>NZ_JAKNTA010000249.1 GCF_022288725.1 Kitasatospora sp. A2-31 | reverse complement strand
CCGCCGAGCACGAGCCGCGACTGCCCGAGCCGTGGCGCCCGCTGCCGTCCGTCGACGATGAGCTGCTGGCACTCACCGGCCCCTGGTACTGGGGCGCCGCGGCCCAGGTGCTGCGTCTGAGGGCGGACCGCGCCCTGGAGTTGGCTCCGCTGGCCGCCGGTAACCGCGCCTCCCGGTTCCGTGCCGAGGCGGACGGCACCTGGACGGGGCTGGACGGCTACTACGCGGGCGAGACGCTGCGGGTGGTACGGGCCGCCGACGGCTCGGTCAGCCACCTCGACCTCAACTCCTTCGTCCTCACCCGCGAGCCGTACGGACCGGCGGACGCCGTCCCCGGCGGGATCGACGAGCAGGGGTGGCGGGCCGGCTGACGGCCCGGGCGTCCGACGCCGCCCTCGGCCGCGCCCCGCGGTCGTCCCGCTGACGGACCCGGCCCCCGGCGTTTCGACGCCGGGGGCCGAGGCGTTGCGGGAAGGCGGTGCCCGGGGGCCGGGGCATTGCCGGGCGGCGCGGTGCCCGAGGGCCGGGGCGTTGCCGGGCGGCGCGGTGCCCGGGGGCCGAGGCGTTGCCGGGCGGCGCGGTGCCCGGGGGCCGAGGCGTTGCCGGGCGGCGCGGTGCCCGGGGGCCGAGGCGTTGCGGGAAGGCGGTGCCCGGGGGCCGAGGCGTTGCCGGGCGGCGCGGTGCCCGGGGGCCGGGGCGTTGCCGGGCGGCGCGGTGCCCGGTCGTCGGTCCGGATTGGTGCGGCCGCTGTGCACGCCCGGCGTGCGCCGGTGGAGGGCGGGCTCGGCCGCGGATTCCACCCCCGGGAGCGGAGCATCCGGAGGCGCCCCGGCACCGAGCAGGTGGACGGCGGACATCGAGTGGCCCCATTCAGCAGGTGCACATCTGCGCTCCACCGAACGACAACGTGGACGCCAGCCGCCCCGGAGAAACATACGGTGACCGGTTCGCACCCACGACCGAGCGGACCGGTAGGCGCCACGGCCCACGTGGCCGCCGTCGTCCGTGCTGCCCTGGAGGGTCCGCCATGACCGTCGTCCCCACGTACACTCCTCCCGCAGTCGCCCCCGACCACGCCGCCGCGGTCCCCGCCCCGCGGACGACCCGGCCGGCGTTCACCGCCCGGCCCGCCCGGGG
>NZ_JAKNTA010000248.1 GCF_022288725.1 Kitasatospora sp. A2-31 | reverse complement strand
GCCTGGACCGGATGTGGCCGTACGCCGCCGAGCTGTTCGAGGCGGACGAGGCGGTGGCCCGGCTGGACGCGGCGGGTCTGGTCCCCGCCCCGGAGGGGGTGCGCGAGCGCTGGCAGCGCGAGGTGACCGAGGTGGTGGCCCGGGCGGGCCTGCGCGTGCCCGAGCCGTCCTGGTCGGCCGGCGGCGGGCGGGACGGGCGCCACTCGGAGGAGTTCGGCCTGCTGCTGGCCGAGCTGCAGTCGGTCCACCGCCAGTACCCGGGAGGTGTCTGGTGAGCTCCCCCGAATCGGCCCGACCGGGCGCCGCGGCGACCCGGTCGCCCCAGCCGCCCGAGGAGGGGACGACCGAGCAGCGACTGTCCGAACTGCGGGCCGCGGTCGAGGAGTTGCCCGATCCGGAGCTGCCCGTGGTGACCCTCGGCGACCTGGGCGTCGTGCACGCGGTCCGGATCGGCGCGGACGGCACGCCGGAAGTGGAGCTCACCCCGACGTTCCTGGGCTGCCCGGCGATGGAGGTGATCGAGCGGGCGGTGCGCGGCGTGCTCGCCGAGGCCGGCCACCCGGCGGGCCGGGTGCGCCGGGTGCTGGTCCCGGCATGGAGCACCGAGCGGATCAGCGAGCGCGGCCGGCGCCGGCTGGCCGAGCACGGCATCGCCCCGCCGGGCCGCCCGTCCGGGGCCGGGGCCCGGCCGGTGACGCTGGAACTCGCGCCGTCCTGCCCGCACTGCGGCTCGCCGGCCACCCGGCCGCTGAGCCCGTTCGGGGCCACCCGCTGCCAGTCGATCGTGCTGTGCACGGCGTGCCGCGAGACGTTCGCGCAGTTCAGGGCGGGGTGAGGCGAGGTGCTGAGCATGATCGACGAGACGGACCGGCCCGCCGGGCCGCAGGGTTGGCACGCGCTGACGGTGAGCGGGCTGGACCACCTCACCGACGACACCGTGGCGATCACCCTCGCGGTGCCGGACCGGCTGGCCGGCGCCTTCGCCCACCGCGCCGGGCAGCACGTGGTGATCCGCCACCGGCAGGACGGGCGCGACCTGCGGCGCTGCTACTCGGTCTGCCCGCCGCCGTCCGACCCCGGCCGGCTCCGGCTGATCGTCAAGCGGGCGAGCCCGGACGGTTTCGGGGCGCACGCGACG
>NZ_JAKNTA010000247.1 GCF_022288725.1 Kitasatospora sp. A2-31 | reverse complement strand
TCCGCCTGGTCGAACACGACGGAGTGCGCCGACTCGAACAGCTCGTCGGTGCACTCCAGCTCGGTCATCCCGGTCGCCTCGTACATCTGCCGGCCGACCACCGTCCCGAGGTCGTGGAAGGCCGGAAGGCAGTGCAGGAACTTCACGTCCGGGTTGCCGGTGGCCCGGACGGTGTCCATCGACACCTGGTAGGGCTTGAGCAGCTCGATCCGCTCCGCCCAGACCTCCTTGGGCTCGCCCATCGAGACCCAGACGTCGGTGTAGAGGAAGTCGGCGCCGGCCACGCCCGTGTCGACGTCCTCGGTGAGCGTGATCCGGGCGCCGCTGGTCTCGGCCAGCCCCTCCGCGGCCTTCAGCACCTCCTCGGCGGGCCAGAGCGCCCGGGGCGCGACGATCCGGATGTCCATGCCGAGCAGCGCGCCGGTGACCAGCAGCGAGTTGCCCATGTTGGAGCGGGCGTCACCGAGGTAGGCGAGGGCCACCTCGGTCAGCGGCTTGGCGCTGTGCTCCCGGACGGTCAGCACGTCGGCGAGCATCTGGGTCGGGTGCCACTCGTCGGTGAGGCCGTTCCAGACCGGGACGCCGGCGTACGCGGCCAGCTCCTCGACGATCTCCTGCCCGTGGCCCCGGTACTCGATACCGTCGAACATCCGGCCCAGCACCCGGGCGGTGTCCTTGATCGACTCCTTGTGGCCGATCTGCGAACCGGACGGGTCCAGGTAGGTGGTGGTGGCGCCCTGGTCGTGGGCGGCCACCTCGAAGGCGCAGCGCGTCCGGGTGGAGGTCTTCTCGAAGATCAGCGCGATGTTCTTGCCCCGCAGCCGGGGCTGCTCGGTGCCCGCGTACTTCGCCGCCTTGAGCTGGGCGGCGAGATCCACCAGGAAGCGGAACTCCTGGGCCGTGAAATCGAGCTCCTTGAGGAAGTGCCTGTTCCGGAGGTTGAACGCCATGCCGGGCTCCTGGGGTGACGTGGACGGACCGCGAAGCGGCAATTCTATACGACACTCGGAATTTGTATGCATGGCCCCCGGGCCCTGCGGCGGTCACCGCAGGACCCGGCCTCCGACCGGCAGGACGGTGCCGTGTCGGGGAGCGGTCAGAGGCGGGGGGCCCCCCGCCCCCCCTCCCCGGGGGGGGGC
>NZ_JAKNTA010000246.1 GCF_022288725.1 Kitasatospora sp. A2-31 | reverse complement strand
TCGGCGTCGCGTTCGGCGCGGCCTTTGGACCTGCCGGTGGGCGTCTGATTGGACCTGTTCACCGGTCCATTGTGCGGGCCAGGGTGGGGACATGACGATGACCACGACGACTGCGAAGACGGCTACGGCGACGACGGACCCTGCGACGGCCGCGGACCGGGCGGGAACCACGCGGCCTACGACCTCGCCGACCGGCACCACGACCGGTGCGCTCGCGTACCCGACCGGCAGCGCGACCGGCTACGTGCACGGCTATTCGGAGACGGAGGCCCGGCGCCTCGGGGACCAGGCGAACACCCTCGTCGAGCTCCTCCACGCCGGCACGGCCTACCCACCGGGCAGTCGGGTGCTGGAAGTGGGCTGCGGCGTCGGGGCGCAGACCGTCCACCTGCTCGCCGGCAGCCCGGGCATCCACCTCACCGCGGTCGACGTCTCGGCCGACTCGCTCGCCCAGGCACGAACCCACGTGGCGGCGCTCGCACCGGGGGCGCGAGTGGACTGGCACCACGGCGACCTGCACCGACTGCCGTTCGTCGACGGCGACTTCGACCACCTCTTCGTCTGCTTCGTGCTGGAGCACCTGGCCGACCCGCCGGCGGCCCTGGCGGCGCTGCGCCGGGTGCTGAAGCCGGGCGGCACCATCACGGTGGTCGAGGGCGACCACGGCTCGACGTTCTTCCATCCGGAGAGCGCTGCGGCCCGGGCCACGGTGGACCACCTGGTCCGGCTGCAGAGCCTCGCGGGCGGCGACGGCCTGATCGGCCGCCGGCTCCATCCGCTGCTGACCGGAGCGGGCTTCCGGGACATCACCGTCCGCCCGCGCACCGTGTACGCGGACGGGAGCCGCCCGGATCTGGTGGAGGGCTTCACCCGGCGCACGTTCATCGCGATGGTCGAGTCCGCCCGGGCCGAGGCGCTGGCGGCAGGCCTCACCACGGCGGAGGAGTTCGACCGGGGCATCGCCGACCTGCACCGGACCGCGGAGCAGGGCGGCACCTTCCACTACCCCTTCTTCAAGGCGCTGGCCGTCAGGCCGTGACCCGCCGCGGCGCACGCCGGCCGCAGCGGGCCTCCTGTGCGGCCGGTGGTCACTCCGCGGCGGTCACTCCGCGGCCGGGCCACCGCGCCGGCTGGTGTCGCCGAGG
>NZ_JAKNTA010000245.1 GCF_022288725.1 Kitasatospora sp. A2-31 | reverse complement strand
CCACCTGGTCCGACTGGCAACCCACCGGCGGACCCGCCGACTCCCAACTCACCAGCCAGCCCACCGCGGACGGCCGCATCGAAGTGTTCGCCATCAACACCACCACCGCCCAACACACCTGGCAGACCGGCGTCAACGCACCCTACGGCCCGTGGGACACCTTCGGCGGCGCCGGCACCGAGATCACCGCCACCGCCAACGCCGACGGCCGGATCGAAGTGTTCGGCACCAGCAACGCCGGCGTCCACCACAAGTGGCAGACCGGCTTCTCCACCTGGTCCGACTGGACCTGGCTCCACACCACCGCCGGACCCGCCGTCAGTCGAGGAGCGACCACGTGACGAGCACGCAACACGCCGGCCGGGCCCCCCGCCGGGTCCTGCTGTCCGCCTTCGCCGCGCTCGGCGTGACGGCGGGCCTGATGGTCGGCGCCACGCCCGCGCCGGCCGCCACCGGCATCGACCTGTGCGCCGAGGTCGGTTACAACGCGGGCTTCCGGGGCGACGCCCTGGTGACCGCGATCGCCGTCGGCATGGCCGAGTCCAGCTGCAACCCCATGGCCTCCAACGTCCAGAACAACACCCCGCCGTCCACCGACCGCGGCCTGTGGGAGATCAACGACTACTGGCATCCCGAGGTCAGCGACGCCTGCGCCTACGACGCCCAGTGCAACGCCGACCAGACCTTCCGCATCTCCAACGGCGGCACCAACTGGCAGCCGTGGTCGACGTACAACGCGGGCGCCCACCTGCGGTACCTGGACGCGGCGCGGGCCGCCGCGGACCGGCACGGCCACCACGAGCCCGGACCGGCGCCGCTGGTGTATCCGGCGCAGTCGGGGAGGGTGGTGTCGGCGCGTTCGGCGGACGGCCGGCTGGAGGTGTTCGCCGCGGGTGCCGACGGCGTCTCGCACGCCTGGCAGACCGCGGTGAGCGGTGCCTGGTCGGACTGGGAGTCCCTGGGCGGCCCGGGCGGTGCCGAGCTGGCGATCGGCCCGAACCCCGACGGCCGCCTGGAGATGTTCGCCCTCAACGGCACCACCCTCCAACACCGCTACCAGCTCCAGCCCTCCGGCGCCTGGTCCACCTGGGAGACCTTCGGCGGCGGCGGCCACTCCCTCGCCACCGGCTCCAACCAGGACGGCCGCC
>NZ_JAKNTA010000244.1 GCF_022288725.1 Kitasatospora sp. A2-31 | reverse complement strand
GAGGCGGGGCAGGCCACTCGGCACGAAGAAGCAGAGCGCGAATACGCGTGAGCAGGAACGGCGGTTCCTGGTCTACTGCGAGGGCGAGGTCACCGAGAAGATCTACCTCCGCGGTCTGGTGAGGGACCTCCGGGGGAAGCCGATCTCGCTGAAGATCGGTAACAGTCACGGTGAGCCCTGGCTACTGGTGAGTTCCGCGATCGCACACGCGGCACGTGCGGACGAGCCCTTCGACGAGGTGTGGTGCGTACTCGACGTCGAGGCCCCGCAACAGGCACCGTCCCTCGCCCGAGCGCTGAAACTGGCCCGGGAGAGCGGCGTCAAGTGCGCGCTGTCCTCACCGTGCTTCGAGGTCTGGCTGCTGCTGCACTTCGGTCGGGGGCGGTCGTACTTGGCGAGCCACCAGGCAGCCAAGGAACTGGCCAAGGTCCTCAGGGGGTACGACCCGAAGGGTAAGGCGTTCGACTTCGAAGACGTGCGGATGCTCACCGCCGAGGCGCGCAGGGCAGCACTCGATCTGCACGACCGGCACGAGCAGCCGGGAAGGCAGATCGAGTGCTGGTGCGTCAGCAACCCGTGCACCTCGGTGGGCAGTTTGCTGGACGCCCTCGAATACAAGCCCTGATCGCTACAGGACGTCGTCCGCGTCGATGATGCGGTAGGCGTAGCCCTGCTCGGCCAGGAAGCGCTGCCGGTGGGCGGCGAAGTCCTGGTCGACGGTGTCGCGGGCCACCACCGAGTAGAAGTGGGCCGCGTGGCCGTCCGCCTTGGGGCGCAGGACGCGCCCGAGGCGCTGGGCCTCCTCCTGCCGGGAGCCGAAGGTCCCGGAGACCTGGATGGCGACGGTGGCCTCCGGCAGGTCGATCGAGAAGTTGGCCACCTTGGAGACCACCAGGACGCTGATCTCCTTGTTGCGGAAGGCGTCGAACAGCTTCTCGCGCTGGGCGTTGCTGGTCTCGCCCTTGATCACCGGCGCGTCCAGGACCTCGCCGAGCTCGTCCAGCTGGTCGATGTACTGGCCGATGATCAGCGTCTGGTCGTTCTCGTGCTTCTTGACCAGGGCCTCGACCACCCGCCGCTTGGTGGCGGTGGTCGCGCAGAACCGGTAGCGCTCCTCGGGCTCGGCGGTCGCGTAGGCGAGCCGCTCGGAGTCGGTCAGGGG
>NZ_JAKNTA010000243.1 GCF_022288725.1 Kitasatospora sp. A2-31 | reverse complement strand
GCGCCCGGGGGTGCGGGGCGGTCCGCAGCCGCATCCGCCGCCAGGCGCGCTGGACCAGGGCGGCGGTGACGGCCTGCCGGTCGAGCAGCTGGACGTCGAGATCGGGGCGGCCGGGCTCCTGGGTGACCAGGTAGCGGTCCGGGCCGGCCGGTCGGGCGGCGACCGGGCGCAGGCCGGCCTCGCGCAGGCTGCGCAGGAGCTGCGCCGGCTTCGGCCGCGGGTCGGGAGTGCCGACGGCGTAGCTGGTGCCGTGGGCGGCGGTCCAGCCGATCAGCAGTCCGAGCAGGAGGGCGGTGGGGGTGGCGTACCCGGCGGCGAGGCCGGCGAGGGCGGAGGCCGCGAGGGTGAGCCGGGGGAGCCGGCGCTCGCGGGCGCCGGAGGCGGTCAGGAAGGCGAGCACCGGGGCGAGGTAGCCGTAGACCGGTTCGGTGTGCGCCAGGCCGCCGCCGGGCAGCCGTTGGGTGAGCGCGGCGACCAGGGTCGGGGACGCCGCCTCGTCGACCCAGAGGTCGAGCGCGAGCGAGACCCCGTAGGCCAGGACGGCGGCCAGCAGCCCGTCGGAGAGGTGTTGGAGGGTGCGCCGACGGTCGGCTGCGGCCGAGGTCAGCCGGCGGGCCGCGGAGTAGGCGGGGACCAGCAGCAGGGCGGCGGTGGTCAGGCCCCCGGCGAGTCCGGCCAGGGTGCGCGGGACCAGTTCGGCGGCCTGGGCGACGTCGCTGGCGATGCCGGAGGTGGTGGCCCGCGCGTAGTCGGCGAGCAGCAGCGTCAGGGTGATCCCGGCGACACCGGCCAGCAGCCGGATCAGCGCCACCGGCTGCCGGACCCGGCCGGTGGCGGCCGGCCCGGGCGGCGCGTCCCCGCCGGGCCCGCTCGGCCCGGGTATGCCGCCGGACCGGGCACCGCCCGTGTCGCTGTCCACTCTCCCCGTCACGATCGCCACGGTTGGCATGCTCCCATGGCCCGGCCCGGGCGCGGCGGAGAACCCTTGGTCCGGGCGGTCGGGCGCGCCCGGGCGCCCGGGCCCACCGGCCCGTGGGGTGGGTCCGGCCTGTGGGGTGGGCCGGTGGGTCAGGCCTGCTCGGCGGGTCAGGCCTGCTCGGCGGGTCAGGCCTGCTCGGCGGGTTCAGGCCTGGCGGGTGGGGGGGGGGGCCACCGGGGGGGGG
>NZ_JAKNTA010000242.1 GCF_022288725.1 Kitasatospora sp. A2-31 | reverse complement strand
TCCGCGGCCGGGAGCCCCGGCGCGCGGGGCGGTTGCGGATGTCGTCCTCGTCGGCGTCCTTGCCGTAGCGGCGCATGTACCCAGTCTCCCGCCCAGCCGCCCGCCACTGCCCCGGTGAGCAGCTCGTCCCACATCTTGGGGAAGTCCGGCAGGGTCTTGGCGGTGGTCGCGACGTTCTCGACCCGGACGCCCTCGACGGCCAGGCCGATCACCGCGGCCGCGGTGGCCAGCCGGTGGTCCTCGTAGGTGTGGAAGACGCCCCCGTGCAGCGGGCGCGGGCGGATCCGCAGACCGTCCTCGGTCTCGGTGACGTCGCCGCCCAGGTCGTTGATCTCCTTGGCGAGCGCGGCCAGCCGGTCCGTCTCGTGCAGCCGCAGGTGGGCGATGCCGTAGAGGTGGGACTCGGAGTCGGCCAGCGCCGCGACCGCGGCGATCACCGGGGTCAGCTCGCCGACGTCGTGCAGGTCGGCCTCGATGCCGTGGATCCGGCCGGTGCCGGTGAACTGCAGGCCCTCGTCGGTGAACTCGCAGACGCCGCCCATCCGGCTGTAGATCTCGCGCAGCTGGTCGCCGGGCTGGGTGGTGTGCTTCGGCCAGTCGCGGACGGTGACGCGGCCGCCGGTGACCAGGGCGGCGGCGAAGAACGGCGCGGCGTTGGAGAGGTCGGGCTCGACGACCACGTCGCGGCCGATCAGGGCGCCGGGGGTGACCCGCCAGACGTCCTTCTCGCCGCCGTCCTCGGGCGCGTCGACCTGGACGCCGGCCAGGCGCAGCATCTCGACCGTCATCCGGATGTGCGGCAGCGACGGGACCGGGCCGCCGACGTGTCGGACCTCGACGCCGTTGTTGTAGCGGGCGCCGGAGAGCAGCAGCGCCGAGACGAACTGCGAGGAGGACGAGGCGTCCAGCTCGACCGGGCCGCCGTCCAGCGCGCCGGTGCCGTGCACGGTGAGCGGGAACGCGCCGCGGCCGCCGTCGTCGATCCGGGCGCCGAGCGCGCGCAGGGCGTTGATCACGCCGTGCTGGGGGCGCTCGTAGCTGCGCGGGTCGCCGTCGAAGTGCACCGGGCCGTCGGCGAGGACGGCGAGCGGCGGGAGGAAGCGCATGACGGTGCCGGCGTTGCCGACGTCGATCGAGGCCGGGCCGCGCAGCGCCGGGGCGGGG
>NZ_JAKNTA010000241.1 GCF_022288725.1 Kitasatospora sp. A2-31 | reverse complement strand
TCCGTCTGCAGCCACCGCTGCGCCGCAAGCGCCGTCGCGAACGGGGCCGCGCCGGCGGGCGGCGGGTCCGGCTGGAACCACTGGCCGGCGGACGAGGCCGTGTCGAGCAGCCAGCCGTACAGCGCCGTCTCGGCGCTGCGCCGCTCCTCGGACGACTCCTCCTCCTGCAGCCGCTCGCGTGCGTAGAGGCGGATCAGGTCGTGGAACAGCAGGCGGTCGGCGGAGGTCTGGCCGAGCAGGCCCAGCTCCAGCAGCTCGTCCAGCATCTCCTCCACCCGGCCGAGGCCGAGCCCGGTGAGGGCGGCGCCCAGCCCGGCGTCGAAGTCCGGCCCGGGGACGAGCGCCAGCCGGCGGAACAGCCGTCGCAGCGGCTCGGGCAACTGCGCGTAGGAGAGGCCGAAGGCGGAACGGATCCGCAGGTCGCCGGCGGCGAGCCGCTGCAGGCGCAGGTCCTCGTCGCCCAGGCGCTCGGCGAGGTGGTGCGCGCTCCATCCCGGCCGGCTCAGCAGCCGGTGGCCGGCGATGCGCAGGGCCAGCGGCAGGTGGCCGCAGAGGTCGGCGATGAGCGCCAGGGCCGCCGGATCCGGCCTGGCGGCCCCGGTGTCCGGTGAGGTGTCGTCACCTGTGGTGCCGGCCCCCGTGGTGCCGTCACCCGGGGTGCCGCCCCACCGGGCATCGTCCTGCTGGGCGAGGATCGTCCCGAGCAGGGCGGTGGCGGCGTCGGCGGGGAGCGGTTCGAGGAGCAGCCGCCGTGCGTGCTCGATGCCGGTCAGCGTGCGCCGGCTGGTGATCCAGGCGGCGCCCGCGCCGGCGGCCGGCAGCAGGGCCCGCACCTGGGCCTCGTGGGCGGCGTTGTCCAGGACGACGAGGGCGTTCCGCTCCCGCATCATCCGGCGGTAGAGGACCTGGCGCTCGTCCGTCTCGACCGGGACGTCCCGCTCGCGCACGCCCAGCGCGCGCAGCAGCCGGGCGAGGGCGTCGTGCGGGGTGACGGGTTCGGTGTCCAGCCCGCGGAGGTCGACGAAGAGGCAGCCGTCCCGGAACCGGTCCGTGAGCCGGGCCGCGGTGTGCACGGCCAGGGCGGTCTTGCCCAGGCCCGGGGCGCCGGAGACGATCGAGACCGGCAGGCGCCCCCGCTCGTCGGCGGGGCGGGCGGGCCAGGCGGC
>NZ_JAKNTA010000240.1 GCF_022288725.1 Kitasatospora sp. A2-31 | reverse complement strand
TTCAAGCTGTTCGCGCTGGTCGACGCGGCCACCCGCCGCGAGGACGCCTACCGCGCGGCGGACAAGAAGACCAAGGGGTTCTGGCTGGCCCTCCTCGGGATCGCGTTCGGCCTGGACCTGCTGTTCGGCTTGGGCTTCCTGACGCTGGCGGGGCTGGTCGCGGCCATCGTCTACATGGTGGACGTGCGCCCGGCGATCCGGGCGCTGACCAGCCGGGGCGGCCGGAACGACCGGAACATGGGCCCGTACGGCCCCTGGTAGACCAGCCGGGTCGACCCGCGCCGGACGATCGGTGCGGGGTCGATGCGCACCGGACATGATCGAAGGGGTGAGCCCCGGTGCTCGCGGGACCGATCCGCGAGCACCGGGGCTCACCCCTTCCGCCGCCCGCGTCAGCCCAGGATCAGCTGGACCGGGTTGCGCTCCAGCAGCAGCACGGCGACGTCGTCCGCCAGCGCGCCGCCGTTCAGCTCCTCGACCTCCGCGATCGCACTGTCCACGAGCCGACCCCTGGTCAGCCCGGCGGCCAGGTGGTCGCCGATGAGGTCCGCCAGTCCGTCCTGGCCGAGCCTGCGCGATCCGGCGCCGACGCGGCCCTCGATCAGACCGTCGGTGTAGAGCAGCAGCCGCCAGCCGGGGTGCAGTTCGAGCCGGTGCGCCGGCCAGACGGCGTCGCAGTCGTCGCAGGGGAGCAGCCCGAGCGCCGGGCCGGCCAGGTCGGCCGGCAGCATGACCGGCTTGTGGTCCGAGCCGAGCAGCAGGGGTGCGGGATGGCCCGCGAGGTAGAGCCGGGCGGTCTCGACGGCGCCCAGCTCGTCCAGCCGACCGGTGGTCTCGCGGGGCTCGATGACCAGCATGCAGAGCGTCGCGAAGATCTCGTCGCTGCGCCGCTCGTGCTCCAGGACGTGCTGGAGGGTGGTGAGCAGGGCCTCGCCGGTGAGCCCGGCGAAGACCAGGGTGCGCCACGCTATCCGGAGCGCCACCCCGAGCGCGGCCTCGTCCGGGCCGTGGCCGCAGACGTCGCCGATCACGACGTGGACGGTGCCGTCGTCGGTGCGCACGGCGTCGTAGAAGTCGCCGCCGAGCAGGGCGCGCCGCCGGCCGGGGCGGTAGCGCCGGGTGAAGGAGAGTCCGGCGCCGTCCAGCAGCGGGGTGGGCAGCAGGTGGCGCTGCAGGCGGG
>NZ_JAKNTA010000024.1:33202-56240 GCF_022288725.1 Kitasatospora sp. A2-31 | reverse complement strand
GCCCCGCCGCGGTCAGCAGCAGCCCGGTCCGGGCCCCCGGACCGGCGAGCAGCCCCAGCACGGCTGGGCCGACCAGTCGGGTCGTCCGGGTGCGCCGCAGGGCGCCGCCCGCCCGGGCAACCGCCCGCAGGACGGCCTGCCGCAGCGTGGCCGTCCCGGCCAGGCCCCGCAGGGCCCCGGCGGCCAGGGCCCGCAGGGTCCGCGCCGGCCGCAGCGCCCGGGCCCGCAGCAGCAGGGGCGCCCCCAGCAGCTGCCGGCCCAGCAGGCTCAGCACGCCCAGCCGCAGCAGCAGCCGCAGCAGGCCCAGCCGCCGCAGCTCCCCGCCCAGCAGGCCCAGCCCCAGCCGCTGCCGGCGGCCGAGTCCGCGATGGAGAGCACCGCGCAGTTCGCCCGGCCGCGCTTCGAGGCCAGTGAGATCGACCCGCGTGACCCGCTGGGCCTCGGCCTGGTCGAGCCGGTGCTGCCGGACGTGCCGAACCCGGTCCGTCCGGAGCCGGTCCGCCAGGAGCCGATGGCGCTGCCGATCGGTCCCTCGCAGGGCGGCGCCCCGGGCTTCGAGTCTCCGGAGCAGACCCGGCCCCAGCCGCAGCCGGGCCTGCCGGCCGAGGCCGCGCAGGGCCTCGGCCAGCAGTACCAGCCGCGCCGGCCGGGGACCACCGCGCCGGGCTTCCAGGACCAGCCGGCCCCGCAGGCCCAGCACCCCCAGGCCCCGCAGGGCCCGGCCGGCGAGGCCCCCTGGCGCCCGTCCGCCAACGACGAGCGCTGGCGCCGGGCCGAGCAGGTCCGCGAGCCCTCGACCAGCGGGGTCACCATGTCCGGCCTCCCGCGGCGGACGCCGCAGGCCAACCTGGTCTCCGGCACCGCCGAGGCTTCGCCGATGACCGGTCCGCAGGTGTCCCGGGCGCCCGAGGAGGTGCGCGGCCGGCTCACCAACCTGCGCCGCGGCATCCAGCAGGGGCGCCGGGCCGGTGCCGAGCAGGCCTCCGGCCAGGGAAATCCTGGCTTCCACCATGGTGCCCAGCAGCCCGGGTTCGATAGTTTCGGTGGCCGGACCGACGGCAACGGCGCAGATCATCAGGAGCGTTGAAGTTGAATCAGATGAGCCAGGCCGCACAGAACCTGAACTGGCTGATCACCAATTTCGTGGACAACACCCCCGGGGTGTCGCACACGGTGGTGGTCTCCGCGGACGGCCTCCTGCTGTGCATGTCCGAGGGATTCCCGCGTGACCGGGCCGACCAGCTCGCCGCGGTCGCCTCCGGCCTCACCTCCCTCACCTCCGGCGCCAGCCGGATCTTCGAGGGCGGCGAGGTCAACCAGACCGTCGTCGAGATGGAGCGTGGCTTCCTGTTCCTGATGGCCGTCAGCGACGGCTCCGCCCTCGCCGTGCTGGCCTCCCCGGACAGCGACATCGGCCTCGTCGGCTACGAGATGGCCCTCCTCGTCGACCGCGCCGGCGCCGTCCTCACCCCCGCACTCCGCGCAGAACTCCAGGGCAGTCTCCTGCACTGAGGCCCCTGCGCGGCGACCCCACCCGTCCCACCTCCCCGCCGGGTCTGACCCGACCAGACCCGGCGCCTCACCCTCAGCTACCCTCAGGCAGCTGATTTCGCCTCAGCTGGCACCACCCAGCTGGAACCGGCTGCCCAAGGCTGCAGCACTAGGAGGACCCATGACCCCGCCTTCGACACCCGCCGGCTACGGCAACGGGTACGGCAGCGGCTACGGCGGGCAGCAGTCCGACGGCTACGAGCAGCAGCCGCTGGTCCGCCCGTACGCGATGACCGGTGGCCGCACGCGGCCCCGGTACCAGCTCGCCATCGAGGCGCTGATCTCGACGACCGGCTCGGCCGAGCGATCCGGCGGCCTGCTGCCCGAGCACGCCCGGATCGTGAACCTCTGCCGTGAGGTCAAGTCCATCGCGGAGATCTCCGCACTGGCCGGCGTGCCGCTCGGTGTGGCCCGCATCCTCGTTGCCGACCTGGCCGAGGCCGGTCTCGTCGCCATCCACCAGCCCGCCGCCGCGGGCGAGTCGGGCGGAACGCCCGACGTCACGCTGCTCGAAAGGGTCCTCAGTGGACTTCGCAAGCTCTAACGGAGCCACCCGCGCCACGACCTCGGCGAAGATCGTCGTCGCCGGCGGCTTCGGCGTCGGCAAGACCACGCTCGTCGGCGCCGTCTCCGAGATCAACCCGCTGCGCACCGAAGCCGTCATGACCAGCGCCTCCGCCGGCATCGACGACATCAGCCAGGTCTCCGGCAAGACGACCACCACCGTCGCCATGGACTTCGGCCGCATCACCCTCGACGAGGACCTCATCCTCTACCTGTTCGGCACCCCCGGACAGGACCGCTTCTGGTTCATGTGGGACGACCTCGTCCGAGGCGCCATCGGAGCCGTCGTCCTCGTCGACACCCGACGCCTCGCCGACTGCTTCCCCGCCCTCGACTACTTCGAGAACAGCGGCCTGCCCTTCGTCGTCGCCCTCAACGGCTTCGACGGCCACCAGCCCCACACCCCCGACGAGGTCCGGGAAGCCCTCCAGCTCGGCCCCGACACCCCCATCGTCACCCTCGACGCCCGCCGACGGGACAGCGCCAAGAGCGCCCTCATCACCCTCGTCGAACACGCCCTCCTCGCCCGCCTGCGCTAGGCGGAACCCGCAGGTCGGCAGCCCCGGCACCCCGTCCCGGCGACGGGGCGCCGGGGCACCTCGGCTTCCGGAGGGGTGACGCCGGCGCAGAGCGCGCAAGACCCCCGGATAAGCGGCGGATAACAGTTCGGTAGGCATTTTGTGATCAACAGTGGCTGTCTGTAGCGAATCAGCGTCACTCAGCGCCAGATGACCACGGTTTTGTGAGCGGATGTCGGTAAATGTCCCAATTGCTCCACCGTCGGCCGTCCTCGGCGGCTGTTTGTCCCCCATCCCTGCACGTGCTGAAATTCCAGCTACCCCTGAATCCCGTACGGCAGTCCCACCACCCACCAGCGGGCCGCTCTCAGGGGTAGCGCTGGATTGATCCATGGCCGCGATCGGCCGAGAGGTTGTTGTCGAGTGAGGCGTAAGCAGCAAGTCGCCCCGCAGCGGCGCTCCGAGCCCCGCCAGAGCGAGCCGAACGGTAACGCAACCGGCCCGGCCGGATTCTCCGCGTTCACACCCACCGAGGAACGCCCGGCCGTCGCGCCGAAGCCCCCGACCGCCTCCACCGAGCGCCGCAGCTCCGGCCCGGCGGACGGCGGCGGCAAGGACGCCAAGGACGCCAAGGGTGGCAAGGACGGCAAGGGCGGCGACAGCCGGTACGACTTCCTCCGGCCGCGCAACTGGCGCGTGCCGGCGCGTCTGATAGCCATCCTCCTCATCCCGGTCGTCATCGGCCTGGTCTTCGGCGGTCTGCGCGTCAACACCTCGGTCGACGGCTACATCAAGGCTTCCCGCGCCGAGAAGACCGCGCGCCTGGCCAAGGCGGCCACCGAGCTCGCCGAGGCCCTGGAGAACGAGCGCGACAAGACGCTCTCGCCGATCCTCACCGGCCAGGACCCGAACGGCGACCTCCCCAAGACCCGCGGGACCACGGACGCCGCCCTCAAGGCCTACAACGCGGCCTACGACGCCACCGACAAGTCCGGTGAGCTCCCCCACCGCCACGCGGCCTTCCAGCAGCTCGTCGCCTTCCTGCCGCACCTGCGCGACAACGCGTACAAGCCGGAGCTGTTCGCGACCGCGACGCAGTCCGCCTACTCGGTGATGCTCGCGCCGCTGCTCGCCTACGACAACTCGGTCGGCCTCGGCAGCACCAACATCACCAGCAAGGGCCGGGCGATCTACGCCATGTCGCTGGCCAAGGCCTCGGCCTCGACCCAGCGCGCGCTGATGCTCCACCTGCTGGTCGGTATCTCGGCCCAGTCCACCACCCGGTACGAGAACGTCGACCTGATCCAGCAGCTGCTGGTCTCGCAGAAGCTGGAGCAGGTCTCCCTCTCCGAGTTCAACACCGGCAGCGCCCCCGAGGACGCCCGCAAGTACGCCGACGCCCAGGTCGCCCAGGCCGCCGCCGACCAGCGCGCCGCCTTCCGGATGCCCAACGGCAGCGTGCCCACCATGCAGGGCCTGATGGCCCTCGGTGCCGCCTACAGCCAGGCCGCCGCGGAGGGCCAGTCCAAGGGCAAGGCCGTCGCCGACGCCGCCTACAAGGAGGCCAAGGACGCCGGTCTGTCCAAGGAGAACTGGGAGCAGGCCGCCAACACCCACATCGCCACGCTGCGCACCACCGAGGTCGCGCTCCTGGACGACGTGCTCCACGACGCCGCCGACCTGCGGGACAACGCGCTCTACGACGCCATCCTCAACTCGGCGATCGTGCTCGCCGCGCTGATCCTGGCCGGTGTGCTCACCGGCTACGTGGCCCGCTCGATGATCCTCGGCATGCGCACCCTGCGCAGCGCCGCCCTGGAGATCGCCGACCGCCGCCTGCCGGACCTGGTCGAGAAGCTCTCCAAGACCGACCCGGACCGGGTGGACACCTCGGTGACCCCGATCCCGCTGCACGGCAAGGACGAGATCGGTGAGGTCGCCCGGGCCTTCGACCAGGTCCACCGCCAGGCGGTCGAGCTCGCCGCCGAGCAGGCGCTGCTGCGAGGGAACGTCAACGCGATCTTCACCAACCTGTCGCGCCGCAGCCAGGGCCTCATCCAGCGCCAGCTGGCGCTGATCACCGACCTGGAGAACAACGAGGCCGACCCGGACCAGCTGGAGAACCTCTTCAAGCTGGACCACCTGGCCACCCGTATGCGCCGCAACGGTGAGAACCTCCTCGTCCTCGCCGGTGAGGAAGCCGGTCGCCGCTGGAACACCCCCGTCCCGCTGGTCGACGTGCTCCGCGCCGCCGCCTCCGAGGTGGAGCAGTACGAGCGTGTCGAGCTCGCCGGCATCCCGGAGGTCGAGGTCGTCGGCGCCGCCGTGACCGACCTCGTCCACCTGCTCGCCGAGCTGCTGGAGAACGCGACCTCGTTCTCGAGCCCGCAGACCCGGGTGCTGGTCAACGCCACCCGCCTGCCGGACGGCCGCGTGCTGGTCGAGATCCACGACAAGGGCATCGGCCTCACCGCCGACGACTTCGCCGAGATCAACGAGAAGCTCGCCGAGCCGCCGACGGTCGACGCCACCATCTCCCGCCGCATGGGCCTCTTCGTGGTCGGCCGGCTCTCCCAGCGGCACGACGTCCGCGTCCAGCTCCGCCCCTCGGGCGAGTCCGCGGGCACCACCTCGCTGGTCATGCTCCCGCCGTTCCTGACCCAGATGGGCGCGGCTCCGGAGCCGGAGGAGCAGTTCACCGTCTCCCGGATCTTCGCCGACCAGGAGCCGACCGCCGAGTGGTCCGTGGACGGCCTCGACCAGGCGCGCAGCGCCGCCGAGCTGGGCTTCGACGACCACCTCACCGGCAACGGCAACGGTTCCACCGGCTTCAGCCCGGCCCTGGACTCCGTCCAGCGCTCGCAGCGGCTCGACCAGGTCCGCCGCGCCGCCCTGGAGGCCGGTCCGGAGGCCACCCAGCAGCAGCCCGTGGTCGACGCCGAGGTCGAGGACGAGTACCCGGCGTACGGCCGGCGCAACGACGAGGCCTTCGCCCAGGACGGCCGGTACGGCCAGCAGGGCTACGACCAGAACGGCTACGCCGACGACCAGTACGGCTACGACGGCAACGGGTACGCCGAGGGCGAGTACGCCGGGAACGACTACGGGCAGGACGCCTACGGCCGGTTCCCGCAGCAGGGCTACGCCGACGACCAGTACGCCCAGGGCCAGGACGGCGGCCAGTACGGCCAGTACCAGGGCTACCAGGACTACGACGGCTACGCCGACGACCAGTACGGCCAGCAGGCCGAGGAGTCCCCGGCCGGCCACCCGTACAGCCCGGAGCAGCCCGCGCTGCCCGCGGCCGACTCCCCCCTGGCGTCGGGGCTGCCCCAGCGCCGCCCCGGCCAGCAGCTGGCCGGCGGCGGTGCGGGTGCCGACCCGTCGCAGGGCGGCGAGACCCCGAACTGGTTCGCCGGCGCCAAGGACACCTCGGCACCGAGCGAGTCCCGCGGCCACGAGGTGTCCTCCCTGGGCGGCTACGGTCCCACCGGACCGACCGGCTCGGCCTGGCAGTCGCCCAACGACGGCGCCTGGCAGCGTGCCGAGCAGCTCCGTGAGCCCGCGTCCGGCGGTACCACCGCCTCCGGGCTCCCCCGCCGGGTGCCCAAGCAGAACCTGGTGGCCGGCAACGCCAAGCCCACCCCGCAGGACGGGCCGCAGGTCTCCCGCAGTCCCGAGGAGGTCCGTGGCCGCCTCACGAACCTGCGCCGCGGTGTGGAGCAGGGCCGCAGTGCCGGTAGCACCGGAAGTTTCCGGATCGACCCCGATCAGGTAGACCAGTCCGGCAACGGACAGCAGAACCGCAGCACCGATCTCTTCGGCGGCTCGAACCACCAGGAGCGTTGAGTTGAGTCAGATGAGCCAGGCCGCACAGAACCTGAACTGGCTGATCACCAATTTCGTGGACAACACCCCCGGGGTGTCGCACACGGTGGTGGTCTCCGCGGACGGCCTCCTGCTGTGCATGTCCGAGGGATTCCCGCGTGACCGGGCCGACCAGCTCGCCGCGGTCGCCTCCGGCCTCACCTCCCTCACCTCCGGCGCCAGCCGGATCTTCGAGGGCGGCGAGGTCAACCAGACCGTCGTCGAGATGGAGCGTGGCTTCCTGTTCCTGATGGCCATCAGCGACGGCTCCGCCCTCGCCGTGCTGGCCTCCCCGGACAGCGACATCGGCCTCGTCGGCTACGAGATGGCCCTCCTCGTCGACCGCGCCGGCGCCGTCCTCACCCCCGCACTCCGCGCAGAACTCCAGGGCAGTCTCCTGCACTGACGGTTCGTCGGATACCGTCCTGGTATCCGAAGCACCTCCGCGCCCGTCCCGGGCCCGCTTCGGCGGGCTCGGGTTCGGACGTTGTACGGCCTTCGCACCACCGGCTCCGGATCCGCACCCGAGCTCGCACCGCACCGCCGCACCCTGTGAGGAGAGGAACCGTGACACCGCCCGACGACCGCAGCGGCCAGTACGGCGTTCCGTACCCTGGCACAGGCCATGACGCCTTCGGAGCACCCGGCGTCGTCGGCCACGGTCAGCAGTACGGCCAGCCGTACGGCCAGGAGCAGTACGGCCAGTCGTACGCGCAGGAGCAGTACGGCCAGTACGCCCAGCCGCAGCCCCCGTACGATCCGCACGCCTCCGGCTACCCGGCGCAGGACCACCTGCCCGGCCGGCACGCCGGCCACGGCGCTCCCGGACAGGGGCCCGCGCCGCAGCGCGGCCCCGAGCCCGGCCCCGGCTACGCACCGGCCCAGGAGCCCGGCCACGTCGAGGAGTTCGAGGACGACCACGACTCCGGCCCGCTGATCCGGCCGTTCGCGATGACCGGCGGGCGCACCCGGCCCCGGTACGAGCTGGCCCTGGAGGCCCTGGTCTCGGCCAGCGTCGATCCGCAGCGCCTGGCCACCCTGCTCCCGGAGCACCAGCGGATCTGCACCCTGTGCACGGAGGTCAAGTCCGTCGCCGAGGTCTCGGCCCTGCTCTCGCTTCCGCTGGGAGTGGCCCGCATCCTCGTTGCCGACCTGGCCGAGGCCGGCCTGGTCGCCATCCACCAGCCCGCTTCCGGAGGCGAATCCGGAAACCAGCCCGACGTCACGCTGCTCGAAAGGGTCCTCAGTGGACTTCGCAAGCTCTAACGCGGCCGCCCCCACCCGCGCAACCACCTCGGCGAAGATCGTCGTCGCCGGCGGCTTCGGCGTCGGCAAGACCACGCTCGTCGGCGCCGTCTCCGAGATCAACCCGCTGCGCACCGAAGCCGTCATGACCAGCGCCTCCGCCGGCATCGACGACATCAGCCAGGTCTCCGGCAAGACGACCACCACCGTCGCCATGGACTTCGGCCGCATCACCCTCGACGAGGACCTCATCCTCTACCTGTTCGGCACCCCCGGACAGGACCGCTTCTGGTTCATGTGGGACGACCTCGTCCGAGGCGCCATCGGAGCCGTCGTCCTCGTCGACACCCGACGCCTCGCCGACTGCTTCCCCGCCCTCGACTACTTCGAGAACAGCGGCCTGCCCTTCGTCGTCGCCCTCAACGGCTTCGACGGCCACCAGCCCCACACCCCCGACGAGGTCCGGGAAGCCCTCCAGCTCGGCCCCGACACCCCCATCGTCACCCTCGACGCCCGCCGACGGGACAGCGCCAAGAGCACCCTGATCACCCTCGTCGAACACGCCCTCCTCGCCCGCCTGCGCTAGACAGGCCGATCGGGAGGCGGCGCCGCGGTCCCCGCGGAAACGATGCGGCCCACGGTCCCCGTCCGGGAGTCCGTGGGCCGCCGGCGTCCAGCGGCCTACTCGGAGGGCTCCAGCCCCGCCCGCAGCAGGCCGTAGGTGTAGGCGTCCTCCAGGGCCAGCCAGGAGGCGGCGACCACGTTGTCGGCCACCCCGACGGTCGACCAGGCGGCGGTGCCGTCGGTGGACTCGATCAGCACCCGGGTCTTGGAGCCGGTGCCGTGCTGGCCCTCCAGGATGCGGACCTTGTAGTCCACCAGCTCCAACTTCGCCAGCTGCGGGTAGATCCCGTCCAGCGCGGTGCGCAGCGCCTTGTCCAGGGCGTCGACCGGGCCGTTGCCCTCGCCGGTGGCGATCCGCCGCTCGCCCTTGGCCCAGAGCTTGACGGTCGCCTCGTTGCCCGTGAACCCACCCCCGGCCTCCGGCCGGGAGGACCCCCAGCCGCCCTGCTCGCTGATGGTCCGCCAGGACTCCAGGGTGTAGAAGCGCTCGCGGCTGCCGCGCACCTCGTCGCGGAGCAGCAGCTCGAAGGAGGCGTCGGCGGACTCGTAGGTGTAGCCGAGGTTCTCCTGCTCCTTGACCTTGGCGACCACCCGGCCGGCGAGGTCGCGGTCGGTGGAGAGGTCGTACCCGAGCTCCTTGCCCTTGAGCTCGACCGAGGCGCGGCCCGCCATGTCGGAGACCAGCATCCGCATGGTGTTGCCGACCGTCTCCGGGTCGATGTGCTGGTAGAGGTCCGGGTCGACCTTGATCGCCGAGGCGTGCAGCCCCGCCTTGTGCGCGAAGGCGGAGTGGCCGACGTACGGCTGGTGGGTGGAGGGGGCCAGGTTGACCAGCTCGGCGATCGCGTGCGAGATCCGGGTCATCTCGGCGAGGCTGCCGGCCGGCAGCACCCGGCGGTCGTACTTGAGCTCCAGTGCGCCGACCACCGGGAAGAGGTTGGCGTTGCCGACCCGCTCGCCGTAGCCGTTGGCGGTGCACTGGACGTGCGTCGCGCCGGCGTCCACCGCGGCCAGGGTGTTGGCCACCGCGCAGCCGGTGTCGTCCTGGGCGTGGATGCCGAGCCGGGCTCCGGTCGCGGCGAGCACGTCGGCGACGATGTCGCGCACACCGCCCGGCAGCATCCCGCCGTTGGTGTCGCAGAGCACGACGACGTCCGCGCCGGCCTCGTGCGCGGCGCGGACCACCGCGAGGGCGTAGTCGCGGTTGGCCTTGTAGCCGTCGAAGAAGTGCTCGCAGTCGATGAAGACCCGGCGGCCCTGGGCACGCAGGTACGCCACGCTGTCCCGGACCATCTCCAGGTTCTCGTCCAGGGTGGTGCGCAGCGCCAGCTCGACGTGCCGGTCGTGGGACTTGGCGACCAGGGTGACGACCGGTGCGCCCGAGTTGACCAGGGCGGCCAGCTGCGGGTCGTCGGCCGCCCGGCCGCCCGCCCGGCGGGTGGCGCCGAAGGCGACCAGCTGGGCGTGCCGGAGGTCCAGCTCGTCCGCGGCCCGGGCGAAGAACTCGGTGTCGCGGGGGTTGGCGCCGGGCCAGCCGCCCTCGATGAAGCCGACCCCGAACTCGTCCAGGTGCCGGGCGATGGCCAGCTTGTCGGCCACCGTCAGGTTGATGCCCTCGCGCTGCGCGCCGTCGCGCAGGGTGGTGTCGAAGACGTGGAAGCCGTCGTCGGTACGGCTGACCTCGGTCATGGCCCTTGGTTCTCCGTTTCGGGGAGGTTGGTACTGCTCTGCCGGATTGCGAGTCCCGGCTCCACTGTCCAGCATCCCGCGCGCGGCCCCGGTGTCCCTGGGCCCCTTGTGAGGGCTCCCGGCCGGTCCGGGGGAAACAAAAAGACCCCTCGCGGGTGCGAGAGGTCTGCGCGCGGGTCTGGACGCTGGTGGTCGCTCCGCATCGGGTACTGCGGAGCGGTCACTGCGGACCGGCGCGCCTGCTGCTAATAATCAGCGAAAGCGAGGACACGCTCGCAGTGTGGCACAGCGATCCGGCATCCGGCCCGGCCGTCTCGGCATCCGAAACGGCGCGGGCCGGAGGCGGTCTGCATCAGACGATCTTGTGCAGCCAGCCGTGGGTGTCGGGGGCCTGGCCGCCCTGGATGGCGAGCAGCGCCCTGCGGAGCTCCATGGTGACCGGGCCGGGCTCGCCGGCGCCGACGGTCCAGTCGCCGCCCTGCGACTTGACCGAGCCGACCGGGGTGATGACGGCGGCGGTGCCGCAGGCGAAGACCTCGGTGAGGGTGCCGTCCGCGTTGCCCTGCTTCCACTCCTCGGTGGAGATCTTCCGCTCCTCGACCGCGTAGCCGAGGTCGCTGGCGAGCTGCAGCAGCGAGGCGCGGGTGATGCCGGGCAGCAGCGCGCCGGAGAGCGCGGGCGTGACGATCTTCGCGTCCTTGCCCTCGCCGAAGACGAAGTAGAGGTTCATGCCCCCCATCTCCTCGACCCACCGGTGCTCGGCGGCGTCGAGCCAGACCACCTGGTCGCAGCCCTTGGCGGCGGCCTCGGCCTGGGCGACCAGCGAGGCGGCGTAGTTGCCGGCGCACTTGGCGGCGCCGGTGCCGCCCGGCGCGGCGCGGACGTAGTCCTCGGACAGCCAGACCGAGACCGGCTTCACGCCACCGGGGAAGTAGGCGCCGGCCGGCGAGGCGATCAGCATGAAGAGGTAGGAGTTGGACGGGCGGACACCCAGGCCGACCTCGGTCGCGAACATGAACGGGCGCAGGTAGAGGCTCTGCTCCGGCTCGTTCGGCACCCAGTTCTGCTCCTGCTGGACCAGCAGCTCGACGGCCTCGACGAAGGTCTCGACCGGCAGCTCCGGCATGGCCAGGCGGCGGGCGGAGGCCTGGAAGCGCTCGGCGTTGGCCTCCGGGCGGAAGGTCGCGATCGAGCCGTCGGTCTGGCGGTAGGCCTTGAGGCCCTCGAAGATCGCCTGGCCGTAGTGGAGCGTCATGTTGGCCGGGTCGATCTCGATCGGCGCGTACGGCTGCAGCTGCGCGTCGTGCCAGCCCCGGCCCTCGGTCCAGCGGATGGTGACCATGTGGTCGGTGAAGATGCGTCCGAAGCCGGGGTTGACCAGCCGGGCCTCGCGCTCCGCGGTGGACAGCGGGTGGGCGGAGGGCTTGAGATCGAACGTGATGGGCGCCTGGGTGGGCGTGCTCATGGCTGTGTGTCCTTCACCGTGGGGTTGGTCCGGGCCGCCTCCGCAGGTGAACGTTTCGGCACAACGGCCCCGAAACGGACGCACAACGGCACGGCCCACTGTCGATACTCGCATCCAGAGGGCCGTGCCGAACAGTTGCGGGCTCCTTGGGGAGCTGCAAGCTGCGGTTATGCGCGTGCGCGCTCCGGCCCTGTCAGCCGGAACTCCGCTCGTCGGTTCCGGCCCTTCAGCCGGAACAGCACATGTCGGTTCCGGCCCTTCAGCCGGATACTCGGGCGGCGAGCGCGTCGCCGACCTGGGACGTGGTCCGGGTGCCCGAGCGCTCGGCGAGGTCCGCGGCGACCGCGGCCTCCACCGCGGCGGCCTCGGCGGCGAAGCCGAGGTGGTCCAGCAGCATGGCGACCGACAGCACGGTGGCGGTCGGGTCGGCCTTGCCCTGGCCGGCGATGTCCGGGGCCGAGCCGTGCACGGGCTCGAACATCGACGGGAACTCCCCGCCGGGGTTGATGTTGCCGCTGGCGGCCAGGCCGATACCGCCGGTGACGGCGGCGGCCAGGTCGGTCAGGATGTCGCCGAACAGGTTGTCGGTGACGATGACGTCGAACCGCTCGGGCTGGGTGACGAAGAAGATGGTCGCCGCGTCGACGTGCAGGTAGTCGGTGGTGACCTCGGGGAACTCCCGGCCGACCTGCTCAAAGATCCGCGTCCACAGGTGGCCGGCGTGGACCAGCACGTTGTTCTTGTGGACCAGGGTGAGCTTCTTGCGCGGCCGTGCCTGGGCCCGCCGGTAGGCGTCCCGGACGACCCGCTCGATGCCGTACGCGGTGTTGAGGCTGACCTCGGTGGCCACCTCGTGCTCGGTCCCGGTGCGCAGCGTGCCGCCGTTGCCGACGTACGGGCCCTCGGTGCCCTCGCGGACGACCACGAAGTCGATCTCCGGCTCGCCGGCCAGGGGGGACTTCACGCCGGGGAAGAGCCGGCCCGGACGGAGGTTGATGTGATGGTCGAAGGCGAACCGCAGCTTCAGCAGCAGCCCGCGCTCCAGCACGCCGGACGGCACGCTCGGGTCGCCGATCGCGCCGAGCAGGATGGCGTCGTGGGTCCTCAGCTCCGCCAGCACGCTGTCCGGCAGCGTCTCACCGGTGCGGTGGTAGCGCCGGGCGCCGAGGTCGTACTCGGTGGTCTCCAGCTTGACGTCGGCGGGCAGGGCGGCTTCGAGGACCTTGAGGCCTTCGGCGACCACTTCCTGGCCGATGCCGTCACCGGGGACAACTGCGAGACGAAGGGTGCGAGACATGCTCGGACCCTACTCCGCCGTCCCAGTCACTGACACCTGGTGTCCACTATCCGGACGACGTCAGGCGAGTCCGATGTCGACCGGGAACGGCCGTTCGAGCTTCAACTGCTTGTGATGGATGCCGGTCAGACCGTACGACTGGGTGGCGGGGTCCAGCTCGTAGGTGTGGACGACCGGACGCCCCTCCTCGTCCCCCTCGACCCGCCAGAAGTGCGGGATGCCGGCGGCGGCGTACTTGCGCGGCTTCACCTGGCGGTCGCGCTCCCGGGACTCCTCGGAGACGACCTCGATGACGAGCAGGACGTCGCCGGGCTCGCAGGACGTGCGCCTGGAGTCGGAGTGCGCGCGTTCGTCGACGACGAGCAGGTCGGGCTCCGGCCGGTTCCGCACGTTCAGCCGGACCGTGATCTCGCGCCACACCCGCCACCCGGCCGGCACCGCGTCGTCGAGGGCCCGCTCCAACCGCTTGAGCGTCGACATGTGGAACAACGTCTGCGGACTCACGAAGATCAGGCTCCCGTCGAGCAGCTCGGTGTGCGGCGGGAGATCGGGCAGCCGGTCGAGGTCCTCGGCGGTGTACCCCTCAGCCGGGGGCCGGAGCCAGTCCGGGTACGGCTCGATGGTCATGGTTCCTCCCATGCGGGCAGCCTGACGGGTGCTCTCAGGCTACTCGGCGGCCTTCCCCCGCACGTCCCTCCCACGAGGGAGCGCGTGAGGCGTCGTCCGCGCCGAGGGCGCGCTTATGCTCGCGGGCATCCGGATCCGGCATTGCTCGCAGAACGGGGCAGAACACCATGGGCGCGCGGTGGCGGGAGGCACGGGTCTGCGCGGTGGCGGGCGGCGCGGCAGCGGCGGGGTACGCGCTCGCGGCGGCGCTGCGCGGCGCCTGGCCGCCCGGGGCGGCGGAAGTCGCGGTGCCCTTCCACGCCCAGCTCTGGGACCTCGCGCACGGACGCGCCACCGGCGATCTGCTGTTCACCTGGAACAGCGGCTACGGCGCGCCCTTCCTGGCCGACTTCTTCGCCCACCTGATGAACCCGTTCTCCTGGCTCGCCGTCCTGCTGCCGCGCAGCCAGGGGCAGCTGGCGGTGTTCCTGACCGCCGAGCTCAGCATCGGACTGGGCACCGCCCTGATGGCCCACGTGCTGGGCCGGCTGCACCCCGGGCCGCACTGGCTCCGGGCGGTGACCGCACTCGGCTACGGGCTCTGCGCCTGGGTGCCGACGGTCGGCGGGGCGGCCCCGATGTGGCTCTGGGGCCTGGTCTCGCTGCCGCTGCTGGTGCTGGCCGGGGACTGGTGCCTGCACGAGCGGCGCTGGGTCTCCGGCGCGCTCTGCGTCGCGGTGGCCTGGGCGGGCAACCTCTACACCGCCGCCATGGCCACGGCCACGGCCGGCCTGGTCCTGGCGGTGCGGCTGCTCGCGGTGCGGCGGCCGTTCAAGGCCGCGGTCCGGGCCACCGGCCGGGCGGTCACCCTGGCCGCCGCGGGGGTCGCGCTCGCGGCGCCGGTGCTGTTCACCGCCGTCCGGGCCGCGCAGGAGGCGCAGCCGGAGTCCCCGGTGCAGCCGCTCGGCCCGTCCGGCCTCGGCGGGCACCTGGCGCAGCTGCTGCCGGTCACGGGCAGCGGGCCGCCCGTCCCGGACGTCTCGATCGGCCTGTTCGGCCTGCTGCTGGTGGCCGGACTGCCGTTCAACCGGAGAGTGCGGCCCCGGGAGCGGGCCCTCTGGTGCGGGGTGCTGGCGCTGGTGGTGCTGAGCTTCGTCCGGACGCCCACCGTGCTGGTCTGGCACGGTCTGGCCATCCCGGCCGGCGGCCCCTACCGGGTGCCCTTCGTGCTCAGCGGCCTGCTCGTGCTGGCCGGTTGGGTCTCGCTCGCGCACCGGCCGGACCGGTGGACGCTGCTCGGCGGCGCCGCGGTCGCCCTGCTGGTCGCCGCGATCGCCGCCGCCCGGCACCCGGCGCCGGCCTCCACCTGGGTGCTCCTGACGGCCGGCGGCGGCGTCCTGCTCGGTGCGCTCGGGACGCTGGAGGTGCGGCACACCGACCGGCGGGCGGGCGCGGCCGCCACCGCGGTCCTGGGCTGCGCGGTCCTCGGCGGCCTGGTCTGGTCCGCGTACCCGGCGCTGGGCGGCCCGGCGGGGGCCACCGCCACCGGGGCTTCCGTCCGGGCGGCGTACGCGGCGGTGTGGCAGTCCGCCGACTGGCCGCGCGCCCGGACCGACCCCGGGCCGCACGCCTTCACCCCGAACGACCCGCTGCTGCTGGACGGCCAGGGCGGCGGCTACGCCAGCGGCTACCTGCCCACCGTCACCGCCCTGCTCCTGCACGACCTCGGCGCGGGCTGGGGGGCCGGCGGGCGGCAGACCGCGAGCGTCACCGACCCGGTCGGGCGGGCGCTGTTCGCCGTCCGGACCCGGCTGGCCGACGGACCGCCGCCGACCGGCTTCACGGTGGTCCGGGCCGCGGCCGCGCCACCGCTGGTCACCGTGCTGCCACCGGGCGGTGCACCGGACACCTCCTCGGTCTGGTCCCGGCAGGAGTCGTTGCTCGGCTCCCCGGTGTACGACGTCCCCGAGCCGGTCCCGGACGGCGGCCCGGCCCCCACCGCGCACGGCACCAGCGGCTGGTCCGTCCCCCCGACCCCGGCCGGGGCGGACGGCACGGCGTTCGCGGCGGTCTGCACGCCGGGCGGTACGGCGTACTTCCACGGGGTCTGGTTCGCCGGCACGGTGAGCGGCCTCGGGACGGTCTACCGCAGCGACGGCGACCAGCCGACCACCGCCGTACCGATCCACGAGCTCGGGCCGGTGCCCGCCGACGGCCGGGTCCGGGTGGTGCTGCACGCGGACGCCGTCACCCAGGTCCCGGCCCGGCCGATCGGCTGTCTGCGGCCCGGCGCGCTGGAGGCGGCGGTCGCCCGGCTGGCCCGGACCGGCGCGACCCGGGTGGCCGCGGGCGGCCACTCCGTCACGGCCGCACTGCCGCCCGGCAGCACCGGGACGGCCCTGGTCTCCGTCCCGGCCGCCGCCGGGTGGACCTGTGCGGCCGGCGGCGGCCGCCACCGGGCGCCCGACTCCGTCCTCGGCATGGTCGGCGTGCCGCTCGGCGCCGGTGCGGACCGGATCGACTGCTCGTTCCGCCCGCCCGGCCTCGACGAGGGGCTGACCGTCGTCCTGGCCTCGGCCACCGTCATCACGCTCGCCGGCGTCCTCGGCCGCCACCGCCGCGCCGCCCGCCCGCCGCGGCGCCGTGGTGCGGTCGAGCGGGCCCGCCGCGAGGGCGCGTCGGGGCCACGGTCCGGCTGAGCGCCCCCGGGAGGACCCCCGGAGCCCCCACCCGCAGGGCGGGCAGGGGCTCCGGGGCCCGGTCGTGGGCGAGGGGTGGAACGCCGCAAGGGCTTACGGCGGATCAGGGCAGGCTGAGGATCTGGCCGCGCCGCCCGTCCCGGTTGAAGTGGTGGAACAGGAGGACGCGCGAGGTGTCGCCGTCGGCCCGGTGGATGTCGAGGACGGTGCCCGGCGGCAGGGCGGCGGCCACCGCGGCGGGCCCGCCCGGTCCGGTCCGGACGTCGACGGCGGGGTGCAGCACGTCGATGGTGAGCGTCGGCCGGGTGCCGCGCAGGCCGATCGCCGAGAAGGCCTCCGCCGGGTCCGGCTTGCCGGTCGTGGCGGCGCCCGTCCAGAGGCCGTAGCGGACGGTGCTGTGACCGGCCCTGACGCCGGGGAGGGCGCTGAGCCGGACGGGGAGCACCACCGCGTCGCTGTCCAGCAGCGCGGTGTCGCTGTCGCCCCAGCGGGCGTTCAGCGGCTGGACGTCCAACTCGGCGCCGGTGCGGGCGTCCAGGGTCCGCGCCACCAGGACGTCGCTGCCGCGCTGCCGGTCGGCCTTGACCACGGCGTCCGTGACGCCGTCGCCGTCGGTGTCCAGCGAGGCCCGGACGGCGAACACCCCGACCGGCGTGGCGGCGGGCGCCCAGACCTGGGCACCGAGGTAGAGCATCCCCTGGCCGTCCGGCACGGCCGGCGCGTCGGAGGCGGCGCCCACCGCGCGCAGGTTGGCCGCCCGGTCGCCGGGGCGTTCGACGCAGACGGCGTCCGGGGCCTGCGCCTCGGTGCTGTCCTCCGGGACGATGCCCGCGCCCGGGCCGACGGCGGCGCCGCTGGCGGGCGGGCAGTCGGGCCAGCGGGCGCCCTCCCCGCCGAGCGCGAACGCGCTGAGCAGTCCGGGCTGTTCGGCCGGGGCCGGGGTGCCGACGAGGGCGGCCAGCGCGCCGGAGCGGGTGAGCCGGGCGGGCGCCGCCGCGGTCAGGTCGGACGCCGGCCGCGGGGCGGCGAAGACCGGCACCCGCAGCCCGGGCAGCGCCGGGTCGGACTCCGGGGTGAGCAGCAACCGGCCGGAGAGCTCGCCGCGATAGGTGCGGGCCTTGCCGCCCTGGAGGGTGGCGATGGTCGGGTCGGGGACCCGGCCGAGCCGGCCGGGGACGGTCAGCGCGACCCGGACCCGGGCGGTGCCGCCGGCCGGGACCTCGATCCGTTCGGGCGTCACCGCGAAGGCGGCGCCCGGCAGTTCGGTGGCGGCCGCGTAGCCGGTGCGGTAGACCGCTGCCGTGCCGGAGAGGTTGCGGACCTCCACCTCGCGCACGTCGCGGTACGCACCGCCGACCGGGACCGGGCCGAAGGAGACGCCGACGGCGCCCTCGATCGCGCCCTCGCCGGCCGCGTAGGCCACCGCGGGGGTCCGGACGGCTCCGTCCACCCGGGCCCGGCCGGCGCCGGTGCGCTCGGGGCCGTAGACCGGGCCGGTGCCGCCGTCGCCGAGCCAGGTGTCGCCGGCGGTGTTCATCAGCGCGGCCTTGACCTGCTCGACCGTCCGGTCGGGGTGTGCGGCGCGGACCAGCGCGGCCAGGCCGGCCACCAGCGGGGTGGCCATCGAGGTGCCGTCCTCGCGCTGGCCCCCGGTGCCGCTGCCGGCCTTGGCGGACCAGATGGTCTCGCCGGGCGCGGCGAGGTCGGGCTTGACCACGCCCGGCACACCGATGCCGCGCGAGGTGAAGTCGGTGAGGGTGTCGGTGCGCTGCGGCTGGTCCTGGGGGACGACGCCGTGCAGCGCGTTGCCGGGGGCGGCGAGCCGGACCCGTACCGGGCCGTCGGCCGCGCCGGCGCGCAGCCGCTCGCCGTCGGCGTGGCCCAGCAGGGCGACCGGAATGCGGTCGTTGCCGGCGATCTCGGCGAGGTGGTCGTCGTCGGCGGCCAGCAGGGCGCCGATCGCGCCGGCGTCGGCCGCGTGGTCGGCCCGCGCAGCGGAGCCGCAGGCGCGCTCGGACTCGCGAGTGCTCCAGGCGAGCACGGCGATCCTCCCGGCGAGCCGCTGCCGGTCCGCCCCGGTGAAGGCCGTGCAGCCGTCCGACTGGTCGACGGGCAGCGCGAGCAGCCCGCTGACGTCGGCGGTCGCCCAGTCCTGGTAGCGGCCGCTCCAGTGGGCCGGGACGACCGCGGCCAGCGGGTCGGGGGCGAGCACGGTGATGCCGTCGGCGTCGCTGTGCGGGTCGACGGAGGCGGCGACGGCGATCGCCCGGGGTGCGGTGCCGGGACTGCCGCCGATGCCGTGGACGTCGCCCTCGTTGCCGGCCGCGGCGACCACCACGGTGCCCAGCTCGGCGAGGTGGTCGACCGCGATCGCGTCGGCGTCGTCCGGCGAGCCGAAGCGGCTGCCGAGGGAGAGGTTGACGACGTCCAGCCGGTCGCCGAGGTCGCCGTCGCCGTTCGGGTCGGCGGCGACGTCGAGCGCCTGGGTGAGCTGGTCGGTGGCGCCGTCGCAGCCGAAGACCCGGATCGCGTAGAGCTGCGCGCCGGGGGCGGCGCCGGGGCCGACCCGGAAACCGGCCGGGTCGAGGCCCGGCCGGTAGGGCCCGGCGTAGGGCTTGCCGTCGGCGGTGACGCCGAGGCCGGCGGCGGTGCCGGCCACGTGGGTGCCGTGACCGTTGAGCGCGCAGTCGATCGGGTTGTCGTCGGGGTGCGGTTCGGGCTGGTAGGCCGGGGAGGACGGGTCGGGGTTGTAGTCGTCGCCGACCAGGTCGCGGCCGCCGACCACCTTGGCGCTCGGGAAGAGGTCGGCCGGCGCCGGCCGGGCTCCGTCGACCGCCTTGAAGGCCTCCTCGGTGCCGGGGCCGCCGAAGTCCGCGTGGGTGTAGTCGATGCCGCTGTCGACGATGCCGATCCGCACGCCCTGCCCGGTGTTCCCGTCGCCGCCGGCCTCGCCGGACGGGCCGGCCCAGACGCCGGGCGCACCGGTGAGCGGCACGGAGTGGGCGTTGTCCCGTTGCTTGCGGACGATCGGGTGGACGGCCTCGACCCCGGGCAGCGCGCGCAGGGCGGGCAGCCGGTCGGCCGGCACCGTCACGGCGAGGCCGGTGAGCAGGGTACGGGTGCGGTAGAGCTCGCGGGCGGTGGGCGCCGCGCCGTGCACGGCCGCGGCCAGCCGGTCGAGCGCGTCCTGGGCGCGGGACCGCTGCCCGGCCCCGGCCGCGGCGGCCTCGCGGCGCACGGCTTCCGGGGAGCGCTGGGCCCGACGGGCCTCGGCGGCGGCCCGGCGCCAGGCGGGGCCGGCGGCCTCGGTACCGAGCTCCAGCAGGACGGAGGCCGCCCGCTCGCCCGGCGGTGCGGCCGTCGGCGGGCTGCCGGCCGCCGGGGCGGCGGTGAACAGTGCCGGCCCTGACAGCAGGGCCAGGGTGAGGCCGATCCGGACGATCGGACGACGGACGGGTGGCTGACGCACTGGGCCCTCTCCCCCGGCAAGGGGGACTGATCCGCACGCCGTGTCGCTGACGCCCGCCCGCGCGGACGTCGATCACCCTTCCCGGGCCCCACATATAGGAGGCCCGGGAAGGGCGGTGCGAGCAACATCCCTCCAACGGGCGCCACTTGCACTCTCCCGGGTGACACGACGTCAGCCCGTACGGACCAATGGGCGGATGAACGCCGCGGCACCGGACCGGGGCCGCGAGGAGCGCTCAGAGGTGCCCGGTGACGCCGCCGTTGTCGCGGCGGTCCAGCGCGCGCTGCAGCGCGGCGGCCGCGAAGGGGGTCCGCTCGGCCGCGCGGCGGCGACGCGGGGTGCGGGCGGTGGTGGCGGCGGGGGCGGGAGTGGCGTGGCGGTCTGCGGTGGGGGGCATACCGGGCTCCTTGGCGAAGAGGGGCACGCGAGGGCGTGCGGAGAGGGTCGAGGCACCGGAGGTGCCGTGCGGAGCACGTCGCAGGAAGGGTGGACGGCGAGCGACGGGAAGGTACGCGGAGCAGGGGTCGCCTGCCCTCGGGGCGCACGGGCGCACACGGGCCGCAGGCCCTGGCTACAGGGGCGGCACACCGTATGGCTCTTCCACGGTACGGCCATGCCCCTGCCGTGTCTGCACGAATACTTGGATTTCCTAGTATCTGAGACGGGTGCCACCCGGAACGCCGAACGGGCCCTCGAACACCCCGCCCCCGAACGCCGCAGGGCCCGTACCGCCGGTGGCGGTACGGGCCCTGCGTGGCTCCCGGGCAGGCCCGGGGCGTGCTCAGGCGCCCAGGTCGACCGAGCGGGCGAAGCGCGCGCCGATCTCGGCGGCGATGGCCGACAGCACCTCCTGCGGGATCTGGCTGTCCACGGTGATGGACGCCAGCGCGCCACCGCCGTCGCGGGCCACCTGCATGCCGGCGATGTTGATGCCGGCGTCGCCGAGGTGGCGGCCGAGGACGCCGACCACGCCGGGGCGGTCCTCGTACTTGAAGAACGCCATGTGGTCGGTGAGCGCGACGTCCACGTCGAAGGCGTCCACGCCGACGATCTTCTGGGTCTGCTTCGGGCCGGCCAGGGTGCCGGAGATGGCGATCTCGCCGCCGTCGGCCAGGGTGCCGCGGACGGTGATCACGTTGCGGTGCTCGGGGCTCTCGCTGGAGGTGGTCAGGCGTACCTCGACACCGCGCTCCTGGGCGAACAGCGGGGCGTTGACGTAGGACACCGTCTCCGCCACGACGTCCTCGAACACGCCCTTGAGAGCGGAGAGTTCGAGCACCTTGACGTCGTGCTGGGTGATCTCGCCGCGGACCTCGACGTCGAGGCGGACGGCCACCTCGCCGGCCAGCGCGGTGAAGATCCGGCCGAGCTTCTCCGCCAGCGGCAGACCCGGGCGGACGTCCTCGGCGATCACGCCGCCCTGGACGTTGACCGCGTCCGGGACGAGCTCGCCGGCCAGCGCCAGGCGCACCGACCTGGCGACCGCGATGCCGGCCTTCTCCTGCGCCTCGTCGGTGGAGGCGCCGAGGTGCGGGGTGGCGACCACGTTGTCGAAGGCGAACAGCGGGGAGTCGGTGCACGGCTCCTTGGCGTAGACGTCCAGGCCGGCGCCGGCCACCCGGCCGTCGCGCAGGGCGCTGGCGAGCGCCTCCTCGTCCACGATGCCGCCGCGGGCGGCGTTGACGATGCGGACGGTCGGCTTGACCTTGTGCAGCGCCTCGTCGCCGATCAGGCCGATGGTCTCCGGGGTCTTCGGGAGGTGGACGGTGATGAAGTCCGAGACCTCCAGCAGCTCCTCCAGCGAGACCAGCTTGACGCCCATCTGCGCGGCGCGGGCGGCCTGGATGTAGGGGTCGTACGCGACGATCTTCATGCCGAACGCGGACATCCGCTGGGCGACCAGGACGCCGATCCGGCCGAGGCCGACGACGCCGAGGACCTTCTCGCTGAGCTCGACGCCGGTGTACTTGTTGCGCTTCCACTCGCCCTGCTTGAGCGCGGCGTTGGCCGGCGCGATGTTGCGGGCGACGGAGATCAGCAGGCCGCAGGCGAGCTCGGCGGCGGTGACGATGTTGGAGGTCGGCGCGTTGACGACCATCACACCGGCCTTGGTGGCGGCCGAGACGTCCACGTTGTCCAGGCCGACGCCGGCCCGGGCGACCACCTTGAGCTTGCGGGCGGCGGCCAGCGCCTCGGCGTCCACCTTGGTGGCGGAGCGGATCAGGATGGCGTCCACGTCGGCGATCGCGGTCAGCAGCTCGGTACGGTCCGCACCGTTGCAGTGGCGGATCTCGAAGTCGGGGCCGAGGGCGTCGACGGTGGCGGGCGACAGCTCTTCGGCGATCAGCACAACGCCGGTTGTCACAGTGTTAGCAGTGCTCACGACAGTGTGTCCTTAACTGTCCGGTTCTCCCCGGCACGTAGGTGGCGTGGAAGGCGGGGGGAAGGTGGCATGCCGCGTAGGTAGACGCACGACGCTGTGGGCCTGACGCGCACTCGGAAGTGTATCGACGGGCTGGGTACCGGGCTGCTCCCGTCCGGCGAAATCACCCGGACGGGAGCAGCCTAGTTGTACAAGGGCCCTGCGGAATGCGGCAGGAGCGCGCGGCAGGACCGTCGCCGGACCGGAGTCCGGGCAGGCTCAGGCCTTCTCGTTCACCCAGCTCATCAGCGAGCGGAGCTTCTTGCCGGTGGTCTCCAGCAGGTGGTCCTCGTCGGCCTTCTTGTACTCGTTGTACTTCGGCAGACCGGCCTTGTACTCGGCGATCCAGGTGTTGGCGAAGGTGCCGTCCTGGATCTCCTCGAGGACCTTCTTCATCTCGGCCTTGGTGGCGTCGGTGATGATGCGCGGACCGGTGACGTAGTCGCCCCACTCGGCGGTCTCGGAGACCGACCAGCGCATCTTCTCCAGGCCGCCCTCGTACATCAGGTCGACGATGAGCTTCAGCTCGTGCAGGCACTCGAAGTACGCGATCTCCGGCTGGTAGCCGGCCTCGACCAGGGTCTCGAACCCGGCCTTCACCAGGGCTGCGGTGCCACCGCAGAGGACGGCCTGCTCACCGAACAGGTCGGTCTCGGTCTCCTCGGTGAAGGTGGTCTTGATGACGCCGGCCTTGGTGGCGCCCAGGCCCTTGGCGTAGGAGAGCGCCAGGGCGAAGGCGTTGCCGGTGGCGTCCTGCTCGACGGCGACGATCGCGGGGACGCCGCGGCCCTCCTCGTACTGGCGGCGGACCAGGTGGCCCGGGCCCTTCGGGGCGACCATGCAGACGTCGACGTCGGCCGGCGGCTTGATGAAGCCGTAGCGGATGTTCAGGCCGTGGCCGAAGAACAGGGCGTCGCCGGCCTTCAGGTGCGGCGCGATGTCCTGGGCGTAGACGTCGGCCTGGATCGGGTCCGGGACCAGGATCATGATGACGTCGGCCTCGGCCGCGGCCTCGGCGGGGG
>NZ_JAKNTA010000024.1:0-33075 GCF_022288725.1 Kitasatospora sp. A2-31 | reverse complement strand
GTGGGGCAGTGCTTCAGGGGGTGAGACGGCGCGCGTCGGCGCTGGTCACGCCGGTGGTGGGCGCGCCGTCCCCGGGTCACGCGCTGCGGTCGAGGGCGCGCAGCGAGCGGTCGGTGATCGACCGGGCGCCGCGCCCGATGGCGACCAGGCCGGACTGGACCAGCTCCTTGATGCCGTACGGCTCCAGCATCCGGAGCATCGCCTCCAGCTTGTCCGAGCTGCCGGTGGCCTCGATGGTCACCGCGTCCGGGGACACGTCGACCGTCTTGGCGCGGAACAGCTGGACGATCTCGACGATCTGCGACCGGGTCTCGTTGTCGGCGCGGACCTTCACCAGGACCAGTTCCCGCTGGATCGCAGCGGCCTGGTCGAGCTCGACGATCTTTATCACGTTGACGAGCTTGTTGAGCTGCTTCGTGACCTGTTCCAGCGGAAGGTCCTCGACGTTGACCACGATGGTCATCCGGGACACGTCCGGATGCTCCGTCGGGCCGACGGCGAGGGAGTCGATGTTGAAGCCCCGACGGGAGAACAGCGAGGCGATGCGGGCGAGCACGCCGGGCTTGTTCTCGACCAGGACGGAGAGGGTGTGCTTGGACATGTGTCTCTGTTTCCTCGGTCGCTAGGGGGTCCGGCGAGCCGGTCGTGAGCGGGGTGGCGGCGGGCCTGGGGGTGCCCCCGGCCAGAGGCTGGGGAAGGGCGGGCCGTCAGTCGGTGTCGTCGCCGAAGTCGGGCCGGACGCCCTTGGCGAACTGGATCTCGTCGTTGCTGGTGCCGGCCGCGACCATCGGCCAGACCATGGCGTCCTGGTGGACGATGAAGTCGATGACCACCGGGCGGTCCTCGATCTCCATCGCCTGCTTGATGACCGCGTCGAGGTCCTCGGGGCGCTCGCAGCGCAGGCCGACGCAGCCCATCGCCTCCGCGAGCATCACGAAGTCCGGGATCCTGGTGCCGCCCTGGACCGGCGGTTCGACACCGTCGTGGTCCGGGCCGGCGTGCAGCACCGTGTTGGAGTAGCGCTGGTTGTAGAAGAGGGTCTGCCACTGGCGGACCATGCCCAGCGAGCCGTTGTTGATGACCGCGACCTTGATCGGGATGCCGTTCAGGGCGCAGGTGACCAGCTCCTGGTTGGTCATCTGGAAGCAGCCGTCGCCGTCGATCGCCCAGACCGCGGTCTCCGGCAGGCCCGCCTTGGCGCCCATCGCGGCCGGGACGGCGTAGCCCATGGTCCCCGCGCCGCCAGAGTTGAGCCAGGTGCCCGGCTTCTCGAACTGGATGAACTGCGAGCTCCACATCTGGTGCTGGCCGACGCCCGCGGCGTAGATCGCGTCCGGGCCGACCAGCTTGCCGATCCGCTCGATGACCTGCTGCGGGGAGAGCTGCCCGGCCGGAGCCGGCTCGTAGCCCAGCGGGTAGGTCTTCTTCCACTCGTTGAGCTTGGTCCACCAGTCGGCGTAGTCGGCCTTGTGGCCGGCGTCGAACTCGGCCTGGACGGCGACGATCAGGTCGGCCAGGACCTCCCGGGCGTCGCCGACGATCGGCACGTCCGCCGGGCGGTTCTTGCCGATCTCGGCCGGGTCGATGTCCGCGTGGACGACCTTGGCGTACGGGGCGAAGCTGTCCAGCTTGCCGGTGACGCGGTCGTCGAAGCGGGCGCCCAGGGTGAACAGCAGGTCCGACTTCTGCAGCGCGGTGACCGCGGGGACGCTGCCGTGCATGCCGGGCATGCCCAGGTGCTGCGGGTGGCTGTCCGGGAAGGCGCCGAGCGCCATCAGCGTGGTGACCACCGGGGCGCCGGTCAGCTCGGCGAGGATGCGCAGCTCGGCCGTGGCGTGCGCCTTGATCACACCGCCGCCGACGTACAGCACCGGGCGCCTGGCGCTCACCAGCATCTTCGCGGCCTCGCGGATCTGCTTGGCGTGCGGCTTGGTGACCGGGCGGTAGCCGGGCAGCGAGGTCTCGGCCGGCCAGCGGAAGGTTGTGGTGGCCTGCAGGGCGTCCTTGGCGATGTCGACCAGGACCGGGCCGGGGCGGCCGGTGGCGGCGATGTGGAAGGCCTCGGTGATCACGCGCGGGATCTCCGCCGGGTCGGTGACCAGGAAGTTGTGCTTGGTGATCGGCATGGTGATGCCGCAGATGTCCGCCTCCTGGAAGGCGTCCGTGCCGATCGCCTTGGAGGCGACCTGGCCGGTGATGGCGACGACCGGCACCGAGTCCATGTAGGCGTCGGCGATCGGGGTCACCAGGTTGGTCGCGCCCGGGCCGGAGGTGGCCATGCAGACGCCCACCTTGCCGGTGGCCTGGGCGTATCCGGTGGCGGCGTGGCCGGCGCCCTGCTCGTGGCGGACCAGGATGTGGCGCACCTTGGACGAGTCCATCAGCGGGTCGTACGCGGGAAGGATGGCCCCGCCCGGGATGCCGAAGACGGTGTCCGCGCCCACGGCCTCGAGCGAGCGGATGAGCGACTGGGCGCCGGTCATGGTCTCGACGACGTGCTGGGGAGCGGGAGCGTGGGCGGCCGGGGTGTCCCCGCGGCGGGGGGATGCGGCGTGCTCAGTCATCTGCCTGTCTCTTCTCGGTTTCTGCCGGCCCTGGTGGCTGCGGTCCCCGGTTGTCGAGGGTGGGGTACCGCTGATCGGGCCGATCGCCGGCTCTGCCCCAATCGTCCCGCTTTTTCCTGGTAAATCGGAGCAGTTCGGGCGATCGGGGCCAGGGGGTCTTGCCTGGTGGAACAGCGTCAGTGCAACAAAAAACCCCTCGTGCCAAGGGCATGCGAGGGGTGGCGCGTCGGTCTCTCACGAGCAGGGCATGGCCCGCTCAGCCGACGCGCCCGCCAAGTACGAGAATTCGGGTGCGCATGGCAACGACCTTCCTCCCGTGCGGGGCCGACTGTCAAGCAGGTGGGATGACAGTCTCGCCATGCGGACCCCGTCCCGGACCCGCCACGGCACGGTGTTCGGGCAGGTCGGAGGCACCGTGGTGATGTTCGACACGCCCCGCACCGGGCTCCCCCCGGCCACCCGGACGGGTGTCGGCGGCCAGGAGTCCGCGGCGGGCCGCGAGCGGGCCGAGCGGTCTCGGCAGCGGGTACGCCCGCCGGGCCAGCGCCCGGCGCAGTCTGGTCTCGTCCAGCGGCGGAGCGAAGGCCGAGCCCTGCCCCTGCCGGCACCCCAGCTCCTGCAGCACGGCGACCTGGCGCGGCAGGTCCACCCCCTCGGCGGCGGTGCCCAGCCCGAGGTCCCGGCCGAGCCGCAGGGCGTGCCCGGCCAGGGTTCTGCCGAGCCCGGACTCGCCGAGGTCCTGGACCAGCGTGCGGTCCAGCTTGAGCGAGTCGAAGGGCAGCCGGGCCAGCGCGCCGAGCGAGCCGTTGCCCGCCCCGAGGCCGGCCAGCGCGGTGGAGACGCCCAGCCGGCGCAGCGCGGCCAGCCGTCTGCCGAGCTCGTCGGCGAGCGCGTCCGAGCCCATCCGGGCCACCTCGACGACCAGTTGGCCGGCCGGCAGTCCGCTGTCGCGCAGGGCCGCGACCACCGCCTCGTAGGTGCCGGGAGAGCAGAGCCGTTCGGCCGAGAGGCGGACCGAGACCGGGACCGGCGACGCCCCCGGGCGGGCCCGGCCCGCCGCCCCGCGCCGCTGGGCGGCGGCGCCCACCGCCTCGTGGATCAGCCAGCGGGAGAACCGCGCGGCCGCGTCGCCGTGCTCGGCGGAGCGCAGGAACTCGGCGGGGGTGAGCAGCAGGCCCTGCGCCGAGCGCCAGCGGGCCTGCGCCTCGACTGCGGTGACGGTGCCGGTGGCGAGGTCGACCACGGGCTGGTGCAGCAGGGTGAAGCCACCCTCGCGGACGGCCACCCGCAGCCGCTCGTCCAGCTCGGTGCGGCGCTCCAGGTCGGCCCGCATGGCCGGGGTGTAGAGCACCACCCGGCCCTTGCCCTCGGACTTGGCCCGGTACATCGCGAGGTCGGCGTTGCGCATCAGCTCGTCGGTGGCGGCCCGCGGGTCGGCGGCCGGGCCGCGCTCGGGGGTGCCGAAGGCGATGCCGATGCTGGCCGCGACGCTCAGCTCGGCCCCGCCGATCCAGTACGGCTCGGAGAGCGCCACCCGCAGCCGCTCGGCGAGTTCCTGCACCTGGAGCCGGCCGAGCGGTCCGCAGACCAGTGCGGCGAACTCGTCGCCGCCGAACCGGGCGACGGTGTCCCCGCTGCGCACCGCGCCCTGCAACCGGCGGGCGGCCTGGACCAGCAGCTCGTCGCCGACCTGGTGGCCGGCGCTGTCGTTGACCGCCTTGAAGCCGTCCAGGTCGAGGAAGAGCACCGCGATGCCGGCGCCCGCCCCCTCCTGCGGCCCGCGGGTGGCCAGGGCGGCCCGGAGCCGCTGGGCGAAGAGCGCGCGGTTGGGCAGGTCGGTGAGCGGGTCGTGGGAGGCGTTGTGCTGCAACTGGGCCTGCAGCATCACGCGTTCGGTGACGTCCCGGCTGTTCAGGATCAGGCCGTCGCGGTACCGGTCGACGGTCGACTCGACGTGCAGCCACTCGCCGGAGCCGGAGCTGATCCGGCACTCCACCCGGGCCGGGGAGGCCTCGCCGGCGGAGCCCGGCGAGCGGTGGGCCAGCAGCCGGCCGCGGGCCAGGAAGCGGCGGACCTCCATCAGCACCCGGTCCACGTCCTCGGGGTGGACGAGGTCGAGCAGGTTGCCGCCGACCAGCTCCTCCGGGTCGCGGCCGTAGACGCCGAGCGCGGCCGGGGAGACGTAGGAGAGCACGCCGTTGGCGCCGGCGATCATGATGACGTCGCTGGAACCCTGCACCAGGGAACGGAAGTGCGCCTCCTTGTGGGCGAGTTCCTGGGCCAGCGACAGGTTGTCGAGCAGCATCACGCCCTGGCGCAGGATCAGCGCCAGCCCGACCGTGCAGGCCGCCGCGGCCACCACCCGGTCCAACGGGCGCCCGCCGAGGGCGTTGTAGAGGATGCCCGCGGTGCAGACGGCGGCCGCCGCGTACGGGGTGAGGGCGCTGAAGGTGGTGGCCACCCGGCGGCGCGGCAGGCCGCCGGCGGAGGGGTGCTCGCGCAGCGGCCGGCGCCAGCGCGGCGACCACGGCGCCCAGGCCAGCAGCAGGCTGCCGGCGAACCAGCCGGCGTCCAGCAGCTCCCCCGAGTGGTAGCTGTTGCGCAGCTCGGGCGAGGTGAACAGGGCGTCGCAGAGCACCGTGACGGCCAGGCCGATCATGGCGGTGTGCACCGCGGCCCGGTTGCCGTCGCGTCCGCCGAAGCGCAGCCCGACCACCAGGCTGACCAGCAGGATGTCCAGCACCGGGTACGCCAGGTTGAGCGCCAGCCGCAGCGGGGAGCCGTCCTCGCCGGCGGCGATCCGGCCCAGCGCCAGGCTCCAGCTGAGCGTGAACAGGGAGCCGGCCACCAGCCAGCCGTCCAGCATCAGGCAGAGCCAGCCGGCCGCGCTGCGCGGGCGCTGGGCGAGCACCAGCACGCCGGTGATGGCGAGCGGGGCGAAGAGCAGGAACGCGTACTCGGCCAGCGAGTCCTGCGGGAGCGGCGTCCGCTCGACCAGCTCGTACCAGCCCCAGGTGCCGTTCCCGAAGGCGACCATGAGCGAGGAGAGTCCGAACAGCAGCCAGGCCGGGCGGGCATGGCCACCGACCGTGCAGCCGTAGGCGAGACAGGAGAGCGCCGCCGCCAGGGCTGCCGCCGCCAGACCGAAATCCCCCATGAAGACCGCGAGTTGGCGAGAGCCCCAGCCGAGGGCCGCGCCCAGCGCGTAGGCCAGGCAGAGCCCGCCGAGGACGGCGCCGGGCAGGCTGCGACTGTCCAGCAGCCGGCGCACCGGGCCGCGCCGGTCGACCGCCGGGCCCACGTCGGCGTCCGGCACCCCCGGCCGTCCGGTTCCGGGCAGCACCGCATCGGTGGAGCTCACTCGGCCTCTCCCCCTCCGGCGCGGGGCCCGGCGCCCCGGCCACGGACCACCGGCCGCGCAGCTGGTGGCCGTACGCGGTGACCTGTCGCCCCGTCAGGGCGGCGGCCCAGGGGGTGAACGGCCTGCCGGCCGACACACCGCACCGATGTTCCCACTCCGGACCCTACACCACTTCGGTCACTCAATGACACGCACACTCAACTTAGAGTAATGGTGCCGGAGTGGGGAATTGCACCCGATTCCGCCGGAACGGGCCGGTTGGCGGGGGCGCGTACGAGGGGGCTCACGCGGCGCGCACGGGAGCACAGGTCAGCGCCCTCCGGCCGCCGGGCCCCCGGGGGCCCCTCCGGTCCCGGACCGCGCCACCGTCCGCGTCACCGCCCGGCCGGCACCAACTCCTCCGGGAACAGGCGCAACCGGTGGGCCAGCGCGGCGGCCTCGCCCCGGCCGGCCACCCCGAGCTTGCCGAGGATGTTGGAGACGTGCACGCTCGCGGTCTTCGGCGAGATGTACAGCTCCTCCGCGATCTGCCGGTTGGTCCGGCCCCGCGCGAGCAACCGGAGCACGTCCCGCTCACGGGGGGTGAGGCCGAAGGCGTCGCCGGCCGGCGACGGCCGCGCGGGGGCGGCCGCCGGGCGCGCGGTGAGCGCCAGCCCGGCCCGCTCGGCCAGCGCGTCGATCTCCGCCAGCAGCCAGCTGTCGCCCCGCACCCCGGCCAGCTCCCGGGCCTCGCGCAGCAGCTCCGCGCCGGCCTCGCGCCGTCCGGCCAGCACCTCGGCCTCGCCCGCCCGCAGCAGCACCAGCGCCAGCGGGTACGGCAGCCCGGTCGGCCGCAGCACCGCCGCGGCGGTCTCCCAGTGCGCCGGGGTGTCCGCTCCCTCGGCGCGGGCCAGCTCGGCCTCCAGCAGCCGGGCCCAGCCCTCGTGCAGCGGGGCCTTCGGGGTCAGCCCGGCCACCGCCGCGGCGATCCGCGCGAGCACCGCGGGCCGGTCCCGGTCCAGCTCGGGCAGGCCGCGGTGGTCCGCCTCCACGCCCGCGCCGAGCGCCAGCAGCGGGTACAGCGAGGCCTCGTTCCCGGCCGGGAGGTGGCCCTCGATGACGGCGAGCAGTTCGGCCCGGGCCTGCGCCGGCCGGCCGGCGCGGGCCGCGAGCACCATCGCCAGCCGCGAGATCGGGACGCTGTGCTGGAACTGGCAGTTGTGCTTGGACGCCCGCGCCTGGGCCAGCATGCCGGCCGCGGTGGCGAGGTCCCCGCGTCGCAGCGCGAGGTCGCCGCGCAGCCGGTCCAGGAACTCGGCGTGGCTGCCGGGCGGGTCGACCCGCTCGGAGTCGGCCAGCAGCGCGGCCGCCTCGTCGACCCGGCCGAGGTCGAGCAGGGCCTCGGCGAGGTTGCCGGTCAGGATCGTGCCCACGTTGCGCAGCAGCCCGTTGCCGTCGGCCGCCTCCAGCCCCTCCCGGGCCAGCGCCACCGCCTCCTCGGCACGGCCGAGCGACTGCAGCATGCTGGCGAGGTTGTTGATGCCGCGCAGCAGGACGTCCGGGACGCCGAGCCCGCGGGTGGCGGCGACCGCCTCGGCCAGCTCGGCGATGCCCCGCTCCGGGTCGTGGTGCAGGTCGCTGCGGAGCGAGCCGAGCGTCATCCGGGCGTGCTGCTCGATCGCGTGCGCCCCGACCTCGCGGGCGATCTCCGCGGCCCGCTCGGCGAGGCGCACGTCCTCCTCGGTCGGGTCGGTGAGCATCGCGATGCCGGCGCTCAGCGCCAGTACCTCGGCCTGCACCGCCGACGGCGGCAGGTTCTCCACCAGCCGCCGGGCGTGCGCCGCCTCGTCGTGGTTCCCGGCCCGGTTGAGGTGGCCGAGCATCCGGGCCCGGTTCATCCGGAACCAGGCCGCGCGCAGCGGGTGCTCGGTCTCGTCGACCAGCTTCAGCCCGCGCTTGGCCAGGCTCAGCCCGCGCTCGCGGTCCCCGCTGCGCCGGGCCGCCACCACCGCCTCGGCCAGCACGTCGATCAGCTGGATCCGGCCGCAGTCCTGGTCCTCGGCGCCGTCGCAGGAGCCGGGCGGGTAGGTCTCGGCCCAGTCGTAGGGGCGCAGGGTGTTCGCCAGGACGTCCTCGGAGACCTCGTCCCACAGCTCCAGGGCCCGCTCCAGCATCCGCAGCTGCTCGGCGAAGGCGTTGCGCCGGCGGGCGGCCCGGGCCGCGTCCAGTGCGGTCGGCAGGGCCCGGGCCGGGTCGTGCGCGTGGTACCAGTAGTTGGCCAGCCGGGCCGGGCGGACGTCGGCGCCGACCAGGTGCGGCTGCTCCTCCAGGACGGTGGCGAAGCGGCGGTTGATCCGGTTCCGCTCCCCGGGCAGCAGGTCGTCCGAGACGGCTTCGCGGACCAGCGCGTGCCGGAAGCGGTAGCCGTCGCCGTCCGTGTCCGGGCGTAGGATGCTGGCGCCGACGGCCGTGCGCAGCGACTCGATCAGCGCCTCCTCGTCCTCCAGCACCGCGGCCAGCAGCGCGTGTTCGACGTAGGAGCCGCCCTCGGCGGCGATCCGCAGCACCCGCTGGGTCTCCTCGTCCAGCGCCTCGACGCGGACCAGCAGGATGTCCCGCAGCGAGTCGGTGAGCCCGGCGGAGCAGCCCTCCCGGTAGGAGGTGGCCAGCTCCTCGACGAAGAACGGGTTGCCCTCGGAGCGGCGGTGGATCCGGTCGACCAGCTGCCGGTCGGGGGCGGCGGTGCCGAGGATGCCGGCCAGCTGCGCGGCGACCTCGCCCGGACCGAACCGCTCCAGCTCCAACCGCCGGACGGTGCGCAGCCGTTCCAGCTCGGCGAGGAAGGGCCGCAGCGGGTGACGGCGGTGCAGGTCGTCGGTGCGGTAGGTGGCGACCAGCAGGACCCTGGCCCGGTGCAGGGTGCGGACCAGGTAGGCGAGCAGCTCCCGGGTGGAGCGGTCGGCCCAGTGCAGGTCTTCCACGGCGAGCACGAGGGTACGGTCCGCGCCGAGCCGTTCGAACAGCCTCGCGGTGTGCTCGAACAGCCGGGCCCGGCCGTACTCGTCGTTGGGTCCGCCGTCCTCCTCGCCGAAGTCGGGCAGCAGCCGGGCGAGATGGCCCTCCAGACCGGCGGCCGCGGCCTCCAGTTCGGCGCCCAGGCTCCGGTGCAGGCGGCGCAGCGCGGTGGCCAGCGGCGCGTACGGCAGCCCCTCCGCGCCGACCTCCGGACAGCCGCCGACCGTGGCCGCCACTCCTCCGCCGGCGGCACGGGCCCGGTCGAGGAACTCCTCCAGCAGCCTCGTCTTGCCGACCCCCGCCTCGCCGCCGATCAGGACGGTCTGCGGGCTCCCCGCGCCGGCCCGCCGCAGCGCGTCGGTCAGTTCGGTGATCTCGCTGCCGCGGCCGACGAAGACGGGACTCACCGATATCTGCTGCATGGAGGCGAGCATGCCATATGCCGATCCGCCCGGCCGAGCGGTTATCCCGGTCCCGGAACGCCCGGAAGGGGAGGCGCTCTCCTGCAGCGCCTCCCCTTCGAGAGTCCCTTCGGCACCCCGGGGGTGCCGGTCCGTCAGCATTCCTGCAGGCGCTGGGCGCGCCGCGCGGCACGGGTGGCCGGCTGCCGGCGCCAGCCGCGGCGGCCCTCCTTGGCCTCGCGGACCAGGCGCTGGTGCTCGGCGCGGGCGTGCAGCTCGCGTACCTGCTGCTGGATGAGCTCGTACTCGATCACTTCGGTTCCCCTTGTGGGTTTCACTGCGTTTCGCTGTCGAGTAAGAGCTTCCTCCCCCAGGTGGGGCAGCCACATCGGAAGCCTGACCGATCTTCCGGGCCCCGGATGCCTTAGACGGCGTCCCGGGAAGCGGCAAAGGCCCGGTTCCACTCCGATTCGGAGGTGGAACCGGGCCTTAGGCCCTACTCAGGGGGCCTTAACGCCTTAGGGACCTTAGGAAGCGCCGGCAGCGACGCGGAACTTCCAGGCTGTGCCTACTGTCCTGCCACGCCGAGGCGCTCCAGGCTGTGCCTACTGTCCTGCCACGCCAAGGCGCTCCAGGCCGTGCCTACTGTCCTGCCACGCCAAGGCGCTCCAGGCTGTGCCTACTGTCCTGCCACGCCGAGGCGCTCCAGGATCAGGTCCTTCACACGGGCGGCGTCGGCCTGGCCGCGGGTGGCCTTCATGACCGCGCCGACCAGCGCACCCACCGCGGCGACCTTGCCGTCGCGGATCTTGGCGGCGATCGCCTCGTTCTCGGCGATGGCCTGGTCGACGGCGGCGCCGAGCGCGGAGTCGTCCGAGACGACGGCCAGCCCGCGCTTCTCGACGACCTCGTCCGGCTCGCCCTCACCGGCCAGCACGGCCTCGATGACCTGGCGGGCCAGCTTGTCGTTCAGCTTGCCCTCGGCGACGAGCGCGGTGACCCGGGCGACCTGCGCCGGGGTGATCGGCTGCTCGCTCAGCTCGGTGCCGGTCTCGTTGGCGCGGCGGGCCAGCTCGCCCATCCACCACTTGCGGGCCTGGTCCGCCGGGGCGCCGGCGGCGATGGTCTCCTGGATCGGCTCGACCGCGCCGGCGTTCAGCACCGCCTGCATGTCCTTGTCGGACAGGCCCCACTCGGACTGCAGCCGGGCCCGGCGCACGCGCGGCAGCTCCGGCAGCGCGGCGCGCAGCTCCTCGACCCACTCGCGCGCGGGCGCGATCGGCACGAGGTCCGGCTCGGGGAAGTAGCGGTAGTCCTCGGCGTTGTCCTTGATCCGGCCGGAGGTGGTGGTGCCGTCCTCCTCGTGGAAGTGGCGGGTCTCCTGGACGATGGTGCCGCCGTCGATCAGCACGGTGGCGTGCCGCTGGATCTCGAACCGGGCCGCCCGCTCGACGCTGCGCAGCGAGTTGACGTTCTTGGTCTCGGAGCGGGTGCCGAAGGTCTCGGTGCCGTTCGGGCGCAGCGACAGGTTGACGTCGCAGCGCATCTGGCCCTTGTCCATCCGGGCCTCGGAGACGCCCAGCGCCTTGATCAGCTCGCGCAGCTCGGCCACGTACGCGCGGGCCACCTCGGGGGCGCGCTCACCGGCACCGACGATCGGCTTGGTGACGATCTCGATCAGCGGGATGCCGGCCCGGTTGTAGTCCAGCAGCGAGTGGGTGGCGCCGTGGATGCGGCCGGTCGCGCCGCCGACGTGGCTGGACTTGCCGGTGTCCTCCTCCATGTGGGCGCGCTCGATCTCCACGCGGAAAGTCGAGCCGTCCTCCAGCTGCACGTCGAGGTAGCCGTTGAAGGCGATCGGCTCGTCGTACTGCGAGGTCTGGAAGTTCTTCGGCATGTCCGGATAGAAGTAGTTCTTCCGGGCGAACCGGCACCACTCGGCGATCTCGCAGTTCAGCGCCAGGCCGATCTTGACGGCCGACTCGACGCCGACCGCGTTGACCACGGGCAGCGAGCCGGGCAGGCCCAGGCAGGTCGGGCAGACCTGGCTGTTCGGCTCGGCACCCAGCTCGGTCGAGCAACCGCAGAACATCTTGGTCTTGGTGCCCAGCTCGACGTGGACCTCAAGGCCCATCACCGGGTCGTACGACGCGAGAGCGTCCTCGTAGGAGACCAGGTTCATGACGCTCACAGCGTCCCCTTCGCTAAAAGTCTGTGGAGGTACGGGCCCGGCCGCGCACGGTGGGTGCGGGCCGGGCCGAGGGCTTGCTCAGCCCAGCAGCACGTCGTCGTCGCCGAGGCGGCGCAGCTCGCGCACCAGCAGCGCGGTGCCGGTGACCAGGGCTGCGGCGCCGACCAGGGCGTTGATCAGCTTGAGGGTGTCGCTCTCCTCGCGAGCCTTCCGGACGTCCTTGACCACCGAGATCGCACCGAAGGCGCTGGTGCCGATGGACAGCCAGAGGCCGGGCTTGGAGTGCTTGAAACCCTTGGCCTTCTCGATCTTGCTCACAGTGCCGGTGCCTCCTCCAGCAGGGGGTGCCCCCACTTGTCGTTGAGTGCGGCCTCGACGGCGCCGCCCACGCGGTACAGGCGGTCGTCCGCCATCGCGGGTGCGATGATCTGCAGGCCGACCGGGAGATTGTCCTCCGGGGCCAGCCCGCAGGGCAGCGACATGGCCGCGTTGCCCGCGAGGTTCGACGGAATCGTGCAGAGGTCGGCCAGGTACATCGCCATCGGGTCGTCGGCGCGCTCGCCGATCGGGAAGGCGGTGGTCGGGGTGGTCGGGGAGACCAGCACGTCCACGCCGGCGAAGGCGGCGTCGAAGTCGCGCGAGATGAGCGTGCGCACCTTCTGGGCCGAGCCGTAGTAGGCGTCGTAGTAGCCCGAGGAGAGGGCGTAGGTGCCGAGGATGATGCGGCGCTTCACCTCGGGGCCGAAGCCGGCCTCCCGGGTCAGGGCGGTGACGTCCTCGGCCGAGCGGGTGCCGTCGTCGCCGACCCGCAGGCCGTAGCGCATCGCGTCGAAGCGGGCCAGGTTGGACGAGGCCTCGCTGGGCGCGATCAGGTAGTACGCGGGCAGCGCCAGGGTGAACGACGGGCAGGAGACCTCGACGACCTCGGCGCCGAGCTCGCGCAGCAGTTCCACGGACTCGTGGAACCGCTGCATCACGCCGGCCTGGTAGCCCTCGCCGGCGAACTCCTTGACGACACCGATCCGCATGCCGCGGATGTCGCGCATCTTCGCGGCCTCGACCACGGCCGGGACCGGCGCGTCGATCGAGGTGGAGTCCAGCGGGTCGTGGCCGGCGATGGCCTCGTGCAGCAGCGCCGCGTCCAGCACGGTCCGCGCGCACGGGCCGCCCTGGTCCAGGCTGCTGGAGAACGCCACCAGGCCGTAGCGGGAGACCGAACCGTAGGTCGGCTTCACACCCACGGTGCCGGTGACGGCGCCGGGCTGGCGGATCGAGCCGCCGGTGTCGGTGCCGATCGCCAGCGGGGCCTCGAAGGCGGCCAGCGCGGCGGCCGAGCCACCGCCGGAACCGCCGGGGATGCGGGAGAGGTCCCACGGGTTGCCGGTGGCGCCGAAGGCGGAGTTCTCGGTGGAGGAGCCCATCGCGAACTCGTCCATGTTGGTCTTGCCGAGGATGACCACGCCGGCGTCCTTGAGACGCGTGGTCAGGGTGGCGTCGTACGGCGGGATCCAGCCTTCGAGGATCTTGGAGCCGCAGGTGGTCGGCACGCCCTTGGTGGTGAAGACGTCCTTGAGCGCGAGCGGGACGCCGGCCAGCGGGCCCAGCTCCTCGCCCCGGGCGCGCTTCTCGTCGACGGCCTTGGCCGCCTTCAGCGCGCCCTCGGTGTCGACGTGCAGGAAGGCGTTGACCTTCTTGTCGACGGCCTCGATGCGGTCCAGGTGGGCCTGGGCGACCTCGACGGCGGAGACCTCGCCCTTGGCGATGGCACCCGCGGTCTCGGCGGCGGTCCACTTGACGACGGGGGTGTGGATCTCGGTCATCTCGGTCAGTCCTCCCCGAGGATCTGGGGAACGCGGAAACGCTGCTCCTCGGCGGCCGGGGCACCGGACAGCGCCTGCTCCGGGGTGAGCGACGGCCGCACCTCGTCCGCGCGCATGACGTTGGTCAGCGGCAGCGGGTGGGAGGTCGGCGGGACGTCCTGTCCGGCGACCTCGGAAACGCGGGCGACCGCGCCGATGATCACGTCGAGCTGCTCGGCGAAGTGGTCCAGCTCTTCGGCCTGCAACTCAAGACGCGACAGCCGAGCGAGGTGGGCGACCTCCTCGCGCGTGATGCCAGGCATGCAGCGATCCTCAGGGTGAGTTCTGGTGAGGCCCGGCGGTGCCGTGAGGCGGTACCGGGCCCGGGCAGGAGCAGCCGGCTCGGCGCTCCCGTCCTCTTGGTCTGTGGCCCCCATCCTATGGGGCACGGCCCGGCCACCGGCCAACGAGTAACGGGCGGGTCCGGTCACCCCGGCGCCGGCGGGCGCTACTGCGGCCCGGTGGGAGCCCAGTTCGGGGTGGCCGGGGCCTGGATCTCCAGCTGCGCGGCCTGCACCGCCTGGACCACCGGCGGCAGCACCGGCGGTCGCGCCTGCGGGACGGCGGGCACGACGGCCGCGGGTACCACCGACGAGGCGGACGTCGACAGGGGCGCCGGGACGGACGCCGGGAGCGGGGCGGAGTGGAGCCCGGAGGCCTGCTTCGGGAAGGAGGACGCCGGGAAGGCGGACGCGACCGGCTGGGCTGACGAGGCGACCGGCGCCGGGACGGGCTGCGGCACCGGCTGCAGCGGCGGCGGGAGCGGCGCCTGCAGGGACGGCGGGAGCACCGGCTGCGCGGCCGTCGGCGGCAGCGTCGCCGCGGCCATCCGCTCCACCGGCGGGGCCCCGGTGCGGTGCACCCGCAGCCAGGCGGTGGCCTGCTCGGCCGGCAGCGCCGCCGACACCAGCCAGCCCTGCACGGCGTCCACGCCCAGCCCCTGCAACCGCTCCCAGGTCTCGTCGTCCTCGACGCCCTCGGCGACCACGGTCAGCCCCAGCGAGTGCGCCAGTTCCACCGAGCAGCGGACCACCGCCGCGTCGTGGTCGTCGGCCACCATCCGGGAGACGAAGGAGCGGTCGATCTTCAGCTCGCCGACCGGGAGGCTGCGCAACCGCACCAGCGAGGAGTGGCCGGTGCCGAAGTCGTCCAGGGACATACCCACGCCGTAGCCGCGCAGCTCGGCCAGGGTGTCGGCGGCCCGGCGGGAGTCGTCCAGCAGCAGCCGTTCGGTGATCTCCAGCTGCAGCGCGTGGGCCGGCACCTGGTGGCGGACCAGGTGCCCGGCGACCCGCTGGGCGAAGCCGGGGTTGAGCACGTCCCGCGGCGAGACGTTGACCGCGACCTGGACCTGGAGCCCCTGCTCCCGCCAGTGGGCGAGCTGGCCGACGGCCGCCTCGAGCACGTAGTCGGTCAGCCGGGGCATCAGCCCGCTGGACTCGGCCAGCCCGACGAACTCGTCCGGCGACACCTTGCCCTGGCCCGGCCGCTCCCAGCGCAACAGCGCCTCCAGCCCGACCACCCGGCCGTCGAAGGCCACCTTCGGCTGGTAGTGCAGTTGCACCTCCCCGGTCTCCAGCGCCCGCCGGAGGTCGCCGAGCAGCCCTATCCGGTACGGGGTGTCGGCGTCCTGGGCCTCGTCGTAGCACTCGACCGAGGTCCGGCCGCGCTGGGCGTGGCCCATCGCGACGTCGGCGCGCCGCAGTAGCGACTCCGCGTCCTGGGCGTGCTGCGGGTAGACGCAGACCCCGGCACTCGCCTCCAGGACGAGCAGCAGCCCGTCCAGCCGGATCGGCGCGGCCAGCTCGGCGATCAGTGCCTTGGCGACCCGCTCCAGGGTGCCCGGGCAGCCGACGCCCGGCAGCAGGACGGCGAACTCGTCGCCGCCCATCCGGGCCACCAGCGGCCGCCCGCCCCGGTAGTGCCGGGGCAGCCCGGCGAAGACGTCGTCGATCGACTCGCGGGTGGCGCTGCCGGCCGGGCCGCCCGAGCGCAGTGCCCGGTGCAGCCGGCGGGCGATGTGCACCAGCAGCCGGTCCCCGGCGGTGTGCCCGAGGGTGTCGTTGAGCGACCGGAACCGGTCCAGGTCGAGCAGGATCAGGCCCACGCTGTAGCCCTGCTCGTGCTCGGCGATCGCCTCCTGGGCGGCCAGCAGTAACGCCTGGCGGTTGGGCAGGTCGGTCAGAGCGTCGGTGAGCTGGTCCCGGGCCCGGTCACGGGCGATCCGCCAGGCGGCGACCAGCACCGCCAGCGGCACCGCGAACAGCGGGAGCAGCTCGGGCTCGTACCGGTACACCAGGACGGCCAGCGGGATGAGCGGTGCGGCGCCGGCCAGCAGTACGCCGAGCAGCAGGACCGCACCTGCCACTCCCTGCGGCGGGCGTGTGGGCGCGCCGCCGGTCGTACGATCCATAAGCCCTGTCCTCCGTCGGGCCCGCCCCGTCAGGCCGCCTTACGGTGAGGCACCGTGCCGGTGCCGGCAGCTGCCGGGCATGAGTGACCCCGCGGAGACCGGCTCAGCCGGTGCCCCCACCCCTGCTGACACTCTGTTGCGCTCCAGGGTATTCCGGGGTCCACCCGGCGGGCAGACTTTCGGACAACCGGAAACACGCCACCGCGTCCGGGTGCCGCACAGTGACACCATGCCCGCTCCCACTGTGCGGCACCCGATGACGTTGCATCAGGACGATAACAAGACGGATTCGACGGCTCCGCGCGCGGGTCAGCCCTCCGCGGGGGCCTCGTCGGCGGCGTCCCCGGCCGCATCCTCGACGGGCTGCGCGGGGGTCTTGCCGGCGGCCTTCTTCGCGGGCGCCTTCTTCGCCGGCTCCGCCTCCACGGGCTCCGGCGGGAGGCCCAGGTGCACCCGGGCGGCCGCCGCCCCCTGCTCCAGCAGCACGGCGAAGCCCGCGTCGTCCAGGATCGGCAGCCCGAGCTGGACGGCCTTGTCGTACTTGGAGCCGGGGTTGTCGCCGGCCACCACGAAGTGGGTCTTCTTCGACACGGAGCCGGTGACCTTGGCCCCGCGCGAGGTCAGCGCCTCCTTGGCGCCGTCCCGGGTGTGCCCGGCGAGCGTGCCGGTGACCACCACGGTCAGCCCCTCCAGCGGGCGCTCGCCCTGCTCCTCGTCGCCCGCCTCCTCGGTGAAGCGGACGCCGGCCGCGCGCCACTTCTCCAGGATCCCGCGGTGCCACTCCTCCTCGTACCACTCCTTGATCGAGCGGGCGATGATCGGCCCGACGCCCTCGACCGCGGCCAGCTCCTCCTCGCTCGCCCCGAAGATCCGGTCCAGATCGCGGAACTCACGGGCCAGTTCCTGCGCGGCGACCGGGCCCACGTGACGGATCGACAGCCCGTTGAGGAATCGCGCCAGCGGCCGGTCCTTGGCCTTCTCCAGATTGTCCAGGAGCGTCCGGAGCGACTTCTTCGGCGTGCCGGTGGTGGTGGCGAAGAAGGAGACCTTCTTCTCCTCGGCGGTCTTGTCGTCCAGCTTGGGCATGCCGGTCTTCGGGTCGCGGACCAGCACCTTGATCGGCAGCAGCTGCTCGTCGGTCAGGCCGAAGATGTCCCCCTCGTCCTTGACCGGAGCCTCGGCGGGCTCCAACGGCTGGGTCAGCGCCGTGGCCGCGACGTAGCCGAGGCCCTCGATGTCCAGCGCCGAGCGGCCGCCGAGGAAGGCGATCCGCTCCCGGATCTGGGCCGGGCAGAACTGGGCGTTCGGGCACCGCAGGTCGATGTCGCCCTCGGCCATCGGGCGCAGCTCGGCCCCGCACTCGTGGCAGTGCGAGGGCATCACGAACTCCTGCTCGGTGCCGTCCCGCAGGTCGTAGACCGGGCCGAGGATCTCCGGGATGACGTCGCCGGCCTTGCGCAGCACCACGGTGTCGCCGAGCAGCACGTCCTTGGCCTTGACGATCTGCTGGTTGTGCAGCGTCGCGTACTGGACCATGGAGCCGGCCACCTTCACCGGCTCGGCCAGCACCGCGTACGGGGTGGCCCGGCCGGTGCGGCCGATGCCGACCTTGATCGCGGCCAGCTTGCCGGTGACCTCCTCCGGCGGGTACTTCCAGGCGATCGCCCAGCGCGGGGACTTGGAGGTGGAACCGAGCCGGCCCTGGAGGGCGATCTCGTCCACCTTGACCACGACGCCGTCGATCTCGTGCTCGACCGAGTGCCGCTGCTCGCCGAACCGCTTGATGAAGGCGCGGACCTCGTCGAGCGTCCCCACCACCTCGTTGTGCCGGGCGGTCGGCAGCCCCCAGTCGTGGAGCAGCCGGTAGGCGTGCGACTGGTTGTCGATGTCGAGGCCGACGCGGGCGCCGATGCCGTGCACCACCATGTGCAGCGGACGGGACGCGGTGACGTGCGGGTCCTTCTGCCGCAGCGAGCCGGCGGCGGCGTTGCGCGGGTTCATGAAGAGCCGGATCATCGCCCGGGGGCGCTTGCCCTCCTTGACGCGCTCCTCGTTCTCCCTCCGGCGGCGCTCGTTCTCCTCGGAGAACGAGGCGTTGAGCGCCTCGAACGCATCGGTCGGGAAGTAGACCTCGCCGCGGATCTCGACCAGCTCGGGGATGTTCTCCCCCTTGAGCTGGTGCGGGATCTCCTTGATGGTGCGGACGTTGGCCGTGATGTCCTCGCCGACCCGGCCGTCACCCCGGGTCGCGGCCTGCACCAACGTGCCGTTCTCGTAGGTGAGGTTGACGGCCAGGCCGTCCACCTTGAGCTCGCAGAGGTAGTGGTACTCGATGCCGGCCAGCTCGGTCGCGACCCGCTCGGCCCAGGCGGCGAGCTCGTCGTCGTCCATCGCGTTGTCGAGGCTGAGCAGCCGCTCGCGGTGCTCGACCGCGGCGAAGAGGTCGGTGACGACCGCGCCGCCGACCTTCCGGCTCGGCGAGTCCGGCGTGCGCAGCGCCGGGTGCTCGTCCTCCAGCCCCTCCAACTCGCGCATCAGCGCGTCGAACTCGGCGTCGCTGATGATCGGCGCGTCCTGCTCGTAGTAGCGGGCGCGGTGGTCCTCGATCTCGGCCGCCAGCTCGGCGTGCCGCCTGCGCACCTCCGCCGGGACGTCCTCCCAGCCCTCGACAGCCACCACCGCAAGCCCTCCGTTACCGTCTCATTCCGGGTTGTCCACCAGGCTCTGCGCCGCCCGCACGCTGAGTGACAGTGCCTGGCGCGCGTAGGACGGGGAGGCCCCGGCCAGCCCGCAGGCGGGCGTCACCAGCACGCGCCGGCCCAGCAGCTCCGGGGCGAACCCGAGCCTGCGCCACAACGTCCTGACACCCTGGACACTACCGGCAGGGTCCGACACCGCCTTTGATTGAGCGGCGGCCTGGTCGGTGGCCGGGACGACGCCGGCGAGGATCGCGGTGCCGCCCTCGACCGCCTCGCCGAGGTCGTCGTCCTCACGCTCCGTCAGCAGTGAGAAGTCGAGCGAGATCCCGGCGACCCCGGCCCGGCGCAGCAGCGGGATCGGCACCTGCGGCGCGCAGCTGTGCACCACCACCGGCGCGTCGACGCCGCGGATCAGCTCGCGCAGGATCTCCTCGGCGATCTGCCGGTCGACCGCGCGCAGCCGCTGGAAGCCGCTGGCGGTCTTCACCGAGCCGGCCAGCACCGCGGGCAGCGAGGGCTCGTCGAGCTGGAGCACCACCTCGGCGCCGGGGATCCGCTTGCGGACGTCGGCGAGGTGGCGGCGCAGGCCCTCGGCGAGCGAGCCGGCGATGTCGCGGCAGGCGCCGGGGTCGGCGAGCGCCTTCTCGCCGTGCTTGAGCTCGATCGACGCGGCCAGCGTCCACGGGCCGACGGCCTGGACCTTCAGCGCCCCCCGGTAGCCCTGGGTGAACTCCTCCAGCGCGTCGAGGTCCTCGCCGAGCCAGGAGTGGGCGCGCCGGGTGTCGCGGCCGGGGCGGTCGGTGAAGCGCCAGCCGCTGGGCTCGGTCTGCGCGAACAGTTCGACCAGCAGGCCGGCGCTGCGGCCGATCATGTCGGCTCCCGGCCCGCGGGCGGGCAGTTCGGGGAGGAACGGCAGGTGCTCCAGGGCTCCGGTGGAGGTCTTGGCGGCCTCCCGCGCGTCGGTGCCGGGCAGCGAGCCGACGCCGGTGGCGGCGCCGTGCAGATCGGGGAAGGGGTGTCCGTTGCTCACCCGTCCGAGCCTAGTGCGCGGGAGCGGGAAGCAGGACCGGCCGGCTTCCCGCTCCGGCGCCCGGCGCCCGGGGTTCAGTTCCCCGGGCGGACGGTGATCTCGGTGACGTGCGCGTCGCGGGAGGCCTCCAGTGCGGCGATCACGGCCTTGGCCACCGACTCGGGCGCGATCCAGCGCTCGGCGTCGTACTCCCGGCCCTCCTGCTGGTGCACCTTGACCTGCATCGGGGTGGCGGTGCGGCCCGGGTAGACGGAGGTGACCCGGATGCCGGCGGCGGACTCCTCCAGACGCAGCGAGTCGGCGAGCGCCTTCAGCCCGTGCTTGCTGGCCGCGTACGCCGACCAGTCGGCGTGGGCGTTGAGGCCGGCGCCGGAGTTGACGAAGACCACGTGGCCCCTGGCCAGCCGCAGCGAGGGCAGCAGCAGCCGGGTCAGCTCCGCGGGGGCGACCAGGTTGACGTTCAGGGTCTGCTGCCAGGCCTTGACCGGCAGCTCGCCGACCGTGCCCAGTTCGACCACGCCCGCGACGTGCAGCAGCGAGTCCAGCTCGACGGGCAGCGTCTGGTGGCCGAAGGCCCAGGAGAGCTTGGCCGGGTCGGCGAGGTCGCCGACCAGGGTCCTCGCCCCGGGGAAGCGCTCGCGCAGTTCGGCGGCCCGGCGGGCGTCGCGGGCCAGCAGCCAGAGGTCGTCCCCGCGCTCGGCGAGGCGCTCGGCCAGGACGGCGCCGATGCCGGAGCCCGCGCCGGTGATCAGATGTGCAGCCATGGCGTCGATCCTCTCAGGCCTTGAGCTGCTCGAAGACCTCGGCGGGGGTGTCGGCGAAAGTGATCAGCTCGCCGAGCGGGCGGGGCAGGAAGCCCTCGGTGTCCATCCGCTCCAGCTGGGTCCGCAGGCCGGCGTAGAAGCCCTCCGTGTCCAGCACGACCACCTGCTTCTCGTGCAGCGCGTGCTTCTTCAGCTCCAGCACCTCGGTGACCTCGTCGAGGGTGCCCAGGCCGCCGACCAGGACGACGACGGCGTCGGCGCGCATCAGCAGCTGCGCCTTCCGCTCGGCCAGGTCACGGGTGACGACGAACTCGTCGGCGCCCGTGTAGCCCTTGTGCTTGAGCAGTTCGACCTGCACGCCGACGAGCCGGCCGCCGGCCGCCTTCACGCCGTCGGCGAGCAGGCCCATCAGCCCGGCGTCGGAGCCGCCCCAGACGAGGGTGTGCCCGCCCTGGCCGAGGAGCCGGGCGAACTCGGCGGCGGGAGCGGTGTACCGCTCGTCGAGGGAGTACGCGGAGCAGAAGACAGTGATGTTCATAGTGGTACTCGTCTATCACGTGTCCGGCGCCCGCTCACGGCCTTTTCCGCCCCAGCGGTGCACCCTCGCCCCAGGAGTGGTTCGCCCACTACCCGGTGGCGTCACGGGCGTGGTAGTTGTCATATTCACGCCATCCATGTGGCTGGTGAACGACGGTTCGCCGCGCACGAACCCGCGAAGGGGAGCCTGATGACCCGCCTGCCGGGGACCGACCGCGCCCACGCCGCCGACCTCTACGGCTGCCCGGCCGGGGCCGTCTGCATCTACGCCCGGGACCAGCCCGCCGGCAGCGGCACCCTGACCGACACCTACTGGTCGGCCGGCGCCCACAACCTGTCCGGCCACGACGGCTGGCACTGGGTGGTCAACAACCGGCACGGCGGCGCCGGCGCGACGCTCTGCCACCGCTTCGACGGCGGCGACTGCACCGGCGCCACCATCCCCGCCGGCAGCTGGGTCGCCGCCGACCTCGGCCCGGTCCACTCCATCCGCCTCGACCCGTGACGGGCGGCTACCCCACGGCCCGTGCCCACCCCCCGAGCAGGCGCCGGCCGTCATGCGTCCGGATGCTCGGTGCGGCGTCGTCCACCCGGAGAGCATCCAGCATCCGCACGGCGTAGACCTCGGCCATGCGCTCCGACACCTCGGCCGGCAGGAGCCAGTCGACGCCGATCGACTCGTCCGAGAGGTGCTCGACGCCTCCCTCGGGGCGGCAGCGGAACACCAGCGCGACGATGCCGCGGGCCACGTTCTTGTAGACGCCGGTCAGCCGCTCCACCCGGACCTTGATCCCGGTCTCCTCGAACACCTCACGCCGCACCCCCTCCTCCGGCGCCTCCGCGAGTTCCAGGACCCCACCCGGAGGCTCCCAGGTGCCGTCGTCCGCGCGCCGAATCGCCAGCACCCGGCCGTCCTCGCGCACCACCACACCCGCGACGGAGACCGAGTGGAGCGGCGTTGACTGGAGCCTCCCAACGCCATGGCCCGGAGCCGTCACGCGAGGTAGACCTTCTGCCACTCCAGCGAGGTCATCGAAAGCGCCGCCTCGGCGAGTTGCCGAGCCGAGTCGGTCTTCAGGCTGCCGAGACTGCTGTCGATCCAGGGCTGCACGTTCTGATAGCCCTGCTCCCGATACTCGACGGCCTGGATCAGGCATTCCAGCTTGTCGGCATCGTGCGCGACGACCACCTCCAGGCTCTCGCCGTTCTCGTACTCCTCGACGATCGCCTGGACTCCGGCCACTACGGCTGGGTGGGCAGCGCTGACCTGATCGGCGGTGACCTGCTCGTTCGAGGCAGCCGTGAGATACCGCCTTCCGATGTGCGGGATGTCGCCGATGCGAGTCTCCTGCGTGTCGTGGAAGAGGCAGAGCAGCGCGACCTGCGCAGGATCAGCACCCTCCATCATCGCGAGAACCGCACCGACGACGCCGGTACGGAAGGAGTGCTCAGCGATCGTCTCGGGGTCCTTCACCCCGGCGATCCACCAGCCCGACCGCTTCGCCCGCTTGAGCATCCCCGCCTCGAAGAGGTAGCCCGCCGTACCCTTTGCCTGCTCACCCTCTGCCATAGCCGCCTTCCCTCAAACGTCGTAGCCGCCTATCCGGAGACCGTAGTACACCGACTCCAGCCTGCGCCGAGACTCGGAGGACAGGGTTCCATCGTCGAGAAGGACTCGAACTCTTCGGATCAATTCCCTTGCCACGTAGGGATCGGAGTCGAGCAGACTTCGACGAAAGAGCACCAGCGCCCAAATCGAATGAATGTACAGATCGGTGTACTCGACAGCCCGGTCGAGCCGCACAGCGAGCTCCCGAAGCAGCGCTGAGGCATCCCAGACCGGCCGGTCGCGCTCTGCCATGAAGCAGTCGTCCGTCTGTGGTCGGCTGTCGAGTCCGAGCCAGTGCGCCCAGTAGTTCAGATTTGCCGCCTCGGCCCGGTCATGGTCGGCGATGGACCTGTTGATGAAATCCCTCATCAAGGTCGGGTCGCCCTGGCGCGCCAATGCCGCCGCCACCGATCTTGCCTCGGCCCAGCGTGGCGACCAGCCATCGACAGTCGCAGTCAGAACACCTCTGCGACGCAACCCGTCAAACCAGCTCGCAGCGTCCCATTGCCGGTCATACGAAGCGAGGTACCAAACCTGTCTGCGCAGGAGAGCAGCGTCCGCTCCTGCCTTCTCGGCAACGTCCGAGGCAGTTCGGAGCTTCTGGAAGAACCGTGTTCTCAGGGCGGGTTCGAGCAAGGGTGACGACGAAACCGGACCACGTCGCGCCGCCGGAATCGTCGAGTGCGCAGCGACCACTCCGGGGAGGACCCCGCTGACCGCCCAACCGATCATGTGCGTCGTATCACGGGTAAGGACCCACCCCGCGAGCGGGTGTTCATCGATCCGGGCCTTCGTCGGCTCCGCTCTGAGAATCTCGCCCAGAAGGAGATCAGCGTCCAACGCGGTGGGGAGCATGTCCACCAGGCGCGGCGGGGCGCCAAGAAGGATCAGCTTGCGACGCATCGCCACGAGGTTGCCTGCCTTGGTGGACGACAAGGGACGCCGTCCGGACTCCCACCCCTGAAGCGTGCTCTTGTCTATGCCGAGTTCCTCCGACAGTTCCTCCTGGGTCCGCGGAATCTGCTCACGAATGACCTTGAAGAGATAGCCAGTAACGGCACCTTCCGGTTCTCGATCAGGCACAGGCCGACTCTCAGTCAGTGTTGATGCTTGCCTTCTCGGCGCCTGAGCAGCCATCGGGACTCCCACTGCCTCGATCGACCCCGGTAACTCGTACTGGCGGTCCGTCGGAACGGTGCGCCACGCGGCGTAGCGTCGTGGATACGAGACGGAGCCGCGGTGTGGCTCGGAAATCGTAGTCCCGACTCACCGGTCTGCGGCCTCGATTGCCCCGATGTCATCTGTTCAGGTGCTCGATCCAGTTGCTGGTCCAGTTCAACTTGGAGTTGCCATGCCACATGCGTTGCTGGAGACTCACGCGCCTCCGGACACCGGTTCGCCCCCGGTCCCTGCGGCAGTCGGAGTGCTGCTGCCCTACGCGCCGGAGTCGCCCGGTCGGGCGCGCCAGTTCGTCACGAGGGTACTGACGGAGTGGGGGCTGGGCCCGCTGGTCGACGCGGCCAAGGTGATCACCAGCGAGTTGGTCACCAACGCGGCGAGGACCGGATGCCGGCGACAGATGATGGTCACCGTCCGGCTCATCTCCCGGACGACCGTGCGGATCTCGGTGTACGACGGCTCGCGCGCACTGCCCGTGCTGATCGAGGCCTCGCGCGATGAGGAGTGCCACCGGGGCCTGGCCCTCGTGCATCACCTCACCCACGGTTGCTGGGGCGTCACTCCGCTCCCGCTCGGAAAGGTCGTCCACGCCGACCTCACGGTTGCCAAGCCGACCGCCCGGTGAGCTCGCAGTCCCCGGATGACCGTCTCCACCCCGAAGATCCGCCGCCCTCCGTCCCCGAGCCCGTTCAGGTCTGGGCTGCCTACGGAGTGTCCGCGGCGGCCGGACTCCACCTTGTCGTCGCGGCCCTGGTGCTGATCAACCGCACCCACTGAAGCCCCCCGCCCGCGCCGTCGGGGCGGCGCGGGCGGGATCACCACGCTCGTCCCCTCCAACGAGGAGCACCTTCATGCCCAAATCCGAACCGAAACCGGCCCGGCCCAAGCCGTCCAGGCCGCCCACGCCCCGGCCGCCGGACCGGTAGCGGCGCGCCACGCCACCACCCGACAACCAGCAACGAAGCATCTGGAGGGCCCATGGCCTGGGGAACCGACAAGAACAGCGGCGGCAAGCACGGGGGCAAGAAGGACCCCGGCACGAGCAAGCCGTCCCCCGACGGCGCGCGGCCGGCGCCCGAGCCCAAGCACAAGAAGGAAGACGGCAAGAAGTGACGAACCCCGCGCATCGACCGGAGCAGGCCGCCACCCGCAGCCTGCTCCGGGCCGTCGGCGAAGCACTCGGCGGCCCGGTTCCCCACGAGTGGGAGGAAGCGATCACGGCTGTCCCGCGCCATCGTTTCCTCCCCCAGCGGATCTGGCTGGAGGACGGCCACGGCGGCTATGAGCCGTGCGACCTCGAAGCCGATCACGCGCGGTGGTTCGACGCGGCCTACTCGGACGTGCCGATCATCACCCAGGTCAATGACGGCCGGGCACCGGCCGACCCGGACGATGCCTGGCCCTCCTCCTCCGCCTCGGCTCCCTCGATCGTCGTGCGGATGCTCCGCGACCTCGACGTCCGGTCCGGCATGAAGGTGCTGGAGATCGGCACCGGTACGGGCTGGAACGCCGCACTCCTCGCCCACCGCCTCGGCCCCGGAAGCGTCGCCTCGGTCGAGATCGACCCCGAGGTCGCGCGGCAGGCCTGGGCGTCGCTGAACGCGGCAGGCCTGGATGTGGACGTCCTCTGCGGGGACGGCTCCCTCGGCTGGGGCCACCGGCAGCCGTACGACCGCATCATCTCCACCTGCTCGGTCCGCCGCGTGCCCTGGCCCTGGATCGACCAGACCAGGCCCGGAGGCGTCATCCTCACCCCGTGGGACAACCCGATGATCTGCTGGGGCCTGCTCCGCCTCACCGTCGACCGGGACCGGGCCCAGGGCCGGTTCAGCCCGCACTCGGCGTTCATGCTCATCCGCAGCCAGCGGCGCGACCTGCGGATCTTCCGCGACGTCGTCCGGGACGACCACGTCCCCGACGAGTCCAGGACGGCGCTGCCACCGTCGAAGATCACCGGCGACCACTGGGAGGCCCGTTTCGCCGTCGGACTGCGCCTCGGCGACGTGTGGACCGCCTGGGAGGACGACGAGGAGCGGCTCTGGGTCGCGACGACGGACGCCCGCTCCTGGGCGGCCGTCGACCGGGACGACGCCGGCTCCACCGTCCGGCAGCACGGCCCGCGCCGGCTCTGGGACGAGGTCGAGGCCGCCCACCGCTGGTGGGAGGAGCACGGCAGACCGGGCCCCGAGCGGTTCGGCCTGACCGTCACCCGTAGACGGCAGTGGACCTGGCTCGACCACCCCGCACGGGCGGCCGGAGCCGTCAGGCCTTGACGGCTGGCCGTTCCGTCGACGCGATGGTGGCGGAGCCCACGACCCGGGTGCCGTCGTAGAGGACCACGGCCTGGCCGGCGGCGATGCCGCGGGCCGGGGTGTCCAGCCGGACGTGCAGCTCGCCGTCGACGACCGAGGCCTCGACCGGCACCTCGCCGCCGTGGGCGCGCAGCTGCGCCGTGTAGCGGCCGTCGGCCAGCGGCTCGGTGCCGCACCAGCGCGGACGGATGGCGGTGAGCGCCGTGACGTCCAGGCCCTCGACCGGCCCGACCGTGACGGTGTTGTTCACCGGCGAGATGTCGAGCACGTACCGCGGCTTGCCGTCGGCCGCCGGGCGGCCGATCCGCAGGCCCTTGCGCTGGCCGATGGTGAAGCCGTACGCCCCGTCGTGCTCGCCGAGCTTGGTGCCGTCCACGTCGAGGATGTCGCCGGTCGCGGAACCGAGGTGCTTGGCCAGGAAGCCCTGGGTGTCGCCGTCCGCGATGAAGCAGATGTCGTGGCTGTCCGGCTTCTTCGCGACGGCCAGGCCCCGGCGCTCGGCCTCCTCCCGGATGACGTCCTTGGTGGTGTCGCCGAGCGGGAAGAGCGAGTGGGCCAGCTGGTCGGCGTCGAGCACGCCGAGCACGTAGGACTGGTCCTTGGCGGCGTCCACGGCGCGGTGCAGCTGCCGCTCCCCGGAGGGCAGGTCGACGATCCGGGCGTAGTGGCCGGTGCAGACGGCGTCGAAGCCGAGCGCGATCGCCTTGTCCAGCAGGGCGGCGAACTTGATCTTCTCGTTGCAGCGCAGGCACGGGTTGGGCGTGCGGCCGGCCGCGTACTCGGCGACGAAGTCGTCGATCACGTCCTCGCGGAACCGCTCGGCGAGGTCCCAGACGTAGAACGGGATGCCGATCACGTCGGCGGCCCGGCGGGCGTCGCGGGAGTCCTCGATGGTGCAGCAGCCGCGGGCACCGGTACGGAAGGACTGCGGGTTGGCCGACAGCGCCAGGTGCACGCCGGTGACCTCGTGCCCGGCTTCGACCGCGCGGGCGGCGGCGACGGCGGAGTCCACCCCGCCGGACATCGCGGCGAGCACCCGCAGGCGGCCTGTGGACGGGGTGGTCGGGGCACCGGGGAAGTCAGTCATGATGCCTCCAAGAGTACGTGCTCGGCGCGGACGCCCCAGCGGGATTACCGGGCGCGCGCGGCCGCCGCCAGCCCGGCGTTGCGGGCCCGCTGGACGGCCGGGGCGATCGCCGCGGCGAGCGCGTCGACGTCGTCGCGGGTCGAGGTGTGGCCGAGCGAGAACCGCAGCGAGGCCCGGGCCAGCACCGGGTCGACACCCATCGCCAGCAGGACGTGGCTGGGCTGCGGCACCCCGGCCGAGCAGGCCGAGCCGGTGGAGCACTCGATGCCCTGGGCGTCGAGCAGCATCAGCAGCGCATCGCCCTCGCAGCCGGGGAAGGAGAAGTGCGCGTTGGCGGGCAGCCGCCCCTCGGCCGCCGGGTCGCCGTTGAGCAGCGCGTCCGGGACGGCGGCCAGCACCGCGGCGACCAGTTCGTCCCGCAGCCCGCCGAGCACCGCCGCGTGCTCCGCCCGCCGCTCGATGGCCAGTGCCGCCGCGACCGCGAAGCCGGCGGACGCCGGGGCGTCCAGCGTGCCGGAGCGGACGTCGCGCTCCTGGCCGCCGCCGTGCAGCAGGGGAACGGGAGCGGCGCCGCGCGACAGCAGCAGCGCGCCGATGCCGAACGGACCACCGATCTTGTGGCCGGTGACGGTAAGCGCGGTGAGCCCCGACTCGGCGAAGGAGACCGGCACCTGACCGAGCGCCTGGACGGCGTCGGCGTGCATCGGGATGCCGAACTCGGCCGCGACGGCGGACAGTTCGGTGACCGGCTGGACGGTGCCGACCTCGTTGTTGGCCCACATCACGGTGACCAGCGCGACCGACGCCGGATCGCGCTCGATCGCCTCGCGCAGGGCCGTCGGGTGGACCCGGCCGAGACCGTCGACCGGCAGGTACTCGACCGTCGCGCCCTCGTGCTCGGAGAGCCAGTGCACCGCGTCCAGCACCGCGTGGTGCTCCACCGGGCTGCTGAGCACCCTGGTCCGGGCCGGATCGGCGGCCCGCCGGGCCCAGTACAGGCCCTTCACGGCCAGGTTGTCGGACTCGGTGCCGCCGCCGGTGAGGACGATCTCGCTGGGGCGGGCGCCCAGCGACTCGGCCAGCGACTCACGGGACTCCTCGACCACGCGGCGGGCCCGCCGGCCGGCCGCGTGCAGGGAGGAGGCGTTGCCGACGACCCCCAGGTGCGCCGTCATCGCGGCGATAGCCTCGGGCAGCATCGGCGTGGTCGCCGCATGGTCCAGGTATGGCATAACCATCCGATTGTAGAGGGCCGCCGGACCGCCCCGGGGCCGGCGCCGCGTCCGGGGGCCGCGCGAACGGACCGGCCGTCACCTGCGCCCCCCACGCCCCACGCGCACCCCGCCCGCCTCCCCGACACCCCACCGGCGCGGCTCCGTTGGGCGGACGCCGGCGTCCGGGGGCGGTTTGCGCCGCCGTCGGGGCCGGCGGTTAGCCTGACGGCCGCTCGTGATCGGTCGGACAGCCGGGAAGGCCGAACGGGGCGGACGCCTCCGGCACACCGCGTGCAGGGGGACACCGGAGCCGCGTCGCGTCGCACCGCACCGCACCGCGTCGTACCGTCCGGTCGCACGAGCCGGAGCAGCCACGGCGGACCGCAGAGGAGGAGGGGGACGGAGTGCCGCAGTCGGTCGACCGCGCCCTCACCCTGCTCGGCTCCCTCGGCGACGGCCCGGTGACCCTCGAACAGGCCGCCACCAGCATCGGCGTCCACAAGTCCACCGCCCTGCGCCTGCTCCGCACGCTGGAGGAGCACGGCTTCGTCCACCGCCAGTCCGACCGGCGCTACCGGCTCGGCGGCCGGCTCCTCTCGCTCGCCCACCGGGCACTGGAGGAGACCGACGTCCGGCAGATCGCCGCGCCCTACCTGTCCGCCCTGAACCGGCGCTCCGGCCTGACCGTCCAGCTGGCGGTGCTGCAGGACGGCGAGGTGCTCTACCTGGACGAGCTGGCCGGCCGCCGGTCCGGGCCCGGCACCGCCCGGCCGTCCCGGATCGGCCGCCGCGCCCCGGCGTCCGGCACCGCGATCGGCCGGGTGCTGCTGGCCGGCCTGCCCGGGGACGGCACGCCGGAGGACGAGCTGCCCGCCGATCTGGCCAGGGTCCGCCGCCAGGGCTGGGCGGCGGAGTCGGCCGAGCACCGGGAGGCGGTGGCCTGCGTGGCCGCCCCGGTGGCCGGCAGCGCCGGGCGGCCGATCGCCGCCTGCGCGGTGAGCGCCCCGACCGACCGGGTGGCGCCGGTCGAGCTGTTCCGGATGCTGCCGGAACTGCTCTGCACCGCCGAGGCGATCTCCCTCGCGTACGGCGGCTCGCCTACTCCTCGCTGGTGCGAGAACCGTTGCGGTGCCACGCCCGCGGAGCGCGCCAGCCGTACTTGAGGGCGAGCATCCGCAGCACGAACGCGGTCAGCGCGGCGGCCGTGCCGGTGGCGGCGGTCAGCCGGTCCAGCCCGATCAGCATCACCACCAGGGCCGAACCGACGAGGGCGGGCACGGCGTAGATCTCCCGGTCCCAGCGCAGCAGCGAGGGGATCTCGCCGGCCAGCACGTCCCGCATCACGCCGCCGCCGGCCGCCGTCACCATGCCGAGAGCCATCGCGGCGACGGCACCGAGGCCGTAGTCGTGCGCCTTGGCCGTCCCGGTGACGCAGAACAGGCCGAGGCCGAGCGCGTCCAGGGTCTGCACGGCCCGGTTGATCCGCTCGACCTCGGGGTGCAGGAAGAAGACCACCAGACCGGCCACCAGCGGGGTGAGGAAGTACCCGAGGTTGGTGAAGGCCGCCACCGGGGTGGCCCCGATCACGAGGTCGCGCATCACGCCGCCGCCCAGCGCGGTGACCTCGGCGAGCACGCAGATCCCGAAGATGTCCATGTTCTTGCGGACGGCGAGGAGCCCCCCGGAGAGGGCGAAGACGAAGATGCCGACCAGGTCGAGGGACTGCTGGACGTCGGACGGGAAGATCTGCGAGCTCACCGCACAACTATGTACCGCTTGTCCGGCTTGTACTGCACCGGGTCCCGGAAACCCCCGACGTCCCGGAAGCCCCCGACAGCGGGCCGCCGCGGGGCCGTGCCGGTGCACGGTCCCGCGGCGGCCCGTGGTGGCTTCCCCGTCGGACGGGCCTCACGCCGAGGCGAGCGCCTTCTCCCCGCCGCCGTCCTGCGCCGAGTTCTCCGGGAAGTGACAGGCCACCTGGTGCCCCGTCTTCCGCGCGGCGAGCGGCGGCTCCTGGGTGGCGCAGATGTCCTGCGCCTTCCAGCACCGCGTGCGGAACCGGCAGCCGGAGGGCGGGTTGATCGGCGAGGGCACGTCGCCCTTGAGCAGGATCCGCTCGCGGCCGCCGCTGTGCCGGCGGCGAGGGTCGGGCACCGGCACCGCGGACATCAGCGCGTTGGTGTACGGGTGCATCGGGCTCGCGTAGAGCGAATCCCGGTCGGCGATCTCGACCACCTTGCCGAGGTACATCACGGCCACCCGGTCCGAGACGTGCCGGACCACCGAGAGGTCGTGCGCGATGATCAGGTAGGTCAGGCCCAGCTCCTGCTGGAGGTCGTCCAGCAGGTTGACGACCTGCGCCTGGATGGAGACGTCGAGCGCGGAGACCGGCTCGTCGGCGACGATCATCTTCGGCCGCAGGGCGAGCGCCCGGGCGATGCCGATGCGCTGGCGCTGGCCGCCGGAGAACTCGTGCGGGTAGCGGTTGTAGTGCTCGGGGCTGAGGCCGCAGAGCTCCAGCAGCTCCTGGACCGCCTTCTTGACGCCGCCGGCCGGCTCCGCCTTCTGCAGCTTGAACGGCGCGCCGACGATGGTGCCGACGGTGTGCCGGGGGTTCAGCGAGGAGTACGGGTCCTGGAAGATCATCTGGAGGTCGCGGCGCAGCGGCCGCATCGCACCGACGCCCAGGTGGCTGATGTCGTGGCCTTCGAACTCGATCGTCCCGCCGGTCGGCTCGTCGAGGCGGGTGACCAGCCGGCCCATGGTCGACTTGCCGCAGCCGGACTCGCCGACGACGCCCAGGGTCTCGCCCGCGTTGACCGTGAAGTCGATGCCGTCGACGGCCCGCACCGCGCCGGTCTGGCGCCGCAGCAGCCCGCCGCGGATCGGGAAGTGCCGCGTCAGGCCGCTGACCCGGAGCAGGGGCTCGCGGTCGGAGGCGGGCGCGGGCGTGGGGATCACGGCCGCCTGGGTGTCCGTCATCGGTTCTCTCCAGAATGGTGGTACGAATCCGGGGTCACAGCCGGGTTCACAGCCGGGGCGCGATCTCTTCGGTGAAGATGCGGTGCCGGTCGGCGGCCTTGAGGTGGCAGGCCGCGTGGTGCCCGGGAGCGGCCTCGGCCAGGACCGGGACCTCCGTGGTCGAGCGCCCGCCGGTCAGCTCCGCGTACGGGCAGCGCGGGTGGAACGCGCAGCCGGACGGCACGTTGATCAGGCTCGGCGGGGTGCCCTTGACCGGGACGAGCCGGTCCTGGAGCTCGCGGTCGAGCCGCGGCATCGAGCCCAGCAGGCCCCAGGTGTAGGGGTGCTCGGGGGCGTCGAACAGGGTGTCGGCGGGGCCGCGCTCGACGCACTTGCCGCCGTACATGACCAGGATGTCGTCGGCGAGCTCGGCGACCACCCCGAGGTCGTGGGTGATGATGATGACGGCCGAGCCGAACTCCTCCTGGAGGTCCCGGATGAGGTCCAGGATCTGCGCCTGGACGGTGACGTCCAGGGCGGTGGTGGGCTCGTCGGCGATCAGCAGCGAGGGGTCGTTGACCAGGGCCATGGCGATCATGGCGCGCTGGCGCATGCCGCCGGAGAACTGGTGCGGGTAGTCGTCCACCCGGCGGTCGGGCTGCGGGATGCCGACCCGGTCGAGCATCTCGACCGCGCGGGCCCGGGCCTGCTTCTTGCTCGCCTCGGGGTGGTGCACCCGGTAGGCCTCGACGATCTGCGCCCCGACCGTGTAGTAGGGGTGCATCGCGGTCAGCGGGTCCTGGAAGATCATCGCCATCGAGCGGCCGCGCAGCTGGCGGACCCGGTCGGGGCCGGCCGCGATCAGCTCCTCGCCGTCGAGGTGGATCTCGCCGCTGATCCGGGCCCGCTTGGAGCGGTGCAGGCCCATGATGCCGAGCGAGGTCACGGACTTGCCCGAGCCGGACTCGCCGACGATGCCGAGGGTCCGGCCCTTGTGCAGGTCGAAGCTGACCCCGTCGACCGAGCGGACCAGGCCGTCGTCGGTGTCGAAGTGGATCCGCAGGTCCCGGACGGAGAGGAACGGCGTCCCGGTCGGGGCCTGCGCCGCGCCGGCCGGGGCCTGCGCGGCGTCCGCCGGGGTCTTCTGGAGCTCGGTCACGACAGCCTCACCCGGGGGTCGACAGCGGCGTACAGGAGGTCAACCACGAGGTTGCAGAGGACGATGAAGAAGGCGGCGAGCAGCGTGACGCCAAGGATCTTCGGCAGGTCGTTGTCGGTGATCGCGGAGACCGCGAAGAAGCCGACGCCCTGGAGCGAGAAGACCTGCTCGGTGATCATCGCGCCACCGAGCAGCAGACCGAGGTCCATGCCGAAGATGGTGACGATCGGCGTGAGCGCGGAGCGCAGCCCGTGCTTGACGACGACCTTGCGCTCGATCAGGCCCTTGGCCCGGGCGGTGCGGATGTAGTCCTCGCTCATCGTCTCCAGCATTCCGGCCCGGGTGAGCCGGGCGTAGAGCGCGGAGTAGAGGAAGGCCAGCGAGATCCACGGGAGGATCAGGTTGCGGGCCCACATCAGCGGGTCGTCGGTGAAGTTGACGTACTGCAGGTTGTCCAGGATCGGCCACTCGTAGCTGAAGAGCGTGAGCAGCAGCGCGCCGGTGAAGAAGACCGGCAGCGAGACGCCGGCCAGCGCGACGCCCATGGAGAGCCGGTCGAAGATCGACTTCGGCTTGAGCGCGGAGATGACACCGGTGGTGACGCCGGAGAGCAGCCAGAGCACCGCCGCGCCGATGGCGAGCGAGATGGTGACCGGGACGCGCTTGGTCAGCTCCGGCCACACCTCCAGGTGGTTCTTGAACGAGTAGCCGAAGCACGGCACGTGGCAGGTGGCCGGTTCC
>NZ_JAKNTA010000239.1 GCF_022288725.1 Kitasatospora sp. A2-31 | reverse complement strand
CTGTTCGAGCCTGGCCGGGCCCGGCGGCTGGACGTGGAGGCGGATGCAGCGGCGGAGGAAGGGCGGTGGGAAGTCGCGCTCGTTGTTGCTGGTGAGAACGACGACGGGGAAGGCGCGGCACTGGACGCGGCCGTGGTCGACGCCGACGGTGGCGGCCACCGGCCCCGCGGTCGCCAGCCCGGGTGGCACGGGGCCCGGATCGACCGGGGCCGGTGCGGTCGGGGCGTCGAGGGTGTCGTGGGTGCCGATCCGGACCCTCGGCTCCCGGGCGGCGATCCGGGCCAGCTCGGGGATCTCGAAGCCGCCGTCCTCGAAGACGGTGAGCAGGTCCCCCGGCAGGTCGATGTCGCTCTTGTCGATCTCGTCGATCAGCAGCCCCCGGGGTCGCTCCTGCGGCAGCAGCGCGGTGCCGAGCGGGCCGAGCCGCAGGTAGGGGGCGATCGAGTGGTCCGGCTCCGCCGGGCGGGCCGCGGTCGGGCCGGTGCCCCCGTCACCGCTCAGCTGCTGGAGGTTGGCGTCGTGCAGGCGGCTGATCGCGTCGTAGCGGTAGAGGCCGTCGCGCAGGGTGCTGCGGCTGGTGATGGGCCAGTGCAGGACCGGGCCGAGGCCGAGGTCGGTGGCGATGCTGTAGGCCAGGGTGGACTTGCCGACCCCGGGCTTCCCGGTGACCAGCAGCGGGCGGCTGAGGTAGAGGGCCGTGTTGACGGCGTCGATCTCCGCTTCGTCGGGCACGTACCCGGTGCCGCGCCGGGCGGTCCGCTCCCACGGGTGCCCGGTGGCGCCGGGGGCCCGGTAGTGCGGGTCCGGGGTGCCGTCGAAGTCCCGCCAGGGCGGCTGCTTGCCGGCCAGGCGGGAGAGCCGCTCCTCCGGGGTGCCCTCGCCCTGGTAGATCCACCAGTCCTTCATGTGCTGCTTCCTTCCCTTCCTGTCAGGACGGCGATCCCCCGTCAGGACAGCGATCTGGTCTGCGGGCGGTGGTCGGGGTCGTCCCAGAGCAGTCCGAGGCGCCGCGCGCCCGGGCAGCCGGCGCAGCTGCCGGCGGCGGCCCCGATGCGCAGCTTCCAGACGGCCGCGGGCAGTCGGTCGAGGTCGAGGCCGTTCCCGTCGTCCCCCGGGGCGTCACCGGGGCCGGCCCCGGGCGCGAGGAGGACGGCCAGGCCGGACTCGGCGGGGCACCCGGGCAGG
>NZ_JAKNTA010000238.1 GCF_022288725.1 Kitasatospora sp. A2-31 | reverse complement strand
GAGGAGGGCGTTCCAGACCCGGCCGCCGGTGGTGGCGGCGCCGGGCCGGCGCAGCCGTGCCAGCAGCGGGACGCGGCCCTTCTCGACCCGGTCGCCGAGCAGCGAGAGCAGCGCCGGCAGCACGGTGAGCGAGCCGAGCACCGCGGTGATCACGACCACGATGGTGGCGTAGGACATCGCCTGGAACTCCGCGATGCCGGTGAGGAACATGCCGGCCATGGCGACCACGACGGTCACCCCCGAGACCAGGACGGCCCGGCCGCTGGTGGCGGCGGCGATGGCCAGCGCGGTCGACGCGTCCCGCCCGGCGGCGCGCTCCTCGCGCTCGCGGCGCAGGTAGAAGAGGCAGTAGTCGACGCCGACGGCGAGGCCGACCAGCAGCATCACCGAGCTCGCGTTGTCGCTGGTGTGCAGGAATCCGCTGCTCAGCGCGACCAGTCCGCCGGCCGCGACGAAGGCGGTGATGGCCAGCACCACCGGGAGGACGGCGGCGACCAGCGCGCCGAAGGCGACCAGCAGGATGCCGAGGGCGAGCGGGACGGCGGTCCACTCGGCGCGGGCGAAGTCGTCGGAGAACTGCTCGCGGATCCACTTGCCCGAGCTGGCGTCGCCGAGTTCGACCACGGTGAGGTCGGGGTGCTGCTCCTGAACGGCGGCGACCGCGGCCAGGACGGCCGGGACGTTCTCGACGGCGTCCTGGTGCTCGCCCTTGAGGGTCAGCTGGACGAGGGCGGCGTGGCCGTCCGCCGAGACCGCCCTGGTGTCGTAGGGGGAGCGGACCTCGGCGGCCTTGCCGGTGGCGTCGATGCCGGCGATCACCTGGCCGACGGCGGCCCGGAAGGCGGGGGCGTCGGCGGTCAGGGCGTCGCTGCGGACCAGGACCGTCTCGCTCGCCGGGGACTTCAGCCCGGCGTCGTCGAGGATCCTGGCGGCGCGGGAGACCTGGCCCGGCATGGACTCGGCCTCCTTGACCTGTGTGCTGCCGTGCAGGCCGCCGAGGACGGCGGCCAGGACGACGAAGAGCAGCCAGCCGAAGACGGCGGTCTTCCGGTGCCGGGCGCTCCAGGCGCCCATGGCGGCGGCCACGCCGAGTCTGGTCTTCACGAGAGTTCCCCCAGGGAGAGCGGCGGCCGCCGCCGGCGGAGGGCGGCGGGTGCGCGGGGCCGGACGGCCGCCGGAAGCGGGCGCCGGGT
>NZ_JAKNTA010000237.1 GCF_022288725.1 Kitasatospora sp. A2-31 | reverse complement strand
GGACAGGACTCGGCGTCCCGACGGCGGAGGTCCGCGAAGCGGACGTCCCGAGCAGGCTAGGCAGCCCCTCCCGGACGCGACAACCCGGCGGGGTCGGTTGTCGCACAGCTCACATCCGGTCCGCGGGCGGCCCCGCCGGAGCCGATCGAGTCGCGGTCACCGGTGACCGGTTGCCGGGTCGGCCGCCTGCCTTCCGGGGCCGGTTCAGCCGAGCCAGGCGTCGACCTGCGCCATCGCCTCCGGGGACCAGGCCAGCTCCAGGTGATTGAGCCCCTCCAGCAGCCGGGTGCCGCCGACGGTGGCGATGCCGGTGGTGTCCAGCGCGCTCCTGGTGAAGACGATGCCGTCGCTGGGCCCGCGGTTCTCGTTCAGGACCCCGGGGATGTCGGCCGTGCCGCCCGCCAGCAGGTAGGTGCGGACCGCCGCCGGGACGCCCGCCCGCTGCAGCGGCCCGACCAGGGAGCCGGCGTCGATCGCCGCCTGGACGCCCTGGCCGGAGGTGAAGACCCCCTGGCCGCCGTAGTACGTCGTCCACCAGTCCTGCGCCGTCCCGTCCACCCCGTAGGTGCCGTCCCAGCGGGCGAGCAGCTGGCGCTGGCCCGGGTAGCAGTCGTGGCCGCCGGACGGCAGCACGCCGAGGCAGGGCTGCGCCGTGTACGTCCCGTAGCAGGTCATGTACAGGTGCGGGGAGGGCGCGTTGGCGGTGCCCCCGCAGGCCGGCCAGGAGGCCAGGGAGAACGCCCAGCCGTGGGCGTAGACATAGTCCAGGCCACCGTTCGGGCCACCGAGCGTCACCAGCCGGCGGACGTCCCCGGCGTACGCCCGCCCCCAGGCCGGGCGGACGGAGGAGACGTAGGCGCGGGCCGCCACCTCGCCCTTGCTCCAGGCGACCACGTCCACCTGGGGCACTCCGAGCCGGGCGCGGATCAGGGCGACGGCGTCCCCGACCGCCTGGGCCTGGAGCAGGTTGTCGCCGTGCTTGTGGGCGAAGCCGATCGCGAACACCCGGTGGCCGGTCCCGGCGAGGTACTGGGCCAGACCGGTGGACGGGCAGCCGGCCGGGCCGGTGGCGCCGCAGCTCCCGCTCTCACCGGGGTCGGCCCAGGCGCGGTCGGCGTTGTCGTTGGCGCCGTGGACGAGCAGGACGGGCGTGGCGTGGCCGCCGGTGTCCCAGCCGGCGGCGGAGTAGAGGAGG
>NZ_JAKNTA010000236.1 GCF_022288725.1 Kitasatospora sp. A2-31 | reverse complement strand
CCGACGTGGACGAGCTCGGCACCAAGGGCCTGCGGGTGCTGCTGCTGGGCCGCACCCCCGTCCCGCTCGACGCCCCGGACCCGGCCGCCGACCTGCAGCCGCTCGCCCTGGTCGTGCTCCGGCAGCGGCTGCGCGAGGACGCCGCCGACACCCTGCGCTACTTCGAGGGCCAGCGCGTCCAGGCCAAGGTGATCTCCGGCGACGCCGCCGTCTCGGTCGGCGCCGTCGCCGCGCACCTCGGCCTGCCCGGCGCCGACCGGCCGCTGGACGCGCGCAGCCTGTCCGCCGAGCCCGCGCAGTTCGCCGACGCCGCCGAGCGGACCACCGTCTTCGGCCGGGTCACCCCGCAGCAGAAGCGGGAGCTGGTCGGCGCGCTGCAGTCACGCGGGCACACCGTGGCGATGACCGGCGACGGCGTCAACGACGTGCTGGCGCTCAAGGACGCCGACATCGGCGTGGCGATGGGCACCGGCAGCGACGCGACCAAGGCCGTCGCACAGATCGTGCTGCTGAACGACTCGTTTGCCACCCTCCCCTCCGTGGTCGCCGAGGGCCGCCGGGTGATCGGCAACATCGAGCGGGTGGCCGGGCTCTTCCTGGTGAAGACGGTCTACTCGGTGCTGCTCGCGCTGCTGGTGATCTTCACGCACTCGCCGTACCCGTTCCTGCCACGGCACTCCACGGTGCTCTCCACCCTCACCATCGGCATCCCGGCCTTCTTCCTGGCTCTGGCGCCCAACAACGAGCGGGCCCGCACCGGCTTCGTCCGCCGGGTGCTGCGGCTGGCCGTCCCCCGCGGCATCATCGCCGGGACGGCCACCTTCACCGCGTACGCACTGGCCCGGTCCAACCACACGACCGACCTCGAGTCCGACACCAGCGTGGCCACGCTGACGCTGTTCATCGTGGCGATCTGGGTGCTGGCGATCGTGGCCCGGCCCTACAACTGGTGGCGGCTGCTGCTGATCGGGGCGATGTGCGGGGCGTTCGCGCTGGTGCTGACGGTGCCCTGGCTGTCGGACTTCTTCGAGCTCTCGCTCGCCGGCGTCCGTGACCCGTGGCTGGGCGTCGCCATCGCCCTGGTCGCCGGGGTGCTCCTGGAGGTGGTCTGGCGGGTCATGCGGCGCGCCTCGGACTGAGCCCGTACGGCGCGGGTGCACCCGCTCCCGTCGTGGAGCGGGTGCACCCGGCCGGGG
>NZ_JAKNTA010000235.1 GCF_022288725.1 Kitasatospora sp. A2-31 | reverse complement strand
CCGCGAGCCGGTCTGCCACACCGGCGCGGTCCGCACAACGATCGAGGAGTTCGTCCTGGACGCTGCACCAGGGCTGCTCCGCCGAGCCGGCGCCGTGCAGCAGCTCGGGTCGGTCCCTGAGTGCGGTGATCTGGGGATGATCCGGTGGCGTTCCGTGATGACCACCAACCACCACCGCGAATTGGCCCGCGGCCAGCCGCGGCCACCCGCGCCGTTCCTCCAACCACCGTTGGAGCAGCAGTTGGCCCGCGAGCCCGTGCGGAGCGGTCCTCCGCTCGGCGTTCAGTAGGTGACTGGGCCCGATCGTCAGGCCCGTCGCCCGCATCCGCTCAGCGAGGACGTCGACCTGGTGGGCGAACGCCGGCGTGGCCTTGCCGATGTCGTGGGCCCTCGCCAGCCAGACCACGAGACGGCGGGCGTCCTCCTCCCCGCACGGCATCGCCTGGGCGACGAGGCGGCGGACCTGGTCGGGCAACCAGCGATCCCACAACATCCCAGCGACGGCGCCACTGTCGGCCATGTGCCGCCACAGCGGTAACCAGGCGCCGTCGTCCTTCTCGTACTTAGCCCAGACGGTCCTCGCGGCCTCGGACAGGCTCTCAACGGGACATCCGGTCGTGCTGTCTTCCATGGCTCTCTCCTCGGCGCACCGCGTGAGGCACGCCGCCCGTACGGTTACGGTCAGATCGCTTTGATCCGGTGCTCGGCCCGTTCCAAGTGGGCCATGGTGCTCTGGTGGGCGCGCCAGCCGTCGGGAAACTTCGGTTTCACGTCGAGATGCACAGGCCGGGTGGTCGGATGCCGGTCCAGGACGTCGCGGATCCCGGCTCGGGCGACCACGATGCAGGCGTAGCGGTGCCGGGACAACAGCACGCACAGGCGGCCGGCCTCCAGGTGGAAGGCGCTGAGATCCCGCCGTCCGGACAGCGGGTGCCACACCAGGGTCACGTCGAACTCGCGTCCCTGGAGTCGGTTCGCGGTGTCCACGGTGATCCGGCTGAGGCCTCGCTCGGCGAGCGCCCTCCGGACGGCGTTCACCTGGAGGGTACGGGCCGCTCCGATGGCGATCCTGTCCTCTACGAGGAGGGAACCGTCGGTGAGCGCACCGCGTTCCAGCAGCCTCGCGGCGGTGGCGGCCAGAGCCTCGGCGACTTCGGGGTCATGGTCGAGGGTGTGGCGGGGCCCGCGGTTCCCATATT
>NZ_JAKNTA010000234.1 GCF_022288725.1 Kitasatospora sp. A2-31 | reverse complement strand
CCTGGACGGCGTTGTGCAGGCCCGCGTGGGTGCAGGTCCCGCCGGCGCCGGCGATGTCGAGCAGTTGGGCCGCGGTGACGGGCTCGGGCGGGCCGGGGTTGTCCTTCTGGTTCGGGCGGTCGCCGAGCACGGCGTCGAAGGAGGCCCGGGCGACCGGGACCAGGTCGGGGTGCGCCACCCAGGAGCCGTCGAAGCCGTGGCCGGCCTCCCGGTCCTTGTCGGCCTTGACCTTCTCCAGGGCGGCCGCGTTGACCTCGGGGTCCTTGCGGCTCGGGATGAACGCGGCCATGCCGCCGATGGCGTGGGCACCGCGCCGGTGACAGGTCTGCACCAGCAGCCGGGTGTAGGCGGCCATGAACGGCGAGGCCATGGTGACGGTGTTGCGGTCCGGCAGGATGTAGTGCTCGCCGGCGTCGCGGAAGTTCTTGACGATCGAGAACAGGTAGTCCCAGCGGCCCGCGTTGAGCCCGGCCGCGTGGTCGCGCAGCTCGTAGAGGATCTCCTCCATCTCGAACGCGGCGGTGATCGTCTCGATCAGGACGGTCGCACGGATGGTGCCGTACGGGATGCCGAGGGCGGCCTGGGCGTGGGTGAACACGTCGTTCCACAGCCGCGTCTCGAGGTGGCTCTCGGTCTTCGGCAGGTAGAAGTACGGGCCGGAGTTCGGGTCGTCCGCGCCGCGGGCGATCAGCCGGGCCGCGTTGTGGAAGAAGTACAGCCCGAAGTCGAAGAAGGCACCGGCCACCGGGACGCCGTCGACCAGCAGGTGGTTCTCGTCCAGGTGCCAGCCCCGCGGGCGGACCACGACGGTGGCGAGCTCGGCGGCAGGCCTGAGGCTGTAGGTCTTGCCGGCCGAGGACGTGAAGTCGATCCGGCCCTCGAAGGCGTCGATCAGGTTGATCTGGCCGCTGACCACGTTCTCCCAGGTCGGGGCGGTGGCGTCCTCGAAGTCGGCGAGCCACACCTTGGCGCCCGAGTTGAGCGCGTTGATGACCATCTTGCGGTCGGTGGGGCCGGTGATCTCGACCCGGCGGTCCTGGAGCGCGCGCGGGGCCTCGGCCACCGTCCAGTCGCCCTCGCGCACGGCGGCCGTCTCGGGGAGGAAGTCCAGGGTGCCGGCCCGTGCGATCTCGGCGCGGCGGGTCCTGCGGCGGGCCAGCAGCTCCTGTCGGCGGGGCCCTCAGGGGCGGGGGGGGGGG
>NZ_JAKNTA010000233.1 GCF_022288725.1 Kitasatospora sp. A2-31 | reverse complement strand
CCGGGGAGGGAGCGGCGGAGAATCCCCTTAATGAGCTGGGTGGCCCCGCCGTAGATGGTCTGGATGCGGCCGTCGGTGAACGCCCGGGCGACCGGGTACTCGGCCATGTACCCGTAGCCGCCGTGGAGCTGGAGGCAGCGGTCGGCGGTGCGCTTCTGCAGCTCGGTGGCCCACCACTTGGCCATCGAGGCGTCCGCCGGGGTGAGCGCGTAGCGGTTGTGCTCGGTGATGCAGCGGTCCACGAAGGCGCGGGTGACGGCGCACTCGGTGGCGAGCTCGGCGATCTCGAAGCGGACGTGCTGGAGCTTGGCGAGCGGCCGCCCGAACGCCTCGCGCTGCTTGACGTACCCGGTGGTGAGCTCCACCAGGTGCTCGGCGCCGGCGATCGCGGAGGCGGCGATGGTGAGCCGCTCCTGGGCGAGGTTCTGCATCAGGTACACGAAGCCCTGGTGCTCCTCGCCGAGCAGGTTCTCCTTGGGGACGCGGACGTCCTCGAAGAAGAGCTCGGCGGTGTCCTGGGCCTTCTGCCCGATCTTGTCGAGGTTGCGGCCGCGCTCGAAGCCGGGCATGCCGCGCTCGACCACCAGCAGGCTGAGCCCGCGCGCGCCGCCCTCGGGGGTGGTGCGGGCGACCACGACCACCAGGTCGGAGAGGATGCCGTTGGAGATGAAGGTCTTGGCGCCGTTGAGCAGGTAGTGGTCGCCCCGGTCGACCGCGTGGGTGCGGATGCCCTGGAGGTCGGAGCCGGTGCCGGGCTCGGTCATCGCGATGGCGGTGACCAGCTCCCCGCTGCAGAAGCCGGGCAGCCAGCGGCGCTTCTGCTCCTCGGTGGCGAGCGAGGTGAGGTACGGGCCGATGATGTCGTTGTGCAGGCCGATCGCCAGGCCGGCGGCGCCGGCGCGGGCGAACTCCTCGGCCAGCACGGCCGCGTAGCGGAAGTCGGCACTGCCACCGCCGCCGTACTCCTCCGGGACGGCGATCCCGAGCAGGCCCTGCCGGCCGGCCGCGAGCCAGGCCGAGCGGTCCACGATGCCGGCCCGCTCCCAGCGGTCGTAGTGCGGCAGCACCTCCTTGGCGAGGAAGGCCCGGACGGTCGCCCGGAAGTCCTCGTGCTCCTCGGTGTAGATGTCGCGTTGCACGGCGCTCTCCTTGTCGGGCCTTATCGGGCCGCGGCGTCCGGGGACGGCGGGGCGGGCGGGG
>NZ_JAKNTA010000232.1 GCF_022288725.1 Kitasatospora sp. A2-31 | reverse complement strand
GGAGGAGTGGCCGCACCCGGTCGAGCAGCCGCTCGGCCCGCACATCGAGAAGTGGTTCGACCGGCAGGACTTCCTGCGGACGCACGACGACGCGGGGCTGCTGGCCGCCCGGTACGTGCTGGCCGACGAGGTGGTCCAGGAGCAGGTCGGCGAACCCGGTGCGGAGGACCCCGAGCACGTCGTGCTGCGGCACAACCGCGGCATGCGGCGCGCGACCAAGGTGGACACGGTGGGCGCCGGGTTCGTCGGCGTCTGCGACGGCACGCTGTCGGCAGGCGAGATCGTGGACGCCATCGCGCAGCTGCTCGGCGAGGACCGCGTGGTGCTCCGCGACCGGGTGCCGGAGTCGCTGCGGATGCTCACCGAACAGGGCTTCATCCAGCCGGTCGCCTGACCGATCGACCGATCGGAGCCCGGGCCGTCCGCAGCCCGGGCTCCGTTCGGGGCTCGGACCCCGAGCTCCTCGGGCCTCCCGCAGCCTCGTGGCCACCCGGGCTGCCGCGGCCACCCGGGCTTCTCGGGCTATCCGCTTCTCGGGCAACCCGGGCTTCCGTGGCTACCCGGGCCCACGTGCAGCCGTCGGCCTGTCCGTCGTCCTCGGCCTGTCCGTCGCCGGGGAGGCGCGGACGGGCCGTTCGGGTTCATCTCGCGGTAGCCCCCGATTCTCCCGGCAGTCGTCGAACGTCTGTCCCTCGTTGCCCCTTGACTGTGAGGCTCTGTCCACAGGCTGTGGACAGAGCTGGGGGTGAGGGGTGGAGCCGACGACGGCGACGGTGGGCGGCATGGTGCTCGCGCTCTTCGGGGGCGCGCTGTTGCTCTGGTGCGCCGCTGAAGTGCGCCTTCGTCACCGACTGCGGCGGCGCGGTGTACCGGCGGTGGCCACCGTGCTGGCCGAGACCGACGCGCACGGCGAACTCGACAGCGCGCCGTTGCTCTCCTTCTCCGCCCTGGCCGCGGTCGGCGGGCCCGGTGCCGCCCGTTGCGCCGAGGCGGTGATCACCCGGCCGCGCGGCCACACCCCGCTGCGCCGCCCGCCGGGTCTTGTACCGGGGGCGTCCGTCCGGATCGCCTATGACCCGCGCCGTCCGAACCGCGTGGTGCTGGCGGCGGCGGAGACGAGCCGGGTCGCTCTGACGGATCTGCTGTGGGCGGCGCTCGGTACCGGCTGCCTGGTCGCAGGCGCCGTGTTGCCGGCGGTCG
>NZ_JAKNTA010000231.1 GCF_022288725.1 Kitasatospora sp. A2-31 | reverse complement strand
GGAGGAGTGGCCGCACCCGGTCGAGCAGCCGCTCGGCCCGCACATCGAGAAGTGGTTCGACCGGCAGGACTTCCTGCGGACGCACGACGACGCGGGGCTGCTGGCCGCCCGGTACGTGCTGGCCGACGAGGTGGTCCAGGAGCAGGTCGGCGAACCCGGTGCGGAGGACCCCGAGCACGTCGTGCTGCGGCACAACCGCGGCATGCGGCGCGCGACCAAGGTGGACACGGTGGGCGCCGGGTTCGTCGGCGTCTGCGACGGCACGCTGTCGGCAGGCGAGATCGTGGACGCCATCGCGCAGCTGCTCGGCGAGGACCGCGTGGTGCTCCGCGACCGGGTGCCGGAGTCGCTGCGGATGCTCACCGAACAGGGCTTCATCCAGCCGGTCGCCTGACCGATCGACCGATCGGAGCCCGGGCCGTCCGCAGCCCGGGCTCCGTTCGGGGCTCGGACCCCGAGCTCCTCGGGCCTCCCGCAGCCTCGTGGCCACCCGGGCTGCCGCGGCCACCCGGGCTTCTCGGGCTATCCGCTTCTCGGGCAACCCGGGCTTCCGTGGCTACCCGGGCCCACGTGCAGCCGTCGGCCTGTCCGTCGTCCTCGGCCTGTCCGTCGCCGGGGAGGCGCGGACGGGCCGTTCGGGTTCATCTCGCGGTAGCCCCCGATTCTCCCGGCAGTCGTCGAACGTCTGTCCCTCGTTGCCCCTTGACTGTGAGGCTCTGTCCACAGGCTGTGGACAGAGCTGGGGGTGAGGGGTGGAGCCGACGACGGCGACGGTGGGCGGCATGGTGCTCGCGCTCTTCGGGGGCGCGCTGTTGCTCTGGTGCGCCGCTGAAGTGCGCCTTCGTCACCGACTGCGGCGGCGCGGTGTACCGGCGGTGGCCACCGTGCTGGCCGAGACCGACGCGCACGGCGAACTCGACAGCGCGCCGTTGCTCTCCTTCTCCGCCCTGGCCGCGGTCGGCGGGCCCGGTGCCGCCCGTTGCGCCGAGGCGGTGATCCCCCGGCCGCGCGGCCACACCCCGCTGCGCCGCCCGCCGGGTCTTGTACCGGGGGCGTCCGTCCGGATCGCCTATGACCCGCGCCGTCCGAACCGCGTGGTGCTGGCGGCGGCGGAGACGAGCCGGGTCGCTCTGACGGATCTGCTGTGGGCGGCGCTCGGTACCGGCTGCCTGGTCGCAGGCGCCGTGTTGCCGGCGGTCG
>NZ_JAKNTA010000230.1 GCF_022288725.1 Kitasatospora sp. A2-31 | reverse complement strand
GCGCCGTGGAACCCGGCCACCGCCTACACCGGCGGCGCCGCCGTCTCCTACGGCGGCCACAACTGGTACGCCAAGTGGTGGACCCAGAACGAGGCCCCCAGCTCCGCCGGCTCCGGCGTCTGGTCCGACCAGGGCGCCTGCGGCGGCACCGGCCCGACGCCCACGCCCACCTCGGGCAGCTGCGACTACCCGGCCTGGATGGCCGGCCGCACCTACACCACCGGGAGCATCGTCCGCTACACCAACGGCGGGCTCTACCGGGCCACCCACGACAACCCGGGCTACGACCCGGTGATCAGCACCTGGTACTGGGAGCCGTTCACCTGCGGTTCGACTCCCACCGGGACGCCGACCACGACCCCGAACCCCGGCGGATTCCCGGTCGGCCAGGCGCAGTTCAACCAGATGTTCCCGAACCGGAACGCCTTCTACACCTACCAGGGCCTGCTCGACGCGCTCGGCGCCTACCCCGGATTCGCCAACACCGGCAGCGACACCGTCCGCCGCCAGGAGGCCGCCGCCTTCCTCGCCAACGTCAGCCATGAGACCGGCGGCCTGGTGTACGTCGTCGAGCAGAACACCGCCAACTACCCCCACTACTGCGACGCCTCGCAGCCGTACGGGTGCCCGGCCGGGCAGGCCGCGTACTACGGGCGCGGCCCCATCCAGCTGAGCTGGAACTTCAACTACAAGGCGGCCGGGGACGCCCTCGGCATCGACCTGCTGCACAACCCCGGCCTGGTGCAGACCGATCCGGCCGTGGCCTGGAAGACCGCGCTCTGGTACTGGAACACCCAGACCGGTCCGGGCACCATGACCCCGCACAACGCCATGGTCAACGGCTACGGCTTCGGCGAGACGATCCGCAGCATCAACGGCAGTCTGGAGTGCAACGGCGGCAATCCGGCGCAGGTCCAGAGCCGGATCGACGCCTACCAGAACTTCACCCGGATCCTCGGCACCGTCCCGGGCTCGAACCTGGGCTGCTGACGGTTCGACGGCTCCCCGGCCGGCCCCCGCGGCACTGCCGCACGCCCCCGGAACGGCGGCTGCTCCCTGCTACGCCGCAGGGAGCAGCCGAAACGGCCGTCCGGCGGCAGACCGGCGGGGGCGGGGATCGGCGGCCCCGCGGGCGACGGGGCGACCGGCGGGGGCCCAGGGCCCCCCCCCTAAAGAGCCTTGCAGGCCCCTGCCGCAGAACGGCCGCCCG
>NZ_JAKNTA010000023.1:43733-62879 GCF_022288725.1 Kitasatospora sp. A2-31 | reverse complement strand
TCCGTGCCCGGCCGGGTCGCCCCCGCCGCCAGCGCGCCGTCGATGAGCAACAGCAGCTGATCGGCGCCGGCCCCGGGCCGCGGATGCCCGAGCGCGGCCAACTCGCGCTCCAGCAGCCCGGTCACCCGCGCCCGGTACTCCCGGGTCACCGCGTGGCCCGGGTGCTCGGGGTCGGCGAGCGCGAGATCGGCCGCCAGGTAACGGCAGCCACGGAAGTCCTCCCGCGCCATCACCTCCCCGATCCCGTCGAACACGGCCAGCAGCCGCGCCCGGGGATCCTCACCCGCCGCCGCCATGGTCCGCACGTACGCCGCCTCGTCCGCCTCCGCGCTGCGCCGCAGGACCTCGGCGATCAGCCCGTCCTTGCCGCCGAAGTGCTCGTAGAGCGAGCGCCGCGCCACGTTGGCCGCCTTCAGCAGGGCGTCGACCCCCACGCCGACGCCCTGGCTGTAGGTGAGCTGCTGGGCGGCCTCCAGGAGGCGCTCGCGGGGGCCCGGGGTGGGGCGTGTGCGCGTGGTGGTCATGGCGGACAGCCTGCCACCGGTTGACGAGTAGATCAACCGGTCTATATGGTTCACGACAGATAGACCAACCGTTCTACTTCTGGGGGGTTCCGGCATGTCGCACCGCACCACGGCCGAGGTCATCGACCGCTTCAACCGCGCCTTCACCGAGCACGACGCGTCCCTGCTCACCGACCTGATCGCCGACGACTGCGTGATGGAGGCCATCCAGCCCGCCCCCGACGGCGCCCGCTACGAAGGCCGCACCGCCTGCCTGGAGTTCTGGCAGGCCCTCGCCGACGACCGCACCACCCGCTTCGAACCGGAGAACATCGTCATCGCCGGCGAACACGCCACCGTCCGCTGGCGCTACCGCTTCGGCGACGGCCCCACCGACTCCGTGCGCGGCGTCAACCTCACCACCGTCCGCAACGGCTTGATCGTCGAATCCCTCGGCTACAGCAAGACCACCGGCGACGTCCCCCTCGCCGCCGACGGCCTCGACGCCTGAGCCCACAGCCGCAGCCGCGGCCGGGCCCCCGCCCGGGGGCTCAGGCCGCGGGGCGGGTGGCGCGCAGGACACCGATCTTGTCGATGCGGTGCTCCGGGTTGCCGTTCGCGTCACGCCAGCGGTTGCCCGCGGCGTTGTCCTCCGGGGTGGCACACGTCGAGATGGTGATCATCGGCTGGACGGCGCTCTCACCCGGCCGGCCCGGAACGGCGGCCCGCTGCTCGGCCAGCGACCCGGGGGAGCGGAACGACGTGCTCCTGGTGCCCGTGATCACGTACTCGTACTCGGTGCCGCCCACCGTCACCAGCACGACATCGCCCTCGCGCACGGAGGGCAGATCCCGCAGCGGGCCACCGGCCGAGAGGCGGTGCGCGGTGACCAGGTAGTTGCCCACCTCGCCCGGCCCGACGCCGCCCTGCTCGCCGTAGGGGCTGGCGGCCACCCCGCGGTTCTGGATCCGGGTACCGGGCCCGTCGTCGGTGGTGCCCTGGTAGGGGACCACCGACAGCCCCGCCAGGTGGATCGACGGGATGGCCAGCGTCGCGGCCTCGCTCCGCGCAGCCGCGGTATCGGGGGCGGACGGCGCGGCGGGGGAGGGCTGCGCGGCCGGGGCGGACGGCGACACGGCCGCGGGCACCGTCGGAGTGCCGGCCGGCGCCGGTACGGACGGGCTCACCGGGGCCGACCCGGACGGGCTCACCGGGGCCGACGACCCCGCCGCCGGCACCGACACGGCCGCCGGCCGACCGGCCGCCCTACCGCCGTCGTCCGCACAGCCCGCAAGCAGACCCGCCCCGGCGAGCACGGAGGCCAGGACGAACGCGGTGGGAAGGGCTGGCATGGCTGGCATGGCGTTCCTGCAGGCGAAAGAGGCGACGGACGAAAGGGACGGCGAGCCGCCCATGGTGCCTCGCCGACAGCGCCAGACGGCGACCCGAACGGCCCCGAGCGGCCAAACGTTCGCTTCTCGTTATCTTCCCCACCCCCACCCACCCCGCGCAGCCCGAGCACACGGGACCCGCTCCTCCCCGCCACGCCTCGCTGCGCCTGACCTGCGACGACACGCCGGGGCGATCACCCGCTGCGCCCCCGACGGGACGCCCACCGCCACCGTCCGCGTACGGACCGCGCTTCCCCACGCCCCCCGTATCAACGCCGTGGCCGCCCCAGCAGATCTGCTGGGGCGGCCACGGCGTGTCGGCGTGCGCCGCCGGTCAGCTCACCTGCGCACGCACCAGCCACCGCTGGTTCGCATTACCGGTGCACGACCACACCCCGAGCGCGGTCCCGTTGGCATCCGCCCACCCGGGCAGCTCCAGGCACTTGTCGGAGACCGGGTTGTAGAGCGTCCCGTCGTAACGGCGCACCCAGGTCTGGGCGTCGTCATTGGCACAGGCCTGGAAGGACACCTTGGTGCCGTTGCCCGCCGGCTTGTCGCTGGTGGCGACACAGCGGTCCGCACCCGCGATCTTGATCTTGTTGTCGGTGGTCAGGGTGAAGTGCTGCGCCTCGCCGTTCCAGCAGTTGAACAGCGCCACCGGCGTGCCGACGGTGCCGCCGAAGTTGTCGAGGCACTTGTTGGAGTTGAACACGCTGCGGATCTGGACGCTGGACCCGGCCGTGGCCAGGGTGTTGGCCTGCTGGTCGGTGAACGCGTACGGGTAGACCCGCACGTCGCCGACCGCACCGTTCAATCGGGCGTCGGGCCCGGGGTAGCGGCTGGTGGTCTCGCCGCCGATGTTCAGGCTGCCGGTCGCCTTCCAACTGGAGGGAACCTTCGCCGAGCCGGCCGCCCGCCCGTTGACGTACAGCGTCGCGCTCTCGGTGCCCGCGTTGTAGGTGCCCACCAGGTGGGTCCAGGCGCCGACCTGCGGCTGCTCGCTGTCCACGGCCGTGTAGTAGGCGGCCGGGCGCAGCTGGTCGGAGGAGGCCAGGTTGAACACCCACTTGCCGTACGCCGGGGAGTACTGCAGGTAGAACGGGCTGCGCTCGTTGCCGGCCTGGGAGAGGACGGTCTGGTAGCCGCCGGTGTTGCCCAGCTTGACCCAGGCGGCGACGGTGAAGCTCTGACTGGCGTCGATGCCGGGCTGGTTGGTGGTGCGGTAGAGGGTGTTGCCGTCCAGGGCGGTGGCCTTGCCGGCTGCGCCGTTGTGGTCGGTGGTGCGGGTGAAGGTGTTCGGGTAGAGCGCGTTGGAGGCGTTGCTGTCGACGGCGGTGGTGCCGTCCAGGGCGTACCAGAGCGGGTTCACGGCGGTGTCGGCGGCCGGTGTGGGCCCGGCCTGCCAGGTGAAGGAGGCGTTGGCGGTGCCGGGGTCGGTGGCCTCGCCCCACCAGATGTCGATCTGGCCGTTGCCGCGCTTGCCCCACAGGCCGGGGGAGCCCTTGCCGGTGACGTCCCCGTCGGAGCCGAGGACCGGCCAGGTGTCGGGGGAGACGGAGCCGATGACGGAAGCACCGGAGATCCCGGTCAGGGTGGGGACGGTGACGACGTTTCCACCAGCGTCCTTGACGGGCCTTCCACTGTTGTCGGTGGCCGTCACGGTGCCGGTGGTGAAGGTACGGGCAAGCAGCGCCCCCTTGCCGCCGTCCGCGGCCGCTTCCAGGTTGCGGGTCCACAGGCCGGGGTGGCCCTGCTTGGCCCAGTCACCGGGGGAGATGAGCTCCTTGTCCTTCCAGCCGGCGGCGGCCAGGCGGACGGGCTTGCCCAGGGTGTTGTTCGAGACAGTCGGGTAGTACCAGAGGGCGGCATCAGCGCCGCCGTCGGTGCTCTCGACAGTGAGCAGACCGCTCTGGTTCTTGAACTTCAGCCGATAGTCGAGGTCCGTGCTGACCGGGTCACCGAGGGCGGCCACACGCAGGGTGGTGGACCAGTCGGCGGCGTTGTAACCGGCTGCGGCCCGCCAGGAGCAGTCCTCAGTGGCCGTCGGAACGCACTTCGGCTTCTGCAGGAGAGTCTTGGAGTCGACACGGCCGTAGTACCCGGTGTTGCCCGGGTTGCCGTAGATCCAGAGGTCCTTGCTTCCCGGGGCGTGGGCGACGATGTCGTCGATGTTGTTGCCGCCGGTCAGCGTGCCGCGGTGGGCGAACTGGATGTTGCCCCAACCCTGGCCGGTCGGCGAGTCCTCGCGCTTGGCCACCAGCGAGACGGCCGGGCTCTTCGCGAGCGGGTTACCGGCCACGGCATAGGCGCGCAGATCACCCGCCTGGTCGGGCGTCACGATGTCCGGCGCGCCGTCACCCGTGACGTCGCCGAACACCGGCGGCGGGCCGTCCGGGTTCCACGGCACGTAGAACGCGTACTGCGCGACCGGCGAGACGTTGCGGGCGTTGTCCATCACCTGCAGGTAGACGATGTTGGTGCCCCACCGGCCCGGCAGGACGCTCACACCCCCCTGCGGAAGGGACGAGCCGCACTGCCACTGGGCGCCCGAGAGCTGGGGGTCCCAGGACCAGCGCGCACACATCACACCGGAGGGAGTGCCGCCGCTCGGCGCGGTGTCGACCGCGGTGAACGGAACGGTGCCCCACTCCCAGACCTTCTTCTTAGTGACCTGCCCGTTGCCCGAAGGCGGGAAGCGGTCGGCGAGTTCGGCCTCCGGAAGCGTCGTGTAGACGTCCGGGACCGAGAGGCTCGGCGGGGTGAGGTCCACCCCGAACCGGCACGCCGGCGCGTACCCGGAGGACGTGTAGCCGTCCGTGGCCACGGCACCCCAGCCGTAGACGTGGCCGTCCTTGATCACGTCGGAGCGCACCTGGAAGGCGGCGTTGCCGCCGTTGCCCACCAGACCGGACTGCCCCGAGTCGACGACGGGCGCACCCGGCAGGCTGTAGTCCCAGATCTTCGACCACGAGTACAGGGAGTTCTGCACGGGGCTGTGCACGGTGGCGTTGAGGGACACCGCGCTGTGGAGGTCGCTGCCCGCACCGAGCCAGCCGACCGAGGAGCCGTCGCAGCCCTGGTTCTCGGCCCAGGGCGATGCGGTGGTCGGCGGCGGCCACACGTAGGTGTTGGTCGGAGCCTCCGGGGCGCGGTCGTACTCGACGACGACCACCGGGCGGTAGTCGAGCCGCTTGAAGGCCATGCGGTTGGACTCGTCGGGGGCGAACAGGCCGAAGGTCAGGTTGTCGTGGGTTGCGGCCCGCTCCTGGTAGATCGACGTGACGTCGTACTTGAACTCGACGTTGTCGTGGCAGTCGGGGCCGCCGGAGCCGGCGACCTCGGCGCGGCCGAGCCGGTTGCCCACCGTGACGGGCGAGTTGTTCCAGGTGGTCCGGTCGTCGATCGGCCCGGTGAGGTAGAGGTCGACCGGGTAGGTGGTGGTGCAGGAGAAGTCCGAGGACTCGTACTCCCAGACCGACATGGTGGCCTTGTTGATGACGGCGCCGGAGAAGCCGCGGGTGTCGATCTGGAAGTAGGAGCGCTCGATGCCCTTGTCGGTCTGGAAACCCTGGTAGCCGACGCCGGGACGGGCGTACTGGCCGTTGGTGGCCGTGGTCTGCCCGTAGCGGGGCGTGGTCGGGTAGGCCTGCTGGGTCCAGGTCCAGGCGTTGCCGCTGCGGGAGTCGTAGATCCAGCCCGGGTCGATGAACCACGGTCCCTGGCCCTTGCCGAGCACCGAGCCGTCGGTGGTCAGCTCGATGGCGTTGCCGGTGGCCCTGGTCGGCATGGCGGCGACCCGCGCACCGATGCCGGGCCCGTCCGCGCTGCTGGCCTTGTCGGATTTGGCGGGCACGCCGGTCTGCGGCTGGCCTCCGGCATCGGTCGATGCGGCCTGCGCGGCCGCGACCGACTTGCCGACGGGGGCCGCGGCGGCTGTCGGCGTGGCGGTGCTGCCGGAGCTGTCCCACATGCGCGGGACGGGGGCGTGCCAGCGGACGGTGCCGTCCTTGCCGGTGGCGGTGAGGTTGCCGGTGGCGTCGGCCTGGACGGTGACGCCCTGGCCGCTGGTGCCGAAGCGGACCGTCTTGAGCTGGGGGTTGTTGGCGGCTTCCGTGGTCTTGACGATCAGGACGGTGCTGAGGCCGCCGAACTTGTCGGCGGTGACCTTCAGGTCGATGCCGGGGGCGACCTCGGGGTAGACCAGGCCGTCGCCGTCCTCGTCGAGGGTCGGCTTGGTGAGCGGGAACGGCGAGTCGATCGCGAGGGTCTCGCCGCCGGGGCTGGTCAGCGTGCCGAGGGGGCCGCTGCCGCCGCCGGACAGGCGGACGCCGGAGGCGGCCGCCTTGGGGCGGTAGCCGCCGGTGGGGTCGGCGACGAGCTTGGCGTCGAGGGCGGTCCAGGTGCCGTCCTGCAGCCTGACCCGTTGCTGCTCGGGGTGCTGGGTGCGGGAGAGATGCCCCTGGGGGGTGGCCACCGTTTCGCTGTACTCGTCCGTCAGCTCCGGCACGGGGACGGGCTTTCCGGTGGCCTTGGCCTGGGCGATCGCCCGGTCGGCGGCCGAGGCGGGAGGCTTGTCCTTGGTGTGCTTGGCGTCGGCGGCGGCCATGGCCGCCGCCAGGTCCGGCGGAAGCGTCCCGGGCGCAGCCGCGGCGAATGCCGGGCCGGCGAACGCGACGGGCGCCACGGAGGTCAGGGCCAGGACGAGCCCAATGGCGGCGGCAGACACGCGCGGTGACGGGATGTGCGGACGAAGACGCGCGCCGGAGCGAGCCCCGGACGGAGCGACAGGCATGTGGAGAGGTCCCCCCTCGAGATGGCAATCGGGCCTGGTCGTGGCCGGTATGTGAAGACCACGGGCAGGGGTCACCAACAAGCTGTCGCATCGCCAAAGCGTCAGTCAACTCGATTAAGTGTTCGACTGTCCGATTTGGGGGTGGGCGAACCGCTTTGCTGTGCGTGTGAGAAGTATCACTGTCCGTATTGATCGAGTATTGGCTCGACCTCAGGGTGGTTGACGCCCTACTGTCCGCGACAGTCATCTGTTCCTGCCCTGGTCGGGGGCGGGCTTACCTGTGGGGGGTAGCGGTGTCTACTGGTCGCGTCCGCTCGGTCTGGCTTGCAAGGGGGAGGGGGGCGCCTCCACCGGGGCGTAGGGCATCACGCGTTGCCGTTGTGAGTGCCTTGGCGATGTTGGGTGTCCTTGTTTCACCGGTCGCCCCCGCCTTGGCGGCCCCGCTGGCGGGCAAGGACAAGGACAAGGTGTGGTCGCCCCCGAACACGCCGCTTCCGAAGACGCCGTCGGTGGCGGGTTCGCCGGAGAAGCCGAAGTCGGTTGCGGCGAAGAAGGGTTCGCCGGACTGGGTGCCGCCGAAGACCGTCCCCAAGGTGGCGGCGGGTTCGGCCGTGGCGCTGCTGGACGCGGCGCCGGCGGCTGGCGCGAACTCGTTGCGCAAGGGTGCGGACGGCGTCGAGGTCCGGGAGGCGGCGGCGGGGGCGTCGAAGCAGGCCGGTGAGCTGCCGGTGTGGCTGGCGCCGGTCGCACCGGATGGCGGGGCGAAGGGGGCGGCCCCGGCCGCCGATTCCGTCCCTGCCGGTCCGCCGGTGAAGGTGACTGTGGCCGATGCGAAGGCGGCGGCAGCGGCAGGCGTGCAGGGTGCGCTGGTGTCGCTGGCGCGAACGGAGCAGGCGGACGCGGCGAAGGTCCGGGTGGGTCTGGACCTGTCGGGTGTCGGTTTCGGCGGAGGTTTCGCGGAGCGGGCGCGTCTCGTCTCTCTTCCCGCGTGTTCGCTGACCACGCCGGAGGTGGTGGGTTGCCTGGAGCGCACGCCCGTCCCGTCGCACTACGACGTGCAGGCGAAGAGGCTCGTCGCGGATGTGGACCTGCCCGCGGTCGAGGTGGCGTTGACGAAGGGCCAGCAGGCGGACGCCAAGTCGGCTGGCCTGGCGCCGTCGGACGCGTTCTCGGCTTCCGCTTCGGCGCCGATGGTGCTGGCCGCTGAGGGAACCCCTTCGAGCGGTCTTGGCACCTACAGTGCGACGTCGTTGTCGCCGAGTCAGGCGTGGACGGCGGGCAGCTCGTCGGGGTCGTTCACCTACAGCTACCCGATCCAGTCGCCGCCGACGCTGGGCGGCGCGGCGCCGCAGGTGGCGTTGGGGTATGACTCGGCGTCGGTGGACGGACGGACGTCGTCCACGAACGCGCAGGCTTCGTGGATCGGTGACGGCTGGGACCTGAACGCGGGGTTCGTGGAGCGTTCCTACCAGGTGTGTGACAAGGCGGGGATCGCGGGTTCGGGGGATCAGTGCTGGGGCGGGGCGAACCTGACCCTGTCACTGGGCGGTCACTCCGGCGAGCTGGTGCCGGACGACACGTCGTGCGTGTCGGGCAATGCCCGGGACGAGCAGTCGAAGTGCACGTGGCGGCTGAAGAACGACGACGGCACCAAGGTCGAGTTCCTCACCGGCGCTACGAACGGCACCTGGAACGGCTCGTACCTGAAGGTGACCGACACCGCGGGTACGGTCTACTACTTCGGTCTGAACCATCTGCCTTCGGCCGCCGGTGCCCCGACCACGGTCGGTCCGGAGTCGAAGTCGGCGTGGACGGTGCCGGTGTACGCGCCGAACGCCGGTGACCCGTGCTACGACGCTTCCAAGGGCAAGGGGTCGTGGTGCCAGACGGCGTGGCGCTGGAACCTCGACTACGTCGTGGACGTCCACTCCAACCTGACCGCCTACGCCTATGCGCCGGAGACCAACTGGTACGCGCGCGGCGGCGGTCAGAACCGCGGCTCGGGCACGAACACCGAGTACACCCGCGGCGGCACGCTCGCCTCGATCGCCTACGGCCAGCTGCTCTCCGACCAGTTGGGCGCGAACGGCGCCTATCAGGCGGCGTCCAGGATCGACTTCGGCATCGGGGAGCGCTGCGTGGCCGGCGAGGCGGCCTGCGCGCCCGCGCAGCGCACGGCGGCCAACGCGGCGAACTGGCCGGACGTTCCGCTGGACAAGCAGTGCGCTCAGCAGGGCACCTGCTCGAACTACGGTCCGAGTTACTGGTCGACGCAGTGGCTGAACTCCGTCACCACCTCGATCCGTTCGAACGGCGCCTACCGTCCGGTGGACCGCTACGAGCTCACCCACGTGTTCAAGTCACCGTCCAACTCGGGTGAGAACACACAGATCCCGTGGCTGCAGACGGTGAAGCGGTTCGGTAAGGACACCTTCAACGGGCAGGCCGAGCAGGAGTTGCCGGCGGTCACGTTCGCGGACCTGCTGCTGCCCAACCGGGTGGACGGCCTGGTCCCGGCGCGGCCGCGCTACAACCGGCCGCGTATGGAGCTGATCACCACCGAGACCGGTGGCACAATCGGCGTGGAGTACGTGAAGGACTCCTGCCAGCGCACGACCGGCAAGATGCCGGCCTCGCCGGACAGCAACACCATGGCCTGCTACAACGTGAAGTGGTACGACACGGGCGTGGCGGCGATGGTGGACGACTGGTTCCTGCGCTACCCGGTCGCCTCGGTGACGGTGGACCCGAACTCCAACCTGATCGCGGGCGCGGTGACGAAGACCACCTCCTACGAGTACGGTGACGCCGCCTGGCACCGCAATGACGGTGCGCTGGTGGACGACAAGTCCCGGACCTGGGACCAGTTCCGTGGCTTCGCGAAGGTCACCGCGGTGACCGGCTCCGGCCAGGATGGCAAGAAGTCCAAGACCTCGACCAGCTACTACCAGGGCATGGACGGGGACCTGAAGGCGGACGGCAGCAAGCGTTCGGTGACGGTCGCGGGTCCGACCAGCGGCGCCAAGACCGACTCCGACTGGCTGTCCGGCCGGGTGCTGGAGTCCGACGTCTACGCCGACGCGGACGCCACCGCGCCGCAGTCGTGGACCGTCAACACCAGCAGCGGTCCCGCCGACACGGCCACGCACAAGCGCACCGGCCTGCCGGATCTGGTGGCCCGCTACGCGGCGACCACCTCGACCAGCGTGAGCACGGCGAAGACCAGCACCGGCACCCGCACCACCTCGACGGTGACCACCACCGACAAGGACCGCAACAACCGGGTCAAGACCACGCTCAGTACCGCCGACGGCACACCCGACGTCTGCACCCGCAACTCCTACGCTACCGGTGCCAACGGGCAGATGACCGGCCTGGTCTCCGAGGTCTTGACGATTTCGGGCAGTAACGCCTGTGCTGCAGGACCGACTTCGGACAACACCGTCGCCGGTTCGCGCGTCCTGTACGACGGCCAGGCGTTCGGCAACGCAGGGGCGAAGGGCGAGGCGACAGGGGCTCAGGTTCTCGACCGGTACGACGGTGCCACCGCGCAGTGGGTGACCACTGGTACCACCGCCTTCGACACCTACGGTCGTACGGTTAGTGTTACCGATGTGGCGTCCACGGACAGCGCCAACCCGAACGGCGCCACGGTCACGACGAGTTACAGTGCCGCGAATGCGGGTGAGCTGCCGAATCAGACCGTCGCGGGGACGCCGGCTCCGGCGGGTGCGCCGGATGCGGGCGCGAAGCGCGCCACGACGGTGACGCTGAACCCGGCCCGTGGGCTGCCGCTCACCACGACCGACCCGAACGCCCGTACCGTCACGCAGTCCTATGACGGGCTCGGCCGGCTGAAGGCCGTGTGGACGCCGGGTCGGGCGACCAGCGAGAGTGCCAACTACACGTTCGACTACAGCGTGGACGGCACCGAAAGGCCCTCGGCGATCACCAGCCGCACGCTGCGCTCGGGCGGGAAGGACGCCGTGTCCTCGCAGATCATGGACGGTCTGGGCCGGGTCGTGCAGACCCAGACCGATCCGGCGATCTCCGCCTACCACGGCCGCCTGGTCACCGACACCTTCTACGACTCCCAGGGCCGCACCAACCGCACCTACGGCACCTACTACGACGACACCTCCGGGCCGAACACGGTGCGGTTCAACGCGACCCCGGCGCAGGTCCCGGGCCAGACCTACACCGAGTTCGACGGCATGGGCCGTCCCGTGAGCTCGCAGTTCATCGCCCTCGGCGTGCTGCAGAACACCACGACCACCGCCTACCCGGGCGCCGACCGGGTCGACGTGACCCCGCCGGCCGGGGCGACCGCGACCAGCACCGTCACCGACGCCCGCGGCCGGACCGCGCAGGTGTGGCAGTACCGGACCCCGGGCGCGACCGGCCGGCAGACCGACGCGGACGTCACCACCTACACCTACACGGCGGGCGGCCAGGCCGCCACGCGCACGGATGCCGCCGGCAACACGTGGAGCTACGGCTACGACCAGCGCGGCCGCCAGGTCCGCGCCGACGACCCCGACACCGGCGTCTCCATCCGCACCTACGACGGTGCCGGGCGGCTGGCGACCACCACGGACGCCCGTAACCAGACCGTGGCGATCACCTACGACCTCCTCGGCCGCAAGACCGCCACCTACAACGGCACCGTCGCCCCGGCCAATCAGCTGACCGGCTACACCTACGACACCGTCGCCAAGGGCCAGGCGGCGAGTTCGACCCGCTACGTCGGCGGCGCCACCGGCGCTACCTACACCAAGGCCGTCACCGCGATGGACGACGCCTACCGGCCGACCAAGACCACCGTGTCCATCCCCGGCAGCGAGATCGGCCAGAGCGGGCAGTCGACCTTCGAGTACGAGGCCGTCTACGACCCGATCACCGGCGCGGTGACCAACGAGTACCGGGCCGCCGCCGGCAACCTCGCCGACGAGTCCATCAACTACAAGTACGAGGCCTACGGGCTGCTGCACGACATCGGCGGAGCGGGTGACGTCTACCTGCGTCAGTCGGACTGGGACGCCTACGGGCGCAACATCCGCTCGACGGTGAACCCGTTCGGCTGGCAGATCGTCGCCACCAACACCTACGACGAGTCCACCGGGCGGCTGCTGACCCAGTACATCGACAAGCAGACCGCCACCAACGGCACCGTCCAGAACACCACCTACGCCTACAACCAGGCCGGCCAGATCACCGCGATCCGCACCATCCCGAACAACACCCCCGCGGCGACCGACCTGCAGTGCTTCACCTACGACTACCTCGGCCGCCTCACCACCGCATGGAGCGACACCGGCCAACTCGACCAGCCCACCCCCTCCCTCGCCGGACAAGGCGCCTGCGCCAACACCACCCCCACCAGCGGGGCGGTCGCCCCGGCGAAGACCACGGTCGGCGGCAGCGCCGCCTACTGGCAGGACTACACATATGACCTGACCGGCAACCGCACCAAGCTGATCAACCACGACCCGGCCGGCGACGTGGCGAAGGACCTCAAGACCGAGCAGACCTTCCCCGCCCCCGGCACCCGCAACACCCCCACCACCGCGGCCGGAACGGGCGGCGGCACCGGCGGACCGCACGCACTGATCAAGGCCAAGAACACCTTCGGCTGGAGCCCGGGCATCCAGGGCAGTGACCAGTACGACGCCGCCGGCAACACCACCAAGATCACCAACCCCGGTGGCAACAAGGAACTCAAGGCCGGCTTCGTCCTCAAGTCCGGTGAGTCGGTGCGCTCCAACGGCGCCCAGCTCACCATGCAGAGCGATGGCAACCTCGTCCTCACCTCCCTGCGCTCCGGCCAGGCCGTGTGGGCGACCAACACCCAGGACCACCCGGGCGCGTGGGCGACCATGCAGGACGACGGCAACTTCGTCGTCTACGACCCCCAGCGCGTCGCTCTCTGGTCATCAAAGACCTACGTGGGAACGGGCAGCGGCTACTTCGCGGTGCTGCAGGACGACGGTAAGTTCATCGTCTACGCGCCGGGCTGGCAGTCCAAGTGGAGCACTCCCACCTGGAACGCCGTCGACGCGGCCAACGGCGCGACCCTGACCTGGGACGTCGAGGGCAGGCTCGCCTCACTCAGCCAGGGCGGCGCCACCACCAGCTACGTCTACGACGCCGACGGCAACCAGCTGATCCGCCGCAACCCCGGCAAGGTCACCGTCAACCTCGGCGGCGGCGACGAACTCACCTACGACACCAACAGCAAGACCAGCACCGGCACCCGCTACTACACCATCCCCGGCGGCATCACCCTCGTCCGTCAAGGGCCGGACAAGCTCAGCTACCAGTTCTCCGACCACCACGGCACCAACTCCCTCTCCATCGACCGCGATTCCCTCACCGAGTCGCGCCGCACCACCGACCCCTTCGGCGTCTCCCGCGGCCCCGGCTCCCTCACCACCCCGTGGTCCGGCGACAAGGGCTTCGTGAACGGCCTCAAGGACGACGCCACCGGCTTCACCAACCTCGGCGCCCGCCAGTACCAGCCCACCACCGGCCGCTTCCTCAGCCCGGATCCGATCATGACTCCCGAGGATCCGCAGCAGTGGAACGCCTACGGATACAGCAACAGCAACCCGGTCAACAAGGCCGACCCTAGCGGCCTTGCCCTGGAAGAGTGCGCAAGTGGGATGTACCGGTGCTCGAACAACGGGACCAAGATCGAGGGCGACGGCCCGAACCACGACAAGATAGTCGCCCAGGTCCAGGCAGAAGCGCCGCTGCGGCAGGTCGCATTCCAGCGCTTCCTGCGAGCCCAGTCCCCATTTAGTACGTACTGCCCCGAGTGCCACAACACCAGTGGCAAGGGTGGGGTGCCTCCGCTGCCGGGAGCGAAGGGGGTAAGGACGCCGGGGGCGGACAAGTGGGGCATCGACAAGGGGTCCGGTCCGGCCAACAACAACATGAGTGCACTGGAGCTGACAGGCGGCTGGTTTCTGAACGGTTTGGGCCGTACTCAGACCTTTGGTGGGAACTCGCAGTTGGTCACTGACCTCGCCAAGCACGATGTGATAGGTCAGGACCGGGCCACGCTCATGGCGCGTGTCCAGACAGGGGCACCGGATGCCATGGATCCGATCAAGGTTCGCTACAAGGACGCGGGTCCGGAGCCGGGCACATTGCTCAACAGCCCCCGGGGAGAGCTGAACGACCTGCTGGGCATTATCACCAACGGGAGGCTGGGGACCAGCAATCCTTCGGCTGCCTTCCTGGGTAGTTATAGCGGATTCGCATGGGTGAAGGAGATTGATGCCAGGGCCAATCTCGCGAAGCTTCACTTCGAGATTGATAACACCTCGGGTTGGAATTCTGCCACCCATAAGATTCCGGAGTCCTGGCAGGACTGGATCGTGGCGCCACTGCCGGGCCAGTCTGTCGATGAGCTCCTGGCCTGGGACGAGTATTGGCCGATCGATCGATGCGTGAACTCGCTGGCATATATACGGTAAGGTAGGTCCGTGAGTGGGGAGTTCAAGATGTGCGTAGCGTCTAACCCTGAACGGAGGTCCGTGGCTGCGAGGCCTTCCGGGCTCGCTCTCATGCTGGGGCTTGCAGGGTTGCTGATGAGCGGCTGCTCGGCTGGCGGCTCGTCCTTCGAGGCGTCCCAGGACGACATTCTCGGGACATGGACCAACCAGAAGGGGGCGCATCTCGTCATCGAGTCGGGGGGCACGTTCCGTTCAGAGCGAATCATCAAGGTGGTCTCGCTTCGGGATGGGTGTGCTCAGGCCCTTACCGTCGGGAAGTGGCTGCTTATGGGGGATCAGACGCACGTGGCTTCAAGCAGCGATCCCAAGGGATCGACCATCAGCCTGATGCCGAGTGGGGATAGAGAGCTGCTTGCTTGCAGTATAGAGGCGAGCGTCAAGAAGGATGGCGACGGGATAAACCTGTGTTTGGTCAAGGATCCCGACCAAACATGCGGAGACGAAGAATTGCTTCGCAAGGCCTCGACCGGGTGACCTATCCTCAGTAGCCATCCGAGGCCATTGCTTCTCTCTGGCTGGTCGCTGGGGAGCCGCGGGTAACCCGAAAGGGTGTCGTGCCGGAGCGTCCCGTTCGACATTTCGAACGGGACGCTCTAGCTGTGCACAGGAGTGCCCCACATTCAGATGTCAGACCGAACAGTTCCCGTGCCGCGCGACGCTCCTCACTTTCGCTGCGCCGGAACGTGCGGAAGTACTCCGCCTCATGGCCGGCCTCGGCCGCTACGGCGCCGAGGCCGGCACGCCGTGGATAGGCGACTGGTGTACCTGCGGCATCCTCATGGACGCATACGCGGCTGCTCCAACACCCCTTCACGAACCTCCGCGGCGGTACTAGAAATGGCTCAAACCAGGGCACGGTACGCCCGCTGTGATCACACGGCCCGGGACCGCGCGCATCGCTCGCGACGAGGCCCACCCCCTGGCCAGGTGGCAGGCGACCGCCATCCGGCCCAGCCGGGCCCCGCCCGCCTACCGTGGGCGGATGGCCGACCACCGGCCCCTGCCGCAACACCAGCCCCGGCAGCGACCCCGCCCTGCCCGCCGGGTTTACCTCGGAGCCGTCGCTGCCAACTCCCCAGTCGACCAAGCCGATCCGTCGGGGCTCCATGATCCGGACATCAGGGCGGCAGTGCAGTCCGAGTAGAAGGCTCAGAATACAGGCTTCCGAAGAGCAGAATTGTGGCGGAAATGAAGTCCGAGGCCCCCTTGTGTGTCCGGACGAAACGAGCTGGGAGGACAACGCTCCTACCGAGACTCAGCTGAATGTTTTGAAGTATCGAATGAAGATGAGGAAGCTGATTTCTGAAACCGGAGACGACTACTCGGACACCGGAGACAGGTTATTCAATAAGCATGCGCCTGGACCGCATGACATGAAGATCAAGAATTGGTGTATCAGGTGGTCGCCGGCCTGAGTCTCCAGGGGGCGGTCCGCGGGGAGAACTCATATGATGTCGCAGCCAAGCTTCTGCAGCATTGGCTGGATGCAAGCGGGACGCCGATCGAACTGCATCCGGATAGCATGCTGAATGAAGTTCCAAAGTTCAAAACGGATGTCAAGAAGTATTTGACGGACTTCGCATCCGGGAAGGATCGGTTTGACTCCGGTTGGCAGAAGTCTCGAGCGGTAGAGACTGACGGTACTTCCAGTGTCGGATGGTTCTATGCCCTCATAACTTCCAATGGCAAGTGACTGGCGTGAACCGGCGAGAAGGAGGGCCTGAGTATAAGCTCGAGATCCGCAAGCGCTACGACTGGGGGACGCCCAGCGAGGGCCGTGATAATGTGCATAAGATGTGGATCGACATGAGTCAGCCGGAGATGGATCACCTCAACACGGTTGGGCTGGCTAGGGACTTTGACGTGGTCGGTTCTTCCATGATGCAAGGAGTTCCTGGATGAGGTCAACGGCGAAGGTCGCACTCACATCTCTGCTGGGTGCCTTAATGTTGGCAGTTGTATCGTGCGGAAGTAAGGATAGTGGCTCCGGGGCTGCGGGTGTTGCCGTTTCCTCGGTGTCCACTCGGAAGTCTGAGCCTTCCATCAGCGGGACCCCTAATCCTGATCTTCAGAAGCGTTATGGAATTTCCGTTCCAAAGAGTGCGACGAACGCTTCGTTCGGCCATCTCCAGGTTGAGGGTGGCGGTGACCTGTGGGTGTCTTTCAAGACCGGAAAGGATGATCTCGATATATTCCTCTCTGGCCTGGGGATTGACGAGGAAGACATGACTCCCGGTGTCGCGGCATTCACTTCCAGGGACCTCGAAATGACTGGATGGTTCATTGACCCCATGCACCCGGTAAAGGGGATAATGTCTCCGGCGAAAGAGGGTGACATGAAGAGTCCCAGCCACAAGGTTACAGTCGATTATGCGGATCCAGGCTCGATGACGGTGTACATTCTGGCAGGCAAGCCCTAGGCTGGAATGCTCAGACGGGTGCCCGGATGGGGACGGCTGGGAATCGGGGGTGTCAAGTGATCGGGGGGTCTTGGATGGCCGGATGGATGCGGGCACGTGGAGGGGTGCGAGTCCTGGCGGTCGTGCTTGGCCTCTCCGTCCTACCGCTGGCCGCCTCGTGCGCGGCAGTGGTGGAGGAGGGCGACGCGCCGATGATCGGGTCCTGGAGGTCGAGTGCGGGATCGGTCCAGTTCCTGGACGGCGGCGTGCTCGGAGAGGTGAGTCTGCCTCCTGCCGCGTGCGGCGGACGGGCGTCACTCAGGGCGGTGGCGTTCACCGGGACCTGGCGTCACGGGAAGATGGACGACGCCGGGCACGGTGCGCACGTCCAGTTGGCCTCCGTCGTCGGCGATCTGAAGTGTGAGAAGTACTTCCAGTTCTTCACTTACCAAGGCCAGGAACGGCTGCAGCTCACCGGTACCGACGGCATGAACGAGTCGTTCGTCCGTCAGTAGTCGGCGCGGGATCGTCCGTGTGGCTGTCTGTCTACGGACCAGCGCGCGCGTGGGGGACGGCGAGGCCACGAGCCGTTTGGGCTGGCGCCCCCTGCGGAGCCCTCGGTGTTCTCGCCGTTGGTCTCGTTGCCTGGATGACGTTCGGGGCCGTCCCATCCTGATCTGCCCGACCCGGTGGGTCGGTCGGCGGCACGGCAGCCTTCGAGGTGGTGCCCGTCCAAACCGCGACTAGATTCCGGTGGATGGGCGGTGACGGTGGGCGGAGTGCCGCGGATCGTCTACGCCGTCACCGTTCCGAGGGACCTGCCCGGGGGGCTACCGGGTCGACGCCAGCCGTAACGGGGCGCAGGCGGCCGACCACGTGGTGCTCAACCTGGAGCGGGTCGCCGCTGTTCAGTGCCGTAGCGGGGCCTCACCCTGCCCTTGTGCCGCCCGGCCCCGTTCCTCGGGGTGGGCGGGGCCGCGTTGTGTCTGCCAAAGGTGTGGATGACGTGCGGGAGGGTGATCCGGAGCGCCGGTCATCATCGAGGCTGAAATGACTGCGAGCGGGAGCGGGGCCGAGGCTCCTCCGCTTCGAGCAGACGGCAAGCAGCGCGCAGTCGGCGTAGCCGCTGCGTGATCACCGAGGTGGGGGAATGGCCAGGCTGATGAGGCTGATCTACTGTCATACGTCCGAACTAGACGTGGCGCACAGGACACTTGATGCGGCTGGCCTCGAACCTGCGTCGGACACCGGTGAGCCGTGGACCGTTGGAGGAGGTTCGTCCCTGGAGCGAGACGAAGACAAGCCGGGGATCGTCAAGGTCGTCTTGGGGAGCATCGATTCGATCGAGGGTGAACCTGGCGACATGGACTTCACGGTTGTGGACGAACGGGGCGGCCATCGTGAGGAGTTCTACTCCCAGGTGCCGTCAAGTCTGTTTCTTGAAGGGCAGTTTGCTCTGGTGAAGCATGTGGATGCCCCCTACGATCCTCGCGGTCCTATGGCTGGACGAGCCCACCGTTCCGTTGTCGCCATCTACCTCGAGGCCTGAATGCGGGCTCGTAGGCGTCAAATCCAGTCGGGACGGCGGGACTGTGTGGTGGTGCAACCTTCCGCATCTGCGACGGCGCCGTCCACGGTGGTTGCTCTGACGGGTGACAAACTCACTCGCGGGCCCTGGGGGACGGAATGGGCGGGGACGGGAAGGGATCAGCGGATGTCGCTGAAGACCGTCGTCGGCAGCGTCGGAGTTTCCGTGGGGGCCGCGCTGTGGGCTGCCTCCGCTAGCAGACGGACTTCGACGCGATGAGAGTCAGGAGGGGGCCCGCCGGAGGCGATGAGGCCCCTCCTGACCCATCTGACAACTACAGCCCACGGACAGGGAGCTCATAGAAATGACTCGCACTCATGCGATGGCGATCCGGCCGGCGGCGCTGCTGCTCGTCATCGGTGCCCTCTCGGCATGTGGTAGCACCGCCCCGGGCGGTGCGGCGCCCGCCACGTCGGCGTCACCGTCCGGTAGCGACGCCTTGATACATGCAGCGCTGACAGACCTTGAGTCGGCCCTCGGCGAGCAGGGACGCGGTCCGTTCAAGGACACGTTCGGAACGTTGCAGATGGACGCTCAAGGCGGACACGTGGTCCTGTTCGCAACCGATGATGCACGGGCACGCGCGCTGATCGGAGCAGCCGCTGCTGCGCACCCCGGGATCGAGACCGGTTGGACCGTCATCAGGCATTCCGCGTACGCGCGAGCGACTGTGGACCCCGCGATCGAACGGATTGGGAACGCCGCTCTGGCCCAGAGCCTGCCGCTCCCTGTCTATTCTGCCGGCCTGGCATCGGATGCGTCTGGAATCAAGATAACGACGACGAAGGAGGGAACGACATCGATGGAGCTTTCCGCTGCGATCCGGAAGCTGTCTGACGGCATTCCGGTGGTCTTTATCGAGGGCGCGCCGATCAAGAACTTTGATGGTACGGCCGAGATGGTGCCTCCGAGCGCGTGGCCCACACACGCATGAACAGTCGTGGAATGAGGCG
>NZ_JAKNTA010000023.1:0-43477 GCF_022288725.1 Kitasatospora sp. A2-31 | reverse complement strand
GGTTATGGACTGCCGGGGAATCAGTGACTACTTCATGAAGCCCCGGAGGGGATCCTCCCAGGAAGGTCCGCCGGCCCTCTTTATGATTACTGGTTGGTTCTTCATTGCGCTGTCCTCGGCTCCGCTTCTCTTCACACTGATCCTATTCATCGTGGATTAGCCATAGAGTGGCCCGTGGGCCCACAGGCCCTTCCTTGCGTCCCCGCAGGTTCACCCGGCGGGGGCGTTTCGTATTGCCATGAAGCGCGGCCTAATCGGGCCTTGAATGGTCGGGATTGCGTTTCCTGTTGTATGTCTCGGCGGTCGGCCGTCCGGCGACCCGCGTCCGGTGGCCCGTCAGCATGGGCGCCACGGGGCCGGGTCCGCGGGGAAGCCGCGCGCCGGCGCGGCGGAGTCGTCCGTGTCCTCCGCAGCAGGGTCGTAGGGGCCGTCCCAGAACAGGCCGCTCGCGAAGCGGTCGAGGGCCTCGTGCAGGTCGGGGGCGGCCAAGGGGCGCATGCCCTCCCAGGCGTTGGCCAGGTGGAAGTGCCAGCTGTAGGAGCCGGTGGTGGTGAAGAACCGGTACTCGGCGCACTACGGCGACTCCCGTGGCCGCCACACCCCGGCCACCCCCTGGCCAGGTGGCAGGGGGCCGCCATCCGGCCCAGCCGGGCCCCGCCCGGACGGCCCACGGCGGGGCCGGCCGCCTACCGTGGGCGGATGACCGACCACCGGCCCCGGCAACGACACCGGCCCCGGCCCCCGCAGCGACACCAACCCCGGCAGACCCGCCGGGGCTACCTCGGGGCCGCCGCCGCCTTCGCCGTCTGCATGGCCGGCACCACCCTCCCCACCCCCCTCTACGGCCTCTACCAGGAACAGATCGGCTTCTCCGAACTGATGGTGACGGTCGTCTTCGCCGTCTACGCCTTCGGCGTGATCGGCGTCCTCCTCCTCGTCGGCAACGTCTCCGACTCCGTCGGCCGCCGCCCCGTCCTGCTGTGCGGACTGGCCCTCGCCGCCGCCAGCGCCGTCGCCTTCCTCGCCGAACAGGGCCTGCCCCTGCTCTGCCTGGGCCGCCTGCTCTCCGGCCTGTCGGCGGGCCTGTTCACCGGCACCGCCACCGCCTACGTCCTCGAACTCGCCCCACCCGAGCGCCGCGCCCGCGCCGGCTTCGTCGCCACCGCCGCCAACATGGGCGGCCTGGGCTGCGGACCCCTGCTCTCCGGCCTCCTCGCCGAGTACGCACCCGACCCTCTCGTCCTGCCCTTCGTCGTCCACCTGGTGCTGCTCGCCGCCTCGTTCACCGTCACCTGGTTCCTGCCCGAGACCGTCCAGGACGCCCACCCGCTGCGCACGGCCCGCCCGCACCGGCCGACGCTGCCGCCCGAGGTGCGCGGGGTGTTCGTCCCGGCGGGGATCGCGGCGTTCGCCGGGTTCGCGCTGCTGGGGGTGTTCACCTCGGTCAGCCCGGCGTTCCTCGCCGAGGACCTGGGCATCGACAACCACGCCGTCGTCGGCCTGATCGTCTTCACCGCGTTCTTCGCCTCCACCCTCGGCCAGCTCCTGGTGCCGCGGCTCGGCACCGCGCGGGCCATCCCGCTGGGCTGCTTCGTCCTGATCGCGGGACTTGCCCTGCTGGCCGCCTCCCTCGCCTGGACGACCCTGGCCCCGCTGGTCCTCAGCGCCCTGGTGGGCGGCGCCGGCCAGGGCATGGGACTGCGCGGCGCGGTGGGCGAGGTCGCCGCGGCCTCGCCCGCCGAACACCGCGGCGGCGCCCTCTCCGCGCTGTTCGTGGTCGCCTACTTCGGCATCTCCATCCCGGTCATCGGCGTCGGCCTGCTCAGCGAACCACTCGGCCTGGCCGACGCCGGCCTGGTCTTCGCGGCCTGCATGGCCGTCCTCGCCGCCGCCTCCGGGCTCTACCTGCTCCACCGCGCCCGCACCCCCTCCGGGACCGCCCGGTCCGCCTGAGCGCCCTACTCCTCGGGGACCTCCACGATCACCAGCGTGCCCCGGCTGCCCGGCCGCACCGCGTGGTGCGTGCCGGCCGCAACCCAGTACATCTCGCCCGGACCCACCGTCACCTCCACACCGTCCACGGTCAGCTCCAGCCGGCCCACGACCACGAACAGCACCTCCGTCATCGCATGGACCTCGCTCGCCACCGGCTGCCCGTCCATGCGCAGCACCTTCACACCGGCCGTGCCCACCTGGCCCAGCAGGCGCGAGTTCCACGACGTCGGCAGCGCGGACGCCGCCTCGAACACGTTGACCAGACTCATGGCATGCCCTTTCAGCGGGCGGCCCTGCCCGGGAAGGCACGGCGCCCGCAGCGCGATCAATGGATACCGGGACGCTATCCGAGCCGGGCGGACAGTTGGTCGACCGTTTGGTAAAACCTCCCGCGACCGCTCAGGCCCGCCTCAACCGCGCCCGGGCAACACCTCGAGGACCGTGGCCGTGCCCTCGACCGGTTGGCCCTCGTGCATCGTGATCACCGCACCGGGCCCCAGGTGCCGCCACAGCTCGGGCCGCAAGGGCGCCAGACGGACATCGGCGCTCTCCCCGGGGCCGAGGCGCGGCACGCCCTCCACCCAGATCCGCGCGGTGTCCAGGATCCACCGCCCGTCCGCGGTGCGCAGGCCGACGTCCCACAGCGGGCGCAGCTGCCCGTCCCCCGCGAACGCCGTCCGACGACGGCCCTCACCAGGGCGGCGCATCGCCAGCCGCGCCCGGACGGTGCCGTGCCGCGCCTCCCCGGCACGCCACTCGCACCAGCGGCGGCTGTCCTCCAGCATCATCTGCCGGGAGGCCTCCGCGAGCAGCTCCCAGAACGCGACGGACGCCGGACAGGCGTCCGCGAGCTCGGCGAGCAGGTAGAGCGCCAACTCCCACTCACACAAGTCTAGTTCGGTGTGAATATCCGCGACCGTCAGCCCGCTGGCCGCCGCTGCGCCGTCGCCCGCCGCTGCGGCCTCCTCGGACAGGAGGTCGGCGGCCCGGCGAAGAAGGGTGAAGGCGTCGTCCATGGGCGCCATCCTCGCCCACACCCGCCGCCCCGCCCCGCCCCCGCCGCCCCGCCCCCGCCCCCGGCCCCCCGGCCCCGTCCCGGACGTGCGTGACCGCGCCGCCCGCGATTCGGCCGGGGGAATCCGGGCGAGGCGGAACCGGCGAGCGCGCTGTGCGTGTCCCCTCCACCGGTAGCCGTATGACGGACGATCACGCACCGCCCCTGGCTGTGCGGGGGAGCCCCGGGGAGATCAGATGATCGGTGGCATGCTGTTCCTGCTGGGCTGCGGGCTGACCTTCGTCGTGGCGGTGGTCATGGCGGCGCGCGGCACCAAGAAGGCCGTGGGCGCCACGCGGGTGGGCACGGGGATCAAGGGGCTGGCGCAGCAGCCGGGCTGGCGCCTGCACGACCTGAAGGCGCCGCGCTGGCAGGGCCACCTGGCGCATTTCCCCTGGCTGACCGCCCGGACCCGCGCGAGCGAGACGGCGAGCGGGCCGCTCACGCTGACCGGGCCGCTCACGGGCAAGGAGGCGACGGTCTCGGTCCTGGTCAAGCAGCTGGAGCGCGACGTGGACCTGTGGCTGGCCGTCTGCACCAAGGTGGCGCAGCCGCTGCCGCGGGCCACGCTGGAGCGTGACTGGAGCAGCGCGGCGCAGCACATCCGGTGGCCGCAGGGCTTGGTCTACGGGCCGCGCGGCCAGGACACCGCCGCCCTGGAGGAGGCGCTGCTGGACGGGGGGCTGGCGGAGCGGCTGGTGGCCGTCGGGGCGCCGGCGGTGTCCTTCCTCGACGCCGAGGTGTGCCTGCTGTGGCACCCGCTCCCCGACGGCCGGACGCTGGGGGCGCTGACCGCGGCGGTGGCGGAGCTGCTGCCCGACCTGGTGCGCGCGGCCGCCGACCAGGACGACCTCGCCGAGGGGCCTCGCGGCGACGGCCGGGCCGACGGCCCGCCCCAGACCCCGCAGGCCTGAGCCCGCACGGTCCGCCGCCCGGCGGTCTCAGCGCTTGGTGCCGTCCACGATGACCGGCGTGCCACCGGCACCGCACGGGCTGGCGTAGACGGGGTTCTTCTCCGCCGCGGCCTTGAACGCCTCGATGCACTGGCTCAGCAGGATCTTGTCGGTCAGCGAGTTGGCGATCGCGGCGTTGGCGGCCGCGGTGCTCTCGGCCTCGATCCTGCGCTTCTCCGCCTCGGCCTTGGCCGTGCGCACGGCCGCCTCCGCCTGGGCGGTGGACTGGTCCTGCGCGATCTTCTGGTCGATGGCCTTCTGCAGGCCGTCGCTCGGCCGCACGTTGCGCAGGTTGACGCCGTTGACGAGGATCCCGCGCGGGGCCAGCCGGGCGGTGATCAGCTTGTCGATCTCCGAGCTGATCGCCTCCCGCTGCGAGCTGTAGCCCTCGACGCTGGTGTGGCGGGCGAAGACGTTGCGGACGATCTCCCGGCTGTCCGGGTAGACCAGCCGCTGCTGGACGGCCTCCGCGCTGCCGGCCAGCTTGAACAGCTCGACGGTGTGCTGCGGGTCGATCGACCACTTCACCGTGAGGTCGGCGAACAGCACCCCGCCCTCGGAGGAGCGGACCTCCACGGTGGAGTCACCGGTCAGGTCGAGATCGGCGGGCCGGGTCGAGAAGGTGGTCACGTCGGTCAGCGGCGACTTGAAGTGCAGCCCCGGCTGCCAGGTGGTGCCGACCTTGCCGAGGCTGGTGGGCACCGCCACCTCGGTCGGCTCGACCACGTGCACGAAGGTCGTGAGCCCCAGCAGCAGCCCGAGGACGCCGGCGACGATGCCGCCCAGGGTGACCGGCCAGGAACCGACCTCGCGCCACCGCAGTATCAGCAGCACGACGCCGACGGCCAGGAACAGCAGGGACAGGATGAGCATGGTGGGGTCTCTCCGACTGGAGTGATCAAGACTGACGGCCGCAGCTTAGGCAGCCGACCGGGGGCCCCTGAGCCCGGTTCAGGTGATGTTCATACGATCAACCCCGTGCGTTGGCCGACGGCGCCCACCGGCACCGACCCGGGTGAATCCTTTCGCGCCCGCCGTGCCTCTCATAGCCGTACGCCGTGCGGACGACCGCGTCCGCCACGCACCCCACCCACCGGGAGGACCCCCATGACCGCCGTCGTCATCGCCGTCGCAGCCGGCGCGCTGCTGCTGTGCGCGTGCACCGTCACGCTGCTGCGCCGCCGCAGGCGTCAGCGTGGCTGACCACAGCTGGCCCGGCGCCACCCTGGTCACCGCGGCACAACGCGGCGACGCCGAGGCCCTCACCGCCCTGATCCACGGCTCCCACCCCCACGTCCAGCGCTTCGCCCACTCGCTGTGCGCCACACCCCAGGACGCCGAGGACGCCGCCCAGGAAGCGCTGATCATCCTCTACCGCAAGATCGGCATGCTGCGCGCCTCCGGGGCGCTGGCGTCGTGGATGTTCCGCATCGTGCGCAACGAATGCCTGCGCCGCACCCGCGGCCTGCTCCACCGCCCACCGGCCGGCGACCCCGACCGGGACGACGCAGCCGCCCGGACCGGCACCACCGCCCGGTCCGCCGAGGAGGACGTCCTGCTGCGCCTGGAGGCCGAACGCGTCGCGGCCGCCGTCGCCGCCCTGCCCGCCGACCAGCGGCAGGTGCTGGTCATGCGGGACATCCAGGGCCTGCCCGGCCGCACCGTCGCCGACCGGCTCGGCCTGAGCACCGCCGCGATGAAGTCCCGCCTGCACCGCGCCCGTTCGACGGTCCGCGAGGCCCTGCGCGAAGAACCGGCCGCCGCCCCGAGGGGGAACGCACCATGAAGCTCGACCTCACCACCGCGACCCGCACCACCGCGACCCGCACCACCGCGACCCGCACCACCGCGACCCGCACCACCACGCCCGCCCCTACCCCGGACACCCCCGCTGCACCGGACACCCCCGCCGAGGCCCCTGGCGGGCGCGCCGCACCCACGCGCGGCGGCTTCGCCAGCGCCACCGTCCCGCGCCACCTGGCCCGCGGCGCCCTCGGGTTCGGCGCCCTCGCCGCCTCCCTGGCCCTGCTGCCGGCCACCGGCCCGGCGAGCCTGCTGCTCGCCCCCGTCGGCCTCATCGCCCTACGCGGCTGCCCGATGTGCTGGGCGATCGGCCTCGCCGAAACCGTCTCCGCCGGCCGGCTGCGCCGCTCCTGCACCGACGGGAGGTGCGAACTGACCCGCGCCCCCTCGTAGGACCCGGCGAACGGACCACCACCCCCCGGGCCCTGTGATACAGGAGAGGCCCGGGCCGCACCGGCCCGGGCCCAGACCAACCCAGGGGGACCGCATGCCGGGCATCGCGGCACTGCACGCCTGCGCCCAGCGCCACCTGCACGACTACACCGACCCCGGCGGACGGCGGGCCTTCGCCACCTACGACCGCCAGGGCGACCCCGCGGCACTGGAACCGGTGGACTGCCTCGCCCCGGCCCTCCTCAGCGTCCCGCTCGGCCACCGCCAGGTCGTCCCCCTCTTCCAGCCCGACGGCCCGGGCGCCGGCCTGCTGCGCGCGATGCAGGCCGTCCTGGACGACGAGGCCTGCGCCACGGCCGACTTCCTCGACCTCGCGCTCGACGACCCCGCCGGCCCGTGGGCCCTGGTGGACCGGGCCCTGGCCGCGAGCCGGGACGTGGCCGGGGTGAAGGCCGTCGCCGTCACCAAGATCCTCCACCGCAAGCGGCCCCGCCTCGTCCCGATCTTCGACCGCAGCATCCACCGCTTCTACACCGGCCTGACCCCACCCACCGGCGCCTACCAGGACACCCCCCGCACCCTCTGGCCGCTGCTCCAGAACGACCTGCGCCGCCACCGCGCCTGGCTGACCGACCTGGCCGCCCCCGTCACCACCCCGGACGGCCGCCCCCTCAGCCCCCTGCGGGCCGCCGACATCGTCATCTGGGAACACGCAGCCACCGGCTGCACCGCCGGCCCCGGCGGCGCAGCGACCGACACCCGGTGACCGCGCAGCAGGCCACCCGCCACGCCGCGGCGCCGACCCCGGAACGCCCGGCCGGTGCCGTGGTCGCCACCGTCGACCCGCGGCGCTGGAGTGCGCAGCCGGTCCGGATCATCGACCTGACGCCCTGATCCTGTCCGACGGCGGAGGGGAGCCCGTCCGAGGTCCGCTACGCCCGGCTGACTGTGCCGGGTCAGTGGGGGAGTGAGAAGTGCTGGGCCGGGTTCGTGGCGTCGCAGGGGTGGAGCGCGGGGGCCGGTGCCGTGGCGGTGAGGCAGCGGCCGGAGGGCGGGTGGAGGAGTGAGCCGTCCGGGCGGGGCCACCACTGTTGGGCGCCGGTGCCGTTGCAGGTCCACAGCTGGGCGGGGGTGCCGGCGTCCGGGCGGCCGCCGGTGACGTCCAGGCAGCCTCCGCCTGTGCGCAGGGTGCCGTCAGGGGCGGCCGTCCAGCGCTGGTCGGCGCCGCCGGTGCAGGCGGTGAGCCGCACCGGCACGCCGTCCGCACCGTCCGCACCGGCGGCACCGTCCGCACCGTCCGCACCGGCGGCACCGTCCGCACCGTCCGCACCGGGGGCGCCGGGGGCGCCGGCGCTCAGGCAGGCGTGGCCGGGGGTGGTGAGCGGGCCGGTCGCCGGTGCGGCGGGGCCCACGTCGAAGGAGGGCGGCGCGTCCGCGGGGTCGGCGCCCCAGGCGGGGTCCGGGTCGGCGGCCAGGGTGAAGGCGAGGGTGCCGCCCCGGCGGACGAAGTCCTCGCTCACCCAGGGCCGTTGGGTGAAACGGCCGTCGGTGCGCAGCGCGTGCACGTAGCGGACGCTCTCGGAGGCGCCGGGCGCGCTCACGTCGATGGTGCGGCCGCTGCCGCCGCGGTACACGGTGATGCGGGGGAACAGCGGGCTGGCGAGGACGAGTTCGGCCCGGCCGGGGGCCTGCGGGTACATCCCGAGAGCCGCCCACACCGCCCAGGCGGACATCTCGCCGAGGTCGTCGTTGCCGGGCTCGCCGCCCGGGGTGTCGGCGAACAGCGTGGTGAGGGCGCGCCGGACCACGTCCTGGGTGCGGTGCGGCCGGCCCGCGTAGGCGTACGCCCACGGGGTGTTGAGCGAGGGCTCGTTGCCCAGGTAGGCGTGGGGGGAGCGGCCGCCGGCGTTCAGTTCGGTGAAGAACGCGTCGAGCCGGGCGGCGGCGGCCTCGTTGCCGCCCATCGCGTCGAACAGGCCGCGATGGTTGTAGGGGACCATCCAGGTGTACTGGGCGGCGCTGCCCTCGACGAAGCCTTCGCTCTGCTCGGGGCGGAAGGAGGGCCAACTGTGGTCCGCGCGGCGCGGCTGGAGGTGGCGGCTGTCGGCGTTGACGAGGTTGCGCCAGTTGGCGGAGCGCCGCAGCAGGCCCTGGTGGGCGGGGAAGTCGCCGAGCCGGGCGGCGAGTTGGGCGAGGGCGAAGTCGGCGCTGGTGTACTCCAGGGTGGTGGCGGCCGGCCCCCAGACGTCGTCGGTGCCCTCGGGGACGAAGCCCAGCGCCCCGTACGGCCGGTGGCCGGGCCGCTCGCGTTCGTCGTGGCTGCCGTCAAGGGCGAGGCGCAGCAGCCGGTGGGCGTCGAAGCCGGTGGCGCCGAAGGCGTGGACGGAGGCGGCCATGGCGGGCAGCGGGTCGCCGACCATGACGCCGGTGCCGCCGTTGGCCAGGGTCCAGCGGTCGAAGTAGCCGGCCGTGGCGGCCTGGTCGGTGAGGGACTGGGCGATGTCGGCGGCTTCGTCGGGGGCGATCAGCGCGACCAGCTGGATCTGGGAGCGGTAGACGTCCCAGCCCGAGTAGTCGGCGTACTGGGTGTGGCCGGGGCGGGCGGTACGGATGTGCCCGTCGAAGCCGAGGTAGCGGCCGTCGGCGTCGCTGAACACGCCGGGGTGCAGCAGCGCGTGATAGAGCGCGGTGTAGAGGATGCGCCGCTGGGCGGGGGTGCCGCCGTCGACGGCGATCCGGGCGAGCAGGCGGTTCCACTGCGCGCGGGTCTCGGCGCGGATCCGCTCGAGGCCGGCGCCGCGCTGTTCGGCCGCCAGGTTGGCGCGGGCGCCGTCGAGGCTGACGAAGGAGATGCCGACCCGGGCGGTGACGGTGCGGCCGGCGGCGGTGCCGGTGCCGGCTGGGGTGTCGGTTCCGCTGTCGGCTCCGGTGGCGAAGGAGACGACGGCCTGGGCGCCGGAGGCGTCGAGCGGCCGCTCGACGGGCGTCCGCTGGGGCGTCGCCCCGCCGGGGGCCGCTGCGCCCCGGGGCTGCGTGGGGGCGACGCCGGTGCTGTGGCCGGCGCCGGTGCGGCGCCCGGGGTCGGCCACAGCACCGGCGTCGGTGCCGCCGAGGCCGGTGCTGCCGATGTCGGCGTGGCTGAACGGCCGGTCGAACTCGGCGTGGAAGTAGATGCGGTACCGGTTGTCCGTGCCGCAGAAGCCTCCGCTGTCGGTGTGGCCGGAGATGGTGCGTTCGCCGATGGTCACCTCGCCGGAGGCGTCGTTGAAGGCCCGGCCGGCGTCGACGGTGAGCGAGGGGGTGTGTCCGGCGGGGTAGGTGAAGCGGGCGATGCCGGTGCGCCGGGTGGCGGCGAGTTCGACCCGGATCCCGTTGGCGAGGGCGACCTCGTACGAGCCGGGGGCGATCCGCTCGTCGGCGTGCGCGAACCCGGTGTACGGCACGGGGGTGTGGTCGAGCACGGGCATGAACGGGGTGGTCCCGTAGTCGCCGCAGCCGGCCCCGGAGATGTGGGTGAGGCTGAAGCCGCTGATCCGGGGGTCGTCGTAGGCGTAGCCGCCGTGCTGGTAGGTGGCGGTGTCGGGGCTCCACTGGAGCATGCCGAACGGGGCCGAGGCGCCGGGGAAGGTGTTGCCGGCGGCGCCACCGTTGCCCCAGTCCGGCGCGTCGGGCCGGGTGCCCACGTACGGATTGACGGAGCCCGCCGGGTCGTCGACGACCACGTGCGCGGCGGGCGTGGACGTGGCGGGCGTGGCTGCGGCGTCGGGGCCGCCTCCCTGCGGGCCGGTCGCGCCGGCGTGCGGGGCGCCCGGTCCGCCGGACAGCAGGGCGACACCCAGCAGCAGCGCGGCCCAGGCCCGGGCCGGGGGGAGGTGTCGGGACCGGTGCACGCTGCCTCCCGCTGAGCCGCAGGTCTCTGACGGACCGTCAGGGAGAGTGTGCGCCGCACCCGGCGTCACCCGGCGCCACCGGGCGTCGACAGGCGGACGGCGTCCCCCGACCGGCCCAGGTGGGGCGGCCCGGTCGGTTCGGGGCCGACCGTCGCGGTACGGCGTCCGGCCCCACCTCCCCTCGGGGGGTGGGCCAGGGGGCCGGTGGGCCAGGGGGGCCGGTTGGGGCCGGGCTCAGTGTTCCGGGCCGGTGGTCAGGTTCTGGGTCATGCGTTCCAGGACGCTGACGGCGGTGCGGTACTCCTCGGGGGTGATGCCGGCGGTGGAGGCCTGGCGGAAGGCGGCGACGCGTTCGCCGGCCAGGGCGAGGCGGGCGCGGCCGGCGTCGGTGAGGGCGAGGTGCTCGGGGGAGGGGCGGGTGGCCCAGTGGTCGGTGAGCACGGCGGTGATGGCGGCGGTCAGTTCCGCGGGGGAGGCGTTGGCGGCCAGGACGGTGCGCACGCTGGTGTCGGTGGCCTGCGGGTCGTCGGCGATGACGTTGAGGACCTGCCAGGCCAGGCGGGTGAGGCCGTACTCGGCGAGCAGGGCGTTCATGCTGGAGGTGAGGGCCTGGTCGGTGCGGTTGAGCCAGTAGCCGATGGGCTTCATGCGGGTCTCCAGCGGGTCGGTGGGGGCCGGGCGGGACGCGTCGGCGGGTGCCTTCGGTGAGGCGGTGGTCATGGGGGTCCCTCGGGACGGGGCGGGGGCCGCTGCGGCGGCCCTGGCCGCAGGGGTCAGTGGTGGGTGAAGGCGGCGGTGTTCTCGCCGGCCCACTGGCGGTAGGTGCGGGCGGGGCGGCCCAGGAGGGTCTGGGTGGTGTCGTGGACGGCGGCCGGTCCGTGGTCGGCGGCCTCCCAGAGGTCGAGCAGCGAGGTGACCATCGGCGCGGGCATGTGACGGCCCATCTGCTGCTCGGCCTCGGCGCGGGTGATCTGCTCGACCGGGATCTCGCGGCCGAGGGCGTCGGCCACGATGGCGAGCTGCTCGCGGAAGGTGAGCGACTCGGGGCCGGTCAGGGTGGGTGCGGTGCCGGTGAGGGAGGTGGCGGTCAGTGCCTCGGCGGCGATGTCGGCGATGTCCTCGGGGTGGATCGGCGCGATGTGCGCGTCGGGGTAGGCGAGCTGGACCGGCAGGTTCCGGCCGATGGGGTACGCCCAGGCCAGGGAGTTGCTGGCGAAGGCGTCCGGGCGCAGGAAGGTGCAGGTCAGCCCGGACGCGGCGAGGGCGCGCTCGACGTGGAGGCTGTGGCCGGCGAGCGGGTCGTTCTCGGCGTTCGGGCCGAGGACGGAGGAGGAGGAGAGCAGCACGACGTGCTCGACGCCGGCGGCCTCGGCGGCCCTGGTGAACTCGTGGATGCCGGCGGGTTGGGGGTAGAGGAAGACCTGGCCGACGCCGCGCAGGGCGGCCTCGAAGGTCTCGGGCCGGTCGAGGGCGAGTTCGGTGGTCTCGACGCCGTCGGGGACGGTCAGTTCGGCGGGGTGGGCGCTGGCGGCGCGGACGGTGCGGCCGGCGGCGTGCAGGCGGGCGATGACGGCCTGGCCGACCTTGCCGCGGGCGCCGGTGACGAGGGTGGTGCTGGTCATGGGAAGGTCCTTCGCTCGTGAGATGCGCGGGATTGGTGGGACTCGATCGAGGGATGCACGGGGCTCGCGGGATGCGGGGAGTCCGCGGAATCCGGGAGAGATGCGGCCACGGCCGCATCCGGAAGCGGGATCCGCACCGTTCAGCCGTTCAATGCCTGTCTACATATGCATGATGTCCTGCACACGTTTTCGTGTCAACACATGTCTGCCATCGGTCACCTATGCGGCTAGGCTGGCGGCATGACCACGAAGCGCGAAGTGGGGACGGACGAGGAACTGCTGGACGCCGTCGGGCCGGCCCTCGGAAGGCTGCGGCGCTCCTCGCTCCTGGACGTCGAGGACCCGATCTCCCAGAAGGACCTGAGCCGCACTCTGGTCCTGCGGATCGTCGAGGACGCCGCGCACGAGGGCGGCCGCGAGGTGACGGTCGGCGCCGTTGCCGACCACCTGGGCGTCGACCCCTCGGTGGGCAGCCGCATGGTGTCGGACTGCATCGCGGCGGGCTACCTGGTCCGGGCCGCCTCCCAGCAGGACGGCCGGCGCACGGTCCTGCTCCTCAGCCCCGAGGGCGAGGGCCTGATGAACCGCTTCCGCCGCCACCAGCGCGCGGCCTACGAGCAGATCACCGCCGACTGGAGCGCGCACGACCGCCTGGAGCTGGCACGTCTGCTGATCAAGTACGTCGAGTCCCAGGACGCCCTGCGCCACCACGCCCAGACCCGCCGCACCGCCCGCTGAGCCGGCACCGCCTCTCACGCGCCTCGGCCCGGCCACCGCGAAGGTGGCCGGGCCGAGTGCCGTTCCGGGGGGAGGGGGCGGGAGGTGCCGGTCGGGGGGTGATGGTGGCCGAGCGGGGGGTCCGGGCCGTCGAGGAGGGCGGTGAACCGGCAGCCGTCCGAGCCGCCGGGCGCTCAGTCGACGGTGGGCCAGTCCCAGCCGAGCTGGAGGAAGAGGCCGAGGCGGTCGGAGACCCCGCGCAGCTCGCTGATGCGGCCCGCACGGACGGTGAGGACGAAGATCGCCTCGTTCTCGAAGCTGCGGCCGGTGGGCACGGGCATCCGGGGGTGGGCGCCGGAGCTGATACCGCTCTGGGTGATGCGGGCCACGACCTTGTCGCCCTCGGCGATCAGCTCCTCGACCCTGGCGTGGTAGGGCTTCAGCGCCTCGAGCTGCATGGCGATGGCGGCGAACGCGGCACCGGGCTCGTCCGGCTCGCCGTGGATGACCTTGTTGTGGTCGACGATGTCGGCGGCGAGGAAGTCGCCGAGGTCGTCGAGCCGGTACTCGTTGAGCGCGGCGAAGAAGCCGATGACGAGCTGCTTGTTCTGCTCCTGCCGGGTGTTGTCCATGGTCCGCCCCTGTCGGTCGTTCTCGGCTCGGTCCGTCTCCCGCCGGCGCTCTCTTACGCCGTAAGGCTGCGATGGCTGCTACTCTCGCCTTACGCCGTAAGAATGTCAAGGGGGCCGCTGATGGAGACCACCGGCAAGCGGGTGGGACTGACCCGGGAGAAGGTGCTGCGCGCCGCCCTGGAGGTCGCCGACCGCGACGGCATCGAGAAGCTGTCGATGCGACGGCTCGGCACCGAACTCGGCGTCGAAGCGATGACGCTCTACCACTACCTGCCCAACAAGGCCGCCCTGCTCGACGGCCTCGTCGAACTCGTGGTCTCCTCCGTCAAACCCGACACCGCCGGCCCGGCCGACCAATGGCCGCTGCGGCTGAGGGAGTTCGCCGTCGCCTTCCGCGCCGAACTGCTGCGTCACCCGGGCGTGATCCCCCTCGTCGCCACCCGCCCCGTCCGCTCGGCCACCGCGCTGCAGGCGGTCGAGGACACGGCGGCCGCCCTCACCCGCGCCGGCATCACCCCCGTGCAGGCGCTGCGGATCGTCAACTCGGTGGCGATGCTGGTCATCGGACACTGCCTGGCCGAGGCCGCCGACACCCCCGGCCACCCCGAGCAGGCCGGCGACGGCGACCTCGACCTCGCGGACTTCCCCGTCCTGGCCGCCGCCGTCGCCCAGGGCCTCGGCACCCCCGCCGACCACCAGGCCCGCTTCGACCTCGCCCTCGACGCCCTCCTCGCCGGCCTGCGGCCCTGACCCGCGCAGGCCTTCGGCGGTTCCCGCAATCCGCTTTCCGTCCGGCTGTCACGGTCACCGTCACCACGGAGCCCGGGCCGCACGTCCCGCCCCAACCGCTGCGCGCATCTGGCGAGAGGTCACCCCGCATCACGATGGATCAGGCGCTCAACCTGCTCTGCGACTGCGAGGGCAAGCCACAACCACCAGTCACCGGCCTCGTACCGCACCCCCGGCTCCACGCTCGGGTCAGAAGGCCGGCCCTCACCGCGTCTGCGCCGGACGCAGGTAGATGACGTAGGCCTCGATCCCGACCCACGCGGCCGTGCGTACCGCGCCGAAGTCGTCCAACTGACGGGCGATACGCCCCAGCGACTCGGGCGCGAACATCTCCCCGAGGTGCTTCGCGTCCGCCTCCTCCAGCGGCAGCCGGGCCACACTGCTGCGCACCGCCTCGACGGCGTCGGCGAGCCGGGTGAAGGTCGCCGCCTTCGTCGCGCCCTTGATCTCCACCGTGACCGGATACGGGAACTCCGCCCCCACCTCCGGCGCCGTGCTGGTGCTCTCCACTCCGCTCATGCCTCACCCATCCTCGACCTGTCACCGAAAGCGCCCTGCCGCGCCGCCCCCGCCGGGACCTCGCCCAAACTTCGCTCTGTGATGCACTGCTCACAGCGTCGGCCCAGCCTCGCTACCATTCCAGTAGGACGAGGCTGACAACGCTTGTTTCAAGTGCGGGAGTTGATCTCATGGCAGCGGGCATCAGGCCGCGCACCGCGAGGGAGAAGTACGGGGAGGAGCTGAGGATTCGGCGCACAGCCCTGGGAATGACGCAGGACGAATTGGCTCAGGCCGTTGTGTGCTCTCCCACTCTGATCAGCCACTTTGAGGCCGGGCGCCGGCTGCCCAACCTCGATGACGCGAAGCGGATCGATCAGGCGCTCGGTACCGACGGGTTCTTCGCCCGTTGGCTTCAAGATCTCGAATCCAAGTACGCCGACCACTTCGCCGTAGCGGCAGAGTTGGAGCAGCAGGCCGCACAGATTCAGCAATACGGCGCCTTACTGATCCCGGGCCTGCTCCAGACAGACGCCTACGCGCGTGCGGTGTTCCGCGCGTACAGGCCGAACCACCGGGCCGACGAACTTGACCGACGCGTCGTCAACCGCATCGAGCGTGCCCGCATCCTCGATGATCCGTCTGGCCCCGTTGTGTGGACCTTGTTGGACGAGGCAGTGCTCCGGCGGCGTGTGGGAGGCCCGCAGGTCATGGCGGAGCAACTACGCAAGATCGCAGACATGGCGGCTGCCGGACGATTGCGTCTTCACGTGCTGCCGTTCAGAGTCGGTGAGCATTCTCTCATGGAGGGCATGGTGTCCCTGATGACCTTCGCCGACGCTGCCCCAGTCGCCTATGTTGAGGGACTGTGCACCGGGAACCTGATGGATGATCCAACCCTGGTGAACGCCTGCCGGTCGGCTTACGATCTTGCCCTGAGCGATGCAACGTCGCACCTGGAGTCACTAGCCCTCGTACGGGCGGCAGCAGAGGAACACGGACATGATCGGCATTGAGAATGCCATTCCCGATGCGTCAACGCTCGGCGGCTGGCGGAAGTCCAGTTACAGCGGGGGCGGCAACGGCGACTGCCTGGAAGTGGCGGACGGGTACGACTGCATCCCTGTGCGTGACAGCAAGGACCGCCAGGGGCCCGCGCTGGTCTTCCCGACCGCCGCATGGTCGGCGTTCGTCGCAGGGGTCAAGGCAGGGGACTTCCCAGTCGTCTGACCGCCACGGGACAGGCCGATCGGCCCCGGAGAGGCCCGCCACCGGGTCGCACCGACCCCGCGTCTCCCGAGCCGACTGGATCCGAACGGATCCGATCCGAACTTTTGGTTATCGCGCCGGCCGCTGGCGGTCTCCTGTCGTGTGGGGCCGAGTTCCGAGCGGCACCGGCCGACCAGAAGAATGGGGAGAACGACCATGGCATGTCACCGCCGTACCGACCGCGCTGCCGCTGCCGAGCGCGCCCGTACGGCAGGGGGCTGCCGCTGATGGCCGCCGACCCCCGCGCCCTCGCCCGCCGCTGGGCGGTGCTGTCCTGCGTCCCCGTGCTGCTCCTCGCCGCCATCGTCGCCTGCGACCCCTCCCCCCAGCCCCGCCCCGCGGACGCGCCGGCCGGCGCGCAGCGCGGTGCCGGCGCACCCCCCGCGGTCACCGCCGCCCCGGCCGCCGCCGTCGCACCCGATCCGGCCGGCGGCGACCGGGGCCTCACCGCCGAACGGGACGGCTACCGCCTGGACGCCGCCGCCACCGAACTGCCTGCCGACCGGCCCGCGGCGTACTCCTTCACCATCACCGGCCCCGACGGCCGACCGGTCACCGACTTCGAGGTGCACCAGACCAGGAAGCTGCACTTCTACGCGATCCGCTCCGACCTGACCGGCTTCCAGCACCTGCACCCCGAGATGGCCGCCGACGGCACCTGGACCGCCGACCTCGCCGCCCTCACCCCGGGCACCTGGCGGCTGTACGCCTCGTTCCTGCCGAGCCCCGCCTCCCGCCGCAGCACCGAACTCGTGCTCAGCCGCACCGTGACGGTGCCCGGCACGAGCACGGCGGTGCCGCTGCCCGCCCCGGCCGCCACCACCACCGTCGACGGCTACACCGTCGCCCTCACCAGCGAGCCGATGGCCGGCGCCTACCGGCTGACCGCCACCGTCACCAGGGACGGCCAACCGGTCACCGACCTCCAGCCCTACCTGGACAGCTACGCCCACCTCACCGCCTTCCACGAGGGTGACCAGGCGCTGGCCCACCTCCACCCCGCCGACAAGGTCGCCGCCGACCACGGCGGCGGCCCGGTGCTGACCTTCCACGCCATGCTCGCCGAGGCCGGGAACTGGCGGGTCTTCCTGCAGTTCCAGACCGCCGGCGGGCTGCACACCGCCGAGCTCACCCTGAACGTCGCCGCCTGACGCACACCCGCCCGTTCCCCGCGCCGGCCTGCCCGGCTGCCTGCCCGGCGCGCAGCCGCCCGTCCCGCTCCTGACGCCTCGGCCGCGCCCCGGGGCGCCGCCCGGCACCCCCGTGGCGTGGGGTGTCCGTGGGGCGCCCTAGGATCGCGATGATCATCTACCGGTGATCACCCACCGGGGTAGGCGAGAGGGACGAACAGGACATGCGGAATCGGGGGATCGCGGCGGCCGTGCTGGCGCTGGGGGCGCTGGTCGCGGGGTGCGGGTCCGGCGGGGCGGGTGGGGGCGCGGCGACTGTGACGGCGGCCGCGGCGCCGAAGGCGGAGAAGCTCGGACCGGACCCGGGCACGCGCTACACCAGGGTCGACGTGCCGAAGCTGGACGGTATGACCTGCGCCAAGGGCGAGGGCGGCTTCCACTTCGGGAGCGACCTGGACATGAACGTCTTCGGCGTCGACGGCCTGCCCGCGCCCGCGGGGGCGGACGGCGACGACCACACCGACGCGTCGTGCTTCGGCAACCCGCGCCTTCGGCTCAGCAGCGGCGCCCACACCGCGACGGTGCCCCACTTCACGGCCCGCACCAAGCTGTTCGCCGCGGTCGCCGACCCCAGGGCCGCGCTGGAGGAGTCCTTCGAGCACACGATGAAGCTGAGCGCGGGCTACGGCCGTGAGCGCGTCGGCGAGGCGCGGCTGTTCACCACCCGCGCCCTGGTGGTGAAGTGCCAGCACAACGTCGCCGCGACGTTCCCGATGACCACCTGCTTCTGGGCGAACTACGGCGCGGTCGGTTCGATCGACTTCTTCCCCGCCGGCGGCGAGCACCTCCCGCTGGACCAGGCCGCCGCCCGCACCCAGGCGGTCGCGGCCTCCGCCCTCGCCGCCCCCGGCGGCGGCGCGTCGGCAGGCCCCGCCTCGCCGTCCTCCTCGCCCCGCCCCTGACCCCCTCGGCGCCGTCCGGTCGCCCGGTCGCCCTCCGCCGGCTGCTCGCCCAGGCGGCCGGGCAGCCGGCAGCCGGCGGCGGGCGGCGGGCGGCCGAGCAGCCGGGCGGACGAGAAACACGCCGCCCGCGCGGGGGAAGAGGGCCGCCACGGGGCAGGAGACCCGTGTGGACGATGCGGAAGCCGCCCGGAGCGGCGGATCGACGCAAGGGCTGCGGGAGCGGCTGGGAGCCGAGCTGTTCGCGCGGGTGGCCGGCCCGGACGGTCCCGCCGTGCGACAGCGCATACACGGGCGGCCCGGACCACGCTGGTTCGGCCCGGAACGGCCGATCCGCACCGTCCACGGCGACGCGGCCATGTTCGTCGGCGGGCTGCGCGCACTGCTCCTGCAGTCCCTCCACCCGCTGGCCATGGCGGCCGTCGCCGCCCACTCCGGCTTCCGCAGCGACCCGTGGGGCCGCCTCCAGCGCACCAGCACGTTCCTGGCCGTCACCACCTTCGGCACCGCCGAGGACGCGCAGGACGCGGTGAAACGCGTCCGCGCCGTCCACGCCCGGATCAGCGGCACCACCGCGGCCGGGCAGAGCTACCGGGCGGGCGACCCGCACCTGCTCGGATGGGTCCACGCCGCCGAGGTCGACAGCTTCCTCCGGGCCCACCAGGCCTTCGGGGTCGCGCCCCTCGACCCGGCCGGCTGCGACGGCTACCTCGCCGACACCGCCCGCGTCGCCTCGGCACTGGGCGTGGTCGACCCGCCACGCAACCGCGCCGAACTCGCCGCCCGCCTGCGCGCGTACGGGCCGGAGCTCGACGCCACGGCGCAGGCGCGGGACACCGCCCGGTTCCTCCTGCTCCACCCGCCCCTGCCGCTGCCGGCCCGCCCCGCCTACACCGCCCTCGCCGGCGCGGCCGTCTCGCTGCTCCCGCCCGAGTCCCGCCGGCTCCTGGGCCTGCCGCCCACCGTGCCGCTGCTGGAGCCCGCGCTCGTCCGGCCGGCGGGCCGGGCCGTGGTGCGCCTCATCCGCTGGGCGATGGCCGGCCCGCCCCCGCCGCAGCGCAGACCGGACTGACGGTTCCGCGCAGCCCGCCCCACCACCGCCACCACCCGGGCCTCTGTCCGACGCCGTCTCCCGCCCACCGCCCGGGGGCTGCCCCTCCTGCCGGCCCGCGGGCCCGACCGCGGCGGCCGGCGCTCAGCGGGTCTTGAACTCCTCGATGGCCGCCCGGACCACGTCGCGCAGGGCGTTGCTGCCGGCGTGTCCGGAGTCCTCGATGATGTGCAGCCGCGCGCCCGGCCACGCCTTCGCCAGCTCCCACGCCGTCTGCACCGGGCTGCCCATGTCGTGCCGGCCGTGGACCAGCACCCCGGGGATCCCGGCCAACGTGGGGGCGCCCCGCAGCAACTGGTCCTCCTCCAACCACGCGCCGTGGCTGAGGAAGTGGGCGCAGATCCGCACGAACGCGATCCGCTCGTCGGCCTCGCGGGCGCTGTACATCCCGGGCACGCCGTTGGGCTCGTTCGAGATGACCGCGTCCTCCCAGGCCAACCAGTTCGCGGCGGCCTCCTCCCGCACGGCCCGGTCGGGGTTCTCCATCAGCCGCGCGTAGGCCGCCAGCAGGTCGCCGTCCCGCTCGCCCTTCGGGACGCCGTCGCGGAACCGGTCCCACGCCTCCGGCTTGAAGCGTCCCGCGCCCCGGTACAGCCAGTCGATCTCGGCCCGGCGGGTCGTCGTCACCGCCGGGATGATCATCTCGCTGACCCGCCCGGGGTGTTGCTGCGCGTAGGCCAGAGCGAGCGTCGAGCCCCAGGAGGAGCCGTACAGCAGCCAGCGCTCGACGCCCAGGTGCGCGCGCAGCCGCTCGATGTCGTCGATCAGGTGCTGCGTGGTGTTCAGGCCCATGTCCGCGGCCGGGTCACTGGCGTGCGGGGTGCTGCGGCCGCAGTTGCGCTGGTCGAAGCGGATCAGCCGGTAGCGCTCGGGATCCCAGGCCGTCGGCGGCTTGCGCCACGCGCCCGAGCCCGGGCCGCCGTGCACGCTCAGGGCCGGCTTGCCGTCGGGGCTGCCGAACTGCTCGTAGTAGATGCGGTTGCCGTCCCCCGTGTCGAGGAACCCGTGGTCGAAGGGACTGCGGGGAGGGTAGGGATCATCGGCCATGACCTCGATCCTAGGCGCGACCATGCCCGAGCCTCCATGGATCCCCAACACAGATCATCACCAAGGACGTTGAGCCGAACGCGGTGCCCGGCCCCGCACGCCTGCCCGCCCCGCACGCCTGCCCGGCCCCGCACGCCTGCGGGGCCGGGCACGCGCCGGGCACGCACGTCAGCCGGCGGCGCCCACCGGGGCGGCGATCACCGAGAACGCGTACAGGATCGTCGGCAGCACCCCGAGCAGCGTGACGACCACCGCCAGCACGGCCACCTGGCGCCGCGCACCGCGCGACGCCGACACGAGGAAGCCCACCAGGGCGAAGAACGCCAGGGCGACGACCCCGGCCACGAGCACAGCGGACATCTGGACCTGCATGTGGAGACCCCTTTTGTTGTGACGAGCCCAGTCCGGTCCGGCAGTGCGGGGCGAAGGCGGAACCGGTGGCGCGGCCCCCTGGTAGGAGGGGCCAACCGCCGTGCCGCACACTGACGTTGCGGCCGACGCTAGCCCACGCGGCAGGGGCGGCGACAGCGGCGCCGGCAACACCGGGGCATGCCGAAGGGGGCGAGACCCCCCGGGCTACCACCCCCGAGGGTCCTCACCTGCAACGACGGAGGACTGGGCAAGTCACCACACGTCTGCATCAAGCATCGCGCCAACCGCTAAACGTTCGCGAAACGTCGCGACTGCCCGCGCACTTAACGGATACTGAGCAAGCTGTTACTGTGCCAGGCGTGGTGGCAGACCTTCAGTTCGCCCTGTTGGGGCCGGTGACCGCCCGCCGGGGCCCACTCACGATCACCCTCGGCCCCCCGCAGCGCCGGGCCCTGCTGGCCGTCCTGCTGCTCGCCCGCTCGCAGGCCGTCCCGGTCGCGGTGATCCGCGAGCGGCTGTGGCCGCCGGCGGGCGCGCCGACGACCGCCGTCAACGTGATCCAGGGCCACGTCCACCACCTGCGCCGGCACCTGCGCCAGCACACTCCGGCCGACGCCTCCGACCCGCACCTCGCGAGCTACCCGGGCCACTCGCCCGAACAGGCGAGCTACGCACTCCACATGGGAGCCGAAGCGCTGGACATCCTCGCCTTCCACCGACTGGCCGACCGCGGGCGGGAACTGGAGGCCGAGGGAAGCGCCAGGGAAGTACTGAACATGTGCCTTGCCGCACAGTCCCTGTGGCGCGGACAGCCGCTGGCAGACCTGCAGCCCACGCCCTACGTGCGGGCGGTCCGCCAGGGCCTGCTCGACGTCCGCCGGGACCTGCGCACCCGCGCCGCCCGCGCCCGCCTGGAACTCGGCGCGGTCTCCGAAGCGGTCGCCGACCTCCAACAGCTGCACCTGGAACACCCCGGCGACGACGGGATCGTGCTCCTGCTATCGACGGCGCTGGTGCGGGCCGGCGCCCGCCGCCGCGCACTCGAACTGCTCGACGAGGAACTGCGCACCTGGCAGCGGCAGTACGCGCACCGGCCCGAACAACTGCTGCGCCAGCGCGAGCGGATCCTCTCCGGCGAACCGGAGGACTCCCGGTGAGCGACGACACGATGCGCACCGAGGCCCGGCTGCTGGGGCCCGTGGTACTGACCGTCGAGGGCACCGACGTGGCCATCGGCAGCGCGAACGGCCGGGCCCTGCTCGCGTCCCTGCTGCTCACCCCCGGACAACCCGTCGCCGTCCACCGGCTCATCACCGACATCTGGGGCGACGCGGCTCTCAAACCCTCACGCTCGCACGCGCAACTGCACTCCCTGGTGAGCCGGCTGCGCACCCACCTGCGGGCCGCGCACGCCGACGCGCCCGCGCTCCTGCAGGCGCAGCACAAGGGCTACCTGCTCGCCGTCGATCCCGCCCGCGTGGACGGCACCCGGTTCCGCGCGCTGGCCGAGCAGGGACGCCAGGCCCTCGCCGAGGACCACCCGGAACCGGCCCGCGAGCTCCTCGACCGGGCCCTGGCCTGCTGGAGCGGCCCCGCACTGAGCGGCGTGCGTACCCACGGGCGGCTGGAGGAGGAACGGCAGGCGCTGGAGGCCCTGCGACTGGAGACGCTGGGACTGCGGATCGACGCCGACCTGCGCCTTGACCGGCCCGCCGCGGTGATCCCCGAACTGCGCTCCCTCACCGCCGAGTTCCCCGCACATGAGCGGTTCCGGCTGCAACTGGCCGAAGCCCTGGAACGCTCCGGCCGCGGCACCCAGGCCTGGGAACTGCGACGCGCCCGGCCTGCCCCGACGGGGGAGGCCGGCGTGGAGCCGTCCGCCGAGCCGGCCCCGGAGCCGTCCCCGGAGCCAGGCCCGAAGACCCGCCCCGCGCCCGCGCCCGACGAACTGCGCATCTCCCTCCTGGGCCCGGTCCGCGCCTGGCGCGGGACCACCGAGCTGCCGCTCGGCTCCCCCCAACAGCGGGCCGTCCTCGCCATGCTGGCGGCGCGCGCCGGCAGGCGCATGTCGATGCAGGACATCGTCGACAGCCTGTGGGACTACCCGGCCCCGTCCCAGGCCGTGGCCGCCGTCCGCACGTACGTCTCGCGGCTGCGCAAAGTTCTGGTGCCCGGCCGATCGGCACCGGGGGCGGACGCCGTCCTGGTCAGCGTCAGCGACGGCTACGAGCTGCAACTGCCGCGCACGGCCGTCGACCTCCACGTCTTCGAGAGCCTGCTCGCCGAGGCGGGGGCAGCCGCTGCGGCGGGCGACCACGCCGCCACCGCCGAGGCGGTCTCCGACGCACTCGCGCTCTGGCACGGCGACGAAGCCCTGGCGGCCCTGCCCGGATTCCACGCCGACACGCTGCGGATCAAACTGGCGAAGCAGCGGATCGACGCGTCCGAACTCCTGCTGGCGGCCCGGATCGAGCTGGGGCACGGTGCGGAGGTGATCGCGGAGCTGAACGAGCTGACGGGGCAGCATCCGCTGCGCGAGCGCCTGCGCGAACTGCTGATGCTCGCGCTCTACCGCGCCGGCCGCCAGGCCGAGGCCCTGGGCGTCTACGCCGACGCCCGCAAGCTGCTGATCGAGGAACTCGGCCTCGAGCCGGGCGCCGGGCTGGCTTCGATGCACACCCGCATCCTCGCGGGCGACCCCGCCCTTCTCCCGGCGTGGCCGGGTGACGTCGACCGCGACGAGCCCGCCACCGTCCCGCCACCGGCCCAACTGCCCCCGGACATCGCGGACTTCACCGGGCGCGCCGACCTGGTCCGCGAACTGCGCGCGATCCTGCGCGGCGGATCCGGGCAGGCCCCGGTGGTGGCGGCGCTCGCCGGCATCGGCGGCGTCGGCAAGACGACGCTGGCCGTGCACGTCGCGCACGGCCTCCGCGCTGACTTCCCCGACGGCCAGCTGTACGTCGACCTGCGCGGCGCGAGCCGCGACCAGGCCGACCCGGGCGCCGTGCTGGGCGACTTCCTGTACGCGCTGGGGGTGGCCGAGCCCCCCGACTCCTTCGAGCAGCGCGTCGCGCTCTACCGCTCGCTGCTGGCCGACCGGCGCATGCTCATCCTCCTGGACAACGCCGCCGACGCCCACCAGGTGATACCCCTCGTCCCCGGGGCCCCCGGCAACGCCGTGCTGGTCACCGGCCGCCCCCGGCTCGCGCAACTGCCCGGCGCGCACCTCCTGGACGTCGAGGAGCTGACCCCGCACGAGGCCGTCGACCTGTTCGCCGCCGTCGCCGGCCGGTACCGGGTCGAGGCCGAGCCAAAGGCCGCCATGGAGGTGGTCACCGCCTGCGGCTTCCTGCCGCTGGCGGTACGCATCGCCGCCGCGAGGCTCGCCGCCAAGCCGAACCGGAGGGTCGCCGAGCTGGTCGGGCACCGCAGCGCGGCGATCGCCGCAAGTCCGCCGTGGACCGCGCCACCGGCCGCCGTCGGCGCCGGCACCCAGGTCGACAACCGCATGACCGGGGGCACCTTCCTCGCCCCCGTCGTCCAGGGCAGTACCGTCCACGTCTCCCTGAACGCGCCGACCACGGTCGGGACCGCGGCCGGGAGCACCGCGACCGCCCCGCGCACCGGACCCGGCGACGACGACACCCCGCCCGCCCTCGGACGGCCGATCCACGCCTGGGACCCCCACGACCTGGAGGTCCACCCCGCCACCTCCGCCGGCCCCCTCGCCGGACGCCAGCGGCTGCGGGTCCTGCCCGGCTACGTGCCGCGCGCCCACGACCGCGTCCTCGCCGACGCCGTCCGGGCGGCCCAGGACGGCCGCAGCGCCCTGCTGGTCCTGGTCGGCTCGTCCTCGACGGGCAAGACGAGGGCCTGCTGGGAGGCCGTCCAGCCGCTCGCCGCACAGGGCTGGCGGCTGTGGCACCCCTTCGACCCGACCCGGGCCGAGGCCGCACTCGCCGACCTCGAACGCGTCACCCCGCGCACCGTGGTCTGGCTGAACGAGGCCCAGCACTACCTCGGCCACCCGGAGACGGGGGAGCGGATCGCCGCCGCCCTCCACACCCTCCTCACCGAGCCCGCCCGCGCACCCGTCCTGGTCCTCGGCACCCTGTGGCCCGAGTACGCACAGCGGTACACCCACCTGCCCGACCCCCGTGAACCCGACCCGCACACCCGCGTGCGCGAACTCCTCGCCGGACGGACCGTCACCGTCCCCGACACCTTCGACGACCGGGCCCTGCGCACCGCCGCCGCCCTCGCCGACGCCGGCGACCGCCTGCTGCAGGACGCCCTCACCCGCGCCCGTACCCACGGCCGCCTCGCCCAGGACCTCGCCGGCGCCCCCGAACTGCTGCGCCGCTACGACCACGGAACCCCTGCGGCCCGGGCCCTGCTGGAGGCGGCGATGGACGCCCGCCGCCTGGGCGTCGGGCCGTTCCTGCCCCAGGGCTTCCTCACCGACGCCGCTGTCGACTACCTCGCCGAGCACGACTGGGAACAGCTCACCGAGGACTGGGCCGAAGCCGCCTTCGCCGACCTCGCCCGTCCCGTCCACGGCAAGCAGGCGTTGCTGCGGCGCACCAACGCCCGCGCGGCGCGCAGGCCCGCGGGCGCCCCGGCTGCGCCGGCCGTGCCGGCCGCGCCCGCGGTGACGGCCGGCCCGCTGTTCCGCCTCGCCGACTACCTCGAACAGCACGGCCGCACCACTCGCCGCATGCTGTGCCCGCCCGCCTCCTTCTGGCACGCCGCCCACACCCACCTCGCCCACCCGGAGGACCTCCACAGCCTCGCCGATGCCGCCGAGGCCAGGCACCGCCTGCAATGGGCCCACCATCTGCGCCACCGGGCCGCCGAGTTCGGCCACACCGGCACTCTGATCGACCTGGCGCGGCAGCGGAAGGCGGCCGGGGACCGGGAGGGCGCCGAGGCCTTCTACCGCCGGGCCGCCGAGGCCGGCCACACCGGCGCCCTGGTCGCCCTGGCGCTGCTGCGGGAGGAGGCCGGGGACCGGGAGGGCGCCGAGGCGCTGGCCCGCCGGGCCGCCGAAGCCGGCCACCTCGGTACGGTGACCGACCTGGTGCTGCTGCGGGAGGAGGCCGGGGACCGGGCGGGCGCCGAGGCGCTGGCCCGCCGGGCCGCCGAGGCCGGCGACACCGGCACCCTGACCCATCTGGCGCGCATCCGGGAAGCGGCCGGCGACCGGGAGGGCGCGGAGACCCTCCACCACCAGGCCCTCGACGCCGGCGACATCAGCGCCCTGATGAGCCTGGCGCGGCTGCGGGGAAAGGCCGGGGACCGGGAAGGCGCCGAGGCCTTCTACCGCCGGGCCGCCGAAGCCGGCCACCTCGGCGCACTGACCGATCTGGCACTGCTGCGGGAGGAGGCCGGGGACCGGGCGGGCGCCGAGGCGCTGGCCGGCCGGGCCGCCGAAGCCGGCCACCTCGGCACCCTGACCCATCTGGCGCGCATCCGGGAAGCGGCCGGCGACCGGGAGGGCGCGGAGGCCTTCCTCCGGCAGACCGTTGACGCCGGGGACAGCGCCGCCCTGATCGACCTGGCGCGACTACGGGAAAGGGCGGGGGACCGGGCGGGCGCCGAGGCCTACTACCGGCAGGCCCTCGACGCCGGCCACGCCCAGGCCCTGACCGGCCTGGCCTGGCGCCGCGCCGGCACCGGGGACCCCGAAGGCGCGGAGGCCCTCTTCCGGCAGGTCGCCGCCACCACGGGCGCCACCGGGGGCGCTCCCGGACGCACGACGGGCAGTACGGCCTCCGCCGGCGCCCTGGCCGGCCTGGCGTGGCTGCGGGAGAAGGCCGGGGACCAGGAAGGCGCCGACTCCCTCTACCGGCAGGTGGCACAGGACGGCGGCGGCCGTGCCCTCGCCGAGCTGGCACAGGAACGGGCGGCGGCCGGCGACGGGCAGGGCGCCCAGGCCCTCTTCCGCCGGGCCGTGGACGCCGGCCACACCGGCGCCCTGACCAGCCTGGCGCGGATGCGGGAGATGACCGGCGACGGGGACGGGGCCCAGGCCCTGTTCCGCCAGGCCGCCGACGCCGGCAGCATCGTCGCCCTGGTCAACCTGGCACGCCTGCGCGGCCAGGCCGGCCACCGGGACGCCGCCAAGGCCCTCTACCGGCAGGCAGCCGACGCCGGCGAGACCTACGCCCTGACCTGCCTGGCCCTGATGCGGGAGAAGGACGGCGATCACGAAGCCGCCGAGGCACTGGCCCGCCACGCCGCCGAAGCCGGCAGCTTCGACGCCCTCGCCGAGCTGGCCCTGATCCGCGCACGGGCGGGCGACGGCGACGCGGCGGAAGCCCTCGCCCGGCAGGTCACCGACGCCGGGGACCTGGACGGCGCCGACGCCCGCCACCGCACCGGCGCCGGCCTGCTCACCTCCTTCCGCACGAGGAGGTGGCCGTACGGACTGGACCCGGACGGAACGCCGACACCCCCGTGGCACTGACCGACGGTGCGCCGCCGCCCGCGCGGCACCCGCTCAGCCCGGCCCGGCGGTGACGTCCCGGCCGTCGACGAGCACCGCGGTGGAGGCCGTGCGGCAGGCCCGCCGCAGCGAGGCGAACCAGGCCGTCTGCTCCGGCTGCAGCTCCGGCAGCCACTCGTCGTAGGTCCGCCAGGCCCAGGCGTCGTGCTCCGCGCTGAGCCGCACCTCCCGGCCGGCCGCCACCGCACCGGCGTCGAACGCGAAGTCGATGACGGGGGGCCAGCCGTCCGCGGCGGAGCGGTAGTCGACCACGAGCGGGCGCAGCACCGCACTCAGACGGATGCCGGTCTCCTCGGCCGTCTCACGCCGCGCGGTGGCCACCGGGTCCTCACCCGGATCCCCGAGGCCGCCCGGCAGCTGCCACCACGCGGGATGACCGGGGTAGCCGCGGGCCTGGTGCAGCATCAGGATGCGGCCGGCGCCGTCGCTCAGCAGCACGGAGGCCGAGACGGCGTGCGGCGGCAGCGTGGCCGCGAACTCGGCCGGCGCGAGGAACGGAGCGAGGGTCGGGACGGCCACGGCAGGATCGCTCCTTCGATGGGTCGGGCGGAGGACGGGGCAGGCCGACCACGGCGCCCCAAGACGGCGACCCCGGCCACCGGCCGGCCCCGCACACCCCTACCGTAGCGTCTTGTGACCTTTCGACTGCGCTGGGTGCCTACGGGCCGGGTGGCCAGGCCGGGCGCCGGCCAGATCGCGCGCCCCTATTGCCCCGAAATGCGGAATTGCCGATCAATTGCCCCCTTGCGTTGAAATGTCATTCGGTGTTCCCTGGCCCCGGCGCCTCTCGTACGGCGTGCCGGAATTGGCGAAGCAATGCCCCCGGAATTCGAAGGAAGGTTCGCCTGGAGTGCTGGACGGTGCTGGCTGACTTCGCCCCGAACATGACCGCCTGGCACAGGAAGTGACGTCACAGAGCCTCGCTGGCGACCGCTTCCCGGAGCTGCGCAAATCCATTGCGACACTAGGGTGATTCGCGCGTTTGGTAATTGAAAGTTCGTAGATGCATATCTAGCGTGCGAAATAGATGAGGCCCCCGCCCGGATCTTGGAGAGAAGGGGGCGGGGGCCTCGTCCAGGACACCCCTGCTCAGCGACAGGAAGGTCTCATGACGAAGGATAAGCCGACACCCGAAGCACCCGCGGAAGGCAAGCCGCGTGTCCCCCGAACCACCGGCCGCCGCTACCGAAGGCTGCTGGCGCTGAAGGCCGCCGGCGGAGCGGCCTACGGCCTCGGCGCGGGAACCATCGGCCTGCTGTTCTGGTGGCTCAAGCGACTCGACTGACCGCTCCGCAGCGCCGCGGAACGGCATCCCCGCCCGTCCCCACGCACCAGCCTTGACGGCCCGCCCTACCGCGACGGGCCGTCAAGGGCCTTCGGGACCGCACCGAGCCCAGGCCTTTCCGTCGGGGGGTGCACGCTTGCGCCCACCGACCCGACCGGCCGCTACGCCTCCACCCGGTACCAGCCGTTGCCCATCCGGAACCACAGCACACCGCTGCGCCCGAACGCCCGGGTGCCGTCCAGCTCGCCGGGCAGGTCGAGCCGTTCCCGCCGCACTTCCCGCCACGCCCCGTCGACGCGGTGGCACCGCACCAGCTCGCCGGGGTGGCGCAGGAAGAGCGCCCGGTCACCCGTGACCGCGAACCCGGTCGGCAGGCGTACGGGCAGCGCCACCGTCGACGAGGTGCCGTCGAAGGGGTCGACCCGGGTGAGGAAGCTCCCCTTCTCCTGGGCGAGCCAGGCCAGCCAGACGGCCCGGCCCTCGGTGGCGGCCGCGATCCCGTCCTGCGGGTAGTCGGGGAGCTCCGCCCGCCGGGGCCGCCACAGCGAGCGGCCGGCGCTGTCCAGGCCCTGCAGGCCGTCCTGCGAAGCGGGGTGGTGGCCGTAGACGCCCTCCTCCCCGTAGGCGATCCAGATCCGCCCGGCCTGGTCGGTCACCATCGCCTGGACGTCCTCGCCGAGGGTGAACTCCCGCACCGGCCACCCGTCGGGGCCGTACACGACGGCGTTGCGCTCCCACCCGTCGGGCAGCTCGTCGGCGCAGGCGGCGGCCAGCAGGGTCCGGCCGCCGGGCAGCAGGGCGACGTGGTGCGGATGGACCGTGACCCCGGGCAGCGCCGTGCGCCACTCGCTCCCGCCCTCGACCGTCACCAGCTCGACGTCACAGGGCAAGGTCACGTAGCCGATCCCCTGCCGGACGGTCAGGTCCTCCTCGGACCCCAGCAACACGGCCAGCCGACCGTCCGGCCCGACCGTCCAGGCGAACACCCTGCGCCCTGCCGCGAACTCCCGCGCGGGCAGTCGCCACACCTCCACCGGTCCACTCACCCGCCCATGATCCCAGAGCCCCGTCCGGCCGTGACCACCGCACGGGCCCCGCGACCGCACGGGTGTGGCGTGGGAAGTCGGCCCCATCGACCTCCCGCGCCACCCCGGCGCCGGCCGTGCGAGAGCCCCGCCGCACAGGCCCGCGAAAACTTCTTCCGGCGGGCTGTCACATCCGGTGCGGGCGGCGGGTCAAAGGAGTGTTCGAGCAAGTGCAGCGAAGCGGGACGGGGCTCTTCCGCCGGCTTCCGTCCTCAGGAATCAGGGGTATCACCGTGTCTGTCGCCTACGTCGTCCTCGCCGTCGTCAGTGCCCTCTGGGTCGGCTTCTCCGGCTTCTCGCTGGCCCGCCGCGCCGAGTTCGTCACCCAGCCGCTCGTCGAGTACGGCGTGCCCCGCTCGTGGTGGACCCCGCTCGCGCTGGCCAAGCTCGCCGGCGCCGCCGGCCTGCTGGTCGGCCTCGCGATCCCCGCCATCGGCATCGCCGCCGCAGTCGGCCTGATCCTCTACTTCCTCGGCGCCGTCATCACCAACGTGCGGGCCCGCTCGTACAAGACCGTGCCCTTCCCGCTCCTGTACCTCGTCCCGGTCGCCGTCACCCTCGGCCTCGGCCTCGCCGCCTGACCCCGGACGTCGCCGCCGGGACGGCGGGGAGCACCCACCGGCGGTGCCGCCACGGACGCGGCACCGCCGGTGGCACGGCGCCGGCACCGCCGCGGCCCGCAGTCCGCGGCGTCGCCGGAAACCGCCCACCCACCCGCGCCGGTGTGATGATGTGGCCACCTGAGTCCGAGCCCGAGCCAGTCCAGGGAGACCGCCGTGTCCCGAACGCCGCAGGAGATCTTCCAGAGCTACGTCATGGCCGGGGCCATGAGCCGCGACGCCGACGCGCTCGCCGCGAACTTCACCGAGGACGCCGTCTTCGAGGCCCCGCTCGTGCCGCCCGGCGCCGCCTTCCCCAGGCGGCTGGTGGGCCGGGAGGAGATCCGCAGCGCGATGGCGGACTACTACGCGAAGCAGGCGCAGGACGGCGGCGGCCGCACCCCGAACCCGGCGAAGTCCGGGTACGTGCTGCACACCACCGCCGACCCCGACGTGTTCATCGCCGAGATCGACACCGTCTTCGACGGACCGGGGAACGGGACCGGGAACGGTGACGACGAGGTCGTCTCGCTGGTGCAGATCTTCCGCATCCGCGACGGGCGGATCGCCCGCCTGCGCGACTACTTCGCACCCCGACTGGTCGACTGACACCGCAACGGCCGCCCGCCCGCACCGGTACCCCGCCCGAAAGCGCCCCCGCAGTGCTCCAGCCGCACCGCCCGCGGATCACCCGGAGAGCCGGTGTGTCGGCGCGGGAACAGCCCGCGCGGCGCCCCGCCCGCTATCCAGGGCACATGCCGCTTTCACACCCCAGCACCCCCCACCCCCACAGCCGCCCCGCGGGACCGGCCGCCCGCCGCACCACCCGGCGACGCGCCGCGCACGGCCCTGCGGCATGCCGGTGAGGCGCCCGGGATCCCCCCGCCCCCGCTCCGTGCGCCCCGGCCCGGTGCGGACGCCCCGCCCCACGGCGGCGTCCGCACGCGGCGCGGGCCCGGTGCTGCGCCGCCTGTCCGACTACGCGTGGCGGCTGCTCGTCGTCGCCGCGGTCGGGTACCTGGTGCTGATGGTGCTGGGGCGCTTCCACCTGATCACCCTGGCCGGGTTCCTCGCCCTGGTGATCACCTCGGTGGTCCGCCCGCTGGTCGACCTGGCGGCGCGCGTCCTGCCCCGCCCGCTCGCCGTCCTGGTCGGGCTGGCCGTGGCGATCCTGGTCCCGGCCGGGCTGCTGGCCCTGATCGGCGAGAGCGTCGCGGACGACGTGTCCCGCCTGGCCAAGGAGTTCCAGGGCGGCCTGGACCGGCTGGAGAAACTGCTGGAGGGCGCACCCTTCCGCCTCGCACCGTCGACCTTCGACGACCTCCAGCGCAAGGTCTCCGACTTCGTCACCGAGCACCGCTCGACGCTGATCAGCACGGCCGTCAGCGGTGCCGGCCGGGTGTTCGAGATCGCGACCGGCGCCGCGCTCGCCCTCTTCATGTCGGTGTTCTTCCTGCACTCGGGGGAGCGGATGTGGCAGTGGGTCGCCCTCCAACTGCCGCCCGCCGCCCGCGACCACCTCGACCGGGGCGGCCGCGCGGGGTGGCGGACCTTCGCCGGCTACACCCGCGGCATCTTCATCGTCGCCGCCACCAACGCGATCATGGTCGGCATCTCCCTGTTCTTCCTCGGCGTGCCGCTCGCCCTGCCGCTGACCGTCCTCGAGTTCCTCGCCTCCTTCGTCCCCCTGGTCGGCTCGCCGATCGCGATGCTGATCGCCTCCCTCGTCGCCCTGGCCGCCCGCGGCCCGGTGATCGCGATCGTCGTCCTGCTGCTGATCGTGGTGATCGGCCAGATCGAGGGCCACCTGCTCCACCCGCTGGTGATGAGCTGGGCGGTCAGCCTCCACCCGGTCGTGGTCGCGATCTCCGTCCTCGCGGGCAGCATCGCCGCCGGCGTGATCGGCGCCGTGGTCGCCGTCCCCGCCGTCTCCGTCCTCTGGTCGGTCTACACCGAACTGCGCCGCCCCGGGCACACACCCCACCGGCCCGCACCGCCACGCCCCTCACCCTGACCACCCCGCCCCCCGCCGGCCGCCGGCCCGGTTCGCCCCCGCACCGGGCAAGGCAACCGTCGGCCGTCGGCCCAGGGTGGCGCAGCGGCCCGCAGCGCCGTCCTGCGCTCAACCTGCCGGTGGGAGGTCGGGTGGACCGAGCCGGGTGAGGGCGGCGTACAGGAGCCTCTCGGCGAGATCGGCACTGTGCAGGGTGTCGTCCTCCGTTGTCAACTTGACCCGGCCCTAAAGGATCGGGTTTGTGAGTAGGGCGCGACTGGCTGTCGCGTGGCCTCCCACGTCTGAGAGCTGCCGTCAGGCTGGCTCTGGGACGCATGACTGACGCCCCGCTGTCCACGCAGCAGCGCCGCGAGCGGCGATGTTGCGGGAGCCGTTGAGGTCCGCGTGCATCATGACGCCGCAGGCGCGGCACGCGAACTCGCATTGGTTCGCCCGGTTCTTCCGGTCGATGTGTCCGCACTCGGAGCATGTCTGGCTGGTGTACGCCGGATCGACGTACACCAGCGGCACGCCAGCGCGCTTGGCCTTGTACTCGATGTACTGGCCGAGCTGGTGGAAGCTCCACGAGTGCAGAGAGGTCCGCTGGTCCTTGCGGAGCCGTACCCTCTGGCGGATGCCGCTCAGGTCTTCCAGAGCGACACCGCGTGAGGTGCGTTCAGCGGTGGTGACGATGGTCTTGGAGATGCAGTGGTTGACGTCCGCCGCGTAGCGGGCTTCCTTACGGGCGCGCTTCTTGAGCAGTCGCTTTGCGGACTTGGTGCCCTTGGCCTGCAACGTCTTCCGCAGGTCGAGCTGACGCTTGCGGTGGCGGTTCAGGCCGCGCCCGGCGTGGCGGGTGCCGTCGCTGGTGGTGGCGATGTTGACGATGCCGAGATCGACTCCGAGGAACCCATCCGGGTTCTCGTTGAGCGGCTTCTCGGGCACGTCGCAGACGGCGATCAGGTAGAACGCGCCGTCGCGCTCGATCAGGTCACTCTCGCCCTTGCGGTGGTCGCGCAGAGTCTTGAGAGCGTCCGGCGAGCACGCGAACCGCACGCCCTTGAGTCGCCCGGACATGGTCCAGATGGACACGGTCTGCTGGTCGTACTGCCAGCTCAAACAGCGGTCGTCGTAGGGCTGCGCGGCCTCGGGGCGGAAGGCGATCGGCTTGGTCTCGGCCTTGGTCCGGCGCTTGCTGCCGGGCTTGCCAAGGTTCCCGGCCCGCATGTTCGCCTTCAACGTGGTGTAGGCGTCACGAGTCTTCTTGATCACGTGCTGCGCGGCCTGCGCCCCGATTCCACGGGCCTTCAACTTTGCGTAGGTGTGCTTGCGCAGCTCGTACTCACGCGGGACATCGTGCTCGAAGGCGATGCCGGACACCCAGCACGCGGCCTCGTTGAGCGTGCGCAGGGTGGAGCGCAGCGCGGCGGCCTGGTCGGCCTCCGGCATCAGCTTCACCTGCGTCACGATCTTCATGAATGGCAAGTATGGCCGCCAGCTGACGCTCCTGCCCCGCGAACAGCAACAAGTCCTTTGGCGGCGCCGCCAAGAGCAGCAGACCGAGGGCTGGAAGAAGCGGTACGACGTCCGGGCCGGTGTCGAGGGCACGATCTCGCAGGCTGTCCGCCGGACCGGCATCCGCCGCACCCGTTACACCGGACTGCCCAAGACCCACCTCGGCAACGTACTCGCCGCCACCGCGATCAACCTCATCCGGCTCAACGCCTGGCTCACCGACACCCCACTCGGCATGACCCGCACTTCACACCTGGCCACGCTCGACCTGGCAGCTTGATCGTCTACCCGGTTTGCGAATTTCCCGACGGAGTCCTAATGGGCCGGGGTTCCTCGCAAGATCCCGCTGAAAAGGCGGTTCGGGGCGGCGCCGGCCGCGAGCCGGGCCACGGTGCTCCTGCTCACCCCTGTTGGCCGCCGACCACGTCGCCGTGTCCTACGGCCCGAGCTCCGCCGGCGTCCGCCGCCACCCTGCCGCCCGCGCCTCCACCCGGCGATCTCCCGTACAGAAGAAGCGGGAAGTGTACAGTTCTGTACATGAGTGACACCCTGCCGATCACGGAGGCCCGGGCCTGCCTGGGGTCGCTGGTGCGGCGTGCTTCCCACGCCCGCGAGCGCATCACCATCACCGACCACGGCCAGCCCGCCGCGGTTCTCATCAACCCCCAGGAGCTCGCTGAGCTGGAGGACGCCCTCGCCCTGGCCCAGTACCGGGTGCGCCAGGCGGCGGGCGAGACGACGGGCGTGCCGCACGAGCAGGTCCGCGCCCGGCTCGGCCTGGGGCCCTCCACTTGAGCTACACGATCATCTGGGACGAGCCGGCCATCAACGCCGCCGCCCGGTTCCTCAACGACGACCCCGAGGGCCTGCGGCAGGTCATGGACTCCGTCGACCTGCTCGCCGACTCCCCGCGCCCGGCAGGCACTGCGGAGTACGGCTCGCCCGACCTGCGCAGGATGCACATCGGACGCTACCGCGTGCTGTACGAGATCACCGGGACCACCGTCACGATCGTCGTGATCCACCTCGGCCGGATCGGCTGACCGGCCGACCCGGCCCGGACAGCCGGAAGGCCCGGCTGGTGAACGTCGGAACGCCGGTGTCCCGCCGGGGGAGTGGTGCCGCTCCAGGGCGGCGGTTGCGGCCTCGGCGAGCCCGACGTCCACGGTGGCCGCGTCGTCGAGGCGGGCGCGGCGATGGCCGGGTTGCCGAGGGCCCGCGCGAGTGCGATCCGGCCCCGCCCCCCACCCCTGTCCCGGACCGCGGTCGGCCGGGCACCGTTCATCCACGGTGCCCGGCCGGCGTGCGGGGGCGGGGTCAGGCGAGTGCCCGCAGGGCGGTGGTGGCGAAGGCGTGGTCCTGTTCGGGGGGCGCCGCCGCCGATGCCGAGGGCGCCGATCAGGCGGCCGTCGCGGTGGACGGGCAGGCCGCCGGCGATGAACAGCAGCGGGCGATCCAGGGCGGTGGGCAGGGTGTGGAACGGGGCGCCGGGCTGGACGGCGGCGGTCAGGTCGGCGGTCGGGGCGTCGAGCTGGAGGGCGGTGTAGGCCTTGCGGGTGCTGGTCTCGCCGGAGATCAGCACGGCGCGGTCGTCGCGGCGGAAGGCGAGCAGGTGCCCGCCGGCGTCCAGGACGGTGATGCTGACCGGGACTCCGGCCGCCTCGGCGGCGGTGCGGGCGGCGGCGAGCAGCGTCTCGGCGTCGGCGGTGGTGAGCGGGACGACGGCGGCGGCGGTGTGCGGGGTGGCGGTGGTGGTGCTCATGGCTTGTGCTTTCCGGGAGAGGGGAGGGGGAAGGGGGAAGGGGGCTCAGTGGTGGACGGGGATCGCAGCAGGACGAGCGACGGCCTCACGCCCGGACGCCGTCTGCCCGGACGCCGTCGCCGCCGCCGCGTCCGTGGTCTGGCCGGCGGGGGTGCGGCGCTCCAGGGCGGCGGACCAGAGGGCGAGGGCGAGGGCGGAGGCGGCGAGCAGGGCGCCGACCCAGTTCGGGGCGGTGTAGCCGAGGCCGGCGGAGATGACGGTCCCGCCGAGCCAGGCCGCCAGTGCGTTGCCGAGGTTGAACGCGCCGATGTTGACGGCCGAGGCCAGGGTGGGGGCGCCGTGCGCCTGGTCGAGGACGCGCTTCTGCAGCGGCGGGACGGTGGCGAAGCCGAGCCCGCCCACCAGCAGCACGGTCACCGCGGCGAGGGCCTTGTGGTGGGCGGTGAGGGTGAACAGCGCCAGCACGAGGGCGAGTCCGCCGAGCGTGACGTACAGCAGCGGCATCAGCTTGCGGTCGGCGAACCTGCCGCCGATCAGGTTGCCCAGGAACATGCCGACGCCGAACAGCACCAGCAGCCAGGTCACCGCGCCGTCGGAGTAGCCGGCGACGTGGGTCATCATCGGGGCGATGTAGGTGATCGCGGCGAAGACGCCGCCGAAGCCCAGGACGGTCATCGCCATCGCGAGCAGCACCTGCGGGTTGCGGAACGCGCCCAGTTCCCGGCGCAGGTGGGCGCCCTGCGGGCGCGGCACGGCGGGTACCAGCCTGGCGACGCCGAGCAGGCCCACCACGCCGAGCGCGGCGACGCCGGCGAAGGTGGTGCGCCAGCCGAAGGTCTGGCCGAGGAAGGTACCCAGCGGCACGCCGACGATGTTGGCGACGGTGAGGCCGGTGAACATGGTGGCGATGGCGCCGGCCTTCTTCTGCGGGGCGACCAGGTCGGCGGCGACGACCGAACCGATGCCGAAGAACGCGCCGTGGGCGAGTGAGGCCACGATGCGCCCGGCGAGCATCACGCCGAGGCTCGGGGCGAGCGCGGAGAGCAGGTTGCCGACGGTGAACAGGCCCATCAGCAGCATCAGCATCGTCTTGCGGCCGATTCTGGTGCCGAGCACGGTCATCAGCGGCGCGCCGAGGACGACGCCGACGGCGTAGCCGGTGACGAGGAGACCGGCGCTGGGGATGGACACGCCGTAGTCGCCGGCGATCTCGGGCAGCAGGCCCATGATGACGAACTCGGTGGTGCCGATCCCGAAGGCTCCGATGGCCAGGGCGAGGAGCGCGAGGGGCATGACGCGACCTTCCATACGATTGCTACTGCGTCTTACGTGCTTCGACAATAGTTGCATGCGCTCCATATTGTCCACCGCGGTTATTTCTGGATTGGGCGTATCCTGGACTCCTGCCGTCCCGACGTCGTCCCCGGAAGGAGGCCCGCGCCCATGGCCGCCACGGATCCCGCGCTGACCGCCCTCGCCAACGGCTGGGCCGCCCTCTCCCTCCTGCACGGCCGGATCGAGGCGCACATCGAGCGGGCCCTGCAGTCCCGGCACGACCTGAGCGTGCGCGAGTACTCGCTGCTCGACGTGCTCAGCCGCCAGCACGACGGCGTGGGCGGGCACCTGCAGATGAACCAGGTCGCCGACGCGGTCGTCCTCAGCAAGAGCGCCACCACCCGCCTGGTCACCCGCCTGGAGGACCGCGGCCTGCTCGCCCGCTACCTGTGCCCCACCGACCGCCGCGGCATCTACACCGACGTGAGCCCGGCGGGCCTGGAGCTGCTGGAGCAGGCCCGGCCCACCAACGACGCCGCCCTGCGGGAGGCGCTCGACGACGCCGCCCGCAACCCCGAGCTGGCCCCCATGGTCAAGGCCGTCGAAGCGGCGGACCCCCCGTCCGCGCCTCCGCGGTCCTGACCGCCGTCACCCCCGACCGGGCGCCACGGCCCGCCCCCTGGCCCACCGCCTCACCGTGCCTGACGCACGGTCAAAATCAGTCGCAGCGCCGGCGAACAGCCCCAGGGCAGGCCCACCGGCCCACCGGCCCACCGGCCCACCGGCCCACCGGCCCGGCGGCCCGGCCGCCCAGGCCGCCGGCGCCTACGGCCGCACGCCGTCGATCGCGATCCGCAGCTGCCGGGGCCCGCGTAGCACCGCGTTGGTGCGGTACGGCGGCGGATCCTCCACCAGCCGCGGCCGCTCCAGCCGGCGGGCCAGCTCGGACAGCGCCAGCTGCGCCTCCAGCCGGGCCAGCGGCGCCCCGAAACAGCTGTGGATGCCGCTGCCCAGACCCAGGTGCTGGATGTCCACCCGGTCCGGGTCGAAGCGGTCCGGGTCCGCGAACCGCTTCGGGTCCCGGTTGGCGGCGGCCAGCATCAGCCAGATCGAGGACCCCTTGGGGATGGTCGTGCCGGCGAACTCGATGTCGGTGATCGGCGTGCGGTTGGGCAGCATCTGCACCGGCGGCTCGTACCGCAGCAGTTCCTCCACCAGCGGCACCGCCAGCCGCGCGTCGGCACGCAGCCGCTCCAGCACCTGCGGGTGGCGCAGCAGGGTGAGCATGCCGTTGGTGATCAGGTTGACGGTCGTCTCGTGGCCGGCGATGAGCAGCAGCGCGGCGGTGCTGAGCACCTCCATGTTGCTCATCCGGCTCTCGGGGGCGTCGCCGGAAGCGAGTTGGGAGAGCATGTCGTCGCCGGGCGACTTGCGGCGTTCCTCGATCAGGCCGTTGAGGTAGAGGCCGAGCTCGATCCGGGCCTGTTGGGCGATGCGGTCGCGCTCGGTGACGTCCTGGCCGGGCTGGGGGTCGAGGGTTGCGACGAGGGTGTCGGCCCAGCCGTGGAAGCGGCTCTCGTCCTCGCGGGGGACGCCCAGCAGGCGGCAGATCACGGTCACCGGGAACGGGTAGGAGAAGCGCTCGACGAGGTCGATCTCGTCGCCGTCCAGGGCGTCGGTCAGGTCGGTGACGATGGTCTGCAGCTCGCCGCGCATGCCGTCGATGCGGTGGGGGCTGTGCGGGGGGCCGAAGGGCCGGTTGGTGATGGCCCGCAGCCGGTCGTGCTCGGGCGGGTCCAGGCGCAGGAAGTTGGGCGGCAGCGTGCCGCCCTCGTCGCCGTCCTCCTGCCCGGGCAGCTCCGTGGTCGCCGTCCGGTTGCGGCGCTCGGAGCTGATCCGCGGATCGTGCAGCAGCGCGCGCACCGCGTGGTAGCCGCCGATCACGTACGGGCCGGTCTCGTCGTGGTGGACCGGCTTCTCGCGCAGCCGCGCGTACAGGGGGTACGGGTCGTGGCGGTTGGAGTAGTCGGTGATCTGCTGCAGCAGCGTGAGGTCGGTCATCGGGGGTCCTCGGGTTCGTGGGGCACCCCGCGCTCCGCGTGGGCGCTGGTCGCCGGGTGCGCCGCGGGGGCCGGGTGCGCCGCGTGGGCGGGTGCGCCGTGGGCTGGGTGCGTCGCGTGGGCGCCGGGCACGCCGGTCAGGCCCGGCCGGGGGTGAAGCCCACGGTCCGGTCGGCCGGGGAGTAGCCGCTGACGGTGACCGTGGGGCCGTGCGTGGGCACGGACGGGTCGGGGAAGCCGGCCGGCCGCGGCTCGCCGCCCTCCCGGGGCCGGTCCATGGTCGGGAACGCGGGCGGGAACGGCGCGGTGCGTTCGATCAGGTCCTCGTAGAACTGGAGCCAGCGGCCGTGGTCGAAGGTGACCGCGCCGATCACCCGCCCCTGGTGCCCGTACACGGCGGTGAAGCGCCGCTCGGCGAGCGACCCCTGGGTGACCACGATCTCCTCGCCCATCGACGGCACCCCGACCGACTTGATGTTCACCCCGAACTGGGAGGACCAGAACGCCGGCACCCACAGGTGCGGCAGCCGCTGCGACGCGGTGCTGATCATGTTGTGCGCGGCGATCTCCGCCTGCGCGACGGCGTTGCCCCAGTGCTCCAGGGAGAGGAACTGGTAGCCGAACAGCGGGTGCGGCGAACGCGCCACGTCCCCGGCCACGAACACGTCGTCGGTGACGATGCCGCGCACGTCGAACGCCCGGCAGCCGGCGTCGCAGGCGATCCCGCGCGGGCCGGCGCCCAGCCCCGAACCGGCGAGCCAGTCGGTGTTGCGGATCGCCCCGAGCGAGACGACCACGACGTCCGCCTCCACGGTCGTGCCGTCCGACAGGGCCGCGGAGCGGACCCGGCCCGACGCGTCCCCCTCCAGGGCCGTGACGGTGACCGAGCACCGCAGGTCGACCCCGGCGTCGAGGTGCATCCGCGACGCCACCTCGCCGATCACCCCGCCCAGCGCGCCCACCAGCGGCGCCGACCCGCGCTCGGCGACGGTGACGGGCAGGCCGCGCTCCCGGCACGCGGAGGCGATCTCCGAACCGGTGAACCCGGCCCCGATCACCAGCACCCGGCGCGGCCCCGCCTGCAGCCGGCGCTCCAGCGCGGCCGCGTCGTCGCGCCCGCGCAGCACGAACACGCCGTCCAGGGCGGCCTGCGCCTCGAACGGCCAGGGGCGGGCCCGCACCCCGGTCGCGATCAGCAGCCGGTCGTACTCCACCTCGTCGCCGTCGGCCAGCCGCACCCGGTGCGCGGCCATGTCCAGCCCGGTCGCCGCGTTGCCCAGCCGCCAGTGCGCGTCCACCTTCCGCCGGCGCGGCAGCGCGGTCTGCTCGGCGGACGCCAGGCCCAGCAGCACCTGCTTGGACAGCGGCGGCCGGTCGTACGGGCCGTACGGCTCGTCGCCGACCACCGTCAGCGACCCCGTGAAGCCGCCGTCCCGCAGCGTCTCCGCCGCCCGCAGCCCGGCCAGGGAGGCGCCCACGATCACGATGCGGCCCTCGCGCCGCAATTGCTCCAGCCAGCCGTCCCGGTTCACCGCCCACCATCCCCGTGGCCGCCGGTGCCGTCGGCGAGCGCGCCGGCGGGCAGCGTGCGCCGCCCGTCCTGCCCGTCGTCGACCAGGATCGCCTGCACCGGGCAGGCCGCGACCGCCTGCGCGAGCCGCTCCCGCTGCTCGGCGCCGGCCTGCGGGACGTAGAGCAGCGCCTCGTCCCCGTGCATCCGGAAGACGTCGGGCGCCAGGAACGCGCACTGTGCGTACCCCTGGCAACGATTGAGATCAACGACCACCCTCACCGGGGCACCACCCTCACCAACGCGGTCACCGTCCACGTCAGCCTCTGCCACCCGGCCCGCCCCCGCCCGCCGAAGCACCCCCATCGAGTGACCCCGGCCGGGCGTCACGCGGGGCGGGCGCCCCCGCTCGCGGGCGCGGTGCCGAGGTGCGCGTCGTCCGCGTCGCCCGCGTCGTCCACGTCGTCCGCGTCGTCCGCGTCGTCCATCCGGCCGCCCGTCCATCGGTGAGTGGTTGTTTCGCGTCCAGACCGGCGGGAAGTCGCTTGGCACGCCGCCGGAGCGCCGAAGCTGGGCCCGGCGGGCCGGTGGCGGCGCCCCCGTTCCACCCGATCCGGGTGAACGGTCCGTAGAGGCGCGCCGGAGGCACGGACGACGTCGTGCCGACTTCGCGAGGCGGACCCTTGCGCCGTCTCATCACCGCCGTACCGCAGTCATGCAACGGCAAGAGGGAAGTCCTCATGAAAGCAGCGGTATACGAAGGACCGTGGACGGTCACAGTGCAGGACGTGCCGGACGCGGAGATCGAACATCCCTGCGACATCATCGTCAAGATCACCACCACCAACATCTGCGGCTCGGACCTGCACATGTACGAGGGCCGCACCTCGTTCGAGACCGGCAGGACGTTGGGCCACGAGAACATGGGCCAGGTCGTGGAGGTCGGCTCGGCCGTCCGTAAGGTCCAGGTCGGCGATTACGTGGTCCTGCCCTTCAACATCGCCTGCGGCTTCTGCAAGCAGTGCGAGCGGGGGCTGACCAACTACTGCCTGACCATGCAGCCCGAACCCGCCCTTGCGGGAGCCGCCTACGGATTCGCCGACATGGGTCCCTACCAGGGCGGCCAGGCGGAACTGCTGCGCGTGCCCTACGGCGACTTCAACGCCCTGCGTCTGGGCGAGGACGCCGCCGAACGGCAGACCGACTACGTGATGCTCGCCGACATCTTCCCCACCGGCTACCACGCCACCGAGATGGCTCAGGTCAAGCCGGGTGACCAGACGATCATCTTCGGAGCCGGTCCCGTCGGGCTGATGGCGGCCTACTCGGCCCTCCTCAGGGGTGCCGGCCGTGTCTGGGTGGCCGACCACCAGGGCGACCGGCTGCGCAAGGCGGAGGAGATCGGGGCCATCGCGATCAACACCGCCGAGCAGGACCCGGCGGAGGTCGTCAAGGAGGCCACCCTCGGTCTCGGTGCCGACAACGGCTGTGAATGCGTCGGCTACCAGGCGCACGACCCCCAGGGGGAGGAGGATGCCAGCCTCACCCTCAACGGGCTGATCGACTCGGTCAGGTTCACGGGCGACATCGGCGTGGTGGGCGTGTTCCTGCCCGAGGACCCCGGCGGCGCGGAGGCCCAGGGAGAGTTGGAGGCGCAGGGCAAGGTCCCGATCGACTTCGGGATGATGTGGTTCAAGGGCCAGCGCATGGGGACCGGGCAGGCACCGGTGAAGAAGTACAACCGGGCGCTGCGGGACCTGATCGCCGGCGGGAAGGCGACGCCGAGCTTCGTCGTCTCCCACGAACTCAGCCTGGACGAGGCCCCCACCGCGTACGAGCACTTCGACGCCCGTGACGAGGGCTGGACCAAGGTGGTCCTGCATCCCGACGGACACGGCAACGGCCACAAGCGCTGAACGCGACGAATGTCCCGCGCGTCCGGGTACCGCCCGGCCGCCGCCCGCAGTTGGGCCACTGCGGCCGCGGCGACCGGGTACGGGCGCTCCGCCGGCAGCAGGACCCGAGCGGCGTCCACCTTCGAATCACCACTGCGGCCCGGGCACCCGCGCCACCCGGATGCAGACATGCAGCCCGATGAACGGCTACGCAATGTCGCGGCCAGGGCCAACGTCGCCTGCTGAGCATGGCCTCCGGGGGGCGCACCCCGTCGAGATCGACTTACTCCCGATCCTTGGCGGCGGCGCGGGCCGCGGTTCAGGCCGCAGCGCGGAAGACGTACGCCGTCATCGGGGCGGTGACCGGCCCCGGACCCAGCCGGGCCATCATCTCCTCGATGACGGTGGCGCGGACGGCCGGACCGTCGCCGCGCTCCTCAACGGCCTCGCGCACCGGTGTTCCGGTGAGGTACCCGGCGGCAAGGTCGGCGATCGACGCAGCCCGGCCCTGAAGTGTCAGCTCCTGCTCCTCCTCGACGGCGAACCCGGCGGCCGCCAGATCGGCGGCCACGACAGCGGGGTCGGCGTAGCCGTGCGGAACCGTCCGGAAGAACTGCGGCGGGTCGACCGGAAGGGCCCGCTCCAGCCCGGCCTGCAGCGCGACTTCGAAGGCGTGCGCCCCAAGCGAGCCCCAGGTATTGAACAGGAACCTGCCGCCCGGAGAGAGGACCCGGCGGACCTCGTTGAAGGCCCCGATGCGGTCAGGAAAGAACATCACACCAAACTGGCAGGCCACCAGGTCGAAGCCTTCGTCCGGGAACGGCAGCCGCTGCGCGTCGGCCTGCCGCCATACTGCGCCCGGGGACCGAGCCGCCCCGAGAGCGACCATGGCCTCGTTCAGGTCGGTGGCCGTCACCTTGGCCGACGGTGCCGCCGCGAGCAGGGCAGACGTGAAGACTCCGGTCCCTGCAGCCAGTTCGAGGACTCGCCGAGGGCGGAGTGCCGCCGCCCTGGCAGCCAGGTCCCGGGCGAAAGGCCGGAAGACCACCGGCACGAGGTACTGCTCATAGGCCGCCGACATGGACTCGGACCACCGGTCGGCTTTGATTCCCGCCACCCTCACCACAGTAGCGTCACGTTAGGGAACCTCTTCCTCGCCGCGCCGCCCGTGCCCTGGAGCCTGCCCCGCCTGACAACGTAACAGGGCAAACACATTCTCTGGCGCGGCACCAGGACGCCCCGGGTGACGCCGAAGCGAGCGACCGATTCTCGGATGTTCTCCCGCGTCGGCCGAAAGCCCCGCCCGTCCCTGGTCCCGCCGGCGGGCACCCGGACGACACGGCGGCTCAGCGAATACGCCGGTCGCCGCTCGCGGCCGCGGCGAGGGCGGCCAGGGCTGTTGCCGTGGTGAAGACCCGGTGGTGGTCGAGGTGGACGGGGCCGGCGTCGGCGACGGCCCACGGCCGGTGGACGGCCGGTGTGGTCAGCCGCAGATGGGCCGACGCCGGCCAGGAGCCGTCACGCTCCTGACGGTCCATCAACTCACCCAGCGCGTCACGCGGTGGGACGATCCCCAGAGTGAGCCGGCAACGCAGCAGCAGCGCCGACTCGAAGGCCCCGTCCGGTACGTAGCGGCGCACCGCCTCGCGCGTCGGCGCGAGTGCCCGGGCCAGGGTCCCGCCCGCGAGGTGCGCACGGGCCGGGCCGGTCAGGAAGTCGAGGGACAGGGCCGTCGGGTAGAGGGGGGTGAGCC
>NZ_JAKNTA010000229.1 GCF_022288725.1 Kitasatospora sp. A2-31 | reverse complement strand
TCGGAGTCGCGGGCGGAGTCCGTGTCCTCGATCCGGAAGACCAGCGTGCCGCCGTTGTGGCGGGCGAAGGCCCAGTTGAAGAGGGCGGTCCGGACCAGGCCCACGTGCGGGTTCCCGGTCGGGGACGGACAGAAGCGAACCCGAACGCTCGGGTCAGTGTTAGCCACGCTTGATCACCTTGTTGGTGAGAGTGCCGATGCCTTCGATGGAGACGGCGACCTCGTCGCCGACGTTGAGCGGGCCCACCCCTGCGGGTGTGCCGGTGAGGATGACGTCGCCGGGCAGCAGCGTCATGGCCTCGGAGATGTGGACGATCAGCTCGGCCACCGAGCGGATCATCAGGGAGGTCCGCCCGGTCTGCCGCAGCTCGCCGTTGACGGTGCAGGTGACGGCGAGGTCGGCCGGGTCGAGGTCGGTCTCGATCCACGGGCCGAGCGGGCACGCCGTGTCGAAGCCCTTGGCCCGGGCCCACTGGCCCTCGCGCTGCTGGACGTCGCGCGCGGTGACGTCGTTGGCGCAGGTGTAGCCGAGGATCACCTCGGGCACCCGGTCCAGCGGCACCTCGCGGCACATCCGGCCGATCACCACGGCCAGTTCGGCCTCGTGGTGGACGTCCGAGGAGAACGGCGGGTAGGCGATCGACTCGGTCGGGCCGATCACCGCGGTGGACGGCTTGAAGAAGGTCAGCGGGACGTCGGGGACGTCGTTGCCGAGCTCCGCCGCGTGCGCCGCGTAGTTGCGGCCCGCCGCCACGATCTTGTTGGGCAGCATCGGGCTGAGCAGCCGGACGTCCTGGAGGCGGTAGCTCTCGCCGGTCGGCTGGGGCTGACCGAACGGGTGGCCGGCCAGCGCGTGGACGACCAGAGACTCGGGCTGGGCGGGATCGCCCTCGACCACGCCGAAGGAGACGCTGCCGGCGGCAGGGCTCCCTTCCCGGACGGAAAACCTGGCAATGCGCACGGCTGGGCTACCCCTCGCTTCGTCGGCCGCCCGGGGCGCGCCCGGGCGCTGGTGGGCGCCCCGCCCTCGGTGAGCGCGGCCCCGTCAATCGTCGTCCAGGCTATCGCGCGGGCCCCTCCCCGTCCGCTTTGCCCCTGTTCAGCGCGGGTTGCGACACACGGCACGAGCGGGCGAACCCCACCCGGGGTCGGTGACAGGCGAGCGGGCGAACCCCGCCCCGAGCTTGGCCGCAGGCGAGCGGGCGAACCCCG
>NZ_JAKNTA010000228.1 GCF_022288725.1 Kitasatospora sp. A2-31 | reverse complement strand
TCAAGGTGGTGGCGATCGCCGCCTTCCTGGTGATCGGCACCCTGGCCGCGTTCGGCCTGCTGCCCGACACCCAGGCGGTGGGCACCGAGAACCTGGTCGGCCACGGCGGCTTCCTCCCGCACGGCATGGGCGCGGTCTTCACCGGCATGCTCACGGTCGTCTTCGCCTTCATGGGCAGTGAGATCGTCACCCTGGCCGCCGGCGAGTCGGAGGACCCGGAGAAGGCGGTCAGCAAGGCGACCAACAGCGTGATCTGGCGCATCGGCGTCTTCTACCTGGGCTCCATCCTGCTCGTGGTCACCCTGCTGCCGTGGGACTCCGAGGCCGTCAAGGGCAGCCCGTACGTCGCCGTGCTGGAGCACATCGGCATCCCCGGCGCCGGCCAGGTGATGGACGTCATCGTCCTGACCGCCGTGCTCTCCTGCCTCAACTCCGGGATGTACACCGCCTCCCGGATGGCCTTCTCGCTCGGCCAGCGCGGCGACGCCCCCAAGGTTTTCGCCTCGGTGACCGACCGCGGCGTGCCGCGGGTCGCGATCCTGTGCTCGGTGGTGTTCGGCTTCATCGCCGTCTTCTTCAACTACACCTCCCCCGACACCGTCTTCTCCTTCCTGCTCAACTCCTCGGGCGCCGTCGCGCTCTTCGTCTGGCTGGTGATCTGCTTCTCCCAGCTGCGGATGCGCAAGATCATCGAGCGTGAGACGCCGGAGCGGCTGACCGTCCGGATGTGGCTGTACCCCTACCTCACCTGGACCGCGATCGGCATGATCGGCTTCGTGGTGGCCTACATGTTCACCGACGCCGACGGGCGCAAGCAGATGTACCTGTCGCTGGTCGCCGCAGCGATCGTGCTGGCGGCGTCGGCCGTGGTGGGCCGGCGGCGGCGGGCCGCGGCGGTGGAACCGGCTGCCTGATCCGGGGCACACCGGCCGCGAACGCCGGGCCCGGGAGCCGTTGCGGAGGCTCCCGGGCCCGGTGCGGCGTTTCCCGGCCCGGTGCGGCGTTTCGGCTCGGTACACGCGCTTGCGCGCGCTGCCGCGCGGCCGGTCACCGGACTGCGACGGCGCCGACATGACCTGCCGACGGCCAGCCCCTACCCTTCCCCCTATGCGAGATCTTGTGGCGGGGACGGGGTACCTGGTCAAGGGCCAGAAGTGGGTGGCGCGGCACGGCCGCTGGTGGGCCTTCGGGATGATCCCGGCGCTGATCACCCC
>NZ_JAKNTA010000227.1 GCF_022288725.1 Kitasatospora sp. A2-31 | reverse complement strand
CGGCCGTTCACCTCGATCAGGTGCGGGCCGCTGGCGGTCAGGCGCATCTCGACGTGGGAGACGCCGTTGGCGTAGCCGACCGCGTGGAGGGCCTGGACAGCGACGGGGCCGACGAGGGCGAGGAGCGGGTCGCCGGCTTCGACGCTGTGGCCGGTCTCCTCGAAGTAGGGCGGCGGGCCGAGGCGCTTGCGGGTGACGGCGACCGGGGTGGTAGCGCCGCGGACGGTGACGCACTCCACGCTGATCTCCGGGCCGTCGAGGTACTCCTCGACCAGGACGCCGCACCAGCCGGTGGCGTGCTCGTAGTCGCCTGCCGCCTGGTCGGCGAGGTCGAACGCCGCCGTGAGGTCCTTGGGGGTGGCGGCGAGGCTGACGCCGATGCTGCCGGCCGCCGCAGCGGGCTTGAGGACGACGGGGTACCCGATCGTGGCTGCGGCGGCGCGGGCCTGGTCAGGGGTGTCGGCGCGGACGCTGGCGGCGGAGGGGACGTTGAAGGCGGCGAACGCGGCACGGCTGGCCGCCTTGTCGCGGCAGGGGTGGGCGGGGGCGGTGGGGGTCCCGGACGTGGCGGACCGGCCGGGGGGGGGCTGCGGTGTGCTGGGCGAACTCGTCCCAGGTCAGGACACCCTTGATGTGGTGGTCGGCGGCGAGGCGCTCGGCGGCGGCGAGGCTGGCGTCCGGGTCGCTGGTGTCGGCGACTTCGTGTCCGTGGATGTAGGGCGTTTCCCAGGTCGGCTCGCTCGGGCTGAGGAGGACGACGCGGTGGCGGGCGGCGATCTGCTCCAGCGCGTAGCGCCTGTACTGCTCGTCGCCGGCGGATACGAGCAGGAGCGTGGGGATGGTGCTGGTCAGGGGGGTCCTTCCGAAGGCGGGCGGGGACGGGGCAGGTGTCACCAGGGCAGGGTGGGGTGGTGGTGCAGGGCCTGTTCGCCGAGGCTGCGGGAGAGGGCGGCGAGCGCCTTCGCGGTGGCGGGGTCGGGGGCGGGCAGGTGCACGACGGTGCGCAGGACGTGCGGCTGGTACCCGAGGCGTTTCTTCGCCTGGTAGTTGGCCCGCCCGGCGTCGATGTGTCGGGCGCCCTGCTCCATGGCCCAGCGGGGTGCCTCGGTCATCAGCCAGGTGTAGGCCAGGCGGCTGAAGGGGTGCTGGTAGTCGATGCCGGACGCCCAGAGGTAGAGGCGGTCTTCGTGGAGCCAGCAGTACAGGCCGCCGACGAGG
>NZ_JAKNTA010000226.1 GCF_022288725.1 Kitasatospora sp. A2-31 | reverse complement strand
GGAACTTCGCCGGGTCGCGGTTGGCCGCGCCCGGGCACACGAAGACCGGGCTGCCGGCGGGCACGGTGGCCTCGGCGAGTTCGACATCCTCGGGTGCCCATCGCCACGTGGCGATGCTGACCGGGGAGTCGTACCGCAGCAGCTCGTCGACGGCGTCGGCGATGCAGTGCGGGCTGGTGCGCAGATGCTCCAGTTCGGCGGGGTGCTGGAGAAGCGCCAGCACGGAGTTGCCGATCGCCGCAGTGGTGGTCTCGTGGCCGGCGACCAGGAGCAGCACGGCGAGCGAGAGCAGCTCGTCCTCGCTGAGCCGGTTCTCGTCCTGGTCGTGGACCGAGATCAGGTCGGAGAGCAGCGAGCGGTCCGGGTGGGCGCGCTTGGCCTCGATCAGCCCGGCCATGTATCCGGCCAGGGCGTGGGAGGCCGCGTCGATCCGCTGGTGGTCGCCGGTGGCGAACAGGTCGGTTGACCAGGCCCTGATCGAGTCCCTGTCGGTCGTCGGTACGCCGAGGAGCTGGCAGATGACGGTGACCGGCAGCGGGCCCGCCAGCTCCTCGACGAGGTCGACCTCGGTGCCGCCCTCCCAGTTCCCGACCAGCTGCTCGGCGAGAGCGCGGATGTACGGGCGCAGCCCGTCCACCCGGGCCGGGGTGAACGCCCTCGTCAGCAGCCGGCGCAGCCGGGTGTGTTCGGGCGGGTCGACGGTGAGCATGGTGCGGGCGATGGCGGGGTGGAGCGACCGTCCCGAGGGCCTGTCCGCGAAGTAGGCGCCGGCGTCCTTGGACAGCGGTGCGGTGAACGCCTTCCGAGCCTCGTCGTAGCCGGTGACGACGGCCGAGGTGGAGGCCCCGCCGTCCAAGGACACCTGCAGGACCGGGGAGGAGGTCCGCAAGGCGGAGTAGGTGGGGTAGCGGTCGGCGTAGAACGCCGGGTCGGCGAAGGGAGAGGCCATGGTCGTTCCCTATGCCGCAGTCGCAGTGGGCGCCGCTTGCCGCTGGACGGCCACGGCGGTGCGGACGATGTCGGAGGTCGCGTACTGCTGGGAGACCGAGCGTAGCCACAGGGCCTCGGCGCGGAGGTCTCCCGCGCGGGCGGACTCGCCGGTGGCCTGGCGGGTGGGAGCCTGCTGGGGCTGGGCGCCGCTGCGGGCCGCCTCGATCGCCGCGGCGACGACGGCCGCCTCGACGATTGCCGCACCGGTCGGGGTGCCGTCCTGGCCGCGGCGGGCG
>NZ_JAKNTA010000225.1 GCF_022288725.1 Kitasatospora sp. A2-31 | reverse complement strand
CCCGCGCTCAGCACCCCGTACCCGGACGGCTTCTGAGCCACGCCGGGCAGCGGTCGGGGCGGGGCCGGCCCCGGCCCGGTCGCCGGAGCCGCGCCTGCCCGGCGCGCCGTCGCCCGCACACGCCCCGGGCGCCGTGGATCAGCCCGGAATGTTGTCGAAGGGGGCGACCAGCAGCCGGAGCAGCCCCGCGAGCTCGCCCTGCTGGGCGGCGGTGAGCTGGGCGAGCAGCTCGCGCTCGTGCGCGAGCAGGCCGGCGAGCGCCTGGTCCGCCCGGTCGCGGCCGTCGTCGGTCAGCCGGACCAGCACACCGCGCCGGTCGTCCGGGTCGGGCAACCGCTTGACCAGACCCTTGCCGGTGAGGCGGTCGATCCGGTTGGTCATCGTGCCGGACGTGACCAGGGTCTGGGTGAGCAGCTGGCCGGGGGAGAGCTGGTACGGGGTGCCGGCCCGGCGCAGCGCCGTCAGCACGTCGAACTCCCAGGGCTCCAGACCGTGCTCGGCGAAGGCCGTCCGGCGGGCACGGTCGAGGTGCCGGGCGAGTCGGCTCACCCGGCTGAGCACCTCAAGCGGTTCCACGTCGAGGTCGGGGCGCTCTCGGCGCCATGCTGCGACCAGGCGGTCGACCTCGTCCTCCATGGCGATCAGTGTATCGGGGGTTGTGTCGATGTGAAGTCTCTTGACATCGAGAAATGTAACGTGGAAGGTGCGAGCAGATATCTTGACGTCGAGATACATGCGAGGTGGACCATGAACACCCCCGTCTGGGACCCCCACCAGTACCTCCGCTACGCCGACGAACGCACCCGCCCCCTCCACGACCTCCTCACCCGCGTCCCCACCCTCCCCCACGAACCCGCCCCCACCGTCCTCGACATCGGCTGCGGACCCGGCAACTCCACCGCCCTCCTCCGCCGACGCTGGCCCCACGCCCGCCTCACCGGCATCGACAACTCCGCCGACATGCTCACCACCGCCCGCACGACCGGCGAACCCACCGCCCACTACCAACTCGCCGACGCGACCCACTACGACCCCGCCGACACCCACCCCGACCTGATCGCCTCCAACGCCACCCTGCAATGGATCCCCGGCCACCTCGACCTGCTACCCCGCTGGGCCGCCACCCTCCCACCCGGCGGCGTCATCGCCCTCCAGGTCCCCGGCAACTTCGACTCACCCAGCCACACCGCCCTCACCGAACTGCGCCACAGCCCCCGCTGGCACGAC
>NZ_JAKNTA010000224.1 GCF_022288725.1 Kitasatospora sp. A2-31 | reverse complement strand
GGCGCCCGCTACCTCGACGGCGGGATCATGGCCGTTCCGCCGATGATCGGCGTCCCGGCGGCGGGGCCGTACGTCTTCTACAGCGGCTCGTCCGAGCTGTTCGCCGAGCACCGCGAGACCCTGGCCGTCCCGGCCGCCACCACCTGGGTGGGCGAGGACCCGGGCTTCGCGGCGCTGTACGACGTGGCGCTGCTGAGCGCGATGTACGGGATGTTCGCCGGGGTCGCGCACGCCTTCGCGCTGATCGGGAAGGAGGAGGTCGCGCCGACCGAGCTGGCCCCGCTGTTGTCGTCCTGGCTCACCGCGATGTCCGGGTCGGTGGCGAAGACCGCCGAACAGCTGGAGAGCGGCGACTACACCAGCGGTGTGGTCTCCAACCTGGCCATGCAGGTGGCGGGCACGCCGACCTTCCTGCGCACCGCCGAGGAGCAGGGCGTCAGCGCCGAGCTGCTGGAGCCGTACTTCCGGCTGATGCGGCGCCGGCTCGCCGAGGGCAGCGGGGCGGAGGACCTCGTGGGCGTGGTCGACCTGCTCCGGCGGTAGTGGTCAGTAGTGCGGCGCAGCCGGGCGGTCCGGCCGTCCTCTTGGCGTCAGCCGGCCGCGGCCTCCCCGGCCACCGGGTCGCCGGCGGCGCGGTCGGTGACCGGGCGGCGGCGCAGGGCCGGGTCGGTCAGGGCGGGCGGCTGCCAGACGCCGTCCGGGTGGTAGACGTTGGTGCCGGGCGGGACGACGGCGTCGATGCGGTCGAGCACCGCGTCGTCGAGGACCAGGTCGGCGCCCGCGAGCGCGGCCGCCAGCTGCTCGGTGGTGCGCGGGCCGATGATCACCGAGGTGACGGCCGGGTGCGCCAGCGGGAAGGCGAGCGCCAGCTCGGGCAGGGTGCGGCCGAGGTCCTCGGCGATCGCGGTCAGCCCCTCGACCGCGTCCAGCTTGGCGGCCGTGCCGGGGAGCGCGGGGTCGAAGCGGGCCGGGTGGAGTGCGGCCCGGCCGGTGGCGAGGTCGATCGGGCGGTTCTTGCGGTAGCGGCCGGTCAGGAAGCCGGAGGCGAGCGGACTCCACGTCAGCGCGCCCATCCCGAGCCGCTGGACGACCGGCAGCACGTCCCGTTCGATGCCCCGGGCGAGCAACGAGTACGGCGGCTGCTCGGTGCGGAAGCGCGGCAGGCCGCGCTTCTCGGCGACGTGGTGGGCCTCGACGAGCTGCTCGGCGGGGAAGGTCGAGCAGCCGAAGGCG
>NZ_JAKNTA010000223.1 GCF_022288725.1 Kitasatospora sp. A2-31 | reverse complement strand
CCGCCCCCCCCGCCCCCCCCGCCTCCCCGGCGGTCGACCCGCGCCTGCTGGTGCGCCAGGGCGGCGTCGCCGGCTACGTGGACGAGTTCCGCCGCAAGATCAAGAGTGGTGACCTCGGCTCCCTGCCGGTCGTCATCGGCCTGATCCTGATCGCCGTCATCTTCCAGAGCGTCACCGGCCACTTCCTGCAGGCCGACAACCTGACCAACATCACCAAGTGGATCGCCGGCCCCGGCCTGATCGCCGTCGGTGTGGTCTTCGTCCTGCTGCTCGGCGAGATCGACCTCTCGCTGGGCTCCATCGCCGGTGTCACCGCGGCGATCACCTCCGTGCTGGCCGTGCGCGAAGGCCTGAACGAAGGCCTCGCCATCCTGATCGCGATCGCCGCCGCGGTGGCCATCGGCGCCCTGCACGGCTTCTTCTTCGCCAAGATCGGCGTGCCCGCATTCGTCGTCACCCTGGCCGGCATGCTCGCCTGGAGCGGCCTCCAGGACTACGTGCTCGGCAAGCTCGGCACCATCAACAACATCAACGACGGTGTCGTCGCCAACCTGGACACCTACTTCCTGGGCGACGGCGACGTCGCCTTCGCCTGGGTGCTGGCGCTCCTGGCGATCGGCGTCTTCCTGACGGGCCAGCTCATCGAGGCCTGCCGCCGCACCGCCGCCGGGCTGCCGGGCCGCACCACCGGCGAGATCGCGCTGCGCACCGGCGCCCTCGCGGTGCTCGCCCTCGTCGGCGCCTACATGCTCAACCAGGACCGCGGCCTGCCGCTGCCCCTGGTGATCCTGCTCGGCGTGGTCGTGCTGACCGACTTCGTGCTGCGCCGTACCTCCTACGGCCGGAAGATCTTCGCGGTCGGCGGCGGCATCGAGGCCGCGCGCCGGGCGGGCATCAACGTCGCCCGGGTCCGCATCTCGGTCTTCATGATCTCGGCCGGCCTGGCCGGCCTCGGCGGCCTGTTCATCGCCTCGCAGCAGGGCTCCGCGGACAAGGCGCTGGGCAGCGGCAACGTCCTGATGAGCGCCATCGCGGCCGCGGTCATCGGCGGCACCAGCCTCTTCGGCGGGCGCGGCAAGACCTGGTCGGCGCTGCTCGGCATCCTGGTCATCCAGTCGATCACCACCGGCCTGGACATGGTCCACGCCGCGCAGGCCATCCAGTACATGATCACCGGCGCGGTGCTGCTCGCCGCGGTCGTGCTCGACTCGGTCTCGCGCCGGACGCAGAAGTCCTCGGGTCGCGGCTG
>NZ_JAKNTA010000222.1 GCF_022288725.1 Kitasatospora sp. A2-31 | reverse complement strand
CGTGGCCCAAGGCGCGTTCCCTGCGGGCATCCCACCCCCCCCCCCGCTTCGCCGCGGCCCGCGCCTGGCCGCCGCCGCTGCCGTCGCCGCGGGCCTGATCGCCCCGCTGGCCGTCGCCCCCACCGCCTCGGCCGCCACCGTGCCCGCCGGCTCGGTGCCCGCACTCAAGGTGCTGACGTACAACGTCTTCCTGATGAGCAAGAGCCTCTACCCCAACTGGGGCCAGGACCACCGCGCGAAGGCCATCGCCGCCGCGGACTTCTTCCAGGGGCAGGACGTCGTCGTTCTCCAGGAGGCCTTCGACAACGCCGCCTCCGACCTGCTCACCTCGCAGGCCTCGGCCGCCTACCCGTACCACACCCCGGTGGTCGGCCGCTCGACCAGCGGCTGGGACGCCACCGGCGGCAGCTACAGCTCCACCACGCCGGAGGACGGCGGGGTGACGCTGCTCAGCAGGTGGCCGATCCTGCGCAAGGAGCAGTACGTCTTCAAGGACGCCTGCGGGGCGGACTGGTGGTCGAACAAGGGCTTCGTCTACGCCGTGCTGGACGTCAACGGCGTGCGCACCCACGTGGTCGGCACCCACCTGCAGTCCACCGACACCGGGTGCTCCGCCGGCGAGCCGGCGGCCGTGCGGGCGGCGCAGCTCAGGGCGATGAAGTCGTTCATCGACGGCAAGAACATCCCGGCCGCCGAGCCGGTGGTCATCGCGGGCGACCTCAACATCGACTCGCACGACACCGAGTACCCGTCGCTGCTCGCCAACGCGGGCGTCGCGCCGGCCGACACCCGCAACGGCTGGGTCGACTCCTTCGACACCGTCGACAACTCGATCGCCGCCTACCGGTACCCCGGCGAGCCCAAGGAGGACCTGGACTACGTCCTCTACCGGACCGACCACGCCCGGCCGGCGAACTACACCAACACCGTGGTCCGCTTCCACAGCGCGCCGTGGACGGTGAGCAGCTGGGGCAGGAGCTACACCTACAACGACCTCTCCGACCACTACCCGGTGACGGCCGGCTAGGGCCGGACCGGGGCCTGCGGCCGGACCGGCCGGGTAGGGAAAGGGAACGGGGCGGCGCCGCTACCCGCCGCCCGTGAAGAGCCGGTACGCCGGTCCGAGGGCGTCCTCCAGGGGCCGCCCTCGGACGGTGATCCCGGAGGCGCCGAGCTCGGCGAGCGCGGTGCCGGGTGCGTGGCTGCCGGCGGCCGCCGGCGCGGTGGCTCCGGCGGCAGGCTCGGCGGG
>NZ_JAKNTA010000221.1 GCF_022288725.1 Kitasatospora sp. A2-31 | reverse complement strand
CTGCGGCCGGTGCCGCCCGGCGTGCCCGGCGAGCTGTACGTCGCCGGGGCGGGCCTGGCCCGCGGCTACTGGCGCCGGCCCGGGCTGACCGCCGAGCGCTTCGTCGCCGACCCCTACGCGCCGGGAGGTGGGCCCCTCCTGCCCGGTGGCGGGCAAGGAGGTGGGCCCCTCCTGCCCGGTGGCGGGCAAGGAGGTGGGCCCCTCCTGCCCGGTGGCGGGCAAGGAGGCGGGCCCCTCCTGCCCGGTGGCGGGCAAGGAGGTGGGCCCCTCCTGCCCGGTGGCGGGCAAGGAGGTGGGCCCCTCCTGCCCGGTGGCGGGCAAGGAGGGAGGATGTACCGCACCGGCGACCTGGTGCGCCGCCGCGCGGACGGCGCGATCGAGTTCCTCGGCCGGATCGACGGCCAGGTGAAGGTGCGCGGCTTCCGGATCGAGCTCGGCGAGATCGAGGCCGCGCTCTCCGGCCACCCCGCAGTCCGCCAGGTCATCGTCGTCGCCCGCGAGGACCGGCCCGGCGACACCCGGTTGGTCGGCTACTGCGCGGCCGCGGACGACGACCCCGGACTCGCCGCCGAGCTGCGGCAGTTCGCCGCCCGGACACTCCCCGGCTACATGGTCCCCGCCGCCGTGGTGGTGCTGCCGGCGCTGCCGCTGAACGCCAACGGCAAGGTCGACCGCCGGGCCCTGCCCGCCCCCGACCTCGGCGGAGACTCGACCGGCCGCCCCCCGCGCGACGAGCGCGAGCGCGCCCTGTGCGAGCTGTTCGGCGAGATCCTCGGCATCGAGGGCATCACCATCGACGACGACTTCTTCGAGCTGGGCGGCCACTCCCTGCTCGCCACCCGGCTGGTCGGCCGGGCCCGCGCCGAACTCGGCGCCGAGCTGGCCATCGCCGACCTCTTCCAGGCCCCGACCGTCGCCGCCCTCACCGCCCGGCTCTCCACCGGGCCGGCCCGCCCGGCACTGCGCCCCGAGCCCCGGCCCGAGCGGCTGCCGCTCTCCTTCGCCCAGCGCCGGCTCTGGTTCCTCGGCCAGGCCGAGGGGCCGGCCGCGACCTACAACGTCACGCTCGCGCTGCGGCTGACCGGCCCGCTCGACGCCGCCGCCCTCGAACGCGCCCTCGGCGACGTGGTCGGGCGGCACGAGAGCCTGCGCACCGTATTCGGTGCGCACGACGGCGTCCCGTACCAGCGGGTGCTGGCCGCTCCGCCCGCCCCGCTGCTCACCGTCACCGACCGCCCGGCCGCGGAGCT
>NZ_JAKNTA010000220.1 GCF_022288725.1 Kitasatospora sp. A2-31 | reverse complement strand
GGGTGCCGCTCCGCGCGGGGGGCCCGCGAAAGGGCCCCCCGCCGTAGGCGGTGACCGCCGCGTCGTCGGCCGACCGCTTGTCGAGACCGTGCTCGCCGGTCACCAGCACCGTGGTCCGCGCGTGGCCGCCCCCCTGCAGGGACTGGCGCAGCCCGGCCTCCCCGACCGTGCGGTTGAACGCCACCAGCGCGGTGAGCACCGCCGTGGTGATCAGCACGGTGAGCAGGACGGCACCGGCCAGCGGCAGTCGCCCGCGCAACCGGCGCACGACGAAGCCGAGCATCCCGTTCCTCCCCCTGACGAATCGCCCCGGCTTCCGCGTAACGGCCCGACCGACCCGACGGGGTCCGGCCGGGGATGAGCGCCCGTCGCGAGCCGGAGTGATGATCACCGGCACTTGATCACCGGATAGCGGACGATGCTGTCAGATTCATACTCGGAACGGAAGGGACTTGCGCGAATCATGTAACTGGTGAGCAAATTCTTCTCATTGAGCGCGCATATCCAGGTGACAGGCCATCAAAGGGCCATGCACACGTCATGCAATTCTCGTTCACGGCGGCCCGTGCGGCAGGCCGAGGACGTCGCTCCAGCCGCTGAACCGCAGAACCGCAGAACCGACAGAGAGCCAGGGGGACGCCCGCATGACACAGCAACCGGTCGGTACCGTGACCACGTCCACGACCGTGCCGATGGTGGCCGTCAGCGACCTCCGCCACAGCTTCGGCACCGGCGAGCGGGCCGTGCACGCGCTGCGCGGCGTCTCCTTCTCCGTCGGCCGGGGTGAACTGACCGCACTCAAGGGCCGGTCGGGCTCCGGCAAGACCACGCTGCTCAACCTGGTCGGCGGCCTGGACAAACCGACCGGCGGCACCATCGCGCTGGACGGCACCGAGCTGGCCGGCCTGGACGAGGAAGCCCGGCTGGCGATGCGCCGGGACCGGATCGGCTTCGTGTTCCAGTCCTTCGGCCTGATCCCCGTCCTCACCGCCGCCGAGAACGTCGGCGTGCCGATGCGGCTGCGCAAGGTTCCGAGCGCCCGGCGCGAGGAGCGGGCCCGCACCCTGCTGGCCATGGTCGGACTCGCCGACCACGCCGACCAGCGCCCCGGCGAACTCTCCGGCGGGCAGCAGCAGCGCGTCGCCATCGCCCGCGCCCTGGCCAACGAGCCCGATCTGATCATCGCCGACGAGCCCACCGGCCAGCTCGACTCCGAGACCGGCCGTGCGATCATGCAGCTGCTGCGCGCGG
>NZ_JAKNTA010000022.1 GCF_022288725.1 Kitasatospora sp. A2-31 | reverse complement strand
GGTCATCACCCGGAACGCGCCGAAGTGGGCCGCGCCCGGCTCCAGGTAGAGGGCGGCGCCGGGAATGTGGTCGGCCAGCCAGCGGGAGTGCTCGACCGGTGAGAACTGGTCGTCGGCGCCGTGCCAGAGCCAGCTCGGCACGGCGATGTCCTGGACCTTGAAGCCCCAGTCGGCGGTGAAGGCCAGGACGTCGTCGATCCAGCCGTCGGCGCCGTGCCGGAACGCCTCGCGGTAGTTGCTCTGCAGCATCCGGCGCAGCCCGGTGTCGGCGACCACCTCGCGGTCGGTGGCCGGGAGTTCGGGCCGCAGGCCCTTGAGCAGCCGGACCGGGTCGGCCTTGATCTGCTCGGAGCGGAACCGCATCGAGGCGGCGATCTGGTCGTGCCCGCGCTCGGCCTCCTGGTAGGCCCGGACGTTGGGGGGCGTCATCCCGCCGTACCAGTCCAGGCCGGCCGCGTTCCGGGGGGCCAGGCTGACCAGCAGCGCGACCCGGGTGACCCGCTCGGGCAGGAGCGCGGCGCAGGCCAGCGCGTGCGGGCCGCCGCCCGAGCGGCCGAGGACGGCGAAGCGGTCGATGCCGAGCTCGTCGGCGATGGTCCGCACGTCGGCCGCGGCCGCGCTGACCCGGCGTCCGGGCAGCCGGGCCGAGTCGCCGTAGCCGGGCCGGTCGAAGGAGACCAGCCGGATGCCCAGGCGGTAGAGGACGCTGGTGCGCGGGTGCGGGCCGACCCGGCTGCCGGGCGTGCCGTGCAGCAGGAACACCGGCCGGCCGCGCGGGTCGCCCACGGTCTCGACGGCGAGGGCGCGGCCGTCCGCCGCCTTGACCATCCGTAACGTCACGCGCGGCCTCCTCGGTACTCCGGGGTGCTCCGGTCGGCGGCCCCGGTCGTTCGGTCCTCCGTCAGTGGTCCCGGTCCGTGGTCCCGCGGACCTCCCGGCGGGCCTGCCAGGTGGTGTGCTCGCGGGAGACGGCGTCCTCGGCGTCCCGGGCCAGCCTGGCCCAGACCTCCTCGGCGTCCGCCGCGCCCAGGTCGAGCCGGGCCAGCTGGTCGCGGATCAGCTCCAGCTCGTCCGCGGCCAGCCCGTAGGCGGCGGCCAGCGGCCGGTACTGGCGCAGCTGGGCCCAGGCGGTGACCGAGGCGGCCACCGCCGAGACGGTGCCGAGCGCGTCGTAGCCGAAGCCGCCCATCGCCCGCAGCACCGCGAGCACCAGGCCGAGCCCCGGCAGCACCACGCCGAGCACGCCGGTCCAGAAGCCGGCCCGGGCGCAGTACCGGGCCTTGGAGCGGTACCAGTCGTGCTGCACCAGGATCCGCTCCCGCAGGTAGACCTCGCGGCGCACCGCCAGCGGCTGGTCGCGCAGGCCGCGCATCGCCGCGGTGATCGGCGCGTCGGGCCCCTCCGCGGCCGCGCCGACCGCGCGGCTGCCCCGGAAGGCGTTCAGCACCCGGCCGAGCTGGAAGCTGTACAGCCCCTCGGCGTCGGGCAGGGTGCGCGGCGGCGGCTGGAAGGCGTCGGCCCGGACGGCGAACTTCCAGGCGAGCGTCTTCACCGACTCCGCGGCCGCCCGGCCCTCGTACCAGAGGCCCTGCGGGTTCTGCCGGCTGATCACCACCGCGAGGCCGATCGCGCCGAGGTAGGCCACCGCGGCCGACCAGGCCCACGGCTCGCCGTCGGCGGAGCCGAACCCGGCCGCGGCGACCAGCAGCACCAGTTCCCAGGCCGAGAGCAGGACGGACCGGCGCTGCCCCTGCAACGAGGCCGAGTCGGCCGTCCAGAACAGTGCGGGCAGCAGCTCGTGCTCCCGCACCCTCCCCATCGGCTCCCCACCCGACGCCATCCTCGGCCCCCACCCGTCGCTCCGGTCGCACCGCTCTCCTGCCCGCCCCACCGCCGCGGTACGCCTGGTCCGGCCGCGGACCGGCCGCAATGGCCGGGAAGCCGCCGCAGGTTGTCCCATATCGCGGTGCTCCGGCCTTGCGGGGGCGGGCGGCGGGCCCGGGCGGGTCGGCGCGGACCGCGCGCCGTGCGCCCCCGGCCCCCGGGGGCCCGCGGGCCCGGCCCCGTACCTCACCCGGGCCGTGCGGGGCTCAGCAGGTCGGGCCGCGCGGGGCTCAGTAGGTGTAGAAGATCCGGTCCGCGTTGTCGGCCATCTGCTTGGCGTTCCACTCCGTGCCGCCGGGCACGTTGCCGGAGCGGAACAGCGGCGGGGCGGCGCCGTCACCGGCCGCCGCCGCGTCGGCCAGCCGGCCGACCGCCGAGGCCACCACGGCCTGCATCAGCGCACTGGTGACGACGGTGGAGACCGGGCCGAAGGAGGTCTCGGCCGCCGGGTGGCTCAGCTCGCCGTCACCGACCGCGATCTTGCTGTCCAGCACGACGTCGCAGTGGTCCTTCAGGTAGGTGCCCGACGGGTGCGCCGACGGGACCTCGCCCGGGTAGGCCAGCGAGGTCACCCCCACCACCTTCAGGCCGCGGTCGCGGGCGTACCGGGCCAGCTCGACCGGCATCACCTGGCGGCCGGAGAGCGAGATGACGAAGAGCAGGTCGCCGGCGGTGGCGGGGGTGAGGTCCAGGGTAGTGGTGGCCAGTCCGGAGACCCGCTCCAGGGCACTGGAAAGCGGCGCCGGCATCACCGTCACCCCGGCCATCCCGGGGACGTTCAGCAGGTTCACCGGGACCAGCCCGCCGGCCCGGTAGACCACGTCCTGGGCCGGCAGCGCGGAGTGGCCGGAGCCGAAGGTGAAGATCCGGCGCCCCTCGGTGACCGCCTCGGCCAGCAGCGCGCCCGCGGCCTCGATGGTCTCGGCCTCCTCGGCGCGGACCCGCTGGAGGTGGGCGATCGCGGCGTCGAAGTACCGGCCGACCAGGTCGCTCATCTGTGCCTTCGCTCTCTGCCGGCGGGGGAGCCGGCCGGGTGGGGCGGGCCGGGGTGGTCCAGACCGCCGATGGAGAAAGCTACGGCGAGCACCGTGCTGTCTCACCGGTGCCGCTGTCAACAGGAACGAAAACCCTTCCCGGAAGCCCCTGGGCGGGCCCGGTTGTCGGTGCGGTAGGTCAGAATTGGCGGTGAGGACACCGAAGAACGGAGCCAGCGGCGATGTCTGGGCTGATCGACACCACTGAGATGTACCTTCGCACCATCCTGGAACTGGAGGAGGAGGGCATCGTTCCGATGCGTGCCCGGATCGCCGAGCGCCTGGAACAGAGCGGCCCCACGGTCAGCCAGACGGTCGGCCGGATGGAGCGCGACGGGCTGCTCCAGGTCGCGGGCGACCGCCACCTCGAACTCACCGAGGAGGGTCGCCGGCTCGCGGTGCGGGTGATGCGCAAGCACCGCATCGCCGAGTGCCTGCTGGTCGACGTCATCGGCCTGGAGTGGGAGCAGGTCCACGAGGAGGCCTGCCGCTGGGAGCACGTGATGAGCGAGACGGTGGAGCGCAAGGTGCTCGCCATGCTCGGCCACCCCACCCAGTCCCCGTACGGCAACCCGATCCCGGGCCTGGACGAGCTGGGCGACGCCAAGGCCGAGGGCGAGGGCTTCGACGCCGCGCTCGTGCCGCTGGACTCGGTGAGCCCGGGCGAGGACGGCGCCGACGTGGTGGTCCGCCGGATCGGCGAGCCGATCCAGACCGACGGCGAGCTGATGCGCACGCTGCGCCGGGCCGGCGTCCGGCCGGGCTCGACGGTGCGGGTCGCCCCCGGGGTCGGCGGGGTGCTGGTGGGCACCGGCGACAACGCGGCCGAGCTGGGCAAGGACATCGCCGCGCACGTGTTCGTCGCGCAGGCCTGACGGCCCGCTCCGACCGAGCCGGTCCGGGCATGGCCCGACCGGCTTCTCCGCAGGCCTCGCGGCAGGCACCGCCGCAGCGAACAGGGCCCGGTGCGTCCCCGCGCACCGGGCCCTGCCGTTCCCACCCCGTTCCCACCCCGTTCCCTCCCGTCCCTCCCCCCCCCCCCGCTTCCGTGGCACCGGCCTCCCCGAACCCGGCCGGTGCCACGGCCCCTCCGTTCCCCCCGTCCCCTCCGTTCCCTCCCGACCGCCCCGCCCGGCTTCCCCGTCCGAGCGTCCCTTCCGGCGTCCCCTCACGGTGGAATTCCTCCCCTCGGCAGATCATGGCAATCCTTGAGCGCTGTCACTCGTACGAGGGGCTTGCGCCGTTGACCAGCGGGTACACCGAAGCCTTATCCGCACATGCGTCTGACGGGCCCCGCCTCCGGTGGGAGGCAAGGCCCGTCAGTCGCGCGCGGGGTGTCGCGCGTGGCACACCCTCACCCGATCGGCGCAGGGCGGCTGTCCACGGGACGGTGAATCACCGTCGGATTCCCGGGGCCGGACGGCCGGGGGCGGGGCCCGAACGGCCCAGGGGCGGTCCCGGAGAGGGGCCGAAGGAGCGTCAAGGGGCGGGTCAGTGCACCGGCGCCGGCTGGGCCGCCTGGGGGCGGGGGGAGGGGGCCTCGCGCCCGCACGCGTAGGCGAGGGGGCTGATCAGCTCGGCGGCGTCCGGCAGCCAGCGGTTCAGCGCTGACGGCGAGCGGGCCCACTGGGCGAAGGCGGACGGGCCGACCCGGGACGGCGGGGCCACCGTCCAGTCGCCCTCGCCGCGGGCCACCAGGTCGAGCCGGCCGGGCGGCCAGCCGAGCCTGCGCAGCATCTCCGGCACCTTGGCGGCCACGCCCGGCAGCACCAGGAAGTGCAGCCGGCGGCCGGACCGCCCGGGCGCGGCGGGGACGGCCACCACCGGGCCGAGCTGGAGGTCCATCCGCTCCATCCGGGCCAGCGCCAGGCAGCCGGCCACCTCCGGGACGTCCAGGACGTCGAACGAGCGCCCGGTGGGCAGCAGGATCGAGGCCTCCGGCCGCTCCGTCCACCAGCGCCGCACCGCGCCGGGGCCGGCGCTCGCCTTGCGCGCCCAGTCCGCGTCGATCGGGTGCGCGCCGGGCAGCGGGCACCGCAGGTCGCCGCACGAGCACCGGGCCGGTCCGTCGCCGTCGATGAGCCAGGCGCCCGGGGCGACCTCCCAGTGCCGGCTCTCGGCGTAGCTGACGGCTTCGATGAGCAGCGGGGGCAGTCCGGCGCTGCCCTGGTCGGGGGGATCTGGGATGTCTTCCACGCGCTGCTCAACTACCGTGCGTGAGGCTGGTTACGGGCCGGTGCGGGCCGGTCGGCCGCGCGGTGGCAATGTCACCCGAACCGGTGAGGCGGTCGAGCCGGTGCGGGGGTGGCGTGCGGTGGCGGGCGCAGTGGGGGCGCACGGGAGCATTTCCCCGGGCGCGTGGGGGGTGGGGATTGTCACCGTGGGTATCCCGGGGGCGTCGCTGATCGCTAACCTTGTGTCAGATTCCTTGGACGGTCGGACAGTCGGCAACAGATCAGCAGAATCGTCGCCCGCCGGCCGGACCGGAGGGTGTGGGGAGGCGAAGCCCAATGGCCGCGAGACCACTTGTCGCACGACAGCCCAACGAGCGTCTGCAGCAGCTGATCCAGGAGGCCAGCTGCTCCAACGCCGGTCTGGCGCGGAGAGTCAACCTCTGCGGCGCCGAACACGGCCTGGACCTGCGCTACGACAAGACCTCCGTCGCGCGCTGGCTCCGCGGCCAGCAGCCGCGGGGGCAGGCGCCGGCGGTGATCGCGGAGGCGCTGGGCCGCAAACTCGGCCGGAGCGTGTCGGTCGAGGAGATCGGCATGGCCGACGGCAAGAACCTCAGCTCCGGCATCGGGCTGCAGTTCGCGCCGACCCTGAGCGCCGCCCTGGAGCAGGTCTGCGAGCTCTGGCGCAGCGACGTCGGCCGGCGGGACTTCCTCACCGGGGCGACGGTCGCGGCCTCCGCGCTGGTCGAGCCCAGCCGGGACTGGCTGATCACCCCGCCCGACCCGGTGGTCGCGCGCACCGGCGGTCCGCGGGTCGGCCCGACCGACGTGGCGGCGATCAAGGCGACCACGGCCATGCTGGTCGACCTCGACCACCGCTTCGGCAGCGGCCACGTCCGCCCGGTGGTGGTGCACTACCTGAACAGCGTGGTCTCCGGCCTGCTCGGCGGCGCCTACCGGGAGGAGACCGGTCGGCAACTCTTCGCGGCGGTGGCCCGGTTGACCGAGCTGGCGGGCTACATGGCGGTGGACACCGGTCAGCCCGGCCTGGCCCAGCGCTACTACATCCAGGCGCTGCGGCTCGCCCAGGCCGCGGACGACCGCGGCTACGGCGGCTACGTGCTGGCCGCCTCGATGAGCCACCTGGCCGCGACCCTGGGCAACCCGCGGGAGATCGCCCAACTGGCCAGGGCCGCCCAGGAGGGAGCCCGTTCGGTCGCCACCCCGACGGCGATGGCGATGTTCTACGCCGCCGAGGCGCGCGGCCACGCACTGCTCGGTGACGCCCGGTCGTGCGAGGCGGTGGCCGCCAAGGCGCTGGAGGCGATGGAGAGGCGGCGTCCGGAGGACGATCCGGACTGGATCGCCCACTTCGACGACGCCTACCTCGCCGACGAGCTGGCCCACTGCCACCGGGACCTGGAGCAGGCCGGCCCGGCCGAGCACTACGCCCGGCGGGCGCTCGACCTGCACCCGCCGACGCGGGTGCGCCGCCGCGCGGTGGACCTCGTGCTGCTCGCGACGGCGCAGCTGCAGCAGCGCGACCTGGAGCGGGCCTGCGAGACGGGCGCCCAGGCGGTCCGGTTGCTCAGCGGGCTGCGGTCGAACCGGGGGGTGGAGTACCTCGACGAGTTCCGGCGCCGGCTGGAGCCCTACCGGGAACAGCGGGTGGTCCGCGAGTTCCAGGCCCGCGCGGAGGCGGAGGCCGCCTGAGCGGGCGGCCCGGTCGGTCCGCCCGAGCAGGGCGTCGGCGCGCAGGTGAGGGGCCGGTGAGGGATGGACCGCCCACGTGGTCACCCGGTTCGGTGAACCGGTAGCGTGGGCGTGACGTCCAAGGAACTGTGATGCTCCCAAGAACCGACGAGATGTGGTCCGCCGTCAGCGCGCGGTCGTGCACAGGTGAGGAATCGCGTTGAGCCAGCGCCGCTCGTACCCCAACTCGGGTGACTTCAACCTGGACGACCTGTTCCGCCCCGAGCCCGGCCAGCCGCAGGGCCAGCCGGGCCAGCCGCAGGGCCACGGCCAGGCCGTGCCCGGTCAGCAGCAGCCGTCGACCGGCCAGTCCTACCTGCCTCCGGCCGGGCCGCCGTCCGGCCGGCCCGAGTACCTCGGCGAGGGCGCGCACGCCCTGCCGACCCAGGCCATGCCGGCCCAGGCCGCGCCGTGGGGCGGGGCGCCGCAGGCCGGCTACCCTCAGGGCGTGCCGGCCGAGCCGGCCCCGGACACGCAGTACCTGCCGCCGTACCCCACCGCGGACCCGGCCGCCGGCGGCTACCCGGCCCAGCCCGGCCACCCGCAGGCCGCACCGGCCCCCGGCTACCCGCAGCAGCCCGGTCAGGGCTACCCCGCCCAGCAGGGCCGGTACGGCCAGCCGGCCGCGCCGGAGTACCCGGGCCAGGACCTTGCGACCCGGTCCGGCTCCGGGGGCGGTGGCCGTTCGTCCACCAAGCTGGTCGTCGGCGGTGTGGTGGCGGGCTGCGTGGCGGCCGGCGTCCTGGTCGCCGTCCTGATGAGCGGCGGTGACGACGCGCCCGGCCCGGAGAAGAAGGCCGGCCCGGCGGTCACCGGCAGCGCCACGTCCACCGGTTCGCCGGCCGCGACCGGCTCGGCGGCCCCGTCCGTCAGCCCGGAGGTCAAGGCCCAGGCCCAGGCGCTCTCCGACCTGCTGGGCACCGCCAACGACAGCCGCCAGGCGGTGATCGGCGCGGTGGGCGCGGTGCAGAGGTGCGACAAGCTGCCGGAGTCCCAGCAGGCGTTGACCGACGCCGCGGGCAAGCGCCGGGAGCTGCAGACCAAGCTGGCCGCCCTGAAGACGGACAAGCTGCCGAGCGGCCCGCAGCTGGTCGAGCAGCTCAATGCGGCCTGGCAGGCCTCGGCGACCGCCGACGACGAGTACGCGGCCTGGGCCGGCGACATGCAGGGCGGCTGCGACCCCAAGAAGACCGACAACCAGCACTACAAGAACGCGGTGCAGGCCAGCGGCTCGGCCACCACCGCGAAGAAGCAGGCCTCCGGCCTCTGGAACACGATCGCCGGCCAGACCGGCCTGCCGAACCGCGGCGACGGCGACCTCTGAGCCGCCGCCCGGAAGGCCGGGAACGCCGGGGCGGGACGCCCGGGGCGCAACGCCGAGGCCGGCCGCCCGGCCGGGGAACGCCGGGGGGCCGGACCGGTGACCCGGGCCGACCCCTCCGGCGACGGCGTCAGGCCGGCGGCCTGGCGCCGGTGAGCACCCAGCGCACGTCGACGAAGCCTGGCTGCTGGAGGGCGAGCCGACCGCCCTTGACCACCTGGTACGTGACCCAGGTGTTCACCAGCCGGGGCGACTCGGTGCTCGGCAGCATGTTGGTGGTGCCCCAGTTCAGCGGCGGGGTCAGGCCCACGTCCACCTGCTCGCCGCCGTCCAGCAGCGCGGTGATCGTCTTGGCGGTGACCGGCCGCCCGGCCGCGCTCAGCCGGTCGGAGATCTGCCGGAACACCTCGTACCCGACCCAGGTGGTCTGCACCCCGGGGTCGGCCACGTCGATGGCCTTGCCGCCGGCGGCGTCGCTGCGGACCACCGCGCGGAGCGAGTCCCAGATCCTGGCGGACTCCGGCGGGAACCAGCCGGTCACGTAGGCGCCGGCGAGGGGACCGCCGTCGCCCCCCGTCGAGTCGACCACCGACTGCTGCACGCTGCCGATCACCGAGGCGATCCTGGTGTTCTTCGGCCCCACCCGGCGGAAGGAGTCCAACAGGTTGCCGGTCGGCTCGGCGGCCAGGGCGGAGGTCATGCAGGTGCCCGCCTCGTCCTTGCCGACCGCCTTGCGGATCACCGCCGAGTAGTCGGAGGACTGCTCCGGTGCCTTCACGTCGAGCAGCTTGATCCCGGCCGGCTTGAGCGCGTTGGCCAGGTAGCCGAGCAGGTTGTCCCCGGCCGGGGTGTCCGGCCGGACCAGCGAGACGCTCTTGCAGCCGGCCTCCACCAGCTGGCGGCCGCTGCCCCCGATCAGCGCCGGCATGCCGCCGGCCACCGGGTACGAGAGCGGGCTGCTGAACTCGGGCTGGGAGATCCCGTAGCCGCCGATCAGCGGGATGCCGGCCCGCTCGAGGAGCGGCATGAACCGGTCGCCGTACTGGCTGTACGACCCGATCACGGCGACCACCTTGGCGTCCACCGCCTGCTGGGCGCAGGCCGTGGCCCCGGCCGCGGTGTTGTGCTCGTTGCAGGTGAGCACCCGGATGGTGCGGCCGTTGAGGCCGCCCTTGGTGTTGATGTCCTTGCCGATCGCCTCGGCGAGAGCGGTCATGCCGGGCCGGTCGGCGCTGCCCGTGCCGGACGGTGCCCAGGTCATGACGGTGAGGTCACCGCTCTTGGTGGCGGCATCGGCCGGTCCGCCGCACGCGGAGGCCGAGAAGAGGGTCGGGAACAGGGCCGCGGCGGCGGCGACTGCGGCGATCGGGCGGCGACGCTGCCGCTCGGTGATCGTGCTGTGATCCTGGGACGGGCCCCTTCGGCTGCTCATCGGTCTTCCCTCCTGAGGCTGCTGCGGCGCACCGGGAACAGCCAAGCCCCGGTGCCGCAAGCCGAGAGGACCGCTCGGCGAACGGTTCACCAACGGAAGTCGAAATCCAGGGTCGGACGCGTGTAGATGCGGAGTGGAGCACGAACGGTGGGGGAACGTACGATCGTCAGCCATGTCCGCCAGCACAGATTCTTCGTATCGGTCTGCCCGAAACCCTTCTCGTCCGGGCCACCGCTCCAGCACGATGGGCGGCATGCCGCTCAACGACCTGCCCTGGTGGCGCTGGCGAGCCCGTCTCCGCTCGGCGCTCCACATGCTGTCCGACCCCGGGTTCCAGCAGGAGACCTGGTTGTCCGGCCGTGCGGGCTTCGGCGACGTGACCGACGCCGTCTACCGCCTGGTGGAGGACACCTGGCTGGACCGCTGGTCGGCCGAGAAGTACGTCGGGACGATCTTCCGCGACTCGGCCGAGGCCGCGGTGGTGGACGTCGCGGTGCTCCGGGTGGTCCGGATCCTGCACGAGGTCGGTGCCGACGCCCCGGCCTCCGCCTACCTCGGACACCACGGCTGGCCGGAGGCGGTCCGGGCCGCCCGCGAGGCGCACGTCAAGCTCGCGACCAACGACGGTGAGGACCCGGACGCCCCGCCGCGCTCGCTGGACGTGCTGCGGATCCTGACCTCGTCCTGACGTCCCGCGGTGAGCCGGGCCGTCCCGCAGTACGGGCAGCGGGGCGGCTGCCGTCCAGGATGTGACACGCTGGACCACTCACCGACGGCACGACCTCAGGACGGGATACCCCCCACGTGGAACAGCAGACGGCCAGCGCCCAGTACGTCCTCACGCTGTCCTGCCCCGACAAGCAGGGCATCGTCCACGCGGTCTCCAGCTACCTCTTCATGACCGGCTGCAACATCATCGACAGCCAGCAGTTCGGTGACCGGGACAGCGGGCTGTTCTTCATGCGGGTGCACTTCTCCGCCGTCGAGGAGATCACCGCCGACAAGCTGCGGGCCAGCTTCGCCGCGATCGGGGCCTCGTTCGGGATGGACTGGCAGATCCACCCGACCGCGGAGCGGATGCGGATCGTCCTGATGGTCAGCAAGTTCGGGCACTGCCTGAACGACCTGCTGTTCCGCACCCGGATCGGTGCGCTGCCGGTGGAGATCGCCGCGGTGGTCTCCAACCACACCGACTTCCGGGACCTCACCGAGGGCTACGGGATCCCGTTCCACCACATCCCGGTCACCCGGGACACCAAGGCCGAGGCCGAGCAGCAGCTGCTGGACCTGGTCGCCAAGGAGAACGTCGAGCTGGTCGTGCTGGCCCGCTACATGCAGGTGCTCTCGGACGAGCTCTGCACGGCGCTGTCCGGCCGGGTGATCAACATCCACCACTCCTTCCTGCCGAGCTTCAAGGGCGCCAAGCCGTACCACCAGGCGCACGCCCGCGGCGTGAAGCTGATCGGCGCCACGGCGCACTACGTCACCGCCGACCTGGACGAGGGCCCGATCATCGAGCAGGAGGTGGCCCGGGTGACCCACGACGTCACCCCGGACCAGCTGGTCGCGCTCGGCCGGGACGTCGAGTGCCAGGCGCTGGCCCGCGCGGTGAAGTGGCACAGCGAGCACCGCGTGCTGCTCAACGGCAGCCGCACGGTCGTCTTCGCCTGACGCCTGACGGCCGGTGGTGGGGCCTGGGCTTGAGGCCCCGGCCCCGGCCGCGGGCGCCGCGCTACGGGCGCGACAGCAGCGGCATGGCGTGGAGCACCTCGCGGATCGCGGCCCGGTCACCGTGCTCGCCCACCGGCAGCCGGTCCGGATCGCGGTGCGCGGCGGCCAGCTGGCAGAACTCCAGCCCGTCCAGCACCATCGAGGCCACCGGCTCGCCGCCCGGCGGCCCGCCGTCCGGGCCGTCCAGCGGTACCAGCCACTCGCCGGCCGCCGGCCCGTCGATCACCAGCCGGAGCTGCCGCCCGGTCCGGCGGCCGCCGTCCGGCGCGCCCGCGGGCGCCCCGGCGTGCTCGGGGCGGGCGGCGCGCAGCCCCGCCAGCGCGAGCGGCAGCATCCGGACCGCCAGGTCGACCATCTGCCGCAGGTGCTGCGGGGCCGGCGGGTCGTACGGGTACGCCACGGCGCGGGCCACGTCCTCGCCGTGGACGAAGGTCTCGAAGGCCCGGTCGACGAAGGCGTCGCGCAGCGGGACGGTCGCGAAGCCGTAGTCGACCGGCGTGCTGCCGTGCGGGGCCAGCGCGGCGGTGCGGACCAGCTCGTGGCAGTGCCGGCGCCACCGGGCGCGGACCCGCTGCGGCGGCTGCCCGGCCTGTTCGGCGGCGAGCCGGGCGGTCCGCCGGGTGATGGCGTCCCACGGCCGGCCGTCGTCCCCCGGCCCGCCCTGGGCGGGCACCCGCGGCGGGTCGGGGCGATGCTCCTGCGGCGGCACCCGGCGCCCGCCGACCGGCGCGGGGCCGCCCGGGACGGGGTCGGGCATGCCGAGGGCGACCGCCAGGAAGCCGTCCACGGCGGCGAGGTGGCAGAGCACCTCGGCCGGGCGCAGGTACTCGGTGCCGCCGTGCCAGGGGAGTTCGGCCACCTCCTGCCACTCCTCCGGGCCCAGGTCGCGCAGCAGCGCGTCCAGCTTCGCCGTCTCCGCCGCGTACGGCGCGCCCCAGGCCGGGACGGGCAGTTCGGCGGGGCGCCGGGCCAGGCACCAGTCGAGCACCTGCTGGCGGAGCGGGCCGGGCTGGTCGAGCGGTTCGTCGACGGCGAGCCAGCCGGCCGCCTCGCGCAGCCGCGCGGCCTCGTCGGCGCACTCGGGACAGGCCCGCAGGTGGCGCTCCAGTTCGGCGGCCTCGTGCGGCGGGCAGGCGCCGAGGGCCCAGGCGCCGAGCAGCGAGCGCAGGGCCTCGTGCTGCTCCTCGGTGGTCGTCACGTGCCCCCGTCCCCGTCCCCGTTCCCGTGCCGGTGTCCGCAGCCGCCCTGCCGCCGGTCGTCGCCGCCCGGGCGGGCCCGTCGCTGGCGGGCGCGCTCCGCGGCGAGTTCGGTGGCCAGCAGCTCCAGGCCGAGCCGCATCCGCTGCTTGGCGGTCTGTTCGCTGATGCCGAGCCGGCGGGCCGTCTCCTGGTAGGTGCGGCCGTCGTAGTACGTCACCGTGATGGTCTCACGCAGGGTCTGCGGCAGGGAGTCGACGGCGACCTGGATCCGGGCGGCGGTGGCGACGGTGCGGATCTCCTCCTCGACCCGGTCGTGGGTGCCGGGCTGGCCGGCCGGGCGGGCGTCGTCCCCGGCGTCGGTGCCGTGGCCGTGGCCGTTCCGACCGCCGCCGCGGTCGTCGTAGTCGCCGTGGCCGCCGTGGCCGCCGTGGCCGCCGTGGCCGTCGTAGCCGTCGTAGCCGTCGTGACCGGAGTGACCGCCGTGGCCGGGCAACGCCTCGGCCGCACGCCGGACCCGGAGCCGCTCCACGGCGCGGCGGTGGGTCAGGGCGCCGATCCAGGAGCGGAGCGAACCCTCGGCGGGGTCGAAGTCCTCGGGGTGCTCCCAGACGTGGGCGAATATCTCCCGGGTGAGCTGGGCGGCGGCGGCCTGGTCGGCCAGTATCCGCCCGGCCAGCCCGTGCACCATCGGCGCGAGCTGGTCGTAGAGCTCGCCCAGGGCCGTCTCCTCACCGCGGGCGAGGCGGCGCTGGAGCTGCTCGTCCCACCGCGGGGCGCCGCCGGGGGTGGCCACCGTCAACCACCCTCCCGCCCTGGGGTTCCGCCGCGTACCGCCGCTGTTCCGCGGCCTCGTCCCACGGTATCCTCCGCCCTTCGGCGGGCGGGCGGGATTCCGCGAAAGAAGCAGAACACCGGGGTTTCGGATCGTCACATCGTGGGATCTGCCGAGGCTCCGGCTGTTCGACGGGGCGTGGACATATGTCGCACGGGTGGTTCACGAGTGGCGGGCCCGGTCCATGGGGCGTCCGACGGTAGGTTCGCCCTGCGTGTCCGGCCGGTCGGCCCGGTCGGACGAGCGCCGGTGCGAGGCTCGCGATAGTGAACGGGACAGTATGCCCTGCCCTGTCCCCCGATCGCTGGAATATGCCCGAAGCGCTTGCTGCGGTCCTCCCGCCGACTCATCCTGAGGCGTATTCGTGTCGCGGCCGGTGAGCGACGGACGAGTTGGCGCGGGCCGGACGTGCCGGGTGCGACGTGCGCAGGCCCGGAGGCGGTGGCCCGGAGCGCGCCCGGGCCGGTCGGACGGCCGATCCCGATCGAGGCGGCGGCCGAACTGCGAGTGCGGGTGGTGGAGCGGTGCAGGTTCTACAGGTACAGCTGGCGGTGCAGGCGGACCCCGCCGAGGTCGGCCGGGCCCGTCGGTGGGTGCGCTCGCGACTGCTCAACCACGGTGTGGACCCGGACGCTCCGATCGCCGAGACGGTGGTGCTGGTGGTCTCCGAGCTGGTGACCAACGCCGTGGTGCACACCGGCAGTCCGGCCGTCCTGCGGCTCTGCTTCCCGATGGACGGCGCCGCCCGGGAGGCCGCTCACGCCCCGGTCGGGGACACCGGCGGGGTGCGCGAGTCGGCGACGGTCGGTCCGCTGCGGGTCGAGGTCGCCGACGCCAGCCAGGCGGCCCCCGCCCCCCGGCACGCCGGCCCGGACACCGACGCCACCAGCGGTCGAGGCCTGGAACTCGTCGAGCTGCTCTGCGACCGCTGGGGCTGGTACCCGGACGGCTCGGGCAAGCGGGTCTGGTGCGAGATCGGCGCGGACGCCCCGCCGGTGGACCCGCTGGCCGCCGTGGACTGGGCCGCGCTGGCGCAGTGACGGTCCGACAGGCGCGGCCCGTCCGCCGCCGACCCGTCGGCGATCATCGGGCCGAAACCTGACGCAACCATTCCGAATTTCGGACAACCCATTGACGTGATGTATCCGACTGATCACGCTTGGGAGCAGCTCTTCGTTGCGAGGGGACGCCGAGGGAACACCCGAACGCCGCTGCGGTGCTGCTGTCCAGGGGGACCATGTCAGCAGGGGGGCCGTGCGCTGCCGATCGCGTGGTGGCTCCTTGGCGAGTGCGGAGGGCGGTCGTGCGGGTTCAGGGCCCGTGCGCTGCGATTGGATGGCGGCCGGCCGTGCCGTGCTCGGGGTGCGTGCGGCCCGCCGCCATCCGATCCGTCCGGTCCGCCCGTTCCGTAGGGCCTGGTCCGGTCGACGGGGGACTCACTTTCGCGCCATTTCCGGAGGGATCGCGTCCGTGCGTCGGCCGCCGTCGGGTTCGGTGCGCGTCCGTGCGCCGGCCGCCGTCGGGACGGCAGGTGCGCGAGCAGCCGCCGTCAGGTCCGCCCGCCGGGGCGTCAGCCGACCCGTTCGGCCGTCCGGAACGTCCGCCGGTACGCGCTCGGCGCTACGTCCAGCCGGCCGCGCAGCTGTAGCCGGAGCGAGGCGGCGGTGCCGAAGCCGGACTCCCGGGCCACCTGGTCGACCGTCAGATCGGTGCTTTCCAGCAGCTGACGGGCCCGCTCGGTGCGCTGCACCGTGAGCCACTGGCCGGGGCTGGCGCCCGTCTCGTCCCGGAAACGTCGGGTGAAGGTGCGCACGCTCATGCCGGCCCGGTCGGCGAGCTGCCGCAGCGACAGCGGCTCCGCGAGGTGCTCCAGCGCCCAGGCGCGGACGGCGGCCGTGCCGCTGCCGGGCTCGGCACTCGGGCGGGGGAGCTCGACGTACTGCTTCTGGCCGCCCTCGCGCCACGGCGGCACCAGGCAGTGGCGGGCCACCGTGTTGGCCACCGCGCTGCCGTGGTCGCGGCGGACGATGTGCAGGCAGAGGTCGACACCGGCCGCCACCCCGCCGGAGGTGAGCACGTCGCCGTCGTCCGTGAACAGCACGTCCGGGTCGAGCCGGACGGCCGGGAAGAGCGCCGCGAAGCGCTCGGTGTAGCGCCAGTGGGTGGTGGCCGGACGGCCGTCCAGCAGGCCGGCGGCGGCCAGCACGAAGGAGCCGGTGCAGATCGACACCAGCCGGGTGCCGGGCCGGATCCTGGCCAGTGCGGCGCCGAGCTCGGGGGTGAGCCGGGCGTCCGCCTGCATCGGCCCCGGGTCCTTGGAGGCCGGGACGACCACGGTGTCGGCCCACTCCAGGAGTTCGGGCCCGTGGTCGACGGCGATCCGGAAGTCGGTGCTGGTGTCGACCGGCCGGCCGTCCAGCGTGCAGGTGGCCACCTGGTAGAGCGGGACGCCCGCGGAGTCCCTGGCCGACTCGAAGATCCTTGCCGGGATGCCCAGTTCGAAGGCGATCACCCCGTTGAGCGCCAGCACCGCGACCTTGTGGGCCACCTCGCTCCCCCTTCGCCCGCCGTCGTCGTGTCGGCCCCCAGCGTACGCCGGACCGGTGGCCCGATTCTTACGAAAGCTGGCAGTCAGGCCACTCGCCCCGGGTTCCGGCCCTTCGGGAGACTCGGCCGCGTGAACGAACGGAACGCCCCCACCCTCGACGACGCCCCCACCCTCGACGGCGCCACCGCTCCCGCCACCGCCGGCCCGCGCCGGCCCAGGGTCCACTACGCCTGGGTGGTGGCGGCCGTGTCCCTGCTGGTGCTGCTCGGCTCGGCCGGCTTCCGCTCCACGCCCGGCCTGATGATGGACGCGCTGCACAACGAGTTCGGCTGGTCGATGGCGACGATCTCCAGCGCCACCTCGGTCAACCTCGCCCTCTACGGCCTCACCGCCCCCTTCGCCGCCGCCCTGATGGACCGCTTCGGCGTGCGGCTGGTGGTGGTCTGCGCGCTGCTCACCATCTCCGTCGGCGCCGGCCTGACCATGTTGATGCGCGAACCCTGGCAACTGGTCCTCTGCTGGGGCGTGCTGGTGGGCCTCGGCAGCGGCTCGATGGCCGGCGCCTTCGCCACCACCGTCACCGGCCGCTGGTTCCGGGCCCGGCAGGGCCTGGTCACCGGCGTGCTCACCGCGGCCGGTGCCGCCGGCAACCTGGTCTTCCTGCCGGTCGGCGCCTGGCTGGTGGAGCAGCACGGCTGGCGCTCCGCGGTCGTGGTGGTCTCGCTGGCCGCCTCCGCGGTCGCCGTCCCGGTGCTGCTGCTGATGCGCGAGCGCCCCGCCGACCTCGGCCTGCTCCCGTACGGCGCCACCGAGGCTCCGCCCGCCCCGGCGCCCACCGGCGGCGCGCTGGCCCGCTCGCTGCGGGTGCTCCGCGACTCGGCCCGCAGCAGGGCGTTCTGGCTGCTGGCCGGTTCCTTCGCGATCTGCGGCGCGACCACGGCCGGCCTGGTCGGCACCCACTTCATCCCGGCCGCCCACGACCACGGCCTGCCGGTCACCACCGCGGCGAGCCTGCTCGCGCTGATCGGCGTCTTCGACGTGGTGGGCACGATCGCCAGTGGCTGGTTCACCGACCGCTTCGACTCCCGGCTGCTGCTGGTCGTCTACTACGCGCTGCGCGGCCTCTCGCTGCTCCTGCTCCCGCAGCTCTTCGCGGGCTCGCTGGAGCCGCCGATCCTGGCCTTCGTGATCTTCTACGGCCTGGACTGGGTGGCCACCGTGCCGCCGACCGTCGCCCTCTGCCGCCGCCACTTCGGCGAGGACGCGCCGATCGTCTTCGGCTGGGTGCTGGCCTGCCACCAGGTCGGCGCCGCGGTGGTGGCCGGACTGGCCGGGCTGGTCCGGGACGCGTTCGGCGACTACGACCTCGCCTGGTACGCGGCCGGCGCCCTCTGCGCGGTGGCCGTCCTGCTCTGCCTGGCCCTGGGCGCGAACCGCGAGGACCGGCCCGACCGCACCGTTGCGGCCCTGTCCTAGAGATCGTCCTCCAGCGCCGTCGAACCGCGTCGTGGAAGGCCGGCCGTCGTCGCGGGGTGTGAGGGGGCGCGGATAGGCTCGGCGGCCATGGCACTCACCTTCACGCTCGATCCCGACCTCGACGCCGAACTGCGACAGGACCTCGTCCGGCTGTGGACCGACGCCACCAACGCGGGCGGCGCCGTCGGCTTCGTGGCCCCGGTGACGGAGGACGAGGTCTGGGTCACCGCGGAGAAGCAGTTCGCGGCCGTCGCGCCGTCCGGGCCGGACCGGTTGCTGGTCGCGCACGAGGCGGAGACCGGGAGGCCGGCCGGGATGCTCTTCTTCGAGTCGATGCGGTTCGCGCCGATGGACCACTGGCGGCTGATCAGCCGGGTGATGGTCCACCCCGAGCTGCAGGGGCGGGGCTACGGGGCGGAGCTGATGGCCGAGGCGGAACGGCTCGCCCGGGGCTGGGGGCTGGCCGGCCTGCGGCTCTACGTCCGCGGCGGCCTCGGCCTGGAGCAGTTCTACGGGCGCTGCGGCTACGTCGAGGTCGGACGGGCGCCGGGCACCATCCGGGTCGCCCCCGGGGACGACCGCGACGACGTCACCATGTGGCTCGACCTGCGCTGACCGGGCGGCCGGTGCCGGCGCCCCCGGCCGGATGCGCCGGCGGGCCCCCGGGCGCGGCCGGCGGCGGCGCCCGGGACGCGGGGGCGCGGGGGACGGGCCACCCGTTCCCCGCGCGGGGCGTCGGGCATGCTTCACTGGGAGACCGGCCCAGCCCCCGCGCAGAGAAGGACGTGTCCCCGGTGAGCAGCAATGTGAGCAACAAGTCGCACGCCACGCTCCGTTACACCTCCCTGCGGGTCAGCATCTTCCTGGGCTGCCTGCTGGTCGCCCTGCTGCTCGGCCACTTCCAGCTGATCCCGGTCCGGGGCGAGCTCGGCGTGGTCTTCCTCTTCCTGCTGGCCGCGGTGGTCTCGGCACCGCTCAGCTACGTCCTGCTGAGCAAGCAGCGCGACGAGATGTCGGCCCAGATCTCCGGCAAGGTCGACCGCCTGCGCAACCGCACGGCGGACCGGATCGCGGCGCAGAACGCCGAGGAGGACGCCGCCGACGACGCCGCCCGCGCAGCCGCCGCGAAGAGCTGAGCCGCGCCGCCGCCGTGCCCGCACCCGAACCCGCCGCCGACACCCCGGGCTCCGACACGCCGGGCTCCGGCACGCCGCGTTCCGGGGCTCCGCGTTCCGGGGCTCCGCACGCCGACACCTCGAACGCCGGGGGCGCGGGCGCGGGGACTCCCGCCGGTGCCACCCCGCGCGCGTCGCGTGCCTCCGCCCCGCCCGGGGAGCCGGGCGAACCGGCGAGCGGCACCTGGCCGGCGCCCGTCCGCCGCCCCACCGGGCGCGACGTCGCCCGGCTCGCCGGGGTCTCGCAGGCCACCGTCTCCCTGGTGTTCTCCGGCTCCGAGGCCGGCCGCAGGGTCTCCGACGCCACCCGGGAACGCGTACGGGAGGCCGCCCGCAGCCTCGGCTACCGGCCGCAGGCGGCCGGCCGGCAGCTGCGCCTGGGCCGCAGCGGCATGATCCTGCTGGCGGTGCCGAACATCCTCGGGCCGTTCTTCGGCCGGGTGCTGGAGGGCGTCCACGAGGAGGCCGGCAAGCACGGCCTCGCGGTGGTGGTCAGCTCGGGCTGGGGGAGCGCCACGCTGGCCGAGGCCGCCACCACCAGCCGGTTCGACGGTCTGCTGATCTGCTCACCGGACGACAGCCAGCTCGGCGAGCTGCCCGCCGACACCCCTGCGGTCTTCCTGGACGCCGATCCGGGCACCGACCGGGCCCGCCCGACCATCGAGCTGGACGTGGCCGGCGGCATGCGGGCCGCCGTCGAACACCTGGCCGCGCTCGGCCACCGCCGGATCGGCCGGCTGCGCTCCACCCACTCCGCGTACACCTTCCGGGTCCGGCAGGCGGCGTTCGAGCAGGCGGCCGAGGCACTCGGCCTGGACGTGGTCGAGTTCGGGGTCAGCCTCAACGAGGGACAGCCGGCCGCCCACGGCGTCGCCCACCGGCTGCTGGAGCACCCCGACCGTCCGCGCGCGGTGATCTGCGACGACGACGTGGTCGCCTCCGGGGTCTACCAGGCGGCCGTCGAACTCGGGCTGCGCGTTCCCGCCGACCTCTCGGTGGTCGGCATCGACAACGTCCCGGTCGCCGCGCTGCTCGCCCCGCCGCTCACCACCGTCGACCTCCCCGGCGAGGAGCTGGGCCGGGCCGGCGTCGCGGCCCTCGCCGACCTGCTCCGGGGCGAGCCGGTCGCGCCGGTGCCGCCGCTGGCCACCTCGCTGGTCGTGCGCTCCTCGACCGCGGCGGCCTGAGCCCGGGATCACCGGGAGCACCGCCGGCCCGGGAGCACCCGCCGGCCCGGGAGCACCGCTGGCCCGGGGAGCCCGGGAGCACGGCCGGTGGCGGGTGAACGACTGCCGGCGGGCAAGTGACTGCCGCCTGCGGGCAAGCGACTGCGCCCGTCGGCCAGACCACCCGGTCCGACGGGCGCAGTCACGTCTGCGGGGAGCTGCCCCGGTCTCAGCCTGCCGGCACCGGCGCGGCTGGCGCGGCCGCGGCGGCCGAGACGTGGGCCGGGGCGGGCCGGAACCAGCGGCGCGCGCCGAACAGCAGCAGCCCGCCCAGCCCGATGCCGCCGGCCGCGCAGAGCGCCACCGCGGTCAGCGAGCCCTCGGCGAGGTTGCCGGAGACGGCGTAGCCGAGCGAGTTGCCGGTCGCGAACAGCGTCACCAGCCAGGCGAACGCCTCCGTCACGGTGCCGACCGGCGCCAGCTCGGCGACCAGGACGAACGCGGCCGCCAGCAGCGGCGCCAGCACGATCCCGGAGAGGAACGCCAGCCCCGCCATCGCGAGCGGACCGGGCAGCAGCACCAGCGGGAGGTAGGAGACGGCCATCCCGAGCGCCATGACCCACGTCCGGGTCGCGGTACTGCTGCGCCACTTCACCACGCCGTAGGCCAGCGCGCCGAGCAGGCCGCCGAGCGCCGCCAGCGCCAGCAGCGACCCGGCCCCGCCGGGCAGGGCGCCCTCGTGGGCCTCGGCGTAGGCGATGAACAGCACGTTCTGGGCGCCGACCGCCCAGCCCGCGCCGGCCAGGCCGATCAGCAGCAGGACCAGGCCGGGGGAGCGGAGCGGTCCGAGCAGGCCCGAGGAGTGCGCGCGCGGGGGTGCCTGCCAGGCGCGGGCCGGCGCGGCGGTGGCCACGATCAGGGCCCCGGCCAGCCCCAGGGCGGCGGCCACCCAGAGCGCCGCGACCGGGCTGACGGCGCCCGCGATGCCGGCCACCGCGAGCGGGCCGGCCACGTAGAGGGTCTGCTGAGAGGCGGAGTCGAAGGCGTACGCGGTGTCGAGCTGCTCGTCCTCGACGACGTCCGGCCACAGCGAGCGGAGGCAGGGTTCGAGCGGCGGCATGGCCAGGCCGGCGACGGCGGCGCCGAGCGGTGCGGCGACGGCCGAGCCGGGCGCGAGCGCCAGCAGCGCGTAGCCGCCGCCGGCGACCACGGCGGAGGCGAGCAGCACCCGCGGCTGCCCCGTGCGGTCCACGATCCGCCCCAGCACCGGGCCGCCGACGGCGGCCGAGATCGCGTAGGCCGCGGTGGCCAGCCCGATCCGGCTGTACGGCGCACCGGCCTCGCGCAGGGCCAGCGCGATCACCAGGGCGGTCATGCCGGCCGGGAGGCGGCCGAGCAGGGTGCCGAAGAGGAGGCGGCTGACGTGCGGGGCTCGGAGCAGGGCGAGATAGCCCATGGACGGTTCTCCGTTGCGGGCAGGGACGGGCGGGGGGTGCTCTCCAAGTTATACGTATAACCAGCGACGGTCAATCGAGGCCCCTTCCCGATCTGATGGGGCGTCAGCCTCGTTCGTGTCCGGATTTGATCGGTGTGCACCCACATCTCAAACAACAACTTTGAACATCTCAAACCTTTACTGCTAACGTGTCGGCCATGACCACCTCAGGAGCACTCCGGATGCACGGCCTGGGCCCGACGCCCACCGCCGCCCGCCCGTGCTGCCTGCCCGGTGCTGTGGACAGCCCGCGCCGTTGTCGCGCCATGAGCTGTATGCGGGCGGCACGCCCCTGACCGGGGCCCGGCTCCTCCCTGCCCGGCCCGCGCGCCGTGCCGCCTTCCCCGCCCCACCCCACCGTCAGCAACGCCCTCCCCCGGAGCCGCACTGCCATGCCCACAGCGCCCGAGGCGACCCCGTCGCCGTCCGTGCTCGCCCGAATCCGCAAGACCCCGTTCTGGGTCCAGATCGTCGCCGGCCTCGTGCTCGGTGCCGGTCTCGGCTACCTGGCCCGGACCGCCGAGATCTCCTGGCTGGCCACCACCCTGGAGACCATCGGCAAGATCTTCGTCCAGCTGCTGAAGCTGGCCGTCCCGCCGCTGGTGTTCACCGCGATCGTGGTGTCCGTGGCCAACCTGCGGAACGTGACCAACGCGGCCCGGCTGGCCGTCCGCACCCTGCTCTGGTTCGCGATCACCTCGCTGATCGCGGTCGGGATCGGTCTGGGCCTCGGGCTGCTGACCAACCCGGGTGAGGGCACCGACCTCAAGACCGAGGGCCTCAAGGCGCCGAAGTCCACCGGCAGCTGGATCGACTTCCTGACCGGCATCTTCCCGACCAACATCGTCACGGCCTTCACCGAGGTCGAGGTGCTCCAGATCGTCTTCCTGGCGATCGTGACCGGCGCGGCGATCCTCAAGCTCGGCAGCAAGGCCGAGCCGGTCCTGAAGCTGAGCGAGTCCGTGCTGGAGCTGGTCCAGACCGCGCTGTGGTGGGTCATCCGCCTCTCGCCGCTCGGCACCCTCGGCCTGATCGGCAAGTCCGTCGCCAAGTACGGCTGGGACCTGCTGGCGCCCTTCGCGACCCTGACCGTCGACATCTACGTCGGCTGCGCGCTGGTGCTGTTCGGCGTCTACTCCCTGCTCCTGAGGTTCGCCGCGGGCCTCAACCCGCTGAACTTCTTCAAGGGCGCCTGGCCCGCCATCCAGCTGGCCTTCGTCTCCCGCTCCTCGGTCGGCACCCTGCCGGTCACCCGCCGCGTCACCGAGCGCCTCGGCGTTCCGAGCGAGTACGCCTCGTTCGCCGTGCCGTTCGGCGCGACGACCAAGATGGACGGCTGCGCCGCGATCTACCCCTCGCTCGCCGCGATCTTCGTCGCCCAGGTCTACGGCATCGACCTCGGTGTCAAGGACTACCTGCTGATCGCCTTCGTCTCGGTCATCGGCTCTGCGGCGACGGCCGGTCTGACCGGTGCGATCGTGATGCTGACGCTGACCCTGTCGACGCTCGGCCTGCCGCTGGAGGGCGTCGGCCTGCTGCTCGCCATCGACCCGATCCTCGACATGATGCGCACCGCGACCAACGTCGCCGGCCAGGCCGTCGTGCCGATCCTGGTCGCCGCCCGCGAGAAGACCCTCGACCTGGTCGCATACGGCAACCCGACGGGCGAGCTGCTCGACGGCTCGGCCCCGATCCCGGCGCAGGCGTCGGGCAAGGAGGCGGCTCCGGCCGCCGCCTGACCCGGGTTCACGGAGCCCGCCCCCGCGCCCGACCGGCGCCGGGGGCGGGCTTCTGCGTTGCCCCCCGCCGCGCCCGCGGCGGGGTGTGCGGCGGCATGGTGCGGCGGTGGAGGCCGGTGGAGGCGGAGGGCCGCGTGCGTGGTGCGGGAGTGCAGGGCGGGGACGGGTGGCGCGGGCGGTTCGGATGCGCAGTGCCGGTGGGCGGAACGCGTCGCGGACACGCCGCCGAAGTGGGCGGAGCACGGTTCGGGCAGGTGGCGGGCGGTTATATATGACATACCGTCAGATAGCCGGACCGCAAGGTCGCTATCTCGGCGTTCCCCCACGCGCCCCCCACGCCGATCGGTGCACCATGCGACGCATCTCCTCCTGTACGCGATTCCTCGTCGCCGGACTGGGCGGCTGCCTGCTGGCCGCCTGCGCGACACCCGCCCCTGCGTCCGCCGACTCCTCCGCCCCCACGGCCACCCCGACACCCGCCGCGACCTCCACCGGCGCGTCCACATCCCCGTCCATCACGTCCCCGTCCATCACGTCCCCGTCCCCGTCCGGCGCGGCCCCGTCGCCGTCCGCCCCGTCGTCGTCCGCTGCGGTGCCCGGTCCTGCGTCGGCATCGGCGGCGCCGCTGGAACAGCGGGTCGATTCGCTGCTGGGGCAGTTGACGACCAACGAGAAGGCCACTCTGCTGCAAGGGATCTGGGCCCCGCAGGACGTGCACTCGGTCGGCTACGTCCAGGGCGTGCCCCGGCTGGGCATCCCGCCCCTCCTGCTGACAGACGGGCCCGCTGGCGTCCGGGACGGGCAGCCGGCCACCGCGATGCCGGCCCCGGTCGCGCTGGCCGCCGCCTTCGACCCGGACCTCGCGACCGGCTACGGCTCGGTGCTGGGCCGGGAGGCCAAGGCCCGCGGCTACCACGTGCTCTACGCGCCGATGGTCAACATCGTCCGGGTGCCGCAGGGCGGACGGAACTTCGAGACGCTGGGCGAGGACCCGTTCCTCGCCGGGCGGCTCGCCGCCGCCGAGGTGCGCGGCATCCAGGCGCAGGGCGTCGCGGCGCAGGTCAAGCACTACGCGGCGAACAACCAGGAGGACAACCGCCAGTCGTACAGCTCCGAGGTGGACGAGCGGACGCTGCAGGAGATCGAGCTGCCGGCGTTCCGGGCGGCCGTCCAGGACGGCCGGGCCTGGTCGGCGATGTGCGGCTACAACCCGGTCGACGGGATCTGGGCCTGCGAGCACTTCCCGCTGCTGCGGGACGTGCTGAAGGGCCGGTGGGGCTTCGACGGCGCGGTCGGCTCCGACTACCCGGCGACCCATTCCGCCGTGAACGCCGCCGCGGCCGGGCTGGACCAGGAGTTCGGCGGCTCCACGTACTTCTCGGAGCTGGCGGGTGCGGTGGCCGACGGGCGGCTCGCACCGGCGGTCCTGGACGACCAGGTGCGCCGGGTACTGCGGCTCATGGTCCGAAGCGGCGCCCTGGACGGCGGCGGGACGGCCGAGGCCGACCCGGGAGCCGGCGCCCGGGCCGCCCGCGCGGCCGCCGTCGCCGGCACGGTGCTGCTGAAGAACGAGCGCGCCGCGCTGCCGCTGGACGCCGCCCGGCTGAAGTCGATCGCCGTGATCGGCCCCTGGGCCGACCGGGCCTACACCGGCGGCTACGGTTCCTCGCACGTCACCCCGTACCCCGAGTACACCGTCTCGCCGCTCGGCGGGATCACCGCGCGGGCCGGGTCGGGCGTCTCCGTCCGTCACCACACCGGTGCCGACGCCGAGGCCGCCGCCGCCGTGGCCGCCGCCGCGGACGTCGCGGTGGTCGTGGTCGGCGACGAGGAGCGCGAGGGCGAGGACCGTCCGTCGCTGGACCTGGCGCCGGCCGACGACGCGCTGATCCGAGCCGTCGCCCGGGCCAATCCGCGGACCGTCGTGGTGCTCGACACCGGCGGCCCCGTGGTGATGCCGTGGCTGGACTCCGTCCCGGCCGTGCTGGAGGCCTGGTACCCCGGCGAACAGAGCGGCACCGCGCTCGCCGACGTGCTGTTCGGTGACGCCGACCCCGGCGGCCGCCTCCCGGTGACCTTCCCGGTCTCGGCGGCGGCGACGCCGATCCGCGGCGCCGACCAGTACCCCGGCACCGACGGCGCCTACCACTACACCGAGCGGCTGGAGGTGGGCTACCGCTGGTACGACCGGGCCGGGGTGGCGCCGCTGTTCCCCTTCGGCCACGGCCTCTCGTACACCTCCTTCGACTACAGCGGGCTCACCGTGACCGGGCCGGACGCCGCCGGACTGGTCCAGGTCGGCTTCGACGTCGCGAACCGCGGAAGTCGGACCGGCACCGAGGTGCCCCAGCTGTACGTCGGCTTCCCGTCCGCGGCCGGCGAGCCCCCGCAGCAGCTCAAGGCGTTCGGCAAGCTCACCCTCGCCCCCGGCCGCTCCCAGCACGTGACGCTGCGGCTCGACCGCTCCTCCTTCGCCACCTGGGACGCGCAGGTCCACGGCTGGCAGGTGCCCGGCGGGCGGTACGGCATCACGGTCGGGTCGTCCTCCCGGACGCCACGGCTCGGCGGCGCCGTCGAGGTGGCGGGCTCGGCCGCCGTCTCCACCTGGTCGGGTCGGATCACCGGTTCCGACGGCTCCTGCCTGGACGCCGGCGCCGCCGCGGCCAACGCCGACGAGGCGGTGCGGACGTCCGGCTGCGAGGGCACGGCGGTCCAGGAGGCGACGGTCGGCTCGGACGGCTCGATCGGGATGGCGGGCGGCTGCCTGCAGCCGGTCGGAACGGCCGACGGCGCAGACGTCCGACTGCTGCCCTGCACCGGCGCCGCGGCCCAGGGCTGGACGGTCCGGCCGGACACCACGATCCTGCACCGGGCCTCGGGCCGCTGCCTGCAGCCGTCGGTCGGCCGGCTGCGCCTGCGGGACTGCGGCTCCGCCGCCGAGCAGCGCTGGCACACCCCCCGGCCGAGCGGCCCGGTCACCGGACTGGCCGGGAAGTGCGTGGACGTCAACCGGGCGGCGACGGTCGACGGCACCGCCGTCCAGCTGTACCACTGCAACTCCACCGGGGCCCAGGACTGGACCGTCCAGCAGGACGACACACTGCGGGCCTTCGGCAAGTGCCTGGACGTGACGAACGGTTGGACGGACGGCGGCACCCCGGTCCAGCTCTACGCCTGCAACGGCACCGGCGCCCAGCGCTGGCAGCCCCGAGCGGACGGCACGCTGGTCAACCCGGTCTCCGGCCGCTGCCTGGACGTCCAGTACGGGAGTACCGCCGACTTCAGCCGTCTGATCATCTGGGACTGCCACGCAGGTGCGAACCAGCGCTGGACGCTCCCGGCCTGACCCGGCTCCGGCGCGGGCCGGGCTGCGGCCCGGCCTGGCCGTGGCCCGGGCCGGGCGCGACGCGGCCTGATCCCGGCCGGTGGCCCGGCCCGGGCGCAGAAGCAAAAGGCAGGGGGCCCACCGAACGGCGGGCCCCCTTGGGTACTGCTCTTGTGCTCATGGTGACGGCCGCAGGGCCGCCGGCGGACCCGAGAGGGTCCCGAGCGATCAGGTCATCAGAGGATGATCAGATAGCGGTGACGTTCTCCGCCTGCGGGCCCTTCGGACCCTGGGTGACGTCGAAGGTGACCGCCTGGTTCTCCTCCAGCGAGCGGAAACCGTTCGCGTTGATGGCGGAGTAGTGGACGAAGACGTCGGGGCCGCCGCCCTCCTGGGCGATGAAGCCGAAGCCCTTCTCAGCGTTGAACCACTTGACGGTTCCCTGAGCCATGCCGTTCTCCTTGCGAGGGACGTGTTGGGGGCCACACCGTGTGGCGCCCGGTCCGCTGCGCTGATCGCCCTGCCTCCGGACGGGTCCGGAGTTTTTCGATATTGCTGAAAAACTACAAAAAGCCTGCGGTTACATGCTCCGCAGGCTTCAAGTACTGCAAGGGGAATCAAACTGCAACTGAGGGCAACGCTAGCATGCGGTCGCTGTGACGACCAGGGGTGACTTGCGGGGCGGACAGCGCGTGTCGTATGGCCCGTGGGCGTGTCGTACGGGCCGGTGAGGGGTGTCCGGATCAGCGGGCATACGCTGCGGGGGTGGTGCGCACGAACAGCGAGGGAGCGGCGCAGTGTCGGTACCGGATGCGGAAACGCAGGAGCCCGCGGGGAACACCCCGGTCAGGCCGCGGGTAGGGCATATTCAGTTCCTGAACTGCGTCCCCCTCTACTGGGGCCTGGCCAGGACCGGCAATCTGCTCGATCTCGATCTCACCAAGGACACTCCCGAGAAGCTGAGTGACCAACTGGTCGGCGGTTCTCTCGACATCGGTCCGATCACCTGTGTGGAGTACCTGCGGCACGCGGACGAACTGTTGGTCCTGCCGGACATCGCGGTCGGCAGCGACGGCCCGGTGATGTCCTGCGTGATCGTCAGCAAGCTTCCGCTGTCCGAGCTGGACGGCCGCCGGGTCGCCCTCGGCTCGACCAGCCGGACCTCCGTCCGGCTGGCGCGCCTGCTGCTGGAGGAGCGCGAGGGCGTCCGACCGGAGTACTTCAGCTGCCCGCCCGACCTGGACGCGATGCTCGCCGAGGCCGACGCCGCCGTGCTGATCGGCGACCCGGCGCTGCGCGCCTACCTCGGGCAGGCGGCCGCGCAGGGCCTCGCGGTGCACGACCTGGGCGCGATGTGGAAGGAGTGGACCGGGCTGCCGTTCGTCTTCGCCGTCTGGGCCGCCCGCCGCGACTTCGCCGAGCGCCGCCCGGCCCTGACCGCAGCGGTGCACCGGGCCTTCCTGGAGTCCCGTGACCTCTCGTTGGTGGAGGCCCGGGAGGTGGCTGCACAGGCCGCCCGCTGGGAGGCGTTCGACGCCGGGGTGCTGGAACGGTACTTCAGCGAGGCGCTGGACTTCTCGCTCGGCGAGCGGCAACTGGCGGGCATGACCGAGTTCGCCCGCCGGGTCGCGCACGACAGCGGCTTCGCGCCGGACGTCCGGATCCGGCTGCTGGAGCCGGTGGTGGCACCGGCGCTGGAGCCGGCGTCCGTCGTGGTCTGAGGCGGGGGAGTGGCCTGAGAAAGTGTTGGGTAACTGGGTGATCACTCGCTCGTGAGGTCGTCGGCGAGGCGGCGGGCTGCTTCGATCTCGATGGGGCCGTGGGGTTCGATCGTCTCGTCGGCGAGGCGGGCGGCCATGAGGCGGATCATCGCGACCTTGATCATCGCTTCGGCGTGCGCGGTCTTGCGCTCGTAGTCCCGTGCCAACCGTCTGCACCGTCCCAGCCAGGAGAATGTCCGCTCGACCACCCACCTGCGGGGCAGCACCTGGAAGCCTTTCACATCCGCATTCCGGGGCACCGCGACGATCTCCAGGTTCTCCCGCTCCGCCGCCCAGCCGACGAGCCCCGCATCGATCGCGTTGACGTAGCCCCCGTCCACCCACCTCAGTCCGACCTGCGGAAACGCATCGCGGACACCGGCGAGGACCAGCTTCGCCCCGGCGCGCTCCTGCACCGAGGCCGAGTGCACGACCGCCCGCAGCACGAGGCCGCAGGTGTCCACCAGAAGGTGCCGCTTGCGGCCCCGGACGCGCTTGCCCGCGTCGTAGCCGATGGCCTCGCCGCCCTGGTGACTGCGCACGGACTGTGAGTCCAGCACCGCCGCCGACGGCTGCGGATCTCGGCCGTCCGCCACCCGGAGCCGCTCGCGCAGCGCATCGTGGACCCGGTCCCAGGTCCCGTCCGCCGTCCAGGCGCGGAACCACCGGTAGGCCGCATCCCACGGCGCGAGATCGTGGGGCAGCAGCCGCCACGCACAGCCCGTGACCAGCACGTACAAGACGCTGTCCACGACGAGTCGACGAGGGAACTTCAACGGACGGCCACCCCGGCGCGGATCCCGCCCGGGCAGCAGCGGCTCGATCACCGCCCACTGAGCGTCCGTCAACGACGAGTCATAGGACGGCTTGCAGGAACAGGCACACATGGTGATGATCTTCGCGGACCCGTCACCCACGAAGATCACCGCCAGCGCATCACGCCATGCAGTTGATCAATTACCCAACACCTTCTGAGGCGGCGGACCGGTTCGGGCCGGGACCGGGCGGCGCGCGGACCGGTTCGGGCCGGTCCGGTCTGCCCGGTCCGGTCTGCCGGGTCCGTTCCGGCCGGGGGCTGCCCGGTCCGGTCCGTTCCGGCCGGTCCGTTCCGGCCGGTCCGTTCGGCCCGGGGCTGGGCCGGGTGGCCGACCCCGCCGGGGAAGTGCCGCAGGTTGTGACGCTCCGACGCCTCCCCGCCCGGTAGCGTCTGCTCGCGGTCCGCTCGTGGACCGTTCGGGCCGGCGGGTCGAGGGGAGCGTGCGGGAATGCAGGCACTGGGGGCGGACGACCCGCGCCAGGTGGGCGGCTACCGGTTGCTGCGGCGCCTCGGCGCCGGCGGGATGGGTCGGGTCTACCTCGGCCGGACGGCCGGCGGTCGAACGGTGGCCGTCAAGGTGGTCCGCGGCGAACTGGCCGAGGACGCCGAGTTCCGCGCCCGGTTCCGGCAGGAGGTCGCGGCGGCCCGCCGGGTCGGCGGTACCTGGACCGCGCCGGTGCTGGACGCGGACACCGAGGGCGAGCACCCCTGGGTCGCCACCGGCTACGTCGCCGGCCCCGCACTGGGCAACGCCGTCCGCGACTTCGGGCCGCTGCCCGAGCCCGCCGTCCGGACCCTCGGCGTCGGCCTGGCCGAGGCGCTCGGCCACGTGCACGGACTGGGACTGGTGCACCGCGACGTCAAGCCGTCCAACGTGCTGCTCACCCTCGACGGGCCGCGTCTGATCGACTTCGGCATCGCCCGCGCGCTCGACGCGACCAGCGGGCTCACCCAGTCCGGCTACGTCGTCGGCTCGCCCGGCTTCATGTCGCCGGAACAGGCGAACGGCCTGCCCGCCGGGCCGGCGAGCGACGTGTTCTCGCTCGGCGCGGTCCTCGCCTTCGCCGCCACCGGGGTGCACCCCTTCGGCGAGGGGGTGAGCGTCGCGGTGCTGCTCTACCGGGTGCTGCACGAGGAACCCGACCTCTCCGGACTGCCCGGGCCGCTCCACCCGGTGGTCCTGGCGTGCCTGGCCAAGGATCCTGCGGCCCGCCCCACTCCGCAGCAGCTCCGGGAGCGGTTGGACGCCGACGGCGCGGCTGCCCGTCGGCTCGGGCGCGGCGGGTGGCTGCCGCCCGAGCTGGCGGCGGCGGTCGGGCGCAGTGCCGTCGAACTGCTGGACCTGGAGGGGGAGCAGGGCGCGGGGCCCGGTGAGGCGGGTGCCGGCGGTGCCGGGAGTGCCGGCGGCGTCGGGGGTGGCGGCGTCGGTGGTGGCGGTGGCGTCGGTGGTGGCGCGGGGGTGGGATCGGGACCTGTGCCGGGGGCGGGGTCATGGCCAGTGCCGGGGTCGGGGTCGGGGTCGTGGCCGGGGGCAGGGCCGGCGTCGTCGCCGGGGCCCGGGTCGGGGCTCCGGTCGGGGCCGGCGGACGGCTGGGCGGTGCGGACGCCCACGTTCGGGGACGGCGTGCCGGCGGTCGGGGACGGGGGTCCCGGGGGCAGGTCGACCGAGGGCCGGATGGTCTCGACGCCTGAACAGGATCGGCGGGGCGGGCGGGGCGCGACCGTGGTCGCCGCGGCGGTGGTCGCCGTACTGCTCCTCGCCGGTGGGGGCTACGGCCTCTACCAGTGGCTGGGGAAGCCAGATCCGGGGAGCACGGATGCCGTCACGACCGCCTCCACGTCGGCCTCCCCGGCCGGCACCACCGAGCCCCCGCCGTCACCCCGCGCGGACGCGCCGACGCCGATCGCATCCGGCGCCACCGGCGTCGCGACGACGCCCGCCACCACCGCCCCGAGTGCCGTCCCGGCCGCGTTCCTCGGCACCTGGCGCGGCGACATGACCACCGCCAGGGGCCTGCCCGCCGGCGCGACCACCCTGACGATTCTCCCGGCCGGGATCGGGCAGGACGCCGTCACCAGCCGGAACGAGCTCACCGGCCTGATCGCGGTGAGCTGCGACGGCGTCTGGCGCCTCGACTCGGTGTCACCGGACAAGCTGGTCTTCACCTCCCGGCTCGTCCGCTCCTCCTTCCCCGGGGCCTGCAGCAGCGGGTCCAGCTCGGAGACGCTCACCCTGCAGAAGGACGGAACGATCCGCTTCACCTCCGTCGACCCCGCCGCCGGCAACCCCTCCGGAACCATGCGAAAGGTGCCGTGAGGCCTGGCGCGGGCCCCGCAGGAGGCTGGCGTAGGCTGGTTCGGCCGTACCAGGAACCACAAGACCGTCGTGCGAACGCGGTACCGAGAGAGAGTAGGCCGACAGGTGTCCGAGCTCGCAGCGACCACCCTCGATGCGCCCAGCAGCGACCTGCAGGCCGTGCTCGACCGGGCCGCGGCCGGCGGCCGGATCACCCCGGAGGAGGCGCTGGAGCTGTACCGCTCGGCGCCGCTGCACGCGCTCGGCTCGGCCGCCGACGCCGTGCGCCGCCGCCGCTACGCCGGTACCGAGCACATCGCGACGTACATCATCGAGCGCAACATCAACTACACCAACGTGTGTGTGACGGCGTGCAAGTTCTGCGCCTTCTACGTGCCGCCGAAGAGCGACAAGGGCTGGTCCCGCGACCTCGACGAGATCCTGCGCCGCTGCGCGGAGACGGTCGAGCTGGGCGGCACCCAGGTGATGTTCCAGGGCGGCCACCACCCGGACTACGGCGTCGAGTACTACGAGCGCGCCTTCTCGGCCATCAAGACGGAGTTCCCGCAGTTGGTGATCCACTCGCTGGGCGCGTCCGAGGTCGAGCACATGTCGCGGATCTCGGGCGTGTCGATCGAGGAGGCCATCACCCGGATCCACCGGGCCGGTCTGGACTCCTTCGCGGGCGCCGGCGCCGAGCTGCTGCCGGAGCGTCCGCGCAAGGCCATCGCGCCGCTCAAGGAGTCCGGTGAACGCTGGCTGGAGATCATGGAGGCGGCGCACGGCCTGGGCGTGGAGTCCACCTCCACCATGCTGATGGGCACGGGGGAGACCAACGCCGAGCGGATCGAGCACCTGCGGATGATCCGCGACGTGCAGGACCGCACCGGCGGCTTCCGGGCCTTCATCCCGTACACCTACCAGCCGCAGAACAACCACCTGAAGGGGTCGACGCAGGCGACCGTCTTCGAGTACCTGCGGATGATCGCGATCGCCCGCCTCTTCCTCGACAACGTCGCCCACATCCAGGGCTCCTGGCTGACCACCGGCAAGGAGGCCGGCCAGCTGTCGCTGCACTACGGCGCGGACGACCTCGGCTCGGTGATGCTGGAGGAGAACGTGGTCTCCGCGGCCGGCGCCAAGCACCGCTCCAACCTCACCGAGCTGATCCACCTGATCCGGGCCGCAGACCGCGTCCCGGCCCAGCGTTCGACCACCTACGAGCACCTGCGGGTGCTGGACGACCCGGCCAACGACCCGGTCGACCCGCGGATCGCCTCGCACATCGCCTCCACCGCGATCGAGGGCGGCACCGCGCACCCCGAGCTGAAGATCCTCGACAACCGCTGAGCGCCCCTTGGTCATGACCCTGCACCGGGCGGCCCTCGTGCTGCCCGATCCGGCCGACCCCACCGCCCCGTCCGTCGCCGACGGGGCGGTGCTGGTGCAGGACGGCCGGATCGCGGCCCTGGGCCCCCGCGAGGAACTCGTGGCCGCGCACCCCGGGGCCCGGCTGCGCGACTGGGGCGCGGCGGTCCTCGCACCCGGCCTGCGCAATCCGTACGGGCACCGGCTGCTGGAACACGCGTACCACCCGGACCCGCGTGAGGGGGTGGGGGACGCACCGGTGCCCGGGGCCCTCTCCGGCTCGACCGACGAGACGCGCTGCGGTGCGAGTGCCCGGCGCGGGCTGCAGCGCATGCTCGGGTGCGGCGTGACGGCGGTGACCGGGCCGTTCGAGCGCGCCTCGGTGCGCACGGCGGTGACCCGCTCGGGGCTGACCGCGCTGGCGGCGCCGCCCGGTGCGGCGGAGGCCGAGGGTCCGTTGGATCCGCTCGCCGTCCTTCCGCTCGCCGAGGCGGCGTACGGGCGGCTGGCGGTCGGCGGCCGGGCGGACTTCGCGGTGTTCGCTGACTTCACGGGCGTTGCGGGCGTCGCGGGCGTCGCGGGCGTTGCGGAGGACTCCGGGGGCGTTGCGGACTCCGCGCATGTTCGGGACTCCGTGGATGTTCCGGGTTCAGCGGGCTCCGCGGGCTCCGCGGACTTCCCGGCGCCCGGGGCTGGAGCCGCCGTGGTCGAGCCCGGCGCCGGTCGGGTCGGTGTCGGCGAGCCCCGCGCCGGTGAGCCCCGCGCCGGTGGGGCTGCCGTGGCCGGGACCGTGGTCGTGCGTCCCGGGAGTTGTCTGGCCACCGTGCTCGCCGGACGGTTGGTGTATCGGCGGCGCTGACGCCCCGGCTACCCGCGGGTAGCCGCATTCCCGTGCGGCGCTTGGGACTTCCTTCGTGTGCACCCACAAATCCCTTCGTGTGCAGCCGAACTCCCTTGTCCGCCGTCCCGTCTGATTCCCCCTTCGCCGTGACCTGAGGGCCCGCCAGCGGATACGATCCCGGACAGCTCACTCCGTACCCTCACCACACTCCGCCCGTCACCGCGGGCGACGGGGCCTCGTCCCAGGCTCCGAAGGCAAGCCAGGACAGGAACCATGCGATCCGCGACCGTCCCCCCGCCGCGCGCTCCGCGGTTGGGCCGTGGCTGGTACCTCACCGCCGTACTCAGCGCCGTGCTGGCCGTCGGCATGTGCCTGCTCGGTTGGCGTCAGGCCGATCAGGCCGACCGGATCGGCGCGCACCCGGTGAGAGTCGAGGGCATCGTCACCCAGCTGAACACCGGAGGCGGTTCGTACTCCACCGTCAGCTACCGGGTCTCCGGCCAGCCGCACACCGCCGCCGCGCTGCCGCTGGCGGACGGCACCAAGGTCGGGGACGCGGTCTGCCTGGAGCACGCCGCGGACGACGCCGGCGCGGTCCGGATCTGCGGTGACACCTACCCGCAGCCGGTCGGCGTCGGGCTGGCCCGGTTCAGCGTGCCGGTGGCGGTGATCCTCTTCCTGGCCTGCGTGCTGCGGATCCGCCGGCACCGCAGGGAGGTCGCCGTGCGGGCGGGCAGGGGCAGGTTCGCCAGCACCGTCGCGCTCGCGGCGGGTGCGCTGCCCGACGGGATGCCGGCGATAACCCAGGGCAAGCGCTCGCGCCGGAAGCGCCGGGCCGGTGGGCGGCGCGCGCTGCACTGAGCGCGCCTGTGGCAAGAGCGTGCCCGCACCGAGCGGGCGCCTGCGGGGGCGGGGCCCGCGGGTCGCGGCCGCCGGGCCGCGGGGGCAGGGCGGGGCGTCGGATCACAGCTGCGGAGGCGGCGCGCTGCGGACCGATCGGTCCCGACCGGTGTGCCCCCTTGCCCGGGCGGTGGGGGGCAGGGTGAACAATGGGGTGGTGACCCGAGCCTCTCTGGACAAGCAGCCGCACGAAGTCGCCGCCATGTTCGACGACGTCGCGGCCAAGTACGACCGCACCAACGACGTGATCTCCCTCGGCCAGGCCCGCGCCTGGCGCCGGGCGGTGGCCGACGCGGTGGCCGCCGGGCCGGGCGACCTGGTGCTCGACCTCGGAGCCGGCACCGGCACCTCCTCGCTGCCCTTCGTCGAGGCCGGCGCCAAGGTCGTCCCGTGCGATTTCTCGGTCGGCATGCTGGCCGAGGGCAAGAGCCGCCACCCCGAGCTGGCGCTCACCGCCGGGGACGCCACCAGGCTGCCGTTCGCCGACGGCACCTTCGACTCGGTGACGATCTCCTTCGCGCTGCGCAACGTCCACGAGACAGACACGGCGCTGCGCGAGATGTACCGGGTGACCAAGCCCGGCGGCAAGCTGGTGATCTGCGAGTTCTCGACGCCGACCTGGACGCCGTTCCGGACCGTCTACACCGAGTACCTGATGCGGGCGCTGCCGCCGGTCGCCACCGCGGTCAGCAGCAACCCGGAGGCCTACGTCTACCTCGCCGAGTCGATCCGGGCCTGGCCCGACCAGCCCGCGCTGGCCGCGAAGCTCCAGGAGGCCGGCTGGTCGAAGGTCGCCTGGCGCAACCTCACCGGCGGGATCGTCGCCATGCACCGGGCGTACAAGGTCGGTTGAGGCCTGCCGCTCGGATCCCGTCCGAGCGGGTGGCGCGCGGGGACGAGTCCTTTGCGGAAACCGTCGCGGGGCCTTTGCGGGACCCTTCGCAGGGCCTTGGCGGGGACCCGTGTCGGGTTCTGCGCCGGCTCCTCCGGCCGGGCCGTGCGTCGAGCCCTTCGCCGGGCCCCGCTTCGGGCTGCCGGCGGTCCTGCGGACGGCGGAACGTGCTGCCGCCCTCGGGTCCGGTTCCGGGGGCGGCAACTAGACTGCCGAGGTCAACGCCTCCGTCCCCCAGACGCAGCTCCAGGAGAGTGCCCACCGTGTCCGAGACCGCAGCCGATCTGACGAAGCCGGGCAGCCCCGTGGAGAGCACCGCCGATGTCATCGTGGTCGGCGCGGGCCCGGCCGGCTCCACTACCGCGTACTACCTGGCCCAGGCGGGTCTGGACGTCCTGCTGTTGGAGAAGACCTCGTTCCCGCGGGAGAAGGTGTGCGGTGACGGTCTGACGCCGCGCGCCACCAAGCAGCTGGTCGACATGGGCATCGACGTGTCGACCGAGAACGGCTGGCTCCACAACAAGGGCCTGCGGATCATCGGCGGTGGCGTCCGCCTGGAGCTGGACTGGCCGGAGCTGTCCGCCTTCCCCGACTACGGCCTGGTGCGCAAGCGCGCCGACTTCGACGAGCTGCTCGCCCGTCAGGCCGAGAAGGCCGGCGCCCGGCTCTACGAGCGGTGCAACGTCAGCGGCCCGGTGCTGGACGACCGGACCGGCCGGATCATCGGCGTCACCGCCCGACTCGGCGAGGAGAAGCGGGAGGTGACGTTCCGCGCCCCGCTGGTGGTCGCCGCCGACGGCAACTCCACCCGGCTCTCGCTCGCCATGGGCCTGCACCGGCGCGAGGACCGCCCGATGGGCGTCGCCTACCGGACGTACTTCACCTCGCCGCGCCACGACGACGACTACCTGGAGTCCTGGCTGGAGCTGTGGGACACCCGCGGCGGCCAGCGCAAGCTCCTGCCGGGCTACGGCTGGGTCTTCGGCATGGGCGACGGCACGTCCAACGTCGGCCTCGGCATCCTCAACTCCTCGCCGGCGTTCGGTGAGCTGGACTGGCGCGAGGTCCTCAAGGCCTGGTGCGCCAGCATGCCGGAGGAGTGGGGGTACACCCCCGAGAACATGACCGACCCGATCCGCGGCGCTGCTCTGCCGATGGCCTTCAACCGACAGCCGCACTACACCCGCGGTCTCCTGCTGGTCGGTGACGCGGGCGGCATGGTCAACCCGTTCAACGGCGAGGGCATCGCCTATGCGATGGAATCCGGCCAGATCGCGGCCGGGGTCATCGTGCAGGCCAACGCCCGGGTGACGGAGGCCGGTCGCGAGCGCGCCCTCCAGGCCTACCCGCGCATCCTCAAGGACGTCTACGGCGGCTACTACACGCTCGGCCGCGCCTTCGTGAAGCTCATCGGCAACCCGAAGGTCATGCAGCTCGCCACCCAGCGCGGTCTGACCCACCCGATCCTGATGAAGTTCGTCCTCAAGATGCTCGCCAACCTGACGGACCCGCAGGGTGGCGACGCCATGGACCGCATCATCAACGGCCTCGCCAAGGTCGCGCCGAACGCCTGACGGAGCTGGAGCGGGCGGGTGGGTGGGCGGGCAGTGCCCGGGCGGTTCCGGCTCGGGTGGTGCCGGGACCGTCAGGTGCCGGCCGGGCCCGGCTGGTCCTTCCGGTTCTCCTGGTCCGCCTGGCCCGCCTGGTTCTCCTGGCCCGCCTGGTCCGTCCGGCTGGGCTGGTCGGGCGGGGTGGTACGGCTGGCGGCGGAGCGCTGCTCCACGTAGGCGAGGCGGTCGGCGAAGACCCGGGCGGCGTCCGGGGTGAGCGTGCGGAGAGCGACCAGTGCCGAGAAGACCACGTCGCAGAGCTCGTGCTGGACGTCCTCCCAGGTGTGGGTGACGCCCTTGCGGGGGTTCTGCCCCGTGGCCCCGATCACCGCGGCGCCGACCTCGCCGACCTCCTCGGAGAGCTTCAGGATGCGGAGCATGCGCTCCTCCCCGGGCGGGAGCCGGCTCTCGTCGTCCAGCCAGGCGACCACGTGGTCGACGCTCTCCCAGATCCTGCTGTCCATGTGTGCGGCTCCCGTACGGCTTCGCTGACGCAGACCACCGTACGGGAGTCGGCGTGCGGGCTCAGCGGGAGCTGATCTTCACGTTGCGGATGTTCACCGGGAGCGTGGGGAATCCGTCGCCGGGGTTGTTCTGGTCGTCCTCGCCACCGGCGGCGATCTTCTGCAGGACGTCCAGACCCGCGGTGACCCGCCCGAACGGCGTGTAGGCGGGGGAGAGCTTGGTGTCCTTCCAGACGAAGAAGAACTGGCTGCCGTTGGTGTTCGGCCCCGCGTTGGCCATGGCCACGGTGCCGGCGGGATAGGTGGCGCCGGTCAGGTTCTCGTCCGGGAAGGAGTAGCCGGGGCCGCCGCTGCCGGTCCCGGTGGGGTCGCCGCACTGCAGGACGAAGATCCGCTGGGTGGTGAGGCGGTGGCAGTGGCTGCGGTCGAAGTAGTCGTGCTCGGCCAGGAACCGGAACGAGAACGTGGTGCAGGGTGCTTCGGCGGTCAGCGCCTGGAAGGTGATCGCACCCTGGCTGGTCTTCAGGGTCGCGCTGTACGGCTTGGCCGCCTTCTTCGCGTCGAAGACGGGGATGCCCTTGAAGTTGTCGGCCGGCACCGCGGGCGTGTAGGTGCAGGTGGCGGAGGCGGCCGCGCCGGAGACGGCGGACGGCGGTGTATCCGCAACGGCCGTACCAGTGCTCGCGACGAGCGGCAGGGTGGTGGCAGCGGCGAGCAATGCCCAGTGCTTGCGCTTCACGTGACTGGCCTTCCGGGGGGTGGTGGTCGGCTTGCTTGTCATGGCGACATCATCCATGTCCTCGCGTGGATGCGGTAGACGTCCGGGGCGTGCGTTGCGCGGCGGGCGCCGTGGGGCGGCGCACTGCCGCGGCGGTGGGTGCTGGGCGCAGGACGGTGGGTGCTGGACGGGGGTGGCGGGTGTGCCGGCCGGCCGCTGGGGGGTGGCCGGTGGGTGTGGTGGGTGGATCAGCCGGCCTCGGGGGTGAAGAGTCCGGCGCGGGCGGCGAGGGCCGCGGCGTCCGCGGCCCGCTCCGCGGTGCGGGCGTCGAGCGGCTCGCCACTGACGAACAGGCGGTAGTAGAGCGGCGCGGTCGCGGCTCGGACCACCTCCGCGCCGTCGGTGCCCGCAGGCAGCTCGCCGCGTTCGATCGCGCGCTCGGCGACGGCGGCGGCCTGTCGGTGGCGGGCGGTGAAGAAGGCGCGAAGGGCGGCCGCCCCGGCGTCGGAGCGCTGGGCGGCGGCGATGAGTGCGGTCGGTGTCGGGCCCAGCTCCGGATCGGTGAACACGTCGAAGACCTCGCGGGTGATCAGGCGGAGGTCGCCGGTCAGGTCGCCGGTGTCGGGGAGCGGCCACGGCTGGTCGGCGGAGGCGGTCAGCGCCTCCGCGACCAGGCCGTCGACCCCGCCCCAGCGGCGGTACAGAGTGGCCTTGTGCACGCCGGAGCGGGTGGCGACGGCGTCGACCGTCAGTCCGTCGTACCCCTTCTCGGTGACTTCGGCGAGCGTCGCGGTGACGACCTCCGCGCGCACGCGGGCGCTGCGCCCGCCGGGGCGGGGGGAGGGGGTGCGGGACTCCTTGCTCAAAGTCGACTCCAGTCGCGTTAAGGCTTGCCGTGTGGGCCCTGCCGTGTCACTCTCATCTTAATGCGACTTGGGTCGCGTTTCGTCTCTTGCGCTGGCCTCTCAAGGAGTTCCATGACCGCCGCCACCGTCCCCGACCCCACCGTCCTGCACCCCCTCGCAGGGCATGACCGCGTCGTCCTGTTGCGTCCGCTGGTCACCGATCCGCGCATCCAGGTCGGCGAGTACACCTACTTCGACGACCCGGACGGTGCCACCCGCTTCGAGGAGCGCAACGTCCTCTACGCCTACGGGCCCGAGCGGTTGATGATCGGCAAGTACTGCGCCCTCGCCACCGGGACCCGCTTCCTCATGGCCGGCGCCGCCCACCCGACCGTCGGGGTGTCCACCTTTCCTTTCACCATGTTCGGCGGTACATGGACCGACCGGACCCTCGACATCGTCACCGGGCTCCCGACCAGGGGCGACACCGTCGTCGGCAACGACGTCTGGTTCGGGTACGGCGCCACGGTGCTGCCCGGAGTGCGGATCGGGGACGGGGCGATCGTTGCGGCCGGTGCCGTGGTCACCGCCGACGTCGAGCCCTACACCGTCGTCGGGGGCAACCCGGCCCGCCCGATCCGCCGCCGCTTCGACGACGCCGACATCGACCGGCTGCTGCGCGCGGCCTGGTGGGACTGGCCGGTCGATCTGGTCACCGAGCACGTCCGCGCCATCATGTCCGGCACCCCTGCCGACATCGAGGCCATCGCCGCGGCCAACGGGCTACTGGCCCCGTGACCGTGCCGAACCCCGGCCCCCGGCGCTCCGGCTCCTTGCTCCGCCGACCGAAAGCCGTTGATCCCGGCCGGGCCGGTGCGCAATGATGACGGGCCCCTTGGAAGGCCGTTGTGGTGCCCTGAGCCGGCCGGCCTGTGGTGGCCCGAGATCCGTCCGACGTCGTACGGGAGTCTCCTCGTCGGTTCCGTTCGCTCCGGAGGGGTCCTGTTCATGCGCGGTTCGTCGTCCTTCCTTCGTGATCTGCCCGTCTTGCTGGTGGCCGTGGTCTGGGGGTCGAGCTTCCTGGCCGTACAGCAGGTGGCCGAGCCGGGGACGGTGGTGGCGATGCTGGGGCTGCGGTTCGGGCTGGTGCTGCCACTGTTGGGCGTCGTCGCCTGGCCGGTGCTGCGCAGGATGGGCCGGGCCGAGTGGCTGGGCGGCGGGCTCCTGGGGTTGATCCTCGGCGGGGTCTTCCTGCTGGAGACGTACGGTGCGGTGCACACCTCCGCCACCAACGCGGGCCTGATCATCAGCCTCACCATGGTGTTCACTCCTCTCGCGGAGAGCGCCCTCGCGCGGACGCCGTTGCCGCGGGCGTTCCTCGCCGCGGCGGGACTGGCGGTGGTCGGCGTGGCCCTGCTCACCGGGGACGGCGGGCTGAAGGCCCCGACGGCGGGGGATCTGCTGGTACTCGGTGCCGCGGTCGTGCGGACCGTGAACGTGCTGGCGATGTCCCGGATGAGGGTGATCAAGGAGACCGATCCACTGGCCCTCACCTGGGTCCAATTGTCCTCTTCCACGGCCGTGTTCGCCGTGGTCGCGCCGTTCGTCGGGCCGCTGCCGTGGACGGTGGCCGCCTCGTACGGGCCGGCCCAGTGGGCCTGGCTGCTGCATCTCGCCCTGCTCTGCACGTTGTTCGCCTTCTTCGTGCAGATGTGGGCCGTCCGCAGCACCTCACCCTCCCGAGTGAGCCTGCTGCTCGGCACCGAACCGCTCTGGGCCGCTGTCTTCGGCATCACCCTCGCCGGTAACCGTCTCGGCCCGGTCGGGCTGCTCGGCGGTGCGCTGGTGCTCGTCGCCACCGAGTGGGGTCGTCGTACCGCCGCCGTGCCGGGCCGGGGCGGGGCGCAAACGGTGGACGGCGAGCGGGCGGTGGACACGGAGCCCGCAGCGACCGGGTGAGGTGCAGCGGGAGCCCGAGAGGTCGTCATCGGCGTCCCAGCGCCCGGCGGGCGTAGGAGAACGTCACCGCGCCGACCAGGGGGCCCCAGGCGACCAGCGGGAGGTAGGAGAGGGTCATGACGACGCCGCCGAAGCCGTGGGGGGCGTCCGGGCTGCTCATGTTGGCCGCCCAGCCGCCGAAGAGAGCGGTCGCACCGAGCCAGGTCAGGACGGCCGAGCCGAGGGCGGCCGGGACGACCGCGGCGAGTGGGCGGACCTTTCGGCCGCCCAACAGCGGGATCCAGCGCGGCACCACCTCGCCCCAGGGCCGGACCAGACCGAGGGTGAGGAAGGCCAGGAACTCGGCCAGACCGCTCAGCACCAGGACGTAGACGGTGCCCCAGCCCGGGGTGTGGCGCTCGAAGGCCGCGGCCGTCTCGCCGCTGAAGCCGACCGGGATGCCCAGCCCCAGGGCGATCCGCCACAGCCCGGACGGCACGGTCGTCCAGACGGTGGCCTTGGCGGCGAGCTCGGCCCAGCGCGGTGCGGGGGCGGAGGTGCGGGCAGGTGCTCCGGCCACCGGGCCGGTGCCGGCGGTGCGGGCCCCGGCCCCGGTCGGGGCGCGGCGGGCGGTCGTGGTCATGGCGGTCTGCTCCCTTCCGGACGGCCCCGGTGGCCGGTCCGACGGGATGAGCCTGCCGCTGGGGCGGCGGCCCCCGGCAGTGCCGATCGGCAGGTTCTTCGGGGCTCGGAACAGGACGCAGGAATGTGCCGATCGGCAGAGGCGTGGGCCAGCGAGACCTTCGTATGGTTGCGACACGAAGGGAGGCGACGATGAGTCAGATGCTCGCGCTGGCGGTTCCGCTGGTGCTGCTGGTCGGGTGGTCGATGCGCGCCCGGTACGGGGTGGTGGCCGTCGCCGGGGCCGCGGGGCAGGTGTCGGTGGCTGTCACCGCCGGCGTCTGGGCGGCCGGCCGCTGGCCGGAGGAGGACCGCTGGACGGGCGCGGTCGGGCTGGCCGAGATCGCCTGCCTGCTCCTGCTGCTGGTGCTCACGCTCCGCACCGAGAGCGGCCGGCGCTCGGCCGTCGTGGCCTACACGATCGGCGGTGCGGTGGCGCTCTGGCCCTCCCGGTTCGAGGCGATCTCGGGGCCCACGTCCTGGCTGACGCTCTTCGGGTTCGGCTCGGCCCTGGCGCTGCCGACGGTGCTGGTCGGGCTCTACCTGCGGGGGATGGACGACGACCGGCGGCGCTCGGTGGCGGCGGGCCGTCGCGCCCAGCGGCTCGAACTCGCCCACGACCTGCATGACTTCGTGGCGCACGACGTCAGCGCAATGGTGGCTCAGGCACAGGCGGGGATGGTCCTCGCGGCCTCCGATCCAGTGCGGGCGGCGGCACTCTTCGAGCGGATAGAGCGGGCCGGGCAGCAGGCGCTGACCTCGCTCGACCGGACCGTCCGCCTGCTGCGCAGCGACGAGGCGGACCTGCCCGAGCGGGGCCCGCGGCCCGGCCTGGCCGAACTCTCCTCGCTGACGGAGAGGTTCGCGGAGTCCGGTGGAGCCGTCGTGCGGCTGGACGCCCCGGCGGACCAGGACATCCCTCGCGAGGTCGCGGCGACGGCGTACCGGATCGTGGTCGAGGCGCTGACCAACGTCCGTCGGCATGCACCCACGGCGCGCGAGGTCGATGTCCGGGTGCGACGCGAGGGACGGTGGCTGGAGGTGCTGGTGCGGGACGACGGAGGCGGGCCCCTGCCCTCCGCCCCACGCACGGGCGATCCGCGGCGGGGCGGCAGCGGGCTGGCCGGGCTGGGGGCCAGGGTCGAGGCGCTGGGCGGGACGCTCCGGTCAGGACGGGCGCAGGCCGGCGGATGGCAGGTGAAGGCGACGATGCCCTTGGAAGGGCGATGAGCACGGGAGGGACGGCGATGAGCATCCGGGTCCTGCTCGCCGACGACGACGAGGCGATCCGCAGCGCGTACGGGATCATCCTGGACGCCGAGCCGGACATCGAGGTGGTGGGTGAGGCCGCGGACGGTGCCGCCGCTGTGGAGGCGGCCCATCGGCTCCGGCCGGACGTGATCCTCGCCGACATCCGCATGCCCAGAATGGACGGACTGGAGCTGACCCGGCAGCTGAGTGGGGAGTTCCGGGTGGTCGTGGTGACCACCTTCGACCTGGACGAGTACGTCCACACGGCGATCCGGTCCGGTGCGGCCGGCTTCCTGCTGAAGCGCTCGGGGCCGACGCTCCTGGCGGAGGCGGTTCGGGCGGCGGTCGCAGGTGACGCGCTGGTCAGCCCGCAGATCACCGTCAGGCTGTTGCGGGAGCTCTCCGGGCGGGACCGGAGCGAAGAACGGAGTCGGGAACAGCATCAGTCGTTGCCGAACGATCGGAGGCAGGACGGCGACGGCAAGGGGCACGCCGGACGGAGCCGGCGTAGCGAGCAGGGCCGGATCGGATGGCCGCGACCGTTGTTCGTCGAGGAGCTCACCGCCCGCGAGACGGAGGTCGCTCAGCTGGTTGCCGATGGTGCGACCAATGCAGAGATCGGTGCGCAGCTCTTCATCACCGCCGGGACGGTGAAGAACCACCTCGCCGCGATCCAGCGCAAGATCGGCGCCCGGAACCGGGTCGGCATCGCGGCCTGGGTCTGGGAGACCGGAGCCTGAGCGCCGCGGGGCTTGTGAACGAAGGGTCAAGCGAGCGTTCGCCGGCCCGCCACCCCTGCGAGTGAGCCGCTATAACACGTCAACATGACGCCCGGAAATTTGCGCGGAGCAAGGCATAGTTGATATAGGAGCGCGGCCCTGACCAGCCGGTTCGCAGATGAATGCGACTGGTTGCGACCATTTGACTCCTTTGCGTTGACAAATCTGGGCATGTTCACCTTCGTCACCATTCAAGAGGTGGCGTAGATCACAAAGTTCCCCTTGAACTGCGTGTCGCAGATCACAAGCCGACAGGCATAGGATGCGCTCGTTCCAGGCTTTGTGAACTGCCTCACATGAGGTGGATCTCGGGAACTGGAACACGGGTTCACCGCAGCGTGACCCGTCGGTTCCGATCTGCAGTCAAGGACGACTGGACGGAGGGAGCGGGGGCTATGAATGCCTACGCGCCGATCCTCGTACTCGGTGCCATCGCGGCGGCGTTCGCGGTCGGCTCCGTCGTGATGGCCTCACTGACCGGCCCCAAGCGCTACAACCGGGCCAAGCTGGAGGCGTACGAGTGCGGCATCGAGCCGACCCCGCAGCCCGTGGGCGGCGGTCGGTTCCCGATCAAGTACTACCTGACGGCGATGCTCTTCATCGTCTTCGACATCGAGATCGTCTTCCTCTACCCGTGGGCGGTGAGCTTCGACGCCCTGGGGATCTTCGGGCTGATCGAGATGCTCCTGTTCATCGCCACCGTCTTCGTCGCGTACGCCTACGTGTGGCGCCGCGGCGGCCTGGAGTGGGACTGAGTGCCGCGCGGCCACCGACCCGCCGCCGACCTGCCGCCGACCTTGTGAACGGGTGGACAAGCCCGAACGGCCGTAGCAAAAACAGGACTTGAGGGCATTGAGAGGGATCTGATGGGAATCGAGGAGAAGCTGCCGAGCGGCTTTCTGCTCACCAGCGTGGAGACGGCCGCCGGCTGGGTGCGCAAGGCGTCCGTCTTCCCGGCCACCTTCGGGCTGGCCTGCTGCGCGATCGAGATGATGACCACCGGGGCCGGCCGCTACGACCTGGCCCGGTTCGGCATGGAGGTCTTCCGGGGGTCCCCCCGGCAGGCCGATCTGATGATCGTGGCGGGCCGGGTCAGCCAGAAGATGGCCCCGGTGCTGCGCCAGGTGTACGACCAGATGCCCAACCCGAAGTGGGTCATCTCGATGGGCGTCTGCGCCTCGTCGGGCGGGATGTTCAACAACTACGCAATCGTCCAGGGCGTGGACCACATCGTCCCGGTGGACATCTACCTGCCCGGTTGTCCGCCCCGGCCGGAGATGCTGATGGACGCCATCCTGAAGCTGCACGACAAGATCCAGCACGAGCCCCTCGGCGTGAACCGCCGCCGGGCCGAGGAGTTGGGCGAGGCGCTGGCGCTGAAGGCCACCCCGGTGAGCGAGATGCGGGGGCAACTGCGATGAACGACCAGGTACCCGAGACCCGCCGTGAGCAGCCGCACCGCGAGATCCCCGTCGAGGTGGTCGGCCGGCGCCAGGGCATGTTCGGTGCCCAGGGCAGCGGTGACACCTCCGGCTTCGGTGGTCTCGCCGCCCCGATCGTCCTGCCGCCGGCCAGCCCGCGGCCCTACGGCGGCTGGTTCGACGAGGTCGCCGACGAGCTGGAGGGCGCCCTTGAGGAGCAGGGACTCGACCCGGCGGACGTGATCGAGAAGACCGTCGTCGACCGCTCCGAGCTCACCTTCCACATCGCTCGCGAGCACCTGCTGAAGACCGTCCGCACCCTGCGCGACGACCCGGCGCTCCGCTTCGAGCTCTGCCTCGGCGTGAGCGGCGTGCACTACCCGGGCGACCAGGGGCGCGAGCTGCACGCGGTCTACCACCTGCGCTCGATCACCCACGGCCGGCTGATCCGGCTGGAGGTGACGGCGCCGGACGCCGACCCGAGGATCCCCTCCGTCGTCAGCGTCTATCCGACGAACGACTGGCACGAGCGCGAGGCCTACGACTTCTTCGGCCTGGTCTTCGAGGACCACCCGGCGCTCACCCGCATCATGATGCCGGACGACTGGGTGGGCCACCCGCAGCGCAAGGACTACCCGCTCGGCGGCATCCCCGTCGAGTACAAGGGCGCCCAGATCCCGGCGCCCGACCAGCGGAGGTCGTACAGCTGATGAGTACTCAGCACTTCGAAGAGGCAGCGGCGGAACAGGCGGAGGCCCGCGAAACCACCGAAGGCCGGGTCTTCACGGTCACCGGCGGCGACTGGGGCGAGGTGGTCGAGGCCATCGGCCGGGCCGACGACGAACGCATCATCGTCAACATGGGCCCCCAGCACCCGTCCACCCACGGCGTGCTGCGGCTGATCCTGGAGATCGACGGCGAGACGGTGAAGGGGGCCCGCTGCGGCATCGGCTACCTCCACACCGGCATCGAGAAGAACATGGAGTTCCGCAACTGGGTCCAGGGCACCACCTTCGTGACCCGCATGGACTACGTCGCTCCGCTGTTCAACGAGGCCGCCTACTGCCTGGCGGTCGAGAAGCTGCTCGGCATCACGGACGACATCCCGGAGCGGGCCAGCGTCATCCGGGTGCTGATGATGGAGCTCAACCGGATCTCCTCGCACCTGGTCTGCATGGCCACCGGCGGGATGGAGATCGGCTCCACCACCCTGATGGTCTACGGCTTCCGCGACCGCGAGCTCATCCTGGACATCTTCGAGCTGGTCACCGGCCTGCGGATGAACCACGCGTACATCCGCCCCGGCGGTCTCGCCCAGGACCTCCCGCCCGGCGCGGTCGACCGGATCCGCGAGACGGTCAGGACGCTCCGCTCCCGGATGCACGAGTACGACAAGCTGGCCGCAAGCAACCCGCTGTTCAAGGCCCGCCTGGTAGACGTCGGCTTCCTCGACCTGCCCGGCTGCGTGGCGTTGGGCGCCACCGGCCCGGTCCTGCGGGCCACCGGCCTGCCGCACGACCTGCGCAAGTCCGACCCGTACTGCGGGTACGAGGACTACGACTTCGAGGTGGCGATCGCGGACAGTGCCGACTCCTACGGCCGCTTCCTGATCCGCCTGGAGGAGATGCGCCAGTCGCTGCGGATCGTCGAGCAGTGCCTGGACCGGCTCCGGCCCGGCCCGGTCATGGTGGCCGACAAGAAGATCGCCTGGCCCGCTCAACTGGCCGTCGGCCCCGACGGCATGGGCAACTCGCTCGACCACATCCGCAAGATCATGGGCACCTCGATGGAGGCCCTGATCCACCACTTCAAGCTGGTCACCGAGGGCTTCCGGGTCCCGGTCGGTCAGGCCTACGCGGCGGTGGAGTCGTCCAAGGGCGAGCTGGGCGTCCACGTGGTCAGCGACGGCGGCACGCGCCCCTACCGGGTCCACTTCCGGGATCCGTCGTTCACCAATCTGCAGACGATGTCGGCGATGTGCGAGGGCGGCCAGGTCGCCGACGTGATCGTCGCGGTGGCCGGGATCGACCCGGTGATGGGAGGCGTGGACCGGTGACAGACGTCCAGTTGGGGATGCCGGCGCTGCCGGCCAAGCCGTACCCCGAGGAGGTGCGCGCCCGGCTCGCCGCGGACGCCGCCGAGCTGATCGGCCGCTACCCGCAGGCCCGGTCCGCGCTGCTGCCGCTGCTGCACCTGGTGCAGGCCGAGGAGGGCTTCGTCAGCCCGTCCGGCATCCGGTTCTGCGCCGAGCAGCTGGACCTCACCACCGCCGAGGTCACCGCGGTCGCGACCTTCTACACCATGTACCGCCGCCGGCCCGCCGGGAAGTACCACGTGGGGGTCTGCACCAACACCCTGTGCGCGGTGCTCGGCGGCGACCAGATCTTCGACGAGCTCCAGCAGCACCTCGGGATCCGCAACAACGAGACCACCGAGGACGGCGAGATCTCGATCGAGCACATCGAGTGCAACGCGGCCTGCGACTACGCCCCCGTCGTGATGGTCAACTGGGAGTTCTTCGACGACCAGACCCCGGAGAGCGCCAAACGGCTGGTCGACGACCTGCGGGCGGGCCGGGAGGTCCACCCCACCCGGGGCGCCCGGCTCTGCAGCTTCAAGGAGTCCGCGCGCATCCTGGCCGGCTTCCCCGACGAGCGCCCGGGCGCCGTCGACGAGTCCGGTGCCGGCGGCGCGCCCTCGCTGGCCGGTCTGCGCCTGGCCCGGGGCGAGGCGCTGCCCGGAACAGGCGGCACCAGGGTCGTCTCCCCCCGCCACGAGGGACTCCGCCCCGACGGCACCGGAACCGGCCACGAAGGGACCGAAGCGTGATGACCTCCGCCGAGCCGGCCGAGAAGCTGCTCACCCCCGTGCTCTCCGCCCCGTGGGACGACACCCGTCCCTGGACGCTCGACACCTACCGCCGCCACGCCGGTTACGAGGGCCTCCGAGCGGCCCTCGCCATGCCCCCGGACGACGTGATCGCGCTGGTCAAGGACGCCGGCCTGCGCGGCCGCGGCGGCGCCGGCTTCCCGACGGGCATGAAGTGGCAGTTCATCCCGCAGAACGACGGCAAGCCGCACTACCTGGTGGTCAACGCGGACGAGTCCGAGCCCGGTACCTGCAAGGACATCCCGCTGCTGTTCGCCAACCCGCACGCGCTGATCGAGGGCATGATCATCGCGTCCTACGCGATCCGCTGCGACCACGCCTTCATCTACCTGCGCGGCGAGGTCGTCCCGGTGCTGCGCCGCCTGCACGCGGCCGTCGCCGAGGCGTACCGGGCCGGGCTGCTGGGCCGCGACATCCTCGGCTCGGGCGTCGACCTCGACATCACCGTGCACGCCGGCGCCGGCGCCTACATCTGCGGCGAGGAGACGGCCCTGCTGGACTCGCTGGAGGGGCGCCGCGGCCAGCCCCGGCTGCGCCCGCCGTTCCCGGCCATCGCCGGCCTCTACGCCTGCCCGACCGTGGTCAACAACGTCGAGTCGATCGCCTCGGTGCCGGCGATCCTGGCCCGCGGCAAGGAGTGGTTCAAGAGCCTGGGCACCGAGAAGTCCCCCGGCTTCACGCTCTACTCGCTCTCCGGCCACGTCACCAATCCGGGCCAGTACGAGGCCCCGCTGGGCATCACACTGCGCCAGCTGCTGGACATCAGCGGCGGAATCCGGTCCGGCCACCGGCTCAAGTTCTGGACCCCGGGCGGGTCTTCCACCCCGATGTTCACCGACGAGCACCTCGACGTCCCGCTCGACTACGAGGGCGTCGGCGCGGCCGGCTCGATGCTCGGCACCAAGGCCCTGCAGATCTTCGACGAGACCACCTGCGTGGTCCGGGCCGTCACCCGCTGGACCGAGTTCTACGCCCACGAGTCCTGTGGCAAGTGCACGCCCTGCCGCGAGGGCACCTACTGGCTGGTCCAGCTGCTCAAGCGGATCGAGGCCGGCGAAGGCGTCGACGGCGACCTGGAGAAGCTGCTCGACATCGCCGACAACATCAACGGCAAGTCCTTCTGCGCCCTCGGCGACGGCGCGGCCAGCCCGATCGTCTCCTCGCTCCAGCACTTCCGGGCCGAGTACGAGCAGCACATCGCCGAGCGCCGCTGCCCGTTCGACCCGGCAGCCTCCACCGTCTGGGCCGACGGCCCCCGCCCCGGCCACCAGTCCGCCACCGAAAGGGAGGTGCACGCGTGACGATCACAGAGCCATCCACCTCCAAGGCGGCGGTCGAACTGGTCACGCTCACCATCGACGGCGTAGAAGTACAGGTCCCCAAGGGGACGCTGGTGATCCGGGCGGCCGAGCAGATCGGCACCCAGATCCCGCGCTTCTGCGACCACCCGCTGCTGGACCCGGCCGGCGCCTGCCGGCAGTGCATCGTCGAGATCGAGGGTCAGCGCAAGCCGGTCGCCTCCTGCACCATCCCGGTCGCCGAGGGCATGGTCGTGCGCACCCAGCTGAGCTCGCCGGTGGCCGAGAAGGCCCAGCGCGGCGTGATGGAGCTGCTGCTGATCAACCACCCGCTGGACTGCCCGGTGTGCGACAAGGGCGGCGAGTGCCCGCTGCAGAACCAGGCGATGTCCACCGGCGACGCCGACTCCCGCTTCGAGGGGATGAAGCGCACCTACGAGAAGCCGGTCCCGATCAGCAGCCAGGTGCTGCTGGACCGCGAGCGCTGCGTGCTCTGCGCCCGCTGCACCCGTTTCTCCCAGCAGATCGCCGGGGACCCGTTCATCGACCTGGTCGAGCGCGGCGCCCTCCAGCAGGTCGGCACCGGGCAGGGCGACGACTTCGAGTCCTACTTCTCCGGCAACACCATCCAGATCTGCCCGGTGGGCGCGCTCACCTCTGCGGCTTATCGTTTCCGCTCCCGGCCGTTCGACCTGGTCTCCTCGCCGAGCGTCTGCGAGCACTGCTCCTCCGGCTGCGCCCAGCGCACCGACCACCGGCGCGGCAAGGTGCTGCGCCGGCTGGCGGGGGAGGACCCGGCGGTGAACGAGGAGTGGAACTGCGACAAGGGCCGGTTCGCCTTCCGTTACGCCCAGCAGCGCGACCGGCTCACCACCCCCCTGGTCCGCGACCCCGGCACCGGTGAGCTCGTCACGGCCTCCTGGCCGGAGGCGCTCGCCCGGGCGGCCGGGGGCCTGCGCGGCTCCCGCACCGGCGTGCTCACCGGCGGCCGGGTCACCGTCGAGGACGCCTACGCCTACGGCAAGTTCGCCCGGGTGGTGCTCGGCACCAACGACGTGGACTTCCGGTCCCGCCCGCACAGCGGAGAGGAGGCCGACTTCCTGGCCGCCGCCGTCGCCGGCCGCGGGGTCGACCTGGACGGGGCCGGCGTCGCCTACCAGGACCTCGAGGCCGCGCCGGTCGTCCTGCTCGCAGGCCTGGAGCCCGAGGAGGAGTCGCCGATCGTCTTCCTGCGGCTGCGCAAGGCCGCCCGCGCCCGCGGCCTCAAGGTCTTCTCGATCGCCGCGTTCGGCTCCCGGGGCCTGGCCAAGCTGCGCGGCGCGCTGCTGCCCGCCGCCCCGGGCACCGAGCCCGAGTGGCTGGCCGCCCTGGCCGCCGACGAACCGCTGAACGACGACGCCGGCCGCGCCGCCGAGTTGCTGCGCACCCCCGGCGCCGTGATCCTGGCCGGCGAGCGGCTGGCCGCGGTCCCCGGCGCGCTCACCACGGCGCTGCGCCTGGCGCACGCGACCGGAGCCCGGCTCGCCTGGATCCCGCGCCGGGCCGGCGAGCGCGGCGCCGTCGAGGCCGGAGCGCTCCCGGGGCTGCTGCCGGGCGGCCGTCCGGTCGCGGCTCCGGCCGCCCGGGCCGAGGCCGCCGCCTCCTGGGGCGTGGCCGAGCTCCCGGCGCGGCTGGGCCGCGACACTGACCAGATCCTGGCCGCGGCCGCCTCCGGGGACCTCGACGCGCTGCTGGTCGGCGGTGTCGACCCGGACGACCTGCCGGACCCGGCGCTCGCCGAGGAGGCCCTGGCCGCCGTGCCGTTCGTGGTCTCGCTGGAGCTGCGCCCGTCCGCGGTCACGGCGCACGCCGACGTGGTGCTGCCGGTCGCCGCGGTGGCCGAGAAGTCCGGCACCTTCCTGGACTGGGAGGGCCGGGTGCGGATGTTCGAGGCCGCGCTCAAGCCGGACCAGCTGATGGGCCGCCACCTCCACCCGGACGTCAGGGTGCTGAACATGCTGGCCGACGCGATGGGCCACCGGCTCGGCCTGCCCGACGTCCGGTCGGCCCGCCTGGAGCTGGACCGCTTCGCCCCGTGGACCGGCGACCGGGCCACCGACCCGGCCGCGCACCCCGGACTCCTGCCCCGGCCGGCCACCGGCCAGGCGGTGCTCGCCGGCTGGCGCCAGCTGCTGGACAACGGCACGCTCCAGCAGGGCGACCCGCACCTGGCGGGTACCCGGCACCGGGCCGTCGCCCGCATCTCGCCGGCCACGGCCGAGGAGATCGGCGCGGCCGAGGGGCCCACGGCGGGGCTCCGGGTGACCGGTCCGGCCGGCTCGCTGACCCTCCCGGTGGAGATCACCAAGGACATCCCGGACCGCACGGTCTGGCTCCCGCTCAACTCCACTCCCGGCGGCGCCCACCGCACCCTCGGAACCACGGTCGGCCACCTGGTCACCGTGGCACCTGAAGCCGTCGCCGCGCCCGTCACCGCCGCGCCCGTCACCGCCGCGCCCGTCACCGCCGCGCCCGTCACCGCCGCGCCCGTCACCGCCGCGCCCGTCACCGCCGCGCCCGTCACCGCCGCGCCCGAGACCGCCGAGCCCGAGACCGCCGTGCCCGAGACCGCAGGGACCGCACGGCCCGCACCCGACGCCCCACCCGGCCGCCCCGCCGCCGCGGCCACCGCCCCCGCCGCCGACACCGCGTCCACCGCCGAGGCGGCCGGCGCCACCGACCCGTCTGCCACCGACCCGTCCGCCACCACCCCGGAGGAGGAGCAGTGAACCTCGCCGCGTACGAGACCCTGGGCTTCTTCGGCCGCGACCCCTGGTGGCTGGTGCTGCTCAAGGCGGTCTTCTGCTTCGCCTTCCTGGTCGGCACGGTCCTGGTGGCGATCGTCTGGGAGCGCAAGGTCGTCGCCTGGATGCAGCTGCGCATCGGCCCCAACCGGCACGGGCCGTGGGGCCTGCTGCAGTCCCTCGCGGACGGCGTGAAGCTGGCGCTCAAGGAAGACCTGGTGGTCAAGGGCGCCGACAAGGCGGTCTACATCCTGGCCCCGATCGTCTGCGCGATCCCCGCGTTCATGGCCATCGCGGTGATCCCGTTCGGCCCGGCCGACAACGAGGTGTCGATCTTCGGCACCCGGACGCCGCTCCAGCTGACCGACTTCCCGGTGGCGCTGCTCTACATCCTGGCCACCGCCTCCGTCGGCATCTACGGCATCGTGCTGGCCGGCTGGTCCTCCGGTTCGACCTACCCGCTGCTCGGCGGGCTGCGCTCGTCCGCCCAGATGATCAGCTACGAGATCGCGATGGGCCTGTCCTTCGCGGCGGTGTTCATCTACTCCGGCTCGATGTCCACCTCGGAGATCGTCGCCTCGCAACAGCCGACCTGGTTCGCGGTGCTGCTGCCGGTGTCGTTCATCGTCTACGTCGTCTCGATGGTCGGGGAGACCAACCGGGCCCCGTTCGACCTGCCGGAGGCCGAGGGCGAGCTGGTCGGCGGCTTCAACACCGAGTACTCCTCGCTGAAGTTCGCGATGTTCATGCTGGCCGAGTACGTCAACATGGTCACCGTCTCCGCGGTCGTCTCGACGCTCTTCCTGGGCGGTTGGCGGGCGCCCTGGCCGATCTCCGCCTTCTGGGAGGGGGCGAACCACGGCTGGTGGCCGATGCTCTGGATCATCCTCAAGATCCAGGTGGTGCTCTTCTTCTTCATCTGGCTGCGCGGCACGCTGCCCCGGCTCCGCTACGACCAGTTCATGAAGCTGGGCTGGAAGGTGCTGATCCCGGTCTCGCTGGTCTGGCTGGTCATGGTGGCCACCGTCCGGGCGCTGCGCAACGAGGGCTACGACTTCGGCCAGGTGGTGCTGTACGTCGGCGCCCCGGTCGGCGCGATCCTGCTGCTCGCCCTGCTGCGCGACCTCCTCAGGCGCAAGCCCGAGGAGCCGACCGAGCCGCCCGCCGCCGAGTTCGACCCGATGGCCGGCGGGTACCCGGTGCCCCCGCTGCCCGGCCAGGAGCTCCCGCCGGTCCCGCGCCGGCGCAGCCGGGCTCCGAAGCAACTCCAGGACGCCCTCAACGGGGCCGACCATTCCGAAGGGAGCTGAGCGCGATGTCGTCCGACCAGAACGGCAGTGGCGACCGGCCGGAGCGGACCGACAGGCCCTCCATCCTCGGGCCCGCCGCGGGTTTCGGCGTGACCTTCAAGGCCATGTTCAAGAAGCGGTTGACCGAGCAGTACCCGGAGGAGAAGAAGCCGACCGCGCCGCGCTTCCACGGCCGCCACCAGCTGAACCGGCACCCCGACGGCCTGGAGAAGTGCGTCGGGTGCGAGCTCTGCGCCTGGGCCTGCCCGGCCGATGCGATCTACGTGGAGGGCGCGGACAACCGGGACGAGGAGCGCTACTCGCCCGGCGAGCGCTACGGCGCCGTCTACCAGATCAACTACGCGCGCTGCATCCTCTGCGGCCTCTGCATCGAGGCCTGCCCGACCCGCGCGCTCACCATGACCAACGAGTACGAGCTGGCCGACTCCTCGCGCCGGGACCTCATCTTCACCAAGGAGCAACTGCTGGTCGGCCTCTCCGAAGGGATGGTCGACAGCCCGCACGCGATCTTCCCGGGCGCCGACGAGGGCGCGTACTACCGGGGCGAGATCACCGCGGCCGCGCCCGGCACGGTCCAGCAGGAGCGCACCCTGCGGGAGAAGGAGGCGCAGCAGTGACCCCGCTGAACCTGGCCGCAGCCCAGGCGGCCGTCACCGGTGCGACCTCCACCGGAGAGGCCGTGCAGTTCTGGGTGCTCGCGGTGATCGCCGTCGGCGGCGCGCTCGGCATGCTGCTGATGCGCAAGGCCGTGCACAGCGCACTCTGCCTGGCGGCCACCATGCTCGCCCTGGCGGTCTGTTACATGGCCCAGGGCGCGGTCTTCCTGGGTGTGGTGCAGATCGTCGTCTACACCGGCGCGATCATGATGCTCTTCCTCTTCGTGGTGATGCTGGTCGGCGTTACCAGCGCCGACTCGCTGAAGGAGCAGCTGAAGGGCCAGCGGTTCGCCGCGGTGCTCTGCGGCCTCGGCTTCGGCGTGCTGCTGATCGCCGGTATCGCCAACGCCAAGCTGAACACCTTCACCGGCCTGGCCGAGGCCAACGCCGAGGGCAACGTCCAGGGCCTGGCACGGCTGATCTTCACCAAGTACGTCTGGGCCTTCGAGGTCACCGGCGCCCTGCTGATCACGGCCGCGATCGGCGCCATGGTGCTGACCCATCGCGAGCACGTGAAGGCCCCGAAGACCCAGCGCGAGCTGGCCGCCCAGCGGGTCAAGGACAACATCCAGCTCTCGCCGCTGCCCGCGCCCGGCGTCTACGCCCGGCACAACGCGGTGGACATCCCCGCCCTGCTGCCGGACGGCACCGTCGCCGACAGCTCGGTGATGGAGACCCTGCGGGAGCGCGGCCAGGTCCGCGACGTCAGCCAGGAGATGCTGCGGCGGATGGCCGAGCTGGAGGAGACCACCGCCGACTGGCTGGGCCGCCCGCACTCCGAGCGCCCGCCGGTGGCCGGCCCGCGCAAGCAGTTGGAGGGCGGCGCGGCGCCCGGGCCCAGGGAGCTGGAGCCGGTGGCCCCGAACAACCACACCGTGCCGAACGGCCAGGACGAGGAGGATGCGGAGTGAATCCCGTCAACTACCTCTATCTCTCAGCCCTGTTGTTCACCATCGGTGCCTCGGGCGTGCTGATCCGGCGCAACGCGATCGTCCTGTTCATGTGCGTGGAGCTGATGCTCAACGCCGCGAACCTGGCGCTGGTCACCTTCTCCCGGCTGCACGGCAACCTGGACGGGCAGATCATCGCGTTCTTCACCATGGTGGTCGCGGCGGCCGAGGTCGTGGTGGGCCTCGCCATCATCGTCTCCATCTTCAGGACCAGGCACTCCGCTTCGGTCGACGACAGCAACCTGATGAAGCTGTAGGCGGAGGGCCTTCGGTGAACTCTCTCATTCCGCTGCTGGTGGCGGCTCCGCTGGCCGGCGCTGCCCTGCTCCTGCTCGGTGGGCGCGCCTTCGACCGGTTCGGCCACTGGCTGGCCACCGGGCTGGCCGCGCTCTCCTTCGGCTTCGGCCTCGCGCTCTTCTCCGACATGCTGGGCCGGCCCGGCGACGAACGCGCCGTCACCGAGCGGCTGTTCACCTGGATCCCGGTGAACGGCTTCCAGGCCGACATCGCGTTCCAGCTCGACCAGCTCTCGATCACCTTCGTCCTGCTGATCACCGGCGTCGGCACGCTGATCCACCTCTACTCGGTGGGCTACATGGCGCACGACGAGCGCCGGCGCCGCTTCTTCGCCTACCTGAACCTCTTCCTGGCGGCCATGCTGCTGCTGGTGCTCGCGAACAACTACCTGCTGCTGTACTTCGGTTGGGAGGGCGTCGGCCTCGCCTCGTACCTGCTGATCGGCTTCTGGCAGCACAAGCCGAGCGCCGCGACGGCCGCCAAGAAGGCGTTCATCGTCAACCGGGTCGGCGACATGGGCCTCTCCATCGCGATCATGTTGATGTTCGCCGAGTTCGGCACCTTCGGCTTCGGGCCGCTGCTCGGCTCGGAGGGTTCGACCGGCATGGCGGGCGGGGCGACCGAGGGCAAGCTGACCGCGATCGCGCTGATGCTGCTGCTGGCGGCCTGCGGCAAGTCCGCCCAGGTGCCGCTGCAGTCCTGGCTCGGGGACGCGATGGAGGGCCCGACCCCGGTCTCGGCCCTGATCCACGCGGCCACCATGGTGACCGCCGGCGTCTACCTGATCGTCCGCTCCGGCCCCATCTTCAACCTGGCGCCCGACGCCCAGACCGCCGTGGTGGTGGTCGGCGCGGTCACGCTGCTCTTCGGTGCGATCGTCGGTTGCGCCAAGGACGACATCAAGAAGGCGCTGGCCGGCTCGACCATGTCGCAGATCGGCTACATGGTCCTGGCGGCCGGCCTCGGTCCGATCGGCTACGCCTTCGCGATCATGCACCTGGTGACGCACGGCTTCTTCAAGGCCGGGCTGTTCCTCGGCGCCGGGTCGGTCATGCACGGCATGAACGACGAGGTGAACATGCGGCACTACGGCGGCCTGCGCAAGTACATGCCGATCACCTTCATCACCTTCGGCCTCGGCTACCTGGCCATCATCGGCTTCCCCGGCCTGTCCGGCTTCTTCTCCAAGGACAAGATCATCGACGCGGCCTTCGCCAAGGGCGGGACCGAGGGCTGGATCCTCGGGCTCTGCACCTTGCTCGGCGCCGCCATCACCGCGTTCTACATGACCCGGGTGATGATCCTGACGTTCTTCGGTGAGAAGCGCTGGCAGCCGGACGCCGACGGCCACGACCCGCACCCGCACGAGTCGCCGAAGACCATGACCACCCCGATGATCCTGCTGGCCTTCGGCTCGGTCTTCGCGGGCGGCCTGTTCGTCCTGAACAACTCCTTCGTCAACTGGCTGGAGCCGGTCACCGGGCACCAGGAGGGCAACTCCCCGCTGACCCCGTTGACGGTCTCGGTGCTGGCCACGGTCTGCATGCTGATCGGCGTCGCGATCTCGTACCTGATGTACGGGCGCTCGGCCGTCCCCGTGGTGCCGCCGGTCGGCTCGCCGTTCACCCGGGCCGCCCGTCGTGACCTGCTCCAGGACGACTTCAACCACGCCGTCCTGGTCCGCCCCGGTTCGGCGCTGGCCGCGGCACTGGTCTACTTCGACAGCCGCGGCCTGGACGGCATCGTCAACGGCCTGGCCGCAGCCATCGGCGGAATCTCCAGCCGGCTGCGCCGGATCCAGAACGGCTACGTCCGTTCGTACGCGCTCTCCATGTTCGGCGGCACGCTGGTGCTGGTCGCCACGACTCTCCTGATGAGGTCCGTCTGATGAATAGGCCCAGTTCATCTCCGGGGGTGCGGCGATGAGTCACCTGTTGACCGTGACCTGCGCCGTCCCGGCCGCGGGCGCGGTGCTCACCGCGGCGCTGCCCGCCGGGTCCACCGCGGCCCGGCGGCGGACCACCAAGGCCGTCGCGCTCGCGACCTCGGCCGTCACCCTGGCCCTGGCGGCCACGGTGGCGGGCCGGTTCGACCCGGCCGGCGCGCGCTACCAGCTGACGGAGTCCTACAGCTGGATCCGCTCGTTCGGCATCAGCTTCTCGCTCGGCGTGGACGGCATCGGCACCGTGCTGGCGCTGCTCACCGCCGTCCTGGTCCCGATCGTGATGCTGGCCTCCTGGCACGACGCCGACCCGCCCGGCCAGGAGTCGCCCGACGGGTCGTTCGAGAACCGGCGGCGGACCCAGGGCTTCTTCGCACTGATCCTGGCAGTGGAGGCGATGGTGATCGTCTCCTTCTACGCCACCGACCTCTTCGTCTTCTACGTGTTCTTCGAAGCCATGCTGATCCCGATGTACTTCCTGATCGGCGGCTTCGGGGACCGGGCCGGGGGCCCGGAGTCGGCGCGCCAGCGCTCCTACGCGGCCGTGAAGTTCCTCCTCTACAACCTGCTCGGCGGTCTGGTCATGCTGGCCGCCGTGGTCGGCTTCTACGTGATCGCGCAGGACCAGGGCTTCGGCACCTTCGACCTGCCGACGCTCACCTCGGCGATCGCCGACGGGAAGCTGGTGCTCAGCGGCACCGCGGAGAAGGCCCTGTTCCTCGGCTTCTTCTTCGCCTTCGCGGTGAAGGCCCCGCTCTGGCCGCTGCACACCTGGCTGCCGAACGCGATGGGCGAGGCCACCGCCGGGACGGCCGTCCTGATCACCGCGGTGGTGGACAAGGTCGGCACCTTCGCGATGCTCCGCTTCTGCCTCGGTCTCTTCCCGGACGCCTCGAAGACCTTCGCCCCGGCGATCCTGGTCCTCTCACTGATCGGGATCGTCTACGGCGCACTGCTGGCGGTCGGGCAGAAGGACATCAAGCGGCTGGTGGCGTACGCCTCCATCTCGCACTTCGGCTTCATCATCATGGGCATCTTCGCGATGACCAGCCAGGGCCAGAGCGGCGCCACCCTCTACATGGTCAACCACGGCATCTCCACCGCCGCGTGGATGCTGGTCGCGGGCTTCCTGATCTCCCGCCGCGGCTCGCGCCTGATCGCCGACTACGGCGGCGTGCAGAAGGTCGCCCCGGTGCTCGCCGGGACGTTCCTGATCGGCGGCCTGGCCACCCTCTCGCTGCCCGGCCTCGCCCCGTTCGTCAGCGAGTTCCTGGTGCTGGTGGGCACCTTCACCCGGTACCCGGCGATCGGCATCGTCGCCACCTTCGGCATCGTGCTCGCCGCGCTCTACGCGCTGCTGCTCTACCAGCGCACGATGACCGGTCCGGTCAAGGCCGAGGTGAGCGCCATGCCCGACCTCAAGGCACGCGAACTCGCCGTCGTCGCCCCGTTGGTGGCCCTGACCATCCTGCTCGGTGTCTACCCGAAGCCGCTGACCGACATCGTCAACCCGGCGGTGGACGCGACGCTGACGCAGGTCCACCAGACCGACCCGGCCCCGGCCCACCCGGTCGCCGGCCACCCCGGAGCAGCCCCCTCAGGAGGTGAGCACAAGTGAGCACCACCGGATGGCTCGCCGCCGCGGGCGGCAACAGCCCGAGCATCCCGGCGCCGCATGTCGAGTACGGCCAGCTCTCCCCGATGCTGGTGGTGTTCGGCGCCGCCGTCGCCGGCATCCTGCTGGAGGCCTTCCTGCCCCGCCGGCACCGGCACTGGGCGCAGGTCTGGCTGGCGCTGATCGGCCTGGTCGGTGCCTTCACCGCCGTGGTGGTGCTCGCGGCCCAGGGCTACGGGTCGACCAAGGTGGACCTGTTGGCGATGGGCGCGGTCGCGCTGGACGGCCCCGCGCTCTTCCTCCAGGGCGTGATCCTGCTGGTCGCCGTGGTCGCCGTGCTGACCTACGCAGAGCGGCGACTGGAGCCGAAGGCCGGCGGCGAACCGGCCGACGCCTTCGCCGCGCAGGCCGCCGCCACCCCCGGCGGCGAGCAGGAGCGCGCGGCGGTCCGGGCCGGCCGCACCACCAGCGAGGTCTTCCCGCTCACCATGTTCGCGGTCGGCGGCATGCTGCTCTTCCCCGCCGCCAACGACCTGCTGACCATGTTCGTGGCGCTGGAGGTCCTCTCCCTCCCGCTCTACCTGCTCTGCGCGCTGGCCCGGCGCCGCCGGCTGCTCTCCCAGGAGGCGGCGGTCAAGTACTTCCTGCTGGGCGCCTTCGCCTCGGCGTTCTTCCTGTTCGGCACCGCCATGCTCTACGGGTACGCGGGAAGCGTGCGGCTCGGCGACATCTCCGACGTGATCTCCGGCAAGGCGCTCGCCACCCCCGCGCTGCTCTCCACCACCCAGAACGACGCACTGCTGCTGATCGGCCTGGCGATGCTCGCGGTCGGACTGCTCTTCAAGGTCGGCGCGGTGCCGTTCCACTCCTGGACCCCGGACGTCTACCAGGGAGCGCCGACGCCGGTCACCGGCTTCATGGCGGCCGCGACCAAGGTGGCCGCCTTCGGCGCCCTGCTGCGGTTGTTCTACGTCGCCTTCCCCGGCCTCCGGCTGGACTGGCGGCCGGTGATGTGGGGCGTGGCGATCCTGACCATGGTGGTCGGCGCGATCCTCGCCGTCACCCAGCAGGACGTGAAGCGGCTGCTCGCCTACTCCTCGATCGCGCACGCCGGGTTCATCCTGACCGGCGTGATCGCCACCAACAAGCAGGGCCTCGGCTCGGTGCTGTTCTACCTGCTGGCGTACTCCTTCGTGACGCTGGGCGCCTTCGCCGTGGTCACCCTGGTCCGGGACTCCAAGGGCGAGGCCACCCACCTGTCCAGCTGGGCCGGGCTGGGCCGGCGCTCCCCGCTCGTCGCCGGGGTCTTCGCGCTGTTCCTGCTGGCCTTCGCGGGCATCCCGCTGACCTCGGGCTTCACCGGGAAGTTCGCGGTCTTCCAGGCCGCGGCGGCAGGCGGCGCGACCCCGCTGGTGATCGTGGGCGTGCTCAGCTCGGCGGTGGCGGCGTTCTTCTACATCCGGGTCATCGTGCTGATGTTCTTCTCCGACCCGCAGCCCGGCGGGCCGACGGTGGTCATCCCGAGCGCCTTCACCGCCACCGCGATCGGCATGGGCGTCCTGGTCACCCTCGGACTCGGACTGCTGCCGCAGTACTTCCTGGACCTCGCGTCGAAGGCGTCGCTCTTCGTCCGCTGAGGCCTCGTCCGGAGTCGGTCGCAGACCCGTCAGGGGTCTGTCCGGGTCCCGTTCGGAGCGTGTCCGCGGGTCCGTCAGGTCCCCCGCCGGAAGGCTCGGAGGGGGCCCGCCGGGAGGCCCCTTCCGTCCGGGCCGCGCTTTATCCGCGCGGCCCGGACGAGTCGCCCCGGCATCGCGCCTGACCAGCCGATACAGCCCGACCATGACAGGACCCGCACGCCCGTGCAGTGATCCACTCGCGACCGGATACCCTGCCTGTATGGCCAGCGGCGGCACTCAGGGACCAGGCCGCTAGATCGACCAGGGACAGAGGAGTGGTCTTCGTGACCGTCGTGGGACCCTTTGGGCTCAGCGTGCAGGACCGCGATCTGACCCGCGACGTCCAGTACGGGATGGACGCGGTGGAGAACGCGCTCACCGAGGCCGTGAAGAGCGACGTCCCGTTCATCACCCTCACCGCCAGCCACCTGATGGAGGCCGGCGGCAAGCGCTTCCGCCCGCTGCTGGTGCTGCTCTCCGCCCAGTTCGGCGACGCCAACGCCCCGGGCGTGGTCCCGGCCGCCGTGGTGGTCGAGCTGACCCACCTGGCGACCCTCTACCACGACGACGTCATGGACGAGGCCCCGGTGCGCCGCGGCGCCCCCAGCGCCAACTCGCGCTGGGACAACTCGGTCGCCATCCTCACCGGCGACTTCCTCTTCTCCCGTGCCTCCCAGGTGCTCGCCGACCTCGGCCCCGACGCCGTCCGGCTCCAGGCCGACGCCTTCGAGCGGCTGGTCACCGGCCAGATCCTGGAGACCGCCGGCCCCGGGCCGGACGACGACCCGCTGCGCCACTACCTCGACGTGCTGGCCGGCAAGACCGGCTCCCTGATCGCCGTCTCCTGCCGGATAGGAGCACTCCTGGCCGGTGCCGAGCCGTGGGTGGTCGACATCCTCAGCGCCTACGGCGAGCGGATCGGCATCGCCTTCCAGCTGGCCGACGACGTGCTCGACATCGCCAGCGACGGCCACGAGTCCGGCAAGACTCCCGGCACCGACCTGCGCGAGGGCATCCCGACCCTGCCCACCCTGCTGCTCCAGCAGCTGCCGGTGGACGAGTCGGACCCGGCCGACGTGCGGCTGCGCGAGCTGGTCGCCGGCTCCCTCGACGACGACGAGCTGCACGCGGAGGCGCTGCGGCTGCTGCGCCGCCACCCCGCGCTGGAGCTCGCCCGCCGGGAGACCCTGCGGCACGCCGAGGAGGCCCGCGCGCTCCTCGACCCGCTGCCCGAGGGCCCGGCCAAGGAGGCGCTCCAGGGCCTCTGCGACGCGGTGGCCATCCGCACGATGTGACCGCCCGGGGGGAGCGGCCCGACGAAGTGGCCCGCCCGGCCCGCACGCCGGCCCCGGCCCGGCACGCCGGCCCCGGCCCGCACGCCGGCCCCGGTCCCACCCCGGCCCCGGTCCCACCCCGGCCCCCGGCCCCCGGTGCCCGGTGCCGCGCCCGGTGCGGTTGCGGGCCGTCCGGACCCCGGGCCGCCGATGGGATTCGCCGCCCGGCGCTGTCGCGAGTAGGGAAGACTGGCTCCGTCAGTCCAGCCCGCAGCCGCGCCAACCCGGAAGGCCACCATGCTTCGCGTCGTCATCGCCGAGGACTCCGTACTGCTCCGGGAGGGCCTCACCCGGCTGCTCACCGACCGGGGCCTGGAGGTCGTGGCGGGCGTCGGCGACGGCGAGGCCCTGCTCAAGGCCGTCCACGACCTGGCCACGGCCGGCACGCTGCCGGACGTCGTGGTCGCCGACGTCCGGATGCCCCCGACCCACACCGACGAGGGCGTGCGCGCCTGCGTCACGCTGCGCGGCCTCTACCCGGAGCTGGGCGTGCTGGTGCTGTCGCAGTACGTGGAGGAGAGGTACGCCTCCGAGCTGCTGGCCGGCTCCACCCGGGGCGTCGGCTACCTGCTGAAGGACCGCGTCGCCGAGGTCCGCGAGTTCGTGGACGCGGTGGTCCGGGTCGCCGAGGGCGGCACCGCGCTGGACCCGGAGGTGGTCCAGCAGCTGCTCAGCCGCAGCCGCAAGAGCGACGTACTGGCCGGGCTGACCCCGCGCGAGCGCGAGGTGCTGGGGCTGATGGCCGAGGGCCGGACGAACACCGCGGTGGCCAAGCAGCTGGTGGTGTCGGACGGCGCCGTGGAGAAGCACGTCAGCAACATCTTCCTCAAGCTGGGCCTGGCCCAGAGCCCGGAGGACCACCGCCGGGTGCTGGCCGTGCTCACCTACCTGAACTCCTGACCGCCCCGCGGTCACCCGTCCGCCGGCCCGGGCGGCCGCCCCTCCAGGAGCCCGGGCGGCCGTCGGCACTTACCCGCGACCCGCCCAGGCGACCGCCCGCACACCCGTCCGCGACCCGTCCGCGACCCGCCCGGGCGGCCGCCGGCAGCCCCGTCACCCGGGCGGCCGCCGAATTCGGTGCGCACCCGAACAAGCGTTCGCGGGCCCGGTATGGGAGCGCATGCCGCAGGCGTTGTACCTGGATACAGCGGCAGCGACATCGGCAGCTTCCTGCCGCATCGGTTAGTTCCGTCCCAGGCAATCCTCACCCGCATAGGATGCGAGAGGTGCACCAGGCGGACGGGGCACACGGCTCACGCCCGCGGCTGGTGCCCACGAGGAGGTCCGCGGCAGTGACCAGTCAGGTCGATCAGTCAGAAGCAGTGGACGGCCCGGGCGCCGAGGGCCGCCCCGGGCCCGGTGGCGGCCGATCCGGCCCCGCCGTGCCGGGCAGTCCGCAGCCTAGGCGCGCCAAGCCGATCCGCAGACTCGACCGGGTGATCATCCGGTTCGCCGGGGACTCCGGCGACGGCATGCAGCTCACCGGCGATCGCTTCACCTCGGAGACGGCGTCCTTCGGCAACGACCTCTCCACCCTGCCCAACTTCCCGGCCGAGATCCGGGCCCCCGCCGGCACGCTGCCTGGTGTCTCGTCCTTCCAGCTGCACTTCGCGGACCACGACATCCTGACCCCGGGGGACGCGCCCAACGTCCTGGTGGCGATGAACCCTGCCGCCCTCAAGGCCAACCTGCCGGACCTGCCACGCGGCGCAGAGATCATCGTCAACACCGACGAGTTCACCAAGCGCGCGCTGTCCAAGGTCGGCTACCCTGCGGACCCGCTGGCCGACGGCTCGCTGGAGGCGTACCACCTGCACAAGGTGCCCCTGACCACGCTGACGCTGGAGGCGCTCAAGGACAGCGGGCTCACACGCAAGGACGCCGAACGGGCGAAGAACATGTTCGCGCTGGGCCTGCTCTCCTGGATGTACCACCGGCCCACCCACGGCACCGAGTCCTTCCTGCGCAGCAAGTTCGCCAAGAAGCCGCAGATCGCCGAGGCCAACATCAGCGCCTTCCGGGCGGGCTGGAACTTCGGCGAGACCACCGAGTCGTTCGCGGTCTCCTACGAGGTGCCGCCGGCCAAGCTCCCGGCCGGACGCTACCGCAACATCTCCGGCAACCTGGCCCTCTCATACGGTCTGATCGCCGCCGCGCAGCGCGCCGGGCTGCCGCTCTACCTGGGCTCCTACCCGATCACTCCGGCCTCGGACATCCTGCACGAGCTCAGCAAGCACAAGAACTTCGGCGTCCGCACCTTCCAGGCCGAGGACGAGATCGCCGGCATCGGGGCGGCCCTCGGCGCCGCCTTCGGCGGCGCGCTCGGCGTCACCACCACCTCCGGCCCGGGCGTGGCGCTCAAGAGCGAGACCATCGGTCTGGCCGTGTCGCTCGAACTGCCGCTGCTGGTGGTCGACATCCAGCGCGGCGGCCCGTCCACCGGACTGCCGACCAAGACCGAGCAGGCGGACCTGCTGCAGGCGATGTTCGGCCGCAACGGCGAGGCGCCGGTGCCGATCGTCGCCCCGGCCACCCCGGCCGAGTGCTTCGACGCGGCGCTGGAGGCGGCCCGGATCGCGGTGACCTACCGCACCCCGGTCTTCCTGCTCTCCGATGGCTACCTGGCCAACGGCTCCGAGCCCTGGCGGATCCCGGAGGTCGAGGAACTTCCCGAGATCACCCCGGGCTTCGCGACCGGCCCGAACCGCGAGGACGGCTCGTTCTGGCCCTACCTGCGCGATCCGCAGACCCTGGCCCGCCCGTGGGCGGTGCCCGGCACGCCCGGTCTGGAGCACCGGATCGGTGGCATCGAGAAGCAGGACGGCACCGGCAACATCTCCTACGACCCCGCCAACCACGACTTCATGGTCCGCACCCGGCAGGCCAAGGTCGACGGAATCGCCGTCCGGCCGGTGGAGGTCGACGACCCGGACGGCGAGGCGCGGGTGCTGGTCCTCGGCTGGGGTTCGACCTACGGCCCGATCACCGCGGCCGTGCGGCGGGTCCGGGCGGACGGCGGCCGCATCGCCCAGGCCCACCTGCGGAACATCAACCCGTTCCCGGCCAACCTCGGTACGGTGCTGAGGAGTTACGAGAAGGTCATCGTTCCCGAGATGAACCTCGGGCAGCTGGCGCTGCTGCTGCGGGCCAGGTACCTGGTGGATGCGCAGTCCTACAACCAGGTGCGCGGACTTCCCTTCAAGGCAGCGCAGTTGGCCGACGTGCTGTGGGCGGCGATCGGTTCGGAGGGCGGTTCGCCCGCCGGTCCGCCCGCCGGTCCGCCGGCCGCTCCGCCTGCCGCGCAGGCTGGACCGCCGGCCGGTGCGAGCGTCGACACGACCGCCGGTTCGGCGAGCGAGGAGGACAACCGATGAGCGAGCAGCAGTTCCCCTCGCTGAAGCTGGTACCGAAGGCAGAAGCGCCGCAGAGCGCCAAGGACTTCAAGACCGACCAGGAAGTGCGCTGGTGCCCGGGCTGCGGTGACTACGCGATCCTGGCGGCGGTGCAGGCGTTCATGCCGGAGCTGGGGATCAAGCGGGAGAACACCGTCTTCGTCTCCGGGATCGGCTGCTCGTCCCGGTTCCCCTACTACATGAACACCTACGGGGTGCACTCGATCCACGGGCGCGCGCCGGCCATCGCCACCGGTCTGGCCTCCTCGCGGCAGGACCTCAGTGTCTGGGTGGTGACGGGCGACGGCGACGCACTGTCCATCGGCGGG
>NZ_JAKNTA010000219.1 GCF_022288725.1 Kitasatospora sp. A2-31 | reverse complement strand
CCGCCAGGTCTCGGAGGACACCGGCAAGGCCATCGGCGTCCTTGCCGACCTCCAGGGTCCCAAGATCCGTCTGGCGACCTTCGCCAACGGCCCGGTGACCGTCGACAACGGCGACGAGTTCACCATCACCACCGAGGACGTCCCCGGCGACCAGCACATCTGCGGCACCACCTACAAGGGCCTGCCCGGCGACGTGAAGCCCGGCGACCCGATCCTGATCAACGACGGCGTCATCGCCCTGGAGGTCGTCAGCGTCGACGGCCCGCGGGTGAAGACCGTGGTGGTCGAGGGCGGCGTGCTCTCGAACAACAAGGGCATCAACCTGCCCGGCGCGGCCGTGAACGTGCCCGCCCTGTCCGAGAAGGACAAGGACGACCTGCGCTTCGCCCTGGAGCTGGGCGTCGACATGATCGCCCTCTCCTTCGTCCGGAACGCGGCCGACATCAAGGACGTCCACGAGGTCATGGACGAGGTCGGCATCCGCGTGCCGGTCATCGCCAAGATCGAGAAGCCGCAGGCCGTCGAGGCCATGGAGGAGATCGTCCTCGCCTTCGACGCCATCATGGTGGCCCGTGGCGACCTGGCCGTCGAGTACCCGCTGGAGCGGGTGCCGCTGGTCCAGAAGCAGCTGATCACCCTGGCCCGCCGCAACGCCAAGCCGGTCATCGTCGCCACCCAGATGATGGAGTCGATGATCCACGCCTCGCGCCCGACCCGCGCCGAGGTCTCCGACGTCGCCAACGCCATCCTGGACGGCGCCGACGCGGTGATGCTCTCCGCCGAGTCCAGCGTCGGCAAGTACCCGGTCGAGACGGTCCGCACCATGAGCCGGATCTGCGAGAAGGCCGAGGAGGAGCTGCTCGGCCAGGGCCTGCAGCCGCTGAACCCGGGCCGCAAGCCGCGCACCCAGGGCGGCTCGATCGCCCGCGCCGCCTGCGAGCTGGGCGACTTCCTCAACGGCAGGGCGCTGGTCGCGTTCACCAAGTCCGGTGACACCGCGCGCCGGCTCTCCCGCTACCGCTCGCCGATCCCGGTCATCGCGTTCACCCCGGACGCCGCCACCCGCAACCAGCTCTCGCTGAGCTGGGGCGTGCAGGCGTACGTGACCGAGCAGGTCGGCTCGACCGACGAGATGGTCGCGCAGGTCGACCGCGAGCTGCTGCGCATGGGTGAGCTGGGCGAGGGCGACACCGTCATCGTCACCGCCGGCTCGCCGCCCGGCGTCCCCGGCAACACCAACATGGTCCAGGTCCACCACC
>NZ_JAKNTA010000218.1 GCF_022288725.1 Kitasatospora sp. A2-31 | reverse complement strand
GCCGCGGCGGGCCGGTGGCCACCGACCTGGCCGGCCGGCACGTCGTCGTCTCGGCGGGCGGCACCCGGGGGCCGCTGGACCCGGTGCGCTTCCTCGGCAACCGCTCCTCCGGCAAGCAGGGCTACGCGCTCGCCACGACCGCCGCCGCCCGCGGCGCCCGCGTGACGTTGGTCTCGGCCAACGCCGAGCTGCCCGACCCGGCCGGGGTCGACGTGGTGCACGTGTCGACCGCGCTGGAGCTGCGCGAGGCGGCGCTGAAGGCCGCCGCGGACGCGGACGCCGTGGTCATGGCCGCGGCGGTCGCCGACTTCCGGCCCGCGGAGTACGCCACCGGCAAGATCAAGAAGGTGGAGGGGGTCGAACCGGCGCCCGTCGCGCTGGTGCGCAACCCCGACGTCCTGGCGGAGATCTCCGCCCACCGCCCCCGTTCGGCCCAGCTCGTCGTCGGTTTCGCGGCGGAGACCGACGACGTGCTCGCCAACGGCCGCGCCAAGCTCGCCCGCAAGGGCTGCGACCTGCTGGTCGTCAACGAGGTCGGCAACGGCAAGGCGTTCGGCCAGGACGTCAACGAGGCCGTCGTGCTGGGCGCGGACGGCAGCGAGACGCCCGTTCCGGTGGGGCCCAAGGAAGCCCTCGCCGACGTCGTCTGGGACCTGGTCGCCGAACGGCTGAATCCGGTCGCGGACTGATCTCGTAGGGTGGATGTTCGGTCTCCAATTCCGGAATCGCGTGCCGATTGTCGGTAGCTGACCGTTACACTCCAGGAATCAAGTCTTTCCGGATGTCCCCGGTTCGCCGGGGGCCTTCAGTCAGCAGCCGCTGCAACCCCAGGGAGCGCTGTGTCTCGCCGCCTGTTCACCTCGGAGTCCGTGACCGAGGGACACCCCGACAAGATCGCTGACCAGATCAGCGACACCATCCTTGACGCGCTTCTGCGCGAGGACCCGACCTCCCGGGTCGCCGTGGAGACGCTCATCACCACCGGCCAGGTGCACGTGGCCGGCGAGGTGACCACCAAGGCGTACGCGCCGATCGCCCAGCTCGTCCGGGACAAGATCCTGGAGATCGGCTACGACAGCTCCAAGAAGGGCTTCGACGGCGCCTCCTGCGGCGTCTCGGTGTCCATCGGTGCGCAGTCGCCCGACATCGCCCAGGGCGTCGACACCGCGTACGAGGCGCGCGTCGAGGGCGACGAGGACGACCTGGACAAGCAGGGCGCCGGCGACCAGGGCCTGATGTTCGGCTACGCCTCGGACGAG
>NZ_JAKNTA010000217.1 GCF_022288725.1 Kitasatospora sp. A2-31 | reverse complement strand
TGTCGGTGATGATGACGGCCGACCACCCGTTGGCCGGCCGCGCGGTGCTGCGGCTCGCGGACCTGGTCGGCCACCCGGTCGACATCTGCGCCGGCAACCCGGCCACCACCGAGTGGGCGGACCTCGGCGCCCGGCTGCTGCGCGAGCACGGCCTGGTTCCGGCCGCACCGCACGTGCCGCCGGTCGGAGTGGACGAGACCGTCCGCTACATGGCCCGCCACCGCGATCCGATGCTGACCACCGTGGGCGGGCTGGTGATGCCCGGCGTGGTGAACCTGCCGCTGGTGGAGCCGGTGCCGCTGACCCTGCTCAGCCTGGTCCACCGGCCGGACCTGCGCCACCCCGGACTGGCCGCGCTGGTGACGGCCGCCGCCGAACTCGGTGCGGAGGAGCGGTGGTTGCGGCGTCCGGCGGGCAGCTGGCTGCCCGCGGCCGACGCCGCGCTCCTGGCAGGCTAGCGCCCTCGCGGTCGATCGGGACCTCGGACCGGCCCATGGGTGCGCCGTGGGCTCCGCCGGCCCGCGGGCGGGCTTTCGGCGCCACCGGAACGGAATGACCGGGCGCCCCTGGGTTGTTGTGCCCGGAGGCGACCCCGCCCCTGCCGCTCGGGGGTCGGCAGGGGCGGGGCGTGTGCGGGGCGGTCGCGGCGCGGACCGCCGGGGCTCCGGGTGGACCGGTGCCCGGTGTGCCGGGGGCAGCCGTGGTCGGCCGGTTCAGGCCGCCCGGACGGCGGAGATGTCGAAGCTGAGCTTGACCTTCTCGCCGATCAGCACGCCGCCGGTCTCCAGGGCGGCGTTGTAGGTGAGGCCCCAGTCGGTGCGGTCCAGGACGGCCGAGCCCTCGAAGCCGACGCGCTCGGCGCCGTAGGCGTCGGTGGCACTGCCGGTGTAGTCGAGGTCGAGGACGATCGGACGGGTGGTGTCCTTGATGGTCAGCTCGCCGGTCATCCGGTAGGTGTCCCCGCGCAGGCGCTCGGCGGAGGTGCTGCGGAAGCGGATCTCCGGGTAGGTCTCGGCGGCGAAGAAGTCGCCGGTGCGCAGGTGCTCGTCGCGCTGGGCCTGGTTCGTGTCGATGCTCGCCACCTTGATCACCAGCTCGGCGCTGGAGTTGCCGGGCTCCGCGCCGTCCAGGCTCAACTTGCCGTCGTACTCGGTGAAGCGTCCCTTGACGTTGGTGACCATCGCGTGGCGCACCGAGAAACCGACCTCGCTGTGGGTGGTGTCGATGACCCAGTCGCCGGAGAGGTGGGACAGGTCCGGCCCGGCGGG
>NZ_JAKNTA010000216.1 GCF_022288725.1 Kitasatospora sp. A2-31 | reverse complement strand
CCCACCCACCCCCCCCCCCCCGCCGAGCCCCCCGCCACCCCCGCCTCCCCGGCGGTCGACCCGCGCCTGCTGGTGCGCCAGGGCGGCGTCGCCGGCTACGTGGACGAGTTCCGCCGCAAGATCAAGAGTGGTGACCTCGGCTCCCTGCCGGTCGTCATCGGCCTGATCCTGATCGCCGTCATCTTCCAGAGCGTCACCGGCCACTTCCTGCAGGCCGACAACCTGACCAACATCACCAAGTGGATCGCCGGCCCCGGCCTGATCGCCGTCGGTGTGGTCTTCGTCCTGCTGCTCGGCGAGATCGACCTCTCGCTGGGCTCCATCGCCGGTGTCACCGCGGCGATCACCTCCGTGCTGGCCGTGCGCGAAGGCCTGAACGAAGGCCTCGCCATCCTGATCGCGATCGCCGCCGCGGTGGCCATCGGCGCCCTGCACGGCTTCTTCTTCGCCAAGATCGGCGTGCCCGCATTCGTCGTCACCCTGGCCGGCATGCTCGCCTGGAGCGGCCTCCAGGACTACGTGCTCGGCAAGCTCGGCACCATCAACAACATCAACGACGGTGTCGTCGCCAACCTGGACACCTACTTCCTGGGCGACGGCGACGTCGCCTTCGCCTGGGTGCTGGCGCTCCTGGCGATCGGCGTCTTCCTGACGGGCCAGCTCATCGAGGCCTGCCGCCGCACCGCCGCCGGGCTGCCGGGCCGCACCACCGGCGAGATCGCGCTGCGCACCGGCGCCCTCGCGGTGCTCGCCCTCGTCGGCGCCTACATGCTCAACCAGGACCGCGGCCTGCCGCTGCCCCTGGTGATCCTGCTCGGCGTGGTCGTGCTGACCGACTTCGTGCTGCGCCGTACCTCCTACGGCCGGAAGATCTTCGCGGTCGGCGGCGGCATCGAGGCCGCGCGCCGGGCGGGCATCAACGTCGCCCGGGTCCGCATCTCGGTCTTCATGATCTCGGCCGGCCTGGCCGGCCTCGGCGGCCTGTTCATCGCCTCGCAGCAGGGCTCCGCGGACAAGGCGCTGGGCAGCGGCAACGTCCTGATGAGCGCCATCGCGGCCGCGGTCATCGGCGGCACCAGCCTCTTCGGCGGGCGCGGCAAGACCTGGTCGGCGCTGCTCGGCATCCTGGTCATCCAGTCGATCACCACCGGCCTGGACATGGTCCACGCCGCGCAGGCCATCCAGTACATGATCACCGGCGCGGTGCTGCTCGCCGCGGTCGTGCTCGACTCGGTCTCGCGCCGGACGCAGAAGTCCTCGGGTCGCGGCTG
>NZ_JAKNTA010000215.1 GCF_022288725.1 Kitasatospora sp. A2-31 | reverse complement strand
GGGGCCCGGACCGGGACGGCTCGGGCGGTCAGGTCTCCGCGAGCGCCGGGCTGGAGGCCGGCGCGGACGGCGACCCGCTCGACGGCGCGACCGGCAGCGAGTACACGTTCCCCGGCGAGACGATCTCGGTGATCGCCTGCGCGAACAGCGTCGAGGGCGCCGAACCCCGGTACGCGATGTCGGTGTTCAGCAACACCACCAGCGTCGCCTGCGCCGACGGCAGGTAGACCGCCACGCTCTGGTAGCCCGGCAGCGAACCGTTGTGCCCGATCCAGCCGTGGTTCACGAACACCCCCAGCCCGTAGCCGAGGCCCGGATCGCCCGACGGCGGGGTCTGCAGCCGCTCGGCCTGGGTCGCCGGCTTCAGCAGCGTGCCGGTGGCCAGGACCTTCGCCCATTTCTGCAGGTCGGGAAGGTCCGAGATCATCGCTCCCGCGGCCCAGCCCCAGGACGGGTTCCAGTCGGTGGCGTCCTCGATCGCGCCGCTCTGCGTCTGGTTGGTGTAGCCGCGGGCGTGCGGCTGGGGGAACGCCGCGTCGACCGGGAAGACCGTCCGGCCGAGATCGGCCGGCTCGAACACCTGCTGTTCCAGGAAGGCGCCGAGCGGCTGTCCCGAGACCTTCTCCACCACCAGGCCGAGCAGGATGGTGTTGGTGTTGGAGTACTCGAAGTCCGTGCCCGGCGGGAAGTCCGCCGGGTGCGCGAAGGCGTAGGAGAGAAGCTGCTGCGGCGTGAACTCCCGGTGGGGGTCGGCCAGCAGGGCCTGCACGAAGCCCTGGTCCGAGGTGTACGGGAAGAGGCCGCTGCGCATGTTCGCGAGCTGGCGCAGGGTGATCGCGTCCCCGCCGGGCACCTCCGGGACGTACTTGGAGATCGGGTCGTCCAGACCGACCCGGCCCTGGTCGACCAGCCGCAGCACCCCGGTGACGGTGAAGGTCTTGGTCTCGCTGCCGATCCGCATGTTCAGCCCGGTCACCATCGGGATGCCCGCGATCTTGTCGGAGACCCCGAAGGCCCGGATGTAGCTGTCCCGGGGGGTGGTGAGCGCGACCATCACGCCGGGAACGGAGGCCTGGTTCAGCACCCGCTGCACCGCGGCGTCCAGCCGGGCCGTGACGGCCGGGGTCAGCTCGGCCACGGTACCCGGGGCCGAGGGCGAGCCCGAGGTCGACGGGGAGAACGTCGGCGAGCCGGTGGGGGAGACGGTCGGTGAGGGGCTGAGCGCGGCGGGCACGGCGGTGGGCGGCCCCGCGGGCGGCCTCCCCGGGTCGG
>NZ_JAKNTA010000214.1 GCF_022288725.1 Kitasatospora sp. A2-31 | reverse complement strand
GTCTCCCGCCTTCCTGGATCGGCAGCGTCTTGCGGTGGGCACTGGCCTCGGACGCCCGGCACCCCGGACCGGCGGCGCACGACGGATCCCAACCGCGCCCGCCGGACGCCGGGGCCGGCGGCCGTCACTGATGCCCTATCACGCCCGGACCGGGGCGGCGTAGTGCCGGACCGGGTGGGTGTCGGGCCGGTCACCGCTCGCCCGGCCAGGAGGGCGGCGCAGCGTCCGGCCGGCCGCGGGCGCCGGCTGCGGCCGGCTCGACCTGAGCACCCGGAGGACGGCTCGGCCGGACCCCGGTCCGGCTCCGGAGCCGGCCTCGCCGAGCCTTCGACCTGCTGTTCGCCGAGACGCAGAAGCGCCCAGGGAACGAGCCGGAGGACGCCGTGGACGTCACCGTGCTCGCCCTGCTCCACGGCGTCCGGCCGGAGCGCCGCTCTCGGGCCGATTCCCGTCGAGGCACGGATTCGTAAATCGCGGGCGGACTGTCAGTGCCGTGGTTCAGGATGACTGAATGCCATACGAACTTCAGGCGCTGATCGGCTCGGCGGAGCTGCTAGCGGTGGCCGCCGCCGAGGTGCCGGTCGCCCGTCTCGCCCCGCTGTCGCAGGGGCTGGCCCTGATCCCGGCCACCCCCGCGTTCCTGGCCGCACTCGGCTACCAAGTCGGCGGCGGCGAAGGCGCGTCGGGGGAAACGGCCGGGTTCGACTGGCTCCCGGACGGGTCCGGGCGGCGGCTCGCCGCCTGGTCCAAGGCCGGCCCGATCGCCTGCGTCGAGGCCTGCTTCTTCGGCGGCAGCGGCACCCAGCGCGCCGCCGTCTGGGCCGACGGCCGTCTCGCCCTCGGCCCTCTCACCAGCGCCGAGTTCGCGCCCTTCCCGCCCGAGGGCAGCCCGATCTCCCGCGCCCTGCGCCACCTCGGCGCCCGTGTGGAGTCCGCCCGGGCCGACGGGACCCGTGACGTCGACGAGTTCGAGGCCGTCGGCCTCCCGGCCCACCGCAGCACGGCCCGCTGGGCGGCCCTCGCCTGAACCGCCCCGGCCCTCCCCGGCTTCCCTCTCATCGTTCGGCGTACGTGCAGTGGCTGGGTCAACTGCCCTGACCCAACGTGTGAACCAGGGGTCGCACGGTGGAAGCGACACCTTGGCAGAAGCTCCTGGCGGCTGGCTCACGCGGCTGCACCGCCGAATGCGGTCTTCGCGCCGGTGATCGGCGGTCGGGGCACCGCGCAGGTCCCTCGTTGGAGGCGGCAAATGTCTCTGCCCGCACAATTATC
>NZ_JAKNTA010000213.1 GCF_022288725.1 Kitasatospora sp. A2-31 | reverse complement strand
CGCGGTCACCGCCTGCGACGACCTCGTCGCCACCGGCCGCAAGGTCACCCTGGACCACCTCGGCGAGGACACCCAGGACGCCACCCAGGCCGCGGCCACCGCAGAGGCGTACGAGCACCTGCTCGCCGCGCTGAAGGACACCGGCCTCGCGGCCGGCGCCGAGGTCTCGGTGAAGCTGTCCGCGGTCGGCCAGTTCCTGCCGGTGGACGGCGAGAAGATCGCCCTGGAGAACGCCCGCCGGATCTGCGAGGCGGCCGCCGCCGCCGGCACCACGGTGACCCTCGACATGGAGGACCACACCACCACCGACTCCACCCTCTCCATCGCGCGCGAGCTGCGGGCCGACTTCCCCTGGCTGGGCGTCGTCCTCCAGGCCTACCTGCGCCGCACCGAGGCCGACTGCCGCGAGTTCGCCGGCGCCGGCTCCCGCGTGCGCCTGTGCAAGGGCGCCTACAAGGAGCCCGAGTCGGTGGCCTTCCAGGGCAAGCACGAGGTCGACCTCGCTTACGTCCGGGCGCTGAAGATCCTGATGGCCGGCGAGGGCTACCCGATGATCGCCTCGCACGACCCCCACATGATCAAGATCGCCGACCAGCTGGCCCAGTGGAACGGTCGCAAGCGCGACTCCTACGAGTACCAGATGCTGTACGGCATCCGCCCCGAGGAGCAGCTGCGCCTCGCCGGCGAGGGCAACACCATGCGCGTGTACCTGCCCTACGGCCAGGAGTGGTACGGCTACTTCATGCGCCGCCTCGCCGAGCGCCCGGCCAACCTCACCTTCTTCCTGCGTGCGATGGCCACCCGCGGCTGACCCGCCGCCCCGCAGGACCGCTCGGCGGCGGTGCTGCCCGAGCGCAGTGCCGCTGTACCCGGACGGCCCGCACCCCTTGTGGAAGGGGGGTGCGGGCCGTTGCGCGTGCTCGCTCGCCCGGGCGGCGGGGGCGGCATAGGATCGCCACGGGCCGGTCAACCGGCCCGGGAGCCGGAGGAGTTGGCGTGCAGAAGAGATTCGCCGAGTTGTCGACGCCGCTGCTGGCGGACGCCTGCGTGCGGCTGGGCGTGGAGCCGCGCCCCGCGCCGGCCGGGATCGCGCCGGTCGCCGCCGGGAGCCGGATCGCCGGGCGGGCGCTGCCGGTGCGGCACTACGGGAGCGTGGACGTCTTCCTGGAGGCGTACGGCGCGGCGGGGCCGGGTGACGTGCTGGTGATCGACAACGACGGGCGCACGGACGAGGCCTGCGTCGGCGACCTCGCGGTGCTGGAGGCGCGGGCCGCCGGGGTGG
>NZ_JAKNTA010000212.1 GCF_022288725.1 Kitasatospora sp. A2-31 | reverse complement strand
GCCGCCGACCGTGGCCAGCCCCGGCACCTCCGGCACCGCCAGTCCGGCCTCGGCCAGCACGGCGGCGAGCGAGCGCAGCACCGGCTCGCGCAGCGTCGCCGGGTCCACGCCGACCCGCAGTTCCACCGGGTGCGCGGTGAACAGCTCGTCCAGCAGCGGCCAGACCGCGTCCAGGCCGGCCTGCATCCGCTGCGCCGAGTACGCCGTCCCGTCGCCCAGCCGCAGCGTCCAGGCGGTGGCGTACTCGCGGTGGTACGCGAGCTCCTTGGCGCCCCGGGCGGCGACCGCCGCCAGGACCGGGTCGGCGTGGCCGGCCAGCTCCTCGTACAGTGCGCCGCGCGCGGTCGCGAAGAGCAGCAGGCGGGCGATCGAGTACGCGAAGTCGCCGTTGGGGGCCTCGACCAGGCGGACGTTGCGGAACTCGTGCTCCTCGCGCCAGTAGGCCAGATCGTCCTCGGTGCGGCCGGAGCCGTCCGCCTGGCCGGCCCGGGTGAGCAGCTGGCGGGCCTGGCCCAGCAGGTCGAGGCCGAGGTTGGCGAGCGCGACCTCCTCCTCCAGCTCCGGCGCCCGGGTGCACCACTCGATGAGCCGCTGGGCGAGGACGAGCGCGTCGTCGCCCAGCATCAGGCAGTACGCGGCGAGGTCGGCTCCGTCGAGGCCGGCCGGCACCGCCGTGTCGACCCCGAGCAGCGGGTCGGCGAAGCCCGTGCCGTAGGCCCAGCGGCCCTCGCCCTCGGGCTCGGGGGACGCCTCGGAGAGGCTGAGGTAGACGTGGTCGTCGGTCATGGTACTGCTGCTCCCCGTCAGATGTGCGGGACATCCTCGGGGATGTCGTAGAAGGTCGGGTGGCGGTAGACCTTGTCGCCGCTCGGCTCGAAGAACGGGTCCCGCTCGTCCGGCGTGGAGGCGGTGATCGCGTCCGAGCGGACCACCCAGAGGCTGACGCCCTCGTTGCGCCGGGTGTAGAGGTCGCGGGCCGCGAGCAGCGCCATCCGGTCGTCGGCCGCGTGCAGCGAGCCGACGTGGACGTGGTTCAGCCCGCGCCGGGGGCGCACGAACACCTCGTACAGCGGCCAGCCGGCCTTGGACTCGGTCACTTTCCGTTCTCCTGTTCCGGGGTGTGCTGGGCTTCGTCGGCGGTGCGGGTCCCGGCCTCGGCGCGGCGCTTCGCGGCGTAGGCGGAGGCGGCCTCGCGCACCCAGGCGCCGTCCTCGTGGGCGGCGCGGCGGCGCTCGATCCGCTGGGCGTTGCACGGGCCCTGGCCGTGGATCACCCGGGTCAGTTC
>NZ_JAKNTA010000211.1 GCF_022288725.1 Kitasatospora sp. A2-31 | reverse complement strand
GAACCCCCCACCCGCCACTACGGCCAGGACGACCACTCCGTCCTGCCGCGCTCGATCGCCACCCGCGCCGCCTTCGAGAACGCCATGGCGCTGGACATCGCGATGGGCGGCTCCACCAACACGATCCTGCACCTGCTCGCCGCCGCCCAGGAGGCCGAGCTGGACTTCGACATGCGGGCCATCGACGCCATCTCCCGGAAGGTGCCCTGCCTCTCCAAGGTCGCGCCGAACGGCTCGTACTACATGGAGGACGTGCACCGGGCCGGCGGCATCCCCGCCATCCTCGGCGAGCTCTACCGCGGGGGGCTGCTCAACGAGGACGTGCACACCGTCCACTCCGACTCGCTCGCCGAGTGGCTCAAGACCTGGGACGTCCGCGGCGGCTCGCCGTCCGCCGAGGCCGTCGAGCTCTGGCACGCGGCCCCCGGCTGCGTCCGCTCCGCGGAGGCCTTCTCGCAGTCCGAGCGCTGGGAGTCCCTGGACACCGACGCCGCCAAGGGCTGCATCCGCAGCGTCGAGCACGCCTACTCGGTCGAGGGCGGCCTGGCCGTGCTCTACGGCAACCTCGCCGAGGACGGCTGCATCGTGAAGACCGCCGGCGTGGACGAGTCGATCTGGACCTTCAGCGGTCCGGCCGTCGTGGTCGAGTCGCAGGAGGACGCCGTCGACGCGATCCTCACCAAGCGGGTCAAGGAGGGCGACGTCGTCGTCATCCGCTACGAGGGCCCCAAGGGCGGCCCGGGCATGCAGGAGATGCTGTACCCGACGTCCTTCCTCAAGGGCCGCGGCCTCGGCAAGGCCTGCGCGCTGGTCACCGACGGCCGCTTCTCCGGCGGCACCTCGGGCCTGTCGATCGGCCACGCCTCGCCGGAGGCGGCCTCCGGGGGCACGATCGCCCTGGTGGAGGACGGCGACATCATCGCCATCGACATCCCCGGCCGGAAGATCTCGCTGGAGGTCCCCTTCGAGGAGCTGCACGAGCGCCGGCTGAAGCTGGAGGCCGAGGGCGGCTACCGGCCGAAGAAGCGCGACCGCCAGGTCAGCCAGGCGCTGCGCGCGTACGCCGCGATGGCCACCTCCGCCGACAAGGGCGCCGTCCGGGACGTCAGCAAGCTCGGCTGACGACCTCGGCACACCGCACACCCGGGCGCCCGGTGCGCCCGGTGGCCGCGGAGGAGCCGTCCCGCCCGCCGGGACGGCTCCTCCGGCGTGCTCCGGCGGTTCCGCCCGCCACCCGCCGGTGGTCGCGGCCGTTCGCCGGTGTCGCGGGGCGCCGGGTGATAATCGGCCGT
>NZ_JAKNTA010000210.1 GCF_022288725.1 Kitasatospora sp. A2-31 | reverse complement strand
CCCGTTCCCCTCCGAAGGTTCCTCCCGCCACGCCGGCGACGGCCTCGGGGAGCACGGCGTCCGCGAGCTGCTGGGAGGGGCCCTGAAGATCGACGAACTGGCCGTCCACCCCGACCACGCCCGCCGGGGCCTCGGCCTCGCCCTGCTGAACGCGGTGTCCGCGGCGGCCCCCGGCGGCCGGAGCTGGTTGTTCACCGTGGCTGCTGCGGACGGGCCGCTGGACTTCTACCTGCGGCACGGCTGGAGCCCGGTCACCAGCCCGGCGCCGGACGCCGGCGGCGTGGTCGTCATGCTGGGCCCCCACCACCCGGGAGCACCGGCGCCGGCCCACCGCGAAGCACCGGCCGCAGCCGGACACTGACGTCCTCCGCGCTCGCGGTCCCCCGCGCTCGTGGTCTCCAGCCTCCCGCCTCCCGTGCTCGGCGATCAGCGCGGCGGACCCGCCGCCGCGTTTCACCGGCGATGCGGACGGGAAGGCGCGCTCGCGCAACGACGCCCGCGAGCTGAGGCGGTACCGGCTGTGGACCCCGTGGAAGCACTTCGGCGGATCGCCTTCCTCCTGGAGTGGAACGGAGCCTCGCCCTACCGGGTCCGGGCCTTCCACACGGCCGCCGACGCCGCCCGCGGCCTCCCGCCCGGCCCGGTGCCCGCCGCCCGGGCGCAGCAGCTCCGCGGGGTCGGACCGGTCACCGCCGCCGTGATCGCCGAAGCCTCTGCCGGCCGGACGCCGGCCTACCTCGCCGACCTGGCGACGGCGGCCGGACCGGCCGGGCAGGCCGGCTGGGATCTCGCCGCCGCGGCGCAGGGCGACTGCCACCTGCACTCCGACTGGTCCGACGGCGGCCACCCCATCGAGGAGATGGCCGAGGCCGCCCGCGAGCTCGGCCACCGCTGGGCCGTACTCACCGACCACTCGCCCCGGCTGACCATCGCCCACGGGCTGAGTCCCGACCGCCTGCGGCTCCAGCTGGACACGGTCGCGGCGTACAACGCGGTGGCCGACGGCGGATTCCGCCTGCTCACCGGGATCGAGTGCGACATCCTGGAGGACGGCTCCCTGGACCAGGAGCCGGAGCTGCTCGACCGGCTCGACGTGGTGGTGGTCTCGGTCCACTCGAAGCTGCGCTCCGACCCGGAGCCGATGACCGACCGGATGCTGTCGGCCGTGCGCAATCCCCGGGCGGACGTCCTCGGACACTGCACCGGCCGGATCGTGACCGGCCGCGGCCGGCCACAGTCGCGCTTCGACGCCGCGGCCGTCTTCGCCGCCTGCGCCGACGCCGGAACGGCGGTGG
>NZ_JAKNTA010000021.1 GCF_022288725.1 Kitasatospora sp. A2-31 | reverse complement strand
GGCGGGTGACCGGCCGCCCGGCCCCCGGGGCCGGGCAGCGATGGTGGGGCGCAGTGGCGGCGGCGGTGCCCGACGTCAGACGGGCGGCCGGGCGGGACCGGAGCCGGAGCCGCCCGCCGGGGCCGGGCCCAGGCGCTTCCGGTGGACCGTGGAGCTGTGCCGGACCGTCATGCCCACCCGCAGGTAGAGGTCCAGCGCACCGGTGTCCGAATGCGTCCAGAGGGTGCAGCCGCGCCGGCCCTGCTGCCGGAAGGCGCGGAACGCGTGCCGCAGGAGCAGACGGGCGATGCCCCGGTTGCGCTGGTCACGGCGGACGGCGACCTGTTCGAGGTACCCCTCGTCGCTGTCGGGTAGGTCCAACGCGATCGCTGCGCCCACCAGTTGGTCACCCGCGAAGGCCAGGGGCGACATCGCCGGGGCGAAGCCGGGCCGCTCGACGGTGTGCCGGGCCCACTCCGCGTAGTCCATGCGCCGCGGCTGCCATTCGTCGAAGGCGTCCTGGACGAGCCGGTGGGCGGCGCGCGCGTCACGCTCACCGGCTGCGCCGCCGCTCCGGAACGCCCGGACGGTGATGCCCTCGGGAGGCTCGGGCACCGTGGCCAGCGCCCCTTCGGTCAGGCCGAACTCCAGCTGCCACTCCGTCACCATGGGCTCGTACCCGCGTGACCGCACCAGGGCGACGGCGGCCGCGTCTCCGTCCGGGACGGCCTGGACGATCTGCGCGCCGCCCGCCTGCCGCGCCCGGGCCTCGGCCCAGTCCAGGAGCGCGGCGCCCAGACCGCGGCCCCGGTGCCCGGGATGGACGTCCACCTTGGACCGGCGATCCACCCAGGCATGCGCGGCGAGCCGCCCGTCCGGGGCGTGGACGAGCAGCGTGTCCGACTCCGGGACCAGGCCCGGCCTGGCGAAGTCGGCGGCGACGACGCCGGTGTCGGTCTGCGTGCGGCCGTAGAGCTCGCGCTCGCACGCCTCCATCAGGCGGTGGACGGCGCCCAGGTCCTCGGCGCTCGCCGGGCGGGCCCGGTAGCCGGTCGGCAGCGGGGGCAGGAGTTCGGACATCGGCGGACCCTCCCGGGGTGGCGGACGGCAACGGCCGTGCGGCGCCCGCCCGTGGGCGCCCCACCGGCCCCAGTCTTTCGCCCGCTGCCGGTTCGATCAACGGTGCCGCCCGGTTCGTCTCCTCGCCCGGTTCGGCACCGGGGGTGCCGGGGCGGGTCCGGGCCGTGCTCAGACCTGCTCGAAGTGGAAGGCTTTGATGAAGCAGTCGCGCGGCTGGGTGACGGCGAAGAGGATGCACTCGACGATCGACTGGGCCGTCAGCGCGTCGGTCGCCTCCCGGGGTGTCTTCTCCCACTGGTCGGAGAGCGGATCGGGGTTGTCGAAGTCCGGCGGGTACAGCGAGATCACCCGGACGCCCCGGCCGCGCAGGCGCCTGGAGAGGATCTCGCCGAATCCGGCCTGCGCGCTCTTGGCCGCGTAGAAGGCGTCGTGGGCGTTCGACCGGTCGTGCCCGGCCGTCCCGCAGGCCGAGACCATGGTCACCACGTCCGGACGGTCGGAGGCCAGGAGCAGCGGCAGGAAGCTCCGCACCGTCAGTATGGTGCCGGTCGCGCCCGAGGCGATGGTGTCGACGACGTCGTCGTCCGAGCCGGCGAGGAGATCCGGCCCGGTCAGCCAGCGTGCACCGTTGTTGATCAGCACGTCCACGTGACCGGTGCGCTCGGTGACGGCGGCGGCGAACGCGCGGATCGAGGCCGGGTCGCTGAGGTTGCAGGCGAAGGCGTGGACGGCCTCGTGCCCCCGCGCGCGGATCTCGTCCCGGACCGCCTCCGCCGCGGCGAGGCTCCGCGCCGAGAGGAAGACCTCGGCGCCGCTCGCGGCCAGGCGGACGGCCAGCGTCCGCCCGAAGTCCCGGCCGGCCCCGGTCACCACGATCCGCCGACCGGCCAGAGCCGTCGCTGTGGACATGCGTCACCACTTCCTTTGCTCCGGGCCCTCCGATGAGCCCGGCCGTCGTGTCTGCCGTTCGCCGACGGGTGCGACCGGCGGCCGATCGCCGTGCGGTCCGCCTTCCGGCCGCTCGCCGGGGCGGCGGGCGCCCGCCCACCCACGCCCCGGCGCCTCCGCCCGCCTACACCCCGGCGCTGCGGAATCCCGGGTACCCCAGGATGTGGAGGGTCTCGGACGGATCGAGCACGTACGGGACCACCGTGCCGGTGTCCGTGAACCCGAGCCGCCGGTAGAACGCCCGGGCCCGGGGGTTGTCCTCGTGGACGCCGAGGGTCAGCCGAGCGGCCCCGGTGTGCTTCCGGGCGAAGTCGATCGCCGCGTCCATCAGCGCGACGGCGGGCCCGTGCGGGCCTCGGTGCGCGGGTGAGACGTACACGCCGTGGACGTGGGCGTGGTCGGGGACGGCCGGGATCGGCGCGACCCCGGCCACCCCCACCCAGGCCCCGGACCGGTCGCGGGCGACGAACAGCGCCGAATCCCCGGACGTCGCCCCGGCGGCCGCCTTCGCCTGCCAGTGGGCGTCGTCGCGGGCGGCGGCCTCGGCGAAGGACTCGCCGAACGCCTTCGGTGAATCCCGCAACGCCTCCAGCCGGATCGCGCGGAGCTCGCGCCAGTCCCCGGCGGCCGTGCGTCCGATGCGGTAGGTCATGGTCCTCGTTCCCTCGTGTGCTGCCGTCAGTTCTAGTGGATCAAGGTGCCACGAACATCGGCCGGATGTCCTCGGCCGCGGGTGGCGTGGCCCTACGACCACGGGCGTAGGGCTGCGCCGTCCGCGGCCCGACCGGCGCGGGCCACCGATGCGCGGGCCCGGGGGCGGTTGCGCGCCCCGTGGGCGGACCAGGGATGATCTGCGCTGTGCTGTTCGAGTCCCTGTCCGTCGCCGCGCTGGTCGTGGTGCTGGTCTGCGCCGTCGTCCGTCCGTTCCGCTGGCCGGAGGCCGCCTTCGCGGTACCCGCCGCCGGCCTGGTCGTCGCCACGGGGGCGATCGGCCCGGAGGCCGCGGGGGAGGAGGCCGCCCGGCTGGGCCCGGTGATCGGCTTCCTGGCCGCGGTGCTGGTCCTGGCCAAGCTCTGCGACGACGAAGGGCTCTTCCACGCCTGCGGCACCTGGATGGCCCGCTGGGCACGGCGCCGGCCGCGGCGGCTGCTCGGTGCGGTCTTCGCCCTGGCCTCGCTGATCACCGCGGCGCTCAGCCTCGACGCGACCGTCGTCCTGCTCACCCCGGTGGTCTTCGCCACCGCCGCCCGGATGGGCGCCCGGCCGGCGCCACACGCCTACGCGGCCGCCCACCTCTCGAACACGGCCTCCCTGCTGCTGCCGGTGTCGAACCTGACCAACCTGCTCGCCTTCACCGCCACCGGCCTGACCTTCACCCGCTTCGCCGTCCTGATGACGCTGCCCTGGCTGGCCGCCATCGCGGTGGAGTACGCCGTCTTCCGCCGCTTCTTCGCCACGGACCTCGACGCACCCGTCCAACCCGGGGACGGGCAGGAACCGCCGGAGCTGCCGCTGTTCGCGCTGGTGACCGTCGGCCTGACGCTGGGCGGCTTCGCGGTGGCCTCCGCGGTGGGCGTCGACCCGGCCTGGGTGGCCGCGACCGCCGCCGCCGTCATGGCCGTCCGTGCCCTGGCCCACCGCCGCACCACCCCGGTCGCGATCGTGCGCTCGGCGGCGCTGCCGTTCCTCGCCTTCGTCCTCGCCCTCGGCGTCGTCGTCCGCGCGGTCGTCGACAACGGCCTCGGCGACGCCCTCGGCGGCGTCCTCCCCGCGGGCACCTCGCTGCCCGCGCTGCTCGGCACGGCCGCGGTCGCCGCGCTGCTCGCCAACCTGATCAACAACCTGCCCGCGGTGCTCGCCCTCGTCCCGCTGGTCGCGCCCTCCGGCGCGGGGGCCGTCCTCGCGGTGCTGCTCGGCGTCAACATCGGCCCGAACCTCACCTACGCCGGCTCGCTGGCCACCCTCCTGTGGCGACGCATCGCCCACCACCACGAACACGACGTCCCGCTGCGGCAGTTCACCCTCCTCGGCATCCTCACCGTCCCCGCCGCGCTGCTCGCCGCCACCCTCGCCCTCTGGGCCGCTCTCGCCACCGTCGGCGCCTGACGGGCCGCCCCGCCGGCAGCCGGGACCGCCCGTCCGGCCCCGGGCCGGGTCGTCCGATGCATGCAGGATCGTTCCGTACGGGATGACCGCATCAAAAGCCCATGCCGCATCGCCTCGTGGATCACTGACCGCGTATCCGGTCAGGGGGAGGATGCCGCGAACCGGCCGTCGCAGGTCGGCGGGGGCCGCGGGGGGTGTGTTGTCGTACCGGCGGCCTAGCATGAGTCACCACTGATCATCCTTCAGGCCGGACCATCGGTGACGCCGTGTCGGCCCAGTGTGAGGAGCCGTGCCCATGCCGTCCACCCCGCCCGCCGTGCCGCCGTACGCGGTGCCCTGCCCGGACCCGGCGGGCTCCGGGACGCGCCACGCGCTGGTCGACGCGGACGGCCGGTTGGTCCGGGAGCCGGACCTGAGCGCGGTCGGGCCGTTCCACGCCGACGGGCGCGGCGGGTTCGTCGCGCCCGCGGCCGACCGGGACGGGCGCTGGGGCTACCTCGACCACCGCGGCACGTGGCTGGCCGAACCGGAGCTGCGGCACGCCGGCGCGTTCGAGGAGCTCGGCCTCTCCCGGTTCCAGGCCGCCGACGGGCGCTGGGGCTACGCCGGCCCGGACGGCACCCCCGTGATACCACCGACCCTGGTGGAGGCGTACGCCTTCCGGCACGGCATGGCCGTCGCCGCCACCGAGGACGGGTGGTGCTACATCGACGGCACCGGTCGCGTCGTGATCAGCGGGCCGTTCAGCGCTCTGGGCGCGTTCGGGCCCAACGGCCTGGTCGGCGTGCGGATGGCCGACAGCGGGCTCTGCGGCTACCTGGACCGCACGGGCCGCCAGGTCATCGAGGCGCGGTTCGACGGCGCGTCGCCCTTCGGGCCCGACGGCGTCGCGCCCGTGCGGATGGGGGAGGACTGGGGCCTGATCGACGAGTCGGGCGAGTGGGTCGTGGAGCCCTCCTACGCCCGACTGGACGCGTTCGCCGGGAACGGCCTGGCGTACGTGCTCGGCGGCACGCCCGGAGACCGCCACAAGGGCTACCTGAACGCCCGCGGTGAGCTGGTGATCAAGGCGGAGAACCGGATCTCGGACACCTTCGGCGCCGGCCTGGTCCGGTTCGACGACGACTACCTGCACGGCTACCTGGACGCCACCGGGGCAGAGGTCATCGAGCAGCGGTACCAGTGGGCCGAGGACTTCGACGAGGGCGGCGCGGCGGTGGCCCACTTCTTCGACCCGGGGGAGGACGGCGGCCCGGAGGCCGGCGCGTCCGCCGAGGCGCGACCGCCCGGCCGGGCGTGGGGCGTCCTGCACGCCGACGGGCGCTTCCTCCCCGTCGACCACCCCGAGCCGCTCACCGACGTCGACGGCTGGATCCTCGGCTTCAGCGGCGGGTTGGCACCCTTCGTCACCGGGGACGGCGGGATCGCCTACGTGGCCCGCGACGGCCGGGACGTCTGCCGGGTGCAGCCGTCCGACGACGGCGGCGTGCTCCGCATCGTCGACCGGGCCGGTGCGACGCTCTGGGAGACGTCGGCGGCCGCCGGGACCTTCGAAGGCGCCGAGATCGCCCACGCCCGGGACGCGGCGGGTTACCTGGTCCACCCCGGTGCCCCGGAGCGCGACGTCGTCGACCTCGCCGAGGAGCTGGTGGCGGCCGCACCCCGCCGGTTCGAGCGCTGCAGTCCGACCTCCGGCGACTGCGAGGACCTGTTCGAGCTCCCCGGGGAGGAGGACGAGGACGTCGACGGCACCTCGCTCGGCGCCGTTCGCGTGGTCGCGGAGGCCTACCTCCTCGCCGAGCACCAGCACGACCTTCCGTACCTCCAGGAGTGGACGGTCGAACGGTTCCAGGAGATCGAGGCGGACGCCGTGGAACGGCTGAGCGCCCGGTTCGGTGCTCCGCTGCCGGGCGTCGAGATCTACCTGCGCAGTGGCGACGGTGAGACGTCCACGGTCTGGGGCGTGGGCGGGCGGCGGCTCGTGCTGCAGTCCTACCTCGTCATCGGTGACGGGGACGTGGAGATACAGCTCTGGCTCGCCGTCGTCGATCCGGAGCCGTCCGGTGCCCAGGCCGAAGGCGACACCCGCGCAGCCGTCGACGCCCCCGCAGCTGTCGACGCCACCGCACAAGGCGAGGCGTAGGACGCCATGGCGCACCCCGAAACCCGCCGCCTCCGGACGAAGGCCCCGCACCGATGACCGACGACATCCTCCAGCCGCCCGCGTTCGCCCCCGCGGTGCCGCCGACCTCCGCCGTCGGCGGCCGGCGGCACCCGATCGAGGTCGACCTGGCCGGTGACTTCTACGAGGGCGAGCTCGTCGTCCGTGCCGACGGCTACGTCGACCTCCTGAGCGATCTCGCCCCGGCCGGCGACGTCCTGGCCGAGCTGGAGTGCGACCGGGACGAGGACGGGCGCGCGCTCGGGGACGCCGCCGTCGGCCACGACGCGGACCCGGAGGACCTGAGCGTGACGCTCCGGCTGCGCCGCTGGCGCTTCGGCCGCCGGGAGCACTGGGCGCCGCCGAGCGCCCTCGCCCAGGTGGTCCGCTACGACCTGGACCGGCTGGCCGGCCGGCTCGACGCGGGCGCGCGATGCCTGCTGCTCCTGGAGGCCTACCTGGGCGACCCCACGCCGGACCGGGCCGCGACCCTCGTCGAGGCCGTGCGCCGGGTACCGGAGCAGGTCGACGACGCCCTCGCCGGCTTCGACCAGGAGCTGCGCGCCTTCGCCGGGCGGCGGAGCAGCGAGTTCGACGTCGAGCGGCTGCGCATCCGGATCCCGCAGCGCGCCGTGCTCCGGGCCCGGATCGACCACGAGCAGGCCGCCACGGCGGGTGATCCGGCACTGCGCAACGGCCATCTCGTCCCGGTCGGCTACGGCGGGCGCCGGTACGCCTCGGTCACCCACGCCTACTGGGCGCTCTCCACCCCCGACGCCGGGATCCGCGCCGCCGTCGAGGCCGCCGCGACGGCGCCCGAGGCCGAGGCGCTGGCCCTCGACGCCCCGCGCACGGACCGGTGGGACCAGGTCCGCTCGGCGCTGCTGACGGACCTGATCCGCGCCAAGTACGCCGAGCACCCCACGCTGGCCGAGGCCCTGCTCGCCACCGGTGACCGCCCCCTCGCCGCGGGTGGACCGACCCTGGGCTGGCTCGCCCACCGCGAGCAGCTCGACGGCGGCCGCGCCCGCGCGGACCTCCTCCTTGAACTCGTCCGCGCGGAGCTGGCCCTCGGTGCCTCGCCGACCTCCCGCTGATCTCTCCGCTGCCCCCGGGGCCGTGTCGCTGCTCGCCGAGCCGTGACCCGGCCCGGGCCCCGCGGGTCAGTCGTGTTCGGCCGACCCGCTGAGCCGCAGCTTGCGCTGCGCCCGCTGGTAGAAGGTGGTGTGACCGAGCCGCACCACGCGGGCCGCCGTCGGGAGCATCGTCACCTCGACCACATCGCTCGGACGGACTCGCCCGACCAATCGGCCGTCCGCCTCGACGGCGAGCTCCCCGCTGTGCGGAAGCACCTCCAGGGCGAGCCGCTCCCCGCCGGAGAGGAAGACCGAGCGGTTGAACGCGGAGTGCGGCGCCACCGGTGTGACCAGCAGCCCCTCGGTGGCGGGGGAGACGATCGGCCCACCGGCCGAGAAGCTGTAGGCGGTGGAGCCGGTCGGTGTGGCGACCACGACGGCGTCGGCGGTGTACGACACGAAGGGCTGGTGCTGGACCCGCACCGCGACGGCCGCCGACCGGTGCCCGGGGCTGCGGATCAGCACGACGTCGTTCAGCGCGGTCTCCTCGGCACTCCCGAAGGCGGCCCGGACCCCGGACCTCGGCTCCACGGTGAAGCGCTGGTCGTCGATGGCGTCGAGCGCGTCCGCGAGCTCCGGGATGTCGACCTCCGCGAGGAACCCCAGCCGTCCGACGTTCACCCCCAGGACGGGCGCGCCGCCGCCCACCATCAGCCGCATCGCGCGCAGCATCGTCCCGTCCCCGCCGAGGCTGATCAGCAGATCGGCGCTGGCGGCCATCTCCTCGGGCCCGACCGCCACCGCGTCGCACCCGATCCGGGCCACCTCGTCGGCCAGCCCGAGCACCTTGGCGTCCCGGCCCCGGCTCCACCGGACGACCGTGTCCACCACGGGCCCGCAGGTCCGCTCCGGGTGGAGCACCAGCCCCACCGTGCCGATGAATCCCATCCGCGGCACCTCGCCGTCGACCGGGTCGCTGTTCCTCCCCCTCCTCGTTCCGCCCTCCTCCCAGTCACGCACAGCCGCCCTGCTCCTTCAAGCCGGCACCGGGGTCCGAGCCGGTATCCGGGTCCGATTCGGTACCGGGGGCCGAGCCGGTACCGGGGTCGAAACCGGAGGGGGAGTCAGCGCAGATGCTCCCGGAAGAAGGCGACCGCTTCCTCGCCGGTGCGGAGCGGGGCGGCGGGGTCCGCGGGCTCCGGGGCGAAGTAGTCGTCATGACGGACGTCGGGGCCGACGCAGTGGCCGGTCGCGGTGGGGATCTGCTCCAGGTAGGGCCGGGTGTCGACCTCGAACGGGTTGATGGTGTCGGCCCCTGCCCAGCGGATGCCGACCGGGACGCGGACGGCGGCCAGGCTCTCCGGCGTGACGAGGCCCCCGAGCCCGGGAGCCACCAGGAAGACGGCGCGGACGCGGGGGTCGGTGAGCTCGGCCCCGGCTGCGTCGAGCGAACGCCGCGCCGCGTCGTCCGTCGGGTACTTGGCCCGCAGCGCCTCGAGGACGCCGGGGAACTCGGGGATCTCCGGCAGGGGTACCGCCCCGGTCAGCACCGCCCGCAGGATCCCGGGGTCGAGGCGGACCCCGGCGAGCGCCGCTGCCGTGTAGCCGCCGAAGGAGAAGCCCGCCGCGCCCACCGGGCCGAGCGGCCGCTCCCGGGCGAGCGCGTCGAGGGCGAAGGAGACGTCCCGCGGCCGCTCCCAGGGGTGGAGAAAGCCCTCGGGCTCGTAGCCGTCGACGAAGTTGTTGCCGTGGTGGTCCAGGGCGAGGACCCGGAAGCCCGCCTCGTGCAGCGGCCGGACCAGCCAGTCCATGGCGCTGCCCGAGCCGCCCGTGCCGTGGGAGACCACGACCAGCGGCGCGCGCTCGGCGGACGGGCGGCTCGGCTCCCACTGGTAGAACCGGACCGGGCGTGGCCGCGCGGGGTCCCGCAGATCGGAGCGGGACTCGTCGTACAGGACACGGACCATCGGCTGCGCGGGCGCGGAGATCGTCATGGCCGCATCGTAGAGGCGGCCGGGGTCTTGTGCCGCAGCCCGTGGAGGGCGACAGTTAGTTAAGGACAACTAACTACTTCCCCCGGGTCGTGGGAGTCGCCATGCAGATCGCGGCGCAGGACCATCCGCACTACAAGTGGGTGGCCTTGTCGAACACCACCCTCGGCATGCTGGTGGCCACGATCAACAGCTCGATCGTGCTGATCTCGCTGCCCGCGATCTTCAACGGCATCGGGCTCGACCCGCTGGAGCCCGGCAATGTCAGCTACCTGCTCTGGATGCTGATGGGGTACATGCTGGTCACCGCCGTCCTGGTGGTCACCCTCGGGCGGCTGGGGGACATCCACGGCAGGGTCAAGATCTACAACCTCGGATTCCTGGTCTTCACCCTGACCTCGGTCGCGCTCTCCCTGGACCCGATGTCGGGCGGGGGCGGTGCGCTCTGGCTCATCGTCTGGCGGGTGGCCCAGGCGGTGGGCGGGTCGATGCTGATGGCCACCTCCGCGGCGATCATCACCGACGCCTTCCCGGCCCGGCAGCGCGGGATGGCGCTCGGGGTGAACATCGTCGCCGCCATCGCCGGCTCGTTCATCGGGCTGGTGCTCGGCGGCGTGCTCGCCGAGTGGAACTGGCACTCGATCTTCTGGGTCAACCTGCCGATCGGCCTGGTCGGCACGGTCTGGGCGTACCGGTCCCTGCGCGACACCGGCGTGCGCCGGCCGGCCCGGATCGACTGGTGGGGCAACCTGACCTTCGCCGTCGGCCTGACCGCCCTGCTCGCCGGCATCACCTACGGCATCCAGCCGTACGGCGGCCACACCATGGGCTGGACCAACCCGTGGGTGCTGGCCGGTCTGCTCGGCGGCAGCGCCGTTCTCGCCCTGTTCTGCCTCGTCGAGCGGCGCACCCCTGAGCCGATGTTCCCGCTGCGGCTGTTCCGGGACGCCTCCTTCACCGGCGGCAACGCGGCCACCCTGTTCGGCTCGGTGGCCCGCGGCGGCCTGCAGTTCATGCTGATCATCTGGCTCCAGGGCATCTGGCTGCCGCTGCACGGTTACCAGTACGAGGACACCCCGCTCTGGGCCGGGATCTACATGATCCCGCTGACCGTCGGCTTCCTGATCGCCGGGCCGGTCGCCGGTCACCTCTCCGACAAGCACGGCGCCCGGCTCTTCGCCGCGGGCGGACTGGCGCTGATGGCGGTCTCGTTCGGGGGCCTGCTCCTGCTGCCCACCGACTTCGGGTACCCGTGGTTCGCCCTGCTGATCCTGCTGAACGGGCTGGGCGGCGGGCTGTTCGCCGCGCCCAACACCTCGCTGATCATGTCGGCGGTCCCGGCCGACGCCCGCGGTGCGGCGTCGGGCATGCGCGCCACCTTCCAGAACGCCGGCATGGTGCTCTCGATCGGCATCTTCTTCTCGCTGATGGTGGCCGGCCTGGCCGGCTCACTGCCGCACGGGCTGGAGAGCGGGCTGACCGCGCAGGGCGTCCCCGCCGACACCGCGCAGACCATCGCCGGACTGCCGCCGGTCGGCACGCTGTTCGCCGCCTTCCTGGGCTACAACCCGGTCCGCGAGCTGCTAGGCCCGCACGTGCTCGGCCGACTGCCCGCCGCCGGCGAACAGACGCTCACGGGCCGGGAGTTCTTCCCCCAGCTGATCTCCGGCCCGTTCCACGACGGTCTGGTGGTGGTGTTCTGGTTCGCCATCGTGCTCTCGCTGCTGGGCGCGGCCGCCTCCCTGGTGCGGACCCGTCCGGCGGCCGCCGCGCCGGGGCCGGACGACGGTACGGTGAAGGCCGCGCCCGGTGCCGCGGCGCGGGCGTCCCGGGCCCACCCGGGCAGCTGAGGAGGACCACCGCCCGATGGCGACGGAACCCACCCCGACCGGGGCGGAGCACCCCCTGCCCGCGGAGGATCTCGCCCGGCTCCGGCTGGCCGTGGCCCGCCTGCACCGGCAACTGGTGCAGGCGTCCACCCGGCTGGACCTGACCTTCGCCCAGCTCTCGGCGCTGGCCCGGATCGAGGAGTACGCCCCGGTCCGCCTGGTCGACCTCGCGGCACGTGAGGGCGTCGCCCCGCCGTCCATGAACCGCACCCTCGGTCCGCTCCACGCGGACGGGCTGATCGCCAAGGAGCCCGACCCCCGGGACCGTCGCTCCGCGTGGATCACGCTCACCGAGCACGGCCGCGCGACCATCGCGCAGATCCGAGCGCAGCGTTCCCGTCTGCTCGCCGACCGGGTGGCCCGGCTCTCCGCCGAGCAGACGGCCACCCTGCTCGCGGCTGTCCCGGTCCTCGAACTCCTCGCGGAGGAGGCCCCGGACGGCGGCTGACGGCAGACCGCCGCCGATCGCTCCCCGCCCGGTGGCGGACGTGTCCGAACAGTGATGGCGCGACGGGCCGCAACCCCCTATCCTGGCGCGGCTTCGGGCGTGATCATCAGGACGACGGGGGGACGATGATGGCAGCAAGTATCGTGGTGCGGGCGGAATTGCCGGGCCTCGGCCGGGCGGGGACCTTGGGCGTGGTCGTGGACGGCGCAAGAGTCGGCGCGGTCAGACAGGGGGAGGTCGCGCACTTCCCGGTGCCGGCCGGCACCCACACCGTGCAGGTCACCGCGAAGGACCGCACCCGCTCCAACTCGGTGACCGTGGACGTCGCCGATGGTGGGCAGGCCGTGGTCACCTCGCGCGGGACCGGACTCGGGGTGGCTCTGGTCCTCCCGCTCCTGGCGGGCATCGCCGTCCCGCCGCTCTTCGTCGTGGCGGCGATCCTGCTGGTCGGCGCGGTGCTGTACGCGCTGCCCGGTGTGCTGTTCCGCGTGCGCGCCGAGGCTCCGGCGCCGCGGCCCGTGCCGACGCCCCCCGCCACGGCCACCCCCGGTGGTGCGGCGGAGCACGGCGGCAACGGCCTCTGGTGGGAGTCGGACCCGGCCCTCGCCAAACGGTTCGCCAAGAAGGGCGCCTGACACGCCGTCCGGCTCGGGACAACGCGGCTGACGGCTCCGTGTGGCGCCCCGTTCGCGCTCACGAAGTCAGAGCCACCAGCCCACGAAGGTGACGAGACCGAGTACGGCGAAGCCCACGAGGACCAGGACGCCGAGGGCGAGAACGGCGCAGAGCAGAATCCAGACCGGGTCGTCCTGGTCGGTGTGTTCGGCGCGGTAGCGCTCCTCGCCCCAGCGGATCGGGCGGCCTGCGTGAGCGGACGCCGTCTCGCGGAGCCCGGCCAGTCGGGCGCGGGCGGTCTCCGTGGATGCCGACGCCTCCGGGCCGCGCCAGGCGATGGCTGCCATCCGGTCGAGCGGATCGGCGTAACGGGCTTCGAAGGCCGCCGTCTCGGCCGGATCCCGGTCCTCGTCGAGGTAGGCCCACCGGCCTGCCTCGACCCGCTCGCCGTACAACCGGTAGACCTCGGCGAGCCGGCGCCTGACCGTCAGGTCGGCCGGGTACGAGGTCACCAGGCCGCGCAGGCGTTGCCGGGCGACGGGTATCCGGCCGTCGCGAAGGTCCGCTGCAACCCTCGCCAGGGTGGTCTCAACAGTCACCGGGGCATGATTGCGGACGAAGAACTCCTGGTCAAAGGCTTAACCGCCCGCGGCGGCGGCACCGCCGTCTCGACTACCGAGCCCCACCTCACCGGTCGCCCGTCGGCCGGGGGCCGCCGGCCGGGGCCGGGGGCCAGGTGTCGGGGGCGAGGGTGCCGTTGACGTAGGCGCGGGCGATCAGGGCGGTGCGGTTGGTGGCGCCCCACCGGCGGGAGAGGCGGGTGAGGTGGTAGTTGACGCCGTCCGCGGTCAGGCCGACCTCACCGGCGATCCGGGCGCTCGTGTTGCCGGCGGCGGCCAGGGCGAGGATGCGGGCCTCCAGTGCGCTGGCCCGGGCGGCGGCGGCCGGGGCAGGAGCGGTCGCGGTCGCGGGCCGGTCGTGGGGGCGGACGATCAGGAGGAGGTTCAGCGAGGCGTCCGGCTCGTCGCTGACGACGTTGACGGTCATCTCGCCGAACCGGTCGGCGCCGTTGGCCGTCGTCCAGGAGACCTCGACCGGGTAGCGCGAGCGGCGGCGCAGCCGGACGGCCTCGGCGAGCGGGTGGAGGCGGCCCGGGGTGCTCGGACGGAACAGCTCCAGCGCGTTGCGCCCGCTGAGGCGGCCGGGAAGCGTGTCCCACTCCGTGGCGAGGGCGTGGTTGGCGGCGAGGACGGTGCCGTGCGCGTCGCAGAAGAGGAGCGGCAGCGGGATCCGGTCGAACAGCAGCGCGGCCCGGTTGCGCCAGAAGACGGCCTTCCCGTCGAGCTGTGCGGGCGACGGCGGGATCGGCGATGCGTCCGCCGGCGCGGCGACAAGAGCCCTGCCCGGTGGTGTGGCTGACGGGCAGTCCGGTGCGGTGGCCGGTCGGGCTACCGGCTGCGGGAAGGCGCAGCGCTCCTCGTCGGACGGCCGTCCCGCCACGTGCATCGGCTGTTGCTCCCGCCTGTTCGTCTGCCGGCTGGCGCCCCGGGTGCGCCGTGGCCCGCCTGATCGGCTGTCACGTGGGGTCTCGGCGCGGCCCCGCCTACCGGAACGGTCCGGCCTTGGCAATCCTCGAAACCCCGATTCCCCTACAAGAAGTTGTAGCACCCTTCGGATTCTCGACCGGTCGTGCGCGGAAGGTTCAGGACAGCCGCCCGTACCGGCGGTAACCATGCAGACCTCTGTGAAGGGCAGTACACCCATGGCCGAGACCCCGTCCGACCTGCCGGTGCCGAGCGGGGAAGTCGATGGCGTCCCCGTGATCGACGTGTCCGAGATCGGCCTGGGCGCCGTACCCCTGTTGCAGCAGATGGAGTTGGCCCGGCGGAACGGGCCGGCCTTCGTCCAGCGCATCCACGGCCGCGACACGCTGTTCGTCAGCGGGCTCGACCTGGTCACCGAGCTCGCCGACGAGCAGCGGTTCACCAAGGCGGTCGGCCCGGCCCTGGTCAACGTGCGCGAGTTCACCGGCGACGGACTGTTCACCGCCTTCAACGACGAGGCCAACTGGGCCAAGGCCCATGACGTCCTGATGCCGGCCTTCGCCCTGGGCTCGATGCGGACCTACCACCCGGTGATGCTCAAGGTCGCCCGGAGACTCCTCGACTCCTGGGACCGCCACGCCGTCGACGGCACACCGGTCGCCGTGGCGGACGACATGACCCGGATGACCCTGGACACCATCGGGCTGGCCGGCTTCGGCTTCGACTTCACCTCCTTCGAACGCGCCGCGCCGCACCCCTTCGTGGAGGCCATGGTGCGCTGCCTGGAGTGGGCGATGATCCGCCTCGGCCGGGCGCCCGGGGGTGACCACCGGGCGGTCGACGCGGCGATGCGGGCGGACGCCGACTACCTGGCCGCCGTCGTCGACGAGGTCGTCACGGCGCGGACCGCCGGCAGAGCCCAGCCGGAGCACACCGACCTGCTGGCGCTGATGCTGGAGGCCGTCCACCCGGCCGACGGCACCACGCTGGACGCGGAGAACATCCGCAACCAGGTCATCACCTTCCTGATCGCCGGCCACGAGACCACCTCCGGCGCGCTCTCCTTCGCCCTGTACTACCTGGCCAAGCACCCCGCGGTGCTCCGCCTGGTCCAGCAGGAGGCGGACGACCTGTGGGGCGACCGGGCGGACCCGGAGCCCACCTTCGAGGACATCGGCCGTCTGCGGCTGACCCGCCAGGTGCTCAACGAGGCCCTGCGCCTCTGGCCGACCGCCCCGACGTTCTCGCGCGAGGCCCGGGAGGACACCCTGCTCGGCGGCCGGATCAGGCTGCGAGCCGGTCAGGACGTGCGGGTGGTCGTCCCGATCCTGCACCGGGACCGCACGGCCTGGGGCGACAACCCGGAGGCCTTCGACCCGTTCCGCTTCGCCCCGGCCGCCGAGGCGGCCCGCTCCCCGCACGCGTTCAAGCCGTTCGGCACCGGCGAACGAGCCTGCATCGGGCGGCAGTTCGCGCTCCACGAGGCGACGATGCTGCTCGCGATGCTGGCCCACCGCTACCGCCTGGTCGATCACGCCGACTACCGGCTGACCGTCAAACAGAGCCTGACCATCAAGCCGGACGCGTTCACGCTCACCATCGTCCCGCGGACCCCGTCCGACCGGGCGGCGAACCGTGCCGCGCTGCGCGCCGGAGCCCCGGCGCACGGCGTGGACGGCAACGGCACCCAGGGCACCCACGGCACCCAGGGCACGCAGGACTCGCAGGACCCGCAGGGCAGCGTCGGCGGACGGCAGGGGCCTGCCGGGCACACGGGGCCGACCCGGGTCCACCCGGGCACCGGGGTGCTGCTCCTGCACGGCTCCAACTACGGCACCTGCCGCGAGTTCGCCGCCCGACTCGGGGACGCCGCCGCCGAACTAGGCTGCGACACCGTCGTCGCCCCGCTCGACGCCTGCGCCGGCAAGCTCCCGACCGACCGGCCGGTGGTCATCGTCGCCGCCTCCTACAACGGTCAGCCCACCGACGACGCTGCCGCGTTCGTCCGGTGGCTGGAGCAGGCCGGGCCCGGCAGTGCGGACGGCGTCCGCTACGCCGTCCTCGGCGTCGGCGACCGCAACTGGACGGCCACCTACCAGCGCGTCCCCACCCTCGTCGACGACCGCCTCGCCGCCCTCGGCGCCACCCGGCTGCTGCCGCGCGGCGAGGCCGACGCCTCCGGCGAGCTCACCGGCGCCGTGGACGCCTTCACGGCGGCGCTCCGCACCGCGCTGCTGCACCACCACGGCGACCCGGAAGCCGGCGCCACGCCCGCGGCCGGGAACGCGCACGGGGACGCCGCCGGGAACGCGCACGGCACCGCGCACGGCACCCCCGGCTACACCGTCACCGAGCTCACCGGCACCTCCCTCGACGCGCTGGCCACGCGCCACGGCCTGACCCCGATGACCGTCACCGCGACCGGTCACCTCAGCCGCCCGGACTACCTCAGGATCAAGCGCCACGTGCGCCTCCGCCTGCCGGAGGGCACCGCCTACCGCACCGGCGACCACCTCGTCGTGCTCCCGGCCAACGACCAGGAGCTGGTCGAACGCGCGGCCAAGGTGCTGCATCTCGACCTCGACGCGGTGCTGGGCATCACCCCGACCCGGCCGCGCCGGGACGGCCTCGCCGTGGACCGGCCGCTCACCGTCCGGGAACTGCTCACCCACCACGTCGAGCTGCAGGACCGGCCGACCGCCGCCCAGCTCGCCGCGCTGGCCGCCCTCAACCCCTGCCCGCCGGAGCAGGCGGCCCTGCGCGCTCTCGCCGACGCGCGGTCGGCGGGCGGCCCGGACGCACCGGCCGACCCGCGCACCCTCCTCGACCTGGTCGAGGACCACCCGGCGCTCCGGAGCGGGGCCCTGACCTGGCCCGCCCTCCTCGAACTGCTCCCGGTCCGCCGCCCCCGGCACTACTCCGTCTCCTCCTCGCCGGCCGCCGACCCGGGCCACGTCGACCTGATGGTCTCCCTCCTCCAGGGGCCGGCCCGGTCGGGCCAAGGCACCTACCGGGGCACCGGTTCCGGCTACCTGAGCGGTCTGCGCCCCGGGGACACCGTGCTCGCCCGGCTCCAGCCCTGCCGCGAGGCGTTCCGGATCGACCACAGCGCCACCACCCCGGTCATCATGGTCGCCGCCGGTACCGGTCTGGCCCCCTTCCGCGGTGCCGTCGCCGACCGGCGCGCGCTGCTCGCCGGCGGCGCCCGACTGGCCACCGCACTGCTCTACTTCGGCTGCGACGCGCCGGACGCGGACTACCTGCACGCCGAGGAACTGCGGGCGGCCGAGCGGGCCGGTGCGGTGTCCCTGCGCCCGGCCTTCAGCGAGGCCCCCGTCGGGGGGCGGCGCTTCGTCCAGGACCGCGTCGCGGCGGAGGCCGACGAGGTGTGGTCCCTGCTGGAGGCCGGCGCCGGAGTCTACGTCTGCGGCGACGGCGCCCGGATGGCGCCCGGTGTCCGCGCGGCCCTGGAGACCCTCTACCGCGACCGCACACCGGGTGCGGGCGAGGCGGACGGCCGGGCCTGGCTGCAGCGCCTGATGGCCGAGGGCCGCTACGTCGAGGACGTCTACGCCGGCTGACGCACGCACCCGCCCGGGCAGCGCACCGGCCCCCGTCGGGGACGGGGGCCGGTGCGCTCGGGGACGGCTACGGGCACTTCTCGTCGATCTTGTACTGGAGCGCCTTCGGGTAGTCGTGCCGGCTCAGCCGGACGCGGGCCAGGATCGGCGCGTGGTTGATGTCGTTGCCGGCATCGGCGATGTCCGTCAGGAGCGCGTCGAGCTCGGCGTGGGTGGTGAGCTCGAACCCGTGCATCCGGTCCTTGTCCGTGCCGAACACCTCGGCCAGCTTCTCGTACCGCCAAGGGTGCAGCACGTTGTAGAAGTCGGCCCCGTTCGAGGGCTTCTCCTTGTAGTAGCAGGGGCTCACCAGCATCTGTTCGATGCCGTAGAAGCCCTCGTTGTCCAGGACGAAGACCACCGGCCGCAGGTGGTGCCGCACCTGGGTGGACAGCTCCTGGCAGATCTCCTGGAACGAGCCGTCCCCCACGAACACCAGGGGCCGCTTCATCGCCTGCTGCCGGCCCAGGGCCACGCCGGTGGCCGCGCCGACCGAGTAGCCGATGGACAGCCAGCTGTTCTGGGCCAGGAACCCGGCCCGCTCGGTGATCCGCAGGTTCATCGAGCCGAGCAGCGCGAACGCCGCGTCCGAGACCACGGTGAACGGCGAGGGGGCGTCCGGGTCCCCGCCGGTGGCCCGGTGCTCCAGGAAGTGGTTGACGTGCTGGAAGAAGCTGTCGTACGTCAGCTCGGCCGGGTGCTCGTCGGAGCTCAGCGAGTCCAGGAAGTCGGCCGTGCTGGCCGGGACGTCCAGGCCCGCCGCGTAGGCCAGCGCGAAGTGGTCGTCCGGGAAGGTCCGAGCGCCCAGCCCTTCGCGCAACGCCGGGATGAACCGGCCGAGCTGGACCTCCGGGAAGTACTTGGCACCGACACTCACGCCGCCCCGGGCCGCCACGATCCAGTCGTCGCCGATCGACTGCTCGCCGCCGAGGTTCTTGGAGGTGGACCAGGTGCCCAGGCCGATCCGGCACCCGGCGTTCCTGAAGGTCCGCCGGATCTCCGGCAGGCTCGCCCTGCCGTTGTAGACGCCGGCGAACAGCGGGTGCCGTTCGGAGACCACGGACTTCGCGCCGACCGTGGTGCAGAACTGCATCCGGGTGAGCTGGACGAAGTCCAGCAGCTCGTCCTCCAGCCGCTGACGGACGAGCTCCTCGCCGGCCCAGACGATCGGTGTGCCGAACCTCCTGATCAGCTCCACCGCCGCGGTGACGGCCTTGTCCAGCATCTCCTGGTTCCGCTCGGTGAACGGCCGCTCGTGAGCGCGGAGTTCGCCCTGTGGAGGCGCGCAGGGCGCGTGCCAGAGGTCCTCCATGACCTCCAGGTAGACGGGCTTGCGCTCGGTCAGGCAGGCGGTGATCGCGCTGTCGATCTGCGAGGGTGCGAGCCCCGGGTTGGAGAGCACCTGCGCGTCCACCGTGACCTGACGGTAGACGTCGAGGTTGCTCTCCCGGCGCGGGCTCATGTGCGAGGTGAGCAGGCCGACGGCCTGCTGGTTGAGCCATTGCTCGTAGGAGGGCGCCGCGTTGATCGCGATCAGCGGCACGTCCTCGACGTAGGCGCCGCCGACGGCGTTGAGCAGGCTGAACGCACCCACCCCGTAGGTCACCGCGACCGCGCCGACGCCGTGTCCGCCCTGCGCAGGGTCGGCGTCGGCGGCCCGCACCCGGGCGTAGGCGTCCGCGGCGTAGCCGCCGCCCATCTCGGTCGGGGTGCCGACCCAGCGCACCGCGGTGGTTTCGTGCATGATCGTCAGGAACGGGCCGAGGAAGTCGCCCGGTACCCCGAACAGGTGCCGGATGCCCAGCTGCTCCAGCCTGGTGGCCAGGTAGCGGGCCACCGTCCACTCGTCGCCGCCGCTCATCGGCTCAGCTCCTCCTGCCGGCTCTCCAGCCGGCTCTCCCGGCGGACCTGCACCTCGGGTCGGCCCTCGGGTTCCGCAGCGGGCGGCGGCGGGGGAGCCTCGTGCACGGCGATGGCCGCCCGGACGGCGGTCTCCACCGCGCCCTCGATCCAGGCGTGCTTGAGCGAGACGTGCTCGCCGGCGAAGTGCACCGGGCCCTCGGGCTTGACCACGTCGAGGTGGAAGCTGGTCATCTGGTGCGGGGTGTACACCGCCGCCTCGCCGAACGCGTACGGGTCGCGGAGCCAGCTCTGCGTCTTGCCGTAGCCGGTGTAGAACACCTCGATCCGCCGGCCGTGCACCGACTGGAGGTTGCGCAGCGCGTAGACGTACCGCTCGTCGTCCTCCATGGAGTCCCAGCGCACCGCGTCGTCCGACCAGCTGTAGCTGGCCAGCACGACACCGCCGCCCTCGCCGTCGGGCACCGGGTGCGAGGGGTAGTACATGAAGCGGTTGGGGTTGTCGGTGGTCGAGCCGCCGCCGAAGCAGTTGGTGGCGGGGCGCACGCTCGCCCGCAGCAGCGGGGTGCTCTGGTAGACGTCCCGCTGGCCCTGGCTGATGCGGCGCTCGTCCACGCTCCGGTGCGCGCCGAGCAGCACGTCCGGCAGGTTGCGCGGCGGCCGGTGGCCGTTGTGGGCGGCGGCCACGGCCGCCTCCGCGTCGTCCTCGCCGGCCCGCTGGTAGTACTCGTACAGGCCGGGGGCGATGGAGTCGAGTTCGACCTTCCAGTCCGCCTCGGTGAACTCCCACCAGCGGCGGGAGAACTCCAGTAGCACCTTGGTGGCCTGGTCGTAGTGGGTCTCGATGATCGCCCGGCGCTTCTTGTAGGAGAACGGGGGCGTCACCTGGACGAACCGCAGGGCGGAGAACGGTACCGTGACGATCGCGAAGTCGCCCTTCCAGACGGTGGGTTCGGCCTCCGGATCGTCCTCGGGGACGGTCTGGACGGCGACCTGCGGCCCGACCGGGCCGACGTTGCGGGCTCCGCCGCCGTCCCGGCGGGGGTCCCAGTACTCCATCCGGATCATCCGCTCGCCCATCCGCAGCTCGTCCCGGAGCTCGGCGGCGAGCACGTCCGGCAGCTTCCAGCTGCCGCCCGCGATCTCCCAGTAGGTGGCCCTGGGGTCGATGTCGCTGCGGCCGAGGAAGGTGTGGAAGAAGGCCAGGTGCAGCCGCGAGGTCATGTTCTCGATGGTGCCGATCGCCTCGACGGCCTCGTCGCTGAAGCCCGCGTACTCGCGCAGGAAGCGGCCCATCGAGTAGCCGTCGAAGTCGCGGATCACCCGGGCCCAGCCGTCCAGCCACTCGGCGAACGGCTTGTTCACCCGCTTGCCGTCCTTGATCACCGAGTAGTAGTCGCGGACCGGCTCGAGCGCCTGGTTGACCATGTCGGCGGCGGTGATCCGCACCTCGTCGCCGGTGAGGTGGAAGCCCTCGTTGACGCAGCTCGGGTCGGCGGCGTACTCCTTGCGGCGGGCCTGGAGCCGGTTGGTGCGGATCCAGGAGTTGAAGCGCTTGGCCGGCTCGCGGAAGTCCGGGCTGTCCGCACCGTACTTCCAGACCTTGCCGGGCTCGAAGGACTCGTAGACCACCGGCGGCACGGGCGCGTTCTGGTTGCCGGTGTCCGGATCGACGTCGACGTTGAAGAACAGCTGCCGCTGCAGACCGAGGCTGTCGACCAGCGCCAGCGTGAGCGGGTGGAAGCTGGGCAGCCGCATGGCCCCGGCCTCGGCGTACTGCTCCGGGTCGTAGAACGGTGTCTCGGCGGCGTCGTCGGCGGCACGGAAGGTCTTGATCCGCCCGCCGACCCGGCTGGCGTTGGCCTCCAGGATGGTGACGTTGTGTCCGGCGTCCTTGAGCAGCTTCCCGGCGACCAGGCCCGCGATGCCCGCGCCGACGATCAGCACGTCCTTGGGCTCGTCCGTCGCCGGGATGCCGTCCTTGATCAGGACGTCGAGGTAGCGCAGCTTCAGGTCCTTGCCGTCCGGACCGACGAGCAGCAGCTCGCGCGCCAGCTGTTGGCAGGTCTGCCAGCGGGCGCGGTCGTCGGCCGTGCCCGCGATGACGGGGTTCTCCATGGTGTCTCCTCGCGGTGTGCGGCGGTCAGGACCCGACCGGCTTGTTGGGGAGGTCCTTGCCCTCGGCGAGGAGGCGCAGGGTGCTGATCGAGGGGGTGAAGGCGTAGAGCGCGCCCGTGGTGCGGACGAAGCGCTTCATGTCGACCGTGCCGGAGGTGCCGTCCGCGAGGCCGATCTCGGCCTTGCCGGCGAGGCCGATGACCTTGTCCGGGCCGTTTGGGACGTGCGGGGCGCCCGTCGGGTCCCCGGGAGGGAAGTTCGGGTCGTTGGCCCAGTGCTGCTGGACCAGCTCGAACTGCATCTCCAACGAGGTGCCGTAGCAGACGAACATCAGCCCGCGGTCCTTGCCGTCGTCCGCGCCGCCCGGGAACTCGGGGCCGTAGGGGATGCCCCGGCGCATCAGCCGGTGGCTCTTGGGCTTGCCGTCGCCGATGCCGGCGAAGGCGCGCGGGTGGGTGCGGCGGATGTGCGCGACCCAGGGGGTGTGCTGGCCGATCGGGTCGTTCTCGTAGTCGAAGTCGTTGCGGTCGGACCCGAGACCGGTCAGGGCGCCGGTCGGCGGGGCGAGCGGCGTGCCGTCCTTGGCACGGCCGACCAGGCAGGCGCCGAGCCGGTTGGGGTCCATCGTCCCGGTGAAGTTCTCGACGCCCTCCACCACGGCCTTGTTCCAGCCCGCGACGTCCTGGCGCAGCCGGCGCACCACCTGGAGCGAGCCGTTCGTCATCCAGGCGGGCGCCGTCCGGTCGCCCGCCTCGCTCTTGTGGCCGAAGACGAACTCGCCGGGTTCGATCAGCTCGGTCCCGGCGTGGTTGTCGCGGAAGCCCTTGTTGTCCGGGTCCTCGCGGTGGAAGTCCTTCACGCCGGGCTGGGAGATGCCGTCCTTGTACCCGAAGTGCTCGTGGCCCTTCAGCGGGCCCGTCAGGGTGCGGCCCTGGTCCACGTGGACACGGGTGATCTGGTGCGCGTTCTCGACCGCGTCGAGGTTCTTCAGCTTCTCGTTCAGCAGCTCGTCGGTGTCCGCGGCGACGATGAGGACGGCGTGCACGACCTTGTCGCCGGTCCCGGAGCCGAACAGCCAGTGCTCGGGGCCGCTCTCGCCGGCGTCCCCGAGGGCCTCGGCCCGCGCGGCCGCGCCCGCGCAGAACGCCGGGAAGCCGCTGAGGTCCTTCTTGACCTGATCGGGGTCGACGGCGACGGTCAGCAGGCCCTCGAAGGTGAGCGAGACCCCGCAGCGGACTGTCGCGAGGGCGGGGTCGCGGCCGCTGGCCCGGCGGGCGAACGAGTACTGCTCGTTGAAGTCCTCGGTCTCGTTGGTCGTCGCGACGGTGTTGAGGATCGCGGAGAGCCAGCCGCGGCCCTTGGCGGCGTCCGGGAAGTGCAGGTAGCGGAAGTCCGTGAAGTCCTTGTTGAACGCCGCCAGGATGTTGCCCTGGATGTCGGTGTTCGTGCGCAGCTTCGGCTGGGGCAGCTGCTCGATGGACGGCACGGTGGTGGGACGGGTGGGCGTCGTGGTCACGCTCGGGCTCCTCGCGGTGGGTAACAGGCAGGAGCTGTCACGAAATGTGACAGCACCACTACCCAACGTAGCTTCGTCGTCGAGAGCGCTGTCAACCGGAGGTCAGCCTCCCGACGGGCTCACGGAGCGTCACCGGGGAGTTCGAGTGATGGCCTGCGGGGGCGGTGCGGTCCTGCCGCCGGAGCCGGAGCCGGGGCCGGAGCCGGGGCCGGAGCCGGAGCGGGACCGGCGCCGGGTCCGCCTGGCCGGCGGCCGGACCGGTCGTTCGGCCGGCCCGGCGCGGAAGGCCCGTGGCCGCTCCTGTCAGCCGCGCCGGGAGACCGCGACGCCGGCCAGGCAGAGGGCGCCGCCCGCCAGGGTCAGCGCTCCGGGCGCCTCGCCCAGCAGCGTCCACGCCATCAGCACCACCAGGGCCGGCACGGAGTACGTCGTCGCGCCCATCCGGCCCGCCGTCGTGCGGGACAGGGCGTACGCCCAGGTGGTGAACGCCAGCGCGGTCGGGAACAGGCCCAGGTACACCACGTTCAGGGTCGCGGACAGCGGGGCGTCCGCGAGGTCCGAGACCAATTGCGGCGCGAACGGCAGACAGGCCACCGCGCCGATCAGGCAGCCGAAGGTCGTCGCCTGGAGCGGCGTGGCGTGCCGAAGGGCGGGCTTCTGGCTCACCACGCCCCCCGCGTACACCGTCGCCGCCAGCAGGCAGAGCAGGATGCCGAGCACCGAGCTGCCGCCCCCGCTCGACATGGAGAAGCCCACCACGACCGCCCCGCCCAGCGAGACCGCCATCCCGGCCAGCAGCTTGGGCGGGAAGCCCTCCTTGAGCAGCCAGCCGCCCAGCAGCGCGATCAGCACCGGCCCGATGCCGACCAGCATGGCGGCGGTGCCGGCGTCGACCTGCTTCTCACCCCAGTTCAGCGCGACCATGTAGAGCCCGAACCAGAGCAGGCCCGAGGCGGCGATCCCCGGCCAGGCCGCCCGCGGCGGCAGCCCCTCCCGCCGGTACACCAGCAGGGCGAGCAGCGCCACCGCGCCCACCAGCAGCCGGCCGAGCGCCAGCGCCCCCGGCCCGAAGTGCGCACCGGCGCTGCGGATCGCCACGAACGCGGACGCCCAGAGCAGCACCGTCGTGGAAGCGGCCGCCAGTGTCCTGCCGTCGATTCGGGTCGTGCCCGCCACAGAGAGATCCATGCCGGTGAACCTACGCCCCGCACGTTTCGGCTCCCACCGAAATACCGCGGGCCGGCCCGCCGGTCCCGCCGGTCCCGCCGGGCGCGACAACCGGCCGCCTCGCCCGGTCGCACCGCCCTGATGCGTCGTCCGGCCACCTCGCCCGGCCACCTCGTCCGGCCACCTCGTCCGGCCACCTCGTCCGGCCACCTCGCCCGGCCACCTCGCCCGGCTGTACCGTCCGGAAGCCTCACCCGGCCGTTCGCGCCGCCCGCCGGACCGTCAGCATGTCCTGGGTGTGGCCGATGACGTAGCCGCCGTCCGGCTGGGCGAAGTGCCGCCGGACGTAGGCGGCCAGCTCGCCGCGGTTGGGCAGCGGGTCCATGGTGGCGAGGTCGGCCACGTTCACCATGAACTCCGCGACGTCCACCGCCTCGTCGAGGCGGTCGGTCCGGTAGCGGAGGTCGAGCGTCTCCAGCGCGTACTCGTGCGCCGGCTCGCGCTCGCGCAGGCTCTCGGCCAGCGGCCGCAGGTCGTACCGGACGCCCGTGAAGTGCGCGGCCATCCGCATGCAGGGGCTCTCCGGGTTCTGGAGGACCACCAGGAGGGTGCCGCCGGGAGCCGTCCAGTCCAGGATCCGGCCGACCACCGGCAGCCACTCCTCGGCCGGCACGTAGTACAGCACGTGCGAGAGGTGGACGAGGTCCGCCGGCTCGGGCGGCCGGGCACGGTCGATCGGTTCGGGCAGCACCAGCGCCCCGGGGCAGGCCGCGTGGAGCTTCTCGCGCATCGCCGCACTCGGTTCGACGGCCACCGTGCGCTCGAAGTGGCGCGCCAGGTACGCGGTGGTCCTGCCCTCGCCCGCGCCCACGTCCAGCAGCACCCGGCGGCGCTCCAGGCCGGCGACGACCTCGCCCAGCCGGGCGTGGGTGAGCGGCTTCTCGTCGGTCCCGGCGAGGAAGAGTTCGAAGGCCCGGCGGTACGCGGGGCCGGAGACGTCCAGCACCTGCACTGGGCCGGAATCCACGATCCCTGCTTCCATGGGAAAGCCCCCTCCTCGACGGTCCGCGTTGCCGGGCCATTGCAGCGCGAACCGGCACGCCCGCAGTGCAGTGACGTTCCTGCCCGCGTGTCGCCGCCGGGTCCCACGCCGGTGGAACGGACGTCGCCCCGTGCCGGTCGCGGACACGGGGCTCGGGTGCGCCGGACTGCGTCAGCCGCGGCCGAGGCACCGCTGGAGCTCGTCGAGGTCGTAGAAGTGGCTGAGCGGCGTCACGGGCCGGCAGGAGGGCTTGAAGGCGGTCTCCTTCTCGTTGTAGAGCATCCGCACGAGGTAGCTGGCCGGCTTGCCGCCGGCGGGCTTGTTCGCGAACAGGTCCCACTGGATGTTCGCGCCCATCGGGGAGACGTCGGCGCCGCGCCAGGGGTTGTTCCGGTAGGTGTACGGCGTCCCCGGCTCGGCGGGCTCGGTGCTGCCGGGCAGGCCCATGAGCGCGGCGAGCGGCTCGATCTCCTCGGCGTGGGTGAAGCGCAGGACGGCGCCCTTGTCGCTGGAGCCGTCCGCCTTCGCCCGGGCCTGGGCGAGGAGGTCGTCGAGGAGGACGCCGGCCATCTTGTAGGTGATCGTGCGTCCGCTGAAGGCGGGGCCCTTCTGGTAGAACTCCTCGGCGTCGTCCAGGTAGGCGAACCACCGGGCGTCGCGCGGGGCGAGGAAGCGGGAGAGGTCGACGTCCGGCGCCTCGACGCTCAGGTCGGGCGCCGCGGCGAAGAGCCGGTGGAGCGAGCGCGCGAAGGACACCTGTGCGGCGGCCGGGAGGGCGGCGACGAAGTCGCGGTGGAACAGGCGGGCGACGACGCGGTGCGCGGCCTCGGCGGTGCGGGGGTCGGCGTCGATCCTCGCGAGGACCGCGGCCAGATCCGGGTCGCTCGCCAGGTAGGCCTGGTAGTCGGCGTTCTGCGGCTGCTTGTGGAAGTACAGCAGGTTCTTGTCGGTGACCGGAGCCTTGATCACGCCTGCCAGCGCCGGATCCCCGTCGGTCAGACCACGGGTGAAGGCTGCGGCACTCGCCACGGTGCGGGTCACGCCCGACGTCTCGACCACGACGGGCTCGTGCTCGGCGGCGATCCTCTCGAACAGGGCCGGAAGGCGCTGCTCCATGCGCAGTGCGGTCTCGTGGTGCTCCTGCGCGCCGCGCGCGGAGAGGTTGCCGTAGCCGAGGGCCGACGCCGCGTCCAGGAGCGACTGCACCTGGGGGCCCAGCTCCGCGCCGAGATCGGTGAGGGCGCCCCGCTGCTCGGCCTGCCGCAGCACGGCGAGCACCGCTTCGCCGTCCGCGCCGTCCGACATGGCCCGGGAGCCGTGACGGGCGACGTTCTCGGTGAACACCGGGCTGAAGCCCTTGGGCGGCTGCTGGTAGTGGCCCGGCTTCTCCTGCGGTGCGTACGGGGCCTTCGTGCCGTACAGGTCCTGGACGGCGTGCGGGGCGCCGGTCATCTCCCGCGCGGAAGCGGTTCCTGCGGCACACAGCAGGCCGACCGTCAGGGGGACGGTCATGGCGGCGGAGAGGAGGGCGGTGCGCTTCAACACGGGTCCTTCGGTCGATGCCGGGCTACTGGCCACGGGGCTGCCGGCCACTGCTGGGCGGCCGCGGTCGCCACCAGCCTCGCGTCGCGACGGGAATCGCCGCCGACACCGCGCCGTGAACCGGATGAAGGGTGGCTTAACGCTGGTGCGCGCGGGCCCGTTGCCCGCGGCCGCGGCGCCTCGGTGCCGGTGCTCGCACGCCCCGCCGGAACGGCGGGCGTCGGGGTGAGGCGTCGGGCGTCGGGGCGCTGCGTCGGGGCATCGGGGCGGGGCGTCGGGCGTCTGGGCGTCTGGGCATCTGGGCGCCGTGCGTTGGCAATTCGTTCGCCCTGACGGCGGCGACCAGCGAGGATGTCCGGATCAGGGGGCTGCGGTGCGCCCCGCCGTGGCCTCGGGTGCGGCGGCCGGCCACAGCGTCGACAGGACCGAACGGAGAAGAGACGAGTGACGATACATCTGGTCGGCGGCGGACGTGACGAAGGGCTCGCCAGCGAGCTGTACGGGCCGTTCCTGGCCGACGCGGGCAGCGATCCGGTGGTGGCCTGCCTGCTGCTCGACGAGGGCGACGTGCCGGAACAGTTCGAGCGCTGGACGCGGATCCTGACCGCGGCGGCCCCCTGCCGTCCACGCGCCGTCCCGGTGGCCGTCGGCGAAGCCTTCGAACCGGCGGTGCTGGACGGTGCGGACGCCGTGTTCGTCGGCGGCGGGCTGACGCCCGAGTACCAGGCCTCGCTGGCCGGACCGCTCGGCGCCGCCCTGGCCGGGCGCCGGCTGGCGGGCCGTCCGCTGCCGTACGCGGGCTTCTCGGCGGGCGCCGCGATCGCCGCGCGGCAGGCCGTGGTCGGCGGCTGGCTGGCGGCCGGTGTGCCGGTCTGCCCGGAGGACGCGGCGGAGGACCTGGAGGAGGTCACGGTCGGCCCCGGCCTGGCCCTGTTGGCGCCGGCCATCGAGGCGCACGCAGCCCAGTGGGGCACCCTGGCCCGTTTGGTCGAGGCGGTCGCCGCCGGCCTGGTGCCGTACGGGATCGCCCTGGACGAGAACACCGCGCTCTCCGTGAGCGACGGGGTCGGCCTGGTGCGGGGCACCGGCCGGGCCCATGTGGTGCGCCCGGACGGGGACGGCGTCTCTGTCCGTTCCCGTGCCGCCGGCGCGCGGCTGGCGCTCTGACGCACGGTCCAAGCGGGACGCACGGTCCAAGCGGGACGGGCGGCACGAGCGGGACGAGCGGGACGGGCGGCGGGTCGCGGCGGGTGGCGTGGTGGCGGGCGCCCGGACGAGCGCCCCGTCGCGCCCGGTGGGCGCGGCTCGCGTCGGGGCCGGGGGCGACGGGGGTCACCGTCCGTCAACGTCGCGGCAAAACCGGGCCGGTCCGTGTAAGGCACGCGTCAACGCAGGCGCCACGGGGTGGTGGCGGGGGTGCACTGGAACCGCGGGCGGAAGCCGTCGGGGCGATCCGCCCCGCGAAGCAACCCGCGCCGTCCTCTCCCACCCGAGCAGGAGCCTGTCCCATGACGACCACCGCCGCAGCCGCCACGTCCGCGCCGTCCGATCCGTCCACTCCGGCGAGCCCGTCGGGCGCGTCCGCTCCGTCCGGCCCGGCCGGTCGCGCGCTCGGCAGCCCGTGGCCGGCCTCGGCCCGGCCCGGTGCCGCCGGTGAGCTGCTGATCGGCGGCGTCGGGCTGGCGGAGGCCGCGGACCGCTTCGGTACCCCCCTGTACGTGCTCGACGAGGACGAGGTCCGGGCCCGCGCCCGGGCCTACCGCCGCGCCCTGCCGAAGGCCGACGTCCTCTACGCCGCCAAGGCGTTCCTGTGCAGCGCGATGGCCGGCTGGATCGCCGAGGAGGGGCTCGGCCTGGACGTCTGCTCGGCCGGCGAACTGCGCCTGGCCACCGCCGCGGGGTTCCCACCGGAACGGATCCTGCTGCACGGCAACGCCAAGACCCCGGAGGAGCTCCGGCTCGCCCGGCGACTGCGGGTCGGCCGGATCGTGGTCGACAGCCTCTCCGAGATCCCCCGCCTCGCCGCCCTCGCCGTCGCCGACGCCCCGCAGCGCGTGCTGGTACGGGTGGTGCCGGGCGTCGCCGCCGGGCACCACAGCGCCGTCCGGACCGGCGTCGACGGGCAGAAGTTCGGCTTCCGGATCGCCGGCGGCGACGCCGCCGAGGCGGTCGACCGCATCCTCGCCCAGCCCGGCCTCGAACTCACCGGCCTGCACTGCCACCTCGGCTCGCAGATCACCGACACCACGCCCTACCGGACCGCCCTGGACCGCCTCGTCGAGCTGCTGGCCGACCTCCGCGACCGGCACGGCGTCGAGCTGCCCGAGCTGGACCTCGGCGGCGGCCACGGCGTCCGGTACCGTGCGCAGGACGAGGAGTTGGGCCCTGACCGGTTCGCCGCCGGGACCACCGCCCACCTCGCCGCCCGCTGCGCCGAACACGGCCTCGCCGTGCCCCGGCTGCTCGTCGAGCCCGGCCGGGCGGTCGCCGCACCCGCCGCGGTCGCGGTCTACCGCGTGCTGGCGGTGAAGCACACCGCCGACGGCCGGGCCTTCGCCGCCGTCGACGGCGGCATGAGTGACAACCCCCGTCCCGCCCTCTACGGCGCCGCGTACGACGTCCGGCCGGTCGGCCGGCCCACCGCGGGCACGACGACGGGCGCCTTCGACGTCGTCGGCCGGCACTGCGAGGCCGGTGACGTCCTGGTCCGCGGCGCGCGGCTGCCCGCCGACCTGCGGCCCGGCGACCTGCTCGCCGTTCCCGCGGCGGGGGCCTACCAGCTCTCGATGGCCTCCGGCTACAACCTGGTCGGCCGGCCCCCGGTGGTGGCCGTCCGCGACGGCCGGGCCCGCCTGCTGATCCGGCGCGAGACGATCGAGGACTTCCGCGCTCGCGAGGTCGGCCGCTGACGCCGCGCCGAGCCCTGCCGCCCCGGCCCGGGGTGACGTGCCGTCAGCGGAGCAGGGCGCCCCAGGCCGAGGTGAGGCGATCGACCAGGGCGGCGGCGGTGTCGGGGACGAAGGAGAACGGCAGCCGGAGGTGGTCGTCGTGGGCGCCGGTCGGGTCCATGGTGGCGCCCGGGACGACCTCCGCGCCGTGCCGCAGGGCCAGTTGGGCGTAGACCCGCGCGTCGGTGCCGGCGGGGAGCCGGATCCACAGCGCGGAGCCGCCCTGCGGGGGCTGCCAGTGCCAGTCGGGGAGGTGTTCGGCCAGCAGCCGGGTCATGGTGGCGAGCCGCTCCCGCCGGAGCCGCTCCCGCTCGGGGGCGAAGGCGGGGAGGGTGGCGAGCAGCCGCGCAGCGAGGGCCTGGTCGAGCAACGGGCTGCCGAGGTCGTCGAGCGCCTTGAGGCGGGCAAGGCGCGCCGCGGCCTCCCGCGGCGCGCGGATCCAGCCGATCCGCAGGCCGCCCCAGACCGCCTTGGCCAGTGAACCCACCGTCACCACCGTGCCGCCTGCGGGGTACGCGGCGATCGCCGGCGGGACCTGTCCGGGCGCGAGGGCCGCCGCGTGGGCACTGTCCTCCACTATCGGCACACCGTGCTCCGCCGCGAGTTCGGCCACCCGGCGTCGGCGGCCGGCGGACATCAGGGTGCCGGTGGGGTTGTGGAAGGTCGGCATGACGTAGAGCAGCGCGGGCCGGTGCTCGGCCAGCGCGGCGGCGAGCCGGTCGATCCGGATGCCGTCGGAGTCGAGCCCGACGCCGACCAGCCGTGAGCCGGCCGCCCGGAGGACGTCCAGGCAGCCCGGCCACCCCGGGGATTCCACGACCGCCGTCGCGCCGCGTCCGAGGAGGAGTCGGGCGGTCAGGGTGACGGCCTGGGTGGCGCCGGTGGTCACCACCACCTGATCGGGCGTCGTCGGCAGGCCGTGCGCGCCGTGGTGGTCGGCGATCGCCGCCCGCAGCGCGGGCAGCCCGGCCGGGTGGTAGCCGGCGTCGCGGAGCAGCTCGGGCAGGTCCTCGCGGACGAGGTCGAGCAGCGCCCGGCCCAGGTCCGGCCCACCGGCCTCGGCCGCCTGCCCCAGCGAGATGACGTCCGGAGGCTGCGTCAGCAGTCGCTGGATCACCGCGGTGGCCTGCCCCCCGGGCACCCGCCCGTCCGGCGGGGTCCGGTGGGCGGCGGCGCCTCGCGCGATGCGGGTGCCGCTGCCCCGTCGGGTCTCGACCAGTCCCGAGCCGCGCAGCGCGTCGTAGGCGGCGACCACCGTCGCCCGGCTGACCGAGAGTGCGTCGGCGAGCGGGCGCTCGGGTGGTAGCCGGTCGCCGGGGCGCAGGTCCCCCGACCGTACGGCCCGGACGAACGCCTCGGTGAGCCGCCGGTACAACGGCCCCTCGGCCGAACCCCAGTCCCCCAACAGATCGATCAGCTCGGCGGGCTCCGCCGTCCCCCGGTTCCGGTCCACTTTCCCCTCCATTGGCACGGGCGGACGAGCCGCCGCCGACCGAGGCTAACGGCATGACATCCACCGCACTCCCCGACCCCCGACTGGCCGCCGTCTGCGACCTCTCCGTCGTCACCGCGCGGGACGGCGCCGGCCTGCACCGCTACGACGGCACCGTCCAGGACCTCTCCCCGGACGGCGTGCGCCGCGGCCTCGCGGCGCTGGGCGGCCCGGCCGGCACCGAGCCGTACCCGGACCCGCACGACGAGGCGCACGCGGCCGCCGCCGAGGAGGCCCTCCGGGTCCGCTTCGGCGAACTCGAACTGCACCGGAGCAACCCGCTGTGGCACATCGAGAACCTGGACCTGGCCGGCTACGACCGCCCGTACGCGCCGCAGCCCGAGCGGGACGCCGCCAGGCGGGCCCACCTCGACCGGTGGCCGGACGCCGTCGACGCGGCCGTCGAGGCACTGGACCGCGTGCCGGCACCACTGGCCGAGGCCACCCTGCCGCTCGCCCGCGGGCTGGCCGCCTTCATCGACCCCCGCGGCGGCCACGTCCACACCGCCGCCCGCCGGGCCCTCGCCCGGCTGCTGGCCCACCTGGAGCGCGCCGCCGCCCTGGGCCCGGAGTCGGCGGCGCTCGGCGGACCCGCTCTCGCCCGGCTGCTCGGAGCGGCCGAGGCCGACACCCTCGACCTCACCGCGACGTCCGCCCGGGTGGACGCCGAACGCGACCGGCTGCGCGCGCTGCTCGACGAGTCGCTGCGCCGCATCGCCCCCGGCGCCGCGCCCGCCGACACCGTTCGGGCCCTGCAGGCCGACCACCCCACCGCCGAGGGCCTGCTGGCGGAGTTCGGCGAGCTCGTCGACGAGACGGTCGCCTGGACCGCCCGGCACGACCTGGTGCCCCACCATGACGTAGAGGTGGTCGTCGAGCCGATGCCCGACTCCCAACGCCGTTCGCAGGCAGGACTGTTCGCGGCCGCGCCCTACGAGGCCGACGCGCCCGCCGGCTTCCGGGTCAGCCTCCCGGACACCGGCTGGAGCCGGGCCGAGCGCGACCAGTGGCTGGCGACCGGCTTCAACCGCACCCTGATGCCCAACATGGCCGTCCACGAGGTCGCCCCCGGGCACGCCAGCCACGGCCGGGCGCTGCGCCGGGCGCCGACCGCCGTCCGCCGCACGCTCCACTCGGAGGCGTTCGTCGAGGGCTGGGCGCACTACTGCGAGGAGTTGGCCCTGGAGCAGGGATACCGCGACGGCGACCCGCGCTTCGCCGTGGCCGTCGCCCAGGACGCCCTGCGCCGGGTGACCCGCTTCGCCTGCGCGATCGGGCTGCACACCGGCGCCATGACCCTCGCGGACGCGGCGGCGAGGTTCACCGAGGACGTCGCCCTGGCCGGCCCGGCCGCCCTGCACGAGGCCCGGCGCGGGCTCTTCGACCCCACCTACGGCCGGTACACCTGGGGCAAGTTCGCGATCCTCGACCTGCGCGAGCAGGCTCGGGCGCGTTGGGGCAGCGCGTTCTCGCTACGGCGCTTCCACACCGCGCTGTTCGACTTCGGCGCGCCGCCGCTCGGCCTGCTGCCCACGGCGCTGGACCGCGGATGACCTCCCTCGCCGGATTCCTGCTGGCCTCACTGGCGGTGGTCGCGGTGCCGGGGCCCAACCTGGTGCACATCGTCACGCGGAGTGCGCAGGACGGGCGGCGGGCCGGCGTCGTCGCGGCCCTCGGTGTGGAGACCGGCACGCTCCTGCACGTCCTGGCCGCCGTCGGCGGGCTGGCGGCGCTCGTCTCCGACCACCCGCTCGCCTTCACCGTGCTGCGTTACGCGGGCGCCGGCTACCTCGCGTACCTGGGCGTCCAGGCCCTCGGGCGCCGGGCGGCCCCGGAAGACGACGGCGCCGCGGACGACGACCGGCCGGCCCGGCGCCGGCTGCTCCGGGTCTGGGGCGACGCGGTGCTGATCAACCTGCTCAACCCCAAGGTGGTCCTGTTCTTCGTGGCCTTCCTCCCGCAGTTCGTGCCGGCCGGGCTGTCCGCCGCCGGCACGCGGGCCCGGATGCTCGTCCTGGGCACGGCCTTCCTGGCCCTCGCCCTCGCGCTGGACCTCTGCTACGCCCTGCTCGGCGCCGCGCTCACAGGTCGGCTCCGCGGGACCCCGCGCCGGGAGCGGCGGCTGTCCTACGCGATCGGCGGCGTCCACCTCGGACTGGCGGCCCTGGTGTTCGTCTGACGGCGGGCACGGGACGGCGGGCGCCCCCGGTTCGTCCCGTGGGGCCGCCTCCTACGACGCGGCCGCCCCGGTGACCCGGCGCCGGGCGGCCCGGCGGTACTTGGCGAGCTTGGCCAGGGCGAACACCACCGCGGCGGCGCAGCCCACGGCCGCCCACGCGGGCAGGAACACCGATGCCGGCACCAGCCCTGCCAGGGTGAGCACCAGACAGGGCAGGTACCAGCCGAGGACGGTGCGCACCGGATCGCCGTACCGCAGGGAGATGGCGGCGTTGGCGGAGTAGAAGGCGAGGACGCCCCCGCACAGCGCCCAGCGGGAGCCGGGCGGCAGGGCATGGTCGGGCTCGGCCACCGCGGTGCCGAGGGCCGCGGCGATCACCGTGATGCCCGAGACGAGGACGAACGGCAGATACATCACGGTGTCGCGGATGGCCCGGTCGGCGCCGCCGGCCTGCGCCCGGCCGAGTCCGCGGGCGGCCTCCGTGGTGCCCCAGGTGAAGAAGATCATCGCGAGTTCGGCCACCACCACGAAGGCGAGCAGCGCGGCCAGCGCGGACGGCCGGGTGAAGTGCTCGGCGAGGGTGAGGACGACGGTGTAGACGCTCTCGCCGAGCACGATGACGACGAAGAGCCCGATCCGTTCGACCAGGTGTTCCGTCGAGAGCCGGCTGTAGAACTCCGCGGTGACGCCGGCGCGGACGGCCAGCAGCACCACCTCCACTGCGACCGCGACGATCCAGAGGACGAACCTGCCGGGGCTCGGCACGGCCGCCGACACTACCCAGAGCGTCGCGGGCACCAGGCAGTAGAGCACCGGCCGCCAGACGGGCAGCGGGCTCCCGGGGTCGCGGGCCGGGCCGATCCAGATGGCGAAGAAGCCGAGCCGCACCCACGCCGCCCCCAGCGCGTACGCCCAGGCCCGGTCGCCCAGCCCGTCCGGCGCCGCGGCGGCCATCAGCCCGAGGCCGGGCATGGCACCGAGCAGCAGCGCCTGACTGCGGGCGTTGTCGGAGCCGAACACGTTGATCGTGACCGTCAGGTTGGCCCACGCCCACCAGGCGGGGAAGAACAGCACCAGGAAGGTGCCGAACTCCTTCGCCCCCGGATCGCCGTGCAGGTCGTGCGCCAGCACGGCGACGGTGGCGACGAACACCAGGTCGAAGAAGAGCTCGAACCAGCCCGCCCGCTGCTCCTGCGGCGCCGCGCCTTCCGATTCCATCCCCCCACTCTGCCCGCCCACCGCTCCCAGCGGTCCGGGGCGCGCCACAAGGCGGGAGCCCGACTGCCGGCGAGGACGCCCCAGGGCCGGGCGCATCTCCTTCGGCCCGGCACGGAGTCCTGGCAGGCTGCACGCCATCGCCGACTCTCGGGCTCGACCGGTCCTTCGTCGTGAGGGCGATCGACCGGACGGGCCGCGTCCCGGCGGGGACGCGGCCCGTCGGCGACATCCTCGGGACGTCAGCCGGTGACCCACCAGGACAGGGTGCCCGTGAGGGACGGCCGCAGGGCCGGGTCGAGCACGTCCGGCGTGGGGTCGGTGGCGACGGCGGTCAATCGGTAGCCGATGCCGCGCGGGCCGGCGGCGAAGCCGAAGGAGGAGAGCGGGATGGTGGTGCGGCCGCGCAGGTGCGTCAGCTCGCGCCCGTCGGAGTACCAGCGGAGCGTGGTGCCGGGCACGGGGAGATCGACGGTGAGCCGGCCGGACGAGTCGAGCGTGGAGTTCGCGGGCGTGGTGCTGGTGATGGTCGTGGCATGCCGGTAGAAGCCGGCGATCATCGCCTCCCGCCCGGGGAGGTTGAACTCCCGGCCGAGCGAGCGCATGATCGAGTTCTCCGTCGGCCGGAAGATCCCGTCGGGGTAGTAGCCGCCGCCGAGGTACGCGCCGACGGTGCCGCCGTCCGGTGAGGTCCGGCCGAGCCACCGGTACCACTTGGCGCGTTCGCGGCGCATCCGGTCGGTGGTCAGGGTGCTGATGTTCGACTCGACGGGTTCCGCGCCCTGGTAGGTGCCCTGGCCGTCGTAGTAGTACTCGTCGGCCAGCTTGCCCAGGGAGTGGCCGGTCTCGTGCACCGCGATCTGCCCGGAGCGCTGGTTGCCGCCGGCCACGGTGGCGATGCCCTCGTACCCGAGCGGGGACTGGACGTCGTTGTAGCCGGCGCCGCCGTACTTGGCGCTGTTGGCGACCACGAGGACGAGGTCGGCCTGCGGGGCCTTGGCGGCGTACCGCTCCACGGCGTGGACGTCGACGCAGAGCAGGCGCTCGATGTCCTCGCACCAGAAGTACGACCCGAGGGCGGTGTCGCGGACGGCGGCCCGGTCCGGGTCCCCGGTGACGCCGGACTGTGCCGAGACGGCCTCCACCGCCCAGACGTTGAACAGGTTGCGGTAGGTGGCGTAGGGCTCGACGGCGCTGACCTCCTGCCACTTGGCGGCGGCGTCGGCGCGGAACTTCTCCTGCTCGCCGGCGGTGTAGCCGTCGCCGATCACCACCACGTCCAGTTTGGTGTCCGTGCTGCCGTTCTGGACGAGCGGGGTGACGGCGCCGTCGGCCGCGAGGGCCTGCGGGCGGTCCGCGAGGTAGGGCGAGGCGGGGGAGACGCTCGCCCGGCCGATCCCGCCGTCCTCGGCGAAGACCTCGACCTGCTGCCGACCACCGGGCGTCTGCCCGTGCGTGCCGGACGCCGCGTAGGCGGGTGCCGTCGCGAAGATAGACATGGACATGACAGTCATCAGGATGGCAGAGGTCCACCTGCGTTTGCGCACCGGGGCTCCTTCGACGGGGACTGAAGGCCGATCGTACATATGTGACATGGCATCAGGCCAGCGGTCGGACCGCGCCCGCGCGGGCTACCCTCGCCGCGGCGGCTCCGCTGGGCGACGCGCGGTGCGCCGTGCGACATGAGCCGGGGCGAACTCCTCGCCGCCTGCCGGGAGATCTATCCTCCGGAGAAGGAGGCGCTCGGCGTTCTCGCCATCCACCTGCGGCTCCTCCCGTGACGACGCCCGGCGGGTGGTCCGACGGCGGCCCGCCGGACCGGTGCGATGATGTCCGGTATGACGGACCCGGACGCCCACGACGACCTGCTGCGCGAGGCCGCCGCCGACGCGGCCGGGGCGCTCTGGCGGCTCACCGGCGACGACCGGCAGCTCGACGCCAACGTGGTGCGGCTGCGCCCGGACGCCGCCGTCGCCGAGCACGTCGAACCCGAACTGGACGTGCTGGTCGTCGGGCTCTCCGGCGCGGGCACACTGCGCTGCGCGGGCACCGCCCACGACCTGCGGCCCGGCGTGCTGCGCCTGCTGCCGCGCGGTGCCGCGCGCGGGGTGTCGGCGGGGCCGGACGGCGTCGTCTACCTGACGGTGCACCCTCGCCGCCCGGGCCTGGCCGTGCGCCCTCGTCCGTGACGCCGGCCGCGGCTACGGCTCCGACGCCTCATCCGCCGCCGGGTTCGCACACCTGACGCCCCGTGCGCTCACCGGGCGGCACGGCGGTGTCAGCCGGTCCCCGCCGCGCCCGGCGATGCATCGGAGCGTGGCGCCAGCACCACCACCGCCGTCTCCAACGGCCGTAGCGCCGCGAAGGCGTCCAGGTTCGCGTCGACGGTGAGCCAGCGCGCCCACAACCGCTGCCGCTCCTCGCCCGCCGCGGCGTGCGCGCGCACCGGCCGCCGCCCGTCGACCAGGTCGACGACCGCATCCGCTTGTGCCTGCAGGTTGAGCCACCAGGCGGGCTCCGCATCGCCCCACCCGTTCATCGCCAGCGCGACGAGGTTCGGCCCGTCCTCGAAGTACCCGATGACGACGCTGCGCTCCCGGCCCGTGCGACGCCCGGTGGTGGTCAGCCTCAGCGTGCCCCAGCCCTTGCGCCCCGGCCGCCACAGTGCGACCCGGCGGCCGAGGACGCGGTAGATCCCCCGGTGCACCGACCAGGCCAGCCGGACGAACCAGCGCGGGGGGACCCGCGGCGTCCTGGACGGCCCGGGCGTTCCCGACGGGCGTTCGACCGACATGGCGACCTCCCCGGTACTGCGCTCCCGACAGGACGATAGCCCCGGCCGCCCACGCCGCCCAGACCCGCGACACACCACCCCGAGCCGGCGGCGACCGACCGCTCGGCCGTACCGCACCGGTGACCGCCCGGGCGTGCTTGCCTGCGGCGGCACCACGGACGAGCCGGCGCGGTGCTGTCAGGGGCAGTGGCGGACGGCGAAGTCGCAGAGGTCGGTGCGGTTGGGGCTGTCGGTCTTGGTGAGCAGGCTGGCGACGTGCTTCTCGGCGGTGCGCGGGGAGATGAACAGGCGGCGGGCGATGTCGGTGTTGCCGTAGCGCAGCGCGAGCAGGACGAGGACTTCGTACTCGCGGGCGGTGATGCCGCGTCGGCGCAGGCCCTGCGGGACGCGGGTGTGGCCGGAGCGCCGCTGGGTGGCGGGGAGGCCGGCCCGGCGCAGGAGGGAGCGGCAGGCACTGGCGGCGGGGGCGATGCCGGCGTCGTGGAAGTGCTCCTCGGCGGTGCGCAGCCAGCGCGACGGCTCGCCCCAGCCGTCGGCGAGGGCCGCCTCGGCGGTCAGGCGCAGACCGAGGTGGCGGGCGAGCGGGAACGGCTGGGCGGCGTCGAGTGCCGACGTCAGGGCCTCGGCGGCCTCCGCGGGCCGGCCGGCGCGGCCGAGCAGCACGGCACGCGCGAAGTGGACGAACTGCAGGTTCCAGCGCAGCCGGGTCGGGGCCTGCCGGGCGGCCTCGTCCAGGCGCGCCAGGTCGAGGTCGGCGTCGACGGCGGCCACCAGCAGCTCCAGGCCGTGCCGCCCGCCGAGGAAGTAGGTGGTGGGCCGGCCCTCGTCCCACGCCCGGGCCGCGGCGAGGGCGGCGCGGGCGGCGGGCCGGTCCTCCGCGAGCAGAGCGGAGACCGCCTCGCAGAGCCCGAGCACGATGGGCGTGTACTCGCTGTGCTCGCCGCCGAGTTGCCGGTACTCGGCGAGTTTGCGGGCCAGTTCCCGAGGCCGTCCGCGGTGGGCGGCGAGCATGGCGTCGATGACCCGGACGTAGGTGAGGTCGCCGGTGTGGCCGAGGCGGGCGAGGACGGGTTCGCAGCGGGTGGTGATGCACTCGGCGCGCTGGTAGTCGCCGCGCAGGACGGCGAGCAGCGCCAGGCTGGCCTCGGTCTGGTGGGCCGAGGTGATGGCGCCGCTGCGCAGGTACACCTCGTGGACGTGTTCGAGCTGGTCCGTGCTGCCGGAGAGCAGGCCGTGGTTGCCGGCGAGGCGGCCGACGGCGCGGGCCCGCCAGAGCGGGAGACCGTGCTGGTCGGCGATGGCGACGATGCGGCGCAGGCAGGCGTCGGCCTCGTCGAAACCGCGGGAGCGGGCGAGGAGGGCGAGCAGCTGCAGGCCCTGACAGGCGATCACGGGCAGGTCGAGGCGGATCGCGGTGTCGGTGGCGGAGCGGACGAGGTCCTCGGCCCGGCCGGCCGCGCTGCCCGGGGTGGCACGGCCGTCGCGGACCTGGACGTACCCGTCGACGATGTCGACCGGGATGCGCTGCGCGGGGGTGCAGTCGGCGGTGAGCAGGGCGCGGGCTGCGGCGACCTGTTCGGCGGCCTCCTCCCACCGGCCGACCATGGCGGCGGCCCAGGCGAGGCGGGCGTGCAGACCGGCGCGCCGGCCGGGGTCGAGCTCCATGGCGGCGGTGGCGGCGACGGATCCGGCCACGGCGAAGGCCCGCTCGATTCGCCCGGACTCGGTGAGGGCGTTGAGCAGCGACTCGACGGCGTCGGCCCAGGCGCTGCGGTCGCGGTGGGGGTCGAGCAGCTCGACGGAGCGCTCGAGCAGGGCCGCCGCCTTGTCGGCCAGACCCTCGCCGATGGCCTGGCGGCCGGCAGCGGCGAGGTGCAGGCCGGCCTCGTGGTCGTCGCCGGCCTGCCGGCGCAGGTCGGCGGCGAGTTCGCGCAGCTCGCAGGAGAGATCGGTGTCGCCGGCCTCTAGGGTCTCGGCGGCGCGCCGGGCGAGGGCGGCGCGTTCGCCCGGGAGCAGCCCGGCGAGCAGGGCCTCGGCGGTGAGCGCGTGCCGGAAGACGTAGGTGTCGCCGTAGCCGCTGTCGGGGTGGATGAGGCGGGCGTCGACGGCGGCGCGCAGGTGGATGTGGAGACCGCGGTCGTCCAGGCCGGTGACGGTCTTCAGCAGGGCGGGGGAGAAGCTGCGGCCGAGGACGGCGGCGGCGTCGAGGGCGGCGCGGCCCTGCGGGCCGAGGCTGTGGGCGCGGGCGGTGATGCTGCGGGCGAGGGTGGCGGGCACGGTGGTGTCGAGTTCGCGGGTGAGCTGCCAGCGGCCGCCCTCGGCTGGGCGCAGGGCCTCGGTGGCGATCATGCCGTTGAGCAGTTCCTCGACGATCAGCGGAGTGCCGTCGGCGTCGCGGTGCAGCCGCCGGGCGACCGGCTCGGGCAGCGCCTCGGGCGTGGTGTCGAGGCAGGCGGCGGCGAGGCGGGTGACCGCGTCGTCGGTGAGCGGCCGGAGTTCGACGATGCTGCCGGTCTGGTGACGGCGGCACTGGTGGGCGAGGTCGAGGGCGGCTCCGGCCCCCGGACGCAGGGTGGCGACGAGGGTGACGGGCAGTCCGGCGAGGTTGTCGACGAGGTACTCGGTGACGGCGATCGTCTCGGTGTCGGCGTCGTGGAGGTCTTCCAGGACGAGCAGGCAGCCGTGCTCGCGGCCGACGGCGGCGAGGAGCCGCAGGATCGCCTCGGCGAGCACGATCAGGGACTCCGGCTGGTGCGCGGAGTCGGGCCGGCGCCACTCGGGGACCAGCGGGGACAGCGCCGCACGGTAGGGCTGGAGCTCGGCGTCCTGCGGGGTCAGGCCGGTGCGCACCAGGGAGAGCAGGGCCTCGGCGAGCGGGCGCAGGGCGATCGGCGCGCCGGCGCTGCTGCAGCGGCCGCGCAGGACGGCGGTCCGGCCGCGGGCGCGGTCGGCGGCCTCGGTGACCAGCCGGGTCTTGCCGATGCCGGCCTCGCCGACGACGAAGACCGCTGCGCCGCGGTGGTCGCAGCCACGGCGGACGGCCTCGGCGAGCAGTTCCAGTTCGTCGTCGCGGTCCACGACGGTCGGCGAGTTGGCATGCACCTCACCACCGTAGAACGGATCGCTCGATATTCAATCATGGAAATATCACATCGACCGCCGTCCTCCGCTCGGGGAGGGCGGCGGCCGGCCCGGCCGGACCCCTGTCCGGGGTACGGGCCGGGCAACCGGCCGGGCCGACGGTCCGTCAGAGGAACGCGGCGGAGATGGTCTCCGGATCGGTGCCCGCGGCCCAGCCGATGACCAGGCCGGCGACGATCAGCGGCTTGACGCCGACGGCGACGCGCATCAGGCCCGCGATCCGGTCCCGCGGCGCCTCGGTGCCCTCGGGACAGCCGGAGCACGCAGCCTGGTCGGCGTCGTGCTGCTGCTCGCTGCCGTGCTCGTGGTGCTGGTCGTTCATTGCGGAGTTCTCCCCTGCGCAGTGGCGATCCGTGGTGCCGGTCGCTCTAGTGGTGTCGTGCGCCGTCGGCGGCCGTGGTACGGCTACCGGCTGCGCGGTGGTTGCAGCGCTGCCAGGGATGGCACCCGGCCTGCGTCTGCACGTCTGAGCAGGCCGTGGCCGATGCCGGCCAGGCCGTTCATGAGGTCGGGCGAGTCGGTGCCCGCGGGCACCGCGCACCGGGGACCGCCGCGGCCGAGCCGGACGAGGAGGCGGCCGGTGTGGTCGGCGAGTGCCTGCCGGGCACCGGGAAGGCCCGCCCGTGCGGCGGCGGCGAGGAGTTCGAGCCGGCCGGTCTCGCCGCGGGCGAGGCTGTGGTCGGGCAGCGGACCGGCGTCGGCGGCGGTGCGGACGGCGCGCAGCAGGTCGGGACGTCGGAGGTCCCGGCCGAACGGGCCCGGGCCGTCCAAGGCGCCGGCGGCGTCCGAGTCGCTGGCGGTGCCCACCGTGCCCACCGTGCCCACCGCGTCGGCGGCGTCCAGCGTGTCGGCGACGGCGAACGCGGCGCCGGCCAGGCCGTGGCTCCAGGAATGGTCGGCGAGGTCCACGGGCTGCGCCAGCAGCCGGGCGGCGGTGATCAGCGCGGCGTGCCCGGTCGTTCCGGTCGCCCCGGTGGGGTCGACGAGCTCGCGGACGTGGCGGGCGAGCGCCCAGCCCACGCCGTGGGCGCCGTGCGCGAATCCGGCGGGCAGCGTGGCGGGCGCGGCCGCCGTGAGGCGCTCGGCGCAGAGCGCGGCGCCCCGGGCGGCGGCCGGCAGCGCGGTGTGCCGGTGGACGGCGTCCAGGGCGGCCAGACAACCGGCCAGGCCGCCGGCCACGGTGAGGTCCTCGGTCCGCTCGGCGGTGTGGACGGCGAGGGTGACGGCGGGTTCGATCAGGGCGGCGAGATCCCGGTCCGCCAACAGGGCGGCGAGGTGCGTCAGCGCGTAGGCGAGTCCGCCCAGGCCGTGCGCGGCGCCGCAGCCGACGGCCGCCCGCAGGTCCGGCCGTGCGGCGAGGTGGTCCACCAGGCCGGGCAGCGCGGTGACGGCGCGGCGGGCGGCCTCGGCGTACCGGTCGGCGTCGGTGAGGTCGGCGAGCTGGGCCAGGAAGACGGCGGTGCCGGTGTAGCCACCGGCGAGCGCGGCGCCGAGCGGCAGGACCGCCCACTGCCCGGGGCGGACCTGCTGGGGGCCAAGCCAGTTGACGCGCCGTTCGTCGGGGAAGGCACCGGCGAGGACGGTGTCGGCGAGGTTCCGGGCGGCGGTGACCAGCTGCTCCGGCGACGGTGTTGCCCGCCCGTCGGTGGCGACGGCGGTGGCGGAGAAGGCGGCGCCGGGTGCGGGGAGCGTGGCGGTATCGGGTGCGGGGGCACCGGTCGCCAGCGCGGCGCGGATGATCCACTCCTGGTCGTAGCGGTCCACCGCCCCCATCCCGGCGATCTTGGCGAGGACCTGGTCGAGGGCGGGTGCGGCGAGCTCGCCCGCCCGCGCGCCGTTCGTCACGAGGGCCTGCGCGTCGGCCCGCGCGCCGTTCGTCACGAGGGCCTGCGCGTCGGCCCGCGCGCCGTCCGTCACGAGGGCCCGTGCGTCGGCCCGCTCGCCGATCGCCGGACCGCCGTGGACGGCACGCTCGCGCGGGCGGTGGGTGAACAGCGGCACGTCACCGGCCCAGAGGTCGGCCCGCTCGTGCGGCCCGGGCCGCAGGCCCGCGCCGCCGCGCGCCGGCACGGACTCCAGTCCGTCGAGCGCCCGGTCGCGCTCGGCGGCATCGTGGAGCAGCCCGGGGTCGGTGAGCTCGTCCAGCAGGACGCCGTACAACCGGGTGGGGCGCAGGACGACGCGCAGCTCGGCGTCGGCGAAGGCGCGTACCAGGCCCCCGGGGGCGGTGAGTTCGGCGCGTCGCTCGGTGATCAGGTCGTACCCGGCGCGGAAGCCGGCGACCAGGGAGTCGGCGTAGCGGGCCGGATCCGCCGCGGTGCCGTCCAGCACCGGCCGGTTGGCGGCCTCGGCGAACCGGGCGGGGCGGCGGACCAGGTGCATCCGGTCGGTCCCGGGCGCTGCCCAGCCGGCGGTCACCAGCGGGAGTTCGCCACCGCGGCCGCCGCCCAGGCCCGACACGTCCCAGCCGCCGTCGGGGCCGTACACGAGGGTGGGCAGCAGGGAGATCCGGAGCACGCTGTGGTCCAGGGCGCGCTGCGCCGGGTCGGCCTCATGAGCGCCGCCCGTCGCCCCGTCCGTCGCCCCGTCCGTCGCCCCGGCCGATGCGCCGTCCGTGGAGCCGTCCGAGTCCGGGGGAGCGGCCGTCACCGGGTGGAAGAGCGTCTCCAGGTCGATCAGGACGGGCTGGTCCGCGCAGGCGATCAGGTTCTCGCAGTGCATGTCGGTGGCGTTGAGCGCGTGCAGCACGGCCGTGAGCACGCCCAGGCGCCGGTAGAACAGTTCTACCTGCGCAGGGGTCCGGCAGGGCATGGCCTCGGCGTACTCCACCCATCCGTGCGTGCCGCGGTCCAGCAGGCGCAGGGCCCGCGGCGCGACCTCGGGCAGCGCGGCACCGACCCACGCCAGCAACGCGTTGAAGTGCCGATGGGCGGCCACCGGGCGCGGCTTGTACACGACGCGCGTGCCGTCGGCGAAGTGCAGGACGGCGACGGCGCGGCCGCCCCGGTGGGCGTCGCCGGTAGCGTCCACCGCGGTGAGCCGGCCCGGATCCCGGCCGCCGAGCAGCTCGGTGACGATCCGCGCGCGGTCGTCGGCCAGCCGGCGGACCAGCTCGGACTCGGCGTCCGCCGATTGCCGACAGGCCTGGGCGAGGAGCCGGGCGAGGACCGGATAGCGGGTCAGCAACTGCGTCAGCCCGGCGCGTCCCGCGGTGTTGCGGACGAAGGCGGCGAAGCGCTCTTCCGGGGTGGGGCCCGTCAGTTCGCCCCGGTCGCGGGCGGCGGCCAGCTCGGCGACGAGGCAGCGCGCGGCCAGCCGGGTGAGCCGGGCGGTCAGCCGGGTGGCGAAGGCGCGCTTCAGCAGCGCGGCGTCGGCGGGCAGGCGGGGGGCGGCGAGGGCGAGGGCGTGGGCGAACCGCTCGCCGGCCACCTCGGTGAAGGGCGCACAGACGAGCCCGAAGGCCTCCTCCCACGGCAATCCGGCCGCGGCCGGGCAGGCGGCGGACCGGGGCGCAGCGGCGAGCGCCCGCTCGGCGTACTGCGCCCAGGCCGGCCACTGGGCCTCGCTGAGCGGCATCGCGGCGCCCGCACCGACGGGCTGCTCCGCACCCGCAGGCCGGGGCGCCACCACAGGTGCGGTCCCGCCCACGCCGCGCACGGGAGCGCTCACGGCCTCCGCCGGCCGCAGGCCACGGGTCCACCAGCCGGGCGCGGGCGGTGCCACGTCGTCGATTGCCTGCTGCCTTTCCACGCCCGGTACGGTTCCACGGACCCGCCGCCCGTACATGGGGGAAAGGCCCCCAGAATTCTCGCGCGTCCGCTCCCCGCCGGAGACGCGTGCGCCGCCTGCCGACCCGGCCGGTCGCCGACCGCGGCGTTCCGTCGGTCGCCGCGCCCCGGCGACCGACGGCCGGCAGTTCCCGCGTGCGCCGTCCACCGCCCACTCCGGGGGGCGCCGGAGCTGCGTCGACCGGCCGTCCTCCACCCGCCGCCTGCGGCAGCGTCGCCGCCCGAGGGCCCGCGGCCCACTCCGCTGCGGGCGCGGCCCCCAGCAAGCCCGACGACCGATGGAGAAACCGGGGTTGTGCAACCCAGGTGCCCGCCGCGGCAACCAGGCAGATTTCTTCCCGTCGGCAACTCGGCCGACACCGACGGAAGGCTGAAGCCATGCAGGGCGCCCAGGCCCTCGTGGACCTCGTCATCACCGACGTCGTCGAGCGCCGTCCGCTCGGCGTCGAGTCGATCTGCTGTGGTCTGAGCAACTGCGGTCGGACCGACTGCGGTCGAGCCAGCAGTACCAGCGACCACTCTTGAGTCCCCCGGTCCCGCGCCGGCCGTGCCCGTGAGGGCCGGCCCGCGGCCGACGTGACCCGTCCGGGTCACCCCGAGGCACCCGGCCACCGCCGCGCACCACACTCCCAACATGGTGGCGGCCGGGGGGCGCCCCGCACCCCGCGTGCGGGGCGCTCGACTCTTCTGCCGTCCGCACTCCCATCGGCCGCCCTGTCGAGACGGCCTCCCGCACGCCGCCCGGCCGCGCTCATCGCCGTCCGGCCGGCCGTCCTGGACGTCACCCTCCTCCCGCACTGCGCCGCCCCCGCTGCCACGCCCTTCCGCCGCCCTCCCCACCCGTGGCGCCACCCGGCTCCGGGAGGGCCGTCGCGTGACGGACCGCTTCCACACAGCGGACAGCCGTGACGACGGGCCCCGGGGTGCGGCCGTTGCGGGGCCGAGGCCCCGGGTGGGGGCCGGGACCGGGTCGGGGCGGCTGCCTCATGCCGGTGGGTCGGTCGAACCGGGAGGGTGGAGGGCGCAAGCACACCCGTCCGGGAGAACCACCGTCATGTTGCACTACGAGTTCCACAAGCTGCACGAGGCCGATCTGCTCCGTGAGGCGGATCGGGGGCGGATGCTCCGCGCCGCAACCGCGGGCCGGCCGCTGCCGGTCCCGGACACGCGCCGCACCCGCGGCCTCGCCCCACCCCGGCGCCGCCGCGAAGCGCGCGGGTGTGAGCACGGCTCGGACCGGCCCACCTGAACACCGCCCCGCGACTCCGGGCCACGAGCGCCACCGGCGGAGCAGTTGCCCGGAACTCCCGAGAGGCCGGCTCCGCCGGGTCTCTCGGGAGCGGGCCGGGAACCGAAATTCCACACAATGTCGAATGCACTTCTTGTCATTCGAATGAAGTGACTCGCAAATTCAAGCGAACGGTTCGAGTCATGCTCAACCGGGGGAGTTTCTTTGCGCGCCCGCTCGGGAATGTGTGGTGAAGTTGGCTCACGAAGCACCGACCACGCGTCACGTCGAACCAGAGGGAGCCGCCATGCCTCCGATCCCGGTCAAGCCCGGCATCTACAAGATTCACGCTCACATCATCGGCCCGGGTGCGGTGGTGACCGCGACCGAGTACGCCGTCAAGCACGGCGCCCCCGTCATCGTCGACCGCCTCAACCCCCTCCCGATCGAGCAGGAATGGGTGATTGAGCCCACCGAGCAGGTCCCGGGGGCGCCCTACGTCGCCCGGCTGGCCGCCCACGAGACTGCGGGGCTCGTCCTCGCCGAGGACAAGCTCTACGTCAACAGCGTCCCGCGCGCCGAGTGGGCGAAGTTCACCTTCGAGGCCGTTCTGGGCGGCGTCAAGGTGATCTCGGAGAAGGGGCTCGCCATGCGTGCCGGCCACCGCGGGTCGCAGATCGAGTTCACGCCGCCCCAGCCCGACTTCCAGGAGACCTGGACGCTGGAGTTCGTGCGTCCGATCGACGAGGAATAGGCCGAAGACTGCTGAAGTACGGTGAGTCCTGGGTGGCGCCCGGCTTTCGGAAGCCGGGCGCCACCTGCGTTCCGCGCCGCCGTTGCGTCCCCCATGGGCGCCGGATCAGCGGCCGCTGAAGGCCCGGTAGGCGCCCCATGCCTCGATGAAGCCCTGCACCGCCCGCATGTCGCTCGCGAAGGAGGCGGACCGCCACTTCGCCTTCCGGCCGTCGCGGTAGTACAGGTCGATCCAGACGGAGATGCTCACCATCGAACTGTCGGAGGAGCTCTGACCACGGACCTGCAGCTCGATGCCGGCAAGCTCGCGGAAGGCCACGATCGCCGGCGGCTTGTGCTCGTTGGCGTACTCGACGGCGCCCTCGGGGGTGATGACCAGCAACGGGTCCGGATCGTGCGACGTCCCGTGCAGGAAGCCGGAGAGCTTTCCGCGCCGCTTGGTGAAGACCCGCCAGTTCTCCGGTACGGGACCGTAGCGCGCCTGCCCGAGGATCATCTGCGGATCGGTCATGTCACCTCCGCCGGTGCCATCCGCGACCGGGACCGCGTCCGGCGTCGCCGGCCACGTCCACAACCACCAAAGATTCTCCGTTCCCCGGTGCGCGCCCGCCACTGCAGGACACCCCGGGTGCGCTACCCGCCCCCGCCGGCTCCGCGACCGCCGCGGCGCCCGCCGAGGTCGCGAAGTGCGGCCTCGGCGGCGTTGGCGCCGCACATGCCGTGGACGCCGGGGCCGGGCGGGGTGGCCGCGGAGCAGAGGTAGTGGCCGGGGACGCCGGTGGCGTAGGGGCGGAGGGTGACGCGGGGACCGAAGACCACCTGCGGGACGTCCTTGGCGCCGGTCATGATGTCCCCGCCGACGAAGTTGGGGTTGTCGGCGGCGAAGGCGGCGGTGGTGCGCACGGCGCGGCCGACGATCCGGTCCCGGAACCCGGGGGCGAACCGTTCGATCTGGGCGGTGATCGTCTCGGTGGCGTCGCCGTCGTACCCGTGCGGCACGTGGGCGTAGCTCCACACGGGGTGGACGTCGCCGACGGAACGCTGCGGGTCGGCCAGGTACTGCTGGCCCACCAGGACGAACGGCCGCTGCGGCATCCGCCCGGCGCACACCTCCCGCTCGGCGGCGGCGACCTCCTCGAACGTCCCGCCGAGGTGCACCACGCCCGAGCGCCGCGCGGCTTCGGCGGTCCACGGGACGCCGCCGGCCACCGCGAAGTCGACCTTGAAGGCACCCGGCCCGTGGCGGAACCTCCGGTAGGCGCGGGCCACGCGCGGTGGCAGGCGGTCGCCGAGGACGTCGGCCACGGCACCGGGTGCCAGGTCGAGCATGGTGATGTCCGCGGGCGGGAGCTCGGCGGCCGAGCGGATCCGCCGGCCGGTCTCCACCGTGCCACCGAGGTCCGCGAGCAGCGCGGCCAGGGCCCGGGTGATCGAGCCCGATCCGCCCTCGGCCACTGCCCAGCCGTACCGGTGGCCGGCGGCCAGGATGCCGAGGCCGATGCTCGCCGTGAGCGGCCGGTCCAGCGGCCGGAAGGCGTGGGCCGCGACGCCGCCGAACAGGGCGCGGGCCCGTTCCCCGGCGAAGGCCCGGGCCAGGACCGAGGCCGGCAGCACGGCCGTGGCGCCGAAACGGGCGAGGCGCAGCGGATGGCGTGGGAGGTGCAGCAGCGGGCGCATGATGTCCGCGGCGAGCTCCTCGTAGCCCGCGGCGGGTGCGGCGAGCAGCCGCCGCCAGCGCGGGCCGTCGGCGCCGAGCCCGGCCGCGGTCTCGTCGACGGAACGGCGCAGGACGCCGGCGGTGCCGTCGTCGAGCGGGTGGACGCAGTCGATCTCCGGAAGGCGCCACCGCAGGCCGTAGCGGTCCAGGCCGAGCCCACCCAGGAAGGTGGAACCGACGGTGATCAGGTGGACGGCGGAGCAGTGGTCGTGCAGCAGCCCGGGGATGATCGCCTCCCCGCTGCGGGCACCACCACCGATCTCGTCGGCGGCCTCCAGCACGGTGACGCTGAGGCCGGCCCGGGCCAGCCGGACGGCCGCGGCCAGCCCGTTCGGACCGGCGCCGACCACGACGGCGGTGCGTCCGTCGTGCCGTCCGTCCAGCCGTCGTGGGTGACGACCGTCGTCTCCAGGGGTGCCGTCCACGCCACCAGTCTCCCGTCGGGAACCGCTCGCCGCCCCGCACCACGACGACCGAGCCGTCGATCCGTCGGTGCCGCCGATCGGTTCGCTGCCGCCGATCCGTTCGCTGCCGCCGACCCGCCGACCCGCCGAGGCGGCGGAGCGTCAGCGGTGTGGCGTGCCGCCCACGGCGTCCTTCAGCGCGTCGATCCAGGTGCGGCGGTCCGGCGGGTAACGGCGGGCGGCGCGCTCCGCCCGGCGCGAGCCCGGCGGATAGCGCCAACGGGCCCACGGGGAGGACGGCTTGGCCAGGCGGACGGAGGCGACCACGGAGACCAGGGGGACGAGCAGCCCGATCACGCCGACGGCCGTCTTGCCCTTGAGGATCGCGCAGACGCAGAACGCGACGTTCACCAACATGAGCACGGCGAAGGCGAGGTGGTTGGCGGTGCCCGAGCCGACGTCGGAGAACGGGTTGAAGCCGGCGACCAGCAGCAGGCCGACCGCCACCGCCAGGAACGTCGCGTCGACCGACTTGCGGCCCTCGCTGCTCCAGTAGACGTCCTCCAGGTGCAGCCAGAGCGCGAACTCGTCGAGCGTCAGGGCGGCACCGGCGCCGAACATCACCGCCAGGACCTGTACGCCGGGACTGTCCGGCCGGTAGGCGAACTCGATCGCGCCCGACACCAGCATTCCGATGATGCCGTACACCTCGTGGTGCAGGTGGGTGCCGCCGACGCTCACGTCGCGGAACGGCCCGCGGCCCGCCCGGATCATCCTGGTGATGGCCCGGGTGCCCGCGAAGGTCAGGATGAACGCCCCGAGCATCCAGAGCCCGATTCCCTGGTTGGGCACGGTGATGACCACTTCGACCTCGACTGCGTCGTGCCGCACGGCCGCCCCGTTCCGTCAGCTTGGTGCGCGGGCACCGGGAGTGGGTCGCGAACTGGGCGGAGGGCAGGCAGCGCCGTCAGAGCGGCAGGCCGGTTGCCGGCGCCTCCTCCGCACTGCCGAGCGTAGGCCACTCCGCGGCGCGTCCGCGGCACCGACCCGCTCCCGGCGGTGCCGCGGCGCCCGAGGGTCAGGTGTGACGCGGGTCGTCGGAGGGACCGGGGTGCGTGTCCGCTCCTCCTCGTGATCGCGGCCGGCCGCCGCTTCGCCGCCCGCCCCGCCTTCGTCCGAGCGGCGTGCCCTGACGCCGATCCGACCCCGTCGCCGGAATATCCGCCCGGCCGCCGGACGTCAATGCCTGCCGACCGGCAAATAACTTCCGGTGCGACCGGCGCATGACGGTCTGTCCGGTTTTGCGAAGCGGCAAATAGTTTCCGGTTGACAGTCGCCCAGGTGTATTGAATTCTTTCAATCGCCGGGGCGAGCAGCTCCCCGGATTGTCGGGAGAGGCTCCGGGGCCGGTGCCGCCGACGGTTCAGGAATTCACCGGATCGAGGCCGGGACCGTTCTGCGCACCGCCGCCGATGCCCTCCCGCTCGGTCGACGTCGGCCTGCCCGGCCTGCTCGGGCATCGGTCCGGCCGTGGTTTCCGTACGTACTCTGGACGGTTCTGCGGGCACCTGCCGGTAGCCCGGAATTCGCGAATTCCGATCGGGCCGGCCAGCGGGCCCGGAATTTCCGTGCCGAAATAACAAGGAACGTGGCGTGCACTCATACATGAACATCAAGAAGTCCGCGCGGATCAGCCACGACTTCTGGGAGGTGACCGCCGGGGCCGGGATGTTCGACATCGTGGTGTCCGGCCTCGGTGACGGCCGGCACCGGGCGCTGGCGGACGGCCACGAGTTCGTGAACATGTCCTCGTACTCCTACCTCGGCCTGGACACCCACCCGCGGATCGTGCAGGCGGCCGCCGACGCGGTGCTCGCCGAGGGCGCGCTCAACAGTTCGACGTCCCGGATGCGGATCCGGTTCGGCTCGCTGCGCGAGGCGGAGACGGCGCTCTCGGAGCTGTTCGACGTCGAGGCCCTGACCGTGGCTTCCTGCGCGGCCGCCGCCTGGGCGAGCCTGCCGCTGCTCGCCTCCGGCCTGCTGACCGGCGACACCCCGCCGCTCATGGTCTTCGACAAGAACGCGCACTTCTGCCTGAACGCACTGAAGCCGGCCGTGGCCGACGAGGCCGAGATCGTCACCATCGCGCACAACGACGTGGACGCCCTGGAGGACCTCTGCCGCAAGCACCCGCAGGTCGCCTACGTCGCCGACGGCGTCTACAGCACCGGCGGCGCCGCGCCCATCCCCGAACTGCTGCGCCTGCAGGAGAAGTACGGGCTCTTCCTCTTCTTCGACGAGGCGCACGGCGTCTCCACGGTGGGCGAGCGCGGCCGCGGCGCGGTCCTGGAGGCGATGGCGGCGAACGGCGGGATGAACGACCGCACGCTGATCATCACCTCGCTCAACAAGGGCTTCGGCGCCTCGGGCGGGGCGATCTTCCTCGGCCCCAACGGCTCCCAGCGGCTCCGCGACACCGCGCTGCGCAACGGCGGTCCGCTGATGTGGTCGCAGCGGATCAACACCGCCGGGCTCGGGGCGATCCTGGCCTCCGCCGAGCTGCACCGCACCGCGGAGCTGAAGGAGCTTCAGCTGCGGCTCCAGGACAACGTCGCGCTCTTCGACTCCCTGGTGGAGACCTCGTTCAGCGGGGACGGCCTGCCGATCCGCTTCGTCGACATCGGCTCGGAGGAGGCCACCATCCGGCTCGCCGGCGAGCTGCTGCAGCGCGGCTACTACACCTCGCCGATCTTCTTCCCGGTGATCGGCCGAGGCAAGGCCGGCCTGCGGCTGATGCTGCGCGCCAACATGGCCGAGGCGGAGATCCGCGACTTCTGCGGAGCGCTCGCGGAGGGCCTGCGCGCGGAGGGTCTGAGCGTCAACAGCCCGAGCGTCAACAGCCCGAGCGTCAACAGCCCGAGCGTCAACAGCCCGGGCGCCGACGGCCCGAGCGCCGACGGCCCGAGCGCGCCGGTCCTGGCCGGCCCGACCCGGGGACAGGCACGATGACGGCCCTGCGCTCCCACGTCGACACCACTTCCGAGGCGTTCCGCCGCAACACCGAGGCCTTCGACGAGAAGCGGCAGACCATCGCCCGAGCCCGGGCCGCCGCCGTCGCCGGCGGCGACGAGCGCTCGCGCCGGCGCCACACCGAGCGCGGCAAGCTGACGGCCCGCCAGCGCGTCTACCAGCTGCTCGACCCGGGCACGCCGTTCATGGAGCTGGGCCAGCTCGCCGGGCACGAGGTCTACGACGAGCACGTGCCCTCGGCGGGCCTGGTCACCGGCATCGGCGTGGTGAGCGGCCGCCCCGCGGTGGTGTTCGCCAACGACGCCACCGTCAAGGGCGGCAGCTACTTCCCGCTGACCGTGGAGAAGCAGCTGCGTGCCCAGCTGGTGGCCCGGGAGAACGGCCTCCCGTGCATCTACCTGGTGGACTCCGGCGGGGTCTACCTGCCGCTGCAGGAGCACCTGTTCCCCGGCGAGCACCACCTCGGCCGGATGTTCCGGAACATCGCCGAGCTCTCCGCGCTCGGCCTGCCGCAGATCGCCGCGGTCATGGGCAGCTGCACGGCCGGCGGCGCGTACATCCCGTCGATGTGCGACGAGACGGTGATCGTGCGCGGCACCGGCACGGTCTTCCTCGGCGGCCCGCAACTGGTGCGGGCGGCCACCGGCGAGATGGTGGACGCCGAGACGCTGGGCGGCGCCGATCTGCACACCCGGGTCAGCGGGGTGGCCGACCACCTCGCGGAGAACGACGAGCACGCGCTGGCGATCGTCCGGGAGATCATGGCGCGCGACGCCCGCCCGGCGCCGGCTCCCCCGCCGCAGGCCCCGCGGCCGCCGCTGTACGACCCGGCCGAGCTGCCCGGCATCGTCAGCGCCAGCCTCCGCGAGCACATCCCCGCCCGGGACATCCTGGCCCGGCTGCTGGACGGCAGCGAGTTCACCGAGTACCGGGCGCGGTACGGCCCGACCATCGTCTGCGGCACCGGCCACATCGGCGGCTACCCGGTCGGGGTGCTGATCAACGACGGGGTGCTCTTCCCGGAGAGCGCCCAGAAGGCCGCCAACTTCATCGAGCTCTGCACCCAGCGCGACATCCCGCTGCTCTTCCTGCACAACATCAACGGCTTCATGGTCGGTGCCGAGTACGAGGCCGACGGCATCGCCAAGCACGGCGCCAAGCTGGTGAACGCGGTCTCCACCGCGAAGGTCCCCAAGTTCAGCCTGGTGATCGGCGGCAGCTACGGCGCGGGCAACCTCGCCATGTGCGGTCGCTCGATGGGCCCGCGGCTGATGGCGATGTGGCCGAGCGCCAAGTCCACCGTGGTCGGTGCCGAGCAGACCGCGACGGTGATGGCGCTGATCCGCGGCGACCAGCTGGCCAAGGAGGGCAAGGTCCTCTCCGCCGAGGAGGAGGAGTCGATCAAGCGCCCGATCATCGAGACCTACGAGCGCCAGTCCCACCCGCTCTACTACGCCGCCCGGATGTGGGTGGACGCCGTGGTGGACCCGACCGAGACCCGCGAATGGCTGGCGCTCTGCCTGGCCATGTCCGCCGACGCCCCCAAGCAGGAGACACGCTTCGGCGTGTTCAGGATGTGATGACGGAAATGATCAAGCGTGTCCTGATCGCCAACCGCGGCGAGATCGCCCGGCGGATCGCCCGCACCTGCCGCCGACTCGGCATCGAGTACGTCGCCGTGCACTCCGACGCCGACCGCCACTCCGCCCATCTGGCCGGTGCCGTCGAGCAGGTGCGGATCGGCCCCGCGGCGGCGGCCGACAGTTACCTGAACGTCGGTGCCCTGGTCGACGCCGCCGTGCGGACCGGCTGCGACGCCGTCCACCCCGGTTACGGGTTCCTCTCCGAGCACCCCGGCTTCGCCGCCGCGGTCGCCGGGGCCGGCCTGGTCTGGATCGGGCCGGACGCCGAGATGATCACCGCGATGGGCGACAAGGCGACCGCCCGGGCGCTGATGGCCGCCGCCGGCGTCCCCGTCCTCCCCGGCTCCGAGACCGCCACCGAATCGGCGGAGGAGATCCTCGCCGACGCCGAGCGGATCGGCTACCCGGTGATGCTCAAGCCCGTCGCCGGCGGGGGCGGCAAGGGCATGCGCGTCGTCCGCGCCGCCGCCGACCTGCCCGACGCGGTGGCCGAGGCCGTCCGCCTGGGTCGCAGCAGCTTCGGCGACGGGCGGCTGCTGGTCGAGCGGTACGTGGAGCACCCGCGCCACCTGGAGGTGCAGGTCTTCGGCGACCGGCACGGCGACGTGGTGCACCTCTACGAGCGGGAGTGCTCGCTGCAGCGGCGCCACCAGAAGATCGTCGAGGAGGCCCCGGCCGCCAACCTCTCCGCCACCGTCCGGGAGGAGCTGCTGGCGGCCGCCGTCCGCGGTGCCCGGTCGCTGGGCTACGTCAACGCCGGCACCTTCGAGTTCATCCTCGACGCCGAGGAGCGGTTCTACTTCCTGGAGGTCAACACCCGGCTGCAGGTCGAGCACCCGGTCACCGAGGAGATCACCGGGGTCGACCTCGTCGAGTGGCAGCTCCTGGTCGCCGACGGGCAGCGGCTGCCGCTCGCCCAGGACGAGATCACCGCCACCGGGCACGCCGTCGAGGTCCGCGTCTACGCCGAGGACCCGGCACACGGCTTCCGGCCCGCACCGGGCCGGGCGTCCGCCGTCCGCTGGCCGGCCGGGGTCCGGGTGGAGGCGGCGTTCGACGACACCTCCTCGGCGTACGGCGGCCCGCCCGCCGACGGTCCCTCGGCCGGCGGAGCCGAGCCCGTGGCCGGAACGCCGGCCCCGTTCCACGGCGGGGCGGCGCCGGCCTTCGGGACCGGAGCAGACGTCCCGCCGTTCTACGACCCGATGTTCGCCAAGCTGGTCGCCCGCGGCCCGGACCGCCCGGCCGCGCTGCGCCGACTGCTCGCCGCCGTCCGCGGCACCGCGCTGCCCGGTCTGACCACCAACCTCGGCTTCCTCGCCGAGCTGCTCCAGGCGCCGGCGGTGGTGGCGGGGCGGATGGACACCCATCTGGTCGACGCCCTCACCGCCGCCGCGGCGGCCCCCGCCGGGCTCGGGGACGCCGAGGCCGCCGCCCCGTCCCCGTCCGCGCCCGCGGGCCGCGGGGACCGTGTCCCGGCCGCGGCCGCCTGCGCGGCGGCCATGCAGCTGCCGCCCCTCGGGGAAGCCCCGGCCTCGCCGTGGCATGGCGCCGTCGGCCCGTTCGACCGGCTCCGGCTGGACCCGCTCGCCCCGCTCGGCCGGATCGTGCTGCGGCACGGCGGCCGGACGCTCGACGCCGGCCTGCTCGCCCGCCGCGGTGCCACCGTCGACGTCCAGGTGGAGGGCAGCCGGTTCACCGTCACCTCCGCGGCGGTGCCCGGCCACGCCGGGCTCGTCCAGGGCGCCGTGGGCGACGCCCACTGGACCGGCCTGCGCACCGCCACCGGCTGGGAGATCGCCGTCGACGGGCACCGGGTGGCACTCGCCGGGCAGAGCTTCGCCGCCGGAGCAGGCGGGGCCGCCGACACCACGGTGACCTCGCAGATGCCGGGCACGGTCGTCGGGCTGCTCTGCGAGGTCGGCGACCGGGTCGAGGAGGGGGACGCCCTCGTCATCGTCGAGGCGATGAAGATGGAGAACCGCATCCTCGCCCCCTTCTCCGGCGTCGTGACGGGGATCCGCTGCGCGGTGCGGGACCTCGTGGCCGCCGAGCAGGTCCTCGTCGAGCTCGACGGCGCACCGGAGGAGGCGGTGGCGGACCGGGCCGCCTGACCCGCCGCAGCGAGGTGCGCTCCGCCGGGCCGTCCCCCGGCGGGGCGCCCTCGTGGCCCGGCGTCCCCTCAGGCCCCGGTGCGGCCATCCCGCCTCCCGCGGTGCGGCCATCTCGCCTCCCGCGGTGCGGCCATCTCGCCTCCCGCGGTGGGGCGTCCCGCCTCCCGTCCCACCCGTCGTTCCCTCGGACCCCCGCCCTCCGCCCTCCGCCCTCCGGTTCGGACCCGCAGGCCGAGCCGCCGCTCAAACCCCACCCCACCCACCCCTGATGCAAGGAGCCCTCGAATGCCCGCAGATCCCACCCCCGCGAAGCTGCTACTGGTCGGCGGGGTCCGGGCGGTCCCGCTCGGCCTCGACATGGCGGAGCTCGCCCTGGACCAGGCCCACAGCCGGGGGCTCCGGACCCACCTGACCAACCAGGAGGCCGTCCTGGCCGCCACCCCGGCCGTCACCCGGCGCGCCGGCGCCGTCTCCGCGGTCGACTTCGCCCTCCCCGGCCAGAGCGCCGCCTGGGCCCGCACCCGGGCCGAGGCCGGCGAGCGCTTCGACGCCGTCCTGGCCCTCCAGGAGATGGCCCAGGTCGCCGCCGCCGAGACCGCCGACGCCCTTGGGCTGCCGGGGAACCCGCCGGAGGCCGTCCGCCGGGTGCGGACCAAGGACGCCTGCCGGGAGGCGCTCGCCGCCGCCGGGTTCCGCCAGCCCGCCGTCCGGCTCTGCGCCGACCCGGCCGAGGCCGAGGCCTTCCTCCGCGCCTCCACCGGCCCGTGGATCGTCAAGCCCCGCGACGCGATGGGGAGCACCGGCGTCAGCCGGATCACCGGCCCGGCCGACCTGCCGGCGGCCGTCGCGCTGCTGCCCGGCGAAGGGCCGTTCCTCGTCGAGGAGTTCGTCCAGGGCGCGGAGTACAGCGTGGAGGGACTGTTCCTCGAGGGCGCGCCGGTGGTCCTCGCGGTGACCGAGAAGGAGAAGGTGGAGCCGCCGTTCTTCGTCGAGGTCGGCCACATCCTGCCCGCCGAACTCCCCGAGGCGACACGTCAGGAGATCGAGCAGCAGGTCGCGCAGGCGCTCACCGTTCTGGGCCTGCGCTCCGGCGGCTTCCACGTCGAGCTCTGGCTCAGCCCGGACGGCGTGGTGCTGGGCGAGGTGCACGGGCGGTTCGGCGGCGACTGGATCCACCGGATGCTCGCCCACGCCGTCCCCGGCCTGGAGCTGTACGGCCTCATCTACGACGACCTGCTCGGGCGGCCCCTGCCGGACCGGGTCGCCCTGCGGCCCGTGCGGGCCGCCGCGGTCCGCTTCCTCACCCCGCCGCCCGGCCGGGTCGTCGCGATCGACGGCTGGGCCGAGGCCGCGGGACACCCCGACGTGCTCCTCGCCGACCTCGCCGTCGCGCCCGGCGACACCGTCCGGCCGCTGCGCACCTCCGGGAACCGGGTGGGCGCCCTCGTCGTCGGTGCCGACACGCCCGACCAGGCCCGCAAGCTCGCCCGCGAACTGGCCGACTCGGTCCGCTTCACCGTGGAGCCGGAGTGACCACCACCGCCACCCCGCCCCGGGCCGCCGGCCTGCTGGGGCGTCTGACCGCCACCCTGCTGCCCGCGTCCCGGCAGGGCCGGATCATGGCCGCGGGCACCACCGTCGACGCGGTCGCCAACGGCCTCTACCTGGCCACCGCGACGCTCTACTTCGTCCGCTACCTGGACATCACCGCGGTCGCCGTCGGCACCGCGATCGCCGCCGCCAACATCGTCGGCCTGCTCAGCCCGCTGGTCTTCGGCCCGCTGGCGGACCGGCTCGGCGCCCGGCCGGTGTACGTGGCGCTGACCCTGGTCCGGGGCGCCGGCTTCATCGGGTACGCGCTGGTCGGCAGCTACGCCGGCTACCTGGTCGTCACCTGTCTGATCATCGCCGCCGCCCGGGCCTGCTCACCGCTGCTCCAGGTGATCGTCGGCGAGTTCGAGGGAGCCGCCGAGCGGACGAGGACGATGGCCTCGCTGCGGGCCATCACCAACATCGGCCTCACCGCCGGCTTCCTGCTCGCCGCACTGGTGCAGGCCGCCCACTCCAGGGCCGCCTTCGTCGCGCTGTTCCTCTTCAACGCGGTGGCCTTCGCCGCGGTGGCCCTCGCCGTGGTGCGGGCCGGTCGGGTCGCCGGGGGCGCGGAGGCGCCCGGCGGGGACGCCGCAGCTCCGGCCGCGGAGGCGAACGCGGGTGCCGGGGGTGACGGGTCGCCCTACCGCGACCGGCGGTTCCTGCTGGTCACCGCCGCCAATGCCGTCCTGATGCTGCACGACTGCGTGCTCTTCATCCTGCTGCCGCTCTGGGTGGTGGAACGCGCCGGGCTGCCGGCCAGCGCCAGCTCGGGCCTGCTGGCGGTCAACACCGTGCTGACCGTGGTGCTCCAGCTGTCGGTGGCCCGGCTCGCCCAGGGGCTCGCCAAGGCGCTGCGGATGCTCCGGACCGCCTGCCTCTTCCTCGTCCTGGCCTGCGCGTTCTTCGCCTTCGCCGACGGCAGGGGCAGGGGGCTGGCGCTGGCCGCCGCGGTGGTCGCGGTCGTCCTGCTGACCGTGGGGGAGAACCTGCACGCGATCTCGCGCTGGGAGATCTCCTACGAGCTGTCGCCCCCGGCGGGCCGGTCCCGCTACCTGTCCCTCTTCAGCACGGGGATGAGCGCGCAGCTGATCGTCGGGCCGTTCCTGGCGACCGGCGTGCTGCTGCCGGCCGGGGCCGGCGGCTGGATCCTGCTCGCCGCCCTGTTCGCGGGCGCCACCGCCGTCACCGTGCTCGCGGCGCGCACCCCTGCAGGGCCCGAGGACACCCCCACGGAGGCGCTGACCGGCTGATGTCACTCTCCGTTGGTTGATTGCGTACAACCAGACAGGTAGAGTCGCCCCCGAGCGTGCCGGTGAGCACGCGGGCACACTCGGGGGTGGGAGACATGCTGCAGCACTTCGCAACGGCCGCCCCCGGCCTGCCCTTCCGATGTCGGTCGTCCCGCTGAACAAGCCGTTCAGAAGAGGGACTTGTCATCGTCGGCCGGGGTCGACCGCTCAGCGGTCCGCCCGTTCGGCGCCTCCGGTGTTCCGGTCTTCCGGGCTGCCCGGGATTCGACACGTCCCTCGGGACCCCACCGTCGAATGCAGGACACGGACCCGGAGTAGAGCATGGTGCTGCGCGAGGCACTGCACGTCCCCATCCCCCTCGACGACGAGGAGTCGGCCACCGCCGAACTCCCCGGGCTCGCCAGCCTGTTGCGCGACTGGCGCGGCCGCGCCGGGCAGAGACTCGGTCTGGGCAAGCCGCTCCCTCAGATGACCGTCGCCACCGGACTCGGCATGAGCGAGCGCTGGTACCGCGACCTGGAACGCGGCGGGACCGCCCGCTTCGATCCCCGCGTACTCGCCCTGCTCGCCGACGTGCTGCTGCTCGACGCCGACGAACGCGCGACCCTCTACCTCTACGCGATGGGCGGCACCCCGTCCGCCGGCCCGGAGCGGCCGGAGGACCTGCGCTCCCTCCAGGAGCTGGTCGACCGCCAGATGCCGCGGCCGGCCTACCTGTCCGACCGCGCCTGGAACATCGTCGGCCACAACGCCGCCGCGGCCGAGTGGTTCCCGTGGATGACCCGGCCCGGCGCCAACTTCGCCCGCTGGGCGCTCACCGACCCGGAGGCCCGCGAGCAGGTCCACGACTGGAACTGGGAGGCGCGGATGACCCTGGCGATGATCCGCTTCGCCCTCGCCCGCTACCCGGGCGACGAGTCACTGGTCGCCCTCCTCACCGACGTGCTGCGGGACCCGGTCTGCCGGCGGCTCTGGGCGGGGCGCGCCTGCGTGGTCGCCAACCGTGACGGCGGACGCTTCCGGCTGCGCCTGCCGCACATCGCGGCCGAACCCGTCGAGGCGATCGCCCAGGTCCTCAGCCCGGGCGGCCGGCCCGACCTCCACTTCGTCGTCCTGACCCGCCCGGACAGCCGCTGGTAGTCGCAGCGGCGAGCGGTTCGCCGATTTCCCGGCGCCGGCCGTCTCCGCCCGGGGAGAATGGGGGTCCGCGACGAGGGCCGAGGGGTGGTGGAACCGCGAGTGACCGACCGGCCCTGGCCCGCCCGCCTCTCCCCGCAGGCCGCGAAGGTCCTCGCCGCGCTGCCCCCGCACGGCCGGGAGACGGTTCGCGACGTCCTCGACATCGCCTCCCGCACTCCCTGGGGGTGGCCGGCGTGGGACACCACCGACCCCGAGGGCGAGGACCTGCGCACCGCCGCCATCGGCGCGCTCACCGTCGTCTACCTGGTCAACCGCCTCGCCGGGCGGCTGCACGTGATCGACATCGTGTGGCTCGGCTGACCGGCGCGACGGCCGGGGGCGGCTCACGGGTGGTCGCGCTCCGTGGGGCGGGCGGCACCCTCGGTCGGTGCGGCACCATCGGCCGGTGGTGCCGACGGCGGGTGCAGTTCGCCGCTGCGGGCCACCCGGGCGTACCAGCGGGCGCTGGCCTTGGGGGTGCGGGCCAGGGTGGCGTCGTCGACGCGGACCAGGCCGAAGCGCTTGTCGTAGCCGTACGCCCACTCGAAGTTGTCCAGCAGCGACCACGCGAAGTAGCCGCGCACGTCCGCGCCGTCGGCCAGGGCGCGGTGGGCGGCGGCCAGGTGGGCGTGGAGGTAGGCGGTGCGCTCCGGGTCGTCGACCGTGCCGTCCGCGCCGACCTCGTCCTCGTACGCCGCGCCGTTCTCGGTGATGATCAGGGGCAGGTCCGGATGGCGACGGGCGAGGTCGGTCAGCAGCTGGTGAAGGCCGGAGGGGTCGACGGCCCACCCCATCGCGGTCCGTGCGCCCGGCGCCGGGTGGAAGCCGACCCGGTCCGCGCCCGGCCAGGGCGAGGCCGTCCCGCCGCCGTGGCCGTCCTCGCGGGCGGGGGCGGTGCCATCGGCGCTCGCGGAGACGACGGTGGGCGTGTAGTAGTTGACGCCCAGCCAGTCCAGCGGCTGGTGGCTCTCCTTCTCGTCGTCGGCCCGGACGAAGGACCAGTCGGTGAGGTGGGCCGTGTCCGCCAGCAGGTCCTCGGGGTAGCCGCCGTTCAGCATCGGGCCGAGGAAGACCCGGTTGCCGACGGCGTCGATCCGGCGCACCGCGTCCCGGTCGGCGTCGGACGCGGTCAGCGGGCGCAGCACGTGCAGGTTGAGCGAGACGGACAGCTGCGCGTCGGCGGGCAGCACGCCGCGCAGCGCCGTGACGGCCAGGCCGTGGCCGAGGTTGAGGTGGTGGGCGGCGCGCAGGGCGGACACCGGGTCGGTACGGCCCGGCGCGTGGACGCCGGACCCGTAGCCGAGGAAGGCGCTGCACCAGGGCTCGTTGAGGGTGGTCCACTGGCCGATCCGGTCGCCGAGGGCCTCGCCCGTCAGCGCGGCGTACTCGGCGAACCGCTCGGCGGTGGTGCGCTCGGGCCAGCCGCCCGCCGACTCCAGCTCCTGCGGGAGGTCCCAGTGGTAGAGGGTGGCGACGGGGGTGATCCCGGCGGCGAGCAGCTCGTCGGCGAGGCGACGGTAGAAGTCCAGGCCGCGCTGGGAGGCCGGGCCGTGGCCGGTGGGCCGCACGCGCGGCCAGGAGACGGAGAAGCGGTAGGCGGTCAGCCCGAGTTCGGCCATCAGCCGGACGTCCTCGCGGAAGCGGTGGTAGTGGTCGACCGCGACCTCGCCGGTGTGGCCCCGGAACACTCTGCCCGGCGTGCGGCAGAAGGTGTCCCAGATCGAGGCGGTGCGGCCGTCCTCGGCGGCGGCGCCCTCGACCTGGTAGGCGGAGGTGGCCGAGCCCCAGAGGAAACCGGCCGGGAACCGGGGCAGCGGGGCGGACTGGCTCTGGGGGAGCGGGGCGGACCGGGCCTGGGGGAGCGGGTGGCCGGGGGGAAGGGGCACGGGCTGCTCCTGACGACGAGCGGACGGCACATGTGGGAGCGCTCCCACGCCACACGCGGAAGGTTCCTGCTGAGCTGATCCGCTGTCAAGGGATCTCACAGAACTGCCCTCCGTCGCCCCGTCGTCGGAATGCCGCCGCTACTTCCCGATCGCGGACATGCCGTGGCGGCGCCCAGTGCCGCTGATCTAGGATGCGCAGCCAAGCGGCGGAAGGCCGGCGACGGCGGCGGAAGGCGCGTGGGCGGTGAGCGGACGGCAGACCGGAAGACCGACCCTGGAGGAAGTCGCGGCCCTGGCCGGTGTCGGGCGCGGCACTGTGTCCCGGGTGATCAACGGTTCGGCGCGGGTGAGCGACCGGGCGAGGGAGGCGGTGGCCCGGGCCGTCGCGGAGCTCGGCTACGTGCCCGACCGGGCGGCCCGGGCCCTCGCCGGAAGCCGCACCGACGCGGTCGCACTGGTCGTCCCCGAGACCGAGGCGCGGCTCTTCGCGGAGCCGTACTTCCTGGACGTCATCCGTGGCGTGAGCGCCGAACTGGGCGCAGCGGACAAGCAGTTGCTGCTCACACTGATCCGCACCGAGCAGGAGCGGCAGCGCTTCGAGCAGTACCTCGCCGCCCAGCGGGTGGACGGCGTACTGCTGGTCTCGGTCCACCGGGACGACCCGCTGCCGGACCAGGTGCGCGCGCTGGGCCTGCCGGCCGTGCTCAACGGGCGCCGCTCGCCGCAGGAGCCGCTGGCGTACGTCGACACCGACAACGTGGGGGCCGGTCGCTCGGCCGTGGACCACCTGGCCGGGCGGGGCCGCTGCCGCATCGCCACCATCACCGGCCCGCTCGACATGGACGCCGCCCAGGGGCGGCTTTCCGGCTACCGTCAGGGGCTGGCGGCGGCCGGCCTGCCCGAGGACGAACGCCTCGTCGCCACCGGGGACTTCACGGAGGACGGCGGCCGCCGGGCGATGCGCGAGCTGCTGGCGCGCTGCCCCGACCTGGACGCGGTGTTCGCCGCCTCCGACCTGATGGCGGTGGGCGCCCTCGCCGTCCTGCGGGCCAGGGGCCTGGACGTACCCGGTGACGTCGCGTTGGTCGGCGTCGACGACTCACCGGTGGCCCGCCATCTCGACCCGCCGCTGACCACCGTGCGCCAGCCGATCGAGGAGATGGGCCGCAGGATGGCCGGGATCCTGCTGCGGCAGATCGCCGGCGAGGGCGGCGTGGAGCCGTCCCGTCTGGTGCTGCCGACCGAGCTGGTGGTGCGGAGGTCCTCCTGAGAGGACGCCCCTCCGGGGGAGAGGCCCTCCCGGAGGGGCGTCCTGAAGAGTCGTGCCAGGGCCCGTCGACCGGCCGGAGCACCGGTGGCCTCCGACGGTCGACGGGCGTTCGGTGCTACAGCGCCGGGTAGGCGTTCTTCAGCAGCTGCTGGAACTGGGCGGAGAACCACTCCCCGGCCAGCGGCGCGTCCGGCAACGCACCGGACATGCTGTAGTTGTTCCGCGGGTTGCCGGTGTAGGTCGGGTCACACATCCGGTCGAAGCCCTTGCCGTCGTTGTTCGGGATCTCCTTGCTCGCCCCGTCCGACTCGCCCGGGGGCTTCATCCAGACGTAGGCGTCGATGCCCGTCGCCGGGTCCGCCTGCGGCCGCTCCCCGAGGCCCGCGCCGGCCTGGTTGCACCAGTTGCCGGTCTGGAAGCGCCGGTCGTAGCGCCCGCCGTCCACGTACGCGTCGACGCTCGTCCTCGGCCCGGGCCCGGACGGCCGGGCGGTGCCCCCCCAGCCGTTGCGCGAGGTGTCGATCAGCATGCCGAGGTGCGGGTCGAAGCCGATCGAGACCAGCTTGGCCCGCATCGCCTGCGCGTAGGACAGCTCGTCGGTGTACCGGTTCCAGTCGACCCACTTGGACTGGCGGACGGAGGTGCCGTTGACGCTGTCGTCGATGGTGAAGTTGTTCTCCTTGAGCGCGCTGTAGTTCGCGGTGTTGACGATGAAGCCGGCCACGTTGGCGGGAGTCGAGCCCTCGGCCGTCGCGGCCTGCTTGAACAGGTCCGCCGACGCGCCGAAGTTGTCGTCCCAGCCGAGCCAGCCGTGGTGCCCGGCGTCGACGTAGTTGTACACGTTGGGCACGGCGCCCAGCTTCTTGAGCGCGTAACCGACGCCGGTGATGTAGTTGCCGTTGGTCTTCATCACGTCGCACACGGGGGTCGCGGTGGCGCGCGGCGTGGTGTTGGTGGCCAGGTTCGGCAGCGAGTCGATCTCCACTGCGGTGACGATGCGCAGCCCCGCGTACTTCGGGTCGGCGAGGATCGCCGCGATCGGGTCGATGAACTCCGTCTTGTACCGGCCGATCTCGGTCGGGCCGAGCTCGCCGTTGGAGGCGAGCGCCGAGCAGTCCCGGCCGGGCAGATCGTAGATGACGAGCTGGACGACGAGTTCGCCGCCGCCCTTCTGGCGCAGCGCCTCGTCGAGGTGGGCGCGCAGCCCCATCTTGCCGTTGGCGCCGGTGATGGCGGCGATCCGGTCGATCCAGATGCCGGTGGGCTGGTTGGCGACCTTGCCGCCGCCGGGCTCGGCGGCGGCGTGCGCGGACCACTCGGGGTTCACGTAGACCTTCGCGCCGGCGTAGGGGTTGTCGACGCGGCCGCCGGGCGGGGTGGTGGGGGTGCCGGTCGGGGTGGCGGTGGGCGAGGTGGTGGGCGTGCCCGTCGGGGTGGGAGTGGGTGTCGTGGTGGAGCCGTCGCAGAGCACGCCGTTGAGCTTGAAGGCGGTCGGGACCGGGTTGGCGCCGCTGTAGGAGGCGTTGAAGCCGAAGGAGGTGGAACCGCCGGTCGCCAGGCTGCCGTTGTAGGAGACGTTCCGGGCGGTGACGGCGGCTCCCGACTGGCTGATGGTGGCGTTCCAGCCCTGGGTGACCTGCTGGCCGCCGGCGAAGGTCCACTCCAGGGTCCAGGAGGCCAGCGGGTCCCCGGTGTTGGTCACGACGACGTTGGCGCCGAAGCCGGTGTTCCACTGGTTGGAGACCTGGTAGTCGACCCGGCAGCCGGCCGTGGCGGCGCCCGCGGAGGCGGACAGCACGGTGGCGGTGGCGCCGCTCGCGGTGATCAGGGAGAGGGCGGCGAGCAGGGCCGTCCGGCTGCTGCGCAGCCTGGTGAGGGCGGGGCCGGTGGGGTCGGTGGTGTGCGTGGTGCGCGGGGTGCGCGGGGTGCGGCTCATGATCCGGGTGTCCCTTTCGGTGAATCGGTGTCCTGGTGCGTCGGTGTACCTGTGTGTCGCGCGTTCTGTGTCGCGCGTACCCGTGTCGCGGCGTCCCGGTGTTCGCTCAGCGTCCGTTCAGGCTGCGCAGGTGGTCGCGCAGCCCGGTGCCGTACGCGGTGGGAGTGCCGTCGTAACCGCTGATCAGGGCAGGACCGGAGGAGCAGTCCCAGGTGTTCCAGGTCCAGCCCAGGTAGGAGAGCCCGCGGTCGTCGGACCACTTCATGACGCGGTCGACGAACGCGTGCCCGCAGGTGTTCTCACCGATCTCGCCCGCCACGAGCGGGACCCGGGCGGCGATCGGAGCCAGGGTGGAGGTCCAGCAGGTCTCGCTGGCACACGAGTTGAAGTTGTACACGTGCCAGGCGGCGGCGAGTTGGCCGCTCGGATCCGACGGGGCGTGGGCGAGCCAGCCGCTCAGGTCGTTCGCGTAGGCGATACCGGGGACGAGGACGACGTTGCGCGAGCCGGTGGCCCGGACGGCGTCCACGAGGTCCTGCATGCCGGCCACCTCATAGCCGATGCCCGGGCAGGTGCCGCCGTCGCGCCAACAGGCCCAGGCCTGGTCGGTGGTGGCGGTGGCCCGGTCCGGGTAGGGCTCGTTGAACAGGTCGAAGACCACCCGGCGGTCGTCCTTGAAGGTGTCGGCCACCGAGGTCCAGAAGGCCGGGGCGTACCGGGCGTCCGGCATCGGCTTCTGGCAGGAGGCGTGCACGTCCGAGCAGCCCGCCGAAGGACCGGTGTACTGTCCGTACGTCCAGTGGAGTTCGACCACGGGGGTCATGCCGTGCCCGAGGACCCGGGTCACCAGCGCCTTGACGGCGTCGACGTACGCGGTCCCCCGGTACTCGGGCCGGATGTTGTCCAGGCCGAGCCAGCACTCCTCGTTGAGCGTGATGCGGACGGTGTTGGCCCGCCAGTCCGCGATCGCCTGGACCGCGGGGTCGTCCACCGGGCCGTCGAAGATCCCGTGGCCCTGGACGCACATGAACTCGCCGCCGGAGCGGTTGACGCCGAGCAGTCGGCGGGTGGTGCCGCTCGGGTCGGTCAGGCGGTTGCCGCTGACGCCGAGCTCGGGCGCGCCGGTGGGTGTGCCGGTGGGTGTGCCGGTCGGGGTCGGTGTGGTCGGCGACGTCGTCGGGGTGGGGGTGGGAGTGGTGGACGAACCACCCGTGCAGGCAGAGCCATTGAGGCTGAAGTCGACCGGCGCGGGATTGCTGCCGGACCACGAGGCGATGAGGCCGAGGGTGACGGTTTCGCCGCTTCCGAGCGAGGTGTTCCAACTCTCGTTCACCGCCGTGACGGTGGTACCGGACTGGGACCAGGTGGCGTTCCAGCCCTGGGTGAGGTGCTGGCCGCCGGTGAAGGCGAAGCCGAGGCGCCAACCACTGGTGGGCGCGCCGTTGTTGGTCACGGACACGGAGGCCTGGAAGCCGCCGTCCCACTGGTTGACCGTGGAGTAGGCCACCGAGCAGGCGGAGGGTGCGGCGGCATCCGCACCCGCACCCGCTGCGGCGGACACGGCGGATACGGCGCTCACCAGGGTGAGCACCGTGCCGGCGAGCAACGCCGAGAAGCGTGGGGAGTGTCGCATGAGCGACTCCTCGCAGCGAGGACGCGCCGCTCCCGGCGCGTCGACTGACGGAATCGCTCCCACTGGTGGGCACCGACCGTAGCGCCAACTACCGCTAAGGAAAAGAGGAGTTGCGCGGATTCCTCGGCCAAGGCGTTCGACTCTTCAAGCCCCTTGACCGACCCGGGGGCATCCCTCACAGTGGGAGCGCTCCCACTGGTTCGAGCATTGTTCTGGCGCGTACTCATCCCGCCGCCGTAGCTGAAACCGGCGGAGAAGGGCTGGGTCGTGTCGACGTACGGACCGGCCTCGAACGGCCGGGTCCGGTCGTCGACGAAGGTGACGTCCTGGCCGAGGCCCTGGGGCGGCGACGAAGACGGTGCCGCTGCCCGCGTTGTCCGCCAGGCGCCGGACCGGCCCTCGGTGACGCCGGCAGGCTGACGGGGAGGGAACCCCAGCCGTGATCGGCCGGGGCTCCCCGTGGTGGATCAGGCAGGCTCAGCGCTGGAGGGTGAGGAGGCCCGGGCGCCAGGGGAGCTGATCGTAGGGCCCGGTGGCGGTGGGGGACTTGCCCTGGTAGAGGAGCTGGAGGTGGCAGGGGTCGATGGTCATGGTCTGGTCGGGGTTGTCGCGGACGAGGTCGCCGTGGCTGATGTCGTCGGTCCAGGTGGCGCGGCTGTTGGCCTTGCCGGCGAAGGGGTTGTTCTCGCTCGCGGCCTGCGGGGTCCAGGAGCCGTTCAGGCTGGTGGCGGTGAAGGAGCGGAAGTAGCGCTGCTCGCCGGCGCCGCGAGCCTCGACGATCATGAGGTACTGGTTCTGGCCCTTGACCCTGTAGACCTGCGGGGCCTCGAAGAGGTTCTTCACGGTGTCGGTCATGACGGTGGTGTAGGAGGAGCCGAAGTTGCCGGGGAAGTTGCCGATCGGCATGCTCGCCCGGTAGATGCTGCCGTTGTCACCGGCGAAGAACAGGTACATGTTGCGGTCGTCGCCGATCAGCGTCTGGTCGATCGGGGCGGCGCCGCCCGGGAGGCCGCCGGTGAACAGCGGCTGCGGCGCCGACCAGCCGTTGGGGTTGGTCGGGTCGCTGGAGGTGCGGTAGATGAAGGGCCACTGGCCCCACTGGTAGGCGAGCACCCAGACGTTCTTGGGCGCGAAGTAGAACAGGGTGGGTGCCACCGCGTTCTGGTTCATCCCCGTCTGGGGCGCTGAGGCCATGTCCGACCAGTTGGTGAAGGGGGCGAAGGCCATCGAACCGTACGAGGAGCCGTTCACGTTCGATGCGTAGACCAGGTGCTTGCCGTTGTACACCACGTCGGTGAAGTCCTTCAGCGAGGCCCATCCGTTCGCCGGCTGCGCCAGCGCACCGGTCGAGGACCAGCGGTACGTCGACGGCAGGGCGCAGGAGCCGCCCGGCGGGGTGGAGGAGAGGCCGGTCCAGTTCTGGTTGCTGCCGCCGTTGCACGTCCAGATCTGCACCGCCGTGCCGTTGGCGGTGCCGGCGCCCGTGACGTCCAGGCACAGCCCGGACTCCACGCCGACCACCGTGCCGTCGGCGTTCACCCGCCACTGCTGGTTGGCGCCGCCGCTGCAGGTCCAGATCTGCACCCGGGTGCCGGCCGTGGTGGCGTGGCCGGGGACGTCGAGACACTTGTTGCCGTAGACGGTGAGCTGGTTGCCGGACGTGGCCGTCCACTGCTGGTTGGTCCCGTTCGAGCAGTCCCAGATCTGCACGGACGCGCCGTCGCTCTGGCCGGCGTTCTGCACGTCGAGACACCGGCCGGAGCCGACACCGCGCAGGGCACCGCTGGTGGCCGCCCGGGCCGCCGGACCGGCGACGAGCATCGCCGCCAGGGCCGCCACGACCGCCACCACGGCGGTGAGCATCACGGACGCACGCGGGCCCGACACCCGCGGGCGGCTCACTTGAAGCTCCAGTGCTGGTTGGTGCCGCCGGTGGCGTCCCAGATCTGGACGGGGGTGCCGTTGCCGGTCCGGCCGCCGGGGGTCTCCAGGGCGCGGCCGCTGGCGACGTTGGTCAGGGTGTAGGTGCCGTCGGCGTTGCGGGCGGCCTTCCAGCGCTGGTTGGCGCCGCCGTTGGGGTCCCAGACCTGCATCCTCGTCCCGTTGCCCGTCTGGCCGCCGGGCTGGTCGAGGACCCGGCCGCTGGCGAGGTTGGTCAGGGTGTAGGTGCCGTCGGCGTTGCGGGCGGCACGCCACTGCTGGTTGGTGGCGCCGCTGGCGTCCCAGACCTGGAGCGGGGTGCCGTTGCCGTTCTGGCCGGCGGGTTCGTCGAGGACGCGCCCGGCAGCGGCGGCGGCGAGCGTGTAGACGGCACCGGAGACGATGTCCCCGCTCGGGGTGCCGTCGCCGGCGCCGTCGAGGGTGGTGAGTACCGCGCCGTAGGCGGCCTTCCGGTTGCCGTTGCCGTCGAACAGCAGCGGGTTCTCACCGGTGCGCCAGGAGTCGCTGTCGCGGATGCCCCAGACGGTGATGCCGGTGCAGCGGGGTGTGTCGAGGCAGGCCCGGACGGTGTCGGCGTAGGCGTTGGCGGGGGCCTGGGCGATGTCGAGTTCGGTGAGCTGGACGTCCACGCCGAGGGCGGCGAAGTTGGCCAGGGTGGTGCGCAGGCTGGCCGGGGGGCCGCCGGCCCCGAAGTGGCTCTGGAAGCCGACGCAGTCGATCGGGACGCCGCGGGACTTGAAGTCCTTGACCATGCGGTAGACGCCCTGCGTCTTGGCGTCGGACCAGTTCTCGATGCTGTAGTCGTTGTAGCAGAGCTTGGCCGCGGGGTCGGCGGTGCGGGCGGTGCGGAAGGCCTGCTCGATGAAGCCGTCGCCGAGGACGTCCTGGAAGACCGAGCTGCGGTGGCGGCCGCTGCCGTCGTCGGCGAAGGCCTCGTTGACCACGTCCCAGGCGTAGATCCTGCCCTTGTAGTGGGTGGCCTCCTGGGTGATGTGGTTGTTCATCACGTTGCGCAGGGTGGTGGCGTCGCCGATGGAGCGGACCCAGCCGGGAAGCTGGGAGTGCCAGACCAGGGTGTGGCCGCGCATCTTCTGGCCGTGTGCGGCGGCGTGGTTGACGACCGTGTCGGCGGGGCCGAAGTTGAACGACCCCCGGGAGGGCTCGGTCGTGTCCCACTTCATCTCGTTCTCCGGGGTGATCGTGGTGAACTCCCGGTCGAGGATGGTGGAGTACGTCGAGTCGCCGAGCCGGCCGGCGGCCACCGCGGCGCCGAAGTAGCGGCCGCTGCCGGCTGCCGCCGCACCCAGCGTGCTCGCTCCGGCGCCGTGGGCGGCGGGGCTCGCGGTGAGGGTGACCGAGCTGACGGCGAGGCACGCGGCGGCCGTCAAGAGCTTGCGGGGACGCTTCCTTTGAGTGAGCCATGACATGACGGATCGTGCTCCTTCGGGTGGGGAATGGCCTCCGCGCCGATGGGTCGGCGCTTCGTCCCGACGGGAGGGCTCGTCCTGACGTGGACGTGCCTGTGAGCGTTAACAATCGACGCGAAGGCGCGCCCTGACCGACACGTCGAGGCGGCCCTCGGGCAAGGCGATGCGCGTCGTCCGCAGGTGCCTGACGGCGGCGCGGAGGCGGTGCACGGAATCGACCGGTCACCAACGCCGCTGACCCCGACGGTGGCTGACGAACACGACCCGGAACCGAGGCCGCAGTTCGGACTTGTCGACGGCGACAGTGTTGGCACGGCTCCAAGAGGCTGTCAACGCTTTCGGTCGGAACTCCGCCATGTTCGGCGCGCTCTCGCACCGGCGAATCGGGACATCCGGCGGCGTCGGCCCTGGTGGCGGCGAACGCGGGAGGTCCGGCGGCAGGTCCGGCGCCGGGGACCGCCTTTCGAAAGTTTCGGGAGCCGTGACCGCAAGATGGACCGGGCTGGGCCGGCCCGGCCGGTCGGACCGTGCCCGGCTCAGCTGCCCGGCTCAGCGCCGGCCGGGCGGCACGGTGCTGGAACGCACCACCAGGGTGGTCGAGAGTTCGAGGCGGGTGGGGGTGGCCGGGGCCTCCCCGGCCCGCAGCGCGAGGATCAGACGGGTGGCCTGTTCACCCATCTCGCGCAGGGGTTGGCGGACCGTGGTGAGCGCGGGGCTGCTCCACTGGGCGATGTCCAGGTCGTCGTAGCCGACGACGGACAGGTCCTCGGGCACGCGCAGGCCACAGACCCGGGCGGCCTCCATGACACCGAGCGCCTGGAGGTCGCTGCCGGCGAAGATCGCGGTGGGCGGCTTCGGGAGCTCCAACAGTTCTTTGGCGCGGGCGAATCCGCCCTCGGCGTGGAAGTCGCCGAAGGCGGTCAGAGCGGGGTCGACCCCCAGTCCGGCCATGGACATCGCGGAGCGGTAGCCGTCCAGCCGGGCCAGCGAGCAGAGGGTGTCCGCCGGGCCGGTGACGATGGCGATGCGCCGGTGGCCGAGTTCGATCAGGTGCCGGGTGGCGGCGAGACCGCCGGCCCAGTTCGCCGAGCCCACCGAGGGCACGTCCGGATCGGGGTTGCCGGCCGGGTCGATGATCACGAACGGGATGGACCGCGCCCGCAGTTGGCGCTTCAGCTCGGGCGGCAGGCCGGAGAAGACCAGGACCACCCCGAGGGGGCGCCGACGCAGCACCGCCTCGATCCACTCCGGTCCCGGTGCGTGGCGTGAACCGCTGCGGGTGACCACCATAGCCGCGCCGTGCTCGCTCGCCACGGCCTCGACACCGCGCAGGAGTTCCATCGCCCAGAGGCTGTCGAGCTCGTGGAAGACGATCTCGACGAGGGGCGCCTCGGCGCTGCTGCGCGCGGCGCGGCGGTAGTCGTGGGCGCGCAGGATCCGCTCGACGCGGACGCGGGTGGGCGCCGAGACATCGGTGCGGCCGTTGAGGACCTTCGAAACCGTCGAAACGGAGACCTCGGCCTCGCGCGCGACGTCGGCCAGCGTCACCCGCCCCAGTTCATCGCCCTTGTCCATGGACGCAGCATAAGCCATGCGCGACGCAGGGCAGTTGACGCATCACGCTTCAGTAACCGTCGGTACGAGGGATTGACCCGAAACGTCTCCGCAACCTAGCGTCCGGCGCAGCGTGGATTTCGAGAAGCGGGTCGAAACTTTAGGAGACTGCTGATGAAGCGACGCGCGTTAGCCGGTGCGCTCGGTCTGGCCGTGGCCGTGGTGGGGATGACCGCCTGCGACAGTGGAGGGTCCTCCGCGAGCGGGGACTCCGGCACGATCCACGTGCTGGTCTACGGGGACGCCAGCAACAAGGTCGAGAAGCAACTGGTCGAGACCTTCAACAAGAGCTCCAAGGTCAAGGCCGTCCTGGACACCATCCCCGGCGCGGACTACCAGGCCAAGCTCAACACCGTCATCAACACCCCGCAGGCGCCGGACGTCTTCTTCAACTGGGGCGGCGGGAGCATCCAGCCCTACGTGAAGTCCGGCCTGTTGCTACCGTTGGACGACATGATCGCCGCGGACCCGGGGCTGAAGAGCAACTTCCTGCCCTCGGTGTTCAACACCGCGGTGATCGACGGCAAGTCCTACGGCATCCCGATGCGCGGCACCCAGCCCGTGCTGCTGTTCCACAACAAGAAGGTGCTGGCGGACGCGGGCCTGAACGTCCCGAAGACCTGGGACGACCTGCTCGACGCCGTCCGGGTGCTCAAGGCCAAGGGCGTCACCCCGTTCGCCCTCGGCGGTGGTGACCAGTGGCCGACCCTGATGTGGTACGAGTACGTCTTCGACCGCGTCGCGGGCCCCGAGCTGTTCCGGAAGGCGCTGTCCGGCGACAAGGGCGCATGGGAGAGCGAGGACGCGAAGAAGGCCCTGGGCATGCTCAAGAAGCTGCTCGACGCCGGCGCGTTCGGCTCGAACTTCGACTCGGTGAAGTTCACCGACGGCGGCTCCCCGGCGCTGCTCGCCAAGGGCAAGGCGGCCTTCGAGCTGATGGGTTCCTGGGAGTACGCCACCCAGCAGGACGCCAACCCCGACTTCGCCAAGGGCAACCTCGGATACGGCGCGTTCCCCGGCGTCCCCGGCGGCAAGGGCGACGCGGCCAACGTGGTCGGCAACACCAACAACTTCTACTCGGTGCTGAAGAAGAGCAAGCACCCCGAGGCGGCGGCCGCCTTCCTGAAGCTCATGTACTCCGACGAGTTCGTCAAGGCGCAGCTGGCGATCGGCAACCTGCCGACCACCACCAGCACCGAGCAGTTCCTCGGCACCGCAGCCAACCCCGACTACTCCAAGTACCAGTACGACCTGGTCAAGGCGGCCCCCTCGTTCCAGCTGTCCTGGGACCAGGCGTACCCGCCGGCCGCCAGCACGCCGATCCGCACCGCCGTCCAGCAGTTCTTCGACGGCAGGCTCGACGTGGACGGCTTCGTCAAGGCCATGCAGGCCCTGCCCGCCTCCTGAGGGGAACCGCCATGAGTGCTTCCTCCTTCGTGTCCGCCTCCGGCCGTCGCAGGCGGGGCGCCGGTCCGGTTCCCCGCCCACGGGCGGCGAGCCGGACCGGCGCCGGGGTGACCCGTCCGGGCCTCGTCTGGGCGGTCCCCGCGACGGTGTTCTTCCTGCTGTTCGCGATCGTGCCGCTGGTGCTGGTGGCGGTGCTCTCCTTCACCAGCTGGAACGGCGTCGACGCCCCGACGTTCAACGGCCTCGCCAACTGGAGCAAGCTGCTGCACGACCCGGTGATGACGCAGAGCATGTGGCTGACCCTGCTGCTGACCGCGGCCGGCGTGGTCGTGCAGACCCCGGTGAGCATCCTGCTGGGCGTGTGGGCGGCCGGCCACCAGCGCAACCGCGCCGTGCTGTCCGCGGTCTTCTTCGTCCCGCTGCTGCTGTCCGCGACCGCGGTCTCGGTGGTCTGGCGCGCCATCCTGGACCCCAACTTCGGCGTGCCCTCGGAGCTGGAATGGCTCTTCGGCGACGGCAACCTGATGGGCAGTCAGGGCAGCGCCGTCGCGGTGCTCACCTTTGTCGGCATGTGGCAGTGGACGCCCATGCACGCCCTGCTCTACCAGGGCGGCGCCCGGGCGATCCCGCAGGTGCTCTACCAGGCCGCGTCGATCGACGGCGCGGGCAAGGTACGGCAGTTCCTCCACATCACCCTGCCGCAGCTGCGCAACACGGCCATCACCTCGATGATCCTGATGGTGGTCGGCGGACTCACCACCTTCGACACCGTCCTCATCCTCACCCAGGGCGGTCCCGGCACCGACACCACCAACAGCGCCTACTACATGTACCGACAGGCCTTCAAGAGCTTCGACTTCGGCGCGGGCTCGGCGATCGCCCTGGTCCTCGTGATGGCCGCCACGCTGATCTCGCTCGCCGTCGTGCGCCTGTCCGGCTACGACAGGATGCGCAGCACCACGGAGGGACTGTGATGCGCCGGCGTCCCAACCACCTCGCCGGGCTCGGCTCGCTGGTCTGGCTGGCCCTGGTGGGCTTCCCGCTGTACGTCCTGCTGGTCTCCACCTTCCGGACCCGCTCCGACTACTCCTCGCAGGGGCCGCTCACCTTCCCCTCCGAGCTGACCCTGCAGAACTACGTCGACGACTTCTCCAACGGCTTCGGTCGGGACTTCCTCAACACGCTGGTGGTCACGGTGAGCGTGGTCGCCATCGTGCTGCTCGTGGTGCCCCCGCTCGCCTACGCCATCGTGCGGGTCCGGGGCAGGACCATCGGCACCGTCTTCCGGATCTTCCTGCTGGGTTTGGCGATCCCGGCGCAGGCCGTGATCGTGCCGATGTTCTACGTGATCAGCAAGGCCGGCCTCTACGACCACCTGATCGGCGTCATCCTGCCCACTGCGGCGTTCTGCCTGCCGGTGTGCACGCTGGTCCTCACCGGGGCCATGCGGGACGTCTCCGGCGAGCTCTACGAGGCCATGGCCCTGGACGGCGCCTCGCCGTGGCGGGGGTTCTGGCAGCTGGTGGTGCCGCTGTCCAGGGGCGGACTGTCGTCGGTCGTGGTGTTCGCCGCCCTGCAGGCGTGGAACGGCTTCTTGTTCCCGCTGATCCTCACCCAGTCGGAGGGCACCAAGGTCATCACCCTCGGCCTGTACGACTTCCAGACCGAGCACGGCGTCGACGTGCCCGGCCTGCTCAGCGCCGTCGTGCTGTCGATGCTCCCCGTCCTCGTCGTCTACCTGTTCGCCCGACGTGCCCTGGTCCAGGGCCTCATGGGAGTGGGAGGAAAGTGACCGGCAACATGAACCTCGCCGCCCCGGCCGCCGGCCCGACCGACCGCTGGCGCGACCGCGCGCTCAGCCCCGAGGAACGCGCGCACGCCCTGATCGCCGAGATGACGCTGCCGGAGAAGCTGGCCCAGCTGGTCGGCGTCTGGGTCGGCGCCTCCGACGAGGGCGGCGACGTCGCCCCGCACCAGCACGACATGGAGGAGGCACCCGACCTCGACGACCTGCTCCCCTCCGGACTGGGCCAGTTGACCCGGCCGTTCGGCACGGCACCGGTCGACCCGGCGCTGGGCGCGCTCTCGCTCGCCCGCAGCCAGCGACGCATCGCCGCCGCCAACCGGTTCGGCATCCCCGCCCTCGCGCACGAGGAGTGCCTGGCCGGGTTCGCCGCCTGGGGCGCCACCGCCTACCCGGTGCCGCTCTCCTGGGGCGCCACCTTCGATCCGGACCTGATCCGGCGGATGGCCGCCGCCATCGGCCGTGACCTGCGCGCGGTCGGCGTCCACCAGGGCCTCGCCCCGGTCCTCGACGTCGTCCGCGACGCCCGCTGGGGGCGGGTCGAGGAGACCATCGGCGAAGACCCCTACCTGGTCGGCACGGTGGCCACCGCCTACGTCCAGGGCCTGGAGTCCGCAGGGATCGTGGCCACGCTCAAGCACTTCGCCGGCTACTCCGCCTCGCGCGCCGGACGCAACCTCGCCCCCGTGGGCATGGGCGCCCGCGAACGTGCCGACGTCATCCTCCCGCCCTTCGAGATGGCGGTGCGCGAGGGCCGCCCCCGGTCGGTCATGCACGCCTACACCGACACCGACGGTGTCCCCTCGGCCGCCGACGAGGAGCTGCTCACCGGACTGCTGCGCGAGACCTGGGGCTTCGAGGGGACGGTGGTCGCCGACTACTTCGGCATCGCCTTCCTCAAGCTGCTGCACGGCGTCGCCGGGGACTGGGCCGAGGCGGCCGCCCTCGCCCTCACCAGTGGCGTGGACATGGAGCTGCCGACCGTCAAGACCTTCGGCGAGCCGCTGCTGCGCGCCGTCGAGGACGGGACGGTGCCCGAGGCGCTGGTCGACCGGGCACTGCGCCGGGTACTGGTGCAGAAGGCCCAACTCGGCCTGCTGGACGAGGACTGGGACGCCGTCCCGACGGCGCTCTCCGGCCGCCCGCTCGACGATCCGGGAAGGCTGCGGGGCTCGGTCGACCTGGACGGCCCGGAGAACCGCGCGCTGGCCCTGGAGATCGCCGAGCGGGCCGTGGTGCTGCTGCGCAACGACGGCACCCTGCCGCTGCGACACCCCCGCCGGATCGCGCTGATCGGCCCCAACGCCGACACCCCGACCGCGGTGCTCGGCTGCTACGCCTTCCCCGTGCACGTCGGAGGCCAGCATCCTGACGTCCCGATCGGCATCGAACTGCCCACGCTGCGCCAGGCCTTGACGGCGGAGTTCCCCGGCAGCGAGATCCGGACGGTGGCCGGGGCGAGCATCGACGGGTTCGAGACCTCCGGCTTCACCGAGGCCGTCGAGGCGGCCCGGCGCGCCGATGTCGTGATCGTCGCCCTGGGCGACCGGGCCGGGCTGTTCGGGCGCGGCACCAGCGGCGAGGGCTGCGACGCCGAGTCCCTGCGACTTCCGGGCGTGCAGCAGCAGTTGCTCGACACGTTGCTGGACACCGGCACGCCGGTCGTGCCGGTGCTGCTGGCCGGCCGACCCTACGCGCTGGGGCGTGCGGTGACCGAGGCGGCGGCCCTGGTGCAGACCTTCTTCCCCGGCGAGGCCGGCACCGAGGCGATCGCCGCGGTGCTCAGCGGCCGGACCGACCCCTCGGGCCGGCTGCCCGTCAGCATCCCGGCGCGCCCGGGCGTCCAGCCCTCCACCTACCTCGCCGCCCGGCTGGCCGGCCCGAGCGAGGTGTCCAGCACCGACCCCACCCCCGCGTTCGGGTTCGGGCACGGCATCGGCTACACGACGTTCGCCTGGACCGACCTCGAGGTGGAGCAGGACACCGTCGCGACCGACGGGGCGGTCGCCCTCGCCTTCACCCTGCGCAACACCGGCGACCGGACCGGCAGCGAGACCGTCCAGCTCTACCTGCACGACCCGGTCGCCAGCGTGGTCCAGCCGGTGCAGCGGCTGATCGGCTACCGGCGGGTCGCCCTGGCCCCGGGCACGCGGACGCGGCTCCGGGTCGGCATCCCGGCGGACGTCGCGTCCTTCACCGGGCGCGACGGGCGGCGCATCGTGGAGCCGGGGGAGTTGGAGCTGCGCGTCGCCGCCTCCAGCACCGACATCCGGCTCACCGCGACCGTCCGGCTGGACGGGCCGGTCCGCGTCCTGGACCACACCCGGCGCCTGCATCCGACGTTCCACTGCGTTTGACGCGCGTACCGGCGGAGGTCCCCGGTGCGTACCGCAGGTGCCGGCACGCCGGTGGTGGCACCACGACCTCCCTCCTACCCACGACACACCCGAACGGAGAGGCTCCATGTTCCGCTTCCGCTCGTTCACGTCCCGCTTACCGGGCCTGCTCGCGGCGGTCGGCCTCGCGGTCGGCCTGAGCCTGCAGGCGGCCCCGCAGGCCGCCGCCGCGTCGCTGACCCAGATCACGAACTTCGGCACCAACCCGACGGGTCTGCTGATGCACCTGTACGTGCCGAACAACGTCAGGCCCGACCCGCCGATCCTGCTGGCCCTGCACGGGTGCCAGGGGACCGGGCCCTACATGTACTCCAGCACCGACTTCGGGTCGCTGGCCGACCGGTACGGATTCCTGGTCATCTACCCCTCGACGAACCCCGGCGGCAGCTGTTGGGACGTCTCCTCCGACCAGGCGCTGACCCGCAACGGCGGCAGTGACCCGGTCGGGCTGATGTCGATGATCACGTACACGGAGCAGCACTACGGTGGCAACGCCAACGCCGTGTACGTGACCGGGGAGTCCTCGGGCGGGATGATGACCAACGTGATGCTCGCCGACTACCCCGACGTGTTCAAGGCGGGCGCGGCGTTCATGGGCGTGCCCTACCACTGCTTCCACACCGGCACCGTCCGCGGCTGGAACGGCCCCTGTGCCCAGGGCCAGGTCTCCATGACCCCGCAGCAGTGGGGCGATCTGGCGCGCGGTGCCGATCGCGGCTACACCGGTCCACGTCCCCGGGTGCAGCTGTGGCACGGTACCGCCGACACCGTTCTCAGCCACAACAACCTCGGTGAAGAGATCAAGGAGTGGACCGACGTCCTCGGCGTGAGCCGGACCCCGTCGGCCACCGACACCCCCGCCGCCAACTGGAACCGCACCCGGTACGACAACAGCGCCGGCGTCACCCAGGTGGAGGCGTACAGCATCGTCGGGGCCGGGCATCAACTGCCGGTGCAGGGGACGGCCATGGCGGCCACCGCCGTCCACTTCATGGGCCTGGACGGGGGGACGTCCGGCGGCGGCACGGCCGGCGCGCTGAAGGCGGTGGCCGCGGGCAAGTGCCTCACCGACGCGAACGGCACGGCGCTCGGAACGCAGCAGCGGATCTACGCCTGCAACGGCGGTGCGAACCAGGCCTGGACCCGTACGGCGTCGAAGCAGCTGACGGTGACCGTGGGCGGCAGCACGCTGTGCCTGGACGCCGAGGCGCACGGCACCAGCCCCGGCACCAAGGCGATCGTCTGGTCCTGCAACGGCCAGGCCAACCAGCAGTGGCAGCTGAACCCGAACGGCACGGTCACCGGGGTGCAGTCGGGGCTCTGCCTGGACGTGGCCGGGCTGGCCACCGGTGACGGCACGCCGGTCCAGCTGTGGACCTGCAGTGGCGGCAGCAACCAGCAGTGGAAGCTGGGATGACACCGGGCGCGCGACTCCCTGCGCGCCCGGCTGCGACCGCCCGACCGTGACGGAGCCCCGCCTCCGCCCGTTCCCGTCCCCGGCGAAAGCGGTCCGGCGGCGCGGAGGCGGACCCGGCTGCCGATCACCCGCATGCCCCGGAACCGGTCGGCCCGCCGCACCCTGACGGTGCGGCGGGCAGCCGGCGTCGACCATGTTCTCGGCCCGGTCGCCGGTGTCGCACCAGCCGCCGGGGACGTCCGACCGGTGGTCTCGCACGCCGCCGGGCGCGGGACGCTCGTGTCGCCCCTGTTCGGCGCCCCCCCCGCCGGTGGCCGGCGGGGCCCGGAGCACGGGGGAGCCGGTGCAGGGGAGCCCAGTGCAGGGGAGTCCGATGCAGGGGAGTCCGATGCATGGGAGTCCGATGCATGGGAGTCCGATGCATGGGAGTCCGATGCATGGGAGTCCGATCCGTGGGAGCGCTCCCATCGCCGTTCAGCCCAGCTCGGCCATCGGAGCGTCAAGGGGCGGTAACAGGCCGGAAATCGGCCAGGACCTCGCCGCGCCGCAGGTCAAGATTGGGTAACGGGCGGGGGCGGGTCTTGTCGACCCGATTGTTAGCGCTAACAATCTCGTCTCGAGCGCAACCGCGTCACCACCGCGCCCGGATGGACGGGATGGTGCCGCGTCGCCCCTGGGCCGCACCTCGGCCCCTCAGTCGCTTCGCCCCACCCCGTGAACGCGGGCCGTTGCCGCCGTCCGTGCGATCGACGATTCCGAGAGGAAGTCCCCACATGTCCAAGAGAGTTGCTTCGGTCCTGGTCACCGGTGCGATGGTTGCCGTCCTCGCCGCCTGTGGTTCCGGCGGCGGAGGCTCGGCCGACAAGGGTTCCGGCCACAAGCTCGTCGTGGGGTTCTCCCAGGTCGGCGCGGAGAGCGGTTGGCGCACCGCCAACACCAAGTCGATCCAGGAGGCCGCGAAGAAGGCCGGCGTCGAGCTGAAGTTCTCCGACGCGCAGCAGAAGCAGGAGAACCAGATCAAGGCGATCCGCTCGTTCATCCAGCAGAAGGTCGATGTGATCGCCTTCTCCCCGGTGGTGGAGTCGGGTTGGGACACGGTCCTGAAGGAGGCCAAGGACGCGCACATCCCGGTCATCCTGACCGACCGCGCGGTGGACTCGAAGGACGAGTCGCTCTACGTCTCCTTCCTCGGCTCGGACTTCGTCGAGGAGGGCAAGAAGGCAGGCGAGTGGCTGGTCAAGGAGTACGCGGCCGCCAGTGGTGACGTGAACGTCGTCCAGCTGGAGGGCACCACCGGTTCAGCGCCGGCCAACGACCGCAAGTCCGGCTTCGCGGACGCCGTCAAGGGCGAGCCCAAGTTCAAGGTGGTCGCCTCGCAGACCGGCGACTTCACCCGCGCCAAGGGCAAGGAGGTCATGCAGGCCTTCCTGAAGTCGCAGCCGAAGATCGACGTGCTGTACGC
>NZ_JAKNTA010000209.1 GCF_022288725.1 Kitasatospora sp. A2-31 | reverse complement strand
CCGCCCGTCCGGCCGGCGGGCCGTCCCCGTCAGCGCCTCCCGCCGGCAGCGGCCCGTGACGCGCCGGGCCGTTCGGCCGATCCGCACCGTGCCGTCACTCGGGGGTGGCAGCGCCGGGAAGAGGCGGCCCCGGCCGCCCAGGAACAGAAAGGGACGTCATGAACCGCTTGGTCGTGGCGATGCAGATCTCCATCGACGGCTGTGTGAGCAGCACGCTCGCGGATTCGACCTGGCAGCTGTGGAACTGGGGGCCGCAGTGGCCCTGGAGCGAGGACCTGCGCGAAGCGTTCAACGACCTGTTCGCCGACGCCGCGGGGATCCTCCTCAGCCGTCCGATGGCCGACGAAGGCTACCTCGCCCACTGGGACGCGATGGCCCGCCGACACCCGACCGACGGGGAGTGGAACTTCAGCCGCGCCATCGGCGCTCTGCCCAAGTTCGTCGTCAGCCGAACGGGCCGGCCGGAGCGCGCCTGGCCGAACACCACCGTCCTCAACGGCGAGTTCGACCAGGCCGTCGCCCGGGCCAAGAAGGAGGCCGCCGGCGACCTGCTGTGCTTCGGCGGCGCGGGGTTCGTGACGTCCCTCCTACGGCAGGACCTGGTGGACGAGTTGAGGCTCTTCACCAACCCCGGCTTCGCCGGATCCGGGGCCGGCATCTTCGGCCCCTGGCTCGCGGACCGTCGTCTCCGTGCCGCCGCGGCGCACGCCTACACCTGCGGCATCGCGGAAACCCGCTGGGTCAGGCACTCGACGACGACCGACGCCTGACCCCCGGCCGGCTGGACGGACGCGAGGTGCCCGGCTTCGGCGGGAAGGCGGGCACCGTCGGGCCCCGGCCGGTCAGCGGTGGATCAGGCTGAGGACGGCGCACAGCACGGCCGTGGTCGTCACGAGGAGTGCGGTGAGCACGCATCGCGCCCGCAGGTGGCGGTAGCGGGCCTCGTACTCGGCGCGCAGTTCGTCGCGGCGACCGCGCAGCCGGGTGAGGTACGCGCGGGACACGTGGAGGTGGGCGCGGGTGTAGTGGTGTTCGAGGTCGTGGCGCTGGGTGCCGGTGAGCCAGGGGAGGTGGTCGGCCAGGTCGCGGGCGGCCTGCCGGGCCTCTTCGGTTTCGGCCTGCCAGTACAGGTATCCCTCGAGTTGCTGCACGCCGTGGCCGGCATCGGTGTCGGCGGCGAGCGAGGGGCCGGGCGGGGGCGGGCGCCGGGGCTGGTGGGGCCGGGGCTGGTGGGGCCGGGGTGTCCTCATCCGCCGTTCCGGTCCCTGGTGGTCACGGCGGGGGGTCCGCCCTGGGG
>NZ_JAKNTA010000208.1 GCF_022288725.1 Kitasatospora sp. A2-31 | reverse complement strand
CCGCTCCCGCCTGCACCGGGCCCGGCGCCGCTTCCGCCAGCACTGGAACGCCACTCCGGTCTGCTGACCCCGCCCGGGGAACCCACGACGGGCCGTCCTCTCGCGGGGTCAGCTCCTCGGCACGAGGGTGTTCTCGTTGCGGCGGCCGGCGGCGAAGTCGTCGACGTTGCGGGCGGTGGCGTCGATGATCTGGCCGACGGCGGTCCCGGTGAAGTAGGCCTGGTGGCTGGTGACCAGGACATGGGGGAAGGTGACCAGGCGGGCGAGGGTGTCGTCGGTGATGCCGTGGATGGAGCGGTCGGTGAAGAAGACGCCGGTCTCCTCCTCGTAGACGTCCAGGCCGACGCCGGAGAGCCGCCCGGCGCGCAGCGTCTCCACCAGGGCGGCGCTGTCCACGAGGCCGCCGCGGCTGGAGTTGACCAGGATGGCGTCGTCCTTCATCCGGGCCAGCGCGGCCGCGTCGATCAGGTGGTGGGTGGCCGGCACCAGGGGGACGTGCAGGCTGATCAGGTCGGAGCGGCCGAGGAGGTCGGGCAGCTCGGTGTAGGCCATGCCGAGCTCCAGGCAGTCCGGGTTCGGGGCGATGTCCCAGCCGAGCAGTTCGGTGCCGAAGCCGGTGGCGATCCGGGCGAAGCAGGTGCCGATCTTGCCGGTGCCGATCACGCCGACCGTCATGCCGTGGACGTCGCGGCCGAGCAGGCCGTCCAGCCGGAAGTCGAACTCGCGGGTGCGGACGGCGGCGCGGGTGAGCCGCCGGTTCACCGCCAGCGCCAGCGCCCAGGCGTGTTCGGCGACCGCGTGGGGACTGTAGTGGGAGACCCGCGCGACGGTGAGGCCGAGCTCGGCGGCGGCGTCCAGGTCGATGTTGTTGAAGCCGGTGGAGCGCTGGGCGATCAGCTTCGTGCCGCCGGCGGCCAGCACGGTGAGCGTCCCGGCGTCGAGCACGGCGTTGACGCTGCTGCTGACGACCGGGTGGCCGCTGGCCAGCGGGGCGGTGTCGCGGTTGAGGAAGACGTCCAGGCAGCGCAGTTCGTGCCGCCCGGCGAAGGCCCGCTCCAGCAGCGGCCGCTCGTCGGTCTGGACGCCGTACGCCAGGATCTCCATCGACTGGTTCCTTCCGTGGTGGGCCGGCCCACCGGTCACGCTAGCCGCTGCCGCCCGGCGCCGGGCGGGAACGACACCGGCCCCCGGGCGGCAACGCCACCGGCCCCCGGGCCGGAACGCCACCGGCCCCCGGGCGGGTGCTCGGGGGCCGGTGCCGCGGTGCTTCGTGCGGCGGTGCTCCTCGTGCCGCGGCGCGGCGGGGG
>NZ_JAKNTA010000207.1 GCF_022288725.1 Kitasatospora sp. A2-31 | reverse complement strand
GGACTGACCGACACCGAGCTCGGCGGGCACATCGACAACCCGGTGCTGCGCGAGCAGCTCGGCGGGATGTTCGCCGTGATCCCGGCCCTGACCGCCGACGACATCGCGGACCTGATCGGCTACACCGTCACCCGACCCCGGCACGTCAACCTCCGCCACCTGGTCGCCCTGCCCACCCGCCAGGCCTGACCCGCCGAGCAGGCCTGACCCGCCGAGCAGGCCTGACCCGCCGAGCAGGCCTGACCCACCGGCCCACCCCACAGGCCGGACCCACCCCACGGGCCGGTGGGCCCGGGCGCCCGGGCGCGCCCGACCGCCCGGACCAAGGGTTCTCCGCCGCGCCCGGGCCGGGCCATGGGAGCATGCCAACCGTGGCGATCGTGACGGGGAGAGTGGACAGCGACACGGGCGGTGCCCGGTCCGGCGGCATACCCGGGCCGAGCGGGCCCGGCGGGGACGCGCCGCCCGGGCCGGCCGCCACCGGCCGGGTCCGGCAGCCGGTGGCGCTGATCCGGCTGCTGGCCGGTGTCGCCGGGATCACCCTGACGCTGCTGCTCGCCGACTACGCGCGGGCCACCACCTCCGGCATCGCCAGCGACGTCGCCCAGGCCGCCGAACTGGTCCCGCGCACCCTGGCCGGACTCGCCGGGGGCCTGACCACCGCCGCCCTGCTGCTGGTCCCCGCCTACTCCGCGGCCCGCCGGCTGACCTCGGCCGCAGCCGACCGTCGGCGCACCCTCCAACACCTCTCCGACGGGCTGCTGGCCGCCGTCCTGGCCTACGGGGTCTCGCTCGCGCTCGACCTCTGGGTCGACGAGGCGGCGTCCCCGACCCTGGTCGCCGCGCTCACCCAACGGCTGCCCGGCGGCGGCCTGGCGCACACCGAACCGGTCTACGGCTACCTCGCCCCGGTGCTCGCCTTCCTGACCGCCTCCGGCGCCCGCGAGCGCCGGCTCCCCCGGCTCACCCTCGCGGCCTCCGCCCTCGCCGGCCTCGCCGCCGGGTACGCCACCCCCACCGCCCTCCTGCTCGGACTGCTGATCGGCTGGACCGCCGCCCACGGCACCAGCTACGCCGTCGGCACTCCCGACCCGCGGCCGAAGCCGGCGCAGCTCCTGCGCAGCCTGCGCGAGGCCGGCCTGCGCCCGGTCGCCGCCCGACCGGCCGGCCCGGACCGCTACCTGGTCACCCAGGAGCCCGGCCGCCCCGATCTCGACGTCCAGCTGCTCGACCGGCAGGCCGTCACCGCCGCCCTGGTCCAGCGCGCCTGGCGGCGGATGCGGCTGCGGACCGCCCCGCACCCCCGGGCGC
>NZ_JAKNTA010000206.1 GCF_022288725.1 Kitasatospora sp. A2-31 | reverse complement strand
CCTCTGGTGTGCCAGTTGTTCTGCCAAGGGCATGGCTGGTTGGCTACGTTCGGGAGGGATAACCGCTGAAAGCATCTAAGCGGGAAGCCTGCTTCGAGATGAGCACTCCCACCTCCTTGAGAGGGTAAGGCTCCCAGTAGACGACTGGGTTGATAGGCCGGATATGGAAGCCCTGTGAGGGGTGGAGTTGACCGGTACTAATAGGCCGAGGGCTTGTCCTCAGTTGCTCGCGTCCACTGTGTTGTTCTGAAACAACGACCCCCACCGCTCTGCGGGTGGGTGGCGGATAGTTTCATAGTGTTTCGGTGGTCATAGCGTGAGGGAAACGCCCGGTTACATTCCGAACCCGGAAGCTAAGCCTCACAGCGCCGATGGTACTGCAGGGGGGACCCTGTGGGAGAGTAGGACGCCGCCGAACAATTCTTCTGAAGAACCCCCATCCGGATTCCCGGATGGGGGTTCTTCGCGTTTCCCGGCGAATGCGCCACGCCATCCCGATGGGCTGCCCTCGGGCGACCGTTGCCCGGGCTCCGACACGGCTCCTCAGCCGTCAATATGGCGCTAAAACTGCCTGATCACCGCCCAGATCGCTGGAGAATCACCGGTTACGCCGTAGTCTCCAAGGTGAGGGGAACAGGTGTCCGGGGTGGTACCCCGGACGGGTCCGATCAAGAATGGTGCTCATGGGACGCGGCAGGCTGCGGATCTACCTCGGGGCGGCTCCCGGGGTCGGCAAGACGTACGCCATGCTCGCGGAGGCGCACCGGCGGCTCCAGCGCGGTACGGACGTCGTGGTGGCGTTCGTGGAGGACCACGGGCGTCGGTACACCGCAGAGCTGGTGGCGGGCCTGGAGGTCGTGCCGCGCCGTGAGCTGACGCATCGGGGTGCCGTGTTCACCGAGATGGATCCTGACGCCGTGCTGGCCCGCCGGCCGCAGGTGGCGCTGGTGGACGAGCTCGCCCACACCAACGTGCCCGGCTGCCGCAACGACAAGCGCTGGCAGGACGTCGAGGAGCTGCTGGCGGCCGGGATCGACGTGATCTCGACCGTGAACATCCAGCACCTGGAGTCACTGGGTGACGTGGTCGAGGGCATCACCGGGGTCCGGCAGCGGGAGACCGTGCCGGACGAGGTGGTCCGCCGGGCCGACCAGATCGAGCTGGTGGACATGTCCCCGGAGGCGCTGCGGCGGCGGCTCGCCCACGGCAACGTGTACGCGCCGGAGAAGATCGACGCCGCCCTCGCCAACTACTTCCGCCCGGGCAACCTCACCGCGCTGCGCGAGCTGGCGCTGCTCTGGACGGCCGACCGGG
>NZ_JAKNTA010000205.1 GCF_022288725.1 Kitasatospora sp. A2-31 | reverse complement strand
CCGGCCCTCCGGGCGCTTCGTTCTTTCGTGTTCCCAGCTTATCAGATCCTCGCGGCCGTTCTTACCGGCGTTTGTTTCTCTGAATTCCCGCTGGAGGGATTTCCTTCGACTTCGCTCCGAAGCCTATCAAAGCTTTCGGTGTGCTCAGTTCCGGGATTTGCCTTACGCGGAGGGTGCGCATTCTTGGAGCGCACTCACCTCGATTCGGCGGTGTCGTAGACACTAACGCCTGGACCAGGTCGTTGTCCAACCTGTCCCAACCGTTCAAACCTACTAGCCCACCCTCGCCACGTCAATGGTTTGGCCGGGATGCGAGAAGAGTAGCAGCTCAGGGGCATGTTGATCACATCGGCTCAGGCCGCGACCGGCTGCAGGTCCGCCCGGTCTGCCGCGTCCAGGTCGCCGGTCTCCCCGGTCGCCGCGGCCTTCCGTCCCCACACGAGGGCGTAGAGCAGGAACGCCACCTCGACCAGCGCACCGATCGAGATCCGCGCCCACGTGGGGAGGCCCGACGGGGTCACGAAGGCTTCCAGGGCGCCGGCCACGGCCAGGACCGTCGCGAGGCCGATCCCCATCCCGACGATCGACCGGCCCTGCTCGGCCAGCGCGGTCGCCCGGGTGCGAGGGCCGGGGTCGATCACGGTCCAGCCCAGCCGCAGGCCCAGGCCGCCGGCCACGAAGACGGCGGTCAGTTCCAGCAGGCCGTGCGGGATCAACAGGCCGAGGAAGACGTCGAGCCGGCCGGCGGAGGCCATGAGACCGATGCCGACACCGAGGTTGAGGACGTTGCTCCAGAGCACGTAGAGAACGGGAATGCCCAGCGCGACGCCGAAGACCAGGCACTGCACCGCGATCCAGGCGTTGTTCGTCCAGACCTGGGCCGCGAACGAACTCGCGGGGTGCTCCGAGTAGTAGGCCTCGAACTCGCCGCCGGGCATGGTCAGCTGGTGCAGCGCCTCCGGGCTGACCAGGCTGTTCCGGACCTCGGGGTGATTCGCCATCCACCAGGCGATCAGGGCGGTGCCGAACAGCGAGACGAGGGCTACCGACAGCCACCAGCGGCGCGCGCGGTAGAGCGCGGCCGGGAAGCTCACCGCGTAGTAGCGGGCGATGTCATGCCAGCCGCTGGTACGGCTTCCGGTGACCGCGTCCCGGGCCCGGGAGACCAGGCCGGTCAGGCGGCCCTCCAGCGTCGGGTCGGGGGCGGCGGCCTGGACCTTGGCGAGGTGGCCGGTGGCGCGCTGGTAGAGGGTGACCAGCTCGTCCGCCTCCTCGCCGGTGAGCCGGCGGGTCCTGGCGAGGGCGTCCAGCCGGG
>NZ_JAKNTA010000204.1 GCF_022288725.1 Kitasatospora sp. A2-31 | reverse complement strand
GGGGGGGGGGGGGCGGACCGTGGTCGAGATCGCCAACCGCCACTACGGCCAGGACGACCACTCCGTCCTGCCGCGCTCGATCGCCACCCGCGCCGCCTTCGAGAACGCCATGGCGCTGGACATCGCGATGGGCGGCTCCACCAACACGATCCTGCACCTGCTCGCCGCCGCCCAGGAGGCCGAGCTGGACTTCGACATGCGGGCCATCGACGCCATCTCCCGGAAGGTGCCCTGCCTCTCCAAGGTCGCGCCGAACGGCTCGTACTACATGGAGGACGTGCACCGGGCCGGCGGCATCCCCGCCATCCTCGGCGAGCTCTACCGCGGGGGGCTGCTCAACGAGGACGTGCACACCGTCCACTCCGACTCGCTCGCCGAGTGGCTCAAGACCTGGGACGTCCGCGGCGGCTCGCCGTCCGCCGAGGCCGTCGAGCTCTGGCACGCGGCCCCCGGCTGCGTCCGCTCCGCGGAGGCCTTCTCGCAGTCCGAGCGCTGGGAGTCCCTGGACACCGACGCCGCCAAGGGCTGCATCCGCAGCGTCGAGCACGCCTACTCGGTCGAGGGCGGCCTGGCCGTGCTCTACGGCAACCTCGCCGAGGACGGCTGCATCGTGAAGACCGCCGGCGTGGACGAGTCGATCTGGACCTTCAGCGGTCCGGCCGTCGTGGTCGAGTCGCAGGAGGACGCCGTCGACGCGATCCTCACCAAGCGGGTCAAGGAGGGCGACGTCGTCGTCATCCGCTACGAGGGCCCCAAGGGCGGCCCGGGCATGCAGGAGATGCTGTACCCGACGTCCTTCCTCAAGGGCCGCGGCCTCGGCAAGGCCTGCGCGCTGGTCACCGACGGCCGCTTCTCCGGCGGCACCTCGGGCCTGTCGATCGGCCACGCCTCGCCGGAGGCGGCCTCCGGGGGCACGATCGCCCTGGTGGAGGACGGCGACATCATCGCCATCGACATCCCCGGCCGGAAGATCTCGCTGGAGGTCCCCTTCGAGGAGCTGCACGAGCGCCGGCTGAAGCTGGAGGCCGAGGGCGGCTACCGGCCGAAGAAGCGCGACCGCCAGGTCAGCCAGGCGCTGCGCGCGTACGCCGCGATGGCCACCTCCGCCGACAAGGGCGCCGTCCGGGACGTCAGCAAGCTCGGCTGACGACCTCGGCACACCGCACACCCGGGCGCCCGGTGCGCCCGGTGGCCGCGGAGGAGCCGTCCCGCCCGCCGGGACGGCTCCTCCGGCGTGCTCCGGCGGTTCCGCCCCCCACCCGCCGGTGGTCGCGGCCGTTCGCCGGTGTCGCGGGGCGCCGGGTGATAATCGGCCGT
>NZ_JAKNTA010000203.1 GCF_022288725.1 Kitasatospora sp. A2-31 | reverse complement strand
GGCGACAGCCCGCCGTGACCCATGGCCCGATTGATCACGAGAAGGACTACACGCCTCCACCCGTCGGCCCTGACCGATAGGGTCAAGGCCGTGGAGAAGGCCATGGTTCGTCCGCGGCCGGGCAGCAAGGACCAGGGAGGGCACAGGGGTGTCGGCAGCGGGCAAGGACGGCAACTCGGGGGCGCGTCGACCAAAGCCTGCACCGCCTCGCGTGCAGCGCTGGTTCCAGGAACGCCCCTCTCCGTTCCCGCACGAGCAGGAGGCGCTCGACCACGTCAAGGCGCTGATGCCGCAGGCGGAGCCCTTTCGGGCCTGGGCGACCTTTTCGTTCACGGCCGCCTCGGGCCGCACCAACGAGTGCGACCTGCTCATCCTCGTGCCGCGCGGCCTGTTCCTCGTGGAGCTCAAGGCGCACCCGGGGCGTCTCGTCAACAACGGGAGCACCTGGAACTTCCACGGCCCCGACCGGGTCCGCACGATCAACAATCCCCTGCACCTGACCGACCTCAAGTCCAAGGAACTGCGGGCCCGGCTGACCTGGGCCGCACAGACCTCCCACACAGGTGTCCGCATCCCGTTTGTCTCCCCGGCGGTGTTCCTGTCCGCTCCGAGCCTGCGATCCGAGCTCGACACCGTCCAGCAGACCAACGTCTACGGCCGCGACGACGGCGCCAGCGGCCTGCCCCGGATCTGGCAGGACTTCCTCGGCCTGCCCCCGCAGCGGGACTCCGAGGCTGCCCGGCGCGAGCGACTCGACCTGGCACGGGCGCTGCCCGACCTCATGAAGAGGATCGGCGTTCGGGCATCCACTGCCCACCTGAGCTTTGGTGACGGCTGGAACCTCGCCGGGCGCCCCCTCGACGGCGGCCCCACGTGGGAGGACCGTCTCGCCATCCGCGAGCAGCCCATCCGCGAGGAGGGCCGCGTCCGGGTCTACCTGGTGAGCCTCCAGGCAACCGCGGAGACCCGAAACTCGGTCGAACGAGCAGCCCGGCGCGAGTACCAGGTCCTCCAAGGCATCAGCCACCGCGGCATCGCCCAAGCCCGGGAGTTCCGCGACCACCAGGGTGGCCCGGCCATCCTCTTCAACCATCGCGCCTCCGACCTGCGCCTGGACGCCTATCTGGCCACCCACGGCGCCTCACTGACCCCCGACACCCGACTCGAGCTCGTTCGCCAGATCGCCGACGCGCTGCGCTACGCCCACCAGCGCTCGCTCTACCACCGCGCTCTCGCTGCCCGCTCGGTCTACGTCTCCTGCAAGCCCGACGGGTCCAGCCCGGTCGTGCGCATCGTCGACTGGCAGGTCGCCGCCCCCG
>NZ_JAKNTA010000202.1 GCF_022288725.1 Kitasatospora sp. A2-31 | reverse complement strand
CCGCCGGTACCGCCGGCCGCGGTCACCACGGCGTTGAAGTCGCCGACGGCGTCCGTCATGGCGAGCTGGAAGTCCCGGGCCGTCATGGCATTGGCCTCCTCGGTCGTGCGGTACTTCGCGCTCAGCGACCGGACGCCGTCCCGCAGGTCGGTCAGCCCGGTCACCAGCGAGGCCAGCGCATCGCCGAAGTCCTTCTTCAGCCCGTCGTCGCCGTTGGGCCCGTTCACCTTGTTGCGCATCAGATTGGCGTGGTAGAAGGCGCCCGGGGCCACCGAGACGCCGTCCAGCGCGGTGATCACGGCGTTCATCGGCGCGATCAGCCGGTCGATGTTGGCGGCGAAGAGGTCCAGCGAGGGCGTGCTCACCGCGGTGCCGCCGGGTCCGGTGGCACCGTTGCGCGGCACGGTCGGCAGCAGGATCGGATCGGTGTCGCTGAACGTGCCGTGGCCGGCGCCGACGTGGGGGTCGCCGGTCCAGTGGTGGTCGCCGCCGGTCCCGGAGTCCGAGCCGGATTCGTCCCCGGTCCCGCCCCCTCCCCCGTAGTCGTTGTTGTTGATGTTCGGGTCGGAGGAGGATTCGTCGCGCTCCGACATGTCACTGGTCCCAGAGGCCCGCGCCGAACCGCTCACCGGAGTGGTAGGCGTCGTGGACCCCGCCGAGCGCGGTCGTCGCGTTCTGCGCCAGCAGGACCATGTCGGCCGCCGCGGCGTCCCAGCGGAGCTTTGCGGCGTCGTACGTGCTGCGGGCGTCGCTGCTCCACTCGCTCAGGTGCTGCGTGGTGCCGTCGTCCAGCTGGCTCAGGGTCTGCTGGAGCCTGCTGCTGATCGCCGACATCTCGCCGACGATGTACTCGACCTGGCTCATGTTGACGGTGTAGGTGCTCATGAGGTGACTCCTCCGGGGTGCGGGGCTGCGGCGCTACGGGAAAGGGGGCGGGCGGCTCAGAACCCGGGCAGCGGGGCGGCCATCCCCTTGCTGAGCTGGGAGGCCAGGTCGGTGGTGGCCTGGTGGGTGGTGTCGTAGCTGCCGGTGTTCGCCTGGAGCTTCTCCAGCATCAGGGCGAGCTGGCTGCGCACGGTGCCGAAGTCCTGCAGCCAGGTGTTCATCGCGCCGAGGTAGGTGCTGGACGCCTCACCGGTCCAACTCGCCTGCAGGGTCTCGATCTGGCTCGCCATCTGCGTGTAGGTGCGGTTCACCTCGTCCAGCGCGGTCTGGAAGTTGCCCTGGGCGGACAGCATCCCCTCGATGCTGACGGAGGTCGTCTGGTTGGCCATCGGCCGGTCCTCTCGGGAGTGGCGGGGCTGCCTGCCCCCCCCCCTGG
>NZ_JAKNTA010000201.1 GCF_022288725.1 Kitasatospora sp. A2-31 | reverse complement strand
GGGTGCTGCCGGTGCTGCCGGTACCGCCGGTACCGCCGGCCGCGGTCACCACGGCGTTGAAGTCGCCGACGGCGTCCGTCATGGCGAGCTGGAAGTCCCGGGCCGTCATGGCATTGGCCTCCTCGGTCGTGCGGTACTTCGCGCTCAGCGACCGGACGCCGTCCCGCAGGTCGGTCAGCCCGGTCACCAGCGAGGCCAGCGCATCGCCGAAGTCCTTCTTCAGCCCGTCGTCGCCGTTGGGCCCGTTCACCTTGTTGCGCATCAGATTGGCGTGGTAGAAGGCGCCCGGGGCCACCGAGACGCCGTCCAGCGCGGTGATCACGGCGTTCATCGGCGCGATCAGCCGGTCGATGTTGGCGGCGAAGAGGTCCAGCGAGGGCGTGCTCACCGCGGTGCCGCCGGGTCCGGTGGCACCGTTGCGCGGCACGGTCGGCAGCAGGATCGGATCGGTGTCGCTGAACGTGCCGTGGCCGGCGCCGACGTGGGGGTCGCCGGTCCAGTGGTGGTCGCCGCCGGTCCCGGAGTCCGAGCCGGATTCGTCCCCGGTCCCGCCCCCTCCCCCGTAGTCGTTGTTGTTGATGTTCGGGTCGGAGGAGGATTCGTCGCGCTCCGACATGTCACTGGTCCCAGAGGCCCGCGCCGAACCGCTCACCGGAGTGGTAGGCGTCGTGGACCCCGCCGAGCGCGGTCGTCGCGTTCTGCGCCAGCAGGACCATGTCGGCCGCCGCGGCGTCCCAGCGGAGCTTTGCGGCGTCGTACGTGCTGCGGGCGTCGCTGCTCCACTCGCTCAGGTGCTGCGTGGTGCCGTCGTCCAGCTGGCTCAGGGTCTGCTGGAGCCTGCTGCTGATCGCCGACATCTCGCCGACGATGTACTCGACCTGGCTCATGTTGACGGTGTAGGTGCTCATGAGGTGACTCCTCCGGGGTGCGGGGCTGCGGCGCTACGGGAAAGGGGGCGGGCGGCTCAGAACCCGGGCAGCGGGGCGGCCATCCCCTTGCTGAGCTGGGAGGCCAGGTCGGTGGTGGCCTGGTGGGTGGTGTCGTAGCTGCCGGTGTTCGCCTGGAGCTTCTCCAGCATCAGGGCGAGCTGGCTGCGCACGGTGCCGAAGTCCTGCAGCCAGGTGTTCATCGCGCCGAGGTAGGTGCTGGACGCCTCACCGGTCCAACTCGCCTGCAGGGTCTCGATCTGGCTCGCCATCTGCGTGTAGGTGCGGTTCACCTCGTCCAGCGCGGTCTGGAAGTTGCCCTGGGCGGACAGCATCCCCTCGATGCTGACGGAGGTCGTCTGGTTGGCCATCGGCCGGTCCTCTCGGGAGTGGCGGG
>NZ_JAKNTA010000200.1 GCF_022288725.1 Kitasatospora sp. A2-31 | reverse complement strand
AGCCGTCGGGGAAGGCGTTGCCGTACTTGCGGGACAGCTCGGCGGCCTTCTCCTCGCCCAGCTCCAGGTGCAGCTGGTCGTTGAAGCCGTCCATCCAGAACCGGGCGGCCTCGGCCAGCTTGGCCTCGATCCGCTCGATCTCGGCGTCGGTCAGGTGCGGCAGCTCGCTGCCGGGGGTGACCCGGACGACGAAGTGCAGACGGGTCAGCACCGACTCCGTCGACCAGACCGTGTAGTCGATCGAGGCGCCGTTGAGCTCCTGCATCAGGATGTCCATGAGGCGCAGCCGGATGCGGGTGGTGTAGCGGTCGCGCGGCAGGTAGACCAGCGCGGAGAAGTAGCGGCCGTACTCGTCCTGGCGCAGGAACAGCCGCAGCCGGCGGCGCTCCTGCAGGTAGAGGACGCTGGTGGCGATCTGGAGCAGCTCGTCGGCCGCGGTCTGGAAGATCTCGTCCCGGGGGAAGGTCTCCAGGATCTGCAGCAGGTCGCGGCCGTCGTGGCTCTCGGTGGAGAAGCCGGACTGGGCGATGACGTCCTGGACCTTGCGGCGCACGACCGGGATGCGGCTGACCGACTCGGTGTAGGCGGCGGCCGAGAAGAGGCCCAGGAAGCGGCGCTCGCCGACGACCTCGCCGTTGGCGTCGAACTTCTTCACGCCGACGTAGTCGAGGTAGGCCGGGCGGTGCACGGTGGCACGGCTGTTGGCCTTGGTGAGGACGAGCAGCTTCTTCTCGTGGGCCTTGGCGCGCACCGGCGCGGAGAGCCGGCCGAAGGCCTCGCTGACCGGGTGGTGGTCGTCGTCGTGGCTGAGCGGGTCGGAGCGCAGGATGCCGAGGCCGGTGCCGGCCACGGCCTTCAGGACCTCCTCGCCCTCGTGCTCGACCAGGTCGTACTCGCGGTAGCCGAGGAAGGTGAAGTGGTCGTCGGCGAGCCAGCGCATCAGCTCCCAGGCCTCGCCGACCTCCTGCTCGGGCAGGCCGGCCGGGGGCTGCTCGGCCAGCTCGTCGGCCATGCGCAGCGCGGAGTCGCGCATCTTGCCCCAGTCCTCGACGACCTCGCGGACGTCGCCGAGCACGCGGCGCAGGTTGGCCTCGATCGAGCGGAGGTCCTCGCGGTCCGTCTCGCGGTCGATCTCGATGTGCATCCACGACTCGACGATGGCGTCGGCGGGCCACTCCGCGCCGGCGGCCTTGCTGCGGGCGCAGGCGTCGATGTCCAGGATCTCCAGCAGCTTGCCGGTGATGTCACGGCGGACGACCAGCTGGGGGTGGATCACGATGTGGATCGCACGGTCCTGGCGGGACAGCTCGTTGGTGACCGAGT
>NZ_JAKNTA010000020.1:24532-111476 GCF_022288725.1 Kitasatospora sp. A2-31 | reverse complement strand
TGGTGGGGGCGGGGGCGGCGGTAAAGGGGGACATGAACCGCCAGTTCAAGAAGGTGGACTTCGTCGAGGAGCCCGAGGTCAGCAACGGAACCGTTGGAGAGGCGTCGTCGGGGCACTGAACAGGGCGAACGGGCTCCCCATGTTTCCCCATGAATCCCCGAGGCTCCCCGGACAAAGCCTCCCTGCACACTCCCTGCGGCACGGCTCCTCCCTGAGGACTCCCTGGGTTCTCCCTGCCTCTGGGCGCACGAGCCGCCCCGCACCCCTCCACTTGGGGGGTACGGGGCGGCGTCGAGGGGCGGGTAGGATCCGGATGCCTCCCAGCAATGAGGGTTCCTACCGCAGCCCCTTGAATTCCCGCCCCTCAGCGCCCGATGCAAGCGGGCACTGCGGGGCGGGAGCACGTGGAGCGGCGCGAGCCGCTAGCCCCAGACCGAGTCCGCGAGGGTCGCGGTCGGTGCCGGGGTCGGGTGGGGCGCAGGCTCGACCGGGACGGCACCCCAGACAGAGTCGGCGGCCGGAACGACGGGCCCCGAGGGCGGAGTCGCGGTGATGGCGATTGCGGCGCCCGCGAGGGCGAGGCCGGCGGTGAGGATCCCTGCCGTGCGACGGACAGCGTGCATCGTTCACCCCTTCCGGTGAGCGGAGGGGGCCGTTCCCCCTCTGGGATCCAGCATGTAGACCGTTCAAATTCGGATCAACCCTGCTCGCGATATCCTGCGAACGTTGCACAATTAGGCAATCGGGATCTAGGGCGAATCGGGGCAATCGGGATGAAGGCTGATGCGTCATCAGGTCGATTCTTTCCTGTTCGTGCAGTGCGCGATCTGTACCTCGGCATCCTGTCCGGCAAGCACACAGATCCGGCGCCCTGCCCGGAGCTCGATCAGCTCGTCGCGACCCACCTCGTCGCCCCCGACACGGGCCGGCCGGGAAACTACGTTGCGCTCGACCCGCTGTCGGCACTGCGTGACCGACGCACCGAACTCCTGCGCGCGGCCGGCGACCTGATCGCCGAGGCTCAGATACTTCCTGTCCAGGTCTCTGCGCTGGCCGCGGCATACCAGGCCGCACACTCCGGAGGCAGCAGCCACCAGCGCGGCGGCGTCGAGATCCTGACCGGCAAAGCGGCCATCAACGAGCGGCTGGAAGGGCTGATCAACACCTGTGAGCGTGAGCTCCTGACAGCCCAGCAGACCGGCCCGCGGCCCGCGGACCTGCTGGCCGTCAGCTATCAGCGAGACCTTGGCGTCCTCCGCCGCCGGGCCGCGATGCGCACCATCTACTTGCCCAGCGTCCGAACCCACGCGCCGACCGCCCGCTGGGCCCAGACCATGACCGAGCAGGGCGCACAGGTCAGGACGGGAAAGGCCTTCGGCCGGGCGATCGTCATCGATCGCCAGGTCGCCTTCGTGGCGGTCCTCGACCCCTGGACCGGCGAGGAGATCAGTAAGGAGCAGGCGGCTGTAGTCACTGATCCCGCGATGGTCGCCGCCGTCGCCGCAGGGTTCGAACGTGACTGGGCCCGAGCGGAACCGTGGGATGGGACGACGGAGGCCGCGCTACTGCCGGTACACCTGGGCATCCTGAGGTGCCTCGCGCGCGGCCTTGACCAGGACGACGCGGCAGCCGAGCTGAACATCTCACGACGAACTGTCAACAACCGACTGGCCGAGTTGCGGCGGATCGCAGGCGCCGCCACCGTGGCACAGCTCCTGTACTGGTGGGCACGTCGCGAGGCAGCTACCGCCGACGTGTGATCGTCGCAGTGTAGTGTCTGCCGTCCGCGTAGAAGCGGAGCTCGAACGCGGACTCGGCGCCCATGTAGTCCAGAACGCGCTGCTCTCCGCCCTCGCCAGCGATCATCCAGAGGTACGCGTTCGCGCGGTCGGGCCGTATCGGAGCTGCCTGCAGTACCGCGGCGAGGGAGGCGATCGCGTCGCCTAGGCGCTCGTGCTGCTCGGGCTCGATCAGGTCGGGGATGGCGAGGGTGTACAGGGTGTGCTCCCGGTCTGTCCCCCCGGGCTGCGGTAGGGCGATCCTATCGAACAGGTAATCGATCAAGTGATGACCTTGGTATGCAGACTTTTGATCAAGGCCGCGCCAGCGTCAAGGGGTGCCGACCCCACCCCAACGACAGCCCGACCCTCACCAGCTGCACGAACGTCGCGCGGTCGGCGACCGGATCCGCTTCTTACGCCGCCAGCGCGGCGTCAGTCAGGAGCGGCTCGCCGCGCTGATCAACCGCGACCGGCAGTCCATCTCCAACTGGGAGCTCGGCCACACGCCGCCCAGCCTGGATGACCTCGTCGCAGCCGCCCGCGCGCTCGGCGTCCCGACCTGGCGTCTCCTCCGGGATGAGTAGACCCGGGTCGGCGCGAGGCAGTACGCCGGCCCGGGTCGGCCTGGTCAGCAGCGGAGAGGGCTCGCGGCCCTGGCGTCATCCAGCTGCTCGGGCGCGGGCACGTAGCCGTTGTATGGCACCAGGTACCCGCACATCGGACACTGCCAGTACCTGCCGTTCACGTACATCGCGCAGCCGCAGCCCCTGGGGCATGCCACTACTGATCACCTCCCTCCCCCTCCAAGTTGGCCAGCCGGAGGATCCTTCGGCCGAGTCGGGCGGCCTCGGCGGCGGGAATCGCAACCGCGGCCTGATCGAGCTGCACCACGATCAGGCCCATCGGCGCGCGGCGCGCGTGGACGAGCTCACCGTTCGTTCCGCGGAACGTCTCGACCGCGGCGCCCGATTGCGGGTCGTCGGCCGTCGGCAAGTGGTTCATGAGTTCCCTTTCTGCAGCCCCCGTGCATCCGCTTTTGAGTTCAACGAGGCTATCGACGCCGAGGGGTGGGTGAGGGGCTGATCGGGGGTCCGGGTCGCAGTGCTCGACGATCGCCGTGTGGGGCGTCTGGTCCCGAACCCATCGGCCGCGGACCCACGCAGTGCAGTACTCGCACATGCCCAGCTCGATCGGCCTGTCGTCTGCCTCGGCGGGCTCCCCATCGGGAACGCTCACTGGTCCGCCCCTGGCAGATTGCGGGCGCACGAGCACCCGGGGTGTCCGCAGAGGCAGACGAGCACGCGGGCGCCGGCCTCGTCCCACAGCCCGCCCGGACACCCATGGTGAGCGTCCAACTGGCACTCGGCGCTGACGTAGCGGCCAGCGCGCGACGTGTCCAGCGTGATGAGGATGTAGGGCGGCGTCTCCGGCCGCTGGGCAACGGTCATTGCGGCTCCTCCAGTTCCGCCCACAGCGCCACCGTGCCGGTGGCGTTGAGCGATCCCCAGGCGTGGCACGGCGTCACGATGTCGAGCACGTCGGCCCAGCGCTCTATGGCGCCGGGGCCGACCGGCACGATGAGCCGGACGATCCCGGGGCGGGGGTGGGTGACGCACACCGGGGCGCCCGCCGCCTGGGCCAGGGCGGCCCGGACCGTCCTCGCACGCATGCCGATCTGCACCGATCCCCCTGTATGTATCGGGCTCAGGTCTATGCATACAGTAGAGCCAGAGCCCATAGTCTGTCACCCAGCGCGCACGCACAGTAGGAGGACACGCATGTCAGACGGCGACGACGTCTCCCCCTACCTGCGAATCGCCGACGGCCTCCGCACCCGGATCGCCGCCGGAGAGTTCCAGCCCGGGGACCGCCTCCCCTCGCTCGCCGACCTCCGACGCGAGCACGGCTACTCGACCGCCGTCGGCCAGTCGGCCTACCGCGTCCTCGAACAGGACGGACTCGTCGTCGCGAGGCAGGGACGCGGGTACTTCGTCCGCAGCCCCGAGCCGCCGCCCGTCCTGGTCCGCCGTCAGCGCGTCGCGCCCGGCGAGGGATCGCCCACGGAGGCCACGTTGGCCCGGCAGGGCGTGGCCGGCACCTGGCGGCACGAGTCCCAGCCGCGGGCCGCCGACGACCGGATCGCGGCGCGGCTGGAGATCCGACCCGGCGACCCTGTCATGCACACCAGCTACGTGTACCTCGCCGACGGCGAACCGACCCAGCTCGCCGAGAGCTGGGAGCCGATGGCCGTCACGGGCGGCAGCCTGGTCGTCCTGCCGGAGGCTGGCCCGCACGCGGGTATTGGCGTCGCCGACCGCATGGCGCTCCTCGGCATCGAGGTCGGGGTGCCGGTCGAGCGGGTGTCCGCGCGAGCCGCCACCCGGGCGGAGGCCCAGGCACTCGGCGTGACGCCCGCGGTCCCGGTCATGGCGATCGAGCGTACCTACTACGACCAGGCCACCGGGCGGCCGGTGGAGACCGCGGACATCGTGCTCGGGCCCCGGTGGGTCGCCGAGTACGGACGCCGCCCGCGCCCCTGACGGAGCTGCCGGGCCGGCCTCGTACGATGGCCGCATGCCCAAGTCGCTGCCCTTGCCCGATGATCTGCTGCCCCTCCACGTCGCCGTCGTCGAGGCTGACCGGGCGATGATCGCCGCCAGCCAGCAGGGCGGCAACGTCGATGCGGCGCGCAACGCTTACGTGGCCGCAGCGCTGGCCTTGCGGGCGCATCCGATCTGGGAGGAAGCGCGGGCGGCCCAGGCGCACGCGCAGACCTGGCAGGCGTCGGTGGACGCCGCGAAGGCCGCCCTCGACAGCGGGCCGGTCGCCGCGGCCTGAGCCCGGACGCGACGAAGCGCCCCCGCCCGGCCGGAGCCGGTGCGGGGGCGCGGTGCGTCAGCGGGAGACGAGCGGGACGACGGCGACGCCGAGCGCGGCCAGGCCGGTCAGAGCGCCGAGCGTTGGCAGCGGCCACCGGCCGGCTTCCAGCCGCCGGAGACGGGACTCGTGGTCGCCGAGTCTGGAGTCGACGTCCCGATCGGCGGTGGTCAGCGCGTCCAACTTCGCCTCCAGCCGGATCAGGCCATCGCCCACCCGTCGAACCTCCTCGTACATCTGGCTGGTCGTGATCACGATCCCCGCGTCCGGGGCCGGGCTGGTCACTCGCGGGTCCAGGTCGGCGGAGCGAGCGGGTCCGGCTGGGCGGACGCCTTCCGCAGCCAGGACGGCAGCCAGCTGTCGACCAGCGGCAGAGCCATCACGCGGGTGACGGCCCCAGCCACGGCCAGGATGGTGCCGAGCCCAGGCAGGGTGCTCGGCAGGCCCGCGGTCTCGACGAGTAGCGGCAGGCCGGCGGCGATGGCGAGGACGAGCGCGAACACAGTGCGGACTGTGCGGCGTCGAGCGTCGGACATGATCAGGCCCCCTTCGGGATGAGGTTGAACTGCATCCCGCCGGCGAGGGCGTCCCGTACGGCGCCCTCGGCGGACGCCTTGAGGGTGCTGCCGACCTTGTAGTCCAGGACCGCGCCCATGCTGGACTGGCTGCACTGGTGGTACCAGTCGATCAGCCACCGAAGGTTCTCGTCGGCGCCGGCCGGAGGCTCGCCGGCGTTCGCCTGAGCGAGCAGGTACACGACGCGCTGGGCCACGCGATCGACGTCAGCATTGGTCAGGGGCATGTCGTCCTCCATGGGAGTGGGCGCCGGGGTCGGCGCGGGGGTGGTCTGGCCGTTGACGGCCGCGATGATTCCGGGCAGCACCACGGTGCGGAACTGCTGCACCCTGGCGTCGCCGGGGCACGCGGTGCCGCCGTCCGACCAGTCCGGGAACAGCCGGTGGTACCCGAAGCCGGGGTCGTCCGCGCTGCGGCAGACCCGCAGCGGGATCCCGTGCTGCCGGTGCAGCCACGCACCGAGCTGAATCAGCGCGGCGAGCTGGGCGTCGGTCCACGGGTCGGTGTGTTGGTCGTTGCTGGCCGTCTCGATGCTGACCGCCCCGGTGCCGTCCGGCCGCCGGTTGGCGCGGAAGTTGGCGTCGGCCCGGGTCTGGGTGCCGATGAACTGGCCCACGGCGCCGTCGTAGCCGACGCCGAAGTGGCAGTCCAGGTTCGTGGAGTCCCGCCAGTATTCGTAGATTCGCCGGGGCGTCCACGGCGCCGCGATGCTGTGGAAGATCACCTGCGTCGGCACGATTGCTGGCTGCGTGTCTGACTCGGGCTGGAGCTCCATCTTCTCGGCTCCGGGGTACCAGGCCATCGGGCCTCCAGGGTGAGAGGGCCCCGGCCGGCCGGCGCGGGGCGGGGAACGGATCAGGTGAGGGGGACGTCCGCGGCCGTGGAGGTGACGCCGAAGCTGCCGTAGTGGCGCAGGGCGACGGTGCAGCCGGCGGCGGCGAGCGGGCGGGCGATGTCGGCGGCGGTTCGGATCCCGCCGGTGTACTGGCCGGTGCGGTACGGCCAGCCGGGCACGTCGTCCTCGCTGGTGATCGCGTAGACGATGTACTCGCCGGGGTCGATGGCGATCCGGGCTACGGCCATGAGCCACAGCTCGCCGTACACGGCGGGCTGGCCGACCTGCGGCGGGGCGAGCTGACCGCATCGGCCGGCGAGGTACTCGGCGGCCGCCAGCTCGTCGAGCCGCGTGGTGAGCTGCTGTGGGGTGAGGGCGACGAGGGTTGAGACCGTGCGCACCGGCGGCTCCTACATCAAGTTGCGGATCAGCTGGGTTTGGGCGTGGACGGTGCCGGAGCCTGATGTGCGCTGGGCGTCGACGGTGAGCCGGTAGACGGCGCCGACGGCGATGGTGGACGGCAGGTCGCCGGTGTAGTCGTACGGCGTCCCGGCCGCGACGACCGGCCCCCACTGGGCGCCGTTCACGGTGACGCGGATGTTGCCGGCGCCGCCGCCCGAGGTCGCGGTGATCAGGACGAGCCGGAGCTGAGTCGACCAGCGCACATTGCTGCAGGCCGCGATGGTGGTCCAGGAACTGAGCGTGGTTTGCGGCCAGCGGGTCGGATCGGCGTCCAGCGGCGGCAGCAGCGCGTCCGCGGCGGACAGGTCGGGCCGGACGGCGCGGAGCTCGCGGAGCTGCCGTTCCAGGTCGGCGAGCTGCCGCCCAAGGCCGGACGGTCCGCCGGGCAGCTGGTCCTGGCGGGTGGTCACTCGTCCTCCAGCAGGATCGGCGCCACCCGGTCCGCGGAGGGGTCGAGCGTCCAGGCGTACGCCCGGGCGGTGGTGGCGATGCCCGCGGGGTGGCGGGGCGACGAGTCGATGGTGATGGACACGGTGTCGCCCAGGTCCCAGCTGGTGCCGAGCCGCGGGGCGGCCGAGGCGACCGCTTCGACGGACCAGGCCCGCGTGCCGGTGCCCATGAGGGCGAGCGCCTCGGTGGCGTGCTGGTCCAGCTGGGCGGTGTCGGTGATGCCCTGGGCCGGCGTCCAGCGGTGTTCCCACAGCGCCCAGCCCGAGGCGAGCAGGCTGTCAGCGGTGTGCACGCCGGATGTGGCGCGGACGTTGTTGGCCTGGTCGCCGCGCGCGACGACGCGGGTGGCGCCCTTCCCCCGCTCGTAGCTCTCGGAGAGGGAGTACGAGGCGATGCAGCCGGGCATGTCGAACGAGGCGTCGCCTGAGGTGCTGCCGAGGGCCGACCGGATCCGCAGGTAGAGCTGGAAGCGAGTCTGGGCGGCGTCCGCCCACACGGTGTCGATCGTCCACTCGGGCCCGCCGGCGAGCGCGCTGATCTCCTGCAGCGCCGAGAGGATGGTGCGGTCGTCGGCGTCCGCCATGGTGTAGTCGATCGTCGCGCCGCTGACGGCCGCGTCGACGGTGAGTGGCAGGCCGCTGGTGAGGGCCGGGGCGGCGAGCGCGGCCATGACGGTGGACGCGTCGGTGGCGGTCGCGGTGTAGTCGCCCGGGTAGCGCCGGTCCAGGTACGCCTCGGGCGTCGCCGCCTGGAGGCGCACCGTCGGGCCGGAGCCGCCCTCACGCCGCAGCACGATGCCAGACCACAGCGGCTGTCCGGTCAGGGTGTCGACCGCGACCAGCATCGTCCGGCCGGGATCGACGGCGGCCTCCCAGCCGGCGGGCGCCCCAGCGAGCGCCAGCGACATGCTGCCGCTGGTCGGCGCCCCGATCCGCAGGCTGATCGGCTGGTCGAGCCGTAGGGACGGCAGCTCCTCGGCGATCGCGCCGGTCCGCAGATCGGCGCCGTACCAGGTCAGTTCCAGCGCGGGCATCAGGGGGCCTCGTACTCGACGGACCAGCTGATCTTCGCGCCGGTGACCATCGCGGTCGGGTTGATGGCGGAGATGTTGTCGAACGAGGTGGAGCTGAACGACGTCTTGGCGATCAGCGTGGCCTTGCCGCCGTCGGCCGGGTTGCAGCTCACGAGGCCGACGTAGTTGTTGCCACCGCTGATGTAGTTGCACGGTCCGAGGCGGGTGAACCCGATGCCGGTGCCTGTGGCCTGCAGCGTCGGCATGCTGAGGAACCAGAGGTTGGTGCCGCCGTTGGTGGTGCTGCCGATGGTCATCTCGCCGTGCCAGTAGACGGTGTTCCCGAAGCGGTGCCAGCGGCTGTAGATGGTGCCGTTGCCGATGGAGGCTCCGCCGCCAAGCGCGGTGAACGTCGGTGTGAAGGAAGACCAGTCGCCCTGGGCGTACCAGGCCGTTCCGTTCCAGTACTCGGGCATGTTGCGCGCGAGGTTGTAGCGGGCCTGGCCGGTGTAGGTGCCGGGCGCGGCGATGTCGACGGTGCTGGAGACGGGCAGGATCCCGCCCGGCGCGACGGTGACCTGGCGGATCGCCGTGGACACGGTCGCCGCGCCGGTTCCACCGCCACCGGTCGACGGGACGTTGATCGTGGCCAGCGGGATGTAGATCTCGGTGGCGCCCGGCGTCGGGACAGCGGGGCTGCCGCTCGGCGTGCCGGTCAGCAGCACCGTGTCCGCCTTGCGAAGGCCGGAGCTGTCGACGGCGGTGTCCCAGACGCGCAGATAGACGAGGTCGATCCGCGCGAACGAAGCGTTCGCGGCGGCGAGAGTGCCCGGCGACGTGGCGGCGAGCTGGGCCCGGTAGACGCCCTGGCCGGCGCGGGTCAACGTCGCGGTCCCGGCGGTGACGTTGACGGTGGTCCCGGCCAACGACACGGCGAATCCGGCGTCACCCGGCCGAACGCCGGCCCGGGAGCCGAGGGCCGTGCCGTCGGCCATGACCAGCGCCGAGTCCATCTTGCGGAGCTCGGTCTCGTCATAGCTGAGCGAGGGCTCCCAGAGCGGATCAGTGGCAACCACAGGGGCTCCTCACAGCCAGGCGGACCGGCAGGTGCCGGTCAGCAGTGCGGACGGGTCGTATGACGGGCAGGTCCAGCTGAGAGCCAGCGAGGACTGCGGGGGGATCTCCGGCCAGGTGCCGGACAGGTAGCGGCGTCGGGACACCGAGCCGTTGAGGGTGACCGTGCGGGCCAGCGAGTCGATGACGAGGACGTCGCCGGCGGCCAGGCTGTCGCTGTAGGTCTGCTGGGTCGTGGCGCCGGACGGTCGAGCGGCGACGATCGTGAAGCCGCCGGCACACGGACCCGTGACGGTCAGGACTGGCCGGGTGGCGATCGTCCCCTGGTTGGTCAGGCTGATCGTGCCTGAGGCCGTCGTCGCGGTGATCATGATCGGCAGCGTGATCGGCAGGGTGAGGCCGCCCGTGACGCTGGGCAGGGCGGCGGACTGGGACTGCAGGGTGGTGCTGTACCGCCGGGGGTCCGCCGCGGTGAGCATCACGCTGTACCGGGCGACCCGGTCCGTCTCGTAGTCGCACAGCACGTCGCCCGAGCGTCGGACCGTAGCCTGCTTGGGGACGGACTCGCCGACAACCAGGGTGGTGTCGGTAAGCGCGGCCGCCGCGTAGAGCTGCTCGGCGGCAGCGTCGAGCGTCGCCAGGTCGGGCGCGGTGATGGTGCCGGCTAGGGTGATGACGCGCGCGCCCAGGTAGGTCGGGCCCGCCCAGGCTCCGTGGTCGGCCTCCCGGTCGCTGTACTGCGTGCGGACAGGAGCGCCCGACCAGCCGCGCAGACCGTCCCGGCTGACGGTCCAGGCGACCCCGGCCGCATCCACCACGCCCAGCTGCAAGCTGCCGAGTGTGACGGTGCGGCCGAGGACCTGCCCCGGGGTGTAGCCAGCCACCAGCCACCCCCTCTCAGGTGATGAACTCCAGCCGACGCGCCAGGTCGGCGAGTTGCTCGTCGCTGGACTGGCGGGCGCCGTACAGGTGGATGGTCGTGGCGCGACTGTGGTCGTAGCTCGCGCCCCCGGCAGGACCGGCGATCTGCCGGGCCGGAATCAGCTCGCTGGCAACCGGGCGGGCCGGGATCAGCTGCTGGCCGAAGATCCCGGCGACCTCGCCGAGCAGTCCCATGCTCCGGCGGCGCTTGGCCGGGTCGAGAGGGATGTAGGCCTCCGGGCCCGCCTCAGCCCACAGGATCGGCCGGGTGGCGATGCCGGCCTGGCGGGTCGACAGACCTTCGGCTGCCGCCCGGATACCGCCGTTGGCGTACCGGATGACGCTGCCGTCAGCCTGCTCGGACGGCAGGTCGCCAGCGCGGTGCAGGCCGGCCGCGTACTGGAGGCTCACCGTTACCGTGCGGCCACGGATGCCGTTGATCGCCTGCTGGATCTGGTTCGCCCCGCTGAAGGCGTCGTTCGTCGGTACGGTGACTTTGACCCGGCCGTCGGGCAGCCGCTCGACCGCGTAGCCGATCGTCTTTAGGTCCTGGATGGCGTCGTCGGTCGGGGCCCGGACCGTGATGCTCTTGCCAGGCGGGACGGCGGCGAGCTTCTCGCGTAGGTCTTCCAGGTCGTGGAGGGTTGCCTGAGCACCCGGATCCGTGATCTTCGTTTCCTTGGTGGGCGGCAGCTGGGCGTAGGCGGAGGTCAGCTGCTCGATCTGCTCAGCCGTGAACCCTGCCTGCCGCATGGTCGCCCTGAGGGCCTCCACGTCCCGCCCGAACGCGACCGTGCCAGCCTCGACCGAGCCAGTTTGCTCGGCCACCGCCTTGGCGTGCGCTATCGCGGCATCAGCGGCGCTCAGCACTGCGGTCTTGACCGCGCGGCCCTTCTCGGTGGTGATGTCGAGCTCGTGGCCGTTTTCCTTCACCGTGTCGCGGAGAGTCTGAAGATCGCCCTGGAAGGAGATCGCCGACGAGGCGACGCTGATGTTGACGCCGTTCAGGCTGCTCAGGGCAAACGTCAACTGCTCCGCAGCCGTTTTGGCCTTCGTCAGGTCGCTGGCGGCGCCCTCGGCCGCGTCCCCAAGGGTCTTGGTGCCGACGGCCGCCTTGCCGGTGGCCTCGCCTTCGAGCTTGACCGCCTCCGTGGCATCGGCGACGGCCTGCTTGGTCGTGTCGATGGCGCTGTCGACCTTCACGACGTTGTTCTTGAAGTCTTCCAGACGCATGCCGCCTTTGCCCAGGGTGGCGGCGTACGCCTGCATCTGGTCGTGAACGGCCTTGATAGCAGTGGTGTTGCCGAGGGCCGCCGCAGTGAGATCCCGCAGATTCACGCCGAGGGCCTTCGCCGCGGCCATCGCGCCGGACTTCTGCAACTCGTTGACGGCGTAGGCCTGGGTGTTCTGGCCGATGATGCCGCTGTCCTGCTTGACCGCGGCGGTCAGCCCCTCGACGTCGACCTTCGCCGTCTTGTGACTGCCACTGAAAAGCATCATCGCGGCGACGGCACCACCGATAGCGATGCCCCACGGCCCGAGCAGGGTGCTGGTGGTGAACGAGGCGGCGGCGGCGAGCCGGGGCATGGTGACAGCGAGCTCGACCATTGCCGTGCGGAACGCGGCGATCTTCGGCAGGGCGAGGACGAACCCGCCGATGGCCACCGCGATGACACCGCTGATGCCAGCCACCGCGGTGACGGTGGTTTTCACCGGCCCCGGGAGGCTGCTGTAGGCATCGACAGCGCTGGTGACCCACTTCACCATGTCCCGCAGTACAGCGTTTGCGCTGCTGCCCGATTCGATCAGCGCGGTCTCCAGGGACCCCTTCAGCCGCTCCAGGTCGCCGACCAGGTTGTCGGTCTGCTGGGCGGCCGTCCGAGTCGCGTACCCCTCGTCGTTGACGGCGCCGATCCAGCCACGGACCTGCTGCTCACCGGCCTTGTAGAGGATGCTCGCGGACCGGACGGCATCGGCGCCGAAGATGACGCCCATGGCTGCGTTGCGGGCCTCCGGCGTGAGATCGCCGAAGGCCTTGGCCATGCGGCGGGCCAACTCCTCGATGCCGACGAACTTTCCCTGCGCGTCGTAGGCGCTGAAGCCGAGCTGTTGCATCATCCGGGAGGACTCGGCCGACTGCGGCGTCAGGCGCTGCAGCATCACCTTCAGCGAGGTGCCGGCGTCGCTGCCGGTGAGGGCGTTCTGCGCGAACAAGGCCAGGGTGCCGACGGTGTCTTCCAGGGTGAGCCCGGTCTGCTGAGCGACCAAGGCGGACATCTTGAAGGCGAACCCCATGTCGTGGACGTTCGTGGCGCTCTTGCCTGCGCCGGCTGAGATGACGTCCGCGATGTGCCCGACCTGGGCGCCGCGCAAGTTGAAGGCGTTCATCGCCTGGGCCGCGATCACCGCGCTCTCGCCCAGCGACAGCTGTCCGGACGCCGCCAGGTCGAGGGCGCCGCGTAGGGCGCCACCGACGATGTCGGCTGTCGAGACGCCGGCGCGCGCGAGTTCGACCTCAGCGTCCGCCGCCTCCCGCGCGGAGAACACGGTTGCCTTCCCGGCCTCCAGCGCCGTCTTGCGGAGCGCTTCCAGTTCCTTGCCGGTCGCGCCGGACGCGGCGGCCACCGTCGACATGGACTGCTCGAACCTGGCGGAGGCGACGACCGCGGCGGCGAACACCGCGAGCAGCGCCACGCCGGTAGTACGCAAGGCTTTCCACGCGGCTTCCGAACGCTCCGCCGAGGCGACCATCGCCGCCGACGCGGCGACGGCCTGGGCTCGCATCGAGGCGCCCCATTCGGTGACCGCTGTCCGGGCCCGGCCCAGCATCGTGGCCTGCGCTGCGGCGGCCTCTGCCGTGACGACGCCAGCCCCGGCGGCAGCCTGGGCAAGCGCGATCCGGGAAGCAGCCGACAACCGCTCGGTGCCCGCGGTCGCCGCGGAGGTGGCCGAGGTCGCGGCGGCTGAGGCCTGCACGATCGCGGCGGTCGAGCGGCCGGCCGCGGCACCAATCTCCGTGACCGACCGGGTCGCAGCCGTGGACGCGGCCCGGAACGCCGGCGGAATGTCCGCCGCCGCCATCGGGATCCGCTCGGTCGCGACGGCGGCCTGCGTCGAGGCCTCCGCCGTGGCCCGGCCCGCCGCAACCGCAGCCCGGGCGGCCCGCTCGAACGCCGCCTGCTGTGCCGCCGCGGCCCGAGACGCCGCCGCCGCCTGCTCGGTCGCTGCCTCGCCGAACGCGGCACCGATCCGGGCGCCAGCCTGCTGAGCGCTGGTGCCGACCTGGCGGAAGTCCTGCTGAGCCGCGGTCGACCCGCGGCGCACGCCGGCGCTGTCCAGGTTGAGCCGGACATTCACGGTACGGTCAGCCACGGCGACCCTCCCTCCGTGTTACGCGCACCTGCGCTCCTCGCGTGTCGCCGCCGGCGTCGCGCCAGCCGTCCAGGTGTCGCGCGGCGGTTGCGCAGGCATGGCAGCGGACGATCTCCGCGCGCCACGACTCCTCCAGGTCGCCATCGAGCGTGTCGGCGAGGGGATGACCGCACGAGCAGGTCTCGGCCTCGACCTGGAGCAGCGCGAGCGCCCAGGCGCGGTCCTCGTCGGTCCACAGCACCTCACCGGGGCCGGGGACCGGCCGGCCGAGGAAGACGCTGCGCGGCACGCCCCAGGCGCGAGCAGCCTCTACCTCTCGCCGGTGCTGTGGCGATGCGCGGAGGCGGCCAGCGAGAAAGGGACGCTGACCGCCTCGTTGTTCACCTGCCAGGCCGCGAGCTCCAGCTCGTCACGCTGGCCCTGGTTGAGGACCTCGGCCAGCTGCTCGTACTCCTCCGGGGTCATCGCCGGCTCGACCAGGCAGGCCGGGACGAGCGCGGCGGGCAGGGTCGTCGGGTTGTAGAGCTCCTGGGCGTGCCGGCCGGGGTGCAGCGCCAGCAGGTCCGACCACGCCTTGGCGGGCAGGGCGCGGAGGACGAAGTCCTGCGCGGAGTCGCGGATCCGGTCCTGGAGGCCGGCGATCTCCTGGGCGATCGCGCGGCGCGGGTCCGAGTCGGCCAGAGACTCGGGCTGCCAGTCCGCCAGATCAGCGAACTGGGCCTCCAGCTGAGCGATGCGGCCGGCGGCCTCGCCGTCGAGGTAGAGGGTGACAGTCGCTGTACGCGGCTTCACCTTGGCGAGGATGTCGGCCGCGGTCGGCGTCTTGCGCTGAGCCGTCATCAGGCCACCGTCACGTAGGTGTTGGGCTCCGTGGTGACCTTCATCGGGCTCATGAACTTGCCGACCTCGTTCGCGGCCGGCGGGATGTTGGCCGGCTCGCCGCAGGCCATGTAGTAGACCTCGACCTGCTGACCGGACGCCCACGCGGTCGAGTAGGCCAGGTTGCGGCGCACGACGAGATAGCCGTGCACGCCGTAGCGCAGGGTCGAGTACGGCAGATCCTCGGCCGGGGTGGTGCCGCGCTTGAACGTCAGCTCGGTGTCGTAGGAGACGCGGCCGACCTCCTTCGTGTCGAACTTGGACGCCAGGCTCGACGTATCCACGTCAGCGGTCTTCGGATCCAACTTCAGGCCGTCGGGGGTGATGCGCGGGGTGAGGTCGATTCCGCCGTTGAGCTCGCTCACGGTCGGAGCGGCGGGGTTGGCGATGGACGCGACCCAGGCCACCCGGGTCGTGCCGTCGACGATCGTGTCAGACACAGTGCCCTCCTCGGGCATGCGAAAGGCCCCGGCCGGAGGGCGGGGCCTGGGAGTGGGCTGGGGTCAGATGCGGAAGGCGCCGACGGTCACCGTGGTGACGCCGGAGTAGGAGATCGAGGCGAGGCCGTCGGTGACACCGGCGAACAGGTCGGCGGTGATGGGGCCGATCATGCGCTCGCCGGAGGCCGGGACCGACACCGTCGGGGAGGTGACGGTCTGGCCGCGGACCGAGCCGGTCGCGGCCAACGTGACCGTGATCGGGCTGCCGCCGCCGTTCTTCACGTGCAGAAACGTGCGTTCGCCGCAGGCGACCTTGTCGCCGCCGCCGGACGCGCTCGAGTAGGCGGGGTTGAGGCCGGCGATGGCGACGGCCTGGACGGGCAGGGTGGCCATGGGGCCCTCCAGATCATGCGGGGATGGACCGGAGCCGAAATTGCACCGGCAGGTAGAACAGGGGCGGGGTGACGTCGTCGTCGCGCTGCAGGGGCGGCCCGCCGAGCTCCTCGGCGCGCCAGGTCGCCCGGCCGGCCACGGCCACCGGCGCTGCGAGGGCGGCCCGGACGCGGTCGGCGGTGCCGAGCGCACCCTCCGGGGTGGTGGCCACGCAGGTGACCTGCAGCAACAGGTCCAGGGTGGTCCGGTCGTCGGCCAGGCTGGACGGCGACGCGGAGCCTGGCCCCGGGTAGAGCACGGCGAAGGTCTTCGGCAGCGGTGCCGGGCCGGCCGGGGCTCCGCCGAGGTAGACCGTCAGCTGCGCTGCAGCCAAGGCGCCCCGGACCGCTTCGAGGTGTGGCAGGACGGCGGGAGAGGTCACAGCAGGCCCTCCCCGAGCGCTTCGACCGCGGCGATGAAGCGGGGCTCCTCCGCGGTCAGGGCGCGTCCGCCGTCGTTGTGCGGCGGGTTGTGGACTGACCCGTACTCGAGGATCGCGCCGAACGGGCCCTGTGTGCCGCCCTTGTCCGGGCCGATCACCGCGGTGATGCCGGCCGGGGTGGACAGCAGGTCGTAGCCGATGGTGGCCGGGTAGTGCGGCGCGTACCGGCCGCTACTGGCCCGGGCGTTCTCGGCCCAGCCCCGCTTGATGTTCAGCGCGCCCCGGGAGACGACCTGCCGGGCCCGCCGATCGAGATCGGCGCCCGCCCGCGCGAGGTCGGCCACCAGAGCCTCCAGACCGCTGATGTCTGCGCTCATGACCGGTCCTCCGCTGCGATCCGCCACGCGGTGGCAGTGGCGGACTCGCCGACGCTGGTCACCCACAGGGCCAGGCTGGCCAGCCGCGGGTCCAGCGACGCCGTCACCTCGACCCGGTCGCCGGGCACTACGCGGTCGCCGCCGAGCGGCATTGACGACCATGGCAGCGCGACCTCGTACCGGCGGAGCACCACCTGCCGCTGACCCGCCTGCTCCTCGATCTCCTCGGCCCGGAACGGCCGCACCCTGGCTGGGCCGGAGTACAGCGTGCGGGCGTCGGGCTGCGTGGTCGACCCGGTCGTCGGGTTGTAGACATCGGTGCCGGGCCGAACGAGCCGGACCGTGTCGACCATGAGCTGTTCGTGCGCGGCCCGGCCGGCCGCAAGCAGGGGCGCGAGGTTCATCGACGGCCCCCCGTCATCCACGCCTGCGGGGTGCCGAGGGCATCGGCGAGGGCGTCGCGCTCGCCCGGCAGCAGATCACCGGCCGCGGCGATCGCTTCGGTCGCAAATGTCCTGCTGTAGTCGTCGATCTGCTCGGACCGCAGCAGGCCGTCCGCACCGGCCGGAGCAGCACCAAAGCGGGCGGCCACGCTGCAAGTCAGCTCCACGACGCCGTCCGGGACGACGGTGTAGCCGTGGGTGTACACGACCTCAACCTGCCCGGTGCCACAGGGAACGGTGAGCTGGTCGCCGTCCCAGCACCACCAGGACAGGGCCGAGGTGGTGCCGTCGCAGGCGACCGCGACGACCGACGCCACGGCGGTGACCGGCGGACCGGGCAGCGTCACGACGCCGTCGTGCTCGGCGAGGCGAACGGTCGACGTGCTAGCCGTGATGGGCTGCCCGGCAGCCCGGCGGATCCTGGCCGAGGCGCGCGCGAGGAGCGCATCGGCGTCGGCAGCCGGAAGGGTGTAGCCGTAGGCGGTGGCGTCGGCGCTGGTGGCGAGAGGGGGCAGGCTCATGCTCGCCTCCTACTCGGCGCCGTAGGCCTCGATCAGATCGCCCTTGGTCATGCCGTCGGCCTCGTCGGGGTCGGCACCGTTGGCCACAGCCCAGCCGACCCAGGTCGCCTTCGGGTCGGTCTTCGCCGGCGGCTTGTCGGGCAGGGACGGGACGCCCTCGGTCGGCGCCTCGACGTAGGGGCTGCCGTCCTCGTTGACCCGCGTCAGCTGGCCCTTGACGAGACGCTCGGCGATCGGCTCCGGGAGCGGCAGGTCCATCGCGATGACCATGCCGCCCTCGCCGCGGACGTGGATGGTGTCGGGCATCAGGTGTTCCTCGGGACCTTAAGGGCGGTGATGGTGCCGGGGACGACGGCGGCGGCGACGTCGACGAGCATGCTGCCGTCGTTCTGGAGGAACCGACCGGATTCGAACGGGCCGATCCAGGAGATGGTGTTGGCGGTCACGTTGACGACGAGGTCGCCCTGGCCGGCCGCGAGCGCGGGCGGCGTCTGGCCGGCCTTGACGGTGATGTTGCCGCCGGTGGCGCCGACCGCCACGCGCAGCACGGTGAGCTCCGGCACGGCCTTGGCGATGGTGTGGCCGTTGCCGGTGCCCGGGTTGAGGGCCACGGCGGTCAGCGAGGAGTCGGCGACCGAGCCGTTGGGGACGAAGTTGCTGTAGGCGACAGCGGTGCGTGCCATGGGTCAGGTCTCCGATCAGGCCGGGTCGATGTAGGCGATGGCGAGGCCGTCGGGGCGGATCAGCTTCGCGCCGTACAGGGCCAGGCCCTTGATGGCGTCCGAGAACCCGGCCTCGGGCCGGTAGGCCTCGGTCTTGCTGATCTGCTCGACGAAGGTGATCGCCGCGGAGGTACCGGCCATGATGACCTGCGTGTCGCCTGAGGGGACCGGGGTGTTGTTCGACTCGAAGATGTCGAATCCGGCGGCTCGGCCGACGAAGCCGTTGCGGAGCGCGTCGGTGGTGCCGGACTCGTTGGCCTTGATGAAGCGGGGGTCCAGAAGGAGGCTGGCCATCATCTCGGGGGAGGCGACCACCCAGCGACCAACGGTCGGCACGTTGGCCTTCGCCAGCTTCGTGCGGAGCGGGACGAGCACCTTGTCGTAGGCGTCGGTCGGCGTGGTGAAGGTGTTGACCGGGGCGCCGGTGGAGCCGATGGTGTTCGCCGCGACGACGCCGGTGTACAGGCCGGCGATGTACTGGTCGGCCTGGTCGGCGAGCTTGTAGGCGGCGCGGCTCATCGCCTCGGTCATCACGTCGCCCTTGGCCTGCCGCTTGTCGACGTCGTCGACCTTGAAGGCGAAGTACTTGGACTGGTCGACGACCAGGGTGCGCTGGGCGTCGGTCAGCTCCTCCGGCGTGATGGTGGTGCTGTTCGGCACGTAGGTGCCGATCGTCGGGTCGGAGATGCTGGTGATGCGGACGGTGTCGCCAGCCTCGGAGACGTCGCCCTCGTAGTCGCGGTTGAGCATGCCGGGCCCGCCATAGACGAGCGCCTTGCGCCAGGTGACCAGGAGCTTGGCGCTCCAGATCTCCGGCTTGAATCGGGTGATGGCCACTGCTGTGGGTCCTCTCGGTCAGGAGCCCAGGTAGTCGCGCAGCTGACCCTTGCGGTGAGCCTCGTCGATCTGCTCGGGCGTCATTCGCTTGACGTCGTTCTCGGTGAGCTGCCGGGGGCCGGTTGACGCCTTGCGCGCCCCACCGTCGCCGGTGCCCTCGAACCGGGGCCGGGACCCCGCGGCCGTTGCGGCCAAGTACGGCTTGCGCTTGAGCAGGTCCTCAAGCGCGTCGGTGATCGCCTCGGTGTCGATGGCGTCACCGTCGATGAAGTCCTCGACGCGGGCGCTGAGGTAGGCCCGGGCGTCCTCCGGGTCGGCCAGGACCCGGGCGGCCTTGGCCTCCAGGCGGTCCAAGGCCCGCTCGCGCAGGGCCTCGGCGCGGGCCTCCGCCCGGACCTGCGTGCGGATGCTGTCCGCATCGTCGCCGCCCTCGGTGGGCTTGGTCGCCTTGAGCTGGTCGCGCTCAGACTCAGCCGCCTTGCGCCGGTCGCGTTCCTCGCGCCACTTCGCCTTCATGGCGTCCAGGGCACGCTTGCCGGCGTCGCCGAGGTTGTCGGCGCCGTCCGGGTCGGCGTCGTCGTCCTCGCCGTCCGAGCCGCTGCCGTCGCCGTCGGTCTCGTCGCCGGTCTCCTCGGTGTCGTCCTCATCGTCGGGGGCGCCGCCGAGGATGGGCCAGATCGGCTTGGGGCCGTCCTCGCCCGGGCGCGGCTTACGCCAGCCGACGGCGGCCAGGCCCGTTCGGGCGTGGCGGGGCAGGGTGTTGTCGTGCATCGGGGCTCCTGTTGCAGGAGTCGGGGTCGCCGTTGCGGCGGCCGGTCAGTAGAGGTAGCCGAACCGGTGGAGCAGGCGGATCGCCTCGGTGCGGTCGGTGCCGGCGAGCTTGTAGATCGCCTCGGGGGTGAGGCGCCGGACGTGGCGGGCGCCTCGGCCGCGGGCCTTGTCCTTGTCGAGGTTGCGCAGCCGCTGGGCGGCCATGCCCCGGCGGGTGGAGCTGTCGGTCGTGATGGTGAGCTGCTGGCCGAGCATCCCGGTGCGGACCACGCTGCCGCGGTGGGTGACGTCGTCGCGCACCCAGCTGCCGGTGGTCGTGATGCCGCGCCGCGCGTTGACCACGCTGGTGATGTCGGCGCCGTCGCGGATCGCCCGGGCGCCGGCCACGGTGAAGGCGCGGTTCTGTGCGGCCGGGCTGAGCGAGTTGAAGTAGTCGCGCGCGTCGAGCGTCCGGCCGCGGAAGTTGGTGCGGTTGCCGATCGGGACGTGCGTGCAGTGGCAGTGGGGGTGCCGCTGGAAGCCGCGGTTGAAGCCGTACTCCTTGCCGGCGAGGACCGCGCAGCGGCCGCAGGCGCCGCCGGAGATCATCCGGACGTAGCCGCGGACGGCCCGGTTCGCGGTGACGCCGACCCCGTCGGCGGAGCGGCCGGCGTCGGCTACCTCGGTGTCCACGAGCATCCGGAGCTTGCGCTCGCCGATGGCGAGCGCCTCGGCGAGGCTCGCCCCGTCGGCGATGGCTTCCTTGGTGTCGATGACGGGGAGGTAGAGCAGGCTGGCGAGGTCGCGCCCGTCCGAGGCGAACCCGGCGAACGACGCGGCGGCGATCGTTCCGGCCGGCTCGGGCTGGACGCCCTGCAACCTGGTCGCCCGGTCTGTGTAGGCCTGCGCGGTAGCGGCGGCCGCCGTCTGGCCGGCCGACACCACCGCGAGCAGGCGGGGCGAGTTCATGGCCCAAGACGCACTCAGGTCCCGGGGGTCGAGCTGCCGCCACTCGCGAACCGCGCCGAGGACTGCCGCAGCAGCGGTGCGGCGCCGGGCGACAAGGTGCCGCTCGGCGAGCTCCATCACGTCCACGGCTCACCCCGCAGGGACAGGCTCGTCGGCCGGGCCGGTCGGTGCCGGCTCGGGCCGGACGCCCTGGGCCTGCTGGGCGCTGTTCATCAGGGCCGCCACCGGGTCGAGGTCGGCCTCCCGCTCGCGCATGGCGATCAGGTCGGCCACCTCGGTCGGGGTGAGCCCGTACCGCAGGGCCAGGTACTCGAACGGGAATCCGATCGTTTTGAGCTTCAGCAGGGCGTCAACGAGCTGGGACATGTTGCGGGACTCGGCGTCGGCCCACATGACCGTGCCGCCGGCCAGCGCGCGGGCCTTCGCCTCGTCGCCCTGGGCCAGCGCGATGAGCTGGAACACCTCGCGCAGGGCCTGCCCGTACCAAAGCTGCTTCTGCTCAACTTTCTTCACCTGGCCGGTCTCCGCAGCGATGAGCGCGTCGCCACTGAGGTTTGCCATCTTGCCGACGAGGTAGTGCTGCGGGGTGCGGGTCTGGGCGGCGATGTGCCCGACAGCGACCTCGATCACCTTGGTGTAGGCCTCCAGGTTCGCGGCCGGCCAGGAGCCGATGCTCGCCTTGTCCGAGCTGAGCCACAGCACGCGATCGACGGCGAACTTCTCCAACGGCACCGGCCTCGTGCCGATGACCTGCCCGTTGGCGTCGAGGATCGGCGTCTTGGGCGGCTCGGCGCCGAGGACGACGCGCTGCGGGAAGCTGGCGAAGTCGGAGGCGGTGAACAGCTGGCTCCACAGGAGATTGACCGCGTCCTGCATTGCGATCACGCCGGACACGTCGGAGATCGGATCGTCGGCCAGCAGCGGCCGGTTCGGCAGCTCCACCATCGGCACCATGCCCATGGGGTTCGGCTGCGGGTTCGGCTCAGGACCGGTGTCCCGGGGCGCCCACGAACGCTCCATCTCCTCGGCCTGGGCAAGGTTGGCCGACTTGCGCGGCTCGGCGCCGTGCGGCCGCTCCAGCTTCCAAACCTCGTCCCGCAGGTACAGCGTGGCGTACTCGCAGTTGCCGTCCTGCCATGTCTTCAGCGCGGCCCGGCGGCGCCGGCGGCTGCCAGGCTCGTACTGGACGATCGCCTGCCGGGCGTCCTCGAAGGTGACAACCGGGGTGTCCGGGTCGGACGGGTCGCCCCACACCAGGCAGAACGCCCGTGCGCCGAGGCCGGCGCCGAGGAAGCCGAGCTGGCTGTCTGCATCGAGCCCGTTTCGCTGCCAGACGCCCCACAGCTCCGCGTCGGCGGTGATCTCGCCGGCCGCCTTCACGCCGGTGACGGCCAGGCGCTCGACCGGGGACTCGGCCACCACGGACACCCAGTTGTCGCTGAAGCCGCGGTAGGTCTTCTCGAAGTAGCTCCGGTACTGGTCGGAGGCGAAGCGCAGCGGCACCTTGCCCTTGAAGTAGTCCGTCGCCGTGCGCACGGCGCCCGAGCGGGACTGCAGCTCGGACATCAGCACGTCGGCCAGGCTTCCGGCCTGCTCCAGCGTCAGCCCCATCGGGCACCCCCTCTCACGCGGTCCACACCCACGACTCCTGCGGCGGCCGTCCGAGTCCGGCCGTGATGGCGTCGCGGCGGGCCTCCCAGGAGAGGCAGCCGGCCATTGCGGCGTCGATCTTGCGGGGGGAGTCGTGGCGGTCCTTCTGGATGGTCCACATCGGCTTGCCCTCGTCGTCGCGCACCCGCGCGTCGCGCTTCACCGCGTTGGCGATGTGTCGGGCGTAGAGCGGATCGCCGTCATGCCGCAGAGACCCGTCAGTCTGGGCGGTGCGGAACGCGCGGAGGGCGAAGGCCATCTGGCGGGGACGGTGGGTCCACCACTCGACAACGACTCGCTCGCCGTACTTTCCGGCCCAGGCGGCTACGGTCTCCTCCCAGTAGGGCGGGTCGGCGTACACCCGGACCACGGACCAGCGGTCGAAGGCGGCCTCCAGGGCGGCGTTCACCTCGGCGACCGGGACTTCCCACTGCTCGGCCTCGGCCGCCCGAACCGGCGCCTCCCACGCGCCGAGCACCCACTGGTGGCCGGTCTCCAGGTGGGTGGCGATCATCGCGGTGGCGTCGCGCCAGCGGGCGCCGTCGAAGCCGACCGTGATGGCGTCCTTGGCGGGCACGACGAAGCCGGTGTTCGCGAGTCCCGACCAGCGGCCGGCGTCGAAGGCTTTCGCCGACGCGGTGCCGGGCTGGTTGAGGAAGTAGCGGCGGGCGTCGGCCGGATCGGTGTCCGGCTCGCGCATGTCCGCGGCGATGCGCTCCAGGTCCATCCACCCCGCCGCGTCCCCGTAGACGTACTCCAGCGCGGGCAGCAGCTGGGCGTCGTCCATCAGGTCCTCGACGTGCGGGGCCTGGCGGTGGTCGAACAGTAGGCCGCCATCACGCACGCGGCCGGCCTTGACCGCCTCGGCGTACTGGTGTGTCGCCTCGGCCACCGAGTTCTCCCCGACCGCGTACATCGTCGATGTCTCCAGGGACCAGGGCTCGGCGGCCCGACGCTTCACCAGATTGCGGCGCACCGTCTTGTGCATCGCGCGAGTCTCGGGCAGCACGTACAGGTGCGTCTCGTCGAAGACACCGAACGTCTCCTTGCCGCCGTCCTTCGACGCCGAGCTCGCCGTCGAAGGGACGATCTCGCCGCCGCCCTCGATGAAGATCCGGCTCGACGTCTGGGCGTTGCGCCCCAGGTCGATCCCAGGGAACTCGTCTCCGAAGTGCTCGACCAGGTGCTCCAGCATCACCGCGACGTTGTCGTAGGTGTTGCCGGCCTGCCCTTCCTCCGTGGCCATGCACCGGATGAACGGGTAGATCTGCTCGCGGCCGACCGGCTCGCCGTCGGCATCCCAGCCGTCGAAGCGGCACGGGCCGAGCGCCTCGAACACCACCAGGGCGCCGGCGAGCTCGCTCTTCGCGCGGCCCTTCGGCCGGGACAGGAAGGCCCTGTTGACCCGCCGCCGGCCGGTCGCCGGGTCGAGCTCGTACGCCTTCACGATGAAGGCGGCCATCTCGTCGTCGATGAGCAGAGGCTGGCCCTGCACATCGCCCGGCCCGTGGCAGAGGTAGTGCTCGATCCAGTCGACGGCGTCGAAGCCGAGGGAGACGAACCGGTCCGGGTCAGCTCTCCGCCGAGCCATCGACCACTCGCAGAACACGGTCCCGGCGGCTGGCGGCGGCCCGGCTCCCCGGGGATCGCTTCCGGGCGGCCGGCTCGTCGGGCTCCGCCACGGTCCACCGCAGCCGGGCCCGGTCCGCGGCCGTCGCGCCGAGCGCCGCCTCGTTGAGCCGGATCTCGGACAGCAACTCCTTCTTCGGCTCCGTCCAATACAGCTCGACCAGCTGGGCCAGCATGTGGAGCCGCTGCCAGTCGGTGGCCAGGAACAGGGAGGCCTGCGGCGACGACCGCCACGTCTCGTACCACTCAAGGGTCCGGCTGTCGTAGTCGTGCCCGCCGGGCAACACCGGGGTGGGGCCAGCGGGGCCGTCCGCGGGCAGGACCGCGCCGGCCGTGGGGTCGGCGTTGCGTCGCCGCCGCTGGTCGGCGGGCTTGGGGACAGGGCCGGTGCCGGCCACGTGATCACCTCTCAAGCGCCGTTGCGGCGCGTCATCACCCGGCCGTTGCGGCCGCGGCTATGGGTCACACTGAGTCACTGCGAGGGGCGCCGGGCGACCCTCCAGACCCGTACACACAGCGAGCTGCCTCCCCCGCGGGTCCCGCCGGGCTGGCCGCAGGGGGTCACCCCCTGGCCTCTGTCACGGTGGGTGACGGCAGACCGGTGACGCTGGGTCACCGGTCGGCCCAGCCGCCGGGCTGGTGGAGGGCCGTCTCCCGGCTGTGGCAGCGGTGGCACAGCCCGCGGCCGTGCCTCGGGTCGTCCGGGTCGTCGCCAGCGGCGACCAGCTCGCGCCTGCTGAGCGGCCAGTGGTCGGCGTGCTGGCTGGGCTGGCCGCAGGGCTGACCGTGCCCGTGGCCCTGCTCGGTGCAGACGCACAGCGGGTCACGCTGCAGGACACCGGGGCGGAAGCGGATGCGGTGCTGCTGGCCGTAGCCGCGCTGAGTGCGGGTGCCGCGGGCGCGCTCGGCCTCGGCCTGGTGGGTCGGGCACCGGCCGCCCGGGGTGAGCTCGGGACAGCCGGCCACGGTGCACACGGTGAGCGCTCGGCGTCTGGTCACCGTGGATCACCTGCCTCTAGGCTGTGCGCCCTGTCGACCAAGGGGGTTGGTGTGGCGTCTCAGGCGACGCAGGGCGTGGTGGTGGCCGGTCTGGTCCTGGCGGCCGGGGGGTTCGCAATGGGGCTGTACTCGGCGGGCGAGGACTGCGGGTCGCCGTGGTCGCCGAAGGAGTCGAGCTACGTCTCGCGGGACGTGCCGGCGTCGTGCGCGGCGAAGATCAGCGAGAGGCAGGGCACGTCATGGCTGCTGCTGGTCGGCGGTGCCGCCGCGGTGGCCGGCGGGTTGGTCGCACGGCCGCGGGAGCAGGAGGGCGCCGGGGCGCCGGTCGAGACCCCGGGGGTGGGCGAGGGCCCGCTGGTGAAGTAGCCGCCTACGCGGCGATGCGGCGGCCTGCCCGGTCGCGGGTGGCGCGCTCGGCGCGGGCGATGGTCATCTGCCGGTACATGGGGCGGCCGTGTTCGTCGAGCCCGTCGGGTTGTATGAGGCCGCGGCGCTTCCACTGCCGGATGGTGGCCGGGTTGACGCCGGCAAGCCGGGCGGATTCGGGGCCGGTGAGCAGAGGGTCCACGCCACCTCCCGGGAATGCCGAAGGGCCCGACTGGAGTCGGGCCCTTCGCGATGTAGGCGCACGTGTAGTGCTGGCAGCAGCGTGACACAAGCGCCGATCTTGTGCAAGCGGTCAGCCGTCGGCTCGGCGGAGGTCGGTCCGGTTCGCGCCGCGGTTCGCGGACTCGGCGTGGGCGAGGGTGGCGAGGACGGCCCGGCCGCAGATGCAGTGGTAGTGGTCGCCGGCGAGGAGGAGCACCTGGCGGCAGTGGTAGGGGCGGCCGTGGTCGTCGAAGTCGAGCTCGTCGCGGGTGATGGCGTTGATCATGAGGCAGCCTTCCAGTGGATGATCGAGTGGGCGGGGTTGGCCGGGTCGGCCGTGGTCACGAACCCCTTCTCGGGCCCCTCCTCGGAGTGTTGTTGGCGTTGTTGTTGGCCGTGTTGACCTGCGACAACAACACCCGAGAGGGGTTCGGGGGAGGGGTTGGGGAGTGGGGGTAGGTCGCGGCGGTAGATGCCGGTGCTGGACCCGCGGCCCTTCACGCGGACCGCGGTGACCGTGACCCCGGCGGCGGCGCAGAGATCCCGGACGGGGCCGGTGGCGGTCGGGTCGCCGCTCATCTCGGCGGCTACCTGGGCGAGGTGGATGCGGTCCCCTGGGCGGGGCATGAGGCGGTGAAGCAGGGCCAGGAACTCGGCCGTCTTGGCGCTCTCGACGGCGGGTCCCTCGGCCGTCTCCGGGCCGACCTCGGCTGCCCCGCGGGTGTCCTCAGCGGGCGGCGTGGCCGCCGGGTCGGGTGGCTTGCCGGCTCGCCAGGCGGCCCAGCACCAGGCCCCCGCTGCGGCCGCCGGGAGGAGCGGCTGCTGATGTGCGGCGTCCAGCAGGACGGGAGCGCCCTTCCAGAGGACCAGTCCTCCGCCCGCCTTGGCCCAGAGGTTGGCGTCTGCCGCGCGGCGGCGGAGGCGGCGGGCCACCAGGACGGACCCGTCGTACAGCCTCCCGGCGGCCCGTCGTTGGATCGTCACCGGCCGACGCTGGTCTGCTGGAGTGTGGTTCCGGTCTGGTTGGCCGTGTCGTGCACGGTGCTGATGAGTCCGCCGAGGACGCCGCCGGATCCGGCGAGGCAGATGATGGCCAGGGCGGCGATGGCGATGTGCTTCTTCTCCTGCGGCGTCATCAGGCCCTTGGTCCTCCACTTGGTGATGAGGACGGCGGCGGCGATGACTCCGACGATGAAGGCGCCGCCCGCCATGCCGGTGAGGCCGGCGTTCGGGGCCTGCTCGGGAGCGGCGAGCTGGTACTTGGCGGCGGTGTCGATGGCGGACGCGAGGTAGCTCACGGTAGGGCCTTTCAGCTGAAGAGGTATGGGAGGAGGAGCAGGACGGCGACGAAGAGGCCGAGGAGCCGGAGAAGTCGGGCGACGACGTGGCCGATGCGCTTGGGGGTGAGCATCAGGAGGAGCAGGACGGCGAGGGGCCACAGGGCGGGGCCCATCTCGTAGGGCGCCATGTCAGCGGTCCGTCCGGCGGCCGCGACCGCCGGCGGCGAGCCAGGCGGCGGTGCCCTTGTCGATACGGCGGATCTCTCGCTCGCGGCGGCGGCGGTCGGCCAGGGTGCGGCGGGTCGGGGTGGTCTCGGCGGTCTGGCCGCCGGTGAGCTTGGACCAGAGGCCCATCGGGTCAACTCCTGAGGAGGAGGGGCAGGGCGATGCAGAGGAGGGCGATCCAGATGCCAGCAGCGGCGCGCAGGGTGACCGTGGGGCCGTGCGGGTGCACGGCGGCAAGCACGGTGAGCGCGAGCGCGGCGGGGACCGCCCAAAGCAGGGCGGCGGGCACGGTGGCCGCTAGCTGTTCAGTGAGGTGATCGAGGACGGGTCGAACCAGTTGCGTCCGCGGGCGTCCTTGCGGGCAACGTCGAGCAGCCCCCGGGAGACCCAGTTGCGGACGGTGGACGGTTCGACGCCGACGATGCGCGCGACCTCAGCGGCGCTGATGAGACGCGGCTGCCCGCTGGCGCCCCGCTCGTCCCGCCACGCGTCCTGGGCGTCCTCGGCGGTCGCAGGGATGCCGCACGGGGTGACGGTGGGGAGCATGGCCGCACCGGCGGGGATGACGGGCGGCCGTGCGGTCTGCGGCGCGGAGGACGACGGGGGCGTCTCGTCGAGGTAGACGGCGCCGTGTGCGTCCTCGGCCGTCTCGGCAGGGGCGTCCTCGCGGGTCGCGGCAAGGTGAAGCAGGTGCCCGACGACGAGCGGGGGGACGGCGGAGACGCTGGAGACGAGCCATGCGGAGTGGCCGCTCATGTAGCCGGTGGAGACGAGGTGGCCGATGATCTGGGCACCCATGGCGAGGGCGAGTGCGGCGCCAGCGCCGACGATGGCTGAGGCTCGACCGCGGGCACCCTTGGGGCGGTTGGCGGCGACGACGGCGGCGATGCCGGCGTAGGAGCTGAGGACGAGCGGCATGCCGTAGGCGTAGGGGTCGCCGAAACCCGCGCCTCGGGCGAGGTGGTATTCGGCGGGGGCGCTCATGACGAGCGCAGACGCGAGGACGACGGGGCGTCCTGCGGTGGTGGTGGCGTTGACCCACCAGGGGCTCGACGTGCGCGCAGTGTTGCGGCGCGCACGGAGGCCCGCGATACGATCGCGGATAGCCATTGCGAGATGTCCAGTCTCTCGATGGTCAGGCCTCCGGCCGGTGTGTCCAGCACCGACGGGGGCCGTTCTTTTGTCGCTTGACGGGTACTTTAGCAGGGTTCGTGATGATGTGTCACGACTTTGGCGCTGTCGGACTGCCCCGGGACGCAGCCGAGTTGGCGGCGCCCCGGGGCGTCCTGCGCGTCACGCCGCGTCGAGGACGGCGAGGTACTGGGTGACGCGCCGGTCGTAGTCATCGGGACGCAGGACTGCGCGGCAGGACTCGTTGCCGCACTCGGCGTCCTGGCCGTCCTGCTGGAACAGGGACAGCAGTCCGCAGCGCGGGCACGGCAGCTGGAGCGCGCGCCGGCGGGGGCGGGTGGCGGCGTAGGCGTCGAGGGTGCGCCAGGCGTTGTGGATCTCGGCGGCGTACTCGTCGGCCCACAGCTGGTGGACGGTCCAGGCGAGGACGTCGCGCCGGCCGAGGTAAGCGAGCAGGTCGCCGATGCTGCCGGAGCGCGGTGCGCCGAGGGTGCTCTCCTCGACGTGGATGCGGACCCAGGCGGCGAGGGTGCCGGCGAGGGGGGTGCTGCCGTCCTGGTCGCCGTACGGGTCGCGGACGTTGCCGGGGCTGGCGGGGCCGAGGTAGCTGGCGACGTCGAGGCGGAGGGGCGTAGGGGCGGTGCGGGTGGCGCCGGAGACTCGGCCGCCGCGGGGTGCGCTGCCGGGGGTGGTGGCGAGCTTGGCCCAGGCGGCGAGGTCGGGGAGCTCGGCGAGCTCGCGGGCAAGGCGGCTGGCGGCGGGGAAGTCGAGCATGTCCGGTCTCCTGTTGCTGGTGGGGCGGTATGGTGATCGGACTGGTGGGGCGTCCCTGGCTGGCAGGCTGAAGGGGGCGCCCCGTTGCTGTGCTCGGGGTCAGCGGTGCTTGGGCTTGCGGGCTGCGGCTCGGGCGAGCAGCCAGAACGGCACAGCCAGAAAGGTCAGGGGCCAGCAGACAGCCGCAAGCGCGCCGCCCATTACCGCCAGGAAGGCGTCCGTGTCCCTGTCGTGTCTGGCGAGCAGATAGGTGGCAACGGCCCACACGATGAGGGCGATGGCGATGTAGCCGACGACGTACCAGGTCGGCACGTTGCTGGAGGGGCCGTGGTGGGCGGGCTGGGGAACGATGATCACTCCGGCCTTCGGCACGGTGGTCTCCTCAGGGCTGGTAGGTGGCGATGTCGGGGAACAGGGAGGCGGTGCTGGCGGTCTCGCGCCATACGGGCCAGGGGCGGCGCCACCAGGGCGGGTAGGTGGGGGTGAGGTCGTACTCGCCGTCCGGGTCGTCGAACAGACAGGGCTCCTGCTCCCAGCCGTCCCACAGATCGTCGGGGCAGGTCACGGCTGGGCCCCGTCGAGGACGGCGCGGAGGCGGTCGGCGTACAGGCTGGCCACACCGTGAGGTGAGCAGTAGGTGGCCATCTCGTCGGCGAACCGGTGCGCGGCGGCGATGCGGGCCTCGGCCGAGGCGCAGTCGGCGTGCTGCCGCTGGGCCTCGGCCTCCGCGGCGGTGGCCCGGCGCAGGGCGGACTGCCAGGCGGCGCGGTACCGGTCTGCGCGGCGGCCCTGCTGGCGCCAGAGCTTGAGCTCGTCCTCGGCGGCGCGAAGGTTGGCTTCGGCTTTCGTGGCGCGGGTGACAGCCTCGTCCCGCATGCGGATCAGCTGCTGCTGGTAGGTCTCCTGGTCGGGGATCATGCGGCGCTCCGAGTGATGGTGAGCGAGTGGACGGGGTGGACCTCGCGGGGATGGAGCTGACGGGTGATGATCGCGAGGCCGATGGAGTGCGCGGTGTCGCGGGCGCCGAGCTTGCGGTGGGTGGTGGTGCGGATGTTGGTGACGGTGCCGCGGGAGAGGCCGAGGATGTGGGCGATGTAGGCGGTGGTGTGGCCGTTGGCGGTGAGGCGGAGAACTTGGAGCTCGCGCTCGGTGAGGGGGGTGCCGGGGTCGGAATTCGGGGTGCTGGGCGGTCGGCTCACGGCTGGGGCTCCTTCCAGTTCCGTTCGAGGACGGTGATCTGTGCGTCGACGTAGGCGTCTGTGATGGGCGGCGGTACGTACGGGCGGGGGCTGGCCGGGGGCTGTTGGCTGCGGTGGCCGAGGAGGATGGCGGCCCACAGCAGGACGATGAAGGCGACGATCCCGGCGGCGATCCAGGCGGCGCTCACCGCGGGGCCTCGACGTCGCGGACGAGCCGGTAGCCGGTGCTGGTGGGCCGGAGCGCATCCCTGAGGGCACCACGGGTAGCTGCCGTGCTCGGCCGTGTCCAGATAGCTGGTCGGGTATCCGGGGATCACGGTGGTTCGCATGGCGGCGGCGATGCGGTCGCGGAGGGGCTGCTGGCTGGTCACCGGCCCTCCCCCGCGGCCTCGATCTCGTCGGCGTCCATCGACGCGGACAGGCGGTCCACCGAGGCGTCGAGCATCACGCCGTAGCTGATGACCCGGCCGGTGAACTGGTCGTAGTGGACGGAGTCGACGGTGCCGAGGGCGCCGGCGGGGACGGCGGGCTGCTCGGGCGCCCAGTCGGCGTCGTCGAGGTCGATGCGGGTGCGGACGCGGTCGCCGAGGGCGAACTGGTGGTCGGTCATGCGGGTCTCCATGGTGGGTGCGTGTGGTGGGGCGGGGCGGCCGGTGGGTGCCGGCCGCCGGGGGGGCAGGTCAGTCCTCGTCGTCGACGTCGTCCTCGTCGTCGACGTAGGTGGTGGCCCAGACCGCGACACCGTCGACCGTGGTCTTCGCGCGGTGCTGGGTGGAGTGCAGGAACGGCTCGATGGTGACCTCGACGCCGTGCGTCTGAGCCCAGGCGGTCAGCTCGGTGATCGAGCCGTCGTCGAGGAGGAACTCCAGCAGCGGGCCGATGTTGTCGTGGCCGTCGATGCCGACGGCGTGGATCCGGTTGACGGGCAGGTCGGGATGGGCGTCGCAAATGGCTTGGGCTGCGCGGGCGGCGGTGAGCGTGTGTTCGGCGTCGGCGAGGAGGTCGGTCGGGGTGGTGGCAGTGGCCATCGGGTGCTCCCATGGTGTGTGGCGTGGCGGGGCTTCTGGGGGCTTGTCGCGGGCGCGGCGCTCCGTGGGTCCGGTCCCGCGCTGTGCGGCCGTCAGGCGGGCCGCTGCGGGCCGTCCTGGGCGTTCCGGACGGTGGCGGCGAGTCGGGCGTTGTGGGCCATCGCGTGGCCGACGGCGTCGCCGATGCTGGCGTGCGGGGTGCCGAAGTGCGCGGGCCAGTTCGGCCGCTCGGCGAGCTGGCGGCGAAGCTCGTCATTCTCGGCGGCGAGCCGCTGGCAGTCCTCGACGGCGCCGCGGTAGGCCTGCTGGTTGCTCTTGCAAACGGCGGTGAGGGCGTCGACGCGGTCGGCGAACTGGTCCCGCTCGACGCTCAGCCGCTCAACCTCGGCCTCCAGCTCCCGGACCCGGTCGAGCAGGCGGTGGGCAATGGGCAGCAGGCGGACGGCGTGCAGGTCGTAGTTGGCGCGGAAGATCAGCGGGTCGTTGTCGGCCTCGGCCTGGATGAGGTCGATCAGGTCGGCGTCCGCCTGGATAGCGTTGAGGTCGAGGGGCGCGTCGGGCTGGGGCTGGGTGCTCATCGGGCGGTCTCCTCGGTGGCGATCTGGCAGGCGGTGGCTCGGCAGGTGATGGGCGCGTCGTCGGGATGGCGGTGGTCTTTCGGGCCGGCGAGGTATCCGCAGGCGGTGACGAGCTTGTCCGGGTTGCCGTTGACGGGCCGGGCGGCGTGGGTGTTGCGGCCGCCGTGGAGGCGGAGCCGGTGCGGGTAGGGCTGGGTCATGGCGGGTCCTCAGGCAGACGGGACGGCGGCGGTGCAGGTGCAGCGGCTGCTGATGCCGCCGACGTAGGCGCACGACGAGTCGTGGCCGCCATACGGCGGGAAGGCGTCGTGGTTGTCGGCGGGGTGCTGGCCGTGCCTCCACCAGCCGCCGGTGGGGCAGTCGATCCACTCGATGGCGGTGCGGCAGACGGCGCACATGATGGGCTGGGTCACGGTGGTCTCCTGGTGGGTGGTCAGGCGGCGGGGCGGCGGCCGCGAAGCTGGGCGTTGCTCGGCGACCGGCGCCTGGGCGGGGTGCCCGCAGCGGCGCGGCGCTTGTCGTCCTCGCCGCCCCACACGTCCCGTTCCTGGAGTCCGCGGCCCAGGTCGCGGCAGGCGAGGCGGATGGGGCAGTGGCCGCAGATGAGCTGGGCGGCGCGGACGCGGCGCTTGTAGGCGTCGCTGCCGGGCCGCTCGCCTTCGCGGCCGCCGAACAGGTCGGGGCTGTCCTGGCACGGCAGCCGGCCGTCGACGTCGAGGCGCGGGATCATCTCGGCTCCTTCTCTGCGGTGGTGTACGTCGGTGCGGGACGCTTCGGCTGGTTGGCGGGGGCGTGCGGGCCACAAAGCCAGCCGGCCGGGTAGAGGCGGGCCGGGAGACCGCAGTGCACGTCGCCGTCGGCGCGGACCAGCTGGCCGCAGGTGTAGGGCGGCGTCACTGTGGGGGCTGCGCGGAGGCGGGGACGGTGGCCATAGCGAGCAGGCGGGCGAACTGCTGGCCGGTCATGGTCACGTAGCCGTCGCCCGCGCTTGCCTTGCCGCGGCGCTTGTGCCAGACGACGCCGAGCCACGCGCCGTCGTGGACACGCTCGACCTCGGCCTCGGCGATCCACTCGCCGAGCGACAGGCGGGCGGTGTTCTTCGCCTCGATGACGACGCCGGGGATGCCGGCGATGTCGCCGCGGTCCTGGGCGGCCCCGGCGAGCCGACGTTCGGCGTGCGGCCAGCCGACGGTACGCAGGTACTCGGTGATGGCGCGCTCCCAGGTGGAGCCCTTCCTCTTGCTGGCGCTCAAAGCAGTGCCTCCTGAATCGGTCCGGCCGGGCGGCGGCCGGGACAGTCGTGCTGGGCGAGGACGAGGTGGGTGCAGCGGCCGCCGGCGATGTGCCACTGGTGGCGGTCGAGCAGGCGGGCCGGGAGGTGTGGGCGGATCTGCAGGCAGTAGGTCCAGCGGCCGGCGAGCCGGGCGGCGATCTCCTCGACGTGCCCGACCGGGGCGGGGTCGACGCGGATGTCGATGGCGCCGATCCGGCCGACGAGGGCCCGGATCACCGGCTGCTGGCAGGTGCGGCACTGCTCGACGCGCGCCCGGTCGCTGGTCGGGTTCCGGTCGGCAAGCCAGGCGGGGACTTGGTGGGCGGTCATGGCAGTGCCGTTGCAGTGCCGTTAACGGCACTGCCCTGTCTTCGCAGGTCAGACGGGGTTCCAGTGCCGTTCAGTGCCGTTAGTGCCGTTGCCTGCAAATTAGTTCTCAATGCGCGTGTGCGTGTGCGCGTGTGAGAGTGCAATGGGCTTTCAACGGCACTGATGGCACTGATGGCCCCTGAACTGCGACGATGCACCGATTTCAACGGCACTTTCAACGGCACTTCAACGGCACTGCTAACGGCACTGCTGGCGTTCACCGGCCCCCCAGGAAGTCGGCGACCTCATCGGTCGTGAGGGCCAGCCCGTCGTAGAAGTAGCGGCCGTTGGAGGGCCTGCGGGTAATTCCCCGCCCCTTCAGCTCGCGACCGAGCATCCGGGCGTCGAGGGCGCGCTCGCCTTCGCTCTGGCACCACATCTCGTACGCCGCCCTGAGCTTCCCGGCCTCGGTGCGGACTGAGCCGGCGCCGCCGAGCAGGCAGCAGTCCTCCAGGAACCGGCCGATGTGGTCTTCCTCGGCGGCGTAGGCCTGCGTGGCGGCCCGCACCATGGCAGGCTCGGCCAGGCCGCCCGCGAAGTATGCGACGGCGCCCTGGACGATCCACGCGAGGATGCCGGGGCCTTCCTCGGCGACGAGGAGCTGGGCGAGACCGGTGATCTTCCTCTCTTCGGGGACGACCTGGGTGAAGGGGACGAGCCGCAGCCGGCGCCAGAAGGAGTTTCCGCCGCCCTTCACCCGCGGCTGGTGGTTGGCCATCAGCCAGAGGTGGTGGGTGGGCTTGAAGGTGAAGAACGAGCGGTGCATGTAGCGGGCGGTGATGCTGTCGCCGCCGGTGAGCTCTTTCATCTTCGCCTCGTCGAAGCGGGCGTCCTGGTTGACCTCGGAGGCGACGACCAGGCGCAGGCCCTGGAGCCGCGCCATCTCTTCGGAGTGCTCTTGGCGGCCGACCATGAGGAAGCCGGCCGGGGCGGGCGCCGCGTAGTCGCCGAGGAGCATCTGGAGGACGTCCATCAGGACGGACTTGCCGTTCTGGCCGGCGCCGAACAGGAACGGCAGGACGTGGCTGCCGGTGTCGGCGGACGCCGAGTAGCCGGTGAGGCGCTGGACGAAGCCGATGAGGTCGCGGTCGGCGGCGAAGGTGTCATTGAGGAAGGTGTTCCAGCGGGGCGTCGGCAGGGTGGGGTCGGGTGTGACGGTGGTGGAGCGGCTGTGGAGGGCGGCCGGGTCGGACGGCAGGGTGATGCCGCGCTGCAGGTCGACGATGCCGCCGGGGGTGTTGAGGTGTCGGGGGGCGGCGTCGAGGTGGCCGGCCGAGGTGGCGATGCGCCGGTCGGATTGCGCGAGGCCGAGGCAGGCGGTGATGCCGCGCCGAGAGAGGCTGCTGGAGCGGTGTCGGCGGGCGGCCTTGAGCAGGTCCTCGTCGGCGCGGAAGTCTTCGGGGTCGAGGTCGCGGACGAGGTCGCGGGCGAGCTCGATGGTGGCGCCCAGCTCGTCCCAGACCCAGCGGTGGGTGTCCCAGCGCAGCCACATGCCGCGCTCGGGGACGTACCGGAGCTGGTGGTGGTGCTGGTCGGCGAACAGGACGGCGTTGCCGTCGTCGGTGAAGGAGCCGGGCCAGGTGCCGCGGCGGGGGGTGGGCTCGGTGATGCTGAGGGCAGCGGTTCCGTCGACGGGCGGGGCCGCGACTGCGAGCGCGGTCCGGCCGGTGCCATTTGGCTCTGCGGCAGCCGGCGAAGGTACGGCGGCGGGAACGGGCCGCAGGTGCTGAGGGCGGGAGCCGTATCCGCGGCGACGGAGCTCCTTGGCGGCCGCGGAGTGGTCGCCGCGGTGCTCCAGCAGCGCGTAGGCGCCGAACTTGGTATACGGCCGCTCCGGGTCGAACTCGGTGCTGGAGGTGAAGACGTACAGCCGGTCGCGTGCGGGGTCGTGGCCGGTGGTGGCGGAGACGCCGAGCGTCTTGCCGGGGCGCCGCCAGTAGGCGGTGCGGCCCTGGGTGACGATGTGGGTCCAGCCGTGCGGGGTGAGGATGTCGGCCCACGGGGTGCGGGCCTCGAAGTCGTCGCCCGGGCTGATGCCGCCGTCGTCCCAACGGGGTTCGCGCGGGCCGGGCAGCGGCGCCGGCGCGGGCTCGACGGCGGGCATCTGGTCGAGCATGCGCGCGATCTCCAGCAGCGCGTCCCGCTCGTCCGCGTTGATGACGGCGACGGTGGACGGGCCGCCGGCCAGCAGCACGTACGGCAGCCCGGTGTCATGCACCGGTCCATGCGAGGGGGCCATGACCGACTGACCGCCGTCGCCGCGGGTCTCGATCAGATCCCGCTGGAAGATCTTGCCAGGGCGCTCGGCGAGCACCTGGCGCTCCCGGTCGGTGAGTTCCTCGGGTCGGGCCGGACGCGCGGCAAGCTTCGTGTTCCCCGCCACGGGCCCGTTGACCACTCGCCAGACGACGTGGAAACCGCCGCTGGGTGACCGGTCGGTGTAGCCGCACTTCACGGCGTTCCAGACCTCGGCAAGGCCGGACGCTTCCACGATCTCGTTGTACTGCGCGGCGAGGCCCTCCTCGACGGCGCGGCCCTCGAACTCGAACATCTCCAAGCCGCCGGAGACGGCACCCATGACGACTCCGAGGCCGGGGTGTCCGTCGGCGAACCAGGTGCGGATCTGGTCCTCGGTGGCGCGGACGGACTGTGCGCCCTTCCAGTCGCCGAGGGGTCGCTTTGTGCCGTCGAGCGCCACCCGGACGACGCTGGCGCCGGCGGCGTGCCAGGCGAGCGCTGCGGCGAGCGTGTCCGGCGGTGGCGTGGTGCTCAAGCTGTGCTCCTCGGTCGGGGGTTGGCGGTGCGTGGTGCCCGACCCGGGCGTTGCTCCCGGGGCGCCGGCTGGGTCCGGTCGGGCTGGTGGTGCCGCCCGGCGCCGGGCGGGGGCCTGCGGCGCCGGACGGAGCGGGCGGGATCAGAACGGCGGCACGGTGCCGGTCTGCGGGGCGGGGGCGGCCTGCTGGGCCTGCATCTGGGCGAGCAACGCGGCGGTGGCGGGGTTGGCGGCCGCGGCGGCGATCTGCTCGGGCGTGAGGCCCGGCACGGCCGCGGGCGGCGCGGCCGGCATGGAGTACGCGGCCGCCGGGTCCTGGGCGTGCAGCTCGGCGGAGGCAGCCGGGGTGTACTGGGCGCGGTACTGCTTGGGCGGCGAGAACCCGCGCTGCTTGGCCTCGCCGTCGTGCGTGTAGGTGACGGACAGGTGGCCGCCGACCTCCAGGCCGCGGGCGCCGGACGCCTTCACCGCCTCCTGGACGGCCTGCTTCATCTGGCCCTTGACGAACAGGCGGCGCCGGCCGTCGTCGTCGGGGATGGCCGGGTCGCGGCGATCGGTCTGGACGGTGACGACGAGCTGCATCATCGGGTTGCCGTCCGACCAGAACTTCTTCTCGCCCGTCTGGATGTCGCGCTGCTGCTGGACGGTGGGCGGCTCGGTGATGCGGCCGCCGACGGTGACGCCGCGGGTGTCGAACTTGGCGGTGGGCGCGCCACCGCCTCCCATGAGGAAGTCGTCGGCGCTGGGGGTGCTCATGCTGTTGCTCTCCTTGCTGGTTGCGGTCCCGCCCTGGTCGGGGCGGCAGTTGTCGGGGGCGCACGGACACCCATCGACGAGGCAGCGGTGCCGCCACTGGCTGGGCGGGACGCCGTGGGAGCCCTTGAGGAAGGCCGGGTGGCCGCATGCCTGGCAGCGGGGCTGCTGCTCGGTCACGCGATCAGCCCCTCGAAGCCGGTGCGGGTGGACGTGCTCGCGGTGCCGGGGCAGCCCTTGGAGAGGTCGGTGCTGCCAGGCAGCAACCAGTCGCAGAACCGGCACTTCGCGTCGTCGGCCATCGGGATCTCAGCCCAGGTGCCCGGGTTGGCCTCCGGGTTGAGGTCGAGGACGCGCTGACGGATCCGGTCGAGCCGGTCGAGGGCGTCCAGGGCGACCTGCCGGTCGTACGGCTCGGACCAGACGTGGATGATCAGCTCGTGGTAGCGGGCCACGAAGACGATCGCGACGCGCCGCGGGGTCTCGCCGGCGTTCTCTTGGCCGAGGCCGTAGAGATGGGCCTGGACGCGGTACTGGGCGCCGGGCCCGTGCCTCCGGTACTTCTCCAGCGACGACTTCCCGACGAGCTTCCAGTCGTAGTTCGTGCAGGTCGTCCGGTCGTACAGGTCGCTGCTGCCGCGGACCCGGGCCGACTCAATCGGGCTGTCCCGTACGGTGACCTTCTCCTCGATCTTGTAGCGGCCGCCGGTGTTTCGGGCCGTGAACTGGGCCTCCATCCAGGAGTGGAAACCGGTTCCGATGACGGGTGCGATGGGCTCGCGCTCGCCGGCGGCGGTTGGCCAGGCGAGCAGCTTGTAGCTGAGCTTGCGCTCGCACGGCTCGCCGATCTCGGACGGCCCGATGGCGGTCTGCAACGATCTGGGCGAGTGGTTGGCGGCGTTGACGATGAACTGGCCGATCAGCTCGGCGAGCTGGCGGGACTGCTCGTCGTTGCCGGTGGCGATCACGCCGCCGCCCGGGTGCCGCCCGCGGCGATGGTGGCGAGGGTCTTGGCGTCGTAGCCGAGGGCGTCGTCGAGCTGGCGGAGGGCGCTCTCGCGGTCCCGACGGACCAGCTCGACCTCGCGCCGCAGCCGGGCGTTGTCGGCGATGACGGCCGCGTGGCCGTCCCGGATGGCGGTGCGGAACTCGTCGAGGGCCTGCTCGGCGGCCTCGGCGCGGCGGGCCTCGGTCCGGAGCATCGCCTCCAGGCGGAGGATGTGCTCGCGGTCGCGGGCCCGGTCGGCCTTCAGGAGGCGGATCGCGGTGGCCGGGTCGGCGGCCTCGGGCTGGCGGCGGCGCAGGAAGGCGGCGAGCATCAGGACTCCTCGGTGCTGGTGGTGCGCTGGAGGGGGAAGCGGAGGCGGGCGCGGATCTGCTCGGCGGTCGGGGCCTGGTAGGTGTGCCAGCCCGGGCCGGGCATCCAGCCCTTGATGTGGTCGCGGCTGGGCCGTCCGCAGGTCGCGCAGCCCGTGTCGTCGGGGGCGATCACTTGTCGGCGCCCTTCGGGGTGGGGGCGTGGACCGCGGCGGCGATCACCAGCGCGGCGTCCTGGGCGGTCTCGGTGTGCGTGGCGCCGGCGAGGGTTTCGGCGTTGAACGTGCCGTCCTTCAGCTCCACGACCATTCCGGCCAGCAGGTGCATGGGGGTCCACAGCGTCCAGTAGCGGCCGGCCGGGGTCTGTCCCGGGGACACCCAGAGGGGGGTGCCAGCGATGACGACGTCGGCGACGCCGGTCACCTCGGTGATGTCGGAGACGGTGAGGATGTCGGTAGGCTTCAACATGGCCTACCTCCTTTCGGGTTGATCGGTGGGCCGATGGCCTTCGTCCGGGTGCCACCGGGCGGGGGCCGACCCATGTCTGTGGGTGGGTCAGGCGGCGGCCGGCCGACGGATACGTCGCGGCTCGGGGGCGCGCCGGGTGGGGTCCAGCGCCGGGTTCGATCGGCTGTCGCGGGCCTCGCACGCGGCGAGGTAGTCGTTCAGGGCGGTGAGTCGGTACATGACGCGGCCCTCGACCCGGAAGCCGGGCGGCCCGCTCCGCCGCTCGCGGAGTCGACGCAGCCCCTTCGGGGTGCGGCCGATGTACGCCGCCGCCTCCTCCAGGGTCAGCAGGGGCGACATCGTCGCGGGCTCCTGCACGGCGTTGGCCATTGTTTCCCCTCATTTCTCATGCTGACAGATCGGCAATGTCGGTGATTTCGACGCCGAGCCCCCTGGCGATCCGCTGGATCACCTCGGGCTGGGCGCCGCGTTGTCCGCGCTCAATTCGGGACAGGTGCGCAGGTGAGACATCGACCAGGGCGGCGAACCGCCGCAGGCCATAGCCCTGCCGTTCGCGCTTGCTTCGGATGTTCGGTCCGTGCGCTCTCACATGGGCAACTGTATGGGCAATCATGGGCAATGGCAAGGCATGGTGGGGAATGAAGCGGAGCAAGGCTTCCCACCTGGGGAAATGGCGGGAACCCGACTTCGCGGGGGCAGGGGCGGTCTGCGAGACTGTTGCCTAACGTTGTCCAACTAGAGGAAACCGAGGGCGGCCATGTCCGAGCGCGATCCCGACTGGGCGGAACTGGGGCACGAGATCCGCGCAGAGCGCACGGCGCGGAAGCTCAGCCAGCAGCAGCTGGCGGACCTCACGGGCCTCGACCGGAAGACGATCAGCCACTACGAGCGCGGTCGGCGTCCAGCCCCCGGCCGGATCCCCGACGGCTACTACGCGGTTGCCCGGTACTTTGGCTGGGCGCGTGGCGTGGTTGAGGACCTGCTATGTGGGCGGCGGCCACTCGGCGATGCCGCTGCTGAGTCAGCCGAGGTCCCGGAGGCGGCTAGGCCGAACGTCTTCGGCGCCCTGTCCGGGCCCGGCGCTTCTCCTGCCGAGCTGTTTCCGGCTGTCGGCCGGTTCGCGCGTGCGGCCGTCGCGGCCGGCGGCGATCCGGCGCTTCGCGATCTGCTTGAGGACGTCGCGGACCGCCTGCTCCAGTCCGTGCCGCAGGGTGGCGCGGCCAGGTCGGCGGCGCAGAGCACGTTCGGCCTGGCCGCGTACCGGCCGCACGGCTGGGACGAGGGCGACCCCGGCGTGCCCGAGGACGACCAGGAGCGGATCCGGCAGGCGCTGGAGGAGTACACGCGCAACCAGCAGAGACCGTAACTCCCTGCCATACCCGCGACGCGCATCACTTAACGTGCATATTTCCTCACGTTTCCCCACGCGCATATGCCAGAATTCAACCTCCGGCATGCCTCCCACACGTCAGGATTCAGGGGGAGAGGCATGCCCGCAGCCGCCGCCGAAGTAGCTGGGCTGTCGTACGATCCGCACGCCGCGCTGGAGCAGATGGGCATACCCGTCATCCGGTACTGGCTGCGGGACACATGGGGCGCATGGGCCCCCGCACAGCGCGTCGTCATCATCGCCAAGGGGCTGAGCCCGACCGAGGAACGGTGCGTCCTCGCGCACGAAGTCGAGCACATTCTCGCAGGGGACACCGGTTGCGGCCGTGGGGACGGCATGCGTGCCGAGCGCCGTGCCGACCTGAGGGCCAGCCGCAAGCTGATCGCGCTGTCCGACTTCTGTGCGGCCCGGCAGTGGGCCACCAGCGAGGCCGAGCTGGCCGCCGAACTGAGCGTCACCACCTGGGTCCTGCGGGCCCGCATCGCCGACCTGGAGGGGGGCGCCCGGTGGCTGGGTACATCGAAGATCGCTGGCTGAAGAAGCGGCCGAACCCCGCGACAGGTAAGCGCGAACGCACCGCGCTATGGGGCAAGGGGAAGCGCTACAAGGTCGCCGGCATCCCGGGCGTGCGCTCGCGCTCGTTCCACGCCTCGGGCGATGCCAAGATCTGGCTCGCTCAGGCCACGACGAAGAAGTCAGAGGGTCGATTCGTCGACCCGCGCGACGGTCAGATCCTCCTGGAGGACTACATCGTCCAGAAGTGGTGGCCGAGCGCCGCGTATCCGGTCTCGTCCCGCGCGTCGGTTAAGAGCAGAGTGTGGCGGCACATCATCCCCTACCTCGGGCACCTGCAGCTCCTGGAGATCGACTACGAAGCGCTGAAGGAATGGAAGGCCGACCTGCTCACCAGGGTGGGCGTGACCTCTGCTCAGGCGATCTGGGCGCACCTGAGCACCATCCTGGAGACTGCGCGCAAGGCGAAGCGGATCGTTGAGAACCCGTGCCGTGAGCACAGCGAGCTCAAGCCGACCCCAGAGGAAGGCCGGAAGGCGAAGGCCTGGTCGAAAGAGACCGTCGACGCGATCCGTGCCGGCCTGGCCGACCGCTACAGGGTGATGGTCGACCTGGGCGTCGGTCTCGGGCTGCGGCAGGGTGAGGCGCTCGGCCTGGCAGCAGAGGATTTCGACTGGGATGCCGAAGAGGTGTTCATCCAGCGCCAGCTGCGGTTCGACGAGCGCGGGCGTCCCTACTTCTGCCTTCCGAAGGGCAAGAAGACACGCCGGGTGCCGGTGGCGCCGAACGTGGCGGCCCGCATCCGGGCACACATCGCGTCCTACCCGCCCGTTCAGATCACGCTGCCTTGGCAGGACCCAGAGGAGCCGGCGACTGAGCAGGAAGCGAAGCAGCGCAAGCCCCGTACAGCTCGGCTCATCGTCCTGGCGGAGAAGGGCACGCCAGTCCTTCCCGGCGTTTTCAACACGAGCTACTGGAAGCCCGCGCTGGAACACGCTGGCATCGTCCAGCGGCTGGACCTGGCGACGTTGCCAGACGTGAGCTGGCGGCGGCCGGCGAAGACGTACGGCGACACCCGCGAGCACGGATTCCACTGCCTCCGCCACACCTACGCGTCGGTCAACCTCGGGGCGGGCGAGAACCCGGTGACCGTGTCGACGTGGATGGGACACGCCACCGTGAAGATTACGCTGGAGGTGTACGGGCACATGGTCCCCGGAGCGGTACAGCGGGGGCGCTCGGCGATCAACGCGTGGTTCGAACCCCCTCAGAAGCAAATTCTCCCTCAGGACTCCCTGGAGGCGGCGGTGGCTCGATGGGCGGCAGACATGGCCCTGGTCGGGGCGGGGGCGGCGGTCAAGGCGGACATGAACCGCCAGTTCAAGAAGGTGGACTTCGTCGAGGAGCCCGAGGCGCCGAAGGAGTGACACCGCGCCCCCGTCCGCGCCGCGATGCGCAAGGACGGGGGCGTGCCGAACCGTCTCGCGGACGCGACCTCGCCCTCCCCCCTGCAGCATGCCGACCCGGTGGACCGGTGTCCCCGTCCGGCGCAGGCGGCGACGACGACGCACGGGCGCCGGCGACCCCGGGGGGACGGGTCATTGGTCGGTGTAGCTGAGGTCGCCCACCGTCCAGCTGCTGATGTCGGCGATGGAGATGCGGTACATGCCTCCGGTGTGCGGCAGCCCGTAGCTGCCTTGCAGGATGCGGGCGACGTGCAGGTGCAGGTGCGTCGGCCGGGCTGGGTGCGAGGTGCCCTCGCCGATATCGCCGGTGCCGCGGCCGGCGGGGTCGGAGAACAGTGCGGCGAAGGGCTTCAAGCGGTCGGAGGCCATCAGGACCTCGGCGACCCGCTCGTGCCACAGGCTCTCCGGCGCCAGGCGCCCGGTGATGACCGCGCCCGGAACGACCACGGTCAGGGGCATCTGGTTGCTGTGCTCGGACTCCACCATGGCGGCGATCTCGACGAGCAGCGCATCAGGGTTCGACATGCCCCCAGAGGATAGTTCCCGCCGCAGAACACGCGCACGACCGCCCTCGAACGGACTCCGGCCGTGGCGTGTCGCGCGCCGACACCTGTGGGCCGCGCCCATCCGCGCCGATTCCGTAGCGGTGATCGGAGTACGGGAAGAAATGTCATGCGGCCGGGAGAGATATCCGGCGGCGGGTGTGGCCACTCCCGTCGGGGCGGGTGGCGGGCGCGGTCTTCGTTGCGGCGCCGCCCCCCGTTCGGCGCCTGCGGCGTCGGGCCGTCGACAAGCGGGGGTACTCTCCCGACCGACCCGCGCTCCCGGCCCCGCGGGGCAGGACGCGCAGCTGCTGGATGGGAAGGAGACAGGAGAATGCGCCAGCACCCCCCGAGTCCCGATGGCTCCGTGGTGACCGGAATCGTGGAGGCCGTCCGGGACGGAGACGACAGGGTCCTGCGCCGGCTGCTGGCGCGCCTGGCCGAACAGGCCACGGTCGCCGACCTCTATGCCCTGCGTGATGCCCTGTCGCAGCATCCGCACGCCGCCGGCCCGGACGGCTCCGACCGTTAGTGATCCGCCCCCGTGGGAAAACCTGCTGCGGCGAGAGTAGACATTGCCCGGCGGTCTGTGTAGTGTTCCTGGTGTTGGAAGAGCAGGACTGTAGGACGGGCAGACACGAACTGCCCGGGCAGTACAGCAGTGACGCATGAGGCGTGCAGGTCGTCAGTCCGCGGGGCCCGGTGATGGTCGGGGTCCGGCGGGGGCGGGTGACCTGCCAGGCGCGTCGGGCCCGGTTGTGCGTGGGGTCCGAGGCGGTGGCGGTCGCGCACGTGCAGGAACGCAGTACCGGCAGCACCCGGGGAGTCGAGCCTCCAGCAGCACCGGAGGTTCGCCCCGCGCAGTACCCGCAGTACCAGCAGGACGGGTGTCGCCAGCAGTCCGTAGTACCCAGCAGTTCGCACCATGCACGACAGAGGAGAAGGGAAGGGTTCACCCAGCCGGATCGCCCGCCCCGGCGCACGTTCACTGCCGGGCGGTCACCGCAGTACCCATCGTCATGGAACGTCATGGAAGAGGTGGTTCTCGGTCACGCATACGCGATCCCCGCATCCCGCCCATCCCCTGGGCGATGCGGACACTACAGGCCGACCCGACGGTCGGCAGCAGTAGTGCAGTAGGTGAAGTGAAGCCTTGTACCCCTGGGCCCCGGCGCACAGCGCGCCGGGGCCCTCGACCCGTTTCCCAGGAAGGAAGGTGCCGGTGGAACAGGCCACCCACGCCCCGGACTCGAAAAAGGACCCAGTGAGCGCAGAGAGCAAGTTCGACGACGACGACTACCCCGCCTACACCATGGGCCGGGCCGCAGAGATCCTGGGCACGACCCCCGGCTTCCTCCGCAGCCTCGACGAGGCCAAGCTGATCACCCCGCAGCGCTCAGCCGGCGGCCACCGCCGCTACTCCCGCTACCAGCTGCGCATCGCCGCCCGTGCCCGCGAGATCGTCGACCAGGGCACCCCCCTCGACGCGGCGTGCCGCATCATCATCCTCGAAGACCAGCTCGAAGAGGCCCTGCGCATCAACGCCGAACTCCGCCGCGACCACCCCAGCTGACGCCGTGCCCACGCGCCCTGCTCAGGGGGGCCGAGATCGGATGCCGGCGCCGGTGGTGCCGGTGGTGGACCCGCAGGCCCGCCGGGCGGCCGCATCGCAGGGCTCTGCCGTCGCTGCCCGCCGGTCATCGATCTGCGCTCGTCCGCGCATACCAAGTCCGCAGGTCTCCCTCCGGACGGAGCGTCGGCGCCCTGGCTCACGGGTCCTGAGCCAATCGGACCGGCACGGCCGGGGTCAGAGCCTGTACATCGCGGTGTACGGCTGAGTGAGGCGTTCCTGACGCGATCCGAAGTCGACGAGGACTGCGATGTCGCCACCGCCTTCGACGCCGATGACCCGGCCGAGGCCGAATCCGTCGTGGGTGACGCGGTCACCGACGGCGAAGTGCTTGCGCGGCACTTCCTCCGCCCGGCGCTTGAAGGGACTGGTGGGCATGGGGCGGCGAGGTGCTGCGTAATTTGTCATTACCGCCAGTGTGCGCCGGAAGGCGCGAAATGGATACCCTCCGCATCGCGTGGGATTGTCGGTGCGCATCGGCGCCTGCGGTGGTCCCGTAGGCGCCTCCGGTGCCGGATGCGCACCGCCCCCTCGCACGCCTCGCCGCGAGGACCAGGCCGCTTCCTGCCCGGGCCCAGGTTCAAAAGGCATACCGCTCAAGGGACTTGGCGCCCCTCCAGGACCGGGGGCCAGCACGTGGAGGCCGGGTTCCCGCAGGGCCGGAGGTGAAAGATCCCCCCGTTTCGGGCGCCGGCCTGCTAGAGTCGTACCAGTTGCAGTAGTGGTTCCCATGAACTTTGTGTGCGCCTGCCTGTGTGGCGGGCGCATTTTTGTTCCCCCGGCTCTTCCCCGGGCGGGTTCTCCATGCGGCGTACTCGAAGTCCGCGATCCGCGTGCTTCGGACTGCCCCTTGAAGGAGATTATTTTATGGCTAATGGCACTGTGAAGTGGTTCAACTCGGAGAAGGGCTTCGGCTTCATCGAGCAGGACGGTGGCGGCCCCGACGTCTTCGCCCACTTCTCGAACATCCAGGCCAACGGCTTCCGTGAACTGCTCGAGGGCCAGAAGGTCGAGTTCGACGTCACGCAGGGCCAGAAGGGCCCGCAGGCCGAGAACATTCGCCCGCTGTAGTACCGCCACGGCACCCGCCGGGCAGCGAGGGGCTCGCACTGCTTACATGCCAGTGCGGGCCTTTCGGCATCGCATGACAACACACACCGCACGACAACGCACCCGGCCGTACGGAGCCTCTCTGGCCTCGTCTCGTCCCAGCCACGTCGACGTCGCGCAGTGGGTGCTCCCGAGGCGCCGGAGACCTTGCGCGCCTGCGGTGCGAGTGCTTCGGCCGCGCGGGCGGCCGGACTCGCGGCCCTTCGGACGCTCGGAGCGACCGCGCGGATGGCATAGGTGGATGCTTCCGGTCGTGGGACGATGGCGACATGAACCGACTCGCTGACGCGACGTCGCCGTACCTGCTCCAGCACGCCTCCAATCCGGTGGATTGGTGGCCATGGGGAGAGGAGGCGATCAATGAAGCCAAGCGGCGGGACGTGCCCATTCTCTTGAGTGTGGGCTATGCGTCCTGCCACTTATGCTTCTGGTAATCCACTGGTGCCACGTGATGGCGCACGAGTCCTTCGAGGACGAAGAGCTGGCCGCGTACGCCAACGAGCGGTTCGTCGCGGTCAAGGTCGACCGGGAGGAGCGCCCGGACGTCGACGCCGTCTACATGGAGGCCGTGCAGGCGGCGACCGGGCAGGGCGGCTGGCCCATGACGGTCTTCCTCACCCCCGACAAGGACCCGTTCTACTTCGGAACGTACTTCCCGCCCGAGCCCCGGCACGGGATGCCGTCCTTCCGGCAGGTGCTGGAGGGTGTGGACGCGGCCTGGCGTGACCGGCGCGGGGAGGTCGGCGAGGTCGCCGCCCGGATCCGGGCCGACCTGGCCGAGCGCGCGTCGGTCTACGGGGTGGGTGCCGGCCTGCACCAGCCCCCCGCCGAGGCCGACCTGCACCAGGCGCTGGTTGCCCTCAGCCGGGAGTTCGACACCCGGCGCGGCGGCTTCGGCGGCGCGCCCAAGTTCCCGCCGGCCATGGTGATCGAGTACCTGCTGCGCCACCACGCGCGGACCGGCTCCGAGGCCGCGCTGGAGATGGCCGGGCGGACCGCCGAGGCGATGGCCCGCGGCGGCATCCACGACCAGCTCGGGGGCGGCTTCGCCCGCTACGCGGTGGACGCCGGCTGGGTGGTGCCGCACTTCGAGAAGATGCTCTACGACAACGCGCTGCTGCTCCGCGCGTACCTGCACCTGTGGCGGTCCACCGGCTCCCCGCTCGCCCGCCGGGTGGCGCTCTCCACCGCCGACTTCCTGCTGCGCGAACTGCGCACCCCGGAGGGGGCGTTCGCCTCGGCCCTGGACGCGGACAGCCTGGACCCGGCCAGCGGCGAGCAGGCCGAGGGCGCGTACTACGCCTGGACGCCCGAGCAACTGGCCGAGGTGCTGGGGGAGGAGGACGGCCGGTACGCCGCCGAGCTCTTCGAGGTGACCGCGGCCGGGACGTTCGAGCACGGCGCCTCGGTGCTGCAGCTGCCGGCCGACCCCGAGGACCCCGAGGCCCACGAGCGCGTCCGGGCCAGGCTCTTCGAGGCGCGGGCCGCCCGGCCGGCGCCCGCGCGCGACGACAAGGTGGTCGCCGCCTGGAACGGGCTCGCCATCGCCGCGCTCGCCGAGACCGGTGCGCTGCTCGACCGGCCCGACCTGGTCGAGGCCGCCGAGCGCGCCGCCGACCTGCTGCTCGCCGTCCACCTCACCCCCGACGGCCGGCTGCTGCGCACCTCCCGGGACGGCCGGGCCGGCGCGAACGCCGGTGTCCTGGAGGACTACGCCGACACCGCCGAGGGGTTCCTCGCGCTCTTCGCCGTCACCGGCGAGGCCGAGTGGCTGCAGCTCGCCGGCGGGCTGCTCGACACGGTGCTCAAGCACTTCGCCGACGAGGCCTCCGGAGCGCTGTACGACACCGCGGACGACGCCGAGGAGCTGATCCGGCGGCCGCAGGACCCGACCGACAACGCCACCCCGTCCGGTTGGACCGCCGCCGCCGGGGCCCTGCTCACCTACGCCGCGTACACCGGTTCGGCGCGCCACCGCACGGCCGCCGAGCGGGCGCTCGGCATCGTCGGGGCGCTGGCCGGCCGGGCGCCGCGGTTCATCGGCTGGGGCCTGGCCGTCGCCGAGGCGCTGGCCGACGGGCCGCGCGAGGTCGCGGTGATCGGCCCGGCCGGGACGCCGGCCACGGCCGCGCTGCACCGGGCCGCGCTGCTGGGCACCGCGCCCGGGGCGGTGGTCGCGGTCGGCGGGCCGGGCGCGGCGTCGGACGAGGTGCCGCTGTTGGCCGGCCGGCCGCTGGTCGACGACGCGCCCGCCGCGTACGTCTGCCGGCACTTCGCCTGTGACGCGCCGACCACCGATCCGGCGACGCTGGCTGAGCGGCTCGGTGCGCGGACGGACCCGGGCGGCGCGCAGGGGTAGTGGCCGGCCCGGGGCGGCCGATCGGCCACCGGCCGGCGGTCGCCCGGGCGGGCCGGCGACGCCGCTCCCGCTGCTACTCCCAGTCCCACCGGATCCCCAGCAGGCAGGGCTGCAGGGCCGTGCCGACCAGATGGACGCAGTGGTGGCCGTCCAGGGTCAGCTCCTCCGTCTCGTAGGGCTTCTCGCCGGGGGAGCGGAGGGCGAAGCGGTGGCAGCGGACCGGGAGGGCGGCCGGGTGGAAGGTGACCTGGAGGACGTACTGGCCGGCGCCGGAGTTGAAGCCGCGCACGTACTCGCTGCTGGGCCCCGGTGAGGGGGCGTCGTCGAAGCCGTAGCCGAGCAGGTGGGTGTCGCCGGCGCGGAGTCGCCGGTCGAGCAGGAGCTCGACGACGAGGAGGTCGTGGGCGGCGTCGCGGCGGATCCGACCGGGGCGGCAGTTCTCCTCGGCGCGGACGCCGACCCGGGTGATGTCGCAGCCGGGGTCGCCCTGGTAGATGGCCAGGTAGCGGTCGATGCCGTCGCGGTGGGCGCGCAGGGCGTGCTGGGAGTCGCGGCGGACCATCCGCCGGTCGGCACCGATCCGGACCCGCTCGATGTGGGTGATGGTGTGCAGGCCGGTGTCCCGGGGACCGGCGATGGTGGCGAGCAGGTCGTCGACCGCGGCGGCCGGGACGATGAGGTCCCGGTAGGGGCGCACGGGTGGGCCGGCCGGGTCGGCGGGGGTGGCCCGGCGCGGGCCGAGCAGCCGGGTGAGGGAGTGCTCGGGGAGGTCCAGGACCTCCTCCAACGCGGCCACCGCGCGCAGGGATTCGGCCCGTTCGGGGCGGCGGCGGCCCTGCTGCCAGTAGCTGAGGCTGGTCAGGCCGACGTGGACGCCGCGCTGGGCGAGGTGCTGGCGCACCCGGTGCAGGGCCAGGCCGCGGGCGGCGATGGCGGTGCGCAGGGCGAGGTGGAAGGGCCCGGTGCGCAGGACGGTGGCGAGGTCGGCCTGGTCGGTCCGCTGCATGGCGGCCTCCTCGTGTCGAGCGGGGCGGGCACCGGTTCGTCCGGTCGTGAATATTCACATGCGGAGGGCGGTTTGTCACCGGTGGCGCCTGGGGGCGCCGGGGTTTGCGGGGCGCCGTTCACATCCGGGTGGTGGCGTTCACACCCGGGAACGGGGGCCGCGAGGGCCGTTGACCAGACTCTGTCAACGGAGTGATGCTCATGGCGCGATCCGGACCGCACCCCCACACATCTCCACTCCTCTGCCTGCGCAAGGAGGAACGCCCCCATGTCAGTTCCACGGATACGCCTGCGCCGCGCGGTCTCGGTGCTCGCGCTCGGCGTGCTCGGCCCGGCGCTCGGCGTCGCGGCCGCCGCCCCGGCCTCCGCCGCCCCCAACGGCGCGCCGTCCGCCCTCTCCGTCAGGTCCGCGCCGTCCGCCCCGGTGCGGCCGGCGGCCGCGGCGGGCAGCACCGCCGACCTGGCCGGTACGTACAAGAAGCTCAACATCACCATGCAGCAGCAACAGCAGAGCAACTGGTGCTGGGCGGCGAGCGGCAACACGATCGCCACCTGGTTCGGCTACTCCTACAGCCAGAACCAGTTCTGCAACGCCGCGTTCGGCCGGGCGATCAACTCGAGCTGCCCCAACGACCAGGCCACGCTCGGCGACGTGCAGAACGGCCTCAGCTGGATCGGCATCAACCCGGGCTCGTACGTCAACGGGTACCTGCGCTACAGCACCGTGCAGACCGAGGTGAACGCCGACCGGCCGATCGAGACCCGGATCCAGTGGAGCTCGGGCGGCGGCCACATGCACGTGGTCTACGGCTACGACACCTCGAACAACTGGGTCTACTGGGGTGACCCGTGGCCGTCCAACTACCGCTACAACTGGGCGGACTACAACTACTACGTGTCCAACGGCACGTTCTCCTGGACCCACTCCCTGTACCGGATCGGCGCGTGAGGGGCGACCATGACCAGCATCCGTAAGGCCGCCGCCGGCCTCCTGCTCGTCACCGGTCTCGGCCTGGCCGCGTCTCCGGCCGCCCACGCCGACGACCGGGCCGGTGCTCCCGCCGGCACCCCCGCGCCGGTCACCGCCGCGGAGCTGGCGCAGGCCCGCGGCGCGGCCCAGAGCCCGGCGGTCATGGACCGGTTGGGCCACTTCTTCGCCCGCAAGGGCGTCCCGCCGAACGGCCGCCTGACCGTCGGGGCGGCCGAGGAGGCCCGGGCGGCGCAGGCAGCCGCCCCGCGGCTCGCGGGCGACACCGTGCCGGTCTACACCCTGGACGCGGCCTTCGTGGCCGGGACTCCGGGCGCGCCGGTGGCGAGGGCCGAGTTCGTGGCCAGCAAGGCCGTCTCGGCGGACGGGCAGACCGCCTCGGTCTGGACGGTCGAGCGGGGCGGCACCTGGCAGGTCGTCAACATCGCCTCGGGCGGCGACGAGAGCGACTACGCGGCTCGGGCGGCCGACAGCGGTGGCGGGACGGCGTTCCGCGAGCCGCAGCTCAACGCCTGGTACGTGCTGCGGGACGGCCGGGTGCTCCCGCTGTCCGACGAGGCGCAGCGCTCGGTGGGCGCGTCGGGGGTGAGCCTGGCGGCGTACCAGCAGCTCGTCCGGCAGCGGTACGGGGACAAGCTGCCCGGCTCGGCGTACGACCGGGCGGGGAAGGGCGGCGGTTACCAGCCGGAAGCCACCGCCCGGCCGCAGCAGTCCGTGCAGCCCGGGCAGTCCGTGCAGCCCGGGCAGTCCGCGGAGGCGGCGGGCGCCGGTGGCGCCGGTGCGGTGCTGCCGGCCACGGTGGCCGCGGCCCTGGGCGTCACCGCGCTGGCGGGCGGGGCGGCGGCTCTGCGGCGGCGGACGGGAGCCCGGCTCGGGTAGCGGCCGGGCGGCGGTGGGCGCCCGGCGAGGCTGGGTGCCCACCGACCGGCGGGGCGAGGTCCGGCGCGCGGCGGCGCCGGGCCCCGCCCTGCGCGGGGGCCCGGTCGGACCGGGCCTACACGCCCGTGAAGCCGTGCTCCAGCAGTGCGAAGGTGTGGTCGACCAGCTCCGCGAAGTCCTGCCTGCCGCCGCCGTCCGCCCACCGCAGCACCGTCTCGGTGGTGGCCGCGCCGATCGCGGCGGCGGTGATCCGCATCTCGAACGTCGGCTCCGCCACGCCGGCCCGCCGGGTCAGCACGGCGAGGTAGAGCTGCTGCGGGTCGTTGGCGGGTTCGTGCATCCGGGCGCGCAGCGCCGGGACGTCGTTGACCAGCCGCATCCGGGTCAGCAGTTCCTCGCGCTCGTGCTGGAGCAGTTCGCGGATCAGCCCGATGAGCGCCTCGCGGCAGGAGCGCAGAAACGGTTCGTCCGCCGGGCGCGCGAGCAGCGCGGCGACCAGCGCCGGGTCGTACTCGTCGGTGAGGACCAGGTCCTCCTTGGTGGCGAAGTACCGGAAGAAGGTGGACTGCGAGACCTCGGCCGCGGCGGCGATCTGCTCCACGGTGGTGTTCTCGTACCCCTGCTCGGCGATCAGCCGGTACGCCTCGCGGCGGATCGCCTGGCGGGTCTTCAGCTTCTTCCGCTCCCGCAGCGACAGCGGCTCCTCCAGGATCGCCTGGAGCGGATCGGTCGTCGGTCCTGCCGCGGATACCGGGGGTGCCGCTGTCGGCCGCGCTGCGCTCATACCTTCGATTATCGGTGATCGGCCGCCGGCGCGGCGGCGTTCCCCGAGAGCCGGCCGGCATCGCCCCCGGCACCGGCCCCGACGGCGTCCGCAGCGCCCGCACCGGCCTCGGCGCCCGCACCGGTTTCGGCACCCGGACCGGTTTCGGCACCCGGATCGGTTTCGGCACCCGCCGTGTCCGCAGCACCCGCACCGGCCTCGACGCCCGCGCGCGCTTCCGCGGCGGGCATCCGCAGCGCGACCAGGACCGCGGACAGCGCCGCGATCACCCCGGCGGCCAGCAGCACCACCGTCATGCCGTGCACGTAGGCGGTGTGCGCGGCCGTGGCCAGCGCCCGGTCCCCGGTGGCGGCGGCCACCGCGTCGGCGGCGACCACCGACTGCTCGGCCTGGTGCGCGGCGTCCGCCGGGAGGACCGAGGTCTCCAGCGCGCTCCGGTACGAGCCGGCCAGCAGGCTGCCGAAGACGGCCACGCCGATCGCACCGCCGACCTGACGAAGCGTCTGGAGCAGTCCGGAGCCGACGCCGGCCCGGGCGGGCGGCAGGGTCAGCATGGCGGTGGCCTGGGCGGTGATCAGCGCCAGGCCCATGCCCAGGCCGAGCAGGACGAGCCAGACCGCCGCCAGAGCGTAGCCGTCGGAGGTCCCGGTCCGGCTGCCGAGCAGCAGGGCGGCGGCCAGCAGGGCCAGCCCGAGGGTGATCACCGCGCGCGGGCCGGCCCGGGCGACGAGTCGGTCGCTGAGCTTCGCGGCCACCATCAGTCCGAGCATCATCGGCATCATCCGCAGGCCGGTGCCGAAGGCGTCGGCACCGAGCACGCTCTGGAAGTAGAGCGGCAGTACGAAGAAGGCGCCGAACAGCACCAGCGAGACCAGCGTCGCGGCCGCCGCGGACCAGCGGAAGGCCGGGGCGGCGAGCAGGGCCAGGTCGAGCATCGGGTCCTGCTGCCGGCGGCTGCGCAGTACCAGGGCGGTGAGGGCGGCCAGCGAGCCGCCGAGCGTCCCGAGCACCAGCGGATCGGCCCAGCCGCGCTCGGGGATCTCGATGATGCCGAAGGTGAGCGCCGCCAGCCCGCCCGCGCCGAGCGCGGCGCCGAGCAGGTCGAGCCCGGGTGCGGCGGGGGTGCGCGTCTCCGGGAGCAGCAGCACGCAGGCGACGATGCCGACGGCGGTCAGCGGGATGTTGATCGCGAAGACGGAGCCCCACCAGAGGTGTTGGAGCAGGAAGCCGCCGATCAGCGGTCCGAGCGGGGCGCCGGCGGCGAGCGCCGTGGACAGGACGGCGGTCGCGCGGCGCTGCTCCGCGGCGGGGAAGAGCCCGGGGATCACCGCCAGGGACATCGGCATGACCAGGGCGCCGGCCAGGCCCATCGCGCCCCGGGCGGCGACCACGGTGCCGGGGCTGTCGGCGAGCATGCCGACGGCGGAGGCGAGGGCGAACAGGGCGAGACCGGCGGTGAGCGTCCGGCGGCGCCCGAACCGGTCGCCGATCAGGCCGGCGGGCAGCATCGCGGCGGCGAAGAGGACCGTGTACGAGTCGACGATCCACTGCTGCTGGCCGGTGGTGGCCTGCAGTTGGGAGGCCAGCGTGGGCAGGGCGACGTTCAGGATCGTCATGTCGAAGCTGATCACCAGGGCGCTGAGCGCGACGGCGACCAGCGCCAGCCAGCGCCGTGGGTCGGGTCCGGACGGGGCTTGGGCAGGGATGGTCGGCACGGCAACCTCCGGGAGCCGGGAGTACGAGTGGGAAGTTCCTTTCAAATGACAGTAACTCCCAAAAGAAGGTCACCGTCAATGGAGTGAGCGGTGGCGTTCCGGTGACGCTCGGTGATGTGTCCTGGAAGTGAGGGTTCCGCACGGGGAATTGACGCAACGTTGATCTGTCGTTCGCCGCTTCGGGGCGGCTCCGGGTGACTGTCGGTAGATACGATGTGGCAATCGGTCAGTTGCAGGCCGCCGCGTGCCGAGAGCGGGGAAGGGGTGGGGCGGCAGGAGCCGACCACGAGCCCGGCGCAGGAAGGGGATACCGAATGGCCGACAGGGAGTCGACCGCCCAGGTCTGGGGCGCGGCAGTGGTGTTGGCCTCGGCGCTGGCCGTGGTCGCGGCCTATCTGATCAACGGTGCCGCGCTGGTGCTGGTGGTCGCCGGGGTCGAGGTGCTGCTGCTGATGGTCCACGTCGGCCGGCGCTGGCGGCGGCTCCACCGACCGGCGGTGCCGCGCGGCCACCAAGGGGCGGGCGGCGCCCCGGACGCGGCGCACTGCGAGCGCTGCCGTCGGGCGCGCGAGGCGTTGGACGCGCGGCGGGCGCGTGCCCTCCCGCGGCCGGGTCCCCGGGCGGAGCGCCGGGAGGCGCACCGGGATGCGCACCGGGATGCGGGGCTTTCGGGCCATGACGGTGCGGGCCGCGACCGCCACCTCCAGGGGTACCCCGGCCGTCAGCTCCCCGCCCGTGAGCTCCCCGGCCGTGACCGGCCCCGCCGCGAAGCGCCCGCCCGCGAGCTTCCCGGCCGCGACCTCGCCGGCCCCGACCGCTCCGGCCCCGACCTCGGCGGCCAGGAGTGTCGTCCCGCCCGGGAGTGGACAGCGGAACGGGCGGCCGCCCGGTCACTGGACCGGCCGACCGCCCGTCACGGGGCGCAGGGCTCAGCTGGCCGCGCTGTACGCCACCAGTGAGACGCCGACGTACTGCACGATGAAGGCCCCGAGGGTGAAGGCGTGGAACACCTCGTGGAAGCCGAACCAGCGCGGTGACGGGTTGGGCCGCTTGAGCCCGTAGACCACTCCGCCGACGCTGTAGAGCACGCCGCCCACGATCATCAGCACCAGGACCGCGACACCGCCGGTGCGCAGGAAGTCCGGCAGGAAGAACGCAGCGGCCCAGCCCAGCGCGATGTACACCGGTGTGTACAGCCAGCGCGGCGCCCCCACCCAGAACACCCGGAACGCGATCCCGGCCAGCGCGCCGCCCCAGACCGCCCAGAGCAGCACCTGCTGCGCGGCGCCTTCCAGCAGCAGGATCGTGAACGGGGTGTAGGTGCCCGCGATGATCAGGAAGATGTTCGCGTGGTCGAGCCGGCGCAGCACCGCGTCGCCGCGCGGTCCCCAGGTGAAGCGGTGGTAGACCGCACTGACCCCGAACAGCAGCCAGGCGCTGGCGGAGTAGATCGCGCAGGCGATCTTGGCGGGCGTGGAGTCGGCCAGGCAGATCAGCACGATCCCGGCGGCCACCGTGGCGGGGAACATCCCGGCGTGCAGCCAGCCGCGCCACTTCGGCTTCTCCGCACTCTCCGTGCTCTCGTTGCTCTCCGTGCTCTCCAGGAGCTCAGCAGTCATGCCGAGCATGCTATCCGCTACCTACGGCTCCGTAGGTTACCGGCTCGTAGGAAGTGGCGATCATCACTACTTGGACGTTTTGGAGTAATCGAAGTGGTGGTCGACGGGGTGGGGCTCGGCCGAAAGCGCCCGGTTACCAACTAGTAATAAGACAGCCTGTAGTAAAAGATGCGTCAATTTCACCGATGCGCCGTATTCGGGGCTGGAGGCCGGAGCTACGCTGCAAGCACCCTCAAACCCCCGCTACGCCGTCTCCTCGCCGAGATGGCGTGAAGGAGCGATCGTGTCGAACGAGAACCTCGCGCCCACCCGCCACAAGCGTCTGCTTGCCTGGGTGAGCGAGATCGCGGAGCTCACCCAGCCCGACCGCATCGAGTGGTGCGACGGGTCCGAGGAGGAGTACCAGCGCCTCGCGGACCTGCTGGTGGCTCAGGGCACCTTCAAGAAGCTGAACGAGGAGAAGCGCCCCAACTCCTACTACGCCGCCTCGGACCCCACGGACGTGGCGCGCGTGGAGGACCGCACGTACATCTGCTCCGAGCAGGAGAAGGACGCCGGCCCGACCAACAACTGGAAGGCCCCCGCCGAGATGCGGGAGATCTTCCAGGGCGAGAAGGGCCTGTTCCGCGGCGCGATGAAGGGACGCACCATGTACGTGGTGCCCTTCTCGATGGGCCCGGTGGGCTCCCCGCTGGCCGCGTACGGCGTCGAGATCACCGACTCCGCCTACGTCGCCGTGTCGATGCGCGTGATGACCCGCATGGGCCGGGCCGTGCTGGACCAGCTCGGCGAGGACGGCGACTTCGTCAAGGCCGTGCACACCGTCGGCGCCCCGCTCGGCGAGGGTCAGGCGGACGTGCCGTGGCCGTGCAACAGCACCAAGTACATCTCGCACTTCCCGGAGACCCGGGAGATCTGGTCCTTCGGCTCGGGCTACGGCGGCAATGCCCTGCTCGGCAAGAAGTGCTACGCGCTGCGCATCGCCTCGACGATGGCCCGGGACGAGGGCTGGCTGGCCGAGCACATGCTCATCCTGAAGCTCACCCCGCCGTCCGGCGAGGCCAAGTACGTCGCGGCCGCCTTCCCGTCGGCCTGCGGCAAGACCAACCTGGCCATGCTCCAGCCGACCATCCCGGGCTGGAAGGTCGAGACGATCGGCGACGACATCGCCTGGATGCGCTTCGGCGCCGACGGCCGCCTGTACGCCATCAACCCCGAGGCCGGCTTCTTCGGCGTCGCCCCCGGCACCGGCGTGGACACCAACGCCAACGCCATCGACACCCTCTGGGGCAACACGGTCTTCACCAACGTCGCCCTCACCGACGACGGCGATGTCTGGTGGGAGGGCCTCACCGACGAGCCGCCGGCCCACCTCACCGACTGGCGCGGCAACGACTGGACCCCGGAGTCCGGCACCCCGGCCGCCCACCCGAACGCCCGCTTCGCCGTCCCGGCGGCGCAGTGCCCGACCATCGCCCCCGAGTGGGAGGACCAGGCGGGTGTGCCGATCTCGGCCATCCTGTTCGGCGGCCGCCGTGCCACCGCCGTCCCGCTGGTGACGGAGTCCTTCGACTGGCAGCACGGCGTCTTCCTGGGCGCGAACATCGCCTCCGAGAAGACCGCCGCCGCCGAGGGCACCGTCGGCGAGCTGCGTCGCGACCCGTTCGCGATGCTCCCCTTCTGCGGCTACAACATGGGCGACTACTTCGCCCACTGGCTGAAGATCGGCGCCCAGGCGGACCCCGGCAAGCTGCCGAAGATCTACTACGTGAACTGGTTCCGCAAGAACGCCGAGGGCAAGTTCGTCTGGCCCGGCTACGGCGAGAACAGCCGCGTGCTGAAGTGGATCGTCGAGCGGCTGGAGGGCCACGGCAAGGGCGTCGAGACCCCGATCGGCGTGCTGCCGTCCGTCGACGGCTTCGACCTGGACGGCCTGGAGCTCTCCGAGGCCGACCGTGAGCTGCTCTTCACCGTGGACGCCGACATCTGGCGCCAGGAAGCCGCACTCGTCCCCGCCCACCTGGAGCTCTTCGGCGACCACACGCCGACCGAGCTGTGGGACGAGTACCGAAACCTCGTCGCCCGCCTCGGCTGAGCCTGAGCCTCAGCCGGCGAACGGTCGGCGCGTGGCACGAATCGCGCGCCGACCGGGTGACAGGACGGCCGGAGCCCTGCTGGACGATCTTTCCCCGACCAAGGAGATCGTCCGGCGACCGGGGCTCCGGCCGTAGTCGTTCGCGGGAATCCGCGGGAATCCGCGGAAGTCCGCGGAAGTCCGCGGAAGTCCGCGGAAGTCCGCGGAAGTCCGCGGGAGCTCCCGGAAGTTCCCGGGGAGGCCTCCGGACGGTTCCGGTGGCCTCCGCGTCTCGTACGTCCGCCCGCCGTCAGGGCTGGGTGTAGCCGCCGAGGAAGGCGCCGATCCGGGTCACGGCGTCGGTGATCTCCTCGGCCCGGGGCAGGGTGACCAGCCGGAAGTGGTCCGGCTCGGGCCAGTTGAACCCGGTGCCCTGGACCAGCAGGATCCGCTCGGCCCGCAGCAGGTCGAGCACCATCTGGGCGTCGTCCTTGATCTTGTAGACCTTCGGGTCCAGCCGGGGGAAGGCGTAGAGCGCGCCCTTGGGCTTCACGCAGCTCACGCCCGGGATCTCGTTGAGCAGCCGGTAGGCGGCGTCCCGGGACTCCAGCAGCCGACCGCCGGGCAGCACCAGGTCCCGGATGGACTGCCGGCCGCCGAGCGCCGCGGCCACTGCGTGCTGGGCCGGCATGTTGGCGCACAGGCGCATCGAGGCGAGCACGGTCAGGCCCTCGATGTAGCTGCGGGCCCGGTTCCGGTCGCCGGAGAGCACCATCCAGCCGGAGCGGAAGCCCGCGACCCGGTAGGCCTTGGAGAGGCCGTTGAAGGTGACGCAGAAGAGGTCGGGCGCCAGGGTGGCCAGCGGGACGTGCTCGGCGTCGTCGTAGAGGATCTTGTCGTAGATCTCGTCCGCGTAGACCACCAGCTTGTGCCGGCGGGCGATCTCGACCAGCCCCTCCAGGACCTCGCGCGGGTAGACCGCGCCGGTCGGGTTGTTCGGGTTGATCACCACGAGCGCCCTGGTCCGGTCGGTGACCTTGGCCTCGATGTCGGCGAGGTCCGGGTACCACTCCGACTGCTCGTCGCAGCGGTAGTGCACGGCGGTGCCGCCGGCCAGCGAGACGGAGGCGGTCCAAAGCGGGTAGTCCGGCGCGGGGACGAGCACCTCGTCGCCGTCGTCCAGCAGCGCCGTCATGGCCAGCTGGATCAGCTCGGAGACGCCGTTGCCGAGGAAGACGTCCTCGACGGTGAGCCCGTGCAGCCCGCGCTCCTCGTAGTGCATCACCACGGCGCGGCGGGCGGAGAGCAGGCCCTTGGAGTCTCCGTAGCCGTGCGCGGACGCGAGATTGCGCAGGACGTCCTGGAGGATCTCCGGCGGCGCCTCGAAGCCGAACACGGCGGGGTTGCCGGTGTTGAGCTTCAGGATGCGGTGGCCCTGCTCCTCCAGCCGCATCGCCTCGTCGAGCACCGGGCCGCGGATGTCGTAGCAGACGTTGGCGAGCTTGCTGGACTGGATGACCTGCATGCCTGCCTACTTTAGGGGCAGACCGGGGCGGTTCCGCGCGCGCACCGGGGCGCGCGTCGGACCGCCCCGAAAGCCTGCCTTCGATCGGCAGGCGGGGCCGTCAGCCGACCTTCCAGACCAGCGGCTCGGTGTCCAGAACGCTGCCGAAGGAGAGGAACTGCGGCGGGGTGGCGGTCGGAACGAGATAGACAGCACACTGCTGCTGGCTCTGGCCGTCCGCCAGGGTGCCGGGCTTCTTGCCCGCGTCGCACTGCGGGATCGACTTCATGATCGTCGGGGCCGGGAGGATGCCCGTCGCCCTGGCGTCCGTGTTCACCTTGAACCGCATCATGAAGTACTCGTCGGTCAGCGGGGCGCCGGTGCGGTTGGTGAACGACACCGTGACGTAGTACGGCGTCCGGCCCTCCAGGTCGGCGGGCTTGAAGTGGAACGGCGCGATCTCGGCCGCGGTGCCCTTGACCACCGAGACCGGTGTGACGTCGGCCTTGGTCTTGCCCTGGTAGCTGCCGGTGGCGGTGAGCGCCAGCGGGTTGCCGAAACCGACCTTGCCGCTGCCGCCGCTCGCACCGCCGATCGGGTTGCCGCTGGTGGTGGCCGAGGGGGCGGTGCCCGCGCCCGCGCCGCCGGTGCCGCCGGCGGCCGCGCCCGTGCTGCCCGTGCCGCCCGTGCCCGCCGAGCCGCCGGCCGCCGGGGGCTCCGTGGTGGCCGGGGCGGTGGCGGGGGCGGGGGCGGTCGCGTCCCCGGCGCCCGCCGCCCCCGGGGCGGCCGGTGTGTCGTTCTCCGGCCCGCAGGCCGTCAGCAGCATGGCCAGCGCCGCGGCCGGGACAGCGGCGCGCAGGACCGTCTGGGTCTTCGTCAAGATGGGTTCCCCGTGGATGATGTGGTCGGTGCGGCACCCGGGTCGCCGGGCGCCGTCCGGGTCCGGTCCGGCCGATTCCGCCCGGCGCACGCAACCGCGCGCGCCGAACCTACGAGATCGATCGGACTGCCCCAACGCTCGGACGAGGACGACAGCGGGCCGGTTCCCTCGCGGGCGGCCCGAAGGTGGCGGGAGGGGTGCTGTGATCGTCGCCGTACTCGGGGCGGTGCTGGCCGGAGTGCTGGTGGCACCGGCCCTGCGCGGGCTGGTGGTGCGGTACGCCGTGCCCGAGGGCGAGCCGTGGCGCACCCGCTGCCCGGCCTGTGACCGGGAGCTCCGCGGGCTGCCGCCGACCGGCCGTTGCCCGGGCTGCCGGGAGCGGCTGGGCCCGGGCGCCGGGCAGGTCGAGGCGGTGACCGCTCTGGCGGTGGCGGCCGCGCTCTCGGCGGCGCACCCGGCCGACGCGGTCCTGCTGCTCTGGGCGGCCGGGCCGGGCGTGGTGCTCGGCTTCACCGACGCCCGGGTGCGCCGGCTGCCGTACGCGCTGAGCTGGACGCTGGCGGCGGGGCTGGCGCTGCTGCTGGTGGTCCTGGAGCTGGCCGGCGGCAGCCCCGGCGTCCTGCTGCGCTGCCTGCTGGTGGCCCTCACCGCCGCCGCGCTGTTCGAACTGCCCGCCTGGTTCGGGCTGATGGGCCCCGGGGACACCGTGCTGGCGCTCGGCCTCGGCGCACTGCTCGGCCGCTACGGCTGGTCGGCCGCGTTCGGGGGGCTGTTCGCGGCCGCGGTGCTGGCCGGACTCTGGTCGGTCGGGCTGGCCGTCGCGGCCGTGCTGCGCCGCCGGCCGGTGCGCGGGCTCGACCTGCCGATGGGCCCCTTCCTGCTGCTCGGCGCGACCGCCGCGGTGCTGGCGCAGTAGCGCCGGGGGCCGGCGGTGGCCGGGCGCGACCGGCCCCCCGGGACACGAACGGGCCCGCCGTACCGGTGGGATACGGCGGGCCCGCCGCGGGTGCGCCGGCCCCACCCTCAAGGAGCCGCGCACCGTGGGGAGTTACGGCATCTGGTGGACGAACGGGCCGACCGCGGCGGAGAACGCGTTCCCGTTGTTGGCGTCCCAGTTGGTCGACCAGGTCATCGCGCCGCGGATGGTCGGCCACTTGGCCGGCGGGACGAAGCTCCCGCAGTTGCGGCCGGTGGCCAGGCAGTCCAGCGCGTTGTTCACCACGCTCGGCGAGACGTAGCCGCCACCGGCCGCCCGGCTGGAGGCCGGGACGCCGATGCCGACCTGGTCGGGCCGCAGGCCGCCCTGGATGTGCGTGCAGACCTGGGAGGTGATGAAGTCGATGGTGCCCTGGTTGTAGACCTTGCCGTCGCAGCCGTTCATGCCGCCCGAGTTGTAGAACTGGGTGTTGACGACGGTCAGGATGTCCTTGGTGTTCAGCGCGAGCTGGAAGTAGGCGCCGGCGGTGCTGTACATCCCGATGGTCTCCGGGGCCATCGTCAGGACGAAGCCCGGGCCGACCTTGGCCTGCAGGCCGTGCAGCGCGTTGCCGAGGTGGGTCGGGTTGACGCCGTTCTCCAGGTCGACGTCGATGCCGTCGAAGCCGTAGTCCTTGATGATCGCGGAGGCGCTGTCCACGAACGCGGCGGCCGCGGTGGCGTCGCCGACGGTGATCGCGCCGTTCTGGCCGCCGATCGACAGGACGACCTTCTTGCCGGCCGCCTGCTTGGCCTTCACGTCGGCGCGGAACTGTGCGTCGGTGTAGCCGCCGAGGGCCTTGGAGAGCGCCGGGTCCAGGGTGAAGCTGATCGCGCCGGTCCTGGTGGGCACCGCGTCGGCGAAGGAGACCGCGATGATGTCGTAGGCGCTCTGGACGTCGCCGAGCTTCTGGACGGTCGCGCCGTTGTCGAAGTTGTGCCAGTAGCCGGTGACCACGTGCTTGGGCAGGCCGGTGGCCGGCGGGGTGGTGCCGGTGGCGGTCGCCGTGGGCGTCGGGGTGGCGGTCCGGGTGGGCGTCGCGGTCGGGGTCGCGGTGGGCGTGGGCGTGGCGGTCGCGGTGGCCGTCGCGGTCGGGGTGGGGGTCGGCGTCGCGGTGGGGCTCGGGGTGGAGGTGCCGCCGGGGCCGCTCAGCACGACGTCGTCGGCGAGGTAGGCGCTCTGGCCGTACCAGCCGTGCAGGTACACCGTGATGCTGGTGGTGTTGGCGCCGGTGGTGAAGGTCGAGGAGAGCTGGTTCCAGGTGTTCTGGTTCGACCAGGTGCTCGGCTCGGCGCCGCCGGTGCCCCGCGCGCCGAGGTAGACGTACGGGCCCTGGACCCACGCGCTCAGCGTGTAGCTGCTGTTGGGCAGCACGCTGACGGTCTGGGTGCACTCGGCGGTGTCGCCGGCGCCCGGGGTGGCCTGGAGCGCGCCGGTCCCGGAGTGGACCGGGGCCGCGACGGTGGTCGCGGCGCCGGTGCAGGACCAGCCGGCGAGCGAGCCGCCGTCGAATCCGCCGTTGGTGACCAGGTTTCCGGCGGCGGCGGTGGCGCCGCCGGCGAGGAGGGCCAGGCCGCTGCCGGCCAGGGCGAGAGCGGTGGCGCCGGCGGCGAGGGCCGGCAGGGGGCTGCGCCGGCGCCGGTGCGCGGGCTGGTTCTGCGTACGGGCCATGGAGGTGGGCTCCTGGGGAAGGAGCGGCCGCCGCGGTGGGGGGCGCGGCGGCCGCGTGTGGGGGAGGGCATGCATCCGCAGTGGTGCCTTGGCGGGCGGGAGTCCGGGTGCTCTTCCGCCTCGGTCAAAAGCTGGACTAGACCATTGCCGGCCGTCAAGGACGGAACGGTCGGCTTACGGATTCCTTAAGGAACCGGATACCGTTCCGTAGCCGTCTCCCCCGTGGAGAGGGGCGGCCGCCCGACGGACGTCTTCCGGCCACGGCTGCCGCACCGGTCGCGACAGAGTCCGCACAGGACCGTGACCTGACCGCTACCTGCGGCTTTACCCAGCTCGTCCGGGCGGGAGTAGGCTGCGCCCGGGGTTGTGACGCACCCCGGTGAAGAGTTACGGAGGGGCCGAAAACCATGGGTCTGCGCGATGTCGTCGAACGCACGCCGGGGCTGCGCACCCTGCTGGACGGTATGTACGGCCTCTACGGTCGCCGGGTCGAGGTGCACCTCGCCCGCACCCCGCACCACATCGGCGTGATCCTCGACGGGAACCGCCGCTGGGCGAAGGCCACCGGCGGCTCCACCGCCTACGGCCACCAGCGCGGAGCCGACAAGATCAGCGAGTTCCTCGGCTGGTGCGACGAGACGCACGTCAAGGTCGTCACCCTGTGGATGCTCTCCACCGACAACCTCTCCCGGCCCGCGGACGAGCTGGTCCCGTTGCTCGGGATCATCGAGGACGCCGTCACCGGCCTGGCCGCCGCCCGCCGGTGGCGGGTCAACCCGGTCGGCGCGCTGGACCTGCTGCCGCAGCACACCGCCGACGTGCTCAAGCGGGCCGCCGAGGAGACCGCGGGGATCGACGGGATCACGGTCAACGTCGCCGTCGGCTACGGCGGCCGGCACGAGATCGCGGACGCCGTCCGCTCGTTGCTCCAGGAGCACGCCGGGCGCGGCACCTCGATCGAGGAGCTGGCCGAGATCCTCGACGTCGAGCACATCGCCGAGCACCTCTACACCAAGGGCCAGCCCGATCCGGACCTGGTCATCCGCACCTCGGGCGAGCAGCGGCTCTCGGGCTTCCTGCTCTGGCAGAGCGCGCACAGCGAGTTCTACTTCTGCGAGGCGTACTGGCCGGCCTTCCGGAAGGTCGACTTCCTGCGCGCCCTGCGCGCGTACGAGCAGCGGAACCGGCGGATGGGTCTCTGAGGCTCCTTCCGCCCCACCGGGAGACCCCCCTCCGGGAGACCCCTCCCGCCCCACCGGCCCCGCGGCGCACTGCGCCCGCGGGCCGATCTGCGTCCAGTAGGGCTGGAGTACCCGGGCGGGGCGTGAGGCCAAACGTTCACCGGCAATGATCCGTCAGTTCGCCGGGGACGCGAATGCACCGCCCCTCGCCTGGGAATACTCCGGTCAGACCGGCCCCGAGGCCACCGGGGCAGCGGGGGCCGGCTTGCCGCGGATGACGCAGGGTCATCCGCTCTGGAGGCCTAGTGGTCAGTTCCAAGAGCCGCCGGACACCAGACCGGCGCACGTACGTTCTCGACACCAGCGTGCTCCTGGCGGACCCCCTCGCCATGACCCGCTTCGAGGAGCACGAGGTCGTCCTTCCGGTGGTGGTCGTCACCGAGCTGGAGGCCAAGCGGCACCATCCGGAGCTGGGCTACTTCGCCCGCCAGGCGCTGCGACTCCTCGACGACTACCGCATCCGCTTCGGCCGGCTCGACGAGCCGATCCCCGTCGGCGAGCTCGGCGGGACGATCCGGGTCGAGCTCAACCACTCGGACCTGTCGATACTGCCGGTCGGCTACCGGGCCGGCGGCGGCGAGGCGGACACCCGGATCCTGGCGGTCGCCCGGAACCTGCAGGCCGAGGGGTACGACGTCACCGTCGTCTCCAAGGACCTCCCCCTGCGGATCAAGGCGAGCTCGGTCGGGCTCCTCGCCGAGGAGTACCGGGCCGAGCTGGCGGTCACCTCGGGCTGGACGGGCATGGCCGAACTGCACGTCCCGGCGGACGACGTGGACGCGCTGTTCGCGGCCGGCCACGACGCCACGGTGGCGGTCGAGGGGGCTGCCGAGCTGCCCGTCCACACCGGACTGGTGCTCAGCTCCGAGCGCGGCCGGGCACTCGGCCGGGTCACCGGCGACGGCCGGGTCCGCCTGGTGCGCGGGGAGCGCGAGGCCTTCGGGCTCCGCGGGCGCAGTGCCGAGCAGCGGGTCGCGCTGGACCTGCTGCTCGACCCGGAGGTCGGCATCGTCTCGATGGGCGGCCGGGCCGGCACCGGGAAGTCCGCGCTGGCCCTGTGCGCAGGTCTGGAGGCCGTGCTGGAGCGGCGGCAGCACCGCAAGGTGATGGTCTTCCGGCCGCTGTACGCGGTCGGCGGCCAGGAGCTCGGCTATCTGCCGGGCTCCGAGACGGAGAAGATGAGCCCCTGGGCGCAGGCGGTCTTCGACACCCTCTCCGCCGTCACCACCCCGGACGTGATCGAGGAGGTCATCTCCCGGGGAATGCTGGAGGTCCTGCCGCTGACCCACATCCGCGGGCGCTCCCTGCACGACGCCTTCGTGATCGTGGACGAGGCGCAGTCGCTGGAGCGGAACGTCCTGCTGACGGTGCTGTCCCGGATCGGTCAGGGCTCCCGGGTGGTGCTCACCCACGACGTGGCGCAGCGGGACAACCTCCGGGTCGGCCGGTACGACGGCGTGGTGGCGGTGGTGGAGAAGCTGAAGGGGCATCCGCTCTTCGCGCACATCACGCTCACCCGCTCCGAGCGTTCGCCGATCGCGGCGCTGGTCACCGAGATGCTGGAGGACATCCACCCGTGACCGGAGCGTTCCGGGCATAGTCGGACAATAAGGTCAATTACGGGCGTGGGGCCCGCTCCTGACGGAGCGGGCCTCCGCCCGTTTCATCACATCGAGTGCTTTCTGTCCGGAGAACCCCGGTGCGGTGAATGTGACATCCGCCACGCAACGGGGAATTGCGTCGACAGTGCCCGGTGCGGCATGGTGAGGGTTCTGTCAGGCCCCGCGTACGGCATGACAGGGCCCCGGGCAACCGGTGGCCCGGTCCGGACGGTCCGCCAACTCCGGTGGGTGGACGCACAATTGAACACCGATGAGTCGTACGCCGCCCGATCTCAACGCTCGGTCGCCCACCGCGGCCGGACGCCGGGTCAGTACCTCCCGTGACCAGCACCGTACGGAGGGCAGCGCCAAGGGGCATGTTGCGTCCGCACGGTCACGCGTGGGCGATGCTGGAAGGAATCCATGTGACTCGGATCTCGGTCCGGGGAGTTGCTGTGGCCTCCGCCACCGCCGTCACCGCCGTCGGTGCCGTCGTGGGCATGGCCTCGGGCAGCGAGGGCAAGACCACGCAGACGGTCGACGTCGCCGGCGCGACCCTGCTTGCCGAAGTCCCCTCTGGCGCCCAGGCGCAGACCATCAGCGACAACATCGGCACGCAGGCCTCCGCCCAGCAGGCCGCCGCCGAGGCGGCCGCCAAGGCCGCGGCCGAGCAGAAGGCCGCCGAGGAGGCCGCGCGCCAGAAGGCCGCCGCCGACGCGCAGGCCAAGGCCGACGCGGAGAAGGCCGCCAAGGCGGCCGAGGAGAAGCGCAAGGCCGACGAGGCCGCCGCCAACCGCTCCAAGGCCCGTTCGGCGATGGCCGCCACCGACACCTCGGCCCCGCCGGTGTCGGTCAGCCCCGGCTCGGTCCAGGAGATCGCCCAGCAGATCGTCGGCGACGACGCGCAGTTCCAGTGCTTCAGCCAGATCGTGAAGCGCGAGAGCGGCTGGGACTACACCGCCACCAACAAGAGCTCCGGCGCCTACGGTCTCGTGCAGGCGCTCCCCGGCTCCAAGATGGCCTCGGCGGGCGCCGACTGGCGCACCAACCCGGCCACCCAGATCAAGTGGGGCCTGAACTACATGAACAGCCGCTACGGCAGCCCCTGTGGCGCCTGGTCGTTCTGGCAGTCCCACCACTGGTACTAGGAAGACCGGTCCCAGGGACTTCCGCCGCAGCCCCCGACCGCCCTGAGCGGGGTCGGGGGCTGCGGCGTACCCGTAGGGGCGGGCCGCGCCGCCCGGGCTGCGCTGACCAGTGCGCCCACGGGCGGTGCGGTCCTGGGTGCGGACGCGGGGCGCGGGAAGGGGTCCTGGTTGCTTCCTGCACCGGCCGGTCCGCCGACAGTTGGCCTGTGTTCTCGTCCGACTCCTCCCCGTTGTCACGCGCCTGAAACCCCCTGGTCCGGGTGGTTTTGCCCCGGTTGCTCCCCGGCCGCCGGGCACGGCTCGGGGCCGCTCGCACCGGCCGGGGCGCGGCCAACCCACCCGCCCGCCGGACCCGCCGTGCCCCGGGCGGGTAGTTTCATCCCTGACGGCCGTGGCGCGACCCACGGCGTACCCGCCGGCCCGGCGGGCCCAGCGGGGAGCGGTGGTAGCGAGGATGGCGTGGGGCGGGAAGGCCTTCAAGACCGTGGCCAAGGGGGCGGCCGTGGTGGCGAGCGCGGCCGCGGTGATCGAGCGGCGCCGGCGCGCCGCGATCGCGGCCGAGGCCTACGAGCCCCCGCTCGCGGTGGAGCCGCCGCCCGCGGCGGTGCCGGCTCCGCTGCCGGTGGCACCCGTCTCCGCGCCGCTGCCGGGGCCGCGTGAGGAGGCGGCCCGCGCCGTCGCCCCGGCGCCGGCCCCGGCGCCCGCGAGCCATGCCGCGTTCGGCCGGGAGTACCACCCCGGCCGGCCCGCCACCCCGGCCGAGGCCGTGCCCTGGGGGCTGCGGGTGGCCGCCGAGTCCACCTGGCGGCTGCTGCTGCTCGGCGCCGCGCTCTACGTCGTCTTCTACATCGTCGACATGCTGCGGCTGGTGGCCTTCGCGGTCCTCGCCTCGCTGCTGATCTCGGCGCTCCTGGAGCCGACCGTCTCCTGGCTGCGCCGGCACGGCGTGCCGCGCTCGCTGGCTGCGGGCGGGGTGTTCATGAGCGGCCTGGCCGGGATCGGGCTGGTCGGCTGGTTCGTGGTCTGGCAGGTGACCACCAACCTGAACACGGTCACCACCAAGGTCCAGGACGGTGTCGCCACCCTGCGGGACTGGCTGATCACCGGCCCGCTGCACCTGACCCAGCAGCAGATCACCGACTTCGCCAACCAGATCACCAAGGCGATCAGCACCAACACCGAGCAGCTCACCTCGGCCGGTCTCACCGGCGCGCAGATCGCCGTCGAGGTGCTGACCGCCGTCCTGCTCGCCTTCTTCACCACCTTCTTCCTGCTCTACGACGGCGAGCGGATCTGGAACTGGGCGCTGCGCGGCCTGCCCCGGCACTCCCGGTACGCGATGGCCGGCGCCGGCCCGAAGGCGTGGGCCACGCTCACCGCCTACGTCCGCGGCACCGTCTGCGTGGCGTTCATCGACGCGGTCTGCATCGGCGTCGGGATCCAGCTGCTCGGGGTGCCGATGGCGTTGCCGCTCGCGGTGATCATCTTCCTCGGGGCCTTCGTCCCGCTGGTCGGTGCGCTCGTCACCGGGACCGTCGCGGTGCTGATCGCGCTGGTCACCACGACGCCGTTCACCGCGCTGATGGTGCTCGTGGTGCTGGTCGCCGTGCAGCAGATCGAGGGCCACGTGCTCCAGCCGCTGATCCTCGGTCGGGCGGTGCGCGTCCACCCGCTCGGCGTGGTCCTCGGGGTGGCGGCCGGGTCGATCATCGGGGGCATCGGCGGCGCCGTCGTCTCCGTCCCGCTGATCGCGGTCACCAACACCGTGGTCACCCACCTCCGCCGTCGCAACGAGGCCGGCCAGGCCGTCTTCACCGCCCTGGAGGCGGCCCGCGAGGCCGCCGCCACCCGCAGCCACGCCCACCCCGCCCCGGCGGACCGGCCGGCCGCGGCCGCCGCCGCGGCTGCGTCCGCTCCCGACCTGCCCGCCGCGGTCCGGCCCGCGGTGGACTGAGCGCGCCCGCCGGGCGTGCCGACGCCCGGGCGCGCCGACGCGCGAAGGCCCGCCGGGTGTCCGGCGGGCCTTCGTGTCTGTCGTGCGTCCGGGCGCGTCAGGCGTCGACGGTGGCCAGGGCGGCCTCGGCGTCGAGGACGCCGGCCACGGCCTGGAGGACCGCGGCGATCTTCACCGAGGCCTGGATGACCTCGCGCTCGACGCCCGCCTTGCGGAGCACGCCCTCATGGGAGTCGAGGCACTGGCCGCAGCCGTTGATGGCGGAGACCGCGAAGCACCAGAGCTCGAAGTCGGCCTTCTCGACGCCCGGGGTGCCGATGATGTTCATCCGCAGACCGGCCCGCATGCTGCTGTACTCCTTGTCGGAGAGCAGGTGCGTGGTCCGGTAGTAGACGTTGTTCATCCCCATGATCGCGGCCGCGCCCTTGGCGGCGTTGTACGCCTCCGGGGAGAGGTTGGCCTTGGCCTCGGGCTCCAGCCGGCGCAGCACCTCGGCGCTACGGGTGGCCATCGCGCAGGAGAGCACGGTGCCCCAGAGCTGCTGGGCGGGGAGGTCGGAGTTGCCGATGACCGCGCTCAGGTTGAGCTTGAGGTCCTTGGCGTAGTCCGGCAGGGCGGACTTCAGGTCGTCGAGGGCCATGGTGGTCAGCCCGCCAGCAGGGCCTGGGCGTCGAGCGTGTCGTCGCCCTTGTTCCAGTTGCACGGGCACAGCTCGTCGGTCTGCAGGGCGTCCAGCACGCGCAGGACCTCCTTGGGGTTACGGCCGACGGAGCCGGCGGTCACCATGACGAACTGGATCTCGTTGTTCGGGTCGACGATGAACACCGCGCGCTGGGCGGTGCCGTCGGCGGCCTCGACGCCACAGGCGCGCATCAGGTCGTGCTTGACGTCGGCCAGCATCGGGAACGGCAGGTCGCGCAGGTCCTTGTGGTCCTTGCGCCAGGCGTGGTGCACGAACTCCGAGTCGCCGGAGACGCCGAGGATCTGGGCGTCGCGGTCGGCGAACTCCTCGTTCAGCTTGCCGAACGCGGCGATCTCGGTCGGGCAGACGAAGGTGAAGTCCATCGGCCAGAAGAAGACGATCTTCCACTTGCCCTCGTAGGACTTGTGGTTGATCTCGGCGAAGGCGTTCGCGGCGTCCAGGTCGACGCAGGCGTTGAGTTCGAACTCGGGGAACTTGTCACCGATCGTGAGCACGTTCGCTTCTCCTGAAGTGAGATGAGGGGAGTTTGTCCGGATTGCGGAACGGTCTCCACGATTCCACATCGTGGACTGATCAGGGAAATAGCTACACTCGATGTGTCTGATCGGAGAGAGCTATCAATACCCCGACTTCCCAGGCCAGCCCCAAGGGGCGCAAGGCGGGCGCCCGCAAACCCGACGGCGCTGTGGCGAGTGCCACATCCCGCGGCCCCCGGACGCCGACCGTCGCCCAGCTGCGGGCCTTCGCCGCGGTCGCCGAGCACCGGCACTTCCGGGAGGCCGCGGCCGCGACCGGAACCAGCCAGCCGGCGCTGTCGGGCGCGGTCGCCGCCTTGGAGGAGGCGCTCGGCGCCCAGCTGATCGAGCGTACGACGCGGAAGGTGATCGTGACTCCCCTGGGGGAGCGGGTGGTCGAGCACGCGCACCGGGTGCTCGCGGCGCTGCAGGCGCTGACCGAGGAGGTCGAGGCGGCCCGCCGCCCGTTCACCGGCCCGCTGCACCTCGGGGTCATCCCGACCGTGGCGCCGTACCTGCTGCCGACCGTGCTGCGACTGGTCCGCGACCGCTACCCGGAGCTGGAGCTGCACGTCCACGAGGAGCGGACGCCGTCGCTGCTGGACGGGCTGGCCGCCGGCCGGCTGGACGTCCTGCTGCTCGCGCTGCCGGCCGGCGGCAGCGCGCCGACCCGGGACATCCCGCTGTACGACGAGGACTTCGTCCTGGTGACGCCGCCCGGCCACCCGCTGGCGGGCCGGATCGACGCCCCGCGCGACGTGCTGCTCGACCTGGACGTGCTGCTGCTGGAGGAGGGCCACTGCCTGCGCGACCAGGCCCTCGACATCTGCCGCGAGGTCGGCGCCGACCCCGCCCAGGCCTCCGGGCGGGGGTACCCCCCCGGCTCCACCACCCGGGCGGCCGGCCTCTCCACCCTGGTGCAGCTGGTGGCCGGCGGGCTCGGGGTCACGCTGCTGCCCGCCACCGCGCTGGACGTCGAGGCGGGCCGCACCGACCGGCTGGCGGCCGTCCGGTTCGCCGCCCCCGCGCCGGGGCGTCGGATCGGGCTCGCCACCCGCCCGGGCTCGGCCCGCAGCGCCGAGTACGACCGGTTCGCCGCGAGCCTGCGCGAGGTGCTGGCCGAGCTTCCGGTGCGGATCGTCTGCTGATCGACGGCCCGCGCGTCGTCGCTGCCCGGTCGGGGGCGGGGAGTTGCCGAGTCGCCGAGCAGCTGGGTCGCCGAGTCGCCGAGTCGCCGAGCAGCTGAGTCGCTGAGCCGCCGGGCACCGGCGCCGCCGGGGGCCGTGCGGCGCGCTGCCCTCGGCCGGAGGGCCTAGGGCAGTCGGGCGGGTGCGCCCAGACAGAGCCCGACGGTGGTGGCGACGAGAAGGTCGAGGGCCCGGCGCGACTCCTGGTCGGGCTCCTCGCCGGCCGCCCGGAGCACCAGGTAGCGGTCGGTCAGGCCGTGGAAGCCGGCCAGGAAGTGGACGGCGACGTCGGCCGCGGGCGTCGCCAGCGGTTGCTCGTGGGCGGCGGCGAGCGCGGTCAGCAGCTCGGCCGCGGTGTCCTCGATCTCGTACTGGAGCGCGCGCATGATCTCCTGCAGGTCCGGGTCGCGCATCGCCAGCGCGGAGAACTCGGACATCAGGGCGCACTTGCCGCCCTCGCCGACCGCGCTGTCCCAGAGCGCGTAGACCATCGCGCGGACCTGGTCGCCGAACGCGCCGGCGCCCGGCGCGGCCGCCCGGACGTGGCCGATGAACTCGGCGGTCAGCTGCTCGACCACGGCGCGGTAGAGGTCCTTCTTGGTGCCGAAGGTGTAGTGCACCGTCGCCTGGGCCACCCCGAGTTCGGCCGCGATCGCCCGGGTGCTGCCGGCGGCGACACCCTCGCGGCTCATCAGGTCGATCGCGGCCTGGATCAGCTGGGGGCGTCGTTCGGAGGCGGGGACGTGGGCCATTGGATCAGCGTATCGCCATAGTCGGACAACCATGTCGGCGGAACTTGTCATGAGCTCATGTCGGTCGACTTTGTCATGCGACCAAGTCGGGCGTACGGTGGGTCGCGATCCGTTCAGGCACCCGCCTGCCCGACCGACCTGATCGAAGGTTCTCCATGGCCACGTACCTCTACCGACTCGGCCGGTTCTGCTTCCGCCGCAGGCGAGCCGTGCTCGCCGTCTGGCTCGCCGTCCTGATCGCCGTGGGCGGTGCCGCGGGGGCGTTCGCAGGCAGGACCAGCGACGAGTTCAAGGTCCCGGGCACCGAGGCGCAGGCCACCCTGGACCGGATCAAGGACACGTTCCCCGCCCAGGGCCACGGCTCCGCCCAGGTCGTCTTCGCGGCCCCGCAGCCCGGCGGCATCACCGCGCCGGCGACCGCCGAGGCCGTCACCGAGGCGGTCGGCCGGATCGCCGCCGTCCCCGGGGTGGCGGGCGCCCCCGACCCGTACGCCACCAAGGCGGTCTCCCCGGACGGCCGGGTCGCCATCGCGCTGGTCTCCTTCGACCGGAAGCTCGGCGACATCACCGACGAGCAGCGCGACGCGGTGCGGGCCGCCGCCGACCCGGCCGGCGCGGCAGGGCTGACGGTGGCCTACGGCGGCGACGCCTACAACCGGATGGCCCAGGTCGACGGGGGCGAGGCGGTCGGCCTGGCGGTGGCCGGCGTGGTCCTGGTGATCACCCTGGGCTCGCTGGTCGCCGCCGGACTGCCGCTGCTGACCGCGCTGGTCGGCATCGGGGTGGCGCTCGCCGGGCTGCTCGCCCTCTCCGGCTCGTTCGAGATCATCAGCACCGCGCCGGTGCTGGCCCTGATGATCGGCCTGGCGGTCGGCATCGACTACGCGTTGTTCATCCTCTCCCGCCACCGCCGCCACCTCGCCGAGGGCCTGGAGCCGGAGGAGGCCGCGGCCCGCGCCAACGCGACGGCCGGCAGCGCGGTGGTCTTCGCCGGCCTGACCGTGGTGGTCGCGCTGGCCGGGCTCTCCGTCGCCGGGGTGCCGTTCCTGACCGTGATGGGCCTTGCGGCCTCCGGCGCCGTCGTGGTGGCGGTGCTCGTCGCGATCACCCTGCTGCCCGCGCTGCTCGGCTTCGCCGGCCGCGCCATCGACCGCCTGCCGGTCTGGCGGCGCGCGCTGCGGACCTCGGACCGGACCACCCTGGGCGAGCGCTGGGCGACCTTCGTGGTCCGTCGCCCGGTCGCCGTGCTGCTGGCCGGACTCGCCGCGCTCGGCGCGCTCGCGGTGCCGGCCGCCAGCCTCACCCTCGGCCTGCCCGGCGGCGGCTCGCAGGCCGCCGGGACCGACGCCCGCAAGGCGTACGACCTGGTCAGCGAGGGCTTCGGCCCCGGCTTCAACGCGCCGCTCGTGGTGGTCGTCGACGCCGCCGGCGCCCAGCAGCCCGAGCAGGCGGTGCAGGGCGTGGCGCAGACGCTGTCCACGCTCAAGGGCGTGCAGACGCTGCTGCCGCCGGCCGTGGACGCACCCAGCCGCACCGCCCTGCTCACCGTCATCCCGCACACCGGCCCGGACCACGCCGACACCAGGACGCTGGTCAACGAGATCCGCGACCAGCGCGACGGCATCAAGGCCGCCACCGGAGCCCGGATCGACGTCACCGGCACCACGGCCGCCAACATCGACGTCTCGGCCAAGCTGGGCGACGCGCTGCCGCCGTTCGTCGCGGTGATCGTGGGCATCGCGCTGGTGCTGCTGGCGCTGGCCTTCCGCTCCGTCCTCGTGCCGCTGAAGGCGGTGGCCGGTTTCCTGCTCAGCATCACGGCCTCGCTCGGCGCCGTGGTCGCGGTGTACCAGTGGGGCTGGCTGGACGGCCTGATCGACGTGCCCAAGGTGGGACCGGTGGTGAGCTTCGTGCCGATCCTGCTGATCGGGGTGCTGTTCGGCCTGGCGATGGACTACGAGCTGTTCCTGGTCTCCGGCATGAAGGAGCACCACGTCCACGGCGCGGCGCCGCGGGATGCGGTGGTCGCCGGGGTGAAGAACGGTGCGCGGGTGGTCACCGCGGCTGCGCTGATCATGGTCTCGGTCTTCGGCAGCTTCGTCTTCGGCCACGACCCGATCGTCCAGCCGATCGGCTTCGCGCTGGCGGTGGGCGTGCTGGTGGACGCCTTCGTGGTGCGGATGGCGCTGGTGCCGGCGGCGATGGCGCTGTTCGGCCAGGCCGCCTGGTGGTTCCCGAAGGCACTGGAGAAGGTCGTCCCGAGGGTGGACATGGAGGGCGAGCAGCTGATGGCACGGCTGGAGGGCGCGAAGGCCGCCGAGCCGGCGAAGGTGCCGGAGCGGGTCTGACGCCGACGGGCACCGACGGGCGCCGAGGCGCGTGAGCAGGCCCGGGCGGGCACGGGCCCCGGCGGTGCACGACCGCCGGGCCCCGTCCGCCGGCCCCGTCCGTCAGGGGAGGCGCTGCTCGAACCAGACCACCTTGCCGGTGCCCAGCCGGGTGGCGCCCCAGCGCTCGGCGCACCGGGCCACTATCTGCAGCCCGCGCCCGCGTTCGTCGTCCGGCCCGGTGCGGCGCGGGCGGGGCAGCAGCGGGCTGTCGTCCCCGACCTCGCAGCGCAGCCGGGTGGTGCGCACCAGGCTCAGGGTGACCGGCCGGGTGGCGTGCTGGACGGCGTTGGTGACGAGCTCGCTGACCATCAGCTCGGTGGCCGCGGTGAGCTCCTCCAGCCCCCAGCGCCGCAGCGTGTGCGCGGCCAGTCGGCGCGCCCTGCCCGGCGTCTCGTTGCGCGGCTGGAGGTACCAGTGCGCGACGTCCCCGGCCGGGATGCCGTCGAAGCAGGCGGCCAGCAGCGCGATGTCGTCACCGCGGTCGCCGGGCGGCAGGATCCGCAGCGCCTCGTGGCAGAGGTGCTCCGGGGCCTGGAGCTGCGCGCCGGCGAGCCGGGCGCGCAGCAGCTCCAGTCCGTCACTGATCGGGCGGTTGCGGGTCTCCACCAGGCCGTCGGTGAAGAGCAGCAGCGCGGAGCCCGGCGGGGCGGGGAGCTCGACGGAGTTGAAGTCGACCCCGCCGACGCCGATCGGCGCGCCGGCGTCCAGCTCCAGCAGCTCGGCGCTGCCGTCGGGCTGGACCAGGACGGGCGGCACGTGACCGGCGTTGGCGAGCACCACCCGGTTGGCGATCGGGTCGTAGACCGCGTAGACGCAGGTGGCCAGGTGCTGTTCCCGGCCGAGGCGCTGGGCCTGTTCGTCCAGGTGGTAGAGGACTTCGTGCGGCGGCAGGTCGAGGGCGGCCAGGGTCTGGGCACTGGTGCGGAGCTGGCCCATGATGGCGGCCGAGGTCAGCGAGTGGCCCATGACGTCCCCGACGATCAGCGCGACCCGGTTGCCGGGCAGCGGCACCGCGTCGTACCAGTCGCCGCCGACCTGGGCGCCGCGCTCGCCGGGCAGGTAGCGCTGGGAGAGCCGGACGCCGTGCGGCTGCGGGAGGCGCAACGGCAGCATGCTGCGCTGGAGTTCGTTCGCTATCTCCCACTCGCGGGCGTAGCGCAGGGCGGTGTCGACGGCGAGCCCGGCCTGGGTGGCGAGGTGGGCGGCGGTCGCGGTGTCGGTGGCGTCGAAGGCGGGCCGGCCGGTCTTCCCGGGCGGCCGGCGGATCAGCACCAGCAGGCCGAGGACGGCCTTGCGCCCGCGCAGCGGCAGGGCGAGCACCGAACTGCCGGCGCCGAGCCGGGCCACCCCGCGAGCGCCGTACAGCTCGCGCAGCAGCTCGGTGGACCGCTCGGTGGCGCGCGAGTCCCCCTCGGCACAGCCGCCCGCCCCGAGGACGGCCGGCTCGGCGGGCCGGCGGCTGAGCAGGGTGTGGGCCAGCGCGCCGCCCCGGGTGACCGGGGTGGCCGGCCCGGTGTCGGCGCTGGAGCGGGCGCCGTACCGGGGGCCGTACCGGCCGTCGTGGCGGGAGCCGCGTTGCTCGCCCCCGGCGGTGGAGCGGCCGCGGCGGCCGAGCCGGGTGCCCAGGCTGTGGTGGATCCGCAGCTCGTCCGGGAAGCCGGGCTCGCGCTCGACGTTGGGCAGCGGGTCGCGCAGGTGGACGACGGCGGCGTCGGCGAGGGTGGGCACCAGGACCCGGCAGATGTTGCGCAGCGTCGCCGCGAGGTCGAGGGCGCTGTTGATCCGGCGGGTGGCGGAGTCGAGGTAGGCGAGCCGTTCGGCGACCCGGTCGTGGGCGCCCCCGTCCGGGCCCGACGCGGCCGGGCCCGACCCTACGGGGAGCGGCGGCGGTGCGGGCAACGGCGGTGCGGGCAACGGCGGTGCGGGCAGCGGCACGGCGGGACCGGACGGGTGGGGCGGCGGGTGCGGGGGACGGCGTTGGTCCGGGAGGGCAGGCGGCTGTCCGGCCTCGGGGTTGAGCTGGTCGCGCACGGCTGCCTGTCCTGGGGAGTGGTGTGGAGTAGGTGGTCTTCCGGGTTGGTCCGGGCTCAGCCGACGCGTCGACAGCACAGGAACAGTTGCTCCTCCGGCGGCAGCGAGGTGCTGGCCGGAGCGTACGAGTACCCCGACCGCTCCTCGACGGCGAACCCGGACTCCACCAGAACCCGTTCCAGATCCTCCCTCAGATACCCGCTGATGCGAAGCTCCCGTCCGAGGAACGGGAGCGGAACGTGATCCAGGTCGGCCTCGACCGTGCCGAGCGCCAGCAGTCCGCCGGGCCGGAGGAGTTCGCGCACCCGGGCCAGCACGGTGGGGATCTCGTCCTGCGGGAGCAGCATCAGGGAGAAGAACGCGGTGACGGCGGCGAAGGTGCCCTTCCCGCGCGGCCCGAGGGCGGGGACGTTCCACGCCCGGTCGGCGCGCTCGGTGGCCAGGTCGTACATGTCGATGCGGTGGAGGGTGGGGGCGTGCGGGCCGGGGTGGTGCGCCGCCCGGGCCCGGGTGAGCATGCCGTCCGAGAGGTCGATCCCGGTGACCCTCATCCCGCCGGCGGTCAGCTGCCCGACGGTCGGGTCGCCGGTGCCGCAGCCGACGTCGAGCACCGCGTCGCCCGGTTCGAGCCGCTCCAGCAGCCGGCGGCCGCAGGCGAGCTGGCCGTCCTTGACCGGGAAGGCCTCGGCGTAGCAGGCGCCGATGGTGTCGAAGGCGACGGCCTGGAGGGCGCGTTCGGCCCGCCGTCGCAGCACGTGGGGACCGTCGGCGCCGTCCGCGTCTTCGTCGAGGGGGAACGGGTCGGATATCTGTCCGGTCGTCACGATTGAGAGGCACCTTTCCACCCGGGCCTCCGGTCGGCCGGACGAGGCCGGGCCGCCGTCCGCCCGGCGCCCGTGCTGCCCCGCTGCCGGTGGCGGTACGTCACGCTCCCCGCGTCACACTGACTGCACGCTGACACAGTGCACGGAACCTCCGTGCAGGGACACTCTGCACCGTGGGAGCGCCGCCGCGCCGCCCTTTCCGGATGCTCCGCCCGGAAGGTGCAGTCTCGTGTACTGGCATCTGAGAATATGCGTGATCACTCCGCCATGGGGTCCGTTTCCAGCCAACTCGTGACGGTTGGGTGCGTCGGCCCGGGTTGCGGAAGCACATCGGTGCGGGGCGGGGTGGTGCGGCACCGGTCCGCACGCCGCCCGCTCGCCCGAGGAGCGGCGCTGACCTGCGCCTTCGTCGCGGAGCGAGCTGACAAGCCGTCGTTTATCAATCGTCAATCGGCCGGGTGCACAGTGGAGTCCAGCGCCGGGGAAGCGTTGAGGGTGCTCCCGCAGCCGGGGGGCTGCGGGAGCACCGGAACGCCCGGGGGAGGCTGCCGACCGGGGGGCGGCGGCCTACGGCGCAGGGGGAGAGAGGGGCTCGGTGTGCTGCTGGGAGATGAGGTCCGCAACGGGGGAGGCCTCCGGCACACCGAGCCGCGTGAAGATGGCGTGGGCTTCCCGGAGACACGCCAGACCACGCGCCGGCTGGGCGAGGCCGAGCAGGGCCTCGCCGAGCGCGGCGTTGGCCAGGCCCTGGCAGTAGGCGGAGTCCAGCTCCTGCCCGATGGCCAGTGACTCCTCGGCGGACTCCGCCGCCTCGGCGTGCTGCCCGGCGGCGAGCAGCGACGAGGAGAGCCGGGCCAGGGTGTAGCCCTGCCAGAGCGGGTTCTGCTGGGACTGGTACAGCTCGTGGGCCTCGCGCAGGTGCGCCACGGCGGCGCCCGAGGAGAGCACCACGCCGAGCTGGTAGAGCGTGTCCGCGAGGCACGGCCCGTTCTTCGACGTGCGCGCCGCGGCCACCGCGTCGGTGGCGGACTGGACGGCCGTCTCCGTCATGCCGAGCCGCTGCTGGACGCGGGCGATGTTGCTGATCAGCCGGGCCTCGCCGATCGGTGCTCCGACCACCCGGCTGATGGCGAGGGCCTGTTCGAAGAAGGCCAGGGCCTCGGCGGGTCTGTTGCCGATACTGAGGATGATCCCGAGCATGTTGGTGGCGGCCGACCGGAGCACGGTGTCGTCCGTCGCCTGGAACTCGAGGCTCCGGCGCAGGGAGTGCTCCGCACCCTGGAAGTCGCTGGTGAGACCTTGAAGGGCACCGATGGCGAAGTGGACGCGGGCGAGCGCTTCGCGGTCGTCGCCGGCGTTCTGGCCCGCGATCTCCAGGGCCCGACGGACCCGGGGCCCGTGCGTCGGGTCCGCGCCCAGGCTGTTCAGCAGGATCAGCAGGTCGACCGCCGGGTACCGCAGTTCTCGCGGCCCGTCCGTCGCGGCTTCCACGGCCCCGAGGATCAGCGCGTTCTCGGCGCGGAGCCAGCCCCGTGCGGCCTCGCTCGTCGCCAGTGCCAGGCCGGTCGACGCCGGTGGGTTCAGCGGGTCGGGGAACTGGTCGTCCGGCTCGATCGCGCGGGCTGCGTTGGAGACGGTGGCCAACAGGAGGTCGAGCAGGCGCAGCATGGCCAGCCGCTGTTCCTCGGCGTCGCCGGTGCGCTCGTTCTGGCGCTGCGCATAGAGCCGGAGCAGGTCGTGGTACCGGTAGCGCCCCGGCGTGAAGCACTCCAGCATGTTGGCCTCGACCAGGGCCTCGGCGAGGTCCTCGGCGGTGGTCTCGTCCACGCCGAGCAGCGCGGCGGCGGCCGCGAGCGGGATGTCGGGGGAGTCGATCAGCGAGAGCAGTCGAAAGGCACGCGCCTCGGCCGGGGACAGCTGTCCGTATCCGAGGCCGATCGTGGTCTCCACCGCGAGGTTTCCGAGCTGGAGCTCGTCCAGCCGGCGCCGTTGGTCGGCTAACCGGCGGGCCAGGTCCGAGACGCTCCACCTGGGCCGGCTGGCCAGCCGGGCTGCCGCGATGCGGACGGCGAGGGGGAGGAAGCCGCAGGCCGTCACGACCGCCATCGAGGCCTCGGGCTCGGCGGCGACGCGCTGTTCGCCGACGATGGCCGAGAAGAGGGCCAGCGCCTCCTGCGGAGTGAGTTCCTCGACGTCCACCAGGTGCGCGCCCGGGATGCCGGCGAGCCGGCCACGGCTGGTGGCGAGCACGGCGCAGCCGGACACCCCCGGGATGAGCGGTCGGATCTGCTCGGCGTCCTGGGCGTTGTCGAGCAGGATCAGCATCCGCCGGCTGGCGAGCAGCGAGCGGTAGAGGGCCGCACGCTGTTCGAGGGAGTCGGGATTCTCGGTGACGCCGAGAACGTGCAGGAAGTCGCCGAGGACGACCGCCGGGTCGGCAGGCGACGCCCCGGCGCCGCGGAGGTCGACGTACAGCTGCCCGTCCGGGAACTCGGCCCGCACCCGGTGGGCCACGTGGACGGCGAGCGTGGTCTTCCCGACGCCGCCGATGCCGGCGAGCGACGTCACCACGACCGCCTGCCCGGTGGCGTTCATCAGGACGGAGGACAGCTCGGCGACCAGCCCCTCCCGTCCGCTGAAGTCGGAGACGTCGGCCGGGAGCTGGGCCGGCGGAGGTGGCGTGACCGGACCGTCCTCGCGGACGGGGGTGGCGGGCGCGCCGGTGGGAGTCAGCGTCGGGTCTGCGGCGAGGATCCGCGCGTGCATGGCCGACAGGCCGGCGCCGGGTTCGACGCCGAGCTCGTCGATCAGCAGCTTCCGGGTGTCGGTGTAGACGCCGAGGGCCTCCGCCTGGCGCCCGCAGCGGTAGAGCGCCAGCATCAGCAGTTCGCGCAGGCGCTCGCGCAGCGGGTGCTCGGCGGTGAGCGAGTTCAGCTCGCCGACCACCTCGGCGTGCAGGCCGATGTCGAGGGCGGCGGTGCACCGCTCCTCGGCGACGGCGATCCGGCGCTCGCCCAGGCGGAGCCGTTGCGCCTCGGCGTACGGCCCGGGGACGCCGGTCAGCGGGCGTCCGCTGAAGAGGCCGAGTGCCTGCAGCAGCAGCTCGTGCGCCTCCTGCACCTCGCCGGCCGCCCGGGCCGTGGCGGCCTCGGCGGCGAGCCTCTCGAAGACCGTCACGTCGAGTGCGTCGCGGGGGATGTGGAGCGCGTAGCCGTCGGCCACCGAGACCAGGAGCTCGGCCGGGGCGCGGACCTCGCGCCTGGGCTCGATGACGGAGCGCAGGCGGGAGACGTAGGTGCGCAGCGCGGCGATGGCCTGCGCCGGAGGCCGGTCACCCCAGAGGCCGTCGACGAGGTCCTGGGTGGTGACGGGGCGTCCCGCGTGCAGCAGGAGGGTGGTCAGGACGGCCTGCTGCTGGGGCGAGCCGAGCGCGAGGGGCTTGCCGTCGAGCCATGCCTGGACAGGACCGAGTACCTGGAAGCGCAGCGCCGGTGCGGGCGGCGTTTCCCGAAACTCCATGAAGTCCCCCGATGGCCTGTGGTCGATTCCGCGAAGGGCGCTCGGCGGTCCGCCGTGTGATGGCTTCAGCTTAGGCGGAGGGCCGACTCTGCCGGACAACACGGCAAGCCGCACGATGTTTATCGGACATTTAATCAACCCTACGATACTGGCGACGCGCCCGCGCCATGCCGGTGGGGCCGAAGACATTTGATGACTGAAAGGCGGCCGCCCATGGCCAACGACCAGAGCGCGACCCCCGAGCCGATCAAGACGGCCGATGCTGCTGTGGAGGCCGGCAAGGCGGTCGAGGGCGCAGTGGCCGCGTCCTCGAACCCGACCGAGTACACGGAACCCACCGCTGCGCAGAAGGCGGACCTCGAGGACGATCTGTTCGGCGACGAGTCCGAGCGTGTCGTGGAGCCCACTGCTCCGGCGACCGGCAAGCCGGGCGAGGTGTTCGAGCCGCAGGGCATCATCGCGGCACACCCGTAACGTGCGCCACGCCAGTGCCCTGCGCCCCGCGTGACGCGGAGCGTAGGGCACTCGCCATTGCGGCTATCGATAACGGAGGGGGCGTCAGGTCGTTCCGGAATTCCGGATTCGCCATGAACCCTGCAGGATCCCCCTCAGCGCTTCCTGGGCGGATTTCCGCTTGATTGCCGCAAGTGCTGACTTTTCGGGCGACTGATCCGATTCCCTGCGAAAGCCGCGTTCCGCTGGCGGGGTCGGGGCCCGATCCGGTTCCGCGGCAATGCCGGGGGTCCGGGTCGGCGGTCGACCCTCCTCCCCCGGGACCGGGGCCCGGTCCGGCACCGGCCCGATCTGGCCCGGGAGGGCCGTCCACTCGCGGCCGCCGGCCTCGGGGCGCAGGTAGTGCTCCCCGCCGATGGTGTCCATGTAGATGCCGGTGCGTCCGGTCCTGCCGTCGAGGACGAGTTCACCCACTCGCGGTCGGTAGGCCGCGGCGTCGCGCTTACGGGTGCTCACCGCATGCTCCTTGCTCTGGTACTACCCAGCCTCTCTAGAGAAGCTAATATCTCTAGAGATGTCAACGGCCCTGACCGGTCCTATCGGCTTACCGACGGCCGCGGGCGCGCCTACGATTTCCGGGCGAGGACGAGGAGAAGGCGATGGTCGGCAGCAGTGGCGAGAAACAGCCCAAGTACCAGCGGATCGCCGACACCCTGAAGGCGGCGATCGACGCCGGCGAGTACCGCGCCGGCGACCGGCTGCCCGGGGAGAACGACCTCATGGACGAGTACGGCGTGGCCCGGATGACCGCCCGCCAGGCGCTCGGCGTGCTGCAGAGCGAGGGCATCGCCGAGGCGCGCCGGGGCGCCGGGGTCTTCGTCCGCGACTTCCGGCCGCTGCGGCGGCGCGGGATCCAGCGGCTCGCCCAGGGGCAGTGGGGTTCGGGCCGGTCGATATGGTCGGCTGACATCGACCGTCGCTCGCTGGTCGTCGACCAGGTGTCGGTCACCGAGCAGGGGGCGCCGGACCACGTGGCGCGGGTGCTCGGCGTCGACCCGGGCGCACCGATGTGCGTCCGGCACCGGCGCTTCGTCCTGGACGGCAAGCCGGTGCTGCTCTCCACCTCGTACCTTCCGGCCGGCCTGGTCGCGGGGACGGCGATCACCCGTGAGGACACCGGGCCCGGCGGCACCTACGCGCGGCTGGCGGAGATCGGTGCGAAGCCGGTCCACTTCCGCGAGGAGGTCCGCGCGCGGATGCCCGGCGCCGAGGAGAGCGCCCGCCTGGAGCTCCCGGCCGGCACGCCGGTCATCCTGATCTGCCGCACGGCCTTCGCGGACGAGGGGCAGGTGGTCGAGCTGAACGAGATGACCCTCGACGCGGCCTCCTACGTCCTGGAGTACGACTTCGACGCCTGAGCCCTCCGCAGCCTGCTGCCCGGGAGCCCCCGCCGCAAGGCGGAACCGCCCCGGCCGCGAGGTCGCGGTCGGGGCGGTCGGGTCGGTCGGGTCGGTCCCGGGTGTCGCAGCGGCGGGGGCGGCTACTCCTTGGAGCGGACGCGCAGGTTGGTGATCAGCGGGCCCTCGGTGGTCTCGCGGAAGAAGTCGTTGCCCTTGTCGTCCACCACGATGAACGCCGGGAAGTCCTCGACCTCGATCCGCCAGACGGCCTCCATGCCGAGCTCGGCGTACTCCAGGACCTCGACCTTCTTGATGCAGTCCTGGGCGAGCCGCGCCGCCGGGCCGCCGATCGAGCCGAGGTAGAAACCGCCGTGCTGGGCGCACGCGTCGGTGACCTGCTTGCTGCGGTTGCCCTTGGCGAGCATGACCATCGAGCCGCCTGCGGCCTGGAACTGGTCGACGTAGGAGTCCATCCGGCCGGCCGTGGTCGGGCCGAAGGAGCCGGAGGCGTAGCCCTCGGGGGTCTTGGCCGGGCCCGCGTAGTAGACCGGGTGGTCCTGGAGGTACTTGGGCATGCCCTCGCCGGCGTCCAGGCGCTCCTTGATCTTGGCGTGCGCGATGTCGCGGGCCACGACCAGCGTGCCGGTCAGCGAGAGGCGGGTCTTCACCGGGTACTTGGAGAGCTCGGCGCGGATGGCGGACATCGGCTGGTCGAGGTCGATGCGCACGACGTCGTCGTCCAGGTGCTCGTCCGTGGTGTCCGGCAGGTACTTGGCCGGGTCGGTCTCCAGCTGCTCCAGGAAGACGCCCTCGGCGGTGATCTTGCCCAGCGCCTGGCGGTCCGCCGAGCAGGAGACGGCCATCGCGACCGGCAGCGAGGCGCCGTGGCGCGGCAGGCGGACCACGCGCACGTCGTGGCAGAAGTACTTGCCGCCGAACTGCGCGCCGATGCCGATCTTCTGGGTCAGCTCGGTGACCTTGGCCTCAAGTTCGAGGTCCCGGAAGCCGTGCCCGGTCTTCGCGTTGCCCTCGGTCGGCAGGTGGTCCAGGTAGTGCGCGGAGGCGTACTTGGCGGTCTTGAGCGCGAACTCCGCGCTGGTGCCGCCGATCACGATGGCCAGGTGGTACGGCGGGCAGGCGGCCGTGCCGAGCGAGCGGATCTTCTGCTCCAGGAACGAGAGCATGCTCGCCTCGTTCAGGATCGCCTTGGTCTCCTGGTACAGGTACGACTTGTTGGCCGAGCCGCCGCCCTTGGCCATGAAGAGGAACTTGTACGCGTCGCCGTCGGTCGCGTACAGCTCGATCTGCGCCGGCAGGTTGTTGCCGGTGTTCTTCTCGTCCCACGTGGTCACCGGGGCCATCTGGGAGTAGCGCAGGTTGAGCTTGGTGTAGGCGTCGTAGACGCCGCGGGCGATGGCGGCCTCGTCGCCGCCCTCGGTCAGCACGTTCTGGCCGCGCTTGCCCATCACGATCGCGGTGCCGGTGTCCTGGCACATCGGCAGGATGCCGCCGGCCGAGATGTTGACGTTCTTCAGCAGGTCCAGCGCGACGAAGCGGTCGTTGGGGCTGGCCTCCGGGTCGTCCAGGATGCGGCGCAGCTGGGCGAGGTGGGCGGGGCGCAGGTAGTGCGAGATGTCGTGCATCGCCTCGGCGGTGAGCAGCCGCAGGGCCTCGGGCTCGACCTGGAGGAAGGTGCGGCCGCCGGCCTCGAAGGTGGAGACACCCTCGGAGGTCAGCTTGCGGTACGGGGTCGGGTCGGCGCCCAGGGGGAGCAGGTCGCTGTACTCGAAGTCTGGCGTGGGAGCCATGGGGGAGGTCCTTAGTGTTCCGTGTTCCGGCTGCGTCGGCGAAGCACCCTCAAGGGTAGGACCCGCCGGAGCGCCGTACGCGGACAGGTCCGCCTGCGTGACCGGGCTCACTCGGACACGCGTACGGGGCTTGCCCCGGTGGCTAGTCTTGACCCGTGGACAACTCGCCGTCGAGGGACGACCAGGGCCAGCCGCCCGTACCGATGACCAAGCCGGAGACGAAGCCGCCGGCTCGCGCCGACCACGCCCCGGTGGCGGAGGCCGAGATGAGGGCCTCCGACGCGGACCGCGAACGCGTGGCCGAGCTCCTCCGGGACGCCTACGCCGAGGGCCGGCTGGACGTCGAGGAGCACGCCGAGCGGATCGAAGCGGCCTACGCCGCCAAGACCTTGGGCGACCTGGTGCCGCTGACCAGGGACCTTCCGGTGCACCGCGCGATCTCCTTCGACAAGCCCCCGCTGGGCGCCCCGGAGCAGGGACCGCGCCCGGACGGGCCGGTTCGGCTGCCGGCCCGGCAGGAGGCACCGACCATGGTCGCGATCTTCGGTGGGGCGTCCCGCAAGGGCCGCTGGCGGGTCGGCTCGCACCTGCGGGCGGTCGCGGCGTTCGGCGGGGTCGAGATCGACCTGACCGACGCCGTCTTCGAGTCGCCCGAGGTGGTCATCGAGGTGATCGCCGTCTTCGGCGGGGTCGAGATCAAGGTGCCGGAGAACGTCAGCCTGCACGGCAGCGGCGTCGGGATCTTCGGCGGCTTCGACGTCAAGGAGCAGACGGCGGCGGATCCTTACGCGCCGGTGGTCCGGGTCAAGGGCGCGGCGGTGTTCGGTGGTTGCGAGGCCAAGCCGCGCAAGGGCAAGAAGCTCAAGGAGTGGGTGCGCAAGCAACTCGGCGCCGACTAGGCCGTCCTGGGCCCGTCCGCCGGGTCCCGGCGCCGGGCAGGATTCGGCAGGTCGGCGGGCCGCCGCCGGTCGCGGCCGCGCACCCGGGTGCCCGGGCGGGAACAACTCCCGCCCGGGCACTCGCCGTTGCGGTGAGTGCAGGCTGTAGTCGATTGCATGCAGTGTGCATGAATCGCGGCGCGGCGGGGTAGTTCCTCTCGCACATCGCTTCTTGTACGGCTGCGCACCGGAGGCGGCCTGAGGCCGGCCCGGGGGGTGAAGAGCGGGGGCTCGCAGCCGGGCAGGGGTGCGAGCTTCCCCGTGTCCGAGAGCCTCGTCAGGAGTACGGCCGTGCTGCATCCGATCGAGTCCCGCCCCACCGCGCCAGTCGCGTCGCCCGCCACCCCGCCCGTCGTGTCGCCGGTCGCGACCGCCCGGGTCCTGCAGCACCGGCCCGCGCCGCAGCCGCAGCCGCAGGGCGATGACGACCCCTGGCACACCGGTGCGGCCTGTCGCCGGGACGAGGTGGGGCTGTTCTTCGCGCCCTCCAAGGAGCCGACGGCGGCCCGGCTCTCGCGCGAGGAGCAGGCGAAGCAGGTCTGTGCCCGCTGCCCGGTGCTGCTGGAGTGCCGCGAGCACGCGCTGGCCCAGCCGGAGCCGTACGGCGTGTGGGGCGGGCTGACGGCCGCCGAGCGGCGGGTGGTGCTGGCCCGGCGGCGGCGCCGGGACACCGAGCTGCGCGAGGCGGCCCGGGTGCCGGCCCGCCGGCGGATAGCGGGCTGAGCGCGGGCCCGGACGGCGGGAACGCCCGCGGCCTCGGCGGAGGGGGATTCCGCCGAGGCCGCGGGCGTCGTCGACGCGCGTGCGTCCGGGATCAGTTGGCGCGGTCGAAGTCGATCGCGCTGTAGGCCCGCAGCTTGGACAGCTTGTGGGTGGAGTGGATCTCCCGGATGGTGCCGCTCTTGGAGCGCATGACCAGCGAGCTGGTGGTGGCGGTCTCCTGGCGGTAGTGGACGCCGCGCAGCAGCTCGCCGTCGGTGATGCCGGTGGCGACGAAGAACACGTTCTCGCCGCTGACCAGGTCGTTGGTGGTGAGGACGCGGTCCAGGTCGTGGCCGGCGTCGAGGGCCTTCTGGCGCTCGGCGTCGTCCTTCGGCCAGAGCCGGCCCTGGATCACGCCGCCCATGCACTTCATGGCGCAGGCCGCGATGATGCCCTCGGGGGTGCCGCCGACGCCCATCAGCAGGTCGACGCCGGTGCCCTCGCGGGCGGCCATGATGGCGCCGGCCACGTCGCCGTCGGAGATGAACTTGATCCGGGCACCGGCCTCGCGGATCTCCTGGACCAGGCCCTGGTGGCGCGGCCGGTCGAGGATGACCACGGTGACGTCCTCGACGGCGGAGCCCTTGGCCTTGGCGACCCGGCGGATGTTGACGGCCGGCGGCGCGGTGATGTCGACGAACTCGGCGGCCTCGGGGCCGGCGACGAGCTTGTCCATGTAGAACACCGCGCTGGGGTCGAACATGGTGCCGCGGTCGGCGACGGCCAGCACCGCGACGGCGTTGTTCATGCCCTTGGCGGTGAGCGTGGTCCCGTCGACCGGGTCCACCGCGACGTCGCACTCGGCGCCGGTGCCGTCGCCGACCCGCTCGCCGTTGTAGAGCATCGGCGCCTCGTCCTTCTCGCCCTCGCCGATGACGACGACGCCGTTCATCGAGACGGTGGAGACGAGCGTGCGCATGGCCTTCACGGCGGCGCCGTCGGCGCCGTTCTTGTCGCCGCGGCCGACCCAGCGCCCGGCGGCCATCGCGGCGGCCTCGGTGACCCGGACGAGCTCGAGCGCGAGGTTCCGGTCGGGAGCCTCCGGCGCGACCTCCAGGGCCTGGGGGAGGGTGTGCGGGTACTGCGTGGTCATCGTCGTTACCTCTCTGTACGCGACGGCCAGTGAGCGCCCGACTACTGCCAGGTCGAACGCCGTGGTGAGGGTCCTGCGATCGTATCCGCCCACGAGATGACTGTCTGTGGCGCGGGTCGCCGCCCCGGTTCGGAAACGGTCGGTTTGCCCCTGTTCACCCGTACGAGGGCACCCCGGGTGCCGGTGTCCGGGAGTGGATGAGTCACCATGTGGGGGTGGCTGGAGAGAGCAGAGGCATGAGGGGCCGGCAGACGGTACGGGACATGGTCCTGTCGATGCTGGCGGTCGGCGTCGTGGTCTGGATCGGGTACCTGTTCCTGCCGCACGACGCGAGCGGTGACGGGGTCCACGCCAAGGAGTACAAGGTGGCCGCGGCCTCCGCGAAGCGTGCCGCGCCGTACCCGCTGCTCTCCCCGGAGGGGCTGTCCGACCGGTGGCGGGCCACCTCGGTGAGCTACGAGCCCGCCTCGCTGGGCAAGGGCAAGGGCAACGCCTGGCACCTGGGCTTCGTGACCCCGTCCGGCCAGTACGCGGCCGTCGAGCAGAGCGACCTCGACCGCGACGCGCTGCTCTCCTCGGTCGTGGCCGGCGCCAAGCCGGACGGCACCGCCGACGTGGCCGGGACGGCCTGGGAGCGGCTGCAGGGCACCAAGGACCGCGCGCTGACGACCCGGAGCGGCAACGCCACCACCGTGCTCACCGGCACCGCCTCGTACGAGGAGCTGGCCGAGCTGGCGCAGGCGCTGAAGTAGTCCCGCGCGGCCGGCGTCGGCACCGGCCTGCTGCGCGCCGGCGGCGGGCCCGGTCCGTGCCGCCGGCGGGTGCGCCGGGTTCCTCGGGTCCGGGTTCCTCGGGTCCGGGTCCGTCCGGTCGGGTCCGTGCGGTGAGGTCCGTGCGGCCGGGTCCATGCGGAAGGGCCCCGCGCCGGTCGGAACCGGACGCTGTTGGTGAATTCGGGGTCCTGATCACTTCGCCCCGTCGAGCTGTTGCTCGGCGGGGCGAAGTGCTGCGAAGTGGCTGGTGCGGGTGCGGGCCCGGGGGGTGTCGGTGAGGTGGGCGTCGATGCGGGCCAGGTTGATCGCGGCGCCGGTGAGCTGGTGCTGGAGGCTGGTCTTTGCGAGGCCCTGATAGCGGGATCTGCGCAGGCCGCAGCGCCCGACGCCCTGGGAGATGGTGCCCTCGACGCCGGCGCGGATCTTGTAGCGGTCCTTCCAGGCGTCGGTTCGCTGTTCGGCGCGGGCGGCGTGGACGGCTTCGTATTCGTCCCGGCGTCGCAGGTTGAGCTCGCGTCGTTCGGCCCTGGGTGAGTTGACGCATTCCCGCAGGTGGGGGCAGGGGCGGCAGTCGGCGGGGCTGAAGCGGACCCGGATGACGG
>NZ_JAKNTA010000020.1:5698-23691 GCF_022288725.1 Kitasatospora sp. A2-31 | reverse complement strand
GACCAGCTCCAGAAAGCACAGCTCACGGGCTGCCGACAGCACATGCGTGGAGTCGGTGCGGGCCCGGCCCGCCGTCTTCAGCAGGCCCTTGTCCCGGGCCGCGACCAGGACGGCGTCCAGCACCCGCCGCCCGGCGTCCGCCTCGACCAGACGGTCCCGGAACTCCGACAGCACCGAGAAGTCGAAGCCCGGATCGCCGAGCTCCAGCCCGAGGGCGTACTTGAAGTCGATCCGGGCCCGGACCGCCTCCGCGGCCTGCCGGTCGGTCAGCCCCTCGACGAACTGCAGCACCAGCACCAACGCCAGCCGGCCCGGCGACCACGCCGGTTTGCCCCGCACCGCGAACAGGTCGGCGAACTGGTCATCCGTGAACAGCACCCCCAGCTCGTCCCGGATCCGAATCGCCAGGCTGCCCTTCGGGAACGCCGCCCGAGCCACCCGCACCGTCTCCACCGGAACCTCACCCGGCCCGTCCGCACGCATCGACACCACACACCCCCACAACAAGGAACGCCGGTCTCCGAGACAAGTCTCGGAGACCGGCGTCACACACCGCAGGCGATCAGCCACAATTCACCAACAGCGTCCGGTCGGAACCGGTGCGGGGCCCTTCGCCGTGCCGGGAGGCTCAGACGGTGGTGACGACCTCGTCGTAGGCCAGGCGCGGCGAACGCGGGAACCAGGCGTCCTCGCCCGGCTTGCCGATGTTCACCACGGCCAGCACCGAGTGCTCGCCGTCGGCGAAGAACTCCTTGTTGATGCCCGCGGCGTTGAAGCCGGTCATCGGGCCGGCGGCCAGGCCCGCGGCGCGGACGCCGACGATGAAGTAGCCGGCCTGCAGGGCGCCGTTCAGGGTCGCGGTGGACTCGCGGACCGGGCGCTCGGTGAAGAAGAGGTCCTTCGCCTGCGGGAAGTGCGGCAGCTGGGTGGGCAGCTCCTCGTGGAACTCGTTGTCCACGGCCAGGATCGCGACCAGCGGGGCCGAGAGGGTCTTGGCCTTGTTGCCGTCCATCATGTGCTCGACGAGGCGCTCGCGGGCCTCGGCGGAGCGGACGAGGACGACGCGCAGCGGCTGCGCGTTGAACGCGGTCGGGCCGTACTTCACCAGGTCGTAGATGGCCTGGATCTGCTCCTCGGTCACCGGCTCGTCGGAGAAGGTGTTGGCGGTACGGGCCTCGCGGAAGAGCAGGTCCTGAGCGGCGGCGTCCAGTACCAGAGCGTCGGTGGTCATGCTTCTCTACACCTCAAGAGTGACGGGGACGGGGTTCGTCGGTCCGACCGGCCGCGGCCGATCACACGTGCACAACATGAGTGAAGATTCAACTGTTCCCGGGCGTCAATGTGAGCTGCGTCACCGGAGCCCTGACCTGGGCTGACGCATCGTCAGCCGCTCTCGGGGGCGCCTTCCTCGGCGGCCAGCGCCGCGTCCAGCCGGGCCCGGGCACCGTCCAGCCACCGCTGGCAGACCTTCGCCAGCTGCTCCCCGCGCTCCCACAGCGCCAGCGACTCCTCCAGCGAGGTGCCGCCGTTCTCCAGCTGCCGCACCACCTCCAGCAGCGCGTCCCGGGCGTGCTCGTACCCGAGCGCGTCGTCCGGCGTCCGCGGCGCCGCCTCCACCTGCTCCTGCTCTGCCATGGGTGCCAGCGTAGGGGCTGGCACCGACACCGCGCCGCCGTTCCGCCCGGCTACTCGGCGGCGTCGGCCACCGTGACGGAGAAGCCGCCGCCCGCCACCCGGGCGTGCAGCGCGTCCCCCGCCGCGACCTGGGCCGGGTCGGTCACCACCGCGCCGTCCGCCCGCTGGAGCACCGCGTAGCCACGCTCCAGGGTCGCCGCGGGGGAGAGCGCGACCACCCGGGCCAGCGTGTGCCCGAGGTCGCTCTGCGCGTGGTCCAGCCGGTGCCCGAGGGTCCGCCGGGCCCGCTCCAGGAGGGCCGCGACCTCCTGGCCGCGCCCGTCCAGCATCCGGTGCGGCACGGCCAGCGCCGGGCGGCTGCGCACGCCGTCCAGCCCGTGCTGCTCCCGGTCGACGCGCCCGAGGACGTGCCGGCGGGCGCGGTCGCGCAGGTTCCGCACCTTCGCCAGCTCCTCGCCGACGTCCGGCACCACCCGTTTGGCGGCGTCGGTCGGGGTGGAGGCGCGCAGATCGGCGACGAAGTCGAGCAGCGGCTGGTCCGGCTCGTGCCCGATCGCGCTGACCACCGGCGTCCGCGCCGCCGCGACCAGCCGCACGAGGCCCTCGTCCGAGAACGGCAGCAGGTCCTCCACGCTGCCGCCGCCCCGGGCGACGATGATCACGTCCACCTCGGGGTGCTCGTCCAGCTCCTGCACGGCCTCGCTCACCCGCTCCACCGCGCTGACGCCCTGCACCGGGACGTTGCGCACCTCGAAGCAGACCGCCGGCCAGCGCCGCCGGGCGTTCTCCAGCACGTCCCGCTCGGCCGCCGAGCCGCGCCCGGTGACCAGGCCGATGCACTGCGGCAGGAACGGCAGGGGCTTCTTCCGTTCGGCTGCGAACAGCCCCTCGCCGGCCAGCCGCCGCTTCAACTGCTCCAGCCGGGCCAGCAGCTCGCCCAGCCCGACCATCCGGATCTCCGCCGCCCGCAGCGAGAGCTGCCCGCGCGCCGCGTACCACTCCGGCTTGGCGTGCACGACGACGCGCGAGCCCTCCTGCACCACGTCCGCGACCCGGTCGAAGACCGAGCGGAAGCAGGTCACCGTGAGCGAGACGTCCGCCTGCGGATCGCGCAGCGTCAGGAACACCACGCCCGCGCCCGGCCGCCGGCTGAGCTGGGTGATCTGACCCTCCACCCAGACCGCGCCGAGCCGGTCGATCCAGCCGCCGATCAACGCGGAGACCTTGCCGACCGGGAGCGGGGCTTCGGGGGAGCTGGTGTTGGCCATGCGTACGAGGCTATCGGCGGATGCCGACAGCGGAGGCCCCCTGGACGAGCAGGACGACGACTCCCGCGGCCAGCCAGACCAGTCCGGCGATCTGCGCCGTGTGCGAGGCCTCGTAGACCACCGCCCCGATCACCGCGATGCCCAGCACCGGCAGCACCAGGTGCCCCAGCCGGTTGCGGGAGTGGTGCTTGACCGCGTACCAGCCGACCACCGAGGCGTGCAGCAGCGCGAAGGCGGTCAGCGCGCCGATGTTGACCACCGAGGTCAGCCGGTCGAGGCCGTCGTCCCGCTCGGCAGCCCAGACCGCCGCGGCCATCGTGATCACCGCCGCCGCCAGCAGCGCCCGGCGCGGCACCGCCGAGGCCGGGTCGACGGTGCCGAGGACCCGCGGCAGCCGCCCGTCCCGGGCCATCGCGTACAGCAGCCGCCCGGCCGCGGCCTGGCCGGCGAGCGCGGCGAAGGCGGCGCCGATCGCCTTGCTCGCCGCCACCAGCACGTGCAGCCAGTGCCCGACGGACACCTCCACCGTGTCGTAGAACGCCGAGCCCTGGGCGGCCGGGTCGGCGGCCAGTTCCCGCGGCGTCGCCGGCTCCAGCAGCGCGGCCAGGTAGGTCTGCGTCACGAACAGCACACCGGCCAGCACGAGGCACCAGAGGACCGCCCGCGCCACCGCCGCCGAGGCGCCGACCGCCTCCTCGACGAAGGTGGCGATCGCGTCGAAGCCCAGGAAGGAGAGGACGGCCACGGAGACCGCCGAGAGCACCGCGGTCGTGGAGAAGCCTCCGACGGCGGTCAGCGGCGTGTCCCAGCCGCGCTGCGCGCCGTCCCGCACCAGCACCACCACCGCCGCCACCGTGAACACCGCCAGCACGGCGAGCTCCATCGCCAGCACGGCGAAGCCGACCGCGGCCGCCGTCCGCACCCCGGCCAGGTTGAGCGCGGTGGTCACCAGCACCGCCAGGGCCGTCCAGACCCAGCGCGACACGCCCGGGACCAGCGAGTGCAGCGCGATGCCCGAGAAGAGGTACGCCACCGCCGGGATCAGCAGGTAGTCGAGCATCGCCATCCACCCGGCGATGAAGCCGGGCCCCTCGCCCAGGCCGGCCCGCGCGTAGGCGAACACCGAGCCGGCCTGCGGCACCGCCCGCACCATCTGGGCGTACGACCAGGCGGTGAACCCCATCGCGACGGTCGCCGCCAGGTAGACCGCGGCCACCGCGCCGCGGCTCTTCGCGTCCAGCACGCCGAACACGCCGACCGGCGCCATCGGGGCGATGAACAGCAGCCCGTAGACCATCAGATCGCGCACGCCCAGGCTGCGCCGCAGGCCGCCGGTTTCGACTCGCTCGCTCATGGAGACCACGATCGAGCATCGGCGGTCGAATCCGGGCCCAAGGCGCCGCGAGTCGGCGCGGCCCGCCGCCGCCCGTACGATGGAGCCATGTCCAACACCACGCAGCGCCGTGTCCTGCTCGCCGCCCCCCGGGGCTACTGCGCGGGCGTCGACCGCGCCGTGATCGCCGTGGAGAAGGCCCTGGAGCAGTACGGGGCGCCGATCTACGTCCGCAAGCAGATCGTCCACAACAAGTACGTGGTGCAGACCCTGGAGAAGAAGGGCGCGATCTTCGTCGACGAGACGGAGGAGGTGCCCGAGGGCTCGATCGTGGTGTTCTCGGCCCACGGCGTCGCGCCCTCCGTCCACGACGAGGCCAAGGCCGGCAAGCTCGCCACCATCGACGCCACCTGCCCGCTGGTGACCAAGGTGCACAAGGAGGCCGTGCGCTTCGCCGACGAGGGCTTCGACATCCTGCTGGTCGGCCACGAGGGCCACGAGGAGGTCATCGGCACCATGGGCGAGGCGCCGGACCGGATCCACCTGGTGGACGGGGCCGAGGACGTCGCCCAGGTGCAGGTCCGCGACGAGTCCAAGGTCGTCTGGCTCTCCCAGACCACGCTCTCGGTGGACGAGACCATGGCCACCGTCGGCGAGCTGAAGAAGCGCTTCCCGCTGCTGGTCAGCCCGCCCAGCGACGACATCTGCTACGCCACCCAGAACCGCCAGGTCGCCGTCAAGCAGATGGCGCCCGAGACGGACCTGCTGATCGTGGTCGGCTCCAAGAACTCCTCCAACTCCGTCCGCCTGGTCGAGGTCGGCCTGGAGTACGGCGCCAAGGCCGCCCACCTGGTGGACTTCGCCGAGGAGATCCAGGAGTCCTGGCTGGAGGGCGTCACCACGGTCGGCCTGACCAGCGGCGCCTCGGTGCCGGAGATCCTGGTCGAGGGCGTCCTGGAGTGGCTGGCCGCACGCGGCTACGGCGACGTGTCGACCGTGAAGACCGCCGAGGAGCACCTGACCTTCTCGCTGCCCAAGGAGCTCCGCCGCGACCTGCGCGCCGAGGCCGCCGGCAAGCTCTGACCCCGGCACCGAGGACCCGGCACCCCGCCACGGGGTGCCGGGTCCTCCGCTGTGCGCGCCCGGGCGGGCTCTCGTAGCTTGGTGCAGAGGTATGCACAGGCTGTGGACAACCCGGCCTGCGGTCGTGGACAGCGGAGTCGGCGGAGGGCGGTCGTCATGACGGCGGTATTCGGTGTGGACATCGGCGGGTCGGGCATCAAGGGTGCCCCCGTCGACCTCGGCCGGGGCGTGCTCGCCCAGGAGCGGTTCAAGGTCCTCACCCCGAAGCCCTCCGCACCGGAGGCCGTGGTCGCCGCCGTCCGCGAGGTGGTCCGGCACTTCGGCCACCAGGGCCCGGTGGGCCTGACCTTCCCCGGCGTGGTGGTGAACGGCCGGACCAGGACCGCCGCCCACGTCGACAAGGGCTGGATCGGCCTGGACGCCGAGGGCCTGTTCAGAGAGGCGCTCGACCTGCCGGCCACCGTGCTCAACGACGCCGACGCCGCCGGGCTGGCCGAGCTGACCCACGGCGCCGGCCGCGGCCGGCCGGGCGTGGTGCTGGTGCTCACCTTCGGCACGGGCATCGGCAGCGCCCTGTTCGTGGACGGCGCGCTGGTGCCCAACACCGAACTGGGCCACCTGGAGCTGCGGGGCAAGGACGCCGAGCGGCGGGCCTCCTCGGCGGCCAAGGAGCGGCACGGGCTGAGCTGGGCGGAGTGGGCCGGGCGGGTCGACGAGTACCTCGACCTGGTGGAGATGCTCTTCTCGCCGCAGCTGATCGTGATCGGCGGCGGGGTGAGCCGCAAGCACGAGAAGTTCCTGCCGCTGCTGCGCGCGCGGGGGGCGCAGGTCGTCCCGGCGGAGCTGCGCAACGACGCCGGGATCGTCGGAGCGGCGATGGCGGCGGCCCGGGTCGCCGGCTGATCACGTCGCCGGGAGGGGCCGGGCGGGTACGGGAGAGGGTGCGACAGGCGGGGCGGCCGGTCGGCCGCCCCTCAACGCGTCCGGTGGATCCGCTTCTGGGCGACGAACCGGGCCAGCACGATCACCGCGGCCAGACCGGTGCCGGAGAACAGCCAGCCGGCCCGCAGCGCCAGGCCGGTCGCCAGCGCCACCACCTGGGCGGTTACCCCGGCGGAGGCGACCGGGCCGAACAGCAGCAGGGCGACGGCGAACGCGATCGGCCCGCTGATCGGTGCGGCCAGCAGGTCGGCGAAGCGCACCCGGACGGCCAGCTGGAAGCAGACCACCAGGTAGCCGACGCCGAACAGCACCCCGAGCCCGCCGAAGAGCAGCCGGTCCAGGCCGGCCGCCGCGACGGTCGCGGCCATCGCGGCCACGCCGGTGCCGACCGCGGTCAGCCGGGTCGGCCGCCCGGTGCGCCGGCGCCCGTAGAGGCGGCCGTTCGGGCGGCCGTCACCGCGTTCGCCGGTGCGCTCGGGGGAGCGCGCGGCGAACGGCAGGTGCAGCCGCGGCCGGGCGGCGCCGGAGCGGCCGCGGTCGGTGGCGCCGGCCACCGGGCGCAGCCGGGAGGCGGGGGCGGCCGCCCCGACCGGCCCGGCGGTCTCGGGGGCCCGTCCGGGGCCGGGGACGGCGGCCCCGGACGCGCCGTTCGGCGGTCGGCGTCTGGGCCCTGGCGGCTGGGTTCGGATGCTCTGCTCCACCCACCCAACGTACGGTCCGATCATCGCCACACTGTGTAATGGACCTTCGGGAGCTTGCTCCGTGTCTTCGAACGGAGTACTGATGTGATCGTCGATCAACTCGTCCGGGGGGATGGCGCGGCGGCTGCCGGTTCCGCGGCGGCGGGGTCGAGGTGCACCCGGGCGCGGTGGCGCGGTGCCGCCCCTCCCGCAAGGGCCACCCCGGGATCCAGGTGCACGACATAACGCGCTCGCCGACCACCTGGCCGCCCACGGCCACCAGGTCGTCCGGGACGGCGAGCTGCCCGGCCGCCGCCGCTTGCACGGCCACGACCGGCCGGGCAACGGGCCGGAGTTCCCGGAGCCGCCACCGGTGGCGGCGGTCGCCTGACCGGCTGCCCGTAGACTGGGGGATCGGCCCTTACGGTGCCGACCCAACTCCTCCAAGCCCACGGGACTTCGCTTCATGTCGCTCACGATCGGAATCGTCGGCCTGCCGAACGTCGGCAAGTCGACCCTGTTCAACGCCCTGACCAAGAACGACGTGCTGGCGGCCAACTACCCGTTCGCCACCATCGAGCCGAACGTCGGCGTCGTCGGCGTCCCGGACGAGCGCCTCGCCAAGCTCGCCGAGATCTTCGGCTCGCAGCGCATCCTCCCGGCCACCGTCGACTTCGTCGACATCGCGGGCATCGTGCGCGGCGCCAGCGAGGGCGAGGGCCTGGGCAACAAGTTCCTGGCCAACATCCGCGAGTCGGACGCGATCTGCCAGGTCGTGCGCGCCTTCACCGACCCGGACGTGGTGCACGTGGACGGCAAGGTGTCGCCCAAAGACGACATCGAGACCATCCACACCGAGCTGATCCTGGCCGACCTCCAGACCATCGAGAAGGTGCTGCCCCGGCTCCAGAAGGAGGCGCGCCTGAAGAAGGACACCGCCCCCGTCCTGGCCGCCGCCGAGGCCGCCCAGGCGATCCTGGAGACCGGCAAGACGCTCTTCGAGGCCGGCTTCGACACCGCCCCGATCCGTGAGCTGCACCTGCTGACCGCCAAGCCCTTCCTCTACGTCTTCAACGTGGACGAGGACGAGCTGGCCGACGAGGACTTCAAGAACGCCCAGCGCGAGCTGGTCGCCCCCGCCGAGGCGATCTTCCTCAACGCCAAGATCGAGTCCGAGCTGATCGAGCTCGACGACGCCGAGGCGCTCGAGCTGCTCCAGTCGATGGGCCAGGAGGAGCCCGGCCTCGCCACCCTCGCCCGGGTCGGCTTCGACACCCTGGGCCTGCAGACCTACCTCACGGCCGGTCCCAAGGAGACCCGCGCCTGGACGATCAAGAAGGGCGCCACCGCCCCCGAGGCCGCCGGTGTGATCCACACCGACTTCCAGAAGGGCTTCATCAAGGCGGAGGTCATCTCCTTCCACGACCTGGTCGAGGCCGGCTCCATCGCCGAGGCCCGCAGCAAGGGCAAGGCCCGCATCGAGGGCAAGGAGTACGTCATGCAGGACGGCGACGTGGTGGAGTTCCGCTTCAACGTCTAGTCAAACTGCGGAAAGGCCGCCTGACCTGCGACGGAGCGGGTTGGGCGGCCTTTCGGTCCGCAGGGGGTCCGCAACCCTGCCGCCTCGGGCCAACGCAACCGGCGCCGGCTACGCCGCTTCGGCGTCCGGGAGGTCGCCTTGGTCCGCGCTGCCGTCGCCGGTGTACGCGCGGTCGACGGCGGCCCTGGTCCGCTCCTCCGAGTCGGGCCAGAGGTGGGTGTAGATGTTCAGCGTCATTGCGGCGTTGGTGTGCCCGAGCCGCTCGGAGACCGTCTTCACCGACTCGCCGTGCTTGATCAGCAGGCTCGCGTAGTGGTGCCGGAGCGCGTGCGGGCCGGTGCCCTTCGGTATGCCGGCCCGCTGGCAGGCGGGCCGCCACGAGCCGTCCATGAAGCCGGGCCGCCCTCGGGAGCCATGAAGAGCCAGCCCTCGGGGTCGGCGACCGGGAAGTCCCAGAGGTGCGCGGTTACAGCCTGGACGGCCATCCTCGGGAGGGGCACGGTCCTGTATGACCGCGTGGTCTTCGGCGGGCCGACGTAGACGCCGTGCTTGGCCGTCTGCTGGATCTGCTGCTCCACGGTGACGGTGGCGTGCAGCAGGTCGACGTGCCGGAGCTGGAGACCGAAGAGCTCGCCTGGCCGGAGTCCCGTGGCGGCACCCAGTAGGACGAGACCCCGGTAGCGGGCCGGGATCTTTGCCGACAGGTGACGGACCTGCTCCACCGACAGGGGCACGACCCGCTTGCGGGGGACGGCAGGCAGCTTGGCGCCCTCGCAGGGGTTGTGCGGGATCATGCGGTCGCGGACCGCCGCGCGGAAGACCGCGTTGACCGTGTTGAAGACGGTTCGGGTGGTGCTGGCCGCGAGGCCGCGGGTGGTCGTCAGGTCAGTCACCCACTTCTGGACGTCACCCGGTTTGATGGCGCCGAGAGCCCGCTTCTCCCAGACTGGGTAGACGTAGCAGCGCAGGTGCTGGGCCACGGCCTTGGCGGTTGAGGGTCGGTGGGGCTGACGAGTACGCCAGTCCTCGGCGTACTCCTTGAATGGCTTCTTGGCGGACCGGGGATCCACGTACTGGCCCGTGACCAGGCTCGCCGTGACCTCGTCGAGCCAGCGCTGGGCGTCGATCTTCCGGTCGAAGTGGCGAGCGTGCTCCTTGCCGTCCAGGTCCCGGTACCGGGCCCGCCACTTGCCGTTCGGTCGCTTCTGGATGTTCGCCAAGTCGGCTCTCCTCCGTGTCAGTAGTAGCCGCCCGTCTCGATGTATTCGGTCAGGGCGCGGGCATCGCGTTCCTCGCCCATGAGGCGGAGGCACTGCTCGTGGACGCCCTCGGAGCTGTTGGGGTGGGCTGCGATGTAGTCGACGGTGGCGACGACCGCGCGATGCAGGCGGTCCTGCGCTTCGCGGGTCTCATAGAACGCCTCGACCGCCTCCTGGACGATCCGTCTTCCCTCGATGTCGACGCCCGCCAGCGGGGGCGACATCAGTTTCTCCAGCGGCAGCTCGAAGACGCGGGCGAAGCCGAGGGCTTCGTCCAGGGTGATCTTGCGACGGGGGGCGCCGTTCTCGATGCGCCAGACCGCGGTCTGGTTCATTGGGACGCCGGCCCTGGTCATGCGAGCCGCCAACTCGGTGGTGCTCCACCCTCTGACCTCGCGTTCCAGCGCGATGCGCGCCGCCGCGTTGCCTTCGCTGTACAGCAGCGGGGTCTCGCCCCCGTTGGTCTCCCTGGACATGCCGCCTCCATCGCGCCTGGAAGGCCCCCGGCGAGTTCACCGACGCCTGGCGGCGCTACTGCCCTGCGGTCCACCCGATCACTCCGGCCAGCAGCGTGAGCTGACCGCCTTGCCCTGGCTGCCGCCCATGCCATCCCTGCCCTATCACCGCAGGTCACGCCCCATCAGGCCAAGACGGCAGACCGAACAGGACGGCCACTGGCCCGCCGCCGCACGGACCCGAGTGCGAGCGGCGGGCCGGGCCCGAGGCGGGATGCACAGCCGTCTCATGCCGTCCCAGCCGTCCCTGCCGTAAGAGCGCAGGTCAAAGGCCCTTCTGTGGGGACGGTTCACCGTCACAAGACGGAAGAGCTCCCGTACCGGACGCCGCCGGCCAAGCCGCGACCGCCCCTTGCTGTACCGCCCTGACCTGCGGATGCAACGGCAAGACGCCAAAGACGGAATTTCCACGAGCACCCCTCCACCGCAAGGACACGCCTACATGCCCACGACCCAGCCGGCCACCCACCCGACCGGCTCCGGCACTCTCGCCCGCACCACGGTCACCGTCGTGATGACGGTCATCGCCGGCCTCGCGTTCACCTTCTCCTTCGGCAACGTCTGGGGCCTCGCTTTGCGACTCGGCGTCCCGCACCCAGTTGCGCCGTTGATCGCCCCCATGGTCGACCTGTCTGTGCTCGGTCTTCTGATCGCTCTGCACCACCTCTCCACCAGTGGCGTCGACCCCGCCCAGCTCCGCTCCGCCGCCCACCTGATGCATCTGTGTGGCGTACTCACCCTCGTCCTCAACACCGCCGAGCCCATCCTCGCCGGACACTACGGACGAGCCGCTCTCGACGCCGTTGCGCCTCTGCTCCTCCTCGGGTGGGGAGTTGTTGGCCCAGCACTGCTCCGCCAGCTCCACGCCCCGTCTTCCTCCACTACGGGGGTGGACACGGCGAGGCTTGCCCAGTCCGAGCCGGGCAATCCTTCCGCCGGTAACGAGGGCGACACTGAGCCGAATCGGGTGCGGGCTGCTGTCTCGGCGACAGAAGCCGAAGTGGCCCAGCCGCCCACCAGTCCCAGCCGGACCCCATCCGTGAGCAAGCAGCCGGCCGCTCCCCGCAAGCGCACAGGCCGCAGGCCGGCGGCCAGCATGGACGAACTGCGCGAGGTGGTTGGGCCTGCCGTCGCCGAGAAGGGGGCCACTCACGCAGTGATCAAGGAGGCAGTGCGCTGCGCTGGCCTATCGATCAGCAACGACCGCGCCGGCAAACTGCTGGAGCTCGTGAAGAACGAGCAGGCTGGCCAGCCAGAGGCAGTTCGGACGCATACCGCCGTCGGCTGACTGCGCCTCGACAACGCTCGCCCGGTTCCGCATCCGGAACCGGGCGAGCCGCATCTGGCGGTGCAGACTGGTCGTTCCGGAGCTCTGCATGCCGGTGCCGGGACTTCCGGAAATGGCCCCGGCAGAGCAAGTTGTGAGGTAAGCACTGCTTACCGACGTTCACCCTGAGGGGAGCAAGTTGTGGGGTAAGGAGTCCTTACCCCAGCTCGCCCCCCAGGGCTCCGTGTTGGCGGCGCAGGTCCCGGTGGGTCAGCCGCCAACACGGAGCCGGCCCAGGGGTGCCGAGGTGCTGTCAGACCCACATGGCGATGCCTCGATGAGCGGCGAAGGTATCGAAGCGGTCCAGCGGCAGAACGGCGTCGGCTGAATCAGCGGTGTGGCCCGAGGGGTTGCGGAACGAGACCTCGCCGTCCTGGTGGCCGGTGACGAGGACGAGGTGCCCGCCGCGTGCGGGTGCCGGGCGGTCGGGGCGGCGGATCTCCTTGTGGACGGAGGCCATCACGAGGTGGCCGAGATCGAGTTCGGCGAGGAGCCGGTCCGGGGCCAGGTCGGTGATGATCTCCGTCTTGAGCCCGTGGCGGGCGAGGGCGTACTCGGTGAACGGCTGGTAGTAGAGGCCGCCGACGCCGCCGTCCTCCTGCTGGACGTAGCCGCCGTAGGCCAAGCAGCCGTCCAGCAGGTCGAACAGGGTGGGTGCGTGGCCGTCGCGGGCGAACAGGGCCATCCGCAGGCAGGCCATGCCGCACAGGCGGGTGGACCAGTAGGCGTAGGTCTCCTTGTCAGGGGCGCCGGTGGTGGCCCAGTTGTCGTCGTCGCCGGGTGGGTGGCCTTCATAGGCGATGGCGTTGATCAGGCCCGGTGTGGCGTACTGGGTGATCAGCGGGATCGGGTGGCGCTTGGGGTGGTCAGGCAAGGGCTGGTTCCTTCCTGGGCGGTGGGGCGGCCACGAGGCGGTGGAAGGCGTCCAGGTCCACCGAGCCGCCGGAGAGGATCGCGCCGACGGGGCCGGGCGGCAGGTCGAGGCCGGCCAGGGCCGCGAGCGCGACGGCTCCGGAGGGTTCGGTCACCACCTTGAGGTGCTTGAACGCCCAGCCCATAGCCTGCACGATCTGGGCGTCCGTCACGGTGATGACGCCGTCGAGCAGGGTCTTGTTGATCTCCCAGGGCATGGCGGCCGGGCTGACGTGGCGGAGCCCGTCCGCGACGGTGTCGGGCACGGCGGGCAGTTCGGTGATCTGCCCGGCGTGCAGGGAGGCGGCGGTGTCGGCGGCAGCCGCGGGCTCCACGCCGATCACCTTGATGTGCGGGTTGATGTGCTTGGCCGCGACCGCGGTGCCGGCGGCGAGCCCGCCGCCGCCGACGGGCACCAGGATCGCGGTCAACACCGGAGCCTGCCAGAGCAGTTCCAGCGCGGCCGTGCCCGCCCCGGCCATCACCGCCTGGGCGTCGGCGGACGGCACGACGGCGAGCCCTTGGTCGACGGCCAGTTGGGCGACGATCTCGTCGCGGTCGTCGCGCTGCCGGTGGTAGGCGACGATACTGGCGCCCAGCGTCCGGGCCCCGTCCACCTTTCCCTTCGGGGCGTCGTGGGGGACGACCACGGTGACGGGGACGGACAGCAGTCGGCCGGTCAGCGCGAGTGCCTGGGCGTGGTTGCCGGACGACGCGCCGATCACGCCGTGGCGCCGCTCGCGCGGGCTGAGGGCGGCGACGGCGTTGTACGCGCCGCGGAACTTGAACGAGCCGGCCCGCTGGAGGGCCTCGGCCTTGCAGACGACGCTTCGTCCGGCGATCTCGTCCAGCGCCAGGTGGGAGAGTGCGGGCGTGGAGGCGGCGACCCCGCGCAGGCGACGCTGGGCGTCGTAGATGTCGTCCGCCGACAGCGGCAGGGCAGCGGCGCTCACGGGCGGTACCCGTCGGCGTGGACGGTGGCGAGGATGGTCTCGATGAGGCGGTCGTAGCTGATGCCGGCGGCTGCGGCCATGGTGGCGAGGTTGCCGTGCGGGGAGAGGCCGGGCAGCGTGTTGATCTCCAGCCAGTGGACCTCGCCGGTCGGGGTGACGAGGAAGTCCGAGCGCGAGTAGCCCGAGCAGTTCAGTACCTGGTGGGCCCGGACGGCCGAGCGGGAGATGGTGTCGAGGGCGGCGTCCGGGAGCTGGGCGGGGCAGCGGTAGCGGTGGCCGGCCGGGTTGCGCTTGGCCTTGTAGTCGTAGAACTCGGCGGTGGTGGGGACGGTCTCCAGCGGCGGGAGCGTGACGAGCGCGCCGTCCTGCTCCAGCACGCCGCAGGTGACGGCGGTGCCCTCCTTGAACGGCTCGATGAACCACTCGCCGCCTCGGGTGTCGTGGGTGAGCGTGGTGGTGAGCGAGTTAAGGTCGCGGAAGACCCGCATGCCGATGGAGCCGCCCTCGGAGGTGGGCTTGAGGATGACCGGCAGGCCGAACTCGTCGGTGCAGGCCCTGGCGACCTCCTCCGGGTCCTCGGTACCGCGCAGCGGGAGGTGTGGGAGCACGGTGACACCGCCGGCGAGGGCGAGGGTCTTCGCGGTGGGCTTGTGCATGGCCACCGCGCTGGCCAGTACCCCGGAGCCGGTGTAGGGGACGCCGAGGCTGTCGAGGAGGCCCTGCAGCTTGCCGTCCTCGGCCCACTGGCCAGCGATGGCGAGGAACGCGATGTCGGCCTCGCGGACGCGGTCGGCGAAGTCCTTGTCGGTGGGGTCGAGCACGAAGTGCGGCAGGCCCTGGCGGACCAGCGACTCGCGAACGGCCTCGCCGGAGATCAGCGAGCGGTCGCGCTCGCCCGAGCGGCCACCGGTGACGAGGGCGATACGGGATGCGTCAGACATACTCATCTTCCTTTTGTCACAGTCTGGTTCGGAATGCGTAGGGCTGCGTGTCGGATGCCGGGGAGCCGCTAGCGTCGATGGCAGGCCGCCTCGAAGCCGGGCGGGTGCGTCGATGGATCGGAGCCACCGTGGTCCCCATGACCCTGCAAGAGATCGCCGAGGCTGTTGGGGGCGCTCTGCACGACGCGCCCCATCCGGGCGCCGTGGTGGACCGTCCCGGGGTCATCGACTCCCGGCTCGTGGAGCCAGGTGCGCTGTTCATCGCGCTGGCGGGCGAGCACACGGACGGGCACCGGTTCGCCGAGGCCGCAGTCCGCGCCGGGGCGACGGGCGTGCTGGCCGTCCGGCCGGTCGGGGTGCCGGCGGTCGTGGTGCCGGACGTCCAGGACGCGATGGGGGCGCTGGCGCGCGCTGTGCTCGGCCGGCTGAACGCGCCGACGGTCATCGGGTTGACCGGTTCGGCCGGGAAGACCAGCACCAAGGACCTGCTGGCCCAGGTGCTGCAGACCATGGACACCACGGTGGCCACGCCGCTGTCGTTCAACGGCGAGATCGGCCTGCCGCTGACCGTCTTCCGTGCCGACGAGAGCACTCGCCTGCTGGTGCTGGAGATGGGCTCGCGCGGCGCGGGGCACATCAAGTACCTGACGGGGATCGTCCCGCCGAAGGTCGGCCTGGTGCTGAACGTCGGGACCGCGCACGTGGGCGAGTTCGGCGGCGGGAAGGAGTCGATCGCCACCGCGAAGGGCGAACTCGTCGAGGCCCTGCCCACCGACGGCCTGGCAGTGCTGAACGCCGACGACCCGTACGTCATGTCGATGGCGCCGCGTACGGTCGCGCCGGTCCTGACGTTCGGGGTGGAGGCCGGGGACGTCCGGGCCGTCGACATCGAGCTGGACGCCGCTGGCCGCCCTTCGTTCAACCTCACATACCGGGGCGAGATCGCCCCCGTGAAGCTCGGGCTGCACGGCGCCCACCACGTGTCCAACGTGACGGCCGCCGCCGCGGTGGCGATCGGCCTGGGCGCGAGCGTGCAGCAGGTCGCAGAGGCGCTGACCGGCGCCCGGCAGCTGACGCCGGGCCGGATGGACGTCACCGAGCGGCCGGACGGCGTGACGGTGATCAACGATGCCTTCAACGCGAACCCCGATTCGATGGCCGTCGCCTTTGCCGCACTTACGGCCATGGCTGGCGGCGGGCGGAGGACGGTGGCGGTGCTGGGCGAGATGCGAGAGCTGGGCGAGGAGTCCGAGACCCACCACGCTGAGCTGGGCCGCCTCGTCGCCCGCACCGGGATCACCGACCTGATCGCGGTCGGCGGCCGAGAAGCCGCGCTGGTGCACAGCTCGGCTGTCGAGGGCGGCGTCAACGGCACGCTGGTGCCCGACCGCGACGCCGCCCTCGACCTGCTGCTGACCTACCTCAGGCCCGGAGACGTGGTGCTGGTGAAGGGCTCCCACAGCGTCGGGCTGGAGGACACCGCGATTCGCCTCGCCAAGCCCGACGCCGTGGACGCCTCACGCTGACTACGCGGCCGGGGCCGCCACCGGGGCCTCGGCCAGCCGCAGCAGGACCGCCCGCCCGACGCGGCCGGCGGTCCCGGTGCCCATCGTCACCACCAGGTCGACGGGCTCGACCAACTCGGCGACCACATCCGCCACGTCTCGCCCGTCGCTCGCGCTGTGGGCCCGGCCGCCGCAGGCGGCGACTTGCGCGGCCATCGGCGCGGTGCTGATCCCGGTGAGCGGGGACTCGACCGAGGCGTGGACGTCGAGGAGGACGACCTCGTCGGCCGCCGCGAGCCGGCGGCCCATCTCCTCGCCCAGGGCGGCGGTGCGGGTCCAGCCGGTCGGCTCGAACACCGCGATCACCCGGCCCTCGGTGAGCATCCGGGCAGTGGCCAGGTCGGCGGTGATCTCGCTCGGGTGGTGGGCGTAGGAGTCCAGTACCGTCACCCCGGCGTGGCGGCCCGTGATGGTGAGCCGGCGCTTGATGCCCTGGAAGGCGGTGATGCCGTTCACCAGGTCCGCGGGCTCCGCCCCGAGCGCCCGGCCGGCGGCGAACGCGGCGGCCGCGTTCAGGGCGTTGTGACGGCCGGGGACGGCCAGGGTGAACTCGTGCCACGACCCGTCCGTGTCCTGCACGGTGACGTGGCTCGCCGCCCCGTCCCACAGGACACGCAACACCCGCATATCCGCGTCCTTGGCCTCGCCGACGGTGATGACGCGCGGGCCGGGTGCCGCCTGCAGGCGCTCGGTCAGCAGCCGGGCGCCCTGGTCGTCGGAGGAGACGACCAGCACGGAGCTGTTGCGGGCCAGGCGCTCGAAGACGTCCAGGACGTCGTTCAGGTCGACGTACTGCTCGGGGTGGTCGTCGTCCACGTTCAGGACGACGGAGACCTGCGGGTGGTAGCGGCCCGCGGTGCGGTCGCTCTCGTCGGCCTCGGCGATCAGCAGGCCGCCGAGGCCCTGGTAGGCGTTGGGGCGGCCGACGGGGGTGCCGCCAATGGCGTACGACGGGTCGAGATGGACCAGCGCGGCACTGAGGATGCCGGTGGTCATGGTCTTGCCGTGGGTACCCGCCACGGCGACCGACTGCTCGGCGGTGGCGATCAGGTGGGCGAGCACGTCCGATCGGTGCACGACCGGGATTCCGGCCCGGCGGGCGGCGGCGACCTCGGGGTTGCTCGGGGTCACCGCGCTGGACCACACGAGGACGGTGGCGTCGGCGGGCAGGTTGCCGGCGGTGTGGCCGATGGCGACGGCGGCGCCGGCGTCCTCCAGCTCGCGCAGGGCGGCGGTGTCGCCGGTGTCCGAGCCGGAGACCCGGCTGCCGCTCTCCAGCAGCAGGCGGGCCACCGCCGACATGCCGGTGCCGCCGATGCCCACGAAGTGCGGGCGGGCGAGGTCGATGGGCCCGTCGTGGACGGGGACGATCACGTTCCTGGTTTCCATGCTGTGCGCTCCAATTCGGAGTCCAGCCCGTGGTGGGCGATGGGTGGAAGGGCGCTACGCGAAGGTGCCGTCGTCCGGCGCCGAGTTGGCCGCCGGGCGAGCACCGAGTCGGGCCGTGTCGAAGTGGTCCTGCACGATGACGCCGAGCAGGATGATCACCGCGGCGTTGCCGACCGCCCACAGGCCGCCGAGGAACGCGCCGACCGGATCGCGGTGCTGACCTCGACGGCGGGACGACTCGTGCACGGCTAACTCCTCACGGCAGGAGGGATGATGGGGAGCTCTTGCTGACCGGGCGCTCGAAGTGCGTGCCCGATGAGGTAATGACAGCCGCAGGCCGGACCGTGACGGGATGGTGAGCTAAGGTCACTCACGGTTCATTTATCACTCACTGGGGGCGGAGCGGATGGAGACGCAGGCGGACCAGGAGACGGCCGACCAGACGATGGAGGCGTTCGCCGCCGAAGTCGCCCACTGGCGCGAGGTCCGCAGCCTGTCGAAGCGCGCGCTGGCGCGGAAGATGGGCTTCGACCCGTCCTACGTCAGCCACATGGAGGCCGGCCGCCACAAGCCGACCGAGGAGTTCGCCCGCCTCGCCGACGAGATCCTCAACGCCGGGAAGGCCATCTGGCGACGCTGGCTCGACTACGA
>NZ_JAKNTA010000020.1:0-5412 GCF_022288725.1 Kitasatospora sp. A2-31 | reverse complement strand
CCGCCGTCAGCCGCCACGACGACGGCGAGCGCCGGCACTTCGCCTGGGCCACCGACGACCCACCGCTCCACGCGCGCTACCGCCTCGAATGGCGCTTCCGCGCCTCCGCCCCCAACCCGCAGCAGACCAAGGAGACAAGGTGATCGAGGTGCGCCCCAGCCAGCAGATGCAGTCCCTCGGCGTCGTCCAACAGGGCACCCCCATCCTCAACCGTCGCGCCGAGCCTTTCGACCTCCCGGCCGAACGCGCCGCTGCCCAGGCGGTGATCGACGAACTGTTCACCGCCGTCGACCGGATCGGCCGCATCCACTCCTTCGCCAAGGGCATGGGCCTCGCCGCCCCGCAGATCGGCATCCCACGCGCCGCCGCCCTCGTCCTGCCCCCGACCGCCGGCGCCGAACCGATCGTCCTGCTCAACCCGAAGATCACCGCCGTCTCCGACGAGATCGATGAACAATACGAGGGCTGCCTCAGCTTCTTCGACGTCCGCGGCATGGTCCCCCGCCCCCTCCGCATGGACGTCACCGCCACCACCCTCGACGGGACCGTCACCACGGTCACCTACGAGTTCGGCCTCGCCCGCCTCATCGCCCACGAGATCGACCACCTCGACGGCCTGCTCTACACCGACCGCATGCGCCCCGACGTCCACCCGATCCCCGTCGACGAGTACCGAGGTACCGGATCCACCTGGACGTATTAAGGAGGCCCGCTACCCAATCGGCTGTCCAAACAAGCGATGTTTGGAGGACAATGCCGGCATGCTCGCCGACGCCGCCGATGGACTGGGGAATCTAGAGGACTTGGCGCTAACCCTGAACGAGCCGTAAGAGAGGCTCTAACCGCAGGCTTACTGGTACTCGCTGCTTCGGCGACTACCAGACAGCACTAGCATTTGTTCTCCCGACCATGACCCGACAGGAGCTGGTAGGAATGTCTGAAACCCCGCCAGGGCTCGCCACCCAGCCCACTGCCACAACCTACGAGCTCGGCGAGATTGTGCCGTGGGCATGGCAGGGGCGGATCAGGGTGCCGCACTTCCAGCGAGACTTTCGCTGGCAGTCCAAGGACGTGCTGAGGCTCTTTGACAGTATTGTTCGCGGTTACCCCATCGGAAACCTGCTGCTGTGGGTTCGGAGGTCACCTGCAGAGATGATCAAGCTGGGCAAGCTGATCATCGACGCTCCCGCGCATGACGAGGCATTGTGGGTAGTCGACGGCCAGCAGCGATTGACAAGCCTCGCCAACGCGCTGAGTCCGGAGGGAAACAAGCACGAGCCGTTCAACGTTGTGTATGACCTGGCGCTTGGAGAGTTCATCGAGTCGCCGAAGTACAGTCTCGAACCGCATCACATTGATGTTCCCACCCTCTTTGATGGTCGGCGGCTGCTCACTTGGTTCCGGACTCAAGGGCCAGACGTGGAAGACTACTACGACAAGGCCGAGGAGGTTTCGACCAAGCTCCGTCAGTACAAGGTTCCCGCTTATCTTGTTCGACAAGACGACCTTGACATTCTGACCGACATCTTCGACCGCATGAACAACTATGGGCGTAGGTTGAACCGAGCTGAAATCTTCACTGCCTTGAATGCTGGGGCGGAAGAAGGTAGCGAGACTCGCCTGAACTTTGCGCGCATTTCCGACAATGTGGCAGCTCGCACTCTATTCGGAACGATCGATGTAAACACGGTTCTCGCATCATTTCTTGCGCGCCGAGGCCCGGATCCCACTAGGGATATTCGAACCGAGTTCTCCTCGGAGATGCGCCGTTCGGGGCTTGAATTTCCAACGGAAGATGAGCAGGCAGCCTATCGCGAGGCGGAGGAGGCGCTGGTACGTGCCGTAATCTTTCTCATCGAGGTCGCTGGCGTGCCACATATCGCTCTCCTCCCCTATCGGGCCCAACTAGTTGTCCTTACGCGATTCTTTGCCCACTTTCCGGAGCCTAGCCCTAATACCTTGCGGCTGCTGCGTCGGCTCTTTTGGCGCCTGTCGATCGCTGGGCCTTCGGTCTTTCGTGGCAGCTTCACTCAGTTCAGTCGTATTCTGAGCAATAAAATTCGCCGAGGTGACGAAGAGGGTTCCGTTCAGGCGCTTCTGGAGACTATGAAAGACGCAGTGCATTCGCCGCCGAGCCCGGACAGGTTTCGCACGAATGAGGCCACAGCGAAAATCGTGCTTAGTGCGTGGTGGTCACTCCGGCCCCGCTCCATTGTCTCTGGGCTTCCTGCGGATGTTCAGAGCCTTTCCAGCGTCCTTGGCGACGAGCAGACTCCGGTTAGTGCCACTCCCTATCTCTTCCCTCGTCTCAACGAGCCGGGGGAGAAGGATAAGCGACTGTGGGCGGCAAACCGGATCTTCCTGCCGTTCGGTGAAGATTTTCCATCTGAGGCTATTAAGATGCTTACTGAACCTCGCATCGACCTGGATCAGAGCATTCAGCAGGCTGTGCTGGAGTCTCACCTCATTGATGACCGGGCGCTGGAGGCTCTATCGCGAGGGGACCGAATTGGGTTCCTCCAGGCTCGCCAGCAGCGTATCCGGACCCAGCTCGAAGATTTCCTTGCTCGTATGACCGAATGGAAGTATGAGGACACCCCGTCCCTGGACGCTCTTGATCTCGATGAAGAAGAGCAGAGCGACTCGGAGATTGATTTCAGCAACGATCGGCTTCAATAGCTGTATCGTCGGAGTCGGGCACGCGTCATTGTGCGTATTCAAGCGGGAGGGATGGTCATGGCGAACCGGTTGCCGGAGGTATTTCACGCCGTGCTGCTCCACGGAGCGCGCGTGGGAACACTGTGTCAGCGGGGTGACTATACGCGTTTCGTGCTGAATCGATCCTACATGGATAGTCCGACTAGACCTGTTCTCGGTCTGCGGTTCGAGGAGAACTTGCAGAATTCCTATGCTTCTGCCTTGCGATTGCCCTGCTGGTTCTCCAATCTGCTCCCGGAAGGGCCGCTTCGGGAGTGGATCGCTCAAGACCGTGGCGTTTCCCTGGAGCGGGAAATGGAGCTCCTAGCCCAGGTGGGCCACGACCTCCCGGGCGCTGTGCAGGTGGTTCCCGCAGATGGACCTGATGACGAGTGGGAGTGGACAGAGTCGGCTATGGCCGGCGGGCGAAGGGCTGCGGTCGACCCCGAAAGGTCATCGCCATGGCGTTTTTCCCTGGCCGGCGTCGCACTAAAGTTCTCGATGTTGGCGAGAGGTGACCGGCTAACGGTTCCGATCGGCGGGGAGCTGGGGGACTGGCTAGTTAAGTTTCCGGACTACCGGCACTCGCATGTCCCCCGCAATGAGTTTGCCATGATGTCGCTGGCCGGTTTGGTCGGTCTGGACGTTCCCGAAGTTCGGCTTGTGCATCGAGATGAGTTTGACGGACTACCTGATCGAATGTGGCCAAATAGCGAGGAGTGGGCATACGCGGTAAGGCGCTTTGATCGGTCGCCGGATCCGAATCGGACTCGGATTCACGTCGAGGACTTTGCGCAGCTCAAGGACACCTATCCGATTGATAAGTACCAGTCGTCTTTTGAGACGGTGGCTTCTTATGCATATCGAGGACGTGACCTCGATTCGCTGCGAGAGGTGGCTCGGAGGATAGCTTTTTCGGTTACCGTAGGGAATGGAGATGCGCACCTTAAGAATTGGTCGCTAATCTACCGAGACCGCATCACTCCAAGTCTTTCTCCCGCCTATGACTTGGTTTCCACTATCCCGTATAACCCCGCCGGCGAGACTGAGGATCTTGGCCTAAAGTTTGGGGGAAGCAGGCGGTTTGAGGTGGTATCGCTGCGCACCTTCAGGGCTATGGAGAATCGCCTAGACAACAGGTTTGGCAAGACGAACGTAGACCTCCCCGACGTTGCAGCAGAGACGGCTCGCCGGGTTCGGGAGCAGTGGCCTGTATGTGAGGACGTATTGGAGTCAACGCCTGATCTGAGCAGTTCCATCAGGGCTTGGATCAGTTCAATGACAGCCCGTCTTCTCGGTAGCTGAGGAGACCCTGGCGGTCGGCCGCCAGCGAATCCGCGATGTGAGGATGTGAACCGTGCGCGGAGGTTGGGCAGTCCGCGGACAGTCCGCAGGACGTCCGATCGCGACCGTCGCCGACCGTCGTTGACCAACCGGGAAATGCCTGGTCAGGGGCATGTATGGAGCTCCGCCGCAGGTCAGGTTCGGCTGGCATTGGTTCCGCTTCAACGTGTAGCGGTGCGCATACCGCACGTTATGTGACGGTCAAGCGTGCAGTCCAGAAGGGGTCGGACTCTGTCGAGTTCGACCCCTTCGTCGTCACCGTGCTGGATGCGTGCTGGAGTTCTGACGCAGGGTCAGCGGCGGTCGGGTCTCGTAAACGGTGGATCGATGTCCCACGTGAACGATCCAGATCACCAGCTCCCCGTTGTCAATCGTGTAGACGACGCGATAGTCGCCGACCCGCAGTCGACGACGTCCGGGCTGGGAGACGAGCGCGGTGGTGTTGAAGCCGAGAGGGTCGGTCTCCAGCTCGGTCAGCTTTGCCAGGATGCGCAGTGCCATCTCGCGAGGAATCTTCCGGAGTTCGGCCTGCGCCTCGGGGCGGAAGACGGTTCGGTACTCACTCACTGCGCGCCAGCGTCTCCCTCATGATGTCCTCGATCGGGATGCCGGGTGCGGGGTTGGCCATGCGCTCGTCGATGATCCGGTTGATCTCGCGCTCTTCCCACTCCTGGTACTTGCGCAGCACCTCGATGGAGACCACGGCGGCGACTTCCTTGCCGCGGCGCGTAATCACCGTGGGCACGTCGTCGCGGTCGGCGCGCTCCACGACCTCCGCCAAGTGTGCACGCACGTCGCGGATGGACTCTATGGGCAGTGGCTGCGTCATGCGCCCAAGCGTACCGACCGTCCCATGTGTACACAACGGGGTGCGCAGTGGTGGGCGGCCCGCCGTGCCGCGGTCGCGCGTGCTGGATGTACTGGATGAACGGCCACTGTGCTGGATCGGTGCTGGATGCGAGCCGCCGGTACCCCGTTTTTGCAGGTCAGAGCAGTGTCCAGGATGTTCCGCTTCAACGTCTGACCCCTGCGTGGATCCGGGACCGCCCGGCCGTCGTCCTCGGACGGTGGCCGGGCGGTCCGGTTTCGAGACGGCGGGACATCGACTTCCCCCGGCGGTCGATTTCTCGACTTGCCATCAGATGCAGTCGATCACTCGATGGGGAACCATGACTCGTTGGAACAGACCTGCCCTGAGCCGCCGGACGCTGCTGGGCGGGACCGCGGCCGCCGGGTTCAGCCCAGCAGGTGGGCGTTGACCGCCCGGGCCGCCTCGGCCAGCTCCGGCAGCTCCACCAGCTCGATCCCGGCCGCCTCCAGCAGCGCCGCGCCCTGGGTCTGCGCGACGAAGGTGGCCGGCTCGCGCCAGGC
>NZ_JAKNTA010000002.1:408403-846946 GCF_022288725.1 Kitasatospora sp. A2-31 | reverse complement strand
CCGTCCGGGCGTTCCGGAGCGGCGGCGCAGCCGGTGAGCGTGACGCGCGCGCCGCCCACCGGCTCGTCCAGGACGCCTTCGACGAATGGCAGCCGCGGCGCATGGACTACGCGGAGTGGGCCCGGCACACCGTCGAGCGGCCCGGCTTCGCCCCGGCGATGTCGCCCCTGGCCTTCGCGGGTGACCAACTGGTGGGCGCAGCGATCGCGTTGGACCTACCCGACAGCGACGAGGGGTACCTCGAACAGGTCGCCGTCCGCCGTGACCAGCGCAACCGGGGCATCGCCCGTCTGCTCCTGCGGCACGCGTTCCGCGCCTTCCGGCAGCAGGGCCGGCGCGGCTGCACCCTCTGGACGCATTCGGACACCGGTGCGCTGGACCTCTACCTGCGGGTGGGCATGACGGTCCGGCACAGCTCCACGGTCCACCGGAAGCGCCTGGGCCCGGCCCCGGCGGGCGGCTCCGGCTCCGGTCCCGCCCGGCCGCCCGTCTGACGTCGGGCACCGCCGCCGCCACTGCGCCCCACCATCGCTGCCCGGCCCCGGGGGCCGGGCGGCCGGTCACCCGCCGGCCGGCGTTCAGGAAGCCGGTCGCCAGCCCAGGGCGGGCCCGAGGCGGGTGGCGATGTCGGTGAGGATCTGGACGTAGTCGGCGTGCTCGAAGGTGAAGGGCAGCGCGAAGGCGACCTCGTCGATCTCGCGGAACGCGGCGTCGGCATAGAGCCGTTCGGCGATCTCGGCCGAGGTCCCGACCAGATCGGGCGCGAACATCAGGCGGCCCGCGCCCTGGGGCTCCCGGGTGCGCGGCAGCCGCTTGTCGGCGTACTCCAGGTACTTCACGCGCTGCTCGGGCGTCGCGGTGTCGGTCGGGATGACCACCAGCCCCTGCGAGACCCGGGCGCGGTCGCCGTCGGGGTGGTGGTCACGGAACGTCCGGACGTGCGAGAGCTGGATCTGCCCGAAGTCCTCGGCCTCCTCGGCCTTGACCACGCTGCTCGTCAGGAGGTTCATCCCGTGCTCGGCGGCCCAGCGGGCCGACCGGAGACTGCCGCCGCCGTACCACATCCGCCGGCCGAGGCCGGGGGCGTGCGGCTGCACCCGGTCCGAGAACACCTCGAAGCCCTCGACCCCGGCGAAGCCGGTGGCCGGCTCGCCGCGCACGAAGTCCAGGAGCCGTCGCACGCGCTCGTAGCCGAAATCCTCCCGGTCGTCCGTGTCGGGGTACAGCGCGGACTTCACCTGGTCGTAGTGCATCGGCGGTCCCACGCTCACGCCCGGGTTGAGGCGGCCGCCGGAGAGGATGTCCACGGTGGCGAGGTCCTCGGCCAGCCGCAGCGGGTTCTCCCAGCCCAGCGGGATGACCGCGGTGCCCAGGGCGATCCGGCTGGTGCGCTGGGAGGCCGCAGCGAGGACGGCGATCGGCGAGGAGATGCCGTACTGCAGGTGGCGGTGGCGCACCCACGCGCTGTCGAAGCCCAGTTGCTCGCCCAGCTCGATGAGTTCGAGCGTCGACGCGTGGCCTCGGCCGGGGTCGGCCTCGTCGAACAACCCGATCGTGAGGAAGCCCAGCGTCCGCAGGGGCTGTGAGGTGAGCGGCATGTGAAGGCTCCGTCATCCGCGGCGTGCGGCTCCGCACACCGGCATCGTCGTCAGTAGTGTCGTTCCGTCAGCGGGGGCCGGCGCAGCGGCGGATCGCCGCCCCCTGACCGGTGACGGCGTCCCCGCCGCCCGCCGGTCCTGTCACCCGGTCAGCGGGCCTGCCGCACCCGTCCCCGCGCGTACTCGGCCCAGGCCACGATCGGCATCGCCGCCCCGGCACCCTCCCGGCCGCGACAGTCGGCGTGGTGGCGGCGGGCGATGCCGTCCAGGTCGAGGTGGCGCCCGAACGCCGGGTGGCCGGCGAGCCGGCGGGCGTAGGCCCACAGGCGGGGGTGGTCGGCGATGCGGTCCACCGCGGCGGCGTCCAGGTGCCACCGGTGCACGGTGTCGAGCTGCACCAGGGTCACCCAGAGCCGCAGGTCCGCGACGGTCAGGCCGTCGCCCAGCAGGTACTCCCGGGCCGCCAGGCGGTGCTCGACCACACCCAGCCCGCCCAGCAGACGGTCCAGGGCCGCCGCGCGGGACGCCGGATCGGCGTCGGCCCGGCCCGCGTGCTGGGCGGGCGCGCCGATGCTCCACTCGCACAGCTCCTCCACCGTCTCCACCGCGGTGCCGGCGTCGCACGGTTGGAGATCGGCGCCGTAGCGGTCGAACCGCCGGGCCAGGTCGGTGAGGATCCCGCGCGGGTCGGTGCTGACGATCCGTCCGCTCCAGTCGTCGCTGAGCGCCGGCGCCGACGCGGGGCCCCGGTAGTGGTGCGAGGCGGCCTCGAACAGCGGGCGAAGGGCCAGGTAGCCGCCGTCGTCGGCGTCGGGCAGCGCCGGCAGGACGGCCACCGGAAGGATGTCGTCGAGCCCGAGCAGGCTGTGGGCCACCGCGAGTCGGAGTCCGTCCGGACAGGAGAGTGCCAGGTGGAGCCGGTACCGGTGCGGTACGGCGGGGTGACCGCTGCGGGCGTCGCCGCCGATCCGGCCCCGGAAGGCGGGCAGGGCGGCGGAGGAGTGCGGAACGGACATGTGGGATCTCCCGGGCTGCGGAGGCGCGCGTGCGGGCGCGCCGCGGTTCGGCGGAGACTGGGGGGATGGCGTAGCGGGGGGCGACGGGAGGCGAGCCGACGCCGGAACCATTCCGGCGGAAGCGGCGATGGGCGGCGGCCATGGGCGGTGCCGGCGGGCGACCGCTGTGGGAGGAACTGCGGAGGGCGGCCGGGCTCAGCCGAGGACGGCCACCGGGCCGCGACCGCCCTCGGGGCGGCGCACCGCCGGTGCCATGCTGCTCGACACCCGCAACAGGTCGATGTGGCGACGGCAGGTCAGCACCGGCAGCAGGCGGACGGCGTGAGCCGCGCCCTGGGCGACCGGTTCCGCGTTCCTCACCGTGCTCCCGCCTGCGTTCGAGAAAGTTCCTTCCGGAGTCTCACGCCCTGTCCCCCACCTCGTCAAGGGTGTGCGCACCCCCGCGACGGCGGGCAGCGATGCGCCCGGCCCGGGTGGACGGCGCCGGGTGGACGGCCCGGACGGACGGCCCGGACGGACGGCCCGGACGGACGGCGCGGGTGGACGGCGCCGGGTGGACGGTGCCGGGTGGACGGTGCGGACGGACGACACGCCCGGAGGGCAGGAACGCATCGCCCGCCCCGTCGAGACCGATGCCGGGGCGGGCGGCCCTTCCTGATCGAGTAACGGCGCAGACAGCGGTGCGGCCGAGGACCGATGCCCGCGTCCTCGTCCTCATTCTCGTCCATGAGGCGTCGCCCCTCCCGCCGGCTCGGAGACACCGGCCGGTCCGGGAGGAACAGGCCCAGCGGTCGGGGGCGGACTCGTGGTCATCGACCGCAGGGGCGCCGCCGGCCCGGCGCGCCGGGGCGCGCGCCGGTCGGCCCCCGGCGCGCCGCGCAGGCGGGCGCGCCGCGCGGCCGGGTGGTGCTAGCTAGCCCTGCTTGATCGCGGAGAGGTCGAACTCCAGGACGACCTTGTCGCCCACCAGCACGCCGCCGCCCTCCAGGGCCGCGTTCCACGTCACGCCGAAGTCCTTGCGGGAGATGGTCACCGATCCCTCCAGGCCGACCCGCAGGTTGCCGTAGGGGTCGACGGCGTTGCCCGTGTACTCGAAGTCGATGCTGACCGGGCGGGTGGTGTCCTTGATGGTCAGGTCGCCCGTGACGCGGAACTCGGTGTCGGAGCGCGGCTCGACCGAGGTGGTGCGGAAGGTGATGTCGGGGAAGTTGGGCGCGTCCAGGAAGTCGTTGGTGCGCAGGTGCTGGTCACGCTGCTCGACACCGGTGTCGATGCTCTCCGTCTTGATCACCACCTGGCCGGTGGAGCGGGCCGGGTCGGCGCCGTCGAGGTGGGCGGTGCCGTCGAACTTGTGGAACGCGCCGCGGACCTTGGTCACCATGGCGTGGCGGGCGACGAAGCCGATCCGGCTGTGGACGGGGTCGAGGACGTAGTCCCCGGTGAGCTCGGGCAGGCTGAGGGTCATGGTTGAGGTGCCTCCGTAGGACCGGGATCCCGGCGGCGTGGCGCCCGGATCGTTCCGGGCCACGCTAGGACGCCGCCGACCACCCGCCCGGGCGGACACACGGGGCGACGGCGAAAGTGCACCCTGACCGGCGACCCCGGCCTTCGGCCGCGTGGGAGGGGCCGGCACGCCCTACAGCAGGCGGAGGTGGTCCAGGGCCAGGTAGGCGGCGGCGGTGTCGCTCATCAGTCCCGCGCGGAGCACCCGGGAGCGGAACTCGTCCAGGGAGAGCGTCACGACGTCGATGAACTCGGTCCGCTCCGGCTGCGGTTCGGCCACCCGTACGCAATCGGTGGCGACGAAGGCGTACCGGCGGGCGTCGGTGTAGGCGTCCAGCCAGTAGGCCCCGACCGCCTCGACGTCGCCCGCGTACCCGGTCTCCTCCAGCAGCTCCCGGGCGACCGCGTCGGCCGCCTGCTCACCGGGGTCCAGGTAGCCACCCGGCAGGTCCCACAGCACGCGCCCGGGGCCCGGCCGGTACTGGCGGGCGAGGACGACGCGCCGGTCCGGGGTGAGGGCGAGCACGGCACCGGCCGGGCGCTCGCGCTTCAGGTAGAAGACCTCCTCGGCCCCGTCGGGGAGGCGGAAGTCGACGCGGTCCACGGACCTGCCGAACTTCGAGAAGACGGTGGTGCGCGAAGTCTCGCGCCAGGACGCGGTGCCGGGCGCGACGGTGACGGAGGTGTCGGCGGCGAGTCCGGGATCGGCGGCGAGTCCGGGTTCGGGGGCGAGATCGGGCTCGGCGGCGAGATCGGCTGTGTCGGTCACGGTCGGGACTCTACGGCCCCCGCCCCGCCCGGGAGGGGCGCCGAGGCGGCCGTCACGGGGCCGGGAGGCGAACGTCTCCCCCACCGGGTGGCCGGCCCGAGGTGGATCACTTCCGTCCGACCGCCGTACACACCCCGGTCATGTGCCTGATCGCCGGGGACGGGAGGCTCACCGCGACCGACCTCCCGCGGTGAGCCTCCGGCGCGTGTGCCGGACGCTGCGGGGGGCCGGCCGATGCCGCGGGGCGGAGCCTCACCCCCGTCATCCCCCGGCGCCCGTCCGCCAACCCCGTCGGAAGGAAGACCCGCCCATGTCCGCGGCCACCCCCCGCACCGCCCGACCGCGCCACTACCTGATGTGCCGCCCGACGCACTTCACCGTCGACTACTCGATCAACCCCTGGATGGACCCGGCCAAGCCCACCGACGGGGAGCGGGCGATCGCCCAGTGGGAACGGTTGTACGCACTCTTCCTCGACCTCGGCCACACCGTCGAGCTGATCCAGCCGACCCCGGGCCTGCCGGACATGGTCTTCGCGGCCAACGGCGCCACCGTGGTCGACGGCACGGCGCTGGTCGCCCGCTTCCGCCACGAGCAGCGCGCCGACGAGGCTGCGGCGTACGTCGAGTGGTTCCGCACCCGAGGCTACCGGGTGCAGCAGGCCGAGTTCACCAACGAGGGCGAGGGCGACTACCTGCTGGTCGGCGGACACCTCCTGGCCGGCACCGGCTTCCGCACGGACCGCCGGGCGCACGCCGAGGCGGAGCGCGTGCTCGGCCGTCCGGTCGTCACCCTAGAGCTGGTGGACCCGCGCTACTACCACCTGGACACCGCGCTCTCGGTGCTCGGCGACACCGAGATCATGTACTACCCGGCCGCGTTCTCGCCCACGAGCCTCCGCACCCTGCAGGAGCTCTACCCGGACGCCGTGCTGGCGTCCGCCGAGGACGCGGCCGTGTTCGGGCTGAACGCCGTCTCGGACGGCCGCCGGGTCGTCCTGCCCGAGGCGGCGGTCGGACTGGCCGAGCAGCTGCGCGCGCGGGGCTTCGAGACCATCGGCATCGACCTCACCGAGCTGCTCAAGGCCGGCGGCAGCGTCAAGTGCTGCACCCTGGAGCTGCGCGCCGCAGCGGAGTAGCGGTCGCGGCGCTCGGCGGGAACGGGACCGGGAACGGGAACGGGAACGGGACCGGGCCGGCGGAACGGATGGTCAGTTCCCTGTGGTGTACTACGCGTTCACCGAAGATCCACAGTCCTCCCCCGGAGCCACGCCGCCATGAACGCCCCCTGCCCGCAGTGCGCCGCGTCGGACGAGTGCGCCACCGTTTCGCAGTCCCTCGTGGACATCGACCGGCCACTGGACGAGGTGACACGCGCACTGCTGTCCTCGCCGCCCGAGCCGGCCGGCATGAGCGGCGCCTCGATCGCCCTCCTCTGTCTGGCCGGCCTCTTCGCCCTCGGAGGGGTCCGCGGGCTGCTGGCCGACGACGACGGCAGCGGCTCCGACACCGCCTACCAGGCCGGCCGCACCCTTGGCCCGTTCCTCTTCGCCGCGATCCTGGCGGGCGTGGGACTGGCCGTGAACGCCGTCGCCCAGCGCCGTCGCCGCGCGGCGCAGCAGGGGCAGGGCGCGGCGCCGACCCGCGTGCAGTGGGAGCAGCACCGCCGTGTGTGGCGGGCGGCATGGCTGTGTCGGCGCTGCCGGGTCACCTTCTTCCCCGCGGCGTCGATCCGCCCGGACTTCCCGGCCTCGCCGGCGATACCCGTCGAGCAGTTCCCGCTCCGGGTGGCGACCACCGCCGAGCGCGCCTTCGGCACGACCGCCCCGCCCCTGCCCCACTGATCCCGACCGGAGCCGCCGGCCCGCCCGGTTCCCTCCTGATGCGCCGGAGCCGGCGCAGCGGGAGGGTCCCGGGCACCTCCCTGCGCAGCTCCGCCTCGTCGGCCGCGCGCCGGACGCCGATGCTGCGCTTCTCGCCGACCGGTCTCCCCGGCCCGGACAGCCTTCCGGCGAAGGCGCCGGGGGAGCATCACTCGAACGGCGGTGTCGTGGCGTTGCCGCGGTCTTCGACCACCCTGCCGCCGAGGGATGCGCTGACCTGCGGGGAAGCGGAGCCGGGTCCGACGCCGGGATCTCGCCGCCGCATGAAGGGTCGTCGGAAGCGCGGAACGCACTCTCCCCTCCGCGCGAGGCCTGTGCTGGACTGTCCCGAGGTGATCCGTACACGAAGACGGGGTGAAGGCGATGCCTCTTGAGGGCGAGTACGAGCCGAGTCCGGCGCAGTGGGTGCGCGAACAGGTCGAGCTCTACGAGGGCTCGGGCGGCACCCGGGGCACGACGCTCCGGGACACGGGCCTGCCGGTCGTCATCGTCACGATGCGCGGTGCGAAGAGCGGATCGATCCGCAAGATTCCGCTGATGCGCGTGGAACACGACGGCCGGTACGCGGCGGTGGCCTCCAAGGGCGGCTTCCCGAGCCACCCGGACTGGTACTTCAACCTCAAGGCCGACCCGCAGGTGGAGCTCCAGGACGGCCCCGAGCGCCGGAGCATGACCGCCCGCGAGCTCACCGGGGACGAGAGGGCCCGGTGGTGGCGGCGCGCGGTCGCCGCGTATCCGCCGTACGCCGAGTACCAGGAGAAGGCCGACCGCGTGATCCCGGTCTTCGTCCTCGAACCCGAGCACCCGGGCGGGTCGGCGAAGGACACGGCGCCGACGGGCAACTGACCTTCGCACCCCGGGAGCCGCCGGCACCGGCGACGTCCGGGCCATCGCGCACCACCGGGTCTCCCGGCCGCCCCGACCGGCCGCGCCCCGGCGTACGACAGCAGGACGGCACGGGCCGGACACGCCGGTGAGCTGCTAGGTTGCGTCCGGGCCAACGCGCGTACGGAGGTAGTGCTGTGATCGGGCTGGGAGCGATAGCGGGGATCGCGCTGGTGGAACTCGGCATGGTGCTGACACCGGGGCCGAACATGATCTACCTGGTCTCCCGGTCGATCGCCCAGGGGCGCCGGGCGGGACTCGTCTCACTGGCCGGGGTCGCCCTCGGCTTCCAGGTCTACCTCCTCGCGGTGTCCACAGGAATCGCCACCGTCTTCGCGCTGGTGCCCGAGATCTACCTCGCGGTCAAGCTGGCCGGGGCGGGCTACCTGCTCTGGCTGGCCTGGAAGGCCGTCCGGCCGGGTGGCCGATCCCTCCTCGCGCCCCAGGAGTTGACCCCGGACGGGACCCGCAAGCTCTTCCTGATGGGCCTGCTCACCTGCCTGCTCAATCCCAAGGTGGCCATCCTCTACATCTCCCTGCTGCCCCAGTTCGTCGACCCGACGCGCGGTCACGTCGCCGTGCAGGGGCTGCTGTTGGGACTGACCCAGATCGCGGTGGGCGTCGCGGGCAACGCGTTCTTCATCGTCACGGCCGGCTCCGTCGCCGGGTTCTTCGGCCGGCACCCGCTCTGGCAGCGCCTGCACCGCTACGTGATGGGCACCGCGCTGGCCGGCTTCGCCGTCCGGATCGCCACCGAGCGAACCGGCGCCGCGGTCGCCCTGCGCTGACGCACGGCCCACAGCCCGGGCCGGCCCCGGGAACCCGAGCCCCGCGACCGCACCTCCCCGCCCCCCGGTGCCGGGCTCGCGCGGAGGAGTGTCTCTCAGGGAGCGCGCCCAGGGCCGGACCCCGGGGCATCCCCGCCCTCGCCCCCGCCCGCCAGCAGGTCACCCAGAGCGCTGCGCCGGTACAGCACGTGCCGACCGTCCCGCGCCCGGGTGACCAGGCCCGCGGCGTGCAGGACCTGCAGGTGCTGGGAGACGGCGCTCGGGGTGACCCGCAGGCGGCGGGCCATCTCCACCGTGGGCAGCGGCGCCTCCAGCAGGCCGAGCAGCCGGGCCCGGGCCGCGCCCAGCAGGGCCACAAGGGCCGCGGGGCCGGCGGCCGGCGCCGCCTCCCACAGCGTGGCGACGCCACGGCTGGGGTACGCCAGACGGGGCGCCTCGTCAGGGCTGACCGGCGGCGCAGGCTTGTGCGCGAACACCGACGGCAGGAGCAACAGCCCGCGTCCGGAGGCCTCGACGCGATGGCGGCCGATCATCCGGTCGACGTGCAGCACGCCGCCCTCCCAGCGCAGATCGGGGTGCATGTCGGCGAACAGCAGCCGGGCGCCCCCGACGGCGAGCTGCCGCGCACGGTAGGTCATGTCCGCCTCCAGCACGAGGCGCATCTGCGGCCAGTGCGGTGCAACGGTCACCTCCCAGTAGCGGCGCAGGAGCTCACAGACGTGTCCGCGGAGCGCGGTCACCGCCTCGTCGTCGTCCTCGGCGGCGGCGCGCAGGGCCGCCGGCAGCGGGTCCGGCGCGTGCGCGAGCCGCAGGTCGTGGCGGACGCGGTCCGGGTGGACCTTCAGGACGACGGCGAGCTCCTCCTCGAAGGTCGGGGCGAAGACCGTGGGAGTCGGGGTCAGGAAGTCGGGCAGGGTCCGCCGCCGTGCGACCAGAGCCATCAGCAGCCCGGTGTCGAGTCCGCCGAGCCTGGCGAGTGCCGACCGCCGCCAGGGCAGGTGCAGCGCGGACAGACCCGGGTCCTGCAGCACCCGGAGGCTGAACAGGGTCTCGTGCAACGGCGACAGCGCGAACCGGGTGTCCGCGAGGTCTTCGACGCCGAGCACGAAGCTGATCATTAAGCACCACGCTACATCCGTTGGCGCACCGACGCCGATGCCGTGGACTCGCCGCATGACATCCGTCCAGGACCGCCAGGGCGCGCACAGCGCCGACGACACGAGGGAACCTGAGTCAGCCGGCCCCGACATGACGATCCGCCGCCCGGTCCCGCTCCTCGCCGCCACCTGCGCCGTGGCGGTCGGCAACCTCTACTTCCCGCAGGCCGTCGGACCGCTCATCGCCACCGGGCTGCGCGCCTCCCCCGACGCGGCCGCCACCGTGGTCACCGCGACCCAGGCCGGCTACACCGCCGGGATCGTCCTGCTGGTGCCCCTCGGTGACCGGCTCCCGCACCGCCCGTACCTCCTCACCCTGCTCTCCCTCTCCGGCCTCGCCCTCCTGGCCGCCGGCTGCGCGCCGACCCTGCCGCTGCTGCTCGCCGCGAGCGTCCTCGTCGGTCTGACCACGATCGGCGCCCAGATCGTCGGCCTCCTGGCCGCGACCCTCGTGCCCGCCGAGCGCCGGGGCGCGATGATCGGGGCCCTGCTCAGCGGCTCGACCGGCGGCATGCTCCTCGCCCGGGCCTTCGGCGGCAGCCTCGGCGAACGGTTCGGCTGGCGCACGCCCTACCTGGCCGCTGCCGCCCTGGTCCTGCTCCTGGTCCTGGCCTTGGCCCGCACGCTCCCCAGCACCGCCCCGGCCTCCACGCGCGAACGGTACGCGACGCTGCTGGTCGAACCCCTGCGGCTGCTGCGCGCCGAGCCGCACCTGCGTCGCTCCTGCCTCTACCAGGCCACCGTCTTCGCCGGGTTCTCCGCCGTGTGGGCGTGCCTGGCCTTCCTGCTCACCGGCCCGGCGTACGGGCTGGGCGCCGAGGCGCTGGGCCTGCTCGCCCTGGTCGGCGCCGCGACCATGGTCTGCACCCCCGTGGCCGGCCGCCTGGTGGACCGTCACGGACCCGACCCGGTCAACCTGGTCTGCCTGGTCGGCGTCCTGATCTCGGCCGTCCTCCTCGTCCCGGGCGCCCTCGGCGGCCCGCTCGGTCTGACCGCCCTCACCGTCGGGACGCTGCTGCTGGACGTGGCGATGCAGTGCGGCATGGTCGCCAACCAGGCCCGTGTCCAGGCTCTGGGCCGCGAGGCCCACGGCCGGCTGCGGACCGCCTACATGACTTGCGCCTACCTGGGCGGCAGCGCGGGCTCCTGGCTGGGCGCCCGCATCTGGACGCAGGCCGGCTGGTGGGCGGTCTGCGCCCTCCTCGCGCTGCTGGCCGTCCTCGCCCTGACCCATCACCTGGTCAGCCGGAAGCACCCCCGGCCCGCCCAGGTCACGGGAACCGCCGGCCAGGTGGGCTGCGACTCCCCCGCCCCGGTCCTGACGCCGGACGGCGGAGCCGGTGGAGGGCGCGGCGTTCAGAACCCCCCGGTGTCCAGGTCGAGGTCGAAGGGCTCGGGCAGTCGGATCGCCGCGCCGAAGGGGTGCGGCCCCTCGACCAGGGTGTACCCGAGCTGACCTGGTCGGGAGAACACGGTGCAGGTGCGTTCCTGACGGTCGACCAGGAGGTAGACCGGCGCGCCGAACTGCGAGTACCGACGGCGTTTCGCCGTCCGGTCGGTGTCCCCGTTCGACGGTGACGTCACCTCCACCACCAGCAGCGTCTGGTGGGGCAGCAGGGCCCCCTCGGTCCTGGCCAGCTCGGCCGGCACGACCGCCAGGTCCGGTACGTAGAAGTTCTCCGTCCCGGGAAGGTCGAGGTTCCCCGAGCCCGCCCGGAGGCCGAGCTCCCGCATACGCGGCCCGATCTGTTCACGGATCAGGTCGACGGCGGTCTCGTGGGCCCAGGACGGTGACACCGGCGTGATCACTCCCTCGACGATCTCGACACGGTCACCCGCGATGTGCTGGATCGCGTACTTGAGGGCCTGCTCCGGATTGGGGACATGACGGTAGTCGCCCGGGCCGGCAGGGACGGTACTCAACCAGCTCTCCTTCCGGTGCGGTCACGGACCGGGTCGGCGTCGTGGCGGCTCGAACCGCCGGCACGTGACCACCGTCCGCACCCGGCTTCACCACACGCCGTAGCCTACCGCCGGCCGGCCCGGTGCGGGGACCGGCCGGCCGGCGGCGTCGGGCTGCGGGTCAGCAGGTGACCGGCACCTCGACGACGGAGGCGGGCGGGGGCGTGCCGAAGTCCGTCAGGGAGAACGACGCCCGGACCGTCGAGCCGCAGGGGGCGACGGCACGCGGCCCGCTGACGTAGCCGGTGCCGGCGCCGAGGTACACCGAGCCGGTCTCCCGGCCGAGGGACTCGCCGCCCACGACGGACGCCGAGACGTCGTAGATGAAGCTCCGGCCGCTGGTTCCGGTGAACAGCTGCGTACTGGCCCCGTGGACGCGCACGGAGGTGCCGTCGACCGTGACGCAGACGGTGTTGCTCCTGTTGATCATCTGGACGGAGGGACCGCACGTCGTCCTGGCGGCCGCGGCGGGCGCGGCCGCGGCGGGCGCGGCAGCCGCCGGGGCGGCCACGGCCGGGGTGGCCACGGCCGCCGGACCGAGGGCGGCCAGGGACGCGAAGCCCATGGAAGTGAACGTCAGGGACGTGAGGGTCAGGGCGCTTCGGTTCACGGGAGTTTCTCCTGAGGGTCGGCGAGGCATGCCGTGTGGGGCCGACAACCTTCTTGAGCAATGTGATATGTCACATCTGACATCGATGCTGCCACGGCCAGGGAACCATCCGTGCGCATCGAGGCGACCAGCCGTGAAACGGTCCGTAAACCGACCCCGACGCGACCGAAACCGAGCCCTGCTCGCCCCACGGACCGTCCGCGCCGGCTCGCCCCACGGACCGTCCGCCCCCACCCGCCTACGCGGCGGCCCGCCGCGCGTCCACCTCGATCTCGATCCTCATCCGCGGGTCGGCCAGGCCGCACACCATCATCGTGGCGGCCGGTCTGACCTCGCCGAAGCAGCGGCGCAGGACCGGCCAGCACGGCTCGAAGTCCGCGCGGTCCGGCAGCAGGTAGCGCACCCGCACCACGTCCGCGAAGGTGCAGCCCGCCTCCGCCAGCGCGGCCCCGATGTTCCGCAGGCACTGCTCGGCCTGCTCCACCACGTCGTCGGAGATCGTCATGGTGGCGTAGTCGAAGCCGGTCGTCCCGGACACGTGCACCCGGTCCCCGTCGACCACGGCACGCGCGTAGCCGATCCGTTCCTCGAAGGTCGAACCGCTGAGAATCGAACGCCGTTCCGTCATGGCCCGCACGCTAGGCGGGCGGCCGCGATACGTCCAATACGCCATCCGATGTGGGCTGATATCACTGGACGTATGACGCGCCCGGAACTCCCCCTCCTTCAGCTGCACGCCTTCGTCGTGCTCGCCGAGGAACTCCACTTCGGACACGCGGCCGGGCGGCTGGGTATCGCCCAGCCTCCGCTGAGCCAGCAGATCCGCCGCCTGGAGGAGAAGGTCGGCCACCCGCTGTTCCACCGCGAGCCGGGCCGCGTCACGCTCACCCCCGCGGGCCGGGAACTGCTGCCCGCCGCCCAACGGGCCCTCGCCGACGTCTCGGCCGGCCTCGCCGCGGCGAGGTCGGTCGGCAGCGGCCGGGCGGGCCGCCTGCGGATGGGCTTCGCCGCCTCGCTCGCCCTGACCGTCCTGCCCGGCCTGCTCCGGACGTTCCGGCAGCGGTTCCCCGAGGTGCAACTGGAAGTCCGCGAGATGACGACGGCGCCCCAGCTGGCCGCCCTCCAGGACCGGAGCATCGACGTCGGGCTGCTGCGCGAACCCCCCGCCGACGACCCGGAGCTCGGCTTCCGGACGATCCTCCGCGAGCCGTTCGTGGCCGTGCTCCCGGCCGGCCACCCGCTGGCCTCCCACCGGACGGTCCGGCTCGCGGACCTGGCGGCGTCACCGTTCGTCCTGCTCCCGCGCGAGGTCGGTCCGAGGCTGCACGATCAGATCGTCGGCCTGTGCACGGCGGCGGGCTTCACCCCGCGCATCGCGCAGCGCGCCGTCGAGTGGCAGACCCTGTGCGCCCTCGTGCAGGCCGGTCTGGGCGTCACGCTGGCCCCGGCGAGCATCCGCCGGATCCGCCTCGACGGGGTCGTCTTCCGCCGCACGGCCCCCGGTGACGCCCGCACCCGGGTCGCCGTCGCCTGGCGCAGGCACGAGCAGGACCCCCTGGTCGCCAACCTGCTCGCCACCCTCGACCAGGACCCGGCGGAGCCAGGGTCCGGCGCAGACGGATGACGGCACGCGGCGGGCCGGGTGCCGCCGCACCGACCGGCATCCGGGCCCTCGACCTCGGCTCCCGGGCCCTCGACCTCGACCTCGACACCGGGTCCCTCGGCCTCGGCTCCCGGCGGGGCGGCCCGGGGAGGCGCGGGAGCCGGTGCGTGGCACCCTCACACCAGGGCGTAAGCCTCGGCCTGGCGGTCGATGAGCAGCGGGGTGATCCCGTCCAGGACGAGGTCCTGGTAGGGGCCGCTCTCGCGGTGGGAGACCAGGGCCGACTCGTCCTCGTACTCGGCGAAGACGACGAACGCGGCCCGGTCGCGCAGGGAACGGACCACCCGGAAGGAGAGCACGCCCGGTTCGGCGAGGGCGGCCTCGGTGACGGCGGGCAGCAGGTCGGCGACGCGCTGCTCGGCGCCGGTGTCGGCGAGCCAGTCGGCGATGACGACGAGGGACACGACGGATTCCTTCCGGGTGGTGCGGGGGTCGACCGGGCGGGCGCGCGGGTCAGGGAACGGTGACGACGATCTTGCCGCGGGTGTGGCCGGCGGCGTTGAGGCGGTGGGCCTCGGCGGTCCGCTCCAGCGGGAAGGTCGCGGCGACCTCGACGGTGAGCCGACCGCTGTCGGCGAGCTCGCCGAGCGCGGTGAGGTCGGCGGCGTCGGGGCGGACGAAGACGTACCGGCCGCCGAGGGCGAGCACGGCGCCGTCGGCGACGGAGGCCAGGCGTCCGCCTTCGGCGAGCAGGGCGGGCGAGAGCTGGAGAGCCTCGCCGCCGACGAGGTCGAGCACCGCGTCGACGCCCTCCGGGGCGAGCGCGCGGACCCGGTCGGCCAGGCCGTCGCCGTAGGCGACCGGCTCGGCGCCCAGGCCGCGCAGGTAGTCGTGGTTGCGCTCGCTGGCCGTGCCGATCACACGGGCGCCGAGCGCGACGGCGATCTGGACGGCGAGCGAGCCGACGCCGCCGGCCGCCGCGTGGACGAGCACGGTCTCGCCCGGCTTCACCTCCAGGGCGCGGGTCAGCGCCTGGTAGGCGGTGAGGCCGGCCAGCGGCAGGCCGGCGGCCTGGGCGAAGTCGAGGGCCGCGGGCTTGCGGGCCAGGGTGCGCACGGGCGCGGCGACGTACTCGGCGAAGGTGCCGCGGCGGACCATGTCCTCGCGGACGTAGCCCATCACCTCGTCGCCCGGGGCGAACTCGGTGACCCCGACGCCGACCTGCTCGACGACGCCGGCGACGTCCCAGCCGGGGATGACCGGGAAGACGACGTCCAGCACGCCGTCCAGGTAGCCGGCCTGGATCTTCCAGTCGACCGGGTTCACCGAGGCGGCGGCGACCCGGACCAGGACGGAGTCCGGGCCGAGCTTGGGCTCGGGCACGTCGCCGTACTCCAGGACGTCCGGTCCGCCGTAGCTGCGGTAGGTGATGGCCTTCATGGGAGTGCTCCTGTGCTACTGGACAAGAAGTGTTGATGCGCTTGATGGTTGATCCCCTCAAGCAATACTGAGACGGTAGACCTCAATAATTGAGGATGTCAAGCAATGCCGCCTAGACTGGTCCCATGACTAGGACCACTCCCCCGTCCGCCCCGGCCGCCGACACGGTCCAGATCATGGACCGGCTGGCCCGCGCCGCCGCCGACTACTACCGGAACTTCGCCACCGTCGCTGCCCGCCAGGACCTCACCCTCATGCAGGGCAAGGTGCTGAGCCTGCTCCGCCGGCCCATGCCCATGCGCACGCTCGCCGGCACGCTCGGCTGCGACGCCTCCAACGTGACCGGGATCGTCGACCGCCTGGAGTCCCGGGGTCTGGTCCACCGCGAGCCCGACTCCGCCGACCGGCGGATCAAGAACGTGGTGCTCACCGAGGCCGGCGTCGCCGCGGTGGGTGGCATCCGCGCCGAGATCGCCGCCGGCCTGCCCGGCCTCGGCCGCCTCGACGACGAGGAGCGCGCCACCCTGCTCGACCTGCTCGACCGGGTGTTCCCCGCCGCCGAATCACCCTGACGGCATCCGACGGAACCCGACGGAGCCCGACGGAGGCCTCCGTCGGACGCGCGGCCCGATCGGTTCCACGATCCACTCGAAGGTGCCACCTGCGCGGCGTGTCCCTGGGCCGCCGCCCGATCCTGCGCTGTGGTGGGAACCGTCGTCCGCCGGCCCCGCCCCGCTCGGGCAGCGACCGGCACCCCTGTCACACGCGCACGGCAACGGAGGCATCCCCATGTCCATCACCACGGTCCTCAGCGTCGACGGCATGAGCTGCGGCCACTGCGAGCGGACGGTCAGCGCCGGGCTGTCCGCGCTCCCCGGCGTCACCGAGGTCACGGCCGACGCCCCGACCGGGCGGGTGACCGTCGCGTCCGCCCGGCCGCTCGACGAGGCGCTCCTCCGCAGCGCGGTCGACGAGGCCGGCTTCACCTTCGTCGGCCGGAGCTGACCGCGGGCGCGCGGCAAGCGAGCGCCGGGGCGGCTGGCCGACGGGCGGCCCGGGGCCGCGGGACCGGATGATCGACCGGTTCCGCGGCCCGGGGGCGACTGTCCGGCCTTGCGGCTGGTGCCGGCCGAACGGCGGCGCGCGCCGGACGGCCGCAGGTTCCGGCGGCGCCAGGTGGGACGGCGGGAACGGAAGGCGAAGGGCGGTACGAACGGAAGGCGGAGGCGGCGCGAACGAAGGGCGGAGGCGGCAACGGGTCGGCCGGGAAGGGCTCCGGGACCCCCGCCTCCTGATCACTGCTCAGGTCGCCGCGCGAGGAAGATGAACTCCCGACCCGGCCGGTCGGGGGCGTCACGAACCTCCTGGACGGCGAACCCGCTCGCCGCCAAGTCGGCCTCCACCTCGTCACGTTCGCGAAAGCGGAGCGTGGAGTCCGAGGTCAAGACCGCCCCGTCCACGGCGAACCCGTACGTCCACCGGAACGTCACCAACGGCCCGTCGATGTCGATCACCTCGACCCAGCTCTCCACGGCGCCGACGCCCGCCAGCGCCGTCACCGCGTACGAGTCCGCGCGGTTCCACCGCTCCCAGGCGCGCGCGGCCGGGACCCGGGTCTCGAACACCAGGTGGCCGCCCGGACGCAGCGCCCGGTGGGCCGCCGAGAGCGTCGATCGCCAGGCCGCCGGCGCCGCGATGGCCTGTGCCACGTTCGCGGTCATGGTCGCCAGGTCGACCTGGAGCGGCGGCAGTGCGGTGGCGTCGCCGCAGATCCACTCGACCCGGTCGCTGCCCGGCTTGGCCCGCGCCACCTCGATCAGCGCCGCCGCGGGATCCACGCCGACGACCTCGGCGCCATCCGCGGCCAGCAGGAGCGCGAACACGCCGGTACCGCAGCCGATGTCCAGCACCTTCCGGGCCCCGAGCCGGCGGGCGAGGTCCAGGTAGGCGTCCAGGTCACTGCGGTCCGGCTCCAACGCGTCGTAGATCGCGGCGAGTCGGGGATGGGTGAAGATCTCGTCGGCCATGCACTCGACCATACGGCCCGTTCGACCCGGTCCACCGGGACTTCTGACGCTCACGCGAGGCCCGCGCCGGCCAGGAGCGCGTGCTCCGACGCCGCCCGCCCGGCCGGCACCGCGCCCCCCAACCCGGCAGACCGGCAACACGCCCACGCCACCCACCCGGCCGGCCGGCCGGGGTCCCGATCCTGACCGCCCGGCCGTCCGAACCCTGGTGCGGCCGCCCGGCGAAGGCCAGAATGCGGGGCATGCGGAATCGGGTGGGGCGCGCGGTCGGACTGGTCGTCGCTGCCGCTGCGGTGGTGTCGGGGTGCGGCGGGCACTCCGCGACTCCCCGCACGGCCACCCCGACGACGGCGCCGCCACCACCGGCCGCCGACGCAATCGCGGACTGCGTCCTCAGCATCGCTCCCTGGCTGCAGACGTACCTGGACGGCGGCACGGACCTCGGCGACTACCAGGAGATGGGCCTCTCCAGCGCGCAGGGCGGCGCACTCCGCGAGCTCCAACGGCAGGCCGCCGCCCTCAGGGCCCAGGGGCCGCTGCCGTCCGGCTGGGTCGCCACGGAGGTCCGGCGCGCCTGCACGGCGATCACCGCGGCCAGGGCGAGCGCCACCGCGAAGCCGACGGGCTGGCCGTAGGCGCACGAGGCGACTGCGAGCGGGTTGACGCGCACATGCCGCCATGGGAAGGATGCCCGGGACCGACCGTCCGCTTCCGCCCCGACCGAGAGGGACACCGTTGGCCGCCCACCCGCTGATCCGCCGAGCCGGCCGCCGCGTCGGCCGTCTGGCCGGCGCCGTCGTCCTCGCCCTCACCGGGGCGCTGGCCGCCGCCGGGCCCGCGCACGCCGACTTCGGCACCGACTACCACGACCCGCTCACCGCCACGAAGCCGCTCACCCGGCCGGACACCCGTTCCTGCACGGTCGAGGTGATGCACGACCAGCCGTTCCGCAACGGCTACGGCAGCCCGCCCGACACCCCGTTCACGGCCACCGCCACCGCGCCGGCCGCCTGCGCCGGGCCCTGGTCGTCGGTCGTGCTGGACCTGCACGGCCAGGTCGCCGGCCGGCAGTTCGACCGGCTGTTCACCGTCCGCGTCGGCGGCGTCCAGGTGCTGCTCTCCTCCACCCCCGAACCGTCCAAGGACGGCATCGAGTGGTCGCTCGAACGGGACGTCACCCGCTACGCACCGCTGTTCGCGGCCGGGCCGCAGCCCTTCGAGTTCGACCTCGCCAACGTCACCGACGACACCTACACCGGGGTGTTCCGGATCTCGGCCAGCCTCACCTTCTACACCACCTCCGCGCGGTGGCCCGCCGCCCGCACCGCCGACCGGCTGCTCACCACCGGGGCGTTCGGGCTCACCCAGGCCGCGCCGTCCGCCGGCCGCGAGCTGTCCTTCCCGCAGAACCTCGAACACCTCACGGCCGAGGTGTACGCGCGCGGCGGCGGCGCCTGCGAGGAGTTCGCGTACGCCTCCGCGCCGGACGACTTCGCCCGTGCCAACTCCGGCACCGGCGTCTGCGGCAAAGGGCCCTTCCGCGAGCTGCGGCTCAGCATCGACGGCCGGGTGGCCGGCGCAGTCTGGCCGTACCCGGTGATCTACACCGGCGGGTGGGACCCGCTGCTCTGGCGGCCCACTCCCGGCATCTTCGCCTTCGACCTGCCCGCCTACCGCCTCGACCTGACCCCCTACGTCGGGCTCCTGGTGGACGGCCGGCCGCACACCGTCGCCATCGGCGTCAACGCCGCCGAGGCCCAGAGCAACGACGTCTGGACCGGCCAGGTCAACCTCTTCGCCGACGTCGACCAGGGCGCCGCCCGTACGTCGGGGCAGCTCACCGAGTACCGGGTCGCCCCGGAGGCCTCGGTCGCCACCGCCCTCGCCGACCACGGCGGCGGCAGCGGAGACTGGACCGTCACGGCGGGCCGCCACGACCTGGCGCGCGGCTGGGTGCAGACCTCGCACGGGCGGGTCACCACCGAGGTCCGCGACGACCTCGTCTTCACCTCCGCCCAGCAGTTCCGGGACGGTGGCAACGACCTCACCCTGCACAACCGGAGCGACCTCACCCGCACCACCGCCACCTGGGGCTCCGGTCCGCACCGCACCACCACGGTCCACGAGGGACAACCGCTCGACGTCGGTTACCGGTACGCCAAGGACGCGGCCGGCAACACCGACCAGCGCACCTCCATGGAGCTCGGCTACCACCGCGAGGCCACGGCCGCCGTCGGCGCCCGGGTGACCGACCGCGCCACCGTCGACCACACACTGCGCCCGACCGCCCACCGGCACGACGGCGACGTCACCGTCCGCACGGGCGGCTCCGTCGAGGACTACCGCACCACCGGCCCGGAGGGGCCCTACCACCGCACGATCACCACCGTGGACGGCTGGCCGGTCGGCGGGTAGAACGCCTGCGGGGCCGAGCCGGAACCCGGTGAGACCGGGGCTGCCGCCGTCGGGCGGCAGCCCCGGTCTCGTCGCGCGCGCGGGCCGCACCTAGGTCGTCCGGCGGACTCCGGAGCGTCCGCTCAGCCCGGTGCGGGCAGTCGGTCAGGACCGAGGAGGACCAGGACGTCCCCGGCCCGCTCCTCGGGCGGACCGCCCTCGGTCACCGGGGCCAGCGAACCGTCGGCCCGCACCAGGAACAGCAGGTCGTGCCCGGCCGGGATGCCGTCCGCGCCCGGCCGCGTCACGACCGGCGCCCCCTGGGCGTGGCGCCGGGCCAGCACCGGCCTGGTCAGCGAGGTTCCGAAGAGGATCTCCCCGCCCGTGTACGGCGCCACCACCCCGTGGCTGCCGTGGGGCGGCCCCAGCCGGAAGACCGGGCCCTCGACGCTGCCCTGCAGGATCGTCGCGGCGAGCGCGTTGAAGTCGTCCTCGTCGGTGAGCAGCAGCACGGCCGTGATCCCCTCCAGCTCGGCGCCCTGCCCGGTTACCGCCGCCAACAGCTCGCCGGGCGCCAGTTCGAGCTCGGACTCCCTGATCAGCTCGCGCTCCGGTTCGTGGCCCGCCCACATCAGGACGTCCAGGCCCGCCGACCGCAGTGCCCGGCCCAGCTCCACCACCCAGTGGGCACCACCGACCAGCAACGGCCGTGACCGGGCGCGGCGTCTGACGCCGAGCAGCCTCGACGCCGGCACCGCGGTGAAGCCGTAGACCGCCACCGTGGCGACGATGACCAGGAAGGTGACGGGAAGGATGTCGGAAGCCCCGGCGACGTCCTTCTGGACCAGCGTGGCGGAGAACGTCGACGCGGTGGCGGCCGCGACGATGCCGCGCGGCGCCATCCACCCGACGAAACCGCGTTCGCCGCGACCGAGGTCCGTCCGCACCGTGGCGAGCGCCGCCACCAGCGGCCTGACCACGAGGACCAGGACCGCGACCAGACCGAGGCCCGGGAGCACCACGCCCTGGAGCGAGTCAGGGTCGATCGTCGCCGAGATGGAGATGAAGAGCAGCCCGATGATCAGCTGCACGAGCGTCTCGAAGAACGGATTGCGCGAGGGCACGTCGAAGGCCGGGAGGTTGGCGACGGCCACCCCCATGGCCACCGCCGCGATCAGCCCGGTGTCGTCGCGCAGCACGTCACAGACCGCTGCGGTGCCGATCACCGTGGCGAGCTGAACCGACGTGCCGAGCGGCTCGGGGATCCGGAACCTGCTCAGCAACAGCCAGAGCAGCGCCGTTCCCACCAAGGCCCCGACCAGCCCCACCACGACGCTCAGCAGCAGCTCGCCGATCCGCTCGCCCAGGACGGGGCGGGTGCTCGCGACCACCGAGTGGAAGACCAGCGCGCCCAGGATGGCGCCGATCGGGTCGATCAGCGATCCCTCCCAGATGAGGATCCACTGGAGCCGTTCCACCGGCCGCACGAAGCCGAGCAGCGGCCCCACGACCGTCGGACCGCTGACCACGAGGATCGCCCCGAGCATCAGCGCCGCCCTGGCGGACATCCCGAGGAAGGCCGCCGCGAGCAGGGCTGCGGAGAAGAGTGTGACGACCGTGCCGAGCAGGAGGAGCCGCACCACCACTCGCCGGTTGTGCCCCTGGAGGTGCTTCAGGTCCAGGCCGAGACCGGCGTCGTAGAGGATCAGCGCCACCGAGAGCGACACCAGCGGGGGGAACGCCGCGCCCAGGAGGGCGTCGGGGTCGATGTCGTCGGTGAACACGCCGGCGCCGAAGCCGACCGGGAGGAGGACGATCAGGGCGGGGATGCGCAGCCACCTCGCCAGCACCTGCGAACCGACCGCGAGCACGGCGATCAGCCCCAGGCCCAGGAGGATCTGGTCGGTGGTCATGGATTCGCACTGTGCTGGTGTCGTCACGGCGAGTCAAGCACGACACAGCCGGGGAAGCCGGAGCGCCGTACCGCCACACGCTCGCCACCGCGGACGGCCGGTCCCGTGGGCCGGCACCACCGCATGTCCTCGGGCCCCGGCCGAACGGGCGCGGCGGGGTGGTCCACGTGATGCCCCGGACTCTACTGATCGGCGCTGACACGCTCGTTCGCGGCCAGGGCGGCCGGCGTCCGCCGTCGACGGCATCCTGGCGCGCCGCCGCGGTCTGTCGTACCGTCGGGCGCTGTGATCCTCGACCAGGCACAGGTGAACCGGATCTTCCTGCCCGCGACGTACGCCGAGGGCGTGCCGTACGAGCTCTTCCGGGAGCTGCGGAGTGCGGCCCCGGTGTGGTGGGTGGAGGAGCCGGCGGTGGGTCCGTGGCCGGCCGGGCCCGGGTACTGGGCAGTGCTGCGGCACGCTGACGTCAAGCACGTCCTCCGCAGCCCGGACGTGTTCTCCTCCCACCTGGGCGCCACCCAGATCCGGGACCCGGACTCCCCCGCCGAGCTGGACTTCGCCCGGACGATGATGCTCAACCAGGATCCGCCGGACCACGCCCGGCTGCGCCGGATCGTCGCGGGCGCCTTCACGCCGCGCGCCCTGCGGGAGTTGGCCGTCGGCATCGAACACCACACGGCGACCGCCGTCCGGGAGGTGCGGGCGCACGGGGAGGCGGACGTCGTCCGCCTGGTCGCCGACCTCCCGGTGCGGACCCTCGCCTGCATCATGGGCGTACCGGAGCAGGACCGCGGGCTGCTGCAGGACTGGGCGAACCGGGTGATCGGCTACCAGGACGCCGACTACGCGCACTCCGGCAGCGTCGACCCCGCCGCGCTCACCGACACCGGCCGGGCGGCCCTCGCGCACCGCCCCACCACCTGGACGGCGCCGGACGGCCGACCGGTGAACCCGCGGTCCCGCGCCGCCCTGGCCGACATGTTCGCCTACGCCCACGCGCTCGCCGAGCGGCCGCGCCCCGGCAGCATGCTCGCCCGGATGCGGGAAGGCGGGCTGGGGACCGCGGAGTTCGAGACGATGTTCTTCCTCTTCGCGGTGGCCGGCAACGAGACGGTGCGCAACGCCCTGCCGGGCGGCCTGTACTCCCTGCTCGGCCACCCCGAGCAGTACCGGCTGCTGCGGCGGCGACCGGAGTCGGTCGCCTCGGCCGTCGAGGAGATGCTGCGCTACTGGCCGCCGGTGGTGGACTTCCGGCGTACCGCCACGCGGGACGTCGAGCTGGGCGGCCGGCGGATCCGGCGCGGCGAGAAGGTGGTGGTCTACCACGCCTCCGCCAACCGGGACGAGACGGTGTTCCCGGACCCGGACCGCTTCGACGTCACCCGCACGCCGAACGACCACGTCAGCTTCGGCTACGGCCCGCACTTCTGTGTCGGCGCGCAGCTGGCGCGCCTGCAGATGACGTCGATGCTCGGCCGTCTCCTCACCGAACTGCCCGAACTGACCCTGGCTCCGGGGCCCGCGCCCGCCCGGCTGGTGTCGAACTTCCAGAACGGCCTCAAGCACCTGCACGTCCGGTGGCGCCCCCGCGGCTGACCCGGCGGCCCGGACGGCCCGTCGGTGGCGCCGGACATGGAAGTCGGGAAGGATCGCGGGCATGGTTTCGGTGGTGCAGAACGTGGCGGTCGACTGTGCGGACGCCTACGAGTTGGCCCGGTTCTGGAGCCGGGTGACCGGCCGTCCGCTGGATCCGGAGAGCCGACCGGGTGACCGGGAGACCCGGGTGCTGCTGGCGGAGGGCCCGGTGCTGTACTTCAACCAGGTGCCCGAGCCGAAGAGGATCAAGAACCGGATCCACCTGTGCCTGCGCCCCGAGACCTCGCGCGATCAGGAGGTGGAGCGGCTGCTGGGCCTCGGGGCCGCCCTCGTCGCCGACCACCGCAATCCCGACGGCTCCGGCTGGGCGGTCCTCGCCGACCCGGAGGGCAACGAGTTCTGCGTGCTGCGCAGCGATTCCGACCGGACCGCACGGAACCCCTGAGGCTCACGAACCGCCCCGGCCGTCCCCGATGACGAACGCCTCTCCCTGGAAAGCGTGACCAAGGGGTGAGGATTGTGACGGGAAGGTGATCGAAGATGGGGAAGCAGGCGGACGTTCACACCTAGGATCGGAGGATCATCTGATCATGGGGGGTACGGGTGCGCAGCGGTTTCGGGCTTCGGGGCACTGCTCTTCTGCTGGCCGCTGCCGCGCTGGCCGGCTGTGACAGCCAGGGCGGACGGGAGCAGCCGCAGGAGCGAGTCGCACCCGCGTGGACCGGGCCGCAGATCGCCGGACCGGGGCGGGTGGTGCTCGCCTGGTGCGACAGGTTCGTCGCAGCCTCACCGACCACGCCCGATGCCCGGGTGCACGTGGTCACCGTCGCCGCGTACGCGGTGACGGACGGGGGCGAGGTGGCCCGTCAGGTCGCCACCCTGCCCGACGGTGGCGCGTCGGACTCCCTGTGCGATCCGACGCACCCCTGGCTCTCCGCCGCGGCGGAACGACAGGCTTTCAACGACGACTTCACCCTGCTCGCCGGAACCGTTCCCGGGCCGGGCCGCAAGGGCAGGGTCGCCACGGCCTTCTCCGTGTCCGGCGGCGCGCCGCTGTCCGGCGGGTCGGGGTCGGCAGCGGACGACCGCGCGCCCCTGTTCCAGAGCGGCACCTCGACCCTCTGGTACGTGACCGGCGACCGCCACCTCACCGGCCGCGACCTGAAACACCCCTCGGCCGCACCGACCGACCACGGCACCGCGCCCGGTCAGAGCTTCTTCCTCGCCGGGGAGCAGGCCTGGGTACGCATGCCGCTGGAGGTGAAGCCCGATCAAGCGGCGGTGGCACCCGGCGGCACCGTCGCCGTGGGCGGCAACCTGCTGTGGCGACGCACCGATCCGGCGGCGTCCTTCGCCGATCAGTACGTCGAGCCGGTCGTCCTCGGGCCTGCGGTCAACGGCCGGACGTCGCTGCCCGGTTCGGAGGCGGTGCCGGCGTGCGCCGCCCGGCTCTGGTTCGACGACCGCTCGCTGCTGTGCAATGCCCGCAGCACCCTCCTCCGGGTGACGTTCGCCCCGGACCACAGCCAGGTCGACGAGGTCGGGACGCTGATACCCGAGGAGCAGGCGCTCATCCGCGGCGCGGTCCTGTCCTCGGACGGCCGGTCCTTGGCGTTCCTTCGGGACCGGGCCGGCACCGTGGACCTCTACCGGCTCGACCTGTCCGCCGGTTCGGCGCCGGTTCGGATCGCGTCCCTCACCGCCCAGGCCCCCACCGGCTCGGACGGAGACGGGAACGATGTGCGTGTGATCGCCTGGCAGTAGGTGGGCCCGGCTTCCTTGCGGGTGGACACCGGACCCCTCGACCCAAGCACCGGAGCATCGGCAGAGCCGGCTCAGCCCTGGCGTAGCCGTGACAGCAGGTCCGGGAGGTCTGCCACCGAGTCGAGGACGTGGTCCGGCCGGCCGCTGCCCTGCCGGGGCCCGCCCGACGCAGCCTTGCCCGTGCGGACGAGCACGCCGGTGATTCCGCACCTCTGCGCGGCCAGCACGTCGGACTCGATGTCGTCGCCGACCATGACCGCGTCCTCCGCCGCTGCGCCGAGATGCGCGAGGGCGCCGGCGAAGAACGCCTCGGCCGGTTTGCCGAGCACCTCGGCCCGGACGTCCGCCGCGAACTCGAGCCCGGCGACGAAGGCGCCACTGTCGAGTTGCAGTCCCGCGCCGGTGCGCCAGTAGGCGCTGCGGTGCATCGCGACCAGCCGCGCTCCCTCTTGGAGCGCGGCGAACGCCCGGTTGAGCGCCTCGTACCCGAACTCGGGGTCGGCCCCGCCGATCAGCACCACCTCGGCGTCCTCCGGCCGCTCCACGAGCTCCACGGCGGCCAGGTCCTCGCCGATGTCGCCGCTGTTGAGCAGCAGGCACCGGGAGCCCGCGAGCCGGGCGGCGCTCGCCGCGGGAGCGGTGAGGACGGATTCGATGCCGACGGGGAAGCCGGCCTCCGCGAGGGTCGCGGCGATCGAACGCCTCGTGCGGGAGGTGGTGTTGGTCAGCAGGACGAAGGGCACGCCGGCGGCGCGGAGTCCCTGCACGGCCGACACGGCGCCGGGCAGTGGCTCCCAGTCGACCGTGAGCACGCCGTCGATGTCGAGCAGAACCGCTTCGCCCCGTCGCATGCCCCGACACTAGCGTCGCCCCTCGCCGGCCGACCGCGCGGCGCGCGGCACGGGAGCCCGGGACGGGACTCGCCGGGCGGGGTCGGCCGCGAGCCGCGAGCTGCCAGCTGCCGGCTGCGAGCCCCGGCGGCAGGGACCCGGCGGTCCGCGCCACACGAACGTGTTCAGCCGACACCCCGGGTCCTAAGCGCAGACCGCTCGGAGCCCCCACGATGCCCGACGCCGAACCCGCCCGCTCGGCACTGCGACGCGGCGTCAGTCGCGACCGGACGGTTCGAGACCCTGCTCGACGACACCCCGGTACCGCCACCGGCATCACCGTCCGGCGGCAAGGCGGGTGAGGGTCCTGGCGGCGGGTTCGTCGCGGGCATGGCGGTAGCCGGTGCCCGCCCACAGGTGGATCAGCTCGGTGTCGTTCGCGGCCGTGGCCGCCTTGCGCAAGGGGCTGGTGAGGTGGTGGACGGCCGGGTAGCCGAGCGGCGCGGCCTGTTCGTAGGTGTCGGTGAAACGGTTGCGCAGAGCGCGGGCGGGGCGGCCGGTGAAGGCACGGGTCAGTGTCGTGTCCGTGAACGCCGGGTCGGCCAGGGCGGCCTTGTACGGTGCGGAGGCGCCGCTCTCGTGGGTGCGGAGCAGGACGGTCCCGACCATCACGGCGTCGGCGCCGGCCCGCAGGGCGGCCGCGGTGTCCGCGGGGGTGGCGATACCGCCTGCGGCGATCACCGGCAGCGGGGCGGCGTGCCGGACGTCGCCGACCAGGTCGGGCAGCGGGGTCTGGACGAGGGGGCGGGAAGGGGTGAGGGTGGCGGAGTGTCCGCCGGCTGCGGCGGCCTGGACGATCAGCAGGTCCGCCCCCTTCTCGGCGGCGGCAAGCGCTTCCGCCGGGGTGGTGACGGTCTGGGCGACGAGACTGCCAACGTCCTGGAGCGCGCGGACGGTCTCGGGGTGAGGCATGCCGAAGGTGAACGAGACGAGGGGCACGGGCGCCTTGAGGAGAAGGGCGAGCTTCTCCTCCCAGGCGTCGTCGTCCTCGGTCACGTTCTCGGCGGGGAGGGTGAGGTGGAAGCGGTCGGCCTCCCGCTGCAGAACGCGGGCGTACGTGCGGTACGCGTCCGGTGCGACGGGGACGGGATTGGGGGCGAAGAGGTTGACGCCGAACACCGCACGGCTGGCACGGACCCGGGCGATCTGGGCGGCGAGGTCGGCAGCGGTCCTGTAGCCGCCGGCCAGGAAGCCGAGACCACCGACCCGCGCTGCGGCCTCGACGAGGGCCGGGGTGCCGGCGCCGCCGGCCATCGGGGCGGCCCAGACGGGCAGGTCCGTGCGGAGGGGTGTCAGATCGCGGGTCATGACGAACTCCTGTCCCCCGCCCTGCCGCCGAAACCACGCCGGCCTGCAACGACACCCTGTCGGCCGGGCCGGGCCGCCCCGTTCGACGGGCCCGGACCGGGCCGGTTCAGCGATCGGGGACGGTGATGACCTCCACGAGGGCGCCCGGGGGGAGGCCGCCCGGGGGGACGGCGGCGAGGGCGTCGGCGAGGGCGAGCCCGCGGAGCATCGCCGGGCCGCTGAAGGTGACCGGGGTGGCCGTCCCGTCGGTGAGGCGGACGGGCAGCAGGCGGGTGTCGTGCGGATGCCCGGGGAGGTCGGTCGCGGCGTGGAGGAGGCGGACCGGCGGGTCGGTGCGGCCGCCCAGGCGCTGGAGGAGCGGCGTGGCCAGGGTGACGGTGCCCGCGACCGCGGCCAAGGGGTTGCCGGGCAGGCCGACCAGGTGGCGGGGCCGCCCCGCTCCGGTGGCCGGTGGCAGTTCGGCCAGGAGCATCGGGTGGCCCGGGCGGACGGCGACGGAGCCGACGCGGACGGTCGCGCCGACCTCGGCGAGGGCGCGGTGCAGGAAGTCGACCGGTCCGGCGGCGGTGCTACCGGTGGTGACGAGCACGGTGGCCGGGGAGTTCCGGAGCGCCTCGCCGAGCGCGGCGAGGTCATCGGCCACGCGGCGGACATCGATCACGTCGGCGCCCGCGGCGCGCAGCCACGGCGGCAGGAGCGGGCCGAGCGCGTCGCGTATCCGGCCGTCGGCGGGCCGGCCGGATTCCAGCAACTCATCGCCGAGAACGAGCAGTTCGACGGTCGGGCGGCGGTGGACGGCGAGCGCGTCGTAGCCGGCGGCCGCGGCCAGACCGAGGACGGCGGGGGTGACGGCGGTGCCGGCGGCCAGGAGCGGCTCGCCGCGGCGGCACTCCTGGCCGCGCGGCCGGATGTCGCGGCGCAGCGGCAGCGGGTCCGGCGCGTGGCGGTGCAGCAGGCCGTCGACCGGGTGCGGGGCGCCGTCCTCGCGGCGTAGCACGGCGGTCGCACCGCACGGGAGTTGGGCGCCGGTGGCGATGGGGACGGCGGTTCCGTCGGGCAGCGGCTCGGGGCGGACGCCGGCCAGGACGGTCCGGCCGGGCGGCATTCTCCAGGGGCCCGGGCCGGCGACGGCCCAGCCGTCCATCGCGGAGGTGTCGAAGGGCGGCAGGTCGGTGAGAGCGGTCAGCGGTTCGGCGAGGGCGTGGCCGAGCGCGTCGGAGAGGGTGCGGATGACGGCGGGCATGGGGCGGCCCGCGCTGTCGCGGGCGGTGTCCCGTGCCTCCTCCCACGGGACGGCGGGGCGCGGCGTCGGGCCGGCTCTGCGGGGGCCGGGTCGGGGAGCGGCGACGGGCCGGGCGTCGGCTCCGATCGCGTTGGTCATACGGGCCCGCTCCCGGCCTGCCCGGTCCCGGTCCCGGCCTGGGCCTGGGCCTGCGCCACAGGCTCGGGCTCGGGCTCGGGCTCGGGCTCGGCCGATCGTTGCTCGACCGTCCACTGCTCGGCGAGGGCCGCGGCCTTGCGGTTGGCCTCGGCGACCGCGGCGGGCCCGCCGCCCGTCTGCGCGGCGGCGTAGCCGACCAGGAAGGCGGTGAGCGGGGCTGCGGGACGGGCCACGCCGTGGGCGACGACCTTGGTCATGTCGAGCAGCCCCGCCACGTCGATGTCGAGGTCGACCCCCAGGCCGGCCTTGACCGCGTCGAGCCAGTCCTTCATCCGGTGCACCCTTCTGCGTTCATCGGTCGTTCAGGACGGCGCTTTCCCGCACTCCCCCGCTCTCAAGGAATTCTGCCCGGCGACCATCATCGACACCTCCGCCGAGGCCCGTCAAGAACGCATGACCGGTCAAGCCCGTGACCAGGAGAGTACGCCTGCCGATTCCCCAATCACCGTGTGTTCGAGTGGATTTGGCGCATCCCCTCGATCCCACAAATCACGATCACCGAATTCCCGGAGGATTCACGCCGATCATTCCAGAAATCTGCAGCCCGACTTCCGCCGACGAATTCGAAAGCCCCCCGATGAAGAGGGACAATGGGAAAGCGGCCCGGCTCCCCGTACCCGCGCGTCCCCGCGACACGCCACCGGCCGTAGGCTTGCCGTGCCCGGCGATCACGACCCGGCGCGGCCGCCGGGGCGGCACCGGCAACAGACGAAGGAGCGAGACCATGGGGCGAGTGACCGTGCGACGGCGGGTGCTGCGCATCCGGGACGGAGCGCACTCCCACCGCCCCGACACCCTGGCGGCCGAGGAGCCGATGGAGATCCGCGTCAACGGGCGCCCGCTCACCGTGACCATGCGCACCCCCGGCGACGACTTCGACCTCGCGGCCGGCTTCCTGGTGAGCGAGGGAGCCCTGCACTCCGCCGACGACCTGGCGGCCATCCGGTACTGCGCGGGCGCCACGGCCGACGGCAGCAACACCTACAACGTCGTGGACATCGCGCTCGCCCCGGGCGTGCCCGCGCCCGACGCCTCGCTGGAGCGCAACTTCTACACCACCTCGTCCTGCGGGCTCTGCGGCAAGGCCAGCCTCGACGCCGTCCGCACCACGGCGGCCTGGTCCGTGGACGAGGACCCGCTGCGCACCACGCCCGCCGTACTCGCCGCCCTTCCCGACCGGCTGCGGGCGGCCCAGCGGGTCTTCGACACCACCGGCGGTCTGCACGCGGCCGGGCTCTTCTCCGCGGACGGCGAGCTCCTCTGCCTGCGCGAGGACGTGGGCCGGCACAACGCGGTGGACAAGGTGGTCGGCCACGCGCTGCGCGAGGGCATGCTGCCACTGCGCGGGACGGTACTGATGGTGAGCGGCCGAGCCTCGTTCGAGCTGGTGCAGAAGGCGGTGATGGCCGGGATCCCGATGCTGGCGGCCGTCTCCGCCCCCTCCTCCCTCGCCGTCGACCTCGCCGCCGAAAGCGGGCTGACGCTGGTCGGCTTCCTGCGCGGGGCGTCGATGAACGTCTACACGGGCGCCGAGCGTCTGGAGCCGGCGCCCGTCGCGTCCTGAGACCCGCCCCGGCCCGTGCGGGGATGGCGCGGGGCGACGCGGGGCGACGCGGGGCCGCGCAGGGTTGGAGCCGGTGCGGGGGCAGTCCGCACCGGCTCCGCCCCTGCTACGCGGCTCAGAACAGGACGTCCGTGCAGGAGTAGAAGGCGTTGGCCGTGTCGGCGATCTCCCAGACCGCGACCACCACGTGGTGCCCGGTGCGGCCCGTGGGGAGGGTCGCGGTGTGGGTGGTCGTGGCCGCGGGCTGGCGGCCGTTGTAGGGGACGGTCAGGAACGGGGTGAGGTCGAGGCCGGCCCGGGTGATCTTCTGGGCCGGGTCGTAACCAGGCTTGGTCAGGTAGTACTTGAAGTTCGTGGTCGCATGCCTGGCCTCGATCTCCCAGGTGAACTTGAGCTGCTGGCCGGCCGTCACCTTCGTGGTCGGCCAGGTGCCGTTCCGGGGGTTGTCGAGCGGCGCCCAGCGGGCGTCGGCTCCGGCGCAGATGGTCCCGTCGGCGGGCCCCTGCTCGGGAAGCCCTTCGGACCCTCGACGCTCTGCGGTTCCCATTGGATGTCGCCGCAGTCGGTGACGACGCCCGCGCCGCAGAGCGCGGAACGGCTGGGCGGGAGGTTGATGAAGCCGTGCGACTGGGCCGGCAAGGCCGTCGCGAGCGGGACGGCCGCGGCCGCCAGAACGGCACCGACGATGTGACGCCTGCGCATGGTGCTCCTCCGTGGGGGTGGATGGAGAGTGCGAGTGCGAGTACGGATATGGGTACGAGGAGGCCCGGCACAGAGAGCGCGTGGGGGTGCGCCTGCCACGGATCTCTTGGCGTGTCTGCGCCAGAGCGGCGCCCCACACCCTAGGCTCCACCCACCGACTCCGTCAATGGTCTGGACCAAAGGCCGGAGTGGATCTGACGTCAAACCCTCTGCAATACAAGCAAGTTGTGGACGGGCGCGGCTCGGAAACGCGGAGAGCAGGTCTCCGGAGACCGTCGATTAATCGATGCCGCACAGCCCGCCTCCCGACTAGCATCGCCGACCTATGATGCATGCGAACGAGACCCCCACCGACCCGGCGCTGGTGACGCGCCTGCTGGCCCAGCAGTTCCCGCAGTGGGCACACCTGCCCGTCCGGGTGATCCAGTCCGCCGGCACCGACAACGCGATCTACCGCCTCGGCGACGACCTGGCCGTCCGGCTGCCCAGGCTCGAAGCAGCCGTCGAGCAGGTGGAGTTCGAGCAGACCTGGCTCCCGCGACTGGCCCCCCTCCTGCCCGTCGCCGTCCCCGAGCGGATCGCCGTCGGACAGCCGGGACTCGGCTACCCCTTCCCGTGGGCGGTCAGCCGGTGGATCGACGGCGCGCACCTGACGGAGGAGGACCGCGCCGACCACCGGTTCGCCCGGGACCTCGGCGAGTTCGTGGCGGCGCTGCGCGCAGCCGATCCCACCGGCGCCCCGCGCGGCTACCGCGGCGTGCCGCTGCGCAGCCGCGACACGTCGGTGCGCGAATGGACGGCCAAGGCGGCGGACGTGATCGACGCTCCCGCCGTACTCGCCGCCTGGGAGCACGCGCTCGCCCAGCCGGAGTGGGACGGGCCGCCGGTCTGGGCGCACGGCGACCTCATCCCCGGCAACGTCCTGGCCGACGGCGGCCGGCTGCAGGCGGTGATCGACTTCGGGACGGCCGGCGTGGGCGACCCGTCCTGCGACGCCATCGCGGCCTGGACGCTGCTGACCGCCGAGACCCGCCGGACCTTCCGTACGGCGGGAGGCTTCGACGAGGCAAGTTGGGCTCGCGGCCGGGGCTGGGCGCTCACCTTCGTCAGCGGGATCGACTACTACCGCGACAGCAATCCGCCCATGGCGGAGCTCGGACTGCGCGCCGTCGCCGAGGTCCTCGCCGACCACGCCGGCTGAGCGGGAGGTCCGGTTCGGCGGCGGGCCCACCCGGGCCGAAGCCGTGCCGGAGCCGAACCGAGCCGGAGCGGTGCCACGCCGAAGCCGTGCCGCGCCGGTCCGGCTGATCCCGACCGAACCCGATCCCCACTGAACCGAACCGAACCGAACCGAGCCGAACTGGGCCGAACCGAGCCCAAGTCGGAGCGGAACGCCGACCGTTCGATCGACGCGCCGGCCGGACGCCGCCCCCGTGCGCCCGTGCGCGCTTCCTGCGCCACCCGTGACGGCTGGTGTCATGAATCGTTCGACTGCCGGCTGAATCACGGGGGTACGGGTGGGATCGCGCAGACCACCGGCGCGTCGTCGACGTCCGGGGAAGAGCGGCGGCGAGTCCGCCGTTGCACTGCTGTCGGGCGCCGTGTTCGCCCTCGGCCTCGCACTCGCGCTGGTCCGCTGGCTGCTCGCCCACTGGTGGATCCCGCTCCTGCTGCTGGTGGCGGGCGGAGCCGTCGCCGCGGTGGTGGTCCGGGCCCGGCTGGCGGAGCAGGCCGCGGCCCTGGAACGGCAGCGGCGCCTGCGGCTCGCCCTCACCGGCCCCGGCGGCCTGGACCACATGGGCCACCGGGCCTTCGAGTTCGCCGTGCGGGACCTCCTGCGCCGCGACGGCTGCCGCGCGGAGCAGGTCGGCGGTGGCGGTGATCAGAGCGCGGACGTCCTCGCCACGGACCCGATGGGGCGGCGCTGGGTCCTGCAGTGCAAGCACAAGCAGGACCCGGTCGGTGGCGCGGCGGTCGGCGTGGGAGTGCTGTACGCGCTGGTCGGCGCCAACGAGCGCGTGCACCGGGCCCAGGTGCCCGTCGTCGTCACCAACGGCAGGTTCTCGGCGCCGGCGGTGCGGTGGGGCCTCGACCAGAACGTCGCCCTCGTCGACCGCGCGCTCCTCGGCCGCTGGGCCTCCAGCGGCCTGCCGCTCTGGGAACTGCTCCCCCGGATCCCGGCACCGCGCAGCGGTCACCGCCACTGAGCCGGCGAGCCGGTCACCGCTCCGGCCACGCCACCGCCCCCCAGAGACGAGGACCTCGCATGACCATCAGCGCATCCGCGGCGCTCGCCGTCGTCATCTTCATCCGCCTGGCCCGCCGAACGGAGTCCCGCAGCCGCTCCGACGAGCGGCTGACCGTCGTCCTCTGCACCGTCTTCGGCGTCCTCATCGCCGCGACCCCCTGGGGCCAGGCCATCCTCCGCCTCGTCGGCGTGATCACTCGGGCGACCCTGTGAGAACCGGCCCCGGGCGGCGCCCGCCAGAGGGCGCTCCGGGGCCGGAACCGTGGCACCGGGGAGCAAGCGGATCCCGACCGGGCGCCTAGGGTCGGTCAGACGCCGCCGACGACGCCGCCCACCGCGGGGGCGGCCTCCGGCCCGCGAGCCGACCCGCGGACCGGTGCCTGCTCCGGCTCAGGACGCCGGAGAAGGCTGCGCGGGGTGCACGGGGTGCTTGCTCAGAATGGAGACGCGGTTGAAAGCGTTGATGGTGATCGCCACCCAGATCACCGCCGAGATCTCGTCCTCCGTCAGCACCTCGCGCGCGAGCTGGTAGGAGCTGTCCTGCGCGGCGCGGTCGGCGGGGCTGGTGGTCGCCTCGGCCAGGGCGAGCGCGGCGCGCTCGCGCGGGGTGAAGACCTCGGTGTCGCGCCAGGCCGGCAGCACGCCGAGCCGCTGCGCGGTCTCCCCCGCACGCTGGGCGGCCCGGGTGTGGACGTCCAGGCAGTAGGCGCAGCCGTTGATCTGGGAGACACGGACGTTGACCAGCTCCACGAGCCTGCGGTCCAGTCCGGCGTCGGCGGCGACGGTGCGGACGGCCTCGGAGGTGGCGACCAGCGCGTGGAAGGCCTTCGGGCTCTGCTTGTCGACGAAGACGCGGGTCTGGCTCGCGGTGGTCACGTGGACTCCTTCGGTGGGCGGGCCGCTGACGGCCCTTCGGCCGGGCCGGCCGGCATCGGCCGCTCGGGCATGGGTGCGCCGACCGGTCTCGGCGGCTATGATCGACTCCATGGTAGTTGAATCCGAAACAAAAGCGCCAGAGGCCGCCGCCCGGCCGTCCGCACCGCGCGTGGAGGTCCTCTCCCCGCGGGACGTGCCCCTGGGCGGGCCCCGGGCGATGACGGTACGGCGCACCCTGCCGCAGCGGAACCGCTCCCTGATCGGCGCCTGGTGCTTCGCCGACCACTACGGGCCGGACGACGTCGCCGACACCGGCGGCATGGACGTCGCCCCGCACCCCCACACCGGCCTGCAGACGGTGAGCTGGCTGTTCACCGGGGAGATCGAGCACCGGGACAGCCTCGGCATCCACGCGTTCGTGCGCCCGGGCGAGCTCAACCTCATGACGAGCGGGCACGGCATCAGCCACTCGGAGGTCTCGACCCCCGCGACCACCGTGCTGCACGGCGTCCAGCTCTGGCTGGCACTGCCCGAGGAGCACCGGAACACCGGCCGCGACTTCCACCACCACGCCCCGAGCCCGGTGCCCGTCCCCGGCGGCGAGGCCCGGGTCTTCCTCGGCTCCCTCGCCGGCGACACCTCGCCCGTCCCCACCTTCACCCCGCTGCTCGGCGCCGAGCTGACCCTCTCCCCCGGCGCCGCCACCACCCTCACCGTCGACCCCGCCTTCGAGCACGGCCTCCTCGTCGACCGCGGCGACGTCCTGCTGGAGGGCACCCCACTGCGCCCCGCCGACCTCGGCTACCTCGCTCCCGGCGCCGAGACCCTGACCATCACCAACACCTCGGACGCGCCCGCCCGCCTGATCCTGCTCGGCGGAACGCCGTTCGAGGAGCAGATCGTGATGTGGTGGAACTTTATCGGACGGTCGATGGACGACATCACCCGAGCCCGCGAGGAGTGGATGGGCTCCGCGAACCCTGCCCGCTTCGGCGCCGTCGAGGGCTACCCGGGCGACCGCCTCCCCGCCCCGGAGCTCCCCGGAATCCCCCTCAAGCCCCGCGGAAACAAGCGCTGACCAGGGCATTTGCCAGTCGGGGGTGCGGCAACCGGGCCCACCGCACCCCCGAGTCGGAACCTCCCTGGGGCCGCCCCGAGCCACCCCTGTCGACACGAGCCGCCGCACTCGACGCGTGACATCGTTCGACCATCCGTGACAGCGCCTGCCAGGACCAATGCTGACCCACTGCTGAGTTTGCTGACGGTCCATCAGAAATGACCGGAACACTCACGCAGCCCGGGATGTCATCGCCGGGTACCGCCGCGAGAACCGGCGGATGCCCCGACCCCGTCCCCTCGCCGGCCGCCGAAGGACGGTCCCCACCGGCGCGGCGGTCACCACCGGAGCGGCGCGAGCCGGAGAAGACCACCACCACCCCGTCCGCTCCCCACCGACGATCTTGCTCCAGGCCAGTTATTGAGACTCGGCCTTGCGGGGCGTTCCGAGCCCCCTCTGTCAGCAAGAGCCCGCCGACCCGCCCCGCAGGCCCGATGGGCCGGGTTCCCCAGCCGGGCCCCTTCGAGCCTCCGCCCTGCTCGACGTGCTGGGGGGCGGCCGGGACGTACGGACGCGGCGGGCGGTTTACGGGCGCGTCCGGCCCGGCCGCGTCCGGGCCGGACTCACGGCGGCGGTCGGCCGGTGTGCTGCGGTGTGACCCAGGCCGTGCCGGGAACCAGCGGCGAGGCCGTGGCCCGCGACGGTGCCGTGGCGGGCCCCGGCGGGGGCGCGGATAATGGTGATCACGAACAGCCGGTGTCTGGATTGCGGATGTGAAGCTCTTCGGTGGTCCCGCCGCGTCCCCCGGGGCACTGGCGCCCGGTGCGGGCGCCGGCGAAAAGGGGCTGAGGGCCGGTGCCCTCGGGCTCTTCTCGTCCGTGGTCCTGGGGATCTCGTCGACCGCCCCCGCATACAGCCTCGCCGCGACGCTCGGCCTGATCGCCGCTGGCGTGGGCTTGCAGACACCGGTGGTCATCATGCTGGCCTTCGTGCCGATGCTGCTGATCGCGCATGCCTACCGGGAGCTCAACGCCACCGACGCGGACTGCGGGACGACGTTCACCTGGGCGACTCGCGCGTTCGGGCCCCGCGCCGGGTGGATGGGCGGCTGGGGCATCATCGTCGCCGACGTCCTCGTGATGGCGAACCTCGCGGAGATCGCCGGGATCTACGGCTTCCGCCTGGTGGGCGCGGACTCGCTCGCGGACGACCGGCTGTGGACGACGGTGGCCGGAGCCGTCTGGATCGCCGTGATGACGGCGATCTGCTACCTCGGCATAGAGATCTCGGCCGCCGTGCAGCGCTGGCTGCTGTGCATCGAGGTGGCCGTGCTGCTCCTGTTCGCCGTCGTCGCGCTGGTGAAGGCCTACAGCGCCGACGGCCCGGCGACGGCCGTCCACGTCTCCGCGTCCTGGTTCGATCCGACCCGGATCGCCTCTCCGCAGGCGTTCACCACCGGTTTCCTGGCCGCCGTCTTCGTCTACTGGGGCTGGGACACCGCGGTCGCGGTCAACGAGGAGACCGCCGACACCAAGCGCATCCCGGGCCGCGCCGCCGTCATGTCGACGGTGCTCCTCCTGATCGTCTACACCTTGGTGTCCACCTCCGCGCAGGCGTTCGCCGGAGTCGGCAGCGAGGGCATCGGCCTCGGCAACGCCGCCAACTCCGACGACGTGCTCTCCGGCCTCGGCCGGTCGGTCTTCGGCGGGGAGGGTACGGGCGAGTTCCTCACCAAGCTGCTGATCTTCATGGTCCTGACCTCGGCGGCCGCCTCCACGCAGACCACGATCCTGCCCGTGGCCCGCACGGTCTTCTCGATGGCGGCGCACAAGGCGCTGCCCTCGCGCTTCGCCCGCCTGCACCGCCGGTACCTCACCCCGACCTGGTCCACGGTCGGCATGGGCCTGGCGTCGGTCGGCCTGCTGGTGGTGCTCACCGCGGTGAGCCACCACGTCCTGGCGGACTCCATCGCCTCGGTCGGCCTGGCCATCGCCTTCTACTACGGCCTCACCGGCTTCGCATGCGTCTGGTTCTACCGCCGGGTGCTCACCCGCAGCCGACGGGACCTCCTGTTCAAGGGCGTGCTGCCGGGCATCGGCGGGCTCATCATGCTCGGCCTGTTCTGCTACGCGGCCTTCGACGTGTACGCCGCCCCCGGCTACGGCGCGACCACGGTGGACCTGCCGGTCATCGGCCGGACCGGCGGGGTCACCGTGATGGGGCTCGGAGCGCTGCTGATCGGCGCCCTGCTCATGCCGTTCGTCACCCGCGAGCACACGGCGACCCTTCGCCTGCAGCGGCGGCTGCTGCCGCGCCTGCTGCCGCCGCACCCGGCCGTCGAGCACGCCAACCGTTATGTTCCCGCCGACGGCCGCTCCGGCGTGGGCGGGGACTGGTTCGACGTCATCCCGCTCTCCAGCAGCCGGGTCGGCCTGGTCGTCGGCGACGTCCTCGGGTCCGGGCTGGCCGCAGCGGCGACCATGGGACGCCTGCGGACCAGCGTGCGCGTGCTCTCCCGCCTCGACCTCGACCCGGACGACCTGCTCTGCCGTCTCGACGACGCCGTCCGGCAGGACACCGAGGACCCCACGAGAAACCGGACCGAGGACCCCGCCACCGGGGCCGTGGGAGTGACCTGCCTCTACGCGGTGTACGACCCGGTCACCGGCCGGTGCTGCCTCGCCCTCGCGGGACACCCTCAGCCCACGATCGTCGACCCGGCGAGCGGTCTCGTCATCCACCCGGAGCTCCCGGTCGGGCCGGCGCTCGGAGTCGACGGACCGCCGTACCGGAGCACCGAGCTCGCCCTCCCCCCGGGCACTCTGCTCGCCCTGCTCACCGACGGCCTGATCCACACCCCCGACCACGCCGCCGACGAGGGCCGCGAGCTGCTGGCGGGCGTCCTCGAGCCCCACCGGCACTCGTTGGAAGAACTGTGCGACCGGGCCCTGGAAACCCTGCTGCCCGGCCCGGTGGACGACGACGCGGTGCTGCTCCTGACCCGCACCCGGCTCCTGGACCGCGAACAGGTCGCCGAATGGGAACTGTCCGCCGAGCCCACCTCCGTCTCCACCGCGCGCCGGCTGACCTCGGGACAGCTGCGCGACTGGGGCCTGGACGAACTGTCGTTCACCACCGAACTCATCGTCAGCGAGCTGGTCACCAACGCCGTCCGGTACGCCCGCGGACAAGTCCGCATCCGCCTCATCCGGGACCGCGGCCTGGTCTGCGAGGTGTCGGACACCGGGCACACCTCGCCCCATCTGCGCCACGCCGCCACCGACGAAGAGGGCGGACGCGGGCTGTTCATCATCGCCCAGGTGACCCGCGGCTGGGGAACCCGCTACACCACCACCGGCAAGACCATCTGGACCGAGCAGGACCTGCCCGACGGGAGCTGACGCCTTCGCCACCACCGGCAGCGCCCCTGCCCGTGGCCGCCGTTCGCGCCGAACGCGAACGCGACCGCGCCGTCACGGTCAGGGTCGGCGACGGCGTCAACGACGCGCCCTTCGGGCGGCCGCCGATGTGGGCGCGGCCATGGGAGCCCGCGGCTCCAGCGCCTTCGACGAGGCCGCCGACATCGTCCTCTGAGGACCCGCCTCCAGCTCGGCGGGCCGATCGTGCTGGTCCGGGACAAGCTCGCCGTCCTCGGCGCCGGCTCGGTCCTCGACGCCGTCCGGAAGTCGACCGCGGGGTAGGCGTGCTCCGAGGGCCGTGCGTGGACACCGCCCGGCGGGTCCAACAGCATGCCGCGGCCCGGATGGAAGTGATGCCGCCGCACCGACATTCGTCCAAGCCGGCGGAGAAGTCCCGCTGGACGTGATCCAGCACCGACGGAGCGGTCAGGCCCAGGACCGTGACGCACTTCTGACGCGAAAAGGGACCACCTTGCGCTGCGCACCATCCCCGTGCGCAGGTGCGCTGTGAAGCCGGTCCGGCCTGCGCAATGGTGAGCAGCGGTGGCGAGACCGGTGAGCCTCCGCGACCGTGCGGTCGGCGAGACAGGGCTGTCCGCGACGTCGGGGGCGGCGACAAGCAGGACCTTGCGGCCGACGGCGGGATGCCGATGACCTGTCGGCCCGTTCCGGTGCCGGCCGAGGTGGACGGCGGCCGCGGCCCCGATCGCCGTGCCGGGGTCGCCAGGAGCCGGCGGGACGGCGACCTGTCGAACAGCCCGGAGGCGATGATCTTTCCGATGCTGACGCAGTTCATCGCGACGCCCCCGCCGACGCACAGCAGCCGGGCACCCGTCCGCAACTCCTCCTCAACCTCTACCGCCCCGTCATCACCTCCACCCAGGCAACGCTCGACGGCATCACCCTCCCCGCCCATCTCACCGAAACCCCCGAACAGCGCGCCGAAGTCGTCGCACGGCTGTGGCGCGTCGTCATCGCCGACGGCACCCGCGCCCTCACCACCGCCGGCCGCTGGAGCGAGCCCTGCGCCACATCGAAGAACACTGCGGCATCGGCCGACGCATCCTCGACGGCCGCCAGGTCGCCGTCCTCGCCCGCGCCACCACCGGTGACCTCCCCGGCGCCCACGCTCTGCTGGAGGACACCGAGCCCGGCGACCCATGGGAAAACGCCGTCACCGCCGTCCTCACCGCAGCCGCCCTCGCCGTCGCCCTTGCGGTGCTTGAGGACTCCCCCTTCGACCCGGTCTCGCCCGGACGCGATCCCCTCAGCCGCCACATCCCAATGGCCTGACACAGCCAAGAGCGCGCCCGCAACGGCCGTTCTGGCCCCCTGGACGGGGCCCATCCTGGTTCACATGCCGCTGACCGTCCGTGCTATGACTACCGCTATGGGGGACACAGAGATCCGCAACCTCGTGGACAGCGGGACCTTCCACGGGCCGGTGGTCCAAGGCGGGACCGTCAACCTACACCTCTACGGCGGTCCCCCGTCAGCCGGAGGCGCACCGGAGGTGGATCCCTGGACTGCGGCGACCGCCGCGTCGACCGTCTGGGACCACGTGCCAACCACTCGGGACGTGACGGTCGTCCGGGCTCACGCGTCGGCCTTGGTCGGAGCGCTGGCGACGGTGCGCGACCGGGCCGGGGCCGCGCTCGGCGACGATCCCTGGCAGGACCCGGGCATGGCGGCCGCACCACGAACACACGCGGTGCTGCGCATGCGAGGGGTGTGCAAGTCGGTCGTGTCCACCAGCCGGCGGTGACCCTGAGCCGTGAGCACGTTCACCTGTACGTGACCGCGTGCGTTCGGGTGTACGCCGAGACCGGGTCTTGCGGACGTCCCGGGTGCGCGCTTCGCGCACGCACCCGGGACCTTGGGCCCCGTACGGGGTCCTGACAGGCCCTGGGGCCCGGGGGCACGCCGGGCGACGCTGGTACCGCACCCCGAGCAGTTGCACCCGGGGCACGACCCCGGCAACGGAAAGCAGGCCCCACCATGAGCAGGTTCGTACTGGCCGGCATCGACGGTTCGCCCGAGAGCACCGCGGCGGCGCTGTGGGCGGCGGACGAGGCGGCTCGCCGCCGCATCGCGCTGCGGCTCGTCCACGCCTGGACCTGGCAGGACGACATCCACGCCGATCCCGGCCAGCCGGCGCACGTGCGCACCCTGACCGACTGCATGCTCGGCCGCGCCGCAGAGAAGGTGCGCTCGGCCCACCCGGAGCTGGAGCTGCACACCGGATTGCTGACCGGTCACGAGCCGGCCGCATCCCTGCTCGCCGCCGCGGCCGACTCCGAGCTGCTGGCCGTGGGTTCGCTGGGCCTGGGCGGCTTCGAGGGCCTGCTGGTGGGATCGGTCGGTCTCGACGTCGCGGCACGGTGCGAGGTGCCCGTCGTCCTGGTCCGGGCCGCCCGGCCACAGGAGGCCGGCGCCGGCGAGACCGCCGAAGTGGTCGTCGGTGTCGACACCCGTGCTCCGGCGGACGAGGTCGTCGACTTCGCCTTCCGGCAGGCCGCGGCCCGGGACGCCGTGCTGCGCGCGGTCCACGGCTGGACTCCGCCGGCGGTCTGGGGATACGCGAGCTGGACGGCCCCGGAGGTCGAGACCGAGCAGTTCCGCAGCATCGAGGCGGAGCTGCTCAGCCAGGCGCTCGCCCCCTGGCGGGAGAAGTACCCGGAGGTCGTCGTGATCGAGGACAGCCGGATCGGCAGCGGCGCCGGCGCGGTGGTGGACGCCTCCGGCAACGCCGCACTCCTCGTGGTCGGCCGCCGGCTGCGCCGCCACCGGCCCGGCATGCGGCTCGGCCCGGTTGCCCACGCGGTGATCCACCACGCCCAGGCGCCGGTCGCCGTCATCCCGCACGACTGACACCGCAGCTGCGCGCCGCGACACCTGGCCGCGCCGAAAGCCGGATGCCGCGCCCACCTCACGGTGGGCGCGGCATCCGGCTTTCGGCGCGCTCGTACCTCGCGCCGGTCAGCGGGCGGGAGTGATGAGGCCGAAGTGGCCGTCGTACCGGTGGTACAGGACGTTGCCGCGGCCGGTCCCGGCCTCGATGAAGAACACGAACGGCAGGCCGCCCAGGTCGAGCCGCAGAGCGGCCTCGGACACGGTCAGTTCGGGCACCGCGCGGGTGCTGACCGAGATGCCCGGCTCGGCCTCGGGCGGTGCTCCGGCCGAGGCGATCCGGTACGTCCCCGTCGCCCCGTCGTGCCGGACGACGCGGTCGTCGCCCGTCGCGGCGTCGGTGTAGAGGTGGAAGTCGTAGTCCATCAACTCCAGTTCGAACACCGCCTCCCACGAGGTCCGACGCCCGAGCGCATAGGACTTGTGCCGGACGATGCGGTGTTCCTCGCCGGCCGGCTCGCGACGTTGCGGCCGGTGCTCCCGCCCGGCGGCGAACCGCTCGGGGTGTCGGACGTGGTGCCCGTGGGCCCTCACGCGCTCGATCCTGGCCCTGAGCCGCTCCTGGAGCAGGTCGATGGCCTCCTGCATGGTCGCGGCCGCGACGTGGGCACGCACCGGTCGGCCGTTCAGGTCGATCGTGGCCTGGGCGATCGACGGCTTGGTGACGGTGTGGTGGGGTTCCTGGGTGAGCTTCACCCGGGCGGCCAGAACCGGTTCGTGGAGCCTTTCGATGACGTTGAGCAGCTTCGTCCTGGCGTAGTCCGGCGCGGCCAGGGTGACCTCGCCGCGGGTGGTCACCGTGAGGTCGACGGCGGGTCGGGTCCGGAGCGGATTCATCGTGCGTCCTTTCCTGTTGCGTCAGACGGTGGTGCGGGTGTCGGCGGCGTGCCGGGCCGACGGCGGACCGGCGGGCAGGGCCCCGGGGGCGGTCCCCGCGCCTGTGACGGCCGCCCGGACGGTGGTCCCGGTGGTGCCCAGCAGGATGCCGAGCGCGTTGTCGAGGGGGCCGATGGCGGCGATCCGCCCGGTCTGCTCGACGAATCCGGCGGCGGCTTCGGCCTTGGGCCGCATCGAGCCCTCGGGCAGGTCGAGGGCGCGCAGTTGCCGGGGGGTCACGGCGACCAGCGGGCGCGGGCGGGTCGTGCCGTACCCGGTGAACACGTGGGTCACGTCGGTGAGGATCAGCAACGCGTCGGCGTCGAGCCGGCGAGCGAGCAGGGCGGCCGTGAGGTCCTTGTCGACGACCGCTTCGACGCCGCGCACCAGGTCGCTGTTCGGATCACGGGTGACCGGGATGCCTCCTCCGCCCGCGGCGACGACCACCGTTCCGGTGGCCAGCAGGGCACGGATGGCCGCCACCTCGACGATCGCCTTCGGCTGCGGGGACGGAACCACCCGGCGCATGCGCTCGCCGTCCCGCGCGGTGGCCCAGCCGCGCTCGATCTGCATCATCCGGGCCTGACGGTCGGTGAGCTGCCCGCCGATGAACTTGCCCGGCCGGTGGAAGGCTGGATCGTCGGGGTCGACCTCGGTGTGGGTGACCAGTGCGGTGACGGCGCGGCCGGGCAGCCGGCCCATGAGTTCCCGGACGAGCAAGGTGCCGATCATGCCCTGGGTCTGTGCCCCGAGGACGTCGAGCGGGTACGGGGCGGTGAGCGCCGGGTCGGTCTCGCTCTCCTGGGCCAGCAGGCCGATCTGCGGGCCGTTGCCGTGGGTGATCACCACCTCGTGCCCGGCCGTGACGAGTTCGGCCAGCGAGCGGGCCGCGTCGTGGACGTGTCGGGACTGGACGGCGGCGTCGGGGTGTTCGCCCCGCTGGAGCAGGGCGTTCCCACCGAGGGCGGCGACGATGCGCATGGTCACTTCCTCCCGAGGGTGGCGACGAGGATCGCCTTGATGGTGTGCATGCGGTTCTCGGCCTGGTCGAAGACCAGTGAGGCCGGCGACTCGAAGACCTCGTCGGTGACTTCCAGGCCTTCGAGCGCGTGCTCCCCGGCGAGTTCGGCCCCGAGGTCGGTGCGGCGGTCGTGCAGGGCCGGCAGGCAGTGCAGGAAGGCGGTGTCGGGGTTTCCGGTCGCCGCCATCGTCTTGGCATTGACCTGGTAGGGCAGCAGCCGCGCGATGCGCTCCGGCCACTGGGCGTGGTCCTCGCCCATGGACACCCACACGTCGGTGTAGAGGAAGTCCGCGCCGAACACGGCCTCCTCGACCTCGTCGGTGAGGGTGAGCCGGGCACCGCTCTCCCTGCCGAGCAGCAGGCACTCGGAGACGAGCGCCGGGTCGGGCCACAGGTCGCGCGGGGCGGCGATGCGCACGTCCATGCCGAGGAGGCTGCCCATGGCCATCAGGGAGTGGGCGGTGTTGTTGCGGGCGTCGCCGAGGTAGCAGAAGGAGATCTCCTCCAGCGGCTTGTCGCTGTGCTCGCGCATCGTGAACACGTCGCACAGGCTCTGGGTGGGGTGCCATTGGTCGGTGAGGCCGTTGTAGACGGGGACGCCGGCGTGGGCGGCGAGTTCGGTGACGGTGTCCTGGTCGAAGCCGCGGTACTCGATGGCGTCGTACATCCGTCCCAGCACCCGGGCGGTGTCGGCGGTGCTCTCCTTGTGGCCGATGTGGGAGCTGTCCGGGCCGAGGTAGGTGGTGGTCGCGCCCTGGTCCGCGGCCGCGACCTCGAAGGCGCAGCGGGTACGGGTGGAGTTCTTCTCGAAGATCAGGGCGATCCTGCGGCCGCCCAGCCGGGGCGTCTCGGTGCCCGTCCGGCGGGCGGCCTTCAGTTCGGCGGCGACGTCCAGCAGGTGGTGGATCTCGGCAGCGGTGAAGTCGAGTTCGCGCAGGTAGTGGCGGCTGGTGAGGTCGATGGTCATGGCGGTTGCTCCTCGGTGGACGGGTGGTCAGTTGACGGGGTCACGCTGGATCGGGCAGCTCATGCAGCGCGGTCCGCCGCGGCCGCGGCCGAGTTCGGAGCCGGCGATGGTGACGATCTCGATGCCCTGCTTGCGCAGGTGGGTGTTGGTGGTGGTGTTGCGCTCGTAGCCGACGACGACGCCGGGTTCGAGGGCGAGGAAGTTGCTGCCGTCGTCCCACTGCTCGCGCTCGGCGGCGCGGGCGTCCTGCTCGGCGGAGAGGAAGCGGACCTTGTCCAGGTCGAGGGCCTCGGCGAGCGAGGCGGCGAGGTCGGCGTCGGGGCGGACGTCGAAGCCGGCGGGGCGCTCGGGCGCGGGGGTGAGGGTCCACGAGCGCAGCGCGCCGGCCAGGCCGGGGTAGAGCGTGAAGGTGTCCCGGTCGATCATCGTCATGACGGTGTCGAGGTGCATGAACGCCCGGCTCTCCGGCAGCCTCACGGCGATCAACCGGTGCGCGGTGTTGGTCAGGAACAGCTGCTGGGCGAGGCTTTCGACGGCCGCCGAGGTGGTGCGCTCGCCCATCCCGACCATCACCACGCCAGGGGCGAGGACGTGGACGTCACCGCCCTCCACGCTGAGCCCGGACGCGGTGGTGGTGCCGTCCAGCAGCGGGGGCGCGGTCTCGGCGAACAGCGGGTGGAAGCGGTAGATGGCCGCGGTGTGCAGGGTCTCCCGTCGGCGGGCCGGCTTCGCCATCGGGTTGAGGCTGTACCGGGCGCCGATCCAGCAGGAGTTGTCGCGCGGGAAGAGGTGGTTGGGCAGCGGCGGGAGGGCGAAGTCCTGCTCCCCGAGGGTGTTCCAGAGCAGGCTGTGGGGGTTCTTCAGCGGCAGGTCCTCCTTGAGGACGCCGCCGATCAGGTACTCGGCGAGGGTGTCGCCGTCGAGGCGTTCGCACAGCTCCCGCACCGGCTCGACCAGGGCCGGGCCGACGGCGGCCGGGGTGACCACCTGGCCCAGCAACCAGGCTCGGGCCGGCGGCAGTTGGAGGGTCTCGGCAAGCAGGTCGGCGTAGTGGTGGACCCGGACACCGTGGTCGCGCAGGACCTGGGCGAAGGCGTCGTGCTCCTCGCGGGCGCGCTTGGCCCACAGAATGTCGTCGAAGAGCAGGTCGTCGACGTTGCGGGGGGTCAGCCGGGCCAGTTCCAGGCCGGGGCGGTGCAGGATCACCTGGCGCAGGCGGCCGGCTTCGGAATCGACACGCAGGGTGGACATCGGAGGAGCTCCTGGTACGTCGGTGCGGGGAGGGAAGGTCGGCGCCGGTCGGCGCGATGAGGGGTCAGTGCTGGTGGCGCAGGGCGAGCACGCGCCGGAGGACGGTCGGCAGGCCGACGGGCCGGCCGGTCCGGGCCGCCTTCGGCAGCGGGCCGCCGCGGTGGGTCGCTCCGCCGCCGGTGAGCGGGGCGTCCGCGGTGGGCGGGGTCCCGGCGGTGGGCGGGGCGTCCGCGGCAGGCGCAGCGCCGGCGGCGGTCAGGGCGCCGGTCACGGCTCGGGTGTGCGGTCGCTGCAGCCAGATGTACACCGGGATGCCGAGCAGGATGGTGAACAGGCCGTAGTAGACCGTCTGGTAGCCGCTGCCCTGGATCGACCAGTAGGAGAAGGCGAGCGCCAGGAGGGCGAGGACGGTGTCCCGCACGAGGCGGCGCCGGTCCAGTTCCTCCCGCCCCCGACGGACCAGCCACAACAGCTGGGCGGCGGCCGAGACCAGATAGGGTATGACGGCGGTGAGCACGCTCAGCAGCACGATCTCCGTGAACACCCGGGTGAAGCTGGTGTAGCTGACCACGGTGAGCACCGACGCCAGGACGGTCGCCGAGACGATGCCGAACACGGGTACCGCGTCGCGTCCGCGGGTTCCGGCGAAGGCCCCCGGGAACAGTCCGTCGCGTGCGGCGGCCATCGGCATCTCCGCGCAGATCATGGTCCAGCCGTTCAGGGCTCCGAGCCCGGAGACGATGGCGGCGGCGGCGACCAGGTTCCCGGCCCACTGGCCGCCCGCGATGTTGTTCATGGCGTCCGTGAACGGCGCGGTCGAGGAAGCGAGTCCAGCGTGCGGGACGAGGCCGAACACGGCCAGGGTGCCGAGCAGGTAGATCGCCGCGCAGGCCAGGGTGCCGTACACGGTGGCCCTGGGCACGTTGCGCTTCGGGTCCCGCACCCGCCCGGTCGCCACCGAAGCGGTCTCCAGGCCGATGTAGCTGAACAGTGCGATCGCCCCGGCAGCCGAGACGGCTCCCAGCGCGGAACTGCCGCTCGCGTTGAACGCCCCGAAGTTGCCGGACTTGACGAACAGCAGGCCGGCGGTGGCCATGAACGCCAGTGGCAGGAACTTCAGCACCGTGGTGACGACCTGGAAGGCCCCGATGCTGCGCACCCCGGCCAGGTTCACCAAGGCCGGCACCCACAGGCCCGCCAGCGCGATGGCGATCGAGGTCCCCGTGTGGTGGCCCTTGTTGACGAACACCTCGACGTAGCCGACCCAGGCCACCACGATGGCCGCGTTCCCGGCCCAGGCAGTGATCCAGTAGGACCAGGCGGTCAGGAAGCCCGCGAACTCGCCGAACGCCTCCCGGGCGTAGACGTACGGGCCACCGCTGCCCGGCACCCGCTCCGACAGGCGCCCGAACGTCACCGCCAGGGCCAGCGCCCCGACGGTCACCAGCACGAACGCCACCAGCGCGATCGGCCCGTACGGCGCGAGCGCCGACGGCAGCGCGAACACCCCTGTCCCGATGATGCTGCCGACGACCAGAGCGGTCGCCGCGGGCAGCCCGAAGGCCTTGTCCCCCTGTGAGGTCGGCTGTTCGGCTGCTGGTCTTGCGCGATCGGACGCGGACATGAGCGGGCTCCTTAAGCGGTGAGCGGGAAGGCGGGCGCTGCGGTCGAACGTCTCCGTCCGCTGGTAGAGATCGTCGATCGGCGGGGCGACCCGCGCCCAGGGGCCGTCGGTCCCTCTTCACGCCGCCACCGGTCCCGGCTCCTACGGCCTGGGAGTCCCCATCCGTCACGCCGCTCCGCACGCGGGCGTGCCGGTGCCGCCTCGGACGGAGGCGGCACCGGCCCACTGGCTACGATCAGGCGATCGGCAGTCGGGTGACCCGGACGGCCCGGCGCGGCAGGGCCGCGGGAAGCGAGTGCAGCAGCGCGGCTGCCGCGAACAGCGCGAAGTGGCCGCTCTCCGCGCCGACGTCGGACCAGCCGAGTTCACCGCGGCGGTGCTCGGCGAAGGCGTTGCAGCACAGCCAGGCGGCCATGCCGATCACCGGTGCCGCCGACGGCCGGGAGAAGGCGCCGAGCAGCGCGCTCAACCCCGCGTAGGCGGCATAGGCGAACCAGCCGCAGTGCAGCTGGCCGAGCCTGCCCAGGCCGAGCGCCAGGACGCCGCCGGCGACCACCGTCACCGCGCCCGACACCGCGACGGGCAGCCGGTCCAGCGCCGGACGGAAGCGGTGCCCGCCGGGGCGGGCCGAGTACATCCGCACGACCGGCTATCCCTTCACGCGGACCGGCTCGGACCCGAGCCCGAGCGCAAGGCGCCGGTGTCTGCGCCGGTGCAGGGCCTCCAGGCTCTGCAGCAACTCCGGCCGCGGGACGGCGAGCACGGAGCAGCCGGCCTTCCGCTGGCAGTAGGCGGTCACGGAACCCTGCAGTCGACGGCGCAGCAGACCGCCGCTCGGCCCCACCACGAGGAGGTCGTCGGGGCGGTCGGCGGTCTGCACCAGCGCGGGGCCGGTCTCGCCGCGGACCACCAGGGGATGCACCGGAACGTTCGGGTCGCCGCAGGCGAAGGCCGCGTCCAGGGCGTCGCGCAGACGCTGCGCGGCGGCCTCCCGGACGGCCGCGAGCAGCGGCGGGCACGGGGAGCGTCGGTAGCCGTACTCACCGCCGGGCGGTTCCCAGGCGAGTACGGGGACGAGCTCCGCCCTGGTCCGGCGGGCCTCGGCGACCGCGCGGTGCAGGGCGGCCAGGCTGCCCAGGGAGCCGCTGACGCCGACCACCACACGGCCCCTGGGCCGCTCGTCCTTCCCGTGGCTGCCGTTCATGCCCCGTCCTCACGCCCCTGCGGTCGACCCGTCCTTCGTCGGCCGTTGCCGACGGCCACCAGCCAAGCCGCAGGAGGAGGCCGGTCCGGGCGGCCTTGACGGGACCCTGACGCGGCCGGCCACGATCCGAACGTGATCTTGACGCCGCGCCGCGGTCACCTCGTCCCCCCTGCCGCCGAGGTCGCGTCAGTGCCGTGCCGATCCCGCCGAAGGGCCGGAAGCACATGGAACGCACGGGTGGGGGCACGCGGAAGCCCGAAGACCGGTCAGTCCGACCCGGTCCCGAGCGAGAGGGCAGCGCATGAACGACCACGTCGACATCTGGCAGTTCCGAACCGCCTCCGGCCACACCGCCGACACCGACCTCATCGGGTTCCATGTCGAGGCCGCCGACGGACCGATCGGGAAGGTCCACAAACTGTCCGAGGACGTCGGTGCCCAGTACCTGGTCGTCGACACCGGCCCCTGGATCTTCGGCAAGCACGTTCTGCTGCCCGCCCGCACGGTCACCCGCATCGAGATCGGCGAACGCAAGGTCTACCTCGACCGGACGAAGGACGAGATCAAGAACAGTCCCGACTACGACGAGCACACACACCACACGGAACCGAGCTACCGCGACCGCTACACCCTGTACTACGAGCCCTACTACGGAGGCCGCATCATCTGACGGGCCGTTGAGCGGCGGCGCACCTCTTGAGGAGTTCAGAGGTGCGCCGCCGCATTTCCTGCACTCACCGTGCGGGGAGGCCTCTCCGGCGCCCCCCTTCCTCGGCTGTCACGAACAGAGCCGGCCGTCTTAGGCTTCCCGTACACCCCTCGTCTGGGGGGCGCCCCGCCCCACAGCGGGTGTCGCGGCGGGCCGGGCGGTCGGACTTCACTCATCCCGGCTGCGGCGGGTCACCGGGCAAGAGGTTCGGCGTGTGTTCCCCGAGTCCCAGCATTCTTTCGAGCTCCTCGATCCGCTCCCCCACGAGGTGGGGCGGCGTCGCCGCGCGCTCCGCGTCGGGCCGGGCCAGGACCACGACGGCGACGACCCGCCGCAGAGCCAGGACCGGGACGGCCACCACCCAGCACAGTCCCGACACCAGCGCCAGCGTCTCCGCCTGGGCGCGCTCGTTCTCCTCGAACCGCTTCTCCGCCCACTCGGCGGGTGCTCCGCTCCGGCCGGCCACGAACGCGGCACGTGCCCGCGCGAAGACCAGGCGCGCCGTCAATCCCGCGACGACTCCGTACCCCGCGAGCGTGACGAATACCAGCCACGGCATACCGACCGCCTCCTCCATTCTCGGCCCGCTGACGTGACGACCCGTCTGCCCGTTCGAGCCGGGTGCTAACGAATTCGCCGGTGCCGGATCCGGCCGGGCGCTGACGAATTCGCCGATGCCGGACCGCGCATGGATACGCCGGATCGGGGCAGTCGGCAGTTCACAGTGATCGTGTTCTTCCATCGTGAGGAGTCGTCATGCTCGCTCTCGCCCTCGTCCTGCTGCTCGCCCTTCTGCTGTTCGGCTTCGGCTTCGCCCTGAAGGTCCTATGGTGGGTCGCCCTCGTCGTCTTCGCGCTCTGGCTGCTCGGCTTCATCGCACGCGGTACCACCGCGGCAGGCTCTCGCGGCCGCTGGTACCGCTGGTAGGCGCACCGCGTGAGCCGGCCGGCCAGGGCGAATTCCGTGCGGCTTCGTACGCCGGGAGCCGGCTGTCGGGAATTCCCTGGCAAGCGCGCGGGGACCGACTGCGCACAAGAACACACGAGCATTCGGCGACAGCGGTGTCCACCGGTCGGCTTCGGCTGGTCCACCGCTGTCCTGGAACCGGCTCGGACGAAAATCCCGCCACCGCGGTGAATGAAAGGCCGGATCCCGGCCAGACGAACGGCGACATCTCGTAATCCTCGTAACCGCCCGCAGAGAGGACACCCCAATGACGGACGTTTCGCGCTTGCCCGGAGCCTACGAACACCTCTGGGACTGGCAGTTGGAGGGCTCCTGCCGTCAGGCCGAGAACAGCCTCTTCTTCCACCCCAGCGGTGAGCGGGGGGCTGCGCACAAGGCCCGGGAGGAAGCCGCGAAGGCGGTCTGCGCCGACTGCCCGGTCCGGATAGAGTGCCGGCGTCATGCCCTCGCCACCCGCGAGCCCTACGGGGTCTGGGGCGGACTGAGCGAGGACGAGCGGCACGTGCTGCTCGCGCCGCGACACCGCCAACCGGTGGCCTGAACCGTCGGATTCGAAGCGTCCTCTCGTGGCGGCGGACGCGCGCGCGGCCGCCGTACGAGAGGGGTGTACTGGCCGAACCGCACGACTGGCTCGCCCCGGTGGCCGGGGGCACAGCCAAGACCACTATGCTGCGGGTTCCTCGAAATGATCAGCATGGCCTCATCGAAAAGGACCCGGATGCCCGCCGCCGGTCTGCCCCCCGTCACCGACCGTCTGGACCCGCAGGAGATGGTCGTCCTGCACCGCGTCTTCCGCCGGGAGATACCGCTCCTGGCCGACCTGGTCGAAGCCGCCACCCCAGGCGACCGGCGGCGCACTGCCACGCTCGCCGACCACCTCGACCTGGTCCTCGGCGCTCTGGGCGAGCACCACGAGGGCGAGGACGATCTGCTGTGGCCGAAGCTGCAGGAGCGCGCCGCCCCCGGCGACGGCGTCGTCGCACGCATGGCCGGACAGCACGAGGCAGTCGCCGGCGCGCTCGGCGCGGCCACCGCGCTGTCGCGCCGGTGGCGTACCCGGGCCGACCGCGACACCGCCCGCCTGCTCGCCGACGCCTTGCGCGAACTGGACCGGCACGCCACCGCCCACATGGACGACGAAGAGGAACATCTGCTGCCCCTGATGGCGGACCACATCACCGCCGAGGAATGGTCCGAGGTCGGTGAGCGCGGGCGTCGCAGCGTCCCCAAGTCCAAGCTCCTGATCTTCCTGGGCGCGATCCTCGAGGACGCGACCGCACAAGAGCGCCAGCTGTTCCTTTCGCACATGCCCGCCCCTGCCCGTCTCCTGTGGCGCACCCTCGGCACCCGCCTCTACGACCGCACCACCGTCCGCGTCCGCCGAAGCGGCGCCGCGGCCTCCCGGCCGTAGCACCCCGACCCAGTCCCCAGGGCAGCCATCCGACCGTCGGACCCGCGACCGGTCGGGCAGAGCGGCCGCGTGGATGCGTCGGAGATTGTTGACGCGTCGGAATTCTCCGACGCATACTGGTGTCATGCCAACCGACGTATTCGGCGCGCTGGCCAACCCGGTCCGCCGCAGACTGCTCGAAAGCCTGCGGGAGGGCCCCCGCTCCACGGGAGAGCTGGCCGGCATGTTCGAGCTCGGCAGGCCTGCTGTCTCCGAGCACCTGGCGGTGCTCCGTACCGCCGGACTGGTGCGCGAGGAGCCGCGCGGCCGGCACCGCTTCTACCACCTCGAACCGGCGCGACTGGCCGAGGTGAGCGACTGGCTGCATCCGTTCGAGCACTACTGGAGGCAGCGCCTGGACGCGCTGTCCGATCTCCTGGACGAGGACGACGAGAGATGACCGAGAACAACAGGATCACCTGCGAGAGGTTCCTGTCCCACCCGCCCGCCGCGGTGTGGAGGGCCCTGACCGATCCTGACCTCCACGCCCGCTGGTGGGCCGCCGGCGACATCAAGCCCGTCGTCGGGCACCGCTTCACTCTCGACATGGGTGCCTTCGGCAACCAGCCCTGCGAGGTCACCGAGGTGGACGACCAGCGCCTGCTGGCCTACCGATTCGCCGAGGGCTCGCTCGACACCACCATCACCTGGACGCTGCACCCGGAGGGCGGGGGCACCCGCCTCGTCCTCACCCACGCGGGCTTCGACCTCGACTCACCGATGGGCCGACAGGCGTACGACGGCATGGCCGAGGGCTGGCCCCACGTCCTGAACCGGCTCGACGCCACCCTGGCCCAGACCGCCTAGGCCTGCCGACGTCGTGATGGCTTGACGCGGCGGAGCGCGTGGGACGAGACGACCGTACCGCGGAGGTGGAGTCCGTCCAGGTCGCCGGCAGGGTGCCGGACAGGGACGGGGTTCGGCCGGATTGCCGGAGCGGTCGTCGGGGCTCGCGCGGTGGCGGAGAGGAGAGCTTCGCCGGGTGGTCATCCTTGCGACGGCCGGGCACCGTCCGGCGGGCTCAGGGTGTCCGCCGGGGGGAGTCTGAGCTCGGCCCAGACGGTTTTGCCCGCTCCGGCAGGGGTGGTGCCCCAGGCGGTGGCGAGCCGGTCGACGATGCGCAGGCCACGGCCGTGGGGCTGACCCGCCTCCGGGTTCCGCATCCGTGGGGGATCGGGCACGGCGTCGGTGACGGCGATCCGCAATGTCTGCCGGTTGCGATCGAGCCGGAGGTCCAGAACGAGGGGGCCGCCGGCATGATGGGCGGCGTTGGAGAGCAGTTCGGCAGCCACCAGCAACGCGTCGTCGCCGGCCGTGCTGTCCGCACCGGTCCACCAGAGCGCCAGGGTCGCCCGGACGAACGCGAGGCCACGGCGCGAGCACCGGGTGCTGCCCATGGGGAAATCCAGACGTTCGCGGAAGGCGGGAGCGGCCAGCGGTCTGGGCATGAGAACTTCCGTGCAGCAGCGGGTCAGCGGGTCTGACCCCGGCGTGTGCCCAGCCCGGCGCGTCCTACACGGTGCGCGAGGCCCCGGAGTGGCGCGCCGCCCGCTCCAGGGACGGGTACACCGGGAAGACGAGATCGGCCTCGGTGATCCCCAGGACGCGCCGTGCCTGCGGGCTGGGCGCCGCCAACACCATCGGCACGCCGTCGTCGTCCGCGCGGCGGCGGGCCGTCAGCAGGGCGTTGAGGCCGCTGGAGGTCAGCAAGGTGACGGCGGACAGATCCACGGCGAGCAGGGTCGGCGCCTGGGCGAGCGCCCTGGCCAGAGCGTCCCGGACCAGCTCTTCGTTGTCCATGTGCAGGGCACCGGCCAGCGAGCACACCACGGCCTCGCCCTTGCGGCTGATCTCGATCCCCAGGTCCGGTTCCGAATACAGGTCTGCGCGTTCTCGGTATGTGGTCACGGCACTGCTCCAAGCCCACCGAAGGCTCCACCGTCAGAGGGGGGGTGGGCCGGGGCATCGAACCCGCGCAATCGGGCGGGGAACAGTGCGGCGACAGCCGACGGGCATCCGGTACGCCACGATGGCGGAACCGATTGACCTGCTCCTACCCCTCACAGCGGCATCCACACGTCGTCCGGCCATGCGACCGGGGGCCGTGCCCCTCCGGCCGGTCCGGCCGGACAACGGCGAGGTGGCGGGTTCACGGCATCGGGACGGCATGCAGGCAGGGGTGTCCGCCCGTGTACTCCGCGGGGGCGGACAGCACGGTCGCCGCCTCTCCCTCGATGTGGAGCCGCCACTGTGCGGTGGTGTCCGTCCAGACGTGGCCGCCGCCCGGGGCGATGTCGTCACTCAGGTGCACCAGGAGCACCGTGGGCCGGGCGTGTGCGCCGACCGGTCCGGGCAGGGTCACCGCGTAACGCCGGTGAACGGGCATGGCCACCGCCTCCTCGTGGGCGCCGACTCCCGGGCACTGCCCGGTCCCCAGGAGGGTGCCCGGCACTCCAGGCGCGGGCCGCTCGCCCGTTCCCCACACCCACTCGTCGGACATGGCCACACCTGTCGCGCCCGCACGCCTCGCCCGGCGGCGGCGGATCCACGGGCGCCCGCCGGGGGATCAGGACGCCCATGCCCCCACCGTACGCCGCACCTCGCGCTCCGGACCCGGGCGAGACTGTTCGGGCTTCACCGGCCCGGACTGCCCGGGAAGGCCGGCCCCTGTTCGCGGACGCCGCAGCCACCTTCTGCATCGAGGTCACGGCCCCGGCATCACGGCACCGCCCCGTCCCGCCCCCACTTCGGCGGCCAAGGACCCGCCCGGAAGGCCCGAGGTGGCACCCGCACCCCGAGGTGGCACCCGCACCACGGATAGAGTCTGGGCCATGAGCATGTTCAAGGCGGTCGATCAGGTCGTTCACGAGGCGCAACTCCAGCTCGCCGACGGGACGTGGGACCTCAGCGCGTCCGACTCGGCTCTGGCCCGGCAGACCGCTGCGGCCCTCGCCGGCGCCGTCGGCCCCGCGGACGTCCACGAGGCGCTGCCGAGGATCGAGCGGCTCGCCGCGCTGCGCGAGGCCCTCGCCGCTCTCGCCATGACCGTCGCGCGCACCCACGGCCACCTCGCCTGGTTCCTCGCCGACGCCAGCAGCCACCTCGCACCGGTTCTCCACTGGCGGGCCCTGGACGCCCCCGGCGGGCGTGCCTTCGGCGCCGTCCTGCCCACCGACGACGAACTCGCCGACGCCGAAGCCGCCGTCCGCCTCCTCACGGACGCGCTGACCCGCACCGGCCGCAGCTGACCACCGCGCGGGACCGCGGGCGAGCGCCGCGGACCGCGCCTCGGGCGCATACCAACGCGATCCGGCGCTGTGGCGCTCCGGGGCCACTTGCCGAGCGTACGACCGCCCGCACCGGAGGTGGGATCGCGGTGCGGGCGATGAAGGGGCTCCGACTGGCGCACCGGGCGGCTGTGTCGCCCGGTTCTTCCAGCGTACGACCGGCTCGCGGACCGGCGGCGGGCGCGCCGGTCAGGTCAGGGCAGGTCAGCGCCGGTCAGGGCAGGGCAGGTCAGGGCCGGTCAGGACAGGTCAGGGCCGGTCGTCATGGTGGCCGCATAACCAGGCCAGTCCCGCGTAGAGGCCCAACATCCGCTCGTCGTCCGCCACCCGTGCCGTTTCCGACCGGTCCGCTCCCGTACGGATCGCCACGGCCGCGGCCTGGCACTCGGCGAGCAGTTGCGCCCGGCACGGCCCCAGCGGGCCGGCCGTAGCGGCTGCCGTCACCGGCGCGACGGACCGCGTGCCCACCGCCCACCGGTACGCCTCCAGCAGCCCCTGCTCGTAGCCGGTGAACGGCCGGCGCCGCGCGTCGACCTCCTCCAGCGCTCCGAACACCTCCTCCGCCGACCGCACGCCCACCACCACCGTGTTCTCCATCGTCATAACCCCGACGCTAGGAGCAGCAGCAGACGTGTGCCCCCGCGCAGCCGCCGTCCGGACGAAGCCGCCCCCGCTGGCTGCACGAGGCCGCCAGCCCGTGTCAGCGCTCCTCGGGCTGCCACAGGGCCGGCCGTGACAGCGAGTGAGGCACCGGCACAAGCGGTGCGCCGAGGCGCGCCGGCCAACCGGTCGAGCGTCGCCGCGCACGCCTCGGTGGCGTATTCGCGTGCCCGTACCTGCGGCGGGGACATGTGGCCGAGCTCGGTCCCTCGCCGTCCGCCACGAGGCCACCGTCACCGCCGCCGTCATCAACCGAGTGGCTGTGACCGCTCCGACGATCCGCGAACCCCTGCGCGGGCGTGCGACCCGCCGATCCAGAACGTCAGGGGCTTCCGTCTGCCTCCCAGCGACCGTCGCATGGCATTGACCAGTCGTATCTGCGACCGGGCCACCTCCGCGCTGGCCTCCCGGAACTCCTCCTCGCCGAGTGGAGCACGGGCCGGATCGACCTCTCGCGCGACGCGGTCCAGGAAGCGGTCGACCGACTGCCCGAAGCCGTCGACCTCTACCGCGACCTCCGGGGGAGCGATCAAGCCGACCCGCGTCAGAACGGCGCTCCACTCGGCCCAGTCGTAGTCCCAGCCGCGACGGTCGGCGTGTGCGCGCTTGATCACCATCGTGAACTTGGCGTAGTGGCCGAGGAATTCCTGGTAGGCGATCAGTTGCTGATCGCGCGACCACTGATGGTCCTGGCCTCTCCTGGTGACGATCCCGCCCACCAGCACTCCCACGGTCGCCGAGGCCGCTCCCGTGACGGTCGTGATCAGCGCTTCCAGCAAAGTCACCCCAGCCCCCGTGCCCAGCAACTGCCGTTCGATCCGCGACGGGAACATAGCACGCGTCCCCGGTTCGGAAGCGGTTCGGCGGGTAGCCGCGGGGCACGGAACGCCGCCCGTGCGGCCGGCCTTCGGGGTGCCGCACCCGCGGCTCCCGGCCTGCCGGGTCGCACCGTCGTGAGCCCGCCGCCGGCCTGTCTTCCTGCCTACCCGCCTGCCTGCCTGCCTGCGAGGAGTCGTTCCCATGACCTCGGACACCTTTTCCGCCCCCGGCACGTTCCAGGTGCTCGGTGCGTCCCGCTCGCTCTACCGGCTCGACGCCGTCCCCGGGTCCGGAAGGCTCCCGTACAGCCTGAAGGTGCTGCTGGAGAACCTGTTGCGCAACGAGGACGGCCGTACCGTCACGGGCGACCAGATCACCGCCCTGGCCGGGTGGGGAGGCCCGCGGGCCGCGCCGGGGACCGAGATCCAGTTCACGCCGGCCCGCGTGCTGATGCAGGACTTCACGGGGGTTCCGTGCCTGGTCGACCTGGTCGCGATGCGGGAGGCGATGACGGCGCTCGGCGGCGACCCGACGCTGATCGACGCGCGGCGGCCGGTGGAGCTGGTGATCGACCACTCCGTGATCGCCGACCGGTTCGGCTCCCCGGAGGCGTTCGGCCGCAACGTCGACCTGGAGTACGAGCGCAACCGGGAGCGGTACGAGTTCCTGCGGTGGGGACAGCGGGCCCTGCGCAACCTGAGGGTCGTCCCGCCGGGCACCGGCATCTGCCACCAGGTCAACCTGGAGCACCTGGCGCGGGTGGTGTTCACCGAGGACGGTCTGGTCTTCCCCGACACGTTGGTCGGTACGGACTCCCATACGCCGATGGTCAACGGCCTCGGGGTGCTGGGCTGGGGCGTCGGCGGGATAGAGGCGGAAGCCGCGATGCTGGGCCGACCGGTCAGCATGCCGCTCCCGCGGGTGGTGGGCGTGCGGCTGACCGGGGCGTTGCCGGCGGGCAGCACCGCGACCGACCTGGTGCTGACCATCGCCGAGCGGCTCCGGGCCCACGGCGTGGTGGGTTCCTTCGTCGAGTTCCACGGGCCGGGCGTCGCCGAGGTGCCGGTGGCCAACCGGGCGACGATCGGCAACATGAGCCCGGAGTACGGCGCCACCTGCGCGATCTTCCCGATCGACGCCGAGACCCTGTCCTACCTGCGGCTCACCGGCCGCGACGAGGACCACATCGCGCTGGTGGAGGCCTACGCGAAGGAGCAGGGCCTGTGGCACGACCCGGCACACACCCCCGAGTACAGCGAGACCCTGGACATCGACCTGTCCGCCGTCGTGCCCTCGATCGCCGGCCCGAAACGGCCGCAGGACCGCATCGCCCTGGCGGACGCGCCCGGTGCTCTCCTCGCCGCCCTCGCAACGGAGACGAGCACGGACACGGGCGGACGGACCGGTACGGACACGAGCGCGGACACCGGCGGACGGGCCGGCGTGGACGAGGGCGACGAGGAGTCCTTCCCCGCCTCCGACCCGCTGTCGGTGACCGGCGAGCGCCCCGACGACCGGCCGGTGCGGGCGGCGCAAGCGCCCCTGTCCGGGGACGTGCCCCCGCCCGCGGACTCCGTACCGGAGCCCCCTGGGACCCAGCGGCTCGGGCACGGCTCGGTGGTGATCGCGGCCATCACCTCCTGCACCAACACCTCCAACCCCCAGGTGATGGTGGCCGCCGCCCTGCTGGCCCGGAAGGCCGTGGAGCGTGGTCTTCAGTCCAAGCCGTGGGTGAAGACCAGTCTCGCGCCCGGGTCACGGATCGTCATGGACTACCTCGCGCACGCCGGTCTGCTGCCGTCCCTGGAGGCGCTCGGCTTCGACCTGGTCGGCTACGGCTGCACCACGTGCATCGGCAACTCCGGGCCGCTGATCGAGGAGGTGTCGCGGGCGGTGACCGCCGACGGCCTGACGGTGGCGTCCGTCCTCTCCGGGAACCGCAACTTCGAGGGCCGCATCCACCCCGAGGTCAGACTCAACTACCTCGTCTCGCCGCCGCTCGTCGTCGCCTACGCCCTGGCCGGGTCGATGGCCCTCGACCTCACCCGCGACCCGCTGGGAACCGACGGCGACGGCCGGCCCGTCCGCCTGGCCGACATCTGGCCCGACCCGGACGAAGTCCAACGGGTGATCGCCACCAGCCTGCGGCCCGAGATGTTCACCGCCGGCTACGCCGACCTGTTCGCCGGGGACGAACGCTGGCGCGCCCTGCCCGTGCCCGAGAGCGACCTGTTCACGTGGGATCCCGACTCGACCTACGTGCGATGCCCACCGTACTTCGACGGCCTCGGCCCGGAGCCGCGGCCGCCCGGTGACCTCACCGGTGCGCGGGTCCTCGCCCTGCTGGGCGACTCGGTGACGACCGACCACATCTCCCCGGCCGGCGCGATCCGGCGTGACTCCCCGGCCGGCGAGTACTTGCAGGCCCAGGGGGTGGCGCCGCGGGACTTCAACTCCTACGGCTCCCGGCGCGGCAACCACGAGGTGATGATCCGCGGGACCTTCGCCAACATCCGCCTGCGCAACCTCCTGGCGCCCGGCACCGAAGGCGGCTTCACCCGCCACCTGCCCGACGGCGAACCGACCACCATCCACGGGGCGGCCGTCCGGTACGCCGATGAGGGCGTACCGCTGCTGGTCATCGCCGGCCGGGAGTACGGGTCCGGGTCGTCCCGGGACTGGGCGGCCAAGGGCACCGCCCTGCTCGGCGTCAGGGTCGTGCTGGCCGAGTCCTTCGAGCGCATCCACCGCTCCAACCTGGTCGGCATGGGTGTGCTGCCCCTGCAGTTCCAGCCGGGGCAGGACGCCCGGTCGCTCGGCCTGAGCGGCGAGGAGGCCTACGCCGTACGCGGGATCGCCGACCCGTCCGGCGACGCCGACGTCGAGGCCACCGGTCCCGGCGGGACGACCCGCTTCACGGCCCGCATCCGGCTCGACACCCCGACCGAGGCCGACTACTACCGGCACGGCGGCATCCTCCCCCACGCCCTGCGCGGCCTCCTCCCCTCATGAGGCCTCATGGGGGCCCGAACCCACCCGCGGCCGCGGCGGGGAAGGGTCCCGGCCGCTCCGGCCCGCGGCTGCGGATCCCGTCGGACAACTGCTGAACGGGGAACGGCTTCGCGTGGCCGTGGACCGGAAGGACGGCGCGGCCCGGGCACCCCGCGCTCCGTCCATCGTGTGAAGCAGGGCGCCGATCCGGGCACGGGCGTGCGGCGCGGCGGGCCTGCCGGGTGTGTCCGCGGCGCCTCCGGGCAGCGCTGAGCCCGGCCCTCCGGCGAGTCGATGAAGCCGATGAGCGGCCGGTCGTCGCCTCTCGGGCGGGGTGATGTTCAGCCGCCACGCCGAGCACCAGCACTCAGCGTGTCGCCCCGACTACTGATATGGATGGGCGTGTCCGAACGAGAACGGAGACCCAGTCCATGACCATCCTGACCGAACCCGGCAGCGCGGCCGCACCACCCCCCACCCGCTCCAGATCCGGGTGGAGGAACGCCGGACGGATGGTCGTGGTCTGGTTGACGACGACGGACCACAAGAAGATCGGCTCGCTGTACCTGACGACTTCGTTCGTGTTCTTCCTGCTCGGTGGGGTGATGGCCCTGGTGATGCGGGCCGAGCTGGCCCGCCCGGGCACCCAGCTGGTGTCGAACGAGCAGTACAACCAGCTGTTCACGATGCACGGCACGATCATGCTGCTGATGTTCGCGACGCCGCTGTTCGCGGGGTTCACCAACTGGATCATGCCGCTGCAGATCGGCGCACCCGACGTCGCCTTCCCCCGGCTGAACATGTTCGCCTACTGGCTGTACCTCTTCGGCTCCCTCATCGCCGTCAGCGGCTTCCTCACCCCCAACGGCGCAGCGGACTTCGGCTGGTTCGCCTACACGCCGCTGTCCGACGGCACGCACAGCCCCTGGGTGAGCAGCGACATGTGGATCATGGGTCTGGCGTTCTCCGGCTTCGGCACGATCCTCGGTGCGGTCAACTTCATCACCACGGTCATCTGCATGCGCGCGCCGGGCATGACGATGTTCCGGATGTCGATCTTCGTCTGGAACGTCCTGCTGACCTCGGTGCTGGTCCTGCTGGCCTTCCCGGTGCTGGCCGCCGCGCTGTTCGCCCTGGAGGCGGACCGCAAGTTCGGCGCCCACGTCTTCGATCCGGCCAACGGCGGACCGCTCCTGTGGCAGCACCTCTTCTGGTTCTTCGGCCACCCCGAGGTGTACATCATCGCGCTGCCGTTCTTCGGGATCATCTCCGAGGTCGTCCCGGTGTTCAGCCGCAAGCCGATGTTCGGCTACTCCGGCCTGATCGCCGCCACCATCGCGATCGCCGGTCTGTCCGTGACGGTGTGGGCGCACCACATGTTCGTCACCGGCCAGGTACTGCTGCCGTTCTTCTCGTTCATGACCTTCCTGATCGCGGTCCCGACCGGTGTGAAGTTCTTCAACTGGATCGGCACCATGTGGAAGGGCTCGCTCAGCTTCGAGACCCCGATGCTCTGGTCGGTCGGCTTCCTGGTCACCTTCCTCTTCGGCGGCCTGACCGGGGTGATGCTGGCCTCTCCCCCGATCGACTTCCACGTCTCGGACTCGTACTTCGTCGTCGCCCACTTCCACTACGTGGTCTTCGGCACCGTGGTCTTCGCGATGTTCGCCGGCTTCCACTTCTGGTGGCCCAAGTGGACCGGCAAGATGCTCGACGAACGCCTCGGCCGCATGTGCTTCTGGACGCTGTTCATCGGCTTCCACGCCACCTTCCTGGTGCAGCACTGGCTCGGCGCCGAGGGCATGCCCCGCCGCTACGCCGACTACCTCGCCTCCGACGGTTTCACCACCCTGAACACCGTCTCCACCATCGGCTCGTTCCTGCTCGGCCTGTCGATCCTGCCCTTCCTCTACAACGTCTGGAAGACCGCCAAGTACGGCGAGCTCGTGGCCGAGGACGACCCCTGGGGCTACGGCCGTTCGCTGGAGTGGGCGACGTCCTGCCCGCCGCCGCGGCACAACTTCGTCACCCTTCCCCGGATCCGCTCCGAATCCCCCGCCTTCAACCTCCACCACCCCGACATCCCCGACGACCTCCAGGACGCCGGGCGCCAGAGCGGAGCCCCCGCCGTGACCACCAGGGACCGGAACGGCGGATGAGGACACCCCGGCCCCACCAGCCCCGGCCCCACCAGCCCCGGCGCCCGCCCCCGCCCGGCCCCTCGCTCGCCGCCGACACCGATGCCGGCCACGGCGTGCAGCAACTCGAGGGATACCTGTACTGGCAGGCCGAAACCGAAGAGGCCCGGCAGGCCGCCCGCGACCTGGCCGACCACCTCCCCTGGCTCACCGGCACCCAGCGCCACGACCTCGAACACCACTACACCCGCGCCCACCTCCACGTGTCCCGCGCGTACCTCACCCGGCTGCGCGGTCGCCGCGACGAACTGCGCGCCGAGTACGAGGCCCGCTACCGCCACCTGCGGGCGCGATGCGTGCTCACCGCACTCCTCGTGACGACCACGGCCGTGCTGTGCGCCGTCCTCAGCCTGATCCACCGCTGACCGGCCGGGGCCCGACGGTGCCCGCCTTCCCGCCGAAGCCGGGCACCTCGCGTCCGTCCAGCCGGCCGGGGGTCAGGCGTCGGTCGTCGTCGAGTGCCTGACCCAGCGGGTTTCCGCGATGCCGCAGGTGTAGGCGTGCGCCGCGGCGGCACGGAGACGACGGTCCGCGAGCCAGGGGCCGAAGATGCCGGCCCCGGATCCGGCGAAGCCGGGGTTGGTGAAGAGCCTCAACTCGTCCACCAGGTCCTGCCGTAGGAGGGACGTCACGAACCCCGCGCCGCCGAAGCACAGCAGGTCGCCGGCGGCCTCCTTCTTGGCCCGGGCGACGGCCTGGTCGAACTCGCCGTTGAGGACGGTGGTGTTCGGCCAGGCGCGCTCCGGCCGGCCCGTTCGGCTGACGACGAACTTGGGCAGAGCGCCGATGGCGCGGCTGAAGTTCCACTCCCCGTCGGTCGGGTGTCGGCGGGCCATCGCGTCCCAGTGGGCGAGGTAGCCTTCGTCGGCCATCGGACGGCTGAGGAGGATCCCCGCGGCGTCGGCGAACAGGTCGTTGAACGCTTCGCGCAGGTCCTCGCTCCAGGGCCACTGCGGCCCCCAGTTCCACAGCTGCCAGGTCGAATCCGCGAGCGTGCTGCTCACACAGCCGTCGATGGAGATCTGCATCGCCACGACCAAGCGGTTCATGACGTCCCTTTCTGTTCCTGGGCGGCCGGGGCCGCCTCTTCCCGGCGCTGCCACCCCCGAGTGACGGCACGGTGCGGATCGGCCGAACGGCCCGGCGCGTCACGGGCCGCTGCCGGCGGGAGGCGCTGACGGGGACGGCCCGCCGGCCGGACGGGCGGGTTCAGTACCGCTCGGCCCGGCGGGCCAGCGCAGCCATGGTCTCCGGCCAGTCGGCGGTGATCTGCGGGCCGATCCCGGGGCCGGCGTCGTCGGAGCCCTCCCCCGTGATCTCCAGCCGGTAGGTGATGCGAGCACCCCTTTCCACCGGGAGGACCTGGTGCACGGTGCGCAGGCGGACCGGACCGAAGACCGCCTCGTCGACGAAGCTCTCACCGGGGGTCACCTCGTCGAGGCGGAGCTCGACCGGGTCCTGCCCCCGGGGCACCATGGTGATCTCACCGCCGTCGGTGAAGCCGCCGCGCAACTCGATCTTCTCGATGTCGGTGTTCCACTCGGGCCAGGTCGCGACATCGGCCCAGATGCGCCAGACGGCAGAGGGTGCGGCGCTGGTCTCGACGCTGTGTTCGTACTTCCACACGGTGGCCTCCGGTTCATTGACAGGTGTGCAGTTGCGGATCATCGGCGCGCAGAGCATCTGCGCGGGGCGGCTGGTCGCCTGTGCCGGCGGTGCCGGGGATCGGCTCCGGGCGGAGGGGACCGGCCGGAGCCGGAAGGCCCTGCCGGACGGCGACAGCGAGAACCCGCGGCGGGGAGGAAGGAGCCTCCACACACGGAACTGTACATCGAAACGAGGTAACTCGAATAGAGGTAATGGCGTGCATGGAGGAGCGCCCTCACGGGCCCCTCCGACGACGTGCGACCAGACGGCGATCGGCCCCTGCCCGGCTCGCACTCATGCACCCCGAGCAGGGGCCGAATCGGATGCACGTCAAGCTCAGTTGAGCCCGCGCAGCTTGTCGGGGTTGACCTGGAACCGCAGGTTCCGGATGAGGCCCTCGGCGATGTCGTAGCTGAGGGCGCCGACGGGGTGACCGCCCATGGTGAACAGCACCCCCTGCTCGCCGTTGATGCTCGCCGCCTGCCAGGCCATCCCCCGCAGTTCCGGCTTGGCCAGGACGCCGAGCATCCAGCGGGCCACCGGATCGGTCCCGTGCAGCGGCCGACGAGCGGCGGTGACCTTGCCGCCGCCGTCGGACCAGGCGGTGACATCGGGGGCGAGCAGTTCCATCATCGCGTTCAGGTCGCCGCCGGTGCAGGCGGCGAGGAAGCGGTCGGTGACGTCGCGGCGCTGCGCCGGGTCGGCGTCGAAGCGGGGACGGCGGGCCTGGACGTGCCCCCGTGCCCGATGCGCGGTCTGGCGGACCGTCGCCTCGCTGCGGCCGAGGATCTCGGCGATCTCCACGTGGGAATAGCCGAATGCCTCGCGCAGCACGAAGACGGCGCGTTCCACGGGGGTGAGGCTCTCCAGCACCACGAGCATCGCCGTGGAGACGGTGTCGGCCAGCTCCGCCTCCTCGGCGATGTCGGGGGCCGTGAGCAGGGGTTCGGGCAGCCACGGGCCGACATAGGACTCGCGAGTGGCGCGCGCCGAGGTCAGCCGGTTCAACGACAGGTTGGTGACCGTGCGCACCAGGTAGGCGCGGGGATTGGCCACCACCCCCCGTTCCGTCTGCGCCCACTTGATCCAGGCGTCCTGCAGCACGTCCTCCGCGTCGGCCACGCTCCCCAGGAGCCGGTAGGCGGTCCCGAACAGGAGCCGCCGGTGCTCCGTGAAGTCGTCCAGGCCGGCGGCCTCGTCGGCGGAAGGGTGCGCGGCGGAAGAGTTGATCATGGCGGTCAGGCTGCCAGGGTGGCCGCCGCCCGGGCAAGGGACTTGAGCCCGGCCGCGCTTCTCAGGAGGATCGGGTCCAGCCGGGCCCAGCCTCGGGCCTGGCGTCGGCCGGCCGGCCGACGCAACACGGTGGACACGACGGTGCGGGCCGCTGGTGCCGGGCGCAGCAGCCACAGGGGGATGGTGACGGGGTCGGGGGCGTCGAAGGCTGTCCTGCTGTCTGACAGGTGCGGCTCGATGATGCGCCGCCCGACGGCGCGGCGTCAAGGTGCGGTACCTGCCCCGACTCGCCGGGGAGGGGCGCCGGCAGCCTGCGGTCGCCTGGCGTCGGCTCCGCTCGTGCACGGACCCTTTCGACGAGACGTCCCCGACTGATCGGATTTGATCGTACGGCTCTCGCAAGGCAGGCTCGGTGCCGCACAGTGGTGGAACCGCCACGTTCCGGCACGGAGGGAGCCGCATGTCCGGGACCGAGCACAGCAAACCGACGGCACACGTGGTCGTCGGGTATACCCCGCAGGACGCCTTCGTCGCCGTCCAGTTCAGTCCGCCTCCGGCGGAATACGTGTGGCACGACCGGCAGGCCGAGCACCGCCGGGACCGGTTCGGGCCGGGCAACTGCTACCAGCAGTGGCTCGCCGTCGATCTCGCCACCGGTGCCGTCTGGTTCGGGGACACCGACTGGCGAGCACAGGGCGAGGAGACCGCCCCCGAGCTCCCGGGACATCGCCGGGCCACGGTCGGCGACGGCGCACTGCCGTCCCCGGCCGTGTTCACGGTCCCGCTCGCCCACCGCACGGTGGACGACCACGGCTCCGACGTCTGGCGCTTCTTCAGCGCCGAGGAGCTCCATGCGCTCGTCCGGCGGGTCCTGCCCCTGGTCCAGCGGGTGATCGACTCGCTGCACCGGGTGGGCCCGAGCGGGAGCCTGGAATGGTCCGCCGAGGCTGCTACGGCCTGGACCGACCTCGAACAGGCCTGCCGGTTCACGCTCCACGCGACGGGGACGGCGGCCTGGGCCGAACCCCGCGCGAACCCGGTTCCCGCGTGGCGGGTCGAAGTGGCGGACTTCCTCGACCGGAATCCGGAGCTGTGCGACCCGGCCTGGGCGACAGCCACCGACGCCGAGCTGGACGACTGGGCCGCCTACGAACCCGATTCCGGTTACGGCGGCGTGCCGGGACGGGTCTGCGCCCAGGCGGGCGTCCGGATCGAGGAGGGTTACGCCTTCTACGGCCACCGTGCAGCTCTGTACGCCTACCGCGCGGCGGCCTGCGGCGACCGCACTCCGGTCGACGCCGGGCTCTGGCTGCGGACCAGCGAGGCCGGACGGAGCAGCTGGGAGGACGCGAAGGTCGTGGGAGCGAGTCTCGCCGACGCCACCGACTGCGTGTTGAACCACCTCGCCGAGACGTTCCGCAGCGCCGCCGCCGACGACGGCGTGGTCCTCACCGGCCTCCCGGCCTACCTGCGGCAGCAGCGCGCCGAGGAGAGGTCGGCGGTCGACGAGACGCTGGCCGCCACCGGGGAGGAACTCGAGCGCCTGGAGGAGTTGCTCAAGGAGGTGCGCCTGGTCCGGAACACCGTCCTGACCCGGGTCCTCAGCTGGACCGACGGGCGGGACGACGAGGCGATCGCTCGTCTCGCGGCGATGTCCCCCGTCGCCGTGGCCGAGTGGCGTGAGCGGCTCACCGCCGACCGGGGCCACCGGTCGGAGGCGTGAGCGGCTGCCCGGAGGCCCTGCCCGCAGGAGGGGCGGCGGCGTTCCGTCACGCACTCGTCGGGGCGTTGCCCGCGGCTCCGGAGAGGGCGGCCAGTGCCTGCGCGGCGAGCATCCGTTCCAGGGCCAGCAGGGCGCGCGGGGCGTGCCGGGTGTCGATGCGGACGGTGTAGATGAAGCGCGTGAGCTCCGGGTCGGCGAGGGGTCGCGCCACGACCTGGGTGCTGCCCGGGGGAAGGGCCAGCCGCGGCATGACGGCGACGCAGAGGCCGGCAGCCACGAAGCCGAGCACCGTGTTGAAGTCGTCGCCGTCGTATTCCAGGCGGGCCTGGAATGCCGGTGTCTTGGCCATCTGGGCGAGCAGCTCCAGGCGCAACGCGGCCTCCGGAGCTGCTATCCACGTCTCGGACGCGAGGTCCGCCAGGTCGATGACGTCCCGGTCGGCGAGGTGGTGGTCGGCCGGGACGACTGCCACGACCGGGTCGCGTGCGACCAGCGTTCGGCGCAGCGTCCGGGGCGGTGGCATCGGGATGAAGTCGTAGTCGTAGCTGAGGGCCAGGTCCATGTCTCCCCGCTTGAGGCGGCTGTAGCCGGCGTCCGGTTCCACCTGGGAGAGGCTGACCTGGATGTCCGGATAGGTCGCGTGGAGTTCCGCCAGCGCCTGCGGGACGATGCCGGCGGCGGACGAGGCGAAGGCGCCGAGTCTGATCCGTCCCGCGGTGCCCGCCCGCATGGCGTCGAGTTCCACGGACGCAGCCGCGAGTGCGCCCCGGACGCGCTGTTCGGCGTCGAGGAGCACCATCCCGGCCGGGGTGGCGCGCACGGGCCGCCGCTCGATCAGGATGAGGCCGGCGCGGCGTTCGAGTTCGGCGATCTGCTGCGAGACGGCGGGCGCGCTGTAGCCCAGTTCGCGTGCGGCGGCGTTGAAGGAGCCGTGGCGGACCACGGCCTCGAGGGTGGCGAGCAGCCGGGGGTCGAGTCTCTGCACGGAGTTAAGGCTCACTTATCTGTCGCGAAGATGTCTTTTCTTGTACTTAAGCGTGAACGGCAGCAGGATTCATGTTCGCGGCCCGGATGTGCAAGCCTCCGCTCCCGGGTCCGCGACCAATCCCCACCCTCCTCGGGCTCGTTCGTGTGCCCGCGGGCCGTGCACCCCCTCCTCCGCGACCCGCCCGCACCCGCATCGGTCGGGCGGGCCGCGGAGGGGACGGCCGTCGACGATCCGCCCCCGCTGCTGAAAGGAAGTGGTATGCCCAAGCCACTCATCGGACTGACCACCTACCTCGCCGACGCTCAGTGGGGTGAGTGGGAGCTGCCCGCCGCGCTGCTGCCCGCGGCGTACGTCAGCTGCCTCCGGGCGGCGGGCGGCCGGGTGGTGCTGCTGCCGCCGGACGCGCCGGAGGCCGCGCCGGACGTCGTGGCACGCCTGGACGCGATCGTCCTCACCAGCGGCGAGGACGTGGATCCCGCGTTGTACGGGGCGCAGCCGCATCCCTGCACGGGGCCGCCGATGCGCGAGCGCGACCGGTGGGAGTGGGCCGTGCTGGACGAGGCTCTCGCGCGTGACATGCCGGTGCTCGGAGTGTGTCGCGGAATGCAGCTGATGAACGTGCACGCGGGCGGCACCCTGATCCAGCACCTCCCCGAGACCGTGGGCCACCACGGGCACAACCTGCACGGCGGCCACTTCTCCCCCCATGCCGTCACCACGGTGCCGGGGACGCGGATCGGCGCGCTCCTTCCGGGGACCCGCCAGGTCGCCACGCACCACCATCAGGCGGTGGAGTCCCTCGGAGCCGGCCTGGTCGTGGGCGCCCGCACGGCGGACGGCACCGTCGAGGCGATCGAGAGCACCCGGCACCGCTTCGCGGTCGGCGTGCAGTGGCACCCCGAAATGGCCTTCGACTCGGCGGTGGTGCACGCCCTGGTGGCCGCGGCCAGGTCGACCCAGAGCCCTGCGCCGACGGGTGCCGACGAGCGGAAGGTGCCTGTCCGGCGGAGCGCTTCGGAGCTCTCCGGTACGACGCCGGTGTCTTGACAGACGTCACTGCAGGCCCCAGGATCAGCCCGTGAACCTGTCAGACAGCCAGACAGGTGGTCCGGCCCCGCGGCGCGTCAGCGCGATGGAAGCGGTGTTCGGCCACCTGCGCAGCGCCATCGAGCGCGGTCAGTACGCCGTGGGAGACAAGCTCCCCTCGGAAGCCGAGCTGTGCCGGACCCTGGAGGTCAGCCGGCCCGTGCTGCGGGAGGCACTCCGTGCCCTGCAGACCATGGGCCTGACGGTCTCGCGGACGGGCAAGGGCACCTTCGTCGTGGCGAACACGGTCGACGACCCGACCTTCGGCGACTACGCGGCCAGCGATCTCCTGGAGGTGCGCCGGCACGTCGAGATCCCGGTCGCCGGCTACGCGGCGCTGCGCCGCACCCCGGAGGACCTGGACCACTTGGGCCACCTGCTCGACCGGATGGAGCGGGAGACCGACACCACCGCGTGGGTCGCCCTGGACACCGTGTTCCACCTGGCGGTGGCCGAGGCCTCCGGCAACCCGGTGTTCCGCCGGGTGATCGAGGAGATCCGTGACGCACTGGCGCGTCAGTCGACCTTCCTCAACGAACTCGGCGGTCGCCGCGAGCAGTCCAACTGCGAGCACCGGGCGATCGTCGAGGCCCTGATCGACGGTTCCGAGCCCGACGCCGTCGAGGCGATGTCCCACCACCTCCACCGTGTGGAGGCCACCCTCACCGACATCGTGCGCCCCCAGCGCGCGGACACCTCAAGAGAAGGCAGGGCCGAGGCGTGAGCGAGCAGTTCCTCAAAGACGAGAAGCGCCCCACGACCCGTCACGTCGATGCCGGCGACACCGGCTACAGCAAGTCCCTGAAGGCCCGGCACGTCAACATGATCGCCATCGGCGGAGCCATCGGCACCGGGCTGTTCCTCGGTGCGGGCGGACGGCTCGCCGACGCCGGGCCCTCCCTGTTCGTCGCGTACGCCGTCTGCGGCGTCTTCGCGTTCCTCGTCGTGCGAGCGCTCGGCGAACTCGTCCTGTACCGCCCCTCCTCCGGCGCCTTCGTGTCGTACGCCCGGGAGTTCCTGGGAGAGAAGGGCGCGTACACCGCCGGCTGGATGTACTTCCTCAACTGGGCGACCACCGGCATCGCCGACATCACCGCGGTGGCCACGTACACCCACTACTGGCACCTGTTCTCCGACGTCCCGCAATGGGTGATCGCGCTCATAGCCCTCGCCGTGGTCCTCACCGTGAACCTCATCTCGGTACGGATCTTCGGCGAACTGGAGTTCTGGTTCGCCATCGTCAAGGTCAGCGCCCTGGTCATCTTCATGGGCATCGCGATCTTCCTGCTCGTCACCCGCCACCAGGTCGACGGCGTCGTACCCGGCCCGTCCCTGATCACCGACAACGGCGGGATCTTCCCCAACGGCCTGCTGCCGATGCTGCTGATCATCCAGGGCGTCGTCTTCGCCTACGCCTCCGTCGAACTGGTCGGCGTGACGGCCGGTGAGACCGAGAACCCCGAGAAGATCATGCCGAAGGCGATCAACTCCATCATGTGGCGCGTGGGCCTGTTCTACGTCGGCTCGGTCGTGCTGCTGTCGATGCTGATGCCGTGGAACAGGTACACCTCCGGCCAGAGCCCCTTCGTGACCGTGCTCTCCCACATCGGCGTGCCGGCCGCGGGCAGCGTGATGAACCTGGTCGTCCTCACCGCGGCGATGTCCTCGCTCAACTCCGGCCTCTACTCCACCGGCCGCATCCTGCGCTCCATGGCCGTCAACGGATCCGCGCCGCGCTTCACCGCCCGGATGAGCCGCACCCAGGTGCCCTACGGCGGCATCCTGCTCACCAGCGGCATGTGCGTCCTCGGTGTCGGCCTCAACTTCGTGGTCCCCGCCGACGCGTTCGAGATCGTGCTCAACCTCGCGGCCATCGGCATCATCGCGACCTGGGGCATGATCATGGTCTGCCACCTGCTGTTCTGGCGGAAGACCACGGCCGGCGAACTGACCCGCCCCGCCTACCGCCTGCCCGGCTCGCCCTGGACCGAACTCGTGACCCTGGCCTTCCTCGCCGCCGTCCTGGTCCTCATGTACGCCGACGGCGGCGCCGGACGCACCACCGTGCTGTGCGTACCGCTGATCGCCGCGGCACTCGTCGCCGGCTGGTACGCGATCCGCGGACGCATCGCGCGCGTCGCCGCCGGAACCGACGACTGAACCCGGCGGGCCCGGGCGGATCCGCGGACCGCGCATCCGCCCGGGCCGGCCGCACGCAGGCACCAGACCAGCAGTCCCGAGCCATCACGATCGAGGCAGTCATGCTCACCAGCCCCCTCGCGGACGCGCCCGCGATCCGCGAGCCCCGCCACGCACCCGTCGCCCACGTCACCCGTGCCGGCGTGGTCGAGGGCACCCACTACGGTTCCGTCGTCGTCCTCGACGGCGACGGCAGGCTCCGGTTCCACCTCGGCGACGCGGAGGCCGCGTGCTACCCGCGGTCGGCCCTCAAGCCCGTCCAGGCCGTCGCGATGGTCCGCGCCGGACTGCCGCTCGACGGCGAACTGCTCGCCCTCGCGATGGGCAGCCATTCCGGCGAGGAACGCCACCTCGCCGCCACCCGGCGGATCCTGGCGCTCGCCGGCCTCACCGAGGACGACCTGCGCAACGTCCCGGACCTGCCGTACGGCCCGGCCGTCCGCGACACCTGGATCCGGCAGGACCGGCCCCCGTCCAGGCTCGCCCAGAACTGCTCGGGCAAGCACGCCGCGATGCTCACCCTCTGCAAGCTCAACGGATGGCCGCTGGACGACTACGACGCCCCCGAGCACCCGCTCCAACGGGTGATCGCGGAAGTCGTGGAGGACCTCACCGGCCAGCGCATCGCCCACGTCACGGTGGACGGCTGCGGCACCCCGCTGTTCGCCGTCTCCCTCCACGGTCTGGCCCGTGCCGCCGCGCGCATCGCCACCGGGGCGCCCGGGACACCCGAGTTCCGGGTGGCGGACGCGCTGCGCAGCCACCCCGAGATGGCCTCCGGCGCGGGGCGGGACGTGGCTCGACTGATGCAGGCGGTGCCGGGGCTGCTCGCCAAGGACGGCTTCGAGGGCGTCCAGATCGCCGCGCTGCCGGACGGCCGCGCCGTCGCCCTGAAGATCGCCGACGGGGCGGACCGGGCGCGCATCCCGGTGACGGCAGCCGCCCTGGCGCTGGCGGGAGTCGACCCGCGGCTGCTGACCGGCTTCGCGGGCGAGCCGACGTTCGGCGGCGGCCGGCCCGTCGGCGGCGTGCGCCCGGCGGCCGCGCTGGAACCGGCGGCCCTGCTCGCCCGCCCGTGACCCGAACCATCACTGCGAGAAAGAGGACCCGCACGACCATGACCGCCGCCACCCGCCGCGAACACGACCTGCTCGGGGACCGCGACGTCCCCGCCGACGCCTACTGGGGCGTCCACACTCTGCGCGCCACCGAGAACTTCCCCATCACGGGCACGCCGATCTCCGCCTACCCGCACCTGGTCGACGCGCTGGCCGCCGTCAAGGAGGCGGCCGCCCTCGCCAACGAGGAACTCGGCCTGCTGGAACCCGCGAAGGCCGCCGCGATCGCCACCGCCTGCCGGGAGATCCGCGGCGGCAGGCTGCACGACCAGTTCGTCGTGGACGTCATCCAGGGCGGGGCCGGCACCTCGACCAACATGAACGCCAACGAGGTCCTCGCCAACCGGGCGCTGGAACTGCTGGGACACGCCAAGGGCGAGTACCGGCACCTGCACCCCAACGAGGACGTCAACCTCGGCCAGTCCACCAACGACGTCTACCCGACCGCCGTCCGGATCGCGACCGTGTTCGCCGTGCGCGGCCTCCTCGACGCGATGGCCGTTCTCCAGGACGCCTTCGCCCGCAAGTCCGTCGAGTTCCGCGACGTCCTGAAGATGGGCCGCACGCAGTTGCAGGACGCCGTGCCGATGACGCTCGGCCAGGAGTTCTCCGCCTTCGCCGTCATGCTCGACGAGGACCGCAGCCGGCTCGCGGAGGCCGTCGAGCTGATCCACGAGATCAACCTCGGCGCCACCGCGATCGGCACCGGCCTGAACGCCCCTGCCGGGTACGCCGAATCCGCCCGGCGCCACCTCGCCGACATCACCGGGCTGCCCCTGGTCACCGCCGTCAACCTGGTCGAAGCCACCCAGGACTGCGGCGCGTTCGTCCAGATGTCCGGCGTCCTCAAGCGCATCGCCGTCAAACTGTCCAAGACCTGCAACGACCTGCGGCTGCTGTCCTCCGGGCCGCGCGCCGGCCTCGGCGAGATCAACCTGCCGCCGGTGCAGGCCGGTTCGAGCATCATGCCGGGCAAGGTCAACCCGGTGATCCCCGAGGTCGTCAACCAGGTCGCCTTCGAGGTGATCGGCAACGACGTCGCGATCACCATGGCCGCCGAGGCCGGGCAGCTCCAGCTCAACGCCTTCGAACCGATCATCCTGCACTCGCTGTCGGAGTCCATCACCCACCTGCGCGCCGCCTGCCTCACCCTCGCCGAGCGCTGCGTGGTCGGCATCACCGCCAACACCGAAGTGCTGCGCGCGACCGTCGAGAACTCCATCGGCCTGGTGACCGCCCTCAACCCGCACATCGGGTACACCGCCGCCACCGACATCGCCAAGGAGGCCCTGGCCAGCGGCCGGGGGGTCGCCGAACTCGTGCTGGAGCGGGGGCTGTTGCCCGCGGAACGGCTCGCGGCCCTGCTCCGGCCCGAGGTCATCGCCGGCAGCGGCGTGGCCGTGGTCTGAGGACTGCCCGGCGGCTGCAGGCCGCGAGGCTCCCCCACACGGTGGAGCTCCGGAGCAGCCGGACCTCGGCCCGACCGAGAAGTGGGCGAGCCCTCGGCGGAGGGGCCGGGTGGCCCGTGGAGTCCTACGGGCCACCCGCCCCGTTCGTCGTGCGCGCGGGCCCCGCGCCTGCCGGACCCGCTACGCCGCTGAAGCCGGCCGCCGGGGCCGGTGACGGGTCAGGTGACGGGTCCGGTGACGGGTCCGGTGACGGGTCCGGCCGACAATGGACCGGGCCGACCCGAACGTGTCCCGGCCAACGGACGAGACCGCTCCCACCCCAGTACCCGGCCGACCGGAAGGACCTCCGTGGCTGACCAGACGTTGTTCGCCGCGCAGCGGCGTGCGCTGATCCTCGACGAGATCCGTCGCACGGGCGCCGTCCGCGTCGCCGACCTGGTCGCGCAGTTCGGCGTGTCCGACATGACGATCCGCCGGGACCTGGACGCGCTGGCCCGCGAGGGCACCGTCCAGAAGGTCCACGGCGGAGCGGTGGCAACCGGGGCCGCCAGCACCTTCGAACCCGGCTTCGACGCCAAGTCGGCGCTGGAGGAGGGCACCAAGGCCGCGCTGGCCGGCGCGGCGGCACAGCTCGTGGAAGCGGGCAGCGTGGTGGCGCTGTCCGCCGGAACCACCACCTACGCGGTCGCCGCCCGTCTGCTGGACGTCCGGCAGCTGACGGTGGTGACCAACTCCCTGCGGATCGCCGAGCTGCTGTGGGCGGCGGAGAACGACGGGAGGGAGTCCGTCCCGACGCTCCTGTTGACGGGAGGCGCACCGACCCGCTCCGCGGCCCTGGTGGGAGCCCTGGCCGAACAGACGATCCGTACGCTCCACGTGGACCTGCTGGTCCTCGGCGTGCACGGCGTCAGCGAGCGGGCCGGGCTCACCACGCCCAACCTGGCCGAGGCCCAGACCAACCGGGCCCTGATCGCCTCCGCCCGCCGCACGGTCGTGGTCGCCGACCACACCAAGTGGGGCGTCGTCGGCCTGAGCAGCTTCGCGACCCTGGCGGAGGTCGACTGCTTCATCACCGACGACGCCCTTCCGGCGGCGGCCCGCAGCGCGCTCGCCGAGGCGGTCGGCGAGCTCGTCGTCGTTCCGGCGGCCGGCTGACCGAGGCTCTCCAGGGGTTACCACGGCCGGCGGAGCCGATTTCAACATAATCAAACATGCCAGGCGCCCGGGGTCACAGTCTGGGCTCAGCTGGGAACAAGGCCGCATTTAGCGACCCTCGGTGATCGGTCGCCCCGGTCCACATCGTTGACATGTGATTGCATATGTTTGATTCTGTTGAAGATCGGCTCGGTGGCCGACGCCCCCTGCGTAAGGAGCACAGCGGTGCACAGGACCGCGACCAAGCTGGCCGACGGCCGTGAACTCTTCTACTACGACCAGGAGTGGGCCGCGGACCGCGCCGCCGTGGACCGGCGCCCGCTCGTGCCCGCCGCGAGCCTCTCCGAGACCCGGCTCGACCCGGTGCTCGGCGAGTGGGTCACGGTCGCCGCCCACCGCCAGCAGCGGACCTACCACCCGCCGGCCGGCGAGTGCCCGCTCTGCCCCTCCCAGGATGATCGGCTCAGCGAGATCCCAGCGGCCGACTACGAGGTGGTGGTGTTCGAGAACCGGTTCCCCTCGCTCGCCACGGACTCCGCAGCGTACGTCGCGGCCCACGACGACCCGCTGCACACCGTCCGGCCGGGCACCGGCCGCTGCGAGGTGGTCTGCTTCTCCCCCGACCACCACGCCTCCGTCGCCGACCTGGACGAGGCCGCCGTCCGCCTCGTCCTGGACGCCTGGACCGACCGCACGGCGGAACTGTCCGCCCTGCCCGACGTCCAGCAGGTCTACTGCTTCGAGAACCGCGGCGAGGAGATCGGTGTCACGCTCCCCCACCCGCACGGCCAGATCTACGCCTTCCCCTTCGTCCCCTCCCGCACCACCCGGATGATCGCCCGCGCAGCGGCGCACCGGATCCGCACCGGGCGGAACCTCTTCGAGGACCTCCTCACCGCCGAACGGGCCGCCCCCGAGCGGCTGGTGCTGCGCGGCGAGCACTGGACGGCCTTCGTACCGTTCGCCGCCCGCTGGCCGTACGAGGTCCACCTCTCCCCCAACCGCCGGGTCCGCGACCTCACCGCGCTGGACGAGGCCGAGCGCGCCGAGTTCCCCGGCCTCTACCTCGACCTGCTGCGCCGCTTCGACCGTCTGTTCCCCGCGCCGGCCGGCTCCGCACCGAACCGCACACCGTACATCGCTGCCTGGCACCAGGCGCCGAAGGGCGGCGGCGACGAACTGGCGCTGCATCTGGAGCTGTTCACCGTCCGGCGCGCGCCCGGCAAGCTCAAGTACCTGGCGGGGGTGGAATCGGGGCTGGACGCCTTCGTCACCGACGTGAGTCCCGAGGCCGCCGCGGAGCGGCTGCGGGGCGTCGCGGCCGGCTGACCCGGCGCCCGCGGGAGGAGACCGTACCCGTCGTCCGCACCGGGCCCTCACCGGCCCGGCCGTCCTGCGGCCCGCGACCGTCCTGCGGCCCGTCTCCTCGATCGGTCGGCGGACGCCGTTCAGCGGCGGATGCGGAGCGCGTTACGTCCACCGGGTGAGCAACGGGTCCCGTCGGTGCCAGCCGACCGGCCGTGGCGTGGTGTTTCGGGTTCGATTGCGGATGCTGTCAGCGGTCACCGTCGCCGCGAGGACGCAAGGACGCAGGACGCAAGGACGCAGGACGCAAGGAGCAGACCCCTGAGTACGTCGACCGCAGAAGCGCTGTCCATCGGCTTGCTGGCGCTGGTTCTGCTCTGCGCGGTGGTTCGGCCGTGGGGTTGGCCGGAGGCCGTGGTCGCGGTCCCGGCCGCCGGGCTGGTGATCGCCACCGGCGCGATCTCGCCGGCCCACGCGGCGGACGAGGCCGAGCGACTGGGCCCGGTCATCGGCTTCCTCGCCGCGGTCCTGGTGCTGGCGCAGCTGTGCGACGACGAGGGCCTGTTCCGCGCCTGCGGGGCATGGATGGCCCGGGCGTCCGCCGGGAGCCCGCGGCGGCTGCTGGCGCAGGTGTTCGTGGCCGCCTCGGTGGTCACGGCGGTGCTGAGCCTGGACGCGACCGTGGTGCTGTTGACGCCGGTGGTGTTCGTGACCGCGGCCCGGCTCGGTGCGCGGCCCAAACCGCACGTCTACGCCTGCACCCACCTGTCGAACACCGCCTCGCTGCTGCTGCCGGTCTCCAACCTGACCAATCTGCTGGCCTTCGCCGCCAGCGGGCTGGGCTTCACCCGGTTCGCCGCGCTGATGGCGCTGCCCTGGACGGTGGCCATCGCCGTCGAGTACGTGGTGCTGCGCCGGTTCTTCACCGCCGATCTCGACGCCGCGGCCCCGCCCGCGGCGGAGGTCACGGCACCGGCGACGCCCGTGTTCGCCCTCGCCACCGTCGCCTGCACGCTCGCCGGATTCGTCCTCACCTCGGTCGTCGGCATCGACCCGGCCTGGGCGGCCCTGGCGGGCGCGCTCGTGCTCGCCGTCCGGGCCCTGGTCCGGCACCGCACCACCCCCGTCGCGATCGTCCGCTCGGCCGCCGTGCCGTTCCTGGCCTTCGTACTGGCGCTCGGCATCGTGGTCCGGGCCGTCGTCGACAACGGGCTGGCCTCCGCGCTCGGGCACCTCGTCCCCCACGGCACCTCGCTGCCCGCGCTGCTCGGCACGGCGGCGCTGGCGGCGGCACTGGCGAACATCATCAACAACCTGCCGGCCACCCTCGTGCTGCTCCCGCTGGCCGTCCCGTCCGGCGCCGGCGCGGTCCTGGCGGTGCTGCTCGGCGTGAACATCGGCCCCAACCTCACCTATGCCGGGTCCCTGGCCACCCTGCTGTGGCGACGCATCGTCAGCGAGCACGACACCGACATCGGCCTGGGCGAGTTCACCCGGCTCGGACTGCTCGTCGTGCCCGCCGCCCTGGTACTGGCAGTGGTGGCACTGTGGGGAGCACTGCAGGTCCTCTGAGGACGAGGAGCAGCGGACCGTGGGGAACGTCAGGAGCACCGGGAGCATGAGGAGAACGAGCACGTGACCGTCGTCGTCTGGATCGCCGAAGGCACCTGGCCCGCCTGTGTGGACGCGGCTCGCGCGCACGTCCCGGAGGGTACCCGGATCGTCCTGCTCCACGTGAGCGGCCAGGAGGTGCCGGGCGTGGCACACGGCGCGTTCGCCGGGCTGCTCGGACGCGGCCACCGCGAGCGGGACCCCGGCACCCGGGTGGAGACCCTGGCGGCGGCCTCCGCCCGCCACCTCCTGGCGGCCGCGGCCGACCGCCTCGGCCGGCCGTGCGCCCGGGTCGAGCGCACCGGCCGCGTCGAGCGCGAGGTCGTCGCGGCGGCGGAGGGCGCCGAGTTGCTCGTGCTCGCGCGCGACGGCGACCGCAGCCGTCTCGGGCCGCACAGCCTCGGTCCCGCCACCCGCTTCGTCGTCGACCACGCTCCCTGCCCCGTGCTGCTGGTCTGGCCGGAAGCGGCACCCGGCACCGCCACGATCCCTCCCCCGCCCGACGGAGCCTAGGGTCCGCCCCCGTGCCCGCGCCGCACCGGACGCGACCTCGCCCGGAAGCTCGCCGCCGGCTGGCGCCCCGTTCCGGTCGGCGGCTGGTACGACCTGCCGAGGCCCGTCCCGGCTACGACCGGGACGTCGCCGGACGGGCGCGGTGTCCGCGGGGTGCACGACCGGAGCCGGCAGCCGGTCGCGGTCCCGGCGCCGGTCGACCTCGACGGCTGTGCTGTCCGGCTGTGCTCGCCGGCTGTGCTGCCCGGCTGTGCTGTCCGGCGACGCGGTTTCCGCCGGCCGCTCGGTAGGCCCCGACGCCCGGGAGGTCCGGGTCTTCGCCGCCTCCTGACGCGCGAGGGGCGGTGGGCCCCGCCGGGCCCACCGCCCCGTTCACTCCCGGCGGAGCGTTCACCACCCGGCCGAGAAGCGGTACACCGTCCTTGACCGGTACTGCTCCCCCGGTCCCGCAGCCCACGGGGGCCTGCCGGGCCACCGTCAGCCCGTCAGGGGAAGACGAGTGCGCCTCCGGACACGGCGTGCTCCGCTCGACACGACGGGGAAGGGGGCGGCGCCCGCCGGGCGGGCGGGCGGCGCCGGCGCCGGACGGGGCCTCAGAGCCCCTGGGCCAGGCGGTGGTAGGCCTGGTTCCAGCGAAGCTCCTTGGTGAACCGGCGGAGGTTCGTGTCGTCGTCGATCACCAGCAGCTCGACGCCGAGCATCTCGGCGAGGTCCTCGAGCTCCTCGGTGCCGAGCGCGCCGGAGAGCACGGTGTGGTGCGGTCCGCCGGCCGTCAGCCAGGCCTCGGTGGAGGTGTGCAGGTCCGGCCGCGGCCTCCACACGGCGCGGGCGACCGGCAGCCGGGGCAGCGGCGCGGGCGGTGCGACCACGTCGACCTCGTTGGCGACCAGCCGGAAGCGGTCGCCGAGGTCCGCGAGGCCGACCACCACCGCGGAGCCGGGCTCGGCGTCGAAGACCAGCCGGACCGGGTCCTCACGTCCGCCGATGGCGAGCGGGTGGATCTCGCAGGAGGGCGTGCCGGCCGCGATGCTGGGGCAGACCTCCAGCATGTGGGCGCCGAGGATCAGCTCGCGGCCGAACTCCAGGTGGTAGGTGTAGTCCTCCATGAACGAGGTGCCGCCGGCCAGTCCGGTGGCGGCCGCCTTGAGGGTGCGCAGCAGGGTGGCGGTCTTCCAGTCGCCCTCGCCGCCGAAGCCGTAGCCGTCGGCCATCAGCCGCTGAACGGCCAGGCCGGGGAGTTGGCGCAGGCCGCCGAGGTCCTCGAAGTTGGTGGTGAAGGCCCGGAAGCCGCCTTGCTCCAGGAAGGCGCGTAGGCCGAGTTCGATCCGGGCCGCGTAGCGCAGTGACTCGTGGCGCTCCCCGCCGGTGCGCAGCTCGGGTGCGAGGCGGTAGGCGTCCTGGTACTCCTTGGTGAGGGTGGTGACGTCGCCGTCGTCGGTGGCGTGCACGGCGGTGACGAGGTCGTTGACGCCGTAGGTGTTGACGGAGACGCCGAAGCGCCGTTGGGCTTCGACCTTGTCGCCCTCGGTGACGGCGACGTCGCGCATGTTGTCGCCGAAGCGGGCGAGCTTGAGGCTGCGCAGTTCGGCGCGGCCGGTCGCGGCGCGGGCCCAGGTGGCGATCCGGGCGGACACGGTCGGGTCGCTGACGTGGCCGGCGACGGTCTTGCGCGGGACCCGGAGGCGGGACTGGATGTAGCCGAACTCCCGGTCGCCGTGGGCGGCCTGGTTGAGGTTCATGAAGTCCATGTCGATGGTCTGCCAGGGCAGGTCGACGTTCGCCTGGGTGTGCAGGTGGAGCAGTGGCTTCTGCAGGGCGTCCAGGCCGGCGATCCACATCTTCGCCGGGGAGAAGGTGTGCATCCAGGCGATCAGGCCGATGCAGTCGTCGGCGGAGTTGGCGTCCAGGCAGACCCGGCGGATCGCGGCGGCGTCGGTGAGGACGGGCTTCCAGACGATCTCGACCGGCAGGAGGGGGTCGCCGTTCAGTGCTTCGGCGATCCGCCGGGACTGCTGCGCGACCTGGTGCAGGGTGTCCTGGCCGTAGAGTCCTTGGCTGCCGGTCAGGAACCAGACCTGGCGGCGCTCCGGTGGCTTCTTCATGGGGTGGCTCCTCACCGGGCCTGGGGCTGGCCGTAGACGTTCTGGTAGCGGAAGTTGAGGCTGTCGATGTCCGCCTGCGCGATCGGCAGCGGCTCGCCGAGCTGGCGGGAGAGGTGGACGGTGCGGGCGACGTCCTCGCACATCACGGCGGCCTTGACCGCGGCGCGGGCGTCCTTGCCGATGGTGAAGACGCCGTGGCTCTGCATCAGGACGGCGGGCGAGCGGTGGCCCTTGAGGGTGTCCACGATCCCGCGGCCGATCGAGTCGTCGCCGATCAGCGCGAACGGTCCCACCGGGATCTCGGCGCCGAACTCGTCGGCCATCGCCGTGAGCACGCAGGGGACGGCCTCACCGCGGGCGGCCCAGGCACAGGCGTAGGTGGAGTGGGTGTGGACCACCCCACCGACCTCGGGAAGGTGACGGTAGACGTAGGCGTGCGCGGCGGTGTCGGAGGAGGGCGCGTGATCACCCTCGACGACGTTGCCTTCCAGGTCACAGACGATCATGTTCTGCGGGGTCAGCTCCTCGTAGGAGACGCCGCTGGGCTTGATGACCAGCAGGTCCTCTCCGGGGACGCGGGCGGAGACGTTGCCGGCGGTCCAGACCACCAGGTTGTAGCGGACCAGCTCCTGGTGGAGGTCGCTGACCTGGCGGCGGATGAGGTCGGTGGTCGCGTTCACAGGTCCTCGCTCGAAGTGGTGAGGGCGGCGTTGCGGATGTCGCGCAGGCGGTGCAGGAGCTTGTCGGCGCCGCGGCCGAAGTGGTCGTGCAGGGCGCGGTACTCGGCGAACAGCAGGTCGTAGGTGTCGGCGGCGGCCGGGTCCGGCTGGTAGGCGTGCCGGTGCACCCGGCCCATGGCGGCGGACGCGGTCCGCACGTCCGGGTGGGCCCCGGCGGCGACGGCGGCGTGGATCGCCGAGCCGAGCGCGGGGCCCTGCTCCGATTCGGCGACCGAGACCGGGCGGCGCAGCACGTCGGCGTAGATCTGCATCAGCAGGGCGTTCTTCTTGAGGCCTCCGGTGACGATGAACTCGGTGACGGGGACGCCGCCCTGTTCCAGGGCCTCGACGATGACGCGGGTGCCGAAGGCGGTGGCCTCCAGCAGGGCCCGGTAGATCTCCTCGGGGCGGGTGGCGAGGGTGAGTCCGACGATCACGCCGGAGAGGTGGTGGTCGACCAGGGTGGAGCGGTTGCCGTTCATCCAGTCGAGCGCCACCAGGCCGTGCGCGCCGACGGGCTGGGCGGCGGCCTTGCGGGTGAGCAGCCGGTGCAGGTCCTCGCCGTTGCCCTCGGCCTCGGCCTCGGCCAGGTAGTCGGCGGGGACCCCTTGGCGCAGCCACCAGGCGAAGATGTCGCCGACGGCGCTCTGACCGGCCTCGTACCCGTAGGAGCCGGCGACGATGCCGTCCTCCACCGCGCCGCAGATGCCGGGGACGTCCGCGAGCGTCGCTCCGTTGACGACGTGGCAGGTCGACGTTCCCATGATGGCGAGGAGTTGGCCGTCGTCGACGGCGCGCGCGGCCGGTGCGGCGACGTGCGCGTCCACGTTGCCGGCGGCGACCGCGATGCCCTCCGGCAGGCCGGTCCACTGCGCCGCCTGCGCGGTGAGCGAGCCGGCCCGGGAGCCGAGCGGGGAGAGCGGGTGCTCCAGGCGGGTGCGGGCGAAGTCGGCGAAGTCCGGGTGGAGCGCGGCGAGGTAGTCCGCGCTCGGGTAGCTCCCGTCCTGGTGGATGCCCTTGTAACCGGCCGTGCAGGTGTTGCGGCTCTCGGCGCCGGTGAGCTGCCAGACGATCCAGTCGGCAGCCTCGATCCAGCGCTCGCACGCGGCGTAGACGGCCGGGTCCTCCTCCAGGACCTGCAACGCCTTGGCGTACTGCCACTCGGCGGAGATCCTGCCGCCGTACCGGGAGATCCACTTCTCCCCCCGGGCGTGGGCCAGGGCGTTGATCCGGTCCGCCTGACCCTGGGCGGCGTGGTGCTTCCAGAGCTTGGGCCAGGCGTGCGGCCGGGACGCCCAGGCGGCGGTCTCGGCGAGCGGGGTGCCGTCGGCGAGCACCGGCAGGACGGTGCAGGCCGTGAAGTCGGTGGCGATCCCGATGACGTCCGCCGGATCCACGCCGGAGGCGGCGAGCGCGGCCGGGACGGCGGTGCGCAGCACCTCGCGCCAGTCCGCGGGGTGCTGCAGCGCCCAGTCGGGAGGCAGCGGCCGCCCGCTGCCGGGCAGCTCGCGCTCGATGACAGCGTGCGGGTAGTCGTGGACGGCCGTGCCGACCTCCTCCCCGTCCCGCACGCGTACGACCACCGCGCGGCCGGAGAGGGTACCGAAGTCGACGCCGACGACGTAGCGGTCCGGGTCGTGGGCGGCAGGGATCACGGTCACTTCCTCATCCTTCGTGCGGGAGGGCTGCGGTGCGGCCTGTCGCCGGTGCTGTCTCCTCGACCGGGGCAGGGCGGAGGACACCGGCGACAGGTTCGTTCCGCTCCTCCCGTCAGGAGGGCGGAACGAGGGGCCGCCGGCCGGCGCGCCGAGGAGCAGGGACGACGTCGGGCCGGCGGAGTTCGGGGCGTTCCTGTTAACGCTCACACGGATTGTTAGCGCTCACATTTGCGATGTCAAGGGAAGTGGACGACCTCGTCCGAGCCGGCTGGCGGGCTGGCGGGGCGCCGCGGTCCGGCGGCCGTTCAGCGACGGCCGGTGGGGCCCACGCTGCGCCGCAGCACCAGCTCCGGGGAGATCTGCACATGGGCCGCCCGGGAGAGCGCCGCACCCTCCAGTTCCTCGACCAGCAGCTCCAGTGCCCTGCGGCCGAGTTCACCGAAGTCCTGGCGCACCGTGGTCAACGGGGGGGTGAAGTACGCGGCCTCCGGGATGTCGTCGAAGCCGACCACGCTTATGTCGCGCGGCACCGACCGGCCGGCCTCGTGCAGCGCGCGCAGCAGACCGAGGGCCATGTGGTCGTTGGCGCAGAAGACGGCGGTGACATCCGGCAGTTCGGCGATGCGCAGGCCCACCTGGTAGCCGGAGCGGGCACTCCAGTCGCCGCGCCCCACGTCCGGCACCGGGGCCCCGGCCGCCTCGAGCGTGCGGCGCCAGCCCTCTTCCCGGTCCTGGCTCTCCAGCCAGTTGACCGGCCCTGCCAGATGGTGCACGGTGCGGTGCCCCAGGTCGAGCAGGTGACGGGTGGCCGCCTCGGCGCCGGAGCGGTTGCCCACCGACACCATGGGCACCTGGGTCTGGTCGCCCGAACCGACCGCGACCACCGGCACCGAGCTGGAGAGCCGGGCCACCGCACTGACGGAGGAGGTCTGCGGCGCGATCACGACCACGCCCTCCACCCCCTGGTCGCGCAGCCGGTCGACCGCCCCCTGCACCGACCGGCCGTCCAGGGAGCGCAGGCTGGTCACGCTCACGAAGTACCCGGCGCTCCGCGCGGCCTGCTCGATTCCGTCCAGCATCGAGGCCGGGCCGTAGAGGGTCGAGTCGAAGCTCACCACGCCGAGCGTCTGCGACCGGCGGGTGACCAGGGCGCGCGCGGCGGAGTTGGGCCGGTAGTCGAGCTCCCGGATCGCGGCCAGCACCCGCTCGCGGGTGTCCGGCCGGACGTGCGGGGCGCCGTTGAGCACTCGGGACACCGTCTGGTGGGACACTCCGGCCAGCTTCGCCACGTCCGCCATCACGGGCTGGCGCTGTTCCGTCCCGGCGCTATCGGTTCCCACTCGCAGTTCCCTCCTCGGTTTGGACCACACTACGCGACCGGTTCCACCCCGGGCCGCGGTCCGGGGATTCCAGCGGCGACGAGCGCTCCGGCGCCGCCGTCCGTCGGGTACCGAACCGTGATCCAGGACTCTTGACGGTTCCATTGTGAGCGTTAACACTCATGTCTCACCAGGCCGGGGCCCTGCTCCCCACCCGGGGTCCGCTCCCCGGCCCCGCCCGACCGCTCCCAGCCGCCCGGTCAGGGTCGCTCTGTGACGGTCGCCGAACATCACTGGAGGAACTGTGCGGAAGATCTCGGCGGGCCTCGTCGCCGCGGGCCTGCTGCTCTCGCTGGCGGCCTGCGGTCAGAGCGCCAACGGCGTCGGCGACGGCGCGGCCAAGGGGGACGCCAAGGGCGGGCTGGTCGGCATCGCGATGCCGACCAAGTCGTCGGAACGCTGGATCAACGACGGCACCAACATGGTCAAGGAGTTCCAGGCCAAGGGCTACAAGACCGACCTGCAGTACGGCGACAACGTGGTGGAGAACCAGGTCTCCCAGGTGGAGAACATGATCACCAAGGGCGCCAAGCTGCTGGTGATCGCCGCCATCGACGGTTCCTCCCTCACCAACGTGCTGCAGAAGGCCGCCGACGCGCACATCCCGGTGATCTCCTACGACCGGCTGATCCGCGGCACCGGCAACGTCGACTACTACGCAACGTTCGACAACTACAAGGTCGGTGTCCTCCAGGGCGGTTACATCGCCGACAGGCTCGGCCTCAAGGACGGCAAGGGCCCGTTCAACATCGAGCTGTTCGCCGGTTCGCCGGACGACAACAACGCCACCTTCTTCTTCAACGGCGCGATGAGCGTCCTGAAGCCGTACCTCGACGCGAAGAAGCTCGTCGTGCAGAGCGGCCAGACCGACTTCAACCAGGTCGCCACGCTGCGCTGGGACGGCGGTCTCGCCCAGTCCCGGATGGACAACCTGCTGAGCAAGTCCTACACCTCGGCCCGGATCGACGCGGTCCTCTCCCCGTACGACGGCATCTCGATCGGCGTCCTCTCCTCCCTCAAGGGCGTGGGTTACGGCACCGGCAGGTCGCTTCCCGTCGTCACCGGGCAGGACGCCGAGCTGGCCTCGGTCAAGTCGATCATCGCGGGCGAGCAGACCCAGACCGTCTACAAGGACACCCGCCAGCTGGCCAAGGTGGCGGTGCAGATGGGCGACGCCCTGCTGACCGGCGGGAAGCCCGAGGTCAACGACACCAGCCAGTACAACAACGGCGTGAAGACCGTTCCGGCACAGCTGCTCCAGCCGGTCAGCGTCGACAAGGACAACTACCAGAAGGTCCTGGTCGACAGCGGTCAGTACACCGCGGACCAGCTCAAGTAGCCCCGAGGGGCCCGTTCGACGGGCCCGTGCCGAACCGGCGGTGCGCAGTCCCGGGCCTCCCCACCGCACCGCCCCGAACGATACGGACGCACAACCATGGCTGGACCCGTTCTCGAGATGCGGTCGATCAGCAAGTCGTTCCCCGGTGTCAAGGCACTCGCCGAGGTCAACCTGACCGTCGCCCCCGGTGAGGTGCACGCCGTCTGCGGCGAGAACGGCGCCGGCAAGTCCACCCTGATGAAGGTGCTCAGCGGCGTCCACCCGCACGGCAGCTACGAGGGCGAGATCCTCTTCGAGGGCGAGCCCTGCCGGTTCAGGGACATCCGGGCCAGCGAGCAGCGCGGCATCGTCATCATCCACCAGGAACTGGCGCTGGTTCCCTACCTGTCCATCGCCGAGAACGTCTTCCTCGGCAACGAGCACGCCACGCGGGGGATCATCGGCTGGCACCGGACGCTCACCCACGCCGCCGAGCTGCTCCGCCAGGTCGGCCTCGACGAGAACCCCCACACCCGGGTCGCCGACCTCGGTGTGGGCAAGCAGCAGCTGGTCGAGATCGCCAAGGCGCTCGCCAAGAAGGTCAAACTCCTCATCCTGGACGAACCGACCGCCGCGCTGAACGACGAGGACAGCCGCAAGCTGCTCGACCTGATCCTGGAGCTCAAGGCGCAGGGCATCGCCTGCATCGTCATCTCGCACAAGCTGAACGAGATCGCCCGGGTCGCGGACGCCGTGACCATCCTGCGCGACGGGCGCACCATCGAGACCCTCGCGATCGGCGACGAGGGTATCTCGGAGGAGCGGATCATCCGCGGAATGGTCGGCCGCGACCTGGAGCACCGCTACCCCGAGCGCGCCGCGGAGATCGGCGAGGTCGCCTTCGAGGTCGAGGACTGGAGCGTGCGGCACCCCATCGACCAGCAGCGCATGGTGGTCGACGGCGCCTCGCTCAACGTGCGGCGCGGCGAGATCGTCGGCATCGCCGGCCTGATGGGCGCCGGCCGGACCGAGCTGGCCATGAGCGTCTTCGGCCGCTCGTACGGCCGGTGGGCCGCCGGCAGGGTGCGGCTGCACGGCCGGGAGATCCACACCCGGACGGTGCCGGAGGCGATCGGGCACGGCCTCGCGTACGTCACCGAGGACCGCAAGCAGCTCGGCCTCAACCTCATCGACGACATCAGCCGGAACATCTCGCTGAGCGCGCTCGGCAAGGTCGCCCGGTTCGGCCGGGTCGACCGGCACGAGGAGGCCCGGGTCGCGGAGTCCTTCCGGCGCACCATGAACATCAAGGCCCCGACGGTGTTCACCCGGACCGGCACGCTCAGCGGCGGAAACCAGCAGAAGGTCGTCCTCAGCAAGTGGATCTTCGCCGAACCGGAGGTGCTGATCCTCGACGAGCCCACCCGCGGCATCGACGTCGGCGCGAAGGCGGAGATCTACACCGTCATCGCCGCGCTGGCCGACCAGGGCAAGGCGGTGCTCGTCATCTCGTCCGAACTCCCCGAACTCCTGGGCCTGTGCGACCGGATCTACACCATGGCCGAAGGCCGGATCACCGGCGAGGTGGCCCGCGCCGACGCCACCCAGGAATCCCTCATGCGGCTCATGACCATGAGCACCGCATCCAGCAACGAGCAGGTGTAGGCATGGCCCAGACCGAGATCATCCCGGATTCGTCACCGAAGGCCCCGCAGTCCGGCCCGAGCCCTTCCGTCGGCGGTGTGCTGGCCCGCGCGCTGCGCGGCAACGTGCGCCAGTACGGCATGCTGGTCGCCCTCGCGCTGATCGTGCTGCTGTTCCAGATCTGGACGGACGGCATCCTGCTCCAGCCGCTCAACATCACCAACCTGGTCCAGCAGAACGGCTACGTCCTCATCCTGGCCATCGGGATGATGATCGTCATCATCGCCGGGCACATCGACCTCTCGGTCGGCTCGCTGGCCGCCTTCGTCGGGGCCGCCGCCGCGGTGATGATGGTCGAGCACCACGTGTCGTGGCCGGTGGCCGCGCTGGCCGCACTGCTGGTCGGCGCAGTCGCCGGCGCCTGGCAGGGGTTCTGGATCGCCTATCTGGGGATCCCGTCGTTCATCGTCACCCTGGCCGGCATGCTGCTGTTCCGCGGCGGCACCCAGATCCTGCTGCAGGGCCAGTCGGTCGCGCCGTTCCCCAAGGGCTTCCAGAGCATCAGCAGCGGCTTCCTCCCCGAGGTCGGCCCGCACACCAACTACCACAACCTCCCCCTGCTGCTCGGACTCGCCGTCCTCGCCGTCGCGGTCCTCCAGGAGGTGCGCGGGCGGCGGCGGACCGCCTCGTACGGGCTGGATGTGCTCCCGCTGGGGCTGTTCCTCGCCAAACTGGCCGTGATCACCGCCGCCGTGTTGGTCTTCACCCTGCTGTTGGCCAGCTACCACGGCGTCCCGATCGTCCTGCTGATCCTCGGTGCGCTGCTGGTCGGGTTCGGCTACCTGATGCGCAACTCGATCATCGGCCGGCACACCTACGCCATCGGCGGCAACGAGGCGGCGGCGAAGCTGTCCGGGGTGAAGAGCAAGCGGGTCGTCTTCCTCGCCTTCACCAACATGGGTGTCCTGGCCGCGCTCGCCGGACTGGTCTTCGCGGCGCGTCTCAACGCCGGCACGCCGCAGGCGGGCATCAACTTCGAGCTGGAGGCGATCGCCGCCGCGTTCATCGGCGGGGCCTCGGCCAGTGGGGGCGTGGGCACCGTCCTCGGCGCCATCATCGGCGGCCTGGTGCTCGGCGTGCTCAACAACGGCATGTCGCTGGTCGGCGTCGGCACCGACTACCAGCAGGTGATCAAGGGCCTGGTGCTGCTGGCGGCGGTGGGCTTCGACGTCTACAACAAGCGCCGGGCCGGTTCCTGACCCCGGAACACCGTCCCGGGTGCCCCTCGCCCCCGGCCGTCCGCCACCGGACGGCCGGGGGCGACATGCGTTTCCGGGCCCCTCGGACCGGGTCGGCAACAGCTGACCCGAGGCTCCTCCCGGGCGAGCGGCAACCTCTGCCGCCACGGCGGCAACTGACGGGTGACCGCGAACGGACACCGCTCAAGGGTCATCCGATCGAGCACCCGCCGACCGCCGGCGGCACCCGCCCGGCCGACGGGTGCCGCCGGCAGGGCCGAAGCAGGGAGCGGCCCCGCCGAACGGGCCGGGCGGATCCGCGGCGCCCGCCCACGGGCCCGGCCCGGGAAGACCCCGGAGAAGAACTTTCGCCGGCGCGGCAACCTTTCGGCTCGTCGGCGCCCACTGGGCAGTGCAGCGTCGAGTCGATCTACCGAATGGATGGGAATGAGGGCAACGAAGCACGCCGCCCCGCAGCGGAACCGCAGACGTGGGCCGGTCATGGGCATTGCGTTGGCGCTGGTGGCGGTAGGGGTACCGGTCTGCCTGGCCTTCGGGCTCCTGCCGGGCGGCGGGGGCGACGCCGGTTCCGCCAGGCCGGCCACCGCCGCCTCCGTCGCGGCCGTCGCCGCCACCGGGCCGGGTGCGCCGCCCGGCACCGACGTCCCGGCCGATCCCACGCTCCCGGCGGCGTCCCCCTCGGTGACCGGCCCGCCGTCGCCGTCGGCCACCGGCACCCCGTCGACCTCCGCCACTTCCGTCCCGCGGCCGTCGGCCCCCACCGCCGGCACGGCGATCCCGTCCCCGTCGGCCGACTCGGCCACCTCGGTCCCCGCCCGCGCCTCAGCCGCCCCGGCCCCCACCCGGGGCCAGGGCACCGCACCGACCACCCCGCCCCCGGCCGGGCGGATCAAGCCCGGGACGGACTACCAAGGCGTCGCGACCTCCTACGACGCCGCCGACGGCAACGGCGCCTGCTCGTTCGGCCCAGCGGGCGACCTCATGGTCGCGGCGATGAACCACACCGACTACGAGTCGTCCAGGGCCTGCGGGGCGTCCGTGCTCGTCCGTGCCGCCAACGGGGCGAGCATCACGGTGCGGATCGTCAACGAGTGCCCCTTGCCCTGCGCGCCCGGGCAGCTCGACCTCAGCCACGAGGCCTTCGCCCGACTGGCCGACCTCTCGGTGGGCCGCCTCCCGATCAGCTGGACGGTGCTGAGCCCCGCCACGGCGCCGGACACGATGTCGATCCGCTACAAGACCGGCTCCAGCCAGTGGTGGTGCGGGATCCAGGTGATCGGCCACCGGAACCCGGTGGCGGCGCTGGAGGTCCGGACCACCGCCGGCTGGCGACAGCTCACCCGGACCGACTACAACTACTTCCTCTCCCCCGACGGCAGCGGGTGCGGCGCGCCGCTCAGGGTCACCGACGTCTACGGGGAACAACTGACCGTCGACGGGATCGCCGTCAAGCCGGACGTCGCCCAGCCGACCCGAGTCCAGTTCGCCCGGCATTGACCGCGCCGCTCGCCCGGCAGCCGGCGGTGCTCCCCCGCCGGGGCGCCCCCCGACCGGAGCCGGATACGGACACTGCTACGCTCACGCCTGTTGTTAACGCTCACACTGCAGGGAGAGGGCGACCGGGGGAAATGCTCCTCGATGACGCGTCCGCGGAGTTCCACGAATTCTTCGAACGCCACTACGCCGAACTCGCCCGTCTCGCCCATCTCCTCACCGGCGAGACGGACGCGGCCGACGACCTTGCCGCCGACGCCCTGATCGCGCTGTGGCAACGCTGGGACCGGCTCCGCGCCGCCGACCACCCGCTCGCCTACGCCCGCGGGGTGGTCGCCAACATGGCCCGGGCGCGGATCCGCAGCGCCGTCCGGGAGCGGCGCAGGGTCCTGCTCTTCTGGTCCCGCGTCCCCGAGAGGACGGACGGTCCGGACACGGCCGCCGTGCTGGACGTCCGGACGGCGCTCGCCCGACTGCCGTTCCGCAAGCGGGCCTGCGTGGTGCTGCGCCACGCCTTCGACCTGTCGGAGAAGGACACCGCCGCGGCGTTGGGCGTCTCGGTCGGTACGGTGAAGAGCCAGACCTCGAAGGGCATGGCCGAGCTGGAACGCGCACTCGGTGCACGAGCGGTCGGCGAACTGGCGACAGGAAGGAGGAACCGGTGAACGAGCACATCACCCGGCAGCTGCGGGAGGCCGCCGAAGCCCACCGACCCGACCGCGCACGGATGCTGGCCCGGGTCGAACGCGGCGCAGCCGGCCCGGCCGTCCGTCACCGCGCACCCTCGTTCGCGAGGTCGTGGTCCAAGGCCGCCCTCGCCGGCCTCGCCACCGCCGGCATCCTGGCGACCGGGGGCCTCGCCGTCGCCGGAATCGTCCGCACGCAGCCGCCGTCGGGCACCGTCACCACCGCTCCGACCACGCCGCCCCCGGCGGCCACACCGTCCGAGTCGGCCACCCCTTCACCGACGCCGTCGACCGCCCCGCGGCCCGTCGCGCCGGCGCCACCACCCGCCCCCGGCACGACCACCCCGACCGTGCCGACCACCCCGGCCGCTCCGGCCACCCCGCACCCGACCGCTTCGGCGAGCAGCCGCCCTCAGAACGGATCGCTGTCGTCGGAGGGATCGGTCGATCCGCACAGCACCGTCTACTGGGCCCAGAGCAACCTCGTCCTCAGGACCAGCCAGCCGCTCACCGCCCTCACCGTCGAGTTGCGGATCGCCCAGACCGGCGAGGTCCGTGACACCGGCAACTGGCGGACCCTGCCGAGCGAGGACTTCACCGTCACCGTCCAGGAGTCCGGCGGGGTGCTGCTCTACCGGTGGGTCCTGAAGCCGGGCCGCACGGTCCCGGTCGGACAGCACCAGTTCGCCGGCCAGTTCAACCACGCCGTCGGCGTGCGCAGCGCCGCGAACGACGGCTACCGGGTCGACGCCCAGTCGGCCGGCGGCCCCGCCTCGGTCTGGGGAGGCTTCGGCCCGGCACATTGAGGGCCCGGCAGACCGAGGGCCCGGCGCGCCGTGGTCGGCGGCTGCCGTACCGCCGGTCGCCCGGGCCTCACGCGCCCGGGAGCCCTGCACGCCGGGTGCGGCCGCGGCCGCCGGGGCGGCCCGCTCCTCCGAGCGGGCCGCCCCGGATCCGGACGCGGCCGGGGGTGGCTCCGGCGGCGGCCGAGGTGTCGTCAGTCCACCCGGGTGAACTCCTCGAAGACGCCGTCGACGTAGTCGAAGCGGAGTGTGGTGGACGAGCAGGTGTAGGGGTCTCCCCGGTTCTCCGGGTTCGCACGCAGCGGCTCGCGATGGATCTCCCGGTCTCCCTGCCTGATGGTGAGCACCCCTTCGGCGGTTTGCCCGTTCGACAGGAAGACTCCGAGACCGGCCGTCCACCGGTAGGTGGCGTGCCGGGACTCCAGCATCGTCACCGTGCTGCCGTCGGGTGCCCGTCCTGACATGGCGAGCGACGGGGAGTCGTCGACGGCTGTCCCGTCGGGTGCGATGGTGACGGTGAAGGAGGACGCGCCGGTTACGTCGACCACACCCAGCCCGAACGACGAGAGGTTCAGGTGTTCGGTGCTCCTCGTCAGCCGCCAGCGCCCAGGCAGGCAGCCGTCCGGGGCACGGTCCACCGGGGTGCCGGCCGGGTGCGGGGCTTCCGGGTCGAGAGTCAGGCAGTAGTTGCCCAGCGCCGTGAAGGCGTCGGTCGCCCCCGCCGGATCGGGCGCCCGGGTGCTGTCGACCACCGCCCGACCGAGCCTGGCCAGTTCCGGATCGTCGGCGTGGGTCAGGACGGACCCGTACCAGGTCAGCCGGCCCACCAGATCGGCGTTCCCGCCCTCCTTCTTCGTACGCGCGGCGGGCACGGTCTTGAAGAGCCAGACCTCGTCCGGCGGCAGCCAGGCGCACAGGGACGCCGCGCCGAGGTCCGGCGGGAGGGCCAGCCGGTCCGACCGGTCGACGGGCAACTCGTTCTCCGGCAACTGCGGGGGTGCTCCGACGGCCGCCACTCCGAGGATCAGGACCATGAGCACGGCGGGGAGCTGCACCACCCGAGCGACCCGCCACGACCTGCCCGGGTGGGCCGGGTTACCGGCCGCCGGCACCGTGCCCGCCGGATCGCCGCGCCGGACCAGTGCGGTGCAGCGGCCCAGGGCGGCGCCGACCAGCGCGACGGGCAGGGCCACCAGCGCCCCCTGGCCGAGCAGCCAGACGCAGGCGTTGCGGAACTCTCCCCAGGGGACGCCGCCGTCCGGCACCGATCGCCGGACCAGGTTGTCACCGGCCACCACGCCGGTGACGAGGACACCGGCGAGCACGGCAGCCGCGAAGCCGGAGACCCAGCCGAGCCCGGTCCCGCGCCGACCCGCCACGGTGGCCACAGCCAGCGCCACCAGCCCCTGCAGCACGGCGAACGCCGTCAGCCGGGGCGCGAGGCCGGTGCCGGACGGGTCCACCACGGGATGGCTCAGCGTCGACGACCACCAGCCGTCGGTCAGCAGGGTGAGGGCGAGTGCCACGACGGCCGCCGCCGCCGACAGCGTGAAGACCAGCGCCAGCGGCATGCCTCGGGTCGAAGGCGGGCGCCGGTCCGAGGGGCCCGACGGGCCGTCATCCGCGCCGGGGCGGCGGGCGGCCAGGCAGGCCGCAGCCAGCGGAAGGACGGCGAGCACCACCAGTGCGGCGGTCAGGAAGCCCTTGTGGGCCGTCGTCATCGTCAGGTAGGTCAGTGACAGCTGCCGCGACCAGGACTCGCCCAGGCCGCTGAAGTGTGCCTGCCCCCAGAAGGCGAACAGCCCGCCGAGCGGAACGGCCGCCGCGCCGGTGGCGGCCGCCAGCAGCAGGCGGGGCCGCCGGAGAGCGCCGTTCGACACCGCGAGGTCGGCCGAGACCACCAGCCACCCCACCACGAGCACGACGCCTGCCGCCAGTACACCGGCCACCACGAGTCCGGTTCCGGGTTCGGTCAGCGTGGCCGGCCACCACCGGACGACCAACGCACTCCAGCTCAGGCTCTCGCCGAGGAGCAGCCCCGCCACCGTCACCAGCCCCGCCGCCAGGGCCCGGGCGAGTACGAACCGGCGGCGTGCCGGCCCGGCGCAGGCCTCGCGGAGGGCACCTGCGGCGAGAACCGCGGCCACCGGGAGCGCCAGGATGATGCCGACCAGGACCGGGGCCCAGGGCCACGTCCCGAGGAGCCGGGAGATCGCGAGGTGCACCCCCTGGTAGCCGAGCCCGGCCGCCGTCCCGGCCACGGCGGCCTCACCCAGGTGGAACCGGAGCAGGACGGTCGGATCGCCGAACACCTCGACCCGCCGAGTCGGCGACGGGTGACGATCGACGGCCCGGTCGTACCAGTGGCGCAGCCGGGCCGCCCGCCCGTGCAGCCGTCGCGTCTCCTCCTGTTCCTCCTCCGCGGCCCGTGCCACCGAGCGGGCGAACCACACGCCGCCGTCGACCAGGGCGGCTCGCAGGTCCGCGTAGTGCTCACGGGCGCGTCTCACCGAGCGATGGGCGAGGAGCACCAGGACGACCACGGCGGCGAGGCCCCGCACCTCGCCCGCGACGAATTCCGCCCATGCCGTGTCGCGGGTGAGGTCGAACACGGCGACGGCCAGCACCGGGCCGGCCGTCAGGACGAGGAACGCCCACCGCAGCGCGTCCGTCAGCTGGATGATGCCGATGTCGCGGTTGCGCAGGTGGGCCAGCTCGTGGCGGACCGTGCCGCGGAAGTGCTGCCGGTCGACCTCGTCGTCCGACTTCGCCCTCATCAGCAGTCCGGCGTCGAGCCGCATCTCGTGGCGGGGCGGGAGGCCGAAGGTCGAGGCGCTGCCGCGGTCGTCGTCATGGGTCAGGAAGACCGGGAGCCCACGCACCTCGCTCTCGTCGGCCAGCCGGGCCAGCTCGGCCTCCACGGCCAGGCGGTGGTCAGCGGGCAGGACCGTCGACTGCGCCAGCGGGACGAGGTGCCGGCGGCGACGGATCCTGGCCGGGTGGCGCAGGTAGCGGATGCCCGCCAGGGCGAGGAGCGCGACGAGCGGGGCGAGGTCGAGCAGCATGGCCGACCGGAACGTCTCGGTCGGGCAGCCGGCCAGGGCCGACGCGTATGCGCCGGGGTCGGTGGCCGAGGCGGTCCGTCGCGAGCAGTCGCCCACGTCCGGGGTCCAGCGGAACGCGATCTCCAGGAGCCAGTGGTAGAAGGGGATCGCCGCGAACAGCAAGGTCGCACCGAAGAGGACGAAGCGCGTCCAGGTGGCTGACGGGGCCTGCAGGACGGCGGCGGTACTCGCCGCGGGTGGGCGGACGGCGTCTTCACGGGTGGCCGACACGACGCCTCGCCTCAGCCGCCGAGTCCGGGCCGGGCACCCTCCCCGCCCGGCTCCGCCGTGGCGGACCGGTTCCTCCTCTCGGGGTGCATGCCGGCTCGGGCGCGGATTCCTGTTCGGGCGCGGACGCCGGCTTCGGCCCGTGCGCCCGTCTCCGGTCCGTCGCCAGGCGCTGGGGCATCCGCCGCGAGGAGCTCCTCGCAGAGGTAGTCCGTCAGCGCCTTGGCCAGCTCGGCCGGTAGCCGACGTGCCAGCTTCCGCTCGATCTCCGGCCGCAGCGCGGCGACCTGGTCGACAGTGAGGAGCGTCACCGGTCCGTCCCGCCGCACGGCCAGCTCCGGCTTGCCGAACCGCGCCCGCACCCGGCGCCACACCGCCCGCAGTCCGCCTCTGGCCGCATCGGCGGTCAGGGCGATCGCGAGGTCGTGCAGGATCGCGAGCAACGCCGGCGCGACCACGGCGGCCGCTGCGCCGATCCCCGCACCTGCCCCTGCCTCACCCTCGCGGCGCCTCGTGGCGAGCACTGTCCCGGGATTGGCGAAGTAGATGGTCAGCGCGTCGTCGACCCGGGCAAGCTCCTCGGGCCGATGCCGACGGACCGCCTCCCGTACGAACTCCTCAACCGATACGGCTCCGGTGTCAGCCACTCCGGTCTCCCACCACTGTGCGTGTCCATGCCGGTCTGTCCCGGGCCAACGCTCCGGGCCGGTCACCGCCCCGGGGCGCCCGGGCGCGTGGTGGGCGACTCTCCCAGTTCACCACCGCCACCGGAAGAGGGATCCGGATAAAGAATTGACCAACCACCTTTGACCAGGGCCGACTTCACAAACCCACCCAGCGGACAGCTGATGGATCGTCAGACGGGAAGCCGCGCGCGGCCCGACCGTCCGTGGGCAGCCGTTCCAGGGAAGGGCCCGCGCGTCCGTCCGGACCGCGGTGACCGACAGCCACGATCGCGGGCCCCGCATGCACCCGACATGACGGCAGCCGGCCGGATCGGCTCGGAGGACGAGCGCCGCCGCCCGTGTTCCCCCGCCCGACCCGGGCCGTGGGCGCGTCGGTCACCGGGCAGCCCGGTGGACGCGGGTTAGCCTCGGACTCCGGCCGGTGCGGCCCGCCCGCCGGAGCGCCGAACGCCGGAGGTCTTCCGTGTCCCTGGTCCGCGTCCACAACTTCTCGGTCTCGCTCGACGGTTACGGGACCGGCGAGGGGCAGAGCCTGGAGGCCCCGTTCGGGCACGCCGGCGACCGCCTCCACCGCTGGTTCTTCGGCACCAGGACGTTCCACCGGATGCAGGGGAAGGAGGGCGGCGACACCGGCGTGGACGACGCGATGGCCCGCGGCTGGGGCGACGGCATCGGTGCGGAGATCATGGGGCGCAACAAGTTCGGCCCCCAGCGCGGCCCTTGGGAGAACCACGACTGGAACGGCTGGTGGGGGCCGGATCCGGTCTTCCACACCCCGGTCTTCGTGCTGACCCACCATCCGCGGCCCTCGGTGGAGATGGCGGGCGGCACCACCTTCCACTTCGTCGACGCCTCCCCCGAGGAGGCGCTCCGCCAGGCCCGGGCGGCCGCCGGCGGCCTCGACGTCCGGATCGGCGGCGGGCCCCGCACCGTACGCGCCTTCCTGGCCGCCGATCTGGTCGACCACCTGCACGTCGTCGTGGTGCCGATCCTCCTCGGGCGCGGCGAGCGTCTGTGGGACGGACTGGAAGGAATCGAGGAGCGGTTCCGCACCGAGGCGGTGACCAGCCCGAGCGGGGTGACGCACGTGACCTTCACGCGCGTCTGAGGTCACGGGCGGCAGCCGCGCCCGGACCGGAGGAGCCGGCTGTCGGCCTGCCGTCCCGGGCGTCCTGCCGTAGCAACAGGCTGCCGAGCGCGGTGCGCCGGTGCAGAACCGCCTTGCCGGCACGTGAAGTGGAGATCAGTCCGGCGCCTCGAAGGGCCGCGGTGTGAGCCGAGACCGTGGCGGCGCTGACGCAGAGCCGTCGGGCGAGCTCGGTCGTGGTGCGCTCCCCGGCCAGCAGGTGCAGCAGCTCGACGCGGGTGTGCCCGATCACCTTGCCCAGCGCCTGTGGACCGGCGGAGCCGTCGGGCTGCGGCAAGGAGCCGGCGCCCGACGGGTACGTGACGGCGACCGGGCGGTCGGGCAGGTCGGACACCAGCGGTCCGCCGGTCCAGTGGAAGGTGGGCAGGAGGAGCAGCCCGCGCCCGTCGAGACGGACCTCCCGCGGCCTGCCCGGGAGCTCCCAGACGCCTCCGTGCAGCCGGGCGCCGGGCAGCAGCCCGGCCAGCACCGAGCCGACGCCGCCTTCGGCGAGTTGCACGGCCCGGCGCACGAACTCCGCGTGGTGCAGGTCCTGCACCTGCGCCCAGACCGGGCCGAGCAGCACCTCGAACGCTGCGTGCTGCGCACGACGGATCAAGCGCCACGCCTCGGGAGCGCCCCGGTGCAGTTCGTGGATCCACGCCGGGGCGGGCGTGCGCGCGGGTGCGTAGACCCGTTCCAGTTCGGCACCGACCAGCCCGGCCGGGGCCGAGCGGACCTGCTCCAGGGCGTCCGGGAGGGAATCCGCCAGGACGTCCAGGAAGCTCGGTGCCAGGCCGGCCGGGACGAGGTCCGCGAGCGGGAGGGCCGCCTTCGGCAGCGCGCGCAACGCCCTTCTCCGCCAGGAGCCGTGGAGGAGCTCGCCGTCCTGGCGGCACATCAGCATCAGTGCCACGTTGAGTTCCTGGAGCGGCGCCGGCCGGGGCGCGAGGCCGACCCGGGCGAAGTCGTCCGGCGTGAAGTGGATCCGGAGCACGGCGCCCCCTGTGTGTCAGCCCCATCAGTGTGGCGGGGCACCATCCCTGAGCCTCAAACCTAAACGATCGTGCGCGTCGGTCCGGGCGGGACAGCATGCGCGGTATGACCTACGACTTCCTGATGAGCCGACGTACCGTCGCCAAGTCCTTCCTGGCGGGCTCCGCCGCGCTGTCGGTCGGGGCCGGTGGCCGCGCCCACGCCGGCTCCCGGGCCGGCGCCCCGGCCCAGGCGCCGGGTGACGTCGCGCTCGCCCTACCCAGGCCCACCGGCCGTCACCGGGTGGGATGCCAGCCGGTGTACCTCGTCGACGACTCCCGGCGGGACCCCTGGGATCCCGCGATCCCGGTGCGGGAGCTCATGCTGACGGTCTTCTACCCGGCCCGCGACGTCACCGGCCTCGCCCCGGCTCCGCAGATGCCGCCGCAGGCCGCGACCTGGTTCGGACGGATCACCCCGCTCACGCCGCTCCACCTTCCCGCTGCGGGCGTGGACTGGGGTGCCACCCGGTCCCACGCGTTCGAGGGCGCGCCGCCGCTGCCGGGTCGATGGCCGGTGCTGGTGCACAGCCCGGGCGGCGGCGATCCGCGCGGTCTGGGGACGTCCCTGGCCGAGGACCTGGCGAGTCACGGCGCGGTCGTCGTGTCGGTCGACCACCCCGGCGACGCCGCAGCGGTGGAGTTCCCGGATGTCAAGCCGTACCGGACGGACACCGTGCGGACGACCGTGTTCCGCGGCGACCCGCGGGACCAGCCGGCGGTGGCCCGCACGATGATCGACGCGCGGATCGCCGACCTGCGCTGCGTCCTCGACCGGCTCGGGCACGCGGCCGACCTGCCCCTGCCGCACGGTCTCGCCGAGACGCTCGACCTGCGCCGCCTCGGCGTGTACGGACACTCCGCCGGCGGCAGTGCCGTGACCGAGGTGATGTACGAGGACCGGCGGGTACGCGCCGGGATCAACCTGGAGGGCTATCTGGACCACCCTCCCTCCGCGCCCGGTGCCGCCGCCCAACCGTTCCCGGTCACGACGGGCGGGGTCGACCGGCCCCTGCTTCTGCTCGGCAGCGAGCGGTTCGACCGGCGAGAGGAACTGGACCGCTCCTGGTCGGCCGTCGCCGCGCTCTCCGACCGGTGGGTCCGCAGCGCGCGAGTGGCCGACGCCGACCACTGGGTCTTCACCGACCTCGCGGCGATGCTCCCACGGCTCCAGGCAGCCGGGTTGATGACGGCCGCGGAGAGGAACGTGCTGATCGGCACCGTCGAGCCGACCGTAGCGGTCCCCCTGGTCCGCCGCACGGTCCGCAGGTTCTTCGCACGGCACCTGTCCGGCCACTGATCGGCGGGCGACAGCGGCTCGATACGCGTCAGGTCGGCACGGCCGCGGGTACGGGTCGGAACGGCGGGCACGACATCGCCCGCCGTTCGAGCGAGCGTCAGCACATGCCAGTGTTGACGCACTCCGTTGCCCGCATCGCGACTGCGGGCCCATTTCTCCGACTCGCGGCCCGACCGACCGGAATTTCCGACGGGGTGTCATAGGATCCGTCGCTAGCATCACTCGATCGATCGTTGCTCACCCAGTCAACAGGAGGCCCGATGATCGGCGTGCTCGTGACGTTCACGCAGACCGACAAGTTCGACCGTTCAACTGTCGCAGAGATCGCCGGCGAACTCCGCGTACCGTTCGAAGGCATGGCCGGCCTTCGCTTCAAGAGCTTCATGCTGGACGAAGACGGCCGTCAGGCAAGGAACTTCTACGTGTGGGACGACGAGGAGAAGGCCCGCTCCTTCTTCACGGAAGAGATCGTCGACAAAGTGACGGGGATCTACGGCGTCCCGCCCAGAATCGAATTCCTCGAAATCGTGGGATTCGTCGACAACTCCGGCACCTGATTCCCGAGGACCCGCCGGATTCGTCGTGGCCTCTCGGTGCTCCGGCCCGGGACCCTGCACGCGCCGCCGTTTCGCGCAGTACTCCGCGGATCCTCGACTCCACGGACCCTCGAACCTTCGTTCCGGCGGTCCGATCGTGCCGTGGCCCGCCGATCCGCGCACGGAACGACCAGTGGTCGGACGCGGCCTCCCAACCCCGGGGCGACCGGCCCCGGGGTCGCGCCACGTCGCGCCCGGGGCAACGGTGCGGCCAACGGTGCGGCCGGCGGTTCGGCCACCCACCCGGTGATCGGGTTCCCGTCACGCCGCGGCGCGCCGGACCCGGTGCCGGGCGGGGGGTGGTCGAATCGCAGTGGCCGCCTCGGCAGTCCCGATGCGCCGGCTACCGGTCCGCGGTGAGCTTCCCGGCCACACCCCAGCTCTCCGCCGGGTACTCCTGGATCCAGACGAACACGCTCTCGGCGGGCACCTCCAGCACCGCCATGAAGGCCTCGGTGACCTTCTCGACCAACTCGCGCTTCTGCTCGACCCCGCGCGGCCCCTGCTGGATGGTGACGATCGGCATCTTCGGCTCCTGACCTGGTTCTTCTCTGGTTTCTCCGCCGGGTGTTCCGGCCAGGAACAGTCCACCCGATCGGGCCGTCCGTGACCCAGACCCGATTCGCTCCGGCAGCGATCACGAATCCTGATCGACCGAGGTGGGGGCCGCCTGGCGGCAGGCCTGCAGGAGCAGCCGAGGGAGCGGGGCGGAGCGGCGCATGGCGATCGAGGTGGGCAGCGCCAGGGGAGTCCGGCACGGCCGGAAGGCGATCCGGGGGGTGTTCGTCATCCGGGCGTTGGCGGCGTACACCACCGTCCACATCGGTATTCCGGTGCCGATCGCGGCGAGGGTGTCCTGGAGGGTGGTGTGGGCCGGGCCGAGGACCGGCCGGAAGCCCGCGTGTGCGCAGGCGTCCATCACCAGGTCCACCAGCGCCGGGTGATTGCGGCGTTCGGTCAGCCGGAGCGGGAGGGCGGCGAGTTCCGCGAGGTCGACCTCGGCCTGGTCGGCGAGGGCGTGCCGGGCGGGTAGCGCGAGCACCAGCTCGTCCTGCCAGACGGGCAGGAAGCGGAGATCGCCGCCGCCGTCCGCGGGGGCACCGCGCACGAAGGCGGCGTCCAGGCGGCCGTCCGACAGCCGGGCGAGCCGGTCCCGCACCGGGGCGGCGTGGAGTTCGACGAGCACGTCGGGGGCCCGTCGCTGGTAGGTGTCCAGGATCAGGTCGAGCTTCTCGCCGAGCCCGGTGACGGTGCCGAGCCGGAGCACGGTGGGCGCGGCCAGATCCGCGGCGAGGGCGCGGGCGGCGTCCTCGGCCGCCAGTACTCCCCTGGCCGCGGGCAGGAAGCGCTCCCCGGCCGGGGTCAGCCGGACGTACCGGGGCGAGCGGTCGAACAGTTCGACCTTCAACTCCCGCTCCAGACGGCGGACCTGCTGGCTCACCGCGGGCTGGCCGAGCAGTAGCCTCTCGGCGGCCCGGCCGAAGTGCAGCTCCTCTGCGACGGCGACGAAGCAGCGCAGTTGTCGTAGCTCCATGCGGTCCCCCTGCTCGGTAAGGCGTCGGGGCCATGGTCGCAGGCCGGGCGCAAGCCGCCGACGCCCCCCCTGCCGCCCGGGGTCGCAGGGGCGTGGCCGCGCCCGGCGGGTGCGTGCTCGGATGCGTGCTGGGGCGGGAGCCCGGGCGCCAGCTCGGCGGTGAGGTCCACGGCGGAGGTCGGCCGGGTTCGCGGGTCTGCTCCTGGACGGCGGGATCAGCCACCGCGGCCACCGGGCAGCCGGAGCACCCCCCTGCGCATCGGCGGGCATGCGGAGGGCCGCCGACGCGTACCGTTCCTCACGGCACCGGGGCCGGCAGGGTGACGACCGCGCCTCCCGACCTCGCCGTCCACCAACGGCGCACCGCTGCGGGGGCTCGTCGTCCGCCGAGGCGGAACGCGACGGCCCGGGTCGCTCTCCGTCGCGCGGGTGCGGGGCGGACGCGGTGTCTGGCGGACGCGGCGTCCGCCCCCACCCCCGTACAGCGCCGCCCGGCCGGCGGGGAGCGCGCGACGCCCGGTCCGCGCCCGGGAGGGCAGCGGAGCGGCGGGGTCGGCGAGGTCGGGCACGGCGCTCATCGTGCCGCACATCATCCCCGATGCCGCCCCCGCCGCCCCGGTCAGACCCGGCCGGCCGCGCGTTCCACCGGGCGTGGCCAGCGCGCGTGCAGGGCGTCGATGACGAAGTCGTGGCCGTGCGACCAGCCGTCGCCGGTCCGGCGGGCGTCCGCGAGGTGGGGGTGGTCGTCCGGCAGGTCGTGGTGGACGTGGCCGAGGGTCGCGGGGTCCTGCCGGGGCCAGAGGACGGTCGCGCCGACGACCGCCGCCAGCGCGACGACGCCGAGGACGATGGCGGTGACCGCCAGGCCGGCGCCCGCGGCCAGCCATCCCGCGAGCGGATAGGTGACCAGCCAGCAGCTGTGCGACAGCGAGAACTGCGCGGCGAAGGCGGCGGGCAGGTCGGCGTCGCCGGCCGAGCGGCGGATGACGCGCCCGGCCGGCGTGAGGACTGCGGAGCAGGCGGCGCCGATCGCGGCCCAGGACACCAGGAGCGCGGCCCAGGACCAGCCGTCCGGGCCGGCCGAGGTGACGGCGGCGACGGCGGCGAGCACCCCGGGCAGCGTGAAGGCGGCGGGCAGCATGACCGACCGGTCCCCCAGCCTGCGCAGCACCGCGGGCAGGAGGAGGGCGGCGAGGATGGAGCCCACGCCGTACGCGCCCAGGGCCAGCGAGACGAAGCCGGGCGGCTTGTGGAAGTGCCCCTGCACGATCACGACCGTGTTGACGAAGACGACGGCGCCGGCCGCCGCCACGACGAGGTCCAGCGCGAGCAGGGCGCGCAGCCGCGGCGTGGCCCAGTACAGACGGGTGCCGAACGCGGCCTTGTGGTGGAGCCCGCCCGGCCGCTCGACGGGCTTCGGCCTGGGGAGCACGGCGGAGACGACGAGGGCGGCCGAGGCGAGGAAGCCCGCCGCCGTCCCGATGAACAGCCAGTTGTACGTGACCACCGTCAGCAGGGCGGCGGCGAGCGCCGGGCTGAACAGGCTCTCCAGGTCGTAGGCGATCCTGGTCATGGACAGCGCCTGGGTGTAGTCGCGCTCGGCCGGGAGGACCTCGGGGATGGTGGCCTGGAAGGTCGGGGTGAACGCCGCCGAGGCGGACTGCAGCAGGAAGATCAGGACGTAGACCTGCCACACCTGGTCGACGAAGGGCAGGGCGAGCGCGACCACGGCGCGTGTGAGGTCCATCGCGACCATCACCGCCCGCCGGGGTATCCGGTCGGCCACCGCGCCGAGCACGGGGGCGATCCCGACGTAGGCGATCATCTTGATCGCCAGTGCGGTTCCCAGAACGGCCGAGGCTCCGTCGCCGGCGATGCGGTAGGCGAGCAGGCTCAGTGCGACGGTCGCCAGCCCGGTGCCGACCAGCGCCACGACCTGGGCGGTGAAGAGGTGGCGGTACGTGCGGTTGCGCAGAACGGCGACCATGCGGACGTATCCCGGCTCGGAGGGAGGTGACCCCTTCAGGCTAGCCCACATGTGCACGCGTACGCACATGTTGAAGGAAATACGTCGGGCGCGGCCCGAGCGCGGCACGCGGGCGGGCACGGGCGCGGACACGGGCGCGGGCTCGCCCCTCCCGAACCGCGGACGCGGTCCGGGGCCGCCCGAGCGGCCGCAGCCCCCGGCACCGGCGGGAACGGCGGGAAGGGGCGCCCCTCCCCCGTCAGCCGGTACCGGTGGCCCGTACCGCGGCCGCGCGTCGTAGGCTGCGCCCATGACCAGTGATCGAATGACCGTCCGCACCGCGCTCGAGACACTGCTGGCCGGCAACCGGCGCTTCACCGCGGGCACCCCCGAGCACCCCAACCAGGACGCCGCCCGCCGCGCCGCCACCGCCCCGGCCCAGAGTCCGTTCGCGGTCCTGTTCGGCTGCTCGGACTCCCGCCTCGCCGCCGAGATCATCTTCGACCGCGGGCTGGGCGACCTCTTCGTGGTCCGCACCGCCGGCCACGTCGTGGGACCGGAGGTGCTCGGCAGCATCGAGTACGGCGTCGACGTGCTCGGCAGCCCGCTGGTGGTCGTCCTCGGCCACGACTCCTGCGGCGCGGTCGCCGCCACCCGCGCCGCCGTCCAGGACGGCACCACCGCCACCGGCTACGTGCGGGACGTGATCGAGCGCGTCACCCCCAGCGTCCTGGCGTCCCGCGCCGCCGGCCACACCGAGGAGGCCGATTTCATCGACACCCACATACAGCACACCGTCGACCTCCTCCTCGATCGTTCCCGGGCTCTCGCCGGTGCCGTCGACGCGGGTCACACCGCCGTGGTCGGCCTCTCGTACCGGCTGGCCGACGGCACCGCCCGCCTGGTCACCGCCCGCGGGCTCGACCTTCCCGTCGGCTCCCCCGCCTGACCCGTTCGTAACCCGGCCCACGGGCAGGAGCGGCGCCCGCCCCGTACGGCTGCCGTGTGGGCCGGGGTTGGACGGCGCCACCCCGGCTCGCTCGGCGGAACCCCCACGTCGGTGAAGCCCGGCCTGCGGGCGGCCACGGCCGAGTGAGGTGGCATCAGCGAGGCCGGGAGCAGCGGCGCAACGCCACCGCGCGGCCGGCAACCCGGTGTCGCGCCCCGGGGGGTGGCCGCGCCGGCCGGCTCAGGGCGGTGACTGGCCGCGGTCGCGCTCGGCGGCGAGGAGTTCGGGCACCCCGGACAGGCGGCGCAGGCCGGCGACGGCCCGCGAGGTGCGGTGGTTGGCGGCGAGCAGCTCCCGGTGGCGGTGGACGAACGCCCAGTAGCCCGTGGTGAACGGGCAGGCCTGCGGGCCGAGGCGTTCGGTGGGCCGGTAGCGGCACGGTCCGCAGTGGTCGCCCATCCGGTGCAGGTAGGCACCGCCGGCGGCGTACGGCTTGGTGGTGACGAGCCCGCCGTCCGCGTACTGGGACATGCCGATGACGTTGGCCGTCATCACCCAGTCGTAGCCGTCGACGAAGCAGCGGTGGAACCAGTCGGTGAGTTCGCGCGGGTCCCAGCCGTGTTGGAGCGCCCAGTTGCCGAGCACCATCAGCCGCGGGATGTGGTGGACCCAGCCGTGGTCCCGGACCTCCGCCAGGACGCCGGAGAGGCAGCGGGCGGTGACCGCCCCGGCGTCCAGGTCGCGGAACCAGGCCGGGAGCGGTTCGTGGTGGCCGAGGCCGTTGGAGTCCCGGTAGCCCTCGCCGAGGTGCCAGTAGAGCTGCCAGACGTACTCGCGCCAGCCCGCGATCTGCCGGACGAAGCCCTCGGCGCTGTTGAGCGGCACCCGGCCGGCCCGGTGGGCGGTCTCGGCGGCGCGCACGCACTCGCCCGGGTCCAGCAGACCGAGGTTGAGCGGGACGGAGAGGGCGCTGTGGGCCATCCACGGGTCGGCGCGGAGCATGGCGTCCTCGAAGCGGCCGAAGTCGGCCAGGCGGTGCTCGACGAAGTGCGCGAGGGCCTGCTCGGCCTCGGCCCGCGTCGCGGCGAAGCGACGCGGGCCGTCGCGGCCGACGAACGCGACCTCACCGGCGCGCTCCCAGCGGTCCAGGTCGGCCCGCACCCGCTGGTCGATCTCGTCCTCCTGCGGTTCGAACGGCGGCGGCAGCGGCAGCGTGGTCGCCCCCTTGGGCGGCGGCTCGCGGTTGTCCCGGTCGAGGTTCCACCGGCCGCCGGTCGGCGAGCCGTCGGGTTCCAGGAGCAGGTGCTCGGCGCGGCGCACCCGGCGGTAGAAGTCCTCCAGCAGAAGCCGCCGCCCACCCGGCGCGCCGGCCCAGCGGCGGAAGTCGGCGAAGGGGACGAGGAAGCCGCGCGGCGGCAGCACGGTGACGCGGGGCAGCTCCTCCACCAGGCCGAGCGCCGCCCGCGAGGTCGGGTGGGACACGGTCACCCGACGCCGCCCCACCGCCTCGGCCAGGCCCTCCCGGTAGGTCTCGGCCTGCACGTAACGCACGCGGTCCCCGAGGGCGTCGGCCGCATGGCGCATCGCGGAGAGCACCAGGTGGGCCTTGGCCCGGTGGAACCGGCGCCGCCGCAGCACCGACCGCGCCTCGATCATGACGACCGGGGCTCCCTCGTCCGGGCCGCCCTCGCCCGGGGCGAGGAAGTGCGGGCCGAGCTGGTCGCCGAAGACCCAGTGCGGGCGCGGGCCGCTCACACCGGCCGTCCGGGCAGGACGGCGGGACGACGGCGGCCCTCGCGTGCCGGAGCAGGCGAGGCGGTGGAGCGAGCGGCCGACGACGAGAGCCCGTCCGCGCGGCCCGGAGCGCCGAAGGCCAGCAGTGCCGCACCGCACCGTCCGGCTCCCGCGCGGGGGAGCCGGGAGAGGCGGTGGTCGGCGGGTACTTCGTTCTGCTGTCTCATGGTCCGCTCCTAGTCCGCTCCGTTCGCCGCAGCTCGGTCGGGGGACCGAGGTACGGGCCCCAACGCCAAGGTTCCGTCGACGAGGGCGGACGGCGACACTCGCATCGGTGCCGCATCGCTTCGGGCGCGGGACCACGGCCCTCGGAGGAGGACGCTGCACAAACGATCCAAGTGTCCCCGTCCGGTGCAGCGCTGCACCGTGGGACCGTGACTCCGCATCGGGCCACGGAACCCCGGAGCCCCCGAAACCCTCCGAACCACCACTGCGGGAGGACGTCATGACACTGGACCGACAGGCCCCCGTGCACGAGCGAGCCGTTCCGGTACGTCCGCCGACGGAGACGCCCGAGTGCGAGGCCTCCACCTGTGCGGGAATCTCCACTCCGGAGTCGGTCGAGCTGCACACGGCATGGCCCGGCTGGATTCCCCTGCTGGTCATCACCGTCCTGGTCGTGTGCTGCGTCGGCTTCGCGGTGGGGAGGATCGCGGGGTGGTGACCCCGTCGGCCGACCGCGCTACCCGAGCGCGGGCGCGGGCGCGGGACGACGGCCCCCGGGAGCGGCAGCCGGGATCCCCCGCCGGAAACTCGCGCCAATCCGCGAGCGGCCCGGTTCCGAAGGTTGCGTGAAACGACTACGGGGGCCACCACGGGCCCCGCCGGGAGGGCTTCTCGTGACCGTGTTCGACACCAGCTCCACCCCCCCGACCGTCACCGCGCCCGGCACCGGCCGTCCGCGCCGGGTGGCGGTCGTCGGATCCGGCGTGGCAGGCCTCACCGCGGCGTACGAGCTGTCCCGGTCCGGGGTGGAGGTCGAACTGTTCGAGGCCGACTCCCGGCTCGGCGGCCACGCCCACACCCAGCGGGTGACCGACCCGGGCGGGCGAGAGCTCGCCCTCGACACCGGGTTCCTGGTGCACAACGAGCGGACCTACCCGCACCTGGTGCGGCTGTTCGCCGAACTCGGCGTCCACACCCGGGAGACCGAGATGAGCATGTCGGTGCGCTGCGACGGCTGCGGCCTGGAGTACGCCGGTGCACGGGGGCCTGCCGGCCTGTTCGCCAAGCGCGACGCACTGGTGCGCGGCCGGTACCTCCGGGTGCTCGCCGAGGTGCCCCGCTTCCACCGGCGGGCACGGCGGTTGCTCGCCGACCCGGCGGCCGGCGACCCCAGCCTGTCCGCCTTCCTCGCCGCCGAGGGCTTCTCGCCGTACTTCGTCAGTCACTTCATGACCCCGGTGGTCTCCGCCGTGTGGTCCTGCGCCCCCGACCTCGCGGGCGACTACCCCGCGCGCTACCTGTTCGCCTTCCTCGACAACCACGGCATGCTGAGCGTGACGGGCTCACCGACCTGGCGCACCGTCGTCGGCGGCTCCCGCACCTACGTCCGGAGGATCGCCGAACGGCTCACCGCGGTCCACTGCTCCGCCCCGGTCCGGGCCGTGCGCCGCCACCCCGACGGCGTCACCGTCGCCACGCAGGACGGACGCTCCACCGCGGCCGACGCCGTGGTGATCGCCACCCACGCCGACCAGGCACTGCAACTGCTCGCCGACCCGACCGACACCGAACGCGAGGTCCTCGGCGCCTTCACCTACTCGCGCAACCCGACCGTGCTCCACCGTGACGCCTCCGTCCTGCCCACGGCCCGCCCGGCACGCGGATCGTGGAACTACCGGATGCCCCACTGCGAGGCACCGTCGGACCGGGTGCGGGTCAGCTACCACCTCAACCGGCTGCTGCGCCTGGACGCCGCCGACGACTACCTGGTCACCCTCAACGAGGACCGGGACGCCCCCGTCCCGGAGCACCTGGTGGTCTCGCGCACCGTCTACGAGCACCCGATCTACACCGCGCGCACCGTCGCCGCGCAGCGCCGGCTCCCCGAACTCACCACCGCCCGGACGGCGTTCGCCGGCGCCTACCACGGCTGGGGCTTCCACGAGGACGGCTGCCGGTCCGGCCTCGACGCCGCCGGCGCCCTGCTGGGGGTGGCCGCGCCGTGACCGTCCTGCCCGGGCCGTGGGGTGCGGTGATCTACGACGTCCGCACCACCCACGTGCGCACCGCGCCCCGCCGGCCCGCCTTCCGGCACCGCGGCTACCTGTGGCTGGTCGACCTCGACCGCCTCCCGCCCGTGCCGTGGCCGCTGCGGCCGCTGGCCCGGTTCCGGCCCGCGGACCACGCCCTGGACGCGGGGGAGGCGAGCGACGGCGAACGGACCGTCCGGCAGGACCTGGAGGTCTACCTCGCCGACCACGGTGTCCGGCTCGGTGGCGGACGGGTCCTGATGCTCACCCAGGCCCGCTCGCTCGGGCACGTGTTCAACCCGCTCACCGTGTACTGGTGCCGCGACGAGGCCGGCCGGCCACTGTGCACGGTCGCCGAGGTCCACAACACCTACGGCGGCCGCCACCGCTACCTGCTTCCGCCCGACCCCGCGGGCCACGGCGGGACTCCGAAGGACTTCTACGTCTCGCCGTTCTTCCCCGTCGACGGCCACTACCGGATGGTGCTGCCCGAGCCGGGCGAGCGGCTGCGGCTGACGGTCCACCTCGAACGCGAGGCCTCCCGGGCCTTCACCGCCACCGTCCGCGGCACCGGCCGGCCGGCCGGCCCCGCGGCCCTGCTGCGCGCGGCCCTCACCCATCCGTTCGCCACCTGGGCCGTCAGCCTGCACATCCGCTACCGGGGGATCCGCCTGTGGCTCAGCGGCCTGCCCGTCCACCCCCGCCCGAAGACCCGCCCGTCCCGCCCCACCGAGAACTCCCGGCCCCCGGAAGAGGTCCCCGCACGATGACGACCACTGCCCCGACGACCACTGCCCCGACGACCACTGTCCCGACGACCGCGACGCCGACACCCGTCCTCGACCCCGCCCGCTGGCCGGACGTCGCCCGGGTACCGCACGTGCCGCTGCGCGCAGCCGTCGCCGCCCGCCTGCTCCAGCGGATCGCGGCCCGCCGCGGCCTGCACGTCGAACGCCCCGACGTCCGGCGCCGGCGACCGGCCCCGCCCGGCACTCCGGTCCTGCGCGTGCACCGCCCCGGGGACTTCCTGCACCGGCTCGGCGAAGGCGGACTGATCGGGTTCGGCGAGGGCTACCAGGCCGGCGACTGGGACAGCCCCGACCTCGTCGCCCTCCTCACCGAACTCGCCACCGCACCGCAGACCCTGGTGCCGCGCGGCACGCAGTGGCTGCGCCGGTTCCACGTGCAGCGCCCGCCCGCGGCGGACCTCCCCACCATCGCGAACGCCCGGCGCAACATCCACCGCCACTACGACCTGTCCAACGAGCTGTTCGCCCTCTTCCTCGACCCGACGATGACCTACTCATCGGCGATCTTCCCGACGGCACCCGGCGGCGCACCGGAGGCGAGCTGGGACGCGCTGCCCGCCGCCCAGCACCGCAAGATCGACCGCCTGCTCGATCTCGCCCGCGTCGGTCCCGGGACCAGGCTGCTGGAGATCGGCACCGGCTGGGGCGAACTCGCCATGCGTGCCGCCACCCGTGGCGCACGCGTGGTCAGCCTCACCCTCTCCGAGGAACAGCTCGACCTCGCCCGCCGCCGGATCGCCCGTGCCGGGCTCGACGACCGCGCCGAGGTCCGGCTCTGCGACTACCGTGCCGCCGAGGGCGTGTACGACGCCGTGGTCAGCGTGGAGATGATCGAGGCCGTCGGCCGGCCGTTCTGGCCGGACTACTTCGCCACCCTCGACCGGGTCCTCGCCCCCGGCGGCCGGGTCGCCCTGCAATCGATCTCGATGCCGCACGACCGGATGCTCGCCGGCAGCCGGACCCAGACCTGGATCCTCAAGTACATCTTCCCCGGCGGCCGGATCCCGTCCGTCCGCGCGATCCGGGAGACCGCGGCGCGCCACACCCGGCTGCGGGTCACCCGTACCGACGCGTTCGGGCCCCACTACGCCGAGACGCTGCGCCTGTGGCGCGAGCGGTTCGCCGAGCAGTCCGCGCAACTCGGCGGCCTCGGGTTCGACGAGGTGTTCCGGCGGACGTGGGAGTTCTACCTGGCCTACTGCGAGGCCGGCTTCCGCACCGGCTACCTCGACGTCCACCAGCTGCTCCTGACCAGGGAGGAGGTGACGGCATGAGCACCGCCGCGGTGATCGCCGGGGGGCCGGGCGACGTGCTCGACGGAGCGCCGCCGGAGCCCCCGGAAGCCCGGTTCGGCTCAGCGCCCCGTGCCGCGGAGGTGCCGTCGCGGTCGCCCGCCGTGGCGGGAACGCATCCCCGGTCCGCCGGGCCGGGAACGGAGGTCTGACGTGAACGGCAACGCCTTCGCCCTCAACGTGGCCGTCAGCGCCGGTGCGTCCCTGGCCGTCTTCCTCGTGGCCTTCGCGGTCGGGGTGCGCCGTGGCCGTCACCGCGGTGTGGACGTGGCCTGGGGCCTGGCGTTCACCGCGGTCGCACTCGGTGGCTACCTTCTCTCGGCCGGCCACGGCGACCCCGGGCGGCGACTGCTCGCGACCGTGCTCGTCGTGGTCTGGGGTCTGCGCCTGTCCGCACACATCTGGTGGCGCTCCCGGGGCGCACCGGAGGATCCGCGCTACGCCGCAATGCTCGCCCGCGCCCCCGAGGGCGCGGCCCGCACCCGGTACGCGCTGCGGATCGTCTACCTGCTGCAGGCGGCCCTCGTCTGGTTCGTCTCGCTGCCCGTCCAGGCGGCCCAGTACATCCCCCGTCCCCCGGGCGCACTCGCCGCGGCGGGTACCGCCCTGTGGGCGCTCGGCCTGTTCTTCGAGGCGGTGGGGGACTGGCAGCTCGCCCGTTTCAAGGCCGACCCCGCCAACCGCGGCCGGATCATGGACCGCGGCCTGTGGCGCTACACCCGCCACCCCAACTACTTCGGCGACGCGTGCGTCTGGTGGGGCCTCTTCCTGCTCGCCGCCGACACTCCGATCGGCTGGGCCTTCGTGCTCAGCCCCCTACTGATGACCTACCTGCTGGCGTTCGGCAGCGGCAAGCCGATGCTGGAGCGCCGGCTGGGCGCCCAGCGGCCCGGCTGGGCCGACTACGCGGCCCGCACCAGCGGCTTCCTGCCCCTGCCACCCCGCCGAAGCCCGAAAGTCCCGTCGTCCTCGAGGTCCGTTCCATGACCGTCTCGATCGCCCTGTTCACCCAGGACCTGCGCCTGCACGACAACCCCGTGCTGCACGCCGCGCACACCTCGGCCGACCAGGTCGTCCCCCTGTTCGTGTCCGATCCGGCGGTCGAGGCCGCCGGCTTCGCCGCCCCCAACCGGCAGGCGTTCCTCGCGGACTGCCTCGCCGACCTGGACGCCTCGCTGCGCGGCATCGGCTCCCGGCTGACCGTGCGCCGGGGCGAGGCCGCCGAACAGACCGCCAGGTTGGCCGCCGAGACCGGGGCCACCACGGTGCACGTCGCCGCCGGCGTGACCGGTTTCGCCCACCGCCGGGAGGTCCGGCTGCGCAAGGCCCTCGGCGAGCGGCTGCACGTCCACGAGGCCTCCGTGACCGTGGTCCCGCCCGGCCGGATCACCCCGGTCGGCCGCGACCACTACGCGGTCTTCACCCCGTACCACCGGGCCTGGCAGGAGGCACCGCGCCGCACCGTGCTGGCGGTGCCCGGAGCGCTGCGCACGCCGGGCGGCATCGACAGCGACACCCTGCTGGTGAGTGGCACCACCTCCCCGGGGTTGCCGCCAGGGGGCGAGAGCGCGGGGCGGGCCCGGTGGCGGACCTGGGACGTCGACGCCTACGCCGACGTCCACGACGACCTCGCGGCGGACGACACCTCCCGGCTCTCCCCGTACCTGCACTTCGGCTGTCTCTCCCCCACGGAGCTCGTCGCCCACGCCCTGCGGCACGACGGCGAGGGCGCCCGGGCCTTCGTCCGTCAGCTCGCCTGGCGCGACTTCCACCACCAGGTCCTCGCCGCCCGCCCCGACGCCGCCCGGCGGGACTACCGCGACCACGACGACCACTGGCACCACGACGAGGAGGAGACCGAGGCCTGGCGGCAGGGCCGCACCGGCTACCCGATCGTCGACGCCGGCATGCGCCAGCTCGCCTACGAGGGCTGGATGCCCAACCGGGCCCGGCTGATCACCGCGGGCTTCTTCGCCAAGTGCCTCTACCAGGACTGGCGGATCGGCGCCGCCCACTTCCTCTCCCTGCTGGTCGACGGTGACGTGGCCAACAACCAGCTCAACTGGCAGTGGGTGGCCGGCACGGGCACCGACACCCGGCCCAACCGGATCCTCAACCCGCTGCGCCAGGCCGACCGTTACGACCCGGATGGCGCCTACGTGCGCCGCTGGATCCCCGAACTCGCCCATCTGCCGGGCCCCGCCGTCCACCGCCCGGGGCTGTTCGCCCACGGCTACCCCGCACCGATCATCGACCCCGACGCCCTGACCACCCGCTTCCGCATCGGGCGGCCCTGAAGGCGGTGTGGGCCCCCGGCCGGCTCAGTGGCCGGCCGCACCGGTCTCGCCTCGTTGACCCTGGTCACCGACCCGGGCATCGGCGTCGCCCGTACCGACGCCTGGACCACCGCGGCCTTCGCCATGGGCCCGGCCCGTGCCCTCTCCTGGGTCACCGGGCAGCCCGGCGTCGAGGCCCTCGCCGGCCTGCCCGACGGCACCAAGCACTGGACCGACGGCCTGCCGCGGCACCTCCCGCCGGGCGGTCCGGCCGACTGGCGCTGAGCTGCCCGGCGACCGGCCGGCCAGGCTTCGCCCACGGTGGCGCGGTCCCCGGCGCGGAACCCTGTGGGCCGCGAGGTCGCGGAACGCCCGCTCGGATCCCCCGCAGGGACCGGCCACGCCGAACGCCTCCGACCGGCGGACGCCTCGCGCGGGACGGCCGGCACGTGCCGCGCCCGGACCGCGCCCGGCACGGACGTTCCGCCGTCCGGTGGCGTCACCGGGTCGGGAGAGCAACGCTCGACGTATGAGCGGACACCGGATCGCCCTGGGGACGGCCGCCGTCACATCCGCCGTGGTCGCCCTGGCCCTGCACGGCCTGATCCTGCGACCGAGGATGCTGACCTGGGGCGCGACCCCCGACGAGGTCGCCCGCGGCTATCCCGGCGATGATCTCGTCCCCGATGCCGAGAGTTCCTCGACGATGGCCACGACCCTGCCGGCGCCACCGGAGCAGGTCTGGCCCTGGCTGGTGCAGATGGGAGGCGACCGGGCCGGCTGGTACAGCTGGGACCGGCTGGATCGCATGGGTGAACCGAGCGCCACCGCCATCGTGCCCGAGTGGCAGAGCCTGGAGGAGGGGCAGCGGCTGATCGCGTCGCCGGACGGCCGGTCCTGGTTCACCGTGGCACTCGTGGAACCCGAGCGGACGCTGGTGCTGAGGTCGAGCCTGGAGCTGCCCTCCGGGCACTCCTTCGATGTCGGGTCCGCTCAACCGCCCCGGGCCTACCTGGACGGCGTCTGGGGCTTCCACCTCCGGCCGGCCCCAGGTGACAGGACCCGCCTGGTGGTCCGCACCCGCGGCTCGAGCAGACCGCGACGGTTGACCTGGCTGCTCTCCCTGCTGTTCGGCGAACCCGCGCATCTCATCATGCAGGTCCGCCAGTTCCACAACCTGCGAACGCGGCTCGACCCCGCCCGTGACCGCACGCCCGCCTGACCACGCCCGCACAACCCCGGAGGCCGCCATGTGCGCCGACTCGACCGCCGATCCCCCTGGTGCGCAGCTGCTCCTGGACGGGGTGCTGCCCGAGTTCGGGTACTCCCGTCTGGAGAGCGTGGCGATCGCCGCCCCACCGCCCGTCACCTACGAGGCCGCCCGGAGCCTGGACCTGCTCACCGTCCACTCGCCGCTCCTCAACGCGGCCATGTGGGCACGCGGACTGCCGGACCGGCTCCGTGGCCGAGCCGAACCGACCCCGCCGACGCTGCGGGTGGCCGACCTCTTCGACACCCCCGGGGAACCCTGGGGCGACCAGCCCTGGGTGGCCCTCGGCGAGAATCCGGGCCGCGAGCTCGTCTTCGGGGCGGTCGGGAGGCCCTGGCAGGCCTCGATCGAGTGGCGGCGGGTCGGATCGCAGGAGTTCACGCGCTTCGACGAGCCCGACTGGGCGAAGATGGCGGCCGCTCTCGTCGTCCACCCCTACGGCACCCACCGCTCCCTGCTCACCTACGAGGCCCGGACCGCCTGCACCGACCCCGTGTCCGACACCCGCTTCGGCCGCTACTGGGCGCTCGTCTCCCCCGGCGTCGGCGTCGTCCTGCGTGGCACGCTCCACGCCGTCAGGACCGCCGCGGAACAGCTTGCCCGGCCAGGCGTCATGGCCTCGACGTAGGGCGGAAGGCGCGGGCTCGCGAGCGCCACACGCCCGGGCCCGGGAAGGACCGCACCGGAGAGCTCCTCCGGGGTCGAGGGGCCAGAACACTGCCGCTCCTTCGTCCCCCGGGTGGCGCGGTCGTTGCCCCGCGGCGGCGGAGTTCCACGGCTCCGCCGGCCCGCTATGCCGTTACTGCGCTACTGCGCTACTCCGGGACGAGCACCGCGACTCCCGTCACGCGGTCGGCGGCGAGGTCCGCGAGGGCCTGGTCCGCATCTCGCAGGGGGTAGCGGGTCACGTGGACCAGCGGGCGGGTGCGGGCCGCCTCCGCGAGGAACGCCAGACCGTCGGCCCGGGTGTTGGCGGTGACGCTGCGCAGCGTGCGCTCCTGGAACAGGTGCTGCTGGTAGTTCAGCGCCGGGATGTCGCTGAGGTGGATGCCGGCGACGGCGAGCGTGCCGCCGCGGTCCAGGGCGGCAAGGGCCACGGGCACCAGTTCGCCGACCGGGGCGAAGAGGACGGCGGCGTCCAGCGGTGCCGGGGGCGGGTCGAACGAGTCACCGGCGAAACCGGCGCCGAGCTCCAGTGCCAGGTGCCGTGCGTTCGCACCGCGGGTGAACACGTGCACGCGGGCGCCCCGGGCGAGGGCGATCTGGGCGGTCAGGTGGGCGGACGCGCCGAATCCGTAGATGCCCAGGAGCCCGCCCACCGGCAGGTCGGCCCGCTCCAGGGCCCGGTAGCCGATGATCCCGGCACAGAGCAGCGGGGCGAGTTCCTCGGCAGGCAGGCCTTCGGGCAGCGGGTAGGCGAAGCGGGCGTCGGCCGTCACGTGCCCGGCGTAACCGCCGTGCCGGTCCCAGCCGGTGTACCGCGAATCGGGGCAGAGGTTCTCCCGCCCGCTCCGGCAGTAGGCGCAGCGGCCGCAGGTACCGGCCAGCCAGGCCACCCCGGCCCGGTCCCCGACGGTGAACCCTTCGACCGCCGTGCCTGCCGCCCGTACGCGCCCGACCACTTCGTGTCCGGGCGTGCACCGGGTGAGCCGGGGGCGGAGGTCCCCCTCCGCGAGGTGGAGGTCGGTGCGGCAGACGCCGCAGGCCTCCACCTCCAACAGGATCTCGTGCGGCCCGGGTTCGACCAGTGGACGCCGTTCCCACGCCAGCGGTGCCGGGTGCGCCCCGATCGGCCCGGGGTGGTCCACCACCCAGCCCTCGGTCGCCTCCGGTACGGGTCCCGCCGTGTTCATCGCTGCCTCCTGATCGTCCCCCCGTCCGTCGAGCCGGCCGGGTCAAAGTGGCACTGCCGGCGACCTTCGTACGGCCGGTGGTCACCCTTCCCGCTCGGCTTCCGCCACGGCACACTTGACGGCGGGGAAGCTGTCGGGGGTGACGGAGATCGAGTCGATCCCGGCCCGGACCAGGAAGCGGGTGAAGTCGGGGTCGTTGCTCGGGCGCTGACCGCACAGGCCGACGCGGCGGCCGGCCGCGTGGGCGGCGGCGATCAGGGACTCGATGCTCTTCGTGACGGCCGGGTTCCGCTCGTCGAAGACGTGGGCGAGCAGGCCGGAGTCGCGGTCGATGCCGAGGGTGAGCTGGGTGAGGTCGTTGCTGCCGATCGAGAACCCGTCGAAGCGCTCGGCGAACCGGTCGGCGAGCAGGACGTTCGACGGGATCTCCGCCATCACGTAGACCCGCAGGCCGTTCGCACCGCGCGTCAGCCCGTTGTCGGCCATCACCGCGAGGACCCGGTCGGCCTCCTCCGGGGTGCGGCAGAAGGGGATCATCACGACCACGTTGGTCAGCCCGAGCTCGTCCCGCGCCCGGCGCAGTGCCCGGCATTCGAGGGCGAAGCCCTCACGGTAGCCGGGGTCGTAGTAGCGGCTGGCCCCGCGCCAGCCGATCATCGGGTTGGCCTCCACCGGCTCGAAGGGTGCGCCGCCGACGAGCCTGGCGTACTCGTTGGTCTTGAAGTCGCTGGTGCGCACCACGACCGGGTCCGGCCAGCGGGAGGCGGCGATCCGGGCGACGCCGTGGGCGAAGCGGTCGACGAAGTAGTCGGCCCGGTCCGGGTAACCGTAGGTCAGTTCCTCGACGAGCCGCCGGTCCCCTGCGGACAGCCGCTCGGGGTGGAGCAGGGCCATCGGGTGGACGCGCACCTGGTGGGCGACCACGAACTCGGTGCGGGCCAGGCCGACGCCGTCCGCCGGCAGGCGCCACCAGCGGAACGCGGCGCCGGGGTCGGCCAGGTTGAGCATCACCTTGGTGCGGGTGGTCGGCAGCGAGCCGAGGTCGGTCTCGGTGGCCTCGTAGGCGACGGGACCCCGGTAGACGTGCCCCTCCGCACCCTCGGCGCAGGAGACCGTGACCTCCTGCCCGTCGGTGAGCACCTCGGTCGCCGTACCGGTGCCGACCAGCGCCGGCACGCCCAGCTCGCGACTGACGATCGCCGCGTGCGAGGTACGGCCGCCGTGGTCGGTGACGATCGCGGAGGCCCGCTTCATCAGCGGCTCCCAGTCGGGGTCGGTGATGCCGGTGACCAGGACGGCGCCCTGCGGGAAGCGTTCGAGACCCACCGGCTCGGCCAGCGCGCACACCGGTCCGGCCCCGATCGCCTCGCCGACGGCGATCCCGTCCACCAGCCGCTCGCCCGTGCCGGTCAGCTGGAAGCGCCGCAGCACCTCGCCATGCCGGCGGGACTGCACCGTCTCCGGTCTGGCCTGGACGAGGAAGAGCCCTCCGGTGATGCCGTCCTTGGCCCACTCCAGGTCCATCGGGCAGCCGTAGTGCTCCTCGACGGCCACCGCCCACTCGGCCAGCGTGCGGATGTCGCCCTGCCCGAGCACCGGACGGGCCCGCTCGTCGGCGTCGGTGTCGACGGTCGTGGTCGAGCCGTCCTCGCCGTACACGGCCTTGCGGCGCTTCGCGCCGAGCTGCACCTGGACCACGGGGTCGAGGCGGTGGTCCTTGAGCACCGGTTTGAACACCGTGTACTCGTCCGGGTCCACCTGGCCGCTCACCACGGTCTCGCCGAGCCCCCACGCGGCACTGACGACCACCACGCCGGGGAACCCGGTCTCGGTGTCCAGGGTGAACACCACCCCCGCGCCCGCGAGGTCCGAGCGCACCATCAGCTGGACGCCGACCGACAGCGCGAGGGAGAGGTGGTCGAAGCCCATCCGCTCGCGGTAGTCGATCGCCCGGTCGGTGAACAGCGAGGCGAAGCAGCGCCGACATGCGTCCAGCAGGGCGGCGGGCCCCCGGACGTTCAGGAACGTCTCCTGCTGCCCCGCGAAGCTCGCCTCCGGCAGGTCCTCGGCGGTGGCACTGCTGCGCACCGCCACGTCCGGGTCCGTCCGCCCGGCCCCGCGTGCGAGGTGGCCGTACGCCTCCAGGACGTCTCGTTCGAGGGCGGCGGGCAGCGGAGTGGCCAGCACGGCGGACCGGATCGCCGCGCCGACCCCGGGCAGCGGGGCGCCCTCGTGAAGCCGGCCGACGTGTTCGGCGATCCGCTCGCGCAGGCCTCCGGTGTCGAGCAGCTCGCGGTAGGCGTCGGCGGTGGTGGCGAAGCCGTCCGGCACGCGGATCCCGGCGGGGCCCAGCGCGGTGATCAGCTCGCCCAGCGAGGCGTTCTTGCCTCCGACCAGGCCGACGTCCTCCCGGCCGAGGTCGCGGAAACGGATGACGCGGCGCATGGCTGCCTCCGGGCGCGCTCGCAGGGTGCCCTCGCGGCGCCGGACACGCCGAGGACTCCGTCCATGCCACTGTCCCTCCGGACGGGCGGTCGCGCGCGGGGGCGTTCGCCCCCGGGGTACCGGCCCTGTCGGTCACCGCGTCCTGGGCCGTTCGGCCCCGGCCGGGAGCGAGGAACCCGTCTTCCGGGCCGCCGGTGGAGCCGGCGGAGAGCCGTCCACGACGACGGACCGGCGCCGGCGTCCTCAGGAGCGGAGCGGCCTGCCGCTCACCCGGATCGGGCCGGACCTCGCGGTCCGCATGTGGGACCGGACGGGGTCACGACGGGCTCCCGTAGCCGCCGCCTCCGGGGGTGCGGATCTCGAGGACGTCGCCGGCCTCGAGATCGGCGCTGCCGCAGCCGGGCAGGGCCTCGGTGGTGCCGTCGCGGCGCAGGACGCGGTTGCCCCCGAGCGCTCCCGGTGAGCCGCCGGCCAGGCCGTACGGGGGGACGCGGCGGTGGCCGGACAGGATGCTGACGGTCATCGGCTCGCGGAAGCGCAGCCGGCGCAGCGCACCGTCGCCGCCGTGCCGGTGGCCGTGGCCGCCACTGCCCGGGCGGACGGCGAACTCCTCGACGAGCACGGGCAGGCGCCACTCCAGGACCTCGGGATCGGTCAGGCGGGAGTTGGTCATGTGGGTCTGCACGACGTCGGCTCCATGGAAGCCCGGCCCTGCGCCGGAGCCCGAGGCGATGGTCTCGTAGTACTGGTGGTGCTCGTTGCCGAAGCTGAGGTTGTTCATCGTGCCCGACCCCTCGGCCTGGACGCCGAGCGCGGCGTAGAGGGCGCCGGTGATGGCCTGGGAGGTCTCGACGTTGCCGGCGGCGACGGCGGCCGGGTAGGCCGGGTCGAGCATCGAGCCGGGCGGCACGACGATCCGCAGTGGGCGCAGGCAGCCGTCGTTGAGCGGGATGTCCTCGGCGACGAGGGTGCGGAAGACGTACAGCACGGCGGCGGTGACGACGGCGGAGGGGGCGTTGAGGTTGCTGTCGAGCTGGGGTGAGGTGCCGGTGAAGTCGACGGTGGCGGTGCGCTGTCCGCGGTCGACCCGGACCTCGACGGCGATCACGGCGCCGGAGTCGGTCTCGTAGCGGTAGGCGCCGCCGGTGAGGCCGTCGATGGCCCGCCGGACGGCCTGCTCGGCGTTGTCCTGGACGTGGCGCATGTAGGCCTGGACGACGTCGAGGCCGAAGTGGTCGATCATCGCGTTCACCTCGTCGACGCCCTTGCGGTTGGCGGCGATCTGGGCGCGCAGGTCGGCGAGGTTGGTGTCCGGGTCGCGGGAGGGGTACGGCGCCCCGGTGAGCAGTCGTAGGGTCTCCGCCTCCCGAAGTCGCCCGTCCACCACCAGGGGCCAGTCGTCGAGGAGCACGCCCTCCTCGTGGATGGTCCGGCTGCCGGCGGGCATCGAACCGGGGGTGATGCCGCCGATCTCGGCGTGGTGGCCGCGGGAGGCGACGAAGAAGAGGACGTCCCGCCCGTCTGGGTCGAAGACCGGCGTCACCACGGTGATGTCGGGCAGGTGCGTGCCGCCGTGGTAGGGGTCGTTGACCGCGTAGGTGTCGCCGGGGCGCAGCTTCGGGCCGCGGCGGCGGATCACCTCCTTGACGGTGGTGCCCATCGATCCCAGGTGCACCGGGATGTGCGGGGCGTTGGCGACGAGGTTTCCGTCCGGGTCGAAGAGGGCGCAGGAGAAGTCCAACCGCTCCTTGATGTTGACCGACTGGGCGGTGGACTCCAACCGGGCGCCCATCTGTTGGGCGATGGCGGTGAAGAGGTTGTTGAAGACCTCCAGGAGAACGGGGTCGGCGGCGGTGGGGACCGCCTCCTCGACCGGGGCCCGGAGCCGTTCGACGAGGAGGTGCCCGGCGGAGGTGACCGTCGCCTGCCAGCCGTCGTCCACGACGGTGGTGGCGTTGGCCTCGGCGATCACGGCAGGGCCGGTGACGGTGGCCTCCGCCCGCATCGACTCGCGTTCCAGCAGCGGGACCCGGCGCCACTCGCCGCCGGTGCGGAGGGACACCGTGGCAGGCCGCGCGGGTCGCCCGGCCTCCGGGAAGAGGGCGTCGAGTCCGGGCTGCTCGGTGAGCCCGGTTCCCTCGACGGCGAGGGCCTCGATCACGAGCGGGCGGTCCATCAGGAAGGAGTACGTGGCCCGGTGCCGCCTCTCGAACTCCTCCCGCATGTCCGCAGGGTCGCCCAGCGCGACGCCGATCGTGGTGTCGGTGCCCTGGTAACGCAGCCGCGCCCGCCGGGTCAGCCGGATCCGGTCCTCAGGGACACCCTGGTCGAGCAGCTCGTGGGTTGCGGCTGCGGCCAGTTCGTCCGCCCTGGCCCGTACGTCGCCCATCTCCGAGTCCGACAGCGGCCGTTCGACCGCGTGCTCGCGCAGCACGGTGGTGTCGGCCAGGCCGATGCCGAGCGCGGACAGCACCCCGGCCATCGGCGGGACGAGTACGGTGCGGATCCCCAGCGCCTCGGCCACCGGGCAGGCGAGCTGCCCGCCCGCACCCCCGAAGGTGGTCAGTGCGTAGCGGGTGACGTCGTGACCCTGCTGCACGGAGATGCGTTTGACCGCGTTGGCGATGTTGCCGACGGCGATCCGCAGGAACCCTTCGGCGACCTCCTCGGCCGACATGCCGCCGATGCGGTCGGACAGTTCGGAGAACCGGCGCTCGGTCAGCTCCCGGTCGAGCGGCTGGTCGCCCGCCGGCCCGAAGACGTGCGGGAAGTGTTCGGCCTGGATCCGGCCGAGCAGCAGGTTGGCGTCGGTGACGGTCAGCGGCCCGCCGTTCCGGTAGGACGTCGGGCCGGGATCCGCGCCGGCCGAGTCCGGGCCGACCCGCAGGCGCTCGCCGTCGAAGCGCAGAACGGAGCCGCCGCCCGCCGCCACGGTGTGGATGGCGAGCATCGGCGCCCGCAGTCGCACGCCGGCGACCTGGGTGGTCACCACCCGCTCGTACTCACCGGCGAAGTGCGACACGTCCGTGGACGTGCCGCCCATGTCGAAGCCGATCACCCTGTCGTACCCGGCCAGCCCCGACATCCGCACCATGCCCACGATGCCGCCGGCCGGACCGGAGAGGATCGCGTCCTTGCCCCGGAAGTGGCCGGCCTCGGCCAGGCCGCCGTTGGACTGCATGAACATCAGCCGGACCCCGGCGAGCTCGTCAGCCACCTGTCGCACGTAACGGCGCAGACCGGGATTCAGGTAGGCGTCGACCACAGCCGTGTCCCCCCGCGGCACCACCTTCATCAGAGGGCTCACCTCGCTGGACAACGACACCTGTTCGAAGCCGAGCCGCTCGGCGAGGTGTCCGATCTCCTGCTCGTGCGCCGGGTGGAGATAGCTGTGCAGGCACACCACGGCGACGGAGCGGACGCCGTCGCGCAGACAGTCGCGCAGGTCCTCGGCGAGCCGGTCCAGGTCTGGCGGGCGCAGCACCTCGCCGTCGGCGGTGACCCGCTCGTCCACCTCGACCACCCGGGTGTACAGGGGCTCGGGCAGCACGATCTCGCGGGCGAAGATCTGCGGCCGGTTCTGGTAGCCGATCCGCAGCGCGTCCGCGAACCCGCGGGTGATGCAGAGGACGGTCGGCTCGCCCGTGCGCTCCAGCAGGGCGTTCGTCGCCACCGTGGTGCCCATCCGGACCGCTTCGACGTCCGTTCCGACATCCGCGTCGGGCGGCAGCAGCGCCCGGATGCCCGCCACGGCGGGATCGTGGTAGCGGGCCGGATCGTGCGAGAGCAGCTTGTGCGTGGTCAGCCGGCCGTCCGGCGCCAGGGCCACGACGTCGGTGAAGGTCCCGCCCCGGTCCACCCAGAACTGCCAGCCCCTGGATGCCATGACCGGCTCCCTCCGCCGTGCCGCTTGGCGTCCCGCGCGCGAGTGGCCCTGCGCACGAGTATCCGACCGGGCGAACCACCCGGGCAAACGGAACATACTGGGCATGGAGGGTGACCTGGAGGTGGCGATGACGGCCACGACAGTGGGGGTTCTGCGGGAGACGTCACCCGGCGAGCGCAGGGTGGCCCTCGTACCGGACCTGGTTCCCGCCGTGGCCCGCCTCGGCGCGACGGTGCTGGTCGAACCCGGCGCCGGTGCCCTGGCCGGCCACCACGACGCCGACTACCGCGCTGCGGGGGCCGTCGTGGCCCGGCGCGCCGAGCTACTGGGCCGCTCGGACGTGCTGCTCGGCGTCCACCCGCCCAACGTCGACCCGGACCGCGACCTGCGGCCCGGACAGGTGCTGGCCGCACTGCTGCGACCGCAGCGGATTCCGTACCTGGTGCGGAAGTGGGCGGAACGAGGCGTGACGGCGATCGGCCTCGACCTGGCGCCCTGCCTGTCCGCCGCGTACCCCGTGGACGCCGAGGCCTCCCAGGCCAGGGTGGCCGGCTACCGAGCCGTGCTGCTCGCCGCCGTCCGGCTGGACCGCTGCCTGCCGCCCTGGGGCACGGCGGACGGTTGGTTCGCCCCGGTCCGGGTCCTGGTAATCGGGGCCGGACACGCGGGGCTCCAGGCGATCGACACCGCCCGCCGCCTGGGTGCGAAGGTCGACGCGGTCGAGTTGCGCGACCCCGAGCGGGCGGCGGCCGGCGCCGTCGGGGCGGTCCTGCTGGAGCTGCCCGGGTTGCGTCCGGTGGCGGACGACCGGGAGCTGTGGGCGGCCCTCGACCGCGAGCTTCCGGCGTGGGTGCCCGGGCTCGCCGGGGCCGCCGTCCGGTACGACGTCGTGGTGTCCACCCTGTCCCGGCCGGGCTTCACGCCCGTCCTGCTCCGCACGGAGACCGTCGCACGGCTCCGTCCCGGGTCGGTCGTGGTGGACCTGGCGACCGGTCCGGACGGCGGCAGCGTCGAAGGCGCCCTGCCGGACACCATCACACTGGTGGGCGACGGGGTCACCGTGATCGGTGCCGGGGAACTCGCCGCCCAGGCGCCCGGAACCGCCTCCCGCGCCTACGCCCACAACGTCCTGGCGCTCCTCGAACGGCTCGCGCGCGGCGGGCCGCTCGCGGGAGACCCGGTCCTCGGCCCGATGCTGGTGACCGACCGGGGCGCCGTACGGCACGGACCGACCAGCCGGTTGCTGAGGGAGGCGACCGCCGTCGCGGGCCTCCCGTAGGCCTCAGACGCCGGCGTGCGAGAACAGCACGGAGTGGCGGACGATCGCCCCGGCCCGGTCGGCGCACTGCTGGTAGCAGCAGGACAACAGCACGAGGTCGGCCACGTCGACGAGGTCCGTCCCTTCCTCGCGGAGCAGCAGCTCATAGAGCAGCCGCTGCCGCTGCCCGACCTCGTGCAGCTCCGTCAGCACGTCCGCGACGCTCTCGGGCGCTGCCGACTCCAGGACGTCGGCCGCCCTCGCGACCGTCTCCAGGGCCGCGTCGGCGATGCCGCACAGCGGGCGCCGCAGGTGTTCTCCGACCGGTTCCCGTTCCCGGCGGGCCCAGCCCGCCTCCAGCAGCCGCTGGGCGAGCTGCCCGAGGGCCTCCACCTCGGTGCCCACGTGGACGGCGGCGACGACCCCGGCCCGCCCGCCGAGAGCCCCGGCGGCGTCCTCCTCGATGCGGGAGCGCAGCTCGGCCAGGGCCTTCTCGGCCACCGGGACCGCGGCGCCGGGGCCCACCGGGTCCGCCAGTGCAGCCGTCGCGCCGCGCAGTGCCTCGTGCGCCAGCCGGACCAGACCGGCGAGCTCTGCGATCAGCGCACGGTACGTGCCGTCTCCTCCGTCGGACATCCGTTCACTCCGTCCTCGGATCCGTTCGCTCCATCCTCGGCCTCCGGCCAGGGTCTCCGGCCAGGGTCTCCGGCCAGTGTCTCTCCGGCCGTGCGCGCCCGTCTCGGTCGGACGAGGCCGGCACCGTCACGACCGGGCGGTGGACGCCGTGCAGCAGGCCGCGCGGGACCGAGCCGGCGGGCCCGGTCCCGCGCGGGGCACGGCCGGAACCCGCTGCGCGGACCGACCCGCCCCGTCATCCCGGTCCCGCGGCCCCGTCCGCGGCTTCCCCGTCCGGCGCGGGGCCGAGGCCCCGGGCGAGGGCGTGGGTGGCGACGCTCCCGGCGTGGGACATGTCAGTCGGCGTGGCGGTGCGGCCGGGGCGCCACGGCCGCGGCGTTCCCCGGAGGGTGTTCGAAGTGATGGAGCCGGGTGTCCGGCCCGGGGAAGTACTCCGTCACCCGGCCGTCGTCCGACCAGCGCACGTCGTACGGCGGGCTGCCGTCCGGGTGGTGCAGGCCGACGATCTCGCCGTCCCTGCGGGTCGCGCCCGGCCGGGTGCCCTGGACGATGATGCGGTCTCCCACGGCGGCTCTCATGCCGTCCTCCCTCGGTCCGCACGGGGCCGGCCGCAGCCCGGCCGTCCGCCCACCCTCCATGGCACCACCGGAGCACCGGCTCCCGCTGGGGCCGATCGGTCCCGGTACCCGGCCCGCCCGGCCCATCGGACGAACACGCTCGGGGAGCCGTGCGGAGCCCCGGAGCCCGCGCTGCTGCCATGGCACGCGCGGCGGCCCGCGACGGGCATCCTGACGACCTACGGGGCCGGTCGGCCCTTTCGAGGGGGCGAGGCGGGCGCCCAGGCTGGATACGGAGACAGGAGGTGTGCCCATGTCCACCGTCCACCCGCCGCGGACCACCGCCGAGGCCCTGCTGGCCGACGGCACCACCGTCGGGATCCGGCCGCTCGGCCCGGACGATCACGGAGCGGTGCTGGAGCTGCACGCCGAAGGGATGTCGGAGGACAGTCTCCGGATGCGGTTCTTCGGGGTCAGCCGCAACGCGCCGAAGCAGGCGGCCGACCGGCTGTGCGGGCCGCCGCGCACCGGCCTGCTGGCTCTCGGCGCCTGGGCGGGCGGTGAGCTGATCGGCGAGGCGGACTGCGAGCCGCTCGACGAGCAGCCGGAGACCGCGGAGCTGGCCCTCGCGGTGGCCGACCGCTGGCACCACCGGGGTGTGGCCACCCTGCTGCTGGAACACCTGGTGCACGCCGCCCGCGCCGCCGGCGTCCGCTTCTTCGAGGCCGACACGCTCTCCGGCAACCGGGCCGTCCACCGGGTCTTCGCCCACCTCGGGCTGCCCGTCGAGCGCCGGTACCGGCAGGGCGAGGTCAGGGTCCGGGTACCCCTGGACGAGCGCGACGAGCGCTACCGCTCCGCCGTGGACGAGCGCGGCCGCCGAGCCGACGTCGCGAGCCTGACCGCCCTGCTGCGCCCGGCCTCGGTCGCCGTCGTCGGGGCGTCCCGGCGGCCCGGTTCGGTCGGTCGGACCGTCCTCCACAAGATCCGGCAGGGCGGCTTCGCGGGCCCGGTCCGGGCGGTCAACCCGCACGCCGGTGAGCTCGACGGCGAGCCCGCCTACCCGTCGGTCCGGGCGCTGCCCGAAGTACCGGACCTCGCCGTGCTGGCCGTGCCCGCCGGCGCCGTCCCCGGTGTCGCCGAGGAGTGCGGCGCCGCCGGGGTCCGGGCACTGGTGGTGCTCACCTCGGGCCTCGGTGCCCAGGAGGCCCGAGGGCTGGTGCTGGCCTGTCGCCGCCACAGCATGCGCCTGGTCGGCCCGAACAGCCTGGGCATGGCGCAGACAGATCCCGCCGTCCGCCTGGACGCCGAGTTCGGCGGCGCCTTCCCCCGGCCCGGCACCGCCGGCGTGGCCGTGCAGAGCGGCGGCGTGGGGATCGCCCTGCTGCAGCGGCTGGCCTGGCTGGGCGTAGGGGTGTCCAGCTTCGTCTCGCTCGGCGACAAGTACGACGTGAGCGGCAACGACCTGCTCCAGTGGTGGGAGTCGGACGGCCGCACCGACCTCGCTTTGCTGCACCTGGAATCCTTCGGCAGCCCCCGCGCCTTCGCCCGCACCGCCCGGCGCGTCACCCGCACCATCCCGGTGCTCACCGTCGACGCCGGCCGCTCCACGGCCGGTCGACGGGGCGCGGCCTCGCACACCGCGGCCGCGGCCACCCCCACCGTCACCAGGGAGGCGCTGTTCCGGCAGGCCGGCATCACCGCGACCCGCAGCGTCGACGAACTCGTCGAGGCCGCCGCCCTGCTGCACGCCCAGCCGCCGCCGGCGCCCCGCGGGGCGGTGGCCGTGGTGTCCAACGCGGGCGGCATCGGCATCCTGGCCGCCGACGCCTGCGCCGAAGCGGGACTGGAACTGCCGGAACTCCCGGCAGAACTCGGCAAGGTGCTGCCGCCCGGCGCCTCCGTCCGGAACCCGGTGGACACCACTGCCGCGGTGAACCCGCTCGAACTCACCCACCTCCTCCGAGCGCTGGAGAACGAACCGGCCATCGACGCCATCCTGGTGTGCCTGGTGCCGACCGCGCTGGGAGCCTCCACCGGCCAGGACCCGGTGTACGCCTTGGTGGAGGGCCCGGCTCACCGCCGCGTCCCGCTCGTCGCCGTGCTCCTCGACCAGCAGGTGCCCGTCCAGTACCGCATCTGCGCCGACGGCGGCGCCCTGCCGGCCTACTCGGACCCGGTGGCAGCCGCCCGCGCCCTGGCACACGCCCGGGACCGCGCCCGATGGCTGGCCGAACCGCCCTCCGCACCCGTCCAGGCCCCGGACTGCGACCGGCGCACCGTCCGCAGCCTGGTCGACGGTCACCTGACCGCCCACCCCGGGGGTGGGTGGCTGGACCCGCTGTCCACCGCCGACCTGCTGGAGTCCTACGGGCTGCCGCTGACCACCACGGTGTGGGCCCGCGACGAGCCGACGGCCTCCGCCGCCGCCACCGCCCTGCGCAGGCTCGGGCACGAGGGGAAGGTGGCCCTGAAGGCGTACTGGCCCGGGCAGGTCCACAAGAGCGCTGCCGGCGCTGTCCGCACCGGCCTGACCGACGACGCCGAAGTTCGCTCCGCCTACCGGGAGTTCACGCGGCGCTTCGGCGACGAGCTGGCCGGAGCGGTGGTCCAGCCGATGGCCGCCCCCGGAGTGGAACTGCTCGCGGGCGTGGTCCAGGACCAGGTCTTCGGCCCGCTGATCGTGCTCGGCCTCGGCGGCACCGCCACCGAGGTGCTGGACGACCGGGTGGCCCGGCTCGCCCCGCTCAGCGAGCGCGACCTGACCACCATGGTGACCGAACTCCGCAGCGCTCCGCTGCTGTTGGGACAGCACGGTGGCACGGCGGTCGACCTCGCCGCGCTGCGGTCCGTCCTCACCCGGCTGTCCCTGCTCGCCGAGGACTTCCCGGAGCTGGTCGAAGCCGACCTCAACCCCGTCATCGTCCGCCCGGACGGTGCCGTGTGCGTGGACGCACGGGTACGCCTCGAACGCCGTGCGTCCTTCGACCCCTACCTGCGGCGGCTCCGGCGCCCCGCGGCCGCCGAGGGGACGGGGACGACGTGATGCGCGGCATCCCCGCGACACCGGGGCCGCCGGCGGCTTCCCCTCGTGCGACCCGGCACCGTCTCCAGGACGGACCCGGGTCCGCCGCCGCACGAGCAGGCCGGGAGCGGCCGTCATCCGCCGCTCCCACCGTCCGGGTTCCTGGCAGCCTCCGGGGTGCGGGTTCCTGGCCGCCTCCGGGGTGCGGGTTCTCCCGTCGTCCCCGCCCGGGCGACGGTGTCCTGGGCCGAAGCGACCCTGCGGCGTGGACCGTCCGGCCCTGTGCGCCCCTCGGCGACGGGCGCACAGTGAGAGCGGGACCACCGGAGGAGGAGTGAGGACGATGCAGCACCGCAGCGTCAACGACGTGATGACCCATGAGGTCGTCACCGCCAGGCCCGAAACGCCGTTCAAGGAGATCGCCGCGCTGTTCCACCGCAACGACATCACGGCGATCCCGGTCGTCGACGACCAGGGCCGACCGCTCGGCATGGTGTCCGAGGCCGACCTGATCCGCAAGGAGGCCGTCCTGCCCGACCCGGAGGGCCGCCACCCCGGCCGCTGGCTGGACGCCAAGGACCGCGCCCGCGCCGAAGCCGAGACGGCCGGCGGGCTGATGACCAGCCCGGCCGTCACCGCCCGCCCCGGCTGGTCGGTCCCCGAGGCCGCCCGCGCCATGGACAAGCACAAGGTCAAGCGGCTGCCCGTGGTCGACGAGATCGGGCGCCTGGTGGGCATCGTCAGCCGCCGCGACCTCCTGGAGGTCTTCCTGCGCCACGACGCGGCCATCCGCGACGAGATCATCCACGACGTGCTCGGCCGGACGCTGTGGGTCGCTCCCGGCGACGTCCGCGTGACGGTGCAGGACGGCGTGGTCACCCTTCAGGGTCGGCTGCCGCGCCGCAGCCTGATCCCGATCGCCGAGCAGCTCTGCCGCGCCGTGGACGGCGTGGTCGCCGTCCACCCCACCCTCGACTGGCTCGATGACGACACCGAGCAGGCCCTGGAACACCCCCGCGCCTACCGCGCGGCGTCGTAGGAGGCCACGATGACCAGCACACCGAGCGTCGTCGCCGACGTCATGACCCACGCCGTGGTCGCCGTCGGCCGCGACGCCGACTTCCGCGAGGTCGCCGAGACCCTGCAGCGCTGGCAGGTCAGCGCCGTCCCCGTGCTGACCGGCGACGGCCGGGTGATCGGCGTGGTCTCCGAGGCCGACCTGCTCACCGCGCGCGACCGCGACGCCGAGCGCGCCGACGCGCTGACCGCCGGGCGGATGATGTCCGTCCCCGCGGTCACCGTGCACCCCGGCAGCCCCCTGAACGAGGCCGCCCGGACGATGGCCCGCGGCCACTTCAAGCGGCTCCCGGTGGTCGACGAGGAGGACTACCTGGTCGGCATCGTCAGCCGGGGAGACCTGCTGAAGGTCTACCTTGGCGACGACCGGGAGCTCGCCGACCGGGTCCGCTTCGAACTGGTCGCCACCCTCGGGCCGATCGCCGTGGCGGACACCGACGTCCGCTCCGAGAACGGCCGGATCACCCTGACGGGCGAGCTGACGGACCCCGTCTCCGCGCCCCTCCTGGAACGCCTGGTGCGCTCCGTGCCGGGCGTGGTCGGCGTCGAGCTGCGACTCGCCGCGCCGGTCTGACCGGGAGGTCGGCCCGGCAGTCGGCGCCGACGAGCCCGCCACGGGACCGGAGTGCGGAACGCCGGTCGGAGCGGGGCGGCGGTGCGGTGTGGCCGCGGCGGAGGGCGGCGGCCGGGGGCGCTCCGATCCGGCTCCGCTCCGGGAGGGCTGCCGCCCGGCGTGTCTCCCGCCCGGGCGGCCGGAGACAGCGGCGGCACTCTCGTCGGGGCGCCTTCCGTGGCGTGCCGGGACGGTCCAGGATGTGCCGCCCGGCGTGACGCCTGCCGTGATCGGGGCAGGCGCGGGTCATGGTGAGAATCGGATACACGATGATGACCGAGCAGCGCGGCCCCCGTGATCTGGTCGCGGACGTGGTACGCGCCGAGCAGGTCGGCTTCGACTTCTCGGTGATCTCGGACCACTCCTTCCCGTGGCTGGACGAACAGGGCCACGCCCCGTACGCGTGGGCGGTGCTCGGTGCCGCCGCGCAGGCCACCTCCCGGATCCCGCTCATGACCTACGTGACCTGCCCGACGTTCCGCTACCACCCCGTGGTGGTGGCGCAGAAGGCCGCGACGGTGCAGTTGCTGTCGGAGGGCCGCTTCCGGCTCGGTCTGGGCAGCGGCGAGAACCTCAACGAGCACGTGGTCGGTCGTGGCTGGCCCGCGGCGCCGGTGCGGCTGTCGATGCTCGACGAGGCGGTGCAGATCATCCGGGCGCTCTTCGACGGCGGATACGTCACGCGTCACGGCCGGCACTTCGACGTCGAGGCCGCCCGCCTGTGGGACCTTCCGGAGCAGGCACCCCCGATCGGGGTCGCGGTCTCGGGGCCCGACTCCTGCGAACTGGCCGGCCGGCTGGCCGACCTGGTGATCGCCGTCGAGCCCGACCCGTCGCTGATCAACGGCTTCGCGGAGCACGGCGGGTCGGGGAAGCCGGCGGTGGGCCAGCTGCCGGTGTGCTGGGACGCGGACCGGGAGAGCGCCGTTCGACGGGCCCACGAGCAGTTCCGCTGGTTCGGCGGCGGCTGGAAGGTCAACGCCGAACTGCCCGGGACGGCGGGCTTCGCCGCCGCGAGCCGGTTCGTCCGCCCCGACGACGTCGCCGGAGCGATCCCGTGCGGCGACCGGGTCGAGGACTTCGTCGAGGCGGTACGGCCGTTCGTCGACGCCGGTTTCGGGGAGGTCGCCCTCGTGCAGGTCGGCGGCGCCAGTCAGCCCGCGTTCCTCGACTGGGCCGAGGCCACCCTGCTGCCGGCGCTGCGCGCGGCGTTCTGACCCCGACCCCGGCGGCGGTTCGCCTCCGGCGTCACGTCGTCGGACGGTGGGGTGGCTGCGGTTCGACGGGCTCGTCCGCCGTCGTCCTGAGGCCGGTACCAGGACGACGGCGGACGGGCCACGTCGTCACTCCGCCGCGAGCCGCGGGGTGCGGGACGGCTCGGTCCGGCGGTCGCCCGTCGCCTCGAAGGCCGCGGCCAGGGCCAGCAGTGCGTTGTCGTCGTAGGCACGGCCCGCGAAGGTCAGACCGACGGGCATGCCGATGTCCGCCATGGTGCCCATCGGCACGGTCACCGTCGGGATGCCGAGGTGCCGGGGCACCAGGTTGCCGTTCGCGACCCAGACGCCGTTGCGCCAGCCGAGGTCGGCGGACGCCTCGTGGACGTCCATGTCCGCCGGACCCACGTCGGCGACCGCAGGGAACACCACGGCGTCCAGGCCCAGGCCGTCCATCCACTCCTCCAGGTCGACCCGGCGCGTCTCCTCCAGCCCGCGGAGCCCCTGCTCCAGGTGCGGCATGTCAGTGAAGGACGCGTACGGGCGCTCGCGCACGAAGCGCGGGTAGTCGGCGATCGTGTCGTCGAACCCGGCGTACCGGTCGGGGAGTTCACCCTGCTGCTTGGGCCAGATGCGGTCGCCGTCGACCTCGGCCAGGGAGGCCAGTTCCGGGTCCCCGTTGGCGCGCAGGAAGTCGTCCCACGCCCAGGCGGACAGATCCTCGATCTCGACGGTGAGGAAGTCCCGGCCGACCAGACCGCGGGTGAGCAGCGAGGGCGCGCCGGGCCGGTCGGACTCGTAGTTCGACACGACGGGGAAGTCGACCTCGACCACCTCGGCGCCGGCGGCCTCCAGGTCACGGCGCGCGGCATCCCACAGAGCGATCACCGAGGGGCGGGTGTCGATCCGCTGCCCGGTCTGGCCGCCGATGCCGCCGTCGGGGTTGGTGCCGGCGTCGGGGTCGGCGTTGATGTACATCCTGGGCACGCCGACGCGCTTGCCGGCGAGCGCGGCGCGTGCCGCCGGGGCGTCGGCGGGCGCGAGTGCCGGGTACGACGCGGGGCGCACCTGCGACGGCGCGGGCAGCGGCACCCACGGCTGGGCGCGCCACAGGTCGCCGCGGGTCTCCGGGTCGTCGGCCACGATGACGTCGAGCAGTTCGAGCAGGTCGGCCATGGTGCGGGTGTGCGGGACGACGACGTCCATGGTCGGGACGAGCGGCCAGTTGCCGCGCACCGAGATCACGCCCCGGCTGGGCGTGTAGGCGCACAGTGCGTTGTACGACGCGGGCGCCCGGCCCGAGGACCAGGTCTCCTCGCCGAGGCCGAACGCGCCGAACGACGCCGCGGTCGCGGTGCCCGAACCGTTGGACGAGCCCGAGCCGTAGGCGCTGGTGAGCCAGTCGGCGCTGTACGGGCTCTCCGCGCGGCCGTACACCCCGCGCTGCATGCCGCCGTTTGCCATCGGCGGCATGTTGGTCAGGCCGATGAGGACGGCCCCTCCCGCGCGCAGCCGCTCGATGGCGAAGGCGTCGCGCTGGGCGACCAGGTGCTCGAAGGCCGGCGAACCGGCGGCAGCGGTGAGCCCCTTGGCGAGGTAGCTGTCCTTCGCGGTGTACGGGATCCCGTCCAGCGGGCCGAGCGTCTCGCCGCGTGCGCGGCGGGCGTCGGAGGCCTCGGCCTCGGCGCGGGCGTCCGGGTTCATCACGACCATCGCGTTGAGCGCGGTGGCGGTGCCGGGACGGTCGTAGGCCTCGATCCGCGCGAGGTAGGCGTCGAGCAGCTCGACCGCAGTGGTCTCGCCCTTCTCCAGTGCCGCTCGGAGGTCGGCGATGCCGGTCTCCACAACGTCGAATCCGCGCGTCATGCGGGTGCCTCCTGGGTGTTCGGGTGGGGCAGGGGCGTACACGGCGGTCACGCCTCCGGACGCGCCGGCCGGGCGCCGGCCGGTGCTGCTGGAACGTTCCAGCACCGCGCATCCTAGGCAGTGCTGGAACGTTCCAGCAACGGGGGGCACCTCGGAGCGGGGACCGGGCCGGGACTGGGTCTAGACTTCCGGGCTGTGACCAGCCGCTCCGTGACCCTGATCGACGTCGCCCGGGCGGCCGGGGTGTCCAAGAGCACCGCCTCCAACGCGCTCGGCGGCTCCGGCCGGGTGTCCGAGACCACCCGCGAGCACATCCGGAACGTGGCCCGGGAACTCGGCTACCGGCCGAACACCGCGGCCCGGAGCCTGCGCCGCGCCAGCACCGGCGCCATCGGCCTGCACCTGCCGCGCACCGCCACCCGCCTCGACTACTACATGAACCTGGCGTTCGGGGCGGTCGAGCGGGCCAGGGAGGACGGGCTGGACCTCGTCCTGCTCGCACCCGGCACGGCGGCCGGCGCAGGGCTCGCAGCGCGAGTGGACGGCCTCCTGGTGATCGATCCCGAGGTCGACGACCCGGCGGTGCCCGATTTGCTGGGCGCGGGCGTCCCGGTGGTCACCGGTGAGCGCTACCTGGGCGGGGGCGTCGCGCCGAGCGGTGCCGTGGTGTGCGACAACGCCGCCTCCCTGGTCGCCCTGCTGGACCACCTGGCGGAGCGCGGCGCCCGGCGCCCGGCGCTGCTCGCACCCGGTCCCGGCTCCGACTGGGCCGCCGCGCTCCGGACGGCCGCCGATGCCTGGAGCCGGCGCGAGGGCATCGAGGTGACCGTGCGGACGGTGCCGTTCGCGACGACGCCGGCCGAGGCCGAGGCGGCCACCGCCGACCTGATCGGCGGCGCCTCCGGCGCGGACGCGGTGGTGTGCGCCCCCGACGGCGCCGTTCCGGGCGTGCTGGCGGCCGCAGCACGGGCAGGCCTCCGGGTCGGGGCGGACCTGCTGGTGGCCGCCTGCGTCGACGGAGCGGCGACACGCGGCTCCGGCACCCGGGTCACCGCGGTCGACCTGCGCCCGTCGGAGTACGGGCGCGCGTGCGCGGCCCTGCTCAGCGATCTGCTGGCGGGATCGGCCGAGCCCGGAGCCGTGCGGCGGCACGAGTGGGCCCTGAAGGTACGGGAGTCCACCGCCGGGCGGACCTGACACCGGATCCGCCGGTCGCCCGGCGACGTGCCCGCGACCCGCACGGATGCGGGCGTCGTCGGGGCCGTCCGCCGGCGTCACCGGCGTAGCATCTGTTCGATCACCGAAGGAGAAGCCCGCATGGCGATTCAGCGGTTGGACAACGTCGGCATCGTCGTCGAGGACATGGAGGCCGCCATCGCGTTCTTCGTGGAACTCGGGATGGAGCTGGAGGGCAGGGCGGAGGTGGAGGGCCTCTTCGCCGACCAGTGCACCGGACTCGACGGCGTCCGGTGCGACATCGCGATGGTCCGGACCCCGGACGGTCACGGCCGGCTGGAGCTGGCGAAGTACCGCAACCCCGCGGCGATCGTCGCCGGGCCGCGCAACCGGCCGCACAACGTCCTGGGCACGCACCGCGTCATGTTCGCGGTCGACGACATCGAGGACACCGTGGCCCGTCTGCGCCCCCACGGTGCCGAACTCCTCGGCGAGATCGCCCGGTTCGAGGACAGCTATCTGCTCTGCTACATCCGCGGCCCCGAGGGCATCATCGTCGGACTGGCCGAACAGCTGTGCTGAACCGAACAGCTGTGCCGAACAGGGGGACTCCCGTCCGGGGTGTCGACACCGTGCGGCCGGGTATGCGCACCGGCGGACGATCCCCGTCGGTCGGGAGGCCGCCATGCTCCTCCTCGGTCTGGTCCTTCTCATCGTCAGCGGCACCTTCGCCGGCCTGCTGATCGCCGACAACCTCGACAACGGCTCGACGGAGCAGGTCAGCGTCCTCGGCTCCGACATCGGCGTCTACACGGTGCCCCAGGCCTTCCTCGCAGGCGCCGCCCTCATGCTGATCTTCCTCGTGGGAGTCGCCATGGCCTGGCGCGGCGCCGTCCGCGTCCACCACCGCTCGATCGAGCTCAAGGCCGCCCGCCTCGCCGCCGCCACCCCCGCCCCGGCACCGGCCGCACCGGCGCCCGCACCGGCCGCACCGGCACCCGCACCCGCACCCGCACCCGCACCCGCACCGACGCTGCGGCCAGCGACCACCGCGCAGGCCGGCGACACCGACGGCACCACGGCGCCGCCCTCTCCCGGCCCCGGAGGCCACGCCGCCGGAGCGACCGCGGTGACGGCCAGGCGTACGCCCGACCGGCCCCGTTCCTGGTGGCAGCAACGGGTCGGCTGAGCTCCCGGCGCCCGTCCCCGCGGGAACCGACCGCCCCGGCGCCCCCGCAGCCGCGGGAGGCCCACCGACGGGGGAAGGGGCCGCCGGGTTGACGGGAGGACCGCCGCCCGCGACCCGCCAGGGGTTCGGACACACGAACGGCCGGCGGCCCTCGCCTGTGTCACGTGCCGCGAGGGCTCGTACCGCCACCGGGTCCGCCGGTGTCCCTGGCGCCGGTGTCCCGGGTGTCGGTGTCGTCGGTGCCCTCGGCATCGTCGGGCCAGGTGCGGGTGTCGCGGGGCTCGACGTACGGCTCCTCCGCGGGCGGCATGCCGGAGCGGACGGCCTGTTCGCGCGCGAGTTCGGCGTCGAGCTCCAGCCCGAGCAGGATGGCGAGGTTGGTGAGCCAGAGCCACACCAGGAAGACGACGATGCCGGCAAGCGTGCCGTAGGTCTTGTTGTAGGAGCCGAAGTTGGCCACGTACGCGGCGAACCCGGCGGACAGGGCGAGCCACAGCAGGACCGCGAGGACGCTGCCCGGGGTGATCCACCGCAGTCCGCGTCCACGGACGTTCGGTGCCGCCCAGTACAGCAGCGCGATCATCAGGATGACGAGCCCGACGAGGGCCGGCCATTTCGCGATGCCCCACACGGTGAGGGCGGTGTGGCCGATGCCGAGCACGTCGCCCGCCTTCTGCGCGACCTGTCCGGTGAACACGACGATGACCGCGCAGACGACCAGCAGCAGCATGGTCAGCAGGGTCAGCGCGATCCGCAGCGGGGTGGTCTTCCACACCGGCCGCCCCTCCCGGATGTCGTACACGGCGTTCCCGGCGCGGATGAACGCGCCGATGTAGCCGGAGGCGGACCACAGCGCACCGGCCAGGCCCAGGACCGCGACGATCCCGCCGGTGGCCCGGCTCGCCTGCAGTTGGGTGATCGCCGAGCGCAGGATGTCCCGCACCGCGCCGGGCGCCAACGCCTGCACGTTGTTCAACACCGTGTCGGAGGCGTCGGTGCCGACCAGGCCGAGGACGGAGACCAGGACCAGCAGCGCAGGGAAGATCGCCAGCACGCCGTAGTAGGTGAGCGCCGCGGCCCGGTCGGGCAGTTCGTCGGCGAGGAACTCGCGGCAGGTGCGTTTCAGGACCGCGATCCAGCCGTGTCCGGGGATGTCGGTCGGTCCGGCGGGGCCGCCGCCGGCGGCCGGGCCCGCACCGCCCGGGCCGCGCGTGGGTGGAGTCTTGGAATCGGATGCCATGCCCGGGCGTGTGCCCGTCCTCGGCCCGTCACACCCGCGTCGCTCGGGCGGAAGCCGCGGGAGCCGGTTGGCCCGGGCGGCCGGGGCCGGGGAGGGGCCCGCCTCGTGTCCGCCACGGGGTCTACCGCGGTGGATCCGGGGAGTTGCCGGGGGCCGCGAGGACGCGGGCGATGAGGAGGGCGACGTCGTCGTGGGTGTCGGGGCGGCGCAGGGCGGCCAGGAGGAGGTCGCAGGTGTCGTCGAGGGAGCGCCGGGAGCCGGCGAGCAGGTCGGTGAGGGCGTGCAGGCGCTGGTCGATGTCCTGGTCACGGACCTCGATGAGGCCATCGGTGTACAGGACGAGATCGTCCCCGGGCCGCAGGACGAGGTCATGGGCGGGGAAGGGCAGACCGCCCACGCCCAGGGGCGGGCCGGGGTCCAGCGGGACGGGGCGAGGGGCGTGGCCGGGCCGGGTGAGGACGGGGGGCGGGTGGCCGGCGTCGGCCAGGCGGCAGCGGCCGGTGGCGGGGTCGTAGAGGGCGATGAGGCAGGTCGCCATGGCGTCGCCGAGGTCGCGGGTCGTGGTGTCGAGGTGGGTGAGGAGGTCGCCGGGGTCGAGGCCGAGCCGGGCCAGGGCGCGGGTCGTGGTGCGGAGCTGTCCCATGGTGGCGGCGGCGTTGATGCCGGAGCCCATGACGTCGCCGACGACGAGCGCGGTGCGGTCACCGGGGAGGGGAATGGTGTCGAACCAGTCGCCGCCGGTGTCGTCGGTCGCGCTGGCGGGCTGGTAGCGGTGGGCGATCTCGAGGCCGGGCGGGTGGGGGGCGCGCCGCGGCGGCAGCAGGTGGCGCTGCAGCGCGAGGGTGGTGTGGCGCTGGTGCTGGTACCAGCGGGCGTTGTCGATGGCGACGGCGGCGCGGGCGGCGAGTTCGGCGACGAGCAGGGAGTCGTCATGGTCGAACGGGGCCGGGTTGCGGGTGCGTTTGAGGTCGAGGACGCCGAGGACCTGGCCGCGGGCGATCAGCGGCACCGCCAGGTAGGAGTGGACGCCGGCTTCCTCGAGGAGGCGGGCCGCGTGATCGTTGCGGGCGATCCGCGCCAGGTCGCGGGGGCTCACGCGGGGCACGAGGACGGGGTGGCCCCCGACGGCGGCCTGGGTCACGAGCCGGTGCGCGTGGTAGTGCGTCACCTCGCCGACCGGGTCGGCGGCGGCGGTGGCCGGCGTGGGGTGGGCGGTCTTGAGGGCCATCGCGCGGAACGCCGGCGGGCCCTCGTCGTTCGGGTTGCCGGCCGCGCCGGGAAGCAGGGCGTCCAGGAGGTCGACGGCCGCGACGTCGGCGACCTCGGGCACGATCACCTCGGTCAGCTCCCGGGCGGTGGCGGCGAGGTCCAGGGTGGTGCCGACCCGGATCGACGCATCGGCGATCAGGGCGAGGCGGCGGCGGGCCCGGGCGGCGGCGAGGGACTGCCGGTACTGCTCGGTGACGTCGATGACCGAGATCGCCAGCCCCAGCACCCGGTCGGCCTGGTCCTCCAGCCGGTAGAACGAGGACGTCCAGGCGTGCTCGCCGCCGTCGTGCGGCATGTGCCCGGTGGTGAACTCCTCCAGCACCGGCCGGCCGGTGGCCAGGACCTTCCGCATCCGGTCCTCGATGGCGGCGACGTCCAGGTGCGGCAGCACCTCGCCGGGGGTGCGGCCGAGGTGTCCGGCCGCCGGTACGCCGTTGATCCGTTCCAGGGCGGGGTTGACCAGGACGTAGCGCAGGTCCTGATCGAGGACGGCGAGGCCGATCGGGGCCTGGTCGACCATCCGCGCCGACAGCGCCACGTCCCGCTCCACCCGCTGGAGGGTCTCACGGGAGGAGGCGATCCCGAGCGCGTACCAGGTACCGGACGAGGCCTGCAGGCGCATGTTGCGCATCTCCACCAGGACCGTGTGGCCGTCCTTGTGGCGGGCGGGGAACGCCCCGGCCCACGTCCCCTCGCCGGCCATCACCCGGTCGAACGCCTCCAGCACCGCTTCCCGGCGGTCCGTCCCGACGAGCAGGTCCGCGGCCCCGCGCCCCAGCGCCTCCTCACCGGTGTAGCCGAACAGGTCCTCCGCCGGCGGGCTCCACAGCGCGATCCGGCCCTTCTCGTCGACCACGACGGCGGCCACGCCGAGGACGTCCAGCAGCCCGCCCGCGGCCAGGGCCGCATCCGACGGTCCCAGTCGATCCGGCATGCCGCCACCTCCTCACACCGCCGGTGGGCCAGGTCGAGCGAAGCGCTGCTCCCTCCCATTCTGCCGCCGGCCCGGCCGCCCCAGGGCGCGGAGGAAGCCCGAGGGCCGCCGCCGGCGCCACGCTCCGAGACCTGCGGCGCTCCGCCGGCCCAGTACGGCGGCCGTGGTCCGGCTCGAGCGCCGCCGCCTCTCGTGAGCACCGGGCGGGGGGACGGCCCGGACAGCACCCCTGGGGTGTCGGCGGCCCGGGATTCACCTGGGCGGCGGTCTCCGCTCGCACTCCGTCCCCGGGCGGGGACAGGCTGACACCCATGGACGACACCAGCCAGCTCACCGCGCCCGTCCCCGCGACCGTGACCGTGACCGCCGGTAGTCCCCGGCGGGCGGCGGTCCGGATGGAGTCCGCCGTGCTGACCACGGTGGCCGCGGTGCTCGACCGCCTCGCGGACCCGCTCGCCGATGCCCCCGGACCGAACGTCCGCGTCGTGGCGGGGGATCTCCGTGCGGCCGCGAGGACCGCGGGCCCGCCCTCCGCTCAGGGACAGCCGCTGCTTCCCGCAGTGGCCGGGGACCGTCCCGGCCGGGACCGGCTCGCCGTCCACATCGGCGACCTGTTCGCCGCCGGGCGTCCCGTCGGCGAACGGGTGCCCGTGGACACCGACCTGGTGGCCGACGCGGTGGCGCAACTCCAACGCCTCAGCCTGCGGTTCGCGGGCGAGCCGGTCGCGGGCGCGCTCCGCCGCCTGTGGGAGCACCTCTACCTGCGCGTACCGCTCACCGTGCTCGCCCTGCGGGCGGACCCGGGCCGGCCGTCCAGCGGGAAGGGCAGCGTCGGCCCATGACCGCCCGACGGCCCGCTCGCCCGGCAGACGCCTCCCGGACCCCGACGGATCTCGAAGGCGTGCTCGCCCGGGTCGACACTCCACCGTTCTGCACCGGCCGCTACGGACGCGGAGTCCTCGCCGGACTGCGCTGGGCCCTGGGCCACCAGGTGGCCGCACCCATCACCGAGATGTCTCTCCCGGGCGTTCCCGGACCCGCGCGCCTACAGGCCGAGGCGGACGCCGCCCGCGCCGAACTCCTCGGTCACCACGGCCGCTCCGTCCAACTGGACTACGCCCGCGGCGTCTACGAGGCCCTCGCCTGGGTGTGCGGCCACCGCCAGCACCCGCCGGAGACCCCCGCCTACGAGTAGGGCGGGCGACCACCGGTCGGAGCAGGGTGACCCACGGCCCGGGGAGCAGGGTGACCCGCGGCCCCGGAGCCCCCGGAGCCCCCGGAGCCCCCGGAGCCCCCGGAGCAGCGTGACCCACGGCCCCCGGAGGACCGTGTTCCGCCCGGGCCGCGAAGCTCGGCGAAGGCGGCACCCCCGCGCTCGGGCGGCAGCGTCGCCGGGGCGGGGACCGCCGGGGGCTCCGACTCAGCGGTGGCGGCGGGAGGGATCCCGCCGCCGCCGGCGCGGGCTCCGGCTGAGTGCCGCTTTCAGCACAGCGAAGACGGCGCACTGGAAGGCGGCGGCGAGCAGGGCCCTGCGCCGGGTGCGGTGCTTCTTGGCGGGGCGGTCGTCCCCGGACCCGAGGATCCTCCAGACTCGTCGGGCCACGACGACGGCGGGGCCGCCGCCCATCGCTCCGACGAGGAGACCGGCGGGCCTGCGTGTGAGCGTGACGATGTTCACCGCTCCTCCTTCCGCAGTGCGGCGGAACCCGCGCGCGCCCTCCGCCTGCGGGGGCGGGATCCGCCTCGGTGGCGGGCGTTCCGGAGGCCGGACGCGGGAGTGTCGGACCTCCCCGAGGGGGCCGGGTCCGTACCGGCGCGTCTGTCCAGCCCCGCGCCGCGCACACCGCCGGTGGCCGGTCGATCGGCGGAGGGGCGGCCGGCCGTTGACCGCGCCCTTCGGTTGCCGCTCCGGATGAGGGCCCCGACCGCGGGAACCCGGGCGTTGCGGCGCCGGATCGGGGTAGCCGTCGTTGCGGGCGGGGTCGAGCAGAGGAGAGCAGAGATCATGACCACCGTTTCCACGGCGCCCGCGCCGCTGCCGCCGGCGCCGCCCCTCCCGGAGCGACCGGCCCACCGGCCGACACCCCTCCTGCCCGACCTGCCGCCTCCCCCGGGCTGCGAGGCCCTGCCGACCAGGGTCGGCCGTAGGCGCAGGCAGGTCCGGACAGCCCTATCCCGAACCTGACGGACAGCCCGTGTCGCGCACCGGAGGGACGCCCGACTCGCCGCGACGACGTCGGCCGCGAGGCGGATCACGCCGGCCTCGTCCCCGCCGCACCGTCGATCCTGCGGCGTGCCCGCACGACGGGGCGGACCCGGTGACGGCGTGGCCGAGGGGGGCGGCTCCGGTCGGACGTCCGCGACCTCTCACGCCCGTACCCGGCGGGCGGGCGCCCCTGCCCGGAACCGGCCGCAGGTGGTTCGCGCGTGTCCCGTGCGCTTCCGGGTAGACGCCGGCCCGGCCGACCCCCACGGCGTCAGGAGCAACGATGAACCACCGGACCGGCGCGGACCAGCCGAGCCGTCGCGGCCAAGACCGGGGGGACCGACCGGGGCGGGCCGCGGTCGCCCAGCTGGAACTGATGGCCGAGGACATCCGCCGGCTGACGCTCGCCCTGCACGACCTGTCCCGCCACGAGCGGTCCCGGCACGAGCGGTCCCGGCACCCCGCCGGACCGGTCGCCCGCCGCACGGATACGCTGCGCCGGCCGGCCGCCAGGCGGGACGCCGACCCGGCCGGCGCCACCGGCTGACACGCGCCGTCCCGTGCGGCCGCCTGGGTTCCCGCCCGCGCAGACGTCGCCGTCACCCGGCCGGCGGACCGGCGCCACCCGGCTCGACACCCGGTCCGACACCGGCCCGACACCCGGCCCGACACCCGCGGGACTCCCGCGAGGAGAGGTCGCGCCCCACCGCGGCAACCGCGCCCAGCACCGCCGAGCAGACCACCTCCGCCGCTGAAGGGCACCGCCCCGCGGCGTGACCGATCGCCCGGCCGCCGCCATCGGGCAGCGGGAGGGCCTATCTGCCGTCGGTCCGCGCCGGCAACCGAGTCGGAGTCCGGTGCCCGTCCCTCGCCACCCGCCCAGCACGGCGGGACGACGCGGCACGACACCGGGGACGGCGTTCCGTGTGAGGGCCGCCGTGCGGGGCAGGCGCCGCCGCGAAGGACGATCCGGTCATTCTCAGGAGGAGTCTTGAACGTCGACACAGGCCCGGCCGTACCGGGCCAGGAGAGCAGCACCGGCGGCGCAGTGAGCGCGGCGGCCCAGACCGTGCAGGCGAAGGCCGGCGAGGGCGCGGAGATCGTGGCGGACAACGCGGCCGAGGTGGCCTCGACCGTCAAGGAGCAGGCCGGGCAGGTGGTCGGCGAGGCCGCCGCGCAGGCCAGGGACCTCCTCGGTGAAGCCCGGGAGCAGGGAAGGGAGCAGGCGAAGGCACAGACCCGCAGGCTGGCGCAGAACGTGCGGCGCCTGGCGCAGGAGCTCGAGGAGATGGCCGGCCACGGTACGCCGGACTCCACCGCGACGGCAGCGGTGGGGCAGATCGCGGACCGCGGCCACCGGGTCGCCGATCACCTGGAGACGCGCGGGCCCGAGGGGCTGCTGGAGGACGTGCGGGACTTCGCGCGCCGCCGCCCGGGGCTGTTCCTGACCGGAGCAGCGCTCGCGGGCTTCGCCCTCGGCCGCACCGGCAAGGGCGTCGCCGCCGGCTCACCGGCCGGGCCCCCCGCGTCGGAGCCGCGCGGCACCGACGACGGACAACGGCGGCCCGCGCCGGTGTCGCCGTCGCGCGGCGGTGGCGGGTCCTCGCCGATGGGTACGGCCCCCGGCCCGTACCAGGCCTACGGGGAGTCCCAACCCCCGCACCTGACCCCGACGTACGGCGAGGACACCGGGACCCAGCGACAGCGGCCGCCGATCACGGGGAGCTGAGCGATGGCACTCTCCTACTCCGACCGCACCGTCGCCGCAGCCGGCCCCGGGCCGGCCGGCCCGCCCCCGAACCCCCCACCCGTCCCCACGGCCGGCGGGCCCGGGGAACCGACCGCCGAGTCGCTCGGTGACCTGATCAGCGACATCACGGATGACGTCGGCCGGCTCGTGCGCAGCGAGATCGAGCTGGCCAAGGCCGAGCTCAAACAGGAGGCCGGCAAGGCCGGGAAGGCGTCCGGCATGCTCGCCGGCGCGGGCTACGCCGGTCACCTGGTGCTCCTCCTGGGCAGCCTGACCCTGGTCTTCGCACTCGGCAACGTCATGAACCTCGCCTGGGCCGCGCTCCTGGTCACCGCCGTGTGGGCCATCGTCGGGGCGCTGCTCTACACCGCGGGCCGCAGGCGTCTCAAGGAAGTCCGGCTCGCTCCGGAACAGACGCTGGAAACCCTCAAGGAGGACGCCGCATGGGCTCGACACCCGACCAGCTGAGAGAACAGATCGAAACCCGACGCGCGCACCTCGCGCACAACGTCGACCGGCTGGCCGACAGGATCACTCCCAGCAAGGTGGCACACCGCAAGGTCGACGCCGCCCAGCGGAGGCTGACCGGAATGAAGGAGCGAGTGATGGGGACCGCACACGACACCGCCGACACCACCCGCGGCGTCGCCGGCAGCGTCACCGACACGGCCGCGCAACTGGTCGACACCGCCAAGGACACCGCCACGCGCGTCGGGTCCACCGCCAAGGACACCGCCACGGACATCGGCGACACCGTCCAGCAGGCGCCCGCCCAGATCCGTCGGCAGACCCAGGGCAGTCCCCTGGCCGCCGGCATCATCGCCTTCGGCGCTGGGCTGCTCGCCGCAGCGCTCCTGCCGTCGAGCAGGGTCGAGGCGCAGGCCGGCACCACCCTGCGTGAGCATGCCGACGAAGTCCTCGAATCCGCCAAGCAGACCGCCGTGAGCGCCGCCCAGGACATGCGGGACGAGCTGCGGGAACCTGCGGCCCAAGCCCTGGACGCCGTGAAGTCCACCGCCCAGGACGCCGCCCAAGCGGGCAAGGAGGCCGCCCAGGACGCGGGCCGGCAGACCGCTCGCGATCTCAAGGACACCGGCCAGGAGGCGGTTCAGGACGTCCGCCGGCCCTGACGCCGCCCCGGGCGGGGAGCGCCGGACGCCCGTACCCCGGGCGCCCGGCGCTGTTCGGGTCCGACGGAAGGTCAGCCGTACCGTCCGGCCGCCGCCCACCGGTGGCCGGGAACGGCAAGCAGCGGCAGCCGACGGGCGGCCGGGGCTCGCCGGTCGGGCAGGCCTCGACCCCCGGCGGTGGCGTGGGGCGCCGTGGCGGGCCGGTCGTGCACGTGCTCGCACGGTCCGGGCCGGCTGCACTCTTGCCCTCCGGCTTTCGGGCGGCCACGCTCGGACCGACGTCGGTCTCGAAATCCGGGGGGTCCTGTGGACGACATCAAGGGCGGGAACTGGCGAGGCGCTCTCGGCTGCCTGGTCTTCGCCCTCGCCTTCATCGCCTTCGTCGTCTTCCTCGTCTGGGCCTGGAACCAGCCCGGCGGGGACCAGCCCAGCTACTGGCACTAGGGGCTGCGTCGACCGGGTCGGCGCCGGCGACCGGACGCAGCCGGACCCGGCCTCGGCCCATCGGGGTCAGGGCACGGGCAGGACGGCCCACACGGTCTTGCCGCCCGGGGCCGGTGACACGCCCCAGTCGGCCGTGAGCCGGACCACGACGTGCATGCCGTGCCCGTTCGGCTGCGCCGGCCGCCAAGGCCGCACGACCGGTGGGGCGGTGGCCGTGTCGGTCACCGCGACGACCAGAACGCCGCCGCGGAGGTCGATGTCCAGGCGGGTGGGACCGCGGGCGTACCGGCAGGCGTTGGTGAGCAGTTCACAGACCACCATGAGCACGGCGTCCCGTCTGCGCTCCGCCGTGGCCCCACCGGCCGGCGGGAGAGCGCCCAGCACCCCGCGCACGTGGGTCATGGCCGGCTCCAGCACACTGCCCGAGTCGTACCCGAGTGGGAAACACCAGTGTTCCGCAGTGCCGTCCACGGGCTCCACCTCCCATGCCTGCCGGAGGACCGGACCGGAGGCGGTGCGCCGGTCCGGCCCGGCGACCGACACTGGGGCGTGTAGCCACCGTGACTGCGCCCAATCGGCCGCTGCCCGTGTTTCCTCAGGCCGCGCGGGCGGCTGGTTCGCTCTCATGGCACCGGGCAGACGCCGGGTGAGCCACCCTCGACAGCACCCCGAACTCCGGAACGAGGCCGATCATGGAAACGGGCCTGAGCACCAGACGCCGCCCGGCGCCGCCGGCCACGCGTGTCCTCGCCCTGAGCGGTCACGCCGACCTGGACACCGCTCCCGCCCTCGCCGAGGCGCTCCAGGACGCGCTCACCGCACCCCCTGCGCCGGACACCCTCGTCATCGACTGCCACGACCTGGTCTTCTGCTCCTCCTCCGGCCTCAACGAACTCCTCAAGGCCCGCCGCGCGGCCATCGCCGCCGGCACCGCCTTCGGGCTCGCCGCGCCCAGCCCCCAGGTCACCCGCCTGCTGCGCGTCACCGAGACCGACACCGTCTTCGACATCGCTCCGATCGCACCCAGCCCGGCCGTTCGCGACCCGGACCCCCTGTTCTGACCCCCGGGCGGGATCCGCGGGCGACGACGACCTCGTCGCCGGCTCAGCGCAGGCCGCGCCACACCGGCTGCCGCAGCCGGCCGGCGTCGGTGTGCTCCAGGAACTCCACCTCGGCGCGGAGTTCCGGCCGGGTGAACCGAACCACCGTGCCCCGCGGCAGCCCCAGCCCGGCACCGGCGCTGAACGGGGAGACCGGGCAGGCGATGCGGCGCAGGACGGCGGCCAGGGCGCGCCGCTCCGGTGCGGCGAAGCCGGTACCGACGGTGCCGACGAACCGGAGCGGGCCGTCGCGCTCTGCCGGGACGCCGACCAGGACGGCGCGCACCGAAGCCTCGCCGGGGCCGCCGGGCAACCAGCCGCCGATCACGACGTCCGCCACCCGCAGGTGTTCGACCTTGACCCAGTCCCGGGAGCGGGCGCCCGGGGCGTAGCGGGAATCGTTGCGCTTGGCGATCACGCCCTTGAGCCGGTGCTCGCGCGTCCAGCCGTAGGCCTCGGCGATGTCGTTCCAGACCGGGGAGACGCGCAGGTGCGGCCGCTCCAGCTGCAGGCCGTCGAGCGCCGCGCGTCGCCGCGCGTACGGCTCGGCCAGCAGCGGCCGCCCTCCGGTGTGCAGCAGGTCGAACGCGATGAACACCGCGGGCTCGCCGGCCGCCCTGCCCAGGGCCGCCGGGCGGGTGCGGTGGATGCGGTCCCGCAGGGCCGCGAACGACGGCGTACCGTCGCGCACCACCACCAGTTCCCCGTCCAGGATCAGGGGCCCGCGGACCTCCGTGAAGGCGTCGGCCACCTCTGGGAAGCGGCCGGTGAAGTCGCCACCCCTGCGGCCGACCAGCCGTACCGGGGCGGCCTCGGGCACGTACGCCACACACCGCGCCCCGTCCCACTTCACCTCCCCCACCCACCCGGTCCCGGACGGCAACGGGCCGGCCGTCGCCAGCATCGGCTCGACGTGCGGCAGCCTCACCCGGGCCGGCCCTCGCGCACCCATGTCTCCAGGGTGCGGCCACCGCGGCCGTCGCCGGCGCCGCATACGACCGGCCGAGCGACGGAGCGGCCCCGCTCCGCGTAAGGGCGCAGCGTTGGCACTCCGCCGAGGGCCGGGCCGGCCGCAGCCTGCGGCGCCCGGAGGCGCCGAGCGCGGGTTCGGGCGGCGGCCGGGTTTGGGTCGGCGGCTGCTGCCCAGACGCCCCCCAGGCGTCGCCGCATCGTCTCCGACCGGGGCGGCGACGCCCCGTCGGTCCGAAGGTGGCGCGACGGCGCGTGGGGGCGGCCGGCGCGGGCAGACGCGACGGCATGACGACGCGCTCCCCCGCCCAGCGGATCGCCTTCCCCGCCCTGAGCATGCAGTGGCTGGACATGGCGTTCGTCCACTGGGCCTACCCACCGGACGCCATCCAGCGGCTGCTCCCCCGGGACTCACCGTCGACCGGTACGCGGAGCGCGCCTGGGTCGGGCTCACCCCGTTCACCATGGCGAAGGTCCGGACGGCCGGTCGTCTCCCGTTCCCCGGCGAGACCTTCCCCGAGACGAACCTGCGCACCTACGTCCGCGGCCCGCGCGGGCGCGACGGCCTCTGGTTCTTCTCCCTCGACACCACCCACCTCCTGCTCACCGTCGCCGCCAACGCCCTCCTGGGCGCGCCCTACCGCCCCGCCCGGCTGGAGGCCGCCGAGACCGAGGCCCGTGACGGGACCGGCCCGGCCGGCGGACGGATGGTCTACCGCGGCCGGCGAGCGGGCGGACGGGCCACCTACCGGCTCGCCCTCCGGCCGGGACCGGCGCTGGTCCCCTCCGACCTGGAGATCTGGCTGACCTCCCGCTGGCGCGCCTACACCCGCCACCTCGGCCTGCTCTGGGAGACGCCGGTGGAACACGAGCCGTGGCCGCTCCGGAGCACCACCGACGTGAGGGTCGTCCAGGACGTGACCGCGGCGGCGGGCCTCCACCAGCCGGCGAACCCACCGCTCGTCCACTTCTCGGACGGCGTACGGCGGGTGCGCCTGGGAGTGACGCGGCCCGCCGGGTGACGGGAACCACCGCCGGTGCGCCCCGCGACAACGCCGCCCGGACCGGACCTCTCGGGCGGCCCGGGGCAGGTTCCGACGGTGACCCGACGGCTGGTGTGGGACGCCGGAATCCGGGCAGCCGATCGGATTACTGCACGCCCGGGACGCGACCCCTTCTCGGTCACGGACCGGCTTCGAAGACTGATCCGTCGGAGGACGACATGACCTACGTGCACCGCCCGCCCATCGAGGAACACCCCGACCTGGTCGAACTGCGCGACCGGCACGACCGCGTCGCCATGACTCCCCGCAGCCAGGGCGTCGAAGCCCTCGCCCTGCTGACCGGCCTCTACCTCGCCGCCTCGCCCTGGATCTGCGGGTTCAACAACCTCACCACCCTCGCCGTGACCGACCTGCTGGCCGGCATCACCTACATGCTCCTGCTCGGAGGACTCGGCAACTCCTACGAACGCACCCACTCCATGGCGTGGGCGGGGGCCGGCATCGGCCTCTGGACGATCGTCGCCCCCTGGGTGGTCGCGGGCGACGTCGCCCACACCCGGTCCATCACCAGCAACATCATCGCCGGGGCCCTCGCCCTCGTCCTCGCCTGCGTCGCCGCCACCGGCGCCCGCGACAAGCGGACGCACGTCCCGACCGCATCCGCTGCGCGACGCAACCCCCACACCCCACCGAACGAAGGCATCTGACCCACCCGGGCCGGTACGGCTCCGGACGTCACCCCGCCGGGCCCTCGCGGCTCGGCCGGAACGGGGGCGCCCGGTGCCGCACCGGCCGATCCGTCGTGGCGGAGGACCGCATCCGCCACGACCGCCGCCCGCCGCCCGCGCCGGGAGGGCGCGGCCGGTGGTAGACGGTCACAGCGGTGAGCGGTCACAGCGGTAAGCGGTCACCGGCGGACGTGCAGGACGCAGATGTCGTCGTGGCGGCCTCCGGACCCGACGAGGGTGTCGAGGATGCCGTCCAGGATGCGGGCGTCGTCGGCACGGGCCTCCGCGGCGGCGGCCAGCCGGGCGAGGCCGTGGTCGATCGTCCGGCCGCGTTCCTCGATCAGGCCGTCCGTATAGAGCAGCAGGTGGTCGCCGGGCAACAGGCGGAGGCTGGCGGACTCGTACCGCGGAGCGTCGGTCGCGCCCAGCAGGATGCCTGGGGGGAGCGGCAGGTAGCGGGCACGGCCCCCGCGCAGGAGCAGGGGCGCGGGGTGGCCTGCTCGTGCCCACGTCAGTTCCGAGGTGGCGGGGTCGTAACGAGCCACGATCATGGTGGCGGTGGTGAGGACCCGCTGGGTCGTGTGCAGGAGCAGGGTGTTGAGCTGGGCCAGGATCGTCTCCGGCGGGATGCCGGCGGTGATGGCCATGCCTTTGGCACTGAAGCGCAGCTGGGCCATGGTGGCGACCGCGTCCAGGCCGTGGCCGGCGACGTCACCGATGACGAGCAGCACGCTGCCGTCGGGCAGTTCGACGGCGCTGTACCAGTCGCCGCCCACCTCCAGACCTTCCTGCTGCGGCCGGTAGGCCACGTCCACCGTGAGATCGGCCAGGCGCAGGGACTGCTGGGACAGCGGCAGGAGGGCGTGCTGGAGCCGGGCGGCGAGGCGGCGTTCGGAAGCGAGCAGCGTCCGCTGGGCGAGGACGGTGCGTTCCCGTTCGAGCAGCCGTTGTTCGGCGCTCTTGGCGGCGGTCAGGTCCTGGAAGAAGCCGTGGACTTCCACCGGCTGTCCGCGCGCGTCGGTCTCGGCCTCGGCGACGATCCGGACGTGCCGCACCCCGCCGTCGGGGGACGTGATCCGGAAGGTGTGGTCGACGGGCTCGCCGTCGGCCAGGAGGTGCTGCACGGTCTCGCCCAGTGCGGGCAGGTCCTCGGCGAGGACGTGGGTGGGCAGCTCCTCCAGCGTCATCGGGCCGAGGGAGCGGTCCCGGCCGAAGACGGCGTACACCTGGTCCGACCACGTGATCACGTCGTGGACCAGGTCCCAGTCCGCCCAGCCCATGTTCCCCAGACGCTGCATCACGGTCAGCCGGCGCCGCTCGCGCTCGCCGCTGTCCAGGCGGACCCAGGACACGATCAGGCCTTGCTGGCAGGGGGCGGCGCGGACGGCGAATCGGGACAGGCGGGGAATGCCGGCGAGGACCTCCTCGTACTCGAACGACTCCCCCTCGTAGCGGTCGCCGGTCGTGAGGGCCTTCAGGTAGCCGTGCCACAACTCGCTGCCCGCGACGGTCGGGTAGGTCTCCAGGACGCTCACGCCGATCAGGTGGCGGCCCCTGCGTCCGCCGATGTCGACCGCGTCGGGCGACGCGGCCGCGATCCGGAAGTCCGCCACCTCGCCCCCTGCCGTTCGGACCGGCAGGAGGAAGATCACCGAGCCCGGCAGGGCGTCCAGCACCTCCTGGACCGCCGGCACCGGGAGGCCGCCCGCCTCGCCGTCGCCCTCCCGGGGCGGCCGGCGGGACAGGTAGCGACTGGAGGTGAACACCGAGTCGTCACCTCCCGCGCCTGCCTGTCCCGGTACCTCCGACTGCCCGTGATCTTTCATTGCACGAGCATGTCACGACTTCCCGTCCCTCCGGACCAGACGCCGCCGGTTCCCGGAGGTCGACGTCCGCCTCCTGCGCGAGGTCCGGGTCAGCCGGCGTCGAGGATGCGCGCCACGAGCGCGTCGATGTCCAGGTGGTCGCCCTCCGTGCCGAGGGGCACGAGCTGGAAGCTCTCGGCGAGGAAGGCCGCGACCACCTCCGTCGGGGCGCTGACCACCGCCGACCCGCCCGCGCCCGACAGGGTGATGCGGACCTCCCCCTCGGCGCCGGGGCCGACCCGCACGTCACCGCTGCCGGCGGGAACGTGCCGGCCCTCGTTGAGTACGTCACGACTGAAGTACCAGCACCTCGGCGTCTCGTCGTCCACGCGCCCGGCCACCGGGAACGACAGGCACGCCGCGAACGGGCGGCTGGTGTCGAAGCGGAGTTCCGCGGGGACCGGAACGTCGGGCAACGGGCTGTCCGGGAACGTGACGGACAGCGGACGAACGGCGGACATCGGCATCGAAGCACCTTCCGTGGCGGTCGAACCGCCCCGGGGGCGGCCGCGTACGCACGCCGCTACCCAGGACCGGGCACGCGAGTCGGCACGGTGGAAACCTCCACGCGATCCCCGCGCGGAATCCACCCCGTGACCGAACCCCCTACCACTCCTGCACCGAGGGCCCGGCGCCGCCGGCGCCGAGTGTGCGGATCGCTCCCGGCCCGGCGCGACACTCGTGGCCCGACCCCACCGCGCCGCCGCGCCGTGGGCCCGCGCGTCTACAGGTAGCACCTGCGGTGTCGGGCGCTGCTGACAAGGCGCCCGGCGCGCAGGGCGAGTTGGGCGACGAACGGGGCGCGCCGGTCCGCGGGGCCGGCCAGGTGGGGCGCGTGGACGAGGAGCGTCCACCAGGCCCGGGCCGCGTCGCCCAACCGCGAGGAGGGCATGCCGCGGCCGGCGAAGTCACGGTAGAGCTTGGGGTGCGAGCGCCCGTAGCTGTAGAACTGGCGCGCGATGGCCGGCACTTCGGCGCGTAGCCGGTAGTGCACGACGGCGTGGGGCGCGAAGGCCAGTCGGTGCCCGGCCAGCTGGGCGCGCCAGAAGAACTCGGTGTCGTCGCCGCCGTAGCGGTAGCTCTCGTCGAACCCGCCCAGGTGGTTCCAGAGCTCGCGGTGGAATCCGCAGTTGGCGCCCGCCGGGTAGGGCAGGAAGCCGAAGGTGTCGAGCAGCGCGTCGGCCTTCTTCGGCGGACGCGCCGCGAGCGCCACCGGCCCGTTGAGCAGGCGGCGTTCAAGCGCGCCCCCGGCCGCTGGGCTGGTCCGCAGGGCTTCCACCAGGCCCTCCATCCATCCGGGGGCCACCACGTCGTCCGCGTCGCAGACGAGCACGAATTCGCCGCGCGCGTGCCGGCAACCGGTGTTGCGCGCACGGTTGACGCCGCGGGCCCCGGCGGACTCCACGACCCTCAGCTGCGGCATGCGCCGTTGCCAGTGCCGCAGGAGCTCGCGGGTGCCGTCGTTCGATCCGTCGAGGACGACGACGACCTCCCACGGATCCGGATAGGTCTGCCGGCTCAGGGCCTCCAACTGCGCGGCGATCGTCGTTTCGGCGTTCCGCGCGGGCATGACGACCGAGACCAACCCCACCGGGCGGGTGTTCCCGCTCATCGGGGACTCCGCGCGGTCGGCCCCGGGGCCTGGACGGCATGGATCACCGCACCGGTGTCGCGCAGCGTCGCCAGCACCGTGTCCGCCCCCGCCTCCCGCAGCGCGGCGGCGCTGCTCGCCCCGGAGGCCACCGCGATCACCCGCGCTCCCCCGACGAGTCCTGCGCGCACGTCCAGCGGCGTGTCGCCGATCAGCACGGTGCTGTCGGCGTCGAATTCGCGTCCGTACGCGGCCGCTGCGCGGCGCTGGGCCACCGGCACCAGTTCGGCCCGCGCGCGTGCGTCACCGCCGTACGCGCCGATCGTGAGGTCCAGGTACTCCGCCAGTCCGAACAGCCGTAGCTTCAGGAGGGCGTTGGCCCGCAGGTTCCCCGTCAGCACGGACTGGGCGACGTGGCGCTGCGCCCTCATCGCCCGCAGGGCTGCGACGGCGCCGGGCAGGGTCCGTCCGGCCGTGCGGAGCGCAGCGGCCCGCCGCTGCAGCTGCGCCGTCAACTCGGCTGCGACCCGGCTCTCTTCGATGCGGCCGACGCCGTGCCGGTGGAACAACTCGTCCATGATCTCCGGTTCGGTACGGCCCGCCGTGGTCACGCGGTGGCGGGCCGACCGGCCGGTGAGACGTTCGAAGGCGAGTGGGTACACCGTCTCGCCGACGTGGCCGTCGTCGATGAGCGTGCCGTCGACGTCCCATAGGAGGAGGAGCCGCTTCACACCCGGGCCGCCCGTCGCACGGGAGCGGGCCGGCCCGGGAACGGTCCCCGCCGCGCGGTGCAGGCCGCGCCGTGCTGTGCGGCGAGGTCCAGCGCCTCGGCCGTGGTCGATCCGGCGGCGAGCGCGTAGGTGAGTACGGCCGCGAAGTTGTCCCCGACCCCGTAGGTGTCCACCAGTGGGCCGGGGGCACGGGCAGGACGGTAGCGCCGAGGGGCATCGCCACACGCGGTGAACACACCGCCGTGCCGGCCCCGGGTGCTGACCACCAGGCCGGGCGGCCTCCGCAGCAGCGCCGGGTTGCAGTGTTCGGCCGGGTCGCAGCCGCTGCCGACGAGCGCGTCGACCCGGACCCCGGACTCCAGCACGGTGGCGAACTCACGCGCCGTCACGACGAGCGTTCCGGCACGCCGGGCCGCGTGCAGCAGGGCCGCGTCCCCCGCGGTGAAGAACACCGCGTCGAAGGAGGCCAGTTCCGCCCAGTCGAAGGGATCGGCCGCGGCGGGTTGCAGGCGCTCACCCAGGGTGACGGTGGTGCGTTCACCCTGACGGTCGACCAGGCTCACCGCGGTGCGCGTGGGACCGGGGCGGGGCGCGGCCAGCACCCGCACACCGCGGTCCTCCAGCTCGGCACGTGAACGGTGCCCTGCGTGGTCGTCACCGAGGGCGGTGAAGAAGGTGCAGCCGCCGGCCAGTTCAGCCAGCCGGACGGCCGCGACCGCGCCGCCGCCGGCCGGGCCCTGCCAGAGCCGGTCCGCATGGATCACCTCGCCGGCAGCGGGTACCTCGTCGAGGCCCGCGATCGTCGTCCATTCGACGTGGCCCACCACGGCCACCCGTGGGCGGCCCGAGGGAGCCCCCGCACCGGCGAGGCGGGTGTCGTCGCCCATCGCTCCCCGCCTCTCGCGTCGACCCGTCGTCGACTCCGTTCCAAGTCGACCACAGCCTGCTCGTGCACGCACTGTCGCGCGCGCACGCCGTGTGTGCGTTGACGAACCATGAATGGCGGGACGGGGCCGGCTCCGCGATGATGGACGCTTGGCGCCTCGGCGCCCTCGCTTCATGCACGAACCCTGGCCGCGCGGCCGTTCGCCGCTCGACGGAGGTGCACATGAAGGACGTGGATGCGATCTTCTTCGATTTCGACGGGACGCTGTGGGATCCGGAGGCCGAGATATTCCGCGCCCACGCGGACGTCTTCCGGGAATTCGGTCACGAGCTGCCGGTCGATGCCTGGTCGTCGCTCGTCGGCACCATCGGGTGCGACCTGTGGACGCAGCTCGAGCGGGTCACCGGGTGCACGGTGGACCGTGCGGCACTGCAGGAGCGGGTCCGCCGCCGGCAACGGGAACTGCTCGGGGGGCTGTGCGGCAGGCCCGGTGTTCACCGCGTCCTGGGGGCGGTCGACGCCCTGGGGATCTCCCGGGGGATCGTCAGCAACTCGACGCGGGAATGGGTCACCCGATATGCGCGGCAGTGCGGCCTCGCCGAGGGGTGGAGCACGGTGCAGTGCGCCGACGGGGACCCGGCCAGCGCCAAACCGGAGCCGAACCTGTACGTCGCGGCGCTGGACTCCTTGGGAATTCCGGCCGATCGGGCGGTGGCGTTCGAGGATTCGCCCAGCGGCGTGCGCGCCGCGAAACGGGCCGGTATCCGCTGCGTCGCCGTTCCGAATTCGATGACCGCCTCGCTCGATCTCCAGGAGGCGGATCTGTGTTTCGAATCCTTCGAGCAGGTCGACCTGTTCGGAATCATCGGAGGGAAGTCGATGAAACAGACCAGTTCCGCGATATCCGCAGCGGCACCGAAGCCCCCGACCGGAGCGGACGTCGGATCCACGCTGCAGCACTACTACTACCTGCCGGACCAGCTCCGAGTGGTCAGGGGTGAGGGCCTGTACCTCTATTCCGACGACGGCCGGCGCTATCTCGACTGCTCCTCTGGGACGTTCAACCTGAGCCTCGGCTACGCCCATCCCGAGATCGTGGAGGTGGTCCGCGAACAGGCCGGCCGACTCATCCACGTCACTTCCAAGTTCCAGACCGAGCCGCTGAACGCGCTGGTGGCGAAGCTGGCCGAGGTCTCACCGCCGAACCTCACCCGGGTGCACCTGAAGTCGGCGAGCGGCTCCGACGCCAACGAGAGTGCGGTCAAGATCGCCCAGGTGCACACCGGGAAGTCCGACGTGGTCACGCTCTTCCGCGGGCACCTCGGCCAGACGCTCGGCATGATCGGTGCCTCCGGCGCCGCCTTCCGGCGCACTCCCTTCCCCTCCCACCTGCCCGGCGTCGTGCACGTCCCCGACCCGCACTGCCTGCGCTGCTTCTACCGGCAGGAGCGGGCCACCTGCGGACTGCTGTGCGTCGAGCGGATCAACGACTTCATCGACTACGCGAGCACCGGCCGGGTGGCCTGTGTGGTGCTGGAGCCGATCAGCGGCAACGGCGGCAACGTCGTCCCGCCCGACGGCTACCTGCAGGCGCTCAAGGAGCTGTGCGAGGAGCGCGGCATCGTGCTGGTCTTCGACGAGATCCAGACCGGCTTCGGGCGCACCGGCCGGATGTTCGCCGCCGACCACTTCGGCGTCAGCCCGCACATGATGACCTTCGGCAAGGGCCTCGGCGGCGCGGGGATGCCCGTCGCCGGCATCCTGACCGAGGAACGGCTGACCGGCGTGGAGGGCCACCACATCAACTCGACCTTCGGCGGCAACGTGCTGGCCGCCGCGGCCGCCCTGAAGACCCTGGAGGTCATCGGCCGGCCGGGCTTCCTGGAGAACGTGCGGACCGTCGGCGCGCACGTCCTCGACCGGCTGCGCGACCTGGCCACGAAGGTGGACTTCGTCCGGGAGGTCCGCGGTGTCGGGCTGATGATCGGCATCGACATCGTGGACCGCGACGGCCGCCCGGACCCGCGGCTCACCAATCACCTCGCGGAACGCGGGATGGACCACGGGCTGCTGCTGCGGACGTCGCTGTACGGGCACGGCAACGTGCTGAAGGTCCGCCCGGCACTGATCATCACCCGTCAGGAGGCGGACGAGATGTGCGACCTGCTGGAACGACTCTTCCTCTCGGTCTCATGAGGGGCCTCGTCCAGGAGCTGTCCGGGCGGATCCGGGCGGCCGTGCGCGACGGGCTGCAGGAGGTCGGCAGCCGCTACGTGGCGGGGACGGCGAAGGGGGGCGACGCGGAGTTCCCCGTCGACGTCCTCGCGGAACGGGCGGCCTGGGACTTCCTGCGGGAGCGGGGCGAGCCCGTGGCCGTCTACACCGAGAGCGAGGGCCTGCGCACGATCGGCCGCGCCCCCGAGCACGTACTGATCATCGACCCCATCGACGGCACCCGCGGCGCCGCCGCCGATCTGGAGATGGCCTGCGTCTCGATCGCCGCGGCCCCCTTCGGCGAGGCGCCCACCATCGGCGACATCCGGTACGCGATGCTCCAGGAGGTCAAGACCGGCAACTGGCTCTACGCCGACGCCGACGGGACCGGGATCGAAGCCGCCGGCTTCCCCGCGCCGGTGCCCCGCCTCTCCCCCACCACCGATCCCGAGCGGATGTTCTGGTCGCTGGAGTTCAACGGCCACCCGGCGGCGTTGATGATCGGGGCCTACGGCCACCTGATCGACGCCTCGGCCAACACCGGCGGCGTGTACGTGTTCAACAGCGCCTCCTTCTCCATCTCACGGATCATCACCGGGCAGACGGACGCCTACGTCGACATCGGGAACCGGCTGCTGCGCGACCGCCCCGACACCGAGCCGGACTTCCGCCGGGTCGGCCACGGCAGCATCCTGCACCTCTTCCCGTACGACATCGCCGCCTCGGTGTACCTGGCGGAACGCGCGGGCGTCACCGTCACCGACGCTTACGGCAAGCCGCTGCACGACACCCTGCTGCTGGACATCGGCCCGATGAACCAGCGCTCCTGCATCGCCGCCTGCACGCCGCAGCTGCACGCGGCGCTGATCGATTCGATCCGATGGTAGGAGGCGGCCGTTGTGACCGACCGTCGACACGTCACGCCCACCCGGACGGCCGGGGGTTGGAACGAGGAGGCGGCCCTGGCGACCTCCGCCGACACCCTCGGCCTCACGGTCGCGGACGAGATCCTGGACGGCGGCTCCCCCGCCCGGGTCTACCGGACCACCGCCGCGACCGGGGACGACCTGGTGCTCAAGGTCCTGGTCCCCGCACCGGGCGCCGTGGACGGCCACGACCTGGCGTCCTTCCGCCACAAGCTGCACCAGATCGAGCGGCTGCGCACGCTGGCACCGCGGCTGGCGGCGCACTACCTGCCGGTCGTGCACTTCCTCGACGGTGACGGCTGGTCGGCCTGCACGACGCCGTTCTACGACTCCGCGGACCTGGCGGCGCCCCTGCGGGAGTCCCCGCCGCGCACCGGGGAGTTCTTCCGGCGGCACGCGACACTCGTCCGGGCCCTGGTCCTGGACGGGTACGCCGTGTGCTCGCACCCGACCCCGGTCGGCCACCTGGAGGAGGTCGTCGTCGGCCGGTTCCTGCGACGGCTGCCCGTCCTGCGGCGGGCGTTGCCGGAGGACCTGACGACGGCCCCGCGCATCACGGTCAACGGCGTGCCGTGCGAGGCCCCGCACCTGGCCCTGGGGCGTCTGACGGGCCGACTGGCCCCGCTGGCGCCCGCCCGGTTGATGGCCCCGGCCCACGGCGACGCCAACACGCGCAACGTGCTGTGGTGCACCCGCCCGGAGGCGGCGGAGGAGTTCCGGCTCATCGATCCGCGCGGCTCCGTCGAGCCGTGGGATCCGGTCTACGACCTGGCGAAGACGCTCTTCAGCCTCAGTGTGTGGGACCCCGCCCTCCGGACGGGATTCTCGGTGCACGGGTCGAAGCACGGGTACGAGGTGGGGTTCCGGCAGCCGGTGTTCCCCGGCTACCGCGCGGCGGTCCACCGGTTCCTGCCCCACCTGGCGACCCACGAAGGCCTGTCGTTCCTGTTCCGTGACGATCCGGGCTGGCTGGACCGGCTGCTGCTCACCCACGCCCTGCACGTCCTGGCGGAGGCACCGTGCCGACTTTCGGACCGCAAGCCCAAACCCGACCTCCAGGGGAGGGAGTCCACGCCCGAGGCGCTCGCGCTCGGCCACTACCTGCTCGGCACCCTGCTGATCAACGACCTCGTCGACCGCCTCGACCGTGTCGGGCACGTGGACGCCGCCGGCCACCTGGCGCTGGTGACCGACCACCTCCCCGGCGGCGGTTCCTAGGCGTTCGGGCCTGCGAGGTGGGCCAGAGCGGAGTCCAGGTCGGGGCCCAGCAGACGGTGGCGGGTGCTGCGCAGCACCAGCCGCGCCGGGCGCCGGCAGGCGGGGCCGGCCCCCGGCGGCCGTCCCCCCTCCCCCTGGGCGGCCACCACCCGGGTCGGCAGGTCCAGGGCCTGCCGGACCCTGCGCATCAGCTCGAACCGCGTCACCACGTCGGTGCCGCCGTAGTGCACCACACCCGTGCGGTGCCAGAGCCGGGCGAGGGCCGGGCCGAGGCTGGGAAGGTAGACGGGGGCGCAGACCAGGTCCGTGCGGGCGACGGTCGTCGGCCCGGCCAGGCGCGCCAGGAAGGTGTTGGCCCAGGGACCGCGCCCGAATACGAGGGGGATCCGCACGACCAGGTGTCCGCCCTCGGCGAGCAGCAGATCCTCGGCCGCCACCTTGGTCCGCCCGTAGACGTTGACCGGGGACCGGGGATCGGCTTCCTCGTAGTGGTCGCGGGTGCCGTCGAAGACGTTGTCGCTGGAGAGGAGCACCAGTTTCGCCCCCGAGCCGCGCACGGCGTCCAGCAGGACCTCGACGGGGCGGACGTTCAGCCGGTGGGCCAAGGCGGGGTCGGCTTCCGCCGCCTCCAGGGGGACCAACCCGGCGGCGTGGACGACGAGGTCGAAGCCGTCGGCCGCGAGCGCCGCCAGCCGGCGCTCGTCCCGCAGGTCCAGTCGGACCAGTCCGGGAACCGGCCGGCTGGCGAAGGTGCCGACGACCTCGTGACGGGGTGCCAGGTAGGTCCACAGGCCGCCGCCCACGAACCCCGACGCGCCGAGCAGCAGGATCCTCAGACGGGAGTCCGCGCGCTCTTCCCCATCAGCCGGTTGCCAGTTCGGGCTCATACCGGCGCATTCTATGACACTGTTGGTGGACGATCCGTTGGGAGGCTCCGATGAAAGCCGTCGTGTTCGAGGACGTGGGCCTGCCCGGCATCCACGACCGGGCGGTCCCTTCCTTCGGTGCCGGCGAGGTCCTGGTCAAGGTGGCGGCCACCGGGATCTGCGGCACGGACCGGGCGATCCTGCTCGGCGAGTTCCCCGCACGGCGCGGTGTGGTCCTGGGCCACGAGGCGGTCGGTGCGGTGACCGCCGTCGGAGCCGGTACCCGTTCGGTGGTGCCCGGCGACCGGGTGGTGATCAACCCGACGTACCACTGCGACCGGTGCCGGCCCTGCCGCCGCGGGATGCCGGCCCACTGCGGGGCCAAGGCGGGTCGGGAGATCGGCGTCGACCGGGACGGGACGATGGCCGAGTTCGCCGTCGTGCCCGAGCGCTTCGTCCACCGGCTGCCGGCCTCGGTCTCCTACCGCCGGGGCGCCCTGGTGGAACCGCTCGCCTGCGTGCTGAACAATCTCGCGGCGGCGCGGCTGCGGTGGGACGACCAGGTGCTCGTGCTCGGCGCCGGTCCCATCGGGGCGCTGTGCGCGCTCGTCCTGGCCGGGCGCGGCGCCAGGGTCACCCTGGCCGAGCGTGATCAGGGCCGGATCGCGCTCGCCCGGTTGCTGCTGCCCGGAACGGTCCGGGTGTCGGCCGCGGAGGAGGCGGCCGGGGCCGGCGTGCCCGATGCCGTCATCGACACCACCGGGTCGCTTCCGGGCGATGTCCTCGGTGCGGTGGCGCGCGGCGGCACCGTCGTGGTGATGGGCGAGAAGGAGGCGGGCGTCGCGACCCTGCCGCTGAGGGCTCTGGTGACCAGGGGGATCCGGCTGGTGGGGGCGGGACCGTACCGGCCGGCCGACTTCGAGCTGGCGGTGGACCTCGCACAGGACCTGCCGCTCGAAGGGCTGGTGACGCACGTGCTGCCGCTCGAACGGTACGCCGAGGCCCTGGCGATGCTGGCCGTCGCACCGGCCGGCCCCGGCCGGTCGGGCGCAGGACGCTCGGGCGCAGGACGCTCGGACGCGGCGACGGGGTACAGCGCCATGAAGGTGCTGCTCACCACGGACGAAGGCCCCGCCCTGTGAGTCACGGCAGCCAGGACGGCGCGCGGCCCCGTTTCGTGGACGGGGCGCTGTGGCTGGACGGGCGTCCCCGGTTCCTCATCGCCGGCGAGTACCCCTACTACCGGGACGATCGCGCGCGCTGGGCAGCCAAACTGGGCGCCCTGCGCGACGCCGGCCTCACCGTGGTGACCAGCTACGTCCCCTGGCGGCACCACGAGATCGCCCCTGGCGAGGTTCGCTTCGACGGCGCCGGCAACCGCGACCTGGCCGGGTTCCTGGAGTTGGTCGCATCGACCGGACTGGTCGCCGTGCTGAAGCCGGGCCCCTTCGTGCACGCCGAACTGCCCTTCGGCGGCCTCCCCGACCGGGTCGACCCCGCGCTCGACCGGGACCGGCACGCCGCCCGGTCCGCCGACGGCCGGCCGCTGTCGTACCAGCGGTTCACGCTGCCCTCGCTGCTGGACCCGCTGTTCATCGCGGACGCGACGGAGTGGCTCCGCCTCGTCGGCCTCTTCCTGCGGCCGTACACGTACCCGCGGGGGCCGGTCGTCGCCGTCCAGATCGGGAACGAGGGGCACTACGGGGAGACCGCCCTTCCGATGGACGCACTCGACTACTCGCCACCGGGCGCCGGCGGCTTCGCCCGCTTCGCACCCGGCCTGGACGCGCCCCTGCGGACCGAGACCCGGAGTCGCGCCGAACGGCAACGCTCCCAGATCTGTTGGGGGCGCTGGTCGGCCCACGTGCTCGTCGCCGGATTGGCGAAGCTGGCCGATGCCCTCGGGCCGGACCTGCCCGTCTTCACCACCTGCTCGCCGCCGGCCAGGGCCGACCGCGTCCCCGGCCGGGTGGCCGGACGCTACGACGCCTGGCTGGTCAGGAACCGGGTCGGCGCGGCCACCGTGCTGCCGCGTGCCTACACCGGTTGGACGGGAGACGTGCTCTCGGGTGAGGAGGCGCTGGTCAACTACGTCCTGGCCGCCAAGAGCGGGCGGGGCCCCAACATCGAGGAGAACTGGGGGCTCCGCTGGGCGGATGCGAGCTGTGCCTTCCCGGTGGTGCCGATCCGTCACAACCTGCTCGGCGTGGCCTGCGGGGCCACCGGCATCAGTGTCTATCCGGCCTGCGCCACCGCGGGCTGGGGCCGGCACCTCGTGGTGGACCGCACCTGGCAGGCGGAGCCGGCCGGTGACCACGCCCAGTTCGATCCGCCGTACGGGGACGCCGCCCCGATCGGGCTCGACGCCGAGCCCGGACCGGCGTTCGCCGCGTTGCAGGTGCTGACCCACTTCCTGGCCGGGCGGCAGGACGCGCTGACCGCTTCCCACCCGGAGCCGGGCGTGTGGTGGGGCGTCCATCCGCCGTACGCGGCGGTCGGCGCATGGGACTGGGCGGGGAACGGGAGCCGGCCGGCGCCCTCGGCCGATCGCACCCTGGTGCCCTTCGTCGCCCACTGCCTGCGGCGCAACCTGCCCTTCCGGCTGACGGAACTCGCCGGCGGGCGGGCACTCGATCCGGCGACGGGCCCGCTGACCGCCGTGTCGGGCCGCTTCATGGAACAGGCCCTGCAGCGGCGCCTCACGGAGTTCGCTGAGCGCGGCGGGCCGCTGCTCCTGGTCGGGGAGGTCCCCGTGCTGGACGAGCACTCGAACCCCTGTACCGAACTCGCCGACGCGACGGCGCGGTGCGGGACGCGCATCGTCCCCCTCCGCGGTGAGCCCGTCGGAGCAGCCGTCGAGGAGTGGCTGGAGAGTCGCGGCGCGCCCGCGCGGGCCAGACCGGGGCCGTGGCTCGAACTGCGCAGGACCACCACCGACGCGCAGGACGTCCTCGTCTTCCTCTTCAACCGCTCGGCCCGACCGCTGCGGGCCCGCACCGCGTGCGGGGCGAACCTCGTCACGACCGACCTGGTCGGGGGCGGGTGTGCCGTCGTCCACGTGTCGCAGGGGCGGCTCGCGGCCTGCTACGTGAAGGGCCTGAACGAGCAGACCGGTGCGCAGCTGCCGGTCCGGGTTCGGGTCGGGCGCGACCTGCTGCACACCGACCGGCCGTGCGACCTTTCCGCGGTCCGCGGAACGGGCGGATTCGACGTCCGCACCGCCGCGGCCCGGGGTGAGGCCCGAACGGTTCTGCCGGAGGAGTCATGACGTCGTCGTCCCCGGCCGAGGCGGTCGGCGTCGATGTCGGCGGCACCAAGATCGCGGCGGTGCGGCTGACGGCCGACGGCGCGGTGCTGGCCCGGGCCCGCTGCGCCACGCCGCGCCGTACGGTGGACGAGCTGGTGGATGCCGTCGCCGGTCTGGTGGCACGGGTGCGGGGCGAGCTGGTCACCGTGGTCGGCGTCGGGCTGCCCGGGATGGTCGACGCCGGTACCGGGGCGCTGGCCTTCGCGCCCGGCCTGGAGTTCGCGCGCGCCCCGTTGCGGGAGCTGATCGCGGACTCCGTGGGGCTGCCGGTGGTGACGGACAACGATGCGAACGCCGCCGCGTGGGCCGAGTACCGGATCGGTGCGGGTCACGGACACGACCACCTGGTGCTGGTGACGCTCGGCACGGGCCTGGGTTGCGGTGTGGTCGTCGCCGACCGCCTGCTGCACGGCTCCCACGGATTCGCCGCAGAGGCCAGCCACCTGACCGTCGAACCCGGGGGCCCGCTGTGCGAGTGCGGCAACCGCGGGTGCTGGGGCGTTGCCGCGTCCGGCGCCGCCATCGCACGGCTCGGCCGGCAGGCCACGGCGGCCCGCCCGGACGGGCCACTGGCCCGTCTGGTCGGCCGGGGCGCGCCGGACGCCGGAGAGGCCGTCACCGAGGCCGCCCGTAGCGGCGACGCCCAGGCTCTGGAGATCCTGGACCGGATCGGAACGCTCACGGGCGTCGGGCTGGCCGCCCTGGCCAACCTGTTCGACCCCGCCGTGGTGATCGTCGGAGGGGGCCCCGTCTCCGCGGGGGAGCTGCTCCTCGCACCGGCACGCGCCTCGTTCACCCGCCGGCTGTACGCGCCCGGCGACCGCCCGCCCGTGCCCGTGCTGACGGCCCGCTTCGCCAACGACGCCGGCGCGATCGGCGCAGCGCTACTGGCGATCGACCGTTCGCCGTGACGCTCACCGGCCGGCGATGTCCTCGGACCTCGCGGGCAGGCCGGGGCGGCGGGGGCCGCTGCTGCACCGAACGGGTGCCGGGATGCCGTAGGGTCGGCCAATGGCGAAGTACTTCGACGTGCACCCAGAGTCCCCGCAGCCGCGCACCATCGGCACCGTGGCCGCCGGTCTCCGCTCCGGGACCCTCATCGCGTACCCGACCGACTCCTGTTTCGCCCTGGGCTGTCGGCTGGACAACCGCGAGGGGCTCGAACGGATCCGGTCGATCCGGCGCCTCGACGAGCGCCACCACTTCACCCTGATGTGCGAGGACTTCGCGCAGCTGGGGCAGTTCGTCCAGCTCGACAACAACGTCTTCCGTGCCGTCAAGGCCGCGACGCCGGGCAGCTACACCTTCATCCTCCCCGCCACCAAGGAGGTTCCGCGGCGCCTGATGCACCCGAAGAAGAAGACGGTGGGAGTCAGGATCCCCGACCACAGCGTGGCCAGGGCCCTGCTCGCCGAGCTCGGCGAGCCCCTGGTCTCCAGCACCCTGATCCTCCCGGGCGAGGACGAGCCGATGACCCAGGGGTGGGAGATCAAGGAGCGCCTCGACCACGTGCTGGACGCCGTCGTGGACTCGGGCGACTGCGGCACGGAACCGACGACGGTCGTCGACTTCTCCGGCGGCGAGCCGGAGGTCGTCCGGCGAGGGGCCGGCGATCCCTCACGCTTCGAGTGACGGACCGGGCCCGCGGCCCCCGCCCCGGCCTGCACCGGGAGCGGCCCGGGGGGTCGCCGCCGACCCACGTCGGCCGACCCCGGAGCGCCCGGAGCAGCCCCCCGGCGCGTAGGTGACCCGGAAGGCCGGCGGGAGGAGTCCGGCGGCGCCGGTCGGCCGGGCCGGTCGGCCCGACCGACCGGGCCCGTCCGGCCCTCCTCCGCCGGTGGCGCGGCGGCCGACGATGGGGTTGCCCGGTCCCCGCACGAACCGGTCACGGCACCCGCCGGCCCGTTGCACGTCCCGCGGTGACCGTCCCGAACCACGCCCGGCGCCTACGGCCCGACCGACACACGGAGGTACCGATGAAGGAGACGCGGAACAGCCGTGCGCGCGCCCGCCCGCCCGACTCCGGCGACCTCGGCCGACGGATCGCGTACCGCCGCCGGGAACTCGGCCTCACCCGGGCGGATGTGGCGGCCAGAAGCGGCATGGAACCGGGATTCGTGGAATTCGTGGAAACCACCACGTCGCCGCTCGGCGCCGGTCTGCTCACCCGACTCGCGGACGCGCTGGGCACGACGATCGACGACCTGCTCGGCCGGGGACACGACGAGCCGCCCGGGCGGTCCCGGGCGAACGCCGGGACGACGCCGCACGAGCTGGACCCGGCGGCGTGCTGGGCGAGAATCTCCCCGGGCGGCATCGGCCGAGTGGTGCTGACGACGCCGAACGGCCCCGTCGCCCTGCCGGTCAACTACCGGGTGCTCGACGCCACGATCCTCTACCGCACCGCTGCCGGGGGCCTGCCGGCCGATGTCGCCGACCAGCAGGTCGCCTTCGAGGTCGACCGTCTCGACGAAGTGTTCGGCACCGGCTGGAGCGTCCTGGTCAGCGGTACCGCCTCGGTCGTCTTCGACGAGGACGCGCTGCACCGGTTCGAGGAGCACGCCGATCCCGAACCGTGGGCCGCCGGCGAGCGCGACACCTGGGTGCGCATCCGGCCCGCCCGGGTCAGCGGCCGGACCGTCGAGCGGCCCACGGGAGCTCCACCCGTCGACCGTGGATAGCCATCGCCCCCGACCGGCTCCTCCGCGCACGCCACCCATCCCGGTGGGACGCCGGGCGGTGGGACGCCGCCCCCGGGCGAGGGCAGAGAGCGGACCGACCCCGGTCCGAAGGTCCCGCGCGGCGGGCGCGGCCCGTGCCCGCCGTGCGGGCCCGTAGTGCCGCCGCGGCCCTCCCCGTGCCGGTGCGGCCCGTTCGGCCCACCATGGAGGAGCGGGAGGCTCCCGCGGAACGGCCGGCCGGTCGGCCGGAGAGTGTTGCAGGTGAGGAGAACCGCCCATGACCGAGAGCGCCGCTGCCGGCTCCGTGCGTACCAAGCGCTGGGCTCTGCGACTGGACCTCTTCGAGGAGGGGGACGTCACCAAGGTCCACGCCGTGCTGGAGACCGGCGACAAGACCCTGGAGAGCCGCACCGAGGCCCACCGCAACCCGCACGACCCGCCCGTACCGGAGATCGGCGACGAGTACGCGGCCGGGCGCGCTCTGGTCGAGCTCGGGCACCTGCTGCTCCGGTCCGGGATGGCCGATGCGACCGCGAACGACAGGTCCGGCCCCGCCTGACCCCGGCGGTCGCGGCCCGGCCCCGACATCGACGGACACCACACGGAGGACAGCATGAGCGGACCGATCGTGGTGGGCTTCGACGGCTCGCCCGAGAGCGTCGCCGCCACCGGATGGGCGGCCCGCGAGGCGCTGCTCCGCGGCCTCTCACTCGAACTCGTCGAGGCCTGGCCGTGGCCGAAGGCCGACGTCCCCGGCACCGGCGACGCGATCGCCTGGAGCCGGCAGCGGCTGGCCGAGAAGGAGGCGGAGCTCCGGTCGGTGCTCGCCGCGGGCGCCGAGGTCACGTCGACCCACGTCCCGGAGGACCCGGCCGAGGCGCTGGAGGCAGCCGGCCGGCACGCCGCCATGCTGGTGCTCGGCTCGCGCGGGCTCGGCGCGCTCCGCGGCTTCCTGGTCGGATCGGTCAGCCAGGAGGTGTTGCGCCGGGCCGCCTGCCCGGTGGTGCTGGTCCGCGCGGAGGAAGGCCCCACGGCCCCCGAGGGTCCGGTCTTCGGCGGTCCGGCGGCGGACGCCGCGGCGGAGGGCGCCGTCCTGCTCGGGCTCGACCTCCGGCACGACAGCGCCGAGGTCATCGCCTTCGCCTTCGAGGCCGCCCGGCTGCGCTCGGTGCCGCTCCGGGTGGTGCACGCCTGGATGCCGCCCACGGGCAGCGAGTACATGGCGTTCGCCGCGATCGGCGGCATGGACGCGGAGCTCTCGGCCGCCGAGCAGCGTCAGTTCGAGGCCGCGCTCTCCCCGTGGCGGGAGCGCCACCCCCGGGCGGCCGTGGAGGCCGAGCTCGTTCGCGGCCACGCGGCGGCCGCCGTCGTCGACGCCGCCGCCGACGGCACCGGCCTCGTGGTGGTCGGCCGCCGTGTCCGGCACGCACCCGTAGGGGCGCACCTCGGGCCGGTGGCCCACGCAGTGATCCACCACGTCCGGTGCCCCGTCGCGATCGTCTCGTACGGCTGACGCCCCGGCGAAGGCCGGTCGGCTCCCCCACCCGGGACGAACGGCCCGGGTCCGCGCCCGTCCCACGGTCCCAGACTGGTGCCAGGAGGTGGGATCGATGCACACCGTCATCGTGTACGAGAGCATGTACGGCAACACCCGCGAGATCGCCGAGGCCATCGCCGAGGGCGTCCACCAGGCCGATCCGGAGGCGTCCGTCGACTGCCTGCCCGTGGCCCGGGCGGACACGGAGACGACCCGTACGGCAGACCTGCTGGTCGTCGGCGGACCGACCCACATGCACGGCATGTCCTCCGGTGCCAGCCGCCGGATGGCGGCCATGGCCGAGGCGAAGAAGGAGGGCCACCAGGAGGCCGCCCGCGAGGCGTACGAGACCGCCGAGGGCCCGGGCCTGCGTTCCTGGTTCCACTCGCTCCCGAAGACCGGGCACGGCACGCACGCGGCGGCCTTCGACACCCGCGCCGACATGCGCAGGAGCGGCGGAGCCGCGAACGGCATCGCCAAACGGCTCACCCGTCACCACTACGACGTCGTCGCCGAACCGGAGGGGTTCATCGTCGAGGAGGGCGACGGCCCGCTGCGGCAGGGCGAGATCGAGCGGGCGCGCGCCTGGGGTGCCGGGCTGCTCTGACCACCCGGGCGACGCCGGCAGCGCCGTTGCGCCCACGGGCAACGGCCGCGCAGCATGACCCTCGACCTCGTGGGTACCTGCGCGGGCATGGGCACGAACCACACGGAGACCGAACGCAAGTACGAGGGAGGTCCGCTGCCGCGCGGGCTGGGCGAGCTGCGCGGCGTGGCGGCCACCGAGCCGGTCGAGCCCCAGGACCTCGACGCCGTCTACTACGACACCGTGGACCTGCGGCTGCTCCGCCGGCGCGTCACGCTGCGCCGGCGCAGCGGCGGCACGGATCCGGGCTGGCACCTCAAACTGCCCCTCGACGGGGACTCCCGGCAGGAGCTCCGGCTGCCGCTGGACGCCGCGGGCGGGGACGGGACGCCACCGGACTTCGCCGTCCGGGTGAAGGCCTTCACGCGGGGCGCCGCGCTCGTCCCGGTGGTGCACCTGCGGACCCGTCGTACGGGGGTGGCGCTGAAGGACGAGGAGGGCGCCGTGCTCGCCCAGGTCGTCGAGGACCGGGTCACGGCCCAGGTGCTCGCCGCCGAGCGGCTGACCGCCCCCGGGGACGAGGGGGGCGCGGCACGTCCCGGACCCGCGACCGACGGCGGCAGCTCGACCGAGGTGAGCGGGTGGACGGAGGTCGAGGTCGAGCTGGAGGCCGGCACGCCCGACCTGCTGGACCGGGTCGACGCCGCGCTCGCCGACGCGGGGCTGGTCCGCTCACCCTGGCCCGCCAAGCTCGCCCGGGCCCTCGGCCCGGACCGCTCGCGAACCGCCGAACCGACCGCCCTGCCGACCGGCACGGCCGGCGCCCTCGTGATGGCCGGCTTCCGCGAACACCTCGCGCGCCTCCCGGCCCTCGACGCCGCGGTCCGCCGCGCGGAGGAGGACTCGGTGCACCAGCTGCGCATCACCACGCGGCGACTGCGCAGCCTGCTCAGGGGCCACCGCAGGCTGTTCGACCGGGACCGCGCCGACCACCTGGCCGACGAGCTGCGCTGGCTGGGTCACCTCCTCGGCGACGCCCGCGACCAGGAGGTGCTCGGCGAACAGGTGCTGAGCGGTCTGGGCGCGGTGCCCGCCCAGGGACGCCGCAGCGCCCTGCGCACGCTGCGCGGGCTGGTCACCGCGCGGTACGACCGCGGCTACCGGCGGGCCTGGGCACGGGCCGTCAGCGCCATGGACGGCCCGCGCTACTTCACCCTGCTGGCCGACCTCGAAGCCTTCGCGACCGACCCCCCGCTGCACGCCCGGGCCGACCGCGACGCCTCCGACCACCTCTCCGACGTGCTGCGGCAGGAGCAGCGACGGACCGTCAAGCGGCTCGACCGGGCCCTGCACACGGAGCCCGGTCCGCAGCGCGACGAGGCCCTGCACCGGGCGCGCAAGGCCGCGAAGCGCGCGCGGTACACGGCCGAGGGCGGCCGACGGCCCTCCCTGCCGAAGCGGGCCCGCAAACGCACCCGTACCTTCGGCAAGCGGATGAAGAAGCTCCACAAGGTGCTGGGCGCCTACCAGGACAGCGTCGTGGAACGCCGGGAACTGAGCCGGCTCGCCGGCGAGGACCCCACCACGGCACCGCACGCGTTCGCCTACGGCGTGCTGCACGAGCGGGAGCGGGAGCGGGCCGACGCGGCCGTCCGGCGCCTTCCGGAGCTCCGCAGCCGCGCTGCCCGGCGCAAGCCGACCCGGCTCTCGTGAGCGGCCCGGCTCGCGTGCGGCCCGGCCCCTCCTGAACGGATCGGACGGGATCGGACGGGATCGGACGGACGGCCCCGCCGACGAACCCCGAGGTCGTCGGCGGGGCCGTACCGTCACGCGTGGCGCATCGTCGTGCGGCGCGGACGCTCCTGGTGCCTCGTCACCGGCCAGTGCCGGTCGAGGGCGTGGTGCAGCACCTGAGCGGCGGCCTTCGCCTGCCGGGCGTCGAGGATGTCGGCCTGGCGGTCGGCCCGGGCCTCCAGGCGTTCCAGCCTGGCGCCGAGCAGGTCCTCGAAGCCCGCCGTCCGCAGCGCCCGCCAGAGCGCGATCTTGCCCTGGACCCCCGATCGCATGGCCTCCGCCTCCAGCAGGTCGCTCAGCGGCGACCGCTGCACCAGCCGCCCGTTGAGCTTGAGCCGGCCCGCCTTCTCGGCGGCCGCTCCGAGCAGCCGCCGGTGCCAGCGGGGTCGGATGCCCAGTGCCCGCATCAGGTCCACGAGTTCGTCACGGTCCTCGGTGATCTCCCGGGCCATGGTTCGGAGCTCGGCCTCGTCCGGGCCCCCCGCGTGCTCCCGGGCGATCCGGCGCGCGAGTGCCGCGCCGCCGTAGGAGCCGGCCAGGTGGTCGTTGAGGTAGATCGCGAGCAGCCGTTCCCCATCGGCGCCCGTCGGGCCGTCGGTGCCCGTCGTCCTGTCACGCTCGGTGTCCGTCATGGTGTCCCTCCTCCGCGGTGCGGTGCCCGGTGGTGATGCGCATGATCGCGGTCCCCGGTGCCTCGATCCGCGGGTCGGGCAGTTCCTCGACCGACACCTCGGACGGCGCCCTGAACACGATTGCCCTCACCCGGACCACCCTTTCGGCCGTTCTCGTGCCCCGAAGGTCGCGGCTGCCCGCTGCGACCGGCCGGAAACGGCCGGGGCCGCCCTTCCTGCACCGCCCCTGCGCCCCGTTCGCGCTCCTCGGTGGCGTCCTCGGCACGCCGCACGCAGACTGGGCTGAGCACCGCCGACGCCGTTCGAACCCGCGCCGCGCGCACCACGCCGGCACGCCGCCCCCGGGCACGGCGTCCCGCCGTAGGAGCCGCACATGACCGACGACGAGAACTCCGGCGGCCCGGGCCGGGACGAAACGCCCGAGCAACGGGCGGACCGCCTCTGGAACGAGATGCTGCAGGAGGTCCGCGTCTGCCAGACCGGCGCCCAGATCCTCTTCGGCTTCCTGCTCAGCGTCGTCTTCACACCCCGGTTCCCCTCCCTGCCCGAGTTCGACCGGCACCTCTACGTGGCCACCGTCTTCCTCGGCGCCCTCGCCACCGGGACCCTCATCGCCCCGGTGGCCTTCCACCGCTTCCTGGCCGGTCACGGGATGAAGCCGGAGCTCATCCGCGTCGCCGGCCGGCTCATCTCCCTCGGGCTGGTCCTGCTCGCGCTCACCATCACCGCGGCCCTGCTGCTCCTGCTGCGCACGGCCACCGGCCTCTCCCCCGCCGCCTGGGTGCTCACCGGCGCGGCCGCCGTCTGGTTCTGCGTGTGCTGGCTCGTGCTTCCCCAGGTGGTGCTCCGCCGCCGGCCGAACGGCCGCCGGCCTCGCTCGTCACGCTGAGCGGCCGCCGGGCGCCCGGATTGCGGGCGTGTACCGGGCGAAGGCGCGGTTACCCGGCCGCTCCCGAGCGGACGCGGGCAGGGAGGCCTCCGTGCAGCGCCGTGCCCCGCGGCGCTGCCACCTGTGTACGGCGCCCGCCCACCGGGTAGCCGCGCGATCGACCGAGGACCGCCCACGAGACGGAGGACGACCATGGACGGGATAGTGCTGCTGCGGGAGGACCACAAGAGCGTGGAGAAGCTGTTCAAGGCCTTCGAGAAGGCCGACGACAGGGACTTCGCGGAGAAGCGCCGGATCGTCGACCAGGTGATCGAGGAGCTGACGGCACACGCGATCATCGAGGAGGAGATCTTCTACCCCGCCGCCCGCGAGGCCGCGCCCGACACGAAGGACCACGTTCTGGAGAGCGTCGAGGAGCACCATGCCGTGGTGTGGATGCTCTCGGAGCTGGCGGACCTGGACGCCGAGGACGAGCGCTTCGACGCCAAGATGACCGTCCTGATGGAGAACGTGCGCCACCACGTCGAGGAGGAGGAGAACGACTGGTTCCCCGAGGTCCGCAAGGCCATGGGCCGCAACCGCCTGCGGGAGATCGGCGACCGGCTCGAAGAGGCCAAGAGCACGGCCACCCGCGAGCCCCTCGACGTGCCCAGCGCCTCCGAGTAGCGGCCGTGTCGCCACTGCCGCGTCTGCGCCGGCTGCTCTGTCTTCACCGCCTGCCCCGTCCGCACCGGCCGTGTGATCACCCGGAGGCCCGTCGTGTCCAGGCCAGGAGCCGTTCGCGCGGCCAGGTGGTCACCAGCCGGTCCGGCCCGAGACCGATCCGCGCGGCCCGCGCGTAGCCCGAGGCGTGCCACTGCAACTGGTCCGGGGCATGGGCGTCGGTGTCGACGGCGAACACGCAGCCCGCCTCGGCCGCCAGGCACAGCAGGTCGTCGGGCGGGTCGCGGCGCTCGGGCCGGCAGTTGATCTCCACCGCCGTTCCGGCGTCGGCGCAGGCGGCGAAGACGGCCGCGGCGTCGAAGCGCGACTGTGGCCGGCCGCGGCCGGTCACGATCCGGCCGGTGCAGTGTCCGAGGACGTCCGCCCGGGGATTGCGCACGGCCGACAGCATCCGGTCGGTCATCGGCTCCGGGTCGGAGCGCAGCTTCGAGTGGACCGAGACCACCACCACGTCGAGCCGGTCGAGCAGCTCCGGCTCCTGGTCCAGGGAGCCGTCCTCCAGGATGTCGCACTCGATCCCGGTGAGCAGGCGGAATCCGCCGTCGGCCACCGCGTTGTACGCCGCGACCGTGTCCAGCTGGAGCCGCAGGCGGTCGGGACTCAGCCCGTGGGCGATGGTCAGCCGGGGCGAGTGGTCGGTGAGTACGGCCCAGCGGTGGCCGAGCTCGCGGGCGGCCTCGGCCATCTCCTCGATGGGGTGGCCGCCGTCGGACCAGTCGGAGTGCAGGTGGCAGTCGCCCTGCGCCGCGGCGGCGAGATCCCAGCCGGCCTGCCCGGCCGGTCCGGCCGCCGTCGCCAGGTCGGCGAGGTAGGCCGGCGTCCGGCCGGCAGAGGCTTCGGCGATCACGGCGGCGGTGACCGGTCCGACCCCGCGGAGCTGCTGCGCCCGGGCGGCGGGCACCGGGCCGGGCGGGAGGCCGCGGGCGGCGTCGGCGGCCGTGTGGAAGGCCCGGACCCGGTAGGGCGAGGCTCCGTTCCACTCCAGGAGGAAGGCGATCCGCCGAAGTGCTTCCACGGGGTCCACAGCCGGTACCGCCTCAGCTCGCGGGCGTCGTTGCGCGAGCGCGCCTTCCCGTCCGCATCGCCGGTGAAACGCGGCGGCGGGTCCGCCGCGCTGATCGCCGAGCACGGGAGGCGGGAGGCTGGAGACCACGAGCGCGGGGGACCGCGAGCGCGGAGGACGTCAGTGTCCGGCTGCGGCCGGTGCTTCGCGGTGGGCCGGCGCCGGTGCTCCCGGGTGGTGGGGGCCCAGCATGACGACCACGCCGCCGGCGTCCGGCGCCGGGCTGGTGACCGGGCTCCAGCCGTGCCGCAGGTAGAAGTCCAGCGGCCCGTCCGCAGCAGCCACGGTGAACAACCAGCTCCGGCCGCCGGGGGCCGCCGCGGACACCGCGTTCAGCAGGGCGAGGCCGAGGCCCCGGCGGGCGTGGTCGGGGTGGACGGCCAGTTCGTCGATCTTCAGGGCCCCTCCCAGCAGCTCGCGGACGCCGTGCTCCCCGAGGCCGTCGCCGGCGTGGCGGTAGGAACCTTCGGAGGGGAACGGGTCCGGCGTGGTCCAGGCCGTGGCGAAGCCGACGAGCCGGCCGTCCGGGCGGCAGGCGGCGGCCGCGGTGAATCCAGGTCGGTCGACGTCCCGGTGCAGACGGCTCACGTAGTCGTCGGCCATGGCCCCGGGTTCGTTCCACGGCGGCCGGCCGAAGGCGTGCGCGTACACGTCGCGGACGTCGGCCGCGAGGCCGAGCAGCGCCACCCGGTCCACCCGGCGGACGTTCGGCACCGGCGGCGTTCCCGCCATCGGCCTCATCTCCTTCTCTCCCCTGTGGTGTCACTGCGTCTCCTGTGCAACGAGGCGCACGGGGCGTTGATTCCGCCGGCATCCGCCGGGCAGCGGGAGAACGGGCGTCAGACCGCGTACAGGCCGTGCCCGGTGAAGACGGCTCGGGCTGCGGCGACCTGCTCGGCGGTGGGCACCGGGGTGCCGGCGAGGGGGAAGTCGAGACCGAGAGCGCTCCACTTGGCCGCGCCGAGCTTGTGGAAGGGCAGCACGTCGACCCGGGTGACGTTGCCGAGGGCGGCGGCGAAGGCGGCCACGCCCTCGATGTTGGCGGCCGGGTCCGTCAGGTGCGGGACGAGGACGAAGCGGACCCAGACCTCCGTGCCGAGCCCGGCCAGGCGGCGGGCGAAGGCGAGGGTGGGGGCGAGTTCCACTCCGGTCAGGCGCCGGTGGAGCGCGCGGTCCCAGGACTTGATGTCGAGCAGGACGAGGTCGGTGTCGGCGAGCAACGCGTCGGTGGCGCGGGCGCCGAGGACGCCGGAGGTGTCCAGGGCCGTGTGCAGGCCGAGTTCGTGCTTGAAGCGGTGCAGCAGTTCGCCGGTGAGCGCGGGTTGGAGGAGCGGTTCGCCCCCGCTGACGGTGGCGCCGCCGCCCGAGGCGCGGATGAAGCCGGTGTACTTGGCGGCCTCCCGGACGATCTCCTCGGCCAAGCAGGGGTGACCGTCGCGCAGGTGGCGGGTGTCGGGGTTGTGGCAGTACGCGCAGCGCAGCGGGCAGCCGGACAGGAACGCGACGAAGCGGGTACCGGGGCCGTCGACGCCGGTGGACAGGTCCCAGGAGTGGAGCCTGCCGGTCACCGGAGGCCGGGCGGTGCCGCCGGCCACGGCGGGGGCGGTCGGATCGGTCTGGGCCACGGGGGCTCCTTCTCCTGGGTGCTGTGGGTGCTGCTCGGTGCTCCCGGGCGCTCCCTGGCGCTCCCGGGCGGGGTGCCGACGCCGGCGGGGGCGTCGGCACCACGAGCGGGGCGGGCTACAGGACGTCGTGGAAGGTGCGGTTGACCACGTCGAGCTGCTGCTCACGGGTCAGCCGGACGAAGTTGACCGCGTAGCCGCTGACCCGGATGGTCAGCTGCGGGTACTTCTCGGGGTGGGCCATGGCGTCCAGGAGGGTCTCCCGGTTGAGCACGTTGACGTTCATGTGGAAGCCGTGGCAGGCGACGTAGCCGTCGAGCACGCCGACCAGGTTGGCGATCCGTTCCCCGTCGGTGCGGCCGAGGGCGTCCGGGGCGACGGTGTTGGTGAGCGAGATGCCGTCCTCGGCGTCCTCGTACGGCAGTTTGGCGACGGACAGCGCGCTGGCCACGTAGCCGTGGCGGTCGCGGCCGTTCATCGGATTGGCGCCCGGGGAAAACGGCTCGCCGGCCCGGCGGCCGTCCGGCGTGTTGCCGGTCTTCTTCCCGTAGACCACGTTGGACGTGATGGTCAGGACGGACTGGGTGTGCTCGGCGCCCCGGTAGGTGGGGTGCTTGCGGACCTTGTGCATGAACTCCTCGACCAGCCGGACCGCGATCGCGTCCACGCGGTCGTCGTTGTTCCCGTACGCCGGGTAGTCGCCCTCGATCCGGTAGTCGGTGGCGAGCCCGGTCGCGTCCCGCACCGGGGTGACCTTGGCGTACTTGATCGCGGCGAGCGAGTCGGCGGCCACCGCGAGCCCCGCGATGCCGCAGGCCATCGTGCGCCGGACGTCGCGGTCGTGCAGGGCCATCTCCAGCCGCTCGTAGGCGTACCGGTCGTGCATGTAGTGGATGACGTCGAGCGCGTGGACGTACGTGGCGGCGAGCCACTCCAGCTGCTCGTCGAAGCGGGCCAGCACCTCGTCGTAGTCGAGGACGTCCCCGCCGACCGGGGCGGTGGCCGGGCCGACCTGCTCGCCGGACTTCTCGTCCCGCCCGCCGTTGACGGCGTAGAGCAGCGTCTTGGCGAGGTTGACCCGGGCCCCGAAGAACTGCATCTGCTTCCCGACCTCCATCGCGGAGACGCAGCAGGCGATCGCGGTGTCGTCGCCGAAGCGCGGGCGCATCAGCTCGTCCGACTCGTACTGCACGGAGGAGGTGTCGATCGACACCCGGGCGCAGAACTCCTTGAAGCCGCGGGGCAAGTGCGGCGACCAGAGCACGGTCATGTTGGGCTCGGGGGCCGGGCCCAGGTTGTAGAGGGTCTGCAGGTAGCGGAAGGAGGTCCGGGTGACGAGGGTACGGCCGTCCACGCCCATGCCGCCGATCGACTCGGTCACCCAGGTCGGGTCGCCGGAGAACAGCTCGTCGTACTCCGGGGTGCGCAGGAAGCGGACGATCCGCAGCTTGATGATGAAGTCGTCCACCAGTTCCTGCGCCTGACGCTCGGTCAGCACTCCCGATATGAGGTCGCGCTGGAGGTAGACGTCGAGGAAGGTCGAGGTGCGTCCGAGCGACATGGCCGCGCCGTTCTGCTCCTTGACCGCTGCCAGGTAGGCGAAGTAGAGCCACTGGATCGCCTCCCGGCCGGTGCGGGCCGGCCCGGAGAGGTCGTACCCGTAGGCCGTGGCCATCTCCTTCAGTTCGCCCAGCGCCCGGATCTGCTCCGCGAGCTCCTCGCGCTCGCGGATCGTCTCCTCCAGCCGCGCCGGGTCGGTGGGAGCGGCGTCGAGCTCCGCCTTCTCCGCGAGCTTCGCCTCGACCAGGCGGTCCACTCCGTAGAGGGCGACCCGTCGGTAGTCGCCGATGATCCGGCCGCGTCCGTAGGCATCGGGCAGGCCGGTGATGACGCCGGCCCTGCGGGCGGCCCGGATCTCGGGGGTGTAGGCGTCGAACACCCCGGCGTTGTGGGTCTTGCGGTACCGGGTGAAGATCGTCTCCAGCTGGGGATCGACCGGGTAGCCGTAGGTCTTCAGGGCTCCAGCGACCATCCGCCAGCCGCCGTTCGGCATGATCGCGCGCTTGAGCGGAGCGTCGGTCTGCAGGCCGACGATGAGCTCCCGCTCCCGGTCGATCCAGCCGGGGGCGTGCGCGGTGATGGTGGACGGGATGTCGTACGCGACGTCGTACACCCCCTTGGCGCGTTCCTCGGGGAATCGGTCGGTGAGCTGCCGCCACACCTCGGCGGTCCGCTCGGTGGGGCCGGAGAGGAAGGACGCATCGCCCTCGTACGGGGTGTAGTTGTGCTGGATGAAGTCACGGACGTCGATCGCGTCCCGCCAGGCTCCGCCGTGGAAGCCGTCCCACGCGGAGGGGCCGACCCCGGCGGAGGGGCCGTCCGCGGTGGCGGGGCCGTCCCCGGCGCCCGGGCGGGTGTGCTGCGAGGTGGTCATCTCGGTGTCCCTTCTTCAGGCCCGGTCGATCAGGCCCGGTCGCCGTAGTAGGCCTGGCGCATCAGCCGCTGCATGTCCGCGAGCATCGGCATCCGGGGGTTGGCGGGGGCGCACTGGTCCTCGTAGGCGTTCATGGCCTGCTGCGGCAGCGCGGCCAGGAAGGCCTCCTCGTCCACGCCGGCGGCCTTGAAGGAGCGCGGGATGCCCACCCGGTCGCGCAGTTCCTCGACCGCCGCCGCGAGCGACTCGACGCCCTGCTCCGGGGTCTCAGCCGGCAGACCGAGCGTCCGGGCGATGGCCTGGTAGCGCTCCGGGGCCACGTAGTTGCGGTACTTGGGCCAGCCGGTGACCTTGCTCGGGGCGGCGCCGTTCCAGCGGATCACGTGGGGCAGCAGCAACGCGTTGGTGCGGCCGTGGGCCACGTGGAAGGTGGCGCCCAGGGTGTGGGCCATGGCGTGCACCGCGCCCAGGAAGGCCGAGCCGAAGGCCATCCCGGCGATCGTCCCCGCGTTGTGCATCCGTTCCCGGGCCTCGGGGTCGTCCGCGCCGCCGGTGACGGCCCGCTCCAGGTTCTCGAAGATGAGCCGGACGCCCTGCAGGGCGAGGCCGTCGGTGAAGTCGTTGGCGTAGACGGAGACGTAGGTCTCGATGCAGTGGGTCAGGGCGTCGAAGCCGGTGTCGGCGGTGACGTGGCTCGGCAGGCGGGTGGTGAGGGCCGGGTCCACGATGGCCACGCTCGGGGTGAGCGCGTAGTCCGCGAGCGGGTACTTCTGCCCGGTGGCCGTGTCGGTGATCACCGCGAACGGGGTGACCTCGCTGCCGGTTCCCGAGGTGGTCGGGATGCAGACCAGCCTGGCCTTCTCCCCCAGGTCGGGGAAGGTGAAGGCGCGCTTGCGGATGTCGAAGAACTTCTCCTTCAGGTCGGCGAACTCGACCTCCGGGTGCTCGTACATCAGCCACATCACCTTGGCCGCGTCCATCGGCGAGCCGCCGCCGAGCGCGATGATGGTGTCCGGCTCGAACTCCCGCATCAGGTCGGCGCCCTTGCGCACCGTGTCGATGCTCGGGTTGGGCTCGACGTAGTCGACCACCCGGACCTCGACCGGCTCCCGGCGGCGGTCGAGCACGTTCCGGATCCGCTCCAGGTGGCCGATCCTCACCATGGTGTGGTCGGTCACGACGACGACCCGGTGCGCGTTCGGCATGCTCGCGAGGTACTTGACGGAGTTGCGCTCGAAGTAGATCTTCGGCGGCACCTTGAACCACTGCATGTTCGTGTTGCGCCGCCCGATCCGCTTGATGTTGACGAGGTTCAGCGCCGAGACGTTCCCGGCCACGGAGTTGTGCCCGTAGCTGCCGCAGCCGAGGGTCAGGGAGGGCGTGAAGGCGTTGTAGACGTCGCCGATGCCGCCCTGCGAGCTGGGCGCGTTCCAGATGATCCGGCAGGCCTTCACCGCGTGCCCGAACTCCTCGACGAACGCCGCGTCCTCGGTGTGCACCGCAGCCGAGTGCCCGAGCCCGTCGAACTCCACCATCGCGGCCGCCAGTTCGACGCCCTCCCGGCGGGAACCGGCGGTCAGCACGGCGAGCACGGGGCAGAGCTTCTCGCGGGTCAGCGGCTCGGCGGGACCGACCCGGTCGCAGTCGACCAGGATCACCGAGGTGTCGGCCGGAACCTCGAAGCCCGCCGCCTCGGCGACCTGGGCGGCCGAGCGGCCCACCGCGGCGGCGTTCAGCCGGCCGCCCGCGCAGGACACGCCGTCGGCCGCCGTCCCGAACAGGTAGCGCTCCAGCAGCGCCTTCTCCTCGGCGCTCGCGTGGTGCGCCTTGAGCCGCCCGAACTCGGCGAGCGCATCGTCGCGGATCGCCGCGTCCAGCACGACGGCCTGCTCGGAGGCGCAGATCATGCCGTTGTCGAAGGTCTTGGAGAGCACGATGTCGTTGACCGCCCGGCGGACGTCCGCGCTCCGCTCCACGTACGCGGGGACGTTCCCCGCGCCGACGCCCAGCGCCGGCTTGCCGCAGGAGTACGCCGCCCGGACCATCGCGTTGCCGCCCGTGGCCAGGATCGTCGCGACGTCCGGATGGTTCATCAACTCCCCGGTGGCCGTCATCGACGGCTCCTCGATCCACTGGATGCAGTGCGCCGGGGCCCCCGCCGCCACCGCCGCGTCCCGCACCGTCCGGGCCGCCTCGGCGGAGCACCGCTGGGCCGAGGGGTGGAAGGCGAACACGATCGGGTTGCGGGTCTTGAGCGCCAGCAGGCACTTGAAGATCACCGTCGAGGTGGGGTTGGTCACCGGGGTGATGCCGGCGACCACACCGACCGGCTCGGCGATCTCCACGATGCCGTCGATCTCGTCCCGGTGGACGACCCCGACCGTCCTCGTCCGGGCCATCACGTGGGTGACGTTCTCGCAGGCGAAGACGTTCTTCACCGCCTTGTCCTCGAAGACCCCGCGCCCGGTCTCCTCGACCGCCAGCACCGCCAGCGCGGTGTGCCGGGCCAGCGCGGCCAGCGAGGCCTTCCGGACGATGTGGTCGACCTGCTCCTGGGTGAAGGACCCGTACTCCCGGAGGGACGTCAGGGCGGCTGCGACGAGTTGCTCGACGCCGGTCGGCGGGGCGGGAGGGCTGGTGCTGCTCGCGGGAGCCGGGTTCACCCCGGGCTGCGGGCGAGGGGACATGGTGGACCACCTTTTCGGTCATCGTCCGGGTTCTGGCGCGGCGACGGCCGCGAGCGCCTTCGGTTCAAGGCTTCCTTGGGCGGGGCTCCGGGGGATCCGCCCAACGGGACCGGGCCGCGGCCCGAAGGTCCCTGTCACGGGGTGCGGTTGGTCCCGGGCGGGGGCCCCGGACCGGCGCGGCCCCGGTCGGCACGCCGGGCCGCGTGCCCGCTCGGGCGTCCCCGGGTGTCCGACCAGGCGTGCCCGTGCGCCCGCTCAGTCGTGGGGCACGATCGCGACCGGGCCGTGGGCGTGGTGGAGCACGGACTGGGTCACCGCCCCGAGCCGGGGTGCGCCCAGCGTGTGCTTGGGGGTGCGGCGTCCGAGCACCAGCAGGGAGGCGCTGCGGGAGGCCGCCACCAGCGCACCGGCCGGGCTCCCGGCGTGCAGCTCCGCCTCCGTGCGGACCTGCGGGTACTTCCCGCGCCAGCGGTCCAGCGCATCCTGCAGCCTCAGCTGCTCGGCCGCCGCCAGCGAGTCCCCGATGTCCCGTTGGCCGACGGGGGCCTCGGTGGTGTACGGGCCGCCGTGGGAGGGGTGACGGCACTCCACCGCGCGCAGGACGGCGCCGGTGTCGGCGGCGTGCCGGAAGGCGAAGTCGAGGACGGCGTCGCACGGCCGGTCGCCCTCCACGCCCACGACGACCTCCCCGGGCGCTCCGCCCGAACCCTCCGCTGCCCCCGAACCCTCCGCCCCGCCCAGGCCGGCCGCCCCGGCGGGGACCAGCACCACCGGGCAACCGGCCCGGGCCGCGGTGCGCAGCCCGACCGATCCGACCAGCAGGCCGGCGAACCCGCCGAGGCCTCGCGACCCCAGCACCAGCAGCTCGGCCCGCCGGCCGACCGCGGCGAGGTCGTCGGCCGGGCTTCCGGGGCGGATCTCGCAGGAGACGTCCAGGCCGGGCGAGGCGGCCGCGATGCGGTCGCGGATCACCGCCACGGGCTCCGGTACCCCACTCCCGCCACCGAGGTCGCGCTCCAGGGCGTCGACCTCCGTCCCGGCGACGTGGACCATCCTCAGTCCGATCCCCCGGCGGAGCGCCTCCCGCGCCGCCCACGCGGCCGCCGTCGCGCTCCGCGCCGAACCGTCGATCCCCACCACCACGCCGTACGACATGACTGCGACCTCCCTGAGGGCGTGTCGGACACGCCCTGGTCCCCGGCCGACCGCGGCGCCGGTGCGCACGGTCCCGACCGGTGACCAGCCTCCCGCCCCGCCCACGGGCGGCCCCAGGGGTCGAGAGACACCGGGCCGGGCGCCGAAGGTCCCGGCCGCGGGTCGGCCGGGACGGCTTCAGGTCTCCAGCGCGCGGGCGATGGGCAGGGTGTCGGAGGTCTGCCGCAGCTGGGTGATCCGGCCGTCCCGCAGGGTGAAGAAGTGGGCGAAACGCGAGGTCACCGGGTGGCCGGCGGCGGTGACGGCGAGGTAGCGGCCGAGCACGATGACGTGGTCACCGTCCTCGAAGTACGCGTCGCCGACGCACTCGAACTCGCGGAAGTCCGCCAGGAACGGGAAGAAGTCCCCGACGATGCGGTCCAGGCCGTCGTACACGCCCCCGCGGGGGAAGCCGTCGGCCACGTCCCACCGGGCGTCCTCGGCCACCACGGACCGGATGACGTCCAGGTCCCCCTTGGCGCCGTAGTAGCGCCGGACGACGGCGACCTGCGGAGAGTCGGGCATGGCTGGTCCTCCCGGCGAGTGGAGCGGCATGACGGTCCTGGGGAGGAGGCTACTCGCCGTGACCGCGATCGGACCACGGGTCGCCTTGTCGCCCCGCGACCCCTTGTTCCGGGCCCGCGGCCGTTCCGGTGGGGGTGCCCGACGGCCACCGGCTCCGGCGACGAGCAAGCGGGCGGTGCTGTGCGCACACTGGAGTCAGACCGGTCGGCACGGAGGTCGCGACGTGGCAGCGGACTCAGCGGCGGGCCACCCCCTCATGCCGGACCCGTGGATCCTGCACTTCGGGGGCTTCGACCCCGTGGAGGAGGGGCTTCGGGAGGCGCTGTGCGCGGTCGGCAACGGCTACGCGGTCACCCGGGGTGCCGCGCCGGAGTCGGTGGCCGACGGCGTCCACTACCCGGGGACGTACCTGGCGGGCTGCTACGACCGGGCGGAGTCGACGGTCGCCGGGCGGGTGGTCGCCAATGAGGACCTCGTCAACTGCCCCAACTGGCTGCCGCTGACCTTCCGCCCGGCGGACGGCTCGTGGTTCACCGGTCCACCCGACGAACAGGAACTGGAACTGGACCTGCGCCGGGGCCTGCTGACCCGCACCGCCCTCGTCGTCGACGACCGGGGGCGGCGGACCCGGCTCGTCCAGCGGCGCCTCGCCAGCCAGGCCCGGCCGCACCTGCTCGCGCTGGAGAGCACGTTCACGCCGGAGAACTGGTCCGGCCCGCTGGAGGTCCGCTCGGGCCTGGACGGGAACGTCGCCAACACCGGCGTCGCCCGCTACCGGGGGCTGGCCGAACGGCACCTCGTCCCGGCAGGCCAGGGAGTGGACGCGGCCGGACGGCTCTGGCTGGAGGTCGGGGCGGCCGGTTCACCGCTGCGGATCGCCCTGTGTGCCCGGACGCTCGTCGAGGCGGACCGGGGAGCGGAGGTGGCGACCGAGTGCCGCACCGGGTGGGCGGCCCACCTCCTCACCGTCGACGCCGAGCGCGGCCGGCCCGTCACGGTCGAGAAGACGGTCGCCCTGCACACCTCCCGCGACCCGGCGATCGGCGCACCGCGGCGCGCCTCGGCCCTGCTCGCCGCCGAGGCGCCGGGCTTCGGCCAGCTGCTCGCCGAACACGCCCTGCGCTGGGCCGAGTTGTGGCGCCGCTGCCGGATCGAGGCGGCCTTCGACGGCGCCGGACCGCTGCACCTGAGCCTGTTCCACCTGCTCCAGACGTACTCCGAGCACTCCGTCGACCTGGACGCCGGCATCCCTGCCCGCGGGCTCCACGGCGAGGCGTACCGCGGCCATGTCTTCTGGGACGACCTGTTCGTGCTGCGGCTGCTGAACCTGCGCTTCCCCGAACTCACCCGCGCCGTCCTCCGCTACCGCCACCGCCGCCTCGACGCCGCCCGCCGGCAGGCCCGCGAGGCCGGCCGGCGCGGCGCGATGTACCCGTGGCAGAGCGCGAGCGACGGACGCGAGGAGTCGCAGCGGCTCCACCTCAACCCGCTCTCCGGCCGCTGGCTGCCCGACCACAGCCATCTGCAGCGGCACGTGGGCTCGGCGGTGGCCTACAACATCTGGCAGTACTACCAGGCCACCGGCGACCGGGACTTCCTCGCCACGGCCGGCGCGGAGATGCTGCTGGAGATCGCCCGGTTCTGGTCCTCCGCCGCCGGCTACGACCGGGGCGACGGCCGGTGGTCGATCCGCGGCGTACTGGGGCCGGACGAGTACCACGACGCCTACCCCTGGGCCCGCGGTCCCGGCCTGGACGACAACGCCTACACCAACGTGCTGGCCTCCTGGGTGCTGGCCCGCGCGCGGGACGCCCTGGACGCCCTGCCCGGCTACCGCCGCGACGAGCTGCGCGAACGCCTCGCCCTCGACGCGCTCGAACTGGAGCGCTGGCAGGAGGTCGGCCGGCGCCTGCACGTCCCGTTCCACGCGGGCGTCCTCAGCCAGTTCGACGGGTACGAGCGGCTCGCCGAACTCGACTGGACCGCCTACCGGAGCCGGTACACCGACCTCCGCCGGCTGGACCGGATCCTGGAGGCCGAGGGCGACACGGTCAACCGCTACAAGGCGTCCAAGCAGGCCGACGTGCTCATGCTCTGGTACCTGTTCTCCGCCCGCGAGGTCCGCGACCTGCTGCGGCACCTCGGCTACCCCGCCGGCCACGAACTGCTCCGCCGCACCACCGACTACTACCTCCGGCGCACCGTGCACGGCTCGACGCTCAGCTCCGTGGTGCACGCCTGGGTGCTCACCCGCTCCGACCGCCGCGCCTCCTGGCGGTACTTCCGCGACGCCCTGGTGGCCGACCTCCGGGACAGCCAGCGGGGAACCACCGCCGAGGGCGTCCACCTCGGCGCCATGGCGGGCGCGGTCGACCTGCTGCAGCGCTGCTACACCGGCCTGGAGATCCGGGAGGACGCCCTCTGGCTGGACCCCCGTCTGCCCTCCGCCCTCGGCCGGCTGGAACTCGAACTGCGCTACCGGGGCCACTGGGGCCTGGTGGTCGCCGTCGACCGCGCTGCGGCCACCGTGAGCCTGCACGAGGACCGGCAGGACCCGGTGGTGGTCCGCTTCCGCGGCAGCCCGACCGTCGTGCGGCCCGGGGAGGTCCGCCGCTTCCCGCTCTGACCCCGGGCCCGGCGCCGGCGGGCCGGGCGGTCGGCGGGGCTGCGCGGGCCGCCGGAGCGGGGGGTGCATCATCCCCTCCGATGCCCCCGGACGAGAATGACCGGGTGACGACTGCTCTGGACCCCGCCGATGCCGCGTTCGCCCGCGACCCGTACCCGTTCTACGCCGCCTTGCGCGAGCAGGGCCGCCCGGCGGCGCCGGTGGCCCTGTCCAACGGGACGTCCGCGTGGTTGGTGACCGGCTACCGACAGGCCCGGACGGTCCTGGCCGACCCGAGGTTCTCCAACGTACCCGCACCTAAGGCCGGCCCCCGCAAGGCCGAGGGAGCGACGGCCGGCGCGCGGTCCGTGCTGGAGCAGCACATGCTGAACACCGACGGCGCCGAGCACCGGAGGCTGCGCCGCCTGGCGTCGGTCGCCTTCACACCCCGCCGGGTGGACGCCCTCACCGGGCGGATCGCCGCTCTCACCGACTCCGTGCTCGCGGAGCTCACGGCACGGGCCGGGAGCGGTGCGGTCGTCGACCTCGTCGACGGCTTCGCCTTCCCGCTGCCGGTCCTGGTGATCAGCGAGATCCTGGGCGTCCCGGAGCAGGACCGCCTGGACCTGCGCACCTGGACCTACCGCGTGGGCTCCCCCGCCGGCGCCCTCGCCCCGGGCGAGCTCGACCAGGCCTGGCAGAGCCTCCACCGGTACTTCGCCCAACTCATCGCGGAGAAGCGCCGCCGGCCGGGTGAGGACCTGTTCAGCCTGCTGGCCCGCGACGAGGACGAGGCGGCCCTGGACGACGGGGAGCTGCTGGCGATGGCCTTCCTCCTGCTCTTCGCCGGCTACGAGACGACGATGAACCTCCTGGCCTCCGCCGCCCTGCTGCTGCTCGACCACCCCGACGAGCTGCGCGCCGCACGGCAGGACGCCGGCTCCGGCTGGGCTGCGGTCATCGAGGAGACGCTCCGGCACGCGAGCCCCCTGGAGGGGACCACCTGGCGGCGCGCGAGCGAGGAGGTGGACCTCGGGGGCGGCACGGTCGTCCCCGCGGGCGCCTCGGTCCTGGTCGTGCTGGCGGCCGCCAACCGCGATCCGGACGTCTTCACCGACCCGGACGCCTTCCGCCCCGGCCGCTACGCACCGGGCAGCGGGCGAGCGCTCCCGCACCTCGCGTTCGGGCACGGCCCGCACGTGTGCCTCGGCGCCCGGCTGGCCCGGCTCGAGGCCGAGGTCGCGCTGCCCCGGCTCTTCGACGCCCTGCCGGACCTGCGCCTGGCCGCCGACCCCGGCGCGCTCCCCTACCGTCCGGGCCTCCTGGTGCGAGGTCCCCGCACGGTCCCCGTCCGACGGGTGCCGTAGTCCCGACCACCGGCTCGTCGGCTCACCCGTCGGCGGGCTTCGGGCCGGGCCGAGCGGTCGGCCGGGGCCGGGGCTTGGTGGAACGCGCCCGAGGGGGTGCACTGGAGAAGTGGTCGGGCGGCGCAGGACCGGACGCGGACGGGAGTGGCTGGTCGTCCTGGGGACGGCGTGGCTGCTCTTCGCCGCGCTCGCCGCGCTGCTGGCCACCCGCACCTGGGTGCCCTTCCCGTTCGAGCGGGCCGCGGTCCACTGGAGTGCGACGGACCGGCCCCCGGCGGCCCGCTCCGCCGTGGTCGCCCTCACGGCGCTCGGCACCGGGGTGGTGCCCCTCCTGTTGGCCCTGACGGCCGGCGTCGTCCTGGTCAGGGCCGCCCCCGCCCCGCGCCCGCCGCGCAGGACCGTGCTGCTGCTGGTGGCACCGCTGCTCTGGCTGCTGGCCGGCGAGTTCCTGCGCCGCATCCTCATGGAGGTCTTCGACCGGCCCCGCCCGCCGCGGCTGGACTGGGCCACGACCGCCGGCGGGTTCTCCTTCCCCTCCGGGCACGCGTTCACCTCCGCGGTGAGCGCGGGCCTCCTGGCCATGGCCGTGGCCCGGGCCCGTCCCACCGCGGCCAGGGCCGCGGCCGCCGGCGCCGCCCTCTTCGCGGTCGCGATCGGCCTCAGCCGCGTCTACCTCGGGGTGCACTGGCCCTTGGACGTCCTCGGGTCCTGGCTCCTCGCCGCCGGCTGGCTGGCGATCGGCAGGGCGGCCCTGCGTCCGGCTCCGGTGCCCCGGCACGACGAGCTGGCCCCCCGCCCCGGCCGACTGCGGGGGGATTCGCAGGACGGCGGGAGCTGACCGGGCATATCGCACCGGTCGTCCCGACGCGCTCGCGCCACCGCCACCCGGGCCCCGGCCGTGGTGGAAGGACCGGACCGTCCGCAGCGGCCGGCCACGACGCCCGGCCACGGCAACCTCCAGGTGTGGCACCGGCCGAACTGGACAGGCGCCGGGCGAGAACTCCCCGAAGGCGAGGACGGCAACCATGAACTCCAAGAAGCCAGGAACCCACCCGTCCATGGACGAAGGCCAGGCCAGCCGCCATCACGGCCGTCACCACGGCTGGTCGGGCGACATCGACGCCGAGCACCAGGAGCCGAACGACAGCGCCCACCGCTCGTTCCACCCCGAGACCTACGCCCCGGAGCCCGGCCCGGGCCGTGAACCCGCCGCGGAGGAGAACCGCGAGGTGCCCGGGGACACCGTGCACAGCCACGGCAGCCGCGGAGAGGAACAGGGGCCTTCCCCCCACCGGCGCGACCACGGACCGCAGGGCCCCTCCGGGCGCCCGGCGGGCGGATACACGCAGAAGGCCCGGACCGGAGTCGACCCCCAGGAGCCGGACCAGACAGGGACCGACGACTGATCCGCCCACGCGCCGGCCGTGCAGCGTCGGGAGCCGGCCGCAGTCGTCCTGCGGCCGGCTCGGCCGGACCTCAACCGCTGAGCCCCTCAACCGCTGGGCCCGGCGGGGGCGCGCCCGCGCCCCGCGCACATCCGCGGTTCAGCGCCCCAGGGCGTCGGCCAGCTGCTTCTTGTTCATCTTCGAACGGCCGTCGATGTTGCGCTGCTTCGCCTCGTTGTACAGCTGGTCGTACGTCGGCCCCTGCGAGCCCGAATGCGAACGCAGACCACCGCGCCGCGACGACGACATGTCCTCGGTCGAGGAGCGGCTGGCGGTCTTCGACTCACCGTGCCGGGCGCGCTCCTTGTTCACGGTCCGCGCCGCGATCTCCTTCGCGCGCTTCTCGCTCTCACCGCGGTCCTTCGCGCTCTCCTTGATGTGCTCGTACTGGCGTTCACGCTTCTTGTTCGAACCGGCAGGCATGGCTCCTCCTCAACCAGTCGGGATCCTCACCCGGTCGGGATCGCTGCGCAGCGCCTACCCCGAACCCGGATCCCGACGCGTCCGCGCCCGGATCGGCGACTCCCCCGCCGCGCCCGGCGACGGGCGCGGCGGGGCGTCGGGCCGACCAGCCCGCGGAGAACCCCGACCGGTACCGACGCGTTCGCTCGTCCGTTCGGCGGGTACCCGCCCGGTGTGCTCACCATCGGCGTGGAGGAGGAGTACCTCCTCATCGACCCGGTCACCGGCGTGCCCGTCACCCGCGCCGCCCGCGTCCAGGCCGCCGCGGGCCTCCAGCCCGCACTCGCCGGCGACGAGGTCCAGCGCGAGCTCAGTCAGGCCCAGCTCGAAGTCGCCACACCGGTCTGCCACACCCTGGACGAAGTCGGTGGCCACCTGCTGCGCCTGCGCCACACCCTGGCCCAGGCCGCCGAGTCCTGCGGCACCCGGCTGGCGGCCACCGGCTCCGCGCCCTTCACCGACCGGCTGACCATCCCCCTCACGCCCACTCCGCGTTACCGGCGGATGCGTCGACAGGCCGGCGCCCTCGCCGACGAACAGCTGACCAACGGCATGCACGTCCACGTCGGCGTCCCCGACCGTGACGCGGGCATCACGGTCCTCGACGCCCTGCGCCCCTGGCTCCCCGTCCTCACCGCGCTGGCCGCCAACTCACCCCTGTGGCGCGGGCGGGACACCGGCTTCGCCAGCTGGCGCACCGTCGTCTTCAACCGCTGGCCGGTGGCCGGACCGCCACCGTACTTCGCCGACGCGGAGGACTACGACCGGCGCATACGCCGCCTCGTCGACACCGGCCTCGTCGACGACACCGGCCAGCTGTACTGGCACGCCCGCCTGTCCGAGCGCTACCCGACCGTCGAGATCCGGGCCATGGACGTCCAACTCCGGGTCGACGAAGCCGTCCTGCTCACCGGCCTGGTCCGGGCACTCGCCGAGCACGCGCTCGCCCACCCGCCCGGTGAACCCGACCCGCCCGAGTACCTGCGCGCCATCGCCTGGCACGCCGCCCGCCGCGGGGCGACCGGGCTGCTGTACGACCCGCTCGCGGACCGCATCCGCAGCGCCCGCGAGGTCACCGACGGGCTGATGACCCTGCTCAAGGGGCCGCTGCACGAGACCGGCGACCAGCAACGCGCCGTCCGGCTGCTGGACCAGCTCCACCGGGACGGGAACGGAGCCGCCCGCCAGCGGCGCGAGCTGCAACGCGGCGGCCGGACCGGACTGATCGACATGATCGCGAGCGAGACCGTGGGGACCGGATGAGGCCGGTACCCGTCACCCGCATGGCGCAATCCGCCGCGCGGGCCCGGCGCCCGCCCGCGAGACTCGGCCCGAGTACCCCCGCCGCCGCCCCTCCCGGCGTGGCCCCGCAATGGTTGAGGAGCAAGCAGCCGCCGTGATGAGCGACCAGCACACCCCGCAGGACCCCGCCGGCCAGTACCCGCAGCCCCCGTTCCCCGAGCAGTCCCAGCCCCATCCGGGCAGCGGCGAGGCGATGCGGCCGAGCCCCGACCACGGTGAAGCCGGCTACCGCGGCAGCGGACGCCTGACCGGGCGCGTCGCCCTGATCACCGGCGGCGACTCCGGTATCGGACGCGCCGTCGCCCTCGCCTTCGCCCGGGAGGGCGCGGACGTGGCCTTCTGTCACCTCCCCGAGGAACAGGCCGACGCCGAGGAGACCAGCCGCCTGGTCGTCGACGCCGGACGGCGCTCCCTCGCCGTACCCGGCGACCTGCGGGACCAGCGGTTCTGCACCGACCTGGTGACGCGCTGCACGGAGGGGTTCGGTCGCCTCGACATCCTGGTGAACAACGCGGCGTACCAGATGTCCCAGCCCGACGGCCTGTCCGCGATCAGCACCGAACAGTTCGACCGGGTCATGAAGACCAACCTGTACGGCATGTTCTGGACCACCCGCGCCGCGCTCCCCCACCTCCGCCCGGGCGCGTCCATCATCAACACCGCCTCCGTCCAGGCGTACAAGCCCAGCCCCCACCTGCTCGACTACGCGATGACGAAGGCCGCCATCGTCGCCTTCACCCAGGGACTGGCACTCCAGCTCGCCCCGGCCGGCATCCGTGTCAACGCCGTGGCCCCCGGTCCGGTGTGGACTCCGCTGATCCCCGCCACCATGGACGAGGAGAAGGTCGCCCACTTCGGCGAACAGTCACCCCTCGGCCGTGCCGCCCAACCCGCCGAAATGGCACCCGCCTACGTCTTCCTCGCCTCCCAGGAGTCCTCGTACATCACCGCCGAGATCGTCAACGCCACCGGCGGCACCCCGCTCCCCTGATCGGAGTGCCCGACCCCGTCGCCATGGCACGACCTCGGCGGGCGGGAACCCGGCTCTGCCGGGCCCGGGGCCAGACGAGGATCAGCCCGAGCCGTCCCGCGACCCGGCGCCGGGCCCGAGCGGCGCCGCGTTCGGCTCGAAACCCGCGTCCGATCGGGTGAGCCGTACCCGTGCGGCCGGTGACCGCAGGCGGTTCGGGGAACCCTTCCCGGCCGGGCGGGACGAGCCCGCCCGAAGGGAACTGGAGGCGAGATGGGGCACGGCGGGAACGTGATCGACGAGCTGATGGCCGACCACCGGGAGGTGGAGGAGATGTTCGCCCGGATGCAGGCGATGACCGGCGGCGGCCAACAGCTGCGCGACCTCGTGGACGAGGTCACGATCGAGCTGGTCCGGCACTCGGTGGCCGAGGAGCAGTACCTCTACCCGGCGGTCCGCGAGCACGTCGAGGGCGGGGACCGGCTCGCGGACAAGGAACTCGAGGACCACGGCCGCGTGGAGAAGCTCCTCAAGCAGCTGGAGAAGAGCAAGACCGACGACCCGCAGATGAACCTGCTGGTGCAGCAACTGATGGACGAGGTCGCCGCCCACGTCCAGGACGAGGAGGCCAACCTCTTCCCGAGGCTCCGGCAGGCCTGTACGCCCGAGACGCTGAACGACCTCGGCGACAAGATCCGCCGCGCCAAGTCCATGGCCCCCACCCGGCCGCATCCCGCCGCACCGGACACCCCGATGGCCAGCAAGCTGCTGGCACCCGGCGCCGGGCTGGTCGACCGGGCCCGCGACTTCGTGACCGGCCGCGGCAAGAACTCCTGATCCACCCCGGTACCCCGGGCGCGGCGGCCCTGCGGCACCGCGCCCGGGTCCGCATCGGCCCGGGGTCCGGGTCCGCCCGGCCGACCGACGACCCGCCGACCCGCCGACCCGCCGACCCGCCGACCCGACGACCCGCCGACCCGACGACCCGCCGACCGACCAAGGCATGACCCACCGACCGAGCGACCCACCGGGTGAGGGTGACGCGCGTCATGCCGCAGTCCGACCCACCCCGCCTACACTGGTCCGCCACAAGCGGAGCAGCGGAGCTCCACAACCGCAGCTCGCGGGGCCCTGACGGGCGGCGAGCACGCCCGTCGAGGAGCCACCGCCGTGTCCACCGATCTCTCCCCCGTCATAGCCGCCGGCACCCGCTGGCTGCTGGCCGCCTACCCTCCTGCCCCCGGTGCGCTCAGCCGCGCCCTGGGCGAGGCGCAGGCCAGGCAGGCGGTCACCCTGGCCTGCGCCCTGCGCTACCCGTCGGAGCTCGACTCCCGGCTGCTGCACCTTCTCGGCCCCGGCGGCAGCGACCGGCTGGACTGGCTCACCGGCATCGGACACGACGACCTCGACGGCGACGGCGCGTGGCGCACCTGGGTGGAGGAGACGGTGGTCAGCTGGGCGGCCTGCCTGCTGGCCGACCCCGCTCTCGCCCGACGCGCCCACGGCGCCGTGACCGCAGCGGGCAGCGACCCGGCCGGCGACGTGGGCCGCCTCGCCCGCCCCGGGGAGCACGAGTTGCAGGCGGCGCCCCTCCTCAGGCACCCCGATCTCCTCGAACCGGTCGCCGCCCTGCACCGGTCGCAGCTCCTCGAACACCTGGAGGGCGAGAACACCGCCGTTCGGTAGGCACGGCACGGCTCGGCCCCGAGGTCCTGGCCCGGGCCGAACGCCGCTATCGCGAGCGCTACGCCGCGGGCCGCGACTCCACCGGATGATCCGCCGGGACGGACCGGAGACACGCCCGGAACGCGGCGCTCGCCGCCTGCTGCCACGGGAACCGCCCGATCCGCACGTACCGGTGGACCCCCGACCGGCGTCGGTCCCCGGCAGGCCCGGCTGTACCCGGCGGGTGTGACCGGGGCCCGGGAGGGTAGTCGCGTCGCACCGGCGGACGGCCCGCGTCCGCCTTCCCCCGGGAGGCAGCTGTGAGCACCAGACGACGGTCCTGGGCCGTGGCGATGCGCGGCCGTTCGCACGAACCCGCCGAACACCTGGATCAACGGACCGGTCGCAGCCGTACCGGGGACGGTGACGCGGCAACGCCTCCGGAAGGCGGCCCCTCCACCGCCGACGCCCCGGCCGCCGGCCGGGACCGGGAGGACGGCACGGAACCCGAGCCGCCGGCCGCGGACCGCGCCGCTCCGTGAGCGCCGAGCCCGCGACCGGGCGCATCCTCGTGAGCGGGCCGGGCGACGCCGGCGAGGTCAGTCCGACGGCTCGGCCGCGAGCGCCGTGCCCGTCCGGGTGCGCAGGTGCACGGCCGTCCTGCCCGTGCGGCGGGTCGTCACCAGCCCCGCACCGCGCAGGGCGCCGAGGTGCTGGGAGACGGCGCCGGCGGTGACCCCCACCCGGGCGGCGAGTTCGGGAGTGCTGAGCGGTTCGCCGAGCTCGGCGAGTACGGCGGCGCGGGTGCGGCCGAGGACGGCGCCGAGGCCGGCGGACGTCGGGCGGGGCTGCTCCCGGAGCAGTCCGACGCCGGACACCGGGTAGCGGAGCGAGGCGGCGGCGCGCGGGGAGTAGTCGACGACCACGTCCGGCCACCCGAAGACGGACGGCATCAGCACCAACCCGTGGCCGCCCGCCTCGACCGTCCACACGGAGCCCCGTCGGCGGCGCCCGTGCACCACCAACTCGCCCTCCCGCCAGAGCACGTCGCCATGCAGCTCCGCGAAGAGTCCCTCGAGGCCGCCGTCCACGAGCGTCATCGCCCGCCGGTCCAGGTCCGCCTCCAGCACCGCCCGCATCCGCCCCCAGTGCGGAGCCACCAGCTGGGCGTAGCAGCGCGCCAACGCATCGGCGACCCGTTCCAGCAGCTCCGCCGGGGCCGGCAGCGTGCCGGCCCGGGCAGGCATTGCGGCAGCGCACTCCGCCGCGACGTACGCCGGGTCCGTCGTCCGCAGGCCCGCCAGCTCGGTGTCGAACGTCGGCAGGCGTTCCACCGGCACCGGGAACAGGAACGACGGCAGGCACCCTGCGAGCAGCGTCTGCAGCAACGGCAGGTCCGGATCCCCCGCCAGCACCGGCTGCGCCTCGCGCACCCACGGCCGGTGCACCTCGTGCCCACCGACGCCCAGCGCCGCCCGCACCCCGAACACCGTCTCGGCCAGCGGCGACGCCGCGAGCCGCACCCGGGCCACGTCGACCGCCGACAGCCGGATCTCCACCGCCAAGGCGCCCCCTGATCGTTTAGCCCTGCCTGAACGATAGCCGGGAAGGACCACCGCCCCCAGGCTGTCCGCCATGGAGTTCATCACCTCGTACGACGGAACCAGGCTCGCCTTTCGCACGCTCGGCGACGGCCCGCCGCTGCTCTGCCTCCCCGGCGGTCCCGGCCGCGCCGCGGAGTACCTGGGCGACCTCGGCGGCCTCTCCGCGCACCGCACCCTGATCCTGCCCGACACCCGCGGCACCGGCGCCTCCGGGACGCCCGCCGCCGCCGCCACGTACCGGGTCGACCGCCTGGTCGCCGACGTCGAGGCACTCCGCCGCCACCTCGGCCTCGACCGCGTGGACCTGCTCGGCCGCTCCGCCGGCGGCAGCCTGGCCATGCTCTACGCCGCCGCCCACCCCGACCGGCTGGACAGCCTGACCCTGGTCGCCCCTTCGTTCGCCGCCGTCGGGCTGCCCTCCGACACCGGCGCGGAGGAGGTGATCGCCGCCCGTGCTGCCGAGCCCTGGCACGCCGAGGCCGCGACGGCGTACCGGCACGTGAAGGCCGCGAACACCTTCGCGGAGGCCGCACCGTACCGGTTCGCCTTCGAGCCGCTGATGTACGGCCGCTGGGACGACACCGCCCGTGCCCACGCCGCCGCCGATCCCGCGCAGCGGGCGCTGCCGGTCAGCGAGCACTACTACCAGGGCTACACGCCCGACTCCGAGGGGCTCCGGCGCCGCCTGGGCGCCCTGTCCTGCCCGGTGCTGCTCCTCGTGGGCGAGTTCGACCTGTGGCCCACCGCGCAGTCCGCGGCCGGCGCCGCGTCGCTCCTGCCCGGGGTGGCGCTCGCCGTCCAGCCGGACGCCGGCCACTACCCGTGGCTGGACGACCCGCAGGCGTTCACGGCGACGGTGGCGGGCTTCCTCCGACGGGACCGGGAGTGACCGGGGGCGACCCGGCACAGGAACCGGGGACCGGCCTCACTCCTCGGTGTCCGGTGCCTCGGAGCCGTCCTCGCGTCCGGGGACGGCGCGCGCTGCCTCGGCGGTCGCGTCGTAGCTCTCGCGTACCGCGGTGCCGTCCGGCGGCCGGTTGCGGCTGGAGGCCGGGTCGGGCTCGGCACCGGCCGCACGATCACCGTAGGAGCGGTCCCCCGCCGCCTCGTCCAGGGGCTTGACGACCCGGCGGGGTCGCGTGTCGGCGGCCGGCAGGTCCTTTCCCCGCTCTCTCATGGTTCGCCTCCTGAAAGCTCTCGTCCCGCGGGTCCGATCGGGGCGGACGGCGCGGCCGCCTGCGGCCCTCCCCCCTGCGGGTGCCCTCCTTGCAGCCCCTCAACCACCGGGCGAAGGCCGGAGCGACCCGGGCGAGGGCGAACCGTCCGGGGCCCGATCCGCCGAGCCCGGTGTCGACGGGGCTTCGGTTATAGTGCCCACGACAACGTCCGCGGGAGGCCCGGGACCGAAGCTCCTGTCACCCCGCCGCCCCGGTGGGCCCGTTCCCTCGCAGAGACCTCCGGACGGCAGGGCCGGTCCGGTACCGGGGGACGGGGAGAGGAACCGTCGTGGCGTCCGTCCGGGAGAGACTGAGCAGCGCACGCGTCCAGGCCTTCATCGGCCGGGACGCCGAGCTCGGGCAGTTCGCGCAGGCCCTGGCCGGGGATCCGCAGGCGCCGTTCGCGTTCTACGTGTTCGGGCCGGGCGGCATCGGCAAGTCGACGCTGCTGCGCCGCCTAGCGGACGACGCCCGGGCGGCGGGACGGCTGCCCCTCGAACTGGACGGCCGCTTCGTGAGCCGGGACCCGGCCGACTTCGAGCGGACCGCCGCCCCGCTCCTGGACGTGCCCGGGACGGTCCTGCTCGTCGACTCCTTCGAGCACTGCCAGTGGCTGGAGAGCTGGCTGTGGCAGCGGTTCCTGCCCCGCGCCGCCGACGACACCCTGGTGGTCCTGGCCGGCCGCCTCGCCCCGCAGCCCCAGTGGACCGCCGACCCCGCCTGGGCCGGGCTGCTGGCCGTCCGCGAACTGCAGCCGTTCACCGAGGATCAGGCCCGGAGCCTGCTGACCACGGCACAGGTCGTCCCCCAGCTCCGGCAGCGGGTGCTGCGCTTCGCCGGCGGCAACCCGCTGGCCCTCTCCCTCGCGGCCGCCGCGAGGACGGCCGACTGGCACCGGGAGGACGTCTGGGCCCCCTCGGCCGACGTCCTGCGCACCCTCCTGTCGGGTCTGATCGGCGAGGTGCCGACCGCGGCCCATCGCCGCGCCCTGGAGGTGGCGGCCCAGGCCTACTCGACCTCGGAGGAGTTGCTCGCCGCCGTCCTGCCCGACGAGGACGCCCACCCGCTCTTCGCCTGGCTCCGGGACCTGCCCTTCATGGAGTCCACCCACCGCGGCCTCCACCCGCACGACGCCGCGCGCGAGACGCTGGCCGCCGACCTGCGCTGGCGGGCGCCCAACGCCTTCCTGACGATGCGCCACCGGCTGACCGAGGAGTACCTGCGGCTGCTGCGCGAGGCACCCGAGGAACGGGTCTGGACCGTCACCGACGAGCTCTTCTACCTCTTCCGCGAGGGGGAGATCGTGGCGCGCCTGCGCACCTGGTCCCGCGAGGACGAGGTGCACGACCGGCCCCTCACCCCGGACGACCTCGACGTCGTGCTGCGCATGGCCACGGAGACCGAGGGCCCGGAGTCCGCGGAACTGGTCCGCTACTGGGCGGAGCGTCAGCCGCAGGCCTTCAGCGTCTACCGGCTCGTGAGCACCGGCCGGATCGTGGCGTTCACCGCCCGCCTCGCGCTGCCCGCCCCCGCCGACCCGGAGGACCTGGCCACCGATCCGGTGGTGGCGGCCGCCTGGGCGTACACCGACGCCACCGCGCCGGTACGGCCCGGCGAGCACATCGGCGTCAGCCGCTTCACGGTCTACCCCGAGCGCTACCAGATACCCTCGCGCGTGATCGACCTGAGCAGCTCCCGCGCCCAGGCGGAGTCCGCCCGCGCCCGTGGCCGCGCCTTCGGCTTCGCCGTCTGGCGGGACGCCGAGACGTGGGCCGCGCGCGTCGAGGGCAGCCTCGCCGACACCGGCGCCCGCCCCCGGGTCGGCGACCACACGTACGGCGTGTTCGGCGTCGACTGGCGGCAGGTGCCCGTCGAGACGTGGCTGCGCCACTTCATCGCGGCCGCCGCCGTGCCCGTCCAGGCCGGGCCGTCGGGCGTCTCACGGGCTGCGTTCGAGCAGGCCGTGCGGGAAGCCCTGGCGCACTGGCGCGACCCGGGCGCCTTCGCCGCCTGCTCCCTCCTGCGCGCCCGCCTGGCAGCCGACTTCGAAGAGCCCGCCGAGGAGTTGCGCGGCCTGCTGCGCCGGGCCGTGGACGAGCTCGGCCGCGATCCCCGCGGTGTCCGCGCCCGCGACGCCGTGACGGCAGGCTACTTCTCCGGTGCACCCACCCAGGAAGCCGCGGCCCGCCGTCTGAACCTCCCGTACGGCACCTACCGGCGCCACCTGCGGCAGGGGCTGGACCTGCTCTGCGAGGCACTGTGGGAGCAGGAGCTGCACGGCACCCCCTGAGGACGCGCACGCCCGCGACAAGGACGCGCCCGCCTGCTCTCCGGCGGGGCGCGGCGCGGGCCGCGCGGGGGCGCGGCCCGCCGCGGGTACACAGCCGCGGGTGCACAGCTGCGGGTGGACAGCTGCGGACAGGGGTGGACAGTCCTCGCCGCCGCCGGGCCTGGCAAGTGGACAGCGTCCCGAACGAGTCTGTGCGCCATGAACGTTGCACGCACGCAGACGGACCCGGCAGCAGCCCGGGCCCACCGACCGGGAGCGGCGCTCGCGGCACTCGCCGCGGCCCAGTTCACCGTCATGCTCGCCACCTCGATCGTGAACGTGGCGCTGCCTCAGATCCGGGCCGGGGCCGGCCTCTCGGACGGCTCGACCACCTGGGTGGTCAACGCCTACGGCCTGGCGTTCGGGGCACTGCTGCTGGCCGGCGGTCGGGCGGCCGACCTGCTCGGCCGCCGCCGGGTGCTGGTCGCCGGACTCGCACTGTTCGCGACGGCCTCGCTGCTGGCCGGACTGGCCGCCGCCGGGGGTGTGCTGATCACCGCCCGGGCCGTCCAGGGCCTCGCCGCGGCGGCCATCGCCCCGGCCGCGCTCGCCCTGGCGATGGAGCAGTTCCCCACCGGCTCCGGGCGCGGCATGGCGCTCGGGGTGTGGGGGGCGGTCTCCGGCGCGGGAGGAGCGGCCGGCGTGCTGCTGGGCGGAGTGCTGACCCAGGCATGGGGCTGGCCGTGGATCTTCCACTCGGTCGCGCTCGGGTCGGCGCTGGTCCTGGCCGCCGTGGTCGCCCTCGTGCCACCGCCGGTCGCGCACGGGGCCGGACGCGTGGCCGCACCGGTGGACGAGCGCGTGTCCGGGACGAAGGCCGGGCGGGCGTCCGGCCGGTTCGACCTGCTGGGCACCGCCACCGTCACCCTCGCCCTGACCTGTCTGGTCTGGGGCCTGACCACCGCCCGCGGAGCCGGCTGGAGCGACGGCGGGGTGGTCGGGTCCCTGGGCGCCGCCGCCGTCCTGCTCGCGGCCTTCGCGGTCATCGAGCGCCGCCGGCCGAACGCGCTGATACCGCCGCGGCTGCTCGCCACCGGCCGCGTGGCCACCGGCAATCTGCTGATGGCCCTGCTGGGGTCGGTGTGGATCGCCCTGTTCTTCTTCCTGCCGCTCTACCAACAGCAGGTCCTCGGCTCGGGGCCGCTGGCCACCGGCGCGGGCCAACTCCCGCTCGCCGCGGCCAACATGCTCGGCGCCGCCGCGGCACCGCGGGTCTCCCGGCGGCTCGGCCCCGCCACGACCGTGGTCGCCGCCCTGCTCACCGAGGCCGCCGGTCTGCTCTGGCTGTCACGGATCAGCGCCGACGGAAGCTACCTCGCCGACGTCCTCGGACCGAGCGTCCTGATCGGTCTGGGTCTGAGCATCGCCTTCGTCCAGCTCACCGCCCTCGCGGTGGACGGCGTCCCGCCCCGGGACGCCGGGCTGGCCGGCGGACTGGTCAACACCACCCGCCAGGTCGGCGGCGCGATCGGCCTCGCCGCCCTGACCACCCTCGCCGGCTCCGTCACCACCCACGCGGCCGCCCGGCAGCCGCACCTGGAAGCCCTCACCGCCGGCTACCGGGCTGCCTTCGCCGTCTCGGCCGCGATCCTGACCGTCACCGCCCTGCTCGCGCTCCTGCTCACCCGGTGCACCGGCCGACGGAAGTCCGTGACCGCCTCCGCGCGGCCGGCGCCCGACCCGCAAGCCGCCTGAACCGACCGACCGGGCCGGTCCCTCCGACGATCCCGGTCACGACCCCCGGACCACCCGACTCCGCACACCGCACACCGCACACCGCACACCGCACACCGCACACCGAAAGGATCCACGCCATGAACGCCCCCAAGCCGTACCTGACCGGTCACTACACCCCGGTCGCCGACGAGCTCACCGCCACCGGGCTGACCGTCGAGGGCACCCTGCCGCCCGAGCTGACCGGCCGGCTGGTCCGCAACAGCCACAACCCCAAGCCCGGCATCACCCCCACCCACTGGTTCAAGGGCAGCGGCATGGTGTACGGCATCCGGCTCCGCGAGGGCCGCGCCGAGTGGTACCGCAACCGCTGGGTGCGCACCCCCGCCCTCGACGGCGCCCCCTACCTGACCGAGCACGGCCCCGACCTGACCGCCAGCGCCGCCGGCACCCACGTCATCGAGCACGGCGGCCGGCTGCTCGCCCTCTGCGAGGCGAACCTGCCGTTCGAGCTCACCCGGGAGCTGGACACGGTCGGGGCGTACGACTTCGACGGAAGGCTGCGCACCGCGATGACCGCGCATCCCAAGGAGGACCCGGTGACGGGCGAGCTCCACTTCTTCGCGTCCTCACCCTTCCCGCCGTTCCTGACGTACTACGTCGCCGACGCCAAGGGCGGGATCGTCCACAGCGCCGAGGTCCCGGGCGCGACCGCCTCGCTCAAGCACGACTTCGCCATCACCCGCCGCCACGTGGTCTTCGTCGAGGGCACCGTGACCTTCGACCCCACCGATCACTCGGGCATCCCCTACGGCTGGAGCGACGAGCAGCCCGCCCGCATCGGCGTGATGCCGCGCGGCGGCCACGGCGCCGGGCGCGTCCGCTGGTTCTCCATCGAGCCGGGCAACATGCTGCACGTCGCCAACGCCTACGAGGACGGCCTGGGCCGCATCGTCCTGGAGGGCCCCACCGTGGACCGGGAAGGGTTCCGGCTCTCCTGGAACTGGTGGACCGGCGCCCCCGGGCGCGGCAGCGAGCCCGTCAGCCGCTCCTACACGCGACGCTGGGTGGTCGACCTCATGGCCGGCACCGTCGACGAGCAGATCATCGACGACCTGCCGGTGGAGTTCCCGACCCTCAACGAGGAGTACCTGGGCGCCGAGAACCGCTACCGGTACGCGGTCTCCTTCCCCGACGAGGAGGGCTTCGGCGGCTACGGCGTCGTCAAGTACGACCGCATCACCGGGGCGCGCCGCATCCGCCCGGTCGGCGACGCCCGGATGCCCAGTGAGGCCCTCTTCGTCCCGGCCGCCGGAGCCACCGGCGAGGACGAGGGCTACCTGCTCACCGTCGTGACCGACCTCAAGCAGGACGCCTCGCAGCTGCTGGTCCTCGACGCCACCGGCCTCGACCGCCTCGCCACCGTTCACCTGCCCCACCGCGTCAGCGCCGGACTCCACGGCTCCTGGATCCCCGACACCGGCCAGGACGCCGCCCGCGGCTGACGCCCCGCACCCGCGCGCGAAGCGAAGGCCCCGCTCCACCGGACCCTAAGGCCGGTGGAGCGGGGCCTTCGACGTGGCACCCGCGAGGGCGGGCCCGGGGCGAGGACGCCTGGGTCCCGTCGGCGACGATGCTGGACGGCGACCGATGAGTTCGTCCATGATCCACAGTCAGAACCCATGACCGGTCCGGACGGCGCGCTGCAGGTGTGGTCGTGGCGGTGTCGTCGAAGGGCCGGTCGAGACGTGGCAACCGAACGCGAAGGAACACCCGGACATGCGCACCCTGATCAGCACTGCCTTCATCTCGCTCGACGGCGTCGTCGAGGCCCCGGGCGGCGAGCCCGGCTACCGGAACTCCGGGTGGACCTTCAAGCACACCGACTTCCTGCCCGAGGCGTTCGAGATCAAGGGCCGGGAGCAGAGCGAGGCCACCGCGATGCTGATGGGCCGCATCAGCTACGAGGCGTTCAGCCCGGTGTGGCCGGACATGGCGGACTTCGCCGAGTACAAGGTGATTCCGAAGTACGTCGTCTCCACCACCCTCACCGAGGACGACCTGGTGTCGAACTGGGGCGAGACGACGATCCTGCGCTCGCTCGACGAGGTCGCCGCGCTGAAGCGGACCGAGGGCGGCCCCATCATCGTCCACGGCAGCGCCTCGCTGAACCAGAGCCTCTCGGACGCCGGGCTGATCGACCGCTACCACCTGCTCGTCTTCCCGCTCCTGCTGGGTGCGGGCAAGCGCCTCTTCAGCACCACGGACAAGGACGCCCAGAAGCTCCGGCTGGTCGAGCACCGGGCCTACGACAACGGCCTGCAGCTGAACGTCTTCGACGTCGTCCACTGACGCGACCCGCCGGCCGGCGCCGTCCCGGCCACCCGCCCGGACCGCCATCGGCCAGCAGGCGGCCACATCCGGCACACCCTCTGCTCACCAACCGACAGACCTTCAAACAGTAGGACAACTCCCCAACTCGGCTCCGAAATGGCGACCCCTCTCCAAGAATTGGTGTAGAATCATAGGCGCAGGGAGGCCTTCGGAGCCGATGCCGAAGCCATCGGCAGGCCACCCGCCGGCAGGGGGAACGACCGTCATGAACTACCACCTCGACACCGCGCGCGCGATCATCGACGAGCGGATGCGTGAGGCCGAGCAGCACCGCCTCGCCCACGCGCTGTACCTGAAGAACCGCGCCGAGGCCAAGACCCGGCGGGCGCGCCTGCTCCTCGCCCGCCTCGGCGGATGAGCACCACCGCGGCGGGCCGTCACCCACGGCGTGACGGCGGGACCGCCGACCGGCCGACAGGCGCCCTACTCGCAGGGCGCCTGTCGGCCGTTCCCGTCGGGGCCACCGCATGACCCGCACCACCGGCGGCGTGAGCACCCCGCTCCTGGTCGACGGCAGCGGAATGCTCTGCGTCACCCTGCTGCTCCACCTGCGCAGGCTCATCGCCGGCGCTCCCGGCGGCACGATCGTCCACGTCGTCACCACCGACCCGGCGGCCCCTCTCGACCTGCCCGCCTGGTGTCACCTCACCGGCCACGCCTACCTCGGCCCCGTCCGCGACGAGACCGGCCGAGGCCGGGACGTCCACGCCCTGCGCCTGGCCGATGACCCGGTGCCGACCCACCCCGCCGCTCCCTGGCGCACGACGACGGTGCAACAGGCACCCCCGGCAGGCCGTTGACCTGCGGGTCGCGCAGGGCCGGCCTCCGCGCAGGCCGGCTCAGGACGCGGCGCGCAGGCGCTTCCGACCGGCCTTCCGGACGGCGTCCAGCAACTCGTCCCGGTTCATGGTGGAGCGGTGCGGGATGTCGAGGTCGGTCGCGCGCTGGTACAGCTCGGCCTTGGTGAGCCGGCCGAGATCCTCCCTCTGGTTCGCCGCCGCACGACCGCCCGTGGCCTTCCGCGCAGCGGCCGTTGTCGCAGCGGACTTCTTCGCAGTGGCCGTCCTCGCAGCCGACTTCTTCGCAGCCGCCTTCCCGGCGGCGGGCGCCTCGTCCGCGGACCCCACCGCGGCGGACGGCGCCTTCCCGCCCCGGGCACCCTCCAGGCTGCGGCGCAGCACGTCCATCAGATCGACCACGTTGGTGGCCTCGGCCGGCGGCCCCTCGGAGACGGCGATCTCCCGGCCGGCGGCCTTGTCCTCGACCAGCTTGCGCACCTGCTCCGCGTAGGTGTCGTGGTACTCCTGCGGATCCCAGTCGACCTCCAGCATGCCGATCAGCTGCTCCGCGGTGTCCAGCTCCCTGGTGCTGGGCTTCACCTCCTCGCCGGGGAGGCCGTCCACCTCGCGCCGTGGGTCGCGGACCTCGTCGGCGAAGTGCATGGTGTGCAGTTCGAGCAGGCCGTGCTCCGCGCGGACGGCGGTCAGGTACTCCTTGCCGCGCATGGCGAACATGGCCAGCCCGGCGCGGTGCGACCGTTCGAGGGACTGCGTCAGAAGGGCGTAGATCTTGGCGTACTCCTTCGAGCGGGGCCCGAGGTAGTACGTGCGGTCGAAGTAGATCGGGTCGATCTCGTCCAGGTCGACGAAGCCGGAGATGTCGATCGTCTTCGAGCGGCCCGGGGAGATCTGCTCCAGCTCCTCCGGCTCGACGACGACGTACTCGCCCTCGGTGAGCTCGTAGCCCTTCACGATGTCCGCGTAGGGGACCTCCTTGCCGGTGCGCTCGTTCACCCGCTTGTTGCGGACCCGGTCGGAAGTCCCGCGCTGGAGCTGGTGGAAGCGGACCGAGCGGTCCTCCGTCGCCGTGTACAGGGCCACCGGCACGGTCACCAGGCCGAACGTGAGCACGCCGCTCCACACGGGTCTGGCCATCTGCGCCTCCTCGTCCCCCCTTCGTCGTGGTTCCCCCGGCCGCCTCGTCCGCCGCCGGTCAGATCTGTTCCTCCATCCGGATCGCGTCGCGGAGGTCCTGCTGGGCTTCGCCCGGGCGCCCCTCCTGCTCCTCCAGGAGCGCGGCGGCGATCGCGTCGAGCTTGCGCTGGACGGCCCGATCGGCCCGGCGCTCGGAGTTCTTCAGCAGGGCCAGCAACAGCAGGGTCACCGCCGACATCAGGTCTCCGACGAAGAACTGCACGCCGACCGGGGCGTCCACGGCGTACAGCAGCACGAACGCCGTGACCAGCAGCACGCACACGCTGGAGAAGAGCAGCGAGCCGGTGAAGTTGGACCCGGCCTCGGCGAGGCTGGCGAAACGACTGCGCCGGTCGCCGCCGGTGTCGGCCGGATGGGTGAGTTTCATGCCATCACCACCTGTTCCGCGTCTCGGCAGCGTTCGCCGCGGTCAAACCCGTGGCGCCCGGCGGGACGGCCGGAGCGAGCGGTCGGCTCAGCGGAGCAGGACGGCGAGCAGCTCCGCGATGGTGGGCCCGCTGTCGGCCGGATGACGCAGCTGCTTGCCGGCGATGACGTGGTACTGGTTCACGCGCCCCTGCCGCTCGTGGCTGAGGTAGCCGGCCTCCTCCAGGTCGACGATGATCCGCTGCACCGCGCGCTCGGTGAGCAGGCAGCGGGCGGCGATCTCGCGGACCCGGATGCCGGGGTCGCGCGCGATCTGGACGAGGACACGGGCGTGGCTGGTCAGGAAGGTCCACTGCCGTACCGGACCGGTCGGTGCGCCCATGTCCACGCCTCCGGGCTAGGGCCGCTGATCGCCGGCGACGAGAGCGCGGCTGCCGGCCTGCGCCCGCGCACCGGGCGGACCGGAGACGAGATGGAACAGCCCGCCCTCCGGGTCGTGGAGCGCGGCCACCCGGCCGTAGGAGGAGTCCGCCGGGGGTGCGGCGATCCGTCCGCCCAGGCGGACGGCGTCCTGCGCCGACCGGTCCACGTCCTCCGCCTCGAAGTACACGTGCCAGCGGGTGCGCAGCACCGGCTCCGGCGTGGCCTCGACTCCGCCGCCGCGCAGGGCGGCCGCCTCCCGGCCGTCGATCCGCAGGACGACCCGGTCGTGCTCGTAGCGCACCTCGTACCGGTTCGGATCCCGCTCGTCCCAGCCGAAGACACGGCCGTAGAACAACGCGGCGGCGAAGGCGTCGCCGGTGCGCAGCTCGGTCCAGACCGGAGCGCCCGGCCCGCACAGGCGGCGGGGCGGTCGTTGCTGCGCCTGCCAGATGCCGAAGGCGGCGTTCTGGTTGTCCGCGGCGAGGACGATGCGGCCGCCGTCCAGGGTCAGCGGTCCGACCGCGACCGTGCCTCCGCCGGACCGCACCCGCTCGGCGGTGGCGTCGGCGTCCTCCGTTCCGAAGTAGGTGGTCCAGGTGACCGGGAACTCCCATTGACGGGCGACCTCCGCGATGCCGGCGACGACCGCGCCGTCGACGAGGCCGTGCAGGTACGGGCCCCAGGGGCTCGGCACCTGTCGGAAGGTCCAGCCCAGCAGCGGGCCGTAGAACGTCTTCGCAGCGAGGGCGTCCCGGCTGAGCAGGCTCACCCAGCAGGGGGCGGCGGGGACGCAGCACGGGTTCGGCGAGGATTCCGGTGTCATGGCCGGCTCCCTGTGCCGGGGCGGCCGAGGGGGACCGAGCGGCCGGGGCCCGGGGGCCGTCCGGTCGGGGCGGCGACTTCCTCACGCACGGCGGTCATTCCTCTCGGTCGGTGGGCGCGGTGCCGGAGCTCCGGGCCGGCCCGGTCAGTGCGGCCCGCCCGGGGCCAGGAAGTCACGCAGCCGCGCGGTGAGGGGGCGCTCCGGCGGCGGCAGATGATCGGCCGGGCGTGCGCTGGGGGGATGGTGGCGGGGGCGGCCGGAGGAGAGATCCTTGGTCTCGTGCGCACGGGCGGCCAGGACGCGCCGCTCGCTCTCGGTGGTGACGGCGCGCAGGGCCGGGAAGAGCCGCGCCTCCTCGTCGCCGGCGTGCCGGGTGACCTCCTCGTCCAGGCGGGCGACCAGGCGGTCGAAGTGGGGCGATCCGGCCTCGGTGCGGCGGAGCTCTTCGAGCAGCGTCTCGACCGCGTGGTGGTCGGCGAGTTCGCCGTCGACCACCTCGGCGCCGTCGGCGAGCCGCTCGCGGGCGGGCGGGTAGAGCAGCTCCTCCTCGGCGCGGGTGTGGCGGACCAGCCGGTCGGTCAGCAGGTCGACCAGCTGCTTGCGCTGCGGGTCGCCGCTGGGCAGGCCGGTGAGTTCGCTGAAGTGGACCAGCACAGCCTGGTGGTCGGCGGTGAGCTGGTCGAGCAGGTCTTCGTCGGGGTACACGGTCGGTCTTCCTCTCCGGTCCGCTGGCCGCCCTTCCCGGGGCGGGTCGCGGCTCCGTGCCGTGGCGGGACCTTCGGGCCTCTGGTGGTCGGCCCTCCGGTGGTCAGCCTTCGAGCGCGTTCGCGATGCGGTGCAGCATGCCGCCGTGGGCCGGGTGGCGCGGCGCCGTCTCGCGCACGGCCTGCATCCGCTGGCCGATCTCCTGGAGTTCCTTGCGGCCGAGCGCGGCCCTGATCCTGGGGAACCAGGCGCCCTCCTCCTGCTCGATGTGCCGCTCGACCGCCTCGATCAGGACGGCGGTCTTGGCGTCGTAGCCCTGGTCCTCCGGCGTCATCCGGCTGAGCTCCTCGCAGAGCACGTCCGCGACGTGGTGCTCCTCCTTCGCGCGGTCCATCTCCTCGGCGAGGTCGGGCACCTCCCGGCGGATCCTGGGGTAGACCAGTTCCTCCTCCAGGTAGGTGTGGATGGTCAGGGCCTCGACGATCCGTTCGACCGCCTCGCGCCGTGCCTGGTCGTGGCCGCCCTGGTGGCCCTGGTCGTCGCCCGGGCCGTCGCCGTCGGCGAGCCCCCGGTACTCGCGGAATAGCCGGCGCACTTCCTTGTGGTCCTCCCGCAGCAGGACGATGGCATCGTTCGACATCGCTCGTCTCCTCCTCGACGGCTCCCCCCGCGGACGGTTCCCCCGCCGACGGCCTCCCGCCCGACCGGGCGTGTCCCCGACCGGTCGACGGCCAAACGCCGGGCTCCGCCCGGACCCAGGACGGGCCGCGCCCGGCCCAGGGACAGACACGGGCGCAGGCGCAGGCACAAGCACAAGCACCACCGCCACCGCCACCGCCACCGCCACCGCCACCGCCACCGCCACCGCCACCGCCAGGATTGCCGGGCTCGGTGCGGGGCATCCGCCCGGTACGTCCCGGCTCCGGTTACCACCCCCGGGGCGGCCGCTCGGTACGGGCGAGGCCCCGCCCTGCGGCCGGCCCCGCCCTGCGGCCGGCGCCGGCCGAGTTTCCACCCGCCGCACCCGGGCAGCCGCCCGGCCATGGACCACTCACGCGCACCCGTCCTCGAAGCCCTCGGCGCCTACCACGAAGAGGGCCGGCTGGCGTTCACCCCGCCCGGCCACAAGCAGGGCCGCGGCGCCGATCCCCGGGTCCGGGCCGCCCTCGGCGACGCCCTGTTCCGGGCCGACGTGCTCGCCACCGCGGGCCTCGACGACCGTCGCTCCACCGGGGAGGTGCTCCTGCAGGCCGAGGAACTGATGGCCGACGCCGTCCACGCGGACCTCGCCTACTTCTCCACCTGCGGCAGCTCGCTCTCCGTCAAGGCCGCCATGCTCGCCGTAGCCGGGCCCGGGGAACGGTTGCTGATCGGCCGCGACGTGCACAAGTCGGTCGCGGCCGGGCTGATCCTCTCCGGCGTCCACCCGGTGTGGGTCGACCCGGAGTGGGACCGGAGCCTGCACTTCGCCCACCCGCCGTCGGCGCGGGCCTACGCCAAGGCCTTCGCCGAGCACCCGGAGGCGGCCGGCGCCCTCGTCACCAGCCCGACCCCCTACGGCGGCTGCGCGGACCTGGCCGGGGCCGTCCAGGCCTGCCACGAGCGCGGCCGGCCGCTGATCGTCGACGAGGCCTGGGGCGCCCACCTGCCGTTCCACCCGCGGCTGCCCGCCTGGGCGATGGACGCGGGAGCGGACCTGTGCGTCACCTCGGTGCACAAGACGGGCGCCGGGCTGGAGCAGGGTTCCGTCTACCACGTGCAGGGCGACCTGGTCGATCCCGTGAAGCTGCGGGCGCGCGCCGACCTGGTCGGCACCACGAGCCCGTCCGTGCTCGTGTACGCGGCCCTGGACGGCTGGCGGCGGCAGATGGTCGAGCACGGCCGGGAGCTGTTCGATCACGCCCTGCGGCTGGCCGCCACCACCCGGCAGCGGATCGGCCTGATCCCCGGCCTGAGGCTCTACGGCCGCTCCGAGTACTGCGCGCTGCACCGGGCGGCGGACTTCGATCCGCTGCAGCTGGTGGTGGACCTGGCCGGTCTGCGGACGGACGGCTACCAGGCCGCCGACTGGCTGCGGGCCCACCACCGGATGGACCTGCATCTGGCGGACCACCGCCGGATCAGCGCCCAGCTCAGCCTCGCCGACGACCGCCACACCGTCAGCGCCCTGGTGGACGCGCTGCGTGACCTCGTCGACCACGTCGGCGAGCTACGGCCCGCGGCCGAGATCGACGTCCCCGACCCGGCCGACCTCCGGCTGGAGCAGGCGCTGACCCCCCGCGAGGCGTTCTTCGGCGCCGCCGAGGCGATCCCCGTCACCCGGGCGGCCGGCCGGATCGCCGCCGAGGTGCTGACCCCGTACCCGCCCGGGGTCCCGGCCGCACTGCCCGGTGAGCGGCTGAGCCGCGAGGTGGTCGAGTACCTGCGCACGGGCGTCGCGGCCGGGATGGTCGTCCCGGACGCCGCGGACGGGACGCTCGACACCCTGCGCGTCGTCGTCTGAGCCCCCGGCGGACGGTGCACGGGCCGCCGCGTGGTTGGGACGGGGTGAACCGGGCAAGCGCCCCGTTCACCGCCCCCTCACATCCCAGCCGGACGGAGACCGCCATGCACGGCGCGGAAGGGTTCCCGAGCGAACTGTGTGCCGAGCACCGGGCCGTCGAGGCGCTGCTGCGGCGGCTCGACGGCGAACGCGCCCGGGGCAGGTCCGCCGCGGACGAGGACCTGCGACTGCTGCACGCCTTGCGCCTGCTTCTCGCCCCCCATCTCGCCGCCGAGGAGGCGTACCTGTATCCACTGGTCCGGCGCCGCCTCCCGGCCGGCGGCGCGCTCGCCGATGCCGCCGCCCACACCCACGCGACCATCCGCGAACTGCTGGACCGCGCGGTGGACGAGCGGCACTCCGCGCCCGAGCGCGGTCGCGCGACGGCCGCGCTGACGGTGGTGCTCCGCGCCCACCTGCGGGGCGAGGAGGAGCGGCTGTTCCCCGCGCTGCGCGCCCGGGTCTCGCCCGAGGAGCTGCGCCGGTGCGCTCGCCGGCTGCACGAGGCCCGGCCGGCCGGGTCGCCCGACGCGCCGGTCTGGGGGCTTCCGCCCGGCACCGGTGCGATCGCCGCCGTCCGCGACGGCCTCACCGGTCACGACAGCGCGCGGCACCGGCACTCGCCCTGAACCCGCGCTCGACCGGTGCGCCGGCCGTGCCGGGCCGTCGACCGCCGAGCCCTCAGCCGCTGTCCGCGAACCCGCGCCGGAAACCACGCCGGAGACGTCTCGGCCGACGGCGTTTGACACCTCGTCCGGTGGCAACCCGCAGGAGTATGGCGTACCTCGGAACACCCGTACCGACCATTCCGCAGCCCCGCCCCTCCGGCGGCGGCACGGAGCGGTCCGGACCGTGGGTGTCCGCCCGGACCGGCGGCACCGCGGTCGGCGCCGTCCTGTTCGGCCGCGACGGCACGCTGCTCCAGGACGTCGCCTGCAACGGCGACCCCGCCATGGTGCACCCGATGGCGGGCGTCCGGGCCGCCCTGGCGGTCCTGCGCGCTTCCGGCTTCGCGATCGGCGTGCTGAGCAACCAGCCCGGCGTGGCGCGCGGCCTGATCGGGCGTCAGCAGGTCGACGCCGTCCAGGCCCGCGCCGAGGCGCTGCTGGGTCCGATCGACGTCTGGGCGGTCTGCCCGCACGGATCGCACGACCACTGCGCCTGCCACATGCCGGCGCCCGCCCTGGTGACGGCCGCCTGCGCGGCGCTCGGCCTGCCCCCCGCCCGGGTCACGGTGATCGGCTGCAGCGACTCCGTGATCGCCGCCGCCCTGGCGGCGGGTGCGCACGCGATCCGCGTCCCCGAGGCGGACCGGCCGGCGACCGGCCCGTGCCAGCCCCCCTGCACGCTGACGACCTGCCGCGCCGCGGACGGCCCGGAGCAGGCCGCCGATCTCCTGCTGCGGCGCTGACCCGACCGCCGCCCCGCCACGTCCTGCCCCGCGGTCGTCCTGCCCCGCGGTCCCGGCCGTCAGGAGAGACGGCACGAGACGCGCATCGAACCCGCCCGGCCGGTTTCAACCGGTCGGGCGGAGCCGTTGCAGGCCGGGTCCGGCCGCTCAGGGCACGCCGGCGGTGGTGGAGCGCAGGCGCAGGGCGGTGTCGATGCCGCGGAGGAAGTGCTCCAGGTCGTCGGGGTTGCGGGAGGTCACCAGCCGCCAGCCGTTGGCGTCGTCCGTGACCATCGGTTCGTTCGTCCAGCTCGCGCCGGCGTTGCCGAGGTCGGTGCGCAGGGACGGGAACGAGGTGAGCTGCTTGCCGAACGCCACCCCGGCCTCGGCCAGCAGCCACGGCCCGTGGCAGATCGAGGCGATCGGCCGGCCGGCCGTGGTGAAGGCCAGCACGATGTCGACCGCCTTCTGCCGCAGCCGCAGGGTGTCCGCGTTGATCGTGCCGCCCGGGATGATCAGCAGGTCGTAGCCGGAGGCGTCCACCTCGTCGAGGGTGAGGGTCGGACGCACCGTCTCGCCCGGGTCCTTGTCCCGGACCAGTGTGTGGATGTCGTCCCGGTCGGGGGCGGCGATGTCGACCTGGACGCCGTTCTCCCGCAGGTGCCGGACCGGGACGAGGAGCTCGTCCTGCTCGACGCCGTAGTTGGTCACGATCGCCAGGACCTTGGTGTCGGGTGCTTCGCGTGTCATGTCTCCTCCTCAGTGCGTCCTGGAGGCGCGTGGTCGTGGTCGGGCCCGTGCGTACGCCGCCCGCGCCCCGGACTTCGGCGGGTGCCCGGTATTCCGGCCGCCATGCCGGATGGGGCCCACCGAGCCACCCGCCGCCGGAACCGCGGCTCCGTCGGGGCAGGCCCGCCGTCTCGCACAGGGGCCGGCGGGCAGACGCGACCCGCCAGGCACATGCCCAGTCCGCCCCCCCTTGGAGGCGACATCATGCCCCAGACGATCAAGGACGTCATGACCGAGAGTCCGATCGCACTCGCCCAGGACACCTCGGTCCACGACGCCGCCCGCCGGATCCGTGACGCCGACATCGGCGACGTGCTGGTGATGGACGACGGCCGGCTCTGCGGAATGGTCACCGACCGCGACCTGGTGGTGCGGGCACTGGCCGACGGCAGGGACCCCGCGCAGACGACGGTCGGGGAGATCTGCAGCAACGAGGTGATCAGCGTCGGCCCGGACGACGACATCGGGCGCGCCGTCGACCTGATGCGACGTCACGCGCTGCGCCGCCTGCCGGTGGTGGACGACGGCCGGCCGGTGGGTGTCGTCTCGCTGGGCGACCTCGCCGTGGACCGCGACCCGTCGTCGGCCCTCGCGGACATCAGCGCGGCCGAGCCCAACGGCTGACGCACACCGGACGACGAAGGCCGGGCCCGGGCGGAGGAGCGCCCGGGCCCGGCCGCCCGTCGGTCCGAGAGCCCGGCGCGTCGAGGCCACCGCACGGTCGGTGGTCGGTGCGTCGTCAGTCCAGCGGCTCGGCCCGGAGCGGGTGTCCGAGGGGCAGCGTGGTGGTCATCGTCCGGACGATGCCGTCGTGGTCGATGTCGACGCGCACCTGGCCGGTGTCGTCCACGTAGACCTCGGTGCCGTCGTCGCCCATGGCACCGGAGGCGGTGAGCACCACCTCGCCGTACGGGTCGTCCACGACCAGACGGTAGTGCTTGGCTCTCTTCATCCCTGGTCCTTCCGGCCGGTCCCGGTCTCGGCGCTCCGCCCCCGTCGGTCGCTCCTATTCGCCGTCGCCGTCGCCATCGCCGTAGCGCGCCCGCCACTCCTGGGCCCTGGCGTTGTGCCACTCGACTCCCTGCTCGGCCTGCCGCACCGAAAGGCCGCTCAGCTCGGCGACCACGCTCAGCGGAACGGGTTCGTCGGAGTCGGTGAGCGCCCGGCACACCTTGCCGGCCCATTGCTCCTCGTCGACGAACGGGCGTTGCCGGTACTCCTCGACCAGAACGGCCAGGTGGTCGACGGAGCAGGCCGTCAGCACCCGCTTGCCGTCCAGGCCCGGGTCGGTGGCGTGGAACGCGGAGGAGTCCGGCACGAGCGCTCCCAGCACGTCCTCGTCCGCGAGGACGCGGCCGCAGTGGTCGCACAGGTCGAACACGTCCGCCTCGTCACCGAAGGGTTCGTCCTCCGGGATCCCGAAGTCTTCCATGGCCCGCGCCTACCCCGCGGGTGCGGGGCCAACCCGGCCGGTGTGAGGGGCCGCCGCCGCCAGGGCACGTCGGCCGAGGAGCACACACCGGGGCGGGCGCGGAGGGCGGTGCACCGCTGCGGCGCCCAGCCGGCGGAGCGGCACGACGCGGCCGCGGGTGGCACGACGCGGCCCCGGTCGCAGGACCGGGGCCGCACTGCGGTCGGCGCGGGATCAGCCGGGACTGATGCGGCCGCGCCAGCCACCCTCCTCCCGGCCGCGCTCCTCGATGAAGCTCTTGAAGCGCCGCAGGTCGCCCTTCACCCTCCGGTCGACCATGCCCATCATGTCGCCGGCCTTCTCGGCCATCCCCTGGGGGCGGAAGTCGATGGCCATGTTGATGCGGGTGTGCCGGTCGTCGAGGCGCTGGAAGGTCACCACGCCGTGCTGCTGCACGTCGCCGTCCATGGTCCGCCAGGCGATCCGCTCGTCGGGCAGCTGGTCGACGATCTCGGTGTCGAACTCGCGGGTGACGCCGCCGATGCTGGTCCGCCAGTGGTTGTGGCGCTCGTCCAGCTGGGTCACCGACTCGACGCCCTCCATGAAGCGAGGGAACTCCTCGAACTGCGTCCACTGGTTGTAGGCCGTGTGCAGCGGCACGTCGACGTCGACCGACTCCTTGACCATGCTCATCTGGGCCTCCTCGCGGATTGCGGCCGGGCCTGTCCCGGCCACCCGCCCGCGCGTCTGCCCGCTCGGCGCCGGTGTAACCCCGCGGCCGCGGCGCGGCCCCCGCGCCCCGGTCCGTGACGTACACGTCACGGCAGCGGCACGGCCTGCAGGCAGGTGTGCCGGCCGCAGCCTGCGGGGGCTTCGAGGACGGTGGCCACCTCGCCGGCGATCTCCACCCGGAGGCGTCCGCCGGCGTCCTCCCAGATCAGTCCGCCACCGGGCCCCACGGCGTCGGTCGCGTGGACGACCACGACGGCCGGCGGGGCGTGGCCGCCGACCGGCCCGGGCAGGGTCACCGCGTAGCGGCGGTTGAGGCTCCTCATGATCCGCCTCCTCACTCCCACCCTCTGCACCGATTGTCCCTCCCGGCCGGGCAGCGGGACGGGCCGGAAGGCCCCGCGCCCGGACGGGCCGCCGCGGGAGCGGTCAGGCCAGGGCGACCATCATGCCGATCAGCATGGCGGACGCCGCGAGGGCCATCAGGATGATCAGGAAGGCCGGCCAGGCGCCCCAGGCCTTGCGCACCTCCACCGGCTCGGGGTGGGAGATTCCGGAGATCCCCCCTTCGGCCGGAGGGGTCTCTCCGGCGGGCAGCGTGCCGTGCTCGTCCAGCGCCGGCGTACGGTCGGGATCGGGATCGGGTGTGGTCATGGTGGCACCCCAGGTGGATTCGGCTCCGACACCCGGCGGCTTCCCGGGCCCGGGGACGGGAAACGGCCGCGGTGGGGGAATCGCCACGGGCGGAGCCGGAGGCTTCTCCGGGCGGGCCGGCCGACGGTCAGCCCGCCAGCACCGTGGCCGGGTCCAGGGGGCCGTCCACCAGTGCGCGGGCCACGTCGGCCACCCCGGTGCCGCTGCGGCGGGCGTGGGAGCGGAGCACCTCGAACGCGGTGTCCGTGTCCAGCCCTCCCGTCTCGGCGAGCACGCCCTTGGCCCGCTCCACGGCGGTGCGGTCCACCAGCGCGTTGCCGATCTCCTCGGCCGCGGTCTGCTCCCGCCCGTGCCGGCGTTGGAGCAGCGCGATCACGGCCAGGTCGGCGAGCGGCTGGACGATGTCCGGGCCGTCCTGGCCTGGCTCGACCCCGGGGCGGACGTCGAACACGTTGAGGGCGCCCACGGACCGGCCGTCCAGCCGCAGGGGCACCGCGCGCACCGAGCGGAAGCCGAGCGCCAGCGCCTGCGGCGCGAACCGGGGCCACCGCGTCCGGTCCCGGGAGAGGTCCCGTTCGACCACCGGCTCCCCGGTGCGGTGGCAGTCCAGGCAGGGCCCCTCGCCCTCCGCGATCTGCAGCGCCTCCAGCCGACGGACCCGGTCGCTGGAGTAGGCGATGTCCCGCAGCGCGCCGTGGCGGTCCGCGACGACGAGGCCGACGCCGGCCGTGCCGCTGAGCGCCGTGCACACCTCGGTGAGCCGGTGGAGGAACTCGACGGTGTCGTAGCCGCGGCCGACGAGTGTCCCGGTGAGCCCGGCGAACGCCTCGTTCACGCGGGCCTCGCGCGTCATGACCGCCTCCATCTCCCCTCGGGGCAAGGTTACGCCCGTGCCCCACCACTGGTCATCCGTCACCGGTCCTCCTCCGTGAACCGCAGCCGCCGCTGCACCACGTCGTGCGCGACCGCCTCGACCTCCCGACCGCGGGTGAACGCGTGGGCGCGCAGGCGGTCAAGGGCTTCGCCCGCGGGGACCTTCAGCTGCACCATGACCATGCCGACCGCCTGGTCGACCTCCACGCCGTTCAGCGGCGGCTCGTCCAGCCACGACCGGGCGGTGTCGTCGCCGGTCGGCCCCAGGAAGGAGCCGACGATCGCGAGGGTCACGCTGGTCGCGGCCACCTGGAAGTGGGCGATCTCCTCGGGGCCGGGCATGCCCGGCCGGGAGCGGTAGAGGCTGAGGACGCCGATGCCGGCGGAGCCGAGGTGGAGCGGAGAGGCGTACACGCTGCGCAGCCGCCCGGCGTCGGGCCCGGCCGCCGCGAGGTCGGCCATCAGCACCGGCCAGCGCACCTCGTCGGTCGACAGGAGATCGGCCACCGCCACCGGGCGCCGGCCGCGGAACGCGGTCACCCCCGGGCCCTCGCCGAGGCTGAACTGCCGTTCCTCCAGCCGGCGGGCGCGCGGGTCGCTGGCCCACATACCGGCGCGGTGGCCCGTGTCGGCCATCAGCACGATCGCCGCCGCCTCCACGGTCAGGGCCTCGACGCAGGCCGCGCAGAGCCGTTCCGCCAGCGCGCTCCGGCCCGGGCCGTTAACGGCCTCGGCCATGATCTGCGCGATCCGCGTCAGATCGGCCATCTCCGTGCCTCGTTCTTCGGTCGTCGCCCCGCCGCCCGCGGGCGGCGGCCGCCGTCTGGGTGGTCATGCCGCCTCGCGCCGCGGCGTGATCATCGACGTATAGGGGGGCTGCGGGCAGCGACCCGGCCACGCGTCGCAGCCGCGCCCTGTCCTCCGGTGCGCGCCTACCCGGCGCGCGACGCCGTACACGCTCGGCATCCGGGGCAGGCCGGTCACCCAATCGGCCGGGAAGCCACCGGGGAGCCCCGGCCGGCGCGCAGCCGGCCCGGCCGGCCCCGGACCTGACGCCGGCCCCGTTGGCCGGCCCGGCGGGGATTGCGCGGCGCCGAGCCGGGCAGCCGCCCGGCATGCTGCTGATCAGACCGCCGGGCGTCTATCCGCCCCAGGGCGACACGGAACTGCTGGCCTCCTGCGTGCACCGCGAGCGTCTGGACGGCTCCAGCCGGGTGCTCGACCTCTGCACCGGGACGGGGGCCGTCGCCCTCGCGGCGGCCAGGGACGGGGCCAGCGTCACGGCGGTGGACCTGTCCGTCCGCGCCGTCCTCGCCGCCTGGCTCAACACCCGGCTGCACCGGCGCCGCGTCAGGCTCCGCCGGGGCGACCTGCTGGCGCCCGTCGCCGGACAGCTCTTCGACCTGATCACCGCCAACCCCCCGTACGTCCCGACCCGGGCGGGGACCGGCACGACGGCCCGGGGCGCCGCCCTGGCGTGGGACGCCGGGCCGGACGGGCGGCTGGTCCTGGACCGGCTCTGCGGCGCGGCGCCGGGCCGGCTGGCCCGCGGCGGCGTGCTGCTGGTGGTGCAGTCCTCGCTGGCGGACGTCCCGGCGACACTGGCGGCCCTGCGCCGGGCCGGGCTGCGCACGGCCGTGGCGGCCCGGCGACGGCAGCCGTTCGGGCCGGTGATGACGGCACGGGCCGGGCTGTTCGAGCGGCTGGGGCTGATCGCCCCGGGTGAGCGCGAGGAAGAGCTGGTGGTGGTGCGCGGTGTCCGGGAGCACTGAGCGGGTACCGACGGGCACCGAGCGGCCCGCGACCCGGGTGGTCGTCGTGCCCGGCGGGCCGCTGCTCGTCGAGGGGCCGGTGGAGGTGGTCCTGCCGGACGGCACGGTCCGGACGTCCGAGCGGCCGGTGGTGGCGCTGTGCGCGTGCCGGCGGAGCCGCCGCTACCCCTTCTGCGACACCAGCCACCGGCGGCGCAGCCGGCCCCGGCGCGAGTGAGGCACGGGCGGGAGCGGGGGTTCCGGCCCGGAACCCCCGCTCAGCTCAGTCCCAGGGGTCCGGCAGCGGCGCGCGGAGGGACGTCAGACCGGCCCGCCAGCAGCCCAGCAGGTGGTCCGCGAAGCGGTCGTCCAGCACCTCGGCAGCCGTCAGGCCGAACGCGATGTCCGGTTCCAGCTCCGGCTCGGCCGCGACCAGTTCCTCGATGACCCCCCGGCGCACCAGCTGCTCGTGCACCGCGTCCGCCTCGATGTGCTCACGGTAGAAGAGGGTGCCGTCCGGTCCGCCGCCCAGGCGCTCGAGCGCGGCGGCCAGCCGGGCGGAGCCGGGCGAGGAGGTGATCTCGATCGCGGCGAACTGCCCGACGGCCGCGCCGCGCAGCGCCCGGTTCAGGCCGAAGAGCGTCATCAGGTTGACCACCGCCAGGGCCGGCGCGGGCACCAGGTCCAGGTAGTGCCCGTAGCGCGGCTCAAGGCCGAAGGCGGCCATCATCCGCGCGAACAGCACCGAGTGGGCCCGGTCCGGCCGGCCGGCACCGTACTCGTCGTAGGCGATCGCCATCAGCGCCGCCTGGGCCGGCCCGTGGATCCGCGGAAGCACCCACAGTTGCGGGTCCGCCTCCTTCAGGTGGTAGACGGACCGGTGCACCAGGTACTCGCGGACGTGCCGGCGCTCGCCCTCGGCCAGCAGGAAGTGCGAGGGGCCGGTGCCCTCGGCCGGCTCGACCAGCATCGCGTCCAGAACCTCGGACAGCGGCCGGACGGGCTCCGCCGCGGAGCGCACCGCGGCGAGGAAGGAGCGCTCCAGAGCCCGCCGCAGCAGCAGGAGCTCGGGCTCCCATTCCCAGCCGGGGTGGATGCCCGGCAGGCCGCGGTCGTGGAGTTCGTAGCAGAGGTGCAGCGCCAGCTGGTGGTCCTCGCCCCAGGGGTCGGTGAACGGGCCGGGCGGTGCGAGCAGCCGCCCGGCGCCGGGCGGCCCGGCCGTCACGAGGCCCAGGACCGCCTCCGACAAAGGCCCGCGCGGGCCGAACAGGCCGCTCACCGCCCGCTCCCCCGGCACTCGGCGACGGCTCGGCGGCGTGGTGCCACGGCGATCGCGCCGCCGCGGCCCCGCCGCCGTCCGGTGCCGTGCCGTTCCTGCGACTCCCGGTCCATCGTGTCCTCCTCCTCGCACGTCGCGGTCCGCGGTAGCGGGTGCCCCGCCGGCGTGCGGCCTAACGCACCGGTTCGGAGGCCAGGCGCACCGCGAGCAGACAGCTGTCGTCCGCCGGGTTGGGGCCGCCGAGACTGGCGGCGATGTGGTCCAGGCAGTCCTCCAGGGCGGCCGTGCCGCACGCCTCGGCCGCGCGCAGCAGGCGGTCGGGACGCCCGCCGGCTCCGTCACGCCGGTTGAACAGGCCGTCCGTCCACAGCAGCACCGTGTCGCCGGACCGCAGCGGCGACACGGTGTCGCGGTAGTCGGGCTCGGCCACCGCACCGAGGACGATTCCGGTCGGCCCGTCGGCCAGGGCGGCGGTGGCGTCGCGGAGGACGGCGGGCTGGGGATGGCCGGCGGCGCTCCAGGTGAGCGTGCGGGCCTCCAGGTCGAGCAGGCCGCACAGCACGCTGGCGATCCGGCGGCTGCCCTGGTGCCAGAGCATCCTGTTGAGCAGGCCGAGCAGCGCGGCCGGGGCCTCCTCGGTGTAGGAGAGGCCGCGCAGGGCGTGCCGGAGTTCGGCCATGCCCACGGCCGCGGCCAGTCCGTGGCCGCTGACGTCGCCGACGGCCAGCAGGACCCGGCCGTCGGGCAGTCGAACGATGTCGTACCAGTCGCCGCCGACCCGGGCGTGCTCCCCGGCGGGCAGGTACCGCGCGGCGTGGTCGAGGCCCGGGGTGGGCAGGTCGGGCTGGCGGGGTGCGGCCATCAGCGCGTCCTGCAGCGCCCGCGTCGTCCGGTGCTCGGCGGCGCCCCGGCGCCGCTGCTCGGCGAGCCTGGCCCGGACTCCGGAGAGGACCTCCTCGGTCCGCCGCCACCGGGTGACGTCCTGGAGCACACCGTGAACGGCTCGCATCCCCTCCCCGGCGGGATCGCCGACCACCTCCGCGGTGGCCCGCAGGGCGCGGGTGGCGCCCGCGAGGCCGGCGTCGAAGTTCAGGGCCGCCGTCCGCTGCCCCGCCAGGAGGCGGCTGGCGATCAGGCGGACGGCCGGGCGGTCGGCAGCGCTGACGCAGTCCAGTGCCTCCACCGGGGTGATCGGGGCCGTGCGACCGGGGTCGAGGCCGAGCAGCCGCAGGGCCTCCTCAGAGAGGTCGAGCCCGGAGCCCGGCGTCCAGGAGAAGCTGCCGAGCCCCGCCATCCGCTGCGCCTCGCCCAACCGGGCCGCGCGCTCCGCGAGGCCGTTGCGCGGGCGCCAGGTGACCAGGACACCGTCCAGGAACGGTACCGCCCGCACGGTCAGGACCTCGGCGGCACCCGTACCCGTGAAGTCCCCCGCCCGGCCCTCGAAACGGGCGCCGGTCGCGGCGACGTCCAGGATCCGGCCGAAGGTGCCGGTGGTGACCAGGCCGGGGAGGACCTCCGTGATGCGTCGGCCGACCGTCGACCCCGTCCCCGCCGCAGCGTTGGCGTACCTCACCCGCAGATCGGTGATCACGCCGTCTCCGCCGCCCTCCCGGACGGCGGAGAGCACCAGGACCGGCTCGAACACGGCGTCCAGCACGTCGCGGAACCAGTGTTCGCCGCCCGGCACCGCGAGCTCCGGCTCACCGCCGTCGAAGGCCGTGACCCGCAGCAGGTGCCCCGCCACCAGGCCGGCCAGCGCCTCGAGGTACCGGGTGGCCGCGCGGGCCCGGTCCGCGGGGACGTCCCAGCCGAGGCTCATCGCGCCGACGATCCGGTCGCCGCGTCGCAGCGGTACGGCGCAGGTGGTCCGGCCCGGGACGATCGGCCGGGCGGCAGCGGGAGGGCCGTCCGGCCCACGGGTGCGCCGTTCCCCGGCTGCGGGCCACTCGGGCCAGGTCTCCCAGACCACGCCGCCGCCGCGCACGGCCTGGACCAGCGGCACACCCGTCTCCGGCGGGACGCGCTGCCACTGACTCACCCGGCGCTGCTCGACCCCGTGGCTGCCGATCAGGGCCACGGCTCCGTCGGGCTCCAGCACGCCGAGCACCACCGCGACGGTGCCGAGCGGAGCCAGCGCGACCTCGTGCAGCAGCCGGGCCAGTTCCTCCGGGGTGTCCGCGGCGGCCAGTGCGGAGGCGGCGAGGTGATAGCGCGCGGCCAGGCCCGGCACGGGAGTGAGACGCGCTGCGCCGGGCGGGGCCGGAACCGGCGGCCCGGCCGCGGTGAGGCCCGGCTCCGCGGGGGGTTCCACGAGCGGGGCATCGTCGTCGTCCGTGGCGTCCGTGATCGGAGCTGCGAGTCCGACCAGACCGGCCGCGATGTCTGCGAGCCGGCGGTTGGAGTCCTGGGAGAGCCGGACGAGGTGGCCGAAGGCCTCGTCCGGCGAGCAGCCCAGCCGCTCGGCGAGCATGCCCTTGGCCTGCTCGATGACGCCGCGGGTGCGCATCGCCCGCCGCAGCCCTACGGCCTCCTCGCGCAGCCGCTCGACGGCCTCCCGCAGCACGGCCGCCTCGTCGCCGCGCGCGGCCCCGTCGGAGATCCGGTCCTCAGGCACAGGCCGCCGCCACATCCGGGTAGAGCCTCAGCACCGCCGACACGCCGCTCAGGTCCAGGACGTCCCGGACCATCGGCGCGGCGCCGGCCAGCCGCAGGTCCCCCTGCCCGGCCCGCGCGCTGCGGGCGGCGGCGAGCAGCGCGTTGAGGCCGGTGGAGTCCACGAACCCGACTGCCGCGAGATCGACGACCACCCGGACGGCGCCACCGGTCACCAGCACGTCCAGCAGTTGCGTGACCTCACGTGCCGCGAAGTCGTCGAGGTCGCCGCTGAGCGGTACCACCGTCCAGCCGTTGACCTCGGGAAAGTCCTTCATCCGGTTGCTCCCGCCGACCGCCTCACCCGGCCCCCTTCCAGGCTAGGGCGTCGGGAGGGGGTGTGGGCGGGTCAACGGGTGCGGGTCAGCCCCCGCCCGGGTCGTCGCGGTCGGCGGGCTCCTCGTCGGCGGGCTCGGCCCGCTGCTCGGCGACCGGGGTTCCGGCCCGGACGGTCTTCACGGTGCCGCCCGGTGGGGCCCGGTGCTCGTCGTGCTGCTCGTCGTGCTGCTCGTCGTGGTGCTCGGGCGGTTCGTCGGGCCGGTGCGGGACGCCGCCGGCGCCGCCCTGGGGCGTGTCGTCCATCGGGTGCCTCCTCACAAGCCGGCCCAGGCCCGGACCTGGGCCGGGTAGCGGGCGCCGTGGCCGACGCCGGGCCAGCGGCGGCCGGGCCGGTGGTGGACCGCGCGCCGCCCGGCGCGCGGGGCCCGGGGGGACGGGTCGGGGCAGGCGGAGCCCGCCGGTTCAGTCCTCGCCGAGGACGGCGTAGGTCTCCGCATCGCCCTGCTCCCTGCTCTCGTCGTCCGGTGCGTCCGCCGGACGGGGGCGGGCGGGTGTGCCGGCCTCCGACCGCTCGTGGGTGCGGGCGCACCCGGTCGGACCGGCCCCGTCGCGCGCGTCCATGGTGGCCACCTCCGAGGGGTTGGGGGCGCCCGGCCGGGCGCCTGGGACCCACCCGGCTACCCGGCGGCGGGGCGGGGAAACGACGGGGGGCGTGAGGGGGAGGGCGCAGCACGCAGGTTTCACCGTGGCCCAGCCGGTTAGCCGCCCCGCGGAGAACCGACGATGCACCCGACGAACCGAGGCCGCCATGACCGCGTTCGGCTACTTCCTGTCCTGCGAGGAGTTCACCCCCGCCGAGCTGGTCGAGCAGGCCCGCCTCGCGGAGCGGGCCGGCTTCACCCGGCTGGCGATCTCCGACCACTTCCACCCGTGGAACGACGCCCAGGGCAACAGCCCCTTCGTCTGGGGGGTGATCGGGGCGTTGTCCCAGGTCACCCGGCTCACCTGCCCGACGGTCCGGCTCCACCCCGCGGTGACGGCGCAGGCCGCCGCGACCGCCGACGTCCAGCTGGCGGGCGGCCTGCGGCTCGGGGTCGGCACCGGGGAGGCCCTCAACGAGCACGTCCTGGGCGACCGGTGGCCGCCGTTCGAGCTGCGGGCGCAGATGCTGGAGGAGGCCGTCGCGGTGATGCGCGAGCTGTTCACCGGTGGAGTCGTCTCCCACCACGGCGTGCACTACACCGTCGAGAACGCCCGCCTGTACACCCCGCCGGAGGCCGGCCGGCTGCCCGTGTACGTGTCGGCGTTCGGTCCGAGGGCGGCCGAGCTGGCGGGGGAGTTCGCGGACGGAATGGTCACCATGAAGCCGGACACCGAGCTGATCAGCCGCTACCGCGCGGCGGGCGGCACCGGGCCCGTGCTCGGCGGAGTGAAGGTGTGCTGGTCGGAGGACCGGGAACGGGCGGTCAAGACCGTCCACCGGCTCTGGCCGAGCGAGCTGCTGCCCGGGGAGCTCGCCCAGGTCCTGCCCACTCCGCAGCACTTCGAGCAGGCCACCGAGCTGGTCACCGAGGAGCAGGTCTCCCGGTCGGTCACCTGCGGCAACGACCCGCAGGAGCACGCCGACCGGCTGCGCGGCTACGTCGACGTCGGTTTCAAGGAGGTCTACGTGGGCCAGATCGGCCCGGAGCAGGAGGGGTTCTTCCACTTCTACCGGGAGCAGGTCCTGCCGCAGCTGGTGTGAGCGGTCCGCCGCCGGCCCGACGATCGGAGGTGCCGTGGAGCGCTACCCGCCGTGGAGCCTGCGTGAGTACGCGCTCCTCGCCGACGGCGAGCGCGGCGCCCTGGTGGGCCCGTGGGGCGAGGTCGCCTGGCTCTGTGCGCCGCGCTGGGACTCCGACCCGGTGTTCGCCGGCCTGATCGGCGGCTCGGGGGTGTACGCGGTGACGCCCGCGGGCCGGTTCGTGCCCGGCGGCTACTACGAGGACGGCGGACTGATCCGCCGCAGCCGGTGGATCACCGGCGACAGCGCGGTGGAGTGCCGCGAGGCGCTGGCCCTGCCGGCCGATCCGCACCGGCTGGTCCTGCTGCGCCGGCTCACCGCCGAGCACGGCCCTGCCCGGCTGCGCCTCCTGCTGGAGCCCGGCACGGGCTTCGGGCCTGGCCGGCCCGGCACACCGCACCGGACGGACGGCGGCTGGACGCTCCGCTCGGGCCGGCTGCGGCTGCGCTGGTCCGGACCGGGGGCGGAGGTTGCCGGGCCGGGCCCCGGCGGGCGGCTCACGGCCGAGGCCGTCCTCGGCCCCGGCGAGCGGCTGGACCTCGTTCTGGAGGTCTCGGACCGCCGCTTCGACGGACCGCCGCCGGAGCCGGAGCGCTCCTGGCGGGCCACCGAGCGCGCCTGGCGCGATGCCGTACCGGACCTCGGACACACCCTGGACCGGCGCGATTCCCGGTTCTCCTACGCCGTGCTGCGCGGACTCACCACCGCGGGGAGCGGCGGCATGGTCGCCGCGGCGACCACCAGCCTGCCCGAGCGGGCCGAGGCCGGCCGCAACTACGACTACCGCTACGTCTGGATCCGCGACCAGTGCCTGGCGGGCCAGGCCGCCGCCGCCTGCGGCGAGCCCGGACTCCTCGACGACGCGGTGCGGTTCACCGCCGCCCGGCTCGACGAGGACGGGCCGGGGCTCGCACCCGCCTACACGGTGAGCGGCGGGCCGCTGCCCGACCAGCACTCCGTCGATCTGCCCGGCTACCCCGGCGGGCACGACCGGGTCGGCAACCGGGTCGCGCGGCAGCGCCAGCTGGACGTGTTCGGCGAGGCCCTGCTGCTGTTCGCGGCGGCCGCCCGGCAGGACCGGCTGGCGCCGGAGGCACGGGCGGCGGTGCGGACCGCCGCCGACGCCGTCGCCCGGCGGTGGCGCGAGCCGGACGCCGGGATCTGGGAGCTCGACGACCAGGTGTGGACGCACAGCCGACTGGCCTGCGCCGCCGGCCTGCGCGCGGTCGCGCACCCGGAGGCGGCCCGACGGGCGGGCGTCCCGGACGGGCTCGCGGGGGCCTGGAGCACGCTGGCGGACCGGCTGGTGGCCCGGACCTCCCGCCACGCCCTGCACCCGTCCGGCCGGTGGCAGCGGTCCACGTCCGACCCCGCGCCCGACGTGGCCCTGCTGCTGCCGTCGCTCCGCGGCTGTCCGCCCGCCGACGACCCGCGCACGGTCGCCACCCTGCGCGCCTGCCGTCGCGAGCTGACGGAAGGGCACTTCGCCTACCGGTTCCGCCACGACGAGCGCCCGCTCGCCGAGGCCGAGGGCGCGTTCGTGCTCTGCGGCTTCCTGATGGCCCTCGCGGAGCACCGGCAGGGCGAGGCCGTCGAGGCGGCCCGCTGGTTCGAGACCACCCGCGGGCTCTGCGGGACGGCGGGGCTCTTCTCCGAGGAGTACGACGTCGCGCAGCGCGAGCAACGGGGCAATCTGCCGCAGGCGTTCGCGCACGCCATGATGCTGGAGTGCGCCGCCCGCCTGGCCCGCCCACCGGGCGCGTGACCGCTAACTCCGGCCGGCGCGGTCCCCGGGCCCGTGCAGCAGGTAGACCGCGAACGCGCGGCCGATCACCGGCTGGGCCACGTTGCGCACCCGGACGCCGCGGGCGGTGAGACCGCGTTCGGTGCCGAGGTGCGCGTGGCCGTGGACGGCGAGGTCGGCGCCCGCCCCGTCGATCGACTCGGCGAGCAGGTAGCTGCCCAGGAAGGGGTAGATCTCGGCGGGCTCGCCGCCCAGCGTGTCCGGTACCGGTGCGTAGTGGGTCAGGGCGATCCGCAGGTCGCAGGCGTCCGCCGCCAGCTGGACCAGCGCGGCCCGCAGGCCCTCCGCGCAGCTGCGGGTGTGCCGGACGAAGGCCTTCATCTCGGGCTCGCCGAACTCGCCGCCGCTGCGGCCGGCGAACCCGCCGCCGAAGCCCTTGGTGCCGGCGACCCCGACCAGGAGCCCGTCGGCACGCACGGTGGTCGAGGTGCCCTCCAGCACCCGCACCCCGTGGGCGGACAGGATCCGGGCGACCTCCTCCGGGCGGCCGGCGTCGTAGTCGTGGTTGCCGAGGACGGCGATCACCGGGACGGACAGGCCGCGCACCTCCTCCCCCACCACGGCGGCCTCCTCGGGAGTGCCGTGCCGGGTGAGGTCGCCGGCCAGCAGCAGCAGGTCGGCCCGGTCCGCCAGGGTGGCGAAGGCGGGCCGGAGCAGCCCCCGGCTGTCCGGGCCCAGATGGATGTCCCCGACCGCGGCCGCCCGGATCACGGCAGATCCTCGGCCCCGGACGGGGGCCGGCCGTCGGCCAGGGCGATATCGGTGTGGACCACCAGGCCCGCCAACTCCTCGGCTACGATGCGCTCGACGGCCGCCCGGCGCTGCTCGCTCGGCACGGTGCCGGACACGGTGGCGTGGGAGCCGTGGAGTTCGATCCGCAGGCCGAGCTCGCCGACCTCGTCGTCGGCGAGGCGCTCGCGCAGGTGGGCGAGCCGGTATTCGGCGTCGTCGACGGCGGTCATGGGCCGGCCTCCTCGGGTTCGATCACCTGGAGCCGTTCCAGGAGGTAGAGGAAGGCGGCGGCCATCGGCGCGTCGCCCCGCTCCGCGCGGACCCGCCGCCAGTCGATCTTCTCCCGCAGCGGCCGCGCCACCGGGAGCACCGCCCCGAAGTCGCAGTGGTGCTCGGAGAAGGCCGCGAGCAGGCTGCTGACCAGGTCGGTGGCGGCGAGCACCGGCATGTGCACCGAGTCCACCGGTAGCACCTCGGCGCGCTCCAGGAGCTCGGAGGTGACCGGCCGCTTGGCGAGTTCGAGGATGAGGTCGACGTCCTGGCCCAGACAGCGGGCCTTGATCAGCCAGTCCTCGGGCGGGAGGAACACCTGGAGCCCGGCCTCCCGCAGGGTCCGGGTGACGGCGTCGGCGTCCTCCCGGCGGATGCAGAAGTCGGCGTCGTGCTGGAGCCGGACGACGGCGCCGTGCGCGTACGCGGCGACCCCGCCGGCCAGGGCGAACGGGTGGTCCTTGGCCTTCAGCAACGAGCCGATCCGCTTGGCCGCCTCCAGGATCGCCTGCGCCCGGTCGGGCGGCAGCCGGTCGACGGACACCCCGGGCGACCAGTCGTCCGCCTCGTCGAACAGCAGGGGCGGTTCGGCGTGCTCGGCACGCCGGTCCATCGCGGCCTTCGGGCCCATGGCTCCCTCCTCGGTGGAGCGTCCGCTGGAACGCTCCGGCGGGTACCCGGGCGACCGGGGTTCACGCGGCGTCCGGACCCCTCGGCCCGTTCCGCTCCCGGACCGGCGGCCGCTCCCGGACCGGCTGCCGGTCCCGGGACCGCGGACGGTCCCCGACGGGCGGCCGTGGCCGGCGGCACGGTCAGCCGGGCCTGCCGAGCAGGCTCCCGTCGAGTTCGGCCAGCAGCTCGGCGGTGTCGCGGTGGACCTCGGCGGCGCCGGAGCCGAGGAGTTCCGCGGCGGCGAAGCCACCGGTCTCCACGGCGACGCACGGTACCTCGGCCCGGCCGGCGGCGGCGACGTCCCAGACCGTGTCCCCGACGAAGACGGCGTGCCGGGGCCCGCTCTCCGCCCGCTCCAGCGCGGCCACGACCAGGTCCGGGGCGGGCTTGGTGGCGGCCACGTCGTCGGCGGTGGTGACGGCCGCGATCACCTCGTCGGCGCCGAGCGCGTGCCGCAGCACGGTGAGCTCCCGCTCCGAGGCGGAGCTGGCCAGGACGATCCGCCAGCCGCGCCCGGCGCAGGCGCGCAGCAGCTCGGGGGCACCGGGCAGCGGCCTGACCACCGGCCAGTGACGGGCGTAGAGGGCGTCGTGGGCGGCGGTGATGGCCTCGTCGGCGTCGCGGTCGCGCTGTTCGCCGAGCAGGTGGTCGAGCAGCTGGTCGGCACCCATGCCGACGGCCCGGTGGACGCGGGCGGCCGGCACCGCCCGGTCGTACTGCCGCAGCGCCTCCCACCAGGCCAGGGTGTGCAGGTAGGTGGTGTCGAGCAGGGTGCCGTCGACGTCGAACAGGGCTGCTGCGGTGGTCGTCATGGCTCGTCCTTTCAAGCGACGCGGTACTCGGCGGCCCGTACCGGGGCCAGCCGGAGCCCGTGGCCGGGGGTGCCGTCGGCACCGGGGGTGACGGTGCCGCCGGCGGGGTCGAGGGTGCCGTCGAAGAGCAGCCGTTCGACCCGGACGTGGTCGTGGAACCACTCCAGGTGACGGCAGTTGGGGACGGCCGCGGCGGCGTGGGCGTGCAGGTGGGGGGCGCAGTGCGCGGAGACGTCCAGGCCGTGGGCCTCGGCGAGGGCGGCGGTGCGCAGCCAGCCGGTGAGCCCGCCACAGCGGGTGGCGTCGGCCTGGAGGCAGTCGACGCAGGGCGCCATGCGGGCGAAGTAGGCGAGGTCGTAGCCGTACTCCCCCGCGGTGACGTCAGGGGCGACGGCGTCGCGGACGGACCGCAGGCCGGCGAGGTCGTCGGAGGAGACCGGCTCCTCGAACCAGGTGACGCCCGCGCCGGTGAGCGCGGCGGCGATCCGGACGGCCTGTTTGCGCCGGTAGGCGCCGTTGGCGTCGGTGTACAGCTCGACGCGGTCTCCGACGGCGGCCCGGGCGGCGCTGACCCGCCGCAGGTCCCGCCGCTCGCGGGTGCCGCGGTCCTCGCCGATCTTGATCTTGACCCGGGGGATGCCCTGCTCCTCCGTCCAGTGACGCAGCTGGGACTCCTGCCGGCCGGCGGAGTAGGTGGTGAAGCCGCCGCTGCCGTAGACCCGGACCGGCCGGGCCGCGCCGCCGAGCAGCCGGGCGAGCGGCAGGCCGAGCAGGTGGCCGCGGAGGTCCCAGAGGGCCAGGTCGACGGCCGAGATGGCGCCCGCGACCAGGCCGGGGCGGCCGGTGTTGCGCACCGCCCGGCTCATCGCCTCCTGGGCACCGCTGGTGTCGTGCGGGTCGCGGCCGGTGACCACCGGGGCGAGCTCCTGGCCGATCACGGCGGCGGTGGCGGGTGCGCCGTACGTCCAGCCGAGGCCGGTGTGGGGGCCGCTGACGGCCTCGGCGAGGACCAGCGTGGTGCGGTCCCAGGCGAGCGTGCCGTCCGCCTCCGGGGTGTCGGTGGGGACGGTGTAGACGCGCACGGCGATCCGCTCGACGGCGCCCCCGGCGGTGCTCACGACGGCGTTCACGGCGGTGCTCGCAGCCCGGAGCGGGCACCGGCGGCGAGCAGGCTGGCGGCCCGGTCGACCAGCGCCATGATGGTGAGGGCGGGGTTGGCGCTGCCCTGGGTGGGAAGCACGCTGCCGTCGGTGATCAGCAGGTTGGGCACGGCGAAGGTGCGCAAGCGGTGGTCGACGACCCCGCCGAGGTGGTCCGCGGCCATCCGGCAGCCACCGACGAGGTGGGCGTAGCGGTCGATGGTGATGACCTCGCTCGCCCCCGCCGCGCGCAGGATGTCCTCCATGACCGTGCGGGCGGCCCGGATCAGCAGCCGGTCGTTCTCGCACTGGGAGAAGCTGAACTCGGCGACGGGCAGCCCGCGCCGGTCGGTTTCGGCGGCGAGGGTGACCCGGTTGTCGGGCTGGGGCAGCAGCTCGGCGATCGCGCCGAGGGTGGCCCAGTGCACGTAGTCGGAGAGGTAGGCGCGCAGGTCGGCGCCCCAGTGGCCCTGGGCCACGACGTGCTCGGCCCAGGTGATGGGCATCGGCGAGATGTTCTGGATGGTGAAGCCCCGCCGGTAGGGCCGGTCCGCGCCGGTCTCGTAGTACTGCTCGGTGGAGGCTTCGGGCGGCGGGGCCTTGTAGGCGCGGATCTCCTCCTCGAAGCGGCCGGAGGTCTGCGGCGCGCCCTGCACCATGACGTAGCGTCCGACCAGGTCGTGGTCGTTGCAGAGCCCTTCGGGGAAGCGCGGACAGGCGGAGTTGAGGAGCAGGCGCGGGGTCTCGATGGCGTAGCCGGCGACGGCCACCGTGCGGGCCCGCTGGAGGTGCTCGCGACCGTGGAAGAAGTAGCGGACGCCGCGGGCCAGGCCGTCGGGGTCGAGTTCGACGGCGGCGGCCATGCAGTCGGGACGGATCTCGGCGCCGTGCGCGAGGGCGTCCGGGACGTGGGTGATCAGCGGCGAGGCCTTGGCGTTGACCTTGCAGCCCTGGAGGCAGAAGCCCCGGTAGATGCAGTGCGGGCGGCGGCCGAAGCGGCCGTTGGTGATGGCGACCGGGCCGACCCGGGCCTCGATCCCGAGCGCGGCGGCGCCGCGCAGGAAGACCTCGCCGTTGCCGCCGACGGGGTGCGGCGGGTGCGGGTAGGGGTGCGGCTCCCCCCAGGGCCAGTACTGGCCGGCGACGGGGAGTTCGTACTCCAGGCGCCGGTAGGAGTCGCGCAGGTCGGCGTAGTCGAGCGGCCAGTCGGCGCCGACGCCGTCGAGCGTGCGGGTGCGGAAGTCGGAGGGGTGGAAGCGGGGCGCGTACCCGGCGAAGTGGACCATCGAACCGCCCACGCCGCGACCGGAGTTGTTGGAGCCGAGCGGGACGGGATCGCTGCCGGAGATGACCCTGGGCTCGGTCCAGTAGAGGTGGTGGGAGCCGGCTTCGTCGCTGACCCAGTCGGTGAGCGGGTCCCAGAACGGCCCGGCCTCCAGGACGACGACGCTCCAGCCGCGGCGGGCCATCCGCTGGGCCAGGGTGGCGCCGCCGGCGCCGCAGCCGACGATCAGCAGGTCGACCTCGTCGGAGTCGCGGTGGCGGCGCATGTCGCGGAGCAGGGCGTGGTCGAAGCCGTGGCCGTCGCGGGGCAGCAGCCAGGCGGAGGCGTTGGTGCGGCGGACCTCGCGCTCGGCGGCGGCGTTGGCGCGCACGGTCTCGGCGGCTGCGCGCACCCGGGAGTGCCGGCCCGGGTCGGTGGCGGGGGGCGGCGTTCGCGGCGGCCGGGGGTCGGGCGGCCTGGGCGGGTGGGAACGGGCGTCGGCGACCTCCCAGGGTTCGCGCTGGCCGGCGCCGAGACGCAGGTAGCCGCGCGGATGGGCGGGGCCGCCGAAGCCGATCTCGTTCCAGGCGGTGGGGTGGCTGTAGTAGGCGGTGCAGGCGTAGCGGGTCCACAGGCTCCAGACGTGCCGGGCGGGCATGCCGTGCCAGCGTTCGCCGGACAGCTCCTGCACGCGCCCCACCAGCGCGCGCTGCTGGACTTCGCCGAGCGCGGCGAACGGACCGTCCGCGTCCTCGTCCAGGGCCCGCAGGGTGCGCCGCCAGGCCTCGTCGTCCTCCGGCAGGTCGGCGTAGTGCCAGCCGTCGGTCTGCCGCTCGGCGAGCCGGGCGTCGATCATCGCCAGCAACGGTGGGTCCGGGTGGTCCAGCAGCAGGTCCAGCAGGGCGTGGGCGGTGGCCTCCTCGGCCGGCGTGAAGAAGCGCAGCGGCGGCTGCGGGCCGCCGGTCCGGGCGAACACGACGGCGGCCGTCTCGTGGTCCCAGTGCCGCGCCTGCCCGAGCACGTCGTAGCCGGGGAACCGCGGCCGGTCCTCAGGCATCGCGGGACTCCCGGCGCAGGACGGCGGCCACCAGGCCCATCCCCCCGACCATGCTCATCAGCAGCGGCGCGAACAGCGGCGGCCCCATCTCGACGTTGTAGCGGGCCATCGACCAGCCGCCGGGCTTCTCGGCGATCCCGCGGACGTGCAGGTAGGTGCCCTGCAGTCCGTTGGCGGTGATGGCGGCGGAGGCGACGGGCAGCAGGGTGCGGGCCGCGCGCGGGCTGAGCGCGCCGCCGACGCCGGCGGCCGCCCCGACCGGCCCGAGCCACACCGGCCACCACATCACCCGGTTGCCGAAGCCGGCCCGGTCGTGCTCCAGGTAGATCTCGGCGGCGGTGACCAGCGAGCCCGCGGCCGTGGCCAGGGCGAGCGCGCGCTGGAAGCGGCCGGTGCGCACGTTGCGCAGGGCGAGCTCAATGATGCCCATGCCGGCCTCCGAAGGAGGGCAGCAGCTCCTGCAGCTTGGCCCGGAAGCCCTGGCGGACCATCGCGGTGCTGTCGCTGTCCCCGCGGAGCACGGACTCGGCGGCGGCCCGGATCTGGTCCCAGGTGGCGTGCGGGGGAATCGGCGGCACGGCCGGGTCGGTGCGCAGCTCCAGCAGGAACGGCCGGTCGGCGGTGAGGGCCTGCTGCCAGCCGTCGGGCACCTGGCCGGGCTCGACCGCCCGCTCGGCGGCGAGCCCGAGCGACCGTGCGAAGCCGGCGTAGTCGACGTCCGGCAGTTCCTGCGAGGGCAGGAAGCTCGGTGCGCCCTCCATGGCCCGCATCTCCCAGGTGACCTGGTTGAGGTCGCGGTTGTTGAGCACCGCCACCACCAGGCGCGGGTCCTGCCACTCCTGCCAGTACTTGGCGATGGTGATCAGCTCGGCGAGGCCGTTCATCTGCATGGCGCCGTCCCCGACCAGGGCGATCGCGGGGCGGTCCGGGTGGGCGAACTTGGCGCCGATCGCGTACGGCACGCCGGGGCCCATGGTGGCGAGGGTGCCGGAGAGCGAGCCGCGCATCCGCCCGCGGAAGCGCAGGTGGCGGGCGTACCAGTTGGCGGCGGAGCCGGAGTCCGCGGTGACCATGGCGTCGTCGGGCAGCAGGTGGTCCAGGGCGTGGACCGCGAACTCGGGGTTGACCGGGTCGGCGTCGACCTCGGCCCGCCGCGCCATCACCTCCCACCAGCGTTCGGTGTTGTCGCAGACGGTGCGCTGCCAGTCGCGGTCCTCCTTGCGGACGAGCAGCGGCAACAGTGCGTCGAGCGTGCGGGCGGCGTCGCCCACGAGGTTGACCTCGTAGGGGTAGCGCAGCCCGACCATGAACGGGTCGAGGTCGATCTGCACACCCCTGGCCTGCTCGAATTCGGGCAGGAACTGGGTGTAGGGGAAGCTGGAGCCGATGGTCAGCAGGGTGTCGCAGTCGCGCATGAGCTCGTAGGAGGGCCGGGTGCCGAGCAGGCCGATCGCGCCGGTGACGTAGGGCAGGGTGTCGGGCAGCGCATCCTTGCCGAGCAGGGCCTTGGCGACGCCTGCGCCGAGCAGTTCGGCGGTCCGCTCGACCTGAGGTCGGGCGTGCCGGGCGCCCTGGCCGACCAGCATGGCGACCTTGCGGCCGGCGTTGAGCACCTCGGCAGCGCGCCGCAGCTCGCCGTCCTCGGGGACGACGGTCCAGCGCGGGTTGCCCAGGCTGGAGGGCACCATCTTGAAGGCGTGCTCCGGCGGGCTGTAGTCGAGTTCCTGGACGTCCGCGGGCACGATGACGGCCGTCACCGTGCGCCGGGCCGCCGCGGTGCGCATCGCCCGGTCCAGGACGTTGGGCAGTTGCTCGGGCACGGTCACCATCTGGCAGTACTCGGCGGCGACGTCCTTGAACAGGCTCAGCAGGTCCACCTCCTGCTGGTAGGAACCGCCCATCGCGCTGCGGTCCGTCTGCCCGACCAGGGCGACCACCGGCACGTGGTCGAGCTTGGCGTCGTAGAGCCCGTTGAGCAGGTGGATCGCCCCCGGCCCCGAGGTCGCCACGCAGACCCCGGTGCGGCCGGAGAACTTGGCGTAGCCGACGGCCTCGAACGCGGCCATCTCCTCGTGCCGGGCCTGGACGAACACCGGGTGGGTGTCGGCCCGGCCCCAGGCCGTGAGCAGGCCGTTGATGCCGTCGCCGGGGTAGCCGAAGACGTGGTCGACGCCCCAGGCGCGCAGCCGTTCCAGGATGTGGTCGGAAACCTTCGGGGTCACGGCGCTCCTCCTTCGCGGACGGGACCCCTTCGGCAGACGGGGCCCCCGCAGCGCGGCTTTCCGCTGCGGGGGGCCGGAAACGCGGGTCGGGCGGGGGATCGGCGCGAGGATCGGCGTGGGTCGGGACGGCTCAGGCGGGCGGCTCCACTCCGTCGCCCGCCCATCCGGGAGCGTCGCGGTCCTCCAGCTGCTCGCGCAGCCGGGCCAGCGTGGCGGTGAGCAGCCGGGATACGTGCATCTGCGAGACGCCGATCCGCTCGGCGATCTCGGACTGGGTCCGGCCCTCCCAGAAACGCAGCTTGAGCACGAGCTGCTCCCGCTGGGGCAGTTGGGCGAGCAGCGGTTGCACCGCCGTGCGGAAGACGGCGAGTTCGATGCCCGGGTCGCAGGCGCCGAGGCGGTCGACGAGCGCGCTGCCGGCCTCGTCGCTGTCGGGGTCGCGCAGCGCGTCCAGGGAGTTGGGGCGGTAGACCCGGCCCGCGACCAGCCCCTCGACGGCCTGGTCGACGGTGATGTGCAGGTCCTCGGCGATCTCGCCCGGATGCGGGAGGCGGCCGAGCTGCTGCTCCAGCCGGTCCGAGCCGCGGGCGACGGTGAGGTACAGCTCCTGCATGCTGCGCGGGACCCGCACCGGCCAGGAGGTGTCACGGAAGAAGCGCTTGATCTCCCCGGCGATGGTGGGGATGGCGTAGGTGACGAACTCGACGCCGCGTGCCGCGTCGTAGCCGTCGACGGCCTTGATGAGGCCGATCGTGCCGACCTGGAGGATGTCGTCCATGTCCTCGGCACGATGCCGGAACCGGGCCGCGATGAACCGCACCAGCGGCATGTTGAGCTCGATGATCGTGCCGCGCACGTAGCTGTAGGCGTACGTCTCGCGAGCGAGACCGGCGAGCCGCGCGAACAGCGCGTCGCTGAGTTCGCGCGCCTCGGACTTGCCCATCGTGCGCAGCTCGGCCTCGGTCGGGCGCGGGGGGAGGTCGGAGGGCAACTCGCAGGCGGGCCCCGGCGGGCGCTCCGGCGACGGAGCAGCCGCGGTGCGGGCGCGCGCGGGCGAGGGGGCTTCCAGTGGGGCTGACACTTGGTTCTCCAGGGCATCGGGGTGAATGCCACGCAAGGCCGCGCGAACCGGCGCTCGCGCGTCGCGGGCTTCTTCCCCCAGGACCTGTGCCCGGCTTCTTCAAGCGAAGGTCCCGGTGGCACCCGGTGGGGTGCGGGGCGGCGGCGGTTCTCCGCAGCCGCTGTGAGACTGTTCTACCCCCATAGGCGACATTTGATTCACGTTTCAGATGGTTTGTGTTGATTTGCTCGGGTAGGCGCGCGCGCACAGCGACGTCCGCGAGTAGTGAGAGGAATGAAGAAGGATGGAACGGTGTCCCGACGCCCCCGATCCGGCCACCGCTCCGGCCACCGCTCCGGCCACCGCGCCCCCGGCCACTGCGCCCGGTCCACGCCGTTCGGACCGCCGCGTCAGCTCCGGGGCCCGGCTCCGACGGTACGGACATGGTGGTCGATCGGGGACGCCACCTCCATCCAGACCGCCTTTCCGCCTCCCTCGGGCACCGAACCCCAGGCGCGCGCGAGCCGGTCCACCACCTGGAGGCCGTAGCCGCTCGGCCGCCCCTGGTCGGACCGCGGGCGGAAGCGCGGCGGCACCGGGCTGGCGTCGGAGACCTCGGCCCGCAGCCGAAGGCCGTTCCAGCGCAACCGCAACTCGCGCGGGCCACCGGGCGCGTGCAGACAGGCGTTGGTGACCAGCTCCGAGACCATCAACAGGACATCCGCGGCGACGTCCTGCTGCTCCTCGTCCGCGGCGGGCAGCCAGTGCCAGCAGAGCAGGGCCGCCCGGCAGAAGTCGCGGCTGCGCTGCACCACGGCCGAACCACCTCGCAGACGCAGCCGGACCGTGCGCTCCGGCCCCTGGGCGGGGCCCGGCAGCGGACCTGTCCCGGGGCAGTCCATCCGGACCTCCTCATGCCGGGTCGGAAACGTCTCGTCGCGTCGGGTGTCCGGCCGCGGTTCGGCTCGGCGCCGTCGGACGGCGGGGGCCACCGGACCTCGGGGCTTCGGCCTGCGGCCGGCCGGTCACCGGGCGTGTCCGCCGCCCGGAGGCGCGTCTACCCGCCCCCCGCACCGCCACACCCACGAACAGCCGCCGCCGGGTGCGGGCCGGCCGACGTTTCGGCGGCGCCCGACAGGCAAGACGCGGGCCATGACGATCCCCGACCGTTCGCAGCCCCGGACCGTGGTCATCACCGGCGCCACGGCGGGGATCGGCAGGGCCTGCGTCCGCGCCTTCGCCACCGGGGGCGACCGCCTGGTACTGGTGGCCCGCGGGGCCGCCGGGCTGCGCGCCGCCGCGGCGGAGGCCGAGGCGGCCGGCTCGCCGGTGCGCACCGTCGTGGCGGACGTCGCCGACCCGGAGGCCTGCGAGGCCGCCGCGGCCCGCGCCGAGGCCGAGTTCGGACCGATCGACGTCTGGGTGAACGACGCCTTCGTCTCGGTCTTCGCCCCCTTCACCGAGATCGGGCCTGACGACTTCCGCCGGGTGACCGAGGTGACCTACCTCGGCTACGTCAACGCCACCCGGGCCGCGCTGCGCCGGATGCTGCCGCGCGACCACGGCACGGTCGTGCAGGTCGGCTCGGCGATCGCCTACCGGGGCATCCCGTTGCAGACCGCCTACAGCGGCGCCAAGCACGCCATCCAGGGCTGGCACGAGGCGCTGCGCTGCGAGCTGCTGGCGAGCGGGTCGGGGGTGAGGGTGACGATGGTGCAGCTGCCCGCCGTGAACACTCCGCAGTTCGACTGGGTGCGCAACCGGATGCGCGGCCGGGCCCGACCCGTCCCGCCGGTCCACCAGCCGGAACTGGCCGCCCGTGCGGTCCGGTACGCCGCCGACCACCCCGGTCGCCGGGAGTACTGGGTCGGCACCAGCACCGCCGCCACTCTGATCGCCAACGCGATCGCCCCCGGGCTGCTCGACCGCTACCTCGCCCGCACGGGCATCCGCGCCCAGCAGGACGAGCAGCCGCACCGCAGGCAGGCCCCGGACAACCTCTGGGCTCCGGTCGACGGCGCCGAGGACCACGGAGCACACGGCCGCTTCGACGCCGAGGCCCGGGACCGCAGCGCACAGCTCTGGGCCTCCCAGCACCACGGCGTGCTGGCCGCCGGCGGCGCGGCCGTCCTGCTCGGCGCCGCTGCAGGCGCGCTGGCCCGGGGGCGGTGATCGCGGTGACCGGGACCGGCGCGCCGCCGGCCGTGCCGACGGTCGGTGTGGAGGAGGAGTTCCTGCTGGTCGACCGGCGCACCAGGCTGCCCGTCGAGCGCGCTCCCCAGGTGATCGAGGCCGCCACCGGGGTGCTGGGCGACCAGGTCCAGAACGAGTTCTTCCCCGTCCAGGTCGAGGTGTGCAGCCGCCCGGCCGAACGGATCGACGACCTGCGCGCCGACCTCGCCCACCTGCGCTCGGTGGTCGCCGGAGCCGCGGCGGACGCCGGCTGCCTGCTGGTGGCCTCCGGCACGCCGGTGCTCTCCGGGCCGGGCCCCGGCCCGGTCACCGACAACCCGCGCTACCGGCGGATGGCGGCCCGCTACGCCGGCGTCCTGCAGGGCTACGACGGCGCGCTGTGCGGCTGCCACGTGCACCTGGGCACCGCGGGGCGCGGGCAGGCGCTGGCGCTCTGCAACCACCTGCGGCCGTGGCTGCCCGTGGTCCAGGCGCTCGCGGTCAACTCACCCTTCTCCGTGGGCCGCGACAGCGGCTTCGCCAGCTGGCGAACCGTGCAGTGGTCGCGCTGGCCCACCGTCGGACCTGCTCCGGTCCTGGACGAGGCGCAGTACGAGGCGTTGGCCGACGCCCTGGTGGAGTGCGGGGTGCTGCTCGACCGCCGGATGATCTACTGGTACGCACGGCCCTCCGAACACGTCCCGACGCTGGAGGTGCGGATCGCCGACGTCAACGCCGACCTCGACACGGTCGTGCTGCTCGCCGCGCTGCTGCGCGGCCTCGCCACCGTCCTGCTCGGCGAGATCGAGGCAGGCCGGCCGGCGCCCGCCCTGCCCGGCGGCGTGGTGGGCGCCGCGCACTGGCAGGCCGCGCGGACCGGCCTCTCCGGGGAAGGGGTGGATCCGTGCACCGGCCGGCACGCCCCGATGACCGCGCTCGTCGACCGGCTCGTGGAGCGGGCCGCCCCCGGGCTGGCCGCCGCCGGCGACCTGGCCACCGTGGAGTCCGCCCTCGCCCGCCTGCGCAGGCTCGGCACCGGCGCAGCCCGTCAGCGGCGGGCCCTGCAGCGCCACGGCGGCCGCCTCGCGGCGGTGGTCGACCACCTCGCCGAACTCACCGTCGCGGTGCCGTGAGGACGGGGCCGCCCGCCGGGTCCGGGCTCGGCCGGCTGCTCCGTCCGGGTCCGAAGGACCTCCTCGGTCCACCGGTCGCGGGTGAAGGCGAGGCGGGCCCGTAGGGACGGGCACCTGCATGGATCCGGGTGAACCGGGCACACGCAGGGTCCGAACGTCCCCCTCCCCCTCACGGAAAGGCGATGACGATGCTGATCCTCGTGCTCGTCCTCCTGCTCGCGCTGATCCTGGGCGGCGCCGGATTCGCCATGCACGTCCTCTGGTGGGTCGCGCTGGCCGTCCTGGTGGTCTGGATCCTCGGCTTCTTCTTCGCCTCGGGCGGCTCCGGCCACGGCCGACGCTGGTACCGATGGTGACCGATGCCCGTGGCCGCGTGCCAGGGCCGCCCCGGACCAGCACCGGTCGGGGCGGCCCACTCGTGGGGGCGCTGCGGAGCGGGGCTCACCCCGCCCAGCGCAGGACGGCGCCGACACCGCCGGGCGGCCCGGCGGAGGCCTCGGGCACCAGCAGGGCCTCCGCGCCCGCAGCCGCGGCGGCGCGCAGGAGCGCGTCGGCGGCGGGCGCCTGTTCGGGGTGGTCGACGCCCATGGCGCGCACGTCGGCGCGTTGGACCCCGATGTGCTCGGGGCTCGGGCCGACCCACACCGGTCGCTCCGGATCCCCGCCGCCCTCCTGGACGAGCAGCGCCGCGAGCTGGTGCTGCCGTGCGGCGCTCACCACTGCCGGGACGCCCTGGGCCGCGGCGCCGGGCGCGGTCTCGATGCCCGCGCCGTCGGTGGCGTGCTCGCCGGGGCGGCCCAGACCCGCCCGGAAGGCGCCGAGGACCTCGTCGAGGTGACCGGCCCGGTGGTCGGCCCAGGCCTGCCGGATCCTCTCGTCGAAGACGGCGCGGTCGATCCCCGCGGCCCGGCCTCCGCCGTCCACCTCGACGGTGGTCGCCCGGAGCTGCTGCGGCAGGCGGTCGTGGACGGCCCGGCGCTCGCGGGCGCCGCCGGCCAGGACCAGCAGGTCGGCGCCGCTCTCGGGCCAGACCCGGGTCAGGTGGTCGGCGATGATCGCGGCCGTCCGGTCCCAGGCGTCCTCGACGCGGTGCCGGTAGTGCCACTCGTAGCGGTCCGTGGGTGGCGCGCGGTGCCCCCGGCCCTGCCACTGCTTCCCGTCCACGGCGCCGACCGGCTGCATCCGGCCGAGGTCGCACCGCTCCAGCTCCGCGCCGGTCCGGTCGACGGCCGCGACCAGGCACCGCGGCATCGCGTCGTCCAGCAGGCCGAGCAGCGGGGCGGTGTGCGGGAGCGGCGCCCAGGTGGCCGCCACGTCGGGCGGCGACACCGCGAGCGGGACGTCGAGCGCCACGTCGCCGTCCGCGACGAACAGCGCCCGCCCCGGCGGGGAGTCCGCGGCCGGTTCGGCGGCGAGCTTGTCGCGGACGGCCGCGCAGGCGCTCTCGTCCGCGCCGGCGCCGCTCAGCCGGTGCACGGCCGCGCGATCGATCAGGGCCCGGCGCTGGGCGGCGTCCTCCGTGGCGTGCGACGTGTCGAGGTAGACCGAGGCCCAGGGGCCGGGACGGTCGAGCAACGGGGTGAGGAAGCTGAGGTCCATGGCGGCCTCCCGAATCGGTGGCTCTCCGGGGCGCCTACCCGCCCGGAGTGGGGGAACACCTCCCGCCGGCCGTTCGGCGCACCGCCGCGTTCGGAGCACCGCCGGGCGGCGGAACGGAGCCGGGCGGGGCCGCTCCCGGGACGTCCGGGTGCGTCAGGGCTGGTCCGGCGCGTCAGCCGGGGGCAGCCGGAGCTCGCACCAGACGGCCTTCCCCGGGCCCAGCGGGCGCCAGCCCCACCGCAGGGCGAGGCAGCCGAGCAGGAAGAGGCCGAGACCGCCCGGCGCCTCGCCGCCGCGCGGACGACGGGGCGTCGGTGGTCTGGGGCTGGAGTCGCTCACCTCGATCCGCAGCAGGCCGGGACGACGGACGAGCAGGAGCCACCCCGGCTCCCCGGCGTGGCGGATGGCGTTGCCGATGAGTTCGGACACCAGGAGCACGGCGTCGGCCACCACGGACGGGTCGGCGACGTCGGCGAGGAAGTCCAGGGTGACGGACCGGGCGTCGGCCACCATGCCCGTCCGGTCGGACAGCGGTAGCCAGCGGGCGCGCGGCCCCGCGAGGGAGCGCGGCACAGCGGGCGTCCGGGCCCGGGCCATAGGACCGCACCTCCCTCGCACCGTCCGGTGTCGTGGTGCTCGTGCTCCTCGTGGCCTGGTCCGTTCCCCGGCCCCGAAGATCCCCTTCGGACCGGTCCCGGCCACTCACTCGGGCTCGCCTACCCGAACGTCCCCGCTCCTAACCGCGCCGGCGCGAGCGCCCGGCCCGGAGGGCGGCTCCGACGGTTTCCGGCGACGGCCGCCGGGAAGACGCGCGGTCGGCAGTGGCGGCTCTCTGGAGGGAGGACACCATGACCGTCCCGACACCCCCCGATCCGGACACGGAGCCGATCCCCCACCCCTACCCCGCGCCGCGGCCCGGCGAAGGGCCGGATCCGGTTCCGCCGCCGATCCCCCCGTTCCCCGATCCCGACCCGGCACCGCCACCGGAGCCGCACCCGGGTCAGCGGTGACCGGCGGCTCAGGGCCTGCTCAGCCGCCCGGGCGCTGTGCGCTGCTCTGGCGTGCCCCCGCTCGGGCGCTGTGACTCCGGCGCTCTCAGTCGGTGCGGGGCCGGCGGTCGAGCCGCTGGTGGTCGAGCCGCTGGTGGTCGAGCGGGGCGGGAACCTCCAGCCAGACCAGCTTCCCGTCACCCTCCGGCAGCGAGCCCCAGGCCCGGGCGAGCCGGTCGACCACCCGCAGGCCGTGCCCGCCGGGCCGGGCCGGGTCGCTGTGCACGAGCAGGCGCGGCGGCACCGGGCTGGCATCCGCGACCTCCACCCGCAGCCGGACGCCGTCCCAGGACAGGCGTAGCTCCCGCGGGCCGCCCGGGGCGTGCAGACAGGCGTTGGTGACCAGCTCGGAGACCATCAGCAGGACGTCGTCCGTGACGGCGAGCTGCTCGTCGTCGGCCGCCGGCAGCCACTGCCAGAGGAGCAGTGCCGCCCGGCTGAAGTCCCGGCAGCGCTGCACCGCGCCCTCGCTCCCGGCGAGGACCAGCCGCCTGGTCTGCTCCGTACCGGCCGTCCGGGCGTCCTTCCCGGGTCTCGTCATGCCCCGGCCCCCTCATGCCTCATCGGCGGTCGCGGGGGGCGGCCCTTGTTCGTCCCCGGGCCCGGCGTCCGGGACCTTCAGCGCCGCCCCGCGGTCGGGGTGGATCCGCATCACGGTGTCGACCCCGGTGATCGCGAACAGCCTGGCGACGGCCGGCTGCAGGTCCGCCACCTCCAGGCTCAGCCCGGCCGCCTCGGCGTCCAGCCGGGCCCGCAGGAGGAGGTTCAGGCCGGTGGAGTCACAGAACTGCAGGTCGCCGAAGTCGACCAGGATCCGCCTGATCCCGTTGTCGACGGGCAGGGCGAGCGCCCTCCGCAGTTCGTCCGCCGTGTCGTGGTCCAGTTCGCCCGCCGCGGTGACGATCCGTACCGGCCCTTCCTTGCCCACCGCCACCTGCAGCCTGGCATGGACTTCCTCGCCCCCGATGGGCTCCTCGGCTGGCCGTGGCATGGCGGGCTCCCGGTCCGGTCGGTACGAAGACGTGCCTTCCCGACCATGATGCCGCGCGGCACGGCCGGGCGCGCGAACCCCGGCGTCCGTCGGGGCGGCGGCCGCCCCCGGGGCAACCGGCCACGACGCGTGCTCGCCCTCCATGCCCGACGTTTGCCCGACCCCGTCACGGCTACACGCACCGTCACGGCCGGACGCCGACCACGGACACCGGGGGCTGCGGCACCGGGGAGGGTTACGGACACCGAGGAGGAGGAGGCGATCACCATGACGACATCCGACACCGGCCGGACCGCCCCCGGCCGCCGGCCCCGGACCGGCCGCCGGGAATCTCCGGACGAGCGGGCCGACCGGCGCTGGGGCGATCTGCTCCAGGAGGTCCGCGTGGCCCAGACCGGATCCCAGGTCCTCTTCGGATTCCTGCTGAGCGTCGTCTTCATGCCCCGTTTCACCGAGCTGAACGCCTTCGACCGCGGACTGTACGTGAGCACCGTCGTCCTCGGTGCACTCGCCACGGGTGCGCTGACCGCGCCGGTGGCCTACCACCGGATCTTCGCCGGGCACCTGCTGAAGCCCCAACTCGTCGACTCCGCTGCAAGGTTGGTCGCCATCGGCCTGGTCCTGCTGGCCGTGACGATCGGCTCCGCCGTGCTGCTCCTGTTGCGTGTGGCGACCGGGTCGGCGCTCGCGGGCTGGATCGCGGGAGGCGTCGTGCTCTGGTTCGCGACCTGCTGGCTGATCCTGCCGGTCCAGAAACTGCGACGACACAACGGCCACTGCACGCGGCCTCCTCGCGAGACGTACCTCACCCTCGGACAGCCGCCGCCGCACGACGGAGAACCGGTCCGGAAATGACCGACCCCGACGAACCGATCATCGGACGTTCCGGTGCCGCCGTCCGGCGAACGGGTGGTCCGGCACGGTGATCCCGCGCGTGGCGGCGGCGCCTACGGGACCGGGCCGCCCACCGGGCGGTACACCTGGGCCGCTCGCCACGGCGGCGGGTCCCGGCGCCGGTTCCGGCGGCGGGTGACGACCCGGGGTGGTGCGGTGCGGACAGGTGGTGCGGTGCGGACGGCGATCGAATTCCTGCTCTGGTGGGGGCTGTTGCTGCTGCTGAACATCGTACTGATCAGCTCGGTCACGCCGCTGGAGCTCGCCGTCGGCGGCTGCATCGCGCTCCTCGGCGCGACGGGTGCCGTCGCCGTCCGGCGCACCTCGGGCGCCACTCCCGGGGGCGCCGCCCACCTGGCGCAGGCGCTCTGGTCCTTCCCGTGGACCCTGCTCGCCGACACCGGGCGGCTGGCCGTCCTCGTGCTGTCGCCCGGCCGCCGTGCGGACGCCGGCTTCCGCACCGTCCGGCTCGCCCGCGGTACCGGGCCCGCCTGGGCCGGCGGTCTGCTCTCCGCGACACCCGGCGCCTACGTCGTGGAGAGCGAGGACCGCACCCTGACGGTGCACGCGCTCGACGACCGCCCCTCCGCGCTGGAGCGCGCACTGACCGGCGGCCGCCGGTGAACGCCTGGCTGCTGGCGGCGGCCGTGCTCGCCGTCGGGGGGCTCGGCGCCTGCCTGCCGCTCGCCCTGCGCGGCGAACCACAGCACCGTCTCGCTGGGTTGAACCTCGCCGCGACGCTGACGTCGGTCGTCCTGCTGCTGCTCGCCCAGGGCTTCGGTCGTACCTCCTACACCGACCTGGCGCTCGACCTGGCCGTGCTCGCCCCCGCCGGGACGCTGGTCTTCACCCGCCTCCTGACCGGGGAGGACCGCTGAATGGGCCGGCACACTGCGGCCCTGGTCCTGCTGTGCGCGGGAACGGCCGTCCTGCTGCTCTCCGCCGTCGCGCTCGCCGTGCTCCCGGGTCCCTACCTCCGGCTGCACGCCCTCTCCCCCGCGTCCACCCTCGGCGCGCCGTTGGTCGCGCTCGCCCTCGCCGTCGACACCGGACCGGGCCGGGCCGCCCTCAAGCTGCTGGTGATCGGCCTGTTGACGGCGGCGGGCGGCACCGTCACCACGATGGCCGTGGCCCGGACGACCGTCCGCACCGAGGCCGCGCGGGAGGCACGCCGGTGAGCGACGCCCTGATCGTCATCGCCCTGCTGCTCACGGGACTCACCGCGACCGCCGCCGCGCTCACCCGCGACCCGGGCCGCCAGGCCGCCGTCCTCGCGCTGCTCGGGCTCTGCCTCGCGGTGCTGTTCACCGTGCTCCAGGCGCCCGACGTCGCGCTCTCCCAGCTCGGCGTGGGCAGCGCGGTCACCCCGCTGCTGATCCTGCTCACCGTCCGCCGGGTACGGCGCGAGGAGCGGTCCGACGACCGACCGGACCGCACCGAGTGAGCCGCACCGCCCGGCTCGGGCTCTTCCTGACCGCCGCCGCCGTCCTCGCCGCCGCGCTGATCGCCGCCGCCACCGGACTCCCGGCCTTCGGCGGGTCCCGGCACCCCTACGGCGACCGCGCGGTGTCGGCCGGGCTGGCCCACCGGACGGCCAACATCGTCTCCTCGGTCAACTTCGACCAGCGGGCCTTCGACACCCTGGGCGAGGAGTCGATCCTGTTCGGTTCGGTCCTCGGCGCGGGCATGTTGCTGCGACTCGCCCGCGACGAGCGCAAGCGCCGACCGGCCCCCGGACCCGTCCTGCCCACCACGCGGCTGTTCGGCGCCACCCTGCTGCCGGTCACGGTCCTGACCGGCGGCTACATCGTCGCCCACGGCCAGCTGAGCCCCGGCGGCGGCTTCCAGGGCGGCGTGGTGCTGGCCACCGCCCTGCACCTGGCCTACGTCGCCGCCGACTACCTGGTACTCAAACGGATCCGGCCGCTGGCCGTGCTGGACGTGGCCGACGCCCTCGCCGCCGGGGCCTTCGCCGCCCTCGGCCTGATCGGCCTCGCGGCAGGCGCGGGGTACCTCGCCAACACCCTGCCGCTCGGGACGTTCGACCAGCTCTCCTCCGGCGGCCTCGTCCCGGTGCTCAACGCGGTCGTCGGCGTGGAGGTCGGCTCCGGCGTCGTGGTGCTGCTGGCGCACTTCCTGGACCAGGCCGTCGAGGTCGCCCCGGGCGGGAGGGGCCGGTGAGCCTGCTCCCCTACCTCGTCGCCGGGTGGATCCTGCTCGCCGGGCTGTACGGCCTGGTCACCAGCCGCAACCTGGTGCAGGCGGTCGGCTGCCTGGCCGTCGCACAGGCCTCGACGTACGTCCTGCTGCTCGCGATCGGCTACCGCCGCGACGCGACCGCCCCCGTCTTCTCCGACCTGCCGACCGACGCCCCGGTCGTGGACCCGGTGGTCCAGGCGCTGGTGCTGACCGACATCGTGGTCGGCGCCACCGTCACGGCCCTGCTGCTCGCCCTGGTGATCCAACTCCGCAAGCGGCACGGCACGGTCGACCCGGAGGAACTCACCGGGCTGCGGGGCTGAGCGCCCGGTGACCACCGCCGACCTCCTCCCGCTGGCCGTCGCGATCCCGCTGCTGGGCGCGGCCGTCCTGGCGGTGGCCGGGAGACGGCTGCCGAGGATCGGACGGGACGCGCTCGCCACCCTCTGGGCCGCCGCCGGCGTCGGCTGCCTGGCGCTGCTCTGGTCCCGCACGAGCCCCGAGGGCCGGGTCGTCTCCTGGCTCGGGGGGTACCTGCCGCAGGACGGGCAGAGCGTCGGCATCGTCCTGGTCGCCGACCGCCTCGGCACCGGCCTGGCCCTGCTCGCCGCCGTCCTGGTGCTGGCCGTGCTCTGCTACGCCTGGCGGTACTTCGACGAGCCCTCCGGCGAGCACGGGGGTATGTTCCCGGCCCTGCTCCTCCTCTTCGAGGCGGGGATGTGCGGCTTCGTGCTCACCGGCGACCTCTTCGACGCCTTCGTCTTCTTCGAACTGATGGGCGCCGTCGCCTACGCGCTCACCGGCTACCGGATCGAGGACCCGCGCCCGCTCCACGGCGCCCTCGCCTTCGGCCTGGTCAACTCGGCCGCCGCGTACCTCTCGCTGCTCGGCATCGGCCTGCTCTACGCCCGGACCGGGGAGCTCGGCCTGGCCCAGATCGGTGCCGCCCTGGACGAGCGGGCCGCGGCCGGACGGGGCCGGGACGCGCTGATCGTCGTGGCGTTCGTCCTGGTCATGGCCGGCCCGCTGGTGAAGGCCGCGACGGCGCCCTTCCACTTCTGGCTCCCGGACGCCCACGCGGTGGCGCCCAGCCCGGTGTGCATGCTGCTGTCCGGGGTGATGGTCGAGCTCGGCGTGTACGGCTTCGCCCGGATCCACCAGGTGGTCTTCGCCGGCCCCGGCGGCCTGCCCGGCGCCGCCGTCCGCGACACCCTGCTCGCGTTCGGCGTGCTGACGGCGCTGGTCGGCGCCACCATGTGCTGGCAGCAACGGCACCTGAAGCGGATGCTGGCGTTCTCCACGGTCGGGCACGTCGGCCTGTTCCTGGCCGGCACCGCGCTGCTCACCCCCGCGGGCGTAGCCGGCACCGCGGTCTACGTGGCCGGCCACGCCGGCGCGAAGGCCGCTCTGTTCGGCCTCACCGGCGTCCTGCTGGACCGCTTCGGCTCGGTGGACGAGCACGGCCTGCACGGCCGGGCCCGCGGGCTCCGGCTGCCCGGCGTGCTGTTCCTGCTGGGCGCGCTGGCCCTGGCCGGGCTGCCCCCGTTCGGCACCGGCCTCGGCAAGGCCGTCACCGAGGAGGCCGCCGGGCACGAACTCGGCTGGCTGCCGGCCGTGTTCGTCCTGGTGTCGGCGCTCACCGGCGGTGCGGTGCTGCGCGCCGGGCTGCGGGTCTTCGGCGGGTTCGGCGCCCCGCCGTCCGAGCACCCGGAGGTGGCCGCGACCACCGGCGAGGGCGAGGAGCCGGAGATCCGCGAGCCGGGCCGGCGGATGCCCGCTCCGATGACCGTCGTGCCCGCCCTGCTGCTGGCCGGCTGCCTGGCCGTCGGCGTCCTGCCGGGCGTGGGCCGGGCACTCGGCGCCGCCGCGGCGGCCTTCAGCGACCGCGCCGGCTACCTCGCCGCCGTCCTCGGCCGGCCCGCCTCGCCGGCCGGCGAGGCTCCGGAGGCCGGGTGGACGACGGCCGGCGTCGTGCTCGGCCTGGTCTCCGCCCTCCTGGCCGCCGGCTTCGCCACCGCCGCACTCCGCCGCGACCCCCGGCGCGGCACCGGCGGGCCGTACCGGGCAGCCGTCCTGCCCCTGCGCCGGCTGCACTCGGGGCTCCTGGGGGACTACGTGGCCTGGCTGGCCGTGGGCATGGCCGTCCTGCTGGCGGCCCTCGCCGCACAGCTGTGACGGCCGGCGGTCGACCGGGCCGACCGGCGGCCCGTGGAGCCGGTGTACGGAGCGCCGCCGGGTGGCTGAGAACGCGTAACCGGGGTAGGCGCCCGGCGTCGAAGAAGCCCGGCCCGACCCCGGGAGGAGACGATGGCCACCGAGGACGTCCTGGAGCACTACCACCGCCGACGCGACTTCTCCCGGACCGCCGAGCCACGCGGCGAGCGGGGCTCCCCGTCCGGGGACGCGCCCAGGTTCGTGGTGCAGATCCACGACGCGCGCACCATGCACTTCGACTTCCGGCTGGAGGCCGACGGCGTGCTGAAGTCCTGGGCCGTCCCCAAGGGCCCCTCCACCGATCCGCACGACAAGCGACTGGCCACCCCGACCGAGGACCATCCGTTGGAGTACCGCACCTTCGAGGGCGTCATCCCGCACGGCGAGTACGGCGCAGGCACCGTGATCGTCTGGGACGAGGGCACCTACCGCAATCTGACCACCGATCGGGACGGCCGGCCCGTACCGTTCACCGAGGCGCTCGCCCGCGGGCACGCCTCGTTCCGCCTCGACGGCCACAAGCTGCACGGCGGCTACTCGCTCACCCGGATCCGCACCGGCGCCGACGGCGGGGATCGCGAGGCCTGGCTGCTGGTCAAGCACGCCGACGCCCGGGCGGCGGCCGGCGGCACGCCCGACCCGTACCGGGCCCGCTCGGCCCGGTCCGGCCACACCCTGCGCCAGGTCGCCGCCGGCGCCCGCCCCGAGTGAGGACGCCATGACCACCACCACGGTCCGGGCCGGCCGCCGCACCGTCACGGTCCGGCGGCCGGAGAAGGTGCTCTTCCCCGACGACGGCCTCACCAAAGCCGACCTGGTCGCCTACTACCGCACCGTCGCCGCCGCCGCGCTCCCGCACCTGCGAGGCCGCCCGCTCATGCTGGAGCGGCACCCGGACGGCGTCGGCGACCGCGGCTTCGTCCAGAAGGACACCCCCGAGTACTTCCCCTCCTGGATCCACCGCGCCGAACTGCCCAAGGAGGGCGGCACCGTGGACTACGTCCTGTGCGAGGACACGGCCACCCTGGTCTACCTCGCCGACCAGGCCTGCACCACGCTCCACCGCTTCCTGTCCCGGGCCGACCGCCCCGACCACCCCGACCGGCTGGTGTTCGACCTCGACCCGCCGTCCGGTGCCGGCTTCGCCCCCGTCCGCGACGCCGCGCTGCTGCTGCGCACCGCCCTGGAGGACGAGCTCGGCCTGCCCACGCTCGCGATGACCACCGGCTCGCGCGGCCTGCACGTCGTCGTGCCGCTGGACCGCCGGGCGCCGTTCGACGACGTCCGCGCGTTCGCGCGCGAGCTCGCCGACCTGCTCGCCGCCCGGCACCCCGACCGCCTCACCACCGCCGCGCGCAGGCAGGCCCGGCAGGGCCGGCTCTACCTCGACACCCAACGCAACGCCTACGCCCAGACGGCCGTCGCCCCGTACTCGGTGCGTGCACTGCCGGGAGCGCCCGTCGCGGCACCGCTGGCCTGGGCCGAGGTCGAGCAGCCGGAGTTCACCGCCCGGCGCTGGACGCTCGCCGACGCCGACGAGCTCGCCGAGCGCGACCCGTGGAACCCGGCGCCCCGCCCCCGCTCGCTCGGTGCGGCCCACCGCCGGCTGGCCGGGCTCGACCGGTGAGGGCGCAGTCCGGGAACCGACGTCGAGGAGAAGGAGCGAGCGCCATGAGCAACGCCGCGGAGAGCGAGAACCCGGGTGGGTTCCAGTCGTTCGTCGAGGCCCTGGACTATCCGGTGCACATCGTCACCACCGCCGTCGACGGTGAGCGGGCCGGCTGCCTGGTCGGGTTCGCCGGCCAGTGCTCGATCGACCCCGCCCGCTTCGTGGTCTGGATCTCCAAGGCCAACCACACGCACCGGATCGCCTCCCGGGCCCGGTTCGTCGCGGTCCACCTGGTGCCGCCCGGGCAGGGACTCGCCGAACTCTTCGGTTCCGCGACCGGCGACGAGGTGGACAAGTTCGCCGCCGCCGCGTGGGTCCCGGGGCCGGGCGGCGTACCGGTGCTGTCCGGTGTGCCGGCCTGGTTCGTCGGCCAGGTCCTCGACCGCGCCGACTGGGGCGACCACACCGGGTTCCTGCTCGACCCGATCACCGCCCGCAACGACCCGGCGCACGCGAGGGCGCTCACCTACCGCGACGTCCGCGGCCTCGAGCCCGGCCATCCGGCCTGACGCACTTGCGCAGGCGACGGCGGCGGAGCCGGCGGCCGGCGGGCCCGGTCAACGGCCGCCCTTGCGGCCGGTCCTGCCGCCGTCGCCGGCCCCGCCGCCGTCGCCTCCGCCGGTGGAGTCGCCCGCGGGCTCGTCCTCGTCGACGAAGTCGACCTCGACCCGCTGTTCGGGGCGCCGCTGCTCCTGCTGGGCGATCGCCTCCAGGACCTCCTCGTCGGGGCCGGTGAGCGGAGGCTGGAGCAGGCTCCGGGGCCACAGCCGACGGGCGGCGACTACGTTGGTCTCGGCCGCGTAGACCGTCACCTGCGCGGTGAGGTAGAGCCAGAACAGCAGGCCGATCACCGTCGCGAAGAAGCCGTAGATCTGCGAGGCGTGGCGCAGCTGGTGGCTGACCAGGAGGGCGCCGAAGGCCTGGAGCAGGGTGAAGACCGGCCCGGCGGCGAGGCAGCCGGGCCACAGTGCACGGCTGCGGACCTCGGCCGGCGTGAGGATGCGGAAGCATGCGAAGCAGAGCGCCGTGTTGATCAGCACCGACAGCAGCAGGGAGCCGACGCGGGCTGCCGTCCCCCCGAGCGTGGTACCGGTGAGGGTCGCCGCGCCCGTGGCGAGGACGAGGCCGGTGCCGAGGGTCGCGAACAGGAGCAGGGCGCGGGCCAGGCGCCCCCAGTAGCCGGGACGGCGGGCGCCCGGCACGTTCCACACCTCGGCCATGGTGTGCTGGAGGACCTGGGCGACGCCGAGGACGCCGTAGAGCAGCCCGAACAGGGCGACGAACAGGGCGATCCCGCTGCCCTCGACGGAGTGGACGTTCTGCCTGAGCTGACTGCCGATGATCGGGAAGTCGGCCAGCGCGGAGTCCACCACCGCCCGCTGGGCGCCCGGGTTGCCGTGCAGGACGAAGCCGAGGACGGTGCTCAGCAGGAGCAGCAGCGGGATCAGCGCGAGAAAGGCGTAGTACGTGACCAGGGCGGCCAGCAGGCCGCCCCGGTCGTCTCCGTACTTCTTGATCACACCGATGACGAAGGCCGGGGCGGTGCGGCGCTGCTGGGCGCGGTCGAGGGACCGCAGGGCGCGTTCGAAGGGATTCATCCGGGCCTCCGGGGGACGGACGGGGCCGGCGGCGGGGTCGGTGACGACCGGTCGCCTGCGGGCGCCGCCCGCGGGGAGTCCGGGCGGTGGTCGAACGCCCGGACCCGTCCTCCCTCTTCCTTGTCGGGCTCGCCACGGGGACGGGCAGCCGTGCGTGTGACCGGACGGCAGGCGTTCAAACCTCGTGTGGGAGCTGCCGGTTCTCACGCTGCGGCGCCGGTCCGGTACACCCGGGAGCGGTGGCCGTTCCCGCCCTTCCTCCTCTCCCGTCCTTCGCCACGCGGCGTCGTTTGCTGCGAGCACGGTCGGGTAGGCGGCATGGCCACACAGGGGCCCGCCGCAATGGAGGGCCGGGACGACCCACGGGTGAAGACCATGAACAACGCCAAACTCGCCGCAGCCGTCGGCGGGGGCTACCTCCTCGGGCGCTTGCACAAGGCCCGTTGGGCACTGGCCCTGGCCGGACTGGCCGCAGGCAAACGACTCAGCACCAATCCGGGGGTCCTCCTCGGCCAGCTCGTCGAGTCCTCCCCACAGCTCCGTGAGCTGGCCGGGAGCGTCCAGGGGGAGCTCGCCGAGGCGGGCAAGAAGGCCGCCGTCACCGCCGCGAGCCATCAGGTGGGCGCGCTGACCGACCGGTTGAAGCAGCGCACGAAGGACCTGCGCGCGGGCACCCAGCGCCGCGGCGAAGAGCCCGAAGAGCCCGAGGAGCCCGAGGACGAGGTCGACGAGGAGCCCGAGGAGAGGTCCGAAGAGGAGCCCGAGGAAGAGCCTGACGAGGAACGCGACGAGGAACGCGACGAGCCGGACGAGGAGCCCGAGGAGGAGCCCGAGGAGGAGCCCGAGGAGGAAGCGCAGGAGACGCCGAAGAAGCGAACGCGGTCGTCCTCCTCCAGCAGGGCGGCCAAGCCCAAGTCGACGGGCACCAGGTCCGCCCGGGCGGGCGCCGACAAGAAGGCCACGCCCGCGAAGAGCGCCGCCTCCACCAAGGCCGGCGCCGCCAAGCGCACGACCAAGGCTCCCGCCCGTAAGGCGGCCACCCCGGCTCGCAAGACCGCGGCTGCCAAGGCCCCGGCCCGGAAGGCCGCCTCCTCCGCGTCGTCCGCACGGAAGACCGCCTCCTCCGCGTCGTCCGCACGGAAGACCGCCGCCGGTACGGCGAAGAAGACGACAGCGCGTGGCACCACACGCGGACGGAGGTGAGGACGATGGCCAAGCAGGACGAAGGCCGCGGCAACGCGCTGGTGAATGTCCTGGAACAGCTCCCCACCGAACAACTGCTGGACCAGACCCGCGAACTCGCCGTTGCCGCGGGCGAGCGGGCCATGGCCGTCGCCACCGACAAGGTCGGCGACCTCACCGACCGGCTGCTCGACTACGTCGAGAACGGCGGATCCGGTCTCCTCGGAGGCGGGAACGGCGGGGGGACGCCGATGCGGACGATGCTCGGCGCCGGACTCGCCGGCGCCCGCCACCTGATCGGCAACAGCCTCACCGGCGGCGGTGGCAAGGGTGGCGGCAAGGGTGGCGGCAAGGGCGGGAAGCTCAAGGTCACCAACATCGTGGAGGAGATCGAGGTCGGCGTCCCCGTCCGGGTCGCCTACAACCAGTGGACGCAGTTCCAGGACTTCCCCAAGTTCACGAAGCGGCTGGAGAAGGTGGAGCAGGAGTCCGACCAGAAGATCTCCTGGAAGGCCGGCATCTTCCTGTCGCACCGCACCTGGGAGTCGACCATCATCGAGCAGGTCCCGGACGAGTTGATCGTCTGGCGTTCCAAGGGCGCCAAGGGTCACGTCGACGGCTCGGTCACCTTCCACGAGCTGGCCCCCAACCTCACCAAGATCCTCGTGTGCCTGGAGTACCACCCGCAGGGCCTGTTCGAGCGGACCGGCAACCTGTGGCGTGCCCAGGGCCGCCGGACGCGGCTGGAACTCAAGCACTTCCGGCGGCACGTGATGACCCGCACGATCCTCGATCAGGACGGTGTGGAGGGCTGGCGCGGCGAGATCCGCGACGGCGACGTCGTGAAGTCGCACGAGGACGCCATGAAGGAGGAAGAGGAGCGCGACGAAGAGTCGTCGGAGTCCGAGGAGGGCCAGGACCAAGACCGCGAGGCCGGGGACGAAGCGGACGAAGAGGGCTACGACGACGAGCAGCAGGACGCCGGCTACGACGAGGAGAACGCGGACGCGGACGAGGACCGCGCGCAGGACGAGGACGAAGAAGAAGACGACGACGACGAGGACCGCGCGCAGGACGAGGACGAGGACGACGAGGACCGCGCGGAGGACGAGTACGACGAGGACGAGGCCGACGAGGAGGAGCCGGAGTACGACGACGAGGACTATGCGGATGAAGAGGACGAAGAGGACGAAGAGCCCGAGGAGGACGAAGAGCCCGACGACCAGGACGCGGACGAATCGGACGAGGCCGACGAGCGGCCCGCCCGCCGCCGCCGGCAACTCGCACGGAGCAGGTAGCCGGACCAGGTGGTCGTGATGACCGTCGCACCCCGCCCCACCGGCCTCCCGCCGGACCGGCCGTCCTCGGGAGGCCTGGTCGACGTGATCGACGTGATCCTGGACAGGGGCCTCGTCATCGACGTCTTCGTCCGGGTCTCCCTGCTCGGCCTCGAACTGCTCACCGTCGACGCCCGCATCGTCGTCGCGAGCGTGGACACCTACCTGCGCTTCGCCGAGGCCGTCAACCGGCTGGACCTCACCCAGGACGGCGGCACGGGAGCGGCCGGGCCGCCGGCTACGGACGGCACGACCGACGCAGGTGTCCGCCCCGAGGGCCGCCGTGCACTCGGAGCGGTGAAGGCGACGGTCGGTCCGGGCCGCGGCCGCAGCCGCGACGAGGCGGTGCGGGAACCGCAGGAGCGAGCCGGGCGCAGGCCGCCACGGAGCACGACCGAGCGGAGGGAGCAGGACCAGTGAACACCACACCCTCGGTGCGGGCCGGCCCGGTCTGCTACGTCTACGGCGTGGTCCCGGCCGACGCCGCCGAACCGACCGGAGCGACCGGCGTCGGTGATCCTCCCGGGCGGGTCACGCTGGTGCGCCACGGCCGGGTCGCCGCGCCGGTCAGCCCGGTGCCGGAAGACCGGCCCTTGGGTACGGCCGCCGACCTGCGGGCCCACGTCGCGTTGCTGAACGGCTTCACCGCCGCCGGCGCCGGAGTCCTGCCGTTGCGGTTCGGCACGGTGGCGGACACCGCCGAACAGGTCGTCCGAGCCCTGCTCCGTCCGCAGGAGCCGATCTTCCGCAGGGCCCTCAGCGCCTTGGACGGTCGTGCCCAGTACACGCTCCGCGCGAGCTACCACGAGGACCGCCTGCTCCGGGAGATCGTCGGCGGCCGGGAGGACATCGCCCGGTTGCGCGCGCAGAGCCTGGCCGCGTCGGAGGATCCCGGCCACGTCCAGCGCGTCCGTCTGGGCGAGCTGGTCGCCGATGCGGTCGCCGCGCGCAGCGGTACCGACCGCGACGGCCTCGTCGACCGGCTCGGCCCGCTGGCCACCGCGGTCGCCACGGCGCCCGACGGGTCGGCCGACCCGGGGTTCAGCGCCTCCTTCCTGGTCCACCCGGACGACTGGGCCGACTTCGAGTCGACCGCCGAGGCGTTGGCCCGGTCCTGGTCGGATCGGGTGTCCCTGCGGCTGCTGGGCCCGCTCGCGCCGTACGAGTTCGCAGCAGCCCTGGTCGCGGAGGCGGAAGGATGCTGACCGGTCGAGCTCCGTCGCGCTTCGCCGCACCCCGCGCCCCCGGACCGACTCACATTCCCAGGGAGCCGTCATGACCGAGCCCTCGTGGGGCGGGCCGTACCCGCCCGCACGCCGTGCCCCCGCCGCCCCGCAGCCGGCGAACCTCGCCGATCTGCTGGAGCGCGTCCTGGACAAGGGCATCGTGATCGCCGGGGACATCCGGGTGGACCTGCTGGACATCGAACTGCTCACCATCCGGATCCGCCTGCTGGTGGCGTCGGTGGACCGGGCCCGGGAGATGGGCATCGACTGGTGGGAACACGACCCGAGCCTCTCCTCCGGGGACCGGGACCTGGCCGCCGAGAACCGCCGGCTGCGCCGCCGGATCGGCGAACTCCAGGCGCTCGACGACCGGCCGGCCGACGACGGCCCGGACGGCGACGTTCCGGCCGAGGAGCGCCCGGCGGAAGAGCGCCGGGAACGCACGAAGGCGCCCCGTCGAGCGGCTTCGGACGCTCCGCGGCGAAGCCGTGGCACATCCGCGAGACCTGCGGAGGAACGCACCCGGAAAGCCGACCCGCCATGATCCCGACCCCCAGCACCGACGCCACCTGGCTGTACGCGGTGGCTCCCGGTGACGTCGCCGTGCCGACCGGCCTCACCGGCGTCGCGGGCGAGCCGCCGCACACCGTCACCGTTCCCGGCCTCGCCGCGGTCGTCGGGGCCGTCCCCCGCGCGGATTTCGACGAGGAGCCCCTCCGGGCGCGCCTGGGCGACGCCTCCTGGCTCGAATCGGCCGTCCTGCGCCACCACCACGTCGTCGAGGTGCTGAGCAGCACGTCGCCGGCCCTGCCCGCGCGCTTCGCCACCCTCCACCGGGACGACCGGCGCACCGCCGCGGTGCTGCGCGAGCACCGGGACGAGCTGCTCGGCGCCCTGCGGCGGATCGCCGGCCGCGCCGAGTGGGGGGTCAAGGCCCACCTCGGGACCACAGAGGCCCCGGAGGAGCCCGCGGTCGGCGGCGCGGACCAGGAGCGCCCCGGAACCGCCTACCTCCTGCGACGCCGCGACCGGCGGCGCACGCGGGAGGCGGAGCTGCAGCGCGGGTACGAGGACGCCGAGGTCGTGCACCGCGTGCTGGCCGCGTCCGCGGACGGGGCGGTCTCCCACCCGCCGCAGCCCGCGGAGGCGTCCGCCGGACGCGGACCGGCGCTGCTCAACGGCGCCTATCTCGTCGACCGGGAACGGCAGGCCGCGTTCGAGGCCGCACTCGAGGACTGTGCCGAGCGCTTCCCCGGACTCCGCCTGGAGCTCAGCGGCCCGTGGCCGCCGTACTCCTTCGCCGGCCCGCCCGGGGCCTGGAGCCGGCCGTGATCCCGCCGCCGCCCCCGGCCGGCGGGTCTGTGGTGCGCAACGAGAACGTCGCCCTGGTCGACCTGCTCGACCGCGTCCTGGCCGGCGGCGTGGTGATCGCCGGTGAGATCACCCTCTCGATCGCCGATGTCGACCTGGTGCGGATCAGCCTGCGCGCCCTGATCTCCTCCGTCCGGGCGGCCGCCCGCCCCGCGGAGCCGGACCGGGAGCCGTGGTGACCGCGCCGCGCCGCCGGGGCCGCGAGCCGTCGACCACCCCAGGCGACCGTTCGGTGGCCCGCCGGGTGGCGGTCGATCCCGAAGGCGTCGGCCGGGACCTCGCCTGCCTGGTGCTCACCGTCGTCGAGCTGCTCCGTGAGCTGATGGAGCGGCAGGCGATCCGCCGGGTGGAGGAGGGCGGGCTCGACGAGGAGCAGGTCGAGGCGATCGGGCTCACCCTGATGGCGCTGGAGGAGCGGATGGCCGAGCTTCGTGACCACTTCGGCCTGGAGCCCGGTGACCTCAACCTCGATCTGGGTCCCCTGGGCCCGCTGCTGGCGCCGGAGGAACCGGGCTGAGCCGGGACGTGTGGATCGCTCGGACCGGGGCAGACGCCCAGACGGAAGGAAGCAGTTCCGATCGGACCGGGAGGAGTCTGCAGTGAGCACCGGCAAGAAGATGCGCAACATGGGTGAGCGGGCCAAGGGCAAGGCCCAGGAGACCACCGGCCGGGCCGTCGGCGACCCGCTCGTGACCGCGGCCGGCAAGGGCAAGCAGATCAAGAGCGATCTGAAGCAGGCCGGCGAGAAGGTCAAGGACGCGACCAAGCACTGACCCGCTCACCCCCGCCCGCCGGCCGACACGGCCGGCGGGCGGGTTCGCGCGTCCAGAGGCCCGGAGGTTCCTCGCGGCCTCAGGGCGCGGGCCCGCGGCCCGGGCCGGGTCCGGCGTCCGGTGCGGGGCGGGTCGGCAGGCTGCGGGACGCGACGGCGGCCACCGGCGCCGTCGGAACCGGCCCCGGCGCCGCCGGACGGGCCGGGACGACCGCCGGGGTGAGGGCCGGGGCTCGGCCGGGCAGCGCCAGGCGGGCGACGACCGCACCGATGAGGCAGACACCCGCGCCGACCAGGCAGGCGAGGTGGAAGGCGTCCATGAAGGAGGTCCGGACGGCGGTCAGCAGGTCCTCGCGCCCGAGGGAGGCGGCCGTGCCCAGCGCGGAGGCCACCGAGCTCCGCGCCGCGTCGGCCGTCCGGGACGGCAGGCCGGCGAAGGGACCGTCGGCGAGGCGGCTCGCGTAGAGGGAGGTGAAGACGGACCCGAGCACCGCGACGCCGAGCGTGCCGCCGGCCTCACGGGTGGCGTCGTTGACCGCCGAGCCGACCCCGGCCTTGGCCGGCGGCAGCACGCTCAGGATCGACTCGGTGGCCGGAGCGGTGGTGAGCCCGAGGCCGAGACCCAGCAGCACCATCTGTCCGACGACCTGCGGGTAGGGGGCGAAGGTCGACGAGGCGGCGATCCACGCGAACGAGGTACCGAGCAGCGCGAGGCCGGCCGTGACGACGGCGCGGGTGCCCACCCTGGTCGCCAGGGCGACGCCGCCGAGCGAGCCGAGCGCGATGGTCAGCGCGACCGGCAGCACGCGGACGCCGGTCGAGAGCGTGCCGTAGCCGCGGATGAACTGGAAGTACTGGGTCACCAGGAAGATGAAGCCGAAGAGGGCGAAGAAGGCGAGGGTGACCGAGCTGCTGGCGGCCGAGAAGGCCGGGGTGCGGAAGAGCGTCACGTCGATCATCGGATGGGCCCGGCCCCGCTCGATGACGACGAACGCGACGGTGAGCGCGACCGCGGCGGCGAAGCCGGCCACGGTCGCCGGGGCGCCCCAGCCGCGGCTGGGTGCCTCGATGATCGTGTAGACCAGGACGCCGACGGCTGCCGAGGACGTCACCAGTCCGGGGAGGTCCAGGCGTGCGGAGGCCGGGCTGCTGGACTCGGGCACCCAGGCCCAGGCCGCCACCAGGGCGACCAGGGTCACCGGCACCAGGGCCAGGAAGACCGAGGGCCAGCCGAAGTGGGCCAGCAGCAGGCCGCCGGCCACCGGGCCCACCGCGACACCGAGGCCGGTGACCGCGCCCCACACCCCCACCGCCTTCGCGCGGGAGCGGCGGTCGGGGAAGGTGTTGGTGATCACCGACAGGGTGGTCGGGAAGATGGCCGCCGCACACGCTCCCATCACGAACCGCACCGCCACCAGTGCGGCGGGCGAACCGGCCGCGGCGCCCAGCGCGCTGGTCGCGGCGAAACCGGCGAGCCCCAGCAGCAGGGCCGGCCGGCGGCCGAAGCGGTCGCCCAGCGAGCCCGCCGTCAGCACCAGCGCGGCGAAGGCCAGGTTGTAGCCGTCGACGACCCACTGCAGGTCACGGGTGGTGGCGTCCAGCTGCCGGCTCAGGTCGGGCAGTGCGACGTTGACGATCGTCGTGTCCAGGTTGATCGCGAACGCCGCCAGGCAGACCGTGGCCAGGACGAGAAGGCGCCGGCGAGGGGTGAGGGCGGGCATGAGGGCTCCATCCGCCAGGCATGTTGACAGTGGGAACATGCTCTGATTGACACGCTTCCACCCGAAGTGGACACTGTCAACACAACGGCAGGAAATGCGGTGGAACCTTGGAGAAACGGACATACCACCACGGCAGCCTCCGCGAGGCCCTGGTCACCGCCGGCGTCACCCTCGCCCGGACGGGCGGACCGGATGCAGTCGTGCTGCGCGCCGCGAGCCGCGAGGCGGGCGTCTCCCACAACGCCGCCTACCGGCACTTCGCCAACCACGAGGACCTGCTCGCCGCCGTCGCCGCCCGCTGCATGGAGCAGCTCGGCCGGCTCATGCTCGCACGCACGGCCGAGGCCACCGCCGCCGAGCCCGACGCCGGAGCCGAGGCCCGCGCCTGGGCCCGGCTGGAAGCGATCGGGCGCGCCTACGTCGACTTCGCCCTCACCGAGCACGGCTGGTTCCGCACCGCCTTCTGCGGCGCCGCCCCCGATCCCGAGCGCCACCCCCCGACCCGTCCCGAGCCCGGCTCCGACCCGTACCTGCTCCTCTCCGCCCGACTCGACGAACTCGTCGACGCCGGCGCCCTCCCGCCCGAGCGGCGACCCGGCGCGGAGTACGCCGCATGGTCAGCCGTCCACGGGCTCGCCCACCTGCTCACCGACGGGCCCCTGCACGACCTGCCCCCCGCCGGGATCCGCGGGGCCACCGACACCGTCCTCGCGAGCATCGCCCGCGGCCTCTGACCGGCCGCCGGGCGGCATCTCCGGCCGAGCGCCCGGTCATCCGGAGGCGGGCGTGCTCGCGCTGTCGGCGGGCCGGGCGTCCAGGAAGGCCTCGCGGATCTCCTTCGGCCCGAACGGCCAGGCGCCCTCGATCTTGGACCAGATCAGGTAGGCGGCGCAGCCGAGGGCGACCCAGGCCAGCGACCACTCGATCGGGTGGACACCCGGGTTGGCCTTGTCCGCGTAGCCGTAGATGACCAGCCAGCCGATGGCGGCGACGATGCCGGGCAGCGGGTAGAGCCACATCCGGTAGGGGCGCGCGAGGCCGGGCTGGCGCTTGCGGAGCACGGTGACGGCCACGATCTGGGCGAGCGCCTGGACGATCACCATCACGCTGGTGAGCAGGGTGATCAGGACGGTCAGCGGCGGGTGCTCGGCGGCGCTGCCGATGTGCCGGGCGAACAGGAAGCCGGCGGCGGTGATCGCACCCATGGCGATCAGGCCGACCACGGGGAACCCGTGCTCGCGATGCAGCCTGCCGAAGGAGCGGAAGAACATGCCGTCCCGGGCCGCGTCGTAGGGGACGCGGGAGCCGCCGAGCAGACCGGCGTAGACGGAGGCGAAGGCGGTGATCAGGATGAGGACCGTCACCGTCCGGGCGGCCTCCTTGCCCCAGGTCTGCTCCAGCACCGCGGAGGCGACCGACTTGGCTGCGGTGTTGTCGGGGTCGAGCATGTCCTGCCAGGGGATCACGCCGAGGACGCCGATCTGCATCAGCAGGTAGACGGCCATGATGGCGATGATCGAGAAGATGACGGCGCGCGGCATCACCCGGCCCGGGTTCCTGACCTCGGCGCCGAGATAGGCGGCGGTGTTGTAGCCGAGGTAGTCGTAGATGCCGATGGTCAGGCCGGCGGCGAAGCCGGTCCAGAACTGGCCGTGGGTCGGCTCGATCGCGTGGTCGGGCCAGGTGAAGGCCAGCGAGGGGTGGAAGTCGGTGAAGGAGGCGAGAATCACGGCGGTGACCGAGACGATCATCACGCCCCACATCGCGACGGTGATCCTCCCGACGTTCTCGACCTTGCGCCACAGCAGGAGCACGACCAGCGCGAGGACCGCCACGCCGACGGCGTCGCCCTGACCGGTGGTCATGTCCGGCCACAGGTAGGCGAGGTACTGCACCAGGCCCTGGACGCCCGTGGACATGATCAGCGGGATGAAGAGCATCGCCGTCCAGACGAAGAGGAACGGCATCAGCCGTCCGCTGCGGTACTGGAAGGCCTCGCGCAGGTAGACGTACGTCCCGCCGGCGCCGGGGAGCGAGGCGCCGAGCTCGGCCCAGACCAGGCCGTCGACGAGCGCGAGCACCGCACCGGCGATCCAGCCGATGACGGCCTGCGGACCGCCGAAGGCGCCGACCATCAGCGGGATGGTGACGAACGGGCCGATCCCGCACATCTGGCTCATGTTGATCGCGGTGGCCTGGAAGAGGCCGATTCTTCGGGCGAAGCCTGAGGACACGGGTGGCTCCAGAGGTGGGGGACAGGCCGGAGAGGAAGGACGCGGGATCAAGTTAAGGATCGTTACTAATTACGTCAAGAGGCTGCGCGGGAGTGCGGCCGAGAGGCCCCCGGCCACCGGCCGGCGGACCCGCGGCCGGGCCTGGCAGGCGGCCGCCGGGTCGGGTGTCGACGGCTCGTGGGAGGGTGTTCGCGGGCGGCGGCGGGCGGTTGCACCGGCCGTGCCGCGGGGAGGACGCCGGAAACGGTCGGGAAGGCTGGGGGGAACGCCGATGATGTTCGGGTACTCGGACGAATGGCTGGTGCTGCTCTTCGTCCCGGTGTTGCTGTGGGTGCCGCTCGGCCCCTTCGCGATGGCCGCCACGGGTGCGTGGTGCGCCCGCCGGCCGGGGTGGCGGCCGCGGCTCTGGTCGCTGCTGCTCCCCGCGGAACCGGTCGCGGTCTCGGCCACCAACGCGATCCTGCCCCCGGACACCTGGGACGAGCCGACCTGGTGGGGCGACTTCCTCGGCTACCTCGGCTTCTATGTCGGCGCGCTCACGCTCCTGCCCTGGCTGCTCGGCTACGGCATCACCCGCGCACGACAGAGCCTGCGCACCCGCCGGAGCCGGGCCTGAACGCCCGGGTCCGCGAACCACCGCGGGGCGCGGGCCGGTTCATCCGCTGCCGATGCGGCGGCCGGTGACCTCGTCCGGGCGGATCCGCACCCACTGGGCGCGGCCGCCGCCCGCCCACGGGGTGGTGCCGGGCAGCAGCGAGAGCCGCTCCTGCTCGTCGGGGTCCTCGACGTGGTGGGCCTCGCCGAGGACCAGCACGCTCCAGCCCTGGCTCATCCGGTCGTCGATGTGGTCCACCTGGAAGGAGACCGGCGAACCGTCGGGCGGCGCCGCGGCTCCGCGGGCGGACGTGCGGTAGACGATCGTCCCGGCGTCCACCGCGTAGTTGACCGGGAAGACGGCCGGCGCGGGCTGGACGGGCAGGCCGACCCGGCCGATGCCGTGGGTACCGATCAGATCCCAGCACTCGGGCTCGGTCAGGTGCAGGAGCAGCGGTCGCGGGCCGGGGTCGCCCTGCCCCGGTGGGGCGTCGGCGCGGCCTTCGATCAGGTCGGACCAGGTCATCCGGAGCGCGGCGGCGATCCGGACGAACCCGGCGGGGTCGAACACCGGACCGACGTCCAGGAGGTGCCGCAGGTAGCGGGGTGCCATGGCGGCCTGGTAGGCCAGCATCTCGTCCGTCAGACCGAGTTGGTCGCGGCGCTCGCGGACGCGGCGGGCGACGGCGGCCGGATCGGCCCGCTCGACGGCTTGGGGGTCTGGGGTGTTCATCCTCTGCTCCTCGGATGGCCGGTGCCCGCGGTCGCCGGCCGGCCAGTCAGGACGCGGTCGCCGGTACGGACGGTGCGGACGCCCGGTCCGGTCCCGGTGACCGTGCCGACGGCCTCGTGGCCGAGGATCCGGCCCTCGGCGACCTCGGGGACGTCGCCCTTGAGGATGTGCAGGTCGGTGCCGCAGACGGTCACCGCGTCCACCCGGACGACGGCGTCCTGCGGGTCACGGACGGCCGGGTCGGGGACCTCGCCCCAGGCGCGGCGGGCCGGTCCGTGGTACGTCAGTGCCTTCATGACCTGCTCACTCCTCTCGGGCACCTCGGGGGCACCGGCCGCGTGGGTGGTGCGGGCACCGGCCGCGTGGGTGGTGCGGGGCGGTCACGCGGGTGCCGCTCCGGCGCGTCGCAGACGCCCCGCAAGCCTCTCCCGGACATCCGGCGAGCGCCTCCCGGACGCGCCTCCCGGGCGGCGGGCGGCGATACCGGAAGCTGGAGGTCCGGTTCGACCTGCCCTTCCAGCGTTCCGCCGGGTGGCGGGCCCCACCAGGGCCGCGCGGCCCCCGGCCTGCGCCGGTCGGCCCATCGTGGCGCCGACGCCCGCCCGGCGCCGCGGGCCGCTGGTCCCTAGGCTGGTCAGTGGCGGGCACGCCGGTGGCAGGCACGTCCTTCGGCGGGCCGGTCCACGACCGGCCGGACGCGTCGGCGGCGGTCCGTCCAGTGGCGTCGGGCGAGCCGCGGAGGGTTCCCTTGGACAGCACAGCGCAGCGTCCGGAGCAGCCGGAGCGGCCGGAGCGGCCGGAAGGTCCGGAGAGCCCCGCCCCCGTCCCGAAGCTGCGGCTCGACGAACTGCTGGACGAGCTCCAGGCCCGGCTGGACGCGGCCCGGGGCACCCGCGACCGGGTGCACAGCCTGTTGGAGGCGGTGCTGGCGGTCGGGCGCGACCTGGAGCTCGAACAGGCGCTGCGCCACATCGTCGAGGCGGCGGTGGCCCTGGTGGACGCCCAGTTCGGCGCGCTCGGCGTGATCGGCGATGACCAGCGGCTCTCCCAGTTCATCCCGGTCGGGGTCTCCGCGGACCAGGTCCGGATGATCGGGTCCCTGCCGTCCGGGCACGGGGTGCTGGGCGAGCTGATCCGCCGCCCGGAGCCGCTGCGGCTGGCGCGGATCTCCGACCACCCCGCCTCCTACGGCTTCCCGGCCCACCACCCGCCGATGCGCTCCTTCCTGGGGGTGCCGATCCGCGTCCGGGAGAGGGTGTTCGGCAATCTCTACCTCACCGAGAAGCGGGGCGGCGGCGAGTTCGACGCCGAGGACGAGGCGGTGCTCGCCACCCTCGCCGTCGCCGCCGGGGTCGCCATCGACAACGCCCGCCTGTACGCGCGGGCGCGGCTGCGCGAGCGGTGGCTGCAGGCCAGCGCGGAGGTCACCAACGGACTGCTGTCGGGGCAGGCGGAGCAGGACGTCCTCGACCTGCTGGTGGCTCGGGCGGCCGAGGTCGCTGGCGCGGATCTGGCGGTGGTCGCCCTCCCGCTCCCGGAGACCGAGGAGCTGGAGGTGCGGATCGCCTCCGGTCTCGGCGAGCAGCAGCACCGCGGCCTGGTCGTCCCCGTGGACGGGTCCTTCGTCGGCGCCGCCGTGCGCGCCGGCGGGCTCGTGGTCAGCACCGATGTCCGCAAGGATCCCAGGATCACCGCCGGTCCACCCCGCTGGGAGGGCCTCGGCCCGGCCGTCGCGGTGCCCATCGGCACCCCCGAGCACGGGGTACGCGGCGTGCTGATGCTGGCCCGGGCGGCCGGCGCCGCACTGTTCGGCGAGGACGAGTCGGCTCCCCTGCTGGGCTTCGCCGGCCAGGCGGCGGTGGCCATGGAGCTCGCCGAACGACGCCGCGACTCCGAGCGGGTGGCACTGCTGCAGGAGCGCGACCGGATCGCCCGCGACCTCCACGACCTGGCGATCCAGCGGCTCTTCGCCACCGGCATGACCCTCCAGGGCGCCACCCGCTTCATCGAGCACCCGGAGGCCTCCGACCGGGTGCTGCGGGCCATCGACGACCTGGACGACACGGCCAAGACGATCCGCGCCACCATCTTCGGCCTGCGCCTGCGGGAGACCGGCCCGGCCGCCACGGGGCTGCGCACCCGGGTGGTCGAGGTGGTCGAGCGGGCCTCGCGGACGCTCGGCTTCACCCCCTCCCTCCGGATGTCCGGCCTGCTCGACGCCACCGTGCCCGCCGAGACCGCCGACGCCGCGATCGCCGTGCTGGAGGAGGCGCTCTCCAACGCCGCCCGGCACGCCCGTGCCCGCTCGGTCGCGGTGACGATCGCCGCGGGGTCGGAGCTGTCGCTCACCGTGACGGACGACGGCGTCGGCCTCCCCGCCGGCGGCCGGCGCAGCGGCCTCGCCAACCTGGCCGACCGGGCCGCCGCCCTCGGCGGCACCTTCACCGCCCGCCGCCGTCCCGAGGGCGGCACCGACCTCCTGTGGCGGGTCCCGCTGCCGGCCGGCTGAGCCGGCCGAGGCCGCGCCGGCCCTCGGCGCTCCCTACCCCTCGGCGCTCGCTACCCCTCGGCGCTCGTTATCCCTCCGGATCCAGCACGTCCCGGGGCGCGAGGCGGGGCGTGGCGGCGCCCTCCGGGCCGTAGCCGAGACGCATCAGCATCTGGACGTGGCCCGGCCGCTGGTGCGGCTCTCGGGTGGCCCAGCGCAGGTACGGCCACTCCATCGCCTGGTGCAGCAGCGAGGCCCGGACGCCGTGGACGGTGGCGGCGAGCAGGACGTGTTCCAGGGCGGTCCCGGCACGCAGCCAGTCCACGGGCCCGTCGTGCGCGGTGGAGAGGACGGCGATCCGGGGCTCGCGCTCGAAGGTGGCGGGGGCCCGGTGCTCGGTGGCCCGGATCGCGGCGAAGTCGCGCATCGGCACCTGCCCGGTGCGGTCCTGCGGGCCCAGCGCGCGGGACGGGATGCCGTAGGGCGGCAGGTCACCGCCGTGGACCCAGCGGCGGCTCTCGTCCAGCGCGGCGGCGTCGGTGGTGTTGCGCCGCTCGGCCTCGGCGGTGATCTCCAGCAGCCGGGCGGTCTCCTCCTGGTCGGGAAGGACCAGTGCCGCGTCCTCCGTACGGGCGGCGGTCACCAGCTCGTCCAGGACCGCCGCCGGGACGGGTTCTCCGGTGAACGGGGTGCGGATGCTGTGGCGGTGCCAGATCGCCTCGTACAGGTCGTCGGTACCGGGGGCTCGGGCCGGGGCGGAGGCGTCCAGCTCGACGGCGGCGAAGAGGTCCGGTTCGGCCGGGTCGGGAAGCAGCCGCACCTGCGGTGCCCAGCCGAGGTGGCGGGCGGCGACACACAGGTTCAGCACGGCCGCACCGACCGAGATGTGCATGGCCCGCCCCTGCGGGTCGGCGGCCGGGACGGCCCGCTCGCGGGCGGCGCGGACCTCCAGGGTCGAGGTCTCCGGCCGGAGCCTGAAGTGCCAGGGCTGGCTGTTGTGGATCGAGGGGGCGGCGACCGCCGCGGAGACCAGCTTCTCCAACGCGGCGGCGTCGAGGGCGAGGGTGGACATGACCGTCTCCTGATCTGCGGATCGGCGTCCGCGGCGTCTGCGGCGTCTCGGTCTCCTCGGCCGGGCTTGCGGGGCGTGTCCCCCACCACCACCGTGCGGCCGGGGCCGGGGGCACCGCATGGGCCGTTCGGCTCAATCCACCGGCCCGATGGGTACCGTGCCGCTCCGCCGTCCACCCGGGGCTCCGTACGGGCACCACCGCTCAGTGCGGGTGGTGGCGGTGCTGCTCCGGGTCGGCGTGCGCGGCGAGGACGGCCGCCTGGAGACGGCGCTCCACGCCGAGCTTGGCGAGCAGCCGCGAGACGTGGTTCTTGACCGTCTTCTCGGCGAGGTAGAGCTCCTGGCCGATCTGCCGGTTGGTCTTGCCCTCCCCCACCAGGGCCAGGATCTCCCGCTCGCGCGGGGTCAGCTGGGCGAGCGCGGCCTCCGTCTCGCTCTCCTCGTGGTGGCGCAGGCTCTCCATCAGCTTGCGGGTGGTCGCCGGGTCGAGCATGGACTGCCCGGACGCCACGGTGCGTACCGCGCTCACCAGGTCGGCGCCCTTGACCTGCTTCAGCACGTACCCGGCCGCACCGGCCATGATCGCGTCGAGCAGGGCGTCGTCGTCGTCGAACGAGGTCAGCATCAGGCAGGCCAGCCCGGGCAGCCGGTCCCGGAGCTCCCGGCAGACGGTGACCCCGTCGCCGTCCGGCAGCCGCACGTCGAGGATCGCGACGTCCGGCCGCAGCGCCGGGACGCGGGCCAGTGCCTGCGCGCAGGTGGCCGCCTCACCCGCGACCTCGATGTCGGGCTCCGCCTCCAGCAGGTCCCGCACCCCGCGCCGGACCACCTCGTGGTCGTCCAGCAGGAACACCCGCACCGGCCGGTCCCCCGTCGCCGGGTCGCTCGCGTCCATCTCTGCTCCCTGGGTCGCCGGGCCGGTCACCCCACCGATTCTCCGCGCCGGGCCGGTCGGCCGCACCGGCGACGCCGCCGGGGCGCCGGTGCGGGCCGCGCCCGGCGGGTCGGCCCGTGCCCGCCGACCGGCGGCGTACCGGGAGCGGGCATAGCCTGGACCCACCGGCCGACCGGCGCTGCGCCGCGAACTGGAGGATGCGCCTTGAACGGACCCGTCACCGTGGGGATCGACGCATCGGAGCCGAGCGAGGCCGCCCTCGACTGGGCCGCCGAGGAGGCAGTGCGCCGGCAGCTCACGCTGCGCCTGGTGCGCGCCCCCGAACTGCCCTCCGGCCGGGAGGAGGACGGAGCCCTGCTGGCCGTCGAGCGCGCCCGGGTCGCCGCCCTGCACCCGAGGCTCCTGGTCACCGCCGACCTCGTGGACGGCAAGCCGCGCGAAGTCCTGGCCGCGGCGGCCGAGCAGGCGACGCTGCTGGTCGTCGGCGCCCGCGGCTCGGGCGGATTCCCCAAGCTCCTCCTCGGCTCGACCACCCTCCATCTGGCCGCCCAGGCACGCTGCCCGGTCGTCGTGGTCCGCACCGCCGAGCCGGCGGCCGATCCCGCCGTCGTGGTCGGCGTCGAGGGCGAGGAGCACGAGGAACCGGTGCTCGCGTACGCCTTCCTGGCGGCCCGGCGGCTGGCGCTCCCGCTGTACGTCGTCCACGCCTGGGCCTATCCGCTCCTGATGGGCCCCGGCCACGAAGTCCCCGTGGTGTACGAGGAGTCGCACATCGAGGCCGAGCACAAACGGATGCTCGCCGAGGTGCTGGCGGGCTGGCGGGAGCGCTTCCCGGACGTCTCCGTGAGCACGACCCTCGCCCGCTCCAGCCCGGCCAGGGAGCTGGTGTCCGCCTCGTCCGGCCGCACCCTTCTCGTCGTCGGCCGTCACGGCAGCCCCCGCGGCCCGCTCGGCCGCCTCGGCTCCACCAGCCAGGCCGTCGTCCAGCACGCCGAGTGCCCCGTCGTCGTCGTCCCGACGAGCTGAGCCACCCCCGGACGCAGCCCTTCCGGCGGGTCGCCGGCCTCGGACCGGGGCGGCGGGCGCGGGTGGCATTGACGACGAAGCGGCCACCCGTGGCGCCGCGGCCTCACGCCTCCGAGGGTGCGTCGCTCTCGCGGCGCTGCCGCCGGCGGTAGTTGCGCATGGACACCTGTGAACCGCAGCCGGTACTGCAGTAGAGCCCCGACCCGTTGCGGGTGCGGTCGAAGAAGCCGAAATGGCACGGGGGGTTGCGGCACGCCTTGATGCGCCCCCAGTCACCGGTCTGCGCGAAGGTCGTCACCGCGGCCAGCACGGTCCCGAACACACGCGGCACCCCGGTCTGCGGCGACGCCAGCTCGACACCACCGGCCGTGACCACCGTCGCCAGCGGGTAGAGCGCACCTGCGCGCCGCAGGTGCTGCTCGGCGTGCCGGAGCGGCTCGCCCTGGCTCTCCTCGTCCCCGGAGTGCGCCAGCAGCAGGGTCACCAGGGCGTCCCGCAGTTCGCGGGCGGCCGCCGCATCGGCGTCGGTCGCCACCGTCTCGCCACCGAACTCGTCGCGCTCCGCGAGCCACGCCGCGAACGCGTGCCCGTCCCCGAACAGCTCCTGCCGGCCGCCTCCGTCCGCGCGCGTGTTCACGAACGCGAGCACGGTCTCCACCATCGGCACGACGGTACGCGGGCTGGGTTTCGCAGATCCGGCTGCAGCACTGCTCATCGCCCCATCCTACAGCAGCCGAAAGAGGCACTAAGCCGTGTAACAAGCAACGCGTCGCCGGAGCCCGCTTGACTCGTTACGAGCTAACGGCTTATGGTCGCAACATGAATGGAACCTTCCCCCAGGGGGCCAGCCCCCGCACCTGGCTCATCACCGGCGCGACCTCCGGCATCGGCCGTGAACTGACCCTCCAGGCCCTGGAGAACGGCGACGCCGTCTCGGCGATCGCCCGCGACACCGCTCCCCTGGAGGAGCTGACCGGAGCTCACGGCGACCGCCTGCTCCTCGTCCCCGCCGACGTGCGTGACGAGCAGGCCGTCCAGGAGGCGGTGGAGCGCACGCTCGCGCGGTTCGGCCGCATCGACGTGGTGGCGAACAACGCCGGCTACGGACTCTTCGGAGCCGTCGAGGAGGCCTCGGACGCGCAGGCCCGCGCCGTGTTCGACACCAACGTCTTCGGAGTGCTCAACGTGCTCCGCGCGACGCTGCCGGTACTCCGCTCCCAGCGGTCCGGGCACGTCCTCCAGGGCTCGTCCGTCTACGGACAGTCCGCCCACCCCGGCGTGGGACTGCTGGCGGCGACCAAGTACGCGGTCGAGGGACTGTCGGACGCACTGGCGGCCGAGGTCGCACCGCTGGGCATCAAGGTCACGATCATCCAGCCCGGGATGACCGCCACCCCCTTCCTGTCCAACCTCGACGTCGCCGCCGGCCTCGACGACTACGACGGGACCGTCCGCGAGGTCCAGAAGGGCATCGGAGAGCTGCCCGCATCCGCGTTCTCCTCCGCAGCCCGGATCGCCGAAGGCATCCGGACCGCGATCGACAGTCCCAACCCCCCGCTGCGCCTGGCCCTCGGCACCTCCAGCGCCGCGGGCATGCGCACCGCCCTCGAAGCCCGCACCGCGGACCTGGACACCTGGAACCACGTGACCGACGCCGTCGACAAGTGATCACAGCTCCCGCGGGGGCCCCGGCACCGAGGCGAATTCGAGGGGTCGTTGCAACACGTGGTGAGTTGATCAAGCCGCGAGCAGTGTAAGCAGACGCTCGGCTGGGGTTTCCCAGCCGAGCGTTTTGCGTGGGCGGCTGTTGAGTCGGTCGGCGACGGCGGCCAGGTGCTCGGGGGTGTGGACGGACAGATCGGTGCCCTTGGGGAAGTACTGGCGGAGCAGGCCGTTGGTGTTCTCGTTGGAGCCCCGCTGCCAAGGGCTGGCGGGCTCGCAGAAGTAGACCGGGACGCCGGTGTCGCGGGTGAAGCCTCGGTGGGCGGCCATCTCGCAACCCTGGTCCCAGGTCAGGGACTGCTGCAACTGCTCCGGAAGCGTCTTGAAGACGTCGGTGAGCGCGCGGCGCACGGCGTTGGAGGTGTGGCCGGTAGGCAGGTGGACGAGGACCAGGTAGCGGCTGCTGCGTTCGACCAGGGTGGCGATCGCGGAGCGCGACTTGGGGCCCACGATGAGGTCGCCCTCCCAGTGGCCGGCGACGGCTCGGTCGGCGGCCTCGACGGGTCGCTCGCTGATCATCAGCATGTTCTTGACGGGGCGGGACCTGCGCCTGTCCGTCTGACGGCGCGGGCGGCGGAGCCGTCGCCCGGTTCTCAGGTTGCGAGTCAGGTCGCGGTGCAGGTCTCCCCGGCCCTGGGTGTAGAGGGCCTGGTAGACCGTCTCGTGGCTGACGTGCATCCCGGGATGCTCGGGGAAGCCTTCGCGGAGCGCGCGACAGATCTGCTCGGGGCTCCACTGGATTGCCAGCCGGTCCTGGATGAAGTCCCGCAGTTCAGGGCTCTGGCCTATCTTGCTCGGCTTGGGGCGGGGCCGGCGCTGGTCGGCACGGCGCTGGGCGGCGTGCGGGCGGTAGTACCAGCCGCCCTTCGGCAGCACCGTGCGGTTGCGCCTGATCTCACGGCTGACGGTCGAGGGGCTGCGGCCCAGCTCCGCCGCGATGGCCCGGATCGTGGCCTTCTCCCGCAGCCGGTCGGCTATGTGGATGCGCTCGGTCTCGCTGAGGTAGCGGGAGGTCTCGGGCGCCGCGGGCTCGGCCGGTGCGACAGGAGGCGGCACCACCTCGTAGATCGGTGGTGCCGCCTTCTTCCGGCCCGACGCGTTGCGGCCGTTGCGCCATCGCTTGCCGGTGCGGACGTTGATGCCGACTACCGCGCAGGCCTCGGCGAACCCCATTCCTTGATCCACAAGCCGGAAGTATTCCTCCCGCTCCCGCACCAAGGCCCTCGGCCCTTGACCTACCGTCCGGTTCTCCCGGATCTCGAACATTGCACCCCTTGAACTGGGGTGTTGCAACGACCGGTAGAACTCAAGCCGACGCCGGGGCCCCCGCGGGCACATGACGAACCGGCAGGGGGAACCGGCGCTCGCGGAGCCAGGCCGTCCCCGATCCGCCCCTCAGCCCGCCCCGTCCGGCCCGGGACACGCCGTGCACCGCGAGGCGCAGCCGGCGCCCTACAGGTGGCGTGACTGATCGTCAACTTTCTTGATCGTTCGCTAGATCGACTTCGGTCCGCGGTACCCGAGGGCTATTCTCTGCCTGCGGCGCGACGCCGCATCGACGTCGGCCTGACGGCCTGATCGCTGGGGTGGGGGAAATGGCGGACAATCCGGAGACCACCGAGCTGGACTCCCCGGAGCTGGACTCCCTGGAGTTCTGGGTGACCGAGGACGAGGAGGAGGACGGCGGGACGATGGGCGTCTTCGGGCGCGACCGCGAGGCCGTCCTGCGCCGGGTCCCGCTCGGCGTGCTGCGCAAGAACCTCACGGAGACCGTGGACGCGCTGCAGGCGCTGTTCGCGCAGATCGCCGAGCGCGGCGGCCCGATGCCGCTCAAGGAGGTGCAGTTGAGCTTCCAGGTCTCCGCCGGCGGGGGCGTCCAGCTGGTGGGCAGTTCCCAGGTCCAGGGCACGCGGGGGATCACCTTCGTCTTCGGAAACTGACGCCGGTGGGTGGGTTCGCCGCGCTGCTGATCGGGGCCAGCGACTACGAGCCCGCAGGCCTCCCGCCCCTGTCCTTCGTCCCACGGGACCTCCAACGACTGGGCGAGGCCCTGCGGGCGCGCGGGTTCCGGGTCGTCCTGCCCAAAGCACGCCGCCAGGTCAGTACCAACTTCGTCAACGGCGAGGTCGGCCACTTCCTGCGGGCGGCCCGGCGGGGCGAGACGCTGCTGATCTGCCTGAGCGGGCACGGACTGCACGCCAAGGGGACGGACTACCTGATCCCCGAGGACGCGCACCCCAACATGGAGCCGTTCTGGTCCGGCTGCGTCGCCATCGACTGGAGGAACGAGGTCGAGAACACCCCGGCCGCCCAGGTGCTGTTCCTGATCGACGCCTGCCGGGAGGGCGTGCAGCAGGACTCGATGGGTGGCACGGTCGGCTGGGCCAGCCGGAAGGCCCTCATCGTCGCGGGCCGGAAGGTCGCCCACCTGTACGCCTGTTCGCCCGCCTAGAGCGCGCTCTTCGTCGGCTCCGGGCGGCCCGGGCGGCGATCGGGCGACGGCTCGTTCAGCCTGTTCTCACGCGCCGTCCTGGATGCGCTGCTCGCGCACGACGGCGCACTGAATCTGGAGCAGCTGAGACTGGACACCCAGGCGCGGATCGACGAGTTCCATCACCGGTACGGGAAGGACGGCAGGCCCCAGCGCATCCGGGTGCTCACCGACGTCGACCACACGGAGTTCCTGGTCGCGGGCCCGCCGCTACGCAACATCGCCGGTCCGCTCGACCGCCCGCCGGTTCCCGCCGGGAGCGAGCCGGCACCGGTTCTCCAGCCGCTGGCCGCACCACCGCTCCGCACGGACCTCGGGCAGCTTCTGGGGCGTGCCCTCCGTCAGGTGCTGTCCTCCGGAAGGACCGAACTCCTGGCGGAGTTCGCGGCCGTCGGCCGCACCGCCGACCTGCTCGCCCTGAGCTCCGAGAACTCCACGCTGAGCCCGGACGCGGTCGCGGCCATGTGGGCCGCGGCGGCCGAGCGGCGACCCGTCGAGGCGATGATGGACGTGGCCGGGGCCCTGTGCAGGACCGGGCGGGCCGCGGTCGCGTGCCGGTTGCTGGAGTCGGCTGCCCTCACGCGCCCTGCCGACGACCTGCTGCTCGCGCTCGCCGCGGCCGAACTGCCGCCCGAGACGAGGGAGCAACTGCGCACGGCGGTGATCCGCGCGCTCGGCGGGCTGCCGGCAGCCGGCCTCGTCGCCTGCGTGGTGCGCCTCAACCGGGCCGAGCTCGCCGCCGAGGCGGCGGAGGTACTCAGGGAGCCTCGACCGCTGGAGGACCTGCCCGCACTGCTGGCGTCACTGACCGCCGAAGGCCTGCGGACGGAGGCGAACGAGCTGGTACTGGAGGCATCCGCCCGGTACGGGCCTCAAGGGACGGAGGACCTCATCGAGCTACTGGTCCGGTCGGATCAGACAGCAATGTACGAGGAGGCGTTGACGGCACTCGCGACGAGTCCGCTCGACCGGCTCGTCCCGTGGTTGGCCTCCGGGGAATCACGGCCCGGCTTCGACGAGCAAGCCGCGATCGTGCTCCGGGCCGCAGTCGCCCACCGCTCCAACCGGCACCACTTGCTGATCGCCCTGCGGCAAGCCGGTCAGGTCCAGCACCTTCGCACGGCTCATGAGGAGTGCGCCCGGCTCGACCCGCCACAACGCCACGAAGTGCTGGAGGGTCTGGTCGACCGCGGCGCAGAGGTGGACGCCGTGGCCATCACGGTTTGCGCAGTCACCCCCTTCAGCCCGGCCACGGCGGCGGAACTCGCAGCCGCACTCTGCAACCGTGGACCGGCCGAACTGCTGCCGCCGCTATTCGCGGCGGTGTGCCAGGCCTCCGCACCACAGGTGGCGGAATTCCTCGGAGGGGTCGCGGAGCTCGACGGGCACGACGGGGACGGCACCCGCCCTGTCGACGCCGCCGTTTCGGCGCTGGCCGACGGGTATCCGCAGCAGCAGCTCGCGTCGCTCTTCGAGGCACTCGACCATCGCCAACTCCCCGCCGTTGTTGACAGCCTCCAGGAATCCCTGATCCGTGTGCGGCCCGCGGCGGATCTGCTGAGCATGCTGGCGGAGACAGGCGACACGGAGCGGTCCGTGCTCCTGAAGCGGATCATCGCGGTTCCGCGGCCTCCGGCTCGACTCGGCGAGCTGCTGGAGCTGTCCGGGCGAAAGGAGCTGCGTAGGCTCATCGGTGCCCCTCTGGCGCTGGCTGTCCTCGCCACGTGCGACGACGGGACGTTGCTCGATGTGCTCGCCGAACTCATCTTGCGGCACTGGAACTGCGGTGAGGAGCTGCTGCTCCAGCACCTCGCCAAGAGTCCGGATACGGATCGGCTGGCGGGCGTCGTGAACTGGCTGGAGTCCCGGGGCCAGCAGCAGCGGGCGGCCCTGCTCCTCAGATGGGCGTCCAGGGAGCGGGACACCGAAGGCCTCGGCTCCGTGGCCGAAGCCCTGCTGGCCTCGTCGAAGCCGAACCTCAGCCGACACCTGCTGGCCGACGCGCACGAGGAGCGGCCGGTGGCGGAGCTGGTCGCACTGGCCACGAAGCTGGTCGGGGACGGCTATCGGACGGGCAACCAGCAGTCGGCCGCCGCCGGCACCGAACTCCTCGTCGGGCTGGTCGAGCGCTCCTCACCTGCGAGGGTGGCGGAGCTCCTGCTCGCGCTCGACACTCGACCGACGAACACCCGTGTGCCGGTCTCCGTCACCACCTTGGTAGGCGCGTTCCTCCGGGCCAGACCGGACGAGGAGGCCGGATCGCTGCTCAAGGAGTTGCACGCCGGTAACCCTGAGCGCCGGCCCGGCGAGCGCCTCACCGAGGCCGTCCGGGCCCATGCTCCCGCGCTATTCCGCGCAGCCCGGACCAGCGGCGTCGGGCAGAGCAGCCGGTACGTGCTGAGCACGATCCAGGCCGAACCGCCCATCCGAATCTCGGAGTTGAGGGAACTGCTGACGGAGGTCCATCGGATCGGCGGTGAGCAGGAGGCCGCAGCCGTTCTCGACGAGGCAGCGCGTTCTCGGCCGCCGGAGGCGGTGGCGGAGCTGATCACGGAGTTCATGGCGGCCCCGGCGCTGCCGAAACTCTTCGCCGCCGTCTGCGAGGCGGCAGCAGAGCGGCCGGTGGCGGAGGTCGCCGAGGTGCTGCGGACGCTCCGCGCGGTGGGGCCCGCGGACCTACGGTTCGCCGAGTGCTTCACACGGAGGGAATCCCTGGAGCGGTGCCTGGCGCTGCTGGCCGAACTGTTCACAGGACGGCAGGAGCCGCTGGCCGAAGTCGTGTTGAAGACCGCGCCGTGGACCGGGTCCGTCGAGGCGCTCGGACGGCTGTTCATCGTTCTGGACGGGCAGGGTGCGGGAGTCCGCTGGGCAGTGCTCGGCGTCCTGGCCTCGAACTTGTCGTCCTCCCGGGCGATGGAGCTCCTCACCTACCTGCACCGCCGCGAGGCGGCGGAGGCCGCCTTCCCCGTCCTCTGGGCGCTTGCACGGACAGCCGACGCCCCCGCCACCTGGATACGTTTGAACGACCTCGGCTGGCACGGGTACGCCGCCGTGCTCCTCGACAACGCCCCACCGGAGACAGAGGTCAGCGACTGGTACCGGGGCTTGCACGGAAGGCTCCCGGCGGCCGTCCGTGCCGCGCTGCTGCGCGCGACCGGAGCGGATCGCCCGATACATGAACTTGCCTCCCTGGTGGGCACCGCCCGGGCGGCTCTGGGCGCAGCGGTCCTGTACCGGTCGTCCCAGGACGTCGTCGACCTGTTGGTCGCGCTCGCCGGCCGGCGGCCCGCGCGCGAGGCACCGCCACCGACCGGCCGGTCGGAGGACCTGGCCCGGCGGAGCGAGCTGCCCGAGGGGTCGCAGCAGGCGGAACTTCGGAGGATCATCGCCGCAGCCCGGCCGTCCACCGAACTGGTGGTGATCCTTCGAGGGCTGATCAGGAGGACGCGGGTCCGGGAGGCGCAACAGATCGTCGGCCACATCATCTCCGACGAGCCGGTCACCAGGATTGTCGAGCTGCTCAAGGCCCCGGCGGAGGAGGACGCGCGTCGCGCGGCGACGTTGATCGCCGACGCTGCGCTGGCGCAGGGGACGACGGCCGATCTGATCGGCAGGCTACTGCAGGCCGGGCACCGGCGCAGCGTCGAGTTGCTGGTCGACGGACTCGTGACCCGGGACCGAACTGGCGCGGTGATGGCGCAGCTGGTCCTGAGCCTGGTCGAAGCGAGGGTGACGCCCACGATCCGCGACCGCCTGATCGAGTCCTACTGCTGGCGCCGGCGGCCGGAGGAGGTCGCCTTCTTCCTTCACCACCTCGGTCTTCTCGGCCTCGACGGGCACCTCGGGTGGGCGGTCACGGCGACCACTGTTTCCCGCCGGGAGGACCTGGCCGAGATCGGGCGGGTCCTGGAGGGGCTGGGCAGGCAGGATCTGTCAGCCAGTCTGGTCGACGCCACCGTGATGTCGGGCGGACCGGGGTCGGGCGGCCTGCGGGGCTGGCGGTTCTGGCGCAGGAACCACCCACGCTGAAGGCGCCGACAGGACAGCCCGGCCCCCTCGGCCGGGCTGTCCTGTCGAGGGGCGCCCCCGCGTCAGCCGTTGTCGGCTGTGGCGTCGGCGTCGGCCTGGGCGGCGGCGCTCTCGGCGGCGTCCAGCTTCTGCTGCATGTCGTCGACCTGGGAGCTGTCGGCCCGGCCGGACTTGGCGTCCCCGTCGCCGCCGGCGGGACCACAGGCGGTGAGCAGGGCGGCCCCGGCCAGGAGGACGGCGGCGAGTGCCGCAGCGGGGCGGCGGCTCACTTGCCGGACCCTTCGCCCTGGGCGGCGCACCAGGTCGCCACGGACTTGAGGTCCTTCTGCCGGGTCTGCAGCGTGGTGACCATGGCCTTGCGGGCCGTCAGACGGTCGCTGAGGTAGGTCTGGATCTCGGTGTGGCCGGCAGCCTTGGCGTTCGCGACCCGCTGCTCCAGCCGGGCGACCGAGCCGACCACGGTGGCGTCGCCGTTGAGGCGGTTCAGCGCCTTGGTGACACGCTCCTCGGTCCTGGGCAGCCGCTTGCAGATGCCCTTGGCCCCGTCGCCCTTCGGGGTCGTCGCGGCAGCCGGGGCGCCCGACGGCGAGCCGTTGCCGCCGTCGGCCTGGGCGGGCGCGGCGACGAGCAGCGAGCCGGCCAGGGCGAGGGCGCCGAGCGCGGCGATCCGGCGGCCGGCGGGGAGGAGGTTGGCAGCGGGCATGAGGCATCGTCCTTTCTCCGTCGAGGGCCCCCGGTCGGCCGGTTGCGGGCCCGGCCGACCGGAGGTGGTGACCAGGAGCGTAGGGATGCTTCTTGTGGAATCCCTGTGGAACGGGGACGGCCCCCCTTCGCAGCCGACGGGTGCTCAGCGGACCCGGGCGGCGATCCAGTCCCGCCGGGCGGGCAGCTCGACGGTCGGCGCGTCCGGGCGCGGGAGCGGCAGCGTCACCTCGACCCGGCAGCCGGCGCCACCGGGCGGTACGGTGATGCCCACCGTGCCGCGGTGCAGGGCGGCCTGCTGGGCGACGAGGGTGAGCCCGAGGCCCGAGCCGGGGCTGTCGCGACGGCGCTGGAACCGATGGAAGACGGCCTCCCGGTCCTCGGGCCGGACGCCCGGGCCGGTGTCGTCCACGGTGAGCCGCGCCTGGCCGCCCGCGGCGGCGAGCCGCACGGTGACGCGCGCCGGTGCCTGGGCCGTGCGTCCGTGCACGGCGGCGTTGCCGAGCAGGTTGGCGAGCATGATCCGCAGGCCGGACTCCCAACCGAACACCCGCATCTCCTCCGGGGCCTCCACGGTGAACCCGGCACCCGGGTGGCGGCGCCGGGCCTCCTCGGCTGCGGCGTCGACGAGTTCGGCGAGGTCGACCGGCTGGAACGCGTCCAGCTGGACGAGGTCGCCCCGGGCCAGGGTGCTCAGCGCGGTGAGCAGGTCGAGCAGCCGGGTGTGGTCCTCCCGCAGCTCGGCGACGATCTCCGCCCGTTCGGCGGCAGGCAGGTCGGGGTGGGCGGCCAGCACGTCGAGGTTGGTGCGCAGGCTCATCAGCGGGGTGCGCAGCTCGTGCGAGGCGTCGGCGGAGAACGAGCGGGCCGTGTCCAGGGCCTGGGCGGTGCGCCGGGCCTGTTCGTCGTAGCGGGTCAGCAACAGGGCGAGGGCCGCGGAGAGCTCGTCCACCTCGGCGGTCCCGGTCCGCTCGGCCACGAAGCCGTGACCGCCGGGGCCGTCCCCCGACCCGCCTGCGGGACGGCCTGCGGGACCGCCTGCGGGACCGGCGCCGCCCGACGGGGCCGGTCCCGCCGGGTCCAGGACGGCGGCGCGGCGGCTGAGGCGGCGCAGCGGGGCGGTGGCCCGCTCGGCGAGCGCGAAGCCGATGAGCGCGGAGACCGGCGCCGACAGCAGCGCGACCAGCAGGACGCGCCGCCGCACCACGGCCGCCTCGCGGTCCGCCGGCCCGGTGGGGGTGACCACCCGGAGCAGGCCGGAGCCCGCCGTGCCGGCGTCGCCTCCGTTCGCGCCGCCGGCGGTGGTGACGGCGACGGTGAGGACCCGCCAGGCGGTGCCGTGCTCCCGCACCGTGACCGGGCCGCCGGGCGTGGCCGGGAAGACCCCGGGTCCGTCGGGCTGCGGGCCGACGGAGAGCAGGACCGTGCCGTCCGCGCCGGTCACCCGGACGCCGAGGTCGAGGGCGGCGTCCACCACCTTGCGCTGCTGGTTCTGTTCGGCCTTGGGGCGGCCCTTGCTGTCGGCGGCGACCAGCGCCCGTACGCCGGGCAGGAGGGCGGCCGCGCGGTCGTTGAGCCGGGCGTCCTGCTGGTGCCGCAGGTCGCGGCCGACCAGGGGCAGGAGCAGGAGGCCGGCGAGCACCACCAGCAGCGGCACCACTGCGGCGGCCCAGAGCGCGATCCGGGTGGAGAGCCTCACCGCGGACCGGTCCCGCTCGGCCCCGACACCCGGTGGGCGCCGTCGGACGGACGGTCGGCTCCGTCCGGCAGCCGCAGCACGAAGCCGACGCCCCGGACGGTGTGGATGAGCCGGGGCCGCCCGCCGGCCTCGGTCTTGCGCCGCAGGTAGCTGACGAAGGTGTCGACGGCGTCGCTGCGGACGTCGAAGTCGTAGCCCCAGACGCGCTCCAGCAGCTGCTCACGGGAGAGGACCAGGCCGCTGTTCCGGGCGAGGTGGGTGAGCAGCTCGAACTCCCGGCGGGTGAGCCTGAGTTCCTCGCCGTACAGGCGGGCCTGGCGGGTGCCCGGGTCGATGGTGAGAGGACCGGCGAGCACACGGTCGTCCGGCTGCGGCGGGCGCCGGCGCAGCAGGGCGCGCAGCCGCAGGACCAGTTCCTCCAGCGCGAACGGCTTGACGAGGTAGTCGTCGGCGCCGGCCTGCAGTCCGGCGACCCGGTCGGCGGGCTCGTCCAGCGCCGAGAGCATCAGCACGGGGATGTCGTCGCCGCGGGCGCGCAGGCTGCGGCAGACCTCGGCGCCGCTGACCCCGGGCATCGACACGTCGAGGACCAGGACGTCCGGCGCGTCGGCGGGCATCCGGGCCAGCGCCGTCTCGCCATCTTCGGCGAGGGCCACCGAGAAGCCGCTCAGGCGGAGACCGCGCTCCAGGCTGCGCCGGATCGCCGCGTCGTCGTCCACCACCAGGACCCGTCCACCCGGGGCAGCCCCGCTCCCCGGCAGCACCCCGTTCCCCGGCCCGGGGGCACCCCCAGGGGCCGACCCGTTGTCGGGGCCGCCCACGGCCCCGGATTCGCTCCCCTGCATCGGCGCCTCCTCGTCTCCGGGCGCCGACCCTTTCACACCGGTGTGCCGGGGCGATCCCGAGGGTGTCCGCGGGAGGTCACCGGCTCGCGGTGGAAGGGAGCGGTCCGGTGCCCCGCACCCGCACCCGCACCCGCACCCGCACCCGCGCAGCAACGGCAACGGCAACGGCAACGGCAACGGCAGCAGCAACGGCACCACCGCAGCGCACGAAAGTCATGTGCGCGGCGGCGCGCCCGCTTGTTACCGTGGTCGCATGTCTACGCCCCGAATCTCCTAGCCGAGGACCCGCTTCCACGCCAGAAGTGTGTCCTCCTGCTATTTCGGAGCGTTACCCCATGCTTACCGTTCGCGGTGTCGAGCTGCGCGCCGGCGCGCGCCTGCTGCTGTCCGACATCTCCTTCACCGTCTCCCCCGGCGACCGCATCGGCCTGGTCGGCCGCAACGGCGCGGGCAAGACCACCCTGATCACCGCCCTCGCCGGCCACACGGCGCCCGCTGCGGGGGCGATCACCCGGACCGGGCCGGTCGGCTTCCTCCCCCAGGACTCGCACGCCGCCGACCCGTCCGTCACCGTCCTCGACCGGATCCTGTCCGTGCGCGGGCTCGACGACAGCCTGCGCGGGCTCCGCGCGGCCGAGGCCGCGATGGCCGACGCCCGCGGTGCGGCGGCGCTGGAGCGGGCGATGGACGCCTACACCCGCGCCGAGGCCGCGTTCCAGGCCGGCGGCGGCTACGCCGCCCAGGCCGAGGCGGCCCGGGTCGCCGCCGGTCTCGGGCTGCCGGAGCACGCCCTGGGCGAACCGGTCGGAGCACTGTCCGGCGGGCAGAAGCGCCGGGCGGAGCTTGCCCGGATCCTGTTCGCCGGCGAGGGCGGGACCCTACTGCTGGACGAGCCGACCAACCACCTGGACGCCGATTCGCTCACCTGGCTGCGCACCTTCCTGCTGCGCCACCGGGGCGGCCTGGTGGTGATCAGCCACGACACCGGGCTGCTCGCCGACCTCACCAACCGGGTCTTCCACCTGGACGCCACCCGGGCGGCGATCGACATCCACAACACCGGCTGGTCCGGCTACCTGGCGCAGCGGGACGCCGACGCCCGCCGCCGGGCCAGGGAGCGGGCGAACGCCGAGCGCAAGGCCGCCGCGCTGCACACGCAGGCGGACCGGATGAAGGCGCGTTCGGCCACCGCCGTCACGGCCAGGAGCATGGCCCGCCGCGCGGACCGGATGCTCGCCGAACTGGAGCCGGTGCGGCGCACCGACAAGGTGGCCCGGATCCGGCTCCCCGAGCCGGCCCCGTGCGGCCGGACGCCGCTGGGCGCCATCAGCCTGGCGAAGTCCTACGGCGGCCGCCCGGTCCTCACCGGGGTGGACCTGGCCGTGGACCGCGGCAGCCGGCTGGTGGTGCTGGGACTCAACGGCGCCGGCAAGACCACGCTGTTGCGCCTGCTGGCCGGTGCGGAACGGCCGGACGGCGGACGGGTGGTCCGCGGGCACGGTCTGCGTCTGGGCTACTTCGCCCAGGAGCACGACACGCTCGACCGGGAGCGCACCGTCCGGCAGAACCTCGCCGCCGCCGCACCGCACCTGAGCGACGGTGAGGCCCGGCACGTGCTGGGCGCGTTCCTGTTCTCCGGGGACGACGCCGACAAGCCGACCGGCGTCCTCTCCGGCGGGGAGCGGACCCGGCTGGCCCTGGCGGGGCTGGTCCACTCCGGGGCGAACGTCCTGCTGCTGGACGAGCCGACCAACAACCTCGACCCCGCCTCCCGGGGAGAGGTGCTGGCCGCGGTCGGCACCTACCCGGGGGCGATCGTGATGGTCACCCACGACGCGGGGGCGGTCGACGCGCTGCGGCCGGACCGCGTCCTGCTGCTGCCCGACGCGGACGAGGACCTGTGGAGCGAGGAGTACCGCGGCCTGGTCGACCTCGCCTGAGGACGCGCGCCCCGCAGCGGGCGGTGCGCCGCAGCCCCCGGCCCGGTACGGCGCGATGCCGGCCGGGGCGGGGAGGCCGGGGGCGGGTGAGGTCGGGTGAGGCCCGGCCGGGGGCGGGTGAGGCCGGGCGAGGCCGGGCCGCAGGCGGGTGAGGCCGGGCCGCCGGTCCCGCGCCGGGGACCGGCGGCCCGCCCCGCCGCTCGCGCGCGGACCGGCTACCCCAGCCGCGCGTCGAAGGCCAGCTCGCCGACCAGCTCGCCGACGCGCCGCTCGGCCAGGCCCCGGGAGACGAACCAGGCCCCGACGTTGCGCACGTCCCGCTCCAGGAACGATCGCCCGCGCGGGTTGGCGATGACGTCCACGATCTGCGGCACGTCGATGATCACCAGCCGGCCCTCGTGGACCAGGATGTTGTACGCCGAGAGGTCGCCGTGTGCGAAGCCGTCGGCGGCGAGCACCGAGAGGCTGCGGCCGAGCTGCTCCCAGAGGTCCTCGACGTCCACCTCCTCGGCGCGCAGCTGCGCGAGCCGGGGCGCGGCCGTGCCGTCGGCGGTGCCGACGAACTCCATCAGGATCTCCGTGCCGGTGATCTGCACGGGGTAGGGGACGGCTGCACCGGCCGACCAGAGGCGGCACAACGCGCCGAATTCGGCCGCCGCCCACTGACCGGCGATGGCCTCGCGGCCGAAGGCGGTGCGCTTGGCCATCGCCCGGCTCACCCGGGACTCCTTGTGCTGACGGCCCTCCAGGTAGCCGGAGTCCCGGTGGAACATCCGGTGGGCGGCGTCGCGGTAGCGCTTGGCGGCCATCAGCGTGCGCCGCTCGGTGCCCGGGACTCCGCGCTCCAGCAGGAAGACGTCGGCCTCCTTGCCGGTCTTGACGATCCCGAGCTCGGTGTCGACCGCGGCCAGCTCGGTGACCACCCAGTCGGGGCGCGGTTCCGGCCCCTTCTCGGTCGGGGTGGACTGGTCCCAGGTGGACCAGCGGTCGCCCTCCGCCGGACCGTCGGCGGCGGGGGCCGGGAGGACGCCGGCGTCCTCGGGGTGGACGGGGTACTCGGCGTACCCGGGGTACTCGTGGAAGTCGGCGGCCTCGCCGGTCCCGGCAGCCTCGTCGAACTGCGTGAACTCGGCCTCGAAGGAGGCGAATTCGGGGTACCGGGACTCGGCGTCGTCGAACCGCTCGGACCGGCGGCCGCGCCGGGGGCCGCCCTTGGGGCGGATACGGGAGAAGGAATCGCTGTCGGTGTAACGCTCGCGCACTGCGGTGGCTCCAGAGGAACGGCCCACCGCGGCGCCGAGGATGGCGCGTCGTCAGCCGGTGGGCGAATGACGGAAGAGAGTGGCGTAGGGCGCGCACACGAAGGCGCGCCGCGACAGGGCGGCAACCATTCGGACACACCTCCTCTTCGTCGAAACCTCGTCCGCCACCGCGCGGAGAGGAGCTCCGAGCACGGCAATCACGAGGACCGGCACAGCATATCCGGTCCCGAGCCGGACGCAAGCGAATTGTCGGCGGCCGCAAGGGCAGCCCTCACGCGACCTGCCGCCTCCCCCGCCGGCTCCGGGCGTCGTCGCCCGCCCAGCCGCCGTGCGGCGCCCGCTGGTCGGAGCCGCGGATCCGGTACAGCCTCGCCACGGGCCCCGACCGCCCGTCGCTGTCACCGGATCCGGGACCACCCCCTCACGGGTGCCTCGCCGCAGCAGCCCGCCGCGCTGCAGTACGTTCGGCCGCCAACTCCTCCAGCGCGACCAACCGGTAGCCGCGTTCGCGCAGGCCCGTGATCACCGCGGGCAGGGCGGCCGCGGTCCGGGACCGGTCGCCACCGCCGTCGTGCATCAGCACGACCGAGCCGGGCCGGACCTGCCGCAGCACGCGTTCGGTGACGACCTCCGGCCCGGGTCGCGCCCAGTCGTTGGTCTCGACGTCCCACAGCACCGTCGTCAGCCCCGACTCCGCCACCCGCTCCAGCACTTCGGGGCTGCGCCCGCCGTACGGGGGCCGCAGCCACGGCACCGGGCCACCCCCGGTCGCCGCCGCGATCGCCTCGGCGGTGAAGGACAGTTGACGGTGCAGCCCGATCGGGCCGAGATCCGGCAGGTAGGCGTGCGACCAGGTGTGATTCCCCAGTGTGTGGCCCTCGGCGGCGACTCGGCGCACCACGCCGGGGTACGCCAGCGCGTGCAGGCCGATGCAGAAGAAGGCGGCCGGGGCCTCGTGCCGGCGCAGCACGTCCAGGATCCGCGGGGTGTGCTCCGGGTGCGGGCCGTCGTCGAAGGTGAGCGCCACCACCGGCGCCGTCCCCTCCCCCCCGCGCAGGAGTCGCCCCTGCGCCCCGAGCGTGCGCTCGACCGGTGCGCAGGCCGCCTCGGCGGCGCGGATCTCCTCCTCGCGCCCGCTCAGCGTCCAGCCTCCGCCCGCGAGCGCCACCAGCGACTCCGGCCGCGAGGCGCCCAGTTCGGCCAGGGCCTCCGCCGTGACACGACCATCCACGAGGAGCGGCGGGTCGGCCCGGAGGACGGCGACGCCGGCCGCCACCAGGGCGGCGTCGAGGATGCCGTTGGCGCTGTCGACCACCACCGCGAAGCCGCCGGGCGCCCGTCGCGCCAGCGCGACCAGCCGGGCCACCGGCCGTTCCACGGCGCAGCGCCGGTGCGTCTCGGGCGGACCGGCCGGTCGTCCGTCGGCGTCCACCACGGCGATCCGGTAGCCCTCGCGCGTCAGACCCACACCGGCGAATCGCACTGCGGCGCCTCCCTCCCCCGGCGCGGCCCACCAGGCCCGCCTCCCCTGCGCGGCAGGCCCGATCCTACGGACGGGGAGCCGCCACGGCGACACCCTCGACGCCCTTCGGTGAACATCGCACCGGCCAACGGGCCGGGCGCAGTCGGAGCCGCCGCGTCACCCGTGCACCCGGCACCCTCTCCGAAACCGTCGCGGGATGGCCTTACGACGTGTCAGTGGTGGGTCCTAGGGTGGGGGTGAACGTTCTCGTTACCGCTGTGATTCCGATCATCTCGACATCGGGGGAGACAACGCATGTCCGTCGACGGGTTCAAGCTGTTGGCCGAGGCGCACGAGTACCTGCTGGCCGCGGTGCGCGGCGTACCGGAGCAGGCCTGGGGCGCGAGGACGCCGTGCAGCGAGTGGACGGTGCGCCAGATCCTGCACCACGCGCGGCTGGACCAGCAGGCGCTGGTCATGCAGATCACCGGGGAGCCCCCGGCGGGCGACCCGTTCGAGCCGGAGGACGCACTGGCGTCCGACGGCCGCGCCGCCGCGGCCCAGTTGGAGACGGTGCTGAGTGCCGCGATGAAGGCGTGGGAGTCGGTGCGGGAGGCCGAGAGCGTGCCGACGCCGATGGGCCCCATGCCCGCCGACGTCGGCACCGCGGTCGCCGCGCTCGACGCCGCCGTCCACGCGTGGGACATCGCGCGGGCCACCGGCCAGGACCTCCCGCTCACCGAGTCCATGGCCGAGCGCCTGGAGACCCCCGCCCGGCAGACCGTGGACTTCGTCCGCGACAACTTCGGCAAGTACGGCCCCGCGGTCGACGTCCCCGCCGAGGCCGGCCGGACCGACCGGCTGCTCGCCTTCACCGGTCGTGACCCGCAGTGGCGTCCGGGGTCGGCGTGAAGCCCCCGGCAGCACGGCGCCGTGGCCGTCTTCGGCGTGCCCCCGTGACCCGCTCCGCCACGCTCGTCGGGAGCCGCTGAAGGGCGTCGCGCCCCGGAGTCGGCCGCCTGCGGGGCACGGCAGCAGCCCGAGGTGGCGAAGGACGGAAAACCGGTGGCACCGAATTCCCCCGTCGTGTCGATCCGCGGCCGCGCCGTTCGACCTGGGATAGAGAGGGTCGGACACCGCCCCTCCGGACGAAGGAGAACAGCCATGGCGAAGTACATGTTGATCATGCGTGGCACCGACGAGTCGCTCGCGAAGATGATGGAGACGCCCTTCGAGGAGATGCTCGCCACGATGGGCCGCTACAACGACGAGCTGATCCGGGCGGGCGTGCTCGTCGCCGCCGAGGGCCTCGACGACGCCGCGCAGGGCGTGGTGGTCGACCTCGGCGGGGAGACCCCGGTGGTCACCGACGGCCCGTACGGTGAGACCAAGGAGTTGTTCGGCGGCTTCTACATCCTCGACGTGGCGTCCAAGGACGAGGCGGTCGAGTGGGCCAAGCGGCTGCCGCCCTTCCCCGGCACGAAGATCGAGATCCGGCGTGTGCCGGGGATCGACGAGTTCCCGCAGGACAACGAGTGGATCATCAGGGAGCGGGCATGGCGCGAGCGGACCGGCCAGCTCTGACACCCGTGACCGCGGACGGCGCACCGGGCGACGGCGCACACCGCCCCGGCGCGCCGGATGACCGCCCACCGGGCGCCGAATCGGCTCGGCGGGCGGTCGACGCCCTCTGGCGCATCGAGTCCGCACGGATCGTCGGCGCCCTCACCCGCTACACCGGGGACTTCGACCTCGCCGAGGACGTCGCCCAGGAGGCCGTGGCCCAGGCCCTGGTGGCCTGGGCCCGCGACGGCCGGCCAGCCAACCCGGTGGGCTGGCTGCTGGCCACCGCCCGGCGGCGCGCCATCGACCACTTCCGCCGCCGCGCCGCCCTCGACGACCGGTACGCCGCCCTGGCGGACCGGCTCGGCGAGGGCGGGGCGAGCTCCGGGGCCGAGCCCCCGGCGGACCGGTCGGACGAGCTGCCCTGGGACCCGGACCGGATCGAGGACGACGTCCTCGCGCTGATCTTCGTGTCCTGCCACCCCGTGCTCTCGCCCGAGGCGCGCGCGGCGCTGACCCTGCGCGTGGTCGCCGGCCTGTCCAGCGCGGAGATCGCCCGTGCGTTCCTGGTGCCCGTGCCGACCGTCCAGGCCCGGATCACCCGGGCGAAGCGGACGATCTCGGCGGCCGGGGTGCCCTTCGAGCTGCCACCGCAGGCGGAGCGGCGCGAGCGGCTCGGCGGCGTCCTGAGCGTGCTCTACGTGATCTTCACCGAGGGCTCGACGGCGACGACGGGCGACCGGCTCCTGCGGCCCGATCTCGCCTACGAGGCGATCCGGTTGGCCCGGACGCTGGCCTCCCTCCTGCCCGACGAGCCGGAGGTGTTCGGGCTGCTCGCGCTGTTCGAGCTCACCGCCGCACGCTTCCCCGCGCGCACCGGCCCCGACGGCGAGGCGGTCCTGCTGGAGGACCAGGACCGGCGGCTGTGGGACCGCTCCGCGGTGCGGCGCGGCCTGGCGGCGATCGACCGCGCGACGGCCGCCGGGCGCGGCCTGGGCCCCTACGGCCTGCAGGCGGCCATCGCCGCCTGCCACGCCGAGGCTCCGTCCGTCGCCGAGACCGACTGGGAGCGGATCGTGCTCCTCTACGAGGCGCTCGGCCGGGTCGCCCCCTCCCCCGTCGTCGAACTCAACCGGGCGGTCGCCGTCGCCATGGCGACGGGCCCCCAGGAGGCGCTGGACATCGTCGACGAGCTGGTCGCCGCCGGCCGTCTGTCCGGCTCCCACCTCCTCCCGAGCGTCCGCGGCGAGCTCCTCACCCGGCTCGGCCGCACCACCGAGGCCAGGACGGAGCTGGAACTCGCCGCCCGCCTGTGCGGCAACAGCCGCGAGCGCGCCGTCCTCCTCCGCAAGGTCGCCGCCCTCGGCCGGTAGCGCCCGGCTCCCGGCAGAGCGCCGGCAGGTCCCGGACCACGACGGACCGGCCCGCGGCCCGTCGACCACCGACCGCCCACCGGCCAACCGCCAACCGCCAACCGCCAACCGCCAACCGCCAACCGGCTACCGGCTACCGGCTACCGGCTACCGGCGATTCGCGCCCGGCCGGTGGGCATCGCAGAGCCAGCCGGCCGGGTAGAGCCGGGCCTCGGCCCCGCAGTGCGTACGGCCCGCCGAACAGACCCCCTCGCGGACCGAGACCAGGGGCGGTCGGGGGATCGGCACGGCGACGCCGGCCGCCGGAAGCCAGATGGCATCGCCCCCGTCCCGCGGTGGCACGGGCTCGAAGCGCCGCCTGCGTCGCACGACCCGGTCCACGACGCACTGCGCGTCTCGCGGCCGCCCCCTGCGGGTGGCACTCCGGGCCGTCGTCGCCCGTCCCGGGTGATCCTCCTCGGCGAGGGTGCCACCGCTGTCGAGGTACGTCTCCAGGTCCGGGGCCGGCGCCCAGAACCGGTGCAGCGCACGGCCGGCCTGCACCGCGAGGGGGACGTAGGAGCCGTCCGCGATGTCCCGGACGAGGTCGTCGAACTGCCGCGGCCTCGGATCCCACCGCGGATGGCGGCGCCCGCAGCTGCCCTGCCGGCGCCGGGGGCACGGCGCGGGCATGCGCTCGCAGAGCTGCAGGTCGAGGGTCCGTACCCCACCGCGGACCAGCAGGTGGCGGTCGTCGCGTATCGCGGCTGCCGGCAGATCGTCCGCGCGGGTCCAGCGGACGACGTCGATCAGCGGGGACTTCGGGTCCACGGTGTGCCAGACCGTGGTGATCCCGTCGGCGCTCGCGGCGGCGTCGCGGCTGCGCGCGGTCGCCGCGGTGATGTAGGAGAGCTGCGCCTCGAATCCGTACTGCCTTCCCCCGGCGCCGGTGACGAGGACACCGGCACGCCTCCTGCCGTCGGCACCCACGGCGTCGACCTCCGCGGTGTGGCCGCCGCGCTCGGCCGCCCGCGCGCAGCGCTCCTTGTACGCCTTGTGCTCGTCGCTCTCTCCGCGGTGGCCGTCGTGGTGGGGGTTGTGGTGCGCGGCGATGCGCACTCCCCGGCGTTCGTAGACGTACATCCAGGCCGGGACAGCACGAACGGTCAGGCATTGCGGGCAGTGGAGACCCCGCCGGTGAACGGGCCGCCGGTCGGCGAGAAGTCGCTGCCAGAGGTCCGGGTGATCGGGGTGGCCGAGGTCGTCGCGATCGAGATCGAGGGGGGCGTTGACGAGGGTGCAGAAGACGGGGTTGCGCTTGGAGGTTTCGCCGTCGAAATCGTCCATGGCATCTCTTTTCTGCCTTCGGCCACCGAGGTAGGGTCGGCGGGCAGGGACCGCAGGAGAACATTCAATATTCACACTGCCGAAGTACCCCGGCGCCCAAACAGCCGACGGCGGATTGTCCGAATTCCGTCGGCCCCCCGCCGCCCCCGTCCCGGAATGCCGGGGATATCCCCCGGCTTCCGCGCGTTCGCGAGCGACCGCGAGCCTCGGAGCATCGAGAACCGGCCAATGCGCAGCACGCCGAGGCGGAAAACCCCACCGATCGCGCCGGCCGGGGCCCGCTGACGTGCGAACGGGCCAGGGCGGCCCCCGGGACAGCACTCCGGTGCCGCCGGAACGAGTCCGACACGCAGCCGCCCCGCCGACCGGTCATCCTCCCCGCCGCCGCATACGATCACCGCATCCCACCTTCCCGCCGCTTCGACGAGCGGACACCGGCCTCCACCACTCGGCGCCCGGCCGGCGATTCGGTCGGCCACCCGCGGCACCGAGAAAGGATCCGGCATGTCGTACACCGTGGATTTCGAGACCGTCTCGACCGTCGGACTGGAGTCGTCGCCCGTCGCAGCCGCGCTCGCCGGTTTGCGGGCGAACGAGGCCCGCTACTTCAAGAACAAGTACGACCACGTCTTCACGGTGGAGCCCGCGAGCGAGGCGACGACGGTCGTCGACTGGGTGCACCGGATCCTGAAGGAGGAACGCGAGATCGTCATCGCGTCCCGCCCCCTCGAAGCCACGGCCTTCCAGGTCGACGACATCCGCATGGCCTACGTCTTCTACGAGAGCGGCCTTTCCGTCAACGTCATGTACACCATCCACGACCCGAAGAAGCGGGCGGTCGGCTTCAAGCTCTCGGACGGGATGGAGATTCCCGAGGAGCTCGCCTCGCGGTTCAAGTTCGCCCGGCAGCGGTCGAAGCTCGCCGGCACCATCCGCGGTTCGTACTTCGTCCTGAAGAACGAGTACTGAGGAGCACGTGCCGCCCCGTCGAAGGCTCCTCCATCCGGCTGGTCTCCCCGCGTGGCGGGCGCGCCATCGCGTCGGTGGCGCACCGTGGCGGGCTAGCGTCGTCGAGTCCGTCCGTCACAGTCCCGGGAGAGCGATGCCGGTCATCCGCGGGTTCCGCTCACGGTGGTGCACCGCCGCTGCGGGCCTGTTCGTGCTCGCGCAGACCCTGACGGGCTGCGGGAGCAGCGGTCAGGGCGGACCGGTCACGCTGAACTGGTACAACTTCCCGGACGACTCCGGGGCCCTCGAACAGGCCGCCGACCGCTGCGGCCGGCAGTCCGGCGGCCGGTACACCATCAACTACAACAAGCTGCCGCGCGGCGCCGACGGCCAGCGCCAGCAGCTGGTGCGCCGGATGGCCGCGCACGACGCCGAGGTGGACATCCTCGGTCTGGACGTGACCTGGCCGGCGGAGTTCGCGGAGGCCGGCTGGATCCGCGAGTGGACCGGGCCGATGAAGGAGCAGGCCACCGCGGACACGCTGGACGCGGCCGTGCGGACCGCGACCTGGCAGGGACGCCTGTTCGCGGCGCCGTACAACTCCAACACGCAGCTGCTCTGGTACCGGGACGATTTGGTGCCGACCCCGCCGAGGACCTGGGCGCAGATGCTGGCCCAGGCGGACGCGCTGGCCAAGCAGGGCAAGCCGCACTACGTGGAGATCCAGGGCGCCCAGTACGAGGGCCTGACGGTGTGGTTCAACACACTGATCACGAGCGCGGGCGGCTCCATCCTGACGCCGGACGCGCAGGCACCGTCACTCGGCCCGCCGGCGGTGGCGGCCGCGCAGGTGATGCGCGACACCGCGACGTCGGCGGCCGCCGACCCTTCGCTGCCCAACCAGATGGAGGACCAGAACCGGCTGGCGATGGAGTCGGGGACGGCCGCGTTCGAGCTCAACTACCCGTTCGTCTACCCGTCGATGAAGGCCAACCAGCCCGAGCTGTTCCAGCACTTCCGCTGGGCGCCGTACCCGTCGGTGCTGCCCGACCGGCCGGCCACCGTCACCATCGGCGGGATCGACCTGGCCGTCGGCGCGTACAGCCGGCACCCCGACCTCGCGTTCGAGGCCACCCTCTGCCTGCGGGACCGCGAGAACCAGCTCACCAACGCGCTGAAGGGCGGCCTGCCGCCGTCCCTGCGCAGCCTCTACCAGGCGGCCGAGCTCACCGAGAGCTACCCGTTCGCCGCGGACGTGCTGGCCGCGCTGGACAACGCCAGCGTGCGGCCGCAGACCCCCGCCTACCAGAACGTGTCCATCGCGATCTCGCACACCCTCTCACCGCCCGCCGACATCCATCCGGAGAGCACCGTGGCCGACCTCCGCGGGCAGATCGAGGACGCCCTCGGCTCCAAGGGGCTGATCCCGTGACACCTGCCACCGCACTCGGCGACCGGGCCGGGAAGAAGACCGCGGAACTCTCCGAGGGCGCCCGTCAGGAACGCAAGCTCGGCCTGCTGCTCTGCGCGCCCGCCGCCATCGTGATGCTGGCCGTCACCGCCTACCCGATCGTCTACGCGATCTACCTCTCGCTGCAACGCTACGACCTGCGGTTCCCGCAGCAGGCACACTGGGTGGGACTCTCCAACTACGGCGCGGTGCTCACCTCGCCGTTCTGGTGGCAGGCGCTGTGGGTCACCGTGCTGATCACCGTGGTCTCGGTCGCGATCGAGCTGGTGCTCGGCATGGCCCTCGCCCTGGTGATGCACCGCGCGGTGTTCGGCCGCGGCACCGTGCGCACCGCGGTCCTGATCCCGTACGGCATCGTCACCGTGGTCGCCGCCTACTCCTGGCAGTACGCCTGGACGCCCGGCGTCGGCTACCTCGCCGCGCTCCTGCCGGAGGGCAGCGCCCCGCTGACCGACCAGTGGCAGGCGATCGGCCTGATCATCCTGGCCGAGGTGTGGAAGACCACGCCGTTCATGGCCCTGCTCCTCCTCGCCGGCCTGGCCCTGGTGCCGGAGGAGACCGTCCGGGCGGCGATGGTGGACGGCGCGACGTTCTGGCAGCGGCTGCGGCTGGTGGTCCTGCCGCTGATGAAACCGGCGATCCTGGTCGCCCTGCTGTTCCGCACCCTGGACGCGTTCCGCATCTTCGACAACATCTACGTGCTGACCGGCGGCGCCAACGACACCGGATCGGTGTCGATCCTCGGCTACGACAACCTGTTCACCGCCCTGAACCTGGGCATCGGGTCGGCGATCTCGGTGCTGATCTTCCTCTGCGTCGCGGTCATCGCCTTCGTCTTCATCAAGGTCTTCGGCGCCGCCGCGCCGGGTGGCGAGCCGGAGCGCCGATGAGCAGCCACACCCGTACCCTGACCAGCTGGGGCTTCGCCAACCTGATCGTCATCCTGTACGCACTGTTCCCGGTGTGGTGGATCGTGGCGCTCTCGTTCAAGGACCCGAGCACCCTCACCGACGGCGACTTCATCCCGCGCGAGTGGACGTGGGAGAACTACCGGGGCATCTTCCAGACCTCCGAGTTCACCCGCGCCCTGGTCAACTCGATCGGCATCTCGGTGATCGCCACCACCATCGCCGTCGTCCTGGGCACGATGGCCGCCTACGCGGTCGCCCGGCTGCGGTTCCCCGGCAAGCGGCTGCTGATCGGCGTCTCGCTGCTGATCGCCATGTTCCCGCCGATCTCGCTGGTCTCACCGCTGTTCAACATCGAGCGCACGCTGGGCATCTTCGACACCTGGATCGGTCTGATCATCCCGTACATGACCTTCTCGCTGCCGCTGGCGATCTACACCCTGTCGGCCTTCTTCCGCGAGATCCCGTGGGACCTGGAGAAGGCGGCCAAGGTGGACGGCGCCACCCCGTGGCAGGCCTTCCGCCTGGTCATCGCCCCGCTGGCCGCTCCCGGCGTCTTCACCACCGGCATCCTGGTCTTCATCTTCTGCTGGAACGACTTCCTGTTCGCCATCTCGCTGACCTCGACCACCTCGGCCAGGACCGTACCGGCGGCCATCGCCTTCTTCACCGGCAGCTCGCAGTTCCAGCAGCCGACCGGATCCATCGCCGCGGCGGCGGTGGTCATCACCATCCCCATCGTGATCTTCGTCCTGCTGTTCCAGCGCCGCATCGTCGCCGGCCTCACCGCCGGCGCAGTCAAGGGATGAGACCGCCCCCCACCGGGCGGGACCAGGAAGGCGAACCGTGGCCGAGATCGTCCTCGACGGCATCACCAAGCGCTACCCCGACGGCGCGCTCGCCGTCCGCGACTTCAACCTCACCATCGCCGACGGCGAGTTCGTCATCCTCGTCGGCCCCTCCGGATGCGGCAAGTCCACCACCCTCAACATGATCGCGGGCCTGGAGGACATCACCGAGGGCACCCTGAGCATCGGCGGACAGGTCGTCAACGACCGCGCGCCCAAGGACCGCGACATCGCCATGGTGTTCCAGAGCTACGCGCTCTACCCGCACATGAGCGTCCGCGACAACATGGGCTTCGCGCTGCGCCTCGCCAAGGTGGACAAGGCCACCATCGCGGCCAAGGTCGAGGAGGCCGCCCGCATCCTCGACCTGACCCAGCACCTCGACCGCCGGCCGGCCAACCTCTCCGGCGGCCAGCGCCAGCGGGTCGCGATGGGCCGCGCCATCGTCCGGGACCCCAAGGCGTTCCTGATGGACGAGCCGCTGTCCAACCTCGACGCCAAGCTCCGGGTCCAGATGCGCACCCAGATCGCCGCTCTCCAGCGGCGGCTGGGCACCACCACCGTCTACGTCACCCACGACCAGGTCGAGGCGATGACCCTCGGCGACCGGGTGGTCGTCATGCGCTCGGGCGTCGTCCAGCAGGTCGGGTCGCCGCAGCACCTCTACGACGCACCGGTGAACCTCTTCGTCGCCGGCTTCATCGGCTCGCCCGGCATGAACTTCCTCGCCGCCACCCTGGAACAGAGCGTCCTGCGCACCTCCCTCGGCGACCTCCCGGTCGACGACCGCACGCGCCGCGCGCTGGAGCAGGCGAACGCGCCGCGCGACGTCATCGTGGGCATCCGCCCGGAGGACTTCGAGGACGCCGCCCTCGTCGACGACCGCGGCGGCGATCCCGTCTGCACTGTCACCGTCGACGTCCGCGAATCCGTCGGCTCCGACGTGTACGTGCACTTCACCGAGACCGGAGGCCCCGCCCACTCCGAGGAGCTCGCCGAGATCGCCGCCGACTCCGGCCGGGCGGACACCGGCATGGGCGAGCACCGCCTCGTCGCCCGTCTGAACACCGCGACACGCGCCGCCGAGGGCGCCCGGCTGGACCTGTGGATCAACACCTCCCGGATCCACGTCTTCGACCCTGGCAGCGGCACCAACCTGACCCGCCCGGGTGAGCCGGTGGCCTGACCGCGCCGCGCTGCGCCACTCCGGAGGATCCCCCGTCCGCGACCGGGAGTTCACAGGTCCTCGACGCGTTGATCGGCCCGCTCGACGACTCCTCGGCTGCGTGCCGGCCGGGCGAGGTGCCGGGCGGAACCGCCACCGGTCCTACGCGCCCGCCTGCTGGTAGAGCGTCACCAGGAGACCGTGCACCGGCTCGCCCTCCGGATCCTCCTCCGTCTCGTCGACCAGTGCGGCCAGCGCCTCGGCGAGCCGCGCCGCCTTGGCCGGGCTGAGCCGGATGTGGCGCACGCTCAGGAGGTGGTCGGCGGGTGAGCGCTCCAACTCCTGGGCGATGGCGCCGAGCAGCGCGGCCGTCCCCTCGGCCTGCGGTTCGGCGACGAGGAGCCGCTCGGCGGTCCGCCGGTAGTACTTCTCGGTGCCGCCGCGCACCCGTCGCGTTCCCGCGTCCTGGACCAGCCCCGCCCCGCAGAGCACCCCGAGGTGGTGGGAGACGCTGCCCTTGTTCGCTCCCAGCTGCGCGGCGAGCCGGCTGATCGTCGACGGCCGGGCGCTCAGGGCGAAGAGCAGGCGCTGGCGCATCGGGTGGGCGAGGGCGGTGTGCTGGAGGGAGGTGCTGATCCGCTGGATCTCTTCACCTGGTTGCTGGCTCACCTGATCAAGCGTTAAGTCCGTTTGACGCTTTGGCAAGCCGCTGGTCTACTCCCTCCCATGACCTCCACCACATCGTCACCCGTGCTGGACACCGTCGCCGTCGTCGAGTCGATCGCCGACCTGATCGCCGGGAACTACGTGTTCCCCGACGTCGCCCGGCAACTGGCATCGCTGCTGCGGAGCCGGAGCGCCGAGGGCTTCTACCGGGCCGAAACCGCGGAGGAGCTGGCCGAAGCCGTCACCGCGGACCTGAGGTCGGTCAACGGCGACCTGCACCTGGCCCTCAAGTACCACGCCGTGCCGGTGCCGCGCGAGCAGGGCGAGGCGGCCCTCGCCGCGATGCGGAGGGAATTCGACGCCTCCCTGAGCGGCGTTCCGCGGGTCGAGCTGCTGGACGCCGGCGTCGCGGTCCTGGAGATCGCACCCAAGATCTTCCCGCTGGACTGGGCGGCGCAGCCGCTGGCCGCGGCACTCTCCCTGGTGGCACCCGCCCGCGCCCTCATCCTGGACCTGCGCCGCAACACCGGCGGCGATCCGGACACGGTCGCCTTCATCTGCGGCTACCTGCTCGACGGCCGCACCCACCTCAACACCATGCTCTCGCGACAGGGGGAGGCGGCTGCGCAGTCCTGGACGCCGCCGTTCGTCCCGGGTGCCCGTTTCGGCGCCGAGAAGCCGCTCTACGTGCTGACCAGCGGAAGCACCTTCTCCGCGGCCGAGGAGCTGGCCTACGACCTGCAGCAGCTCGGGCGCGCCGAGGTCGTCGGGGAGGCCACCCGGGGCGGCGCGCACCCGCGCGACGGCTGGACGGTCCACCCGCACCTGGAGCTCAGCGTGCCCGTCGCCCGAGCGGTCAACCCGGTCTCGGGTACCAACTGGGAGGGCACCGGCGTCCGGCCCGATGTGCCATGCGACGCCGAGGCGGCGCTCGACCGCGCACTGTCCCTGGCCGTGGCGCGCCTGGCCTAGGGCGCTACCACGACACGGCGCCGCGGGCGCCCCCCTCGCAATCGCGCGACGGGGGCGCCCGCGGCGCCGTCGCATCGACGCCTCATTCGGCTCTCTCGGCCCGTAGCTGTTCGGCGGCCGCCTGATAGGCGTCGGCAGCGCGGGCGAAGTAGTCGAAGAGGACTTCGAGCTGCTCGGGCGAGTAGGCCTCCAGGACCTCTTCGATCCGCTGGCGCGCCGGAGCCATGACCCGGTCGATGTCGGCAGGCCGGCCGATCGGTTCGACGATCACCTTGCGCCGGTCGCCGGGGTCCGGGGCCCGGCGTACGTAGCCGGCCTGCTCCAGGCGGTCGATGAGACGGGTGGTCGGGCCGGTGGTGAGGCCGCTGCGGGTGCCGAGCTCGCCGGGAGTCATCGGGCCGGCCAGTTGAAGGATGTTCAGGGCGTAGAGATCGGTGGCGCCGAGCTCGCACGCCTTGGCACTGGCATGGCCGTGCAGCATCACAGCGCTCAGATACCGGCGGTAGACCTCACTGGCACCGGACGGCAGGGCGGACGTTGACACCGGTTCCTCCACTCCCTAATCTCTTCTTCGACGAAGAGACTTCACTGGAGAAGCATCTTCGCCAAAGAAGCTATCATGGAAGGGGAGACCATGAGCACCGCCGACGACACCACGACCGCCGACCGCTGCACCACCGCCCCCCACGCGTCCGACGCCGCCGCGATCCGCGCCCTGCTGGAGCGCAGCGCCGCGGCCTGGGCCGACGGCGACGGCGCCGGGTACGGCACCTGCTTCACCGAGGACGCCACCGACGTCACCTACGTCGGCACCGTCTACCACGGCGGTGAGGAGATCGGCCGGGCCCACCAGGCCCTCTTCGACAGCTTCCTCAAGGGCACCCGCCTGATCCTCGACATCACCGACCTTCGCTTCTACGGCACCGACGCAGCAGTGGTCGTCACCCGCGGCGACGTCCGCAAGGGGGGCGCCGCGGAGCGGGACCGCAAGCAGGGCAGCAAGCTGGGCAAGCTCGCGACCTACACGGTGGTGCGCGGGGTCGACGGCCGGTGGCGGATCGCCGCCGTCCAGAAGACCCGACGCAAGCCCCTGATGGAGGCCGTCTCCTTCCGCTTCCAGCCGGCGACGCGACCCGGGGCCCACTGAGACGCGCCCCCCCTGCGCCCGCATCCGCCCGGCCTGCACCGCCTCGAGCCTGCGCCGGAACACGTGCCGCGGCTCGAAGACACTGCAGGGGCACAAACAGAACGGCCCGGAACGTTTCGTTCCGGGCCGTTCATTCTCGTAGCGGGGACAGGATTTGAACCTGCGACCTCTGGGTTATGAGCCCAGCGAGCTACCGAGCTGCTCCACCCCGCGTCGGCAGGAGCAACAGTACAGCCCGACCGGCGCTGCAGGCAAAACGGTCCCGCCCGGACGCGGCACCGCCCCCCGCTCCGGCGATCCGAGCCACAACCACCCACCGGAGCGGTGCGATGACAGGGCGTCGCGCGTAGTCGCTCGAGTGCGGAGGGTGGCGGACGGGGCGTCACGGCCGCCGCCGGCTCCGCAATCCGGCACTTCGCCCCATGTGGACACCGGCCGAGGGTTGTGGTAGTGGCCCCGCATCGAGACGATGAGGGAAAGACTTCCCAAGGCCCGACAGCCAGCTCAGCGACCTCAACCGCCCGCGTCCGTGCGGTGGTTCGCAGATGGGAGGGTTCCCTCATGGCTGGTGGCAAGAAGGCGGCGGCGGCCTATCCGGCGCCGCAGCTCTGTTCCGTGAAACCGTCCGCAACACCGGCTCCCCGGTTAGGCCTGGCGCCGGCTCGCGCCAGCGCGATACGCACCGTTCGGAAGAAGTGGCTGAACGGTACCGTCCTGCACTACTGCTTCCTCGACACCGGCGGCCCCGATCGCCCGCCCGGCCAGCCCGACGCCGTTCGCAACGCCTTCACGGAGTGGAAGGGCCTCGGCATCGGCCTGGACTTCCGGGAGGTGGACGACATCTCGGAGGCCGAGGTCCGGATCAGTTTCAAGGGGGACAAGTCGGAGTCCGCCGTGGGCCGGGACGTGCTGGGGGTCCCGCGCCGTGAGCCCACCACCAGCTACGGCTGGGACCTCACGGACGCCTCCGGCCACGCCACCGCGCTGCACGAGCTCGGGCACGTCCTGGGCTTCGAGCACGAGCACCAGAACCCGAACGCCGGCATCGACTGGAACGACGAGGTGGTCTACGCGGCCCTCGCCCAGCCCCCCAACCGCTGGGACCGGGCCACGACCTTCTTCAACATCATCCGCAAGCTGGACCCGGCCGAGGTCGAGGGCTCGACCTTCGACAAGGACTCGGTCATGGAGTACCCCGTCGCGCCCGGATGGATCAGGCGGCCGAAGCGACTCCGCCTCCAGGGCATTCCCGAGCCGCTGTCCCTGTCGGCGACCGACAAGGAGGACGTGCTGGCCTGGTACCCGGCGCTGGTGGCGCAACCCCGCGTGCTGACGCCCCACCAGCCCGTCCAGCTCCCGACCGGAGTCGGGGACCAGGTCGATCTCGCGCTCTCACCGACCGAGACGCGCAAGTACTCCATCGGCACCTTCGGTGACGCCGACGTGCTGATGGCCCTGTTCGAGCGGGTCAACGGGGAGCTGCGGTACGTCACCGCCGAGGACGACAGCGGCGAGGACCGCAACGCCCGCCTGGGCGTCAAGCTTTTCAAGGGGCGCAACTACCTCCTGCGGGCGCGCATCTACTGCGCGTGGGGCGCCGGTGAGGCGGCGCTGATGCACTGGTGACGTCCGTCCTCCGCCGCCCTTCCCGGCACGACCCGAAATGCCGGTCGGTGCAATCGACGCCGACCGGCACCCGAGAGACTCCGGCACGGACGGCGCCGTCGGCCACGGCGCAGGCCCGGCGAGCGCTGCGCAGGAAGTCGGGCCGCCCGACTTCCTGCGCAGCGTCCTCCCGGCTAGTGAGCTGGTCTTGAGATCTGCGGTCGCCACGTGAGGCGCTTTGCGCCACATTTCCGGTGCTCTCCGCGCTCCAGGTGGTGACATGGCGTCAGCTCTGCAGTCTGCTGTCCGTATGGGTGACAACAGGCTGCAGCCGCTGGTCCTGTCGGATTCGGAGCGGCTGACCTTGCAGGGATGGGCGACCCGACGCAGGACCGCCCAAGGGCTCGCGATGCGAGCGCGAATCGTGCTGGCTTGCGCAGAGGGCGGCAGCAACATCGCGGTGGCCGCCCGGCTGGGGGTCAACCGGGGCACGGTCAACCGGTGGCGGGCCCGGTTCCTGCACGACCGCCTGGACGGCCTGGCCGACGAACCGAGGCCCGGGGTCCCGCGCACCATCACCGACGCCCAAGTGGAGGAGGTAGTGGTGCGCACCCTGGAAGAGACGCCGGAGGGCTCCACCCACTGGTCGAAGCGGGAGCTGGCCGCGAAGGTCGGCATCTCACCGTCGAGCGTGCTGCGAATCTGGCGAGCCTTCGGGCTGCAGCCCTGGCGGACGGAGACCTTCAAGATCTCTCCGGACCCACTGCTGATCGACAAGATCCGGGACGTGGTCGGCCTCTACCTGGCCCCGCCGGCGAACGCGGTGGTCTTCGCGGTGGACGAGAAGCCGCAGATCCAGGCCCTGGAGCGGACCGCGCCAGTGCTACCGATGTTGCCCGGGGTCCCCGAACGCCGCAGCTTCGACTACGTCCGCCATGGCACCGTGGATCTGTTCGCCGCGCTGAACGTCGCCACGGGCAAGGTCATCAGCCGGCTATCCGCCCAGCACCGCGCCGTCGACTTCCGGGACTTCCTCGACAAGATCGACCGCCAGACCGAGCCGGGCCTGGCGGTCCACGTGATCTGCGACAACCTGTCCACCCACAAGTCACCCGTGGTGCACCGCTGGCTGGTCGCGCATCCCCGCGTCCAGCTGCACTTCACGCCGACGTACTCGTCCTGGATCAACCAGGTCGAGCGGTGGTTCGCGGAGCTGGAACGGCGCTGCCTCGAGCGTGGAGTGTTCTGCTCGCTCGACGACCTGAAGACCACGCTCGAGGACTGGATCAAGAACTGGAACGACAGCGCCCACCCTTTCAAGTGGACCAAGACCGCCGACCAGATCATCGACCGAATCTGCCGCTACTGCTCAAGAATCTCCGGACCAGCTCACTAGGAGCTGTCCGGCCGACCATTGACGGCATGCTCCGGCCACTACTCGACGGCCGCGCTCCTCCTGCGGCGCGAGGTCCGCCGCCGGAGTCCGGGCCCGCGCGGTTGAACGGCTGGACGCTCCGCTCCGACGGCTCGCCGTTCGGACTGCGCCTTTCCGCCGCTGGCTGACCGGGAGGGGGCGCCCACGGGTCCAGGAATTGGTTTGCCGTTCCGGTGGCGGTGTGTCATCGTCCGCCCTGGACCGGCAGTTGATCACCGACGGCCGGTCGATGTCGATGTCGGCGCTCTCTCGGGTCCACCGGAGAGGCGATGCAACAACGGGAAGCGGTGCAGTGGGGAACAGTTACGAGGACCAGTGTCGCCGGTCGTTGGCCGAGGAGCAGGCGAAGAGCCTTGCCGAGACCAACGACTGGGAACACGTGGACAGGGAGCGGGTCCACCAGGACTGGGACCTCCTGTATCGGGAGATCACGGCTCTCCTGGACGGCGGCTCCCTGCCCGGGGACCAGCAGATCCAGGAGCTCGTCCGCAGGCACTTCGACATCGCCTGCCGGTTCTACACCCCCTCCAGGGAGGCGTACGTCGGCATGTCGCTCTTCTATGCCGAGGACGAGGCCATGAGGGCGTTCCACGATTCCTACCACCCCGGGTTGGTGGAGTTCCTGGGCGCCGCGATCAACGTGTTCGCCGAGCAGGGAAGCGGGTTCGCCCCCAGCACAGGCGCCAAGCTTTCGGCGTAGTCGGGCGACACGGGCCAGGACATGCGCGGGTGGGTGCGCCCGGACCGGGATCCGGGCGCATTCACCGAGGGATCGGGGGTCAGGCCCCGGGGCTGAGACGCCCCTAGGCACCCTCGGGACCGGCGGCATCGTCCCGCTCCTCACGGAACTCCAACCGTGGTCGCCAGGACAGCGGCTCGTACTGCAACGGTGCTTACCGCGACGAGGCTTCAGCTCCCAGTGTGTGAACGGATGTCGACCTTTGTCGCTCTCGGTCGGCCTTCGCGCATACTCGACCGCATGGAGACCGAGCCGTACCTGGACCCCGAGCTGGCCGCCGCGCTGGCCGCCCGCGGTGGAGTGCCCGCGCCGCTGACGCCCGGCGGGCTCGCGGCCTGGCAGCGGCGGGACGCCGAACGGCGGCCGAGGCCGACGCTGAGCCAACTCGCCGACGGCGGACGGTTCGAGGCGGCCGAGCACGACGCGGACGGGGTCGCCGTGGTCTCCGGCCGTCCGGCCGGGGCGGACGGCGTACTGCCCGCGCTGCTGTACCTGCACGGGGGCGGCCTGATCGGCGGCAACGCATACGCCGTACTGCCGCGCGTGCTGCGGGAGTTGGCGGAGCCGCTCGGGCTGGCCGTGCTCTCCGTCGAGTACCCGCTCGCCCCCGCCGCCCGCTACCCCGCCCCGCTGCACGCCTGCCGCACCGCCCTGCGCTGGGCCGCCGCGCACGCCGGGAGGCTGCGGATCGACCCCGACCGGATCGTGCTCGCCGGCAAGAGCGCCGGCGGCGGACTGGCCGCCGCCCTCAGCCTGCTGCTCCGCGACCGGGGCGGCCCGGCGCCGTACGGACAACTGCTGCTCAGCCCGATGCTGGACGACCGCGGCACCACCTCCTCTACCCGGCAGGCCGCCGGCCACGACACCTGGGACGCGACCTCCAACGCCACCGCCTGGCAGGCCGCCCTCGGCCCCCTGCACCGTGCCCCCGACCTCCCCCCGTACGCCGCCCCCGCCCGCGCCCACGACCTCACCGACCTGCCCCCCGCCTACCTGGAGGTCGGCTCTGCCGAAACCTTCCGCGACGAGGTCACCGCCTACGCCGACGCCCTCTGGCGGGCCGGCGGCCACGTCGAACTCCACGTCTGGCCCGGCGCCCTCCACGGCTTCGACACCCTCGCCCCGGACGCGGCCGTCAGCCGCACCGCGGTCGCTGCCCGGCAGGACTGGCTGCGCCGCCTGCTCGGCTGACTTGCACCGCGACCCGAACCGCCCCTGCGCCTACGGCGTGCGCGAGGACCACGTCGCGCCACCCCTGTCCTGCCGGAACCCTCCGCCGGCACTGTTCCGCCGGCCGGCCGCATCGCCGCCGGCGCCCCGATCCGCGCCGAGCAGCACGTCGAGGACCAGCTCACCCTGCCCCGCCGCCTCGTCTGCCGCGGACAGCTGTCCGTCTTGGAAGTGGGCGGCGACTCGATGACCGAAGCGGCCATCACCGACGGCGACACCGTCGTCGTCCGACGCCAGCCGGTCGCCGAGAACGGCGACATCGTGGCCGCGATGATCGACGGCGAAGCCACCGTCAAGCGCCTCAAGCGCGAAAACGGCCGGATCCGGCTGATGCCGCACAACCCCGCGTACGAGCCGATCAACGGCGTCAACGCCACCATCCTGGGCAAGGTCGTCGCCGTCCTACGCCGCCTCTGATTCGCCGGGGCACCGAGCCCCGACCCTGGCCTAGGCGGATCGTCCAGCCTTCTAGAGCCAGCGATACTCCGGGTCCTTGTACTTCCGTTCCTCGGGGAAGGGCGCGCGAACGTACCTGACCCACTGAGGCGCACAAGCGCCGATCGTCTCGTAGTTGTGCTGTGCCTCGGCAAGGCTCAGTGCCCCGTTCGGACCGCCGCGGACCTCGTCGCGATCGTGCTCGTCCTGCCCGTCGTCCTCCCAGTAGCACACGAGGCATGTCTCGTTCGCCCCGCGGGATTCGATGGTCAGGTAGCCGCAGCACGGGCACGCGTACGGGCCGTTCTCCGGTCCGAGCACAATGTTGAACCTCAGCGGGTTAGCGCCCTTGTCGTCGCTGGTCACCCTGCCACAGGTATCAGCACTCACCGACAACCGGCACAGTGCGAGCGTGGTCCGAGGCCAGACGCCAAGGCGATCGGTGCGGCGGCTACTTGGGGACCGTCATGGCATCGCGGATGCGGCGGACGCGGTCGGCGGCGTCAGCCTGGTCGAGCGTGGTCGGGCTCCCTTCGGCCGAGGGCGGGAAGGCCACAGAGCCTGCGGTGTAGTGGTCGGCCCAGAGGCAGATGGACACGACGAGTAGTGCCTCGGTCGAGACTCCGCACTTGAGCCGGCCCTGCGGGTCGTGCGGGTCCCGCGCGTCGACGTCGGTGAGCGGCACCGCCCACTTGCCCCTCGGAGACTGCATCCCGGCAATCGCGGACGTGGCCACTATGTCGGGATCCGTGATGGTACCCCAGGCGCCGCCGATGGTGAGGGTGCCACCGGAGTCAGCGGTGTACTTGGCCACCAGGCTGCCGTCGAAGCTTTCGTAGCCGGCCGGCTGCGGACTTGCCGGGTGGTCGGCGCGGACATCGGCGGGGCCCTCGGCCCGATAGCCGCCGGGAAGAGACTCCGGAGCGGTCAGCCGCAATGAGCCCGGTGCCGCACTGGCGGAACTGGCGACTACCGTCGGAGTGACCTTGGGAGACGGCGAACCGTCTCCGCAGCCCCCCAAAGCCCCCACCAGCAGAACCGTGGCCCCGACCCCTGACACAGTCCTCACAACGCGCACACCCACCCCAGCCTTCATGATCACATAGTAGAGGTCGGGCGCTCATCTCGGTCCCGATCACCGCGAAGAGGCCGAGGACCCAAAGACTGCTGGCCGCGCCGTTCCTCCTCGGCTCAGCCGGCCCGTGAAGCGGTGAAAGCACGGCACCCAGACAGAGAGCTCGGTCGGCGGGCCGCTGCTGTGGCCCGCAGATGAGCCGTGGCCGCTCTGCCCGAGCACCAGCCACCCGGGGGAGTGGGGCCAACCCGCCACGGAGGGGCCGGTGCCGATGGTGTCCGTCGTCCAGATCCACCGACGGGACGTGCCCCAACGCGACTTCCCCGCCGGGACCGACCTGCTCCAGGTGCTCTGGTGCCCGTTCATCGTCCACCTCTGCCCGGAGCCGACGCCCCGGGTGGTCTGGCGCAGCTCCGACTCGGTGGCCCCGGTCCTCGACACCGCGCCGTCGACCGTCAGCACGGCGCCCAAGGACAGCATCCCGGCCCCGTGCGTCCTGCACCCCGAGCCGGGGGTCGACTACCCGAGCTGGGACATGCTGGAGGAACTGGGCGAGGAGCTGTGGTTCCGGATGGAGGAACTGAAGGCCCGCACCGGCCTGCGGTACAGCTACCACCTGGCCGAGGCCCCGGGGATCAAGCTCGGCGGATACCCGAGCTGGACCCAGGAACCCTGCTGGCCGGACTGCCCGACCTGCGGACAGACGATAGACCACCTCCTGACGGTGAGCAGTTGGGAGTACGACGGCCTGTCGTACCGCACCTGGCTCCCGCTGGAGGACCGCGACGGCGAGACCGGCGAGGAGCGCCGGGACGCCACCGGGGGCCGTGGGGCGCACAGTCCCGCTCAGGTGATGTTCGGGGACGCGGGCGGCGTCTACATCTTCGAGTGCAGGTCGTGCCCGGACCGTCCAGTGGACCACCACTGGGACTGCTCGTGAGCACGCGGTGATCCGCGGAGTGCCTCACGCTTCGAAGGAGTTACCGGTCCCGCCGCCGCCTCCGATCGGGCACGGCAGCAGCCACAAGCGGGCGGTCTCTGCTCCTATCGAGCGTGTCCGGCCATCCAGTTCGGCGGACGGTAGTGCGAGATCCCGCGAACCCGCTGACTTCAAGTGGGCGGTGACTCGATGATCGAGGCGGCCATCTGCGACGGTGACTGGGTCACCGTCCGACGCCCACCGGGCGCCGCAAACGGTGACATCGTCGCCGCCACGGTCGACGGCGAGGCACCGTCAAGCGCCTCAAATGGGAGAACGGCGAGGTCTGGGTGAGACCGCCCATCCTCGGCGAGGTCATCGCCCGTCATGCGCCGTCTCTGACCCCCGCCACCAGTCCAACAGCTCGCCGCCGGTTGGCGCCGGGTCGCGGCGAGGGGTTTCGGCCACTGCCTCGGTGATCGCGATCGTGCACTCCCGGATCTGGACGAGATGGCAGCGTTGAGACCCTCTGTGCCCTACGGTGAATGCGACGCTGGGCGCAACCGAGGGGGTGGTGGCGGTGTGGGCGGTTCTCATTGCTGGCTTGGCCTCGACGGTTGGTGCTGTCGCTGCCAGTTACCTGGGTGTATGGCTTCATCGCCTTGTCCATCGGTGGCGCTCGCCTAGATCTGCCTTGCGGCGTCCGGTCGCCGTGGGAGGTCTTGTCACGGGCGTGGCTGTTGGGGGCTCAGCCGCCTCTCGGCTGGTTCTTCTGGGGCGCGACGTGACTGTGCATACCGATCCCGTCAGCGACGTGAGGGCCAGTGGTGACGGCGCGGTGGCAGCAAGCGGTGACGTCCACCAGGTCGCCGCGGCCCCGGGTAGCAGTTCCGTTGTCCCACGCGGCAACGAGGACGTGCTCACCTCCCCCGGGGCGGTGGAGGGCCCAGCGAGGCCCGACCCGCGGCCGCCTGGCAGCGAAAGACAGCGGCGGCTTGCCGCGCTGGAAGGTTCTGGGGACGTGGGTGCCGAGGCCGCCAGGGACCTCACCGAGGCGTTGAAGAAGGTTATGGCGCAGCTGGAGTCGGGGCAGTCCGGCGAGGAGGGGGCTCCATGACGGCTTCGGATGAGGGCGAAATCTCCATTCGAGACTACCTTGCAGCCTTGAAGGACTTCCCACCGGAACGGTACGACCTCGCAATCAAGCTCATTGAGGCGACCGTTCAGCGGGCACATGAGCGCCACCAGGAGAAGATGGCGATCGAGGCTCGCGAGCGCCGGCATGCAGCCCAGTTGGAGGCTGAGGAGCGGCGGCGGATTGCGGAGCGCGAGGCCGAGGAGCGATTGCTCGTTGCACGGCTCGCCGCGGAGGAGCGTCTGCGGGATTCCGAGGCGCGCGCTGCCACGGTGAGGTACAGCGCCGAGGATCGCGCCAGGGTAGTCGAAGAGCTGCGGGACCAACGGGCCCATCGGCTGTTCTCGCAGGGGCTCTGGGCCGGCTTCGTGCTGTGTGTGCTGACGTTGGGGTCGTCTGTGTACGTCGGGGTGCATGGTCAGGAGGCGCTCGCTGGGGTGTTCGCCGGCCCCACCCTGTTGGGCATGGGCACGCTGTTCGTGTTGCGTCAGCAAGCGCGGCCGAAAGCGCCGCGGCCCCGGCTTCCGCGGGGGAGCGCAGGGCCGGTACAGGAGCCTCCTCCTACCGGGCAGTAAAGGGGGGCAGGCCGGGAACACCAGGACGAGACGCCGTGGCAGAGCCTCGTCGCCCGCTTGGTGGTGGTGGCGGCGGAGGAGGCGAGGGACTGGGCCGCTCGCGGGGCGGGTTCACCACCAAGGTCCACCTGAGCGCGGACGCCGCTGCCGCCCGCTGTCCCTGGTCATCACCGGGGGGGCAGCGGGCGGACTGCACGCAGTTCGAGCCCGTGCTGGAGAAGATCCGTGTCTCGCGGACGGGTCCGGGCAGGCCCCGCAAGAGGCCCGACAGCCTGGCGCCGACAAGGGTTACAGCGACGGTCCGTGCCGCGACTACCTGCGCAGGCGCGGCATCCGGCACACCGATAGGTCCTCCTCGGAACCGTCACCGCAGCCGCCCTCGTCATCTGGCTCCGTACGTGATCGCCCGGACGGAACCTAGGTGCCGGCCGGGGTGAGGGTGATCGTGCACAGGCGCTTGGTGGCGCGGGTGAGGGCGACGTAGAGGTCGCGTTCGCCGGCGGGGCGGGCGGCGGCGATCCCGTCCGGGTCGACCACGACGGCCTCGTCGAACTCCAGGCCGCGCGCCTCGGAGGCCGGTACCAGCCGGGCGTACCGTTCGACCCCCGCGGCCGCCAGCTCCTCCGTCCTCCCGTCCGCGCAGATCACCCCGAACAGCTCCCCCGGGTACGCGGCGGCCTGCGCCCGCAGCTCCCGGAGGAGATCGGTGCCGAGCCGCTCCGGTGCCGTGGCGACCGCCCGGGGCGCGTCACCGTGTCGGATCGAGCGGACCGGCGGCTGGCCCGGTGCGATCCGGCTCAGCAGCTCCCCGGTGGTGGCCAGGATCTCCTGCGTGGCCCGGTAGCTGACGGTCAGCGTCCGCAGGTCGAAGCGCCGGCCGACGTGCCCCTCGAGCGCCTCGTTCCAGTCCCGCGCGACCGTGGCCGGCCCCGCCTGCGCGAAGTCGCCGACCAGCGTCATCGACCTGCCCGGACACCGGCGCACGATCATCCGCCACTGCATGGCGGTCAGCTCCTGCGCCTCGTCCACGACGACGTGTCCGAAGACCTGCTCGGGCGGGCCGTCGACCAGGCTCGCCGCCTCGTCGAGGAGCGGCACGTCCACGTCGGCCCACGGCGCGCCGCGCGGACGCAGCAGCAGGGCCCGCTCGTCGTCGGAGAGCTTCGGCAGGTACGCGGCCAGCGCATCGGCGTCGGACAGCAGGGCACTGACGACGTCTCCGGGCACGAGCCGCGGCCAGTGGTCCTCGACGGCGCGGTCGACGTACGCGTCGTCGAGGAGGGCGGCGCGGACGGAGTCGGCGTCGAACTCCTCGGCGCCGGTGGCGGGCGCGTCGTCGATGCCGAGGTTGTGCAGGTCCCGTGCGGCCAACCGGTCGAGGTCGACCCCGGTGAGTTGCGCGACCTCGGCGTCGATGCGCTCCAGCGTCTCGGCCATGCCGCGCGCCAGCGTGTCCGTCAGGGCGTCGACCAGCGACTCCAGGAACAGCCGGCGCGCCGGGTTGTGCGCGAGACCGCTCGCCTGCGCCGCCTTCCGCGCCTCGGCGACCTCCCACTCCTCCAGACGGACCAGCTCCTGCCCGACCCGGACCGTGAACTCCCCGCCCGGGGCCTGCTGCGAACGGACCACCTCGGCCAGTGCGCCCGCCAGGAGCGCCCCGCCCTTGAGGCGGGCGGCGTCGAACCCGTCCCCGGCGCCCGGCACGACACCGGCCAGCTCCTCGCACGTCGCCAGGACGACGTCGTTCTCCCCGAGCGAGGGCAGCACCTGGGAGATGTAGTCGAGGAACCGCGCGTTCGGCCCCAGCACCAGCACGCCGCGGTCGGCCGCCTTCGGGAAGGCGTACAGCACGTACGCGGCACGGTGCAGCGCCACCACCGTCTTTCCGGTGCCCGGGCCGCCCTGCACCACCGTCACCCCGCGGTGCGGCGAACGGACGATCGCGTCCTGCTCGGCCTGGAGCGTCGCGACCGCCGTCCCCATCCGCCCCGTTCGCCGCGCCTGGAGGGCCGCCGCGAGCGGGCCGTCACCGACGACGTCGCCGGCGGTGGGAGCGGAGCCGTCCAGCAGTTCGTCGCTCACCCCCACCACCGTGCGGCCCGTCATGCTCAGGTGACGGCGGCGGCGCAGCCCCATCGGATGAGCCGGCGTCGCCTCGTAGAAGGGCCGGGCCGCCTCCGCCCGCCAGTCCACCAGCACCGGCAGTTCGTCCTCGTCCCGCTGCAGGCCCAGCCGCCCGATCCGCAGCTCCGTCCCATCCGCCAGGTCGATCCGGCCGAAGACCAGCCCGCCCTCGGCTCCCTCCAGCCGGCGCACCTCCCCCGCCAGCCGCCCCGCGGCCAGTTCCCGCTCGTACACCTCGCCCGCGCTGCCCGCCGACGACGCGAGCACCCGCCCCAGCTGCGCCCGCGCCCCGGCGAGCCGCTCGTCGAAGAGCTCGCCGATGACGGACACCTGCGCCCGCTCCAGTTCCACCTGCTGTGCAGCGTTGTCACTGATCTGCGACAAGGAAAAGCCCCCTTCTCGGTTCGCCCCGACACTATGCAGAGCGATTCCGCGAAAGTAAATATTGACTTTCCCCGGCCGAATGTGTCCCTCGCCCCGACGGAGGAGATTCGAATGACCACAGATCACATCCGGACTCATTTCGCAGCGAATTCTTCGACGAGTCCGCCCCGACCGTGCAGCCACCATCCGCAGATCGCACCGCAGCCGGCTACGGCCCGATGGCGCCCGGGAGCCGGGCCTTCCTGACGCCACCTCATCACGGTGGAGGCACGCCAGGGTGCGATGATCACGAGCCCGTGGGAGGGCAGCGGTGGGGGCCGGGCGGCGGCCGGTACTCCAGCCGTAGACCGCGAGCGTGATGAGGGCCGCCGCCCGGTGGTGGAAGGCCGGCTTGTTCCGGAGCGGGGCTGGTGGCAGTGTCCGTGCCGATGCTCGTCGGGGCAGCCGTAACGCGTTCGGAGGGGTGCACAGTGGTGGGGTCGGTTCCGGGGCCGACGGCGGCAACGCCGGGTGATGTGGTGCGAGCGCGGGCCGAGACTGCGATGAGCCTTCCGGCTCCGCTGGTGGCGCTGTGGAGCGTGCGGGACGGCCTGCTCACCGGGTCGGGCGTAGCGGTGTACCCGGCAGGGTGCATCGGCGAACGCAACGCCACCTACGAAGTGGCGCAGTACGCACCGGGTTTCCTCCTCATCGGCGACGACAGTGGTGGCCGCGGATTCCTCCTGCGTGCCGACGATCCGGACTCCGCCGTGTTCTCCTCCGATCTGGGCGATCTGGATCCTGCGGACTTCGATGTGGTGTCCGCGGACTTCGCGTCCTGGATCGAATCGCTTGGTCCTGACGCGGTCCGGTGACAAGGGCACCCTCGGGTTCGGGTGGGGTACGGGGCGTGGACCGCGAGTCGGCGTCCGCGCCTGCCCGCGGGCAGGGTCGACGCCGTGGCCCGCGGCCACCGCGAGTCCGGCGCCACCCGGGACTCACGCGCCCGGGTGGCGCCGGACCGGTGGCGGCTTCCTACATCCCGTTCTCGACGTCGGCCTCGGCCACGGCGATGGCGACACCGAGTGCCTCGGTGATGTGGGTCGCGGCCGACATCACCCGGGCGGTGCCGACGATCGGCGCGATCGCGACCAGCACGTCCTGCAGCTGGCGCGCGGTCATGTGCTCCCTCATCGCCGGTTCGACGTGCGCCAGGTAGGACACGGCCGGGGCGTCCATCGCCGCCAGCGCGGCGATCCGGGTGAGGATCAGCATGTCGGGGGCCATGCCGCACCGCTCGATCGAATCGGCGGTCATGGCCATCAGGGTGTCGAGGACGGGGGTTTCGGAGGGAATGGGCATGTCCGGTCATCTCCAGGTGTCGTCATGCGCGTGGTGCCTCGCACGAGGCGGGGAGTCCGTGCCTCGTACGAGGCCGGAGCGCACGCCTCGTGCGAGGCCGGGGACGTCCGTGCGGGGCGCCGTGTCCGACCGTAGGCAACGGCCGCAGGGGCCGCACGGACAGTGAGCCGCCCGGGTGGACGTCCGGCGGACGGCCCGGTGGAGGCCTTGGCGGAGGCCCTGGCGGATGCCCTGGCGGAGGCCCTGGCGGATGCCCTGGCGGATGCCCTGGTGGAGGGCCTGGTGGATGCCCTGGTGGAGGGCCTGGTGGATGCCCTGGTGGAGGGCCTGGTGGAGGGCCTGGTGGAGGGCCTGGTGAACCGATCCCCGCAGAGCCGACGCGCCGGGGCGTGCGAACTCCGAGTAGCAGCCGTATCGCGGTCGTGGCACTTTGGTGGAGGAGGCCTCCGACCGGGTGGCCCGGAAACGGGCGACGCATCTCTCCGAGGGAGCCAGAGCATGGCCAGCAACGTCAGCAGTGGATCGGCGGGCGTCAGCCGGAAGCCGTTCGCGACCGGATGGACCGCATTCGCGGCCTGCCTGATGATCTTCGGCGGGGCGATGGCCGTCCTCCAGGGGATCGGCGCCATCGTCAACGACGACCGTTATGTCATCACCGGCAACTACGTCTACAAGTTCGACGTCACCGGCTGGGGCTGGCTGCACCTGATCCTGGGCCTCATCATCGTGGTGGCGGGCTTCATGCTCTTCACCGGGGCGATGTGGGCACGGATCCTCGGTGTCATCGCCGCAGGCCTGAACATGATCGCCAACTTCCTGTGGCTGCCCTACTACCCGTTCTGGTCCATCATCATGATCGCGATCGATGTCTTCGTGATCTGGGCCCTGACCGCGGGCACGCACCGAGAACGGGTCTGACTCCGACCCGAGTCCGGTCCGGGTCCGGTCAAGAGGGCCGGACCCGGACCGGATCGCAGCCCGGCCGGACTTCCCGACCGGCCGGGCGCGACGGCGTCCACGCGGTGCGCGCCCTGCCCGACTGCGGTCGGCGCGGCGTGCCCCCTCGACCGCCTGAGCCTCGTCCTGATGACGAACACACCCCGAGCTGGCGCACCCGGCGATCGCAGTGGCCTACTGGTGGAGGGGCATCGCCGGAACGGCGCGGGCACGTATCTGACGACGGGGGTACGGGTATGGGGCGGCTGATCGTGGTGCGGCACGCGAAGTCCGCGTGGCCCGACGTCCCCGATGTGGAGCGACCCCTGGCGGCCCGCGGCCTCCGGGACGCACCGGCGGCGGGGCGCTGGCTGCTCGACCACGAGCTGGTGCCGGACCGGGCGATCTGCTCGCCCGCCCGACGGGCCGCCGCCACCTGGGAGCTGGCCTCCTCCCAGTGGCCGCAGGTGCCGCCGGTCGTCCACGACCCCCGGGTGTACGAGGCCGACGCGGACGGCCTGGTCGACGTGCTGCGCGAGGTGGCACCCACGGTGGGGACGGTCCTGCTGGTCGGTCACCAGCCCGTCCTGGCGGAGCTGGTGCTGGCACTGGCCGACCGCGACCCCGCGGCCCCCGGCGCCGCGGCCCGTGACGCGGACCTGGACCGGATCCGGGAGAAGTTCCCCACCAGCGCCGTCGCAGTGCTCGCGACGGCAGCGCCCTGGCCGCGGCTGCGCCCGGGGACCGCCGGGCTGATCCACTTCGCCGTGCCGCGGGGGTAGCCCCTCCCGGCCCTCGGACGCAGCACCCGGTCCGCGGTCACTCGCGGTGAGCCGGGACCGTGGACCGGGGACCGTGGACCGGGTGCCGGGCCGATCACTGCGCCTCAGACGCCGTCGCGGACCGACCAGAACGGGCAGAACACAGAGGGCACCGGCGCCAGGTCCGCGTGGCCGCCCGGGTACCGGGCGATGCCCGGAGTGCCCGGCGGGTGGCTGATCCGCTCGGCCGGGGCGACCGGGGGCGAGGTGGCCGTCACATAGGCGTTGCCCGCGCTGCCGAAGTCCAGCGCCAGGCGGTAGCCGTCCGCGGCGGTGGCGTAGAGCCCGGGCATCTCGTGGTCCGCGTTGACCGAGCTGATGGTGTATCCGCTGCGCCGCCAGTGCCGCTCCACCACGCCGAGCAGGGCGCCGCGCCGAGCCGGCGAGATCACCGTCAGGATGTTGCGGTTGCGGCTGACGTACCACCGGGCGGGGCCGTCCGGCGTCCCGCGGCCGGGCATCACCTCGCCGGCGGTCGGGACGCCGTGCTGCCAGGTCACCGCGGGCCGGACCGCGTCCAGAGTGTGCTGGAGCAGGGCTTCGCAGCGGTTCGCGGCACCCGCCTGGTCCTCGACCGCGTGGTTCTCCCGGGCCACCGCCCGACCCCCGTTCACCTCGGCGCCATCGGCTTGTTGCGGTCGGCGTGACCGGTGACCACGTTGGCGGTGGCCTTGAGGGTGGCGGGGTCGCCGAGGTCGGCGTCGGCGGCGGTTCGCAGCGCGACGTTCTTCACGTCCATGTCCTCCGACCAGCCGCTGTCACCGGTCACCACGGTGTTGCCCGACCAGCCGGTGCCCTGGGTCGCGCCCATCAGCGTGCCGTTGTGGTCGCCGGTGCCGATCGCCGTGAGGTTGGGCTGCCCGCCGTCGTGGGTGACCTTCAGGCCGGTCTGGAACTGGCCGAACGGCTGGCTGCCGTCGTCGCCCCCGCCGGAGCCGCCGGTCATCGAGATCGAGGTGCCGGCCACCCGGGGCGGCGCGTCGTAGTTCAACCAGACGACGGTGGCGGTGGAGGCCTTGGGATCGGCCTGGTGGGCGGCCACCGCGAGTTGGCGCCCGTAGCCGAGGTCGCCGTTGACGAAGGTCTCGTCCAGTCCGCCCTTGGACGGGACGTAGCTGGCGATGTTCGTCGCCTGGTCGGGGTCCCCGTAGGACACGATCGGGCCTCTTCCCCCTACCCCGAGCAGCATCATCGGCGGGTTGGTCGGCGTGTCGAGCTGCTTCTGCAGGGCGTTCAGCCCGTCCAGCTTGGTCTGCGTCACCCCGGGGTCGGGGTGCCCGCCGGCCAGCTGGGCGGCCATCTGGTCACGCAGTTGCGGGAGGTAGAGCCGGTTCGCGGCGTCGCGGTCCCGTGCCGGGATGCCGTCGGTGTTGCCGATCACGCCCGGGAAGTCCTCGAGCAGCTGCCGGCGGGTGCTCTCGGGCAGCGAGTTCCACCAGTCCGCGGAGGCCTTCGGATCCCTGTTCTCCTGGATGCCGGCCGGGATGACGCTGTTCCCCTGGCTGTGGAGGAGGTCGTCGGACGCGGTCCGGTCGTCGACCGTGTCCTTCTGGCCCACGTCGGCGAGGTGGTCGATGCTGCTCGCCCAGCGCTCGTCGAAGTTCTGGATCCGCTCGTCGAACTCCTTGATCCGCTGCTCGACCTCCGGGCGCTTGGCCTTCAGCGCGCTCAGCTGCCGCTGGAACTCCGGGTCGTTGCCCACCATGCCCGGGGAGCCGCTCGCCTCGTCCTCCATCGTGATGCGGACCTGGGGCAACCGACCGTTCGACTCGAACAGCCAGAAGCCCTGGGCCTCGCAGTCGCGCTTCAGCGTGGTCTGCTCGGCCTTCAGGAGCAGGAGTTCGTCGGCGGCATCGCGGAACCGCAGCCGAATGCTTTCGAGCTCCTGCTGACAGTTCTTCAACTGACCTTCCAGCAGACCGAGTTGCGTCTCCGCCGCGCTGGCCGCGTCGCCGGTCCAGCCGGAGTCGAGCACCCGCTGGTGGGTCTTGACCCGCCAATCGGCGGCGTGATGGGTCAGCTTCTGCGCGACGGACTCCCACCGGTCGGCCGCGGCGTGCAGGTGGCCGACGTCGGCGGAGAGCAGCTTGTTCCAGTACACGTCCTCGCTCACTGCCCACCCCCGGGCGTGCCGTCGAGCCGGAGGACGCCGGTCTGCTCGGCCTTGCGGTAGTTCTCGGCGGTGGTGATCAGGTTGCCCGCCGCGCCCTCGAGCTGGCCGGCCAGCTTGGTCAGGTGGGTGTGCCAGACGTCCCAGCAACGGTCGGCGGCGGTGCCGACCTTCCAGCCGTACAACCCGTTGCTCGGCGCATCCGCGCTCTTCGGATCCGAGTAGTGCTCCTGCGTATAGGCCGGGAGCTCCCCGCGCAGCTGCCCGGCGACCTCCTTGCCCGCCTTGCCGGCACCGTCCAGCTCGTCCGGTCTGACCGTGTAACCCGCCACGACTGTCCCCCCGTTCCTGCCTGCGTTCGCCCGTCCGCGCCCCGCCCGGTGGCAGCACCGCCGGCCCCCTGGCCGCCCGGCGCCACACTCGGCCCGGTCCCGGCGGATCAGCGTAGTGGATCAACCGACGGGCTACGGCACCCGGCTCGGCCGCGGGCCGGCCGCGGCGGATTCCCGGGCCCTGCCTACGGGCGCCCGCCTCCGCCGGCGTGATCCGTGCAGTGGCCGCGTTCACGGCAGCCGATTCGGACGGCAACGCGTAGCAGCTCCACGCGCTCCTCCACTGGGGTGCGGCCCCCGGCGACCTCCGTGTGCCCCCTGGCCGGGGCCGCTCGGCCGATCGAGGATGGCGGCATGGATGTCGACCACTCCGGGGCCGGGCTGCTGGTGACCAACGTGCGCGTCTTCGACGGGATCAGCGACGAGGCCGTGCCGGGACACGTCCGTGTCGAGCGGGACAGGATCGCGGAGGTGGTGCTGGACGCCCCGCGCCCGCGCATCGCCCCGGGGGCGACGGTGCTCGACGGCGGGGGCCGCACGCTCATCCCGGGGCTCACCGACGCGCACGTCCACCTGTTCGCGATCGGCGGCACCATGGCGGACCTCCGGCTCGCGCCGACCGGCACCGTCTACTACCAGGCTCTGGCCTCGGCCTGTGACATGCTGATGCGCGGCTTCACCACGGTCCGGGACATGGCCGGTGACACCGAGCCGTTGCGACGCGTCCTCGACCGAGGGCTGTTCCCGGGCCCGCGGATCTACCCGAGCCAGGCCGCAGTCTCCCAGACCTCCGGGCACGGCGACTTCGGGGCCGTCCACGACACCCCGACCGCGTTCGGCGGTCGGCAGGCCCGCACCGAGGAGATCGGCTTCACCCGGGTGGCCGACGGGCCGGAACGGGTGCTCGCCGCAGTGCGCGAGCAGTTGAGGAAGGGTGCGGCGCAGGTCAAGGTGATGGCCGGCGGCGGCGTCGTCTCGGAGTTCGACCCGCTGGACGTTCTGCAGTTCACCGCCGCGGAGTTGGAGGCCGCCGTGGCCGCAGCCGCCGACTGGGGCACGTACGTGACCGCGCACGTCTACACCTCCGAGGGTGTACGCCGCGCCGTGGACGCCGGGGTGCGCTGCATCGAGCACGGGCACCTCATGGACGAGGACACCGTCCGCCACCTCGCCGAGAGGGGCGTGTGGCTGAGCACCCAGCCGTTCGAGGTCGACGACCACCACTACGCCTCCCCGGACAGCGCCCACAAGAACCGGGAGGTGTGCGAGGGCGTCGCCCGCACCTTCGGCTGGGCACTGCGGCACGGTGTCCGGCTCGCCTTCGGCACCGACCTGGTGTTCGACCCTGCGCAGGCCGACCGGCAGATCCGGATGCTCGTCCGGCTCGGCAAGTACCTGAGCCCGGTGGAGACGCTGAAGTTGGCCACCTCGGGCAATGCGGAGCTCTTCCGCATGTCCGGGCGCCGCGATCCCTACCGCGCGGCGCCGCTCGGCGTCGTCACGCCGGGAGCATGGGCCGATCTCCTGGTCGTCGACGGCGACCCGACCACCGACCTGTCCGTCCTCGCCGACCCCGAACGCAGCCTGCGCCTCATCGTCAAGGGCGGCGTCGTCCACAAGAACGATCTCGACTGACCGGCCGGCCGGATCCGGGCGCAGGCCCTGCAACCCGCCTCGCAGAGCGGTCCGGACCGGACCGCCCAGGGCCCCGCGGCGGCTACCGCCGGTCCGCCGCCGCTTCGGAGGACGCGTCCCACCGGTGCGGCAGCGGGGGTCGGGAGGACGGTGCGTCGGCGCCGTCCTGCTGGAACGTGACCGTGCGCGTGGGCGCGGGGATCGAGATCCCCTCCGTCCGGTACCGCTGGTGCAGGCGCTTGATGAACTCGTGCTTGATCCGGTACTGGTCGCTGAACTCGCCGACCCCCAGGACCACCGTGAAGTTGATCCTGGAGTCCGCGAAGGTGTGGAAGCGGACGGCGGCCTCGTGGTCGGGCACCCCGCCGCTGATGTCGGCCATCACGCTGTCGACGACGTCGAGGGTGACCTTCTCCACGTGCTCCAGGTCGCTGTCGTAACCGACCCCGACCTGGACCAGGATCGACAGCTTCTGCTCCGGCTGGGAGTAGTTCGTCATGTTCGTCCGCGCCAGGCGGCCATTGGGAATGATCACCAGGTTGTTCGACAGGTTGCGCACCACGCTGTTGCGCCAGTTGATGTCGACGACGTACCCCTCCTCCCCGCTGGTGAGCCGGATGTAGTCGCCCGGCTGCACCGTCTTCGAGGCGAGGATGTGCACACCTGCGAAGAGGTTGGCGAGGGTGTCCTGCAACGCCAGCGCGACCGCGAGACCGCCCACGCCGAGGGCGGTGACCAGCGGGGCGATGGACACCCCGAGGGTCTCCAGCGCCACCAGGACGCCCATCGCCAGCACCACGACCCGGGTGATGTTGACGAAGATGGTCGCCGACGCCGCGACGCCCGTCCGGGAGGCGGCCACCGACTGCACCAGCCCGGACACCACCCGGGCCGCGCTGAGCGTCGCGATGACGATGAGCACCGCCGTGAGCGACTGGTCGACCAGTCCCCCCGTCCGTGCGGTGAGCGGCAGGGCCGAAGCGGCCACCGCGGCCCCGGCGATCACGGCCGCCCAGGGGACGATGGTGCGCAGCGCGTCGACGATGATGTCGTCGCCGCTCCACTTCGTCCTGCTCGCGTGCTTGCCCAGCCACTTCATCAGAGCCCGCAGCACCAGACCGGCCACGCAGCCGGAGGCCAGCGCGATGCCGGCCACCACCCAGTCGTGCAGGACCAGATCCCGGGTCACCGTCCCGCCCCCGCGACGTGGAGGGAGGAGGAACGGGCCGGCGCCGGCCGCCGTATGTGCTGTGTGGTCACCTTGTCGCCTGTCAGGTCGTGTTCGTGCGCAACCCGTCGGAGCGAACGTACGCACTCCGAACGGACTGCCATCCTGCCCCATGACCTGGCATCAGCCACAGGCGGACCCCTGCCTTCCGGTGCCTTCGGGTGCCTTCGGGCGCTCAGACGGACCGCGGGACCCGCGGGCTCCCTCGGGGGCGGAAGATGGCCTTCGCATGGACCGGCGGGCCGGGGCACCGGCCGACGGCTACGGCGAGGACCGACGGGCCGGGGCGCCGGCCGACGGCTACGAGCCGGCGACCGGCCGGGCGGCGCGGGTCTCCACAGGACTCGGCATGTCCCTCAGGACGCCGTGGGCTCGTTGTGCGCCCGGCCGGCGCGGCGCCCGAGGACGGTGAGCCGGTGGACCGGGCCGCCCCGCCGGTGCCGGGCCGCCGCCCGGACACCGGGCACGCCGTGCTCGGGAGCGCTGCCGGCCGACGGCAGGAGCCGCGCCGTCAGGCCGAGCAGCCGGTCGGTGGTGGCCGGCGCGATCCCGTGGGCGAGCACGGCGGCCTTGGCGAGCGGGGTGAGCACCAGTTCGCGGCGGCCGGCCTCGATCGCCCGGACGATCCGGCGGGCCGCCCGCCCGGCGTCCATCGACACCAGCGGCAGCGACGCGGCGGTGGCGAACCACGCGTACTCGCTGCCGGCCCGCCCGGCGAACTCCGCGGCCGTGTGCGAGCCGGTGCGCATCAGCCCCGGCAGCACGGTCGTGACCCGGATCCCGTACTGCGCCAGCTCCGCGCCGAGCCCCTCGGAGAGCCCGGTCAACGCGAACTTGGCCGCCACGTACGGCAGCAGGTGCGGCGCCGGGATCCGGCCGCCGATGGAGGCGATCATGACGATCGAGCCCGCGCCGCGGGCCCGCATCGAGGGCAGCACCGCCTGGACCAGGCGCAGCGGCGCCATGGTCATCAGCTCGTGCGCCCGCCGGAAGTCCTGCTCCTGCATGGCCGAGACCGGTCCGACCTGGATCAGGCCGGCGTTGTTGACCAGGAGGTCCACCTCGGCGCCGAAGCGGTCCCGGACGGCGGCGAGCAGGCGGCTCGGCGCCTGCGGGTCGGCCAGGTCGCAGGCCGTCGCGGCGACGTCGCCGGGCCGGCCGCGCAGGTTGCGGAGGGCCCGCTCCAGCGCCAGCTCGTCCCGGCCGCAGAGCATCACCCGGCAACCGCGGTTCGCGAGTTCGCCGGCGATCAACAGGCCAAGCCCCCGGGACGACCCGGTCACCAGGGCGGTACGTCCGGCCAGAACACTCTCGTTCATCGGATGAGACCTCCTCGACCGGGGACCCGACCCGGGATGGGGTTCGATGCCGAACCCGGCGTGTGCCCCCTCCGCCCCGCTCCATGCACGGTCCGGTACGGCGCGGTCGCACGGGTGTACCGGTGTACCGGTGTCTCGTGACACACCGGGGGTGCGGAGAAGCAGGCCGGTCCGCCGGCCCGGGGGTCCGGTAGGCGTGGCCGGGGGTCGGAGGTGCGCGGGGGCAGCCGGGGCCGCAGCCACCGGCAGCAGCCGTGCCACCGTTCTGACCACGCCGTCGGTCAGTCCGGCCTGGCGGGCGGCCCGCTGCTGGTGCCGTCGGCCTCGCGGTAGCACCGGGTCGAACAGAACTCGTCGCGGCGCCGGACACCGGCACGCGTGAAGCGGCGACCGCAACGCACGCACTGCCGCGCCGGCGGCTCCGTCGCCGGCGGCTCCGTCGTCGTCGGCCCGGTCGTCGGCGGGTGTTCGGGCGCCAGGCCCAGCGCCGCCAGAAGCAGCCGACAGTCCTCCCTGTTCAGCGCGTGGGTGGCCGTCACCCTGGCCGCCCGGCGCCGCGTCGCCTCCGGCACACCCGCACTCGTCGGCGCGACGACCTCGCCGGTCGTCCCGGGGTCCCAGTTCGGTCGTGTCACCGCCAAGCTCCCTCCGTGCACGAATGAACTGGTCAGAGTACTGCGCCAGAGCGCCGGCCGGGAAGGGTGAGGGCGGCACGGCACCCGCCGCGAACGGCGCCGGCCCGGCGGGCGGCGGGGCGCCGGGGCCGGGCTCTACCCGATGACGCCTCCCGCACTCGCACGGGCGGCGTGCGAGCAGGCGAGAAGCGCTGGTGGAGGCGGCGCTCAGGGCCTAGAGCGCGACCGGTTCGCCGGCGAGGAGCACGTCCCGGTGCAGGAACGGCCCGGCGCGTCACCCGTCCGCACGGTCTTCGACCTCACCCAGGGAAATGCCGCCGATCTCGACGAGAGGAGCGCGCTGCGCAGGCACCCGGGCCCCGCCCTCCGGTACAGGGGTGTCGTGCTCGGCCCACGCGGACGCGATCCGCTCCAGGCCCTCCCACAAGTCCAGGGCCCGCTCGCGCAGACCTGCCGCGGTGCAACTGCCGGCCTCGACCGCGCTGAGGTAGGCGTCGATGCCGGTCACCGCGTGGCGCACCTGTCGGCGCAGCGGCTCCACCCGGCCGGAGTTCTCACCGTGCCCCCGGGGGGCGCCGATGCGCTCGGACAGCAGGGACGTGAGCCGTTGCAGTCCTTCCCTGCTCATCGGGTCCACGCACACCATCTCCAGAGGGGGTCCGCCTTCCGACCCGCCGGGGAGGCGGGTCGGGAGCTGTTGCTCCACTGTTCGCCCGTTCACCCAGCATGTCAACCAATGCACGAATTCGCTGTCGTGTTTCGGCAACCGTGACACCCGGGCCCTATCGTGGGGGCATGGACAGCGGTACGACCACCGAGCGGCAGTGGACCTTCCTGACCAACCACGCCCGCGTCCTGGTCCAGATCGCCCGCGACCCCGGCGTCCGCGTACGCGACATCGCCACCCGCTGCCTGCTCACCGAACGCGCCGTCCAGCGCATCATCACCGACCTCGAACACGCCGGATACCTCAGCCACGAACGCCGCGGCCGCACCAACCACTACAGCGTCACCGTCGCCAAACAGCTGCGTCACCCCGCCGATGCCGGCCCCACCGTCGCCGAGCTGCTCGCCGCCCTCCTGCGCCTGCCCGCCGACGGCCGTCGGGACCCGACACCCGTCGCCCGGGATTCCTCCGGACAGTGACCGCAGCCACCAGCCGTGACGACGGTTCGTGGGACGGCCGCGGGCGAGGCGAAAGTCGCGTGACGGGTGAACACCGGGACGGCGACCTGTCGCGGTGACCCGGTCACGGTCAGGCGGTGACAACCCCGGCCATCGTGCGAGGCCCTCGGCCGAGGGCGAGCCCGGACCGTTCAGCCGCGGCGCCCCGCGTCCTGCTCCGCGGCCCAGGCCCGCAGCCGGGACACGGCCTCTTCCGGCGACAGCGGGCCGCCTTCGAGATGAAGATCCTGCAGGTGGCGAGTGGCCGCACCGATCAGGGGCCCCGGAGGAAGGCCGAGCAGGCCCATGATCGCCTTGCCGTCCAGGGCCACGGGGACGTCGGGGAGCCTCCTGTTCCTCTCCGACTCCGCGGCGGCACGCGCCATCCTCTCCTGCTCCGCCAGGTGCTCCTCGTGCCACTCGTCGTAGGTCGCCGCCCAGCCGGCGGTCCGACCGGCCGACTGCCAGCCTGCCGTGTCCTGCTCCCAGCCGAGCCCCACCTCCAGGAACAGGTCGGGGTGGTCCGCCTCGTCGGCACTCCTCGGAACGACATCGAGCAGGGCGAGCGCGGCGTTGATCGGCCAGTCCTTCCGCGGCCCGGTGAAGTCCCGGGTACGGGCCGCACCCCACACCTTCGTGCCGGTTCGCCACACGGCGGCGGCCTGGAGCCCGTCCCCTCCGTGGAAGTCCGCCTCCACGTGGGCGATCGTCCCGCCCCGGGACCAGTGGCCCAGGGTCTGCTCGACGGCCCGAGCCGAACCGAACCGTTCCTCGAGGAGCACGCCGGTGACGGGCACCAGGCCCATGCGTTGCCGGAGCGGGGCGACGGTCGCCTCCCGAATCCCGGCAGTCAGGCTCCTGAGCAGGGCGAAGCCCCCGATGACGGCGTTGAGCTCGTACGGCATCCCCGCAGGGTAGCGGCTCGGCCGCCCCACGAGGCGCGGGCCCTCCGGGGGAGCAGGCACGGCGGAAAGGCCCCCGCCGTCATCGATTCCCGTTGCGGCCGGTGATGGCGGCGAGTCGGACGGACCACTCGTGTTCGGCGACGATGAGGGAGCGCTCCAGGGTGTCGACGAGCACCGTCCGGCCCACCGACACCACCGTCGGCTCGTGCCGGGCATCGGCGCCCCGGGCTGCCTCGCCGCCGTCACGTGACCGGCAGGCGAGGTGCACCCGGTCCCCGTCGGGGAACGCGAACGCCGTCACCCCGTCGGTGCACTCCCCCCACTCCAGGAACTCGCACCGCGCGAGCTCCGCCCCGGCCCCGGATTCGGGCCCGGTGGCGGAGGCGTCGCCGTCCATCCAGCGCTCGGCGACGTGGAAGGACTCGGACGGCGAGGTGTACCCCACCGGTGGACCGGTCGGGATGCGGAAGCGGCCGAGCTCGTCCTTGAGCTTCTTGACCAACAGCGGCGGGTAGAAGGCGTCGTCCCACGGGTTCACGTGGAGCCCGCCGACGAAGACATCGACGCAGAGCAGCCCCGGGTCGCGTTCGACGTGGAACTCCAGACCGAATCCGGTCCGCGACCCGAACAGCACGGCAACCTCCCAAACCCGGCGCGACGCCCCGTCGCAGCCCCGACCCCGCCGATCCGCGTCCTTTATAACGCCGACCACCGACACCGTCGGCCACCGCGCAGGGCCGGGGCTCGCCGTGCTCCCGCACGCCGGCGCACCACCGGCCACCACGGTCCGCGAACCCGGGCCCGAGACCTACCGGCCGGGGGCCGCTCGGGGCATCAGCAGGCGGGCCCGTGGCGGGCGTCCCGCCCGGTCCGGTCGGACGCCGGTCCTCGCTGCGCATCGGCGCGACGAGACGGAACGGTTCGTCTTGACGCGAGCCGGCGCATGATGCAGAGTTGAGCAACACAAGACGAGACGGTTCGTCTCGCCGCTCTCACCGGTCCGCTCAAGGAGTCCCGCTCATACGCACCCCGGCCGTTCCCGCCAGCCAGACAGTCGTGCAGCCCGGGCGACCGGCGCGCTCCCGATCAGCAGTCGACGCGCCGAATCCACAGGCCCTCACCACCCGATCCCACCGGCAGCCGCGCCGAGAACAGGGGGACCCGTCCATGCTCCGCTCGCAACTGTCCCTGCAGAACGTCACCCGCCGCTACGAGGACCGCACCGTCCTGGACGCCGTGTCCTTCACCGTCAAACCCGGCGAGAAGGCCGGGATCATCGGTGACAACGGCGCGGGCAAGTCCACCCTCCTGCGGATCGTCGCCGGCGCCGACCGGCCCGACCACGGCGAGGTCACCGTGGTCGCGCCCGGCGGCGTCGGCCACCTCGCCCAGTCCCTGGCCCTGCCGCCGCACGCCACCGTCCGGAACGCGATCGACCTCGCGCTCGCCGACCTGCGCGACCTGGAGGCGCGCATGCGCCGGGCCGAGGCCGCACTGGGCGGCCTCGCACCGGAGGCGCTCGGCCCCGCCCTGAACGCGTACGCCGAACTGGTCGCCCGTTACGAGTCCCGTGCCGGCTACGAGGCGGACGCCCGGGTGGACATCGCTCTGCACGGTCTCGGCCTTCCCGCCCTGGACCGGGCCCGGGCCCTGGGCACGCTCTCCGGTGGCGAGCGGTCGCGGCTGGCGCTGGCCGCCACCCTCGCCTCCCAACCCGAACTGCTGCTCCTGGACGAGCCGACCAACGACCTCGACGACCAGGCACTGGCCTGGCTGGAGGACCACCTCCGCGCGCACCGGGGCACCGTGCTCGCGGTCACCCACGACCGGGTGTTCCTCGAGCGCGTCACCACGACCATCCTGGAGGTCGCCGAGGGCAAGGTCACCCGCCACGGGGACGGCTACGGCGGTTACCTCGCCACCAAGGCCGCCGAACACCGGTACCGCGTGCGGGCGTACGAGGAGTGGCGCGCCGAACTGGCCCGCAACACCAGGCTGGCCGCCACCAACGTCGCCCGTCTCGACGGGATCCCGCGCAAGCTGCCGCTGTCCGTGTTCGGCCACGGCGGCTTCCGCAGCCGGGGACGCGGCCACGGCGCGATGAGCCGCGTCCGCAACGCCAAGGAACGCGTCGAACGGCTCACCGCCCGCCCGGTGGCGCCGCCGCCCGAACCCCTGGTCTTCACCCCGGGCCTCGGCGGCAAGGCCTCCGCCGACGCCGCACCGCCCGCCCGGCCCGCGCACGCGGCACAGCCCGCGGCGGAACTCACGGACATCCGCGTCGCGGACCGCCTCCACCTCCCCTCCCTGCACATCGCAGCCGGCGAGCGGCTGCTCGTCACCGGGCCCAACGGCGCGGGCAAGACCACCCTCCTGCGGGTCGTCGCCGGCGAACTGCAGCCCGACGAGGGCACGGTCCGCACCCGTGGCCGGATCGGCCACCTGCGGCAGGACACCACCGCGTGGGCCCCGGACCTGACGGTGCTCCAGGCCTTCGCCCACGGTCGCGGCGGAGCCCCGGACGACCACGCCGACGCCCTCCTCGCACTGGGTCTCTTCCACCCGTCGGACCTGCGGCTCACGGTCGGCGCCCTGTCCTACGGCCAGCAGCGGCGAATCGAACTGGCCCGCCTGGTCAGCGGACCGGTCGACCTGCTGCTGCTGGACGAGCCCACCAACCACCTCTCACCCGCCCTGGTCGAACACCTCCAGGCGGCACTGACCGACTACCCGGGCGCGGTCGTCATCGTCACCCACGACCGCCGCCTGCGGGCCGACTTCACCGGCTCCCACCTGGAACTCGACGCCGGGCACGGCGCTCGACGGTCCGGTGCCGGGCGACTCGCGGTCCCGCAGCCCGACGTTCGAGGGCAGGGCGCACGCGCGCTGACTCTCGCGGCAAGTGCGTGACGTCGACGTGACGTGCGCGTCGCACCGGCCACGGCAGTCGGGTCTCCGATAGGACTGACCTGCCACCCGAGACCGAGGAGTGATGAAATGCCGGATATCCCCCACCAGAACGTCCTCAACGCCGAACAGGCGCAGGCTTGGGAGGAGGCCGCGTACCTCATCATCACCGCGCGGAAGGAAGCGGCGGCCATCCTGGCGCGGTCCAAGGTGGAACCGGTCCCCGAGGAGGGCTGGTTCGGGAACCCGTGCACCGCGAAGCTGCCCTTCCCGCCGTATCCGCCCTGCGGGTGCCACGACTACAGGGGCGACGGCGGCCCCTGCACGACGCCCATCCGCGTCCCCGACACCGGTGAAGGATCACTGCACCCCCTGGTGCCCTGCAGCCACGCACGCTCCCAGCACATCGAGACGTGAGCGGCCGCTCTCCGGCCAGGCCGACCACCGGGGACGCGCACCCTCCACACCCATTACCGGCCAGTAATTCGGCTGGTCGACACCTCCCCTGAAGACTCGTCAGATCGCTACGATCCCGCAGCAAGCGATCAGGGAGTCACGTCGTCCGGACGCCGTGCCGTCCGAACGCAGGGGAGCAACGATGGAACGATCCAGGCGGAGCAGCGCACAGCGGGCGGCGAGCATGGTGCTCGCCGCGGTGGTCGCCCTCGGCGCGGGGGCCGCTGCGCAGCCGGCGGCCGCCGCGCCGGCGGGACCGGCGCTGTCCGCGCACGGCGTCGCGGGGTTCCGGTTGGCGGACATCCCGGCGAAGGACGGCGTCGTCCTGAAGGCCGACGTCTTCACCCCGTCCCCCGGCACCCCGGGCGCCGACCCGCAGGGGCGCTACCCGCTGGTGGTGCAGCCCGCCAGCTGGGGGCAGAACGACCTGGAGTACATCGCCCAGGGCCGCGCACTCGCCGAGGACGGGTACGTCGTCGTCACCTACACCGTGCGCGGCTTCTGGGCCTCCGGCGGCGAGGTCGACGTGGCCGGGCCCGAGGACGTGGCCGACATCTCCGCCGTGATCGACTGGGCCCTCGCCCGGACGCCCGCCGACCCGCAGCGCGTCGGCATGGTCGGCCTCTCCCTCGGCGGCGGACTCACCCTGCTCGGTGCCGCCTTCGATCCCCGGATCAAGGCCGTCGCCTCGCTGAGCGGCTGGGCCGACCTGACCGACTCGCTGTACAGCGGGCAGACCCGGCACCTGCAGGCGGCCGCCGTCCTCGCCGGGATCCAGGCCCCGACCGGCCGCAGGAGTCCCGAGTTCGCCCAGGTGCTGGACGACCTCTTCGCCAACCGCGACCTGCCCCGGATCATCCGCTGGGCCGACACCCGTTCCCCGGCGCGCTACCTGGACCGGATCAACGCCAACGGCACCGCCGTCCTGCTGGCCAACGCCTGGGGCGACGGCTTCTTCAACCCCGGCCAGATCACCGACTTCTACGAGCGGCTGACCGTGCCCAAGCGTCTGGAGCTGCGCCCGGGCGACCACGCGAGCCAGGAGTTCACCGGTCTGCTCGGCCTCCCGAACGCGGCCTGGGACAGCGCCCGTTCCTGGCTCGACCAGCACCTCAGGGCAGCCCCGGCGGACCGGCGCCGGCCGGTCGACCTGGAGGTCCGGCCCACCGGCCGCCACGAGAGCCACCCGGACTGGCAGTCCGTCGCCACCCGCACCGACCACGTGACCGTCGGCGCCGACGCCCTCGGTGGCCCGGCCGCCGGCGAATGGCGCAGGACCGTGCTCGGTGGCCTGCCGTCCGGGGCGAACGGCGGGGTCACCCTGCTGTCCGGCGCGGTCGACCAGGCCCTGCACCAGCCGCCGACCGTTCTCGTCCCACTGCTCGCCCGCCCGGCCGCCGGCGTCTGGCAGTCCCAGCCGTACCTCCAGGGCCTCTCGGTTCGGGGCGCCGCCCGGCTGCACACCTCGGTCACCGCCTCCGGCCCCAACGGCACCGCGGTCGCCTACCTGTACGACGTGGACGCCCTCGGCGTCGGCCGGCTGATCTCCCACGGCCCGCAGAGCTGGACCGGCCGCACCCCGGGTGTGCCGTTCCCACTCGACGTCACCCTCTTCGCCACCGCCTACGACGTCCCGGCCGGGCACCACCTCGCCCTGGTCCTCGGCACCCGCGACGCCCTCTACGGCACCACCACCCCCCTCGGCAGCACCGTGACCTTCACCTCCACCCCGGCGGACCCGTCCGAGCTGACCCTGCCGCTCCGGTGACGCCCCGCAGCACCGGCGGCCCCCGGCCGCTCACCAGACCGGACGGAGCGGACTCACCGGCGCATCGGAGGCGAGGCGGCAGGGCTCCGAGCCTCCGCGGTGGACGGCGCGGCGGCCTCCGCGGTACACGGGATCCCTCCCCCGAATAATGAGTGCATGATCGATTCTCCTCTGCGCGTCGTCCTGGCCGAGGACTCCGTGATCCTCCGGGACGGCCTGGTCGAGCTGCTCACCGCCCGCGGCTGCACCGTCGTGGCGACCTGCGGCACGGCCCCCGAGCTGCTGGCCGCGGTCGGCGAGACACGACCCGACGTGGCCGTGGTCGACATCCGGATGCCGCCCACCCACACGGACGAGGGCATCCGCGCCGCCGTCGAGCTGCGCTCCACCGCGCCGCAGGTCGGCATCCTGGTGTTCTCCCAGTACGTCGAGACCGTCTGGGCGACTCGGCTGCTGGCCGGCGGCGCGGCGGGCGTCGGGTACCTGCTGAAGGAACGGGTGGCCCGCACCTCGGAGTTCGTGGAGGCGCTGCGCCGGGTGGCGGCGGGCGGGACCGCGCTGGATCCGGAGGTGGTCACCGGGTTGATGGGCGGTGGCCGGCGCAGCCGGGTGGACGCGCTCACCCCGCGGGAGCGCGAGGTGCTGGAGCTGATGGCGCAGGGGCACTCCAACCGGGCCATCGCCGGCCGCCTGGTGGTGTCGGAACGGGCGGTGGAGAAGCACGTCGCCGCCGTCTTCACCAAGTTCGACCTGGCGGCGGACGGCGGGGACAACCGCCGGGTGAAGGCGGTGCTCGCCTACCTGGCCGAGACCCGGAGCTGAGGCGGTCTCAGAGCGAGAGCGGCAGTTCGGCGGTGATCACGGTGGGCCCGCCCGGCGGGCTTGCGATGTGCAGGGAGCCGTCGACGGCGGTCAGCCGTTCGCGCAGGCCGGCGAGGCCGGTTCCGCCGTCCCCTCCGGCGCGGGCGGCTCCGCCGTGCGGGCCGCGGGCGGCGTCGGCGGCGCCCGGTGCGGCGCCCGTGGCGGCGCCGCCGCGTCCGTCGTCGCGGACCGTGAGCCGCAGCCGCCCCGACGCGGCGGTCACCGTCAGCTCGGCGGCGCGGGCCCCGCTGTGCTTGGCGACGTTGGTGAGCAGCTCGGCGGCGCAGAAGTAGACGGCCTCCTCGACCACCGGGTCCGGCCGTTCGCGCAGGTCGAGGCGGACGGCGACCGGTACCGGGGCGGTCTCGGCGAGGCCGGGCAGCGCCTGGGCGAGGCCGCCGTCGAGCGCGACCGGGTGGATGCCCCTGGTGAGGCGGCGCAGTTCGCCGATGGTCTCGTCGGTCTGGGCGCGGGCGCGGTCGAGCAGGGTGCGCAGCCGGTCGGCGTCGAGGGTGGCCGCGGCCGGGGGGTCGAGGGCGTCGTCGGCCAGGGAGAGCGTGATGGCGAGGGCCACCAGCCGGGCCTGCGTGCCGTCGTGGAGGTCCCGTTCCAGGCGGCGGAGCCGGTCGGTGTTGGCGGCGGAGAGTGTGGCGCGGGCGCGTTCCAGCTGGGTGACCCGTTGCTCGGTGCGGGCCGGGCCGAGCAGCCCGCGGGCCAGGCTGCGCTCGGCCGCGCTCGCCGCGCGGATCGCGCCGGGGACGGCGGCGGCCAGCGCGGCACCCAGCAGGACGGCGACGACGTCCAGCCGGTCGGCGGACCGGCCCGGCTCCAGCAACCGGGCCCAGAGCGGGAAGCCGAGCAGCCAGCAGCAGCCGAGCGGCAGCAGGAGGGCGGCGGCGAAGCCCAGCATGGCGAGCGGCAGGCGCAGCAGCAGGTAGAGCAGGGAGCGCCAGGCCACCGTGTCGCCCAGGGCCGCACGCAGGCGGGCGGGTACGCCGGGCGGCCGGTGCCGCGGGCGGGGCGGCTCGACGACGACTCCGAGCAGTCGGGTCGTCAGCCGTCGGTGCAGCCCGCCGAGACCGCGCGCGGCCGTGAGGCCCGCGGCGAGGAACGGCAGTCCGAGGACGGTGAGGGAGAGCAGCGTGCCGGCGTACAGGACCGCGAGGGCGTAGAGGCCGCCGGCCAGGGCCAGCGGGAGGCCCGCGACGGCGAACAGCAGCTCGCCGCCGCGGACGGAGAAGTACGGCCGCGCGGGCGTCGGCGCCGCGGGGTCGACGCCCGCCGGCAGGTGCCGGTCAGTCACGCCCGCCCCCTGCCACCAGGGACGCCGCGGGGCCGGTGGTCGCCCAGAGGGCGGGGAGGAGGATCCCGGGCAGGGTGAGCACGAGCGCCCCGGCGGCGATCCAGCCGCAGGCTGCCGCCGGAATCGCCGGCACGGCGGTGCCGATGACCGCCGCGCTGAAGGCGGCCGAGGCCGCGGCGGCGACGCCCGCACCCAGCAGCACCCCGACCACCGCGGTCAGCACCGCCTCGACGCCGAGCACGGCCAGCAGCCGGCGCCGGGTCGCCCCGGCCAGCCGCAGCAGCGCGAACTCGCGGCGCCGGTCGACGGTCAGGGCCACCAGGGTGTTGACCGTGGCGACGGCGGCGAAGCACACCAGCATGGCCAGTTCGGCCTGGCGCAGCCAGACGTCGCTGGCGGACGTCACGCTGGAGGCCGCGGGACCGTTGGCGAGCTCCGCGGCGTGTGCGGTGGCGCGCTCGGCGGCGCGTTCGGCGGTCGTCGTCATGATCGTCATGGTGCCGGACAGCCCGGTCAGCAGCGCCACCGGCACCACCGCAGCGGCCAGCCGGTGGGCGTGGCCGCGCAGGTTGGCGTCGGCCAACCAGCCGGTGCGCGGCGCGGCCGTCCGGAGCGGCGCGCCGAGTCCGGCGACGAGGAGCCGGGCCGCGAGCGGGCCGAGCAGCGCGAGGGCGACCAGCAGCACCAGTGTGCCGAGCAGCGCCGCCTGCCCGGCCTTGTCCAGCTGGGCGGCGGGTCGGGTCGCGGCGAGTCGTAGCAGCAGGCCGCCCCCGGCCAGGACGGCCACGCCGGCGAACAGGCGTGCCACGCCCGTCCGGCCCGGCTCGGCGGAGCTCACGGTGAGGGCGGCGGCCGGGGCGGGCCGGGTGATCCGCCGGGCTCCGACGGCGGACGCGGCCAGGCCGACCAGCAGGGCCGCCGCGAGGGCGGCGAGCGCGGGCAGCGGCGAGCCGGGCACCGTGAGGGCGGGCGCGGCCATGTCGCGCCGCTGCAGTGCGGTGAGGAAGCGCTCGGCGGCCAGGTGCCCGAGCGCCCAGCCGGGCGGGGCGACCAGCAGGGTGGTCGCCAGTACCTCGCCGCGCACCAGCCGCCGGATCTGCCGGGGCGTGGCGGCGGCGGCGCGCAGCAGTGCCAACTCGCGGTGCTGCTGGCGCAGGGCGAAGCCCAGCGCGTTGACCACCACGAAGAAGGCGACCAGGACGGCGATCTCGCCGAATCCGACCGCGATGATCGTCACACCCGGACCGGTGGCGGCCCGGGGCGTCCCCGCCGGGGCGGTGAGATCGGCGGCGAGGAGCGATCCGAACAGGGTGACGGTGGCGAGGGCGAGCAGCTGCGCGGCCGCGAGCCCGGCGAACGCCGCGGGGCGGCGGCGCAGCTGGCCGAGGGCGACGGCGGGGATCGTCAGCACGGTGCTCACACCTCCGGCCGGCTCGCCGGGCACGGTCCGCCGGTCGGGCCCAGCCGGCCGAGCCGCTCCGCGACCAGCGCCGCCGTCGGCCGCTCCAGCTCCTCCACCAGCAGCCCGTCCGCCAGCAGCAGGACGCGGTCCGCGTACCCCGCCGCGACGGGGTCGTGGGTGACCATGACGCAGGTCTGCCCGTCGCGGTCGACCCCGGTGCGCAGGAGGGCGAGCACCTCGTGCCCCGTGGCTCGGTCCAGGGCGCCGGTGGGCTCGTCCGCGAACAGGACGTCCGGCCGGGCGACCAGCGCACGGGCGATCGCGACCCGCTGCTGCTGGCCGCCGGAGAGCTCCGCCGGGCGGCGCCGTTCACGCCCGGCGAGTCCGACCGCGGCGAGCGCCGTACGGACCGCACCACGCTCCGGGCGGGAGCCGGCCAGCCGGAGCGGCAGCTCGACGTTCTGCGCGACGGTCATCCCCGGCATCAGGTTGAAGCTCTGGAAGACGAAGCCGATGCGCCGGCGGCGCAGCGGCGCCAGTCGGCGTTCGGGCAGTCGCGAGATCTCGGTGTCGCCCCAGTGGACGCTGCCGCGGGTGGGGCGGTCCAGGCCGGCGAGGCAGTGCAGCAGGGTCGTCTTGCCGGAGCCGGAGGGCCCCATCACCGCGGTGAAGGTGCCGGCCGCGAACGCCACCGACACCCCGCGCAGCGCGTGGACGGCGTTGGCGCCGCGGCCGTGGTCGCGGTGCAGGCCGGCGGCCCGCGCCGGCACGGCCCCCGCGGCCGGGGTGGTCGTGGTCCATCCGGTTGTCGTGGTCGTCGTCGTTTCAGCCATGTCCTTCATCCTGGACACGGGCGGAGCGGGATTCGATCGTGCAGGCCCCCGGCCCGGGGGTTCGGAAATCCGAACCTCGCGCCGACCGGGGCCGGAGCGCGCACGGCGACCGGAGCCGGCTTCTATCTCCAACCTGCGTTGTTCCTAGAATGGCCCGATGGAGGACATCGACGCGATCGCGGTGCTGCAGGATCCGGTGCGGCGCCGCCTGTACGAGTACGTGGCGGCGCAGGCCCGCGAGGTCAGCCGCAACGAGGCCGCCGAGGCGACGGGTGTGGCCCGCACGCTTGCCGCGCACCATCTGGACAGGCTGGCCGAGGCCGGGCTGCTGGACGTCGCCAGCCGCCGGCTGACGGGTCGTTCGGGCCCGGGGGCGGGCCGCCCCGCCAAGGTGTACGCGCGGTCACGGGCCGAGCGGTCGGTGTCCCTGCCCGCCCGCGACTACCGCACCGCCGCCGAGCTGCTCGCCGAGGCCGCCGAGCAGGCCGGACTGGACGTCGGGCTGTGCACGGCCGCGCGGCGCCGGGGCGAGGCGCTGCGCGGGTCCGCAGCACCCTGCGCCGACCTCGACGGGGCGATGGAGCTGCTGGCCGCCCGCGGCTACGAACCGTACCTGGAGGCCGTCGAAGGCGCCGAGGACGCCGAAGACCCCGGGGCGACGGCAGAGGGGGCGCGCCGGGCGGCCGCGCACGTCGTCCGGATGCGCAACTGCCCGTTCCACGTCGTCGCCGAGCGCTTCCCGCCGCTCGTGTGCGGCATGAACCTCGCCCTGCTGGAGGGGTTGCTCGGCACGGACGGCCCGGTCCGCGCCCGTATGGACGCCCGGCCGGGAGAGTGCTGCGTGATCGTCGAGGCTTCTCCGGGGAGCTTCTAAAAACCATATTGATTGACATAGAACACGGGCCGTGCTGGGATGACGCCATGACCTCGTCCCCGCACGCCTTCCACCTCGCCCAACTCAACGTCGCCACGCTCCTCCACCCCATGGACGACCCCCGCATCGCGTCGTTCGTCGAGCTGCTCGCCCCGGTCAACGCCGCAGCGGACGCCGCCCCGGGCTTCGTCTGGCGCCTCGTGGAGGACGGGGCCGGCGACGCCACCGGCCTGCGTCCGGCGGGCGAGGACGTCATCGTCAACATGTCGGTCTGGGAGACCCAGGAGGCCCTGTGGGACTTCGCCTACCGCAGCGGCCACCTGGAGGCGCTGCGGCGGCGCCGCGAATGGTTCGCCCGGCACGTCGAGGCCCACATGGTCCTCTGGTGGATCCCCGCCGGCCACCGTCCGAGCCTGGACGAGGCCATGGACCGTCTGGCGGACCTGCGGGCGCACGGCCCCTCCCCCCGCGCGTTCACCTTCGCGTCCTCCTGCACCGCGGCCGAGGCCGCCGACCACCTCCGGGCGGTCCCGGGCGCCCGCTCGGCGCCGGCCGCGGAGGCGGCCACGGCGTAGGGCAGGACCGCTGCGGGCGGGACGAGCCCGGGGCCGGCCGGTTCGGGGTTCGCGCGGCACCGCGACCGCGTCCTGCCAGGTGCGGGAGTACGCGCGGCGGTCAGCGGCGGGCCGGCAGGCTCCGGGACCGGGCGGGTCCGCTGCGGGTCGAACAGGCCCCCCGACCCGGCCGCCGGAACACCGGGACCGCCCGCGGAAACCACGCGGGCGGTCCGGTCGGCGGCGCCCCCGGCGCGGTCCGGGCCCCGTGCGTCAGTCCTCGCCCATCGCGCCCGCCGCGCTCCCGGCGGTCAGGACGAGCCAGCCGAGGGCCGGGACGCCCAGGGTGACGGCGAGCGGCCACTGCGCCGACATGAGGAGGAGGGCGACGAAGAACGCGGAGAAGACGACGAAGACGGCGATGCCGAAGGGAAGCGCCTGCAGCCCGGAACGCCACCAGGCCGCGCCCTGGGCGGTGAGGGCCGAGCCCAGGCCCGCCAGCAGGGCCACCTTGAAGGCGGTCAGCCACGGAGTGATCATGTCCTCGGCGCGGTGGCCCCGGTAGGAGAGTTCGACCACCCGCCCCCGGAAGACCGACAGATCCACGTCCACACCGACCTGCGCGGCGTCGTAGAAGGCCTTGCCGACCGAGTGGTCGCGCTCCGGGGCCGTCTCACGTGCCACGGTCAGCTCGTAGCTGTCCTCCTCGCCGCGGTGGACGAACCGCGCCGTCACCTTGCCGGTCTCGTGCAGGAGGCAGTCCGTGCCGGGCGTGGCCGCCGCCGTGCCGCACACCGGGGCGTGGCGGTAGGCACCGACCACGTCGTAGCCCTCGACGAACCAGGTGAAACCGAGCACGGTGGTGGCCAGTCCGGCCAGCAGGAACACGGCTTGGATCAGCACGCGGGCGACCGGTCCGGCGATCCGGCGGAATCCGCCGGGCGGCCTCGCGTCCTTGATCGGCGCGTTCATCGCAACCCCCTCGATCACGTCCCCGGGCACCTCCCCGACGCCCGGCAACGATGCTTCCAGGGACGTGTTCGCCAAAGGGAGGTGCACGACGCTCTTGTGACGAACTTGTGGTAGTCCGAGCGGCGGAGCGGGGCGCGCGAAGCCCTCCTCCAGCACCCCGGGCCGTCTCGGCCGTTCCGGCGATCCGAGCGGAACCACGCGTACCTGATCGGCGCGGTACGCCGGGAGATCACCGAGCGGCGCGCCGAGCGGGCCACCGGGAGGGACAGGAGGCAGTGGCGGGCCGCCTTCGGGCCCTGCGGGGCTCGCTCGGGCCGACCGACGCCCGGTCGGCGTCCCGCGGGCCGGGCGTCGGTCGGCCGTCCTCGACGGCATCGACCGCGGCGTCGGTCGGCCCAGCAGCGCGTGCGGGGCGGCCCGTGGGCGGGGAGGCTGGCGGTGCGGGCCGCCGGGCCACCGCCCCGCCGCGGCCGTCCGGCGCCGTGCCCGACGCGGAAGCGAGACGATGGCCAGCACTCCCGACCTCGACCGGATCGCCGACGAGCTCTACACCCTCGCCCCCGGCGACTTCACGGCCGCCCGCAACGACCACGCGGACCGGCTCAGGAAGACCGACCCCCAGCTCGCCGGAGAGATCCGGGCGCTGCGCCGGCCGACCCTGGCGGCGTGGGCCGCCAACCTCCTCGCCCACCACCACCGCGGCCTGGTCGAGCAGCTACTGGCGCTGGGGCAGGCGTTGCGGGACGCTCAGGAACACCTCGCCGGCGATCGGCTCCGTGCCCTCACCGACCAGCGCCGGCAGGTCGTACGGGCACTGGCCGCACAGGCCCGGGAGGACGCGGCAGAAGCCGGGCACCCGCTGGGGGCCGACGCCGTCACCGACCTGGAGCGGACGCTGGGCGCCGCGCTCGCGGACCCGGACGCCGCGCAGGCGCTGGCCCGGGGTCGGCTGACCGCTCCCCTGGAGCCGGTGCTCTGGCCCGGGGCTGTGCCCGGCGCGCCGGAGGGCGCGGGCGTGGAGGCCCCCGCCGGGCGGACCACGGGCAGGAGGAGGACGGCCGCACCGGCCGGTACGGCGAAGCAGTCGGGGGCGCGGCGGCGCGAGCACTCCCGGGCGCGCGAGCGCGCGGGGCTGGAACGGGCGCGCGAGCGCGCGCTGGAACGGGCCCGCCAGGACGTGGCGGACACGGAGCTGGCGACACGCGAGGCGGCCGACCGCCGCGACGCGGCCGGGCGCGCGCTGGGCGCCGCGGAATCGATCCGGCAACGGGCCCAGGACGAGGCCGACCGGGCGCAGGACGACGCCGCCCGGGCCCAGGACGAGGCCGACCGCGCGCAGGCAGCGCTCGCCGACGCGCAGGAACGTCACGCGCGGGCACGCGCGGGTCTCGCCGAGGCACAGGAGCAGGTCCGGGCCGCCCGGGCGGAGAGCCGCACGGCCGACAGCGAGGCGGCCCGGGCACGGGAGGCCGCCCTGCACGCGGTCGAGCGGCTGCGGGACTCGGAGGCCGGCGAGCACGGGGGCGAGCGGAGCTGAGCTGCGGGGACCGTACCCCGGGGGCCCGACCGGGGCATTCGCCAGCCGCCGCGCCGGCCGGTCCTCCTGATGAGGGAATCCCCGCCCAGGGGCGGGGACGGTCGCCGCCCGGCCCCGGAGGGGTGCCTGCGAGCGGCTCACCCGCGACAGCCGCCGCCACCCTGCAACAGGCGCACGGCGGGGCCGTCCGTGCACGGGCCGGGAAGCGGCGGGCGGCGGCCGGGAAGCGGCGGGCGGCGGCCGGGAACGAAATCCCACCCTTCGGCCGAGGCTCGCCCGGAACCGCCCGGGTTGAACGCCCCGATCGAACAGGGGCAGGATGCAGCGCCATGGAAGATCCCTGGAGCTCCCTCAACTCCCCTACAGAGCGGTCGAGTTCACTGAATCACGCCGGGGAGGCAGCCGCTTGAACCCCACCGCCGCCCACACCTCCGCCGGCGCCGCGACAGCCGCGACAGCCGACGGCACGGACGAGTCCGCGATGATGGAGTGGCAGCCCCCGGGCAGCGACGCCGAGATCATCGACGGCAGCAAGACCACCCTGCGGGCCACCGCCCGCGCCCTCCCCAGGCTCCTCGCCCTGGCGCTGCGCCTCGGCCGGCAGGCCGACCGGCGCGCCCTGGTCGTGCTCCTCGGCTGTGCGGTGGCGTCGGCCGTGGCCCAGGCGTTCGGCCTGCTGGCCACCACCGGGATGATCACCCAGCTGGTGGCCGGCACCGGCTCCGTGGCCGACCGCCTGAGCCGCTCCGTCCCGTCCGTGGCGTTCCTCGCCGCCATGGCCGGGACGGCCGCCCTGCTGCGCATCGCGAGCGAGTGGGCCGCCGAGCGGATCGGCCCGAAGATCGCGCGGGCCGCCGAGCTGGAGCTGATCGACGCCGCCACCCGCGCCGAGCTCGTCGCCTACGACAACCCGAGGTTCCAGGCCGCCTGGGACGCGGGCGACCGGGGCGCCGGTGCCACCCGGGACCTGCTCTCGCAGAGCCGTGACGTCATCGGCTACACCGCCAACCTGGCGGCGGCGGGCCTCGTGATCGGCACGATCCACCCCGTGCTGCTGCCGCTGCTCGTGGTCGCGGTGATCCCGCAGGCCCTCGCGCGCACCGCGGCGGCCAACGCCTTCTACCGGGCGATGATGGCGACCTTCGGTGCGAGCCGTGCGGCGAACGTCCTGCGCTGGCACCTGTGCGACCGCCGCTCGGCGGCCGAGATCCGCTCCAACACCCTCGCGCCGTTCCTGCTGCGGATCTACCGGCGGGCTGCCGCCAAGGTCACCGACGCCACCGACACGGCCGCGCAGCGGGGCGCGGTGCTCGGTCTCTACGGGGCGGTCGCGTCCGGCGCCGGGGCGTTCCTGGTCTGGGGCGGCCTGGCCTGGCTCCTGGCCGACGGCCACGTCACCCTCGCCTCGGCGGGTACGGCGGTCATCGCGCTGCGCTCGGCCGCCGCCGATCTGCACTCGGCCGCGAACTACTCGGCGGCCGTCCACCGCACCGGTCTGTACGTCGGGGACTGGCAGAAGTTCACCGGGATGGCCCGCGCGCAGCGGCTCGACCGGGGCGACGCCGCGCCGCCGCCGGCCACGTCGGTGATCGAGGCGAAGGGCGTCACCTTCACCTACCCGAACTCGGACCGGATCGCCCTGCGCGGGGTGGACTTCCGCGTCCGCCGGGGCGAGATCGTCGCGGTGGTCGGGGTCAACGGAGCGGCGAAGTCCACGCTGATGAAGCTGCTGTGCGGCCTGACCCTGCCCGACGGCGGGGAGGTGACCTGGGACGGCGTCTCCACCCGGGCGATGGACCCCGACCTGCTGTGGCGGCAGACGGCGCTGGTGCAGCAGGACTTCTCGCACTGGCCGCTGACCGTACGCCAGAACATCACCCTGGGGCAGCCGAGCGAGGACGGTGACGAGGCGGTGCTGGCGGCCGCGGCCGCCACCGGCGCCGACGAGGTGATCGCCGAACTGGACGACGGCCTGGGCACCCTGCTGGCCAAGGAGTTCTGGGGCGGCGCCGAGATCAGCGAGGGCCAGTGGCAGCGGGTGGTCACCGCCGCCGCCTTCCACCGGGCCCGCAGCGGGACCCTGCTGGTCCTCGACGAGCCGACCAGCGCGATGGACCCGCGCGCCGAGCACCGGATCTTCACCGGGCTCGCCGATATCGCCAGGAACTGCGCCACCGTGCTGGTCACCCACAACCTGGAGAACACCCGGGTCGCGCACCGCATCGTGGTGCTCGACCACGGCCGGGTGATCCAGGAGGGCGGCTTCGACGAGCTGGCCGCAGCGCCGGGGATGTTCGCCGACCTCCGCGCACTGCAGCACGACCGGGGCCGGTCCGTCCCGGTGCAGCGTTCCGGGGACGACGGTTGACCTGAGACCGGTCGGCCACCGCCGCCGACGTCGGGCAGCCGACGGCCGCGGCTGCCCGACACGGCCTCGCCGAGCGGAGCGTCCGGAAGATCGGCTGCCGGGCGGAGTACGGGGAGCCCGAGCCGTTCGCCGCGCCGCGGGAGGCCGGGCTCCTCGTCGTCGACCTGGGCATCGAGCCGGGGGCCGGGTCCGGGCCGGAGGTCCTGTTCGAGCAGATGACGGTCGAGCAGAACCTCACCCGGGGCCGTCGCACGAACTCGAAGGGTCCCGGAGCGGGTTCGAGACGGTGGGCCGCCTCGCTCCCGGGCTCACCGGCACCGAAGGAGTACCGCCGGCCGCCGGCCGACCTCACCGCCCCGCCAACGAGGAGCGGACGGCCGCTCGGGGGCCGGCGGTCGCCGCCGGACGGCGGCGGGGGCCGATTATGCTGGGACGATGACGTCGAACGCCGGGCCCGGGCCAGTGCTGAGGGCGGATGCCGCACGCAACCGCGCCCGGGTGCTGCAGGTCGCCCGCGAGCAGCTGGCCGCCGGCGACGACTCCCTCCAGCTGAACGCCATCGCCCGGCTCGCCGGGGTGGGGGTGGGAACCGTGTACCGGCACTTCCCCAACCGCCTCGCGCTGATGGAGGCGCTGTCGGCCGAGCGGTTCCGGGAGCTGGTGGCCGAGGCCCGGGCCGCGGCCGACGACGAGGACGCCCTGGCCGGCCTGAACCGCCTGTTGCGGTTCACCCTCGCCCGAGCGCTGGAGGACACCGGCTTCGCCTCCGTGCTGGAGTCCGCCAGTGACACCGAACCGGAGACGGCCGCTCTGAAGGCCGAGCTGGACCGGGCCGTGGCACAGCTGCTCGACCGCGCCCTCCTGACCGGCGCCGTCCGGCCCGACCTCGGGCCCGGCGACGTGCGCCGGCTGCTCTGCGGCATCGAGCACGCGCTGCGCTCCGGCGACAGCGACGAAGCCCGCCGGGAGCTCTACCTCGACATCCTGCTGGAGGGGCTGCGCCCGCCGCGCTGACGGCGACCGGCCGGTCGAGCGCCTCCGGTGGCCGCCGGGCTGCCCGCCGGCCACCGAGGCGCAGGGCGGCGGGCGCGGACGAGGCTGCGCCGCCCTGATGCCTCGTCATGACGTCGGCGGCCTCGTCACACGCTGGCCCATCGGTCGGCGAGCTGCCGGCTGAGTCGGAGGACGTCGGAGACGACCTTGGGGTCGGTGGCGCCGCGGAAGGCCGGGACGGGCTGGGCTCCCGGGCCGATGAGCAGTCCGGTCTGCCCGTGGAGCGCGGGGTCGGTGGCGGCAGCGATGGACGACCGTGCGGCCTCGGACGCGGGACCGGCGGTGGAGCGCTCGAACCGCCGGCGCACCAGCGGCCAGAGCAGACGCAGCGGTGGGGAGACGATCCTGGGCGAGGTCATGGTGCCGTTGGTCATGTCGGTCGCGGCGCCGCCCGGGTCGGCCGCGAAGACACCGACGCCGCTGCCGCGGAGCCGCTCGGCCAGGTCGAGGGTGTAGGCGAGGTTGGCGAGCTTGGCCCGGCCGTACCAGTGGAAGCCGTAGTAGCCGCCGGGCGGTTCGACGGCCGCGAACGTGCGCTTGGCGAGGGCGCTGGCCGCCGAGCTGACGTTCACGATCCGGCTCGGCCCGCCGGCCCGGAGCCGGTCCAGCAGCAGCTCGGTCAGCAGGTACGGCGACAGGTGGTTGACGGCGAACGTCGCCTCGATCCCGTCCACGGTCCGCTGCCGCTCCGCGAACATCGCGCCGACGTTGTTGACCAGGACCTTCAGCGGCCCCTCCGCCGCCAGGCGGACGGCGAGCGCCCGAACCTCGCCGAGCGACGCCAGGTCGGCCGCCACGAAACGGGGTTGGCCCCCCGTCGAGACCGCCGCGATCCGCTCGACCGCGCCGGCGCCCCGCCCGGCGTCGCGGCCCACCACCGTCACGGCGAACCCGCGCGCCGCCAGCCCCAGTGCGGTCTCCAATCCGATGCCGCCGGTTCCCGCCGTCACCACTGCCCGCTGCTCCACAGCTCGACCTCCCACGACCGTGCCCACGAATCGGATATCTATCCGCCTCGGGGGACACGCTAGCACTACCGGATAGGAATCCGGTTAGTTGAGCGGGTCACGTAAGGCAACCGTAAGAACACTGACGGTCTGCGGCTCGAGGTCCCGACCGGACGCCCGCGAACCCGCCGGCACCCCACCGGCAGGCACCGACCCCGCACCACGACGAGGTGTTCGGTGCCGACGGCCCCAGGCCGATCTGGCGGGACGCCATGAACCAGGCTCTGCGCGGCGCCCCCAGGCTGCCCCTGCCGATGGCCTTCGTTCCCGACCCGGCGCCGCCGAAGCCCGAGCCGGGCAACCCCACCGAGACGGCCACGGCCCCGCCGGCCACTACTGCGCCGGGCCCGCAGCGCTGACGCCCGGCATCTGACACCGGGGCGGCGGCGGTGCACCTCCGTCGCGGCCGGACGCTCTCCGGCCACGACGGACATCCGGGTCGAAAGCCGCAGGTCGCGGACGGGAAACGGGTGGGGGAACGTCACCCCCGGCAGCTACCATGCTCACGCCGAACACACGTTCAGTCACACCTCCGCTCCCCGGCGCCGCCTCCCCCGTGGCGCTCCCACGATGAAGGAACCGCATGGGCGCGTCCCAGCCTGCCGTCGGCAGGCCCTCGTCCGGTCTGAGCACATCCGTCAGGGCTCTGACGGCCGTCGCCATGCTCGCCGGCTTCTACCTGCTCGCCCTCGGCATCGTCGCCGCACTGATCGCCGTCGACATCAGCCTCTACCTGGCCTCCGGCGAGCTGCGCCCGGCGCTGGTGAAGGTCTGGGCCGTCAGCGCCGTCATCGCCTACCCCGTGGTCCGGGTCGTCTTCCTGACCCGCCACCGGCAGGAGGACGGCGAGCTGCCCGGACTGCCGGTCACCCGCCAGGAGCAGCCCGCACTGTGGGAGGTCGTCGACCGCATCTCCGAGCGCACCGGCGTCCGCGGCCCGTCCGAGATCCGGCTGATCCCCGAGGTCAACGCCGGCGTGCGGGAGGAGACCCGGCTCCTCGGTCTGCTGCCCGGCAAGCGGCACCTGGTCATCGGCGTCCCGCTGCTGATCGGACTCACCGAGGCCGAGCTGGAGTCCGTCCTGGCCCACGAGTTCGGGCACTACAGCAACCAGGACGTCCGCCTGGCCGGCATCACCCTGGCCGGCCGTTCCGCTCTCCTGCGCACCGTCGGCGGCCTGCACCAGCGCGCCGACGCCCACAAGGCCAAGGAGGCCGCCAAGCTCCAGGCCAAGGCCGAGAAGCGGCTCGCCAAGGGCCGCAAGCCCTCCTCCGAGGAGGCCACCGGCGGTGTCGACCGGGTGCTCGCCAAGGTCTTCACCCAGTACGGCAAGCTCTACCTCCGCGTCTCCGAGGCGGTCGGCCGCCGCCAGGAGTACGCCGCCGACCTGGTCGCCGCCCGGCTGGCCGGCCGCGACGCCACCGCATCCGCGCTGCGCCGCATCCCCGCGCTCGACGCCGCGCAGGACTTCTACCTCGGCAACTACGCCACCCTCGGCTGGGAGGCCGGCCTCCTGCCGCCGCCCGGGCAGCTGTACGGCGGCCTCGCCCACCTGCTGGCCGACCCGGAGCGCCGCAAGGAGCTCGACGCCCTGGCCCTCGAACTGCCCGAGACCGAGCCCGACCCGTACGACTCGCACCCGCCGATCGAGCGCCGGGTCGCCGCCGTCGAAGCGCTGCCCGACGACGGCCGCGGCGCCGGCAGCACCGCCCCCGCCCTCGGCCTGCTGCGCGACGCCGAGCAGGTCCTCGCGGCGCTGGAGGTCGTCAGCCTCGTCCCCGAGGCGGCGCGCAAGGAGCGCGTCGACTGGCCGGACCTGGTGCACCGCTCGCTGCTCGCCGACTGCCGCGAGTCCACCCGTCCGCTGCGCGAGGCCCTGACCGCCCTCGGACTGCCGCCGACCATCGGTGGGGCGCTGGACGCGATCGACACCGGCCGCACCCGGGAGCTCGTCGAGCGGCTGCCCCTCAGCGACGAGGCCCGCGCCGCGACCGGCCGGGCCGCCCGCGAACTGGCCCGCCCCATCCTGCGCGGCGCCCTCTCCCGGCTCGCCGTACTCGCCCTCGTGGACGCCGGCCTGACCCGCTGGGAGCTGTCCTGGTCCGGTCCGGCCCACCTGCGGCTGCCCGACGGCCTGGGCGACCGTCTCACCACCTCCCTCGACGCCGCCTGCGCCGACGCCCCGGACACCGCCGCCGTCCGCGCCCTGCTCGCCGAGGCCGGTCTCCCCGCCACCCCGGCCACCGTCACCAGCCCCTGAGCCGCCGTCACCACCCCCTGACCCGGCCCCCTCCGAGATCCACAAGGTTCCCCCATGTCAGCCCCCGTCATCGCCATCCTCGTCAGCGCCGTCGTCGTCGGCGCGCTCAAGCTGCTCACCTGGGCCCTCAACCGCTACACGGCCAGGAAGCAGGCCGAACTCGACGCCTGGCACGAGCTCGTCGTCACCGAGCACGGCATGCTGCCCGAGGAGCAGCAGAACACCGACCGGGCCTGCCCCTCCCCCGAGCTCGACGCCCTGCGCGCCACCGCCACCGGCGGCGACTGGCAGGCCTGCGCCGAGGGGCTCGCCGAGGCCGGCCGCGACCCGGACCGGCGCTACCGCATCGTCGGTGAACTGGCCGACGTCGCCGCCGAGGAGGACGACTGGCTCCGGACCTGGCGGGCCGAACGCCCGGGCGACCCGGACGCCGCGCTCGTCCACGCCGAAGCGCTGGTGAAGCTGGCCTGGCGCCTGCGCGGCGCCGCGTACGCCGAGCACACCAGCGACGAGCAGGCCGACGGCTTCCACCGCATGCTCACCGAGGCCCGCGCCGCCGCACACGAGGCGCAGGAGCTCGCCCCGCAGGACCCGCTGCCGTGGACCACCGAGCTCTGGATCGCCCTCGGCCTCAACTACCCGCCGGCGGAGTTCGACCGGGTCTGGGCCGGGCTCACCGCCCGCGACCCGCACCTCTACCCGGCGCACTACGCCGCCGTGCAGTACAAGTCCGCCAAGTGGCACGGCTCCGAGGAGGAGGCCAACGCCTTCGCCGACCGCGCCGCCACCGGCGCCCCGGCGGGAAGCCTGCTCGCCGGCATGCGGCTGATCGCACTCTTCGAGCACGAGCCCGACGACAACGAGAGCGAGTACTGGTCCACCCCGTACGCGCGGTCGGCCGTGGACGCGGCCCGCCGCGCCGTCGACGCGGCCCCGGCCGACCACCCCCGGGCCGCGGAGATCCGTCACCTGCTCGCCTGGTGCTACACCATGACCGACCGGCCGGCCGAGGCGCTGGCCCAGTTCAAGCTGGTCGACGGCTACGTCGACGCGCTGCCCTGGCGCTACACCGACGAGCCGGCGGCGTTCTACTGCCGCATCCGGGCCATCGCCGCCCGGTTCGCCGCGAAGGAGCAGCTGGCCGCCTGAGCCGTACCCACCGCTCCACCGCACGGCCGCTCCCACCCCCGGGAGCGGCCGTGCGCGTCGGGGCGCACGTCGACGCGGGGAGGCGCACCGACGGCGGCAGCTCCATCGCGCCGCCGGCGACGGGACTACAGAGGAGAAGCGTGCGTTGCGCACGCTAATCTGGAGGGGTGGAGAACTCGACCGGACACGACATCGCCGAAGCACTGGGCCTGCTGCTGCGCCGCAGTACTCGCGCGCACCTCTACGCCCGGCTGACCGCCGGGCTCGGGGAGGCGGTCGACGAGCTCACCTACCCCGTCCTCAGCGGCCTGGCCCGGACCGGGGCGTGCAGCGCCGCCGACCTCGGCCGCGAGATCGGCCTGGACCGCACCACCGTGACCCGCCGCGCCGACCGGCTGGAGCGGGCCGCCCTGCTCCAGCGCCAGCCCGACCCCGCCGACGGTCGGGCGACCCTGCTCGCGCTCACCGAGGAGGGCCGCGCCGTCGTGTCGGCTACCCGGCAGCGGCTGGCCGCCGGCATCGACGCCTCGCTGGCCTCCTGGCCGCCTGAGGAGGCCGAGGCCTTCGCGCGTCAGCTGCGCCGCTTCGTCGACGAGGGCCCCTTCACCCCCGAGCAGGAGTAGCACCCCCCGGCGTCCCGGAGGGCTGGGGCGAGCCTGCCCCCTGCCGGGCGGGGGAAGGCGGGATGCGGCGGGACGGGGGCCCCGGCCCGCCCCCGTGGGTGACGGGCCGTGGCGCCCGTCACGGATCCCCTCCACCGCCTCGGGGTCACGCGGTGTCAGTGACCGCCCGACGGGACGTCACAGCCGGTGTGGTCGGGGTAGCCGCCGAAGGATTCCGTCCTGGTGGCAGCCGCGTCCATCCTGCCCTCCAGGCAGAGCGGCGAGGCGTCGACGAGGAAGGAGATCCCGGTGGGCCCGTTCTCGTGCACCTGTACCCTTGCGGCGGCATAGCCGAGGGCGGTGAGCGCGTTGCGGCTGCTCTCGGGGGTGAAGTCGCGGCGCTGGCGCAGCGGTTCGAGCGCGCTCTTGATGCGCGCCTCGGCCGCGAGCCCCTCGCAGCGGCGCTGGCCGTGCAGCGGGAGCGGGACCTTGAATCCGTTGTTCTCCGCATAGTGGTCACCGAGTGCCGGGTTCGGCGCGGAGCCGGTGGAGGTCAGCGTCGACGCCGGCGTGGGGACCTCGCCCGGGCACGGCGGGTCGAGCGGCGCAGCCGGCCCCGCGGTCGCGGTACGCGTCGGTCCGCCGCCCGCGCCCGCGCCGGCGGCCTCCCCCGCCCGTTGCGTCCCGCACCCGGCCACCAGCACGACCAGCGCCACCACCGCCGCCGGCACGCCGACCCGGATTCCCGCCCCATTGATCATCTCCATGGCCGCATCCTGCCCCGCCGTCACGACGGTTGTCATGAGTACTTCTCCTCAGGTGGCGGCGGCGGCATCGCCGGCCCCCGAAAGCCACTCGCCCGCCTGCGGCCCCCGAGGCGTCACGGACCGGTGATCGTTTACGGCCGGGGCTCGGGCATGATGGGCGCGAGCACGCCGCCCCCCCGCGCGAACCCCGCGCGCCGAGACCTCCGAAAGGTCCGCCATGACCCAGCCGTCCGCCGTCCCCGTCGTCCAGCCCGCCGACGAACGCCACCGGTACGAGATCCTCGTCGAAGGGAGGCTCGCCGGGTTCACCGAGTACCGCGACCACGGCACACAGCGGGTGTTCTTCCACACCGTGGTCGACGAGGAGTACGCCGGCCGGGGCCTCGCCTCCGTGCTGGTCCGGGAGGCCCTGACCGACGTGCGTGCCGCCGGCCGGCGCGCCGTCCCGATCTGCCCGTACGTCGCCAAGTTCCTCACCAAGCACGACGACTTCACCGACATCACCGACCCGGTGACCCCCGAGGTCCGGCACTGGCTGAAGGCCGAGCTGGGCTGACGCCGGGCGGGCGCGCGACTGCGCGCACCGCACGCGAGCCCCGCGGAACGCCGGGGGTCCGTGCGCCGGTCCGACAGTCTCCGGGAGACGTGATCCGGGAGAGCGGCCCTACCGCCCGTCAGGCCCAGGGGAGGGCAGCGCGGGTGTGCCAGTAGGCCTCGGCGGACTCGGTGAGCACGGACAGTTCGGCGAGGTCGTCCGGCGTGAGGTCCAGCTCGGCGGCGGCGAGGTTGGAGGCGAGCTGCCCGGCGGTGGCCGCGCCGGAGAGCACGAGGTCCGCCCACGGCTGCGCGGCCACCGCCGCCAGCGCGAGCGCGTCGCAGCCCGCGCCGGTCCGGCGGGCGAGTGCGCGCAGTGCGGCGGTCCCGGGACCGGTCGCGTTGCGGTCGGCGAGGCGGCCGTTGGCCATGCCCTCCTTGACCACCACCAGCCAGCCCGCCTCGGCCGCCGCCGCGAGGGCCGGCCCGGCGGACGGCTCCAGCAGGTTCCAGGTGGACTGCACCGCGGCGAACAGCGGCCGCCCGCCCACCGAGACCTCCAGTGCCGCGCGGACGGTGTCGGCCTGCGCCGGACCGCTGGTCGAGAGCCCGACCCGGACGCCCTCGGCGGCCAGGCCGGCCAGCCGCTCGTGCAGGGCCGGGTCGGTCAGCGCGGGGCTGTCCGGGGTGACGGAGTGCACCAGGTAGACGTCCAGGTGCGTGCCGAGCAGCGCTCGGGTCTCCTTGATCTGGCGGTCGAACACCTCCACCGTGTGCTCCTTGACCTCGTGCACCGGCACGCCGGAGGCCCGCCAGCCGGCGGTGTAGGTGTAGCCCCACTTGCTGCCGACGGTCACCTCGACGGCGGCTTCGGGCCGGGCGGCGAGCCAGTCGCCGAGGAACTCCTCGGCCCGGCCGTAGGACCGCGCGGTGTCGAAGTAGCGGACCCCGGCGGCGTAGGCCGCGTCGAGCAGGTCGTGGGTGCGCCGACGCAGCGCCTCGACGGTGCGCTCGGCCGGCAGGTCGAGCTCGCGGCCGAGCGTGATGTAGCCGGGCCGACCGACCGCGGCCGTGCCGAGGCCGAACCGGGTGAGCGGCGGCCGGGCGGTGGATCCGGTGGCAGGTGCGGCCGGCATGGAGTGGTCCCTTCGACGGTGCGGGGTCGGGTGCACGCGCAGCCCCCGACGCTTCGCACCCTATCCAGCCGCCCGGACCTCCGGCGCAGGCACTCGCCCCCTCCCCGCTCGGGGCCGCCGGCCCGTACACCCGGCACCGGCCGGGCCGCCCTTTGCCAAGGCTTTATCTCTACAGTTCTGTAGATGTACGCTTCCACCGGCGCAAGGTCGGCCCGACCGAGCCCTGGTGGTGATCCGTCAGCCCGTGCGGTCGGGGTGCGGCGCCGCCGCGGCCGGGCGGACACCGCCCCCGGAGGCCGACCCGGGCGGCGCCCGACGCGCCGTCGGCCCGCCGCCCGTCGACCCGGGATCCGCCCCCGCGTCGACCTCCGGGAGTGCCACCCGGTAGAACGGGCGGCAACACCTCGTCCGCAACACGGAAGCAGCACACACCATGAGCACGAACGATCCTTCGGGATACGGCTACCCGAGCGGCCAGAACCCCTACGACCGGTCCGGCGGCCAGGGCCAGCAGCCCCCGTACGGCCAGAGCCCCCGTCAGAGCCCCTACGGGCAGCAGGCCCCGTACGGCCAGGCACCCTACGGCCAGCAGGCGCCGTACGGGCAGCAGCCGCAGGGCGGCTACGGCACTCCCCCGCCGTTCGACCAGCCTGCGTACGGCCAGCCTCCGTTCGGCCAGCCGCAGGGCGGCTGGCCGCACTGGCTGCCGCCGACCGGCTCCTACGGCGGGGCGCCGATACCCGGCAGCCGTCAGCTCGCGCCGATCGGCGAGCGGCTGCTGGCCCGACTGATCGACGTGGCCGTGCTGCTGATCCCGAACGTCGTGCTCTTCCTCGCCGTCAAGAACTCCTTCCTGCTGTCGGTCGCGACGGCGCTGCTCGCCTTCGGCTACGAGGCCGTGATGCTGATCACCCAGAGCGGCCAGACGCTCGGCAAGAAGGCGCTGCGCCTGCGGGCCGTCGACCTCGGGCACGGCGGCAAGGCGGCCGAGAGCGGCTACCTGGCCCGCGCCGCCGTGTACAGCCTGCCCGGCGCGGTCTACTGCATCGGCTCGCTGTTCGCCCTGCTGAACGTCCTGTGGCCGCTGTGGGACAAGCCCCTCCAGCAGGCCCTGCACGACAAGGCCGCCAAGACGATCGTCGTCAAGGAGTCCTGACACCGCTCACCGACGGAGCCGGCTCCGGACGGATGCCGGTCGCACGCGGGCCGGCGTGGACGTGACGGGGCCCGGGAGCGGTATCCAGCTCCCGGGCCCCTGGTGTGCCACCCAATTGCTCTGCACCGGCACGTTTAAGGCCGGGGGTCAATCTCACGACGTCGCGCTTTGCCGTTCAAGCTACCGCGCCGTGGAGAGGCGCAGGCGGGAATCGAACCCACATCTCGACGTTCTCGGCCCCAGACCGGTCGATCCGGCGCTCGGCGGCGAATGCTGAGACTTGAGCGAGAGTCTGAGTTTCACGGGGCTGCCTCTCCGTGTTGGGCCACCCCGGCGTGTGGTGCCGGGGGGAGGACTCGAACCTCCACCTGTTCCCCGATGTCAGCTTCAACCTCAGTGTCAGCTTGCGCTCTTCGCGCCACCCCCGGTCTCACCCGGGGGCGATCATGGGGCTACCCGAACAGGTAGCCGAACACCGCGTCGCCGACCCGGCGGTCCGTGACCTCCGCGCCGTTGGCCTCCTCGCGGGCGAACTGGACGGCCTGCTGGAGCTTCTCGACCCGCTCCAGGAGCTCGTTCACCCGCCGGGCCGGGAGGGCGCCGGAGAACTTCACCGTCGTCCAGTACCCGATCGCGACGTCCTCGTAGTACACCTCGACCTGCGCCGGGTGCTTCTCCGTCGCCTCGGCCTTCACGTGGTTGCGCGGGACCTTCTTGGTACGGATGGTGCGCACCGCCTCGGTCTTCCACGAGTCGGTGGAGGCGTCGTGGTTCCACGCCTCGGCGGCGTCCAGCACCGGCAGCTTCCGGACGAAGGTCCGCAGGTCGGTCAGCTGCTTCTCCAGGAACAGCAGGTAGGTGACCGGCGCACCCGCCACCAGCGTCCGCCCGTCGACCACCACGTCGGCCCGGGCCTCGGTGTTGGCCCAGTCCTTGGTCGCGGTCACGTCGAACAGCCGGGTCAGCGTCGCGGCGGTGGAGCGCAGCACGTCCTCGGCCTTCACCTGCACCCGGGTGGACTCGGGCGGCAGCTGCTCGCCCTCCTCGTCCTTGGGCTGGTACGTCCGGGAGATGCCGGCGAGCAGCGCGGGCTTCTGCAGGTCCTGGTGAGCCTGCGTCAGCTCCTGGAACGACTTCGACTTGACGCCCTTTTCGACGGCGATGATCTGGTTCAGCTTGGCCACGCCCGGAAGCTATCAGCACCCGCGTTCGACCGTCACCCGAATTCCCCCTCCCCGGCGGGGGCGACCGGTTCGCCGGGGCTTCGGGCTTCACCCGGCCGTCCTGGCCCACGGCGGGCCAGGACGGGACAGGTGGTCCGGCCCGTCAGCGCCGACGGCGGCCCGCCCCGGTGGGGAGGGCGAGGGCGGCGAGCCCGGCGCCGAGCACGGCCAGGCCGCACCAGGACGCCGCCGGTAGCCGCTCGCCCAGCACGGCGACGCCGAGAACGGCTGCGACGGCCGGTTCGGCCAGGGTCAGCGTGGTGGCGGTCTGGGCGGTGGTGTGCCGCAGCCCGTGCCCGAAGAGGCGGTAGGCGAGAAAGGTCGTCACCGCGGCCAGGTACCCGGCCACCGCGGCGCCGCGCGGCGAGAGGAGCCAGCCCGTGTCGCCGCCCAGCACCACGGGCAGGACCAGCAGCGCCGCGCCGCCGAACAGCACGCCCATCACCGCGCCCGAGGGGTGTCCTCGGGCGATCAGCCGGCCGCCGACCAGCGAGTACACCGCGTAGGAGAGGCCGGCCAGGGCCGCCAGGACGACGCCTCCGCAGTCCACGGGCGTTCCGCCGCCTCCTGCCAGGGGCCCCAGGACCAGCGCGGCGCAGCCGGCGACGGCCGCGCCGGTGGCGCAGGCCCAGCGGACGGTCGGCCGGGCCTGGCCGGTGGCCCAGGCCAGCAGGCCGGTCAGGACGGGGGCACTGCCGAGCGCGATCACGGTGGCCACGGCGACCCCGGTACGGGCGACGGCCGGGTAGAACGTCACCGGGTAGCCGGCCACCGCCAGGACCCCCAGCAGGAGGAGCCGGCGTTCGCTGCCGGTGCCCCGCTTCGGCAGCGTGCGGGCCCCGGGTGCGGAGAGGAGGAGCAGCAGGCCGCCGAGGGCCAGTCCGGCCGCGCCGACAGCGGCCGGCGGGGCGCCGGACGGGGCCAGCGAGCCGACCGTCCCGGTGGTGCCCCAGAGCACGGCGGCGGCGACCACCGCCGGTCCGCCGAGGGCGGGACGGGCGCCCGGCCGGGTGGGAGACGTCCCGCCGGGGGCGGGGCGGGGGCCCGAGGGGGTGCTCGGGCCGGTGGGGGCATCGGAGCAGGCGGCTGCCTGGGCAGAGATGTGCTGGGACACGAGTGTGAACTTCCGTCGTCGAGACCGTTGGTGGGATCCGGTTTCGCAACGGGCGCACGGCACCGGCCCGGGGCCGCCGCAGAGGGGCGTCCGGGGTCGCGCGCGGCCGCCGCCTCCATGAGGTCGGCTATGGCCGGGCTCGCGGGTCGAGCCGTCGGCGGGTGCGCCCGCTCAGGCGCCGAGCGGTGGCAGGACGACGTGCCAGTAGGAGTTCACCCGACGAGCCTACCCGGCCGGGTCAGGGGTCGAGCGGCCGGTGCCACGGTCGGCGGGCCCGCGACGTCCCGGGCCCGGGGCGCCCGGCGCCGCGGGGCCGGGGTGCCCGGCGCCGCGGCTGCCCCCGCGCCCCGGCGGGCCCGGCAGGCCGGATCGCCCGTCCGCGGCGATGATCGGAGGATGGTGGCCGACCTCGCCGCCGGGCTTCCCGCCCGTCGGGCTCCGTCGGCCCGGTCGGCTAGCAGTGACCAGGAGGTCGTCGATGGGCCAGAACCAGCCCCGGCCGATGAAGCACGCCACCCCCGCGGAGCGCGCGGCGGCCGGCCGGGCGGCGCGCCGGACGGCGCCCCGCTCCGCCCACGCCGAGTACCGGCCCGGCCCGCAGCGCCCGGATCCGCTGGCGATCCTGGAGGCCCAGTCGGCCCGACGGGTGCAGGAGCTGATCCCGATCCGCTACGGGCGGATGTCCGAGTCCCCGTTCCGCTTCTACCGGGGCGCAGCGGCGATCATGGCGTCCGACCTCGCGGACAGCCCCGACTCCGGGATCCGGGCGCAGCTCTGCGGCGACGCCCACATGCTGAACTTCCGGCTCCTGGCGTCACCGGAGCGCCAGCTGGTCTTCGACATCAACGACTTCGACGAGACCCTGCCCGGCCCCTGGGAGTGGGACGTGAAGCGCTTGGCGTCCAGCCTGGTGATCGCGGCGCGGGCGAACAGGTTCGAGGACTCGGACCGCGCGGCCATCGTGGCGGCGACGGTCCGCTCCTACCGGGAGGCGATGCGCCGGTTCGCGGACATGCCCAACCTCGACGTCTGGTACACCCGGATGGACGCCGACCGGCTGCGGGAGCTGGCGGAGGGCCGGGTCTCCCGGCACGGACTGCGCGGCCTCGACCAGGCGATGGCGAAGGCCCGTACCCGGGACAGCCTGCAGGCCTTCGGGAAGCTCACCGAGGTGGTGGGCGGTCAGGTGCGGATCGCCGCGGATCCGCCGCTGCTGGTCCCGCTCGGCGACTTCCTGCCGACGCTGGAGCAGTCCGCGCTGATGTCGCTCTTCGAGGGGCTGGTCGAGCGCTACGGCCGCACCCTCTCCTCGGACCGCCGCCACCTGCTCTCCGGCTACCGGTTGGTGGACGTGGCCCGCAAGGTGGTCGGCGTCGGCAGCGTCGGCACCCGCTGCTGGATCTTCCTGCTGCTCGGCCGGGACGACGACGATCCGCTGTTCCTCCAGGCGAAGGAGGCCGACGAGTCCGTGCTCGCCCCGCACGTCGGCGCGAGCCAGTACCGGAACCAGGGCGAGCGGGTGGTGTCGGGCCAGCGGCTGATGCAGGCGACCAGCGACATCTTCCTCGGCTGGGAGCGGGTCGAGGGCATCGACGGCCGGACCCGGGACTTCTACGTGCGCCAGCTGCGGGACTGGAAGGGCATCGCGGTGGCGGAGGACATGGTGCCGCGCGGGATGCGGGCGTTCGGCGAGCTGTGCGGCGCCACGCTCGCCCGGGCCCACGCGCGCTCCGGGGACCGGATCGCCATCGCCGCCTACCTCGGCAAGGGCGACACCTTCGACCGGGCGCTGGTCCGGTTCGCGGAGTCCTACGCCGATCAGAACGAGCGTGACCACGCCGCCCTGCTGACGGCGATCCGTGCGGGTCGTCTACCGGCCGCGGAGACGGAGGGGACGTGACGTCACAAGCCTGCTGAACGGCATCGGGGCCGCACGGCCCGTCCTCCGGTGGCAACGCCGCGGCCCGTTCGTCGACGTCTCCCCCACGGCGGCCTACGCCGTGAAGGCACCTCAGGCCGTGGAGGCGGCTCCGTCCGGTCAGCCGTTCGGCGTCGGGTCGGACGGAGACGTCCCGCCGGCCGGGGGCGACCCGTCCGCCGGAGGTGTCCGAGAAGTCGAGGGTGTCGGCGCGCTCGGGGCGGTCGGCGCGCTGGGGGCGGTCGAGGGTGTCAGGGCGGTCGGCAGCGGACGGCCGAGGGCCAGCGCCACGATCCAGCGCCAGTCGGGGCGCTCCACTGCGACCGGCACGCCCGGCCGGTCCCGCGGGACCAGCACCCGCAGCGCGCCGGGCCGGACCTCGCAGTCGACCGGGGCGGGCAGCGACAGTGCCTCGCCGTCGACGGCCACCGGAATGGTCGGCCGGTCCGCCCGGACGGTCACCCGGCGGGCCGTGAGGACGTCGAGCCCGGCCGCCCTGGTGCCGCGCAGCGCCAGCTCGGCCGCCTGCGCGGCGTTCTCCACCCGGATGCCGACCACACCGAGGGTGCCGAGGTCCAGCCGGGGCCGGCGGGCACCACCGAGCGGCTGGGGCCCCGCGTACGGGTTGTTGCTGACGAGGACCGCCTGCGGGGCCGCCAGCCTGGCGTCGTCGGCCCGGACGTCCAGCCGGGCCCCGGAGTAGCCGAGCAACAGGTCGGGCATCGCCTCGAGCGCGGTGCCGGCCTTGGCGTCGCGGTACTCGGGGCTCTGCACGACCTGCGCGTACACCCCGAAGGAGACGGTGTTGACGAAGGGGCGGCCGCTCACCCGGCCCAGGTCGACCCGGAGTTCCTCACCGTCGGTGAGCGCGGCCAGCGTGCGGGAGGGGTCGACGCGGTCGAGGCCGAGGTCCATGGCGAAGTGGTTGCGGGTGCCCGCGGGAAGGACCAGGAACGGCAGCCCGTGCTCGGCCGCCACCTCTGCCACCAGCGCCTGGGTGCCGTCGCCGCCGGCCACGCCGAGCAGGTCGGCCCCCTCCGCCACCGCCTGACGGGCGAGTTCGCTGACGTCCTGCCGGGCGCCCCCGGCGGTGTCCAGCAGGACCACCCGGGCACCGAGCGCCTCCGCCCGCTCGGCGAGGCGGAAGCGGCCGACCTTGCCGCCACCCGAACGCGGGTTCATGATCAGGACCGGCCGGGCCGGAGGCCGGCTCCGGACGGCGCGCACCGGACGCGGCGGCCGGACCTGACGCACCGCCCAGCGCGCGCACGCGCCCCCGGCGGTCCAGAGCGCCAGGGCGGCCAGCGCCTCCGTCCAGAGCCCCACCACGGTGCAGACCGCCAGCACGGCGGCCGGAGCGCACACGACCAGCAGCACACCGAGCGCGCGGAGCGGCCCACGGCGTGACACCGCGAGCCAGAACCCGGATGCCGCACCGGCCAGCCCGGCCACCCCGACCAGCACGACCAGGAGCGCCCTCGCGCCCGAGGCGGCGGCCAGCACCGTGAACGAACCCGCGACCGCGGCGAGGGCCGTCCATGCCAGCACCCGAGCGCGGGAGTACCCCGACGACACCATCTGCGACTCCTTCCTCCTCCCCCATCCCCACGTCCCCTTCCCCGATGATGGCCCTTTGGACCGGTCCGACGGGCCGCACCACACCGCGTCGCACGATCTGCACCGGGCCCGGCCGGCCCGCCGGGTCCCGGCTCGCGGCTCGCGCCTCGGGCCCCACGCCACGCGGCTTCGCGTCCCGGGCGGTCTCCGGCGACCGGACCGGGCGGGCGACGGAGAGGAGGCCTGATGGCTGCCGATGACCCCGGGCAGGGGTGGCGCCACGCGGTGCCGGCCCTGCCGGGACTCTCACGGCTCCGGCACTATCGGAGCGCCTGGCTGCGGGGCGACCTCGTGGCCGGGGTCACCGTCGCGGCCTACCTCGTGCCGCAGGTCATGGCGTACGCCAGTGTGGCCGGGCTGCCGCCGGTCGCCGGGCTCTGGGCGATCCTGCCCGCGATCGTGCTCTACGCGCTGGTCGGCTCCTCCCGCCTGCTGTCGGTGGGGCCCGAGTCGACGACCGCGCTGATGACCGCCACCGTGGTCGCACCGATGGCCCACGGCGACCCCACCCGCTACGCCGAGCTGGCGGCCGCGCTCGCCGTGGTGGTCGGCCTGCTCTGCGTACTGGCCTGGCTGGCCCGGCTGGGTTTCGTCGCCGACCTGCTCTCCCAGCCGGTGCTGATCGGCTACCTGGCCGGCGTGGCGCTGATCATGATGGCGGACCAGCTGTCCAAGCTCACCGGCGTCGACGTGCAGGGCGAAGGGTTCTTCCCGCAGCTGGCGTCGTTCCTGTCGAAGCTCTCCGAGGTCGACCTGCCCACGCTCGGCTTCAGTGCCGCCACCCTGCTGCTGCTCCTCCTGGTGGCCCGCTTCGCCCCGCGGCTGCCCGGCCCGCTACTGGCCGTCGTTCTCGGCACGGCGGTCTCGGCGGCGTTCTCGCTCGGCGAGCACGGCCTCGCCGTGATCGGCGAGATCCCGGCCGGGCTGCCCCGGGCGGAGGCGCCGAGCCTCGCCGATCTGCGCGGGCTGGCCCTGCCGGCCCTGGGCATCCTGCTGGTGGGCTACACCGACTTCATCCTCACCGCGCGCGCCTTCGAGCCCAGGGCCTCCGATCCCACGGACGCCGATCCCACGGGCACCGGACAGACGGGCGGCGGAGCCACGGGCACCGGACCGACGGGCGGCGGGCGCGCAGGCAACGGGCCGGCAGGCGGCGAGGCGCGGCTGGACGCCAACCAGGAGCTGCTGGCCCTGGGCGCGGTGAACCTCGGCGCCGGGTTCTTCCAGGGCTTCCCGGTCAGCAGCAGCGCGAGCCGGACGGCGCTGGCCCAGTCGGCGGGCGGCCGGAGCCAGGTCTACGGGCTGTCGGCCGGCCTGGTGGTGGTCGCCGTGCTGCTCTTCCTGGGCCCGCTGCTGCGTGACACCCCGGACGCCGTGCTGGGCGCCCTCGTGGTGTACGCGGCGATCCGGATGATCGACGTCGCCGGGTTCCGCCGGCTGGCGCACTTCCGCCGCCGCGAACTGCTGCTCGCCGTCGGCTGCCTGGCCGGCGTGCTGGTGCTGGACATCCTGTACGGCGTGCTGGTGGCGGTCGGCCTCTCGGTGGCCGAGCTGCTCAGCCGGGTGGCCCGGCCGCACGACGCCGTGCTGGGCGTGGTGCCGGGCCTCGCCGGGATGCACGACGTCGACGACTACCCGCGCGCGCGGACCGTCCCGGGGCTCGTGGTCTACCGGTACGACTCGCCGCTGTTCTTCGCCAACGCCGAGGACTTCCGGCGCCGGGCGCTGGCCGTCGTGGCGGAGCAGTCCGCTCCGGTGCGGTGGTTCGTGCTCAACACCGAGGCCAACGTCGAGGTGGACATCACCGCGCTGGACTCGGTGGACGCCGTGCGGCGCGAGCTGGCCGACCGCGGGATCGTCTTCGCGCTGGCCCGGGTCAAACAGGACCTGCTGGACGACCTCGACGCGTACGGCCTGACCGAGTCCGTCGGCCGCGACCGGATCTTCCCCACGCTGCCGACGGCGGTGGAGGCCTACCGGTCCTGGGAGCGGGGGGCAGGGCCCGGGCCCGGCGGCGTCTGACGGCAGCCGGGCGGAGGTCAGCGGTGGAGAGGACCGGCACCCGCCCGTCCCCCTCCCTCCCGGGGCTGAGCAGCGACCGGGGGCTGATCAGCGACCCGGTGACCGTGACCACGGCTCGCTGGAATCTAGCACTGCTAGACATTCGAGCATCGAACTGCCTAGCATTGACTCAGGACCTAGCGACGCTAGGTCCGTGGTCGGACTAGGGAGGGAACATGCAGAACGCACTGTCCGTCGTCACCGTGGTGCTGGTCGGTCTGATGGTCGGCGTGGAGCTCGCGGTGGCGGTCTTCGTCAACCCGATCCTCGACCAGCTGCCGGACAACGGCGGGCTCGCCGCCCGCAGCGACGGGGCCCGCATCCTCGGTCGGGTGATGCCCTTCTGGTACATCGGCTCGGTTCTGCTCGGCGTCACCTGGGCGGTGACCGCATGGGGCGAGGCAGGGACCGGGCTCGTCGTCACGGCCGCCGGCCTGCTGGTCCTGAGCGTGGTGATGTCGATCGCCCTGCTCGTCCCGATCAACTCCCGCGCGGCCCGGTGGACCCGCGACACCGCCCCCGCGGACTGGCGGCAGCAACTGGGCCGCTGGGACAGGCTCCACTACCTGCGGGTGGCCGTCATCGTCACCGCGTTCGCCCTGCTGGTCGCCGCACCGGCCTGACGCCCCGAACCGCACTCCGCACCGCACTCCGAATCCTCTCCGCACGGCGCGCTCCGCACGGCGCGCTCCGCACCGGGCTCCACGGCGCGGCGGGGCAGGAGCCGGTGTGCCGTGGAGCCCGCGGCATCGGCGAACCGGCGCCGCGTTCGCCTCGAACGAACCCTGTGGCGGCGATCATGCGCAGGTGATGGACTGACGGGCGGTGCTTGCCGATCGGGCGCGGGCGCAGCCAGTTCACCTTCATCTACGCACAAGGAGCCGTCATGGCCCGCTCGTTCCGCTTCGGCGTCACTCTGCTCACCCCTGCGGCGAGAGACCAGTGGCGCGACAAGTGCCGCAGGGCGGAGTCGCTCGGCTACGACGTGATCACGGTCTCCGACCACCTGGGCCGGCCCGCGCCGTTCCCCTCCCTGGTCGCCGCAGCCGAGGCCACCGAGCGGCCCCGGCTCGGTACGTTCGTGCTCGACTCCGGCTTCTGGAACCCGGCGCTGCTCGCCCGGGAGGTCGCCACCACGGACCAGCTCACCGGCGGCCGCCTCGAACTGGGGCTCGGCACCGGCTACATGAAGGCGGAGCACGATGCGGCGGGCCTGCCCTTCGGCACGCCCGGCGAGCGGGTGGACCACCTTCGGCGCACGATCGAGGAGTTGGACAAGCTGTACGGCTCGGGCGACTACGCACCGCAGCCGCTGCAGCGGCCCCGACCGCCGCTCCTGGTCGGCGGCAACGGGGACCGCGTCCTGAAGCTGTCCGCCCGGCATGCCGAGATCGCCGCGTTCACCGGGGGCCGCGCGGACACCGACGGCCGGCCGGTCATGCTCACCGCCGCGCAGTTGGACGAACGCGTCGCCGCGTACCGGCGCTTCGCCGCCGACCGCGCCGAGCCGGCCGAGCTGAACCTCCTGATCTACTCCGTCGTCGCCACCGACGACCGCCGGGCCGCCCTGTGGCCGACCCTCGGCAGCATCCCGTACCTCACCGTCCCGGACCTCACCGAGGACGAGGCCCTCGAACTGCCGACCTTCCTCATCGGCACGGTACGGCAGATGGCCGACCAGCTGCGCGCGCAGCGGGAGCGGTACGGCTTCACGTACATCACCGTCGTGGAGCCCGCCATGGAGGCGTTCGCCCCGGTCATCGAGGAGCTCCGCGGCGAGTGAGCCCGGCACTCCCGCTCGGCGGTCCTGGGACTGACGCGACCTCAGCAGAGGATCCGTCCGGCCGCCTACCATTTCCCTGCGCGCACGGGTCCGCCCGGACCCGTGCTGCGTCCGTCAACCATCGTCATCGTTCCCGAAAGGGGTCCCCAGAAGTGGCCAGTAGTGTCGAGACTCTGGAATTCCAGGCCGAGACCCGCCAGTTGCTCCGGTTGGTGATCCACTCGATCTACTCGAACAAGGACATCTTCCTGCGTGAGCTGATCTCGAACGCCTCCGATGCGCTGGACAAGCTGCGACTCGAGTCGCTGGCCGACTCCACCGTCCAGGCCGACACGTCCGACCTGCACATCGCCCTGGAGGTCGACAAGGAAGCCCGCACGCTGACCGTCCGCGACAACGGCATCGGCATGACCCGGGACGACCTCGTGGACCTGATCGGCACCATCGCCAAATCCGGTACCGCCGGGCTCCTGGAGAAGATCAAGGAGTCCCGGGACGCCGCCACGGCGCAGAGCCTCATCGGCCAGTTCGGCGTCGGCTTCTACTCCGCGTTCATGGTCGCCGACAAGGTGACCCTGCGCACCCGGCGGGCCGGCACCGACTCCGGTACCCAGTGGGAGTCCGACGGCGAGGGCACCTACGAGATCCAGTCCGTCGACGGCCTGCCGGTGGGCACCTCGGTCACCCTGCACCTCAAGCCCGCCGACGGCGAGGACGGCCTGGCCGACTACCTGGCCGAATGGAAGATCCGCCAGATCGTCAAGCAGTACTCCGACTTCATCCGCTGGCCGATCCGGATGGCCGGCGAGCGCACCGACGCCGACGGGAACACGACGCCCACGGTCGACACGCTCAACTCGATGAAGGCGCTGTGGGCCCGGCCGCGCACCGAGGTGACCGAGACCGAGTACAACGAGTTCTACCGGCAGATCAGCCACGACTGGCTCGCCCCCGCCGAGACCATCCACATGCGCGCCGAGGGCACCTTCGAGTACGAGGCGCTGCTGTTCATCCCCTCGCAGGCACCGTTCGACCTCTTCTCCCGCGAGACCAAGCGCGGCGTGCAGCTGTACGTCAAGCGGGTGTTCATCATGGACGACTGCGAAGCGCTGATGCCGAACTACCTGCGCTTCGTCAAGGGCGTGGTGGACGCCCACGACCTGTCGCTGAACATCTCCCGCGAGATCCTGCAGCACGACCGCCAGATCCGCGCCGTGCGCCGGCGTCTGGTTAAGAAGGTCCTCGGCGCGATCAAGGACATGCAGGCCAAGGACGCGGAGCGTTACGGCAAGCTGTGGGACCAGTTCGGCCGGGTGCTGAAGGAAGGCCTGGTCGAGGACACCGACAACGCCCAGGCGCTGCTGGAGCTGGTGTCGGCCTCCTCCACCCACGACCCGGAGAAGCCCACCACCCTGCGCGGGTACGTCGAGCGGATGAAGGACGGCCAGGACGCGATCTACTACCTGACCGGTGAGACCCGTGCGACGGTGGAGAACTCCCCCCACATGGAGGCCTTCACCGCCAAGGGCTACGAGGTCCTGATCCTCACCGACCCCATCGACGAGATCTGGGCCGACCAGATCCCCGACTTCGACGGGCACCGGCTGCAGTCCATCGCCAAGGGTCAGGTCGACCTCGACGAGCCGGCCGACGGCGACCAGGAGACCGACCCCGAGAAGGCGCAGCGCGAGGCCGACTTCGCCGCGCTGCTGCCGTGGCTGACCACGACCCTGTCCGAGCAGGTGAAGCAGGTCCGCCTGTCCTCGCGGCTGACCACCTCCGCCGCGTGCATCGTCGGTGACGCCCACGACATCTCGCCGACCCTGGAGAAGATGTACCGGGCGACGGGGCAGCAGATGCCCCCGGTCAAGCGGACCCTGGAACTCAACCCCGGCCACCCCTTGATCACCGCCCTGCGGACGGCGCACGCGGCCGACCCCGACAACCCCTCCCTCACGGAGATCGCCGAGCTGGTGTACGGCGGCGCGCTGCTCGCCGAAGGCGGCGACCTGCCCGACCCCGCCCGGTTCACCCGCCTGCTCACCACCCACCTGGTCCACACCCTGTAGCACCGCCGAGGGTGCGGCCCGTCACGCGCCGGGCCGCACCCGTCCTCTCGGAAGGGGCAGGTCCCCGGGAGGGGCGGTTCCCCGGAGGGGCAGGTCCCGGGAGGGGCAGGTCCCCGGGAGAGACACGGACCGGTCCGGGTGCGCGGACAGCTCCGAGGCCGGCACCGCGAGGGGACCGACCGGAACCGTACGGGGAGCCGGTGGGCGCGGTCGGCCCGGGGGAATTCATCCGGCCGGCCCGTGCCGGGCGACGCACGGGCGGCGGTGCCGCATGGTCGAGGGGTGGCAGGAATCGTCGTCCTCTTCGAGCTGGACCGGACCTGGGACGACCAGGGGGCCGACGAACCGGTCATGCTGGTTCATGCGGCCGGGCAGGACCCCGACCTGCCGGAGGATCCGCAGGCCCGGACGCTCTGCGGCCTCGACACGGCCGCGATGGCGCACTCCCACCATCAGCCGTCGGCGCCCGGGGAGCCCTGGTACCCGCCGGAGCTGGCGGACCGGCGGTGTCCGGTGTGCGAGGCCGCCCTGAAGCGGGCATGAGGCCCCCGCAGCCTTGGTGGTGGCGCCGTAGCGGGGTGGCGCCGTAGCGGGGTGGCGCGGTAGCGGGGTGGCGCGGTAGCGGGGTGGCGCCGTCGTCGGGTGGCGCCGGGCGGCCGGCCGCGGCCGCGTCAGACCCGCCGGTTCAGTGCGGTGCTCGGCGACGTCCTGTAGACCTCGCGGTAGCGGGCGGCGAAGTGCCCGGGATGGGCGAACCCCCAGCGCATCGCGATCTCCGTCACCGTCGTGGACCCGGGGTCGCCGGCGAGCAGGTCACGGTGCGCAGCGTCCAGGCGCACCCGGCGCAGGTGGCCGAGCGGGGTGGTGCCGAGGTGACGGCGGAAGGCGTACTGCAGGGCGCGGGGCGTGACGCATGCGGCCGCGGCGATGCGCGCGAGCGTGATGTCCTGGTCCGCATGGGATTCGATGAAGGCGACCGCACGACGGACGGTGTCGGGCGTGGCGTCGGAGGTGTCGCTGGGCCGGCCGGTGTCCCGGGCGCTGTGGGGCAGGGCGGCGAGGGCGACCGCGGCCAGGTGCCGGGCCGCGGTGGACACCACCAGGTCGTTCTCGCAGGCGGCCGGGTCGTCGAGCACGTGGTCGCGGACGTAGGCGACGGCGGAGGCGAGCTGCCGGTTCGCGGCCGCCGTGACCGGGCGGGAGCCGGTCAGACGGATCGGCTGCTCGCCGGGCGCGGTGGGAGCGACGGCATCGAGCAGAGCGGTGTCGAACAGGGCGATGGTGTAGCGGGCGGCGCGCACCTCCCCCCGGTAGGGCCGGTCCGGCGGGGCGAGGAGGAACGTCTCGCCGGGCCCGAAGACCTCCTCGCTGCCGGAGGTGAGGTCTGCGAGGGTTCCGTCGTGCATGCTGACCAGGCACACCCTGCCCAGGTCGCGGGCGTCGTAGGCCATGGTGTAGCCGAAGTCGAGGCGGTCCAGGGTGACCGGGCCGGCCGCGCGCCGGCTGATGCGCACCCGCGCGTCCTCGACGGGCCCGCCGATGTGCATCGGCGTGTACGCCATCGAAAGGAACTCCTCGGTCTCGTCCAGCCTCGCGCTGTCGAACAGCAGGGTCTGCGAGTCCGCCATCTCCGTCTCCACCACGGTCGGCCGCCTTTCTCCCTCCCACGACGGTACGCGCCCGGATCCGGAACGAACACCGCACGTCGCCGTGGCGCCGGCGCGGGCCGGGGCCGTCCGCACCGGTGAGCGGTGCACGGGCGATCTTCTCGGAAGCCACGGACCGGGCCCGTCGGCTTCGTTCCCGGGCCCTCCGGGACCGTGACCCTTCGTTTCCAGGGCTGCGATCCGGTGGGCGAACGGCAACCGTGGAGGGGGGACATCGCTCTGCGGAAAGGCGCTGCGGTCATGGAATCGGGTCTGAGCACCAACCACCGCCCGGCACTGCCGGGCACGCTCGTCCTGGCCCTGGCCGGCTACGCCGACGTGGACACCGCACCCGCCCTCGCCCGCGCCCTGCAGGGCGCGCTCACCGCAACGCCCCCGCCCCACACGCTCGTGATCGACTGTGCCGAGCTGGACTTCTGCTCCGCCGCCGGCCTCAACGAACTCCTGCGCGCACGCCGGGGCGCCGCCGAGGCCGGCATCGTCTTCCGCCTCGCCGCGCCCAGCCGCCAAGTCTCCCGCCTGCTGGACGTCACCGGCACTGCCACCGTCTTCGAACTGGCCACGTCGACCCAGGCGCCGCCCCGGCCGCTCCGGCCGCTCGGCCCGCTCCGGCCGCTCCGGCTCGTTCCGCGCGGGTCGGCGCCTCCGGACTGGTGCTAAGGCCGCGAGGCCACCGGGGGCGACCACGCCGCCGCCGGCCGGGCGCGCTGACCGACCTCGGCCTCGCGGTCGGTCAGGGCTGAAGTCCGGCCCCCGGCTTCCCGCCAGGTCGGTGACGGCGCACCAGGTCTTCCCGGCGTCCTCGCCACCGCGCAGCCCGTGGACCATGGCGGCCGCCGCGGCGGCCGGGCCGAGAGAGAGAACGGGCGTTGACGCCCGCCTCGCTCCGCACGCTCCCACGCGGCCGGGAATCGCGCGACGCCGTCGAGCACTCCGCCCATCCGGCCGGCGAGCGCGTCCACGACCAGCAGCCAGGAACGGGCGTGTTCACCCACGCCGAGGAGCACTCCGGATCGACGTACTGCCGAGACGGTCGCCGACCAGCGTGAGCACCTCGGCCTCGCGGGTCGATGTCACAAGTGGGCGCCTCATCATCATCCGCGGTGGGGGCGCCGTATCATCCGCGGTGGGGGCGGCGCCGTACGAGCGCGGTGGGTCGGGGGTGGTGGGTGGTGGCCGGCAGTGGGGGGCAGCGGGCTGCGTGAGTCCGCGGACAGCGTTGCGTGGTCGATTCGGTGTTCCATTCCGTGGGGCATCCCTCGGTGGATACGGATGTGCGCCGTGCCCGGATGGGAGAGGCTGTGACCACGGCGAAGGGGACGGGCGCCCGGAGCACATCGGCCGCCCCGCCCGGCCCGACACCGCACGACCCCGACCGACACCGCCCGACCTCCCCAGGAGCCAGCATGACGGCCACGTCACCCCCCACAGCGAGCCCCGCCGCATCCAGGCCTGGCGCGAGGCCGACGAACTGGCCGGCCGCGACCTGACGCGCGCCGGCCGCCGGATCGCCTGAGCGTACCTACCGCCGCTTCCGGCCCCTCCGGCCGGACCCGGGCACCCGAACCACCGACCGCCCCGACGCAGATGAGGAGCACCACCATGCGCAGCACCCGGACGACCTCCGAGAGCGCCACCGCCGGCGACGCGACGCACGACGGCTTCACGGAGGAGGAGCGCGCTGCGATGAAGCAGCGCGCTCAGGAACTGAAGACGTCGTCACGGCGCGGATCGCGCGCCGAGAAGGCCGCCGCCGACGCGGCCGCCGTCCTGGAGAAGATCGCCGAGATGGAGCCCGCGGACCGGGCCCTGGCCGAACGGATCCACGCGATCGTGCAGTCCGCCGCGCCCGACCTCGACGCGAAGCTCTGGTACGGCATGCCCGCCTATGCCCGCGACGGCAAGGTCGTCTGCTTCTTCCAGGACGCCCGGAAGTTCAAGTCCCGCTACGCCACACTCGGTTTCAGCGACCAGGCCCACCTCGACGAGGGCACCCTCTGGCCGACCTCCTACGCCCTGACCGAACTGACCGCCGCCGACGAGACCCGCATCGCCGACCTCGTGCGCCGCGCAGCAGGCTGAGGCGAACCGGCGAGCCGCCCGTCACACCGGGCGGCCCGCCGGAGCCCGCGGCCGGAAGTGACCAGGCGTACCGGGGCCTGCCCAAAACTCCCGACCGAACCCGTCCAAGACGGCTTCGCGTTCCACGTACATCTGACTCCCACGATGACGACCACGTGTGTGTCACCTGCAGATGGAAATCGATGCCACCGAACTCCGCGACATGTTCGACGCGTTGCCGAAGTCACCGGCGCTCTGACCACACGAACCTCCCTCCGCGTCAGGCACGAGTCGTGGAGCGGCGGGCTTCTCCAACGGACGACATTCGCGCTACGGCTCCGGGCGCGCTCGCAGCGCTGGGCAGCGGGTTCGTCGGAGCGGCGGGCCGTGGCGTTGCGCCATCGCCCTGGACGTGCAGCGCGCGGCTCTGAACCGTGTGGTTCGAGTGATTCGAGTTCGCCAGGGCGAACTGCCGCAGCGGCCCGATGTGGGATCGTGTTTCGCTCCTACCGTCGACCACTACGCCGCACCGGAACCGCGATCGCCGCAAACCCCGTGCCGAGCAACGTCATCGCAGCCGCATCGAGCTGCGGATGCCGCACGAGGATCACGACCATCACCCCAGCCGCCAGCGCCGAGCGCGTCAACTCGATCACATCCGCCGGCGTCCAACCTCCCCCTGACGGCACACCAGGCCGCCGCCGTTCAACCTCTCCCACTGAGCACCCTTCCCTCGCGTCTGAGTGATGGGCGGCGCCGCTCCGCGACCAGTCTGACAGTAAGCCAGGGCTCCCGAGGCACCCAGAACGAGTGCCTCTCAGGGTTCCAAGATCATTCAGCCTGCTTACCCCCAGGAAGGAGCTGGACACGACCTTCTACAATTCGGCAATCGAAGGCAAACGACCAGAACTTCCGTGACATGACTTCCGCTATCAGGCCGATACCGGAAGCTACATCGGTAGTTCGTGGTGTATGACCTTGGATCAGTAATTCCCCCTAGAGAATTCGACGTGTAGTACACCTGCACACCAGGAGGTGGCGACCGTGCGCGAGCCCATCGGCAACGATGACCGCGACCAGGTCCGCCGTCTGCAGCCCAACGGCCCGTCCCGCAACGCGACCGCGGCCCGGATCGAACCCAGCAGGGCACCACTGCAGCCCCCAGCGCACGGGGCCTGCAGGTCCGTTCGGGACATGGCAGGCCGCATCTCGGGCCGTCCGGGCTCAGCGGTAGCCGTCCTCCTCGTCGGCGTCTTCGGGCCGGATCGTCCACCGCAGCACCGTCCCGCCCGACCCGTCGGCTTCGAGCGTCACCGGGTAGACCTGGCCGAGCGCCCGTTCGCCGTGGTGGCTCATCGAATGATCGGCCGGCTCCCAGTCGATGCCGAGCACCCGGCATCCGCCGACCTCGATCGCTCCGACCATCAGGGGATGGTGCCACCCGGCTCGCTGGAAGGCGTACCGGTCGGTGTGCTTGTCGACCGAGACGGCCATGCCTTCACCGCGGAGGCCGCCCCGCCAGGCCTCGATCTCGGCGGCAAGCGCCTCCGCCTGGACCACCGGCAGGTCGAGCCGGCCCCAGGGCCCGCCCTGCGCACCGTGCATGGTGATCCGCTGCCCGCCGAAGCGTGCGTGCGCGTCGTCCGCGTGAAGCCCCCAGTAGGTGACATCCGCAAGGCCGTCCGCGGGTTCACCGTCGATACCGGTCCAGGCGTCGAGCCCCGAGCCGTCCCCCAGGACCATGCCACCCCGGTCGACCGGAAGATCCCCGAGGGGGATCGGAGCGTTGCCCTCCCCCGTCCACGGCAGAGCGAGTTCGACCTCGAGCAGCGAGATCGTCGGCTCGTCGGTGTACCAGGAGGGAGCCGTCCTCGCCCGGACCCGCAGAGGCCGGTCGCCGGCCGCCGCGACGGCGACCGCCTCGCACTCCTGCTCCCACAAGTGGCCTCCACCGGACGCCACAGCGGCCCTCGCACGCTCCGACAGAGGCAGCCCCAGCTCCGGCCAGTGGTCGATCCACGACGCCATGCCCAGGACGAGCACTCCAGACGGCGTCGTGACGGACCCCAGGTCGACGAATTCCTCGCTCACACCCCGATTGTGCCCCCGGCTGTCCCGACGGGCCGCGCCGGGCCGCCGGCCGGGTCCGGCACGGTCGCTGCGTCCTCGCTCACCGAGCCGCTGCAGCCGGCCAACAACACGGCGGAGACGAGGGCGGGCAGGACGCGCCGGGAGAACAGGGTGATCGTCAGGTGCACGGCACACAGATATCACCTGGCGGTCTCACCGGTGTGCCGGGGCCACCCGGAGACGACATGGGCAGGTGGTCACCCGTCGCGCGCACCGCACGGCGCCACGTCCGGTCCGGGTACCTCGCGGCTGCTCCCCCGACAGCGGACGATCCCGCAGGCCGCACCGCGCCGGGCCACGCCGGGGCCGATCCAGGGCGTCAGTGAGTGGCGGAGCCACGACCACCGGGAACTTGCCAGCAGTATCAGTGTCAGCGGCCCGGGTTACGCTCCCCGCACCCTGAGGAAACCCGGAAGACCGCCCCTCGAATTCGCCTAGGAGTCTCCTGAAGATCTTGGCTTGGGCGCCCGGTTCGCCCCAGATTGCCAGTAAATGTCAATCAGGTCGAACTGGTGCAAGTCAGGCACGTTTTCAAGATCTTCATCAGACTCCTAGAGGCGGCGGTCCTCCGGCTCCGGAACGCCGTGTCCGGCACGGCCGATGCCCTGACGGGCAGGGCGACGGTGCGGCGGTGAACGTCGCGAGGTGGGCGTTCAGGTGGATGGTGGAGGACGTCCGGTTCCAGTCCGACTCGGCCTGGTCGTCCATGCTGAGCGGCTTGAGATCGGGAGTGTTCCCCGTCAGCTTGATCATGGAGCCGGTTCCGTCGAGACCCGAGAACATGCAGTAGTACCCGACCGGGCAACGGTCGTAGCCATCGGCCGCGTGCGCCGGGGAGACGGAGGCCACGCTCAGGGCCACGACCGCGGCGGTCGCCCCGGTGAGGAACCGGTCAGTGTGCTTCATGTGTGGCACAACGAGCTTCCTCAGTCGAGGTCATCGCTATACCGGGACCGGTCGGCGTTCGAGCGGATCCGACGGCACTCGTCCGCACCCCGCCAGGGGCTGCAGACCTTGGCGGGCAGTCAGAAGAGCGCTGAGCCGACGCGGCGACGAGGCACAGCCTGCTGAGCCTCGGGCACCGCCTCGCCGTCATCGGAGCGAGCGACGCGGGGGACCGCCTTTCGGTCTACCCTGATTCCCCCTGCTGCCACGGATGTGTCGCCGGATAACCGGTGGAGCCGCGGGCGGGCCGATGACAGGGTGGGCGCCATGCCGTCCACCGCTGTCGAACAGCTGCTCCGCGAACTGCACGCCACACTCAGCCTTCGCAAGCGCCCGGAAGACGTGGCCCGGCTCCTCCAGGACGTGTACGCCGCCGCCGGCATCGAACTCGACCCGCAGACCCGGGGCGCCCTCGCCAAGGCCGCCGAGCACTCACTGCGCAACCTCTGGCACGGCTACACGTCCATGCGGGAGGAGTTCGCGCGCCCGGTCGGTGCGCAGCGCCAACTCGGCCGGGCCGCGGAGCTGTTCGAGGGCGTACCGGAGCTCCCGGACAGCGCCGGGGACGATCCGGCCCGGATCGAGGAGGTCATCCGGCGCGCAGGCGAGGAGATCGGCCGCGCGTACGGGCAGAACGACTTCGGCATGAACCGTCTCGACCGGGCAGGGCGTGCGGAGGCAGGCTTCGGCGAGATCTCCAAGCGCCAGTACAACAAACGCTTCAGGCTGCTGCGGCGCATGGAGGCCAAGCTGGCGCGGCTGGTCCACGAACAGCGCCGGCGCGAGATCGTCATGACCGGCAAGGGCGCGCTCGCCCACGACATGCCGTACGAGCTGTTCGCCGCAGACGTTGACACGGCGGCCTTCATCGCGTACGTCACCGCGCGCGGCTACATGCGGAGCGTCTTCACCGACGGGCGACAGCGCCAGGTCTACGACGAGGTCGCCGAGGCGCTGTTCCGCAGGCTGCAGAGCCGGCCGGAGCTGACCGGTTGGTACGCGGTCGCTCACGTACACCCGAGGGCCGACGTGCTGGCCCACGTGTCAGACCAGGACCTCGCCCGGTTGCTGGTCCGCTGGAACGGCGTGCTGCGAGAAGTCGCCGGCCTGCTGGAGGATGCCTGGAACCGGCAGCCGTTGGAACGCAGCACGATGATCGTGCGCCGCGGCAACGACTCGTCGACGTGGAACCAGGCTGCGCAGGCGTGGAACACCGCGCGGGCCCACTGGTTCGCGCTGGTGGCCGAATTGGGCGAGGAGCACATCCTGGACCGGTTCTGCCCCGGCAAGGTGCCCCGCCTGATGGCGGCCGACGTCGCCAACTGGCATCGCAGGACGCACGGCGGGCTGCATCCGGACACCTACGTCTGGGCGGAGCTGCCCCTGCCCTGGGAGGTGCTGCGGGGCGACGAGCAGTGCCCGCGTTCCCTGGTCGAGCAGGTCTGCGCCCGCCACAAGGTGGATCCGGTGGCCGGGGCTTGGACCACCGCCAGGCCGGAGGTCCGGGCCGTCGCCTTCCGGCGGACACCGGAACTGGTGCACGGTGTCGCCGTCGGCGATCCGCTGATGGCGAGCGCGTTGCGGTCGGCCGGGCTCTTCTCGGGCAAGGCCAAGCGGGCCGCCACCGAGGAGTGGGCCTGACCGCGGGGTCGCCGGCCGCGGTCGCCCCATAATCGGTTGACCGCCGGCGGCGGGCCTCGCGATGATCACGGTGGCGGCGAGGAAGCTCTGCGGAGGAGCGCCCGGCTCTGACTTCCGGGTGGACGCAGGTTCGAATCCTGCCCTCGCCGCCACCATCGGTGACAACGCTGCAGCCGGTCGGGAACGGAGGCCGCCGACCGACGCCCCCCGGACTGCTGCTTGCTAGTCAGGCGACCGCGCATCGAGCCGGCATCGGACCACCCGACCACGAGGAAGCGCTGCTGGGCAACCTTGTCACCGTAGCGCTCACCCGGCAGTTGCCGCCGGCGGACGTCTCGACGATCGAGGCCTCATGGCCCTCACCGAGACGATCAAGCCCTTCCCGGCTGGTGAGGGGTTACTCGAAAGGCTCGTCACTCCAGCGAAACCAGGCCTGGCCGCCGTCGACGTGAAGCAGGAATTCGGCAACGGGACCCACCGGCGCGGCCAGGATCAGCTTGCTGTTGATCTCATCGACGACCCGCTCCCACTGGTCCCAGTCCTCTTCCTCGAGGAGCGCGAGCTCCCGATCGAACAAGGCCTTCCAAGCGGCGAACGCCGGGGTCGCCACGAAGCGACCCGACAACCACGGGAAGTCGCCACCCTCGATCACGATCTCCCCGACCAGCTCGTCCTGCTGCAGCAGCCGCCAGATCTCACTCGCCGTCGCCACGTAGGCACCCTCCGCCTTGCCGCGAACCTGTCCGGTAGCAGCCTGCCACCCGCCCATGACAGCCGAACGGAGTGCCCGGCCAGGCGCGGCTCCACCACCCGGTCCGCGTGGTCGTCGATGGGCTGGGAGGACGCGGCAGCGCGGGATCGGAACCTCGGAGGCGACGGTGGGGGTGATGTCGGCCATCACCGAAGGGGCCGGAGACGAACGGGGGCCGGTCAGTCATCGGCCAGGACGCCGGTGGACTGACGGCCCGTAGGGCTCGTAGTCGATACGTCGCCCCCGCCGCGACCACCCGGGCAGGGGCAGGCAGCCGGTGGGGAGATCACGGTTGCTCTGCACCTGCTCGGTGCCGTCGGCCAGGGTCACCGTCACCTCACACCTCCCGCGGCCGAAGACCGCCGTGGCGCGGCCCGCCAGAAGCGCGTCGACCATTGCCGCCATGAGGTCCACTTGCTCTACGGACCGGCCGAGTTCCCAGCTCACGCCCCCGGCTTCGACCGCGAACACGATGTCCGCGGAGTCGCCCGGGACCAGCCAGGAGAAGCCGAGCGGGCCCGCGCTCTCAGGACGGACCGAGACGTCCCAGAACCACCCGTCGTCCCGTTCCTCGATCTCGGCGACCCCGTCGAGCTCCTGCCGCAACCGCTCGACCATGGTGGTCAGCCTGCGACGCAGCGGATCGCCGTCGACTTCCTCGTTCGGCATGGCGTCGGACTCCCATCGGACTTCACTCGGTCCCGTGTCGTGACGGTATCCGCGGTCAGCCGGTGATGCGCAGCAGCAGCTTGCCCGTGGACGTGCGTCCACCGGGGAGCCGATGGGCGCCCGCCGAAGCCCTCCGGGGGACTCGGCGACGGAACCGGTCGCGGTGTCGCAGTCCGAGGCGCTTCAACCGCGCGGACACCGGGTGTGGATGGTGCCGGTTCAGCCGGCACAGGCCCGGTCCGGTCGAAACCGCGGCAGGTCGTACTCAGGGACGAGGAAGCCGCTGTCATCGGGAGGGCGCAGCGTCGAGCTCGTCGTGCGGGGGGAAGCTCGATGCGGCTTTCGGCCCCCGTTCGTCCGGGGTTCAACGCCGGACACCGCGATCACTCCTCCTGCGCGTCGCCGATGGCCACGCGCAGGTCGTGCATGGCCTGCTGGATCTCGATGACGGACACCTCCGCCCGGCCCAGGGCCTCTCGGACCCGTTCGACGTCACCGGACCGGAGGTGGAGGTCTGCGTCCAGGGTGTCCGCCGCGGCGACCACGGCCATGGACGACGCCAGGCGGCCCGGCGAGGTCTGACCGTCCTCGCCGCCCTCGTCGATGCCCATGAGCTGCAGGGCGGTGCGCTGCAGCCGGCCGGCCATCACGTTGGCGAACAACCCGGGGGCCACCCCCACCTGGTCGTTCCATCCGAGCAGCACCTCGGCGACGTCCGGGTCCCGGTCGCTTCCCGGCCGGGTGCTGGCGGCGATCTCCAGCTCCACCACCGCCAGCAGTACGCCGAGCAGGCGCCGCAGGTCGTCCTGCTGGGGCCCGTCCGGCCAGAGCTCCGGATCGAGGACCGGCTCCCTCCTCAGCGCCACCAGGGCCGCATAGACCTGATCAGGACTCACCGGATCCTCGCTCATGATGCTCACCCACCCAGACTCACTGCCCGACGGCACGAGTGCACGCACCCGCGCCCGGGGTGTTGGAGCGGGGCCGGACGGCGGCGTCCTGCGCAGGGCGGCGTTCCGGCCGGATCGGCGGGGCAGGAGCGAGCGAGGGCGCTGACGCGCCGCGCACCGGTCCGTGACGCCCGGCGGCCGGTGTGGTTGACGGCGGATCGGATCGGGCCGGGAGAGCGCGTTCCGCCTGCACTCGGCCCCGTCGTCCGGGGCACGCTCGTGCATGATGACGGGATGAACCACAGCGACCAGCGTTTCCACGTCATCGTGCTGTCGAATTTCGCCAGGGGCTTCGACAAGTACGCATTCGCTTACGGCAAGGCGGGAATTCCGGAGAGTACCCATCCCGACCGGTTCCACCTCCTGACCCGTGCGGAGCTGGGGATCGGCATCGGCAAGGCGCGACGGTTGCTCGACCGTCTCGCCATTCCGGGGGACCGGCTGCTGGTGCTGGAGACCACGGTGGACCCCGACGAGCTGGTGCCCAACGCGTCGACCGGCCTCGGCATGGAATGGCACGAGGCCCGCATCCGGTTGTCAGCGGTCCACGAGCTCGACCGGGCGGGCGAGGAGTTCGTTCTGCGCCCGACAACCGTCGAGGATGCGATGGCGGCCTCCCTGAACCTGCACGGGTCGACGCTGCAGCGCTACGCCGACCTGCGACCGCGCTCGCTCTCGGTGCTGCCGGTCGCCTCCGCCTGCCAGGCCCGGTGTTCGTTCTGCTTCTCGTCGGCTTCCATCTCCAGCGACCAGGCGCCGGCGCGAGTCCCGTGGGACGCGGTCAGCCACTGGCTGGAGCGCGCCCGTGCGGCGGGTGCCGAGCGTGCGGTGATCACCGGGGGCGGCGAGCCCACGCTCATACCCTTCGAACAGCAGCTGCGGCTGGTGTCCGCCTGCTCGGAGGCCTTCCCGAAGGTCCTCCTGATCACCAACGCGCACACCCTGGCGAAGGGCGAGCACGCCGACCGGGCCGGCCGACTCGCAGCCCTGGGCGCCGCAGGCCTGAGCGTATTGGCGGTCTCCCGCCACCACCAGGACGACACCGTCAGCGAGCGGCTGATGATGCTGCGCACGCCGGTGAGCTCCGTGGTCGACACCTGGCGCGCGGAGCGTGACCGCTGGCCGGGCCTGCGGATGCGGCTGATCTGCGTGCTCCAGCACGGCGGCGTGGCCGACGCGGCCGGCGTCGCGGACTACCTCTCCTGGGCCGCGGCTCTCGGTGTCGAGGAGGTGTGCTTCAAGGAGCTCTACGTCTCCACCAGCACCGAGTCGCTCTACTTCGACCGGGCCGCCAATCTCTGGAGCCGCGAGCACCAGGTTTCGCTGTCCGTCGTGACCGGCTTCGCCGAGCGGAACGGCTTCGAGCTGGCGAGCCGCCTCCCCTGGGGCGCTCCGGTCTACCGCGGGAGCTGGGACGGCCGGCCGATGCGGATCGCCGCCTACACCGAGCCCAGCCTGCTCTGGGAACGCACCAGCGGGATCGCACGCAGCTGGAACGTCCTGGCCGACGGGCGCTGCTACGCCTCCCTGGAGGACCGGGCCAGCGAGATCGTTCCGGAAGGGGCGGCGGCATGAGGTTCGACGAGTTCCAGGAATTCCGGCAGCGGCAACTCGGTGCCTCCCCGTCGCTCCTGGACGCCGCCGAGACCAACGTGTACCGGGCGCTTGCTCCGATGCGACCGGAACCACCGACCGACACGAGCACGGTGCACCGGTGCGATCTCGCCCGTGCCTGGCTGCACCGCTTCGAGCTGCCGGAGGACCGGGCCGGCCGCGCCATGGTCTGCCGAGGGGTCCGGCACGGGCTCGGTCTGGTGTTCCGCCGGCTGCACGCCGTGCAGGCGCGGCTGTGGCTGCCGAGCGACGTGTACCCGGTCTACTTCGAGCTGGCTCGTGCTGCGGGCCTGGCACCGGCGTCCTACCCGACGCTGCCGGCGCCGGTCCTCCCGAGGTCGCCTGCGGACGACCGGCCCGAATACCTGCTGCTCGCCAACCCCAGCAAGCCGCTCGGCCGGTACCTCTCCGATGCCGAGTGCGACGCGGTGGTTTCGTGGCTGCAGGAATCGCCGCACCGCCGCCTGCTGGTCGACAGCGTCTACGACCTGGGAGCGCCCTTCGATGCCGGTACCCGCCGGTTGCTGGACACCGGTCGTGCGGTCCTGCTGCATTCGGTCACCAAGGGGTGGCTGTGGCCCCGCACGTTCGGCGTGGTCCTGCTGGGACCGGCGGAGGCCGAGCTGGCCGAAGCGTTCCGGGCGGATCCGCCGTCACCGGCACAGCTGAGGCTCGCCGACCGCCTGCTGGCCGAACACCGCGACCTGCCTGGGCAGGTCGCCGACGAACTGGCCGCGCGGGCCGGGCGGCTGTTCGAACGGTTGCCGGACGAGTTGCTCGCGGCGATCCCTGAGGCGAGCCGGACCTGTCCGGGCAACTACTTCTTCCCGGTCGACATTCCGGCGCAGACGCTCCAGCGCGAGTACGGCGTGCTCGCCATGCCGGTCGACGTCTTCGGGGAGAGCGACTGGTCCGGCTCCGTCCTGACCAGCCTTGCCGGCACCTTCGGCCCGGCGTCGGCGGTGACGCGATGACCGGCCTCGTCGGTTCCTCGTCCGGGCCGGCGGTGTCGGACGGTACCGCCGCACGCAGGGGGCCGGCGGCGTGCGGCGCCGGAACGGCTCCCCCACCTGCCCCCGAGCGTGCAGCCGACCCGCTCCGGACCCCATCGGGACCACCTCCCGGCCCGCTGACGGCCAGCCAGAAGGACCAATGATCATGTGATTTGATATCCGCTGATGATCTTCGCGGTGAAGAGCGAAACGGGGGACCACGATGGACGGGTTGATGCGACACGGGCGGAATCTCGCGCTGGTGGGGGCCGCCGGCGCGCTCGCCTTCGGAACGGCTGCGTGCGGCTCGGGCGACGGCGGGGCCGCGTTCCGGGCCACGGTGGTGCTGTCCCAGCCGGACCAGGTGATGGACGCGTTGCCGAGCCCGGCCTCGCTCCCCTCGGGGTGGCGGCTCGCCCCCGGTGCGAAGCCGCCGAAGGTCATCGTGCAGGGCGAGGTCTCCAGCGACTGCCGGAAGAAGCTGTCCATCAGCTGTTCCGGCATCCAGCTGGGCGGCACCGTCCGGTACGAGCTGGCCTCCAACCCCGACAACGACATCCGGTTCACCCTGCTGACCTTCGACACCCCGGAGCACGCGGGCCCCGTCTTCGAGGCGATGGTGACGTCGCTGGAGAAGGACGACCGGAACGCGCGCCGGATCACCCTGAAGGCGGCCGCAGAGCAGTCGCAGGGCTTCGAGCGGCCCACCGAGTCCAGTGACGCCCCGACCGGGGCGGTCGCCTCGGCCATGGCGATGCGGATCGGCACGGTCGTGGCCCTGATCGAGCTGGACGAGGACGAGCGCGACCACAAGACGCTGCAGCAGTTCATCGCACTGGAGGCGGACCGGATCAAGAAGGTACAGCAGGGCACGAACCCTGACGCCTGACGTCGGCCGGCCGGTCGGCCGGTCGGCCGGTCGGCCGGTCGGCCGGTCGGCCGCGGGACCGGGGCACGCCGCGGAACCGACCGGAACTCGCCCGAACCGCGCCCGACCGGGGACAAACCGGCCGGGCGTGGCGCATTCGCGGAGAAGCCGGTCACTCCATTTCGTTCGCCGCACCGCCGCAGTAGATTCCGTGCATGCTCTTGTGGATCAACGGCCCCTTCGGCGGCGGGAAGACCCAGACCGCGCACGAGATCCAGCGGCGCCTTGCCGGCAGTGTGATCTGCGACCCCGAGCACGTGGGTTTCGGTCTGCACCGGATGACGCCCGCACCGCTGCGCGGGGACTTCCAGGACCTTCCCGCGTGGCGGCAGGGCGTCTTCGAGGTGCTGGACCGCACCCTCGCCGGGCACGACGGCGTGGTGATCGCGCCGATGACGGTGGTGGAACCGGCGTACTTCCGCGAGACCGTCGGTCGACTGCGGGAGCGCGGCCACGACGTTCGGCACTTCGCGCTGCTGGCCGAGCGCGGGACGGTGCTGCGACGGCTGCGCGAGCGTGGCTTCGGGCAGGCCGTGCGGATCGTCGCCGGGAAGGACGCCCCCTTGCGCCGGGAGAGCTTCGCCCTGTCGAAGCTCGACGTGTGCCTGGAGCGCCTGCGCGAGGCCGAGTTCGCCGAGCACCTGTGGACCGATCACCTCACGATCCCCCAGGTCGCCGACCACATCGCCGGCTCGTCCGGGTTGACGCTCGCCCCGAACACCGAAGGCGCGCTGCGCGGGCGCCTTCGCCGGGCCTGGACAGGGGCCAAGCACATCCGGTTCGACTGAGCCACCGCCGCCCCTCCGTAGTGCGGGTCGGCCCGGCCGGCCTCGCTCTGACTTCGCAACGGCCTGGCGGTGCGGCACCCACCTGGGAGCGCCGGTCCACCGCGGGGTCGGCTCGGAGACCGCCCGGGCCTGTCGGCCGACGGCCGCCGAGGTGACTGCGGGCAGCCCGAGATGGGCCCGGACGGCAGCGGCCCGCTTGGTCCGCATCCGCGGGCCCCTTGCGCTCCGTGCGCTCAGGCGGACTTGGCGGCCTGGAGGAACGCCGTGATCAGAGCCGGGTCCTTGACCCCGCGCCGGCTCTCGACCCCGCTGGAGACGTCCACGCCCCACGGGCTTGCGGCCGCGATCGCCGCACCGACGTTCGCCGGGTTCAGCCCGCCCGCCAGCAGCCACTTCCCGGCCGGCGGCTTCGCCCCCAGCTCGGCCCAGTCCCACGGCTCCCCCGCCCCCGGCACCGGCGCGTCGAGCAGCAGCAGGTCCTCGCCGAGATCCCCGCAGTCCGCCCCGGCCGCCTTCGCCGCCGACGTGGCGCGGATCAGCGGCAGTCCCAGGTCGGACAGCTCGGCGAACGCGGCCGCCGGATGGTTCCCGTGAAGCTGCACGGCCTTCACCCCCGCAGCACGCACCGCCGCCCTCACGCACTCGGCCGGCTCCTCCCGGAACACGGCCACCGTCAGTACGTTCTCGGGCACGGCTGCCACCAGTTCCCGCGCCAGCCCCGGTTGCACCCGGCGCGGGCTCTCGGTGAGCACGAACCCGAGCGCGTCGGCACCGGCCGCGACGGCTGCGGCGACATCGGCAGCGGTGCTCAGACCGCAGATCTTCACGAACACGTTCCCGGACGCTCCCCAGTAGTCGGCGCCGCCAGCGTAGTACCGCCGCCCCTGCGAAGGCGTACGAAGCCCCTGCACCCGCGGTTCCACGGCCCGTGTCACGACACGGGGAGGGCAAAGTTGAACATGTTCAAAGCTGTGCGCCATGATGGGCGGGAGCGGAGACGACCGGCCCCGATCACGGGCTCCGGCCTGCCCCGCCGTGCTCCGCCGCGCCCCGGCGCACGTCCCGTCCGGGCGGCGGCAGAAAGGACCGTCCGCCGTGCCGACACCCTGGCAGAGCCGCTGCGCCACCTTCGCCGTTGCGCTGATGTGGGGGTACGAGGGCCTCTGGTGCAAGATCTTCCCCGGCCGCGCCGACCAGCGGGCCATCGTCGAAAGCCTGCCCCTGCTTCCGGACGCCGCCGCCCACGTGCTGCTGATCGGCATCGGGCTCGCGGAACTGGGCGTCGGAGCCTGGGTGCTGAGCGGATACCTGCCGCGGGTCGCGGCACTGGTGCAGACCGCGCTGGTGCTCGTCTTCAACACCGGCGGGCTGCTCGTCGGCGCCGACCGGATCCCCGAGCCGGGCCGACTGGTCGTCCAGGACCTCGTCTTCCTCGCCCTGGTCTGGACGGTCGCCACCGCACGCAGCGCCCCGGCCGACCGGCACGCAGCCGCCGCCGGGCGCACCGCCGGCACCCCTGCCACCGCCGGCGCCCCTGCCACCGCCGGCGCCGCCGCACCCGACGGCGCCTCCGCGCCCGAAGGCAGCGACGGCACCGCCGGCGCCGCCGCACCCGCCCGCACCGGGGCGGCCGCCGTATGAGCGCCACCGCCACCGCCCGGCCGGCCACCCCGTGGGCCGAGGGCCGACTGCTGGCCGTCCAACCCCGCTGCCCGCGCATCCTGTTCGGCCGGATGTACGAGGACCCGGCGGTCGAACTGGCCGCCTTCCCCGCGCCCGGCGCCGGTGCCCGGGTGCTCTGCATCGCCTCGGCCGGGGACACCGCCGCCACCCTGGCCGCCGCCGGCCACCAGGTGACGGCCGTCGACCTCAACCCCGCCCAGCTCGACTACGCCCGCGCCCGCCTCCACTACGGCGCCCCTGCCGTCGCCGGGGCGGCCGAACGGCTCCTCTCCGCCGGACGCGCCACCGCCGGCGCGTTGCTGCCCGCCTGGCGCACGTCCGAGCTGGAACGCTTCCTGCGTCTCGACGACCTCGCCGCGCAGGGCGAGCACTGGCGCCGCACCCTCGACGGACCAGGCCTCCGGCTGCTGCTCACCGCCGCGCTGCGACCTGCCGGGGCGCTGGCCGTCGGACTCCGGCCGGCGTTCCGCTGCGTCGTTCCGCACCGCTTCGACGCCGTGCTGCGGGCCCGGCTCGCCCGCGGGTTCGCCCGGCATGCCAACGCCCCCAACCCCTGGGCGTGGCGACTGCTGCTCGGCCGTGAGCAGCCCTGGACCGACCCGCCCTCCCCCGGGCCGGAGGTCGACACCGCCGGAACCGTCCCGTTCGTGCGGCTGCTCCTGGCGGACGTGGTGGAGCACCTGGAGCGGTCCCCCGCCGGCCACTACGACGCGGTCACCCTCTCCAACGTGCTGGACGGGCCCGGCCCCGCCTTCGCACGACGGCTGCGCGCCGCCGTCCGCCATGCCGTGCGACCCGGCGGGGTCGCCGTGCTGCGCAGCATCCGCGAGCCGGGGCCGTCCGGCCCGGGCGTCGCCGCGGAGGACCGCTCGCTGCTCTGGGGCGTGGTCCGGGTGGTCCGCCTGTGAACACCGGCCGCGCCGGCTCCCCCGTCGTCCCCGACGGGCCGCCCGCCATCCCCGACGCCGGGCTCCTCGCCTCACCCGCCGTCTCCCGCACCGCGAACCGGAGATCATGACCGTGCGACACCTGCTGCAACGCCACCCCTTCCCGATGCGCACCCACTTCGCGCACTCGCTCGTGCTCACCTACGCGCTGCCGCCCGAGCAGCTGGCGCCGCTCGTCCCGCCGGCGCTCCGGCTGGACACCTACACCGATCCGGAGGGCACCGAGCACGGCTTCGTCGCGGCCGCCCTGGTGGACACCCGCAGCCTGCGCCCGACCGGGTTGCCGGCCGCGTTCGGTGTGGACACCGTCCTCACCGGCTACCGGGTCTTTACGCGCTTCCCCACCCCCGGCGGCCGCACCATGCGCGGCCTGCGCATACTGCGCAGCGACACCGGCAGCCGGGTGATGGTGGCGGGCGGCAACCTCTTCTCCCGCTACCACTACCGGCTCGCCCGGATCGGCAGCCGGGTCGTCGGGCGGACCCTGGAGTTCAAGGTGGTCAGTGTCGACGGCCGGGCCGATCTCCACGTCCGGGCCGAACTCGCCGACGGTCCGGCGCCGCTGCCGCCCGGCAGTCCGTTCGCCGATGCCCGGGCCGCGCGCCGGTTCGCCGGCCCGCTGCCCTACACCTTCGAGTACGAGCCCCGGACCCGCTCGATGATCGTCGTCAAGGCCGAGCGTGCCCGCTGGGAGCCGGTACCGGTCGCGGTGGAGGTGCCGCGGCTGACCTTCTTCGACCACGGGCCGCTGGCCGGCAGCCGGCCGGTGCTCGCCAACGCGTTCCACGTCGCCGACCTCGACTACGGCTGGCTGGCGGGCAGCCGCCGCGCCCTCGACGGGAGCCTCCGATGAGCAGCACCCACCGACCGGCCGGCGCCCCGGCCGGGACCACGCCGGGTGAAACCGCCGCCCCGGCCGGGACCGCCACCCCGGCCGAAGCCCCGGTCACCGGGCTCGCCCTCGCCCATCGCCCCTCCGGCGTGGCCGAGGTGATCCGCTACAACTGGCCGCTCTACGCCGCCGGTGTGCTCACCGCCGCCGGCGGCTGGGCGCTGGCCCGACGGTTGCCGCCCCCGGCCGCCCTGCTCGCGCGGGCCGGCGTGCTCGCCGCCGGCGGGCTGCTCGTCGCCGGCACCGCCGCGACGTGGTGCGTCTACGACCGCTCCGAGCTCCACGGCTACGCCTGGCTCGACGAGCTCCTCCCGGACGGCCCCGGCCGCCACCTCGTGGTCTCCACCGGCCTCGACGAGGCGAGCCGCCCGATCGCCTCGCGCCACCCCGCCGCCCCGCAGCGGATCGCCGACCTCTACGACCCGGCCCTGACGACCACGGGCTCGATCCGTCGCGCGCGCCGCCGGGTCCCGCCGACGCCCGGCAGCCTGCCCGGCCGCCCCGGGGCGCTGCCGGCGGCGTCCGGTTCGCAGGACTCGGTGCTCGCCGTGTTCGCCGCGCACGAGCTGCGCAGACCGGCGGATCGCACCGCGCTGTTCGCCGAAGTGGCGCGGGTGCTGCGGCCGGGCGGTTCGCTCGTCCTGGTCGAGCACCTGCGCGACGCCGCCAACACCGCCGTCTACGGCCCGGGCGCCTGGCACTTCCTGCCGCGTGCCACCTGGCTGGCGCACGCCGCCGAGGCGGGCCTGCGGCCGGCGGCGGAGCGGCGGATCGCCGGTCTGGTCACCGCCTTCGCCTTCCGGAGGGCCGGGGCGTGAACGGATCCCTGGACCTCCTCGACGTGGAGCTCCACCTACGGCTGGTCAGCGCCGCACTGGTGGGCCTCGGGCTGTTCCACGCGCTGCTGCCCCGGGTGATCGACTGGCCCTCCGACCTGGCCGGGACCAGCCTGATGACCCGCCAGGTCTCCTATGCGCACCTGTTCTTCATCGGGCTGACCTGCGTCCTGCTGGGCCTGCTGCCGCTCTTCCTGGGCCGCGAACTCCTCGCGGGCACCCCGCTCGGCACCGCGCTGCTGGCCGGCCAGACGGTGTTCTGGGGCGCCCGCTGGCTCTTCCAGTTCACCGTGTTCTCGCCCCGGCTCTGGCGCGGCGACACCCTGCGCACCCTGGGCCACGTCGGCTTCTCGGTGCTGTGGACGTGGGTGACGGCGGTGTTCGCGTGCGCGCTGTGGCGGGTTTTCTGACGAAGCGCACGATCCACGGCGACGGCCGCCCGACGCCGCGCCGTCACACCGCCGCGCCGTCACGCCGTCACACCGCCGCGCCGTCACGCCGTCACGCCGTCACGCCGTCACACCGCCGCGGCGTAGAGGACCTCGCGCAGGCCCGGGACGGACTCCCGGTCCGACCGCCAGACCAGGCGCAGGTGGAGCTGCAACTCCTTCGCCACCAGAGGGAGTCGAACCAACGAGCCGGCCGCGAGCTCGGCCCGGACGGCGAACTCGGGGAGCAGTGCGATCCCGAGCCCCTGCTCGGCACAGGCACGGGTGACGGCGACCCCGCCGGTGCGGACGCGCTCCACCGCGTGGCCGAGCAGGCGCTCGCCGGCGAGCCAGAAGGAGCAGGCGGGGGTGTTCACCAGGAGCCGCTGGCCGCGGAGGTCGGCACGGGTCAGCGGGCCGGTCCCGGGCTCGCCGGTGGCGACGACGAGCGGGTGCGCGGGGGCGGCGACGAGGACCAGCGGGACGTCCTCCAGGTCGAGGTGGTCCAGCGGCGCGGGCGGCAGGTGGAAGCCGAGTTCGCCGAGCGGACCCGCCGTGTCCAGGATCAGTGCCGCCTCCAGCGCCCCGGCGGCGACCCCGCCGAGCAGGCCGTCGCGGGCGGCGTCGGTGTGGAGGGCGACGTCCAGGTCGGGCCGGCGTTCGGCGAGGCGGGCCAGGACGGCCGGTACGTGGGTGGCCGCGATGGTCTCCAACGCGCCGAGGCGCAGCACGAAGCGGGCGGCGGAGACCTCCCGGCGGGCCTGTTCGGCCTGGTCGAGCAGGCTCCGGGACCACGGCAGCAGCCGCTGCCCCGCCGGGGTCAGGGTCATCCCGCGCGGTGCCCGGTCGAAGAGGGCGACGCCCAGACTCCGCTCCAGCACGCGGATCTGTTCCGACACCGAGGACGGCGCGAGGTCGAGGGCGGCGGCCGCGGCGGTGACCGTGCGGTGGGCCACCACCGCCTCGAACACGCGCAACTGGCGAAGCTCCACGTTCCCCTCCTCCTCGACCGGCCCATCGTAAGGGCATTCGGATTCCCCGAACGGTGCGTGAGGCCCGGGCGGTGGAGCGGGCGGTGGCGCCCGAGCAGAGTGGGCCGTCGCCCCCGTCCACTCCTCCTCTGCTCCCGGAGATCCCCGATGACCGCAGCCCTTGCCCCCACCCCGCCGATCTCGCCGACCCGGCCCCCGGGACGCGCCCGCGGCCTGCTCGGCGTCGCCCTCGGCTACTTCATGGTCCTGCTGGACACCACCGTGCTCTCCGTGGCCGAACCCGACCTCGCCGGATCGCTCGGCAGCTCGACGGCCGGCCTCCAGTGGGCCGTCACCGGGTACAGCGTCGCCTTCGGCGCACTGCTGCTCTCGGCGGGCGCCGTAGCCGACCGGTTCGGTGCCCACCGGGCCTTCCGGTTCGGTATCGCCGCGTTCGGCGCCGGCTCGCTGCTCGCCGCGTTCGCACCCGATCTCCGGACGCTGGTGCTGCTGCGCGCCGTCCTGGGCGCCGCCGCCGCGCTCTCCGTCCCGGCCGGCACCGCGGTCATCGCCCGTCTCTACCCGGCATCCCGGGAGCGGGCCCGCGCGATGGCGGTCTGGGCCGCGGTCAGCGGCTGCGCGATGGCCTTCGGGCCGATGGCCGGCGGGGTCCTGGTCGACCTCTCCGGCTGGCGGGCAGTCTTCCTGGTGAACGTCCCGCTGGCGGCCCTGGTGCTGGCGCTGGTGGCCGGACCGGCCGTGCACTGCCCGCGGGGCGCGCGGCGCATCGACTGGTGGACCCAGCTGGCGGCCTGCGCGACGCTCGCCCTCCTCACCGACGCGCTGATCGCCTCGGGCTCCGGCGCGTGGACGCACGCGGGCTGCGCCGCCGCCGGAACGTGGGCCGCCGGGATCGTCTTCGCCGCCCGCGAGCGGCGCAGCCCGGCCCCGGTGCTGCAGCCGGCGCTGCTGCGCACCCGTGGGGTGCCGACGCTCCTGCTCGCCGGAGCCGCGGTCAACTTCGCGATGGTCGGGGTGCTCTTCGTGCTGCCGCTGGTCCTGCAGCAGACGCTGGGGCTGTCCCCGACCGTGGCGGGGCTGGCGTTCCTGCCGATGACCCTGCCGCCCGGCTTCAACCCCCTGCTCACCGGGCGCATCGTCGCCCGGGTCGGCCCGTGGCGGCCGGTCCTGGGCGGGCTGGCGCTGCTCGCCGCGGGCTGCGCGGTGTTCGCCGCGGCGGTGTCGGCCGGCACCCCGTACGCGCTGCTGGCGGTGGGCCTGCTGCTCGCCGGCTTCGGCGTCTCGTTCGCCCTGCCGGCACTGGTCACCGCCGTGATGGACACCGCCCCCGAGGGCACCGCCGGCGCGGCCGGCGGCCTGCTCAACGCCGTCCGCCAGGTCGGCGCGACCCTCGGCGTCGCGGCGACGGGCGCCTTCCTCGGGGCCGGTGCCCGCGCCGACGACGGCTCGCCGGCCGTGGCGATGCTCCTCCCCGCCGCGGCCTGCACCCTCGCCGCCGTCCTGGTGGCCCGGAGCGTCCGCCGCGCGGCGGAGGCCTGAGGCGTACCTGAGGGGCGGAGACCGCCGTCAGGCGTCGCCTCCGCCCAGGTCCTCCGGCCGGGACCCGACGGTGTCGTACGGGGCGAGGTCCTCCCCGTGCCGGCCCGTGCTCACCGAAAGGTCCCGTCGGCGAGGGACCTATACGGGTTCTTCGACCGATTCCGCCGGTCCCGCCGCGGGGCGCGGCCGGCAGGGCGGAGCGGGGGGAGTCGTCCGCCCCGCTCCGCCCGGGTGGGTGCTCCCGCTCGGACCGTCAGTAGATCTTGATCCAGATGATCTTGTGGATGGACGCCTGGCCGGGGCTCCACTGGCTCCACTTGCTGAGCGTCACGGTTTCCAGCCGGGGGTCATTGAGATTCCGCTGGAACTGGAAGGTCACCGCATTGTTTCCCGACTCCACCCAGTTCACGCCGTAGATGGCGACGGGCACCTCGCCGGCGTTCGCGAAGCAGAGCGTCTCACGGCCGCCATTGTTGTGGATTTCGAGGTAGTCGTTCCGGTTGCAGTCCGTGCGGTTGATCGTCGCGCTCTCGGCCCTGGTGGTGGCGGCCAGGGCGGGTGCACTCGTGGCGACCAACGCGGCCGCGGCAGCGGCGGCGACACCGAGGGAACGGCGCATGGACAGGCTCATCTGCTCTCCCTTGCTACGTGGTCAAACATGAAACCCGGACCCCGACGCTTCGCGGGGCGGCCCCAAATCTATGCGCTCATGACAGGTGCAACGAGAGAGCGTTCTCGGCCAACTTCGTACACCGATGGACCGTACAGAGAGGAGGAATCTCCCGTTCCAGAAATGCATTCCGGCGCCGATTCGACGCGCGCCGGACGGTGGGCGGTCCGGCCGGCCGCCCCCGTCATTCCCCTTGAAGCCGCCTCGGCCGGTCGCTAGCTTCGGATCATGCGCAGGGGTGGGAACAGGCGGCGGTCGACGACGCTCATGTGGGGGCTGCTGACGTTGCTGTGCGCGGGAGCGACGGCTGTCGCGCTGCTTCTCGGCCTCGCCCGGGTGGCCCCGCTCGGCGGCGCGCAGAGCGTCGTCGTGACGGCTTGCGAGACACGAGCAGCCGGGAAGAACGGCTACGTCCAGTGCGAGGCCCGCACGGACGCAGGGGCGCGGATATCGCTGCGCCACGACGGCCACCCCGGGGAACGCGTGGACGCGGCCCGAGCACCCTGGGGCTCCTACGTCATCCCCGAGCACGGTCTGGGCGCCTGGTCGGCGGCGCTGGTGCTGCCGGTCGGCCTGGCGCTGACCACCACGGTGTGCGCGGCGGTCACCCGGAGAGCGGCCCGTCGACCCCGGTAGCCCGGACGGCCCCCGGCCGCCGAGGGTCCGGGCGGCAAGACGGCTCGCGAGGGCTCGGACCGCGCCGAGCCCGCTCAGGGAGCGCGGCGCACGTTCGACGCACGGCACGTACCACGGGTGGTTCGTCGGGAACGGGGACGGGGATCCGCCAGGAGCGGGAGGCCGGCTCCGGGTGAGGCCCCTCGCGCGGGGGAGGTGGTTCGGTCCACTGGACGAGGTGGGCACGGGTCTGCGAATGCGATCTTCGGTGGCGGGCCGGGCCGACACCCGCCCGGCCCTCACCATCACCGCCGGAGAGCCACCATGACCGTCGCCGCCGACCTGCCGCTACCGCCCGCACGCCCGCCCCGGCGGCTGCGCGCCGCCTGGACCGCCGCCCACGCCGTCGTGCCCGGGGTGCCCCGGTGGGCGCGGACCGCCGCCTTCGCCGTCCCCTTCACCGTCCTGCCGTCCAGCATCTGGCGGATCGCGACGTGCACCTTCCACGCCCCGCTGGACGGCGGCGGGGCGCAGGAGTCCGGGAACCTCGGCTGGCTGCCGATCGAGCTGTACGTGGTGCTGCTGTCGGTGGTCTCCGAGGTGCTGGCGTTCGCCGCCGTCGGCCTGGTCGCCCCGTGGGGCGAGGTGTTCCCCCGGTGGATCCCCGGCCTGCGGGGGCGCCGGGTGCCGCTGGTGGCCGCCGTCGGACCGGCCGGCCTCGGGGCCGCGATACTGACGGTCGTACCGCTCTACAGCGCGGTGATGCTGGCCAACGGGCTCACGCTCACGGGGCAGCCGCTGGACGACGCAGGCATCCCCCTGGCCACGCACGACTGGCGCACCGTCGTCCTGGTGGTGTGCTACGCGCCGTTGCTGCTCTGGGGTCCGCTGCTGGCCGCCGTCACCGCCGCCTACTGGCGCAGGCGCCGGAGGAACCCGCTCGGCGCCGGGGCGGCTGGCTCCGCAGCGCCGAGCGGCCGTGGAACGCGGCGGTGAGCCGGTCCTTCCCCAACACCTCGATGCCGCCGACGGCCACGGCGCCCCAGGGCGTCAGCCCGTCCGCGGCCACGACGTCGTCGGCCACCCGCCAGCCCGGCGGGACGGTCGCCCCGGACTCCAGGGCGTCGAGCAGGGACCGGACCCGGTCGGCGGGCCGCTGGTGCCGGTCGTACTGCCCGCGCTCGGCCTGCCGGCGCCCGTGGGCCCGGAGAGCCGGGGCGGACACCGCGATGGCCGCCAGCCCGCCGAGGACCATCCCCAGGCCCGGGTCCACGCCCGGGACGGCCGCGGCTGCCTGCCCGACGACGATCACGACGGCGAGCAGCACCGGGGCGGCCAGCCCCACGAGCAGGGCGTCCTTCCGACGGGCAGCCGCCGCATCCGTCGCGCCGGTACCCCCGACTAGGAGCTGTTCAAGGTTCGGATCATGTGGTTGAGGTCAGGGACTTCAACCACATGATCGATCCGCGGAGGTGTAGGCCTGCCGTGTAGCTCTCCGGGCTCTTGTCGTATCGAGTGGCCAGGCCGCGCCATGTCTTGATCTTCTGGAAGCACCGTTCGACGTGGTTGCGCCGCTTATAGCGGTCGGGATCGAAGGTGACCGGCCGGCCGCCCGCGGAGCCCTTCCGTTTCCGGTTGGCCGCCTGGTCCGCCTTCTCCGGGATCACCGCGGTGATCCCGCGTCTGCGCAGGTAGGCGCGGTTGGCCTTCGAGGAGTATGCCTTGTCGGCGGTCACCGCATCGGGGCGGGTGCGGGGCCGGCCGACCGGGCCGCGCACCCGGATCTTGTCGAGCACGGTCTGGAACTGCCGGCAGTCGGCCGCCTGGCCCGGGGTCAGCACGAACGCCAGTGGCAGGCCCGCAGAGTCGACAGCGGCATGGATCTTGCTGCTCAGCCCGCCCCGGGACCGGCCGAGTTCGGCTTTCGCGGCCCGGGCCCTGCGCCGACGGCGCGCCTGGGAACGAACCTGGTCAGGGTCGGACGTGTCGTCCGGTCCCGCTGCCTCGTCACCCTCAGCACGGCCTTCTGCCGCGGCAGTGGAACCCCCTTTTCCTCGGTCAGGGCCTGCTCGAGCGCGTCCAGGGTCTCCCCGGCGACCGCCAGCCCGGACGACTCGTGGTGGGCCCGCACGATCGTGGAGTCCACGCTGACCAGCGTGAGCCCGACCACCCCGCGCGAGGCGGCCTCCGCGATCAACTCGTCCATCAGGAGTTGGAAGAACCCGCTGGCCACCCAGCTCCGGAAGCGGGCGTACACGGTGCTCCAGGCTCCGTAGCGCTCGGGGACGTCCCGCCAGCCGCTGCCGGTACGGAACCGCCACAACACCCCGTTGAACTGCTCCCGGACCCGCCGGGGCAGCGGCCCGGTGGCCGCCACCGGCACATGCGGTTCGATCAAGGCCCACTCGGCATCCGTCACGTCAAAACGCGCCACGACCCCGAGTTCTACCAGAGACACCAGCCCGGAACCGGGTTACTGCGAGATCCGAACCTTCAACAGCTCCTAGCAGCCCCCGGCGGCGCAGCCGCGCCTCCAGCTCCCGGGCCGGGGCGCTCGGACCGAGCGCGGCCCGCGGGGCGCCGAGCCACGCGGTGCCGGACGGGCCGATCGCCGCCAGCAGGACGGCCTCCACGTCGTCGTGGGGGCGGGGGCGGATGACCCGCAGCATCCCCTCCCGGTTCATCTCCAGCCGGTGGGTGCGGATCATCCGCAGCAGGGCGGTCTCGGCGACCCGGTACCCGCCGCCCACCAGGTAGGCCAGCTCGTACAGCGACAGCTCCTCGTCCGAACGCCCGCCGTCCGACCGCCCGGCTCCCGTCGCCCTGCTCCTCGCCACCCGGGGTCCGCGCCCGCCCACGGCTCCCCCACCACCCCTCGCGCTCCCGGCACGCCAGCCGCACCGGCACCCGCCACACTACCCAGCCACCAGGGACCTCCCCGGCCGCGTCGGCGGGCCGCGGGCGGGCGGACGGGCCGCACTATGATCAACCGGGTGATACCCACCGCCGTTCACGACCGCACCGAGCTCGCCGACCTGCTACGCCGCGATCCGGCGCTGCACGCCTACGAGTTGGGCGACCTCGACGACTTCTTCTGGCCCTGGACGGGCTGGTACCGCCTGGGTGACAGCATCGCTCTGGTCTACCACGGCGCGAGCGGCCCGCCGACGCTGCTCGCCTTCGAACGGCCCGACAACGTGGGCGCGCTGCGGGAATTGCTCGGCGGCCTGACCGGTCTGCTGCCCCGACGTCTCTACGCGCACATCACCGAGGGGGCGGAGGACCTGCTGGTCGCCGGGCTCGGCGCCGAGTCGCACGGGCTGCACCTCAAGATGGCGCTCACCGACCGGGCGCGGCTGCTGCGTCAGGACGCGCGCGGCGAGCTGCTGACCCGCGCCGACCTGCCCGAGCTGCTGGCCCTGTACGAAACGGCCTATCCGGGCAACTGGTTCGACCCGCGCATGCTCGACACCGGCCAGTACGTCGGCGTCCGGGACAAGGGGGAGCTGGTGGCGGTCGCGGGCGTGCACGTGTGGTCGCCCGTGCAGCGGATCGCCGCCCTGGGCAACATCACGACGCACCCGCGGGTCCGGGGGCGGGGCATCGGCAAGGCCGTGGTCGCGGAGCTCTGCCGGCGGCTCCTGGACACGGTCGACGAGGTCGCGCTCAACGTCAGGGCGGACAACGGCTCGGCGGTCGCGCTCTACACGTCGCTCGGGTTCACGGAGGTCGGGCGCTACTACGAGCTGTCCGTCGCCGGCTGACGGCAGCGGTGGGCGGGGGCGGGCGCGGGCGCGGGCGCGGCGAATTCCTGCCGCAGGCCGGGGTCGTGCGCCGTCCCGCCGACCACGCGGCGGGCTTCCGGGCGCCGTTGCGCGGAGGCGTGGGGGTCATCCGGGCCGACGGCGGCCGGGGCAGCGGCGGCGGGTTCCGGCCCGCCGCCGGGGCCGGACGGGCAGGTGCGGATCCGCCGCCACCCGGCCGCCGGCGGATCCGCACCAGGACCGGAGGAGCCGGACGGGCCGGACCGGAGGGAGCCGGACGGGCCGCCGACCCGGCGGTCACCCGCTCACCCCTTGACCACCCCCAGCGGCACCAGCCGGGCGACCGGCCGGGCGAGACCGGCGCCCTCGGTGGCGACGGCGACCGCCTCGACATCCTTGTAGGCCTCGGGCGCCTCCTCGGCCAGACCCCGCCAGGACGAGGGGCGGACGGCGATGCCGTGCGCCTCCAGGTCGTCGCGCAACCGTTCGCCGCGGACCACCTTCAGTGCGTGGTGGCGGCTCCAGACCCGGCCGGCGCCGTGGCACGCGGAGTGGAACGCCCCGTTGCCCGGCAGGCCGACCATCACGTACGAGACGGTCCCCATCGTGCCGGGGACCAGCACCGGCTGGCCGGCCGCGGTGAGGTCGGGCGGCAGCTCCGGGTCGCCCGGTGGCAGGGCCCGGGTGGCGCCCTTGCGGTGGACGCAGAGACGGCGGGGCTCCCCGTCGATCTCGTGGGTCTCGATCTTCGCCATGTTGTGGGAGATGTCGTAGACGAGCGACAGACCCGCTCCGGCGGCGTCGGCGAATGCCCGGCGGGCGGCCTCGGAGAGCAGCTGCCGGTTCGCCCGGCCGTAGTTGGCGGCGGCGGCCATCGCGCCGAGGTAGTCCCGCCCGGCCGGGGAGTCCACGGGCGTGCAGGCGAGCTGGCGGTCGGGGACGGAGATCCGGTAGCGGTGCAGGGCCCGGTCCATGGCGCGGACGTGGTCGGTGCAGACCTGGTGGCCGAGGCCGCGCGAGCCGCAGTGGATCATGACGCAGACCTGGCCGGTGTGCAGCCCGAACGCGGCCGCCGTGACGGGGTCGTGGACGTGGTCGACGGCCTGCACCTCAAAGGAAGTGGTTGCCGCTGCCCAGGCTGCCGACCTGGTGGAGGCCGCGCTCCACGGCCCGGCTGCTGACCTGTCCCGGGGCGGCTCCCACCAGGACGCCGCGGTCCTCGCAGCGGTCCAGATCGCGCGGCACGCCGTGGCCGTGCTCGACGGCGTAACGGGCGCCGCCGACCAGCAGGTCGTCCAGTTCGTCGGTGCCCGTCAGCTTCCACAGTCCGCCGCCGCCCATGCCGCGCGGGATGGTGCGGTCGAGGACGTCCATCAGGCGCCGCAGCCGGTCGCGGGCGAGCTCCCCGCGGTCGATGCCGGCCGCGAGCAGCCGTACGCCGCAGGAGATGTCGAAGCCCACGCCGCCGGGTGAGACGACCCCGCCGTCGTCGGCGTCCGTGGCAGCCACGCCGCCGATCGGGAAGCCGTAGCCCCAGTGGACGTCCGGCATGGCGAAGGAGGCACGGACGATGCCGGGAAGCGTCGCCACGTCGGCCACCTGCTCCAGCGCCCTGTCCCCCGCGGCCTGCGGCAGCAGCTCCCGGGACGCGAACACCACGCCCGGCACGCGCATCGGCTCCCGCCGCTCGATGCGGAAGCGGTAGGGGCTCTCCTGGACCAGCGCGATCTCCATCGTCCTCACCTCTCCGTCAGCTCCAGTCGACCGCGAGCCGCCCGGCCCGCTCGCCCACCTCCGTGCCGAACTCGGCGCAGGCGGCGGTGAACCGCTCGCGGATCCACTCCCGCTCCCCGCCGCGGGCGAGCCGGGTGTGGCAGAAGTCCAGGAACAGCGGCACCGCCTCCACCCCGACCGGTGCGAGGTGCGCGGGGTCCGGACCGTCCAGGGTCACCAGGAACAGCAGGCCGAGGTCGTTGCGCAGCACCGGGTCCACGGCGTAGTCGTCGACGAAGTCGCCGAGGTCGTAGAGGACGCGGTCGGCGACCCCGTGGAAGACGTGGGCGGAGTGACCGGCGATCAGGGTCGCCCCCGCGGCCAGCAGCTCCGGGGCCGCCCGGCGGACGTGGGCCGGCGGCCGGGTGGTCATGTTCGGGCCCCAGTGGACGGTGACCAGCACGGCGTCGGCCTCCCGGGCGGCGCCGGCGACGCGGTCGGTGAGCCAGTCCGGCACGTGCCGTCGGAGGTCGGCGAACGCCACGCCGGGGCGGTCCGCGGCGGCCGCGTAGTCCTTCGGGTGGTCCGTGGCGGCGACCACCGCGAGTCGTGCCCCGCCGGACTCCAGTACGGCGGGCTCCCGGGCCGCCGTCGCGTCCCGGCCCGCGCCGACCGCCTGCACGCCTGCCTGTTCCAGCAGGGCGCGGGTGTCGGCGAGCGCGTCGTAGCCGTAGTCCAGGGCGTGGTTGTTGGCGAGGGTCACGCAGTCCACGCCGAGGCCGGCCAGGACCTCCGCAGCCGCCGGCGGGGCGCGGAAGAAGAACGCCTTGAACGGGCTCGGCCATCGTGCGCCGCGGGCGGAGAGGCAGCACTCCAGGTTGAGCAGGACGAGGTCGGCCCGGGCCAGGGCCTCCCGCACCTCGGGGGCCAGCAGGGTCTGCGGCGTCGGCGAGCGGCGCAGCTCGGCGGCGACGGAACGTCCGAGCATCGTGTCGCCGGCCAGTGCCAGGGTGAGTGCCATCCTCCCGGTCCTTGCTTCCGGTCCTTGCTTCCGGTCGTTTCGTCGTGGCCCGTTCGGCGGGGGCCGGCTCCTCGTGGCCCGTTCGGCGGGGGCCGGCTCCTCGTGGCCCGTTCGGCGGGGGCCGGCTCGTCGCGGGCCGGCTTGTCGGGTCCCGTTCGGCGGGGTTCAGACGTCGAGCGTCACCCGGCAGGTCCACCCGCCGGGGCCCGCGCGCAGGTGGAGGCCGTGCAGCGACACGGCCTTGGGCACCGCGCCGACCGGTTCGACGGTGCCGGCGTCCGCCATCCGGAACCGGACCGCCAGCGACCGGCGGCCGCCGGCGTCCCGGATCGGTCCCGGCTCCGCGTCGAGCGGGATCTCCCCGGCCACGTCCATCCGGTAGACGACCTCCTCCAGGACGGACACCAGCAGGTCCTCGTCGGTCTCCGCCGTGACCGTGCAGGCGTACTCGCCGGTCGCCCGGGCCGCGGAGGTGTCGGCGAAGGCCTCGACCGCGGCGCGCACCACCTCCCGGATGCACCCCTCGGCCGTCGGCGACCACGCCTCGAGGCGCAGGTCCGCGGTGTGTGCCACGGCCCGGTGGCCACCCGGTCGCTGCTGCCGCCCGCTCACCGGCGACGACTCCCGTCAGGTCTGCTGCCCGGCCCGCCCGACCGGGGCCGCCCGGGCCGTCCCACCCCTCCAGCCTCGACCCGCACTCCCCCCGTAGGCAACCCCGCGCCCCAGGGGGCTCCGTCCGGCGCGAACCGCCCGCGGCGGTGGGTGACGACGCGCCGCGAGCCCCTTCGAGCGCCCGTGTCGAGCTCCAGGTCGAACGGCACGGGCGGCCGCACGGACGCGCGTCCGGACGCCTCGGGGCGTCAGCGGACCACCGGCGTCGTGCCGGAGCGCCAGTCGGTGAGGCGCTTGCGGATGCTGGGCAGCATCGGCAGGCGGTCGGCCTGCTCGGGAGTCGCCCAGGCGACCTCGTGGGACTCGGCGGAGACCTGGAGCGAGCCGCTCACCGGGCGGCCGAGGAGACAGATCGAGAACTCCTGCCGGACCTCGCCGTCGTCGTAGGCGAGGACGTGGCCGGGGTCGGTGTAGGTCCCGACGATCCCGGTGATCTCGATGTCGATGCCGGTCTCCTCGCGAGTCTCCCGGACGCCGCAGCCGGCGATCGACTCGCCGAGCTCCATGACCCCGCCGGGAAGCGCCCACATCCCGTTGTCGCTGCGGCGCTGGAGCAGCACCCGCCCGGCGTCGTCGACCACGACCACGCTCGCCGCCGGCACCAGGCTGTTCGCCTTCGGCGCGTCGGGGTCGTTCTCGTAGTCCCGCCTGGCCATCGCCCCTGCACCTCCCGGCCCGATCGTAGTGGGCGCGGGCGTGCGGGCGGCGCGGCGGTGACGGGCACTCAGGACCGGCCGGCGCGGCCCGCGGTCAGGGCGTGGCGGCGCGGTCGGGGCGCAGCCCGGCCAGGAGGACGTCGAGGGTGAGGTCGGTGGCGTCGGCGAGCGGGGTGTCGTCGAGGAGCGAGCCGACGGCCAGCATGGCGAGGCCGTGGGTGGCGGAGAAGGCGACCAGGGCCAGGCGGACCGGGTCTCCTTCGCGGACGGCTCCGGCCTGCTGCGCCTCCGCGATCAGCCGGGCGACGATCTCCAGGCAGTCGTGGCCGAGTTCGCGGACCTCGGTACTGGAGTCCTCGGCGTGCTTGGCGGTGAACATCAGGTCGAGCAGGGCCGCGTGCTGGACGGCGAAGCCCAGGTAGGCGCGGCCGAGTGCGGCCAGGCGGGCCGTGACGGGGAGGCCGGGGGCCTCGGCGGCAGCGCGCATGGCTGCGTTGAGGGTGGCGAAGCCGCTGACGGCGAGCGCGTCCAGCAGGGCCTGGCGGTCCCGGAAGTGGCGCGACGGGGCGGCGTGGCTCACGCCCAGGTCGCGGGCCAGGCTCCGCAGGGACAGTCCGTCGGCGCCCGACTCGGCGAGGACGGCCTCCGCGCGTTCCAGCAGGGCGGTCCGGAGATTGCCGTGGTGGTAGGACCCCTCGGCCAAGGCGGTCTCCCTTCTTCCAATGTTGTCGTTGACTACAATGATGACACTGCCTACATTGATGGCGGGCAGCCCGCACCGGACCCGTTCCGGGCAGACCGCCCTCAGCGACCCGCCCGGAGTACGCCCGTGGACAGTCCCGTGGAACCAGTCTCGTGGAAGTGGAGCAGCCGATCATGCCTATGACCTACCGGGGCACTGTGGCCCTGATCACCGGTGCCAGCGCCGGTCTCGGCGTCGAGTTCGCCCACCAGTGGGCCGAGCGGGGCGCCGACGTGGTGCTGGTCGCCCGGCGGCTCGACCGGCTGGAGGAGCTGGCCGAGCTGCTGGAGAAGCGCCACGGCGTCCGCGCCACCGCCGTGGCCGCCGACCTCGCCCTGCCCGGTGCGAGCACCGGCCTGCGGGCGGAGCTCGACGCCCGCGGGATCACCGTCCACACGCTGATCAACAACGCCGGTTTCGGCAGCTACGGCCCGTTCGCCGAGCAGGACCCGGCGCAGATCAACCAGATGATCCAGCTCAACATCACGGCCGTCGCCGAGCTGACCCGCGCCTTCCTCCCCGAGATGGCGGCCGACGGCCGGGGCGCCCTGGTCACCGTGGCGAGTGCCGCCGCCTACCAGCCGACCCCCGCGATGGCGGTCTACGGGGCGAGCAAGGCGTTCGTGCTCAGCTTCACCGAGGCGGTCGCCTACGAGACCCGCGCCTCGGCGCTGCGCGTCCTCGCCGTCTCGCCCGGAGCGACCCGGACCGAGTTCTTCGACGTCGCGGGCAGCATGAACGCCGCCGTGGGCCGGATGGCCACCGCCGAGCAGGTCGTCACGGCCACCCGGCGGGCCCTGGAGCGCGGCAAGACCCCGCCAAGCGTCGTCGCGGGCCTCGGCAACCGGATCTCGACGATCGCCAGCAGCCTGAGCCCGCGCCGCGTCACGCTGGCCGTCTCGGGTCGCCTCCTGAAGGCCTGATCCGGTCCGCCCCGCACCCGGCGACACAACGACACGACGACCCCGGCCCCGGGTGGCGATCCCGTTTCGCCCGCCCGGGGCCGCCGCGTCCCCCGACGGGCGCGATCCGGTGGACCGGCCGGCCGCCCGACCGCATGCTGGGAGCAGGTGGCCTGGCCGCGAACCCCCGAGCGCGACCAGGCCCCTTTCCGCCCCGACACCCGCACGTCGGCATGCACCCGGTTCCTGGCGACCTGCCCCTCCGGCGCCCGCCGGATGAACGGGCCCGGCCGACGCCCGGGGACCACTGCAGGCGGACCCCGGGTCCAGCTCCTCAGGCGGCAGGGCGCGGTCGAGGTCGCCCCGCGGGGCCAACCCCATCGGCGGCAGCCGGCGCGGGAACGTCCTTCGCGAGCCGCCGCCGTCGGCCGCTTCGCCGGCAGCCTGGACGCAGCGGGGCGCCCCGCCCCCTCGAACACCCATCCCGCTGCAACACACCAGCACGATGCGGCAACAGGATGTTAACCGGACCGGCACAGATTCCTCCCAGGCTCGGCTTTTGCCCGCCCGATACCCGTGTTTTACTGACTCTTGACGCAGCATCAGGTCACCGGGGGGTTACCGACGGTCAGGCGGCGCGCGGATCCGCCGTGCCCGGCCGCCGCGGCCGACGCCCCCGGACCGACGGCCTGTTCTGACGGTCCCCTGCCCAACCCGACCGCCCGCCCCGGCCGAACCACGGCGAGGGGGCAGAAGGAGGCACGCCCTCATGGAACCGTTGATCGACCGCGCCCGCGCCTTCCCGCAGCGCGCCGGCCTCGCCGGACGCGAGCTCACCGGCCTCGCCGCCGGCCAGTCGCCGCAGGCGCTCTTCATCACCTGCTCGGACTCCCGGGTGGTGCCCAGCCTGATCACCGGGGCCGACCCCGGCGATCTCTTCGAACTGCGCACCGCCGGCAACATCGTCCCGGCGTACCACGCGGACGCCGCCTCCGGCGAGACCGCCACGATCGAGTACGCCGTCGACGTCCTCGGGGTGCGCGACATCGTCGTCTGCGGCCACTCGCACTGCGGGGCCGTCGGGGCCGTCGTCCGCGGGGACGACCTCAGCACCGCACCCGCCGTCCGCGCCTGGCTGCGCCACGCGGACCCCGGCGAGCTCCGCACCGACGAGGCCGACGTCTTCGACCCGACCGTCGCCGGGCCGGTGCAGCGGCACGTACTGGCGCAGCTGGAACGGCTGCGCGGCTACCCCGGCATCGCCCGGCGGCTGATCGACGGCCGGGTCAGGCTCCACGGCTGGTTCTACGAGATCCACACGGGGCTGGTGCTGGCGCACCGGGCCGACGCCGGCCTCTTCCTCCCGCTCTGAGCGGGCACCCTCCTGCCGCTCGGAGCGGGGTGTTCCTGCTCCGCCCCGGGCGGGCCCGTCGGCCGCCCGCCGGCTCCGCCACCCGACCGTCCGCCAGCTCCGTCACCCGACCGAGGACCCGATGCTTCACCGTCCTGCCCTCCGGCTCACCGCCGACCGCTCGCCCGGCCCGCCCGGCAGCTCCCGCCCGCCCGGGCTCTCCGCCCTGCGGACCGACCTCGCCGCCTCCCTCGTCGTCTTCCTGGTCGCGCTGCCGCTCTGCGTCGGCGTCGCCGTCGCCTCCGGCGTCCCGGCCGAACTCGGCCTGGTCACCGGCATCGTGGGCGGACTGCTCACCGGCCTGATGCCGGGCAGCAGCCTCCAGGTCTCCGGGCCGGCCGCCGGGCTGACCGTCCTGGTGTTCGCCGCCGTCCAGGAACACGGCCTGGCCGCCCTCGGCGTCATCACCGCCGCCGCCGGGCTGATCCAGATCGCGATGGGCGCACTGCGGCTGGGCCGCCTGTTCCGCGCCATCTCCGTCTCGGTCGTCCAGGGCATGCTGGCCGGGATCGGTCTCGTCCTGATAGCCGGCCAGCTCTACGCGATGGCCGACGCCAAGGCACCCAAGGACGGCCCGGGCAAGCTCGCCGGCCTGCCGCGCCTGCTCCTGGACACCGCGGCCTCGCCGCAGGGGCTCACCGCCGCCGCGATCGGCACCGGCACCGTCGCCGTCCTGGTGCTCTGGCCCCGGCTGCCGGCACGCGTCCGGCCGGTGCCCGCGCCGCTGGCCGCGGTCGCCGCGGCGACCGCGGTCACCGCCCTGTGCGACCTCTCCGTGGCCAAGGTCCAGGTCGCCGGCCTGGCCGGGGTGATCAGCCTCCCGGGCGGCTCCGAACTCGCGGCGCTCGGCAGCCTGGGCGTCCTCGGGACGATCGTCGCCTTCGCCCTGATCGCCTCCGCCGAGAGCCTGTTCAGCGCCGCGGCGGTGGACCGGCTGCACGACGGCCCCCGCACGCACTACAACAGGGAACTGGTCGCCCAGGGCGTCGGCAACACCGTCTGCGGCGTCCTCGGCGCGCTGCCGATGACCGCCGTCATCGTCCGCAGCGCGGCCAACGTCCAGGCCGGGGCGCGGACCAAGGCCTCGCGCGTGCTGCACGGACTCTGGCTGCTGCTGTTCGCCGCGCTCCTCCCCGCCGCGCTCTCGGTCATACCGCTCGCCGCGCTGGCCGGCGTCCTGGTGCACGCGGGCGCCAAGCTGGTGCCGGTCAAGGCCCTCGTGCCACTCTGGCGGGCCCACCGCGGGGAGGCGCTGATCCTCATGGTCACGGCGCTCGCCGTCGTGGCGACCAACCTCTTCGAAGGGGTGCTGCTCGGTCTGCTGCTGTCGGTACTGAAGAGCGCATGGGACACCTCGCACCTGCACGTCGGCGTCGACGAGCGCGCCGACGGGACGGTCGTGGTCACCCTGGCCGGCAACGCCACCTTCCTGCGGCTGCCCCGGCTCCTGGACGCGCTGGAGCGGCTGCCGACCGACCGGATCGTCCACCTCGACCTGACCGGGCTGCGCCACCTCGACCACGCCTGCCGGAGCGCGCTGGGGTCCTGGGAGGAGCGGCACAACCGGCTCGGCGAGGCCGGCGTGGTCCGGGTGCCGGCCGGCGTGTGAGCGCCCGGCCCGGTGTCCGGGGGCGAACCGCCCTCGGACACCGGGCTCGCGGCACGGGTGTCGCCCGGTGAGCCGGCGGGCCGTCAGCCCCGGGCCGGGCCGTCCGTGACGGCACAGCGGTAGTGGGTGGTCAGCCGGCCCTCGTCGTCGAGGACGTGGAAGGCGAGCGCGGGCGGCTGGTCGAGGTGGACGTGGTCCTCGGGGTGGGCGCGGTGCTCCCAGGGCAGCCGGAGGGTGGAGACCACGCCCGGTGCCACCAGCAGCGGCCGACCGGCGAAGGTGGTCGCCGCCGGAGTGTGGGCGTGCCCGCACAGGAAGGCCGTGATGCGGGGGTGCCGGTCCGCGAGCGCCGCGAGTCGCTCCGCGCCGAACTGCCGGAGGCCGTCGATGAACGGCTGGTGCAGCAGGGCCGGCGGGTGGTGGAAGGCGACCAGCACGGGCACGTCGCCGGGGGTGTCGTCCAGGGTCCCCTCCAGCCAGGCCAGCGTCTCGTCCGCGAGGAACCCCTCGTCCCTGCCGGGCACGGAGGAGTCGCACAGGGCGAGGACGAAGCCGTCCCCGCGGTGCACCCGGTTGATCGGCGCCCCCGCTTCCCCGGACTCGTGCTCGCCGAGCAGGTGCCGGCGGAAGGCGGCGCGCTCGTCGTGGTTGCCGGGGCAGACCAGAACCGGGTGGCGGGAGGTCAGCACCGCACGCGCCCGCTCGTACTCGGCGGGGAGGCCGTGATCGGCGATGTCCCCGGTGACCAGGACGGCGTCCAAGTCGTAGGGGAGGGCTTCGAGGTGGTCCATCACCGCCCGGGCGCGGTCCGCACTGCGCTGCCCGCCGTCGATGTGGATGTCGCTGAGATGGGCGATGACGATCACCGCGGAAGTCCCTTCGTCTCGGTCCGGCTCGTACCGGTCGGCGCTCGGATCCACCCGTGCCCGGAGCAGCTCGTGCTCGGAGCGGCTCGTGCTCGGAGCGGCTCGTGCTCGGACCCGTCCGTCCTCGAAGCGACCCTAGAAGGCGGCCGGACCAGGCATAAGATCCAGTTCCATGCCGAATTCCTGGTCCAGCTCCCGTCTCGACCTGCTTCTCGCCCTCGACGCGGCGAAGGGGCGGCGCGCCGGGCTGGAGTCGGCCCTGCGGACGGCCATCCGACAGGGGCGCCTCGCCCCCGGCGCGCCCCTGCCCTCCACCCGCGGACTGGCCCGGGAGCTCGGGCTCTCCCGGGGCACCGTGACCGCCGCCTACGACCAGCTGGCCGAGGAGGGCCACCTGGTCACCCGGCCCGGCGCGGCCACCAGGGTGGCCGCACTGCCGCAGCCGCCCGAGGCGGCCGGCCGCCCCTCCCCCGCACCGGCGGGGCCACGGCACGACCTCCGCCCCGGGCACCCGGACGTCAGCGCCTTCCCCACCCGGGCCTGGCTCGCCGCCACCCGACGGGTCCTCCCCCGCGCCCGCCCCGACATCCTCGCGGCCGGCGACCCCCAGGGCCGGATCGAGCTGCGCACGGCCCTGGCCGACTATCTGGGCCGCACCCGCGGTGTGATCACCGCCCCGGACCGCATCGTGATCACCTCCGGCTACTACCAGGGCCTCGGCCTGCTCGGCTCCGTCCTGGCCGCCGCCGGCGCCCGCACCGTGGCCATGGAGGACCCGGGGCACAACTCCTACCGGGACGTCGTCCGGCGCACCGGTCTCACCGTCCTCCCCCTGCCGGTCGACGCCGACGGCGCACGCACGGACGCACTCACCCGGGAGACGGACGCCGCGGTCCTCACCCCCGCCCACCAGTACCCGACGGGTGTGCCGCTCGGCGCGCGCCGCCGTCAGGCCGTCTGCGCGTGGGCGCGCGCCACCGGCGGCCTGATCGTCGAGGACGACTACGACGGGGAGTTCCGCTACGACCGCCGGCCCGTCGGAGCCGTCCAGGGCATCGCCCCCGACCGGGTGGTCCACTGCGGAACCGCCTCGAAGACCCTCGGCCCGGCCCTGCGACTGGCCTGGCTGGTGCTCCCGCCCCGGCTGGTGGGCGCGGTGGTCGAGGCCAAGCGGCAGGCCGATCTGTACACCGAGACGCTGGGCCAGCTCGTCCTCGCCGAGCTGATCACCACCCATGCCTACGACCGCCACGTCCGCGCCGCCCGCCTGCGCTACCGGCGGCGCCGCGAACTCCTCCTCGAGCGGGTCGCCGCCCTGCCCGGCCACACCGCCCACGGCGTCCCGGCCGGCCTGCACACCCTGGTCACGCTCCCGTCCGACGGACCCGGTGAGGAGGTGCTGCTGGCCGCCTGCACCGACCGGGGCCTCGCCCTGCGCGGGCTCACCGAGCTCCACCACGAGCCGGCGGGTCGTCCGCAGGGCCTGCTGGTCGGCTTCGCCGCGCCGTCCGACCGCGGCTACCCGCCCGCGCTCGACGCCCTCTGCACGGTGCTGGCGGCCGCCGCCCCGGACCACCCCCCGACCAGCACTGCGCGGCCGGAGTCGAGCCGCGGGACCGGGCCTGATCCACGGACCGGGCCCGGCCTCACTGGGCGGGGTACGTCCGCTTGACCTTGCCGGTGACGTCGGCCGAGAGGTAGCCGGAGATGCTGTTGGCGCTGGAGAGGTAGACGCGGATGGTCGGAGTCCCGTCGGAGATGTCCGGCCCGATGATCAGATACCTGCTGGTCGGGCTGGGGACGTTGAGGGTCTCCTCGGCCTTCTTCAGCAGCGCGGGGATGACGCTCCAGTCGTACTGCGTGAGGTCGGCGGTCTTGCTCGAGAGCATCGGGCCGCCCGGGGTGCGGCGGGTGGCCTTGCCGTCCCGGTAGTCGTACCACTCGTAGGCGCGCGGGTCCGCGGTCGGCACCTCGGCCATCGCGTAGCCCGGGTAGACGGTGAGGTCCTTGACGGTCGACTTGCCGGCCGCGGCGGTCACCGCGGCGACCACCGCACGGACACCGTCGGGGGTGAGGAGGTCCGCCGGGGCCGGGGTGGTGGCGCCGCCTCCCGAGCCGCCCGAGGACGACTTGGCCGGAGCCGGGGTGGCGGGACCGGCCGAGGGGGCGGCGGTGTCGGCCGACCCGCCCGGCGTGGTGGTCCCGCCCGCGCCCGCTGCGGAGCTCGAAGCGGCCGGGCCGCCGGCGGCCTTGGCGTCCTTGCCCTTGGCGCCGTCCGGATTCAGCGACCAGACGAGGACGCCCGCCACCGCCACGGTGGCGACCCCGAGGGCTACCGCGGCGACGGTGCGCCCGCGCTTCGCCGGCCCGGGTGCGGCCGCGGGATCGGTGGCGCGGGTGGGGCCCATCGCGTCGACGGGGCCGACCGAGCCGATCGGGTACGTCGAGCCGGTCGGGGGCACCGGCCCGGTCGGGTACGTCGAGCCGCTCGGGTACGTCGAGCCGGTCGGGTCGGCCGGGCCCTGCGCCGGCCACGACCCGGACGGCACGCCGCCGGGCGGCGCAGCGTGGGCGGGCACGTCGCCGGGCGGGGGGCCGAAGACGCCGGGCGCGGCGGACACGGCGCCGCCCGGGCGCGGGGTGTCCAGGAAGGTCGGCGCCCAGGCCGGGCCGGCCTGGCCTGCCGGGGTGCCCGGGGCCGCACCCTGCTCGGCGGCGGCGAGCGCCCGGTCGAGCTGGTCGGCGTCCGGGCGCAGCTTGGGGTCTCGGGCCAGGACGGCGGCCAGGACCGGGCCGAGCCCGCCCGAACGGCTGGGCGGCGGCAGCGGCTCGTCCAGGACGGCCGCCAGGGTCGCCAGGGTGGTGGCGCGGCGCAGCGGGTGGTGGCCCTCGACGGCCACGTACAGCATCATGCCGAGCGACCACAGGTCGGAGGACGGGTTGCCCTCCTCGCCGCGGATGCGCTCGGGGGCGATGTACTCGGGCGAGCCGATCAGCGCGCCGGTCGCGGTGAGGGCGGTGGCGTCCTGCATGGCGGCGATGCCGAAGTCGGTGAGGACCGGGGTGCCGTCGGGCCGGAGCAGGACGTTGCCCGGCTTGACGTCGCGGTGCTGGATGCCGGCGGCGTGGGCGGCGCGCAGCGCGGCCAGGACGCCCCGGCCGATCCGGGCCGCCTCGGGGACGGTGAGCGGGCCGCGGGCGATCCGGTCGGCGAGGCTGCCGCCGCTGACCAGTTCCATGACCAGCCAGGGGTGCGGGTGCTCGGGCGTGTCGACGATGTGGTGGATGACGGCGACGTTCGGGTGCTGGAGCCGGGCGAGCGCGCGGGCCTCGCGCAGCACGCGTTCGCGGAGCTCGTTGGCGCCGTCCGGGTCGGCGGCGGCCATCGCCGGGTCCGGCGGCCGCACCTCCTTCAGCGCGACCTCGCGGTACAGGGCGTTGTCGCGGGCGCGCCAGACCAGGCCCATGCCGCCGCCGCCGAGGCGTTCCAGCAGTTCGAAGCGGCCGTCGATCAGCCGCGGCTGCGGCCCCCCAGGGTTCATGGCGGACATCGTAGAGGTCCGCGCCGACGACGTGCGCAGATGGTCCGCTGTCGACGGGGCGGGCGGGGGGTCCGAACGCGGGCGCGGCGCGCCAGCAGCCGCCGCGCTGCGCCACGGGCGCCTCCACCGCGAGGCCGGCAAGGCGGACGCCCCGCCCATGCGGTCGAGGCGCAGACCGAGCGCTGCCGCGACTGCGAGCGCAGCGTCCGCCGCCGAGCCACGGCCCGCGCGAGGCCCCCCTGCCCGGTTCTCCCGGGCGGGAGCCTCGCAGCTTCCGGCGCGGTTGCGGGCCGACGTCCGGGGCGGCCGCCGCGCCGCCGCCGAACGCGCCCGGTGAGGTGCCTGCTGCACGCGGTCACGGAATGGTCCGCGCCGTGGCGGCTTGCGGGCTCAGGCCGTCGGATCGGGTTATCGTGCCCTGCAGAGACTTCGGTCGCCCCCGGCCAACGGCCCGGGGCTCACCGGAGCAGGCCCGCCACCCACGGGCCGGACGGCCCGCAGCGGCACGAGCGACCCTCCGATCGCCTCCGACGGCCGAACCCAGCAAGGCCTCTGCCCGCGCCCGGGCAGGCCCGCCGTCCCCACTGGCGCGCCTGCGACCGCGGCCCCGGCAGCCCGGCCGCACGGCCCGGTCCCCCCACCGGGCCGGCCGATCCGTTGCACCAGGAGCCGCCTCCATGGCACTCGACCCCTGCTACGCGCGTACCGACGCGCACCCGGCCCCCGCCGCCGTATCGTCGGCCGCCGCGCCCGCCCCGGCCACCGCCTCACCGGCCGCCGTCTTCGCGGCCGCCGGCGCGCCCATGCCGGACGCACCGCCCGCCGACCCCGTCTGTACCGCCGCCGGCCACGGCGTCTACGCACCCGTGCTGCCGCTCTGGCTGGTCACCATGCCGACCAGGACCACCGACGGGACCACCGGCAGCCAGACCTTCGCCGTCCGGGCCGCCACCGTCCCGACGGCCATCGCGACCGCCGCCGTCCGCGCCGGGAGCCAGGAGGCCCGCCTGCGCCGGCGCGGCGCCCGGATCGACGCCCACTGCGCCCGGGTCGTCCTGCACTGCGCGTGACCGCCCCGCTCCCCACCGCCCCCGCGTGCGGCCCCTTTCCGCAGGTGGGGGCCGTGTCGGGGGCCGGTGGTAGCGTCGAACCATGACCCCGGAGGAGCTCGCCGACCTCGCGCACCTGCGCCGCGCGCGGGACTTGATCGACCGGGAGTTCGCACGCCCGCTCGACGTGCCGACGATGGCCCGCCGGGCGCTGATGTCGCCGGCGCACTTCTCGCGGCGGTTCCGGGCGGCCTACGGCGAGACGCCCTACGGCTACCTCATGACCCGCCGGATCGAGCGGGCGATGGCACTGCTGCGCTCGGGCACGAGCGTGACCGACGCGTGCATGGCGGTCGGCTGCACCTCCCTCGGATCGTTCAGCTCGCGCTTCACCGAGCTCGTCGGCGAGCCACCGAGCGCCTACCGCGCCCGGGAGCACCTGGCCGTCGCGGCGATGCCCGCCTGCGTGGCCAAGGTGCGTACCCGACCGGCGCGCACACGGGCAGGACGCCCCGTCGGGAGCGGGGCGCTCCCGGTGGGCAAGAGGCCGGGCGATCCGAGCAGGATTCGAGAAGCGGGCCCCGGGGCCGCGACCTAACGTGGGCGGCATGACCATCGCACTGCACTACTGCCACATCACCGTCAACGACCTGGACGGCTCGCTCGCCTTCTACCGCGACGCGCTCGGCCTCGACGTCCGCAACGACGTCTCCTCCGGCGAGCACCGCTGGGTCACCCTCGGCAGCCCGGACCAGCCCGACCTCGACATCGTGCTCTCCGAGCCGCATGCCGGCCGCTCCCGGGCCGACGGCGACGCCCTCCAGGAGCTGCTCGTCAAGGGCGTCCTGCCGATGACCGTCTTCAGCACCGACGACGTCGACGCGACCTTCGAGCGGGTCCGTGCCTCCGGCGCCGAGGTCCTCCAGGAGCCGATCGACCAGGCCTGGGGGCCGCGCGACTGCGCGTTCCGCGACCCCTCGGGGAACATGGTGCGGATCCAGCAGGAGGCCAAGGCCTGACGAGGCGGCCGCGCAACCCCTTGCCCACCCCGTCGGCTCCGCACCACCCGCGGCTCTCAGGCCCCGGTCGCACCGGGCCGTTCGCCTGCCGCACGGAGCCGTTCGGTCAGGGTGGCGAGCCCCTTCCGGACGTCGTGGACGGCGCCGCGGGCGTCGGCGGTGGTCATCCGGTACGGGTAGTAGAGGTCGACGAACTCCCGGGCGACCTCCACGAGCGTCGCGGCCGCGTCGAGGACCGTCGCCTCGTTCTCGCGCAGCACGTTCCCGCGGTCGCCGCGCGCCGGGGTGATGACCGTCTCGCGCGCCAGCTTCTCCACCTCGCGGACCGCGTCGACGATCGCCTTCAGTCCGTCGTCCATGCCCCTGCCCCTCGCCCGTGATGCGGTTCAAGGACCGCTCGGTCCGTTGACTTGGCGTCAGTGTGCCCGCGTGGAAAGTCCGTTCACGCGAGCGCCACGCAGAAACGGTCCGGCAGGGCGGGGAGGACGGGGCACTGGGGAGCTTCGCGGGGCGCGCGTCGAGCTGTCGCACGCCCCCACGGCCGCGCCCGCGTGGTCACTCCTCCCGGGGCACAGCGGCGAACACGGCCCCGCCGGCGGCACGTTCCAGGCGGTACGGGCCGCACACCCGGTCGAAGCGGGCCCGGCTCCCCGGCGGGGCGACGCGCAGGTCGGCCACCGGTGCGGCGTCCGGGACCCGGCGGGCCAGCTCGGCGACCACGGGGTCCGCGTGGGCCGCGCGGAGCTCCGCTGCACGGTGCAGGGGCAGGTCCAGGCCGTCCGGGTACAGCGCGTCCCAGAAGTCGTCGGCATAGGGCTGGACGCCCTCGTCGAAGCCGGTCTCCTCCACCAACTCCTCAGCGGTGCCGATCAGTCGGTCCAGCCACTCGGTCAGCGAACCGGCCTGGACGTACAGCCCGCCCTCCCGGTACTGCATGAGCACCTGACCCCATCCCCCGTCGGCCGCGATGTCGACCCAGGTGAGCCCGCCGCCTCCGTCGTCCGACACCACCCACCGCCGTTCCGGCAGGCCCTGCCCGCTCCCCTGGCGCGGATGCCCGGTCAGCACGAACTCGACCGGCGGAACGGTGAATCCGCCCAACCTGCCGAGCAGTTCACGCTCGGCGGCGGGCACGGGCAGGGGCGGGTCCCCGGCTTCCCCGGGTGCTGCGCCCGGGCGCAGCGCGAGGTCGAACGGCACCCGGTCGGCGAGCGCGTGCAGGCGGGCGAGCAGGGAGTCGGCGGTGATCACGTCGGCCAGGCTAGCCCAGGCGCGGTGCCGCACGGTGGCGGTTCAGAGCGCGAGGGTGCGCCAGCCCTGGGTGATCTGGTCCTGCACGGGGACCGGGGCGGGGTGGGCGGTCAGCAGCTCCAGCAGGGCCGCGCCGTCGGCGGGGCGGTCGGACGGCTCGGCGGTGAGCGCCCGGGCCACGACGGCGGCCAGCGCGGGGTCCAGATCCCCGACGGCCGCGAGTGCGGCGGGCTCCGGGCCGGTGTCGATGATCCGCCGGATCACCGCGCCGGTACTGGTCGCCGCGAACGGGCTGGCGCCGTGCGCGGCGCAGACCACGCAGCAGGCCCAGGCCCAGACGTCGGCGGCCGTGCCGACCCGCTCGTCGCCGAACTGCTCGGGCGCCATGTAGGTCAGCGTGCCGGGGCCGCCGCCGGCCGCGGTGAGCCTGGTGCCGTCCACGAGTGCGGCGATGCCGAAGTCGAGCAGGCGCGGCCCGGCGGTGGTCAGCATGATGTTGGCCGGCTTGAGGTCACGATGGACCAGACCGAGCCGGTGCACCCCGGACAGGGCCACGGCCAGCGCGAGCGCCAGGGCCCGCAGCGCCTCCGGGGAGCGGATCGGGCCCTGCTCGCGCAGGTGGGCGTCCAAGGGGCGGCCGTCCAGCAGTTCCATCACCAGGTACGGCCGTCCGCCGTCCACCCCGCCGTCGAGGACGCGGGCGGTGTAGGCGCCGGGGACCATGCCCAGCACCTCCGCCTCGCGCTCGAACCGGCGCAACAGCTCGGTGTTGTCGAGCAGTTCGGGGTTGATGGTCTTCAGCGCCACCTGCGTCGCCGCGCCCTCCCGCCGGGCCAGGTACACCGTACCCATCCCACCGGAGCCGATCCGGCCGAGCAGGTGGTAGCCACCGATCGTCCGCGGCTCGCCCTGGTGCATCGGCTGGTGCGCGACCGTGGGGGCGGGCGCCGAGGGTGCGAACGGCGTGGCCGGTGCCGCCGGCACGGCCGGAGCGACCGGCGCGGCGGCCGCACCCCGGTCGGCCTGCGGCTGGACGTACGTCCGGGCCTGGGGGTAGGGCACGGACGGGAGGAGGGACGGCACCGCGTCGGCAGTGTCCGGGCGCCTCCGCCGTCGCTTGCGTCCCGCGAGGACCGCTCGGGCCACGATGACGACGGCCAGGACGACGACGATGACGACGATCAGGCCGAAGGGTGCCACAGCGGAGGCTTGCATGCGGCCACCCTAGGGTGCCGCCGCCAATTCCCGCCAGACAGAGGACATTTGGGAACACCTGGACGATTGCCGAGGCTCGGGCCGCCCGGCGTCGAGCCCCCGGTGCCGGCCGCCGCGGACCTACTCGCCGTCCCAGGGCGTGGCCGTGAGCACGCCCCCGCGGGCGTGGCGGCCGTAGCGGCACGTCGCCGCGGACAGCTCGAAGTCGACGCGGACGGGGCCGGCCACCGTACGGAGGTCCACGAGCCGACCGTCGTCGGGCAGTTCGGCCGCCGCCGCCTTCAGGACCGGGTCGCCGCCCGCCCGCGCCTCCGCCGCGGTCATCGACTCGAGATCCGCGGGCCGCTCCTCCCCGTCGGGCCAGAGGTCGGCCAGCCGCATGCGGAAGGCCCGTACGTCGCCCGCCGGGGTCTCGGCGAGGGCCCGTTCCAGGCAGCGGGCCAGGTGGTGGAGCCAGGACGGCAGGGAAGGAGCGAGGCGGACGGTGTCGGCCGCGTCCCAGAACATGAACACCGGCCCCCACGCGCCGCTCTCCCGGTCGACGTCCACGTAGACGTGGCCGTCGCCGTGGTCGGTGAAGACGAACCAGTGGGTGCCCGGGCCGCCCGCGTGGTCCTGGTACCACCCGGTGCTGCCACCGGCGTGGTGGCCGTGGTTGTAGGCGTGGTCGAGGTCCACGTGGTCGATCGACTCGTGGCCGTTCACGGGCGACCGGGAGACGATCATCCGGACCCCGCCGACCGCCCGCAGCAGCACCCGGATCTCCTCGGGCACGACGACCGGCCAGGCGTCGAGACGCGCGTCGTCGATGCCGGGGTCGAGGGTCACCAGACCACCGGAGGCCGCCGCCACCCGTCGCAGCAGCGCGACCGCGTCGGCGGCGGTCGGGGCCTCCACGGCGGTCGGGCCTTCGGTGGCGAGGGGGCCCTCGGCGGCGGTGGCGCCGGAGAGGTGGGCCGGTACGGGCAGGTCGGTCGGTACGGGCTGGTCGGTCGGTACGGGCTGGTCGGTCGGCACGGGCTGGTCGGTCATCGGTCCCCCGGGGTGGTTCGGCAGTCGGGGAGGACGCTACCCCAGCGGGGTGACAGGCGGACGGGAGGGCGAGCGGAGGGGCGAACGGCACGGCAGCCGGACCTGACGGGTCGTGAGCATAGGATCCGATGGTCAGTCCACAGAACACCGATTCCCTCCCGGAGGCTGGAGCCCATGTCCGACCAGCGCGTTGTCATCGTCACCGGCGGCGGTACCGGCATCGGTGCCGCGACCGCCCGGCTGCTGCGGGCCGAGGGCCACCACGTGGTCGTCTCCGGGCGCCGCGCCGAGCCGCTGGCGCGGATCGCCGAGGAGACCGGCGCGGTGGCGCACGTGTCCGACACCACCGAGCCGGCCGACGTCGAGGCGCTGGTGGAGACGGCCCTGTCCGCGTTCGGCCGGCTCGACGGCCTGGTCCTCAACGCCGGTGTCGGGCGCGGCGGCGCGGTGGGCGACGTCACCCTGGAGGACTGGGAGCTGGTGATGCGCACCAACCTCACCGGGCCGTTCCTGATGCTGCGGGCCGCACTGCCGCACCTGCTGCGCTCGCGGGGCTCGGTCGTGGCGGTGGCCTCGGTCTCCGCGCTGCGCAACGGCCCGGGGAGCGCCGCCTACGCCACCTCCAAGGCCGCGCTGCTCCAGCTCTGCCGCTCGCTCACCGTCGACTACGGCCACCTCGGCCTGCGCGCCAACACCGTCTGCCCGGGCTGGGTGCGCACCGAGATGGCCGACCGCCGGATGACGCGCTTCGCGGACGCCGAGCAGCTGCCCGGCGGCGTGGACGAGGCCTACCGGCAGGCCACCCGGCTCGCCCCGGCCGCACGCCCCGGCGAGCCGGAGGAGGTCGCCGCGGCCATCGGCTGGCTGCTCTCCCCCGCGGCGAGCTACGTCAACGGTGCCGTCCTCACGGTCGACGGCGGGGTCACCGCGATCGACCCGGGCACCACGGCCTTCGACTTCCGGATCGAGCCGCGCCACTGACGTTCCGCCGCCGACGGGCACCCCGGGCGTTTGCGTGCCCACCGGCCGCCGAACCCGGGTGGGACCCCGACCCGGTGGGGCATGACGTCGGGTCAGGACCTCGAAGCCCCGGGCGAGGTCCTGGGCGTCGTCCGCGACGCCGGCCTAGGGGCCGAAGCCGATCTCCCGGTCCGCGGCGGCGATCTGGTCGTGGAAGCGCTTGTGGACCCAGTGGCGCTCACCGACGAGGTGCAGCTCCCCCCATCGACCGGAGACCGGACCGAGCCGGGTGGCGCGTGGCATCGTGGCCGCCAGACGCCGCGGGCCGGCACCGCCGGACAGCTTGCCGCTGTCCAGCACGTGGATGGCGTCCCGGGTGACCACCACGCACCGGTACGTGTTCCAGAACATCGTCAGGCCGGTCAGATAGGTGATGACGAAGAACAGGAAGTTCGGCGCGCTCTGGCAGATGAACGCCTGCCGTATCTCACTACCGGCCGGCAGGAACGGCGTCGAGCGCCGAACCAGGTCCTGCCGCGGCTCGGGATCACGCCGGCCGGTCTGGTCAGGGCTGTCGGTCACGGGTGGTCCCTTCCCCGTCACGCACACCTGCATGTGCCGCGAGCGCGGTGCCGGGTGGATCGCCGCTCAGCGGTGTCCCGCCCCGGCGGGTCAGGGGCAGGTGGGGCGGTAGGGGGCGCCGGCGGCGAGGCGGAGCCAGTCGCGGTGCGGCAGGGGCGGGCGGACGACGGAGCAGGCCTCGGCGGCGGCCGTGGCCGGGTCGAGGCTCCAGACGGGGGCGGCGCCGCTGTCACCCCCCGTCAGGACGCGGCCGTCGGGGAGGAAGGCGAGTCCGTTGAGCGGCAGGCCCGGACCGGTGAGGGTGGCCGCCGGGGCCGGGGAGTCGAGATCCCAAAGCCGCAGCGCGCCCTGGTGGCCGACGTCGGCGAGGGTGCGACCGTCCGGGGCGAAGGCGAGGGCGTGGACGGTGTCGGAGCCCACGGTGCGCGCCGCTGCCTCCGGCTCCGCGGCGCGGTTCGGATCGGCGCCCAGCGGTCGGCCGGTGCGGACGTCCCAGACCACGACCAGGCGGTCGTTGCCGGCCGTCGCCAGGAGGCGGCCGTCCGGGCTGACCGCGAGGTGGCGCAGGTGGTCGGCGTGGTGGATGTCGCTCTTCCGCGGGCGCGCGTCCGGGTCGGCGGCCGCGAGCAGGTGGACGTACTGCGAGTCGCAGGCGAAGGCCAGGTCCGCGCCGTCGCCGAGGAACACCGCCGCGTACACCGGACCGCACGGGTCGAGCGGGCGGGCGTGCAGCGGCGTGCCGTCCGGCGCTCCGGTGAACAGCCGGCCGTCGGCCGTGCCCACCGCCAGCACGGTGCCGTCGGGGCTGAGCGCCAGTGCGGTCGGGGACCCGCCCACGTCGACGGCGGCCACCGGAGTGCCGTCCACGACGCGGAGGAACCGGACGGCGCCGCCCTCGTGGGCGGTCGCCAGGGTGCGGCCGCGGCGGTCGAACGCCAGGGCGGTGACACGCCGCCCGTCGGGCGGGGCGACCGCGACCGGGCGCGGCACGGGGCCGCCGACGTCCCAGAGGGCGATCCGTCCGTCGGCGGTGCCGACCGCCGCGCGGTCGCCGGCCGAGGCGACGGCCGTGACGGCGGGTCGGTCGGGGCCCGGCGCGAGGTCGGTGCCGCGGTGGAGGTCCCAGAGCAGGACGCTGCCGGGCGGGGAGCTGATGCCCGCCGAGGTGACGACGGTCCGGTTGTCACCGGCGACGGCGACGTTGAGGACGAAGGTCGGGTGGCCGCGCAGTTCGACCGCGACCCGGCCGGTGGGCAGGTCCCAGACGCGGGTGGTCTGGTCGGCGCCGGCCGAGAGCAGGGTGGTTCCGTCCGGGGTGAGGGCCAGGGCGTTGACGGGGCCCTGGTGGGCCGGCGGCAGGTCGGTGGACGGCCACTCGGCGGGGTGGTCGGCCACGGGCCCGGTCAGCCGGTGGATCGGCGGGGAGGTCTGCGGCTCGTCCCCGTCCGCGCCCGAAGCGCCCGCCTGCGGGGCGGACGACGCCGGAGCGGACGACGCCGGGCCGGGCGGCGCCGTGGTGCCCGGGACCGGCGCGGCGCCCGGCACCGGGCCGCCGTCCGCCGGAGGCCGCCAGAGCCGGATGTGCCCGCGGTCGCCGCCGACCGCCAGCAGTCGCCCGTCGGCGGCGAAGGCCACCGACTTCGGCGCCGGGGCCCGCCCGGCGAACACCGTCGTCGCCCCTCCCTCCGGGGCGCGGGACGGATCGGCGTCCCGGACGCCGCCCACCTCCCCCAGGTCCCGGACCAGCACGTCGCCGTCGGTGGATGCGGAGGCGAGCAGGTGGCCGGGCCCGAAGGCGACGCCCTGGACCACCCCCGTGTGACCGGTCAGCGTCCGCACCGGGGGCGCGGCGCCCGCGTCCGTGCGCCACACCCAGACGCACCCGCGTCCGGGCGGGGCGGCGTCGCTGCTGGCGGCCGCGAGCAGGGCGCCGTCCCGGCTGAAGGCCAGCCGCTTCGCCGCCGAGGTGCCGGTCGGGAGGCTCTGCGGCATCACCGGGGACGGCAACCGCTGCCGGTCGGCGACCCGCCAGAGCAGGATGCGCAGGCCCTCCTTCCTGGTGACCGTCGCGGCCAGCAGCGATCCGTCGGGACTGAACCTGACGTCCTGCACCGGGGCTCTCACGTCGTGGCCCTGCAGCTCGGCCACCCGGGCCGTGGTGTGCGCGTCCCAGAGCGCCACCTGCCCCTGGGAGTCGCCGGTGGCCACCAGCCGCCCGTCGGGGCTGATCGCCAGTCCGTTGACGCCCAGGGTGAAGCCGGGGATCCGCCCGGTCAGCTGTTGGGACTGGGTGCTCAGCACCGCATCCTCGGCCGGGCGCCGCAGGCCGGTGCCGCCGGACAGGGTGACCCTGCGGGCCTCGACCGACTCCAGCATCGCCGCATACGGGTCCCGCCCGGCGTTGCGTTCGGCGCCGGAGAGCAGCGCGCGGGCGAGGTTGGTGCGGTTGGCGCCGGTCGCACGGTCCCACTGCTGCCAGGCGAAGCCGCCCGCGAGCAGTGCCGCCACCAGCAACAGGGCGAGCCCCGCGACCAGCTGGCGCAGCGTCCGCACGCGGCGCCGCTCGGCCCGCTGTTCCAGCTCGGCACGGGCCGCACCGGCCGTCAGGAACTCCCGCTCGACGGGCGTGAGCAGCTCCTCGCCGGCGGGCTCGGCCGCCCGTTCGCACGCCAGCTCCAGCCGGCTGCCCCGGTAGAGCAGCGCCTCCTCCCGGCCGGCCTCGGCCCAGTGCTCGGCGTCCTGGGTGAGCTGCTGGTGCAGGCGCAGACCGGCCCGCCCCTCGTCGACCCAGTCGCGCAGGCGAGGCCAGGCTCGCAGCAGCGCTTCGTGGGAGAGCGTCACGCCGGTCGCGTCGACGGTGAGCAGGCGGTCGTCGGCGAAGGAGGCGAGCACCTGGTCGAGCACGCGGTCCTCCGGAGCGGGGCCAGGGGCGCCGGGGCCGGGGGCGGAGGCGTCGAGACCGGGCGGCGCACCGGGATCGGAGACGGGCCTGCCCGCCAGGGCGGCGCGGTCGGCCCGGCGGCGCGAGGCCCGGCCGTCCGGGCCGAGGTGGACCAGCCGGAGCAGCACCCGGCGGGCGGTGGCCCGCGCCGCGTCGTCCTCCAAGCGGGCCCAGGCGCGCTCGGCCGTCGCGGCGACCGAGCCGTGCAGCCCGCCGATGGCCCGGTAGCCGGCCAGGGTGAGGGAGCGTCCGGCGCGCTGCTGCCAGACCGCGCGCAGGGTGTGGGCGAGCAGCGGCAGGGCGCCGGGGTCGTAGGCGCCGGCGGTGCCGGTGGTTCCGGCGCCCTCCAGGCCGAGGTCGGTGACCATGAGTTCCAGCAGTCCGGGTTCGAGCTCCAGCCGGGCGGTGCGGGCCGGCCCGGTGATCGCCTCGGCCAGCTCGGCGGCGTTCATGGGCCCGAGGGCCAGCTGGCCGCGCCGGACGGCCTTCAGCAGGCCGTCGTGCGCCAGGCAGTGGCCGTACAGGTCGGCGCGGAGACCCAGCACCACCAGTCGGCGGCCCCCGGGGCCGGCCTCGCGGCAGAGCGCGTCCAGGAACGCCCGCCGCTGCTCGGGATCCGCGCAGAGGGTGAAGAGCTCCTCGGCCTGGTCGACGATCCACACGGCGTCCGGGCCGTCGGCGAGTTCGGCGAGCCGGTCGAGCGGGCGGCCGGTCGGGGTGAGGACGGCGGCGGAGGCGGGGCCGAGGCCCGCCAGGCCGCCGCGGCGCAGAGCGGGCACCAGGCCGGCCCGCAGCAGCGAGGACTTCCCGGCGCCGGACGGACCGACCACCAGGACGGGACCGCCGCGGTCGGCGTGGCGCTCGGCGAGCAGGCCCAGCAGCGCGGCGCGGGCGCGTTCGCGGCCGTGGAACCAGCGCTCGTCCTCCGCGCGGAAGGACGCGAGCCCCGGGTAGGGGCAGTGGCCGCGCGTCGCCAGCGCGACCAGGGAGCCGCCGGCGCGCAGGGCCCGGTCGCAGGCGCGGGCGAACTCGGCGGTGGCCGGCTTGTCGCCGGTCTCCACCTTGCTGATGTGGCTCTTGTCGTAGTGCACCCGGCCGGCGAGGTCGGCCTGCGAGAGTCCGGCCTCGCGGCGCAGCGTGCGCAGGACCGTTCCGAACCCGGCCCCGCCCGGCTGCCCCGTGTCGCTCTCCGTGCTCACCCTCGGCCCCCGCTCGACTCGCTCCCGACCCGTCAACGACTGGGCTCCGAGCGGGTCACGCGAGGTCGGGCATTCCCCTCTCATGAGTGATGACGGCAGGTCAGAGGGGTTGTCGAGATGTCCCGTCCGCTCGACAACAGGCAACGGGTGCAGGCCGGGCCGCCGCTGGGCGAAGCTCTCACCGGGCAGCGGAACAGCCGGCCGGCACCGCACCGGACCGAACGCTCCGTCACCGTTGCTCCCACACCACCGCTCCGTCACCGCAGCTCCGTCACCGCCGCTCCGTCACCGCCGCTCCGTCACCACCGCTCACCACCGTTCTGTCACCACCCCCGGAACCACAGCAGAGGAGAACCCGACGTGAAGCTCCGCTTCCGCAGCACGGTCCACCGGGCCGTCCGGGCGGCCGCCGTCGCCGCCGTCGCGGCGTCCGCCGTCGCCGCGTCCGCCCTCGGCGCGGCCGCCCTCGGGCCGGCCTCGCCGGCCGGCGCCGCGGGCACCGGTCCGGACGCCTACGCGGTGCGCGGCATCGACAGCTACCACGGCGACCACGGCCCGAAGGAGGACCAGGCCTTCGACTGGCCCGCGATCGCCCGCAGTGGCCAGTCCTTCGTCATGCTCAAGGCCACCCAGGGCACCGCCTTCACCGACGGCTGGTTCGGCCGGGACCTCGCCGGCGCCCGTTCGGTGGACCTGGTCCGCACCGGCTACCACTACTTCACCGCCGACCAGGACGGCACCGCCCAGGCCGACCACTTCCTCGACGTTCTGCACCGCGAGGGCTTCTCCGGCACCCGGCCGGGCGAGCTGCCGCCGGTGGTGGACCTCGAACAGTGCCGGAGCGACGGTCACCGGCTCCGGCTCGACCAGGTGAAGGCCTTCCTCCAGCGGGTGCAGCAGGCCACCGGCGCCACGCCGATCGTCTACACCCGCAAGAACTTCGTCGACGAGTGCCTCGGCGGGACCGAGGAGCTGAGCGGCTACCCGCTCTGGCTCGCCCGCTACGGCACCACCCCGCCCGAGCCGCTGCCCGGCGCCAAGGGTTGGGACTTCTGGCAGTACAGCGACCGCGCGTCGGTGCCGGGCACGCCCGGCACGGTCGACGCCAGTGTCTTCCACGCCGACCGGGCGGCGCTGCGCCGCCTGGCCCACCAGGGCTGACGCCCCTTCCGGACTCCACCTCCACCCCGTTCCCGCACCACCGCCGCAGGAGGCACCACCATGAAGCACATCCGCCGTTCGACCGCCGCCGCCCTCGCCGCCGCCGTGCTCGGCTCGCTCGTCCTCACCGGACCGGCCGTCGCGCTGCCGGCCGGCGCCCCGTCCCCCGCCGCGGTCTCCGAGGTCGCCGATCCGGTCCTCGACACCGAGGACGAGGGCGGTGAGGCCCTCGACGCCGGCTCGGAGACCGAGCGGGCCGCGGCCCCCAGGATCACCCGGGCCGAGGAGATCCGGCGGGCGAAGGTCTGGCTGACGGACAACGCGGGCAGGGCCGTGCCGTACAGCCAGAAGAAGACCTGGAAGGACGGCTACCGCCAGGACTGCTCCGGCTACGCCTCGATGGCCCTCAAGCTCCCCAAGTCCGGCCCGAACACGGTGTCGCTGAAGAACGACGGCTGGACCAAGCCGATCGCGATGCAGGACCTGCGCCAGGGCGACCTGGTCATCAAGGCCAACAGCAACGACCCGAACCACCGGCACGTCGTCATCTTCGACGGCTGGGCGGACGGCAAGCACGCCTCCTACTGGTCCTACGAGCAGGCCGGCAAGGTCGGCACCCGGCGCGCCACGCACAACTACGGCCTGAAGTCCGGTGACGGCTACCACGCCCACCGCCCGGTCAACCTGGTCGACTGACACCTGCGCGAGCCGCGCGCCCCGTGCCACCCGCACCCCCGAAGCACTCGGGACCGCGGGCGGCACGGGGCGCGGTGGCAGCAGGGCGCGGTAGCAGCGGGGCGGGGTGGCAGCGGGGCTCAGTGACACCACGGGCTCAGGGCCCGAGGCGCAGGGCACGGGGGTCGTGAGGCCTCGAACATCCCGCGACGGGCGCTGTCACAGGCGCCTGGTAGGTTCGCACCCGGTGGCTCCCGCAAGGGTGCCGCGCCCGTCCGCCGGGGGGCAGACGGGACGTCGACGCGCTGACCGGAACCAGGAGGCGGCATGACCCCCGACCCGCGCCCGATCGACTTCACGGACGTGTCCGCGCACCTGGCGGGCCGCTCGCTCGACGTCCGGTGGATCCACGGCTCCGAGTCCGCCAAGCACAACACGGACCCGGAGCTGCAGGTCCACCGCTACGACGAGCACACCGTGATCCTGCGGCAGAACATGGCGGTGAACTACGAGGCGCCGTTCCTGTTCCTGCTCTTCGGCAACGACCGCGCCGTGCTGCTGGACACCGGCGCGACCGCGTCCCCCGAACTGTTCCCGCTCCGCCGCGTCGTCGACGAGCTGGTGGCGGACTGGCTCGACCGCCACCCGCGCCCCGGCTACCAGCTGGTCGTCCTGCACAGCCACGGGCACGGGGACCACGTCGCGGGGGACGCGCAGTTCGCCGACCGCCCCGACACCGTGGTGGTGGGCGCGGAGCTCGCCACCGTCCGGGCCTTCCTGGGCCTGGACGACGATCTCGACCGGCCTGCCCCGCTGGACCTCGGTGGCCGGGTGCTGACCTGCCTGCCCGGTCCCGGCCACCACGAGGCGGCGATCTCCTACTACGACCCGTTCACCGGCTTCCTGCTCACCGGTGACACCGTCTACCCGGGCCGGCTGTACGTGTCCGACTGGGACGCCTACACCGCCACGATCGACCGGCTGATCGCCTTCGCGGCCGCGCACCCGGTGAGCCACGTGCTCGGCTGTCACATCGAGATGAGCAGCGAGCCGGGCGTCGACTACCCGATCCGGTACACCTACCAGCCGGACGAGCCGCCGCTGCAGCTCGGGGTCGACCGGCTCCAGGCCGTCCGCGACGCCCTGGAGAAGGCGGACGGCCGGCCCGGCCGGTACGTCCACGACGACTTCGTGATCGTCTACGGCCCGTCCTGAGCGGCCGCGCACCGGGCTACCGGCGGCGTTCGTACCGGAGGATCCGGTAGCGCAGCCCGGTGGTCGAGGAGCGCCAGCCCTGCTCCTCGACCACGCTCCACTCCGGGCCCAAGGTGGGGGCGTAGGTGTCCCCTGCCACCGACAGGTCGATCTCGGTCACCGACAGCGTCACGGCGTGCTCCAGGGCGGCGCGGTAGATCTGCCCGCCGCCGATCACCCACACCTGCGCAGCGGCCGACGCCGCGGACCCGGCGGCCAGCTCCAGGGCCTCGCCGACGGAGCCGGCCCGTTCGGCGCCGGCCGCCGTCCACCGCGGATCGCGGGTCACCACGATGTTGCGCCGGCCGGGCAGCGGGCGGAACCGCGGCGGGAGCGCGTCCCAGGTCCGGCGGCCCATGACCACCGGGTGGCCGACCGTGGTGGTCCGGAAGTGCTCCAGGTCCTCGGGCAGCCGCCACGGCATGTCGCCGTCGGCACCGATCACGCCGTCGAGGGTCTGCGCCCAGATCAGCCCGACCCTCGTACCGCGACCGGTGCCGTGGCCCGGGCCGGACCCGACGGGCGGTGCGGGCGGCCGGCCGCCGCCGCATCGGAGCGGGTCGTCGTCCTGGGGGTCCGTCATGACCGGCGATTCTACCGATCACCGGCGGCGCGCCCGGCCGCGGCCGCCACCCGCGTCCGCTCCCGCCGTCAGCCGCCCGACGGGCCGGTCCAGCCGGCCGCGACGTGGCCGAGGCGGACGCGTTGCGGGTGGTCGCCGACCGGCACGGACGCCGTCCTGAGCCCGGTCGCGAAGTCGATCGCGGTGACCCGGTCGGCGCCGCTCTCCGAGATGACGCAGGACTTGCCGTCGCCGCTCACGGTGGCCCAGTACGGCTTCGAGGCGGGCACCAGCGGCCCCTCCTGCAAGGTGGCGCGGTCGACGACCGTCGCGTAGTCGTCCATCGTCCCGGCGACGCACAGCTTGTCGCCGGCGGGGCTCATCGAGAGGCCGTGGTGCCGCGAGTCGTTGACCCAGGTGGTGCGGTCCTCGCTGGTCGCCGGATTCTTGGGCAGGGTCTTGATCCGGGTGATCCGGTCACCGGCCACGTCGTACTCCACGAAGCCGTTGAAGAACGACACCTGGAAGTAGAGCTTCGACTCGTCGGGGGTGAAGGCGGCCGGGCGGATCGCGTCGGAGAGATCCGAGCGGCCGAAGGCGTCGAGCCGTTCGCGCATGTCGATCACCCTGGTCTGGGCGAAGGTGTCCGCATCCACCACGGTGATCCGGCGGTCGCCCTTCGTCCAGTCGAGCCAGGGCGCGTCGAGGGCGGTGTTCACCTCGCCGATCGACATGTTCCAGATCCGCCGGCCGCCGTCCGTGAACAGGTTCTCGTGCGGCTTGTCCCCGGTCTTGAAGGAGCCGAGCTGCGCACCGGTGCGGACGTCCAGCACGTGGACGGTGTCGGAGGTGGAGGCGGAGACCGCCACCCGGGTGCCGTCCGGGGAGAGCGCCATGTGGTCGGAGCGGTAGCCGGAGACCGGGAAGCGCCAGTTGATCCGCCCGGTGGCGAGGTCGATGGAGACCACGTCGGCGAAGCTCGGCCGGGAGACGACCACGGCGGTGCCGTCCGGCGTGGAGTACATGTCGTCGACGAACTGGTCGTGGCCCTCCCCCGGGCCGAGCCGGATGCCCAGGAAGTAGGCGAGCTTGACGGGGTTGAGGTAGATCTCGGCGAGCCGCTGGTCCTTGTCCGGGATCACGTCGATACGCCCGACCCGGGCGAGGTCGCCGGTGGAGCGGATGACGTCCGCCGTACCGTCCCAGTTGTTGCCGACGAACATCACCTCCCGCAGCCCCGGGCCCGCGGCGGGCGCGGAGGCGGGCGCGGAGGCGGACGCTGCGGCGGGCGCGGCGGCCGAGGCGGTGAGGGCCAAGCCCAGGGCGGCTGCGAGGCCGCCGAGGGCCCGGGTCCGCCGGGAGATCCGGCGCGGGCGAGGCGGACGGGGCGGGGCGGGGTGTGCGGGGGCTGTCATCGCCGCTCCTTCGCGAGAACGCGCAGAGTCTGAAAAGGAGGTTTGTCAGATTGCGTTACTCGACGGTAGGGACGACCTGGCGACCCTGGCAAGACGTCGGTGGGCAACAATTGAAGGATCATCAGCGGCGATCGAGGGCGGCGGCAGTGGCAGGTGGGCCGACGGGCACGTACGGCGGACGGTCCGCACAGGAGCGCAGGGCCGAGCGGCGCGAACGCTTCCTCCGGGCCGCCCTGGACCAGTTCGGCGACCGGCCGGGCTACCGGGCCGCCTCGGTGACGGCGCTCTGCGAGGCGGCCGGCCTGTCCACCCGCCAGTTCTACGAGGAGTTCCGCAATCTGGAGGACGTCCTCGCCCAGCTGCACCTGGTGGTCAACGACTGGACGGAGCACGCCGTCCTGGCCGCCCTCGGCGACTCCGCGGGCCTCGCCTTCGAGGCGCGGATCAGGGCGGTGCTGCGCGCCTACGTCGCGGCGGCGACGGACGACCCGCGCCGGCTGCGGATCGCCTTCGTCGAGATCATCGGCGTCAGCGCGGAGCTGGAGCGCCAGCGGCTGGTCCGGCGCGCCCGCTGGGTGGAGCTGATCCTCGCCGAGGCCCGGGCGGCCGCGGAACGCGGCGAGGCCACCGAGCGGGACTACCGGATCGCGGCCACGGCGTTCATCGGCGCCGTCAACGGGCTGCTGCACGACTGGACGGCCGGCCAGTTCGAGGCCTCGATGGACCAGGTGGTGGACGAGCTGGTCACGCTCCTGCTGGGGGTGGTCCGCCGGCCCGCCTGAGGGCGGCACGCCCCGGCGTCCCCGGCCGGGACGGGTACCGCGGTGGGGTACCGGAGCTCCGGGCTGGGGCGGCCTGCGCGCGCCCACGGCCTGCTCGCCTTTCGCTCCCGGCCCCGGCGGCGGACCATGGAGGTCGGGACCCGCCCTCGGCGGGCCCCTCCGCGGAGCACCGCCCTCGCCGCCCGCGCGGCACCACTTCCCCGAGGGCCGGTGCCGACCGACCGGGAGAGGAGCGGCCATGTCGTCGAAGCGGCGCCGGAAGAAGAAGGCACGCAGCCGGAGCAAGGCCAACCACGGCCGTCGGCCCCAGTGCTGACCCCCCCGGCCCGCCCCATCGGCGCCCCGGCCACCCGGCCGGCCGCCACCGGGGCGGGCCGGGCCCGCCCCGGTGGCGGCCAGGGCCAGGACTCATCGGTCGGGCCGCCGAGCTGCGGATCGGGCGGATCGACCGGAGAGGGACTTCGGCTGCCACTCAACCGAACTGGGCGACGACCACGAGCACGACGAGGTAGACCGCGATCAACCCCAGCCGCCAACTGATCGACATCGTGGTATAGCGGAGAATCCAACCATCACCCCTGGCAGGAATCCTCAAGCCGAACCGGGGGATCACTTGCCGCGCACACACGATCATCTCAAACGCCGACGCTGCCAGGACGACTGAATTCGCAGCGATCGCCCGACCCAGCCACGCAGGAGCAACCAGCAAGACGGGCGCAAGCGCGTACGGAATCATCACTGCCGCGCCGGCATACAGCAGGAACTGCAGCGGGGTGCCGCCGGAATCGACTATTTCCGATCGAACCAGGGTTCTATACCTTTGATCCCACGTGGGATGGATCCGCCAGAGACCGCAGAACCACCGCCCCGCCGCCCATAACCATCGCGAACCGCCGGAACGGCGTCCGGCCATATCGCCCTCGCGCGCCATGCGCCACATGACCGGATCGGCGCCGAACGCGACGGCGTCGAGATCCGCCACCAGCTCACGCCGTCGGAGGATGTCGGCGAGAGCCAGATAGGTCAATGCGGCAAGCGAAAGCGAAAGCGCTGCCATGCCCGAGCGCAGTTCTGCTTCGGGAGAGCAGCCACGCTCCGTCCCCCATAGCAATCCCTTCAGTAGGGCCCAGCAGGTGACCAGTTGGCACGGCAACAACACGACCGGAAGATAGATCCGCCATAGCGCCACAACGACATAGGCAATGTCCACGTCACCATTGCGAATGTGCGCCAGTTCATGCAGTACCACAGCTTCGAACATCTTTGGCTGCCGGTCACGGCGCATCACCAGGTTGCCGTCCAGGCACACCGAATGCCTCCCGCCTCGACCGAACGCGACGGCCCCGGCCGACGACGCACCGGCATCCACGACAAAGCCGGGTGGTCGGCGGAGACCGGTCTGTACCACCAGTCGGGACAGGTGTTCCGTCAGTGATTCGCGTGGCCCGGATTCCGGCGCACGCTCTTCGGCGGGATGCCGCAGCCGCCATTCCTCTGCGGTCCAGATCATAGGCGGCCGTCGCTGCTGAGCGGGAGCAGCCGCCTCCGGCCGAAGTTCGAACTCGAAGTCCGCAGCGGGGACAAGGCACCGCCGGTGACGCCGCCACGATGGCAGCAGCCAGTACAGTGCCAGCGCCGCACACACGACAGCTCCCGTCCCGGCCAGATCGATGTGCAGTGCCACCGACGCCGCACCCGAGCAGTAGTCCTGGAGGTGCCCGCCTCGGACCATGCGATCCCATTGGTCGGCGAGGGACAGACTGTGATCCGCGTCGCCACGGTGGGCGCAGCCCGTGTCCGAGCACCATGACTGGACCGTCAACACCGTGGTGTTGATCTGGGAGATGCACGACGACAGGAGCAGCCCCAGCAGCAGCACGAAACGCCGTGTGGTGCCTCGCCCCAAGATCGCCTGGTCGACCCGGGGAAGCACGGAGTCTACGGAGTGGTCTCGCGCGCCAGCCGCGAGACCACCGCGTCGGCCAGTGCTTGGGCCTGCGGCCCCTCGATGCCGGCATCGGCCGCGCGATCCAGCACTTTGCGGTGTACGAAATCCAGTTGCTCGGACGACAGTGGCGGTATGGCCTCCGACTGCGTCCGCGAACGTCTCAGGAGGCGACGTGCTCCTGACCCGAGACGGCCGATCAAGCTGTCAGCCGCCATACCCGCACCGCGATTGACAACCTCGCTGACCACCAACCACACCACGGGAGTCACGAAGGAAGCAGCCTCGGTCAGGCCGAATCCCAGCATGTCCGACTTGCCGTTCCGGCGACGGAGCACGCGGGTGATCTGCGCGTCATCCAGCGACCGAAGACTGTCAATGACGGGCAGCTCCTGCGGGGCTGCGGCGGCCACGATCTCCCGGGTTGCCTCACGCACTACGGTGCCCATGAACCCAATTCTACGTTGCACGACGTGAGTTGATGACACATTACGGAAACTCGTTGCACGCGACCCGAAGGGAAGACAGAGAAGCCCCGCAGTCCCGCTGCTCGCGCTCCCCCGCTGCCCTGCCCGGACCCCGCATGGCCGGAAGGCACGGGGTCCGGGCGGCCCGGGGCGTGGTCCCGCAGCCGGTGGGCTCAGCTCAGGGTCTCGGCGACCAGCTCGGCGGCGCGCTTGACCATCTCGTTGTGCTGGGGGCCCGCGGCCGACCGGGTGGTCGTGTGCACGGCCACCACGATCGGCCTCCGGTTCGGCGGCCGGACGACGCCCACGTCGTTCGACACGCCGTAGGCCGATCCGCCGCCGGTCTTGTCGGCGAGGACCCAGCCCGGCGGGAAGCCGGCCCGGAACCGGTCGGTGTTGGTGGTGTTGGCGATCATCCAGGCGGTCAGCCGGGCCCGGTCGCGGGGTTCGAGCACGTCACCGAGGAGCACCTGCGCGAACGTCCGCGCGATGGCGCGGGGGCTGGTGGTGTCGGTGCTGCGCCACGGCTCGGCCGAGTTGAGCTCCGGCTCCCAGCGGTCGAGCCTGGTCCGCCCGTCCCCGACGGAGCGGCAGAAGCGGGTGACCGCCGTCGGGCCGCCCAGCTCGCGGAGCAGCAGGTTCGCGGCGGCGTTGTCGCTCTGGCCGACGGCGGCGGCGCACAGTTCCTCGACCGTCATGCCGGTGGCGAGGTGATCCTTGGTCACCGGCGCGTAGTCGGCGTCCTTGACGTCCTGCTCCGTGTAGTGGATCCGCTTGGCCAGGAACTCGCCGTCCCGGTCGAGATCCCGCAGCACGGCCGCCACGGCCAGCGGCTTGAAGACCGAGCAGAGCGGGAACAGCTCGTCCGCCCGGTACGCCAGCGTCCGTCCGGTGCCGGTGTCGTGGGCGAACAGCCCGATCCGGGCGGCGTACCGGCTTTCCAGGCCGGCCAGTTCCCCGCACAGGGCGCCGGCCGCTCCGGCCGCCGTGCCGGCGGCGGCAGGGGCGGCGGCCGCGTACGCCCGCCCGGTCGAGGCCAGGCCGGCGGCCAGCGCCGTCCCCGCTCCGAGGGCCAGGACCGCCCGGCGGGACCGCCGTGCTCCGGTGGTTTCCATCACCGTCTCCTCCATGAGTGATCGACACGTCACTGATCACCACGCCTTGAGGAGGGAAGACGTTCCACGCGGATCCTCGCGAGCCCCAGCCTCCGGCCGATCACCCTGCCGTCGTGGTCGTCGAGGGCCGCGCACGCCCCGGATCCGTAGGGGGCGTGCGCGGCTACCGGCGGGCCGGCGGCGGCCGTCAGCCGCGCGGCAGGACGAGGGACTGGACGGCGGGCAGGTGGCGCCAGTCGCTGGAGACGATGCTGGCGTGCGCCCGGGCGAGCTGTTCGGTGCGGGCGCGGGCCTGGTCGGCGGTCGGGTCGGTGGCGCTGATGGCGGGGGCGACGTTCTGGGCGTCCGTCATCACCAGGAGGTAGTGCCGGCCGTCGTACCAGGAGGTGTCGATGCCACCGGTGTAGGCCGCGGCGTCGCCGTCGAAGACCACGAACCACGGGCGGATCGCCGTTTCCCCGTAGCCGGTGCGCGGGTCGCCGGCCTTGGCGCCGTGCACGGCGGGGAAGACCTGGGCGTCGCCGATCCGGCCGGCCGAGGCGAGGTCGCGCAGGTGGCGGCCGTACTCGACGTCGGTGTGGAGGGTGTCGAAGGGGTTGCCCTCCTCGAACGTGCCGGGGATGACGTACACCAGCACCCGCCCGGCGAGGGACGACCGGGTCGGCCAGTTGCCCGCCCGGGCCGCCTCGTCGGCGTTCGCGTACGAGCCGCCGCCGGGCTTGGCCAGCAGGTCGGCGGGCCGGAAGACCGCGGAGCCGAGGTGGCCGGCGATCAGCGCGTCCAGCTGGGCGGGGCCCATGCCGCGGTTGGCGGCGAAGCCGCCCTTGAGTTCCAGCTTGACCACCAGCGGCCCGGCGGCCGGGTGGGCGCCGAGCCAGACCCGGACGTCGTCCAGGCAGGTCTCCAGGTTCTTGTTGCCCCCGCCGGTGTAGAGCTGGGCCGGGGTGCCGGCGGTGACGCAGTTGTTGGAGTTGCCGAGCGGGTTGGAGTGGCTGACTTTCCACTCCTTGGTGATGGTGTCCGTCCAGGCGTCCAGCTCGATCATGCCGGTGCCGGTGTCCAGGCTCTGCGCGAGGTAGCCGAACGCGGCCGGGTCGTAGGTGTTGTGCAGACCGACCGTGGTGGCCGAGCCGAAGGGGAGGCTGCCGTCGCCGGCCGCCGTCGCGGGCTGCAGCGGGAGCAGGGCGGCGGCTGCGGTGAGCAGGCCGGTGGCGAGTGCGCCGGTGATGGTACGGCGAGCGGTCACGGTTGCTGTCTCCTCGTCGGAAGCGGGGGCTGTGCGGCCGACCCGAAGGATCGGCTGCCTGAGCATGCTTCAGATGAAGAAGACACGACAAGGTGGTGACGGCTCGCCACCACTCTGGGACACCTGCCGGCGCAACCGGGACCGTCGGGCTCGAACGGCGGCCGGACGGCAGCCGAACGGTGGCAGGACGGTGGCAGGACGGTGGCAGGAGGGGCCACCGGGCACCTCACCACCCGTCGCAGGAACCCGGCCGCCGACGGATCGACGGCCGTTCAGCTCCCGCGCCCCGGCTCCGCTCCGGCCGCGTCCGCCCCGCCGGGGTGGCGGCGGCTGTGCAGGGCCAGGCCGACGCCCACCGCGGCCACCACGACGCCGAGCACCGCGACCGGGCGCGACCAGTCCTGCGCCCCGGTCGGGGCGAACGCCGGTGGCAGGACCAGCGCGGACGCTGCGAGGGCGGCGAGCGCGTGCGCGGGGCGCGGGCGCCGGCGGTCCGGCCCGAGGGCGTCGACGAGCAGCAGATAGCCGACCAGCAGGACGGCCACGGCCGCACCCCGCCACAGCGACGGCTCGCCCAGCGCCGCGAGCACCACGCCGCCGGTGGCGAGCACGGTGGTGCGATGGGCTGCGAGCCGGGCCGGCCAGGTGGTGGGACGGCGGGCCGGCAGGGGCGGCGGCGGGGCGGCCCAGGTCGCGAGGGCCAGTGCGGCCACCAGGCCGACCGGGCCCAGCCGGGCCGCGCCGCCCTCGCCGCCGGCTCCGGCGGCGGCCAGCACCAGTGCGTCGCCGACCACGCAGAGGGCCGTCCGCTCGGCCCACGGCGCCCAGCGCGGCGCCGCCGCTCTCGTCGGCGCGACGGCCGGCCCTTCGCCGGTCCGCGCGGGCGCCGAGGCCGGGCCCGGCGGGCCTGAGCCCGGTCCGGCCGGACCGGCCGGACCGGCCGTCGGGGAGGTCCCGCTCGTCGGGCCGCTCGTCGGGCCGCTCGTCAGACCTGAGACCGGACCGGCCGTCGGGGACGTCCCGCTCCTCGGGTCGCTCATCGGACTCCTCCCCCGATCCGGCGGCGCAGCAGTGGTGCGAGGGCGAGGTCGAGCGCCTCACCGGCGGTGTGGCGGGCGACCGGGACGCCGCGGGCCCGCAGGGCCGCGCGCATCGCCTCGCGTTCGGCCCGCCAGAGCCGCAGGGCGAGGGCGCCGACCTCGTCGCCCGGTTCCACCGACGGCTCGCCGACCGGGATCTCCACCACGACGAGCGGGTTGCCGCGGTCGCCGATGCGGCCCAGCACGTCCAGGATCCGCTGGTCGGCGAGCGTGGTGAACGCGTAGACCAGCGCGTGGCGCGGCAGGGCGGGCAGCGGCAGCTGCGGCAGGAGGGGACCGCGGTGGGCGCGGTCCTGACGGACCTCCAGCACGCTCTCGACCATCCGGTAGAACTGTCGGTCCCCGGTGGCCGCGGTGAGCCAGCGGAGCTGACCGCCCACGGCGACCAGGCCGATCCGGTCGTGCCGTCGCAGGTAGGCGCGGGTGAGGCCGGCGGCCGCGCGCAGGCTCTCGTCCAGGCTGGACACCCCGGTGGCCGGGTCGTGGACATCACCGAGGGTGTCGAGCAGGACGACGGCGTCGGCGGCCCGCTCGGCGGCGAACTGGTTGATCTGGATGCTGCCGCGGCGGGTGGTGGAGGGCCAGTGGATGCGCCGCTGCCGCTCGCCGTGGACGGAGGGGCGCACGCCGATCACCTCGACGCCGCTGCCGTCGTGGTCGGTGGTGTGCTCGCCGAGGCGTTCGGGCAGCCGGACCGGGATCGGGGTCAGGCCGGCCGCGCTGGGGACCGGGAAGACGTCGGCGGTGCCGAGCTCGGTGCGCAGGGTGCGGCGGGCCAGCGAGCCGGCGTCGTAGACGTCGACGTCGACGGTGCCCAGGCTCCAGCGGCCCCAACTGTCGGCGCGCAGGGCGAGGTCCACCCCGGCGGGCCGCACGGTCAGCGCCTCCAGGGCGAGGCCGGGCCCGAGGACGACGGTGGGGTCGAGCGGGCCGATCCGCCCGTCGTGCTCCACCTGGATGCGCACGGTGATGCGCTCGCCCTCGAAGCAGCGGCGTGGGGTGACGGTGGCGGTCGTGGCCAGCGTGGTGGGCCGGCTGTCGCCGGGGGCCGCCAGCACGAGCAGGACGGCGGGGCCCGCGGCCAGGGCGAGCAGCCAGGCGTGGCCGGTGGCCAGGGCGGCCGCCGCGGCGGCCACGGCGACGGTGAGCAGGCGCAGCGTCTGCTCGCCGGGCCGCCAGTGCGGGGAGGGCGGGGTGCTGGGCAGGCCCTCCGCGGTGGCGCGGGCGCTCCGGGCGAGGATGCGGGCGGTGATCGGGTCGCCCGGCGCGGCCCCGGCGAAGCGCCGGGCGCCCCGGCGGCGCGAATCCGGTGCCGGGCGGCCCGGCGCGGCGCCGGCCGTGGTCATGACCGGACCGCGGGTCGGGGTGGTCGCTGCTCCCCCGGCGCCCGCCGTAGCCGTGGCCGTGGCTGCGGCCGTAGACGTGGCCGTGGCGAGGCGGCGGACCGGGCGGCGCCCCCGTTCCCCGGTCTGGGCGGCGAGCCGGCCGGCCCGCTGTGCGGGCGGTTCGGCCGCCGGGGTGCCGGCCGCCCCGGCGCCGGCGGGTCGTTCGGCGGTCACCGCGCGGCGTCCGCGCCCGAGCCGGCGGCATCGGAGGCCCGCGGCAGGGTCTGCGGGGCCGGGACGGTGGCGACCACCCGGGCCAGCACCTCGTCCGCGTCGATCTGGCGCACCCACAGCTCCGGCTTGAGGGTGATGCGGTGGGCCAGGGCGGGCACGGCCAGCGCCTTGACGTCCTCCGGCGTGAGGAAGTCGCGGCCCTCCAGCATCGCGCGGGCGCGGGCCAGCTGCACCAGCGCGAGGCCGCCGCGGGGCGAGGCGCCGACCTGGATCTGCGGGTCGTTGCGCGTGGCGTCGACCAGGGCGATCACGTAGTCGACGAGGTCGTCGTCCACCTCGACGCGCTCCACGGCGGCCCGCATGGCGAGCAGTTCGGCGGGGCTGCTGACGGCGTCCAGGACCGTCTCGGGAGCCGACCGGTCCAGCCGGGCCCGCAGCATCGCGGCCTCCAGACCGGTGGACAGGTAGCCCATCCGCACCCGGAGCAGGAAGCGGTCCAGCTGGGCCTCGGGCAGGGAGTAGGTGCCCTCGTACTCGATCGGGTTGGCGGTGGCGATCACCGCGAAGGGCTGCGGCAGCCGGCGGGTCGCCCCGTCGACGGAGACCTGTCCCTCGGCCATCGCCTCCAGCAGTGCGGCCTGGGTCTTCGGCGGCGTGCGGTTGATCTCGTCGGCGAGCAGCAGCTGGGTGAAGAGCGGGCCGGGCCGGAAGACCATCTCGCCGCTGCGCTGGTCGTAGAAGGGCGCGCCGGTGACGTCGGAGGGCAGCAGGTCGGGGGTGAACTGGATCCGGCGGAAGTCCAGGCCGAGGGTGGTCGCGAAGGAGCGGGCGAGCAGGGTCTTGCCGAGCCCCGGCAGGTCCTCGATCAGCACGTGGCCGCCCGCGAGGACGCCCAGCATCACCAGGCGCAGCGCCTCGGGCTTGCCGACGACGGCTCGTTCGATCTCCTTGAGCACCGTGCGGGCGCACTCGCCGGCCTGCTGGGGCGTCAGCTCGACGGACGCGCCGGAGCCGTCCGGGGCGACCTCCGGGGCGGCCGGGGCGGCGCTCGGGTCGGCGGGGGCCTGGGGAACGGCGGTCATGGCTCTCCTGACGGGACGGTAGGGGCCCACCCGCTGCGGGCGGCGGTGCGGCGCCGGCGGGACGGGCGGGACGGGCGGGACGGGCGGTGGGCTCGGCCGCTGCGGGGCGGCACGAGGGGTGAGCGGGAGGAGGCGTGCGGGCCGGACCGCTACAGGGATTCGAGCCGGTCGACGAGGGCGAGCAGGACGTCCGGTGGGACGCTCGGCGCCGGAGCCTGGGCCGCCGGGTCGATCCACGGCCAGAGTCCGGGGCCGATCAGCTCGGCCGCCCGGCCGCGGTCACGGTCGTCGTCGAGCGAGAGGTGGTGGGCCTCCGACAGGCGGGCGGCGAACAGCCGTTGGAGTCTGCCCCGCAGGGGCTGGACGTCGCCGTCCGGGATCAGTCCCTGGCGCACGGTCCAGCGCCAGTCACCGAGGCCGGGCTCGTGCGAGTCCATCAGGCGCGACCGGCGGCGCAGGCCCACGTCCAGGACGCCGCCGCCGGCGACGTAGCGGGCGGTCGGCAGCGCGGCCAGGGCCAAGAGCACCGCCCCGGCGGCGGCCGCCGGCCGCCCGCCGACCAGGCCGAACAGGACCTCGGCCAGGACGGCCGCGACCGCCAGCTCGATCAGGCTGTGCCGGACCGAGCCGGGGGCGGGCAACTCGGCCTCGCCGTCCGTCGGTCCGGCTGCCCGGCGGCCCGGACGGGTGCTCATCGGCGGCCTCCCGAGGCGGTGGCGCGGTCGGTCGGGGCTGGACGGGCTGGACGGCCCGTCGGGGTGGCGCCATCGGCCGGGATGGCGCCGTCGGCCGGAATGGCCGGCTCCGCCAGGCGGGCCGCGATGGTGTCGAGGGCCTCCCCGGCCCGGCGGACGTGGTCGTCGTCCATCGGGTGGGTGGAGTACCGGGCCTCGCGGAAGAGCTCGGTGAGCGCGTGCGCCTGGGCCCGGTCGACCCGCTCGTCCGCCACGGCCCGCTCCAGCAGCTCCGTCGGGCTGTCGCAGATCCGCCGTTCCACCCCGGACGCCGCCAGCGACTGCTCCATCGCGGCGTAACAGGCGATCACCGCGGCCCGGGCGTCGACGCCGTGCAGGGCACGGCGCCCGGTGGCGACGGCGGCCGCGAGCACGTCCTCGGGCTCGACCTCTCCGACGACCGGCAGCGGCTCCGGCCGGCGCCGGGCGCCGTAGAGGCCCCGCAGCACCTTGACCAGGACCACCAGCGCGACCACCGCCGCGACGGCCGCCAGCGCGTACAGCACAAGGAGCACCACCGGCACCCCGTTGGGCGGCTCGGAGGGCTGCGGCAGCGCGGTGGACGCCGGTGGGGTCGGCAGCGGCGGCAGCTCGACGTCCGTGAGCAGGGGCTTCACGGGCCGCCCCTCCGCCGCGCGGTGGTGGAAGACGAAGAGCAGCACCGGCACCAGGACGGTCGCCCCGCCCAGCAGCCACACGGTGGCCTCGCGCAGCCGCTCGGCCTGCGGGGTCGGCCCGTCGAGGTGGCGGACCTCCTCGCGGAAGCGGACGGCGAAGCGCCCGACCAGCACGGCCCAGCCCCCGGCGATCAGCACGACGAAGCCGACGGCGCGCACGAACGGGTCGCCGACCGTGCCCAGCAGTCCGCCGTCCGGGCGCAGCGACGCCGCGGCGAGCAGCAGGCCGCCGAGGACCAGCAGCAGTGCGGGCCTCCGGCCCCACGAGGCGCCCGGCCGGCCGGGCCCGCCGCCCCGGGCTCCCCCGGTCCCCCGGGCGCGCCGAGGCAGGCTCGACGGCACGTCAGTCATGCGGAATCCCCCCGGTCCCACCGGCAACGCTCGATCACGCGCGCGGATGCAGCGTCGCATACCGACTGTCCCGGTGTCACCTTCCGCCGGCGCGGTCGGAGTCGCGGCGGTCGAGCGGTCGATCCGTCGCGTTCGCAGGGGAGCCGGGCCGTGCGGCCGGGGCCTCGGGGGCCCGGCGAGGCCGTCTGGTCAGGCGACGGTCGGGGGCCAGGGTCCGTCCTCCGGGCGCGCCTCCTCGGGGTCGCCCGGCCACGGCGGCATGGTCACCGCGACGATCCGCAGCGCCTCGGCGGCGTCCGCGTCGGCCCGGAACTGGAACACCGTGCCCAACGGCACCGACACCACCGTGCCGGGGTGCAGCCGCACGGTCTCCTCCCGCTCGGCCTGGCGACGCCAGAGCAGGCCGCGGCCGCCGGTGACGTGCCACAGCTCCTGGACGGTGGCGTGGGAGACCGCGCGGGTAACCTCCCCCGGGGCCAGTTCGAAGACGGCCATGCTCCCCGCGCCGTCCAGGACCAGCAACGGGTGGACGATCGCGCCGTCGGGCGCGGTCACCGTGGCGGCGTCGGCGGAGCGGGCGGTGTCGAAGGGCTGGTCGGCCATGCGGGTCCGTCCTGGTCGGCTGGCTCCGGGGCGGCGACCCCGGAGGCGGTGTTCCTGGAAGGCGGTACTCCTGCGGGCGGGGACGCCGGCGGCCGTCGGCCGGTGCGCGACGCGGTCCTCACCGCAGATCGTGTCCTGCAGGGCCCGTGGGGTCAACGGTGCCTCCGGGACGGCGGATCCGCGAACGCGGCCGCCACGCCGGGGGCGCCTGCCCGCGCTCCCCTCACGCCAGGCCGACCGCCTCCGCCAGGAGCCGGTAGGAGTCCAGCAGCGCCGCGCGGTCGTAGGTGCTGGTGGTCACCAGGTACTCGTCGGCCCGCGTCCGCTCGACCAGCGCGGCGAGCTCGGCCGCGGCCCGGGCCGGCGTGCCGGCGATGTGCCCGCGCAGGGCCTCCTGGTAGGCGGCGCGCTCGCGCGGCGTCATCGCCCGCTCCAGGATCTCCTCGGCAGGGGCGAGCGGCGGGAACTCGCCGCGGGTGCGGGCGTGGGCGCTCGACCAGGCCTCGGGGACGAGCAACCGCTCGGCCTGCTCGGTGGTCGCGGCGACCGCCACGGTGCCCGAGACCACCACGTACGGCTCCGCGGCCTGTGCCGAGGGGCGGAACCGCTGGCGATAGCGGTCGACGGCGGCCAGCATCCGCTCCTCGCCCCGCGCGGCCGCGATCACCAGCGGCAGGCCGGCGTCGGCGGCGACGTCCGCGCCGGCGCCGGTGGCCAGCACGAACGCCGGAACGTGCAGGCCCTCCGCGGGCCGGGCGTGGACGTCCCGACTGGTGCGCCCGGCGCCGTCGAAGTAGCCGATCAGCTCGGTCAGTTGCTCCGGGAAGCGGTCGGCGGCGTCCTTCTCCCGGCCGAGCGCGCGGCGCACGCCGTCGGTGAACGCCACGGAGCGTCCGAGGCCCATGTCGATCCGGTCCGGGAAGAGCGCGGCCAGTACGCCGAACTGCTCGGCGACGACCAGCGGCTGGTGGTTGGGAAGCATCACCCCGCCGGTGCCGACCCGGATCCGCGTGGTCGCCGCCGCCACCGCCGCGGCGAGCACGGTGGGCGCCGAGCCCGCCACCCCGGGCACTCCGTGGTGCTCCGACACCCAGAACCGGTGGTAACCGAGCCGCTCCACCTCCCGCGCGAACGCCACCGTGTCCCGCAGCGCCTGCGCGGGCTCCTGGCCCCGCCTGGTCCGGGACCGGTCCAGCACGGAGAGTCGGAGCGAAGGCGCGGTCGTGGTCACGTCGCCGCCAACCACGCCGGTCCGACCCGCATTCCCGTCCCGGGCACTCCCCCCGCCCGGCAGGGCGAGCACTGGCGGTGCACGGCGGATCAGGGTGGCTTTCCGGGAAGCAGTCACTCACTGTTCGGTGACGTCGGTCGCCGAAATGATCATCGCTCCCCCATAGTCGAGTCGCGCAGCCACTACGCCATCCCGCGCACGCCGACCAGCGCTTGAGTATGGTCGACAGAGGGGCTTGTAAGGAGTGCCCACAGAGCGAACAGTCATCGGTTCCTGTCGCGCGAAAGCGCGCCGGGCTGCTGCCACTCGAAGCGGTTGACCATGGGGACCGCCGCCCTCATAGAAGGTGGCGGAACCATCTCCGACATGGGCGGCGACGGAGTTTAGCTTGACGCGTCTTCACCAATCCGAGGAACCCCGCGGTGGCTTTGCGCACGACGGCCTTCCAAATCGACGCTGATCTTGGCGTTGCATGCCCTGCGCGGAAGGAGGACCATGACCCGCGACGAGCGTGACGAACGAAACGACGGAGATCTCAAGTCACGCATCAGCGACTTCGTACGTTCGGTGGACGTGGAGGATCTGATCCTCTCCTTCGACACCGACTTCGACATTCCCATGGACCAGTCCCAAGCCATCGGAGTCCTACGCCTGAGCGGTGCATACGACGGCGCGGGTGCGAGTGGCACCACCGCCGTAGCGCGACGCACCGGTGCCTTCTGGTGCGACCTGGTCAAGGCCGACGTGGAGTATGACCTGCTGCGTGGCCTGCGCCTCATCGAGGAATCCCGGACGCAAGCACAGTGGCTGCATTCACGCATCGCTCAGCAGGGCGCCGGGCACGGGGCCGTCCTGCCGTCCTATGTGACCGCCAGGTGGCACGACGGTACCGGGAGAATCCGCTACCGAACCGGCAGCTACACGCGCGCTCGCGTCGCCTTCGAGACAGCCGTCAACGTGGCCGAGGACTCAGGGCTCTGGTGGATCCTGCCTGATCTGCGCAGCAACTTCACGCGAGCCCGCTTCGAGGAGATCGGGCAGAAATCGGCGACCCGCCCCTCCCTCGACGAGCAAGCCGAGCTCCTGGACGAAATGGAGGAGTTGCGCGCACAGACGCACCGCGAGGCCGTCACACAAGGGATCGACCTGGAACGGGTGTCACCTGGAGACGCCACCCGGACGCGAGAGTTCCTTCGCGGCTACTCCAACGTTCTGCACAACCTGGCAACCGCGTTGCGCGCGAGCGGGTACGAAGACGAGTCCCAGCTGGTGTCCCGCCAATCGCTAGGAATCTCCCAGGCCCTGGGAGACGCCTACCGGACTGCCCAGTCCCTGATCAGCCTGGCGCTAGCGGACCCGGACCAAGCCGTGGACCTCTTCACGGCGGCGGCAGCCCAACCGTGGGCGCGCGGAAGACTCATCGCTCGACAGAACCTTGCACTGCACAAGGGCGGCCGCGAAGGCGTCGAGGAGTTGCGCCAGCTATTGGACGAACTGGGCAGTAACATGCCCGGAACCGGAAGCGGCCGCGAAACGGGCATGGACGTCGACTTCCACGCCTACACCGTGCGCCATTACCTCACCGTGGCAAGCAGTCTGAGCGCCGAGGAACAACCGGGCGACGTCGTAGAGCGCGAACTCGAGATGGCACGCTCGGTACGCCGGGTTGTGGTCATTCCCGCCTACAAGCGCGCCTACGCGGCGCAGGTCCGCCCGGTCTACCTCCGGCACATCGCACGGGCTATGAACGAAAGCCCTTCGCGGCAGCGCATCGAGGAGGTGTTCTCACTCGTCGAAGAGTCCACCGCCCGAGAGCTGCTCGATCTGATGTCCAACGCTTCGCTGCCACTGCTCGGTCCACCCCAGCAGAGCTCCATCTCCTCACCGCCCGTCTCCTCCTCCCCTCCGCCAGCACTTGACCCTGGGGGAGGCGCGGATACATGCACACCTGTGAGCGGCACGCGCGGCCGTCGGCGCCGATCACCACTTCGCGCTCCCACCCAGGAGAAGGAGCCAATCCCCAGGGACATCCTCGAAGCCCGTTCACAGGAATTCGAGGAGCAGTTCCTGCGGTATCCGCTGGAGTTCGCACCGCATGACGCTGAGATCGCTCACCGGCTGATGATGTACACGGGAAACAATCCGGGCACCTGCGTGGTCCGTTACTTCACGTACGGGTCCTCCGGACACAGATCAGCAGGCCTAGGTGCCCTCATCAGTCGCGACGGTTCACTTGACATGATCTCCGACATGAGTCGCGCGGACTTGCGCGACTTGGCTCAGGGAATCTGCGAGGCGGCCATAGAGGGGCCGCCTTCCAGGCAGGACTGCCACGACATGTGGACACAGCTGCTGCAGCCGGTGTGGGGGCTCATCACCCGAGGCGGCACACCCAGCCACTTGATACTCGTCCCTACCGACGAGATCTTCGCGCTGCCATTACATATGGCCCTACCCCGCAGCGGCGCGTTCCCGCTGGGTGCGATGCTCCCGCTGTCGCATTCGGTCAGCGTCACCGCCTTCGTCGGCCAGGGCCGCCACCTGCTCAAGCGGCAGCCTGTGGCTGCCGACGACGACCTCGCCGCCCTTCTCGTAACCGATGGGATCGTCACAGGCAACGAAGTGGCGAGCGCGGACTGGCCAGCCCCCTACCTGCACATCGCCGGCACCCCACCCACCGGCCTTACCGGACCGTTCCAGTCGTACCCGGCAGACTGGTCGGGTATCAAGGCTCTGGTCGCATGCAAGCCGGAATTCTTCGTCTACGCCGGCCACGGGTACTTCAGCTCCGCTCTGCAGGAGCTGGGCCCTGCCTTGAAGCTGGCAAGCGGCGACTACCTCACGCAATACGACATCGCGCTGCGCCTCAGACTCCCACGCAACAAACTTTCGATTCTCGGTGCTTGCCTGGCCGGTCAGGGAATGCAGTCCGGCGGGGGCGACGTACTGGGTTTCATGAGGTCGCTCATCGCGTCTGGCTCAGGTGTCATAGGCGTACCGCTGTGGAGTGTCTGCGACGACGCCATAGCGGACACCGTCGGCTACCTGCTCCGCACGAGCCGCATCACGGCTCGCTCCGCAGGGGCCAAAGTGTTCGATGCGGTCGAGGCGCTCTACCTTCGCTACCGGGGATCCGTCGAGGACGCCGAAGCATTTGGGGAATGGCAGGAATCCCTCCCCATCGCCCTGTACCTGTGACTCACGCCGTCCCCCCTTCGGCGCGCTGCCAGCACTTCACCAGTCTCCCCCAAGCAATGAAGGAACGAAATTGGAAGACCACGCCACTTACCGTCGCCTGCGCGAGGACCAGCCCCGGTTGTTCGACAACACTGACGCCGCCATCGAGATCATCGATGACCTAGGCCCGGTGGGCTTGATGTATTCAGACGACTACATCAGGGTCGTACGCGACCCCGTGCGCTTCCCGGACGGACGAGTCACCGGCTATGTCCGCATCCTCCACTCGGCAACCTCGCCACCCTCGGTCGTTCTCCCCTGCAATAACGGCGATATCCTCCTGCTGGAGATCTACCGGCACGCACTTCGAAGTTGGAGCCTGGAAGCTCCTCGCGGCTTCGGAACGGCTGGCTTGACCGGGGCCCAGAATGCCGCCAAGGAACTGAGAGAGGAATTGAGTGCAGCCGCAGACGAGTACAAGCCCTTGGGCGTGGTCCACCCGGACAGCGGGCTCATGTCCCAGAGTGTAGAACTCTACCTTGCCGAGATCCCTCGGATGCAGAGCATCAGCGTCCAAGCCGCCGAAGGGATCCGAAGCGCAGCCTGGCTCACCCCCGAAGAAGCTCGCGATTACATGCTCACGGGACGGATTACGGACGGCTTTACTATTGCTGCCATCGCCCTTGCGCAGGCGCGGAGACTTCTATGAGCGATGCGCGCGGCTCAGCCAGCTCGATCTCGGCACCCGCAGCCGACGCGATTCACGCGTTTCCCCATCCCGCCCGCTCGACAGGGCGTGTCACCCGTGTGTCCGCCCGCCGGGCGCAACCCTTCGGGGTCGGTGTTCGTTGGCGGGGGGTGAGCTCTCAGCCGGTCCTCGATGCGTCCGCCGACCCCGCCGACCCCGCCGATCCCGCCGGCGCCGCCGATCCCGCCGATCCCGCCGGCGCCGTCCGAGCCGTCCTGTACGTGCGGGCCGCCGAGCCGGGGGACGCGGAGCTGTTGGCGCGCTGGCGGCAGGAGGCCGCGGCCTGGGTGGCGGGCCGGAGCAGCAGCCTGCAGTGGTCCGGTCCCGACCGGACGCGGCGCCGGCTCCGGATGATCGAGGCCGGCGCCACGGTGCTCGCCCTGCTGGAACCGGACGGCCCTCCGGTCGCCACCTGCTCGCTCTGGCCCCGTGCCGGCACGCGGCGGTGGACGGCCGAGGAGCGTGCCGTGCCGGCCCGCTACCTGCGCGCCAGCACCGTGGACCGCGCCTACGCGGGCCGGGGCATCGGGCGGCTCCTGCACCTGTGGGCGGGCCACCGGGCGGCTGCCGACGGCGCCGCCGTGCTGCGGTTGGACGCGCGGACGGACAACCCCGCACTGCACAGCTACTACCGCTCGTGCGGCTGGCGCCTCGTCAGGACGGTGCCGGGGCTCGGCTCCGGCTCCCTGTTCGAGACGCCGGCGGTGCTCCGGCCCGACCTGCCGGTGCGGGAGCTGGGCCCGATCCGGCTGCCGCGCTGACCGGCCGCCGGTCCGACGCCACTCGCCGCCACCGCACGGGCAGGCGGTCGACCGGCCGGCCGACCGGGATCAGCCAGCCTCGGGGTGGAAGCGGTGCAGGCCCCGGCGGTCGTAGTAGGTGGTCATCCCGAAGCCGAAGAGCAGCGCCGCGACCGTGCCGACGGCGATCATGATCCAGGCCCGGGTCAGCCCGGCCTCGGCCTGCGCCCCGAAGTACAGGATCGCGCGGACGCCGTCGGTGATCTGGCGCATCGGTTCGAAGACGGCCAGGCCCCGGTAGAAGTCCGGCAGTGCCTGCAGCGGGATGGTCGCCCCGGAGGACGGCAGCGCGAGGGCGATGAAGACGAACATGCCGACCAGCTGCCCGATCGCGCCGAACGCCGCGATCAGCGCCTGCGCCCCGAGCCCGACCGCGATCGTGGCGCAGACCGAGAAGATCCAGAGCAGCGGCAGGTGCGAGGCGTCCATGTCCAGGATCACCACGCTCGCCAGCATGATCAGGCTCGACGTCAGCACGGCGAGCCCGCAGGACATCACGTCGTTGACGATCAGCGCCCGGGTGCGGCTGATCGGCACCAGCGGCCGCTGCATGCGCAGCGGGCCCAGCTCGCTCGCCTGGTAGCCGAGGGCGATGTCGACGCCGCTGCTGATGACGTTGGCCCCGAGGAAGCCGCTGAGCACGACCAGCAGGGTGTAGTAGAACGCGGTGAGGCCGACGCCGCTGCGCGGGCCGATCGGGTGGCCGACCCTGACCTCGACGGTCACCGGGTCGGCGAGCTGGAGCAGTTCGGCGTTGGTCGGGGTGCCGCCCTGGGCCGGGGGCTGGGCCTGGGCCATGGCCTGGGCCTGGGCGGTGAGCTTCTTGCCGAGCTCCTGCGAGGCCCGGTGGGCCGCCGTCTGGGAGATGTTGGAGGCCAGCGAGGACTCCAGGCTGCCCACGCCCGGGTTGGTCAGGACGGTCATGGTCGGGCGCGGCGGCGCCTTCTGCGGCAGCTCTCCGAGGGAGACGATCGCGGCGCTGAAGTCGGGCGGCACCACCAGCGCGCCGGCCAGCTTGCCGGAGGCGAGCTGTTCGTCGGCCCCGGCCTGGTCGAGCAGGCGCCAGGAGACGTGCTCCTTCGGGTCCGGTGCGCCGGCGATGCCGGCGGTGACCTGGGCGCCGAGGTTCTGCTGCTGTCCGGCCACGGTGGCGCCCCGGTCGGAGTTGACCAGGCCGATCGGGAGGCGGTGCAGCTCTTCGGTGGGGTTGAGGATGCCGCCCATGTAGAGCAGGGTCAGCAGGAAGGCCACCAGGCCGATGGTGACGGTCGGGACCACCCAGACCTTGGGATTGGCCAGCACCTGCCGGGCCCGCACGCCGCCCTGAGGCCGGTTCGTCGTCATGGTTCTCCCGTGCACGTCGGTCGGTCCCCCGCCCCTTGCGGCCGAACCTAACCGGCCCGCGCGCCGCGGGCCGCCGCGCCTCGCCCGAACGACGTACCGCCCGACCCGGTCGGCGGCGGCGGACGGTCCGCCGTCCAGGCCTGGCCAGATGACTAAGCGCTTGCTTAGACTCTCCTCCGTCGCGCGCGGGACCCCGCGCAGCAGCACGAGCCCACCCACCGGGAGCCCCCCCATGCTGTCCGCCACGAACCGTCAGATCCGCCTCGCCCGCCGTCCGCAGGGCGAGATCGCCGCCGAGGACTGGGCGCACGTCACCGAGGCGGCCGCGGCCCCCGGCGAGGGCCAGTTCGCCGGGCGGACCCGCTTCGTCTCGCTGGACCCCGCGATGCGCGGCTGGCTGGACGACCGCCGCTCCTACCTGCCGCCGGTGGGCATCGGCGAGGTGATGCGCGCCGGGTCGGTCGTCGAGGTCACCGAGTCCAACCACCCCGACTTCCGGATCGGCGACCTGGTCGTCGGCACCTTCGGCGTCCAGGAGCACGTGGTCTCCGACGGCCGGGGCGCGTTCCGGATCGACCCGGCCGCGGCCGCGCCCTCGGCCTACCTCGGCGCGCTCGGCATGCCGGGCATGACGGCGTACTTCGGCCTGCTGGACGTCGGCGCGCTCAAGGAGGGCGAGACGGTCGTGGTCTCCGGCGCCGCGGGCGCGGTGGGCACCATGGCCGGCCAGATCGCCAAGGCCAGGGGCTGCCAGGTCGTCGGCATCGCCGGCGGCGCCGACAAGTGCGCGCTGCTGACCGGGGAGCTCGGCTTCGACGCCGCGATCGACTACCGGAGCGAGGACGTCCGCAAGGCCCTGCGCGCCCACGCGCCGGACGGCATCGACGTGTACTTCGACAACGTGGGCGGGGCGGTCCTGGACGCGGCCCTGGCCAACCTGGCCATGCACGCCCGCGTCGTGGTCTGCGGCGCGATCAGCCAGTACAACTCGGCGACCGGCGTGCAGGGGCCGTCCAACTACCTGAACCTGCTGGTCCGCCGGGCCCGGATGGAGGGCTTCGTGGTCTTCGACTACGCGCCGCGCTACCGCGAGGCGGCCCGGGAGATCGGCGACTGGATCGCCGCCGGGCGGATCAAGGTGCTGGAGCACGTGGTCCGCGGCACGGTGGACGACTTCCCGCGGACGCTGCAGATGCTGTTCCGCGGCGAGAACACCGGCAAGCTCGTCCTCGAACTGGTCTGAGGAGGGGCACCGTCGGCCGCGTCAGGTCGGGCCGGGCCGCGTCGGGCCGGGCCGGAGCGGGTCGGGCCGGGGCTGGGCGCACGCGGGCCCCGGCCACCGCCGACGGCCCGCGCACGGCTCGTCCGCGGGCCGGCCCGCCCGCCGCGGCACGGCTGCCCACCCGGCGGCGCCATCCGCGGCCGGTCCCTGCCGGTCAGGCCGTGAGCGGGCCGTCGAAGGGCGCGATCGGCGCGGGGAGCTCGGTGGCGCCCCGCAGGTAGCGGTCGACCGCGGCCGCCGCGGCCCGGCCCTCCGCGATCGCCCAGACGATCAGCGACTGGCCGCGCCCGGCGTCGCCCGCGACGAAGACGCCGTCCGCCGGGCCGCCGGGTGCGCCGGACGCCGCGGCCGCGAAGTCCCCGCCGCGGGCGAGGTTGCCGTGCCCGTCCACCGCCAGGCCCAGCTGGGCGGCCAGGCCGTGGCTGCGGCGGCGGCCCGAGAAGCCGGCGCCGGAGAAGCCGAGCGCCAGCAGGGCCAGCTCGGCCGGGAGGGTCCGGGCCGTGCCGGGCCGGGGCCGGCGGTCGCCCGGCTCCGCCTCGGCGAACCGCACGCCGGCCAGCCGCCCGTCCGCACCGGCCTCGAAGCCCACCGTGGTGGCCGAGAAGACCCTGGGCTCGGCCTCCTCCCCGCCGGCCTCCTCGTGCGAGGTGGTCACCCGGTACACCTTGGGGTGGACGGGCCAGGGCTGGGCGGCCGCGCGCCCGGCCGGCGGACGCGGGTTGATGTCGAGCTGGGTGACCGCGGCCGCGCGCTGCCGCAGGGCCGTGCCGAGGCAGTCGGCGGCCGTGTCGCCGCCACCGACGATCACCACCCGGCGGCCCTCGGCGGACAGCGGGGAGGCCGGCAGGTCGCCCTCGTCCACGCGGTTGGCCAGCGTCAGGTAGGTCATCGCCTGGTGCACGCCGGGCATCCGGCGGCCGGGGACGTCGAGCTCCCGGCACGCCGTGGCGCCGACCGCGACCACCAGCGCGTCGTGCCGTCCCCGCAGCAGGTCCGCGGGGAGGTCGTGGCCGCCGACCGCGACGCCGGTCCGGAACCGGGTGCCCTCCTCCCGCATCTGGTCGATCCGCCGGTCCAGGCGGTGCTTCTCCAGCCGGAACGGCGGGATGCCGTAGCGGAGCAGCCCGCCGATCCGGTCGGCCCGCTCGTACACGGTGGTGGTGTGGCCGGCCCGGGTCAGCTGCTGCGCGGCCGCCAGCCCCGCCGGGCCCGAACCGACCACGGCCACCCGGAACCCGGTCAGCCGCTCGGGCGGCTGCGGCCGGTCGAACCCGCGCTCCCAGGCCTGGTCGGCGATCGCCAGCTCCACGTTCTTGATCGTCACGGCCTCGCCGTCGATGGCCAGCACGCAGGCGCTCTCGCACGGCGCCGGGCAGAGCCGGCCGGTGAACTCGGGGAAGTTGTTGGTCGCCAGCAGGCGCGCCGCGGCCGAGCCCCAGTCGCCGTGGGAGACCAGCGTGTTCCAGTCCGGGACGAGGTTCCCCAGCGGGCAGGCCCGGTGGCAGAACGGCAGGCCGCAGTCCATGCAGCGGGCGGCCTGGCTGCCGATGATCGGCAGCAGGGCGCCGGGGCGGTAGACCTCGCGCCGGTCCCCCAGCCGCTCGCGCGGGTCCCGTCGCTCGCGCGGCTGGCGTGCAGTGGTGAGGAAGGCCATGCGGTCGGGCGGGCGGTCGGCCTGGGAATCAGCCATCGCGGCCTCCGGCGGGGCGTGCCAAGGCGGGTCGGGGGCGCCGCCGTGACCGCACCCGCCGGGCGCACCGCCGACGCTGCGCGCCACCGTGTGGCCACCGTACGCCTGCGAACCTCCGGGCGACAGGGGGTGGCCGGTGCGAGCCCGCACCGACGCCGCAGCACGCGGGTCGGGGACGGGAGCGGAGCGACGGAGGGGGCGGCGGCCCGGCCCCGCTCGGACCGGGCCGCCGCCCGGGCGCTCATGCCCGCAGGAAGGCCTCCAGTGCGGTCGCGAACGCCACCGGGACCTCGTGCATCGGGTAGTGCCCGGCGTTCGACAGCACCTCCAGCTCGGCCTGCGGGTAGTGGGTCAGCCAGGTGCCGCGCATGACCTCGGCCGACAGCGCCGGGTCGTGCTCGCCGACGAAGACCTTCACCGGCAGCGAGCTGCCCGCGACCTTCGCGGCGAAGTCCGCGGTGGTCCAGTCGTCCAGGTACGCGGCGAAGGCCTCCGGCCGGGAGTCGGCCAGCGAGCGCGCCGTCATCGCGTCCAGCCAGCGACCGCACGCACGGTGCCCGGTGACCAGGTCGAGGATGGCCCGCCGGTTGGCCGGGTGGTCCGCGGCGCCGTGGAAGAGGTCGTGGGCGTCCCCCTCCAGCGGATAGGCGCTCGCCGGGACCGGTGCCACGCCGACCAGCCGGCGCACCCGGCGGGGCGCCTCGGCCAGCACCCGCTGCGCCGCCTTGCCGCCCATCGAGTGCCCGACCAGCGAGAACGCGTCCCAGCCCAGCTCGTCGGCCAGCGCCAGCGCGTCCGCGGCGATCTCCGCCAGCGTGAACTCGCCCTCCGCGTCACGGCGTTCGCCGTAGCCGCGGTAGTCCAGGAAGGCGTAGCAGAAGGCCTTGGGGTCGAGGTGGTCGAGGAAGGCGCCCCAGCCCGCGCTGGTGCCGAACCAGTCGTGCAGGACGAGGACCTTGCGGGCGCCGCTTCCGATGATGCGGTGACTGATCGTCATGTGGTGCTCCCGGTCGAGGGGGTGGGAGGTCTCCTTCCCACCCGGCCGCGCACCGGAACCGGCCCGCGGCCGGGTCCGGGCCTGCGGCCGGGTCCGAGTCCGGCGCCGGCCACCGGCCCGCGCCGGGGCGGCCGACCGCCGGCGGTCAGCCCGCCAGGACGACCGTGGTCGCGGCGTGGACCGGCCCGGTGGCGGCCGGGGCCGCGGCGGCCAGCCAGCGGTGCTCCTGCGGGGTGAGCCCGCGCACCCGCTTGAACGCCGCGCTGAGCGCGAAGGCGTTGCTGTAACCGACCTGGTGCGCCACCCAGGCCACCGTGCGCTCCGGGTCGCGGAGCAGATCGGCGGCCAGCGCCAGCCGCCAGGCGGCCAGGTAGGCCATCGGCGGCTCGCCGACCAGCGCGGTGAAGCGGCGGGCCAGCCCCGCCCGCGAGACGCCGACCTCGGCCGCCAGCCCCGCCACCGTCCAGGGCCGCGCCGGGTCGTCGTGCATCAGCCGGAGCACCGGTCCGACCACCTCGTCGTGCTGGGCCCGGTACCAGGCGGGAGCGCCGCCGTCCGGGACCGCCAGCCAGCTGCGCAGCACGGCGACCACCAGCAGGTCCAGCAGGCGGTCCAGGACGACCTCCTGGCCGGGCTCGTCGCAGGTGAGCTCGGTGGTCAGCAGCCGGATCAGGGTGTCCTCGGTGGCGGCGCCGTCGCCGGTCGGACGGACCAGCAGGGTCGGCAGGTGGTCCAGCAGCCGGCGGCCGATCTCGTGCTCGGCCTGGTAGGTGCCGGAGAGCATGACGGCGTGCTCCTCGCCCGGCCGGGCCTCGCCCCAGGTCCGCACGCCCAGCGCCATCGACTCGGCCACGCCGACCCCGTCGCGCGTGCAGATCTGCCCCGGGCCGATCACCACCTGGACGGGGCTCTGCGGCGTGTCCGCGACGGTGTACGGCTCGGGGCCGCGCACGATCGCCACGTCACCCGGACGCAGCAGCACCGGCGTACCGCTCTCGGGCACGACCCAGGCGTCCCCGCGGACCATGGTGAGCACCGAGAGCGGCGCACCGTCCTCGATCCGCAGCGACCACGGCGGGGTGAGGATCGAGCGCAGCAGGAAGGCACCCCGGGCCTTCGGCCCGTCGAGCAGCCCGGTGAGAGTGTCCATGGGGTAAGCCTAGACGCGTGGACATGGATTGACGTTCCGTCATTTGAGAGAGTCTGAACGCCGGGCGGGCAGAGCCCGGCAGGCCGGGGCGACCCCGGTCGGCCGGACCCGTCGGCAGCAGCACTGCCGCGGACGGAGAGGAGGGATGTGCCCGATGGAAGTGTCGCGCGTGATCGCGCTCGTGGCCGCCACGATGACCACCGGACTGAGCGCAGGGCTGTTCTACGCGTACGCCTGCTCGGTGATGCCGGGACTGCGCGGGACGGAGGACCGGACCTTCATCGACGTGATGCAGCGGATCAACGTGGCGATCCTCAACGGCTGGTTCCTGCTGGGCTTCGTCGGCGCCCTGGTGACCACGGCGGTGGCGGTGGTCCTGCACCTGCCCGCCGACGGCCGCCGGGGCCTGCCGGCGACGGTGGCGGCGCTGGTCTGCTACGGGGCCTCGCTGGTGGTGACCAGACGGATCAACATCCCGCTGAACGACGCGCTCGCCGCGGCGGGCGACCCGAGCCGGATCGCGGACCCGGCGGACGTCCGCGGCCGCTTCGAGACCCGCTGGGTACGGTGGAACGTCGCCCGTGCCCTGCTCTGCACGGCCGCCCTGGGCTTCCTCTGCTGGGCGCTGGTGCTGCACTGCGACACCGCCGGCTGAGCGTCGGCCCGCCGCCGGAGCGCCCCGGGACGGCCGGAGGCCGCCGGCGGGCGACCCGCCCCGGACACCTGGGGCCGGGGCGCCCGCCCGGCGACCTCCGGCGTTTCGCGTCAGCCCGACGGCGGTGTCCGCGGCTGCGGCGGTGCGGCCGTCCGCGGCTGCGCCGGGGTGCGGGGTTGCGGAGGCTTCCGCGGCTGCGCCGGAGTGCGCGGCTGTGGCACCGTCCGCGGGATCGGGGGGTTCTCGCGGAGGGGCGCGAGTTCGCGGCCGAGGGTGGCGATGTCCAGCGCGATGCGGTGGGCGATGTCCTCCGGACCGGAGCCCGCCGGGAGGTAGCGGTTCCAGGAGCGGGCGTGGGCGGGCCCGTCGTGGGTCATCTGGAAGTTCAGCCGAACCGTCCCCCCGAGGCCACCGAGGCCGATCAGGAAGTGGGTGTCGGACTGGTCGATGGAGACCTCGTTGCCGATGCAGGAGCACCTGACCAGGTCGTCGATCCGCTCCTCGGCCAGGTACTTGGCGAGTTGGATCGCCCTGCCCTCCACGCGGAACGGTCGCAGTGCGGGACTCACGTGGCTGCCGCCCCTTCCCCAGGGGCTCTCGCACCCCCGGCGGTCGCTGTTCGCAGCCATGATTGTAGAACCGCCCGGCGGGGCCAAGTCACCCGCACCACAACGGACTTGGCCGACAGCACGGGGGGGCGCACAGGGCGCACACCAGCTGCCGGCCGGACGGGGACAGCGCGCGTCAGCGCGCGGCGCGGGCGTGCAGGAACAGGGCGCGCACCAGCGCGGCCAGGCCCGCCGTGCAGAGCAGCGTCCGCACCGCGTCGGCGGTCACCCAGGTGGACTCGAACCGGGCGCGGACGGCCCCGAGGTCCTGGATCGACGCCGGGTCACCGGCCCGGGCCAGCTCGTCGTTGAGCGGGATGTTCACCGCCATGGTGACCACCAGGGCGACGAGGTAGAGCGTGGTCGCGGCGGCGGCCCAGAGCGCGGGGCCGCGCCGGCCGCCCCGGTACTGGACGAGGGCCGCGGCGGCGGTGACCGCGAGCGCGGCGACGAAGACGAGGCCGAAGACACCATTCTCGATCGCCTTGTTGATGTTCTGCATCGCGGTGACGTACGTCCGGTCGTCGCCCCGGGCCAGACCCGGCATCACGGACACGTCGAAGGCGAAGAAGAGGCCGGCCATCAGGCCCATGGCGACGGTGGCGACGGCGAGGAGCGGCCCGGCCGCCCGTACCGGGGCCGCGGCGGCGGGAGTGCCGGAGGCGGCAGGGGCGACGGGGGCGGCAGGGGCGACGGGGGCGACGGGGGCGGTCCGGTCGAGGGGCATCGGGGCGTCCTTCGGTGGGCGGGGCACGGATGGGTGGAACGGACGCCGGCCCGGGCCTCGTCGGGCCCGGGGCCGGAAGCGGTGGATCAGGCGTTCCAGGCGCTGCGGGCGGCGGCCGCCCGGGCGGACGTCGTGAAGTCCCGGGGCTCGCGGCCCCGCGCCCGCCGGACGCCGTCCGACAGGCTGGCGTCGCGGCCGTCCAGGACCGCGCGGCCGCGGTCGGCCAGCCGCTCGGCGACGCGGCGGCCGGTCTTGCCGGTCCCACCGGCCACCACCATGAGGTGGCTCGAAGTCGGGCCGCTCTGCGGGGAGTTCTGCGGGTCGTTCGCCATGCCCCCAGTCAACCCGGCCGGGGGGGGGAGGACGACCATGGTCGCCGAGCTCAGCCCCATACGCGTGCGTCTACCCGCCGCCTCCCGGCGGACCGGTCCGGGCGCCGGCCTCGGTGTCGGCCGGGGTGCCGGCCCCCGTGCGGGGCAGCATCAGGGCCGCCACGAGACCGCCCAGCCCGATGAGCGCCAGGGTGGACATCGCGGCGGCGTAGGCGTGCTCGGTGAGCCCCGAGACCAGGATGGTGCCGGCGATGGCGGTGCCGAGCGAGGAGCCGAGGTTGGAGACGCTGCGCGACAGACCGGAGATCTCGCCCTGCTGCTCCTCGGGGAAGCTCGACTGCACGACGTTCACGGACGGGGTCAGCATGACGCCGAGGCCCACCCCGATCAGCAGCAGGCCCGGGGCGAACGCCCACGCACCGGGCGAGCCGGCGACCAGGCCGATCAGCACGCCCGTGCCGAGGGTGGTGAGCACGAACCCCGCCATGATCAGCGTCCGCTGCGGGAAGCGGCGGGCGAGGCGCTCGGCGGACAGGGACGCGGCGAGCAGGCCGAGCGTGGAGGCGGTGAAGATCACCCCGGTCTCGATCGCGTCGTAGCCACGGACCACCTGCAGGTAGGCGGCGACGGTGAACGACGTACCCATCAGCATCAGCCACTGGGTGTTCTGGGTGATCAGGCCGAGGTTGGAGGTGCGGCTGCGGAAGAGGCCGGTGGACAGCAGCGGCTCCCGGCCGGACCGCTCCTCGCCCCGCACCCAGCGGAAGAACCAGGCGAGCACGAGCACGCCGCCGACCAGCAACCCGGCCATCAACCAGAGGTTGTTGTCGGCCGCGAGGATGCCGGTGACGACCAGGACCAGGCCGACCGCCGACAGGACGGCCCCGACGACGTCGAACGGCCGGGTCGGGTCGGCCGGCAGCGGGTCGGTGAGACGGCGGCTGAGGAGGATGATCACCACGATCACCAGGGCCTGGAAGACGAAGGCGGCCCGCCAGGAGAGCGCGGTGGTGATCAGTCCGCCGATCAGCGGGCCGGCGGCCGCGCCGATCCCACCCAGGGCCATGATGATGCCGAACGCCTTGGCCCGCGAGGTCAGTTCGGTGAACAGCAGGGTGGTGAGGATGTAGACGGGCGGGATCAGCAGCGCCGTCCCGATGCCTTCGAGGATCGAGTTGCCGAGGATGAGCACGCCGAGCCCCGGGGAGGCGGCGCTCAGGACGGCGCCGACCGCGTAGACGGCGAGCCCGACCAGGAAGCAGCGCTTGCGGCCGTAGCGGTCGGTGAGTTTGCCGCCGGGGATCATCAGCGCGGCCATCACCAGGAGGAAGATCGTGATGGCCACCTGGACGCCCTGCACGGTGGTGTCGAGGTCGTCGCTGATGTCGTTGATCATCACGTTCATGTTCGACCCCGCGAAGCTGCAGATGAACTGCGCGAGGGCGAGCGGGGCGAGCACTCGCCGGGCCGCCGTGGAGGCGGTCCCGGCGGGGCCGGTGGGAGCTGCTCGGTCGGTCACGGTGGCTCAGCACCTCGGGTCGGTGTCGGTGGGAGCGGTGGTCACGCCAGGACAGGGGCGTTGTGGCGGTCCCGCCCGGTCGTGGGCGGCGGGCGTCAGCCGGCGCGGCCGTCCCGACCCGTGTCCCGGTCGAGGGCCTCGTCGAGGGCGAGGGCGGCGTCGATCAGGGCCAGATGGGTGAAGGCCTGGGGGAAGTTGCCGAGCTGCTGGCCGGAGGGGCCGATCTCCTCGGCGAAGAGGCCCACGTGGTTGGCGTAGGTGAGCATCTTGTCGAAGGCGTACCGCGCCTGGTGCGGGCGCCCCGCCCGGGCGAGCGCCTCCACGTAGAGGAAGCTGCACAGGTTGAAGGTGCCCTCGGAGCCGCGCAGGCCGTCCGGGGAGGCCGCCGGGTCGTAGCGGTAGACCAGGCTGTCGCTGACCAGTTCCTGGTCCATGGCGTCCAGGGTGCTGAGCCAGTCGGGATCCCGCGGGGCGATGAAGCCGACCTTCGGCATCAGCAGCAGCGAGGCGTCCAGGACCTCGGCGCCGTAGTGCTGGACGAACGCCCGCCGCCGCTCGCTCCAACCGCGCTCGACGATCTGCCGGAAGACCGTGTCCCGGACGTCCCGCCAACGGGCGGTGTCGGCGGGGCGGGAGTAGTCGGTCGCCAGCCGCAGCCCGCGGTCGAAGGCGACCCAGGTCATCAGGCGGCTGTAAGTGAAGTCCTGCCGGCCTCCGCGGGTCTCCCAGATGCCCTCGTCGGGGCGGTCCCAGTTCTCGGTGAGCCAGTCGAGCAGCCGTGCGAACGAGGCCCAGCCGCGGATGCCGCCGATGTCCTCGGCCTGGGCCAGGGCGTACGCGGCCTCCCCGTAGATGTCGAGCTGGATCTGGTCGGCGGCCGCGTTGCCGGCCCGGACCGGGGCCGACCTGCGGTAGCCCTCCAGGTGGTCGAGGACCTCCTCGGTCAGCCGCGGCTCGCCGTCGATCCGGTACATGATCTGCAGCGGCTCGCCGGAGGCGGTGCCGCCGGCCTCGAAGCGGTCCCGCAGCCACGCCCGGAAGGCGTCGGCCTCAGCACGGAAGCCGAGGTCGATCAGGGCGCGGACGGACAGCGAGGCGTCCCGCACCCAGGTGTAGCGGTAGTCCCAGTTGCGCTCACCGCCGATCTGCTCGGGCAGCCCCATCGTGGCGGCGGCGATCGGAGCGCCGGTCGGGTGGTAGGTCAGGAGCTTCAGTGTGATCGCGGAGCGGCTGACCATCTCGTGCCAGCGTCCCCGGTAGCGCGAGGACCGCAGCCAGGCCAGCCAGAACCTCCGACAGGTGGCGAACGCGGCCCCCATCGAGTCGAGGGTGAGCGGTGCCTCCTCGGGGCGCCCCGGCCCGCCCGTCCCGCCGCCGAAGCCGGCGGTCTCACTGGTGAGGACGACCGCGGCGTGCTGGCCCGCGTCCAGGGTGAAGCGGGCGGACACGTCCGTGCCGTCGACGTGGAGCGCGATCGGCTCCGTGGTCTCGACCCGCAGGTCGGTGCCCGGGCCGTGGAAGACCACCGAGCCCTCCTCCAACCGCTCCACCGTGTGCGGGGCACGTCCGTAGTCGAAGCGGGGCCGGCAGATCAGCTCGAACGGCAGGCTGCCGCGGACCACCCGGGCCACCCGGTGCAGGCGGTGGCGCGGCGACGGTTCCGAAGACTCGTCGGGCAGCATGAAGTCGACCACCTCACCGACCCCGCCGGGCGCCATGAAGCGGGTGATCAGGATGGCGGTGTCCGGCAGGTACAGCTGGCGCACCGAGGCGTCGTCGGTGTCCCCGAGGTCGGCGGCCAGGCGGCAGTGGCCGCCGCGGTCGCTGTCGAGGAGCGAGGCGAAGAGGCTCGGGGAGTCGAACCGCGGTGTGCACCACCAGTCGACGGTGCCGTCCGCGGTGACCAGGGCCGCGGTCTGCAGGTCCCCCACCATGCCGTGGTCGGCGATCGGCGGATAGTCGTTCACGGTGCCTCCTCTGCCGGCCGGTGCCAGGTGCGGGCATCCGCCCGCGGTGGGTGCTCCAGCGACGGTAACCCGGCCCGGAACGGTGGTGGATCACCTGCGGCGGGTGACCCGGTGGCACCGACCGGCCCGGTCGGTGGGCGCCCGGGCGGACGGGCTGCGGAGCCGACGGGTCGGGGAGTCCGCGGTCACAGCAGGTGGAGCCGGCGGGCCTGCCGGACGGCGTCCGCCCGGCGGGTGGTCCGCAGCTTGCGGTTGATGCTCTTCAGGTGCGTCTTCACGGTGTTGGCCGACAGGTGGAGGTCCTCCGCGACCTCCTCCGTGGACATCAGCTCGGCCACCCGCTCCAGCACCTCCCGCTCCCGCACCGTCAGCGGCTCGACCGGCGGCTCGACCGGCATTCGGTCCGGTGGAGCGTCCGACCCGTCCACCAGGCCGGCCGGACCGCGCAGGCCGTCCGGAAGCCAGCCGTGCGGGGCGGTGAGGGCGGGCCTGGCCCGGAGGAAGTGAGCCACCCAGGGCCCTGCGTCCACGAACGGGCGGCAGAGCCGGTCCGGCCTGGCCAGCACCAGGGCGCGGGCCAGCATCCGGTGCGCCGCCTCCTCGTGCCCCGCCGCGGAGCTCAGCTCGGCCCGCACCAGCAGGGCGCCGATCGCCGGGCCGGGCGCCCGGCAGGCCTCCGGGGGGAGGGCCGCGAGGGCCGCCCGGGGATCGCCGGCGGCGAGGTGGGCCCGGGCGGCGAGCACCGCCTCGTACTCGGCGAGGGCACCCCGCGCCACCTCGCCGCCCTTCTGCACCGCCGCCGCCCCGGCCTGCTCCGCGCCCGTGTGCCCCGGGCCCTTGTGCTCCGCGCCCTTGTGCTCCCGGCCCGTGTGCTCCGCGCCGCCCGGGCCGGTCCGGACGCCCGCGGCGGCCAGCCCGGCCAGCGCGGCCCCGGGGTCGCCCGTGCGGAGCATCGCCTCGGCCGCGACGGCGGCCGCCCGCCGCACCGCCCACGGCGGGGCCCGCGGCGGGCCCCCCCCCCCCCCCCC
>NZ_JAKNTA010000002.1:306517-408336 GCF_022288725.1 Kitasatospora sp. A2-31 | reverse complement strand
GGCGGCGCCGGGGGGGGGCCGCCCGCCTCCGCCAGCACCGCCAGCGCCCGGCGCGGATCTCCGTGGAGCAGGGCGAGGCGGGCCCGGGTGAGCCGGAGCAGCACGGCCCCCAGGAGGTCCGCGCTGCCGTCGGCCGCCGCCTCGGCCCGGCGCAGGCTGCGCCGGGCCGCCGCGAGGTCGTCACGCTCGGCGGCGGTGTCGGCGAGGACCAGGTGGGCGAGGGCGCAGCCGGCGTCGACCGGCGCGCCCCGGCCCGCGGCGTCCTCCAGCGCCTGCCGGGCGTGCTCCTCGGCGCGGCCGGTGGCCCCCTCCCAAAGCTCGGCGACGGCGAGCAGGGCGAGCGCCTCGCACCGCGGGACCGGCCGGGTCGGCTCCTGCGGCGTCCGGAGCACTGGCTCCAGCGCGGCTCGGGCGGCGGCGGGGCGCCCCTGCCCGAGCCGGACGGCGGCCAGAGCGGTGGCGAGCAGGACGGGGAACTCCGGGTGCTCGCGCCGGCGCCGGACCGACAGGCGCGGGCCGAGGCGTTCCAGGGCGTCCGCCGCCTGCTCGCCGCCGGTTCCGGTCAGGCGGGCCGCGACCGCGTGCAGGAATGCCTCGGCGCAGCGGAAGGCGACCTCGTCGGTGCCCGGGCGGTCCGGGCCGCCGGTCGCGCTCGCGAGGTGCCCGAGGGCGGCGGTGACCTCGCGGGCGGCCAGTGCACGGGCGGCGCGGACCAGGTCGGCGGCGGCACCGCCGGTGGCGGGCGGCATCGCGGCGAACACGTCCGCCGGAGCGGCCGGACCGCGGTCGGTGAAGAACGACCCGATGGCGAGGTGCTCCACCAGCCACTCGGCAGCGAGGCCCCATTGCTCGGCGGCGGCCGCCTGCCGCACAGCCTCGTCCAGCAGGCCGGCCCCGTGCAGCCAGCGGGCGGCCCGCGCGTGCAGTTCCCCCGGCAGCGCGGGCTGCCGGGCGCGCAGCTGCACCTGCAGGATCTCCGCGAACAGAGGGTGGTGGCGGTACCAGGAGCCGCCGACGGGGGCGACGAAGGCGTTCGCCTGGGCGAGCTCGTCCAGGATCCGCTCGGCGTCCCGGCGGCCGGTGAGCGCGTCGGCCAGGCCTGGGTGGACGCGCTCCAGCACGCTGGTGCGCAGCAGGAGGTCGCGGGTGGCGGCGGGCTGGGTGTCGAGGACTTCGGCGAGCAGGAAGTCGGCGATGGTGCTGTGCCCGGCCTCGAACTCCTTGAGGTACTGCTCGCGGTCCGGCGCGTGCTCGGCCGCCAGGGCGGACAGCCGCAGGCCGGCGGCCCAGCCCTCGGTGCGTTCGGTCAGCGCCCGCACACCGTCCGGGGACAGCTGCAGACCGTGGTGGCGCAGCAGGACGGCGGCCTCGTCGCAGGTGAACGCGAGGTCGGCGGCCCGGAGTTCGGTGACGAGGTCCGCGGCGCGGTAGCGGTGCAGCGGGAGGAGCGGTTCGGTGCGGCTGAGCAGGACGAGTCGCAGTCCGGCACCGGCGTGCCGCGAGAGGGTGTGCAGGTCGGCGGCCGGGCCGGGGTCGGTGAGCTGCTCGCAGGCGTCCAGGACGAGGATGAGGGGGTCCGGGCGGACGGCGAGGATCCCGGCGAGGCGGACGGGGAGGTCCGGGTCGGCGGGGGCGGCGCCGATCAGTCCGGTCAGCTGGTCGCCGCGGACGGCGCCGGCGTGGTGCAGGGCCCGGACCAGGCTGCTCCGGAAGGCGCCGGGGAGGTTGTCGCGGGCCTCGGCGGTGAGCCAGGCGACGGGGCCGGGCAGCCGGCCGGTGCGCACCCAGTCGCCGGCCAGCAGGGTCTTCCCCGCGCCGGCGGGTCCGGTGACCAGGGTCAGGGGGTGGTGCGGCAGTCCTTCGGTGAGGGGGTCGGCCAGCCGGGGACGGCGGACGAACGTCGGGGGGACCGGCGGTAGGCGCAGGCGGGTGGCGAGCACCGTCTCCATCGGGTCCGGCTGCAGCGGGTCCGGCGCGGTCGGGTCCGGCTCGCTCCCGTCCGGCTCGCCCCGGTCCGTCTCGCTCCGGTCCGTCCCCGGCGGGTTCGTCGTCCCGGTCGGGATGGTGTTCGTCCGGATCGGGTCCGGCGCCTCCCTCGGGTCGGGCTCCGTCAGGTCCGGCTCGTTCGGACCCGGCTCCGTCAGGCCCGGCTCCCTCGCGCCCGGGTCCCTCGGGTCCGGTGGAAGCCCGGGGTCGCCGGCCGGGCCGCGGCGGGGCGGTGACGGCATGCTGGGCCTCCAACCCTGGACGTGCCTGGCCTCCCCCGGCCCGTGGGGTGCGGATGGGGGACGCCTCCTTTCGATCTTCTGGCGGCGGCGCCCCGCCCGCAACGGGGGTGACCCGTGGCGGGTCGCGGGGCGCACGGTCCGCGAACTCGCCGGGCGCCGCGCAGCGGCCTCGCGGAGCGACACTCCGCCGGCGTTGCGATGCCCGTCCGGAGTCCTACGGTGGAAGGCGGAGCGGTGGCAGCGGAGTTCCGGCCGCCGAGTCCCGAGTCCAGCTGGAGGGCCCATGGCAGCCGACGGTGGGCGACGTCCCGTCGTCCTGGGCGTGGACGCGACCGCGCCCGAATCGGCCGCGGTCGTCTGGGCCGCCGACGAGGCCGGGATGCGCGGGCTGCCGCTGCGGCTGGTGCACGCCGTGGAGCCGATGGAGGCGAATCTGCGGGGCTTCGACGAGAGCCACCGCCACCGCAGGCTGCGCGAGCGGGGCGACGAGGCGCTGGCCAAGGCGCTGGCGCTGGTCCGCGACCGTCGGCCGGAGGTGGATGCGGCCGCCGTTCTCGCCGACGACCACCCGGCGCCGGCGCTCTGCGAGGAGTCCCGGCACGCCGAGCTGGTCGTCCTCGGCTCGCGGCGGATGAGCCGGCTGGAGGAGCTGCTGAGCTCCTACTCGGTCGCGGTGCCGCTTGCCGCCCAGAGCGACTGCCCGGTGGTGGTCGTCCGCGAGTCCGGCCACGGCACGACCGACCGACCGTTCGTGGTGGCCGGCTTCGACGCGAGCCCGGAGTCCCGGGCGGCCCTCGACGTCGCCGCCGACCTGGCCGCCCGACGTGGTGCGCGGTTGCGGGTCGTCCAGGTGTGGAACCCACCGCTGCTGCACTCCGGCGACCGGGAACGGCACCTGGCCGAGCTCGACCGGGTGCTCGCCGAGGCCCTGGCCGCGCGGGCCGCCGACCATCCGGCGCAGACGCTCAGCCACCAGACCGTCCCCGGGCACCCGGTGGAGGAGCTCGCCAAGGCCTCCGAGCAGGCCCTGGCGGTCGTGGTGGGGCGGCGCGGCCACGGCGGGTTCACCGGCATGCGGCTCGGCTCCGTCCCGCACGGCCTGCTCCACCACGCGCACTGCCCGGTGGTCGTCGTCCCTCCCCCGGAGGGCACTGGGGAGCAGCCCGTCTAGGAGTCTGATGAAGATCTTGAAAACGTGCCTGACTTGCACCAGTTCGACCTGATTGACATTTACCGGCAATCTGGGGCGAACCGGGCGCCCAAACCAAGATCTTCAGGAGACTCCTAGGCAGCGCGCCGGCCGCGCCCAGGTCGCGCTGTCGCCGCTAGTGGGCGTCGACCGCCGGCTCGTAGGGGAAACGGGCGAGCGGGGCGTCGCGGTGGAAGAAGGTCTTCGCGCGCTCCAGGCCCCGCGCGTCGTCGCGCACCTGGCCGGGGGCGGAGCCGTTGCCGAACAGCACACCGCCGAACCGCATCCGCATGTAGGCCGCGGAGTTGTTGAGGGTGGTCACCAACCCGTCGGCGACCTCCTCCTCGGCGTGGGCCATGACCGTCACACCCCAGAGCGTCCGGCCTGCCATCCGGGCCCTGAAGTCCGCGCCGGGCACGCGCAGCCAGCGCGACCAGTGGTCGAGGTAGCGCTTGGCCTGGGCCGACACCGTGTACCAGTAGAGCGGCGAGACGATCACGACGTCGGTCGCCGCCAGCGTGGCCGCCAGCAGTTCCTCCTCGCCCTCCCCGGCCGGCCAGGTGCCCTCGTCGTGCCGGCCGTCCTGGAAGTCGGCCAGCGGGATCCGGTTCAGGTCCACCCAGCGCCGGGATATGCCGGGCGGCAGCTGCTCCGCGGCGGCGCGCGCGAGGAACTCGGTGTTGCCGTCCGAGCGGGAGCTGGCCAGGACGAAGAGGAACGAGCGGTCGGTGCCGGCGGCGGTGTCGTTGGTCATCCGGGGTCCTGTCTCAGGCCCGGCCACGGCAGGCGACGGGACCGGCCCCCGCCCGCAGCGCCGGGGGGCGTACGGTCTCGCCACCTCCAACCCGCCCCGCCCCGACCGGTATTCCGGCCGGGGCGGGGACAGGGTCCGCCGCGGGACCGGCCTGCGGCGAACGCCGTCAGGCCGCGGCGAGCGCGGCGTCGGCGGCGGCCAGACGCCGGGCCTGCTCGGCGACCCGACGGCCCAGGTGCTCGGCCGTGGCCAGGTCGGCGGGGTTCATCTCCTCCGGCCCCTGGTCGCCGTTCGACTGGGCGGCCGCACCGAGCCAGAACCCGAGCCGGTTGAGGTCCTGGGCGGTGCCGGTGCTGCGGTTCCACCCCGGCAGCAGGCCCAGGCTGACCCAGGTCATGCCGTGCTGGGCCGCGAAGACCGACAGCGACTGCAGGGCGTTGAGCTTGTCCCCGCTCATCGCACCGGAGTTGACGAAGCCGGCGGCCAGCTTGTCCTGCCAGGCCTGGGCCGCCCAGCGCTTGCTGGTGGATTCGGCGAAGGTCCGGAAGGCGGCCGAGACGTCGCCCAGGTAGGTGGCGGAGCCGAAGACGATCGCGTCCGCGCCGTCGAGCGCCTCCCAGTCCTCCTCCGTGACGGTGTCGACGGCGATCAGCCGGGCGTCGGTGCCGGGAACGGACGCGGCGCCCCGGCGGACGGCCTCGGCCTGGCGGGCGGTGTGGCCGAAGCGGCCGTGGTAGGCGATGGCGACGGTGACGCCGCGGAGTCCGGCGGCGGGCTCGTTGGACATGTGGATTCCCCCTCGGTGGTGGTGATGCCGGCGCGGTGCCGGTGTGGTGCCGGTGCGGTGGCCGTGGGCGGCCGGACGGCCCGGTGGTTTCGCCGGCGGCCGCGCAACCGGCGGCCGCCGACGTGCGGTCAGTCCCGGCCGCGGGCGAGGAAGGCGTCGATCAGCGGGGCGATCTCCGGCAGCTTCTCCTCCAGCGCGAAGTGGCCGGTGTCGAAGACGTGCAGCTCCGCGTCGGGCAGGTCGCGCAGGTACGCGCGGGCCCCGGACTCGGTGAAGAAGGCGTCGTTGCGGCCCCAGACGATCAGCGCCGGCGGCCGGTGGGTGCGCAGCCACTCCTGCCAGGCCGGGTAGAGCGCGAGGTTGGAGTGGTAGTCGAGGGCCAGCTCGACCTGGATGTCCCCCCGGCCCGGCAGGTCGAGGAAGTGCTGGTCCAGCGTCCAGCCGTCGGGGGCGACCAGCTCCGGGTCGGCGGTTCCGCCCTCGTATTGGCTGCGGGTCACCTCCGGGGTGAGGATCGCGCGGACCCGGTCGGCCGCTCCCTCCACGCCGTGCCGGTTGGCGATGAACTCCCGCGCGAGGTCGGAGAGCCCCTCCTCGTAGGCGTTGCCGTTCTGGACCACGAGGCCGGTGATCCACTCCGGGTGACGGGTGGCCAGCCGCAGGCCCACCGGGGCGCCGAAGTCGAAGACGTAGAGCGCGAACCGGTCCAGACCGAGGGCCTTGCAGAAGCCCTCGGCGACGTCGGCGAGGGTGTCGAAGCGGTAGTCGAACTCGCCGGGCGCCGGGCTGTCGCTGTGCCCGAAGCCGGGGTAGTCCGGCGCGACCAGTCGGTAGCGGGTGCCGAGCACGTCGAAGAGCCGGCGGAACTGGTGCGAGGCGGACGGGAACCCGTGCAGCAGCAGGAGCACGGGCGCGTCCGCCGGGCCGGCCTCGCGGTAGAAGACCCGCAGGCCGCCGACGTCGGCGAAGCGGTGGCGGACGGCCGGCAGCAGCGGCAGCGGCCGGACGGCGGCGGGCGACGGTTCGTTGGCGGCTGGATCAGCCATGAAGACACTCCCCCTAAAGTGGACCCGAGTTGGGTTAGCGCGATGATGACAGGGCGCAGGCCCCAAACACAACAGGAGTTCAGTTTGTCTCAGGTCCCGGTAGGACTCTCGGAAGGAACCGCGGAAGCTCCCCCGGCCGGCCCGGGGGCGGACCGGCCGGACGACCGGCCGGGCACCCGACGGCCCGGCGGCCGGACCGCCCGGACCCGGGCCGCCGTGCTGGCGGCCGTCCGGGAGGAGCTGGTCGACACCGGCTTCGCCCAGGTCACGGTGGAGAAGGTCGCCCGGAGGGCGGGCGTCGCCAAGACCACCGTCTACGCCCGGTGGCGGGACCTCCCCGGCCTGGTCGTCGATCTGCTCGCCGACCTCTCCACCACCCGCGTGCCGCTGCCCGACACCGGATCGCTCGACGAGGACCTGCGGCTGGTCGCCCGGCGCCTGCTGGAACTGATGCGGACCGAACCCGACATGACGATGTTCCGCGCCATCGTCGCCACCGCCGTCCACCACCCCGAGGCGCGCGAGGCGCTCAGCGCCTTCTTCCGGCAGCGCCTCGCCACCACCGCCGAACTGGTCGACCGGGCGATCGAGCGGGGCGAGGTCCCGCCCGACACCTGCCGGCTGGAGGTCGTCCGCACCATGTCCGGCGCCTTCTACTACCGCATGTTCATCACCGGTGAGCCACTGACCGAGGCCGTCGCGGACCGCGCGGCGGCCGTCGCCGCGCACTCCGCGCGGGCCGGCCTGCTGCTCGCGACGCCGGTCGGCGGAGAGGGCCGCGCGAACGGCGGCGGCGCCGAGGGCGGCGACGCGCAAGGCGGCCACAGGGAAGGCGGCGACGGCCCGCGCACCGACGGCCCGGGCGCAGGCTGACGGCGCCGGCTGACGGCGGCGGCGCGGGGGGCCGTACCCGGCGTGGGAGGCTGGGGCGCACCCGTTCCACCCCACGAGGAGCCGACACCTTGGACCGCCCGACCGCCGCCCTCCGCCTCGACGCCATCGCCTCCGGACACCCGGCGGGCATCCTCGACGCCGCCGAGCAGGCGGAACGCCGCGGCATGGACCGGCTGGTGGTCTCCGAGACCGCCTACGACCCGTTCCTGCAGCTCGCCCGCGCCGCCGACCGGACCAGCAGCGTCGAACTGGCCACCGGAGTCGCCGTCGCCCTCGCCCGGACCCCGATGACGCTGGCCTACCAGGCCTGGGGTCTGCACGCGGCCTCCGGCGGACGGGCCGTCATCGGCCTCGGCTCGCAGGTGAAGCCTCACATCGAGAAGCGGTTCGGGATGCCCTGGGACCGGCCGGCGGCGCGGATGCACGAGTACGTCCACGCGGTGCGCGCGATCTGGCGGAGCTGGCAGACCGGCGAGCGGCTGCGGTTCCGCGGCGACTTCTACACCCACACGGTGATGACCCCGGTCTTCTCGCCCGACCCGGTCCCGGCCGGCGTCCCCCGGATCCTGCTGGCGGGGGTCGGCCCGCTGATGGTCCGCACGGCCGGCGAGGTGGCGGACGGCTTCCTGAGCCACCCGTTCACCTCCGTCGCCTACCTGGCCGAGCAGGTGCTGCCGCGGCTGACCGAGGCGCGCGGGCGCGCCGAGGCCGAGGGAGCCGCCTGGACCGACCGGCCCTTCGAGATCGCCGGCAGCGTGCTCACCGCGACCGGCCGCACCGAGGAAGAGCTGGGGGCCAACCTCGCCAAGGTACGGGAGCGGCTCGCCTTCTACGCGTCCACCCCCGCCTACCGGCCGGTGCTCGCCCAGCACGGCTGGGAGGACCTCCAGGAGGAGCTGCACCCGCTGTCGGTGCGCGGCCGGTGGGAGGAGATGGCCGCGCTGGTCGACGACCGGGTGTTCGACACCTTCGCCGTGGCCGGGACGGTCGAGGAGGTCGCCCGGGAGATCCACCGCCGCTACGCCGGCCTGGCCACCCGGGTGTCGGTCAGCCTGCCCGAGGACGCGGACCCCCAGCTCGGCCTGGACGTGCTGGCCGCCATCCGCGATCTGGGCTGATCCCGGCCCCGCGGTTGCGCCGACGAGCCTCCTCCCCTCGACCGGACGGCCACCGGGGAGGACCGCCGTGCCCGCCGCGGGATTCTTGGCGCGATGTCGTCACTCTCCGAGACCGGACGTTGACCGCGAGGCAGGACGGGCGGTTGGCTCGCCCCAGGGGCGTGACACCACACCCCGGAGCCGGCCGCCGGGGGGCGGGCCGCGCGGACGCGGCGCGGAGCCGCGCGGCGACGGCGTGATCGAAGGAGGGGACCACCCGATGGCGAGTTCACCGACGGGTTTCGAGGGCCGGCGCCATGACGTTGCGTCAGCCCCGGCCGCAGGGCCCGGCCGGGGCCGGGCACCGGGGCGCCGGAGGGCGACCGCGGTCGTCGCCGTACTGGTGGCGGTCGCGCTGGCCGGGACGGCGGCGCCCGCCGCGGCCGGCCCGGCCCGGTCGCCCTGGGCGTCCACCAGCCGGGTGAGCGCCGGCCCGGCCGGCGCGCAACCCGACGGCGCCTCCTGGGCCAACGGGCTGAGCGCCGACGGCCGGTACGCCGTGTTCAGCTCGAACGCCACCAACCTGGTGCCGGGCGACACCAACGGCCAGACGGACGTGTTCGTGCGGGACACCTGGACCGGCCGGGTCGAGCGGGTCAGCCTGGCCGAGGACGGTTCCCAGGGCGCCTCCGGCTCCTACGACGGCGCGATCAGCGGCAACGGGCGCTACGTCGTCTTCACCTCGACCGCCGCGCTGGTCGCCGGCGACACCAACGGCACCGAGGACCTCTACGTGCGCGACCGTTGGACCGGCCGCACCGAGCGGCTGACCACCGGTGATCCGACCCGGGACCAGACGGACCGCAATTCCTACCGCCCGTCCGTGAGCCTGGACGGCCGCTACGTCGCCTTCGCCTCCACCCGGACCGACCTGGTGCCGGAGGGCACAGCCGGCCTCGCCAACATCTTCGTCACCGACCGCTGGCACGGCACCACCCGGCTGATCACCGTCGGCGCGAACGGCACGCCGGCCGACCGCCCCTCCGCCGAGCCGGTGATCAGCGCGGACGGCAGCACCGTCGGGTTCATCTCGAAGGCCACCAACCTCCTGCCGCCGGACGGCGGCGGCACGCCGGCCCCCGCCCCGCGGTCGGCGGCTCCGCGGACGACCGCGCCGCAGGACGTGATCCCGCGCGCGGTACCGGAGCCGGCCTTCGCGCAGCCGAGCGCCGCGGAGGCCGCCGCCGAGGACGCGGTCCCCGACCACCGTCCGGGCGTGCCGTCCGGGGCCGGCCGGTCGGCCACCGGGCCGGGCACCGGGCCGGGCACCGGGCCGGGCGTCGCGGCGCCGACCGGAGCACGCGCCGACATCCTCAAGCCGCGCCAGTACCCGTTCTACCTCCACGACCTGCGGACCGGGCGGACCAGCGGCGGGAGCATCGGCACCGACGGCGCGCTGCACGGCGCCGCCGGCGGCTCGATCGGCCCGGACGCCCGCTACGCGCTGTTCTCGCTGCCCGTGACGGACCCGGCGCAGCCGGAGGGCGGCCTCGGCAGGCACTTCCAGGTCTTCCTCCGCGACCTGCGCCAGGGCACCGTCCGCCCGATCGGCACGGGCCTCGGCGGCGCCGCACTCACCGGCTCCTCGTACGACGCCGTGATGGCGGCCGGCAACCGCTGGGTCTACTTCACGTCGTCCGCCGACAACCTGGTGGCCGACGACACCAACCTGGTGGAGGACGTCTTCCGCCACGACCTGTGGACGGGCCGCACCGAGCGGGTCAGCGTCTCCTCGGACGGAGCGCAGACGGCGGGCTCGTCCTACCAGCCGTTCATCGACGCGCTCGGTACCACGGCGCTGTTCACCTCGGAGGACGGCACGCTGGTCGCGCCGGACACCAACGGCGCCCCCGACGCCTTCGCCCGACGGCTCCCGTTGCTCTGAGCGCGCTCGGCGATGCTCCTCCCGTTCGGCCGGGCTCGGTGACGACCGGTCACCGGGCCCGGCCGGGTCCTGACGCAACCGGGGTCGACGCCGCGGTTCCGGGGGTGGCGGGCGGGCGGGCGCGGCGAGGGCCGGCGCCAGGGCCGCGCGGGCGGCGCCCGGCGGCGCCCGTCCCGTCGGGTCACGGCCGCCGGGGGCGCTTGGTCAGCGCTGCGCCCGGGCCAGGTCGTACTGGTAGGGCGTCATGGTGCTGAGGACGGCGAAGCCCAGCCGCTCCAGGATGGGGCGGCTCTGGCCGGAGGCGTCCACCCTCAGGTACTCGTAGCCGAGGTCGGCGGCGATCCGGGCCCGGTGGGCGACCAGGCTGCGGTAGACGCCTCGGCCGCGCCAGCCGGCCACCGTTCCGCCGCCCCAGAGGCCGACGAAGCCCGTACCGGGGTGCAACTCCATCCGGGCCGCGCTCACCGGGATCTCGCGACCGTCCTCGTGCGCGACGGCGAGGTGGACCTTGAAGGTGTCCGGGCACTGCGCCAGCTGGGCCAGGATGCGGCGCCCCAGGCGGGTGCCGTCCGTGCCGAACGCCTGCTCGTGCACCGCGACCACCCGGGCCACGCCGGCCTCGTCGGTCACCTCGCGCAACTCGATGCCCGGCGTCCCGGTGCCCGCCGTCCGACGGACGAGACCGGCCACTTCGGCGACCATCAGGGTCTCCGGCTCGTCCGGGGTGAAGCCCGCGGCCACCAGGCGCGCGCCGAGGTCGGCCGGGCGGTCGTGGGCGTAGAGCGTCCACTCGAAGTCCTGGCCCAGCTCGGTGTAGTGGCGCACCTGCTCGGCGATCACCCCGTCGGCGGCGCCGGCGTCGAGGTCCGACCAGAGCACGCCGTTCCAGACGCTCTCCGGCCCGCTCTGGCGCACCACACCCGGAACGTGCTCGATCCGGGCGGCGGGGGTCTCGGGCGCGGCGCCGCGGCGCATCCGGGCGTCGAGGAGGGCGAGCAGCTTGTCATGATCAATATCCATTGCCCGTACTCCACCACGCACGCGACCGGCGCGGCAACCGGAATCCGCACCGGGCGCGGGCGCCGGGCCGGAGGCTTCCGACGGCCCCGCGGGGCTCCCGGGCCACCGCTTCCCGCGGGCGGCCCGGGAGGACTGCGGCGTCACCGCAGGGTCGCCGTCACCACGGTCGCGTCGAGGTCCTCGCACGAGGACAGGGCGGCGTCCAGCCCGGCCGCCGCCACGACGGCGAGCGCCTCGGGCGCCTGGCGCTCGCTGGTCTCGAACAGCAGCGATCCCCCCGGCGCCAGCCACTGCGGCGCCTCTCCGGCCACCCGGCGCAGCACGTCCAGGCCGTCCGCACCGCCGTCGAGCGCTGGCAGCGCCTCGTGCAGCCGGGCCTCGGCCGGGAGCAGCGCGATGTCCGCCGTGGGCACGTAGGGCACGTTGGCCAGCAGCACGTGCACCCGGCCGCGCAGTTCGGCGGGCAGCTCCGCGAAGAGGTCGCTCCGCAGGACCCGTCCGCCGATGCCGGCCAGGTTGCGGCGGGCGCAGTCGACGGCGGCGGCGTCGACGTCCGAGGCGTACACCTCGACCGGGTGCCCGACCTGCGCCGCCAGCGCGGCGGCCAAGGCACCGCTGCCGCAGCAGAGATCGACGACCAGGGCGCCCCCGGGCGTCAGCCCGGGCGTCAGCCCGGCCGCGGTCCGGACCAGGAACTCACTGCGGCGCCGCGGTACGAAGACCCCCGGGTCGACGGCGATCCGCAGACCGGCGAACTCGGCCCAGCCGACCACGTGCTCCAGTGGACGCCCGACCGCGCGGGAACGGACCATCGCGGCGAGTTCGGCGGGCGTGGCCGCGGCGGCGAGCAGGATGCGCGCCTCGTCCTCGGCGAAGACGCACCCGGCCGCCCGCAGCCGGGAGGCCACCGACGACCGCAGCAGGGAGGAGGAGAAGACAGACAAGGAGTAATCCCATGGAAGTGAACGGGCGGAGCCATCCGCCCGGGCTCCCCCGAAGGGCCGTCACCGAACCGGCCCGGCACCACTACAGCTGCGGCGCCACGCCATCACGGCCGTTCCCGGGGAGCACCCGCTCCGACACACGGTTGATGGGTCTCACCTCCCCCTGGATCACGTTCACATTCGGCGCGGCCACCCTACCGCACCACGGGCTCCGCGCCTCGGGGACCGCGGGGGCCGGACACGGCGCGGGGGACACCGCCCCGGCCCGCGGAGAGCCGCGTCCGCCGCCCCCGTGCGGCCGCCGGTCAGTCCCGGGCCAGGTACTCGGCGACCAGCTCGGCGAACTCGTCCGGGCTGACGATGCGGATGCCCAGCTCCTCGGCCTTGGCCCGCTTGGAGCCGGCCTTCTCGCCCGCGACCAACAGCGTCGTCCGCTTGGAGACCGAGGAGGAGGCCTTGCCGCCGGCGCGCTCGATCAGCTCGTTCACGCCGTTGCGGGAGAGGTCGGCCAGCGGGCCGGTCATGGCACCGGTGACGACGACGCTCTCGCCCGTCAGCGGACCGGCCACCGGCGCCGCGCCCTCCGCCGCCTTCCCGGACTCCCCGGCCGCGCCGGCCGCGCCGGCGACCGCAGCGGCTCCGGCGGGCACGGTCACGGCGGTGCCCACGCCCTGCGCCGCGAGCTTGTCCAACAGGCCTGCCACGTCAGCCAGTTCGGTGACGATGACGGACGCCTTCTCCGCCCCGATGCCGTCCACGCCGGCCAGCGCCTCGGCGTCGGCGGCCCGGATGGCCGCCATGCTGCCGAAGTGGGCGGCGATCCGGCGCGACATCGTCCGCCCGGTGCCGCGGATGCCGAGCGCGCAGAACACCCGGTTGAGCGGCTGGGAGCGGGCCGTCTCGATGGCGGCGAGCAGGTTGTCGGCGCTGGTGTCGCCCATCCGTTCCAGGGTGAGGAGCTGCTCCTTGGTGAGGGTGAAGAGGTCGGCGAGGTCGGCGACCAGCCCGGCCTCGACGAGTTGGACGGCCCGCGTGCCGCCGAGGCCCTCGATGTCCAGCTGGTCCCGCCCGGCGGCGTAGACGATCGAGGCGACCGCCTGGCAGCCCCGGCCGCGCACGCAGCGCCAGCGCTGCTCCGAGGTGTCGATGGCGTCCCCGCAGCGCGGGCAGACCGCGGGGAACTCGATCGGTTGCTCGGCCCCCGTGCGCTCGTCCACCAGCGGCGCCTCCACCCGCGGGATGACGTCCCCGGCGCGGTAGACGAACACCTGGTCGCCGATCATCAGTCCGCGCCGTTCGATGTCGGCCGGGTTGTGCAGGGTGGCGTAGGTGACGGTGACGCCGTCGATGACCACGGGTTCCAGGACGGCGCGGGGCGCGATGATGCCCGTCCGGCCGACGTTCCACTCGACGCCGAGCAGCCGGGTGACCTTGTGCTGCGCCTGGAGCTTGCGGGCCACCGCCCAGCGTGGGGCGCGCGAGCCGGATCCGGCCTCCTGCTGGTCGGCCACCGCGTCCGCCTTGACCACGACCCCGTCGATGCCGAAGGGCAGCGCGGCGCGCAGGGCGGCGATCTCCTCGATCCGCTGGGCGACCTCCGCCAACGTGGCGCAGCGCCGGGGATCGGCGGCGGTGCTGGCCGCGGTGTTGGCGCCGAGCTCGGCGAGCCGGGCGAGCAGGTCGCCGTGGTCGAGGTCGCCGTGGGCGGCACCGGGCAGGCCGACCGCGCCGTAGGCGAAGAAGGTGAGCTCGACGCGGTAGGGCCGGTCCTTGGCGCGCAGGGTGCCGGCGGCGCCGCTGCGCGGGTGGGCGAACGGGGTGGCGCCGTGCGCGGTGCGGACGGCGTTGGCGTGGTCGAACTGCTCCTGGGTGAGCAGGACCTCGCCGCGGAGCTCGATGTCGACCGGCTCGACCAGCCGCTCGGGCAGGCCGAGCACGGCGTCGGCGGCGTGCGTGATGTCCTCGCCGGCCAGGCCGTCGCCCCGGGTCAGCACCTGGGTGAGGCGGCCGGCCTGGTAGCGGGCGGCGACGGCGAGGCCGTCCAGCTTGGGCTCGACGCACCAGGCGGCGACGGGCCGGCCGAGCCGGCGCTCCAGCCCGGCGGCCCAGGACTCCAGCTCCTCGGCGGAGAAGACGTTGTCGAGCGAGAGCATCGGCACGGAGTGCGGCACGTCGCCGACCGCCGCGCCGCCGGCCACCTTGCCGGTCGGCGAGTCCGGCAGCACCTCGTCCGGGTGCTCGGCCTCGTAGGCCTCGATGGCGCGCACCAGGGCGTCGTACTCGTCGTCGCCGAGCGGGGTGGAACCGTCGGCGTAGTACGCCGCGGCGGCCCGGACCGCCGTCGCGACGGCGTCGACGTAGGCGTCGGGAGACGCCAGGGCAGCGGGGGAGGCCAAGGTGGCTGCGTCCTTCATGAGCCCATCATGTCGCGCCGCACTGACATTCGAACCAGGGCGCGGAGGCGGACGGCGGAACGGCGTCCGGGCGGCCCGGGTGGCGATCCGGTCACGGCGGGCCGCGATCCGGCCACCCCGTCGTGCGGGTACCGCCGGATCCGGACCCGATTTGATCGCGTTCGGTCAAACATGCTCACGGAGCGTTTCCCCACGAGCGGCGGCGGAAAGCCGACCGGCGGCGCACCCGGCACGGACCGGGTGCCAGGAGACGAGGAGATCCGGATGTCCGTAGCCATCGCCCAGGTCACCACGCCGCCCTCCCGGGCCGGCCGCCACCTCGACCCGGCCCGCTCGGGCGCTCTGAAGGCGGGCAAGTTCTTCCCCGCGACCGAGCGTGGACTGCGCGACGCGGTCGCGCCCGACGACGTCATCAACCAGTCGCCGCCCGCCGACGGGGCGATCGCCAGCACGGGCGACCCCTCGGCCGCCCTGCTCGACCGGCCCGGGAGCGACTGGCCGAAGACCGACGTCCGCGCCGGGCAGCACTTGGACGTGGTGTGGAACGACGTGTCGGGCGCCGTCCGGCGGTGGAACTACTTCCTCACCCGCCCGGGCTGGGACCCGTCGCTCCCGCTCAGCCGGGACCAGTTCGAGCCGGAGCCGGTGCACCGGGTCGAGAACACCCGGCAGCCCTACTGGCTGGCCACCCGGGAGCTCGTCCCCGAGGGGTCCGTCACGCACGCGGTGGAGCTGCCGGTCCGCGACGCCGGCCACCACGTCCTCCTGGCCGTCTGCGAGACCGCCGACACGGGCAACGCCGCCTACGAGGTCATCGACCTCCGGTACGTCTGAGCCGCCCGGAGCCGCCTCCGGCTCCGGGGCGGCCCGCCCCGCGGGGCGGCCTCCAGAGCGACCTGCCCTGCGGGGCGGCCCCCGGTCGCCTCCGGGGGGCCTCCCCTCCCGCCGTCCGGCGGTGGGAGGGGAGGCGCCGGATCAGGAGAGCAGGTCGATCCGCGCCCCGATGCCGCGCCCCCCCGCCCGCCGGTGGGCGAGGCGGGCGAGGGCGAGGTCCTGCCAGGGCAGCCCGACGGGGGCGTAGACGGTCAGCGCCGCGCCGCCCGGGCGGCCCGGGTGCTCACCGCGGAGGACCTCGCCCAGGGTCGCCGCGGCGGCCGAGGCGGGCAGGCCGGCCGCCGCGAGCGCCCCGGCAGCGGCCGCCAGGCCCCGGTCGTCTACCACGAGCAGCGAAGCGGCGAGCAGGTCCGCCGAGAGCTCCTGCTTGCCGGGCTCGTCGGCTCCCAGCGAGGTCAGGTGCTGGCCGGGCCGGGTGTCGGCGAGGTGCAGCAGGGGCTCCCGCGACCAGGTGGCCAGCAGCAGGACGTCCGCGGCCGCGGCGACCTCCGCGGCGGAGCCGACGGTCCGCCCGCCGTGCCGGGCGGCGAAGGCGGCGCTCCGGGCCGGATCGGTGTCGTGCACGACGAGGTCGCGGAAGGTCCGCAGGCCGCGGAGCCCACGCACCATCAGCTCCGCCTGCGCGCCCGCGCCGACCACACCCAGCACCGCCTCCCCCTCCGGGTCGGCCGCCGCGAGTGCGTGCGTCCCCAGGGCCGCCGCCAGGCCGGTGCGCCAGGCGGTGACGGTCGCGGAGTCCAGCAGCGCGAGGATCTCGCCGTCGCGGCCGTCGTGCAGGCAGATCACCCCGCGCAGCGCCGGTCGGGCGCCGGGGAACTTGGCGTTCACCTTCACCGTGTAGCTGTCCGCGCCGGGCAGCAGTCCGGGGATCAGGGCGGTGGCCGTGCCGGGGAACGGCAGGTCCGCCCGGACCCGCCGCCCGGACGCCGACCACGTGTCGGCGCTGCGGAAGCCCTCCGCCAGGGCCGCCAGACAGGCCGCCGGATCCAGCACGGCCTCCAGGTCACTGCGGGTCAGGATGCGCGTCACGCCCCCATGATCCCCGACCCGCCCGGCCGGCTGCAGCCGGGCCCGGGCTCCGGGGCGGCCGACGTCCGGACACTCCTGGCCCCGCGCCGGCCCGGGGGCCTAGGATCCGGTGCCACGTATTGGTCTGAACCATTGTGGGCAGAGACGAACCGGGGGATCCAGGTGGACGACGGGAACGAGCACGAGGGCGGCCGCCGGCACGACGGCGGCGTACCGCTGGTGGACGGCGGGCGCCTGGAGGTCCGCTTCGAAGGGCTCCCGCACGCGGCGGGCCCGGCGACGTGGGGGCAGCGGACGATCTGGGCGCCCATCTCCTGGTACGCGCCGGACGACCACTACTTCAACATCGCCCTGCCCGTGGAGCTGCGGCACCCCGTCGAGCCGGCGGCCTTCGGCGCGGCCGTACGGGCACTGCTGGAGCGGCACGAGTCACTGCGCACGCTGTACCGGACGACGCCCGACGGCGGCCTGGAGCAACTGCTCGGCGGCACTGGCACGTTGGACGTGGGACTGGTCGTGGCCCCGGCCGGCGAGCCCGTGGCGGCCGTTCTGCAGCGCGTCGCCGCCCGGGACAGGGCCGTCCGCTTCGAGCTGTCGGCGACCGGCCCGGACCGGGGCGGACGCCTGGGCGGCCCGCCGCCGCTGCGGGTCAGCGCCGCGCTGGTGGACGGGTTGGTCGCCGGGGCAGTGCTGACGATGGCCCACATCGCCGCCGACGGCACCGGCGCCCTGGTGGTCCGGGACGACCTGCGCCGGCTGCTCGCACAGCAGCGCCGCCGCCCGGGCACCCTCCCGCCGCCGGTGCCGGGCCGGCAGCCGCGGGAGCAGGCCGCGTACGAGGCGGGCCCGCAGGCGGCTGCCCGGAGTGCGGCGGCCGTCGCCCTGTGGACGCGCCAACTGGCGGAGATCCCGGGCTCGTTGTGGCCGGAGGCGGTGGGGCCGGAGGGGCCCGGCGCGGTGGGGCCGGAGGGGCCCGGCGCGGTGGGGCCGGGCGCGGTGGGGCCGGAGGCGGTGGGGCCGGAGGGGCCCGGCGCGGTGGGGCCGGAGGCGGTGGGGCCGGAGGGGCCCGGCGCGGTGGGGCCGGAGGCGGTGGGGCCGGAGGCGGTGGGGCCGGAGGGGCCGGAGGCGGTGGGGCCGGAGGGGCCCGGGGTGGTCGTCACGACGGCGGACCGGACCGAGCCGGCCGTCGGCGCGGTCGAGCGGTGGTGGGAGGGGCAGCTCGTCTGCCCCCGGCTGGACGCCGCCGGCCGGGTCGCCGCGCTGCGCACCGGCACCTCCCCCAGCGCCGTCGTGCTGGCGGCCGTCGGGATGGAACTGGGCGCGCGCACGGGTGCGGGGTCCGTGCCGCTGAAGGTCATCCTGGGCAACCGGGTCAACGAGGCGCAGCGCACGGCCGTCGGTGCCTTCGCCCAGAACGGGCTCGTCGTGCTGGGAACGGCCGGCCCGTTCGACGAGCTCGCCCGGCAGGCCTGGCGCGCCCAGCTGCAGACGTCCCGGCACGGCCACTACGACCCCGGCGCGCTCGCCGAGGCGGTGGCCGCGGAGGAGGAGCGGCGTGGCACCGCGCTGGACCTGAACGCGTTCTTCAACGACCACCGGCCGCCCGACCGCTCCCCCGGCGGCGAGGCCGCTCCCGCCGGGCCCGTGGCCCCGGGCGGACTGCCGGCCGGGCGGTTCTCCTGGCGGCCGCGGTGGGTGCGTCAGGACAGCACGTTCTTCTTCGGGCTCGCGCACCGGGAGGGCGAGCCGATCGCCACGCTGCTGGTGGACACCCGGTACTTCCCGGCGGCCGAGGTGGAGCCCTTCCTGCGCGCGGTCGAGGAGCGGGTGACGGCCGCGGCGGGCTGAGCCCGCGGCGGAGACGCCGGTTCCCCGGCCCACACGGGCGGGCCGGGGAGGGGCGTTGGCGCGTGGGGTGCGATGCTCAGACCGAGGCGGCGGTCCCGCTCTAGCTAGGTCACCCCAGCCCTACGCCACGCCGCCCTGCACCACGCCGCCCTACGCCACGCCGTGGTCGGCGAGCAGGTGGTCGGCGAGCGTGGCGAGGCTGCGTAGGAAGTCGCCGTCGCCGTCGAGATCGAGGAAGACCTCGAACCGGGTCTCCACCGCGTCGACGAGGCGGAGTTGGGCGAGCGAACCGATCCCGAGGGCGACGAACGGGGTGGCCGCGGCGGCCAGCAGGTCGGCGGCGGCCAGTTCGCCGTCGGTGGCGTCGGCGACGATGTCGGCGAGGGCGGCCAGCAGGCCGTCCCGGCGGTGGTCCGGGCTCGCGGTCACGGCAGCAGCTCCTTCACGGTCAAGGCGATCTCGGCCGCGGTCGGGGTGTCGAAGAAGACGTCGAGGTCGAGCTCCACACCGAAGGACTTGCGGATGCGGGCACCGATCTGGATGAACATCAGCGAGTGGGCGCCGAGGTCGAACAGGTCCTCGGCCGGGCCGATGTCCGGGATGCCGAGCACCTCGGAGCAGATCGCGGCCAGCTCGGCCACCACCGGATCGGCGGGAGCCGACGGCTCGCTCCCGGCAGCCCCGTCGCTCTGCGCCCCCGTCAGCACGTCCGTCAGCACGTCCGCCGGCACGCCCGCCGGCACCTCCCCGACGCCCGCCGGGGGCAGGGCGCGCCGGTCCAGCTTGCCGTTGGGCGTCAGCGGCATCGCGGCCAGCGGTACGAACAGCTGCGGCACCATGAAGCCCGGCAGGCTGCGGCGCAGGTGCTCGCGCAGCGCTGCCGACGTGGGCACCTCCCCGGCCGGCACCTCCCCGGCCGGTGACTCTCCGGCCGGAGAGGCGGCCACCAGGTAGCCGACCAGGCGCGGCTCGCCCACGGCGTCCAGGTCGACGGCGACGGCCGCCTCCGCGACCGCCGGGTGTTCCAGCAGCCGGGCCTCGATCTCGCCGAGCTCGATCCGGTGCCCGCGGATCTTCACCTGATCGTCGATCCGGCCGAGGAAGTCCAGCTCGCCCTCGGCGGTCCAGGCCGCGAGGTCGCCGGTCCGGTAGAGGCGGGCGCCGGGCGGGCCGTAAGGGTCCTCGACGAAGCGCTCGGCGGTCAGTTCGGGCCGCGCGAGGTAGCCCTCGGCGACGCCGTCACCGCCCAGGTACAGCTCACCGACGACGCCGACGGGCAGCGGCCGGCGGTGGTGGTCGAGCACGTAGGCGCGGGTGTTGGCGATGGGCCGGCCGATGCCGACCGCCACCGGCTCGACGGGGACCTCCGCGCAGGTCGACCAGACGGTGGTCTCGGTGGGCCCGTAGACGTTGAACAGCCGGTCGATCCTCCCGCGCAGCTCGCGGGCGAGCGGGAGCGGCAGCGCCTCGCCGCCGACCAGGCCGGTGACGGCCGCCAGTCCGGCGCGGGCGCCCGGGCCGGCCGGGGCGGACGGGCCGGCCGGGGCGGACGGGCCGGCCGGGGCGGACGGGCCGGCGGGGTTCCCGTCCGCGCCCGACAGGATCACCCGCCAACCGGACGGCGTGGCCTGGACGTGGGTGACGCCCTCGCGCCGGACCAGTGCGTTCAGGCCGGGGCCGTCCGAGGCGAGCCCGTCGCCCGCGAGGACCAGCCGGCCGCCGGTGATCAGCGGTAGGTAGAGCTCCAGGCCGGAGATGTCGAAGGAGAGCGAGGTCAGGCCGAGCCAGACGTCGGCCGGACCGGAGCCCAGTCGGTCGGCGAAGGAGGTGAGCAGGTTGACCAGGGCCCGGTGCCCGACCGCCACGCCCTTCGGCCGTCCGGTCGAACCGGAGGTGTACAGCACGTAGGCACGGTCGTCCGGACCGGGTGCGGCGAGCCCGGAGGGCCCCGCGGTCCCGGAGCTCGCGGAGGTGCCGGAGGGCCCGGCAGTCCAGGGGGTCTCTCCGGTCTCCCCCGCCGTCGCGTCCGACCGGACCGGCCGGTCCAGCCGCAGCACCGCCGGAGCGGCTGCCGCGACCTCGGCGTTCAACTCCCCGTCGGCGAGCAGCAGGGCGGCGCCGCAGTCGGCGAGGACGAAGGCGAGCCGGTCGGCGGGATGGCCGGGGTCGAGCGGCACGTAGCCGGCACCGGTGCGGAGCACGGCGAGCAGGGCCACCGGCAGCAGCGAGGTGCGCTCCAGGTGCAGCGCGACCAGCGAGCCGGGGCCGACCCCGAGAGCCGCCAGCCGGCCGGCCAGATCGACGGACCGCTCGCGCAGTTCGCGGTAGTCGAGCGTGGCGTCGGCGGCGGTGACGGCGACGGCTCCGGGGGCTGCCGCGGCCTGCGCGTCGAACAGGTCGAGGACCGTGCGGTCGACCGGGTACGGGCGGGCGGTGTCGTTCCACTCCTCGATCACCAGCCGCAGCTCCGCCTCGTCGAGCAGCGGCAACCGGTCGACGGCGGTGCCCGGGGCGGCGATCGCGGCACCGAGCAGGGTTTCGAGGTGCCCGGCGATCCGCTGGGCAGCCTCGGGGGCGAGCACGGCGGGGTCGTACTGGAGGCTCAGGCGGCACGCGTCCTCGGCGTCGACCACCTGGAGGTGGAGGGTGTTGCGGGCGGTGCCGTTGAACACCATCCAGTCGACGCGGGCGTCCGTGCCGGTGAAGACCGGCTCGGGGGCGCGCCGCCGGTAGCCGAAGGAGACCGGGGTGAGGCCGAGTCGGGGGGTGAGCCCGCCGACCGCGGCGCTCAGCGGGACGGTGCGGAACCGGTACAGCTCGCGCAGGTCGGCCCGGACGGCCGCGGCGAACTCGGCGAAGGTCCGGGCCGGCTCGCCGACGGGCGGCGCGAAGTGCGGCAGCTCGTTGACGAACAGGCCGATGGCACGTGCCGATTCGGGCGTCCGGGTGGAGAGGGCCAGGGCCACCGGGGTGTCGGTGTTGCCGTACCGGTGCAGCAAGGCGTGCACGGCCGAGAGCAGGAACTCGAAGGCGGTCACGCCGCAGGAGTCGGCAGCCGTGCGGAGGGCGGCCGGGTCGAGCGTCCGGGTGACGGCCTCACCGGGGCCGGCGCCGCGCGGGGTGCGGTCGCCGGTGCTCCGGACGCCGGCGCTCCGGACGCCGGGCAGCAGCACCTCGGCCGCGTCCGACCAACGCGGGCCGAACCGGTCGGCTGCCCCGCGGACCAGGGCCGCGTCGGGCGCGGGCACGGCGTGGTGGGGAGGCGCGACCGGCCCCCCGGGCAGGGCCGGGACGGGGAGGTCCGCCTCCGCCACGAGGGCGTTGTAGGCGGCGGCGAGGTCGGCGACCAGGACGTCCTTGGAGACGCCGTCGAAGACGGCGTGGTGCGCGACGACCAGCAGGTCGGTGCGACCGTCGGCGCCGTCGAGGAGCGTGAAGCGCGCGAGCGGGCCGGCGGCCAGGTCGAACGGGCGGGCCGCCTCGTCGGCCAGCAGTCTGTCCGTGCCGTCCGGCCCGACGCCGGTGGCGTCGACCACGGTGACGGTGAGCGCGGCTTCGGACGGGCGGAGTTGCAGCGTGCCGTCCTGCTCGACGAGGGCGGCGCGCAGGGCCGGGTGGCGGTCGGCGACGACGACGCAGGCCGCGGTCAGGGCGGCGGCGTCCACGCGGTCGAAGGAGATCCGCAGCGGCATGTGGTAGCCGGCGCGGGCGGCGCCCAGGCGCTCGGTGAGCCAGACGCCCTGTTGGGCGGGCGTTGCGGGAACGGCCGCGTCCGGCGCGGCTTCCGGGGTGTGGTGGGGCATCGGCTCAGGCATCGACAACTCGCTTCGGGGATCGGAGGTGCCACGGAAGGGTCGAGGGAGGGCGCCCCGGCGGGGCGCGGTGGGGCGAACGCGTACGACGGCGAACGCGAAGGACTGCTCAGGGCACTGCAGCGGACGACGACAGGGAGGTGCGACACGCACGGGCGAGGACGGCGGCGCGGCCGAACCACCCCCGGTGGAGCCGGAGTCGGGGGTCGGATCCGGTGTCCGCCCAGCAGCGGACGAGGGCTTGGTCAGGCCGGGGCGGCGAGGAGGTCCCGCACCGCCCGCTTGAGCGGCTTGCCGCCCTCGTTGCGCGGCAGTGCTTCGAGGGTGGTGATCCGGCCGGGGATCTCGTGGGCCGCCAGCCGTCCGGCCAGGAAGGACCGCAGCTCGGCGGGATCGAACTCCGCGCCCGGAGCGACCACGACAGCGGCACCGACGCTCATCCCGAGCACGGGGTGCGGAAGACCGACGACGGCCGCCTCGGCGACCGCCGGATGCTCCAGCGCGGCCGCCTCCACCTGCAGCGTGGAGACCTTGTAGGCGCCGGACTTGATGACGTCGGACTCGCGGTCCACCAGGTGCAGGTAGCCGTCCGCGTCGAGGAAGCCGACGTCGCCCATCCGGACCCAGCCGGCCCGGAAGACGCCCGCTCCGGCCTCCGCGTCGCGGTAGTAGGCGCGTTGGGCGCCGGGGGACCTCAGGTGGACGTCGCCGGTCTCGCCGGCCGGCAACGGGCGGCCGTCGGGTCCGGCCACCATCACGCTGCCGCGCGCCGCCAGGCCGAGCGCCGTCGGCCGCTGCGGGTCGTAGACCATCGCGGTCTGGGCCGGCGCCGCCTCGGTCGAGGTGTAGTAGTTGACGACGGTGGCGCGGGGGAACGCCTCGGTGAGCGCCGTCGCCACGGTGGGCGGCAGAGCGGCGGCGGTCGAGCCGAGCAGCCGGACCGAGGAGAGGTCGAAGCGGTCCTGTACGCGGGCGTTGAGCAGTTCGGCGGCCATCGCCGGGACGAGGAAGACGCTGCCGACCGCCCGCTGCTCGATCAGCCGGGCGAACCGGCCCGGGGTGAAGCGGGTGGCGACCAGCGCCGCCGGGTGTGCGTCCAGCGCGTTGAGCAGCATGGTCTGGCCCGCGTTGGTGCCCACCGCGAAGGAGTGCAGGAACTCCTCGGAGTGGGTCAGCGGCCGGTGCCGGGCGTGGGGCCGGGTGCCGTGCACGACGTTGCCGTGCGTGGCCAGCACGCCCTTGGGACGGCCGGTGGTACCGGAGGTGTAGAGGAGCTGGGCCGGAGCGTCCGGCCGGACCGCCGGCAGTCGCTCCACCTCGGCGGCGAGGGCGGCGAGGGCGACGGCGGGCGAAACGCCGGCCTCGGCCGCGAGTTCGGCCGGCGAAGCGGTCCACCACGGACCGGCCGGGACCCGGGCGGCGGGGCCCGCGACCAGCCCGGCGGCCTCGCAGTGGCCGAGCACGAAGGCGACCGCCTCGGCCGGCTGCCGGTCCGAGATCGGCACCGCGACGGCGCCGGCCCGGGTCACCGCGCAGTAGTGGACGGCGAAGTCCGGCCAGTCGCGCAGACCGAACAGCAGGCCGACCCGGTCGCCGGGCCTGATGCCGCGACGGACCAGGGCGACCGCCGCGGCGGTCGAGGCCTCCTGCCACCGGGCGAACGTCAGGCTCCGCCCGTCGTCGGTGCGGATCGCCGTCCGGTCGGGCTGCACCCCCGCCCTGAGCTCCAGCAACCCGTGCACCGTGCGGTCGCACCCGCCCCCGGCGTCGGGCCCGGACGCCCCGGACGACACCTGGGACGCCCCGGACGGCGCAGGCGTTTCTACGGTCTCGCCAACGGTGCCTCTGTGCATGGAACTCGACACTCTCCCCGTGGTCCCGTCAGGCCGCCCCCCGGGCAACTCCTCCGAGGCATTGGTCCAGACCTGGCTGAGAGATTGGCATAGACCACCTATGGGGTCAAGGATTCCCGGAGATCTGCGGGCAGCACCCCCGCGGATTACCGCACCGCCACCGGCAACCACACCCGCACCCACCCCCGGCCCCGCACCCGCACCCGCACCCGCACCCGCACCCGCACCCGCACCCGCACCCGCAGAGCACCTCGTCGGCCGCGAGCGGTTCCGCGCGACACATTCCACCGCGAATGGGGTCCAAGGGCCCCAGACGCCACCGACCGGCGCGACCTACGGTGACGCTACCTACGGAACCGTAGGTTTGCCCGTCGATCGAGAGTTGAAGCCGTGAGCAACACCGCCACTGCCCGTACCCGGTGGACCGACGTCCGACTGCTCCAGGCCCTGGAGGAGGTGGTCGAACGGGAGCTCGACCGCCACCTGCGGGTCTACAAGGAGTGGATGCCGCACGAGTACGTGCCCTGGAGCCGGGGGCGGGACTTCGACGGACCGCTCGGCGGCGAACCGTGGTCGGCCGAGCAGTCGCCGCTCACCGAGGTGGGCCGGGTCTCGCTCGTCGTGAACCTGCTGACCGAGGACAACCTGCCCAGCTACCACCACGAGATCGCGACCCTCTTCGGTCGCGACGGGGCCTGGGGCACCTGGGTCCACCAGTGGACCAGCGAGGAGGCCCGGCACTCCATCGTCCTGCGCGACTACCTCATCGCCTCCCGCGCCGTCGACCCGGTGGAGCTGGAACGCGCCCGGATGACCCACATGCGCAACGGCTTCGTCTCCGACAACCGGCACTCCCCGCTCCACACGGTCGCGTACGTCGCCTTCCAGGAGCTGGCCACCCGCATCTCGCACCGCAACACCGGGCACGCCTCGGGCGACCCGGTCTGCGACCGGATGCTGGCGCAGGTCGCCAACGACGAGAACCTGCACATGATCTTCTACCGCAACCTGCTCGGGGCCGCGTTCGAACTCGCCCCCGACCAGGCGATGCAGGCCGTCGCCGAAGTGGTGACGAACTTCCGCATGCCGGGCCACGGCATGCCCGGGTTCGAGCGCGCCGCTGCGCGGATCGCCGTCGACGGCGTGTACAACCTCCGCGTCCACCTCGACGACGTCCTGCTGCCGGTCCTGCGCCACCTCAAGGTGACGACGGTCGACGGACTGGGGCCGGACGGGCTCGAGGCACAGGAACAGCTGGGGCTGCTCCTCGACACCCTGACCGTCCAGGCGGCCCGGTTCGACGAACGACAGGCGGCGATCCTCGCCCGGCGCGCCGCAGCCAGGGGCTGACCACCAAACGCCGCCCCTCCCCCGGCAGCCGAGCGACGTCCGCCACCGCGACCGCGGCCGGGGGCGGTCCGTTCTCAACCTCTTGGTTGAATACTTCGGCGGAGGGGCGTAGCGTTGTTCTCAACCAAACGGTTGCGAAAGGGCAGGGTGCACGATGGCCGTCGACCAGCTCTCCCGGGCGTTCGTCGCTCTTGCCGATCCGACGCGGCGCGACATCGTCGCCCGTCTCTCGGTGCGCGACGCCACCGTCGGCGAGCTGGCCGAGTCGTACGCGATGTCGATGCAAGCCGTCTCCAAGCACCTCAAGGTGTTGGAGGAGGCCGGGCTGGTGAGCCGGAGCCGCGACGCGCAGCGACGCCCGTGCCACCTGGAACCCCGGACGCTCGACCTGATGACGACCTGGATCGAGCGTTATCGACAGCAGGCCGAGGAGCGGTTCCGCCGTCTGGACGCCGTGCTCGCCACGATGGACGACGAGCCCGGCGACACCCCGGGGCACCCGGACCGCCCCGAACAGAGCGAAGGAGAAACGTCATGACCTCCACGCACGCCAATGAGACCCGGATCGAAGCCGACCCGCAGCTGCCCACGATCCGGATCGTCCGCGAGTTCGACGCCCCGCCGGAGCGGGTGTACCGGGCCTGGATCGAGCCCGAGCTGGTCAGCCAGTGGCTGGGCCCCAAGGACATCGAGATGAAGATCGACGTCTGGGACGCCCGCACCGGCGGCAGCTACCGCTACTCAGCCCTGTCCGAGGGCAAGGTGGTCGCCTCCTTCTACGGCTCGTTCCACGAACTCCGACCGAGCAGCCGGCTCGTGCAGACCTTCACCTACGAGGGCGTGCCGGACGGCGTCCAGCTGGAGACCGTGCTCTTCGAGCCGATCGGCGCGGGGCGCACCAGGCTCTCCACGCTCTCGCTGCTGGACACGGTCGAGGCGCGCGACGCGTTCATCGCCAGCGGCATGGAACGCGGCGTGGTCGAAGGCTTCGAGCAGCTGGACGACCTCCTCGCCACCGGCTGAGGCCGCGGCGCGGCACCCGGCACCCGCCGCACCGCGCACCCGTTCAACGGCCTCACGGCAGCACCGCGACCGCCTCCACCTCGACGAGCTGGTCGCTGTACCCGAGCACCGAGACTCCGAGCAGGGTGCTCGGGACGTCATGGCTCCCCAGGTACGAGCGGTACACCTCCCAGACCTTCACCAGGTCGGCCTGGTCGGAGGAGGCCACGTACACCGTGGTCCGGACGAGGTCGGTCAGCGAGGCGCCCTCGTCCTCCAGGACGGCTATCAGGTTCCGCATGACCTGGTGGGCCTGCCCCGCGTGGTCGCCGACCGCCACCGTCCGCCCCTCGGTGTCGAGCGGGCAGGCGCCGGCCAGCCAGAGCGAGCGGACCGGTGCGTCCACGGCCGCCCCGTAGGCGTAGTCGACGGCCTGGGTGAGCCGGTGGTTGCGGATCAGTCGAACGGCGCTGCTCATCTGGGGCTCCGGGGGGGTCGAACGGGTGTTTCCGCCTCATCGTCGGCACCCCCTGATCACCCGTCAAACCATTTACCGAAGCCCGCCGTACGGCACTTGGGGGACGTCGCCGCGGGTTCACCGGTGCGGGTGATGGCGGTCCCCGGCACCGCCCCTGGATCCTGGTGGTCCACCGCTACCAGGGGGTTTGCCATGCGCTGCTCGCCATCGGGCCGGAGTGTCGGCCGCCGCCGCCTGCTCGGATTCGGACTGGTCCTGGGTGCCGGCGTCATGCCGGCCCTGGGGCCCGCTCCCGCGGCCGCCGTTACCTCGTCGACCACCGGTGCGCCGGGCGCACCGGGTGCGCCGACACCCGACACGCCCGCGCCGGACGCGGTCGCGGCCTGGGGGCGCCAGGCCGCCACGGTCGCCGCCGCCCAGATCGGCATCCCCTACGCCTGGGGCGGCGGGGACCGGCTCGGCGCGAGCATCGGGTTCTGCGACGAGGAGAACGGCTACCTGAACGGCCAGTGCCTCGGCGAGAACACCGTCGGCTTCGACTGCAGCGGTCTCGCGCTCTTCTGCTGGTACCGGGCCAGTGGCGGGGCGGTGGACCTCGCCCACTACACCGTCGCGCAGTACCACCGCTCCGCCCCGGTCGCCACCCGCGACCTGCTCCCCGGCGACCTGCTCTTCTTCTCCCGCCGGGACGCCCCGCTGCACCACGTCGGTGTCTACGCGGGCGGCGGTGCCATGATCCACGCCGAGCGCACCGGGACGCTCGTCGCCCGCCTCTCGGACGTGCTCGAGGACCCGCGCTGGGCACCCGAGTTCGCCGGCGCCCGACGCCCCCTGCCGCTCGCCCGGCCCGCCTGACCGACCTGGCCGACCTGACCGACCTGGCCGACCTGGCCCCCGCGCCGCCGGGCCGGCAGCGGAGCGGAGGACCGTCAGGGCGCTCCCGGCAGGCCTCCGTGGACGCGGCGCAGCAGCTCGTGGAGGGTCCTGCGCTCCTCCGGGGTGAGCGGCGCGAGCACCTCGTCCTGGACGGCGCGGGCCTGCGCGTCCAGCTCGGCCAGGGTCGCCCGGCCGGCCCCGGTGATGCTGACCGAGACGCGCCGCCGGTCGGCGGTGTCGCGGATCCGCTCGACGTAGCCGGCGGAGGCGAGGTGGTCGGCGACCTTGGCCATGTCACTCGCGTCCACGCCGAGCCGCCGGACCAGGTCACGCTGGGCGTGCGGCCCGAAGTCGGCGAGCGCGGCGAGCACGGCCATGTCCCAGAGCCGCAGGCCCCGGCCGGCCAGCCGCTCGGCGAGCCGGCCGCGGGCCGCCTTTCCGGTCCGGGAGAGGAGGTAGGTACTGAGGTCGAGCAGCGTGGGCGGGGTGGCCCGCTCGTCGCCGCCGGACGCCGCGGCCGGGCCGGCGGCTCCGGCGTCCCCGGCAGTTCGCGCCGTCCCAGCGGTTCCGGCGGTTCCGGCGTTCTCGCGAGTCTCGGAGGTCATGGCAGAAGTCTATGGTCCGACCCTATAGTGGGTCGAGACCTACTAATATCGGCCGTCAACCCCAGGAGCCCGCCGTGAATGCCCTGTACAGCCGCCTGCTCGTCTCCCGCTTCGCCGAGTGCTTCGACTTCTACGACGCCGTCCTGCCACGCCTGACGGGCGCTGCCCTGGTCAAAGGCTCGGCCGCCGGCCCGTACGCCAACTGGGACGTCGCCGACCAGGCCCTCCTCTCGCTCTACGACCGCGACCTGATGGCCCTCACCGTCGGCACCTCGGGGCTCCCGGCCGAGGCACCGCCGGTCCAGGACGCGACGATGCTGGTCTTCCGCGTCGACGACGTCGACGAGTCGCTCGCCCTCTGCCTGCGCCACGGGGGCACGCTCGCCGTCGTCCCCACCGACCGCCCCGAGTGGGGCCCCAACCTTCGCAGCGCCCACCTGCGCGACCCCGACGGCCGCCTGATCGAGCTCCAGTCCTACTGACCCCCGTGCCCGGGCCCCCGCGCGGACACCACGTCCCCGAGCGGGCAAACGGACGCAGTGGCACGTCTCCGAGCCACCTCGGAGGACCGCCGGGCAGTGCCGGGTCACGCGTTGCCGGGACGCCTCCGTCGTGGGAGGCGTCCCGGTGCTCCACGAGGGGCGGTCAGCGGTCGGTCGCCAGAGGTACGGGACCGCCCTTCGCCGTGGTGAGCACTTCCGCCCGGGAGTCGGTCGGGCAGCCGTGACCCAGCAGCGGGGAGCGCCCGTCGGCGCCGGGCACGTGGCCGACGACCGCCGCGCAGTAGCGGGTGTCGGGGACGGGAAGCGGGCGCAGGGCCAGGGCCGGGTGCCCGGTCGGGGTGGCGTCCGCCACCCCGGCCAGCGAGAGCGCGGCGGCGAGGACGGGACCGGCGAGGAGTGGGGCGGTGAGCCGGCGGGCGAGCCGGGCGGGGGTGCGTCGCACGAGGGGTACCTCCGGGAGGGGACGCGGCGGCCGTGGGACTGGCCGCCGGCCCCATTCGAACGGCGCCGCACCGCCCTGACGGGTCGACACACCGCACCTGCCCGCTAGTCGTACGTGTACGACTACCCCGCCCGGGGCCCGGTGGCGGTCACCCGCCCGCGCCGGCGCCCGCACCTGCCGGCCCGACGTCCCAGAGCTCGGCACTGCACGCGTCGACCAGCGCGCCGATCCCGGCCAGCACCTCCCCGGCGGGCAGCGGATCCAGGCGGCGGCCGTCGCGCAGGCGCAGGGCCACCCGGTCGTCGACCGCTTCCCTGGGGCCGATGACCGCCTGGTACGGCACCAGCCGTGCCTCGCGGATCCGGGCACCGAGGCTGCCGCGCTCGGGGCCGGCGACCTCCGCCCGGAGCCCCCGGTCCAGACACCGTTGCCGGAGCCGGTCGGCCTGGGCGACCTCGGCCTCGGAGAGCGGCAGCAGGACCAACTGGGTGGGCGCGAGCCAGGCCGGGAAGGCGCCGCCGTAGAGCTCGATGAGGTGGGCGACCACCCGCTCCACGCTGCCGATGACGCTGCGGTGGACCATCACCGGGCGGTGCCTGGCACCGTCCGCGCCGATGTACTGCAGGCCGAACCGCTCCGGCTGGTGGAAGTCGATCTGCACGGTGGAGAGGGTGGACTCGCGGCCGGCGGCGTCGGCGATCTGGATGTCGATCTTCGGGCCGTAGAACGCGGCCTCACCCTCGGCGGCCTCGAACGGCACGCCGGACCGCTCCAGGACGTCGATCAGCAGCGCGGTGGCCCGCTCCCAGAGCGCCGGGTCCGCCACGTACTTCCCGCCCGCACCCGGGAGCGAGAGGCGGTGGCGGACGGGCCTGATGCCGAGCGCACGGTGCGCCTCGCGGATCAGCTCCAGCGCCGCCACGGCCTCCTCGGCGGCCTGGTCGGGGGTGCAGAAGACGTGCGCGTCGTTCAGCTGGATCGCCCGCACCCTGGTCAGGCCGCCCAGGACGCCGGACAGCTCCGAACGGTACATGCCTCCCAGCTCCGCCATCCGCAGCGGGAGTTCGCGGTAGCTGCGGGCGCGGGAGCGGTAGATCAGCGCGTGGTGCGGGCAGAGGCTCGGCCGCAGCACGACCTGCTCCGAGCCGAGGTCGATCGGCGGGAACATGTCCTCCTGGTAGTGCGCCCAGTGGCCGGAGATCTCGTAGAGCTCGCGTTTGCCGAGGACGGGCGAGTACACGTGCCGGTAGCCGGCCCGCCGCTCGCGCCCGCGGACGAACTCCTCCAGGGTGTGCCGGATCGCGGCGCCGTCCGGCAGCCAGTAGGGCAGACCGGCACCCATCAGCGGGTCGGTGTCGAACAGGTCGAGCTCGCGGCCGAGTCGGCGGTGGTCGCGCGAGGCGGCGGCGTCGGCGGCGGCGTGCACAACGGCATTCCCGGCGGCGTCGGCGGCGGCGTTGGCGGCGTTGGCGGCGTTCACGGGGGTCGGTCTCCACTCGGGTTCGGGGATGCGCGGGCGAGTGGTGGACCGGTACGACGAAGCCCCGGGGCACTCGCCCCGGGGCTTCGGACTTGGTCAGCAGTCAGCGCGCCGGGACTCTCTCCGGCGTCGTCGTGAGGACGGCAGCAGCGCGCTTCATGTCCCCCACGCTAGCAGGCGGGCGGCGTTCCCCGCGATCAGGTTTCACACGGCGTCGCCGAACCAGGTGGGCAGCGCAGCGAGCAGGCCCTCCTGGTCCTCGCCGACCCAGGCCACGTGACCGTCCGGCCGCAACAGCACCGCGGGTACGTCCAGTTCCTCTCCGACGTCGACGACGTGGTCGACCCGGTCGGCCCAACCCTCCACCGAGAGCCGGCCAGTCCGGTCGAGCAGGAGTCCGCGGCCGCCGTGCATCAGCTCGTACAGGCGGCCCCGCTTCAGCTGCACGTCCCGCATCCGCCGGCCCAGCAGGTCGTGGCCCTCGCCGAAGTCGTAGCGGACCCCGACCGCAGTGATCATCCCGGTCACGTACCGGTTCGCCTCCTCGATGTCCATCAGCCGCGACAGGAGCTCCCGCAGCGCGGTCGGCCCGGGTTCGGTGCCCAGCAGCGTCATCTGGGCACGGGTGTTGTCCAGCACGCGGGCGCCGACCGGGTGCCGCTCGGCGTGGTAGCTGTCCAGCAGCCCCTCCGGCGCCCAGCCGGCGACCTCGGCGGCCAGCTTCCAGCCGAGGTTGAACGCGTCCTGGACGCCGAGGTTGAGGCCCTGGCCGCCCGTCGGCGGGTGGATGTGCGCCGCGTCGCCGGCGAGCAGCACCCGGCCGACCCGGTAGCGCTCGGCCTGCCGGGTGGCGTCGCCGAAGCGGGAGAGCCAGCGCGGTGAGTGCACCCCGAAGTCGGTGCCGGCGACGGCCCGCAGCTGCTGCCGGAACTCCGCCAGGGTCGGCGGGACCGCGCGGTCCTCTGCCACACCGTCGGCGGGCACCACGATGCGGTACACGCCCGGCTGCTCGTCCACGTCCGGGACGGCACCGAACCGCAACTGGGTCCGGCGGACCTCCTCCACGACGGCGGCGATGACCGCCGGGTCCTCGGTCGCCTCCATGTCACCGAGCAGCGTGTCGACCGTGGAGGGCTCACCGGGGAACGCGATGCCGACCTGCCTGCGCACTTCGCTCCGGCCGCCGTCGCAGCCCACGAGGTAGCGCGAGCGCAGCCGCTCACCTCCCCCGCCGGCGCCTCCACCGGCCCCTCCCTCGTCGGCCACGCCCCCACCCGCCGGGGTGACCGCACTCGCCAGCTCGACGGTCGCCCCCTCCTCGTCCTGGCTCACCCCGACCACCTCGCAGCCGCGCCGGATCTCCACGCCCAGTTCGAGGGCCCGCTCGGTGAGCAGCCGCACGGTGACCGCCTGCGGGACGGTGAGGCCGTACGGGTGGGCGGTGTCCAGCGTCTCCGGCCACGGCTTGTGGATGCCGCCGAAGAAGCCGCCGACCCGGAACTTCTCGCTGACCGCGAGGAACCGCTCCAGCAGCCCGCGCTGGTCCATCACCTCGACGCTGCGCGCGTGCAGGCCGCGCCCGCGGGACTGCACGCTCGGCTCCGCCAGCCGCTCCAGCACGACCGTGTGCACGCCGTGCAGGCGCAACTCGCACGCCAGCATCAAACCGGTCGGCCCTCCGCCGACCACGATGACGTCGATCATCACAAGCCCCCGTTCCATGAGATGGGTCCTCGGCCGGCCACCTCGCGCGCAGCCCGGTTGCGCGCGAACCTGGCCAATCCGGCATTTCGACAGGTTCCGGCCGAGGCGGACCATTCTGCGCCCCCACCAGGGCCTTGCCACAAGCCCCCCGGTCCGCTATAGGTTGATAGTGGCGGGGAGTTCAGACTCCCTGCCGCTGTCGTCTCCGGGTCGCGCTGCAGACGGAATGCCTGCGGCCCCGACGTCCGGGGCGTCGGGCACCGGCTCAGTGGAGAACCGTGCAGCCGCGGTCCGTCAGGGCCGCGAGGAGGGCGCGCGGGGGCACCACGTCGTTCCAGCGCAGGTCCAGCTTCTCCAGGGCGGGCAGCTCGGTCAGCCAGTCCGGCAGCGTGGTGATCCGGTTGCTCCGCAGGTCCAGTCGGCGCAGCCGCGGCAGTGCGGCCAGGACGGGCGGGATCTCGGTGAAGGCGTTGTCCCGCAGCTCCAGCTCGCGCAGCTCGGTCAGCCCGGCGGCGGAGGGCGGCAGTGCGGTCAACGCGTTGCCGCGCAGCCAGAGTTCACGCAGACGAAGGAGTCGGCCGAGGGTGTCGGGCAGTGCGGTGAGCCGGTTGTGCTGCGCCCGCAGTTCGACCAGTGCGGTCATGTCGCCCACGGTGTCGGGGAGTTCGGTGAGCCGGTTGTCGCCGACATTGAGGTAGCGCAGGGCGGCGAGGCGGCCGAGCTCGTCCGGGAGCCGGGTCAGCGCGTTGTCGTGCAGGTAGAGGAAGTCGGCCAGTCCGGTGAGGTCGCCCAGCTCCGCGGGGACTGCCGTGAGCGCGTTGTGGCCGAGGTCGAGGGTCCGCAACCGCTGCAACCGGCCGATGGCGGAGGGCAGTTCGGTCAGGCCGTTGTCGGCGAGGATCAGCACGGTCAGGTCGGTGCGCTCCCAGACGGTGGCGGGTACCTCGCCGAGTCGCCGCCTCCAGAGGTTCAGGGTCACATCGGCCGCGCCGGCCGCGCCGGTCCCGCCGGACACGTCGCTCGCTCGGGTCGCTTCGGTCGGATCGGTCGCTTCGGTCGCATCGGTCGGATCGGTCGCATCGGTCGCATCGGTCACGCCCGCATTCTTCCGGACGACCCGCCGCGCTCCCCGAACGCGGACCACTGGGCGCCCGGCCCGCACCACCGGCGGTGATGCGGGCCGGGCCCCGGAGGCGGCGTGCGCGTGGGCCGCGTCACATGTTGATCATGTGCCCGGCCAGGCCGTGGATGGCCTCCTTGACGGCCTCGCCCAGGGTCGGGTGGGCGTGGACGTTGCGGGCGACCTCGTGCACGGTGAGGTCCCACTGCTGCGCCAGGGTCAGCTCGGGCAGCAGCTCGGTGACCTCGGGGCCGATGAGGTGGGCGCCGAGCAACTCGCCGTACTTGTCGTCGCAGATCACCTTGACGAAGCCGGTCGGGTGACCGAGGCCGTGCGCCTTGCCGTTGGCGGTGAACGGGAACTTGGCGACCTTGACGTCGTAGCCGAGCTCGCGGGCCTGCGCCTCCGTGTAGCCGAAGCTGGCGATCTGCGGCTGGCAGTAGGTGGCACGCGGGATCATCACGAAGTCGAGCTCCATCGTCTCGGCCCCGCCGATGGTCTCGGCCGCGATCACGGCCATCGACTCGGCCGCGTGGGCGAGCATCAGCTTGGCGGTGACGTCGCCGATCGCGAAGATGTGCTCGACGTTGGTGCGGCCGCGGCCGTCCACCGCGATCGCGCCGCGCTCGGTGAGCTTGACGCCGGTGTTCTCCAGGCCGTAGCCGTGCACGCGCGGCACGAAGCCGATCGCCTGGAGCACCTTGTCGGCCTCCAGGACCTTCTGCTGGCCGTCCTTGGCGGTGACGGTGACCCGGACCGGGGCGGCCGGGTCCTTGTCGTCGATCGAGTCGACGCGGGTCGAGGTGAGCACCTCGATGCCGAGCTTGCGGTACTGCTTGGCCAGCTCGGCGGAGACCTCGGCGTCCTCCAGCGGCACCATCCGGTCCAGGAACTCGACGATGGTCACCTTGACGCCGTAGTTGTGCAGCACGTAGGCGAACTCGACGCCGATGGCGCCGGCGCCCGCGATGATGATGCTGCCGGGCAGCTCCTCGGTGAGGATCTGCTCCTCGTAGGTGACCACGCGGTCGCTCAGGCTGGTGCCGGGGAGCAGGCGGGTGGTGGCGCCCGCGGCGATGATGCAGTGGTCGAAGGTGACCATCTCGAAGCCGCCGGCGGTCAGCGCGACCTGCAGGGTGCGGTCGTCGACGAAGGTGCCCCGGCCGTCGTACTCGGTGATGCCGTTCTTCTTCATCAGGTAGTGGACGCCCTTGACCCGGCCGTCGGCGACCGAGCGGCTGCGGCGGAAGGCCTCACCGAAGTCGAAGCTCACCTGGCCCTCGACCTTGATGCCGAAGGTCTTGGCCTCCTTGGTGAAGATGTGCGCCAGTTCCGCGTTGCGCAGCAGGGCCTTGGAGGGGATGCAGCCGACGTTCAGACAGACGCCGCCCCAGTACTTGGCCTCGATGACGGCGGTGCGCAGGCCCAGCTGCGCGGCGCGGACGGCGGCCGTGTAGCCGCCGGGGCCCGCGCCGAGGACGACGACGTCGTAGTGCGTGCTGCTCATGGTGCTAGCTCCTCCGAGGGTGTCACGGTCACGTGATCTCGGTGCCATGGTGTCAGGCCCCGGCTTCGTGCACCCACCGGACCCCGGGCGAACGGCACCCGACCGGGGTCGCCGACGGCCCCCGGGGCGGGGCCGCCGGCGGTCGTACCGGGCCGGGGCGGTGCGGGAGGGGGCCGCGGGCAGGGCGGGACGGGGGCGGACCCCGGCCCTCACGCCCGTACCGCGCGTGCCGGTCCCGGGTCAGGCATCGACCTCGTGCGCGTGGCCCTCGTGCAGGCCGCCGCCGCTGCCGGCCTGGCCGTCGGTGTGCTGCGGCGGCACCGGCACGTGCAGCGAGGAGAGGTCCCAGGCGTAGGTGCCGACCGAGTCGGCGATGACGTCGATGTTGACGTCGAAGGCCTTGAGGTCGAGGTTGCCGAGGTCGTCGCAGGCCTGGTGGTAGCACTTGTCGAAGGCCACGCCCGCGGTGCCGCCGTAGCGGGCCGCCTGGGCGGCGGACTTGACGATCTCGGCCCCGGTGTCGGTGCCGCCGGCCGGGATCCCGGCGTCGATGAACGGTCCGTAGTCGGAGCGGCCGGTGAAGTCGGTGCCCTCGTGCGGGAGCCCGCGGCGGTCCAGGTAGTCGGTGATGCGCCGTTCCAGCTGGGCGGAGCCGTCCGGGCCGGGGCCGGAGCCGACGTGGTCGGAGTCGTCGCCGTCGTAGACGAACTGGGCGGAGTTGGGCGAGGCGATCATGTCGAAGTTCAGGTAGAGCCGGATCTTCTTCCGGTCGGCCTCGGAGAGGGACTTCACGTAGGCCTCGGAGCCCTTGAGGCCGAACTCCTCGGCGGACCACCAGGCGAACCGGATCTTGTTCTTCACCGGCCGCTTGGCGATGTTCCTGGCGACCTCCAGGATGCCGGCGGAGCCCGAGCCGTTGTCGTTGATGCCCGGGCCCGCCACCACGGAGTCCAGGTGGGCACCGACCACGACGGTGTCGGCGTCGTCACCGCCGCGGGTCTCGGCGATGACGTTCCAGGTGGTGCGCTTCTCCATGAAGGTGCGCAGGTCCAGGGTGACGGTGACCGGGCCGGAGGCGGCCTCGGCGGCGAGCGACTCGCCGGCCGCCTTGGTGGTGCCGGCCGTCGGGATCCGTCCGGACGCCGGGTCGCCGAGGGTGCCGTTGAGGTCGCCCTCGATGTTGTTGTAGACGATCGCGGCGAGCGCGCCGGCGTCGGCCGCCGCGGCCTGCTTGACGGCGAAGCTGCAGCCGCCGCGCTTGATCAGGGCGATCCGCCCGGCGAACGCGCCGGCCGCGTAGTCGGCCGCCTCGCACCCGGTGGTGGCGTCCACCGGGACCACCGCCAGCTGGGCCGTCAGGCCGCCCTCGGGGCCACCGGCCGAGTAGGTCATGGCCTTGATCCTGACGTCCTCGGCCCGCGGCGAGACCACGCTCAGCCGCTCCGTGAGCTCCTGGAAGAACGTGTACTCGAACTCCTGCCGCGACACCTTCAGGCCGGCCCGGCGGGCCTGCTCGTACACGTAGCGGGCCGACTGGTCGTGGCCGGGCGAGCCCGCCACCCGGTTTCCGCCGTTGCGGTCGGCGATCCGCTGGAACTCCCGCAGGGTCCGGTATGCGCCGTCGGCGGTGCTCTCCTCGACCAGTCGGGCGGCCAGCTTCGCCCCCTTGTGCGCCGGGTCGGGGTCGGCCGACGCGCTGCCGGTGCCGACCAGCAGCAGCGGGGTCACCAGGGCGGCCACCGCCAGCGAGGCGCCCGCGACCCGCCGGGCCGAGGGGGCCGGGGCGCGCCCGGTCCGCGGGGTCGAGGCGTGCGGAGCGGTCGGAGCGGTCGGGCGGGGTGTCCGAGCTTTCAAGGCGCGTCCTTTCGGCAGTCGGTGGACTCCCGATTTGACATGCTCGGCGCCGGACTGCCAACCCCGACGCGCAAGCTGACAGGATGCGGCCACCGCCGACGGCGGCGATCCTGGAGAGGTGGGGGCATCTCATCCGGGAGCGTGACCGCATGTCCATGATGGATAAGCTCAAGCAGATGCTGAAGGGCCATGAGTCGCAGGCCGAGAAGGCCGTCGACCGAGCGGGCGACGGCGTCGACGAGCGGACGCAGGGCAAGTACGCCGGACAGGTGGACACCGCCCAGGAGAAGGTCAAGGACCAGTTCCGGGAGCAGCCGCCGCAGTAACGGCCGGCCCGAGGCGCCGCCGGCGTCCGCCGGCCGCCCGCGCCAGTGAGCCCCTGCACCCCGGTCCGGTGCCCGTCGTAAGGCGGCGGCGGACCGGGGTGCCTCGTGCTGCCACGGACCGCCCGCCCCCCACCTCCGGCAGGGCCGCTCCGACGACCCTGGCGGCTCTCCCAGGCCTTCCGACTGACCGGGCCTTCCGACTGACCGCCGAGGAGTCCGCCACCCCGGTCGACGCGCTGACGCCCGCTCACCAGAGTCCCCCGGCAGGTAGACAGTGTCTACGCGGACTGGTAGACAGTGCCCATGAATGATCAGGAGACGGGCCTGCGCGCCCGGCTGGTGACCGCCGGGGTCGAACTGGTGACCCTCGAAGGCGTGCACGCGCTCACCCTGCGCGAGATCGCCCGGCGCGCCGGGGTCTCGCACGGCGCGCCGCGCCGCCACTTCGCGACCCACGTCGAACTGCTGGCGGCCATCGCGCGGCACGGCTTCGGCGAACTGGCGGCTGCGCTGACCCGCGCCGACGACGCCGTCCCGGGCCCGGGCCACGGGAGCGGGGGCAGCGGCCGCGACCCGCGCGCCAGGATCGCCGCGCTCGCCCGCGCCTACCTGGACTTCGCGGCCGACCAGCCCGGCATGTTCGACCTGATGTTCCGTCACGACGTGCTGGAGGGCAGCGGCATCGGCCTGCGGGCCACCACTCTCCCGCTGTTCGAGATCTTCGTCCGGCTGGTCGGGGAGCTCGGCACGCCCACCGGCGTCCGGCCGGCGGACGCCACCGCCGCACTCTGGGCCAACCTGCACGGGCTCGCCCAACTCCGTTCCTGGGGCAGCCTCCGGCTCGCCTCCGGAAGCGACGACATCGGCCCCCTGCTGGACGCCGCCCTCGTCGCCCACCTCGGTCCGGAGACCCGGTGACCGCGGCCGGGCGCCGCCGGCTCGTGCTGGCCGGGAGCATCACCGGCGCGGCGATCGTCGCCCTCGACGGCACCGTGCTCACCGTCGCGCAGCCCAGCATGCAGCGCGAACTGCACGCCACGTTCGCCCAGGTGCAGTGGACCAGCACCGCCTACCTCATCGCGGTGGCCGGCCTGCTGGTCCTGGCCGGACGCCTCGGCGACCGCTACGGCCACCAACGGGTGTTCGCCGCGGGCGTGCTGGGTTTCGCCGCCTCCTCCGCCGGGATCGGCCTGGCGCCCGGCGTCGGGTGGGTCATCGCACTGCGCGCCGTCCAGGGGGTGTCGGGGGCGCTGCTGCAGCCCGCCACGCTCGGCATGCTGCGCGCCGCCTACCCCGCCGACCGGCTCGCCCTGCCGATCGCGCTGCGCACCAGCGCGATCGGTCTGGCGGCCGCCGCCGGGCCGGTGGCCGGCGGCGCCCTGACCGCCCACCTGGGATGGCGGGCCGTCTTCTTCCTGACCGTCGCACCCGCCGTCGCGGTCGGGGCCGCCGCCCTGCTGGTCCGCCTGCCACAGCCGCCCACCGACCGTGCCCCCGGACTCGACCTGCCGGGCGCGGGCCTGCTCGCGGCGGCACTGGCCTGCCTGGTGCACGCCCTGGTCGGCATCCCCGACCGCGGCTGGTCCGCGGTCACCGCATTCGGGCTCCTCGCCGCCGCCCTGCTCGGCGCCGCCTTCGTCCGGCACGAGCGGCGGACGGCCCGCCCGCTGCTGCCGCCCCGCATGCTCCGCTCCGCGACGGTCGGCTCCGCGCTCGGGGTGCTCCTCACAGCCTCCGCGGCGGTCTTCGGCACCCTGTTCCTGGGGACGTACTACCTGCAGGAGGTACTCCTCCTGGACCCGCTCGGCAGTGCGCTCCGAGCGCTACCGCTCGCGGTGGCCATGGTGCTGGCCGCCCCGGCCTCGGCCGGGCTGATGCGCCGCCACGGACCGCGCCGCACGGTGGTCGCCGGGGCGCTGCTGGTCACGCTGGGCGTCCTGCTGGCCTCCCGGCTCGACCAGGGCTCGCCCACGGCGGTGGTCTGCGGCTGCTTCCTGCTGCTGGGCACCGGGTTCGGGACGGTGATGGTCACCGCCACCGCCGTCCTCGTCCGCGACGCGTCGGTGGCCGATGCGGGCGTCGCGGGGGGCCTCCAGCAGACCGCCATGAACGTCGGCCCGGTCCTGGGCGTGGCCGCCGCCACCACCCTCACGGCGGGCCGGCCGCTCACGGCGGCGATGGGCCCCGCCCTCCTGGCCCTCGCCGCCGCCGCAGCAGCCGGCGCCCTGCTCGCCCTCCGGCTCCCGGCCTCGTCCGGCCGGGCGGAGGAGCCCGCGGAGGCCGCACCGGCCACCACCGCGGTCGAGGTGTAGCGCCGGGTGGTGGGACCCGGAGCCGGTGCGGTGGACCCGGAGCCGGGGCGGTGCAGCGCCGGGGCCTCCCGCCGGGTCAGTCCGCCATCTCCAGCACCCGCTCGGCCGGTACCGCCGGCCCGCGGGCCGGCACCTCCGCGCCTGCCACCACCGGCACCACCGGGCGGCGACCGACCAGCAGTCGCATCAGGGCGAGTTGGGCCACCGCGCCCACCGTCATGCCGGCCCAGAGGCCGTCCACCCCGAGCGGGCCGGAGAGGGCGGCCCCGGCGCCGAGCTGGACGCCGAGGCCGAGCAGCACGGCCACCACCAGCGGCCGGCCCGCGCCGGAGGCCTGGTACACCCCGCCGAGCGCCACCACCAGCGCGTACGGCAGCAGGTAGAGGCCCGCCATCCGCAGGAACCCGACCGCCTCGCCGGCCACCGCCGGGTCGTCGGTGAACAGCGCCGTCACCGGCACGGCGAGCACCGCGCAGAGCACGGCGGCGCCGGCCCCGAGTGCCGCGGCCAGCCGCGCGGTGTCCCGGCCGAGGGTGCGCAGCGCCGCGGTGTCGCCCCCGCCGGCGAGCCGGGCGGACTCGATCACCGCGGCCTGCCGCACGGCGTAGAAGGCCATGGTGACGATCAGCAGGACGCGGTAGCCGACGCCGTAGCCCGCCACGGCCGGGACGCCGAAGGCGGCGACCAGGCCGAGCTGCACCGTGCCCACGCCCATCCGGGCGGTGAAGTCCAGGCCGAACGGCGCTCCGGCGGCGACGATCCCGCGCATCGTCGAGCCCGTCCCGCCGGACGGCGCGGGCGTCCGCCGGCGGCGGCGGAGCACCAGGGTGACGGCGAAGGCCACGGCGCGGGAGAGGGCCAGGGCGAGGGCCGCCCCCGTGACGCCGAGGGCGGGGAGGGGGCCCGCGCCGAGGATCAGCAGCGGGTCGAGGAGCAGCAGCAGGGCGTTGGAGAGCAGGGCCATCCGCATGGGCGTGCGGGTGTCGCCGGCGCCCTTGAACAGCTCGTCGGCGACGCGCTGGCCGAAGAAGAGCCCGAAGGCGGGGAAGGCCACCGCGAAGTAGTCCGCGGCGAGGCCGGCCGCCGCACCGCCCAGGAAGACCCCCGCGAGGTGCTCGCGGAGCAGGAAGCCCGGCACGGCGAGCAGGAGGGTGCCGGCCGCGCAGAGCCGCCAGGCCGCCCGCGCGGTGCGGCCGGCGGCCGCGGGGTCGTCGGCCCCGAGCGCGTGCGAGAGCCGGACGGTGGTGCCGGAGGAGACCACGAGGACGAGGCCGAGCAGCAGGTTCTCCACGGTTCCCGCGAGGGTGACGGCGGCGACGGCGGAGCCGCCCAGACCGGCCACCCAGAAGGTGCCGATGACGGAGGCGACCACCCCGGACAGCAGTTCCCCGTAGACCGGCCCGGCCAGTCCGATCAGCCGCGGCAGGTGTCCGCGCATGATTCCCCCCTTCAGCGGCCCGATCGGCCCGGCGCCATCAGTGCCTCGAATAGAGATACCTCTAAACGAGGCACCTCGGCAAGAGGTAGCATGATCCCCGGACAGAGCGCGCGACGACGGAAGGGCCTCGACTGTGCTGACCCTGGCGATCCTCGGCTTCCTGTACGACGAGCCCCTGCACGGCTACGAGTTGAAGTCCCGCATCACCGGCCTGACCGGCCACGTGCGCCCGGTCAGCGACGGCGCGCTCTACCCCGCCATCACCCGCCTGGAGAAGGCCGGACTGCTGGTCCGGCGCAGCGAGCCGGGCAGCGGCGGCGCAGCCCGGCAGGTCCTGGAACTCACCGCCGAGGGCCGGGCCGAGCTCGAGCGCCGGCTCTCCGATCCGGAGGAGGTGGAGATCTCCGACCAGATCCGCTTCTTCACCGTCGCGACCTTCCTGGACCGCCTCACCGACCCGGCCCGGCAGGCCGCGGTGCTGCGCCGGCGGTTGGCGTTCCTGGAGGCGCCGAGCAGCTTCTTCTACGACGCCGACGGCCGCCCCGTCACCGCCGAGCGGGAGCTGAACCCGTTCCGGCGCGGCATGCTGCTGGTCGCCCGGGCGTCCAGCGCGGCCGAGCGCGCGTGGCTGGCCGAGACGATCGCGGAGCTGGAGGACGGCGCCACCACGGCCCGCTGACCGCGGTGCGGGCCCGCTGCGCCGCAGCCCGCCCGCAGCCCGCCCGCAGCCCGCCCGCCGGATACCCGGCCGGGTGAAGCCGTTGCGGCCGGGCCTGGTGGTGCGGGCCGGGGTGTCGGGACACGGCGGGGAGGACGGACTCGCCCGGGGTCCGCAGGACGGGGCCGGGCCAGAGGACCGAACAGGTCGGGCCGGGCCGCGAAGGGGGCCGGGCCTGCGGAGCGGTCGGCCTGCGCGGGACCGTCCGCGGCGCACCCTGCCGAAACGCGAAATGCTGTGCGGAGAACCGGGTTCCGGGCCTGGCGCAACCGGGCCCCGCCGTAGCTATGATGATCCGCCTCACACCCGCGGCACCCCGCGGGGTGAGCCGTCTGCGCGTCCGGGCACTGCCCGCACCCCTGGAGGCCGCTGTGCCCGTTGCCGAGCCCGCAACCGTCCGCCCCGCACCGCTCACGCGGGACGCCATCCCCGGCTGGTTCTTCCAGGTCGACCAGGAGGCCTTCGGCCATCTCCTGGCCGCCCAGACGGCGGCCGGCCGTACCGGCGACATCCTCGAACTCGGCGCCTACCTCGGCCGCAGCGCGGTCCTGCTCGGCGACCACCTGCAGCCGGGCGAACGGCTGACCGTCTGCGACCTCTTCGACTCCGAGGCCGGGGACGCCGACAACGCCGCCGAGATGATCATGTCGTACCGGAAGACCCTCACCCGGACGGCCTTCGAGGCGAACTACCTCGCCTTCCACCCCGAGCTGCCGGAGATCGTCCAGGCTCCCACCTCCGTCCTGGCCGACGGCCGGATCCCCGCCGGGAGCTGCCGGTTCGTCCACATCGACGCCTCCCATCTGTACGAGCACGTGGCCGGGGACATCGAGGTGGCCCGGGCGGCACTGGCGGACGAGGGGCTGGTGGCCCTCGACGACTACCGCTCGGAGCACACCCCCGGTGTCTCCGCGGCGGTCTGGCAGGCGGTCTTCACCGGTGGCCTGAAGCCGGTCCTGCTGACGCCGATGAAGTTCTACGGGACGTGGGGCGACGCCGAGGCGGCCCAGCGGACCCTGCTCGCCCGGGACTGGCGGGCCGAGGGCTACGCGGTGGACGAGGACACCATCGCGGGCGCCCGCGTCGTCCGCCTGAACCGGCCCGCCGCCCCCGCGCCGTCGGCGCCGCCCCGGTCCGCGCCCCGGCGGCTCGCGCTCGACCTGCTGCCGCCGATCGCCACCCGCGCCGTCCGGCGGGCGCTGCGGACGGCACGTGCGGCGCGCGGGAGCGGCCGAGTCCCGTCGGCGTAGCGGCGAGGCCGGGCGTCTGGGCGCGGGTGTCGAAACCGGACGTCGGGTGGCCGCGCGTCGGGGGCCGCGCGTCGATGGCGCGGCGGGCGGCGCGGCGGGTCGGAGAGGCCCGAGGCGGGCGCGGCGGGTCGGAGAGGCCCGAGGCGGGCCCGGCGGGGTCGGTACGCTGAGGCGGTGCCCGTGACCCACCCGCCCGCGCCCCGGCCGACGAACCGCCCGCCGGTCGACCCGTGGTCCCGCCCGCCGGTGCGCTCCGGGGCACCCCGGTGAGCGCCTTCGTGCCGCCCGAGCCTCCGGCCTACGCCGCCGCGACGCTCCGCGAGCGGGTCGCGCGGCTGGTCACCGAGGCGCTGGCCCCGGCCCATCTGGTCATCGCGCTGCTATTGCTCGTCGGCGCGCACAGCACCGCGGACTGGTCCGGCGCGGGTTGGGGCCTGCTCGCGGCGCTGTTCTGCGGGGTGGTGCCGATCGGCCTCATCTCGTGGGGCGTGCGCCGCGGCGCTCTCACCGACCGGCACATCCGGATCCGCCGCCAGCGGGTCGTGCCGATGGGCGCGAGCCTGCTGTCGGTGGTCGCCGGTGTCGCCCTGCTGCGCGTCCTGCACGCCCCCACCGAGGTCGGAGCGCTGGTCGTCGCGATGCTGGCCGGCCTCGCGTCGGCGCTGGCCGTCACGGTGTGGTGGCAGATCTCGCTGCACAACGCGGTGGCCGGCGGCACGGCCATGGTCCTCGCGCTGGCGTTCGGGCCTGGCGTGCTGCCGCTGGCAGCAGCCGTTCCGCTGGCTGCGGGCTGGTCCCGGCTGGTGCTCAGGGCCCATACGCCAGCGCAGGTCCTCGCCGGAACGGCGCTCGGGGGCGTGTGCGCGCTGGCCTTCACCCTTCTGCGCTGAGCCCCGCGCTCGCCCGCTCGGCCGCGGACCTCCAGCGCGGCGGGGTTCCCCGGTAGGGTCTGCGGACCGGCAGGCCGACGGGGGCTGGTCGGCGGCCGGGTCCGCCGACCAGGGCGGCAGCCGACGCGGCGGCAGGCCAGGAGGAGGCGGATTGGAGCCGAAGGGACTGCCGGACTCGGAGGCACTGCCGGAGGCGCTGCTCGCCCTCGGCGTGCCCTTCGAGGACGTGAACGGCCTGCTCGCGGCGCACCGCCGCCTGGCCCGGGATCCCTGCCTCCGGGGCGAGTTCGGCGAGGAGCTGCGCGCCCAGGTCGCGGCGATCGGCACGGTCGGACGACCGTCCGGGCTCCGGGGCGGCTGGCCGGCCGGCTCGGACGGCGGCGACTACCTCTCGGCCCTGCTCCTGGTCGCGCTCGCGCCCCACACCCGGGCGTACCACCGCGCGCTCGGGATCCGGGCCGAGGTGTCCCGGGCGACCCTGGCCGACCTGGGCCGCCACCTCGCCCTCGGCCGGCGCCGGGACGGCCGCAGCGGTCTCCGCAATCCCGCCTGGCTGACCCTGCACTTCCGCGGCGAGCTCTACCAGCTCGGGCGGCTCCAGTTCCAGCGCAAGCGGCTCACCGGTCCGGACGCCGAGGCCGCCGCGGCCGCGGGATTCGGCCCGTGGACCCTCGAACTGCACGTCCCCGCCCACCGCGGCCCGCTCTCCCCCGAGGCCTGCGAGCGCTCGTTCGCCCGGGCCCGTGGCTTCTTCGCCCGCCACCACCCCACCGAGCCGTACCCGACGGCCTGCGTCTTCTCCTGGCTGCTCGACCCGCAACTCGCCGACTACCTGCCGGCGGACTCCAACATCGTCCGGTTCCAGCGGCGGTTCGCCCCGCTCGGCCCGCCCGGCGCACCCGAGGACGACAACCCGCTGCGGTACGTGTTCGGCGCTGCCGACGGACCGCTGGAGGAGCTGCCGCGGGACACGGCCCTCCAGCGCGCCATCGTCGACCACCTGCGGGAGGGCGGCCACTGGCACGTCGTCGGCGGCTGGCTGCGGCTCTGACGCGATCGGCGGGGCGGTCGGCGGACGGTCCGGGCGGTCGGCGGGCGGTCGGACGGTGAGCGGGCGTCTCCGGCAGCGCCGGCGCCCCACCGGCTGCCCGGTCCGTCATTCCTATGAACTGATGGCATATCACTCTAGCGAGCGAACTTCCTTTAAAGATTTGCCCACGGAACATTAAAGGTCGCATAGTGAGAACACCTCAGTTGGCCCCGGGAATGGCCAAGTCGAGGCAAAGTCCCGCCCTTTCGAGCAGAGGAGAAGGCGTTGCTTCACGGACGGACGGAAGCGGGCCGCGGCTACGGACAGCGGCTCCGGGAGGAGATCGCGGCCCCCGGGACGACGCCGCTGATCGGCGTCTACGACATGTACTCGGCGTCCATTGCGGCGGGGCACTACCACGGCATGTTCGTCTCCGGCTTCGGATTCGCCGCGTCCTACTACGGCCTGCCCGACATCGGATTCATCGCCTGGCCCGACATGGTCGCCTTCGTCGAGCGGCTGCGCGGCGCCTTCCCCGGCCACCACCTCCTCGTCGACATCGACGACGGCTACGTCGACGCCGAGGTGGCCTGCCACGTGGTGCGCAGGCTGGAGCGGATCGGCGCCTCCGGCGTGATCCTCGAGGACCAGAAGCGCCCGCGCCGCTGCGGCCACGCCGACGGCAAGCAGGTGCTCCCGCTCGACGAGTACCTGGAGAAGCTGGACCAGGTCCTCGCCAGCCGCACCGACCTGGTGGTCGTCGCCCGGACGGACGCCACCGAGGAGGATGACATCCTGCGCCGCGCCGAGGCGCTGGCGACCACCGACGCGGACGTCGTCCTGGTGGACGGCGTGCGCAGCGAGGAGTGGATCCGGCGCATCCGCCAGGTGGTCGGCGACAAGCCGCTGCTCTTCAACCAGATCGCCGGCGGCAAGTCGCCGCGCCTGTCGCTCTCCGAGCTGGCCTCGCTCGGCGTGGACGTCGCGATCTACAGCACGCCCTGCCTGTTCGCGGCCCACCGCGCGATGGACGAGGCGTTGGCCGGGCTGAAGGTCGCCGACGGCCGGCTGCCGGCCGCCGGCGGTGACAGCCGGCCGATCGGTGTCCGGGAGTCCACCGAGCTGTTGGAGCGGAACATCGTCCGGCCGCTCGTGCGCGAGGCGGTGCGGGCGTGAGGTCGGCGCCGGTCGGACCGGCCGGGCGGAGCGGGCGGACCGTGTCGTGGGCGGCGACGCCGGCAGCGGCGCGGGCAGACACGTGGGCGGCGGGGGCGGCGCCGGCAGCTCCTCGATCCGACCGACGCGTCCGGTCCGGATCATCCGGATCGGTGTGTTCGACCAGCCGACCGTTCTCGAAGCGTGCGTCCGCGCACACGAGTGGCACGAGCTGGGCTCCGGTGATCGCACGCCGCGGGCTGGGCGGACTCGACGGCCTTGAACACCACAGCCAGTGCAACGGACGGGCCGTCCGATCGCCGGATCACCGGGCTGGGGGCTCACACCTGTGCCATGCCGCCATCCGCGAAGAGTTCGACTCCGGTGATGAAGCTGGAGGCGTCGCTGGAGAGGAAGACCGCGGCCTTCCCCATCTCGCGCGGGTCGGCGATCCGTCCGGTCGGGTTGCCCTCACCCATGGTCTTGACGGCGGCGTCGACGTGGTCGGCTCCCTGAGCCATCGCCAGTGCGCTGCGCAGGGAGTCGGTGTCCACCGCGCCGGGACTGAGGATGTTCATCCGGATGCCCGATCCCTTGGTGTCCTGGATCCAGGCCCGGATGAAGTTGCGTACCGCGGCCTTCGAGCCGCCGTAGAGGCTCATTCCGCGCGGCGGCTGGATGGACGCCGTGGAACCGATGATGACGACGGTACCGCCGGGCGGCAGCAGCGCGAGCGCGGGCTGAACGGTGAAGAGGACGCCCTTGGCGTTGACATTGAAGGTCCGGTCGAACTGCTCCTCGGTGATGGCGCCGAGCGGGGCGTGCGCGCCGATCCCGGCGTTGGCCACGACGGCGTCGAGTCGCCCGTGACGCTCCTTCACCTGTCGGTAGGCGGCCTCCATGTCCGCGAGCCTGGTGACGTCGGCCACGATCCCCGAGCAGTTGGGTCCGATCGCCGCGACCGCCTCGTCGAGCGCCTCCTGGTGCAGGTCGGTGATGACCACGCGGGCCCCGTTGGCGACGAACTCCTGGGCGATGCCCATGCCGACCCCGGACGCGCCGCCCGTCACGACGGCGACCTTCTCTTCGAGCGCGAGACTCATCTTCTTCTCCTTTGATCCTCTGATCTTGTGAATGAGTGGATTGCCATGTGCTGCGTTCGCAGCGGGAGTCGTGCGGATGGGACAGCCCAGGGCGCGGCAGAGGTGGGGCCGGCGCCCTGCTCCGCTGCACCCGGAGCCGGCGGCCGGGGCTGCGCTACGCCGGGAAGGTGGATCGGAGGCGCGCATGCGCTCGTGTGCGGCCGACGAGCCTGCATGCCCTAGAGTGGAAGTGGAGGCGCCTCCAGTTCCTTCACTGTAAGTGGAGGCGTCGCCGGTTAGCAAGCTCGGGACGACGGGAGACAGCGGATGGCCAGAGAGACAGGGCGCCCGCTACGGGCCGATGCGCAGCGCAATCGGGACAAGATCCTCTCGGCCGCGGTGCGCGTCTTCGCCGAAGAGGGACTGGAGGCGCACCTGGAGCGCATCGCCAAGGAGGCCGGCGTCGGCTCCGGCACGCTCTACCGCAACTTCCCCACCCGGGAGGTCCTCATCGAGGCCGCCTACCGCAACGAGCTGATCCGGCTGTGCGACGCGGCCCCCGACCTGCTCGCCACGCTGGCCCCGCGCGAGGCCTTGCGCGCCTGGACGGGCCGCTTCATCGACTATGCGACCGCCAAGCTCGGCATGGCCGACGCCCTACGCGCCCTCGTCGAATCCGGCGTCAACCCTTACGCCCAGAGCCACGAGATGATGATGGCCGCCCTGACCTCGCTGCTGGCCGCCGGCATCGAAGCCGGCACCATCCGCTCCGACATCGGCGCCACCGACATGTTCGCCGCCCTCACCGGCATCGCCCTCACCTCGGGAAAGCCGGAACAGCGAGAGCAGGCCGAACGCCTCCTCGACCTCGTCCTGGACGGCCTGAGCACCGACCGGCGCTGACAGGCGGCGGGGATCCGAGATCTCAGCGCTTCCGGGAGAGCCCACTCGCCGCCCCTGTCGAACAGGGCGGAGGAGCAGGACCACATCCGGGGACACCCGGGGGCCGATCCCCGGCGAGGTAGGCAGTTTCCGGGTGAGGGGCCTTGGCCGACTCCGGCACATCGGCATGCGCCCATCCGCCCGGTCGCCGTGGAGGGAGTCGGCCGACTCCCACAGCGAAGATGTACCTCGGCTGATCGGCTTTCCTGCCCTGCCCCTTGTCGCCGCCTGCCCGACATCCCCGACCGCCTCGCAAGTGCCGGGCCCACCGGGCGGCCGGCCCCCGCGCCGGGCCGGGCCGGCCGGCCGGTCGACCACGGCAGCGCGCGCACCGACGTCAGGTGGCCGCTGCGGGTGAAGCCTCCGTCGGGGTGGCCGGCGAGGTCACCGGGGCCGGGTGACGGTGCGTCCGGGCTTCGCCGGCACGGCGAGAACGGTGTGCCGCCGGCGCGGCGGACACGCGTGGTGGCGGCGTCGCCGGGTACCGGCGCTCCGGCCTCCAGGAGGAGGACCCGCCAACCCTGCGCACCGAACCGCTCGGCGACCGGCCAACCGGCCAACCGGCGATCCCGATGTCGACGACGAGGCGTCCCGGCGCGGACTCACCCGTCACCGCCCTTGCGCGGGGCCTCGGCCCGGCTGCCGCACCCGGGGGCGGCCGTGCCGGGCGGGGAGCCGTGGAAGGTGCGCCACATCAACCCCTGGTCGTGGGCGCGGGCCGAGGACGGCTCCTCGCCCGGCCATGCACCGACGTACCAGAGGTGGACGAGGCCGTGCTCGTCCCGGACACGGCGGGCCAGCACGGTCCGGTGGTGCTCGTGCGCCATGCCGGTCGCGCGCAGTTCGGCTTCGTCGAAGCCGGTCAGCTCGGCGGAGAGCCGGAGGAAGGCGTCGAAGTCGGCGAGCTCGCCGAGGTCGGCGTAGTCGACGCGGGCGGGAGCATCCGCGCAGTCCCCGTCCTCGGCCGGCCGCGCGGGATCGACGCGGTCGACGTGGTCGCGGTGGTCGCCGCGGTCGAGGAGGTGGTCGGCGGGCGCGTCGTCGCCGCTGTGCGGGAGCCGCGCGCCGAGATCGTGGTCGGCGTGGTCGCCGAAGCCGGAGCCTTGCGCCCCATCGGCGCCTTGGGCGAGGCCCGAGCCTTGGGCAAGGCCTGAGCCTTGGGCAAGGCCTGAGCCTTGGGCGAGGTCAGGGTCCGGGGCGAGGTCAGGGTCGGGGTCGTCGAACGCTGGCAACCGGGCACCCCCATCGGTGAGCCCTGCACGGCGTGAGCCCGGCAGGGCCGAGTCATGACAGCTCCACGGGTCGGGCGACCGCACGCCCGCCGTCGGTGCGATCCTTCCCCGCGCCACCCCGACCCATGGCCCGATGCCCACAACCGCCCGCCCTCACGCGAATTCTTGGCCGAACCCAGGCCTCTCCTGACCGATCACGACCACTGCCCAGCCCACTCCGTGCGCCGCGCCGACGGAGTCCGCATCGCCCGGGCGGCGCAGTGCGGCGAGCGGAACCGCCGGGCGGCTGCGATCTTCGGAGCAGGTCGCGGCAGACCGCCGCCCGCCTGGTGTCGAGACCCGGAGGCCCGGATGTGGCAGGCTCCCCCCGCACCCCCACCCTCTGCGACCGAGTGGCTGCCGGTGCTGGACATGCCGAAGCCCGGACCGCAGAACCGGCTGACCGTGCTGTTCCGGATCCTGCTGCTGATCCCACAGCTCATCGTGGTCTGGGTGCTGTCCGTGGTGGCGTTCTTCGTCGCCGTGATCGGCTGGTTCGGGGCGCTCTTCCTCGGGCGGCTGCCGGTGTTCGCGGCGGACTACCTCTCCGGCTACGTCCCGTACGAGACCCGGGTGACCACCTACCTGATGCTCACCCACGACAGCTACCCGCCGTTCCGGTTCCGCACCCCCGAACACCCCGTGCAGGTCGAGCTGCGGCCGGGTGAGCTCAACCGGCTCGCCGTGTTCTTCCGGCTCATCCTGGTCATCCCGGCGGCGGTCCTCCAGGGGCTGGTGTTCGCGGGGTGGTGGATGGTCGCGTTGATCAGCTGGATCGTGGTCCTGGTGCTCGGGCGGATGCCCGAGCCGTTGTTCGAGTCGACCGCGGCGATCCTCCGCTACCGGATGCGGTACATGGCGTACCTGCTGATGCTCACCCCGGCCTACCCGAAGCGGCTGTTCGGCGACGAGCCGGGCGAGGTGGAGGGCGGTCCCGTCTCGGCGACCCGGCCGCTGGTGCTGAGCGGCGCCGGGCGCGGGCTCCTGGTGGCGTTCCTCATCCTCGGCATCGTCTCGTGGGGTACGAGCTCGATCACCGCATCGTTCGACTCGGACGACGACGAGCACGTCAGCGGGCCCCTGGTACCGGGGCCGCCGGTCCCCGGCCCGCTCGGGCACGCCTCGCCGGACGCGGCGCGCTGAGGTCGGCCGTCCGGCGCTGATCAACGGCGATAGCGGACGCCCTCCTGGGACCGGCGGCGTCCCGACGATCAGTGCCGGCACGCGGAGCCGGGCCGATCGGGCCCTGCCCACCGGCCCGCCCCACCGGCCCGCCCCACCGGTCTTCGCCTGACCGATCCCGCCCGACCAGCACTCAGTCCTCCACCGGGCCGACATCCAGCCGGGCCGCGCCGTGCAGCGCCTGGCCGTCCTCCCGGGCCTCCTCCAGGCTCCGGGTGAAGGCATCGATCCGCTCCTGCGGCGGCAGGGACATCAGCCCGGGCGGCCACGTCCCCGGCGGCACCACGATCACGGCCACCTCCAGCCGTTCCTGGGCGGCCGCCAGCCAGCCCGGCGAGGCCACCACCGGGGAGGCCGGCTCCCAGATCTGCCGTCCGCCCACCAGCACCAGTCGGGCCAGCAACGGCCCGCGCACCTCCACCACGGCGGTGGTGTCCGGCGGATCGCCGGCCGCGAGCAGGAAACCGCTGTCCACGACGTTCTCCAGCAGCTCGCCGTGCAGGCGGGGGCCCACCTCGACGATCACCTCCGCGAGGGGCAGCCCGTCCGTCGCCTCGCGGACCGCGAGCGCCCACACCATCGGCGCCCGGGCCGCGCCGTCGCCGCCATCACCGACCATGCCCACTCCAACGAGCCGCCCGCCGCCTGGGCGGCAGCCCTCGTCGCCGGGGCTCCGCCGCGACGCCGCCCGGTCCGGCGGGCGAGCCGCTTACGGCGGATGTCCCTGGGAACAACCACTCCGAACGAACAACCACTCCGCGCCGCGCCGTCATCCACGACGGCCGGTTGCCGGGGGTGGTGCAGCCCGCGCGATCACGCTCCGTCGCCGACGGAGGCGACCCGGTCACCACGGGTCGCGGAGCCGCCGGATCGGCCCGCGGCCGATGCCGCCGCCCCCGTCGCCTCCTCTCGCAGGCACGGAGCACCGAGGGCATGATGACCAGCAGGGAGTGCGAGGAGGTGCGGACCATGGACGTCTCGCTGACCACCGACCGGCTCATCGTCCGGAACTGGTCCGTCGAGGACGCCGAGCAGGCGCTGGCGATCTACGGGTCGCCGGACGTGGCCCGCTGGCTCACTCCGGTGATGGACCGGGTCGGGGACGTCGCCGCGATGCGGTCCGTCCTGCAGGCCTGGCAGGAGGCGCAGCCGAACCTGCCGCCGCCCCGCGGGCGGTGGGCGATCGAGCGCAAGGAGGACGGCGCGGTCGTCGGCGGTCTCGGGATCCGGCTGCTGCCGCCGTTCGAGGACGATCTGGAGATGAGCTGGCAGCTGGCCCCCGACGCGTGGGGCAAGGGCTACGCGACCGAGGCCGGGCGCGCACTGATCGCCTGGGCGTTCACCCAGGACGCCGAGGAGCTCTTCGCCGTCGCACGGCCGACCAACACCCGGGCCATCGCCATGGCACGGCGGCTCGGCATGGAGTGGGTGGGCGAGACCACCAAGTACTACGGCCTCAACCTGCAGGTCTACCGGATCCGCCCGAGCGACCTCGTCTCCTGACCCGGTCCGTCCTCCGCCGCACCGCACCCCGCCCGCCCCGGGCCGCGCCGGCGCTCGCGGCGGCGAGCCTCGTCACCGAATTGACGCGACGCCACTCCACGGGTGACCCCACCGGAGTCCTCGAAACCCGGCGTCGGCCGTCGCGAGCGCCGACGACGCCCGCAGCAGGACGCACGAGCGCCGTCCTGCCGGGACGCACCCGGCCCGGGGCGCCGGAGCGCCCCGGGTCAGGGGCCCGTGAGCAGTGCCGCGGCCGCGGCGCGGGCGTGGGTGGCCGGGGCGGGCGTGCCGGTGATGGCGGCGGTGACGATGGCGCCCTCGGCGAGGAGGTGGACCGGTTCGGCCACCGGCCGGCCGGTGGCCCGGACCCAGAGTGCTATCTGGTCGCGGAACGCCTGCTTGTGCGACCGGACCTCGTCCAGCACCGCCCCAGAGGAAGGGGCGAGTTCGCCGAAGGCGTTGATCCAGGCGCAGCCACGGAAGCCGGGCTCCGCGAACCACCCCGCGAGCCAGTCGAAGACCGCGAGCACCCGCTCCCGCGGATCGCCGAACTGCTCCACATGAGCGGCCAACTGGCCGCGCCACCGCTCGTCGCGGCGCCGGAGCACCGCCACCACGAGGTCCTCCTTCGCGGCGAAGAGCCGGTAGATGCGCTTCAGCGGCAGGCCGGAGGCCGCGCGGACCTCGTCCATGCCGACGGCCTGGATTCCCTTCTCGTAGTAGAGCCGCTCCGCGGCGTCGAGCAGGGTCGTGCGGTCGAGACGGGCCTGCTCCTCGGTGATCGGGGCCGGCATGCGGGACTCCTTGACGTTGAGAACGATCGTTTCCTATCGTAGGCGCACCTGATGGAGAACGTACGTTCTCGACACGAGGAGGCCGTGATGACCGAAGCCCGCCCGCCCTATCCGCCGTTCACGCACGAGACCGCCCTGCAGAAGGTGCAGGCCGCCGAGGACGCCTGGAACTCCCGCGATCCCGAGCGGGTCGCCCTGGCCTACACGCCGGACTCGGTTTGGCGGAACCGGGACACGTTCGTCACCGGGCGCGAGGAGATCGTCGCGTTCCTGACGGGCAAGTGGGAGCGCGAACTGGACTACGCCCTGCGCAAGAGCCTCTGGAGCTTCGACGGCGACCGGATTGCCGTCCGCTTCCAGTACGAGTGGCACGACGCGGACGGCCGGTGGTGGCGCAGCTACGGCAACGAGCTGTGGGAGTTCGACGAGGACGGCCTGATGCGGCGGCGGGAGGCGAGCATCGACGACGTCCCCATCACCGCGGCCGAGCGCCGCATCCACGGCCCCCGGCCGGTGGACGAGCTCGGGGTCGAGCTCCCGCTCCGGTAGCACGCAGGGAGGCGCGGAGGGGGCGGGCGGACGCGCGGGCGGGGCGCGGGCGGACGCAGGGACGGATGGTCAGGCCTTGGGCCAGGCACGCAGGAGGGCGTCGAGGGCGTCGAGGATGCGCGACCAGGTGTCCTCGGTGTCGCGCGGGGTGTGCCGGAAGCTCCCCGCGCGCTCCAGGGCCACGTAGCCGTGGAAGGTGCTGCCGAGCAGGCGGACGGCGTCGGTCTCGTCCGGCTCCGCGAGGTCGTAGCCGCGCAGGATCGCGCGCGTCATCTGCGCGTGCCGGACGCCCGCGCTGGCGCGCGCCACCTCCGGGTCGAGCGGCAGCTGCGCGGCGGCGTAGCGACCGGGGTGCTCGTGGGCGTAGTCGCGGTAGGCGTTGGCGAAGGCGGTCAGGGCGTCCCGGCCGGCACGCCCGGCAAGGGCGGCGGCGACGCGGTCGGCGAGCTCCTCCAGGGCGAGCAGGGCGATCCTGGTCTTGAGGTCCTGCGAGTTCTTGACGTGCGAGTAGAGGCTCGCGTCCTTGACGCCGAAGCGCCGCGCCAGCGCGGAGACCGTCACCTTGTCGAAGCCGACCTCGTCCGCCAGCTCCGCGCCCGCCCTGGTGAGTCGTTCCGCGTTCAGCCCTGCCCGCGCCATGCCGGTCCCTTCATCGCCTGAGGTCACTATACATTTGCCTAATACCCCTAGGTAATTTACTTTGCCCCCTATGAAGATGCTGACCGAGCAAGAGATCCGTTCCGCCTTCGTAAACTGCACCAAGGGCGAGGCGTCACGCCTGAACGTCCCCCGGGATCTGGCCGAAAGCCCCTGGGACGACCTGGACTTCCTCGGCTGGCGCGACCCGCAGGCCCCGGACCGCGCCTACCTCGCGACCGAGCTGGACGGCCGGACGGTGGCAGTCGCGCTGCGCTCCTCCGGCGCCGCCGCCTGGCAGGCCCGACGCAGCATCTGCTCGCTCTGCGTCACCACCCACACCGGGGGCGTCTCGCTGCTGGTCGCGCCGCGGGCCGGGAAGGCCGGCAAGCAGGGCAACTCCGTCGGCGCGTACATCTGCTCCGACCTCGCCTGCTCGCTCTACGTGCGCGGCAGGCGGGAGGTCGGCACCCGGCTGCACGAGTCGCTCACCGTCGAGGAGAAGATCCGGCGCACGCAGGCCAACCTCGCCGCCTTCGTCGCCCGGGTCACCGCGTGACCGGAGCCGGCGCCACCAGCGGGCCGGCGCCACGACCCGGCCGCGCCACGACCCGGCCGCGCCGCGAGCGGGCCGGCGGCCGCAACGGCGTGCGCTCCGCCGCCCGAGGGGGCGGCGGAGCGCAGGTGGGTGGTGCTGCCGGGCCGGCTAGAAGGTGAGGTTCCAGGCGTCGACGGTGCCGATGTCACCCGACGCGCCGTCCGCGACCCGGAGCTTCCAGGTGCCGTTCGCCGCGCTCGCCGAGGCGTTGACGGTGTACGTCTTGGCGACGTTGTCGGTGCTGTCCCCGTTCGGGAAGTCCTCCAGGAGGTAGACCGCGCCGTCGGGGGCGACCAGCGAGATCACCAGGTCACCGCGGTAGGTGTGCTTGATGTCCACGCCGACCTTGAGGGTGGCGGGGGCGTTGCCGGTCACGCCGGTGACGGCGATCGGGCTCTCCACGGTGGCGTTGTCGGTGATCGGGTAGTCGGCGAGGTTCTCGAAGTACTTGCCGGTCGGGGGGGTGCTCCCGCCGACCGCCTTCAGCGCGTCGACCTGGCCCTCGCCGAAGAAGCCGTTGTTCGCGGTGGTCCCGGTGCAGCGACTGTCCGAGGGGCAGGCGAGGTCGTTGGCCTGGGCGGCCAGCTTGGCCCGGATGTCGGCCGGGGTGAACGTCGGGTTGGCGCTGGCGATCAGCGCGGCCACGCCGGTGACGTGCGGGGACGCCATCGAAGTGCCGCTCTTGGAGCCGTACTTGCCGCCGGGCAGGGTGGAGTAGACGCCGGTCGCGCCGTCACCGCCCGGCGCCGCGACGTCGATCACGCCCCGGCCGAAGTTGGAGTAGGACGCCTTGCCGCTGCCGCTGCCCGTGGCAGCGACCGTCACCACGCCGGGCAGTTCGGTCGGAATGTCGATGCAGGCGTTGGTGATGGTCCGGGTGACCGGGGTGGAGTCGTTGGGGCTCTCCGAGTCGGTCGTCTTGTTCGCCAGGTCGTAGTTGGAGTTGCCGGCAGCGGCGACCTGGAGCGAGCCCTTGCCCTCGGCGTACTCCTGGGCGCGCTTGACGCCCTCGATGATGGCCGCCTGATCGAGGTTGTCGGGGCAGTTGAACTGCCACGGGTCGGTGTAGTAGCTGTTGTTGGTCACCTTGAAGCCGTGGTCGCCGGCCCAGACGAAGCCGCAGACGGTGTTCTCGGCGTAGAACAGCGTGGAGCTCGGCTCGGCGATCCGGACCGAGGCGATCTTCACGCCCGGTGCGACGCCGACGACCCCCTTGCCGTTCTTGGCGGCGGCGATGGTCCCGGCGACGTGGGTGCCGTGGGTGTCGACGTCGCGCCAGGCACCGACCCGGGTGTCGGCCTTGCCGTAGGCGCAGGAGGCGGAGTCGGCGGCGTCGAAGTTCGGCGCGAGATCCTGGTGCTGGTCGTCCACGCCGGTGTCCAGCACACCCACCTTGACGGTCGGCGAACCGGTGCTCACGGCCCAGGCCTGGTCGGCCTTGATCTGGGTCATGTCCCAGCGGTTGGACTCGGTGAGGGTGGTCGCCGACTGGGCCGGGTTGGCCGGCAGCGCGGGGGCGTAGGCGTCGGCCGGCACGTCGGAGGTGCGGGTCGCGCCGACCTTCTGGATGCCCGCCACGCCACGCAGGGCGGTGGCGAACGAGGCCGAGGTCGAGTGGGCGACGACGACGCCGATGGCGTCGTAACTCGCGAAGACCGTACCGCCGTTGGCGGTCACGGCGGCCTTCGCGGCGGCGGTGTCGGCGGGGGCGCTGATGACCAGGTACGAGCGGGTCCCGGCGGCCCAGCCGGCCGCGGCCTGCACGACGGGGGCGGCCGGGGCGGCGGCGGGAGCGCCCGGGACCCGGTCGGCACCGGCCGAGGAGGCGGGGGCGGTGCCGGTGGGGGCGGCGGCCGCCGCGGTGGCGAGGGTGGCGGGGGCGGCGAGCGCCATCGCCGAGAGCGCGGCGAGAGCGGCGGCCGGGCGGCCCAGCCGCCGGGATATCAGGGGTGACAAGTGCGTCCTCCGATCGGCCCGCGTGTGAGGGGATCACGCAGGGGTTGAACGCAACATGCCAGAACCGTGCACACTTGGGGAAGGCTTTACGCATGACGGCTTGTCACAACAGTGTCAACTTTTGATGTCATGACGATCAGCCACCCCTTTCGCCCACCGACCGCCACGAGCCGTGCACCGACCGCCACCACCGGGACTGCCGGAGCCACCCGGTCGGGGCCCGGACCGGCCCCCGACCGGCCGGGCCCCGCGCTCACCCCTCCAGGTGCTCCACCAGGACGTCCAGCACCGCGCGACGCTGCTCCGCCAGATAGAAGTGACCGCCCGGGAAGACCCGCATCTCGAAGCCGCCGGTGGTGTGCCCGGCCCAGTCCTGGACCTCCTCCAGGCTGGCGCGCGGGTCCGCATCACCGGTCAGCGCGGTGATCGGCTGGGGCACGACGGCGTCCGGCCCGCAGCGGTAGGTCTCGATCGCGGCGTGGTCGGCGCGCAGCGACGGCAGGACGAGCGCCCGAAGCTCCGGGTCGTCCAGCACCCGCTGGTCGGTGCCGCCGAGCGCGGCCACCCGCCCGAGCAGCTCCTCGTCGGACATCTTGTGCACGGCCTCCTCCCGGGGCCGGGAGGGCGCCCGGCTGCCGGAGACGAACAGGCGGACCGGCGCGGGCCCGCCACCGGCGGCGAACCGGCGGGCGACCTCGAAGCAGACCGCCGCGCCCATGCTGTGGCCGAAGAGGGTCAGCGGCCGGTCGGCCCACGGCAGCAGCGCCCGGTGGATGCCGTCGGCCAGCTCCGCAACCGAGTCCACGACCGGCTCGTGGTAGCGGTTCTGCCGGCCCGGGTACTGGACGGCGAGCACGTCGGCGTACGGCGACAGCTCGGCGGCCCAGTCGAAGAAGTAGGTCGCCGTGCCGCCCGCGTGCGGGAAGAGGACGAGTCGCGCGGGCGCGGTGTCGGCGGGGTGGAAGCGGCGGAACCAGGGGCTCGTGGTGGCGGTGCTGCCGGGCATGCGTGGTGGCCTCTCTGCGAACGGGGATCGGTTGATCACTTCCTCCCCAGTCTCCCCTCCACCCACTCCCGCCGCTGCCACCCCTCCTGACCCTCCGTCCGTCCGAACCGGGCCGAGCCGAGGCGGGCCGGAGCCGAGCCGAGGCGGGCCGGGCCGGGCGCTACCGCCCGGCGGGCGGCGGTCCGAAGCGGGCGGCGGCGGCCCGCGAGCGGGAGACGTGGTCGAGCAGCAGGACGGAGGCCGCCTCGGGAACAGGGGTCGGGTCCCCGCTCCGCGCGTGCCGGGTCAGCCCGTCGATCAGGCGGTCGAGCCCACGGCGGTGCCGGGCGAAGGCTCGGCGCGGCGCCCAGCGGCCCCGCTCGCGCTGCCCGGCGAGGGCGGTGGCGGCGCCCACGTCCAGCAGCACGAGGTGCAGGTCGCGGCCCTGGCCAGCGGCCTCGCGGGCGAGCCAGCGGCGCATCCAGGCCCGGCTGCCGCAGTCGTGCACCAGCAGCGGTCCGCCCCGGCGGACGGAGGCGCGCAGCAGGCGGAAGTGCTCCAGCCGCGCCCACGGCCGGTAGACGGCGTACGGCAGGGCCGCCGGCATCAGCGCCTCACAGGCCTCGTGGACGGCGCGGGGGTCGACCGTGGCTGCCGCGGGGGCCTGCGCCGACCAACGGCGCAGCAGCGTGCTCTTGCCGCTGCCGGGCAGGCCGGAGACGACCACGACGGCGTCCGCCGGGTAGTGGACGGCGAAGGCGGCCCCCGCCTCGCCCCGGAGGTCGACCAGGCCCTGCGGTTCCATCGCTGCCTGCGCCCCCTGCCGTTCCGCGGTCTGCCCGCCCGGCGCGGTCGGCGTGGTCGGCCTGTTCATCGTGGTCACATCCCCGTCTCTGCCCGAGCCGGAACCTTAACAACACCGGCCCGCCGCCGGCGTGCCCGGACCCGCGGGCGCGCCCGCGGACGCCCCGCGGGGCATGCCACCCCGCACCCGGCGTCGGCGCCCGCCGGCGATGTGATGGACTGTCAGGCGATTCGGACGGACGGGTACCGGCGGAGGACGGGACGTGACGGGGACGCTGGTGGCGGGGGCTGGGGCGGGGGCCGGGCCCGGGGTGGCGACGTACACCGCCATGGTGCTGGACGGGCTGGCCCGCGCACCGGAGCGGGTGGCGATCCGCCACGGGGAGGCGGCGGTGACCGCCGGCGAGTGCCTGGAGGCGGTGTACCGGCTGGCACGTGCGCTGGCCTCCGCGGGGCTGGGGCCCGGTGACGGGGTCACGCTGCTGGCCGGGAACACCCCCGAGGCGCTTCTGGTACGGCCGGCCGCGAACCTGATCGGCTGCCGGGTCGCGGTGCTGCACGCCGACCGCCCGGTGGCGGAGCGGATCGCCCTCGCCCGGGACGCGCGGACGGCGGCACTCGTCTTCGACCCGGCCCGCGGCACCGACGACCCGGCCGGCGGCACCGATGCGACGCGCCGGATCTCCGCCGCTCTACCGGGGGCGCTCGCGCTGGCGCTCGGTCCGAGCGCGTTCGGCACCGACCTGCTGGAGCTGGCCGCCCCGCTCTCCTCAGCCCCGCTGGCCCCCGCGTACCGGCCGGACGACGTGATGGCGGTGCGCTTCACCGCCGGCTCGACCGGCCGGCCCAAGGGCGTCCAGCGCCGCTTCGCCCGCCCTCCGCGACCGGAGCTGATCGCCGCGTCCACCTTCCTGCTCTGCACCGCGCTCGGCCACGGCGGCGGCACCACGGCCGACCTGGCGCTGGCGGCCGGCGGCACGGTCGTCCTGCAGGACGGGTTCTCGGCCGGGGCGGTGCTGGAGGCGATCGAGCGGTACCGGGTGTCGCGGGTCTACCTGCCGCCGCACCTGCTGTACCAGGTCCTCGACCACCCCGCGCTGTCCGGGACCGACACCGGGAGCCTGCGCCGCGTCACCTACACCGGCTGCGCGGCGGCGCCGGAGCGCCTGGCCGAGGCCACCCGCCGGCTGGGCCGGGTGATGCACCAGACCTACAGCCTGACGGAGGCCGGTCCGGTGACCAGGCTGACGCCGGACGAGCACCTGGATCCACGGCTGCTCCGCACCGCCGGGCGGCCCCTGCCCGACACCGAGGTGCGGATCGTGGACGAGGAGGGCGCGCCGCTCCCGGTGGGTGCGCTCGGCGAGATCTGCGTCCGGACGCCGACGGCGATGACGGGCTACTGGCGGGACCCGGAGCTGACCGCGCGGGTCCTGCGGGACGGCTGGCTTCATACCGGCGACCTCGGCCGCCTGGACCGCTCCGGCTATCTGACGGTGGCAGGGCGACGGGACGCGATGGCGATCGTGGACGCGCACAACATCTACCCGCAGGACGTCGAGGAGCCGCTGCTGGCACATCCGGCGGTGCGGGAGGCGGTGATGTTCGCGACCACCGGCCGCGACCGGCTGGAGCGGGTGCACGCCGCGGTGACCACCGTGCCCGGGGCGCCGGTGACGGAGCAGCAGCTGCACCGGTGGATGCAGGAGCGCGGCGGTCCGCGCTGCGATCCGGCGACGATCCTGGTGCTTCCGGTGCTGCCGCTGGCCGAGACGGGGAAGCCGGACCTCGCCGCGCTGCGGGCCCTGCTGCCGGAGACCAGGCCTGGGACCGGAGCCGGAGCCGGAGCAGGAGCGGGAGAGGTAACGGGAACGGGAACAGGGTAGGGCGCGGGGCGCGCAGGTCGGCGTGCGGACCGCTCCGGGGGCGTACACGGGAGGGCGGCGTGCGCCCGGACGCCTCCAGCGCCCGCGTGCGCGCCCGCCGGCACGGCGGGGCGTCCGGCGAAACCGCCCGTGTCCGCTCGACCTCCGGGGCCGACGTGCCGATACCCCTCTCGCACCGTCCGTCCCCAGGAGGCATCTCCCGTGACCTGGCTCCGCGTCCTGACCGCGCTCGGCGTCCTCGCCGTGGCGGCCAGCGCCCTGCTCGTCTTCGCCCTCTGCACGGCCGCCGCCCGCGGGGACCGCCCCGCCCGGGGCGACGGCGGTGACGCGGCCGACGCGGAGGACGGCAGAGGCCGGGGCGGCGCGCGGGACACCCTGCGCGAGGACGCCGAGCGCAGCGGCCTGTTCCGCCGCCCCGGCGAGAGCTGAGCGGCCTGCCGCCCGGCCGCACCGACCGCCGGACGTCAGTGACCGGCGATGTCGTCCGGGCGGACCTCGATGTGGTCGGCGGCCAGGTCCACCGCGACCCGGTGCTCCATGCCGAGCGCCTCCAGGAACTTCACCGGCAGCTGCACCCGGCCGGTCCGGTCCAGCATCACGTACTCGCGCTCGTTGACCGACTCCTCGCCGTGCTCGTCCGTCACCGTCCGGCGGAGCACCTCGCTGCTGGTGCGCCCGTCGCGGATGGCGACCGTGCGGCGGACCTCGCCCGCCACCATCGGGTCGTGGGTCACGATGACGACGGTGGCGCCGAGTTCGCGGTTGACGGTCCGGAAGGCCTCGAAGATCGCGGCGCCGGTCTCCGAGTCGAGCTCGCCGGTGGGCTCGTCGGCGAGCAGCACCGGCGGGTTGTTGGCCATCGCCACGGCGATGGCGACGCGCTGCTGCTGACCGCCGGACATCTCGCGCGGGCGCCGGTGGGCGAGGTCACCGATCTCCAGCGCCTCCAGCAGCTCGGCCACCCGGGCGGCCTTCTGCCTGGTGCCGAGTCCGGCCCTGCGCCCGCGCAGTTGCATCGGCAGGGCGATGTTCTCGGCGGCGGTCAGGAAGGGCAGCAGGTTCCGCGCGGTCTGCTGCCAGATGAAGCCGACGACCTCGCGCCGGTAGCGCAGCCGGTCGCGGGCCGACATCTCCAGCAGGTCGCGGCCGGCGACGGTGGCGGTGCCGGCGGTCGGCACGTCGAGCCCGGCCAGGATGGTGAGCAGGGTGGACTTGCCGCTGCCGGAGGCGCCCACCAGGGCCACCAGGTCGCCCTGCCGGATGGTCAGCTCCAGGCCCTGGAGCGCCTGCACCTCGATGCCCTCGGTGGAGAAGATGCGCACCAGGCGGTCGCAGACGATCGCCGCATCGGCGCCCGGGGCCTTCGGCCGGGCGGCGGCGAGCGCGCGCTCCTGGAGCTCCTGGAGGGTGGGGGCCGGCTCGACCGTCCGGCTCCGGGGGAGGCTGTTCACCGCTGGTCTCCTGTCGCCGCTGCGCCGGGGCGCGCCTGTGGCCGCGGTCGCCGCGGGCCGATTCCCTTGCCGTCCGCCCGGCCGTGCGGCCGGGCCCGTCCACTGTCCGTCAACGCTGCTCCCCCACCCGCAGTTCGGTGGCGATGTGTCGCCGTCCGGCGATCAGCGCCTCGGCGAGCACGCCGACGGCGACCAGGGCCACGAGTCCGAGCACCTGGCGCAGCACCGGCAGCACCGCGGGCTCCAGCCCCGGCGGGACCTCTGCGCCGACCAGCACGGAGAGGTCGAACGCCGGGCCGAGCAGGGCGGTCGCGGCCAGTGCCACCAACCCGCCGCCGACGGCGGCGACGAGGGTCTGCGGCACGGTCTCGGCGAGGATCAGGGCCAGGCCCTGCCGGGGACGCAGGCCCATGGTGCGCAGCCGGGCGAGCAGGGCGGCGCGCTCGGGCGCGGTCCGGACCAGCGTCAGCAGGACGGCGAGCAGCGCGAACCCGGCGGCGCCGATCACGGCGGCCCAGAACAGCCGGCCGGCCGAGCGCTGGAGCGGGTCGGCGGCGAACTCGGCGGCCAGGGTGCCGCTGGTGCGCACCTGGAAGCCGCTCGGCACGGCGTCGGCCTCGGCGGCTGCGTCGGCGGCAGCGGCCCCCGGGCCGGCGACCCCCGACGGCGCGGCCGTCCCGGACGCAGGCGCCGAAGCGAGCGCCGAGGCCGCGCCGGAGGCGGGCGACGGCTCGACCCCGGTCGCCACCGGGGGAAGCACCGCCCCGGGGTGCTCGCCGACGGCGACCCTCCAGGCCACCGGCGGCGCCAGCTCCCGCACCAGCCGCTTCAGCCGGCGCTCGTCGACGTCGCCCACCGCGAACCAGAGGTTGGGCTCCCCCAGTTCGGAGCGCTGAGCGACTGCGGGCCCGGACGGCAGCACGACGAACTTGCGGTCGTCCCCGACCAGCGCGGGCGTGGCACCGATCCGGCCGGCGACCGCGGCCTTGAGCTCCCAGCCGTTGGGCAACCGCAGCCGGTAGCCGTCGCCGCCGAGCTGCTTGCCCAGCGCGGTGCTGAAGAGGGCGGGCAGCGGCGCGTCGGAACCGCCCGCGCCGCCGGCGAGGAGGGCCGGGTCGAACGCCCCGCGGCCGACGCTCCGGGAGAGCTCGGCGTAGGCCTGCGGGTCGACCACGAGGGCGCTGACCCGGACCGGCCCGGCGTCGCTGCCCAGCAGGAACACCTCGCTCTCCCACCAGACGCCGGTGGCGAGCCGGACGCCGGGCATGGCGGCGGCGGCCTCGGTGAACTTCGACGGCAGCGAGACACCGGTGGGGGTGCCCACGGCCGCGTCGCCGCCCACGACGCTGCGGGCGGCGCGCAGCCGGGCGCCGTCGACAGCGTCCAGCACCGTGGCGCCGAAGCCCGCCGTGGTGACGGCGAGGGTCATCGCGAGCAGGGGCAGCAGCGAGGGCCGGGCACGGCCGCCGGCGCCGCGGGCGGCACGGGCCAGGCCGAGGAAGCCGATCAGGCCGGGGCGCCGGCCGGCCACCCGAGCCAGTGCCCCGACCACGACCGGCTGGAGCCGGGCGAGCACGAGGCCCCCGGTGGCGGCGAGCAGCAGCGGGGCCGCGACGAGCAGCAGGTCCAGGCCCTGGCCGTCCGGCGCCACGCCGCGCCGGCGGACCTCCAGCACGGCCGCGGCGGTGGCGACCAGCACCAGGAGTTCGCCGACCAGCCGGCGCCCGCCGTTGCTGCGGCGCGGCTTGGACCAGAACGCCGCCGCGCGGACGGGGAACCCCAGCAGGGCGATGAGGGTGACGGCGAGCGCCGCCAGCACGGCCTCCGTCCAGCGCGGGGTCTCCACCAGCCGGAGGGCGAGTGCGGTCGCGAGCACGGCGGCGGGGAGCACGGTCACCGCGCCCTCGCCGAGCAGGCGCAGCAGGACGCCGCCGCGGGAGCCGCCACGGGCCTGGAGCAGCCGCAGTTCGGCGGTGCGCCGGTCGGTGGCGAGGCCGGCGGCCAGGAAGAGCACCAGGGCGCCGACCCCGGCCAGGCCGGCCGGACCGATCGCGGCGAGCGGCGCGGCGGCGTTCTGCCGGGCGACGGCCTGCTTGAACGCGGTGGGCAGCTGGGAGGTGATGCTCAGGTCGTCCCGGCCGGTGCGGGCGGCCAGCGCGACGGCGGTGGGGCCGCTCAGGTAGCCGGCGATCTCCCGGCCGGTCTCGGGCAGAGTGCGGGCGTGCAGGGCGCCGGAGTCGACGGGCAGCCGCCAGAAGTCGGTGGTGTGCACGCCCCACTCGGCGATCCGGTCCAGCGCCCCGGCGGCGACGACGCCGTCGGCCACGAGGGTGACGTGCGGGTTGCCCTGCGCGCAGGCGCGGTCGAGGCAGCCCGCGTCGGCCCAGTACGGGTCGTGCGGGTCGTCGACGGTGTAGAGGCCGACGACCTTCGCCCGGACCGTGTCCGCGCCCTCCTCGCCGCCGAGCAGGACGTCGCCGAGGCGGATGCCGATGCTGTCGGCCGCGTTCCTGCTGAGCGCGATCGGGATCGGGCCGTCCTGGGCGCCGGCGTCGGCCGGCCAACCGCCCGCCACCACGGTGGCCCGCTCGGTGATCCCGTGCAGGTACGTCAGGCCGATCTTCGGCGGGAAGCCGTCGGGGCGGGCGTAGCCGTGGTTGGCGAGCGGGCGGGGCTTGTCGCCATGCGCCCCGTACACCGGGCCGGGCTCGCCGTAGCGGAACGTGGTGCCGGGGCGCGCCGCGAGCCTGCGGGCGACCTCGTCGAGGTCGGCGGCGTCGTTGCGGTGGGCGGCGGTGGCCACCAGGCTGTTCCAGGACGGCCCGCGGTCCTGCAGGAAGCGGTGCAGAGCGTCGTCCGTGCCCCGGTCGAGGGCGCGCGGGAAGGCCGCCGCGAGGAGGACCGTGCCGAACGCGAGCGCCGCCACGAGCAGGGCGGCGAGCCGCCCCGACCGCAGGCGGGTGCGGACCCAGGGGGCGGGCCGGTGGACGGCCGCCGGCCGGGCCCCGTCGGGGCGGATGGTGCGGCGGGTGTCGGCCGGGGTGGTCACATCTCCTCCACGTGCCGCAGCCGGGCGGCCACGTCTCGACGGCTGCGCCCGATCAGGAAGGCCGACAGCAGGGGTACGACGGCGATCGCGGCCGTGAGCAGCAGCGACCGGCCGAGCGGCAGGTCGACCAGGACGTCCGGGACCGGCCGGCGGGCCGCCGGGGTGAGCACCAGGAGCGGCACGATCAGGCGGACGATCAGGGCGCCGAGGCCGAGGCCGACCAGGCTGCCCAGCAGGACCAGGACGGTCTGCTCCGCGGCGGCCGTGCGGAGCAGCCACCGCCTGGGGGTGCCGAGGGCGAGCAGCACGGTGAACTCGGCGGCGCGCTCGCGGGCGGAGGCCGCGGCGGCGGCCGCGAAGCCGATGGCGGCCAGCACGGTGCTGGCCAGGGCGATGGCGGCGAGCGCGCTCTGCGGGGCGGCGCTGAGCGGGTCGGCCAGCAGGCCGTCGGCGACCTCGGCGTCGAGCAGCAGTCGCTGTCCGCCGGGGGTGTCGCGCAGCGCGGCCGCCGCTCGGGCGGGCACCGGATCGTCCGGCCCGGTGGCGGGCAGCCACCACTCGGTGACGGCGGGCAGCTGGCGGCCGCCGGTGGCGAGCAGGCGTCCGGTGGCGGCGAGGTCGACGACCAGGGCGGTGCTGCCGGCGACCGGCACCGAGTCGACCACTCCGGTGATCCTGACCTTCACGCCGTTGGCGCCGAGCGTCACCTGGACGGTGTCGCCGACGGCCGCGCCGATGCCGCTGAGGTACGCGTGGGTGGCGAGGCCGGGCAGCACGGCCGGGGTCTCGGGGCCGGAGGGCACTAGGACGGCCTGGCGGACGCCGGTGCTCCCGGGCGCGTACCGGAGGCCGAACAGGCGTCCGGGCCGGTCCGGCAGGACCTCGGAGCCGGAGCCGGCCTCGCCGGGTGCGGTGCTGGTCCTCCAGGCCAGGCCCGCCGCGGCCGGGACGGCGGTGGCCGGCCCGGTCGCACTGTCGGCGACCGCGATCCCCCGGACGCTCAGCTCCCCCACGAGGGGAGGGCCCTGCTCGGTTCCGAGGGCGAGGATAAGGCCGGCGAGGGTGAGCGGTGCGGCGGGGGTGCCGACCGGGGCGCCGGCGACGGCTGCGAGGTCGGCGGTGGCCACCGCGCTGCCGCGGGCGGGAACGCCGGTCAGCGGGACGCGGAAGGTGTCGCCGAAGCGGTCCCGCAGCAGGACCCAGGCCTCCGGCGGGAGACCGCCCGCTGCCGACGGCTCGTTGCCGAGGTCGAGGTCGATCCGGGCCGGCGTGCCGGGCAGCGGTACGCCGCCGTGGGCGGCCACCGCGGGCGCGGGGCCGGCCGCGGGTGCGGCTTCGGCGCCGGCGGGCGCGGGACCGGCCGCGGGCGCGGCGAGCGGAGCGTAGAGGTCCTGGCGGTTCTGCCCGCCGAGCAGGTCGGGGCGGACCGGGACGCGGGCGGCGAAGCCCGCCGCGTCGAGGGCCAGCACCTGGGCGGGGGCGCCGTCCGCCAGGGAGTGCTCCTCGCGGATCACGGGGATCAGCCTCTCGCCCCCGGGCAGCGCGCCGTACCGGCCGGCCTGGCCCATCGCCGGCAGCTGCGACCCGGTGATCCGCAGGCCGCCGGCGGTGGCGAAGGCCGCCTGGTCGTGCTGGGAGGCGGACCAGGTGCTCTGCTGGCCGAGCGCCAGCACGCCGGTGGAGACCGCCAGGACCAGCAGCAGCACCGGCCCGGCGGCCCGGCCGGGGCGGCGGGCGAGCTGCCAGCCGGCCAGGGCGGGCACCAGGCCGCGGCCCCGGGCGGCGATCCGGCCGCCGAGGCGGGCGGCGAGCGGGAGCAGGCGCAGCACCAGCAGGGTGCCGGCGCCGAGTGCCAGGGTGGGCGCGGCGATCAGGACCGGATCGAGGTTCAGCCCGCCGTCCGCGTCCTCCGACAGTCCGCCCTCGTAGTGGGCCAGTTGGTAGTAGGCGAGGCCGGCGAGGCCGACCACCGCGAGGTCGGCGCCGGAGCGCGCCGCGCCGGCGACCAGCGCCTGGCGCCGGCCCGCGCGGCGCAGCACCGCGCCGCCGGCCCCGCGCACCAGCGTCGGCGCGGTGGTGAGGAGGACGCAGGCGAGCGCGCAGACGGCGGCGATCGGCCAGAGCGTCCAGCTCGGCGCGGTGTCGAGCGGCACCCGGGCGAGCGGTCCCCGGCGCGCGAGCGCACCGAGCAGCAAGGGCGTGCAGAGCGGCGCGAGGAGCGCGGCAGGCAGGGCGAGCAGCAGCGACTCGGTGGCGGAGAAGACGCCGAGGCGGGCTCCGGAGGCGCCGCGCGCGGCCAGCAGGGCGTTCTCGCCCTCCTGCCGGGCGGCCATCAGGTGGACCACCAGCAGCAGCACGGCGGCGGCCAGGACGGCGAGTTGGAGGGCGCCGATCAGCAGGGTGGAGCGGGCGACCAGGGCGCTGGACTCCACCTCCCGGAGGACCACCGGGAGTTCGGTCCGGACCTGCAGCCCGGTCGCCCCGGTGAGGCCGCTCGCGAGACCGGGGGCGCGGTCCCGGACGGCGGCGGCCTCGGAGTCGCGGATGCCGGTGAAGTCGGCGTCGAGCAGCCAGCCGCGGCCGCTCTGCGGGACGGCGACGGTGGTGAAGGCGGAGTCGTCGGCCAGCAGCGGTCCGTAGGTGGTGAAGCCGCCGGTCTGGATCTCCCGGCCGCCCAGGGTGTCGAGCCGCCAGTAGGGGTCGGCGGGATCCTCGGCGCGGTAGACGCCGGTGACGCGGACGGTGAGCGTCCGGCCGTCGAGGCGGTCGTCGAGCCGGACCTCGGCGGGCAGGGCCCCGGCGTCGAGGTTGAGCCGGGCCAGCGTGGTCTGCGGGACGGCGACGTCGACGGGTGTCGGGGTGGCGGCGCCCGCGGTGGGGCTGCCCGCGGTGGGGCGCTGGACGGGCGCGGGCCAGGCGCCGGCCAGCAGGCGGACGCGGCCGCGGTCGAGGGAGGCGAGCAGTGTGAGGTCCGCGGCCTTCGCACCGGTCCGCGTGGCCGTGGGTGCGCCGGCGGGTGCGCCGCTGGCTGCACCGACGGGTCCCGCGGCCGGAAGGCCGTACGAGCGGCTGCGGGCTACGGTGTCGGTCCGCACGGCGAGGCCGCCGAAGAGGCCCCCGCCGTAGGCGGTGACCGCCGCGTCGTCGGCCGACCGCTTGTCGAGACCGTGCTCGCCGGTCACCAGCACCGTGGTCCGCGCGTGGCCGCCCCCCTGCAGGGACTGGCGCAGCCCGGCCTCCCCGACCGTGCGGTTGAACGCCACCAGCGCGGTGAGCACCGCCGTGGTGATCAGCACGGTGAGCAGGACGGCACCGGCCAGCGGCAGTCGCCCGCGCAACCGGCGCACGACGAAGCCGAGCATCCCGTTCCTCCCCCTGACGAATCGCCCCGGCTTCCGCGTAACGGCCCGACCGACCCGACGGGGTCCGGCCGGGGATGAGCGCCCGTCGCGAGCCGGAGTGATGATCACCGGCACTTGATCACCGGATAGCGGACGATGCTGTCAGATTCATACTCGGAACGGAAGGGACTTGCGCGAATCATGTAACTGGTGAGCAAATTCTTCTCATTGAGCGCGCATATCCAGGTGACAGGCCATCAAAGGGCCATGCACACGTCATGCAATTCTCGTTCACGGCGGCCCGTGCGGCAGGCCGAGGACGTCGCTCCAGCCGCTGAACCGCAGAACCGCAGAACCGACAGAGAGCCAGGGGGACGCCCGCATGACACAGCAACCGGTCGGTACCGTGACCACGTCCACGACCGTGCCGATGGTGGCCGTCAGCGACCTCCGCCACAGCTTCGGCACCGGCGAGCGGGCCGTGCACGCGCTGCGCGGCGTCTCCTTCTCCGTCGGCCGGGGTGAACTGACCGCACTCAAGGGCCGGTCGGGCTCCGGCAAGACCACGCTGCTCAACCTGGTCGGCGGCCTGGACAAACCGACCGGCGGCACCATCGCGCTGGACGGCACCGAGCTGGCCGGCCTGGACGAGGAAGCCCGGCTGGCGATGCGCCGGGACCGGATCGGCTTCGTGTTCCAGTCCTTCGGCCTGATCCCCGTCCTCACCGCCGCCGAGAACGTCGGCGTGCCGATGCGGCTGCGCAAGGTTCCGAGCGCCCGGCGCGAGGAGCGGGCCCGCACCCTGCTGGCCATGGTCGGACTCGCCGACCACGCCGACCAGCGCCCCGGCGAACTCTCCGGCGGGCAGCAGCAGCGCGTCGCCATCGCCCGCGCCCTGGCCAACGAGCCCGATCTGATCATCGCCGACGAGCCCACCGGCCAGCTCGACTCCGAGACCGGCCGTGCGATCATGCAGCTGCTGCGCGCGGTGGTCCGCAGCGAGGGAGTCACCGCGCTGGTCGCCACCCACGACCCGACCCTGATGGAGCTCGCCGACCGGGTGATCGAGCTCCGGGACGGCCGCATCGTCGAGGCCGCCTCCTGATCGACCCGCACGCGGACGCCCCGTTGCCCGAACGGGCAGGGCCGCCGCCCCGCCAGGCGGCGGCGCCCCGCCCGGCGTCAGAGCGCCCTGAGCGCGGCCTCGCACTCGCGGCAGCGCCTGGTCCGTTGCGAGGGCGGGTACCACGGCTCCCCCGGCCCGGCCGGCCGGTAGGGCTCCCGTTCCAGATCCCGGGTGTCGATCCCGCAGAAGGTGACCGGCCCCGGGTCCTCCGGCACGTCCGGATCGGACGGCGCCGCGTGCACCCACCGGACCCGGGCGCCCACGTCCACCTCGCCCGCGTCCAGCACCTCGGTCGACGGCTCGAGCTCGACCAGCACGATCACTCCGCTCATACCTCGACCCTGCGCCCGGACGGAGCCCGCCGCATCCCGGCCCCGCCCGCGACGGCCGGCGCGGACCGGCACGGGGCGGCGGCGCCCCCGGCCGACGCGCCGCAGTCCCCGGGCGCTACGGCATGAGCCCGTCCGTGCACGGAGCGCCGGGCTCCGGCGTCTGCGGCCCCTGCACGTACTGGGCGAGGAAGGCGTCCACGCGGGGGTCGGTCGGGCTGTCCACCACCAGCTGGTTGCCCCAGGCGGTGAGGGTGATCTTCCCCTGCTCCGCCGGGTAGGGGCTCATGAAGGTGTACGGCTTGCCCTGGACCTTGGCCGCGAGTGCGGCGACGTCGGCCGGGGACGCCTGGTCGTTGTAGGTGATCCAGACCGCGCCGTGCTCCAGGGAGTGGACGGCGTTCTCGTCGGGGACGGGCCGGGTGTAGACGGCTCCGTTGCAGTCGAGCCAGACCGGACTGTGGTCGCCGCCGACGGGCGGGGTCTGCGGGTAGGCCACCGGCGTCTGCACGTGCGTACGCCCGAGCTTGCCGAAGGTCTGCACGCCCGCGATCGGGGCCTTGCTCGTGGGCGCGCCGTCGTCGGCGGTGGTGACGGCCCAGATGCCGCCCGCGAGCACGCCGGCCACGATGAGACCGGCCACCGCCGAGTACACGATCTTCCGGCGGCGCTTGCGCCGCTGGTCCTCCCGGTGCATCGCCTCGGTTCTGGCACGCCGGTCGTCGGACCGTTTCCTGGGAGCAGCAGCCATGGCCGGGCCCCTCTCGCCGCCGCGCGGGCGCACGGCGTTCAGCTCCAGTATCGCCGTCGAGCGCGTGGGCCGCCCGGGGCGCCTGCCGGCCGCCGGGGCCGCGACCCGACATTCCCACTCTCCGCGTCCTATGTGATCAGCTCATATGGATAGCACCCGCAAAGCCAATTCTTTCAGTTTATTAGTTGCCCCGGGGCCGCCACGGCCTCCCCACCGCCGTCGACCTGGACGTTCCGAACGGGCACCAAGGTTCAGCATGGGTTGGGGAATTCCGATCCATTGACACGATCACCACATCCTCATCACCCTTGGCTCATCGCCGAAGCTGGCGTGAATTGATGTCAGCTGTCCATTCACACCAGCTGATGGCGCTGTTGAAGACCAGTCACCGAAGGAGGTGTGTGCGATGAAGAAGATCGTCGTCCGCAAGGCCGGCCCGGTCCGCCTGACCAGCGCGGCCCGCGCGCTGTACCTGCCGTGGTCCTGCGCCGTGCAGAACTGACCGACCCCTCCCCCGGGGCAGAGGGGGAACGCGGTGCGGGCCGGCCACACGCCGGCCCGCACCGCTCCACCCCGCCCCCGCCTACCTCGCGCAGGAGGACCCGTGCACTCCTCCACGGACAGCGGCTCCACCGTCCCCGGCCTCGATCTGGACCGGCCGGTACCGCTCCGCCGACTCGTGTACCTGCCGGAGGCCGACGAGGTCACCATCGGCAGCCCGGAGACCGACACCTACGCCGTCTTCCCTTCCGACGGCGCCGAATTGGTCAGGATGCTGGCCGACGGCCTCACGCCCCGCGAGGCCGCCGAGCATCACCGGACCGCCCACGGCGAGAGCGTCGACATCGCCGACCTGGTCGAGACGCTCGTCGATCTCGACCTCGTCCGCCCCGGCGGCGACGACGCAGCCCCCAAGCCGGCCGCGCCGGTGCGCTGGCAGCGTCTGGGCCGCCTGGTGTTCAGCCCACCGGCGCTGGTGGGCTACGCCCTCGTCGTAGCCCTCGCCGTGGCCGAGATGGTCCGGGTGCCGGAGCTGGTACCGCGCGTCGACAACCTGTTCTTCAGCTCGTCCTACACCCTCGTCGTGCTGATGCTGTTCGTCGGTCAGCTGCCGCTGCTCGCCCTGCACGAGGCCTTCCACGCCCTGGCCGGCCGTCGGCTCGGCCTGCGCTCGCGTCTCTCCATCGGCCGCCGCCTCGTCTACCTGGTGCTGGAGACCTCCCTCGACGGGCTGGTCGGCGTGCCGCGCCGGAAGCGCTACCTGCCCATCCTGGCCGGCATGCTGGCCGACGCCCTGGTGATCGCCGTGCTCACCCTGGTCGCCGACGCGACCCGCGACGCCAACGCAGTGGCGGCGTCGCTCTGTCTGGCGATGGCCTACGCCACGGCGCTGCGCCTCGCCTGGCAGGGGTTCTTCTACCTGCGGACCGACGTCTACGTCCTGCTCGGTACGGTCCTGGGCTGCGTGGACCTCCATGCCGCCGCGACCGACGTGCTGCGCAACACCGTTCGGCGGATCACCGGGAGGCCGCCGCTGGACCTCTCCGCCCACCACCCGGTGGACCGGCGGGTGGCGCGCTGGTACGCCTGGCTGATGGTGGTGGGCTACGCGTTCACCCTCACGATGTTCGCCGGGGTCGTCGTCCCGACGGCGTACCGCATGTTGCACGACATGTGGCTGCGCCTGACCGGCCAGGCCTCCCTGGCCGGCCGCCTCGACTCGCTCGCCCTCATGGTGCTCAGTCTCGCGCAGACCGCGGCCGTCGTCGTCCTCGCCGCCCGCGAGCGGCGCTCCACCCGGTCGGTCTGAGCCCCGCGCCCGCGAGCCCGCCCGTCCCCAACACCCATGCGTTCCTGCGTTCCTGCGTTCCTGCGTCCCTGCGTCCCTGCGTCCCTGCGTCCCTGCGTCCCTGCGCCACTGTACGAAAGGCAGCTGTGTCATGGCCGAACACCGCCACCACTGGGTCCGCGCCGCCGGGCGCGCCGCCCGCGTCGACGTCCGCGAGCGGCTCGACCTGCCGCCCGTGCTCGCCGCGGTGAACGCCGACCGCCGGCTGCGCGGGCCCTACACCGCCGTCGGCTCGATCCTGCGGGCGATCGTCCCGGACGCGCTCGCGCGCTGCCCCGAGGCGGTCACCGGCCACGACATCGAGATCCTCTCCACCACGCCGGAACTGCGGGACCTCGTGCCCGCCACCCGCGAGACCCTGACATCCCTCGCGGTGCCCAAGGAGCGCACCCGCTTCTACTCCGCGCTGCGCACCCTGCGGATCGCCCACGGCCTGGTCGAGTTCCTGGAGACGTACCTGGGCTCGCTCGGGCCCGGACCGCACTCAGTGATCATCGACGACGCGCACCGGGCCGACCCCACCGACGCCGAGTTCCTCGCCGTCCTGCTGCGCCGCGTCGATCCCGCGCTGCTCACCGTGGTCGTCACCACCGGCAGCGAACCGCCGGAGCGCCCGGCCGGCATCGGGGGCGAGGACCTTCCGACCGCCCTCGCCACCTGGTGCGAGGTGGTCGCGCCGCCGGACCACGGGAGCCGGTCCGACCGGGGCCGGCCGGCGGCGGGCAGCTCCCCGGCACCGGCGGACGCCGCGCTCGGCCGCCGCTACATCGGCGGCGACGGCGTCGGCGACGACCCGCACGAGCTCGCCGCGTACCTCGCTCTGCCCGCCGCCGAACGCGCCCGGCTGCACGACCTGCGGCGCGCGGAGCTGGAGACGACCGGCGAATCCTCCCTCCGGCTCGGCGCCATCGCCTGGCACGCGGAACACGGCAGCGACCCGTCCGGCACCGGGGCCGACACCCTGCGTCACGCGCTCGACCACTGCATGGACCTCGGCTACTACCACGCCGTCCTCGACCTCGGCCAGCGCGGCCGGCGGCTGGTCACCCACGAGAGCAACCCGACCCACTGGTGGGCCTTCACCACCAAGATGACCACCTCCTACGCCGCGCTCGGCCTCGCCGAGCTGGCACTTCCGCTGTACGACGAGGCCCGGGCGCTCAGCAGCTCACCCGAGGTCCACATGCAGGCCGCGTACGCCACGGCGATGCTCCACACCCGGCACTTCGACGCCGACCGGCGCGACCACCAGCTGGCCCGGAGCTGGGTGAACCAGGCGATCGCCTTCGCCAAGTGGCATCCCGAGCCGAAGGAGCGGGAGGCCCGCGTGGTGTTCAACCGCAACGGGCTCGCGCTCATCGAGGTCCACCAGGGCCGCCTGGAGGAGGCGTTGTCGCTGCTGGACGCCTGCATCGCCCGGCTCGACGAGACCCTGGAGCCGCACGAGCACGCGCTGCACCGGTCCGTGCTGCGCTACAACCGGGCCCAGGTGTACGCGGGCCTCGGCCGCCACACCGAGGCCGTGGCCGACTACACCGCCGTGATCGAGTGCGACCCCAACTACGCCGAGTACTACTTCGACCGGGGCATGCTCTGGCGCGATCTGGGCCGTCCGGAGCAGGCGCTGGCCGACTACGACCGGGCCATCCGGCTCTCGCCGCCGTTCCCCGAGGCCTACTTCAACCGGGCCGACGTCCTGGCCGAGCTCGGCGACACCGAGGCTGCGGTGGCGGACTTCGGCTACGTCCTCCAGCTCGACCCGCAGTTCGCCGACGCCCGACTCAACCGGGCGGCCCTGCTCGTCGAGTCGGGGGAGCACCGGCTTGCCTGGAGCGAGGTCCGGGCCGGCCTCGCGGCCACTCCGGACAGCCCGCAGCTCCTCTGTCTCAAGGGTCAGTTATTGGCGGCCGACGGCGACACGGCCGCGGCGGCGGAAGCCTGGGAGGCCGCCCTCGCCGCCGATCCCGAGTACCCCCAGGCATGGGCCATGCGCGGTGAACTCCGTTACCGGCAGGGCGACCTGGACGGCGCGAGCACCGATCTGGCCCACGCGGTCGAGCTCTCGGGCGATCCCGGCATGCGGTTCAACCTGGCCGTGGTCCACCACGACGCCGGGCGCTACGGTGAGGCGCTCCGGCTGCTCGACGAGATGCCCGGCTCGACCGAGGACGTGGACGCCCGTCTGCAGCGGGCCCGTTGCCTGATCGGGCTGGACCGGGCGGACACCGCCAAGGAGGAGCTGCTCGCCTGTCTGAAGGCCGATCCGGGGTCGGCCGAGCAGGTGTACGAGCTGATGCCGGACCTGGCCCACGCCTGATCGGGCCCACCCCCGGACCTGGCCCACGCCTGATCGGGCCCACCCCCGGACCTGGCCCACGCCTGATCGGGCCCACCCCCGGACCTGGCCCACGCCTGATCGGGCCCACCCCCGGACCTGGCCCACCCCTGGTCGGGCCCGCCGCCGCCCCGTCCGGTCCCCACCGGCCGGCCCATCGGCACCGCCCCGCCACCCGGCCCTGGACGCCGGGCGGCGGGGCGGTATCCACGGCGTCAGCGCTGCGCCGCGGCGCGGCCCAGCTCACCTCGTACCCGGCTGCGGACGTGGGCCACGGCGGGCGAACCGGTGTACGCGGCAGCCACCTTGACGAGCCACGCCGCCTCCTCGTGAATGTCCGCCGGCACCGGGTGCGGCACGCATCCTTCGCCCGGACCGACCGGAAAGCGGTGCCCGGCCCGGGCCGCCTCGAGCCCGGCGGCGATGGCCGCCGCCTCCACCACGGCGGCGAGCTCCTCCGTCCCGGCGGGGCCGACGGCCTCCCCCACCCAGCGTGGCACCGCCGGGTGCAGATGGGGGCGGAGGGCGAGCTGGCCGTCCCGGATCTCGATGATCCGCCGGTACAGCGCGAACCGCACGTCGCCCCGCCGCCGACCCGGCAGACCACCGAACAGCCGCTCCGACGAGACCAGTTCGATCTCCGGCAGCGCCGCCCGCATCGCCGACCAGAGCGGACCGAGCCGGCGGTGGTCGCGCCACGCACGCACGCGTCCGGCCCAGTCGGCCCAGGCCGATGCGGTCGCTCCGGCGAAGCCCAGCGCGAGGCAGACGGCGCCCGCCACCGCGGACATCCTGCTCTCCGCACCGTTCTCCCGGCCGGTGGTGAGGATGTCGGCCAGGTCGTGCAGGTTGTCCGCCGTCCACAGCAGGCCCACCAGCGCGCTGAGCGCCATCAGGCGCAGACCCAGCCGGAGGGCCCCGGCCGGCAGGCACCGCGCGCAGCGCCCGATCAGGAACCCGAAGACCCCCAGACACCACGCGGTGTGGACGGCGAAGAGCACGACGTACGCGGCCAGCACCGGCCGGCCCGCCCCGCCGACGGTGACGACGACCCCCTCCCGGACGGGCGAGGCGGCGACGAAGGCGGCGATGCCCAGCCCCACGGTGGCGGCCGTGAGGGCGGCCTGCCGACGCACGGCGCGTCGCGCCGTGGCGGTCGGCCGGGTGGAGTAGGCCATCATGGCCAGTGCCCCGGAGGCGGCCACCTTCAACTGGTCTGCGACCAGCGTGAGATGGCAGGGGTCTGGCAGTACGGCGGCCAGCGCCGGCGCCGTGGCCGGGGCGCTCGCCGCCATCCCCGCCCCGATGAGCGCCCCGCAGGCGTACCCGTAGTGGAGCGCCGGGTCGGACCGGCGGCCGCGGTCCGTCAGGACCTTGAAGAGCGTGCCGAGCAGCGCGACGGCACCGGCGAGGTACCCGGCGACGCCGGCGATCCCGTCACCCACGGCGCGCTGCGTCGCGCCGCGACGGCAGCCCGAACACGTACCGCAACCGTCCCACCTGGTCCGCGAATTGGCCGACCGCCCGGAAGCGGGGACGGTGCAGGGCGCGGTGCAGGGCGAGCGAGGCGACGAGCTCGGCCTCCTGCTCCTGTCGCTCCGTGTACCCGGACCGGCCGAGCACCCTGCGCACCAGCTCCTCCGGCAGACGGGTGGTCAGGGCGGGTGACAGCGGGCGGCTCGGCCCGGAGCCGCCGGTGTGCCCGCAGAGCAGGTGCCCGATCTCGTGCAGGACGATGTGCTGCTGGTGCAGGGCCGTGGTGGCGACGGGGTAGCCGATGTAGTCGGCGCGGTCGGTGGTGACCAGCACCCCGCACAGGGAGGACTCCGGACCGGAGAGCGGCATCAGTTCGATGGGGCGGCCGCGCCGCAGGGCGAGCGCCTCGGCCAGCGCCGGTATGCCGAACGGCTCGGGAAGCGGAATCGACTCCGCGACCCCTCTGCACCGCTGCCAGAGCCCGTGCTCAACCCCACCCGAATACCCCACGCTTCGCCCCCCTGGCGTTCGATCGGGAGGCGATCCTACGGACGCGGAAACGCCGAGGGAATCCGCTGCACCGCGAAGGCCGCTACCTGCCGCCGGCCTCGCGGCGGGCGATGGCCTCGATCATGTCGCTGATCGTGCCGAGGCCTTCGGGCGAGAGGGTCACCGCACGCAGGGCCACGTCCCGTACCCCGGCGTTGCGCAGCGCTCCGAGCAGTGCCAGTTCCTCGGCGATCCTGGCGCTCTGCCGGTCGTCGAAGAAGTACACGGGCGGCACCTGGAAGAACTGTGCCAGCGCCTCCAGGTGACGCTTCGTCGGGTTGTCCCGACGGCCGGTCCGGAGCTGCCAGAGGTAGGTGGCGGAGAAGCTCTCCCCGGTCGCCTCGCGGCAGGCCCGGGCGACCTCCTCGTGACTGTACTGTTCCCGGTCGGGACGGCGGACCACGTCGAACAACCGGTCCAGCTTCGCTGCGAGCGTGGACGCACCGGATTCCGCTTCGGGCACGACACACCTCTTCCCTCACGCCGTGCGCACGCTTCGTGCGCGGATGGACCACTCGCGACGGTGCCTCATCCTAGTGGGGCTCGGTCGGGTCCGTACGAGTGCGGGCATGCCGCGGCGGCGGTCGTCGAACGCCGCCGGCGCCGCCACCGGCGCGGACCGCAACCCCCGGCGGCTCGACGCACCCCGACGTCGACGCTTCCGGGGAACGGCGCAGGTGGCTGCGGTGCGAACCGGAGGACGTCGGCCTGTCGGACGTTGCGCGTAGGGCGACTGCTTGACATGTACACGCAGTTTGGCCTTAACCTGTAAGGCCTTACCGGTGGGTAGCATCCCCCGAGCCCGGACGTCCCATTCAGGAAATCGCGCCTTTGCGCCCGACAGCGGGCGCTGTCATGTCATTGGCCGGCCCCTGCACCGTGACTGTTACGGAGAATCCATGAGGCCCACTGCCCCCTCGGCCGATCTGGTCATTGGAATCACCCCCTTCCAGGAGCCGGACGCCGGCCTGACCGAGGCCTTGTGCCGAGCCGGCGCGCTGGGAGTGCTGGACCTGGGGACCGGCGACCGGCGGGCGCGGGAGGAACTCGCCGCGCTGCGCGAGCGGGCCCCCGGCCGGTTCGGGGTCCGGGTGGGTGACGGCTGCCGGCTCGGGCCGGACGACCTGGGCTCCCCCGAGCACTCCGGCGTGGACACCGTGGTGGTGGATTCCCGGGCCGCCGGCTGGGACGTCGGGCGGCTCGCCGACGGCTACCGGGTGCTGGTCGAGGTGACGGACCTGCCGGCGGCCCTGGCGGCGGTGGGCAGCGGGGCCCACGGACTGGTCGTCCGCGGCTGCGAGAGCGGCGGCCGGGTGGGGGACTTGAGCACCTTCGTCCTGCTGCAGCAGGTGCTGGCGGAGCCCGGGATCGACGTACCGGTGTGGGCCTGCGGCGGCATCGGGCCGCGCACCGCCACCTCCGCCGTGGCGGGTGGAGCGGCGGGGGTGGTCCTCGACAGCCAGCTGGCCCTGCTCGCGGAGTCCGCGGTCTCCGACGAGAGCGCGGCCGCGGTGCGCGGCATGGACGGCTCGGAGACCGGCGTGGTCGCTGGACGCAGAGTGCTGCGACGGGGCCGAAGAGGCGAAGCAGCCGGTGCACCGGCCGAGTTGCCGGTGGGCCAGGACGGCTTCCTGGCGGAGCGGTTCGCCACCCGGTGGCGGACGGCGGCCGCGGCGGTGCGCGCGGTGCGGGAGGGCGTGCTGGCGGGGCTCCGGTCGGCGGCCCCCGAGGGGTCGGCGGCAGCCCTGCTCGGCCGGCGAACACCGCTGAGCCGGGCCCTCGGCACCGCGCTGCCGGTGGCGCAGGGCCCGATGACCAGGGTCAGCGACCAGCCGGCCTTCGCGGCCGCGGTCGCCGAGGCCGGGGCGCTCCCCTTCCTGGCCCTTGCGCTGACCGACGCCGGGGGTACCCGTGACCTGCTCGCCCGCACCCGTGCCGCGGTCGGTGAACTCCCTTGGGGGGTGGGCATCCTGGGCTTCGCTCCGGAGGAGCTGCGCAACGCCCAGCTGGCCGAGGTGCTGGCCGCCCGGCCCGGCCACGCCCTGATCGCCGGCGGCCGCCCCTCGCAGGCGCGGGTGCTGGAGGAGGCGGGGATCCGAACCTTCCTGCACGTCCCCTCCCCCGGGCTGCTGCGGCAGTTCCTGGAGGACGGCGCACGCAGGTTCGTCTTCGAGGGCTCCGAGTGCGGCGGACACGTCGGTCCCCAGCACAGTTTCCCGCTGTGGGAGGCGCAGTTGGCGGTCCTGGAGGACTTCCTCGACGCCGCGGACGGACGGCGACCGGCCCCGGGCCGACCGCAGGCCGAGGGGACGCCGCAGGCCGACGGGACACCGCGGTTCGAGGGGCCACCGCGGGTCGAGGTGCTGTTCGCCGGGGGCGTGCACGACGAGCGGTCGGCGGCGATGGTGGCCGCGATGGCCGCACCGCTCGCGGAGCGCGGGATCGCGGCGGGGCTGCTGATGGGCACCGCCTACCTGTTCACGCAGGAGGCGGTGACGCTCGGCGCCGTCCAACCGCGGTTCCAGCACCAGGTGGTGGCCGCGCAGGGGACGGAACTGCTGCAGACCGCACCGGGCCACGCCACCCGCTGCGTGCCCAGCCCCTTCACCCGGGAGTTCACGGCGACCCGCGAGCGGCTGCGGGCCGAGGGCCTGCCCGAGCGCGAGGTGTGGGAGCGTCTGGAGCAACTGAACGTCGGGCGGCTGCGGGTCGCCAGCAAGGGCGTCGACCGCGTCCAGGAGGGGCTGGTCTCGGTCGACGAGCACGAACAACTCGACCGCGGGATGTTCATGGCCGGGCAGGTCGCCGTCCTGCGCTCGGCGACCACGACGCTCGGCGAACTGCACGCAGCCGTCACGACCGGCGCCGCCGCCTTCCTGTCCGCCGCTGCCACCGCGGCCCTGGAGCGCCTCGCGGGCGAGGAGCCGGCCGCGCCCGGGCCGGCCCCGCTGGAGATCGCGGTGATCGGCATGTCGGGCATGTTCCCGCAGGCCCCCGACCTGCCCGCGTTCTGGGCGAACGTGGTGGGCGGGGTGGACGCGGTCACCGAGGTCCCCGTCGAGCGCTGGGACCCGGCGGTCTACCACGCGCCGGACGGCGGGAGCGGCACGACCCCGTCCAAGTGGGGCGGCTTCCTGCCCCGGATCCCCTTCGACCCGCTGGCCTACGGCATTCCGCCGTCCGCGCTGGGCAGCATCGAACCGGTCCAGCTGCTGGCGCTGGAGGCCGCGCGCCGCGCCCTGGTCGACGCGGGCTACGACAGCGGGGTCGGTGACGGCGGGCGGCCCTTCGACCGGTCGCGGGCCGGTGTGGTGTTCGGTGCCGAGGCGGGCAGCGACCTGTCGAACGCCGGCGTGCTCGGCGCGGTCCTGCCGGCCTACCTTGGCCGCGTGCCCGAGCCGATCGCGCAGCAACTGCCCGTCCTGACCGAGGATTCCTTCCCCGGCATGCTGGCCAACGTCATCTCGGGGCGGATCGCCAACCGGTTGGACCTGGGCGGCGGCAACTTCACCGTGGACGCGGCGTGCGCCTCCTCGCTGGCGGCCCTGGACGTCGCCTGCCGGGAACTGGTCACCGGGACCGCCGACCTGGCCGTGTGCGGCGGCGCGGACCTGCACAACGGCATCAACGACTACCTCCTGTTCGCCTCGGTGCACGCGCTCTCCCCCACCGGGCGCTCCCGCCCCTTCGACGCGTCCGCCGACGGCATCGCGCTGGGCGAGGGCGTGGGCTGCGTGATCCTCAAGCGGCTCGCCGACGCCGAGCGGGACGGCGACCGGGTCTACGCGGTCATCCAGGGCATCGGCAGTGCGAGCGACGGCCGTTCGCTCGGACTGACGGCCCCGCGTCCCGAGGGCCAGCGCGCGGCGCTGGAACGGGCCTACCGCAATGCCGGGATCGGGCCTGAACAGGTGAGCCTGGTGGAGGCGCACGGCACCGGCACCGTGGTCGGCGACCGCACCGAACTGGCCACCTTGGAGGCGGTGTTCACCGAAGCCGGAGCCGCACCGGGCAGCTGCGTGCTGGGCTCGGTCAAGTCGCAGATCGGACACACCAAGTGCGCGGCCGGCCTGGCCGGCCTGATCAAGGCGGCGCTGGCGCTGCACACCGGCATCAGGCCACCGACCCTGCACCTGCGCCGGCCCCATGCGGCCTGGCAGGACGACAGCCCCTTCGTGTTCCACGACGAGGCCAGACCGTGGGCCCGGCCGCCGGCCGAACGGGTCGCCGGGGTCAGCGCGTTCGGCTTCGGCGGCACCAACTTCCACACCGTGCTGCGCGGTCACGCCGGTCCGACGCCCGTCCACGGCCTGCAGGAGTGGCCGGCGGAGCTGTTCACCTTCCGCGGCCGCGACCGGGCGCAGGCGCTGCGCGGGGTGGCCGAACTGCTGCGGCTCGCCCGGGCCGACGGCGCGCCGTGGCGGCTGCGCGACCTGGCACTGGCCGCGTCCCGGCGTGCGGAGGCGGGGCACGGGCCGGTGCAGGTCGCGATCGTGGCCTGCAGCGTCCCGGAGCTGGTCGACCTGCTGGGCCGGGCGTCGGCCGGGGAGCACGCGCCGGGCGCCGGCCTGCACCTGGCCGACCCGGACGGCGCCCCGGGCGGTGAGGTCGCGTTCCTCTTCCCCGGGCAGGGCAGCCAGAGGCCCGGCATGTTCGCCGAACTCTTCACCGTCTTCCCGCAGTTGCAGCGTCAGCTGCGGCTCGGAGGGGCGTACGCCGACCGGCTGCACCCCCCGGCCGCCTTCACTCCCGAGGCCCGCGAGGGGCAGCGCGCCGCGGTGACCGACACCCGGGTCGCCCAGCCGGTCCTGGGCATGACGGGCCTCGCCGCCCACGAACTGCTGGCCCTCGCCGGCGTACGTCCCGGCCTGGCCGGGGGCCACAGCTACGGCGAACTGGTCGCCCTGTGCGCCGCCGGGGCGCTCGCCGCCGAGGACCTGCCGGCGCTCAGCGCCGAGCGCGCCCGCTGCATCCTGGACGAGGTCGGCGAAGGAGCGGATCCCGGGGCGATGGCCGCCGTGACCGCCGACGCCCGCTCCGTCGAGCAGGTGCTGACGGCGGCGGGACTGGCCGGACGCGTGGTGGTGGCCAACCACAACGCGCCGCAGCAGACGGTCGTCTCCGGCCCCACCGACGACGTGACCGCGGCCGGCGTGCTGCTGCGCGAGGCGGGACTCGGCGTCAGGCGGCTGCCGGTCGCCTGCGCCTTCCACAGCCCGCTGGTCGCCGGCGCCGGCGAACGCTTCGCCGCGGCGCTGGCGGAGCGCGCCGTGCGGCCCCCGGAGTTCCCGGTCTGGTCCAACCGGACGGCCGCCCCCTACCCGGGCGATCCGGCGGCAGTCCGCGCCGAACTCGCCGCCCAGATCGGCGCGCCCGTGCGGTTCGTGGACCAGATCGAGGCCATGTACGGCGCCGGAGCCCGGGTGTTCGTCGAGGCCGGTCCCGGCACGGTGCTCACCCGCCTGGTGTCGGACGTCCTGGGGGACCGGCCGCACCGGGCGATCGCCCTCGAACGGCGGCGGGCCGGACTGGCCGGATACCTCGACGCGCTGGCCGAACTGGCGGTCGCGGGCGTGCCGGTCCGCACCGGCCGCCTGCTGCGCGGCCGCGACGCGGTGGAGGCCGGGCGGGCCGAGGCCCCGCGCCGCCCCGGCTGGGTGGTGGACGGCCACCTGGTGCGCACTGCCGCAGGAGACCTTCTGCCCGGCGCACTCGCGCCGGCCCGACGCGTACCGGAGACCCTGATGACGGCCCAGCAACCCGGCCCGCAGACCGGAGCCACCGAGAGCGGCGACGCGCTGATCGCGGACTTCCTGCGCACCACCCGGGAGTTGATCGCGGCCCAGCGTGACGTCCTGATGACCTACCTCGGGGCCGGGGCGGACGCTTCGGCCACGCCGCCGCCCGTGCCGCTGCCACCCGTGCCGCTGCCGCCCGTCGCCGCCGCTGGCGTCGCTCCCGCTCCCCAGGCCGCGCCCGCCCCGGCTCCGGCGGCCCCGGCTCCGGCTCTGGCCTCCGCTCCCGCTGCCGCCTCCGCCCCGGTGCCGGTCGCGGCCGGTGGGGTGGAGGAGGTGCTGCAGGTGGTGGTCGAGGTGATCGGGGAACGGACGGGCTATCCGGCGGACATGATCGAACCCGAGCTGGACCTCGAGGCGGACCTGAGCATCGATTCGATCAAGCGGACGGAGATCGTGGGCCTGCTGGCGCGACGGCTCGGCGGGGGCGCGGGTGGGGTACCGGAGCTGGACGACGCGCAGGTCGAAGAGCTGACCCGGGCCCGGACGGCCCTGGCCATCGCCCGCTGGCTCGCCACCCGTACCGAACCGGGCGCCTCGGCCGACACCGCCGACTTGGCCCACCCGGCGGCCGCAGCACCGGCCGACCCGGCCCACCCGGCGGCCGCAGCACCGGCTGACCCGGCTCACCCGGCGGCCCCGGCCCCGGCCCCGGCCGGGCACGAACCCCTGCGGCTGTGCTTCACCACCACCGCGCTGCCCGCCCCCGCGGCTGCGCCCGGGGCCCTGGCCGGCAAGCGCCTCGCCCTGCTCGGCGACGACGCCCACCGGTCCGCCGGCGCCCTCACCACCCGGCTCACCGCCCTCGGCGCGAGCGTGCTGCCCCTCGCGGCGACGCACGAACTGTCCGAGGGGGACGGCCCCGTGGACGGCGTCCTGCTCCTGGACCCGCTGCGTGAGGACGGCCCCCCGGTGCTGCCCGGTGCCGTGCCCGCGCTGCGAGCCGCCCTGGCCCGAGACCCGCACTGGCTGCTGGCCGCCCGACCGGCGACCCTTCCCGGGAACCCCGACCGGGAGGCCGACGGGCGGGGCGACGGACTGCGCGGTCTCTTCCGCAGCCTGGCCCGCGAATACCCGCACACCGCCGTGCGCCTCGTCGAGATCGAGGACCACGCCCGGCAGGCCCCGGACGCGCTGGTCGAAGAACTGCTGGCCGAGGACCGTGAACCGGTGGTGCTGCGCGGTCCGGCCGGACGCCGCGGTATCACGCTGGTGGAGACGGGCCTGGGCGCGGTGGCCGGCAGGGGGGCGGGGCCGGCCGGCGACGGCGCGGCGGAGGCCGCCGCCCTGGGCCTGGACCGGGACGCCGTGGTGCTGCTCGTCGGCGGGGCCCGTGGTATCACCGCACGGTTCGCCGCCGCTCTCGCCGGCGCCTCCCGCTGCCGGCTGGAGCTGCTGGGCCGCACGGCCGCGCCCGACGGTCCGGAGGATCCGGCGACCGCCGGCGCCCGCGACCGGGCCGACCTGCGCGGCGTCCTCGCCCGCCGGGGCGTCCCGCTGGCGCAGATCGACGCCGCCGTCTCCCGTGTGCTGGCCGGCCGCGAGGTCACCGCCACGCTCGGGGAACTGGCGGACCTGGGCTCCACCGCCCGCTACCGGACCGCCGACGCCGCCGACCCGGCCGCGCTGCGCCAGGCCGTCAAGGAGATCCACGCCGAGTACGGCCGACTGGACGGCGTCGTCTACGCGGCTGGCGTGATCGAGGACCGGGTCTTCGCCGACAAGGACCTCGCCTCCTTCCAGCGGGTCTTCGCCACCAAGGCGGACGGCGCCGCCGCACTGCTCGACGCCCTGGACGAGCTGCCGTCCGCACCCCGCTTCACCGTGCTCTTCGGCAGCGTCGCCGCCGCCCTCGGCAACCGGGGCCAGAGCGACTACGCGGCCGCCAACGACGCGCTCGAACAGACCGGCACCCGCTGGGCGGAGCGCACGGGCCACCGGGCACTGACCGTGCACTGGGGCCCCTGGGCGCCGACCGGCCGGCACGGCGGGATGGTCTCCCCCGAGCTCGCCCGGGACTACGCCCGCCGCGGCGTGCGCCTGATCGACCCGCAGGCCGGCACGCTGGCGCTGCTGCGGGAACTGGCCTGGGGCGACCCGGGCACCCGGGCCGTCGTCTACACCGCCTCCGGGTGGTGAGACCGTTGACGGGCACGCCCATGCCGCCGGTGGCCGTGGTGGGGATGGCGGTGCTGCTGCCGGGCGCCCCGGACCTGGCCGCCTACTGGCGGAACCTGGTCGACGGAGTCGACGCGATCACCGACCTGCCGGAAGGGCGCTGGGACGCCGGCTTCTACGACCCCGAGGCCTTGGCGGGGGTGGCCGCGCCGGACCGGCTCTACTGCCGGCGCGGCGGCTTCGTGGACGGGCTGGCGCAGGTGCAGCCGACCCGGTTCGGCATCATGCCGGCCTCCGTCCCCGGCACCGAGCCGGACCAGCTGATCGCGCTGCAGGTCGCCGACGCCGCCCTCGCGGACGCCGGCGGCGGCGACCGGCTGCCCGACCGCGACCGGGTCGGGGTGGTCCTGGGCCGCGGCGGCTACCTCACCCCGGGCCTGGTCCGCCTCGACCAGCGGGTCCGCGGTGCGCACCAGCTGGTGCGCACCCTGGGCGAGCTGCTGCCCGAGCTCTCGGCCGACCAACTGCGGCGCGTGCGCGAGGCGTTCACCGACCGGCTGGGCCCCGACCGCCCCGAGTCGGCGATCGGCCTGGTACCCAACCTGGCCGCCTCCCGGGTGGCCAACCGGCTGGACCTGCGCGGCCCCGCCTACACGGTCGACGCCGCCTGCGCGTCCTCCCTCGTCGCGGTCGACCAGGCGGTCGGCGAGCTGGCGACCGGACGCTGCGACGCCGTCCTGGCCGGCGGCGTGCACCACTGTCACGACGTCACGCTGTGGAGCGTGTTCACGCAGCTGCGGGCGCTCTCCCCGAGCCAGCGGACCCGCCCGTTCCACCGGAGCGCCGACGGCCTGCTGATCGGCGAGGGCACCGGCATGGTGGTCCTCAAACGGCTCGCCGACGCCGAGCGCGACGGCGACCGCGTGTACGCGGTGATCCGCGGCACCGGCGTGGCCAGCGACGGGCGGACCGCGGGGCTGACCAACCCCGACCCGGCGGGTCAGGGCCGCGCCGTCCGGGCGGCCTGGCGGGCGGCCGGGCTGGACCCCTCGGCGCCGGGTGCGCTCGGCCTGCTGGAGGCCCACGGCACCGCCACCCCTGCCGGTGACGCGGCCGAACTGGCCACGCTCGCCGAGGTGTTCGGCCCTGCCGTCGCAGGCGGGGAGCGGGCGGTGCTCGGCTCGGTGAAGTCGATGATCGGCCACACCATGCCCGCCGCCGGCATCGCCGGCCTGGTCAAGGCGGCGCTCGCGGTCCACCACGGGGTGCAGCTGCCGACCCTGCACTGCGAGGATCCGCACCCCGCGCTGGCCGCCACCCGCTTCCGCACGATCGGCACCGCGCAGCCCTGGGAGACGGCCGGCGGGGGCCCTCGACGTGCCGCGGTGAACGCCTTCGGTTTCGGCGGCATCAACGCCCACGTGGTCCTGGAGCAGGCCCCCGCCGGCTGCGGCGGCGTCCTGCCCGTCGCGCCGCCCGCCGTGCGGGCCGGACGGCAACGCCTGCGGGCCACCACCGAGGTGACCGAACCCGAGCGCTTGCTGCACCTGGCCGCCGACACCCCCGGGCGGCTGGCAGAGCTGCTGTCCGCGGACGACGCCACCGTGCTGGCCGCCGGCCGGTCCGAGCCGGACGGACCCGGCGGCCGCCCGGCTCCCCCGTGCCGGCTGGCGGTCGCCGACCCGACCGGGAAGCGGCTGGCCACGGCCCGGCGCGCCGTCGAGCGGGGCGCGCCCTGGCGCGGTCGCGGGGACGTCTGGTTCACCGCTGCGCCGCTGCTGGGCGCAGCCTCCGCCGGCCGGGGCGGTTCCGCCGCCGACCGGGGCAAGGTGGCGTTCCTCTTCCCCGGCCTGGAGGGCGACTTCACACCGCGGGTGGACGAGGTCGCCGACCACTTCGGCCTGCCGCGCCCCACCCTCGCCGACGGCACCCGGACCGACGACATCGGCCGGCACGGCGCGGGCGTCGTCACGGTCGGACGGCTCCTGGACGCCGCGCTGCGCCGCATCGGGGTGCGCCCCGACGCGGTGGCCGGACACAGCGTCGGCGAGTGGACCGCCATGATCACCGCCGGCCTCTACTCCGGCAGCCAGGTGGACGCCTTTCTGGACGCCTTCGACCCCGACGCGCTGCACGTCCCCGGGCTCGCCTTCGCCGCGCTCGGCGCCTCCGCCCACGACGTGCAGCAGACGCTGGCCGCCCTGGAGGGCACGGAGGGAACGGCGGGCACGGACCGGGTCGTCCTGTCGCACGACAACGCCCCGCAGCAGTCGATCGTGTGCGGCCCCGAGGGGCTCGTCGCCGAACTCGTCCGCGGGTTCCGCGCCCGTGGCGTGCTCGGCCAGGTCCTGCCGTTCCGGTCCGGCTTCCACACCCCCATGCTCGCCCCCTACCTGGCCCCGATCCGCCAGGCCGCCGAACGCTTCCGGCTGCACCGGCCGACCGTGCCGGTGTGGTCCGGGACCACGGCGTCACCCTTCCCCGAGACCGCGGCGGAGGTCCGCTCCCTGTTCCTGCGCCACCTGCTCGAACCGGTGCGGTTCAGACCGCTGGTCGAAGCCCTGTACGCGGCCGGGTTCCGCGCCTTCGTACAGGTCGGCCCCGGCCAGCTGGGGTCCCTGGTGGGCGACACGCTGGGCCGGCGGGACCACCTGGTGATCGCCGCGAACTCGCCGCACCGCGACGGACTCGCCCAGCTGCGCCGCCTCGCCGCCGCCCTGTGGGTCGAGGGCGCCGAGCCCGACGCGGCCGCTCTGCAGCCCGCCCGGGCCCGGACGCCGGACACCCGCACCACCCCTGCGGTTCGGCCGCACCCGTCCGTCCGGCTGGACCTCGGCGGAGCTCTCGTCTCGCTGGAGGCCGCCACCGTCGCGGCCGTGCGGTCCGCACTCGCGCCCGCCCTACCGGCCGCTGCGCAGGTGCTTGCGCCGAGCACCGTCGCACCCGGCACCGGCAGGCCCGGCAGCGCGGCACCCGGCACGCCCGGCACGCCCGGCACCGGCAGGCCCGGCAGCGCGGCACCAGTCGCACCCGGCACGCCCGGCGCCGTCGCACCGAGCACCGCAGCACCGGCCCGCGCCCAGGAGGGCTCCCCGGGCGCACTGCTCGACGCCCATCCGGTGGCGGCCGAGCTCGGCGCCCTCCTGCGCGACACCGAACGGGTCGTCACCGAGCTGCTCGCCCACCGCCGGCCGGCCGGCGCGCCACAGCGCCGGACCATCCCGGCACGGCCCGTCCGTCCTGGCCCTGCGCCGGCCCCGGAGCGACCGGCGCCGGCGTCGCACCCCGTCCCTGTCCCCGCCCCCGCCCCCGTCCGGGAGCACCCGCACCGCAGCAGCCGCCTGCACATCTCGACGGACACCATGCCCTACCTGCTCGACCACTGCTTCTACCGCCAGCGGCCGGGCTGGCCCGACCTGTCGGACCGCTGGCCGGTCGTCCCCGCCACCACGATCGTCCAGCACCTGATGGACGCCGCCGAGCAGGTCGAGCCGGGGCGGGTGACCATCGCCCTGCACGACCTGCGCTTCGGCCGGTGGGTGCCGGCCGCGGCCCCGCTCGACGTGGAGATCACGCTGCGGGACGCCGGCCCCGGTCGGCTCGCCGCCGCCTTCGGCGCCTACGCGACCGGAACCGCGGAACTGGCGGATCACCACCCGGACCCGCCCGGCCCGTGGCCGGCCGAGCCGTCGGGGGACCCCGGCACCCGCCGGGCCCCGATGCCCGCCGCCCGGCTCTACGAGGAGCGGTGGATGTTCCACGGCCCCGCGTTCCAGGGCCTGACCGCCCTGACGGAGCTCGGCGGGAACCACGTGCGCGGGGTGATCACCGCGCCCTCCGCGCCCGGTGCACTGCTCGACAACGTCGGCCAGTTGCTCGGGTACTGGATCATGGCCACCCACACCGAACGCAGCGTGGTCTTCCCCGTGGGCATCCGCCACCTGCGGCTGCACGGACCGCAGCCGCGCCCGGGCACCGAGCTGGACTGCCGGATCCGCATCACCGGGACCACCCCCACCACCCTCCAGGCCGACGTCCAACTCCTCGCCGGCGGCCGGGTCTGGGCGGAGATCGACGGCTGGCAGGACCGCCGCTTCGACAGCCACCCCGAGACCCGGCCGGTGGAACGCTTCGTCGAGCGCGCGACCCTCTCCACCCCGCAGCCCGGCGGCTGGGTCCTGCTCCACGAGCGCTGGCCCGACCTGGCCTCACGCGACCTGATCATGCGCAACCATCTCGGCGCGGCCGAGCGCGACCAGTACGACCGGCAGCCTCCGCGCGGCCGCCGGGCCTGGCTGCTGGGGAGGATCGCGGTCAAGGACGCGGTGCGGCGCCTGCTCTGGCAGGACTCGCCCGACCGGCCCTTCCCCGCCGAGATCCAGGTGTTCAACGACCCCTCCGGCCGCCCCCGGGTGCGCGGGCTGCACGGCAGGCTGCTGCCGGACCTGGAGGTCACCCTGGCCCACCGCAGCGAGCTCGCGGTCGCCCTCGCACGCCCCGCCCGCCGCACCGGCGCTCCGGGCCCCGGGACCTGCGCTCCGGGCCCCGGGATCGACGTGGAGGAGGTCACCGAGCGCCCCGCCGAGACCCTGCCCGTCGCACTGCTCCCGCGGGAGATCGAGCTCCTGACGCACTGCCAGGCCGCGGACGGCTCCTCGCGGGACGTCTGGTTCACGCGGTTCTGGGCCGCCAAGGAAGCGGTCGCCAAGGCCGAGGGCACCGGCCTCCGGGGCCGGCCGCACGACTTCACCGTGGTCACCGCGGGACCCGACTCCCTGCGGGTCGCCGTCACCACCCCCGAGGGGAGCCGCACCCACCTCGTGCGCTGCACCCTGATCGCCGGCCCGCCCGGCCCGCCCGGCCCGCCGCGACGCGACTACGTCGTGGCCTGGACCACCGATGACCCCGAGCACCACCACCCCGAGCACCGCGACCCCGAGCACCACCACCCCGAAGGACGGACGGCGTGACCACCAGCGAGCACCTCTCCCCCACCGGCCCCGAGATCCTCACGGAGATCACCGGCATGCTGGCCGCCGTGCTGGACGAGTACGGTCTCGACACCGCCGAGGTCACCATGGAGACCCGGTTCACCGAGGACCTCGGTCTGGAGAGCATCGACCTGGTCACCCTCGCCGGGCTGCTGCGCGAGCGCTGGGGCGACCGGATCAACTTCGCCGAGTTCATCGCCGACATGGAGCTCGACGAGATCATCGGCCTGACCGTGGGCCGGCTCGTCAGCCATGTCGAGGACCGGCTGAAGGACGCCGACCGGCTGCAGGAAGCGGACCGGCTGCCGACCGGCGACCGCCTGGCAGTCGCCGACCGGCTGCACGGCGCGGACCGGACCTGACATGGCCTTCGTCGACCTGGACGGGCTGCGCTGCCACGTGCAGCGGCTGGGCCCGCAGGACGGCGGCCCGCCGGCGGCCACCGTCGTCCTGCTGCACGGCCTGCTCACGGACAGCCTCGCCAGCTTCTACTTCACCCTGGCCCCCACCCTCGCTTCCGCCGGCCTCGACGTGCTGATGTACGACCACCGCGGCCACGGTCGCAGCGCCCGGCCCGTCACCGGCTACCGGCTCGAGCACTTCACCGACGACCTCGAAACCCTGCTGGAACGCTTGGACGTCCCCGGCCCGGTGCACCTGGTCGGCAACTCCTTCGGCGGCACGGTGGCGTTCGCCCTCGCCGCCCGCCGCCCCGAGCTGGTCGCCGGCATCCTGGCCATCGAGTCGGAACCGGCCTCCGCGGCATGGGCGGCGAAGCTGGACGGCATCCTGACGGACGCCGAGCGGAAGCTGGGCCGGGAGGCGGTCCTGCGGTGGATCGCCCGGCGCCGCGGCTCCCACACCGCCCGCCTCGCCCGCGCGGCCGGCACCCTGCTGGCCGAGACGACACTGGCCCGGGACGTCCCGGCGAGTCGGCTGCCCGCCGAGGCGGAACTGCGCGCCGTCGCCTGCCCGGTGCTGGCCGTCTACGGCGCGCAGTCGGACCTGGCCGAGCAGGCGGCCCCGCTCGAACGGCTGCTGCCACGGTGCCGGAGCGTCACCGTCCCGGGTCAGGAACACTCCGTCCTGGTCGAGACCCCCGACCGGGTCCGCGAGCTCACGCTCGCCTTCCTGGCCGACCACGGCGTCGACCTGCGCCACCAGCCGTCGGCGCCGTCCGCGGATCCGCCCGGGAAGCCGTCCGCGGACCGGACCGCGGACCGAACGGTGCAACCGGTCGGCGTGCGGGTCGCCGAGGGGAGCGCCCGGTGAGCCGGTTCCTGTTCGTCGTCCCGCCCCTCGTCGGGCACGTCAACCCGGCCGTCGGCGTCGCGGCCGAACTGACCGCCCGCGGCCACCGGACCGCCTGGGCCGCCCTTCCCGAAGCGATCGCGCCGCTGGCCGGACCGGACGCCGAGATCCACCCCTGCGCCGTCGCGCCACCGACGGACCGCGGTCCCGCTCCCGGCCCGCTCGAACAGACCTACCGGCGCCCGCCGGAGCTGCGCGGCACCGCCGCGCTGAAATACCTGTGGGAGAGCTTCCTGGTCCCCCTCGCCGACGCGATGGCCCCCGGTGTCGAGGCCGCGATCGCGCGGTTCCGCCCCGACGTCCTCGTCGTGGACCAGCAGGCCCTCGCCGGCGCACTGGTCGCCGAGCGCCACGGCCTGCCCTGGGCCACCTCCGCGACGACCTCGGCCGAGTTCACCGGCGCGCTGGCGGGCCTGCCGCTGGTCGAATCCTGGATCCGCGGCCTCCTCGACGGACTGCGCGGACGCATCGGCGACCCGGGCCGGACCACCGACCCCCGCTTCTCCCCGCACCTCGTGCTCGCCTTCACCACACCGGAGCTGACCGGGCCGACCCCCGACGGCGCCGACCGGCCGATCCGCTTCGTCGGCCCGGTCATCACCGCCCGCCCCACCGAACCGCCCTTCCCCTGGGACTGGCTGGACCCGGGCCGCGCCACCGCCCTGGTCACCCTCGGCACGGCCAACACCGACACCGGCACGGCGTTCCTCACCGCCTGCCACCGCGCGGTGCGGGAGCGCTCCGCCCGCCTCCAGGCGGTGATCGCCGACCCGGGCCGCACCCTCGCGGACCCGCCCCCCGACGCCGACGTCCTGGTCCTGCCCGCCGTCCCGCAGTTGCGGCTGCTGGAACACCTCGACGCGGTGGTCTGCCACGCCGGCCACAACACGGTCTGCGAGTCGCTGTGGTACGGCGTGCCCCTGGTCGTCGCACCGATCCGCGACGACCAGCCGGTGGTGGCCGGGCAGGTGGCGGCGTCCGGTGCCGGCGTCCGGGTGCGGTTCGGCCGCGCCGACGCCACCCGTCTCGGCCAGGCCCTCGACGCGGTCGTCCTCGACACCGCCCACCGCTCGGCCGCCCGGCGCATCGGCGACTCCTTCCGGGCCGCCGGCGGCGCGGCTGCGGCCGCCGGCCACCTCGAACAGCTGACCAGGCCCCGGCCCGAACCCGCGGAGGAACCGTCCCGATGACCACGGCAGACCCCCGGCAGCCATCGGCCGGCACGGCAGCAGAAGGCCCCACCGATCGCGTCGCCGCCCTTCGACCCGCCTACCAGGCCGATCTGGCCGACGGCACCGGCCGCTTCTTCCACCCCCGCCGCACCGACTGCCCGTGGTGCGCCTCCACCGCGCTGCGCACCCGCCTGCACACCACCGACCTGCTGCAGCACAAGCCCGGCCGCTTCGTCCTGGACACCTGCGGGGACTGCGGGCACACCTTCCAGAATCCCCAGCTGAACGACAAGGGGCTGGAGTTCTACTACCGCGACTTCTACGACGGTCTCGGCGAACAACGCCTGGCCAAGACCTTCGCGGGCCGCGCCGCCCTCCACCGCAGGCAGGCCGGCTCGGTGCTCCCGCACAGCCCGACGCCCCGGGACTGGCTGGACGTCGGCACCGGACACGGCCACTTCTGCGCCACCGCCCGCGACGTCTTCCCCGGCACCGGGTTCGACGGGGTGGACCTCAGCCAGGGCGTCGAACTCGCCGAGCGGGAAGGCCGGTTGCGACGCGGCCTGCGCGGCCTGCTCCCCGAGCTCGCGCCCCGTCTGGCCGGTCAGTACGACGTGGTGAGCATGCTGCACTACCTCGAGCACACCACGGACCCCGCCCGGGAACTGGCCGCGGCCCACCAGGTGCTGCGCCCCGGAGGACTGCTGCTCGTCGAGGTCCCCGACCCCGGCAGCCGCTTCGCGCGCCTGCTGGGACGGTGGTGGCTGCCGTGGCTGCAGCCGCAGCACCTGCACCTGACCCCCGTCGCCAATCTGCGCCGGCGGCTGGAGGCCATCGGCTTCACCGTGGTGGCGGAACAACACGGCGAGGCACACGACCCGATCGACCTGCTGGCCGCCGCCTGGCTGCTGCTGGACCACCTCGCCCCGCGCGAGGACGCCCCCTGGCACCCCGACGGCCCGCCCGGGCTCCTGCGGCGGATCCTGCGCCCGGCACTGCTCCTGGCCGGCGCCCCGCTCCTGATCGCCGCGATGCTGCTCGACCGACTCCTGGCCCCGATCGCCGGCCGCACCGGCCATTCCAACGCCTACCGCCTCCTCGCCCGCCGCACCACCTGAGCCGGGCCGCCGGGCCGGCCGCTTCGGAAAGGCACGGCCCGGCCCCCCCGGCAGCCCACCACGCACCCCGGCCTCGCCATCAATACCGTTGCCCGGTGTCGAGCCCCGTGAGATCATCGGGGTTCATCGGTCCGTCTCCTTCCGTTTGCGCTCGGCCGGGCAAAGGGAGAGTGCGGGCCGTTTCCATGTCCACGGTTTCGAGCGATCCACCGATGTCCGCGAATGATGGGTACCGTCTGATGCACACACCGGAGCCGGCAGAGGCCTGTGTCGAGGATTCGAGCACCATCCTGGTTGCGCCTTCGGTGTTGCACGGCGAGGACGTGATCAGGGACTTCCTCGGGTCCACGATCACGCCGGAGGACCTCGCTTCCGGTTCGCCGGACCTCACGCAGAAGACCGTGTACCTGTGCGGCGACGTGTCAGGGATCAGCCGCCGCCACCTGCATGCGGCTTCACGGGTCTTCGTCGTCCGGGAGTTGTCGCACGGCTACCACCAGGACGCCGACGAACCATGGACCCTGATCGACCTCGGCCCGGTCCCCACCCGCGTCCACGGCGTCGGCGTGTACTACCACCGCTTCTTCGGGCTCGACGCCGATCACTTCGGACGGATCCGGTCGGAGCACACCTTCCAGGCCCTGACGGAGTCCACCAAGCCCGGAACAGCCCATCGCAGCGGCATCTATCTGACGCCCGTCACGCGGCACGGTGACGAGCTGCACTTCCGTCTGCTCCGGTGCTCCACGAATCTGTCGGGACCGACCGAGAACTTCCGCCCGACCGACACGCGCATCGTCGAGGCTCTGAACCGCGAGGCCGGCACCGTCTTCCGGAACCAGGCACCGCTGAACCACGTCCTCGCCCAGATCTACCACAACACCCTCGCCACGGCCGAGCGCAAGCAGTCCAAGGCCAGGATCTCGTCCCATGCCGACAAGACCAAGGACATGCCCGTCAACGGCATCATGGCCTTCTGCACCTTCTACGACCGGCTCGACAACCTGAAGCCGCTGGCCGAGGACGCCTTCGACTACGGCGTGAAGGGCATCAGCGGGCTCACCAAGCTCCACTTCCGCCTCAAGGAGCCGATCGGGGAGCAGAACGGGGTCGCCCTCCCCGCGCAGTTCACCCTGACCCTCCACCCGGGCTCCGTCTTCTTCATGCCGCTCTCCACCAACCGCCTCTACACGCACGAGATCCGGCCTTCAGCGCTGGACGCCGCGCTGCTCCCGACCCGCCTGGGATACGTGGTGCGCTGTTCGAGCGCCGAGGCCGTTCACGAGAACGACCACACGTTCCTCAAGGTGGGCGGGGAGCGGGTGAGGCTGGGGCCACCCACACCGGCCGGCATGAACGAGCTGCGCAGGCTGTACGCGGAGGAGAACAGGACCTCGTCCTTCATCGACTACGGCGACGAGTTCACCTTCAGCATGAACACGGGAGACTACCTTGCCCCCCGGTTCTAGGATCTCGGACGAGGTCGTCTCGTACGCCCTGCCGACCGAGGAGAACCTCTTCCCGGAGCTGTCCGCCTCGGCTCGGCTGGAAGACCTGGGAAGAGGTCGGCGCGGGGCCACGCTCGCCAAGCTCGACGAGGCGGGAGACGTGCCCCTCGTGCGCACCACCACCGGCTACAGCAGCCCGACGCAGCGCTTCCGCCCGGTGCACGAACGGCTGGCGCAACGGGTTCGGGAACTCGCCGCGCTTCCGGTCGACTTCAACAACGCCCTCATCGAGGTCTACACGGACGCCTACAGAACCATGGGCAGCCATTCCGACCAGGCCCTCGACCTGGCCGACGAGTCGTTCATCGCCGTCTTCAGCTGTTACCAGGACCCCGAAGCGAGCCCGCCGAGGAAACTGGTCTTCGAGGAAAAGGAGTTCGGCGGCGAGGGGTTCGAGATCCCCCTGGCCCACCACAGTGTCGTGACGTTCTCCGTCGACGCGAATCGGCGGCTCAGGCACAGGATCGTGCTGGACGCGCCCGGCCGAACGGGGGACAACCGATGGCTGGGCGTCACCTTCCGCACATCGAAGACACCCGTCCGGTTCCGCGAAGGGCATGCGTACCTCCCGCACGGTGCACGCCTCACGCCCGCCGACGACGACCAGAGGCGCGAGTTCTACCGACTGCGGCGCCGCGAGAACCAGGAAACGGACTTCGTCTACCCGCTGCTGACGTACACCGTCAGCGAGAGCGACCTGATGCCGCCCGTGTGACCTCGAAGGGCTCACCGGGGGCCGCCGAGGAAGACCCCGGCGGCGCCCGCCGCCGGCTCACCGTCCGATCCGAACGAAGGGGCACGCACCTCCTCGTCGACCTCGGCCCGGCCGCCGCCCCGACCTGCTACAAGAAGCCCGCGTAGCCTGCCACGTGGGACACCCGCTCAGGCCGGCGCCGGGGCTTCCTCGACCTCTAGCCCGTAGGCGACGACGGCTTGGCGCAGTCCGCCCGGGTATCCGGCGATGGCCGGGGTGAAGTCCCAGTTGCCGGCGGCGTCGCGATCGAACCGGCCCATCCGCATCGCGGTGTTGGCCGCGGCGCCGTCGGCCAGGTGCGCCACGGCCGGGTCCTGGTCGGCGCCGGCTTCGAGGATCAGCGCCGGCCCGGCGAACCCGGCCATGGTCGCCTCCGGATGGTTCTCGACGTCGGCCGCGGCGATGATGACCAGCCGGTCGGCCTCAGCGGGGAGCCCGTCGAAGTCGACCATGAGGCAGGCATTGGCGTCGTCGTAGCCGGTGACCAGACGCACCGAGCCGTCGGGCGTGGAGCAGTTGTTGTAGAACACCAGGTGATCGTCCGACAGGGCCTTGTTACCCCCGCACACCAGGGCTGCGATGTCGTACTCGTCCTCGCCGGTCCAGTGGAGGAGGAGGCGGGCAGGCTCGGCGGCCACCTCGATCCCGGGCAGTCCCTCGCCGTCTGCACCGACGCCGCCTGCGGCGCCGTGGCGGGCCGCCGCGAACACTTCGTGGAAGCCGTGGTGCTTGAGCAGGCCGACCAGCTCGGCGCCGTTGATCAGGGTGATCGGCTTGCCGGAGACGAACTGGTGCGAGCTCGGGCCGAACCTGCTCGTTGTGACGAGGACGGCCTTCGTCGCGTCCCGGTCGTGCTGAAGGGTGCCGTAGAGGTCGCGGACGGCCGAGGGCGTCACCGTGTCCCGATACCGCTTGACCTGCACGATCACGTTCCCGCCGCGGAACGGATCCGGATCGGTCCCTCGCACGTCCACCCCGCCGTCCCGCGACCTGGCGGTGAGCTCGACCTTCATGCCCATGGCCTCCATCAACCGGGCCACGAGCAGCTCGAAGTCGACCGGCTCCATCGTCAGGAGGAGCTGGAGCTCACGCACGCGCTTCGCCATCCGGCCGCGGTTCGCCGTGGTGTCGTCGCGGAGGTGACGGAACAGCAGCCGCTGCGCGCGGCGCTCGTCGGTGTCGGGGTTGTTGAGGCGGTGAAGCTTCCGACTCCGGGACATGGGTGCTCCCTCGAAGATGACCGGCGGTTGGCAGGCGCCAGAGTATGGGAACGAATGACTATTCGTCAGGCATGTCTCACAATTGACGATTTCGCCATGACCGCCTCATGTCGGAGCGCCCACCCATGCCGGACGATCCGCCCCCCACACACACACCTCCCGTCGGGGGGCGGGGGCGGGCGCGTCGGGTGGGAGTGCCGCGTGCTCGTGCGTCGCGTGCGACGGCGCGTGTGCGTGCGACGTGCGGGCCGCCGGGGACGGGAGGCCGTCCGATGCGCCACGCGAGGCCAGTGGCGTCAGGTCCATGCACAGAGCGCGCCTGGCGTCAGGCGAATGCACAGAATGCGCCCCCTTACTCCACCATGCGCCCCCAACGCCACCACACCTCCTGCACATTCTCTATGCCTCGCCCGTCTCTCCGGGATATCACCGACACATGCGTACGCGACAGCCGAGGGATCGGGCATCGGCGTGAGGGGGGCATCCACCGTGCAGTCAGGAACGCAGGACCTCCGGCCGGAGGGTCGGACCGAGAGCGAGTACGAACCGTCGTTCGCGCAACACCGCATGTGGTTCCTCGACCGCCTGGGGGGCGGTCGCGGTGCCGAGTACATCGCGTCACCGATGTGGTGCGTCCACGGTCCGCTGGAGAGACCGGTGCTGGAGCGGGCAGTGGCCGGACTGCTGGAGCGGCACGCGTCGCTGCGTACGCGCTTCGTCGAACGCGACGGTGTGCCCCGCGCTCTGGTCGCCGACCGGTCGGACGTGCGGATCGAGTGGCGCGATGCCGTCGACGCCGCCGAGGTGGCGCGGCAGGCCGAGGCCGTGGCGGGCCGACCGTTCGACCTCGCCTCGGGACCGCTGATACGGGTCGTCGTCTGGCGCCTGGGTCCGACCGAGCACGTCCTGCTGGTCGCCGTCCACCACATCGTCTCGGACGGCTGGTCGCTGGGCGTGCTGCTGCGCGAGCTGGGCGCGCTGTACGCGGGTGACGCGCTGCCCGATCTCCCCGTCCAGTACGCGGACTTCGCGCGCTGGCAGCGCCAGGAGCTGACCGGCGCGAGCCTGGAGCGGGGCCTGGGCTACTGGCGCGAGCGGCTGGCCGCGCTGCCGGCCCTGGAGCTGCCCACCGACCGGCCCCGGCCCGCAGAGCCCTCCTGGGCCGGCGCCACCCGCGAGTTCACCCTCGAACCCGAGCTCGTCGCCCGGCTGGAACGCCTGGGCCGGGCCCACGGCGCCACCCTCTACATGACCCTGCTCGCCGCGTTCCAGATCCTGCTCGGCCGCTGGAGCGGACAGCGCGACTTCGGCATCGGCGTCCCCGTCGCCGGACGCGGCCGCCCCGAAGTCGAGCACCTCATCGGCCTCTTCGTCAACACCCTGGTCATGCGCGCCGACCTCACCGGCGACCCGACCTTCACCGACCTCCTCACCCGCGTCCGCGACCACACCCTCGACGCCCTCGACCACCAGGACGTGCCCTACGAGCGGATCGTCCGGGAGCTGCGGCCGGATCGCCCGGACACCGACTCCCTGATCGACGCCTGGTTCGCCATGCAGAACCTGCCGGACGCCGCCCCGGCCCCCGGCGCGCTGCGGTTCAGCGACTTCGGGACCGACCGGCCCCGGGCCCTCTTCTCGGTGTCCCTGTTCGCCCAGCCGCGTGCGGACGGGGTGGCGATGACCTTCGTCTACCGCACCGATCTGTTCGACGCGGCGACGATCGACCGGCTGGTCCAGGGCTGCCGCACCCTGCTCACCACCATCGCCACCGACCCCGACACCCCCCTCAGCGAACTCCCCCTGCCCGCCGAGGAGATCCGGACCCTACGACAGCTCGGCACCGGCGAACTCCCCACCCCCGCACGGGACACCATCACCCAGTTCGAGGACCAGGCCCACCGCACCCCGGACGCCATCGCCGTCCGCACCGGCGACCCCCCCCTCCCCTACGCCGAACTCAACCCCCGCGCCAACCGCCTCGCCTGGTGGCTCCACGACCACGGCGTCACCACCGAAACACCCGTCGCCGTCCGCCTGCCCCGCGGAACCGACATGCTCACCGCCGTCCTCGCCATCCTCAAAGCCGGCGGCGCCTACGTCCCCATCGACCCCGCCTGGCCCACCGAACGCGTCGACCACATCCGCACCGACGCCGGAGCCCACCTCCTCCTCGACGGCCCTCTCCCCACCACCGACCGCGACGACAACCCCCCACCCCACCTCCACGACCAACAACTCGCCTACATCATCTACACCTCCGGCTCCACCGGACGCCCCAAAGGCGTCGGCATCCCCCGCGCCAACCTCACCGCCCACACCACCCGCATACGCCGCCGCTTCGCCCTCGGCCCCACCGACCGCGTCCTCCAGTTCGCCGCCCTCGCCTTCGACGCATCAGCCGAACAGATCTTCCCCGCCCTCACCTGCGGCGCCACCCTCGTCCTCCCCGACCACGGCCTCATCACCCCCACCCGGCTCCTCACCGACCTCGACCACCACGGCGTCACCGTCGCCAACCTGCCACCGGCCTACTTCCGGGAACTGATCGGCGAGTTGAGCGACCGGGAGGCCGGTCTCCCGGTCTCGCTGCGGCTGATGATCCTGGGCGGGGACGTGGTCCGGCCGGCCGAGGCGCGCAGTTGGACGGCGCGGTACCCGGACGTCGAGCTGCTGAACGCATACGGGCCGACCGAGGCGACGATCACCACCACCCTGTTCGAGATCACACCCGACAGCACCCACCGCCCCGACGGCATCCCCATCGGCCGCCCCATCGGCGACCGCCACCTCCACCTCCTCGACCCCCACCTCACCCCCACCCCCCTCGGCACCATCGCCGAACTCCACATCGGCGGCACCCAACTCGCCCGCGGCTACCTCGGCCGCCCCGCCCTCACCGCCGACCACTTCCGCCCCGACCCCCACACCGACCAACCCGGCGCCCGCCTCTACCGCACCGGCGACCTCACCCGCTGGACCACCGACGGCCACCTCACCTACCACGGCCGCACCGACCACCAGATCAAGATCCGCGGCTACCGCATCGAAACCGGCGAAATCGAAACCCGCCTCCGCGAACACCCCCGCATCCACGACGCCGCCGTCACCACCCACCACGACCGCCTCATCGCCTACCTCACCACCACCGACACCACCAACCCCCACACCACCACCCAGCACATCCGCGAATGGCTCGCCGAACGACTGCCCGACTACATGGTCCCCACCCTGCTCATCACCCTCGACGAACTCCCCCGCACCGTCGGCGGCAAGACCGACCGCACCCGCCTCCCCGACCCCGACGACCACCGGCCCGAGCCGTCCGGCACCAACGAGCCGCCGCGTGACGCCACCGAACAGGCCGTCGCCGAGGTCTGGCAGGAGGTGCTGCAGCTCGACCGGATCGGCATCCACGACAACTTCTTCGACCTCGGCGGCCACTCCCTCCTCGCCACCCTGGCCGTGGCCCGCCTGACCAAGGCGCTGGAGCGGCCCGTCGACGTCCGCCTGTTCTTCGAGCGGCCGACCATCGCCGAGTTCGCGGCCGCCCTGCCGGCCGCGCCGTCGCGCCCCGAGCCGCAGATCGGCCGCATGGTCCGCAGCGGCGACTTCCCGCTCTCCTTCGCCCAGGAGGGCCTGTGGTTCCTGCACCGGCTCGCCCCCGAGGCCCCCGACTACACGGCGGCCCTGGCCTGGCGCGTCGAGGGCGAACTCGACCGGGCACGCCTGGACCGGGCGCTGGGGCGGCTCGCCGCCCGCCACGAGTCGCTGCGCACCACCTTCCCGCTGGTCGACGCGGAGCCCGTGCAGCGGGTGGCTGCCGCGCCGGAGCTCACCGCCGTCTGGCACGACCTGTGCGGACTCGACGACCCGTACGGCGAGGCGGTCCGGCAGGCCGGCGAGGACTTGCACCAGCCGTTCGACCTGGCGGCGGGCCCGCTGGTCCGGGTGACGGCCTGGCGGCTCGGCCCCGAGGACCACCTGCTCGTCCTGGCGCTGCACCACATCGTCTCGGACGGCTGGTCGCTGGGCGTGCTGGTCCGCGAGCTGGGCGCGCTGTACGAGGGCCGGACACTGCCCGATCTCCCCATCCAGTACGCGGACTTCGCGCACTGGCAGCGCCAGGAACTGACCGGCGCGACCCTGGAGCGGGGCCTGGGCTACTGGCGCGAGCGGCTGGCCGCGCTGCCGGCCCCGGAGCTGCCCACCGACCGGCCCCGGCCCGCCGAGCCCTCCTGGGCCGGCGCCACCCGCGAGTTCACCCTCGAACCCGAGCTCGTCGCCCGGCTGGAACGCCTGGGCCGGGCCCACGGCGCCACCCTCTACATGACCCTGCTCGCCGCGTTCCAGATCCTGCTCGGCCGCTGGAGCGGACAGCGCGACTTCGGCATCGGCGTCCCCGTCGCCGGACGCGGCCGCCCCGAAGTCGAGCACCTCATCGGTCTCTTCGTCAACACCCTGGTCATGCGCGCCGACCTCACCGGCGACCCGACCTTCACCGACCTCCTCACCCGCGTCCGCGACCACACCCTCGACGCCCTCGACCACCAGGACGTGCCCTACGAGCGGATCGTCCGGGAGCTGCGGCCGGATCGCGACGCGGGCCGGTCGCCGCTGTTCCAGGCCATGTTCGACCTCGAGGTCCGTTCCATCGCCCTGCCCCGGCTCGGTTCCGCTCGGCTGCACACCGCCGAGATCCCCTTCGGGGTCACCAAGTTCGACCTGATGTTCACCTTCACCACCGATCCGGGGGCGGCCGGCGGCTTCGTGCAGTACCGCACCGATCTGTTCGACGCGGCGACGATCGACCGGCTGATCCAGGGCTGCCGCACCCTGCTCACCACCATCGCCACCGACCCCGACACCCCCCTCAGCGAACTCCCCCTGCCCGCCGAGGAGATCCGGACCCTACGACAGCTCGGCACCGGCGAACTCCCCACCCCCGCACGGGACACCATCACCCAGTTCGAGGACCAGGCCCACCGCACCCCGGACGCCATCGCCGTCCGCACCGGCGACACCACCCTCACCTACGCCGAACTCAACACCCGCGCCAACCGCCTCGCCTGGTGGCTCCACGACCACGGCGTCACCACCGAAACACCCGTCGCCGTCCGCCTGCCCCGCGGAACCGACATGCTCACCGCCGTCCTCGCCATCCTCAAAGCCGGCGGCGCCTACGTCCCCATCGACCCCGCCTGGCCCACCGAACGCGTCGACCACATCCGCACCGACGCCGGAGCCCACCTCCTCCTCGACGGCCCCCTCCCCACCACCGACCGCGACGACAACCCCCCACCCCACCTCCACGACCAACAACTCGCCTACATCATCTACACCTCCGGCTCCACCGGACGCCCCAAAGGCGTCGGCATCCCCCGCGCCAACCTCACCGCCCACACCACCCGCATACGCCGCCGCTTCGCCCTCGGCCCCACCGACCGCGTCCTCCAGTTCGCCGCCCTCGCCTTCGACGCATCAGCCGAACAGATCTTCCCCGCCCTCACCTGCGGCGCCACCCTCGTCCTCCCCGACCACGGCCTCATCACCCCCACCCGGCTCCTCACCGACCTCGACCACCACGGCGTCAC
>NZ_JAKNTA010000002.1:177967-306351 GCF_022288725.1 Kitasatospora sp. A2-31 | reverse complement strand
CCCCCACCCCCCTCGGCACCATCGCCGAACTCCACATCGGCGGCACCCAACTCGCCCGCGGCTACCTCGGCCGCCCCGCCCTCACCGCCGACCACTTCCGCCCCGACCCCCACACCGACCAACCCGGCGCCCGCCTCTACCGCACCGGCGACCTCACCCGCTGGACCACCGACGGCCACCTCACCTACCACGGCCGCACCGACCACCAGATCAAGATCCGCGGCTACCGCATCGAAACCGGCGAAATCGAAACCCGCCTCCGCGAACACCCCCACATCCACGACGCCGCCGTCACCACCCACCACGACCGCCTCATCGCCTACCTCACCACCACCACCGACACCACCAACCCCCACACCACCACCCAGCACATCCGCGAATGGCTCGCCGAACGACTGCCCGACTACATGGTCCCCACCCTGCTCATCACCCTCGACGAACTCCCCCGCACCGTCGGCGGCAAGACCGACCGCACCCGCCTCCCCGACCCCGACGACCACCGGCCGGACCTCGCCCACGACTACACGCCGCCACGCAACCCCACCGAACAGACCATCGCCGAGGTCTGGCAGGAGGTGCTGCAGCTCGACCGGATCGGCGTCCACGACAACTTCTTCGACCTCGGCGGCCACTCCCTCCTCGCCACCAGGGTCGCCATCCGGATGCGCACCGCGTTCGGCAGCGACATCGGCGTGCGCGCGCTCTTCGACGGGCCGACCGTGGCGCGGCTCGCCACCGCCGTCGAGGAGCAACTGACCCGGGAGATAGCGGCGATGACCGGCGAGGACGTCGCCGAGGCACTGAAGGGGCAGCAGCCATGAGCACGGTGCACGGACTGGTCGAGGCACAGGCCCGCCGCAGTCCCGACGCGGTCGCCCTGGAGTTCGAGGGCGCGGAACTGTCCTACCGGGAGCTGGACCGCCGGGCCAACCGGCTCGCCCACCGCCTGCGCGCCCTCGGCGCGGGGCCGGAGACCGTGGTCGCCGTCGGGGCGCAACGCTCCCCCGAGCTGGTCGTGGCCCTGCTCGGCATCCTCAAGAGCGGTGCGGCGTACCTGCCGTTGGACCTGGAGCTGCCGGTCGACCGGCTCGCCTCGATGGTCGGCCGGGCCGGCCCGGTCGCCCTGGTCCGCGGTCCCGGCATGGACCTGGACCTCGGCCGGCCGGAGCTGCCCGAGGTCGTCCTGGCCGGCGTCGTCGAGCAGCCGGCGGCGGCCCACGGGGACTCCGGCGCGGCCGCCGGGGACTCCGACGCCGCCGACGGCCCGTGCGGCGTGGTCGTCGACGAGCGGAACGCCGCCTACGTGATGTACACCTCCGGCTCCACCGGACAGCCCAAGGGCGTGGTGGTCGAGCACCGCGGCGTGTGCAACCGGCTGCGCTGGGGCCAGCACGAGTACGGGATGACTGCCGACGAACGGGTCCTCCAGAAGACCCCCTACGCCTTCGACGTGTCGGTGTGGGAGCTGTTCTGGCCGCTCACCGTCGGCGCGCGGCTGGTGATCGCCCGGCCCGGCGGGCACCGGGACGGCGAGTACATCGTCGAGCTGATCCAGCGGCGCGCCGTCACCACCGTCCACTTCATCCCCACCATGCTCGGCCTGTTCGCCGGCGAGCGCGGGGTCGAGGAGTGCCGCAGCCTGCGCCGTGTCCTGACCAGCGGCGAGGAGCTGCCCACCGATCTCCAGAACCGGGTGCTGCGGCTGCTGCCCCACATCGAACTGCACAACCTGTACGGCCCCACCGAGGCGTCCATCGAGGTCAGCGCCTGGCAGTGCCGGCCCGAGTGGCCGGGCCCGTCGGTGCCGATCGGTGCGGCCGTCGCGAACACCCGGCTGCACATCCTCGACCCGCAGCTGCGCCCCGTCCCGGACGACGGCAGCGGCGAGCTGTTCCTGGCCGGCGTCCAGCTCGCCCGGGGCTACCTCGGGCAGCCGAGCCTCACCGCCGAGCGCTTCCTGCCCGACCCGTACGGGGAACCGGGCGGACGGATGTACCGCAGCGGGGACCTGGCGCGCTGGCACCGGCCCGGCGTGGTCGAGTACCTGGGCCGGACCGACGACCAGCTCAAGCTGGGCGGCAACCGTGTCGAGCTGGGCGAGATCCAGGCCGTGCTGCACGACCAGCCGGGCGTGCGGGCGGCCGTGGTGGTGGCCGCCGGTTCGGCCGCCGAGCGGCGGATCGTCGCGTACGCCGTCGGCGAGGGCCTCGACCCCGCGGACCTGCGCGAGGGGCTGGCGGCCCGGCTGCCCGGCTACATGGTCCCGTCCGCCTTCGTCCTCCTGGACGCGCTGCCGCTGACACCCAGCGGCAAGCTCGACCGCAAGGCCCTGCCCGCCCCGGACCGGCCCGAACTCGCCACCGCGTACCGGACGCCGGAGAGCGGGCTCCAGGAGCGGCTGGCGGCGGTCTGGGCCTCGGTCTTCAGCCTCGAACGGATCGGCGCCGACGACGACTTCTTCGCCCTCGGCGGCCAGTCGCTGCTCGCGGTGCGGCTGATCGCCCGGCTGCGCGAGGAGCTGGGCGCCGACCTCTCCCTGCGCGACCTGTTCGAGGGGCCGACCGTCGCCGCACTCGCCGCCGCGCTCGAGCGCGCGGGCACCGGCCCCGCCCGGCCGGCACTCACCCGGGGCGGCGACGACCAGCCGGTGGTCGCCTCGTTCGGCCAGGAGCGGCTGCTGTTCCTGCACCAGCTGCACGACGACGGTGCGAACTACGTCATCCCGATCGCCTGGCGGGTGCACGGCCGGCTCGACGCGGCCGTCCTGCGCGACGCGCTGGAGCGCCTGGCGGCCCGGCACGACGCCCTGCGCACGCGCTTCCCCGGCGCGGACCGCCCGCCCGTCATCGCCCCCGGGCCCGTCGTGGACCTGCGCCTGGCCGACTCCGAGGGGTGGGAGGAGGAGATCGCCGCCGAGCTGCGCCGGCCGTTCGACCTCGCCGCGGGCCCGGCCTGGCGGGCCCTGCTGCTGCGCCTCCCCGGGCACGACGTCCTGCTGCTGGTGCTGCACCACCTGGTCGCCGACGGCTGGTCACTGGGCATCGTCGCGCGCGAGCTGGGCGAGCTGTACGCCGGGGGCACTCCGCCGCTGCCGCCGGTGGGCTACGCGGACTTCGCCCGCCGCCAGCGCGCCGACCTGACCCCGGAGCGGCTGGCCGCCCTGCTGGAGTGGTGGCGCGGCGCACTGGCCGGCGTCCCGGTCCTGGAGCTGCCCACCGACCGGCCCCGGCCGGCGGTCCTGGGCACCGACGGGGCCACCCACCGCTTCGACCTGCCGCAGGACGCGTTGCGCGCGCTGGACCGGTACGCCCGGGACGGCTCCACCACCCTGCACACCCTGCTGCTGGCGGCCTTCCAGGTGCTGCTGGGCCGGTGGAGCGGGCAGCGCGACTTCGCCGTCGGCACGGCGGCCGCCGGCCGCTCCTACGCCGAGGTGGAGGACGTCGTCGGCTTCTTCGCCAACACCCTTGCCGTGCGGGCCGACCTCGACGGCGACCCCACCCTCCCCGATCTGCTCCGCCGGGTCCGGGAGGCCGTCCTCGGCGCGTACGACCACCAGGACGTGCCGTTCGAGCGCGTGGTGGAGGAGCTGCGGCCGGACCGCGACCTCAGCCGCAACCCGGTGTTCCAGACCATGTTCGCGCTCCGCGACGCCACCGCGGCGCTGCGGCTGCCCGGACTGGCCGCCGAGGAGATCCCGCTCGGCTGGCGGACCGCCAAGTTCGACCTCACCCTCTTCGTCGACCGGGCCGCCGACGGCACCTGCACCGGTCTGATCGAGTACGCGACGGACCTGTTCGACCCCGCCACCGTGGAGCGGCTCGCCGCCGGCTACCACCGGCTGCTGCTGGCGTTCGCCGCGGACCCCGGCGGGCGGCTCGGCGACTGGGACCTGCTCGGCCCCGAGGAGGCGGCCCGGCTGGTGGCGGCCGGCACCGCCCCCACTCCCCCGATCGAACCGCTCGCCCTGCACCGGCTGATCGCCGCCCGGGCCGCCGCGCACGGTGACCGCCCGGCCGTGGTGGACGGCACCGCCGTCTGGACGTACGCCGACCTCGACCGGCGGGCCAACCGGCTCGCCCACCACCTGATCGCCCTCGGTGCCGGCCCGGAGACCGTGGTGGCGGTCAGCCTGCCCCGCGGCGCGGAGCTGGTGGCGGCGCAGCTCGCGGTGCTCAAGGCCGGCGCCGCCTACCTGCCCCTGGACGCCGACCAGCCGGTGGAACGCAGCCGTCACCTGACCGGGGAGAGCGGCGCGCTGCTGCTCGTCACCTCCGGCGGGCGGCCCGACCTTGACTCCCTGGGCTGCCGGGTGGTCGACCTCGCCCGCGACGCCGCCGGGATCGGCCGGCGGCCCGCCACCGCGCCCGGGGCGGCGGCCGACCCGGAGAACCTCGCCTTCCTCGTCTACACCTCGGGCTCCACCGGGCGGCCCAAGGGCGTCGCCATCAGCCACCGGGCGCTGGTGCGCACCGTGCGCGCGGGCAGCCACCTCGCCCTCGGACCGGACGACCGGGTGGCCTTCGCGGCCAGCCCGGTGTTCGACGCGGCGACCTTCGAGGTCTGGGCCACCCTGGTCGCCGGGGCGGCCCTGGTGGTCACCCCGCCGGACGTGGTGCTGTCGCCGGACGCCCTGGCCGCGCACCTGGACCGGCACGGCGTCACCACCCTGTTCCTCACCACCGCGCTGTTCAACCAGGTCGTCCGGGAGCGGCCCCGGGCGCTCGCGGCCCTGCGGACGGTGCTCTTCGGCGGCGAGGCCGCCGATCCGTCGGCGGTGGGCGCCCTGCTCGCCGGTCCGGGCCCCGACCGGCTGCTGCACATGTACGGGCCGGCCGAGTCGACCACCTTCGCCACCTGGCACCGGGTGGACGACCGTGACCGCGGTGCCGGCGGGGTGCCGATCGGCCGCCCGGTGGACAACACCACCGCGTACGTGGTCGACGAACGGCTGCGGCCGGTGCCCGTCGGGGTGGTCGGGGAGCTGCTGCTCGGCGGCGCCGGCCTGGCCCGCGGGTACGCGGGGGCGCCGGGCCGCACCGCCGAGCGGTTCCTGCCCGACCCGTTCGGGCCCCCCGGCGGCCGCGTCTACCGCACGGGCGACCTGGTGCGCTGGGACGCCCGGGGCCGGCTGGAGTTCGTCGGCCGGGCCGACGGGCAGGTCAAGGTCCGCGGGTTCCGGGTGGAGCCGGCCGAGGTCGAGGGTGCGGTGCGCCGTCACCCGGCGGTGCGGGACACCGTGGTGGTGGCCCGGCCCGACCGCAGCGGCGCCCTCGCGCTGGTCGCCTACGTGGTCGGCGACCGCACCGGGCTGGACGGGCTGTCCGGGTTCCTCGGCGAGCAGCTGCCGGCGTACCTCGTGCCGTCCGCCGTGGTGGTGCTCGACGAACTTCCGCTCACCCGAAACGGCAAGGTGGACCGGGCCGCCCTCCCCGCGCCGGCCCGCACCCCGGCCGTACGCGGCCGCCGCCCGGCCCCCGGGCTGGAGCAGCAGCTCGCCGCCGTCTGGTCGGAGGTGCTGGGCGTCGACGACCCCGGCGCGGACGACGACTTCTTCGCCCTCGGCGGGCACTCGCTGCTCGCCATCAAGGTGGTCGGCGCGGTGGCCGAACGGACCGGCCGGCAACTGACCTTCCGGGACCTCTTCACCGCCCGCACCGTCGCCGGGCTGGCCCGGCTGCTCGCCGCCACCGCTCCCGCCGAGGACACCCCGATCCTCCGGGGCACCGGCGACACCGGGCTGCCGGCCTCCTTCGGACAGGAGCGCCTGGTGTTCCTGGACCGCCTGGAGGGCGCCGGCGCCGCCTACACCGTCCCGGTGGCCTGGCGGCTGACCGGGCCGCTGGACCACGGCCGGCTGGCCGCCGCCCTCGACGCCCTGGTGGACCGGCACGAGGTGCTGCGCACCCGGTTCTCCCTGGCCGACGGCGTGGTGTCGCAGGACATCCGCCCCGGCTGGCCCGGTGTGGAGCTGCGGGCGGCCCGGTCGGTCGCCGAGGCCGAGCGGGCGGTGCGGGACGAGGCCCGGGTGCCCTTCGACCTCGTCGGCGGGCCGCTGTTCCGGGCCGTGCTCTGGCGCGTCGGCGCGGACGAGCACGTGCTGCTGCTGGCGATGCACCACACCGTCTCCGACGGCTGGTCGGTCGGGCTGCTGGTCCGCGACCTCCAGGCCTGCCACGACGGCGCCGAGCCGCCCCGCCCCGCGGTGCGCTACGCCGACTTCGCGCGCTGGCAGCGCGAGCGGCTCGGCGGCGAGGGGTCGGCCGCGGAACTCGCCCACTGGCGGGAGCGGCTGGCCGGGCTGCCGGCCCTGGAGCTGCCCACCGACCGGCCCCGCCCGGCCGTCCGCACCGGCGCCGGCGGGTCGGTGGAGTTCACCGTGGGCCCCGAGCTGACGGCGCGTCTGGAGGAACTGGGCCGGGAGCACGGCGCGACCCTGTTCATGACCCTGCTGGCCGCCTACCAGGTGCTGCTCGGGCGCTGGAGCGGGCAACGGGACTTCGGCGTCGGCACCCCGGTCGCCGGCCGCGGCCGTCCCGAGGTCCGCGACGTGGTGGGCTTCTTCCTCAACACCCTGGTGCTGCGGGCCGACCTCGCCGGCGACCCGTCCTTCGCCGAGCTGCTCGGCCGGGTCCGCGCGGACGCCCTCGACGCGTACGAGCACCAGGACGTCCCGTTCGGACGCCTGGTGGAGGAGCTGCACCCGGAGCGGGAGCTCAACCGCTCCCCGCTGTTCCAGGCCCTGTTCAGCTTCAACGACTGGAACGTGGACACCCTGCGGCTCGGCCCCGCCACCGGCACCGCCGTGCCCGTCGACCGGGGGGCCGCCAAGCTGGACCTCACCCTGGAGCTCGTGCACGGCCCCGACGGGCTGGCCGGCACCCTCGACTTCACCACCGACATCCTGGACGCGGCCACGGTCGGGCGGATGGCACAGGCGTACACCGGGATCCTGCGGGAGGCCGTCGTCGCCCCCGCCACCCGCATCGGCGACCTGCTGCCGACGCCGCCCCGGCCGGGCGCCCTGCCGCGGACCGCGCCGAGGCGCCCGCTGCTGGAGCGGATCGCCGATCACGCCCGGACCACCCCGGACGCGACGGCCGTGGTCAGCGGGGACGTCCGGATCGGCTACGCCGAGCTGGACCGGCGGGCCAACCGGCTCGCCCACCACCTGGTCGCCCTCGGCGTCGGTCCGGAGACCCGGGTCGGGCTGCGGCTGCGCCGGGGTGCCGACACCGTGGTCGCGGTCCTCGGCGTCTGGAAGGCCGGCGGCGCGTTCGTCGCGCTCGACCCCGACCTGCCCGAGGCCCGGACCACCCGGATCTCCCAGGACGCGGGGATCCTGCTGGTGGTCGACGAGGCCACCCTGGCCGACCCCGCGCTGGAGCGCCGCCCGGACACCGCCCCCGACACCGCCCCGGCGCCCGACGGGCTCGCCTACGTGGTCTACACCTCGGGCTCCTCAGGGACACCGAAGGGCGTGCTGGCCTGCTTCGACACCGTCACCGCCTACCTCGACACCGTGCTCGCCCACTACCGGCTGAGCTCCGCGGACGTCGTCCTGCAGCGGGCCTCGCCCTCCTTCGACGCCTTCCTGCGCGACTGCATCGGCCCGCTCACCGTCGGCGCGACCGTGCTGATGGCCGGCCAGTCCGACCTGTCCGGCCTGGCGGACGACCTCGCCGGCGAGGGCAAGCCCGTCCCGACGGCCGTGCTGAGCATGGTGCCGTCGCTCCTGCACCAGCTGATCGACGGCGGCGACCTCACCCCCGCGAACCTGCCGGCGCTGCGCCTGCTGGTGCTCAGCGGAGAGCCCTGCACCCCGGAGCTGCTGGCCCGGCTGCACCGCGCACTGCCGGGGCTGCGCCGGGTGGTCAACCACTACGGACCGACCGAGTGCACGCTGACCACCACGGTCGAGGACCTCGACCCGGCGGTGCCGGCCCGGACCGTCTCCATCGGCCGGCCGATGCCGGGCACCGGCGTACAGGTGCTGGACGCCGCGCTGCGTCCGGTGCCGACCGGCGTGTTCGGAGAGCTGTACATCGGCGGCTCCGGTCCCACCCGCGGCTACCACGGCCGGCCGGGCCAGACCGCGGCGGCCTTCGTCCCCGACCCCTTCGGCGCGCCCGGTGCCCGGATGTACCGCACCGGCGACCGCGGCCGCTGGCTGGCCGACGGCTCCCTGGAGTTCGCCGGGCGGCTGGACCGCCAGGTGAAGGTCCGGGGCGTGCGGATCGAGCCCGCCGAGGTGGAGGCGGCCCTGGCCGCGCACCCCGGTGTGGGCGCGGCGGCCGTGGTCGCCCGCCCCGACGGAGCGAACGGCTGGCGGCTCACCGGCTACGCCCAGCAGGCGCCGGGCTCCCCGGTGACGGTCTCCGCACTGCGCGCCCACCTGGAGGCCGTCCTGCCGTACGCGATGGTGCCCGCCGCCCTGGTGGTCCTGGACGCCCTGCCGCTGCTCGGCAACGGCAAGGTGGACCGGGCCGCGTTGCCGGAGCCGGTCACCGTCGGCGGTGCCGCGCACGTCGCTCCGCGCACCGACACCGAGAAGGCCCTCGCCGAGGTGTGGGCCGAACTGCTCCACCGGCCGGACATCGGGGTCGAGGACGACTTCTTCGACCTCGGCGGCCACTCCCTGACCGCCATGCGGGTGATCTCCCGGCTGCGGTCACGACTCGACGCCACGGTCACGCTCCGCGCCTTCTTCGAGGCCCGGACCATCGCCGGGCTCGCCCGGAAGCTGGAGGAGAACGCATGAACGACCTCTCCCCCGTTCAGCGGGAGCTGCTGCGCCGGCGGCTGGCGGGGCTGGCCGCCCCCGGCCCGGACGCGGACGCGATGACACCGGTCGCCGGCACCGGGGACCTGCCGGTGTCGTTCGGTCAGGAGCGCCTGGTCTTCCTGGACCGGCTGGAGGGACCGGGCCCGGCGTACACCATCCCGGTGGCCTGGCGGCTGACCGGACCGCTGGACCGCGCACGGCTGGCAGCCGCCTTCGACCGGGTGGTGGACCGGCACGAGCCGCTGCGCACCCGGTTCACCGTGACCGACGGCGCCGTGCGCCAGCACGTGGACCCCGGCTGGCCCGGCGTCGACTGGCGCGGGGAGATCCCCGCCGGGGAGCTCGCCCGGGCCGTCCGGGAAGCCGCCGACGAGCCCTTCGACCTGACGACCGGCCCGGTCCTGCGGGTCACCGTCTGGCGGCTCGCCGAGGAGGAGCACGTGGTGCTGGTGGCGGTGCACCACATCGCCGCCGACGGTTGGTCGATGGGCGTCCTGGTGCGCGAGCTGGAGGCCTGCTACGTCGGCGACCCGCTGCCCGAACCCCCCGTCCGGTACGCCGACTTCGCCGCCTGGCAACGCCGTAGTGCGGCCGGGCACGGGCAGGCCGACCGGCCGGACCGCTGGCGCGGACGGCTGGCGGGGCTGCCGCCGCTGGAGCTGCCCACCGACCGCCCCCGCCCGGCCGGGCGCTCCACCGCGGGCGCGGTCCGCGAGTTCGCGCTGGCGCCGGAGCTGGTGGCCGGCCTGGAAGGGCTCGGCCGCCGGCACGGGGCGACGCTGTTCATGACCCTGCTGGCCGGGTTCGAGGTCCTGCTGTCCCGCTGGAGCGGCCAGGGTGACTTCGCCGTCGGCACCCCGGTCGCCGGGCGCAGCCGCCCCGAGGTGGAGCGGCTGATCGGATTCTTCGTCAACACCTCGGTCCTGCGGGCCGACCTCTCCGGGGACCCGTCCTTCGGCGAGGTCCTGGACCGGGTCCGCGCGGACGCCCTCGACGCGTACGAGGACCAGGACGTCCCGTTCGAGCGGATCGTCGACGAGCTCGCCCCCGACCGGGAGCTGCACCGCACCCCGCTGTTCCAGGCCATGTTCAGCCTGGACGACGACGCCGACGACCGCCCGGTCCGGCTCGCCGGGCTGACCGGCACCCGCTACGACCTGGACCTGGAGGCCGTCAAGTTCGACCTGGTGCTCCAGGCCGCCCGCCGGCCCGAGGGGGTGGTCGCCGCCTTCTTCCACCGGGCGGACCTGTGGAGCCCGCAGACCGTACGGCGCTGGGCGGAGCAGTACGTGCACCTGCTGGAGCAGGCGCTCGCGCACCCGGACACCCCGCTGTCGGCGCTGGAGCTGCTGCCGCAGGAGGAGCGGCGCCGGCTGGCGGCCTGGGCGGCCCCGGAGCGCTCGTACGGCGGCGACGACCTGCTCCACCGGCGCTTCGAACGGTACGCGGCGGCGCAGCCGGACGCGCTCGCGGTGGTCGCCGGGGGCGAGCGGCTCGGCTACGCGGCCCTGAACCGGCGGGCCAACCGGCTCGCCCACCGGCTGCGCGCCGCCGGCGTCGGCCCCGAGACGGTGGTCGGGCTCTGCGTGGAGCGCGACGCCGACCTGGCGGTGGGGATCCTCGGCATCCTCAAGGCCGGCGGCGCGTACCTGCCGTTGGATCCGGAGCACCCGCGCGAGCGCCTGGCGTACGTGGCGGCGGACGCGGGCGTCGCGCTGGCGGTGGTCTCGCCCGGCCTCGGCGACCGCGTGCCGGCCGGGGTCGGCGTGCAGCTGCGGCTGGACGACCCGGCGCTGGACGCCGAACCGGACCGGGACCCGGAGCCGCTCGGCGACGCCGACGGGCTGGCGTACATCATCCACACCTCCGGCTCCACCGGCCGTCCCAAGGGTGTCTGCGTCCCGCACCGGCAGGTGGTCCGGCTGCTGGACGCCTGCGAGGAGGCGCTGGAGCTGGCCCCGGGCGGGGTCTGGAGCCTGTTCCACTCGTACGCCTTCGACTTCTCGGTCTGGGAGCTGTGGGGCGCGCTGGCCCGGGGCGGCAGCGTGGTGCTGGTCGACCGGGACACCGCGAGGGACCCGGGCCGGTTCGCCGCGCTGGTCGAGGCCGAGCGGGTCTCGGTGCTCAGTCAGACGCCCGGCGCCTTCCGCAACCTGCGCGCCGCCCTCGCCGGGCGGCCGCTGGCCGCGCTCGGCGTGCGGACCGTGGTGCTCGGCGGGGAGAAGCTGGACCTGCCCGAGCTGGACGGCTGGCTGGACGGCCCGGGCGCCGGGGTCCGGCTGGTCAACATGTACGGCATCACGGAGACCACGGTGCACGTCACCCACCACACCGTCACCTCCGCGGACCTCGCGGGCGCGGCACTCTCGCCCATCGGTCGCGCCCTGGGCGACCTGAGCGTCCACGTGCTGGACCGGCACCTGCGGCCGGTCCCGGCCGGTGTGGTCGGCGAGCTGTACGTGGGCGGCGCCGGACCGGCCCGCGGCTACCTCGGCCGTCCCGGGCTGACCGCGGAGCGCTTCGTCCCCGACCCGTTCGGCACCCGGCCGGGGGCCCGGCTCTACCGCACCGGCGACCGCGCCCGCCGGCTGCCCGACGGGACCCTGGAGTACCGGGGCCGCGCCGACGACCAGGTGAAGATCCGCGGCCACCGGATCGAGCTCGGCGAGGTGGAGGCCGCGCTGCTGGGCCACCCGGCCGTCGAGCAGGCCGCCGTGGTGGCCCGGGGGACGCGCAGCGGCGAGTACCGGTTGCACGCCTACCTCGTCCCCGGCGGCGCCCTGGACCGGGACGAGCTGCGGCGCCGGCTGCTCGACCGGCTGCCCGAACCGATGGTGCCGGCGTCGTTCACGGTGCTCGCGGCGATGCCGCTGACCGCCAACGGCAAGGTCGACCGCCGGGCGCTGCCGGCGGCCGAGGGCACCGGCCTGGACAGCGTCCGGCGGCACGTCCCGCCGGCCACCCCGACCGAACGGGCACTCGCCGGGGTGTGGTGCACGGCGCTCGGCGTGGAACGGGTCGGTGTCACCGACCGCTTCTTCGACCTCGGCGGGGACTCGATCCTGGCGCTGCGCGTGGTGGGCCTGGCGGAGCAGCAGGGGCTGACGGTGGCGCTGCGCGACGTCTTCGCCCACCAGGGGCTGGGCGAGCTGGCCCACGCCGTGGACGAGGCCGCCGCGCGGGCGCGCGCGGCGGACGCCTCCGGGCGGGACGTGCCGGCGGGGGCCGGACCGGTGGAGCCCTTCGCCCTGCTGTCTGCGGCGGACCGTGAGCGGCTGCCCGCCGGGCTGGTGGACGCGTACCCGCTGACCCGGATGCAGCAGGGCATGCTCTACGAACTGCTCGCCGACGCGGGCAAGGGCGCGTACCACAACGTGACCAGCTTCCGGATCCAGGAGCCCGCCGGGTTCGACGCCGGGGCGATGCGCGACGCCGCCCGGGCGGTGGTGCGCCGGTACGAGATCCTGCGGACCGGCTTCGACTGGAGCGGGTACGACGAACCGTTGCAACTGGTCCACCCGTCGGCCGAGTTGCCCGTGGGGGTGGACGACCTGCGGGGCCTGGACGAGGACGCCGGGTCGGAGCGGGTCCGCGAGTACCTGCGCGCCGAGGCGGGGCGCTGGTTCGAGCTGGCGGTACCGCCGCTGATCCGGCTCCACGTGCACGTGCTGAACGAGACCGAGTACCGGCTCACCATCACCGACTGCCACGCGGTCCTGGACGGCTGGAGCCTCACCTCGCTGATCGCCGAGCTGGTCGAGCGGCACCGCCGGGCCCGCGCGGGGGGCGACCCCGCGAGCGGCGCGGCGGGGGCGGCCGGCGCGACCGAGGTGACCGGGGCGGCCGGCGCGACCGGGGCGGACCCGCTGGACGGGCCGCCGGTGCCCGCCTTCGCCGAGTACGTGGCGCTGGAGCGCGCCGCGGTCGCCGACCCCGCCGCCCGGGCGTTCTGGGACGCCATGGTGGAGGCCTTCCCACCGGTGCGCCTGCCGCGCGCCGCCGGCGGCGACCTGGCGGACAAGTCCACCTGCGAGGCGCTGCGCTCCTACGGACACCTGCGGTCCGGCATCGACGCGCTCGCCGCCCGGGCCGGGGTGCCCCGCCGGACGGTGCTGTTCACCGCCTACTACCACCTGATGCGCCGGCTCGCCGACGGCGACGCCTACTCGACCGGGATGGCCACCAACGGCCGCCCCGAACGGGCCGGGGCGGACGGCATGCGCGGCGTGTTCCTCAACGTGGTGCCCTTCGGCACGCACTCCGCCGCGACCAGCTGGCTCGGCCTGCTGCGGGACGTCTTCGCCGCCGAGCAGGAGGTGATCCCCCACCGCCGCTTCCCGCTGGCCGAGCTGCAGAGCGGCCGGTGGGCCGGTGAGGTGCTGGTGGACACCGCCTTCAACTACGTGCACTTCCACGGCCTGGGCAGCGAGCACAAGGAGGACATCGAGGAGATCGCCCGGACCAACTTCGGACTGATGGTCACCACCGGCCCGACGGGCGTCTCGTTCGAGGCCGACGCCGGCCGGATGTCCCGGGGCGAGGTGGAACGGCTCGCCGACACGTACTGCGCGCTGCTCGCCACGATGGTCGCCGACCCGGAGGCGGCCCCGGGCCTGCCCGACGAGGCACAGGACCTCCGCCCGGTGCAGGACGCCGCCGCGGCGCGGGACGACCGCAGCGTGGTGGCGCTGTTCCAGGAGCGGGCGGCCGCGCACCCCGACCGGGTGGCGCTGGCCACGGCCGACGGCCGCACGATCACCTACGCCGGGCTACGGGCGCGCGCCGACCGGATCGCCCGGCGGCTGCGGCGCCACGGCGCCGGACCCGGCCGGGTGGTCGGGTTGTGCGCGGAACGCTCCGCCGAGCTGGTGGCCGGCATGCTCGGGATCCTCGGGTCCGGCGCCGCCTACCTGCCGCTGGACCCCCGCGACCCGGCCCTGCGCCTCGACCGGATGGTCGCGGAGACCGGCGCGGACGTGGTGCTCGTCCAGCCCGCGTGGCGCGAGGTCGTGCCCGAGCGGGTGGGCACGGTGCTGAGCCTGGCCGAGGGCGACACCGAGGCGGACCTCCCCGACGGCGGCCTCCCCGACGGCGACCACCTCGATGCGGATCGCCTCGATGGCGACCGCTTCGATGGGGACCGCCTCGCCCCGCCCGACGCCGACAGTGCGGCCTGCGTCCTCTACACCTCCGGCTCCACCGGCCGCCCCAAGGGCATCGCACTGCCGCACCGCGCCGTCGTCGACTCCCTCGTCGCCCAGGACTTCGTGCGCCTGGACGAACACGAGACGGTCCTGCACCTGAGCAGCGTCAGCTGGGACGCAGCCGTCTTCGAGATCCTGGGACCGCTGCTGACCGGCGGCACCTGCGCGCTCCACCCGGCCGAACCGCTCACCCCGGCCGGCATCGCCGCCTCGCTGAAGCGGCACGGCGTCACCACCGCCTTCCTCACCACCACGCTGCTCAACCTGGTCGTCGAACAGGACCCGGACGCGCTGGCCGGCCTGCGCCAGCTGATCACCGGCGGCGAGGCCGCCTCCCCGGCCCACCTGCGCGAACTGCGCACCCGCCTGCCCGCCCTGCACCTGATCAACGCGTACGGCCCGGTGGAGTGCACCTTCATCGTCACCCGGCACGACGTGCGCACCGTCGCCCCCGACGCGGTCGCCGTCCCGATCGGCCGGCCGCTGGCCCGGACGACCGTCCTGGTCCTCGACGAGGCGCTGCGCCCCGTCCCGACCGGGGTGTCCGGGGAGATCCTCGTCGGCGGGGACTGCCTGGCCCTCGGATACGTCGGCCAGCCCGGTCTGACCGCGGAGCGGTTCGTCCCCGACCCGGCCGGCCACGGTCGGCGGCTCTACCGCACCGGCGACCGGGGGCGCCTGCGCGCGGACGGCGAGCTGGAGTTCGGCGGACGGCTGGACGGCCAGGTGAAGATCCGCGGCCGCCGGATCGAACCGGGCGAGATCGAGGCCGTCCTGACCTCGCACCCGGCCGTCGCGGCCGCCGCCGCCCTCGCCCGCACCGACCGGCCGGGCGACGCCGTCCTGGTGGCGTACCTGGTCCCGGCGGCGGGGTCCGCCCTGCCCACCACCGCCGAGCTGCGCCGCTGGCTGCGCGACCGCCTCCCGGCCTACCTGGTGCCGACGGCGCTGGTGCCGCTGGCCTCGCTGCCGGTGACCGCGAACGGCAAGCTCGACCGCGCGGCCCTGCCCGCGCCGGACGGGCTGGTCGAACCGGAGCACCCGTACGTGGGGCCGCGCACCGAGGCCGAGACCACGCTGGCCAAGCTCTGGGCCGAGATCCTGCGGCTGGACCGGGTCGGGGTGCACGACGACTTCTTCGACCTCGGCGGCAACTCGCTGACCACCGTCCGGGTCGCCGCCCGGGCCTGCGACCTCGGCCTCCCGGTCGGGGTGGCCGACCTGCTGGAGAACCCCACCGTGGCCGCGCTGGCCGCCGCCGTCACCGCCCGGATCCAGGCCGGCCCGGACGGCGCGGCGGGGCTCGCGGGCGCCGCCGCCCCGGCACGGCGCCGGGAGGGCGAGGTGCTGGTCGTGCTCCGCGAGGGCAGCGGGAACCCGCTGTACTGCGTGCACCCGAGCGGCGGCAGCGTCGCCTGGTACCTCCCGCTCGCCAAGGCCCTGCCGCCCGGCAGGCCGGTGATCGGCCTGCAGGCCCGGGGCCTCGACGGCGGCACCGACGCGGACACGATGCAGGCCCTGGCCGAGGACTACGTCCGACAGCTGCGGGCCCACCGGCCACACGGCCCGTACGCGCTGCTCGGGTGGTCGATGGGGGGCAACATCGCCCAGGAGATGGCCATCCAGCTCACGGCCGCGGGCGAGCGGGTCGAGGTGCTGCTGCTGTTGGAGCCCGCCGTACCCGACGAGGACGGCATGTTCGCCGTCACCGAGGCGCTCGACCTGCTCGACCGCGCGGTCGCCCTGCGCGAGGCGGTCCGGGGGCTGTCCCCCGGCACCCCGGCCAGGCTCAGCCAGGAGCGGGAGCTGGTGGCGACCCTTCTCGCCGCCGGGGTCAACGAGGCGGAGGCCCGCCTGGGCTCCGACTGGCCGGTGGCGATGTGGACGGCCCTGCTGCGCGCCGCGGCCGGCTACCGCCCCGAGCCCTACCGGGGCCCGGTGCACCTGCTGGTCAGCGCCGAGGCCGTCGACGCCGCCCCGGAGCGGAGGTCCGTCGCCGCCGGCGAGGGCTACCCCGCGTACGAGCGGCGCTGCCGGGAGCTGTTCCCCGGCGCGCTGACCGTCCACCACCTGCCCGGCACCCACCGGAGCATGGTCGCCGACCCGGACGTGGCCGCCGTCGCCGCCATCGCCGCCGACCTGATGGAGAGCATGCCGTGACCGCCACCGACCGGGCCCTCGACCCCTACCTGCTGGACGACGAGGTCGTCGCCGACCCGTTCCCCCGCCTCGCCCGGCTGCGCGAGGCCGCGCCCGTGCACTGGAGCCCGGCCAACCGGGCCTGGCTGGTGACCGGCTACGACCAGGTGGCCGCGTGCTTCGCGGAGCCCGCGGTGTCCGCCGACCGGATCACCCCGGTGCTGGCCCAGACGCCCCTACACCTGCTCGGCCCGGAGGCCGCCCGCGCCTTCCGGATCATGGCCGGATGGATGGTGTTCGTCGACCCGCCCGAGCACCGCCGGCTGCGCAGCGTCTTCCGGGGCGCCTTCGGCCCCGGGCAGATCCGGCGCAACCGCCCGATGGTGCAGGAGGCGGTGGCCCGGCTGACCGCCGCGGCCGGCGCCGGCGGCCCGGTCACCGACCTGGTGGCCGACTTCGCCCGCCCGCTGCCCGCCACCGTCGCGGCGGCCTGGATGGGCGTGCCGCCCGAGGACACCGCGGACTTCCAGCGCTGGGCGATCCAGGTGGGCGACCTCGCCCTCGGCTCGGTGCAGTCGCCGGAGGAGACCGAGAACTCCCACCGGGCCCTGCTGGACCTCTTCGGCTACCTGCGCCGGCTGGTCCGCAGGCGCCGCGAGGAGCCGGGCGCCGACCTGATCAGCGCGGCCCTGGCCGGCGGTCTGGTGGGCGAGGAGGTCGGCGAGGACGAGTTCGTCGCCATGCTCACCCACATCGCGTTCGCGGGCGGCGAGACCACCAGCAACCTGATCGCCGTCGGTGTGTGGAACCTGCTGCGCCGACCCGACCAGCTCGAACGGCTGCGCGCGGACCCCGAGTCGGCGCGCGGCGCCGTGGAGGAACTGCTGCGCTTCGACGGGCCCTCCAAGCTGTCGGTCCGCCAGGTCGCGGCCGACTTCGCCCTGGGCGACCGCACGCTGCGGGCCGGTGACCGGCTCTACCTGGTCACCGCGGCCGCCAACCGGGACCCGTCCAGGTTCGACCGCCCCGACGAGCTGGACATCGGCCGCTCCCCCAATCCGCACCTCGGGTTCGGCCACGGCGAGCACTTCTGCCTGGGCGCGCCGCTGGCCCGCCTGGTCGCCGGAGCCGCGCTCACCGACCTGCTGGCGGCCTCGCCGCACCTCGCCCTGGCCGGCCACGAGGTCAGCTGGCAGCCCTCGCTGCTCAACCGCAGTCTCCGGTCGCTGCCGGTCCGGCTCTAGGCCGGCCGCCCACCGACCCCCCGTCACCTGACGCCCGCCACACCGGACACCGACAGCCAACGCCCGACACAGCCCGACACCCAACACCAAACACCAAACACCCGACACCCGACACCAAACACCCGACACCCGACACCAGACACCCGACACCAGACACCAGAAGGGACCACCGAGATGTCCGACACCGAGGACGACACCGTCTACCAGGTCGTGGTGAACCACGAGGAGCAGTACTCCATCTGGGCCGCGGGCCGCGAGCTGCCCACCGGCTGGACGGCCACCGGCTTCGAGGGCGTCAAGAGCGCCTGCCTGGCCCACATCGACGAGGTGTGGACGGACATGCGCCCGCTGAGCCTGCGGCTGCGGATGGCCGCGGCCGAGCGCTCCTGACACCCCGCACCTGACGAATCCGCACCCGGGGCCGCCGCACCGACGCGACGGCCCCGGGCCCGCGCGGCCCCAGGCGCCCGGCGGCCGAAGGGGCTCCGGGCATCCACGAGAAACACGAGAAAGCAGGACAGAGCGTGAGGTGGTGGTGATGAAGGTCTACTCCCACGAGCGGCTGGAGCGGCTGGCCGCCGAGCGGGGCATGCCCGCGGAGTACCTGCACGAACTGCGGGTGGTCTCCTCGGTCCTACCGTTCAAGGTCAACCAGTACGTCGTGGACGAGCTGGTGGACTGGTCCGCCGTCCCCGACGACCCGATCTTCCGGCTCACCTTCCCGCACCGGGACATGCTGCCGCCGGACATGTTCGACACCCTGTCGGCACTCCACCTGGCCGCCGCCTCCCCGGCCGTGATCCGCAAGGCCGCGCGCGCGGCCCACGCCCAGCTCAACCCCAACCCGGGCGCCCAGGTGGACGCGAACGTGCCGGTCCACGAGGGCGGCCCCCTGGCCGGCGTGCAGCACAAGTACGCCGAGACGGTCCTGGTCTTCCCCTCGCAGGGGCAGACCTGCCACTCCTACTGCGGGTACTGCTTCCGCTGGTCCCAGTTCGTCGGCAACGCCGACATCCGGCAGGCGGCGTCCGACGTCTCCCGGGTGGTCTCCTACCTGGCCGCCAGCCCCTCGGTGACCGACGTCCTCTTCACCGGCGGCGACCCCATGATCATGAGCGCCACGGTGCTGGACCGGTGGGTGAGCCCGCTGCTCGCCCCGGAGCTGGAGCACGTCCGGACGATCCGCTTCGGGACCAAGGCGCTGTCCTACTGGCCCGCCCGCTTCACCACCGACCAGGACGCCGACGACATGCTCCGGCTGTTCGACCGCATCGTGGCCGCCGGCCGGCACGTGGCGGTGATGGCCCACTTCTCCCACGTCCGCGAACTGGAACACCCCGAGGTCGGGGAGGCGATCCGGCGCATCCGGGCCACCGGGGCGGTGATCCGGGCCCAGGCGCCGGTCATCGCGCACGTCAACGACCGGGCCGAGGACTGGTCCGCGATGTGGCAGCGGCTCGTCGAACTCGGCGTGGTGCCCTACTACATGTTCGTCGAGCGCGACACGGGCGCCCGCAACTACTTCGGCGTCCCGCTGACCCGGGCCCTGCAGATCTACACGGACTCCGTGCGGGGCGTCTCCGGCCTGGCCCGCAGCGCCCGGGGGCCGGTGATGTCGGCCGCCCCCGGCAAGGTGCTCATCGACGCCGTCACCGACATCGGCGGTACCGAGGTGTTCTCGCTGCGGCTGCTCCAGGCCCGTGACGCACGGCAGGTGGGCCGCCAGTTCTTCGCCCACCACGACCCGGCCGCCGAGTGGTTCGACGACCTGCGGCCGGCCCTCGGCTCCTGGTGGCCCCGGTGACGCCGTCCGTCCCGCCCGCCTCGTGCGCCCCGGCCCTCCCGTCCGCCCCGGCCCTCCGGTCCGTCCCGGCCCGCCCTGGTTCCGAGGCACCCGCTCGCCGAACCCGACGTGCTCCGAAAGCGAGGCAGTAGTGCGGCCGACCACCGAGGACACCGTCCCCGCCGCCGGGACCGAGCCACCGACCGGTCTCTGGCGCAACCGCGCCTTCAACCTGCTCTGGACCAGCCAGTGCCTCTCGGACCTCGGCAGCGCCATGGCCAACCTGGCCCTGCCGCTGCTGGTGCTCCAGCTCACGGGCTCGCCCACTCAGGCTGGCCTGGTCGGCACCACCGCCCTGGTCGCCGGCATGGTCTGCCGGCTGCCGGCCGGCGTCCTGGCCGACCGCTTCGACCGGCGGCGGCTGATGGTGCTCTGCGACGTCCTGCGGGCCGCCGCCTACGGCGCGCTCGGCGCCGCCGTGCTCGCCGACGCCGCCGGCATGGTGATGGTGCTGGTGCTGGTGGTCGTCGGCGCCGCCGCCAACGCCGTGTTCAGCACCGCCGAGCACGCGGCGGTACGCAACCTGGTCCGTCCCGACCAGCTCTCCGACGCGGTCGCCCGCAACGAGGCGCGCTCGTACGGGACGCAGCTGGCCGGCCCGCCGCTGGGCGGTCTTCTGTTCGGGCTGGGCCGGTCGCTGCCGTTCCTCGGCAACGCGGTGAGCCACCTGCTCTCGCTGGCCGCCCTGCTGGCGATCCGCGAGCCGATGCAGGAGCCGCGGAAGGAGACGGCCGAGTCCTCCGGCGCGGCGGCCGGCGCCGAGGGCCTGCGGTTCGTCCTGGCCAACCCCTTCCTGCGCGCCCTGCTGCTGATCGCCGCCCCGCTCAACATGGCGTTCACGGGCATGATCTTCGCGATCATCGTCTCGCTCCAGCGCTCCGGCACCTCGTCCTACCTGGTCGGCCTGGCGAGCACGATCTTCGCGGTGGGCGGCTTCCTCGGCGCCTTCGCCGCCCCCTCCGTCCAGCGCCGGCTGCGGCTGCCGACCCTGATCCTGGTGCTCAGCTGGGCCACCGCCGCGCTGATGGCCGCCAGCGCACTCTTCTCCACCAGCGTGCTGGCCGCCGTGCCGCTGGCCGCCGCCGTCTTCCTCGGCCCCACCGCCAACGCGGCCCTCTTCGGCTACCAGGCGGCCATCACCCCGGACCACCTCCAGGGCCGCGTCTTCAGCGTCGTCATCCTGGCCGCCACCTCCGCCGCGGCGCTGGCCCCCGCCCTGGCGGGCCTTCTGCTGGACCACTTGTCCAGCGCGGCGGCGATGCTGGTCTTCGCCCTGATCGTCTCCATCGGCGCCGTCACCGCCACCTTCAGCACCGGCATCAGGTCGATGTCCACCGAGCCCTGACCCCCGTCCGACCCGTGCAGGCGCCGGGCGCACCGGTCGGTGAGCACCCTCCCACACCTCGACGGAGCCGGCCCACACCTCGACGGAGCCGGCCCGCCCCCGAACCGGGCCGCGGGCCGGCCCTTCGTCATTCACCTGAGGCGAACCGGATTTCCGGGCGGGCCCAGGACCGCGGCCGGGAGTGGCCGCCGGTCGCACCGGTTGCGACGCCGCTTGGAGCGGCGCAGCCCGGCCGGGGCCCTGCGGAACGAGGGGGTGTTCCCAAGGCCCCGACCGGTGGGGAGGCACGCCGCACCGGGCCCTGGCGCGGCTGCTCTGCTCAGCAGCCCGGCAAGGGGAGTGGTGGGACTGCTGTGACCGGAATGCTAGACCCCTGGATCCGCGGCGACCAGGGCTTTGACCTGCCGTCTTTCGGCCGCGAACATGCCATCCACGGCGCCCGGGCCGGGGGGCGTTCAGCGACGGACCCGCCTCGTGACGGCGCTCCTCGGACTGCCCGGCGGGCTGACCGACGTCCGGGAACCTCACGGGCCTTCATCGGCAGCCGTCCGCGGTAGTGCGTCGCCTCCGCGGCGAGGCACTCCTGGAGCCGGACGACCGGGAGGCGCCGGCCGAAGCCCTTCCTGCCGGGGAGTTAGGGAAGCACGGGATCACGAGGCTCGCAGGGTGGCGAGGGCGGTGCGAAGGAGGAAGGCCTCGGCGCGGTCCCAGGGCCAGCCGTTCTCGGCGACCAGGGTGCGCCAGCCGCCCGGGCCGAACCAGAACCACAGGAGGTCCGCCGTCTCCTCCTCCGGCCAGGCGAGCGGCGCCAGGCCGTGCAGATGGCCCGCCGCGGCGCGAAGGGCGGCACGGTAGTCGGCGGTGGCGCGCTCCCACAGGGCCTCGCCGTCCTCGTGCGACGGCAGTGCCTTGTGGATCGCCTCGTGGACGGTGAACATGCCTTCGTTCCCCGCCCGGGTGCCGTGGGCCAGTGCCCGGAGAACGGCCTCCGGCTCCTGTTCGGCGAGCACGGTACGCATCGCCTGCTCGTAGCCGGAGGCCCGCACGGCCGTGTCCACGATCTCATTGAGGATGTCGCCCTTGCTCCCGGCGCTCGCGAAGACGGCCTTCGAGGAGACGCCCGCCTCGGCGGCGATGTCCGCGACGGTCACCCGCCCGTAGCCGCGTTCGGCGAACAGCCGGGTCGCCGACCGGAGGATCTGCGCACGCGTCTGGGCAGCGGCTTCCTCCCGGCGGGGTGAGACGTACTTGCGTTTGGTCGGCACGAGGCCAGCCTAGCCGCAGAAATGCTCGACCTATTCAATAGGCGATGTGTAACCTGAATATCCGTCAGGGCGGCGACCGGGCCGCCCGCGCATGCCCGAGAGGAACCGAACCCCATGGCGATGTCAGCCGAGGACGCGGCCCGCGGACTCTTCACGGTCCTGGCGACCGGAGACGGGACGCTGGCCGCAGCAGTCGTGCACGAGGACTTCACCAACCGCGAGGCGGTCGTCTCCCCCGCCGCGTCCTCGCTCCCCGGACCGGCGGGCGTGCTGGCCTCGGGCGCTTGGCTGCGCTCCGCCTTCTCCGACCTGCGCTTTCCCGTCACCGACCTCGCCCACGACGGCGACCAGGTGTGGATACGGCTGCACATGCAGGGCCGGCACACCGGCCCCTTCGTCCACTACCGCGACGGCGAGCTCCTCCAGGCGATCCCGCCCACGGGAGCCGAGATCGACTCCGAGCAGGTCCACGTGCTGCACCTGCGCGACGGCAAGGTCGTCCGGCACGAGGCGGTCCGCGACGACCTCGCCCTGCTCGGGCAGCTCGGCATCGTTCCTCCCGGCCCCACCGCCCAGAGCATCCGGGACTGGCACGACTCCGGACACGCCGCGCGCGCCGCAACGCAGATCGCCGAAGCGGCCGAACGGGCGGCAGCCACCGCTCGCTAGCACGCCCCCGCCGGGGAAGCGCCGGGCAAGCCGGGTGACCACCACCCGATCCTCCGCCCCGGAGGCGGGGCGGAGGATCGGAGAGGTGACACTTCATCAAGCCACCCGACACAGTGAGGAACAGATGACCGACACCCCCGCGTCCTTCCGGCTCCACCCCGGCTCGCCCGACTCCCCCGTGATCCTGCACGTCCCGCACTCCGCCCGCGCCATACCCACCGACGTCCGCGCCGGGATCGTCCCGGACGACCGGGCGCTCGCACGGGAGCTGGACCACATCACCGACGCGCACACGGCCGAGATCGCCGCCGGGGCGGCGGCAGCAGCACGCCTCACACCCTGGCGGTTCGTCAACCGGCTCTCACGTCTGGTCGTCGACCCCGAGCGGTTCCCCGACGAGCGCGAGGAGATGCTGGCCGCCGGGATGGGGGCGGTCTACACCCGGACCACCCACCGCGAGGAGCTCCGCCCGGCCGGCTTCGACGGACGGCCGCTGCTGGATCGTTACTTCCACCCGTACGCCGCGGCGGTGACGGCCGCCGTCGCGCAGCGCATCGAAGCGGTCGGGCGCGCGGTGATCGTCGACGTCCACTCCTACCCGACGAAGGCCCTGCCGTACGAGCTCCACGGCGACGGCCCCCGGCCGCCGATCTGCCTCGGCACGGACCCCTTCCACACGCCCGCCGCCCTCGTCGAGGCGGCGCAGCAGGCGTTCGGGGGCTTCGGCGGCACCGGCCTCGACAGCCCCTTCGCGGGAACGTACGTGCCCCTGCGGTACTACGGGAAGGCCGCGAACGTCAGCGCGCTCATGGTGGAGATCCGCCGTGACCTCTACATGGCCGAGCCCGGAGGCCCGGCCGGCCCCGGGCTCGGCGCTCTGGCGGACGCCCTGGCCGACCTCGTCGACCGCGTGTCCGCCTGACGGCATTCCGGTCGGCCGGCAAGGCCCCCGGCCGACCGGCGGCCGGGGGCATCCGAGGCCGTCGGCTCGCCAGAGGCCGTGTGGCCGTCCGGGCCGTCCGGGCCGTCCGGGCCGTGCAGACCGTCAGTCGACCGCGACGGTGTTCTGGGCGGCGCCGATGCGCCAGGTGCCGTCCTCCTTGACCAGGATGTAGAAGGGGCGACCCTCGGGCCGGTCGGCGATCCGGGCCCCGTCGTGGCGCACCGGCTGCTGGCGCACGTTCACCGCGGCGACGTCGGGGCGCAGGAACAGCACGCGTTCGACGTCGTAGACCGCGGTGGACTCGGCCGCCGCGCCGGGCAGGACCTTGCGGGTGAAGGCCGCGATCTCCTCGAAGCCCGACAGGCGCTTGCCGTGGCCGGTGGTCCACACCGGGTCCTGGCGGCGGAAGACGCTCAGGAACCGGTCGACCAGCTCGTTGTGCTGGGCGTGCTCGACCTCGGCCACCAGGTGGCGGATCGCCGCGACCTCGGCGTCGGTCTGCGGCCCGGGGGGAGCGCCGAACACCTCGACGGGGCGGTAGGAGCCGGCGACCAGCTCGGTCACCACGCCCGGCCGCTGCGGGCGCCAGCCCAGCACCGCACGGGCGGCGGCGCCGCTGACGCTCTGGTCGAGGGCGAGCGCGTCCGCGAACAGCGGGCCGAAGACCTCGGCGGCCTGCGCCACCGGCACCGGGTGCGGGGCGGCGAGCACGCCGGCCGCGCGGCCGGCGGCCCGGGCCACCTCCCGGACCGGGACGGCCGACTCGCCCACCCCGTGCCACAGGGTGCCGGCCTCGGCCCGCTCGACGGCGGCCACGAACAGGTCGGCCAGGTCGTCCACGTGGACGGTCGGCCAGCGCACCCCCTCCTCGCCGTAGTACTCGGGCACCCCCTGCGCACGGGCCCGGTCGACCAGGATCGCCGGGATGCCGCCGCCGCGGCCGTACACGATGCCGGGCCGCACGACGACCGCGCGCACCCCCTCGGCCGCCTCGGCCAGCACCCGCTGCTCGATCCGCGGGCGGTAACCGACGATGTCGATCGGGCGCGTCGGCGCCCGCTCGTCGACCTCCTGGGCCCCGCCGGTGGCGCCGAGCACCCAGACACCGCTGGTGTAGACGAAGGGACGGCCGGTGCCGCGCAGCGGAGCGGCGAGCGCCTCGACCACGGCGGTGTCGACGTCGACGTCCCCGCTCGGGGGCGCCAGATGGATCACGGCCTCGATGTCCGGAGTGACCACGCCCGCCAACGACCCCGGATCGGCGGTGTCACCGACCAACCGGGCGTGCCACCCCCGGCCCGGCCCCGACTCGGCACCCCGGATCAGCGCCACGACCTGGTGACCGGCGGCAGCGAGATGGTCGGTGACGGCCGAACCGATGTACCCGGTAGCACCGGTGAGCAGAACCTTCATGACGTTCCCGTCTTGAGGAACGAGACATGACGTCTCGTTCGAGGACATGGTGACTTGCTTCGAACCGGCGCAGTGCGCGCAGGGGTTCGTCTCAGATCGATCATCCGCCCGGCGGGGCCCGCGAGCCGGCGCGAGTGCCTGCGGGCAGCCTGCCCGGGTGGCCCCAAGCCTCCCGTGCGGGCCGTGTCCGGATCAACGCAGGCTTTGTGCGTTGATCGATAACTCGATGGTTATCGGAGTGGTTCGGAGCAGTCGGAGCAGAAGGCCGGTTCGGCGAAACGTCAGGGCGCCGTCACCGACCTCGCAGCGGCACCGACCGCCAAGGTGCGCCGGAGTCCGGCACGTTGCTTCCCTCGGGGTGGCTCGGCTTGAGCGGCGGGGAACGACGGTCGCCCAGCTCGGCGGCAGGCGCCGGGTGGAGGGTAGGTGCGCGACAGGTGTCGCGGACGGCGGCGGATGGTCTCCCTCAGGACCTGCGCAAGGATCTGTCCAGGACGGTCATGAGTCGGGCAGCACGGCTCTTGCCGGTCGGGGCGAGGGGGTACCGGTTGAGGACATCGATCAGGACCGGTGTGGCGCGCTGTCGGGCCTGCTCGATCAGCTCGAGCCCGACGGCGGGATCACCGCCTGCGTTCAGTTCCCCCACGAGCGCCGCGCTTGCAGCGGCTCGCAGGATGTGGCCTACCTGGGTGGCTTTCGCAATCGGATGCAGGTAGGCCGCAGCGGCGGCATCGCCGGCGGCGCGCGCGGCGAGCCGTTCGGCTTCGGTGGTCACTTCCTTCGCCGCGCGGTGGGCGTCCAAGGAGGTGACGCGCTGGAGCCTGCTCCTTCTCGCGCCGTTCACGAACTCCCATGCGGCGTCGACGGCTGCACGAGGTCGAGGATCGCCGGGGTTGGCGGCCTCGAACACAGGAAGGACCTCCTCAGCGCTCTCCGCGGCGTAGCGTGCGACAACGCGCAGCTCATCCATGGTCAGCTGGAAGTCCCCACCTACGGTCGTCACGGCTCCGATTCTTTCACCGATCAACCGCCTGAAGCCCCGGTATCCGGACGAACGGAAATCGACGAGGGAGGCCGGCACCACAGCGCAGAGCGGTTGCGGGCCGGGCCCGGGGAGTCACGGCTCGTGTCGCCCTCCGATTGACCGGCCTACGGACCAGGGGTCGGGTAGCTTGCCTGGAGCGCCGTCCGTGCCTCCGGGCTGCCCGGTCGACGCCGAACCGGTGCCGCCGCAGAGAGTGAGCCTCGCATGTCGAACCTGCTCGGCCGCCATCGCGCGGTCATGCCGAAATGGGTGTCGCTCTACTACGACGACCCGATCGAGATCGTGAGCGGCAAGGGGCGCCGCGTCACCGACTCCGCGGGGCGCAGCTACCTCGACTTCTTCGGCGGCATCCTCACCAACATGCTCGGGTACGACGTGCCCGAGGTGCGGGAGGCCGTCGAGCGGCAGCTGCGCACCGGGGTCGCGCACACGTCGACGCTCTATCTCATCCGCGCCCAGGTGGAGTTGGCCGAGAGGATCGCGGGGCTGTCGGGCATCGCGAACGCCAAGGTCTTCTTCACCAACTCCGGCACCGAGGCCAACGAGACGGCGCTGCTGCTCGCCACCCACGCCCGCCGGTCCGACCAGGTGCTCGCGCTGCGCAACAGCTACCACGGACGCTCGTACGCGGCCACGGCCGTCACGGGCAACCGGAGCTGGAAGAACTCCTCCCTCTCGCCCCTCAACGTGCACTACCTGCACGGCACGGACCGCGCACGTTTCCCGCACCTGTCGGACGAGGAGTTCCTGACCTTCTGCGCGGACGATCTGCAGCACGTCCTCGACACGGCCACCGCCGCCGACGTCGCCTGCCTGATCGTGGAACCCGTCCAGGGCGTCGGAGGCTTCACCGCCGCACCGGACGGACTCCTCGCGAGGTACCGGGAGATCCTGGACCGGTACGGGATCCTGCTGGTCTCGGACGAGGTGCAAACGGGCTGGGGCCGCACCGGAGAGCACTTCTGGGGCATCCAGGCCCATGGCGTCACACCGCACGTCATGACCTTCGCCAAGGGACTGGGAAACGGCTTCGCGATCGGCGGTGTCGTCGCGGAGGGCGCGCTGATGGACGCGCTTCCGGCCAACGGCATCTCCACGTTCGGCGGCAACCCGATCGCGACGGCGGCTGCCGGGGCCACCCTCGACTACCTGCTCGCCCACGACCTCCAGGCCAACGCGGACCGGCTCGGCCGTCTGCTCGTCGACGGGCTGCGGACCGGGACGGAACGGCTCCCGGTGGCGCGGGACGTCCGGGGCAGAGGCCTGATGTTCGCCGTCGACCTGATCGACCCCGACACGGGGGCACCGAGCCCGTCGCTGGCCGCCAGGGTGATGGAACACGCGAAGGAACGCGGCCTGCTCATCGGCAAGGGCGGCCTGTACGGTCACACCCTGCGGATGGCTCCCCCGCTCACCCTGACCGAGGACGAGGCCGGGGAAGGACTCGGCATCCTCCTCGACTCGCTCACCGCCGCCTGCTGACCGACCCAGGCAGTCCGGGCCGGCGCGACGCGGGACGCCAAGCGCGCCTACGTCGTCCACGGCACTGCCATCGCCACGTCGATCGCGCTCTGGATCAAGCCTGGCTCCGGCTCTCGCTCTCGCTCTGGCTCCGGCTCTGAGGTTCGTCCGGCGGATCTGGTGGATCGTACTCGCGCCCCGGGGACCGTAAGGGTGTCCCGCCGCCACGCGGTCCGGATCCGAGTCGGTCCACGGGAGTTGCCGGCCCGACCGAAGCGGGCCACCGCGGGGCCGGGGCCGGCAGCGACCACCGCTTCCCGGTCCGCTGCGGTCATGCCCTGGCCCTCACCGTCAGTTGGATCCGCCCGCTGCGTCGCCTGCCGTCCTGACCTGCTTGCGGTAGGCCCCCGGCGGCGTTCCGAAGTGTCGCTTGAAGGCTTTGGCGAAGGCGAACTCCGAGGTGTACCCCGTGTCCTGCGCGATCGTGCTCAGCGGGACCGGCGACCTTTGCAGCAACCGCGCCGCGGTGGCCATCCGCCAGTTGGTCAGGTAGGTCAGCGGCGGCTCGCCGACCACCGAGGCGAAGCGGCGGGCGAACGTCGCGCGGGACAGCCCGGCACGGGCGCCCAGGGACTCCACGGTCCAGGGACGGCCGGGGTCGTCGTGGATCGCCTTCAGGGCCGGCGCGACCGCCGGGTCGGTCAGCGCGGCCGCCCAGCCCCGGGTCCGCTCCTTCGGCAGTTCCGCGTACCACGACCGCAGGATGTACAGCAGCAGCAGGTCGATGAGCGCCGTGACGACCGCGTCCGAGCCCGGCTGCGGCGCGTGGAACTCGGCGCACAGCTGATCGACCGCCGAGCGCAGCACCGGGTGCCGGCCGGGAACCGCGGGGAGGTGGATGACCTCCGGTAGATCGCCGAACAGCGGATGCGGGCGATCGACGTCGATCGCGTACGCGCCGCACACCAGCACCGTGCGCGGCCCCGGTCCGTCCACGGTGACCTGACCGATCGGCGAGGAACGGTCCACGCGCTCCGGCACGAAGTCCACCGGAGCGCGGTCCGGCACGTCGCACAGGGTGTGGCCGCTGCCGCGCTGCAGGAACACGATGTCGCCGGGTCCGAGCGCGAGCGGTTCGCCGTGCGGTGGCAGCAGGTGGCAGTGCCCCTCCACGACGACGTGGAAGCCGGCTCCCGAGATGGGTTGGAACTTCAGGGCCCACGGGGCGTGCGCGTCGGTGCGGGTCACCATCGGGCGTCCCGTGCGAAGGACTGCGAGGGTGTCGCTCAGGATGTCCATAGCGCCACTCTACTGCCGTACGGCGAGACGATATGACAGGGAATCGAGATTTCAAGTCATTCATCGTCTCAATGCGGAGGCGTACGTTCATGCCATGGCGGTTGCCGAGCCCCGGCACCGCATGGACGAAGGAACGGATCCCATGTCTCTGTCCGGCAAGAAGATCGTGGTCATCGGTGGAACCTCCGGCATCGGCTTCGCGGTGGCCCGACAGGCCACGGCGGCCGGCGCGCACGTCGTGGTCGCCTCCAGCAACCAGGACCGCGTGGACGCCGCGACGAAGCGGTTGGGCGGGCAGGCCGAGGGCCGCCGCCTGGACGTCGCCGACGGCGACGCCATCGCCGCGTTCTTCGAGCAGGTCGGGGAGTTCGACCACCTCGTCTACACGGCGGGCGAATCCCTGCTGATCAAGCCGTTGGTCGACACCACCCCCGACGAGGCCAGGGCCGTCTTCGAGCGCCGGTTCTGGGGCGCGTTCCTCTCCGCCAAGTACGCGGCACCGCGACTGCGCGACGGCGGCTCGATCACCTTCAGCTCCGGCGTTCTCGCGATCCGTCCCCTGTCCGGAACCGCGCTCACGGCAGGCATCACCGGCGGCATCGAGGCCCTGTCCCGGGCACTCGCCGTCGAACTCGCCCCTCTGCGCGTCAACGTGATCCAGCCCGGTGTGATCCGTACCGAGCTGTGGGACGGCAGCGTCCCGGACCCGGAGGCGTTCCTCCAGGGCGCCGGGGCCGAGCTGCTCACGCGACGGGTCGGCACGGCCGAGGAAGCCGCGGCGGCCTATCTCTTCGTCCTGGCCAACGCCTACGTCACCGGCACCACGCTCGCGATAGACGGCGGCGCGGCACTGGTGTGACACAGGCGCCACCCGACGGCCGACGGAGCGTCGCCGACCGCCCGCGACGCGTTCCCCGCCGCGGGCGGTCGGCGACGCACGGCCGAGCAGGTGTGCGGATCCGAGGCGCCCGGCCCGAACCGGTGACCACCGCCGGGGCGGGCGGACGCCCCCGCTTCCTCGCCGCCTGCACACTGGCGGCGACGTGAACGCCGGGGCACTTCCCCGGGCAGGCCACGGGCACGCGGCCCTGATCGGCGTCTGCGCTGATCAGGGTCCTCCGTCCTGTCCGGTGGCCGCCGTGGGGTCCGAACCTGCGTAGCTCACGCGACCGGTCGACGGACCGCCCACCGGCTTGAGCCGAACACCTGAACCAGTCAGCCCATTCGTCTACGCTCCGTCAGAAGACGTGTGGTGCAGAGGTGGCCGACCCGATGGGGGACAGGGATGAGTGCGGGGATCGTCCGGTTGGTGGAGCAGGCCGGCCCGTATGTGACCGCCGCGGCACGGGCCTACGGCGGGGCTGTCCTGGCCCTGTCGGAGGATCCCGCCGCGGACGCCACCGCCGACCTCGGCCGCCGCATCCTCCAGGCCGTCTCCCGCCGGCGCTCCGGACCCGAGCAGGCCGCGCTGGCGGCAGCGATCCAGGACGTCGCGGAGGATCCCGAGGACGCCGATGCTCCGGCGGCGTTGCGGCAGTCGCTGAAGCGAGCCCTGCGCGAGGACGCCGGCCTCCGGGCCGCGATCGCCGTCCTCCTGTCCGCTCCCGCCGCCGTGAGCGAGACGGTCACCGCCTCCGACACCCTCACGCTCCAAGAGGCCGCCCTTGCCCGCTTCGAACGGGTCCTCGGCGACACCCACCCCGACACCCTGACCAGTCGCAACAACCTCGCGCTCGCCTACCAGGCAGCAGGCCACCCGGACCGCGCCATCCCCCTGTTCGAGGCCACCCTCAGCCAGTCCGAACGGGTCCTCGGCGACACCCACCCCCATACCCTGAACAGCCGCAACAACCTCGCCTCCGCCTATCAGGCGGTGGGCGACCTGGACCGCGCCATCGCCCTCTACGAAGCTACCCTCGTCCAGCGCGAGCGGGTCCTCGGCAACAACCACCCCGACACCCTCATCAGCCTGGACAACCTCGCCGGCGCCTACCAGGCAGCGGGCCACCCGGACCGCGCCGTCCCCCTGCACGAAAGCGCGCTCGCCCACTTCGAGCAAGCACTCGGCGACTCCCATCCCCACACCCTGAGCTGCCGAGCCAACCTCGCGCTCGCCTACTACTCGGTGGGTGACCCGGACCGTGCCATCCCCCTGTTGGAGACCACTCTCACCCAGTTCGAGCAGGTCCTCGGCGACACCCACCCCGACACCCTGAACAGCCGAGCCAACCTCGCACTCGCCTACCACACAGCGGGCGACCTGGACCGCGCCATCCCCCTGTACGAAGCCACCCTCGTCCAGCGCGAGCGGCTCCTCGGCAACAACCACCCCGACACCCTCATCAGCCTGGGCAACCTCGCCGGCGCCTACCAGGCAGCGGGCCACCTTGACCGTGCCATCCCCCTGCACGAGAACGTGCTCGCCCACTTCGAGCAAGCGCTCGGCGACACCCACCCCGTCACCCTGACCTTCCGGGAGAACCTCGCCGGCGCCTACCAGGCGGCGGGCGACCCGGACCGTGCCACCCCGCTGCACAGGGCCGTCCTCAGCCAGCGCGAACAGGTTCTCGGCGACACCCACCCCGACACCCTGAAGAGCCGCAACAACGTCGCGCTGGCCTACCACACGGCAGGCGAACCGGACCGTGCCGTCCCCCTGTTCGAGGCCGCCCTCAGCCAGTGCGAGCAGATCCTCGGCGACACCCACCCGACCACGCTGGCCGTCCGGGCCAACCTGGCCATCGCACGCGCCGCAGCGGGTGACCCGGAATGGTGAGGCCGAAAGCCCATCTCGACCGGCCCCGAATCGGCCGCGGCGAGGCGACGACCGGCCACGGCTAGGCCCTGCACACCGTTCCGGCCGCCCCTGGGCCTTCTCCGCCCGATCACCCGGCCCGCGCCGATCACGGATTTCCGCAGAATCAAGCGGCCCTGCGTGGCACCGGTCATGTCGCGTGGCGGTCGGTGAACGGCGAGGTCTCGGTCGTCGCCGCGCGGCCCGCTGGTCGTCCGCCCGGAATGCCTCGCCCGGCTGGACGGCTCCACGGTGAATGCCGTGATCGCCTGGAACCACCCGCCGTTGACAGGCTGGGGTCTCTGCTCCGACCTGCTGAGGCTCTTCCTGCGGCATGACACGGCGATCCGCGAGGATCACCCACGACGTCCTCGGCCGGACCTTGCTCCTGGCCCTCGATGCCGACTCGCACAGAGGCGTCGCAGCCGGTTCAGTCACCGGCCCTGGTCCGTTCGACGGTGAGGTCGAGGAAGTGGGCCGAGCACGAGATGCACGGGTCGTGGTTGCGGATCACCCGCTCGCACAGGGCGGTCAGTTCGGCGTCGGTGACCTCGCCGCGTCCGATGCGCTCTTGCACGACGCGGCGCAGGTCCGCCTCGATCGCCCCCTGGTTCTGCGCGGTCGGAGGGACCAGGGCGGCGTCGGTGACGGTCCCCTCGCCGTCGACGGCGTAGCGGTGGTAGAGGAGGCCCCGCGGTGCCTCGGTCGCGCCGTGACCAGTGGCCGCCCGTGGCGACACGTCGACGTGGGGACGCGGTGGGCGTTCATACGCGTCGATGATGCGCAGCGCCTCGTCGACCGCGTAGAGCACCTCGACCGCCCGGACGACGATGCTCCGGAAGGGGTTGCGGCAGACGGTGCCCCGGCGTGGGTCACCGAGACCGGCGTCCTGGGCCGCCTGGACGGCGATCGGGGAGAGCCATCGGCCGCTGATCGCGTAGCGGGCGAGCGAGCCGGTGAGATGGCGGCGGCCGTCCAGCTGTGATTGGAGCGCGGTGGAATGGGGCACCTGGCTCTCGACGACGTGCTCGCCGAAGTCGTGCACCGCGAACGTGCGCGTGGGAAGTGCACGGTCGGACCCGGCCGGCAGTCCGGCGCTCTGCGGAGCCGGCATGACCGTCGGGGTGCCCGACTCGATCGCGTAGCTCCCCGGGACGGCCAGTGCGAGAAGGTCGTGGTCACAGCCGGCGTCGGGGAAGTCGAAACCCGCCACCCAGCGCACCGTCTGTTGTGCGTCGTCCCGGGCGCGGCGCAACCGCTCGGCAAGGGGCCTCAATTCGGCCGAGGTCGGGGTGCGGTGGAAGCCACCGAGGCGGACGTTGACCGGATGGATCGCCCGACCGCCGAGCAACTCCATGATCGCATTGCCGGCCTGCTTGAGACGTAGACCGCGTTCGACGTCGGCGCGGTGGGTGCGGGCCAGGTCGACAACACCGTCGCAGCCGAGGAAGTCGGGTGCGTGGAGGAGGTGGATGTGCAGCGTCTGGCTCTCGATCCACTCACCGCAGTAGAGCAGCCGGCGCAGCGCGGCCAACTGCCCGTCGACGGTGGCACCGCAGGCGTCCTCCACAGCGCGGCAGGCACTCATCTGGTACGCGACCGGGCAGATCCCGCAGATCCGGGAGGTGATGTCGGGTGGTTCGGCGTACGAGCGTCCGCGGAGGAGCGCCTCGAAGAACCGCGGGGGTTCGTAGATCGCCAGCCGGGCTTCGGTGACCTCGCCGCCGTCCGTGCGCAGGTGCAGCGCGGTCTCGCCCTCGACGCGCGCGAGCGACCCGACGTGGAGCGTCCTGGAGCCCCGGTGGGTCACCGTTCCAGTTCCTTCCTGGAGGCCGCGTCGAACTCGGGGGCGGCGGTGTTGAACGTGCGCAGTACCCGCACCACGTCGAGGGTGTCCATGCCGTCGCGGCGCAGCAACGGGATGAAGGAGGGGAAGTTCGTGGAGTTCGAGGGTCCGAAACAGCCGTAGCAGCCCCGGTCGTAGGCGGGGCAGAGCGCGCCGCAGCCGGCGTGGGTGACCGGGCCGAGGCAGGGGGTGCCGTGGGCCACGGTCACGCAGACCGTGCCGCGCTGCTTGCACTCGAAGCAGACGCTGTGTGCGGGGACGTCCGGTGTGCGGCCGGCCAGGTAGGCGGTGATCACCTCGATGAGCTGGCGCCGGTCGATGGGGCAGCCACGCAGTTCGAAGTCGACGGGGACGTGCGCGCTGATCGGCGTGGAGGTGGCGAGCGTATCGATGTAGTCCGGGCGCGCGTAGACGACGGCCTGGAACTCGGCGACGTCCGCGTAGTTGCGCAGCGCCTGGACGCCTCCGGCGGTGGCGCAGGCACCGATGGTGACCAGGCGCCGCGAGACCGCGCGGACATGCCGGATCCGCTCGGCGTCCTGCGGAGTGGTCACCGAGCCCTCGACGAGCGAGAGGTCGTACGGGCCCGGAAGGCTCGCACTGGAGGCCTCCAGGAAGTGCGAGACCTCCACCTGCTCGGCGATCGCGAGGAGCTCGTCCTCGCAGTCCAGGAGGGTGAGCTGGCAGCCGTCGCAGGAGGCGAACTTCCATACGGCCAGCGTCGGTCGCCGGTCGGCTCTGCTCGGCATCGTCACAACTCCCTGACTGCGAGCAGAGGTCGGGCACGGGTCCAGGTGACGACCGGACCGTCGCGGCAGAGCAGGAGAGGGCCGAGCTGGCAGTGCCCGCAGTGGCCCGTCCCGCAGTGCATGGTGCGCTCCAGCGAGACTCTGATCCGGTCCGGGTCGACGCCGCGCTGCACCAGGTCACGGGCGGCGGCCCGGATCATCGGCTCCGGGCCGCAGACGAACGCCGCCGATTCCTGCGGGTGGAACGCGGACCGGTCGAGCAGGCTCGTGACGACGCCCACCTCGCCCTGCCACCGTGCGTCGGGGCGGTCGACGGTGACCGCGGCCTTCCCCGCCGCCTGCCAGTCGCGCACCTCCTCGGCGTAGAGCAGATCACCGGGTGTACGTGCCCCGATCAGGACGTTCAGCCGCCCCTTCCGTCCGGACCCGGCGAGCGCGGCGCGGACGACCGGGCGCAGCGGCGCCAGGCCGATTCCGCCGGCGACCACCAGCAGGTCGAGCCCGGCTGTGGCGGGAAGCTCCCAACCGGTGCCGAACGGCCCGCGTACGCCGACCATCGCTCCGGGCCGCAGGCCGTACAGCGCGGCGGAGACCGCGCCGACCGCACGGACGGTGTGGGTCAGTCGGTGGCCGTCGAAGCCGCTGACCGAGAGTGGGACGTCCCCGATGCCGAAGGCGTACACCATGGCGAACTGCCCCGGGGTGAAGGGCCGGAGGGGTACCTCGGCGGGCTCCAGAACGATCGTGGCGGTGTCGGGCGTCTCGGCCTTGCGTTCGATCACGCGGTACGGGAGGGGAGTCGTCATGGCGCCCCGCCGTCGCCGGGCTGTCCGTAGAGGTCGAGCAGGCGGGTGCGGGTGGCCTTCAACCTCCGGGCGATCACCCGGGCGACACCATGCGTCACCGCCAGGCCGAAGGCGGGGTCCTGCTCGCACGCTGCGCGGATGCGCTCCGCGTCGAACTCGGATGCCAGCACGGTGCCACGGGTCTGTGCTCCGAGGTGCCAGCGGTACGGTTCGAACAGCCAGGACCAGCCGAGCAGATCGCCCTCACCGAGGGTCTCCACCACGGCTTCGCGCCGGCCAGGAACGTGAACGTCGAGCGCGACGCTCCCGGAACCGATGATCCAGAACCGGTCGGCGACGCCGTCCTCCTCGAAGATGCGGGCCCCGCCGGGGAAGGTCACCTCGTGGGAGAAGCCTTGGAGACGTTCGCGGTGACCGGGCGGCAGCGCACCGAGGAATCCGTGGCGGGCGACGGTCACGACAGGCCCTCCTCCCCCACCGGCCCGGCCGCGTCCCACTCACGGTTCAGCGCGTGAGCCTCCTCGGTGATGTCGATGCCGACCGGGCACCACACGATGCAGCGCCCGCAACCGACGCAACCCGAGCTGCCGAACTGGTCGTACCAGGTGCCCAGCTTGTGGGTGGCCCACTGCCGGTACCGGCTCCGCGGGGTGTCGCGGACGGGCCCTGCCTGGAGGTGCGAGAAGTCCAGGTCGAAACAGGACTCCCAGCGCCGCCACCGCTCGGCGTGGTCGCCCGTCAGGTCGGTGACGTCCTCGGCGGTGGTGCAGAAGCAGGTCGGGCAGACCATGGTGCAGTTGCCGCAGGTCAGGCAACGTGCCGCGACGTCGTTCCAGCGCTCGGCCGTGAGGGTCTCACGCATCAACGCCTGGAGGTCCACCGGCGGCATGGTGCGGCCCATCCGGTCGGCCGCCCCGGCGACGCCCTCGGAGGCGGCGTTGCGGGTCGCGGCATCGGCAGGGAGGCTCGGCAGCTCCGCCAGAACCGACTCCCCCTCCTCGCTCCCGGCCCGCAGCAGGAATCGGTGGCCGTCGGCGTCGAGCACCTCGGTGAGCGCCAGGTCATAGCCGGGCCCGACGGCGGGCCCGGTGCCCATGGACACGCAGAAGCAGGTGGCCCCCGGCTCGGTGCACTCCACCGCCACCAGGAACGCCCGTTCGCGGCGCCCGCGGTAGGCCGGGTCGGTGTACATCCCACCGGTCAGCACCTTGTCCTGGATCGCGATGGCCCGCAGATCGCAGGGACGGACTCCGAGGAAGGCGTACGAGGGCGGCGACGTCCGTTCCTCCGTCATCACCAGCACGCCGTCGGCGCGCCGCTCGGCCGCCCACTGCCGCTCGCGCGGCGGGTGCAGGAACGTCTTCCAGGACTGCGGGCCGGCGCTGTGGGCGAACACGGCGCCGTCCTCGCGGGCGCGCAGCCGGTACCTCCCGGCCTCCAGCTCGACCCCCCAACCGTACGGGAGCCCGTCACCGTCCGAGAGTTCGGCCAGAACGATCGCCCCGTCGCGGACCGTCGGCCCCACGACCGTGCGGCCGCGCCCGGCGAGGACCGAGATCAGCCCGCTCAGTCCGTCCCGGTCGATCACCACCGCGCCGTCCGCCACGTCAACCTCCGTGCACCCGGTCACACCGCCCCGGCCAGTCGTAGCCGTCCCGGCCAGTATGTGTGCGCGCCCGCGGCCGGGCGTCCCGGCATGGTCCAGGTGGCGGCCTCCGTTCCCCGGATGGTCCCGAGCCGGCCGCAGTGCGACTGCCGGCCGCGGTGCAGGGGAACGACGGAGCGCATGAACGTCACCACGCGGATCGCCGTCATCGGCGTCGGGAACGAGTACCGCCGCGACGACGGTGTGGGCTGGGCCGTCGTGACGCGGCTGGCGGAACGGGCCGAGCACCAGCCCCTACCGGGAGGGACGGTCCTGCGGGTCTGCGACGGCGACCCCGCCCGGCTGATCACCCTGTGGGAGGACGCCGAGCTCGCCATCGTGGTGGATGCCGCCCATGCCCACCCCGCATCCCCCGGCCGGGTCCACCGTCTGGAGCTGACCGGTGACCGGCTGACGCCTCCGGGCGGTGCGACGAGTTCCCACGGTCTCGGCCTGGGTGAGGCCGTCGAACTCGCCCGAGAACTGGACCGTCTGCCGCGGCACCTGATCGTCTACGCCGTCGAGGGGGCCGACGGCGACCTGGGCACCGGCCTTTCGGCACCCGTCGCAGCCGTCGTGGCACCGCTCGCCGAGCGGATCACGGAGGACGTCACGCTGCTCCGGCGTCCTCGCTGAGCGATCACGGCCGGGGCACCGCCGCCCACGACGGCCCGGCCGATCCGATTCGGTCGCAGGACCGGTGGGCCGGAAGCCGCACGGCGAACACCGTGCGCCCCGGACGGCTCGCCACCTCGACCTCGCCGCCCTGGGCCTGGACCACCGCCTGAACGATCGACAGGCCGAGCCCGGTCGATCCGGTCGTACGCGAGCGGGCCCGGTCGCCGCGGACGAAGCGTTCGAAGACCCGGCCGGTCAGCTCGGGCGGAATTCCCGGGCCGTTGTCCGTGACGGCCATCCGTACCTGCTCCCCCGCCTGCTCCAGGCTGAGCTCGACCTCGGTGCCCGGCGGGGTGTGGGAGTGGGCGTTGGCCAGCAGATTGGCCACCACCTGGCTCAGCCGGTGGGCGTCGCCGCGCAGGAGAACGGGCTCCTCGGGCAGGACCAGACGCCAGCGGTGCTCCCGTCCGGCGGCTCGCGCGTCCGCCAACGCGTCGAGCGAGATCCGGGTCAGGTCGACCTCCTCGTCGGCCAGTGGGCGGCCGGCGTCCAGTCGGGCGAGCAGCAGCAGATCCTCGACGATCGTCCCCATCCGGCCCGACTCCGCGCTGATCCGTTCCAGCGAGTGACGCACCGGCTCGGGCACGTCACCGGGGTGACACAAGGCGAGCTCCGCATGCCCACGGATTGCGGCCACGGGGGTGCGGAGCTCGTGGCTGGCGTCCGCGGCGAACGCCCGCAGCCGTTCCTCCACCGCCTGCCGACGGGCCAGGGCGGCTCCCACGTGATCGAGCATCCGGTTGAGGGCCGTGCCGACCCGGCCGACCTCCGTGCGCGGATCGTCGTCCGGAACCCGTTCGGCGAGGGTGACGGCACCGCTGGCGAGCGGCAGTGCGCTGACCCGCTCGGCCGTCCTCGCCACCCGGTCCAGCGGGCGCAGCGACCAGCGGACCCACAGCGCACCCGCGACTCCCGCCCCGGCGGCGGCCAGCGCGAACACCGTGAGTTCCAGCGTTGCCAGCCGGTCGACCGTGTCCTCGACCTGTCGCAGGGGCAGGCCACCCACCAGGAGGTCACCGTCCCGGCCGGCGACGGCCCGCACCCGGTAGGGGCCGGCCGCGCCCAGGTCGACGGTGCGGGCCGGCCCGCCGGCCGGGAGGGCGGCGAGCGCACGCTGCGCGGCCGGCGACGGGGTCACCCGGTCGTCGTCGTTGGGATCGTCCGCATCGTCGGCGTCGCCGTCGACCACGGCTGCCGCGGTCACCCGGCCGTTCAGGAGGCGGGCGCCGAAGGTACCGGGGGCCTGGGCCCGGGTGTCCCCGCCCTGTCCGGCGTGCTCCAGGCTGGCCGCGTACCGTCCGCCGGTGTCGGCGAGCTGCTGGTCCAGCCGGTCCACCAGGAAGTGGCGCAGCGCGGCGGTGGTGGCGAGCCCGACGGCGGTGCAGGTCACCACCAGGAGCACCAGCAGTCCGGCGATCAGCCGGCCGCGAAGCGTTCTCGGCAACAGCCGGGCCAGCCGGCCGCGCAGGCCGCCGGTCATGTGGCCGCCTTGATCAGGTAGCCGGCTCCGCGCACGGTGTGGATCATCGGCGCCCGGCCGGCGTCCACCTTCTTGCGCAGGTAGCTGATGTACAGCTCGACCACGTGCGCCTGGCCGCCGAAGTCGTAGGACCACACGGCATCCAGGATCTGCGCCTTGCTCAGTACCTGCCGCGGGTGGTGCATCAGGTAGGCGAGGAGGGCGTACTCGGTGGGGCTCAGGTCGATGCCGTCGCCGCCCCGGACGACCTCGCGCGCCTGCTCGTCGAGGACGAGGTCCCCGAGCACCAGGGCGTGCTCGGGCGGGGGCTGCGCCGCCGCGCGGGGTGTGGTGCGGCGCAGGAGTCCGTGCAGCCGCACGACGACCTCGGCCAGGCTGAACGGCTTGGTCACGTAGTCGTCGCCTCCCGCGGCGATGCCCGCGATGCGGTCCTCCACGGCGTCCCGGGCGGTGAGGAAGAGCACCCGCACCTCTGGTCGCTCCTCGTGGACACGGCGCAGCACCTCCATGCCGTCGAGGTCCGGGAGCATCATGTCGAGCACGATGGCGTGCGGCCGCCAGGACGCCGCGGTCCGGACGGCCGCCAGGCCGGTGGTCTCGCCCAGGGCTTGCCAGCCCTCGTAGCGGACCGCTCCGCAGACCACCTCGACCAGATCGGGTTCGTCGTCCACCACGAGTACGCGCCAGGCGCGCGTGTGGGCGGTGTCCTCCATGGTGCTCCCTCGGCATGCGCTGTCGTCGGCGCTCATTCTGGTCACGCGACGGTGAGAAAGTCATGAGACCGGATCTGCCGGCTGGCCCGGCGGAACAGTCTCTGAGCTGCACCGATGCCGCTCGGACGGGCGGGGCGCCGGCGCGGGTTCAGAAGTAACTGAGAGCTTGGGGTGCCATCGTGATCACTCCGGCGACCGTCGGCGTCGGCAGGAAGGAGATCCCGGATGACCAGCGTCGCCCCGCCACGCTCCGCGAACCCGGCGCATCGCGCGGCGCCGCGCCGTCCAGCCGCCGCCGGCCCGACCGCCGTGCTCGGGCTGATCGCCGCAGGCGCTCTGGGCGTCGTCTTCCTGTGGTGGACGAACACGTCCGCGGTCACCGGTGCGGCGGGGTGGCTGACCGGTGCGGGCCGGATCACCGGCCTGCTCGCCGGGTACGCGGCCCCTGTGCTGCTCCTGCTCATGGCCCGGCTGCCACCGCTGGAGCGCGGGGTCGGCGCCGACCGCCTGGCCCGCTGGCACGCTTTCGGCGGCCGTTGGCTGGTTTCCGTGGTGACCGCGCACGTGCTCACGATCGTCTGGGGCTACGCCCTGACGGACGGCCGCGGCCTGCTCGCCGAGGGCGTGGAGATCACGTTTCACTTCCCCGAGATGCTCAAGGCGACGGTGGCCACGCTCCTGATGCTGGGAACCGGCGTGGTCTCCGCGCGGGCGGCCCGCCGCCGGCTCTCCTACGAGGCCTGGTACTACCTGCATCTGGCGACGTACCTGGCGGTAGCCCTAGCCTTCGGACACCAACTGGCCATCGGCGCCGACCTCGGCGACGGCCCGGCCCGGGTCGCCTGGTACACCCTCTACCTGCTCACGGCGGCCCTGATGGGCTGGTACCGGCTGGTCCGGCCGTGGCTGCGCGACCGCCGCCACCGGCTCACCGTGACCGAGGTCCGGCCCGAGAGCCCCGGTGTGGTGTCCCTCTTCCTGCGGGGGCAGCGGCTGGACGAGTTGCGGGCGGAGCCCGGGCAGTTCTTCCGGCTGCAGTTCGACGCGCCCGGCCTGCGCTGGGCCGCCAATCCGTACTCACTCTCCGCACCGCCGCACCCGCAGTTCCTCCGCTTCACCGTCAAGGGCCTCGGCGGGCACAGCGCGGCCGTCGCCGCACTGCGCCCGGGTACCCGTGTCCGTGCCGAAGGTCCCTACGGGGCCTTCACGGGGCGGGTGCAGCGGTGCCGCCGCGTCCTGCTGGTCGGGGCGGGAGTGGGGATCACCCCGCTGCGGGCTCTGTTCGAGACGATTCCCGGCGAGGTGACCCTGGTACAGCGGGCCAGGTGCCCGGAGGACCTCCTCTTCCGGGGGGAGCTGGCGGAGATCGCCCGACGACGCGGCGGGCGGGTGTACGAGCTGGTCGGGTCGCGGGAACAGGTCGGCGACCTCGGGACGGCCCTCGCCCGGCTACTCCCCGGCCTCGCCGATCACGAGGTCTACCTGTGCGGGCCGGAGGCCATGGCCGAGGAAGCCGCGCGTTCACTGCGAGCCGCCGGAGTACGGCGGGGCCGTATCCACCGCGAGTCCTTCACCTTCTGATCCCGAGGAGCGCCCTCCATGCGCCGAGCCGTCGTCAGCAGCGCCGCCACCACGGCCGGAATCATCCTGCTGCTGTCCCTGAAGCCCCACCAGGCCGCCGGTCCGACGGCGGTCATCGGCTCCGGCGGGAGCAACACGCCCGGCGCCGCCGACCCGTCGGATGCGGCCTCGCCCTCCGCGGGTGCCGCAGGAGCGAACGGCGGGACGGGGCCGTCGTCGTCGGCGACCGGCTCGGGCGGGACGCGGAAGGTCACCGGCAACGCGGCGAACACCCGCTACGGACCGGTACAGGTCCAGGTGACCCTTTCCGGCAGCCGGATCACCGCCGTCGACGTGATCAGGTACCCGACGGAGGACCGTCGGGACCGGGAGATCAACGGCTCTGCCCTGCCGTTGCTGAACCGGGAGGCGATAGCCGCCCAGAGCGCCGCGATCGACGTGATCAGCGGTGCGACCTTCACCAGCGAGGGCTACATCCGCTCCCTGCAGAGCGCCCTCGACCAGGCCGGGCGCTGAGCCGCCGTGCTGCGCCACACCGAACCCGTCATGGGAACCGTCTTCTCGATCACCGTCCGCGACCCCTGCCCGGACACCCCCGCCGTCCTCCGGGACATCACCGACCGGCTGCATCACATCGACGCGGTCTTCTCCACCTACCGGGCAGACAGCGACATCAGCCGCCTCGACCGCGGCGAACTCAGCCCCGACGACTGCACCCCGGAGGTCCGCGAGGTGCTGGCCGCCTGCCGCGAAGTGGCCGAGCAGACCGACGGCTACTTCACCGAGCGGCCCGGCGGCCGCCTCGACCCCAGCGGCTGGGTCAAGGGCTGGGCGGTCGAGGAGGCCGCCCGGCTGCTCCACGCCGCCGGGTCCCGGCACTTCTGCGTCAGCGGCGGCGGGGACGTGCAGACCGCCGGCGGCCCGTGGCGGATCGGTGTCGCACACCCCCTGCAGGCCGGCCGGCTCGCCGCCGTCCTGGGCGGCAGCGGTCTCGCGGTGGCCACTTCCGGCACCGCCGAGCGCGGCCCGCACATCCTGGACCCGCACACGGGGCGCCCTGCGACCGGTCTTGCCTCGTTGACCCTGGTCACCGGCCCGGGCATCGGTATCACCCGCACGGACGCCTGGACCACCGCCGCCTTCGCCATGGGCCCGGCCCGTGCCCTCTCCTGGGTCTCCGGGCGGCCCGACGTCGAGGCCCTCGCCGTCCTGCCGGACGGCACCAAGCGCTGGACCGACGGCCTGCCCCGTCGCCTCCCGCCGAGCGGACCGGCCGACTGGTGCTGAGCTGCCGGCAGGCACGGCGACCTGTCGTGGCCCGGCCCGGTGACCGTGTGCCTTCCCGAACGCCTCGTCTCCGGTGGTCCGGGCAGGCGTACCGTGTCTGCTCGGGTGTCCGGTCGTCGCCCGTCCGGCCGGAGATGTCGGCGGCGAGGACGCGGGTCCGAACCCGTCCACCAGTACTGCGCCACTCGCGCTGATGCTGCCCGCCGGGCCACTGGACGCCCGCCGCCGGGACATCCTGCGGCGTGCTGCGGTTTCAGCCTGCACCGTCCGGAACCGCGCGGCGCGTCGGGCCTGCGGCTGCGGCGTCCGCCGGTCTCAGGTCCGGACGTGGCGCTCGATGTCCTCGTTGAAGGTGGCCAGGGCCTGCGCTGTGAGGGTGGGGCGTGTGGCGGCGATCGCCGCGAGGAAGTCGTCGGTCCCGGCGGGGATCCCGGCGCGGTGGGTGATCTCCTTCTCGAAGGCCTGCTGGGAGCCCTTGCGGGCGGCGTCCTCGATGTCGGCGGGGGTGAACATCTCGCTGGCGGTGACCAACTCGTCGAGATCGACCCGCTGTGCGGCGGGCCCGAGGTAGCGGCGCCAGATCGCCTCGCGCGCAGCGGAGTCGGGCGGGCCGACGGGGATGATGTAGTCGAAGCGGCCCGGGCGCAGGAACGCCGGGTCGAGGGTGCGCAGCGAGTTGGTGGCGCAGATGAGCAGCCGGTCGTCGTGGTCGCGGAACGCCGGGATGAGCTTGAGGAGTTCATTGGTGACACCGTGTCCGGGGTCGACGGCGGTGCCGGAGCGGGCAGCGGCGATCTCCTCGACCTCGTCGATGAAGAGCAGCACGTTGTCGAGTTCGGCCAGGTCTGCGAAGGCCTCGCGCAGGGAGGCCGCGAGAGCCCCGTCGGCGTCGGCGGCCAGGCGTGAGGGGAACAGTTCCACGAACGGCCAGCCCAGCCGTGAGGCGACCGCCTTGGCGAACGTGGTCTTCCCGGTTCCGGGTGGACCGAAGAGAATGACCGCTTTGGGGGGACGGACGCCGTAACGCTCGGCCACCTCCGGTTCTGCGAGTGGGAGCACGATCCGTTTCTCGATGGCGTCCTTGGCCGCGTGCATACCCGCGAGCCGCTCCCACAGCCCCCGCGGCATGACCCGGCCGCCGAGCTGGGCGAGCAGCCCCGCGTCTCCCGCACCCAGGTGTTCCAGCTTCTCGTAGTAGACCAGACCGGTCACCTGCCGGTAGCCGGAGTTCTCCAGGGCCGCCGTCCCGGTCGAGCCGGGGATGAGGACCGCGCTGAACCGCCGCACTCCCCGCACCCGCAGACGCTGTTCGATCTGAGCGATCAACGTGCTGCCCAGACCACGGTTGCGCCACGCTGCGGACAAGGCGACGATCATGATCCATCCGCGTTCGCCCTCGGCGCGGGCGACCGCCATGCCGACCAGCTCTTCCCCGACCAGTGCGACCACGGCCGGCTGGCCCCCGCGGGCCGCGGCGACGACGTCGGAGACCGGGAAGACGGGGAGGGAGAGGTCGGCTTGTCGGCCCTGGTCCCACAGCTGGATCGCCTGGTCCAGGTCGTCGTCGTGGAAGTCTCGCAGATGCCACACCGGCACGGCTTCCTCCTCGTCTTCCCGGGCCCCGGTACGGCCCCGGTGCACCGTGGCCGCGAAGCCTGTCCCTCGTCCTGGCCCCCTCGCGGCCATTGTCCGCGCCGCGGTCGCGGCGGGCGACCAGAACCCCTCTGCTGGCATCGGCAGGCGTGAGCGGGGGCCGGGCGAGGGGCGTTGCCGGTCGGCTCCTCGGCCCAGACCACGGCGGGCCGGGCGGCCAGGGCGCGGGCGATGGTGACGCGTTGCTGCTCGCCACCGGAGGGTTCGCTGGGCCGGTGCGAGACCCGGCGGCCGAGCCCGACCCGTTCGAGCATCGCCTCGGCGCGGGCCCGGGCCTCGCGCGGCGGCGTTCCGGTGAGCAGCAGCGGGAGTTCGACGTTCTCGGCGGCTCTGGAAGACGAAGCCCATCGCCCGCGCCCGGTGCTCGGTGCTCGGTCCGCTCCGCGTCGGACATGGCGGACAGGTCGCGGCCGTCCACCTCGACCCGGCCGGCGTCGATGTCCTCCAGGCCGGAGAGGCAGTTGAGCAGGGTGGTCTTGCCCGATCCGGAGGAGCCCATCACCTCGGCGACCGGCGCTCGCGGGCGGACACCGACAGCCGCGGCCTCCGCCGGCCGACCGGTCGGGAGCCGGCGGTGCGCGGCACGGCGCCGGGTAGCTGCGGCTGTCGCGGCTCTTCTTCCGGGTCGTCGACGTGGTGCGCCTCCCGTCCGTACTGTCAGGCGGGCGCGGCGAGCCGGAACTCGACTCCCACCACTCCGGGCACGGAGCGCACCAGGCGTTCCATGACGGGCGCGGAGACGGTGTCGGGCAGGTCGCCGGAGAGGGTGATCCGGCCGTTCTCGGAGCGGACGTCGGTGTCCACGGCGGCGAGCGGGCCGAGGGTGGCGACGAGTTCGAAGCGGACGCGGTCGGCGAGTTCGCGGTCGTCGCCGAGGTAGACCTTCAGGAGGTCGCCGCGGCTGACGATGCCGACCAGGTAGTCCTCCTCGTCGACGACCGGGAGCCGCTTGAGGTGGCCGCGGGCCATCGCCCGGGCGGCCTCGTTGAGCGGGCTGCCAGGGTGCACGGTGACCGCGGGGACGGACATCATCCGCCCGGCGGTCAGGGCGTCCGCGCGCTCGCCGTCCCGGGCCCGGGCGGTCAGCAGGTCGGCGTCGGAGACCACGCCGATCACCCGGCCGTCGCCGGTCAGCACGGGGATGGCGCTGACCTGCCAGCGCTGCAGGGTCTCGGCGACCTCGCGGAAGTCCGCGTCGCGGCCGACGGCGACCACGGCGTGGGTCATCACGTCGGCGACGGTGCTCGGCGTGCTGGTCATCATGGCCTCCTACGACGCCGCGTGGTAGGCGCGGGGGTGTTCGAGCCGGGACTCGGTGTCGTCCTCGGCCCAGTCGAGGGACGCATGGACGGCGACCACACCGTCCACAGCGCGGCAGAGCCGTTCGGCGATCGGGATCAGGCTGCGGCGCGGCAGCCTCCCCTGCAGCGTGACGACCCCGCCCTGCACGGCCACCCGGACGTCACCGGGGGCGAGCCAGAGGGTCTGTCCCAGCACGTCGTGGTTGATCTCCTCCCGGATGGCCGCGTCGTGCCGAAGGAACACCTGCAACAGGTCCCGGCGGCTGACGATGCCGACCACGCGGCCGACCTCGTCGACCACGGGCAGCCGCTTGACCTTGTGCTTGTCCATGACGCGGGCGGCCTCGGGGACCGACCAGCCGGGACGGGCGGTGACGGCGGGGCTGGTCATCAGCCCGCCGGCCGTCTCGGCCTCGGCGCGGGCGCGGTCCTTCGCGTCCAGCCAGCGGCCCGGGTAGCGGCCCTCCGGGTCGGGCAGCACGGCCGCCTTGCGGATCAGGTCGGCCTCGGACACCATGCCGAGCGGCCGCCCCTGCTCGTCGAGGACCGGGATCGCGGTGATGTCGTTGCGGTGGAACAGCGCCGCGATCTCCTTGAACGGCGTGTCCGGCCGGGCGGTGACGACTTCACGGGTCATCACGTCACTCACACTGCGGTGCTGCATCGCCCTCACTCCTCCTCGAACGGGCCCGTGGGGGAATCCCCGTCTTCACTCTCCACCCGCCGCACGCCCCAGGCACAGGGTCCATCGGGCCGACCAGCGGCCAATGGGCCCAGTGCGCCTGGGCACGGTGGCTCCGGCGGACATGGCGCGCCCCTGTGTGCCGGGGCTGGGTCTGCCGGCCGTACGGTCAGTTCGCCAAGCGCACGGACTCCCGCGGCACCGGCGGCGAGCGCCTGGCCGTCCACGTCGCCCGCGACGACGGGCTGACCGGTACCTCACCGCGGGTGCTGGCCCACCGGCGCGCCCTGGTGGAGAGCCTCGGCCGGGCCGGCACGCGGTCTCCGGCGACGACCCGGCGCAGGCGGTCCTGGCGGTCGCCCGGCAGGTCAACGCCACCCAGATCGCCATCGGCGCCACCCGCGGGCAGCCGCCTCAAGGGCCTGTTCAGCCGCGGAACCGGGGAGTCCATCAACGAGGGTTCCGGGGACGACATCGACGTCTACGTGGTCACCCACTCCGAGGCCGCCCACGGCCACCTCCTGCACCGCCGTCGACCACCCGGGAGCGACGGCTGACCCATTTCGCGGAAGGTGGTGACGGTTGCCGTCGACCGCACCGGGAGGGCAGTGCTCGCTGCGCAGGTGTCGGCGCTCAGGCGCGCGGCGGTCCACCACGCCCGGCGGTACCGACAGCGGCCGGGACCAGCGAGGGGGCGCCCGACGCAGGGAGCCGGACGGTCGGCACGACCCGCGATCTCCACGGTAGCCGTACCGCCCGACGTCCCCGTTGGCGTCGCCGTGCGCCCCTCCCCCTGTTTCCACTGGCCGCCCAACCATCCCCGGGGGAACCCGCCGGGGTCGGGGTCCGGCGAACGGTTCGCCGCCAGGCCCCACGCCCGAGCGGCGAACCGTTCTTCGCAGCTCACGCTAGGTGCGGCCGACCCTCCGTGCACCCGCCCTGACGCTTCCTTGACGTGGTCGAAGGCCGTCTTGACGAAGCCTTGGCGGTAAGCCCTTGTCCGGCCGTGGCCTTCGTTCCGCCCGTTGCACACGTCCTTCGTCGGGGCAGGCTGTCCGCCGCTCCATCGCCCCGAACCGACCCCGGTGTCGCCCTGCCCACCCACCACCCGAGGTCGCCGTCGGCCACCTCACTGGCCGGTACGCCCCGAGGGTGACCCGCCCGCTCGGGGCATCCACTGGCCGGCGTGACCAGGCAGTCCGCGTCGCAGACGTCGCGTGTTCCTGTTCAGGCGCCCACGGGCTCTCAGCGGGGTCGCGTCGGCCGCCACCGGGGGGACCATCCCCGCGCGAGCGGGGAGCAGCTGCGCGCTTTACTTCTTCGCCGTCTGGACTGGGGACCATCCCCGCGCGAGCGGGGAGCAGGACGAGCCACCGCTACGACTGGCCGTGACGTCGGGACCATCCCCGCGCGAGCGGGGAGCAGTGCACGGTGCCGAGCCAACCGTCACGCAGCTCGGGACCATCCCCGCGCGAGCGGGGAGCAGTAGTACCCGGCGTTGACCAGCGCCATGGCGGCGGGACCATCCCCGCGCGAGCGGGGAGCAGGCCAATGCGGTCGGCACCGCGGTCCTGCCTGTGGGACCATCCCCGCGCGAGCGGGGAGCAGCGCGTCGAGATCCAGCTCGACACCGACTCGGCGGGACCATCCCCGCGCGAGCGGGAAAGCAGGCCGACACCGGGCGGCCTCCGGGATCTACCCGGGACCATCCCCGCGCGAGCGGGGAGCAGATCACGAGCGCGAACCAGTCGGTGGGGCCGCCGGGACCATCCCCGCGCGAGCGGGGAGCAGATCGGGGTGACCGTCGCCGGGTTCCCGGAGCAGGGACCATCCCCGCGCGAGCGGGGAGCAGCGACAGTCCGTGTCCTGCAGCCGGGCACCACGGGGACCATCCCCGCGCGAGCGGGGAGCAGCTTGCCGAGCCCGGCGGCCAGGCCGGTGGCCAGGGACCATCCCCGCGCGAGCGGGGAGCAGAACTGCAGGTTGCCGGCCGCGTTGGGGTTGACGGGACCATCCCCGCGCGAGCGGGGAGCAGTAGCCGGTACGCCGGTTCGGGTAGGCCTTCCGGGGACCATCCCCGCGCGAGCGGGGAGCAGCGCGGGTGTCCGGCGGATCCCGGACGGTGGTTGGGACCATCCCCGCGCGAGCGGGGAGCAGGACCAGGCCGGCCACGGCAGCCACGGCGGTCAGGGACCATCCCCGCGCGAGCGGGGAGCAGCGCGTGCCCGTGGAAATCTCGGCCCGAGAGGCGGGACCATCCCCGCGCGAGCGGGGAGCAGGGAATGAGCCAACTGGAGCCTGCGTAGGTCAAGGGACCATCCCCGCGCGAGCGGGGAGCAGTACGCGAGATGTTCACCCAGGGCGGGTGGACCGGGACCATCCCCGCGCGAGCGGGGAGCAGTAGTTCGAGGTGAACACGGTCGGCTTGCAGGCGGGACCATCCCCGCGCGAGCGGGGAGCAGATCGCGGCGGTCTCGGTGGGTCTCGGTTCCGAGGGACCATCCCCGCGCGAGCGGGGAGCAGCAACAACAGTCGGAGGTCGCCAGCCGAGAGGGGGGACCATCCCCGCGCGAGCGGGGAGCAGCGCGGCGTTCCATCCGGCCATGCCGGTGCCGAGGGACCATCCCCGCGCGAGCGGGGAGCAGACTCGCCGACCTGCGCTTCTATCGGAACCTGCTGACGCTTGGTGCCACTTCCAGCAGTCTACCCATATAGGACATAGCGAACATGTCTAACTTCCCTCTACTCCAACACCCGCTATCAGCAACCCCCCAAAGCCATCGCCACATCACGGCGCCGCCGCAGTCCCAGGTCACGCTCCGCCGGCATCTGCCAGCCCACCGGCTCGTCAGGATGGAGCTACTACAGGCGCATTACGGCAAGCACTGCTACGCAGAGCGTCATTGCTACGCCAAAAGCCTTGCCCGCTGATCTCAGCGCCTCCAGGTTCGACCGGCCTTCCTTGACCAACCTCAGGGCGGCTACCAAGCCGACAGCGACTGAGGTGACAAGCGCCAGAGCCAACAACACCAGCACTGGAACAACCGGGGGTGCAGCGGACAAGGGGCCACTCCATCCATGCGCGCCGCAAGGAGAAGGTGCAGGGCATCTCACCCCGCGCAGGCGTTCATCAAAGGGATTGACGTACCGTCAACTCTTTCCAACGCCACTCTACCTAATCATCGAGGACTACCAGTAAGCCATTCGACAAGGCCCGGAACAGCAAGGTGCCGGGCTGCGATCAGCAGCCCGGCACGGCAACCCCGCGCGAGCGGGGAGCAGGTTAACTGGCAACCCTCGATGAGGATCATCCCCACATGGGGAGCAGGCCCTCAGGCTACGCCTCCCCTCACGCCTTGGTCGCGATCCGGTCAACCTGCCTCCAAGGTCGACCCATTCCAATCAGCTCCGGCGCGGCCGCGCACACATGCCCCTGGCCGCCACACGTAACGAAGCCTCACACCACCAAGGCGCAAGACAAGACCGCCCCTCGGGAAGAACCAGCGGCAGCAGCGGACGGATTGTAGCGGCCGCCTCCCGATCTCGGGGAAGTTTGGATTACCTTGGAACTCCAGGGACTTCTTGCGCTAGCGTTCTCTCCATGGCCGAGACCATCGATGAGCTCGAAGCGCGGCTGGCGGACCTGCGGGTACGCCTGCGAGAGGCAACCCGCGCCCGAGACAAGGGCGCTGCCACCCGGATCCGCCGGGAGATGCGCCAGGTCGAGGAGGCATGGGAGTCCGCACTCAATGAGGACGACGCTGATCAGCACCCGCAGTTCTCGGAGGACGCCGACCGCAACCCGACCACTCAGGTCCTCGAAGCCGCCGCCACCGCGCCGGCCGAGGCCCGATCCCCTGCGTCCCGTCTTCCGACCGGCATCCCGGCTCGGGAACAGGCGCATCAGGCGCTGGCGATCCTAGGAGCGCCAGCCGCACCGAAGTTGATCGCCGCCACCTACCAGGCGTTCTTCACCGACCCGTTGATTGTCACCAAGCTGGCGTCGCTTCGGCGTGACGAGGAACGGTCTTTCGCCTCCCAGGGACACACCCGCCCGTACTACATCTGCGCCGCGCTCACTCATGACCGTTTGGCCGCCGCCCGCGGGCTGCTCGCGGTGTCGACCTGGCCGCTGGACCGACGCATCGTCGGACCGCTCAGTCCCCGTACCGATTTCCTCACCCACGCCGTCGGCGTGGCCGAGCAGATCCAGCGCCTGGAGACCGCCGGGCATCACCCCGGGGAGTACGCCTGGCGTCTGCTGCGACGCTTCGCCTTCAACATCCCCGGCGCCTACGAGTCGGGGGAACCGGACCCGGCCCGGGTGATCGCGGCAGCTCGCAACGAGTCCACCGTGCATCACGAGGCCGACGCCGCCGAACGCACGGCGGCAGCGGTTCGAGCTCGATCCCAACTCACCGACGTCCAGCAGCTTTTCGGCGCCCCGCTCCAGTCGATGGACCGGCGCACCGCTACCACTACCTCCTGACCACCCCGTCAAGGACCACACTCTCCCGACACCGCCATCGATCTTCCCTGGCATCGGGACGACTCAAGAAACCCACCATGCCCCTGCCTCCCTCCGGCGTGCCCGAGGACCGGCTCGCCCGACTGCGCGGTCCCCTGCCACCCAAGCCTTACGACGCGCGCAAGATCACTGCGCTGACCACCAATCCAGGCTGCGACCGCCGCGCTGTCCTGGACGCCGCCGGCGTCGACAAGGCCGCACTCGCCCGTCGCATGGGCTTCGACCCCCGATTCGGCCAGTCCCCGTTTGCGATCACCCGTGGCCTCGCGTTCGAAGAGCTGGTCAAGCGGGACGGCCATGCCGAGCTGTTCCGGCTGCTCCGCCAGCAAACCGGAGCACCCGTCGCCGAAGCGGCGGTGACCGACCTCAACGATGTCGGAGGCAATGCCTCGCTGGCGGTTCGCCAGAAGGAATCCGCCCGACTGATCGAACGAATGGCCGCAGGCGACGCCGATCGGCTGATCCTGGACCACCCTGTTCTCACCTTGGAGGTCGCGGGTGGCACGGCCTATCTGGAGCCCGACGCTCTCACCCACCGAGTCGGCGGTCGCTTCCACCTGGTGGAGATCAAGTCGTTTCCGGCCATCGACGGCGTGGCCGATCCCCTGGACGTCGCGCAGGCCGCCAAGCAGGCCGCGGTCTACGCGATCGCGCTGCGCCGTGCCTTCGCAGCGGCCGGCCACGATCCCGATCTCGTCGCCGACCAGTTCTTGCTGGTATGCCCGAAGGACTTCGGCAACCGCCCGTACGGTCGCCTCGTCGATCTGCGGCAGGAGCGTGACACCATCGCCTTCCAGCTGGAGAGGCTGCGCCGGACGGCCGACCTGATCGTATCGCTGCCCGCAGAGGCGACCTTCGACGCGAGCGACGAATCGAACCGTAGTGCAGACGAGTTGGCTTCGTCCGTCTCGGCACTCGATGCGGCCTATTCGCCGGGATGCCTGTCCTTCTGCGAGATGGCCCGCTTCTGCCGTGAGGAGGCGGAGCGGTGCGCGTTGCCGGCGCGGTTGGGCAGTGGCATGCGCAACGTCATGCCGGGCCTGGACTCCACACGGACGGTGCTCGCACATCTGGGGGACGCATCGGGGCAGGCCGTCGATCCCGGGCAGGCCGAGGTGCTGGACCATCTACTCCGGGCCGAGCGCCTGCGTCGGAGCCGTCAGGGGAACGCCGCATGAGCGTGATGATCGAACTGGCGAGGCTGCGGGCGACGGCCACCGGTAGTGCCGAGCCCATTGCCACCGTGCGCCATGTCCACCTGGAGTCGGATCCGTTCGTCCTCGTTCCGCTCACCATGGCCGGTGAGGCCTGCGCACCGCTGGCCATGCTCGCGGGCAACAACCGCTCCTCACCGACCCTGCTGTCTGTCCATCAGCCACGGGACCGTACCGAGCGGTTCGGATTCGTCGAGCGTCTTGCCAAGCTCGTGCTTCCCTACCTCGCGGCGCTACTGGTCGACACTGAGTCCTACGTGTCCGGGTCGGCGAAGGAGGAGCGGCGCCGGGCACTGCGAGGTCCTCAGTTGATCGTCCCTAACGGCGAGGGCATTGGATGGCTGAGGCAGCTCGGCCGCCTGACCCGGCTACGGGCCACCGATGGGCCGTTCGCCGTGTCGCCCGATGTCGTGCTGCTGGGCAAATGGTTGACCTGGTTCACGGATCGCTCCGAGGTTCCGGGCACCGCCGTGCTGATGGCCATGACCCGTGTCTTGACCGAGCACTGGGCCACGGGCCAGAGCAGCGCCGAGGACTCCCATCTGGCATCGGTCCTGGCCTGGATCGATCCACCCGCCGGCCGGAGCGGCGCCGCTGCCGCCCGCGACGCCGAGGATCCCGCCATTGGCCCGCCGGCAGGACCCGCCACCGACCCGGTCTTCGACGCCACGACCTTGCAACGTCTGATGACCGGGTACGACGAGGCGACCAACGACCGGACCCGGCAGGCCTTCGCCAGGGAGATGGACCGGGAACTCGAAGGGCAGATGATGCCGACCTGGGAGGCGGTCTGGCGCGGGATCGAGTTGCTGCAGGAGCTCCCCGAGGGCGGCCATGTGGCCGACCGCCGGCAACGGGACCGTGCGGAGTTCTCCGCCTACGGCACGTACTTGATCGAGGACGGCCGTCCTCAGGGCCGCCGCGACCAAGCGGTGGGGGCGGCCCGCAGGCTGGCACGTCTGGAGGAGGCCGAGCAGCTCTACCAGGTGGAGCGGGCCTTCGACGATCCCCTCGTGATGGCCGAGCACGAGCTGAGTGGGGAGGCGTTCACCGGCGTGGTGGTCGACCGGGCCCCGGATCGGCTCGACGACTCGGGTGCGCGCCCCAAGCGCCGGCCGACCGTCACCCTGCGCGTTGCCGAGCTGCCGCGCGTCGAGGTAGGCGTCGTCGTCCGCTCCCCCACCCGCCGAGCACAGGCAGCCGAGGTCAAGGCGATCACCGCAGCCGGCACAGACGATTTCGATGTGCTGCTGGAGATCACCGGTGGCCTGGGACGCGGGTACCGACAACCGCTGCCGCCCGGTGCAGTGCCCGAGCTCGGCGAGGAGCTGACCTTCACCACCCTCGACCCGGCACAGCAGCCTTCACGGTTTCCCTCCGCCGAGAACACGCCGTGGACCCACGGAGGTCCACCGCAACCGTACGAACCGACGGCAGACGACGCCGAGGAGGTCTGGGCATGACCACTGTCGCAGGCACCGATCCTGCACCGGGCGTGCGTGCCGACCTGGCCGTCGCCGGAATCCTTACCGAGCTCGACACGGGTACCGGGCGTGGCGTAATCGTGGACTCCCCCCCGGGAGCCGGAAAGTCGACGCTGGTCGTCCGCGCCACGGGCCATCTGACCGCGGCCGGGCACCAATTGATGATCGTGGCGCAGACCAATGAACAAGTCGACGATCTCACCGACCGCATCGCCCGCGAGCACCCCGAACTACCTCTGGGCCGGCTGCACAGTTCCACGGTCGCGCTGCCCGAACGGGTCGCCCGCCATCCGCAGGTCAGCGGAAGCACCCGGATCCAGGCCTTGCGGCACCTTCCGGTCGTCCTGTCGACGGCGAAGAAGTGGTCGTACGTCAGCCCGGACACCTGCGAGCCGTGGCAGTGGGCGATCGTGGACGAGGCCTACCAGATGCGGTCGGACGCCCTGCTGGCGACCGCGCCGCTGTTCGACGGGCCGGACGCTCGCGTGCTGCTCGTCGGTGACCCCGGGCAGCTCGACCCGTTCTCCACCGTGGAGACCGACCGATGGCGCGGCTTGAGCTGGGACCCGTTGCTGAACGCGGTGGACGTCACCCTGTCTCACAGCCCGGACCTCGCACGGCACCAACTCCCGGTGTCCTGGAGGCTTCCCGCGAACGCCGCGCCGCTGGTGCAGGAGTCGTTCTACCCCTATTACCCGTTCGAGTCCGGCACCGGCCCCGGGGACCGGAGGCTGAGCTTCGCCACCTTCCCGCACCAGACGTCCCACGTGGACGACGTACTGAGCCGCGCCGCCAATTCCGGGTGGGGATATCTGGAACTCGAGGCCCGCCACACCCTCGACCATGACCCCGAAGTCGCCGAGGCTCTGGCCGCCACCGCCGCGAGGCTGCTGGAACGCGGTGCGCTCACCGACGGTTCCCTCCTCGTAGAGGACAGGATCGCCATCGGAGCGGCCCGTACCCTCCAGGTGAACGCCGTCCGGAGGGCGCTCGCCGAGCGAGGCCTCAGCCGGATCACCGTGGACACCGCGAACCGACTCCAGGGACGCGAGTTCGACGTGACCCTGGTGTGGCACCCGCTGTCCGGACGGCGGGATCTCAGCGCCTTCCACCTGGAGGCCGGCCGCCTGTGCGTGCTGTTGTCCCGGCACCGCTACGCCTGCATCGTGGTCGCCCGAGCCGGGATCCGCGACGTCCTGGACCGGCATCCGACCACCCGGCCTGTGCATCTCGACGTGAAACCGAAGTTTCCCGACGGCTGGCGCGCCCACCAGAGCACCATGGCCCACTTGGAACGGGCCGAGCACCGGATCAAAGCGATCTGACCGTAACCGTACGGGCGGCGTGCCTCACGCGGTGCGCCGAGGAGAGAGCCATGGAAGACAGCACGACCGGATGTCCCGTTGAGAGCCTGTCCGAGGCCGCGAGGACCGTCTGGGCTAAGTACGAGAAGGACGACGGCGCCTGGTTACCGCTGTGGCGGCACATGGCCGACAGTGGCGCCGTCGCTGGGATGTTGTGGGATCGCTGGTTGCCCGACCAGGTCCGCCGCCTCGTCGCCCAGGCGATGCCGTGCGGGGAGGAGGACGCCCGCCGTCTCGTGGTCTGGCTGGCGAGGGCCCACGACATCGGCAAGGCCACGCCGGCGTTCGCCCACCAGGTCGACGTCCTCGCTGAGCGGATGCGGGCGACGGGCCTGACGATCGGGCCCAGTCACCTACTGAACGCCGAGCGGAGGACCGCTCCGCACGGGCTCGCGGGCCAACTGCTGCTCCAACGGTGGTTGGAGGAACGGCGCGGGTGGCCGCGGCTGGCCGCGGGCCAATTCGCGGTGGTGGTTGGTGGTCATCACGGAACGCCACCGGATCATCCCCAGATCACCGCACTCAGGGACCGACCCGAGCTGCTGCACGGCGCCGGCTCGGCGGAGCAGCCCTGGTGCAGCGTCCAGGACGAACTCCTCGATCGTTGTGCGGACCGCGCCGGTGTGGCAGACCGGCTCGCGGACTGGCGGCAGGGGAAGCTCCCGCAGACCGTCCAGGTCCTGGTCTCCGCCGTGGTGATCGTCGCGGACTGGATCGCCAGCAACCGGGACCTGTTCCCGTACCTTCCTTCCGAGAACTTCGACGGCACGGGCAGCGACTCCGCGCGAGCCGACACGGCCTGGAAACGGCTGGGCCTGCCCGGCCCGTGGCGTCCGGCCCAACCGCCTTCCGATCCCGTGGAGTTGTTCAAGACCCGGTTCGAATTACCTGATGATGCAGAGCTGCGGCCTGTTCAGGTCGCGGCGGTACGCATCGCGCAGACGATGCCGGAACCGGGGCTGATGATCATCGAGGCCCCGATGGGCGAGGGCAAGACCGAGGCCGCGCTGGCCGCTGCCGAGGTGTTGGCCGCCCGTACCGGCGCGGGCGGCGTGTTCTTCGCCCTGCCAACCATGGCCACCAGCAACGCGATGTTCCCGCGCCTGCTGACCTGGTTGGACCGGCTGCCCACGTCGGACGGGCAGCGGCTGTCCGTTCTGCTGGCCCACTCGAAGGCCGCGCTGAACAAGGACTTCGACCGGCTGCGGGCCGGCTCGCGGGCAGGCCGAGCGCGGTCCTGCCCCGTCGGGGTGGAAATCGACGGTGAACAGACCCTGCCGCGGCCGGGAGCCAACGTACGGTCGTCACCCGCCGAGCTGGTGGCGCATCAGTGGCTGAACGGTCGGAAGAAGGGCATGCTCGCGTCGTTCGTCGCGGGCACCATCGACCAGTTGCTCTTCGCCGGGCTCAAGAGCCGCCACCTCGCCCTGCGCCACCTCGCGCTGGCAGGGAAAGTTGTGGTGATCGACGAGGCGCACGCCTACGACGCCTACATGAACTGCTACCTGGACCGCGTCCTGGAGTGGCTGGGGGCGTACCGGGTGCCGGTGGTGGTGCTCTCCGCGACGTTGCCGGCGGCGCGGCGCTCGGAGCTGGCGGCCGCGTACGCGGGCGCCTCGGCGCAGACCGCGGAGTATGCCGCTCTGGCTGCGGCCGACGGGTACCCGCTGATCACCGCGGCCGCGCCAGGCCGGTCCCCCGTACAGGAACGGCCCGACGCCTCGGGCCGGGGCACACACGTCGTGGTGGAACGAGTGGCGGATGATCTCGGTGTCCTCACCGACCGGCTGGCCGTGGAGCTGGCCGACGGCGGCTGTGTACTGGTGGTCCGCAACACCGTCGCTCGTGTGCTCCGCACCGCGTGGGCCCTGCGCGAGCGTTTCGGGGCCGAGGCCGTCACCGTCGCCCACGCCCGGTTCGTGGATCCCGACCGGGCGGTGAAGGACGCGGACCTGCTGGCCCGTTTCGGACCGCCGAAATCCGCCCGCATGGACCGGCCGACCAACCACATCGTGGTGGCCAGCCAGGTTGCGGAGCAGTCGCTGGACGTGGACTTCGACCTGCTGGTCACCGACCTCGCACCGATCGATCTGCTGCTCCAGCGGCTCGGCCGCCTGCACCGGCACCAGCGGGACCACCGACCGGCGAGGCTGCGGACCGCCCGCTGTCTGGTGACCGGAGTGGACTGGGACAGCCCGGTACCTCTCCCGGTACCCGGTTCCCGGAAGGTGTACGGCCTGTACACGTTGCTGCGGTCGGCCGCCGTGCTCCAGCCGCATCTGAATGGTGAGGTGCTGTGCCTGCCGGAGCACATCAGCCCGCTCGTCCAGCACGCGTACGGGACCCGGCCGGCCGGGCCTGGGCACTGGATCGAGACGATGGACGAAGCCCGGCAGCGCGAGGAGAAGCAGCGGGACGAGAAGGAGGACCGCGCCGAGGTCTTCCGGATCGCCGCAGCGGCCCGACACGGGCGCCCGCTGACGGGGTGGCTTTCAGCGGGAGTGGGCGACGCCGACGACACCCGGGCCGGTCGAGCCCAGGTCCGCGACAGCCAGGAGAGCATCGAGGTCATCGCGGTGCAGCAGCTGCCCGACGGCTCTCTGCGCACGTTCCCCTGGCTGGAGGACGGACGTGGCGGACTGGCACTGCCCCAGCATGCGGTGCCGTCCGCCCGTGCGGCCCGGGCAGCCGCGGCCAGTGCTCTGCGGCTGCCGCTGGAGCTGTCCAACCTCGCGACCATCGACCAGGTGATCGCCGAGCTGGAGCGGTTCTGCCCGCCTGCCTGGCAGTCCAAGGACAGTCCCTGGCTGGCCGGAGAGCTGATTCTGCCCTTTTCGATCGACGGTCGGGCACGGCTGGCGGGGTTCGACCTCTCCTACAGCCGGTCCGACGGACTGGAGGTACACCGTGACACGTGACGACGGGCGGAGCGGCCCGAGCTCTCCGCCACCGTTCGACCTGACCGCGGAGCCCTGGTTGACGGTCCAGCTGTTGAACGGTGGGGAGCGGGAGGTTTCGCTGCGCGAGGTGTTCGCGCAGGCCGGCACGATCGCCCGGCTGTCGGGCGATGTCCCCACACAGGACTTCGCCCTGCTACGACTGCTGCTGGCCATCCTGCACGACACGCTGGAGGGGCCGGCGGACGTCGAGGAGTGGGCTCAGCTGTGGGAGGCGGAGGATCCGTTCGCCGCCGTGCCCGAGTACCTGGACGAACACCGTGCGCGCTTCGACCTCTGCCACCCTGCCACGCCGTTCTTCCAGGTCGCCCGTCTCAGCAACGGGAAGGACGAGGTCTTCCCGCTGAACCGGCTGGTCGCGGACGTACCCAACGGCGACCCGTTCTTCACCACCCGCTTCCCCGGTGTGGAACGGCTGTCGTTCGCCGAGGCAGCGCGCTGGCTGGTGCACGCGCACGCGCACGACACCGCCGGCATCAAGACCGGCGTGCTGGACGACCCACGGGCCAAGGGGGGCAAGGCCTACCCGCTGGGCACCGCCTGGGCAGGCATGCTCGGCGGCGTCACGGCCGAGGGCACGTCACTCAAGGAAACCCTGCTGCTCAACCTGATCGCCGCCGAGGACTTCCCACCACCCGGCCGCGCACCGGACCTCCCGGCGTGGCGACGCGAGCCGGACGGCCCCGGCGAGGGCGACCTCCGCCACCGCCCCACCGGGCTGTGCGACCTGTACACCTGGCAGTCCCGGAGGGTGCGGCTCCAGGCCGACCACGACGGCGTCTTCGGCGCCCTGCTCACCTACGGCGACCCGCTCGCCCCCCGCAACAAGCAGAAACTCGAACCGATGACCGGCTGGCGGCGCAGCCGGACTCAGGAGAAGAAGCACGGCGAGCAGTTGGTCTACATGCCGCGCGAACACGACCCCGAGCGTGCCGCCTGGCGCGGCCTGGCAGCGCTCCTGGGAACCGACACCCGTCCCCAGGAGACGGGTGCACGCGGGGAACCGGCCGAGGCCCTGCAGCCCGGTCTGGTCCACTGGCTGGCCCGCCTCCGCAACGACGGCGCGCTGCCCGACGAGAAGATGGTGCGGTTCAGGACTTACGGCACCGTCTACGGGACCCAGCAGTCGGTGGTCGACGAGATCGTGGCCGACGAAGTCACCATGGCGGTCGTCCTCCTGGGCGAGTCCGACCGCCGCTTGGGTGTTTGCGCCGTGGACGCCGTGGCCCGGGCCGACGACGCGGTGGACGCCCTCGGCCGGCTCGCTCACGACCTCGTGCTCGCGACGGTCGCCAACGACAAGCGTCGGGTCCAGGGCAACGACCGGACGGTGGCGGAGATCTCGCAGGACCAGGCCCGCGATCGCGCCTACGGCGAGCTGGACGGCCACTTCCGCACCTGGCTCGCCGCCATCCGGCCCGGCAACGATGTCCAGGAGCTGAGCGCGACCTGGCAGACCACGGTACGCCGGGAACTCCTACGCCTCGCCAGGGAACTGCTGGCAGCCGCCGGGAACCGGGCCTGGACCGGACGGACGGTGAAGCTCAAGGACGGCGGTGAGCAGTGGATCAACTCCGCCTCTGCCGAACGGCGGTTCCGCCTCGCCCTGACCAAGGCACTGCCACACACCCGTCCGGCCCCACCTCCCGCCATCCCCGACGGCGCCGCGACCTCCGTACGCGCCAACTGACCCGAGAGGCTCCACATGACCCTCATCCCTCCCCAGAGCGGGGAGCGCGCCACATCCCTCACCGTGGTCGGCACCATCGCCGGTGAAGAGATCGCACGCCTGCAACGCGGGTACCTCGACGGCCGCTCGGACGCGACGGCTGCCCTGGCCCGGCTGCGGCGCGGCGCCGGGCGGGACGCTGCCGCCGTGCCCGACCTTTGGGGCCTGCTCGATCTCGCACCCCTCCACGAAGCGGCTGACCTGCACCAGACCCGGGCGGAGGACGCGCTCTACACCGCGCTGACCCTTTGGTCCGTGCACCAGCAGTCCCAGCGGAGCCCGATGCACCGTCGCGGGCAGGAACTGGGCGCAGCCGTCCGCCGACTGATGAAGCCGGGCGAGATCGACCAAGCGATCCTCAAGCGCTTCACCCGTGCCGGAACCGCGCCCACGCTGCCGCTGCTGGCGGTGCGGCTGCGCGAGATCGTCACGCTCCTGCGCCGCGACGAGATCGGTCTCGACTACGCGCTGCTCGCCGACCAGCTCTATAGGTGGCAGTTCCCGGGTGCGGCCGACGGAGTCCGGCGCTCCTGGGGCCGTTCCTTCGACGCGCACCGGCGGAGCAACGAAGCAGACAGTCCGGTCGCAGCGCCGGACGATGCCTCCACCGCCACCCCCTGACACAACCGAACGACGTCCGCCCCTTCCCACAGATCCCATGCGAGGAAGCATCATGACCAGCCGCACCATCGTGGAGATCCACGCGCTCCAGACCGTCCCGCCGAGCAACATCAACCGGGACGACACCGGGGCCCCGAAGTCCGCCGTGTACGGTGGTGTCACCCGCGCCAGGGTTTCCAGCCAGGCCTGGAAGCGCGCCACCCGCGAGCACTTCAACAAGGGACTCGACCCGAACGAGCTCGGTGTTCGCACCAAGCAGGTCGCCGAACTGCTGGCGCAGCGGATCGCCACCAAGCGCGAGGACCTGGCGGGCGCACCGGCCACGGCCCTCGCCGTCGAGATCCTGCAAGCCGCCACCGGAGCGAAGATCGAGCCGCCCAAGCGCAAGAGCGCCAAGTCGGCCGGGGGCGATGACAGTGCCGGTGAGGCCGCGCCGCAGTCCTCCTACCTGATGTTCCTGAGCGACCGCCAGCTCGACGGTCTGGCCGACCTCGCCGTCGAAGGCTCGGCCGACATCAAGGCGTTCCTGAAGGAGAAGGAGAACAAGGACCGGTCGAAGCGAACCGCGAACACCCGGCATTCGGTGGACATCGCCCTGTTCGGCCGGATGGTGGCCAACGCCACCGACATCAACGTCGACGCGGCCGCCCAGGTCGCCCACGCGCTGAGCGTGCACCGGGTGGAGAACGAATCGGACTACTACACGGCTGTGGACGACCGCAACGCCGCCGACGAGAGCGGCGCCGGGATGATCGGCACCGTCGACTTCAACTCCGCAACGCTGTACCGGTACGCCGCCGTGGATGTGGACCGTCTCCACGACAACCTGGGCAAGGGCCTCGACGAGAACGCCTCCCCGGCCACTCCGGTGCGGCGCGCCGTCGAGGTGTTCCTGGACGGGTTCATCTCCTCCTTGCCGACCGGCAAGATCAACGCCTTCGGCAACCACACCCTTCCGGACGTCGTGATCGTCAAGCTTCGCTCCACCCGCCCGATCAGCTTCGTCTCCGCCTTCGAACGCCCTGTCACCAGCGACGAGTTCGGTGGACACCTGGAGCCCGCCTGCGAGCGCCTGGTCGACTACGTCCCCGAGATCGAGCGCGCCTACGGAGCGGAGGACACTCTCACCTGGGTCCTGCGCGTCGGCCCGGCCACTCGCAAGCTCGCCGACCTCGGCACCGAGGTCTCCAGCATCAAGCAGCTCACCGCTCTGGCAAGCGCGGCCGTCGCCGAGCGGCTGGAGAAGCACGGATGAGCGTCCTGACGCTCCAGTTGGCCGGCCCCCTGCAGTCCTGGGGGGCCACAGCCCGCTTCGCCCGCCGTACCACCGAGAACGCCCCGACCAAAAGTGGGGTGCTAGGCCTGCTCGCCGCCGCCCTCGGAATCGCCCGGGACGCCGATACGGAGCTCGCCGAGCTCGCGCGCCTTCGGTTCGGCGTACGCATCGACCAACCCGGTAGCCGCGTCAGGGACTTCCAGACCGCCCACGACCTGGACACCGAGGAGTCCATGCCCCTCTCGGAGCGCTTCTATCTCGCGGACGCCGTCTTCATCGCCGCCGTGCAAGGCGAGGACGCGCTCGTGGAGCGGCTATACGAGGCACTGCGCCACCCCGTGTACCTGCCCTACCTCGGCCGGCGTTCCTGCCCGCCCGCCCGGCCGGTCGAGCTCGGCACGCATCCGGGCGACGACCTGACCGGTGTCCTTGGTGCCGAGCCGTGGCGGGCCGCCGAATGGTACCAGCGCCGGCGCAGCCGTGAGCAGGACGTCTCGCTGACCCTCCTCAGCGAAGCTCCGGCCGGTATGGCGTCATCCGGTGCCATGCTGCGTGACCAGCCCCTCAGCTATGCCCCCCGGCATCGCCGGTACGCGCTTCGCCCGGTCCACACCTCCGCCGTCACCGTCCGCAACCCCCATGCTCGAGCACCTCACACCATCCCGTCGCATGACCCGACCAGCCACCTGGACCTCGTCTGATGTACCTCACCCGATTCCGGCTCAACGCCGCGCGTCCCGGCGCCCGGCGGCTCATCTCCTCACCGCAAGCCCTGCACGCAGCGGTGATGTCCTCCTTCCCCGACCTCCTGCCCAACGCGACCGGCCAGCCCAGGGTGCTGTGGCGCCTGGATCGCAACGCCGCAGCCGAACTGCAGCTGTACGTGGTCAGCGCCGGCCGCCCCGACCTGACCCACCTGGTGGAACAGGCCGGTTGGCCCGCGGCCGCGGCCTCCGGCACCCCCGGCTGGCAGACGTACGGCTACGCGCCCTTCCTGGACAGGCTCGACAAGGGCAGCGCCTGGAACTTCCGGCTGACGGCGAACCCCGTGCACAACGTCCGCGTACGCGACGGCCAGCCGGTCAAACGGACCGCCCACGTCACCGCCGGCCACCAGATCAGCTGGCTGCTCGACCGCCAGGAGGCAGGGGGCTTCCGCATCCAGGAGAAGCCGGTGGAACGCCGGCACACCGAGCACGGGGACGCCCACCAGATCGTCGTCCGCGACCAGCGGTCGCTGGAGTTCCGCAAGGGCGGAAGCAACCAACCCGTCACCATCAAAGCCGTCACCTACGACGGCCGGCTGGAGGTGACCGACCCCGACGCCCTGCGCAGACTCCTCACCCAGGGCCTGGGCAAGGCCAAGGCCTACGGCTGCGGCCTGATGACGCTGGCACCGGCCCAGTAGACACCGCCAGCCCGACCCCGATCACATCGCACCCTTCAGGAGCACGCGCCCGTGAGTGCCGGTCGCAGACCCGCAAGCACCCCGTCGGAGCTGGCCCGCGCCGGCGACCGGCTCTCCTTCGTCTACCTCGAACGCTGCATCGTCCACCGCGACGCGAACGCGATCACCGCCGAGGATGCCGAAGGCACCACCCATATCCCGTCCGCAACGATCGGCACCCTGCTACTCGGGCCAGGTACCCGCATCACCCACCAGGCCATGAGCCTGCTCGGCGAGACCGGCACCGGAGTCACATGGGTAGGTGAACACGGCGTGCGCTACTACGCCGGGGGCCGAGCCCTGTCCCGCTCGGCCGCCCTCGCCGAGGCACAGGCCCACTGTTGGGCCAACCGCCGCACCCGGCTCGAGGTCGCCCGGTCCATGTACCGACTCCGCTTCCCCGACGAGGACGTGAACGGACTGACCCGCCGCGAACTCCTCGGACGCGAGGGCCGACGCGTCAAGGACTGCTACCGCAAGAACGCCGAACGCACCGGCATCCTCTGGCGTGGGCGCCACTACACCCCTGGTGACTTCACCTCCGGCGACCCCGCCAACCAGGCCATCACTGCGGCTTCCCAGGTGATGTACGGCATCAGCCACGCCGTCGTCACCGCCCTCGGCTGCTCCCCGGCACTGGGATTCATCCACTCCGGCCACGAGCTGTCCTTCGTCCTGGACATCGCCGACCTCTACAAGACCGAGATCGGCATTCCGGTCGCCTTCGATGTCGCCGCCTCCGCTCCTGACGATGCCGGGCCGTCCACCCGACGTGCACTGCGCGATCGGATCTACCGGCTGCGCCTGCTCGACCGCGTCGTCGACGACATCAAGGGCCTACTGACGGCAGGCGGCCACAACGATGCGGCAACCGACATCGACCGGGTGACCGTGCAGTCCGACCACGACGCCCACCTGGCAGCCGGCTTCAACCAGGACGAGGGAGCAACCTGGTGACCGTCATCGTCCTGACCAACTGCCCAGCAGGACTGCGCGGCTTCCTCACCCGCTGGCTTCTGGAGATCTCTGCCGGGGTCTTCATCGGCACCCCGTCCGCTCGCGTCCGCGACCTTCTGTGGACCGAGGTCAAGGCGTTCGCAAGCCAAGGTCGAGCCCTACTGGTTCACAGCTCCGACACCGAGCAGGGATACACGTTCCGCACTCACGATCACTCGTGGCAGCCCAAGGAGCACGAAGGTCTCACCCTGATCCACCGCCCCGCCACGCCCCCACCGACCACCGCTACCAACCCGAAGCCCGGCTGGAGCAAAGCCGCCAAACGCCGCATGGCCAAGCGCTGACACTGACCGACCAACAGGAGAGCCTGCCACATGAGTAACATGCCCGAATTGCCCGACCCGCTGGAAGTTGTCAAAAACAGCGCTTCTTCCTGACAAAGCCCCAGGTCAAGAAGTCTGCTCCCCGCTCGCGCGGGGATGGTCCCTTCTGGCGGGCTTCGCGCCCCTGTGGGGTTCGCTGCTCCCCGCTCGCGCGGGGATGGTCCCCGGATCACGTCGCGCCGGAAGTCGGCGATCTGCTGCTCCCCGCTCGCGCGGGGATGGTCCCCAGCTGGAGCTGTTCGCCCTTGCCTGAGGCAACTGCTCCCCGCTCGCGCGGGGATGGTCCCCCGGCGGCGGCGCCCGCCTCCCAGATCACGCGCTGCTCCCCGCTCGCGCGGGGATGGTCCCATGAAGGTGATGCGGTGGTTTCCGCTGCCGCCCTGCTCCCCGCTCGCGCGGGGATGGTCCCGGCTGGAAGGTGGAGATCACCGAGGGGCTGACCTGCTCCCCGCTCGCGCGGGGATGGTCCCGGCTACGACTTCTCCAACCCGCCGTCGGAGGTCTGCTCCCCGCTCGCGCGGGGATGGTCCCCGGATCGAGCCGAACATGCCGGTCACCGCCTACTGCTCCCCGCTCGCGCGGGGATGGTCCCGACATCTCCAAGCGGCTGGTCGGCGCGGCTGGCTGCTCCCCGCTCGCGCGGGGATGGTCCCGGGAGCCCTTTCCGGCTGCTGCTCATAGATTCCTGCTCCCCGCTCGCGCGGGGATGGTCCGGCCGTGGTGGCGAACCGTCCGTTCATCGTCGGCTGCTCCCCGCTCGCGCGGGGATGGTCCCCGCTACGGGCGCATCCTCCTGGCGGAACTGCTCTGCTCCCCGCTCGCGCGGGGATGGTCCCCCGCGGCGAAGCACGATGAGGAGACCGAGGCTCTGCTCCCCGCTCGCGCGGGGATGGTCCCGTGAGCGTCAACGTCACCAACCGCAACCGCTGCTGCTCCCCGCTCGCGCGGGGATGGTCCCCCGGTGGAGGGCAGCTCGTAGGTGGGGGCGTCCTGCTCCCCGCTCGCGCGGGGATGGTCCTCTCCAGACGCTCGCCGCACTCCACGCACAGCCCTGCTCCCCGCTCGCGCGGGGATGGTCCAACCCCGCCCTCGGCGGCCTGGCGCTGCCCGGGTCCGGGTACTGCTCCCCGCTCGCGCGGGGATGGTCCCGGACACTCAAAGGGGGCACCCGACGGCGCGTCCTGCTCCCCGCTCGCGCGGGGATGGTCCCAGAGCGGACTGCCACGCAGCGAGATATGCCTTCTGCTCCCCGCTCGCGCGGGGATGGTCCCCGGTACTTCCAGCCGTCCCTGGTCCCGGTGTCCTGCTCCCCGCTCGCGCGGGGATGGTCCCTTCTCCCGGGCCTGTGCGGCCCGCTCTCCCTTCTGCTCCCCGCTCGCGCGGGGATGGTCCCCAGGGCGGCCGGCTCTCGGCCGTGCCCCAGAACTGCTCCCCGCTCGCGCGGGGATGGTCCCGCTGACCGAGTGGGTGCGGGTGCTGACGGACACTGCTCCCCGCTCGCGCGGGGATGGTCCCAGCTTGTCCTTCTTCGCGTCGGTGCCGGCTTCCTGCTCCCCGCTCGCGCGGGGATGGTCCCTGCGGCCTCCCTCTGTGATGCGACCAGGCCACCTGCTCCCTGCTCGCGCGGGGATGGTCCCGAGGGCAACAGCCTCGGCTACACCGACTGGTCCTGCTCCCCGCTCGCGCGGGGATGGTCCCGACTTGGTGGCCGCCGTCGCCGGCAAGGGACCCTGCTCCCCGCTCGCGCGGGGATGGTCCCTGCGGACTCGTCACTTCCACTCTCCTCGGTAGCTGCTCCCCGCTCGCGCGGGGATGGTCCCATGTACGCCAACCGGCGCCCGGACGGCACCGGCTGCTCCCCGCTCGCGCGGGGATGGTCCCCGATCAGCGCATGATCAGCAAAAGCGCTGAGACTGCTCCCCGCTCGCGCGGGGATGGTCCCTCCCGGGCAACCCGCGCCTGCAGCTCACCCAGCTGCTCCCCGCTCACGCGGGGATGGTCCCGACAACCTGCGGCCGGTCAAGCCGGACCGTGACTGCTCCCCGCTCGCGCGGGGATGGTCCCGCTGACCGAGTGGGTGCGGGTGCTGACGGACACTGCTCCCCGCTCGCGCGGGGATGGTCCCCGATCAGCACATGATCAGCAAAAGCGCTGAGACTGCTCCCCGCTCGCGCGGGGATGGTCCCTCCCGGGCAACCCGCGCCTGCAGCTCACCCAGCTGCTCCCCACTCACGCGGGGATGGTCCCGACAACCTGCGGCCGGTCAAGCCGGACCGTGACTGCTCCCCGCTCGCGCGGGGATGGGCCCAGCCGGCCGCCCCACCCCAATCCCGAAGGGAACTGCTCCCCGCTCGCGCGGGGGTGGTCCCTCAGGGTAATTCGGGTTACCTTCACCGATAATCTGCTCCCCGCTCGCGCGGCACAGCGTGCTTCCCTATACCGATGTACGGAAGTTTGAACCAGAGACCCACGCATTACGAGACCATCAGGGATCATGTTGCATGGTGCCACCCGATGCCGCCTAGTGACGTTTTGCCTGATCAGAGCATGTGCGGCAGGCCGAGCTGTGCCACCCCATGTTGCACCGTCCAAAGGCGTCCGTCCACCGACTGCCCACCGAGAGGCCCTCCGGGCAGTGTCGAAGGTCGGATGGCAGGGCTTGGCAGCTCCCCACAAACGAGGCCTGAACGGTGATCGTGCCGAACGGATCGCTCCGGTCACCGGTGTGCTCAGACTACTGAGGCTCAGGGTGGAGTCGGTGGGGTGAGTGACAGGCCGGTGCCGGCCAGGCAGCCATCGATAAGGGCGGGTCGAAGTTGGATGTGCCGCAGTCCGCGTCGGAGGGTGCGGGTGAGATGATCCGGATCGGTGAAGGCGGTGTTCGCCGTCGGGCCACGACGCAGGAGTGACCAGATACCCTCGACCGGATTGAGGTCCGGTGCATATGAGGGCAGTTGGAAGGGTCCAGGCGAAGCTCTTGCGGGCTCCCTTGAGCGGCACGTGAAAGCAGGGCCGGTAGATCACCCTGCTCTGCTCGCCGGGCTTGTAGCAGCACAGCGCGGCCACCGAGATCCGGCGCCGGGAACGTCCCCGGACCCGGACCACGGGCGTGTGCCCACGCCGGCCCCCAGGTGCGGGCGCGCGGCGGCGTCATCGCGAACCCGGCCTCGTCCTCGAAGACGACCCAGGCCCCGAGCGCCGCCGCGGTGCTTTTACCCGCGGCCACACTCCCCCGCAAGCGGGGGTACCCCCACCTGCTTCCACAGCTCCACGGCGCGCTCGTCCCGCTCGACTGCCCGGCGGGCCGGGGCCTGCCAGGACCAGCCGTGCCGCTTCAGCAACCGCCACACGGTCGCGATCGACAGTCGCATCCGGTACCGTCGGCCGATCACCGCCTGGACCCGGACCAGCGTCCAGCGCTGGCCCTCGAACCCATGGGCGGCCGGCCCCTTGCCCAAATCCACTTCCAACTCGGCGAACTGGGCCGCCGACAACTTCGGCACGCTCGCCGAACCCGCCGAGCGCAGGGCATCCGCACCGCCCTCACGCCAGGCCCGCCGCCAACGCTCCACCGACCGCTCGCTGACCCGCAGCCCGGGCGATCACCGACGTCTTCTCGCCCGCCTCGAACCGGACCCCGGCCTCCAGCCGCACTTGTTCACGAAACGCCCGCCGCTCAGCGGTCAGGCCCCCACCCTGCGCGTACCGCATACCACCGGCATACCGCAGGGATCACTACCTGTCACCACCGACAACAAAACGAAGATCTCAGTAACCATCAGCTGAGGTCAGCAAAAGTCAGCATCAGTCCGAGCACACCCTCACAGACGTGCGCACACCTGCGAGCTCGGCTCACGACAGGTCGACCCTGCGCTGATGCCGCGAAGAGGTCCGACCGGGCCGCAGCGCTCAGGACAGCCACGCCATGCTGACCCCTTTACTCGCACCCATTCGCCCCGATATCATCCGTTTACCGGATGGTTGACACGCCACTGCGTGTGCGGTCAGGACGGCAGGGTGATCGACTGGGCGTGGTGGAAGACGTTCGCCTCGTCCCAGGTCTTCTTCACGCACTGCAGGCGACTGTAGTTCTGCTTGTAGTACAACCACTGGTATGCCGGGTGGGGCTGGCCGGCCACGCCGAGGTCGACGTCCGGGTAGTTGACGTAGGCGCCGTCGGTGTCGGTGTCGATCTCCGGGATGCCGCCGGTCGCCTGGTAGACATCCCGGTACAGGCCCGCGAGGTAGGCGAGGTGGGCCGCGTCCTCGGCCGGATCGGTCCAGTACGTCTGGTACTGCAGCTTCATGATCGAGTCGCGCTGCGGGACGGCCGTCTCCGCGGGATCGTGCGCGTTGATCCGGCAGCCGTACGAGTCGATCTGGACCAGCGTCTGGGTGAGGTCGACGTCGGGCACGTCCTTGGTCAGCCACGACCAGAAGGCGTCGACGTGCGCCTTGGTGAACGGCGTGCGGTGGTAGGCCGACTTGTACTTGCCGCGCTGGTTGTCCCCCGAGGGGTTGAGCGTCATCGTCGCCTGGAACCACGGCATCTGCCGGCTCTTGTCCGGGTACGGCAGGAACAGGCCGCCGGCACTGTACGTCTGGACGGTGGAGGGGGTCCTCATCCCGGCCTCGACGGCGGCCAGGAACTCCTCCAGCGGCGCCGGGTCGTCCTGGTCCCACTGGCTGACCAGGACGACGTTCCCGTTCGAGCGGTGGGTCAGCTTGAGAATGGCGAACAGTCCCCGGTAGACGGTTTCCGAGGCGCTGCTGTGCCGGGCGAAGAAGGACGCGAAGTTGTCCACCAGGCGGCGGAAGTCCTCGGGCTCCTTGATCAGGTCGGCCCACGGCCAGGCGATGCTGCTCAGCCAGACCCGCGGCGGGGGCTTGGGGATGTCCTTGCGGAAGTGGTAACGCAGCACGACGCCGAAGTTCCCGCCGCCTCCGCCGGTGTGCGCCCAGAAGAGGTCGTGCTCCGGCGAGCCGCCGGGGTCGTCGTGGTGGGCCCGCATGACCTCGACGCAGCCGCCGCGGACGGTCGCCACGTCGACCTGCGCCAGGTGGTCCACCGTCAGCCCGTGCCGCCGGGAGAGCAGTCCGTACCCGCCGCCGCAGACGTGCCCGCCGGCGCCCACCGAGTAGCAGGAGCCGGCCGGGATGGTCACGCCGAACCTGCGGAAGAGCGTCGTGTAGACGTCCCAGTTGGTGGCGCCGCCGTCCACGGCGTAGGTGGTCGCGCCGTACTTGTCCGTCGCGGCGCGGACCCCGCGCATGGTGCTGAGGTCGAGGATGACGCCGTTGTCGTTGTCGACGAAGCCCTCGTAGCAGTGCCCGCCGGCCCGGACGGTCGGCCGCAACCCCTTGTCGAGCGCCGCCTCCAGCCCGGCCACCGCGTCGGCCTCGTTGCCCACCAGCCGGATGTGGTCGGGCGTGCTGGACCACCGCTGGTTGAAGCCCTGACTGAGCGTCTGGTAGCGCGAATCACCCGGGAACACGTACTGCCCCTCCGATACGACGGCCGGCTCTGCCCGTGCCGAACCCGCGCCGGCGCCCAGGCCCGCGGACTCGGCGGACATCCCCGCGGCCGCCATTCCGGCGGTGCCGAGAAATCCTCGGCGGGAGAATTCGTGACGCATGCTCAGGACCCACTTCGTCGACAGGGAGACGCTGGCAGCCGCACGCTAACACGGGCCGCGGGGGCCGTCCGGGAAGTGAATCTCTACACGAAGTAGTGTGACTGCACGCCGCCTGTACGCCGCTTTCCGCCATGGCATCGCGGGATGCGCAGGAGAGCGCCGGCAGCCCGTCCGTTCACTCGGGCCCGGCAGGGCTCACGGCCGTGGAGGTCCCGCGGCCGGCCGCTGCGGAGCGCCGCCGTCCGGGCCGCGCAGGGCCGCGGCGACCAGCCCTTCGATCTCGTCCTGCCGGACACCGCCCCCGCAGACCAGGCGGTCGAAGACCAACCCGTCGATGCAGGCCAGCAGGGTGAGGGTGCGCCCCTCGGGGTCCGGCACGCCCTGGGCGGCGACGAAGGCGCGGACGGCGGCCCGCCCGGCGTTCTCCCGGGGGACGAGGATCTCGCGCAGCTCCGGATCGCGCACGCTCTCCACGGCGCAGGCGTACCGCGCCAGGGAGCGCCGCCGCCCCTCACCGAGGAGACGACGCTCGGTCAGCGCCGCGATGCCGTGGACCAGTTCCTCGACCGTCCGGAGGGCGGGCACCTGCTCGCCCATCTCCTGCAGCTCGCCCTGATCCAGCTCGACCAGCCGCCGGACGAGCGCGGTGAGCAGCGCCTGCCGGGTGCGCAGGTACGCCGAGGTGGTGCCGAGGGGCAGCCCGGCCGCCGCGTCGACCGCCCGGTGGGTGAGTCCGCGCATGCCCGCGTCGGCCAGTACGCCGATCGCCGCATCGGCCAGGACGGTCCGGCGGTCCGGGCGCCCCGCGCCGTCCGCGCCCGCCTCGCCGCCGGCCGTCACATCCGATCTCCGGTTCTCCGCTTCACGCACCCCCTCTTTCTACACCTGTAGGAGGCCCGGGTACTGTCCTTCTACAGGTGTAGAAGGCCGACGCGGCAAGAGTCGGCGCGTCGAGGCGAGGGAGGCAGTGATGGGCGGCACGAGCGGCACCAACGGCAAGGGCAACGGGACCGCGGTCGTCGTCGGGGGCGGAATCGGCGGGCTGGCCGCCGCGATCGGGCTGCGCCTGGCGGGGTGGGAGGTCACCGTGGTCGAGCGCAGGCCGGAGCTCGACGACGCGGGGGCCGGCATCTCGCTGGCCGCCAACGGGCTGCGGGCGCTGGCCGCGCTCGGCGTGGGCGAGGCGGTGGAGGCAGCCTCGCGCCGGCAGTACAGCGGCGGCACCCGCACGCCGGACGGGCGGCGACTGGCCCGGATGGACGGCGCGGCGCTGGAACGCGAGCTGGGCGCGCCGATCGTCGGCATACCGCGCGCCGCGCTGCACCGGATCCTCCGCGCGGCGCTGCCCGCCGGGGCTCTGGTCGTCGGCACGGAGGTCACGGCCGTCGACACCTCACACGGCTCGCGGGTCAGGCTCGAGTACGGCGGCGCCGCACTCGACGCGGACCTGGTGGTGGGCGCCGACGGGATCGGAAGTGCCCTGCGCCGCCGGCTGTTCCCGGACCACCCGGGACCGGTGTACAGCGGCTCGACGGTGCTCCGGGCGATCACCGCCCACCCGGTCGAGGGGCTGGACGCCGACTTCGAGCTGACCTGGGGGCACGGCACCGAGTTCGGCCACATCGCGTTCCCGGACGGGCGCGCCGAGTGGCACGCGGTGCTCAACGCCCCGGCGGGGGTCCGCCACCGGGACCCGCTGGCCGAGCTGCGCCGGCGCTTCGCCGACTGGCACGACCCGATCCCGGCACTGCTGGCGGCGACCCGCCCGGAGGCCGTGCTGCACCACGACGTCAACGAGCTGGCGACTCCGCTGCCCTCCTTCACGGCGGGCCGGATCGCCCTGCTCGGCGACGCGGCGCACGCGATGACCCCACACCTCGGCCAGGGAGCATGCCAGGCCCTGGAGGACGCGGTCACCCTGGCCGCCGCGGTCGGGGCGGAAGCCACCGTCGAGGCCGCCCTCGACCGGTACGACGCCGAGCGGCGCCCGCGCAGCCAGGCGGTGGCGCGCGACGCCCGGCGGGCGGGCCGGATGGGACAGCAGCTCGCGCATCCGCTCGCGGTGGCCGTCCGCAACGCGGCGATCCGGCTGACCCCAGCCGGCGCGATGGTCCGCACGGCCCTCCGCCACGCCGACTGGACCCCGCCGCGCATCACGGCCGGCACCGGGCGGGACTGACCGTCCGCACGCCGACCGCCGTCCGCACCTTCGACCGCCGGTGCCCGGCCCCGGCCCGACGCCCGACGCCCGACGCCCGGCCCCGACGACGGCCGGACGTCGGGGCCGGGCCGCAGCCGCGCTCGCCACGCTTGACGGGCGAAGTGATTAGCCGCCATACTACTTTCATGACCCGGCACCACCCCGCGCACGACTCCGCCCAGGGCGCCGACCACGGCGCGCCCACGCTCGACCAGGCCCGCCGCCAGCTCAACCGGTACGGCCTCTCGGCCGACCCGCAGGCCGTCCTGGTCGCGGCGCGGCTGATGGCGGCCGGCGCGCGGCTCGGACAGGCCGGGGAGGCGCACTTCGCCCGCTTCGGACTCTCCACCGGCCGCTACCGACTGCTGGCCGACCTGGAGGACCACGGCGGCGAGAAGTCGCCGTCCCAGCTGGCGACGAGCCTCGGCGTGTCGCGGGCGACGGTGACGGGCCTGGTCGACGGGCTCGAACGCGAGGGCCTGGTCGCCCGGCGGCCGTCCACTGAGGACGGCCGCGGAAACGTGGTCGTCCTCACCGCACCCGGCGCCGAGCGCCTGCGCGAGCTGGCCCCCGAGCACTTCGCCCGCATGGAGGCCATGGTCGGCGGCCTCACCATCGAGGAGCGCACGGTGTTCCTGGACCTCCTGGCCCGACTGGTCGAGGGCATGTCCGCCCTCACCGCCGACTGACCGACCGACCGGCTGACCGGCTGACCGGCTGGCCGACCGACTCACCGACTCACCGCCGAACTCGCGCCCGACCCGCCGTCGAGGCCGCTCAAGCGCACCGGCGGACCGCTCGACCGCCCCGCCTTCACCACGCCCATGTAGTTAGCCAACTAATCACCAATGGTTAGCTACCTAATCAAACTGCCGAAGGAGTCACCCATGCCGAGGAAGACCGCCTCCCCCGCCGAGCCGCCGCCGTTCGTCCTCTGGCGCGAGGTCCTGGTCGCCTACGCGATGCCCGCCGTCATGGCCGGCATCGGCGGCGCCGCGACCGGGCAGTCCGAGCTGATGATCGCAGCGGTCACCACCATCGGCGGCACCTCCGCCGTGGTCGCCACCCTGCTCGGAGCCCGGCTGCTCCGCCGCCCGGACCGCTCCTGGACGCTCCGCCCGCCGCGTGTCGCGCTGGCCGCCGGGTTCGGCATCATCGCCGCCGCCCTCGCACTGCTGGCCGGCTGGTCCGGCGCGCACTGGCTCCCCCGGATACCGACCCTGGCGGACAGCCCGTGGCCGGCCCGGCTCCGGATCGACCTCCCGGTGTCCGCGGCCATCGCCGCCACGGTGACCACGTGGCGCTGGCGCGGCAGCCGTCCGCGCCGCCACCGGCAGCACTGACCGGACCGACCGGACCGAACCAGACCGGACCGGACCGGACCGGACGACCCACCCACCGGGACCCGCACCGGTCTCACCCCTCAGCCCACCCAGCGGACAGGTCCACCCGACCCGTCCACCGAACAACCACACACCAGAGAGGCAGACGACATGATCGTCATCATGGGCGCCACCGGCGCCACCGGCGGTGCCACCCTCGACAGCCTGGCCCGACTCGGCGTCCCGGCCCGCGCCCTCAGTCGCGACCCCGGCCGGCTCCTGGCCGGCCTGGACGACCACACCCGCGCCCTGGTCGAACCGGTGTACGCCGACGCGGGCGACCCGGACTCCCTGCGGGCGGCCTTCCGCGGCGCCAGCGGGCTCCTCCTCACCATGGCCAACGGTCCGCAGCAGGTCGAACACGAGCTGCGCGCCATCGACGCGGCCGCGGACGCCGGCGTCGAGCACATCGTCAAGGTCTCCGCACCGGCCGCCGAGCCGGACTCGCCGGTCGCCGTCTCGCGCGGCCACCACCTGGTCGAGCAGCACCTGCGCGCCTCGGGCGTCACCGCGACGGTGCTGCGGCCGTACGCGTTCATGCAGAAGCTCCTGCTCCTCGCCCCGGGCATCGCCGCAGCCGGGATGATCCACGGCGCCATGGGCACCGCACCCTGCAACTACATCGACTGCCGGGACATCGGGGACGCCGCAGCCGCGGTGCTGATCCGACCCGAGCACGCCGGCCGGACGTACGAGCTGACCGGCGGGCGCGCGTACAGCTATCCGGAGCTCGCCGCGCTCCTCGGCGCACTGCTCGGGCGGCCCGTCCGGTACATCGACCTGCCGCCCGCGGAACTGCACGCGCACCTGGTCCACCGGGCCGGGATGCCCGAGTGGCTGGCCGCCCACGTGGTCGAGATCCAGCGGCTCGCGGTGGACCGTCCGGAGCGCCCCGACGGCTCGGTCAACCGCCTGCTCGGACGCGCTCCGCGTACCCTGGAGGCATTCCTGCGCGAGCACCTCGCCCGTTTCCGCTGATCCGCAGCGGCGCGCCGGCAGCCGCCCGGAGTAGCCCGGAACGGGCGATCCGGGCGGCCGCCACCCGGAGGGAGTACCGCTCCGGTGTGGCGTGGACCACAATCCGAAACCGAACCTGACGGCCCGTCAAAATGGCTGACACTCCGTCACCATCGATTCACGAAGGCTCAGTTGCTGCCTGACGTGTCGTCAGATCGGGTTGCCCAGGGGCGAGTTGAGCGGAGTGTCGGACAGCTTCCGGTTCACCGCCCCGAGGTACCATCGGTCGGGTTGTCTGCTCCGGCCCCGGAGTGGGATCACCCGACCGAACGAACCGGGTGAGTGCTCCCACCGCCCCCAAGGGCCGGAAACCGGCGGAACCGAGGGGCCAGGACGAGGAGCGCACGGCTGCCATGACAGCTGAACCGAGCCAGACCCAGACGGAGCAGGCGCCGCAGGCACCGCAGGCCCCCGACGCCGGGCCGGCCGCGACCCCGGCGGGGTGCGCGGCACCCGCGGCAGTCACCGCACCCGCGGCAGTCACGGCAGGCACAGCAGTCGCAGCCCCGGCCGGAGCCGAAGCACCCGCCGAGCCCGCCGAGGCCGCCCAACCCGCACGCGCGCTGTTCCCCGGTCGGCAGGCCCCCGGCCCACGCACCCTGGTCGACGTCCTGGACGCCACGGTCCGCAGCCACCCCCACGAGGCGGCACTGGACGACGGCCGCACCGTGCTCAGCTACCGGGCGCTCGCCGCCGAGGTCGAGCAGCTGCGCCGCCGGCTCGCCGCCGCCGGGATCGGCACCGGCGACCGGGTCGGCATCCGCGTCCCCTCCGGCACCAACGACCTCTACGTTGCCATCCTCGCCGTGCTGGCCGCCGGGGCGGCCTACGTCCCGGTGGATGCCGAAGACCCGGACGAGCGCGCCCAGCTGGTCTTCGAGGAGGCCGCCGTCGGCGCCGTTCTCGGCGCCGACCGATCACTCACCGCCATCGGGCCGTCGCGCCCCGCCACCACCGCGGGCCGGCCGACCCCGGCGGACGACGCCTGGATCATCTTCACCTCCGGCTCCACCGGCCGCCCCAAGGGCGTCGCCGTCACCCACCGCAACGCGGCCGCCTTCGTCGACGCCGAGGCCGCGCTCTTCCTCCAGGACGAGCCGATCGGCCCCGGCGACCGCGTCATGGCCGGTCTCTCCGTCGCCTTCGACGCCTCCTGCGAGGAGATGTGGCTCGCCTGGCGCCACGGCGCCTGCCTGGTGCCCGTCCCCCGCTCCCAGGTGCGCAGCGGTGCCGACCTCGGCCCTTGGCTGGCCGAGCAGGAGATCACCGTCGTCTCGACCGTGCCGACGCTGGCGGCGCTCTGGCCGGCCGAGGCGCTGAACGAGGTCCGGCTGCTGATCTTCGGCGGCGAGGCATGCCCGCCCGAGCTGGTTCAGCGGCTGGTCACCGAGGGCCGCGAGGTCTGGAACACCTACGGGCCGACCGAGGCCACCGTGGTCGCCTGCGCGGCGCTGCTGACCGGCGACGGCCCGGTCCGGATCGGCCTGCCGCTGGACGGCTGGGACCTCGCCGTGGTCGACGAGGCCGGCGAGCCGGTCGCCGCGGGCGCCACCGGCCAGCTGGTGATCGGCGGCGTCGGCCTGGCCCGCTACCTGGACCCGGAGAAGGACGCCGAGAAGTACGCCCCGCTGCCGTCGCTCGGCTGGGAGCGCGCCTACCGCAGCGGCGACCTCGTCCAGGCCGACCCGGCCGGTCTGCTCTTCCTGGGGCGCGCCGACGAGCAGATCAAGCTCGGCGGGCGCCGGATCGAGCTCGGCGAGGTCGACGCCGCCCTGCAGGCGCTGCCCGGCGTCGCCGGTGCGGCGGCCGCCGTCCGGACCGCGCGCGGCGGCAACCAACTGCTGGTCGGCTACCTGGTCACCAAGGACGGATGGGACCGCGAGGCCGCCGTCGAGCGGCTGCGCGCCGAGCTGCCCGCCGCCCTGGTGCCGCTGCTCGCCCCGGTCGACTCGTTGCCCACCCGCACCTCCGGCAAGGTCGACCGCAACGCCCTGCCCTGGCCGCTGCCCGATCTGGACACGGCCGGCCCGACCGAGCAGCTCTACGGCACCGAGGCCTGGCTGGCCGAGCAGTGGACCGAGATCCTCGGGGTGCCGGTGAGCGGGCCGCGCGAGGACTTCTTCGCCATCGGCGGCGGCAGCCTGGCCGCCGCCCGGCTGACCACGCTGCTGCGCACCCGCTACCCCAACGTCGCCGTGCTGGACCTCTACCAGCAGCCGACGCTGCGCAAGCTCGCCCGCCACCTGGAACGCACCGCAGCGCAGGGCGGCGAGGCACGGACCGTCGCGCCGGTGCCCACCCGGGCCAAGCTGCTCCAGCTGCTCCTGCTGATCCCGCTCTTCACCGTGGTCGGGCTGCGCTGGAGCGTCGCGCTGGTGGCGCTCGGCAACGTGCTCTCCTGGTTCGGCGACTACCCGTGGGCGCCCACCGCCTCCTGGTGGGCGGTCGGCGCGGGCGCGCTGGCGCTCTTCAGCCCGGCGGGCCGCCTCGCGATCGGGGCCGGCGGCGCCCGGCTGCTGCTGCGCGGCCTGCGCCCCGGCAGCTACCCGCGCGGCGGCTCCACCCACCTGCGGCTCTGGGCGGCCGAGCGGCTCGCGGAGGCCAGCGGGGCCACGTCGCTCTCCGGCGCGTGGCTGACCCGCTACGCCCGGGCGCTCGGCGCCAAGGTCGGTCCGGAGGTGGACCTGCACTCCCTGCCGCCGGTGACCGGCATGCTCAAGCTCGGCCGGGGCTGCGCAGTGGAGGCCGAGGTCGACCTCTGCGGCTACTGGCTGGACGGCGACCGGCTCGAGGTCGGCCAGGTCAAGGTCGGCTCCGCCGCGGTGGTCGGCACCCGGTCGACGCTGCTGCCCGGCGCCCGGATCGGCAAGCGGGCCCAGGTCGTCGCCGGCTCCAGCGTCACCGGGCACGTCCCGACCGGACAGCGCTGGGGCGGTGCGCCCGCCGTCAAACTGGGCCGCGCCGAGCGCACCTGGCCCAAGGAGCGCCCGCACCGCCGGGCCCGCTGGGCCGCGCTCTACGGCGCGAGCGGCGCCGCGCTGGGCCTGCTCCCCGTGCTTCCGGCGATCGCCGGGCTGGCCGTGCTGAGCCGCTTCGTCCACCCGGGCGAGGGGCTCGCCGCCGCGCTCGGCGCTGCCCTGCTCGGTCTGCTGCCGGCCACCCTCGCCTACGGCGCGGTCTACGCGGCGCAGCTCGTCGCGGCCGTCCGGCTGCTGAGCACCGGGCTGGCACCGGGGACGCACCCGCTGCACGGGCGGATCGGCTGGCAGGCCTGGACGGTGACCCAGCTGATGGACCAGGCCCGCGAGGTCCTGTTCCCGCTGTACGCCGGACTGGTCACGCCGCTGTGGCTGCGGGCGCTGGGCATGAAGGTCGGCCGCGGCGCCGAGGTCTCCACGGTGCTGGCGCTGCCGAGCCTGACCACCGTCGGCGACGGCGCCTTCCTGGCCGACGACACCCTGATCGCCCCGTACGAGCTGGGCGGTGGCTGGGTGCGGCTCGGCGAGGCGAAGGTCGGCGAGCGGGCCTTCCTCGGCAACTCCGGGATGACCGCGCCGGGCCGCTCGGTGCCCAAGCGCGGCCTGGTCGGCGTGCTCTCCGCGACCCCGGCGAAGGCCAAGAAGGGCAGCTCCTACCTGGGCATGCCGCCGATGAAGCTGCCGCGGGCGGCCGACGAGGCCGACCAGAGCCTCACCTACGAGCCGCCGGCGCGGCTGCTCTGGGCCCGCGGGCTGGTGGAGCTCGGCCGGCTGCTGCCGGTGCTGGCGTCGGGCGCGCTCGGCGCGCTGACCCTCGCGGCGCTCTCCTGGCTGACGGCGGCCTGGTCGCCGGTGGCGGCGCTGCTGCTCTCGGGCCTCGTGCTGCTGGCCGCCGGCGGTGCGGCCTGCCTGGTCGCGGTGGCCGCGAAGTGGCTGCTGGTCGGCCGGTTCCGGGCGGTCGAGCACCCGCTGTGGAGCGGCTTCGTCTGGCGCAACGAGCTCGCCGACACCTTCGTCGAGGTGCTGGCGGTGCCGTGGCTGGTCGGCGCGGTGCCGGGCACCCCGGTGCTCAACCTCTGGCTGCGGGCGCTCGGCGCCGGCGTCGGCCGGGGCGTCTGGTGCGAGAGCTACTGGCTGCCCGAGGCCGACCTGGTCACCCTCGGCGACGGCGTGAGCATCAACCGGGGCTGCGTGGTGCAGACCCACCTCTTCCACGACCGGATCATGCGGATGGATACTGTGGTCCTCCGCGAGGGCGCCACCCTGGGCCCGGGCGGCATCGTGCTGCCCGGCAGTACGGTGGGCGCGCGCAGCACGCTGGGCCCGGCCTCCCTGGTGATGCGCGCCGAGTCCGTTCCCGCGGACACCCGGTGGCTGGGCAATCCGATCGAGGTGTGGCAGACCACCTCGTGACCGGCCCGGTCGCCCCGGCACCCGCCGGATCCGTCCCGTCCGCCCCCACCGACCCCGCGACGCCCGCCACGTCCCGCCCGTCCCCCAGCTCGTACTCGCAGGGAGCGCACGACCCGGTGAAATCCCGCCCGGTGAACCACCAGCACACCCCGGCGTCCCCCGTCGGCGGCTCGGACCCGTACTTCCCGAACAGCGGTGATCCCCGCTACCGGGTGCACCGCTACGAGCTCGCGCTCGACTACCGGCCGGGGCCCAACCGGCTCGGCGGGACCGCGCGGCTGAGCGCCGTCGCGGGCACCGCGCTGGCGGAGTTCGCGCTCGATCTGGCCGAGTTCCGGATCGGCCGGGTGCTGGTGGACGGCAAGGCCGCCCGATACACCCATCGCGGCGGCAAGCTGCGGGTGCGCCCGGCCAAGGCGCTCACGGCGGGTGCCGCCTTCACCGTCGAGGTGCACTACACCGGGAACCCGCGCCCGGTGCGCAGCCCGTGGGGCGGCCTCGGCTGGGAGGAGCTCACCGACGGCGCGCTGGTGGCCAGCCAGCCGGTGGGGGCGCCGTCCTGGTTCCCGTGCAACGACCGGCCGGCCGACAAGGCCACCTACCAGATAGCCGTCACGACGCCGTCGCCGTACGCGGTGGTGATCGGCGGCCGGCTGCTCACCCGTACCACCAGGGCGTCCAGTACGACCTGGGTGTACGAGCAGAGCGCGCCGACCTCGACGTACCTGGTGACCGTCTCGATCGGCCAGTACCAGCCGGTGCAGCTCGCCGGGCGCCCGGCGGTGCCGCAGACCGGCCACGTGCCGGAGCGGCTGGCCGGCGGCTTCGCCGCGGACTTCGGGCGGCAGCCGCAGATGATGACCTTCTTCGAGGAGGTCTTCGGGCCGTACCCGTTCGGCGAGTACACGGTGGTGGTCGCGGACGAGGAGCTGGACGTCCCGGTGGAGGCCCAGGGCGTCGCCACCTTCGGCACCAACCACCTGGGCGGCGGCTGGGACCGCGAGCGCCTGATCGCCCACGAGCTGGCGCACCAGTGGTTCGGCAACAGCCTGTCGATCGCCGACTGGAGCCACATCTGGCTCAACGAGGGCCTCGCCAAGTACGCCGAGTGGCTCTGGTCCGAGCACAGCGGCGGCCCGTCCGCCGCGAGGCGCGCCGCCGCCGCCCACGCCCTGCTCGCCGGTCTCCCGCAGGACCTCCGGCTCGGCGACCCGGGCCGCAAGCTGATGTTCGACGACCGCGTCTACCAGCGCGGCGGCCTCACCGTCCACGCGGTGCGCTGCGCCGTCGGGGACCGGGCCTTCTTCCGCCTGCTCAAGGACTGGGCCGTCCTCAACCGGCACGGCGTGGTCTCCACCGCCGACTTCCGCGCGCACTGCGCCCGGTACGCGGGCGGACCGCTGGACGGCCTGTTCTCCGCCTGGCTGCACGACCCGGCGCTGCCCGCCTTCCCGTCCGCCCGGCGGCCGCCGGTCCTCTGAGCCCTTCCCCGGCTGTCCGACCCTTCCGGAAGAATGCCACCGCCGGGGCGACCCCGTCCCGGCGGTGGCTCTCCTGGAAGCGGTAGATGGACTCCTTCGATCTGGGGCGGCTGACGGACCACGACTTCGAGCTGGTCTGCCGCGACCTCTTCGGTGAACTCCTCGGCGTTCCGCTGGAGCTCTTCCCGCGCGGCCGGGACCAGGGCATCGACCTCCGGCACACCGACGCCGCCGGCGCGTCCACCGTCGTGCAGTGCAAGCACTGGCAGCGCGGCGACCAGAACGGGCTGATCCGACGCCTGGTCCGGGAGGAGCTGCCGAAGGTCGCTCGGCTCAAGCCCGACCGGTACGTCATCGCCACCACGGTGGGCCTGACCGTCGACGGCAAGGAGCGGCTCCGCGACGCCTTCGCCCCCTTCATCCGCAGCACCGGCGACATCCACGGCGTGGACGAGATCGTCGCGGAGCTGCGCAACCGGCCGGCGCTGGTCCGGCGGCACTTCCGGCTCTGGTTGAGCAGCACCACCGTCCTGCAGACGGTGCTCCACCAGGAGCGGCACCTGCGGTCCTCCTGGCTCCGCAGGCGGCTGCCACGGGTCGCGGAGACGTTCGTCCCGCACGAGGGCTTCGAGCGGGCGAAGCAGGTCCTGGACGAGCAGCGGGTCTGCGTCGTCGCGGGCATCCCGGGGGTGGGGAAGACCACGGTCGCGCTCATGCTCTCGGCCTGGCTCATGGGCAACGGCTACGAGCTGCACGAGGTCTCGCAGGACATCGACGAGGTCGGCGCGCTCTGGCTCGACGGCATCCCGCAGGTCTTCCTCTACGACGACTTCCTCGGCCAGACGACGCTGGAGTCACCGCTGAACAAGAACGAGGACTCCCGGCTGCTCGCCGTCGTCCGCGAGATCCGGGAGACACCGGGCAAAGCGCTCATCATGACCACCCGCGACTACATCCTGGAACACGCCCGGCTCAGGCACGACCGCCTCGCGGCGGCGGACGTCACCGAGGCCGCGAGCGTGATCCACCTGACCGACCTGGGGCTCCGGATCCGCGGGCAGATCCTCTACAACCACGTCCACAACTCCGCGGTACCCCCGGCGCAGAAGCGCTGCTTCGCCGACCGGGCCGTCTGGCAGCCGGTCGTCACGCACCGGAACTTCAATCCCCGGCTGATCGAGGAGACGTTGCGGCTGGCCGCCCGGCGGGAGCAGGACGTTCCTGCGGCCGTGTTGGCGAACCTCGACGATCCGCAGCGGATCTGGGAGCGGATCGTCGAGCACGAGCTCACCGACGAGGCCGTCCACCTGCTCGAAGTGCTCCTCACCCTCCAGACGGCCACGCTGTCGGAACTGGAGGAGTCGTGGTCGTGGTACCGCAGGGAACTGGACCGGGACGCCGACGGCCGGCTCTTCCGGCGGGCGCTGCAGGTCCTGGAGGGCACGATGGTGACCCTCGACGGCGGGAAGGCCGCCTTCCACAACCCGTCGATCGCCGACTACCTGCGTCTCCACCTCAACGCCGGCCGGACCCGGATCCCCGCGTTGCTCGCCGCCTTCGTCGACGCTCGGCAGCTCTACCGGATCATCGAGGCGGCCCGGCTGCCCGACGGCGGCGCCATCCGCGAACAGCTCCGGGCAGCGCCGGAGTCATTGGCCGACGCCGTGCGCAGCACCTTGGACACCGTCGAGGTTTCCCTCTCCGCCGAGGACTACGGCCTCGCGGCGCACTTGCAGTGGGCGCTGGAGGCGGCCGAGCTGCTGGACGCGGGTCCGGTCGCGGCGATCGTGCTGGAACAGACGCGGGACCGCGTCTACTGGACCAGCCCCGACGAGCACCTCGCCGCGCTCGCCGAGGCGATGCGGTACAGCCCGCTGATCCCCCGGGAGCATGCCGAGCGGTTCGGCGCGATGGTGGACGAGCGCATCCGCGACGCGGTCCAGGACTGTCTCGCGGCCGGCGGCTGGGGCAACGCCATGGACCTCGCCGAGCGCCTGTCGGCGAACGCGCTGGACGACCCGGCGCTGGAGGAGAGCCTGCTGGAGGCAGCCCTGGACGAGCTGCGGGAACTGGCCGGACTCACCGAGGACCGTCTCACGGACGGGCATCTCGACGTGATCGAGGAACTGCTCGGCTTCCTGGTCGACCACGAGGCGGAGGGCGACCTGCCGGAGGAGTTCGAGCGCGTCACGGCCATGGCTCGGCGCCTCGCCGACGCCCGGAGGGAGCGCCGCGTCAGGTCGGCAGCCGTCATACCGCCCGGCAGCAGGCAGGTGCTGAGTCAGCGCGAGCGTGACGCCACCCGCGATCACGCCGTGGTGGCCGAACTGATGCGGGGGCTGGACCGGACGGATCCCGCCGACTGATCCCCGGTGGGTGACTCTCCGTCGAGGTCGTGGCGTGGGCTGGGAGGACGGCCGCAGCCTGGTCGGCACGGGCCGGAATCTCGCTGGATCCGGGCGGACGGGCGGGCTAGGTTGGGCGCGCCGCCCGCCCGAGCGCGGGTCCGCCCGAGCCGTCCGACTCTCCAGAGGATCAGATGACCGACCTGCACGACGAGCTCCTCCCCGCCACCCGCCGCGCCCTGCTGCACCGGATCGCGGTCGCCCAGGCCGAGGGCCGCACCCCCTCGTTCGTCGCCGCGGTGGTGCGGGACGGCGCGGTGGTCTGGAGCGGCGCCCGCAGCATGATCGACGACCACGCGCCCACCGTCGACGTGCAGTACCGGATCGGTTCGCTCACCAAGACCTTCGTCGCCGTCCTGGTGCTCCGGCTGCGCGACGAGGGCCTGCTCGACCTGGCCGACCCGCTCGGGCACCACCTGCCCGGCACCGCGGCCGACGAGGCCACCGTCGCCCAGTTGCTCTCCCACGCCTCCGGGCTCACCGCCGAGACGCCGGAGCCCTGGTGGGAGCGGACGGAGGGGACGCTGCGGCCGCAGCTCGCCGACGTCCTGGAGGACGACCGCCCGCTCCGGCACCCCGCCGGTCGCCGCCACCACTACTCCAACCCCGGCTACGCACTGCTCGGCGCCCTGGTCGAGCGGCTGCGCGGCGAGCCCTGGGGCGACGTCCTCCGCCGGGAGCTGCTGGAACCGCTCGGGATGGACCGCACCACTCTGCTCCCGCAGCACCCGCACGCCGGCGGTTTCGCCGTCCACCCGTGGGCCGACGTCGTGCTGCCGGAGCCGCTCACGGACACCGGGCTGATGGGCCCGGCCGGCCAGCTCTGGTCGACCACCGCCGACCTGGCCCGCTGGGCCGCCTTCCTGGCTCGCGGCGACGAGAAGGTGCTCGCCGCCGGGTCCCTCGCCGAGATGCGCCGGCCGGCCGTCGGCCCGGACGACGCCGACTGGTCCGGCGGCTACGGGCTCGGCCTCCAACTGCTGCGCCGCGACGGGCGCGTGCTGTTCGGGCACAGCGGTTCGATGCCGGGCTTCACCGCCGGGCTCTGGATCAGCGAGGACGAGGGCCTGGCCGCCGTCGCCCTCTCCAACGCGACCAGCGGCCCCAGCACGCCGCTCGTCGCGGCGGACCTGATCGCGATCACCGCCGAGCACGAGCCGCGACTGCCCGAGCCGTGGCGCCCGCTGCCGTCCGTCGACGATGAGCTGCTGGCACTCACCGGCCCCTGGTACTGGGGCGCCGCGGCCCAGGTGCTGCGTCTGAGGGCGGACCGCGCCCTGGAGTTGGCTCCGCTGGCCGCCGGTAACCGCGCCTCCCGGTTCCGTGCCGAGGCGGACGGCACCTGGACGGGGCTGGACGGCTACTACGCGGGCGAGACGCTGCGGGTGGTACGGGCCGCCGACGGCTCGGTCAGCCACCTCGACCTCAACTCCTTCGTCCTCACCCGCGAGCCGTACGGACCGGCGGACGCCGTCCCCGGCGGGATCGACGAGCAGGGGTGGCGGGCCGGCTGACGGCCCGGGCGTCCGACGCCGCCCTCGGCCGCGCCCCGCGGTCGTCCCGCTGACGGACCCGGCCCCCGGCGTTTCGACGCCGGGGGCCGAGGCGTTGCCGGGCGGCGCGGTGCCCGGGGGCCGAGGCGTTGCGGGAAGGCGGTGCCCGGGGGCCGAGGCGTTGCCGGGCGGCGCGGTGCCCGGGGGCCGGGGCGTTGCCGGGCGGCGCGGTGCCCGGTCGTCGGTCCGGATTGGTGCGGCCGCTGTGCACGCCCGGCGTGCGCCGGTGGAGGGCGGGCTCGGCCGCGGATTCCACCCCCGGGAGCGGAGCATCCGGAGGCGCCCCGGCACCGAGCAGGTGGACGGCGGACATCGAGTGGCCCCATTCAGCAGGTGCACATCTGCGCTCCACCGAACGACAACGTGGACGCCAGCCGCCCCGGAGAAACATACGGTGACCGGTTCGCACCCACGACCGAGCGGACCGGTAGGCGCCACGGCCCACGTGGCCGCCGTCGTCCGTGCTGCCCTGGAGGGTCCGCCATGACCGTCGTCCCCACGTACACTCCTCCCGCAGTCGCCCCCGACCACGCCGCCGCGGTCCCCGCCCCGCGGACGACCCGGCCGGCGTTCACCGCCCGGCCCGCCCGGGGCCCCGCCTCCCGGCCCGCCGCCACCACGCCCGCCGCCTCGCCCGCCCGGACGTACACGGTGGCGCTGGCCCGCGACGAGGACGACGTCCGCGCCGCCCAGCGGCTGCGCCACGAGGTGTTCGCCGCCGAGCTCGGCGCCGTGCTGCACAGCCCGGCGGCGGGTCTGGACGTCGACCCGTTCGACGAGTACTGCGACCACCTGCTGGTCCGCGAGGGCGAGGACGGCCCCGTCGTCGGCACCTACCGGCTGCTCCCCCCGGAGGCCGCACGACGGGCGGGCCGGCTCTACTCCGACGGCGAGTTCGACCTCGGCAACCTGACCCCCCTGCGCGACGGCCTGGTCGAGCTGGGCCGCTCCTGCATCCACCCCGACCACCGGGGCAACGGCGCCGTGATCAACCTGATGTGGGGCGGCATCGCCCGCTACCTCGCCGACACCGGCAACACCTGGGTGGGCGGATGCTGCTCCATCCCGCTGGACGACGGCGGTGCCACCGCCGCGCGGGTCTGGGACACCGTCAGCGCCAAGCACCTCGCCCCCGAGGAGTACCGGGTCACCCCGCACCGGCTCTGGGACGCCACCGGCGTGCAGCGCGCCGGCCGCGCCCCGCTGCCGGCCCTGCTCCGGGGCTACCTGCGGCTCGGCGCCTGGGTCTGCGGCGCCCCCGCGCACGACCCGGACTTCGCCACCGCCGACCTGTACGTGCTGCTCTCCCTGGAGCGCACCGACCCGCGCTACCTGCGGCACTTCCTCTCCGGGATGAGCGCGGTCCCGGGGGTCGGTGGAGCCGCGGGCGGTACCGGCGGGACCGCCGCGGGCGCCCCGACCGCAGCGTCACGGGAACTGTCGGCGTGAGCGTCTGGCTGCCGACGGCGACCTGCACGCCGGAGGCCTGCCTGACCGAGCGGGCCCCGGCGGTGGCCCTGCCCCGGCGGGTCCTCCGGCTGACCGCCTGCATGACGGTCCTGCTGGTCGGGATCGCCCTCACCCTGCCGGTGCGCGCGCTTCCCCGCGCGGCACGCACCCGGCTGGTCCGGTTCTGGACCCGCACCCTCCTCGGGGCGCTGGGTGTGACCGTCCGTGCGACGCCCCCGCCCACCGCCGGCGCGGCGGGCGGCAGGGCGGGCGGCAGGGCGGGCCGAGCGGCCGGGGAACCGGAGCCGGGGGTCCTGGTGGTCGCCAACCACGTGTCCTGGCTGGACATCCCGCTGATCGCGACCGCGCTGCCCGGCCGCTCGATCGCCAAGACCGAGGTGCGGCACTGGCCCGTGCTCGGACCCGTCACCGCCTGGGGCGGCACGGTCTACCTGGACCGCGACCGGCTCCGCACCCTCCCGGACACGGTCGGCGCCGTCGCCGCCCAGCTCCGGGCGGGCCGGTCGATGATCGTCTTCCCGGAGGGGTCGACCTGGTGCGGGCGGGAGAGCGGGCGGTTCCGCCCGGCACTCTTCGAGGCCGCCGTCCAGACCGGCGCCCCCGTCCAGCCGGCGACGATCCGCTACCGGCTGGCGGACGGCCGGCCGACCAGCGCTGCCGCGTTCGTCGGCGAGGACGGCCTGCTCGCCTCGCTCTCCCGGGTGGTCGCGGTACGCGGCTTGGTCGCCGAACTGACCTTCCTGCCCGCGATCCCGGCCCCCGTGCCTGCCGCGTACGACACCCGCCGGGGCCCGCGCCGGGCGCTGGCGCGCGCCGCGCAGGCCGCCGTCGAGGGCGCGCGCTGAAGGACCCGGTTCACTGATCGTCGGTCGGCTCCGCTCCATGAAGCGCGCTGGGGGCCGTTTGCCTGAACGGCCCCTGCCGGGTGCACCTGGCCGGCCGCCGGGGTGCCGCCGCGGGGGCGCCGCCCGGCCTCCGGCATTCGGCCCCGGCTCGCCCCGGGCATGCACAGCGGTGCCGAGCCCGGCTGTCCGGAGAGGCAGCCTCGGCGGGATGGGCGGGCAGTCCTGCCCCGCGTCCGTTGACGGTGAGTCAGCGACGACCGAAGACTGGCGGCGGCCCGCGTCCGGGCCCGTCCCCCCGCCCTGCGCCACCCCTCCGATCCGTCTCCTCGGCCCCTGCGGTGGCCGCCCCCGGCCCGGTCGGGCGACGCAGCGCGCAGTCTGCCGAGAGGATCTCCCCGGTGCTCGAACCACCGCCCCACGCATCGAAGTTGAAGACCACCCTTCGCCGGGCCGGGCGCCGTCTGGCCAGTGCGGCCCTGGTGCTGGCCACCGCCGCGCTCGGTTCCGTCGCCTCCGCCGACCCGGCCGCGGCCATGGGCAGCAGCCTCGCCGACTCGTTCAAGAGCATCGACTCGACCCGCCACCCGGACTGGATGTCCCTGGTGCACGGCGACACCTGGCTCGCGGCGATGTCCATCCCGGGCACCCACGACACGATGGCCGTCAAGGGCGGCTCCCTGGTGCAGACCCAGGAGGACCACGGCGCCAGCGGCGGCACCCTGGCCAACCAACTGATCCGCGGTGTGCGGGCGTTGGACATCCGGGTCCGGGTCATCGGCGGTGGCTTCACTGTCCACCACGGCGCGTTCTACCAGGACGCGGTCTTCGACGACGTGCTGATCCGGACCCGGGACTTCCTGAAGGAGCACTCGGGCGAGACGATCCTGATGCGGCTCAAGGCCGAGTGCGACCAGTCGACCGGCAGCTGCACCGACAACCCGTCGTCGACCACCGACGCGGACCGGCTGAGGATCTTCAAGCAGTACCTCGACAAGCCCGAGTACAAGGGCCTGTTCTACACCCCGTCCGTGCAGCAGGGGCAGAAGACCTCGGTGCCGAGGCTCAGCCAGGTGCGCGGGAAGATCGTGCTCACCGACTTCCGCAGCCCCGGCGGCGCAGACTACGGCTTCGGCATCAACGACTTCACCAAGCACATGGAGGACCACTTCGACCTCCCCAGTGCCGGCGACAAGTGGCCCTACGTCAAGGGGAACCTCGACCGGGCGGCCTCCGACCCGAGCGGCGAGATGTTCGTGACGTACACCTCCGCCTCGCACATCCTCGACCCGACCCCCGCCGGGTTCGCCGGCGGCCACCTGGGCGGCGTCAAGGGCAACATCCGCATCGAGGGCATCAACCCACGACTGATGAAGTACCTCAACGACAACGGCGGCAGGGGCGACCACCTCGGCGTCATCATGATGGACTTCCCCGGCTGGGCCCTGCTCGACGACATCATCTACCGCAACCCGTCCCAGATCTGGTCGGCGTGGAAGGGCCCCAAGGGCGAGAACGTCTGCCTGGACGACTACCAGGGCGTCTTCAAGCCCGGCGCGAAGGTCACCAGTTGGGCCTGCAACCAGGGCGCTCCGCAGCAGTGGACGATGATCGGCAACACCGTGCGGATGGGCAGCGTCAGCCGCCCCGGCGGCGAGCTCTGTCTGGACATCACCGGCGCCGGGACCGCCAACGGCGCACCGGTGGAGCTCTGGACCTGCGTCCCCGGTGCCCCGAACCAGCAGTGGGTCCTGAACGGCAAGAGCCAGCTCTTCAACCCCGCCTCCGGCCGCTGCCTGGACATCCCCGGCGGCCAGACCGGCGGCCGCCAACTCGACATCTGGGACTGCGTCGACGGTGCCAAGAACGAGATCTGGTACCACGCCTGACGTTCACTCAGGCCATCCGACCGGGCCCGCTCCCGGCAAGGCCCGACCTTGCCGGGAGCCACCCGTCGGCCTTCCGCCCGACCGGGAGTCCCGCCGGCTCGGCGGTCGATCAGCTCGGCCCGCACGGCCGGTCCGGCGCGGCGGCGGGGGTCTCGACGGCCAGAAGGACGCGGCGCAGCAGGTCGGAGAGCAGGCGCCGCTCGTCCGGCGCCAGGACGCCGAGCACCCGGCGCTCCTCCCGGCCGACCACGTCCAGCGCCTCGTGCCAGGCCTCCCGGCCGGCATCGGTCAGCTCGACGCGGACGCGACGGCGGTCCTCGTCGGAGGGGGTTCGGACGACGAAGCCCCGGCGCTCCAGCGTCTCCAGGCGACCGGTCACCGAGGCCGGCGCGAGGTTGAGGTCGGCGCGCAGCTCGGAGGGGGTGGCCCGGCCGCCACGGCCGGCGAGCTCGTGCAGGGTGTCGAACTCGTGCTTCTGCAGTCCGTAGTCGGCGACACCCTGCTCACGCACCCGGCCCAGGTGCTTGGTGAGCTTGTTCATCCGCGTGACGGCGCCCTCGATGTCCGGGTCGAGCTCGGGCAGGACCGGCTGCCAGCGCTCGACGTGCCCGTCCGTCGAGTCGCTCGGCCGGTCGCCGGGACAGCCGCGCGGGCCGCCGGCCGGCCGCTCGGGCGGCCGGTCGCTCGGCGGGTCGGGTCGTCGCGCGGCGTGGTCCATGGCACGAGTCTAGGTGGAGTCGATCAACTCGCCGAATATTTCGTTGCCGAAACTTCGGCGCCGAAATATAGTCCCGCCGTGACTCATCCACTGCGACTGCCCGGATTCCGCCTGCTCTACGTGGGGCGGGCCGTCTCCACCCTCGGCGACGCCGTCGTCCCCACCGCACTGGCCATCGCCATCACCCAGGCGACCGGCTCCTCCGGCGCCCTCGCCCTCGTCCTCGGCTGCACGATGGTGCCCCGACTGCTGCTCCTCCCGCTCGGCGGCGTCGTCGGCGACCGCTTCAACCCGCGGACCGTGGCCCTGGTGACCGACCTGGTCCGGGCCGCCGCACAGTTGGCCGTCGGCGTCGAACTGCTCGGCGGAGAGCCGCGCCTGGCCACGGTCGCGGTGGCCGAGGCGATCGGCGGCACCGCCTCCGCCTTCGCCATCCCCACCGCCACGCCCCTCGTCGCGGCGACCGTCGACGGCCCGCAGCGCATGCGGGCCAATGCGCTGCTGGCCTCCACCACCAACGCGGCCCGGCTCGGCGGCCCCGCACTGGCCGGCCTGCTGGTGTACAGCGCGGGCGCCGGCTCGGCCTTCGTCCTGGACGGCGTCTCCTTCCTCGTCTCCGCCGCCCTGCTCGCCAAGCTCACCGTCCGGCCGACCCCCGCGCCGCGCCGCGCCCTGCTCGCCGACCTGACCAAGGGCTGGACCGAGGTCCGCTCGCGCGACTGGTACTGGACCAGCCTCATCGCGCACGCCATGTGGAACGGCGCCAGCGCGGTGCTGCTCACCCTCGGCCCGCTGATCGCCACCCGCGAGCTGGGCGGGGAGGGCGTCTGGGTGGCCATGACCCAGGCCGGCGCGGTCGGGGTCCTCGCCGGCTCCCTGCTCGCCGGGCGGCTGCGTCCGCGCCGACCGGTGCTCGCCGCCAACCTCGGCCTCGCGCTCTTCGCACTGCCGCTGCTCGCTCTCGCCGGTCCGCTCCCGGCACCGGTCACCGTTCCCGTGTACGGGCTGGCCATGGCCGGCGTCGGCTACCTCAACCCGGTCTGGCAGACCGTCGTCCAGCAGGAGTTCCCGACCCACGTCCTGGCCCGGGTCACCTCCTACGACTGGCTGTTCTCCCTGGCCGCCGCGCCGCTCGGCTACGCGCTCGCCCCGGCGGCGGCCGACGCCTGGGGCGCCCCGGCGCCCCTGCTGGTCACCGCCGCCCTGGTCGGGGTGAGCTGCGCCGGCACGGCGCTGGTACCCGGCGTCCGCCGGATCGGAGGCACGGCGGTGGCGGAGCCGGACGAGGCGGGCGCGGCCGCCACCTCTGCCCCGTCCGCGAAGGCCGCTGCCGGCGACTCGTAGCTCGGTCGTCGACCCGCGCGCCCGTGCCGCGCGGGTCGACGACCGGATCGGAGCCCGGCTCCGACTCCGAATCCGCCCAGCGCCCACCACCCACCACCGTCCGCAGACCGCCTGCCGGCCGCGGTCGCGCAGAAGCTCCGAACCGCCCAGCGCCCGCCCCGGGACTGAGCGGGTGTCCCCTCCGGCAGGGCGCGTTGTCGTAGGCGGGTGGCATGCTCGGCGCCGGAAGGGAGGCGCGGTGCATGGACGGGGACGACGAGGACGCGTTGCTCGCCCGCGCGGTCGGCGCTTGGGCCGTGAGCGGACGGCGCGGTGTGGAGTGGGTGGCGCGCCGGCTGCCGAAGGACGTCCACGAGGAGGAGTTGGAGCTGCCGCTGCCCTACGCCGAGGCCGTGGCCCGGGTGAGAGCGGTGCTGCGGGGCCTCGGCCGGAAGGTCCCTCCGGTGTCGCGGGGCATGCGGACACGGGGCATGCGGACACGGGGCACGCGGACGTTCCGGGTGATGGCCGGCGGAGGGGCGTGGGGGCTGAACCCGGTCCTGGTGACGATCCGTCTCACCGCCCCGGGCGGGTCCGAGGCCGGGCCCGAGTCGGAGCCCGGCAGCACGCTCGTCCACCTGCGCGCGGCGGCGAAGGAAGGGCTCATCCGGCAACGGGCCGGGCAGCGGATGGGGCGGCGGGTCGCGGAGCTGCTGACAGGGCACGGAGGTGGCGTGGACGAGTGACCGACCGCTGGACCGGCGAAGCGGCGCGGGAGCCCCGTGCGGGACCGGAGCAGCGGGTGGACGCGGAGCCGGTCTGCCCGCCGAAGTGCCGGTCCCCGCATCCGCCGTGACGCCGGGCCACCGCGGCCGGGGGAACTGCGGGACCGCGGCAGACCGTACATCTGAACAACCTACGATACGGGCATGATCGCCTACGCCCCAGCGGCCCTGTTCTTCGTCCTGTGCGGGATCGGCGTCCTGCGCGACCGCCGCCGGTTCAGCAATGCCGTGCTGCTCGGCATCGCCGTCTCCCTGCTCGCCGTGGCCCTGCTCGCCGAGCTGCGCAAGGCGCCGACGCTGGTGGTGGAGCTGGCGGCCGCCGCGATCATCCTGCTGCCCGCGGTCGGCACGCTGGCCCTGATCGGCTTCCTCGTCTCCAACGGCCTGACCATGATCCGGAAGGAGGGGCTGCGGCCGGCCAACCTGCTCTCGCTGCTCGCCGGCCTCGGCATCCTCGGGGTGATCGCCCTGCTCGTCGCCGCCGCGGTGACCGGCTCGGTGCGGCTGGGCATCGTCGCGGGCACCGCCACCCTGGTGGTCGGGTACATCGCCTTCCTGTTCGTCTGCTTCGTCGGCTACGCCTTCCTGTACGGCCGCCACCGGCCGCGGGGGGACGTGGACTTCGTCGTGGTGCTCGGCTCCGGCCTGATCGGCGGCGAGCGGGTGCCGCCGCTGCTGGCCAGCCGGCTGAACCGCGGCCGCGAGGTCTACGAGAGGCAGGCTGCGCGCGGCAATCCGCCGGTGCTGATCACCTCGGGCGGCCAGGGGCCGGACGAGAAGCTGCCGGAGTCGCACGCGATGGCCGACTACCTGGTCGCGCAGGGGTTCCCGGAGGAGCGGATCACCCGTGAGGACCGCTCCCGCACCACCGAGGAGAACCTGCAGTTCAGCAAGGTGATCATGGAGCAGGCCAAGCCCGGCTACCGCTGCGTCATCGTCACCAACAACTTCCACGCCTTCCGGGCCGCGCTGACGGCCCGGACGACCGGCGTCAACGGGCAGGTGTTCGGCTCGCCGACCGCCGCGTACTACTGGCCGAGTGCGACGATCCGCGAGTTCGCGGCGGTCTTCCTCTCCCACAAGCTGATCAACTTCGGGATCTGCGGCGTCCTCGCGCTCTGCGGGCTGCTCGCCGCACTCTGACCCACCGCCCCTCCCCCTCGGGCCGCCGCGCCCCGGCCGCGGCGACGGCAGGGCCGACGGAACCGCGCGGCGGCGGGTGGTCGCCCTGCCATGGCGCCACCCGCCATGACGGGCTGCGGCAGCCCGTCTGACCGTCCCGTACCTCCCGCCGGTCCGACGCGCCACGCTGCAGGCACGTGTCGTCGCCCGGCCACGGCGTGCTCCGCGCCCTGCCCCGCACGCCCTACCGACGCGGCGAACGGGCCGGCGCGCCTCGGTGCCGGCACCCACGCCGTCGGACAAGAGGGGGTAACTCCCGAGGTCAGAAGGCATGGCATGATTCCCGAGTGGCTCCTGTGACCGGCTCCGAGTACGTACCGCCCGCTGAACGCACCGCTCTCGTCGACCTGTTGGCCGGTGCACGGGCGGGCCGGGGCGGGGCGGCGGTCGTGCGCGGTGAGGCGGGCATCGGCAAGACGACGTTGCTGCGCGACGTCACCGACGGCCTGTCGGGTGTGCGACTGCTGTGGGTGAACGGGGCGGAGTTCGAGGCTGACTTCGCGTACGCCGCCGTGCACCAGTTGACCTGGCCTCTGCACGAGCGGATCGGACAGTTGCCCGCTGCGCAGCGGGACGATCTGGCCGTTGCGCTGGGGCTGGGCAAGGGGGGTGCGCCGAGCCGTTTCGCCGTCGGCCTGGCCCTGTTGGGGCTGCTGTCGGATGCTGCGGGCGAGCAGCCCGTGGTGTGCGTGGTGGACGACGCGCAGTGGCTGGATCGGGCGTCGGCGCAGGTGTTGGCGTTCGTGGCCCGGCGGGTGGCGGAGGAGTCGGTGGCGTTCGTGTTCGGGGTGCGCGACCCGCACCTCGTCGCGGAGTTCGAAGGCCTGCCGGTGCTGACGCTGTCTCGGCTGTCCGACCAGGTGGCGCGCCGGCTGCTGGCGTCCAGCCTGCTCGGCACCTTGGACGACCAGGTGCGGGAGCGGATTCTGGCCGAGGCGCGGGGCAATCCGCTGGCGCTGCTGGAGCTGCCGCGTCGGCTCGGGCCCGCCGCGTTGGCGGGCGGCTTCGGGCTACCGACGCCGGTCTCCCCGGCCAACCGGATCGAGCAGAGCTACCAGCAGCAGGTCTCCCTGCTCTCCCCGGACGCCCGGACCCTGCTGCTGGTGGCGGCCGCCGAACCGCTGGGGGATCCGGGGCTGCTGTGGCGGGCGGCGGACCTGCTGGGCGTGGGGCCGCAGGCCGGGCCGGAGGCCGAGGCGAGCGAACTGATCGAGCTGGGCGGGCAGTCGCGCTTCCGGCATCCGCTGGTGCGCTCGGCGGTGTACACCGCGGCCTCCCCCGCGGAGCGCCGCCGCGTCCACGGGGCGCTCGCGGCGGCCACCGACCCGCTGACGGCGCCCGACCGTCGTGCGTGGCACCGCGCGCAGTCCCTGTCCCGGCCGGACGAGGAGGCGTCGACCGACCTGCTGCACTGCGCCGAGCGGGCCCGACGCCGGGGCGGGGCCGCTGCCGAGGCGGCGTTCCTGGAGCAGGCCGCGGGCCTGACGGCCGATCCGCGGCTGCGGGCCGAACGCAGTCTCGCCGCGGCCCGGGCCGCACTCGCGGCCGGAGCGTTCGAAAAGGCGGTGACGCTGGTCGAGGCCGCCGAGGGCGGCCCGATCGACACCGCCGGGCGGGTGCAGGCCCGACTCCTGCGCGGGCGCGCGGCGTTCTTCGGCGACGGCGCGGCGGACGCGGTCGGCCACCTGGTGGCGGCGGCCGCCCTCGACCCCGACCGGGCCCGCGTCCACCTGCTGGACGCCCTGCAGGCGGGCCTGGTGGTCGGCCGTTCCTCACCCGCGGCGCGGGACGCCCTGGCGGCGGCCCGGCGGGCGCCCGCCCCGGCCGGTGAACGCTCGAGTGCGGACGGGCTGCTGGACGCGCTCGTCGGCTACCTCGACGGCGACCTCGCGACGGCGCCGGTGCTGCACGGACTGCTGTCCGAGGTGACCGACCCGCTGTGGGAGGGTCGACTGTCGCTGGCCGCCCTGCTCGCCGTCGAGCTGTGGGACGTCGCCCTGGAGGACCGGCTCGCCGGCCTGGCCGTGGACGCCGCGCGCACCGGCGGGACACTGATGGTCCTGCCGGTGGGCCTGTGGATGCAGGCGATGGCCGCCACCCAGCGCGGCGACCTGCTCGGGGCGGCGGCGCTGAACAGCGAGGCCGACGGCATAGCCGAAGCGACCGGCGTCCCGCCGCACTGGTACGGCCGGCTGTTCGCCGCCGCGGTGCGCGGGGTGGACGCGGAGGCGCGGCCCCTGTTCGACCGGGTGCTGGCCGAGTCGCACGCCCGGCGCAAAGGCATGCTGACGGCGACCGCCCACGCGGCGGCGGCCCTGCACGCCAACGGCACCGCCGACCACCGGGCGGCCCTGGCCTCGGCCCGGCTGGCCGTCGCCGACGGCGAGCTGGGGATGTCCAGCCTCGCCCTGCCCGAACTCATCGAGGCGGCCGTCCGGTGCGGCGAGCGGGACACCGCCCAGGAGGCGTTCGCACGGCTGTCACGGCACGCGTCGGCGGCGGGCACCGACTGGGCGCTGGGCGTGCGCGCCGCCCTCGCCGCCCTGCTGTCGGACGACCCGGAGGACCTCCACGTCGAGGCGGTGGCCCGGTTGGACGCCACCGGCCTGCGGGTGTGGCACGGCCGCGCCCTGCTGCACCAGGGCGCGTGGCTGCGCCGCGACGGCCGCCGCGGGCAGGCCCGCGAGGCGCTGCGCACCGCTCACGGGCTGTTCACCGCGATGGGCGCGGAGGGCTTCGCCGAACGGGCCCGGCTGGAGCTGGCAGCCGCCGGTGAACAGGCTCGGCCCGCCGAGCTCGGCGCGGTGGACCTGCTGACCGGTCAGGAGCTGAACATCGCCCGCCTGGTGGCGACCGGCGCGACCTCGCGGGAGGTCGCCGACCGGCTGTTCCTGAGCCCGCGCACCATCGACGCCCACCTGCGCAGCGTGTTCCGCAAGCTCGACGTCACCTCGCGCCGCCAGCTCGCCGACGCGCTCGGCCGGAACGCCTAAGCGCCGGTCGGCTCACTTAGGCAGCCGCCTAGGCGACTTTCGCCGACGAGGGCACCGGGGTGGTCGGACCAGACTCGGGGGCATGAAGAACACGCCCTCGGGCATCGACCGGGCCGCCCCGGTCGTCGCCCGCCGTGAGCTACCGATCCGGGCCCCCGCCCCCGCCGTCTGGGCACTGCTGACGTACGTGCCCGGCTGGCCGACCTGGCAACCGGACATCGCCGAGGCCCGCGCCCTGACCCCGCTGACGCCGGGCGCGGTGTTCCACTGGCGCACCGGCGGCGTGGACATCACCTCCAGCGTGTACGCGGTGGACGCGCCCCGGCTCGTTCTCTGGGGCAGCCGCTCTCAGGACATCACCGCCGTCCACCAATGGACGTTCACGCCGTCGTCCGGGGCCACCCTCGTCGTCACCGAGGAGTCCTGGGACGGTGAGCCCGTACGGACCGATGCCGCCGCCGTCACCCAGGCACTGGACCGCTCCCTCGCACAGTGGCTGCTGCACCTGAAATCCGCCTCCGAGCGCGCCGCGCGCTGACGCCCACCGCGCCGTTCCCCTCCCACCGGCCCGCTTCCCACCGCCCTGTTCCTGGAGTTCCCATGCCCAGTCCGCGCCGTGGCACCGTCCTTGCGGTGCTGGCCGCCGCCCAGTTCACCGTCATGCTCGCCACCTCGATCGTGAACGTCGCCCTGCCGCAGATCCGTGACGGCGTCGGTCTCTCCGACTCCGCCACCACCTGGGTCGTCAACGCCTACGGCCTGGCGTTCGGGGCGCTGCTGCTGGCCGGCGGGCGGGCCGCCGACCTGCTGGGACGGCGCCGCGTCCTGCTCACCGGTCTCGGCGCCTTCGCGGCTGCCTCCGCCATCGCCGCGCTGGCAAACTCGCCCGGCGTCCTGATCGCCGCGCGGGCCGTCCAGGGAGCCGGGGCGGCGGCCGTCGCACCGGCCGCCCTCGCCCTCGCGGTGGGCCTGTACCCCCCGGGTCAGGCCCGCGGCCGGGCGCTGGCGGTCTGGGGCGCGGTCTCCGGTGCGGGCGGGGCGGCGGGAGTGCTGCTCGGCGGGCTGTTGACCCAGGCATGGGGCTGGCCGTGGATCTTCCACACGGTGGCGATCGGCAGCTTCGCGGTGCTCGCGGCGACGGCCGCGTACGTCCCCGCGGCGGGCCCGGCGGAACGCGTCGGGTTCGGCTGGGCCGGGACAGCCACCAGCGCCCTCGCCCTGACCGCCCTGGTGTGGGGTCTGACCACGGCCCGCCGCTCGGGCTGGACGGACCCCTGGGTGCTGGCCGCGTTCGGCGCCGCCGCCGTGCTCGCCGTGGCGTTCTGGCGGATCGAGCGCACCAGCGCCGCCCCACTGGTGCCGCCGCGGCTGTTCGCCGCCCGCGACGTGACGGTCGGCAACCTGCTGACCGGACTGTTCGGCTCCGTGTGGATCGCCCTGTTCTTCTTCCTGCCGCTCTACCAGCAGCAGGTCCTCGGCGAGGGCCCGCTGACCACCGGCCTGGGCCAACTCCCCCTCGCCGTCGCGAACATGATCGGCGCGGCCCTCGCCCCCGCCCTGGTCCGCCGGGTCGGCGGCAGCACCGCACTGGTCGCAGCACTGCTGACCGAGGCGGCCGGGATGCTGTGGCTGTCCCGCATCGGCGCGGACGGCACCTTCCCCACCGACGTGCTCGGTCCGAGCGTCCTGGTCGGACTCGGCCTGAGCGTCGCCTTCGTCCAACTCACCGGTCTGTCCGTGGCCGGCGTCGCCGGACCGGACACCGGCCTGGCGGGCGGCCTGGCCAACACCTCCCGACAGGTCGGCGGCGCCGTCGGACTCGCCCTCCTGGCAACCGTCGCCGGATCCGTCACCAGCAGCGCAGCCCGCCACCAACCGCCCCTGGAGGCACTGACCGCCGGCTACCGCACCGCCTTCGCCCTGGGCGCCGCCGTCCTGGCCGCCACCGCGCTGCTCGCCGTCGTCCTGGTGCGCCGCACGCCTGCCGCCGACCGGCCGCACCACGCGCCCGCCCCGGAGCGCGCCTTCCCGGGCCGACCCTGACCACCCGACGCCCCATCCCCTCCCTCCCCACCCTGCTCGAAAGGAACCGCCGTGCTCACCGTCGACGAGAGCGCACCCGTCATCGTCCGCCTGTCCGCCGAGATCAACGCCCCGCTGGAGCGCGTCTGGGCCCTGCACACCGGCATCGACGACTGGCCGGTCTGGAACCCCGACATCGACCAGTCCCGTCTGCAGGGCCCGCTCGCCGAGGGTGCCTCGTTCACCTGGCGCACCCACGGACTTGAGATCACCTCCACCGTCCGCGAACTGGTGCCCGGCGCCCGGATCGTCTGGGGCGGCCCCGCAAGCGGCATCGACGGCGTCCACGTGTGGACCTTCGAGCAGGTCGGCGACCGGGTCACCGTCCGCACCGAGGAGTCCTGGAGCGGCGCGCCCGTCGACGCCGCCACCGACCAGCTCGCCGCCGCCCTGCGCACCTCCCTGGAGGACTGGCTCACCTGCCTCAAGAACCGCGCCGAGAAGCTCTCCTGACCTCCCCTCCCTCCGCCCCTCACCGAACCGAAGAGACCCGAGGACCGCGAACATGACCGCCAAGCCCTACCTGACCGGCCACTACGAGCCCGTCGCCGACGAACTGACCGCCACCGACCTGACCGTCGACGGCCCCCTCCCGCCTGAACTGACCGGGCGCCTGATCCGCAACAGCCACAACCCCAAGCCCGGCGTCACCCCCACCCACTGGTTCAAGGGCAGCGGCATGGTGCACGGCATCCGGCTGCGCGAGGGCCGCGCCGAGTGGTACCGCAACCGCTGGATACGGACCCCCGCGCTGGACGGCGCCCCCTACCTGACCGAGCACGGCCCGGACCTGACCGCCTCCACCGCCGGCACCCACGTCATCGAACACGCCGGCCGCCTGCTCGCCCTGTGCGAGGCCAACTTCCCCTTCGAACTCACCCCCGACCTCGACACCGTCGGCCCCTACGACTTCGACGGCAAGCTGCGCAGCGCGATGACCGCGCACCCCAAGAGCGACCCCGTCACCGGTGAGCTGCACTTCTTCGGCTCCTCGCCCTTCCCCCCGTACCTGGTGTACTACGTCGCAGACGCGGACGGGCACATCACCCACAGCGCCGAGGTCCCCGGCGCCGGCGCCGCGCTCAAGCACGACTTCGCCCTCACCCGCAACCACGTGGTCTTCGTGGAGGGCACCGTCACCTTCGACCCCACCGAGCGCTCCGGCATCCCCTACTCCTGGCAGGACGAGCAGCCCGCCCGGATCGGCGTCATGCCGCGCGGGGCGCAGGGCACCGCCGCGATCCGCTGGTTCCCGATCGAGCCCGGCAACATGCTGCACGTCGCCAACGCCTACGAGGACACCCACGGCCGCATCGTGCTGGAGGGCCCCGCCGTCGACCGCGAGGGCTTCCAGCTCTCCTGGAACTGGTGGGTCGGCGCCCCCGGCCGCGGCAGCGAACCCAACACCCGCTCCTACAACCGCCGCTGGACCGTCGACCTGACCACGGGACGGGTCGACGAGCGGGTCATCGACGACCTCGCCATCGAGTTCCCCACCCTCAACGAGGACTTCCTCGGCGTCGAGAACCGCTACCAGTACGCCGTCTCCTTCCCCGACCAGCACGGCTTCGGCGGCCACGGTGTCGTCAAGTACGACCGCGCCACCGGCGAGCGCCGCATCCACCAGGCCGGAGACGCCCGACTGCCCAGCGAGGCGGTGTTCGTCCCCGCCGCCGGCGCCACCCGCGAGGACGACGGCTACCTCCTCACCGTCGTCTCCGACCTCAAGCAGGACGCCTCCCAGCTGCTCGTCCTGGACGCTGCCGGCCTCGGCACGATCGCCACCGTCCATCTCCCGCGCCGCGTCACCGCCGGCATCCACGGCTCCTGGATCCCCGACACCAACCTCTGACCCCACCCGAGCCGTCCCCCGGGGCCCTCCGCCCCGGGGGCTGGTGGACACCTCTCCACGGAAAGAGCACGACCATGCGCGCACCCACCGCGGCCGCCACCGCTCTCACCCTCGCCCTACTCACCGCCTCCACCCCCTCCACCGCCGCATCCGCCCTCCCCAACGACCAGGCACCCGCTGCAGCGGCCACCCACCGCACCAACGTGCAGATCGACGAGCACGCCCCGGTCATCACCCGCGCCGACATCCTCATCCACGCCCCGCTGCACACCGTCTGGAACATCCAGACCGATGTCGAGAACTGGCCCGCCTGGCAGCCCAACGTCGAGACCGTCACCAAGGACACCCCTGGCCGGCTGCGCCCCGGCTCGACGTTCCGCTGGAGCACCGAAGGACTCGACATCACCTCCACCGTCCAGCAGATCGACCACGGCAGGCGCCTCGCCTGGGGCGGCCCGGCCCAGGGCATCACCGCCGTCCACGTCTGGACCTTCACGCCCACCCGCGACGGCGTCCTCGTCCACACCGAGGAATCCTGGACCGGAGAACCCGTCACCGCCAACCAGGCCACCCTGCAAGCCGCTCTCGACAACTCCCTGCACAACTGGCTCACCAACCTCAAGCACGAAGCCGAAACCCGGTAGCCCTCTGACCCCGCCACCCGCACCGCGCGCACCGACGACCGGCCCGTGCCGCCCGGCGAGCATCCGAGGTGCACCGCAGCGCGACCGGGGAACCAGGGTCTCCGGGCAGTTGGGGAAACGTTGACCTGCTCACGGCAGAACGTTGGCGATCTCCGCCCCTATGGTCGGCGCATGTCCCCACAACCCCCCAGGCGGACGGCACTGCCCGTCCTGCCCTACCGCAAGCCCACCCCCGGCCGGGACTACTGGGTCCTGGACAACGTGCTGCCGGACCCCGACGCCGTCCGCGAGCGGGTACTGGCCCGCGACGACTGGACCCAGGGCTATCCCTACCGGCCCGAGGCCTGGCCCGGCCTGCGCACCATGCCAGGCCTGGAACCGGACGAACTGGCCCGGGTGGAGGCCCTGGTCCGCAAGTCGACCGGCGCCTCCCGGCTCTGGGTGCAGAGCACGCCCGGCGGCGGAACGCTCAACCACAACTGCGTCCAGCTCGTCGGCGCCGGCGAGTCGCAGTCGCGCCCGCACACCGACTCGCGGGCGCTCTGCCGCTACGCCGCGGTGCTCTACCTCTCCCCCGACGCCCCCAAGGACGCCGGCACCAGCTTCTACCGCCAGCAGTTCCCGGGCGGCCGGCTCGGCGGGAACCTGGTCAACGCGCCCCACAACAACCTGGTCGAGGCCCTGGGCACCCGGCACGTCCCCGGGGACGCGTTCACCGAAGACGTCCGCGTCCCCAACCGCTACAACCGGCTCCTGCTGTACCACGCCAACCTGATCCACAGCGCCACCGCGTACTCGGGCCTCACGCTGGAGGAGCGGCGGATGACGGCGGTCTTCTTCTGGATGGCCTGAGCCGGCGGCGGGGCGGACGGCGCAGGCGGGGCGGACGGCGCAGGCGGGGCGGGCGGCGCAGGCGGGGCGGACGGCGCAGGCGGGGCGGACGGCGCAGGCGGGGCGGACGGCGCAGGCGGGCGGACCGCGGCCTGAGCCGGCGAGCGGCGGGGCCGGGCGCGGTCGGCCACGGTCAGCCCTGCGCCCCCGCCCCCGACGCCTCCAGCAGGCGGCTCGGCTCCCCGTGCGCCAGGCCGACCCGGGTCAGCGCTGCGGCGAGGCGGGCCGACTCGTCGGCGCCGACCAGCCCCGCCAGGCCCTCGGCCGAGTGCGGCAGGCCGAGGTCCGCGGCGACGCGCAGCACCCGGTCGTCGAAGAACGGCCGCAGCTCGGGCCAGACCTCCTGGGCCTCGCGGCAGAAGATCCGCGCCCCGACCGGCCCGATCCGCGGGAACTCCTGGAGCAGCCCCTGCACCCGGTCGGGTGATCCGTCGGCCTCGTCGCGCAGCCGCCGGAGGTCGCCGCGCCAGCGGTCGAGCAGCAGGTCGGCGCCGCGGCCGAGTGCGGTCGCGGTGCTCTCGTCGTACCGCACGTAGTGGGCGCGCCCGAGCGCGTCCACCCGTGCCTGCCAGGTCGATCCGGTCATGGCGCGCGGCGTCCGCAGCCCGGCCGCGAAGAGCTCCCGCGCGGCGGCGACGGCCGTGGCGGCGCTGATCCGGATCGAGCAGAGCACCGTCAGGACGAGCAGTTGGTAGAGCGGCGCCGGGGTGTCGCGCAGTGTGATCCCCGCCTCGTGGGCGTAGGTCCGCCCGTACTGCTCCATCAGGGCGGCGACGGTCCGGTCCCGGTTCATGGCAGGCCTCCCTCCCCCGGGCACCTGCCCCGGTCCGCCCCGCCCATGCGTGCGCCGGCCGCAGGACCCGCCCGGCGGAGCCGGCTGGTTGGCTCCGCCCCGCTCCGGGGAGAAGGGCCTCGTGAAGAGCGAGCACCCGACCGGTCCGGCCCCGACGGCGACGGCGCGCCCGGAGCCCCCGGCATCCCACGACCCGCCCGCCCCGGCGGCCGGGCCCGCAGTGACGGAGGCGGTCCGACCGGAGTGGTCCGGGATCGACCGGTTGCCGACGATCGACCTCCTCCGGCTGATGAACGCCGAGGACCGCACCGTCGCCGAGGCCGTCGCGGCCCGACTGGAGCCGATCGCGGCCGTGGTCGACGCCGTCGCGGCCCGGATGGGCGCGGGCGGCCGGCTGGTCTACGCGGGCGCGGGTACGGCGGGGCGGCTCGGGGTGCTGGACGCGAGCGAGTGCCCCCCGACCTTCGGCACCGACCCCGACCGGGTGGTGGGCGTGATCGCGGGCGGCCCCGCCGCCCTGGTGGGCGCGGTCGAGGGTGCCGAGGACCGGCCCGACCTCGCCGTCGCCGATCTGGAGCCGTTGGCCCTCACGCCTGCCGACACCTTGGTGGGCGTCTCGGCCTCCGGCCGGACGCCGTACACGGTGGCCGCCGTCCGCCGGGCGCGCGCCGCCGGGGCGCTGACCGTCGGGCTGGCCTGCGCCCGGGGTTCGGCGCTGGCCGCCGCGGCCGAGCTGGCGATCGAGGTGGAGGTCGGCCCCGAGGTGGTCGCGGGCTCGACGCGGCTGAAGGCCGGCACGGCACAGAAGCTGGTGCTGAACCTGCTCTCGACCGCCGTCATGGTCCGGCTGGGCAAGACGTACGGCAATCTGATGGTCGACCTGCGAGCGGTCAACGCGAAGCTGCGGGACCGGGCGCAGCGGATCGTCGCCGAGGCGACCGGCGCGGACGCAGCCACGGTGCACGCCGCGCTGGCGGCGACCGGCGGCCGGGTGAAGGACGCCGTCCTGGTCGTCCTCGCCGGCGTGGACGCGCCTGCGGCCGCCGCGCTGCTCGCCGCCTCCGGCGGGAGGCTGCGCGAGGCACTGGATTCGGCGCCGCCGAAGGGCTGACGCCCCGGCCGGACACACCGCCGTGGCGGACCCGCCCCCCCCACCGGGCCGTCGCGGGCATGCCTGCCCGCTCGCCACCCCCTTGCCATCCGAGACGTGCAGGGGTATACGAAGCAGTGGGCGGGATCCGGCTGCGGCCGTCCCGCACGGGACCCTGCCAGAGGCCCCGGAACGGCGAGACCGGAGAGGAGCAGGAGAGATGATCACCGAACTGGCCGTTGAGCGGGTCGAGTTCGTCTGCGGTCACTGCTGGCACCAGTGGAGCCTGGACTTCGACCTCCAGCACGTCCGGGACGAGGACGGCACCGACTGGGAGTACTTCTCCCTCAACGGCATCCCCGTCGCGTCCCCCTACTCCCCCGACGGCGCGCAGGCCTGCCCGGAGTGCCACCGGCACTGGGTCGGGCACCTGACCGCACGCCGCCTGGTGCCACTGATCACCGACGAGGGGACCGTGCCGCGCAGCCGCATCACCGAGCCGGCCGCGCACCGGCCGGAGCGGCACACCGCGCCGATGCTGTCCGGCAGCTCGCACCACCAGCCCGCGGAGCGGCACCTGTCGGCGGCCGCGGGGCGCAACGGCTGAACCCGCCGGAGCCGCCCCGGGACCTGCCGGGCGAGCCGGCCGTACCGCGCGCCGGCCGGAGCCACCGGCGCGCGGTGCGGCCGGTCGGCCCGCCGTGGATGGCACAGTGGTGGGCATGTGCGGACGCTTCGTCTCCACCACGACCCCGCAGGACCTCGTCGAGCTGCTCGGGGTGACCAGGTGGACCCCGGTCGAAACCCTGGCGCCGAGCTGGAACGTGGCGCCCACCGACCCGGTCTGGACGGTCCTGGAACGGGTCGACCACGACACCGGCGAGCTCGCCCGGCAGCTCCGCCCGGTGCGCTGGGGCCTCGTCCCGTCCTGGTCGAAGGACCCGGACGGCGGCGCCCGGATGATCAACGCCCGGTCCGAGACGGTGCACGAGAAGCCCGCCTTCCGGTCCGCGTTCGCCAAGCGGCGCTGCGTCCTGCCCGCCGACGGCTACTACGAGTGGGTGCAGGTGCCCGCCGGCGACGGCCGCAAGGCGTACAAGCAGCCGTACTTCCTCCACCCGGCCGAGGGCGGGCCGATGGTGATGGCCGGGCTCTACGAGTTCTGGCGCGACCGTTCGGTTCCCGAGGACGACCCGGCCGCCTGGCTGACCACGGCCACGATCATCACCACCGATGCCACCGACGCGGCCGGCCACGTCCACGACCGCATGCCGCTCACCATCGCCCCGGCCGACCTGGACGCCTGGCTCGACCCGGAGCACACCGACCCGGTGGACCTGCGCAGGCTGCTCCACACGCCGGCCGGCGGCGAACTGCTCGTGCGGCCGGTCTCCACCGCCGTCAACAGCGTCCGCAACAACGGCGCCGACCTGCTCGCCCCGGTCCCGGACCCCCTCGGCCGCGGAGACGACCCCGCGTAGGCGCCGTCGCCGGCCCTGCGCCCGAGGAGCGGGCCCCGACCGTCCTGACCGGCCGGGGTCTCGCGCGCCTCCTGGTCGGGCGCGCTGCTGGAACGCCTGCTCTGCCTCGCCCCCACGCGTGCTCGCGGCCGCGTTGCCGCGCGGCGGCGCCATGACGTGCGCACCGGCGCGCACACGGCGGCCGTCCGGGCGGCGGCCGTCCACGCGGCGGCGGTGCGCGTCGGGCCGCGACGGCCGGCCTGGCTGCGACCGCCTGCGCGGTGGCGAGGCGGCGCACACCGATGTTTGAGCGTGCGGGCTGTGGCTAGCCGCCGGGTATGGACACCATCGCGCACATCCCCCTCCGGTCCCGACGGCTGCGCGACGTGCTGGACGCGCCGTCCGACTGGGAGTTCCTGGACGCACCGGCCGGATCCCTGCGCAGCGTCTTCAAGGCACTGCCACTGGGCCGGTACCGCGACATCCTGCACGGCGTTCCGCTCGGGCACCCGCTCCACCCCCCGCTGGCACAGCTGCCGCTCGGCTGCTGGGTATCGGCCGGACTGCTCGACGCGACCCGCCACCGGCGGGCGGCCGGCGTGCTGGTCGCCGCGGGTCTGGCCACCGTCGGCCCCGCCGCACTGGCCGGCTGGACCGACTGGACCGAGCTCGACACGCCGCGCCGCCGGACGGGCCTCGTCCACGCCACGGCGAACATCACCGGCGTGCTGCTGTACGCGGGCTCGCTGGCGTGCCGCCTCCGGGGGCACCCGCAGCACGGCCGGCTGCTCGGCTGGGCAGGACTGACCGTCGCCTCCGCCGCCGCCGCACTCGGCGGCCATCTCGCCTACCACCAGGCCGCGGGCCCGAACCGCACGGCCGCGGTGCAGCGGCTGGCTCCCCCCGACTGGTTCGCGCTCGGCCCGGTGGACGAGTTCGCCGAAGGCGTTCCGACCCTGCGGACCGCGGGCGAGCTGGCCGTCGTGGTGGTCCGGACCGGCGACTCCTTCGCGGTGCTCGCCGAGCGCTGCGCGCATCTGTCCGGTCCGCTCTCCCAGGGCTCGGTGGTCGACGGATGCCTGCGCTGCCCCTGGCACGGCAGCCAGTTCCGGCTGCGGGACGGCGAGGTCACCAGCGGGCCCGCCACCGCCCGGCAGCCGGTGTTCGAGACCCGGGTGCTCGCCGACCACCTGGAGGCCCGGCTCCCCGGCGCCGGATGACGGGCGGCACCGGCGGCAAGGCACCGGGCGGCGACGGCACGGCGCCGCGGCACGGGCGGCCGCCGAGGTACGGGCCCGGGCGGCCGCCGAGGTACGGGCCCGCCCGGCCGCCGGGGTCAGGCCTCCGGGGCGTTGGTCAGGCCTCCTGGGCGTCGAGCCAGTGCAGCAGGACGGCCCGCTCCGCCTCGGTGCCGGCGTGGCTGCCGGGGTCCAGCGCCCACCGGCGGATCCGCCCGAGGGTCTCCGGGTCGATGTCCAGGTAGAGCCGCCAGTGCGCCCGGGAGTGGCAGTGGGGGTCGGCCGGTTCGTCGCACTCGTGGCAGTGGCTGAAGAACGCGTTCACCAGACGGTGCACGATCGACTCGGCGGGCATGGCGGGAACACTTCCTCGTTCGCTCGGTTCGCGCCGCCGACCTCCCCGGGACAGGGCGCACGGCTTCCAGGGTGCGGGCAGCCGCCCGCCGCCCGGCAGGGACCAACGTCCCGTGCTCACGACCGGGCCCCGCCCGGACCGCCCCGGAACACGCCAAGGCCCGGTACCCGTGGGGGTGGGTACCGGGCCGGTCTCGGGGCGGGGTCAGCCGCGACCCGAGGACTTCTGCGTCCGGCGCGAGACCGAGTCGAGCACGACCGCGGCGAGCAGCACCGCGCCGGTGATCATGTACTGGATGGCCTGCGCGGCGTGGACCATGTCCAGGCCGGTGGTGATCGACTGGATGACCAGGATGCCGAGCAGCGCCGACCAGGTCTTGCCGCGCCCGCCGAAGAGGCTGGTGCCGCCGATGACCGCGGCCGCGATGGCGCTCATCAGGACGTTGCCGCTGCCCAGCGCCTTGTCCGCGGAGCCCTGCTGCGAGGCGATGAACAGGCCGCCGAGGCCGGCCAGGCCGGCCGAGATCATGAAGACCGAGATGCGGACCCGGGCGACGTTGATGCCCGCCCGGCGCGCGGCCTCGATGCCGCCGCCGACCGCGAAGATCTTCCGGCCGTAGGAGGTACGGCGCAGCACGAAGTCGGTCAGCACGACCACGCCGAGCAGGATCACCAGGGGCAGCGGCAGGCCGCGGTCCTGGTTGAGCATGTAGGCGCCGACGAGGGCGAGCACCGCGAGGGCGCCGGTGCGCAGCGCGATCTCGCCGGTGGTGCGGCCCGGCAGCCCGGCGGCGGTGCGGCGGCAGGCCTCGATGAGCTGGCCCGTCAGGAAGACGCCGATCGCCAGGAGCGCCAGCACCCAGGCGAAGGCGACGTCGCCGTCGCCCAGGAAGTAGGTGTCCAGGTTGGCGACGACACCGTCGTTGATGTTGTTGATGGTGCCGAGCTTGCCGAGCACGTAGTCCTGGAGGCCGCTCCAGGCGAGCATGCCGGCCAGGGTGACGACGAATGCGGGCACGCCGATCTTGGCGAAGAAGAAGCCGTGCAGGGCGCCGATGGCCACCGCGGCGGCGATCGCGATCAGGATGGCGAGGCCTTCGTTCAGGCCTTCGCGCACGGCCAGCACGGAGGTGATCGCCGCGGTGACACCGGCGATGGAGCCCAGCGAGAGGTCGATCTCGCCGAGCAGCAGGACGAAGACCACACCGACGGCGATCAGGCCGGGGCCGGCGATCCACTTGGTGATGTTGGTCAGGTTGTCGGCCTGCAGGAAGTGGCCGGTGACGCTCTGGAAGATGACGGCGATCAGGATCAGGCCGATGACGACCGGCAGGGAGCCGAGGTCACCACTCTTGATCTTGCGGCGGAACTCGTCCACGTAGCCGGCGACGCCGCCCTGGCGCACCAGCAGGCGCGGGTCGACCGCCGGGGAGGCGGGGGTGGCGGGGGTCTCGGCGGTGGGGGTGGTCTGGCTGGTGCTCACTTCGCTTCCTCCGCGATGCGTGCCTGGCGCCGGGTGACGGCGTTGTCGGTGGCGCCGGTGATGGCGGAGATGATCTCCTCGGACGTGGTTCCGGCGACCGGGAAGGTGCCGTTGTTGCGGCCGAGACGCAGGACGGCCACGGTGTCGGCCACCGCGCGGACGTCGGCCATGTTGTGGCTGATCAGGATCACGCCGAGGCCGCGCTCGCGCAGTCGCTCGACCAGGTCGAGGACCTGCGCGGTCTGCTCGACGCCGAGGGCGGCGGTGGGCTCGTCGAGGATGACGATCCGCGGGTCGCCGACGAGGGCGCGGGCGATCGCCACGACCTGGCGCTGCCCGCCGGAGAGGGCGGCGATCGGGATCCGCACGCTGGGGATCCGGATCGAGAGGGTGTCCAGGAGCTCCTTGGCGCGGCGTTCCATGGCGACCTCGTCCAGCGTGCCGTGGCGGCGCAGCTCACGGCCGAGGAAGAGGTTGGCGACGACGTCGAGGTTGTCGCAGAGGGCGAGGTCCTGGTAGACGGTGGCGATGCCGAGCGCCTGGGCGTCCTGGGGACGGGCGATGCGTACCTCGCGCCCCTCCCAGCTGATGGTGCCCTCGTCGATCGGGTGGACCCCGGCGATCGTCTTGACCAGGGTGGACTTGCCGGCGCCGTTGTCGCCGACCAGGGCGACGACCTCGCCCGCGTGGACGTCGAGGTCGACGTCGGTGAGTGCCTGGACGGCGCCGAAGCGCTTGGAGACCTCGCGCAGCGCCAGTACGGGTGCGCCTGTCACGTGAACCATCTCCTGCGGGGTAGTGCTCGGGGCGGGGTGGGGTGTGGTGGGTGCGCGGGCGCCGGGGCCGGCGCTCCCCGGGTGTGGTGGGGAGCGCCGTGGCCACCGGGCCCGGCGGCGCGTTACTTGAGGCCGGCTGCGGCGCAGGCGGCGGCGTAGTCGCCGGCGCAGATGTCGGCGGCCTTGTAGAGGCCGTCGGCGATCACGGTGTCGTTGATGTTCGCCTTGGTGACGATCTTGGGCTCCAGCAGCTTGGCGGGGATGCCCTTGTCGGTGTCGCTGTCGATGGTGGACGGCGCGACGGACTTGAGGTCCTTGCCCTGCAGCAGGTTGACGGCCAGTTCGGCGGCGCTGTCGGCGAGCGGCTTGTAGGCCTTGTAGATGGTGTAGGCCTGGTCGCCGGCGACGATGCGCTGGACGGCGTCGAGACCGGCGTCCTGGCCGCCGACCGGGACGGCGATGCCGGCCGACTTCAGCTGGGTGATGATGGCGCCGGCCATGCCGTCGTTGGCCGAGTAGACGGCCTGGAAGCCGTCCTTGCCGAGCTGGGTGATCGCGGCACCGATCTTCTGGCCCGCGACGGTGGGCTTCCACTCGCCGGACTGCTCGTAGACGACCTTCTTCACCTTGCCGTCCAGCGCCTTGTGGGCACCGGACTTGAACTTGGCGGCGTTCGGGTCGGCCTCGTCACCGTTGATCATGACGATGTTGGCGTCCGCGGCCTTGGCGCCGAGCGCCTCGACCAGGGCCTGGCCCTGGAGCTCGCCGACCTTCTCGTTGTCGAAGGAGACGTAGGCCGAGACCGGGCCGGTCGCCAGGCGGTCGTAGGCGATGACCTTGACGCCCTTGTCGGCCGCCTCCTTGACCCAGGACTGGGTGGACTTGGCGTCGAAGGCGTCCAGGATGATCACCTTCACACCCTGGGCGATCAGGGTGTCGAACTGCTGCTTCTGCTTGGACGCGCTGCCTTCGGCGTTGCTGTACTGCACCTTGCAGTCCGGGCACAGCGCCGCGACCTTGGCCTCGATGAAGGGCCGGTCGAAGGACTCGTAACGGGTGGAGGAGGCGTTCTCCGGGAGCAGCAGGCCGATGGACTTGCTGTCGCCGGAGCTCGCGCTGTCCTTCTTGTCTGCGCCGGCCTTGCCACAGGCGGCCATGGACAGGGCCATCGAGACCGCGGCGGTGCCGATGACGACGCGACGCATCGTTGCGTTCATGGTGGGGGGTGCCTCCCTGACGGTGCCGCAGCGCTGCGGCGGGGTGGGAGGAGTTAACCCGGCCGTCTCGCATGACGTCAATAAGTAAATTCAAGACAGCCCGAGTCGACGGCTATTCGTTATCTTTGTGAACGCCTACCCCCGGTCGAAACTTGGAGGAAACAACGAAGACCCACCCGGCAGAGTCGGACAGAACGGGCGAATGACCGCGATTGCACCCCTCCCCCTGGTACGGACCAGCGGTGATAGAACGGTGGCGCCCCACCATCGATCCACCCCCGCTTGAGCACATTTCCTTGACAGGGGCAGGGCGAAACAACTCTTGTGTTCAAGACTTTGATCGGTAGCGGAACGCAGGCCACCTGATGGACGGCAGCGGTTCAGCGAGGGACCGATGAGGTTCGGGATGGCCGGATCGGGTTCGGCGGGGCCGGATCAAGCGGGGGCCGACCGGTCGACGGCGGTCGTGGCCGCGCAGCGGGCGGCGCGGTAGCGGCCCGGGGTGGTGCCGAAGAGCCGGCTGAACGCGTGCGACAGCGCGTACGGCGTGCTGTAGCCGACGCGGCGCGCGATCGCCTCCAGCGGGTCGTCCGTCTCCTGCAGCAGGGTCGCGGCCCGGGTCATCCGCCACCAGGCGAGATAGGCCATCGGCGGGCGGCCGACCAGCGCGGTGAAGCGCCTGGTCAGGGTGGCCCGCGAGACGCCCGCCCGCGCGGCCAGCCCGTCCGCGCTCCAGTCCCGCGCCGGGTCCTCGTGCACGGCGCGCAGCGCTTCGGACACCACGGGGTCGCTGAGCGCCGCCGGCCACCGCCCACGCACGGTCCGGGCGCCCGACCCGGCACACGCACCGGCCCCGTCGCCGCCCCGCGGGTCGCCGGCCGTCCCGGGACCCGGTCCGGCATCCGGCAACCCGCACTCCAGCCAGGCCCGGACCAGGTACACCAGCAGCAGGTCGACCAGGCCGGGCACGGCGAGCGCGCCGCCGGCCCGCTCCGCCGCCAGCTCACGGCCCAACAGATCCACGGCGGCCCGCAGTTCGGGGTGGCTGCCGACCCTGGTCGGCAGGTGCAGGACGTCGGGGAGCTCGCGCATGAGCGGATGGGTGCGGCTGTGTTCCAGCCGGTACTTCCCGCACAGCAGCTCGGTCACCGGGCCGTCGGCCACCCGACGCTGCGAGCCCGCCGCCCCGGCGGGCTGCGGCGGTCGAGGTCCCGGCACCGCCCCGCCCGGGCCGAGCAGCTGGTCGACGGGCACCGCCCGCTCCGCTTCCGCGGGCTCCAGCGGCGCGCCCGCGAGGACGTGCCCGGTGCCGTGCGGCAGCAGGACCGCATCGCCGGCGGCCAGGCTCACCGGCGTGCCGCCGTCCGGGAGCAGCCAGCAGCCGCCCTCCAGAACGACGTGGAAGCCGGCCCCGTCATAGCCGGGGATCCGGGCGCTCCACCGGCCCGCGACCCGCAGCCGATTGGTGGAAGGCCGTCCGATCCGCACTGCCGCGATCGCGTCGCTCACCACGTCCATGCGGGTCAGGGTAGCGCCCCCGGCACCGATCTGAGCCGTTGTCGTATCCGGACGAGCTAATTGCGCATTGAACGGCTCATCAGGCCGCTCCTAGGCTCGGGAGCAGCGGGGCCGAGGGGGTCGCCGCAGGACCTCATCGGGAGGAACACCGTGGAGCGGATCGTGCTCGGCGATGCCGAGATCACCAGGGTCAGGGAGTGGGACGGGCCGTTCGCCCCCGCGCAGGCGATCGTGCCGGGCCTGGCGGCCGAGGTCTGGAAGGAGAACGAGGAGTGGCTGGCGCCCGACCACTGGGCCCCGGCGACCGACAGCCACGTGGGGGCGCTGCAGACGTGGGTCGTGCGCCACGGCGGGCGCACCGTCCTGGTCGACACCGGAGTGGGGCGGGACCGGGATCGCCCGGGGAACGCGCTGTTCCACCGGCGGCCGAGCGACCTGCTCGGCCGGCTCGCGGCGGCCGGCGTGCAGCCGGAGGACGTCGACGTGGTGGTCAACACCCACCTGCACGTCGACCACATCGGCTGGAACACCGTGGACCAGGAGGGGACGTGGGTACCGGCCTTTCCCAACGCCGTCTACCTGATGCCGGCCGCCGACCACGTCTGGCTGGCGGTCGAGGCCGAGCGGGACCGCACGGGCACGCCGGCACTGATGTACGCCGACAGCGTCCTGCCGGTCCAGCAGGCCGGGAAGGCGGTGCTCTGGGAGGGCGAGTACCGGATCGACGACGCCCTCACTCTGGAGGAGGCGCCCGGCCACACCCCCGGCTCCTCGGTCCTGCGGCTCGCCTCGCACGGCGAACGGGCCGTGTTCGTCGGCGACCTGACGCACAGCCCGGTCCAGATCCTGCACCCCGGTTTCAACAGCTGCTTCTGCGAGGATCCGGAGCGGGCCGCGGCGAGCCGCCTGCGCGTCCTCCAGCGTGCGGCGGACGAGCGGGAGTTGGTGGTCCCGGCGCACTTCGGCGGCACGGGGGCGGCCGAAGTGCGGCGCAACGGCTCGGGGTTCGAGGTCACCCGCTGGGCGGGCTGAACCGGCCGAGGTCACCTCGCCTCCGCCGGCCGCCGTCGGCCGCACCCGCACCCGCACCCGGGCGGGACCGCAGCGGCGGCCGGCGGCGGCGGGCCCCGAGACGGCGGGCCGGATCTCCGGCGACGTCGTCCGGCCGGAGAGCGCTCCGCGACGGGCTCGGCGGTCCCGAAGCGGCACGGGCGCGTCCGAGCCTATTGCCAACGGCCGCCCCCGACCATCGACACCGGGTCCGGAGCGGGCCGCAGGCGAGTGGGCGAGGAGCAGCCCGCCCCGAGCCGAAGGGCCGCGCCGGTGTCGAGAGCGACGAGCGACGAGCGACGAAGGAGCGCTGGAGCGAGGAACGTCGACACCGGGCCCGGAGCGGGCCGGAGGCGAGTGGGCGAGTAGCAGCCGCGGACACGACCGTCCCGACCGGCCGTCGAGACGTGATCGCTATCATGGCGCGGGTCGACGAGGGGGGACGGCGATGGCAGCCGCGGTTGGCGGTACGGCGGGCGAAGAGGCACGCGAGGGCCTGGTCATCGCGGACAGGTACCGGCTGGTGCGCCGGCTGGGGGCCGGCGGGTTCGGGCAGGTCTGGCAGGCGGCCGACACCGTGTTGCACGTCGACGTCGCGGTCAAGCAGGTCTGGCTCGCCCCGGCCATGGACGCCGCCGAGACCGGCGAGCGGCTGCTCCGGGCCCAGCGCGAGGCGCGCAGCGCAGCCCGGCTCCGCGACCACCCGCACGTCGTCGCCGTGCACGACGTCGTGGTGGCGGACGGGGTTCCGTGGACGGTGATGCAGCTCGTCGCGGGGAGCTCGCTCGCCGACCGGCTGGAGGCGGGTGGGCCGCTCGCACCCGAGCAGGCCGCCCGGATCGCCACCGCCATGCTCTCCGCGCTCGGTGCCGCGCACGCGGCGGGCATCGTGCACCGGGACGTGAAGCCGGCCAACATCATGCTGGCCGACGACGGCCAGATCCTGCTGACCGACTTCGGCATCGCCCTGCGGCACGAGGAGACCGCGCTGACGGTGTCCGGCGCCGTCATCGGTTCCGTCGAGTACATGGCGCCCGAGCGGATCCAGGGCGAGGGCGACGGGCCGGCGGGGGACCTCTTCTCCCTCGGCGTCGCGCTGTACCAGGCCGTCGAGGGGCGGTCCCCGTTCCGGAGGGCCACGCCGACCGCCTCGCTGCTGGCAACGGTCTCCGAGGAGGCCCCGCCGCTGCGGCACACCGGCACCCTCGCGACGGTCATCCGCGGTCTGATGGTCAAGGACCCGCGGCAACGGCTCACCGTCGAGGCGGCCACCGCGCTCCTCGCGGGGCCGGCCGCGGCCGCCGTGCCCCGCCCCGCGACCGCGACCGCGACAGCGCCGCCGCCCGCCGTCGGCAGCGAGGCACCCACGCACGTCATCGCCGCCCACCCGACCGGGCCGGCCGTCCCCGCGCCCACCACGCCGTTCACCGTCCTCGACGCCTCGCCGGTTCGGACCCCGGCTCCGACACCGGCCGCGGCCGCGGCCGCGGCCGCGCCGAACGCGTCCGGTCCGGGGACCGCTGCGCCGGGCGTTCCCGCCCCCGAAGTGCCCGAGGCGGCCCCCGGCAGCCGCCCCAGGCGGCGGTGGGGCGTGATCACGGCCTCCCTCGTCGCGGGCGCCACCGCGCTGGGCGTGGCCTTCGCGGTGCCCTACTTCTCGCAGACCGGCGAGATCGAGTCCAAGCTCCTGCAGAAGAACGACCTGCCGGCCGGCTACCGGAACGACTGGGGTGCGGGCGACATGGGCTACCTGAAGCCCGTCTCCGGCACTTGGCCGTGCGCGGCCCGCAGCCGGCAGGTCGTCTGGAAGCACTCGCAGGACGACACCGTGGAGTACATCCGGGACGGCAGCGACACGAGCACCCGCTACGGCTTCAACGAAGGCCTCCGGAAGGTCGATCCCGCCACAGCGGCCCGGCACCTCCAGGCCGTCCGGGACGAGATCGCCGAGTGCGCGTCCTTCACCGTGGACCTCAAGACCGGTCGAACCTCCATGCGCTGCGAGATCGCCGTCACCGCCCTGCCGGCCCCGCAGGCCCCCGGCCTCGACATCGTGGGCCGCCGGGAGACGCTGACCTGCAGCGAGGACGGCAGCCCCTACGCACCCGCCGTCGTGGAGAAGTTCACCGCCGCCAGGGGCGGCTACCTCGTCGAGTTCTTCGCCACCGACAGCCACCCCTTCCCACCCGCCGAGGAGACCTCGGCCCTGATGACCACGGCCCTGCGCAAGCTCTCCTGAGTCCGCGCCGGCCCGGCCGTCGTCACCCACACGTCGATGGACTTCCACCGGGCCGAGGACCGGCCGGCGGGCTACCGGATCGCCTCCCAGACGCTCTTCGCCCCCGAGGTGCGGCAGGCCCGGGTGCTCCTGGCCGTCGAACGCGGCCGGTGGACATGCTCGTTGTTCGCCTACGACGACGAACCGCCCACCGACGACAGCGGCCGGCTGGCGTTCGCCAAGGGGCTGCGCGATCCGCACCTGGCCGAGCAGATCGAGCGGCGCACCGTCCGGGAGCCCACCTACCGCTACTCCGACCTCGACGACCAGTGGCGCCGGTACCACGCCGGCAAGGAGCGGCCGGAGCGACTGGTCGCCCGCAGGGACCGGGCGGGTCCGTACCCGGCGGCAGCCCGCGTGACTACCGGCGGATCGCGTCGACGATCCGGGAGAGGTCCTGCTCCGCGAGGTCCGGGTCGGCGAGCAGCAGCTCGCGCACGGCGGTGAGCACCGGGCCTCCGCCCGCCAGGCCGAGGTCCTTGGCGGCCAGCCGGATCGGGAAGTCCGAGTCCCGGCTGCGCGCACGGGCCACCACTCCGCCGAGCGGACCGTTGGCCAGGACGCCGAGGGCGAGCTCCTCCGACAGGCCGAGCGAGTCGGCGAGTGCCAGTGTCTCGCCGATCAGCGCGACTCCCCCGACCATCGCGCTGATCACGACGAGCTTGAGCGCCGCGCCGGAGCCCGGCCCGCCGCAGCGCAGCACGGTACCGAGCGTCCCGAGCACGGGCTGCGCCCTGTCGAGGTCCTCGGTCCGGCCGCCCGCCAGGACGGTCAGCGCGCCGGTGGCGGCGGGGACGACGCTGCCCAGCACCGGAGCGTCGACGAGTGCGACACCGTCGGGCAGCCGGTCGCGCAGGGCGGCCGTGGCGTCCGGGCCGATGGACGACATGTCGATCCAGAGCGTGCCGGGCGAGAGCGCGTCGGCGACCTGCCCGGCCACCGCCTCGACCGCCGCCGGGTCGGCCAGCATGGTGATGACGAGTCCGGCGCCCCGGGCCGCCTCGGCCGGGCTCGCGGCCTCGGTGAGACCGCCGGCGCGGCCGGGGCTCCGGTTCCAGACCGTCAGCGGGTATCCGTTGCCGGCGAGTCGACGGGCCATCGGCAGACCCATGCGGCCGAGTCCAAGAAATGCGATCTTCTCCATGGCCTCCACGCTAGGGAGGGCCGAGGCAGACGACAAGCGAATGTCTCGCATGGTAGCCATGCGGTATGGACATGGGATGGCTCGAAGTCTTCTGCACCGCCGCACGGCTGGGCTCGTTCACCGCCGCCGGGGACCGGCTCGGGTTCAGCCAGTCGGCGATATCACGTCAGGTCTCCACGCTGGAGGCGGAGTTCGGGGTGGCGCTGTTCGACCGACTGGCGCGCGGCGTCCGGCTGACCGAGCACGGCCGGGCCCTGCTGCCGCACGCCGAGGCGATGCTCGACCGACTCGACGGCACCCGGCGGGAGTTGGCGGCGCTCACCGAGCTGAACCTCGGCCGGCTGCGGGTCGGCGCGTTCGACAGTGCCAACGCGGCGCTCGTCCCGGGGGCGCTGGCGGCCTTCCGCACGGCTCATCCGCAAGTGGCGATCTCGCTCACCGAGGGCCTTTCGGCGGAGCTGCTCGGCCGGCTCCAGGACGGGGCCATCGACCTCGCCGTGGTCGCCGGCTATCCCGAACAGGGCTATGACGGGGAGCTGTTCGACCTCCGCCCGCTGGTCCAGGATCCCGTCCTGGTGGCGCTCCCCCGGCAGCACCCGCTGGCCGCGCGGGACCGGTTGCGGCTGGCCGAACTGGCCGGGGAGGACTGGATCGCGGGCAGCCGGAACACCGAGTCCACCCTGCTCGCCGCCTGCGTCCGCAGCGGCTTCCGGCCGCGCGTCGAGTACGTGGTGGCGGGGTGGACGGGCAAGTTGGGCCTGGTCGCCGCCGGCTTCGGCGCGACGCTCATCCCCTCCCTGGCCGCCCGTGCGGCCCGCCCGGACGTCGCGCTGGTGGCCCTGCACCCCGAGGACACTCCCGTGCGGCTGGTGCAGACGGCCACGCTGCGGGCCCGGTCGCTGCCGCCGGCCACCGCCGTCTTCCTCGCCCTGTTGCGCCAGGCGGCGGCAGGCGCGCCGGCCGCCGCGCCTGACCAGCGGGAATGACCCGACATCGGCGACGTCCGGTCACCGGCGGCTCCCCCGAACCCACGATCATCCGGAAGAGCGCGGGGGCGTGCCGCAGGCGCCTACACCCGGTTGACCCGCACCCCGCCGAGCAGGCCCCAGGCGTCCACCCGGACGGTCGGGCCGCCGGCCACGGTGGGGCCGTCGTCGCTCACGCCGCCCAGTCGCACGCCGCCGACCACGACGCGGACGTCGGGCCGCACGGTGAGGCTGACGCCGCCTATCAGGCTCAGCTTGGTGATCTTCAGCTCGGCCCCGTCGGGGAGGTCGAGGTCGGTGAGGTCGATGTCGGCCCCACCGATCAGCGAGGCGGTGAGGGTCCGCTCGTGGAGGGTCTTCCCGTCGAGCTTGTGGCCGCCGATGATGCTCACCCGGACGTCGGTTCTGTCGCGGTCCAGGTCGGGTTCCTTGGTCATGATCACCATCGTAGGGCCACCCCCGGGGCGCCGGGCAATCCGTCAGCACCCCCCGGCGCCAAAGGGGTTGCCGTCAGCGGCCGAGCATGTGCCGGAACCGGCCGCCGGAGCGGGCCGGGACGGCCGGCCCGGGCGTCTCCCGGCCGCCCTGCTCCTCGGCGAGCTGCGCATCCGACGCCTGGGAGCCCTCGGGGGTGCCGGGCGCGCCGGGCGCTCGGGAGGTGCCGGCCACGCCGGATCCGGCCTCCGCTTCCGCGGCTCCGGGCCGGCCGGGGCCGTCGGGCTGCGGAGCCCCGGTCCCGGGCTCGGGCCCGCCGCTGCGCGCCGCCCGCTCGGCGTCCGTGTACGGCACGCCGTACCAACGGTCGTACGGCCGGCGGCGCTCGGCCCGCGCGGCCGGGGCGGCCGGGGCGGCCTCCCCGGTCCGGTAGGCCGGCGCGGCGCCGAGGCGCGCCGAGCGGCGCGCCCGACGGGCTCGGGCGATCATGGCCAGGCCCAGGCAGAAGAGCAGGGCGAGCGCGATGCCGGCGAGGAAGATCCCGAGACTGCTCAGGGTCGCCACGTCGTTGCCGAGGACGCTCGCGGTGTAGTCGGGGCCGCCGTCGAGATTGTCGGCGATCAGCAGCCCGGCGAAGGCGCCGGTGGTCGCCATCAGCAGAAGTCCGAGCAGCAGCATGGCGGTCGTCCTCTCAGTCCGTGCTCCCCCGCATCCGGTTCGCCTTCCTGCCCGGCCGCGTCTACCCCGCTTCCGCCGGACCTAACGAAGCCCCGGTCCGGGCGGGCCTCGCCGCCCTCGCGGCCCCGGGCCCACCGGCCCGGTCGCTCACTCCACCCGGACGGCGATCAGACAGGTGTCGTCGTCGGTGTCGGCCGGACTGACCTCCAGCAGGCGGTCGAGGTAGCGCTCCAGGTCGGCGCCGGGCGCGCCCGCGGCCCGGATCAGCTGGTCGACCGACTCCTCCACCGGGCGGTCCCGCCGCTCCACCAGGCCGTCGGTGTAGAGCAGCAGGACCTCCCCGGACACCAGTCGGGTGGTGTACTCCTCGTACTCCGCGTCCTCCATGGCACCGAGCAGCACACCGTGCGGCAGCGGCAGGACGTGCGCGCCGTCCGCGCCGAGCAGGATCGGCGGCAGGTGGCCGGCCCGGGCCCAGCGGATCTCGCCGGCCGCCGGGTCGTAGAGGGCGCACGCCGCGGTGGCGGTGACCTGGCCCGGCTCGCGGAGCGCGAGGGTGTTGGCCCACTCCAGCAGCCGGCCGGGCCCCGCGCCGGTCACCGCGAGGCCGCGCAGCGAGTGCCGGAGCGCCACCATGCCGGTCGCCGCGCCCACGCCGTGGCCGGCCACGTCGCCGACGGCCAGCAGGACCTGCCCGTCGGGCAGCGGCAGGACGTCGTACCAGTCACCGCCCACCCGGTCACGCTTGGCGGCCGGGCGGTAGCGGACGGCAGCGCTCAGCCCGGTGGCACCGAGCGGCGGCGGCTCGGCCGGCAGGATCGCCTGCTGGAGCCGGAGCGCGAGCTGTTCGCTCTCGGCCGTCTCCTGCTCGCTGTCGGCCAGTCGCTCCCGGGTGGCGCCGAGCGCGACCTCGGTCCAGCGCTGGGACGACACGTCCTGGTACGCACCGCGGACGCCGGTCACCCGCCGCGCCTCGTCCAGGACCGGCTCGACCACGACCCGGGTGTAGCGGTGGGTGCCGTCCGGCTGCGCCAGCCGGAAGACGGCGGCGGACGTGCGGTGCCGCCGCTCCACGGAGTCGAGCAGGCGGCGGACGGCGGGCGCGTCGTCCGGGTGGACGTGGTCGGCCAGCCGCGCGAGCGGGACGGGGTCGGCCTCGGCGGGCAGGCCGTACAGCTCGCGGAGGCCCTCGTTCCAGAGGATCCGGCCGGTGGCCGTGTGCTCCTCGAAGCCGCAGACCCGCGCGATCCGCTGGGCCTGGCGGAGCAGGGCGGCCTGGTCGCCCTCCCGGGAGCGGTCGGTCTCCACCTGCCAGCTGGCCAGGAGGCGCCGGCCCCACGGGGCGACCGCGATCCGCACGGTCGCGGGCAGCGGGGTGGAACCGCTCTGGAAGACCAGGTGCAGCAGTTCGGCCGGCTGGGGCTCACCGGTGCGGTGGGCGTGCTGCAGCCGGTCGAAGAGACCGGTGGCGGAGGCGGTCGGATAGCTCTCCAGCAGCGTGGTGCCCTCGAGCGCCGTTCGGCGGCGGCCGAGCGGGTCGCGGAAGTGGGCGTTGACCTGGTCGATCCGGAAGTCGACGAGCTCGCCGTCGCGGAGCACCGGCGCGAGCAGCAGTCCGGGGGTGAGCAGGCCGTCGAGCAGCGGTCCGGCCTGGTCCGCTGCGGCCTCGGGAGCGGCCGGGGCGCCCTCGCCGAGCAGGCCGGCGCAGAGTTCGGCGAGGGCGTGGAGCTGCCGGCGCAGCGACTGGTTGAGGGCGGGGGCCGGTCCCGGCCACCGGAGCTCCAGGGCGCCGCGGCAGCGGCCGCCGTCGACCAACGGGAGGACGGCGCGGTCACCGGCGCGCGTGGCGGTCGTCCCCGGGACGGCCGCCGTCCGGGGGCCGTCCGCACCACCGGCCGGCTCCGGCCAGAGCGCCCGGCCGGAGCGGACCACGCGCCCGGCCGGCGTGTCGACGCCCGGCGGCACCCGGCTCCAGCTCTCGGCCTCCGCGGCACCGATGCCGGCGTGGGCGGCGAGCACGAGGCCGCCCCCGGGCAGCTGCTGCCAGACGGCGACGGCGGTGCTGCCCAGCGGCCGGGCGGTCTGGGCGAATACCGCGTCGACGGCCTGCTGCAGATCCGGGACGGCGGCCAGGGCCCGGATCGGCGGAAGGCTCGCCGGTCCCGCCCACCGTTCGTCGGGTCGCGTCCCCGATGCCGGCGGGGCCTCTTCGTCGGCGCGACGGACCACCGCACCCACCCGGACCTCGACCGTCGCCCCGGGACGGCCGGCGATGTCCGCGGCGAGATCGGCGACCCGTACCCCGGCCTCCCTGGCGACCCGGGCGAGGTGGACGGCCGCCTCGTCGGGGGAACAGCGCAGTCGCTCGGCGAGGATGCCGGTCGCGAGGTCCACCGCCGTGCGGGCGGCCTCCTGGGCGCGGAGCCGGTCGAGGTCCTGCTGGAGTCGGCGGACGGTGTCGGCCAGTCCGCGGGCGCTCCCGGGGGTGCCGGGGTCACCGGCCTGCCGCCCGGCCACGCCGGTCACGGCGGTGCCAGCCGGTCGCGCATCCGGTCGAGCAGTGCGGGTGTGTCGACCGGTTTCGTGACGTGGTCGTCGGCGCCGGCGGCCAGGCTCTTGTCCCGGTCACCGGGCATCGCCTTGGCGGTGACGGTGATGATCGGGACGTGCGCCAGCCGCTCGTCGGCGCGGATGGCGGCGATCGCGGCGTAGCCGTCCAGACCGGGCATCATCACGTCCATCAGGACCACGGCGGTCTCGGGGTGGGCGCGCAGCAGGTCGATGCCGGCCCGGCCGTCGGCGGCGTGCAGGACGGAGACGCCGCGCTCCTCCAGGGCCGAGGTGAGGGCGAAGACGTTGCGCACGTCGTCGTCGACGATGAGGACCGTGCGGCCGGCCAGCGGTTCGTCGGCCGGGCCGCGGCCCGCCGCCGGGGCCGGGGCGCCGGCCCCGGCAGGGTCGGACCGCCGGTCACCGCCCAGGCACCCCGCCATCCGGTCGCGCAACTCGTCCAGTCCGCTGATGAGTTCGACCCCGTCCCAGTCGGATTCGGGCCCCGCCGGTGTGTCCGCTCCCCGGCCGGTTACGCCGTCGTCGCGGTAGCCGAGCAGGACGGGCCACTCGTCGCCGCGCCGCCCCTCCCCGGCCGCCCCCTCCCCGAGTTCGGCGAGGGCGGCGAGCGCCTCCCGGGCGAGGTCGGCGGAGCCGCCGACGTCGAGGACGACGAACCGGTACGGGCCGTCGCCGAGCGCGGCGCGCAGCTCGGCCGGGTGCCCGACGCTGCGGACCCGGGCCGGGGCCGTCCGCTCGCCGGGCGCGGCCGCCGCGCTGTGGGCGAGCAGGGTGAGCAGGCCGGGCGGTTCCGGCTCGACCACGAGCGCCTGCGGGGCCCACCCGCCGCCCGTCTCCGCTGCCGTCGCCCCGTCCTTCGCGTTCGCCTCGTCCGCCGCCGCGCCCGCCGCCTCGCCCACGCCCGCCGACGCGGGCCGCACCGCGCTGGCGTGCGGGCCGACCGGCAGGTAGAGGGTGAAGCAGCTGCCCTCGCCGACGACGGAGCGGATCGTGATCGTGCCGCCGAGCAGCCGGGCCAGTTCGCGGCTGATCGAGAGCCCGAGGCCGGTTCCGCCGTAGCGGCGGCTGGTGGTGCCGTCGGCCTGCTGGAACGCGCCGAAGACGGTGTCCAGGTGCTCGGGGGCGATGCCGATCCCGGTGTCCTCGACCCGGAAGGCCACGGCCGCCGTGGCGTGGCCGAGTTCCTTCGGCAGAGCGGCCTCGGCGGCGTGCTCGATCCGCAGCTCGACCCGCCCGACGTCGGTGAACTTGACCGCGTTGGAGAGCAGGTTGCGCAGCACCTGCCGCAACCGGGCCTGGTCGGTGACGAGTTCGGCCGGAACGGCGGGGTCGACGGTGACGGTGAAGTCCAGGTCCTTCTGGTCGGCGAGCGGCCGGAACACGGAGTCGACGTACTCCAACAGCTCGCGGACGGGGAACGGTTCGGGGCTGAGCTCCATCTTCCCGGCCTCGACCTTGGAGAGGTCGAGGATGTCGTTGATGAGCTGGAGCAGGTCGGAGCCGGCCGAGTGGATGACGCCCGCGTACTCGACCTGCTTCGCCGTCAGGTTCCCGCTGGAGTTCTGGGCGAGCAACTGGGCGAGGATGAGCAGGCTGTTGAGGGGGGTGCGCAGTTCGTGGCTCATGTTGGCCAGGAACTCGGACTTGTACATCGAGGCGAGGGTGAGCTGCCGGGCCCGTTCCTCCAGCTCCTGACGGCCCTGTTCGATCTCCAGGTTCTTGGCCTCGATGTCGCGGTTGCGCTCCGCCAGCAGTGCCGCCTTCTCCTCCAGCTCCGCGTTGGAGCGCCGCAACTCCTCCTGCCCCTGCTGCAACTCCTCCGAGCGGTCCTGGAGTTCGGCGGTCAGCCGCTGGGACTCGCCGAGCAGCTCGTCGGTGCGGGCGTTGGCGAGCAGGGTGCCGATGTTGACGCCGCAGGCCTCGGCGAACTGGGCCAGGAAGTCCCGGTGGACCTGGCTGAACGCGTGCACCGACGCGAACTCCAGCACGCCGATCAGCCACTCCTCCAGGGCGATCGGCAGGACGACCAGCGAGCGGGCGTCCGTCCGGCCGGCCCCGGAGGCGATGGTGGCGTAGCCGGGCGGCAGGTCGTCGACGGTGATCCCGCGACGGTTGCGGGCGGCCTGCCCGACCAGCGACTCACCGAGCCGCACGCGCTGCAGGCCCTCGCCCGCCGGGCGGCCGTAGCTGCTGATCAGGACGAGTTCGGTGCCCTCCGGCGCCTCCTCGGCCAGGTAGAACGCGCCGAACTGGGCGCCCACCAGCGGCGTGAGCTCATCGGTGATCATCTCGGCGACGGCCCGGATGTCGCGCCGCCCCTGGATGGCGGCGGAGAAGCGGGCGAGGTTGGTCTTGAGCCAGTCCTGCTCCTGGTTGGCTCGGGTGGTCTCGCGCAGCGAGCCGACCATCGCGTTGATGTTGTCCTTGAGGTCGGCGACCTCGCCGGAGGCGTCGACGGTGATCGAGCGGGTGAGGTCGCCGGCGGCGACGGCGCTGGTGACCTCGGCGATCGCGCGGACCTGCCGGGTGAGGTTGCCGGCCAGCCCGTTGACGTTCTCGGTGAGCCGCTTCCAGGTGCCGGAGACGCCTTCGACCTCGGCCTGCCCGCCGAGCCGGCCCTCGCTGCCGACCTCGCGGGCCACCCGGGTGACCTCGGCGGCGAAGGCGGAGAGGGTGTCGACCATGGTGTTGATGGTGGTCTTGAGCTCCAGGATCTCACCGCGCGCGTCGACGTCGATCTTGCGGGTGAGATCGCCGTTGGCGACCGCGGTGGTCACCTGGGCGATGTTGCGCACCTGGTTGGTGAGGTTGGTCGCCATCGAGTTGACGTTCTCGGTGAGGTCCTTCCACGTCCCGGCGACGTTGGGCACCCGGGCCTGGCCGCCGAGGATGCCCTCGGTACCGACCTCGCGGGCCACCCTGGTCACCTCGCTCGCGAAGACCGACAGGGTGTCGACCATCGTGTTGATCGCGTCCGCGAGGGCGGCCACCTCGCCCTCGGCCTCGATGGTCACCTTCCGGGAGAGGTCGCCCCGGGCGACGGCGGTGGCCACCTCCGACATCGAGCGGACCTGCCCGGTCAGGTTGGACGCCATCACGTTGACGTTGTCGGTGAGGTCCTTCCAGGTGCCGGAGACACCCCGGACGGTGGCCTGCCCGCCGAGGTTCCCGGCGGTGCCGACCTCCCGGGCGACCCGGGTGACCTCGTCGGCGAAGGCGGAGAGCTGGTCGACCATCGTGTTGATGGTCTCCTTGAGCTCCAGGATCTCGCCCCGGGCGTCGACCCGGATCTTCTGCGTGAGGTCGCCCTCGGCGACCGCGGTGGTCACCTCGGCGATCGAGCGCACCTGCGCCGTGAGGTTCTCCGCCATGACGTTGACGGACTCGGTGAGGTCACGCCACGTCCCGGAGACGTCGCGGACGTCGGCCTGCCCGCCGAGCCGACCGTCGGTGCCCACCTCCCGCGCCACCCTGGTCACCTCGCCGGCGAACGAGGAGAGCCGGTCGACCATCGTGTTGATGGTCGTCTTCAGCTCCAGGATCTCGCCGCGCGCCGCGACCGAGACCTTCTGGGTCAGATCGCCCTCGGCGACGGCGGTCGCCACCTGGGCGATCGCCCGGACCTGGCTGGTCAGGTTGCCCGCCATGGAGTTGACCGAGTCGGTCAGGTCGCGCCAGGTACCGGCCACCGCGGGCACCTGCGCCTGCCCGCCGAGCCGACCGTCGGTGCCCACCTCCCGCGCCACCCTGGTCACCTCGTCGGCGAACGAGGAGAGCTGGTCGACCATGGTGTTGACGGTGATCTTCAGCTCCAGGATCTCGCCGCGCGCATCCACCTCGATCTTCTGGGTGAGGTCGCCGCGGGCCACCGCCGTGGTCACCTGCGCGATGTTGCGCACCTGCCAGGTCAGGTTCCCCGCCATCGCGTTGACGGACTCGGTGAGGTCACGCCACGTCCCGGAGACGTCCCGGACGTCGGCCTGCCCGCCGAGCCGCCCCTCGGTGCCCACCTCCCGCGCCACCCTGGTCACCTCGGCGGCCACCCGGGAGAGCTGGTCGGCCATGCCGTTGAAGACGTCGGCGATCTCCCCGAGCACCCCGGGCTGCCCGGGGGCCAGCCGGGTGCGGAAGTCGCCGTCGCGCACCGCCGTCAGGCCGGCCAGCAACTGCCGCAGGCCCTGGTCGGCGGCCCGGGCCTGCTGCTCCGCGTCCTCCGGTACTGGCCCGCGCCCGTACGGGGGCGTCACCGGTGCATCGCTCACGGGTACCGTCCTCCGGATCGACGGATCGTCCGTACGGCGGGGCGGGCCGTCCGGACGCCACCGGGCCGCGGGAGCGGCTACGCCGCCCCAGCTACCACTCTGCCATCCGTTCGCGCGCGGTGACAGGTGGCGGAGGCCGGCTGCCACGCCCCCCCCGGGACGGCGGCGCACCGGCCCGGGGCGTGGCAGCCGGTCAGTCGGGCGGCTCATCGCGGATCCGGAAGGCATCCTTGGCGCCGGTGAGTTCGAGCATCCGCAGGACGAGCGGGCTGGGGCGCACGAGTTCGATCCGGCTGCCACCGGCGTCGGCGATCGCCCGCCCCCGCAGCATCGCGTTCAGGCCGGTCGAGTCGCAGAAGTCCAGACCGCCGCAGTCGATCACGACGGTCGTGCCGGCGGTCTGCAGCGCGGAGTCGAGCGCGGAGTCGAGGCGGTCGACGGAGCCGAGGTCCAGCTCGCCGCGCAGGGTCAGCACGGTCCCGCCGGACCAGGGGCGGGCGGAGACGGTCAGATCGCCGGGCTCGGTCGTCCGGTCCTCGTTCTTCGGCATGCGACGCTCCCTCGGGATCCGCTCCTCGCGCCCGCGTCCGCCGGGTCCTTCCACCATAGGCGGTGCCACAGCCCCGCTCATCCGGTCGGGCGCGCGCGGTCGAGCCGTCGCGGTCCTGCCCGGGGTACCGGGGCCGGACGGCGACCTGTGGGTCCCGGGGGCGCGGTGCTGTGGCAGCCCTTGAAGTGGGCGGCGTAGCCTCGCAGACAGAGCTTCGCCGGGGCGGGCGGAAGGGGACTCGGCCATGAAGTACGACGAGATCATCGCCACCGTGCAGCAGCTCACCGGCCTACCGGACCGGGCCGCCGCCGCGCGCGCCACCGCGGCCGTCCTGCAGACGCTGGGCGAGCGCCTCCCGGCCGGGCTCGCCACGCACGTCGCCGCCCAGCTCCCGCCCGAGCTGGCGACCCCCGTGCGGGAGACCGCACACCGCGCGGAGGAACACGGACTGGCCCACGCCTCCGGCGAGCGGTTCAGCCTGACCGTCTTCGCCGGCCGGGTCGCGGCCCGGGCGGGGACGAGCGACGACGGCGGGATCCGGGAGTCGGCCGCCGTCCTCGAAGTCCTGGACGCGGCGCTCGCGCCTGAGCTGATGGACAAGATCGCCGCCGTGCTGCCGCACGACATCGCCGAACTGTTGCCCTCCCGCCGCGCCGCCCCCGCGGACTGACCCGGCCCGGCGACGGCGCCGCCCCGGCACCGCAACGGGGCCGGATCGCTGCTGTGCCGACGCCGCCGTCAGCCCCACCACTGCTCGGGGACGGCCGCCGCCTCGGCCCGCGCATCGGGCGGGGTCTCGGCCGGCGGCGGGCCGGCGGTGACCAGCACGCCGTCGGGCCCGGTCTCGGTCACCTGGTAGCCGGAGGCCCGCAGGACGACGGCGACGGCGCCGCTCACCGCCGTCCGGACGATCTCGGCCGGGAGTGGGCCCGCCGCGCCGTCCGCCACGCCGACGCCGTCCCTCGCCTCCCCGCCGTCCGGCCCCCCGGACGGGCCGTCGGCGCACGCCTCCGTCGGCGTCCAACCGACCACCACGCCCTGCGGCCGGTGGCCGATCCGCAGGCCGGACGGCCCCTGCCCGGTGTCGAACCCGGCCTGGGCCAGGGTCGCGGTCACGTCCTCGAAGAGTTCACGGTGATCCACCATTGGCGCAGCGTAGGACGGGGACCACGCGTTCCCGGCGTACGGCGCGCGGCGAAACGGTTCCGCGAGACGCCACCAGCACTCGGGCGGCCCCTGGCACCCCCCACCGGCGGCCGAACGGTGCGAAGACCCCCCGGACGGACCGACACGAGCCGCCGGACGGGCCGATGGACGTGCACAGGCGGCCCGCTGCCGACAGCATGGCAGAGTAAGCGCTCCATCACTTTGAGCAACGGGGCCGGCGGATCGGCGGATCCGCGACGCCGGACCTCCCGGCCGCCCCGTATCGAGAGGTCCCATGATCACAACACTCCGCCGGCCGGCAGCCCCGCAGGCAGGCTCCCCGGTCGGTTCGCAGCGGACGCCGGGGAGCCCGTCGTGAGAGCCGACCAGCAGTCGAGCCCGGGACCGGTCACCAGCACGCGGGCCGAGCCCGCCAACAAGGTCGAGGCCCTCGCCGACTGGACCGACGGCAGGCTGGGGATCTACGCCCTGGCCAAGTCGAACCTCCGCAAGATCTTCCCGGACCACTGGTCCTTCATGCTGGGCGAGATCGCCCTGTACACCTTCGTCATCATCATCCTGACGGGCGTCTGGCTGACGCTCTTCTTCAAGCCCTCCATGGCCGAGGTGATCTACGAAGGGCAGTACATCCCGCTCCGCGGCATCCAGATGTCCGAGGCCTACCGCTCGACGGTGAACATCAGCTTCGACATCCGCGGCGGCCTGCTGATGCGGCAGATCCACCACTGGTCGGCGATCGTGTTCGTCGCCGCCATGCTGGTGCACATGATGCGCGTCTTCTTCACCGGCGCGTTCCGCAAGCCGCGCGAGCTCAACTGGCTCTTCGGGGCCGGACTGCTCATCCTCGGCATGTTCGACGGGTTCATGGGCTACTCGCTGCCCGACGACCTGCTCTCCGGCACCGGAATCCGGTTCATGGAGGGCGCGGTCCTCGCCGTGCCGATCGTCGGCACCTACCTGATGTTCTTCCTCTTCGGCAGCCAGTTCCCCGGCGTCGACATCGTGCCGAGGCTGTTCACCGTGCACATCCTGCTGATCCCGGGGATCATGCTGGGTCTGCTGGTGGCCCACCTGATCCTGGTCTTCTACCACAAGCACACCCAGTTCGCGGGGCCCGGCCGGACCGAGCAGAACGTCATCGGCATGCCGCTGATGCCGGTCTACATGGCCAAGGCCGGCGGGTTCTTCTTCCTGGTGTTCGGCGTCATCGCCTTCATGTCGGCGATCGCCACCGTGAACCCGATCTGGGCGTACGGGCCCTACCGGCCCGACCAGGTCTCCACGGACGCCCAACCCGACTGGTACATGGGCTACTCCGAAGGCCTGATCCGCATCATGCCGGGCTGGGAGATCGGCCTGTGGGGCCACACCCTCAACATGGGGGTGTTCGTCCCGCTGATGATCTTCCCGCTGGTGCTGGTGGCGATCTGGGCCTACCCGTTCCTCGAGGCGTGGATCACCGGCGACCGCGGCGAGCACCACATCGCGGACCGCCCGCGCAACGCACCGGTCCGGACGGCGTTCGGTGCGGCCTGGATCAGCCTCTACCTGGTCCTGCTCGCCGCCGGCGGCAACGACCTGCTCGCCACCCACTTCCACCTGTCGATCAACGCCATCACCAACGCCGCCCGGATCGGCTTCTTCGTGGTCCCCGTGGTGATCTTCGTGATCACCAAGCGGTGGTGCCTCGGCCTGCAGCGCCGGGACAAGGAGAAGGTGCTGCACGGCCGGGAGACCGGCGTCATCCAGCGGCTGCAGCACGGCGAGTACGTCGAGGTGCACGCCCCGCTGCCGCAGGACCGGCTGTACACGCTCACCTCGCACGAGCAGCCGCAGCCGCACAAGCTGCCGCCCGAGGTCGACGAGAACGGCGTGCCCCGCAAGGTCGGCCTGCTGGAGCGCACCCGGGTCAAGCTCTCCCGCGGCTTCTACGGCCGGGGCAGCCAGATCACCAAGCCCACCGCCGAGGAGCACCAGGAGATCGCGAGCGGCCACGGCCACCACTGATCCCGCGACCGGCGAACCCGGGCCCGCCACACCTCGACGGTGCGGCGGGCCCCGGCGTTCCGGGCCGGAAGTCGGCCGGTCGGCCGGTGGGCCGACGGCCGGTGGCCGGTCGGCCGGTGGGCGGACGGCCGGTGGGCGGACGGCCGGTGGGCGGACGGCCGGTCAGGGACGCAGCGCGAACGGCGCCACGGCGATCAGCACCACGCCGAACGCGACCGAGAGGCAGACCGCCGCCCAGCGGGCGCAGATCCTGTGGCATTCCTCCCGGTAACGGGCCGCGAGCTGCCGGCATCGCTCCACGGCGCGGTCGACGACGTCCTCGGCATAGCGCAACCGCTCGACTGCGTAGGCCTGTTCGAGGCTCTCCCGCTCTCCCGACGAAAGCCAGGAGAACTGTGCGGCGAAGGCCTTGGCGTCCCGATCGGCCGCCGACACCTCCGCCTCCCAGGCCAGGTAGCCCTCCAGGCGGGCGATCTCCACCCGGGCGTCCACCCGCACCCGGCCGGCCCCGGCACTCCCGCCCGGCCGGGGGCTCCGCACTCTCGGCCGGCGCTGCCTGCCACCCATGACCGCTCCTTGTCCAGAACCCGGGCACCGCGGCGAGCAGCACGGCGGCAGCGGCGCACACCTTCGTCGAGTCGGCCGCCCGGCACCACACGATCCCTCGGCACAGCCACGCAACTACTACCAGTGACCGCGGCGGCGGCGACCCGCGACGCGCCGGGGCCCGCCCCGACCGCCGCCCGCGCCCGAGCAGGCCG
>NZ_JAKNTA010000002.1:62923-177957 GCF_022288725.1 Kitasatospora sp. A2-31 | reverse complement strand
CCCCCACCGCCGAGGAGCACCAGGAGATCGCGAGCGGCCACGGCCACCACTGATCCCGCGACCGGCGAACCCGGGCCCGCCACACCTCGACGGTGCGGCGGGCCCCGGCGTTCCGGGCCGGAAGTCGGCCGGTCGGCCGGTGGGCCGACGGCCGGTGGCCGGTCGGCCGGTGGGCGGACGGCCGGTGGGCGGACGGCCGGTGGGCGGACGGCCGGTCAGGGACGCAGCGCGAACGGCGCCACGGCGATCAGCACCACGCCGAACGCGACCGAGAGGCAGACCGCCGCCCAGCGGGCGCAGATCCTGTGGCATTCCTCCCGGTAACGGGCCGCGAGCTGCCGGCATCGCTCCACGGCGCGGTCGACGACGTCCTCGGCATAGCGCAACCGCTCGACTGCGTAGGCCTGTTCGAGGCTCTCCCGCTCTCCCGACGAAAGCCAGGAGAACTGTGCGGCGAAGGCCTTGGCGTCCCGATCGGCCGCCGACACCTCCGCCTCCCAGGCCAGGTAGCCCTCCAGGCGGGCGATCTCCACCCGGGCGTCCACCCGCACCCGGCCGGCCCCGGCACTCCCGCCCGGCCGGGGGCTCCGCACTCTCGGCCGGCGCTGCCTGCCACCCATGACCGCTCCTTGTCCAGAACCCGGGCACCGCGGCGAGCAGCACGGCGGCAGCGGCGCACACCTTCGTCGAGTCGGCCGCCCGGCACCACACGATCCCTCGGCACAGCCACGCAACTACTACCAGTGACCGCGGCGGCGGCGACCCGCGACGCGCCGGGGCCCGCCCCGACCGCCGCCCGCGCCCGAGCAGGCCGAGCCCGCAGCCGGGGGGACAGCCGGAACCCGCCCCGAGCCGCCGCCCTGCGCCCCTGGGCCGCCGCCCCGAGCCGGAGGGCGCGCCGGAGCCGGGTCCGTGGACACGCTCCGCGCACGAGAAGGTACGATCTGCGATCGAGGCGGCGCTCTGCCCTGCCGCCGGCCCCGCCGCCCCGGGCCGTCCGGAGCACGAAGCAGGAGGTCCGTCATGCCCGACGCAGGTCGGTTCAGCGAGTTGGGCGAGCAGGGTTCGCGGGCGGTGATGGAGGCCGCCGCGGTGCTGGAGCGCGAGCTGGCCGCCGGGCTGGCGGACGCGAAGGCCGCCGGTACCCGGCTCACCTCCGAACACCGCGTCGACGAGGAGGAGTTCCGCCGCCTGGTCCGCCGGGTCTCGGAGAACACCCACCAGCTGATCGACGCCGTCAGCGCCCGGGTCCAGGACGGCACCCGTGGCGACGCCGCCGAGCAGACCCGGCAGCTGACCGCCAACGCCCACGACATCCTCGACCTCCTGCTCAACCTGAGCACCCTGGCCCCGGCCTTCGCCAACCGGTCGCTGCGCGCCACCTTCGGCCCCGAGCGCGATGAGGCCGCGTCCGGCGACGGTGCCGAAGGCCCGCGGGGGTGACGGGGCCGGCGCGGGCGATCGCCGACGCCGAGCCGCTGGTCGACCGGGTCCTCGCCCGCTACCGCGAGCGGACCGTCGCCGAACTGCTGCGGCACATCCCCGAGCAGAGCCCGCCGTACCTCTACGACCTGGCGGGCGACTACCCCGTCCGGCCGTGCAAGGGGCTGCGGGGTGCGCTCTGCCTGGCCACCTGCGAGGCCTTCGGCGGCCGGCCGGAGCGGGCGCTCAACCCCGCGGTGACGGTCGAGATGTTCCACAACGCGTTCCTGATCCACGACGACATCCAGGACGGCAGCGAGCTGCGCCGGGGCCTGCCGACGCTCTCCGCCGCGTACGGGGTCGAGGTGGCGTTGAACGTCGGCAACGCGACCAACCTGCTCGGACTGCGCCGGCTGATGGCCAACCGGCGGGAGCTCGGCGCCGAGCTGGCCTGGCGGCTCTTCGAGGAGACGGAGCTGATGTGCCGCCAGTCGCTGGAGGGGCAGGCCCTGGAGATCGCCTGGATCCGCGACAACGCGTGCGACCTGGCGCCCGCCGACTACTACCGGATGTGTCTCAAGAAGACCTCCTGGTACACCTTCCTCTACCCGTGCCGCGCCGGTCTGCTCGTCGCCGAGGGTGCGCAGACCGAGGCCACCCGGCTGGACCGGTTCGGCTGGTACCTGGGCGCGGCCTTCCAGATCCAGGACGACGTGCTCAACCTGGTCGGCACGCTGGCCGACTACGGCAAGGAGATCGCCGGGGACCTCTGGGAGGGCAAGCGCACGCTGCTGCTGATCCACCTGCTGGAGCGCTGCACCCCGGCGGAGCGCGCCCGCACCGAGCGCTACCTGGAGGGAACGCGGGCGCAGCGGGGCCCGGGTGCGGCGGAGGAGGTCCGCTGGCTGTCGGAGCGGCTGATCGCGTACGGGTGCGTGGAGAGCGCCCGGGCGGCGGCGGACGGTCTGGTGGCCGCCGCCGAGCGGGAGATCGCCGAGGTGATGGAGACCGCGCCCGCCCCGGCCGAGGCGTCCGACGAGGCCGCCGAGGCCCGGGAGTTCCTGCTGGCGCTGCCCGGCTTCGTGGTGACCCGGGGCCGCTGAGCACCGGGAACGCCGGATCTCCCGGCGTCGCCGCGGTCCGTCCGCCGACACCGTTCGGCCGCCCGCGGGTCCCCGGGCGCGATCCCCCCGGACACGCCCGGGGACCCCGCGCCCGCCGGTCAGGCGAAGGCCGAGGGGCGGCCGAGGGCGACCAGGTGGTGGTCCTTGGTGCCCACGTAGATCCGGCCCTTGTCGGTGGCGGGGACGGAGAACTTGCTGACCGTCCCGAGCGCGAAGGAGCGGCGCAGCTTCAGCGTGCCGCCGACCGGCACCGGGTCGTAGGCGCGCAGCTCGCCGCCCTCGCCGTACTGCCCGGTGCCGGACCAGATCACCCAGACCAGGGCCGAGCCGGAGCGGGTGCCGTCGGAGGTGACGACGGGTGAGCCGGACATCTTGAGGAAGTCCTCGGCGCTGGTTCCGGCGCTGGTCAGCCGCGGGTTCCCGGCGGAGTCGACGGAGTACTTCAGGGCGCGCAGCTTGCCGAAGTTCTCCACGGTGTAGACGTACCCGCCGTCGCCGCCCCAGACGGCGGGGTGGCCCCAGACGCCGCCGTAGGGGCCGGTGACGCCGCCGTAGGGGCCGGTGACGCCGACCGCCTTGTCGGTTCCGCCGGGGCCCTGCCCCATGCCGCCGAGGTCGTCCCGGTCGAGCAGGAAGATCCGGCCGTCCTTGCCGACCTGGACCAGCAGCCGGGGGTGGGCGGGGGTGCCGAAGACGGACGACGGGAGGGCGACCGGGCCGCCGGAGCCGAGGTCGGTGTCCTTCTTGTCGAGGGTGGCGTTGTTGGTGGGGCTGAAGAAGTCCTTCGGCGCGAAGGTGCCGTCGCTGTTCACCGCGAAGCGGATCACCGACTCGCCGAGGCCGCCGGGCGGCTTGCTGCCGGGGCCCTGCGCGGGCGAGGCGCCGGCGCCCTGGCCGTTCGCGGTGGCCAGGATGATCCGCCCGGGGCCGTCGGAGACGAGGCCGCTGCCGGCCATCCAGATGGAGGCCCGCTGGGTGTCGGAGCCGGCCACCGTGGACCAGAGGGTGAGCTTTCGGGTGCGGGTGTCGAGGCCGGCCAGGGTGCCGATGTAGTCGCCGATGCCGCAGAGCGAGCCGAAGCCGAAGTAGATCGAGCCGTCGAGCAGCAGGAGTCCGGGGCGCTGGAGCGAGCGGTAGGCGTTGAACGGCTTGCCCGGGGCGTTGACCGGGTCGCCCTGGACGGTGACCGGCCAGCCGCTGCGCTCGGCGCCGGTCTGCGCGTCGACGGCATGCACGTAGTAGTGCGGGTGCTTGTCGTCGGGGCCGTCGTTGACCTTGCTGGTGAGGTAGACGGTGCCGGTCGCCGGGTCGTACACCGGGGTGGAGGTGGTGCCGACGTTGGGGCCCGGGTCGGAGCAGCCGATCGCGGCGGAGGGCCAGGCCGCGCCCATCGCCCGGTGCCAGGTGATCTTCCCGGTCCTCGCCTCGATCCCGTAGACGTGGTTGGTCTCGGTGGCCACCACCACGGTCGGGCCGATCACCAGCGGCTGCGCGAAGACCTGGCCGTCGAGCGGCACGGAGAAGCGGACGCCGAAGTCGGACGCGGCGACCTCCTCGGGCGAGAGGCCCGGCTCGTTGCGGTCCCAGGCGGTACGGTCGGTGCCGAAGGAGACGGTCGTGACGTCGGCGCGGGCCGCGCCGGCGGGGACGAGCAGCGCGAGGCCTGCGAGCAGGGCGGCGGCCCGGGCGTACGGTCTGTTGGTTCGGTTCATGGCGACCATGGTTCGGCGGCGGACCGGCCGCCACCAGCGGGGGTGGTCCAGTCGGCGGTCGCCCGTTCGCGGCTGTTTCCCGCGCGGAGCGGGCCGGTTGAACTATCGTCATCGCGGCCCGGGTCACGGGGCACGGGCCCGGAGAGACGGAGAAACTGTGCGATTCGGAATCATCGGCACCGGCACGGTCGGCCGCACCATCGCGGACAAGCTGGTGGCGCTCGGCCACGAGGTGACGCTGGGCTCGCGGACCAAGGACAACGAGACCGGCCTGGCCTGGGCGGAGCAGGCGGGCCCGACCGGGCACGCGGGGACGTTCGCGGACGCGGCGGCCTTCGGCGAGGTGGTGCTGAACGCGACCTCGGGGACGGTCTCGCTGGCGGCCCTGCGGGCGGCCGGCGCCGAGCGGCTGGCCGGCAAGCTGCTGGTGGACGTCTCCAACCCGCTGGTCTTCTCGGCCGAGGGCGAGGTCTCGCTGGACCCGGTCAACACGGACAGCGTGGGCGAGCGGATCCAGCGGGAGTTCCCCGACGCCAAGGTGGTGAAGGCGCTCAACACGGTCACCGCACCGCTGATGGTCGACCCGGGCCGGCTGGGGGGCGAGCACAACCTGTTCATCGCCGGGAACGACGCCGGCGCCAAGGCCGAGGCCGTCGCCCTGCTCGGCGAGTTCGGCTGGCCGGCGGAGTGGGTGATCGACCTCGGGGACATCGCCGGCGCCCGGGGCATGGAGATGATGATGCCGTTCTGGCTGCGGCTGATGCGCAGTTTCGGCACGGCGCAGTTCAACTACTCCATCCGGCGCGCCCAGTAGGACGCGCACGGCGGACCCGCCGGGCCGGCTTCGGCTCGGCGGGCTCGGCCCGGGCTGGCGGAGGGGGCGGCGGGCTCAGTGCAGCTCGTGCACCCCGTTGCTGTCGTGCACGAAGACGGCGCGGGTGTCGGTGGCCTTGTACCGTTCCTTCCGGGTGAACGCGGCGGGTGTGCCGGCGCCCGGGCTGTCCGGAGCCTCGAAGTAGAGGACGTAGGTCTTCGCGCTGTCCGTCTCGCTCTCCAGCTGGAGCCAGCCCTCGAAGCCGGGGCCGGGGAACGTCCCGGTCGCGGTGACGGTCACGGCGGTGGGCGTCCGGGCGAGGGTGAACTCCCCCGTGCCGACCTCCAGGCGCTTGTGTCCGCTCTCGTGCCAGCGGCGGAAGAGCGCGATCCACTCCTCGGGCCAGGGCCCGCCGCTGTCGTCCGGGGGCATCCCGGCGCCGTCGACGCGGGCGAGGACGTCATCGGCGTTGGCGACCACGGAGTCGTAGTCCCAGAGGTCGAGGGAGAAGGCCATGTGCTCCCGGTCGGTGGCCCGGAACAGCGGCCTGATGTGGAGCTCGTACACCGGAGTGCGCATCAGCCGTACACCTCCATCACGACGTCCTTCAGGGCGACCTCCTGGACCAGCTCGGGCGGGCGCTGCGGCTGACCGGTGCCGGTGGGCGCGGGGCTGTACTGGAGGGTCAGGACGTGCGTCCCGAGGGCCTCCGGTGCCTCCGCCAGGACCGCCGTCACGTCGAACCGGACGGTGCAGGAGCTCGGGTGGTGGGGGTGCGGCTGCCGGCCGCCGTGGTCGTGGCCCGCTTCGTGCTCGTGACCACCGTCCGCCGGGCCCGCGTGGGCCCGCCACAGCACGGCGTAGCCGACGCCGTAGCGGTCGGCGAACTCCGCGTCGTCCGCACGGAACGGGACGTCGCGCGGGTGTACGTACGCGTGCAGCAGGTAGCTGCCGGTCAGCGGGATCTTCAGCTCGTCGAGGCGGACCACCGCCTCCCGGCCCTCCTCCGGCGCGGCCACCAGACCGAACTGGGCCCGGGACGCCTCCCGCATCTGCGTCGCGAAGTCCGGCGCCGAGACCAGGCTGAGCGGCCGGGTGGCGAGCAGGGTGCGCTCGACCGGCGCGGGCACCGGCACCGCGAAGGCGCTCTTCAGCCGGTCGGTGTACTCGTACTCGTAGCCCAGCGCCACGGTGTCGGCGAAGTCCGCCACCTTGTGCTTGGCCTGGGAGAGGAAGCCGCGCAGGTCGTGGTCGGGCGAGGTGAGGGGCGGAGCGCCGTTGCGGCGCTGCCACTCGGCCCAGAGCAGGTCGATGAAGGTGTGGAAGCTGAAGTAGATCGCGTCCTGTGCGGCCGTCGACGGGTCTCCCATGGCCCCGCCGATGAACACCCCGTGCATGTAGTTGTGCGGGCCGAGTTCCAGGCGTCCGTAGTCGCCACCCGGGTGCGCCGCCGGGTAGCCGCCGAACGCCCCCTGGTCGGTCTCCTGCGTGACGATCTCCAGGGTGTCGGGCGGCAGGTCGGTCGCCACCTCGTTGCGCTCGGCGGCGAGGCCGGGCAGGGCGAAGGCAGGCGGGAACTTCCCGGTCGGCTCAGGGTGGAGCCAGTCCCAGTACGGCAGCGTGACGTCGGCCGTCCGCGGCGGGTCGGACTCCTGGAGCAGCTTTTCGAAGTGGTAGAGGTGCGAACGGTGCCACGGCAGGAAGAGGTCGCTGCCGTGCTCGCAGGGGCCGACGAACATGTCGTTGTGCAGGGCGGCCTGGAAGTCGTACCCGGTGGGGTCGTCCGGGTCGGCCGCCGAACGAGCGCGAAGGATCCCGATCGCGTGGATGTAGTCGTCCAGCTCGGTCTGACTCAGGGAGTTGATGTCCCGGCGGTTCTTGGTCATGGTGCTACCTCCGCCCGGAGCGTCGCACACGAACGGCATGATCACCACTCGCATCTCACCAGTCACTCACGGTCACTCGACAAGCATCCGCCCCGCTGCCCGGGGTCGGGCAGCGGGGCGGGACGGGCCGGGACGGGCCCGCGAGGTGGGGCTACCGGCCGGCGCCGGCGGGGACGCGGTTCTCGGACCGGTCCGCGGCGGGCGCGGGGCGGGCGCCGGGGACCACGGCGTCCGCACCGCCCGAGCGGGCGGCCTCGGCGAGGGCCAGCAGGCGGTCGGCCTCGGCCTGGATGGCGTCCTTGTCGCCGATCTCGGCGTCCGGCAGGGCGTCCGGCAGCAGGTCCTCGATCAGGCGCAGCGGGCGGTAGGCGAGGCCCAGCAGGCCCCAGACCGCCAGCACGAGGCCGACCAGCACGAGCAGCAGGCCGGCACCGCGGCCCGGACCGGTGCCGAGGACCATGCCGACCGAGTCGGCGAGCGCGCCCCCGGGGCGCATCAGCGGCTCGAAGACGTGGTCGGAGAGCGGCCCGGCGGTGAGGAAGCCGAGCGGCATCATCGACATGGCGAGCATCTGGTTGGTGGCCAGGACCCGGCCCTGCAGCTCCATCCCGACCTTGGTCTGGATCAGCGCCATCCAGTGCGAGTTGAGGATCATCAGGGCGGCCCAGAGGACGAAGAGCCCGCAGGCCGTGACCGCGGCCTGCGGCCGGCTGCCGGCCACGACGGCGGCCAGGCCGACCACCGAGGTGAAGCCGATCATGCCGACGGCGCGCCGCCGGGTGCCGCCCCACAGGGCCATCACCAGCGCGCCGGTCATCGCGCCGACCCCGCCCACGGCGGTGACCACGCCGAGCTGGACGGCGGATCCGCCGGCCAGCACCATCGGGGTGATCAGCACGGTGGCCACTGCGAACAGGTAGTTGAAGACGACGAAGAAGACCACCATGGCGACCAGGCTGTGCCGGCGGACGATGTAGCGCCAGCCGGTGACGACCTCGCGCAGCAGCGGCTCCTCCTGCTTGTCGAACATCGCGTCCGGGAAGCGCACCAGCAGCAGGCAGGTGACGCCGGTGAGGAACGTCGCCATGTCGAAGAGCACCACGCCGTGCAGGCCGATCAGCGAAACCAGCACGCCGCCGGCCAGGACGGCCATCATGTCACCCGCCCCGGTGCCGAGTTGGGCCAGTCCGTTGGCCTGACCCAGGTAGCGCTTGGGGACGAGCTGGGTGATCGCCGCGAGGTAGGCGGGGCGTTGGAAGGCCGAGCACACCGCGCCGATGCAGGCCACCACGTAGATGTGCCAGACCTCCAGCAGATCGGCCCAGAGCAGCAGCCCGAGCGAGAGCATGCCGGCGGCGGCCACGGTGTCGGTGACGATCATGATCCTTCGCCGGTCGACGCGGTCGGCCACCGCGCCCGCGATCGGGAGCAGGAGGACGGCCGGCAGCACCGCGACCACCGAGATCATCGCGAAGTCGAAGGCCGAACCGGTCCGTTGGTAGACCCAGACGCCCAGCGCGAAGGTGGAGAGGCTGGTGCCGATCATCGAGACGAACTGCCCGATCGCCACCTTGGCGAAGGTGGAGAGGTCGGCCCGGGCGGCCGGGCGCTTGGCCGCGACCTGCTCGGCCACCGCGCCGGTGGCACCGAACTCGGAGATGACCCGGGCGAGTTCGTCCGCCTGGTGCTTGAGGAAGTAGTGCCCGGCGCGCGGGATCACGGCCAGGTCGACGGTGTCGCCGAAGTGCTCCCACTCGGCGTACCGCTCCTCGTAGAGCTGGGTGGCGCGGTCCTTCTCGCCGACCACGCACAGGATCGGCGCCGCGATCGGCGCCGGCCGCGCGTCCCCGTAGGCGCGGGTGTAGAACTCCTCGGCCTGCCGGACGTCGTGGCGCAGCGCCCGGACCAGGAAGTCCTGCTCGGCCTGGTCGTAGACGTCGGTGAAACCGCCCATGGCGCGCAGGTAGTCGAGGTAGGAGCGGTTGGAGAGCATCCGGTCGCCGGGCAGCCGCTTGGCCATCCACTCGGCGAACCGGCCGGGCAGCCGGGCCGCGGGGAAGGTCCCGCCGAGGGCGACGCCGCGCAGCTCGACGCCGGCCGCCTCCAGCCGGGAGCCGAGCGCGGTGGCGAGCGCGCCGCCGAGGCAGTGGCCGTAGAGCAGCACCGGGCCGTCGATCCGCTCGGTGATCTGCTCGGTCAACCGGTCGGCCAGGGATTCGAGTTCGGCGAGCTCGTCGTCCGGTCGGCTCGGGTCGTGGCCGGGCAGCTCGACGGCGTAGAGCCGGTGGCCGGCCGGCAGGGCGTCGGCGAGCGGTTGGAAGGTGATCGGGCTGCCGCCGCCGTAGGGCACGCAGACGACGTTCAGCCCGGCGGGAGCGTTGCCGCGGGTGAGCTTGTGCAGCAGGGTGCGCGGGCCCTCGTCCGCGGTGCCGCCGGCCCGGGCGTCGAGCAGCGCGGCGAGCTCGCGGACGGTGGGGTGCTGGAACAGGTCGATCACCGAGAGGCCGCGACCGATCAGGCGGACGGCGTGCACCGCGGAGAAGGAGTCGCCGCCGAGCGCGAAGAAGTCGTCCGCGGCGCCGATCCCGTCGGCGGCGAGAACGCTCCGGTAGGCGGCGGCCACCTCGTGCTCGGTCGCCGTGGCGAGTTCGCCGCCGCCCGAGGCGGGTTGGACGGCGACCGGCTCCGGCAGGGCGGCCCGGTCGACCTTGCCGTTGGCGTTCAGCGGCAGGGCGTCCAGGACGACCAGGGCGGCCGGCACCATGTAGTCGGGAAGGCGGCTGCGCAGCGCGGCGCGCAGCTCGCCCGGGTCGGGGGCGGCGGCCGGGTCGGCGGGCACCAGGTAGCCGACCAGGTTGCGGGCGGCGCCCTCGCCGCGGGCGACCACCACGGCCTCGCGCACCTCGGGGCGGCCGGTCAGCTCGGCCTCGACCTCGCCGATCTCGACCCGGAAGCCGCGGATCTTGACCTGGTGGTCGACCCGACCGAGGAACTCGATCGCGCCGTCCGGGCGCCGCCGGACCAGGTCGCCGGTGCGGTAGCAGCGCCGGCCCCGCACCTGGGTGAAGCGCTCGGCGGTCAGGTCGTCCCGGCCGAGGTAGCCGCGGGCGACGCCCCCGCCGGAGACGTACAGCTCGCCGGGGACTCCCACCGGGACGCACCGCTGCCGGGCGTCCAGGACGTGCGCGCCGACGTTGCCGAAGGGCCGGCCGAGCGGCGCGGTGGCCGCGTCCCCCAGGTCGGCGGGGACGGGGGCACCGAGCATGGAGACGGTGGTCTCGGTCGGCCCGTAGTGGTTGTGCAGGAGCAGGTCGGGGCGCGCCGCCCGGATCCGGGCGACCAGGTCCGGCCGCAGCGCCTCGCCGGCGCAGATCAGCAGCCGGCCGGGCAGGATCCCGCCGAGGCCGGCGCCGTGCGCGGCGAGGCCCTCCAGGTGGCTGGGGACCAGCTTCATCGCGTCGATCCGGTGCTCGGCCGCGTAGGCGGCGAAGGCCTCCGGGTCGGTGGCCTGGTCGCGGGTGAGCAGGTGCAGGCAGCCGCCGCCGGTGAGCGCGCCGAACACGTTGGTGGTGCCGAGGTCGGCGGCGAAGGTGGAGACCAGCGCCCAGTTCCAGCCCTGCTGGTCACCGCCGATCCGCTCGCGCAGGCCGTGCAGGTAGTTGAGGTAGTTGCGGTGCTCGACGGCGACGCCCTTGGGCGCGCCGGTGGAGCCGGAGGTGAAGATCAGGTAGCAGAGGTGCTCGGGGCGGACGTCCACCTCGGGCCCGCGCGCGGCGGTCGAGCCGTCCGGGACGACCACCGGGGTGGCGGCGTCGAGCCGGCCCGCGAGGTCCTCGGTGGTGACCACCGCCGCGGCCCCGGCGGAGGCCAGCAGGGCGCGGATCCGCTCGTCCGGGTAGACCGGGTCGAGCGGCAGGTAGGCGCCGCCGGCCTTGAGGATGCCGAGCATGCCGACGACCAGCGCGGCCGAGCGCTCCATCAGCAGGCCGACGGGACGGTCCGGGCCGACCCCGAGCGCGCGCAGCCGCAGGGCCAGCGCATTGGCCCGGCCGTCGAGCCCGGCGTAGTCGAGCACGCCGTCGGCCCCGCGGACGGCCGGCGCGTCGGGGGTGCGCCGGGCCTGCTCCTCGACCAGGCCGTGCAGGGTGTCGCCGAGGTCCCAGCCGCGCACGGTGTCGTCCCACTCGGTGAGCAGGCGCTCCTCGGCGGGCGTGAGCAGGGGCAGTTCGGCGAGCGGGCGGTCGAGGTCCTCGGCCATCGCGTCGAGCACCGTGGTGAGGTGGCCGAAGACGCGGCGGACGGTCGCCTCGTCGTACAGCTCGCTGCGCCAGACGAGGTCGGCGGTGAGGTCGCCGCCCTGGTCGACGACGGCCACGGAGAGGTCGAACTTGGCGGTGTCGGTTCCGACGGGCCGCCAGTCGGCCTTCAGACCGGGCAGCCGGACGGTGGCCTCGGCCTGGTTGTGGACGTTGAGCATGACCTGGAAGAGCGGGGTGTGCGCGAGCTCCCGCTCCAGGCCCAGCGCGTCGACCAGCCGCTCGAACGGCAGGTCCTGGTGGCCGAACGCGCCGAGCGTCCCTTCCTGGACCCGCTCCAGCAGCTGCCGGACGGTCGGGTCGCCGGAGAGGTCGGTGCGCATCGCGAGGGTGTTGACGAAGCAGCCGACCAGCGGCTCGGTCTCGCTGCGGGTGCGCCCGGCGACCGGGGTGCCGACCACCACGTCCTCGGCACCGGTGTAGCGGGACAGGACGGTCTGCAGCGCCGCCAGCAGCACCATGTACGTGGTGCTGCCGGTGCGCTCGGCGAGCGAGCGCACCCGGGCGCTGCGCTCGGCGCCGAAGTCGGCGGTGATCCGCTCGCCGCGGGTGCCGGCCACGGCCGGCCGGGGCCGGTCGGTGGGCACGGTGACCGTGGCGGTGGCGCCGCCCAACCGCTCCCGCCACCAGGCCTCCTGACGGGCCAGCTCCTCGGCGAGGCCGGTCTGCTGCCAGTGCGCGACATCGGCGTACTGGACGGGCAGCGGGTCGAACGCGGGCTCGCGACCCTCCAGCCGGGCCGCGTAGGCGGTGGCGAGGTCGGCGAAGAGGACGCCGATCGACCAGCCGTCCGCGGCGATGTGGTGCAGCACCAGGCTGAGCACGCTGCTCCCGCCGCTGCGCAGCAGGACGGCGCGCAGCGGCAGGTCGGCGGCGAGGTCGAACGGCCGCCGGGCCTCGTCGGCGAGCCGCCGCTCCACCTCGTCCGCCGGCACGTCGGCGGTGGTGAGGACGGTGCCGGCGGCGTCCAGCAGTTCGGGGCGGACGTCGCCGTCGACGGTGCGGTAGACGGTGCGCAGCACGTCGTGCCGCGCCAGCACGTCGGCCAGCGCCGCGGCGAGGGCGGCGGTGTCGGGCTCGCCGTCGAGGTGGAGGGCGAGCGGGATGTGGTAGGCGGCGCTGTCGGGCTCGTACTGGGCCAGGAACCACATCCGGCGCTGGGCCGAGGAGAGCAGCGCCGGGGCGCCCTCGGGCCGGCGCGGGACGCCGCCCCGGGCGGGGGCGGCGGCGCCGGACTGCTGGGCCTCCTTGGCGGCCCTGGCCTTGGCCAGCCGGCGGCGGAGCAGCTCCTGCCGTCTGGCGTCCGGGTCGAGCGGGGCGGCCGGACGGGCCCCCGCGCTGTTCTGGTCGGTCATGCGTTCTCCCCCGTGCGGGCGCCGGTCACGGCGCCCGCTTCGTCCGTTTCGTCCGCGGACCAGCCGACGGCGTCCGGGCCGTCGAGCCCGGCCGGTTCGTCGAGTCCGTCGAGTCCGTCGAGTCCGTCGAGTCCGTCGAGTCCGTCGAGCTCGTCGAGCAGCTGGTCCTCTATTCGGCGCGCCATCGCGGCCAGGGTGCGGGCCGCGAAGACGGTGCGCAGCGGCAGGTCGATCTCGAAGGTGTCGCGCACCCGTGCGGCCAGCCGGGTGGCGAGCAGCGAGTGACCGCCGAGCGCGAAGAAGTCGTCGCGCCGGGAGACCTCCGGCACGCCGAGCACCTCCTGCCAGAGGTCGGCGAGCAGTTCCTCGCAGTCGCCCTCGGGCGGTGCCCCGGCACCGCCGAGGACCGGCGCGGGCAGCGCGGCGCGGTCCACCTTGCCGGCGGGCGTCAGCGGCAGCGCGTCGAGCAGCACGAGCGCGGCGGGGACCATGTAGTCCGGCAGCCGGCCGACCAGGGCGGTGCGCAGCGCCTCCTCGGTGAGCGTGCCGTCGGTGACGGCGTAGCCGGCCAGCACCGGTCCGGCTGGGGTGTCGACGAGCCGGGCGGCGCCCGCGCCGACGCCGGGGACGCCGGTGAGCGCGGCCTCGATCTCGCCGAGCTCGATCCGGAACCCCCGCAGCTTGACCTGGGCGTCGGCGCGGCCGTGGTACTCCAGCCGGCCGTCGGCGCGGCGGCAGGCGAGGTCCCCGGTGCGGTACATCCGTGCGCCCGGGGTGCCGCCGGGCTCGGCCGTGAACCGTTCCGCGGTGAGGTCGGGCCGGCCGTGGTAGCCGAGCGCGACGCCGGCACCGGCGATGCAGAGCTCGCCGACGCCGTTGACCGGCACCGGCCGGCCGCCGGCGTCCAGCAGGTGGAGCCGGGTGTTGTCGACGGGCGCACCGAGCGCCACCACCCCGCCGTGGGCGGCCAGTTCGGGAGTGACCCGCTGGACGGTGGACCAGACCGTGGTCTCGGTCGGGCCGTAGAGGTTCCACAGCGCGCCGGTGCGCTTGAGCAGTGCCTCGGCGAGGTCGGCGGTCAGCGCCTCGCCGCCGCAGAGCGCGGTCAGGCCCGGGCTGCCGGGCCAGTCGGCCTCCAGCAGCATGCGCCAGGTCGCCGGGGTGGCCTGGAGGTGGGTGACGCCGCGCCGCTCCAGCCAGCCGGCCAGCGCGCGGCCGTCGGTGGCGGTGGCGCGGTCGGCGAGCTCCACCCGGGCGCCGGTGACCAGCGGCAGCCAGAGCTCCAGGCCGGCGATGTCGAAGGTGACGGTGGTGACCGCGGCCATCACGTCCCTCTCGGTGAGGCCGGGTTCGCGGCCCATCGAGGTGAGGAAGTTGACGATCGCCCGGTGCGGGACGGCGACGCCCTTGGGGCGGCCGGTGGAGCCCGAGGTGTAGAGCAGGTAGGCCGGGTCCTCCGGGCCGACGGCGGCGGGCGGGGCCGGCGCGGTCGGCGGGGCGGCGGCCGCCTCCGGGCCGTCGACCAGGACGGCGGTCCGGCCGTCGAGCAGCGGGTCGTCGGCGGTGGCCCGCTCGGCGACCAGCAGGGTGGCGCCGGCGTCGTCCAGCACCCCGCGGTTGCGGGCGAGCGGCTGGTCGACGTCGAGCGGCAGGTAGGCGGCGCCGCTGCGCAGCACGCCGAGCAGGGCGGCGGGCAGCAGCCGGCCGCGCCGGACGGCGACCGCGACCAGCGTGCCGGGCCCGGCTCCGCGGGCGGCCAGCAGGTGCGCCAGCCGGTTCGCGGCGGCGTCCAGGCCGGCGTAGTCGAGGACGCCGTCGGCCGCCGAGACGGCGACCGCCTCGGGGCTGCGGGCCGCCTGGGCGGCCACCAGCTCGTGCAGCCGCAGGTCGGGCACCGGGGTGGCGGCGCGCCGGCCGGTCTCGGCGAGGGCCAGGTCGGCGGCCGAGAGCATCGCCAACTCGCCGATCGGTCGGTCCGGTTCGGCCACCGCGGCGGCGAGCAGCGCCACCAGGTGGTCGAGCGCGGCGTGCACCGAGCGCTCGTCGTAGCGGGAGGTGCGGTACTCGGCGGAGAGCAGCGGACCCTCGGGCGGGAACTCGAGGAACAGCGAGAGGTCGGTCTTGGCCGTGCCGTTGCACACCTCGGCGACGAACTGCAGCCTGAGGCCGGGAAGTTCGATCCCCGGGACGGGGTGGTTCTGGACGGCGAGCAGCACCTGGGCGATCGGCGAGGCGGTCAGCCCGGCCGTGCCGCCGGACCGGCGGGCGTGCTCCAGGAAGGGGAAGCCGCTGTGCTCGGCGGCCTCCAGCACCACCGGGCGCACCCTGGCGACCAGGTCGCGGAAGCTGTCGGTCCCGTCGGCGTCGAAGCGCAGCGCGACGGTGTTGATCAGCGAGCCGAGCACCTGCTCCAGCTCGGGCACGGGCCGGACGGCGAAGGGGCTGAGCACCGCCAGGTCGGAGCGCCCGGTGTAGCGGTGCAGCACGCCGCCGAGCGCGGCGAGCACCGCCATGTAGAGGCTGGCGCCCTCCTGCGCGGCCCAGCGCTCGGCCGAGCGGACCAGCTCGGCGTCGAGCCGGTGGGCGATCCGGCGGCCGGCGGTGTCGTGCGGGTCGGGGTGCGGGCGGTCGCCGGGCAGGTGCTGGTCGGCGTCCAGGCCGACCAGCCGCTCGCCCCAGCGCAGGGCGTCCTCGCGGGCGGCGGCGTTGGCGCGCTCCTCCCAGCGGGCGACGTCGGAGACCTGCAGTGCGGGCTCGGGGAGCTCGCCGTCCCGGTAGGCGCGGCCGAGCTCGGCGAGGAGCAGTCCGGCCGCCCAGCCGTCCATCGCGGCGTGGTGGGCGGTGATCAGCAGCTCGTACCGGCCGTCGCCGGTGCGCAGGGCGAGGGCGCGCAGCAGCCGGCCCCCGGCCAGGTCGAGCGGGCGGGCGGCCTCGGCGCGCAGTACGGCGTCGAGCTCCTCCTCACCGGCGCCGGTGAGGTCGCGCAGCGGGACGTCGACCGGGTAGGGCGGGCGGACCTCGGCGACGGGCTCGCCGTCGCGGCCGGTGAGCGCGGTGCGCAGCACCTCGTGCCGGCGGACCACCTCGGTGAGGGCGCGGCCGAGCGCGTCGAGGTCGAGATCGCCGGTGGCGCGCACCCGCAGCGGCACGTTGTAGAGCGCGGATCCGGGCTGGACGGACTGGTGCAGCCAGAGCTCGCGCTGGAACGCGGTGGGGCGGGCGGGCAGGTCGGCGCCGCGCTCGGGCGGTGCGACGGACGGGCGCCCGCCGCCGCCGTTGGCGACCCGGACGGCCAGCGCGGCGACGGTCGGCGCGGCGAAGAACTCGGTGAGCGGGACGCGGCTGCCGAACTCGCGCTCGATCCGGGCCAGCAGGCCGGCGGCGAGCAACGAGTGGCCGCCCAGGTCGAGGAAGACGTCGTGCACGCCGACCTCGGGGACGCCGAGGAGCTGCTGCCAGATCTCGGCGATCCGGGCCTCGACGGGCGTACGGGGGGCGGTGAACACCTCCTGGCCGCCCCGGCCGCGGGCCACCGGCGGCAACGCCTTGCGGTCGGTCTTGCCGTTGGGCGTGAGCGGCATCCGCTCGAGCACCCCGACGGCGAGCGGCACCATGTAGCCGGGCAGCGCGGCGGCGCAGTGGGCGCGCAGTTCGGCGGCGGTCGGTTCGGCGGCGCCGGCCGCGGGCTGGACGAAGGCGGCCAGGTAGTCGCCCGTCCCGTCGCGCTGGACGACCGCGGCGGCCGCCTCGACGGCGGGGTGGGTCGCGAGCACGGCCTCGATCTCGCCGAGTTCGACCCGGAAGCCGCGCACCTTCACCTGGTGGTCGACGCGGCCGTGGTACTCCAGGTCGCCGTTCGGCAGCCGGCGGACGAGGTCCCCGGTGCGGTAGCAGCGCTCGCCGCCGACCGTGACGAAGCGCTCCGCGGTGAGGTCGGGGCGGCCGTGGTAGCCGCGCGCCAGGCCTTCGCCGGCGAGGTAGAGCTCGCCGATGCCGCCGTCCGGCACGGCGATCCGCTGCTCGTCGAGGACGTGGCCGGTGGTGCCGTCGAGCGGGCGGCCGATGACGGGCTCGCCGGCCCCGTTCCGGCCGACCAGCGACCAGGTGGAGTAGACGGTGTCCTCGGTCGGTCCGTACAGGTTGTACAGGCGCTCGACCTGCGGCTGGGCGTAGACCTGGTCGGCCAGGTGGCGCGGCAGCGCCTCGCCCGCCAGGTTGACCACGCGTACGCTGCCCGGCAGACCCCCGCCGCCGGGCAGGCCGCCACCGCGCAGTAGCGCCGCCATGGCGCTCGGCACGGTGTTGACCAGCGTCACCTCGTCGCGCGCCGGCAGGTCGGGCAGGGCGAGCACGTTCTCCGCCACCACGATCGTGCCGCCGACGGCGAGCGGGAAGAAGAGCTCGTAGACCGAGATATCGAAGCAGACCGAGGTACCGAAGAGCACGCCGGCCACGTCGGCCGGCGTGTAGGTGTTCGCGGCCCAGCGGAGCATGGCGTTGACGCCGCGCTGGGTGACCGAGACGCCCTTGGGCCGGCCGGTGGAGCCGGAGGTGTAGAGCACGTAGGCGAGCGCGTCGGTCCCGGCGGCCGGGTTGAGGGGCGGGAGGGGCGCGGCCGGGCCGTCGCCGTCGGTGTGGAGCAGGGTCGCGCCGGCGCCGGCGAGCAGGTGCTCGTGTGCGCGGTCGGTGACCACGACGGGCGCCTGCGCGTCGCCGATCACCAGCTCCAGCCGGTCCTGCGGGTACGCCGGGTCCAGCGGCACGTACGCGCCGCCGGCGCGCAGCACCGCCAGCAGGGTGACCACGAGGTCCGCCGATCGCGGTAGGCAGACCCCGACGAGGGTCTCGGCGCGTACGCCGGATCCGGCCAGTCTGCCGGCCACCGCATCGGCGGCGTCGGCCAGTTCACGGTAGGTCAGGCGCCGCCCGCCGTCGATCACCGCGATGGCCTGCGGGGTGCGTCTGACCTGGGCGTCGAACAGTGCGGCCAGCGAATCGGTCGGATCGAGTGGCGGATGTCCCGTCGAACTCATCAACTCTCCTGAGGGATGGCCCTGCGCCGACTTGTGGTCGGCCGGATTCAGGCGGTGTGCCACCGGAGATGGTGGGGTAAAGATCTCCGAATGACCAGCACAAGTCCGACACTCGTTCGGTTTGCCGGAAAGATCGCTTTCCGGCCCTCACGCAGCGCCGCGGAGAGGTGACGGTTCGTTGACGATTTTGCCTGATAGTCAGATCCCCCTGACATTCGGGCCCGGTAGCGCTACCTTCTTGGCGGGCCACCTGACGCATCGTCGGCAGCGGGTGTGCACACCACGTGGACACTCCGTGCACACGAGGCTTTGACCTGCCCTTTTACTCCTGCTCGGAGCGGGAAGCAGTCGGTCCGGTCTGGGCAGGGCCGGGCCCCACCGGGCGTACCGGTCCGCAGGGCCGTCCCACGCGACACCCCCTACCCCCGGCGGACAGCGCTCCGCGGACGCGCCAGAATGGACGCCATGTCCTCCCGACGCCGCTCCACTCCCCGTGCCGCCGCCCCCGCACCCCGGCTGCTGCCTTCCTCGCCCTGCCCGTGCGGCCTGCCCGCCGCCTACGGCGACTGCTGCGGCCGCTACCACCGGGGCCAGGCCGCCGCGCCGACCGCCGAGGCCCTGATGCGTTCGCGCTACAGCGCGTTCGTCGCCCACGACGAGGCCTACCTGCTGCGCAGCTGGCACCCCGACACGCGGCCGGACGCGGTCGACCTCGACCCGGCCCAGCGCTGGACCGGGCTGGAGGTGCTCTCCACCAGCGAGGGCGGCGCGTTCCACGCCGAGGGCACGGTCGCCTTCCGCGCCCACTACACCGAGGGCCGGGAGGAGGGCATGCTCACCGAGCACAGCCGCTTCGTCCGGCACGAGGGCGCCTGGGTCTACGTCGACGCGCTCTCCTTCGGCTGACACCGCACGGCCCGTGCCGGGCGAGGCACGGGCCGCGGGGTCCGGGGGCCCTACAGGTAGTCGTCGAGCCGCGCGAGCGTGAAGCCCTGCGCGCCGACCTCCTTCACCACCTTGCGGAGCAGGTCGGTCATGGTGCCGTTCCACAGGGAGGGGCCGCGGAAGTGGGTGAGGATGATGTCCCCCGGGTGCAGCCGCTGGTCGTCGTAGCGGTACTCCATCCGGTCGGGGAAGGCCTCCTCGTTCCAGAGCGGCACCGCCTCGATGCCGCAGGAGGCGGCGGCCCGCAGGGTGTCGTCGTTGTACTCGCCGTACGGGGGCCGGAACAACCTCGGCCGGACGCCGATCTGCTGCTCCAGCTGGTCCTGCTGCCGACAGATCTCGTCGCGCTGCTGGTCGTAGCCGAGCAGCCGGAGGTCGCGGTGGTTGACGGTGTGGTTGTTCACCACGTCGCCCTGGGCGGCGAGCCGGCGGAAGTAGCCGTAGTCCTCGCGGGCCAGGTAGTCGGCGAGGAACACGCTGAGCGGGACGCCCAGTTCGGCGGCCATCCGGGAGAACTCCGGGTCCTTCTCCGCCCCGTCGTCGACGGTCAGGAAGACGATCTTCTCGTCGGTCGGGACGCGGTACACCACCGGGGGGCGCCCGGGCGCGAGCTTCACGCCCTGCCCTGCCTTCAGCTCCGGCCGGACCGCCGGCCGCGGCGGCGCCTGCGCGGGCAGCCGCTCCAGCCCCCACCGGCGGGCCGTCGCCAGTGCGGCCCGGCCGGCCGCCTGCTGACGGGCGACCGCCTCACTGCTGCTCTCCTCCTCGACCCGGGCCAGCCCCGGCAGGGTGAGCGGCACCACGGCCGGCGGCCTGGGGGCGCCCCGGTCGGCCACCTGACCGGCACCCGCCCCTGCCTCCGCTGCGGCCCCGGCCAGGCCGGCGGCGGCGCCGGCCCCCGCGGACGGGCCGCCCGGGCCGACGGGTGCGGTACACCCGGCCATCGCGGTCGACAGGAGGATCACCGCGGCCACTCCGGCCCCGGCACTTCGGGCCGTGCGGCCCGGCTGCCGACGCCCCCTTAACCCCCAATAAGTACGATTAGCTGATGGTCTGTCCATGGAGCAGTGCTCCCCCGACACACCCGCCGCTCAACCCCCCGTCACCCGCCCGGCGCAACCACCCGCTCGACCGGGCCCGGTCGCGGCTCCCGCACCCCGCGGGTGCCGAGCCGAATATTCGTTCGCCACGGGGCGGGGCGACCGCCGACAATACGCGCATGACCATCAGCACGCCGCACACCGCCACCGGCCTCTGGACCGTCTCCCGGGCCGATGTCGGCTCCCCCGAGGCGGCGGCGCTGCTGCGTGAGTACTACATCGACGTCGCCAACCGGTACTACCGCCTCCACCTCGGCCGCGAGGGCACCCCGGAGGAGATCGAGACCGGACTGGCCGACTCCCCCAGCGACGACCTCGCCGGGTCCACCGGCGTCTTCCTGCTCGGCCGGTACGACGGCGAACCGCAGGCCTGTGCCGGCCTGCGCGTTCTGGACGACCGCTCCGTCGAGCTCACCCGGGTCTTCGTCCGGCACGCGGTGCGCGGCACCGGCGGCGGCGCCCGGCTGCTCGCCGCCGTCGACGAGGCCGCCCGCGAGCTCGGCGCCGATCGGATCGTGCTCGACACCCGGCTCGACCTGGTCGAGGCCCGCGCGCTCTACACCCGGCACGGCTACCGCGAGATACCCGCCTACAGCAGCGGCCCGTACGCCCAGATCTGGTACGGCAGGGACCTCACCGCCGGGGCGGCCGCGGGCGGTTGAGCCCGCGGCCCGGGCACGGCAGTCGGCGCTACGCGCGGCCGGCGGCCCCGGCGGACAGGGCGGCCCGGAGCTCGGCGGCGTCGGGCGGGTTGGCGCCGGGCCGGGACACGGTGACGGCCGCGGCGGTGACGGCCCGGGCGAGCGCCTGCTCCAGGCCCGCGCCGGCCCACCGGGCACCGAGCAGGGCGGCCATGAACGAGTCGCCGGCCCCCACGGTGTCGGCGACCGCGACCGGTCGCGCCGGCGCCTCGGCCCGGCGGCCGTCCGCCGTGACGGCGAAGGCGCCCGCCGCCCCGCGGGTGACCGCCACCGTGGTCGGCCCGAGGCCCAGCCAGTGCCGGGCGACCTCCTCGGCGTCCTGTCCGGGGTAGAGCCAGACGAGGTCCTCGTCGCTGGCCTTGACCAGGTCGCTGAGCGCCACGCAGCGCTCAACCCGACGGACGGCCGCCGCGTGATCACCCATCAGCGCCGGCCGGACATTGGGGTCGTAGCTGACCCCGGCCCGGCCGCGCAGGCGCTCGGCCAGCGCCAGCACGGCCGAGGAGCCGGGCTCGGTGACCGCGGCGATCGAGCCGAGGTGGAGGTGGCCGGGCGGGCCGGGGAGTTCGAGATCCGGGCGGTCGGGCAGGCTCCAGCCGATGTCGAAGGCGTACTCCGCACGCCCCTGCGCGTCGAGCCGGACCACGGCTGAGGGCGTCCGCCCGCCCTCGGCGGGCTCGGCCAGCACGGTGACGCCGGCCGCCTCCAGGTGCGCCCCGATCAGCCGCCCGTTCGCGTCGGCGCCGAGCTGGGTGAGCAGCACGGTCGGCAGGCCGAGCCGGGCCAGCCCGTAGGCGACGTTGGCGGGACTGCCGCCGGGGTGGACGCGGTCGGCGGCACCCTCGGTGCGGACGATGTCGGCGACGCACTCGCCGACCACCAGGAAGTACGGGTCGGTGCCGGTCACGTCTGCTGCTCCTGCCGTCCGGGCGGCCGGCGCGGACCACGCGCCGGGTGCTTCGGCGGACCAGCCTACGGGGCCGGCGCGGCGGAGGAGGCCGGCCCTGCCCGGAGTCCGGGAGCGGGCAGGGCGCGGACAGCAAGGACGGCCGCCGGACCTGGCCAGGTTCTCCGACGGCCGTGGCCCCGTCCGTCAGGGGGCGGAGCACTTCGAACGCTATGACAGTCCGCAGCCGGTCGGCCACCACAGTCGGCCGTCCGGGGGACGCCTGCGTGTCGCGCTGGCCGGCCGCACTGTCGGCGCGTTCCGCTACGATCCGTGCTCGAATGGTCGCGGAGCGGCGTCGGTCGCAGGCGGCCCGGCGCCCAGCTCGACGTCCGAAAGCGGTGATCACCCTGTTCAGGCTCCGTTCCAGCCGCCCCGTCGCCCTCGCGCTCGCCGCGGTGCTGCTCGGCACCACCATGCTGCCGGACGCGGCCGCCGCCGAGAACGGGGCGTCCGCGGGCGTCGGCGATCCGGTCTTCCCCTCGCTCGGCAGCACGGGGTACGACGCGCTCGCCTACGACCTCGCCTTCCGCTACCGGCCGGCGAGCCGCACGGTGGACGCCACCGCCGTGCTGACCGCCCGCGCGCTGACCGCCCTGCCGAGCCTGGAGCTGGACGCGCTGGGGCTGGACGTGCACGCGGTCCGGGTCGACGGGCGAACGGCCGGCTTCCGCGCGCACGACGAGAAGCTGACGGTCGTCCCGGACCAGCCCGTGCGGCGCGGCGCCGTCCTCCGGGTGACGGTCGAGTACACGGCCGACCCGCGGGCGCACCTCCCGCACACCGGCTGGGTGCCGACGGCGGACGGCTTCGCGGTGGCCGGCCAGCCCGACGGCGCGCACACCGTCTTCCCCTGCAACGACCACCCGAGCGACAAGGCCCGCCTCACCGTCGCCGTCACCGCCCCGGACGGCCTGCTGGGCGTCGCGACCGGCCGTCTCTCGGCCACCCGGCACGACGGCGGCCCGTCGGGCGGCGGCACCGGCGGGGGCACCGGGGGCGGCACCGGCACGGCGAGCGACGACGGGCCGACGACCACCCGCTGGTACGTCTCGCGCGAGCCGGTGGCCACCGAGGTGGTGCAGGTCTCGGTCGGCACCTACACGGTGCGCGAGCGCACCGGCCCGGACGGGCTGCCGCTGCGGGACGTCGTCCCGACGGCGCGCGCCGCCGACCTGGAGCCCGCCCTCGCCCTGACCCCCGCGCAGCTGGAGTGGGCCGAGCGGCACCTGGGGCCGTTCCCGTTCGAGACCTACGGGCTGCTGCCCGCTGACACCGACGACCCGGCCGCCTTCGACTTCACCGGGCTGGAGACGCAGACCCTGACGCTCTACAAGCCGAACTTCCTGCGCCAGGCCGAGCGGCAGATCGGCTCGCACATGATGCACGAGCTGGTGCACTCGTGGTTCGGCAACAGCGTCTCGCCGCACAGCTGGGCGGACCTCTGGCTGAACGAGGGCCACGCCGACTTCTACGGCCTGATGTACCGCTACGAGCGCGGCTGGGCCGACTCCGCCGGCTTCACCACGCTCGCCGACCGGATGCGCGACGTGTACGCCGCGGGCGACCAGTGGCGGCACGACTCCGGGCCGGTCGCCGCACCGACCGCCGCCACCCTCTTCGACAGCCAGCGGTACACCGGCGGTGCCCTGGTGCTGTTCGCGCTGCGCGAGCGGGTCGGGGCGGAGGCCTTCGACCGGATCGAGCGGACCTTCCTGCAGCGGTACCGGGGCGGCTCGGCGACGACCGCGGACTACGTCCGGACGGCCGCGGAGGTCTCCGGCGGTGACGTCACCGCCTTCCTCACCGACTGGCTGCACGGTGAGCGCACCCCTCCGATGCCCGGCCACCCGGACTGGACGGTGGCCCCGGTCGATCCCACGGCCCGGCGCTCGGCCCCCGCCCCGCGCGGCACCGGGACGCTGTAGGACTCGCGGCCGCCGGCCCGGCGGCTGACGACCCGGCAGCCGGCGGCCCGACGGCCGCTTCCCGTACACCCGGGCGCGCCGGGCCGGTGCGCTCGGGCGCCCGCCGCGCGCCCCTGGACGGTGCAGGCCGGCGGACGCATCGTGGTGCCACGGCCCGCCCGCCGCCCGGCCTGGTCCCGGCCGGCGCGCGGGCCGTCCAGCGTTCCCGGACGGCATCCTCCGGCGCCCCCGGGCCGGCCGCCACCGGGCACCACCGGGCACCCACCGAATCCGTTCCGGAAATCCCCCGCCGGCGCGCAACCCGAACGGGCTCCCACCGCGTTGAGCTGCTGTGGGACCAACACCGACGACGCACGCGACACCGACGACGCACACGACACCGACGACCCGGCCGGCCGAGCCGGAACGGACCACCGGAACGACTGGAGCAGCATGGCGGGGACGGGACGATGAGGGAAGCGAACACGGACTTCGAGGAGTTCGTCGCCGCCCGCAGCCCGCGCCTGCTGCGCATGGCCTGGCTGCTGACCGGAGACGCGCACCTGGCCGAGGACCTGCTCCAGACGGCACTGGCCAAGGTCTGGCCGAAGTGGGACAAGATCGCCATCGACCGGCCGGAGGCGTACGTCCGGCGGGTGCTGGTGAACTCGCACGTCTCCTGGTGGCGCCGCCGCTGGCACGGGGAGCTGCCGCACGGCGAGCTGCCGGAGCCGCCGACGCACGCGGACCCGTTCGAGGACGTGGTGGTCGGGCAGGTGCTGGCCGCCGCCGTCCGGGCGCTGCCGCCCCGTCAGCGGGCCGTGGTGGTGCTGCGCTTCTTCGAGGACCTCAGCGTCGAGGAGACGGCCGAGGCGCTCGGCTGCTCCACGGGCACGGTCAAGAGCAACACGCACCGTGCGCTGAACGCGCTGCGCGGCAAGCTGCCGGCCCGGGAGCTGCTGCTGGACGGGGGACGCCGTGACGCGGCGTGACACCGGCTGGAGCCGGACCGGGTGGGACGAGCGGAGCCGGTGGGACACGGCGGGCGGCGGCACGACCGGTCCCGATGACGGGCGCAGCGACGCCGAGGTGGAGAGCGAGCTGCGCATCCTGCTGCAGCGGGCCGCCCCGGACCTGCCCGCGCCCGCCGACCGGATGGAGCGGATCCGCGAGCGGGCCGCCCGGAGCCGCAGCCGGCGGCGGGCCGCAGCCCTCGCCGCGGGCCTGACCACGGGTCTGGCCGCCGCCGCCCTGGCCGCCGCACCCGCCCTTGCGCCCGGCCACTCGCAGACCGCCCTGCCCACGCCGGCCCGCACACCGGCAGCCGTCGGCGGGCTCGGAACGGCCGCCGGGCCCGGCGCGGCCACCTCGGCCCCGCCGGTCCCCTCCCTGTCGCCGTCCCCGACCCCGGCCAGGACCCCGGGCCGCGGCGCGGATCCGGACGAGGGCGCGGGCGGGACCGGCACGGCCCCGGCCGGCACGCCCCCGCCCTCCGGAACGAGCGGGAGCTTCTTCCCCGAGCGGGCGATCCGCTTCCCCGAGCTCGACAGTCTGGTCATCAGCCTGCCGCCCGGCTGGGCCGCCATGTACCGGCCGGCCGCCAAGCCGCTCGGCGGCGTCGGGTACCTGGCCGATCAGCCGCTGGAGCCCGGGGTGTACTGCGCCGGCCAGGGGGCGACCTGTGCGCCGCTCGCCGCCCTGGCCGACGGTGGCAGCCTGGTCACCGTCACCCTGGTCACCGAGTGGACGGAGGCGCAGAAGGTCCTCCGTACCGCTCTGCCGCCGGCCGACACCCAGCTGGACAAGACCTGCGCCCTGCGCGGGGGCACCCGTGAGCTGGTGGGCCACCGGACCATCGAGGTCGACGACGCCGTGACGGTGGTCCGGCTGTCGGCCTGCCTGAACCAGCCGTCCGCGAAGGCGGTGCAGGTGTTCACGGAGGTGCTCGACTCGGTGCAGATCGGCGGCGACGCCGTCGACGCGGTCGGCACCGGGACCGGCTGAGCCGCCCCGGCCCACGGCCTGCCCCTGCGCGGCGGGCCGGCCGGCGGCGGTCAGCGCAGGCGCGGGCGGCCCGGGCTCCCGCCCTCCTCACCGTCGGAGCCGCGACGGGGGGCGTCCGGCCAGCGGTTCTCCACCGCGCGGCGAGCGGCCGTCGCGACCCCGGCCAGGGCGTCCTCGAAGGCGCTCAGCGAGCCCAGGACGGGCAGGCCGGCCCGCGGCCGGCCGGGCGGCAGGAAGCCGCCGGCCGCCAGCGCCGACCGGCTGAGCTCGGCCAGCTCCGCCCCGGCGGCCGTGTCACCCGGCTCGTCCGGGCCGCCCGGCTCCAGCACGGCCACCACCTTGTGGTTCCGCCGGTCGAGCCGGCGCAGCAGCGCGATCCGCTCGGCGTCCAGCAGGGCCCAGCGGTCGAGCAGCAGTACCGCGAGGGAGGTGGGCGGCTCCTCCCCCAGCAGCCGCTCGCCCTCGGAGACGAGGTCGTGCACGGTGGGTTCGAAGCCCATCCCGCGGAGGAGCCCCGCGGTGTGCTCGGCCAGCGAGCGGCCGAGGGTGCCCCCGTACGGGTTCCAGTCGGTGCGCTGCGGCCCGTAGGCGGCGGGACTCGGGCCGGCCGGCAGCTCGTCGCGGCGGCAGGAGAGGACGAGGACGCGCAGCTCCCGCACGCTGCGGCGGACCGGTTCGAAGGCACTGGGCTGGGCGTTCAGGTCCAGCGTGCGCCCGACCGGGACGACGGTCTCCTCGGCCACCTCGACGATCCGCCGGGCCAGCCGGTGGACCGCCAGCTCGTACGCCGAGCGGTAGTAGCTCAGCTTCATCAGCGCGAACAGGCCCTCGCTCATGTAGGCCGGGCCGAAGCCGGCGTGGTCGAACTGCAGTTCGCGCGCCACCGCGGGCAGTTGCCGCGTCGGCTGCCACAGCACCGGCACGATGGCGCTGGTGTGCCCCGACTCGCGGTGGGCCGCGTACACCTGTCGCCGGGTGAAGGAGTACCACTCCTGACCGCACGGCAGGCTGTCGAAGTACCGCGGCGAGTAGAGCGGCACGAAGACCCGGCAGGTGGCCAGCTCCCGCGCGATCCGGTCCGCCCACAGCTCCCCCTGGTGCATGGACTCGTCCATGAAGCCGATCGGCGCGCCGTCGGGGACGGCGGTCAGCTGCAGCACCGCTTCGCAGAGGTCCCGGTAGAGCTGGCGCACCCAGAGGTTCGGATCGCCGGCGCCGGTCGCACCGGCCCGGGGGGTGTGCGCGTAGCTGAGGAAGAAGTAGGGCCGGGCGGTGGCGAGCTCGACCCCGCCGCCCGAGTCCACGAACTGTGCGTACCGGTGCCGGTAGTAGGTGCTCGCCGCGGCGGCCAGCTCCTCGGCCCGGGCGTCCGCACCGATGCCGCGGGCCCCGCGGGCGAGCCGGCTCAGGTCGCCGCGGTCCGCGTGCGCCAGCAGCGCGTCCCAGAACGCGTCCGGCGGCACCGAGCCCGCCCGCCCGTCGAGGTACCAGGCCTCCAGCAGCGGGTGCAGGGTGTACGGCGCCCGGGAGCCGGCGGCGCCCTCGAACCCGGGGCCGTGGTCCGCCCGGAACAGTCCGGCCCCACCCGCGCCCTCCGCCGTGGCGTCGGCCATCGCCCGCTCGAACCAGGTGTCCGTCGCCGGTGCGGCGTGGAGGTAGCCCGGCGCCGCCGCCCGCAGCAGGCTCGCGGGCAGGGAGCGGTGATGGCCCAGGCGCAGCGCGTCGAGCGCCGCGTGGAGCACGGCGCGGACCTCCTCGGGCGCCCGGTCGAACCGGGCCCGCAGCCCGGGAGCGGCCGTCACCGCCTGGACGACCCGTCCGTCCGCGGCCACCCGGGCCGCCTCGGCGAGCCGGGGGTCGCTGCCGAGGACGGCATCGGCGGCCTGCTGCCGGTCGAAGTACTCGGGCATGTCGAGCATCCGGACGTGCTGCCGGAGCATCCCCCCCGCCGGGGATCCGGCCGGGCCCGGCGGGTCGTGCCGGTCCGTCCGGAGCGTGCCCAGCAGGAGGAGCGGGCCGCCGGAGCGGGACCGCGCCCAGGCCGAGATCCGTCGGAGCGGGTCGGACTCCTCGCCCTGCGGGGCGTTCAGCACCTGCTCCGCCTCGTCGAACCAGACCACCGTGCACCGCTCGGGTTCCTCCGGTCGGAGCTCGCGCCCCTGCAGGCTCTGCGCCCGCCACACCGTCCAGTCGGCGGGCAGGGTGCGCAGCGCCTCGAAGCAGGCCCGGGTCCGGCCGGAGGCCGGGCCGCCGGCCACCAGCAGCACGGTGGAGACGCCCTGCGCGGCCCGGCCGACCAGGCGGCGGATCTCGGCGTCCACCGGGCGGTCGAGGTAGGGGGTGAGGTACGGCAGACCGGGCCGCTGCTCGGCGGGTCGGACGCCGAGCAGGTCGGGCCGTTCGAGGGCCTCGGCGACGGTCATGGAGTCCCAGGACTCCTCGGCCGACCGGTAGGCCGGCGGCAGGGCCGGCGTCGGGGCCGGGACGGCCGCCGGCGACTCGGCGAAGGGCAGGGCGTCGGGCGCCAGCTCGCGGCTCTGCGTCTCCTCGGCCACCCGGACGGCCGGGAAGTCGGCGGCCGAGGCGCGGCGCGAGCGGAGGTAGGCGGCGACCTGGTGCCGGACGGTGCGGCGGATCCGGGCGACGGTGTCGCGGCGCTGGGCGCCGAGCAGGGCGTCGCGGACGCCGGGCAGGAAGTCGAACTCGACGACGTCCGGGTCGGCGCCGGGCGGCGGCGCCTCCCAGGGGGCGAGCAGGCCGCCGAGCAGCACCTCGGCGAGGTGGCCGTGGTCGGCCTGCGGGAGCATCGCCCGGCGGACCAGCGTCATCACCGGCAGGACCAGCGGGACGGCGGAGAGGTGGCCGGCCAGCTCCTGCGCCAGCGGGGAGGCGCTGGCCCGGAACCGTTCCAGCGCCGGCTCGGCGGCGGTCGTCGGGCGGCCGTGCGCACCGGCGGTCGGCGGCCGGCCGGACCCGTCGGAGGCCGGCGGCCGGTCGGCCCGGTCGACGGGCGCCGTTCCCGGCTCGCCGACCAGCAGGCAGCTGAGCCGGCTGCGCCGGCCGCCGCCGGAGACCAGGGCCGCGAGCGCGGCCAGCGAGGCCGGGTTCGGATCCACCACCGGCACGGGCAGCGGGCGGTCGGGTGCGTCGGCGCGCAGCCTCCGGTGGGTGCGCCCGCGCGCACGGGTGGCCGCGGCCTCCCAGGCGGTGTTCGGCGCGGCCGGGCCGGCCGCGCGCAGCCAGAGCGGCGTGGGGCGGACGGACCCGCGCGACCAGAGGCGCTCGGGCAGGACGTTGAGGACGGCTACCGGGCCGTGCCGGCCCCAGCCGCGCAGCACCGCGTCCAGCGCCGGGCCGCCCCAGCCGCCGCCGACGGTGTCGGTGACGACCAGGATCAGGCGGCGCCCGGCGGGGTCGGCGATCTCCTGCGGGCGGCGCAGCGCTCCGCCGGGGCGGGCGGCCAGACCGGGCCGCCCGCCGGCCTCGGTGCCGCCGAGGTACCAGGTGCGGACGTCGCGGAACACGCCGGTCTGGGCGATGACCCGGCGGAGCTCGGCGACGAGGTCGTGCCAGAGCGTCATCGAGCGGTGGGTGTCGATGACCAGGGCGAGGTCGAGCCAGCGGCCGGGGGTGGGGCGGAGCACGGGGAGCAGCAGGCGCTGGTCGACGCCCGCGCTGACGGTGGCCTCCTCGTCCAGTTCGGGCTCGCCGTGGGCGTCGGCGAGGGTGCGGCGGCCGAGCGGGCGCAGGGCGCGCATGACGGCGAGCGGGTCGGCGAGGGCGGCGGCGCGGGGGACGCGGACGAGGTCGCCGCGACGGGCGGCGGGGGCGTTCTCCGCCCTGCCGTCCGGCTCCGGGCCGCCGGGGCCGGGATCCGGCTCGGCTTCGGGAGCGGGCGCCTGGTGCGGCGCGGAGGGCGGAGCGGCGAGGTCCGCGGTGGCGTAGTGCTGCTCGGACGGGGGCTCGTCCGGGGCGCGTTCGTCGGCGGGACCGTCGTCCGGGCCGGCGCCGGGGGCGGCCTCGTCGGCACTCCCGCCGGGCTGGACGGGCGGGGCCGGCCGGTCCCGGTCGCGGGCGGCGTCGTCGAGGCAGCCGGCCAGCCAGAGGATGTCCGCGAGCTCTTCGGGCCCGAGGCCGGCCGCCGAGGCGGCGTCGGCCTCGGCGAGGGCGCGCAGCAGCCGGTCGGTCATGGCGAGGCCGGTCCGGTGAGCTTCTGCAGGACGGTCCGCAGGAACGCGTCGCGCTCGCCGTCGTCCGACCAGGCTCCGCTGAGCCGGAGTTGGACGGCGTTGAGCAGCTGGTCGGTGGCGAGGTCGCCCTCGGTGCGCTGCTCCTCGAAGGCCCGGACGAGGTCCTGGACGAGGCTGCGGCGCCGGTCGTCGAGTTCGGCGGGCAGGTGGAGCCGCTGTCTGATGATCTGTTCGAGCCTGGCCGGGCCCGGCGGCTGGACGTGGAGGCGGATGCAGCGGCGGAGGAAGGGCGGTGGGAAGTCGCGCTCGTTGTTGCTGGTGAGAACGACGACGGGGAAGGCGCGGCACTGGACGCGGCCGTGGTCGACGCCGACGGTGGCGGCCACCGGCCCCGCGGTCGCCAGCCCGGGTGGCACGGGGCCCGGATCGACCGGGGCCGGTGCGGTCGGGGCGTCGAGGGTGTCGTGGGTGCCGATCCGGACCCTCGGCTCCCGGGCGGCGATCCGGGCCAGCTCGGGGATCTCGAAGCCGCCGTCCTCGAAGACGGTGAGCAGGTCCCCCGGCAGGTCGATGTCGCTCTTGTCGATCTCGTCGATCAGCAGCACCCGGGGTCGCTCCTGCGGCAGCAGCGCGGTGCCGAGCGGGCCGAGCCGCAGGTAGGGGGCGATCGAGTGGTCCGGCTCCGCCGGGCGGGCCGCGGTCGGGCCGGTGCCCCCGTCACCGCTCAGCTGCTGGAGGTTGGCGTCGTGCAGGCGGCTGATCGCGTCGTAGCGGTAGAGGCCGTCGCGCAGGGTGCTGCGGCTGGTGATGGGCCAGTGCAGGACCGGGCCGAGGCCGAGGTCGGTGGCGATGCTGTAGGCCAGGGTGGACTTGCCGACCCCGGGCTTCCCGGTGACCAGCAGCGGGCGGCTGAGGTAGAGGGCCGTGTTGACGGCGTCGATCTCCGCTTCGTCGGGCACGTACCCGGTGCCGCGCCGGGCGGTCCGCTCCCACGGGTGCCCGGTGGCGCCGGGGGCCCGGTAGTGCGGGTCCGGGGTGCCGTCGAAGTCCCGCCAGGGCGGCTGCTTGCCGGCCAGGCGGGAGAGCCGCTCCTCCGGGGTGCCCTCGCCCTGGTAGATCCACCAGTCCTTCATGTGCTGCTTCCTTCCCTTCCTGTCAGGACGGCGATCCCCCGTCAGGACAGCGATCTGGTCTGCGGGCGGTGGTCGGGGTCGTCCCAGAGCAGTCCGAGGCGCCGCGCGCCCGGGCAGCCGGCGCAGCTGCCGGCGGCGGCCCCGATGCGCAGCTTCCAGACGGCCGCGGGCAGTCGGTCGAGGTCGAGGCCGTTCCCGTCGTCCCCCGGGGCGTCACCGGGGCCGGCCCCGGGCGCGAGGAGGACGGCCAGGCCGGACTCGGCGGGGCACCCGGGCAGGTCGGCCGGGCGGTCCTCGGGGCGATCGGCGGTGCGGCCCGCCGGGCGGGCGCACGCGGCCGGGCGCGCGCCACCCGTGCGCCGCCAGACCGCGATCGGCAGGCCCGCGTCCAGCACCAGCTCCAGCCGCTCCGCCACCGGCGCGGCGTGCCGGTCGAGCAGGGCGCAGACCGGGTGGCCCTCGGCGCCGAGCCGGTCGGCGAGCCCGGGATCTAGTGCGCTGCCCTCGGTGAGCGCGTGGACGGCGTCCGGGTGCCGGCCGCCGTGCTCGCGGTACCAGGCCCACTTGCGCCGCCAGCGCCGGCCGGACTGGTGCGTCCGCTCGTCCGGGCAGCGGACCAGCACCTCGTAGGCGCTGCCGAGTTCGGCGCTGCGGCGGCCCCGGGTGGGCAGCGGCCAGCGCTCGAACTCCTCCTCCAGCAGCGGTTCGGGGACGTGGAACTCGATCCGCCGCAGGTCCGGTCCGACGGCCGGGCCGAACAGCTGCCGGAGCAGCTCCGCCCGGACGGCCCGCAGGGGAAGCGGCCGGCCGGACTCCCAGAGCGCCTCGAAGCCGCGCCGGTGCAGCCAGATCCGGGCCAGGTAGGCGTCCTCGTCGCTGGACTCGGTGAGTTCGACGTGGAGTTCGGCGCGGCCGTCGCGCTCCGGCGCCGGCGGTGCGGGGACGGCCTCGGCGCCGAGCCGCCCGCCGGTGCGGCGGACCCAGTCCGCCAGCCGCTCGGCGCGCACCGGGTCGGCCTCGCGGGCGGCCAGGTAGCGGACGAAGGCGAGCGGCAGCGGCAGCCGGCGGTCGGCGGATCCGAGCCGGTGGTCGAGGTCGCGGACCACGGCCATCGGCTCCGCGGCGGGCAGCACCGGGCCCGGCGGGGCGCAGCCGGCCGCCTCGAAGGCCCAGCGGTAGGCGCGGTAGGCGTCCGGCGGGAGTCCGGGGCCGGGCAGCAGGCGGTCCAGCTCGGCCCAGGCCTGGTCGTCGAGGCGGGGCGCACCGGCCGGTTCGTCCGGCCAGCCGTCGTCGAGGACCGGATTGCCGTCCCAGTCGCTGATCCGCCACTGGATCTGCTGCCAGGCCTGGCCGCGGTCGGCGAGCGCGGCCAGGTCGGCGTGCACCTCGCGGGCGATGTCGGGCAGGTGGCGGAGGCTGTCGTCGAGGCTGCGGCCGGCCAGCCGGGCCAGCAGGGTGTCGGTGAGGCGTCCGCCGCCGTCGAGGTTCTGGGCGGGCAGGCCGGGTTGGGCGGCGTAGAGGACGAAGGTGCGGCGACCGCGCACCGGTCTGCCGGTGCCGTAGTCCACCCGGCCGAAGGTCGAGCGGACGCCGGAGCGGACGTCCAGGCGGCAGGCGTCGCCGATCGAGACGACCCGGCGGAAGCGCTGGTGGACCTTGCTGGAGCGCCAGAACCGCAGCACCGAGTCGAGGTCGAGGTGTCGGATCGGCGGGGCCGAGGCGTCGGCGAACGGCAGCAGCAGCTGGTCGTGGTCACCGGCGTAGCCGTGGCCGGCCCAGTAGATGAGCAGCAGGTCGCCGTCGCAGGCGGGCAGTTCGCGCAGCAGGGCGTCCTCGATCTCCCGGCTGGTGGCCGGGCGGGCGGCGGGGAGCCGGACCGGGCCGGGCAGCGCCGCCCGCGGCTGTCCGCCGTTGGCCGACGGGGGGCCGGGCGTTCCCGGGCAGGGCCGCGGCGGCGCCCCGTCCGGGCCGGCCTCGGCGGCGCCGACGCGCCGCGCGTACGACTGCGGCGTGGGCCGGGGCCGGGGCGGCACCACCGGCGGGGCCGGCAGCGGGGAGAGGAAGAGCCGGACGTTGCCGGGGGGCACCCCGGCCGGGCCGGTCAGCCACTCGGCGAAGCGGACGGCGTCGCGGGCCGGGCCGCGGAGGTTCCAGTCGGCGCCCACGCCGTAGGACTCGATGCCGACGACGAGGGCGAACACCCGCTCGGGCGCGAGGCCCGCGTGGTCGGCGTCGGCGGCGACGGTCACCCGGCGGCCCGGGCGTCGCCCGCGCGCCTCGTGCGGGGGACGGCGGGCGGCGCGGCGGCTCCCGCTGCGCCGCCCGCGGCCCGCGGCCCGGCCGCGGGGTCCGTGCCGTCCAGTGCGGCGGCGATCCGGTCGTAGAGGGCGGGGAGTTTGAAGTAGGCGCCGTGGCAGTACGGGAACGGCTGACGGCTGCTCACCTCGTGGTCGGTGACCCGCGGGTCGCCGGGGAAGACCGGCGCGGCCCGGTAGCCGAGCACGTCCCCGGGGTCGTAGACGTTCAGCCACTGGGGGAATCCGGAGGGCAGCGCGGCGCCCGGCTCCAGCCCGTGGAGCGCGCCGAGCTCGTGCAGGAACGGTGCCTGGGAGCCGACGGTCACCAGCAGCCTGAGCCCGGCCGGCGTCTCGCCCCGGGCGGCGGCGAGCGCCAGGCAGTCCACCAGCGCGATGCCGCCGAGGCTGTGGCCGATCACCACCGTCGGGCCGGGGGCGGCGGCGATCCGGTCGGCCAGGTAGGCGCGCAGCGGGCCGCCGCGCGCCTGGTAGCGGAGGATGTCGCCGAGCGCCGGGGTGGCGCCGACGGTCAGGGCGCCGCGGTGGCGCTCCAGGAGTCGTTGTCCGCCGAGCCGCATGCCGAGCCGGCCGAGCACCCCGGCCGCCCGGCCCAGCGGGCCACGGGCGGCGCCGCCGAGGCGGTCGGTGAGGAGGAGGACCAGCCGGTCCCGCTCGTCCGCGGTGCAGAGCGCGGCCGGGCCGGCCAGGGTGAGCAGCTCGGCGGTGAGCGCGCGGGCGGTGGCGGCGGTCAGTTCCGCCCCGGCCGCCGGCTCGACGGCCCGGTCGCAGGCCTGCGCGAACTCCTCGGCGGTGGCCAGCCGGTCGAGTGCGGCGGCGAGGTGGGGGGCGAGCACGGTGGCGGCCAGCAGTTCCTCCAGCTCGCCGGATCCGGCCGCGCCGCCGGCCGCCGGGGAACCGGACAGCGCGGCCAGCAGCCCGGCCACCACCTCGCCCGGGGTGCGGACCCCCGGCGCGCCGAACGCGTCCTCCTGGGCCGGCAGTTCGGCCAGCACCCGCAGCTCGCAGAGCGGGTCGACCAGCAACAGGGTCCACCCGCCGTCCACCCGGTCGACCAGCGCCTCCGCCGGCACCCCGGCGGGGTCGGCCGGGGGCGTCGGGAGGCCGGCGAAGCCCGGGATGGACGCGCCCCCGGCGGCCAGCGTCACGCCGTGGTCGTCCCCCCAGTAGCAGGGCACCACGTCGGCCGCCGGGAAACGCTTCGTCAGTTCACGTGCCACCAGCTCGAACAGCGGGTCGTACCCCTCGCGCCGCACCCCGGTGCCGTGCACGAACAGGAATCGCATGCCGCCCCCAGGCTCTCCGCCAACTCCCCCGGCCCGCACGGCCGGCGCTCCGACCAGCACCCTAGGGTGTCCGCGGCGCTTCCCGCCAGGCAACGACGCAGGACGGGCACCGGCGGGCGGCGCGGCGCACGACGGGCACGGGCCGCCGGGTCGGATTGTCACTGCCCCTTGCTACCGTCGCAGACGTCGGGATCGAGCACGATCGAGAGCGGGGGACGGGGATGGACGAGGAGCTGCGGCGCTTCGGGGTGGAGGCCTACGAGCGCTGGACGGCGATGTGGAACGGCGAGACGGGGCTCGCTGCGCAGATCATGGCCCCGGAGTTCACGCTGCGGTACGCCCAGGCGGGCACCGAGGCCTTCGACGAGGCACGGGAGCCGCAGCAGCTCGCCGCCCTGATAGCCGGGTGGCACGGCCGCCGTCCCGGCCTGCGGTTCCGGGCCGAGGGGGTGGCGGTGGTGGACCTCGCACTGGTCGACGGCCTGCCGTCCGGGGCGGTGGCCCGGCCGTACCTCGCCGAGTTCACGGACGAGGGGGGCGGGACGGTCGCCCGCAGCGGGACGGACACCCTGCGGATCACGGCCGGCCGGATCAGCGAGGTCTGGTCGGTCTCCTCGGGCGCGGCCGGGCGGACGTTCTACCGCTGACGAGCGGGGGCCCGGCCGCGGCCCGACGGGATCAGGAGGCGATCAGTAGCGCAGGACGGCGGCGATCCGGCCGCCGTCCGCGAGCTCGCCGGCGGGCACGAACCGCACCGTGGCACCGGTGTCCAGGGCCCGCTCCACGATCTCGTCGACCATGTCCTCGCGGACGTCGGGCTCGCCGGCGTCGGCGGGCACCAGGTGGTTGTCCGCCACCCTGACGGGCTCCCAGTAGTCCTCCTCGACCGCCAGCAGCGCCACCCGGCCCAGGGTGACGCTCTGCCAGACCTCGTCGATGCCGCTGGCCAGCGCCTTGTCGCTGCGCGCCTGGTCGAGGCGCTTGTGCACCTCCGCGACGGCGCGCTGCCCCTGCTGGGCCACCGTCGGCCGGACGGCCTCGGCGACGGCGGCGGCCGCGGCGTGCCCGAGGCCGCCGCGCGGCACCTGGGCCGTGGCGCGCTTCACCGCGGTGCCCACCTCGTCCAGCAGCGCCAGCGCGGCGGCCTCGCCGAGCACGTACAGCGGGCGCGGGTCGGCCTCCAGCACGGCCGTGAGCGCGGTGTCCGCGTGGCGCAGGAAGCGCCGGGTCTCCTCGTCGCGGAAGGTGCTGGGCACGTCGCCGATCTGCTCCTGGCGCTCGACGTCCCAGTCCGGCAGGACCTGGTCGAGCGGGAACCGGCCCGCCGTGTGCTCGACCAGCCGCGGCCCGGTCCCGCCGAACAGCGCGACCCGGTCGGCGGCCACCGTGAGCACCCAGTACGGCGCGCCGGCGATGTACGCGGAGACCAGGTTGCGGGTCAGGAAGGTCTCGGAGAGCACCACGCGGGCGGGCACGGTGCGCGGCAGCGACCACACCTGGAACTCGCCGGGCGCCGCGAAGATCGCCAGGCCGTCCTCCGCGTGCACCAGGTCGACCTCGCGCATGGCCCGGTCCAGCTGGTCGACCACGTCGAGCCGGTCGGCCCGGGAGACGGCCTCGTCGGCGTGCAGCCGGTTCTTGGCCTCGGCGACCAGGTTCCGCAGTCGCACCGGGTCCTGGGAGTTGTCCGGCTCCCTGCGGTGGGTGGGCAGCAGGACGGAGACGGCCGGGTAGCGCCGGGGGCGGCGCAGCTCGGCGAGGACGGTCGGCGTGAGCTCGGCTGCGTACATCGGATGCCCTTCTTGTCGCGGTTGCCTCGGCGGGCGCGGAGCGGGGAGCATCCGCGCACCTGGTTCACTCCGGCGAAGTGCGATGGTTTGCCGGATTTGCCCCCCGACCCTTCCCCATCCCACCGCCCTCTCATGCCACTCGCCACCGGAAACCCGCCGTCACCCGCCCACTCGGCACCCGTGACCCGGGTGGCGGAGCCTCGTTGGACGGGGCATGAAGAAGCGCAGCATGCTCGCCGTCGCCTCGCTCGCCGTGGGCGTCGTGGCCTCCCTCACCGCTCCCAGCGCGCACGCGAGCGCGGTCGGCGGACAGGGCGACCTGACCGGCCCGCTCCAGCAGGGCGGGACGGTCACCTCGGCTCCGGACGCCGTCCAGGGGCAGGTCGGCGACGCCGGGGGCGTGGTCGGCAACGCGACCAGCCACGTCACGGGTCAGGCGGACGGCCTGGTCGGCCTGCCGGTCTGACCGGGGCTCACCCGCCGGCCGCGCGGTCCGGGTCGCTCCGGTGACGGTCCCGGGCGGCCCGAGCCGGTCCGGACCGCGGGCCGGACCGTGCCTGCGCCGCCGGGCCCCGTCCGGCTAGCCGAGCTGGTTGCCCAGGTCCTGGGTCCACAGGAGGCCCGCCGGGCCGGAGGCCACGCCGATGCCGACGTCCTTGAAGCCGCACTCCAGCATGTTGGACTGGTGGATCCCGCCGTCCATCCAGTGGGAGAAGACCGTGGACGGAGCGGTCGGTCCGCGATCGAGGTTCTCGCCCCACTGCGACCACTTGTAGCCGGCGGCGCTGATCCGGGCGTCGGCACGGACGCCGTCCGGGTTGACGTGGTCGAAGAAGCCGCGGGCCACCATGTCGTCCGCGTGCTTCTGGGCGGCCGTGTGCAGCTTCGGGTCGATCCGCAGCGGGCCGCAGCCGGCCTTGGCCCGCTCGGCGTTGACCAGGTCCACGAGCTGCCGCTCCGGGGAGGGCGGCGTCGAGCGCGTCGCCGTGGGTGACGGCGTGGGAGTCGGAGTGGGCGTGACCGTGGGCGTGGTGGTCACCGGCGGCGGGGTGACCACCGGGGCCGGCGTCGGCGTCTCGGTCACCGTCGGCTCCGGGACCGGAAGCGCGGCCGGCGTGGCGGTCGGCAGGGCGTCCGGCACGGTCGTGGGGACGCTGGGTTCGGGCGCGGCCTGCTCGGGCTGCCGGCTGCTCGGCCAGACCAGGGCGAGGGTCGCGACCGCGAGGACCGCCGCCGTGCCGCCCGCGACGGCGGCCTTCCGCCGCGCCAGGCCGCCCCGGATCCCGCCGCCCCCCGGGCCGGCCGGAGCACCGGCCGCCTGCCCGCCGCCGTGGCCGGCGCTCCCGGCACCGGCGCCGCCGTCACCCGGGCCGCCGGCGTTGGACGCCCCGGGGGCCGAGCCGCCCCCGTGCGAGCCGGCGGCGTTACCCGTCCCGGCCGTGGGGTGGAAGGGCAGGGTGATGGGCATGTCCGTCGGCACGGGCACCAGCGCGAGGCCGGCCAGCAACCCCTCGGCGGGGAAGAGGTCGCGGCCCAGCCGGTCACAGCGGGCGCAGCCGCGGATGTGCCGGGCTATCCGCTTGCGCCAGACCGAGTTGGGCGTGCCGTCCCAACCGGTCGTCACCTCGGCCAGCTCGGGGCAGCGCGGGTAGGCCGTCAGCGCCCGGACGACGACCCGGCCCGCCTCCAGCTGCTTCTTCATCCGCTGGACCCGGACGGCCGCGTGCTGCGGCGTCAGGTCGAGCGCCTCGGCCAGCTCGGCCCGGGTGAGCTCACCGGACGCCTCCAGCCACCACAGGGCGAGCAGCTCGCGGTCGTCCGGGTCCAGCCAGCGGGTGGCCTCGGCCGTCTCCCGCCGCTGCCCGGACAGGCCGAGCCTCAGGATGGTGAGGTCGGTGAAGTCGGCCCGGGGGTCGACGACCTCCCAGCTCTCGTCCAGGCCACCGACCGGGCTCTGCTGCTGGCCCGTGAAGCGGCGGCGGACCTGGTTCATGGTGATCGCGACCAGCCAGGAGCGGAACGACTCCGGGTCGCGCAGCCCGCCGAGGCCGTCGAGCGCGCGGATCATGGTCTCCTGCGCGACGTCGTCGACGTCGGCGTGCCCGTCCATCGCACGTCCGGCGACGTTGTAGACGAGGGGCAGCCAGGTGGCGACCAGCGCCTCCTTGGCCTGCCGGTCGCCTGCCTGGGCCGCCAGCACAAGGGTCGTCCCGGTCCGGTTCTGCACGTCAACGTTCATGGGTCCGCACTCCGTCTTGCCGTGTTCCGTCCGCCGCTGCCTCCTCGGAGACCTCCGGAGGAGTGCTCAGATAACAACAATTTGCGCGGATTCGGAAAACGGGCCGTCAACGGGCCCGCCGGCGGCTTCCGGACGGGTCCGCCACGTGGGTCGGGATGATGCGGGGATCGTGGTGGACGGGTGGGCGGCACGTGACGACGCAGTGGCGGAAGAGGGGGGGACGGCCCCGGGCGAGCGGCGAGCGGGCAGCGACGGCGGTCGGCCGGGGGTGGTCGGCGGCGAGGACGGCGGTAGGCGGTCGGGGACCGGCCGGTGGGGGCCGGGATCAGGCCGGGACGGCGAAGACCTGGGTCCACCAGGGGCCGCCGGAGCCGGTCCGCACGCCGACGCCGATCTGCTTGAACGAGCAGTTGAGGATGTTGGCGCGGTGGCCCGAGCTGTTCATCCACGCGTTCATGACGGCGGCCGGGTCCTTCTGGCCGCGGGCGATGTTCTCGCCCCAGCTGCTCCACCGGTAGCCGGTGGCCTCGATCCGGTGGTCGGCGTGGTAGCCCTCGGGGCTGGCGTGGTCGAAGTAGTTCCGGTTGGCCATGTCCTCGCTGTGGTTCTGGGCCGCGGTGGCCAGCCGGGACTCGGCGGTGACCGGGCCGCAGCCCGCCTTGGCCCGCTCGGCGTTGACCAGGTCCACCACCTGCTGGGCGTAGTCGCCCGACGCCCCACCGCCGCCGCTGCCCCCACCCGCGCTGCCCGCCGGCGGAGCGGCCTGGGTGGTGCGGCCCGCCGTCGTCGTGGTCGCCGAGGTCCTCGGGGCCGTGCTCGCCTTGCCCGAGGCGGAAGCCGTCGGGCCGGTCGCCGACGGCGTGGCGGAGGCCTTCGTCGAGGTGGTCGCGGTCGGCGAGCCGGTGGCGGTCGCGGTGGCGCCCGGGGACGCGGGGTCGGCGGTGGCGGCGTGCGCCTCGTCGGTTCCACCCGGGGCTCCGCTCGGGCCTCCCGCCATGGTCGGGTCCCCGCCGCCGGCTCCCGGGACCTGGATCCCGTCGTGGTCGCCGGCCTCGGCCGCGATCTGCGGTTCGAACACCACGGCGGCCCGTTCGTCGCGGTCCCCGGTGGCACCGGTGTAGACGCCGAACCCGGCACCGGCGAGCGCCGCGACCACGCCCGTGCCGGCCACCGCGGCGACCACGGCCACGACCGGCCCGACCCCGCCGCGCCGGCGCCCGCGCCGCCCCCGGCCGGCGCGCCGGTCGGCAGCGCGGCTCGCGACTCGTCCGCCGTCCGCGGCACCGCGGCCGGACGCGGGGAGGATGGTCGTCCTGTCTTCGCTGTTCACCTGGGCACACTTCCTGTGTTCGGGGCGTCCGATCGGCCGCTGCGGATGCCGACACATGGGAGACCACCCGGCCCGGGTTCGGATAACAGAAAGTACGAACGAAATTCCGATGATCCGATTACCGGTTGGTGCACTCCGGTTGGCGCACTCTACCCGCACCGCCCGGCGACGTCCCCGGCTCGGCGGAGCCGGAAGCGGGCGGCCCGACCGGGCGACCGACCGGGCGACCGACCGGGACGGCGCTGCCCGCCCGCCCGCTCAGCCCGCCGCCGGCGCCATGTCGTAGGTGACGAACATCGTCCGGGTGGCCACCTGGTCGTACTTGCTGCGCGCCCGGTGGTTGTCGTCGGCGGTGATCCACCGCACCACGTTCCAGCCGCGCTCCGCGGCGATCTCGCGCAGGCGGGCGAGCAGGGCGTCCACCGCGCCGCCGCCGCGCACGTCCGGGTGGACGAACAGATCGTCGAGGTAACCACCGACCGCGCCGTGCAACGGCCGGGAGAACGGCCGGTAGTGCGCCAGGCCGACCGGTGTGCCGTCGGTGTCACGGACCAGCAGGCCGTCCAGTTCGTGCGCCGGATCGGTCAGCCAGGACCAGACCAGCTCGGCCTTCTCCGGCGGCATCGGTACCCGGTAGAACTCGCAGTACGCCTGGAACAGCCGGCGCCAGGCGGCCAAGTCGCCCGCCGCGGGCTCGTCGACGGTCCACCGGTCCACGGCGGCGCCGGCGGGGGCGCCGGCGGGGGCGGGGGCAGAGGCAGCGGGCGCGGCAGGGGCTGGAGTCGGGGTCACGGGCGTCATCTCTCGGCCTCCGGTCGTCGGGCGGCAGCAGGGTCACCGCCGGGCGCGGCCGTGCGGCGCACCCGGCGTTGCGCCAGCATGACGGTCCGTCGGCTCCGGGCCGGATCGACGCCGTGGACAAGTCCGCCACGGCTTCGCTCCGGAGCGGCGGTTGTCGGGAGACCACCCGCCCCGGGTCCGCCGCCCGGCCCCGCGGCGTACGCCGCGCCGCCCGGACCGACCGGCGGGGCGTGTCCTCCCGGCCCGCGCCGGGCCGGTCGCCGATGCTGGTGCTCCCCGCGCCCGGCACGCCCTCCCCGAGGAGCCCCCATGCAGCTCCGGAACCTGGCCCTGACCTCCCGCGCCGTCGCCGGTGAGCCCGGTCGCCGGACCAAGACCACCTTGCTCGCCGACTGCCTGCGCGAGCTCGGCCCGGCCGAGGCGCCGTCCGCGGTGGCTCTGCTCTCCGGCGAGTCACACCGGCTGCGCACCGGCGTCGGCCCAGCCTCCCTCCGGGACCTGCCGCCGCCCGCCGCCGCGCCGTCGCTGGGCGTGCGGGAGACCGAGCTGGCGCTCGAGACCATCGCGGCGGTGCACGGCGCCGGGGCGCAGGCCGAGCGGCGCCGCCTGCTCGGTGAACTCTTCGAACGGGCCACCGACGTCGAGCAGGCCTTCCTCCGGGCGGTCCTGGTCGGCGATCTGCGCCAGGGCGCGCTGGACGCGGTGGTGGCGGACGCCGTCGCCCAGGCCGCGGGCGTGCCCGCGGCGGCGGTGCGGCGGGCGCTGATGTTCCGCGGCTCGGCCCGCGCGGTCGCGGCGGCCGCGCTCACCGGCGGCCGGCCCGCGCTGGACGCCTTCCGGCTGGAGGTCGGCCGCCCGGTCCGGCCGATGCTGGCCGCGTCCGCGCCGGACGTCGGATCCGCCCTGGACCGGATCGACCGGGCCGCGCTGGAGTGGAAGCTGGACGGCATCCGCGTCCAGGTCCACCGGGACGGCCGGGAGGTCGCCGTGTTCACCCGCAGCCTGGACGACATCACCGCCCGGGTGCCCGAGGTCGCGGAGGCGGCCCTCGCGCTGCCGCTCGACGCGGCCGTCCTGGACGGCGAGGCGATCGCCCTCGGCCCGGACGGCCGCCCCCGCCCGTTCCAGGACACCGCCGCCCGGACCGCCTCCCGGCAGGACCCCGACCGGCTCCGGGCCGAAGTCCCGCTGAACGCCTACTTCTTCGATCTGCTGCACCGGGACGGCGAGGACCTGGTCGACCGGCCGGGCCGGGAACGGTGGTCCGCCCTGGCCGAATCGGTGCCCGCCGATCTGCGGGTTGCGCGCAGCGAGGCCACGGACCGGGACCAGGCGCTGGCCTTCTTCCGCGGCACCCTGGCGCTCGGCCACGAGGGAGTCCTGGCGAAGGACCCGGCGGCGCCGTACGCGGCCGGCCGGCGCGGAGCCGGCTGGATCAAGGTGAAGCCCCGGCACACCCTCGACCTCGTCGTGCTGGCCGCCGAGTGGGGCAGCGGACGGCGCCGCGGCTTCCTCAGCAATCTGCACCTCGGCGCCCGGGCCGCCGGAGAGCCCGGTCTCGGCCCCTGGGTGATGCTCGGCAAGACCTTCAAGGGGCTGACCGACGAGACGCTCGCCTGGCAGACCACGGAACTCCTCGCGCGGGAGGTCGAACGCGACGCCTACACCGTCCGGGTCCGGCCGGAACTGGTGGTGGAGATCGCCTTCGACGGCGTCCAGCGCAGCCCCCGCTACCCCGCCGGTCTGGCCCTGCGCTTCGCCCGGGTGATCCGCTACCGGCCCGACAAGAGCGCCGCCGAGGCCGACACCGTGGCCACCGTCCGGGAGATCGCCGCGGCGGAGGGGCTCTGACGGCCCGACCGGCCTGCCAGCCGGTGCCGTTCGCCGCCGGTGCGTGACGGCCACTCAAATCCCCTGCGCCCCTGCGGTTTCGCGTACCGGCACGAAATCGGCCATTCTCCGCAGAAGCGGCGACACACCCTTCGTGTGCGACGGGGTGGCGGCTAGGTTGACAGCAACAGCGGGGGCGGCCGGCCCGGACGATCCGGGGCCACACCACTGAGAGGTGTCCGTACATGCAGGTGAGCGTCGATCGGGACCGCTGCTGCAGCTCCGGCCAGTGCGTCCGGACCGCGCCGGAGTTCTTCGACCAGGACGACCGCGACGGCCTGGTCAGGCTCCGCGCCACCGCCCCGGCGCCGGCGCAGTTCGCCGACGTGCGGCTCGCCGCCGAGCTCTGCCCCGGCGGCGCGATCACCGTGGCCGAGGCGGGCGGCGGGGCGGGCGGCGCGGGCGGCGCGGCGACCGACGCCGCATAGGCCCGCGGCAGTCACCCGGACGTCCGAGCCACCGCCGGCCACCGGTCGTCGGCCACCACCCGCGAGTCCCAACCGTCCGCGAGTCCCAACCGTCCGCAAGTCCCAACCGTCCGCGAGCCCGGACCGCCACGGCCACGACTGCGCCGGCGGCCGCGCCGCACCGGCGCCGGCGCGCCACCGGCCGCGCCGCCGGATCGGCAACCGGATTCGCCCCTGCCGGATTCGCCCCGCCCGGCGGGACCTGCTCCGCGTCCTCCCCACGCCGCCGCAGCCGGACGCCGCGGCCATGCACGATGCCACGCAAGGAGATGCCACCTTGACGAGCACACCCACTGCTCCCGCTCCCGCGCCGCTGCTCCCGGCGCCCCACGACCGCCGCTGCCCGTTCAGCCCGCCGCCCGCCTACACCGAGGCCGCCCGCACGGGGGCGGTCACCCGCGCCGAGATGCGCGACGGCTCCTCCTGCTGGCTGGTCACCGGTTACCACGAGGTCCGCACCGTGCTCTCCGACCGCCGGTTCAGCGCCGACGCCGGCCGGCCCGGCTTCCCCGGATTCCTCCCCGGCCGGCGCGAAATCGCCGCCGCCAACCCCACGTTCGTCCGCCTCGACGACCCCGAACACTCCCGGCTGCGCCGCATGGTCACCGAGGACTTCCTGGTCAGGCGGGTGGACGGGATGCGTCCCGACATCCAGCAGATCGTCGACGAGGCGCTCGACCGGATGACCGCCGCCGGCCCCTCCGCCGACCTGGTCGCCGCCTTCGCGCTGCCGGTCCCCTCGCTGGTCATCTGCCTCATGCTCGGCGTCCCGTACGAGGACCGGCAGCTGTTCCAGGACCTCAGCCGGGTGCTCGTCAGCACCACCGCCGACGAGGCGCAGGTGGTCGTGGCCCAGCGGGAGCTGATGGACTACCTCGGCGGACTCGCCGCACGGAAGCGGATCAGGCCCGGCGAGGACATCCTCAGCCGGCTCGTCGCCCGCGACGACCTCAGCCTCCGGGAGATCGCCGCCACCGGGCTGCTCCTGCTGGTCGCCGGGCACGAGACCACCGCCAACATGATCGGGCTCTCCACCCTGCTGCTGCTCCGCGACCCCGGGCAGGCCGACCGGCTCGCCGACCCGGCGGCGCTGCCCGGCGCGGTGGAGGAGCTGCTGCGCCACCTCACCATCGTCCACACCGGCCTGCCGCGGGTCGCCCTGGAGGACGTCGAGCTGGGCGGCACCCTGATCCGGGCCGGCGAGGGCGTGGTGGCGATGCTCTCCACCGCCAACCAGGACGAGGCGCTGTTCGGCGCCCCCGGCACCCGTCCGGTCGGCGAGCTGGACCTGACCCGCGACGCCCGGCGCCACCTCTCCTTCGGCTTCGGCGTGCACCAGTGCCTCGGTCAGCCGCTCGCCCGGCTGGAGCTGCAGATCGCCCTGGCCACGCTCTTCCGCCGGCTCCCCGGGCTTCGCCTCGCCGCACCGGAGCGCGAGCCCGCCTTCCGCTTCGACTCCCTCATCCACGGTCTGAAGGAGCTCCCGGTCACCTGGTGAGCCCCGGGCGTCCCCCCTCGCGACTCCCCCGGGCTCCGTTGGCTCCGGGGCGGGCGCGGGGGCAGGCTGGAAGGGCGAGACAGATGACCCGGTCCGGCGGACCGTGCGGCGGCGTCGCGCGCACCGCGGCGACGCCGGCGCGTGCCCCGCGGCCGGCCGAGGAGACGGAGCCCGCGATGACCGACATGAGCGCACGGTCCGAGGTGAGCGTCGACCGCGAGGAGGACGTCCGCGCCGCCGACCCCGAGGAGGGCATCACCTCGATGCAGAACCAGCACGCGCAGGACACCTCGCAGGCGGAGGGCGAACCGCTGGACGACCCCCAGCGCCGTAGCTGACCGTCCGCGACGGACGAACTGCCACGAGGCCGCCCGACGACGGGCGGCCTCCGCGACCGCGGGTGTCGTTGCCGCGTCGGCGGCGACCCCGCGGGGGAGGATGGGCGCATGAGCGAGCAGCAGCAGGGCGCAGCAGCGGCACCCGGCGGCCGGCCGACCGAGCCGCCCGCGGACCCACGGGCATCGTGGGCCACCTGGACCACCCAGTCGATCATCAGCGGACCCGGCGGGGTCACCACCGCCGAGGTCGGACCGATCTCCGGCGACCTCACCGTCCACACCACCTGGGTGGACGGCGAGGCCCGCCTGACCGTGCAGTACACCGGGGCCTTGGACTGGTACACCGTGGCCGGCAGCCCGGTGCCGGCCGGGGACGAGATCACCGCCCGGGCGATCCACCAGGCCATGGTCAACGCCGTGAAGGCGGGGAGGGGGGCGGGCGCTCCGTCGGCGCCCGGGATGTGACCCGCTCCCCACGGCGGGCCGCCCGTCCGTGCCGGGCGCCGGCCGGGCCGCCGCGGGGGCCGGCCGGCGCCCGGAACGGGCCGACGGTCGGCGGCTCGCCGGCGGTCTCGGCGGGCCCGCCGCCGCTCAGGGGCCCTTCTCGCCCCGCACGGGCGGGGCCGCGGCGGCCCAGTAGCCGGCGTCGACCGGTCGGCGGGAGCTCAGGTCGCGCCGGACGGCACGGGCCAGTTTGCGGGTGTCGCGCCGGTTGATGGTGGCCCCGATGCCCGCGCCGACCAGCATCGGGATCAGTGTGGGCAGCCGGCGCAGGGTGCTGCGGGTGAGCCGCTTGCGGACCTGCTGGCGCACCTCGCCCCCGAGCGCCATCGCGGCGAACCCGGCCGGCCGGACCAGCGAGGTCGCGTCGATCCCCCGCCGGTTGGCCCACGCTCCGAGGTAGGCACCGGCGCGCTGGGCGGCGCTCCCCTGCGCCGGGAAGCCGTAGGCCTCGTGCAGCTCGGCGAGCAGCTTGATCTCGACGGCCGCCACGGCCAGGGTCTCGGCGACGATCTCCACCGGCATCGCAGGCGGCACGGGCAGCATCGCGGCCGCGCCGACCCCGGCGCCGAGCGCACTGGAGGCCCGGGACGCCCCGGTGATCAGCAGGTCGGCCAACTGGTCGGCGTCGATCGCCCGCGGGTGCTGGGCCCGCAGCGCAGCGAGGTTCCGGACGGGGATCCGCGGCGCCGCGTGCATCAGCTGGTCGGCCATGGTCCGCCCACCGTACGCGGCACCCTTCGCGGCGGCCCGGCCGCCCTTGGCACCCCGGGCGAGCGCGCGGGCGACGGAGTCGACCAGCGCCGCACCCAGGCGCCGGCCGCGCGCGGCCCGCTCCTCGGCGGTCGGCGCGCCCGGGCCGGCCCCGGCCTCCTCGGCGGGCGTGCGTTCGAGTTCCTCGACCAGCTCGGCGATCTCACCGGCGATGAGGTCGGGGGTCGGCTCCGGCTCGCCGGACCGCCCCGGTCTCCTGAAGATGGCCATGCTCTGCGGGTACCCGGTGACGCCGGGCGGTACGCCCCGGGCGCCTCCGGCACCCCCCGCCCCGCGTGCGACGCGGATCGTCGGAGCCCGGCCTACTCGGTGATCTCCACTCCGCGCCAGAAGGCGATCCGGCCCCGGACGTGCTCCGCCTCGGGCTTCGGGTCGGCGTAGTACCAGGCCGCGTCGGGGTTGGTCGCGCCGTCGACGTGGACGGTGTAGTACTCCGCGGTGCCCTTCCAGCCACAGACCGTGGTGGTGTCGGACGGCCGGAGGTATTCGGCGCGCACGGATTCGGCCGGGAAGTAGTGGTTGCCCTCGACGACGGTGGTGTCATCGCTCTCGGCGATGACCGTGCCCTGCCAGCTCGCTGTGGTCATGCGCCGATTCTGCCGCAGGGGCCGGGCGCTCGGGCCGGAATCGTCGCGGGCACGCCGGCGGCGGGGGAGCTACGGCAGCGGCTCGGCGTGGACGGGGAAGTGCGGCGACTGGTGGCCGCCGCTGGCCAGCATCCGGACCTCGCCCGCGTCGCTGATCTCCGCCCGGACGATGCCGCTGGCGTCCTCGTACACCGGGTGCCCGCCGGGACCCGTCGCACTCGTCCGGGTGACCACCACGACGTCCTGCGGGGCCTGCGTGCCGGGGGTGCCCGGGAAGGTGAGTGCGTAACGGTCCGCGGGGTTCATCGCCGATCTCCTTCAGCTGGTGGTCACGGCCGGGTCCGGTTCTGCCGGTGGCCACGACCGCGTCCGGCCGGTCCTGGCACGGGCGTCCGGTCAGGCGCCGACCCTGGCGGCACGGGCGGACTGGCCCCGCACCTCCAGCTCGGCGAGCAGCGTGGCCGTGGCCTCCGTGACGGCCTCCACGGCCCGGTCGAAGGCCTCCCGATTGTGCGCCGCCGGGGCCCGGAAGCCGGACACCTTCCGCACGTACTGCAGGGCGGCGGCGTGGAAGTCCTCGTCGGTGGCATCGGGCGTCACCGGCGGTCGGAGCGTCTTGATACTGCGGCACATGCCCCCAGTTTCGCGCGCGCGGCCACGACTGGCGACCCCCCGCCGTCAGCCGGGCGTCACCGCACCACGCCGGACGCCGTCCGGCCCGCTTAGGATTCCGCGTGAACCAATCGGTTCGATCCCCCGCCGTCCGCCCTCCTCCCCGCTCCGCCCTGCCCTCGCGCGGGCGTCACCCCGGAGTCCCGCCTTGCCACTCGCGCTGGTCGCCCTGGCCGTCACCGCGTTCGCCATCGGAACCACCGAATTCGCCGCCATGGGGCTGCTGCCCCAGGTCGCCGACGACCTCGGCGTCTCCATCCCGCAGGCCGGGTGGCTGATCTCCGCCTACGCGGTCGGCGTGGTGATCGGCGCGCCGCTGCTCACCGCGCTGGCCGCCGGGCGGCGGCGCAAGGCGGTCCTCCTCGGCCTGGCCGCCCTCTTCACGACCGGCAACCTGCTCTGCGCGGTGGCGCCCGAGTTCTGGACGCTGGCCGCCGCCCGGCTGGTCACCGGACTCCCGCACGGGGCCTTCTTCGGTGCGGGGGCGGTCGCCGCCGCCGAGCTGGTCGCCCCGCACCTGCGTGCCCGGGCCGTCGCCGTGATGTTCTCCGGCCTGACCGTGGCCAACATCGTCGGCGTCCCCGCCGCCACCCTGCTCGGCCAGCACCTCGGCTGGCGGGCGACGATGCTGGTGGTGGTCGCGATCGCCGCGGCCGGCACCGCCGCCATCGTCCGCCTGGTGCCCGAACTGCCTGCGCCCGCGCGGAGCGGGCTCCGGCACGAGCTGGGCGCGTTCCGCAACGGACAGCTCTGGCTCGCGCTGGCGACCGTCGTGTTCGGCTGCGGTGGCTTCTTCGCCTGCTACAGCTACATCACCCCGCTGCTCACCGAGGTCTCCGGCTACGCCACCGGATCGGTCACCCTGGTGCTGGCCCTGTTCGGGGTGGGGATGACCGTCGGCAACCTGCTCGGCGGCTTCGCCGCCGACCGCGCGCTGCGCCCGACCGTCTGCGCCGCCTTCGTGCTCTCCTGCGGCTCGCTGGCGCTGCTCGCGGTGACCGCCCACGCCCGGTGGTCGGCGGCGCTGACGGTGGTGCTGGTCGGCCTGTGCGGCTTCGCGATCGTCCCGGCCGTGCAGACCCTGGTCATGCGGCAGGCGCGCAGCGCCCCCACGCTCGCCTCGGCGACGGTGCAGGGCGCGTTCAACCTCGCCAACGCCCAGGGCGCCTACTTCGGCGGCCTCGCGCTCGACGCCGGGCTGGGGTGGACCTCTCCCACCCTGGTCGGCTCGGGCTTGGCCGCCTCCGGCGCGGCGATCGCGCTGGCTGCCTGGGCGGCCGACCGCCGGCCCCCGGCCTCGGCGGACGGGGGCGCCGACGGGGCGGCGGCGGCCCCGGTGGTGGACCGGAACGAGTCGGCCCCGGCGGGTGCACCGGCCTGACCGGGCCGGCCCGCCGGGGCCTGTCGTGCGATCGTTCCGGTTACTCGGCCGGACGCTCCACCGGCACGATCTCCCGGTGGCCGTCGGCCAACAGGCGGTAGCCCTCGCCGTTGAGCTTGATCGAGGCCCGCTCCTCCTCGGTCAGCTCACGGCGGACCTTGGCCGGCACCCCCGCCACCAGCGAGCCCGCCGGCACCTGCATGCCCTGCGGCACCACGGCGCCCGCCGCGACCAGCGACCCCGCTCCGATCCGGGCGCCGTTCAGCACCGTGGAGTTCATCCCGACCAGGACGTCGTCCTCGATCACGCAACCGTGCAGCACGGCGTTGTGGCCGACCGAGATCCGCTCCCCGACGACCAGCGGGAACCCGGGATCGGCGTGGAGGGTGCAGTTGTCCTGGACGTTGCTGCCCTCGCCGACCGTGATCGACTCCGCGTCGCCGCGGATCACCGCGCCGTACCAGACGCTCGCTCCGGCCGCGACCGTCACGTCCCCCACCACCACGGCGTTGGGCGCGACGAAGGCCGTCGGGTCCACCGACGGCACCCGGCCCCCGACTGCGGCGATCAGCGGCTCTGCCATCCCTGCTCCTCCTGTCGACCGCCCCTCGTCGGAAGGCGGGGGATTCCGCCTTCGTCCGGAGCGTTCCGGCTCGGGCTGCATGGTGCCCCGGCGGGCCGCTGTGACGCGAGTCCGAGATCGTCCACGGCGGCGGCGTCTCGCCCGGCAGCGCCCGGAGGAGGACCTTCCGGTCCCGGCGGCCGGCCGTGTCAGGGCTCCCGTCCGCCGCTGCCGTCCGACGGCTCATGCTTCCGGGAACGGTGCCGCCGCCGGTACCAGACCAGCAGGGTGACGGCGATGATCACGGCGATCGCGATGGCGGCGATCCGGCCGACCGTGCCCTCCACCCTGCTGTAGGCGGCTCCGGCGAAGTAGCCGAGGAGGGTGAAGCCCACGCCCCAGGCGACCCCGCCGAGGACGTTGTAGAAGAGGAACCGGCGGTAGGGCATGCGGGACATCCCGGCCAGCGAGGGCACCAACGGGCGGAAGAAGGCGATGAAACGGCCGACGAAGACGGCGGCCGGCCCGCGCCGGCGGATCAGGTCCTGCGCGGTGCCGACCTTCTCCGCGTGGCGCCGGAGCGGGCGGGTGCGGAGGATGGCCGGCCCGAGGTGACGGCCGATCTCGTAGCCGGCGGAGTCGCCCAGGACGGCCGCGCAGACCACGACCAGAACCATCCAGCCGAGGGACGCACGGCCCTGGTGGGCGAGGAAGCCGCCGAGGACGGCCGCGGTCTCGCCGGGGATGAAGAAGCTGAAGAACAGGGCGTCCTCGGTGAAGACCATGCCACCGACGACCGCGTACACGACCGGGCCGGACAGGCCGCGCAGCCAGTCGGTGATCGCGTGCATGGGCCACACCTCGTCGGCGATCTTGCCTCTTTCCGCCCCGTCACAACGATTGTCCCCGTGCTGGTGTCCCCGTGCCGGGTGCCGGCGCTCGCCGGCGGGGAGGGGGAGGGGCACGCCTGTGCCGATCGCGCGTGGCGGCCGGGACCGCAGCCCGGAAGCCGCTCGGCCGGGCTGACCGCAGCCCGGAAACCGCTCGGCCCGGCCGGGCCGGGGGCCGGCGCAGCCGGGCGGTCAGGCCAGCGGGCCGGTTCCGGCGCGGACGCCCTCGGGGGCGACCGGCGGAACCGCCGGGACCGGCGCCGCCGGAGGGCGGCCGCCGCAGACGCCGGTGGCGACCAGGTTCTCGAACGCGGTGTCGGTGGCCGCCGGGTCGGACAGGTCGTAGGCGTTGACCGAGCCGGCGAACTGCCGCCTCCCGTCGGCCGCGCCGTACAGCAGGGTGATGTAGCCCGGGATGCCGCCGCCGTGGCCCCAGAACTCGCCGCACGCGGTCGGCGTCCGCTGCAGGCCCAGGCCGTAGGCCTGCCCGCTCTCGGGGCTGACCCGCTTCATCTCGGCCAGTTCGGCCGGGCCCAGCAGCCGTCCGCCGAGGAGCGCCGAGATGAACCGGGTGAGGTCGGCCGTGGTGGAGATGCCGGCGCCGGCCGAGCCGGCCATGCTCGGGTTGAGCAGGGTCGTGTCCGCCGGGCCGTCGGCCAGCTTGTAGTAGCCGTGGGCGTGCGGGCCCGGGACGAAGGGCGAGTCGATCGGCATGGAGGTGCCGGAGAGGCCGAGCGGCCGGATGATCCGCCGCTCCACCTCCTGGGCCCAACTGCGGCCGGTGAGCCGTTCGATCAGCATCCCCGCGATGATGTAGTTGGTGTTGGAGTAGTGCCAGCCCTTCCCCGGCGCGAAGTAGACCGGGTGGCTCGTCGCCAACGCGACCAGCTCCCGGGGCTGGTAGGAGCGCCAGCGGCCGGTGGCGAGCCACTGCTGCAGCGTGCCCTCGCTCTCCTCGAACGCGAAGGAGGCGTCCTCGGTGTAGTTGAAGATGCCGCTGGTGTGACCGAGCAGCTGGCGGACGGTGATCTGCCCGCCGTTCGGCACCAGGCCGGGGAGGTGGCGCTCCACCGGGTCGTCCAGGCCCACCCGGTGCTCGGCGACGAGCTGCAGGACGACCGTCGCCACGAAGGTCTTGGTCACGCTGCCGATCCGGAACTGCCCGTCGGGGGAGGCCGGGGTGCCGGTGGCGAGGTCCGCCGTACCGGCCGCGCCCTTCCAGACCGGGCGGCCGCGCTCGACGACCAGGCCCAGGGCGGCGGTGGAGCCGCCGGGGCTCACCATGGCGCGCACGGCGGCGTCCAGGGCCGCCCGGTCGGCCCGCCCGGCGGCCTCGGCCACCGGCTCCGGCCCGGCGACCGCCACCGCTGCGCCGTCCACGGCCGGCCGGGCACCGCGCGCCCCGGTCGCCGCGGCGACCGGGGTCAACGCGCCGACCAGCCCCGCGCCCGCGAGGACCACGGCCACCGCGCGGACGGCCGCTCCGCGCCTCCGCGCCTCCCGTGCCGCGCTCCCCCGCCCTGAAGGCCCCCCGGACTGCTCCGGCCGCCCGTACACCGCTTCCGCCATGCCGCCACCCTCCCGCGATCGAACGGGCGGATTTACCCAACACCCGCCCCGAAACCGATAACTGACACTCTGACGGCGGCTTCGGCGATGGTCGTCAGCCTCAGGTCCGGGCCGTGTCCGCCCCGGGTCCGATCCCCGCGCGCGGACCGCTACCCCTCAGGTCGTACCCGACCCCGACGAATCCCGGGGAAACGCCTCCGCCCCCGGGCCGAGGAGCCAGGGGGCGGAGGGGCCGCGCGCGGGGACGGCCGCGCGCGGGGGGCGGGTCAGGACAGCGGCGCCTTCACCCGCAGCACCTCGACGAACGCGCGGATCCACGCCGGGTGGTCCGGCCACGCGCGGGCCGAGACCACCACGCCGTCCACGACGGCCTCGCCGTCGACGTACTGCGCACCGGCGGCGATCACGTCCGGCTCCAGCGCCGGGTAGGCGGCACTGCGGCGACCGGACAGCACCCCGGCCGCTGCGGAGACCAGCGGTCCGTGGCAGATCTGCGCGACCGGCTTGTCGCCCTCGAAGAAGTGCCGGACGATCCGCTGCACGTGGGGGTCGTTGCGCAGGTACTCGGGCGCCCGGCCGCCGGGGACGACCAGCGCGACGTAGTCGGCGGGGTCCACGTCCGCGAAGGCAATGTCCGCGGGCCAGGTGTAGCCGGGCTTCTCGGTGTAGGTGTCGAAACCGTCGACGAAGTCGTGGACCACGAACTGCAGCCGCTTCCTCGCCGGCGCTGCGATGTCGACCTGGTAGCCCTCCTCGCGCAGCCGCTGGTAGGGGTAGAACACCTCCAACGACTCCGCGGCATCACCGGTGACCAGCAGGATCTTCGACGTCATAGCGACAGCCCTCCACATGATCGGTCGTCAGGCATGCTCCGCACTCGCCGAGATGGCGACCGCCGCGAGCCGCGACCAACCTCCCGCACCGGGCGCGGCCCCGCAACAGGGCGCACCGGTCATGCAGTGGCGCATACGCTCCCACGCGCGCCGGGTTCGCCCATCACGCGCCGGTGAGGACGCACGCGCGCCCCTGGAGTGCGCGGAAGGTTCCGCGGGAATGCCCGCCTGCCGGAGTCCAGCGCCGGCAGGCGGGGAACGCGTGAACCCTCGGCCCACGCGTGACCCCCAAGGGCCTAGACTTCGGGGCCCGCGACCGCACACAAGGCACCGCACACCGGAGGGAGTCCGCACCCGATGCCGGACCGCACCACGTACCTCGTCCTGCCCGGCTACCAGAGCTCGGGACCGGAGCACTGGCAGAGCCGCTGGGAGGCGGCCGACCCCGTGGCGTTCCGGCGGGTGGAGCAGGAGGACTGGGACCACCCCGAGCCGGAGGCGTGGGTGGCCGCCCTGGACGCGGCGGTGGCCGGCGCGGCGGCCGACGGGGAGGTCGTGCTGGTGGCCCACAGCCTCGGCTGTGCCACGGTGGCCCGCTGGGCGGCCACCGCGCCCGCCGAACGGACGGCGGCCGTCCGGGGCGCGCTGCTGGTCGCGCCCGCCGACATCGACACCGCCGACGTCCCTCAGCTGTTCGGCTTCCGTCCGGTGGCACGGGAGCGGCTCCCGTTCCCGGCGATCGTCGTCAACAGCACCGACGACCCGTGGGTGACCCCGGAGCGCGGCCGGGGCTTCGCCACCGCGTGGGGTGCCCGGTACGCCGAGGTGGGCGCGCTCGGGCACATCAACTCGGACTCCGCGCTGGGCGACTGGCCCGAGGGTCGGAAGCTGCTGGCCGAGCTCTGAGGCAGGGCCCGGCCGGGCGGCTGCCCGGCTGCGTCCGGACGCCCGGCGCCGGGTGGACGGGTGGACTGCTGGACGGGTCGACGGGTCGACGGGTGGCGGATCTTCTCCCGCAGTTCGCCGAACGGCCACCCGGCCTGGCGTCACGGCTCCTAGTCTGCGGGCGAGGACCCACCACCTCCACGCCACCTGTGCGAGCAAGGAGCAGTCATGACGTACCGTCCGCTCGACGGCAACAGCCCGGCGGAGTCGGCGCCGGACGCCGAGTCCTCGCGCCGCTGGTTCCTGCGGGCGACCGGCGCGGCCGGCCTGGGTGCGGCCGCGTTCGCCGCCGGCGCCGGGGACGCGTTCGCGGCGGGCGGCGAGGACCAGCCGGACGCGGGACGCCAGGCCGGCGACGAGGAGCGCGGTGCCGCCGCCCGCCCGACCGGGACCCGTCCGCCGGTGCGCACCGGCACCGGGCTGGACCGGCTGCCGCACCCGCTGGTCATCGGCCACCGCGGCGCCCCGGGCTACCGGCCGGAGGAGACCCTCGGCTCGTACGAGCTGGCGCTGGAGCTGGGCGCGGACGTCATCGAGCCGGACCTGGTCCCGACCAAGGACGGCCACCTGGTCGTCCGGCACGAGAACAACATCGCGGAGACCACGGACGTCGCCGACCACCGCGAGTTCGAGGGCCGCAGGACCACCAGGACCGTCGACGGCCAGCCGCTCACCGGCTGGTTCACCGAGGACTTCACCCTCGCCGAACTGAAGACGCTGCGTGCCAAGGAGCGCCTGCCGCAGCAGCGCCAGCGCAACACCCTCTACGACGGCCGCTGGCAGATCCTCACCTTCCGCGAGCTGGCGGACTTCGCACGCAAGCGCGGGCGCGAGCTCGGCCGCGAGGTATGGCTCTACCCGGAGACCAAGCACCCGAGCTACTTCCGCTCGATCGGCCTGCCGCTGGAGGAGCGGCTCGCCGACGAGCTGCGCCGCACCGGCCTGGCCGGGCGGAACGGTCGGGCGATCCTGCAGTCGTTCGAGCCGAGCAGCCTGCAGCGGCTGGCCGCACTGGTCGACAACCCGCGGATCCAGCTGCTCGGCGGCGCGACCAGCCGGCCGTACGACTTCGTGCTCGCCGGGGACCCGCGGACGGTGGCCGACCTGGTCAAGCCGGAGGGGCTGCGCTGGATCGCGTCCTTCGCGCACGGCATCGGCCCGACCACCCAGCTGATCGCCCCGGTGGACGCCGACGGCAAGCTCCAGCCGCCGACCACGCTGGTGCGCGACGCCCACGCGGCCAGGCTGCTGCTGCACCCGTACACGGTGCGCAACGAGAACGCCTTCCTGCCCGCGGACTACCGGCGCGGCACCGACCCGAACGCCTACGGCGACGCGATCGGCTGGGCCCGGTACCTGTTCGAGCTCGGGGTGGACGGCTTCTTCACGGACCAGTCCGACACCGCGATCCTGGCCCGCCAGGACTTCTGGGCCGCCAAGGGAGTCAACTGACCCTTCCGCCGGCCGAACCAGCCGTGCCCCGGACCGTCGGACGGTCCGGGGCACGGCTGTCGGCGGGCCCGCGCCGGCGCGACGGCCGACGCGGGCGAGGACGCGGGCGAGGGCCGGCGCGGCGTGGAACGGACGTCAGCCCTCGTCGTCCTGGCCGCCGCCGGGGGTCGGTGTGGTGCGCGGGTTGCCGGGCCGGGGGTTGGGCGTACGGCCACCGCCGGGCCAACCCGGCGCGGTCTCCGGGCGGTTGGAGCCCGGCCCGAAGGTCGGCCACCCGGAGCCGCCGCTCGCGCCGGGGCTGGGGGTGGGCTCGCGCTTGGGCGGGTCGGGGATGTAGACGGTCGGGAAGGTCTCCTCGGGCATGCCCTTGACCGCCTGGTTCATGCCCAGCCGCCAGATCGGGCCCGGCCCGGTGGCGCCGAAGACCTCGTCGTAGTACCTGCCGCCGATCCGGATGTCCTTCATCGGAACGCCCTTGGCGGGGCCGCCGAGCCAGACCGAGGCGGCCAGGTTGGCGGTGTAGCCGCTGAACCACGCGGCCTTCTTCTCGTCCGCGGTACCGGTCTTCGCGGCGATCTGCCGGCCGTCGTCGAGGTCGAGGTCGCGCGCGGTGCCCTTCTCGGTGACGCCGAGGAGCACGGTGTTGATCACGTCGGCGGTGGTCTGGGCGATCGCCTGGCTGCACTTGACCGGGGTGACGGGCACGTCGCGGCCGTCCACGGTGGAGATCTTGCTGATCGCGACCGGCGCGCAGTAGGTGCCCCGGGCGGCGAAGGTGGCGTAGACGTTCGCCATCACCAGCGGGCTGACCTCCTGGGTGCCGAGGCCCATCGCGGGCAGTTCCTTGAGCGGCTCGCCGCTGGCCGTGGTCGCGATGCCCAGTTTGTTGGCCATCTGCTTGACCGCGCAGAGGCCGATCTCCTGCTCCATCTGCACGAAGTAGGTGTTGACCGAGAGGGCCATCGCCTTCTTCAGGTCGTAGGGGCCGACCTCGCCGGCGGACTCGTTGGGGACGCTGCCCTCCTTGGTGCCCTTCTTCAGGTTCTTCCAGTTGCCCGAGCAGGTGGACATCGTCGGCCAGTCCATCCGGTTCGGCGCGGAGTACTGCTGGGTCGGCGGGAGGCCGGCCTCCAGTGCCGCGGCGGCCACGATCGGCTTGAAGTTGGAGCCCGGCTGGAAGCCGTTGCCGCCGCCCATCGCCGCGTCGACGTTGTAGTTGACGACGGTCTGGTTCCTGTTCGGGTCCAGGCCGTAGGGGCGGGTCTGGGCCATCGCCAGGATCTTGCCGGTGCCCGGCTCGACCATCGTCATGGCCGCGGAGACCGGGTCGGTGACGTTGACCCGCCTGGTCACGGCGTTCTGGGCGGCGGCCTGCTTGGCCGGGTCGAGCGTGGTGTAGATGTTCAGACCGCCCTCGGCCCAGAGCTTCTTCCGCTCCGCGGCGGTCTTGCCGAAGACCGGGTCCTGCTTCACCACGTGGCGCACGTAGTCGCAGAAGAAGCCCATGCCCGCGTTGGCGGTGATGCAGCCGTTCTGCGGCTCCTTGTACCTCAGGCCCAGCGGCGCGGCCTTGGCCTCCTGCGCCTGGGCGGCGGTGACGTGCTTGTTCTCGACCATCTTGTCGATGACGGTGTCGCGGCGCTTCTGGGCGGCCACCGGGTGCAGCTTCGGGTCGTACTGGGACGGGTTCTGCACCAGGCCGGCGAGCATGGCGGCCTCGGGGAGCGTGAGGTCCTTGGCGTCCTTGCTGAAGTAGCGCTGGGCGGCGGCCTGGATGCCGTACGCCTGGTGGCCGTAGAACGTGATGTTCAGGTAGTTGGTGAGGATCTGGTCCTTGGTCAGGTCCTCCTCCAGCTTGATGGCGTACTTGAGCTCCTGGATCTTGCGGCCCAGGGTCTTGCGCTGGGCCTCCAGGACGGCCGCCTGGTCGTCGCCGGCCTTCTCCACGTTGACGTTCTTCACGTACTGCTGGGTCAGCGTCGAGGCACCCTGGACGGTGGCGCCGCTCTCGGCGTTCTTGGTGATCGCGCGCAGCACACCCTTGAGGTCGACGGCGCCGTGCTCGTAGAAGCGGGCGTCCTCGACGTCCACCTGCGCCGTGCGGATCAGCGGCGACATCTGGTCGGCGGGTATCACCGTGCGGTCGCGCTCGTACACCTTGGCTATCAGGCCGCCGTCGGCGTCGAAGATCTGCGAGGCCTGGTTCAGCGGCGGGGTCTTGAAGTCGTCCGGGATGCTGTCGAAGCTGTCGGCGGTGCTCTTGGCGGTCAGCCCGAGCGCCCCCGCGGCCGGCAGGGCCACCCCGGCGAGCAGCACGCCGGCGAGCGAGCTGTAGCCGAGGAACTTCACTCCGTGGCCCAGCAGGCCGAGCGGTGTCTCGCGGCGGCGGGGGCGTGCGACCCAGGTGTCGCCCGGGTCGGGGGTGGAGGTGCGGCGACTCTTCCGTGACATAGCCGGAACACTACGTCCACGAAAACCCCGCGCGGGGCGGGTGTTGGCCAACCTTTGTCACAAATCGGCGACAGATTCACCTCATCGGGACCAGCCGGAAACCCGCCCGGCGACGCTCCCCGGCGGCGAAGGGACCGTTCGCCCACGGCCGTTCGGTCGCGACCGCTTGGCAGGGCCGCGACCGAAGGGCTTCCGGTGCACGCCCGGGCCGGTCAGGCCCCCTTCCGCTTCTTGCGCAGGCCGAGGACGGCGGCGACCACGGCGAGGACGAACACCACGCCGAGCGCCCGGTCCGACGGCCCGTCGGAGGAGCCCGCTGCGGCCGGCCCGGCGGAGGCGCCGGAGGTCGGATCGGCCGGCGAGCCGGCGGGCGGCGCCCCCGCACCGGCCGCGGCCGACGGCGAGGAGCCGGGCAACGGCTTCACGGTGTCGGGGAGTTCGTCGTCGGCCAGCGGCGCCCGCCAGACCGGGCTGTCCTTGCCCTCGCTCCCGTAGAGCACCGCCCGGCCGTCGGCCGTGAAGGTGACCGACTCCCCCTGCCTCTGCCAGGGCGCGGAGAGCGCACCGATCTCGGCGGGCGCGCCGTCCTTCCAGCGGTAGAGGGTGGCGAAGAAGTAGCCGCGCAGCACGAGCCGGGTGCCGTCCGGCGAGAACGCGCCGTCGGTGACCCAGGGCGCGTCGGCGATCCGGCGGAAGGTGTTGATGCCGGTGGGCGCGAGCTTCTCCGGGCCCTGGTAGAGGGCTCCCCCGCTCTGCTTCTTGCTGGCGATGTAGGCCCGGCCGGTGACCGGGTGGACCATCAGCGCCTCGGCGTCGCGCGGCCCGTCCTCGTAGCGCACCCGGTAGCGGACCACGTCCACCGACTGGTCACGCAGCTCGGTCGGCTCGGCGAAGGAGTAGATCCACACCTCGGACCACTTGCCGCCGAGGTTGTCGCCGATGTCCCCGACGTAGACGCGTCCGTCGGGCCCGATCGAGATCGCCTCGACGTCCCGCGGCTCGACGCCGCGCAGGGTGACGGTGGCGACGGTCCGCCCTCTGGAGTCGACGGCGTACACGTAGGGGCCGTCGTCGCTGTCGTTGTGCGTCCAGTAGACGCCGGGGTGGGCGAGGCTGGCCGCGAGCCCGCTGGACTCGGTGATCCGCGGGTCGGTGATGGTGAACGCCTGGCCGGCACCGTCGGCCGCGCGGGCGGGCGGGGCGACGGCGAGGGTTCCGAGGGCGGCGGCTGCGGCCAGGGCGGCCGCGGCCAGGGCCGCCGAGGGGCGCGCCGGCCCGGGGCTCCGCCTCCGCCGCGTGTTCGTTCGCATCCTCAGCACCCGCCGATCCTCCCACGGCGGCGCCCGCGCGCGGGTGCGCCCGGGCGGAGAACGGCCGGCCGCACCGACCCCCACTTTTCGTCATCTTGACGATAGCGATCTCCGACCCATATCGTCTGAGTGACGAAAAGAGGTGCCTCCCCATGGCCGACATCACCCGCCGCTTCGGACTGCGCCACCTGCGCGCCGCCCCCACCGCCCACATCCGCCACCTGAACCGCGGCAAGGTCGCCCACGACGGGACCGGCCTGGCGTTCTGGTTCCGCCCGCTCAGCGCCGCCCTCTCCGAAGTGCCGGTGGACGACCGCGAACTGGCGATGCTCTTCCACGCCCGGACGTCCGACTTCCAGGACGTCACCGTCCAAGCCACGCTGACCTACCGGATCACCGAGCCCGCGACCGCCGCGGTCCGGGTCGACTTCGGGATCGACCCCGACACGGGCGCCTGGCGCGCCGCCCCGCTCGACCAGATCGCCACCCTGCTCACCGAGACCGCCCAGCAGCACGCGCTCGGCCTGCTCGCCCGCACCCCGCTCGCCGCCGCGCTGGCCGACGGAGTCAGCACCGTCCGCGACCGGATGGCCGCCGGCCTGGCCGCCGAACCGCGGATCACCGAGACCGGGCTCGCCGTGATCGCCGTCCGGGTCGTCGCGCTCCGCCCCGAGCCCGAGGTGGAGCGGGCGCTGCGCACCCCCGCCCGCGAGCTGGTCCAGCAGGAGGCCGACCGGGCCACCTTCGAGCGGCGGGCGGTGGCCGTCGAGCACGAGCGCGGCATCGCCGAGAACGAGCTCGCCAACCAGATCGAACTGGCCCGCCGGGAGGAGCAGTTGATCACCCAGCGGGGCGCCAACGCCCGACTCCAGGCCGAGGACGAGGCGGTCGCCGACCGGGTCCGCACCGAAGCCGAGGCGGAGCGGCGCACCCGGCTCGCCGCCGCCGAGGCGGACGCCGCACGCGCCCTCGGCGACGCCAGGGCCGCCGCCGAGGGCGCCTGGCTGACCGCCCACCAGCAGGCCGACCCGGCCGTGCTGCGGGCACTCGCGCTGATGCGGCTCGCCGAGCACCTCCCCCGGATCGACAGCGTCACCCTCTCCCCGGACGTGGTGACCGGCCTGCTCGCCAAGCTCGCCGGCGGGGGCGAGCGGTGAGCCTCGCACCGCGCGCCGTCCTCGTCCACCGCCGGACCGAGTACGAGGAGTTGATCGCCCACCACGGCACCCCGGGTCAGGCCGCCTTCTTCCTCTCCTCGCGCGGGCGCTCCGTCGCGGAGGTCGAGCAGCGCCACCGGCGCCAGGCCGAGGCCCTGGCCCGGGCCGCGGCCGCCGTCCCGTTGGACTGGCGCCGCACCCGGGTCGAGCGCGCGGACCTGCCGCGGTTCCTCTTCGAGCCGGGCGACGTGGTGGTCGTGGTCGGCCAGGACGGCCTGGTCGCGAACGTCGCCAAGTACCTCGACGGCCAGCCGGTGATCGGCGTCGACGCCGACCCGGGCCGCAACCCCGGTGTGCTGGTCCGCCACCGCGCCGACGCCCTGCCCGTCCTGCTGCCGGCCGCCGCCCACCGCGGCGCCGACCGGCACCTGGAGGAGCGGACCATGGTCGAGGCGGTGGCGGACGACACCCAGCGGCTGCTGGCGCTCAACGAGGTGTACGTCGGCCAGCCCGGGCACCAGACGGCGCGGTACCGGCTCTCGGTGGCGGGCAGCGCACTCGAAGGGGCCGGCGCCGGGCTCGAAGGGCCGGTATCCGCCGGCGGGCCGGCGGACACCGGCGGCCCGCCGGGAGAGGCGCAGGCCTCCTCCGGCGTGCTGGTCGGCACCGGGACGGGGGCCACCGGCTGGTGCCGCTCCGCCTGGCTGGAACGCGGCAGCCCGCTCCCCCTGCCCGGTTCGACCGCGCCGGCCCTCGCCTGGTTCGTCCGGGAGGCCTGGCCCTCACCCGCCACCGGCACCAGCCGGGTCCACGGACTGCTCGACGCCGAGCAGCGGTTGCTCCTCACCGTCGAGTCCGACCGCCTGGTCGCCTTCGGCGACGGCATCGAGGGCGACGCGCTGGAGCTCACCTGGGGTCAGACCGTCCGGGTGGGCGTGGCGGCCACCCGGCTCCGGCTGATGGGCTGAGCTTCCCGGCCCGGGGCGCCGGACGGGCGCCGGACGGCGCTCGGAGCCGCGCCCGGTGTTCACGCGCCGGATGCACGGCAGATTGTTACCTGCTGGTAAGCAACATGGTCCTGTTGCCCTCCCCCGCGATGTGTCACATTCGCCATGTCCGCGTCGTCGAACATGCGCGCGGGCTCCCGACACCACGACAGAAGGGCTCCCGATGGCAGGAATCAGCAAGGTCGGCAGAGCAGCGCTCCCCGTGGCCCTGGCCGGCGCGTTCGTCGCGGCCCTGGCCTCCCCCGCGACCGCCGCCCCCGCCCGGCCGGCCCCGGCCGTCGCGCAGGCCGCCGCCCCGGCCGCCGTCGCCCGCGCCGCGGCCACCGTGACGGAGAGCCAGTGGCTGGCCGACGTCAAGACCTCCCTCGCCGGGGCCCGCAGCTACGTCGAGCAGCGCACCTCCGGTGCCGGCGCCGCGGTCCGCCCGGCCATCGTGTTCGACATCGACAACACGACGCTCCAGACGCACTTCCACCCCTTCAGCCAGCCCGCGGTCGGTCCGTCCCTCGACCTGGCCACCTACGCGCACTCGCGCGGCGTCGCGGTCATCTTCGTCACCGCCCGCCCGGACTTCATCGACTCGCTGACCCGCTGCGCGCTCCAGCGCGCCGGCTACCCGGTGGACGGCCTGCACGGCCGCGACTTCGGCGACCTGTTCCAGCCGGTGCAGGAGTTCAAGACCGCCCAGCGCGCCGAGGTGGAGCAGGAGGGCTACACGGTCATCGCCAACGTCGGCAACAACACCACCGACCTGACGGGCGGCCACGCCGAGCGGACCTTCAAGCTCCCCGACTACGACGGTCTGCTCTCCTAGGCCCTCCTCGGCGGGACCCTGACGTCGCATCCGCGCCGCCACGCCGGGCGCGGCGTCAGGGCCGCCCGGCGGCCCGGCTCGCATGGACGGCGAGGACCGTCAGGTACCGGCGGTGGACGTCCTCCCGGTCGGCCGGCTCGGACACCGACTCCGCACCCAACCGGTCGATCATCGCCGCCTGGCGGAGCAGCACTTCGCGCTGCGCCTCGGTGGTGGTCGCCACCATGATCTCGGCCAGCGCGTCGAGCTGGCGGATCAGCACGGCGGGCATGCCCTGGGCGGCCTGCCGGATCTTCTCGAACGCGCGCTCCACCAGCCGTTCGTAGCTCACCGGGGCGGCGATCACGCGGATGTGGCCGGCCGCGTCCCGGTGCACCGGGTCCGGATGCCAGCGGGAGGCGATCCGGCAGAGCCCCTCACCCAGCCAGTCGATGCAGGTCAGGGTGGTGAAGGTGTCGTTCACCGCGGTGGACAGCGCCCGGATCGCGATCTCCACCAACTGGTCCACCGCGAAGGCGATGTCCTGGGCGAGCGTCCTGGTCGGCCCGGTGATGTGGGCGCGGGCGAAGCTCCTGGTGACCTCGTCCGCCGCCGTGGCGGGCCAGACCGTGGCGAGCTGGTGCCCCTGCACCAGGAAGTGCCCCGGCCGGTGGTCCAGCCGGATGACGGCCTCGAACTCGGTCGCCATCCGGACCAGCGTCCGGTGCCGGACGAACTGCAGGTAACCGCTGGCCGGTGCCGGGACGGCCGCTCCGGACGCGTCCAGCCGGGCGTGCAGCTCGGCCGCCGTGGGCCCCCGTTCGATGCCGCCGACCGGTACGGGCTCGCCCGCACCCGCCTCGATCGCCGCCGACAGCTCCGCCGCGATGCTCGCGATGACCCGGGGCAGCTGGATCGAGGTCGCGATGTGGTGGATGAAGTAGATCAGCACCCCGAGGTCGGCGAGCACCAGCACCATGCAGACCGTGATGGACAGGTGCGGGACGAACTCTCCGACCGACGAGGGGCCGATCACCACCAGGGCCAGGACGGCGTAGACGAAGGTCCCGACGAAGGTGCCCAGGGTCAGCTGGGTGGTGCGGTCACGGATGAACGTCCGCAGCATCCGCGGACCGAACTGGGTGGAGGCCAGCGTCAGCGTCACGATCATGATCGAGAACACCACGCCGACCACCGTGATCAGCGCCGCCGCGATGGCGGCGAGGATCTGCCGGGCGGCGTCGGCGGTGCCGCTGATCACCCAGCCCGGCAGCACCAGCTCTCCGCGATGGGCCGCGCGGTCCACGGACCAGGTGGCCAGGAACAGCAGCCCGGCGAGCAGCACCTCCAGCATCGGCACCACCCACAGGTTGGTCCGCAGTGCCTCCCGGCGCCACTGCGCCTCCAGGTGGACCCCACCGATCACCTCGCCCGCCTCCCGTCGCCGCGCCGCACCGGACCGCCGAGACGCATGCTCTCGCACGCGTCGGCCGGTCGGGCGGTCCCCGGCCGCCGGGTCACCCGCCCGGACGGCACCGCGCCAGGGCCGGGGCGGCGGCGAACCGGCCGACGTCCACCCCGTCACCCGCGCGGGCTCCCGCACGTACTTGACGGTGGGTCTCCAGCACCGCCCGACCGACCCCCTCGGCCACCTAGGGCAGGGTGAGGATGCGCGGGCCGTCCTCGGTGATCGCCACCGTGTGCTCGACGTGCGCAGCCCGGCTGCCGTCGACGGTGCGCAGGGTCCAGCCGTCCGGGTCGATGCGGTGGTCGTCGCGGCCGCCGGCCATGAGCATCGGCTCGATCGCCAGCACCAGCCCCGGCCGCAGCGGGTAACCCCGCCCCGGGCGGCCCTCGTTGGGGACGTGCGGGTCCTCGTGCATCCGCCGCCCGATGCCGTGGCCGCCGAACCCCTCCAGCAACCCGTACCGACCCGCGCGCGCCACGCGGGCGACGGCGTGTCCGATGTCGCCGAGTCGGTTGCCGACCACGGCCGCGGCGATCCCGGCCTCCAGCGCGCGCTCGGCGGTCTCGATCAGCCGCACGTCCGCCTCCGCCGGCACCCCCACCGTGAAGCTGACGGCCGCGTCACCGGCCCAGCCGTCCAGCAGCGCGCCGCAGTCGATGCTCACCAGGTCGCCGTCGCGCAGGCGGAGGCCGTCCGGGATGCCGTGCACCACGGCGTCGTTGACGGAGGCGCAGATCACCGCCGGGAACGGCACCGGCGCGAAGGCCGGCCGGTAGCCGAGGAACGGCGAGCTCGCCCCGGCCTTCCGCAGCACCTCGCGCGCCACTTCGTCCAGCTCCAGCAGGCTGACGCCGACCGCCGCCGCCCCCTGCACCGCGGCCAGCGCGTCCGCGACCACCCGCCCCGCCTCACGCATCGCCGCGAGCGCCGACTCCGACTTCAACTCCACCATGACGATCCCCTCCCAAGCCCGAAACCCAATTCTTATACCGGTATTTGTATCACGGTCGAGGAGGTCGAGCGCGGGCGCGGGGGGGCACCGGGGGGCGCCGGACCCAGGGCCGGGCCGGCGTGGGGAGGGCCGGCGTGGGGAGGGCCGGGCAGTCGCGGGCGCAGCCGGAGGGGCGGCGGGCGCGGGGGCGTCGGCATTAGGATCGACGGCATGGTGAGGACCCCGCTGACCCCCTGGGAGCGCGAGCGCGGCGAACGCTTCGGCGCGCTGCTCCGCGAGGCGCGCGGTACGCGCTCGATGGTCGAGATCGCGGCCGCGGCCGGCATCTCCTCCGAGACCCTCCGCAAGATCGAGACCGGCCGCGCGCCCACCCCCGCCTTCTTCACGATCGCCGCTCTCGCCTACGCCCTCGACCTCTCCCTCGACGAGCTGGCCGCCGCCTGCGCCCAGCCGGACGACGGCGAGGTGCTGTCGGCATAGGGCGTGTCCAGCGCCCGTCCGGCGAGTGGGTTACCGCGGGGCCGGCCGGCCTCACCCGCCGTAGCGGGCGGCCAGGGCCCTGACCGTCCCGGCGATCCGGTCGCGCAGTTCCGCCGGTGCGACGACCTGGATGTCGGTGCCCAGCCGCAGGAACTCGCCGTGGGCGTGGTCGACCGACTCGATGGGCACCCGGGTCTCGGTCCACCCGTCGCCGTCGGGTGTCACGCCGAGGCGGCGGGCTCCCTCGGGGGTGAGCCGGACCAGCGCCTCCCCGGTGTGCAGCCGGGCACGGAACTCGGCCAGGTGGCGGCGCCAGTGTTCGGCCAGGTCGAAGCCTTCCGGGACGGTGAACTCCTCCTGCGGGGAGTCGAGTCCGATGATCTGGTCGACCCGGTAGGTCCGGATGCCGGACGGCCCGCCGGCGACCAGGTACCAGCGCCCGGCCTTGAGCACGAGACCGTACGGCTCGACCCGGCGCTCGATCTCCTCCGGCGCGCGCCAGCGCCGGTACTTCAGCACCACCGCCCGCCGCGACCACACCGCGGCGGCGACGGCGGCGAGGTGCGGCGTCCGGCCGACGTCGCCGTACCAACCGGGGGCGTCGAGCAGGAAACGCTCCTTGATCCGGTCGGCGTGCTCGCGAAGCTCCGCCGGCAGAGCCGCCCGGAGCTTGAGCTGAGCGGTGGCCAGCGCCTCACCGAGGCCGAGCTCGGCGGCGGTGCCGGGGAGGGCGGCGAGGAACGCGGCCTGCGCCTCGTCCGCGGTCAGCCCGGTGAGGCGGGTCCGGTAGCCGTCGACCAGCCGGTAGCCGCCGGCGTGTCCGGCGGCGCCGTAGAGCGGGATGCCGGCGGCTGCGAGCGCGTCGACGTCCCGGTAGACCGTCCGGACGGAGACCTCCAGCTCCCCGGCCAGCTCCCGGGCCGTCATCCGCCCCCGGTTCTGGAGCAGGAGAAGCAGGGTCACCAGCCGGCTCGCGCGCATGCCGCCCAGTATCCACTGACAGGGGGTGGCAGTGGAGATCCCCTAGCCTGCGGCGCATGGACGACTTCGATTTCCTGCTCGGCTTCCACGAGGTGGCCGACCGCCCTCGCACCGCACCGACGGCCCCCGATCGGGCCCCGGACCCGACCCGCGCCGGGCAGGCCGTCGCATGAGCATCGTCGAACTGCGGCAGTACACCCTGCATCCCGGCGCCCGGGAGACGCTGATCGAGCTGTTCGAGCGCGAGTTCGTCACCGGTCAGCAGGCCGTCGGCATCACCGTCGGCGGCCGGTTCCGCGATCTCGACGACCCGGACCGCTTCGTCTGGGTACGCGCGTTCCCCGACATGGTGCACCGCCGGCGTGCGCTGGAGGCGTTCTACACCGGCCCGCTCTGGCGGCGGCACCGGGACGCGGCCAACGCGACCATGGTCGACAGCGACGACGTCCTGCTGCTGCGCGGCCCGGGCTTCGCACCGGAGCCGGGCGCCCGCGAAGTGGTGGCGACGATCTGCCGGCCCTCCGACGCGGCCGCCTTCGAAGCGTACGCCGCCCGGCACCTCGGCCCGGATCATGCGCTGCACCGGACCGAGCACGCGGAGAACGACTACCCGCTGCTGCCCGTCCGCACGGGAGAGGACGTCCGCGTGTGGTTCGGGCCGGCCGCGCCGCCGCCGTGGCCGAGCCACCACCTGCGGCTGGGGCCCGTGAGGGCCTCGCGGACAACGGCCCCGTAGCAGCGGTCGGGCGCCGCCCCGGGTCCCGGGTCAGCCGCCGGGGTGCGCCGGGGGCAGCGTGTCGATCTCGGCCCAGACCGTCTTGCCGTCGCCGTCGGCCAGCGCGCCCCAGCGGGTCGCCGCCCGCTGGACGATGAAGAGGCCGTGCCCGCCGGGCACGCCCGGGCGGTGCGGCCGGCGCGGCTCGGGCAGGGCGGTCGACCGGTCGCTGACCTCGATGCGCAGTCGCGCCTGGGAGGCGTCGAGGACCAGGTCCACCGGGCCGCCGGCGTGCAGCATGGCGTTGGCGACCAGTTCGGCGACCAGGAGAACGATGTCGTCGGCACCGGCGGAGCTCACCGGCCACGACCAGTCGGCGACGGCCTGCACGGTGTACGCCCGGGCGCGGGCGACGGGCTTCGGCAGCCCGGCCAGGTGCAGGCGCCGGCGCTGTCCGCCCGGTGGCAGCGTGGGACCGGTGCTCGGCCGGTCGTCGTCCAGGGTTGCCCGGCTGGTCGTCATGTGCGGGTACCCCTTCGATTCAGGCAGCTTCGGTTCCGCTTCGTCTGTTCGGCTTCCCGGCCGTCGCCGGATCATGCGTGTCCCCTCCCGACCACCGCCCGGGGGCGGTGGTCAGAGCGGTGCGGCGAGCGCGGCGTCCAGGGACGGGTGGATCGAGAACACGCTGTCGGCGCAGGTCAGTTCCAGCAGGCGCAGCACCATGGTGGAGGGCGCCGCGAGGCGGAACTCCACGTCCGCCGCGGCGGCCGCCATCCGGGTCTGCAGCAACAGGTTCAGGCCGGAGGAGTCGCAGAAGGTGACGCGTCCGAGGTCCACGACGAGCAGCGGTGGACGCTGCTCCACCAGGTCGTCCAGCTTACTCCTGGCGGGTTCCAGGGTCTCGATGTCGAGGTCGCCGGCCAGCGTGCAGACGGCCGCCCGGGTGTCGGTGTGCCGGGTGTGGACGACCAGGTCCGGCGCGGGCCGGGCGCCCGGCAGCCGGGCGGGCCCGTCGCGGCCGGTGGTCGGTGGCACGGTGGCGGGCTCGTTCTCTGCGGGCATCGTCATCTCGGCTGGCATCGTCGTCGTGTTCCCCTCCAGGGTCTGCCCACGAGCCTACGCACGCCGCCCCGGTCCGGCCAGACCTCGAGCGGCGTGCGTGGCACGGTACGTGGTGGCGGTTCAGGTGGCGCTGAGCCCTTCGCGCAGCTTCTTCAGGATGCGGGCGAGCAGACGGGAGACGTGCATCTGGGACAGCCCGAGGCGGTCGCCGATCTGGGACTGCGTCAGCTCCTCGCCGAAGCGCATGGACAGGATGAGGCGGTCGCGTTCGGGCAGCTCGGCGATGAGCGGTTTGAGGGCGACCAGGTTCTCGATCGCGGCGAACCTCTGGTCCTCCCGCCCGAGGCGCTGGGCGAGCGGACTCGGGTCGTCGTCCTGGCCGTCGGCGGACGGGGCGTCCAGAGAGCCGGCGGTGTGTCCGTTGGCGGCCGCCAGCCCTTCGATCACCTCCTCCTCGGACAACCCGAGGTGCTCGGCGAGCTCGGCGACGGTCGGCGTGCGGCCCAGGCGCTGGAACAGCACGTCACGGGCCCTGGCGAGGGTGATGCGCAGCTCCTGGAGGCGCCGCGGGACGTGAACGGCCCAGGTGGCGTCGCGGAAGTGCCGGCGGATCTCGCCGAGGATGGTCGGCACTGCGAAGGTGGTGAACTCCACCCCGTGCTCGGGGTCGAAGCGGTCGATCGCCTTGATCAGGCCCACCGAGCCGACCTGCAGCAGATCCTCCTCCGGCTCCTGACGGTTCCCCACCCGGCGGAGCACGAACCGCACCAGGGACAGGTTGAGCTCGATGAGCGTGGCCCGCACGTAGGAGTACTCGCGGGTGCCCTCCTCCAGCGTCGCGAGGCGGGTCAGCAGGACACGGGTCAGCTCGCGTGCGTCGGCGGGGGCGACCTGCCGCGAGTCATCGATGCCGTCGAGCTCCGGGACGAGGGCATGGAGCCTGCCCGGTGTGTCGGCCGTCACGGCCTCGTCCGGGGCCGGGGCTGTCACGCGGTGGAGGAGTTCGTCACTGGTCGTGGCCATGTCGGTCCTTTCCCCTCGGCGTACGGTCCGTCCCCGAGTACCCGCCGGGGCCGGGTCCATGTCATCTCCCGCTGTGAGGGTTGTGTGAACGATCGCACGGGCGGTCGGCAGGACGTACGGCGCGGAGGTGCGGGTGGGTGCGGGCGGAACCCGCCGTGCATGCGCGGCGGGGATCGGGGCACGCGGGCAACCAGACCGCCGCACGGGCGGCGGCCTCGGGGGGCAGCGGGGGACAGCGGGGCATCGGAAGCAGCTACCGGACGTCGAGGAGGAGACGATGGGACGGATCGAGGAGTCGGTCGAGGTGGCGGCGCCGCGCGGCGAGGTCTACCAGCAGTGGGTCCGGTGCGAGGACTTCCCGCGCTTCATGCGCGGCGTGGTGAGTGTCGACGTGTCCGGCCCCGGGGGAAGCACCTGGGTGATCGAAACCGCGGGCGGGCGGCGGCACTTCGAGGCCGTGACGACGGAGGTCGTGGAGGGCGAACGGGTGGCCTGGGACGGCGGGGGCGGCCCGGTGCGCCACAGCGGCGTGGTCACCTTCCACTCCGTGGACGACCGGACGACGCGCGTGATGCTCCAGCTGGAGACCGAACCTCAGGGGCTCTGGGAGCACCTCGCCGAGGCGCTCGGCTTCGTGGACCGCCGCGTCATCGACGACCTGAACGACTTCAAGCGCCACGTCGAGCAGGACGGCGGACCGGCGGCCGCCTGACCGTGCTCCCGCCCGGCCGGGACAGCCTGCGGCCGTCCCGAAGCACCTGCCGGATCAACCCCACCGATCAACCCCACCGATCAACCCGACCGATCAACCCGGGAAGGGAAACCCCACCATGGACCATCTCACCACCCGGATCGCCATGCGCCTGGTGACCGACGAGGAGCACGGCCAGGAGCTGCACGTCGACTGGTCCTACCGCACCGACGACCCCCACGCGATCACCCTCGACTTCGGCTCCTACCAGGCGGATGCGGTCTGGACGCTCTCGCGCGACCTGCTCATCGCCGGAATGCACGCGCCCGCGGGCGAGGGAGACGTCCACATCGCGCTGTACGACGACACGCGCATGCTGATCGCGCTCGGCGGCAGCGACGGCATCGCCCTGCTCGCCGCCCCCGCGGAGGCGGTCGAGCGCTTCTTGACCGCCACCACCCGCCTCGTCCCGCCCGGCCTCGAACACACCCGGATCGACTGGGACCAGGGCCTGAAGGACCTACTGGCCGCCTGACCGGCCGGGCCGACCCCCGTCGCCCTCGGCGACGCGGGCCGCCGGTCGGTCACCCACCTCCCGCGGCCGCCCGAACGGCCGTCCCGAGCCGCGGGGCCGCCCCGCCTCACCACCCCCACGAAGCAGAGAGGAGAGCCGCAGATGTGGTGGAGTCTGCTCCGCCTCGCCACCGTCGGCGCCGCAGCCGCCCTCTTCACCTACGGCCTCGACCGGACGGCGCAGGCGGTGGCGCGGCGGCTGGCGGCCCCCGGGAGCGGCCCCCGCGTCCCGGACCTCGTGCACAGGTGCCGCCGACCTGTCCTGGCGCTGACGGCGTGCCTCCTGCTCGCCGCCGCACAGCCGTGGGTCGACGCACCGCCCGCCGCCCGCGACGGGCTCCGCCACCTGGCCGTGGTCCTCGCCATCGCCTCCGGCGGCTGGCTGTGCGCCCGCCTGGTGGCGCTGCTCGTGGACGGCGCCGTCCGGCTCGCCGTGCACCGCCGCGACCCGGCGTGGGCCGGCCGGGCCCGGACCCAGGCCAGTCTGCTCGGCCGGATCGGCCAGGCGTTCGTCGCCGTCGCGACGCTGGGCGCCGTCCTGATGACCTTCCCGACGGTCCGCGGCGTCGGGACGAGCCTGCTGGCCTCCGCCGGGCTGGTCGGTGTGGCGGCGGGCGTGGCCGCGCAGAGCACGCTCGCCAACGTCTTCGCCGGGGTGCAGATGGCCTTCGGCGATCTGGCCCGGATCGGCGACGTCGTCGTGGTGGCCGGCGAGTGGGGGACGGTGGAGGAGATCACCCTGACGGCCGTGGTGATCGCGACGTGGGACCAGCGGCGGCTGGTGATGCCGATGTCGTACTTCGTGGGCCGCCCGTTCGAGAACTGGTCCCGTCGCTCCAGCCGGATCACCGGCACCGCGCTGCTGCACCTCGACCACCACGCCCCGGTCGGGCTGCTGCGGGAGGAGTTCGAGGACTTCCTGGCCAAGAGCGAGCTGTGGGACGGCGAGGGCAGCGCCCTCCAGGTGGTCGACACCACTCCCACCACCATCGTCGTCCGGGCGCTGGCCACGGCGGCGAACGCCGACGACGCGTTCGAGCTCCGCTGCCGGCTGCGCGAACACCTCGTCGGCTACCTGCGCGACCACCACCCCTACGCCCTGCCCCGCCTCCCGGTGGGTGAGGCGCCCGTGCGGCACCCGGACCTCCCCGGCGGGCCGCCGGAGCGGGGCCGGCCCTGAACGGGCGGTCCCCGGAACGCCGTTGCAGCGGCGGGGCGGTGGTCCGGCCGCCGGGTACGGTGCGGCCGGACCCCCGAACCGGCCGCACCGGACCGCCGGTGCTCCGCCCGACCGGCCGTCAGGCCGTGATGCCGCCGTCGAGGACGAGGTCGGCGCCGACGGTGAAGGCGGACTCGGCGGAGGCGAGGTGGAGCACCGCGGCGGCGATCTCCTCGACGGTGCCGGCGCGGCCGGCCGGTACCTGGGCCCTCATGCGGTCGGCCTTCTCGGTGGCGTTCTCGCCGGGGCGGCTGGACATCGCGGTGTCGACCGGGCCGGGGCTGACCGAGTTGATCCGGACCCCGTCGGCGATGTGGTCGCGGGCGGCGGCGCGGGTCAGGGTGGCGACGGCCGCCTTGGTGACGGCGTAGGCGCCCAGGCCGGCCAGGCGCATGTGGGTGCCGAGGTTGGAGGAGACGTTGACGATGGCGCCGCCGCCGTTCGCCCGCATGTGGGTGATCTGGTGCTTCATGGCGAGCCAGGTACCGGTGAGGTTGGTGTCGATCAGGCGCTGCCAGTCCCGCTCGTCGGTGTCGGCGATCGGCCCGGGCGTGCCGAGGATGCCGGCGTTGTTGACGGCGACGTCGAGGCCGCCGAACCGTTCGACCGTCGTGCGGACCAGCCGGGCGGCATCCTCGCCGTCGGCGACGTCCCCGACGACGGCCAGGGCCTTGCCGCCCTCCTCCTCGATCAGCCGGACGGTCTCGGCGAGCGAGGACCCGGTGCGGCCGGCCACCACGACCCGGGCGCCCTCACGGGCGAAGGCCAGGGCGGTGGCGCGGCCGATGCCGCTGCCGGCGCCGGTGACGAGGACGGAACGGTCGGCGAAACGCGTGGTCATGCGGAGCTCTCCTCTGTGCGTTCTGGGTCAGGGGGTCGGGGCCGGACGTATCAGGGGGCGGGGCCGCCGCTCCGGTCGCGGCGAATCCGGGTCGTGGACGACCGAATCGACTATCTCTCTCCGTGACCGCCGTCTAAATTGATCGTTCGATCCAGAAAGAGGGCAGCAGAGCGCGCGACCCCAGCGCGACGACCGACGCCCGAGCGGCAGGCGGACGGGCTCAGTCCAGCAGGGCGAGCGCCTGCTCGGCGGCGTCACGCAGGCGGGCCGACCCGTCGCCGGCCTTGCCGATCACCCGCATGCCCTGAAGCAGCACCAGCAGCATCCGTGCCAGCGCGCGCGGATCACGCCCCTCGGGCAGCTCTCGCTGCGCCTCGGCACGGACCAGCGCCGCGGTGAGCACCGTCTCCAGGTGGCCGAGACTGGCCGCGACCCGGCGGGCCGCGTCCGGATCGCGCGGGGCGACCTCGACCGCCGCATTGGTGACGAAGCATCCGCGCCGGAGGCCGCTCTCGGCGTCCTCGCACGATTCCCGGGCATACCGTCGAACCACTGCACGGACGGCCGGCAGCACCGGACCGGGTTGGGACAGCTCGGCGAGCAGCCCCGGATCGCACTGCTCGCCGTACCGCTCCAACGCGCGCAGGTAGAGCTCCCGCTTGCTGCCGAAGGTGGCGTAGAGGCTGGCCCGGGCGATCCCCAGCTCATCGACCAGGTCGGCCATCGACGTCGCCTCGTAGCCGCGCCGCCAGAACAGCTCCAGCGCCGACTGGAGCGCCGCGTCCGGGTCGAATTCCTTGGTTCGCGCCATATCTGAACTATAGTCATATCCAGACCGATCGGTCAAGAATCGCGGAGGAGTCGAACCGGCCCCGAACCGACCCCTTCGGGCACGGCCGAAGAACTGACGTATTGTCAACTCAAGATCGCTAAGGGTACCCTTACCGCCGCTCGTCCCCCCTGTTCCCTCCCCACAGGAGGCAAGTCTCCCCATGGCAAGAACCCAGACCCAGGCGCTCGACGTCGCCCGCCCGATCGTCCTCACCGCGTTCCGGGTCGTCGTCGGCCTGCTCTTCGCCTGCCACGGCGCAGCGTCGATGTTCGGCGTGTTCGGCGGCGCCAAGGGCGGCGGCACCATACCCGTCGGGGAGTGGCCCGGCTGGTGGGCGGCGCTGATCCAGCTCGTCGGCGGCGTCCTGGTCGCGGTGGGCCTCGGCACCCGCGTCGCGGCACTGATCTGTTCCGGCTCGATGGCCTACGCGTACTTCACGGTCCACCAGGAGCACGCCCTGCTGCCGCTGCAGAACAACGGCGAACCGTCGGTGATGTTCTGCTGGGCGTTCCTCGCCATCACGGCGATCGGTGGCGGCCCGTACGCGCTGGACCGGCTGCTCCCCGGTCGGAGCGCGGCGCGGTCCGACCACGCCGGGCAGAGCTCGCGGGCGACCGCGGCGGGCTGAGCCCGCGGCAGTCACGGAACGGCCGCCGGCCCCACCACGGGCCGGCGGCCACCCCTCGCCGCGCGCGTCGGCCCCGCCGCCCCGTGCACCGCCACGGCCGGCGGCCGACCGCGGGGCACGCGCCCGCCGCGGTCCCGGTTCAGGCGGGCGAAACGGCCACGCCGAGGGAGTCGGCGCCCATCGGCTTCGGGGCGCCCTTCTCGTAGAAGACGTCGAGGTCGGTGATGACGAAGCCCGCCCCCGTCAGCAACTCGGTGACCGGACGGGTCAGGTGGCACCCGGCGAACAGCCGCTGCTCCAGCGGGTCGAGACGCCGCTGCCAGCGACGCACGCCCTCGTCCCCCTCCGGCGCCAGGCCGTGCTCGAGGAAGTGCAGCGTCCCGCCGGGCCTGAGGACGCGCCGCACCTCCCGGAGGGCGGCCTCGGCGTCCGGGACGGTGCACAGCGTCCAGGTCGACAGCGCCGCGTCGAAGCCGTGGTCCGGGAAGGGCAGCACCTGGCCGTCCAGGCCACCGCGCTCCACCCGGACCGGGGTCGCCGCCACACGGTCGGCCGCGAGCTTCCAGCCCACGTCGGAGGGGTCCACCGCGGCGACCCTGGTCACGGCCCGCGGGTAGAACGGGACGTTCAGCCCCGAGCCGAACCCGATCTCCAGGACATCGCCCTCCAGGCCCTCGCACACCCTCCGCCGAAGGTGCGCGGCCTCCTTCGTCCCGCAGACGACGTTGACGATCCGCGGCACGACCTGATCGGCGTAGAACCCCATCACGACCTCCAGCCCTCATGACCAGTCTGGCACCGGGCCGGGCCGCCGGGCCCGCCCGGAGTCCGGCGGCCCCGTCCGTGGCCTTGCGGGCACACCCGGTGGCCGCCCGGCCGGCCTGGTCAGCCCGGCGCCGGCGCGACGGCCACCGGCGACGAACCCCCGGGCACCAGCAGGTGCGGTGTCCCGCCGCCGTCCGCCGGAACGCTCCAGACGTCGGTGCCCCGGCCCTCCCGGGCCGGCAGTGCGTAGCCGAGCGTCCCGCCGTCGAGCCAGGCCGCCTGGTCGTCCACGCTCCGCGACTCGGCCAGCGGGTGCTCGCGCATCCCCTCCAGTTCCAGGACGTGGAGCCGCCAGGGCGCCGCCGGATCCGCCGAGACCTTCTTCTTGAAGGCGATCCGGGTGCCGTCCGGCGAGAGCGAGGGGCACTCCACGTTCTCCCGCAGCGTGCGGGCCGACCACGCCTTGAGGTCGCCCTCGACCAGGTGGGTCCGGCCGCCGGTCGAGACGGTGGCGTAGAAGCGGTTGTCGTCGGCGGCGAAGTCGACGCCCCAGTAGTTGACGTCGGCGGCGTGGTACCGGCTGCCGTCGACGGTGAGCGGAATGGACTCGATCGACTTGACCAGGTAGCCGGTGCGGAGGTCCAGGATCGACGTCCGGGTGGAGAACGTGCCCGCCGCGTAGGAATCCCCCACCGCGAAGGTGGTCCAGGAGAGCAGGTGCCCGGAGGCCGACACCCGGGCCCGGTTCGGGATGCCGGGCACCGTCACCGTCTGGAGCTCGGTGAACCGCCGGTCGTACACCACCGCCTGGGTGCGGGCCGGGGTACCGGGAAGCGCCCGCAGGCACAGGGCCCGGGCCCCCGCGGCGTAGAAGCGCACGCAGGACGGCCCGTCCGGCACCCCCGGGGCGCGGGCGACCCGGCCGGTGGCGCCGTCCCGGTAGTAGAGCCCGGCCTCGTCCAGGGTGAACGAGCTCTCCGCGGCGACGAGCCGGGGCCCGCCGCCGCGCTGCCGGGCGTGCAGCACGTAGCCGAGCGAGCCGCCCAGCAGCACCAGGGCGGCGGCGATCAGCAGCACCGGACGCGCCTTCACGAGAACTCCCCCTCCGGCAGGATCCGCCATGCGGCGACGAGTGCGGCGGCCAGCGCCAGTGCGGCCGCCGCCAGGGCGGGGCGCGGCCCCCACCAGGTCCAGGCCGCACCGAAGCCGGCCGCACCGGCCAGCCGGGCCAGCGCCTGGCCGGTCTGCAGCACCGCGAGCCCGCCGGCCCGGCCGTCGCGCGGCAGGACCGGCCCGGCGAGGGCCATCAGCACGCCGTCCGTGGCGGCGTAGAAGAGGCCCAGGAGCACCAGGACGAGCACGGCGACCGGCCACCCCGGCGGGGCCAGCAGGGTGAGGTAGGCCGCGAGCAGCGCGCCGTGGCCGCAGAGGAAGGGAAGGCGCCTCCCGATGCGGTCGGCGAGCCGCCCCGCCGGTACGGCCAGCAGCAGGTAGCCGGCCGCAGCGCCGAGCGGCAGCAGCGGGAAGAGCAGGGGCGCCAGGTCCAGACCGCGCTGGAGCAGCAGGTAGAGGAAGGAGTCGCCGATCGTCGCGGCGCCCAGCAGCGCGGCGGCCGTGACGACCCGCCGGAACACCGGGTCGGCGAGCGCCCGGCTGCGCGGCCGCCCGGCCGGTCGGGGAGCGGGCACCCGCCCCGCCGCCGGCGCGGGCCGCACGGCGGACTCCGCCCGAACGGCCGGCGCCGGACCGGGCAGGACCGGACCAGGCGGGACCGGAGCGGGCAGGACCGGAGCGGGCAGGACCGGAGCGGGCGGGACGAACAGCACCAGCACCAGCACGCCGAACAGCCCGGTGGCGAAGCTGACCACGAAGACCGCGTCGTACGCGTCCGCCGTCGCCCACAGCACCGCGAACGCGACCAGCGGTCCGAGCAGCGCTCCCGTGGTGTCCATCGCCCGGTGCACGCCGAACGCCCGGCCGAGCGCGTCCGGCGGCGCGCTGAGCGTGATCAGCGCATCCCGCGGCGCCGTCCGCACGCCCTTGCCGAGCCGGTCGGCGGCCAGCGCGGCGGCGATGCCGCCGGCCGCCCCGCCGGCCAGCAGCAGCCCGAGCCGCGAGAGCGCCGAGAGCAGGTAGCCGGCCCCGGCGACCGTCCGGTGCCGGCCGCCGCCGCGGTCGGCGAGCCTGCCGCCGAGCAGCCGGACCAGCGCCGTGGCGCCGTTGAACATCCCGTCCAGGAAACCGAATTGCAGGGGCGAGAGGCCGAGCCCCAGCACCAGGTAGAGCGGCAGCACGGCGGTGACCATCTCCGAGGAGACGTCGGTGACCAGGCTGACCGCGCCGAGCGCGACGACCGTGCCGGGGACGCGCCGTCCCGTCCCCGCGGGGCGGGACGGCGCGTCCGTACGGCGGCCGGTGGTGGCCAGGTACATATCAGTGGCAGCTGTACGTCGGGCCGGTGTCCTTGACCCGGCCGTCCGTTCCGACGTAGGTCCAGCCGTAGCCGGAGTCGGTGAAGTCCAGCTTCAGCACGCCGTATTCGCCACTGATCCGCTTCTGGCTGTTCGGCTGGACCTGCTCGATCGGGTACGGCTCGGCGCCGCCCATCCCGCCGACGATCTCGACGATCCCGTCCGCGGTGGCCTTCCCGTCCGGGTCCTGCGGGGCGAACCGCTCGTAGTGGTGGTCGTGCCCGTTCAGTACCAGGTCGGCCCCGGCCGCGTAGAGGATCTTCCACACCGGGCGGGAGACCGGGTCGTTGCCGTGCCCGCCCGAGGAGTACAGCGGGTGGTGCCAGTACGCGGCGACGCACTTCCTCGAGTTGGCCGCCAGGTCGGCCTTCAGCCAGTCGATCTGGGCGCTCTGGTCGAAGGCGTTGGAGTCCAGTGCGACGAAGTGCCAGTTGCCCTCGTCGAAGCTGTACCAGCTCTTCCCCTGCGGGTAGGCGATGCTGCCGAAGTAGGCCTTGTACCCGGCGAGCGGCCCGGCCGGGTCGTAGGTCTCGTGGTTGCCCGGCACCGGGTGGGTCTTCGCCTTGAACGCCCCCCAGGTCTTGTCGTAGTAGTTCCGGAAGTCCGCCAGCCGGGCGTCGTCGTACTGGTTGTCACCCATCGTCAGGTAGAACCGCGGGTTGATCCGCTGGGCCAGTGCGGCCGTCTTCGGGTGCGCGCACCCGCTGTCCGAGGCGGTGCACTGCGCGGCGATGTCCCCCGCCGCCACCACGGTGAACGCGCCGGCCGGCGTGCTCGCGGTCGGGGAGGGGCCGGTCGGCGACGGGCCGGTCGGCGACGGGCCGCCGTCCGGGACCCCGTACACCTGCATCTCGAACAGCGAGTACCCGTACGACGTGCCGCGCGCCGTCCCGTACATCCGGACGTAGCGGCCCTTTCCGGCCAGGCCCGCCCAGTCGTCCGTCCCGCCGTTCCCGGCCTTCTCCTCCGCCACGGTCGTCCAGGTCTCCCCGTCCGCCGACACCTCCACCCGGTACGCCTTCGCGTAGGCCGCCTCCCAACTCAGCTTCACCCGGGAGACGGTGGCGTTCCCCCCGAGGTCCACCCGCAGCCACTGCGGGTCCTTGCCCTCCGCACTCGCCCACCGCGTGGAGGTACTGCCGTCGAACGCCTTCCCCGCCGCGTACGACGACCCCTCGGTGGACGAGGCCGTCGCGGCCCTTCCCTGCGAGATCAGCGGATCGCCCGCCGCCCCCGCCCGCCCGGACCAGCCGAGCAACAGGCCGCCGAGCAACGCGAGCACAGCGGCGAACACTCCGACACGAACAGGCCTTGCCGAGACACCCAGACGCATCCCTGGACTCCATGACTCGAGAGACGGCGAGAGCTGGACCCCGGTTCACAGCACACGAACTCACCGGGTACGCGGCGACAGCACCACCGCAGCGGCCGGGTCAGAGCTCTCACTGAGCGCGTCACGCCCCCGTCGGACCGGGCGCCGCGCCGAGCCGCCGACCGACAGCCTAATGGATAGTAAAGTTACCTACCAATAGTCGGCGGCGCCGAACTTCCGCCCGTTCCGATCCTCGTGGCCCGGCCTGGCGTACGACCCGGAGCGACACGACCGTGGCTCGGAGGCTGCCCGCGACGCCCGCGGGGCCGGGCGCGCCATCCTGGTGGTCCTCGGCTCGCTCACGCGCCGACCGCCGCCGCGCCGCTCCAACCGCACCGGCGGTCGCCCGCGCGACGCGCCCCGGCAGCTCCGACGTTCCGCACCGAGCCACGGAAGGCCCGTCATGCCCGACGACGAACACCGTGCCACCGCCGAAGCCATCCTCCCGCTCGTCGGGGGCCCCGCCAACGTCCACTCCGTCGCCCACTGTATGACCCGGCTGCGGCTCGGCGTCCACCACCGGTCCCGGGTGGACGAGGAACGGCTCCGCGCGCTTCCCGCCGTCCTGGGCGTCGTCGACGACGACACCTGTCAGATCGTCCTCGGCCCGGGCGTCGTCGCCCGGGTGACCACCGAGTTCCGGGCGCTCCTCGACGGGCCGCCGGAGCGGGGGGACCAGCAGGACGACGGCGCCGCTCGGGAGACCCTCGCGGCCCGGTTCGGCCCTGCCGCCGGTGCCGCGGTCGGAGCCGAGGACCTGGCCCGGCGCGGCGCGGCGATCAAGGCGCAGGCCAGGGCCAGGAACGCGACCCCGGTCAAGCTCGTGCTCCGCCGGATCTCCAACGTCTTCGTGCCGCTCATCCCCGCACTGATCGGGTGCGGAATCGTGGCCGCTCTCAACGGCGCGCTCGGCAACCTCGGTTGGGCCCCCGGGCTGGTGCCCGCCCTCACCGCGATCTCCGCGGCGTTCATGTCCCTGCTCGCCGTCTTCGTCGGCTACCACACGGCCAAGGAGTTCGGCGGCACGCCCGTCCTGGGTGGCGCCGTGGCCAGTGTGATCGTCTACGCGGGGGTCGCCAAGGTCGAGGTCCTCGGCCACCACCTCGCGCCGGGCCAGGGCGGGGTGATCGGCGCACTCGCCGCCGCACTGCTCGCGGTCCAGGTCGAACGGTGGACCCGACGGGTGATGCCCGACGCCCTCGACGTCCTGCTCACTCCCACGGTCACCGTGCTCGTCACCGGCCTGGTCACCCTGTTCGGCCTGATGTTCGCGGCGGGCGAGGTCGCCTCGGCGATCGGCGAGTTCGCCACCTGGCTGCTCTCCCACGGCGGCGCCCTCGCCGGGCTGGTCCTCGGGGGGCTGTTCCTCCCGCTGGTCATGCTCGGTCTGCACCAGGCGCTGATCCCGATCCACACCACCCTGATCCAGCAGCAGGGCTCCACCGCGCTGCTGCCGATCCTCGCCATGGCCGGGGCCGGGCAGGTGGGCTGCGCCGTCGCCGTCTACCTCCGGCTGCGCGGCAACGCCTCGATCAGGGCGACCATCAGGTCCGCGCTCCCCGCGGGGTTCCTCGGCATCGGCGAACCGCTGATCTACGGGGTCTCGCTCCCCCTCGGGCGCCCGTTCGTCACGGCCTGTCTCGGCGGCGCCTGCGGCGGAGCGGTCGTCGGCCTGCTGGGCCAGCTCGGGGCCACCGTCGGCTCGACCGCGATCGGCCCGTCCGGCTGGGCGCTCTTCCCCCTGCTGACCGGCTCGCGCGGCTTCGCGGTCGGCGCAGCCGTCTACGCCGCCGGCCTGGCGACCGGCTACACCACCGGTCTCATGGCCACCTACTGGTTCGGCTTCACCCGGGAGATGCTCGACGAGCTCGACGCCACCGCACCGGGGCACGGCCCGGCCGCCGACCGCCACCCCGGCAGCTTTCGCCCCGTCGAGTAGCTCGGACACGGCCGAGCCCCCCGCCCGGGCGAACCGGCCGGACGGACTGCCTGCGTGTCACATTCCCGCGCCGCGCGGGGTCAGGGTCATGAGCGGACGGGAGAGACCCCGGCGGCGCGAGTCGCCGCCGCACCCGGCCCGCCCGATCGTCGCCCCTACCGACCGCCGCCCCGAGGAAGGCCATCATGACCTCGCTCACTCGCGCCGCCACCGTCGCCGCGCTGACCGCCCTGTCGATCGCCGCGACCACCGCTCCCGCCTCGGCCGGCCCGGCGCACGCACGGCACTGGTCGGCCGCGTGGTCCGCGCCGATGATGCGCCCCTCCGGCGCGCCCTGGTTCGCGACCTGGGCCGTGCAGGGCTTCGACCACCAGTCGGTGCGCCAGGTGGTGCGGCTCGGCGCGGGCGGCACGGCCGTCCGCTTCAGGCTGTCCAACGCCTACGGCGCGGCTCCCCTGCGGTTGACCGGAGCCAGCGTCGGCCGGGCCACCGACGGGGCGGCCGTCGTGCCCGGGACGCTACGGCCGGTGCCGTTCGGCCACCGGGAGTCCGTCGTCGTCCCCGCCGGCGGCGAAGTCCTCAGTGACCCGGTGAGCCTCCCGGTGACGGCCCGCGACCGGGTGGCGCTGACGCTCTACTTCGACGGCCCGACCGGCCCGGCCACCCATCACCAGCTCTCCATGACCACCACCTACCGGGCCGGCGGCGACCACCGCGGCGACGCCGCCGCGACGGCGTTCGGCGACGCCGTCCGCCCGGGCTACGGGTCCTGGTACTACCTCAGCGGTGTCGAGGTCGGCGGCGGGCCGCGAGCGGGCAGGGCGGTGGTGGCCTTCGGCGAGTCCACCACGGACGGCTTCGGCGCCACCGTCGACGGGGACGACCGCTACCCCGACCTCCTCGCCGAACGGCTCGTCGCCGCCGGCCGGCCGCTTCCCGTGCTCAACGCCGGCATCGGTTCGAACAAGATGCTCGCCGACTCCGCGTGCGCCGGCGACAGCGCACTGTCCCGGTTCGAGCGCGACGTGCTCGACCGGCCGAACGTCGGCACCGTGATCGTCTCCCACGGCATGAACGACATCCTCCGCACCGGCGACCAGATCTGCGGCGTGGACCGCGACGACCCACCCGTCACCCTCCAGCGACTGATCGACGCCCACCGCACCCTCATCCGCGCCGCCCACGCCCGCGGGGTCAAGGCCGTCGGCGCCACCCTGATGCCCTTCGGCGGCGCTCCCTTCTGGACGCCGGAGACCGACCGGCTGCGCCGCGACCTGAACGAGTGGATCCGTACCTCCGGGGAGTACGACGCGGTGGCCGACTTCGAGCGGGCCGTCGACCCGGCGGGCACCGGCAGCATCCCGGACGGCTACCACTGCGGGGACCACCTCCACCCCGGCCCGCGCGGTTACCGGGCCGTGGCCGACAGCATCGACCTCGACAGCCTGCGGTGACCCTCCAGGGCGGCGGTCCGATCAGGCCCGATCGGACCGCCGGACCGCTGGGTGCTGCCGTTCCTCGACGTGGACCTGCCGACGCCGCGGGCGGAGGCCGCCGCCTCCCGCGAGCACGCTCCGCGCCGCCCGGGCCCGGGGCCCGGCGGCCCTCCCGCTCCCCCGGCCGTCTCATCCGGCGAGCTCGGCCCAGACCAGGTGGCCGTGCGGCAGGACGGCGGTTCCCCATGCCGCGGCCAGCGAGGCGACGATGTGCAGCCCCCGGCCGTGGCAGGCGTCGGTCGGCGCCGGCACTCCCTGGAGCGAGCCGTCCGGGCACCCCGGGCCTTGGTCTCCGACCTCCAGGCGGACCGTCGCCCCACCCGCCGGATCCATGGTGCGGCGAACGCGGTACCAGACGGGTCCCGCGCCGTGCGTGAGGGCGTTGGTCGCGAGTTCGCAGAGGATCAGGACGGCGTCGTCCACCAGCCCGGGAAGCTCCCATGCGTCCAACCGGTCGGCGAGGTCGCGTCGGACCGCGCTCAGGGACTCGACGGTGTCGGTGATGATCGTGACTGTCATGGCCTTCCCGGGTGTCGGATCGTGCCGCTGTGCCACGACTCAGGCTGCCCGTGCCCCCGGCCGCACCGGATCGGGGGAAGTACGTACACGGATACCGAAGTGCACCACCCGTACCCCCGGGCGAGGAGAGCGGCGGCCCGGCGCGACCACGGGACCGCGGCCTCGGGCCGCTCTTTCGGATCTCGTCGCCCGCCCGGCGAGAGCCGAAAGAGAGGCCCTAGACTCAAGACATGATCGGCAGGCTGCCCGCCGAGGTGACCGGTTTCGTCGGCCGCCGGCACGAGGTGGCCGAGGTGAAGCGGCTGCTGTCGGACTCCCGGCTGGTCACGCTGACCGGGCCCGGCGGAGTGGGCAAGACCCGGCTGGCGCTCCGGGTCGCGGGCGAGCTGCGCCGCGTCCACCGGGACGGTGTCTGGCTGGTCGAGCTCGGGGAGCTGCGCGACCCGGCGCTGCTGGCACAGACGGTGGCCGACACGCTGGGCCTGCGCAGCGCGACCGCGCAGCCCGCGCCGGCGACCGTCGAGACGTGGCTCCGTGATCGCCGGCTGCTGTTGCTGCTGGACAACTGCGAGCACCTGGTCGGCGCCTGCGCCGCCCTGGTGGACCGGCTGCTGCGCGGCTGCCCGGAGCTGCGGGTGCTCGCCACCTCGCGGCAGTCGCTGGGAGTCGCCGGGGAGGTCCTGTTGCCGGTACCGCCGCTGCCGGTGCCCGGGACGACGGATCCCGGCTCCGTCGCGGGGTCCGACGCCGCCCGCCTGTTCTTCGACCGGGCCGCCGCGGTACTGCCCGGTTTCACCCCGGAGACCGCCGACCCCGCCGCGGTCGCCCGGCTCTGCCGCCGCCTGGAGGGCATCCCGCTCGCCGTCGAGCTGGCGGCGGCCCGGCTGCGCAGCCTGACCGTCGAGCAGATCGAGGCCCGGCTCGACGAGCGGTACCGGCTGCTCAGCCTCGGCAGCCGGACCGCGCCCGCGCGGCAGCAGACGCTGCGCGCGCTGATCGACTGGAGCCACGACCTGTGCGCCGATCCCGAGCGACTGCTGTGGGCCAGGCTCTCGGTGTTCTACGGCGGCGTCGATCTGGACGCGGCCGAGCACGTCTGCTCGGGCGAGGGGCTGGAGCCCGGCGAGGCGCTCCACCTGCTCGACTCCCTGGTCGACAAGTCGATCCTCGTGCGGGACGAGCACCGTGGCCGGGTCCGCTACCGGATGCTGGAGACGCTGCGCGAGTACGGCGAGGAACTGCTCGTCGCCGCGGGCGACCGGCAGCGGGTGAGGCGCCGGCACCGTGACTGGTACGAGCGGATGGCCGCCCGGTTCGCCGCCGAGTGGATGGGCCCGGACCAGGCCGCCTGGGTCGCGACCCTGGACGTCGAGCACCCGAATCTCCGGGCAGCGCTGGAGTTCTGCGCCGACGAGCCCGGCGAGGCCCCGGCGGGGCTGCGCCTGGCGGTCGGGCTGGACGAGTACTGGGCGATGGGCGGCCACCACAGCGAGGCGCGGCGCTGGCTCGACCGGCTGTTGTCGGTCTCGTCCGGACCGAGTCGCGAGAGGGTGGCCGGCCTGCGGCTGTCCGGGTCGTACGCCATCTGGCAGGGTGACGTCCCACCGGCCCTGCGCCTGCTCACGGAGGCGGCCCGGTCCGCGGTCCAGCTCGGCGACCGGGCCGAGATCGCCTACACCGCGCACCTGCCGGGGATGGCCGCCCTGTTGGAGGGCGATGCGCACCGGGCGGCCGCCCTGCTCGGTGAGGCGTTGAACCGGATGCGCGCCGCACGGGCCTGGCAGCACGAGGTGAACACCGGGCTCTTCCTGGCCGTGGCGCTGATCCTCGCCGGCGACCTCGCAAGGGCCCGGCGCGTGCTGGACGAGTGCGTCGCCTGGCTGTCACGGCGCGGCGAGGTGTGGTGGCGGGCGCTCGGCCTGACCCTGATCGCCCATGTCGAAGCCGCGGGCGGCCGGCCGGAGCAGGCCGAGGCGGCCGCCCGCGAGGCGCTGCGCTGCCACCGGCGGCTCGACAGCCGGCCGGGCCTGGCCTTCGCCCTGGAGACGCTCGCCGCGCTCGCCGGAAGCCGGGCGGAGCACGACCGGGCGGCCGCGCTGGCCGGCGCGGCGGAGGGGCTCTGGCGCGGCATCGGGGCCGGGCCCGAGTCGTACTTCCCCGTCTTCCGGCCGCGGCGCGACTATCTGCCCCGGGCCCGGGCGGCGCTCGGCGAGGCGGCCTTCGACCGGGCCGTTCGGGCGGGCAGGGAGATGCCGGTCCGCGCCGCGGTCGCCCTCGCGCTGGAGGAGTCGGCGCAGCCCCCGACGGCGTCGAGGGCGGCGGCGGACCGGTCGCCGCTCACCAAGCGGCAGTGGGAGGTCGCCGAGCTGGTCACGCTGGGTCTGACCAACCAGGAGATCGCGGCCCGGCTGGTCCTTTCCCGCCGCACCGCCGAGACCCACGTGGAGCACATCCTCACCAGACTGGGCTTCACCTCGCGCGCGCAGATCGCCGCCTGGGTGACCGAACGGCGCCCGGCCGCACCGCCCGCCGGCTGAGCGCCCTCGGCCGTCCCCGGGGGCCCGGGGGCGATTAGTTGACACTCTCAATCATTGAGACTTACCGTCGAACGCATTACTTGAGGTCCCCGACCATCAACCTCTCGAAAGGTATCTCACGGTGAGCAACTCCGACCGTCCCGCCCGCGGCACGTCACCGGTCGACCACCGCGCCGCCGTCGCGACCGAGACCGCCCGGTTCGTGGCGGTGGTCAGGGGCGCCGACCCGGCGACCGCGGTACCCGGCTGCCCGGGCTGGTCGCTGGCCGATCTGGTCCGGCATGCCGGCAGCGTGCAGCGCTGGTTCTCCGTCCTGCTGCGCGGGCGCATCCAGGAGCCCCCGCGGAGCCGCGACGTCGACCTGCGGCTGCCGACGGGGGAGGACGGCTGGGCCGACTGGCTCGCCGACAGCGCGACCGAGGCGGCGGGCGCGTTCACGGCCACCGACCCGGACACCCCGATGTGGGCGTGGGGCGCCGATCCCCACGCCCGGTTCTGGGCGCGCCGGATGCTGTTCGAGACCCTGGTGCACCGGGTCGACGCAGAGCTGGCGCTGGGGATCCGCCCCGTGATCGACCGCGCGCTCGCGGTCGACGGCGTGGACGAGTTCCTGGTGAACCTGCCGTTCGCCGCGTCCTTCGCCCCCAAGGTGGCCAACCTCCGCGGCAACGGCGAGACCATTCGGTTCCGCACCGTCGAGGGGGGCGGCGACTGGCTGGTCCGGCTCGGTCCCGACGGCTTCGGGCTCGACCCCGACGGCGGGCGGGCGGACGCCGCCGATGCGACCGTCCGGGGCGCCGCGGCCGACCTGCTGCTGCTCGTCTACGGCCGCCTTCCCCTAAACGCGGAATCCTTCGAACGCACAGGGGACCAGGAGCTGCTGGCCCGCTGGTTCGCCAACTCGGAGTTCTGAACCCCGCGGGTCCGTCCGGGGTCGAGGCCACCGCTCCCTGCGGGAAAACCCACGGTCGGCCGCGGCTCAGCGGACTCGCCGGACCGCCGGACCTGCGGCGGAACCCGACGGTCGACGGTCTGCGCTCAGCGCCAACGGGCTCTGCGCGGAGGGCCAACGACTGCTGCCGCCCGCTGCAGCAGGGTTGGTGGTGGGCGCCGCACCGGCGCCCACCACCGATCCCGGGAGGGATACCCCATGTCGCACATCCGCACCAGGCTCGCCGCCGCGGCCGTCGCCGTCCTGGCCGGCGCCTCGGCGCTCGCCGCCGCTCCGTCCGCGAGCGCCGAGACGACCGTCACCGCGGTCGCCGGGGAGCAGGGGCTGTACCGGTTCACCGGACCGGACGCCCTCAACTCGGCCTGGGACCTCTGCAAGGACGGCCAGACCTGTTTCTGGCAGAACGCCAACGCCGGAGGCTGGATCTGGATCGTGCCCTACTGCGGGCTGAACATCGTCCCGGGCTGGTTCGACGACCGCGCCAGCTCGGTCTGGAACCGGGGCGGCGGCCCCGCCGAGCTCTACGCCGGCTCCGCCCCCTCCGGGTACATGGGCACCGTCGCGCGCTGGTGGCAGGGCAACCTCGACTCCGCGCGCAACGACCGGCTCAGCGCGGTCGACGTCCGCTGCGGCTCGTAGCACCGCCGCACCCGGGCTCAGAGCACCGCCATACCCGGGCTCAGAGCACCGCCATACCCGCCGCGGCGCGGAATTCGCTCGCCGTGGTGCCGTACTCGTCGCGGAAGGCCCGGCTGAAGGCGGCAGCGGCGCGGAAGCCCCACCGCGCCGCGATCGCGTGCACCGGCACCACCGCGAGAGCCGGGTCGGCGAGGTCCGCCCGGCACCGCTCCAGGCGGCGCCGGCGGACCACCGCCGCGACACCGCCGCGCTGTTCGCGGTGGAAGAGCCCGTGCAGGGTGCGCAGCGAGATGTGGTGCCGGGCCGCGATCACGGCGGGCGACAGGTCCGGGTCGCCGAGGTTCTCCTCGATGTACGCGTCGATGCGGACGAGCAGCATCCGGTGGCGCGGCTCCGGCGGCAGCCGGTCCTCGATGCCGAGCCGGTGCGCGAGGTAGGCGACGGCCAGCTCGCGCGCCGCGACGCCGAGCCGGACGGCCTCGTGCTCGGCGACGGCCGGCGCCTCCCGTACGACTCCGCGCAGGAACGCGGCCAGCACCCCGCCCACCCCACCGCGGGCGGGCGCGGAGCTGGCCAGCAACCGGTCCAACCGACGGTGGTGCAGCGGGAGTTCGGCGACCGGAAGGTGCAGGATGACGGCCCTGGACACGCCGCCAGGCAGCCCTCGGCCGTCGAACGGGCGGGAGGTGTTCCACAGCACGAGGTCACCGGAGCGCATCCGGGTCTCGTTGTCGCCCTGCGCGATCCACATCGCACTGCCCCGGATCAGCGCCAGCTCGTACACCTCCGGGTCGGAGCGCCGGATGAGAGCGGGGGTGCGCTCCGAGCGGATGGACGGGAAGGACATCGTGGTGAGTTGCTGCCCGGGACCGAGCGCCAGAGTGCCGACGGTCGCGGGGAAGTCGTCGGCGTGCTCGGTGGTGATCCGGGTGGGCGCGACGTCCCGGGCGACCATCTCGCACCACCACTCGAAGCGGTGCCCCGGTTCGACGGCGGAGCTGTCCACGTGGTGGTAGGGCATCGGCCGCTCCCGTCTCCCCCGCGGGCCTGCGGTGCGTCCGGCCGCGCATGTCAGTGACATGACACAGCCTGCGCAGGGGTGCCGCCGCCCCACAAGCACTCATCCCTGCCAACTCCGCCGCCGACGCGGCCCGGCGCGGGCGACCGCCCGTGCGGAACCCCCGTCACCTGCGGTCGGGGGTCGGGGGGATGCGCACCGACGCGCGAGCGGCCGCCGAACGGCGGTGCGCCGGGTGCGGGAGAGGCCCGGGGGGCGGGAGACGAGCGGATGAGGTCTGCGGAGTCGGCGGGTTCGATGCCGTCAGGCGGATTCGACGCCACCGGTCGATCCGCATCGAACCCGTCGACGCCCGCTCAGCCCTCGGCCAGGTAGCGCTCCACGGTGGCCACCTTGGTGGTGAGGCCGTCGGTGACGCCGGAGCGGTCGTCGATCTTGATGACGGTGCTGACCCGGCCACTGTAGGCCTTGACCGCCTCGATCGCCTCCCTGATCACCGGCATCACCTCGTCCCACTCCCCCTCGATGCTGGTGAACATCGCGTCGGTGCGGTTGGGCAGCCCGCTCGCCCGGACCACCCGGACGGCGGCGGCCACCGCCTCCCCGACGTCCTCCCCGATTCCCAGCGGGGTCACCGAAAACGCTGCGATCACGATTCTTCGCTCCTCCCGTGGACCGTCGTCACGTCGACCGCTCCATCACCCGGACCGACCGGCGTCACCCGGACCGACGGGCGAGGAACGTCCCGAGGGCCGCGGCGAGTTCGGCGGGCGCGTCCAGGGCGATGAGGTGGGCGGCGGTGGCGAACTCGACCAGTGTGGCACCGGGGATCCCGTCGGCGTACCGGCGGGCGATGTCCTGGAAGTCGGCGACGTCGAGCCGCCCGACACCCACCAGTGTGGGCACGGAGACGGCGGCGACGTCGCGGGACGTGACGCCCTGGGAGTACTCGCCCACCACGGCCTGGTTGACCAGTGACGTCCGCACCGGGCCGCGGAGCCGGTCGGCCAGCCCTGCGGCGACGTCGTCCCAGGCGCGAGCGGGCCCGCGCAGCCACATGTCCAGGTTCACCCGGACCGCGGTGTCCAGGTCGCCCGCGGCCAGGGCCGCGGTCTCCGCCTCGTCGTACGCGACCATGTCCGCGGACCAGTGGTACCCCGGCCACGGTGGGGCGAGGAGCGCGAGGGAGTGCACGCGCTCCGGGTGGGTGAGCGTGAACTCCAGAGCCACGCGGCCGCCCCAGGACGCGCCCACGAGCCGGACCCGTCGGTGGCCGAGGTGGTCCAGGAGGCGGCACAGGTCGTCGGTCTCGCTGAACGGCCCGGTCGGAGGCGCGGACTCGCCGAAGCCGCGCAGGTCGTACCGGATGACCGTGTGCCGCTCGGCGAGGGCGGGTACGACCGCGTCCCACATGCGGTGGTCGGCGACGCCGGCGTGCACGAGGACGACGGGCGGCCCGTCGCCCGAGACGACGTAGGAGAGGTGGCCGAGGTCGTCGGCGAGTGTGATCATCCGCAGATGTTCTCAGAGCCGTGGTGTGCATGCCACCCGTCGGGGCGCGGCGCAGGGGCCCGGCGCCGCGCCCCGACGGACCGTCACACCACCGTGGGAAGCGGCGGCTCGACGGCCAGTGGTGCCGAGCTGCGGGCGCGGTGCTGGGCGGCCCAGGTGGTGAGGGCCACCGTGCAGGCGTGGTCCAGGTGGCGCAGGTCGGACCAGTCCAGCTCCACCGGCCGGTCGGCCGGCAGCCGCTCCAGCGCGTCCAGCAGCCGGGGCAGCCGCAGGAACGTCGCGTTGCCGCTCAGCCGGACCCGCAGCACCGGCCCCGCACCGGGTGCGGCCGGCGAGTCCTGGTCCCGAGCCCCGGCACGGCCGCCGGCCGTGCGGTGCCCGTACCCCGGTCCGTCGCCGCCGGCGGGCGCGCCGGGACACCGCCCGGGCAGCTCCTCGACCCCGATCTGCAGGTGCGAGGTCTGCCAGGCCGACTTCACCACCGCAAGACCGATCCCGATCAGCACGCCCTCGAACAGATCCGTGGTGATGATCGCGACCGCCGTGACCGCGAGCACCACCGCCTCGCCCCGGTGCTCCCGGCAGAGCCCGACCATCCGCCGCACCGGGACGAGCTTCGCACCCGCGTGCACGAGCACGGCGGCCAGTGCGGTCAGCGGGACGAGGCCGAGCGCGCCGGGCAGCAGCGCGGTGAACAGCAGCAGCCAGAACCCGTGCAGCACCCGCGAGGCCTTGGTCCGGGCCCCGGCCTGCACGTTGGCGGCGCTGCGCACGATCACCGCCGTCATCGGCAGTGCGCCGAGCAGCCCGCAGAGCGTGTTGCCGATGCCCTGGGCGGTCAGCTCGCGGTCGTAGTCGGTGCGCGGGCCGTGGTGCATCCGGTCCACGGCGGCCGCGCTGAACAGCGTCTCGGCGGAGGCGATCAGGGTGAAGGCGATGATGGTGCCGACGCCGGCGGTGCCGGCCAGGGCCCCGAGGGCGGCGTGTTCCGGCGGCCGCACCACCTCCAGCAGGCCGGCGACCCGCACCCGGGCCACCGGGAGGTCCGCGGCGGCGGTCACGGCGGCGGCCAGGCCGACCGCGGCCAGCGGCGCGGGCACCGAGCGGGCCGCCTTCGCCGGCAGGTACTTCCAGAACGCCAGCACCAGCAGCGTGCCGACGCCGAGAGCGACCGCGCTCGGGGCGGCCGCGCCGGTCAGGGCGTCCCGCAGCAGTGCGGGCAGGCCGGCGATCTTCTCCGGCCCGCTCGCGGGCGCGCGCCGGTCCGCGAGCGCGTACAACTGGCCGAAGAGCAGCGTCAGACCGATCCCGGCCAGCATGCCGTGGACGACCGACGCGGACATCGCGCGGAACCAGCGGCCCACCCGCAGGGCGCCCATGGCCAGCTGGAGCAGGCCGGTGGCGAGGACCAGGATGCCGAGCGCGCCGGCGCCGTACTCCTGCACGGCCTCGTAGACCAGGACGGTCAGGCCGGCGGCCGGGCCGCTGACCTGCAGACTGCTGCCGGGCAGGGAGCCCACGACCAGGCCGCCGACGATGCCGGTGACCAGCCCGAGCTCGGCGGGCACGCCCGAGGCGACCGCGACGCCGACGCAGAGGGGCAGCGCGACCAGGAAGACCACCAGCGAGGCGGGCAGGTCGAAGCGCCAGGGGACGGCGCGCAGGGCGCGGGCGGGGTGGCGGTGGCGCAGCAGGCGGCGCGGGCGGGCGCGGCCCGGCGGAGCCTTGCGCCGGGGGCCGCCCGGCGGGCTCTTCCGGCCCGGAGGCAGGGGGCTCATCCGGCCACCGCCGGGGCGGCCACGGGGCGGACGGCAGCGGGGGCGGGGGCGGTGCGGACGGCGGCCGGGGCAGCGGCGAGGCGGTCGGCGCGGGTCGGGTAGCTCGGGCGGCTGGGGCGGCTCGGGCGGCTCGGGCGGCTCGGGCGGCTGGGGCGGTTCAGCGGGCGGAAGGCGGGGAGCGAGCGGACGGTACGGGCCATGGGTACGTCCTTCCGCGCGGCCGCCGGCGGGGCGGACGCGAAGCGGGAGCGGTGACGGATCACGGTGCGGGTCACGGAGGCGGGCGACGGGCCGCACGACAGGCGGCGGGCGGGCAGCGCGGCGCACGTGCGAGAGGTTCCGACGGGACGACCGGGCCGACGGGGCCGGTGGTACGACCGGACGGGGACTCGACGGCCGGAGCTCCCCCGCTCCCCGGTCGATCCCGAACCCCCGGCCGCGGCCCGTGGTGAACATGGGAACCATGACGGGCCCGGCGTGCCACTGACGGTACCCAGGAGCCCCGACGAGGCCAACCGTGCCCACAATTCCTCCACTCAGAGGACACCACGCCACCACTTCAGGCTCCCGGCCACCCCTTCGGGCGGGTACGCACGTTCGGCCCCCACACGCACGTCCGGAGCGCGGCCACCCCCCTCGGGGCTTTGCCCGATCGCGAAGAGGAGCCCGCCCGCCACACGGACGGGCTTTGCAGGAAGGGACGAGCGCCACCCCCGCCGGGGCTCGCCGGACTGGAGGAACGGGCGATGGATCGCCCGCACCCGCCGTGACAGCCTGGCCGAACGACCGAGCCGCGCACGCCGGGACCGCCACCCCCGCACCCCGCCTGCGCCCCAGCCCGCGCCCGCGACCTGCGGGTTCCCCCGCCGGCCGCCTTCTACATTCCGTTGAAAGTCCCCTTGACGCCCCGACAGGCCCGCCGTACCGTGTTTCCACATACAGAAACCGTTCTTCCGTATGGTGGAATTCTGGAGATGAGCCCTCCGACCCACAGCGGGCCGACGCAGGAGAAACCCGATGCCTCGTATGACCGCCGCCGCCGCGGCCGTGGAGATCCTCAAGCGCGAGGGTGTTGAGCAAGCGTTCGGCGTGCCCGGCGCGGCGATCAACCCCTTCTACCGCGAGCTCAGGAACGTCGGCGGCATCAAGCACACGCTCGCCCGCCACGTCGAGGGCGCCTCGCACATGGCCGAGGGCTACACCCGCGCCAAGGCGGGCAACATCGGTGTCTGCATCGGTACGTCGGGCCCGGCCGGCACCGACATGATCACCGGCCTGTACTCGGCGATCGCGGACTCGATCCCGATCCTCTGCATCACCGGCCAGGCGCCGGTCTCGAAGCTCCACAAGGAGGACTTCCAGGCCGTCGACATCGCCTCGATCGCCAAGCCGGTCACCAAGGCCGCCACCACCGTCCTGGAGGCCGCGCAGGTCCCCGGTGTCTTCCAGCAGGCGTTCCACCTGATGCGCTCCGGCCGGCCCGGCCCGGTCCTCATCGACCTGCCGATCGACGTCCAGCTGACCGAGATCGAGTTCGACCCCGAGACCTACGAGCCGCTGCCGGTCTACAAGCCGTCGGCGACCCGGGCCCAGATCGAGAAGGCCGTCGGCTTCCTGCTGGCGTCCGAGCGTCCGCTGATCGTCGCCGGCGGCGGCATCATCAACGCCGACGCCTCCGACCTGCTGGTCGAGTTCGCCGAGCTCACCGGCGTCCCGGTCATCTCCACCCTGATGGGCTGGGGCACCATCCCGGACGACCACGAGCTGGCCGCCGGCATGGTGGGTGTCCAGACCTCGCACCGCTACGGCAACGAGACCTTCCTCGCCTCGGACTTCGTCCTGGGCATCGGCAACCGCTGGGCCAACCGCCACACCGGGTACAACCTGGAGGCCTACACCAACGGCCGCACGTTCGTCCACGTCGACATCGAGCCGACCCAGCTCGGCAAGATCTTCGCCCCCGACTACGGGATCGTCTCCGACGCCAAGGCCGCGCTGGAGCTCTTCATCGCGGTCGCCAAGGAGCTCGAGGCCGAGGGCCGGCTCCCCGACTTCGGCGACTGGGCCGCCTCCGCCCAGGAGCGCAAGGCCACCCTGCAGCGGCGCACGCACTTCGACGACATCCCGATGAAGCCGCAGCGCGTGTACGAGGAGATGAACAAGGCCTTCGGCCCGGAGACCCGCTACGTCACCACCATCGGCCTCTCGCAGATCGCCGCCGCGCAGTTCCTGCACGTCTACAAGCCGCGCCACTGGATCAACTGCGGCCAGGCCGGCCCGCTCGGCTGGACCATCCCGGCCGCGATCGGCGCCGCCACCGCCGACCCGGAGACCCCGATCGTCGCGCTCTCGGGCGACTACGACTTCCAGTTCATGATCGAGGAACTGGCGGTCGCCGCGCAGCACAAGGTCCCCTACGTCCACGTCCTGGTCAACAACGCCTACCTGGGCCTGATCCGCCAGGCTCAGATCGGACTGGACATCAACTTCCAGGTCAACCTGGAGTTCGAGAACATCAACACCCCGGAGATCGGCGTCTACGGCGTCGACCACGTCAAGGTCGCCGAGGGCCTGGGCGTCAAGGCGATCCGGGTCACCGACCCGAACGAGCTCGGCGCCGCCTTCGAGGAGGCCAAGAAGCTCGCCGTCGAGCACCGGGTCCCGGTCGTGGTCGAGGCGATCCTGGAGCGCGTCACCAACATCTCGATGAGCAGGACGGTCGACATGAGCGACGTGACCGAGTTCGAGGAGCTGGCCTCCCTGCCGGAGCACGCCCCGACGGCGATCAAGACCCTCAAGGTCTGAGCCCGAGCGTCCCACGGGCCCTGGTGGCACCGCGTCCGCGGTGCCACCGGGGCAGTGCGCGCCCCGCCACCGGGGGCGTTCGCGTCGACGCGCCCGGCCCCGGCCGGTGGATCGGCCGTGGCCGGCGGCTCAGCCCTGGCAGGCGTAGGTGAACGAGGTGGCCGCACCCAGGTGCCGGGGCGCGAGGATGTCCACGGTCGCGGTCGCCTGCATGGTGCCACGGCCGTCGAAGGTCCAGCGCAGCACCAGCTCCGCCCGGCGCTCGCCCGACTGCACCGGCTGCACCAGCTCGCCGGAGGAGGTGCCGTCGCTGCGCAGCCAGCGGTACCGGATGGTGCCGGGATGGCCGTCGGTGGCGACCGTCGCGGTGATCACGGCTGTTCCGCCGCACGGCGGGCCGCCCGCCGGTTCGGCGCCGACGGTGACGCCGCCCAGGGCCAGCGGCGGCTCGGACCGGCAGCGGACGAGGAGGAGGGCGAGCAGGATCACCAGGACGGCCGCCGGGACCAGCCACCGGACGGCCCGGCGCCGCCGGGGCGGCAGCGGCGGCGCGGACGGCGGTCCGTGCCAGACCGCGGCGGCCACGGGCGGCACGCCGGGGCCGAACCGGCGCACCTCGTACGGCGGCGGTTCGTACGGCGGCGGTTCGTGGCGCGGCGGCGCCGGCGCGGGCTCCGGCGGGGCGGTTGCGGGGCCCGGCGCCGCAGTCCCCCAGACGGTCGGGTCGAGGTAGGTGGCGCACTCCGCCTCCTCGGCGGCGGGCGCAGGACGCCCGAGCGGGACCGTCCGCTCGGGCGCCGGGCCGCCGCCGAGTCGAACGGTACGGTCGGGGCCGGATCCGGGGCCGGGCTCCGGTCGGGGCAGGGACATGGAACCTCCGGGGACGTGCGACGGGACCGGACGGCGAAGCGGACGATGGAACGGGCGGCGGAACGGACGGCGGGAGCAGACGGCGGGGCGATGGCACCGTCGGGCGGAACGGTCCGGCGGACCCGGCGCGCGGATCAGCCCGGCTGCCGGCAGTCGAACCCGCGAAGTTCCCGGTAGCCCGTCGTCGTACTGTCCGGCCTGGGATCGCTGACGACCCGGACACCCCAGTAGACGCTGTCGTCGTTGCCGAACACGTGGGACGGGGTGAGGGTGACCGAACCGGTGCCGAGCCGCACGGTGTCGGTGGCGACGGTCACCGGCGCGTTGTTCGCGCCGGAGTGGTGCTGCCAGGAGACGGTGAGCGTGGCCCCGGGCGGCCCGGACGACACGACGGTGATCCTGGCCTGGATCCCCCAGACGCTGCTGTCCAGGCAGCTGACCGAGTCGACGTTCAGCGAGGTCACCCGGGTCACCGGCGGCGGGGTGACGACGGTCGGCGGTCCACCGACGACCGTCGCCGCCGTGGTGCTCGTGGTCGGCGGGGTGGTCCGCGGCGCATCCGTGAGCCTGGCCGTGGAGGACGTGGCGGTGCCCGGCGGCGGCGTCGTGCCGGATGTCCGGCCCGGCGTCGGGCTGGGCGAGCGGCCCGACGCCGTACCGGTGGTCGGCGGCTTCGACGGCGAGGGCCGGGGCGGCTGCGACGAGGTCGGGGGCGGTGACACGGGCGCGGACGGGGAGGAGGACTCGAACAGGGACGCCGGTCCGCTCGTCGAGGAGGACGGCGGGTCGGTGGACGTCCGGCCGCCGGAGGACGCGGCGGACGTCGTGGGGTCCGACGACCCCGCCGACGTCTCCCCGCCGCCCCCGCCCGCCGGGCCGAGAGTGGTGGTGAGCTCCGGCAGCGGGCTCCCGAGCGCGGTCCGCTCCCCGCGGTCCCCTGTGCCGGCGACCGCCACCGCGGCCAGCGTGGCCGCCGCCAGCGTGCTCGCCACCGCGCCGGCGACCGCCCGGGCCCGCCGGCGGCGCGGATGTTCGGCCCGGACCCGCCCGTGCAGCCCCAACCGCCGGACCGTCCGGCTCGCCGAGGCGCCCCCGCGCGGGTGCTCGGACCTGGTCGCCGTGGATCGGCCGCCGCGCGCGTGCTCGCCCCGGCTCGCCGCAGCGCCCTGGGCGGCCACGAGCTCCGTGTGCGCCAGCGCCGTCGTCCCTCCGGGCGGCGGGCCGGCCGCGCCCCACGGCAGCAGCGCGGCCAGCAGGGCGACCAGCGCCGCGAGGTCGGACCGGCCGCGCTCCTCCCAGCGCCGGCCGTACCCGGCCGTGGCCGCCGCCTCCAGCAGCCGGACGAACTCCGCCGCGCCGACCGGCCGGTCCCCCGGCTCCTTCGCCAGACCGGCGCGGACCAGCGGCCGGACGGCCTCCGGGACCAGCCCGTCCGGCACCGGCGATTCCCGGTGCTGGACCGCCAGCTCGGCGAGCGTCCCGCCGGTGTACGGACGCGCGCCGGTCAGGCACTCGAAGAAGGTGACGGTCGCCGCGTAGACGTCGGCGGCGGGCGAGGCCGGCGCGCCGGTCCACTGCTCGGGCGCCAGGTAGGCCGGGGTGCCGGAGACGTCCCGGTCGTCGCCGCTCGGCACGGCGATGCCGAAGTCGACCAGCTTGGTGGTGCCGTTCGCCGCGACCAGCACGTTGGCCGGCTTGTAGTCGCGGTGCACGAGCCCGACCGCGTGCGCGGCGGCCAGCCCCAGCAGGGAGCCCTTGAGCACCACCAGCGCCGCCTCCGGGGTGGTCGCCCCCTCCGCCCGGAGCAGCGCGCGCAGCGAGATGCCGTCGATCAGCTCCATGACGATGGCCGCGTACGGCCCGCACTCCACGTACTCGTAGAGCCGGGTGACGTACGGCGAGTCCACCCGGGCCAGAACGGCCGCCTCCCGGCGCAGCTCCGCCCCGCCCGCCGCGTCGTGCAGGTACTTGATCGCGACCGGTGTGCCGGTGGGGTCGTGGTGCGCGAGCACCACCCGCCCGGCCGCCCCCGCACCGAGCTCCCGGACGTGGCGGTACTCCGGCAGCTGCCACCCGCCCCTCCCCGATCCCGTGCCGTCGTCCTGCTCCCGGTCCCGCATCGCCAACCCCCTCGGCCGTCGTCCCGCAGCCGTCGACGCGGCCGCGGGACGTCGGGTTCCCCACTTCGGGTACGGTCCGAACCCGGCCGCCGGCCGGTCGTACACCACCCTCGGCGTTCGCCCTGGCAGACCGCCCGACCTGGCCGGATGACGACCGGGAACAGACCGGCGCACTCGGGAGTTGTGCGCCACGGTGAGTCGCGCCCCGGCGCGCTCCGCACACCCTGTGCCGATACCGGCCCGTCCGACCGACCGAAGGGCATCTCCGTGAGCCTGTACGACATCCCGCTGCGCACCCTCTCCGGCGAGGCCGCCTCGCTGGGCGACTACAAGGGCAAGGCGCTGCTGATCGTCAACGTCGCCTCCAAGTGCGGCCTGACGCCGCAGTACGCCGGCCTGGAGCGGCTCCAGGAGCGGTACGCCGCGCGCGGCTTCACCGTGCTGGGCTTCCCGTCCAACCAGTTCGCCGGGCAGGAGCCGGGCAGCGCCGAGGAGATCCAGACCTTCTGCTCCACCACCTACGGCGTCTCCTTCCCGCTGTTCGAGAAGACGGACGTCAACGGCGACGACCGGCACCCGCTCTACGAGGTGCTGACCCGCACCGCCGACGCCGAGGGCCAGGCGGGCGACGTCGCCTGGAACTTCGAGAAGTTCCTCGTCTCCCCGGACGGCACCGTGGCCGCCCGGATCCGCCCGCGCACCGAGCCGGAGTCGGACGAGGTCATCGCCGCGATCGAGGCGGTCCTCCCGGCCTGACCGCAGCCGGCGACGTGGACGGGCCCGGGGCAGCCGCCCCGGGCCCGTCCACGTCGCGCTTCGCCCGTCCACGGAAGGCCGTCCGCCGCGCCGGCGGAACCCTCTCCCGTCCACACGTCGCGCAAGGCGTCCGCCGTCCCGGTGCCGGGGAGCCGGGACGCCCGAGCACTCCCTCCGCGCGGCTCAGGAACAGCGGTAGGGGAAGGAGACGGCTGCGGTGCGGGCGTCCGGTGAGAGGATCTGCAGGGTCGCGGTCGCCTGGAGCTCGCCGCGGCCCTCGAAGCTCCAGCGCAGCACCAGGTCGGCCTTGCGGGCGCCCGATTCGACGTCCTGGCGGATCTCGTCGGAGGTGGTGCCGTCGCTGCGCAGCCAGCGGTAGCGGATGGTGCCGGCGCCGCCGTCGGTCTCCACCGTGGCCGTGATCACCGCCGTGCCGCCGCAGCCGGGGCCCGCGGGGTCGGTGGTCACGCCGACGCCGGTGACCGCCAGGGCGGGCGAGGTGAAGCGCCAGAACAGGAAGGCCAGCAGGGCCAGGACGGCCAGCAGCACCGCCAGCGGCACCAACCACCGCGATGCCCGGCGGCGTCCCGGCTGCTCCCGGTCGGGGACGGCGGCGCCGTGCCAGACGGCGGCGGCCTGCGGCGGGACCCCGGGGCCGAAGCGTCGCAGCTCGCCGGGGGCGAAGGAACGTTCCTCCTTCCGGCCACCGGTGGGTGAGGAGTCGGTCGGGGCGGTAGCGGCGCTCTCCACGGTGCCGGTTGCGTCCGTCTCGTCCGCCGCCGGCGGGGCGGGTACCGTCCTGCCGCCCGTCCGGGTGTCCACCAGCGTGCTGGTCTCCCCCGCCTGCGGCGCGCCGCCCCAGACCCGGGGGTCGAGGAAGGTCGCGCTCCCCGGGTCGTCGGCGTCGAGCCGGACGGTGGCCTCGGTGTCCGGCTCGGCGGCGGCCGGTCCCGCGGTCCTCCGGGCCTGCCGGACGGTCTGCTCCCCGGTCACCGGGCCGGACTCCAGCCGGACCGTCGCCTCGACGGCTTCGGAGCCCCCGGCCAGGCGCACGGTCTGCTCCCCCGCAACCGCCTCCGACCCGAGCCGAACCGTCTGCTCGGCGTCCTCCGGGGCACCGGTCAGGCGTACCGTCAGTTCCTCCGCCGCCGGACCGGACCCGAGCCGGACCGTCGCCTCGACGTCCTTCGGGGCCGCGCCGAGCCGCACGGTCCGGTCCGGTTCGGGCGCCGGGGCCGCGGCGGAGTCGGGGCGGGACGTGGACATGGCTCCTCCGGAGAGCGGGGTGGGGACGAGGGGTTCGGGGGCCGGTCGGTGAGGGACCGGATCGGTGGAAGGCGTTGCCGGCGCCGGCTCGGCGGACCGGGGGGCCGGGGCGCAGCGCCCCGGGCCCAGCGGCGCCGGCTCAGCGGGGCGGGTCGCAGAGGAAGGCGGCCGTCTCGGCCGACGTCCTGCCCGGCTTGGCCGCCGCCGGGCTGGTGCCGATCCGCACACCCCAGGTCGGGAAGGTGTCGGCCGAGCCGAAGTCGTGCGCCCGGGTGACCGTGGCGCGACCGCCCTGGATCACCACCGTGTCGGTCGCGACGGTGACCGACCGTCCGCCGGAGGTGTGGTACCAGCTCAGCGTCAGCGTCCCGCTGCCGGTGCCCTGGGCGACCACCGTGACCGTCGCGCTCAGGCTCCAACGGCCGCTGCAGGTCAGCGAGTCCAGGTTCACCGTGCTGACCGCGAGGGTGGCCGGCGCCACGGTCGGGGTCGGCGTGGGGGTGACGACCGGCGTCGGTGCGACGACGGTCGTGGGGGCGGCCGGGCCCGCGGGCTGGGCGGTCGGGGGCGGTGAGGCCGGGCCGGCGGGCGGCGGGGTCGGCTGCCCGGGCGCGGGGGCTCCGGTGGCCGGCGGGGCGCCCTTGGTAGTCGGCGCCCCGGCGACCGGCGAGGACCCGGAGGGCCCGGCCGTCGGGGAACCCGCCGTGGCGGTGGCGCTCGGGCTTCCGGAGGCCGACGGCGTGCCGGTCGAGGCGGACGGCGAGGCGGACGGCGTGTCCGTGGCGCTGCTCGCCGCGGGCGACGGTGCGCCGGTCGGGTCGGTGGTGCCGAGCGTCGTGGTGGCCTCGGGGGCTGCGCCGCCGGTGACCGTGTGGGCGCCGCCGTCGGCGGCTCCCGCCATCGCCATGCCCGCCAGCGTGGCCAGGGTCAGAGTGCCGGCCACGACCCCGGCGAGCGCCTTGCCGCGACCGCCGAGCCGGGCGCCGCGGCGGACCAGCGTCTCCCGGACCGGGGCCGCCGGAGCGGTGCCGGCCTCGGCGGCGGCGTCCACGCCCGCCGCGAGGACGGTGCCGGCCGCCGCCTCCGCACCGACCGCGCCCCCGCCGCCCAGGGCGGTGTGGGCCAGCGCGGTGCCGCCGCCGGCACCGCCGGCACCGGGCAGCAGCACCGCGAGCAGGGCCAGCAGCGCGACCAGGTCGAGGCAGCCCTTCTCCTCCCAGTCCGGCCCGTACGCGGCCGTCGCGACGGCCTCCAGCTCCTCGACCAGGGCGGCCGCGCTGTCGGGGCGGTCCGCGGGGTCCTTGGCCAGGCCCGCGAGGATGAGCGGGCGGACCGGGTCCGGCGCCTGCTCGGCCGGGATCGGGGCCTCGGTGTGCTGGACCGCGAGCTCGGCGATCGTGGTGCCGGCGTAGGGGCGGGCACCGGTCAGGCACTCGAAGAACGTGACGGTGGCGGCGTAGACGTCGCCGGCGGGCGAGGCGGGGCGCCCCGCCCACTGCTCGGGCGGCATGTACGCGGGCGTGCCGGAGACGTCGCCCTCCTCCCCGCGCGCCACCGCGATGCCGAAGTCGACCAGCTTGGAGGTGCCGGCCGTGTCGACCAGGACGTTGGCGGGCTTGTAGTCGCGGTGCACCACCCCGGCCTCGTGGGCGGCGGCCAGGCCCAGCAGCGAGCCCTTCAGGACCACCAGGGCGGCCTCCGGGGTGGTGGCGCCCTCGGCACGGAGCAGGTCGCGCAGCGCGATGCCGTCCACCAGCTCCATCACGATGGCCGCGCCGCGCTCGCCCTCCACGTACTCGTAGAGCCGGGTGACGTGCGGGGAGTCGACGGCCGCGAGGACCTCCGCCTCCTCGCGCAGGCCGGAGCTGCCGACGGAGCCGTGCAGGTACTTGATCGCCACCGGAGTGCCGGTCTCCCGGTGGCGGGCGAGCACGACCCGGCCGCTGGCGCCTGCACCGAGCTCCCGCTCGTGGAGGTAGTCGGGGAGCTCCCAGGGTCGCTCGTCCTCGATCTCCGGCGTGCCGCCGAGGGGGGCGCCGTCGCCCCCGACCGGTCTGCCGTCCAGCTGCTTCCCGTCGCCCATCGCGTCGTACTCCCCGTGAGTCCCTGCTCGCCCGTCACTGCCGGCCCGGCTCTGCCGGCTCGGTTCTGCGGCGACGCACCATACGGCACCGCGGTCACTGCACGGGACGCACGCCCGTGAACACGGGGTTCCGGGCCACCGGTGGTTCCGGATCACGATTCGGGTGCTTCGCGTACCATGCCAACCATTCGTACGAACGGTCGGGCACGGCGGACCGGCGGTCGGGCACGGCGGTCGGGTCCAGCGGTCGGGTACGGCGGACCCGGCGGTCGGCCGGCGTACGCCCGGCGGCACGGTGCCGGCGCCCCGCTCAGGCCAGCAGCAGCCGGGTGCCCGGCGGCAGGTCGCCGTCCCGGGCGGCGTCGCGCAAATGGGCGAGCAGGGTCTCGCGCAGCGCGGCCGAGGCCCGGGTGAGCGGCACCTCGCGGCCGTGCGCCACGGCGATGGTCCGCCCCAGGCCGGGCCCGGCGAACGGCGTGACGGCCAGCCCGGAGCGGGCCGCCACCATGCCCGGCAGTACGGCCGGCCCGAGCCCGGCCCCGACGAAGCCGAGCACCGCGTCCATCTCGCCGCCCTCCACCGCGAACTCCGGCTCGAACCCGGCCGCCCGGCAGGCCTCCAGCGTCGCCTCGCGGACGTCGTAGCCCTCGCGGAACATCACCAGGGGCCGCCCGCGCAGCTCCGCCACCCGCACCTTGCGGCGCCGCCCCTCGGCCGACCGCGAGACCAGCACCAGTTCCTCGTGCAGCAGCTCGGTCACGTCCAGCGCGGGCGCCGCCTCGCCGCTCGGCGGTGTGATGATCAGCGCGAGGTCCAGTTCGCCCGCCGCGAGGGTGCGGACCAGGTCGCGCGAGCCGCCCTCGCGGACCAGCAGCGCCACGCCCGGGTAGCGGTCCCGGAAGACCCGCAGCACGTCCGGCACCAGGCTGGTGCACAGGCTCGGCGGCGCCCCGAGCCGGACCCGGCCGCGGCGCAGCTGGACCGTCTCCTGAACGGCCAGCCGGGCGCTCTCGGTGTCGGCGAGGATGCGCCGGGCGAGCGGCAGCAGCGCGTCGCCGGCGTCGGTGAGGGCGATGTTGCCCCGGGTGCGGTGGAACAGCTCGGCACCCAGCTCGCGCTCCAGGGCGCGGATCTGCTGGGAGAGCGAGGGCTGGGCGACGTGGGCCGCCTCGGCGGCCCGGGTGAAGTGGCGGGTCTCGGCGACCGCGACGAAGTAGCGGAGTTGCTGGAGCTGCACCCGGCCAGGATAGGCGTGGTCGATAGGTACTGGCTATCGCGGCGAGCCGCATCATGTCTTGGACGCACTGGACGGCCCGTCCCTACCGTTGACGCCATGACAACCGCGACTCGGACGGCCCGGCACCCGTCCACACTGGTGACGCTGTGGCGGTCGACCGTCGGCAAGAAGGCCGTCATGGCCGTCAGCGGACTGGTCATGCTGCTGTACCTGGTCGCCCACATGCTGGGCAACCTGAAGATCTTCTTCGGTCCGGACGAGCTGAACGGCTACGCGCACTGGCTGCGCACCCTCGGGGAGCCGTTCCTGCGGTACGAGTGGTTCCTCTGGATCGCCCGCGCCGGCCTGCTCGCCGCCGTGGTGCTGCACGGCGTGTCCGCGTACCAGCTGAGCCGGCGCGACATCGCGGCCCGGCCGAGCAAGTACGTACACAAGCGGCGGCGGGCGAGCTACGCGACCCGGACGATGCGCTGGGGCGGGGTGATCCTCGGGCTGTTCATCGTCTGGCACATCCTGGACCTGACCACGCTCACCGTGAACCCCAACGCGGAGCACGGCAAGCCGTACCAGAACATCGTGGCGTCGTTCTCGAACTGGTACAGCTGCGTGATCTACGTCGTCGCGATGCTGGCCGTCGGTCTGCACATCCGGCACGGGTTCTGGAGCGCCGCGCAGACCCTCGGCGCCTCCAACGCCCGCCGGGAGAAGGCGCTGAAGCTGGCCGCCAACGGCCTGGCCCTGGTGCTGACCGTGGGCTTCCTGTCCGTCCCCGTGGCCGTGATGACCGGAGTGGTGAGTTGAGCACCGTGAACACCCCGAGCGCGCAGAGCGGCGAGAGCGCCGTGCCCACCGAGCTCCCCTACGCCGAGTACGGCGTCGGCGCTCCGGTCGCCGACACCAAGGCCCCCGCCGGGCCGATCGAACAGCGCTGGGACCAGCGGCGGTTCGAGGCCAAGCTGGTCAACCCGGCCAACCGGCGCAAGCACACCGTGATCGTCGTCGGCACCGGCCTGGCGGGCGGCGCAGCCGGCGCCACGCTGGCCGAACAGGGCTACCACGTGGTCCAGTTCTGCTTCCAGGACTCCCCGCGGCGCGCCCACTCGATCGCCGCGCAGGGCGGCATCAACGCGGCCAAGAACTACCGCAACGACGGCGACTCGATCCGCCGGCTCTTCTACGACACGGTCAAGGGCGGCGACTTCCGCGCCCGCGAGTCGAACGTGCACCGCCTCGCCCAGGTGTCGGTGGAGATCATCGACCAGTGCGTGGCGCAGGGCGTCCCGTTCGCCCGCGAGTACGGCGGCCTGCTCGACACCCGCTCCTTCGGCGGCGTGCAGGTCTCCCGCACCTTCTACGCCCGCGGCCAGACGGGCCAGCAGCTGCTGCTCGGCGCCTACCAGGCGCTGTCGCGGCAGATCGCCGCCGGCAACGTCGAGATGCACCCGCGCACCGAGATGCTGGACCTGCTGGTGGTGGACGGCCGGGCCCGCGGCATCGTCGCCCGCGACCTGGTGACCGGCGAGATCTCCACCTACACCGCCGATGCCGTGGTGCTGGCCACCGGCGGCTACGGCAACGTCTTCTACCTCTCCACCAACGCCAAGAACTCCAACGCCACCGCCGTCTGGCGGGCGCACCGGCGCGGCGCGTACTTCGCCAACCCGTGCTTCACCCAGATCCACCCGACCTGCATCCCGCGCTCCGGCGACCATCAGTCCAAGCTCACCCTGATGAGCGAGTCGCTGCGCAACGACGGCCGGATCTGGGTGCCCAAGGCCAAGGGCGACACCCGGCCGCCGGCCGAGATCCCCGAGGCCGAACGGGACTACTACCTGGAGCGGATCTATCCCTCCTTCGGCAACCTGGTGCCGCGCGACATCGCCTCCCGGGCCGCCAAGAACGTCTGCGACGAGGGCCGCGGCGTCGGCCCCGGCGGCCAGGGCGTCTACCTGGACTTCGCCGACGCGATCCGCCGGATGGGCCGGGACGCCGTCGCCGCCAAGTACGGCAACCTGTTCGAGATGTACGAGCGGATCACCGCCGAGGACCCGTACCGGGTGCCGATGCGGATCTACCCGGCGATCCACTACACCATGGGCGGGCTCTGGGTCGACTACGACCTGCAGACCACGGTGCCGGGCCTGTTCGCCATCGGCGAGGCCAACTTCTCCGACCACGGCGCCAACCGGCTCGGCGCCAGCGCCCTGATGCAGGGCCTGGCGGACGGCTACTTCGTCCTCCCGCCGACCCTGAACGACTACCTCGCCCGCAACCCGCTGCCGCCCGTGCCCGCGGACCACGGGGAGATCGCCGCCGCCGAGGCCGAGGTGACCGACCGGCTCAACCTCATCCTCGCCGTGAACGGCGACCGCACGCCGGACTCGTTCCACCGCGAGCTGGGCGAACTCCTCTGGGACGAGTGCGGGATGGCCCGCGACGCGGCCGGCCTGCGCCGCGCCCTCGGCCGGATCCCCCGGCTGCGGGACGAGTTCTGGCGCCGGATCAAGGTGCCCGGCACCGGCCAGGAGCTCAACCAGTCGCTGGAGAAGGCCAACCGGCTGGTCGACTACTTCGAACTGGCCGAGCTGATGTGCCTGGACGCCCTGCACCGGGCCGAGTCCTGCGGCGGCCACTTCCGCACCGAGAGCCAGACCGAGGACGGCGAGGCCGCCCGGCGCGACGAGGAGTACAGCTACGCCGCCGCCTGGGAGTTCACCGGCACCGGCACGGCACCGGTGCTCCACCGCGAAGAGCTCGAGTTCGAGCACGTCCACCCCACCCAGCGGAGCTACGCATGAACCTCACCCTGCGCATCTGGCGCCAGGCGGGCCCGGACGCACCCGGCTCGATGACCACCTACAAGGTCTCGGGGATCAGCCCCGACATGTCCTTCCTGGAGATGCTCGACACCCTCAACGAGGAGCTGATCACCCGCGGCGACACGCCCGTCGCCTTCGACCACGACTGCCGCGAGGGCATCTGCGGCGCCTGCGGCATGGTCATCAACGGCCAGGCCCACGGCCCCGAGCGGACCACCACCTGCCAGCTGCACATGCGGCACTTCAAGGACGGCGACACCATCGACGTCGAGCCGTGGCGGGCCTCGGCCTTCCCGGTGGTCAAGGACCTGGTGGTGGACCGTTCGGCGTTCGACCGCATCATCGGCTCCGGCGGCTACATCACCGCCCCGACCGGCAGCGCACCCGACGCCCACGCCACGCCGGTGCCCAAGGAGGCCGCCGACACGGCCTTCGAGCACGCCGAGTGCATCGGCTGCGGCGCCTGCGTCGCCGCCTGCCCGAACGGCTCGGCGATGCTGTTCACCTCCGCCAAGGTGGTCCACCTCAACGTCCTGCCGCAGGGCGCGCCGGAGCGGAAGTCCCGGGTGCGGAACATGGTCGCCGCGATGGACGCCGAGGGCTTCGGCGGCTGCACCAACACCGGCGAGTGCGCCACCGCCTGTCCGAAGGGCATCCCGCTGCCGAGCATCGCGGCGATGAACCGCGAGTTCCTCCGCAGCTCCCTCGGCTGAAAGCGGAGCTCGCCGGTGGGCCCCTTCCTGGCGGGAGGGGCCCACCGGCGTGTCCGGGGGCCGTCGCGCACCGGCCCAGGTCGCACGGGCGGCGCGTGCCGGTGGGCCGTGCGCTCCCCACACGGGTGGTCGTTCGCCAGGAGCGGCGCCCGTCGCGGCGATTCGCGCTACGGTGGGTCCCCGCGCCAAGGAGGGTCATATGCCTGAGGTTCAGGCCTGCACCGGGTGTGGCGGGTCCGGGGGGACCCAGAAGACCGAAGCCTCGGTCGAGCTGGACGAGGAAGGGAGCATGGTGCCGAGGGTCGACACCTTCTGGTCGCCATGCGGTCGGTGCCACGGATCCGGGACGGTGATCGTCGGATGAGGATGGTCTTCGAGTGCGTCGAGTGCGGCGCCCACTACCTACCGCCGGAGGGCATGGTGTACCCGGACGGGCCCGCCTCGCCCGTCTGGTGCGCGCACTGCCAGGCGGCCAACCGCGCTGCGGGCGTCCGGGAGGACCCCCTGCTCGCGCGGGTGGCGCTGGCCGCCGCGCGGGCCGCGCTCGCGCGTCGGGCGGCGGAGGCCGAGCCGCCCGCCCGCAGCGACGTCCGGCCGTCCCGGCCCCCGGCGTCGCGTCGCGCGCGGTCGGGCCCGGGCGGGGTGCGCGGCAAGCTGGCCTGAGCGGCGGGGTGCGCGGCACGTTGGCCTGAGCGGCGGGGCTGCCGTCCGCCCGGGCGGTGGCCGGAGCGACGGCCGGGCGGCGACCAGTCGGCCGCGCGCCGTCAGAACAGCGCCTCCTGGGTGTCCGGCACCTCGGGACGCACTCGCGGTCGCACGACCAGCCCCGACGCCGGACGGCCGGCCGCCTGGGTGAGCGTCCACCCGGTCAGCAGCCGGGTGTCGAGCAGCAGCGGCTCGGCACCGTCCGGCTGGTCGAGCAGCAGGTGGCGGCCGATCGGCGGGCGCAGCGCCCCGGCGACCACCGCGCCCGGAGCCAGCGTCTCGATCCGCCCGTAGGCGGCCGGGGCCCCTTCGGCCAGGCCGAAGAGCACGACGTGGTCGGTGACCGGGTGGTCGGCCAGCAGCTCCACCGCGTGGCCGGCCAGCAGCCGGTGCGCCGCGGTACGGGCGTCCAGCAGCAGCGTCCGGCGGTGCGCGGCGTCGCCGGGCGACCACCAGTGGTCCGGCTTCGTCCGGGCGTTGAACCGCTCCCGGGCCAGCCCCGAGGCTGCGATCGTGAGTTCGGCCCGGCGGACGGCGGGCAGCGCGCCGCGGGCGGCGAACGTCCAGGCCAGCGCGCCCTGTTCGAGCAGCCGGCTGGTGCCGCGCTGCTCGGCGGTCAGGCCCACCTTCACCAGCCCGTCGCCGAACCAGGCGAGGTAGAGGCGGTAGGTGCGCCCGTCGTCGAGGATCTGGTCCCGCGCCAGCGCGAGTCCCCGGTCCACGCTCTGGCAGGCGGGGCACTGGACGGCGCCGCCGTCCGGCTCGATCTCGGCGTGGTGCGGGCAGGGCGTCCGCTCGGTCGCGCCGGCCAGCCAGGCGCCGGTGCAGCGCCGGGGTCCGCCCAGCAGCCAGCCGACCACGGTGCCCGGCTCCGCCACCCGCTCGTGCACCCGGCGCCCGTGCACGGCGCTGAGCAGCGGCCGGCCGTCCCGCCACTGCAGCCCGGTCGAGATCCACCCGCCGCCCGTCTGCTGCCCTGTGCCCATGCCTTCCCTCCGTCCGAACCAGCGAGGTTACCAATTGCCTCGGACAGAAGGCCGTCGGCTGCGGAGGAGGCCCCCCAGGGGTGGAGGGGCGGGGCGCCGGGGCGGGTGGGCCCCGGCGCCCCGCGCGGCCGTTCGACGCCGGTGTCCGGAGCTTCGTCCGCTCTGTCGTGGATCAGGCTGCCTGCGGCGGGCCGGCGGCGCCTCGCTCCCGCGAAGGACCAACGGTGGTCCTCTCGGTGTACATCCGGTGGCGCCCGCCTGTCACAGGAGTTATTCGTACGACAACCGCTTCAAACGATCTATGCTGAGCCGGTTCAGGACTCCTCCGTATGAAGCAGGTTCACGCGCATGAAGTTGCCCAAGGTCTCGGCGGTCCTCGCGGCTGCCGTGCTGGCGCCCGTTCTGCTCCAGTCGCCGGCCTCCGCCGCCGACAGCCCGCAGCCCACCGGCGTCACCGGCCCCGACACGGCGTCCGAAACGGCGCCCGACGCCGCCGACGACCACGGCGCCGCCCAGGAGAAGAGCGACCGCGCCGAGATCGAGCGGATCATCGCAGGCACGGAGAGCTGGTCCAAGGTCCGTGAGGTCGGCGAGAAGGCTCTCAAGGGCACCGCCGCGGACCTGCGCCACTTCCTGGAGGTGGAACTGGAGCCTGCGCGTCACACCGACAACCGGGTCCTCATCGTGCGGGTCCTCGACGGCGCCGGCCCAGCGGTCACGAAGGCGGGCGAGAAGGCTCTCAAGGGCACCTATGCGGAGAGCGAGGCCTTCCTCAAGGTGGGCCAGTACACCGCCCGCGCCGAGGACCAGGACCGCGCCGAGATCGAACGCATCCTCGCCGACAAGGAGACCGGCCCCCGCGTTCGCGAGGCCGCCGGGAAGGCCCTCAAGGGCACCGCCGCCGACCTGCGCCACTTCCTGACGGTCGAGATGCCGAGTGTCCGGGAGAGCGACGACCGGCTCAGGCTCGTCCAGATCATGTCCCGCGGTGGCCCGGCCGTGCAGGCCGCGGCCGACAAGGCGATGAAGGGCACCTACGAGGACGTCGTCAGGTTCCTCAAGGAGGGCCAGTACACCGCCCGCGCCGAGGACGACCGCACCGAGATCCGGCAGGTCCTGGCGAACCCGCAGACCGGAAGCCTGGTCCGCGAGGCCGCACAGAAGGCGCTCGACGGCAGCCCGGCCGACCTGCGCCGATTCCTGGAGAGCCGGCTCCCGGTCCTGCAGGAGAGCGACAACCGCATCAAGGTCTCGCAGCTCGTCGAGGCGGGCGGCCCGGCCGTGAAGAAGGCGGGCCTGAAGGCCCTCGACGGCAGCTACGCCGACGTCCTGGCCTTCCTGAAGGAGGGCCAGGCCGTCGCCCGCGCCGAGGACGAGGCCGCCGCGGCCGCCGCCAGGGCCGACCAGCAGAAGACCACCGCGCAGCAGCCCCAGGCCCAGGGCACCACCGGCGGCCAGGAGCAGACCGGCACCCGGACCGCCCAGACCGCCGCGGTCGTCACCACCGTCTCCAACCCGGCCCCGCTCTCTACCGGCACCACCCTCGGCACCACCACCGCCGCCACCGGCCAGCTCGCCGCCACCGGCGCGAACGACGGCCTGGTCCTGGAGGCCGGCGGCGCCGCCGCGGCCCTCGCCGCCGGCGCCGCACTCGTCGCCATCAGCCGCCGCCGCTCCGCCGAAAGCTGACCCCCCAGCACAACACCCCCCGGCGCCCCGGCCACCCGGCCGGGGCGCCGCCGCGTCCGGGCCCAGCCGCATCAGACGTGCAAACGGCGGGACCGCGGCCCTCTGCGACCGGTAGCCTCCGTTCCGTGACCTGGTCCGTGTACTTCGAAGCGGACAGCGGCCATCACATCGTCGTGCAGTTCGACGCACCCGGTCTGCCCGGACCGTGCAAGATCGATCTCGAACCGCGGGGTAAGGACCAACTCGTCTCCGCTTACGGGCGGAAGACCGGGATCGGTCCTCTCACCAGGGGCTGAGCCCCCTTGGTCCGGAGGGCTCGCGGCGCGGTCACGACCGGCCGGGTGCGTGCGGCTCCGGTTGCCCCGTGGTGAGGGTGGCCAGGGTGGCGGCCAGGTCGTCGCGGTGGCCCGGGCGTGGGCGGTTGTGCGGAAGGCGCGCCAGCAGCGCACCCATCGCGCAGGTGTTGGTGACGGCGGAGAACACCAGGCCCACGCCGACGGCGGCCGAGAACCAGCGCGCACCCGGCAGCACCAGGCCGACGAGCAGGCCGGCCACCACCAGACCCCCTGCGACGAAACGGATCTGACGGTCCATCAACCACGGTGCCCTGGCGGGGGCGCTTTCGGGGCGGTCGACGGTGTGCCCGGCGGCGACCCAGGCGGACGTGCCGCCGACGAGCGTGGCGGCCGGGATGCCGGCGGCGGCGAGGTCGGTGCAGGCCCGGCCCGAGCGGGCGCCCGAGGCGCAGACCATCAGCAGCCCGCCACGCCCGGCGGCCTCGCGCAGCGCGGGCAGGGCACGGCCGAGCTGGTCGAGCGGGACGTTCAGCGCGCCGGGGATGTGGCCCGCCGCGTACTCGCCGGGAGTGCGGACGTCGACGACGGTGAGGGTGGACAGGCGGGGGTGAGCCTGCTCGGGAGTGAGTGCGGAGGGGGTCGGCACAGCGGACTTCCTTGCGTGGTGGAGCGGGGGATGGGGAACGGGGGCTCAGAGGACGGCGTCGGCGCCCATGACGGCCGCGACGGCCAGCAGCAGGCCGGCAAACACCCGCCGCAGGGTGACGCCGGAGAAGCGGGCCGCCAGCCGCTTGCCGTCCCAGGCGCCGAGCACCGCGGCGGCGGTGAAGGGCGCGATCACCGCCCAGTCCAGACCAGGGCCGGCGCCGCCGCGGGCGGCGAGGGAGGCCGAGGCGTTCACGGCGATCACCGGGAGGCTGGTGCCGACGGCGGTCTCCATCGACAGGCCGACCGCGGTCACCAGGGCCGGCACCGCGAGGAAGCCGCCGCCCACTCCGAGCAGTCCGGTGACGGCGCCGAGCCCGGCCCCGGTGACGGCCGCCCGGGCCGAGCCGGCCGTCGCGGCCGTTCCTCTCCGGGCCGGGCGCAGCATCTTGGTCGCCGCCAGTGCCGCCACCACGGCGAAGGCCGCGGTGAGCAGTGACTGCGGCAGTCGCGCGGCGGCGGCTCCGGCGAGCGCCGCGGGGACCAGCCCGGCGGCGGCGAAGGCGAGGGCCACCCGCCAGCGGATGTTCCCGGCCCTGGTGTGGGCGACGATCGCGGAGACCGAAGTGGCCAGGACGATCATCAGTCCGGCGGTGGTGGCGGCGGCCGGGGTCAGCCCGAGCAGGTAGATCAGTGCGGGGACGGCCAGGATGCCGCCTCCCCCGCCGAGGCCGCCGAGGACGAGCCCGACGACGGCCCCGGCGGCGAGAGCCAGTACCAAGGTGATCACGTGCACCGCCGGGGGTCCGGGGCCTGGCAGCGCGGGCGGGCGGCGCCGGGCGGCCGGGGCAGTGCACCGGCGGGTACGGCGAGGGGTATCCGGTCGGCTGCCCCGGGCAGCGGGGGCCGGGCCGCTCGGCGGGCCGGCTGCCCGGGCGGGCGGACGGCGGACGGCCGGACGAGAGGAGGCCGGACGGTGGGCGGGCGGGCGACGTGCCGTCGGGGGTCGTCAGGACGCTGCATGGGCGTGACTCCGGGTGGTGCGGTGGTGCAGTGGTGCGGGGGCATGGGCGGTGCCGCGGGGTGACGGCACTGCAGGCGGCGCTGGCGGCACCCGCCGCTCAGGCGCCCGACGCGCCCTCGACGCCGGTGCTGATCGGCAGCCCGGCCGCGGCCGCCGCGCCGAAGCCGTCGTCGACGGCGACGACCTGCCGCCCGGCGGCGTCCAGCAGCGAGGCCGCGATCGCGGCGCGCATGCCGCCGGCGCAGTGGACCCAGAGCACGCCCTCGGGCAGTTCGGCGCTGCGGCGGTGCAGCTGGTGCAGCGGGATGTGCAACGTGCCGTCGATCCGTGCGGCGGTCCGTTCGACGTCGCGGCGGACGTCGAGGACCAGCGGCGGCTCGTCCTCGCTGAGCGCCTTCGCCAGGTCGGCGAAGGTGGCGCGCCGGAACGAGCGCAGCTGCTCGCCGGGAAGCAGCCAGCCGGCCGGATCGCCGGTGGCCGCGGCGGCGGGGCGGTCGATGCCGACCCGCACGAGTTCGCGCTGGGCGGCGGCCAGCTGCTCGGGGCTCTCGGCGAGCAGGGTGACGGGCTTGCCCCAGGGGATCAGCCAGGCCAGGTGGGTGGCGAGGCTGCCGTCCCCCTCGAAGTTGAAGGAGCCGGCCAGGTGCCCCGCGGCGAAGGCGGTGCGGGCACGCAGGTCGACGACCCACTCTCCGGCGGCGAGGCGTCGGGCGAGTTCGGCGGGGTCGGCGGTGCTCGGCGGAGTGAGGTCGACCGGGGCGGGCCCGTCGCTGTTCACCGGGCCCATGTGAGCGTAGTAGGCGGGGATGTCGTCGAGGCCGGCGAGCAGGTCCGCGACGAAGGTGTCGGCGTCCTTGACCAGCGCGTCGTTGCGGAGGCGTTCTTCGCCGACGGTGGTGGTGTCGGTGTCGGCCCGGCCGGCGGAGCAGAAGCTGCCGAAACCGTGGGTGGGCAGGACCGGTACCTCGTCGGCCAGCTGATCGGCGAGGCGGTGGACGGAGGCGTGCTGGGCGCGGGCGAGCCGCTCGGTGAGCCGGGGCTCCACCAGGTCGGGGCGGCCGACGGTGCCGATCAGCAGGGAGCCCCCGGTGAAGGCGGCGACGTCGCAGCCCTGCTCGCTGAGGACGTAGGCGGTGTGGTGCGGGGTGTGGCCGGGCGTGGCGACGGCCCGCAGGCTCAGGCCTGCCGCCGGGTCGACGTCGAAGTCGTCGCCGTCGTGGACCAGCACGCGCCGGTAGGAGACGTCGGCTCCGGCGGGGACGAGGTAGTGGGCGCCGGTGAGCCGGGCCAGCTCCAGCCCACCGGTGACGTAGTCGTTGTGCACGTGGGTCTCGGCCACGTAGGCGATGCGGACGCCGCGCCCGGCTGCCGCGGCGATCACCTGGTCGATGTCGCGCGGCGGGTCGACGGCGACCGCCCCGCCGGGGCCGCCGGCGAGGTAGCTGCGGTTGCCGAGGCCCTCGATCTCCAGGGTGTCGACGAAAAACACGTGCTCGCTCCTTCTCACGAATCTCACGGTTTACCCCCCGGGGTATCTGTTCTCGACTGTAGCAGAGATACCCCCGGGGGCATCCTGACGGCCGAGGGTGCGGCCGGGCCGATCCGCTCCGGCCCGGCCGCGCCGGGCCGGGCCGACCGGCCCCCGTCGCACCCGGGTGGCACCGGCCCGCGGGCACCCGCCCCGCCGCGCGGGGCCGCCGAGCCGCCCACCGCGTCATTCCCCGAAGGGAATTGGCGCGGCGCACCACCCCGGCGATGATCGATCCCGACCACCGCAACCAGTGAGAGGAACCCCTCGTGCGCGCCTACCGAATCGACCGGCCCGGCACCCCCGACGGCCTCGTCCTGCACCACGGCGACCCCGCCTCCCCCGGCCCCACCGAGGTCCTGGTGAAGGTGCACGCCGCCGCGCTCAACCGGCGCGACGCCCTGATCCTCTCCGGCCGCTACCCGCTCCCCGCCCGGCCCGGCGTGGTCGCGCTCAGCGACGGCGCCGGCGAGGTGGTGGCCACCGGTGAGGCGGTCACCCGGTTCCGGCCGGGCGACCGCGTCACCGGCAGCTACTTCCCGCGGTGGACGGACGGCCCGCTGCGGCCCGAGCTCGCCGACCAGCTCGGCTGCACCGTCGACGGGCTGCTCGCCGAGTACGCCGTGCTGGACGAGCAGGCCCTCGCGGCCGTCCCGGACCACCTCGACTGGGCCGGAGCCGCGTCGTTCACCTGCGCCGGGGTGGCCGCATGGCGGGCGCTCACCGGCGGCGCACGGCTGCTCCCCGGGCAGACCGTGCTCGTCCTGGGCAGCGGGGACGTCTCGCTGTTCGCGGTGCAGTTCGCCCGGACGCTGGGCTGCCGCGTGATCGCCGTCAGCGGCAGCACGACCGGGGCGGAGCGGCTGGCCGCCCTCGGCGCGGACCACATCGTCGACCGCCGCCGCACGCCGGAGTGGTCCGGGGAGGTCCGCCGGCTGACCGGCGGCGCCGGGGCCGACCTGGTGGTCGAGACGCACGGTCCGGCCACCATCGAGCAGTCGGTCCGCTCGGCCGCGTTCCACGGGCAGATCGTGCTGCTCTGGGTGGTCGGCGACCGCCCCGCCGCCCTCCGGATCACCGACGAGGCCTACGCCGGTTCGCTGGCGACGATCCGCCGCGAGTTCGTCGGCAGCCGCGCGGACCTGGAGGCGGCGCTGCGCGCGGCCGCGGCCCACGGGCTGCGGCCGGCGATCGGGCGCGAGTTCGGCTTCGACGAGGCGCCGCAGGCCTTCCGCGCCTTCGCGGACCGGGAGTCGGTCGGCAAGGTGGTGATCCGCGCGGCCGGCTGACGGCGGCCCGGTCCTGACGCCGCCGCAGGTCACAGGGCGCTTCGCCGGTTCACCCGTCCACGTTCTATTGTGGCGGGCGCGGGGGGCGGCGCGGCCGGGAGGCCGAGCCGCGCCGCTCGGGTGCGGAACGAAGGGGTGGACGGTGGCGGGGCGGCGGAACGACGGGGTGCTGGCGGTCTGGGCGGAGGCGCAGCGGCAGCAGCAGCGCCGGGAGGAGGCCCGCTGGCGCGCCGAGGCGGCCGAGGAGCGGCGCCGCGAGCGGGAGGCCCGGGAGGCCCAGCGGGCGGCGGCGCGGAACGAGCGCGAGGCGCTGCGGGCGTACCAGCAGTCGCGGGAGGCCGAGGCGACCCGGCGGACGGCCGAACTGGACCGCCGGGTGGAGGAGTTGCGCGGGCTGCTGGCCGCCGGACTGGGCCGGCCGGCGTTCAGCCCGCAGGCGCTGCTGGCGCCCCGCGCGCTGCCGCCGTTCGAACCGGGCCGGCTCGGCGAGCCGGTGCCGATGCCGGACCAGGCGCGCTACCAGGTGCCGCCGCCGGACCCGGTCCAGGCGCGCAACCCGGGGGTGTGGCAGCAGTACGAGCAGTACGTGGCGCAGGCCCGGGCCCGGTTCGAGCAGGACTGGTACGCGGCGCAGGCCGCGGAGGCGGACCGGCAGCGCCGGCTGGCCGAGTACCACGGCCAGTACCTGGAGTGGGTGGCCCAGCACCGCCGGCAGGACGAGGAACGGGCGGCGGGCACCCGGGAGTTGCTGCACCGGCTGCGGGCCGGCGAGGCGGAGGCGGTGCAGGAGTACTTCAGCGCCGTGCTGTACGGCTCGGCGGGCTGGCCGGAGGGTTTCCCGCACCGGCTGGTCGCGGCCTGGGAGGCGTCCACCCGCCAGCTGGTGGTCAACTGGGAGCTGCCGGGCGCGGACGTGGTGCCGTCGAGCGCACGGGTGCGCTACGTGAAGGCGGACGACCGGGAGGCCGAGGTGGCCCGCCCGGCCACCGAGCGCAAGGCGCTGTACCGGGAGGTGCTGGCGCAGAGCGCGCTGCGGGTGGTGACCGAGCTGTTCCGGGCGGACGGCGACGGGCTGCTGGCCTCCGTGGTGCTGAACGGCTTCGTCCGCGGGATCGACCCGGCGACCGGCCGGGAGGCCGAGCGGTTCCTGTCCACGGTGACGGTGGACCGGGCCGAGTTCGCGGGGCTGGCGCTGGACCGGGTGGCGGCCGTGGAGTGCTTCCAGGGGCTCGGCGGCAGGCTGTCGGCACGGCCGGAGCGGCTGGACGAGGTGCGGCCGGACCGGCTGCCGGAGACGGTCGGTGGCATCGTGGCCGGGCAGGGCGGCGAGGAGGAGCCGGACCTCTTCGAGATGGACCCGATCGAGTTCGAGGAGCTGATCGCGGAGCTGTTCCGGCTGCGCGGGTTCCGGGTGATGACCACCGCCCGCAGCGGCGACGCGGGGGTGGACGTGGTCGCGGAGGACCTCGACCCGGTGACCGGCGGACGGATCGTGATCCAGGCCAAGCGGTACCGCTCGACGGTCTCCCCCACCGCCGTGCGCGACCTGGACTCGACGGTGCGCCACCACGGCGCCATCAAGGGCATCCTGGTGACCACGGCCGGGTTCGGGCCGGGCTCGTACGAGTACATCCGCAACAAGCCGCTGACGCTGGTGAGCGGGCCGGAGTTGGTCGAGCTGCTGGCGGAGCAGGGCCTGCGCGGGCGGCTCGGCGGCGGGGGATCCACCGCTCCCCGGCGGGCCGCCGCGGCGGACGCCGCCGCCGGGGCCGCGGAGCCCGCCGCCACCGTGCGGCTGTCGTGGCAGAGCCGGACGGCCGGCGGGGACGCCGTGGAACTGGACGTCTCCGCCTTCGTCTGCGCGAGCGGGCGGGTGCTCAGCGACGAGCACTTCGTGTTCTTCAACAACCCGCAGGATTCGGACGGCGCCGTGCGCCTCCACCCGACCCGCTCGGTGCCCGGTGAGCCGGTCCGGGCCGCCGAGCTGACGCTGGATCCGGAGCGGCTGCCGGCTGCGGCGGACGAGGTGGTGGTCGCGGTCTCGACCGAGGAGGAGGAGCCGCCCGCCCTGCCGCTCGGCTACGTGCACGGGCTGGCCCTCACCGGCTCGTACGGCCCGCACACCACCGGGCCGGAGCGCTGGGCGGCCGCGACGGGCGGCGTGCCGGAGACCGCGATGCTGGTCGGCTCCTTCCAACGGCGTGGCGGCGCCTGGACGTTCACGCCGTCCGGGAAGGCGGTGGCGGGTGGGTTGGCCGGCCTCGCGGTGCAGTGGGGCGTCGCCCTCGAGTAGCCGGGAGGGCGGGGCCCGGAA
>NZ_JAKNTA010000002.1:0-62830 GCF_022288725.1 Kitasatospora sp. A2-31 | reverse complement strand
CGCGTCGTCGACACCGTCGGCCTCTCCGGCCGCCTCTCCCACCGCCCCAGCCAGCTCTCCGGCGGCCAGCAGCAGCGCGTCGCCTGCGCCCGCGCCCTCGCCGGCAAGCCCGACATCATCTTCGCCGACGAACCCACCGGCAACCTCGACTCCCGCTCCGGCGCCGAGATCCTCGCCTTCCTCCGCAACTCCGTCCGCGAACTCGGCCAGACCGTCGTCATGGTCACCCACGACCCCGTCGCCGCCGCCTACGCCGACCGCGTCGTCTTCCTCGCCGACGGCCGCATCGTCGACGAGCTCACCCACCCCACCGCCGACACCGTCCTGGACCGCATGCGCCGCTTCGACGCCAAGGGCCGGACGAGCTGACGCTCCACCGGCACCAGCCCGCCCCTCCGCAGACCACAGGACACCCCATGTACCGCACCGCACTGCGCAACGTGCTCGCCCACAAGGGCCGACTCCTGATGACGGCCCTCGCCGTCCTCCTCGGCACCGCCTTCGTCGCCGGCACCCTCGTCTTCACCGACACGCTCGGCAACGCGCTCCGCTCGCAGAGTGCCAAGAGCTACACCGACATCGCCGTCACCGTCAGCGACCGCAGTGCCGTCGGCAAGGGGTACGACCACGGCGGCACGGCGGACGACGGCCCCGTCCTCACCGACGCGATCCTCAAGTCGATCGCCGCCCTGCCCGGCGCCGCCGACGCGCGCGGCGTGGTCAGCGGCTTCGCCGGCATCGCCGACCGGAAGGGCGCGCTGATCGGCGACGGCTTCTCCACCACCGGCACCAACTACGTGCCCGGTGCCGACGGCACCGACCGGCGCTACCCGCTGGTCGACGGCCGCGGGCCGCGCAGCTCCGGCGAGATCGCGCTGGACGCCCGGACCGCCGAGAAGGGCGGGTACAAGGTCGGCGACACCGTCCGGGTGGCCGTCAACGGCCCGGTCATGGAGCTCAAGCTCACCGGCACCGTGCGCACCAACGACCCGCGCGTGGTCTCCGGCGGCTCGCTGGCCGCGTTCGACACCGCCACCGCCCAGCAGCTCTACCTGAGCCCGGGCCGGTACGCCGAGGTCGACGTCCAGGGCAAGCCCGGCGCCGACGACACCGCACTGCTCGCCGCCGTCAAGAAGACCTTCCCGGAGCCCGACGCCTTCGACGCCCGGACCGGCCGCGCACTGGCCGCCGAGCAGGACCGGATGATCCAGGAGGGCACCAAGTGGCTCTCCACCGCCCTGCTGGGCTTCGCCGGCATCGCGCTCTTCGTCGGCGTCTTCATCATCGCCAACACCTTCACCATGCTGGTCGCCCAGCGCACCAGGGAGCTGGCCCTGCTGCGCGCCGTCGGCGCCAGCCGCAAGCAGATCACCCGCTCGGTGCTGGTCGAGGCGCTGCTGGTCGGCCTCACCGCCTCCCTCGGCGGTCTGCTCGCCGGCATCGGCATCGCGACCGGCCTGCGCGCCCTGCTCAACGGGCCGCTGGAGGCCAACCTGCCGGACGGCCCGCTGGTGATCGGCCCGTCCACGGTGATCTGGTCGGTCGGCGTCGGCGTCGCGGTCACCGTGCTGGCCGCCTGGCTGCCGGCCCGCCGCGCGTCCCGGATCGCCCCGGTCGCGGCGATGAGCTCGGTCGAGCAGCCCGCCACCCAGAAGTCGCTGCTGATCCGGAACGTCATCGGCCTGCTGTTCTCCGCCGCCGGTGCGGCCGGCCTGCTGGCCGGTGCCGCGGGCAAGGAGGTCAAGCTGGTCGGCCTCGGCGCGGGCACCCTGCTGATCGGCGTCTTCGTGCTCACCCCGCTGCTGTCACGGCCGCTGATCGCCCTGTTCGCCCCGCTGCTGCGCAGGCTGTTCGGCACGCCCGGCCGGCTCGCCCGCGAGAACGCCGTCCGCAACCCCCGCCGCACCGCGGCCACCGCCTCCGCGCTCACCATCGGCGTCACCCTGATCACCGCGTTGACGGTGGTCGGCGCCTCGGTGAACAAGGCCGTCGACAGGGCCACCGCGAGCGACCGCAAGGCCGACTACACCGTGGCCATGGCGAACTTCTCCATGCTCTCCCCCGAGGTCGCCCCGCAGATCGCCAAGACCCCCGGGGTCACCGCGACGACCGGGATCCGGACCCTCCCGGTCAAGGCCGTCGCCGACGGCGACACCTCGTGGCTCCGCTCGGTGGACGCCGCGTCCTTCGACCAGCTGGTCACCGTGAAGGTCCAGGAGGGCGCGGCCGACGCGCTCAAGCAGGGCAAGCTGCTCGCCACCACGGGCTACGCCGAGCGGAACCACCTCAAGGTCGGCTCGACGCTCGACGTCACCTACCCCGACGGCACTCGCGGCACCCTGACCGTCGGCGCCCTGGTGGAGCAGAACACCGAGCTCTCCGGGCTCACCGCCCCGGACTCCGTCGTCGGTCCGCACGCCCTGCCCGGCACCGGCCTGGACAAGGTGCTGGTCAAGGGCGCCAACGGCGAGGACCCCAAACTCAAGCAGGCGCTGCGCGACGCCACCGGCGGCAACCCGCTGATCGCCGTCAAGGGCGAGAAGGACATCAAGGCGGAGAACCGGCAGCTGGTGACCGCCGTGCTGAACATGATGTACGGGCTGCTCGGTATGTCCGTGGTGATCGCCGTCCTGGGCGTGGTCAACACGATGGCGATGTCGGTGTTCGAGCGCCGCCGGGAGATCGGCATGCTCCGGGCGATCGGCCTGGACCGGCGCGGCATCGGCCGGATGGTCCGGCTGGAGTCCCTGCTGATCGCCCTCTTCGGCGGACTGGTCGGCGTGCTGCTCGGCATCGTCACCGCATGGGCCGGCACCCGGACGCTCGCCGACGCGTTCAAGGACATGACGATGGTGGTGCCGCCGGTGCAGATCGCCGGCTTCCTGGTCGCCGCCGCGCTGATCGGCCTGCTGGCCGCCGTCTGGCCGGCCCGCCGCGCCGCTCGCACGGACATCCTGGACGCCATCAAGAGCAGCTGACCCCACGCGTCCGCGCGGACGCAGTGGGGCCCCGGCCGGAACGGGTACCGGCCGGGGCCCCGGCTTCTGGGGTTGCCGGGGAGTCGTCGGACTCCGGCACCAGCAATTCCCTGCGGGAACGTTTCCTCAGCAGCCGTTGAGGATCGAGCTGAGGGTGCTCTTCTCGGCGCTGTCCACGGAGAGGCCGTAGTAGTACTTCACCTCCACCCAGGCGCGGGCGTAGGTGCACTGGTAGGAGGCCTGCGGGAGCCAGGTGGAGGGGTCCTGGTCGCCCTTGCTGCGGTTGGAGCTCGCGGAGACGGCGAGCAACTGCGGGCGGGTCAGGTCGTTCGCGAAGGCCTTGCGCTGGTCGGTGGTCCAGGCCCAGGCGCCGGAGCGCCAGGCCTCGGCCAGCGGCACCAGGTGGTCGATGTCGAAGGACGAGGAGTTGGTGGTGGTGACGTTGTCGTAGACGGACGTCCAGTTGCCGCTGACGGAGGCGCAGCCGGAGTCGGTCACCACGCCGCTGCCGTCGCGCTTGAGGACCGTCTCGCGGGTGTTGCAGGTGCCGGAGATGGTGATCCAGTGCGGGAACAGCGTCCGGTCGTAGGTGCTGTCGTGGGACTCCGCGGCCACCGAGATCGAGGCCAGATAGGCGCGGGCGGTGGCGGCCGAGACCGGGGTGGGCAGCGCGGCCGCGGCGCTTCCGGCGCCGGCGAGCAGGGTGGTGAGGGCGAGCAGCAGGGCGCCGAAGGCGGCCACCAGGGCACGGCGGGGCGTGCGTATCGCGGACATGCGGGGACTCCAGGGTGGTGTGAGGGCATGCGGAAGCCACCGGGCGGAGCGGCCCGGGCCGCCAACCAGCATGCCCTGGATCGGTTTACGCGGGTAGACCCTGGAGGTGAACACTTGAGTGACCGTCAAGTCGCCCACGAGGTCGGAACGGAGGGTTCCAGGTCGGTGGACGGAGGGTTCCGCGACGCCCGACCCGCAGGCCCGGCGCGGCCGGACGTGCGGACCCGCGGACGCAGACCGGACGCGGACCCGCCGTGGGCGGACACGAAACCGCCCCGCCCGGCGTGGTGCCGGACGGGGCGGTTCGAGCGGAGAGGGGCCTCAGGCGCCTCCGGGGCGCCTCCCGGGGCCTCAGGCGGCCGACTTGGCGGAACCCGCCGTCGGCGCGACGGGCTTGACCGGCTTGCCGCCGAACAGGCCCAGGAAGACCGCCAGGGTCGGCACCAGGTAGGCCGCCCAGACCGCCAGCTGGAGCACGGTCGGGTCCGGCTGGAAGTTGAACACGCCCTTCAGCAGGGTGCCGTACCAACTGTCCTTCGGAATGGTGCTGCTGATGTCGAAGGCCACGTCGTGCAGACCACCGAGCCAGCCGGCCTCCTGCAGGTCGTGCACGCCGTAGGCCAGCACGCCGGCCGCGACGACGACCAGCATGGCGCCGGTCCAGGTGAAGAACCTGGCCAGGTTGATCTTCAGCGCGCCGCGGTAGAACAGCCAGCCGAGCACCACCGAGGTGAGCAGGCCGAGCGCCGCGCCGATGATCGGGTTGTAGCCGTCGTTGGTGGCCTGGACGGCCGACCAGATGAACAGCGCCGTCTCCAGGCCCTCGCGGCCCACCGCCAGGAAGGAGGTCACCACCAGCGCCGTCGTGCCCATGGCCAGGGCCGCGTCCAGCTTGCCGTGCAGCTCGGTCTTCAGGTGCCGGGCGGTGCGGCGCATCCAGAAGACCATCCAGGTGACCAGGCCGACGGCGATGATCGACAGCGAGCCGCCGAGCGCCTCCTGCGCCTCGAAGGTCAGTTGCGAGGAGCCGAACTGCAGCACGGCGCCGAAGGCCATGCTGAGCCCGACGGCCGAGCCGATGCCGACCCACACCGGCGGCAGCTTGTCCCGCCGGCCGGTCTTGACCAGGTAGGCGATCAGGATGCAGACGACGAGGCTGGCTTCGAGGCCCTCACGCAGGCCGATCAGGTAGTTGCCGAACAAGGCACTCTCCTCGGGGTTGTGCGGGACGGGGTCAGCCGAAGAGGGCCTGGCCCCACCACTCGCCGGGCTTCCGGACACCGGGCGGGCAGGCGAAGTGGGCGGAACCGACGTGCTGGATGTACTCGTTGAGCGCGTCGCTGCCGGCGAGGCGCTGCTGCAGCGGGACGAACGCCTTGCGGGTGTCGCGCTGGTAGGCGAGGAAGAACAGGCCGGCGTCCAGGCGGCCGAGGCCGTCGGTGCCGTCGGTGAAGGAGAAGCCCCGGCGCAGGATCATCAGGCCGTTGTTGCTGTCCGGGTGGGCCAGCCGCACGTGCGAGTCCTCGGGCATCGCCTTGAGGTCCGGGGTGTCGTGCTCCTTGGCCTTGCCGTACGGGGCGCCCTCGCCCTTGGTGCGGCCGAAGATGTCCTCCTGCTCCTTGAGCGGAGTGCGGTCCCAGGTCTCGATGTGCATCCGGATCCGGCGGGCGACCAGGTACGAACCGCCGGTCATCCAGTCCGGGCCCTCGCCCGGGGCGACCCAGACGTGCTCGCCGAGTTTCTCGGTGTCGGTGCCCGCGATGTTGTGGGTGCCGTCCTTGAAGCCCATCATGTTGCGCGGCGTCTGGGCGTCCGGGGTGGTGGAGGAGGTCTTGCCGAAGCCCAGCTGCGACCAGCGGATGTTCACCGTGCCCATGCCGATGCGGGCCAGGTTGCGGATCGCGTGCACGGCGACCTGGGGGTCGTCCGCGCAGGCCTGGACGCAGAGGTCGCCGCCGGTGCGCTGCGGGTCGAGGTTGTCGCCCTTGAACTTCGGCAGGTCGATCAGGGCCTCGGGGCGGCGGGCCTTGAGGCCGAAGCGGTCGACGCCGTCCTTCTCGAACAGGGTCGGGCCGAAGCCGATGGTGAGGGTGAGCCGGGAGGCGGGCAGGCCGAGGGCCTCGCCGGTGTCGTCCGGCGGCGCCTCGGGCAGGCCGCTGGCGGCGCCGCTGCCGACCTCGCGGCCGCCGGTCATCGCCGCGGCGGCCTTCGTCCACTCCTTGAGCATCTTCACCAGCGACTCACGGGTCGCGGTGGCGGAGACGTCGAAGGAGGCGAAGTGCAGGCGGTCCTGGACCGGGGTGGAGATGCCGGACTGGTGGTCCCCGTAGAAGGGGATCTCCCCGCCGGCGGCGGCCGGGGCGGGGGCCGGGTCGTCCTGCCGGGTGGCGGCGGCGACCGAGCCGACTCCGGCGGCGCCGAGGGCGACCCCGGCACCGGCCCAGCCGATCACGGCGCGGCGGCTGACCGCGCTGCGGCCGGTGCCGTGCTGCTCGGCGGCGACGGCCGCGGTGGCGGTGGCGCCGGTACCGGCCGGCGTCCCGTTCTGCTGCTCGTTCTCGGCGTCCATCGGCGGGCGGGCCCTTCTCTGTGCTGTCTCACGGATGCCGTGGCGGCCACTGGGGGCCGCCACGGCGCTGTGGGTGGGGTGGTGTTCGGTGCCGGGTGTCGCGGTCGGTGCTACTTGACGACGACGGCGGCGGCCAGCTTCGAGAGCGGCTCGCCCAGCGCGTTCACCGCGTCGGAGAAGGTCTTGCGCTCGGCGTCGGCGACCTTGTCGTAGGAGGTGTAGGTGCCGTCCGCCTGCTTGTACTTGGCGAGCAGCGCCTCGGTCGCGGCGAACTCCGAGTCCAGCGTCTTGGCCAGCTCGGCGTCCTTCTCGGAGGCGACCGGCTTCAGCAGCTCGTAGGCCTTCCTCGCGCCCTCGACGTTGGCGGCGAAGTCGGCGAGGTCGGTGTGGCTGTAGCGGTCCTCCTCACCGGTGATCTTGCCGGTGGAGACCTCGTCCAGCAGTTCCTTGGCACCGTTGGCCATGCTGGTCGCGGTGATCTCGGCCTCGGGGATCTTCTTCTGCCAGTCCTTCAGGTCGGTGACCAGCTGGTCGGCCAGCTTCTTCTCGTCGTCACCGATCCTGGCGTCCGCGAAGAGCGACTTCTCCAGCTTGTGCCAGCCGGTCCACTCCTGGCCGGCCTCCAGGCCGTCCTCACGGGTGTCGGTCTTCGGGTCGATGTCGCCGAAGCTCTCGGCGACCGGCTCGGTGCGCTCCCAGCCGGTGCGCGACGGGGCGTAGAGCGACTTGGCCTTCTCGACGTCGCCGGCCTTGATCGCGGCGGCGAAGGCCTCGACGGCCGGGATGGTCAGGTCCGCCTGCTCCTGCGCGTACTTGCGGTAGGCGTCGACGGCGGCGGTGAGCCGCGGGTCGGCCGGGGCGGCCGCGGCGGAGGCGTCGCCGGTCACGGTGATCTTCTGACGGATGCCGTCGCCGACCATGCCCGGCTTGCAGGCGATCTCGTAGGAGCCGGCCTTGATCTCGGCGTTGATGGTCGCCTTGGTGCCGGGGCCGATGTTCTCGCGCTCGGTGACGATCTTGTCGCCCGCGGCGTAGACGTAGACCTCGGTGGTCTTCGAGCCCTTGTTGGTGATGTCGAGGACGACGTGGCCGGCCGGGAAGCTGCTCTTCGAGACCTCGCAGGCGGTGTCGGTGGCGTTCACCTTCACGGCGTCGGAGGAGGCCTTGTCGTCCTTCTTCTGCGAGCAGCCGGCCAGCGCGGCGGTCGCCACAGCGAGGGTGAGCAGCGTGGCTGCGGTGGAACGACGGGCGGACATGCGGGCTCCAACGGAAGGGCAGGGTGTACCGGGGCAGGGCTGAGCGTGAGCGCAGGAACCGAAGCCGTTCCGGCGCCTCCACCCACTTAGCTAAGGCATACCTTAGGGACATCCGATTTCGTCGTCTACACCGGGGTCCGAGTTCGATCGATGCAGGTGGCGGCCGCCTTGGCGGCGGGGAGTCGTCAGCCCACCGACGATTTCCGGCCAATCACCCCCGCCGAACGGCGGGGGCGTCTCACCGGCCCCTCGCGCCGCTCCTCCACCCGACTCCCCCTCGGCCCGTCTGGGAACGCGCTCCCGGGCGAGCCCGGCGCGATCCCCGCGGACCTCCCCGCCTGATCCAGCGCGACGCCTGCGTGCGAGCCCGCCCACGAGCCCCGGTGCCCGACCGCTGCGCCGGTGCACGGCCGCTACGCCACTGCGCCGGTGCACGGCCGCTACGCCAGGCGCGTCACCGTTCCGACGCGCCCGCAGCGGCTGCGCTCACGCCCCCGGCACGCGCCGGGCCGCCGTCCGCGCCGTCCAGCGCCCCTCGTGCCGGCTGATCCGGATCGGGTGATCGAAGCAGGTACTGACCAGCTCGGTGGTCATCACCTCGTCCACCGGTCCGGCGGCCACGCACTCCCCCTCGCGCAGCAGCAGCGCGTGGGTGGTGCTCTCCGGAAGCTCCTCCAGGTGGTGCGTCACCAGCACGCTGGCCAGCTCCGGGTGCTGGTGGCGCAGCAGGTCCAGGCTGTCCAGCAGCAGCTCGCGGGCGGTCAGGTCGAGCCCGGTGGCCGGCTCGTCCATCAGCAGCAGGCGCGGGCTGGGCATCAGGGCGCGGGCGATCAGCGCACGGCCGCGCTCCCCCTGGGAGAGCGTCGGCCACGGTGACTCGGCGACCGCGGTCATGCCCAGGGTCTCGATCAGCCGCTCCGCCCGGTCGACGGCCTCCGGGCCGGGCTTGCGGTACAGATCGGGCTCGATGGTGTTGGCCAGGCCGGTCAGCACCACCTCGCGCACGGTCAGCGGCGAGCGGAGCGGGTGGCGCGGGTTGACGTGGCCGAGGTGGGCGCGCAGGTCACGGATGTCGACCCGGCCCAGCCGGCGGCCGAGCACGTCCACCTCCCCGTGGGTGGGGTGGGAGACGGCGCCGAGCAGGCCGAGCAGGGTGGACTTGCCGGCCCCGTTGGGCCCCAGCAGCGCCCAGTGCTCGCCGGGCTCGATGGCCAGTGTGATCCCGCGCAGCAGGTGGCGGCCGTTCCGGACCACCTCGACGTCACGGGTGCGCAGCAGCGGGCCCGTGGGCAGCGGGTCGGACGGCAGCAGGTCGGACGTGCTCATGGCGGGCGGTCCTCCGGGGGTTCGGCGCCGGGCTGGGGTGGGGGCCTGTGCCGGCGGCGCACCGGACGGGCCGGCGCCGACCCTCCGCGTGCAGAGTACAACCGTCGGCCGGGCGGCGGCCGGTCCGGTCCGAGGTGTGGACGGACGCCCGCCGGCGCGCGTCCGCCGGCGGCCTCCGCGCGGTGAACGCCGATCGGCGGGGCCCGATCGACGGGGCCCCTGCCGGCAGGTGCCCGCCCGGCAGGGGCCCGCCCGGCGGTGGACCCGGTCGATGGGGGCGCGAACGGCCGGGTTTGCCGTACGCCCCTGTCGCCGGGCCGCAGTTGGCGGCAGGATCGGAGGGAAGCACGGTACGAAGGGGGATGGACGGATGGGGTGGGACGCGGAACCGGCAGGGCGGGCCGGAACGCTGCACGGGCGGTTCGAGGAACAGGCGCGCCAGTCGCCGCAGGCGGTCGCCGTCCGGTGCGGCGCGCGGGAGCTGACCTACGGTGAGCTGGACGAACGTGCGGACCGGCTGGCCCGCCACCTGGTCGCGCAGGGGCTGGAGCCGGGCGGCCGGGCGGCCGTGGCGCTCGGCCGGGGCACCGAGGTGTTCGTCGCCCTGCTCGCGGTGCTGAAGGCGGGCGGCGCGTACGTCCCGCTGGAGCCGGGCGCACCGGACGCGCTGCTGCGCCACGTGCTGGCGGACGCCGACCCGGTGCTGGTGGTGACCGAGGAGGCGCACCGGGTGCGGCTGACGGACACCGGCGGGCGGGCGGTGGTCTGCCTGGACTCGGCGGCGGAGGTGATCGCGGCGCTGCCCGCCGGTCCGCCGGCGGTCACCACCGGGCCGGACGACCTCGCCTGCCTCTTCTTCACCTCGGGCTCGACCGGCCTGCCCCGGGGCGCGCTGATCGAACACCGCAACCTGCTGGCCGCCCACCGGGGGTGGTGCGAGGTGTACGGGCTGCGCCCCACCGACCGGATCCTGCAGACGGCGAGCCTGGAGTTCGACGTCTTCACCGCCGACTGGATACGTGCGCTCTGTACCGGCGCCACCCTGGTGGTCTCGCCGCGCAACCTCACCCTGGACCGCACCGCCGACATCGCCGACCTGCCCGCCCTGGTCGCCGCCGAGCGGATCACCGTCCTGGAGCTCAACGTCCGCACCGCGCGGCGCCTGCACGACCACCTGGTGGCCGCCGGCGGGTCCCTGCCCGGCGTGCGGCTGATCACGGTCGGGGCGGAGAAGTGGTACCTGGACGAGCAGCTGGGCCTGCAGCGGCTGCTCGGTGCCGGCACCCGGGTGCTCAACGTCTACGGCCTCGCCGAGGCGTCCGTCGACAGCACGTACTTCGACGCGGCGGGCTCGACGGGCGGCGAGGGGAGCGAACGGGTCTCGCTGGTCGGCCGGCCCTTCCCCGGTGCGCGGGTGTACGTCCTCGGCCCGGAGGGGTTGCCGGCGCCGCCCGGGGAGGTCGGCGAGATCGCCGTCGCCGGCCCGGGCCTGGGCCGCGGGTACGTCAACCGGCCGGAGGAGACGGAGCGGCGCTTCGTGCCGGCCGCCTTCGACCCGGACATGCGGATCCTGCTGACCGGTGACCTCGGGCGGATCCGCGAGGACGGCGTGCTGGAGTTCACCGCGCGCGCCGAAGGCGTGGTCGGCCCGACCGAGCGCGTCCGGGCCGCCGCGGTGCTCCGGCGGGTCACCGAGGCCGCGCGGGCCGAGGGGCTGCTGCGCTCCCACCCGGCGGTGCGGGAGGCCGCCGTCGCCGAGGTGGAACCCGAGCCGGGGCGGCGAGCCCTGGTGGGCTACGCGGTGACGGCACCCGGCGCCGCGGAGCCGGACACCTGGTCGCTCTCCGCCCTGCTGGCCGAGGAGCTGCCGGCCGGGGAGGCGCCCGCCGCCGTCGTGGCCCTGCCGGCGCTCCCCCGCACCCGTGCCGGGAAGCTGGACCGCACCGCCCTGCCGCTGCCGGCCCCCCGCGACCACCTCTCCTTCTCCGCCTCGCTGGGCGGGGCCGCGCCGACGGACGGCTCCGCGTCGCTGCGCGGCAAGGCCGGCCGGGGCGGGGGCAAGGCCGGTGCCGGGAAGCCGGCCGACGACGACCCGCCCACGGGTTGCTTCTTTCTCCTGGTGGCCCTGCCGGTCACCGTGGTCGCCTGGCTGCTCACCGACAGCCTGTGGCCGGGCTCCACGGACGTCTCGGCGGTGCCGGGGCCCTACGCCGGGTGGTTCCGCGTCCTCTACCTCTTCGAGTGGTGCTCGTTCGGCCTGGGGGTGGCCTGGCTGCTGGCGGGTGCCCGGGCCGTCGTCCGGCTCGGCCGCCCACTCGGGCTCTCCGTCGCCGCGCACGTCTCGGTGTTCTGGCTGCTGGCCTCCTGGTGGCCGCAGGACAACCTCTACCGGACCAGCTCGGCGACGGACTGGCCCCGACAGGCGTTGCTGGTCTCGGTGTTCAACATCGCGCTGATGGTCGCGGCCGCGATCGTGGTCCGCTTCCTGGTCTGGCGACCGCCCGCGGGACGCAAGTGACGGCCCGGCGGACACGAACGGCCCGCCCGGGATGACGGCCCGGCGGACACGAACGACCCGGCCGGGGCGACGGATCCGGCGGAGGTGACGGCTTCGGCGGAGGCGACCGCCGGCCGGCGACGTCGGTCCGCCGGTCAGCGCAGCGCCGCGAACATCCGCCCCAGCGCCTGACCGGCCGCGGCGACCAGCGCCTCGGCGGCGTCCAGTGCCTCCAGCGCCTCGCCCGGCCCGGCGCAGCGGGCGGCGAGCGCCAGGCCGACGGCCGGCTCCGGCTCGTAGCCGGCCGTCACCACCAGTGGCAGCAGGGTGACGCCGAGACGGGCGCAGCGCGGTCGGAGCCGGTCCAGGTGGTCGTGGAGCGCCTCCTGGGAGAGCCGGGCGCCGAGCCGCAGGCCGTCCAGCGTGCGGACCACGTGGCCGGGGCCGCGGACCCGGTCCAGCCGCGCGCGCAGGTTGAAGGCGATCGCCGGGCCGGTGAGCCGCAGGTTGGCCTCGGTGGGGGCGAGCCGGCGCTCCCGGTCGGTGACGAAGTCGACGTCGAACCAGCCCCGGTGGCCCGCGGCGGCGAGGCGCTCGCCCACGGCGAGCCCGAACCGCTCGGCCGTGGCCGCCACGCCCGGCGGCACCACGCCCGGACCGACCGTCACCCCCTGGTAGCTGGTGCCGGCCACGGCCATCTCGCCGACCCCGACGGGGTGGACGCGCCCGTCCGGGCCGATCACCGCGTCGAAGGTGAGGTCGCGCAGGCGGTCGGCCCGGCCGCCGTCGACGTACTCCTCCAGCAGCAGTCCGCCGTCCACCGCCAGCACCTCGGCCCGGGCCAGGCGGCGCAGCAGCGCACCGCCGCCGCCGGCCGCGAACAGCTCCTGCGGCGTCACCACGGCGGTCCCGTAGCCGCCGACGCCGTGCGGGCTCTTCACCACGGTGGTCAGGCCCCGGACCGCCCGGGCGGTCAGCCGGCGGGCGGCTCGCCGCGTCGTGCCGGGCTGTTCCTGGTGCGGCACCGCGATTCCCGGGTGGGCGGGGGCCAGTTCGGCGAAGAGCGCGTGCGTGGCCGCCTTGGACTCGTAGCGCCGAACCGCCGCCAGTGCGCTCCCCTCACCCTGGGCGGCGGTGCGGCCCCACGGCAGCACCGGGCGGCCGCACTCGGCGATCCGCTCCGCCAGCGCCGGGCGGGCGGCGAGCGCCTGCGCCAGGGTCCCGCCCGGCGCGACCCCGCCGTACAGCTCGACGGGCTCCCACGCCAACTCCCGGGCCAGCCAGTCCACCCAGGCCCGTTCGACCTCGGCCGGCAACACGACCAGGGCGGGCTCGGGGCTGTAGCAGGTCGCCATGCAGGCGTAGTGGTGCGCCTGGCGCAGCCGCCGCGCGCGCTGGGCGTCGTCCATGGCGGCGCCGAAGAACTGCTCGTTGAAGTCGGCCACGTTCCCCAGGTGCACCGCCCGCGCCCCGCCCGTCCAGGCCTCCACCCATCCGTCCATCCCGCGAGCCTACGGTCTCCGGGACGGCCGGGGACCGGAGAACGAGGAACACCGCACCGGACGACGAATCCGTCGTCCGGTCAGAGCCGGTGGAGGCCGGCGTCGGTGCTGCGGAAGCCGCAGGCGTCGAGGTAGTAGGCCCGGAGGTGGGGTTCGAAGTCGACGTGCAGCCACTCGCAGCCGGCCGCGCGGGCGCCGTCGACGGCGGCCGCGACCAGTCGGGTGCCGACGCCCGCGCGGCGGGCCGCGGTGGCGACCACGGTGTCGAGGAGGAAGGCATGGCCGCCGCCGTCCCAGGCGACGTTGACGAAGCCGGTCAGCGGGCCGCCGGCGGCAGGGCGGGCGCAGACCCAGCCGAGGCTGTGTCGCTCCAGCCGGGCGCGCCAGGCGACGGGCCGGACGGGCCGGTCGCGGCTGGCCGCACCGAAGCCCTCCGCGTGCAGGGCGTCGAGCTCGTCGTCGGTGAAGGGTCCGCGCCAGGTGTACCGGGTCGTCATGGCGTGATCGTAGGGCGTCCGAGGGCAACAACGTTCACACCGTCATTCACACCCGCCGTCAGTGCTTCAACAGCGGCTTTCACAGTGAGCATTCACACTCGATCAGTTTCGATCAGTGCAGGACACGAAATGGTCAAGATCTGACTCAGCACCTAGCCGGGGTTGGCCGCGCACCGTCAATCTCTGTCGCAGCTCTTCCCCTGCAGCTACCCCGACTGGAGTCAGAGTGAGCCCCACCTCCTCTCACCGCCGCCACCTCGCGGCCGGAGCCATAGCGGCCACCGCCGCCCTCGTCGCCGCCACCTTCCAGGCCGGCACCGCGAACGCCGCCCCCACCGGCCGTGACGCGGCGATCGCCCAGGCCCGGGCCAACGTGGCCCACAACGCCGGCGTGTTCGGCTTCGGCGACGGCCAGGACCTCCAGGTCAAGGACGTCATCGTCGACGCCGACGGCACCCAGCACGTCCGCTTCGACCGCACCTACCTCGGCCTGCCCGTCGTCGGCGGCGACCTGGTGGTGCACCAGGACGCCCGCGGCCGGCTCAAGGACTCCTCCCGCGCGGCCGCCCACGACGCCGCCGTGAAGTCGACCGTTCCGAAGGTCCCGGCGCAGGCGAGCGCGCGTCAGGCGCTCCAGGCCGCACCGGGCATCAACTCCGCCACCAGCTCGCCCGAGCTCGTCGTCTGGGCCGCCGACGGCACGCCCCGGCTCGCCTGGAAGACCACCGTCGCCGGTGTCGGCGAGCACGGCCAGCCGGCCGGCAAGGTGGTCGTCACCGACGCCACCACCGGCGAGCAGATCGAGACCTACGACTCCGAGCACCAGGCCAGCGGCACCGGCCACTCCGAGTACACCGGTGACGTCACCATCGACACCACCGCGCAGTCCGGCGGCTACGCGCTGATCGACCCGGTGCGCGGGACCATCACCAAGGACGCCCACAACGTCTCGTCCAGCTCGCTCAACGCGAACTCGGGCACGCTGTTCACGGACGCCGACAACGTCTGGGGCGACGGCAGGAAGTTCTCCACCGACCGCTCCACCGCGGCCGTCGACGCCCACGCCAACACCGCGTGGACGTACGACTACTACAAGAACACCTTCGGCCGGAACGGCATCAAGAACGACGGCAAGGGCGCCACGGTCTTCGTCCACGTCGGCACCAACTGGGACAACGCCCAGTGGTCGGACAGCTGCTTCTGCATGATGACCGGCGACGGCGACGGCGTGACCGACCCCGAGCAGGTCGACCTCGACACGATGGGCCACGAGATGACCCACGGCGTCACCAGCGCCACCGCCAACCTGCGCTACAGCGGCGAGTCCGGCGGCCTCAACGAGTCCACCAGCGACATCTTCGGCACCATGGTCGAGTGGTACGCCAACAACGCCGTGGACAAGCCGGACTACCTGTTCAGCGACCAGTCCACCCCGCCGTGGCTGCGCCGGATGGACAAGCCCTCGCTCGACGGCCGCTCCGCCGACTGCTGGAGCCGCAAGGTCGGCCAGCTCGACGTGCACAACTCCTCGGGCGTCGGCAACCACTGGTTCTTCCTGGCCAGTGAGGGCAGCGGCAGCCGGACCATCAACGGCTTCACCTACAACAGCCCGACCTGCAACGGCTCCACGGTGACCGGCATCGGCAACCAGAAGGTCGCCAAGATCTGGTACCGCGCGCTGACCGTCTACATGACGTCCACCACGGACTACAAGGGCGCCCGCACCGCGTCCCTGAACGCCGCCAAGGACCTCTACGGGCTGAACAGCACCGAGTACGCGGCGGTCGCGGCCGCCTGGAGCGCCGTCTCGGTCGCCTGACCTCCCGCTCCGCACCCCGCTCCTCCCCTGCGGCCCGTCGCCCCGTGCGGCGGGCCGCAGGCGTGCGCGCGGTCGTGTGAGCGACGTTCGCCCCCCCCCGGGGCAGCGCGGTTCGTGCCCGGCACGCCGCCCCGCCGACCGGACGCGGCTGCTGACCCGGCCGGGAACATTCGGCACATTCCCCCGTTATGATGATCATTCAACTAACCGGGGAGCGGACAAATGCACCACGACGAGTCCCAGGAGCTGGGGCCGATGCTGCGCGCACACCGCCGCGCGGCCGGGTTGACGCTGGAAGAGCTCGCGGAAGGCTCCGGCGTCAGCGCCCGCGCCATCGGCGACATGGAGCGCGGCCGCAGCCGGGGCCCGCAGGCCCGTACGGTCGAGGCCCTGGCCGGCGCCCTGGGGCTCTCCCCCGCCGACACCGCCGCCCTGCTCGGCGCCGCCCGGGCGGGCCGCCGCCGGCACGAGCGGCCGACCCCGCCCGGCCTCTGCGACCTGCCGCCCGCCGTCCCGGACTTCACCGGCCGCTCGGCCGAGGCCGCCTGGCTCGCCCGCTCCGCCGACGAGCCGGGGCGCCTGCCGGTCTCGATCGTCTCCGGCGCCCCGGGCCTGGGCAAGACCGCCCTGGCCGTGCACACCGCGGCCCGGCTCACGGACCGGTTCCGGGACGGCTGCCTCTTCGTCGACCTCCGCGGGCTGGACACCGAACCCGTCACCCCGCACGACGCCCTCGCCCGGCTGCTGCGCGCGCTGGGCGTGCGCGAGCGGGACGTCCCGGTCGAGACGGACGAGCGCCAGGTCCTCTACCGCCGGATGATGCGGGAGCGGAACGCCCTCGTCGTCCTGGACAACGCCGCCCACGAGGCCCAGGTGCGGGCCCTGCTGCCGGCCGCCGGCGCGGGCGCCGCCTGGATCACCAGCCGGCGCACGCTGACCGGCATCGAGCACGCACGGCGGCTGCTCCTCGAACCGCTCCCCGCCGACGCCGCCACCGCCCTGCTCGGGACGATCCTCGCCCAGCAGGACGATGCCCGGTGGGGCGGCACCCCGGGTGACGGCACCACGGGGGCCGGCACCACAGGTGACGACACCTCACCGGACACCGGGGCCGCCAGGCCGGATCCGGCGGCCCTGGCGCTCATCGCCGACCTCTGCGGCCACCTGCCGCTGGCCCTGCGCATCGCCGGCCACCGGCTGCTGAGCCGGCCGGGATGGAGCGCGCACCACCTCGCCGAGCGCCTGGGCGACGAGGACCTGCGCCTGCAGCGGCTCGCCGCCGGCGACCTGCGGATCCGTTCCGCCTTCGGCCTCTCCTACGCGCAGTTGCCCGAGCCGCTGCGACGGCTGTTCCGCCGGCTGGCGCTCGTCCCCGGGCCGGACTTCGACGCCGGGCTGGGCGCCGCCCTCACCGGGCTCGGCCTCGGCCGGGTGGAGGAGATGCTGGACGAGCTGCTGGAGCTGGGCCTGCTCGGCCAGACCTCCGCCGACCGCCTGCTGTTCCACGACCTGATCCGCCTCTACGCACGCGAGCGGCTGCAGGAGGAGGAGTCGTCCGAGGAGCGGCGCAGCGCCGAGACGGCGCTGTACGGCTGGCTGCTCGACACGGCCTCGTCCGCCGGCCAGTGGTTCCAGCCGGACCCGCCGCCCGCCGGCGCGGCCCCGTTCGCGACGGCGCTTGCGGCGCAGCGGTGGCTGCAGACGGAGAGCGCCAACTGGCTCGCCGCGCTGCACGGAGCGGCGGCCGCCGGCCGGCACGCCGAGGTGGTGCGGACGGCCGAGTCCATGCACTGGTTCTCCGACCGCTGGATGAACTGGGGCCACTGGCACACCGTGTTCGGCCTCGCCCGGGCCTCCGCCCGTGCGCTCGGCGACGACACCCTGGAGGCGACCCACGCCAACTACCTCGCCTGGGCGCTGCTGTACTGCCTGCGGCAGCCCGGCGAGTCGCTGGCCGTCGCCGAGCAGGCCGCGGAGCTCGCCCGCCGCGGCGGCGACGCCGCCCAGGAGGCGTGGGCCCACTTCTACGCGGCCGCCGCCGGGAACCGCCTGAAGACCCTCGACGCGGCCGCCGACCGGGCCCGCCGGGCGGCCGAGCTGTTCGCCGTGGCCGGCGACCACGAGGGCAGGCCGCAGGCCCTCCTGGCGCTGGCCGGCGCGCAACAGCAGCAGGGCGACGCCGAGGGCGCCATCGGCACGGCCGACACCATCATCGCCCTGCTCACCGACCCGACCACCGCCCCCGCCCCGCACATCACCGACTTCACCATGACCAACGCGCTCTCCCAGCGCGGCGCGTCCCAACTGGACCTCGGCCGCGCACGGGACGCCGAGGGCTCCTTCACGCAGGCGCGCCGCATCGGCGCCCGCGTCGGCGTGCCGCTGCTCCAGGGCATCGCCGCCCTCGGCCAGGCCAGGGCCCTCGACGCCCTCGGCGACCGGGCACGGGCGCTCACCGCCGCCCGCGACGCCGTGACCTTCGCCGAGGCCGCCGACGACCCCGTCCGCCTCACCGAGGCCACCGCCCTCGTCGAGGCCTGGTCCTCCCCGGCGAACGGCTGACGGACCGGACCCCCGCTCACCGCCTGCCGTGCCTGCACGCAGGGCTCCCGCAGGCACCCGGCGAGCGCGGCGGTGGGATCGCGCAAGACGAACACGAAGAGAGAACGGGCCTGCGGCCCGGCATCTTTGGGGTTTCCACCAGTACGCCGCCCCCTCCGGCGACAGGGAGACTTCCGGCCGGGGGCCGGCCCGTTCCGGAGGCCGACGCCAACGAACAGAGGGGGACGACCCGATGGGTGGTCAGCTGTACGACGAGATCGGCGAGGCGTTCGAGGGCTTCAAGAACCTCCCGCTCGCACGCTACGGGGAGGTGGCCGGATTCCTCGCCCTCGTCGGCGACGTGAAGGGCAGGTCGATCCTCGACGTGGCGTCCGGAACCGGCTTCTACAGCCGGGAGTTCAAGCGCCGTGGCGCCTCGCGCGTCCTCGGCGTCGACATCTCCTCCGCGATGGTCGACGCGGCCCGGGCCCTGGAGGAGAGCGACCCGCTGGGGGTGGAGTACGAGGTGGGCGATGTCGCCGAGCTGCGTACCTTCGAGGAGCCCTTCGACCTCGCGGTCGCCGTCCAGGCGTTCAACTACGCCGAGGACGTCGCCACCGTCGAGCGGATGTTCCGCAGGATCCACCGCAGCCTCGCGGACGGGGCCGAGCTCTTCGCCTTCGTGCAGCACCCGGACTTCCGCTTCGGCGGGCCCTCCCTGGCCAAGTATGGCTTCCTGTGCGAACCGCTCGGCGAGGAGACCGAGATCGGGCCGCGCGTGCGGATCACCGCGCTCCTCGACCCGCCGATCTCCTTCGTCGCCAACCCGCCCAGCCGCGAGGTCTACGAGAACTGCCTGCGGGCGGCCGGCTTCCGCGACATCACCTGGGTACCGCTGGAGATCTCCGCCGCCGGTGTGCGCGAGTTCGGCGAGGAGTTCTGGGAGGACTTCACCGCCAACCCCGCACTGACCATGCTGCGCTGCCGGGCCTGACCCCGGGCGGCCGGTCCCGGACCGCGACGCACCGGGGACGGGCCGCCGCCCGGGGCCCACCGTAGGCGGCCGTCACGCCGGCACCGCGGTGACCCCGGCGTCCGACCGGCGAGGTGCCGGGACGCGGGCCTCCGCGGTGCGTGACTCGGCCGCGACGCGGGCGCCGGCCTGCCACTCCCGCGGGGAGACCCCGTAGGCCGCCCGGAACGACCGGCTGAAGTGGCTGGCGCTGACGAACCCCCACCGCCCGGCGACGGCCGCCACCGTGACCGGGCGCGCCGTCGGACGGGCCAGGTCGCGCCGGCACATGGCGAGGCGCTGCCGCTGGATCCAGCGGCCCACGGTGATGCCTTCGCACTGGAACAGCTTGTGCAGGTACCGCACCGACAGGTGGTGGGCGGCCGCGATCTGCTCCGGGTCCAGCGCCGGATCGCCCAGGCGGCGCAGGATGTGGTCCTTGATCCGGGCGAGCAGGGCGAGGGCCGCCTCGGAGGGCTCCGCGCCGGGCGGGCGGCCCCGGCGCTCCTGGGCGAGCACGGTGAGCAGGTCCAACGCGGTCGCGGCCAGCCGGACCGCGGCCTGCGGGTCAAGCACGTCCACCGTCCGGGCCAGCCGGCCCAGGTGGGCGGCGACCAGCGCGGCGGTGCCTCCCTCCGCCCCGAAGTCCGTTGCGGTGAGCTCCCGCAGTTCCTCGTCGGAGACCCCGACGGCCGCCCGCGGCCAGTGGAAGGCGGTGAAGGAGAAGGGCTCGGTCAGCTCCTTGCTGAACGGGCGCCCGGCGTCGGAGACGGCGAACGTCCCCGGCCGCAGCAGCACCTGACGGCCGTCCTGGACGAGGCGGGCCGTGCCGCGGTGCTGGAGGGCCAGGGTGACGTGGTCCTCGCCGCCGCGGGCGATCAGGCCCCGGGTGCGGACGACCCGCTGGGGGCCGGCCTGGACGAGCGAGACCTGCAGGGCGCCGAGGCGGTGGCTGGTGATGGTCCCGGCGGAGGGCGCGGGTTCGAGCAGCCTGACGTCCAGCGGGATGAACGTGTTCGCGACCGCCTCGTGCCAGAAATCGGCACGGTCCGGCGTCGGCAACGTGCTGGTGGAGAGCGTCGTGGCGGCTGCCGGGGCAGTCGCCGGCGCGGCCGCGGCGGCAGGTGCAGGCGCGGCGGCGGTTGCGGCGGTGGTTCCTGGAGCGGTGGCAACGGGAGGCATCTGGTTACTCCTGCGACGGCCGGCGGGGCGGGCCCGGACGGTCCGTCGGATGAGGTCGGGGGGAGTGGGGACGGGACGCGGTACGGCCCCTCGGCCTCCTCCATCCCACCCCGCCGGGCCTCCGGCCACCAGGAAGAACAGCAGGAAGAACTTGACGCCCCGGCGACGACGACGGCGGCCGGGGCGCCGGCGACGACGTCAGCGGAGGGGGACGACGACCTCAACGACGACCTCGACGACGCCGGGGCCGCGGCATGCAGTGCGGGGACAGCGGCGGGGCGCGATGGGAACAGAACGCCCCTGGACCCTCGCCTACCGTCAACTCTGCGACGCGGCACGGAAGTCCGCGCCGGACGCCGAGAGGGTCGAAGGACCTTCCGGACCGTCTGCGGCGCGCGGCCCCGGCCCGCCACCGTCATCCCCCCTTCTCCGCACCGCCCCGCTGCGACTGCGGGGACCTGCTCCGAAAGGACTCCCCCATGATGGACTTCACCCAGGTCAAGGCCGCGCCCAGCCCCGACCTGCTGACTCCCGACAACGCCGTGATGCTCTTCGTCGACCACCAGCCGCAGATGTTCTTCGGCGTGGGCAGCGGCGACCGCACCGCGATCATCAACAGCACCGTCGGTCTCGCCAAGGCCGCCCGCGCCTTCGACGTGCCCGTGGTGCTCACCACGGTGGCCGCCGAGTCGTTCTCCGGCCCCCTCCTGCCGCAGCTGGCCGAGGTGTTCCCCAAGCACGAGGTCCTCGACCGGACCAGCATGAACGCCTGGGAGGACGCCGCCGTCGTCGAGGCGGTCAAGGCCACCGGCCGCACCAAGATCGTGCTGTCCGGCCTCTGGACCGAGGTCTGCCTCGTCCTGCCCGCCCTGTCCGCCCTCGGCCAGGGGTACGAGGTCTACGTCGTGGCCGACGCCTCCGGCGGCGTCAGCCCGGCCGCCCACGAGCACGCCCTCCAGCGGATGACCGCCGCCGGCGCCGTGCCGGTGACCTGGGTGCAGGTGCTGCTGGAGCTGCAGCGCGACTGGGCCCGTCAGGAGAGCTACGGCGCCGTGATGGAGATCGTGAAGGAGCACGCCGGCTCCTACGGGCTCGGCGTGGTGTACGCGCAGAGCATCCTCGGCGCCCACGCGGCGGGCTGAGCCGGTGCGCCACCGGATCCCCCGCCCCGAACGGGGGCGGCGATGAACCTCGGCCTGTTCGTCCTGCGCGTCGTCGTCGGCCTGTTGATCGCCGGCCACGGGGTCCAGAAGGTGAGCTTCCACCTGGGCGGGCAGGGGCTCGAGGGCGGCACCCGCGAGTTCCGCGGCGACGGCTTCCGCGGCGGGTGGATCACCGCGCTCGCCGCCGGGGCCGGGCAGATCGGCTCCGGCCTGCTGCTCGCCGCGGGCCTGCTCACCCCGCTCGCCGCCACCGGCGCGATCGGCGTCATGACCGTGGCGCTGACCGTCAAGCGGCCGCACGGTCTCTGGGTCCAGAACGACGGCTACGAGTACCCGCTGGTCCTCGTCGTGACCGCCGCCGCACTGGCCGCGACCGGGCCGGGGGCGTGGTCGGCCGACCACGCGATCGGCCTGACGCCGTATCCGCTCTGGTGGTCCGGCGTCGCGCTGGCCGCCGGCGTCGGCAGCGGCCTGCTGACCAGGCTCGTCCTGCACCGGCGGTCGCCCGCCGACCCGCCGGTGGAGCCGGCCGCCCGGCCCGGCACCGTCTGATACGCGGACGCCTGAACCGCTCCTCCTGACCACGGCCGCCCGAACCGTCCCCCGGTTCGGGCGGCCGCCGGCATGCCCGGACGAACCCGGCGCCGCCCGTCCCCCCGCTCCCGGACCACGCGCGGGCGAGGGCCCCTCGACCGCCCGGTGCGCCCGAGGGGCCCTCGGGCGCACCGGGCGCAGGTGGACGGCGCCTTCACCCGAAGCGGGTCGGGCCCGCCCCGTCCGCCGGCCGTCCGGTCTCGATCCCCCCGCGTCCGGCCTCGGTCCACCCGCCGTCCGGCCTCGGTCCACCCGCCCTCCGACGTCGGCGCGGCCTCAGCCGGGCCAGCGGTGGAGGGCGACGTGCAGGGTGTCCACCGCCTGGATCAGCGCGGCGCGGGCCGTCGGAGCGTGGCGGCAGGCGTCGAGCAGGACGAACCCGTGCACGACGCCCTGGTAGCGGGTGGCCACCACGGGGACGCCGGCCGCTCGCAGCCGCGCGGCGTACGCCTCCCCCTCGTCCCGCAGCACGTCGGCCTCGGCCGTGATCACCAACGCCGGCGGTAAGCCGGCGAGTTGGTCCAAGGAGGCCCGCAAAGGGGCGGCGGTGGCCTCGTGCCGGCGAGCGGGGTCGGGCAGGTAGGCGTCCCAGTACCGGCGCATGTCCTCGCGGTGCAGGAGGTACCCCTCGGCGTACTCGCGGTAGGAGGGGGTGTCGAAGTCCGCGTCGGTCACCGGACAGATCAGGACCTGGTGGAGCAGCGGTACCGGGCCGTGCCGGCGGGCGAGCAGCGTGACGGCGGCCACCAGGTTGGCGCCCGAGGAATCCCCCGCGACGGCCATCCGCTCCCCGTCCAGTCCGAGTTCGCGGCCGTGGGCGCGGATCCACTGGGCCACGGCCCAGCACTGCTCGACGGCGACGGGGTAGCGCGCCAGAGGCGCCCGGTCGTAGTCGACGAACACCACGGCGGCGTCCGCCCCCACCGCGAACTCGCGCAGGATCCGCCCGTACGAGTCCGCGTCGCCGAGCGCCCAGCCGAGGCCGTGCAGGAAGAGCACCACGGGGACGGGCTCGGCGGCGCCGGCCGGTCTGACCACCTGGACCCGGACCCGCCCGGTCGGTCCGCCGGGCAGGGCGAGCCATTCGGCGGTGGTGTCCGAGGCATCGTCCAGCCGCTCCTCCGCCAGGCCCGCCAGGAGGTCGGCCGGTCCCTCGCCCGGTTCCCCGTGCTCGCCGCCCCAGGCGCTCGTCTCCGTGGGTTCGCAGGCCCCGGGCGGCCAACCGCCCGGAGTCGGGCGGCCGGCGAGGGCATCGAGGAACGCCTGGACCAAGGGTTCGAGGGCCGGCCGCCGGTCGGGCGAGGGGGTGGTGTCGGACACGCTTGTCTCCTGGCGTAGCGGCCGGTCGGCCGGATTCCACGGTGGTCGTCCTCGTGCCGACGGCCCGACCCGGTTGGCCCCCGTGCCCCGCGGCTCCTGCTCGGCGGGACCTCGCCCCGGCCTCACCCGAGCGGCCCCGGGCCGGTCGGGGCGGGGGCGTGCGCCGGGCGGCGCCCGGGCGGGTCTCGCCGGACGCGCGCGGGCACCCGGCCCAAACTAGGCGTGCAGGGGGCCGGTCACCGTCCCGAGCGGGAACCACGGTTTGTCCGACGGTGCACACCGCGGGGCGGTGTGCACCAGGTCAGGCAGTCCCGGACCCGAGGTCAGGCCCTGTCAGCCCCCGTCGACCGGCTCGGGCCCGGGGGTCGGGCGCCGTCAGGCGGCTGGGGCCGTGTCAGCCTTCGTCCGCGGCGCGGAGCGCGCGCCACTCGCGCGGGGAGACCCCGTACGCGGCGCGGAAGGCCCGGCTGAAGTGCGCCGGGTTGACGAACCCCCAGCGCTGGGCGACCGCCGAAACCGTCGGCACGGCGCGCCCGCGGCGGGACAGCTCCCGGGCGCACTCCTCCAGCCGGCGCTGCTGGACGAGCCGCCCGACCGTGACGCCCTCCCCCTCGAAGATCCGGTGCAGGTAGCGCACCGAGATCCGGTGCGCCCGGGCGATGCCCTCGGGCGAGAGCTCCGGATCGCCGAGGTTCCGGTCGATGTGCTCGCGGATCCGGCGGACGAGGTGGGCGTTGGCGCCGGGCGGCTCGGTGGCCGCGGGCCCGGTGAGCTGGGCGACCAGGGTGATGAACAGGTCCGCGACGCTGCCGGCCAGCCGGTCGCCGACGGACGCGGGGTAGGCGTGCGCGGAGTCGGCGAGGGTGCCGAGGAAAGGCAGCAGGACGGCGCCGAAGCCCTGGTCGGCGGTGAGTGCGCTGCCGGCCACCTGCCGGGCCTCGTGCTCCGAGACGCCGAGCAGCCGGCGCGGCACCTGGAAAACGTGGGCACGGAAACGCTCCGGGTAGTCGATGGAGTAGGGCCGCGCGGTGTCGTAGACCACCAGACCGCCCTGCCCGACCTCCGCCCGGCGTCCGTCCTGCACCAGCACGGCGCGGCCGGACTCCTGCACGCCCACCCCCAGCTGCGCCTCCGCCCCCGCCTCGGCGGAGCGGGCGACCAGGCCCGCCGTGCGGGAGACCCGGGCGGCGTCCGCCTCGATCGTGGACACCTGGACGTATCCCAGCCGGTGCGACGACAGGCGGCCGTCGAACGGCCGGTCGGCGTGCGGCACCACCTCCACCGGTGCCAGCGTCCGTGAGACGGCCTCGCCCCAGAACGCCGCCTTCTCGCCGTCCGGGACGGAAGCCGTCGTCCACAGCACACCCACCTGACCTGCCCCTTTCCGGCCGAAGCCCTACTCGACAAGCCTCGGCCGGGGGCGGCGCCGACCGCTAAGTCATTTGACTGCCGCTCTGCGGCCGAGCAGGGAGTGTGCACGCGCAGGCAAGCCCGGATGCGCGGACAGCACGGTGCGGGAAGGCGCGGCGCGGCCAGCGCGGCGCCGCCGGCACGGCGCAGCGACGGGGCCGCGGGGTGCGGCGAGGCGGGTCCCGCCGCCCTCACCCTTCGCCGAGGGCGCGCGAGAGTGCGGCCCGCGAGGCGATGCCGAGCTTCGGGAAGATCTTGTAGAGGTGCGCCGCGACGGTGCGGTGGGACAGCCCGAGCCGCAGGCCGATCTCCTTGTTGCTCAGTCCCGTCCCGGCGAGCCGCGCGATCCGTAGCTCCTGGCCGGTCAGCGCGGCGGCCGCCGACACCGACACCGGTGGCCCGGCCACCACCGCACCGGCCGCCGCCGCTGCGGCCGGCTCGTCGCCGACCGGGCCGCCGGCCGCCCGCAGCTCCTCCTCGCAGCGGTCCGCCCAGGGGCCGGCCCCGAGCCGACGGAAGGTGTGGTGGGCGGCGCGCAGCACCTCGCGGGCCTCGGCGCGGTGGCGGCGGCGCAGCCAGGAGCCGTGCGCCATCCGCAACCGGGCCAGCTCGAACACCCACTGCTCGGCCCCCGGCACCGCGTACGCCGCCCGGTACGCGGCCTCGGCCTCGTCGTCGTCCGCGGCCACCGCGGCGGCCGCGGCCAGCAGGAAGGCGTGGTGGCCCGAGATCTCGCCCGCCCGCGCGTCCCGCCCCGCCGCGACGTGCGCCCGGGCCTCGTGCCGCCGCCCGGTGTGCACCGCGGCCTCCACCAGGTCGAAGAAGAGCGGGTGGAACCAGGGCAGACCCCGGGGAAGCCGGCCGGCCGGGGTGAGGTCGGCGAAGTGCGCGTACGCCTGCTCGTAGCGGCCGTGGGCGAGGGCGGCGAGGCCCCGCAGGTGGGTCAGCCGGTCCAGGACGAAGCGCATCCGGGCACGTGCCGCCGTCGGCCGGACGAGCCGCTCGATCTCGCGCAGCCCCTCCTCGTCGCCCCGGCCGGCGAGGAAGTGCGCGTAGTAGTGCCGGAACATCAGCGCGTTGCAGTGGTAGCCGAGCTCGTCCGCCACCTCGGCCTCCCGCAGGCAGACCCGGGCCAGCTCCCAGCGGCCGCGCAGGAAGTCCTGGTAGGCCTTGGCCTTCGCCACCGAGCCCTGGGTGGCGTAGCCGTGCAAGCCGGTGAAGCGCCGCCACAGCTCGCAGTCGGCGGTGTCGGCCGCGGTCGCCGTCCAGAGCAGCAGCCAGGCGGTGCCCGCCTCCTGCTCCTCGCTCAGCCCGGCGGCCGTCGCCCGCAACTCCTCGGCCACGCCGTGGGCGGTCCGGGCCGGGTCGGACCAGGCCCGGTGGCAGAGCCGGCCGGGCGCCGAGACGTTCTCCCGGTGCCGCTCCAGCGCCTGCCAGGCCCGGGGGTCGCCGGTGTACGTGGCGGCCAGCAGCAGCTTGAAGTAGACCTGGTCGACCAGACCGCCGAAGGTCTCGGCGCCGGGTGCGGTGAGCGCGTCGAGGGCTCCCGGCAGCAGGGCGGCGGAGGACTCGAAGTCGACCCGGTGGCTCTGGTCCACGTACACCACCGCGTACGCGAACAGCGGGGCGATGTCCGGCGGCACCGGCGCCCGCTGCACCTCCTCGACCAGGGCGGCGGTGTGCCGCAGCCGCCCGCCGCGAGCCGCCATGACGGCGGCCCAGGTCAGCCGGCGGGCCCGGGCGGCCGGGTCGGCGCTGAGCGCGGCGGCGCGCTCCAGAAGCAGCGCGCCCTCCGCCTCGCCGCCGCAGCGGGCGAGCCGCCCGCCGGCGTCCTGGAGCCTGGCTGCCAGCCGCTCGTCCGGGAGCAGCGCGGCGGAGGCCTCGTGGACGAGGCCGCGGGGGTCGTCCGGGGCCAGCCGGCCGGCCAGGGTGCGGTGGGCGGCGCGCCGCGCGGACTCCGGCGCCGTGGAGATCACGGCGGCGCGGACCAGCGGGTGGCGGAAGACCAGCCGCCCGGCCCCGTCGAGTCCGGCGAGGCCCTCGGCCTCGATCCTGGCCAGGGCCTCCTCGGTCCCGGCTCCGGCGACGTCACGCAGCCAGACCCCGCTGTCGGCGTCCGTGCCCGCGGCGAGGGCGGCCAGCAGCAGGAGCCGGCCGGCCTCGGGCGTCAGTGCGCCCAGCCGCTCGGCGAACATCCGCTCCAGCCGCCGGCCGAGCGGCAGCCGGTCGGGCAGCGGCGCGAGCCCGCGCTGTTCCTCGCCGCGCAGCTGGCGCGGCAGCTCCACCAGGGCCAGCGGGTTGCCGGCCGCCTCGTCGAGCACCCGGTCCGCGGCGGCGGCGGCCAGCTCCGGGCAGTTCCGCAGCAGCAGTGCGGCGGCGTCCGACCGGGACAGCTCCCCGACCTCGACCGGTTCGACGGGCCAGGCCTCGGCCGCCGCGCCGTCCGGACGGCCGGCACCGGCGATCACCAGCGGCAGCTCCGCGCAGCGCCGTTGGAGGAAGGCGAACACGGCGGCGCTGGAGGAGTCGACCCAGTGCAGGTCGTCGAGGAGGAGCAGCAGCGGGCCGCGCCGCGCCGCCTCGGCGAGCAGCGCGAGGGCGGCGGCCCCGACGGCGAAGCCGCTCGGGGAGGTGCCGGCGCGGACGCCGAGGGCGCACTCCAGGGCGTCCCGCTGATGCCCGGTCAGCGCGCGGGACCCCTGCAGCAGCGGCCAGGCCGCCTGGTGGAGCGCGCCGAAGGCGAACTCCCGCTCGGCCTCGGCGCCGACCGCCCGCAGCACGGTGAACCCGCGCTCGCCGGCCCGCCGCGCGGCCCAGTCGAGCAGCGCGCTCTTGCCGATGCCCGCCTCGCCCCGCAGCAGCACGGCCGAGCCGCCGGCACCGCCCGCGGCCCGGTCCAGGGCCGCCGCCAGGCGCTCGGTCTCGCGCCGGCGCCCGACCAGTTCGGCGCCGGGCCCGGCGTTCCGCACCGCGTCCGGTTCGGCGTCCGGTTCGGCGTCCTGCGTGTCTCGCCCCATCGTCGTCCCCCGGGTCGGCCGGCCTCCCGGAGGCGGTCCGCACGTGCCTCCGGACGCTGCCCCGGTGCCCTGCGGCCCCCGGTCGTTCAGCGGGTTGTGCCCGTCACCGAGCAGTGTGAACCCTACCTCCCGCCGGGGGTCCGCCGTGCCGAGTCGCCGAAGGCGTTCCCCCGCAGGTCAGCGGGGGCACGGGGGTGCCGACGGGCTCCCCTTGCCGCAGAGGCCCGGCCAGTCGACCGTCTCCCGGCCGTTCTGGGCGAGGTCCGGGAAGCCCGCCCTACAGCGACATCCAGCAGTAGAGCTGCTCGCCGCCGTCGCGTGCCCGCCTGGCGAGCCGGACGAGCTCCTCGACCAGCGGCTGCACCTCCTCGGCGGGGGCCCCGTGCAGTTCCTCCGCCTGCGCCCACCGTGCGGCGACGGCCGGCACGTCGGCGTCCCGCACCCGCGCCAGCGCGTCCCGCACCTGAGGCGCGAGTTCGGACACCCACGGCCCGGTGACCCAGGGGCTGTCCTCGTCGTCCAGGCCGTCCCGGCCCGGCGCGGGGCCGGTCGGCCACACGGTCGTCTCCCCCACCAGGTCGACCCGCCACTCGACCTTCCGGACGGCGGCGATCAGCATCGCGAGGACCACGCCCGGGTCCACCCGCTTGGCCTCGACCCCGTCGAAGACCGGCGGCACCGCGGTGAGCGGGGAGCCGCCGTCCTCCTGCTCCAGCGCCCGCACCACCGACGCCGCGTCCACGGCGCGGAAGTAGTCCGTCAACACACCCATGGCTCGCCCTCCGAGTCCGGTCCGACGTCCCGCAGTAGATCAGGCACCCCCCCACAGCCCGGGAACGGTGCTCAGCTGCCGGCAACGGGTCGACAGGAATATGCAGACCGGTCTACTGTTTGCGACATGGGAGCGAAGGGCGAGGAGACTCGCGCCCGGCTGGTGGCCGGCACGCGCAATCTGATCGAGGCGCAGGGCTACTTCGGCACGGGCCTCAACCAGATCGTCAGCGAGAGCGGGGCGCCCCGCGGCTCGCTCTACTTCCACTTCCCCGAGGGCAAGGACCAACTGGTCGCCGCCGCCATCCTCCAGGCGGGCCAGGAGATCGAGGAACTGCTCAAGTCGCTGGCCCGCGAGGGCGCGGACGTCGCCACGATCATCGGGCACCTCACCGAGCTCTTCACCGCCCGCCTGGAGGCGTCGGACTACACCAAGGGCTGCCCGATCGCGACCGTCGGCCTGGAGGTGGCCGGCAGCAACGAGGCGCTGCGCCGCATCTGCGCCGAGGTCTACAGCGGCTGGCAGCAGGTCATCACCGAGCGCCTGACCGCCCAGGGCTTCGGCCCCGCCGAGGCCGAGATCACCTCCGGCCAGACACTCTCCCTGCTCGAAGGGGCGGTCCTGCTGGCTCGCGTGCGGCGCAGCCGCCGCCCCCTGGACGATGCCCGGCACGCCGTGGGCCGCCTGCTGGAGGCCGAGGCGTGATGACGCGCGACGGCATCCCGGGGTGCCGCGCCGTGCACATCACCGCCCGCGCCTGACGGGTCGGCCGGCAGGCCCGACCGGGTGCGGCCTCGGCCATCTGCCGACCCGCCTCCGGATTCCACCCTCACCCGGTTCCCGAGCTCCCCCAGCTCCTCAGCTCCTCAGCTCCCCAAAATATGCAGACCGGTCTACAGAAAGGGATGCCCCGCCCATGCCCACCGCCACCGCCGCCGCACCGCCCCGCACCCTCGTCCTCGGCGCCACCGGCTTCATCGGCCGCTGGCTGGTACTCGAACTCCTCGGCCGGGGAGAACCCGTGGCCGCCGCCGTCCGCGGAGGGCGCGGTACGCCCAAGGAGCACGAGCTGCGCCGCTGGCTCCGCACGCACGGGGTGGACGACACGCCGCTGACCACCGTCGCCGCCGACCTCACCCGCCCCGACCTGGGCCTGTCGCCCGAGGACGAGGCCCGGCTCGTCCGCGTCCGCGACGTCCACAACCTGGCCGCCCGCTACGAGTTCGGCCTCCCCCGCGCCGAGGCGCACGCCGCCAACGTCGACGGCGCCCTGCACGTCCTCCACTGGGCGGCGACGCGATCGGGGCTCCGCCGACTGGTCCACCTCTCCGGCTACCGGGTCGGCCGTGACCCCGCACCACGCCATCCGCTCCCGGACGCCGAGACCGACGCGCTCTACGCCCGCCTCGGCGCGTACGAGGCGTCGAAGCAACTGGGCGACTCCGCCGTCCGCGTCGAGGCCGCCCGGCTCGGCGTGCCGCTCACCACGGTGAACCCGAGCAGCGTGGTCGGCCACTCCGTGACCGGCCAGGCCGGACAGTACGTCGGCCTGGCCGAGCTGATCCGTCAACTCTGGCACGGCAGGCTGCCGTTGCTGCCCGGAACGGCGCGCACGTTCCTTCCGGTGGTCGCGGTCGACCACCTCGCCCGCTTCCTCGCGGCCGTCCCCGAGCACGACCACGGCCCCGCCCATGCCCACACCGTGCTCGATCCGTCCACCCCGCCGCTGATGGAACTGGTCGCCGCGGTCGCAGACCACCTCGGCGTGCCGGCACCCCGCCGACTGGTCCCGGTCGGCCTGGTTCGCCGCCTGCCGCGCGCCCTCACCGGCGCCGACCCCGAGACCCTTACCTTCCTGTCCGAGGACACCTACGACACGACGTCCGCCGACCGCCTCGCCGACGCCGCCGGCCTCCACCACCCCGCCGTCCTACCGCTGTTGCAGCGCTGGGCCACCCGCCTGGTGGCCGACGGCTTCGGGACGGGCGACGGCAGCACTGCCGGCACCGACTCGGCGGCGCCCCTTTCCACGATCGGCTTCGACACCGTCGCCGGGAGCCGCAGCTACCTCCTCGGAGAACGCGAGGCTCCACGCCACGTCCTCCTCCACGGGGCCGGGACCGATGCGGACGCCTGGCGAACGGTCGCCGCTCGGCTCACCGAACCGGTCCTGGCTCCCGACCTGCCGGGGCTCGGCCGGTCCTCCCGGGCCGCCGCCCCCGATCACCACTGGCTGGCCGAGCTGCTCGCGCCGGCGAGGACGCGCCCCGTCCTGGTGGCGCACTCGACGGCCGTCGGCACGGCGCTGCGCTACGCGACCGACCATCCGGACCGCGTGTCCGGCCTCGTCCTGATCGCACCCCCGCCTCTCCGGTCGGACCTCCCCGCAGTCACCGGGCTCCCCTCGCACCGCCCCGGTGCGGCCCGCCGCGCCGGAGCCGCACTCCGCAGGGCCCGCCGTTCATCCGAACGATCCCGCGTGGCCGCCCTGCTGGAGGCCTGCTCGACGCCGGTCCGCCTCATCCCGGCCCCTTCACTCCCCCAAGCCGGTTCCCCCGGCGGTTACCCCGGCGAACTCGCCGTCGCGATCGAGGACTTCACCCGGTCGCTGTCCGCCCGGTAGCGCTGCCCGGGCCCTTGGCCGGCTGGATCGACACTCCACGCTCACCGCCCGTCCCGCCGGCCCGGAAGGCGGAGGCGTGAGTGAACCGACCGCCCGTCGCCCGGGGCGGGGACGGCCGGCTGCCGGCGACCGCACGACGTCCGTGAGCCGGGCGGGGAGGCGACCGGTCATCGCACGACCGGTCCGGCGAAGGGACTCACCCGCGGGCCGGGGGCTGCACGACGGAACGAGCCTGCGGCCGCAACGGATGACGTCGGTGGCCGTCGGGGAGCGCGCCCCGGGCCTCTCTCTCGGATCTCGTCGCCCGCACGGCAAGATCCGGAAGAGAGGCCCAGGCTCAGTCCGCGGCGGATCCGGGGTTCCAGGCGCCGCGGAGCTGCTCGGCGGCGTCGGGGGCCTGGCGAAGGCCCGCCTGGTGGGCCGGCCCCCAGGCCGTGCGGTCGCCGAGATCCGGGCCGAATGCGCGTACGGCCGCCGGGTCCGGCCCGATGGTCACCACGGTGTGCGCCGCCGCGAGCGCCAGTTCCCGGTCGAGCAACTCGCGGGGGAACAGGTGGGCCTGCGGGTCGATCACGACGAGCGTGCGGGCTCCGGCCGCGAGTCCGGCGTTGGTCGCCGACCGCAGTGAGCCGTCCATGTACCGGCGGCCGTTGACCGTGATCGGCGGGTAGATGCCCGGGAAGGCCGTGCTCGCCGCCACGGCGGAGGGCAGTGGGGCGCCACTGCCGCGTTCGAAGACCTCCTGCTCGCCGGTCTCGGCGTCCGTCGCGGTGATGAGCAGCCTCCGGTCCGGCCACTGGTCCGCGCCAGCCAGCTCGCGCATCCGGGTGACATGCGCCTGCTCGGGGCCGGTCTCGGCGGCGAGCGCGATCCGGCCCACTCGGCGGCGCGCCTCGGCCGGGTTCGAGGCGGCATCGCCGAGCACGGCGAACGCCTCGCCCAGCCGGCGCCCGTCCACCTGTGGAGGTGTGCCGCCGGGGCGCACCGGCGTGGCGAGCCGGCTGGGGTCCTGGCCGGTGGCCAGCACTGCGCCGACGATCGCGCCGGTCGAGGTGCCGACGATCAGGTCGGCCTCGCCGAGGTCCAGCCCGACCCGGCGCAGTCCGCAGGCCAGTCCGGCCATCCAGGCCGCCCCGACGGGGCCTCCGGCACCCAGCGCGAGTGCCCGACCGAATGAGTGCACAGCCGTCTCCCTCCCGTTATTGAAACAGTCGTACCATATACTGACGCCGGCTCAGTTCGGCAAGGAGAGGAAGGTCCACCGTGGGACGACCCCCGGATCCCGCCCGGCGGGAGGCCACGCTGGCGCGGGCGACCGACTACGTCCTGGCGCACGGCCTGGCCGGGTTGAGCCTGCGGCCGCTGGCCGCGGCTCTCGACACCAGTCCGCGGATGTTGCTCTACGACTTCGGCAGCAAGCAGGAGTTGGTGGCCGCCGTCCTTGCCGAGGCACGCCGCCGCGGGGCGGCCCGGCTGGCCGCGAACCTCCCGGCGCAGGCGGGCTCCCCGGAGGAACGGCTGCGCGGCATCTGGGCCTGGATGAGCGCACCGGAGCGTGCCCCGTTCGTCCGGCTGTTCTTCGAGGTGCACGCCGACGGCCTCGTCCACCCCGAGAAGTATCCGGACCGGGCCGAGGCGATCACGGACTGGTTCGACACCCTCGGCACCGCGTTCCGCGACATCACCACCGGCCCGGACGACACCGCCACTCCCACGCTGGTCATGGCCGTCATCCGGGGTCTCCTGTTCGATCTGACGAACACCGGGGACCGCCACCGCAATGACCGCGCCCTGGACCGCTTCTGCGAACTCCTCCGGCCGTGAACGAGCCCGTGTCGACGCACCCGGCACCCCGCTCCCACCCGCCCCGACCCGTGCCGCTGGAAAACGGGCGGAGCGGCGGAGGCGTCCCTTGGTATGGTGCGCGGATGTCAGCGATCAGGAAGGTCCAGGTCACCTTCGACTGCGCGGAACCCGAGCGCCTCGCCCGGTTCTGGTGCGAGGTGTTGGGGTACGTCGTACCGCCGCCCCCGGCGGGGTTCGCCACGTGGGAGGAGTACCGGGACGCGCAGGCCCCCGAGGAACGGGATTCCTGGTTCGCCTGCATCGACCCCTCGGGTGAGGGGCCGCGGCTGTACTTCCAGCGTGTCCCTGAAGGGAAGGCCGCCAAGAACCGGGTGCACCTCGACGTACGGGTCGGCACCGGGCTCGTCGGCGAGGAGCGCCTCGCCGCACTGGAGGCCGAATGCGCAAGGCTGGTCCCGCTCGGGGCGGTTCACGTGCAGACGCTGTACGACGGCAACGATGCCTGCATCCCGATGCAGGACCCCGAGGGCAACGAGTTCTGCCTCGACTGAGTCAGGCCGCGGCCCGGCCCGGTGACGCGGGCGACTCGAACCCGAGCAGGTGCCAGCTGACGCCCGGCCGGTCGTGCAGGTCCGTCCGCTCGGTCACGTGCAACAGGTCCAGCCCGCGGGCCCGGGCGAGCTCGACGGTCTCCTCCGGCGTGATCTCGAACATCCGCCGGCCGGGCGGCACCGGACCGTGCCGCAGCGAGAGCAGGACACGCCCGCCGGGAGCGATCAGCCGGGCGAGCGTGGCCATCGCCGACGGCCGCTCGTGGTCGGCCAGGTGCATCCAGACGGCGGAGAGCAGGATCAGGTCGAAGCGCTCGCCCGACGCACGGAGCCCCGGCGCCTCGGGGAGCGCGTCGTCGACCCAGCGGATGCCGGTGTCCCGGTGGAGCCGCTGCCCGGCGCGGCGCAGCTCGGCGGTCGGCTCGGCCGCGACGACCCGGTGGCCGCGGGCGGCGAGTGCGGCGGCATCGCGGCCGGTGCCGGCGCCGAGGTCGAGGACGGCGGAGGGCCGTTCGGGGAAGAGGTGCAGGACCTCGCGGTGCACCTCCTCGAAGGTCACGCCCTCGTACTGCCGCACCAGCTCCTCCGCCTGCTCGCCGTAACCCGCGTTGCTCGCCGGCGCGTTCAGCACGACTCCCCCTCCGACGCCTTTGACGCGGGCCGAGACAGCCCCTCCACCCGGTCGGTCGACGACCCGTCCGTTCCGGGGCGACGGCGTCCGCCGTGGGCGGGGCGGTCGGCCCGCCCGTTCAGGACGATCCTGCCCCGACTTCCCTGCCGTTCCAACCGTCGGTTCGCCACGCCTGTCGGGGCGGTGGGGATGCGCGCCCCGAGGGCGCCGCGACCCCGGACGAACACTCGGCGTCAGCCGGCTTCCCTTCGGCTGCCCGCGCGGCGTCCGCGCCCGGGACGGCGACCCGGGCCCCGCGGAGCGGCCGGGCCGGGGGCGGGGGCAGGGGCGGGGGGGCGCCACCGGCCCGCCGGCCTCCCCCGGCCGGTGCCCCGGGATCAGGCCTCGCCGGGGTGCCAGGCGGGCCACTCCCAGGGGCGGTCGGCCCACTGGACGCGGTCGGGGTCGTGCGGGTCGAGGTCCGGGAAGAGCTGGCGGATGCGGGGCTCGAACTCCTCGGGGGCCAGCGGCTCCCAGCCGTGGCCCTCGAAGCGGACCAGGCGGTAGCGGCTGTCGGTACGGAACTCGGCGACCTCGACCAGGGGCTTGTTGGTTTCCATGCCCCCAGCATGTGGCGGAGCCCTGACGTCCGCACCCGGGGTACGGCAGGCAGCGTACGGGCGGCGCGGGCGGGCGGCGAACCGGGCGGCAAACCGGTGCACGCGGCGGTGCGCGGGCCGGAGGGGGCGCGCGGAACGACACCCGGGGGTGAACCCCCTTCCTGGTCATGTCCCCGCGACGGCGCGCTCGTTGAGCACGGGGATCGGCTCGCCGGTGGTCGGCGGCATTCGGCAGGAGGGCGTGAGCGATGGGCGGGCAACCGGGGAGCGGGCAGTGGAAGTGGCCCGAGAATGCGTGGCAGCCGCCGCCGGTGCCGCCCCCGCCCCCCGGACCGGCGGCCGGCCGCTCGGCACCGGCGTCCACGCCCGTCCCCTTCCCCGGGACAGGCTCGCCGGCCTCGGCCGGCGCGGGCGGGTCCGGCAACACGACGGCCGCCCGCGCGGCGGCCGGCGCCGCGGCGTCCGCGACCGGGCCGCGACCCCGGCGGCGCCTGCGGTGGGCGGTCACGGCGGGCGGGACGGTCGCGGCCCTGGCCGCCGTCCTGGTGATGTGCGGGCCCGGCTCGGGTGACGAGAACTCCGGGGTGGTGGCCTTCCCGGGGGAACCCGCCTCCCCCACTCCGTCGTCCCCCCTCACCCCGCCCGGGAGCGGCGCCCCCGAGGCGGTGTCGGTACCCGGCGGCTCGCCGCCCACCACCGCGCCCAGCCCTGCGGCGGCCTTGCCGGAGACCGCCCCCGCACCCGGGGCGGCCCCCTCGACCGAGGGGGCGCAGGCTCCGGCCCGTCAGGCCGGTGGCGACGACGAGCCCACCGGATCGGACCGCGCGACGGCGCCCCGGTCCAAGCCCGGGCGTACGGCCCGGCCCGGGCCCTCGCGGCCTTCTGGCGGCGGCACGGCAGGGCAGGGCCCGGCTGCGGCGACGCCTGCCCCCGCCCCGAACAAGGCCCCGAGTCCGCCGGCGACCGGCCCCACCGTGCCCGGCATCGGATCGCTCTGCGAGCAGGCCGAGCACCTGGGCCGCTGGCCGGCCGGCTCGGAACAGGCCCGCCTCTGCCACAGCCTCTACGGCTGACGGGCTGCCCGGGCGGCCGACGGGAGGAACAGCCCGGGCGGCTGGGCCCGGCCGGCGGGGAGGAGCGGCCCGGAACCGGACCCGACCCCCGCCGCCGGACCGCGCGAACCGTCCGACCCGCCGGCCCCGCACCTCACCCCGCGCCCAGCAGCCCCCGGTCGAGCCGGGGCGCCAGCACCCGGGCGAGCGTGTCGGTGATGTGGCCGGTGTCCCGGTAGAGCACGACGCCCTCCAGCACCGCCGGGCAGTCCGGGCCGGTCCCCGGGCAGAGCAGCGGGCCCAGGTCGAGCACCCGGACGCGGTAGCGCTCGGCGAGCCCGCCCTCGATCAACGGGTCGCGCTCGAAGGCGGACTCCCGGGGGAAGAAGCAGGCGTCGGACCGGCCGTCCGAGGCGGCCAGGCAGGTCGGGACGTCCTTGCCGGGCATCGGGGTGTCCCCCAGGTAGGCGAGCGGCGCTCCGGTCGCGGCGAGCCGGTCCAGGGTGCGGGCCCAGCCGTCCGCGCGCTCCTCCTGGCTCCCGTACCGGTTGAGGCCGGCCATCAGGACCAGCTTCGGCCGGGGGCCGGTGGCCAACCGGGTGAGGGTGTTCTCGCGCCAGCGGTCGCACTCCTCGAAGGTGCGCCCGAGGACGTTGTTCCGCACGGTCAGCGTGGCCAGCGGGCAGCCGGGCTTGACCAGCACCTCCAGGGCCCAGTGCCGTTGCTCGGCGAGCGTCAGGGCGGCGGAGATCCACTGCCCGGCGTGCGAGTCGCCGAGCAGCACGATCCGGTCGGGGCTGTTCCGGTCACCGAACAGGCAGCGGGGGCTGGTGTCGGCGCCGAGCGGGATCTCGCACCCCTTTCCGGGCGGGAAGTCCTCCCTGGCCCGGGCCAGCGAGGGCGTCAGGTCGGGCACCCGGATGCCGGGGGCGAGCAGCGAGGGGCCGTCCACCGCGCCGGCCGGGACCACCACGGGGGCGTCCGCGCTGCCCAGCGCCCGGACGGTCCCGCCGCCGAGGGTCAGCCCGGCGATCAACGGGATCACCAGGGCACTGGCCCCGACCGCGAGGCCTCGGCCGGGCGCCGGGCTGCTGCCGTACCGCAGCGGCTGCTCGACCAGCCGCAGGGTGAGCCAGGCCGGCAGGGCGGCGGCGGCCGTGAGCGCGACCAGCGTGGTCCACGGCAGCGGGCCGTAGCGGGCCTGGGCGATGGTCAGGACCGGCCAGTGCCAGAGGTACCAGGCGTAGGAGAGGCGGCCGGCGGCCCGCAGCGGGCGGACCGCCAGGAGGCGGCCGACGTCGGCGACGCCGAGGGCCCGGTGCGCCGGTCCGGCGAGCAGGACGGCGGCCGTGCCGAGGACGGGCAACAGGGCGGCGGTGCCGGGGAACGGCGTGTCGCGGTCGTAGCGGAAGACCGCGACGACGACGGCCGCCGCGCCGGCCCAACCGACCAGGCGCAGCGCCGCGCCGAGTGACCGCCCGACGGGGCCCGTGCGGCGCGCGCCCCCGCCCGCCACTGCCGAGCCGAGCAGCGCCGCACCGGCGCCGGCGGCGAACTCCCAGAGGCGGCTCGCGGTCGAGAAGTAGCCGAGCGGCGCGGAGCCGGCGGTCCAGCGGACGCAGAGCACGAGCGACGCGGCGCCGATCGCGGCGGTCGCGAGTGCGATCGCCGCGGTGCGGCGGCGGCCGGTGAGGAAGCGGGCGAGGCCGAGCAACAGGACGCCCCAGAGCAGGTAGTACTGGTTCTCCACGCCGAGGGACCAGAAGTGCTGCAGCGGGCTCGGGTCGCGTTCGGCGGCGAGGTAGTCGGTCTGCTGTCCGACGAAACGCCAGTTGGCGAACTGCCCGGCGGCGGCGATCAGGTCCCGGGCCAGATCGGTGCCGCGCAGCGGGTCGAGCAGCGCACCCCCGGCCAGGGCGGTGGCGACCAGGACGACGGCGGCGGCGGGCAGGATGCGGCGCGCGCGGCGGGCGGCGAAGTCCCGGAGGCCGATCGGTCGGGCCAGCAGCAGGCCGGTGATCAGGAACCCGGAGACGACGAAGAAGACGTCGACGCCCACGTAGCCGCCGGTGAAACCGGGGACGGCGGCGTGGAAGGCGAGGACGGCGAGGACGGCGACCCCGCGCAGGCCCTCGATGTCGGGGCGGAACGCCACCCGCCGGCGGGCCTCCTCGCCCCGGGCGACGACGGAGGCCGGCGTGACGGATGCGGACGCGGCGACGGCGGCCGGTCGGTGCGCCGGCCCGGGCGAGACGGCCGGCAGGGCCGCCGTGTCGGCTGCGGCGGGAGCGGGGGTCGCGGCGGTCGCGGCGGTCGCGGGGTCGGGGCGGGAGGTCGGTGCGGCGAGCGGGCGCCCGGCGTTCGGAGGTACGGCGTTCGGAGGTACGGCGTTCGGTGGTACGGCCGTGGTCACGGCGGTGCTCCTTGCCTGACTGGCAGCGGTGGGTCGGGGCCGCCGGGCCGATGGGGCGGCCAGGCGGCGGGTCCGCGCCGGTGGGGCGACGCAAGGAAGAGGAGGAAGAGCAGGAAGCAGGGAGGGGGCCGGCCGAGCGACACCTCGGCCGACGACGGAGCTCGGCTGATCGGCAGTGATGTACCGAGTCGTCAGAAGATGAGCGGGTCCGCCCAGCCCGAGGCCAGCAGGCCGCAGAGCAGCAGCACGGCGGTCACGGCGACCGCCTCGGCCCGGCCGAAGCCGAGGTCCGAGCCGCGCCTGGCGGGCGGGGCCACCTCGGCGACGGCGGCACCGTTGCCGCCGCGCAGCAGGGGCCACAGGGCCTGGAGGAGCGGGACCACCGTGTAGGCGGTGAGCCCGAGGAGTGCGGCGAGCGCCCAGTAGGGCTGCCAGCCGTGGAGGGCCACGGCCCGCACCAGGCCGGCGGCGCCCGCCACGACGACCAGGCCGAGCCAGCCGACCCCGATCCGGGCGACCGTACGGGCGAGTGAACCGCCGCCCGACACGGCGCCGGTGGGCACCCAGTCGGCGCTGCGCCGGCGCAGTGCGTGCGCGATGGCGACCACGTGGCAGAGCCCGCCGAGGAGTTGGACCCGGGTGACCTCGAAACGCCAGCGGGTGCGGGACATCGCGGGCAGCAGGACCAGCGCGACCCAGATCGGCGGCAGGAACGGCAGCACCTGCCAGGGCTCGATCTCGTCGGGCCGGAAGAACAGCATGATCAGCGCCGGCAGCGGCACGGCGAAGACGTTCACCGCGCTGGTGAGATAGCCGAGGATGCCGTTCCAGAAGCAGAGCCGGGCCGAGCGGGGGAGCGGCCCGCGCCGGAAGCCGGGATCACCGACCAGGGCGAGCGAGCCGAGGCACCAGCGGTACTGCTGGCTGATGAAGGCGGGCAGGCCGGTGGGCGACATGCCCTTGGCGACCAGCGCCGGCACGTAGCGGGTGGTCCAGCCGGCGCGGGCGAGCGAGAGGCCGGTGTAGAGGTCCTCACTGTGGTCGATCTCGGCGAAGCCGCCGACCCGTTCGAGTGCCGCGCGCCGGTAGAGCGCATTGGTGCCGCAGCAGACGGTGCCGTCCTGGGCGTCCCGGGAGGGCTGGATCCAGCGGTAGAAGATCTCCTGGGTGGCTCCGGCGGCCCGTTCCAGCCACGACATGCCGGGGTCGGTGTCGAAGCACTGGGGGCTCTGCACGATGCCGACCTCGGGGTTGTCGAGGTAGGGCACCAGGTGGTGCAGGAAGTCCGGGCGCGGGCAGAAGTCGGCGTCGAGGACGGCGATCACGTCGCCGCCGCCCTCGGCCAGGCCGTGGTTGAGGTTGCCGGCCTTCTTGAACCGGCCGCGGTCCGGCCGGGCGCGGTACTGGAAGCCGTGGGCCTCGGCGAGTTCACGGACCTCGGGGCGGGCCGCGTCGTCGAGCACCAGGACGGTCAGCTCGCCGGGCCAGCGGACGGCGGCGGTGTGCCGGTAGGCGTTGGCCAGGACGTCCAGCGGTTCACCGGCGGTGGGCAGCAGCAGGTCGACGGAGGGGCACCGGGCCTGCCGCCAGGCGCGCAGCAGCAGGTCGTGCGAGTCCCGGGTGAACCGGCGGGCGCGCTGGCCGTCGGCCAGGGAGAGCAGCCAGGTGACGGCGTTGAGCACGGTCAGCGCCAGGAAGGGCCAGAGCAGCGGCCGGCTGAGCGCGAAGAGGCCGAGCGTCGCGGTGGCGCCGGCGTAGGAGAGGGTGGCGCAGAGCAGCACCCAGCGGCGCTGCGGGCCGAAGTACCAGTAGAGCTCCTCGTCGTCGGGCGGCGCGGGCAGTCGGGTCGCCGCGGGCAGTCGGCGCGGACCGGGAGGTCCGGGCGGAGCGGGTGGAGCAGGCGGAGCGGGTGGTTGCGGGTCACCGTCCGCGACGTGGTGGCGCGGACCGGTCTCGGAAGCGGGCATGGCGGTGCCACGGGCTACGGGCATGCGGAAATGGCCCCCCTGGGCTCGGACGGAACGTGGCCGTTCGTCCGCCACCCTCTCACATTGGCCTAGACCAATAGTGAACGAGGTATGACATCTCCGCATCGCCCCGGTCGGCTGCTCGACGTCAGGTCAGGCCTACTGCCGGGTAAGCTCCTTCACGAGCTTCTCGAACCTCAGGTCCGGCCGGCGCGGGATCCCGAAGCGCTCGTCCCCGTACGGGAACGGGGAGTAGACGCCGGTGCGGCGGAAGCCACGGCGCTCGTACCAGGCGATCAGGTCGGCGCGCTGCTCGATCACCGTCATCTCCAGCTCGACGGCGCCCCACTCCTCCTCCGCGAACCGCTCCGCCTCGGCCAGTACGGCCCGGCCCAGCCCGCCGCCCTGGTGGCCCGGGCTGACGGAGAACATGCCGAAGTAGGCGTGCCGCCCCCGGCGCTCCAGCTGGCAGCAGGCGATCAGCTCGCCGTCCGGCTCGGCGACCAGGACGACGCCCTCGGGGTTGGTGACCGCAGCGGTGACGCCCTCGGCGTCGGTGCGCTGGCCGTCCAGCAGGTCCGCCTCGGTGGTCCAGCCGGTCCGGCTGGCGTCGCCGCGGTAAGCGGACTCGACCAGCGCCACGAGGGCGGGCACGTCGGCCACGGTCGCGGGGCGGAAGGCGAGGTCGACCGTCCTTGCGGCGGACTGGGGCCGGTCGGTCTCTCGGGTGGTCTCGGGCACGGGGTCCTCGTCTCTCCGGCGGGCCGGACGAACGCTTGCCGATCCGGTACCGGATCGGTACCGATCACTGGAATCGTGCCACAGCGCCGGTCGGAAGCGGTCGGCCCGCGCGGCGGCCACCGGTCCCGCCCGCACCGGGTCGCACCCGCCTCCGTCCACCCCCTCCCCGCCCCACCCGCCGCCGCGCCCGTCCGCTCCTCCGGCGCCCCGGCGCCCGGGCCGCGGCCCGTCCGCCGCCCCTCGGCCGCCTTCCCGCCCGCCCACCGCGGATCTCTTCCGACACCTCCTGCGCGAGGCGCCGGGGCGGACATACGATCAACGGGTGTCGCCACAAACCGCATCCTCGTTGACGCTCTGGTCCAGGGACTCCGTCCTCGCCATCGCCTCCGCCGGCTCGGTGCTGTCGATCGGCTCGGTCGGCTCCGTGCTCTCGGTGGGCTCGGTCGGGTCCGTCCTGTCGATCGGCTCGGCCGGCTCGGCGATGTCCGTCCTGTCCGCCGGCTCCTGGCTGAGCCTGGGCTCGCTGCTCTCGGCGAACTCGCGCTGGTCGGTGCTGTCCTGGCGCTCCCGCGGCGGGCTGCTGGCCGCCGGAGTGGTGGCCACCGCCGTCACGGGCGCCGCCCTCTCCGGCCGCTCCCGCCCCCGCGCCCTGCGCGCCGTCCGGTAGGCCGCACGTCCCGCCGGTCGAGCACGGGTCTCCGAGGTCGATGCCGGGACCGGCGATCCGCGCGCCGCCCGGCAGCGCCGCGCCCGGCCGCCCCGGCCCGTCCCGGCTCACCGGCGGTCGGCGGCGATCCCGCTCAGCGCAGCGGTGCGCCCCCCGCCGGACGGACCCGCACCACCCGGGCACCCGCCGGAATCACCCGCCGGGGGTGGTGCGGGAACGACCGCCGGCGCCGACCGTGGGACGGGGGGAACCAGGCGCAACCGCCGGTCGGCCCGGCGGCCGCCGGGTACACGCGTCGGGCCGAGGACAGGAGATTCCGGTCATGGACGACTACCCGCTGCTCAACATCTTCCTCACGACCATGTGGTTCTTCATCTGGGTCCTGTGGATCATGCTGCTCTTCCGGGTCTTCGCGGACCTCTTCCGTGACGACTCGGTGAGCGGCTGGGGCAAGGCAGGCTGGTCGATCTTCCTGATCCTGCTGCCGTTCCTGGGCGTCTTCGTCTACCTGATCGCCCGCGGCAAGGGGATGGGAATGCGCGAGACGGCCCGGGTCCAGCAGGCCGAGAGCGAGTTCCGCGGCTACGTCCAGGAGGCCGCCGGGGAGGCGAAGAAGCCGAGCACCGCGCAGGAGCTGGCCCACCTCGCCGAGCTGCGGCGCAGCGGCGACATCTCGGAGGAGGAGTACCAGCGGGCGAAGGCCCTCGTCCTGTCCTGACGGACACCGGAGGTTCCGATGGCAACCGCGCAGCGCCACCACGCGCTGATCGCCTACGGGGGACGCCCCGGCACCGACCCGGCCGCCCCGGCGGCACCCGCGGCCGCCCCGGTCGCGGGCGCTCCGCCGGGTCCCGAGGCTCCGGACCGCGGAGCCGCCGGCTGACCGGCGCCGACCGATCCCGCCCGTACCGGCCGACGACCGGGCCGGGTGGCCCCGCCCGGGGTCACCCGGCCCGTCACTGTCCCCGGGCGGTCCCGTCACCGTCCCCGGGCGGTCCCGCCGACGTCCCCGGGCGGTCCCGCCGACGTCTCCGGGCGGTCCGCCGACCCGGTCAGTCGGAGCGCTGCCGCAGCTCGACGACCCGCAGCCCCAGCGCCTGGAAACGGGCGAGCAGGCCGTACAGGTGCGCCTCGTCGACGATCCGGCCGACCAGGACGGTCTGGCCCGCCACGACGAAGCTCTCCAACTCGGGGAAGCCGCCGTGCAACAGGTCGTCGGTCACCGCACCCGCAATCCTGATCTCGTACCGCATCCACGCCTCCCGGGACCGCGCCGGCCCTCGGAGGGATCCGGCCGGCCCCGTCACCATGCTCACGGACGCGGGCCCCACGGGCATCACCCCGCCCAGGTGAGCACCGGCGCGCGGCCGGGGCGCACCCGGGCGGTCGGGACGCCGGGCCTCAGGCGCCGGCCGCCCCGCCGTGGCCGGCCGCGGCCGGCGGACCGGGCTCGGTAGCCTTCGCACGCGGCACGAGAGGGCCACCGGCGGGGTACGCGGGGGCGAAGAACTCGCGGATCGCGAAGAGCGCCAGCACCACCACCGCGAACCAGAACACCACCATGCCGGTCGGGTGGTCCCAGAAGGCGAAGATCACGGCGGCGCCGAGCAGCACCACGATGCCGATCCACCGCTTCCAGCGCCGCACGAACGCGTCCACCGGGCCGGCGTGGAAGCCCGCCGAGTCGGCGGCGTGCCGGACCGCGGCGACCCCGTGACCGCAGACCGCGCGGATCGTCACGGCGACGCGCGAGGGGCCGATCATGAGGGCACCGATGGCCACGACCAGGGCCAGCACGCCCACCACCCGCACGGTCGTGCGCAGGTACGTCACCAGCGCGTCGTAGACGGCGCCGGCGGCGGCCGGCGAGGCGTTCGACGGCAGGTGGTCGAGGAAGTACGACCGGAACACCGTCAGTGCGAGGCCCATCAACAGCATGGCCAGCGCGATGCCCACCGCGGCTCCCACCAGGGCGCGGCGCCGGTTGAAGGCGGTGAACACGCCCGCCGCGGCGACCAGCACCGCGATCACCGGCAGCCAGTTGCCCAGCACCTCCAGGAGCCGGAAGCCGCCCTTGATCTTGGCGATGTCGGGCGAGGAGAAGACCACGAAGTCGGTGTGCACCGCCGGGATCTTCGCGGCGGGTGCGAACCCGGCGTTGACCAGCTCCGTCTTCACCTTGTCCACCATCGGCCCGATGTCGATGGTCACCTCGTCGTTCTTCAGCTGGACGGCCCCGCCGCCCTCGCCGGTCAGCGCCTTCACCATCGAGGCGTGGCCGAGCCTCAGGGCCTGTTCCCAGACCGTGGCGAAGGCCTCGCTGGTGACCACCCTCTCGGCGGCACTGTGGATGACGTTGGTGAGTGCCCCCTCCAGGGGGCCGCTCAGCCCGCCGATGAGGTCGGCGAGCCGCGGCGGCACGCCCTGCTCGGCGGCCGCCTGCGAGAGGTCGTTGACCAGGGCCTTGACGTCGATCTGTTCGGCCGCGGCATTGGTGAGCCGGTTCGCCAGCGCGTTCTGGACGTCGGGGTTGTGGGCCAGCGGCGCCAGCGAGGAGACGAACCGGTCCGTGTCGGTCACCTCGTTGTGGGCCCAGACCGCGATGACCGCCAGCAGGGAGAGGATCGAGGCGACGATCACCAGGACGGTCGAGCCGAAGGTCCGCATCCGGTGGTGGGCGGGCGGGCGCTTCGCGGCCTCCGCCTCCAGTTGCGCCACGCGGTCGTGCAGCGCCTTCAGCTCCGCGGTCTCCGTCGGCCCGGGCTCGGGGCCGCCCGGTGCCGGGGCACCGGGCGGAGGACCGGCGGGCGGGGGGGCGGCCGGCGGGGGGGCAGCCGGCGGGGGTCCAGCCGGCGGGGGTCCACCCGCGGCAGCGCCCCCGACCGCGGGACCACCCGCCGCGGCGCCCCCGGGAACCGAGCCTCCGGACGGTTCGGCCGCCCCCGGCGCGGAACCACCCGAAGCGGGACCACCGGACTCCGCCCCGCCCGACGGCGGACCGCCGTGCTCGGTACCACCGGACCGGGGACTGTCGGGTTCGGACGACGACATGTATCTCTCCTCCAGCGGCCCGGCAGGTCGGCGCCCGTGACGGGCCCTCCCGACCAGCCAAGTGCCGCCCCGCGCGCACGGCCAGCAGAGCTACCCCACCGGGGTGACCCCGGTCCCCCGAACGACCGCTGCCGGCGGCCGCCGCACCGCCCGGGTCACCCCCAGCAGGTGATCCGCACTCCCCCGGCGGCGGGTTAGCGTCGCAGGAGCGCACCGGATCGCCCGCCGGGCCCTGCGGTGCGCCGATCGGACCCCACCGTCAGGAGCCGTCGTGAGCAACCAATCCAGCGAACTCGACGAAGTCGGCCCCATCGACTACGTGGTCGTGGAGTTCCCGGGCAGCCGGATGACCGGCGAGGGGATGCCCGTCCTCGTCGACCTGGTCGATCGCGGCATCATCCGCATCCTCGACCTGACCTTCATCACGAAGGCCGAGGACGGCACGGTCAGCGGCATCGAGCTGGCCGACGTCACCGGGGACGGTGAACTCGACCTCACCTTCTTCGAGGGCGTCTCGTCCGGCCTGATCGGGGAGGACGACGTCGCGGAGGCCGGTGCCCTGTTGGCCCCCGGTGACTCCGCCGCCGTCCTCCTCTACGAGAACCTCTGGGCCGCGCCGCTCGTGAAGGCGCTGCGCCACGCCGGCGCCCGCATGATCGCGAGCGGTCGGATCCCCGTCGAGGACGTCGTCGCGGCGCTCAACGCGCTGGAGGCCTCGGTCTGACCGCGCTCCGCCGACCGGGCCCGGCCCGACGCGCCCCTCGCGGGCCGTGCCGCCCGCCGTCCGCCCGGTCGGCGCCCACCCTTCCCCCCAACCCCAGGCAGGAAGCCATGCCCGGACTCATCCGCGGAGTCGCCCGTACGGCCGTCGTCGCCGGTACGGCCACCGCCGTGTCGAACCGCGTCTCGCGCCGCCAGGCCGGCCGCTGGGCGCAGCAGGAGGCCGCCCAGGCCCCCGCCCCGCAACCGGTCGCGGCGGCGCCCGCCGCACCGCCGGCCGGCGTCACCATGGAGGACAAGCTCGACCAGCTGAAGGACCTCGCCACCCTCAAGGAGCAGGGCGTCCTGACCGAGGAGGAGTTCGCCGCCCAGAAGGCGCGGATCCTCGGCAGCTGAGGACGGCGTCCGACGCCCGGCCGGCATCCGCCGGCAACCCGCTGACGTCCATGCCCGGCCCGCCTTCCCACCGGGCCGGGCCCGACGATCTGGAGGCGCTATGGGCCGGTGGAAGCCGCTGGTCGTGCTCGGGACCGCCCAGTTCCTGATGGTGCTGGACGCTTCGGTGATGAACGTCTCGATCAGCCAGCTGGTCGAGGACTTCGACACCGAGGTGACCGCCATCCAGGCCGTCATCACCCTCTACACGCTGGTGATGGCGGCCTTCATGCTCACCGGCGGCAAGCTCGGCGACATGTTCGGCCGCCGCCGGGTCTTCGTCGTCGGCCTGATGATCTACGCGGTCGGCTCCGGGCTCACGGCGGTCGCGCCCACGCTCTGGGTCCTCGCCCTCGGGTGGTCGGTGATCGAGGGCCTCGGGGCGGCCCTCGTCCTGCCCGCCCTGGCGGCGCTGGTGGCCGGCTCCTACGCCGGCCGGGACCGGGCGGTGGCGTACGGGGTGGTGGGCGGCCTGGCGGGCGCCGGGATCGCCGTCGGCCCGCTCCTCGGCGGCTGGGTGACCACCTACCTGACCTGGCGGCTGGTGTTCGCCGGGGAGGTCGTGCTGGTCGTCGCGATCCTGCTGCTGATGCGGTGGATCCCGCCCCAGCGGCCCCCCGAGCACCGGACCCGGCTCGACACCGCGGGCGTCGTCCTGTCCGCCGCCGGCCTCGCGCTGATGGTCCTCGCCGTGCTGCAGAGCGGCACTTGGGGCTGGGTGAAGCCGCGCAATCCGCCCTTCACCGTCCTCGGCTTCTCCCCGACCCTGTTCGTCGTGGCGCTCGGGGCCGCGCTGCTGTACGCGTTCTGCCGCCAGGAGCGCCGGCGCGAGGCCCGGGGCCTGGAACCCCTGGTCTCGCTGGACCTCTTCGGCAACGCCACCCTCCGCTCGGGACTGGCGACGCTGTTCAACCAGAACACCATCCTGCTCGGGCTGTTCTTCGTCATCCCGCTCTACCTCCAGGTGGTGCAGGGGCTCGACGCCTTCGAGACCGGACTGAAGCTGGTGCCGGTCTCCGTGACGATGCTCCTCGCCTCGATGAGCGGCACGCTGCTGCTGCGGATCGCCTCGCCGCGGACGATCGTCCGGACGGGCCTGCTCGTCCTGCTCGCCGCCACGCTCTGGCTGATCACCGCCATCGAACCCGAGCTGCGCGGCGCCTCGTTCGCCGGCGCGATGGCCCTGCTCGGCCTCGGCCTCGGGATGCTCGCCTCCCAGCTGGGCAACACCGTGCAGTCCAGCGTCGCGGCGGAGGACCGCAGCGAGGCGGGCGGGCTGCAGTACACCGCGCAGAACCTCGGCTCCTCGCTCGGGACGGCCCTGATCGGCGCGATCCTGATCGGCGCGCTGGCCGGCGCGTTCGGCAGCAGGATCGAGGACGATCCACGCATCTCGGACGCCGTCGCCGGGCAGGCCGCCGTCCGGCTGGAGGCGGGCGTGGCGTTCGTACCCGCCGACGACGTGGCCGCGGCCCTCGCCGAGCACCCCGGGGTGCCGCCGGACGAAGCGGCCGCGATCGTGGACAACTACCGGCAGGCGCAGCTCGACGGCCTCAAGACGGCCGTGCTCGCCTGTGCGGGGATCACCGCGGCGAGCTTCCTGTTCACCCGTCACCTCCCCGGCCGAAGGCCGACCGCGGCCGGGCACGCCGCGGAGGAACCCACCGCCGAGGAACCCACGCCCGAGGAACCCACGCCCGGGGAACCCACGCCCGAGGGACCCGTCACCGAGGGGCCCGTCACCGAGGGGCCCGTCACCGACGCACCGTGACCGGCCCGGCGAGCCGGACGCGCCGGGTGAACGAACCGCCGGCTCCACCGAGGCACCACCGGCGACTTGGCACCTCATCAGCCCGCCTCACGACCGGGCCCGCCTCGGCATGTCCGGCTGGACGCCCACGGGTCGGCACCGGACGCCGTTCAGCCACACCGGCTACACAAGGTGACATTGCTGCGAACCCTTGCGCACTGCAATTTCACATTACTATGTTACGTACCACCGGCCGGCGACCTGCCCCTCCCACCAGGCGCCGCCGCCCCTCCAACTCCCGTACGGGAACACCCCTGCCCTGATTCCAGGATGTCCCCGTACGGGGCCCGGACCGGCCGGTCCTTCCACCCGGCCGGCCGCTCCGGCACGCACCACCCCCGCGTGCCGGGGCGGCCCGCGCGCACCCCCACCTCCACTCCCCTGGGCCCGCGCCGCGGCCAATGCACGACACCAGAATCCCAACACCCCACTTACAGAGGAGAATTGGTGTCCACCAAGCTACGCCTGCGGAGCACCCTGCTCTCGGCCGCCGTGGCCGTCACGCTCGCGGCCCCGCTGATCCAGAGCGCCCGACCGGCCGTCGCGGCCGATGCCCCCACTCCCGCGGCAGCGGCCCCGACCAGGTCGGGCGGCACCGGCGTTCCGGCCCCGGCGGGCTGGGACGGCGCCGAGCGTCTCGGGCCAAACACCGACCCCCGGCCCGGCGCACCCGGCGGTTCGCCCGCCGGCGAGCCGGCCGCCGCACCGGTCGCACCGGCGGGGCTCGCCGCCGCCCACGACGCCTCGTGCAGCCGCGAGGCCTTCACCGCGCTCGGCCCGTCCGAGGTCGCGGACTTCCTCGCCGACCCGGCCCACACCTACGACGACTGCCTGCTGCCCCTGCTGGGAAGCTGGGACGCCCGTTTCACCGGACTCATCACGCCGGCGTACGTCCAGGCCGTCGCCGCCAAGGTGAGCGCACTGGCACCGTCCTTCGACAACGCCAACAACCACAACCAGCGCGGACTCTGGTACTTCCTGCACGTCGCGATCCTCTTCGACTACGACCACGACGAGATCGACGTCAAGGACGCCGGGACCGTCGCCGCGATCGAGCGCGCCATCCACGACTACACCGCCAATCCGCGGGTCTTCGAGGTCACCACGGCCAACGGCTGGGCCCTGGGGGAGCTGCTGCACACCAGTACCGCGCCCACTCTGCGGACCAACCGCCTCGGGCTGATCAAGCGGGTCCTTCCGTACTTCGCCGCGGGCAGCGGCGCCATCGGCGACGAGGGCTGGAACTGGGCCGTCTACGGCGCCCTCCGGATCAACTACCAGGGCATCGAGAACGTCGCCGAGGACCCGCGGGGCACGTTCCGGGCCGCCGTCGCCGCCGACGCGGACTACCGCGAGGCCTTCCGCTCCTACGCCGGCTACACCCACCTCAAGGGCACGAAGAGCGACTGGACCGTCGCCGACGCCATGCTGGAGTACACCCGGATCGGCGCCCTCCCCGGCCTGACCGACGAGGTCGCCGGCCGGTTGCCGTGGGTGTTCCGGAACGTCACCGACACCTACGGCCGGCTGAGCTACCAGTGGGGCGCCCTCGCCGCGGGGGCCGCCGCCATCAAGGCATGCGCCCCGTACCGGGCGTGCCCCTCGGACGTCGACCCGGAGATCTTCCCCCACACCTACAGCTACGACAACGGCGCCCTGGTCGTCCGCACCGCGCTCGACCGCGCCACCGCCGACCAGCTCTACTACGCCACCAAGCAGGTCAAGGCCCAGTTCTTCCGCACCATCGGAACCGACCAGCCGCTGGCCGGCGACGAGCACCCCGTGCTCACCGTCCAGCTCTACGACACCAAGACCCACTACAGGAACCTCCAGCGGCTGCTCGCCGGCATCGCCGACGTCAACAACGGCGGCATGTTCCTGGAGGACCGCTCCACCTTCTACACCTACCAGCGGGTGGTCGGCGTGGAGTCGTACCTGAGCCTGGAGGAGCTGTTCCGCCACGAGTACACCCACTACCTGAACGCCCGCTGGGCCATCCCCGAGTCCGGCTACACCACCCGCTGGCCGGGGGACGCCACCTTCGCCATGAACGAGGGCACTGCCGAGTACTTCGCCGGCGCCACCCGCGACGACGGCGTCAGGCTCCGCAAGAACATGGTGGACGGCATCGCGGCCGACCTCCGCCAGGGCAACCCGCGCCTGACGGTCGACCAGGTCCTGCACGCCACCTGGAGCAGCCTCGGCTTCCGCGCCTACCCGTACGCGGCGGCCTTCTTCAACCTGCTCGGCGAGAAGCACCCCGACCGGCTGGCCGAGATGTACCGGCTGCTGCGCGCCGACGACAGGGCCGGTTACGACGCCTGGCGCGACCGCCTCGGCCGGGACGCCGTACTCCAGGCCGAGTACACGGCGTTCGTCGACGCCGCACTCCCCCGGGCCGCGGAACTCTTCGTGCCCGACACCGACTACACGGCCAACAGCCGGCTGAACTACGCCTGGGCCTCGGAGGTGCAGTCCGCCTTCGCCGCCGCCACCCAGAACACCCCGGTCTGCAAGGACAACGCCGACTGGGACAACAAGATGCGCTTCAGCTGCAACGGGCGCATCACCGCCAACCTCACCGACGCGGCCGACACCGGCCGGATCCGCCAGGACATGGCCTCGACGGTCGACTACTACCTGCTGGCGCGCGGCGGCGACGCCGCCAACAACCTCGCCGACATGAACTGCTGGTTCGGCAAGGTCGACGTCTGGCCGGACGGCCGGGCCGGCACCGCCGACTACACCTGCGAAGGCCCCCTGCGCCGGTGACCCCCGGGGGCCGGGCCGGGCCGCCGTTCAGGGCCCCGCCCGCTCCCGGCGGGTGCGGTCGGACTCCGCACGAACCAAGAGGTAGAGCTCGCGCAACCGGTCGGCCGGCGCACCGAGGCCGTTGATCCGGAGCCGGGCCTGCTCGGTGCGCGCGTCCGGGTGGGACGTGAAGGCCAGGTCGGCGGAGTGCCGCAGCATCCACTCGTGGTAGAGCACCAGCCGGAGCGCGTGCTCCCGCAGCCCGGCGACGTCGCCGTCGGCGGGCAGGTCCCGGAGCCTGGTCGCGAGCCGGGACCAGCGCACGGCCTGCAGGCCGGTGGCCCGGGCCAGCGTGCCGGGCACCGGGCCCGGCTCGCCGCAGCCGGCCACCACCAGGTCCGTCGGCGCCTGCTCGGCGACCGCCTCGGCCAGGACGTCCGCCAGGCGGGTCAGCTGGGCCGTCCGGTCGGGACGCGGCGGCGGGCGGCGGCGCCCGGGCCAGTGCACGGCGCGGGCGAGGCGCGGCAGCAGGGCGCTGCGGCGGAGAACGGGGGCGGTCGGCATGGGCACCTCCCGGTCGGCGACCGGACAGGGGTGCTCGGGCCGCGGGGCCGCCCCGCACGCGCGGTCTCGGCGGCGGCCTCCCTTCCGGCACGCCCTGGCACTGGCTCTCCATTGTCCGCCCACGGGCCGACGGGCGCCCCGGCACCGCCGGGGCGCCCGCCTTCCCGCGGCCGCGGCGCGGGACGTAGGCCGATCCGACGTCCCGCGCCGGGGCCTCGGACGGCGCGCGGGCCGGCGGGTGAGCCACGCTCCGTGCGGCGGCCGTAGCCGAGGGTAGTCGCGGACCGACCGGCCGCGCCCGACCGGGGCCGACCGCCCGCGCACGCCTCCGGCAGGCGACGAGCGGGTCCGCCGCGCCGGTCAGGAGCCGTCGCGGGGGCCGCCGGCTCGCCATCGCCTACCCTGCCAGAACGGACATACCGTCAGGAAAGGGATAAGCGATGGCGTCCATCCTCAACCCCTACATCGGCTTCAACGGCAACGCCCGCGAGGCCATGGAGTTCTACCGCGAAGTCTTCGGCGGCGAACTCACCGTCAACACCTACGGCGACTTCGGCCAGGCCGAGGCCGGCGGCGGAGCCGATCGGATCATGCACAGCATGCTCACCACCACCGCCAGCTTCACCCTCATGGGCGCCGACAGTCCGCAGGCCGACCAGGACGCCTCCGGCGGCCGCATCTCGGTGAGCGTGAGCGGCGAGGACGAGGGCGAGCTGCGCGGCTACTGGGAGAAGCTCTCCGCCGGCGGCACCGTCATGGTGCCGATGGAGAAGCAGATGTGGGGCGACATCTTCGGCATGTGCACCGACCGCTACGGCATCACCTGGTTGGTCGACATCATCCAGCCGCGCTCCTGAGCCGACCGCCGCGGCAACGCCCCGGAATCCGACCGTCCACCGGTCCGGTCCGGACGCCGGGGCGTCAGGCGAACACATGTGACGACCGGTCAGTATGTGACCCGCGATACCTGGCGGCCTGGCGGGGACATGGCTACTCTGCTCCCGGCCGGGCCCGCACCGGCGCACCGGCCGTACCGCTGTCCACGGGTCGTCAGAACCGGACCAGAGGAGTGTTCATGCCCAGCACTTCCCGCTCCGCCAGCCCCACCGGTACCACCGAAACCCCGAAAGCCCGCAGGCTCCCCGTCCTCGCCGCGCTCGCCGCGGCGGTCGCCCTGGCCGCCGGCACCACCGCTCCGGCCTACGCGGCCGACCCCGCGCCCGCCGAGACCTCCGCCACCACCGAAGCGCCCTCGACCACCGAAGCGCCCTCGACCACCGAGCAGGCGGACCGGCACCTGCCGCCGATCCACCCCGAACGCGACTTCGCCGGCTCCACCGTCGCCGCCCACGAGGGCAGAGGCAGCACCGCCGGGATCGCCGCCCTCGCCGTCACCCAGACCCCCGGGCTGGACGTCGCCAGCTACCAGGGGAACGTCAACTGGTCCTCGGTGGCCTCCGCGGGCGCCCGCTTCGCCTACGTCAAGGCCACCGAGGGGACCACCTACCGGAACCCCTACTTCGCCCAGCAGTACAACGGCTCCTACAACGCCGGGCTGATCCGCGGGGCCTACCACTTCGCCCTCCCGGACCGTTCCTCCGGCTCCGCCCAGGCCAACTGGTTCGTCGACCACGGCGGCGGCTGGTCCCGCGACGGCAGGACGCTGCCGCCCGCCCTCGACATCGAGTACAACCCCTACGGCGCCACCTGCTACGGCCTCAGCCAGAGCGGCATGGTCGGCTGGATCCGCTCGTTCAGCGACACCGTCCGCTCCCGCACCGGCCGCTACCCCACCATCTACACGACCACCAACTGGTGGGCCACCTGCACCGGCAACTACGGCGGCTTCGGGTCCACCAATCCGCTCTGGATCGCCCGCTACTCCTCCGCCGTCGGCACGCTCCCCAACGGCTGGAGCTACCAGACCTTCTGGCAGTACGCGGACTCCGGCACCTTCCCCGGCGACCAGAACCTCTTCAACGGCGCCTACGACCGCCTCCAGGCTCTCGCCAACGGCTGATCCCGACCGAGCACACCAAGGCCCGGGGCGAGGAGAATCGTTTCCTCACCCCGGGCCGCGGTGCCACCCGACCGCCGGATGGGGCCCCCGAGTGCCGCACCGGCCCCGTCACGACCGCGCCCCGCTCCCGCACCGGCCCGGCCCGGCCCGGCACCGACCGCGTACCGGCCCGGCACCGACCGCGTACCGGCCCCGCACCGACCGCGAGCCGGACAGATCACCGCGAATTCCGACACCACCGGTCATCATCCGATTGTCATATGCCCGGATATTCGAGTCTTGCGGTCGATTCCGGTCTCCCCGATTGCGGATTCGACCCTGCGGCTAGAGTCCGAATCCGAAGTCGAAAGCACTCAAGACGGGCGATTGCGGGGAACATGCCAGAAGTCGAATGGTCGGCGGAACACCGCGACTCCCTGGTGTCCGTCACCTCCGAGATCCGGCGGAGGGCCCGGACCGGCGAGCTCTCCGGCTCCCTGCAGGTCGCCGGCGACCCCGGCGGCCAGTTCCACTTCCGGACGGGCGCCGTCGTCGAGGTCTCCTCACCCGGCGCCCCGGGCGTGGAGACCCTGCTGCTGCACTCCGGCCGGGTGAGCGAGTCCGACTGGTCCACCGCCCTGCGGGCCGGCGAGGCGGGCGACCGGGCCGGGGCCGAGCTGGTCGCCCGCGGGCTGGTCGGTCCGGCCGAGCTCCAACTGGTCTGCCTGATGGCGGCGCTGGACGCGGCGCTGGCCATCGGCATGGGTCGGATCGACGGGTTCTCCTTCGATCCGGGCGCCCCCTTCCAGCACCTCGCTGCGCCGGAGGGCATCGACGCGGACTGGCTGCTCCAGGAGGCCGAACGCCGGATCGGGGTGCTCGCCTCGCTCGCCGCGCCCCACGCGCCCTTCCACAGCCGCCCCCTGCGGACGGTGACGGGCACCGCCCTCCTCGACGGGCCGGCGAACCCGGACGGCTCGCCGGTGAACGGCGACCGGCGCGAGATCCTGGTCCGCGTCAACGGGCGCCGCAGCGCCCGCGACATCGCCTTCCTCCTCGGGCGGAGCCTGTACGCGGTGACCGTCGAGATGGCGCGCATGCACGGCGAGGGCCTGGTCCGGTCGGCCGGAGCGCCCGGGGCCCCCGGAACGCTCCGCCCGATCGGAACGGCGGACGAGCTCGGCCGCCCCTTCGGTTCGCCGGGCACCGGGGCGCCACCGCTGGCGGCCGGTCCGCGCCCCGACCGGCCGGCGCTTCCACTGCGGCAGCGCGGGGCCAGCCGGATCACCGAACTGTTCCCGCTGCGGCCGATCTCCGACCGGCTCCCCTGAAAGGCCCCGCCGAAGCGCGGAGAGCCCTTCGAACCCGGAGGAAGGATCCCGGCGGACTCCGCACCGAACCCTCGAGAAGTTCCGGCGGAGCCTGCTGCGGAAACACCGTGCAATCCCTCGCACGCCCCGCCGGAAGCTCGCCGCCCTCTCGCGAACCCCTCCTTCGCGAGACCCCCTCCCGAGAATCCCCCTCGCGAGAACCCCCCTCGCGAGAACCCCCGTGAACGAACGAACAGATACAGGAGCACCATGCCGATCAAGGGCGACGACCTGGCTGCCGAGATGCGGCTCCTCCGGGACCGGGTGGTCGGGGTCACCGACGTGGTCGTGGCGTCCGCCGACGGACTGCTGATCACGGCCGAGACCGACGACGCCGCCGACCCCGAGGTGCTCGCCGCGCTCACCGCCGCCGCGGTCGGCATCGCCCGCCGGGCCGGCAGTGCGACCGGAAGGGGGCCGCTGCGCCACACGACGGCCAGATTCAGCGACGGCTACCTCTTCGCCCAGGCCATCGGCGAACTGGGGCTGATCGCCGTGCTCGGCGACGCGGGGATGGACATGAAGCGCCTGCACCTGGAGACCCAGGGCGCCGCGGAACGCATCGGCTCCGTCCTCGCCCCCGATGCGGCCGCGCAGCCGACGGACCCGCGGCGCGCGGCCGGCTCGGCCGACCCCCGAAAGCCGGTCGGACCGACCGATTGACCGGCGCACCCCTGCAACCACCCGCCCCGAACCCGCAAGTGAACGACGACACCAGGAGACGAAGCACCCCCATGAACCTGCCGGAGACCCAGCCCCCCACCATGTCCGAACGGGTGGCCCGCATCGTGAAGAGCCTGCGCGCGGAGTCCCCCGACTGCGTGGCGGCCGGCATCATCGACATGTCGACCGGCATGCTGCTGGCGGTGGAGACCGTCGACACCCACCCGCCGGAGGTCCTGGACATGCTGGCCGCCGCCACGCTCGACCTCTTCCAGGGCCGCAACGTGGTGATGATCGAGGGCATCTTCAAGGAGCGCCGCGGCGTGGTGAGCGACCGGCACTACTTCCAGGAGATCCTGGTCAACAGCGACAACCTGACGCACCTGTTCCTGCGGATGGAGAGCGCGGACGAGGTCGTCGCCGTGGTGGTCTGCCGCAAGACCGTGAACGTCGGCATGCTCTTCGCCCAGGCCAGGAGGGTGCTTCGCGACCACGGTCCACTCTGAGCCGCCGGAGCTTCCACCGGGACCGCTATCATGCGTGAACGTTCGACCGGCCGTCACCGAGCCGCCCCCTGGCGGACATGTACATGACAGCCTATCAGTTCACCGGAGGGGACCGGATGTTCGACGACAGAGGCAACAGCGATGTGACGGACCTGCAGACCGACCGTCCGCATCCGGCCCGGATATACGACTACTGGCTCGGCGGGAAGGACAACTTCCCGCCGGACCGGGCCGCGGCCGAGCACGCCATCTCCATCGCCCCCGACATCCCGCAGGGCGCCCGCGAGAACCGCGCCTTCCTCCGCCGGGCCGTCCGCCTCTGCGCCGAAGCGGGCATCCGCCAGTTCATCGACATCGGCTCGGGACTGCCCGCCCGGGGCAACGTGCACGAGGTCGCGCAGGAGGTCGCTCCGGACTCGCGGGTGGTCTACATCGACAACGACCCGATCGTGCTCACCCACGGCCGGGCGCTGCTCGCGGACAACCGGACCACCACCGTCCTCACCGGCGACCTGCGCGACCTCGACGAGCTGCTGGACCGCCCGGAGCTCCGCAACCTGATCGACCTCTCGCAGCCGGTCGCCGTGCTCCTGCTCGCCGTCCTCCACTTCGTCGGCGACGAGCACGCCGACGCCGCCGTCCGGGCCATCCACAAGCGGGTCGCCCCGGGCAGCTACCTGCTGGTCTCGCACAGCAGCTCCGAGGGCGACCCCGAGCGGGCCGCCGAGGTCGCGAAGACCTGGGACAACACCGCCTCGAAGATCCACGACCGCGGCCGCGCCGACGTCGTGCGGTACTTCGACGGCTGGGAGCTGCTGGAGCCGGGGGTCGACTTCGTCCCGCTCTGGCGCCCGGACGGCCCGACCGAGGGCTCCACCCGCTGGATGTACGCGGGCGTCGGCCGCAAGGCCTGACCGCGGGCCGGTCGCCCCGCCCCCCCGGCGGGGCACCGCGCTCCCGTCGCGCCGCCCCAGCCGCGGCCGGCCGCCAGGCGACGCGCCGGCGGCGGGCCGCGGCGCGTGCCGGCAGGGCGCCGCTCCGCGCCCTGCCGCGACGGCTCGGCGGCGGCTCCGACCGGCGCCGGTGCACGCGGATCCTGGCGGATTCCGTGGGGATCGGATACGCCGCGCATCGCCCCGGGGCCGCTTCAGTTACGCGGACATGAAGTGTTTCCGCACCGCTCCGAGAAGGGTTCCGCGCGGACCTGACAGGACTTCAGACTGCTGTCATGCGAATTGCTCTACGCGCGTTGAAGACCCGTGCCGCCTCCGTCGTCGCCGTCGGCCTGATCGCCCTGGCACCGACCGCCGTGTTCGCGACCGAGGCCCACGCCACCGTCAGCGGCAGCGTGTGCCTGACCGACCTGCCGGACGAGGCCGGGGACACCCTGGACCTGATCGACGCCGGCGGCCCCTTCCCGTACTCGCAGGACGGCGTGGTCTTCCAGAACCGGGAGGGCGTGCTGCCCGCCAAGTCCTCCGGCTACTACCACGAGTACACCGTCATCACCCCGGGCAGCCCGACCCGCGGTGCGCGGCGGATCGTCACCGGCCGCGTCTACCACGAGGACTACTACACCTCGAACCACTACTCCACCTTCTACAAGGTGAACTGGAGCTGCTGACCGCGGCCCGGCACACCCGCCCCCACACCCCCACGTCCAGCCGCCGCCCCGCCCCGACATCCCGGGGCGGGGCGGCCCCGCGTCCGCACCCGGCCGGACCCGGCCCGCACGGCGCTCCGCCGCCCCGGGGCGGCGTCCGACCACCACCCGAGCGGACGCGTCGGACCGGCGACGTCCGGAGTCCGTCGCTAGCTTGGGCGGGACGGCGGCGCGACGGTACGCGTCGCGCGGCGACGACGGCAGCAGCGTCGGCGCGGAGCAGCGGAAGGCCGGGCGGGTGCGGATGGTCAGTGGCGAGCTCGATCTCACCGGGCTGCGGCGCGTCTACGGGCGCCCCGGCAGCCGGCTCTTCTATACGGCGGTCTGCCGCAACGCCCGGCACTGGGGCTGGACGGAGCCCGGCCAGTCGAAGTGGCGGTGCTGGCGGGCGCAGCGCCAGCTGGAGGGCGTCCTGGGGCGGAAGCTGGCCCTGCCGGCCGGTTCGCGGGTGCTGGACGCCGGCTGCGGTGCGGGCGTGGTGGCCCGGGAGATGGCGAAGCGGTTCGGCCTGCGGATCACCGGGGTCGACGTGCTGGACTTCCACGTCCGGGAGGCCCGCCGGCTGAGCGTGCGGGCCGCGCTGGAGGACCGGACCACCTTCTCCTGGGGCGACTACCACGACCTGGAGTTCGCCGACGGCTCGTTCGACGGCGCGTACTCGATGGAGACGCTGGTCCACTCGTACGACCCGGCGCGCGCGCTGGCGGAGCTCCACCGGGTGCTGCGGCCGGGCGGCCGGCTGGTGCTCCTGGGCCCGATCGGGGCGCCGCGGGAGGAGCTGGGCCCCGAGGGCCGCGCGGTGCTGGACCCGTACCTGGACGCGATGGTCTTCCCGGGGGCGAAGCAGTACGACACCCGCAGTCTGAACGACCTGCTGGCCGGGGCGGGCTTCCGGGTCGAGGAGGCGCTCGACGCCACCGAGCGGTACCGCCCGACCTCGGACGCGCTCTACGCCTACTTCCGGGTGCCGTACGCGCTGCTGCGGCTGTTCGGCCCGGCGGAGCGGTGGCTCAACATGCGGTCGGTGGTGGAGATGTACAAGGTCCGGGACTACGTCTCCTGGTACGTGCACACCGCGGTCAAACCGTAGGGCCCCGGCCGCCCGGACCGGCGGCCGCGCCGGAGCCTCGGAGCCTCAGAGGCGGGCGCCGAGCATCCGCAGGACCAGCTCGCCGTAGCGGCGGCCGAGCTCCTCCGGGGTCTCGCTGCTGCGGTCCGTGTACCAGCGCGAGACGTCGATGCCGAGCGAGGTGACGGCCCGGGCGGCGGTGCGGACCTCGGGGACGACGAAGAGGCCGGCGCCGACGCCCTCCTCGATGAGCGCGGTGACCTCGCGCTCGATGTCCAGGCGCAGCGCGGCGACCACCGCGTAGGCGTCCTCGGGCAGGGCGTGCAGTTCGTAGTTGACCACCCGTCCGACGGTGCGGCCGCGGGCGTGCCAGACGGTGAACTCCTCGACCAGGCGGCGCATCCGGGCGGCCGCGTCACCGTCGCCGGCGGCCGCGGCCCGGACCAGGGCGAGGGTGGCCGCGTGGCCGGTCCGGCTGATCTCGGCGAGCAGGGCGGCCTTGGAGGGGTAGTGGATGTAGAGCGCCGCGGGGCTCATGCCGGCCCCGGTGGCGATGTCCCGGGTGGTGGTCGCGTGGAAGCCGCGCTCGGCGAAGGACTCCACGGCGGCCTGGAGCAGCCGGTACGCCGCCTCGGGGCGGGCGTCGGCGCCGCCGGGCTGGGTGGGCCAGAGGTCGGCGATGGGCGTGCTGGTCATGGCGCCATCCTCCCAGAAGGGTCGTGCGGGGTCTCGGGCGGCGGGGGCGGGCGGGCTGTTGACAGGGTCCCGCACCGACAGCATGCTAAGCAAGCGCTTAGTCACGAGTACTGAGGCAGAACGTGAGATCCGCCGGCCGGGCCCTCCGGCCGGCTCCCCGGCCAGCCCCCGGCCAGCCCTCCTCCGGCCGGACCGCGCGAAAGGACCCTCCGTGGTGCACTCCTTCAAGGGCCAAGTGGCCGTCGTCACCGGCTCCAGCCGGGGCATCGGCCTCGGGATCGCGCGGGAGCTGGTGGCCCGCGGCGCCCGGGTCTGCCTGACCGCCCGCAACGCCGAACCGCTCGCCGAGGCCGTCCGCGACCTGGGCGGCCCCGAGGTCGCCATCGGCGTCGCCGGCAAGGCCGACGACCCGGCCCACCAGGACGACGCGATCGCCCGCACGATGGAGGCCTTCGGCCGGCTCGACCACCTGGTCAACAACACCGGTATCAACCCGGTCTACGGCCCCGTGCTGGACACCGACGAGGCGGCCGCCGCCAAGATCCTCGCCGTCAACGTGCTCGCCCCGCTGGCCTGGACCCGCCGGGCGCACGCCGCCTGGATGGGCGAGCACGGTGGATCGGTGGTCAACGTGGCCTCCATCGCGGGCATCCGGGCCTCGCTCGGGATCGGTCTGTACGGGGTGTCGAAGGCCGCCCTGATCCGGCTCACCACCGAGCTGGCCGCCGAGCTCGGCGGCCAGGGCATCCGGGTCAACGCCGTGGCGCCCGCCGTGGTGAAGACGAGGTTCGCCGAGGCGCTCTACGAGGGTCGTGAGGAGCAGGTGGCCGCCGCCTACCCGCTGGGCCGGCTCGGGGTTCCGGAGGACGTCGCGGGCGCGGTGGCCTTCCTGCTCTCCTCGGACGCCGCCTGGATCACCGGTCAGACCCTGGTGGTGGACGGCGGCGTGACCCTGGGCGGCGGGCTGTGAGCGCCGCCGCGGAGCCCACCGGGCCCTCCGGGACCGGCGGCGGCAGCGCCGGGGCCGGCGGGGACTTCGCCGGGCAGGGCGTGGTGGTGACCGGCGCCGGCCGGGGCATCGGGGCCGCACTGGCCCGCGCCTTCGCCGCGGCCGGTGCCCGCGTGGTGGTCAACGACCTGGACGCCGCGGCCGCCGGTGCGGTGGCCGCCGAGTGCGGCGGCACGGCCGCCCCCGGCGACGCCGCCTCCGCCGAGGGCGTGGCCGACCTGGTCGACCGGGCCCGGACCGCGCTCGGCGAGATCGATGTCTGGTGCGCCAACGCCGGGGTCGCGCCGGTCGGCGGGGCCGGCGCGTCGGCCGGCGCCTGGGCGACGGCCTGGGAGGTCAACGTGCTCGCGCACGTCCGCGCCGCCGACCTGCTGCTCCCCCGCTGGCTGGAGCGCGGTGCCGGCCGGTTCGTCTCCACCGTGTCGGCGGCCGGGCTGCTCACCATGCTCGGCTCGGCGCCGTACGCGGTTTCCAAGCACGGTGCGCTCGCCTTCGCCGAGTGGCTGGCCGCGACCTACCGCCACCGCGGCGTCCGGGTGCACGCCCTCTGCCCGCAGGGCGTGCGGACGGACATGCTCACCGCGGCCGGCGCGGTCGGCGAGGCGCTGCTGGCCCCGACCGCGCTGGAGCCGGCGGACGTCGCCGCGGCCCTGCTCGCCGCGCTGCGCGAGGACCGCTTCCTCGTCCTGCCGCATGCGGAGGTGGCCGAGTACTACGCCGTCCGGGCCACCGACCCGGACCGCTGGCTGGCGGGCGTCAACCGGCTCCAGCAGGGTCTGGAACGGAGCGCGGCGCTGTGAGGGCCTGGCAGGTGCACGAGTGGGGCGAGCCGCGCGCGGTGCTGCGGCTGGCCGAGGACGTTCCGGAGCCGGTGGCCGCGCCGGGGCAGCTGCTGGTCCGGGTGCGGGCCGCCGCCGTGAACTTCCCCGACGCGCTGATGGTGCGGGGGCAGTACCAGGTGCGCCCGCCGCTGCCGTTCACCCCCGGGGTCGAGCTGTGCGGCGAGGTGGTGGACGGCCCCCGGGCGGGCGAGCGGGTGATCGGCAACCCGGTGCTGCCCGCCGGTGCCTTCGCCGAGTACGCGCTGCTGGACGCCGCGGCCGCGTTCCCGGCGCCCGGGGCCCTCGACGACGCCGAGGCGGCCGCGCTGCACATCGGCCACCAGACGGCCTGGTTCGCGCTGCACCGGCGGGCCGCGCTGCGGCCGGGCGAGACGCTGCTGGTGCACGCGGCGGCCGGCGGGGTCGGCAGCGCGGCGGTCCAGCTCGGCCGCGCGGCCGGCGCGCGGGTGATCGCCGTGGTCGGCGGCCCCGCCAAGGCCGCGGTCGCCAAGGAGCTCGGCGCCGACCTGGTGGTGGACCGGAGCGCCGGGGACTTCGTCGCCGCGGTCAAGGAGGCGACCGGCGGGCGGGGCGCCGACGTGGTCTTCGACCCGGTCGGCGGCGCCGCGTTCACCGGCTCCACCAAGTGCGTCGCGTTCGAGGGCCGCATCGTGGTCGTCGGGTTCGCGAGCGGGGGGATCCCGGCGCCGCCGCTCAACCACGCCCTGGTGAAGAACTACAGCCTGCTGGGGCTGCACTGGGGCCTGTACGGGACCCACGACCCGCAGGCGGTCCGGGCCGCGCACGAACAGCTCACCGAGCTGGCCGCGGCCGGCGTGGTCCGCCCGCTGGTGACCGCCCGCCTCCCGCTGACCGGGGCGGCGGACGCCGTCCAGCAGGTCGCGGACGGTCTCACCACCGGCCGGGTGGTGGTCCTGGGCAGCTGAGCCCGGCTCAGCTGCCCACCGGCCGGCGGCGGGTGCCACGCGCTGGTGGCGCCCGCCGCCGTCCCGGCCGTGCCGCCGTCCTCGCAGGCTGGTCAGCCGCCCCGGCCATGCCGTCGTCGTGGCCGCGCCGCCGTCCCCGCGGGCTCACCGGCCCGCGGGGACGGCGGGCCGGGACTAGCGCGCGAACTCCATCTCCGGGAAGCGCGGCGAGGGCCCGTCCAGGAGGTGGTCGTCGCGGCCGCGCAGCCAGCGGTCGAAGAACGACGCGACGTACGCGCGGGTCGCCGCCACGGCGCGCTCCGGCCGGACGTCCCCGACGTCGGAGCGCAGCGCCTCCCCCGACACGGCGCCCTGCCGGGCGACCTGCGGCAGCAGCGACTGCGCGTCGGTGTACGAGCCGTGCCGGGAGCCGGTGAGCGTGACGTCCGCCTTCCACCCGTTGCTGTGCTGCCAGAGCGCATCCCAGCCGGGCTGGTGGTGGTAGTCACCGGAGTCCTCGCTCCCGGTGCCCATCAGCAGGAACGGTCGGTCCAGGCCGTCCTCGGCGACGCTGGCCGGATGGACGCCGGTGCCGTCCGGTCCCGGGAAGTGCAGTTGGCCGTCCATGTCGATCCCGGCCGCGATCCGCGGGTCGTCGTGCATGGTCTGCACGGCGGTGAACCCGCCGGCCGAATGGCCGACCATGCCGATCCGGCCCAGGTCGAGCGAGGCCCCGAGGCCGGCCGGCAGCCGCCCGTCGGTGCGCAGCGCGGCCAGCTCGTCCAGGACGAAGCGGGTGTCGTCGACCCGGGTCCGCATGACCTTGCGCAGCAGGGCGCCGACGTCCAGGCCCGGGCCGGCCATGCCGGGGAGGACGGAGTCGGCGCGGGTGCCGTCCGGGAAGACCACCTCGGACGCGTCGTAGGTGTGGTCCACGGTGACCACCACGTAGCCGCGGGAGGCGAGGTCCTCGACCAGGCCGGTGCCCCAGGTGCGCGGGTCGCCGAGGCCGGCCGAGTAGAGCACCACCGGGCGGGGGCCGCGGCCGGGCAGCGCGGGCGCGTCCTGGCGGGCGTGGGTGCGGATCCCCTGCCAGGCCGTCCGGCCGGGCTCGGTGCGGTAGTTGAAGACGGCGGCGCCGTCCGCGCTGCCGAAGTGCTCGGCCGCGCGCGGGTCCATGTAGGGGGCGCGGTCGTCGCCGCTGGCGGGGCGCGCGGTCGGGTACCAGAGGCTGATCATCAGCTCGCGGGCCCGGTCCGGCTTCCACGGGTCCTGCCGCCCGGTGTCGGTGAGGTGCAGCGTGGTGGTGCCGACCGGGTGGGGCCCGGTGGGCTCGGGCAGCCAGGCGCGGGCCTGCCGCTGCGTCCAGGCCGGGGCCGGGGCCGTCGCCGTCGCCGGTACGGCGGCCGTGCCCAGCAGCGCCGTCGCCGCCAGCACCGCGGCGATCCCGGTCCGCGCCGCCCGGCTGCGGCGCCGGGCCGCGGACCGACCGGGTGCC
>NZ_JAKNTA010000199.1 GCF_022288725.1 Kitasatospora sp. A2-31 | reverse complement strand
CAGCTGCTGGCCTACGAGGTCACCATCGCCCGCGGCCAGGACCCGGACGCCCCCCGCGCCCTCGCCAAGGTCACCGAGACGCACTGATCTGTCGCCCGCTCGCCTCCGGGCCGCTCCTGGCCCGGGGCCGACGGTCGGCGCTCCAACGTCCCTCGTGCCTCGGGTCGTCCTCGCTTCTCCCTTTCGGCCCCGGCGCGGTCCTTCGGCTCGGGGCGGGGTCGCCCGCTCGCCTCCGGGCCGCTCCTGGCCCGGGGCCGACGGTCGGCGCTGCGGTGCCGGTCGTCGCCCGGGCGGCGTGCGCAAGGCCGAGCCCCCGTCCACAGGGTGTGGACGGGGGCTCGGCCTTTGAGCGGCTGGGGAAGCCGGGTGCGCCCCCCGCCGAGGCGGAAAGCACTACGGGCCACGGCGCCGACACGGGACCCTCAACCCGTGCGGCACCGCAGCCCGGAGCTGTCGTCGGGCGCCGAGGCCGGTCGAGGACTGTGCGGGGTCCTCGCCCGGTGGCGTCCGACCGAGGAGAAGCCGTGCGCGGGTCAGGGCAGTTGCGCGGTGGGCTCCTCCTTGGTGCCCTTCCATTGTGGACTAGACCAATCTGCATTGTCCAGGGATCCCCGGAAATTGGTCTGGACAACTCGACGTCCCGCCCGGGCCCCCGCAGTCCGCCCGGCAGCCCGCCCGCGGACGGGTGCGACGGGCCCGCCCGCCCGGCCTGGAGCTACGCTCGCGGTGTGCCCTCGCTGAACGAACTCGTCCGCCGCCACACCACCCTGACCGGTGCCGATGTGGAGTGGCTCCACATGCTGGTCTCGGAGTGGCAGCTGCTCTCCGACCTCTCCTTCGCCGACCTCGTCCTGTGGATCCCCACCTGGGACGGCATCCGCTACGTCTCGGTGGCCCAGATGCGGCCCAACACCGGGCCGACGTCCTACCAGGACGACATGGTCGGCCACCTCGTCCCCCGCGGCCGCCGCCCGCTGTTGGACGCCGCCTTCGACGAGGGGCGGATCGTGCGCGAGGGCGACCCGGAGTGGCGCGAGGAGGTGCCGGTGCGGGTCGAGTCCATCCCGGTCCGGCGCGAGGGCAAAGTGCTCGGGGTGATCGCCCGGAACACCAACCTGCTGACCGTGCGCACCCCCAGCCGGCTGGAGCTCACCTACCTGCAGAGCGCCTCCGACCTGGCCCAGATGATCGCCGCCGGGGCGTTCCCGTTCCCCGGTGTCGAGCAGGCCGACATGGACGCCGCGCCCCGGGTGGGTGACGGCCTGATCCGGCTGGACGCCGACGGCATCGTCACCTACGCCAGCCCCAACGCACTCTCCGCCT
>NZ_JAKNTA010000198.1 GCF_022288725.1 Kitasatospora sp. A2-31 | reverse complement strand
TGGTCGCGGCCGAGTCGGCCGAGCGTGTCGGCGAGTTCGGCGGGCCGGTCGAGGTGTTCGACGAGGTAGGTGAACATCCGCTCCAGGTGGGACCGCTGGAACTCCATGGAGGCCGGGAAGAGCGAGCGCAAGTAGGGGCGGCGCAGGAACATGAACCGATAGAGGTGGTCGATCAGGTCCGCGAACGGGGTGACCAGGCCGAGGGTGCGCAGGATCAGCCGCTGGTCGGCCGCACCGTCGTAAGACCGGCCGGTGGGGGACGGCGCGCCGCCCCGTCCGTCCGCCGGCCCCGGGAACGCGGTCGCCGGGAACGCGGGTGCCGGGAACGCGGGTGCCGGGAACGCGGGTGCCGGCGCGAGGATCTGCCGGCGAAGGCGCATGGCGTGGTGGCGCGCGATCAACCGGTCGTACTCGGTGGACGCGGCGCTGCTGCTGATCTCCATGACCAGCAGCCTAACGATCCGTCAGATGCTCGACGTACACGCTCTGTTCACCTCGCGAACCGGCCCGATCGGCGGACCGGGCCGGTTCCGGGCAGGGCAGGGCCCGGAGGGTGCGCAGTTCCAGTGAACGTCCCGGCGGAGGGTCCCGGACAGAGCCGGTGGTCCCGACCGGCCCGGGACCACCGGCCTAACGGGGCCGCTCCGCCGGGGACTCCCGGCCCTCGGCGGGGGCGGCCGGCGTGGCGGATCCCACACCCTCGGCCGGCCCGGTCGCGGCCCAACTGGCGAGCAGACGAAGCGACTCGGCCGAGGGCGAGCCGGGCTCGGCGTGGTAGGTCACCAGCACCTGGTCCGGATCGCCGGCCGGCCGCAGCGTCTCGTAGCGCAGGGTCAGCCGGCCGACCACGGGGTGGTGCAGGTCCTTGGTGCCGTGGCCCTTGTCCCGGATGTCGTGCGCGGCCCAGAGCCGGCGGAAGTCCGCGCTCTTCAGCGAGAGTTCACCGATCAGCGAGGCCAGCCGGGGATCGTCGAGGTCCCGGCCGGCCTCCAACCGCAGGATGCCGACCACGTCCGTGGCCTTGCCCTCCCAGTCGTCGTACAGCTCACGCGCCGCCGGGTCCAGGAAGACGTGCCAGGCCATGTTCCGCTGCTCCGGCGGCATCGCGGAGAAGTCGCCGGTCAACGCGTTGCCGAGCCGGTTCCACGCGACGATGTCCAGCCGCCGTCCGAGCACGTACGCCGGGACGCCCTCCATCGCGTCGAGCAGTTGCTGCAGGGCGGGCCGCACCTGCTGGGGGCGGGCCGCCGCGGCGCGCCCGCTCCGGCGGCGGGGGGGGTTTGGGGGGCCCCTGCGGGGCTCGCGCCCCGCGGGGGGGGGGCCCC
>NZ_JAKNTA010000197.1 GCF_022288725.1 Kitasatospora sp. A2-31 | reverse complement strand
GGGGGGGGCCCCCGCACCGCCGCCCGCCCTTTTCCCGGCCGGGCGGCCCGCCGTGCAGGGTCTCCCGCCCCGGCTGCCCTCCTTCACCGGCCGCGGCCGCCTGCTGGAGACCCTGCGGGACGGCTTCACCCTCGGCCCCGCGGCCGAACCCGTGCAGGTCCTGTACGGCATGGGCGGGGTCGGCAAGTCGCAGGCCGCGGTCGAGTACGCGCACCGCTTCGCGCCCACCTACGACGTGGTCTGGTGGGTGCCGGCCGAGGAGCCGGCCGGCGTGCCGCAACGGCTCGCCGGACTCGCCACCGAGCTCGGCCTGGAGAGCAGCGGTGACGTGGCCCGGACCGCCCGGGCCGTGCTGGACGCGCTCGGCCGGGGCCGGCCGTACCCGCGCTGGCTCCTGGTCTTCGACAACGCGGAGGACCCGGAGCACCTCGCCCCCTGGCTCCCGGCCGGCTCCGCCGACGGCCACGTCCTGGTCACCTCGCGCGACCGGCGCTGGGCCCGCCACCGCGGCCGGACCGAGGTCGAGGTCTTCGACCGGGCGGAGAGCGTCGAGCTGGTCCGCCGCTTCAACGCCGGCGTCCCGGCCGTCGACGCCGACCGGATCGCCGAACTCCTCGGGGACCTGCCGCTCGCCGTCGGCCAGGCCGCCGCCTGGCTGCACGAGACCCCGATGCCGGCCGCCACCTACGCCGAGCTGCTGGACGAGACGCTGACCGACATCCTCGACCGGTCGGTCCGGGCGGACGCCGAGTACTCCACCGTCACCGCCGCCACCTGGCGGATCGCCGGCGCCGACCTGCGCCGGATCAACGCCCCGGCCGCCCGGCTGCTGGAGGTCTGCGGCTTCCTCGGCCCGGACGCCATCCCGATCCGGCTGCTCTACAGCGCGCCGGTGACCGAGGCCGTCGGACTGCCTGCGGGCGCCCCGGAGGGCCGGCTCGCGATGGGCGAGATCCTGCGCACCGTCAACCAGTTCAACCTCGCCCGGTACGACCAGACCGGCGGAACGCTGAGCGTGCACCGGATCACCCAGGCGCTGCTGCGCGACCAGACCGCCGAGGCCGACCGGGCCCGGGTGCGGGCCGTCGTGCACCGCGCGCTCGCGCTGGACTCCCCGGGCGACCCCGACACCCCGGACAACTGGCCCCGGTACGCCGAACTGCTGCCCCACCTCTGGCCGTCCGGTGCCGTCGGGAGCGCCGACCCGGCGGTCCGGCAGTGGATCGTCGAATCGGTCCGCTACCTCTGGCACCGCGGCCTGCTCGACGCCGGCCGCGACCTCGCCGAACGCGCGCTGGCCCAGTGGTCCCCCGAGGGGACCGGCGGG
>NZ_JAKNTA010000196.1 GCF_022288725.1 Kitasatospora sp. A2-31 | reverse complement strand
CCCGCCTCCGGCGGGTCGGCTGGCGGCGCCGACCGGTGCGCCGCCGGGACGTCCGGCCCCTCCGCTGCCCGGGCGGGGGGCAGGGGGGCGACACCGGCCGGACACCCGCTGTTCCGGCTGCCGACACGTCCCGGACCGGCAGTGCGTGGAACATGTCGCGGTCGGCGCGGCCCCGGATCGGGGGCGCCGGCCGCGCCACGTGAAAGGAACCGCGCCATGTCCACACCTCCGCTGCCGCGCCCCCGGGTCCTCGTCGTCGGCATCGACGGCGTCCGGTACGACCTGCTGGGCCGGGTCCCGATGCCGCGGCTCACGGAGGTGGCCGAGGCCGGGTTCCTGGCGCCCGTCACGGTGGCCGGCTCCACGCCCACCATGTCCGGCCCCTGCTGGGCCACCATCGTCACCGGGGTCGAGCCCGCCAAGCACGGCGTCTGGGGCAACCACCTCGCCGGCAACCGGCTGGACGTGTTCCCCGACTTCGCCACCCGCCTCGCCCGGCAGGACGGCCGCCGCACCTTCGTCGCCGCCGGCTGGGACCCGCTGATGATCAAGGAGTCCGGCGGCCCGCTGTTCCGCGCCCCGGGCCGCCTCTCGTACGTCGCGCCCGCGGCGGACACCCCCGAGGCCTGGGAAGCCGTGGACGAGGAGGTCACCCGCGAAGCCGTGCACGTCCTGGCCACGACCGACCCGGAGGCCTCCTTCGTCTACCTCGGAGCCGTCGACGAGACCGCGCACTTCCTCGGCTGCGGCGAGGAGTACCGGGCGTCCATGCGCACCGCCGACGAGCGCCTCGGCCGGCTGCTCGACGCCGTCCGCAGCCGCGCCGACCACGCCGACGAGGCATGGACGGTCATCGTCGTCACCGACCACGGCCACGTCGACGCCGGCGGCCACGGCGGCCGCACCCCCGAGGAGCGGACCGCGTGGGTGGCCTGCGCCGGTCCCGGCATCCCGGCCGCCCCGCCGACCGGCGAGATCCGCCACCCGGACGTCGCCGCCCAGGTATACGCGGCACTCGGTCGGCCCATCGATCCCCACTGGACTCTGGACGGCCGCCCGTTCCCGGTCGCGCAGCCCGCTCCCGCAGGCGTCTGACCGCACGGCGCGGCCGGGAACCCCCGGGCCGGTGCGCCGCGTGTACTCCTGAAGGCGGAGGCCGTACCCCCACGGTCGGAGGAACGGTCGCGACCTCGTGGTGACGACCCGGCAGGCGGGTCGGCCCCAGGATGGAAACATCTCCGGCCCGGGAGCACGGGCCGGGCGGACGGACATCGGACAGAGAGGGCACGGCGGGCATGAACGGCATCGTGAGCAAGGTCGCAGTCGGGG
>NZ_JAKNTA010000195.1 GCF_022288725.1 Kitasatospora sp. A2-31 | reverse complement strand
GCTTGTCCAGCAGCTCGTCGGCCATCGCCACGACCTTGGGGCGCATGGCCTCCGCCCGGCGGGGGGTGAAGGCGAAGCTGATCGCACGGCGCAGCGGGGTGTGCCGCGGCGGCTCGAGGTTGGCCAGGTGGTTGGAGTTCTCCGGCGGGGGCACCACCCGCTGTCCGGTCCGCTCGGCGATCAGCTTGTAGTGGTAGTGGATGTCGCGGCTCAGCCGGGGGTCGGCGAGCGCTTCCTTGGCCTCCTCGTAACGGGTCACCACCCAGGCCCGGCCGGCGCCGGGCAGCGGCACCTCGCAGACCGGTCCCTGCGAGCGGATGTACTCCAGGATCGGAAAGGGGTTCTGGGTGAACTCGTTGGTGAACATCCAGTACTTGGAAGGCTTGGGTGTCGCAGTCATGTGTCTCTCCTCGGTCAGGCCGACGGGGCGGCGATTGCGGGGCGCAGCAGTGCCGCCGGCCGGAAGGCCATCACCATGCGCTCGACCGACATCACCGGCTCCCCGGCGCAGCGGCTCTCACCCTCGAAGACCACCGAGTCGTCGAGCATGCGGTCGACCCTGACCAGGTGTTCGACCAGGTCACCGGGACGCACGGGGCGGTGGAAGCGGGCGGCGGTGACGCTGCCGAACAGCATGACCTGGCCGCGGGCGTCGGGTGCGGTGGCGGAAGCGAGCACACCGGCCGCTTGTCCCCAGGACTCGATCAGCAACGGCAGCGGGTAGACCGGGTCCTGGCCTGGGACCAGCCCGGCGTACCAGGGCTCGTTGTGGGTGACGGCCTTGGTCGCCGTTATCCGCTCCCCCGGCACCAGTTCCACTACGCGGTCCACCAGGAGCATCGGATAGCGGTGCGGCAGCAGGTCGACGACCGCCGGGGCCGGGTCGCCGGTCGGCGTCGACTCGACAGCGGTCATCGTGCCCCTCCATCGGTGGTGGCGAAGCGCAGGCGGATGGAGGCCGCCGGCCCGTTCCCGGTGGCGGCGGCCGCCCGGCACTGCCAGCCGTCCTCGGTCCGGCGCCAGGTGAGGTCGATGACGAGGGTGTCGCCGGGGTAGACGGCGCCGCTGAAACGGGCGGAGTCCACCGCGATCAGTTCGACCGGCTCAGGGGCGGTGACGCGGGCTCCCTGGTGGGCGCATTCGAGGACGCAGACGCCGGGGAAGATCGGGAAGTCCGGGTAGTGGCCGGCGAAGACCGGCTCCTCGGGGGTGATCACGATTCGCACACTGGCCCGCCCGTCGGTCGGCGGGGACACGACCTCGATCGGCCCGGCCACCGGGCTGATCGGCGGGTGCACGGCGGGGGCGGGGGGGGGGGGGTCCCCCCCCCGGG
>NZ_JAKNTA010000194.1 GCF_022288725.1 Kitasatospora sp. A2-31 | reverse complement strand
GGGGGGCGGCCGCGGCGGCGGTGGGTGTGGCCGGCTTACTGGCCGGCGCCGGCTGCTCCGGCGGTGCCGACCCCGGGCCGGCGCCCGCGGGGCCGGCCACCGCCGTGCCCGCCGCGCTCAGCCCCTCACCGACCGTCTCCCCCACCGGCTCGCCGACGTTCTCCCCGTCGACCTCGGGCTCGCCCTCGGCCCCGGGTACCGTGGCCGAGCTGACCCCGGCCGTCACGGCCCGGCTGGACGCCGCGGTGCAGCGGGTGCTGAACCAGGCCTCCGTTCCCGGCGTGATGGTCGCGCTCACCACCCCCCGGGACAGCTACATCCGGGCCTTCGGGGTCTCCGACAAGATCGCGGGCATCCCGATGGTGACCGGGCTGAACATGCGGATCGGCAGCGAGACCAAGACCTTCACCGTCACCGGGGTGCTGCGGCTGGTCGACCAGGGCCGGGTCGGTCTGGACGACCCGATCTCCAAGTACGTCCCGGAGGTGCCCGGCGGGGACGCGATCACCCTGCGCCAGCTCGCGAACATGCGCAGCGGCCTCTTCCCGTACACCTCGGACCAGGGCTTCGTGCAGGCCCTGCTGGCCGACCCCCACCGGGAGTTCACGCCGCAGCAGCTTCTCTCCTACGCCTTCGCGCACCCGGCGGACTTCCCGCCGGGCACGGACTTCGAGTACTCCAACACCAACACCATCCTGCTCGGCCTGGTGGTGGAGAAGGTCTCGGGACAGCCGCTCGGCGCCTTCCTGGAACAGCAGGTGTTCGAGCCGGCCGATCTCGGCCGGACGGTCTTCCCGGTCGACGCGGCGTTCCCCCAGCCGCACGCCCGCGGCTACACCAACCAGACGCAGAGCGGCGCGATCGAGGACGCCACCGACTGGAACCCGTCCTGGGGCTGGGCCGCGGGAGCGATGATCTCGGACCTTCCCGACCTGCAGAAATGGGCGAAGGTCCTGGCCACCGGCACGCTGCTGAAGCCGGCGACCCAGGCCGAGCGGCTGCAGACCCCGCCGTCGGGCGATCCGGGCCTCGGCTACGGGCTGGGGGTGTTCGTGAACCACGGCTGGATCGGGCACAACGGTTCGCTGCCGGGCTACCAGAGCGTGGCGGTCTACCTGCCGTCGGCGCAGGCGACGCTGGTGGTGTTGCTGAACACCGACATCGCGTACCGGGGTTCGGCGCCCTCGACGCTGTTCGCGCAGGCGATCACCGAGATCGTCTCGCCGGGGAACGTGTACTCGCTGCCGGTCGCGCCGTCGAGCGGGTCGCCGTCCGCGCCGGCCTCCAGCCCGGCGCTCGCGGAGACCTGACCGCCCGAGCCGTCCCGGTCCGGGCCCC
>NZ_JAKNTA010000193.1 GCF_022288725.1 Kitasatospora sp. A2-31 | reverse complement strand
CCGCCCCCGCCGGCACCCGCAGGCCCGGCGCCGCGGTCTCGCCGAACGCGATCCAGGTGTCCGCGAACGCGGCCGCCCGGACGTGCGAGAGCCATGCCGGGGCCCCGGCCGCTCCGCCCAGCCAGTCCTCCGCGGTCAGCCGGACCAGCCCGGCCGCGGCGAGCTGCACCGCGTCCCCGTCCAGTCCTGTCCCCAGCAGCCGTCCACTTCTCACCACACACCCCCGTCAGCGGCCAACACCTCTTGACGGGCACATCTCACCACATCGGGACGCGGACGAACCAGAGAGGGTCGTCGGTGAGATGCCGCACGGTCCGCCGGCAGGTGGCGACCGGGGGCGTCACGGCCGGGGTCAGAACCCGCGGGTGGCGGCGCCGTCGCGCAGCAGGGCGAACGCCTCGGCGGTGTCGTCGGCGGCCTGCCGGGCGACGGCGCCGATGTCCTGGCCGGCGGCGAGGCGGGTCCAGGTGGCGCGGGCGAGCAGCTGGCGGACGGACGTGTACTGGGCGGCGAGCAGGCGGGCGGCCATGCCGCCGTCCGGGTCGAGCGCCTCGGCCAGGGCGCGGGTGTCGGCGTCGACGTAGTCGCGCAGGTGGGCGGAGAGGCTGGGGGTCTCGTAGACGAGCCGGAGGAACGCGATCACCTCGGGGGCGTCGTTGAGTCCGGTGTTCGGGTCCCGGGTCGCCAGGCCCTCCTGGTGGTGGCGCTCCAGGGCGTCCAGCGGGGTCAGCCCGGCCGCGCGCTCGCTCACCACCCGGCCGGCTTCGCCGAGGTGGTCGGCGAAGCGGTGCAGGACCAGCTCCTCCTTGCTGGCGAAGTAGCGGAAGAGGGTCGGCTTGGAGACCTCGGCGGCGGAGGCGATCTCGGCCACCGAGACCTGGTCGAAGCCGCGGTCGAGGAACAGGGCGATGGCCACGTCGGCGATGGTCTGCCGGGTGCGCTGCTTCTTGAGGGTCCGCAGACCCGGGTCCGGTTCGCTGGAAGTCATGCCCAGATCCTAACCCGGAAACATTTGTTACTAGGTTGCATTCGTTACCGAGTTGCGGTTTCATGGTGCGTGTCGACAGCAGCCGACAACACCGAGACGGGCGGGGAGCCATGACGACCATGCAGAACACGACGAAGGCGGCGACGGGGATGACCGGGGTGGACGCGACGGGTGTGGTGATCGTGGGCGCGGGACCGACCGGGCTGACCCTGGCGTGCGCACTGGCCCGGCAGGGCGTCGAGGTCCGGATCATCGAGCGGGCGGAGGAATTCCACACCGGCTCGCGCGGCAAGACCCTCAACCTGCGCAGCCTGGAGATCCTCGCCGACCTCGGCCTGGGGGAGCGGCTGG
>NZ_JAKNTA010000192.1 GCF_022288725.1 Kitasatospora sp. A2-31 | reverse complement strand
GGCCCGCCGATGTCGCCGAGGTCGACCTTCACCTTCACCTGGTCCGGCGAGAGGTGGAGGTAGGAGAGCGCGGCCGTGGTGGCGCTGTCCTGCGACTCGACCATCTGCTGGGCGGTCACCTCCTCCGCCTTGGCCGGGTCGCCCTGCGGGTAGACGGTCTCGGTCGGCCGGATCGCCTCGTCCTGGTCGAACCAGGCCCGCAGCGAACGCCAGAAGGTGGTCTCCTCCCCCGGGTTGGTCGCCGAGATGGTGACCATCCGCAGCTCGCCCGAGGGGGTCCGCACCGGGGCACCGGTGATGGTGAGCACCGGCTTGCCCTGGTAGCTGCCGAGGGTGTCCGCGGTCACGCCCGGCCAGGTCAGCGTGTAGGGCAGCGGGACGAAGCCGGCCACGGCGAACAGCGCGGTGATCAGCGCCCCGCACAGCGCCAGCGCGCGGGTCCGGGGAGCGGTCAGGGCCGGGGGCAGCTTGGTGTCGGACACAGGGGAAATCCAAACACACCCGGGCCGGTGCCCGGCACTACCGCAGGGCGTCGGCGACCTCGGTGGCGGCCTCCACCACCCTGGGGCCGACCCGTTCCGGGACGAGACCGTTCAGCATCACCACACCGACGCTGCCCTCGATCCCGCTCAGCCCGATCAGCGCCGCGGCGGCGCCGCACGCCCCGGACTGCTCCTCCGCGCGGGTGATGACGAAGCCCTGCTCCGGACGGCGCTGGCTCGGGAAGCCGCGCGCCTCCAGGATCGCCCGCCCGGCGGCGCTCTCCCCCAGCGGGTGGCGCAGCCCGGTCCGGTACGCGACGTGGAAGTCGGTCCAGCTGGGCTCGACCACGGCGACGGCCAGCGCCTCGCTGCCGTCCACCAGGGTGAGGTGGGCGGTGGCACCGAGGTCCTCGGCCAGGCTGCGCAGTGCCGGCAACGCGGCCTCGCGCAGCAGCGGGTGCACCCGGTGGGCCAGCCGCAGCACGCCGAGGCCGACCCGGGCCCGGCCGCCGATGTCGCGGCGGACCAGCCCGTGCTGTTCCAGGGTGGCCAGCAGCCGGTACACGACGGTCCGGTTCACGGCCAGCCGGGCCGCGAGCTCCGTCACCGTGAGCCCGCGCTCGGAGTCGGCGAGGAGTTTGAGGACCCGGACGCCACGGTCCAGGGTCTGGGAGGTCTCTGCAGTCACGACGCGCATTCCTTTCCGCGGCGGAGGTCGCCGGAGCGGCGGCGCCGGTCCGGGACTCGGGTGTCGCGCGCAGGTGGGGTGGCCGCGCTCGGGCCGCGGTGTGTCGTCCTTGACGCCCTGGCGGTCCTGCGGAGCCCGTCTCGCGGGGGGTGTCCCGGCGGGAGAGCGTGTGGGAAAGGT
>NZ_JAKNTA010000191.1 GCF_022288725.1 Kitasatospora sp. A2-31 | reverse complement strand
GAGCGGGACGCGGACCGCACCGGCCATCGCGATGCAGGCGGCGTACGAGTCGTAGAAGGGTTCGAGGGCGATCACCTCGTCGCCGGGCTCCAGCAGGGCGAGCAGGGCGGCGGCGATGGCCTCGGTGGCGCCGGCGGTCACCAGGACCTCGGTGTCCGGGTCGTAGGCCAGGCCCCGGAACCGCTGCTGGTGTTCGGCGATCGCACTGCGCAGCTCCGGAATGCCGGGGCCGGGCGGGTACTGGTTGCCCCGGCCCTCGCGCAGCGCCCGGACGGCGGCCTCGCGGATCTCCTCGGGGCCGTCGGTGTCCGGGAAGCCCTGGCCGAGGTTGATCGAACCGGTGGCGGTCGCGAGCGCGGACATCTCGGCGAAGATCGTCGTGCCCAGTCCGTCCAGCCTGCGGTTCAGCAGCGGCCTCGTACCCATTGCGGCTCCTCACGCCTCGGTGTCGGGCCCCATCCTCGGGCCGGGCGGGGGCCGCGGACAAGGACGGCCCGCCACCGGGTGCGCCGGTGGCGGGCCGTACGGGTGCGCGCGGCCGCGAACCGGCCGCCGGGGGCGGCGGGTCGGGCTCTCGGCGGCGGGGCTCAGGCCTCGTCGGAGCCCTCGGGGGCCTCGCCCTCGCCCTCCTCGCCCTCGATCTCCTTCTGCAGGCCGAGGCGCTCGATGATCCACTGCTCGAAGCCGACGGCGGCCTGGGTCCAGTTGGCCGTGGTGGTCACGAAGTAGTCCAGGTTGACGCCGGTGCCGACGATCATCTGGGCCTCGCCGATCAGACGGACCACGCCGTCCTCATGGGTGTGGGTGTAGACCTTCGGCCAGAGGGTCTCGCGGTTCCACTCGTCGATCAGGTCGAGGATCTCGCCCTTGGCCTCCAGCGGGTACGGGCGGTCGTAGAACGCCCGGACCGCGAAGAGCTCCTTGTGATCGCCGCGGAACATGTAGTAGACGCGGAAGCCCTCCCAGGGGGCGGTGAGGTCGCCCTCCTCGTCCACGACGTGCTTCAGCTGCATCTGGTCCAGCAGCTGGGTCACCAGCGCCTGGTCCGGAACGATGATCGGCGGCGGGCCGGCCGGCTGCCCGCCCTGGCCGCCGGGCTGCCCGCCCTGCGGCACGCCGAACGACGGGATGGACGACGGGTCGATGCTCATGGGGGTCCTCTTCCTCAGTGCACGTGGTGGCCGGCAATGAGAGGCCGCCCTTTCCACCTCCCATCCTGCCTCATTCGGGCCCGGCCTCACAGGGGCGGCCCGCACCCGGAGGGATCTTGACCGGGGCGCCCCGGCGGGCCCCGGCGACCCTGGGTGAGCGCCCCGGGTGAGCGCCCGGGGCGCCCCGGGGGCGGCCGTCGGCGTGCGGCGG
>NZ_JAKNTA010000190.1 GCF_022288725.1 Kitasatospora sp. A2-31 | reverse complement strand
GCGGTGGGGCCCCTTCTGGGGGCCCGTGGTCCCCGCCCGGGCCGCCCGCCCGCTCCTCTCCTCCCGCGGGGGCTCCCGGCAGCTGGGCGGAGCCGCCCGCCGTCACGGCCGGCCCGGCTACTCGCCGCGCGGCGACCGCCGCCCCTGCTTCAGCTCGGAGCGGTGCCGCTTGTTGGACAGCCGCCGCTCGACCATGCCGCGGCTGGGCTTCGTCGCCCTGCGGGCCTTCGGCGGCGGTGCGGTGGCCTCCCCCAGCACCGACGCCAGCCGGGCCGCGGCGACCTCGCGGTTGCGCCACTGCGAGCGGTGCTCGGAGGCGCGGACCACCAGCACCCGGCCGTCGACCAGCCGTCCGGCCAGCCGCTCCAGGGCGCGCTGCTTCCACACCTCCGGCAGCGCCTCGGAGGCCGCCAGGTCGTAGCGCAGCTCGACCTGGGTGTCGGAGGTGTTGACGTGCTGGCCACCGGGGCCGGAGGAACGGGAGAAGCGCCAGACGAGCTCGGCGTCGGGGACGACCACCGACCCCCGTACGCGGATGGGCTCGGGCATGCGTCCATCATCCCGTGCCCGGTGGCGGCGGTCACCCGGTTTAACCCCGGTGCCCGCAGCCCCGACAATGGCCTGTGTGATCGAGCTCGGCTACTCCCTCTCCAACCGCTTCCCGGACCCCCCGCAGACGGACTACCGGACCGCCTCGGTCCAGGCGCTGCGGTACGACCTCTTCTGCGGCGACGTCTACCTGGAATCGGACGGCGCCGAGGTGTCCACGGCCTGGGGGTGGGTGCCGGTCCTCGACTTCGCCTGGGCGCTGTGCGACATCGCCGAGCAGCTCGACCGGGATCCGGACGGCAGCCGCTCGGCCCGGGTGCAGACCGCCGACCTCGACTTCACCCAGAACACCGAGCTGCTGCGGTTCGCGCGCCGCTTCAACTGGGTCGAGGTCAGCGCCACCTGGCTGCCGGACGAGGAACCGGTCGTGGTCCGCCACAGCGACCTGCGGCGCGAGGCCCGCGACTTCCTGCAGGACACCCTGGCCGACCTCTTCGACATGCACCCCGATCTCGCCGACAATCCCAACGTCTGGTCGCTGCAGGGACGCTTCCGGCGGATCTGACCCGCCGTCGACCGGTCGTTGCCCGATCCGGCCGCGACCCCGAGAATCTGCCGGGAAGCGTGGAACCAAGCCCCCGCCCTCCCGCGTTATCCCGGGCACAAGCAACGAAGGGACAGCACACACCATGCCAGTGAGCCTCTCCAAGGGTGGCAACGTCTCGCTGACCAAGGAGGCCCCCGGCCTGTCCTCGGTCACCGTCGGCCTCGGCTGGGACGTCCGCACCACGACCGGTGCCGAGTTCGACCTCGACGCCAGCG
>NZ_JAKNTA010000019.1:46996-115651 GCF_022288725.1 Kitasatospora sp. A2-31 | reverse complement strand
TTCTCCTGCTCGACCGGGTCGTTCGCCGCGACCGTGCCGTTCTGGCCGAAGCGCACCCGCGGGCGGGCGCCTCCCGCGTCGACGGTGAGCGCCGACGTGGTGAGCCCGACGCGCCGGACCACCTCGCGGTAGGTGTTGTGGCCGGGGTCCTCCATGGCGACGGTGGTGACGCCCTCCGCCGCCGGGACGCGGCCCAGCAGGCCGACCGACTGGTAGAAGCCGGTGGTGATCACGACTTGTTCGGGGGTGGTGAGCACGCCCCGGGTCCGGCCGACGTAGTCGGCGAGCGCGGCCCGCAGGCGGGGTGACCCTGGGGGTCCCCGGCGCCGAAGGTCCGGGCGGGGGCGGTGACCAGGACCCGGCGGGCCGCCTGGAGCCAGGCCCGCGTGGGGAACGCGCTGAGGTCGGGAAGCCCGGGCCGCAGGTCATGACAGACCGACGCCGGGGCGGTGACCGGGGCGGCGGGCACGGGATCGCCGACCGGTACCTCGGCGACACGTGTGCCCGAGGCGGGACGCACCGTCAGATAGCCCTCCTCTGCGAGCTGGTCGTAGGCGGCGGTCACGGTGCCCCGCGCGAACCCCAGCTCTCCGGCCAGCGTGCGGGTGGACGGCAGCCGGCTGCCGAGCAGCAGCCGCCCCGACCGGATCGCCTCCCGCAGAGTCGCCTCCAGCCCTGACCGCCGTCCCCTGGCGGCGGCGATCTCGACGTGGAGGTCGAACCCGGAACTGGACCGATTCCTCGACATGGAGTTGGATCTTACAGATGGTCCAGTTGCCGCCTAGGCTCGCGGATATGATCGTGACGGCCCACCTCGGCGACACCCATCTCGACGGCGAGCAGCGCAGCGCCGACCGCACCAGGGCGGTCATGGACTACCTGAACGCCATGCCCTACGACCTCGACGCCGTCGTGGCGACCGGTGACGTCGCGGACCACGGCCTGCCCTGTTGAGTACGAGCAGGCCCGCCGGCTGCCGGCGTTCCGGCACCCGGTGCTGGTGTGCCCCCGGGTAACCACGCCGACGCAGCGCCTTTCGTCGGCACCTGCTCGGGGAGGAGGCCTCGACGGCGGCCGTCGACCAGGTCCACCGCACGGACAGGTCCACCATCGCCCTGTGCGACTCCTCCGTGCCGGGCAAGGACTGCCCGTCCTGGTCGGCTTCCACCCAGCCCCGCCCTCGCCTTCCACGTCCTCGACGACCGCGGACGCCTGGCGAGCCATCACCGGAACGTCGTCTGACGACCGACACGCACCTCGAACGTAAGGAGCCGCGGCTGGGACGCCCAGGTGATTGAGGGCACCGCCAGTGTGAGCGCACAGTCTGGCGGCCTTCGCTGGTGGCACCGGGCCGCAGGCTTGTCCGCTCAACTGGCGAGGCTTGCCCGCGAGGCGCGGGTGACCTCGTCGTACCAGTTCGCGAAGGCGGGTCCGTGCTTACCTGACAGGTCGGTGTGAACCCTCCGGCACAGGTCGCGGAAGGGGACCGGGTCCCAGTTGCGGGCCTGGGCGGACAGCGGTGCCTCGTGAAGGTTGCCGAGGGCGAACTGGCGGTCGAACCCGTAGGCGAAGGGCACGACCGTTCCGTCCGTCTCGACCACGAGCGGTGACAGCCAGGAGCTGAGCCGCTCGACCGGCCCGTCCCCCTGAGCGTCACCCTCGTCACCACTGTCGCCGAGGAGAAAGCGGTCGGCCTGGGAGATGAGGTTCCCGCGTTCCACCAGGTCGAGCTGGATGACGAGGTCCGTCGATGTCCGCAGGCGTGCTGCTTCCAGCACCGAGAAGAGCATCTCGGTGACGTCGGGCACCGCGTCGGGTAGGGCTCCCACCGCGTTGCCCTCGGCCTCGAGCGGGTGAATCTGCAGCAGGGCAGCGCCCGCGGTGACGGCGAAGTCGGCGACCCAGGCCAGCTCGTGGATGTTGAACTGGGTCAGGGTGAAGATGAAGCCGAAGGGGATCCCTGAGGCCCGGACGAGCGGGAGCCTGCGCTCCATGGCCGCGAAACTCCGGGGATCCTGGCGCATCCGCACGTGACTGTCCGGAACGCCGTCCAGTGAGATGGCCAACACATCCACCAGACCCGACAGTTCGGACAGCCGACGGTCGGTGAGCAACATGCCGTTGCTGGTGACGGTGGTTCGCATGCCCTGTGAGCGGGCCGTGCGCAGCAGGTCGTCCAGCGGCCGGTAGAGCGTCGGCTCGCCGCCCGACACCCCGAGCACGTCGTATCCCAGGGCTGCGGCGTCGGCCACCGCCCGTTGCAGGACGGGCAGCGGGGTGGTCTCCGCGACGTCCGGCCCGGATGAGGAGTAGCAGTGCAGGCAACGGAGGTTGCAGCGCCGGGTGGGGTGGACCTGCAGGACGGCCCGGCCGGGGAGGGTCATCGAGGTGCCCGGGCGGGGGATCAGCGGGCGCGGTTGGCGACCCCGACGGACACCTCGATGACCTGGCTGTCGATCACCGGCGGAAGCCCGCGGGTCTGCCAGGTGAGGGAGGTGTGGTCGGCGACCTCCGTTCGGTGGGCCAGGTCGACCAACTGCTGAACTACCGAACCGATCTGTGCGCCGTGGCTGTTGCCGTCGGCCCGGAACGTGGCCTGCAGGACGTCGGGGCGGGGGATGCCGCGGATGAGGATCCGCTCCAGGGCGAGCTCGGACGTGATGTCGGCCAGGCCGGAGACGAACTCGTCGCTGATCGGCTGGCCGGCCTTGCGCCAGGCTTCCATGAGGGCCTCGGATCCGCGCTTGGGGTCGGTCATCGCTGTCCTTCGGTAAGAGGGAAGGGAAGTTCGGGAGGAAGTCTGTATACGATCCGCTGGGCCGGGCAAGCCACCATGCGGGTGAAGTCGGATGCCGCAGGTCCTATAACGGCCGCAGGGCATGTCTGTGCTACCGGGTTCGGGCGTTCTTCGGGCGTCGGCGCCGCGGCGCCCGCCGGTAGGTACCGGTCGGTCACGCCGGCGATGCCGTGCGGGTGGAGTTCGAGCCCGGGTTCGTGGATACCGGTGTGGTCCGCCGGCTCCCGCTGGGGCATGGGTGGAACCGGCGGTTCGAGGCGGCTGAGTGGCGCGGAAGTTCAACTGAGCGAAGGGCGGCCAGGGCTTCGCGGGCTGGTACTTCTCGGCGACGGTGGATGACACAGTCACCCGTTGGAGTGAACGTTTCAAGCCGAACTGGATGTGAAGGGGACACCTCCCTGCGCGCGCGAAAGCGACCGCATACTCGTATTGACGCAGCCCTATTACCCGCGCTCTGAAACCGAGAACTTCCGAGCGTGCAATTCTGCAATTCCCCCCCTGTAACCCGCTGCCCGGGCCGGGTGGACCGGCCTCGGGCAGCGGGAGGAGATCATCCGGCGTATGCCAGGCTGATCTGGTCGCCGAAGACCACCCAGTGCTGGCCGGGGTCGTTCACGTCGCACGGCTTGGTGCCGACGTTCGGCGTGCCGTAGGCGTTGGCGAGGCAGTAGGCCGGGGCATTGGTGAGGAAGATCCTGTCGCCCTGGACGCTCCAGTACTGGCCCGGGTCACGGCCGTCGCAGGCCTTGGTGCCGAGGCCCTGGGTGCCCCAGGGGTTGGCGAGACAGTAGGCCCGGGCGTTGGCCAGGGCGATCTGGTCACCGGTCACGGCCCAGTGCTGGCCCTGGTCTCCGGCGTCGCAGGGCTTGGTGCCGACGTTCGGCGTGCCCCAGGCGTCGGCCAGGCAGTAGACGCCCGGGTGCAGCGCCGGCGCGGCCTCGGCGTTCCCGACCGGGAGGAAGGAGGCTGTCAGCGTCAGGGCGGTGAGGGCGAGTGTCTTCCGGAGGGCGAATGCCATGAGAATGAATCCGTTCTCGATGCAACATGTGCAATTCGTGTGCGATCATGATACTAATTAGCTGCTCGGTTCGAGCATGCAGAGAATTGTTATCACTCGTCGGTATCGCACCAGAAGCCGAGCCGTACGTATTCATCCGAATGAGTAGTGGATCACCCGGGCGAAACTCACAGCTCAGAGCTACCGGACCCGCCCCAAGCAGCTGTCAGACAAACGGCCCCGCTCACGCTTTCAGGGTCATTAGCCTGCGCGCCTCTCCCGCAGCTTGACCAGGCGGGAAGCTGGTCCTGGCGCGACGCGAAGATCAAGCCCGGAGCGGCTGTCTCTACCGTCTCCGGCCGCCACGGCACGCCCGGCTCCGGCGGGTCGCAGGCAGCCGACGCGGAAGTGTAGTAACGCCTGTGGCCGGGAGCGACGCTTCTGCCAGGGCGCCCTCCTGCACGATCCACAGTCCGAAGCAGTCGTCCTTCTCGTCATGGATCACCACCTGCACGCTCTCCGGGTGCGGCCACGCCAGGGGCCGTCTCGGCCGGCCTGACCGAACTGCTGCGGGCGCGGCGTGCCGCCGTCGAGGCCGGGATCGCCTTCCGGCTCGCGGCCTCCAGCCGGCCGGTCGCCCCGCGTGCTGGAGGTCACCGGCCCGGCCTGCCGCGGCAGGCGAGGGGTCTGGGAGCGGGCCGGACGCCTTGATGCCCGCGCCCCAGCAGTCCGGGACGGGCGTCAAGGTGTCGGTGGTGGCATGGGTCAGGGCCGGGTGCCGGTCGGTTTCCACCAGGGCATGGCCTCGGCCTCGCGATCGACGAGCGGCCACTGGACGTGGCCGTCGTAGCCGTCGGTCTCCAGGTCTTCCAGCCTCGCGGCGTCGGCCGGGACGGTGCGCAGCATCTTGGCGACGTGCCGGTCGCGGGCATGGGGCTGGAGTTGATCGACCCAGAGCAGGCCGTCCGGGCGCACCGCGCCCTCGCGGCCCTCGGCGCAGCGATGGTGATCTCCGGGGTGAAGTCGAACGGCCCGTACACGTCACCCCGGCGGCGGGCGTCGGCAAGGAGGCGTTCCGTTGCGTGGGGGCGTTCCGTTGGCGTGGGGTCGTCCTCTTGCCATCAAACTCCGTACTATGTACATTGTACGGCGTACAGGGAATGTGCCCAGTGCGATCTTGGAGGAGTTTTCATGAAGATCACCTCTAGTGCCGTTTCGCTCAACGTCGACGATGTCCCCGCATCCAGCGCCTTCCTCGTCGAGCACTTCGGGTTCCGCGAGGAGATGGCCGCCGACGGCTTCGCGTCTCTGACGCGCGACGACGCCGGGATGAACGTCATCTTCTTGCGGCGGGGGCTGGAGTCCCTCCCGGCAGACCAGCGCGACGAGCACGCCGCAGGTCTGATCCTGGCCTTCGTCGTCGAGGACCTCGAAGGCGAGCTGGCGCGCCTGCGCTCCGAAGGCGTCGCGATCACCATGCCGCTGACGGACGAGGAGTGGGGTGAGCGCGCCTTCCAGGTCCGCGACCCCAACGGCGTCATCGTTCAACTGGTCGACTGGAACGCACCCACCAGCCGCTGAGACAACCGGCGCCGCCGCCCCGAAGCGATGACGCCCGGTCAGGGCCAGAGTGACGCTGCGAGGAGAGGCCCTGACCTCTTGTTGAGCCCCTCAATCAAGTAGAGAACGCGAGCGGCTCTGGAGATCCTCGATTGTTTCGAGGAGCCCCAACAGAGCCGGGGCCGCCCTCGGTGGCCTGCTCCAGCAGGGCCCTGGCCCGGGTCACCTGCTGGGGCAGCAGAGGCTGCAGGACGGAGTGCTCGACCGTACCGACCAGGTTCACGGCTGTTTGCGGGATGTCGGGTCCCACGCATGGCCCACTGTCCGTTCTCTCCGCCGTGCGGCGGTGTGGCGGTGCGGCGCCGCGTCGTCGGCTGGCGGGTCGCATGCAGGGGCGGGGCCTGATCCCCTGCGCCGAAGCGCGAGGCGACGCACCCGCAGGCACAGTGGAGTCGCCACGTCGGTAGGCGAGGCGTGTCAGAAGGAGAGGTTCACGATGACCTTTGTGCAGATCGTCGAGTGCCGCACGGAGCGGCCGGACGAGCTCAACCAGCTGATGGACACCTGGATCGAACAGACGCAGGGCAAGCGAACCGCGACCCACACGATGGTCGGTGCCGACCGGGAGGACGCCCGGCACGTCGTGGAGATCGTCGAGTTCCCCTCGTACGAGGCGGCGATGCGCAACTCCGCCCTGCCGGAAACCGACCGGATCTTCCGCGAGATGGTGGCCCTGTGCCAGGAGCCGCCCACTTTCACCAACCTGGATCTGGTCCGGGACGAGCAGTTCCTCAAGGACGCGGCCCGCAGACTGCTGCTGGAACCCGCGGGCGGGGACATGTCCGTCATCGACGATCTGGTCGCACCGGACTACCGGGACCACGACCCGTCCGTGGACGGCGACACGGTGGGCCCTGCAGCCGTCAAGGAGATGATCGAGGGCTACCGCCGCGCGTTCGATTTCACCTTCGATATCCGGAGCCAGATCGCCGAGGGCGATCAGGTGTGCACCCGCTGGATCTGGCGCGCTACGCACATCGGCGAGTACATGGGCGTCCCGGCCAGCCACAAGATCATCGAGTCCTCCGGCATGACGATCTGGCGGTTCGAGGAGGGCAAGGCCAAGGAAGGCTGGTGGAGCTGGGACGCGGTGGCCATGATGCGGCAGATGGGCATGATGCCCGGCTGACCGCTGGTACGACAGGCAGGGCCGGTCGCTCCCGTGTGCGGCCGGTCCTCGTAATCCCGGGAGGACCCGAGAAGGCGCGGCAGCCCCGATCCGCGCGTATTCGTATTCGGACCGGACGGACGGGCAGACGGCTGGGCGGCCCCGCCTCCGGACGGCGTCGGTGCTCAGCGCTGCCCGGACGGGCTGCCGATCCGCAGCAGGTTGCCGCTGCGGTCGACCAGCGCGAACTCCCGCATCCGGTGGCCGGTGTCGGTGGGTGGCATCAGCCGGCTGCCGGTGGCCCGGTCGGTGGGCACGCCGAGCCGCGCCCAGTCCCCGTGCAGCGCGTCCGCGTCCCGGACCTGCAGGTAGCAGCTGCCGGCCGTGGTCGACGGGTCCACCCCGGGGTCGTACCGGAAGTGCAGTTCGACCGTGCCCCGGACGACGATCAGATAGCCCTCCTCCCCGTCCCAGCGCCCGCGCGGCTCGAAGCCCAGACGGGCGTAGAACTCCGAGGTCTCGTCCAGGTCCCGGCTCGGCAGGACCGGTACCGCGTACTCGACGCGCTTCCCGTACTCGTCCACGGCGCCACCGTAGGGCATCCCCCTGACAACGGGCCCGCGCCGGGCGCGCGCGTCCGGGGCGTGGCCTGCGGCCGCAGGTGTGACGGCGGGCCGCGCGGCGTGTGGGCGTCGTCCGGGCCGGGGACGCTCGTGCGATGCAGAGGGACATCACCGTACGGGTCGACGGGGTCACGCGTCGGCTGACCGTCGACACGCGCACGACGCTGCTGGACGCCCTACGCGAGCGGCTCGGGGTGACCAGCCCCAAGAAGGGGTGCGACCACGGGCAGTGCGGCGCGTGCACGGTGCTGTCCGGCACCCGGCGCGTGCTCAGCTGCCTTACGCTCGCGGTCTCCCAGGACGGCGCCGAGGTCGTCACCGCCGCAGGGCTCGCCGCCGGGGCGGCCACCGGCGACGGACCACCGGGCGCCGACGGCGGCCTGCACCCGGTGCAGCGGGCCTTCGTGGACTGCGACGCACTCCAGTGCGGCTTCTGCACTCCGGGGCAGGTCGTCTCGGCGGTCGGGGCGCTCGACGAGTTCGCCATGGGCTGGCCGAGCGCGGTGACCGAGGGCCCGGGATCGCCACGGCTGGACCGGACCGAGGCGGCCGAGCGGATGAGCGGCAACCTGTGCCGCTGCGGAGCCTACGTCAACATCGTGGCCGCCGTCCGGCAGGCGGCCGGGGCCTCCCCGGCCGTGCGGGCGGGCGCCTCCCGGCCGGGCGGCCCCCGGGCGACCGGCACGGAGGTGGCGGGGTGAAGCCGTTCGACTACCTCAGCCCCGTCGACGCCGCGGCCGCCGTGCGCAGCGTGGCCGGGAATCCGGGCGCGGTGTTCCTCGGCGGCGGGACGAACCTGGTGGACCACCTCAAGCTGGGCGTCGTGGCGCCCGAGCTGGTGGTCGGCCTCGCCGGTGTCCTGCCCGCCGAGGTCGAGGAGCTCGACGGTGGCGGTCTGCGGATCGGCGCGGGGGTCAGCAACAGCGAGCTCGCCGCGGACCGGCGGGTGCGCGAGCGCTTCCCGGTGCTGTCGCAGGCACTGCTGTCGGGGGCGTCGGGGCAGCTGCGCAACATGGCCACCGTCGGCGGCAACCCGCTGCAGCGGACGCGCTGCGCCTACTTCCAGGACGTCACCACCCCCTGCAACAAGCGGGAGCCCGGCTCCGGCTGTTCCGCGATCGGCGGGTGGACCCGGCACCACGCCGTCCTCGGCGCCTCCGAGCACTGCATCGCGGTCCACCCGTCCGACATGGCGGTGGCCATGGCGGCGCTCGACGCGCGGGTGCGGGTGCTCGGCCCGGCCGGGGAGCGCACCGTCCCCTTCGTGGGGCTGCACCGGCTGCCCGGCGACTCACCCGAGCGCGACACCGTCCTGGAGCACGGTGAGCTGATCACCGCGATCGACCTGCCGGCCGCGCCGATCGCCCGCCGCTCGGCCTACCGCAAGGTGCGCGACCGCGCGTCCTACGCCTTCGCGCTGGTCAGCGTCGCCGCGGCGCTCGACGTCGAGGACGGCGTGATCGTGGACGCGCGCGTCGCGTTCGGCGGCGTCGCCCATGCACCGTGGCGCGCGTACCGGGCCGAGGAGGCGCTGCGGGGCGCACCGGCCTCGGAGCGGAGCTACCGGGACGCCGCGGACGCGGAACTGGCCGGTGCCCGGCCGGCCGAGGGGCTGGACGGCGGCAACGCGTTCAAGATCCCGTTGTTGCGCCGAACCCTCGCCGCCACCCTGCGCTGCCTGGCGGGAGAGGAGTCCCGATGACGTTCCCGAGCGAGCCGGACGCCGTCGGCCGCGACCTGCCCCGCCGAGACGGGGCGGTCAAGGTGCTGGGTACCGCCGGCTACGCCGGTGACGCCCCGTTGGCGGACGCCGCGTACCTGCACGCCGTCCAGGCCACGATCGCGCGAGGTCGCGTCACCGCGCTCGACACCACCGCCGCCGAGGCACTCGACGGCGTGGTCGCGGTGCTCACCCCCGCGACCGCCGAACGCCTGGCCTCCACCGAGGACCGCGAGCTGGCGGTCCTGCAGGACGAGGAGGTCGCCTTCCGGGGCCAGGTCGTCGCCCTGGTCGTCGCCGACAGCTCCGAGGTGGCGCGGCACGCGGCCGCTCTCGTCCGGGTCGGCTACGCACGGCAGGCGCACGACGTCGAGCTGCGGGCCGACCGCGACGACCTGTACGCGCCCGAGAAGGTGAACCCCGACTTCCCCGCCGACACCTCCGAGGGCGACGTCGACGCCGCGCTGGCGGCCGCGGCGGTGACCGTCGACGAGACGTACACCACCGCGATGTACCACAACAACCCGATGGAGCCGCACGCCACGGCGGCCCTGTGGGACCCGGCGGGTGACGGATTCCTCACCCTGTGGGATTCCACCCAGGGCGTCCACTCGACGCGTGCCGTCCTGGCGCCACTGTTCGGTCTGGACGAGGCGCGGGTGCGGGTCGTCTGCCCGTACGTGGGCGGCGGGTTCGGGTCCAAGGGGCAGCCGCACGTCAACGTGGTGCTCGCCGCGATGGCGGCGCGCGCGGTGCCCGGCCGGCCGGTGCGGATCGCGCTGACCCGGCAGCAGATGTTCGCCCTCGCCGGCTACCGCACGCCGACCGTCCAGCGGTGCCGCCTCGGTGCCGACCGGGACGGCAGGCTCACCGCGCTCGCGGTCGACGTCGTCGAACAGACCTCGCGCATCAAGGAGTTCGCCGAGCAGACCGGGGTGCCCGCGCGGATGATGTACGCCTCGGCGAACCGGCGGACCACGCACCGGCTCGCCGCGCTCGACGTCCCGGTGCCCTCCTGGATGCGCGCACCGGGCGAGTGCCCCGGCATGTTCGGCCCGGAGGTGGCGATGGACGAGCTGGCCGAGCGCCTGGGACTGGACCCGGTCGAGCTGCGGATCCGCAACGAGCCCGCTGTTGAACCCGGCTCCGGCAAGCCCTTCTCCAGCCGCGACCTCGTCGGCTGCCTGCGGGAGGGCGCGGCGCGCTTCGACTGGTCGCGGCGCGATCCGCGGCCCGGGATGCGCCGCCGTGGTGACTGGCTGGTCGGCACGGGCGTCGCGGCCTCCACCTACCCGGTCAGCCGCATGACGAAGTCGACGGCGACGATCCGGCGGGAGGGGGGACGTTACGTCGCCGAGATCGGGGCGGCCGACCTCGGCACCGGCACATGGACCACTCTGGCGCAGATCGCGGCGGACGCGCTCGGCGTGCCGGTGGACCGCGTGGAGGTGCGGATCGGCGACACCGACCACCCGGTGGCGTCGGTGGCCGGGGGCTCCTCGGGCATGACGACCTGGGGATCGGCCGTCGTCGAGGCCGCACGCGCCTTCCGCGCGAAGCACGGGGCCGAGCCGCCGGACGGGGCCGAGGCGTCCGGCGACGTCGGTCCGGCCGACGACCGCTACGCGATGCACGCCTTCGGGGCGCAGTTCGCCGAGGCGCGCGTCCACATCGACACGGGCGAGGTGCGGGTGGCGCGCCTGCTGGGCGTGTTCGCCGCGGGCCGGATCATCAACCCGCGCACGGCGCGGTCCCAGTTCGTCGGCGGGATGACGATGGGGCTGTCGATGGCCCTGCACGAGCAGAGCGTGCTCGATCCCCGCACCGGCCACGTCGTCAACCACGACTTCGCCGACTACCACATCGCGGCCAACGCGGACGTCGACGGGATCGAGGCGCACTGGCTGCCCGAGCACGACCCCCACGTCAACGCCATGGGGTCCAAGGGCATCGGGGAGATCGGCATCGTCGGCACGGCCGCCGCGGTGTCGAACGCGGTGTGGCACGCCTGCGGGGTGCGCGTGCGGAACCTCCCGATCACGCTGGACAAGGTCCTGCCCGCTCTGGAGCAGCGGCCCGGGCCGTGAGGAGCAAGCCCCGGATGGTGGCGCTGTGCCTCGTGGAGTGGTCCGGGCGGCAGGACCAGCTGCTCTGGCTCCTTGAAGGTGCCCCTAGGGTCTTCGTCAACCGGTTGTGGGGGTTGGGGGGCTGGCGGAGGATGCCGTCCTGAGCATGGCGAACAGGACGTCGATGCGGCGGCATCACCCCGCGCTTCATCCGCACCGCTCCGGGCGGATCCGGGCACGACGCCTGGACCTGCCCGGGGCGGTGAACGCCAACGCCCTGAACGGGACCACCCCCATGACCGGCCACGAAGCGCGGCCCGGACGCTCGCTCCGTGCCCCTGGTCCGTGCCCCCTGGCCATGGCCGCGGGCGCCACGCCGGACCGCGGGCGGCGCGGCGCGTCCGAGCGAGCAGCCCGCACCCGTCCCGGGCGTCGCGTCCGGGTGCGCTCGGTGCCCGACGGGAGCAGGCTGGAGACAGGGCGACTGTGTGGATCCTCGTGCCGACGTGTCCACGCTTCAACGCTGTTCATCACTGTCCGTTCCCATGAAGTCCCGGGCGGCCGGCCGCGGCCGGCGACCGCCGCCCCCCCGAGGGGTGAGGAAGATGACCGAGGGCGAGAAGCGGGACGACGCCCGTCGTGGTGACGGTGAGCATCGCCCCCACCGGGTGCGTGTGCCGGGCTTCGTCACGGACGAGGACATCGGCCTCGGGGACGCCGTCCGGCGCGTGACGAGCACGATGGGGATCAAGACGCCCTGCGGCGGCTGCGAAAGGCGAGCGGCCGCACTCAACCGCTGGGCGGTGCTGTCGAGGGGCCAGGGTCACCGATCGTGACTGCTGGCCGCGACCACCCGGCGTGACACGTCCGCGTCCGCAAGGCAGCCGCAAGGCATGAGGAGTCATACCATGGACCAGCCGACGGAGCAGGAGTTCCAGGCACAGCCAAAAGTCCCGGCTGACGACCGGCCGCCGCAGGCCGCGCCCGACCGCGCCGAACCGGTCCTCGCCCCGGCCGCCGCCTCCACCGTCGCCGTCGCCACGGCGGACTGCGGTTGCGACACCGCGCCGCTCACCGCGGAGAGCGGCGGACCGGAGACCGCCAACGCCTACGTGTACGTGCTCGGCCAGATCGACTTCCTGTTCCCGAGCCTGGCGGTCGAGAAGGAGGTCGCCCAGGCGGTGGCCCGGTCCCAGAGCGCGGAGCTGACGGACCGGCAAGCTCTCTGCGCGGTGATCTCGCAGCCGGAGAACCGTTACCTTGCAAGGCAGTTGTGCTACGTCCTGAGTGTGCAGGGAATCGAAACCTACATCCTCCGCCCGAGGGATCCGGTGGAGTTCGACCGGCTGGTCGAGGCCATCCGCCCGGAGCCCAAGGGCGCCGACCTGGACGTGGTCATCGGACACCGCGGGCCGCTCGCCCCGCCCTCCCTCTGCAACGGCCTGACGATCCCGGTCGTGAACTTCGAGCAGATCTACTGCTTCACCAGTGACGAGTTGGTGGCCGCCATCGGCCAGCCCCAGGGAATGAGCGACGAGCAGTTCGGGGCCTCCTCCCACGAACTGCTGCGCCGCGTGATGCAGTTGGCCGATAACGCGGGCGACACCGACGAGCACCGCGCCATCAACTACCTGGCCGTCCGCTATCCGCGGATCTACGAGAAGACCGTGGAGGCGTTCGCCGCCGACTCCTCGCTGAGCGGCGTGAGCTTCCACGAGTCCCGACTGAGCGGCGCCCGCCGGATCATCGACGTCGTGCTCTGCTACACGCACCGCCGGACGGACGTGAGCGAGAAGTTCTTCGTCCGGGTGGACGTGACTGAGCCCTTCCCCTTCCTGGTCAACAAGCTCTGTCCCTACTACGACCGTTGACCCCGCGCCCGGCCGGTGCGGGACCAAGGAGGTGTGAGAGATGAGTGTTCCGGGCTTCACCGCCGATTCGGCGGTCTACCGGACGAAACGCCACTACCGGAGGACGTCCGGCAGCGATCTCGCCGGTCACCGATCGGCCATCATCCCGCAGGGGCTCTGCGCGCTGGAGTGCAGCCACCTGTGCTCGCGTGAGTGTCACCGCAATCCCTTCAGCGCCGCCTGCGAGGAGTGCAGGTGGGAGTGCATGACGACCTGCGACGCCTAGGTCCGCCGGTCCGCCGGTCCGCCGTGGCGAACGAGCTGTGCCCGTACGACGCCGCTGACCCCGCGCCCGGCCGGTGCGGGACCAAGGAGGTGTGAGATGAGTGTTCCGGGCTTCACCGCCGATTCGGCGGTCTACCGGACGAAAGGCCACTACCGGGCGACGTCCGGCAGCGGTTTCGCCGGACCCCGGCAGGCCATCGTCCCGCAGGACGGGTTCTGCAGGCTGGTCGAGTGCCCGCAGGAATGTCGCTCCGCATGCCGTGGCGGGCCGGAGAGCGCCAGCTGCGAGCGGTGCATGAAGGACTGCCAGATGGACTGTGAGTCCCCAGGGAGCCGTTCGTTCACCACCCGCCGTGCCTGAACGTCCGGTGACGACCCGCGGCCGACGACCTCCGGCACCGAGGACGATGCGATGACGGCACCGCTGGACCAGGTCGGGCTCACGTCCCTGATGGCGCGCAGCGCCGGCCGGCCGGAGATCACCGTGGGGGTGGTCGACGGCCTCGTCGCCCTCGACCACCCGGGACTGGCTGGCGGTCACCTACGCCTGCTGCCCGGCGGCGTAAGCGGCGTAAGCGGCCTCGGCGGCGTCGGGGGTGCGGGGGCCGACACGGGCAACCGGAACGGGCACCGGGCCGACTGTGGCCGCGGCCGTACGGACCAGGATCCCTCCTGCCGTCACGGCACCTTCGTGGTCGGCCTGCTCGGCGCGAACCGGACGTCGGATCCGCCCGGCATCTGCCCCGGCTGCACGCTCCTGGTGCGCCCCATCTTCGGGACCGGCGGGACCGCCGGCGGAGCCACCGCACGGTTCGTCTCGGCCGCGTGGCCGGAGGACCTCGCAGCCGCCATCGTGGAGACCGTCGACGCGGGTGCCCGGGTGCTGAACCTGAGCGTCGCGCCGGAGCGGCCCTCCAGCGCCGGGCACCGCGAACTGGAGTGGGCGCTGGACCATGCGGCCGACCGCGGCGTCATCACGGCCGTGGCCGCGGGGAACCAGGGCGTGGTCGGCACCTCCGTGCTCACCCGCCACCCGTGGACCGTCCCCGTGGTCGCGTACGACCGGCGAGGGCGACCGATGGACCTGTCCAATCTGGGCGGATCGATCGGCGGACGCGGCATCGGTGCGCCCGGCGAGGCGGTCCTCGGTCTCGGCGTCGGCGGCCGCCCGCAGGCGCTCACCGGGACCAGCGCGGCCACCCCGTTCGTGGCCGGCACCGTCGCCCTGCTGCTGTCCGCCTTCCCCGCGGCTTCTCCCGCCGAGGTACGGGCGGCACTCCTGCGCACCGGTTCCGGGCGGCGCCGGACGGTGGTCCCGCCGCTGCTGGACGCCCGGGCCGCGTACGGCGCGCTGCACCGGACCGCAGGCGGATGACCGGGCTCAGAGTGCGCCGATCGGCGTGCCTTTCGACGATCGCCACCGAGACCAACGAGGAGCGGCTGAAGACCCTGCGCGAGGGACGGGCGTACTGCGCGGCGGGGCACCCCGTCGACGCCCGCGAGGACGCACTGCGCTCCTACAACGCGGTCCGCGCCCAGCTCCCTGCACTCCTCGAACTGCTTGGCGACCCGGCCGCGGAGATCCGCACCAAGACCGCGTACCTCTTCGGCTGGGCGCTGTCGGGGATCCGGGCGGGGTCTTCTGGAGGTCGTCCGCGTCCTCCTCCGTATCGAGGGCGGTGCGGCGCACCCCACCAACGCGGCTCTGCGCCTCCTGGACAACGCACGCCGTTCGGTGCGCTGCCTCCGGGCGCTCGCAGCCCTGGTGGGGCACGCGGCTTGTCAGGGAGTGTCAGCAGAGGAACTTGTGCGAGGCGTTCTGATTCTTCATCGTCGAGTTGAGATTGGCCCAATCCCATCGAGGGATGACCTGGTATGCACGACTCAGATCATAGTTTGAGTTGTAGTAAACGATGACATCACAACCGCTGTTGTTGTATACGGATGCCACATTGTTCCACACTCTCTGCCCCGCCCCATTGCAAAGCGGAGCATCCCCCCGGGACAGCTTACTGCAGACAAATTTGGCATACGACTGATCGCCAACAGGGAAACCATAATTCGCAATGTTGAAGCTCACATCGAAAATGGCCCCCGCATTGTCCGAGTTGTAGTAGAAACAGACCTCGCCCTGGTCGCACCAGCCGTCCAAGGACGATGGGTAACCAGGCGCCGCCTGTGCCTCGCTCGAGATTGCCAAGTTCGTACCGGCCAACAGGAGCGTCATCGCTCCAAGAGCTGCAACGCGCTTCAACAGCATGGTGGTCCTCTCGCTTTAGTAAAGCCGCCGACGCCTCGGTCTGAGACGATGCGACGACAAGTGAGCGCAACTGTAGCCCCTCTGACGCTGCCTCTCATTTGCCTACCGGAGTGTCAGCGGAATCCTTGGAGTCGCCGCCGGATCTGCAGGCGCCATCCCCACACGAACGAGCACAAATGCGACGAGAACCGCAGTGCGTCCGCACGCGGAACCGGCACAGGACAATGGCGAGGTGACGCCACCCCTGAGTCGCGACTGCTCCCTGGAAGAACTTGAAGCACACCCTGGCCGACCCTGTCAGCCGACACGACTACGTCTTGCCACCTCTGCGCAACGCTTTTGCGGCGCCGGCCAATCGGCGAGCCGACCGTTGAGGACATGCGCCTGCTGGTTAAGGCAGGACGCAGGACTGCCCTACTCCTGCCACTGACGCTGGAGGTGCTCCGACTGCCGGGCCCGGCTCGCGCGGCGCTGGGCGTGACCGCCTATCCGCACCTGCGGCACTACGTCTTCTCCCGTAGCCTGACCGGGAGCCCGGACGCGGCGGCCGAGGTGGTCTCCACCGACCCGCTCGCGAAGGTGCGCGAACTCAAAGCCCACGATGGCAAGGGGATCTGGCTGGTCGGCGGCGGCGAGCTGGCCGGAGCCCTCTACCGGAGATCGACGAACTCGTCCTCAAAGTCAACCCGGTCATCATCGGCGCAGGCATCCCGCTCTTCGCGGGGAAGGTCGAGGCGGATCCGCGAGCCTTCACGCTGACCGACCACACGGTACTGCCCAGCGGCGTCGCCTTTCTCACCCACGCCCGTGCCTGACGGCTGCATCAGGCAGCCGGCCCGAGACGGGAATCCGTCCGCCCCGCAACACTGACGGCGACCGTTGGCGAACGTCCCATCGCACTCCACGTGCTCGGGGCAGCGGAAGGCGCCGCCTCCCCTCGACCGTCGGCCTCCGCCCGCCCGCCGCCCCGGCACCCCACGGCCGCGCCCGCCGACCGGTGCGCGGGGCACCGGCCGGCGGGCGCGGCCTGCTGGTCGGGGATCGGCCAGGGCCTGGGGTCAGAACCGGGCGCTGACGGTGACGCCGCTGAAGTCGGTGACGGCGTAGAGGCTGATGTAGCGGTAGCCGGCCGTCGCGTTGGTCACGGTGATGGACTGGGTGGTGCCGCTCTGGGTCGACGAGGCCGTGAAGGCGGACGGTGAGGCCCAGGTGTCGGCGTTGTAGTACAGGTGGGCGGTGCCGGTGCCGCCGGAGGTGTCGACCTTCAGCGTGCTGGTGCCGGCCGGCAGGTAGACGTACAGGTAGTCCAGGTTGCCCTTGGTGCGGGCGCGGTCCGCGCGGGAGCAGTTCCTGCCGAGCTCGTCCTGGCGGGTCTGGGTGCAGGCCGGCAGGGTGACCGGGGCGCCGTCGACCGTGGTGGTCACGGTGGCCGGGGTGGTGGCCGAGCGGCCGGTGTCGTCGGTGGTGGTCAGCGCGACGGTGTAGGAGCCCGCCTTCGCGAAGGTGTGGCTGGGGTTGCGCTCCTGCGAGGCGGGGGAGCCGTCACCGAAGTACCAGCTCCACTTGACGATCCGTCCGGCACCGGTCTGCACCGAGCGGTCGGTGAGCTGGACGGTCGCGCCGTTCACGGTCTGGTCGAACAGCGAGGTCGGGCCGGGGGCGTCGCAGGCACCGGCGGCACAGGCGTTCAGCCACACGTCGAAGTCGGCGTCGTAGCGGGTGCCGAAGCCGTTGTAGAGCGCGTAGGCGCCCTGGTAGTCGGCGATCCGGAAGCGCTCCAGGATCGCCTTCACGTCGGCCGGGTGCTTCTCCAGCATGTAGCGGACCGCCAGGTAGCCCCAGGGGTAGACCCGGGTGGAGTCCGCGTTGCCGTAGGTGGTCTGGAACAGGTCACTGAGCTTGTAGGTGTGCTTGGCCGCCTGCGCCATCGCATCCACGTCGGTGGCGCCGCGGTAGGTGTAGGAGACGTACTCGGCCAGTCCCTCGACCCACCAGATGGTCGGCACCGACATCTGGGTGGAGAAGTTGCCCTTCATGTCGTAGATCGCGTCGAGGTAGTGGGTGTACTCGTGGTTGAGGTTCCACACCCGCGCCGGGTCGTTGACGTTCCATGCCTTCTGGTGCATCACGATGCGGGCCTGGTTGTTCGGGTCGGTGGCGTCCATCACGGTCTGGCCGCCGTTGTCGGTGCCGTTGTTGAAGATCGGCCACGAGTAGGTGACGTAGTCGGCCTTGTTGGCGAAGATCCCGACCACCACGGTCTTGGCGTACTGGTCGGGGATCGGGCCGTTGTCCTTGACGATGCCGTGAACGACGGCGTCCTCGTTGCGCAGGCTCGCACAGACCTCGTCCAGCTCGGCCCGGGACAGCGCCTGGGCTTTGATGATCCTGTTGTCGCAGGTGAGCTGGTTCGGCAGCACCTTGGCGGTCATCACGGCGGGCAGGTCACAGGTGCCGTAGTACCCGCAGTCGCCGGGCCAGCTGACGCTGACCTGGTAGGCCACCTTCACCCAGAGTGCGCCGTACGGGCCGGGGATCGGGGCCGATTCGAGCACCCGCTTCACCTGCGGACGGGCGACCGCCGCGATAGTGGCGTTGGCGCCGGAGAGCTTGGTCAGGTTGTTGCCCGCGTTGGCGGCCAGCGCGCCGTTCGCACCGGCGAACAGGTCGCGGTGGTTGACCGCGAAGTCGGCCAGCGTGGTGAGCAGGCTGGTGTCGGCTGTCAGCGCGTTGATGAACTGCGGGTTGGAGGCGCCGCGCCAGGTGGGGGTGCGGAAGATGGTGTTGACCGCGTTCGACATCTTCGCGTTGGCGTCGTACGAGGCGTCGTAGGCGTTCAGGTAGCGCTTGTAGACGTCGAGGAAGCTGCCCTGCAGGTTGATGCTGTCCGTCAGGATCAGCGCTTCCTTGAGGATGTCCGCGTTGGCGTCGGTGACGTCGTTGGAGCGCGGGTTGGCGAAGTAGGCGTCCGCGCCGAGTTTGACCGCGTTGGTCAGGCTGCCGTCGTAACCGCCCACCGTGCCGGAGAACTTGTACTGCGCGTAGTAGCCGGCCCGGAGGAACAGCACCAGTTGCTGGATTCCGTTGCCGTTGGTGCCGTTGTAGGCGTCGGCCTTCTCCTTGTACGCGGCGGCGACCGGCACCATCTGGGACTGCTTGAAGACGCCCGGCGCGGTGGTCGCGTCGACGCCCTCGAACAGCGTCGTGACGCAGTCGGTGGTCGAGCCCAGGATGAAGCTGACCAGTTCGGTGCCGGTCCGCGAGGAGAAGTCCGAGGGGGTGCAACCGGGCGCGGCGGCGGCAGCGGCCGCCAGACCGGTCGGCTTGCCGGCGGGCTCCGGGGTCCTGGTGGTGGCGCCGGGGACGGTCAGTTCGCTCGGCTGGCTGAGCACTTCGGGCGACAGCGGGGCGACCACGCTGTGGTGGTGCTCCTCGGTGCCCGTCTCGGTGGCCTGGTCCGTCGAGGCCCCTGCAGGCTTGGGGAATGCGGGGGCGGTGGCGGGGGCGGCTTTGCCGCCGACCGCGGCGGGCACGGCGGTCGCGGGGGCGGGCATCAGTGTGCCCGCCGCGATGCAGCCGGCCACCAAGCCGGCTGCGAGGGTGGGCAGGGGTATGCGCAGACGCACGGCCAAGTCCTCTTCGTCGTGGGGGTGAAGCTCGCGGGACCGTCAGGCAGGCATGGGGGAACCGGCATGCATCCTGCCACCCCTGAGGGAAGAGAGCAATGTCACAGTTCATATGTCATACCTGGAGCCTTCTCGGGCCCGCCGCTCGCCGGTCACCCCCGGCGCTCCCGGTCGGAGCCGCCCAGACCCGCACGGCCCCCCGGACGCTGCTCCGGAGTGCCCCTCAGACACCGGCCGGTACCGACGTCCCCGAGCCGGCCCGTGGAGGTCAGAGTCGGCTTGTCGGGCCGAACGTGGGGCCGGCGAGGCGCGTGTTGCGGTTTTGCGTTGCATGGTCAGACTGGGGTCTCTGTCCCCGTCGGCAACGCGTCGACGGAGACGAGTAGCCGAGGGCCACGCGAGCAGAGAGAGCCGCCGAAGCTGGGAAGGAGGCGGACCCGCGTCCGGACCCGCGTCCGAGGTGAAGACGGTCCCGAGTGCGGGGAGGAACGGCCTTCGGGTCCGATGCCCCGCCGGTTCGCCCCCGTCACAGGGCCGTCCCTCGGGGCGGTGAAAGTGCGGTGGCACCGCGAGTTCCCTTCTCGCCCGCACTCCCAAGGGATCATGACGACAGCCCCCTGACGACGGGCCGGATCCCGGCGAACGACCGCACGTGCACCTGACCCGCCGTGGAGCGGCCCCGACGAGACGGTGGCTGTTGGCCGCCCGCTTCTCGGCCCCGGCTGACTGGGGGTGGGAGGGTGGGTGCAGCACGCCGACACGGCGACCGGGCGGCCCGGGCCCGGCCGGCTCCCGGGCCCTCGCCTACCCCGGACCCGATTTCCGGGCGCACCGGTCCGTCGCGGGATGGCGCGGGCCCGGCTGGTGCACGATGGCTGCGTCGTGGCCGTGCCCGGAACGGCCACCGTCAGCCGGGAGGGTTTCCATGTCCGTGTCCCGCTCACGCGTTGTCGCCCGCGCCGTGACCGTCACCGCGTCGGCTGCCGCCGCCGTCGCGCTGACCGCCACCGCGGCCCTCGCGCACGTCGAGGTCGAGTCGGACGACGCCAGGGCCCTGGCCGTGAACGTGACGGTCACCTTCACCGGTGAGGCCGAGTCGGGCACCGCGGGTCTCGCGAAGGTCCAGGTCGTCCTGCCGGAGGGGATCGCCCCGGGCGACGTGGCCCTCGCCGGGGCCCCCGCCGGCTGGACCTTCGCCACCACGGCGGACGGCTACACGGTCGGCGGCCCCGCGCTCGCGGTGGGCCAGGACGTCACGCACAAGATCACGATCAGGCAGTTGCCCGACACTGACGAGGTGGCTTTCAAGACGCTGGAGACGTACGGCGACGGCCACGTCGACCGGTGGATCGAACTGCCGCAGGGCGGCGTGGAGCCGGCGCACCCGGCTCCCGTCCTGAAGCTCGCGCCGGCATCGCCGGGTGCCACGCCGCTCGCCCCCTCCACGGCCGCGCCGAGTACCGGTCCCGCGGGCACCGTCGCCCCAAGTGCCGCGCCGTCCGTGTCCCCGTCCGTGTCCCCGTCCGTCTCGTCGTCCGTCTCGCCCGTCGCCGCCACCTCCGCCGGCGACGACGGCGGTTCGTCCTCGGCCGTCCCCGTCGGCGTCGGCCTCGGCGTGCTCGCCGCTGCCGCCGGTGTCTGGTGGTGGCGGCGCGGACGGAGCCGGGACTCCACAGGCTGACCGGTCGCCCCGACGCCGCGTGCCCGCCCGCGTGGTGCGCGGGGCGGCGGGCACTCCGAACCGGGTCGGCTTCCCCCGAGCGTCGTGCAGCGGCCCGGCCTACCGTGGAAGTGGAAGGGGGCCCGCAGGGCGCTCACCAGGCGAAGGGCCCCGCGACGGCCCGATCGCCGCCCGGCTCCAGTGCGGCCGGCGCGCGCCCGTGGAACGGTGGCTCCCGTGCATGAACCCGTGATCGCCACAGCGCTGCTGATCGCCCTGACCGGCTTCTGTACGGTCCACTGCGTCCTCGTCGTCGTGGGACGCGGCTGCCACGACCGTCGGCTGGAACCGGCCGAGATCGTCATGGGTCTCGCCATGGTCGGGATGATGGCACCGGCGTTCGACCCCCTGTCACCCGTCCTGTGGGCGGCCCTGCTCACCGCTTCGGTGGTCTGGCCGACACTGCTCCTGGCGGGGCGGTTGGGCCGCCACCCCCGTACCGCGTTCGCGGGCACCTGGAGCCACTACCCCCACCACGTCCTCAGTGCGGCTGCGATGGCCGCACTGGTGCTGTGCGTGGCACCGGCGCACCAGCATGCCGGTGGCGGTGCCGCCCACGGGGGCGTCGTTTCGACCGTGCCGGAGTGGGCGCTGCTCGCCCTGGCCGCGTACTTCCTGGGCTACGCCGTCCGGGGCGCCGGCTCGCTGCTGCTGCGCCCGGCCACCGGCGCCCGGCTCACCCGCGCCGGCGGACCGGCCCTCCTGACCTCGTCCGGGCTGGTCTCCGCGCGGCGCACGGTGATGGCGATGGGCATGTTCTACATGCTGCTCGCCATGGGCTGACGAGCCGTCGCCCCCTCCCGCCGGTCCTCGTTCCCTCGACCGGCAGAGGACCTGCAGGGCGAGGGACCGGGGACCGGCGGGGCAGACGCCGCGCAGAGCCCGCACGGACGCCGCACGGAGCCCGGTCCAGCCCGATCGGAATCGTCGACCGTCCGTCAGTTGTCGCGCACTGTGGTTCTGGTCACTCCCCGTTGCCGCGGCCGTGGCAACGGGGAGTGACCGCCAGCGCCCCCGCCCGGGCTCCCCGCGCGTCGTACGGCGCCCCGGCCTACCTTGGAGAACGGGGGTAAGGCCACCGGAACGGGGGTTCCCGTGCAAGAGCCTGTGAGCGACACCGCCCTGCCCGCCGCAGCGACCGGCCGGCGCACGCGGCCCGCAGAGCCGGGTGCCCTGTGGGCCGCCCCTATCGCCGCGGCCCGGCCGGGCCGTCCGTCGACCGGGTTACACGCCGTCGCGTCGCACCGCGAGGAAGCTCGCGGTCTGCCCGGCGGGCGCGCCCCCATGAGGCTCCGCCCGCAGCACCGTCCCGGCGAGGACCTTCCGCTGGTCGACCCCGGTCTCCCAGTGGCGCAGGATGATGCCGTCGTACTCGTAGTGGAAATCGGCGATGGGCGGCCGGCCCCGGCCGCTCAGGGTGAACGAGACGCCGGACGAGGCCGATGCCCGTCCGGTCATATCCATGACGATCAACGGTTGCTCTCCCGGATCCGAGAGGATCAGCTCACCGCTGACGGAGCCGTCCGGTGCGGCCACCAGGTTCAGCTCCGCCTGTGCGAACCGCAGCTTGTTGAAGTCGTCGACGGGATCCGGAAGCTCCAGAAAGCTCCGGTACGTGTAGCTCCCGCTCAGCTCCGTGACGTTCATGTCGTCCCTCCTGGACAAGGTGAGGCACATCGAGCACCTCGTTCCAGGTTCCTGCGACCGCCACGCTCCGCCTGCGTCGCGCGTCCGGATAGCACGCGCGGTTCACCCGCCCGAGGTTTGTAGACGAAAGACATGTGCGGTGGTCGTCGCCGCCGGTACGAATCCGGGGCGCCCGACGAGGGCGTCCCGCCCAACCACAGGAGTGACATGTCGAACGGTACGTTCGTGCGACGAGACGCGAGCAAGATGGACGACTGGGACCCAGTGCTGTACTGGTACGCCCGGGCCGTGGGACGGCTGCAGCAGAGGCCCCTCACCGACCCGACCAGCTGGGTGTTCCAGGGGTGCATCCACGGCGTCCCTCCCACCGTGACGGAGGAGAACGAGGCCTTCACCCAGTGTCCGCACGGCGGCTGGTTCTTCCTGCCGTGGCACCGGGGCTACCTCTGGTACTTCGAGCGGATCATCCGTGCGGCCATCAAGGAGATCGCCGCCGAGGAGAACATCACCCCCGACCCCTCCGCGACCTGGGCGCTGCCCTACTGGAACTACGCCCTGGACGCACCCACCAAGACCCCGCCCACGACCTTCACCTCGCGCGCGCTCCCGGCGGCCTTCCGCAGCCCGAAGATGCCGGACCGCCCGGGCGGCACCAACCTCACGGTCGACAACCCGCTCTTCCTCCGGGACGACTTCGAGCCGGCGTCGGAGGCCGAGTTCTGGGAAATCCCGCACCGCGCCAAGAAGAAGAACTCCGCCCACCAGATCCTCCGATACCCGGACGTCAATCCCTTCAGAGCGATGAGCGAGACGATCTTCGCCGCCACGAAGAGCCAGGGGCAGTCGACCCAGCCGACCTTCGGCAGCGAGATCACCTACACCGACATGATCCACTTCCAGCTCGCCTTCGGCGACCTGGAGGACGTCCCGCACAACCAGGTGCACGGGGGTGTGGGCGGCTGGATGGGCCGGGTGGACGGATCCCCCCGTGATCCGATCTTCTGGCTGCACCACGCCAACCTCGATCGGCTCTGGACGGCCTGGCTGGACAAGGGCAATCACAACCCGGACCACGCGTCCTGGCTGGACCACGAGTTCATCTTCTTCGACGAGACCGGGAAGCAGAAGCGGCCCTCCACCGAGACGGTCCTGAAGGATGCGCAGGACTACACGTACGAGTCGCTGACCGACGGGGCGGGCACCCGCCCGGCGCGCGTACCGCCGGCCCAGGCCCCGCAGGCAGGCGAACGGGTCCTGGCGACCACCGCCGTCGGCAACCCCACGGCAGCTGCTCGACGCCCAGGCTGCGACGACGGTGTCCCTGGAGCCGAGCGGCGTCCAGGGGGCCATGCGCTCGCTCGCCGCCAGCGACGAGCCGCAGACCAACCTCATCCTCACCGTGCACAACGTGCACTCCGAGCTGCCGCCCGGGACACCGTTCCACGTCTTCCTCAACGGCCCCAGCGGTGACCTCGACCCGGAAGGCCCCTACTTCGTCGGCTGGATCTCCTTCTTCGGGATGGCCGGCGCCAGCGGGCACGACGCGAGCTACGACGTCACCGATCAGGTCCAACGGCTGACGGAACAGGGACTGCTACCGGACGGTCCGCTGACCGTCTCGATCGTGCCGTCCATCCCGCAGCCGGAGACACGTGCCCCGAAGCCCAGCTTCGAGAGCGTCAGCCTCACCAGCATCTGAGACGCTCCCGACAGCGGGCCGTCCGCCCGGTTCGTCGAGCCCCGGCAGGTCCTACGGGACCTGCCGGGGACCTTCGGGTCGGGCTCCGAGCGCGCGGAGCCGTTCGAGTGGACCTTCTCGTGGATCACCGCCCACCGACGCTTCGCACGGGACTACGAGAGCAGTCCGGCGCACGCGGAGACGATGATCCGCTGGGCGATGATCGGCGTGATGGCGCGCCGGTTGGCCCGGGGCCGAGCAGCCGTCCGGAGCGGCTCGCGGCTCCTCGTCGGCGCAGGTTCAGGTGTCGTAGCAGCCGTTCCAGGGCGCGTTGAAGCCTAGGCCATCGGGATGGAACTCGGCCCATACCCCGTCGTCTTCCTCCGCGTCTTCCTCGTCCACGTCGTCCTCCACCTGCGGGAAGGACCCTTTCCTGTGCTGCCGGTCGGCAGTGAGCTGGGTTGGGGCGCCGCCGATCGCGGGTGGCAGCCGGAGCGTGGCGTCAGGGTGTGCGGGCCTCGGCAAGGTAGCCGGAGACAGCCCGGGTAGTGGGATGGTCGGGGCCGAGCGCCTTGGTGAGACCGGCGATCGCCGCCTCGTAGAGGGGGATGGCGCGGTCCAGATGCCCGTCAGCCTGGTGCAGTCTGGCCAGTCCGCTGAGCGTGGTGAGGGTCTCGAAGTGGTGCTCGCCCAGCACCTGGGTGCGTCGGTCCAGTGCGGTGGTGAACAGGTCCCGGGCCCGGTCGAGGTCTCCGGCCTCTCGGCAGGCGGCGGCCAAGTTGTGGAGGTGGTTCAGGGCATCGGGGTGGTCAAGCCCGGAGAGCCGCTGCTGGCCGATCAGCGCCTTCTCGAACATCGGGACGGCCGCTGCGGCGTCCCCCAGCCGGAGGCGGCAGAACGCCAGGTTGGCCAGGGTGCGCAGGGTTGCGGGGTGCCCGCTCCCAAGAACCTTCTCGCGTTGACCGAGGGTCTCCTCGAACAGTTCGGCCGCCCGCTCCAGGTCGCCGGCGGACTCGTGGGCCGAGGCCAGCATGTTTCGGCTCAGCAGCGTGTCGACATGGGTCCGGCCCAGGATCTGCTCGCGCTGGACCAATGTTCGGTGGCACAGCTGCAGTCCGGCTTCCACCTGGCCATTCGTCAGGTACAGGTTGGCGAGGTTGCTCTGGCTCAGCAGGGTGTCGGGGTGGTCCTCGCCCAGGGTCGCCACCCGTTGCTCCAACACATCGTGGTAGATGGCGGAAGCTTCATCGAGTCGACCGGCCGACTCCAAGGCGTAGGCCAGGTTGCAGAGGCAGTCCACGGTGGTCGGGTGCCCGGCCCCGAGGAAGGCAGTCAGCTCGTTGTGGGCCTTGCGGTAGTGTGCGATCGACTCCTCGTACCGGCCGAGACTTTCGTACGCTCCGGCAAGGTTGTTCCGAACCCGGGCCACGTTCGGCGCCGGTAGGGTCGCGTCGTCGTCCCCCCGGACCAGAAGCCCATCGTCACGGAGCAGGTCTTCGTAGATGTCGATCGCCTGCTTGACCCGGCCGCTGTCCTGGTACGCCAGGGCTAGGCCGTTGCGAAGGGCCAGGGTCTGAGTGTGTGTCGGGCCCAGGTGTTCCGCGGCAACGGCGGTGACGTCGATGTACTCCTCGATCGCGGAATCGAATCGGCCGCTGTCGTGGTAGGCGGAGGCCAGGTTGGCGCGGATGTTCAGGGTTGGGAGGACGCCCGGGCCGAGCGCCCGGATGCTCCGCTCGCGCAATTCCTTCAGGGCCTCGATCGCGCCGCCGAGCTCGCCGGCCGCCGCCAAGGCGGAGGCGAACGCGTTGCAGCCGATCAGGGCCGTCGGATGGTCGGGCCCGAAGCCCGCCACGACCTGCCGTGAGTATGCCCGGAGGACCGGTAGGGCCCGAATGGTCTGACCCTGGCGGCGCAGGTGCTGTGCGGTGTCGTCGAAGAGCTGGGCAGGCCCGGGGCGGTAGGTGCCGGGGTCGGTGGTGGAGAGTGCGGTCGCGTGTGCTGCGAGCCGGGCGAGTTGGACGGTGTCGGGATTCTCCTCCGGCCCGTTGGGGTATACGGCTGCGAGCAGGATGCGCTCGGCGGCCTCCCGTCCGCGCGGTGCGGGAGGCGGCCCGTCTGCGGTGGCCCGCGCGGCCGCTTCGCGGGTGGCCCGGTCGCGCAGCACCTTCTGCACCAGCCGGTGGACGGTCACCTCCTCCAGGGAGAGGGTGACCATGTTGTACGCGCGCAGCAGACCGAGCGCTGTCGTCGCTCGAACCGGGCTGGTGGTGAGTCCGGCCAGCAGCCCCCGAGGGAAGCCGTCGGGGGCGAGCCAGGCCAGGGTGTGGAGCAGCTCGACGGAGAGCGGGTTGCTCTCGGCCAGCGCGGTCAGGGTCAGGGTCCAGACGCCGGCGATGGTCTGCTCGTCGCCGGCGTGGTCAAGGGCGGCCTCGTCCAGGATCTCGTGGAGGCTGCTTCGGTACTCCTCGATGCTGGTCATCGTCTGGTTCATGTAGGCGCCGGCCTGTTCCAGGGCGAGTGGCAAGTCGCCGAGTTCCCTGGCGAGCTGGCCGGCGTGCCACTCCTCCTGGGGGGAGGCGAACGGCACCCAGGAGCCGATCAGCGCCACGGAGTCGTTGCGGGGGAGGACGTTGAGGCCGACAAACCGTACCTGGCGATGTTGCCAGCCGGTGGCATTCCGGCTGGTGATCAGATGGTGTCCGCGCGGGAGACTGCCCAGGAGTTCCTCCAGCAGGGCCGGTTCCTCCACGTTGTTGTGGATCAGGAGCCACCTGTCGTGCTGTTGCAGCCAGGTCCTGGCCCAGGCGGCCCGGGCGGAGAGCGACGGCTCCGTGCCCGTCCAGTGCGGGCTCAGTTGCTCGGCGATCGCAGCGAGGGCCGCCTCGGTGGCTCCGGGGACGGCGGACTCGATCCACCAGATCAGGTCGTACGACTCACTGTGCAGGTGGGCGTACTGCAGGGCCAACTCGGTCTTGCCGACCCCGCCCAGACCGTGCAGGACCACGGCCGAAGTGCCGGTGCTCCGGGCCAGCTCGGCCCGCACCTCGGTCAGCTCGGCCGTCCGGCCGGTGAAGGTGTGCTTCCGGGCGCGCAGGGACACCACGCCACGGGCCTCGGTATCGGCGGCGTCGCGTACCGCACTGGCGGGCAGCACCGTGGTCCGGATGGTCACCGAACCGTGGATGCTGCCGCCGGCGGCTACCGACGCGATGCCCTCGGCGTGGACCGAGATGGCACCGGGTGTGTGAGGGTTCGTCACTCGGCGCCGCCCGGCGCCGCGGTGGGTGAGACGGGCGTGGTGGTGACGTTGGTGGTCACCGGGCCGTGGATGCTGCCGTTGACCGCGACCGAGCCGGCGCCACTGGCCTCCACCCTTGTGGTGCCTTGGGGTTCCCCGGCGGGCAGCAGTGCGGCCAACTCGGCCAGCAGTTCCGGATCGGAGCGCAGGGCACGCCGGATCTGGTGGCGCACGGCGCCCAGCGCGTCGTCGTCGCCCGGCCGGGTGGCATCGTCCAGGCAGGCCTCCAGCTCGGTTCGCTGCTGCGTGTCCCTGCGGCGCCAGACCGAGGCGATGATGCGTTGCCCCAGACCCACGGTCGCGTCGGCCGCGGCCTCCTCGGCCCGGATCAGGACCGTGCCGCCGTAGGCGGCCGCTGCGGAGGTGACGGCCGGACCGGCCAGTGCCATGAACGCATCGAGTTCCATGATCCCCAACTCCCCTTGACCGCACCGGATATGGGCGATCAAGGCCAAGTCTACGGAACTCCGGGACAGGGCGGCGGGAAAAGGTCCGGATCGGGTCAGGCGGGCCACTGTTCGTGGCGACCGAAGCCATGGGCCTTGTCGATCAGGCGGAGGTCGGTGGGGCGAGTTCCCAAAGGGCGGTGCGGGGCGAGGGCGGCGAGGGTTCGGAGCTGGAGCTGCGGCTTCGGGCGTCTGAGTCTGAACTCCATGGGACTCCATGCGGTTGACGTGCAGTGCTGCAGGTGGATCGAGGATGTCGTAACTGCAGGGATAACCATCCTGGCGCCGCAGCAGTCGAGGTTGTGGGTTCTGGGGCCGGGTGCGGGGCTGTGCCGCTGCCGCCGCCCGGGTCGGGGTGGGGTGATCAGGCCGGGGTTGGGAGGTGGGCGCGGGTAACCCCGTTGGTCACGGAAGTCCGGCTGCCGCCGGATCCGGTGCGATGCGTGCCGGTCCCCAGCGGCGCCTGGCGGGCCTTCGGGCTGCAGCCGCGGCGGACGGAGACCTTCAAGATCTCTCCGGACCCACTGCTGATCGACAAGATCCGGGACGTGGTCGGCCTCTATCTGGCCCCACCGGCGAACGCAGTGGTCTTCGCGGTGGACGAGAAGCGCAGATCCAGGCCCTGGAGCGGACCGCGCCGGTGCTGCCGATGGTGCCCGGGGTCCCCGAACGCCGCAGCTTCGACTACGTCCGCCACGGCACCGTGGATCTGTTCGCCGCGCTGAACGTCGCGACCGGCAAGGTCATCAGCCGAGTGTCCGCCCGGCACCGCGCCGTGGACTTTCGGGACTTCCTCGAGGAGATCGACCGCCAGACCGAGCCGGGCCTGGCGGTCCACGGGATCTGCGACAACCTGTCCACCCACAAGTCGCCCGTGGTGCACCGCTGGCTGGGCGCGCATCCCCGCATCCAGTTGCACTTCACGCCGACATACTCGTCCTGGATCAACCAGGTCGAGCGATGGTTCGCGGAGCTGGAACGGCGCTGCCTCGAGCGTGGAGTTGTTCTGCTCGCTCGACGACCCGAAGACCACGCTCGAGGACTGGATCAAGAACTGGAACGACAGCGCCCGCCCTTTCAAGTGGACCGAGACCGCCGACCAGATCATCGACCGAATCTGCCGATACTGCTCAGGAATCTCCGGACCAGCTCACTAGCGGGGGCTGAGCAGGCAGAACTCGTTGCCCTCCGGGTCGGTCAGGATCCGCCAGGAGATGGCGGACTGGTCGATGCCCGGGTCGGAGGCGCCCAGAGCACGCAGCCTGGCCTCCTCGGCTGCCGGGTCGTCACCGGGGTAGGGGCTCACGTCCAGGTGGACCCGGTTCCAGCCGCTCTTGGTGTCGGGGGTGCGGACGAACTCCAGGTAGGGACCGACGCCGTGGGCGGAACGCATGGTCGCGTGGTCGTCGGCCACCTCGTGCACCGTCCAGTCCATGGCCTCGCCCCAGAACCTGGCCATCGCCCGCGGGTCGGTGCAGTCGACCACCACCGCGGCGATCGGCCCGGTGTCCCGGTAGATCTCCCGGGGCTCCAGGACGCAGAACTCGTTGCCCTCGGGGTCGGCCATGACCGTCCAGGGGACGTCACCCTGGCCCACGTCGGCGAGCGTCGCGCCGAGGTCCTTCAGACGGGCGACCAGCTCGGCCTGATGGGCCGTCGACGTGGTGGCCAGGTCGACATGCACCCGGTTCTTCCCCGTCTTGGGCTCCGGGCGGGCGATGAGGTCGATGCAGACGGCCGTCGGGTCGGGGTAGGCGAAGCCGACCGGTTCGAGGTTGGTCACGCCCGGGCCTTCGCTGTCGACACCCCAACCGAGTGCCTCCGCCCAGAACCGGCCGAGCGCGGCGTCGTCCTGGGCCTTCATGTTGATCTGCACGAGTCGTGTTGCCATGCGCAGATCCTAGATCCACAGACGGCCGGTTTCAGCCGGATTTCCAGGGCGTCGAGCCAGCTCCGCGCGGTGGGCGGGCGGCGGGCGGCCCTGGAGCCCGGGGTGGCGGGGCGGTGTGTGCGGAACGGACCTGCGTCTGCGCGCCTCGACGATCCGGATCGACGACCCCGACGAGCGGCCGACCGAGCGCGACGTCACCCGGGCCCCTCGACCCAGTCCGCGCCGAACGGGGCGGAGAGCTCGGCCAGTTCGGACGGGTCGAGGTCGAGATCCGCGGCCGCGGCGGAGTCGCGGATGCTGGCCGAGCGGCGGGCGCCGGGGATCGGGACCATGGCGGGGGAGAGGGCGAGCAGCCAGGCGAGGCCGACCTGCTGGGGCGAGACCCCGCGCGCGGCGGCGATCCGGTGGAAGGCGCCGGTCGTGGCCGCCCGGTCCGCCGGGTCGTCCAGGACGCTGCGGGCCAGGCCGCCCAGCGGGCTCCACGGGAGGAAGGCCAGGCCCAGGCGTTCGCTCAGCCGCAGCTCCGGCTCCGCGGTGCGGACGGCGGGCGAGAACCGGTTCTGCACGGAGACCAGGGCCGGGCCGAGGATCTCCCGGGCCGTCAGGATCTGCTGCTCGTCGACGTTGGAGATCCCCGCCGTGCGGACCTTGCCCGCGTCCACCAGGTCGCGCAGGGCGCCCACCGACTCCGCCCACGGCACCCGCGGGTCGGGTTTGTGCAGCTGATAGAGCCCGACGGCCCCGATGCCGAGGCGCCGCAGCGAGCCCTCGCAGGCGCGGCGCAGGTGCTCCGGCCGACCGTCGACCGTCCAGGAGCCGTCGCCGGGCCGGCCGCGCCCGCCCTTGGTGGCGACCAGGACGGCCGCGCGGTCGCCGGCCGGGCGCTCGGCCAGGACGCGGGCCACCAGCCGCTCGTTGTGGCCGACCTCGGCGGCGTGCCAGTGGTAGGAGTCGGCGGTGTCGATCAGGGTGACGCCGGCGTCGAGCGCGGCGTGCAGGGTGGCCAGGGCGGTCTCCTCGTCCGGCCGGCCCTCGACCGAGAGCGGCATGGCACCGAGCCCGATCGCGCTGACCGCAGTCCCGCCGATGGTGCGCTGGCGCATGTCAGGCCGCCTTTCGCGCTGCCGCTGCCGCGGCGGCGTCGGTGACGGCCCCGGGCAGCCAGTCGGTCACCGGCGAGAAGCGCAGCCCCAGCCCGTGGGCGCGTCGGCCGTCCATCGGGTACCAGCGGTCGAAGGAGAACGGCGAGACCTCGCCGCCTTCGACCACCCGGTGGTGGGCGGTGGTGCCGAGCCGTTCGGCGACCAGGCCGGCCAGCGCGAGCACGTCCAGCGGCTCGGGGGAGCAGGCGTTGACCGGCCCGACGGCGTCGGCGGCGGCCACCCGGACCAGCGCGGCGGCGATCTCCTCGTGGTGGACGAAGGAGGTCGGCTGCGGCCGCGGGTGCACGGCGACCGGCCGGCCCGCGGCGATCAGCCCGGTGTAGTGCGTCAGCCGGCCGGTGAAGTCCAGGGCGCCGCCGCCCAGGACGTGCGCACTGCGCACGGTGGCCCAGGAGAACGGCGCGTCCTGGGCCAGGACGGCCTCGGCCTGCCGCTTGCCCTCCGCGTAGCGCGTCGCCTCGTCGAAGCGGCGGGCGAGCGCCGCTGCGTCCTGCCAGGGGAGGCCGAGGTCGACCGGCCACTGCGCCGGGTCCACGGTGTCCTCGGGCACCGGGACACCCGGGGTGGTGTGCACCAGGGGCGAGGTCGCCGGGTCGTAGACCTCCATCGTCGAGGTCATCACGTACCGGCCGGTGCGGCCGGCGAAGACCCGGCGGGCCACCACGGCCTCCGCGGGGGTGTACAGCACCTGGTCGAGCACCGCGTCGAAGGTGCGCCCGCCGAGCGCGGTGGCGAGGGCGGCCTCGTCGGACCGGTCGGCGACGACGTGGTCGACCCCGGGCGGCGGTGGTGCCGAGCCGCGGTTGACCAGGGTGACGCGGGCTCCGGAGTCCCGCAGGAGGGTGACCAGGCGGAGGCCGAAGTAGCGGCTGCCGCCGATGACGCAGACGTTTCGCAGGGCGTTGTTCACGGCCACCACTCTGCTCACCTATGCTCCCCAGCAGAACTGCCGACTTGCTGAACGCGTCATCAGCGGAGCTGTTGACCGGGAGCGCACCTCGACCGGGGAGCGCACCTGTGACCGGGGGAGTGCCATGATCGACGTCCGGAGGCTGACCGTGCTGCGCACGGTCGCCGAGCACGGCAGCTTCAACCGGGCGGCAGCAGCGCTGCTACTCACCCCGTCCGCGGTGTCCCAGCAGGTCGCGGCGCTCGAACGCGGGCTGGGGACGGCCGTGGTGGAGCGCTCCACGCGCGGGGTGCGGCTCACCGAGGCCGGGCGGCTCCTGGTGGACGCGGCCACGGCGATCTCCGCGGAGCTGCGGCACGCCGAGGAGCAGATCGGCCGCCTCGCCGCGGCCCGGCACCGGCTCACCCTCGCCACCTTCACCAGCGGCGGCCGCCACCTGCTGCCCGGGGTGCTGAGCCGGTTCGCCGCCGACCACCCGGACGTCGAACTGCGGATCCTCGAACGCGAGCCGGAGGACAGCCTGCCGATGGTCCGCGAGGGCACGGCCGACCTGGCCCTCGCCTACCACTTCGACGGGCCGCTGCCGGTCCTGCCCGGGGACCGTTCCGGGCTCGACTGGGAGCCGCTGATGGACGATCCGCTCTCGGTGGTGCTGCCGGAGGGCCACCGCCTGGCCGGCCGGGACGCCCTGGACCTCGCCGAACTCGCCGAGGAGCGCTGGGTGATGGGGTGCCTGAAGACGGAGGACTTCCTGCGCCGGCACGCGGCCGTGGCCGGGTTCGACCTCCGGGTGGCGGGCTCCACCACCGACTACTTCTTCGCCCGCTCCCTGGTCGCCGCGGGCGTCGGGGTCTCCCTGGTGCCGTACGTGGCGCTCGACCCGGTGCTGCCCGGCACCCGGACGGTGCCGGTGACGCCGCCGCGTCCGGCCCGGCACTTCGGGATCGCCCGCGCCCGGCGCCGCCCGCTCCCGCACGCCGACGCCCTGGCCGGGCTCCTGCACGAGGCCGTGCAGGAGCAGCGGCGGTCGGCGACCGGGTCGGCCGGCGGCGCCGCGCACGGGTGACGGCGCGGGCAGCCGGCCGGCACCCGGCTCACCGTTGCCACGCTGACTCCGGCCTGCGGGCCGGACCACCGGCCGCCAGCAGCCGGCCCGGTCAGCAGCCGGCCCGGTCAGCAGCCGACCGGCCCCTGGCCGTCCGGCTCAGACCTGCCCGGTGAGGCCCGCCCGGACGGCGACGTCCAGCGCAGGCTCCACGCTCAGCGGCCCGCGCTCCTCGTCCCCGGGGCCGGCCGCCGCCAGGAGCTCGGCGACCACCGTGGCGTCCACCGTCCGGGCCTCGGCACGCCGCAGGTACCGGGTGAGCGCGTCGGCGAACGCGGGCTCGTCGGGGCGGCGCACGCAGGCCAGCGCAGCCGCCTCGCGGCGGAACTCCTCCTCCGAGCCCAGCCACTCGGCGGCCCCCTCCAGACCGTCGTCGTCGAGCTGCTCGGGGTAGTCGATGCGGTGCCAGGTGCCGTCCTGGGACCAGTAGACGAAGCCGAACAGGTTGCCCTCGGCGTCCTCGCGCAGCTGCTCCCAGGGCAGCCAGTCCGGCCCGCCGGCCAGGAAGTCGATCTGCCGGCCGTCGAGGTGGGTGCGACTGCCGTCGGAGTCCTGGCCGCAGAAGACCACGTTCCCGTTCTCCGCCCGGCTGGCGCGCCACCAGTACGAGCCGGCGCTGGCGTCGCACCAGACGCCGTGCTCGTCCAGCCAGTGGCCCTCGGGCTTCCCGGTGGCGGCCTCCAGCAGGGCGAAGGCGACGGCCCGCGCCCACACCCGGTCGGCGTGGTCGAGGTCCTCGGGTCGGCTCGGCCTGTGCATGATCGTTCCCCTCCTGTGCGGTCGGGGCCCAGCGTGCCACACCCGGCCGACACCGGGCGCCGGGTGCGGCACGCTCCGAAGGAGAGGCCCCGGGCCGGACGGGCGCTACGCGGCCACGGGCCTCACCCGGACACTTCCCGGGCCCCGCCGGCGAGGTCGAGCAGCAGCTTCGCCGCCACCGACGCCCCGTCGGCGTCGATCGTGTCGGCCACGGCGGCAGCCCGGGCGCGGGTCTCCGGGGCCAGGGCGACCTCCAGCGCGGCCGACAGGGACTCGAAGGTCGGTGTCGGACCGTCGTGGGCCGCGCCGATGCCCAGGCCGGCCACGCGGCCGGCCCAGTACGGCTGGTCGGCCAGCTGGGGCACCACCACCTGGGGCGCGCCGGCCAGGGCGGCCGTCGTCGTCGTGCCCGCGCCGCCGTGGTGCACGACCGCGGCCACCCGGGGGAACAGCGCGTGGTGGTTCACCTCGCCGACGGCGAGGCAGTCGTCCTGGTCGTCGGTCAGGGCCAGGTCGGCCCAGCCGCCGGAGAGGAGCACGCGGCGGCCCTGCGCACGGACCGCCTCGACCGCCGCGCGGGCGACGTCCTGCGCGTCGCGGACCGGCATGCTGCCGAAGCCCACGTACACCGGGGGCGTGCCCGCCGCCAGGAACGCCTCCAGCCCGTCCGGGAGCGGGCGTTCGTCGGCCCGGAGCCACGCCCCCGTCTGCAGCACGTCGAGGTCCGACGGCTCCGGCCACGGGCTCAGCGTCGGGTCGGCCGCCAGCCACGGCCGGTCGGTGAGGACGTAGTCGCGGAAGTGGTCCACCGGCGGCAGGCCGACCGTCTCCCGGTGGGCGTTGAGGCCGGTGCCGAACAGGACGTTCATGTTCTCGACGTCGAGGTCCCACAGCACCCGGTTGTCCGTCACCTCCGGCGGGAACGGCCGCCCCGGCCGGGGGAACGGCGGGTGGTGCGGGGACGGCAGGTAGCTCGGGAAGTAGGCCACGAACACGTACGGGATGCCCAGCTTCTCGGCCGCCGACCGCGCCGCGGCCGCCGCCGGGAGCAGCCCGGTCGCCACCACCGCGTCGCAGTCCCCGGCCGCCGCGACGACCGCGTCGTAGGTCGTGGCGACCAGCGCGGCCGCGCGCTGGGCCAGGCCCTCCGCCGGCATCGGCGCCTTCCCGGTCACCGCCGCCGTCGCCACCGGGCGCAGCGGCTGTCCGATCGGCGCCAGCGGGAGGCCGGCGGCGTCCAGCAGCTCGGCGAAGTCCGGCGGCGCGCACACCCGCACCTCCGTGCCGAGCGCCCGTAGCCGTGCCGCCAGCCCGATCATCGGCTCGATGTCCCCGCGCGACCCGTAAGCCGTCAACAACACGCGCATGTCGCGGTCCCCCGTCTCCTGTGAGTTCTCGGTCTCGGTCCAAGATCATGCGTCATGATCACCGGCTTGCCGCAAGCCCCCCGGTGCGCGGTATGTTGACCGTGGAAGAGCGCGTGGAGTGCTCTCACGCACCGTCACATTGTCCTTCGATACGACGAGTTGATCGACCCTCAGTGGCGGGGCGGGTGAACCCTTGTCACCGCAGCGTGCGGCGCGCCGTCCGCTGGATGCCGAGGCCGACCACCGGGAGCGCCACCAGCAGGGCGGCCCAGAAGGCGCCGTGGCCCCAGAACTCGGCGACGGCCCCGAACTGCCCGCGTGCCACCGGGATGCGCAGCGCCTCCAGCGGGCCGAGCGGCGGCGGCCAGGAGCCGAGCACCATGGCGCCGACCACCCAGAGGCCCAGCAGCCGACGTGCGGTCCGCGGCGTGGCGAGGGCGCTCAGCGCGGCCAGGGCGGCGAACAGCAGCGCGAAGTCGGCCTGATAGCCGGCACCGACCTGACCGGTGCCCCAGGAGGCCGGGGTGGGGTGGTCGCCGGTGGCGGCCAGCCGGACCTCGACGGTCGCCCAGAGCAGGACCACCAGCAGATGGGTGGTGCCGAGGACGTACAGCACGCGGTCGGCCAGGCCCGCGCGACCGGGCCGCCACCGGGCCGGGTCCGGCGCGGGGGCGGGCGCGGGCTCGCGTGAGCCCCCACCTGCCGGTCGGCGCCGGGCGGCGAGGCGGCTCCACTCGCGGGCGGTGCGAGCCCGGGCCTCGTGCACGGGCTTCAGCATCCCGGTCGCGGCGCGTTCGACCAGGAACACGGTCAGCGGCACCACCAGGGCCGCGGCCACGCCGGCCCAGCTGCCCAGCCCGCCCTCGAACACCACGATGCGGTCGGCCAGCGCCTGCGGCGGCCGTGCGAACGTCATCGGCGGGCCGAGCCGCAGGTAGCCCACGGCGAACGCGGCGGCGGCGGCGAGCAGCAGCGTCCAGCGCCCGACCCGGGCCGGGAAGACGGCCGCGACGACCGCCGCCACCAGGGCCGCCCCGAGCTGGCCGACCACCTGCCGGGCTGCGAGCTCACCGGCGCCCCGCAGCGGGCCTCCGAAGCCGCCGTTCGGCAGGATCAGCAGCTCGGCCCGCGCGTCGAGGGCGAACCGCCACACCGCACCCGACCAGAGCATCAGGGCGAGGGCGAGGGTCACCAGCGCGACCGCGCCGACCTGTCGCGGCAGTGCCGTCCGCGCGTGGGGCCACCAGACGCCGAGCCGGTCCCGCCAGGCCGGCGGGCGGCGCCCGTTCGGGCCGGCCGCCGGGTTGGTCCTGGCCTGCAGCACCGCGGCGGCCACCAGGGCGGCCCGGCCGGGCACCGCGGCCGGGTCGGCGCCCACCGCCCGGCGTCGCAGCGCGGACCAGCGCCGGCGAACCGGATCCGGCGCCTCGCGGCGGACCGCGGTGCGCACCGCCAGGGCGGCGTCCACCGCGACGGCCGAGGCCACGGCCACCGGCGTGGACAGCCGCGCCGGTTCGGCGAGCCGGTGCAGGACGGCGGGCAACGGCGAGAGCCGGGCCACCAGCTCGGGGTGCTCCTCGGCGCGGACGGCCAGCAGGACCACCAGGCGGTACGCCTCGGTCCGCTCGTCCGCATTCAGCCCGTCGCCGCCGCGCCGGCCACCGCCGACCTCCCGGGCGGCCTCCTCCACCCCGGCCAGCACGGCGGGCAGCTCGGCCAGGGCGAGCAGCCGCGCGCACTGCTCGCCGAAGCACTCCGGGTGGTCGCAGTCGTACCGGGCCGCGACGGCCGGCACCGAGCCGGCGACCAGCTCGTCCACCAGCGCGACCAGCCCCGGGTCGGCGGCGAGCCGGGCCAGCCCGGCCGAGTCGATCGGGCGGTTCCGGTAGGAGGGCACGCTCCCCGGTGCGAACGCGGCGCCGAAGGCCAGGACGGCGACCGCGGCCGCGGCGGCCCGCTCGGGTCCGCGCAGCCGCTCCACGTCGCGGAGCTGGCTCAGGTCGACGACGGTGTCCCGCACGTCGTCGCTCAGCCACTCCCGCAGCCGCTGGGCGCCGCCCCGGGCCATCCAGTGCGCCGCGTCCGCGGACCGTCCGAGCATGGCCGCGGCCAGCGCGGCCGGGTCGTGGAAGAGGTCGCCGAGGAAGGTGATCGGGCGGTGGGCGGGCGCGACGGGCGTACCTCGCGGCGGGACGGCCGGCCGCACCACCTCGGGGCTGCCACCGGCCAGCCACGTCCGGACCTGCGGCGCGGTCCAGCGGTGCGCGGGGTTACGGGTGAGCAGGCCCTGGAGCAGCAGCTGCCGGCGCGGGTGGGCGACGCCGGACAGGTCCACCTCCGCGGCCATCACCAGGTCGTACTGCAGCACCTCGTCGCTCAGCAGCAGCCCGTCCGCGTCCAGGTAGCGGGGGCGGCCGGTGAACAGCTCGTACAGCACGTTGCCCAGCGCCCACCAGGGGCCCTCCGCGCGGTTGGTGCCGGCCAACTGCTCGGGCGCCATGTACGCGACGGTGACCTGCATCTCGGGGGAGAAGCTGCGGCTGGCGGTGAGGCGGGCGACGCCGCCGAAGTCCGCGATGACGAACTCGGGGGGCCCGGCCGTGCCGTCGGGTGCCGTGGTGGGGCGGAGCAGGATGTTGGACGGCTTGAAGTCGACGGGGTTGCGCCGGATCCGCTGCTGCCAGAAGTCGAGCAGCGCGACGAGCTCGCGCACGATCCGCTCGGTCTCCGCACCGTCGGCCGCCCGTCCCGCCCGCCGCAGCTCGGCGAAGTGGTCGGTCAGGGTGACCGGCAGGTACTCCATCGCCACCCAGTCGCAGTGCGCCCCGGCGTGCTCCACCCGGCCGTGCCCGGTGATCAGCGGTACGTGGCGGCGGTAGCCGTCGTCGCGCAGGTGCTCCAGCAGCTCCGGGTCCATGGCCTGCCCGGCCACGGTGACCTTCACCGCGGCGTCGCCGCCGCCGTCGGTGCGGCGTACGTGCCAGACCGTGCCCTCGGTGCCCGACCCGGCCACCCCGAGCGGTTCGTAGCGGTCGCGCAGCGCCGCCGGGAAGGCACCGCCGAAGTCGCTCCCGCGCCCGGGGGCGGGGACGGGGGCGGCGGGCGGGGGCGGCGGGCGGGGCGGCCGGGGGTGGGCCGGGCGGTGCGGGTTCGGCGGCGGGTTCGGCGGCCGGCGGGTCCACCGGGGCCGACGCGACCTGCAGCACCCGGGTCGGCGGGTTCGGGACGGCCTCGGGAGCCGGCCGGTGGGCGGGGATGCCGAGCCGCGAGGTCGGTTGCCGGGGCCCGTTCCGCCCGTCGCCGCGCCACCCGTGGAGCAGCCGGTCCACCTTGGTGCGCGGGACGCCCGGACGTTCCCGCCCGCCGTCCGCCGCGCCCGGCTGTGCCGTCGTGCCGTCGGCCATCCCGTTCCGCTCCCCTCCCCGCCCCCGGGCCGCCCGGGGGAGTGCCGCGCCGGCCGGCCGCCGGTCTCGCGGCCGCCGCCCACGCCCCGGCCGTCACCGTGGCGTCATGCCGGTCGGGACACCTTACTGCCCCCGGCGCCTGGCGTCGGCCGGTGCGTCAGGATCATTGACAGGGCGTCAGATCGAGGCGGCGGCGTCCTCGCAGCGTCGGCGATGCCCTCGGGCGGACCCGGATCGTGCCTGCTCGGGGCGGTGGCCCAGAATGTCCGGGTGAACGATGTGGACTACCGGGTACTGCTGGACGACGCCATGGAGACGGCCCGCCGGTCGCCGGAGCGCGGTCGGGTCGCCGACTACATCCCGGCGCTCGCGCAGGCCGACCCGACCGCCTTCGGGATGGCGATCGCCACCGTCGACGGCGAGGTGTTCGGCGCGGGGGACTGGCAGCACCCGTTCTCGATCCAGTCGGTGTCCAAGCTGTTCACCCTGGCGCTGGCCCTGGCGGAGGGCGGCGACGGCCTGTGGACCGGGGTGGGCCGCGAGCCCTCCGGCAACCCGTTCAACTCGTTGGTGCAGCTGGAGAGCGAGCAGGGGATCCCGCGCAACCCGTTCATCAACGCCGGCGCCCTGATCGTCACCGACCGGCTGCTGAAGCTGACCGGCGACGCGGTGGGGGCGGTCGGCGGCTTCCTGCGGGCGGAGTCGGGCAACCCGGAGGTCGGGGTGGACGACTCGGTGGCGTCCTCCGAGGCCCGGCACGGCCACCGCAACGCCGCCATGGCCCACTTCATGGCCAGCTACGGCAACCTGCGCAACCCGGTCGACAGCGTCCTCGCCCACTACTACGCCCACTGCGCCATCACGGCGAGCTGCCGCGACCTCGCCCTGGCCGGCCTCTTCCTGGCCCGCCACGGGATCCGGGCCGACGGCAGCCGGCTGCTCTCGCGCAGCGAGGCCAAGCGGATCAACGCCGTGCTGCTGACCTGCGGCACCTACGACGCGGCCGGCGAGTTCGCCTACCGGGTGGGCCTGCCGGGCAAGAGCGGCGTCGGCGGCGGGATCCTCGCCGTACTGCCGGGCCGGGGCACCGTCTGCGTCTGGAGCCCGGGCCTGGACGCGGCCGGCAACTCCGTCCTCGGCGTGGCCGCGCTGGACGCCCTCACCACGGCGACGGGCTGGTCGGTGTTCTGAGCGGCCTCGCAGCGACCGGTGTTCGCGGTCGGCTGTACGGACCCCCGGCAGTACGGACCCCCGGCAGTACGAACCCCCGGCTGTACGGACCCCGGATGCAGGCCGGCACCGAGCCGCGGCCGGCCCGTGTGCCGAGTGGTCCGGGCCCCGTCGCGTCGTCCGGGCCTGCGGCGGCCCCGGTCGCTGCGGACCGGAGCGACCGCGGCGACCGGGGCGACCGGCGCCGGGCCCGCGCGGGCTCGGGGGCGACCCGCGCGGGAGTCCCGCGGAGAGGGCCTACTGGCGAGCGGCGCCGCCCAGCGCGGCCACCTCGGTGCGCAGCGCCGGCAGGCTCGCGTACATCACGCCGCCCGGGCAGTCGGTGGCGAGCCAGTCGCGGTGGCCGCTGATCATGTCGACCGGCCTGGTCACACCGTTGACCGGGTTGACGTAGGTGACCTTCGCCTGCGGGTCGAGCCCGTGGGTGCCGGCGGCCAGGGCGAGCAGGCCGGTCAGCGAGCGGCGGGCCTGCGGCGTGGGCTCCTGGCCGGTGAGGGTGCCGAGCAGCGCGATGCCGAGGTTGCCGGAGTTGAAGCCGGCGGTGTGGAAGGCGGTCACCACCTTTCCGGTGGCGTCCTGCGCCGGGAGGCCGTCGTCGCCCGACCAGCGGCCCTCGTAGATCCGCCCGGCCTCGTCGATCAGGAAGTGGTAGCCGATGTCGCCCCAGTCCAGGGTGACGGCGTGGTACTCGTAGATCGCCCGGACGGTGGCCGCCGGGTCGGGGTCGGCGTTGGCGGTGTCCGTGTGGTGAACCGTCAGGGTCTGCAGCGGGTAGTACTTGGCGGGGGAGTTCTCCACGCCGTTCTTGAAGCGCTTCGACTCGTCGGCGCCCCACGCGGCCCGCGGCAGGTACTCGGCGCCGCAGAGCGAGGCCGGCGCGGCGGCGGCGACCACCGCGGTGCGGGCCGGGCCGTGCACGGTGTCCAGTGCGGTGGTGCGCAGGTTGCCCGCGCCGTCGGGCAGCCGCAGCTCGTAGCCGGAGGCGCCGTCGGCGGCGATCAGCGCGGTGGCGGAGCGGGGGCTCGCGTCGGCCTCCCGGTGGGCCGGGCGGTCGGGGCCGCCCGCGCAGCCGGCGGGCAGGGGGCGCCACGGGCCCGGTGCCGCGCCGTCCCGGTGGAGCCGGATCGCGGCACCGCGGTGCGGGCCGTCCCAGCTGACGCCGACGTACCGGATGGGGAAGTCGGCCTGCACGCTCGCGGCCTCCGCGCCGGCCGCGGAGTGCGCCCGGGTGGCGGGGACGCTGACGGTGCGGGCGGTCTGCGACCGACCCCCGGCGGCGCCCGTGCCGGGCGCGGGGGCGGTGGTCGCCGCGGCGGCCGCGGGGGCGGCGGGCGAGACGGCGAGTGCGGCGGCCGCCGCGCCGATCGCGCCGACGACGGCGCGCCGGCTGACGGCGGGGTGCGGAACGGGCATGGGCGTCCTGTCTCAGGGAGGGGCGGAAGGGGCGCCGGCGTGGTGCACGGCGGCATGCACCGCCGTGACAGCCCTGCCGACTGATCGTCAGACCTCCGTGAATCTACCCGAATGATCGTTTCCGTACCGAGCCCTTCCGATCACCTCTGCCCGAAGGTGCAGCTCCCACGGCCCCGGAGCGGCGGCCCCTTCCGCCGAGGTGCCCGGCCGTTCCGCTACGCGTCCGTGCCCGGGAGGGCGGCCTCGACGGCCGCCTTGATCCGGGAACCGAAGGCGGCCGCGTCCCGGCGTGCGGCGCTCAGCGCGAGGCCGACCAGCAGCTTGCCGAACCCGTGTCCCTCCAGGACGTTGAAGATCCGGATCCTGGTCGCCCCGGCCGACAGCGGCGCCAGGTCGTAGCCGCCCGAGGCGGAGGTCACCAGGTTCTTCGACGTCTCGGTCCACCGAAGCCGGGTCGGGCCGGTCAGCTCGGTGATCAGGATCTCCCGGCTCGTCCTCATCCCGGCGTCCTTGACCCGGCTGGTGAACACGGTGCCGACGGCGGTCGGGCCGTCCGGGTTCCGGCGGATCTCCAGGACGCGCGGGCTGAAGGCGGGATCGTTCCGGCCGTCGGCGAGGAAGGCGAAGACGTCCGCGATCGGGCGTTCGACGTCGACGGTCGCCTCGAACTGGCCTGGCATGCGTGCTCCTTCGGCATGGGGACGGCGCAGGGCGCTGCCGTCGCGCCATGCTCCCAGCCCGCCGGCGCGAACGGCGGAAGGCGCGGCGCGGCGCCGGACGCCGGGCCGGACGCGGCCGGCTTGCCGCGACCGCCCGCACCGGCCGGTAAATCCGGTGTGGGGCATGGCCCGACCGGTCTATCCTGCCTGCCGTGATCGACTGGAACCGGATCGAAGCGGCCGACTGCGCCGTCCCCGACGGCCTCCCGAAGGACGTGCTGGTGGGCGAACTCTCCCGCGCGCTCGCGGATCCCGACCCGCTCGTCCGGGACGGCGCCGCCTACACCGTCCTCGCCACCTGGATCGAGCGCGGCGTGATCGACCGGCCCCGGCGCCTGGCCCTCGGAGACGAGATGGCGGCGCGCTTCGGCGACCCGGAGGTCCAGGCCCGCACCTTCGCCCCCCTCGTGCTCGACATGATCGTGGAGCAGGGGGACGTCCGGCCTGCCTGGGTCGATGCGTTCGAGCGCTGGTACCCGGCCGAGCAGGACCTCCGCGGCCACGACGGGAAGCTCGGCTGGCTCCACGCCGTCGCCCACGGGGCGGACCTGCTGGCCCGGCTCGGCTGCCACCCCGACGTGGACCCGGTGCGGATGCTGGAGCTCGCCGCCGCACGGCTGACGGCGCCCACCGACCACGTCTTCGACCAGCTGGAGGACGACCGGCTGGCCCGGGCCGTCGGCCGCGTCCTCACCCGGACCGACCTCGGCGAACGCGCGGCCACGGCCTGGCTGGAGCCGATCGCCGCCCGCTACGGGGCCGATCGCATCACCACCCCGGTGCCCGCCGGCCTCACCAACTGCCTGCGCACGCTGCGCCTGCTCTACGTCATGGCCGACCGCGGCGTCCGTCCGGACAGCGAGTCCGCACCGCAGGCGATCCCCCACCGGGAGGCGGTGAAGACGCGCCTGGCCGACGTCCTCGACCGGATCGTCAGACGGTGAGCGGGGCGAGCGTTCCGGGGCACGGGCGGGGCGGCTCGACGGCTCCGCGGTGCGCGAGCGCCGGAGTCGGTGACGGCGGGCGCCGCCCTGCATAGACTCGGGCGGCAGCCGTCCGGACGAGCCGAGGAGCCGCCGCATGCCCACCCCGTCCCCGAGCCTCAGCGCCGGTACGTCGGCCACGCCGCTGCTGGACGAGACGATCGGCGCCGCCCTGGACCGCGCCGTCGCCGCCCACCCCGGGCGCGAGGCGCTGGTCGACGTGCCGGCCGGGCGCCGCTGGACGTACCGCGAACTGGCCGCCGAGGTGGACCGGGTGGCCGCCGGGCTGCTGGCTCTCGGTGTCGGCTGCGGCGACCGGGTCGGGATCTGGGCGCCGAACCGCGCCGAGTGGGTGTTCGTGCAGTACGCCACCGCACGGATCGGCGCCGTCCTGGTGACCGTCAACCCCGGCTACCGCGTGCACGAACTCCAGTACGTGCTGCAGCAGTCGGGCATCCGCACGGTGATCGCCGCGCCCTCCTTCAAGACCTCCGACTACGCGGCCATGCTGGCCGAGGCCGGCCCGCGCTGTCCGGACCTCAAGGACGTCCTGCTCCTCGGGTCGGACGCCTGGCACGACCTGCTCGCCGCCGGCGACCGCCTCGACCGCGGCCGGCTCGCCGAACTCGGTGCCGCCCTGCACCCGGACGACCCGATCAACATCCAGTACACCTCGGGCACCACCGGCTTCCCCAAGGGCGCGACGCTCTCCCACCGCAACATCCTCAACAACGGCTACTTCGTCGGCGAGCTCTGCGGCTACTCCGAAACCGACCGGATCTGCGTGCCGGTGCCCTTCTACCACTGCTTCGGCATGGTCATGGGCAACCTGGCGGCGCTCGCCCACGGCGCCTGCGTGGTGATCCCGGCGGCCGCCTTCGACCCCGCCGCCACGCTGCGCGCGGTCGCCGCCGAACGCTGCACCTCGCTCTACGGCGTGCCGACCATGTTCATCGCCGAGCTCAACGACGCGGGCTTCGCCGAGCACGACCTCAGCAGCCTGCGCACCGGGATCATGGCGGGCTCACCCTGCCCGACCGAGGTGATGAAGCAGGTCGTCGAGCGGATGGGCATGCGCGACGTGTCGATCTGCTACGGGATGACGGAGACCTCGCCGGTCTCCACCCAGACCCGTGCCGAGGACCCGCTGGAGCGCCGGGTCTCCACCGTCGGCCGGGTCGGCCCGCACCTGGAGGTGAAGGTCGTCGACCCCGAGACCGGCGAGGTCGTCCCGCGCGGCACGCCGGGCGAACTCTGCACCCGCGGCTACTCGGTGATGCTCGGCTACTGGGACCAGGCCGACCGCACGGCCGAAGTGATCGACGCCGACGGCTGGATGCACAGCGGCGACCTCGCCGTGATGGACGACGAGGGCTACCTCAACATCACCGGCCGCATCAAGGACATGGTCATCCGGGGCGGCGAGAACGTCTACCCGCGCGAGATCGAGGAGTTCCTCTACACCCACCCCGACATCCTGGACGCCCAGGTGATCGGCGTCCCGGACGCCAGGTACGGGGAGGAGCTGATGGCCTGGATCCGGCTGCGCCCCGGCGCCGCCGAGCTCACCGCCGACACCCTCCGCGAGTTCTGCACCGGACGGATCGCCCGCTACAAGATCCCGCGCTACGTGCACCTCGTGGACGAGTTCCCGATGACGGTCACCGGGAAGATCCGCAAGGTGGAGATGCGGGAGCAGGCCGTCGCCCTGCTCGGTCTCGAGGCGGAAGCCGCGACCCGGCACGCCTGAACCGGGGCGGCGGGGCTCAGGCCGTCGGCGCGACGATCAGTTCGCCGACGAGCTGGCCCGCCGCCTCCCGGTCCTCCTCCGACAGCCCGTCGTCGGTGACCAGGACGTCGATCTGGTCCAGGGAGGCGAACGAGGCCAGGCCCAGGGCGTTCCACTTGGTGTGGTCCGCCACGACCACCACCCGGCGGGCGGACTGCAGGAAGGCCCGGTTGGTCTCGGCCTCGGCGAGGTTGGGCGTGGTCAGCCCGGTCGCCGGGGAGAGCCCGTGGCAGCCCAGGATCAGCACGTTGACGTGCAGGGACCTGATCGCCTGGTCCGCCACCGGGCCGACCAGCGCGTCCGAGGGCGTCCGGACCCCGCCGGTGCGGATGACCGTCGCGGTGGCCGGGGTGCCGTCCTCGCCCGGCTCCTCCAGGGCCTCGGCGATCCGCAGGGAGTTGGTCACGACGGTCAGTCCCTCGACGCCGCGCAGCTGCCGCGCCACCAGGTGGGTGGTGGTGCCGGCCGCCAGGCCCACCGCCGAGCCCGGCGCCACCAGCGCGGCGGCCGCGCGGGCGATCGCCGCCTTGGCCGGCAGCTCCCAGGACGCCTTGGTCTCGAAGCCGGGCTCACCGCTGAGCGGCGCCTCGATCCGCACCGCGCCACCGTGGACCTTGTTGACCAGGCCCTGGGTGGCGAGCGCGTCGAGGTCCCGACGGACCGTCATGTCGGAGACCCCGAGTTCGCGCACCAGGTCGGCGACCCGGACCGCGCCGCGCGACCGCACCCGCTCCAGGATCAGCATGCGTCGCTGTCCGGCGAGGGGCTGGGCGCTGTCGGCCATGGCGGATCACCTCCGGGTCGGCGCCGACGCTCTGCCGGCGGTCAACGCCATCATGGCAGGCGGGCGGGGGATCCCCTCAACGGGTTCTATCGCTCGTTGTCCGGTCATGGTCCCTTCTGTGGCTTTCTGTGGCCTTCTGTGCCGCCCATGACGCGTTCGGTACGCCTGGCGGCACCTCCCGGCGGGCACCTCCCGGCGGGGACCCCCCGGGCGGGCGCCGCGTCGGGGAGCCCCCGACGCGGCGCCGCCGTTCGGTCACGCGGTGCCGGTTCGGCTGCGGTCAGCAGCTGAGCACGGGGCCGGCCCAGTCCGCGTGGTCGCTGTTGGTGCCGTCGCCGCCGTCGGTGACCACGAGGTGCAGCTCGTAGGCGCCGGTGAGGTCGGCGGTGAGGTGCTTGGCGGGGGTGCTGCCGGTCATCCGCCCGCTGTCGGCGACCTTGGTGCCGTCCGCGTAGATCTCGAAGGAGACGGTGCCCCGGCCCTGGGCTTCGGCGTCCACGCCGACGTCGGTGGCGAGCGACGAGCAGGTGCCGCCCAGGTAGTAGACGATCTCGCTGAAGGCGTTGACCCCGAGTCCCTTCTCGTACGTGGCGCCGCCGATGGTGATGGTCCTGCCGTCGTGGGCCTGGTTGTCGCCGTTGCTCATGTCCTTCTCGACCGGGCCCCAGCTGTTGCCGGCCGAGGTCCAGGCGAGGGCGGAGAGCGGGTGGGCACCGGCGGCGGGGCCGTTGCCGCAGGCGAGCCTGGCACCGGCCCAGTCGGCGTGGTCCCAGCTGGTGCCGTCGCCGGCGTCGGTGGCCACCAGGCGGACGGTGGCGGCCCCGGTGAGGTCGGCGCTCAGGTGCTTGGCCGGGTCCTTGCCGGTGAGTGTGCCGCTGTCGGCGACGAGGGTGTCGTCCTTGTAGATCCGGAACACCACCGAGCCGTGGCCGTAGGCGTCGTCGTCCACCCCCACGTCGGTCACCAGGTTTTTGCAGGTGCCGCCGAGGTGGAAGGCGATCTCGCTGGGCGCGTGTGCGCCGAGGCCCTTCGGGTAGGACCGGCCGCGGAGGGTGATGGCCTGTCCGTCACCGGCGACGTGGTCGCCGTTGCTGCGGTCGCGTTCGACCGGGCCCCAGTAGTTGGTGACGGACTTGAACGGGAGGTCGCTCAGGTAGGTCGTCCCGGTGGGCGGGGAGACCGGCGAGCTCGGCGTGACCCGGAACATGGCGGTGCCGTGCCCCGGAACCGTGGCGCTGATGGTCCCGTCGCCGGTCGTGCTCTTCTTCGACCAGAGGTCCTTGACCGTGTAGGAGCTCGCGCCGCCGATGCCCACGGTCTGCGCCGTGGTGGTGATGGTGGCGTCGTAGGAGCCCTCGTTGGTCAGCGTGACGGCGCGGCTGCCGTCCGCCAGCGGCTTGGACATCACGACCAGGCCGTTGGCGCTGGAGACGACCGAGCCCTGCTTGCCCAGCGGATCCTGGTCGATGGCGATCACGTCGGCGTTGGTCAGGATCTCGAAGGTCTCCGGCTCGGCCATCCGCAGGTCGGTGCCGATCATCAGCGGGGCGGCCATCTCGGCCCAGAGGCTGAAGTGGGTCCGGTACTCCGTGCCGGTCATGCCGCCGTTGCCGACCTCCAGCATGTCCGGGTCGTTGAACGCCCCCGGCTTGGCGTAGTTGGCCAGGCCCTGGTTGGCCTGGGCGATGGAGATCATGCTCTGCCAGGTGTCGCTGATGTCGCCGGTGGTGCGCCACGAATTCCCGATCGGGGCCGCCCAGTTCCACGGGCCGGTGCTGCCCCACTCGCAGATGCTGTAGAGGATCGGCCGGCCGGTCTTCTTCAGCGCGTCGCCCATGGTCTTGTAGCGCTTCTGCGCGTCGATGCCCATGTTGTTGCAGTTGTCGTACTTCAGGTAGTCGACGCCCCAGGAGGCCCAGAGGTCGGCGTCCTGCTGCTCGTGGCCCAGGCCCCCGGGGAAGCCCTTGACGTCGCAGGTGTGGATGCCGGCGCTGGAGTAGATGCCGAACTTCAGGCCCTTGCCGTGGACGTAGTCGGCGAGTGCCTTGATCCCGCTGGGGAAGCGGACCGGGTCGGCGACGAGGTTGCCCTCGGCGTCGCGCAGGGGCAGCGCCCAGCAGTCGTCCAGGTTGACGTACTGGTAGCCGGCCGCCTTGAGGCCCTTGCTGACGAAGAGGTCGGCGATCCCCTTGATCATGTCCTCGTTGAACTGGGCACCGCACCAGGTGGAGTTCCAGTTGTTGAAGCCCATCTGGGGCGTGAGGTTGAGGCCGTTGTCGACGGCCGCGGCGGGCGGCGCGGTGGCGAGTTGGAGCCCGGTGGAGAGGGCGCCGGCGCCGGTTAACAGCGCCAGGGCGGTCAGCGCCGACGCGATGCGGCGGCGAGGTGCAGAGCGGCGGGAACGCAAGGGTCCTCCAGGAGTGGGTGTGCGGACGGGTTGCCGGCACCGCCGGCCCGGCGGCCGGCGGTGCCGAGGGGAGGGAAGGTCAGTTGAGGAGAGACCAGGACTGCCCGGCGGCCGCGCCGTTCGGCCGGCTGAGCACGACCGGCGAGGTCGCGGCGGTCTGCGGGGAGTCCAGGACCAGGCCGGTGGCGACGTTGGTGATGGTGAGCGCCCCGGTGGCGGTGTTCTGCTCCACCCGCCACTTCTGGTGCGGGCTGTTCGGGTCCCACCGGTTCAGCACCCAGGCGGCGCCGCCCGGGGAGTCCGGGCCGGTGAGCGTGCCGTGCCGCTGGGTGGGGGTGTCGCAGTCGTTGGTGATGCGGACGGTGCCGTCGGGGTTCGGGGTGAACGTCCACTTCTCCGAGGTGTGCCACCACCACCAGGTGTTGACGTCGAGCACCGAGCCGTCCGGCGCGCTGCAGGTGCCCTGCACCTCCAGGGCGAGGCCGCCGGTGCCGCCCGCGCCGAGGCCGTGGTAGCGGCCGTCGCCGACCACCGCGGCCGGGACGGTCACGGGCAGCGGCTTGAGCCGGTACATCGCGACGCCGTGCGGCTCCACCGAGGCGGTGAGCGTTGTGGTGACGTTGCCGGTGGAGCCGGTCCACAGCTCCTTGGCGGAGTAGCCGGGGCCGGTCAGCCCGAGCTCGGCCAGCGTGGTCGAGACGGTCCGGGCGGCGGCCGGGTCCTGGTTGACCAGCAGGACGGCGGTGTCGCCGCCCGCGAGCGGGCGCTTGAGCACGAGCGGCGCGGTGCTGTTCGCGGGCGGGGCGCCGACCAGGGTGGCGGGCTTGGCGAGGCTGTCCTGGTCGACGGCGACGACGTCGGCGTTCTTGTAGACGGCCAGCTGCTCGGGGGTGATCCCGGTGGACCAGGTGTAGCCGTCCTCGGTGTGCCGGGAGTTCTCGGGGCTGCGGAAGTCGGCGCCCGAGATGAGCGGCGAGGCGGTCATCGCCAGGACGGACATCTCGCTGCGCGACTCGGTGGGCGTCATCGGCTTGTGGCAGGGGCAGGTGTCGGTGGTGCCCCAGAGGCCGTAGGGATCCTGCCAGCCGGAGAACATCATGTCCATGTCGTTCCAGCTGCCGGGCCGGACGTTGCCGGGGTACTGCAGGGTCGTGCGCAACTGCCCGTTGTAGAGCACGCCTTCGAGGTCGGGGCCGCGGTCGCCGCCGATCCGGCAGAGGTTGGCCACCTGGCCGCACCAGACGCCGGTGGGCGCGTAGCCGGGTGCCTCGTACGGCCGGTTGCCGGCCGCGATCACCACCGGGTCGGTGCGGGCCGGGTCGTCCCCGGCCAGCAGGTACGGGATGCCGGTGTGCACCGGCTGCGCGGAGACGCTGACCGTCACCCGCGGCCGGCCCTGTGCGGCGGAGGCTGCGTCGAGCGCCCGCTGGAAGTCGCGGACCCGGGCGTAGACGGACCGCGTCAGCTCCCTGCCCTCGCCCTGCGTCCCGTAGTTGTGACCGTCCGGGCCGGTGATCGGGGGGCCGTAGGGGCAGTCGTCGTACTTGACGAAGTCCACCCCCCAGGCGACGAAGTCGGCCGCGTCGGTGCTCTCGTGGCCGAGGCTGCCGGGGTGGCCCTGGCAGGTGGTGTAGGTGTCGGTGGCGTAGAGGCCGAACTTCATGCCCTTGCTGTGGGCGTACCAGGACAGGTACTGGATCCCGTTGACCGGTTGCCCGTTGACGGTGCGTGCGGGGAAGCGGCCCGGGTGGGGGATCAGGTGGCCGCTGGTCGGGTCGGTCCCGGTGCCGTCGGTGCCGCTGACCGGGTTCCCGGCGGCGTCGTAGAGCTGCATGGCGCCGTAGGAGTTCTTGACCAGGTCGGTGGTCTGGCCGTCGCGGTGGTTCTCCGACCAGCCGTCGTCGATGGTGACGGTGTCGTAGCCGGCCCGGACCAGGCCGTTGGCGGCCATGAAGTCGATGGTCTGGACGACCTGCTCTTGGGTGACCTCGGTGCCCAGGGTGTTCCAGGAGTTCCAGCCCATCGGCGGGGTGAGGGCGAGTCCGTTGCCGAGGGCGGGGCTCTCGGCCGGGGCGGCGCCCGGGTTCGGCGTGGGGGTCGGGTTCGAGGCGGCGCTCGGGTTCGGCGTGGGGCCGTTGCCCTGGGCGGCCGCGGGGGCGGCGGCGCCGACGGCGACGCTCCCGAGTCCGGAGGCCGCGAGGGTGAGGGCGGCCAGCAGCCGGGCCAGGGCGCGGGGCCGTGACCGGGGCGGGGGTGTTCGCATGGGTGCTCCAGCATCCGCAAGTGTGGGGGGTGGGGGAACGGTGAACCATTCCGTTCGTTTCTGTTGGAACGTCAAACAGAAAGCAACGCAGCATAGGCGCGCCCGGAGGCTGGGCTCAAGGGGGTCGTCACTGATCGATCTCGCCGGTCGAATCGGCCATTACATAGGCGAGTTGGCGAAATCGACCAGGTCATGTCACAGCTTGATCTCGGCGCGTCCGAGCCCTTGACGGCCGGGATGGGGGCGATGCGATATTTCACATCACGTTTGAACCTGTTGAGATCTGACTGTTCGTAGGGCGGGTCGGACAACCGTGACCCGCCGCCCGGCGCAGAGGAGCAACCCCCTGATGATCCGACGCACCACCGGCCGCGCCTCCGCCGGCCTCCTGCTCGCCCTGGGACTCACCGCCGCCGGGTGCTCCACCGGACAGGAGACCACCTCGGGCTCCCCGTCGGTCGCCCCCGTGGAGGGCAGGATCTCGATCACCTACCTGCAGAAGCAGGGCGACCAGGAGTACTTCGTCGGCGAGGCGGCCGGAGCCAAGGCGAAGGCCGCCGAACTCGGCGTCGACCTCAAGGTGGTGAACCTCGGCAACGACGCCAACAAGACCGTCAGCGAAGTGCAGGCGGCCATCGCACAGAAGACCAACGGCGTGATCGTCGTGGTGCCCGACCCCGCGGTGGGGCCGCAGGTCGTCCAGACCGCCCGGGACGCGAAGATCGGTCTGCTCACCTCGGACGACCAGGTCTGCGCCACCGGCCCGGACCCGGCGTCCTGCGCCAAGACCGACCTGGTGCCGCGGGTCGGTTTCAGCGGGGCCCAGATGGGCGGGGAGGTCGGCAAGCGGGCCGCCCAGGAGTACAGCAAGGCCGGCTGGACCGCGGCCGACACCCGGATCATCGCGGCCTGGAAGCAGGACGTCACCGTCTGCGGGGACCGGGTCAAGGCGGCCAAGGAGGCGTTCGACGCCGCCGCCCCGGGCGTGCGCACCCTGGAGGTCGCGACCGACAACACCCCCACCGGCGCCCAGGACAAGGTCGCCGCGACGGTCACCGCCAACCCCGGCGTCAAGCACTGGGTGGTCTGGGGCTGCAACGACGAGAACGTGCACGGCGGGGTCACCGCGCTGCGCAACGCAGGCGTGGGCGCCGACGACGTGATCGGCGTCGGCCTCGGCGCCTACCTCGCGTGCAAGGACTGGGGTGGCACCCAGCCCACCGGCATGAAGGCCGCCCTCTACATCAACGGCCGGGACGTCGGCGCGCTCGCCGTCCAGACGATGTACGACAAGCTCAAGAACGGCAAGGAGATGCCCGCGGAGGTGTTCGCCAAGACCACCATGGTCGACGCCGCCACCTGGAAGAGCGCCGGGGTCACCTGCAACTGACCGGTTCGCACCCGTGGCCGCCCGGCCCCGCGCCGGGCGGCCGCCCGACCGCACCGCCCTCCCGCCCGAAGCACCGAGGTGACCCAGCCGTGACCAGCGCGTCCCGCCCCACCGGAGACCATGACCCCTCCGGCGCACCGCCCCTGGCCGAGGAGCACGCGGCCGAGGACCAGCCGGCCGAGGAGCAGCCGGCCGAGGACCGGCCGGCCCGACCCCGGCCGGCGGAGGACCGGCCCGGTGCCGGCCGGCCCGGCACCCGCCGCCCGACCGCCGGCGCCACCGGATTCGCGGACGTGAGCAAGCACTTCGGCACCGTCCAGGCCCTCACCGGCGTCACCCTCGACTTCCCGCCCGGCCGGGTCACCGCCCTCATGGGCGAGAACGGCGCCGGCAAGTCCACCCTGCTGAAGATCCTGACGGGGGACCACCGGCCCAGCACGGGCCACGTCCTCATCGACGGCGAACGCGTCGAGCTCCGCTCGCCGACCCAGGCCAGGGCCCTCGGCATCCGGATCGTCCCCCAGGAGCCCGAGATCGTCCCGCACGTCTCGGTCGCCGAGAACGTCCACGTCGGTGCCCTGCCCACCACCGCCGGCCGCCGGCTGGACCGCGCCGAGCTGCGCCGCCGCACCACCGCGGACCTGGAGCGTTTCGGCTTCTCCGGCCTGCTCGACCCCGACCTGCTCGGCTCCGAGCTGACCGCCGCCCAGCGCCAGCTGGTCGAGATCATGCGCGCCCTCACCGGCGAGGCCAAGCTGATCGCCTTCGACGAGCCCACCTCCTCGCTCTCCGAGCACGAGACCGAGGCCCTCTTCGCGCTCATCGACCGCCTGCGCGCCCAGGGCATCGCCGTCGTCTACGTCTCGCACCGCATGCGTGAGATCTTCCGGATCGCCGACCGGATCGCCGTGCTGCGCGACGGCGCCCTCGTGGGCGTGCAGGACGCGAGCCGCACCACTGAGGGCGACCTGGTCCGCCAGATGGTCGGCCGCGACCTCTCCACCCTGTTCGAACGGCGCGAGGTCGCCACCGACCGCGTCGTGCTGGACGTCCGGGACGTCACCACCGACCACGTCCGCGGCGTCGACCTCACCGTCCGGGCGGGTGAGGTCGTCGGCCTGGCCGGCCTGGTCGGTGCCGGACGCTCCGAACTCGCCCTCGCCCTGGCCGGCGACCTGCCCGTGCGCAGCGGCAGCATCACCCTGGACGGCCGCCCGCTGCCCCCGGGCAGCCCCGGCAGGGCGATCCGGGCCGGCCTGGGGCTCGCTCCCGAGGAGCGCAAGGACCAGGCCCTCTTCCTGCACCGGTCGATCCGGGAGAACACCTCCATCGCCGTCCTGGAGCGCCTGCGCCGGCTGCGCTTCGTGCGCCGCTCCGCCGAGCGCGACCTCGCCCGGCAGTACGCCGACCGGCTGCGGGTGCGCACCCCGTCCATCGAACAGGAGGTCCGCACCCTCTCCGGCGGCAACCAGCAGAAGGTCGTCCTGGCCCGCTGGCTGGCCCGCCGGCCGAAGGTGCTGATCCTGGACGAGCCGACCCGCGGGATCGACGTCGGCGCGAAGGCCGAGATCTACCGGATCATCGCCGACCTGGCCGAACAGGGCGTCGCCCTCCTCGTCGTCTCCTCCGAGCTTCCCGAACTCCTCGGCCTCGCCGACCGGATCGTGGTCATGCAGGGCGGGCGGGTCACCGGCGAACTCAGCCGGGCCGAAGCCACCGAGACCGCCGTCCTGCGACTCGCCATGGCCGACGACATCACCACCACGACCGCCTCCGGAGCCTCCTCATGACCAGCGCCGCCACCCCGCCGGCCCTCGAGCACACCTCCAAGAGCACCGCCCGCACCCGGCCCGCCGGCCCGCTCGGCGCTCTCGCCGGGCTCGGCGGGCAGAACCTCAGCCTGGTCGGCGCGCTCGTCGCGGTGCTCGCCGTCTTCGGGATCCTCAACGACAACTACCTGAGCTGGACCAACATCCAGGTCATCGCCGAGGCCGCCACCATCACCGGCCTGCTCGCCGTGGTGCAGACCGTCGTCATCATCTGCGGCGGCCTGGACATCTCGGTCGGCTCCCAGGCCGGCCTGGCGTCCGTGGTCAGCGCGATGGCCTTCACCTCGGCCGGCTCCAACGCCTTCGCCGGCATGGCCGCCGCGCTCGCGGTCGGCGCGCTGGTCGGCGTCCTCAACGGCGCGGTCATCGTCTACGGGCGGGTCAACGCGACCATCGCGACCCTGGCCGGCCTCGCGGCCTACAAGGGCGTCGCGCAGCTGGTCTCCGACGGGCGGGCCCAGGGGTACGTGCTCAACGACGCGGTGTTCGTCTTCCTCGGCCGCGGGAAGATCGCGGGCCTGCCGGTGATGGTCTGGATCCTGATCCTGGTAGCGGCGGCGGTGCACGTGCTGCTGAAGTACACCGACATCGGCCGCAACCTCTACGCGATCGGCGGCAACGACACGGCCGCCCGGCTCGCCGGCATCGCGATCAACAAGTACCTGGTCGCGGTCTACGCCCTGATCGGTGTGGTCGCGGCGGTCGCCGGCGTCCTGCTCACCGCCCGCACCGGCTCCGGCCAGCCGGTCTCCGGCAGCGAGGGGCTGGAACTGAAGGCGATCACCGCCGCCGCGCTGGGCGGCTGCGCGCTGAAGGGCGGCAAGGGCGGGATCGGCGGCACGCTGCTCGCCGTCGCGCTGCTGGGCGCACTGGACAACGGGCTCACCGTGCAGGGCATCAACTCCTTCTGGCAGAACGTCGCCCAGGGCACGCTGCTGGTGGTGGCGGTGGTCGTCCAGCAGCGGCGCAGCGGCGACCGCGCCGTCGGCCTGCCGGGCTGACGGGCCGGCGGGTCTGCGGCCGGCGGGTCTGCGGGTCTGCGGGATGGCGGGTCTGCGGGTCTGCGGGTTGACGGGCCGGCGGGTCGGCGCGGGCCGGCCCGCAACCGTTCGGGCCCCTGCTTCGTCCGGACCGGGTGGGGTAGGGTCGCGGGACCACGCCCGGGACAGAGGGGGAGGGCCGGTCCGGCACCATGAGCAGGGAACTCACGAAGGCCGCGCGGGTGCGCATCGCCGATCTCACGCCCGGGACCGAGCTCTACCTCGGGGTGCACCTGGACGCCCCGGGGCTGGTGATCGACGTCAGCTGCTTCGGCCTGGACGCCGAGGAACGGCTGAGCGACGACCGCTACTTCGTCTTCTTCAACCAGCCCGCCAGCCCCGAGGGATCGGTGCGGCTGCTGGGTGCGCAGTCCGGTGACACCGAGGCGTTCCGCGTCCTGCTGCCGGACGTCCCGGCGGCGATCCACCGGCTGAGCCTGACCGCGGCGATCGACGGCGAAGGCGTGATGTCACAGGTGGCCTCCGGCTACGTCCGGCTGGTCGCGGACGGCGCGGAGGTCGGCCGGTACTCCTTCACCGGCGCGGAGTTCAGCACCGAGCGCGCGGTGATGCTGGCCGACCTGTACCGGCGCAACGGCGAGTGGCGCTTCACCGCGGTCGGCCAGGGTTTCGACGGCGGCCTGCGGGCGCTGCTGGAGAACTTCGGCGGCGAGGCCGTCGAGGAGGACGAGCCGCCGACCGCCACGGTGCCGGCGCCGGCACCGGCCCCGCCGGCCGACGTGCCGCCGACCCCCGCACCCGCGCCCACCGTTCAGGTGCCGGCGCAGCAGGTGCCCGTGCCGTCCGCCGCACCGGTGCCGCCCGCGGCTCCGCCACCGCCCGTGGCGTCCGTCCCTGTCCCCGAGCCGCCCGGCGTCCGGATCAGCCTGGTCAAGTACGCCGAGGTCCCCGAGCAGTCCGGCTGGGTCCGGCAGAACGACCACCTGGTGCGCTACACCCTCACCAAGGACCAGGACGTCCTGGCGCTGCACGGCAGCATGGTGGCCTACCAGGGGCAGGCCGACTTCGCCCACGAGAGCTCCGGCATGCTGCGCAAGCTGACCGCCAACCTCACTGGCCAGACGCTGAAGCTGATGCGCGTCTCCGGCGAGGGCCAGGTGTTCCTCGCGGACGAGGCCAGCCACCTCCACCTCGTGCGGCTGGAGGGCGACGCGCTCTGCGTCAGCTCCGACCGGGTACTGGCCTTCGACGCGCACCTGGAGCACGAGGTCCGCCGGATCGAGGGCGAGGGGCTGCCGAACGGCGGCTTCTACACGCTCCAGTTCAGCGGCCACGGCACGGTCGTCGTGAAGACCACCGGCATCCCGGTGGTGCTGCCGGTCACTCCGGCACCCGAGACCTACGCCGACCTGCACGCCCTGGTGGCCTGGTCCCGCGGGGCGCAGGTGATCACCACCGCGCCGGTGCGGATCCGGCGCTCCGCGTACCGGGGCCACGCCGCGGAGGCGTTCAGCGTGCAGTTCCGGGGCGGGCCGGGCAACTTCATCGTCGTCCAGCCGTTCGAGGTCTGAGCGGGCGCAGAGCCCGGAGCAAGGAGGTACCGATGGAGCGGCAGGTGCTCTCGGGCACGTACCTGGAGGAGTTCACCGCCTCGCCGGCCACGGCGCGGATGAGCAACCACGGCGGCGCGATGTGCAAGGTCGCCGTCACCACCGGCCAGGACGTCCTGGCCAAGGCCGGCGCGATGGTGGCCTACGACGGCTACCTGCAGTACGAGCCGGTGTCCCAGTCCTTCCGGCGGGCGCTCGGCGAGTGGGCCTCGGGCGAGCGAAGCCCGCTGCTGCGCTGGTTCGGCGACGGCACCCTCTACCTCGCCGACTTCGGCGCACACGTGCTCAACCTCCAGCTCGACGACGAGGCGCTGTCCGTCAACGGCTCGCACCTGCTCGCCCTGGACGCCTCGCTGGCGTGCACCGTCGAGAAGGTGAAGGGGCCGGCACTGCTGGCCGGCACCGGGCTCTACAACGTCACCGTGCGCGGCAGCGGCTGGGTGTCCGTCACCTCCCACGGCGTCCCCGTGGTGCTGGACTGCGCCGAGGCGCCGACCTACGTCGACCCGGACGCGCTGGTCGCCTGGACCACCGGGCTGGAGATCCAGACCAGGCGCACCCTCAAGGTCGGCTCGCTGATCGGCCGCGGCAGCGGCGAGGCCCTGCAGCTGGGTTTCCGGGGCTCGGGCTTCGTCGTCGTCCAGCCCAGTGAGGAGACCTCCGACCGATTCAAGATCCGCGGCTGAACAGTCCGCAGCTGAGGAGCAACGATCACCGTGCACAGCCCCCTTCTCGACCACACGGCCCTGACCGGCGACGAGCGGTTCGCCCTGCAGAACCCGCAGCTGCTGCGCGTCGTGCTGGACGGGCGGGCCGAGGTGCTGGCCCGCACCGGCGCGATGGTCGCGCACACCGGCCGGGTGCGGTTCACCGCCTGGCGGCCGCCCCGCGGCCAGCGCAACCAACAGGGCGGTCCGGCGCAGCCGCCCCCCGCCATGGACCTGATGCGCTGCACCGGCACCGGCACGGTCTACCTCGCCAACCTCGCCCAGCACCTGCACGTCCTGGACCTGCGGGGCGACCGGCTGACCATCACCAGCGCCTACGTCCTGGCCTTCGACGCGGGCATCACGTGGCGGACGGTCGCCGTCGAGGGCGGCGAGCGGATCTCCGGCATCGGCAACCACAGCCTGGAGCTGTCCGGCAACGGCCGGCTGGTGGTGATGACCTCGGGACGCCCGCTGGTGATGCCGGTGCGGGCCGGCGAGTACGTCTACGCGGACGCCGACGCGGTGGTCGGCTGGTCGTCGGCGCTGGAGGTGCAGCTTCAGGCGCAGAGCGCCAACACCGAGGCCTGGCGCCGGCACGGCACCGCGACCGAGGGCTGGGAGCTCTCCTTCACCGGGGACGGCTTCGTCCTCGTCCAGCCCAGCGAGCTGCGCCCGCCCCAGCGCCTCCCCCGGCGCTGAGCGGGTTCCCGTGCCCGGGGCCGGCGGCCGGTGCGTCAGCCCGCCGGTCCGGCGCCGCCCAGGGCCCGGCGTACGGCGTCCGCGCTCCAGTGCCCGGCCGCGCCCGGCCGGCTGCTGAGGTAGTCGGCCGCCCGGCCCGGACCCCAGCCGTGGGCCTCGGCCAGCCCGGAGGCGAGGTTGCGCAGGTAGGCGGCGGACGGCGCGTTCAGCACCGCCTCGGCCAGCGACCAGGACGCGGTGAACGTCAGCACCGGCCGTCCGTCCAGGTCGCCCGGGTGGACCAGCGTCTCGTACCGGCCGGTCCCGAGTTGCTCGCGGCCGGTGGCGAGCACCGGCGAGAGGTCGAGGTCCTCCAGCGGAGCCCGGCGCATCTCCTGCTGGGCGATGTCGCCGAACTGCTCGGCGGTCAGCAGGTAGGCGCGGGCCGGCACCTCCCCGTCCGCGGCGGGATCGTAGAACCCGGACCCGCCCGTCCACATCAGCGACAGCGAGGCGAAGTAGAGGACCCCCGGCAGCAGCACGGGGAGGCTGCGCCGCGGTGGCCGCCGGTCCCGCGCCCCCGGGCAGCTGCGCGCCCCGCCCGCCGGCCGCCCGCCCCGGAGGTAGACGTTCAGCCGCTCGGCGTGCATGTTCGACCCGTACGCCGCGTACCAGACCAGCCCGGGCACGGCCGGGCGCTGCGCCGCCGCCCGCCCGGGCTCCGGGCGCTGTGCCGCCGGGCCGACGACCCGTCGAATCTCCACCACACCCGGACGCTAGCCGACCCGCCCGACCCGGCGCCCGCGACGGGCCGGGCCGGGGTGTGTCCGGTGACCCGGGGCAGCGGCTCGGCCGGGACCGCCGGGCGGGGGCGGGTCAGCCGGCGAACTCGTGCACGCCCCACCAGCCGCTGGAGTCGTGGAAGAGGCCGACGCCGATCTCCTTGTAGCGCGGGTTGATCTGCGCGGCGTGGTGGCCCGGGGACTCGGTCCACATCCGCTGGAACTGGACCGCGGCCTGTTCCCCGGTCATCGCGGCGTCGCCCCACATGACGATGCACTCGCCGGTCAGCGTCCGGCTCCCGGTCAGGCTGGGACCGGCGCCCGAGGCGTTCTCCGAGTGGGCGAACCCGGTCTCGCGCATGTGGCGGGCCCACTTTTCGGCGAAGGCCGTCAGGTCGGCCTTCACGACCAGGGCCGGGACGCCGTTGCGGACCCGCTCCTCGTTGATCAGGCGCAACGAGAGCGCTTCGGCGCCGCCGGCCGAGCGGTCCGGCGCCGCGTTGCCGGTGCCGGTGCCGGTGCCGTTGTCGGTGTCGGTGCCGGCGTTCGGAGCGGTCCGGGGCGACGGCGTGGCGGCGCCCGGACGGGGCGCGGCACCGGCGGGCGTCTTGGCGGCCTGGCCCGGCCCGGCGGCGCCGGCCGGTGCCGTGGGAGGGACGCTCGGGGCCGCCGGGCCCGGCGTGGCCCGGGTGGCCGCCGCGGTCGGGGTACCCGTGGGCGTCGACGTCGTGGCCGTGGCGGACGTCGTGGCCGCCGCGCTCGCCGTCGCCGTGGGGGGAGAGGAGGCGGAGGCGGTCGCCGACGGTGCGGAAGCCGGCTCCGCGGACGGGAGGCCGGCGACGGGTGCCACCGTCGCGGCCACCGCACCGGACCTGTCCGAGGCCTGTGCGCCGGGCTCCGGGCCGCACGCGCTCGCTGCGGCTGCCACGACACCGACCGCCACGACAACGGCCAGCCCCTGCCGGCGACGTATGGACTGCATGAGGACACGGACTCCTTGTCTCCAACCGGCGGCCCGGTACGGCGTCGCGGCTCTCCCACCACGCGCGCCCCACCCGGCCGGCCGACGCGTCACGCGTCGACACCACAGGAGACCCGCCGGATGAACGGGGATAACGCAAATTGATCGCACACCTGGCAGAACCCGCTCGCCCTCGGTTGGGAAGCGATCGAGTCGGCCTACGAACGCCCGGGCAAGCCGGACCGGTGAGGGGCGGGGCCCGAAGGACGAGTCGATGCCGTCGGACCCGCGTGGCACCCTGCGGGTATGGAGATGACGCTGCAGCTGGTGGTCGACTGCGCCGACCCGCGCAGGCTGGTGAGCTTCTGGTCCGAGGCGCTGGGGTACGTGCCGGAGCCTCCGCCGAACGGCCACGCCACGTGGCGGGAGTACTGGTCGGACATGGGCGTGCCCGCGGAGGAGCTGCCGGCCGGGGCCGGGGAGACGCCGGAGTCGATCGTCGATCCGGCGGGGCGGGGGCCACGGGTCTGGTTCCAGCAGGTCCCGGAGCCGAAGGTGACCAAGAACCGGCTGCACCTCGACCTGAAGGTCGGCGGAGGGCGCGAGGTCCCGCTGGCGGTCCGCACCGAGCGGGTCACCGCCGAGGTCGAGCGGCTCACCGAGGCCGGTGCCACGGTGCTGCGGATCATGGACGAGCCGGACATGGAGTACTACGCCGTCGTCCTGCAGGACCCCGAGGGCAACGAGTTCTGCGTCGTCTAGGACCGCTCGTCCGGCCGTCAGACGTCGAGCAGCTCGACTGTCACCGACGCGGTGTCACCCGACTCCAGGCCTTCGGCCTTGCGGACCGCGCGCTTGACCGGCAGCACGTAGCAGCCGCGAGCGCTGTCCGGGAAGATCGAGGTCAGCCAGGTGCTGCCGCCGACGGTGACCTGAACGCGCCGCGAGCCGAAGCCGCGCGGCGGCCCGCCGGGGTGGTCCCGGATCTCCTCGGACGCCTCCGTCGGCAGACTGACGAACGTCCAGCTGTCGGACCGTCGGGCGTCCCAGATCCACAGCTCGGCATCGAATTCGAAGCGCACGGCCCCAGCATGGCACGCGGCACCGACAACGGGCGGCGCCGAGACCGGCGCGGGGCGGTGATGATCACGGCGGTGTGATCAGGCCGTCCGCTCCGTCCGCTCCGTCCGCTCCGTTCACCGGGCCGGCCGGCCGGCCCGGTGAACGGCGTCGCGACCCGCCGGGTCGCCGGGCGCCCGGTCCGCGCCCGGCTCCCGCCGGGGGAGCAGGAGAGGCGTCGCCAGCGCCAGCAGACCCGCGGTCGCGATCGCCGCGCGCGGGCCGGCCACGGCGGCCAGCACGCCCCAGAGCGCGGTGAACGCCGCGATGACGGCCTTTCCGGTGACGGACCAGGCCGCGAGGGTGCGGGCGAGCCGGTCCGTCGGCGTGCGGTCGAGCCGGTCGGTGGCGAGCACGGGGTTGAACACGCCCACGCAGAGGATCAGCCCGAACTCGACCGCCATCACGAGCAGCAGCCCGCCCGGGCCCGGTCTGACGAAGGCCAGGCCGGGCAGCCAGCACACCCGCAGCACCCCGGTGGTGCGCAGGACCCGGTGCCGGCCGAACCGGGCGACCAGCCGCCCGGCCAGCCGCGAGCCGACCAACCCGCCGACGCACGGCACGGCGAAGGCCAGCCCGTACTGCCAGGGGGCGAAGCCGAGCCCGCCGATCATCAGGACGGCGAGCGGCGGCTCCGCCGCCATGATCAGGCCGTTCACCAGGACGGCGTTGAGGAAGAGCGGGCGCAGCACCGGGTCGGTGAGCAGGTGCCGCCACCCCTCGGCCGCCCCGGTGGGGCGCAGGAGCGGGGCCGTCGGACGCTCGGGTCGCGCCTCCCGCCCGCCGATGGCCCGCAGGCCCAGGGCGGAGAGCAGGTAGCTCACGGCGTCGACGGCGATGGCCGCCACCGGCCCGAACAGGCCGGCTGCGGCGCCGCCCAGCGGCGGTCCCAGGACAGTGGTGGTCCAGGCCGTCGATTCGAACCTCGCGTTCGCGCGGAGCCGGTCGGCCGGTGGGACGAGCGCCTTGAGGTGGGCGCCGGAGGCCGCGCCGAAGGCGATGTCGGCGGCGGCGACGACCATTGCCACAACCAGCAGTTGGGTGAAGCCGAGCACGCCGAGCGCGTACGCGGCCGGGACGCTGATCAGCGCCGCGAACCGCACGGCGTCCATCGCGACCATCACCGGCCGCTTCCGGTGGAACTCCACCCACGGTCCGAGCGGCACCGCCACCGCGGCGCCCACGGCGGCGCCGGCCGCCGCCAGGGCCGCCACCCGCGCCGGTCCGACGTGCAGGACCTGCAGCGCCACCAGCGGAAACGCGTTGAAGGCCAGCCGCGTGCCGAGCGCACTGACGGCGTACGCCGCCCACAGCCGGCGGAACGGCCGCCCCAGGGACGCCCCGGCGCCGCGTCGTCCCGCACCCGTCTCCGCCACGCCACCCCGCCTCTCGTCCGTCGCCGACGACCGGCATCCAATCGAGCCGCGGGGGCCGGGGGCAAACAACCGCCCGGCGGCCGGGACACAACCAGTGGTTGTGTCACCAGGATCGCGACGCCCCTAGGCTGGCGGGCATGGACCTCGAAGCCGTACGCACCTTCGTCGCGATCGTGGACTCGGGCCGGTTCCAGGAGGCCGCGGCGGACCTGTCGATCACCCAGCAGGCCGTCTCCAAACGCATCGCCGTGCTGGAGAAGGAGCTCGGCGTGCGTCTGTTCACCCGCACCGCGCGCGGCGCCCGGCTCACGGTGGACGGCCAGGCGTTCCTGCCGCACGCCCGGGAGGTGCTGCGGGCGGCGGAGCGGGCCGCGGACTCGGTCCGGCCGGGCCGCCGGGCGCTGCGCGTCGACGTGATCGGCTCCCGGCTCGCGCCCTCGGCGCTGCTGCGCGAGTTCCACCGGGCGCACCCGGACGTCGACCTCGACGTGGTGACCCTGTTCGACGCCGCGACCGCACTCGCGGAGGTCGCCGCGGGCGCGATCGACGCGACCTTCCGCGCCGTGACCGCCCCCGGCCTCCAACTGCCCGACGGCATCGAGGCGGCCCCGGCGCTGGACGAGCCGCACGAGCTCCTCACCGGACCGGGCCACGCGCTGGCCGACGCCCGCTCGGTGACGCCGGCCGAGCTGCCCGGGCACCGGATCTGGATCCCCGGCATCGTCCCGGGGACGGAATGGGCCGCCTACTACGACGACCTCGCCGCCGCGTTCGGGCTCGGCATCGAGTCGACCGGCCCCAACTTCGGCATCGAGGGCCTGCTGGAGGTGGTCGCCGACTCGACGACCCTGGCGAGCCTGGTCGGCGCGCAGACCCGGCTCGTCTGGCCCGCCGGCTACGACCTCCGGCGCATCCCGGTGCTCGACCCGACCCCCGTCTACCCGCACTACCTGCTCTGGCACCGCGACAACGCCCACCCGGCCCTGGCCCTGCTCCGCCGCCACCTCGCGGTGCCGTCGTCCGGTCCGCAGCCGGTCTGGAAGCCGGACTGGGCCGACTGACCGGGATCGGCCGGGTCAGGGGGCGCCTCCGGGGAGATCCTGGGTGGTGCGTGCCAGGATCCCTGGGTTTCCCGGGACTGGTGTGACTACTGTGATGATTGTGGCGGCCGTTCCACGATATGCTCCGCGCCGCATCCACGTAGTTCACGGCCGGACGGAAGTCCGGCGCATCAGGGGGACACGACACATGACGGACACTCAGTCCGACGCCTCGTCGGAGACGACCGAGACGATCTCCGGTCCGGAGGGCGGCCGGGGCCGTAGGCTCCGGCTGTTCGGCGGGGCCGCGGTGGCCGTGGCGGCGGCGGTGGTCGGGGCGGTGGTGGTCCTCGGTGACGACGAGGAGGCCGGGCCGAAGCAGACGCTCTGCGGTCTGGAGCGGGCCGCCGGCACGCCGCTCGCCACCGTCCTGCCCAAGGGGCGCCCGGGCACCGAACGCCGTGACACGACGGACGCCAAGCGCGTCTCCTGCGAGATCGAGGTCGACGGTGAGACCGCCGTGCGGGTCTCCGTGGGCCGTTTCGATCCCGAGGGGCCGGCGGAACCCGGTCACGCGGAGACGAAGGACCTGATCGGCCGGGGCGTCATGGCGGCCGGGCCGGGCGGGTCGGTGATCGACTACTGCGCCGGGGACCACTCCAAGGGCGTCATGGTGGTGGTGAGCGCCGACAGCAGCATCATCCCGGCGACGCCCGCGGGCCGGGACGCGATGACCAAGGCGCTGGGCAAGTTGACGGAGCGGGTCCTGGCCGACCAGCAGGGCGCGGTCTGCCGCTGAGCCGTCCGCCGGCCGTCCCCTCCGGCCCGCTCTCTCTCCACCGCCCTTCCACGACTCTCTCCACCCACCCTTCCATGACGGGCGCGTTCTCCCCGGAGAACGCGCCCGTCGCCGTTCCCTGCTGCCTCCGTCCCCGCCGCCTTCACCCCGGGAGTGTGCAGACGTCGCGCGATGTCGCATCTTCCCGCAGAGAACTGCGCATAACGCTTCCCTGCTCTGTTCAAAGATGCTTGAATCAAGCGCAAAGAGATCAGTTATCGGCAAGCGCTCATGAGGGAGGTGGCCGATGGCGACCCATGTCGAGGCCGAGATCGCCAGCCAGCCGGACTGCTGGCGCCGAGCGGCGGAGCTCGCGGGGACGGACTGCCCGGCGCTGCCCGAACACGGCGAGCGGGTGGCGGTCGTCGGGTGCGGGACGTCGCTGTTCATGGGACAGGCCTACGCCGGGCTCCGGGAGGCGGCCGGACACGGCGTCACCGACGCCTTCGCCGCCTCCGAGTTCCCGGGCGTCCGCTCCTACGACCGGGTGCTCGCCCTCACCCGCTCCGGGACCACCACCGAAGTGCTGACCCTCCTGGGCGGGCTGCGCGGGCAGGTCCGCACCTCCGCGATCACCGCCGACCCGGACACCCCGGTGATGGGCGCGGCCGACGAGCTCGCCGTCCTGGACTTCGCCGACGAGCGGTCCGTGGTGCAGACCCGGTTCGCCACCACGGCGCTCACCCTGCTCCGCGCCCACCTGGGCCTGCACACCGGGGCGGTCGAGGCGGACGGGCGGCGCGCACTGGCCGAACCGCTGCCCGAAGGCCTCACGGGCTGCACGCAGTTCACCTTCCTCGGCACCGGCTGGACCGTCGGCCTGGCCAACGAGGCCGGGCTCAAGCTGCGGGAGGCGGCGCTCGCCTGGAGCGAGGCGTACCCGGCCATGGAGTACCGGCACGGACCGATCAGCATCGCCGCCCCGTCCACCGCCACCTGGATGCTCGGCACGGCGCCGGCCGGTCTCGCCGAACAGGTGCGGGGGACCGGCGCGCGCTGGATCGAGGGCGGGCTCGACCCGCTCGCCGAACTGGTCCGCGTCCACCGGCTGGCCGCGGCCCTCGCCGCCGCGAAGGGCCTGGACCCGGACCGGCCGCGGCACCTGACCCGCTCCGTGGTCCTCACCGGTTCATGAGCGTGCGCCACCCGACGAGCGGGTCGGCGCGGGCCGGCCTGACCGACCCTCGGCACGCTCCCGCGCCCGTCCGGGGCGAAGGCGGGGCAGCGCGCCTGGTCGTCGCCGTGGACGTCGGCGGCACCGGGATCAAGGCGGCGCTGCTCGACCGCGAGGCCGCCGTCCGGCACCGCGAACACCGGGCCACCGGGCGCGAACGCGGGCCCGGGGCCGTCGTCGACACGATCGTGGCGGTGGTCGCCGAACTGCTCCGCCACGCCGAACGGCAGGGCGCCGAGGTCGACGCCATCGGCCTCGCCGTCCCCGGTGTCGTGGACGAGGACACCGGCACCGGGGTCCACTCGGCCACCATCGGCTGGCGCGACGTCCCCTTCCGCGCGCTCCTGGCCGAGCGCACCGGCCTACCGGTCGCCGTCACCCACGACGTGCGGGCCGGCGGCACGGCCGAGGCACGGCTCGGCGCCGGACGCGGCGCGGAGCGCTTCCTCTTCGTCCCGGTCGGTACGAGCATCGCGGCGGCCGTGATGACCGGTGGCCGGGCCGAGCCGGGCGCGCACCACCGGGCCGGGGAGATCGGCCACCTCGTGGTCCGGCCCGGCGGGGAGCGGTGCGCCTGCGGGGCGCTCGGCTGCACGGAGACCTACGCCTCGGCCGCCGCCGTGTCCCGCCGGTACGCCGGGGCCGCCGGGCGGCAGGCCCCCGCGGAGGAGGTGGCCCGGCTGGCGGCCGCGGGCGACCGGGCGGCGCGCGCGGTGTGGGCCGAGGCGGTGGACGCCCTGGCCGACGCACTCGCCGCGGCCGCCCTGGTCCTGGACCCGCCGCTGGTCGTGCTCGGCGGCGGGCTGGCCGAGTCCGGCCGTCTGTTGCTCGACCCGCTCGCGGCGGCCCTGGCCGCCCGCGCGCGGATCCTGGTGCCGCCGCGCCTGGTCCCCGCCGCACTCGGGGCGGCCGCCGGCTGCCTGGGCGCCGGCCTGCGGGCCCTGGACACGGTGACCGGCGCATCGCCGGCACCCGGCCCCGCTCCCGCCCCGACGCCTGCCCCCACCCCGACGCCTGCCCCTGCCCCGACGCCTGCCCCTGCCCCGATGGCCGCCGCGACGCCTGCCGTCGCCGCGACGGCTGCCGCCCCGACGCCCGGACGGACCACAGCCCCGTGATCCTGACCGTCACCCCCAACCCCGCGCTCGACGTCACCTACGCCGTGCCCGCGCTGCGCCCGCACACCACCCACCGGGTGGCCGCCGTCCACGAACAGGCCGGCGGCAAGGGCGTGAACGTCGCCCGCGTGCTGCACGCCCTGGGCCGCCCGGCCACCGCGCTGCTGCCGCTGGGCGGGCCGACCGGCGACGTCGTCCGGGCCGAGCTGGACCGGTCCGGCCTCCCGTACCTGCCCGTCCCGCTCCGCCCCGGCGCCGCGACCCGGCGCACCGTCACCGTCGTCGACGAGACCGACGCGACCGTCCTCAACGAGCCCGGGCCCGAGCTCGCCGACGAGGACTGGGCGGCGGTCCTGGCGGGTGCCGCGCGCCTGCTGCCCGCCGCCCACGCCCTGGTGCTCGCCGGCAGTCTGCCCCGCGGGCTGCGCCCCGGCGCCTACGGGGAGCTGGTCCGCCTCGCCCACCGGCACGGCGTCCCCATCGTCCTCGACGCCGGCGGGCCCGCACTCACCGAGGCGCTGGGGGCCCGGCCGACGGTGGTCAAGCCCAACGCGGCCGAGCTGCGGGACGCCACCGGGATCGCGGACCCGCTCGCCGCCGCCCGGGCCCTGACGGACGGCGGCGCCCGGGCGGTGGTCGCCTCGCTCGGGCCGGCCGGCGTGCTGGCCGTCACCCCGGACGGTGCCTGGCACGCCCGGCTCCCCGAGGACCGCGCGGTGCGCGGGGGCAACCCGACCGGTGCGGGCGACGCCGTGGTGGCCGCGCTCGCCGCGGCCCTCGCCGAGGGCAGCCCCTGGCGGCAGACGCTCGCCCATGCGGTGGCGCTGTCCGCCGCGGCCGTCCGGGCACCGTACGCCGGCCACGTCGACCGCCGGGCGTACCTGCACGACCTCCCCCTGGTCGCTCTCCGCCCGGCCTGACCGGCCCGCTCCTGCGAGGGCTCCGTCGGAGCCCACCCGAAGACACCACGGCGACCGCCCCGCAACCTCACACACCCTCAGGAGAGCCCATGCCCCTGGCAGCCACCGGTGACCTGGTCGGCCGGGCCGCGGCCCGGCGCGGCGCCGTCGCCGCCTTCAACGTCATCACCCTGGAGCACATCGAGGCCGTGGTCGCCGCGGCCGAGGCGGCCGGGGCGCCGGTGATCCTCCAGATCAGCGAGAACGCCGTGCGCTACCACGGCGGACGGCCGGGCCCGCTGGCCGCCGCCGCGGTGCGGTGCGCCGAGCCGAGCACCGTCCCGGTGGCGCTCCACCTGGACCACGTGACCGGCGACGGGCTGCTCCGCCAGGCCGCCGACTGCGGGTTCAGCTCGGTGATGTTCGACGCCGCCCACCTGCCGTACGAGCAGAACGTCGCCGCCACCCGCGCCGCCACCGCCTGGGCACACGGCGCGGGGCTCTGGCTGGAGGCCGAACTCGGCGAGGTCGGCGGCAAGGACGGCCGGGGACCGCGGGACGCGCACGCACCCGGGGCCCGGACCCGGCCCGAGGAGGCCCGGCACTTCGTCGCCGAGACCGGTGTGGACGCCCTCGCCGTCGCCATCGGCAGCACGCACGCCATGACCTCCCGCGACGCCCGGCTCGACCACACCCTGCTGGCCGACCTGCGCGCGGCGCTGGACGTCCCGCTCGTCCTGCACGGCTCCTCCGGCGTACCGGACGACGAGCTGCGGCGGGCCGTCGGCGGCGGCATCACCAAGGTCAACATCGGTACGGCGCTGAGCATCGCGATGACGGCCGCCGTCCGCGCCCACCTCGCCGGCGACGAGCGCGCCGTCGACCCGCGCGGCTACCTCGCCGCCGGCCGCGGCGCGGTCACCGAGGCCGCCGCCCGGCTCCTGCCCACCATCGCGACGGCGCCCGTCGGATGAGCCCTCGTCGGGCGGGCGCTGGTGCGCGGACCGTGCAGCCGCCCCGGCGCACCCGCCCCGGCGCACCCGCCCCGGCGCACCCGCCCGGCGCCGTCGCCGTCAGGCGCGGCGGACCCGCACCCCGCAGGCGGCGAACGCCTTCGCCTGGGCGTCCGTCAGGCCGGCGTCCGTCACCAGGTCGTCGACGTCCGCGAGCGGACAGATCCGCGCGAAGGTGACCCTGCCCGCCTTGGTACTGTCGGCCAGGACGACGGCGCGGGCGCTGCTGCGCAGGAACGCCCGGTCGGTCTGGGCCTCCATCTCGTCGTGCGTGGTGCAGCCCTCCTCGGCCGTCAGGCCGTCCACCCCGATGAACGCGACGTCGAGGTGGTACCGGGAGAGCATCAGGTCGGCGGCCGGGCCGACCAGCTCGTAGCTCGCGGTGCGGGCGATGCCGCCGATCACCACCAGCCGCACCTCGGGCCGGACGATCAGGTCCGCGGCGACGTTCACCGCGTTGGTCACCACGGTGATGCCGCCGCGTTCGGCCAGCACCCGGGCCAGCTCGCTGGTGGTGGTTCCGCCGCTGAGGCCCACCACCGCACCGTCCGGCACGAGTTCGGCGGCGGCCTGGGCGATCCTGCGCTTCTCCTCGCGCTGCTTCTCGCTGCGGTGGCGCAGCGGCAGTTCGAGGTTGACCGGGCCGGTCACCGCGCCGCCGCGCGTGCGGTGCAACAGCCCCTGCTCGTGGAGCTCCTGGAGGTCCCGGCGGACGGTCGCGGTGGAGACGCCCAGGAGCCCGGCGAGCGCGTGCACGTCGGCGCTCCCCGCTTCGGTGACGTGCGCGAGTATCCGCGCGGATCGATCAGCTTTGAGCATGCCGCGAGTCTAGCCCCGGGCCCGGCCTTTCAGGCCTGCTGCGACCGGATTCCGGGCCCCCGAGGGGCTGTCCTGCCGCTCGAAGCTGACTATGATGGCAACTCTTCAAGCAACTTCACTCAGCCAAGCCCCCGAAGTCCTGCTTCCGGACGTTCGTTCCTGACCAATCGGACGCGCCCACGGTGCGGAAGCACGCCTGCCCGTCCAGATGCCCGTCCAGAGCCCAGGGGGGTGGCCGCGTGACTGTCGCGGACCGTACTGCACTGTCCGGCGCCCGGCTGGTCCTTCCGTCCGGGGTGGTCGAGGACGGCCGTCTGGTGGTGGAGGGCGCGGTGGTGGCCGGTGTCGGCGGCGCGGTGGCGCCGGG
>NZ_JAKNTA010000019.1:46002-46986 GCF_022288725.1 Kitasatospora sp. A2-31 | reverse complement strand
TGCCGGGGTTCGTGGACCTGCACGTGCACGGCGGTGGGGGTGCGTCGTACGCGTCGGGGGTCGCGGAGGAGGCGCTGCGGGTGGCGCGCACCCACCTGGAGCACGGGACGACGACGACGATGGCCTCCACGGTGACCGGGGAGATCGACGAGGTGGCGCGGCAGGCGGCGGTGCTGTCGGAGCTGGTGGAGGACGGCGTGCTGGCCGGGATCCACTTCGAGGGGCCGTTCATCTCGCACAACCGGTGCGGTGCGCACCGTCCGGATCTGCTGCGGGATCCGGATCCGGCTCTGGTGCGCAAGCTGGTAGACGCGGCGCGGGGGCGGGCGCGGATGGTGACGCTGGCGCCGGAGCTGCCGGGTGGGCTGGAGTCGGTGCGGATGCTGGCGGAGCTGGGGGTGGTGGCGGCGGTGGGGCACACCGATGCGGACTACGGGCGGACGCTGGAGGCGGTGGAGGCGGGGGCGACGGTGGCGACGCACCTGTTCAACGCGATGCCGGGGATCGCGCACCGGGCGCCGGGTCCGATCGTGGCGTTGCTGGAGGACGAGCGGGTCACGGTGGAGCTGATCAACGACGGGGTGCACCTGCATCCGTCGGTGCTCGACCTGGCGTACGGGACGGTGTCGGCGGCGCGGTGGCGCCGGGGGACCTGGACCTGTCGGGGTTCACGGTGGTGCCGGGGTTCGTGGACCTGCACGTGCACGGCGGTGGGGGTGCGTCGTACGCGTCGGGGGTCGCGGAGGAGGCGCTGCGGGTGGCGCGCACCCACCTGGAGCACGGGACGACGACGACGATGGCCTCCACGGTGACCGGGGAGATCGACGAGGTGGCGCGGCAGGCGGCGGTGCTGTCGGAGCTGGTGGAGGACGGCGTGCTGGCCGGGATCCACTTCGAGGGGCCGTTCATCTCGCACAACCGGTGCGGTGCGCACCGTCCGGATCTGCTGCGGGATCCGGATCCGGCTCTGGTGCGCAAGCTGGT
>NZ_JAKNTA010000019.1:45464-45992 GCF_022288725.1 Kitasatospora sp. A2-31 | reverse complement strand
GGTACCGGGAGAGCATCAGGTCGGCGGCCGGGCCGACCAGCTCGTAGCTCGCGGTGCGGGCGATGCCGCCGATCACCACCAGCCGCACCTCGGGCCGGACGATCAGGTCCGCGGCGACGTTCACCGCGTTGGTCACCACGGTGATGCCGCCGCGTTCGGCCAGCACCCGGGCCAGCTCGCTGGTGGTGGTTCCGCCGCTGAGGCCCACCACCGCACCGTCCGGCACGAGTTCGGCGGCGGCCTGGGCGATCCTGCGCTTCTCCTCGCGCTGCTTCTCGCTGCGGTGGCGCAGCGGCAGTTCGAGGTTGACCGGGCCGGTCACCGCGCCGCCGCGCGTGCGGTGCAACAGCCCCTGCTCGTGGAGCTCCTGGAGGTCCCGGCGGACGGTCGCGGTGGAGACGCCCAGGAGCCCGGCGAGCGCGTGCACGTCGGCGCTCCCCGCTTCGGTGACGTGCGCGAGTATCCGCGCGGATCGATCAGCTTTGAGCATGCCGCGAGTCTAGCCCCGGGCCCGGCCTTTCAGGCCTG
>NZ_JAKNTA010000019.1:0-45454 GCF_022288725.1 Kitasatospora sp. A2-31 | reverse complement strand
CCTGGAGCACGGGACGACGACGACGATGGCCTCCACGGTGACCGGGGAGATCGACGAGGTGGCGCGGCAGGCGGCGGTGCTGTCGGAGCTGGTGGAGGACGGCGTGCTGGCCGGGATCCACTTCGAGGGGCCGTTCATCTCGCACAACCGGTGCGGTGCGCACCGTCCGGATCTGCTGCGGGATCCGGATCCGGCTCTGGTGCGCAAGCTGGTAGACGCGGCGCGGGGGCGGGCGCGGATGGTGACGCTGGCGCCGGAGCTGCCGGGTGGGCTGGAGTCGGTGCGGATGCTGGCGGAGCTGGGGGTGGTGGCGGCGGTGGGGCACACCGATGCGGACTACGGGCGGACGCTGGAGGCGGTGGAGGCGGGGGCGACGGTGGCGACGCACCTGTTCAACGCGATGCCGGGGATCGCGCACCGGGCGCCGGGTCCGATCGTGGCGTTGCTGGAGGACGAGCGGGTCACGGTGGAGCTGATCAACGACGGGGTGCACCTGCATCCGTCGGTGCTCGACCTGGCGTACGGGACGGCGGGGGCGGCGCGGGTCGCGCTGATCACGGACGCGATGGGGGCGGCGGGGATGGGCGACGGGCTCTACCCGCTCGGCCCGCTCCAGGTCGAGGTCAAGGACGGCGTCGCGATGCTCGCCGACGGCAGCTCCATCGCGGGCTCGACGCTCACGCTCGACACCGTCCTGCGCCGCGCCCTGACCGTCAACGGGCTCACCCTCCCGCAGGCGGTCGCCGCCCTCTCGGCCACCCCGGCGCGGCTGCTCGGCCTCGCCGACCGGGTCGGCTCGCTGGAGCCCGGGAAGCAGGCCGACCTGGTCGTGCTCGACTCCGCGGGCTACGACCTGGTGGCCGTGATGCGCCGCGGCGAGTGGGTCGTCGGCGGCGACGCGTTTCCCCGGGTGCGTACCGCCTGACGCACCGACGGCGGACTCGCAGCCCCGCCCGGCCCGGTCCCCCAATCCACCGCCCGTCACACGGACCCCGCTGGTCAGCGCACCCGCACCTCCGGCATAGGGTCGGGTGCATGAAGTTCTTCCGGTCCAAGCCCTCGGCTCCGTACGACCCCCATCTGACCGCGCTGACGGTCGACCAGGCCGACTACCTGCGCGGCCTGGTGCGCCAGTACCACGCCGGCCTCCCGCAGGTCGTCGTCGAGGGCGACGCCCTCCGCGCCCCGCAGGGCAGCAGGCCGCTGCACAACCTCGCCGAGCTCTGCCGCCGCGCCGACCCGCGCGCGTGGCCCGGCCTGGTGGAGCACCACTTCCGGGCCCTGGACGGCGCCGTGGACGCCACGCCGCAGGGCTCCGACGAGATTCTCCGCTCGGTCTACCTCCGCCTGGTGGCCGACGACGCCTTCCCGCCCGCTGCGGCGGCGTCGTTCAGCTATGTCCGCCCGGTGGCCGCCGGGCTGCTGGAGGCCCTGGCACTGGACCTCCCCGAGGCCGTCCGGATGCTCGACGACCCGATGGTCGCCGAGGTGGGGCTGGAGCGGCTGCGTGCCGCCGGCCGCGCCAACCTGCTCCGCGAGCCGGTCGAGTACGACACCGCCCAGGGCCGGAGCGGCGCGGCGATGCACATCGTGACCGGCGAGTCCATGTTCGTGGCCAGCAAGGCGCTCGTCCTCGACGAGCTCGCCCGCACCCTGACCGGGCGCGAACTCCCGCCCGAGGGCGCTCTGTTCACCGTCCCGAGCCGTCACCACCTGGTCTTCCACCCGCTGCTGGACGCCCGCGCCGTGGACGCGGTCAACGACCTCGCCGCCTTCGGCCTCGGCGCGTACCAGGACAACCCCGGCCCGCTCTCGCCCCGCCTCTACTGGTGGCACCAGGGCGTGGTGACCTCGCTGACCGTGATCGACGACGCCACCCGCTCGTTCTCGGTCGCCCCGCCCGAGGAGCTGATGGCGATCCTGCGGCGCCTGCACGCCGCCGGCGCCTGACGCGTCCGCACACCGCGGCCACACCCGAGCACACCCCACCGGCCGGTCGGCGCCCCGGCGCGGGCGCGCCGACCGGTGCCCCCGCGCGGCGGCCGTGAGAGGGTCACCCCATGGAACAGCGTGTACTCGGCCGTACCGGCCGGCCCGTCTCGGTCGTGGGACTCGGCACCTGGCAGCTCGGCGCCGACTGGGGTGATGTTCGGGAGGAGGACGCCCTCGCCGTCCTGGACGCCTCGGTCGAGGCCGGCGTCACCCTCTTCGACACCGCCGACGTCTACGGCGACGGGCGGAGCGAGCAGCTGATCGGCCGCTACCTGAAAGGCAGGCCGGACGCGGAGGTCTTCGTCGCCACCAAGTTCGGCCGCCGCGTCGAGCAGCGCCCGGAGCACTACCACCTGGCCAACTTCCGCGCCTGGGCCGACCGTTCCCGGGCCAACCTGGGCGTGGAGCGGCTGGACCTGGTGCAGCTGCACTGCCCGCCGACGCCCGTCTACTCCTCGGACGAGGTGTTCGACGCGCTGGACACGCTGGTCGCCGAGGAGCGGATCGCCGCGTACGGCGTCAGCGTCGAGACCTGCGCGGAGGCGCTCACCGCGATCGCCCGGCCCGGCGTGGCGAGTGTCCAGATCATCCTGAACGCGTTCCGGCTCAAGCCGCTGGAGCAGGTGCTGCCCGCGGCCGCGGCGGCCGGGGTGGGGATCCTGGCCCGGGTCCCGCTCGCCTCCGGGCTGCTGTCCGGCCGGTACACCGCGCGGACGACGTTCGCCGCCGACGACCACCGCACCTACAACCGGCAGGGCGAGGCCTTCGACCAGGGCGAGACCTTCTCCGGTGTGGACTTCGCCACCGGTGTCGAGGCCGCGGCCGAGTTCGCCGGCTTCGCCCCCGAGGGCGCGACCCCGGCGCAGACCGCGCTGCGCTGGATCATCCAGCAGCCCGGTGTGACCACGGTCATCCCCGGCGCGCGCAACCCCGAGCAGGCCCGTGCCAATGCGGCCGCCGCCGGGTTGCCGCCCCTGTCCGAGGAGACCCTGGCCGCCGTCCGTGACCTCTATGACCGCAGGATCCGCCCCCAGGTGCACGACCGCTGGTGACCCGGCGCCGGCGGAGACGCCGTCGGCGGACCGCTGCACCGCGGAGGTCCGCCGACCGGGCGGACGCCGTGCCCGGCACGGGTTCCGGGCGAACCACCGACCGCGTGCCTGCCCGGGTCCGGGAGCAGCCGGCCCCGGGCTCCGCACCGAGGTGACGGGTGGTCCGGCCGGCGGACCGGGGCCGTGGGCGGAGGGATGACCGTCCGGCCCCGGACGACCGCCCGCCTCCGCCCGCCTCCGCCCGCCTCCGCCGTCAGCGCCGGAACGGGGCGGTCAGCCGGCTCCACCAGCTGCGCCGCTGGCGCGGGAGCGCCACCCGGCCCGCCGGTTCCGTCGCCGAAGCGGCGCCGGGCGACGAGGCGGCAGGCGCCGAGGCGGGGAAGGCGGCCGAGGCGGCCGACGAGGCCGGCACGGCGGCCGGTGCACCGGCCTCGCCGCCGGGAGCGGCCCCCGCGGCCTGCTGCGGCAGGGTGTCGTCCCCGCTGGGGAACCGCGGGCTGAAGCTCACCGGCAGCTCCACCAGGTGCTTCGAGATCCAGGCCGACGTCCACGTCAACTCCGACTCCGGGACGGCCAGTTGGAGGTCCGGGAGGCGGGTGAGCAGGATGTCGATGCCGGCCTCGGCGATGGCCCGGCCGATGTCCTGCCCGGGGCACTCGTGCGGCCCGCTGCCGAAGGCCAGGTGGGAGCGGTTCCCGTAGAGCGGTTTGGAGAGGTCCGGCCGGACGACCGGGTCGACGTTGCCGGCCGCGATGCCGATGAGCAGCATGTCGCCGGCCTTGATCTGCTTGCCGCCGAGCTCGGTGTCGCCGGTGGCCCAGCGGCCCGCGACCAGCGACATCGGCGCGGAGTCCCAGAGGACCTGGTCCAGGGCGTCCGGTACGGTCATGTGGCCGCCGGACAGGTGGGCGCGGAACCGCTCGTCGGTGAGGATCATCTTGAGGGTGTCCGCGATCAGGTTCACGGTGGTCTCGTTCGCGGCCAGCAGCACCACCCGCAGGTGCTCCAGGACCTCGTCGTCGCTGAGCCCGGCCGGGTGCTCCATCAGCCAGGAGACGAGGTCGGCGCCGGGCGAGGTCCGCTTGCGCTCCATCATCCGGCGCAGTGAGGCGACGACGTAGTCGTTGCTGGCGATCGCCGTCTCGGTGCCCTTCATGAGGTCCCGGGCGGCGTCCACCAGCCGTGGCCCGTACTCCTCCGGCATGCCGACCAGCTGGGTCATCACCAGCATCGGCAGGTGCTCGGCGAACTGGCTGACCAGGTCCGCCCGGCCGCTCGGCCCGAAGTCCCGGACCAGCTGGTCGGTGAAGCGGGTGACGTAGCGGCGGATTCCGCGCCGGTCGAAGCGGTTGAGGCTCTCCGTGACGGCGCCGCGCAGCCGTCGGTGCTCCTCGCCGTCGGCGAAGACGCAGAGCGGCTGCCAGGCGATCACGGGCATGAGCGGGGAGTCGGGGGTGACGCGGCCCTCCTGGAAGGCCGTCCAGCGGCGCGAGTCCCGGGAGAAGCGGGAGGGGGTGCGCAGGGCGGTGAGGTTGGCGGAGTGGCCGAGGACGAGCCAGGCCGGCAGGTCGCCGTGCAGCAGCACCGGGGCCACCTCGCCGTGCTCGGCGCGCAGCTTCTCGTACAGGCCCGCCGGGTCGGCCTCGGCTTCCGGTCCGTAGATCCGCCGCAGGCCCGGGGCGTCGAGCCCGAGGCCGGCCGACCCGGTCGGTTCCGGGCCGGCCGCGCCCGGTCCCGCGGTGTCCGGTCCCGCGGTGTCCAGCCCGTGGGCGGGGCAGCCGGGCGGCGGTGAGGCGGGCGTGGCGTCGTCGTCTGCGAAGGGGGTGGTCACTGTCTCTCCGGGGTGAGGGCGATAGCGGGGGTGGAGCGGGCCGGGTCGGGGCGCGCCCGAGGGGAGTGCGCCCCGACGGGCGCCCGGTCACCCCGCCGGGGCCGCGAGGTCGTACAGGTAGCGCATCAGGGTGAGCAGGACGTCCCGGCTGGATTCGCGCCTCCGGGCGTCGCAGGTGACGATCGGCACCTCCGGCGTCAGGTCCAGGGCGGCCCGCAGCTCGTCCACCGGGTGGGCCGGCGACTCGGGGAAGGCGTTGACCGCGACGACGAACGGCACGCCGCGGTCCTCCAGCCGCCCGATCACCTCGAAGCTGACCTCCAGCCGCCGGGTGTCGACCAGCACGACCGCGCCGAGCGCGCCCTCGAACAGCCCGTTCCAGAGGAACCAGAAGCGCTCCTGCCCGGGCGTGCCGAACACGTACAGGACCAGTTCCTCGCTGATGCTGATCCGGCCGAAGTCCATCGCGACCGTGGTGGAGGTCTTGCGCTCGACGCCGGCGAGGTCGTCGACCCCGGCGCCCTCCTGGGTCATCGTCTCCTCGGTGGTCAGCGGGCGGATCTCGCTCACCGAGCCGACCAGGGTCGTCTTGCCGACGCCGAATCCGCCGACGACCACGATCTTGACCGCCATCGTGGCCGTGTCCGGGAGGAGGTCCTCGCTCGCCGGGCCGACCAGCGTGTCAGAGTCTCTGAAGTCCATGCATCACCGCCTCCAACAGGGCACGGTCGGGGAGGATCGCCGCGGGGACGGAGGTGCGGGCCTCGATCCGTTCCTCGGCGAGGAGATCGGTCAGCAGCACGGTGACCGCGCTCACCGGCAGCCGCAGGTACGCGGAGATCTCGGCGACCGAGAGCGGTGCACCGCAGATCCGCAGGATCGCGGCCTGCTCGGGCTGCATCGCGGGCGTCGGTTCGGCGCGCGCGACGATCAGGGTGACCAGGTCGAACGAGGTCTGTTCGGCCGGGCCGCTGCGCCCGCGGGTGATGACGTAGAGACGTTCGGGAGCGCCGTCGTCCCAGTCCCGGTCGGCCTCGCTCATGCGACCTGCCCGCTGCTGCGGGGAGGCGTGCTGAGGTGCTCGCCGATCCGGGCGACCAGGTCGCGCATCCGCTGGCCCATCAGGCCGGCGTCGACGCCCTCGTCGGCGAGCACCGCGAGGAACGCCCGGGCGCCGGCGGCCATCAGGTAGAAGAAGCCGCCGCCCATCTCGATCACGACCAGCCGCATCCGGCCGTCGCCGTGCGGGAACTCGTGCCCGACCGCGGCCGCCAGGCTCTGCAGGCCGGCGCAGGCGGCGGCGAGGCGGTCCGCCGTGTCGGGCTCGGTGCCGTACTGGGCCATCCGCAGGCCGTCGGCGGACAGGACGATGACGTTCCGGACGTTCGGGACGCCCTCCGCCAGGTCCTTGAGCATCCAGTCCATGTTGGTCCGCTGCTGAATCACTGCTCGCCCTTCCCTGCCGACTCTTCGCTGCTGTGGGCGCCAGTGCCGTGGCCGCCGGCGTCGTGCCCCTGGGCGCCGGTGCCCTGAGTGGTGGTGCCCTGCGCACCGGTGGCCCGGGAGCCGTGACCGTTCACGGTCGGGCCGTCCGCCGCCGACGGTGCGGTGCCGTTCACCCCCTCGTGGAACGCCGCCAGCCACAGTCCGGGCTGGACGGGTTCCGGGGCCGGCTCGGGTACCGCCCGGGCCCCGGGGCGGCCCGTCCCGGGAACGGGTCTGCGGACGGGGGCGCCGTGCCGTCGGCGCTGCGGCAGGCCGTTCGCGGTGCGCTCGGTCACCACCGGGAGGTCGTCACCGGCCGTGGACGGCGCCGCGGCGGAGGACCGGAACGGGCCGGGCGTGGATCGCCCCGCCGACGAGCCGGTTCGGGACGGCGAGACCTTGCGGGCGCCCCACGGGGACCGGTCGAAGCCGGCCGCGGACGGGGCGGTGGACGGGTCCGGCCGCGAGGTCGAGGTGACGCCGATGCCGTGGGCCCGCCCGGTCGCCGGGGCGGTGGTGATCAGCTCCTGCGGCACGATCAGCACCGCGCGGACCCCGCCGTAGGCGGAGTGCCGCAGCGACACCTGGAACCCGTACGCCTGGGCGAGCCGGCCCACCACGGCCAGGCCGAGCCGGGGCGTCTCGCCGAGGTCGTTGAGGTCGATGCCGGCCTGCGCCTCGCGGAGCATCCGCTCCGCCCGCGCCCGGCCCTCCTCGCTCAGGCTGAGGCCGCCGTCCTCGATCTCGATCGCGATCCCGGTCTGCACCTCGGCCGCCGTCAGGTGCACGCTGGTGTGCGGCGGCGAGTACCGGGTGGCGTTGTCCAGCAGCTCGGCGACGGCGTGGATCAGCGGCTCGACGGCCGGGCCGACCACGGCGACGTCGGAGACCGGGTGCAGCTCGACCCGCTGGTAGTCCAGGATCCGGGACATGCCGCCGCGCAGCACGCTGTAGAGCGGCACCGACCGGCTCCACTGGCGGCCGGGGCGGGCGCCGCCGAGGACGGCGATGCTGTCCGCGAGGCGGCCGATCAGCGCGTTGCCGTGGTCCAGCCGCAGCAGGTCGCCGAAGACGGCCGGGTCGTTGCCGTGCAGGTGCTCCATCTCGCGCAGCTCGTGGGCCTGGCGGTGGACGATCGCCTGCACCCGGCGGGCGATGTTGACGAACGCCCGCTGGGCGGCCTCGCGCATGCCCTCCTCGTTGTCGACCGCTTCCAGGACGGTGCGCAGCACGGCGTGCCGCGCGGCCTGGAAGTCGGCGCCGACGACGGGGTTGTGGGACTCGTACGCCTTCAGCACGTCCGTGCTGAACTCGCCGCGCTGGAGCCGGGCCACCGCCTCGGGCAGGGCGCTCGTGGCGAGCCGCACCGTCTCGGCCTCCTGCTCGGCCAGCCGGCGGCGCAGCTCTATCTCCTGCCGGGAGCTCTGTTCGCGCAGCGCCTCCAGGGCGCGCCCCCGGCGGACCGTCTCGGCGGCGACCACGGCCACCGCCGTGGTCCCGACCGCTCCGCACCAGGCGACTCCGGCGCGGGCGCCGGCGGAGGCCGCCGATGCGGCGGCGACGGCGACCGCCGCCGTCACGACCGTGGGCAGGAGCCACACCAGGACGGGAGTGGCGCGCCGGCCTCTGGGTGACGATCCAGCACCAAGCATCAGCATCCTCAAGCGACTCGTAGGAATGGGAGGTGGAAGGACAAGGGTCGGATGGTCCGGGCTCCGGGTCGGCGTCCCCCAGTGGGTCGGCGGATGGCTTTCGGCCATGTCCCGGGACTCCGTTCGGGGCGCCTGCCCGGTCTGCCGGGGTGGTGCCGGCACCAGTCCTACCGCGCCCCGGGCTCGCCGTGCCCGTGCCTGCGCCCAGTTCGCCCATGCGAGGGGTATGTACCGGAAGACTCTTCCGGGAAGCGGCAGTTGATGGTATGGAGCACCCCCGGCGCGTGCCCCGCGCGCGCCGGGTCGACGGGGCGGTCGAACGCCGCGGCGGGCCGTGTCCCGGGCTCGCCGAGGCGGGTCGGACACCGCCGAGTCGGACGGGTGGACGGGGCCTCGAATCCCCGTTCGCCGCGGGACGTGGCGTGATTCGCCCCACCGAGGGTCACCCGATCGGCGGGCGCGCGCAGAGTGGGCGCGCCCCGCACGCGCATCAATGCGCCGGGTGATGGTCTGTCAGAACCCTGGGCGGCGGGCGCCGGCTCTGGGACGGTGGCCGCCGACGGATTCGATACGGAGCGGGGGACACCGGATGGCACGGCGTTGGCTGGTGACGGGCTGCTCGTCCGGGCTCGGGAGGGCCCTGGCCGCCGCGGCCGCCGCCGCGGGGGACGTCGTGGTGGCCACGGCGCGCCGGAGCGAGACCCTGGACGGCCTCACCCGCGCCCACCCCGACCGCGTCCTGCCGCTCGCCCTGGACGTCCGCGATCCCGCGCAGTGCGAGGCCGCCGTGGCCGCGGCGGCGGACCGGGTCGGCGGGCTCGACGTCCTGGTCAACAACGCGGGCAACGGCGTGTTCGGCACGGTGGAGGAGGTGGCCGACGACGAACTGCGGGACCAGCTGGAGACCCTGGTGGTCGGCCCGTGGCGGCTGGCCCGGCTGGCCCTGCCGCTGATGCGCGCGCAGGGCGCCGGCGACATCCTCAACGTCTCCTCCCTGGCCGGCCGGATGGCCTTCCCGGGCCTCGCCGCCTACGTCACCGGCAAGTACGCCCTGGAGGGCATGACCCAGGCGCTGGCCGCCGAGGCGGCCCCGTTCGGGATCCGGGTCGCGGCCCTCGAGCCCGGCGGGTACGCCACCCGCTACGGCACCTCGCTCACCGACGCCGCCGGCCGGTCGCCGCTCTACGCCGCGTTCACCGGCCCGATGCGCGGCCTCCTCGGTGCCATGGCGGAAGGGCCGACGGTCGGCAGCGCCGAGGACTTCGCCCGGGCGGTGCTGCGGATCGTCGCGACCCCGGGCCCGCTGCCGGTGCGCATCCCGGTCGGGCCCGGCAGCCACGCGTACGTCGAGGCGGCGGCGGAGGCGGCGGCCGCGGAGCTCACCGCCGCCCGCGCACTGCTGGACGGCACGCCGTCCTGATGCCGGCCGCGCGGCGGCCGCCCCCGGTGTCCACCTCGCCGCCGGAGACGCCCTCGACCCGGTCGCCCGGCCCGTGACCAGGGCGCCGGCGGCCCCGGGGCTGCTCGCGGCGACGACCGGCGCCTCCCTCCGGTGGCACCGGGCCCACCCGACCGGTGGCAGGTGCGCCGGTCAGGTGACGGCCGGGCTGCGGCGCTCGACGAGGACGACGTCGCGCCACCGCCCCCGGTGGCGGCCGAGCCGTTCACGGGTACCCACGGTGCGGAAGCCGGCCCTGGCGTGCAGCGCGAGGCTGGCGGTGTTCTCCGGGAAGATCCCGGACTGCACGGTCCAGATCCCGGCCGCGTCGGTGGAGGCCAGTAGCGCTTCCAGCAGTGCGAGGCCGACGCCCAGTCCGCGGGCGTCGGGGTGGACGTAGACGGAGTGCTCGACGACCCCGGCGTACGCGCACCGGTCGGAGACCGGCACCACGGCCGCCCAGCCCAGCACCCGCCCGCCGCCGTCGAGGGCGACCAGGCGGTGCGCGGCGAGCCGCGAGGCGTCGAACGACTCCCAGGTCGGGGCGGCCTCCTCGAAGGTGGCGTCGCCGCCGTCGATCCCGGCCTGGTGGATCGCCCGGACCTGCTCGGCGTGTTCGGGGAGCATCCCGGTGACGGTCACTCCGGCGGCCGTCATGCGACGGCCTCGACACCGAGGTCGGCGAGCAGAGCGCGGACGCGCTGCTCGATCTCGTCGCGGATCGGGCGGACGGCGTCGACGCCCTGGCCGGCCGGGTCCTCCAGCTTCCAGTCCAGGTACCGCTTGCCGGGGAAGTACGGGCAGGCGTCGCCACAGCCCATCGTGATCACCACGTCGGACGCCTGCACCGTCTCGGCCGTGAGCACCTTGGGCACCTCGGCGGAGATGTCGATCCCGACCTCGGCCAGCGCCTCGACCACGGCCGGGTTCACGGTGTCGGCCGGGGCGGAGCCGGCCGAGCGGACCTCGACCCGGCCGGCGCCGAGTCGGGCGAGGAAGGCGGCGGCCATCTGGGAGCGGCCGGCGTTGTGCACGCAGACGAACAGGACGGACGGGACGGCGGGAGTGCTCACGGGGTTCTCCTCCGAGGCGGGGGCGGGCGGGGTTCAGCGGCCGGTGACGGCGCGGGGGTGCTCGACCGGCGGGACCACGACGTCCTCGTCGGCGACCGCGGCGGGGCGGCCGAACAGCACGGCGACCAGGGCGACGCCGGCGACCAGGCCGGCGAGCTGGGCGGCGACGAACGGCAGCACCGAGGCGGGCGCGATGCCGGCGAAGGTGTCCGTGAAGGTGCGCCCGATCGTCACGGCCGGGTTGGCGAACGACGTGCTGGAGGTGAACCAGTACGCGGCGCCGATGTAGGAGGCGACGGCGACGGGCGCGAAGTGCGCACGGCCGGCGCGGCCCAGGCCGAAGACCAGCAGGACCAGGCCGGCGGTGGCGACGACCTCGCCGAGCCACAGGTGCGGGGCCGAGCGGTCGTGGGTGGACCAGCGCACCAGCGGCTCCGCGAACATCGCGTCCGCGAGCACCGCGCCGCCGATCGCCCCGGCGGTCTGGGCCGGGAGGTAGGCGGCGACCTCACGCCCCGTCGGGCCGTCGCCGCCGCGGCGGCCGGTCCACCAGGCGGCCAGGGTGACCGCGGGGTTGAAGTGCGCGCCGGAGACCGGGCCGAGCAGGGCGATCAGCACGCCGAGGCCGAAGACGGTGGCCAGCGAGTTGGCGAGCAACCGCACGCCGACGTCCTGGGTGAGCCCGGTGGCCTGGATGCCGGAGCCGACCACGACGGCGACCAGGGCGCCGGTGCCGACGAACTCGACCGCCGCGCGGCGTACGAGCGGGGTCGTCCCGGTCATCTCGCGGCCCCCGTCGGGGCGGCGTCGGTGCGGGCAGGGGTCTGGAGCAGGGAGGACAGCTTGGCCAGGGCGGCGGGCAGGACCCAGTAGTAGACCCAGGTACCGCGCCGCTCGGAGCCGACCAGCCCGGCCTCGCGCAGCACCTTCAGGTGGTGGGAGATGGTCGGCTGGGAGACGTCGAAGGGGCCGGTCAGGTCGCAGACGCAGGCTTCGCCGCCCTCGTGGGAGGCGATGAGCGACAGCAGCCGCAGCCGGACCGGGTCCGACAGGGCCTTGAACATCTTCGCCAGGTCGGCGGCGGCCTCTTCACCCAGCGGCTCGCGGACCATCGGCGAGCAGCACGCCACCGCGTCGTCCTGGCCGAGGACCGGCAGTTCGAGATTCGACATGCGTCTATGTTGACAGCCATCTAAGCCACGAGGCAAGCTCGCTGTATCGACAGATGTCGAAACAAGACCCCGGACCCTGGGAGATCACCATGTCCCGCGTTCAGCTCGCCCTGCGCGTCGCCGACCTCGAAGGCTCCATCGCCTTCTACTCCGAGCTCTTCGCCACCGAGCCGGCCAAGCGCCGCCCCGGCTACGCCAACTTCGCCATCACCGAGCCCCCGCTCAAGCTGGTCCTGATCGAGGGCGAGGCCGGTGAGGACACCCGCCTGGACCACCTCGGCGTCGAGGTCGGGTCCACCGAGCAGGTCACCGCGGCCGCCGCTCGGCTGAAGGACGCGGGTCTGGCCACCAGGGAGGAGAACGACACCTCCTGCTGCTACGCCGTCCAGGACAAGGTGTGGGTGACCGGCCCGGGCAAGGAACCGTGGGAGGTGTACGTCGTCAAGGCGGACGCCGAGACCCTCGGCAGCCGCGACGCCGCGCCGGAGGCCTGCTGCGGCACCGCCGCCTGCTGAACCCCGGCGCCGAGCACCCCCTGACCCGCCGGATCTCGGGCGCTACGCGGAAACGCGCCTGATCCGGCGGATGTCTCACCTCCGGATCATCACGGACCGCCGGAGCGGCGAAATGCGCTGGTGGGCAGACGATTCCCACCCGTACGATCCGAGCCCCGGTCCCGTCCGTCACCCCGAAGGGAGCAGCCCCATGTCCGTGGACGCCGGCCTGTACCTGCGCTGGCCCCAGGGCCGGGCGCCGTCTGCCGAGGAGCTGGCCGAGCAGTTCGGCCTCGGCTCCCGCAACGGGTCAGGCATCTGGGGCAGGATCGTCTCGGTCGACGGCCACAGCAGGATGTGGGTCACCGTCTCCACCGATCCGACCGACCTCGTCGACCCCTCCCGCACCTTCGAGCACGGCGCCTACGACCACTGGCTCCACCTCTCCCCCTCCAAGACCGCTCCGTACCCCGAGGACACGTTCGCGGTGCTCCGCGCCCAGTGCCGGGAGATCATCGCCCGGCTGCGCCGCAGCGGGCTGGTGGAGAGCGCCTTCTACGTCGACGCCGACTGTCTGACCAGCTACTGGGCCGACATCCGGTCGGCCCTCGGCCCCGGACCCCTCCCGGCCGTCGAGCTGGATCTCTGGTGGGCAGCCGAGGCCCCCACCGCATCCACGCTCCCAGCCGCCCTCACCCCGAACCTGCACCCGGCCCCGGCCGACCCCGCTCGGACCGCCGGCCTCATCCCCGCTCTCGCCGAGGCCTCCGGGATCCTGTGGGACATCGCCCACCGCGCCGACGAACTGCCCGTCCGGCACACGGCCCGGTTCACCGGCCACCACGTCGGCCCCGAGGAGCTCGACGCCTTCTCCGACCGGCTCGCCGCCGAGCTGGCCAGACCCGGCGAGCAGATCGACGTCGCCCTGTGGGTCAACGACCGCCTGTGCCGCTACGAGGTGGCCAACCAGCCCGTGACCGACCTCCGGGTGTGCTGAGCCCGGTCCGGCGTGGCCGGCGCAGGCGGGCGATGCCGGCACCGTCTGTTCAGGGCGGCCCGGACCCGCCCCCCGCCGCTCCTGCGGACGCTGTTGGTTAATTGCTCCGCCCCGCTGGTCATCCAGCGGGGCGGAGTGCTGCGAACGACGTGATGCGGGTGGGGGCCAGGGGCTGGCCAGTGAGCCAGGCGTCGATGCGGATGAGGTTGATCGCCGCCCCGGTGAACAGGTTCTGCAGGTGGGTCTTGGCGAGTCCGCGATAGCGGGATCGGCGCATGTCGAGGGCGTTGACGGCCTGGGCGATGGTGCCCTCGACGCCGGCGCGAACGTTGTAGCGCTTACGCCACTGCGGGGTGTCCTGCTGCGGCCTCAGCCGCTGGAGGATCTCGTGCTCCGCGCGTGGCCGCAGGGTGATGTAGCGGCCGTTGGGTGAGCTGGTGCAGTCCTGACGGGCCGGGCAGGCGGTGCAGTCGCGGGCCGCGAACTTCGCCCGGACCACGGGCGTGCCCCGGTGGCTGGTGGTCTCCCGCCAGGTCGTGCTGGTCCGGCCGTTCGGGCAGGCGACGTGCCTGTTGTCCCAGTCAACGGTGAAGCGGCTGTTGTCGAAGCCCGCCGACTGCGTCGTCTGCCGGTTGGTGTCCCGGGCGAGCGGGCCCACGAGCTCGACGCGGTGGTCGCGCCAGGCCAGGTGGACCTGTTCGGCATCGACGTAGCCGGCGTCCGCCAGGTGCACATCCGGCAGCAGGCCGCGGTCGGCCAGCAAGGTGTGGATTCGCTCGGTGACCGAGAGATCGGGCACCGGCGCTGGCGTCGTGACGACGTTGGTGACCAGGTGCGGCGTGCCGGGCTCGCAGGTCTCGGTCAGGTGGGCCTTGTAGCCGCTCCAGGCGGTGTCGTTCTTGGCCCCGGTGCGGGCATCCGTCTCGTGCGGGGTCCGCAGCCGGAGCAGACCCGGCGGGACGTTCTTCATCTCCCGCCACCGCACCTGCCCGTCCACGACCTGGAACTGCTGGACCCAGACCTGCCGCATGACCTCCAGCGCGGGCAGACCCCGAAGCCCGGGCGGCGCGTGTGGGCCGCTCACCGCCTCCCACAGGGCGAAGCCGTCCTCGCCGACCTGATCCCCGTGAGCGGCGCGGGCCGCCCACCGGCTGGGGAAGCGGGTCTCCTCCGGCCGGGCCGAGTAGCGGTCGAACCACTCAGGCCGGGCAACCTCCGCCAGCCACTGCCCGCAGGTGTCCGCGACGGCGTTCAACGCCGTCCGCAGCGTCTCGACCACGAACTCCAGCCGGCTCAGGTCCCGGGTGACCGCGAGGACATGCGTGGAGTCGGTGCGCTGACGCCCTCCGCTCTTGAGCAGCCCAGCCCGCTGGGCCGCGTCCAGCAGCGCGTCGAACACCCGCTGACCCGTGTCCGACGCGGCCAGCCGGGCACGGAACTCGCTCAGGACCGAGAAGTCGAACCCGGTGTCCGCCAGTTCCAGCCCCAGCGCGTACTTCCAGTCCAGGCGCGAGCGCACCGCATGGGCGGCCTGCCGGTCCGTCAGCCCCTCGGTGAACTGCAACACGGACACCACCGCCAGCCGGGCCGGCGATACCGCAGGGCGGCCCCGGACCGCGTACAGCCCCGCGAAGTCCGCGTCCGCGATCACCACCTGGAGGTCGTCCCGCAGCCGCATCGCCAGGCACCCCTTCGGGAACACCGCCCGCGCCAGCCGAGCGGTCTCCTCCGGCACCTCGCCCAGCCCCACCCCTCGCAGCGACACCCCAGTCCCTCCCAAAACGCAACGTCGGCCTGCCCAACCCCAACGGGGTCGGACAGGCCGACGTCACGCAGCCCCCGGATTAACCAACAGCGTCCGCTCCTGCGGTCGGGGGCGGTGTCAGTGGAAGACGACGGCGTGGCCCTCGGCGATGCTCGCGACGCAGGCCTGGTGGAGCTGGCGCCAGGCGAAGCGCTCGCTCTCGAACGGTGTGCCGGCGGGGTCCTCGCAGGGTTCGGCGGCCGCTTCGGGATCGATGCCGATCGACGGTGCGATGGACGCGAGCTCGGCGAGCAGCCGTTGGCTGGAGCCCACCATCCCGGCGCCCGCGACCTGCGCCTGCGCGGGCAGGAAGAGCGGGTCCACGAAGTCGACGGGTACGTAGTAGCCGGCGTTGTCGGCGTGGCAGAGCAGGTGGGAGGAGAGCATCGAGGTCTCGTCGTCGATCTTCTCGCAGTCGCGTAGGAACTCGTCGCCGCCGACCGCCGCCGCGGGCCTCACGGCCTCGCCGAGGATGGTGAGCACCAGGATCCGGCGCAGCTGGGTGAGGTAGCCGTAGGGGAAGCCTCCGGAGAAGGCGGCGGCGGGCGGCGGGTCGGTGACCTCGGGCTCGCGCCAGGCGATGCCCTCTGCCTCGAGCGCCCGGCCGAGGCGGGCGAAGGCGTCGCGGTGGTACTCGTACCCCTCGGGGTCGTTGCGGATCTGGTCGTGGAGGAAGCCGACGGAAACGGAGAGTCCCATGGCCGCACAGCGTAGGGGCGTGCACCGACATCGCTCCCCGCCTCTCCTCGGGTTCGGAGGGGCCGGAGGCCGTGGGCCTCGACGGCGGGGGGCGAACGAGGTGCGATCCGCTTCCGGCAGGGAGCCTGGACAGGGGCTCCCTGGCCGGGGGTGGCGGGTGGGTCGGCCACGGGCCGAATGCGTCGAAGGCGTGCTGCGGTCGCCGGCCGGGGATCGGAGGTCGCGGGTTCAATCACGCTGCTGACACCGGGGGCACAGCTCGTGGCGGCCCTCGGGCGTGATCACGGTGCCCCAGCTGCGACATTCTTCGCAGCCGCGGGCCCGGTCGATGTCCGCGCGGACGGGAGGAGCGTGGGGGTGGGCTCCATGTGGCATGGGTGATCTTCCTCTGTAGAGCACTATCACTTATGCCCAGTTTGCCATGTTTCGTATAGATATGCGGCATGGATTGCAGGTGCAGGCGCAGGTGCAGGTGCAGGTACAGGTGAACCGGAACCGGGTCACCGCTCTACTGCTGCTCCCAGGACCGGTCCTCGGCGACGACCTGTTCCACCCACACCGTCTTTCCCGTGGCGGCGAACCGGACGCCCCATCGGTCCGCGAGTTGCGACACGATGTACAGCCCGCGGCCGCCCTCGTCCGTGGTCCGGGCGTGGCGGAGGTGGGGACTGGAGGCCTCGCCGTCGCTGACCTCGACACTCAGGCGGTCGGCGTTGATCAGGCGCAGGCGGCACGGCGGATCGCCGTAGCGGACCACGTTGGTCACCAGCTCGCTCACCACCAGCTCGGTGGCGTACACGGCCTCTTCGCGCACTCCCCAGTGCCCCAGCTGGGCCCGTACGAGCGACCGGGCCCGGGCGGGGGCCCGCTCGTCGGCGTCCAGGACCCAGTCCGCCGTGGCGTCGCGGTCCAGTCCGGCGGCCCGGCCCAGGAGCAGGATCACCGCTCCCGCCCGGCCGGCGTGGCCCGACGAGAGCAGGAGCCGGTCGCACTGCTCGCGCAGTGCGCGCCCCGGGGGGACGAGGCCGGCGTGCAGCCCCCGGGATCCCAGGGCGGTGTACAGGGCCGGTGTGGTGAGCGCCAGCACCGTGCCGTGGGGGACGGGCATCCGCATCGCGGCGAAGGGAGCCGTTTCGGAGGTTCCCAGCGTGGGTCCGTCCGGGAGGTCCACGTCGGCGAGGGCACCGTCGGGGGAGACGAGGACCAGGCCGGGGCTGCCGGCGCGGGCCGCGGCGAGGGTGCCGGAAGCCGGGTCGTAGACCGCGCACAGGCAGCTCGCCGTCAGCGGATGTTCCCGTAGCGGGTCGGCCGCGGGCAGCGCGCGCCGTTCCGCGGCCAGTTGCCGCGTGGTCTCGTCCAGACGGGCCAGCAGCTCGTCGGGTTCGAGGTCGAGCGAGGCGAGGCAGCGCAGCGCGGTGCGCAGCTGGCCCATCGTCGCGGCGGTGTGGATCCCCTGGCCGTCGACCTCGCCGATGACGAGCGCGGTGCGGGAACCCGGCAGGGGGATGACGTCGTACCAGCCGCCGCTGGCCCGATGGGTCGGCAGGTACCCCTGCGCGATCTCCAGGCCGGCCGCGGACTGCGGTGCCCGCGGCAGGAACCTGCGCTGCACCGTGGCGGCGACGGCGTGCTCGCGGGTGTAGCGGCGGGAGTTGTCCAGGCACAGGGCGACGTAGTCCGCGACCGTCGCGGCCAGTGCCCCGTCGTCGTCGGTGAACGCGGGGGAACCCTCCCGCCGGTACATGGTCACCAGGCCCAGGGATGCGCCCCGCAGGACGAAGGGCGCGACCAGCACGGCGACGGGCGTCGCCCCGCCCAGGGCCGCGGCGTGATCGGCGGTGGCGGGCAGCCACGCCTCGCCGCCTGCCGGCCTGACCGTGACCGGCCTGCCCTGCATCAGCGCCAGGCCGAAGGGTGACGCCGCGTCCGGCACGTGCGAGGATCCGAGCGGCCCGGTTGCGGGGCCGGTGCCGCGGAGCCTCACCGCCGTGCCGTGCAGGGCCACGAGGTCCGGCGTCGGGAAGAGCGGGGGATCGTCGCCGGTCATCAGCGCGTCGACGACCTCCACGACCACCGCATCGGCCATGCCACCCGCAAGGACGTCGGCCAGCTCCCGGCAGATGTCGACCGTCTCCAGCGAGCCACCGACCCGTGTCCGGACGGCGCCCAGAACCTGCGAGCCGGCCTCGGCGGCCGCCAGTTCCGTCACGTCCACCACGGCCGCGGCCAGCCCGTGGACCGTCCCCGCCTGCGACCGCAGCCGGAAGAACGACACCGAGTACGTGCGGGCCGGTGCCGGGGGCGGGTCGGTGAACGCCCGGACGCGCCGTTCCAGCACGGGCCGCCCGTCCGCGAGCACCGAGCGCGCCAGGGCCTCCACCGCGTCCGGGTCCTCCAGCGGGAACACGTCCCGGAGCGGGTGACCGACCAGCTCCCGGGCATCGCGGCCCCGCATGGCCGCCGTCGCCGGATTGAGGCGCACCAGCCGCAGGTCGGCGTCGAAGATGTGCAGCCCCAGTGGCGACTGGCTGAGCAGAGCCTCCAGGGTCAGCTCCCCGACCGAATCCTCCGCCGGGCTCATCGGCCGGACCACTCCCTCGTACCCGCCTCTCGGCGGCACGACCGGTTGCCCCGCCGGCGGCCCGGCACGGAGCAGCACCCGACGGCCTCGCGCTCGGTCATGGCCAACATGATTCCCGATCCATGTCCGGCCGGCGACATTTCGGGCTCCAGCGCGCCACCGTCGAAGGAGGCGCTCCAGCGCAAGCCGGTCGGGCACCGGCGGGGCGCGGTCCGCCGGCTGACGCCGGGCGTCCGGTCCCACGAACGCCCGGCGCGGATGGTGCTCCGACCCCCACTCCCCTCGTGGTGGGGGCCGGAGCCGGCCTCGGTCGCGCCGACGAGAGAGAGCATGCCGACGGGGGCGGCCGGACGGCCATGCATTAGCCTCTGGGCCTAATAGTCAACAGCGCGGCAGGTCGGAACGCCGCAGCGAACCGGAGGAAGGTCCGTGATCGAGCTGAGGTTCGGGGTCGCGGACCTCGCGAGGACCCGGTTCGTCATATCCCCGTTGGACCACCTGATGGCGGCCTCGGCCCGGTTGGGCGTCCACCAGGGAAGCGGCTCGCGCAGCGAGCGCTGGTGGCGGGACGTCCGTCGCCACGTGCCCCACCGGGCCGTGCGCTTCCTCGAGGTGGTCAACGCGAGCCCGGTCGGCGTCCCCGACTTCATGGTGGCGGACCTCGACGCCGTCCGCCGGCAGTTGACCGACGAGCTGGACGCGCTCCTCTCCGTCCCGCAGCAGGCCGTGGAGGAGGGCGTCGCGATGTTCGGCAGCGGCCCGGACGTCCCGGCCGCCCTGGCCCGGTTGCGCGAGGACGGCAGCCGGGGCCTGCGTGAGGTCGGCGACGGTGCCTGGGCGCTGTTCCGGTCCTGCCTCGCCCCGGACTGGCCCGACATCCGCCGCGCCCTGGAGGCCGACATCGCCGCCCGGGCCCGCACCGCCGCCCGCTCCGGGATCGGCGCCATGCTCGGCTCGCTCCACCGGAACGCCGTCTGGCGGGACGAGGGAGTGCTGGAGTGCACCCTCGGCGAACTGGAGGGCTCCTTCGAACTCGGCGGCCGGGGGCTGGAACTGCGGCCCAACTACTTCGTCCAGCGGAGCATCAGCCTGCTGGCCGAGCCGGACCGCCAGAGCCTGCTGCTGCACCCGATCGCCGTCCCGACCGCCGAGCCTGCGGCCCGGGCACCGGCCGCCGACGGCCTCGCCGCCGTGCTCGGCCCCGCCCGGGCCCGCGTCCTGCGCGCCATCGCCGGCGGCGCCTGCTCCACCACCGAGCTCGCCCGGCGGCTCGGCGTCACCCCGCCCTCCGCCTCCGCCCATGCCGCAGCCCTGCGTACGGCCGGCCTGATCGCCACCCGCCGCGAGGGCAAGCAGGTCCGCCACACCCTCACCGACGTCGGCCACGACCTCCTCCTCGACAACCCGCCCCCGCCGCCCCCGGCCTGAACCCCGGTCGGTGGCGGCTCGGACGGCCGTGGGTGTGGGCCCTCGCGACGGGGCCCCGGGCCTAGGACGAGGAAGCGGGTGGCAGGACGCGCCGGAGCCCGTCCCACGGGCTCTTCGCGCCCTCCGGCACCACGTGGTGGTCCTGCGCGGCCCGGGCCGCCCTGGGGCGGGCGGACGGACGGGCCGACGGACGGGCGGACGGGCGGACGGGAGCGGGACCGGCCCGGCCGCATTCGGTGCCCTCGTCCAGACCCTCCACGAGGGCAGTGCCACCGCGGGGAAGATCACCAACAGCAGCACGGGGTGCTGCGGGGGTCGGGCCGTCGCGCAGAACACCGCGCTCGGCCCCGGCCCGCGCCGCCGTCAGCGTGTCCGGGCGCGGTGAGGTCGCCCGGGGACGTACGGTCGGGGCCATGTCCACCGGCCTGCTCGCGGCGCTGCTCGCCGCCCTCCTGACCGGATCGGCCACCGTGCTGCAGGCACTCGGCGCGCGCCGGGCCGCCGTCGGCCACCGACCCGGAGAAGCGGCGGCCCTCGCCGGAACGCTGCGCCAGTGGCCCTTCGCCGTCGGCGTCGGGATGGACATGGCCGGCTTCGGCGCCGAGCTGTACGCGCTGGAGCGACTGCCGCTCTACGTGGTCGAGGCCGCGCTGGCGTCCGCCCTCGCGGTGACGGCCGTCGGCGCCTCGCGGGTGCTGCACATCCGGCTCCGCCGCACGGAGTGGGCGGGCGTCGCCGCGGTCTCCGCCGGGCTCTGCCTGCTGGCCGTGACCGCCGGGCGCGACGGCGAGGGTCACGGGAGCGAGGGGCTCCGGCTGGGCACCCTCGTCGTCGCGGTGCTGCTGCTGGCGGCCGGCTGGGCCGCGGGCCGGTTCGGCGGCCGCCGGGCCGCGCCGCTGCTGGGGCTGGTGGCCGGTCTGCAGTTCGGTGTCGTCGGGGTGGCCGTGCGGGTGCTGCCGGCCCTGAGCCCGGCCGAGCTGTGGACCGAACCGTCCGCGTACGCGGTGGCCGTCGCCGGCCTCGGCGGCTTCGCGGCGCTCACCTGGGCGATGCAGTGCGGCTCGGTGACGGCCGCGACCGCGGCGATGGTGCTGGGTGAGACCCTCGGGCCGGCGGTGGTCGGTGTCGCCGTGCTCGGGGACCACACCCGGCACGGCGCCGTCCCGCTGGCCGTCCTCGGCTTCGCTGCGGCGATCGCCGGGGCGCTGGCGCTGGCCCGCTTCGGCGACGCCGAGCAACCCGCCGTCAGTCCTACGGCGGAATCCGGCTCCTGACCGGGTCTCCCGTTCCGGAGGAGCTGCGCCCGGCGGCCCGTAACCCGGTCGGCCCGCCCCACTCGTCCGGGCGGGGGATCTCTGTCACCCGTTCGCACGGCACCGGTTGCCGGGAGCTCGAACCGGCTGTGTTCGTGTGCAAACGTGGCTCGCGCGCCCCTCGCCGGGGCGCCTCCGCGGCCCGCTCCGGGCCCGGCCTGCCCACCCGGGCAGATTCGACGAGCAGCGATGACCTGGAGGTCATGAGATGTCCGTTCGCGGAACGCTCTGCAAGTTCGCCGCGACCGCGGTCCTGGCGGCGGTGGCCACGATCGCCGTCCCGACGGCGGCCATGGCGTACGGCGGCGGGGCTCCCCAGCCGTCGTCGGCGTCCGGTCTGTCGACCGGTGCCGCGTCGGTGGGCCTCTTCGGCCCGAAGCTCAGCTGGCTGGAGGCGTTCTCCCGCTCCAACGGCTGACGGCTGACCGCCGCCGCCACCGGGCGCCCCGGCCGCACCGCGCGGCCGGGGCGCCCGCACGTCCGTGCACCCGCTCCCGCAGGGCCCGGACTCGAATCCCCGTGGAGGCGCGGTGCTGAGCTCCGGAGCACGGCTCGACGGCCGCACCACCTGGGCCGCGCGCTTCCGGACCACCGGTGTCGATCATGACCCCAGCTTCGCGCCGGTGGCCGTCGCGCGCGAGGGCCGCGACCGTCCGTGACACGAGCTGCCCGCCGCCGCGCCGGACACCGGGGGTCGGGCGACGGCCCCGGCCCGGCGGCTCCCGGCGGGACGCGGACGCCAGGATTGGGTGACCACCCCTATTGATCCCCCACTGTTCCGCAGGGCCTGCTGGAGTGGACGGGTTCCCCCCCGCCCGCCCCCACTCTCCGTTCGGAAACGCAGGTGAACGGCATGATCGACCACCTCTCCCGGCAGGGTCGGCCGTCCCGGACCGCGCTGTACCTCCGCTGCTACCCCAGCGACACCGCGGGGCTGGAGTGCCAGCACGCGGCCCTGGAGCGGCTCGCCCTCCAACGCGGGTTGCCGGAGCCGAGCTCCTACGTGGACAACGGGATGCGCTCGGGCGCCCGGTTGCCCGCCTTCGAGCGGCTGCTGCGCCAGGCCGAGCACGGCTGGGTGGACGTGGTCCTGGTGCCGGGACCGTTCGTGTTCTCGCTCGACGACCGGGCCGCCCGCGCGGCCGTCCGCCGGCTGGAGGCGCTGGGCTGTACGGTGCTCGAACTCCCCGGCCGGGCCGCCCGCGCCCGCCCGCCGGCCCCGTGCGGCGCATCCGGGCGGCTCCCGGGTGCTCCGGCGGGCGCGGCCGCTCCCGAGCCCCGCCCGCTCGGGCGACCCGCGCCCCGCCCGCTGCCGGTCGACGCCCGCACCGCGTGACCGCACCCGGGACGCGCCGCGCCACGGGCGCTGCGAGCGCCCCCGCCCCGCGGGCGCCGCACCGGCGCCCGTGCACCCGCCGCCGGTCCCGCACCACCCGGGCCGGGACCGCCGCGACCGCCTCGACCGCCCGCTCGGGCACTGCCGCCGCCCGGGCGACGCGCACGCCGCTCGGTGCCGCCGGGCGGCCGGTCGAACGGCCCCGCCCGTACACGGCGCGGCTCCGCCGCCCGCAGCGGGAACCGGGTACCCCGGGGGGCACGACCGAACGCCCGCACGGCATGATGGCCCCATGCCCTCCGCACCCCTCCTAGGCGAGCGCCGTTCGCACGGACAGGAGGGGCGCCCGTGAACCGACCGCTCGAGCCGGGGGCGCCCGGCGCGGGATTCGACTTCGTCGGGCGCCGGCCGGAACTGGCCCGCCTGACCGAGGCCATGCTCCGCCCGCCCGCCGTGGTCCTGGTCGAGGGCGAGGCCGGACTCGGCAAGTCCCGCCTGGTCGCCGAGGCCGCGGCCGGCGCCACCGCCGCTGGCCGCCGGGTGCTCACCGGCTTCTGCCACCCCCTGCGCGAGCCGCTGGCCTTCGGCCCGGTGGTGGACGCGCTGCGGGCCGTCGGTCCGCTCCTGCCGCCGCCCGACCGCATCCCGGCGAGCGCCGGCGCGCTGCGGCCGCTGCTGCCCGACCTCGCCGACCGGCTCCCGCCCCACCCGGCGAGCGCCGGTGACGGACCGCCCGGCCGGCACCTGCTCGTCCAGGCGGTCCGCGCCCTGCTGGGCGTGCTCGGCGAGGTGGTGCTCGTGATCGAGGACCTGCACTGGGTGGACGACGCCACCCGCGAGCTGCTCCTGCTGCTCGCCCGCGACATGCCGCCGGGGCTGGCACTGGTGCTCACCTACCGGGCCGAGGACCTGCCGCCGGATACCCCCGCCCTCGGCGCCGCCTACCGGCGCCCCGCCGGCGTGGGGGGCGCGCTGATCCGGCTCAACCCGCTGGCCGAGGCCGAGGTCCACGACCTGGCCCGCGCGGCGCTGGGCCCGCGCGCCACCCCGGCGCTCACCCGGGTGCTCTTCGACCGCAGCGAGGGCCTGCCGCTGGTCGCCGAGGAGGACCTGATCACCCTCTGCGAGCAGCGCGGCGGCAGCGGCCTGACCGACGCCGCGGACCTCGCCGCCGACCTTGAGCACTCGGAGGTCCCGCGCGGTCTGCGCGACGCGGTCACCGAACGCCTCGCAGGCCTGTCCGCCGACGCCTCGACGGTCACCGCCGCCGCGGCCGTGCTCGGCGTGCCGGCCGGGGAGGAGTTGCTCGCCGCCGTCTCCGGGCTCGACCGGCAGGCCACCGCCGACGGGCTCACCGAGGCCCTGCGGGCGGCCGTGCTCCACGAGAACCCGATGGCCCGCTACGGCTTCCGGCACGTCCTGGCGCAGCAGGTCGCGTACCGCCGGCTGCCCGGGCCGCAGCGCACCGCGCTGCACCGGAGGGCCGTCGAGGCGCTGGGCGCACGCGAGCCGCGGCCGCTGGTGCAGATCGCCCACCACACCCTGGCGCTGGGCGACCGGGCGGCCTGGCAGGAGGTGGCCGAGGCCGCCGCCGACCAGGCGGTGGCGCTCGGGGACAGCGGCAGCGCCGGCGCGCTGCTGCACCGGTTGCTCGACGAGCCCGACCTGGAACCCAGCCGCCGCGGCCGCGCCGCGCTCGCGCTGGCCCGGATCGCCGCCAACGGCGTCGATTCCGCGGCGAGCGCCGCGACGCTGACCGCGATCATCGCCGACCCGCGGCTGCCCGTTGCCGACCGTGGCGAGATCCGGCTCACCCTCGGCATCCTGACGGCCATCCACGGCGGCGACCGGGCCGGCTTCGCCGGGATCGAGGAGTCGCTGGCGGACCTGGAGGAGCGTCCGGCGCGCGCGGCGCGGGCGATGGTCGCGCTCGCCATGAACGAGCGGGAGGGCGCGGGCGAGCGCGCCCGGGAGTGGTTGGAGCGGGCCGAGCGGACGCTGGCCGCGGACCCCGACGAGGAGGTGGCGGCGGCGCTGCGGGCCACCCGGCTGACCTTCCTGGCCAGGGAGGGCGACCCGGCGGTGTGGGCGCTGCTGGACGAGCTGCCGCGCCGCTCGGATCAGGCCGAGATCGTCCGCCAGACCACCCGGGCGCTGTTCAACGTCGGCGAGATCGCCGTCGAACTGGGCCACGACCGCCGTGCCGCCCGCCTGCTGGAGGAGAGCCGGCGGCTGGCCCGCCAGGCGGCCATCCCGTACCTGGAGTGCTACAGCCGGATCGCCCTCGCCCGGCTGGACGGACTGGCCGGGCGCTGGGAGGGCCTGGAGGAGCGGGTCGCCGCGCTGGGTGCCGAGTTCCCGGACCTCGCGATGGCCAGTGCCGAGCAGGCCCTCCTGCTGGGCCGGCTGGCGGTCGCCCGGGGCCGGCTCGCGGTGGCGCGGCAACGGTTCGCCGAGGCGGGGCCGTACGGCGAGCGGGAGTCCCAAGTCACCGCGGCGATGCGGGCCGCGGCCGGGCCGGCCGCGCTGCAGCTCGCCGAGGGCGACAGCGCGCAGGCGGCGGCCACGCTCAGCCCGGCGCTCTCGGCGCTGCGCCGGGTCGGGGCCTGGCCGCGCGCCGCCGAGCTGCTGCCGGTCGCGGTCGAGGTGTTCCTCGCCGAGGGCGACCGCCCGGCGGCCGTGGAGCTGGTCGGGCAGGCCGAGGTCGGCCTGGAGGGCCGTGACGCCCCCGCCGCGGTCGCGGCGCTCGCCTTCGCGCGCGGCCTGCTCCTGGCGGACGCCGACCGGGCCGGAGACCACGACGGGGCCCGGCGGAGCCAGGCAGGAAGGGGCGGCGCAGCCGAGGAGTTCACCCGCTCCCGCGACCTGTGGCAGGAGATCGGCCGGCCCTACGAGGCGGCCCGGGCCGAGGAGCGGGCCGGCACGGCCCTGGCGGGGCGCGAGCGCAGCGCGGCCGGGGAGCGGATCGCTGCCGCCGAGCAGTCCTACCTGGCCCTCGGCGCGGCCTCGGACGCGGCCCGCTGCCAGCGCCTGCGCCGCGACCTGGGCCTCGGCCGGGCGGCCTCCCCGGGGCGGCGCGGCTACGGGGAGAGGCTCTCCCCGCGGGAGCACCAGGTCGCCGCGCTGGCCGCCCAGGGCGCGGCCAACCAGGACATCGCCCGAGCGCTCTTCCTCTCGCCCCGCACGGTGGAGCACCACGTGGCGAGCGTGCTGCGCAAGCTCGGCGTGGGCCGCTCCGAGTTGCGCGAGGCGCTGGCGGCCGCCGACGGCGGCGACACCGCCGCCCGCACCGGTCCGGACGGCTGAGGGGGACGCCCGCCCGCGCCCTCGGCCGGACGCGGTCCGGTCAGCGGTGGTGGTACGTCGCGCGCTCGGCCAGCCGGGAGAGGCGGGCCAGCCGCGCGAGGCGGGTCCGTCGCACGCCACTGTTGCGGCGGGCCGGATGGACCAGCCCGGGGTCGTCGAGGGCGGTGAAGTGCTCCTGGGCGTAGAGCCGGAAACGCTCGCGGCGGGTCATGTCGGCCTCCGGGGGGTTGGTGGTCGGCGGCTTCGCGGGGGGTGGGAGTCCAGCAAACCGGCCCGGCCGACAGGGGATCAATGCGTACCGCTACCCATCTCCCGCCCCTAATCCTGGGTACCGTCCGATCCCGGTACCGCCCGGACCCCCTCGCCGACCGCCTGCGCATCTGCGCATCTGCGCACCTGCACACCTGCCAGCCGCGCAGCCGGTGACGGCCCCGCAGCCGGTGACAGCCCCGCAGCCGGGGCAGCTCCGCACCCGGTGGCCGGCGCGCCGGGACGGGCGGCGGTTCGTGGCGTCCGACCGGGGGCACCATCAAGCCGCGGTCCCCCGGAGGCCCGCGGTCAGCACGGGAGGTGGGGCGATGTCCGGCGGCGGGACACCCGTGATCGAACTCCGGTCACTCACCAAGCGGTACGGCCGGACCGTCGGCATCGAGGGCCTGGACATCGAGGTCGGCGCCGGCGAGGTGTTCGGCCTGCTCGGCCCGAACGGCGCGGGCAAGACCACCACGCTCCGCTGCCTGGTCGGCCTCCTGCGGCCGAGCGACGGGGCGGTGCGCGTCCTGGGTCTCGACCCGGTGGCCGACCATCGCCGGCTGGCGCCCTCCATCGGCTACCTGCCGGGCGAGCTGCGCCTCTATCCGGAGCTCACCGGTCGCCAGACGCTCGACCTGCTCGCCGCCCTCCAGGGCGCCGCCGTCCCGCGGCAGGCCGAACTCTGCGCCCGCCTGAGCCTCTCGGGGCACGACCTGAACCGCGCGGTCGGGGAGTACTCGCGCGGGATGAAGCAGAAGCTCGGCATCGTCCAGGCCCTCCAGCACCGGCCGGCGCTCACGGTGCTGGACGAGCCGACCGAGGGGCTGGACCCGCTGGTCCAGGAGACCTTCTTCGAACTGCTCGCCGAGGAGACGGCCGCCGGCCGGACCGTCCTGCTCTCCAGCCACGTCCTGCCCGAGGTGCAGCGGGCCTGCGGCCGGGTGGCGATCGTCCGCGCGGGCCGGCTGGTGACCGTCGAGTCGGTGGCCGGGCTGCGCCGGGCCCGCGCGCGGCGGATCCGGCTCGTCCTCGGCGACGGGCGGGGCGCCCGGCCGCTGGGCGCGGCCGAGCGCTGGTCGCCGCGGTGGGACGGTCCGCGGGTGGAGTTGCTGGTGCCCCCGGACGAGGTGGTGGCGGCGGTGCGCGGACTGCTCGCCGAGCAGCCCGTCGCCGATCTCACGGTCGAGGAGGCGGGCCTGGACGAGGCCTTCCTCGACCTCTACCGGGCCCCGGGCGCCACCCCGGGCGCCACCCCGGGTGACGCACCGGGCCGGGCCTCCGCCCCGCCCGGTCCTGCCGGACCGCCTCACATTCTCGGGGACCCGTCATGAGCCGGGGGACGGTCAACCGCCGCCTGCCGCTGGTCTGGCTGGCCCTGCACCGCCGCCGCCGGATGCTGCTGGCGCTCCTGATCGGCATGGTCGTCTTCGAGGCGCTGATCGTCGTGATCACCAGCACCGTGCCGCCCACCGACCTGTTCGGCGGCGGCCGCACCCCGCCGAGCGCCTTCAAGGCGTTCAGCGGCTCCAACGGGGACGTGTCGATCGCCAGCTACCCCGGTCTGCTCGGCGCAGGTCTGACCCACCCGTTCTGGATCGCCCTCCAACTCACCGCGATCGGCGCGCTGGGCGCGGCGGCCGTCGCCGCCGACGCCGAGTCCGGCACGATCGAGCTGCTGATGACCCGGCCGGTCTCCCGCCGCCGGCTGCTGGCCGAGCGGGCGGCCGCCCTGCTCGCCGCCTCCGTCCTGCTCAACGCCGCCGCCGGCGCCACCGTCGCCGTGGGCGTGGCGCTCTCACCGGACCTGCGGGACGCCGTCCCGCTCGCCGGGGTGTTCGCCGCGGGACTGCTGGGCTGTGCCTTCGCGCTCTGCCTGGCCGGTCCGGTGCTCGCCGTCTCGGCGGTGAGCCGGCGCCGGGCGTACGTCATCGGCGCGACGGTCGCCTTCGGCGCGGTCGGCTTCGCACTCAACTTCGTGGCCCTGGCCTGGTCCCCGGCCGCGCCCCTGCGCTACCTCAGCCCGTTCCACTACTACACCCCCGGCGACGCGCTGGCCCGCGGTGCCGTCCCGTGGACGTCGGTCGCCGTCCTCGCCGCGGTGGGCGTGGCCGGGTTGGCCGCCGCCTTCCGGCTGCTGGAGCGGCGGGACCTCGCGTCCTGAGTCCTGGCCGGCCGCGGGCCGGCCCGGTGGCCGGCTCAGTCGGCGCCCCCGCGGACCGCCGTCACCACCACGGCCGTGAACCGCATGGTGAAGCGCCCGCCGAGGGCGTCGACCGCGTCCCCGGTGCCCTCCGACAGCTCCGCCATCCGGGCCGGCGGGATCCTGGCGGCGTCGCCGCCGGTGCGCAGCTGGTCCAGCCATTCCTCCCGGGTGTACGGCCGCTCCCAGTCGAAGGCCCACTGCTCGGGCTCGTCGAAGGCGCCGGACCGCCGGATGCCGTCGGCGGCCTTCGCGTAGAGCGCCGCATACCCGTCCAGGGCGGAGGCGGTCCAGGGGTTGAGCGGCGATTCGGGCAGGACGCGGCGGTGGACGGCGGCGAAGGCCTCGGCCACCTCGGGGGAGGGGCGGAAGGCGTTCCAGAACACGGCCAGCCGCCCGCCGGGGCGCAGCACTGCGGCCGCCTTCACCGCCCCTGCGACCGGGTCGACCCAGTGCCAGGTCTGTCCGGCCACCACTGCGTCGAAGGTCCGGCCCGCAGGTTCCCAGCTCTCGAAGGCCGCGACCTCGACGTCGAAGCCGTCGCGGCGGGCGTACGCGGCCATCCGGGGGTCGGGGTCGACTCCGAGCACCGTGCCGCCGGCCGCGCGGAACGGCCGGGCCGAGATGCCGGTGCCGATGCCGACGTCCAGGACCTCGGGCCCCGGGGAGGAGCCGACGATCGCCTCCACCAGCGCGTCGGGGTAGCGGGGCCGGGCCCGGTCGTAGCGTTCGGCGTCGCCGCCGAACGACTCCGCCGCCAGGCGGTGCCGATGGGACTCGTCCTGCGGGAGCGGTAAAGTGGGCATGTGCCCACTATGAGTGGGCACATGCCCACTCGTCAACGCCGCGCGTCGTCCGGCGTGCCCGAGTGGCGAGGGAGTGGCAGGCGCGGCCGGTGACGGTGACGACGAGGAACGCGAGACGGAGGCGGTGCACGGTGCCCACGGGAGTGGCCATCCGCGACGTGCGGGAGCAGCTGTTCGAGGCGGCGGAGCAGGTCCTGCTCCGCAACGGACCCAGTGCGCTCACCAGCCGGGCCGTCACCACCGAGGCCGGCTGCGCGAAGGGCGTCCTGCACCGGCACTTCGCCGACTTCGACGCCTTCCTCACCGAGCTCGTCCTCGACCGCGTCGCCCGGATCGAGGCCCGGGCCGAAGCCCTCCGCGCCCGGGCCGGCACCGGTGCCGTCGCCGACCACCTCACCGAGGCGCTGACCGAGCTCTTCGGCGCGGTCGCGGTCGCCGTCATCGGTCTCGTCACCTCCCGCGACGAGCTGCGCGCCCGGCTGCGCGAGGCGCGGCCGACCGGCGTTCCCGTTCTGACCGACGCCGCGAACGCCATCGCCGCCTACCTCGCGGCCGAGCGGTCCCTCGGCCGGCTCGCCCCCCGTGCGGACGTCGACGTGCTGGCGCCTACCCTGATCGGCGCGGCCCACCTCCTCTTCGCCGACCGCACCGGCACCCCACCCGAGCCGGCCGCCGTCCACAAGGTGGTCACGACGGTCCTCGCCGGGGCGGTCGCCGGGTAGCGCGTGCGTCCGCTGCGCGTCCGGACGGCAACGTCCGGACGGCATCGGAGCGCGGTGGTGCCGTGCCGCCCCTGACTACGCGTCGCCGCCGATGGACACGATCTCGGCGGTCGTCCTGCCCTCGGGTGCTTCGTAGCCGACGGTCTCGCCGGCGCGGTGGCCGAGCAGCGCACGCCCGAGCGGGCTGTCGGCGGTCACCAGCGTCTCGTCCAGCCGATCGGCCACCTCGCCGATCTGGACGGTCTCCAGCGTGCCGTCGGCGAAGCGCAGGGTGGCGGTGCTGCCCAGGCCGACCGCGTCCGTGCGCGGCGGTCCGGCCGCGTCCGCCACGCGGAACCGGTCGGTGATCTCGGTGATCCGGTCGTCCAGCCGGACGAGCAGGTCGGCGCGCTGCAGTCCGTCCGCCTGGTCGGCCCGGTCGCCCACCGCATCGGTGACCTTCAGGGTCGCGGCGACCTTGGCCCGCTCGGTGCGGAGCTCGACGAGCTCCTCTTCGAGCGCCTGGCGGGCTTGGAGACTGATCGGCCCGGGTTCGGCGGCCATACCTGCTCCCGTGAGGTCGGCGGCACAGCTGGACAAACATCTATAAAACGGACATGAGCAGCCTAGCAGCGGGACCTTCGCGGGGGCGAGGCGGCACCGTCGCCGCCGCCTCGACGGCGACGGCGCCGGCCCGGAGCGGTGCCGCCCGGAGCCGCACGGTCCCCGGGGCGGGCCGCCTCGCCTTGTTGGAGTCCGCGGTGCACTGCGATGGTTGATGAAGGACCGCAGCCCCGAACGTGCGTGCCGCCTCCGCTCGAGTCGTCGCCGCGGACAGGGCTCCAACCGATCGCGATCCAGGTGATCACCGCCGGGAGGACGCGCCATGCGGACGACGCACAACGCCCCAGACCAGCAACCGGGCGAGCACCCCGCGGGGAGGGCGTGGCCGGGCAGGGTGGTCTCGGACCGGACGAGCGCGCGACGGGCCCGGCGCGCGGCCGCGTGGGGGCGGGGGAAGTACGCGGGGTCCTGGGCGGAGTGTCTGCGGCGTCGGCTGAACGCGGTGGACTTCGTCAACCAGGCCCTGCTGCTGGCCGCCACGCTGCTGATGTTCGCCGTCCCGTTCATGCTCGTCGCCTCCGCCCTGGGCGGGCGCTCGGCCGTGCCGACGCTGACGCTCCGGCTGGGCCTGAGCCATGAGGCGGCCGCCGACCTCGGCCATCTGTTCGCCTCCTCCGCGGCGACCTCCGCGGCGATCAGCGGCCTCTCGTGGGTCTTCTTCGTCCTGGCCGGCGTCGTCGTGGCCGGCTCGCTCCAGCAGCTCTACCAGCAGGTGTTCCAACTGCCGTCACGCGGGCGGCGGGACCGGCTGCGGGCGCTGATCTGGCTCGTCCTCTGCGTGGCCCTGCTCGGCGGGGGCAGCACCCTGGGCTACGAGATCCACAAGAGCGTGCCGATCCTCTGGTGGTTCCTCAACGTGCTCGTGTTCGTCGGGTTCTTCTGGTTCTCGATGTGGTTCCTGCTGGCGGGCCGGATCGGCTGGCGCACCCTGCTCCCGTGCGCCGTCGCCACCGGCACGTTCTGGATCGGCATGGTGGCGTTCTTCAACGTCGCCCTCTCCCGGATGGTCGTCAACTCCAACCGTGAGTACGGGCCGATCGGCGCGGTGTTCTCCCTCATGTCGTTCTTCATCGCGATCGGTGTGGTGATCATCCTGGGTGCGGCCACGGGCATGACCTGGCAGGACCGCGGCATGTCCGTCCGGGCCGCCGCCAACCGGCTGCGGCGGACGGCATGACCGCCGGCACGGACGCCGGCCCCCGCGACCGGCCCGGGCCCGGGCGGCCCTCCACCGGGCGGCTCGTCTGGACCGTGCTGCGCGTGGCGGGCTCGGTCGCCGCCCTGGGGGCGCTGTACTACGTGCTGCCCCTCGACAACACCTCCACGGCTGCGGCGCTCACCATGCTGCTCACCGGGCTGGCGGGATTCGTCGCCCTGGTCGCCCTCCAGGTCCGCTCGATCCTGCACTCCCGGTACCCGGGGCTGCGGGCCGTGGAGGCGCTGGCCGTCAGCATCCCGTTCTTCCTGCTGCTGTTCGCGGGCACCTACGTCACCATGGCCGGGGAGTCGCCCGGCAGCTTCGGACAGCACATGTCCCACACCGATGCGCTCTACTTCACCGTCACCGTGTTCTCCACGGTGGGGTTCGGCGACATCACGGCCAAGTCCCAGGAGGCGCGGCTGGTGGTGACCGGGCAGATGCTCGCCGACCTGGTGGTCTTCGGCCTGGCCCTCAAGGTCGTGGTGGGTGCGGTCCGTCGCGGCCAGCGACGCAGGAGCAGCGCGAAGGCCGCCCCGGGCGGGCGCGAGGAAGGCTGAGCGGGCCACCGGCGGGAGCGGCCGCCGGTGCGGGCGGCCCCACCGGTGCGGGGTCGGTCCCACCGTGCGGTCGATGCCGGTAGACGGGTCGCGGTTGGCGGGGTCCGGGCGTGCCGCAGGCGGGGGAGGGGCCTGCGCCCGCGATGATGCCAGGGACGGAGGCGCAGCGGCCTCGGGGGGGTCGCGCCGGCCGGACCCCGCCACCGCCGACGACTGCCACCGCCACCAGTGCCACCGCCACCAGTGCCACCGCCAGACCCGGGCCCGGGCAACCGCGTGTTCCCGTCGGGCCGGATGCCGAGGAGAGGATACGTATGCCGGCCGGACCGCCCGCCGAGCCCACCGGGGCCGCCACAGCGCCGCAGAACCCGTTGGCGATCGTCCGCTCCCGCGGCTACGTGTCGATCCTGGTGATCTCGGCACTGCTCGGCGTCCCGATCTCGGCCGGCGCGTTCGGCTTCCTCGCGCTGGTCTCCGAGCTCCAGTCGCTGGTCTACGACGACCTGCCGAAGGGACTCGGCTTCCACGACACCCCCGACTGGTGGGCCATCCCGTGGCTCGCGGTGGCCGGCGTGCTGGTCGCCCTGACGATCCGCTACCTGCCCGGGGGCGGCGGCCACAAGCCGGCCGAAGGGCTCAAGACCGGCGGCACGCCCTCGGTCGCCGCGGTGCCCGGTGTGGCGCTCGCCGCGATCGCCTCGCTCTGCCTGGGCGTCGTCCTCGGCCCGGAGGCCCCGCTGATCGCGCTCGGCGGTGGCCTCGCGGTCGGCGCGATCAAGCTGTTGAAGCGCGACTCCCCGCCCAGCGCCGTCGGCGTGATCGGCGCGGCCGGCAGCTTCGCGGCCATCAGTGAACTGCTGGGCAGCCCGCTGGTCGGCGCCTTCCTGCTGATGGAGGCCTCCGGGCTGGGCGGGCCGATGATGGGAGTGGTGCTGGTGCCCGGCCTGCTCTCCGCGGGCGTCGGATCGCTGATCTTCACCGGCCTCGGCAGCTGGACCGGCCTCGGCACCTACTCCCTGGTGCTGAGCCAGCCCCCGGCCGCAGGCCGGCCCACGCTCGGCGAGTTCCTCTGGGCGGTCGTCGCGGGCGTCGTCGCCGCACTGCTCGGCGAGGCGATCCGCCGCTCCGCGCTCGCCCTGCAGAACCTGGTCGACCGCCACCGACTGCCGCTCACCGTCCTGATGGGCGTCGCCGTCGGCGTGATCGCCCTGCTGTACGCGGAGATCACCGACCGGCCGATCACCGGGGTGCTCTTCTCCGGCCAGGACGCGCTCGGGCCGCTGCTGGCGGACAGCGCCGGCTACACGGCGGCCACCCTCGTCGTCCTGGTGGTGTGCAAGTCACTGGCGTACTGCGCCTCGATGAGCGCCTTCCGCGGCGGCCCGGTCTTCCCCGCCATCTTCGTGGGCGCCGCCGGCGGTCTCGCCCTCTCCCACCTGCCCGGGCTGGGAACCACCGCCGGGTTCGCCGTGGGCATCGGCGCGATGGCGGTGGCGATGCTGAAACTGCCCATGACCGCCGTGATGCTGGCCACCCTGCTGCTCGGCACGGACGGTCTGACCGTGATGCCGCTGGTGATCGTGGCCGTCGTGGTCTCCTACGTCGGCACGATGCGGCTCGCCCGGCTCCCCGGAGGCCCGCTGCCGGAGCCCCGACCGCAGCCGGCCGCGCCCGCCGGATGACCGCGTTCGGCCGGGGCACGCCCTGCGCGGCCGACCTCGCCGCAGGCACGTGCGCAGCCGCCGGTCCGCTGACGACCCCGCCACCGTAGGCACGGGCGACCGGACAGGACCTGGCCGGCCCTCCGCGTCCGCGCAGACGGTGGGCTCGGCGGCGGCCCGGACGAGGCTCGCTCCAGGAGATCCAGGCTGTCCAGGGCTGCGGTGCACTCGTCGGCGACATGCCCGCCGTCACGAGCTCCTCCAGCCGGCTCCAGCTCTGCTCGACCTCGCGGCGCAGGGCGAGGCGGGCCGCGGTCGGTTCGATGAGCGAGGCGCGCCTGTCGGTGGGGCAGGGGGCGGCGGCGGACGAAGCCGGCCTGCTCGATGCGCTGCACGGCACGGGTCATGGTGGCGGCGTCCTCCACGGCGGGACCACCGCGGCTGCACCGACCACCCCACCCGGCCCCGGGCGGCGAGCCCCTGTCCCCGACGGGGCGCGCCGCCGGCCGGGCCCACGCCGACCCGGAGGCCCACCGCGACCAGGGGGCCGTCCTGCCGGCCTGACGCCGTGCAGCCCCGGTGTTCCGCCGAGCCCAAGGGCCCGGCGGAACACCGGGCCGGGGGTGTCTGCCGCCGCCCGGCATGCCGTCCCGTCATACCCCCGATCGCACCGGCGGACTGCTAGCGTCGGGCTCCATGAACCGTTGGCTGCCGCTCTCGGCGGTTCCCCGACTCGCCGGCGCCGTGGTGGCCGGGGCGCTGGTGGGCGCGGTCGCCGGGGCGCTGACCAACGCTCCGCTGGGCATCATCCTGGGCGTGGCGGTGACCGAGACGGTCTTCGTCGCGGCCGGCTGGATCGTCCTGTGGCCGATGGACGCCGCGACCACCCGCCACAACGTCCGGCGCGAGGACTTCAGGCCCCTCGTCGAGGAGCTCGCCGTCCTCGCGGCGGCCCTGTGCGGGATGGTCGGCATCGTGGTGATGCTCCTGCTCGGCGACACCGGCACCGGCCACGCTGCGGCCGTGGCCGCCTTCGCCGGCGTGTTCATGGCCTGGGCGGCACTCCACCTGATGTACGCGACGCGCTACGCGTACCTGTACTACACGGAGTCCCGGCCCGGGATCGACTTCAACGCGGACCAGCCACCGGCCTACACCGACTTCCTGTACTTCAGCTACAACCTCGGCATGACCTACCAGGTCTCCGACACCGGAGTCTCCAGCCGGACGATTCGCGCGATCGTCCTCCGGCACTGCCTCCTCTCCTACGTCTTCGGCGTCAGCATTCTGGCCACCACGATCAATCTCGTCGCCGGAATCGTCATCGGCGGACCTGCCAACGGGTAGGGGCGATCTTCTTTTGGACGTCGGTGGGTCGAGCCCGGGGCGCGGCGGCTTCCCGTCCGAGGGGTTCGGAGTGGAGGGGGTGGCGGCCGATCGCCGTCAGCGGTGCCGGTGGACGCGCGGGGCGCCCGTCACGGAGAGGACCAGCGAGTACAGGGACGTCGTGGCGGTGATGAAGAGACGGTTGTTCTTCGGGCCGCCGAACGCGATGTTCGAGACGTGCTCGGGGACCAGCAGACGGCCGACCAGGGTGCCGTCCGACGCGTAGCAGTGGACGCCGTCGCCCATGGCCGCCGCCCAGAGCCGTCCGTCGTCGTCGAAGCGGATGTTGTCGAAACGGGCGGTACTGGCGGTGGCGCCGGCACGGGTGCGGGTGGCGGGGACGCCTGCGGCGTCGGCGAAGACCTGGCCGCCGGCGAGGGTGCTGTCCTCGCGGACGTCGAAGACGCGGATGTGCCCGGCCCGGCTGTCCGACACGAACAGCCGCTGCTCGTCGGGGGAGAGGACCAGCCCGTTGGGACCGGCGAAGCCGTCGGCGGCGAGGTGGACCCCGCCGTCCACCGGATCGATACGGTAGATGTGACAGGCGCCGATCTCGCCGTCGGCGCGGTGCCCCTCGTAGTCGCTGGTGATGCCGAAGTCGGGGTCGGAGAACCAGATCGTGCCGTCGGAGCGGACGACCGCGTCGTTGGGTGAGTTGAGCCGCTTGCCCTGGTAGCGGTCGGCGAGGACGGTGATCGTGCCGTCGTGCTCGGTGCGGGTGACGCGGCGGTTGCCCTGTTCGCAGGTGATCAGGCGGCCCCGGTGGTCGAGGGTGTTGCCGTTGCTGTGCCCGGCCGGGGAACGGAAGACGGCGATCGTGCCGGTGGCCTCGTCCCAGCGCAGGATCCGGTCGTTGGGGATGTCGCTCCAGAGGAGTTGGCGCCAGGCGGGCAGGTAGAGCGGTCCCTCGGCCCAGCGGCAGTCCCCGTGCAGCCGCTCCAGCCGGGTGTCCCCGTTCACGCAGGGCCGGAAGCGGTCGTCCAGAATCTCGTACAGTCCGAACTCGATCGAACCAGACATCATCCATATCCCATCGCTGATCGCCGAATGTCATTCCGTTGAGTTGGAGTATGCCAGAACGCGGTATGGTGCCACCATGGCGACCGAGAACCTGGACGACACCGACCGCGCCCTGCTGACGCTGCTTCAGGATGACGCCGGACGGGCGTATGCGAGCCTCGGCAAGGCCGTGGGCCTCTCCACCGCTGCTGCCCACGAGCGGGTGCGCAAGCTCCGGGAGCGCGGCGTCGTCCGCCGCACGACCGTCGAGGTGGACCCGAGGAGCCTCGGGCTCGGCGTGCTCGCCTTCGTGATGGTCGAGTCCTCCGCCTGGATGGGGGACTCGGCGGAGGCCTTCGCCGCGATCCCCGAGATCGAGGAGGCGCACATCATCGCCGGCAGCGCGTCGGTCCTGGTCAAGGTTCGTACGGCCACCACCGAACAACTCCAGGACGTCCTCCGCCGCCTCTACGCGATCGACGGCGTGAGCGGCACCCAGGCCACCGTCGCGCTGGAAACATTCTTCGAACGCCCCCCGTCCCCGACCGCCTGAGCCCCCGACGGCCCGCCGCCTCGACAGCCCGCTACCCCGCGGTGCCCGCGTCGGATCAGAGGGTCCGCCCGCAGCGCAGGTTCCAGCGGCCGGCGCGCCCGGTGAGCTCGGTGAGGGTCAGCGGTGCGACGTCGATCCGCCAGAAGGCCTGGGCGGGCAGGCCCAGGCCTTGGACCACGGCGGTCCGGACCACGGCCGCCTCCACCACGGCCAGCACCGGGCCGCCGGCCTCCGGCCCGTCCAGCCCGTCCAGCCCGTCCAGCCAGCCTCGGATCCGCGAGCCCAGGGCCGCGACCGACTCACCGCCGTGGGGGGCTGCGTCCGGATCGGCCAGCCAGGCCGCGATCGCCTCGGGTTCGGCGGCGGCGAGGTCGGCGAGGCGGTGGCCCTCCCAGCGCCCCCAGTCGCAGTCGGCGAGTTCGGGGGCGACGACGGCCTCCAGGCCCAGGGCGGCAGCGGTCCCGGTGCAGCGCACGGACGGCCCGGTGAGGACGCGCGCGGCGGCCGGAACGGAGGCGGCCGCTGCCCGCGCACGGCGTACGGCAGCGCTGTCGAGGGGCGCGTGCCCTCCGAACCGCGCCATTCGGCCGTCGTCGGTCAAGGCCGGTGAGACAAGCATCACCCGTACCGTCATTCCCGCTGTCCTCCCTGGTTCCCGCTCCCGCCCGGCGGCCGGGGTGGTCCGTATGCGTAGTCCGTGCGGGGCGCGTTGCGGATGGACTGCGCCGCAGCACGGTTTCTCCCGGCCCCTTGGCCGGGCCCGGCGGCACACGCTACCGTCTGGCCGTTATGACGACGGCGTGACGGAAGCCCGGTGCAACTCCGGCACGGTCGCGCCACTGTGAGACCGGTGTCCGATGCCCTGTCAGGGGATCGGGTGCCGGTGAGTCAGACCCGCCGCTGTCGTCTTCTGCTCCATCGAACGGGACGCGTAGTTCCCCAAAGGAGGTCTGGTCATGGCTCACCCCATCGCCCCCGCCGTCGTCACGCCGGCCATCACTCCCATCTCGCTGAAGGCGATCGCCCCGTGGGCGCTCTTCGTCGGCATCCTGGCGCTCGTGCTCCTCTACTTCGTCGGCGCCGAACAGGGCGCCTTCTCGGTCATCGCCGGCGAGGACGTGCACGAGTGGGTGCACGACGGCCGGCACCTGCTCGGCTTCCCCTGCCACTGATCGCGCAGGGAGTCCCCATCGTGAACATCTCCGTCGGATCCCTGCTCGGCCGCGGCATGCTCGCCGGCCTGCTGGCAGGTCTGCCCACCCTGGCCGTCGCCTACCTGCTCGGTGAGGGCCCCATCGACTCCGCCATCGCCTACGAGGACGGCCACATGGCCGGCCACGGCATGGAGGAGGAGCTCGTCAGCCGTACGCTCCAGTCCACCGCCGGGCTGGCCACCGGCATCGTGGTCACCAGCGTCGCGCTCGGCGGAATCGCGGCACTCGTGTTCGCCTTCGCGCTCGGGCGCATCGGCCGGTTCGGTCCGCGGGCCACCGCGCTGCTGCTGTCCGGTGCGGCCTTCACGGTGGTGGGTCTGGTGCCGTTCCTGAAGTACCCGGCCAACCCCCCGGCCAGCAGCGATCCGGAGACCCTCGACTCCAGGACCGCGCTGTTCTTCCTGATGATCGCGCTCAGCGTGTTGCTGGCGGTCGCAGCCGTGATTCTCGGCCGGCGACTGGCACCCGCGCTGGGCAACTGGAACGCCACGGTGGCGGCCGGCGCCGCGTTCGTGCTCGCCGTCGGCGTGGCGTACGCACTCCTTCCGTCCGTCAGCGAGACCCCGGAGGACTTCCCGGCCACCGTGCTGTGGGAGTTCCGGGTGGCGGCCCTGGCGATCCAGGCCACCCTCTGGGTCTCCTTCGGTCTGGTGTTCGGCCACCTCGCCGAGCGTCTGATCCATCCGGTGACCCGCGCCGTGCGGGCCGCGGAGGGTTCGGCGTCGACGGTGTGAGACCGCCTTCCTGATCCGTGCGGGCCTGTCGTCCTCCGCGGACGACGGGCCCGCACGGTCTTTCCAGGCACGGGCTTTCCGCGCACGGTCTTCCGCGCACGGGCCGGGTGACCGCCGGCTGCCACCGACCCGCCCCGCGGCCGCCCCGGCCGGGCCCGGCAGCGGGCGCTCACGCGCCCGGGGCGGCCTCCTCCACGGCGGCGAGCAGCCGGGCGTGGACGGCCACCGCCGCCTGGCGGGTGACCGGGTCGGCGTCCTCCAGGTGAGGGGCGATCAGCTCGGCCGCCGCCGCGAGCACCGGGACCGGAACCGATGCCTCCCGGAGGTGGAGCAGCTGCGAGGCGGCCCGCTCACCCGGGGTGGCCCCGGTTTGGCCGGTGGGGATCAGGGCGTACAGGCCGCGTGGCTGGGTGCTGGTCACCGACCCATTGTCCCGCCCTCCGTGCCGCCTCCTCACCAGGCGTTGCAGTGGCCGGAGGCCTCGATCCTCCGGAGGTTCGCCCGGTACGCGTCGTCGACCGCCGTCGTCGTCGATCTCTGCGGTGTCCCATAGGCGACGGCCTTGCGGTGGGCCGATCCCCGCCGGGTCGTCGGGGATCGGGCCAGAGCCACCGCTCGTCCGCAGCGGCCCTCGCACCCGTCACCGTCGACCGTGTCGTCACCGCGTGCTTCGCCGGCACTCCGAGCAGCGCGGCGCCCGGCACCAGGGGCGCCACCCCTGACGGACCATGAACCTTCATCGAGTGCCCCCTCCGGACATCGGTAGTCAGTACCCGGACCCTACGTGCCCCGTGGGCGCCGCGGACCTGCCGGTCGGCACGGTCCGAACGGCAGGGAGGCGCACCGCCGCAGCGACCGCACCGCCTGAGCGGGCCGGCCGGCCGTCGGAGTTCACGGCCCGGCCGCGGCCCGCGGCTGCCGAGCCCCGCAGCGAGGACGCGGCGGCCGGGCCCGGCGCGGCGCGGTCGGGGCGAGTGGCCCCGCACCAGGCCGTACGGTCGGCGCGGGTCCGGACGGAGCCCGTCACCGCTCGGGAGGAGGCCGCCCGTCGTCGAGGCCGTCGTGGCCCAGGTGCTCGCCCGGGGCCGCCAGCTCCTCGACCGCGTCGGCGGTGACCACCGCGCCGGTGGACCGCTTGCCGCGCCGCAGCCGGCCCTCCAGCCAGGCGGCGAAGGAGGTCAGCGCGATGTTCAGCACCACGAACAGCACCGCCACCACGGTGAAGCAGGCGATGGTGTTCGCCCCGTAGTTGGCGCTCATCGGGCGCACCGACGCCAGCAGCTCGGAGAAGCCGAGCAGTGCGCCGCCGAGCGCGGTGTCCTTCACGATGACCACCAGCTGGCTGACGATCGCCGGCAGCATCGCGGTGACCGACTGCGGCAGCAGCACGTAGCGCATGACCTGGTTCCTGCGCATGCCGATCGCCTTGGCCGCGTCGGTCTGGCCCTGGGGGAGGGCGAGGATCCCGGCCCGGACGATCTCGGCCAGCACGGCGGCGTTGTAGAGGACGAGGCCGGTGACCACGGCGTACAGCGGCCGGCTGTCGGGACCGACCCCGGTGAACTCGGCGTAGGCCGCGTTCGCGAAGAGCATCAGGATCAGGACCGGGATGGCGCGGAAGAACTCCACGACGGTGCCGGCCGTCCAGCGCACCGACCGGTGGTCGGAGAGCCGGGCGATGCCGAACAGCGCGCCGAGCGGCAGCGCGATCACCATGGCGAGCGCGGCGGCGATGAGCGTGTTCCTCAGCGCCGGCAGGAGGTACGTCTCCCAGACCCGGGGGTCCGTGAAGAAGGGCTGCCACTTCGCCCAGGCGAGCTGGCCCTTGTCGGCGAGGCTCCCCATCACCCACCCGAGCAGCGCGCCGAGGGCGACCAGGAACACCGCCGTGAGCAGCAGGTTGTTCCGTCTGGCCCGCGGCCCTGGGACGTCGTAGAGCGTGGTCGGGGAAGACGTCACCGGCGCACCGCGACCTTCTTGCCCACCCAGCCGAGGAAGAGCCCGGTCGGGAGGGTCAGGCAGATGAACCCGAACGCGAAGATGGCGGCGATGAGGATGAGCTGGGCCTCGTTCTCGATCATCACCCGCATCAGCGCCGCGGCTTCGGCGACGCCGATCGCGGCCGCCACGGTGGTGTTCTTGGTGAGGGCGATCAGCACGTTCGCCAGCGGACCGACCACCGAACGGAAGGCCTGCGGGAGCACGATGAGGGTCAGCACCTGGGTGAACCGCAGGCCGATGGCCCGGGCGGCCTCGGTCTGGCCGAGGGGCACGGTGTTGATGCCGGCCCGCAGCGCCTCGCAGACGAACGCGGAGGTGTAGGCGGTCAGGCCGAGCACGGCCAGCCGGAAGTCGATCGTCTTGAAGCTGTCGGCGCCGAGCGTGACGCCGAGCGTCTGGAACAGGCCCAGTGAGGTGAAGACGATGATCACGGTGAGCGGGATGTTCCGGACCACGTTGACGTAGACGGTGCCGAAACCCCGCATCAGGGGCACCGGGCTGACGCGCATGGCGGCGAGCAGGGTGCCCCAGACCAGGGAGCCGACGGCCGCGTAGAAGGTCAGCTGAACCGTCACCCAGAAGGCGCCCAGCAGGTCGTAGCCCTCAAGAAAGTCGAACACGGTCTCCCGGCCTTCCGCGTAGAGGATGCTCCGGCGTCGGTGGAGGGTGCGGCGCACCGTCGGCGGGCGTGCCGTCGGCGGGCGTGCCGTCGCCGGGCTCACCGCCGTCCGTCGCGCGGCTGTCCGGCGCACCGCCGTCGGAGGCGGTGCGCCGCAACGGGAACGCCCCGGGGGCCCGCCGCGAGGGCGTCACGGCGCGGAGGGCGTCGCCGACGCGGTGACGACGACACCGATCTTCGGAGCGGGCTCGTTCCGGTAGCCGGCCGGCCCGAAGTTCTTCTGCACGGCCGCGTCCCACGAGCCGTCCTGGACCATCTTCTCCAGCGCGGTGTTGATCTTCGCCTTGAGCGCGCTGCCCTCCTGGACGCCGATCCCGTAGTTCTCGTCGCTCATCTTGAAGCCGCCGAGCTTGAACTTGCCCTTGAACTCCGGCTGCGCCGCGTAGCCGGCAAGGATCGAGTCGTCGGTGGTCAGCGCGTCGATGACCTTGTTCTCCAGGCCGGTCAGGCACTCCGAGTAGCCGCCGTACTCCTGCAGCTGCGCGTTGGGCGCGATCTTCGTCTTGACGTTCTGCGCCGAGGTGGAGCCGGTGACCGAGCAGAGCTTCTTGTCGTTGAGGTCCTCGGGCTTCTGGATGGAGGTGTCGTCCGCCCGGATCAGGACGTCCTGGTGCGCCAGCAGGTAGGGGCCGGCGAAGTCCACCTTCTCCTCGCGGGCGGGCGTGATCGAGTACGAGGCGGCGATGAAGTCGACGTCGCCGCGCTGGAGCAGCGTCTCCCGGTCGGCGCTCTTGGCCTCCTTCCAGACGATGTCCTCGGGCCGGTACCCGAGCTGCTTGGCGATGTACGTCGCCACGTCGACGTCGAAGCCGGTGTAGGTGCCGTCCGGGGTCTTCAGCCCGATGCCCGGCTGGTCGAACTTGATGCCGACGGTGATCTTGCCGCCGCTGCTCGGGCCGGCACCCGCGCCCGCGCCGGTCGCCGCGCCGGTCGCCGCCCCGCTTCCCGAGCCGCTGCTCGTACCGCCGCCGTCCGAGCTGCAGCCGGCCGCGGCCAGGGTGAGCATGAGCGCGGCGGCGGCTGCCGCGGTGGCCTTGCGAAGGTTCATCTGATCATCCCTTGATCATCTCTGGTGCACACGGGGCGGTCCGATCAGTGGTGGAGGATCTTCGCGAGGAAGTCCTTGGCCCGCTCGGTGCGGGGGTTGCTGAAGAACTGATCGGGTGTCGTCTCCTCCACGATCCGGCCCTCCGCCATGAACACCACGCGGTTGGCCGCCGAACGGGCGAATCCCATCTCGTGGGTGACCACCACCATGGTCATGCCGTCCCGCGCGAGCCGGCGCATGACCTCCAGCACCTCGTTGATCATCTCGGGGTCGAGGGCGGAGGTCGGCTCGTCGAAGAGCATGATCTTCGGGTCCATGGCCAGGGCCCGGGCGATCGCGACCCGCTGCTGCTGGCCGCCCGAGAGCTGTGCGGGGTACTTGTCCGCCTGGTCGGCGACGCCCACCTGGTCGAGCAGCCGGTGGGCCCGCTCGTCGGCGGCCCGGCGGTCCTTCCCGCGGACCTTGATCTGGCCGAGCGTCACGTTCTGCAGCACCGTCTTGTGCGCGAACAGGTTGAAGGACTGGAAGACCATCCCCACGTCGGCACGGAGCGCGGCCAGCTCGCGGCCCTCGGCGGGCAGCGGCCGGCCGTCGATCGAGATCTCGCCGGAGTCGATGGTCTCCAGGCGGTTGATGGCGCGGCACAGGGTGGACTTGCCGCCGCCGGAGGGACCGATCACCACGACGACCTCGCCGCGCGCGATGGTCAGGTCGATGTCCTGGAGGACGTGGAGCTCGCCGAAGTGCTTGTTGACCCTGGTCAGCACGACCAGGTCCCCGGTGGCCGGGGTGGGGATCTCCGCGCTCACTGTCCGCTCCGCGCTCGCCGTCTACGTCCGTACTCCGCTCGACGGCTACATGCTCCGCCCGCCGGGCCCGCGCCGCACGCCGGGGCCGCAGCCGCACGTCGCGTCCCCTCTCCGCCGGACGGCCCCCGGGCCCGCCGGGCACCGGACGCCGGGCGCCTGCCGCGGCCGAGGGGGAGGGCGGTCGGTGAGCCGATCATGTGCCGATATGCTGCGGCTCCGTCAGGTCCTCGCAGGGGGCACGGGAACGAGGACGGGAGTCCGGATCATGATGGGACCGGCGCATTCGCTGTCGGGAGCGGCGGCGTGGCTGGGCGTCGGCGCGGTGGCGGCAGGGCTCGGTGAACCGATGCCGTGGCCGGTGCTCCTGGCCGGCGCGCTGATCTGCGCGGGGGCGGCGCTGGCGCCGGACCTCGACCACAAGGCGGCGACGATATCCCGGGCCTTCGGGCCGATCTCGCGCACGCTGTGCGAGGTGATCGACAAGCTCTCGTACGCGACGTACAAGGCGACCCGGATGAAGGGCGACCCGCGCCGTTCGGGCGGGCACCGCACGCTGACCCACACCTGGGTGTGGGCCGTGCTCTGCGGCGCCGGGGCGGCCGCGGCGGCGGTGTACGGCGGACGGTGGGGCGTGCTGGCGGTGCTCTTCGTCCACATGGTGCTCGCCATCGAGGGGCTGCTCTGGCGCCACGCCCGGGTCTCCAGCGACGTGCTGGTCTGGCTGCTCGGGGCGACCAGCGCCTGGGTGATCGCCGACGTGCTCGACCGGCCGGGCAACGGCTCGCAGTGGCTGTTCGACCAGCCGGGTCAGCAGTACCTGTGGATCGGCCTGCCGGTCGCGCTCGGCGCCCTGGTGCACTGCCTCGGGGACGCGCTGACCGTCTCCGGCTGCCCGGTGTTCTGGCCGATCCCGATCGGGCGCAAGCGCTGGTACCCGGTCGGCCCGCCGAAGGGCATGCGCTTCCGGGCCGGCAGCTGGGTGGAACTCAAGGTGCTCACGCCGGTGTTCATGGGCGCCGGCGGGGTCTGCGCGTTGGGTGCGCTCGGCTACTTCGGCAGCTGATCGACCGGACCCGGGCGGTCACGCGCCCGGCCGGACGGCGCGCGGACCGGTCACCTCCGCACCGAGGCCGGCGACCCGACCGCGCAGCTCCCGGTCGGCGGTGACGACGAGGCAGCCGCGGTGCGGGCCGGCGGTCAGCGCGGCCCGCACCAGCTCGACGATCCGGTCGTCGCCGCTGCCGGACGCGGCGACCACCCGGACCCCCGGCACCGGTGCCACCGCGCGGGCCGCCCCCTCGACGACGAGGACGACGTCCAGGGGGCCGGTGCGCGACCACTCCGGAGCGCCCGGGTGGTGGCCCAGCCCGCCGCCGGCGATCCCGGTCAGCGCGTCCCGCAGCCGCTCCGTGGCCGCCCGCCGGTCCCGCCACCAGCCGTCGGGGACCGAGCCCACGACGTTGGCGGCGTCCACCACCAGCAGCGGCACCTCCGGCGCGGTCCCTCCCGCGGTGTTGTCACCCATGACCGGCAAGCCTCTCACGAACGCGACCGTCCACGTCCGACGAGCGCCGCCCCGTCGCCGCCCGGCCGCTCAGTCCGTGCGGCGGCGGGTCTGCCGGGCCTCGCGGAGGAGGGCCCAGGTGTCGGCGACGGGGCCGACGTGCCCGAGCTTGTCGGGGTTGAGCACCGTGCGGATGGCCTGGATCCGTCCACCGAGGACGTCGAGCGTCCAGGTGGTGACGACCCTGGCGTTCCGGTCGCGGATGATCGCGCCGGGCTGGCCGTTCACCCGGTGCGGCTCGATGGTGGCGCCGGTCCGGTCCATCGCCGGTGCGAGGGCGGCCAGCAGCCGGGCCACGTTCTCGACGCCGAAGACGCCCCGGCCCCACTGCGGTGCCTTGCCACCGCTGTCGCCGACCATCGCCACGTCGGCGGCGAGCAGGTCGCGCAGGCCGACCACGTCGCCCTCCCGGAGCGCGTCGAAGAACCTGGACGCGAGTTCGTCGCGTTCCTTCCGGTCGGCCTGGAAGCGGGGCCGACCCTCGTCCATGTGGCGGCGGGCGCGTACCGCGAGCTGGCGGCAGGCCGCCTCCGAGCGGCCGACGGCCGCGGCCACGTCGGGGAAGCCGAAGTCGAAGACCTCGCGGAGCACGAAGACCGCCCGCTCCAGCGGGCTGAGCCGTTCCAGCAGGAGCAGGGCCGCCATCGACACCGAGTCGGCCAGCTCCGCCGACCGCGCCGGGTCCTCGTACGGGTCGGCGAGCAGCGGCTCGGGGAACCACGGCCCGACGTAGGCCTCCCGGCGCACGCGGGCCGAACGCAGCACGTCGATCGAGATCCGGGTGACCACCGCCGACAGGAACGCCCTGACCG
>NZ_JAKNTA010000189.1 GCF_022288725.1 Kitasatospora sp. A2-31 | reverse complement strand
TAGGGCTCGTCTCCCGCGACCACGGTTCGTCGGCGGCTTCCAGGTCGGCCGCGATGGTGTTGTCCAGCGACCGCCGCCCCCACAGCAGTTCGTCGCGCACCGTCTCGGTAGTCGCGGTCAGGGCGTGGGAGAGGCGCGCGGCCACCGCGGTGACGACCTCGACCGGGGTGCGGGTGCAGAAGGTGGCATGCCAGGTCCGCTTGCCGACGGGCGAGGCGTACGCGGCGATGGTCCAGCGGGGCCCGTTGGTGGTGTCGTGGTCGAGTTCGATCGCGGCGAGGAGGGACTCGTGCAGGGCGACGGTGGTGTCCTGCCCCGGGCTGTAGCGGCCCCAGGTGGGGGACGTTTCGAGGAACTGGGCGAGGGCTGCCTCGGCGTCGCCCGGTCCGGCCAAGTGGCCTGGTGTGACCACCACTTCGAGGTCGGAGGCGGGGGTGCTCAGGAGGTCTCCTTCGTGCTGGGGCGGGGCCGGGCCGCCCCGGTGGGGGCGGCCCGGCTGCCGGTGATCAGGCTTCGGCCTGTTCCTCGTCCGCAGTCTCGGGGTCGGTCGTGCCCTCCGCGATCTGCCGCTCGGTCTCCGCGAGGCGCAGCTCGGCGATGCCGGCGTAGTGCGGGGTGGCCTCGACGCCGATGAAGTTTCGGCCCTCCAGCAGGGCGGCGACTCCGGTACTGCCGCTGCCGGCGCAGAAGTCGAGGATGGTCCCCTCCGGGCGGCAGATCTTGACCAGCTCACGCATCACCGAGACCGGCTTCTGGGTGATGTGGACGCGGCCCGCCCGCGGCTGGGAGGCGGTGTAGAGGCCGGGGAGGTAGACAGGGTGGGCCTTGCCGTCGATCGGGCCCTTGCTGCCCCACAGCACGAATTCACAATGCTGCGTAAACCTTCCCATTTGCGGCCGGGCGGCGGGCTTGTACCAGGCGAGTGCGCCGCGCCATATCCAGCCGCCGGCCTGCAGCGCGTCGCTCGTGGCAGCCAGTTGGCGCCAATCCGTGAAAACGAGGGCGACGCCGCCGGTCTTGGTCGCGCGGTAGGACTCGGCGAGGAGCTGGGAAAGCCAGTAGGTGTAGCTCCTCTGGTCCTTGTTCTCGCCGGGGAAATCGGCGAGGGAGTGGGCGGCGTCGTTCGAGGTGTACTTCGCGCGGGCCGTTCGTCCGGTCCGCTCCTGGGCGGTGCGTCCGCCCGAGTTGTAGGGCGGGTCGGTGATGACGGCGTCGATGGAGTTCGAGGGGATCGCGGCGAGCCGGATGAGGGCGTCGCCCTGGTGGATTTCGTAGGGCAAGGGGCGGGCTGACCTCCTGGTCGGGGATGGGGCAGCAACGGCAACCGGCGGTCTGGCCTGGTCTTTCGGCAGGCGGCGGGAGGCCGGCGGGGCGG
>NZ_JAKNTA010000188.1 GCF_022288725.1 Kitasatospora sp. A2-31 | reverse complement strand
CAGCCGCGACCCGAGGACTTCTGCGTCCGGCGCGAGACCGAGTCGAGCACGACCGCGGCGAGCAGCACCGCGCCGGTGATCATGTACTGGATGGCCTGCGCGGCGTGGACCATGTCCAGGCCGGTGGTGATCGACTGGATGACCAGGATGCCGAGCAGCGCCGACCAGGTCTTGCCGCGCCCGCCGAAGAGGCTGGTGCCGCCGATGACCGCGGCCGCGATGGCGCTCATCAGGACGTTGCCGCTGCCCAGCGCCTTGTCCGCGGAGCCCTGCTGCGAGGCGATGAACAGGCCGCCGAGGCCGGCCAGGCCGGCCGAGATCATGAAGACCGAGATGCGGACCCGGGCGACGTTGATGCCCGCCCGGCGCGCGGCCTCGATGCCGCCGCCGACCGCGAAGATCTTCCGGCCGTAGGAGGTACGGCGCAGCACGAAGTCGGTCAGCACGACCACGCCGAGCAGGATCACCAGGGGCAGCGGCAGGCCGCGGTCCTGGTTGAGCATGTAGGCGCCGACGAGGGCGAGCACCGCGAGGGCGCCGGTGCGCAGCGCGATCTCGCCGGTGGTGCGGCCCGGCAGCCCGGCGGCGGTGCGGCGGCAGGCCTCGATGAGCTGGCCCGTCAGGAAGACGCCGATCGCCAGGAGCGCCAGCACCCAGGCGAAGGCGACGTCGCCGTCGCCCAGGAAGTAGGTGTCCAGGTTGGCGACGACACCGTCGTTGATGTTGTTGATGGTGCCGAGCTTGCCGAGCACGTAGTCCTGGAGGCCGCTCCAGGCGAGCATGCCGGCCAGGGTGACGACGAATGCGGGCACGCCGATCTTGGCGAAGAAGAAGCCGTGCAGGGCGCCGATGGCCACCGCGGCGGCGATCGCGATCAGGATGGCGAGGCCTTCGTTCAGGCCTTCGCGCACGGCCAGCACGGAGGTGATCGCCGCGGTGACACCGGCGATGGAGCCCAGCGAGAGGTCGATCTCGCCGAGCAGCAGGACGAAGACCACACCGACGGCGATCAGGCCGGGGCCGGCGATCCACTTGGTGATGTTGGTCAGGTTGTCGGCCTGCAGGAAGTGGCCGGTGACGCTCTGGAAGATGACGGCGATCAGGATCAGGCCGATGACGACCGGCAGGGAGCCGAGGTCACCACTCTTGATCTTGCGGCGGAACTCGTCCACGTAGCCGGCGACGCCGCCCTGGCGCACCAGCAGGCGCGGGTCGACCGCCGGGGAGGCGGGGGTGGCGGGGGTCTCGGCGGGGGGGGGGGGCTGGGTGGGGGTCACTTTGCTTTCTCCGCGGTGCGTGCCCGGGGCCGGGGGACGGCGGTGTCGGGGGCGCCGGGGGTGGGGGGGATGATCTCCCCGGGCGTGGGTCCGGCGACCGGGGAGGT
>NZ_JAKNTA010000187.1 GCF_022288725.1 Kitasatospora sp. A2-31 | reverse complement strand
GACGCGTGGCGCCATGACGCGTGGCGCCGTGACGCGTGGCGCCGTGGAACCCGGAGCCGTGGGGCGCGGAGCCACCGGGCGAGGTGCGGTGCAGCCGCGGTTCAGCGGGCCGCGGCCCCGGAATGCGTGGCGACCAGGTGCTCCAACCGGGTGAGGGCGATCCGGCGCAGCTCGTCGGCCGCGATCAGCCGCTCCTCGTCCGGGTCGTTGGCGAGCCGGGTGCGGATCGAGTGGAGGACGGTGTCGAGCATCTCCTCGGGGGCGACGCCCTCCAGGCAGACCACGAAGACGTGCCCGAACCGGGCCTCGTACGCGGCGTGGGCCGCGCGGAGGGCGGTGTGGGCGGCCTGGCTGCCCGGCGCGCGCATGCCGAGGAGCGGCTGCGGCATCCAGCTCTCGTCCGCCAGCGCCTCGGCCAGGTCGGCCGGGCGCAGGTCGTAGGAGGCCTCACTGGCGGCGGCCAGCAGGGACTCTATGTCGGGGTAGGGCCGGTGGGCGGTGAGCCGCAGGGCCCAGCGGTGGCTGCCGCAGCAGGCCAGCAGGGCCTCCTCGGCGGCGCCGGCGTCGGCCTCGTTGAAGCGGTGCAACCCGAGGAGGGTCGGCTCGGAGTGTGGATCGAGCCGCTGCGGCGGGATGTCGCTGGCCAGCGGGTCCTCCTCGTGAGGGCGGGAAGGGGCCGGTGGGAAGGGGTGGAGCAGATGAAGTATGGGGCTGCGGAGCGGCGTCCAGCGCCCGCCGGGCAGCGGCTCAACGGTAGTTGAGCGGTCATCAGTTGGGGAGAGCGCGCGCGGAATTCATCCGATCGAGCTATCAAGTTGTGACGTTGACACCTCTCTGTCAGCGCTCTCCCCGCCTTCATCTGCTAATACTCCGGATCCCTGGGCATGCCCGGCCCCTCAGGAGCACCTGGTCCCGGCGGCCGGCATGGTCCCGTCGACGAGGTACGCCTCCAGCGCGGCGTCGATGCAGCCGTTGCCCTTGCCGAAGGCACCGTGGCCCTCGCCCACCCGGGTCAGCAGGGTGGCGTCGGCGAAGCCCTTGGCCAGCGCCTCGGCCGAGGCGTAGGGCGTGGCCGGGTCCCCGGTGGTGCCGACCACCAGGATCGGCGCGGCTCCCTCGGCGCGGACGGCGTGCGGCTTCTCGGTGGTCTTGAACGGCCAGTACGCGCACGAGGGCTCGTCGTAGTCCTCGACCGTGACGCCCTTGGAGAGCAGCGGGGCCTCGGCCTGGAGCCGGGCGACCGCCTGCCGGGCGCGCTCGGGGGTCGGGGCCGGGCGGGAGGTGTCGGCGCAGCTGATCGCGCCGTTGGCCTCCTCCATCGGGCTGTAGTGGCCGTCCTCGTCGCGGCCGTTGTACTCGTCGGCGAAGGCCAGCAGGTAGTCGGGC
>NZ_JAKNTA010000186.1 GCF_022288725.1 Kitasatospora sp. A2-31 | reverse complement strand
GGCCGCCCTCCCGCCGTACCAGTCCAGGCCGGCCGCGTTCCGGGGGGCCAGGCTGACCAGCAGCGCGACCCGGGTGACCCGCTCGGGCAGGAGCGCGGCGCAGGCCAGCGCGTGCGGGCCGCCGCCCGAGCGGCCGAGGACGGCGAAGCGGTCGATGCCGAGCTCGTCGGCGATGGTCCGCACGTCGGCCGCGGCCGCGCTGACCCGGCGTCCGGGCAGCCGGGCCGAGTCGCCGTAGCCGGGCCGGTCGAAGGAGACCAGCCGGATGCCCAGGCGGTAGAGGACGCTGGTGCGCGGGTGCGGGCCGACCCGGCTGCCGGGCGTGCCGTGCAGCAGGAACACCGGCCGGCCGCGCGGGTCGCCCACGGTCTCGACGGCGAGGGCGCGGCCGTCCGCCGCCTTGACCATCCGTAACGTCACGCGCGGCCTCCTCGGTACTCCGGGGTGCTCCGGTCGGCGGCCCCGGTCGTTCGGTCCTCCGTCAGTGGTCCCGGTCCGTGGTCCCGCGGACCTCCCGGCGGGCCTGCCAGGTGGTGTGCTCGCGGGAGACGGCGTCCTCGGCGTCCCGGGCCAGCCTGGCCCAGACCTCCTCGGCGTCCGCCGCGCCCAGGTCGAGCCGGGCCAGCTGGTCGCGGATCAGCTCCAGCTCGTCCGCGGCCAGCCCGTAGGCGGCGGCCAGCGGCCGGTACTGGCGCAGCTGGGCCCAGGCGGTGACCGAGGCGGCCACCGCCGAGACGGTGCCGAGCGCGTCGTAGCCGAAGCCGCCCATCGCCCGCAGCACCGCGAGCACCAGGCCGAGCCCCGGCAGCACCACGCCGAGCACGCCGGTCCAGAAGCCGGCCCGGGCGCAGTACCGGGCCTTGGAGCGGTACCAGTCGTGCTGCACCAGGATCCGCTCCCGCAGGTAGACCTCGCGGCGCACCGCCAGCGGCTGGTCGCGCAGGCCGCGCATCGCCGCGGTGATCGGCGCGTCGGGCCCCTCCGCGGCCGCGCCGACCGCGCGGCTGCCCCGGAAGGCGTTCAGCACCCGGCCGAGCTGGAAGCTGTACAGCCCCTCGGCGTCGGGCAGGGTGCGCGGCGGCGGCTGGAAGGCGTCGGCCCGGACGGCGAACTTCCAGGCGAGCGTCTTCACCGACTCCGCGGCCGCCCGGCCCTCGTACCAGAGGCCCTGCGGGTTCTGCCGGCTGATCACCACCGCGAGGCCGATCGCGCCGAGGTAGGCCACCGCGGCCGACCAGGCCCACGGCTCGCCGTCGGCGGAGCCGAACCCGGCCGCGGCGACCAGCAGCACCAGTTCCCAGGCCGAGAGCAGGACGGACCGGCGCTGCCCCTGCAACGAGGCCGAGTCGGCCGTCCAGAACAGTGCGGGCAGCAGCTCGTGCTCCCGC
>NZ_JAKNTA010000185.1 GCF_022288725.1 Kitasatospora sp. A2-31 | reverse complement strand
GGGACCGGCCGGTCCAGATCGAGGCCGGGGACGGTGGAGCCGCTGTCCGTGGAGGAGTGCACGGGTCCTCCTGCGCGAGGTAGGCGGGGGCGGGGTGGAGCGGTGCGGGCCGGCGTGTGGCCGGCCCGCACCGCGTTCCCCCTCTGCCCCGGGGGAGGGGTCGGTCAGTTCTGCACGGCGCAGGACCACGGCAGGTACAGCGCGCGGGCCGCGCTGGTCAGGCGGACCGGGCCGGCCTTGCGGACGACGATCTTCTTCATCGCACACACCTCCTTCGGTGACTGGTCTTCAACAGCGCCATCAGCTGGTGTGAATGGACAGCTGACATCAATTCACGCCAGCTTCGGCGATGAGCCAAGGGTGATGAGGATGTGGTGATCGTGTCAATGGATCGGAATTCCCCAACCCATGCTGAACCTTGGTGCCCGTTCGGAACGTCCAGGTCGACGGCGGTGGGGAGGCCGTGGCGGCCCCGGGGCAACTAATAAACTGAAAGAATTGGCTTTGCGGGTGCTATCCATATGAGCTGATCACATAGGACGCGGAGAGTGGGAATGTCGGGTCGCGGCCCCGGCGGCCGGCAGGCGCCCCGGGCGGCCCACGCGCTCGACGGCGATACTGGAGCTGAACGCCGTGCGCCCGCGCGGCGGCGAGAGGGGCCCGGCCATGGCTGCTGCTCCCAGGAAACGGTCCGACGACCGGCGTGCCAGAACCGAGGCGATGCACCGGGAGGACCAGCGGCGCAAGCGCCGCCGGAAGATCGTGTACTCGGCGGTGGCCGGTCTCATCGTGGCCGGCGTGCTCGCGGGCGGCATCTGGGCCGTCACCACCGCCGACGACGGCGCGCCCACGAGCAAGGCCCCGATCGCGGGCGTGCAGACCTTCGGCAAGCTCGGGCGTACGCACGTGCAGACGCCGGTGGCCTACCCGCAGACCCCGCCCGTCGGCGGCGACCACAGTCCGGTCTGGCTCGACTGCAACGGAGCCGTCTACACCCGGCCCGTCCCCGACGAGAACGCCGTCCACTCCCTGGAGCACGGCGCGGTCTGGATCACCTACAACGACCAGGCGTCCCCGGCCGACGTCGCCGCACTCGCGGCCAAGGTCCAGGGCAAGCCGTACACCTTCATGAGCCCCTACCCGGCGGAGCAGGGGAAGATCACCCTCACCGCCTGGGGCAACCAGCTGGTGGTGGACAGCCCGACCGACCCCCGCGTGGACGCCTTCCTCGCCCAGTACGTGCAGGGGCCGCAGACGCCGGAGCCCGGCGCTCCGTGCACGGACGGGCTCATGCCGTAGCGCCCGGGGACTGCGGCGCGTCGGCCGGGGGCGCCGCCGCCCCGTGCCGGTCCGCGCCGGCCGTCGCGGGCGGGGCCGGGATGCGGCGGGC
>NZ_JAKNTA010000184.1 GCF_022288725.1 Kitasatospora sp. A2-31 | reverse complement strand
CCCCCGGCTCACGCCGCCGGTCGCGTCCCCGCCGGCCGTACCGCCGACCCCGCAGCCGCCCGACCGTCCCGGCGCCGAGGGCACCCCTCCCACCACCGGAGCGCCGGTCGGGCCGACTCGACCGGCGCTCCGAAGACCTGTCGGGCCTGCGCACCTCCCGGGACATCGACACGGGCGGCAGGCGGTTCGGCCGTAGGGGTCGCCACGCGGCCCGGTGAGGATGCGTCCCGGCAAAGGGGAGAGGGGTGTGCCGAGCTCGATGCCCGGTACACCCCTCTCCCCCTACCGGGAGTCCGCTCAGACGTGCGACGTCTCGCCGGCCTGGTGGGGCAGGCGGGTGACGATGCTGTCGGCGTCCGCTTCCTCGGCGGCGAGTTCGGCCTTGACGGCGGCGAGGGACGGGTTGGCCCAGGCGCTCGCGACGCCCCACTGGTAGAAGGCCAGCCCGATCGCCGCGACGATCAGCAGGTCCCAGCCCTCCGGCAGGTAGCCGTGGCCGCCGAAGTCGGCGGAGCCGGCCCAGGAGACGGCGGCCATCACGAACAGGTAGGCGACCATCCAGGCGCCCGCCTTGAGGTGCGGCTTCAGCTCGGCAAAGGGCTTGCGCAGCTCGTACCAGGCCCAGATGGGCAGGCCGGCCGCCATCAGCAGGATGACCTTGCCGGTCAGCGGCCAGCGGGCCCAGTAGAGCACCAGCGAGCCGAAGACCATGGCGACCGGGGCGATCACCGGCATGGCGCGCAGGCGGACCGGGCGCGGCAGCTCGGGGGCCAGCCGGCGCAGCGCCATGACGGCGACCGGGCCGGTGATGTACGAGATCACGGTGGCCACCGAGACGATCTCGGCGAGCGAGCCCCAGCCGCGGAAGACCGCGAGGAAGAGGAAGGCGATCAGCAGGTTGAGCAGCAGGGCCGGGCGCGGGATGCCGGTCTTCGGGTCCACCCGGCCGAACAGGCCCGGCAGGTGACCGTTCTCCTGCACGCCGTGGATCATGCGCGAGGTGGTGGCGGCGTAGATCATGCCGGTGCCGCTGGGGGAGACGAAGGCGTCCGCGTAGAGCAGCAGCGCCAGCCAGTTCAGGCCCCAGGCGATGGAGAGGTCGGCCAGCGGGGAGGTGTAGCCGAGCGAGCCCCAGCCGCCGGAGAGGTCCGCGGCCGGGATGGCACCCAGGAAGGCGACCTGCAGCGCGACGTAGATCACCAGGGCGATCAGGATCGAGCCGATCACGGCCTTGGGCAGCGACTTGCCGGGGTTGCGCGCCTCGGCGGCCAGGTTCAATGGGGACTGGAAGCCGTTGAAGGCCCAGACGATGCCGGAGACGGCGACCGCCGTGAAGACCGCGCTCCAGCCGTTCGGCGCGAAGCCGCCGTGGTCGGTGAAGTGGGCGGTGT
>NZ_JAKNTA010000183.1 GCF_022288725.1 Kitasatospora sp. A2-31 | reverse complement strand
CCCGCCAGCTCGACAGCGCTGAACGCCGCCCCGGGGTGAGCCGCCACCGCGAGGAACACACCCAGCGACACCGAATTCCGCACAGGCTTCTCCGCCACGCGCCAACCCCTCCTTCATGTGCAGCAGGCTGCACATCCACGACAGTGATCAAGACCAGTCGGGCAGCCTACAAGTTACCCGCCCAAGGATCCGAGCCGAGCCACTGGAAGGCATGCCCTGGTCGCGACCGGACGACTTCTCGGGCCGGGTCGACCGCCGCACCACCGTCGAGTCCTCGCGCGTGTACCGGCCGGTGACGGGCGGGGTGGGCGGTCAGCCGGTTCGAGCTCACCGCCCGTCACTGCTCGTCGACGCGCCTGCACACGATGAATCCCTCGTCGATCTTCTCGCATTCGAAGACGGGCTGAATGAATCCCGCCGTCTTCGGGGTGCTCAGGTTCGGGCCGTCACCCCCCGCGGGGTGGTAGGCGAGCGAGAAGTGTCCGGCCGCCTGGGGGTACTTCGCGAGCAGATCGCGGAACTCCCCCACGAGTCCGTCGAACTCCGCCGGGATGGTGTCGTTGCTCTCGGGTCGCTCCGTCACGCCTGCACTCCTTGTCCAGAATCGCCTTGTTCAGAGAATCGCCGGTACCGCCACGCGGGCGGGCGCACATCCGGCCTCAGTCTGGCGGGGTGAGTGCGGCCGCGCCGCGTGCGGCACGCCGACCGGCCGGGGGAGTCCCGCGGCGCGGAGCGGGAAGTCGGGCAGGCCGACTTCCCGCTCCGCGCGGCCCGGCTCGGCCTCCGTGCCGGCTTCCGGTCAGCGGTGGGCCGTCGCGACGAGGCGGCGGAGGGAGGCGGCGGCCGGTGGGGCCCAGGTGGGCTGGCCGCCGGGGCGGCCGAGGCGGCCGGCCTCGCCGATGAGGAGGCCGCCGAGGGCGCGCAGGAGCGCCCAGCCGCGGGCGCGGCGCAGGGTCGCGGCGTCCGCGGCCGCCCCGTAGGCCCGGTGGAAGTCGTCGGCTGCGCCGTCCGGGAGGAGGATCCAGGGGGCGGCGAGGTCGCAGGCCGGATCGCCCGCGCAGAGGTCGCCGAAGTCGATCACGCCGCAGATGGTGCCCTCCGCGGTGAGGACGTTGGCCGGGTGGAGGTCGCCGTGCAGCCACAGCGCCGGGCCGGTCCACACGGGCGCGGCGGCGGCGTCCTCCCAGACCGCACGCGCGGCGTCCGGGTCGGGGACGAGACCCAGTTCCGTCGCCTCGGCGAGTGCCCGGGCGAACCCCTCGGCGTGCTCGGCCAGCGGCCCACCACGGCCGCGGCCGGCGGGCGCGCCCTCCGGGGCGGGCCGGTGAAGGGCCGTCAGGAACGCGGCCAGGGCGCCGGCGGCCTCCGCGCCCCGGGTGACGGGGGCGCGGT
>NZ_JAKNTA010000182.1 GCF_022288725.1 Kitasatospora sp. A2-31 | reverse complement strand
GCCGCCGATCCTGGCCTTCGTGATCTTCTACGGCCTGGACTGGGTGGCCACCGTGCCGCCGACCGTCGCCCTCTGCCGCCGCCACTTCGGCGAGGACGCGCCGATCGTCTTCGGCTGGGTGCTGGCCTGCCACCAGGTCGGCGCCGCGGTGGTGGCCGGACTGGCCGGGCTGGTCCGGGACGCGTTCGGCGACTACGACCTCGCCTGGTACGCGGCCGGCGCCCTCTGCGCGGTGGCCGTCCTGCTCTGCCTGGCCCTGGGCGCGAACCGCGAGGACCGGCCCGACCGCACCGTTGCGGCCCTGTCCTAGAGATCGTCCTCCAGCGCCGTCGAACCGCGTCGTGGAAGGCCGGCCGTCGTCGCGGGGTGTGAGGGGGCGCGGATAGGCTCGGCGGCCATGGCACTCACCTTCACGCTCGATCCCGACCTCGACGCCGAACTGCGACAGGACCTCGTCCGGCTGTGGACCGACGCCACCAACGCGGGCGGCGCCGTCGGCTTCGTGGCCCCGGTGACGGAGGACGAGGTCTGGGTCACCGCGGAGAAGCAGTTCGCGGCCGTCGCGCCGTCCGGGCCGGACCGGTTGCTGGTCGCGCACGAGGCGGAGACCGGGAGGCCGGCCGGGATGCTCTTCTTCGAGTCGATGCGGTTCGCGCCGATGGACCACTGGCGGCTGATCAGCCGGGTGATGGTCCACCCCGAGCTGCAGGGGCGGGGCTACGGGGCGGAGCTGATGGCCGAGGCGGAACGGCTCGCCCGGGACTGGGGGCTGGCCGGCCTGCGGCTCTACGTCCGCGGCGGCCTCGGCCTGGAGCAGTTCTACGGGCGCTGCGGCTACGTCGAGGTCGGACGGGCGCCGGGCACCATCCGGGTCGCCCCCGGGGACGACCGCGACGACGTCACCATGTGGCTCGACCTGCGCTGACCGGGCGGCCGGTGCCGGCGCCCCCGGCCGGATGCGCCGGCGGGCCCCCGGGCGCGGCCGGCGGCGGCGCCCGGGACGCGGGGGCGCGGGGGACGGGCCACCCGTTCCCCGCGCGGGGCGTCGGGCATGCTTCACTGGGAGACCGGCCCAGCCCCCGCGCAGAGAAGGACGTGTCCCCGGTGAGCAGCAATGTGAGCAACAAGTCGCACGCCACGCTCCGTTACACCTCCCTGCGGGTCAGCATCTTCCTGGGCTGCCTGCTGGTCGCCCTGCTGCTCGGCCACTTCCAGCTGATCCCGGTCCGGGGCGAGCTCGGCGTGGTCTTCCTCTTCCTGCTGGCCGCGGTGGTCTCGGCACCGCTCAGCTACGTCCTGCTGAGCAAGCAGCGCGACGAGATGTCGGCCCAGATCTCCGGCAAGGTCGACCGCCTGCGCAACCGCACGGCGGACCGGATCGCGGCGCAGAACGCCGAGGAGG
>NZ_JAKNTA010000181.1 GCF_022288725.1 Kitasatospora sp. A2-31 | reverse complement strand
GAGGCGGGGCAGGCCACTCGGCACGAAGAAGCAGAGCGCGAATACGCGTGAGCAGGAACGGCGGTTCCTGGTCTACTGCGAGGGCGAGGTCACCGAGAAGATCTACCTCCGCGGTCTGGTGAGGGACCTCCGGGGGAAGCCGATCTCGCTGAAGATCGGTAACAGTCACGGTGAGCCCTGGCTACTGGTGAGTTCCGCGATCGCACACGCGGCACGTGCGGACGAGCCCTTCGACGAGGTGTGGTGCGTACTCGACGTCGAGGCCCCGCAACAGGCACCGTCCCTCGCCCGAGCGCTGAAACTGGCCCGGGAGAGCGGCGTCAAGTGCGCGCTGTCCTCACCGTGCTTCGAGGTCTGGCTGCTGCTGCACTTCGGTCGGGGGCGGTCGTACTTGGCGAGCCACCAGGCAGCCAAGGAACTGGCCAAGGTCCTCAGGGGGTACGACCCGAAGGGTAAGGCGTTCGACTTCGAAGACGTGCGGATGCTCACCGCCGAGGCGCGCAGGGCAGCACTCGATCTGCACGACCGGCACGAGCAGCCGGGAAGGCAGATCGAGTGCTGGTGCGTCAGCAACCCGTGCACCTCGGTGGGCAGTTTGCTGGACGCCCTCGAATACAAGCCCTGATCGCTACAGGACGTCGTCCGCGTCGATGATGCGGTAGGCGTAGCCCTGCTCGGCCAGGAAGCGCTGCCGGTGGGCGGCGAAGTCCTGGTCGACGGTGTCGCGGGCCACCACCGAGTAGAAGTGGGCCGCGTGGCCGTCCGCCTTGGGGCGCAGGACGCGCCCGAGGCGCTGGGCCTCCTCCTGCCGGGAGCCGAAGGTCCCGGAGACCTGGATGGCGACGGTGGCCTCCGGCAGGTCGATCGAGAAGTTGGCCACCTTGGAGACCACCAGGACGCTGATCTCCTTGTTGCGGAAGGCGTCGAACAGCTTCTCGCGCTGGGCGTTGCTGGTCTCGCCCTTGATCACCGGCGCGTCCAGGACCTCGCCGAGCTCGTCCAGCTGGTCGATGTACTGGCCGATGATCAGCGTCTGGTCGTTCTCGTGCTTCTTGACCAGGGCCTCGACCACCCGCCGCTTGGTGGCGGTGGTCGCGCAGAACCGGTAGCGCTCCTCGGGCTCGGCGGTCGCGTAGGCGAGCCGCTCGGAGTCGGTCAGGGTGACCCGGACCTCGCAGCAGTCGGCGGGCGCGATGTAGCCCTGGGCCTCGATCTCCTTCCACGGGGCGTCGAAGCGCTTGGGGCCGATGAGCGAGAAGACATCGCCCTCGCGGCCGTCCTCACGGACCAGGGTGGCGGTCAGCCCGAGCCGGCGGCGGGCCTGCAGGTCGGCGGTGAACTTGAAGACCGGCGCGGGCAGCAGGTGCACCTCGTCGTAGACCACCAGGCCCCAGTTGCGGGCGTCGAACAGCTCCAGG
>NZ_JAKNTA010000180.1 GCF_022288725.1 Kitasatospora sp. A2-31 | reverse complement strand
GTTGAGCTTGCCCGCGAAGAGGCTGAGCACGATCGCGACCGCGCCGATCGCCACCGCCGCCCACTTCGCCGACAGCACCTCCTCCTTCTCCGTGGCCCGCCCGCGCCGGATGACGTTGGCGTAGAGGTCGTGCGCGAAGGAGGCCGAGGAGGCCAGGGTGAGGCCGGCCACCACGGCCAGGATGGTGGCGAAGGCGACCGCGGAGATCACCGCGAGCAGGATCGCGCCCCCGGTCGACCCCGCGCCGCCGCCCAGCACCTCGGCCAGCTGCGGCGCCGCCGTGTTGCCGGACGGACTGACGCCCTTGATCGCCTTGGGGCCGACCAGCGCCGCCGCGCCGAAGCCGAGCGCCAGGGTCATCAGGTAGAAGCCGCCGATGATGCCGATCGCCCAGAGCACCGACTTCCGGGCCGCCTTGGCGGTGGGCACGGTGTAGAAGCGGACCAGGATGTGCGGCAGGCCGGCCGTACCGAGCACCAGCGCGATCCCGAGGCTGAGGAAGTCGAGTTTGCTCGTCCCGCTGGCCCCGTACTTCAGCCCCGGCTCCAGGAACGCGGCCCCCTTGCCGCTGGCGTCGGCCGCGGCGCCGAGCAGCTCCGAGGGGTTGAAGTGGTACTTGGCCAGCACCAGGACGGTCATCAGCCCGGTGCCGGCGATCAGCAGCACCGCCTTGACGATCTGCACCCAGGTGGTGCCCTTCATCCCGCCGATCACCACGTAGACCACCATCAGCGCGCCGACCGCCACGATGGTGCCCTGCTTGGCGCTCTCCCCGCTGACGCCGAGCAGCAGTGCCACCAGCGACCCGGCGCCGACCATCTGGGCGAGCAGGTAGAAGATCGACACCACGATGGTGGAGATGCCGGCCGCGGTCCGCACCGGCCGCTGGCGCATCCGGAACGCGAGCACGTCCGCCATGGTGTAGCGGCCCGAGTTGCGCAGCGGCTCGGCGACCAGCAGCAGCGCCACCAGCCAGGCCACCAGGAAGCCGATCGAGTAGAGGAAGCCGTCGTAGCCGGAGAGCGCGATGGCCCCGGCGATGCCGAGGAACGAGGCGGCGGACATGTAGTCGCCGGAGATGGCCAGGCCGTTCTGGAAGCCGGTGAAGCCGCGGCCGCCGGCGTAGAAGTCGGAGGCGCTCCTGGTCTGCCGGCCGGCCCAGATGGTGATGGCCAGGGTCGCGGCCACGAAGAGCCCGAAGAGTGTCAGCGTGAGGACGCGGTGCTCCGAGGCGGAGGCGGCGAGGCCGGAGGGGGCCAGGCCGGCGACGGCGAGCGGGGAGTCGGCGGACTGCGTCATTCGGCGGCCTCCCGGGGTGCGTGGACGACCGCGCCGCGCGCCTCGCGGATCGCGGCCGCACGCGGGTCGATCCGCCGGTCCGCGTAGCGGGCGTACCAGGCCGCGATGGCGAAGGTGGTGACGAACT
>NZ_JAKNTA010000018.1 GCF_022288725.1 Kitasatospora sp. A2-31 | reverse complement strand
GACTGGGCCCGCGGGTTGTCGCCGTTGAGGTAGGCCGGTTCGATGACGTCCAGGACGGCGGCGTGCCACTCGGTGGCCGTGATCTCGCCCGCCTGGTAGGCGTCATCGATGGGTGCCAGATCGCTCCAACCTCGCTCCTTCGCGCTCGCGATGTCCTCGGCGTCGTGGCCGGCTGGACCGCGTGTGGAGGAATCCATGCGTGTTCCTTCCCTATTCGGTGACGTTGGCGCCTTGCCGACAGGTAGACGTTCAGTCCCCCTGAAGAGCGCGGATCAGTCGGGCGGCCTCCCGGTGCGCCGGCCCCATTCGCGGGTCGTCGTTCGGACCAGCGTGCCGTCCGACGATCTTCGCCAGCACGAAGAGCTGCATCACCATCCCAGCGCGGCTCTCAAGGTCTGCCCGGCGCTCCCGCCGCACCCGGTCCGCGAGCGCCGGCACGGCAAGGGAGGCAGCGTACAGCGACGCCGAGTCGAGTCCGCGAGGCGCCATACCCCAGTCCTCCCAGTCGAACATGCAGAACGCACGAGGGCCGGTGATGTTCGCCCAGTTCAGATCGGCGTGAGCAGGACACCACTGGTCCACCCGAGTTTCGCGTGCTCCCGGGAAGACGGCCTTGATGGTGTCGTCGACCAGCTGCTGCGTGATCCGTTCGGTGTCCGGAGCCGCGACCCGCGCCGTTCGTTGAAGGGCCAGCTCGGCCAGCGAGGCGTTCAGCGAGCGCCACCAATCGTCCGGCAGCCCCGGGTCGACGGACACCACCGCTGCTCCGATCGGGAGTTCGGGCAGCAGCGAGGTTTCGTCCGCGTGCCAGATCGCCCGGCCGTCAGGGTCCTGCCATGTCGCCGACCTGTACCAGCGTGGCATCGCCACGCCGGGCAACGCCGCTGCGGATTCGTATCCGTCCCAGCCCTGTTCTCGCGCCCGCGCCCAGGGGCGGCGTTCGACCCGGGCCCAGGTGCCGCGGTCGGTGCCGGCTCCGACCGTCCGGCGCTTACGCACCACTCTTCGCCGGTCCAGCCTCGTGCCGAGGCGCTGTTCCGCCTGGTCCAGGATGTGATCGACGGGCTCCTGCCGGAGGTCCATGGTCTACCGAGCAAGGCCGGCGTCGGTGCCCTGCGGCGGGGTGACACCGGTCAGCCCACGTGCCCGCTCGGCGAGGAGCTGGGCAAGTTCTGGGTAGTACCCGCGGTCAACGGCTTGGAGCATCTCCGCAATGGCGATGAGCTGCCCCACGCGGCCGGCCGGGGTGTCGAGGATGTCGGCGAACTCCGCACGGATACGGTCCGCGACGGCGGGCACGAGGAGGCTGCTGACCCACAGGACCGCCGGGTCGTAGCCCACCGGCACCTGACCCCAGCGCTCCCAGTCGAGGATCTTGAGCGGCTGGGCGGTCAGGTTGGCCCACTGGAGATCACCGTGCCCGGTGGTCCGCTCGATGTCGACCGGGGCCGGGATGCCGAGGTACCTCGGGAAGACCTCGTCAACCCACGCCTGGCGCAACGTGATCTTCGTGCCTGGTGCTTCCGCGATGCCGGCCAGCGCGGTTCGCAGCCCGGTCCACCAGCCGTCGTCAAGGCCGGGGTTGGCGCGGAGGTCCGGGGTCGAGGAGATCGCGGGACCGACCAGGTCGAAGACGTCGGCCTGGTAGAACCAGCCAGCCTCCGTCCAGTCCAGGGTGTCGTGGAGCCGGGGGCGCGGGACGGAGGCGGGGACGAGCTGTTCAGCGCCGAGGGCGCCCTGGCCGGTCGGCCGGGGCGCTCTGTGGCGGCTGCCTCTGGAGACCCGGAGCCAGACGTTCTCGGCCCGGCGGCCGACCGTGGTTCCAGAGGTGCCGAAGACCTGCGGTCCGGTGCACACCAGGCCGAGGAATCCGGCGGCCTTTTGGTGGGCTACCGCCAGGTCGTGCCGGGTGTCGTCATCCGGCTGAAAGGACATCGAGCACCGTCCTGAGTCGTGCGTCGCGGATCGGCTGGGCGAGAGCGGCCCGGGCATCCTCCCAGTGCTGGAGGGTGCTGGTCGAGGTGAGGACGACGTCCAGTGCCGGGCATGCCCCTACGACCTGGAACGCTGCGGTGTGCGGGGTCGATCCCGGCTGGACCAGGTTCACCAGTTCGGGTGTCATCAGATCCGGCAGTTCGCCTCCGTGCAGGGGTGCGGAGGCGAACGTCGTGATCCCGGCGTCGCGCGCGTGGACGAGCGGGCCGCCTCCGTCGAGGGCCTGGGCGATGGGGTCGGCCATGACGAGGCTGACGGGCATCTGCACGGCGGTGAGGTGGAGGTTCGCCGACCCGGCCGCCTCGGTGGCTAGAGCGATCAGTTCGGTGACGGTGAACGCCTCGTTGATGAAGCCGGCCCAGGTGGCGACGCCGTACCCCCCGATACGGCCGGCCTGCGCGAACTCCTCCAGCACGGCGAACGCGCCGCGGAGGTTGTGGTGCAGCTGCTGCCGGTCGTGGGCGGACCGTTCGGGGTTGTGGACGAAGACGACGTCGGCGCGGCCGAGCACGGAGAGCGAGTCCTCGGTCTGGGCGCGGACGTCGGCGGGGGCGAGGCTGTGGCGGCCGTCCGGGTAGAAGCCGGTCTTCGTCGTCACTTTGACGGTCGGGTGCTCGGCGAGCACGGGGGCCAGGTCGCGGTGCGCCCGGCCGTGACCGTAGTTGGGGGCGGTGTCGATCCACTTCGCGCCGACTGTGAGGGCGGTGCGCGCCGCTTCGCCGGCGGCGCGCACCCGGTAGGTCCCCAGGCCAAGCTCCGGGCTCACCGGCCGCCCCCGACCACGGCGAGGACCTGGCCCTGAACGAGGACGGTGAGGACGCTGGCCACGTCCTTGCCCTCCAGGCCAGCGGCTTCGGCGAGTTCTCCGATGCTGACCGGGTCTCCGGTCAGCAGGGTCTGCAGAATCGGCTCGACCCGCTCGGAGAAGTCCCACGCGGTTCCGGCTGCGGACAGGGTGACGGTCCGGGCGGTGGGGTCGCTGGTGAGTTCGGCGCGCGGGGCGGTGATCCGCACCTTGATCTCCGGATCCGCGGGGACGGTGTCCACGAAGGGCAGGGACGGAAGTGGTCGGCCGAAGTGGGTGGTGCCGGAGGCCGTGGCCCACCGGTCTATGAGGTCGGGGTCCGACAGCGCGGCGAGCACTGCAGCCCTCAGACCAGCCAGGTACCCGGCCTTCTCGTCCGCTCCGGCGTGGAGCGGCACGTCCTTCCGCACGGCGGGGCTCTCGTGCAGCTCGTCCACCAGCCAGCCCAGGAGCGTGGCGCCGGTCTGAGCGACGAGTCCGAAGGTGAGGTGCAGCGACTCGCTGCCCTGGTCAGCAGTGACGCTGTGCCACCAGCCGCGCGGCAGGTACAGGACGTCACCTGGGTGGAGGACGACATCCGCGACGGGCTCGCCCTCGGGTTCCTCCGGCGAGTCGACGTCGCGGAAGGTCGGGGCCTGCCGGGTCGGCTCCCACAGCCGCCAGCGCTTCGCCCCGTACTGCTGGACCACGATCACGTCGTGATCGTCCCAGTGCCGGCCGAAGCCCTCCTTCTCCGTCCAGGAAGCGTAGAGGTTGGTCTGCACGGGCGTGCCGATGAAGCGCTCCAACGCCTCGGCGGCGGCGCGGATCGGCGGGTGGATCTCGTCGATCGCGTCCACCACGAGCGAGGCGCCCTCGGCTAGCTGAGCGTGCAGTTGCGCGGGGTGCAGCCGGTTCCAGGTCACTCCGCGCCGGTTGGTCGCCGGCGTCGAGTACCGGCCGACGGGAACGGTCTGCCCGTCCACCGACAGCCGCAGCCGCGGCGGGTCGATGCGGTGGGTGGCGAGGATGGTGTTCAGATCGTCCCAGGACAGGAGGGGAGCGGTGTCGGTACCCTCGGCGGGGATCACGGCGTAGGAGCGGTGGAGCGCCTGGGTGAGGAACTGGTCCCCACCCAGGCGCACCGCCCACGAGGCGGTCTCATGCATCGTGGGCGGTCTCTCAGGTGTCGTTCTGGTCGGACTTGCCGCCCGTGTTGTCGGACGGCACGTCGGCCCGCGAACGCGCGGCCCGGATGTTGCGGATGCCGACCAGCAGGCCGCCCTCCTCCTCCGGCTGTACCGAGGGTGCGGTGCTCTCCATCGGATCTCCTCTCCCCTTGGCGCTGTTCGGTCCTCCGGGGCACCGGAGGAAGTCGCAGCGGGTGAGCGGCCAAGTCTTCCGAGCAGCGGCTGACAGGACCATGGCGTCCGGCTGTCATCTGGCGAGCGAATTCGCACACGGGTGCCATCGAGGTGTCATCTTGGCCACGATCACGGCCGTGAGCTGTGGCTTCTTGGACTGAGCGCTCCGGCGGGGTGGCCAGCGGGCATCGGTTCTGGGCAGGATGCCGGGCATGGAAATCTTGGTGGTCGGCGGAGGCTGGTTTCTGGGCAAGGCCGTGGTGGAGGAGGCGCTCAGGCGCGGCTGGAGTGTTACGACGTTCAACCGGGGGCGGTCGGGAGTCGTCCTGCCCGGCGTTCGACAGGTGCTGGGAGACCGGACGTCGGTCGAGGACTTGGCCCGGCTGGCTGCGAAGGGTCCGTGGGACGCGGTGATCGACACCTCGGCCGGCGAGCAGCCTCCGAAGGTAGTACTCGCGGGAGCGAGGGCGCTGGAGAGCGCCACCGACCGCTATGTCTACGTCTCGACGGTGTCGGTGTACGCGGGGTGGCCGGACCACCCGCTGAAGGTCGGCGACCCCCTCATGGACGGGCCTGCCGACGCCGGGAGCGACTACGGCCGGAACCCGGAGGGTTGGCTGGGCCCCGATCTCCACTACGGCCGTCAGAAGGCCGGCGGCGAGCGGGCCGTGGTCGAGACCTTCGGCTCCGACCGGTCGTGGCTGCTTCGGCCTGGGGTGATCCTTGGCCCGGGCGAGTACGTCGGCCGGCTCCCGTGGTGGCTTCGGCGGGCCGAGCAGGGCGGCGAGATTCTCGCCCCCGGCAGTGCGGGCAAGACCATCCAGCCGGTCGACGTGCGCGATGTCGCACGCTTCGCCGTCGATGCCGCCGAGCGGCCCGGTGGAGGGGTCCACAACGTGACCGCGCCGATCGGCCGGGACACGATGGGCAGCTTCCTCCAGGCGTGCCTGGACGTGACGGGAAACCGGGGTGAACTGCGCTGGGTACCGGACGGGGTGCTGCTGGAGCACAAAGTGCGGCAGTGGACGGAGCTGCCGTTGTGGCGGACCAACGAGGGCGTCTGGCTGGTCGACTCCGAATCCGCCTACGCGGCTGGCTTCACCTGCCGCTCTCTGGAGGAGACGGTACGGGACACCTGGGAGTGGCTCCAGGCCGGCAACGCACCGGTCCCACACCCCCGCGCGTCTGCCCACGGAATCGACCCCGCGCGGGAACAGGAGATCCTGGCCGCCGCCAGCGCTCGACACTGACCGGGTTGATGTGGGTGGGTGGACCAGAGGTCACCCACCCACACCGGCTGAGGTGACCTACTCGATCGCCAGTCGTGAGATGCTGCCGCCGATCTGCCTCGGGGCAGCGACCCGGGTGTATTCCTCGAGCGCCTCCTTGAGCGCGATGGCACCGGGCGAGGTCCTGACCGGCTCCGTAGTGAGCAGTCGGCCGACATGAACGACTCGCTCGACCAGACCCGCAGCCCGGCGCTCAGGGGCGAGCGCCCTAATGGGCTCCAGGACCTCGGCGGCCTCGTCCAGCTCGCTGCCGAGAATCAGGGCTGCCGCGAGATCCGCGCGGGCCTCCGCCTCGATCCGGGGAAGCCGCTGGGCCTCGGGCAGGGCGGCCTGCAGCTCCAGCACACGCCTCGCGTGCTCCTGGGCACCGGCTCCGTCGCGGAGGAGCAGGAACGTCGTGCCGTGCGAGCGCGAGATCCGCTCGGGGCCGTGGAGGAACTCGCCGGCGACCTCGTCGTGGAGGTCGTCCACCTCTGCGGGGTCGAGGTCGAGTGCGCGCTCGACCGCGGCCGTCGCCCGCTGCCGGTCGCCGAGGTGCCCGTAGGCCCTGGCCTCGATGGCGGCGATGCGGGTCCGGCCGGCCGCGCCGACACCGGTGAATGAGTTGGCTTGGCGGATGAAGCGGATCGCCTCGCTGGGGCGGCCCTCCCAGTAGGCAAGCATGCCGAGCGTGCCGGCCGCGAATGCGGCCAGGGGGTTGAAGCGGGTGGCTTCGGCGTACATGCCGGCAGACCGGGCGAGCCGGGTCGCTTCGCCCAGGGAGCCGAGGTCGAATGCCGTCATGGCGAGCAGGGCCGTCGTCTGGCCGATCACGATCAGCAGTTGCTGCCGCTGCTCGGGGATATGGGTGCGGTCCAGGAGCTCCTCGGCATCTGCCCGAAGCTGCCGGGCTTCGCGGAGCACGTCGAACGGCGGCCGATTGTTGTAGGTGCGGGCGAGTCGGCGCACGTCTTCCTGGACCTGTTCTATGGACAGGTCGGAGAGGAAGGCGGACGCAACGGAAGCGGCGTGGTCGGATGCTTCGCGTGCGGTCATCGCGAGTTCTCTTTCAAGGTCTTGCCGGGATAGTGCGGTCGGGTCTCCCTCTCGGGGCGGGGCGAGGAGTTCGGCGATCGACCTGTTGTCGAACAGGTGCTGGATCGTCTGTACGAACACCCCTGTCGGCCGGCTGACCGTCCCCGCGACCCAGCGCCGGAACGTCGACTCGGACATGTCCAGGTTGCGGAACCGCGGGTCCTTGAGGTTGCGCGCCAGCTCGTTCCCGGCGCTCCTGAACTCCCTTAGGAAGTCCGGGAATTCCCATCCTTCCTTCTCGATCAGGGCACCCAGTAGCGTCCTGTTCGCCATATCGTGGCCTCCGCCCCCGTGGTCTCAACCTGGCCCGACCGCGAACTGCGCGGGGAGAGCCTGGCTCAAGCAATACCCGACAAGGAGCCTCTCCACAGCGCGATCTGACGAGATGACTCCTCGATGACGTGTTGCTGACTTCGCCATGCGACAGATGACACCTGGCTGTCGTGGCGCTGCTCTGGCCAAGGCGAGACAGTGAGTCGCCGATCACTGAAACGCAGTTGCGAGGTGATCCGGTCAGCCCCGTCTGCCTGCTCAACCGAAGGTGTCTCCGGCTACCTACTGGCCGCCCTGCCCACGGCTTCGGTTGTCCGGTCAGGCGGGACGGCATCCGACAGACCACGAAGGGGGAACCGGTCATGCCATCAGCGCCTACGGCTGACGATCAGCTCGTGCAACACCCCGCTGGTCACGACGGTGAACTGCGGTCCGCAGTAGAAGAATTGCGGCAGGGACAGTGGTGGTCGACGCGCACGCTTCTGGCTCGCTCTTGGGGTGACCCCGGCTTGTGGGCGTCGCGCACCCAGGTCTTCGGCGCGGTGGCCGGCCACAACGACGTCCTGCACCACTGGGGCGCCGAGGAGCCTGCCGCGTTCGGCCTGACGACGCTGCGAGCCCGCGTGGCTGTCGATCAGGCTCTGCTGGTCGGCCAGCGGCAGCCGGACTCGCGCGACGCCCTGGCGCTCGAAGGCGGTGCCCGGCAGTGGTGCTGGCTGGCGGCTTCAGTGCTCGGGGGCGATCCAGTGCCGTGGCTTGGGCTGCTCACCCTCGCGCAGCTGGATCTCAAACAGGCTCGTCTCGAACACAAGGTTCCGGCTCCGGACCTGATGCTCCCGGTCGGTCCTTGGGGGCTGTTCGACCAGGCTCGCCGGACCGACCCGTGGGGGCGGGAGGTGTTTCATCGGATGCTCCGCTTCTGGCTGGCCCGCGGTGAGGTTGGCCCGGCAACAGAGTTCCTGGCCACCTACCTGCCCGGCGCACCAGGCGGTTCCGCCCTCCACGCGCTACCGCTGTACCTGTACGTCGACCGCTACCGCCGCGCCGAGCGCAAGGAGGCCGTCCAGCTGCAATGGACGGACGATGAGACGGTCCGCGACACGGTGCTACGCGCCTTCGGCCACTGGCAGGCTGCCCGCGAACGGGGCACTCGGTGGCCGGTTACGGATGAGAGCCACCTCGCCCACGCGCTCTGGGCCAGTCGCCAACGTCGTGAGGCCGCCGAGGTCTTCGCCGCGATGGCCCCGTTCATCTCCGCTCAGCCCTGGCAGAACCTGACGGACCGGCCCAGCGAGCTGCTGCGGCAAGCAATGGCCCAGTCCTACGCCGCCGGCTGACCACCGTCGACCGGTCTTCCGCCCGGTGCCGTACCGGGCCCACTACCCGACTTCCCCTGGGGGTTTCGCCATGTCCTGGCCTCAGCGCACCGCGTCCGGACCCGAGGACCAGCATCTTCGGTCATTGGGCTACGAGCCCGAACTCGTCCGCCGGATGGGCGGGTTCGGCAACTTCGCCGTCTCCTTCTCTGTGATCAGCGTCCTGTCCGGGTGCATGACCCTGTTCGGGTTCGGGCTGGTGACCGGCGGCCCGGCGGTGATGATGTGGGGCTGGGTCGCCGTCGGCCTGGCCGTGCTGCTGGTCGGCGCGGCGCTCGCCGAGGTCACCAGCGCCTACCCCACCTCCGGCGGCCTCTACTACATGGCCCAGCGGCTCGGCGGTCCGCGGTGGGGCTGGACGACCGGCTGGTTGAACCTCCTCGGGTTGTTGGGCGGGATCGCCGGCATCGACTACGGCGCCGCCAGCTTCATTGCCGCGTTCGCCGGGCTGCAGTGGGGGGTCGCCCCGACGCCGGGCCTGATCCTGACGATTTTCGCGGGCGTCCTGGTGCTGCACGCCCTGCTGAACGTTGTCGGGGTCCGCGTCGTGAGCCTGCTCAACAGCGTCTCAGTTTGGTGGCACCTTCTGGGCGTCGCCCTGATCGTCACCGTGCTCACCGTCGTCCCCTCCCACCACCAGTCCCTGTCCTGGGTGTTCGCGCACTTCGAGAACGGAACCGGCTGGACGAACCCCCTCTACGTCTCGGCGATCGGTCTGCTGCTGGGCGGCTACACGTTCTGCGGCTACGACGCCTCCGCGCACCTGTCGGAGGAGACGAAGGACGCCCGGGTCGCCGCGCCGCGCGGCATCGTCCGCTCGATCTACGTCTCCTTGCTCGCGGGGTTCGTGCTGCTGGCCGGACTGCTGTTCGCCGTCCAGGACTACGCCGGCGTGTCCGGCGCAGCCGTGCCGCCCGCCCAGATCTTCCTGGACGCGGTCGGGACGACCGGCGCGAAGCTGCTGCTGCTCGTCGTGATCGGTGCCCAACTGTTCTGCGGCAGCGCGGAGACCACCGCCGCGTCGCGCATGATCTACGCCTTCTCGCGGGACGGTGCGCTGCCCGGCTCGGCGACGTGGCGCCGGGTCTCGGCAGGCGGCGTGCCGGTTCCCGCCGTGTGGCTGGCGGTGTCGGTGGCCTTCGTCCTGGCCGTCCCCTCGCTCTGGTCTCCGGTCGCCTACGGCGCGGTGACGGCTGTGAACGTCATCGGGATGAACCCCTCGTACATCATCCCGGTCTACCTGCGGCTGCGGCAGGGCAGCCGGTTCGTCCCCGGGCCGTGGAACCTGGGCCGGTGGAGCAGGCCGATCGGGATCGCCGCTGTGGTGTGGGTGGTGATCTTGACGGTGCTGGTGTGCCTGCCGCAGCGCGCCCCCGTGACCATCGAGACGTTCAACTACGCGCCCGTCACCCTCGCGGTGGTCCTCGTGCTGGCGTGGGCGTGGTGGAAGCTGGCCGGCAACAAGTTCTCCGTGCCGGTGGTGGAGGACCCGCACCTGGCCCGGGTCGAGGCGCAGATCGTATGAGGGCGACGATGCGGGCCGCCCGCTCCCGTGCGGCCAAGTCCCGGACGGTGGCGCTCTCGTCGACCGGGCCGCTGGAGCATCTGATCTCCGCTTTCGGCATCGACACGGTGCTGCTGGCGACGGTCGATGCGCAGGGCCGGCTCAAGGGCAAGGAGTACGACGCGGCCCAGCTGGTGGAGCGGCTGCGGTCGGGGGCGCTGTCCCCGGAGATGTGCGGGTACGTGCTCGGCACCGACCTGGGGATGACCCCGGCGGTCAGCGGTCCGTTCTCCTGGCAGTCCGGGTTCGGTGACGTCGCTCTGCTGCCCGACACCCGGCGGGCCCGGGTGTTGCCGTGGCTGCCGGGCACCGCTCTGGTGCTCGCCGAGCCGATCAGCCATGGCTACCCGCACCCGCTGGCTCCGGGCACGGTGCTGGCCGAGCAGCTGCACCGGCTCGCCGGGCTCGGTGTGGTTCCGGCGGTGGGGATCGAGACGGAGTTCGTGCTCTACGAGGGCACCGCCCGGGACTCGGCGGCGGTCGGCTGGCGGGGACTTCGCCCCGCAGCCCGGGACAACCGTGACTACGCCCTCGACCAGCCGTCCACGGTGCGGGATTTCGGACGCCGGCTCCGCCAGGTCCTGGCCGCCGCCGGCATGCCGGTCGAGGCCGTCAAGGGCGAAGGCGCCCCCGGTCAGATCGAGGTGACCTTCCCGTACGGGGAGGCGGTGGCGGCGTGCGAGCAGCACGTGCTGTTCAAGCACGCCGCGAAGACGGTCGCCGAGGACGCCGGGTTGATGGCGTCGTTCATGGCGGCCCCGTCCACCGACGTCGGCAGCGGCCTGCATCTGCACGTGTCGCTGGCCGACTTCGACAACCGGCCGGTGCTGGCCGCCGACCCGCAGTACGGGACCGAACTGTCGGAGCTGGGCGAGCAGGCGGTGGCCGGGCTGCTGACGGTACTGCCGGAGGTCGCGCCGATGTGGGCGCCGTACGTGAACAGCTACAAGCGCCTGCAGCCGCACTCCTTCGCGCCGGCCCGGCTTGCCTGGGGCTGGGACAACCGGACGTGCGCGGTGCGGGTGGTCGGCCACGGCCGCAGCCTGCGGCTGGAGGTGCGGCTGCCGGGCGCGGACGCCAACCCGATGCTCGCCCTGGCCGCGGTGTTCGCCGGCATCCGGCACGGCATCGAGGCCGGCCTCAAGCCCCCGCAGCCCACCGTCGGCGACGCCTACGAGCAGCGGGATGTGCCGCTGGTGCCGCAGTCGCTGGATGAGGCCGTCGCCGCGTTCGAGGCCAGCACGCTGGCCGGTGCGCTGCTGGAGGAACGGGTGGTTGCGCACCTGGCCCGGATCGCCCGCATGGACCTGGACCACCACGCCCGTGTGGTCACCGACGCCGAGGTCGAGCGCGGTCTCGTCCAGGCATGAGCCCCGGGCCGGTCGCGGGTCGAATCCCCCTCCTCGCGCCCGGCCCGGACCCAACCCCCACACCCTGCTTCCCTGTTGGAGAACATCATGGACACCACCACCCGCCCCGAGACCGTTGTCGGCACCCAGGCGCTTCCGGTCGTGCCCGGTCTGTTGGCGGCCGTGCACCTGGTCGACGTCGCCGCCCCCGGCATGGAGGGCCTGGCCCGGTGGCTGGCCGAGGCGGGAGCCGACGTCACCGGCAGCATCCGCGAGGCCGACCAGCACAGCCCCGTCGTCGCCGCTCTCGAAGCGGCGGGCGTGCGGGTCCTCGTCGGGTTCGAGGCCGGGCACGTCCGCACCGACCGTACGGCGGTGGTGTGGTCGGGCGTCGTCGCCGGGCCGCACCCCGAGCTGGACCGCGCCCAGGTGCTGCGGCTGCCGATCCTTCCACGTGCCCTCGCGCTCAAGGCCATCTCAGTCCAGGCCGCCTCCGGGGCGGTGGCCGTGGGGGGCAGTCACAGCACCGCGACCGCGGCAGCCGCCCTCGCTCACGTCCTCGACGACGGGCAGACGGGCTGGGTGCTGACCGCGCCGGCCCGCGACGGCGTGGCCGGGCACGCGGGCGGCGGCAGCCGGATCGTCGTGGATCTGTGCCCGGACGCCGGCACCCACGAGGCCGCTCCGCCCGCTGCCTGGCAGCACCGCCCCGCCCCGCACTTCCTTCACACCGAGCCCAAGTTCACCGCCGCGCTGATCCTCGCCACCAGCGCCAACGCGCCGCACTTCGAGGACAACATCGCCGGGCTCGACGCCGCCGAACGGCTCGCCCGAACCGCGAGCGTGGTCGTCCTGCCGACCTGGGACACCAGCGTGGCGAACCTGCGCGAACGCCTCGGCGACCGTCCCGTTCCCGGCCAGCGGGTCGTCACCGTCGGCACCGACCCCGCCTCCACCGTGTGGATCATGACGCCGCGCTGGACGGGCGAGGACTTCCGCGTCGTCCTGCGCTACCAGGAGAGGGACCACGCCTTCGTCCTCCCGGTGGCCGGCCGCCACCACGCGCTGGCGTTGTGCGCGGCCATCGCCACCGCCCTAGTCCTCGGCGAGGAGCCGCAGGCCGTCGCCGATCGCGCCGCCTCCTTCCGCGGGGTGGAGCGCTCGCTGTCCACGGTCGGCTCGTACCGCGGCATCGCGGTGGTCGACTCCCGGGCCCGGCATCCGCGCGAGGTCGCCCAGGACGTGGAGGCCGCCCGGATGCTCACCGAGGGCTCCCTGCTCGTCGTCCTGGAGCCGGACGGCATCGCCCGCACCAGCGAGCACGCGGCCGACCTCGGCGCCGCGCTCAAGGGCGTGGACCACGCGCTGCTGCTGCCGGTCAGCACCACGCTGGTCCGCCACACCGTGCCCGACCCGCTGGACGTCGTCGAGCAGGCCGCCCGCCGCATGCTCGGCGACGGCAAGGTCCAGCGCGCCCGCTCGGGACCGTGCGAGCCCGGCCCCGAGCAGCGCATCGGCGAGCTGGCCGCCGAGGGCGACCTGGTGCTGGTCGTCGGTACCGGGCAGGCCGAGCGGTTCGGAGCACGTCTGCTGTTCCACCTGGCGGCACCGGCTGCGCCGATCCCGCAGCACCTGTGAAGCCGTCCGAACCACCCTGTTGGAGAAGCCGCTGTGCTCACCGCCCCCTTGCCCGCCCTCGCTGCCGCCGAGCTTCGGCTGATCGTCCTGGCCGCCGCCGGAGCCAGCTTCGAGCAGATCGCCGCCGACCCCGAGACGCGGCTGCGCCTGGATGACGTCCGCAGCGCGATCGAGGCGGTCCTCGTAACGACCGGCACCCGCACCCTGCTCCAGCTCGCCGCCTGGGCCACCGCCCACCGGATCGTCACCCAGCCCGTGCACCCCAGCGGGGCACTGGCCATCAAGCCCTCCCTCGCCCCTCGACTGTCGCAGATCCTCCGCGGCTGGGCGGGCGGTCGCAGCACCCCGGAGCTGACCGCCGACTTCGGCATCTCCCCGACGACGATGCGCACCTACACCAAGACCCTCCTCACCACGCTGAACGTCGACTCCCCACCCCAGGCCGTCGTCGTCGGTGTCCTCGCCGAGCTGGTGCTGCTGAGCGACATCGACCCCACGTGGCCGGCCGAACCGCTCGCCCGCACCGCCGGGACGAAGAGCGCGGCACCGTGAGCGCCCGGCCGAAACCTGGGCGGATCGCCCTCGCCGTGCTGTGCTTCCTGCTCGGCGTCCTCGTCGGCGGCTGCGCGATCTACCTGCTGGAGCACCTCACCGAGATCGGCCAGCCCATCTACCTCGGCATCTTCGCCGCAGCCGCCCTGACCACCCTCGGCGTCGCCGACCGCCTGGTCAACCACCGCGCACCCTCGCAGAACTCCCGCCGATCCGGCACCCGCCGCACCGGCTGAACTTCACCCCGCTCCACCCCATGGCGGCCGTTCGGGCCAGGGCCGCACCCCTTCGACCACAGAGAGCCGATGTCCTCACCACCCGTCCACCACCGGGGCACCGCCCTCGGCAGTGCCCTCACCATCGTGTCCCTGCGCTACATCGAGGCCCCGGAGCCGTACGAGCCGGACGCTCTGCCGTCGGTGTTCCTCGCCGGTGCGACCGTCGGCTGCCCGGACTGGCAGTGGGAGGCGGTCGAGTTGCTGGCGAGCGCCGGCTTCGAGGGCACCGTCCTCAATCCCCGCCCCTCCCGCAACCGGGCCACCGACCCCTACGCCGCGTGGGCACCCTTCGGCTGGCAGGACCGCAACATCCGCCGCACCAGCGCCGTCCTGTTCTGGAACCCGATCGGCCACGTGCGCGTGCACGACTGCTACGAGGCCGGCCTGTTCTCCCCGTACGGCGGGACGGTGGTCGTCGGCTGCGACCCGGCCGACCCCGTCCAGCAGGCCAACCGCGTCCTGCTCTCCAGCCTCATGCCGTGGCTGCCCGTAGCGGACACGCTCGCCGACACCGTCGCCGCCGCCCTCACCGCGCTCGCCACCCCGACCACCGTCCGCGGCTGACCACCACCCCTCCCACCCACGTCAGGACCTCCATGCTCCGCGCCCCTGCCCCGTTCCGGATCGAGGACCTCGCCCTCCTCGGCAACACGCGCTCCGCCGCGCTGGTTCGCCCGGACGGCGCCATTAACTGGGCCTGTATGCCCGACTTCGACTCCCCGGCCGTCTTCGCCTCGATGCTCGGCGGCGAGGAGCACGGCTTCTGGCGCGTCGGCCCGGCCGTCTACGACGGCTCCCCGCCACCGGCCGCCGACCGCCGCCAGTACCTGGGCGACACCATGATCCTGCGCCAGGAGTGGGACACCGACACCGGCACCCTCGCGATCACCGACTTCATGCCCGCCCCCGACGTCACCGACAACGCCGAACCGCAGATCATCCGGATCGTCGAGTGCGTTAGCGGCGTGGTTCGCGTCGCCTCCGTCTTCCGCCCCCGCACCGACTACGGCGCCACGCTGCCGACCATCCAGCGCTTCAACCACGGCACCCCGCGCCTGTCGGCGACCACCTACCCGCACTCGTACTGGCTCGACGGCCCCTCCCACACCGTCAACCGCGACGGGGTGTGCCGGGCCGACCTCTCCCTCCACGCGCACCAGAGCATCACGCTCTCACTCACCTGGAAGCCCTCCAACAGGCCAGCGCCCATCCCACCGGACGCCTTCGCCGAGCTGGACGCGACCGTGGAGTACTGGGACCAGTGGGCGCGCGGGTGCACCTACCGCGGCCCCTACCGCGATGCCGTAGTGCGCTCCGCCCTCACCCTCAAGGCAACGTGCCACCCGGGCGGCGGCGTCGTCGCCGCGCCCACCACCTCCCTGCCCGAGCAGCTCGGCGGCGAGCGGCAGTGGGACTACCGGTTCGTGTGGCTGCGCGACAGCGCGCTGACCATCGCCGCCCTGATCCGGCTCGGACAGCTGGAGGAGGCCCGGCGCTGGCGGAGCTGGCTCATCGACACGGTCACCCCCGTGCGCCTCCAGCCGATCTACCGCCTCAACGGCGACGCCGACCTCGACGAGGAAGTCCTGGACCACCTGCCCGGATACGAGGAATCCCGGCCGGTGCGGATCGGCAACGGCGCCGCCGGCCAGCTCCAGCTCGACGTCTTCGGCGAACTCGCCGACACCCTGCTGCTCGCCGAGGACACGGGCTTGCCGGCGGACCCGAAGATCGACGCCCTGCTCCTCGCCCTGATCACGCAGCTGGAGCTGCGCTGGAAGGAGCCGGACGAGGGCATCTGGGAAATCCGCGGCGAGGCGCGGCACTTCACCCACTCCAAGGTCATGTGCTGGGTCGCCGTGGACCGCACCCTGCGGCTGCTGGAACGCCGGCCCGACGCCGACCCGGCCGTCCTGGTGCGCCTCGCCGTGCTGCGTGAGGAGATTCATCACGATGTCTGCACCCGCGGCGTCGACCCCGAGCGCGGGGTGTTCACCCAGTACTACGGCGGCGAGGACCTCGACGCCTCCCTGCTACTGATCTCCCAGGTCGGCTTCCTGCCTGCCGACGATCAGCGCGTCATCGCCACCGTCGAGGCCATCCAGCACCACCTCACCGAGTACGGTCTGGTGCTGCGCTACGCCACCCGCGAGGAGCCCGGCACCAACGTCGACGGCCTCGCCGGCCACGAGGGTGCCTTCCTCGCCTGCTCGTTCTGGCTCGCCGAGGGCCTCGCCGCTATCGGCCGCTACGGCCAGGCCACCGGGCTGTTCGACCGGCTCCTCGCCCTGCGCAGCGACCTCGGCCTGCTCGCCGAGGAGTACGACCCCCTCGCGAGGCGCCAGCTCGGGAACTACCCGCAGGCGTTCTCGCACTGGGCCTTGGCCGATGCCGCCGTCCGACTCTGGTCCCGGGCGGGCCGGTCCAACCCGTCCCGCCCTCGTGCCGCCGTCGAGCAGGCGGTGCCGGCCGCCGTGGTCGCGTAGTGAGCGGGGGCGAGGTGCACAGGACCGCTTGCGGCTCCGGGGCGGGGGTCGCCGTCCGGGCCGGGCACATCACCGCAGGCATACATCTCCACCCGGGCCCGCCCTTGGCGCCGGTGCCAGCTCCGTGCCAACTCTCCCCCGTCCCAGCGGTGTTCACCGGCCGGGAGCAGTCCCTGCTGTCCCTGGGCGCCGTCCTCGGCCGGACGGCGGCGGACGGGAGCGCGCCCGTCGTGGTGATCACCGGCGCGGACGGTGTCGGCAAGCGGACCCTGGCCACGAAGCTGGGCCACAAGGTCGCCGACCGATACCCGGACGGCCAGCTCGTGGCCCGGCTACGCGCCGACGCCCCGGGCGGCCCCGCCACGACCGCCGAGGTCGCGCGGTCGCTGCTGCGCTCGCTCGGCCTCGGTGAGCACGCCCCGCTGCCCTGGACCGAGCAGGACCTGCTCGGCCTGTGGCACAGCGAGACCGCCCGGCGGCGCCTGTTGGTGGTGCTGGAGGACGCTGTCGACGCCGGGCAGGTGCTGCCGCTCGTTCCGGCCACGCCGGGCTGCCTGCTCGTGGTCACCAGCCGCGAGCCGCTGCCGGCGCTGCTTGCCCACGGTGCCGTCCACCACCGTCTCGGGCCGCTTGCGGCCGAGCACGGTCTGTGGCTGCTGTCGCGGATCGTCGGCGAAGAACGCACCGGGCGCGACCCGGACGGGGCAGCCGCCTTCGTCGGGTTCCACGGCGGGATGCCGCTGGCAATCGTGCTCGCCGCCGCCGAACTCATCCTCCAGCCGGACCTGCCGCTGATCGCCGGCCTACCCGAACCCTCCCCGTCAGGCCCGACCCGATCGGACAACCCCGTGCGCGACGCCGTCGACACCGCCTTCGCCCACCTGTCTCCGCGGGAGGCAGGCTTCCTGCAGCGGCTCGCTCTCGTCCCGGCTCCCGACCTCGACCTCGCCTCCAGCGCCGCCGCAACCGGCACCACCCGCGGCCAGGCCAGGGTGCTCCTCACCGAGCTGACCGCCCGGGGCCTACTCGACACGGCCCAGCGCGCCGCCGTCCGCGGCGACCTCTACACGCTCCGTCCCGCCGTCCGCTCCGCCGCCATCGGCGTCGGAACACCAGCCAGGCTCGCCGCTACCGAAGCCACCGCCGGCTACCTCACCCACCTCCTCCAGGCCGCCCGCGCCTGCGCCCAGCTCCTCACCCCGCACCACCGCGCCCTGCCCCGCCCGACCCTGCTGGAGCAGCCAGTCGAGCCGGTCCGCTTCACCAACCGGCACGAAGCCCTGGCCTGGCTGGAGGCCATCGCACCCGCCGTCGGGGCGGCCATGATCACCGCCGTCTCCTGCGACGACCCGGCGGTTGCCTGCGCGCTCGCCTCCGATCTGTGGCCCCTCTTCCACTACCACCGCGACGTCACGATGTGGATCATCGTGTACGAGGCCGGGCTGCGGGCCGCGCTGCGCTGGGGCGACCCGATGGCGATCCACGAGATGTCCTCCATCCTCGCCCTCGGCCTGGTCGCCGCCGAACGCTACTCCGAGGCCGCCACCCACTACTCCCGGGCCGCAGCCCTGGCTCACGCGGTAGGCGACCGTGCCGGGGTCGCCCAGTCCACCTTCGGAATCGGGGCAGCCCTCCATGACGCCGGGCTCAACGACGAGGCCCAGGTCTTCCTCGGAGACGCTCTCGGCCTCTACGCCGACCTCGACGACCGCAGAGGCGCGGGACTCGCCGGGATGCTCCTGGGCTCCGCCGCCGCCCGGCAGGGGAACGCCGACTTCGCCCTCCCCGTCCTGCGCACGGCCCGTGCCGATCTCGCCGACCTCCAGCCGCCCAACCCGCTCGACGCCGCCCGCGCGCTGGCCTACCTCGGCGAGGGCTACTCCCTCGCCGGCCAGCACGATCTCGCCGTCGCCGCACTCCTTCAGGCCCGGCGTGAATTCGCCGACGTCGGCCACGGCCACTGGACCGCCCGCACCATCGAGTTCCTCGGCCAAGCCGCCGAGCGAGCCGGGCAGCCGGACGTCGCCCTCGGCTGGTACACCGCCAGCCTCAGCCACTACACGGGCCTCACCAGCATCAGGGACCTTGAGCGTCTCAACGGCCGCATGTCGGCGGTGCGCGTCTCGTGACCACTCTCACCACCATCAGTCCCACTGGCCTGGCCCCGTACCTGGCCGCCCAAGTTCTGACTGGGGGAACGCAGTTCGCTGCAGTGCGGGGGTCTACCGATCAACGGCGATGGCAGGGTTTCGTGTCCTAGCCCCGCCGATCCCTCCGTCCCCTGGTCTCCGAAGGAGCCCCGCTTGCCGCCGTCCGCCGACGCCATCGCCACCGTCACCCGCGCCTACCTGGACTGTCACCCCGCCGAACGCGCCAAGCTCGAGCCGCTGCTCGCGATGCTCGCCACCGAACTGGAGCCGACCAGCCGCACGACCCTGCCCGCGCACGTCACGTGCAGCGCCGTCGTCATCAACCGCGACCGCGAGGTCCTGCACATCCACCACAAGGCCACCGGGCTGACGCTCTGCCCCGGCGGCCACGGGGGCGAGGAGAGCGACACCACTCTGATGGCCACCGCGCTGCGGGAGGTCGCCGAGGAAGCCGGCGTCCAGCCCGGCGCGCTGTGCCTGGCCCCGCAGCTCCTCGACCAGCCGGTCGACATCGACATCAACGACATCGACCCGAACCCCGCGCGCGGTGAAGGCGCCCACCAGCACTACGACTTCCGCTTCGTCTTCTACCTCGCCGACCCGGCGACACCCGAGACCGCGCTCCAGGAGGAGGAGGTCACCGGCTGCGAGTGGCGCCCCTTCGACCAGGTCGCCTCCCCCTCGCTGCGGGCAAAGCTGCAGTCGCTGGGTCTGGACGGGCGGCCCGAGCCGGTGAACGCGAGCGCTCTGATCCACGACGGAGCCGGCCGCTATCTCCTGCACCTGCGCGATGCCTTCGACCACATTTGGGCGCCGGGTGAGTTCAGTCTGCTGGGCGGCGGCGCGGAACCTGGTGACGGCAGCTTGGAGGGCACCCTTCGGCGTGAACTGGCCGAGGAAGTACCGGGGCTGCGCCTGGGTGAGGTGGAGCGGCTGAGGGTTGAGTGGACGACCGGCGTGGACGGCCTGGCCGTGCCGATCCAGATCTTCGCCGCGTCCTGGCAGGGCGACCCGCAGACGGCCGATCTCCGCGAGGGTGTCCTGCTGCACTGGTTCCGGCCCGAGGACCTGCACCGGCTGCGGCTGCGCGACTCCACCCGCCGGCTCATCCACGACCACCACGCCGCCCTGCCCGGCCAGGTCCGTCCGAGTGTTGCGGAGCCCGCCGTGGTGGTGCTCGACGGGGCCGGGCTGAGCCGCACGGCGCCGCAGGAGGCGCTGGAGTGCTCTGGCTCCGCCGGGGAGATCGAGGGCTGGACCACGCTGTCGTCGGTCGTCGCGTTCAGGGGTGACCGGGTGGTCCTGCGCCGCGACGAGGTGCGGCGCGCCGACCAGAGCCTGGGGACGTACGAGTACTCCGAGTTGGCCGACGGGGTGAGGGTGGTGGCCCTGGATGACCGCGGCCGGATCGCGTTGGTGGAGGAGAGCGTCTACGTCTGCGGTCAGCGGCTGCTGATGTGCCCCGGTGGGGGGTGCGAACCCGGCGAGGCCCCGCTCACGGCCGCGCACCGCGAGCTGGCCGAGGAGGCCGGCATCCGTGCTGCTGAGGTCGAGCCGCTGACCACGATGTGGCGGATGCCCGCCGGCGCCCGCACCCAAGAACACCTCTACCTGGCCCAGGACCTCACGGTCGGCGAGCACCACCGGGACGCGAGCGAGGCCGACATGGACCTGCGCTGGGTACCGCTGGAGGAGGCGGTGGCGATGTGCGGCGACGGCCGGATCACCGAGGCAGGCACCCTGGCGGCCGTCCTGCTCACCGTCCAGCGCATCACCCGCTCGTCGAGCGCGGCCTCCACTGACGAAGCGACCAACCGAGAGCAGGAGAGCATCTGATGCACACGACCAGCAGGTTGACCGTCAGCGTCATCGTTCACGACCTGGCCACCGACCGGATCGCCACCCTCCACTACGCCGCGCGCAGTTGGAGCCCCGGCCCGGTGTGGACGTTTCCCGGTGGGAAGGTCGACCCCGGCGAGGAGATCCATACGGCTGCGGCGAGGGAGCTACGTGAGGAGACCGGCCTCGTTGTCGCGCCAGCCGACCTGCGCCTGGTCCACACGGTCCAGGTGAAGGAGGGCTGGGACGGCAAGGGCGGGTTCGTGACGTTCGTGTTCGCGGCTTCGGAGTTCACCGGCGAGCTGGTCAACACCGAACCCACCAAGCACCTGGAGGTCCGCTGGGCACCGGCGACCTCGCTGCCCGGCCCGATGTTCCCGACGTCGATGACCTCGGTGGAGGCGTACCTGGCCGGTGGCCCGGCGTTCGCCACCTACGGGTTCGATGACACCCCGGACCACCATCGGCTGGTGGAGGCGTGATCGGCACCGACTCCTCGACCGGCCACGCCGCCGTGCCGCCGGGGCCGACCGATCGCGGCGGGAAGTCGATGGAGGGCTTGAGCGCCCCGGGTCCGTGGGATGCCGACTACCGCGAGGGCGCGCGCTTCCGGACAGTCACCGGCCAGGAGGTCGATCTCCTTGCCGGGCACCTCCACCGTCCGGTCGCCGGGATGGCGGTGCTGGATGTGTGCTGCGGCACCGGTGAGTTGAGCGTGGCCCTTGCCGAGCGGGGCGCCGCCGTCACCGGCGTCGACTTCGCACCCAGCGCGATCACCGCCGCCCGCGAACGCTGCGCCCACCTGCCCGGCACGGTCTTCCGCGAACTCGACGTCAACCACGCCCTGGACGAACTGCCCGACCGCAGATTCGACCTCGTCGCCTTCCGTCTCGCGCTGGCTTTCCTCGACCAACCGGCTGTCCTCGCCGCCGCCCGCCGCCGCCTCGCCCCGGGCGGCGTGATCGCGGTGACCACCCCGCTCGCCGAGCGGCAGAGCGACGGCCGCCACCACATCGGCCTCGACCACGCCGCCCTTGAACGCCTGCGCACCGGCTGGCGTGAGGTGACCGAATACCCGCTCGGCTCCCTGCTGTGCCTGCTCCTGCGCCCCTGAACACCATCCAACGCGCCGCCCCGATCAGCTCCGGGGCGGCACTGACCCATGGAGTTGACGACATGTCGGAGACCGAGCGACCCGGGCGCGCGGTGTTCTCGACCGCCGCCGGCGGACTGATCACCCGCGGCGACACCGAAGTGCTGCTCGTCCACCACGGCCGCTCCCGCACCTGGGTCGTGCCCGGAGGTAAGGCCGAATGGGACGAGGCCCCGGCCGCAACCTGCGCCCGCGAGCTCTCCGAAGAGCTCGGCGTCCCCGTCACCGTCGGCCGCCTGCTGGTCTACAACTGGATGACCACCAAGGCCGAGCTGTTCCCCGGCGCCGCCGCGAACCCGTCGGCCTACCCCTGCCACGTGTTCACCTTCCACGCCACCCTCGCCCCCGGCACGGAGGAGCGAATCCGCACACCCGACGGGGAGTTGCTGGGCTGGCGCTGGTGGGACCTGGACCAGGCGTGCGCGCCGGGCGTGATGGAGCGGTACAACGCCCGCAACCTGCGCGCCGCCCACACCGCCCTGCGCGGCGGCGGCACCGCCTACCTCGAATCCTGACGAACCGGCGGGCCGCCGCCCGCCGCCTCGACGAAAGGCACCTACTTGACCAGTGGAACCACGAAGCCGGATGAGCCGGCGTCGGGCAGCGAGCAGCTGCTGTTCGGCGGCCCGATGCGTTACGACTACGGCTGGGCCAAGCACGAGCTGGCCAGCGGGGAAGTCACGTTCTGGGCGGTCGCGCGCCAAATGCCCCGGTTCCTGCGCCTGGCCGGGCGGATGGCGTGGCAGGCCGACCGCCGGGCCCTGGTCGCGCTGGTCGGTGCCGAGGTGCTGCGGGGCCTGGCGGCGGCTGCCGCGCTGATCGCGACCAACCGCGCCCTGTCGGCGGTCCTGGCGCCCGGCGAGGTCGGGCAGGTTCTGCGCGCGGCGCTCCCGGCGGTCGTCACCGTCGGTGCCCTGGCCGCGCTCTCCTCGGTCCTGTCGGCGCTCTCCGCGTGGGCGGGCGGCCGTCTGGAGCCGGCGGTCTTCCGCCGGGCCACCGTCGAGTTCCTCGGCATCGTCAGCCGGTCCGAGCTGGAGGCCATCGAGGACCCCGAGTTCCTCGCGGAGGTCGACAGCGCCCGCTGGGGCGCGATGTCCCTGCAGAACATCATCGGCCAGGCGACCTCCGTCCTCACCGCCGGCTTCTCCCTCGTCTCCGCCGCCGGCGTGCTGTCCGTCCTCCACCCGGTACTGCTGCCGATGTTGGTGCTGATCACCGCGCCGCGTGGCTGGGGAGCTGTGCTCATCGCCCGCCGCCAGTACGCCTCCACCCGGTCCTGGCTCCAGCACTCCCGCGCCAGCACCGCACTGGCGGACATGATGATCCGCCCCTACTCGGCGGCCGAGCAGCGCGTCCACGCCAGCGGCCCCTTCCTGCTCCACCACTACGAGCAGATGGCCGCCTCCGCCGAACAGGAACAGGCCCGCCTCGCCGCCGCCCGCGCCCGCACCGACCTGCTCACCGCCACCCTCGCCGGCCTCGCCACCACCGGCGCCTTCGCCCTGCTCGGCTGGCTCGTTGTGGACGGCTCCATCCCGCTCGCCGCCGCCGGCACGGCCGTCGTCGCCCTCCGCACCGGGTCAGCGAGCATCGGCGGCCTCGTCTCCCAGGTCAACCGCCTCTACGAGGAGAGCCTCTTCGTCCGCGACCTCGACCAGCTGCGCCGCGACGGCCACCGCCGGGCGATCCCCACCGGCGGGACGCCTCTTCCGGAACGCCCCGAGACGATCACGGTCGAAGAGGTAACCTTCAGCTACCCCGGCCGCGAGGCCCCGGCGCTCGACAAGATCAGCCTGACCATCCCGCGAGGGAAGGTCGTCGCCCTGGTCGGCCGGAACGGCTCGGGCAAGACCACGCTGGCCCACATCCTGTGCGGCGTCTACCAGCCCCACCAGGGCAAGGTGCTGTGGGACGGCGTCGACACCGCCACCGCCGACCGCCACCAGCAGTTCCGCAGCGTCGCGCTGCTCGCGCAGAACTTCCAGCGGTGGATCTTCACCCTGCGGGCCAACCTGCTGCTGGGCCGCCCCGAGGTCCCCCTCGGCCAAGAGCACCTGGACGCCGCCGCCGACTACGCCGACCTCCAGCCAGTGCTCGACGAACTGCCCCGCGGCTGGAACACCCTGCTGGCCAAGGGCTTCGAGGGCGGTGTGCAGCTGTCCGGCGGCCAGTGGCAGAAGGTCGCCCTGGCCCGTACCCGCCTCCGTCTGACCACCCCCGACCAGGACAACCGGCTGCCAGCGCTGGTCGTCGTCGACGAACCCACCTCCGCGCTCGACCCGCAGGCCGAAGTCGCCGCGTTCGAGCAGATCCGCCACCTCACCGAACTCGGCGTCACCGTCGTCCTGATCACCCACCGCCTCGGCGCCACGGCGAAGGCCGACCACATCTTCGTCCTGGACCACGGCCGGCTCATCGAGGAAGGCACGCACGCCGACCTCATGGCCCGCCAGCCCGCGACCCACTATCGCGAGGGATACCTGCTCCAGGCCCGCCAGTACGACACCACCGTCCCCGTCCAGACGCGCGGCCGGGACGGCGCCGACACCCACTGATCCCGATCCGGGTGCCGGCAGAGCCAGCAGGCACCCGCTTGACCTGGAGGTGCTGATGGAACCGCTGTTGGGCCACGGACCGTCCGCGGGCGCCGGGGAGCTGCCCCGCGCGGGCTGGCAGGCCGAGGCACTGCCGGTGCTGCGGGCGCTGGCGGCCGACGAGCCCTCCGTGCAGAAGCTGGATGTGGCCGGGTCTGCGGCCGGGGACGGCCGGGCGCTCGACGTCTGGTCCGACTTGGACGTGCTGGTCACCATCGACGGTGACCCGGCCCCGGTCGCCGAACGCCTCGCGCAGGCGGTGCCCGCCGCTCTCGGGCCCCTGTACGCGAGCAGCCACTCGGGGGACGGCCGGGAGGCCGGGGTGCGGCTGGTCCTGGCGGACCTCCGCCGCATCGACCTCACGGTCCGCACTGCCACCAGCGCGCTGTACCCGCCGAGGATGTGCGGTGCTGTCGGGCTGGCTGGAATCGCCGCGGCGTTCCGGTTCGACGCAGTGCTCGCCGCGTTCAAGACCGCGCGCCAGGACCTGCTGATCGGTGCGCACCTCGCGCTCCAACTTCCCCGACACCTCCTGGTCGCCGCCATGATTCTCCGCGACCAGGAGACCGGCACGTGCCACCACCGGTACGGCAGCACCGAGTGGAACGTCTGGCCCGAACGCCTCGGGGCAGTCGCTCCCCCGAGCGACACGCTCACCGTCATCGCCTCGATCCGCCACCACGCCCACGTCCTCCAGGACCTGCTCGCTGTCCACGCGCCCGACCTGGCCGTCGACGACGACCCGCTGCACCGGCTGCTCGCCGCCGTCGACCGCAGCGCCGAGCGTCATTCGGCGCCCTCGGCCAGGCCCTGACCCACCTGTTCTGGCTCCGGCACGTCCGGCTCCAGCTGTTCCTCGAGAAAGAACCTCATGACGACCATCGACGTCCTCAACAAGGCCGGGCACTCCGGCGAACCGTACGTGGCGCCGCTCCGCGCCGCGCTGGTGAGGGTAGGCCCGCGAGTTACCGCCCTGACGGGGCTGCCGCTTCCGCCGATGGTCCGGCTGCGGCTGCTGAGCGTGCCGGACAGCGTGACCGCGACCAGCGTCTCCCTCCAACGTGCGCTTCGCGAGGCGGCTCCCACAGTGGCAGGGGCGACCGACGAGTTGGTCGGGCGGTTGCACCGCCAGGCCACGGATGCCACCAGGGACGTGGAGACCGCTCTCTGGCCGCGCACCCTCGGCAAGGTCATTTACGGGCCCGCCGACACCCCACCGGAGATCGTCGTCACGCCGGCGTCGTACGACGAGGCTCGCGTCACCGAGCCTCTCATGTACGTCACCCTGGCCAACAAGCTCGTCCAGCTGGCGGCCGTCGCTCTCCGGCCGAGCCTGCTCGCTGACGCGGCCCGGATCAACCTACTGGCGGTCCTGCGGCGTCAGACGCCGATTGACCAACCTCGGCCGCTGCACGTGGTCGAGGGCTACGCGCGCTTGGTCAGTGAAACCATCGCCGCGGACCTGACCGGTGCCCCGTCGCTTGAGCGCAGGCCGGGCGATCCGCAGCCCTCGGGGGCGTTCCGAGTCGCAGAGCAGCTTCGCGAGCTGGCCCCGTACAGCCACGCCACCGCTCTCGCAGAGCAGGCGAAACCGTTCGTCGAGGCGGTTCTCCAGGCAGGCGGCCCGGAGCTGATCAAGCGGGTGCTGCTGGACGACCTCATGTGGCCGACGTCTGCGGACCTGGCCGCTCCGGCGGAGTGGATCTCTCGGCACGTCGCCGGAGGCGGCGCCCGCTGACGTAACCAGGCAACACGAAGTTCTGAACGGCGAGGTCGGGTGCTCGATGAGCACCCGACCTCGTTCTCGTGGCGGCCGGGGTAGGCGCGGTACTCGGCGGGTAAGCGGGCGGCGCGTTCAGGTCGGTCACCGCCCGGGGAGTACGCCCGTCGTGCCGATCCTGTCGAGCCATCCCGCCACCGCGACCGTGGCGACGAGCCACAGGGCGAAGGCGCCGAGGAGCCCTGCCACCACAAGGACGCGGCCCGCGATCTCGGCGACCGTCATGCGCGTCACCGGCCTCATCACGCGGCAGCCTTGCCGCTGGGCACGTCCTCGACGCGCAGAAGTCGTTGCAGCTCGTTCTTGCGGACCCGGTACTCCTTGCCGAGGTGGATCACGGCGCACGGGTACTGGCCAGTCCTCGCGAGCTTGTACCCCGTCGTGCGGCTGAGCGACAGCAGCGTGTTCGCCACCGGCAGCGGGATGGCCGGCGGCAACGCGGCGAACGCGCGCCGGAGGCCCGTGTCGTCCAGGCCGAGGAGGCGCAGAAGCTCGGCCGTCACCACCCTGTGGCCGTCACCGACCTGGATGGTGGCGCAGGGGTATTCGCCGTCTCGGGCCATCCGGTAGCCCTTGGTCCGGCTCAGGGCGAGCAGGCGGTTGGCGTCCGTCAGCAGCATCGCCGGGGGGAGGGCCGCGAGCGCTGCCCGCGAGTACCGCGCTTCACCCAATGCCTTCACTTCCCGCATATCAACCTTCCCGGTGCTGCACGTTCTCTGTGAGAGAAACATCTATCACGACTTCCACCAAAGAAGCATTCCGCAAGTTACACTTCTCTCATGACAACGCAGCCCACCATCCCAGACCTCACCGCCCGCATCGGCGTCGCGGTGAAGGCCGCCCGCAGTGCCGCCGGCCTCAGCGCACCCGCCCTCGCCGCCGCCTGCACCGAACTAGGAGTGCCAACGGCCGCGAACGCGGTCAACAAGATCGAGACCGCCCGCCGCGAGTCCATCAAGCTGGAGGAGGCCATCGCCTTCGCCGTCGCCTCTGGTGTACCGCTCGTCAGCCTCCTCGTCCCCCTGGACGGCGAGGCCGAGGTCGACCTCCTCCCCAACCTGAGACTGCCGGTCTGGGAGGCCGCAACGCTCATCACTGGCGAGGACTACTCCGAGGACGCCGCCCCCGAGGACCGGCCCCGCGCCGTCCTCACGGTCTTCCGCGAGCACGCCATCGACGTCCGCACCGCACTCATCTCGACCCGCGAAGCCCGCGACCGGCGCTCCCAGGCAGCCCACCACCACGTCGGCTCCGACCGCTATCAGCAACTGTCCCGCCAGGCAGCCGAGTTCGAGCGAATCGCAACCGAGGACTGCCAGCGGCTGCGGGACACCCGTGCCCGCATGCGCGCTCAGGGGCTTCACCCCGCCCCGCTTCCGGCCGCTCTGGCCTTCATCGCCCCCGACGAACAGGAGGACACCACCTGAAAGGCTCCATAACCCGGCGCTGCTCGTGCCGGAACCCCGCCACCGGGGCGCACTACTACTCCGCCTGCCCGAAGCTCAGCTCCCGGAAGCACGGCGTCTGGTCCGTACGGCAAGAGGTCCACCCGGACGAGGACGGGAAACGGCGCACCTTCCGCCGCTCCGGCTTCTCCGGAGTCGATGCCGCCCAGAAGGAGCTGGACCACGTCCGCGCGCTCCTGGCGCTCGCACCCAAGGACGACCCTGAGACCCGCCGGGTCGTCAGCGACATGATCATGGCGTGCGTCCGGACCAAGTCGGACCTCCCCGACGTCGAGGAGACCAGCCGGAAGGTAAAGGCCGGCCACAGCCTGACCGTGGCGATGACGGTCGGCGAGTGGCTCGACACCTGGCTTGCTGGCCGGAAGAAGCTCCGCCCGAACGGAGTCGCCCGCTACGAGACGGATATCCGCGTCCACCTCAAGCCCCACTTGGGTGCCCTGCGACTGGACCGGCTGCGGGTCGAGCACTTGGACACGATGTTCGAGTCGATCAACGACACGAACGAGGAGATCGTCGAGCAGAACGCCCAACGGCGCCAGGCGGTCAACGACCTCAAGCTGGTCGTCGGCCGCGCGGCACGGCGAGCGGCCAAGGCCGCCATCGCGGAGATGCCCCCGTTCCGCCGCGTCACCGGTCTGTCGACCCAGCAGCACATCCGGGCGACGCTGCGGGCCGCGCTCAACGTCGCCATCGCGCGGCAGCTGATCACCTTCAACCCCGCAGCCCACGTCGAGCTCGAAACCGCCCCCAAGCCCAAGGCGCTCGTCTGGACCGCCGCGCGCATCGCCGAGTGGCAGCGCACCGGGCTCAAGCCGTCCCCTGTGATGATCTGGACCCCGGCCCAAGCCGGTCACTTCCTCGACTCCGTCGAGGAGCACCGGCTGTACGCCCTGTGGCACCTCTACATCTTCCGCGGTCCGCGCCGCGGCGAAGGCGTCGGCGCAAGGTGGGTGGACTTCGACCAGGAGTCCCAGAAGCTCACCGTCGAGACCACCCTCGTCCAGCTCAACTGGGAAGTGCTGGAGGGAACACCGAAGACGACCAGCGGCTCGCGCGAGGTCAGCCTCGACGGCGACACCACTGGGTCGCTCGTGGCCCACCGCCACCGGCAGAAGCTGGAACGGATCAAGTGGGGGCCCGCCTGGGTCGACACCGGCCGCATCTTCACCGCCGAAGACGGCACCTGGCTCCACCCGGCCTGGGTGAGCGAGGAGTTCCAGCGCCTGGCCGCCGCAGCCGGACTTCCTCCCGTCCGCCTGCATGACCTGCGCCACCTCGCGGCCACCCTCGCGCTGCTCGCCAAGGTGGACATCCGCGTCGTGTCGGAGATGCTCGGCCACAGCGACACCTCGATCACCCGCGACACCTACCAGACGGTGCTGTCGGAACTCGCCCGCGACGCCGCCGAAGCGGTCGTCAGCCTCGTCCCCCGGCGACGGCGCGCGGTCCCCGGCGCGGGTGCCGCCTGAGCCGCCCGGTGACCGTCCTGCCACCGCAGCCGTAGCTCCACACCCTGACCGCCGCCAGCGGCCAGGGCCAGCCAGCGCCACCGGCGCCTGCCCATCTCCCGACCAGTGGAGGACCATGTCCACTCCCCCGTCCACCCTTCCCACCGCTGCTGAGCTCCGCCGGCTCCTGGCCGACCCCTCGATCCCCGAGCAGGCGCGGCTCCTCAGCTGGGCACTCGCCCACCCTGCCCCCGTCACCCTGACCTTCGCCGAAGCGGCTACGCTCGCAACATCCCGCCGCCCCGCCCCGCGGACTGCACCTGGCTGACGCCTTGTCGAACGGAACCCTGCTCTCCAGCAGGCCACTTGATGGCCAGCCCTGTCCTGCCACCAGCCCTCGACGACAAGGAGCACCCATCCGGTGAACCTCCGCCAAGCGCACGCCATCATCACCACCGGCGACCAGCTCACCGCCCTGGCCCCGGACCTCGGCATCGTGCTGTGGCCACACGACAGTGACCACCCCACCTCCACCCCGGGCCTACCCGACCACATCTCGGGACACCTCGAAATCCCCGACGCCACGGGCGCGACCTCGCGGTGCTACTACGGCCTGACTATCAGCCCCGGTCCCACCACGACCGAGATCACCGTATTCCTCAACGCCGCCTCCGACTCGGACCTGGACAACGGCGTGCTGGTGAACCTCACCGCGACCGTCCACGACCCGGGCGAAGAAGCTGGCGCCCCGTTCCGCCCCGTCGGAGCCGACCTTGCGCAGACGGTGATCGACACGATCCGCGAGCGGGAAGCCCGACGGCCCCGCTAGACCGATGGGGGCCTGTCCCCGTGCAGTCCGACCCTTCGAAGTGATGAGCAACCGACGCGGGCCCCGGCACGATGTGCCGGGGCCCGCAGCGCTATCCACAGCACTCTCGGCCGCGCGGTCCAGCTCGGCAACGGCCGGATCAGGCTCCAACAGCCCTTCATGACGGAAAATCTCACGCTGTGTAACGAGGATCAGGGTGCCCCAGTCCCCGTCGCGCCACCTCGTCCACGAGCGGCGGAGCGCTGCCGAGACACGGCCCGGGACAACCGGGCACCCCTTGGGCACTTTCATGGCGCGTGCATGTCACTTTCATCCCTCCCGAGGGCGATGAACTTGACCGCGAACATGCAAAAGGCCAGGTCACGGGCTATGTGACCTGGCCTTTTTGCGAGCCGCCTATGGGATTCGAACCCATGACCTACGCATTACGAGTGCGTTGCTCTGGCCAACTGAGCTAAGGCGGCGCCGCTGCCGAGTGCTTCGGCAACGCGGGCCAGTCTACACAGGTTCGAGGGGTGATCCGTACCCGGTTCTCCGGTGGGGTCAGGCGGAGGAGACGGCGAGCTTGGCGGCGAAGCCCGCGAAGAGGACGGCCACGCCGCTGGTGAGGCCCGCGGAGAGGCGCCGGCGGCGGCGGAAGGCGGTGGCGAGGGTGGTGCCCGCGAAGATCAGCATGGAGAGGTAGAGCAGGCTGAAGGTCTGCAGGATGCCGCCGAGGAGGGCGAAGGAGAGCGCCGGTCGGCCGTAGGAGGGGTCGACGAACTGGGTGAAGAAGGTGACCCCGAGCTAGGCATAATCGTGATGATCACATGATGGGGGGACCTTGTGAGCCCGCAGACACTTCCACGACGGCGCAAAGCACAGCAGGGCCAGTACGCGGGGCTGCGCGCCGGCATCTACGCCCGCAAGTCCCAGTACCGGGGCAAGAAGAACAGTCGGCACCGTTCGGTCGCTGAGCAGCTCACCGCAGGGCGTGAGGATGCCGACAGGCTCGGTGTGGTGATCGGCCCCAACGGCGAGTACGTCGATGACGGGATCTCGGCGTCGCGACACGCCGCCGAGCACACTCGGGATGACTTCGAGCGCCTGCTCGACGACATCGAGCACCGCCGGCTCGACATCGTGATCGCCTGGGCCTCCACTCGGCTCCAGCGCGACCTGTCGGTGTATGTCCGACTCCGGGACGCGTGCACGAAAGCCGGCGTGCTGTGGTGCTACGGCGGCCGGATCTACGACCTGTCCGACAAGGACGACCGTTTCCGGACCGGCCTCGACGCGCTCGTCGGCGAGCGTGAGGTCGACGAGCTTCGCGACAACGTGATGCGCTCGTTGAGGGCAAACGCCTCCGATGGCCGACCGCACGGACGGGCCCCCTACGGGTATCAGCGGGTCTACGACGCGAAGACCGGCGCCTACGTCCGAACGGACCTCAATCCCGAGCAAGCCAAGATCGTCAGGGAGATCTGCGAAAGCGTCGCGTCGGGGAAGGCGTACAAGGCCATTGCCGAAAGCCTGAACGCTCGGGGAATCACCCCGCCCACCGAGTTCTGGTCGTCGAAGCAGGTCGAGCGCATGACCTGGATTCCGGTCGGCACGCACCCGCAGCACTCGGCAATCAAGGCCGAAGTGGTTCGCCGCCTCGACGCTGGCGAGACCTCGAAGGACGTCGCGAAGGACTTCAACGAGCGCGACGTGCCGAAGCTCGCCGCACAGTGGTACCCGGCGACGATCACCGCCTACGCGAGTGACCCGCGGTACCTGGGTGCCCGTACGCACAACGGTGTCGTCACCGCCGAGAACGCATGGCCGGAGATCATCGACGCGAGCACCCACGCCCAGTGTTTGGCAGTGATCAAGAAGCGCAAGAAGGGTAAGACCTACAACACGCGACCGGGTAAGGCTAAGTACTGGCTGCCCGGCATCGCGACCTGCCACGTCTGCAGTGCCCCGGTGTTCTTCGGGATGAACGGCACCAAGGCGACCGCCACGGCCAAGGGAACGATGAAGCCGCGGCTGAACTGCACGGCGCCCGGCGTGCCTGGCCTGTACGACGGCAAGGGGTACCACGTCAGCTTTGATATGGAGCTCGCGGACGACTTCGTACGGGACAAGCTGTTCGACTGGCTTGCGTCGCCTGGCTTCATCGCGGCGTATGTGGCGAGCGACGCGGAACGGGCGAAGCAGGTCGGGAACGCCGAGGGAGAGCTAGCGATCCTCCGGGCACGCCTCGACGAGTTCGAGGAACAGGCGGTCAACGGCGTTCTCTCGGCTCAGAGCTTCGCGAAGATCGAGGCCGGCCTGCGAGTCAAGATCGCCGAGGCGGAGAAGCGACTGGGCCAGTTGCGCGTGCCGACCGTCGTCGCGGATCTGGCCGGGGCTACACGGGACGAGATCGCGGATGCTTGGGAGCTGCTCGATCTGCCGCAGCAGCGCCTCATCGCGGAAACACTGCTGGACGTGCGGATCAAGCCTTCCGGTCGCGGGAACCGCCCAGAGTCCGCAGAGCCGTATGTCACGGTGACGCCGAAGCGACTCACCCTCGCTTCGTAGCGGCCGAACGCCGAACGGGCCACACAGCGTGCTGTGTGACCCGTTCGGCGTTCGGGGGCCTTGATCAACGGCCTTTGTCCTCGGTCGTCCCCTCGTCCCCGACAAGGCCGTTCAGGGCGGCCTCAATAGCTGCGGCGCCCGTAGGGGTGATGTGCCGGTCGTCGACTGCGAGTTCGAGCGTCTTGGAGGTTGCGCGGGCGACGGCCGGGGCGCCTGGATCGAGTCGGGTACGGGTGACCTTGATCATGGAGATTCCCCCTTGTGGGCATGCGGCACGCCCGATTCGGACTGGCGTACGAATCGGGCGTGCACACATTACCGGCACGGTCGCGGCCCAGTCGAGCACGTTCCGTGACGGTTCCTACGGGGTAGTACGTTCCGGGGCGGCGGCCCAGTTCCGCAGCAGCGCCTCGACTTGCGGCATGTCCGCCCGCCGGAGGCCGGGCACGTGCGCGACGACGACCGCCGCATCTGGGCTGCTCACGTCAAACGGATCGCCCGCAACCAACCCCACGTATTGCTCAGCGGCAGCCGCTTGCACCTCTCTCACGGGCCTACCGAGCGCGGCCGCGGCCGCTCTGATCACCCATGGGGCGATCTTGACCATGTCACCCTGAGCAATCTTCCACAAAGTGTTGTGGGTGAGGCTCTGCCCTGTCTGAGGGTCGGTGGCCCGCTCGGCGAGCTTCCGCCATGTCATCCCGGGGGCCTCGTTGGCCTCGCGCACCATGTCGGCGAACGGCGTGGATTCCCAGGTCATGTCTCATCTCCGTTCGTGTCTCGTTACGCGAACGCTCCCATTGAAGCGCACATGAGGACGGTTTACCCAACCAGGAACTTCGTTGACGTGCAGAATCAGCCGACCTACGGTCGTATCTGTCTCAAAACGAAGACAGGCCGTTAGGTGCATTTCAGGCCGCGCCGCGCGCTCCTGTCTTCGTTCTACAACACCGTAGAAGACGAGGGGGAGCTGATGTCTGACTTCGACCACACCACCCCGCCGGCACAGGTGCAGGGGTGGCCCGATCCCACCACCGAGCAGGTGTCGTTGATCGCGCGAGTGCTCGCGCCGCACATTCACCGTCTGCGTGCCGAGCGGCGCGCGGCCGAGCAGTCGACCCGGCGGAGCACCGCTGTTCGGGCGGCGGCATGAGTACCGCCTCGACTGCTGTGGAGTTCCTTGGGCCCCCGCCTCCGGCGGCCGCGTCGACCAAGCACGGCCGTATCGCTGCCGCGCTCCGCGGGCGTCCGGGCGAGTGGGCGGTCGTGCAGCGCGCTGCCACCATCGCGCGTGCTGCGAGTGCAGCTCAGGCGATCCGGTCGGCGAAGCTCGCCGCCTACGGGCCGCCCGGCTCGTTTCAGGCGGTCTCGCGGACCGTGGACGGGGAGCACCGGGTGTACGCCCGGTTCGTTGGGGAGCAGCGCCGGCCGCCGGTGGTCGGTGGTGGTGCCCAGTGATCCGGGCCGATCTGCACCCGGACGGGTACACCGTCCGCCTCGACATCACGGACGACTCCGAGCGCCTGCTCGACCGGGTCGCGCTCGCCTACGCGGCCGACGAGCAGCTCGTCGGCGAGCTGCTGCGCGAGCTCGCCGCTGCCGCCGACCAGCACCGCGCCCGGAAGACCGACCCGCGCGCCGACGACGTCGCCCTCGACTGGTCGGGCGCCTCATTGGATGCCGCCCGCGTTCGGGCCCGGGCCGGGGTGCGCGGCGCATTGCTGCGCTGGGCCTACCGGCGCCGCCGGGGCGCAGTGCTGCTGCGTCGCCGGGCCGCGCTGGTCGCCGAGCTTCCGGGGCCCGACGGCCTGCTCGCCGCCGACCTGTCCTACCGGGCCGCGGCCGAGCTCGGCCGCCGGCTGCAGCAGCTCGCCGAGCGCACGGTCGCCGGCCGACACCTAATCGAACTGGAGTACGACCGATGACCGAGCGGTGGTGGTTGGCCGCTGCCACCAGCGCGCCGGACGTCGACCAGGTGCGCGGGCTCTGGCGCGCGGCCCGGGCGGCGGGCGAGCCGCGGTGGTACCTCGATCTGATCGCACGGATCGGCCGGCAGACCGCCGCCGGGCCGTCGAGGGCCGGCTCGTGAGCCGCCGGCGGCCGGCCGTCGAGGGCCGGGTCGAGCGGCCGGTGCAGCTCGCCCTCGACGGCAGCGCGCAGCCGTACCCGACGACCCCGCCGCCGGTGCGCCCGCGTCCGCGGCGCCGGCCGGTGGTCGAGGCCGTCGTCGACCCGGTGCCCGGGCAGCTCGACGCGCTCGGCGCCGACGGCTCGTGAGCCCGTTCTGCGGCGCCGGCCCGGGCCCGTGCGGCAGGCCGGCCCGCCCGTACCCGTGCGGGCCGCGGTGCGCCGCCCACTCCCCCGCCGCCGTCTCCGGCCGCGCCGATCCCCCGTCTACGCCCAACACCCAAGGGAGGGAACCCCGTTGAGTCACACTGCACGCGAGTGGGTGTGGGAGTGCTCGGACACGCGCGGCACGGCCCGCCTCGTCCTGCTCGCCCTGGCCGACCGCGCCGGCGAGTCCTGCATCGCGTTCGGCTCGACCCGCGCCCTGTCCGAGCGCGTCAACTCCTCCGAGCGAGCCGTGAGCGACGCGATCAAGGCCGCGATCCGGCTCGGCGAGCTGCAGCTCGTCGAGGGCCGCAAGGGCCCCTACGGCGCGCGCGTCTACCGCCTGCCCAAGGCCGTCGGTTGGACTCCCGGCGCGCCCGCTGAGGGGGGTGAAGATTCTTCCGCTCCCGCCGATGGGGGGTGCGAGAACTGCACCCCTGGGGGTGCAGATTCTTCGGGGCGGGGGTGCAGTTCCTGCGGGGCCGCCCCCGAAGATTCTTCCCCCCAGAACCAGAAGAACCAGAGTGGAACGGGAGGGAACCAGAGGGGCGCGCGCGGGCGCGCGGGCTCTGCGCCTGTGGGTGGTGCTGCTGCGATCTCTCTGCCTGCCGACTGGCAGCCCGACGACGAGCTGCTCGGCTGGGCCGCGGTCGCCGGCCACCTGCAGCGGCTCGGCCCCGATGGCCTCGACCACGCCACGGCGAAATGGGCGCGGCACAGGGCGACTGCGCCCGCACGGACCCCCGCGCAGTGGCGCGCCGACTGGCAGCAGTGGATCGGCCGGGAACGCCCGACGAGCCGCCCGCCGTTGCGGGCCGTGCCCGGGGGCGCCTCCCGCCCCTCACCGCCGGCTAACCGGAACGCCGCGCTGTTGCAGGCCGCGCTCGACGATCTGCAGGCCCGCGGGGGTGCCCGATGACCCCCGAAGAGGTGGCCGCGCTGCTCGCCTACGCCGGTGAGCTCGACCCCCGCACCGCCAACACCGACGAGGAAGAGGCCCGGGCCCAGCTTCGCCGGTGGTGCGAGCTGCTGCAGGACGTGCCGGCCGTCGCGGTCGAGGGGTGGGACGCCGCGGCGGTGGTCCGTCGACACATCGCGTCGTCGCCGTGGCCGATCATCGCGGCGGACGTCACCCGGCCGTGGGCCGCGCACCGCCGGGCCCTGCTCGCTCGGCACACCGACCCGCGCCCGGCCGTCGACCCCGACGACGACCGCGCCTACCGGGACGCGATCCGGGCGCAGCGCGCGGCGGTGGCGACGGGGCAGGCCGCGCCGAACAGCACGCGGCAGCTGACCGGCGGGCCGGCCGCTTCGGTGGCCGCCCGGCTCGGCCGGGTGCTGCCCGCGGCCGCGGCGGAGCAGCTCGCCGCGTACCGGCCGATGCGGGCGGCGCGGGAGGCCGAGGCCGCCGCGGGCCGCCCGGATGCGCTGGCCGTCGCGTGCGACTGGTGCCACGCGCCGGCCGGTGAGCCGTGCCGGCGGCGCACCCTCGCGCCCGGCGCGCAGGCCGGCACCTGGTCGAGGCGCCGAACCGTCCACCCGACCCGGACCGACAAGGCCGCCGCCCGCCGACAGGAGAGTGCCGCATGAAGTCCCGCCACCGCCCGGGCGCCCGCCACCCGATCCCCGTGTCCGCCTACCGGCTCACCGCCACGTGGCCCGGCCACGCGCGCCGCCCGGCCCTGTTCGAGACGTCCGACCGCCGCCAGTTCCGGCGGGTGGCGCGCGAGTACGCCGCGGCCGGCGCCGTGGTGCTCTGTGAGGAGTCCCTCGGGTACGGCCGGTGGCGCGCGCTCGACCCGATCGACGGGCCGGCCCTGCTGCGGGCGCAGCGTGAGGCCGAGCTCGCCGCCCGCCGGGTCGAGGCTGATCTGCTCGCCGAGCAGCGCCGCGAGGAGCAGCGGGCCGTCGAGCTCGCCGCCGTCGAGGCCGTCATGGTGCAGCCTCCGATCCCGCGCGACGGCGGCCGCCCGCGGGCCCGAACTGTCGCTCGCCGTAGGGGAATTCGATGATCCTCCCGCCGCGACCGGTCGATGCGCCCCCCATGCGCGCGGGTGTCCGCGCCGCCCCTTCCGAAAGGTCACTACCCGTGTCCGTCCTGCCCTCCCGCTACCTCGTGCACGAGACCCGCGCCGAGCGTGCCCTGCCCTTCCCCGTGTCCCTGCCCGTCGTCGCCGAGCTGCTCGACACGGTGCGCGCCGAGCTGCGCGCCGCCGGCCGTCCCGCCGCGGACGCCGAACTGTCGCTCGACCCCGTCGAGGGCCGGCTCGTCGTCGCCTACGTGCTCGACCCGCGGGACATCCCGTGAGCGCGGGCGCCGCCGCCCGGGCGGACGTCGAGCAGTTGCTGCACCTGGTCGACCGGGCGGCGCGTGGCGCGCTGCTGCCCGGTGAGGCCGAGCTGCTGCGCGAGGGGATCGGCGAACTCGCCCGCTACCGGGAGTGGTGCGCCGAGTGGAGTATCCGCTACCTGCAACTGCGCCGCACCGCCCGGCAGCGGCTGCTCGCCCTGCGCCGAGCACTGGCCCGGGCGCAGCGCGGCCGGCTCGTCGAGGCCGAGCTCGCCCTGCTGCGGGCGCGCCTCGACGCCGCGGCGCAGCCGGCCGTCGTCGAGCAGGCCGAGTACGAGCGGCTGCTCGCCGCCGAGCTGCTCGACGGGTGGGTGCTGGCCCGCGGCCGCGCCGCCGTCGAGCTCGCCGCGGCCGGCCTGCAGGTGGACGTCGCGGTGAACACCACCACTTCCACCCTGGTCCCGGCCGACCGGCCGGCCCCCTAGACCGGGCCCGGGCGCCCCCGTACCACGACAGAGGGGCGCCCGGGCTCACCAACTTTCCACCGCAAAGCCTGATTTGGGAGCGCACCGTGTACCCGTCCACCCGCATCCGACACGCGGTAGAGCAACTGCGCACCGTGCGCGCACACTGGGGGGCGCTGCTCGTCGCGATCGAGACCGCCCCGGCCCCCGTGTGGCCACCCGCCCAGCTCTCCACCCACCTTGCCCGGCAGGTCGCCGACGACGTCGAGCTGCTCGTCGACGACCGGGCGCCGCTCACCCTTCGCCAGCACCCCGCCCCCGCCAACCTGCATGCCCTCGACGCCGCGGTGCGCGTCGAACGGCTCATGTTCGACGCCGCCGACACGCTCGCCGCCGCGGTGCAGCGGCCGATCGAGCGCCGGCCCGTCTCGACTCCCGGCCGGCCGGTCGTGTGGGCCCTCGACGAGGCGGACGCCGCCGACCCGCGCCGGTGGCACTACGCGAGCCCGACCGACCCCGGGAGCCGCCGGCACGGCCTGCACTGGGCCGCGCTCTACGTCGAGGGGCGCCTGCTCGACGTAGACACCGAAGCGGAGCAGCGCGCCGGCTCGCACACCCGCGGGCCGGCGCTGTTCAGCCTGCTGCCCGAGCACCTCGCGCACGAGGCGGTGCGCGTCGCCGGGCAGGCCGAGCACCTCGTGCTCGGCGCGCTCGGCCTCGACCGCAGCGAGACCGTGATCGAGGGCCGGCCCTGCCCGTGGTGCTCCGGCGAGCTGACCCTGCACACCGACCCGCGCACCGCCCCGAGCGTCACCTGCGCCACCGGCCGCACCTGCCCTGCCCCCGTCGACCTCGACCGCCGCGGCCGGCGCGCGTGGCACGCGGCCGAGCTCGTCGAGCTGCTCGCCGCCCTCGACCAGCCCGCCACCGGCCGGGCCGCGTGACCCCGGGGGCACACCCCCGACGGCGGGCCCGGGCTGCTGCCCGGGCCCGCTTTCGTCACCCCCTTGCCAACATGGACTGTAATCATTACAGTAATCATTACTGCAGCGATTGCAGGGCCGGCCGCTACCCGGCGCCCCACCATCACCAGGGAGAGCACCCCATGCGCTACGCAACCACCAAGCCCGAAGGCGAAGTTCTGCACATCCAGAACGAGAGCGTCACGCGCACCTACTGCAAGCGCACCGCGCTGCACGTCGTCCACCCGGAGACCGCGAACAAGGGTCTGTCCACCGGGACCCTTCGCGTGTGCCTGAACTGCGACCGCATGCTCGGCGACCGCCGGCGCGCCGCGCGGTCGCTCGCCGAGCAGCCCCTGCTCAACCCCCCGGCCGCCCCCGCCCGCAAGCGCCCGGCCGCCGTCGAGCCGACCCTCTTCGACGCTCCGGCCACGCCCGCGCCGGCCGCCGTCGAGCAGGCGCCCGCCAAGCCGCGCCGTCGTCGACTGGCGCAGCCAGCCGCGCTGCCGGTGGCCACCAACGCGTTCGAGCAGGCCGTGCTCGGCGTGCACGAGCCGCGCCCGGACCGGTACGCCCTGCAGGTCTGCGAGGACCCGCGCAGCGTCTGCGAGCGCGGCGCCTGCAGCCTGCACTCGACCCGCGCCGTCGGGCGCCTCGACGAGGTGCGCCTCGCCGGTGGCATGTTCCGCCACGCGTGGGCCGCCGCCGAGGACGGGACCCGTATCCCGGTCACCGGTCAGCCGGTGCCCGCCGCCGCCGAGCAGGCGCCCGTCGAGAACCTGCCCGACGGCCCCATGCGCGTCCGGGTGCGGATGGGTATCCCGCGGGCCGAACTCGACCGGATCAAGGCGCAGGCGGACGCCGCCCGCGCGAAGTTCGAGGCCGAGTCCGCCGCGCGGCGCGCCGCGGAGTGGGCGAAGTACGGCCCGAAGGACGAGGCGCAGCAGGCGCCCGTCGAGGGCACGGTCGTCCTTCACCGCGGGGAGACCCTCGGGGAGGCCCGCGGGTGCCTGCCTAAGCACGCGGACCACCCGGACGTTCGGGCCGCGCTCGACGTCCTCACCGGTCACGGCAAGCGGCCATCGCTGCGGCTGGCGGCGCTTCGGGGCGACGACGTCGAGGACAACCCGCACGCCGCCGGGGTCGTGGTCGAGCCGCGCGGGGGCGGGCGGGTCGCGCTGTACTGGTACATCGACGGCAAGCACTGTGACGACCAGGGCGAGCCGTGGCGGGTGGGGCTGGAGATTCTCCGCGACCGCATGGCGGCCGGCGGGTGGCTGGTCGAGGCCGGCACCGTCTACGCCGTGATGGCATGGCGGCCGGACGAGCGCCCCGTCGTCGAGGTGCCGGAGGAGATCGAGCAGGCGCCGCGGTGCCGTGACTGCTCCGGCCGCGGGTGCCACTGGTGCTACTGGACCGGCGAGAACCACCTCAGCTAGGACCGGGAGTCGACCGCCGGCGCCACGGTGCGCCGGCGGATCGGCGAGAGTAGGCAGTGACAGCACCGGCCGGTCGAGCAGCAACTCGACCGGCCCCCAGGGAAGGAAGCCGCAGACGATGCCCGAGCAGCCCGCGCCCCAGTTCAGCTACGAGGATGCCGAGCGCATCCGGCGCGAGTCGGAGCAGCTCGACGAGCAGCTCGCCCGGATCATCGGAGAGGCCCGGGACAGGGGCCTGTCTGCGGCGCAGATCGCGCGCGATCTGCGCTACACCGAGGGTCGGGTCTACCAGATTCTCCGCAAGCTTCGCGCCGCCGCCGAGCAGGCGTGAACGGGTCGGCCGGCGTCGCTACAGCGCCGGCCGACCCTGCGGCCCCACGGGGCCGCGCACCCGACAGAGAGCACCTGTCAGGGGCGTCACCTACCCTACGGCGGGTAGGGCCCGGCGCCCGCACCGAGCGCCAGGGAGGCGCCCACCATGACCGAGAAGCCCGACCCCGCCGTCTACGCCAAGCGACCGGCGGGGGAAGCAATAACCGAGCAGGAACAGCGGACCGCCGCACGCGTCTTCGCCGAGCAGCTCGGCGCGCTGCTCGACGAACACGACGCCGAGACGGCGCGCGCCCGGCTGCGCACGGCCCGGGAGCAGGCCGCGGCTGGCCACCCGATCGAGGGGGAGCTCGCCGCCCTGGTGGTCGAGGCGTCCGTCGACGGCGGCCTGCCGGCCTCCGCAATCGCGGCCGAGCTAGACGTCGCCGAAGACCGGGTCCGGGCCGTGATCGACGGGCGCATGCTGTTCGCGTACCGGGTCGACCTGCAGACCGCGAACGGGTGGGAAGAGGCGGACTACGCCGAGTTCGCACCCGTCGAGATCCTCGACGCCGACCCGACGCGCAACGCGCGCCGGTTCGCAGAGACGACCGTCGAGGAGGTGCTCGCCGACTACGCCGCGGACGAGGAGGTAACGGCCGCGCGCGTGCTGGTCTGGCCCGGCCGCCCCGGGCGCGACCAGGGCGCCGCCGCGGTCGTCGAACGAGCCCGGGCCTAACCCTCTTGCGCCGTTATCGATCTGTGACCTAGAGTTGGAGGCGCTTCCGGCGTGCCCGGAAGCGAACTCCAGACCCACGGCCCGCCACCATCCCCCCGGTGGCGGGCCGTTCTGCGTGCCCGGGAGGTGATGCCCCGTGCGCGAGCCCATCACCGACCAGGACCGCGACCAGGTGCGCCGCCTGCACGCCGACGGCCTGTCCCGCAACGCCATCGCAGCCCAGATCGGGCGCAGCAGTTCGACCGTGTCGAAGATCGCGGCTGAGTTGGGGTTGGCGTTCGTCGGGGGCGCCCGGGTGGCGTCGGCGACCGCGGCCCGGCAGGAAGACCTCGCGGCCCTCCGTCGGGACCTTACGGCCCGGCTGTACCGGCGGGCCGCGGCGAACCTCGACCGGGTCGAGGCCGACACCTACGTGCGGGTTGAGCTGCTGCCCACCGGCGAGACGGCCGAGGTCGTCAGCGACGATCCGCCCGCGCAGGACGAGCGCCACCACAGCCAAGCGATCGGCGGCTATCTGACCAGCGCGGCCCGGCTCGCGGAGATCGACGCCGGCACGTCCGGGCACGAGGTGCGAAGCATGCTTACGGATCTTGCCCGGGGCCTGCGGGCCGCCTTCGCCGATGAGGACGAGGCGGCCGCCGACGGGGGGTGAGCCGTGCCCGCCCCGATCTTCGATCTCCCGCTCTCCCGCAAGCAGTTGCGCAGCGTCGCGCGGGCCACCGCCCGCATCAACGTGTGGCATGGCGCGGTGCGCTCCGGCAAGACCGTGGCCTCGTTGCTGGCGTTCCTGCTGGCCGTCGCGGAGGCGCCGCCGTCCGGGCTCATCATCATCTGTGGCAGGTCGCTACAAACGATCGAACGTAACGTGCTGGAGGCGTTGGCCGATCCGGCGCTGTTCGGGCCGGTCGCGGCCGGGCAGGTCCGGCACACCCGCGGCGCCACCACCGCCGTCATCCTCGGGCGCACCGTCCACCTGATCGGCGCGGCAGACTCCCGGGCCGAGGGTCGACTGCGCGGCCTGACGGCCTACCTCGCGTACGTCGACGAGGCGACGCTGCTGCCCGAAGCGTTTTGGGTGCAGCTGCTCGCGCGACTCAGCGTGGACGGCGCGCGCGTGCTGGCCACCACCAACCCCGACGGCCCCCGGCACTGGCTCAAGGCTGGATACCTCGACCGCGCGGCCGAACTCGACCTGCGTGCCTGGCATTTCAGCCTGCACGACAACCCCTCGTTGTCTCCGGCCTACGTCCGGTCGCTGCACGCCGAGTACACCGGGCTGTGGCGCCGGCGCATGATCGACGGCGCGTGGGTGATTGCCGAGGGCTCGATCTACGACTGCTGGGACGAGCAGCAGCACGTCGTCGACGAGCTGCCGCCCATGGTCCGGCACTGGCTCGGGATCGACTACGGCACCACGAACCCGTTCGCCGCCGTCCTGCTGGGGCTCGGCGAGGACAACCGGCTGTACGCGTGCGCGGAGTGGCGTTACGACTCTCGCGCCCGCCGCCGGCAGATGACCGATGCCCAGTACAGCGCCGCCCTGCGCGGCTGGCTGGCCGGGCTCGGCGTCGACCCCGAGTGGACGTTCCTCGACCCGTCCGCCGCTTCCTTCCTCGCTCAGCTCTGGGAGGACGGGCACCAAGGGACCGCCCGCGCGCGGAACGAGGTACTCGACGGCATCCGGTCGACGTCGACCGCGCTCGCGGCCGGCCTGCTGCTCGTGCACCGCTCGTGCGAGGGCCTGCTCGCGGAGCTGCCCGGCTACGTGTGGGACCCGGCCGGGACCGCCGCCGGCGAAGACCGCCCACTCAAGATCAACGATCACTCGGTCGACGCGCTGCGGTACGTCGTGCACTCCACCGCCGCCGAGTGGCGCCACCTGGTTCCCGACCTGATCCCGGAGGAGGTGAGCGCCGATGCCGCTTCCTGAGCCCAACTCTGTTTGGCCGCCGCGCCGGTGGGCGCCCGAGCTCGCCGAGATCGCGATCGATGATGCGTGGTACTCCGGCGATCCGACGCGGCTCGCCGCCGTTTACCAGGGGCAGACCCGTCGGCGCGACGGCCGGCGCCGCCTGTGGGGACGCGACCGAACGTCCGCCGCGGACCGGCGCGAGTCCCGCCTGCACATCCCCATGCCGGCCGACGTTGCCCGCCGCTCCGCCGGTCTGCTGATGGGTGAGCCCCCACGGGTGACCGTCACCGACGCCGCTTTGCAGGCGCGCCTCGACGAGCTGCTCGGCCCGCGCGCCGAGCGGACCCTGCTGGAGGCCGCCGAGGTGTGCGCCGCGCTCGGTGGGGTCTATCTGGTGGCCGCGTGGGACGCCGAGATCGGCCCGCGCCCGCTGCTTACCACCGTGCACCACGACGCCGCCCTGCCCGAGGTGCGATACGGGCACCTGGTTGCCCTGACGTGCTGGGAGGAGCTGGAGCGGCGCGGTTCAACCGTGCTGCGCCGGTTGGAGCGGCACGAGCGCGGCCGGATCGAGCACGCCCTCTACGAAGGCACCACCGACAACATCGGCCGCCGCGTGCCCCTCACGGAGCACCCGACCACGGCCGCGGTCGTCGACAGTCTCGGCCCGTCCGGCGCGATCGAGACCGGCATCCCCGCTCTCACCGCGGCCTACTGGCCCAACATCGGCCCCAACCGCTCCCACCGCGGGTCGCCGCTCGGTCGATCCGACCTGCAAGGGGCCGCGCGCGACCTGTGCGACGCGCTCGACGAGGTGTGGTCGAGCTGGATGCGCGACATCCGACTCGCCCGCGCCCGCCTCATCGTCCCCGCCGGCTACCTCCGCAACCGCGGGCCCGGTCAAGGCGCAGCGTTCGACAACGACCAGGAGATTTGGCAGGCGCTCGACATCCCGCCGACCGACACGGGCGCCGGTATCACCATGTCGCAGTTCGCGATTCGCGTTGCAGAGCACAAGGCGACGTCCGACGCACTCGTGCGGCAGATCGTCGAGGCGGCCGGCTACAGCCCGAGCACGTTCGGGCTCGACGGCGGTCCGCCAGTCACCGCGACGGAGACACTGGCCCGCGGGCACGACAGCATGGTGACCCGCGCGGCGAAGATCGGTTACGCGGCCCCGGCCGTCGCCGACATCGTCGAGGCGCTGCTGCAGCTCGACCGCGCGCTCGGCTGGTCCCGACTCGCCCCGGAGCGGCCGACCGTGGCGTTCGGGGCGGCGGTCGCCCCGGACGCCCAGACGCAGGCGCAAACGCTCTCCCTACTCGGTCAGGCGCAGGCCGTCAGCACCGAGACCAAAGTCCGCATGGTGCACCCGGATTGGGATACCGCCGCGGTCGCCGCCGAGGTGGCCCGCATCCACGCCGAGACCGGGCAGGCCGTGCCGGACCCGGCGCCCACCTTCGGCGTGTAGGTGGTCGAGGGGGTGATCGCGTGCCGGTCTCCCCCTGGATGGCCGAGGATCTCGCCGAGCGCGTGCGGGCCCTGTACGAGGACGCCGAGCAGCGCCTGCTCGGCATCGTCGCCCGGCAGATCGCCGACGGCCTCGAAGCCCCCGGGTGGGCCGTCGCCAAGCTGCAGGACGTGCAGCCCCTGCGCCGCGCGGCGCAGGGCGTCGTCGACGCGCTCGGCACCGCCATGACCACCGAAGTGCACGACGTCGTCGCCGAGGCGTTCAACCGCGGCGCCCGGACCGGGCTCGCCGAGCTCGGCGCCCTGGCCGACGTCGACGCCGCGCGCATCGCGGAGTCGACCCCGGCCGGGCGCGCCGTCGACCGGCTCGCCGCCGAGACAATCGAGCTCGTCACCGCCACTCATCGCGGCATCCTGCGCGGCGTCGAGGACGGCTACCGGCAGGTCGTCTCCGAAGTGGCCGCAACGCCGCTGCTCGGCATCGACACCCGCCGGCAGGCCACCGCCCGGGCCATGGAAAGGTTCGCCGACCGCGGCCTACGGTCCTTCGTCGACAAGTCCGGCCGATCGTGGCAGATGACCAGCTACGCCGAGATGGCCGTCCGGACCGCCGTTGGCAGGGCCGCGGTCGAGGGCCAGGCCGACCGGCTGCGCGCCGCCGGCGTCGACCTCGTGATCGTCTCCACGGCGCCGCGCGAGTGCTCGCTCTGCCGCAAGTGGGAAGGCCAGGTGCTCTCGCTCGACGGCCCGGACGGGTCGCGCGAGGTCGCGGTCGAGCACGCCGTCGACGACGCCCGCACCGTGCGCGTGCGGGTGGCTGGCAGCGTCGAGCAGGCCCGCCGCGCCGGACTCCAACACCCCAACTGCCGACACAGCCTCTCCGCCTACACCCCGGGCGTCACCACCGCGGAGCCGCCGGAGCCGTCCGACGGCACCGGGTACGAGGCAGGCCAGCGGCAGCGCGCGATCGAGCGCCAGATCCGCAAGTACAAGAAGCGCGCGGCCGCGGCCGCGACGCCCGAGGCCCGGCAGGTGGCCGAGCAGCGGGTGCGCGACTGGCAGGGCCGGATGCGCGACCACCTCGCCGCTCACCCCGACTTGAAGCGGCTCAGGTACCGCGAGCAGCCGGGGGCGGGGAACCTCCCCGAGCCGCGCCGGCCGGTACCGCCGGATGCGGTCGAGGCCGCGAAGGTGCGCGCCGGCGACCACCGGACGCCGGCCGAGATGAGCGACGAGCAGCTCGGCGCCGCCCTGCGGCACGGCTCGCTCGACGAGCGTGACCGCGCCAAGGTCGAGGCCGAGGCGAACCGGCGGGACGAGCAGGCCCTGCTCGACCGCGTGCGGCCCGGCGGCCGGATGGCCGAGCATCTGGTCGAGTTCAGCGACGATGAGCTCGCCCGCGTGCTGCCGCTTCTCAGCGACGCCGACGTGCTGCGGGTGGCGGCCGAGTTGGACCGGCGCGATGTTGACGCCGCCCTGCCCGGCGCCCGGCGCGACTTGATCGCGCTGTCCGAGCGGCAGCTCGCCGAGCGCGCCCGGCACGCCACCGGCGAGGAACTCGCCGCCCTGGCAGCCGAAGCGGACCGCCGGCAGCTGCTCGCCGAGCTGTTCCCCGGCGGCCGGCTACTGGCCGACCTCTCGCAGGTGGCCGACGACCGCCTCGGGTGGGCGCTGCGCTACACCGACCCCGCTGGGGCCGAACGGATCGCCGCCGAGCTCGACCGCCGCTACCCCCTCGACCCGCCGCCGGCCGCCACCGGCCGCGGCGTCGAGGCGCAGCTCGCCGACCGGGCCGCCCTCGACGACGCGCTGCGCCCGGGCTCCCGGATGGACGACTGGTCGTGGGTCGACCAGGCCCCCGACGAACACCCCTGGGACCGGCTACCCGCCGCCGAGCGGTGGCTCGCCGAACGGGAATGGGCCGAGTCCGGGAACCGGCAGGCGTTCAGCCGCGCGCAGGTCCGGCAGATGTACGACGAGTACGTCTATGCGCAGTGGCTCGACGCCGAAGAGTGGTGCCGCGGCGTGCTGCTCACCAAGAGGGCCGAACTCGACGGCGTCGACCCCCTGAGCCTGTTCTCTGGGCCGGCGCACGTGGCCTACGCCCGGGCGTCCGAGGAACTGCGCCGCTACTGGGCCGAGGTATCCCCCCGGACCACGCTCGCCGAGTACACCGAGCAGCTCACCGGCGTGAGGTCCGCCGCCGCCGACACCGCCCGCAAAACCAGCTCGGACGTCTCCAACAAGTTCTAGGGGGTGACGAGTTGGGGTTCCGCGCCGATGTCGTGCGCGCCGCCGCCGCCGGCCGCGATGCGGCCCGCGCCGGCTGGCCGGTCACCGCCTGTCCCCACCCACGCGAGTCCCTGCTGCGCCCGGCATGGGTGCGCGGCTACGCCGCCGCGCGCCCGATCAGCCGTCCCCTGTCCGGTCCTGCATGACCTCATCCCGAAGGGAACCGACGTGAACCTCGCCAACCGCCACTCCGGCACCGTCCACCTGGGCCGGCAGTTCCGGTTCGACCACCTGCCCGAGCACCTGCAGGCCGTCAGCCGACCGTGTCACGAGCTCGCCGCCGACATGATCGCCACGCTGCCCGACGGGCCCGAACTGACCGCGGGTCTGCGTCTGCTGCTGCAGGCCAAGGACTCGTTCGTTCGGGCCGCCGTCGACGCCGCGTAGGCCACCACACCACATCCAGCAGGGCCCGCCCCCGTCCCGGGAGCGGGCCCTTTCCCATGTCCGGAGGGACCCACTCCATGACCACCGCACCCGCCGGCGCCCCCGACCCCGGCACGCCGAGCAGCGACCCGACCGCCCCGCCCACTGCCCCGGTCCCCACCGACCCGCCGGCCGCACCGCCCGCAGCCGCCCCCGCCCCGCCCGGTCCGACCGCTGAGCAGCTCGCCGACGCCCAGCGCCAGGCGACCGAGGCCGCCGAGCAGCGCGACACGCTGCAGGCCGCCCTCGACGCGATCAACAAGGCCATCAACCCCGACGCCGGAGCGGACTCCGATCCGGCGCAGCTCGCCGCGCAGGTGGCCGAGCGCGACCGGCAGCTCGCCGAGCTCGGCGCGCAGCTTCGCACCGCGCGGGTCGAGCTCGCCGCCCACCAGGCCGCCGAGGCGGCCGGCGCCCGCCCCGACCGCCTGCTCAACTCCCGCTCGTTCGCTGCCGCGGTCGCCGACCTCGACCCGACCGACGCGCAGTTCGGCGAGCAGCTCACGGCCGCCATCACGGCGGCGGTCGAGGCCGACCCCGAGCTCTACCGCGCCGCCGGCGCCCCGCCGGCCCGCTCCGGCGGCGAGTTCCGCGGCGCCCCCACCACCCGTACCGAACCCGCGTCGCTGCTCGAAGCGATCTCGGCGCGGCTCGCCAAGTAAGGAGGCCGCCCCGTGGCTATCACGCTGGCTGATGCCAAGCTCAACACGCAGGATGCCGTAGACCTGCAGGTGATCGACGAATTCGCCAAGTCGAGTTGGCTGCTCGACAACATGATCTGGGACACCGCCGTCAACCCGGCCGGCGGTGGCGCGACCCTCAGCTATGGCTACACCCGGCTCATCGCCGAGCGCGGCGCAGCCTTCCGCCCGCTGAACACCGAGTACGCCAAGGGCCAGGCCAAGCGCCAGCGGTTCACCGTCGACCTGTCCCCGCTCGGCGGCGCGTTCGAGATCGACCGCACGATCGCCGAGCTCGGCCCGGCCGCATCTGCTGAGGTCAACTTTCAGATGCTGCAGACCATCAAGGCCGCGAACGCGTTCTTCTCCGAGCAGGTGATCACCGGGAAGCGGGTCAACACCCCGGGCGCCGAGCAGGGGTTCGACGGCCTCGACCGCGCGCTCGCCGGCTCTGTGACCGAGATGGGCGCCGGTGCTTCCCTCGACTGGACCGGCACCACCCTGGGCGCCGACACAGCCAAGGTGCACGCCGCGCTCGACATCCTCGACGAGTTCCTCGGGCTGCTCGACGGCGTTCCGTCCGCGCTGCTGGGCAACAAGAAGACGATCGCGCGCGTGCGCTCGCTCGCCCGCCGGGCCGGCTACTACAGCCGCACCGAGAACTCGTTCGGGCAGACCGTCGAGGCGTACAACGGGATTCCGTTCGTCGACCTGGGCGCCGTCGCCGGCAGCAGCAACCCCGTCATCCCGATCGAGTCGCGCGACGTCGACGGCGCCGGCCCCGGCGGGCAGATCACCGGCCTGTCCGACATCTACGCCGTCCGGCTGGGGATCGACGGGTTCCACGGTGTGACCACCACGAGCGGCAAGCTGGTCCGGCAGTGGCTGCCCGATTTCGATCGGGCCGGCGCGGTCAAGGTCGGTGAGGTCGAGCTCGGGCCGGTGGCCGTCGTGCTCAAGGCGACCCGGGCGGCCGCGGTGCTGCGAAACGTCAAGGTGCAGTGATGCCGTACGCGATCGCCTCCCCGTACGGGGATGACGGCCCGGTTGCCGGCGTCCACTTCACCGCCGGCCGGGCCACCGTCGACGAACTCGGCGCCGGGGCCCGGCTGTACTTCCTGCGGCACGACTACGAGATCGAGCAACTCGACGACACCGACGAGCAGGGCCCGACCGGCGACGGCCCGCCGCCGGCCCCGCCCACCACCGCCAAGGGGCGCAGCCGCGCCAAGGAAGGGGCGGCGCCGCCCGCGCCGCCCCGGTGATCGGGGGTGGGCATCGTGGCACTCACCTACGCCACCCCCGCGCAGCTCGCCGCGTGGCTGGGCCGGCCCGCGCCGGCGGACGCCGAGCGGCTGCTCGCCCGCGCGTCCGCCGATGTCGACGCCGCGCTGCTCACCGCCTGCTACCCGGTCGACTCCACCGGCGCCCCTACCCGCCCCGAGCACGTCGCCGCGTTGGCCGATGCCGCGTGCGCGCAAGTCGAGTACCAGCTCGCCGCGGGCGAGGACGGGACCGGCGCGGCCGCGCGCTGGTCGAGCGTGAGCGCCGGTGTGATCAGCCTCTCGGCGAGCAGCTCGGCCCCGGCCGGCGCCCTCGATCTGGCGCCCCGGGCACGGCGTGCCCTGCAGCAGGCCGGGCTCACCGGTCACGGGGTGGGCGCCCCGTGGTGACCCGCGTCCCCCGGTGGCTGCTGCGCCACCGCATCGTGATCGAGCCGTACGTCGGAGAGTCCGCGTACGGGCCCGTCTACGGCCCGCCCCTCGACGACGTGCCCGCGCTCGTGTCCGAGTCGGCGCGGCTCGTGCGCGCCCCGGACGGGCGGCAGGTCGTCAGCTCGGCGCAGGTCGTGCTCGACCTCGACACCGACGTGCCGGCCGGCTCCCGGATCACCCTGCCGACCGGCCGCACAACCGTGCCGATCACCGTCTCGACCGTCGACGCGCCGGGCCTGCCCGTGCCCGCGCACAAGGAGGTGACCTGCGAATGAGTCGCCCCCGCGCCCGGATCGAGTGGACCGGTGACGCTGTCCTGCGGGCCGAGCGCGCCGCCGCGGCGCGCGGCCTGCTCGCCGCCGCCGAGCACGTGCTGCAGAAGTCGCGCGAGGTGGTGCCGATCGAAGAGGGGACCCTCGCGCGCTCCGGCGTCGCGTCCGTCGACGAGCAGCAGCTCGTCGCCGGAGTCTCCTACGACACCCCCTACGCGACCAGGGTGCACGAGGACCTCAACGCCCGCCACGACGCCGGCCGGACGGCGAAGTTCCTGGAGCGACCGGCCGCCGAGGAAGCCGCGGCGGTCGAGCAGATCATCGCGGCCGCGGTCCGGCGGGCGCTTCGTGGCTGACGTCCTCGACTCCCTCGCCCGCTACCTGCAGGCCGCCGGCCTGCTCACCTACGACCCCACCGGCGTCAAGGGCGACACCTTCATCGAGACCATGCCGCCCGCGCCCGACCGCGCGGTGCAGCTCTCCCTCTACGGCGCCGGAACCCCCGACCCGCTCAACCCCTGGGACGAGCGGTCGCTGCAGGTGCGGGTACGCGGCACCACCGATCCCCGGGTGTCCCGCGCCCGCGCCGAAGCGATCTACGGCGCGCTGCACGGGCTCGCCGGAGTCGAACTCCCGGGCGGGCTCTGGCTCGTGCTGTGCATCGCGCAGCAGACCCCCGCCCCGCTCGGCGTCGACGCCGCCGGCCGGCACGAGCACGTGCTGAATCTCCGCCTCGACGTCGAGGCGACGACCCCCCGACCCACCTAGGAGGTGACCCCATGGCGACCCCCGGAGCCCCCCGCCCCATCGACGCCCGCGGCTGGATCTTCGAAGTGCAGGACCTGACGGCGGCCAGCACTGAGACATGGCTGCGCGTGGGCCTGCTGACGTCCTTCTCGCACTCGCCGGGCGAGAACGAGGAAACCGAGGACATCACCACGTTCGACGACGACGGCCACTACTCGCAGGACATCATGCAGCGCGGCGCGTCCATCTCCCTGGAATCCAAGTACGCCGCCGACAAGACCGGCGCGCGCGACCCCGGGCAGGCGTACGTCGACGAGAAGTGGGTGCCCCGTCTCGGCGCCGAGTCCCACAACCCCGTGCGCTGGCGCCACCGCACCCAAACCGCATGGGTGGTGTGGGACGCGACCGTGTCGCCCGGCGAGCAGGGCGGCGGAACCACCGAGAAGACTTCGTGGTCCGCGACGATCACCCGGTGTGGCAAGCCGTCGACCACCGCGGTGACCCCGCCGCCGGCCGGGGGTGGCTCGTGACCGACGACGAGCTCGACCTCGACCACCAGGACCAGCCCGGCGGGGGGTTCGCGGACTTCGATGCCTTCTTCGCCGAACAGTCCACCAACGGACCTGCAGAAACGTTTCAGCTCTACGGCCGGACCTACCGGCTCCCCGATGCCCTGCCGCTGATGTTCACGCTGCAGATGGAGCGGCTGCAGGCGTCCGACGACCCGGACGACGTGCGCGCGATGCTGCGGACCCTGGTGGGCGAGGATGCCCTCGACCACTGGGCAGCGGCCGGCATGACCGACAAGCAGCTCGGCATCGTGCTCATCTACGCGGCCGCGACCGTGCGCCGGCCCGGCAGCATCACCCTGCAGCGCGCCGCCGAGCTCTACGACCAGCAGAACGCAGCCGCGGCCGCGGGAAAAGCCCCGACGCCGCCAGCCCCGAACCGGGCGACCCGCCGGGCGAAGACAGGGCGGCGGCGGGCGGGCTCTGGTCGGCGGTCCTGACGCACTGGGCCGCCGTCGAGGCAGACCTCACCCGCACCTACCACCTCACCGCCGAGCAGATCGTCGCCCTGTCCGAGCGACGGTTCGTGGTCCTGCTCGGCGGGCTCGGCGAAGACTCCCGGTTCCGGGAGCTGTGGGCACGCACCCCCCGCACCGTCTCGACGGCGGCGGAGATCGCCGCGATCACGGGCCTACCCGCCGAGGGCTGAGCGTGGGCTGCATCTGATCGAACACGACGACCTTCCAGCAGCGGATCATCCGCGGTTGGTTGCACTCGGCGAGGGGGTGAGCCGAGTTGGCGCTCACCGTCGGCGAGCTGCTCGCCACCATCACCGTCGACGACGCCCCGGCCGAGGCTGGGCTGCGCCGCACCGAGCAGGGCATCCGCCGTACCGCGCAGGTCATCGAGGACGAAGCGGGCCGGGCCGGGCAGGCGGCCGGGCGCGAGCTCGGCGAGCAGCTCGCCGAGGAGTCCGAGCGCGGCGCCGAGCGCGCCGGCTCCGGCATCACCAGCGCGCTCGGGGCCGTCAAGGGTGCCTTGATCGGCGGCGCGATCGGCGCCGCCCTGATGGCCGGGCTGTCCGAGGCCGTCGAGCAGGACAAGGGGACCGACCTCCTTGCGGCTCGACTCGGCGCCACCCCGGAGCAGTCCGAGCGGCTCGGCAAGGCGGCCGGGAAGCTGTTCACCGGCGGATACACCGAGTCCGTCGAGGCCGCCAACGAAGCTCTCCAACACCTGTGGCAGCAAGGGCTCGTACCGGCCGACGCGACGGCCGAGCAGCTGCAGCAAGTCGGCGGCCGCGCGCAGCAGGTCGCCGACATTCTCGGCGAGGAAGTCGGCCCGGTTGCCAAAAGTGTTGGGCAGATGCTCAAAACGGGAATGGCCAAGGATGCCGACGAAGCGTTCGACATTCTCGTAAGGGGAACTCAACTCGGCGCAAATAAAGCCGAAGACCTGTTGGATACTTTCAACGAATATCCGACACAATTTCGGGATCTGGGCATTGATGGAAAACAGGCCATGGGCCTCATCCATCAAGGCTTGGAAGCTGGAGCGCGCGACGCCGATATCGTCGCCGACGCTTTCAAAGAACTAAATATCAGGGTCAAGGACGGTAGCGCCGCCGACGGCCTCAAGTCGATCGGCTTGAACGCCGACAAAATGGCCGCCGCGTTCAACAAGGGCGGCCCGGAGGCGAATGCCGCACTTGATCAGATCATGGATCGGCTGCGGCAGGTCAAGGACCCGTCCGAGCGATCCAAGCTCGCATTCTCACTTCTGGGAACTCAGGCCGAGGACCTTTCCAAAGCCCTTTTCTCGCTCGACCCGTCGAGCGCGGTCGCAGGGCTCGGCGCCGTCGACGGCGCAGCCGCCAAGGCGGGCGACACCATGCGAGACAACGCCTCGACCCGGTGGACGCAGTTCACGCGCGGCCTGCAGCAAGGCGCCGTCGAGGTGCTCGGCTCCAAAGTGGTGCCGGCCCTCATGGCGGCCGCCGACTGGGTCGGCACGCTCGGCCAGAAGTACGAGGCCGGCAAGCGGTTCGTGACCGAGCACAGTCTCGCGTTCAGCATCGCTGCCGGCATCGTGACGGCAGTTTTGCTGCCGACGCTCATCGCGCTTGCGGTGCAGGCCACCGTCACCACCGCTACGACCGTCGCCGGTTGGGCGGCGCAAGCCGCGGCCGCGGTGCGCACCGGCGCAACCTATCTCCTCACCAACGCGGAGATGCTCGCTGGTTGGGCGGCGCAGGGCGTCGCCGCCGTTGCGGCCGGCGTCCGGGTGGTCGGGGCATGGGTGCTCATGGGCACACAGAGCCTGCTGCAGGCCGCCCGCATGGCGGCCGCGTGGGTGATCGCACTTGGCCCCGTCGGGTGGATCATCGCCGCCGTGGTCGGCCTGGTCGCCCTGGTCGTCAGCAACTGGGACACCGTCAGCAGCGCGACGGCCGCCGCGTGGAACTGGATAGTCGGATTTGTGAAGTCGGCAGCCGGCTGGCTCGTCGACGTATTCCTCAATTGGACGTTGATCGGGCTCCTGATCAAGCATTGGGATTCCATCAAGTCGGGCGCTATCACGGGCTGGAATGCAACCGTGGATTTCGTCCGCGGCATTCCTGGGCGCATCGTCGAGTTCTTCCTGAACTGGACTCTCGTCGGGCTCCTGATACGACACTGGGATTCGATCCGCTCGGGTGTGGCCGAGAAGGCGTCCGGACTCGTCTCGGACGTCAAGGCGCTGCCCGGCCGCATCGCCGAAGGGCTCGGAAATCTCGGCTCGCTACTGGTCGACAAGGGCCGCGACATCGTGCGCGGCTTGTGGTCCGGCATTCAGTCCATGGGCGGCTGGCTCAAGGACACCTTGATGGGCTGGGCCAAGAATCTCATTCCGGGCCCGATCGCGAAGGCGCTGGGAATCCACTCGCCGTCGCGCGTGATGGCCCAACGGGTTGGCCGCTGGATTCCCGCCGGCATCGTGTCGGGGATCGAGGGCGCGCAGCCCGAACTCGCCGCCGCCATGCGGGATCTCGTCGAGGTCCCGGACACCCCCGCGCTCGCAGCGGCCGCGCGCACGCCGCACCCCGCGGTGGCCGCGCAGCTTCCGACCGCCGCCTACAGCACGGCCGGCGCCGGGCCGTCCGGCCCGCTGCTTCACATCGAGCAGTTCAACGCCGGTGGCCAGTCGCCCGAGCAGCTCGCGGCCGCGCTCGGGTGGGAGCTCAAGGTGAGGGGGTGATCCGATGGGCGCGGGCGACCGCGTGCTCGCCCCGGGGCACATCCAGTTCGGCGAGCTCCTGCTCGGCCCCGGCACCCCCTACCGGTGGCGGAAGCTAAGCGGCTGGTCCGACTCCCCCGCATGGGATTCGGGCACCACCAACCGCCCGGCCGGCCACGGCGCCTACCCGGGTGCGCTGTGGGCGCAGCCGCGCACGGTGACGGTTGACGACATCGTGATCCGGGCGCCGGCCGCGCGGATCGGCGCGGTCGTCGGCGCGTTCGAGGCGGGCGCGGCGTCGATCGACGACGAGCTGCCGCTCGTCGTGTGCGTCGACGAGCGCGGCCCGCTGCTGGTGTGGGCGCGGTGCCTGCGGTGGTCGGTACCGATCAGCCGCGGGTACCGGGTCGGCACCATCACCGGCGCCGCGCTGCAGTTCGAGGCGACCGACCCTCGCCGCTACGGCCTCACCGAACGGCACGCCGATACCGGCCTGCCGATCGACGAGCAGGGCCTCGACTGGCACCTCGATGCGGCCGCCGAGCGTGGCCTCGACTGGCACCTCGCCACTTTGCTGGGCGGCGTCCCGCCGACCGAGGACGGGATCACCTTCGGGTCCGGCGGGTCCGCCGGCATCATCACCACCACCAACGCCGGCCGGGCCCCCGCGCCCGCGGTGCTCGTGTTCACCGGGCCGGTGGAGCTGCCGTCGCTCGTTGACCTGCGCACCGGCCGGCGGTGGGAGTACGACATCACGCTCGGCGCCGGCGAGCAGCTCGTCGTCGACGGGGCGGCCGGCACGGTCACCCTGTCCGGCTCGTCCCGCATCCACACCGCGACGGACCGCTCGGCCCCCGAGCAGTTCCTCGTCGCGCCCCCGGGCGTCTGCGACTTCGCGTTCGCCGGCGCCCCCGGCACCGTCCCGCACCACGCCGCCCGCGCAGAACTGCGCTGGCGTGACGCCCACTGGTAAGGAGGCACATCGCATGCCCGTGCGCGCCGCGTGGCTCCCGCCCACCGGGCAGACCCGCACCGACACCCGACTCGCCCCCGTCGGCACCATGACCCCCACCGGGGCGACCACGACCGCCCCCGGAGTGATCCCCGGCGGCACCCCCCTCATGCTCACCCCGACCGCCCCCATGCAGGCGCAGCTCGACGCCGGCCGGGCCATCGTGCAGGGCAGCGCGCTGCAGGGCGCCTACCCCGTGACCCTCACCCTGCCCGAAACGCTCGCCTTCGCCCCCGGCCACGCTCAGTGGGACCGGATCGACGTCGTGCTGCTGCACGTCTACGACGGGCTCTACGACCAGAGCGGCAAGGCTCTGGCGGTGGTCGAGATCCTCAAGGGCACCCCGGCCGCCGACCCGAAGCCGGCTCCTCTCCCCGCGTGCTCGCTGCCGCTGTGGGCGGTGCGGGTGCCCGTCGCCGCGTCCGCCGGCACCGGCGGCATCCCCTGGGCCACCGCCGTCACGGACCTACGCGTCTACACCGTCGCCGCCGGCGGCGTCCGGCCCGACGCAAGCAGCGAACCGGGCGCCTACGTCGGGCAGCTGCGCGACACCGGCACACGGGTCGAGCGGTGGTCCGGCGCCGCGTGGGTGCCCTACCCGTCCGCGCTCGGCGGCATCGTGCCCAACACCGGCCCCGCGTTCGGCAGCTACGTCGGCCAGTGGCGCGACGGCCCCAACGGTCTGGACCGCTGGGACGGTGCGCAGTGGGCGCCGCTCGGCCGGTGGGTGCCGTACACCCCGTTCTGGTCAGGACTTGACGTTTACGGCGAGGTGACGGCCGGCGGCCGGTACTGCCGGATCGGCCGGCACGTCGACGTCGTCGCGTGGCTGGCGTGGGGCCCCGGCAGTTCGCTCGGGTTCGGGAACATCCGGGTGTCGCTCCCGGTGGCGTCCGCGGACGTCGGGGCGCCGCACGGGTGGCAGGGCACCGGCCGCCACGTCGACGCAGAGACGTACTGGCGCGAGCTGATTCCGGTGTTGGACGCCGGCGACGGCGGGGCGCAGGTGCTCGCGGCTGCGTCCGACGGGCAGTGGATGAACCCCGGGCAGCTCGGCTACCGGTGGAACCGGGAAGGCGCCTCGATGCGCGTGCAGTTCAGCTACGAGACCGCCTAGGGCCACCGGCCCCGGGCCCCGGGGGGTGGTTGAGCTGCCACCTCTGGCCACCGCCTACACCCCGTACCGCGTGCTGATCTGCGACCTGCGCAGCGACCAGCTGCTCGACGTTCTGCCGCTCTGGGGCGTCTCGTTCGACGAGTTCCTCGGGAAGACCGGTTCGCTCCGGGCGACGGTGCACCTGGTCACGGCCGAGCTCGCCGCCCGCGCCCGCGCCGCGCTGGTTCCCGGCCGCACCGGGCTGTGGGTCGAGCGGGCGGGCGCGATCTGGTGGGGCGGCGTCCTGTGGACCACCAGCCTTGCCAGCGACGAGCACGGCGAGCTCTCCCTCGCCCTGCAGGCCGCCACCTGGGATTCGTACCTCAGTCACAGAATCCTGTTCGACTCCCACCAGGCCGAGCAGGTCGACCAGTTCGACATTGTGCGCAACCTCATCGAGTACAGCGCGGCGCAGCCTGGGGGCGACATCGGGATCGAGTTCGGCAGCGAGCTGTCGGGGGTGCGCCGCGACCGCTTCTACAGCCGGTACGACCAGCCCTACATCCGCGATTTGATCGAGCAGCTCTCCCGCGTCGAGCGCGGTTTCGAGTGGCGGATCGCCTCGACCCGCGACCCCGACACCGGCCGGCGGATCAAGCGGCTGCAGCTCGGCCACCCGGTGATCCGGGCCGGCGCGAACGAGGTGGTACTCAGCCGGCCCGGCCCGATTCTCTCGTACACGTGGCCCGTCGACGCCACCACCAAGGCGAACGTCTGGCAGAGCCGCGGCGCCAGCGTGAACCGCAACCAGACGGCCGACTCCCATCCCCTGCTGTCCCCGCTCGTCACCAGCTCGGCGGACGTCGCGGCGGGATGGCCGCGGCTCGACGGGTCCGCCGACTACAGCACCGTTGAGCAGCAGGAGACGCTCGACGCGCACGCCCGCGCGGACGCCGCCGCCCACCTCGCCCCTCAGACCGTGCCCGCGATCACCGTGCGGCTCGACGCGCAGATCAGCCCCGCCCTGCTCGGAGCGACCGCACGCGTCAAGATCACCGATCTGTGGTGGCCCGAGGGCATGACCGCCCGGCACCGGATCGTCGGCATTTCCGTGACACCGCCCGAGCGCGGCCGCCCTGAATCCGCCCAACTCCTTTTGGAGGTTTGACCTTGGCCGCGATCCCGCAGGATCTCCTCGACCGCATCCGCACTCTCGAACGGCAGGTGCGCGAGCTCTCCGGCCGGGCCCAGACCCGGCCAGCCCTCGACCGCATCCAGCACGGCCCCGTCGTCATCGGCGAAGGCGGCACGCTCACCGTGCAGGACGCCGACGGCACGCCCATGGTCTACATCGGCGACCTCGACATACCGCGCCCGAACGGCGCTCCTCAGTACGGTGTCCTGATCAGCCGGGAAGACGGGTCCCTCGCGCTCGCCATGTTCTCCAACGGCACCATGCCGCAGGGCCTCGACATCTACGACAACCGCGGCAACACGATCTTCACCGAAGACCGGGTGAACGGCGGCCTCGCCGTGCCCTACCTGCACACACCGTTCTATCCCGATGGGGACCTCGATCGGTACGCGCGCACGCAGTCAGGCAGCCCGGAATCACTGTGGACCGCCCCGCACGTGCGCTATCACCCGATGCTCACCGTGGCCGCCTACGCCGCGAGCGACGTCGGAACCACCGGTGCCGCGCAGGTCTACGTCGACGGCCAGCCCTGGGGCGAGCAGCACAACCTCAACTCCGGCGACTGGATCTACGTCACCGACGGCCCGAAGCTCTGCCCCGGCAAGTACGGCGACGTCACCCGAGTTGAGATCCGGGCATGGCGCACCGGCGGCACCGGCAACGTCTACACCTGCGCCGCCGGCGCCATCGGCACACAGACCCGCTAGATCCCCAACTCGCAACTACCCCAAAACCGTTCGCCCCGCGGCCCACCGGCCCCGGGGCTTTCCCATGTCTGGAGACACCCCTGATGTCGTGGTACCCCGGCGCCGAAAAGATCGAGCTGCAGCCCGAGAGCGACCAGCAGCCGGCCATCACCCCCACGCAGTTCATCCTCCACTCGATCGCCGCGGAGTGGGGGCCGCACCGGATCTACGAGTTCTGGCGCGATTCGACGAACCTCGAATCGCACTTCGGGCTCGGCTATCGGGGCGAGCTCGGGCAGTTCATCGGGACCGGCACTCGGGCGGACGCGAACGCGTCCGCCAACCGCAGGAACGACGGCACCGGTGCGGTCTCGATCGAGACCGAGTCCAACAGCGAGCACACCGACCCGTGGACCGAGCAGCAAATCGAGCAGCTCGTCGCCCTGGGCGTCTGGCTCCACCACGAACACGGCATCCCGCTCCGCATCTGCCGGACCCCGGATGACCCCGGCTACGGCTACCACCGGCTTCACCGATCGTGGTCGACGTCCGGCACGGCCTGCCCCGGCGACGCGAGGGTGCAGCAGTTCCACGACATCGTGTTCCCCGCGATCGTCGCCCGCGCCAACGGCGCCCCGGAGTCGACCCCCGCCCCCGCGCCGGCCCCCGACCCGCAGCCGGCCGGGCCCGCCCGCTACCGGGTGACCATCGGCGGACTGGAGTACGGCTACGGCGCGCACGGCCCGCACGTCCGGCAGGTCGGCGAAGCGCTCGTGTCCGCCGGTCACGGCCAGCACTACGCCGTCGGCCCCAACGAGGACTGGACCGACGCCGACACCCTGAACTACTCCGAGTGGCAGCAGGCGCTCGGCTACTCGGGGAGCGACGCCGACGGGGTGCCGGGCGAGCAGTCGCTGCGGCGCCTGCTCGGCGGCGCACTGCCAGGCGAGCAGGCGGTCGTCGACCTCGACCAGGTGATCGCCGCCGCCCGCCGTGACCCCGGCCTCCCGCAGGGCGGCACCACCTACCCGGACGCCGTCCGGGTAGTCGAGGCCGCGCTCGCCGCCGAGGGCCTGCTCGACCGGCAGTGGTCCGGCGACGGCAGTTTCGGCTCGCGCACCGTGGCGGCCTACGCCGCGTGGCAGCGCACCCTCGGCTACTCCGGCACCGCGGCCGACGGAATCCCCGGCCGCACCTCCCTCGAACAGCTCGGCGCCCGCCACGACTTCACCGTCCGCTAACCCCCGCCCGGGGCCAGCCGGCCCCGGGCACCCACCAACAGGAGGCACCCCCTTGACCGACGCCACCCGCCGCACCATCCGCACCGGCCTGCAGGCCCTGCTCGGCCTACTCGCCGCACTCCCCCTGCTCGTCTCCACCGCCGGCATCCCCGAGACACTGCCCGGCATCGCGGTGGCGCTCACCGTCGCCGGAGCCGTCACCCGCGTGATGGCCCTGCCCGTCGTCGAGCAGCTGCTGCCCGCGTGGCTGCGCACCCCGAAGGGAGACACCACCGAGTGAGCGACCCCACCGGCGCCGGCCGGCTCGACGACATCCTGCTGTGGGCCGGCGCGGTGGTCACCCTCTCTGCCGCACTCGGCCTCATCTGGCGCGCCACCCGCGGCGTCCGCCGCCTCGCTGCCAAGGTCGAGGAAGTCGTCGACGACTGGACCGGCGTTCCCGACCGCCCCGGAGTACCCGGCCGGCCCGGCGTTATGGCCAGGCTCGACACGATCGAGCACCGGATCGCCGCCGTCGAGCACGAGCTGCACCCCAACAGCGGGGCGAGCTTGCGCGATGCCGTTGACCGCGTCGACCAGCGCACCGCCCACCTCGACCCCCCGTAGACAGCACAGCGTCCCCGTCCCGACCTCCGGGCCATTCGAGGGGCGCCCGTACGATGGCAGCCCCTCTCCCACACGAAGGTCTCTGCCAATGCTCGGGGTCACCGATCTGCCTGCCTACGTCATAGGCGCGCTCGTCATCGTCCTGCTACCTGGTCCGAACTCCCTCTATGTCCTGTCTGTGGCCGCCCGCAAGGGTGTCCGCACCGGCTACAAGGCTGCGGCCGGTGTCTTCGTCGGGGACCTGACGTTGATCAGCCTTACGTCGATGGGCGCTTCGTCGCTGCTCAAGGCCAACCCGGCAGTCTTCGCTGTCGTTAAGTTCGGCGGCGCTGCCTACCTGCTGTGGATCGGCATTGGCATGCTGCGCGCCGCCCGTCAGCTCTGGCGCCAGCGCCACACCACCGACGAGTCAACGGCCCCGGCAGCTGCTGCTGAGGAGCCGAGCGAGCGGCCGTTCCGGCGGGCGCTGGTGATCAGCCTGCTGAACCCCAAGGCGATCTTGTTCCTTCTGTCGTTCTTCACACAATTCGTTGACCCGTCCTACGGCCTGCCGATCCTCTCGTTCGGCGTGCTCGGGGGCATCCTGCAAGCGTTCAGCTTCCTGTACCTGTCGGCGCTGATCTTCGCCGGCACCTCCCTCTCGGCAGCGTTCCGCCGCCGCAAGCGCCTGTCCGCCAGCCTCACCACGGGCGTCGCCGCGCTGTTCGCCGGCTTCGCCGCCAAGCTCGCCATCTCTTCCGCTGCCTAGATCAGCACAGCGCCCCCTTGCACCGGCTACGTGCCGGTACAAGGGGGCGCTTTCTGCGTTGGGGGATGAACTACTCGGTGTCGAAGTCTCCGGCCCGGACGGCGACGACGAAGGAACGCCAGGCACTCGCCGGAAACGTTAGGGCAGGTCCGTGCGGGTCCTTGGAGTCACGCACAGGCACGGCGCCCGGCATTCCGTCGCCCACCTCGATGCAGTTCCCGCCGTTCGTGCTGTGACGGCTCTTCCTCCACGTCACATCAAGGTCACTCGCCCTGTTCATTGCTTCAGTTCCTCCACTCGCGCGCCGATCAGCTCGGCCGACGCCTCCGGCGACAGGGCAACAGCCCTGAGCAGATCATAGGCGCGCCCCGCCTCGATGACCTCGTTAGATTCGAGCGCCAAACGCCCTTGCGAGAAGCCGTCAACGTAGAGGACATCGGGCTGTTCATCGAACGACATGACCGTGAACGGTCCGGCGAGTCCCGGGTGAGCAACGACGCTCGCCGGCACTACCTGAATGACCGTCCGCGGCTGTTGTCCAGCGTCGAGAAGTCGTTCCAACTGCTCGATCATGATCAGCGGCCCACCTATGGTGCGGAGCAGCGCCTGCTCGTCGACCACGAACCAGGTATGCGGCGGAACCTTCCGCTCGAACAGCGCTTGCCGAGACATCCTCGCCGCCACTAGGTCATCAAGGTTGTCCGGCCGCACAGCAGCGAGCATCGCGCGCGCATACCCCTCCGTCTGCAGCAATCCCGGAACGATCTGACTCTCGAACACCCGCATGGACTTTGAGTCGTGCTCCAGCTGGACATACGGAAGGAACCACGAGGGGTAGGCGTAGCGCAGCACCAACGGCAGCAGCCTGCCAAGGTGGCCACCCGTCTCGAACACCGCGTCGAGATCTCGAACGAGATCGTCAGTGGGCACGCGCTTTGCTGACTCCAGATAGCTGATCATGGCCTGCGTGGTGTGCGCCTCCTTGGCCAACGCGCCCTGAGACCAGCCTCGTTCAGTCCGGAGCCGAAGGATCTCCGAGCCAAAGAAGGCCAGCAGCGACGAAGTTGGGTCCGGCGCGTCAGTCTCGACGGTCACGCGACCAGCTCCTATAACTCTCCGGGTGTTATAGCTCGACTCCTGGTGAGCGTAGCGCCAGAGGACGATCCTTAGAACACAGCGAGGACGTACGGAGCGACACAAGCACCAACGGAGACGCATTCATGACGGATCATCAGACTTTGGGACCGGGCACCCCCGGGCACTTGCCGGTGGTGGAAGATCGACACATGAGGCCGTGCACCTGCGGCCGGTGCAGCACCGGAGCACCCGTCGCCGACCTCGTCGCTCTGGCTCCGATGTTCTCGAACGGTGACCCGAGCAAGACTGCGCACAAGCCTCTCGCCAACCCCTACGACGCGCCGCGCGGCGAACTCGTTTACGACGTGCTGACCGGTCGACTCGGGGTGGTGATGGAGCGGGTGGGTCGTACGGTTCACCTACGCCCGGAAACGGGCGGATGCGAGTGGGAGACCGATCACCGGTTCATCGAGCGTCCGCCTGCCCGCACGACGGCGGACCCGCACCGCCCGCTCGTCGACACGGTGCAGCCGCGCACCGCCGAGGGCGCCCTCGCGCTCAACCGCTCCAACCTCCCGCCCCCGGCTTCCGCTGCGTGACGTCGTGCTCCGTCACACAGCGGACCTACCGGCACCGGCCCGCAGGCCGGAGCCAACACCGTCCGGTCCGGGCAGCCTCCCCGGTGCTCAGCCCTTCCGGACGCCGCACACACCTCTGCCTGACGCGTGTGCGACCGCCGCCCGCTTCCCGCACAGCGGGCGGCAAATCTTCCAGCGCGCGCCCAAGGTTGGCGCAGCACTGGAACGCGCTCCGGAGTCTCTAGGGTCCTTCACGGAGCGCACGTCCCTGTCGGCCATCGGTCGGGAACCCCGGCCGGCAGGGACACCCCTTGATCACCCGCCCCACTCGTCGCGTGACAGGCCACCCGTGGGGCGGGACCAGCCACCGGCCGCTTGCGCGGCCGATGGGGTGCACCATCCCCCTCGCCCCGGTGACATGACAGTGGACGGCATGGACGACCGGGCGAGGGGGCACTCGCTCAGGCCACCTAGTCATCTGGACTACTCCCCATGACATCCCACCCCATCGGACCCCCGTTGGAGCCGCTTCCGCCCGATCGTGAGCCGACGCGCACTGAACGCGTCCAGTTGATCGCGCGCTACCAGGGCGGCACCACCATGGAAGCGCTCTCCCAGCAGATCGGCCGGTCCGACGATTGGCTGCGCATACGCCTGCAGCGGTGGGGCGTGCGCATCCGGGGCCGGTCCGAGGCTCAGCGACTGCGCTGGAAGCGACACCGAGCGACCGGGAACGCCACCCCATAGGAGGCGCACCGGCCACGCAAGGGCGGGGGAATCCCGCTCCCCATGGCTCCGTCTGCGGCTGTCGCGAAAGCGGCAGTGCGGGCGGTCGGCGGCGCAACACGTTACGCCGCCACACGTTCGGCTGACCGGCCGAACGGTCCTGTGCACCAACCACGTTGGAGGGAAAATGTCCAACCTGTACGAGCTGCCGGAGGTCACCTCCGGTCTGTTCGAGCGGCAGTGCGGCGGCAACCTGGAGAGCGAGAGCGAGACCTGTGTCGCGATCGCCCCGCTCTCCGGCGTCGCGGACGGGTTCGCCATGCGCGACAGCAAGAAGGAGGGGGAGGGCCGCGAGCTGCGGTTCACCACCGCCGAGCTCGACGCGTTCGCCGTCGGGTGGGTCGCCAGCCGGGGGCTCGCGGCCTGACGCCCTAGGCTGACGCACCCATGAACACGGAGGTGCCCGCCCCAAATCCAACTTGGGGCGGGCACCTCCTCATTGGAGGATAACCCGTGGACTTCTCTGGCCACTGGCACGGGTACGGGCCCTGGATCGGCACGAACGCCCAGTACCACACGGAATACCTGCGCCGGCCGAACCCGATCGACCCCGAGTGGCTCAAGTCGCAGAAGGCGCCGGACCCGAACGCCTTCACTCCGTTCGAACGACGAGCCATTCCGCCCCTGCGCACGGGGCACTACCTGCTGCGTCGACCCGCCGAACTCGCCGACAACACGTGGAAGGAGGCAGAGCCGGCCCTTCGCTGGCTTGTGACGACCTACCAGGCGAACCCGCCCGCTCGGCGTCCCGACGGGGGCGCGGTCGACGCTGGCCTCGATGCCCGGGCCCACCACGCGCGCACGGACATCACCAACGGTGTCGACGTCGTGTGGTCCTACTACGTGCCCGGCGACCGGATGATCAGCTACGCGGTCATTGCCTGCCCGAATCGCCACCTCCCCGAGATCACGTGCCCGCTCGGGCTGTGAAAGGAGACTGTTCGATGTCGCTCTCGGAGCTGCTCGGGCAGCACGCCGAGTCTCTGCTCGCCGAATGCCCCACCGAGCCCAAGCTCTACCGCCGCAAGGATGCCGAGCTGGACCGTCAGATCACGCTCGGACTGATGGATACCCACATCGATCGCGGGCTGCTGATTCCCGCGTACACCGCCGCGGTGAAGGATGGCCGCGCCGTGCACCCCGGGCGATTCTCCGATCGCGGGGAGATGACCCCCGGCAAGCTCCGCGGACTCTTCAACGACGGGCACACGATCAACCTTCGCGAGATTCAGCGCGCCGTGCCGTACCTCGCCGAGCTCTGCGAGGCCATCCAGGCCGAAACCCGGTACTCCCTGTACGTCTCTGCGATCATCACGCCGCCGGGGAAACAGGGGCTCCGTCATCACTGGGACCAGTTCACCGCGGTCGTCACGCAGATGCACGGCCAGAAGGTCTGGCCCATCTGGCGCCCCGAGGTCGAGCTGCCCACCGCGCGATACCTCACTTCACCGGCCACGTGGACGCCGGAGATGCAAGAGCGTTGGGAGAGCACCGGTCCCAACGTCGAATTCACACTCGAACCGGGCGACACGCTCGTACTGCCCCGCGGGTGGGTGCACAGCCCGTACGCCACCGGTGACGCCACCAGCTTCCATCTGACCTTCGCTCTTCGGGAGCGAACCCGTCTGGATCTCGCGCGGGCGCTAGTTGAGACGCTTCTGCCGGATGCTGCCTTCCGCGCCGGGCTCGCCCCCGCCGCTCTGCAGGACACGGCCCTTCCTCGAACCCTGCAGGACGTTCGCGATCAGTTGGTCGCGCGCCTTGCCCATGCCGACATGGGCGACGCGGCCGGGACCGTCAGTCCCCTACTGACCTGAGGATGTGCTGACCGACGGCCCCGCCCGGCCCCACCAGGGCGGGGCCTCTCAGTCTTCGTCAGTCGGCGCGACCACGCGAGATCCGCGGCCCCATTCCGTCTTGACGAGTCCACGCTCGCGCATCGTCGCTACGGCTCGCCGAGCTGTCTCACGTGCCACCCCGAATCGTGCGCACAGCTCGTGCTCAGACGGAATCCGCTCGCCCGGTGCGTACTTCCCCGTCCGGATTTCCTCGGACAGCACGGCGACGATCCGCATATACGGGGCGGTCGGCTTGTAGGGGGCATCCGGGCTCTCAGGCATGCGCCGAGCGTAGACAACACCGAATCCGCCATCCACTTAGACAAGCAGACGACCTAGACAAGTTAGACGAGTGGCTACTACCGTCGAAGCACAAAAAAGACCCCCGGACGGCTGGCACCGCCGGGGGTCCGGCCCTAGCTTCGTGGAGCTAAGACATGCATCAGATTATCGGCTGGCTGCTCAGCCAAGCTCGAACCTTGCTCGCCCCCGGCACCGGCCGCCGCGCCCGCCGCCCACAGCGCCGCACCGCTCTGCGGGAAACCGCCCTCGCGTGGCTCACCCCGCCGGCCGCCGCTCCCGAACCGATCCACCCATCTGGCGTCGACCTGAACAGTCGACCGCGGACAATCCTCGACCCGCACCTCGTTGCGGCCCCGACGGAACTCATGGCGTGCCCGCACCTCGACGAACCCCCGGCCGGCACCTTGGTCCGCCCATACATCGACCAGGACGCCTGGCGTCGTGAACTCGACGCGATCGAAGCGGCATACGAGGCCAGGCAACAGGCATTCCGTCGAGCAGCGGCTGCTGCAGCAGCCACAAACCACCCCGACCCCGGATACACCTACCCGGGCGCGCACACGCTCGTCGGGGCGGTGGCCTGATGGCCGCGAAGGCGTTCATCGTGACCCTCCCCAACGGCGCCCGCGAAGGCAACACCCGGGGACTCAAGCGGTGCCGTGACGAAGGATGGTCGATCCTGGCGGGTCAGTGCTGGGAAGTACGCCACGAACCCCGTGCCCTGCGTGACCCCCGACCGTGGACCGACGGCCTTCTGCGCTTCCGCGCGCTCGACTGCTGGGCGGTCCCCCCGCACCGCCGCACCGCACACCAGGTGAAGTAAGACGACGGAGGCCCCCGCCCGGGACAACCCGGGCGGGGGCCTCTTGCGTCCCCGTCGGCCCGTCAAGGCCATCCCCTTTGGGGTGTGAGGCTCAGTCAGTACAGAAGGCTCTACCGCGCATGACTGACTGCCCATACAATCCTGTCTTACTCGGGATAACCAAGGAGAGCAGGAAGAGGATGGCCTTGGGGTTCAGCAGGCTGATCACCAGGGCGCGGCGGAACGGGCGCTCGGTGGACTCCGGGGTGGGGGCCGCGGCGGCGGCGTCGGGGTCGGCGGCGCGGTGTTCGCGCCAGAGCTGGCGGGCCGCGCGGAGCATGCCGACGCCGATCCAGAGCAGGTACGCAGCGCCGCCGAACTTCACCACGGCGAAGACCGCCGGGTTGGCCTCCAGGAGCGAGGCGGCGCCCAGCGAGGTCAGGCTGATCAGCGTGAAGTCGCCCACGAAGACGCCGGCGGCGGCGGTGTAGCCGGTCCGGACGCCCTTGCGGGCGGCGACGGACAGCACGTACAGGGAGTTGGGGCCAGGGAGGAGGATGATGGCGAGGGCGCCGAGGACGTAGGTCGCCAGGTCGTTGACTCCGAGCACGGTGCGCTCCGGTGAGGGTGGCAGGTGGGGGCGGGGCGCTCATCGTAACGTCGTACCCGCGAGAGGTTGAAGCGGAAATCATCTGCTTCGTGTAAGCCCCGCGTCGCGCCTGCGGCCATCACCCGCGGCACAGCGGCCCGACCGCCCAGCCGCCACCGCCGTCAGGCCCCGCAGCGCTTGCCGTTCTCCGGCGCCTCGCCGCCCAGCAGGTACCGGTTGACGGCGCCGTCGACGCAGGCGTCTCGGCGGCCGTAGGCGGTGTGGCCGTCCCCCTCGTAGGTCAGCAGCCGGCCGGACTCCAGCTGGCCGGCCAGGGACTGCGCCCACGCGTACGGGGTGGCCGGGTCGCGGGTGGTGCCGACGACGACGATCGGGGCCGCGCCGGCCGCCCGGACGGTGTGCGCCGAGCCGGTGGCCCGCACCGGCCAGTAGCCGCAGGTCAGCGCCATCCAGGCCATGTCGCGGCCGAACCGGGGCGAGGACCGCTCGAAGTCCGGCACCGCCCGCTGGACGTCGGCCGGGCCGGCGAACGGGGCCGGCAGGTCCAGGCAGTTCACCGCCATGTTGGCGAACATCAGGTTGGGGTACGAGCCGTCCGGGCCGCGGTCGTAGTACGAGTCCGAGAGCTTGAGCAGGCCGGTGCCGTCGCCGGCCTTCGCGTCGGCGAGCGCGGTGCGCAGCCTCGGCCAGAGGAAGTCGGCGTACATGGCCTGGATGACGCCGGTGGTGGCCTGGGCCTCGGTGAGCCGGCGGGCGGAGTCGTTGGTGGGCAGCGGCCGGGCGTCGACGGCCTGGAACAGGGCGGTGAGCTGCTCGCCGGCCTGCTGCTCGGTCCGGCCGAGGGGGCAGTCCTCCCGCTTGACGCAGTCCTGGGCGAAGGCCGCCCAGGCGGTCTCGAAGCCGCCGGCCTGGGTGCGGTTGCCGCCGAGCGAGTCGAGCGACGGGTCCATCGCGCCGTCCAGCACGATCCGGCCGGTGCGGGTGGGGAAGAGCCCGGCGTAGGTCGCGCCGAGGAAGGTCCCGTACGACTTGCCGACGTAGTTGAGCCGCTCGTCACCGACCAGTGCCCGGAGCACGTCCATGTCCCGGGCCGCCTCGACGGTGCCGAGGTGGCCGAGCCGGTCTCCGGCCTGCCGGCGGCAGCCCTCGGCGAACTCCTTGTCGGCCGCCACCAGGGCGTCGATCTCGGCCTGGTCGTCGGGGGTGATGTCGACGGCGGTGTAGGCGTCCATCCGCTCGCCGCTCAGGCAGGTGACCGGGCTGCTGCGGCCGACCCCGCGCGGGTCGAGGCCGACCAGGTCGTACCGGGCGCGCACGCCGCTGTCGAAGCTGCTCGCGGCGGCTTCCACGTACTCGACCGCCGAGCCGCCGGGGCCCCCCGGGTTGAGCAGCAGCGAACCGAGGCGGCCCGCCCCCGCGGGGCCCGGGCCGCTCCCCGAGTCGGCCGGGAGCGCCGGGGCCCGGACCGCCGACAGGGCGAGGTCCCCGCCCTCCGGGTGCGCGTAGTCGAGCGGCACCTTGAAGGTGGTGCACTCGAAGCCGTCGTCACAGGGCTGCCAGTCGAGCTTCTGCCCATAGTACGGAGCCAGGGCGGCGGGAACGGCCGCCGGAAGCGGTTCCAGCGGTGTGGCACCGGGCCGGGCGTCCCCCACCGGGAGCGCGCCCGAAGCCGAGGCCACGGCCGGGGACGCCCCTGTACCGGCTGCCGGGCCCCCGGCGGCCGTCGACCCGGCCGTGTCCGAGGAGGCGGAGCCGGGGGTGGACGCGGTGGTCGACCCCGCGGAGGAGCACCCGCCGAGCAGCAGCCCGGCCACCGCCAGCAGCGCGACCACCGCCGTCGAGTGCCGGTCCCGCTCTGCCCTCATCCGCTCCCCCTCGGGTGCAGGGGCGCGGCCGGTGCCGGCACCCCGGGTACGTCGAAGCGTAGTCCTCGCTGCGGCCCTGCTCAGGACGGCTTGGCCAGGGTCTCGGCCAGGTACTGCGCCGCCTGCCGGACCAGCCGCAGCCGCTCCCGGTCCGGCGTGTAGTCCTGGACGTTGTCGGAGATCCGCACGTCGGCGCGGGCCGCCGCACCGGTCCCGCCGCGCAGCGCGGCCTGCAGCTTGCGGGCGGCGTCCAGCCCGGCGGCGTCGGCCTTGGCGGCGGCCAGCAACAGCTTGGGGGCGGCGTTGGCGGGGGCCTCGGCTCCGGTCAGGGCCAGCGCGGCGGTGTCGAACCGGCCGGAGACCGCGGCGGCCGCGCCGTACAGGTCGGGGCGTGCCAGGCCGGCGGCCGCGGCGCAGGGCGCTCCGCCCTCCACACCGAGCGTGCCCCAGGAGGCCGGCCCGGGCGGCAGGGTCCGGAAGGCCGCCGCGATGGTGGTGCGCAGCGCGGCGTCGTCGGCGACGGCCTGCGGCGCGGCGGCGACCAGGTCGCAGGGGTGCTCGGTGCCGTTCGGGGCCTCGGGGGCGACCAGGATGAACGGCCGGGCCTTGCCGGTCTGGACGGCCGAGCTCAGGCCCTCGAAGACGTCGGGGACCTCGGCGTCGGCGGTCTTCCGCGGGGTGGCGGCCTGCATCACGACCACGGGGAACCGAGCGTTCGGCTCCTTGGCGTACTGGGCCGGCAGCCAGACCCGGACGTTGCGCGGGTGTCCGTCCGGACCGAGGACGGCGGACTGCAGCAGCTCCCCGCCGCCCGGGTGGCCGACGCTGTCGAACCGGCTGGTCGCCGGTGCGGCCGCCGGCGCGGCGCCCGGGGCGGACGCGGCGGCCGGCACGGCGGGAACGGCACCAGGCGCGGCAGCGGGAGCGGCGCCGGACGCGGGCGCGGTGGCCGGCGCGCCGTCGGCCGCCGGGGGCGCCGCCTGCCGCCCGCCGCCGGCCGCGGCGCCGTCGGCCGGGTCGGCGGCCAGCTCCGCGGACCCGGACCGCGACTCCGACGACCCGAGCGCCCCGAACGTCCCGAGCGCCGTCAGCACGGTGAGCAGCGTGACGAAGACGCCGCAGACCATCGCCCCGGCCGCCCGCAGCAGCATCGGACGCTGGTCACCCGTCAGCTCGTAGGTCTCGGCGGCCCGCAGGTCGCGCCAGCGCTGCAGGGCGCCGCGGGCGAGCCAGACACCGCCCGCGGCGGCGGCGAGCAGGGGAACGACGAGGAGCGAACGGACCATGGGACGCACCGCCTCGGGAGGAGGGCCGGGCCACCGGTGGGCGCCGGTGCCGGACGGGACGCGACGGCCCCGCCGTCGGGGCGCAGTCGGCCCCAGCGTGCAAGACGACCCGGCGGTCACACGCCGGTGTGCGCGGCGCGTACTGCCCGTTCACTCGAAGGTGGGACGTGCGGCTAGGGCGGGAAGCCCTATCCGGTAGTCCCGGGCCTCGACCGGCCCGGAGCGCGCCGGGGACCGAGGGCGCCGCGAGACGCCGCAGGCCGAGCAGGCCGGGGGACCGACGACGCCGCGAGACGCCGCCCGCCCGCCCGCACGACGGCCGGACGCCTCAGCCCGCCCGCAGCGCGACCGTCATCGCCTCCACCGCGAGCAGCGGGTCGACGTTGCGGTCCAGCGCCTGCCGGCAGGCCAGCACGGCCTCGATCCGCCGCAGCGTGCTCTCCGGCGGACCGGCCTGGGCGACCCGGTTCAGCGCCTGCCGCTGGTCCTCGTTGGACAGCGGGCCGGCCGAGCCGAGCTGCAGGGCGAGCACGTCCCGGTAGAAACCGAGCAGGTCCAGCAGCGCGACACCGAGCGTCTCCCGGCGGGTCCGGGTGGCGCGGCTCTTCTGCCGCTTCTCCAGCTCCTTGACCGCCCCGGCCATCCCGCGCGGGGCCTTGCCGCCCTCGGCCGCGCCGTACGCGGCCTTGAGGTCGTCGGTCTCCTTGGCGTCCTGGGTCTCGGCGAGCGCCTCGGCGTCGGCCTTCGCGGTGTCGACGAGGCGCTGGGCGGCGGCCAGGCAACCGCCGATGTCCGAGACCTCCAGCGGGATCCGCAGCACCTCGGTGCGCCGGGTGCGGGCCTGCTCGTCCACGGCCAGGCGGCGGGAGCGCTCGATGTCCCCCTGCCCGGCGAGCGCGGCCAAGCGGGCGGTCTCGGGATCGACGCCGTCGCGCCGGACCAGCATGTCGGCGACGGCCTCGGCGGCGGGCTGGCGCAGCACCAGCAGCCGGCAGCGCGAGCGGATGGTGGGCAGCACGTCCTGCACGGACGGCGCGCAGAGCAGCCAGACGGTGCGTGGGGACGGTTCCTCGACGCCCTTGAGCAGGGCGTTGGCGGCGGCCTCGGTGAGCCGGTGGGCGGCGTCGACCAGGATCACCGACCAGCGGCCACCGGTCGGGTAGCTGGACGCGCGCAGCACCAGGTCGCGCATGTCGCCGACGCCGATCGACAGGCCGTCGGTGCGGACGTACTTCACGTCGGCGTGGCTGCCCGCCATCACGGTGTGGCAGCCGTCGCAGAAGCCGCAGCCGGGCGTGCCGCCGAGCGCGAGGTCCGGGCTGGTGCACTGGAGAGCGGCGGCGAAGGCGCGGGCGGCGGTGGTCTGACCCGCCCCGGGCGGACCGGTGAACAGCCAGGCGTGCGTCATCAGCGAGGCGTTGCCGCCCGGCTCGGGTGCCGCCCCGCGCCCGGCGGCGACCGTGGCCCCGGCCGCCCGGGCGGCGGCGGTCAGCTGCTCGACCACGCGCTCCTGGCCCACCAGGTCGTCCCAGACGGCCACTGCTGCTCCCAAGTTCGGTACGAGCCACCTCGTACGGACTACTTGCCTCGTGCTGATCGCCCTGCGGCCCCGGACCGGCCCGAACGCCGTGTCCGCGCTGCCTCAGGGCACGCGGCCCGGGGCGGTTTCCGCCGTCGAGCATACGGGGCGGGGACGACAGCGGGCGGTGCCGCCGGAGCACCGCGCCCCGACCGCACCGCCCGACGCACCGCTGACCGCACCGCCCGCTGTACCGCTCACCGCACCGCCCGCTGTACCGCTCACCGCACCGCCCGCTGCCGGCCCGGCCCGTCCGGCCGCCGACGCGGCAGGCCACCGCCTCCGCCGGCCTGCAGCCTGCGGCCTCCGGTCCTGCGCCGGGTCAGCTCCGGCGCCGCCAGCGCCGGCCGCCCTTGCCCTTGTCCCCGGGCCCCTCCTGCCCGCGGTCGCCCGCACCGGGCCGACCGGGGTCACCCGGCTGACCGCCCTGGTCCGCCGTGCCGGCGCCGTAGTGGACACGCGGGTCTCGGGGGCCGGACTCCCCGGCGCCGCCCTGCTCCCAGCGGGCCCACTCGTCACGCGAGCCGAGCAGGGTGTCGGTGAGGCTCGGCAGGTCGTCCATCGGCGTCTCCTCGGCCCAGGAGGGCCGGGGCCGCGGCTCGACGGCGGGCTGCTGTTCCTCGTCGTCGACCACGGGCAGCTCGCGCGTGCTGTCGACCGGCTGCTCCTGGTGGGCGTGGGCGGCGCGCCCGGTCGGCTCGTCCCGCCAGAGGCCCGGCGGCACGGCCGGACCTGCGGGACCAGCAGGGCCGGCAGGTGTGGAAGGACCGGCCGACTCGATCCGGGGCAGCAGCTCGGTCCGGTCGGTGGCACCACGGTCGGCGTCTGCCGCGGGGATCCGGGGCAGCACGGCCGTCTCGTCCGCCGCGGCGGGAGTCGCCGGGGCCGCCGGGGGCACCGGGGGCACCGGGGGCACCGGCGTACCGGGCACGACCGGCAGCTTGGCCGTCACGTCGACCTCCGAGGCACCACCGGCTCGAGAGCCGTCACCCCGAGCACCGCTCGCCGTGGCCCCGCCGGCCGCAGCCGCCTCGGCGGCCCGGACGGCCGCCCGGCGGTCCCGCTCGGAGATCTCCTGCGTGACGTCGTCGGCGCCCCGCTCCTTCACCACCCGCAGCTCGGTGGTCACCGCGTCACCGGGCGCCGGAGCCGGGGACGGCGTCGGAGCCGAAGCCGGGGACGGGGCAGGCGCCGGAGCCTCGGCGGCAGCCGCCCGCTCCGCCCGCTCGGCCGCCTCCGCCGCTGCGGCGGCCGCCGCCGCCAGCGCCGCGGCCTGCGCCAGCCGGGCCTCCTCGGCCCGCTGCAGCGCCTCCTCGGCACGACGGCGCTGCTCCTCGCGCTGCAGCTCCCGCTGCCGCTGGAGCTCCGCCTGCGCGGCGGCCTCCTCGGCGAGCCGCTTGCGCTCGGCGGCCTCGGCGGCCAGCCGCGCCTCCTCGGCCGCGCGGAGCCTCGCCTCCTCCTCGGCGCGCCGGCGGGCCTCCTCCTCCGCCTTGCGCCGGGCCTCTTCGGCGGCCTTGCGCGCCGCCTCCGCGGCCTTGCGCTCGGCCTCCTCCTTGGCCAGCCGCTCCTTCTCCGCCTGCTCGGCCCGCAGCTGCTCCAGCAGCTCCTGCCGCTTGCGCTCGGCAGCCTCGGCCTCGGCCTTCTTCCGCGCCTCCTCGGCCGCGCGGCGCTCCGCCTCCTCGCGGGCGAGCCGCTCCTGCTCGACGCGGGCGGCCTTCTCCTGCTCGGAGAGCGGCAGCTCCCGGTCGAGCCGGTGGCGGATCGCCGTGGTGACGGAGCCGGGCTGCTGGCTGCCGTCGACGACCAGGTAACGGGCGGGGTCGGCGGCCGCCAGCGCGAGGAAGCCCGCGCGCACCCGCTGGTGGAACTCGGTCGGCTCGGACTCCAGCCGGTCCAGCGCCTCGGTGAACCGTTCCCGGGCCTTGGTCGGGTCGACGTCCAGCACGACGGTCAGGTCGGGCAGCAGCCCGCCGATCGCCCAGCGCGAGATCCGGGCGACCTCGGTCGCGGCCAGGTCGCGGCCGGCGCCCTGGTAGGCGATGGAGGAGTCCATGTAGCGATCGGTGATCACCACCGCGCCACGGGCGAGAGCGGGCCGGATCACGTTCTCGACGTGCTCGGCGCGGTCGGCGGCGTAGATCAGCGCCTCGGCGCGGTGCGAGAGGCCGGTGTTGGCGACGTCCAGGACGAGCCCGCGCAGCCGCTGGCCGACCGGGCTGCCACCGGGCTCGCGGGTGAGCACCACCTCGTGGCCCTTGCCGCGGATCCACTCGGCGAGCGCCTGCGCCTGGGTGGACTTGCCGGCGCCGTCGCCGCCCTCCAGGGCGATGAAGAAGCCGGTGCCGGTCGTCCGGTGCGGCGGGAGCCCGGCACCGCCGCGGAGGGCGTCCAGCAGATCCCGGCCGAACGGCGCGGTGCCCCGGCGGTCGTCGGTCTTCAGCAGCACGACGGCGGCGAGCACCAGGGTGAACAGGCCCGCGGTGGCCACCGCGAGGGCGGCACCGCCGTGGATGAAGGTGAACGAGCCGGGCTCGACCGTCCCGTACTCGACGTTCCCGTAGGCGGCGGCGATCAGCGGGACGACCACCAGCGCGGCGGCCACCACGGCCCGCAGCACCGCGAACAGGTGCTCGGTGACCTTCGGCAGCCGGGACTCCTCGACCTCCTGGGCGAGCAGGGTCCGACCGGTCGAGACGACGATCCCGGCGGCCAGCGCGGCCAGCACGGTCAGCAGCAGGACCAGCACGAAGTTCAGCACCAGGCCCGCGAGGATCAGCGCGACGCCCTCGACCAGCAACGCGAGCGCGAGCAGCCGGCGGCGGGAGAGCGCGGGCAGGGTGGCCCTGGTCACCCGGACGCCGAGCGCCGGGACGCCGACGGCGGCCAGCACCAGCAGGCCGTAGCCGATCGGGCCGGCCCGGTGCTCGGCGGCGGTCAGCAGCGCGAGCGCGGCGACACCCGCCATCGAGGCGTACCCGGCGGCGACCGCGAAGGTGAAGTAGGGGGCGGAGCCGGTGCGGCCCTTGCGCAGAGCGGGGCCGGGCGTGGCGTCGGTCGGCGCGCGCAGGCCCTGGAGCGGGGAGTGCGGGGCGACGGCCCCCGGGCCGCCGGGCAGCTGCTGCAGGTACACCCGGACGGCCGCGACCGCGAACAGGGCGGCCGCGCCGAGCGCGGCGAAGGTGGTCTGGTGGGCGCGCAGCCAGTCCGAGCCGAGGGCGGCGAAGACGTTGTTGACCAGGGTGAGCGCGACCAGCGCGGCGGCGGCCAGGGGCACGGTGCCCCAGCCGGTGCGGCGGTCCAGCGTCCGGACGGTGTCCAGGTCGGCGGCGGAGGGGCGTTGCTCGGCGGCCGGCGCGTACGGGTTGGCCGGGGGGAGCAGGCCCGGCACGGCGGCGGCCTTGGCGATGGCCCAGACCCGCTCGGCGGTGCCGGTCACGAAGACCGTGCCGAGCAGCACGTAGGTCGCGGCGCCGGACGGCCTGGGGCCGGAGCCCAGCCAGACGATCCACCACGGCGCGATGCCGACCAGCACGGCCCGCAGCACGTCCGCGCCGAAGAGCGTCCAGCGGCGGTCCAGCTTTCCGGCGAGCAGCCCGTGCACCGGGCCGAGCAGGGCGACGCCGACCAGCCCGGTCGCGGCCAACCGGGCGGCGAAGACCGCGGCGACCGCGAAGGCGAGGTTGCGCGGCAGGTCGCCGAACTGGCCACCGAGGGCGGCGGCGATCACGGTCAGCGCGAGGAGCACCAGGAACCCGAGCCGGTCGGCGGTGCCACCGATCAGCTGGGTGGTCCAGAGCCTCCGGTACGGGCGCAGCCGCAGCAGCGCGCGGGCCCGCTCACCGGGGGTTCCGGCGGGGACGACCTCCAGGAGGTCGGGCGTACCGGGTCTCGTGGCCGCGGGGGCGCTGGGGGTGGGCTGCTCCTCGCTCGTCATACGGTCAGCGTAGCGGTCGGGGCAGGTCGTAAAAGAGGGAAGCGGGCCTCCGCATGCCGGTCATTGCAGGGTTGTGACGCAGCCCGCACGGCTCCCCGACGGCCGCGGGCCCGCACCTCTCCCCGGGGCCCGACGGCCGCGGGCCCGCGCCTCTCCCCGGGAGGGAGGGGCACGGGCCCGGGTTTCCGCCGCCGGGGACGGATCAGCCCTCGTCCGTGGCGGTCCCGCTCGTCGCGGACTTGCTCGCCGCGGTCTTCGTGGCGGCCGTCTTCTTCACGGCCGCCTTGGCCGTGGTCGTCTTGCCGGTGGTCGTCTTGGTCGTCGTCGTCTTCTTGGCCGCGGTCTTCTTGGCCGCCGTCTTGGTCGCGGCGGTCTTGGTGGCCGTCTTCTTCGCGGCCGCCTTCTTCGCCGGGGCCTTCTTGGCGGCCTTCTTCACCGGACCGCGCGCCCGCTTCTCCGCCAGGAGCTCGTAGCCGCGCTCCGGCGTGATGGTCTCGACGTCGTCGTCCTTGCGCAGCGTGGCATTGGTCTCGCCGTCGGTGACGTACGGGCCGAAGCGACCGTCCTTGACCACCACCGGGCGCTCGCTGACCGGGTCGGTGCCCAGCTCCTTGAGCGGCGGGGCGGCGGCGGCCCGGCCGCGCTGCTTCGGCTGCGCGTAGATGGCCAGGGCCTCCTCCAGGGTGACCGTGAACATCTGCTCCTCACTGGCGAGCGAGCGGGAGTCGGTACCGCGCTTGAGGTACGGGCCGTACCGGCCGTTCTGCGCGGTGATCTCCACGCCCTCAGCGTCGACGCCGACCACGCGCGGCAGCGAGAGCAGCTTCAGCGCGTCCTCCAGCGTGACGGTGTCCAGCGACATCGTCTTGAGCAGCGAGGCGGTGCGCGGCTTCACGGCGTTCTTGCCGGTCTTGGGCGTGCCCTCCGGCAGGATCTCGGTCACGTAGGGGCCGAAGCGGCCCTTCTTGGCGACCAGCATGTTGCCGCTGACCGGGTCGGGTCCGAGCTCGTAGTCGCCGCTCGGGCTGGCCAGCAGCTCCTCGGCGAGCTCGACGGTGAGCTCGTCCGGCGGCAGGTCGTCCGGGATGTCGGCGCGCTGGCCCGGCTCGCCCTCGACGGCGGAGGCACGCTCGACGTACGGGCCGTAGCGGCCGACCCGCAGCGTGATGTCCTCGCTGATCCGGAACGAGCTGATCTCCCGGGCGTCGATGGCGCCGAGGTCGGTGACCAGCTCCTTCAGACCGCCCAGGTGGTCGCCGTCGCCGTTGCCGGCCTCGGCGGCGCCACCGGTCGCGTGGCCCTCGCCCTCGCCGAAGTAGAAGCGCTTCAGCCACGGGACGGACTGCGCCTCACCGGCGGCGATCCGGTCGAGGTCGTCCTCCATCTTCGCGGTGAAGTCGTAGTCGACCAGCCGGCCGAAGTGCTTCTCCAGCAGGTTGACCACGGCGAAGGAGAGGAACGACGGCACGAGCGCCGTCCCCTTCTTGAAGACGTAGCGGCGGCCGATGATCGTGTCGATGATCGAGGCGTAGGTGGAGGGGCGGCCGATCTCCCGGTCCTCCAGCTCCTTGACCAGCGACGCCTCGGTGTAGCGGGCCGGCGGCTTGGTCGCGTGGCCCTCCGGGGTGAGCTGCTCGGCGGCCAGCGGGTCGCCCTCGGCGACCTGGGGCAGCCGGCGCTCGCGGTCGTCGAGCTCGGCGTTCGGGTCGTCCGCGCCCTCGACGTAGGCCTTGAGGAAGCCGTGGAAGGTGATGATCTTGCCGGAGGCGGAGAACTCGGCGTCCCGCCCGTCCGCGGCGCGGCCGCCGACCTTGACGGTGACCGACTGGCCGACCGCGTCCTTCATCTGGGAGGCGACGGTGCGCATCCAGATCAGCTCGTAGAGCCGGAAGTCGTCACCGGTCAGACCGGTCTCGGCCGGGGTGCGGAAGCGGTCGCCGGACGGGCGGACGGCCTCGTGCGCCTCCTGCGCGTTCTTCACCTTGCTGGCGTACGTGCGCGGCGCGTCCGGCAGGTAGTCGGCGCCGTAGAGCTGGGTGACCTGCGCGCGGGCGGCCGCCACGGCGGTGTCCGAGAGCGTCGTCGAGTCGGTACGCATATAGGTGATGAAGCCGTTCTCGTACAGCTTCTGGGCCACCTGCATGGTCCGCTTGGCGCCGAAGCCCAGCTTGCGGCTGGCCTCCTGCTGCAGCGTGGTGGTGCGGAACGGCGCGTACGGCGAGCGGCGGTAGGGCTTGGACTCGACGCTGCGGACGCTGAACGCGGTCTGCTCCAGGGCGGCGGCCAGCGCGCGGGCGGCCTGCTCGTCCAGGTGCAGGGTGTTGGTGCTGCTCGCCTTCAGCCGACCGTCCGGGCCGAAGTCGCGGCCGCTGGCGATCCGCTTGCCGTCGACGGCGGAGAGGCGGGCGCCGAAGGTCTCCGGGTTGGCGGCGTCGGCCGGGGTGCGGCCGGTGCCGAAGGTGCCGACCAGGTCCCAGTAGGAAGCGGTGCGGAAGGCCATACGCTCGCGCTCGCGCTCGACCACGAGGCGGGTCGCGACCGACTGCACGCGGCCGGCCGAGAGCTTCGGCATGACCTTCTTCCACAGCACCGGCGAGACCTCGAAGCCGTAGAGGCGGTCGAGGATGCGGCGGGTCTCCTGGGCGTCGACCAGGCGCTGGTTCAGCTCGCGCGGGTTGGCCACGGCCTCCTGGATCGCCGACTTGGTGATCTCGTGGAACACCATGCGGTGCACCGGCACCTTGGGCTTCAGGACCTGCTGGAGGTGCCACGCGATGGCCTCGCCCTCGCGGTCCTCATCGGTGGCGAGGAAGAGCTCGTCGGACTCCGCGAGCAGCGACTTCAACTTGCTGACCTGGGACTTCTTGTCAGCGTTGACCACGTAGATGGGAGCGAAGTCGTGGTCGACGTCCACGCCGAGGCGGCGCACCTCGCCCGTGTACTTGTCCGGGACCTCGGCGGCCGTGCTGGGCAGGTCGCGGATGTGCCCGACGCTCGCCTCGACGATGTAGCCGGGGCCCAGGTAGCCCTTGATCGTCTTCGCCTTGGCCGGCGACTCGACAATGACGAGTCGCTGTCCGTGCGCGGTCTCGCTGCTCGGGGACACCTTCGCTCTTCTCTCCCGGTCGTTATGTGAGCTGGTCGGCGCTGGCAGCACGGGCTGCGCTCCGCCCGACCCCTCCACCGTCCCGGGGCTGCCGCTGTACGACGACCCCACCAGCGGAGTGTGACCGTACCCCGGCCACCCTTGTCAAACGGACGGATCCCGCTTTTTCACCGGCAAGGCCGACCGACGCCACTCGAACGGTAACCCGATGATGGAGCATCGCGCCCCGTGGAGGGGGGCTTCGGCGGGTTTCGAAGGATGGAATGACGGATTTCAAGATCTGTCAACGGAAATTCGCCGCACCGGCGACCGGGGCAGCGGCAGTGGTAGAGGTAGGGGTGGGCCCACGGCGTATGGCGCAGGGCGCACGGTGTCTACGACGTACGGCGTACAGCGCCGGTCGGCGCGGCCCTCGCGTCGGGACGGCCGGCGCGGGCCGGGAAGGCCGACGCGGCCCGGGAGGGCCGGCGCGGGTGCCCGGGTGCGGCTCAGCGGGTGCCCGTGTGGCACAGCGGGTGCCCGTGTGGCTCAGCGGGTGGCGACGACCGCCGGCAACACGGCGCCTGCGACCAGGCAGCCGGTACCGAGCGCCGCCCACAGCAGATCCGTCAGAGCGACCCGGCTCGTCTCCGCCGCCGCCAGCACCACGCGGTTCGGACGGCGCGGGTCATAGGCGATCCGGACGGACGCCGCCGGTACACCGCGCCGCCGCAGTCGGTGACGAAGGCGCACTTCAGCGGCGCACCAGAGCAACAGCGCGCCCCCGAAGAGCGCGAGCACCATGCCGCCCACCGTCGCCGTCGTCGGCTCCACCCCTCACCCCCAGCTCTGTCCACAGCCTGTGGACAGAGCCTCACAGTCAAGGGGCAACGAGGGACAGACGTTCGACGACTGCCGGGAGAATCGGGGGCTACCGCGAGATGAACCCGAACGGCCCGTCCGCGCCTCCCCGGCGACGGACAGGCCGAGGACGACGGACAGGCCGACGGCTGCACGTGGGCCCGGGTAGCCACGGAAGCCCGGGTTGCCCGAGAAGCGGATAGCCCGAGAAGCCCGGGTGGCCGCGGCAGCCCGGGTGGCCACGAGGCTGCGGGAGGCCCGAGGAGCTCGGGGTCCGAGCCCCGAACGGAGCCCGGGCTGCGGACGGCCCGGGCTCCGATCGGTCGATCGGTCAGGCGACCGGCTGGATGAAGCCCTGTTCGGTGAGCATCCGCAGCGACTCCGGCACCCGGTCGCGGAGCACCACGCGGTCCTCGCCGAGCAGCTGCGCGATGGCGTCCACGATCTCGCCTGCCGACAGCGTGCCGTCGCAGACGCCGACGAACCCGGCGCCCACCGTGTCCACCTTGGTCGCGCGCCGCATGCCGCGGTTGTGCCGCAGCACGACGTGCTCGGGGTCCTCCGCACCGGGTTCGCCGACCTGCTCCTGGACCACCTCGTCGGCCAGCACGTACCGGGCGGCCAGCAGCCCCGCGTCGTCGTGCGTCCGCAGGAAGTCCTGCCGGTCGAACCACTTCTCGATGTGCGGGCCGAGCGGCTGCTCGACCGGGTGCGGCCACTCCTCCACCCGGACGGTCGGCCGCTCGGCGGCGCTGGCCCGCAGCGTGATCCACCCGAAGCCGATGCCCTCGACCCGGCCCGCCTCGAAGGCGTCCAGCCACTCCCCGTACCTGGCCTGGTAGTCGCCGCCGGGGCCGCGGTGGTCACCACCGTCGCGCAGCCACAACTCGGCGTACTGGGCCACGTCCTGGACCTCACGCTGGACGATCCAGGCGTCAAGGCCGGTGCCCGCGACCCAGCCGGCCAGCCGCTCGTGCCAGTCCTCGCCCTTGACGTGCTGCCAGTTGGCCAGCAGCTGGCAGTAGCCGCCGGGTTCCAGGTGGTCGGCGGCCGAGCGGACCAGGCTGCGGCAGAGGTCGTCGCCGGCCATCCCGCCGTCGCGGTAGGTGAACCGGCCGGCCGGCGAGATGACGAACGGCGGGTTGGAGACGATCAGGTCGAACCGCCGCTCCCCGACCGGCTCGAAGAGGCTGCCGGCAGCGGTGCCGGTGTTCTCGAACCCGGAGAGCGCCAGGGTCAGTTCGGTGAACCGCAGCGCGCGCGGGTTGAGGTCGGTCGCGGTGACCCGCTGGGCGTGCCGGGCGGCGTGCAGTGCCTGCACCCCGGAGCCCGAACCGAGGTCCAGCGCCGTCCGGACCGGGCGGCGCACGGTGATGTTGGCCAGCGTGGTGGACGCGCCGCCCACGCCGAGCACCAGGTCCCGGCGGGCCACGCCGTGCGCGGTCTCGCCGGAGCCGATCCCGCCCGCGCCGCCGACCGCGCAGCCCAGGTCCGAGACCACCCAGGCGTCCGAACTGGGCAGGCCGGCGACCTCGTTGGCGTAGGGGCGGACGTCCACGGTGGCGCGCACCTGGTCGCCGTCCGGCCGCAGCCAGCCGTCAGCCAGGCAGTCCTCAACCGGCAACGCGGCGGCGGCCGCCTTGTACGGCACGGGCTGCTGCAGCAGGAACAGCCGCACCAGCGTCTCCAGCGGGCTGCCGCCGCGGGTCGCACGCAGCGCCGGGACCGCCTCGCTACGGGCCAGCGCCGCATAGCCGGTGGGCCCGAGGAGGTCGAGGCAGCCGTCGGCGGTGAACGAGGCGGCGAGCAGCGCCTCGCGCAGCTTGGCGAGGCGGGTCGGGTCGAGAACGGGGCTACTGATCACCCCGCCATTGTCCCCCGGCCACCGCCCGAGCTCTCCCCGCTCGGGTGACCTGTCGGCAGGCGGTGCAGGCGGCGCAGGCGGTGCAGGCGGCGCAGGCGGCCGGTGGCTCGGCTGATGGTGGTCCGGCGGACGGGCCCGGCTCCTGGCGCCTCGTCGCCCGGCGCCTGGTTACCGGTGGCCGGCGGATGTCGCGGGCTGCCCTCGGACGGCTCGCCCGGGGCAGCCCGTGAGGATCAGCTCGCCGTGGCGGCGGGGGTCGTCGGGGACGTGGCCGCGGGGGCGGTCGCTGGTGCACCGGACGCCGAGCCGGACGGGGCCGGCGTGGCGGCCTGGTCCGTCGCCCCCGGCGTCGGGGTACCCGGGGCCGGAGAGCCCGAGGCCGGGGATCCCGTGGCCGGGGATCCCGTGGCCGGGGCGCCGGCGGTCGGAGCCGCCGCCGCCGAGCCCGGCTTGCAGCCCTCCTGCTTCGCCATCGCGGCACCGAGCTCGCCGCGCTGCAGCTTGGCCTGCGCCTGGGTGGAGAGCGAGGCCAGCTGCTGGATCTGGTCCGCCACGCTGCGCAGCCCGTCCGCGAACTTCGACTGGTCGGCGTTGGACACCGCGTCCAGCTTCTTCTGAACCTCCAGGTAGCCGTCCGCCGCCTTGTTCAGCTCGGCGACGGTGTCCTTCTGGATGGTCGCGCCGTCGTCCACCTTGGGCGCCCCGGCGGAGTCGATCGCCGCGGCGATGTCCTGGTTGGTCTTGGCGAGACGCCCGATGTCCGTGGAGAGGCGCTTCTGAAGGTCCGCGGGCGCCTCGCCGGTCTTCACCTGGCCGGTGTCCGCGAGCGCGGTCTGGGCCTGGGCGATCGGGTCCTTGGCCGCGCCGCAGACGTTCGCCGCCCAGGACTCCAGCTGCTTGGTGTTGTCGTCGCCGCAGCCGACGGCGCCGAACGCGAGCAGCGCGCCGAGCGCGGGTACGGCCAGCAGTCGCTTGTTCACCGGGAGAAGCCTTTCGGTTTCGGTCGTCTTGGGTCGTCGAACTGCGAACCTACACGGCCACCGACCGGCCCCCGGTTCCCGCTCCCGCTCCTCCACCGACCGCCGGCACCCCGTCCCGGGCCGGGACCCCGGTCCGGACGCCGCCACCCGGCCGGTTCGGGGCCGGGTGCCGGGGCCGGACCAGGCACGGGCCGGTCAGGCGCGCTCGACGCGGACCGAGTCGCCCGCCCGGACCGTCCGCAGCACCTGGGCGTCCCCGTCCAGCACGCCGAGGACGTTGCACGGGCTCGCCAGCCGGCACTCGTCACCGTGCGAGATCGGCGTCGGCCCGTAGGGCAGCGCCAGGCTGTCGCCGTCCGTCCAGAACGCGACCGTGCCCGGCTCGACGACCTGCCGGGCCCCGGCCTCGCGCGGCACGCTGACGGGCGTGCCGAAATAGACCTCCTCGCCCCAGAGACTCGCCGACGAAGTGATCGGCAGCGCGTCCCAGAGCGCCTCGGCGGTGGGCGTGGGGTCGAGCGTGGCGGTGGCCTGCCCGGCCGGCCAGAGTATGCGGATCCGCATGGCTTTCCTCTTCCGCGACAGGTCCGATCGAGGATCGGACCCGGTCGTGCCGGAAGCAGCGAACCGCCGGGCTCAACAATTTGTCAACGCGCTCCCGGGGAATGGACTCCCCGGGAATGGACCGGGACCCCCTTGGACGACGGACGCAATCGCGCGCGCGGACTCAGGAAGCACGCGATGACTCAGGCGCACGGGCGCGTGGTCCGGACCGCAGGCGAAGGCCAGGGCAAGGCGCAGGCCGGCACAGGCGCAGGCCACCTCACGGGTACGTCGAACCATGCAGACGTCCGAGCAGGCGGACCGGCGCGAGCGGGAGCGCCTCAGACCGCGACGGCGTCGACCGAGACCGGCCAGCTCATCCGGATCACGCCACCCTCGGCACCGTCGGCGACCTCCAGGTCCTCGACCAGGCCGGTGATCACCGCGAGGCCCAGGGTGTCCTCGTCCGGATCGGCGCCCTCGGCTCCGGCGCCGGCCGGGGCGGTGACGGGGCCGGCCTCGTCCTCGACCTCGATGAGGAAACGCTTCTCCTCGTCCTTGAGCGCCACCCGGACCGTGCCGGTGATCCCACCGCGCTGGTGCAGGCCGACGGCACGGGAGCAGGCCTCGCCAACCGCGAGACGCACCTCGTCGAGCACCGACTCGTCCACTCCGGCCCGTCTGGCGACAGCCGCGGCGACCAGCCGGGCCGTACGCACGTGCTCGGGAAGCGCACTGAATCGAAGTTCGACGGTTGCCATCATTCCCCCTCGGGGTGTCCGACCGGGGCCGGGCATGCGGCCCCTGTGAGCCGGCATCAACCGGCTCCGAGGCGGCCGGGACCACCGAGGCCGCCCCGCGGCCCCGGCACGCCGGACGCATGGATCGGGCGGGCCGGCCCGGAGGCCGGCCCGGCCACATCAGTCGGTCGAGTTGACCGCGTCGTCCACCGAGGTGTGGATCGGGAAGACCTTGGTCAGGCCGGTGATGCGGAAGATCTTCAGGATGCGCTCCTGGTTGCACACCAGCCGCAGCGAACCCTCATGGGCACGCACACGCTTGAGACCGCCCACCAGCACACCGAGGCCGGCCGAGTCGAGGAAGTCCACGCCCTCCATGTCGACGACGAGGTGGTAGTTGCCGTCGTTGACGAGCTCGACCAACTGCTCACGCAGCTTCGGGGCGGTGTACACATCGATCTCGCCGCCAACCTCGACGACCGTGCGATCGCCGACTGTACGGGTCGACAGGGACAGGTCCACGGAACCTCCAGCACCTTGCCTTGCTACGTCATGTGCGATCTCCGGCCGGACAGCCGCAACCGCATGGTCGCGAGCCCGGGCGCGCCAGCCAACACGTGGCAAGCCTCGGCGCTGCGACCCACGGCCGTACGGCCGTCACGGCCACATTCAACCACCTGCGACCATGACCGCACGATGGCTTACAACGATTCTCCGTCACGCCGGTGACACACTGGGTCCCCATGCCGCCCCGTCACAGCCTGCCTGAGGCACTGCTCGCGACCCTGTCCGCCACCCGGGGGCGGTCGGACCGGCTCACCCATACGGAGCACCTTCCCGCCCGACCTGCCCGTTATTCGCCGTGGCCCGACTCGATCCGTCCGGAGATCGTGGCCGCCGCCCACGACCTGGGCGTGGAACAGCCCTGGACCCACCAGGCGGAAGCCATGAACCTGGCCAAAACCGGCCATTCCGTGGTGATCGCCACAGGAACCGCCTCGGGCAAGTCGCTCGGCTATCTGGCTCCGGTCCTGAGCGACCTGCTGGACGGCACCGAGGCCCGGAACGGACGCGGCGCCACCGCGCTCTACCTGGCGCCGACCAAGGCGCTCGCCGCCGACCAGCGCCGCCGCGCCGCCGAACTCGCCCCGCCCAGGGTCCGCGCCGCGCTCTACGACGGCGACACTCCACCGGAGGAGCGCGAATGGGTGCGCCAGTACGCCTCGTACGTGCTCACCAACCCCGACATGCTCCACCGCGGCATCCTGCCCGCCCACGCGCGCTGGTCCTCCTTCCTCAAGACGCTCCGCTACGTGGTCGTCGACGAGTGCCACAGCTACCGGGGCGTGTTCGGCTCGCACGTCGCCCAGGTGCTGCGGCGACTGCGCCGGATCTGCGCCCGGTACGGCTCCTCCCCCACCTTCCTGCTCGCTTCCGCCACCACCGCCGACCCGGCCGCCACCGCGCGCCGGCTGACCGGGCTGGCCACCCGGGCGGTCACCGAGGACGCCTCCCCGCGCGGCCCGATGGTCTTCGGTCTCTGGGAACCGCCGCTCACCGAGAACGTCGGCGAGCACGGTGCCCCCGTCCGCCGGACCGCCACCGCCGAGGCCGCCCACCTGCTGACCGACCTGGTCGAGCAGCAGACCCGGACCGTCGTCTTCGTCCGCTCCCGCCGGGCCGCCGAACTCGTCGCCCTCCAGGCCCAGGACCAGCTCGGCAGGCCGCTCGCCGACCGCGTGGCCGCCTACCGCGGCGGCTACCTCGCCGACGAGCGCCGGGCCCTCGAACGCGCGCTGCACACCGGCCGGCTGCTCGGCCTCGCCTCCACCTCCGCCCTCGAACTCGGGGTCGACATCTCCGGCCTCGACGCCGTCCTGATGGCGGGCTACCCCGGCACCCGGGCCTCGCTCTGGCAGCAGGCCGGCCGCGCCGGGCGGGAGGCCCAGGGAGCGCTCGCCGTCCTGATCGCACGCGACGACCCGCTGGACACCTATCTGGTGCACCACCCGGAGGCCCTCTTCGCCACCCCTGTCGAGGCCACCGTGCTCGATCCGGACAACCCGCACGTTCTCGCCCCGCACCTGTGCGCGGCCGCCGCCGAACTCCCGATCACCGACGCCGACCTGGAGCTGTTCGGCCCGTCCACCGGCCCGCTGCTGCCCGTCCTGGAACACCGCGGACTGCTCCGCCGGCGCGGCGGCTCCTGGTACTGGACCCGCCGCGAACGGGCCGCCGACGCCGTCGACCTGCGCGGCAGCGGCGGCAGCCCGGTGCAGATCGTCGAGGCCCCGACCGGCCGGCTACTGGGCACCGTGGACGCCGCGGCGGCCCACACCACCGTCCACACCGGCGCCGTCCACCTGCACCAGGGGCGCAGCTACCTCGTCCGGGAGCTCGACCTGGAGACCTCCGTCGCACTGGTCGAGCCGGCCGACCCGCCCTACACGACGGCCGCCCGGGACATCACCTCCATCTCCGTGCTCTCCACCGACACCTCGATCGACTGGGGCGAAGGGCGGCTCAGCTTCGGCTCGGTGGAGGTGGTCAACCAGGTGGTCGGCTACCTCCGCAAGCGGATCTCCACCGGGGAGATCATGGGCGAGACCAAGCTCGACCTGCCGCCCCGCACCCTGCGCACCCGGGCGGTCTGGTGGTCCGTCACCGAGGACCAGCTCCTCGACGCCGAGATCCCGCCCGACCAGTTGCCGGGCGCCGCCCACGCCGCCGAGCACGCGTCCATCGGCCTGCTGCCGCTGTTCGCCACCTGCGACCGGTGGGACATCGGCGGCGTCTCGGTGCCGCTTCACCCCGACACCGAACTGCCGACCGTGTTCGTCTACGACGGCCACCCCGGCGGGGCCGGCTTCGCCGAACGCGGCTTCCGGCGCGCCGTCCAGTGGCTGACCGCGACCCGGGAGGCGATCGCGGCCTGCGAGTGCGAGCGCGGCTGCCCCTCGTGCGTGCAGTCGCCCAAATGCGGCAACGGCAACGACCCGCTGGACAAGGCGGCCGCCGTCCGACTGCTGGACGTCCTGCTGGCCGGAGCACCGGCGGCGGGTGACGGGCACGCCGACGAAGAGGCGGGCCCGGTCGGGGACGGCACGGCCGCACCGGCCGCACCGGCCGCACCGGCCGCACCGGGCGGACAGGGCGGACAAGACGAATCGGGTGGGCCGGAAGGACCTGGCGAGCCCGGCAGGGCCGGCGAGGCGGACTCGCCGGGCGAACCGGACGGCGCACCCTCGGCTGGCGGACAGGCAGCGGCCGGGGGACAGGCCTCGCCGGACGGACAGGGCCCGACTGGCGGGCCCGCCGGCCCGGAGGGTCAGGACCGGACGGGCGAACCCCGGGAGCCCGGTACCGGGGGCTCATGAGCCGCCCACGGCGCTGAGGTCCACGCCCGCTCCGGCTCCGGCCGGAGCGGGCGCCGCGCGAACCGGTCCGGCCCGCGACCGGGCACGGGCCGGACCGACCGGCAGTCGCCCCGGCACTCCGGCGACCGGGACTTCGGCCACCACCTCGACGGCATCCGCCTCCCGGTCGACCGCGCAGGAGACCACTGTGGCCCGCTGTGCAGCGGCCACACCGACCGCCCGCGCGCACCCGCCGTCCGGATCGAGCAACAGCCGGTCGGCCGCCGCGAGGGCGGCGAGGTCCGCGGCCGCCTCCGCCCGGTGGCGGGCGCCCACCACCACGCCGACCGCGAGGGTCGCGGTGAACGCTGCACACCCGAGCACCGCGAACGCGACCAGCCAGACCGTCGCCGAACCAGCGTCGGGCCCCCGCCCCGCCCTCGCCGCTGCACGGCTGGTCCGGAGTCGCACGGCCCGTTCCGCCGCCCGCCACAGCGGACCGACGAGTCCCGCGCTCAGGCCGGCCACGGGCCGCCACCTCCTCCAGCACCGGCCCCGCCACCGCTGCCACCGCTGCCACCGCCCAGGGTGTCCTCCCGCGCAGCCACGGCGGCCGCGCCGAGCCGCACCGACAGCAGGGCCGCAAGCCGGCCGGGAGCCGCCGACCGCGCCTCGACCGTGACCCGCACGGTGTCGGCCTCGGCCGCGATCCGGACGGCCGCCCCGGCCGGGGCGGCCGAGCGGGCGATGGCGACGGCGTCCGTCTCACCACGGGCGGCCGCTCTGGCCCCGGCCCGTGCGGCGTCCACGCAGCGGAGCTGTGCGCTGGCCGCGAGCACGCCCCAGACCAGCATCGCCGCGAGCAACACCAGCGCGGGCAGGGCCACCGCCGTCTCGGCCGTGGCGAACCCGGCGTCGCCCCGGCGCCGGGCCCACTGCCGCCTGCGCCATCGCGCGGCGCACCGCCCGCCCCAGGACGCACGCCGGGCGGGCCGACCGTCACGTCGCATGGAGCGCCCGGTCCAGCAGATCGGTCAGGGTCCCGATGACGGCCGCGCTGGTCACCACCTTGTAGAGCCCGGCGGCCAGCGCGCACGCCCCGAGTGTCCCGACCGCGTACTCCGCGGTCGTCATCCCGGCGTCCGACCTCCCCTTGCCGGCCGGCCGACCACCGGGCCTGCGCACGGACCTGGCCGAGCGCAACTCCAGGCCCCGGCCGTCGCCCCCACCGGGGTTCCCGCTCCCGAGTGCCCGCCGGACCCGGCCGACCACCCAGACGGCTCGCCGTCGGCGCCTTCCGAGCAGACGGCGCCGGCGGGGGCCGCCGACCGGCTTGGGCATCGTGACTGCGGTCATGGGTTCTCTCCTCGATCGAAGACGATGATTCGGTGTCGGACCGGTTGCCGGAGGCTGGGCCCGGGTGCAGAGACGGTCACAGTGCCTGCGCGAAGCGGGAGGTAAGGCCGAGGACCACCGGGACGACGCTGATCAGCACGAACGCCGGGAGGAAGCAGAGCCCGAGCGGGGCCGTGGCCAGCACCCCGGCTCGCCGGACCCGGGCATGTGCCGTGCGGACGGCCTCCGACCGCCGCCCATGCGCCAGCGCGGTCAGCGGCATGGCCGCCGGAGCGCCGCTGAGGCTCGTCCGCATCAGGCAGCGCGCCAGCGGCGCCAGGGGCGGGTGCTCCTCGCCCAGGCGCAGCCAGCAGACCTCCGGCGGTGCGCCCAGGGCCAGCTCGGCCGCGATCGCCACCAGCCGCGGCCCCATCGGAGCGCCGACACTCCGGCCGACCGCCGCGACCGCCACGGCCGGCGAGGCAGCCGAGCCGAGGCAGGCCGCCAGCAGCTCCGCGGTGAGCGGGAGCTGGCGGGTCAGCTGCTCGTCCTCCAGCGCGGCCCGCCGTTCGGCCGGTGACCGCGGCCTCGGCAGCCACCGGTACAGCCCCGCGGCCAACAGCGCGCCGACGACCAGCCCGGCCGCTCCTCCGAGCACCGCCGCCGCGATCAGTGCGGCGCCGCCCGGCACGACGGCGCGCCGTACGCGCTCCGCACCGAGGGCCACCGGCACCGACCCGTTGCCGCCCGGCCAGGACGCATCCGCCCCGGCCCCATCAGGAGCCCGGGACTGCCGCTCGCGGGGCCGCCGCACGAATGGCCCCCGGGCCCGGTCCGCCGACCGGTTCCCCGCCCGGAGCCAGGCTGCCGCCCGCCGCCGCGCCGCCCACCGGACAGCCGTCCGGGGCAGCAGGAGAACCCCGGCGGTCACCGCGGGAACCACGGCCACGCCGCCCGCACCCCGGATCACGCCGGCATCACCTCCGGCCGGGGCACGCCGTTCGGCCGCCCCGAACGGGTTCCGGTCCGAGAGATGCCGCACCGCCGGGCCTCGCGGTCACGGTCCCGCCCACGACGCGGGCCCGTACCCGTGCCCGGGAGCGAACCGCGGCCCGCACCCTCCACGGCCGCCGGTCCACCGTCCACCGGCGCCTCGATGGCCCCCCGCGACGCGGCCCGGACGATCCGCGCCGTCCACACCAGGCCGAGGCCCTCCAGGACCGCCCCGGCCAGCAGGCAGGCCAGCCCGGCGGGGGTGTGGAGCAGGACGTCGAGCGGTCCGGCCCCGAGCGCCGCCCCGAGCAGCAGCCCCGCGACCGGGAGTGCCGCCAGGACCGCGACCGTGGTCCGCGGTGCGGCCAGCTCGGCCGAGATCTCCTCGGCCAGTGCTTGCTCGGCGCGCAGCGCCTCCGCCACGCCGTCCAGTGCCGCCGCGAGCCCCGATCCGCCGTCGGCGGTGACCCGCCAGCAGGCGGCGATCGCCGTGGCCCCGCTGCCGCCCGGAAGCTCCGCGAGCAGTTGGAAGGCCAGCGGAACGTCCCCGCCGTACCTGCCCGCGGCGAGCCGGGCCACCGGCTCCGCACCGATCCGGTGGAGCGCCTCGTGGTCCGCCGCGAGGCGGGTCGTCACCAGGTGCAGCGCCTGCTCCGGGGTCGCCCCGCCGCGCAACTCACCGGCCAGCCCGGCACAGAGGTCCACGACCGCGGCGGCCCGTCGACGGGCCTCCTCCTCCGTGGCACGGCGCTGCCGTCGGCGCCGCAGCGGCACGAAGGCCAGCACAGCTGCCAGCACCGGGACGGGGGAGCCCGTCGCCCACGCAAAGGCCAATCCGCCCGGAACCAGCAGCCATTCGGGCGTCAGCCGGTCGCGCCGGCGGCGACCGCCCGGCTGCTCGCCCCCGGCCGACCCGGACATCGCAGGGACGCCCCACCAGACTCCCGCCGCCCGGCGCGCACCACGCCCCACACCATCTCCACCGTCTCCGCCGCCTCCACCGCCGCCGCCGGAACCACCACCGCCTCCGGCCAGCACCAATCGGCGCCTCCGCGAGCCGCGCGCCGCCGGTTGCAGCGACCACCACCCGGCGAACGCCGCCACGATGAGCACCGCCGCCCAGCCCAGGGACAACTGATCACGCGCCATGTCCCGCACCTCCCTCTCGACCGGGCCCCGACCAGGCCCCTCGATCAGATCCGTCGTTCCGATACCCCGCCCGGTCCCCGTTCGGCCGCCCGCCCCGGCGGCCGAGCAGCAACAGGGCTGCCACCGCGCATCCGCAGAGCGCGAGGCTGAACACCGCCTCGACCACGGCCGGCATCACGGCGCCCGGTCCGCCGCCGTCACGCCCCGAGTCGCCAGCAGACCGGCCAGCCGCTCCCAGCCCGCACCCCGCACGGTGCTGCCGTCCGCAGCGAACAGCACCGCCGGTTCGGTGACGGCCAGGCCGTCCCGGTCGCCGGCCAGCGTGCGGATCTCGGCGACCCTGCGCCGCCCGGTGCCCGGCTCCCGCACCAGGTGCACCACCAGGTCGAGCGCCGCCCGGAGTTGGCTGTGCAGCGCAGACCGGTCCAGGCCCGCGAGCGAGCCGAGCGCCTCCAGCCGGACCGGGACGTCCGCCGCCGTGTTGGCGTGCACCGTGCCGCACCCGCCCTCGTGGCCGGTGTTCAACGCGGCCAGCAGGTCGGACACTTCGGCTCCGCGGACCTCCCCGACCACCAGCCGGTCGGGGCGCATCCGCAGGGCCTGGCGGACGAGGTCGCGCAAGGTCAGCTCGCCCAGGCCCTCCTGGTTGGGCGGCCGGCTCTGCAACCGGACCACGTGCGGGTGGGCCGGACGGAGCTCGGCCGAGTCCTCGACGACGACGATCCGTTCATCCGCTCCGGCCAGCCCGAGCAGGGCCGACAGCAGCGTGGTCTTGCCCGTGCCCGTCCCGCCCGAGATCAGCAGGGACAACCGCGCACGCACAATGCCCGCCAGCAGCTCGGCACCGGCCTCGGGGACCGCCCCGCCGGCCACCAACTCGTCGAGCGTGAAGGGGCGGGGGCGACAGACCCGCAGCGAGATGTGGGTGCAGCCGGTCGCGATCGGCGGCAGCACGGCGTGCAGGCGCGTACCGTCCGGGAGCCGCGCGTCCACCCAGGGCCGGGCGTCGTCGAGTCGCCGTCCGGCCGCCGTGGCCAGCCGGTGGGCCAGCCGCCGGACCGCCTCGGCGTCGGCGAAGCGGACGCCGACGGCCCGGTGCAGCCCGCCGCCACGGTCCACCCAGACCTCGTCCGGACCGTTCACCAGGACGTCCGTGACGTCGGGTGCCGCCAGCAGTCGGTCCAGCGGGCCCGCACCCACCAGCTCGGCACGCAGCGACCGCACCGTGTCGAGGACTTCGTCACCGCCGAGCGGCGGCCTGGTGGCCCGCAGCACCGCCGCGACGGATCCGGCCGTCGGCGGTGCCCCGGACTCCGCCAGCCGCAGCCGCACCGCGTCCACCAGCGCCGCGGTGCGCTCCTCCCGAGCGGTTCGCCCGTAGGGGTTCGGCTCCGGGCCCGGACGGCGCCCCGGCGGTCCGTCGGCCGCCGTGACGGTCCTCAGCCACCGGTGCTCCCGCGCACCGGTCCCGCCGGTCGGGCCACCGGCCGTCGCCCCACTGCAGGTTCTGCGCAGACGGACCATCAGTAGACACCTCCTCCGACCGCCGGCACCGGCGGCAGCACCTCGTCCAGGAAGGTTTGGCAGAACCGCGCCAGCGGTCCGTTCTCGCGGATCCCGGGCGGCACGCCCTGCTCCACGTCGGCGGCCAGGCCGGGCTCGCCCTCCAGGACGCCCGCGAGCTTCAGCCGAAGCCCGCGGGCGATCCGGTGGGCCGGGAGTCCGAAGGGACGCAGCGGGCGCACCACGACCCGCAGGTCGTCGAGCCGCATCCGGGCGCAGGCCGCGACCCGGTCGGCGGCGGCCACCGCGCGCAGCTCGCCGGGAACCACCAGCAGCGCCGTGTCTGCCTGCTCCAGCGCCTGGCCGGCCGCCGGATCGAGGTGGCGCGGGACGTCGACCACGACCAGCCCGCCGCGCCGCCGGGCGGCGGCCAGCACGCTGCGCATCGCCTCCGGAGGCACGGCGAGCATGTCGCCGCGGTCCCAGGAGAGGCAGGAGAGCGCGGTCAGCCGTTTCAGCACCGGTAGCGCCTTGGCCAGTTCGGCGCCGCTGACCCGGCCGCGGGCACCGGCCAGGTCGGGCCAGCGGAGGCCACCGGCCGTCTCGCCGCCGAGCAGGATGTCGATCCCGCCGCCCAGCGGATCGCCGTCGACGAGTATGGTCCGGCGGCCCGTCCGGGCGGCCGTGACCGCGAGTGCGCAGGCCAGGGTGGAGGCGCCGGCACCCCCGCGGCCGCCGAGGACCGCGACCGTGAGCGCGGGTGTGCCGACGCCCTCGGCCGCGTCGGCGATCCGGTCGAGCAGCCACGCCTCCGCGTCGGGCAGGAACAGCACGTGCTCGGCGCCGAGTTGGACGGCCCTGACCCAGACACCCGGGTCGTCGAGGTCCAGCCCGAGCAGCAGCACACCGGTGCGGCGGGGCATCGCCGCACACCGCTCGACCTGGTCGTCACCGACCAGTACGAGCGAGGAGCCCTCCCAGAGGCCGCGCGGCGGCGGGGAACCCCGGATCAGCCGGGGTTCGGTGCCGGCGGCCGCGCAGAGCCGCAGCAGCTGCTCGGCCAGGGCCTCGTCGTCGGTGACGACCAGCGGCCCCGTCTCCGGTCCCTGGGCGGCGGTGTGGCCGGCGATCGGCGTCGACATGGCGCTCTCCCCTCTGCGGGCGCCCGTCCGCGCGAAGCGGTCCTGGACGCGTCCGGATGGTCCAGCAGGCGGCCGGTCGGGGCACCTCGTGAGGAGGTCCCGGCAGCCGCTGCCGTGCACCACGGTGGGGGGCGGCGCGGATTCCGTCAGCCGCGTCCCGAATCCCTGTGGATAACTCGGGGGTTGTGGATAACAACGTTCACCCGGGCGGGGGGCTATTGAGCGAAGAATTGACGGAAGGGCTTCACCGAGGAGAACCGCCCGGCCGGGCGCCTGCCCGGTAGCAGGCCGGCCGACGCCCGGAAGGGCACGGACTCCGGCCCCGCCGGCCACCGCCCACCGACCCCGTCGGGCCCTCCGCGCCAGTCCTGCGCTCGGTCCTTTGGGGTCGCTCCGACCCTCGTGGGAGCATGCCGGAGCGGCCGGTCACGATGTGCAACCGGCGACGCAGAGTGACGAAGTCGGGTCCGCGGCTCGCCGGCCCGACACCCCCTGAAGACGGCCGCACACGCGAGGCGGCACCTGCCGCCCGGCCTGTTCAAGCCCTGAAAATGGCCCCGGACGTGCGACGACCCCCGCCGGGGGGGAGAGCGGGGGTCGTCTATCCACAGCCCGACTCGGGGGGGAGGAGCCGGACCGGGTTAGCACGGTCGCGAACGATCCGTGACTTCCATGGTGTACCCGAGCGGCCAGAAACACAAACCCGCACGCCCACGAGTACGCCGAATGGCGGCCCGTTTCGCGGCTCCCTCTATCCTCGGTTCCCGTGGACACCACCGAGAACGCCGACGAGTACGCCGACGAGTCCGCGGACTCCACCACCGCGGCCGCCGAGGCGGCCGACCCCGCACCGGAGACGGCTCCCGAGACGCCTTCCCAGACCCCCTCCGGGACGCCGGGAACCACCGACGGGGCCACCACCGACGGGGCCGCCACCGGGGGCGCCGGCCAGGACGCCGGTCATGGCGCCGAGACCCCCAGGGCCGCCGAGCCCGCCGAGCCGGCCGCAAGCGCCTCCGCCAGGCCCCCGCTCGCCCGCACCCGCCCCGTCGGCCCGCGGACCGCCGCCTTCTTCGACCTCGACAAGACCATCATCGCCAAGTCGAGCGCCCTCGCCTTCAGCCGGCCCTTCTACCAGGGCGGCCTGATCAACCGTCGGGCCGTACTGCGCAGCGCGTACGCCCAGTTCGTGTTCCTGGTCGGCGGCGCGGACCACGACCAGATGGAGAAGATGCGCGAGTACCTCTCCGCGCTCACCCGGGGCTGGAACGTCCAGCAGGTCCGGGAGATCGTCGCCGAGACCCTGCACAACCTGATCGACCCGATCATCTACGACGAGGCCGCCTCGCTGATCGAGCAGCACCACGCGGCCGGCCGCGACGTGGTGATCGTGAGCAGCTCCGGCTCGGAGGTGGTCGAGCCGATCGGCGCCCTGCTCGGTGCGGACCACGTGATCGCCACCCGCCTGAAGATCGAGGACGGCCGCTACACCGGTGAGATCGAGTACTACGCCTACGCCGAGAACAAGGCCGCGGCGATCCGGGAGTTGGCCGAGGTCGAGGGCTACGACCTGGCCGCGTGCTACGCGTACAGCGACTCCTCCACCGACCTGCCGCTGCTGGAGGCGGTGGGCCACCCGTCCGCGGTCAACCCGGACCGGGCGCTGCGCAAGGAGGCGGTGGCCCGCGAGTGGCCGGTGCTGGTCTTCGACCGGCCGGTGGAACTGCGGCGCCGGCTCCCGGAGTTCTCCGCGCCGAGCCGTTCGGTGCTGACCGCGGTGGCGGTCGGCACGGCGGTGCTCACCGCCGGCGTGATCTGGTACGCCGCGCGACGCCGCCGGCCGGCCGCCTGAGCGGAGCCCGTGGGCACCGGCCGGGGCCGAACCCCCCAGGCCCGTGGCCGAACCCGGCCCAGGGACCGGCGGGACGGAGGCCACTGAATGCCTGCACTTTGGGACAAAACGGGCAAAAGCCGAAGACTTCTCGTTTCGGGTTCCCCTTTCGCCCGAAACGCGATACAAATGAAGCACGGCCCGCGAGACCCGGTCAGGACCCGAAGAGGTCAAACCGACAACGCAGTTCAGGCCCCACGGACCGTGTGTACAGTAGCCGAGCACCCACATGCAGCCGACCCGCTGTCGGGCCGCCGGACCAGACGAACGGGCAGGATCCCCGTCTGATCGGCACTTCCGGTGCATGCATGGTCACCCGGTACCTGTGCCAGCGGCGGCACCCGGCAGGATCAGGTGCCGCCGCATCCGTACGTCCCGCAGGCCGGCGCGTCCGTGCACGCCCCCCGCGCACCCGACGGCACCGGCCGGACCGGAACCGTCAGACCATCCCCCGCTGCATCGCCTCGCAGACCGCCGTGCTCTCGCGCACGCCGAGCCGCAGCGCCCGCCCGCAGTGGCCGATCCAGGCCGCCATCCCCTCCGGGGTGCCCGCCAGGTAGCCCGCCAGCGCCCGCCGGTAGGACTCGGTGCCGAGCTCCGCGAGACCGACCTCGGCCGGGCAGATCGACTTCGGGTCGAGCCCTTCGGCGATCAGCACGATCCGCTGCGCGGCCCGTGCGATCACCCCGTTGTGGGCGCCGAACGGTCGCAGGGCCAGCAGTTCCCCGTGCACCACCGAGGCGACCACCAGCGCCGGGGTCCCGACCCCCTGTCCCTCGGCGCGGGCGACCAGCAGCCGGGACAGCTGGTCGAGCCGGGCGGCGACCTCCTCGGCCCCCGGCGCGGACGGAAGCGCGGGCGCCGGCCCGGCCGGTGCCGGAGCGGCGTCGACGCCCTCCACCGGCTCGAGCTCCAGCGGGAACAGCTCCTCGGCGGGCTCGCCGGCCTGTCGCGGCCGACCCGCCGCCGGGTCCGCGTCGCCGACCGCCAGCAGGTGCAGCCGGGCCAGCACCTGCAGCGGCGAGTGCCGCCAGACGCTCAGCAGCTGGCCGGCCTCGGCGGCGATCCGCAGCGCGGCGCCGACCGTGCGGGTCTCCTCGTCGGCGCCGAAGTCGCTGCGGCGGCGCACCTCCTCCAGCGGCCAGTCGGCCCCGGCCAGCGCCGCCGAGGCGCGGGCACCGCGCAGGGCGGACTCGGAGGTGACCTCGGCCGCGCGGCGGCGCATCACCCGGTGCCCGTAGAGGCGGTCGACGGCCTTGCGCACCTCGGCCACCGCGTCGGGCACCCCGGGGAGCTGGGCCAGCGGGGCGAGGGGATCTGTTCCAGTGCTCACCTACCCGAGAGTAATGACCGGACGCCCCTCCTGGAACAGCAACCCCGCATCACCCGTTCGAGGCAATCCTCACTTCCCTCCGGCGACTGACCCGAAACCGCCGATAGCATGGCTGCTATCGGAGACGATAACGATTTCCAACTCTGGAGATCGTCCCGCCTCGGCGCGGTCGGCACCGGCCCTGGACGAGCAGCCCGGAGCGGAGCGGGCGAGGCACCGAGCACGCGGCCCGAGGGCGGGCCCCAGAGCGAGAGCCGGAGTCCCAGATGAAGATCGCGTTCGTCGGCAAGGGCGGCAGCGGCAAGACCACGCTGTCCTCACTGTTCATCCGCCACCTGGCCGCCGCGGGCCGCCCGGTCATCGCCGTCGACGCCGACATCAACCAACACCTGGGCCCGGCACTCGGACTGACGGACGCCCAGGCCGCGGAGCTGCCGTCGCTCGGCGCCCACCTGCCCGAGATCAAGGAGTACCTGCGCGGCTCCAACCCGCTGATCCGGTCCGCCGATGAGATGATCAAGACCACCCCGCCCGGACGGGGTTCACGCCTGCTGCGGATCGTCGAGGAGAACCCGGTCTACGCGGCCTGCGCGCGCCCGATCGCGCTGGACGAGGGATCGGTGCGGCTGCTGGCGACCGGCGCGTTCACCGAGGAGGACCTCGGGGTCGCCTGCTACCACTCCAAGGTGGGCGCCGTCGAGCTGCTGCTCAACCACCTCGTGGACGGCCGGGACGAGTACGTGGTGACCGACATGACGGCGGGCTCGGACTCGTTCGCCTCCGGGCTGTTCACCCGCTTCGACCTCACCTTCCTGGTGGCCGAGCCGACCCGCAAGGGCGTCTCGGTCTACCGCCAGTACAAGGACTACGCGCGCGACTTCGGCGTGCAGCTCCGAGTGGTCGGCAACAAGGTGCAGGGCCCGGACGACCTGGACTTCCTCCGCTGCGAGGTGGGCGACGACCTGCTGACCTCCTTCGGACACTCGGACTGGGTCCGCCGGCTGGAGCAGGGCGCGGAGCCGCCGCTGCGGACGCTGGAACCCGGCAACCGGACCGTGCTGGAGCAGCTGCGCCAGGAGGCCGACGCCGCCCACGAGCTGCGGGACGCCCGCCGCTACACCGAGCAGGCCGTCCTCTTCCACCTCCGCAACGCCGAGAGCTGGGCCAACGCCAAGGTCGGGACCGACCTCGCCACCCAGGTGGACCACGAGTTCGTCCTCGGCGGCGAGCAGGCCGCGACCGCGGGGGCGCTCGGCTGAGCAGCGGCCGGCCGGGCACGCGCACGGCCGACCGGAGCAGCCGCCGAACGGGCTGCGGCCCCCGTTTCCACCGGGGTGCCGCAGCCCGTTCCCGTTTGCGATCGACCGGAGACGGCCCCCGACCGTCCCGCCCACCCCGCGCCGGGCTCCACCCGCCCGGGGCCGCCACCAGCAGATTCCCGCCTGTTCGACCACCACCCAATGGGGTGAATCGGGCGCTTTGTCACTGTCGCCCGGGATGACGCTGTGCAAAGCTTTCATTACCCTCGGTTTACCGAGTCTTGATGGTCCTCCCGAGGCAGCCGCCCACTGCCTCCCCGAGCCCCCCAGATGGTCCACGGTCCGGCCGGCGACACCCGTGATCCCCGCGCGACCACGCCATCCCGCCACACCGTCGCGACCCACGACAGCCGATCCGCCCCGGTGAGCCGACGACCGGACCCCCGCCGGACCTGACTGCGTTCGTTCCCCCCGGACAGACGGGAAGACAATGACCCTCGACATCTCCAGCGCCCCCATCGCCTCCGACACCAACGACCACGCCCCACCGGGCCCCCGCGCCCGCTGGGCCCAGGACCTCTCCGCCTCCCTCGTGGTCTTCCTGATCGCCGTGCCGTTCTCACTCGGCATCGCCCTGGCCACCGGCGCCCCGCTCACGGCCGGGCTCGCCGCCGCGGCCGTCGGCGGCCTCGTGGTCGGTTTCCTCGGCGGCAGCACACTCCAGGTGAGCGGCCCCTCCGCCGCGCTGACCGTGATCACCGCCGGACTGATCTCCCAGTACGGCTGGCAGGCCACCTGCGCCGTCACCCTCGCCGCCGGCCTCCTCCAACTCCTCCTCGGAGCGCGGCGGGTGGCCCGGACGGCGCTCGCCGTCTCGCCCGCCATCGTGCACGGCATGCTGGCCGGAATCGGCCTCACCATCGCCCTCGCCCAGCTCCACGTCGTCCTCGGCGGCTCGCCGCAGAGCTCGGCGCCCGCGAACCTCCTCGCGCTGCCGGGCCAGTTGGCCGGGTCGCACCCGCCCGCCGTGGCCGTGGGCACGGTCACCGCGGCCCTCCTGGTGATCTGGCCCCGACTCGGCCGACTCCCCGGCCGGGCCGGCGCGTTGGGTGCCCGCCTGGCCAAGGTGCCCGGCCCGCTGGTCGCCGTGGCCGTCGCGACGAGCCTCGCCATGGCCCTCGGCCTGCAACTCGCCCGGGTCGAACTGCCCGCCTGGCAGCCGCACGACATCGTTCCCCAGCTGCCCCACGGCCCGATCGCGGGCGTGCTGGCCGCGGTGCTGACCGTCACCGCCGTGGCGAGCGTCGAGTCGCTGCTCTCCGCCGTCGCGATCGACCGGATGTCGCACCGCACCGGCGACCTCGACCGTGAGCTGCGCGGCCAGGGCGTCGCCAACGTGGTCAGCGGCCTGCTCGGCGGCCTCCCGATCGCCGGCGGCGCGGTGCGCAGCACCGCGAACGTCCGGGCCGGCGCTCGGACCCGGTGGTCCTCGATCCTGCACGGCGTCTGGGTGCTGGCCGCCGCGCTCCTGCTCGCCGGCGGACTGCGCCGGATCCCGCTCGCCGCGCTGGCCGCCCTGGTGCTGGTCGTCGGCCTGCAGATGGTGAGCTTCGCGCACATCCGCAAGGTGCACCGGCACCGTGAGTTCCCGGTCTACCTGGCCACCGTGCTCGGCGTGGTGCTGTTCGGCGTACTGCTCGGCGTGGCGCTGGGCGCCGCAACGGCCGTCCTGCTCGCGCTCTACCGCCTGACCCGCGCCCACGTGGACGTCATGCCCGGCCCCGGCGGCTCGTTCACCGTGCAGACGCACGGCCCGCTCACCTTCGCCGCCGTACCCCGGCTGAGCCGTGCGCTGGCCGGCATCCCCGGCACCGCCCAGGTCGCGGTCGTCCACGACGGATCCTTCCTGGACCACGCCGCGTACGAGACCCTGCACAGCTGGCGGGTCGGCCACCTGGCGGCGGGCGGCCAGGTCTCGATGGTGACGCGGCGCCAGGACGCCGAGGTGCTCGACCCCGACGGCACGGTTCGCACGGGTAGCTCCCCCGGCCCACACCGGTGCCGGGCGTGGACGCCCTGGGTCGGCCACCACTGCATCGAGCAGCAGGAGGACCCGCACGGCCGGTTGCTGGACGGTGTCCGCGGCTTCCAGCTGCACACCGCCCCGCTGGTCCGTCCCGAACTGGCCCGGCTCGCCCGCGAGGGGCAGACCCCCTCCCAGCTCTTCCTGACCTGCGCGGACTCGCGGATGGTCACCAGCATGATCACGAACAGCGGCCCGGGCGACCTCTTCACGGTCCGCAACGTCGGCAACCTGGTGCCCGCCCCGTTCGAACCGGGCGCGGCCGACGACTCGGTGGCCGCCGCGGTGCAGTACGCCGTCGAGGCGCTGGAGGTCCGGTCGATCACGGTCTGCGGGCACTCCGGCTGCGGCGCGATGAAGGCCCTGCTGGACGGCGTGCACGAACGCCCCGGGCCGCCGACCCCGCTGGCCCGCTGGCTGCGCAACGGCCGCGGCGCCCTCGACCGGCTGCGCCGGGCCCCTGCCGAGTTCACCACCCGGCCGGTGGTCGATCTGGTCGAGCAGCTCTGCATCACCAACGTGGTCCAGCAGTTGGACCAGCTGATGGCGAACCCCGCAGTGGAGCGACGGGTCGCCGAGGGCACCCTGCGCCTGGTCGGGATGTACTTCGACTTCGCCACCGCCCAGGCCTACGTGCTCGACCGTGAGAGCGGGCGGTTCAGCCCCGTCGAGGCGCTGGAGGGTCAGCCGGCCGGGCCCGCGCCCTGCGACACGCCCGAACGGGTGAACGGAATCGAACAGGTCTCCGCCGTATCCGCCGCCACCGGGGGTGACCCCCGCCTGGCCGCCTGAGAGCCGGGTCCGCGCCCCGCCGGGCGGGCAGGGGCGCGGGCCCATCTCCTTTCCGCACGGGCGAGTTCCCCACGCCCTCCGCAAGCGCCACGGCCGGGCCGCTCGGCCGACCCTTCGCCTCCCCGTTCGACTCCCCCTTCGATATTCGAGCAAAGGTCTACACCAATTCTCCGGCGCCTCTTGTCAACCGACCTGTTCGCCTGGTGAGCTGTGTGCTGGGACACACGGGACAATCCCCACGCACGGGAACGACCCCGATCATGACTCGATGAGGAGTGCGCGTTGAGCAACGAGAGCCTGGCCAACCTGCTCAAGGAGGAGCGGCGTTTCGCCCCGCCGGCAGAGCTCGCCGCCGGCGCCAACGTCACCGCGGCCGCGTACGCGCAGGCCTCCGAGGACCGTCTGGGCTTCTGGGCCGAGCAGGCCCGCCGGCTGAGCTGGGCGGTCGAGCCCACCGAGACGCTGGACTGGTCGAACCCGCCGTTCGCGAAGTGGTTCGCCGACGGCCGGCTGAACGTCGCCTACAACTGCGTCGACCGCCACGTCGAGGCCGGCCTGGGCGACCGGGTCGCGATCCACTTCGAGGGCGAGCCCGGTGACGGCCGCTCGATCACCTACGCCCAGCTGCGGGACGAGGTCTCCCGCGCCGCGAACGCCCTGCTCGAACTCGGTGTCACCAAGGGCGACCGGGTCGCGGTGTACCTGCCGATGATCCCCGAGGCCGTGGTCGCGATGCTGGCCTGCGCCCGGATCGGCGCGACCCACTCGGTGGTCTTCGGCGGCTTCTCCGCGGACGCGGTGGCCTCCCGGATCCAGGACGCCCGCGCCAAGCTGGTCATCACCGCCGACGGCGGCTACCGCCGCGGCAAGCCCTCCGCCCTCAAGCCCGCCATCGACGAGGCGCTGACCAAGGTCGACGGCGTCGAGCACGTGCTGGTGGTGCGCCGCACCGGCCAGGACACCCCGTTCACCGCGGGCCGGGACGTGTGGTGGCACGAGATCACCGGCCGCCAGAGCGCCGCGCACACGCCCGAGCCGCACGAGGCCGAGCACCCGCTGTTCATCCTCTACACCTCCGGCACCACCGGGAAGCCCAAGGGCATCCTGCACACCTCGGGCGGCTACCTGACCCAGGCCGCCTACACCCACCACGCGGTGTTCGACCTCAAGCCCGCCACGGACGTGTACTGGTGCACCGCCGACATCGGCTGGGTGACCGGGCACTCGTACATCGTGTACGGGCCGCTGGCCAACGGCGCCACCCAGGTGATCTACGAGGGCACCCCGGACACCCCGCACCAGGGCCGGTTCTGGGAGATCGTCCAGAAGTACGGGGTGACGATCCTGTACACCGCGCCGACCGCGATCCGCACGTTCATGAAGTGGGGCGACGACATCCCGGCGAAGTTCGACCTGTCCTCGCTGCGGGTGCTGGGCAGTGTCGGCGAGCCGATCAACCCCGAGGCGTGGGTCTGGTACCGCGAGCACATCGGCGCCGGCCAGGCCCCGATCGTCGACACCTGGTGGCAGACCGAGACCGGCGCGATCATGATCAGCCCGCTGCCCGGCGTCACCGAGACCAAGCCCGGCTCGGCCCAGCGCGCGCTGCCCGGCATCGCCGCGACCGTCGTCGACGACGAGGCCCGCGAGGTCCCCAACGGCTCCGGCGGCTACCTCGTCCTCACCGAGCCCTGGCCCTCCATGCTCCGCACCATCTGGGGCGACGACCAGCGCTACATCGACACCTACTGGTCCCGCTTCGACGGCCGCTACTTCGCCGGGGACGGGGCGAAGAAGGACGAGGACGGCGACATCTGGCTGCTCGGCCGCGTCGACGACGTCATGCTGGTCTCCGGCCACAACATCTCCACCACCGAGGTCGAATCCGCCCTGGTCGGCCACCCGGCGGTGGCCGAGTCCGCCGTCGTCGGCGCCACCGACGCCACCACCGGCCAGGCCATCGTCGCCTTCGTCATCCTGCGCGGCACCGCCACCGAGACCCCCGAACTCGTCGAGGAACTCCGCGCCCACGTCGGCAGGACCCTCGGCCCCATCGCCAAGCCCAAGCAGATCAAGGTCGTCGGCGAACTCCCCAAGACCCGCTCCGGCAAGATCATGCGCCGCCTGCTGCGCGACATCGCCGAGGGCCGCGAGGTCGGCGACACCACCACCCTGGCCGACAGCACCGTGATGAGCCTGATCCAGTCCCAGCTCCCGCCCGCCGGCAGCGAGAGCTGACCTGCGAACTGCGCCGAGCGCAGAACTGCACGGAACGGGTGCCCCGGGGCGGTCAGGACGACCGCCCCGGGGCACCGCCGCGCCAGGCGCGGAACCGGACCGGCCGAGACGACCGGCACGGAACCGGACCGGCTTGAGCGGCCGGGCGGCCTCCGCGCCGGGCGGCCGGGATCGCAGCCGAGGCGGGGCCGGGTGATAAGAGGGGCGGTCTTGGGACGGTCGTGCCTCCCCAGCACAGCAGGGTGAGGCGAGGGAGGAGAGGGAAGAGGGAGGGACGAGCACGCCGTCCGAACGGACAGCGCCTGCGATCGACGATAGGGAGGCGTTCACCCGTCTGCATGCGGCCGGCTCCATTCGGGGGCCGTCGGGCCGCCCGTACGGGGGCGGAAGAGGCCACCAGGGCTTAGGTCCTGAAATATGACGATCAGGGTGTCATCTCGCCCTTCCGGCTAGACTGTCAAAGACGCATCAAGATCCAACGCCATGGGATCCAGCGTCACAGGGCGCGCCGGGAAGTCTGGTCGGCACTGCACCACAGGTGCATCCGTACGCCGTTCCCCGCCCCAGGAGGTCTCGCGTGGCCAGCCAGCCGCCCGTCCACGAGCCGACGAACCGACGCCACCAACTCCTCGGCAGGCTGCCGCTCCCCGAGCGCACGTTCATCCTCGACGCCCTGCGCACCGAGACGGTCGGCGGCATCCTGCTCCTCGCCGCCGCGCTGGTGGCCCTGATCTGGGCCAACGTGTGGCCCGCCGCGTACGACAGCGTCCTCGACTACACCATCGGGCCGTCCAGCCCGCTCCACCTCGACCTCACCCTGGCCGACTGGGCCAAGGACGGCCTGCTGGCGGTCTTCTTCTTCGTGGCGGGCATCGAACTCAAGCGCGAGTTCGTGGCGGGCGAGCTGCGCACCCCGAGCGCCGCGCTGCTCCCCGTGGTCGCCGCGGTCTGCGGCGTCGCACTGCCGGCGATCCTGTTCGCCGTCGACAACGCGGGGAGCGGCGGTCATCCGGAGGGCTGGGCGATCCCGACCGCGACGGACATCGCCTTCGCACTCGGCGTGCTGGCCGTGATCAGCACCCACCTGCCCGCCGCGCTGCGCGCCTTCCTGCTCACCCTCGCCGTCGTCGACGACCTGATCGCGATCCTGATCATCGCGATCTTCTACAGCTCGGGCATCAAGTTCTGGGCGCTGGGGCTCTCCTTCGCGGGCCTGGTGCTGTTCTGGTTCCTGCACCGGCGCGGGGTGCACGGCTGGTACCTCTACGTGCCGTTGGCCTTCGTCATCTGGGCGCTGATGCACGAGAGCGGCGTGCACGCCACGGTGGCGGGCGTCGCGATGGGCCTCATCCTGCGCTGCCACCGGGTCGGCGACGAGCGGGAGTCCCCCGGCGAGCACATCGAGCACCTGGTCCGTCCGGTGTCGGCCGGGTTCGCCGTCCCCGTCTTCGCGCTGTTCGCCGCCGGGGTGACCATCTCGGGGCCGGCGCTGGGCGAGGTCTTCACCCAGGCCACCCCGCTCGGGATCATCCTCGGCCTCGTGGTCGGCAAGTCGGTGGGCGTCTTCGGCGGCACCTGGCTGACCGCCCGCTTCACCCGCGCAGAGCTGAACCCGCAGCTCAAGTGGGCCGACATGTTCGCCGTCTCGGTGCTGGCGGGCATCGGTTTCACCGTCTCGCTGCTGATCAGCGAGCTGGCCTTCCCGGACGACCCGGCACTGGCCAACCGTTCCAAGGCGGCCGTCCTGGTCGGGTCGCTGCTCTGCGCCCTGCTCGCCACCGTGCTGCTCAAGCTCCGGAACCGGCACTACCGGGCGCTGTACGAGGAGGAGGAGCGCGACCTCGACGGCGACGGGATCCCCGACGTCTACCAGCAGGACGACCCGGGCTGGCGGGCGCGGACGGCGGAGCTGACGGACCACCCGGCGGAGGGCCCGTCAGGGAGCTCGACCGGCCGTCCGGCCGACGGCGCTGCGGACAACCCGGTCGAGACCCCGGCGGACAACCCGGTCGAGACCCCGATGGACAACCCGGCGAAGGACTCCCCGAACGGCACCACCGGGGGCTCGACGAAGGGACGCCCGGACCGCGGTTCCGGCACCGGCTGAGGCCTGCGGCGCCGTCGGCAGCAAGGGGACACACCACCCCGGGAGGGCCCCCGGAGTGGTGTGCGACTGACTGCTGGGGGCATGATTCTGAGCTGTCGACAGTCCACAGCCGCCACCGGGCCCCCTCCGGCCCCGGAGAACGCACCGCCCGGCGGCGTACGCCGCAGAGCCGCAGAAGGAGAACCGCTGATGCCCGCAGGAGCCGCAGACCCGTCCAGCAACGGCCGGGCGCCCTACGAGGGCGAGCGTTCGGTGGGGCAGCTGTTCGCGGCGGCCACCGCCGACCTGTCCGCTCTGGTCCACGACGAGATCGCGCTGGCCAAGGCCGAGCTGCGCGCCGACGTCAAGCGCGGCGTCTCCGGCGGCGCCTCGCTGACGGTCGCCGGCGTGGTGGCGCTGGCCGCCGTGCCGATGCTGAGCGCCGCGGCGGCGTTCGGGATCCACGCGCTGGGCCTCTCGCTCGGCTGGTCGTTCCTGATCGTGGCCGGTGCCTACCTGCTGCTCGCCGTGGTGCTCGGGCTCCTGGCGCTGCGTTCGTTCAAGCGGATCGAGAAGCCGCACCGCACGATCGAGGGCGCTCAGAAGACCGCCGACGTGCTGAAGAACGCCCGCCCGCGCCCCGCCACCAAGGAGGAGATCGACCGGGCCCTGGGCCGCATCCCGTAAGGATGACGGGCCCTGCGACGCGCGCGGACGCTCCGAGACCGAGTGCCGGGCGCGTGTCCGGCGCACGGATGTGACACGCTCTCGGTATGCCGCTCGACCAGAAGCACCTGCCTGCGCAGCCGTCCGCCGGCTCCGGTCCCGACCGCACGAGCGGTCGGGAGGCCGTCGACCGGGACGCCGTCGACCAGGACGCCGTCGACCAGGACGCCGTCGACGAGGCGCCCGAGGAGGCGCCCGACGGCACGACCGCGCTCGCCGACGGCGGCGACCCGCCGGCGCCCTCGCCCGTCTGGGACATCCGGCAGGCGGGCCCCTGGACGCACCGCGACCTGGCCGCGAACGGCGCCCGGTTCCACATCGCCGAGCTGGGCGAGGGGCCGCTGGTGCTGCTGGTCCACGGCTGGCCGGAGTACTGGTGGGCCTGGCGCCACCAGCTAACCGCGCTCGCCGAGGCCGGCTACCGGGCGGTCGCGCTCGACCTGCGGGGCATCGGCGGCAGCGACCGCACCCCGCGCGGGTACGACCCGGGCAACCTCGCGCTGGACATCACCGGGGTGATCCGCTCGCTCGGCGAGAACCGCGCCCACCTGGTCGGCCACGCCTCCGGCGGCACGCTGTCCTGGGTGGCGGCGGTGATGCGGCCCTCGGTGATCCAGAGCCTCACCGTGGTCTCCGCCGCACACCCGCGCGACTTGCGCCGGGCCCTGCTGACCGACCGCCGGCAGATGGCCGCCTTCGAGCACGTGCTGGGCTTCCAGCGGCCGTGGATACCGGAACGCCGGCTGGTCGCCGACGACGGCGAGCTGGTCGGCCGCTACCTGGACGCCTGGACCGGCCGCAACCAGCTCGACCGGGCGGCGGTCGCGGCGTACCGGCAGGCGATCCAGATCCCCAGCACCGCGCACTGCTCGATCGAGCCGTACCGCTGGCTGCTGCGCTCGATGGCCCGACCGGACGGCATCCAGTTCGCCCGCCGGATGAAGAAGCCGATCACCGCCCCGACCCTGCACGTCCAGGGCGCGGCGGACCCGGTGCTGCTCTCGCACACCGCGCTCGGCGGCGGCGAGTACGTGGCCGCGCCGTACCGCTGGCGGCTGATGCCGGAGATCGGGCACTTCCCGCACGAGGAGGCGCCGGAGGAGTTCACGGCCGAGCTGCTGGACTGGATCGGCCAGCACAAGGACTGAACCGCCGCGGCCGCCCACCTGGGAACCCGCCCCGGGAGCCGAGCCCACCACGGGAGCGGAGCCCACCGCGGGAGCGGAGCCCGCCCGGAAGGCGGCCCCGGAGGGCGGCCCCGGAAGGCGGCCCCGGGCGGCGCTCCGGGCGGCCTGGGCACCCGGACGGCGGACGGAGCGGGCGTCACGGGTGGGTTCGGTCCAGAGGCCAAGGACCCCAACTCCCTTGATACCCCGTTCATATGACAAACGCATAGGCCAAGTTGGCGTCGCCACGAGCGATTACCCCGACCGGCCCAGGGGCATCCATTGCGGTATGACCTGGATGCCCGATCGCGGCGGCGCTCCGCGCGGCCGACGCCACAACAGCTCGCAGAGGTCCGGACACCGCCCCGACTGGGCGGACGACCTCGGATACGACGGGCTGGACCGCCGTCAGCGCACGAGGCAACGGCAGCTCGGCATCCCGCGCATCCTGGGCCGGCGCGCCCGCTGGGTGGGCGCACGCCTGCGGCGCGACGGCTGAGGCCGGCGCCGCGCCCGACCACCGGACGGCCCTCGGCACCAGGCCGGGCCGCAGGGACGGCCCCGGCCCCGGCCCGACAGGTGTCCCCCGGCCCCGGCCCGACAGGCCGCCCGGGACCTGGCCCGGGCGGCCCGGACCTGGCCGCGATCGGCGCACGGGCCCGGACCGGCCGACGACCGCGGGCGGACTGACGGACCACCGCGGACCGACGGACGCCCCCGCCCCCGCCCCCGCCCCCGCCCCCGCAGGTGTCAGAGCGCGCAGCCCTGGGTGTCCACCCGGGCACTCGCCGCACTGCCCTGGACGGCGTCGTCACGCACCTCGGCGGCGGTCAGCACGTACCCGGTGTCCCCGCTGTCCAGCGACTTGGCGAACACCACGCCGTACACCTGGCCGTCCGGGGTGAGCAGCGGGCCTCCGCTGTTGCCCTGGCGGACCAGTGAGCGCACCGAGTAGACGTCCCGGACCACCTGGCCGCGGTGGTAGATGTCCGGGCCGTTGGCCTGGATCCGGCCGCGGATGCGGGCGGGCTGGACGTTGAAGGCGCCGTTCTCGGGGAAGCCCGCCACGATCGCACTGTCGTTGGTCCTGGCCTCGCCGGCGAAGGCGAGCGGCGGCGCGTTGAGCTTGGGCACGTCCAGGACGGCGATGTCGCGCTGCCAGTCGTAGCGCACCACGGTCGCGTCGTAGAGCTGGCCGACGCCCCCGATCTGCACGGTGGGCTCGTCGACGCCGCCGACCACGTGGGCGTTGGTCATCACCCGGTGCGGGGCGTAGACGAAGCCGCTGCCCTCCAGCGTCTTGCCGCACGCGGTGGCGGTGCCGACGACCTTGACCAGGCTCTGCTTCGCCCTGGCCACCGCCGGGCTGGCGGCCAGCGCCGGGTCGGGGGTGTCCACCTGGGTGATCGGCTCGTGCTCGAAGGGGTTGAAGACCTGCGGGAAGCCGTTGCGGGCGAGGACCTTGGAGAAGTCGGAGAACCAGTTGGGCGCGTCGCCGGGCAGCGCGTCCTGGACGCCGCCGAGCACCGCCGAGCTGCGGACCTGCTTGGAGACGGTCGGCAGGGACGTGCCGGCGAGCGCCGAGCCGATCAGCCAGGCGACCAGCAGCATCGAGATCACGTTGACCACGGCACCGCCGGCCGCGTCCAGGGCCTTGGCGGGACGGCGGTCGATGTGGCCGCGCAGTTTCCAGCCGAAGTGGGTGGTGACCGCCTGGCCGATCGCCGCCAGCACGATCACCACCACGACGGCGATCACCGACGCGGTGGTGCCGGGACTGAGGTGGGCGAGCAGCAGCGGCAGCAGTTGGACGGCGAGCAGGCCACCGCCGAGGAAGCCGAGGACCGACATCACGCCGACCACGAAGCCCTGCCGGTAGCCGGACACGGCGAATCCCACGGCGGCGGCGATCAGCAGCAGATCCAGGACGTTCACCCGAACACCCTCCCACGCCCGGCGGAGCGCCCGCGCAGACGGGCGGCCACGGCTCCCCGGCCACGGCGGCGCACGGCCGGGGAGCCGCCGCTCGCCGGACGGACGGCCACGGGCCCCGGAACAGCCCGACCCACGATCACGGCAACCCGGCGTCGCGCAGTCACGGTGACCCCGCTTCGCGCAGCCACGGCGACCCGGCGTCGCGCACTCACGGCGACCCCGCATCGCGCAGTCACGGCAGCCCCGCGTCGCGCAGTCACGGCGACCCGGCGTCGCCGCCCGACAGCGAGCCGGCGCGCCCGCGGTCGCCGCCCTGCGCCAGTTCGATCGCCTCCTCCGAGAGGTCGAGCGTCCGGGAGACGTCCCAGGGCAGCTCCAGACCGCTGTGGTGCAGCACCCGGTCGATCACCCCGGCGGTGAAGCCCCAGACCAGCCGCCCGCCGACCTCGAAGGCCGGGCCGAGGTGACCGGAGGGGTGGCGCAGCCGGGCCCGGTTGGCCGGGTCGGTGAGCTCGGCGATCGGCACCCGGAACACCGCACCGGTCTCGCCCGCGTCCACCGGGCGGACCGGCGACTCCTCGCGCCACCAGCCGAGCACCGGGGTCACGACGAAGCGGCTGACCGGGATGTAGAGGGCGGGCAGCGTGGCGAAGACCTGCACTCCGGCCGGGTCCAGCCCGGTCTCCTCCCAGGCCTCGCGCAGCGCCGCCGCGACCGGGCCGGGCCCGCCGGGGTCGCCGTCCTCCGGGTCCAGCGCGCCGCCCGGGAAGGACGGCTGGCCGGCGTGCGAGCGCAGCGACCGGGCTCGCTCGATCAGGAGCAGGTCCGGTCCGGCGGCGCCTTCGCCGAAGAGCATCAGGACGGCGGCGGCCCGGCCGCCCTCGGCGGGCGGGAGGAAGCGGCTCAGCTGCTCGGGCAGGACGCGCTCGGCGGCGTCCCGGACGGGCTCCAGCCAGGACGGCAGGCCGTCCCGCTCCACCTGACGGATCGGCGCCTCCGGCTGCCCCCCGTGGCCCCGCGCCGTCATTCGGCCACCGCCATGTCCGCGACCTCGCCGTGGTGCGCGGCGGCGTCGGCCCGCGCCGCCGCCTCGCCCGGGAAGTCGGCGGGCGGCCGCAGCCGCTGGCCGGGTTGGCCGCCCATCTCGTACTTCAGGAGCTTCTTCGCCTTCTCCGGATCGGTCTCGCCCTCCCCGTAGGACGGGCAGAGCGGCGCGACCGGGCAGGCCCCGCAGGCCGGTTTGCGGGAGTGGCAGATCCGCCGGCCGTGGAAGACCACGCGGTGGGAGAGCATCGTCCACTCGGACTTCGGGAAGATCTCGGCCACTGCGGCCTCGACCTTCTCCGGGTCCTCCTCGGTCGTCCAGCCGAACCGCCGCGCCAACCGCCCGAAGTGGGTGTCCACGGTGATCCCCGGCACGCCGAAGGCGTTGCCCAGCACCACGTTGGCGGTCTTGCGCCCGACACCGGGCAGCGTGACCAGGTCCTCCAGCCGGCCGGGCACCTCGCCGCCGAAGTTGTCCCGCAGCGCGATCGAGAGCCCGATCAGCGACTTCGCCTTGGCCCGGAAGAAGCCGGTCGGCCGGATGACCTCCTCCAGTTCCTCCGGCACCGCCGCCGCCATGTCCTCCGGTGTGGGGTACTTGGCGAACAGCGCCGGGGTGGTCTGGTTCACCCGGAGGTCGGTGGTCTGGGCCGACAGCACCGTCGCCACCAGCAGCTCGAAGGGGTTGTCGAAGTCCAGCTCCGGATGCGCGTACGGATAGAGCTCCGCGAGCTCCCGGTTGATGCTCCGGGCCCGGCGCACCATGCCCAGGTGCGTCTCGGGCTTCCTCGGCTTCACAGCCGCCCTGCTCCCCGCCGGCTTCTTCGCGGCCGCCCGCTCGGCGCCCGTGTTCTTCACGACCGCCTTGTTCGTGGCCGCGTTCTTCGCGGCCGCGTTCTTCGCGGCCGCGTTCTTCGCGGCCGGCTTCTTCGCGGCCGGCTCCGGCTCCGCGGACTTCCGGACCTTGCTCTCTGCCATGCCCGAAGGCTACGCCGAGCGCTCGGCGGCCGGGAGCACTTCATGACCGTTCACAAGACCCCCTTGTGCGCGGGCGCCGGATGTGCCGGAGGGGGCGGTTCAGGGGCAGGTGACGACCTGGCCGGCCCAGGAGAGGCCGCCGCCGAAGCCGAGCAGGAGGGCGGGGGCGCCGCCGGGGGCCTCGCCGCGCTCGACCAGCTTGGCGAGGGCCAGCGGGACGGAGGCGGCGGAGGTGTTGCCGGAGTCGACGACGTCGCGGGCGACGACGGCACGGTCGGCGCCGAGCCGTCGGGTGATGGCCTCGACGATCCGCAGGTTGGCCTGGTGGGTGACCACGGCACCGAGCTCGGCCGGGGTGATGCCGGCCCGGCGGCAGGCCTCCTCGGCGATCGGGACGAGGGCGGTGGTCGCCCAGCGGAACACGGTCTGCCCCTCCTGGCGGAACCGGGGCTGCCAGCCGTCGTCCAGCCGGACGGCGTGTCCCCGGGTCGGGTCGGAGCCCCAGACCACCGGACCGACGCTCCCGCCGGTCGGGTCGTGGCTGAGGACCGCCGCACCGGCGCCGTCGCCGAGCAGGACGCAGGTGGTGCGGTCGGTCCAGTCGGTGACGTCGCTCATCCGCTCCGCGCCGATCACCAGGGCGTGCCGGGCGGCACCGGCCCGGATCGCGTGGTCGGCGGTGGCCAGCGCGGTGCAGAAGCCCGCGCAGCCGTTGTTGACGTCGAAGCCGACCGCCGCGGGGACGCCCAGCCGGCCGGCGACCTGGGTGGCGATGCTCGGGCAGCGGTCCATCGCGGAGCAGGTGGCGACCACCACCATGTCGATCTCGTCGGGGGCCAGGCCGGACGAGGCGAGCGCCTTGCCGGCCGCGGCCGCGGCCAGGTCCGTGACCGACTCGGTCTCGGCGATCCGCCGGGTGACGATGCCCGTCCGCTGCCGGATCCACGCGTCGCTGGTGTCGACCATCCCGGCGAGGTCGTCGTTGGTGAGGACCTTCCCGGGCTGGTGGTGGCCGAGGGCGGTGATGCGGGAACCGGGCATGCCTGCTCCTTCACGGGTGGCGTCACGCATGACGGGGTGTCACGCCGGTGACTATAGCGTCCGAACGATCGGACGCTAAAGTGTGCGCGCTGGCTACACTGGCGCGGTGAGCCCCAGAAGATCCGTCGCCGACACCCGCCGGACCCGAACCGCGATCCTGCGCCGCGGCCTGGACCTCGCCTCGGTCGAGGGGCTGGAGGGCCTGACCATCGGGCGGCTCGCCACTGACCTGGCGATGAGCAAGTCCGGCGTGCTCGGCCACTTCGGCACCAAGGAGAGCCTGCAGCTCGCCGTCGTCGACGAGGCGGTGGCCCTCTTCGTCCGCGAGGTGGTGCGCCGGGCGGATGCGGCCGGTGCGGCTCCCGGGCTGCCCCGGCTGCTGGTCCGGTGCGAGGCCTGGATCTCCTACCTGGAACGCGAACTGCTGCCGGGCGGTTGCTTCTTCACCACCGTCACCGCCGAGTTCGACGACCGGGAGAGCGGCCCGGTCCGCTCCGCCGTCGCCGCCAAGAACGCCGTCTGGCAGCGGGAGCTGCGGCGGCAGGCCGAGCTGGCGATCGCCGCCGGGCAGCTGCCCGGCGATCCGGACGCCGAGCAGCTGGTGTTCGAACTCACCGGCCAGGTGCTCGCGCTCAACCACGCCCGGCAGCTGTACCGGGACGGAGCCGCGGCCGAGCGCGCCCGGCGGGCGATGCGGCGCGTCCTCGGCCTGCCGGCGGGGACGGGGCCCCTCGCCGAGCTGCCCCATCCGGCGCCGGGCGCGACGGCCGGGCACCCCGAGGCGTAGGACGCTCCCCGGGCGGCGCGCCGGGCCTCGCCGCCCGGGGCCTCGCCGCCCGCGGGCTCAGCGCCCTGCGGCCTCGGCGGGCCGCAGGCGAGGTGTCAGCGCCGGTGGAGCGCGTCCAGCTCGCCGAAGCCGAGCGAACCGTCCAGCTCCGTCAGCGTGCCCGCGCCCAGCAGTTCGGCGGCGGCCCGCCGGGCGGCGGTGTACGCGGCCTGTGCCAGCCCGGTGCCCACGCTGATCCGCCGCACCCCGGCGGCGGCGAGTTCGGCGACGCCCGGACCGCCGGCCACGGCCATCGCGTTCACCGGCAGCGGGGTGGCGGCGGTCAGCCGGGCCAGCACGTCGAGATCCAGCAGGCCGGGAACGAAGAGCCCGTCCGCGCCGGCCTCCGCGTACGCCTCGGCGCGGAGCAGGACGTCGTCCAAGCCGCCCAGGCCGAAGAGGAAGACGTCCGTCCGGGCGTTGACCACCAGCTCCGGCAGGCCCGCCTCGGCGGCCGCCTCCCGGGCCGCGCGCAGCCGTACGGCCTGCTCGGCCACCGGGAAGAGCGGTCCGCCGGGAGCCGCCGAGTCCTCCAGGTTGACGCCGGACGCACCTGCCGCGACCAGTGCCCGGACGGTGTCGGCGACATCGTCCGGCCCCGGTCCGTAGCCACCCTCGGCGTCGACGGTGACCGGCAGGTCGACGGCCGCGGTGATCCGGCGGGCCGCCGCCGCCATGTCCTCCCGGCCGAGCTGCTGGCCGTCGCCGCGGCCGAGCGACCAGGAGACGCCGCCGCTGGTGGTGGCGACGGCGGCCGCGCCGGCCGAGGCGATCACGGCGGCGCTGCCGGCGTCCCAGGCGTTCGGCAGGACGAGCACGCCCTCGGCCACCAGCTTGCGCAGCCGCAGGGCGTGCTCGCGGAGCTTCGTGGTGGGGAGGGTGGCGTCAGTGGACATGCGGGGTCACCGTCTTTCGGGTCTGCGGGTGGAGAGCGGGTCTGCAGGCGCTTCGGGACTTCGGGTGCTTCGGTCTGCGGGCGGGTGCGAGGCTGCCGACCGGCCCTGGTCGGAATCCTGTGCCCGATGCGGCCCGCTCTCCATTGATTAAGCTGAGGCCGAATCATGGGTGGCCCATGGAGCGCGACGCCCCAAGGCCCAAGGCCCGACGCCCCGGAGCCCGATACCCCGAGGCCCCGATACCCCGGAACCCGACGCCCCGGGTCCGAACCAGGGCCTGACCGGAGACAGAGGAGGAGAGCGCGTCGATGCGGACCGCGCTGGCGTTCTCGGCGAACGACCTGGCCCAGACCCGGTTCGCCGTCTCCCCCATGTGGGAGGTCGTGACCAGCCTCCGTGCCCTGGCCCACGCGCCCGCGCCCGCCCTGCACCGCCGCTGGGCCGAGCAGGTCCGGCCCCGGTTGGCCGCCGCCGGGCTGGACCGCGGTCGGCTCGCCGCGATGGTCCCGGCCACCGGCCACCTGCCCGACTTCCTGAACCCGACGCCGACCGGCCCCTCCCCCGCGCTCGCCGAGGAGCTGACCGCGATCGGCGCCACCGCCGCGGGACAGGTCCGGACCGACCTCGACCACGTCGCGGCCGAGCAGGGCGGACGGCTGCCGGCCCGGCTCGGCCCGCTGTACCGGGACCCGGCGGGCCAGCTGCCCCGGGTGGTCGCCGAGATCGAGGCGTACTGGGAGCTGGCGCTGGCCCCGTACTGGGCCCGGATCCGTGCGGTACTGGAGGCTGACGTCTTCCACCGGGCCCGGCAGGCCGTCGAGCACGGCACCGCGCGGGTCCTCGACGACCTGCACGAGACGGTCCACTGGGACGGCGACGCGCTGCGGCTGGAGCAGCGGCACTGCGCGGTCGAGCGGATCGACGCCGCGGAGGGGCTGCTGCTGGTCCCGTCCGCGTTCGCCTGGCCGCGCGTCCTGACCCGCTCGCTGCCGCCGGATCCGCCGCAGCTCGCCTACCCGGCCCGCGGCACCGCCGCACTGTGGGAGCGCCGCCCGGGCGCCGGCTCCGACGAGCACGCCGGTGCACTCGCCGCCGTGCTCGGCCGGTCCCGGGCCCGGCTGCTCGCCGAACTGGACTCGCCGGCCTCCACCACCGAGCTGGCCCGCCGGACGGGGCTCTCCGCCCCCGGGGTGTCCCAGCACCTCACCGCCCTGCGCGCGGCCGGACTGACCAGCGCCCACCGGGCCGGCCACGCCGTCCTCTACGCCCGGACCGCCGTCGCCGACGCGCTGCTCGACCCGGCACGCGCCGCCGGCTGAATCCGCGCGAAAGCGGGCGAATCCGGCGCCCGTCGCCCCTCCGCGCCGGCCGGACCGGCGGTACGAATGGCCCCGCGCAGCACACCTCGGCACACCCCCTCCTCATATGATCGGAGCGACATGCGCCATGCTTGGTGATGCAGAGCACTGTACGGAACTTGCGCCGGTCGGCTTGATCGCCGGGCGGCCGAGAAGGAGGAAGCACGTGGACGACGTTCTGCGGCGCGCCGCACTCTTCGCGGCACTCGACGACGAACAGGCCGGCGAGCTGCGCGCTTCCATGACCGAGGTCACCCTCGCCCGCGGTGAGTCGCTGTTCCACGAGGGCGACCCCGGCGACCGGCTCTACGTCGTCGCCGAGGGCAAGGTCAAGCTGCACCGCGCCTCGCCGGACGGCCGCGAGAACATGCTCGCCGTCCTGGGCCCCAGCGAGATGATCGGCGAGCTGTCGCTCTTCGACCCGGGCCCGCGCACCGCCACCGCCAGCGCGCTGACCGAGGTCAAGCTGCTGGGCCTCGGCCACGGTGACCTCCAGCCCTGGCTGCACGCCCGGCCCGAGGTGTCGATCGCGCTGCTGCGGGCCATCGCCCGCCGCCTCCGCCGGACCAACGACGTGATGTCCGACCTGGTCTTCTCCGACGTGCCCGGGCGCGTCGCCAAGGCCCTGCTGGACCTCTCCCGCCGCTTCGGCGTGCAGTCCGAGGAGGGCATCCACGTCGCCCACGACCTCACCCAGGAGGAGCTGGCCCAGCTGGTCGGCGCCTCCCGCGAGACGGTCAACAAGGCGCTCGCCGACTTCGCCGGCCGCGGCTGGCTGAAGCTGGAGGCGCGTGCCGTGGTCCTGATGGACGTCGAGCGGCTCTCGCGCCGTTCGCGCTGACCGCACCCGTCCGGCCATCGGCCGGCTGCCGACCCGGTCCACCGCGAGGGCCCGCACACCACCCGGTGTGCGGGCCCTCGCGCACGTCCGGGAACCCGTACGCGCGGGTGGGTGCGCCGCCCAGGACCGGACAGGGCCTCGGGCGCGCCCGGGCCGGTCAGATCAGCCCGTGGTCCTCCAGGTACTGGAGCTGGGCCAGGACCGACAGCTCGGCCGCCGGCCAGAGCGCCCGGTCCACGTCCGCGTAGACCCGGGCCACCACCTCGTACGCCGTCCGGCAGCCCGCCTCGACGGCCGTCTCGACCTGGGCCAGCCGGCCCGCCCGGTGCGCGAGGTAGTAGTCGACGGCGCCCAGCGCATCCGCGAGCACCGGCCCGTGACCGGGCAGCACGGTCCGGACGCCGTGCTCGGCGGCCATGGTGTGCAGGTGGCGCAGCGAGTCCAGGTAGTCGCCGAGCCGGCCGTCGGGGTGGGCGACCATCGTGGTGCCCCGCCCGAGGACCGTGTCGCCGGTGAGGATCGCGCCGTCGGCCGGCAGGTGAAAGGTCAGCGAGTCGGAGGTGTGGCCCGGAGTCGCGATCACCCGCAGGTCCAGGCCACCGACGTCCAGCCGCTGGCCGCCGGTCAGGCCCTCGGAACCGAGCCGGTGCGCCGGGTCCAGTGCGCGGACCTCGGTCCGGGTGAGCTCGGCGAACCGCGCGGCGCCCTCGGAGTGGTCGGCGTGGCCGTGCGTGAGCAGGGTCAGCGCGACGCGCTTGCCCTGCTGCTCGGCGGTCTCGATCACCCGGCGCAGGTGGCCCTCGTGCAGCGGCCCCGGGTCGATCACCACCGCGAGGTCCGAGCCGGGCTCGGAGAGCAGCCAGGTGTTGGTGCCGTCCAGCGTCATCGGTGACGGGTTCGGCGCCAGGACGCAGACCGCCCGTGGGGTGGCCTCGCCGCCGATGCCGGCGGCGGGGTCACCCGGCAGGAGACCGCTCACCGGCCGCCCTCGCTGGAACGCTGCAGCCTGCGCAGCGGGAGGGCCCGGACGATCGCGCGCTGCGCCACCTCGGTGAAGGGGACGGAGGCGGATTCGCAGGCGGGGACGTACGGGTACAGGCTGCGGGCGGGCATCTCGCGCGCCGTCCGGCGAGCCACGTCGTTGTGGGTCATCGGGCGTCGGTCCTTCCTCGGGTCGGCCGTGGTGTCGGCGTCGTCGGCATTTCTCGGGCGGTGGCGGTCGTGGCGGTCGTGGCGGCGGTTCGGTCGTGTCGGCGGTGGCGGTCGTAGCGGCGGTGGCGTCGGCGTTCGGTGCCGGTCGACACCTCGGGCCCGGCGGTCTCGCCGCGTCCGGGGGCTCAGACGTCGGCGGGGAAGAGTCCGTCGATGGTCAGTTCGTCGTACCCGGCCCAGCGAACCGTCAAGCGGTCGCCCCGGACCTCGGCCCGGCCGAGGATCGGATCGAGCGAACGGCCCGCGGCCGCCTGCAGCGCCTCGGCGGCGCTCTTCACCGGCATCAGCTCGCGCAGCACCGTGACGGTGGGCGGCAGCATGCCGAACCGGCCCTCCTCGCGGCCCCGGACCGCCTCGGCCGGGGTGAGCCAGGTGACCCGGTCGGCCTCGCCGACCTCCAGCGCGGCCCGCTGGCCCGGCGGCAGGGCGGCCACGAAGAACCAGGTGTCGTACCGGCGCTCCTCGAACTCCGGGGTGACCCAGCGGGCCCAGCCGCCCAGCAGGTCGCTGCGGAGCAGCAGGCCGTGCTTGCGCAGGAAGTCGGCGAAGGACAGTTCGTGGGCTTCCAGCGCGGCGCGCTCGGCGCTCCAGTCCCGCGGTTCGGCGGTGCTCTCCGCATCGGGGCCGGCCAGCAGGACGCCGGCCTCCTCGAAGGTCTCGCGGACGGCGGCGCAGACCACGGCCTGCGCCGTCCCGGCGTCCACCCCGAGCCGCTCGGCCCACTCCTGGGGGCCGGGGCCGACCCAGCCGAGTTCCGCCTCGGCGTCGCGCGGGTCCACCCCGCCGCCCGGGTAGGCGTACATGCCGGCGGCGAAGGCCATCGACGTGCGCCGGCGCAGCAGATAGGCCTCGGGCCCGTCCGCCGCGTCCCGCAACAGCACCACGGTGGCGGCGGGCTTGGGCACCGGCGGGGTCAGCTCGCCGGACTCGACCCCCCGGATCCGGGCAGGCCAGCCGGGCGGCATCGGGAGCGTCGTTGCTCGATGGTCCATGCCCCGGATGCTAAGCGCACGGAGGCGGGGTTGGAAGGGCCAACCCCGCCTCGTGATCGACAGTGCCCCCGGCCACCGGCCCGCGGTCACGGCCCGCGGTCAGGCGCACGGGCTCAGGCGCACGGGCTCAGGCGCACGGGCTCAGGCGCACGGGTGCCGGGACTCGGGTGCCGGGCTCGGGTGCCGAAGCCCGGACACCAGCGCTCGGGTACCGGTGATCGAGCGTCGTGCTCAGGCTTCGTGCTTGATCCGGACCTGCAGCTCGACCTCGACCGGGGCGTCCAGCGGCAGGACGGTGACGCCGACCGCGCTGCGGGCGTGCACACCGGCCTCGCCCAGCACCTGGCCGAGCAGCTCGCTGGCGCCGTTGATCACGGCGGGCTGGCCGGTGAAGTCCGGGGCGGAGGCGACGAAGCCGACCACCTTCACGACCCGCTCGATCAGGTCCAGGTCGCCGATCACCGACTTCACGGCGGCCAGCGCGTTGAGCGCGCAGGTCCGTGCGAGCTCCTTGGCCTCCTCCGGGGTGACCTCGGCGCCGACCTTGCCGGTGCTCGGCAGCTTGCCGCCCACCATCGGCAGCTGGCCGGAGGTGAAGACGAACTCACCCGTCCGCAGGGCCGGGACGTAGGCGGCGACCGGAGCGGCCACCGGCGGCAGCGTCAGGCCCAGCTCGGCGAGCTTCTCCTCGACCTTGCTCATGCGTTCTTCTCCCGCTTGAAGTAGGCCACCAGCTGCTCCGGGTTCGGGCCCGGCACGACCTGGACGAGCTCCCAGCCGTCCTCGCCGAAGTTGTCCAGGATCTGCTTCGTCGCGTGCACGAGCAGGGGCGCCGTCATGTATTCCCACTTGGTCATGGCCAGACTCTAGACGAGCGGCCCCCGCGGGCGGCGCGGCCCGCGGCCCGGCGTGTGAGGTGGCCCACAAACCGGGCATGATTCAGCCCTGGTCCCCCCGATGCTCCCGGCATCCGGCGCGGTCCCTGGTTACCCTCGCGGGAGGGCACCTGAGCGGTGCCGGCCCTCGGAGACGGACGGAGACGGAGCGTGGCACGCACCCCCGGCCAGGAGGCGGCCCGGCGCGACCCCGACTGGGAGGGCGTACGGCTGCACGTGGTCAGTGGCAAGGGCGGCACCGGGAAGACCACCCTGGCCGCGGCACTGGCCCTGGCGCTGGCCGCCGAGGGCCGGCGGACCCTGCTGATCGAGGTGGAGGGCCGCCAGGGCATCGCCGAGCTGTTCGGGATCTCCGCGCTGCCGTACGAGGAGCGCAGGATCGCCTCCGTCTCGCGCGCCCAGCTGGGGCTGCCCGGTGCCGGCTCCGGGAGCGGGGCGGCCGGCGGCGAGGTCTTCGCCCTGGCCATCGACACCGAGCAGGCGCTGCTCGAGTACCTGGAGATGTTCTACAAGCTGGGCCGGGCCGGCAAGGCGCTGCAGAAGGTCGGCTTCGTCGACTTCGCGACCACCATCGCGCCCGGCGTCCGGGACGTCCTGCTCACCGGCAAGGCCTGCGAGGCGGCCCGGCGCAAGGGCCCGGACGGGCGGCTGGCGTACGACGCCGTCGTGATGGACGCGCCGCCGACCGGCCGGCTCACCCGGTTCCTGAACGTGAACTCCGAGGTGGCCGGGTTGGCCCGGATAGGCCCGATCCACACGCAGGCGCAGGCCGTGATGCGGGTGCTGAAGTCCCCGGAGACCGCGGTGCACCTGGTCACCCTGCTGGAGGAGATGCCGGTGCAGGAGACGGTCGACGGCTTCGCCGAGCTGCGCGAGGCCGCGCTCCCCGTGGGCGGGGTCATGGTGAACATGGTCCGGCCCCCGGTCCTGGACGCCGCGGCGGTGGCGGCGG
>NZ_JAKNTA010000179.1 GCF_022288725.1 Kitasatospora sp. A2-31 | reverse complement strand
CCGGCCCCCCCCCCGCCAGCACAAGGAGGCCCAGCGCCGCAAGACCGCGCTGGAGACCAGCTCGCTGCCGGCCAAGCTGGCCGACTGCCGCAGCGACGACGTCGACCGCAGCGAGCTCTTCATCGTCGAGGGCGACTCCGCGCTCGGCACCGCCAAGCTCGCCCGCAACTCCGAGTTCCAGGCCCTGCTGCCGATCCGCGGCAAGATCCTCAACGTGCAGAAGGCCTCCGTGAGCGACATGCTCAAGAACGCCGAGTGCGCCGCGATCATCCAGGTGATAGGGGCCGGTTCGGGCCGCACCTTCGACATCGACCAGGCCCGCTACGGCCGGGTCATCTTCATGGCCGACGCCGACGTCGACGGATCGCACATCCGCTGCCTGCTGCTGACGCTGTTCCAGCGGTACATGCGGCCGATGGTCGAGCAGGGCCGGGTCTTCGCGGCCGTCCCGCCGTTGCACCGGATCGAGCTCACCAACCCCAAGCGCGGCCAGGAGAAGTACCACTACACCTACTCCGACGCCGAGCTGCGCTCCACCCTGCTGGAGTTCCAGCGCAAGGGCCTGCGCTGGAAGGACCCGGTGCAGCGCTACAAGGGCCTCGGCGAGATGGACGCCGACCAGCTGGCCGAGACCACCATGGACCCGCGCCACCGCACCCTGCGCCGGATCAACCTGGGCGACCTGGAGCAGGCGGAGCGGATCTTCGACCTGCTGATGGGCAACGACGTCGCCCCGCGCAAGGAGTTCATCGTGGACTCGGCGGCCACCCTGGACCGCTCCCGCATCGACGCCTGATCCCGGCACCGACGGCAGAGGGCCCTCCACCCACGGGTGGAGGGCCCTCTGCCGTCGGTTCCACCCGGGCCCGTCCCCGGTCCACCCCGGCTCCGATCACCCGGCGGGGCCGGATCCGTAGCGTCGGTGAGGTCAGCCCAGCCAGCCTTCCGTCGGGACGGAGAGTCCGATGACCGCCCTCGCCAACGTCCTTGTGATCATCGTGGTGATGGTCCTGGTGGTCCAGCGTCAGATGCGGGCGCAACGCCTGGACTCCGGGCGCCGCACCTGGCTGCTCCCGGTGCTCCTCGGCGTGCTCGCGCTGCGGGACCCGCAGCTCCTCGACCGCAGCCACCCCGGGACGTCCGTCGCCCTGCTGGCCTGCTCGCTGCTGGCCGTGCTCGCGATGGGCTGCGTCTGGGGCTGGACCGTCCGGCTCTGGCGCGGCGAGGACGGCGCGGTCTGGGCCAAGGGCACCAGGGCCACGGTGGCCGCCTGGTCGGGCATGATCGCGATCCGGCTCGGCCTGTTCGGCCTCGGCGCGGTCCTGCACGTCCACCAGACCGGCAGCGCGCTGCTGCTCGGCCTGGCGGTCCTGCTGCTGGTCAGGTCGCTCGTGGTGAACTGGAGGGCACGGACCCTGGAGCCCTCGTTCGGG
>NZ_JAKNTA010000178.1 GCF_022288725.1 Kitasatospora sp. A2-31 | reverse complement strand
CGGCGAGGACAACCAGGGCGTCATCGGCCTGCACCAGACCGGAATCCCCGACGAATTCGAGCCGAGCCTCTCGGTCCGGTTCATGGGGATCGACGAGAAGGCCATCATTTCCTATCTGGTCAGCGCGTACTACTCCGCAGCCATTCTGGTGCCCGACGCGATCGGTGTCCTCGAAAACGTCAACGTCGCCCAGCGTCGCGACTGACCGGGGCCGGTCGGCCACCGCGCTGCCCGGCCGGGCGGAACAGGCCCGGCCGGGCAGCGCCGGCCACCTCATGAGGGGGAGGAATTCATGGGAATCTTCACATTGGAGCGCGATCACCGCGAGGGGAACGAGGCGGCGGACGTGCTCGCCCGCGCCCGTGGCCTGGTGGACCCGGTGTTGCGCGCCGCCGTCGACTCGCTGCCCGGTTCCATGCGCAAGGTCGCGGGCTACCACTTCGGCTGGTGGGAGGCGGACGGATCGCCCGTGGCGGCGCCCTCCGGAAAGGCCATCAGGCCGGCGATGGTCCTGGCCGCCACCCAGGCCCTCGGTGGCAGCCCGGGCTCGGCGACCGCGGCGGCGGCCGCCGTCGAGCTGGTCCACAACTTCACGCTACTCCACGACGACGTCATCGACCGCGACGAGACCAGGCGCCACCGGCCCACCGCCTGGCGGGTGTTCGGCACCACCGAGGCCATCCTGGCCGGCGACGCCATGCACTCGCTGGCCCTGCGCCTGCTCGCGGAGGACAGCCATCCGGCCGCCCAGGGCGCGATCCGCCGGCTGACCGACTGCGTGGTCGAGCTCTGCGAGGGTCAGCAGATCGACTGCGCCTTCGAGCAGCGCAGTGACGTTTCGCTCCCCGAATGCCTGGCGATGGCAGAGGCCAAGACCGGTGCGCTGCTCGGTGCCGCCTGCGCGATCGGCGGGCGGGACGCGGGCGCCTCCGAGGAGGCCTCCCAGGCGCTGGACGGCTTCGGCCGCGAGATCGGACTGGCGTTCCAGCTCATCGACGACCTGATCGGGATCTGGGGTGACCCGGCCGTCACCGGCAAGCCGGTCGGTGCGGACCTGGTGGCGCGCAAGAAGTCGCTGCCGGTGGTGGCGGCGCTCGGCTCCGGGACGGCCGAAGGCCGGGTCCTGGCCGAGCTGTATGCGCTCGAACGGGTGCTCAGCCCCGAGGAGTTGCGCCGCTGTGCGGAGGCCGTCGAGAGGGCGGGCGGGCGTGGCTGGGCGCAGGGGGAGTCCTGCGAGCGGATGGCGGCAGCGCTCGCCCAGCTGGCCGTCGCGGTGCCCGAGCCCTCCGCGGCCGACGACCTGCTCGCTCTGGCGGAGCTGGTCACCCGGCGTAGTCACTGAGGGGGAGTCCCCGGCCCGGGGAGGGGGCCGGCGGCGCCGGCCCGGGGAAGGTCGGCCCCGGGAGGCCCGGGCCGGGGACTCCGGCCGGGGGGCG
>NZ_JAKNTA010000177.1 GCF_022288725.1 Kitasatospora sp. A2-31 | reverse complement strand
GATGTAGTCCTTGTAGTAGATCCGGTTGACGTAGGCGCAGATGCCGGGGATCAGCAGGTTGACGCCGACACCGGAGACGATGTGGTCGACGCCGAAGGTCACCGTGATGACGGCGTGCAGCAGACCGCCGAGGGCACCACCGAGCATGCCGGCCACCAGGCCGACCCACGGGTTGTAGAGGTACCCGGCCCAGGCGCCGCAGAAGGTGCCGGCGACCATCATGCCTTCGAGACCGATGTTGACCACACCGGCCCGCTCGGACCAGAGACCGCCCAGACCGGCCATGCCGATCGGCACGGCGGCGCTGAGGGCGGCGGTGACCTGCCCGGAGGAGGTCAGCGAGTGGTTCCCGGTGGCCATGCCCACGGCGGAGAAGAGGACCAGGGCGCCCGCGATCAGCAGGAGCACCACCGGCCAGGACATCTTGCGCTTCTTGGCGGGAGCGCCCGGCGCCTTCGCACGGGCAGCGGTGGCGGTGCTCATGCCGACACCTCCTTCTTCTCGTTGGCAGCGGCCTGGGCGGCCAGCTCTGCGCCGACCTTCTGCTGCTGGCGCTTGAGGCCGTAGCGGCGCACCAGCTCGTACGCGACCACGACGCAGATGACGATGGTGCCCTGCATGACCGGGACGATCTCGAACGGGAAGCCGCCCTGGAGGGGCAGCTGCGCGCCGGTGGCGTCCAGGAAGGCGAAGAGCAGGGCGGCGAAGGCCATGCCGATCGGGCTGTTGCGGCCGAGCAGGGCGACCGAGATGCCCAGGAAGCCGAGGCCGCCCTGGAAGCTCTGGCCGAAGTAGTACGAGTTCTGCAGCAGCTCGGGCAGGCCGATCAGACCGGCCAGCGCGCCGGAGACCAGCATCGAGATGACGACCATGCGCTTGACGTTCACGCCGGACGCGGTGGCCGCGGTCTCGGAGCGGCCGGTGGCGCGCAGGTCGAAGCCGAAGCGGGTGCGGGTCAGGGTGAACTGGAACGCCACGCCGACCAGGATCGCGATGAACAGGAAGCCGTAGAGCGGGCCCCCGTCGGTGTTGATCGCGAAGAAGTGGCTGGACTGCGAGACCGGGGAGGTCTGGATCGCGTTGGACGTGCCGCCCTTCTCCGGCGCGAAGACGCCGGGGACGAGCAGCAGACCGACGATGGCGACCGCGATGGCGTTCAGCATGATGGTCGAGATGACCTCGCTGACGCCGCGGAAGACCTTCAGCAGACCGGCGATGCTGGCGTAGAGGCCACCGACCAGCATGGCGGTGATCAGCAGCAGCGGGATCTGGATGAACGACGGCAGGTCGAGCCGGCTGCCGATGTACGCCGCGAACAGCGCCGCGACCTTGTACTGGCCCTCGACACCGATGTTGAAGAGGTTCATCCGGAAGCCGAACGCAGCGGCCGCGGCGGCCAGGTAGTACGTGGTGGACCGGTTGAGGATGGCGACCTG
>NZ_JAKNTA010000176.1 GCF_022288725.1 Kitasatospora sp. A2-31 | reverse complement strand
GACGCCGTCCACGGGGCCGCCGCCCGCCGCGAGACCCCAGAACAGCGGATCGCGGCCGTGGTGGAGACCTTCGCCGCCCGTGCCCTGCGCGCCCCGCGGCTTGCCCACGCGCTGCTGGTCGAGCCGGCCGATGCCGTCGTGGACAGCGAGCGGCTGGTCTTCCGGCGGGCCTTCCGCGACGTGATCGCCGCCGAGATCGCGGTCGCGCTGGCGGCCGGCCGGCTGCCCCGGCAGGACCCGGAGCTGACCGCCGCCGCGATCGTCGGTGCGGTCGGCGAGGCGCTGGCCGGGCCGCTGGCAGCCGCCCCCGCACCACCGGCACACGGCCGAGCGCCGGCAACGGCACAGGACCGAGCGCAAGCTCCGGCACACGGCCGAGCGCCGGCAACGGCACCGGCGCCGACGGCCGCACCCGCTCCACGGGACGCCCTGCCCGACGTCGTCCCCGCTCTGGTCTCCTTCACCCTGCGTGCCCTGGGAGGACGCGATGACAGCGACGCATGAGGTCACCAACCAGGTGCCCCTGCCGTACGGACACGACACCGCCGCCGACCCGGCCCTGATCGCCGCCCTGCACCGGGCCGGCGCCGGCTGGGCCGAGGACGAGCTGCACGAGCTCGGTCGCCTGGCCGGCTCCGAGCAGGCCGCCGAGTGGGGCCGGCTGGCCAACGAGAACCCGCCCGTCCTGCGCACCCACGACCGCTTCGGGCACCGGATCGACGAGGTTGAGTTCCACCCGCACTGGCACGAGCTGATGCGCACCGCCGTCGGCCACGGCCTGCACGCCGCCCCGTGGCAGGACGACCGGCCGGGCGCGCACTCCGCCCGCGCGGCCAAGTTCCTCGTCTGGGGCCAGGTCGAGGCCGGCCACACCTGCCCGGTCTCGATGACCTACGCCGCCGTCCCGGCCCTGCGCGCGACCCCGTCGCTGGCGGCCGAACTGGAGCCGCTGCTGGCCTCCCGGGAGTACGACTTCGGGCTGCGCGAGCCGCACGGCAAGCGCGGGCTCATCGCCGGGATGTCGATGACCGAGAAGCAGGGTGGCTCGGACGTACGGACCAACACCACCACCGCCGTCCCGCACGCGGACGGCACCTACCGGCTCACCGGGCACAAGTGGTTCACCTCGGCGCCGATGTCCGACCTCTTCCTGACGCTCGCCCAGGCGCCGGGCGGACTCAGCTGCTTCATGGTGCCGCGGATCCTGCCCGACGGCGGGCGCAACCGCTTCCACCTGCAGCGGCTCAAGGACAAGCTGGGCAACAAGTCCAACGCCTCCGCCGAGATCGAGTACGACGGCGCGGTCGGGTGGCTGGTCGGCGAGGAGGGGCGCGGTGTGCCGACCATCATCGAGATGGTCAACATGACCCGGCTCGACTGCACCATCGGCGCCGCCTCCGGCATGCGCCTGGGGGCCACCCGGGCTGTGCACCACGCGCTCCACCGGCGGGCG
>NZ_JAKNTA010000175.1 GCF_022288725.1 Kitasatospora sp. A2-31 | reverse complement strand
CCGCCGAGCTGTAGAAGCCGCGCTCGAAGAGCTGGGCGGAGAGTTTGACCGCGCGCTCGGCGTCGCCGACGTCCACGCGCCGCACCGGCAGGCCGTTGCCGGCGAAGCTCGTCGGCAGGAGTTCGTCGAAGAGGTCGATGTTGCGGTTCAGCCTTGCCTGCAGCTCGGCGAGTTCGGGCGACCGGTGGATGGCCGCGCTGCCGAGCGAGGCGCCGACCAGCGGGAGCGCGACGTTCTGCGACCAGCCGACCGGGCCGGCGTGCCGGTGCAGGAACTCGAACTGATCCCGGTTGCCGAGCATCGCGATGCCGCCGCCGGTGCCGAAGCCCTTGCCGAGACTGGCGACGATCACCGTCCGCGGGTTCATCTCCAGCCGGGACCGCACGAAGCCCTCGCCGCGCTCGCCCATGATGGAGAGCGAGTGGGAGTCGTCGATGTAGAGGAACAGGCCGTAGCGGTCCTGGAGTTCGAGCAGGCCGTCGAGTGCGGCCGCGCCGCCCATCGAGTACGCGCCGTCCGCCACGTAGGCGACCCGCGGGTACCTGCGACAGATGTCCTCCAGGTAGTCCAGGTCGTTGTGCGGGCAGTTGAGGACCAGCGCCTCGTCCGCGCAGATCGGCTTCACGTAGGCCATGCAGAAGTGGCAGAACCGGTCGAAGACCATCACCCGGGGGCCGTCGCTGCTGCCGTCGCAGCGGTCGTTCAGGTGGCCGGAGGCGACCAGCGGCAGGATGCCGGCGGTGAGGGAGGTGCAGGAGGCGCCGGGCAGGACGTGTGCGCCGAACAGCTCACCCAACTCCTCCTCCAGGCGGACCAGCAGGTTGTGCCTGATCCGGGTGGTGGAGGTGACCAGCCAGGTGCTCCGGGACTCGGTGAGCGCGTCCACCGCGCCGGCCGCGACCTGCGGGTGGTTGTTCAGCCCGAGGTACGCGCAGGAGACCATGTTGGCGAACTCGTGGCCGCTCTCGCGGACGATCAGCCGGTTGTTGGACTCCGAGTCCACCTTGATGCCGATCAGGCCGTTGGCGCCGGCCGCCTGCCAGACCGGATCGGCGGCGGCGAGCATCGCCGCGGCGTTGCGGTAGCGGCGCGGGCCCTGGACGGACTGCGCCGGCTCGGTTGCCTCGGTCATCGTCACTTCTCCTTCGTCTCGTTCGGTTCGGGTGGGGCGAACTGCTCGATCAGGCGCTGCGAGGCCTCGAAGAAGGGCATGCCGACCATCACGCCGTCCACGACGGTGACCGAGCGGCCGTTCTCCCGGCCCGCCTCGACCACCCGGCGGGCCCGCTCCAGCAGTTGCTCGTCCGGACTGAACGCCTCGTTGATCGGCGCGAGTTGGCGCGGATGGACGGCGATCTTGCCGCTGAAGCCGAAGTCCCGGGCAAGCGCGGCCTCGTGGCGCAGTCCGGCCAGATCGGCGACCTCGAAGAACGGCGCGTCCATCGCCTCCACCCCGGCGGCG
>NZ_JAKNTA010000174.1 GCF_022288725.1 Kitasatospora sp. A2-31 | reverse complement strand
GTCTACCAGCGCATCGTGACCGCCTTCAACGATCATCCCGGGCAGGTCTTCCGGGTTCGCGACCTACACGAACTCCTCGGCCTGCCCACCGACGAGCCCTCGATCAACGTCACCCGCTCCCGCCTGGGACGACTCGTTCGTCAGGGACTCCTTGCCCACCCCGGACGCGGCCGCTATCAGAAACCGACTTAACGTCCTCCGAAAGGTGCAGCTCGGTTGGGATGAGTAGCGGCGGCTGACGCAGGAGCCGGCCGTCGAAGCGGCGGGTGCCAAACCGCCCACATCATCCCTACTGGAAGAGAGAGCAGGCGACGCGCCCGTGCGGCGGGCAACCGGCGCACTGCGTCGTCAATCGGACCCCTGCGCCCTCCGAGGCCCGGGCCCATCGAGTCAAGACTGGTAGGGCTCACTAACAGTGATGTGGCCACGTTCACGAGGGAATTCGATCAATGACTGACGTCTTCTTCACCGATCCTCAGAATCCCATCGTTCCGAGCTCGGCGATCCTCAGTGAATCCGATTCTTTCCAGGTCCAGTGGAGTGCGGTCAACCGTAGCGATGTAGACGTCGAGGCTTTTACGGACCGACTCGTGATCACGAGCATTCCGGAGGGTTGCCCCGGCAGTGACGACGCGGATCACCCCGTGGTCTTCGACGAGACCTTCGACGAGCCGGCGCTGGCCCCGGGCGATACCGGTCCGCTACAGAAGCCGACCGTGGGCCCCTTCGTCGCAGGTTCCTACCGGTTGTCGGTGACACTCGCAGACGACACTGGCGCCGGCGACGAAACGTTCAACTGCATCACCATCGACCCCGCGAACTGAAGAGGTCCCGATAGTCGGAGACCACACTCCTCCCGGGGCTCGGTCAGCGCTACCGCGGTGCCGGACGTCGCGCCGGTTGGGCGGGACTGTGGCGCGCGAAGTGCGCTCTTCCCGGGTCGGCGGATGGGGGCTGACGGGGTGGTGGTGTCGTTGCGGACACGTTGCCCGGATTACGGACACGTACTCATTGGTGGCCTCCTCGCCGGACTGGTCGTCAACGTCGTCTGGCTCTTCGCCAGCTGCAAGGACGCGAGGTCGACCCCGACTCCGCGGGGGCCAAGCATCGACCTGAGGCGCACCGACGACGGCGACGGCGTAGTCCCCCTGGAGGCCGCCCGGCGGCGGGCGGTCCCTGTACGTAGGATCCCGTCGACGGGTAGCATCGAAATGAGGGAATCATCCTCCGGACGGGGGTGGACCCTATGGCCTCCTTCTCACGAAACGTAGTGCGGTCGCAGGATCTGTTGGCCGTCCGATTCGAGCTACTCAATCTCGCATTGCAGACCGACGGACCATCGGTGGGCTGGCTCGTGCGAGAGCAGGCCGGTCAGGACGCCTTCGTCATCGTCCACTTCCCGCCGCAGCACGCCGCCGAGCCGGTGCTCCCAGGCAGCGCGGCGCTGTCCGTGCCGCAGCTCGG
>NZ_JAKNTA010000173.1 GCF_022288725.1 Kitasatospora sp. A2-31 | reverse complement strand
GTGGAGACGTTCTCGCCGTGGCCCTGCTCAAGCCTGATGTAGTACGCCGTGCTCACGCCGGCCAGCTGGGCCAGCTCCTCGCGGCGCAGTCCGGGCACCCGCCGACGGGTGCCGTAGTCCGGCAGACCGACGTCCTCCGGCCGCAGCCGGGCCCGACGGGAGCGGAGGAATTCGCTGAGTTCGGTGCGCGGGTCCATGCGGCCCAGTATGAGGGTGAGCCTGCCAGTCGTACGTTGGCCGGTCGTACGCTGCCCGCGCGTAGGTTCCGCGGTCGTACGCGGGACCGTCGTACGACAACCGCTGACCTGGTTGCCACCGTCGCGCCGGCGCAGGCTGGGGCACATGACGAACACGACCGACACCGCGACCCCCGCCACCGCCGCGAGCGCCGCCGGCCCGGCGGCCGGGGCCGGGGCCGGGCCGCGCACGGTCGCGGCGTACGCCGCCCCGGCCCCCAAGGCCCCGCTGGAGCGGACCACCGTCCCGCGCCGGGCGCTGGGCGAGCACGACATCCTGATCGACATCCGCTTCGCCGGCATCTGCCACTCCGACATCCACCAGGTCGCCGAGGACTGGGGCGACGGCATCTTCCCGATGGTCCCGGGCCACGAGATCGCCGGCGTGGTCGCCGAGGTCGGTCCCGGGGTGACCCGCTGGGCCGTCGGCGACCGGGTCGGGGTCGGCTGCTTCGTCGACTCCTGCCGCGAGTGCGACAACTGCCGGGCCGGCCTGCAGCAGTTCTGCACCGGTACCCCGGGCGCGGTCTTCACCTACAACGGCATCGGCCGCGACGGCGAGCCCACGTACGGCGGCTACTCCACCCAGCTGGTCGTGGACGAGGGGTACGCGCTGCGCATCCCCGACGCGCTGCCGCTGGACGTCGCCGCGCCGCTGCTCTGCGCCGGCATCACCCTCTACTCGCCGCTCAACCACTGGGGCGCCGGGCCGGGCAGGAAGGTCGCCGTCGTCGGCCTCGGCGGGCTGGGGCACATGGGCGTGCAGATCGCGCACGCCATGGGCGCCGAGGTCACCGTGCTCAGCCAGTCCCTGCGCAAGCGCGAGGACGGCCTGAAGCTCGGCGCGGACCACTACCGCGCCACCTCCGACCCGGCCACCTTCACCGAGCTGGCCGGCACCTTCGACCTGATCGTCAACACCGTCTCCGCCGACCTCGACCTGAGCGCGTACCTCGGCCTGCTGAAGACCGACGGCACCCTGGTCCAGGTGGGCGCACCGGAGAAGCCGGTCAGCATCAACGCCCACACCCTGCTGATCGGCCGCAAGTCCGTCTCCGGCTCGATGATCGGCGGCCTGCCGGAGACCCAGGAGATGCTGGACTTCTGCGCGGCCCACGGAATCGGCGCCGAGATCGAACTGATCCGCGCCGACCAGATCAACGACGCCTACGCCCGCGTCCTCACCAGCGACGTCCGCTACCGCTTCGTCATCGACACCGCGACCATCTG
>NZ_JAKNTA010000172.1 GCF_022288725.1 Kitasatospora sp. A2-31 | reverse complement strand
GACCCGGAATATCGCCGCCGTCCACGAGCCCGTCGCCCGCCGCGAGACCCCAGAACAGCGGATCGCGGCCGTGGTGGAGACCTTCGCCGCCCGTGCCCTGCGCGCCCCGCGGCTTGCCCACGCGCTGCTGGTCGAGCCGGCCGATGCCGTCGTGGACAGCGAGCGGCTGGTCTTCCGGCGGGCCTTCCGCGACGTGATCGCCGCCGAGATCGCGGTCGCGCTGGCGGCCGGCCGGCTGCCCCGGCAGGACCCGGAGCTGACCGCCGCCGCGATCGTCGGTGCGGTCGGCGAGGCGCTGGCCGGGCCGCTGGCAGCCGCCCCCGCACCACCGGCACACGGCCGAGCGCCGGCAACGGCACAGGACCGAGCGCAAGCTCCGGCACACGGCCGAGCGCCGGCAACGGCACCGGCGCCGACGGCCGCACCCGCTCCACGGGACGCCCTGCCCGACGTCGTCCCCGCTCTGGTCTCCTTCACCCTGCGTGCCCTGGGAGGACGCGATGACAGCGACGCATGAGGTCACCAACCAGGTGCCCCTGCCGTACGGACACGACACCGCCGCCGACCCGGCCCTGATCGCCGCCCTGCACCGGGCCGGCGCCGGCTGGGCCGAGGACGAGCTGCACGAGCTCGGTCGCCTGGCCGGCTCCGAGCAGGCCGCCGAGTGGGGCCGGCTGGCCAACGAGAACCCGCCCGTCCTGCGCACCCACGACCGCTTCGGGCACCGGATCGACGAGGTTGAGTTCCACCCGCACTGGCACGAGCTGATGCGCACCGCCGTCGGCCACGGCCTGCACGCCGCCCCGTGGCAGGACGACCGGCCGGGCGCGCACTCCGCCCGCGCGGCCAAGTTCCTCGTCTGGGGCCAGGTCGAGGCCGGCCACACCTGCCCGGTCTCGATGACCTACGCCGCCGTCCCGGCCCTGCGCGCGACCCCGTCGCTGGCGGCCGAACTGGAGCCGCTGCTGGCCTCCCGGGAGTACGACTTCGGGCTGCGCGAGCCGCACGGCAAGCGCGGGCTCATCGCCGGGATGTCGATGACCGAGAAGCAGGGTGGCTCGGACGTACGGACCAACACCACCACCGCCGTCCCGCACGCGGACGGCACCTACCGGCTCACCGGGCACAAGTGGTTCACCTCGGCGCCGATGTCCGACCTCTTCCTGACGCTCGCCCAGGCGCCGGGCGGACTCAGCTGCTTCATGGTGCCGCGGATCCTGCCCGACGGCGGGCGCAACCGCTTCCACCTGCAGCGGCTCAAGGACAAGCTGGGCAACAAGTCCAACGCCTCCGCCGAGATCGAGTACGACGGCGCGGTCGGGTGGCTGGTCGGCGAGGAGGGGCGCGGTGTGCCGACCATCATCGAGATGGTCAACATGACCCGGCTCGACTGCACCATCGGCGCCGCCTCCGGCATGCGCCTGGGGGCCACCCGGGCTGTGCACCACGCGCTCCACCGGCGGGCG
>NZ_JAKNTA010000171.1 GCF_022288725.1 Kitasatospora sp. A2-31 | reverse complement strand
CCCGCCGCGGCGAGTGCGCCCGGGGGACGGGGGATGTACTGGGCCGCCTGGACGGGCAGCGAGACGAACCAGACGAGGGCCGCCTGCAGCAGGTAGACGATCCGCAGCGCGTACCGGGTGCGGGCCGCGCCCTCGGGGGCGCGGGCGAGCATTGCGGCGTAGCGCGGATCCTCCGGTGCGCCCCGGGAGCGCCACCAGATGTGTGCGGACAGGCGCAGACCCCAGACCACGACGAGCACGGTCGCGAGCAGTCGCCGCCCGGGGTCGCCGTGGCCGGCCGAGAGAAGGTAGCCACCGAGTGCGACCGCGGTGAACGCCAGGCCCCAGGCCACGTCCACACCGCGGTGACGGCCACGGCGCACCCCGACCGCGAAGGCCACGAGGAAGACGGCCAGGGACGCACCGGCGCTGACGGCCACGTTGAGGGCGAAGGCGTTGCCGTTCACGTCAGACCTCCGTTCCCGGCCCGGCGGACCGGGGATGCGTTCCCGCCACGGCGGGCGACCGCGACGGCACCTCCGCGGCACGGGGCGCTGAGCCGAACCGGGCTTCCGGGGGCTCCGGCGGCGCTCCGTCGAGCACGTCGCCCGGCCCCCCGGCGATCACCGCGGCGGTGCTCATGCCGTCACCTCCTCCCTGGTCAGGAGCAGCTGGTGGACGTCGAGGTAGCCGGTGCGGAAGCCGGCCTCGCAGTAGGCCAGGTAGAACTCCCACGTCCGCCGGAACACCTCGTCGAACCCGAGGCCGCCGAGTTGCGCGGACTGCTCGGCGAACCGCTCGCGCCACAGGCGCAGCGTCTCGGCGTAGTGGGGCCCGAACGCGTCGGTACGGGTGACCCGCAGCCGGGTGTGGCGCGCCGCGGTCTCCCGGATCGCGCGGACGGACGGGATCCGGCCGCCGGGGAAGATGTACTTGAGGATCCAGGTCTGGGTCCGGCTGCCGGCGAGCATCCGGTCGTGCGGCATCGAGATCGATTGCAGGGCGACCCGGCCGCCGGGGGCGAGGACCCGGTCGAGGGTGGCGAAGTAGTCCGGCCAGAACGGCCGGCCGACGGCCTCGATCATCTCCACGCTGACCACGGCGTCGTACACGCCCTCGGCGGCACGGTAGTCGCAGAGCCGGACCTCGGCGCGGTCGTCGAGCCCGGCACGGGCGATCCGGCGGCGGGCGAGGTCGAGCTGTTCCTCGGAGAGGGTGAGGCTGACCACGCGTGCGCCACGGGTGGCGGCACGCATGGCGAGTTCGCCCCAGCCGGTGCCGATCTCCAGCAGCCTGGTCCCGGGACCGACGCGGGCGAGATCGAGCAGGCGGTCGATCTTGCGGTGCTGGGCGGCGGGCAGCGCGTCCCAGCTCGCCTCCGGTGCGCCGCCGGGTGCCGTCGGGAAGATCGCCGATGAGTAGGTCATCGTCGGGTCGAGGAAGAGGGCGAACAGCTCGTTGGACAGGTCGTAGTGGCGGTGGATGTTGCGCCGGGGGGTTGCGGGGGGGGGGGG
>NZ_JAKNTA010000170.1 GCF_022288725.1 Kitasatospora sp. A2-31 | reverse complement strand
GGAGTCCTCCTTGATCAGCGTGTTCGACCTGTTCCGCGTCGGCATCGGACCGTCCAGTTCCCACACGGTGGCACCGATGCGCGCCGCCCACCACTTCGTCCGGGAGCTCGACCGGGCGGGCGTGCTGGCCGAGGTCGCGACCATCGACGTCGAGCTGTACGGCTCGCTGGCCGCCACCGGTGTCGGCCACGGCACCGACAAGGCCGTCCTGCTCGGGCTCGCCGGCGAGCGGCCGGAGACGGTCGACGTCGCCACCGCCGACGAGCGCTTCCGTCTGATCACGGCCGAGCGCCGGGTCCGGCTGCCCGGCTCGCAGACCGTCGGGTTCGACCTGGTCCTCCATCACCGCTTCCTGCCGGACGCCCATCCCAATGCCCTGACCTTCACGGCCCTGGACCGGGACGATGTCGTCCTGGGCACCCGGACCTTCTACTCCATCGGCGGCGGCTTCCTGCTCCACGAGGCCCTCGGCGCTCCGCACGAGGTGCCCCGTCCCTTCACCGACGCCAAGCAGCTCATCGACCTGGCCGGGAGCGGGCGGATCAGCGACCTGATGCTGGCCAACGAGAGCGTCCGGCGACCCGAGGCCGAGGTCCGCGCCGGGCTTCTGCAGCTGTGGCAGGTCATGCGCGACTGTGTCGACCGCGGCTGCCGGACGGACGGCACGCTGCCGGGCGGCCTGAACGTCGCGCGCCGCGCCCCGGCACTGCACCGCCGACTCCGGCAGCAGGGCGGTCCCGGGGATCCGCTGCGCGCCATGGACTGGGTCGCGCTCTACGCGCTCGCGGTCAACGAGGAGAACGCCGCCGGCGGGCGGGTCGTCACGGCACCCACCAACGGCGCTGCGGGCGTGCTGCCCGCCGTCCTGCACTACTACCACCGGTTCGTCCCCGGCGCCGACGACGACGGCACCGTGCGCTTCCTGCTCACCGCCGCCGCCATCGGCATCATCGTCAAGCGCAACGCCTCCGTCTCCGGCGCCGAGGTCGGCTGCCAGGGAGAGGTCGGCACCGCCGCCGCCATGGCCGCCGCCGGTCTGACCGAACTCCTGGGCGGCACCCCCGGCCAGGTGGAGAACGCCGCGGAGATCGCCCTGGAACACCACCTCGGCCTGACCTGCGACCCCGTCGCCGGACTCGTCCAGATCCCCTGCATCGAACGCAACGCCATCGGCAGCCTCAAGGCCATCGCCGCAGCCCGCCTCGCCCTCAACGGCGACGGACGGCACCTCGTCCCCCTCGACGCCGTCATCCGCGCCATGCGCGACACCGGAGCCGACATGAGCACCAAGTACAAGGAGACCGCGCTCGGTGGCCTCGCCGTCAACTTCCCCCAGTGCTGAGCACGGTGTCGGCACCGGCTCGGCGGGACTCCCCCGCGGCTACGCGGCGGCGCGGTGGAGCGGTGACCCGGCGGGCCGGGGTCGGTCAGCGGGAGCCCTCGTGGCCGGGGGTTCTCGCCGGTGCTTCCGGTCCGCCGGTCGTGGGGGCGGGGGGTTTC
>NZ_JAKNTA010000017.1:125235-133631 GCF_022288725.1 Kitasatospora sp. A2-31 | reverse complement strand
CCCGCCACTGGCCGGCGCCGCCGCGAACGCGAGCGGGATCTTCGGGGCCCGAGTGGTCAGCCTGGTCCTGGCCCTCGCCACCACCGTCCTCGCCTACTCACTGACCCGCCGCCTCTTCAACGAGCGCGTGGCCATCTGCGGCGCCGCCGCGTACGCCGTCGTGCAGTCCACCGTGGTCGTCGGCTTCTACGCGGCCCCGGACGCCCTCGCGATCGCCCTGGTCGCGGTCAGCGCCTGGATCGTCGTCCGTACCGCCCGCGGCCCGGTGGCCCTGGTGCTGCTGGCCGCGCCGGTGGCGGCCCTGGCGGTCGCCGCGGAGTACGCCGCGGTGGTCGCCCTGCCGGCCGTGCTCGCCCTCGCGGTGATCTCCGCCTCGGCCCGGAAGGGCCGCGGCCCGGCCGCCCTGCGGGCACTGCTCCTGGCCGTCGGCATCGTCGGGCTGCTGCTGCCGTTCGGCCTGCTGGACGACATCGCGGCCTGGTCGCCCACGCAGGGCCACGAGGCCCGGTCGGCCGGGTCGGTCCTGCTCTCCGCGGCCCGGTGGAGCGGCCTGTTCACGCTGCTCGCCTGCGCCGGGGCGGCCGCCTACGTGCGGCGCGAGCGGATGTACGAGTCGCCCGAGGACGACGAGATCACGGCCACCCGGCTTCGCCGCGCCGCGCTGAGCGCCGTCCTGTGCGGGACGGCCCTGCTGATCCCGGTCCTGTACGCCTGCCTGGGCACCCCGGGCGTGATGTTCCGGCACCTCGGGTTCGGCATGCTCTTCGCCGCGCCGCTGGCCGGCGTGGGCATCACCAGGCTGGTCGGCGCGCACTTCCGCAACCCCCAGCTGGGCATCCTGGTGTGGGTGGTGCTGCTCGCCCTCGGGCTGGAGCAGGCGTCCCTGCGGTACCAGGACGGTCCCGACTCCGGCCGGCTGCTCAGCGTGCTGCGCCTGCACGCCCAGCCGCACGGCCGCTACCTCACCGAGGTCGAGGGACTGCCGGAGTACTACCTGGGGAGCGTCAGCAAACCCGACCAGTGGTTCTCGGCCCGCCGGGGCACCGAGTACCAGGACCGGGCCGGCGTGGTGCACCGCGGCGACGACGGCACCGTCACCGCCGTCCGGGACGGCTGGTTCAACCTGGTCGTCCTCGACAGCACCGCTCCGAGCGCCATGAACCGGGCTCTCGCGGACGCTCTCGGGGCCGGCGGGCACTACCGCCTGATCGCTCAGTTCAGCTCCCCGACCGGCGATTCCGGCACGTACAAAGTGTTCCTCAGATACTGAGCGCAACGGGCCCGCAACCCGGGCTCGGCGACACGCCGCCACTACATATGGGGCCGTCATACTCAGTCGCCACTAGATGTATGCTCGTCCCTGCTGTCGACGCAGGGGAACCCGGTGGGAATCCGGGACTGCCCCGCAGCGGTGTGCGGGCGGCTCCAGCCGAGCCCGCGAGTCCGAGTACCTGCCGACGGTGTGCCGGTCGCCCTCCCCGCAGAGGCCTTCAGCACCAGTAGTACTTCCGGGCCTCGCGGGCGGGCCGGGGATGACACCGTCGCGCGACGCCGTCCGGCTGCCGCGCCGTGCTCCCCTGCCCCGAACGGCCCGGTGATTCGATCCACCGCCGCCGATCGCCGCCAGGAGAGAGCGCCTTGACCACCGCTGCCTCAGCCACCCTGCCCGCCCAGGTGTCCAGCTCCGCCACCGCCGACCCGACGGTCTCCGACCCGGGCGGCGCTCTGCTGCGGGTGCTGACCGACCGCAGCGCCGACCTCCCGCAGGTGGACCCCGGCCATGTCGCCGCCGCCGCGCTGCGCGGCCGCCACGCCGGTTCGGACTTCGCCGAGCTGCGCGGGCTGGCCGTGGACGCCGCAGCGTCGATGATCGCCGAGGACCCGCAGTACTCGAAGCTCGCCGCCCGGCTGCTCGCGATGGAGATCGTCGACGAGGCCGCGACCCAGGGCGTGGTCTCCTTCTCCACCTCGATCGCGGTGGGCCACGCCGAGGGCCTGATCGGCGACACCACCGCCGCCCTCGTCGCCAAGCACGCCGACGTCCTCGACGGGCTGATCGACCCGCAGGGCGACGACCGCTTCGAGTACTTCGGCCTGCGCACCGTGCAGTCCCGCTACCTGCTGCGCCACCCGATCACCCGCAAGGTCGTCGAGACCCCGCAGCACTTCCTGCTCCGCGTCGCCTGTGGCCTGGCGGTCGGCGACGACGAGCAGTCGGTGCGCGAGGTGGCCGAGCTGTACCGCCTGATGAGCCGGCTGGAGTACCTGACCTCCTCCCCGACCCTGTTCAACTCGGGCACCCGGCACCCGCAGATGTCGAGCTGCTACCTGCTGGACTCCCCGCTCGACAACCTGGACTCGATCTACTCGCGGTACGCCCAGATCGCCCGCCTCTCCAAGCACGCCGGCGGCATCGGCCTGTCCTACTCGCGGATCCGCTCGCGCGGCAGCCTGATCCGGGGCACCAACGGCAAGTCCAACGGCATCGTCCCGTTCCTGCGCACCCTCGACTCCTCGGTCGCCGCCGTCAACCAGGGTGGGCGCCGCAAGGGCGCGGCCTGCGTCTACCTGGAGACCTGGCACGCGGACATCGAGGAGTTCCTGGAGCTGCGCGACAACACCGGTGAGGAGGCGCGCCGGACCCACAACCTCAACCTGGCGCACTGGATCCCGGACGAGTTCATGCGCCGGGTCAACGCCAACGAGGACTGGTCGCTGTTCTCCCCGGCCGACGTGCCGGAGCTGGTCGACCTCTGGGGCGCGGACTTCGACGAGGCCTACCGCAAGGCCGAGCTGGCCGGCAAGGCCGTCCGCACCATCCCCGCGCAGACCCTCTACGCCCGGATGATGCGCACCCTCGCGCAGACCGGCAACGGCTGGATGACCTTCAAGGACGCCTCCAACCGCGCCGCCAACCAGACCGCGCTGCCGGGCCGGACGGTCCACTCGTCCAACCTCTGCACGGAGATCCTGGAGGTCACGGACGACTCCGAGACCGCCGTCTGCAACCTCGGCTCGGTCAACCTCGGCTCCCACGTGGCCGAGGGTGCGTCGGCCGCCGACCTGATCGGCGCGATGGACTGGGAGCGGCTGGACGCCACCGTGCGCACCGCCGTGACCTTCCTCGACCGCGTGGTGGACATCAACTTCTACCCGACCGTCGAGGCCGGGACGTCGAACTCGCGCTGGCGGCCGGTCGGCCTGGGCGTGATGGGCCTCCAGGACGTCTTCTTCAAGCTGCGGATCGACTTCGACTCCGCCGAGGCGAAGGTCCTCTCCACGCTGATCGCCGAGCGGATCATGCTCACCGCGTACGAGCGCTCCGCCGACCTGGCCGAGCAGCTGGGCCGCCACGAGGCGTACGGCGAGACCCGCGCCGCCCGCGGCGAGCTGCACATCGACCACTTCCCGTCGGCCGCCCCCCAGTGGGCCGACCGCTGGGCCGCGCTGCGCACCCGGATCGCCGAGACCGGCCTGCGCAACTCGCTGCTGCTGGCGATCGCGCCGACCGCCACGATCGCCTCGATCGCCGGCGTGTACGAGTGCATCGAGCCGCAGGTGTCCAACCTGTTCAAGCGCGAGACGCTGTCGGGTGAGTTCCTGCAGGTCAACCCGTACCTGGTGCGCGAGCTCAAGGAGCTGGGCGTCTGGGACCAGCAGACCCGCGACGCGCTGCGCGACGCCAACGGCTCGGTCCAGGAGCTCAACTGGCTGCCGGCCGAGGTCCGTTCGCTGTACCGGACGGCCTGGGAGCTGCCGCAGCGCGCGCTGATCGACCTGGCCGCGGCGCGCATGCCGTACCTCGACCAGAGCCAGTCGCTGAACCTCTTCATGGCCGCGCCGACCATCGGCAAGCTCAGCTCGATGTACGCGTACGCGTGGAAGGTCGGTCTGAAGACCACCTACTACCTGCGCTCGCGCCCGGCGACCCGGATCGCCCAGGCCGCGTCCGGCACCGCCCGCACCGCGGTGCCCGTGCCCACCCCGACCATGACCCAGGAGGAGCAGGACGCCATCGCCTGCTCCCTGGAGAACCCCGAGTCCTGCGAGGCCTGCCAGTGAGCACCACCGAAGACCGCAAGATGCTGCTCGACCCCGGGTTCGAGCTGACCCTGCGCCCGATGCGCTACCCGTCGTTCTACGACCGGTACCGGGACGCGATCAAGAACACCTGGACGGTGGAGGAGGTGGACCTGCACTCCGACGTCGCCGACCTCGCCAAGCTGAGCGAGGGCGAGCGGCACATGATCGGCCGGCTGGTCGCCTTCTTCGCGACCGGTGACTCGATCGTCGCGAACAACGTGGTGCTGAGCCTGTACAAGCACATCAACTCCCCGGAGGCGCGGCTCTACCTGAGCCGGCAGCTGTTCGAGGAGGCCGTGCACGTCCAGTTCTACCTGACGCTGCTCGACACCTATCTGCCCGACCCGGAGGACCGGGCGGCGGCGTTCGCGGCGGTGGAGAACATCCCGTCGATCGCCCAGAAGGCGAAGTTCTGCTTCAAGTACATGAACGCGGTCGACCACATCGAGTCGCTGCAGACGAAGGAGGACAGGCGGGCGTTCCTGCTCAACCTGATCTGCTTCGCCGCGTGTGTGGAGGGGCTGTTCTTCTACGGCGCCTTCGCGTACGTGTACTGGTTCCGGAGCCGGGGCCTGCTGCACGGTCTGGCGACCGGCACCAACTGGGTGTTCCGCGACGAGTCGATGCACATGGACTTCGCGTTCTCCGTGGTGGACACGGTTCGCGAGGAGGAGCCCGACCTCTTCGACGACGAGATGGCCAAGCAGGTGACGGAGATGCTGGAGGAGGCCGTCGAGGCCGAGCTCCAGTTCGCCCAGGACCTGTGCGGTGACGGCCTGCCCGGCATGAACACCGCGTCGATGCGGCAGTACCTGGAGGCCGTGGCCGACCAGCGCCTGGCCCGCCTCGGCCTGCCGATCCGGTACGGCTCCAGCAACCCGTTCGGCTTCATGGAGCTGCAGAACGTCCAGGAGCTGACGAACTTCTTCGAGCGCCGGGTGTCCGCGTACCAGGTCGCAGTCGAGGGCTCCGTCTCCTTCGACGACGACTTCTAAGTCACCGGACATGACAGAGGTGCCCCGCACGGCCACAGCCCGTGCGGGGCACCTCTGTTTGATCAGTCGGTCGGAAAGTCGCCGACCTTGACCCCGGCGAGGAACGAGGTCCAAGCCTCGGCCGGGAAGAGGAGGATCGCCCCGCCCGGATCCTTCGAGTCCCGGACGGGGACCACACTGCTGACACCGACCGCGATCTCCACACAGTTACTCTGCGCACCTGAGAACGACGACTTTCGCCAGACGAGATCAGCAGCGGTCACATCTGCCGGGATGCTACTCATCGCTGTGCCTTCCTTTCGCGATGCGCCTTATGAGCGCGACTGATTCCTTTCGGGGCAGAGACTCGGCCAACGCCCGCCGGAACAGGCTGGAGTACTTGAAGACCTCTCCCGGTTCCTCGATGTAGAGCGTGCTGAGGAGGCTGTCCACGTACACGACGTCCGTCTCAGTGCTCTCGGGGAAGCTCAGGATGACAAGTGGGCCGAACAGCGCGGCATGAACATCCGAATCCTCAGGCAACACCTGGATGTTGATGTTGGGCCGATCTGCCACGGCGACCAGGTATTCGAGCTGCTCTCGCATGACCGCCCGGCCACCGATCTGGTGCTTCAGCACCGACTCCGACAGCACAGCCCAGAGGCGGAGGGGAGACTCGCGGTTCAGCACTGCTCGCCGTTCCAGCCGAACCTTCGTCAGCTGTTCGACCTGCTCGGCACTGGCATCCTCTATCTGCGCGCGTACGACGGCTCGGGTGTAGTCCTCCGTCTGCAGCAGACCCGGGACGAGGAAGGTCTCGACGCTGTAGGCATCCGAGGCATCAGCCTCCAGCGAGATGTAGTCGGCATAGAGCGGCGATAGCGCGTCCGAATACCTATCCCACCAGCCTCGCAGGCGCCCATCGCGCGACAGATCCTCCAACCGGCTACGCGCCGCCTGGTCCGTCACGCCGTAGAGGTCAAGTAGCAGCCGTAGATCCACCAGCCTGATTCCGGACTGCGCAGCCTCGATCCGACTGATCTTGCTCTCGGCGCAGGCCAGGTGCTTGGCCGACTGAGCCATCGTCATCCGCGCAGCAACCCGCAACTCCTTGAGCGTTCGGGCGAGCCGTCGCTGTCGAACCGTCGGATTCCTGTTCACGGGCACGCGTCGACCTCCCAGCGGTGTGTGCGTTGCCAGTCTGCCGCTCTCCGCCCCCGACAACAATCTTTGATCACTTCCAAAGTCGAGACTTGCACTCCAGAAGAAGCGAGGAGCATGCTACTCAACGTAGTCCGCCAAGCGACACAACGTGATCATGGCGACTCACTACCCGGGCATTCCCATGCCTTCTTCAGCGCTTTCACCCCGCACCACTCGGAGGTGGCCCTGCCATGCCTGAAACCGTCTCCCCCTCCCACACCGCCCCTACCGAACACGCCTGCTGGCTGCCCCGGCACCTGAGGTCCGCCGGTGCGGCCCGGCGCGAACTCCGCCGCTTCCTCGCCGACCACCCCGGCGCCGAAGGCCTGCTCCCCACCGGCGAGTTGCTGCTCTCCGAGCTGGTCACCAACTCCCTCCAGCACGCCCGCACGCCGCGCGGACGCCTGATCCAGATCCGGTTCAGGCTCACGGACGACCTGCTCCGCATCGAGGTGCACGACGCCGACAGTGCCGAGCCCGCCCTCCGCGACCCCGCGGACTCCGACGAGGCCGGCCGAGGCCTGCTCCTCGTCCACGAGTTGGCCGCTCAGTGGGGCTGTTGCCCCCGCAACGGAGGCGTCGGCAAGTTCGTCTGGTGCCACGTCGTTCCCGAAACGGCCGCCGCGTGAGCGCCGTCCGGGCCGGGATCACCGGCATCATGCTGCCCGCCGTCTTCCCGAGCCTCGACCACGCGCTCCCCGTCCTCTGGGACCACGTCCGAACGCGACCGGTCCGCGAGGCCCACCGCGACTTCATCCGCGTCTGCATCGGCCCTGGCCGCGGCGACGGCGTCGCCCGCTGCCTCGACCGCGCCGGCCTCTGGAGCACCACCCTCTACGTCGGCACCCTCACCCGCTGGACCGCCCACCCCATCACCATCACCACCCATCACCCCTGAACTCCGCTGCTCCTGCCCGGCCTGAGCGCCGGGCAGGAGCAGCCACAGACCCGCCAGGCCGATTTCTCGTTCTCGAAAGATCGAGTTCTTGACGCTGCACCCGGAGACTCGGGAACATCGAACGAGAAGCCAAGGGGAGGAAGCAGCGTTGAAGCTGACCGAACTAGACAGCTCCTGTGACAACGGGCCATGCCCGACGATCTACGCCACTGACACCGGGGAACTGGTCGTACAGGGTTTCAGGGTGGACGACCCGGAAGCGCTGGCCATGATGCGGCTCCCCGACACCGAGACCGCCGTACGCATCCCGATTGATCTCCTGGTGAGGGTTGCCCGTGACCATCTCTCCTGACGCCTTCGGCCGACTCTTCGACGACTTCCAGCAGGAAGCGTTCCGACTGGAGACACTGGACGACTACAGCAAGTCCGGCAATGTGGACGCCTATCAGGCATTCCTGGCCGGAGAATCTCAGCCTCCCGGCTACAACGCCAGGTGGCTGGCGCAGGTCCGACGCAATACCGACGCCGGCCGCCGCATGTACCGGGTTCACATCCTGACCCGACCTCTCACCCGGTACCTCCAGTTCGAACTCGGCTGGGGATACCTGACGAACGCCACGGCCGGCGAGGAGTTCTTCATCCTCGACATCACGGAGAAGTCGAACCCGCTCGACGGCGTTCCCGACTTCTGGATGTTCGACGAGTCCGCAACCGTCTCCATGACCTACGACGACGAAGGTCGATTCCTCGGAGCGGAGGAGGAGCCCGACGTTCAGAAGTGGATTCACTGGCGAGACACGGCTCTGAGCCATGCCGAGCCGTTCGCCGACTGGTGGGAGCGGCACGGCAGCTAGTGAGAGGACACATCGGTAGCACGCTGCGGGAACTGCGGAAGGCCAGCGGGAAAGAGGCCAAAGCAGTCGCCCGCAGCGCTGCCATGTCCCCGTCCAAGTTGAGCCGCATCGAGACCGGAAAGCTGGCACCGACAGCGATGGATGTCGACCGCATCCTCGCGGCCATCGGGGTGTCCGACGAAGTTCGGGCCGGAATGGTGGAGACAGCCCGTCGAGAAGCTACCGAGGCCACGGCGTGGCGCCTGTACCGGCGTAGCGGATTCCACCTGCATCAGGACGCCATCCGCTCCGTTGAAGCCGAGACTGCGACTCAACGGGTCTTCCAACCGTCCTGTATCCCTGGCCTGTGCCAGACACCGGAGTACGTTCGGGCAATCCTCGGTA
>NZ_JAKNTA010000017.1:0-124740 GCF_022288725.1 Kitasatospora sp. A2-31 | reverse complement strand
CCGGATCCCCGCGGGCGGCTGGGCCAACTCCCCCGGCAACGAGCCCGACCAGGCCACCGCCGACCGCCTGACCACCTTCAACCAGCACTACAGCGACATGCTGTACGCCCTCCAGGACGCCTGGGCCGACGGCGGGACCGCCGCGATCGGCCCCGCCATCACCCACATGGGCAAGATGCGCAGCACCGCCCAGCAGATCAACGGCATCAAGCTCCCCGCCGACCCCCGGTTCACCTACGGCCCGGAGTGGCTCTTCATCCAGCGCTGACCTGCAACCGGACAGTCCGAAGGCCGGTGCGGAGCCTCCGCACCGGCCTTCGACAGGCCTTCAACGAGCGTCGGCCGTTACTCGTTCGGCACGGTCGCGTACCGCGGCGTCCCCTCGGCCATCTGCCGCAGGGCGTCCTTGCGGTCCCGCTTCGACAGCTTGTCGATGTAGAGGGTGCCGTACAGGTGGTCCGTCTCGTGCAGCAGGCAGCGGGCGAAGAAGCCGGTGCCCTCGACCCGGATCGGCCGGCCGTCCTTGTCCACACCGGTCACCGCGGCGAAGTCCGGGCGCGCCAGCTCGGCGTAGGCGGTGGGCACCGACAGGCAGCCCTCGTTGCCGTCGTCCAGCACCCGGCGGCGGTCGGCCGGGTAGTCCTCCAGCTTCGGGTTGATCACGTGGCCGATGTGGCGCACGCCCTCGTCGTCCGGGCAGTCGTAGACGAAGACCTTGAGGTCCACACCGATCTGGTTGGCCGCCAGGCCCACGCCCTCGGCGGCGTACATCGACTGGAACATGTCGTCGATCAGGGCGGACAGCTCGCCGTCGAACGCGGTGACGTCCTTGACCTCGCGGTGCAGGACGGGGTTGCCGACCACGGTGATCGGGCGCGCGGTGCCCTTGGTGAGGTCCGGCTCCTCCCCGATCACCTTCGGGTTCGGGTTCTCGTCGTGCTCGTGCTGCTCGGCCTGCTCCGCCATGTCTTCCGCTTCCATAGGTCTACGCGTACCTCACCAGGGTACTCAGCAGACTTCTTCGAGATCCCGGTACGCCCGCGATCCCGGGGAGGCCGCCGCCCAGCGGTCCAGCAGGGCCCGCACCAGGTGGGCCGGCGCCGCGATCCCGCACTCCCGCTCCACCAGCCAGGACATCCCGGCCGCGCCGCCCTGACTGAGGTGGCTCAGGTGCCCGGGGTGGGCGGCGTCGCCGTCGTCGTGCGGATCGTGGTGGGCGGTGTGCCCGTCGTCGGCGGCCATCCGGCTCTCCGAGCAGGCCCGGCAGAGCAACCGCACCGACGACGTCCAGTCCTCCGCCGCATAGCCCGCGTCCGCGACCAGCCGCTCCAGTGCGTCCCGGTCCGCCGCCGTCGCGGCCTGCAGCAGGACGACGTACGTCGGCACCGGGGACGGCGCCCACAGCTCGATCTCGTCGAACACCGGGTAGGCCACTCCGTCGGTGACCCGCTCGCCGTGCGGGGCTCCGTCGTGCAGCACGACCTCCCCCCAGCGTCTGCCGGAGGACGGCAGCGGGATCGACAGCACCTCGATCCGGGCCGGATCCAGCCGCCGGCCCCAGACCACCTCGGACTCGCCGTCCGGGGAGAGCCGCACCGGCGTCGTCCCGAGGTCCAGGCTCACCGGCCCGTCCGGCTGCCCACCGGGGCCGCCCGGTAGCCGCAGGCCGTACGCCTGCCAGGCCCGCCGGGCCAGCGGCCAGTCCTGCAGCGCCGTCGCCGTGATGCCCAGATTCCACCAGTCGGGGGCGCCCTGCTCGCGGTCCAGCAACGCCACCGCGCGCAGCCCGGCCGCCCGCGCCTGCTCCCAGTCCCGGCGGAACTTGTGCAGCAGCGCGAGGTTGAACCAGGAGTCCGACAGCCACGGCTCCAGGTCGGCCGCCATCACCAGCAGTGCGCCCGCATCCTCGTACCGGCCGTCGCCGATCAGCGTGAAAGCCCGGTCGGTCGTCTGCCGCCAGGTGGCGGACGGCCGGTGCCGTGCCCGGTGGAAGATCCTCACGTTCGTCCCTGCCGTCGTCGTCCGCTCAAGTCCCGTATCCGCTCCCGCGTCACGGGCCCGGTACCCCGGGTCGGTGTTCCACGCTACGACCGCATCCAACCACGCCCGCCGCCGCCCGCGCTCCCCACCGTCGTGGTTGCCCCCGCCGCCGGCGCCCGCCCCTACCCAGCCTGCCCGCCCCACCGCCGTGCCTCAACCCCAGCGGGCCCGCCCGGCGAACCGCCGCGTACGGGCCCCGCGCTAACCGCGGACCCGGACGAGGGCGTCCACCACCCGGGCGTCGTAGACCCGGCCCCGGCCCAGCCGCAGCGTCTCCAGCACCTCCAGTCGCCCCACCGCCTCGCCCACCCCGCGCCCGCGCGCCGCCGTCAGCAGGTCGTCGTGCGCGTTGGCCACCCGGATGATCCGGGCCGCCAGCGGCACCTCGCCGTCCGCGGCGGCCGGGCCGCCCTGCCAGGGGTCGGCCAGCCGGGCCACCTGCTCGGCCACCTTCCGCGGCACCCCCGTCCGCATGATCACCTCGCTGCCGAGGCGGGCGATCCGGCGCTGCTCCTCGTCCGGGAGCAGTGCCGTCGCGCCGTCCGGCACCGGCTCGACGAGAGACAGCTGCCCCACGTCGTGCATCAGCGCCGCGTACTCCAAGAGGGCGAGCTCACGGGTGCCCAGACCCAGCTCGCGCCCGATCGCGCACGCGGTGTCGGCCACCCGGCGGGCGTGCCCGGGCGGGGTGTAGCCGGCCACCTCGGTGGCCCGGGCCAGGCTGGCGATGGTCTGCCCGGTGGTGGCCCGGACGGCGGCGGCCCGGCGGAACGACACCTGGGCCAGCAGCAGCGGTGCGCAGAACAACGGCAGCGCCCAGAGCCCGACCTCGCCGGCGGCCAGGCTGACCAGCAGCCCGGTCGCGGCGATCGCCGTGCCGATCCCGAACAGCGAGCGCAGCTCGTCCTCCAGCGCCGCCGGGAACCGCAGTCCGCTCCGCGCTCGCCGCAGCAGCGCGGCCAGGCTGGCGTCGCAGAGTGCGGCGAGCGCGGCCACCAGGGTCAGGAAGACCCCGTACACCGGCCCGTCCGCGGAGAACCGGTCCACCGCACCGCTGGTGTAGAGCGGCTGGAAGATCGCCGCCGCGAAGCCGGCCCCGAGCAGCCGCCGGGCCGCGCCGTCCAGGCGGACCTGGTCCCGCCAGGGCGCCTGCCGGTGCCGACGGGCGCCGTGCGGCAGGAGCAGGGCCGGCAGCAGCGCGAGCAGCAGGCCCGCCCCGGTCACGGCGACCGCCTGGAACACGCCGTGCCCGGTCGGCAGCCCCCGCAGCGGCCCCAGCAGGGCGTACGCCAGCGCGCCGGCCGCCCCGATCGGCGCCTGCTCCCGGTCGCCCGGCAGGGTGATCCGGACGCATTCGCCGAGCGCGATCAGCACCGTGAAGGCCAGCGCCACCCCGGGCTCGGCCACCCCGCGCACCGCGACCACCCCGAAGGCCATGGCCAGCAGTGCGAGCGCCGCGCCGTGCACCGCCGCCACCCCGCCGTACGCCGCCCCGGGGAGCAGCCCGCCGGCGGCCCGCCGGGACGGCCTCCGGGCGCCACCGGTCGCCGCGATCACGACGGCCCGGCCGTCGGGACGCTGCCGCCCTGCGCGGGCACCCGGCGCGGGGCCGCCCGGGCCGGCTCGGGGACTCCGAGCGGGATGTCCGGAACCGCCTTGATGCAGTCGCCGGACGGTGGCAGCACCGGCTGCCAGTCGTGCTCCGCGAGCGCGTCGACCAGTGCCCGGACCATCACCGGGTCGAACTGGCTGCCCGCGCAGCGCTCCAGCTCGGCCACGGCCTCGGCCACCGGCCGGCCGCGGCGGTAGGAGCGGGTGGACGTCATCGAGTCGAAGGCGTCGGCGACCGAGATGATCCGGGCGAACTCCGGGATCTGCTCCCCCACCAGCCCGCTCGGGTAGCCCCGGCCGTCCACCCGCTCGTGGTGGTGCAGGATGCCGGCGTGCGCCTCGCCGAGGAAGGCGATCCCGCGGACCAGCTCGTAGCCGTGCACCGGGTGCACCTCGACCGCCCGCCGCTCGGCGTCGGTCAGGGGACCGTTTCTTCGCAGCAGCTCGGTGGCGACGCCCAGCTTCCCGACGTCGTGCAGGATCCCGGCGTACCGCAGGGTGCGCAGCCGTTCGGCCTCCATGCCGAGCTGATCGGCGATCAGCACGGCCGCCCTGCCGACCCGCTCGCTGTGGCCGCGGGTGTAGGCGTCCTTGATCTCGACGGCCTGCACCAGCGCCTGGACGGTGGCCTGGTGGGCGTCGCGCTCGCGGTGGCCCTGGGCGAACACCCAGGCCGAGATGGAGAGCGGCAGCAGCGCCAGCAGCGCCGCGAACGCGCCGTACGGGCCCTGCCAGAGCACCGCGACCATCAGCCCGCCGGCCGCGTGCACCAGCACCGGCAGACCGATCGCGGTGGCCGGCCCGCTCAGCAGCACGGTCGGCCGCCGGCCCTCGGCGAGCACCAGCATGCCGCTCACCAGGGCGCTGTTGACCAGGCAGAACGCACCGAGAGCGGCGCACCCGGGGAGCAGCGCGGCCGGGAACCGGGAGCCGAGCAGCAGCTGCGGCCCGGAGAGCAGGTGGAAGACGGTCGAGGAGGCGAAGGCGGAGAGCCCGAGCTGCGCACCGTTCCAGACCCGCCGCCCGCGGTCGGAGTCGGCGTAGCCGAGCAGGGCCGGCGGCACCGCGACCAGCGCGGCGGCGGCCGGCGGCAGCATCAGCACCCCGGCGAACAGCACCGGGAAGAAGGCGTTGGCGCAGGGCCGGGCCGGCGGCCGGTCGGCCAGCGGCGCGCGGCGCAGCAGCACCCGGACCAGTCGCAGGCAGGGCGTGGTCAGCCCCTGGGCGAGCGACTCCCAGCAGCCGTGCAGGAAGGAGAGCAGCCCGACCTTGGGCCAGTCGACGGGGTGGCCGAGCCAGCGCGGCACGCCGAGCGGTCCCGGCACGGGCAGCAGCGGCAGCAGGCAGCAGAGCGCCGCGACCGGAACGGCCACGAGGTAACCCACCGCGCCCCGCGGCAGGTCCGCCTCTCCCCTGTCGGTAGCGATCTCGACCTCCCCGCGTCCTGGCCCGCTCGGCGCTCGGCCCGCCGGGGCCCGACGGTGAGTGCCCGTCAGGAGGATAGGCCGCCGTCCCGGCGTGGGGACGCATGATCACGGAATGCCGCAGTTGGCGCACCGCCAACTCACTCGAACGAGTGACGGCGCACGCAAGCAGCAAGGGGGCGGCCCCGGAGCACACGCTCCGGGGCCGCCTGATCCGTTCCTTCGGCCGCCCGCACGCACGGGCGGCGCGGGCTCACTCCGCCGGGGCACCCGCCTCGACCGGGGTGCCCGGCCGGGCCTGGTCGCCGGCCGGCTCGCCAGCGGTGTCCCGGGCCTCGCGGCCCGGACCGGTCCCGCGCCCCGGACCGGCTTCGCCGTGGAGCTCTGCCGTCGGCTCGACGGAGACCGCCACCGCCTGGCCGGAGCGCTGCCCGGCCCGGATCGAGTCGATCCTGGCCAGCACCTTCCCGCGCAGATCGGCCGGGGTGTCGTCGCACCCGCAGCAGCGCTTGATCAACGCCTTGATCGCCTGCTCCAGGCCGTACTTCTCCAGGCACGGCGAGCACTCCTCGAAGTGCACGCGCAACTTGGCGTAGTCACCCTCGGCCATCTCGTTGTCGAGGAATTCGTAGAGGTGGTCGAGGACCTCGCCACACTCGGTGTCGTGCGGATCGCCGCAGCTCATGAGCCCGAGCCCTTCGCTTCCTGCCCTGCCCCGCTGCCGGCCGGGACCAGCCCGCGCTCGCGGGCGTAATCCTCCAACATGCCGCGCAGCTGACGGCGGCCGCGGTGCAGTCGGGACATCACCGTACCGATGGGAGTACCCATGATGTCCGCGATCTCCTTGTACGCAAAGCCCTCTACGTCCGCGAGGTACACGGCGATGCGGAACTCCTCCGGGATGGCCTGGAGGGCGTCCTTCACATCGCTGTCCGGGAGGTGTTCGAGCGCCTGGGTCTCCGCCGAGCGCAGACCGGTCGACATGTGCGACTCGGCCCGGGCCAGCTGCCAGTCCTCGATCTCCTCGGCGGCGGTGCGCTGGGGCTCCCGCTGCTTCTTGCGGTACGAGTTGATGAACGTGTTGGTGAGGATGCGGTACAGCCAGGCCTTGAGGTTGGTGCCCTCACGGAACTGGTGGAACGACGCGTACGCCTTCGCGAACGCCTCCTGGAGGAGGTCCTCCGCGTCGGCCGGGTTGCGCGTCATCCGCAGCGCGGCGGAGTACATCGGGTCCAGGTAGCCCAGGGCGTCGCGCTCGAAGCGCTCCCGCCGGGCCTCCTCGGACTCCTCCGCCGACACCCGGAAGGTGTCCTCACCGATCGCCTCGGCCAGCTCCTCACCGGTGAGCGCCTCGCCCGTGGGCAGGCCCTCCTCCGGGCCCCGGCCCGGCTCGGTCTCGTGCTCGGTCCCGACGACCGGACCCACCTCCTCGGCATGGCGCAGACCGCCCGGTGCGGGCTGCCCCGAGAGGGAGGATATCGGGCTCACGGGCTTCTCGCCCGCGACAAGCCACTCCGACCACGAGGGGGCGAAGGCCGTGGCGGCCTCGCGCTCCTCCGGCCGCTCGGGGCACGCGATCGAACCCATCTGTGCTGCCTTCCACCGGGACTCAAGCTGACGAGCTTGTCAACCATGCGAATCGCGCCCGCATTCCCGCCCCCGGCCGGGTATTCACTCGGGCGGGTGAGCGGACGGCGACCGCCCGTTCCCACCGGCCGGCGCGGGCCGATCGGCGCACTCCGGCGCTCAGAGCAGGCCGAGCACCCAGTCGCCGACCGCCTCGGTGATCAGCGCCAGCACCTCGTCCTGCCCCATCGGCGCCCGCTTCGGCACCTCGAACCCGTGGCTGCCGTACGGCACCGCCACCAGCTCGTGCCCGGCCGGCAGCGCCGGGAACTCCTCCGGGCCGCCGAACGGGTCCGCCGTGCTCTGCACCACCAGCGTCGGCAGCCCCGACTCCAGCAGCTCCTCCGCCCTGCTCTTCTCGGGCTTGCCCGGCGGGTGCAGCGGGAACGCCAGCGCCACCACGCCGACCGCACCGGTGGCCGCACCCGTCCGACAGGCCACCCGGGCGCCTGCGCTGCGTCCGCCGACCACCAGCGGCAGGCCCTGCGCGGCCAGCCGCTCGGCGACCGGGGCCCAGCCGGTGTCCAGCGTCTTCGGCGCCGGCCCGAGTCGCTTCCCGGCCACCCGCCAGGGCTGCTCGACCAGCGCCACCGAGATCCCCCGCGGTGGCAGCGCCTCGGCCAGAGCGACCAGGTCGCGCGCGCCGATCCCCCCGCCGGCGCCGTGCCCGAGCGCCAGCAGCGCCTCGGGGGCGGCCGCCGGGCGGAGGGTGATCCGGGCGTCCCCGGCCGGCGTCGGAACGAGTTCGGTGGTCATCGCGCGCGGGCTCCAGAAAGAGGGGAGGAAGGGGAGAAGGGACAAGGGGTCAGAAGAGCGTCGTCTCGAACTCGGCCTCGTCCCAGGGCCGGGTCAGTTCGGGACCGTTGTTGCGGATGCTGCCGACCGCCGGCGAGACCGGGGTGGCCAGCAGGGCGCCGGGCGGCGGGGGTATCAGCAGCCGGCGCAGCTCGTCCGGGTCGCTCTGCCCCGGGTCCAGCCAGTCGTCGACCGACTCGCGGTCCAGGAAGAGCGGCATCCGCTCGTGGATCGGGGCGAGCAGCTCCTCCGCCTCGGTGGTGACCACGGTGAACGTCACCAGCCAGGCCTCCGGGTGGCCGGCCGGCACCGCCCGGTTGCGCCAGAATTCGTACAGCCCGGCCAGCGCCAGCGGGCTGCCGTCGGCCCGGGAGACGAAGAACGGCTTCTTCCTCGGCTTGCCGCGCTCGCCCGGCACCGTCTGCCACTCGTAGTAGCCGTCGACCGGGACGATGCACCGGCGGGAGGCGAACGCCTGCCGGTACGAGGGCTTCTCGTGCACCGTGTCGGCGCGGGCGTTGATCATCTTCACCGCGGTCTCGGGCGACTTCGCCCAGGCCGGCACCAGGCCCCAGCGCAGCACCCGCAGCTGCCGCACCGGTGCCGACTCGCCCTTGGGCACCCGGTCCAGCACCACGAAGGCGCTCTCGGTGGGGGCGACGTTCCAACTGGGGGCCAGCGTCTCGGCCGGGTCCCACTGCCGGACGCCGAAGAGCTCGACGATGTCCTCGGGCTTGCTGCTCGAGGCGAAGCGACCGCACATGGCGTCAGCTTGCCACGCCCACCACTCTCACCGATTCCTCATTCCACGGAACGAACCGCCGTCTCCCGCCCGGCCGTCCCCGCATGGGAGGCTGCCACCCCGGCCGCCGACCCCGGCCGGGTGAACGGAGGCGGAGGACGGACATGGACGCACAGAGCATCGGCACGCTGTGGGACCGGGTCACCGGTGCCCAGCCCGCCCCTCCCGGCTGGCTCGTCCTCGCCACCGGCGCCGCCGCCCTGCTCGCGGTGGCCCTCCGGCCGGTCTGGCGGGTGACCCGCAACGCGGTCACCATCGCCCACGAGGGCGGCCACGGCCTCGCCGCCCTCCTCACCGGCCGCACGCTGGCCGGCATCCGGCTGCACTCCGACACCTCGGGCCTCACCCTCTCCTACGGCCAGGCCACCGGCCCCGGCATGGTGGTGACCGCCGCCGCCGGCTACATCGCCCCGGCCCTGCTGGGGCTCGGCTGCGCCGCCCTGCTCGCCGCCGACCGGATCGTCCTGCTGCTCTGGCTGACCATCGCGCTGCTGCTGGCCCTGCTGGTGCGGATCCGCAACGCCTTCGGCTTCCTCTCCGTCGTCCTGGCCGGCGCCGCGTTCTTCCTGGTCTCCTGGTTCGGCACCCCCGAGGTCCAGGCCGGCTTCGCCTACCTCGGCAGCTGGTTCCTGCTGTTCGGCGCCGTCCGGCCGGTGCTGGAGCTGCAGCACCAGCGCCGCCACGACCAGGGCGGCGACTCCGACGCCGACCAGCTGGCCCGGCTCACCGGCGTTCCGGGCCTCGCCTGGGTCATCCTCTTCCTCGTCACCGCGCTCGTCTGCCTGGCCGTCGGCGCGCACTGGCTCCTCCCCGACGGCCCGGCGTCGTTCTGAGCGCGCCCTCCCGCCCCGGGCTGCCCGGAGACGAGCGGGCGGGTCCACCATCCCGCCATCCGGCCGCCGAGGGGACAGTTCCGGTACGGCCCCTAAACTTGCCCCATGACCGAGACCCTGTGGCCCGCCCCCGTCGCGACCACCCCCGTTGACGCCACCGTCACCATCCCCGGCTCCAAGTCGGTCACCAACCGGGCCCTGGTGCTGGCGGCACTCGCCGACGAGCCCGGCTGGGTGCGGCGCCCGCTGCGCAGCCGCGACTCCCAGCTGATGGCCGACGGCCTGCGCGCCCTCGGCGTCGGCATCGAGGAGCAGGTCAACAACGACACCGGCGGCACCGGTGGCGGCGAGGCCTGGCGGGTCATCCCCGCCCCGGCGCTGCGCGGCCCGGCCTCGATCGACGTCGGCAACGCCGGCACCGTCATGCGCTTCCTCCCGCCGCTCGCCGTCCTCGCCGACGGCCCGGTGCACTTCGACGGCGACCCGCGCAGCTACGAGCGCCCCCAGCACGGCGTGATCAACGCCCTGCGCGCGCTCGGCGCCCGGATCGACGACGGCGGCCGCGGCGCGTTCCCGCTCACCGTGCACGGCACCGGCGCGCTGGACGGCGGCCCGGTCGAGCTGGACGCCTCGTCCTCCTCGCAGTTCGTCTCGGCGCTGCTGCTCTCCGGCGCCCGCTACAACAACGGCGTCGAGGTCCGACACGTCGGCGGCCCGGTCCCGTCGCTGCCGCACATCCGGATGACGGTCGAGATGCTGCGCCTGGCCGGCGTCCAGGTCGACGCGCCCGAGGACGGCGGCGAGAAGGACGTCTGGCGGGTCACCCCCGGCGCCCTGATCGGCCGCGACGTGGTCGTCGAGCCCGACCTCTCCAACGCCGCGCCGTTCTTCGCCGCCGCCCTGGTCACCGGCGGCCGCGTCACCGTCCGCGACTGGCCGAAGCACACCACCCAGCCCGGCGACCAGCTGCGCGAGATCTACAGCCGGATGGGCGGCGTCTGCGAGTTCACCGACGAGGGCCTGCAGTTCACCGGCACCGGCCGGATCCACGGCATCGAGGCCGACCTGCACGACGTCGGCGAGCTGACCCCGGTGATCGCCGCGGTCGCGGCGCTGGCCGACTCCGAGTCCCACCTCTACGGCATCGCCCACCTGCGGCTGCACGAGACGGACCGGCTGGCCGCGCTCGCCAAGGAGATCAACGACCTGGGCGGCGACGTCACCGAGACCGAGGACGGTCTGCGGATCCGCCCGCGCCCGCTGCACGGGGGCGTCTTCCACACCTACGAGGACCACCGGCTGGCCACCGCGGCCGCGGTGATCGGCCTGGCCGTCGAGGGCGTCCGGGTCGAGAACGTCGCGACCACCGCCAAGACCCTGCCGGACTTCCCCAAGATGTGGGACGAGCTGCTCACCGGGGCAGTGGCGGGCGGCTGAGCGGGAGACTGGGTACATGCGCCGCTACGGCAAGGACGCCGACGAGGACGACATCCGCAACCGCCCCGCGCGCCGGGGCTCCCGGCCGCGGACCCGGATCCGCCCCAAGCACGAGGACGCGGCCGAGGCGATGGTGCTCACCGTCGACCGCGGCCGGCTGACCTGCCTGGTGGACGCCGGGACGAAGCAGGAACGCGAGATCGTCGCCATGAAGGCCCGGGAGCTGGGCCGCAAGGGCGTCGTGGTGGGTGACGTCGTCAACATCGTCGGCGACCTCTCCGGGGACGCCGACACGCTGGCCCGGATCGTCCGGGTCGAGGAACGCAGCTCGGTCCTGCGGCGCACCGCGGACGACGACGACCCGTACGAGCGGATCGTCGTCGCCAACGCCGAGCAGCTGGCCATCGTCACCGCCCTGGCGGACCCCGAGCCCCGGCCCCGGCTGATCGACCGCTGCCTGGTGGCCGCGTACGACGCCGGGATGGAGCCGCTGCTCGTCCTCACCAAGTCGGACCTCGCACCGGCGGCCCCGCTGCTGGAGGCGTACGCGCCGCTGGGCATCACCTACGTGGTGACCCGGCGGGACGAGCTCGCCACCACCGGGGCGGAGGCGGTGCGCGCGTACCTGCGCGGCCGCTCCACGGTGTTCATCGGGCACTCCGGCGTCGGGAAGACCACCCTGGTCAACGCGCTGGTGCCGGAGCGGCAGCGGACCACCGGGCACGTCAACGCGGTGACCGGCCGCGGCCGGCACACCACCGTCTCGGCGCTGGCGCTTCGGCTGCCCCCGCCCCCGGGTGCCAAGCCGGGCTCGAAGAAGGCGCTCGACCCGGGCTGGGTGATCGACACCCCGGGCTTCCGCTCCTTCGGCCTCTCGCACATCGACCCGTCCCGGGTCATCCACGCCTTCCCCGACCTGGAGCCCGGCACCGTCGACTGCCCGCGTGCGTGCAGCCACGACGAGCCGGACTGCGCACTGGACGCCTGGGTCGCGGACGGGCACGCCGAGCCGGCCCGGCTCTACTCGCTGCGCCGGCTGCTGGCCAGCAAGGAGACCCGCGAGGGCGACTGACCGCCCGTCGGCACCCGCGTTTTCGCGTGTTCGAGGTGTCGGACCGCCCCGGCCTGGCGATCATAGGAAAGTCGGGCCGGGTCGCGGTCCGGCCCGTCGATCGACAGGGAGAGACGTGATGGCATGGGCCCTGGTGATCCTGGCCGGCCTGCTGGAGACCGGCTTCGCGATCAACCTCAAGCTCAGCGAGGGCTTCACCAAGCTCTGGCCCACCGTCAGCTTCTGCGTCTTCGCCCTCAGCAGCTTCGGCCTGCTGACGCTCTCCCTGAGGAGCCTGCCGGTCGGCCCGGCCTACGCGGTCTGGACCGGGATCGGCGCGGCCGGCACCGCGATCTACGGCATGGTGTTCCTGGACGAGTCCACCTCGGTGCTCAAGCTGGTCTCGATCTCCCTGGTGATCGCCGGCGTGATCGGCCTCCAACTCAGCGGCTCGCACTGATCGCCACTCCATCGGGGGGCAGGGCCGTCCGCTCCGCGAGCCCGACTGTCCCGATCCGGGTGGGCTCGCTAGGGTCTTGGACATGGCCGACTACCACGACGACCTCCGACTCGCCCACGTCCTCGCCGACTCGGCGGACTCGGTCACGCTGGAGCGATTCCGCGCGCTCGACCTGAAGGTCGAGACCAAGCCCGACCTCACCCCCGTCAGCGACGCGGACAAGGCCGCCGAGGAGCTGGTCCGCGGGGTGCTGCAGCGTGCCCGGCCGCGCGACGCGGTGCTCGGCGAGGAGTTCGGCCTGCAGGGCTCGGGCCCGCGCCGCTGGGTGATCGACCCGATCGACGGCACCAAGAACTACATCCGCGGTGTGCCGGTCTGGGCCACCCTGATCGCCCTGCTGGAGGACGGCCCCGACGGCGTGGAGCGCCCGGTGGTCGGCATCGTCTCCGCCCCGGCGCTGAACCGCCGCTGGTGGGCCGCCAAGGACCTCGGCGCCTTCGCCGGCCGCAGTCTGGCCAAGGCCGGCCGGATCCAGGTCTCCGGCGTCTCCCGGATCGAGGACGCCTCGTTCTCCTACTCCTCGCTCTCCGGCTGGGAGGAGCGGGGCCGGCTCGACCCCTTCCTGGACCTCACCCGGTCCTGCTGGCGTACCCGGGCCTACGGCGACTTCTGGTCCTACATGATGGTCGCCGAGGGCGCGGTGGACATCGCCGCCGAGCCCGAGCTCTCGCTCTGGGACATGGCCGCCAACTGCATCATCGTCGAGGAGGCCGGCGGCCGCTTCACCGGCCTGGACGGCGTCCCGGGCCCGGGCGGCGCCGACGCCGTCGCCACCAACGGCCTGCTCCACGACGAGACCCTGCGCCGCCTGAGCGTCTGAGCCACCTCCCCGGAGGCGAGTGGGCGAACCCCGCCCCGAGCCGAAGGGGCGCGCCGGTGCCGAAAGCGAGGAGCGACAAGCGAGGCACGAGCGCCGGAGCGACGACCGTCGGCACCGGGTCCGAGCGCCCCGGAGGCGAGTGGGCGAACCCCGCCCCGAGCCGAAGGGGCGCGCCGGTGCCGAAAGCGAGGAGCGACAAGCGAGGCACGAGCGCCGGAGCGACGACCGTCGGCACCGGGTCCGAGCGCCCCGCAGGCGAGCGGGCGAACCCCGCCCCGAGCCGAAGGGGCGCGCCGGTGCCGAAAGCGAGGAGCGACAAGCGAGGCACGAGCGCCGGAGCGACGACCGTCGGCACCGGGTCCGAGCGCCCCGGAGGCGAGTGGGCGAATAGTGGTGCGGGCCCGTTCCGGCCAGCTTTCTGGTCGGAACGGGCCCGCTGCTCATCGGGGTGCTACTGCTGCTTGCGCAGCTCCCGCACCGCCGCCTCCAGCCGCTGCCCGTAGTCGGCGTCGGCCTTGCGGAAGTTCTCGATCGCACGCTCGACGATGTCGTCGCGGTCGGCCGAGACCTTGGCGATGAAGCCGGCCAGGTTGGCGATCAGCCGCTGCTTCTCCTCCTCGGAGAACAGCCGGTAGAGGTTGCCGGCCTGCACGAAGTCGTTGTCCTCGGCGTGCGAGGGGGCCTCGTGGTTGCCGGTGGCGCCGGTGACCGGGACGGGCGCCCAGAGCGGACGGCCGGTCTGCACCGGGCCGCCGAAGCTGTTCGGCTCGTAGTTCTTCTGGCGGCCGTGGCGGCCGTCGTACAGGTGGCCGTCGCGGCTGTTGTTGCGGGCCTCGGTGGCGTGCGGGCGGTTCACCGGCAGGTGGTCGGCGTTGATGCCGACGCGGTAGCGGTGGGCGTCCGCGTACGCGAAGAGCCGGCCCTGCAGCATCTTGTCCGGGGACGGGCCGATGCCGGGCACGAAGTGCGCCGGGGAGAAGATCGACTGCTCGACCTCGGCGAAGATGTTGTCGGGGTTGCGGTTCAGCTCCAGCTTGCCGATCTCGATCGGCGGGTAGTCCGCGTGCGGCCAGACCTTGGTCAGGTCGAACGGGTTGAAGCGGTAGTTCGCCGCGTCCGCCGCCGGCATGATCTGGACCTGCACCGTCCAGCTCGGGAACTCGCCGCGCTCGATCGCCTCGCGCAGGTCGCGCTGGTGGCTGTCCGGGTCCTCGCCGGCGAGCTTGTTGGCCTCTTCCTGGGTCAGGTTCCTGATGCCCTGGTCGGTCTTGAAGTGGTACTTCACCCAGAAGTACTCGCCGGCCTCGTTCTGCCACTGGTAGGTGTGCGAGCCGTAGCCGTTGAGGTGGCGGTAGCTGGCAGGGATGCCGCGGTCGCCGAACAGCCAGGTCACCTGGTGGGTGGACTCGGGCGACAGGCCCCAGAAGTCCCAGACGTTGTCCGCCTCCTGGGAGCCGGTGTACGGGTCCCGCTTCTGGGTGTGGATGAAGTCCGGGAACTTGGTGGCGTCCTTGATGAAGAACACCGGGGTGTTGTTGCCGACGAGGTCGTAGTTGCCCTCCTCGGTGTAGAACTTCAGCGCGAAGCCGCGCGGGTCGCGGACGGCGTCGGCCGAGCCGAGGTTGCCGGCCACGGTGGAGAACCGCAGGAAGGTCTCGGTCTCCTTGCCGACCTCGGAGAGGAACGCCGCCCGGGTGTAGGCGGTGACGTCGGCGGTGACCGTGAAGGTCCCGTACGCGGCGGCGCCGCGGGCGTGCACGACGCGCTCCGGGATGCGCTCGCGGTTGAAGTGCGCCAGCTTCTCGAACAGCTGCTGGTCCTGGATGAGCGCCGGACCGCCGATCCCCGCGGTCTCGGTGTTCTGGTTGTCGGCGACGGGGGCACCCGCCTCCGTGGTGAGGATGGGGCGCAGCTCGTCCTGGGTGGTCATAAGAGGGTGCCTCCGCGTGATCCGCGTGATCCGGTCGTGACAGACTCGATCCTAACTTGGACTTTGTCTAAGTCAACACTGGAACCAATCTCGGAGCGTCACTTACCCTGTAGCCATGACTGACCTGCTGGAACGACTTCGCGGACGTGGGTGGCGGCTGACCTCGCAGCGCCGGGTCGTGGCCGAGGTCCTGAACGGTGAACACGTGCACCTCACCGCGGACGAGGTGCACGCCCGCGCCGTGGAGCGGCTGCCCGAGATCAGCCGCGCGACGGTCTACAACACGCTCGGCGAGCTGGTCTGCCTCGGCGAGGTCCTGGAGGTCGCCACCGACGGCCGGGCCAAGCGGTACGACCCCAACGCGCACCACGCCCACCAGCACCTGGTCTGCTCCGGCTGCGGCGCGATCCGCGACGTCCACCCGCAGGGCGACCCGCTGGCCGCGCTGCCCGACTCCGAGCGGTTCGGCTTCGCCGTCTCCGGAGCCGAGATCACCTACCGCGGGCTCTGCCCGGACTGTACGAACAGACCCTGATGCCCCGGGCGCCCGCGCGCCCCGACCCCCGACCGCCCGCTCGGCGACCGCCCGTCAGGCGCTCAGCTCGGCGTGCAGCGCACCCAGCAGCCGGCCGGCGCGCTCGGCGACCTCCGCCGGACCGTAGTCCGCGGCCCGGCGGCACCAGTTCTCCGCCTGCACCGGCTCGCCCCGGCGCAACGCCAGCAGCGCGAGCCGCAGCGCCGCCCGGCCGTGGCCCGCGTCGGCGGCCCGGGTGTACCAGAGCATCGCCTCGGCCTCGCTGTCCTGCCGGGCCAGCAGCAGGCCCAGGTTGAAGGCCGCGCTGCGGCTGCCCGCCTCGGCGGCCCGCCGGTACCAGCTCTCCGCGATCTCCAGCGCCCCGCGCTCCGCCGCCCGGACGCCCATCCGCACCTGCGCCCGGCGGTGCCCCGCGTCGGCCGCCACGGCGTACCAGTGCTCGGCCTCCTCGTCCGCGTCGCCGCGCCGGTCCAGCACCGAGGCCAACCGGAACGCCCCCTCGGCCGAGCCGCCGGCCGCCGCCTGCCGGTAGCGCTCCAGTGCGCCCGCCAGGTTGCCGCGCTGCTCCTGGACGACCGCGAGCTGCAGCGCCGCTTCGCCGTGGCCCTCGGCCGCGGCCCGCGCGTACCACTCCTGCGCCTGCCGGTGCTCGCCGCGCCCGGCGTGCAGGACGCCGAGGTTGAAGGCGCCGTCCACGCTTCCGGCCTCGGCGGCCTTGGAGAACCACGGCTCGGCGCCGGACTCGTCCCCGCGCTGGAGCAGCACCACGGCCAGCGCGTTGCAGGCCTCCCGGTGCCCGGCGTACGCGGCGCGGCGGTACCACTGCTCGGCCTGCTGGTCGCGGCCGGCGCCGGCGCAGAGCAGACCCAGGTTGAAGGCGCCGTTCTGGTCGCCGGCGTCCAGCGCGCTGCGGTACCAGCGTTCGGCCTCGGCGTCCTCGCCGCGGGAGGCGTGCAGCGCGCCCAGGGCGTTGGCGGCGTTGCCGTCGCCGGCCTCGGCGGCCTCCTGCCACCACTCGGCGGCGGTGGCGAGGTCCCCGGCGTCGCGCAGCAGGAAGCCCAGCGCGCAGGCCGCGCGCGGCTCGCCGTTCTGCGCCGACTGCCGGTACCAGCGGGCGGCCTCGTCGAGCAGCGACTGGTCGGTCCGGGCCCGCTCCTCCAGCAGCACGCCGAGCCGCAGCGCGGCGCGGGCGTGGCTGCGCGCGGCGGCGGTGCGGTACCAGGTCTCGGCGGTCTCCTTGTCCCCGGCGGCCTCGCGCATCCGGGCCAGCCGGTAGGCGGCCTCCCGGTGCCCCGCGTCCGCGGACACCTTGAACCAGCGTTCGGCGCGCACGTCCCGCCGGTGCTCCATCAGGTCGCCCAGGGCGTAGGCGCCCAGCGGGTGGCCGTGGTCGGCGGCGAAGTGCAGCCAGTACTCGGCGGCCTCCTCCTCGCCCTGGTCCCGCAGCTGCAGGCCGAGTGCGTGGGCGGCGGGCGCGCTGCCGGCCACCGCCGCCTGCCGCCACCACTGCGCGGCCTCGGCCCGGTGCCCCTGCTGGTGGAGCAGCACGCCGAGGTTGTTGGCCGCGGCGCGCAGCCCGGCCGCGGCGGCGCTGCGCAGGTAGGGCTCGGCGTCCTCCAGGTCGCCGCGGCGCAGCAGCAGCGTGCCCAGCCGGCTGGCGGCCTCCGGGTCGCCGTCGTCGGCGGCCTGACGGTGCCGGGCCTCCAGGGCGGCCTGCTCGCGTGCGGCCAGCGCGGTCTCGAAGCTGGTGGAGTCGATCCCGTCCGGGCCGGCCGCGTCCGCGCCGTCGGCCGGCTCGGTCATCGCGCCGTACGGGCCGATGGACGCGGTGAAGTGACGGGCCGAGACGTGCACCAGGCTGTCGGGGCCGTAGCCGCTCGGCCGGCGCTCGGACAGTCCGCTGGTGCGCTGCGCGGGCAGGGCGCCGGGGTGGTTCTCGGGGCTCTCCGCCCAGGCGTCGGTGTCCGCCTCGGTGGCCGCAGCGGGCTTGGCTCCTGGTCCGTTCCTGCCGATCAGCCTCATGCCGACTCCCGCTCCCCCAGAGTGTCGCGGCAGCATCCCCCAGCCTGCGGCCGGCGGGATCCCGAGGCGACGTGCCCGAACCGACGGCCGGTCAGCGGCCGTGCAACGTCCCCCATGTGTCCCATCGTCGCATCACCCGCAACCCGCGTACACCTGCCCCGGCCGAATTCGGCGGGGCGGACCCGAAGCCGACGGAATTGCTTCGGCGCTTTGTCGATTTCCCGACACTTCGGTCCCACAAACCCCGATGCCGGCGTCGTTGGCGACGGTCGATAGTACCGGAGCGGGCCCACACTCCCCCCGGTGACGACACGGGGGAACGCCGAAGGCCCGGAGGAGATCCTCCGGGCCTTCGTGCTACTGAGTAGCGGGGACAGGATTTGAACCTGCGACCTCTGGGTTATGAGCCCAGCGAGCTACCGAGCTGCTCCACCCCGCGTCGGTGGTTAAACCATAGCACGGGTGCGAGGTGGAACAGGAATCGGTTGTCGCTGCTCAGGGGCTCGCGGTCGGCGTGCCCGTCGGGGCCGGAGCCGGCGTGCCCGCCGGGGCGGAGCTCGGCGCGGCGCTCGGCGTGCCCGACGGGGTCGCAGCCGACGGCGTCGCCGAGGGGGCGAGGCCGGCCTTCTGCTGGGCCGCGGCCAGTGCCCTGGCCGCCTCGCTCTGCGCCTTCTGCGCCTGGCCGAGGGCCACCCAGTCCCCCGCCTTGGCGGCGTTGTCGGCGTCGTTCTGCGCCTTCAGCACGTCCGCGATCGCCTTCTGCAGCTCGGGCGTGACCGGGATCCCCGGTGTCGGGGTGGTGGGCGTGGTCGGGGTGCCGGGCGTGGTCGGGGTGGTCGGCGTGGTCGTGCCCGGCGCCGTGGGCGTGACCGGAGCCCCGGTCACCGCACCGCCGAGCACCTTGGCCAGTGCCTTCTCCAGGTTGTCCTCGACCGCGACCACCGCGTTCTCGTTGCCGTAGGTCGCCAGCACCTTCTTCAGCACCGGCACCTTGGCGCTGCGGCCGATCAGGTAGACCGGCTCGACGTTGAGCAGGCCTCCGCCGACCGGCAGGGTCAGCAGGTTGCCGTACTCGATGTCGGAGTCGGTACCGGTCTTCAGCAGGGTGAGCTGGTTGGCTACCAGCGGGTCCGAGTTGAACTTCGCCTGGACCTGCTTCGCCCCGAGCGCCCGGGAGTCGGTCTCCATCTTGGCGATCCGGATCTTCCCGTAGTCCGGCCCCGGGTCGGCGCTGACCGACATGAAGGCGGCCAGGTTGTCGCGCCCGCTCGGCGTGAACGAGGTGGTGAGCGAGAAGCTCGCGGCCTTGGCGTCGGGCATCCGGACCGTCAGGTAGTACGGCGGCTGGACCTCGTTGGTGTTGGTGGTCGGGTCCGCCGGCACCTGCCAGATGTCGGTGCCGTTGAAGAAGCCGCCGGCGTCGGTCATGTGGTACTCGGCGAGCAGGTCGCGCTGCACCTTGAACATGTCCTGCGGGTACCGCAGGTGCGGCATCAGCGTGTCCGGGATCTCGGCCTTCGCCTTGACGGTGTCCGGGAACGCCTTCATCCAGGTCTTCAGCACCGGGTCTGTCTCTTATACACATCTCATCCCGAGGTCCATCGCCAGGTGGACCACCACGTCCACACCGGCCAGCCGCTCGGCCACCGCGGGGTCGCGAACGTCGAGGATGCGCCACTGCACGCCCGGCACCTCGCCCCGGCGGTCGTCGACCGCGAGGACCTTCTTCACTCCCGGCGAGGCCACCAGGCGGGCCGCGACGCGCTCGCCGAGCACCCCGGCGGCACCCGTGACGGCCACGGTCAGCGGCCTGCCGCCGTAGGCTGGAGGCGGCGACGCCGTGGTGTCCGGGGCGTCCTCTCCTCCGGTCAGCCCAGAGCGAACGTCCGAAGGCGGGGAACTCACCGGCCATCCTCCACGGTTAGCTTATGTGCGTACGTACGTGTGTCACGTACGTCCATCCTGCCCGAGGCGGAGGCCCGGCGGTGCACCCGGCGCGGGTCAGCCGCACCGGGAGCCGCCCACCGGCCGCGAGTCCCCCCGCTCCGCCGACCGCCCCGGGCCCGCAGACCCACCGCCACCACCCGCATGACGGCCGACCGGATCGAGGACCCCCGTGAGCGACCTTCCCTTCGGATTCGGCGTTCCGCCAGAGGAGCCCGAGGACGGCAAGGCCAAGCCCGAGGACGCCAAGGGCGGGCCCGGCGACGAGCAGAAGAAGGAGCAGGGCGGCCCGCAGCCGTTCGGCTTCGCCGGCGGGAACCCGTTCGGCGCGCTGTTCGGGATGGGCATGCCCGGCGGCCCTGGCACGCCGGGTGCCCCCGGTGGCGCCGACAACCCGTTCGCGGCGATGTTCGGCGGCCTCAACCCCAACGACCTCGGCGCAGCGTTCCAGCAGCTCGGGCAGATGCTCTCGTTCGAGGGCGGCCCGGTGAACTGGGACCTCGCCAAGGACATCGCCCGGCAGACCGTGGTGGCCGAGCCCGCCGAGGGCAAGAGCAAGGACCGGTCGGTGAGCGCGGCCGAGCGCTCCGCCGTCGACGAGTCGCTGCGCCTGGCCGACCTCTGGCTCGACGGCGCCACCGAGTTCCCCTCCGGCGCCGGCACCGCCGTCGCCTGGAGCCGCGCCGAGTGGATCGAGGCCACCCTCCCGGTCTGGAAGGACCTCGTCGACCCGGTCGCCGAGCGGGTGGGCAACGCCATGGGCGGCGTGCTGCCCGAGGAGATGCAGGCGATGGCCGGCCCGCTGATGGGCGTCATGCGCTCCATGGGCGGCGCCATGTTCGGCACCCAGATCGGCCAGGCGCTCGGCGCGCTCGCCGCCGAGGTGGTCGGCTCGACCGACGTCGGCCTCCCGCTCGCCCCGACCGGCCGGGCCGCGCTGCTCCCGCAGAACATCGCCGAGTTCGGCGAGGGCCTGAACGTCCCCGCCGACGAGGTCCGCCTCTACCTCGCCCTGCGCGAGGCCGCCCACCAGCGCCTCTTCGCGCACGTGCCGTGGCTGCGCGCCCACCTGTTCGGCGCCGTCGAGGCCTACGCCCGCGGCATCAAGGTCGACACCTCCCGGATGGAGGAGCTGGTCGGCCAGCTCGACCCGAGCAACCCGGAGGCGCTCCAGGAGGCACTGGCCGGCGGCCTGCTCCAGCCCGAGGACACCCCCGAGCAGAAGGCCGCGCTGGCCCGGCTGGAGACCGCCCTGGCCCTGGTCGAGGGCTGGGTCGACGCGGTCGTCCACGCCGCCGCCGAGCCGCACCTGCCGCAGTCCGCGGCGCTGCGCGAGACCGTCCGCCGCCGCCGCGCGGCCGGTGGACCGGCCGAGCAGACCTTCGCCACCCTGGTCGGTCTGGAGCTGCGCCCGCGCCGGCTGCGCGACGCCTCCCGGCTCTGGGCGCTGCTCGCCGACGCCCGGGGCATCGAGGGCCGCGACGACCTCTGGCAGCACCCCGACATGCTCCCCACCGCCGCCGACCTGGACGACCCGGACGCCTTCGTGCACCGGGACGCCGCCGACGGCCTGGAGGGCGGCCTCGACTTCTCCGCGATCGACAAGCTGCTCGGCGAGGCCGCCGCGGGCGGCGCGCCGGGTGCCTCGAAGCCGGCCGAGCCGGGCACCGGGAAGCCCGACCTGCAGAAGAAGGACGACGAGGACGAGAAGGGCGAGCCCACCGCATGACGCTCACCGAGACGGGCTCCTCCGCCCTGCACGCGGACGCCGTCGCCACCCTGGACCGCTGGCGCCCGGCCGACCCCGAGCAGGAGCTGCTGCGCCGGGACTACCTCGCCCACCTCGCCGAGCAGCCCGAGGGCCTGTTCCGCTCCTGCCTGCCCGCGCACATCACCGCGAGCGCCGCGGTCGTCGACCCGGCCACCGGACGCGTGCTGCTCACGCTGCACCCCAAGGTCGGCCGGTGGCTGCAGATGGGTGGCCACTGCGAGCCGGGCGACCGCGACCTGGCCTCGGCCGCGCTGCGCGAGGCCACCGAGGAGTCGGGCATCCCGGACCTCGGGCTGCTGACCGTGGACGGCCTGCCGGTGCCGGCCAAGCTCGACCGGCACCAGGTCCGCTGCACCGGCAAGGACCAGCCGGAGAACACCCACCTGGACGTCCAGTACATCGCGGTCGCCCCGCCCGGGGCGCAGGCGCTGATCAGCGAGGAGTCGCTGGACCTGCGCTGGTTCGACTACGACCGCCTGCCCGAGCTGACCGACCACTCGGTGCGCGACCTGGTGGCGCGGGCCCGGAAGCTGACCGGCTGACGCCGGGGCGCGGCACGGCGAAGGGGCGCGGACCTGCATGGTCCGCGCCCCTTCCGCGTGTCCGGGAGGTCGGAACCGGCCTGCCCCGGCGGGCTGGTCGGCCCTCAGCGGCCCGGTCGGTTCGGTCGGGCCGGTCGGGCCGGTCGGTTCGCTCGGTTCGATCGGCCCGGTCAGCCGCAGGAGGCAGCGGGGTCCGGGTCCTGCGGACCGGCGTGCCGCGCCCCGGGGATGTGCGGCAGCCGCGCCGCCGACACCACGCCCTCCAGGTAGCCGCGGGCCCGCTCGGTGCGCGGGTAGGCCTCCAGCAGTGCCCAGAAGGCGGGCCCGTGGTCCGGCACCAGCAGGTGGGCCAGCTCGTGCAGCAGCACGTAGTCGACGACGTACTCCGGCATGCCCTGCAACCGGTGGGAGAGCCGGATGGTCCGCTCGCTGGGCGTACAGGATCCCCAGCGCGAGTTCTGGTTGGTGACCCAACGGACCTGCAGGGGCCGGGCCCGGCCGCCGAGGTAGCTCGCGGACAGCTCGCGCGCCCGCGCCGCCAGGGCGTCGTCACCGAGCACCCGGCGGCTCTCCTGGGCGGCCAGCTTCTCCAGCATCTGGGCGACCCAGCGCTGCTCCTCGGCGTGCGACATCCGGGCCGGGATCAGCACGATGGTGCGGTCGCCCTCGCGGTACGCGGAGACGGTGCGGCTGCGGCGGGCGCTGCGGCGGACCTCCACGCGGGAGCGGTCGGGGTGCCGGTCGGCGGGGCCGTCCACGTGCGGGGCGGTCGGCGGGGCGTCCGCGGAGCTCGGCCGCTGGTCCGGGCGCCCGCGCGTGCTCGGCGCCGCCACCTGCGACCCGGACGCTGCACGGGCACGCCGACGCGACGCCGGGGGATGGGAGTCCCGTTCGGCTGCCATGGCACACGACGTTACCCGGTATCACTGACAGAAGTCCGCTGCCGTGGCCGAAATCTTTCGTGGAGTGATCGGGAACGAAAAGCCGACGCCGGGTGTCCGGATCCCGACCCCGGGTCGACCGGCGGGTTATCCACAGGGCGTGCGAACGGATCTTGTGATCATGAGGCCGGGGCTGTGGACAACCCGGCGCACGGAGCCCGACCGCTCGGGCATGCTGCCGGCAACCGTCCGGAAACGCCGTCCGGAAACGATCGGAAGGAGGCCGCCGTGCGCCTCGCCCTGAAGCCCGCCCTGTCCCGCGGCTGGCGGGACTCCGAGACCCTGCAGTTCGGCACCGTCCAGCGCTACGCCGCGGTGCTCGAGAACGTGGACTCGACCCTGCGCGACTTCCTGGAGCTGCTCGACGGGACGCGCGACCGGGCCGCCCTGCTGGAGGCCGGCGAGCGGGTAGGCCTCGGGCGGGAGCCGGCCGGCGCCCTGCTCGACCGGCTGGAGCGGACCGGGCTGCTCGACGACGCCGCTGCCGCGGGCGCCGCGCTGGACCGCTTCCCCCAGCCGCTCCGGGAGCTGGTCGGCCCCGACCTCGCCTCGCTCTCGCTGGTGCACTCCGGCCCGGGCGCCGGGCCCGCCGTCCTGGCGCGGCGCAGCGAGCACCGGGTCGAGGTCCGCGGCGCGGGGCGGGTCGGCGCGGCGATCGCCGCCGTCCTCGCGGCGGCCGGCACCGGCACGGTCACCGTGGCGGACCACGGCCGGGTGCGGCCCGGGGACTGCTCCCCCGCCGGACTGCCGGCGTCCGACGTCGGACGGCTACGGGCCACCGCCGCCCGGGAGGCCGTCGGCCGGGCCTCGGCCCGGCGGGCACCGACGGCCCCGCGGCACGACCCCGACCGGCGTCCGCCCGACCTGGTGGTGCTGGCGCCCCGGGACGGCAGCGGCGCCTTCGCCGGCGGCACGCACACCGCACGGGAGCTGCTGCGCGGCGGCGTCCCCCACCTCTACGTCGGGGTGGTCGAGGAGATCGGCGTGGTCGGCCCGCTGGTGGTGCCGGGCCGCTCGGCCTGCGGCCACTGCCTGGTGCTCGCCCGCGAGGACGAGGACGCGGCCTGGCCCCGGCTGCTCGCCCAGCTCGCCGACGAGGGCCCCGGCCGGGCCCGCACCCCCGCCTGCGACACGGCGCTCGCCACCACCGTGGCCGGACTCGCCGCCCTGCACGTCGGGCTCCACCTCGACGGACTCCGCGCGCCCAGCGTGAACGGCTGGTGCGAGGTCTCGGCGGCGGACGGCATGGCCCGCCGGCTCAGGCTGAAGGGGCATCCGGACTGCGGCTGCCTCTGGCAGCCCCTGCCCCCGGGCTGAGGCCCGCCCGATCCACCCAGCTCGCCGGCGTGACCCGAATCACAGTCGCGCGGGCCGGGCGGATCGCCCACCATGGGACGACCTTCCGCCCGGCGACCGAGACCGCGCGCCAGGACGGCCGCCACGGCCGGAACAGCCGGAACAGCCGGGACGATCAGGACGGCCGGGCTGGCCCGAGGGAAGACCAGGGGGGAGCACCCGATGCCGGCCGAAGCCGCGCCCGCCACCCGCGAGGCCGACACCGCGCTCGTGCGGCGACTGCTTCAGGCGCAGTTCCCGCATTGGGCGGACCTGCCCCTGCGGCGGGTCGAGCCCGGCGGCTCGGACCACGTGATCCACCGGCTCGGCGACACCCTGGCGGTCCGCCTCCCGCGCGGCGCCTGGGCGGCCGGGCAGGCCGAGAAGGAGCACGCCTGGCTGCCCCGGCTCGCGCCACGGCTGCCGCTGGCGGTCCCGGTCCCGCTCGCGGTGGGCACCCCGGCCTTCGGCTACCCCTGGCACTGGTGCGTCGCCCGGTGGCTGGACGGCTCCACGCCGACGGCGGCGGACCTCGCCGACCCGCAGCTGACGGTCGCCCAACTGGCGGGGTTCCTGGCCGCCCTCCAGGAGATCCCGGCGGCCGACGGCTTGGCCGCCGGTCCGCACAACGGCTCCGTCGGGGCTCCGTTGGCCACCCGGGACGCGCTGACCCGGGACGCCGTGGCCGCCGTCGCCGGGGACTTCGACGCGGACCTGCTCACCGCCGTGTGGGAGGCCGCCCTCGCAGCGCCTGCCTGGGACCGGCCACCGGTCTGGGTGCACGGAGACCTGCACACCGGCAACCTGCTGGCCGCCGGCGGGCGGCTCTCGGCGGTCATCGACTTCGGCGGGCTGGGCGTCGGCGATCCGGCCTGCGATCTGGTGATCGCGTGGACACTGCTGGACCCGCCGGCTCGGGAGGCGTTCCGCGCGGCGCTGGGCGTCGACGACGCCACCTGGCTGCGCGGCCGCGGCTGGGCGCTGACCACCGGTCTGAACGCGTACAGCCACTACGCGGCGACCGACCCGCGGGTGGCCGCCGCCACCCGGCACCAGATCGCCCAGGCGGTCGCCGGCTTCGGCTGAGCGGCGCCGGGCTCGGCGGTTCCGGAGATCCGGGCCGGGGCCGGGGAGGTCAGCGGGCACAATGGCGTAGTGATGGTCGGCCCCCGACGGCGGGGTGCCGTGGGCGTGTGAATGGAGGCCCGGGTGAGCGATCTTCCGCGCAAGGCAGTGACCCGCACGGCACGGCTCGCCGCCCTGCCCCTGGGGATCGCGGGTCGAGCCACGCTCGGCCTGGGCAAGCGGATCGGCGGCCGGTCGGCCGACGTGGTGACGGCCGAGCTCCAGCAGGCCACCGCCGACCAGTTGTTCAAGGTCCTCGGCGAGCTCAAGGGCGGGGCGATGAAGTTCGGGCAGGTGCTGTCCGTCTTCGAGGCTGCGCTGCCGGAGGAGGTCGCCGGCCCCTACCGGGCCGCCCTCACCAAGCTGCAGGACGCCGCTCCCCCGATGCCCGCGGCCAAGGTGCACGCGGCGCTGGCCGAGCGGCTGGGCAAGGACTGGCGGAAGCTCTTCCTGGAGTTCGACGACCGGCCGGCCGCCGCCGCGTCGATCGGCCAGGTGCACAAGGCGGTCTGGCACGACGGCCGCACGGTCGCCGTCAAGGTCCAGTACCCGGGCGCGGGTGACGCCCTCCTGGCGGACCTCTCGCAGCTGAGCCGGGTCGCCTGGCTGCTCGGCCCGCTGATCCCCGGCCTCGACATCAAGCCGCTGATCACCGAGCTGCGGGAGCGGGTCGCCGAGGAACTGGACTACGAGCTGGAGGCGCAGGCCCAGCGCCGGCACTCCGAGGAGTTCGCCGAGGACCCGGACATCGTGGTGCCCGAGGTGGTGGCGCAGGCCGACCAGGTGCTGGTCACCGAGTGGATGGGCGGCACCCCGCTGGCGGAGGTGATCTCCGGCGGCACGCAGGAGGAGCGCGACCGGGCGGGGCACCTGCTGGCCCGGTTCCTGTTCGCCGGCCCGTCCCGGACCGGACTGCTGCACGCCGACCCGCACCCGGGCAACTTCCGGCTGCTGAAGGACGACGGACCGGCCGCCGGCTGGCGGCTGGGCGTGCTGGACTTCGGCACCGTGGACCGGCTGCCGGGCGGGCTGCCCGCCCCGATCGGCGCCTCGCTGCGGATGGCACTGGACGGCGACGCGGCGGGCGTCCTGGAGATGCTGCGCGAGGAGGGCTTCGTCAAGCCCTCGGTCGAGCTGGACCCGGACGCGGTGCTGGACTACCTGCTGCCGATCATCGAGCCGGCCACGGTGGACACCTTCCACTTCACCAGAGCCTGGATGCGGGCCCAGGCGGCCCGGATCGCCGACCCGCGCTCGCCCGCGTACAACCTGGGCAAGCAGCTCAACCTGCCCCCGGCCTACCTGCTGATCCACCGGGTCACGCTGAGCACCATCGGGGTGCTCTGCCAGCTGGGCGCCAACGCGCCGTTCCGGGCGGAGATGCTGCGCTGGCTCCCCGAGTTCGAGCCCGTCCCGAAGGTCTGAGCCCGACCGCACAACGGCCGCAGGCCGCTCCCCACTCGGGGGGCGGCCTGCGGCACGACGGGGGTGGAGCACTCCGGCTCCGGGCACGACGCCCGGGCGCTACATCAGCGCGACGGCGATGGCCTTACGGGCCCGCAGCGAGGCCCGCTCGGCCTTCTGCTTGAGCCGCCGGGCACGGACGACCCGGGAGACGAGCCGTTCGTGCTCGGCCTCCTGGAGGCGCTCTTGCATATGGGCCCGGGCCAGGGATTCGTGGAGGAGTTGCATTTCGAGGGTCCTGTTCTGGATCTGAAGTTCGGTGGTCTGCTCGGCGCGGACGGTCGGGTCGATGGCGGCGGCGGTCATGTCGTGGTCCTGCTCGTGGTGATGCGCTGGGAAGTGGGCGGTGTGGGCTGCGTCGGCCTTGGCGGCGGCGATTCGCACGGAGCGGCGGAGGGCGGTGTCCAGCGGGGGCTGCTCTCCCCGGCGGACGGCCTCGGCTCCGAGCGCGGGGTTCACGCCGCGACCTCGGTCTTGCGCGGACGGCCACGCGGCCGCTTGCGGGCCACGACGACGCCCTGGACGAAGAGCTCGCCACCCCAGACGCCCCACGGCTCGCGCCGCTCCAGGGCGCCGGTCAGACAGGCGTCCTTGACCGGGCAGGTGCCACAGAGGGACTTCGCGTACTCGACGTCGGCCGGCGTCTCCGCGAAGAAGACCTCCGGGTCGAAGGCGCGGCAGGGGATGGGGAGACCGAGCGCCTCGGCCTGCTCGATCGAGGTGAGCTGCATCAGGGAAACCTCCGGGGGGTCGGCCTGGTCGGCCTTGGTGATCTGGCTTGTCGTCGGTACGGACGGGGTGGGCGGTGTGATGACCGTGGACACTGTGGGCGTCTTCCTCGTCTTCTCAGTGGGTCCGGCCAGCTGACTGGTGGGGCTGGGCCGGAGGCCCCGGGGGGCCTGGGTGGTCTTGCGTACCGGACAAAACAGAAGGGCCGCGGATCCCGGTGTAACGGGTTCCGCGGCCCTGGAGGTGCCGACCTGAGGCTGACTCAGGTTCGTTCTCTCCAGGGTTCAGGCCCGCGGAAGGCCCGCATCCGGATGGCCGTGGCGCCCGTAAAGGCGGCCGTGGCCGTGATGATCTGCTGCTCGTTCTGCTTCTGGGCGTTTCCGGCACCGATGACCTGCGCATAGCCGCCATGCTTGGCAGCGGCTACGGCCGCCTTCGGTGCCTGGGTCGGTCGCTCATCACGCAGGGAGCGCGACAGCTCGACCGAGGCCCAGTCACGGGACAGACCGGTCTCGACAGAGGTGCCGCCGATGCCACGCTCCATGCCCGTGCCGCACAGGTCAGTGTGTCCGAGACCACTGACAGCGGAGGCGGGGGAAGCGGGGACGACGGAGACACCGGTGGCGTCGAGACCCAGACCGGTTCCGCCCAGCACGGCGAGAGCCCTCAGGCGGGCGGCACGCAGGGAGGCAGCGACGACGGTCTGGCCAGTCATTTTGGTGATCATGATGGTTTCCACTGCCTTCGCCTCCTCTCGGCGTCTCGCGGAGCCTGGTCTCCCGGGCTCCGAACTGTTCGGATGTCTGTCTCGGTGGTACAGGTGAAACTCTGTTGAAGCTCTGTGCTGCAGCTCCGTGGTGCACGTGAAGTCGGCGGGAGCACGAGGACATGGCACAGGCGTCACCCCGTGCGACCGCGTCCCCTTGACCGCTCCGGCAGGCTATTGCGCTCCCGGTACGGCGCGCAAACTATTTTTCCGGCGAGTTTCCCGATGAGTTCCCGGGCGCCGCACGGCACCGACTCGCATCGCCCAGGACCGGCTCAGGCCGGTTCGCCCGGATCGCCGTCCACGACGTCGACCGGATCCTCCTCGGGCTCCTCCCCCGCACACAACGAGAGCACGGCGGCCCCGTACTTGTCCAGCTTCATCGCGCCGACCCCTGAGATCACCGCCAGCTCCTGCCGGCTCGCGGGGACGTCCTCGGCGATCGCCATCAGCGTCGCGTCGGTGAAGACGACGTAGGCCGGCGCGCCCTGCTTCCGGGCCTGCCCGGCCCGCCACTCGCGCAGCCGCTCGTACAGCGCCTCGTCCATCGTCGAGGGGCAGCTCTCGCAGCGGCGCAGCTTGCGCTCGACCGCCTCGGTGAGCACGCGCTCGCAGACCCGGCAGGTGACCGGGCCGCGCACCCGGCGGCCGGCCTGGCGCTCGCCCGGCTCGACGCCGCCGCGCCCGCCCCGGCTCCCGGAGCGCGCGCCGGGCGCGCCGGACCCGGGGCGCAGCCCGTCCAGGAAGCGGGTCGGCTTCCGGCTCGCCCGGCCGCCCGGGGAGCGGGAGAGCGCCCAGGAGAGCGAGAGGTGCTTGCGGGCCCGGGTGACGCCGACGTAGAGCAGCCGGCGCTCCTCCTCGACCTGCTCGTCGGTCTTGGCGTAGATGATCGGCAGGGTGCCCTCGGTGAGGCCGACCAGGAAGACGGCGTCCCACTCCAGGCCCTTGGCGGCGTGCAGCGAGGCCAGCGTGACGCCCTCGACGGCCGGCGCGTGCTGAGCGGCGGCGCGGGCGTCCAGCTCGGCGACGTAGGCGGCGAGGTCGGCGGGCCCGCCGGCGGCGGCCTGGGCGCGCTCGAACTCCTCGGCCAGCCGGACCAGGGCGGCCAGCGACTCCCAGCGCTCGCGCACCGCGCCGGAGCCGGCCGGAGGCTCGGCGGTGAAGCCGCGGGTGGCGAGCACCGCGCGGACCTGCGCGGCGAGGCCCGGGGCGCCGTCGGTGAGCGGGTCGGAGCCGGCCCGGGCGGCGCCGCGCAGCAACACCCCGGCGTCGCGCACCTCGGGCCGCTCGAAGAACCGCTCGGCACCCTTGAGCTGGTAGGGGACGCCGAGGTCGGAGAGCGCCTGCTCGTAGACCTCGGACTGCCCGTTGGTGCGGAAGAGCACCGCGACCTCGCTGGCCCGCACGCCGGCCGCCAGCAGCTCCTGGATCCGGCGGCCGGTGGTCTCCGCCTCGGTCGGCTCGTCCTCGTACTCGGTGTATACCGGCTCGGGGCCGGCCTCGCGCTGCGAGACCAGCTCCAGCCGGTGCCGGGCGGCCTGCCCGCGGGCCTGGGCGAGCAGCCCGTTGGCCAGGTGGACGACCTGGGGGGTGGAGCGGTAGTCGCGGACCAGCTTGACCACCGTCGCCTCGGGGTGGCGGGTGCGGAAGTTCAGCAGGTAGTCGGGGGTCGCGCCGGTGAACGAGTAGATCGTCTGGCTGGCGTCGCCGACCACGCAGAGGCTGGCCCCGCCGCCGGGGCCGGTCCACTGGTCGAGCAGCCGCTGCTGGAGCGGGGAGACGTCCTGGTACTCGTCGACGGTGAAGTGCCGGTACTGGGCGCGGACCTGGTCGGCGATGTCCGGCCGGTCCTCCAGGATGGCGGCGGTGAGCAGCAGGACGTCCTCGAAGTCGATGACGCCGCGGCGGGTCTTCGTCTCCTCGTAGACGCGGTAGACCTGGGCGGTCTCGGCCGGGTCGCGCGGGGCCTCGCGGCCGGACTTCTGCACCGCGGTCGGGTAGTCGTCGGGGCCGATCTGGGTGACCTTGGCCCACTCGACCTCGGCGGTGAGGTCGCGCAGCTCGGTGCGCTGGACCCGGAGCCCGCAGCGCGCGGCGGCCTCGGCGACCAGCTGGACCTTGCGCTCCAGCAGCTGCGGCACCGGCCCGCCGACGGCGCGCGGCCAGAAGTACTGGAGCTGGCGCAGGGCGGCCGCGTGGAAGGTGCGGGCCTGGACGCCCTCGGCGCCGAGCTGGCGCAGCCGGCCGCGCATCTCGCCCGCCGCGCGGGCGGTGAAGGTGACGGCGAGGACCTGCGCGGGCTGGTAGACGCCGCTGCGCACGCCGTAGGCGATCCGGTGGGTGATGGCGCGCGTCTTGCCCGTCCCGGCCCCGGCCAGGACGCAGACGGGCCCCTGCAGGGCGGTGGCGACGGCCCGCTGCTCGGGGTCGAGCCCGGCGAGCACCGCGTCCGGGCCGGTGGCGGGCCCGGCACCGCCGAAGTCGAACGGGCTGCCGCTCAAGAGGTCTTCCTGCATGCGTTCATCCTCTCAGCCCGGTGGGACAACCCGGGAGGAGTTGTCCACAGGAGCGGTGTGATCGCAGGATGATCGCCGCGCGCGCGGGCGCGCACGGCCGAGCGGGCCGAGGCCCGAACGAGCAGCGGAGGCGAGCCGAGGCCCCGACAAACAGCCGAGCGAGCCGAAGGGGCGCGCCGGCGCCGAAAGGGAGAAGCGAGGAGGCTCCGAGGCACGAGGAGCCTTGGAGCGCCGACCGTCGGCACCGGGTCGCAGCGCCCCGGAGGCAAGCCGAGGCCCGACAAGCATCACGCGGAATGACGCGTGCGTGGCGAGTGTTGTCCCGCGAGACCGTACGCCCCCCTCTCCGAAGGAGTCCCCTCGATGTCCGGCAGCGTCACGATGTACAGCACGACCTGGTGCGGCTACTGCAACCGGCTCAAGAGCCAGCTGGACCGTGAAGGCATCGGCTACACCGAGATCAACATCGAGGAGGACCCGGCCTCGGCGTCCTTCGTCGAGTCCGTGAACAACGGCAACCAGACCGTGCCCACCGTGCTGGTGGTGCCGGCGGGCGGCGGGGAGCAGGTCGTCATGACCAACCCCAGCCTCCTGCAGGTCAAGAAGGCCCTCGCGGCCTGACCCGCCCCGGGCACGACGGCCCGGCCCGGCGCGTCACGGCGCGTCGGCCCGGGCCGGGTCGACCGGGGCGGCGGGCGCCGGCAGCTGGGCGGCGCGGGCGGAGAGGTCGCCGACGCCGTAGACCAGCCGGCTGCGGTCGGCGGAGTAGCGCGTCTCGATCACCCGGACCGGTCCGCGCCGGTCGTACGTCACCCGGGTCTGGACCACCAGCGGCACCCCGGGGCCGCCCTGGAACCACTGCGCCTCCTCCGGTCCGGGCATCCGGGCCACCAGGTGGTCGACGGCGCCGATCTCGGTACGGCCGAGCGCGGCGAGCACCGACTCGTCGCCGCCCTCGATCTGGTCCGGCTCCATCAGCGGGGTGCCGGCGGCGAGGCCGGCCCGGTAGTGGCTCTCCTCGATCGAGTAGGGCTCGCGGTCCAGCAGCCGCAGCTGGCGCCGGACCACGATGGCCTCGCCGGCCCGCAGTCCGAGCCGCTCGGCGATGTCGCCCCGGGCCCGGACGATCATCATCTCGAAGTCGACGGTGAGCTCCCGTCCGGCCTCGGCCGCCTCGCCCCGGTAGACGGCGGAGGGCAGCGCCAGGCAGTCCCGCAGCCCGACCAGCGGGTCCCGCGGCGCGGACCGCAGCGCGGGGCCGTAGGCCCGGTGGTCCAGGACGGGGTGCTCCCGCAGATAGGTGCCCTTGCCCTGGAGGCGGACCAGCCGACCCTCGTTGACCAGGACGTCGACGGCCAGCCGGACGGTGTTGCGGGCGACTCCGTACTGTCGTTCCAGTTCGCTCTCGACCGGCAGGGCGGCCTGGGCGGTGAACTCGCCCTCGGCGATCCGGCGGCGCAGATCGGCGGCGAGGCGCTGGTATTTGGGGGATTGGGCGGTGCCCCGTGGGATTGTCACCCGAGTGAATGTAGCGAGGCCGGTGACGTCGTTTCAGCCGATTCGCGCAATGTCGGCCAGGATCGCCGCCGCCCCGCCCGGCACTCCCGACCGGTGCGCCGGACCGGATGCAGGAACCGGCCCCTCCGGATACGAACATCTGGCCGCCACGGCCTCGGAATATCCGCCAGGATCACCCGTTCGGCCGCATCGGGCACCTGATCATCAGGCTTGAAAGCGGGCGCAGAACGGAAATGGGGGCGCACGGCATTGGCCGCACGCCCCCCAATCCGGAGAATTACCAGCGCGCCGCCGAGGGCAGCGGCCCGCCGTACCAGAGTTCGACCAGGTGACGCGCGATCGAAATGCCGGACGGCGGCAGGATCTCGCCGGCCGCCATGCCGGCCTTCAGCTCCTCGCGGGAGAACCAGCGCGCCTCGGCCAGCTCCTCGCCGTCCACGGTGATCTCCGTCCCCGCCGGGTCGGCCTTGCCCGTGAAGCCGAGCATCAGGCTGGACGGGAACGGCCACGGCTGGCTCGCCACGTAGGAGACCTCGGCCACCCGGACCCCGGCCTCCTCGAAGACCTCCCGGACCACCGCCTGCTCGATCGACTCGCCGGGCTCGACGAAGCCCGCCAGGGTCGACCAGCGACCCTCGGGCCAGAGCGCCTGACGGCCGAGCAGGCAGCGGTCCTCCTCGTCGGTGATCATCATGATCACCGCCGGGTCGGTCCGAGGGTAGTGCTCAGCCGCACACGAGGTGCAGCGCCGCACGTGCCCGGCGCCGGCCTTCTCCGTCGGGTGACCGCAGCGCGAGCAGAAGCTGTGCAACCGGTGCCAGTGCTCCAGCGCGACGGCGTGCACCAGGAGTCCGGCGTCCCGGTCCGAGAGCAGCCCGCCCACCTCGCGCAGCCCGGCCGGGCGGGCGTCGCCGTCCAGCCGTCCGGGCAGCGACTCGCCGGCCAGCGCGAAGTACGAGACGCCGTCCTCGTCGGTGCCGAGGAAGTAGCGGTCCCCGGTCTGCGGCGCCTCGAAGGAGGGCAGCAGGACCAGCTCGGTGCCCGCCCCGGTGTCCACCACGAACGCCTCGCCGCCCGCGATCGGCAGCACCTTGGTGGTCGGGTGGCTCCACGCGGCCGCCAGCCAGGGCTCGTCGAACCGGTGCTGCGCCGCCCGGTCCACCCCGGCCCGGGCCAGCGCCAGGTGCAGCGGGCGATCGGTCTCAGGCACGGTGCTCAACTGTTCCATCCCCACGTGAAATGCGTCATCCGGATGAGTGGTCCGCCCGCCGGGCGGGCGGCGGGGCCCTCAGGCACCGTCGCCGTCTCCCGGCCGCCAGTTCTCGGCCAGGTCGGCCCAGAGGTACGCGGCCGTCTCCACGCCCTTCGACAGCAGGTCCAGCTCGACCTTCTCGTCGACCGAGTGCCAGCCGTCGGAGGGCACCGAGATGCCGAGGAACAGCACCGGCGCGCCCAGCACGTCCTGCAGGTCGGCGGCCGGGCCGGAACCGCCCTCCCGGGTGAACAGGATCCGCTGCTCGAACGCCCGCCCCATCGCCCGCACGGTGGACTGCAGCGCCGGGTGGTCGAGCGGGGTCAGGCAGGGCCGGGTCGCCCCCGGGAACACCAGCTCGTACCGGATGCCCTCCGGCACCCGCGCGGCCACCCACGCCCGGACGGCCTCCCGGACCTTCTCCACCTCCTGCCCGGCGACCAGCCGGAAGGAGAGCTTCAGGTGCGCCGAGGCCGGGACGATGGTCTTGCCGCCCGGGCCGGTGTAGCCGCCCCAGATGCCGTTGACCTCGGCGGTCGGCCGGGCCCAGATCCGCTCCAGGGTCGAGTATCCCGCCTCGCCCCGGGTGCCGTACGACTTGGCGACCCGCAACCACTGCTCCTCGTCGAAGGGCAGCTCGGCGAAGAGCTCGCGCTCGCGCTCGGTCAGCTCGATCACGCCGTCGTAGAAGCCGGGGATGTCCACCCGCCGGTCCGCGTCGTGCAGCCCGGCGGCCAGCTCCGCGGCGACCGCGGCCGGGTTGGGGACGGCCCCGCCGAAGGAGCCGGAGTGGATGTCGGTGTCCGGGCCGAACAGGTCGATCTGGGCGTCGGCCAGACCGCGCATGCCGGTGCAGACGGTGGGCGTGGTCTCGGACCACATGCCGGTGTCCGAGATGATCACCACGTCGGCGGCCAGCCGCGCGGCCTCCCGGCGGACCAGGTCGGCGAAGTGCGGCGAGCCGGACTCCTCCTCGCCCTCGATCAGCAGCTTGAGGTTGACGGCCGGCGCGGTGCGCCCGGTGGCGGCCAGGTGGGCGCGGACGCCCAGGGTGTGGAAGAACACCTGCCCCTTGTCGTCGGCGGCGCCGCGGGCGAACAGCTGCTTGCCGACCACCGTCGGCTCGAACGGCTCGGTGGCCCAGCCGTCCTCCTTGGCGGCGGGCTGCACGTCGTGGTGCCCGTAGACCAGCACGGTCGGCGCGGACGAGTCCCCGGAGGGCCATTCGGCGAACACCGCCGGCAGGCCGTCCGTCTCCCACACCTCGGCCACCGGGAAACCGGTGTCCCGCAGCTTCGCGGCCAGCCACTCGGCGGACCGGCGCACGTCGCCGGCCCGGTCGGGGTCGGCGGAGACCGAGGGGATGCTCAGCCACTCGGAGAGGTCGGCGAGGAAGGCGGGCTGGTGCCGGTCGATGAAGGAGCGGACGACGCTGTCCGGGGTTCTCGTCATACGGACGACTTTAGTTCGCCCGTGAGGGTGTCCGCCCCGGCCGTCCGGCCAGCGGTCACCACAGCGGCTGTAACCTCCGTCACCCCCGGCCGCGCGGGGGCGGCGGCCGGGGGTGAGGGGGCGGTGTCGCGGACGGACGGCCGGCTCAGGCCGTGCGGCGCAGCAGGGAGATGCGCGAGCGGGTGAGCAGGGCGGCCAGCACCACCGCGATCAGGGGCAGGACGACGGCGGTGAGCCCGACCTGCAGCCACGGGAAGGCCACCAGGCCCCTGTCCGCCACCTCCTCGGCGCTCATCCCCGGGTAGGTGTCGGCGGCGGCCTCCACCTTGCGCAGCGCCACCGCCGGGACGACGCCGGCGACCACGCCGAGCAGGGTGCCCATCGCGGCGATCACCCCGCACTGGAAGCCGGACAGGGTGCGGCGGATCCGGGGCGCGGCGCCGACCGCGGCGAGCGTGGTCAGGTCGCGCTGGGAGTCGGCCGCGGCCAGGCCGGTGGCGATGCCGGCGGCACCGAGGGCGACCAGGCCGGCGAAGCCGGCCAGGCCGAGGCTGACCAGGCCGCGGTCGGAGTGGTAGCCGCGCTCGATCTTGAAGTGGGTGCCGTCGGAGAGCTTGCTGATCGCGCCCGTGGCCTTCTGTTCGGCACTGTCGGACGGCGCGGTCTCGGGCAGCCAGACCGAGCCGGCGTCGCGGGTGGTCAGACCGAGCCTGCGGGCGGTCTCCGGGCCGACCACCGCCTGGCCGCCGGTCGGGGTGACCGCGGCGGCCAGCACGGCCTCCACCTGGACGTCGTGGGTGACCTCCTTGAAGTCCCCGTCCGGGGTCGGGACGGCGTTCTCGTCCCGGGGCTCGGCCAGCCGGACGATGATCTTGCCGTCCTTGAGGTACTTGGGGTCGAAGACCACCGCCCGGCCCTCGGCCACCGCCCGGGCCGCGGCCGGATCGGTCACGCCGAAGAGGTTGCGCAGCAGGGCGGCGTCGCCGACGGCGAGGTCACCGAAGGGGTTGGCCCGGTAGCCGGGGCGCTCCTTGCAGCGCGGGTCCTCGTCGCGGATCCGCTCGATCTCCTGGTCCGAGACGGGCCGTGTGTCCCGGGAGTGCAGCGGGCACTGGCGCTCCTGGGGCATCTCGACGGTGGCGTAGCCGCAGTTGCCGCGGCTCGCGGCGCAGTCGCCCTTGTAGTTGACCTTCTGGACGTCGGCCCTGGTGCCGAGGCCGGGGATGTTGTTCTCCACCGCACCGCGCAGCCTGGGCAGCAGCGCGCCGTCGGCCGCGGAGCCCCAGCCGCTGCTGAGCACGACCGCGCCGGCGGGGCCGGAGGCCACGTAACCGCGGCGCGCCTCCTCGTCGCTGCTGGTGGTGTAGATGCCGATCGCGACCGAGCCGGCGACGGCCGCCATCACCGCGGCGACGGCCGGCGCGGTGCGGCCGCGGTGGCGGACGGAGTCGCGCAGGGCGAGCCGGGGGCCGAGCGGCAACCAGCGGCCGAGCCGGCCGAAGAGACCGACCAGGAAGGGCGTCAGGGCGACCATGCCGAGCTCGGCGATCACCGAGCCGCCGAGGACGGCCAGGCTGCGGCCGCCGAAGCCGCTGGTGCCGCCGAGCAGTGCCAGGGCGGCCCCGCCACCGAGCATCACCAGTCCGAGGACGGCCAGCCGGCGGCTCGGCGGCTTGAGCGAGTCGCGGCCGGTCAGCGCGGCGACGACGTCCTGCCGGGAGGCCTGCACGGCCGGTACGACGGCCGCGAGCAGACCGGTGACCAGGCCGATGGCGAGGACGCCGAGCAGATCGAGCGGCTGCAGGTCGAAGTGGCCGAACCGCTCGCCGGCGGCGTCCTCGGCGCGGGTGCGCAGCAGCGCGACCAGGCCGACGCCGAGGCCGAGGCCGAGCGCGGCGCCGGTGATGCCGAGGACGACGCCGCCGCCGAGGACGACCGCCCGGATGTTGGCGCGGTCACCGCCGCCGGCCGCGAGCAGGCCGAGCTGCCGCCGGGAGCGCCTGGCCCCGACGGCGAAGGCGGGGCCCGCCAGGAGGACGATCTCCAGCAGCGCCATGCCCATCACGGTGGCGACGATCACGACCGAGGTCTTGTCGAGGTAGTTGCCGGACCGGCCGCCGCCCTTCTCGTCCTGCTTGACGTAGAACGGGACGTCGGCGCGGGCCGGCGGGTCGAGCAGCACGCTGCGCGAGGCGGCAGTGAAGCCGTACTTGTTGAGCTCCATCACCTTCGGCCAGTCGAGCACGGCCCCGGCGGGGAGCTTGAGGAGCCAGGTGCCGGTCTCGCCCGGCGCGGTGCCGCGGCTGCCGCGGGACTGGTCGGCACCGGGCAGCTTGGCCAGCTGGTCGATCAGGGTGCCGGGCCGGGCGACCAGGCCGGTGGCCCGGAGTTCGCCGGGGTACTCGACGACGCCGGTGATGGTGAAGGGCGTGGCCTCCAGGCCGCGCGGGGCGGTGCGGTCGCCGAGCTTGAGCCCGGACCGGTCGAGGAAGTCCCGGGTGACGGCGATCTCGTGGTCGGCGCCGGGGGCCCGACCCTTGACCAGGTCGAACTTGCCCCGCCAGACCGGGTCGGTGAGGTCGGCCTCGACGGTCTGCACGCTGAGCAGGCCCTCGGCGGTGCTGGTGGGGGTGTAGGGGCCCTGGCGGAGCGGGACGAACACGGTGCCGGCCGGGAGCAGCTGGCGGGCGAGCACGGCGGGCTCGGTGTCGAGGCTACGGCGCTGCTCGGGGGTGTACTTGGGCTGCCCGTTCTCCGTCTTGGCGTCGGACGGGCTCTCGTGCGAGTAGTCGACGTCCGGGTCGGGCGCCTGGAGCACGATCGCGCCGCGCTCCATCAGGCGCAGCTCGGCGTCGGACTGGCCCATGGTGCGGACGACCTTCTCGACGGGGTCGAGTTCGGCGCTGCGGAAGACCACGTCGGCACCGGTGACGCCGAGGACGGGAAGGGCGACCATGGCGACGACGAGGGCGCTGCGGCCCTTGGCGCGCAGGGCGTCGCGGCGGGCGATGCGCAGGGCGACCCGCCAGGCACTGAGCCTCACTCTGCCACCGGGCCCTTCGCGTTGGCGGCCGCGGAGACGAGCAGGCTGCCGGCGTCCTGGCTGACGCTCTCGTCGACCATCCGGCCGTCGCGCAGGAAGACGACGCGGTCGGCCCAGGCGGCGTGGCGGGGTTCGTGGGTGACCATCATGGCGGCGGCGCCCTCGTCGCAGCGGGCGCGCAGGACGGCGAGGACGGCCTCGCCGGTGGTGGAGTCGAGGGCGCCGGTGGGCTCGTCGGCGAGGACGAGGCGGCGCTCGCCGATCAGGGCGCGGGCGATGGCCACGCGCTGCTGCTGGCCGCCGGACATGTCGTCCGGGAACCGGTCGGCGAGCTCGGGGATGCCGAGCTCGGCCAGCGCGGCGAGCGCCTCGCGGCGGGCCGCGCGGGCGGAGAGGCCGTCGAGCTCGCGGGGCAGCGCGATGTTCTCGGCGGCGGTGAGGGCGGGTATCAGGTTGTAGTCCTGGAAGACGTACCCGACCGAGCGGCGCCGGACCTCGGCGAGCTTCTTGCGGCCGAGTCCGCCGAGCGCGACGCCCTCCACCAGCACCCGGCCGGTGGTGGGGCTGTCCAGGCCCCCCGCAAGGGTCAGCAGGGTCGACTTGCCGGACCCGGAGGGGCCCATCACGGCGACGAACTCGCCCGGGTGCACCTTCAGGTCGATGCCGCGCAGCGCCTGCACCTCGGCCGCGCCCTGGCCGTGCACCCGGGTGACGTTCTCCAGGTGCAGCACCGGCTCGGCGGCGCCCCTGGTCGGATCGGTGTGGGACACGATTCCCCCTGCTGTTCGTGGGCCCGGGCCGGGTGACCGGCCGGACCGGGTGGTTCCTGTGGTCCGGACGGGGTTCAGGCCCTGGTCCGGCGGCGGCCGATCCGGCGGGTGCCGCCCTCCGGCGCGGCGGCGGCCTCGGCGGCCCTGGCCTGCTCGATCTCGGCCTGCTGGGCCAGCCTGGTCTCGCAGTGGTCGAGCCAGCGGATCTCGGCCTCGGTCTGGAAGATGAGCTGCTCGAGGACGAGCAGCCAGGCGAGGTCGGCCCCGGGCCCGCCCGGCTGGCCGCCCCCGGGCCGGGCCTCGCCGGCCAGCGCCCGGCCCTTGAGCCGGGTGTAGTCCTGGAGCGCCTTGATGCTGTGGCGGCGCTGGCCCTGGACGACGGCGGGCACGTCCACGCCGGGGACGGTCACCGCCATGGCCAGCTTGATCGCCAGCTCGTCGCGCGGCGGGTTGGTCCGCGGCACCGGGGTGTCGAACCAGGCGTGCAGCTCGTCCCGGCCGGACGCGGTGATCGCGTAGAACTGGTGCCCTTCCTCGTCCTCCCCCGCGGGCTCGACCAGGCCGTCGCGCTCCAGCCGGGACAGCGTGGTGTAGACCTGGCCGACGTTGAGCGGCCAGGTGGCGCCGGTGCGCGCCTCGAACTCGGTGCGCAGCTGGTAGCCGTAGCGCGGGCCCTGGTCGAGCAGGGCGAGGAGACCGTGACGGATGGACATACCGAGTATGTATACCCGGTATGCCCGGCCGGCTCAAGCGGCGCCCGCTCCGCCGCCGAGCGGGTACCGTCGTCCGGTGTGAGCCAGTTGCGCATCGCCACCTTCAACCTGTTGCACGGTCAGCCGCTCGCCCCGGACGGCGGTCCGCGGCCCTTCCCGGCCGATCCGGACGCGCCGCTGGCCGAGGCGGTGGCCGCCCTGGACGCCGACGTCCTGGCACTCCAGGAGGTGGACCGGTACCAGGCCCGCTCCGGCGGCACCGACCAGACGGCGGCGGCCGCCAAGGCGATGGGCGCGGCGGACTGGCGGTTCGCCGCCGCGCTGCACGGCCGCCCGGCCCCGGTGGCCGGCTGGCTGCCCGACCCCGCGGCGCCGCCCGGGATCCAGGTGTACGGGCCGGGCGAGGTCGGCGACCATGCCCCGCCCTCGTACGGCACCGCGCTGCTGACCCGGCTGCCGGTCCGGCACTGGCGGGCCCGGCGGTTCGCCCCGGCGCCGTTCGGGCTGCCGCTGCGGGTGGCCGGGCGGCGTGGGCTGACGCCGGTCCCGGACGAGCCGCGGGCGGCGCTGGCGGCCGTCCTGGAGGGCGGGCGCGGCCCGTTCACGGTGGTGGCCGCGCACCTGTCCTTCGTGCCGGGATGGAACATGGCGCAGCTCGCCGCGATCCGGCGGTGGATCGCGGACCTGCCCCGGCCCTACCTGGTGCTGGGGGACTTCAACCTGGTCGGCGCGGTGCCCCGGACGGTCCTGGGCGGGGCGGCCGCGCTGGAGCGCACCGCACCGCGGGCCCGGGTCCGGGTCCGCGAACTGCGGGAGGCCCGGCGGGCCCGGCCGGCGCTGGTGGAGCCGCGCCGCCGGCGGGTGCGCGAGCCGCGGGCCCGGCTGCAGGGCTGGCAGGACCTGGCCCGCACGCCCACCTACCCCTCGCACCGGCCGGCGGTGCAGTTCGACCACGTGCTGGCGGTGGGCGTGCCGCGGGCAGCCGTCGGCCCGGCGGCCGCACCGCGGACGGCGGTCTCGGACCACCGCCCGCTGGTGGTGCGGGTCAGCCTCTGACCGGCCCGGACCCCGGCCGGCTCAGGCCCTGGGCTGCGCCGCCAGCCCGTTCTGGTGCGGCAGGTGGGCGCCCGGCGGTACCGGGGGGTCGTACTGGAGCAGCAGCATCGCCGCGTCGTCGCCGAGCTGGCGGCCGACGTGGCGCACCACGTCCTCGTGCAGCCGCTGCAGGACGTCCACCGGGTTCCCGTCCGCGCACCGCGGCAGCCGGTCGGCGAGCGGGTAGAAGGTACCGGCCCGGTCCCGGGCCTCGATCACGCCGTCGGTGAAGAGCAGGACGCGATCGCCCCGGCGCAACGGGATCCGGTGCACCGGCGGTCGGACGTCGGCCGGGTCGAGCACGCCGAGCGGGGGCACCGTCTCGGCCAGCTCCAGCTGCCGGACCGGCTCGCCGCCGCGCAGCAGCAGCGGCGCGGGGTGGCCGCAGTTGACGATCTCGGCGGTGCCGTCGGGGCGGATCCCGATCAGCACCAGGGTGACGAACTCCTCCTCGACTCCTGGGTGGTCGTTCTCGTGCAGCGCGCGGTCGAGGCTGACGGCGAGCCAGCCGGCCACCCGGTCCAGCGCAGGCTCCTGGTGGGCGGCCTCGCGGAAGGCGCCGAGCACGGCGGCGGCGGTCTCCACCGCGCCGAGCCCCTTGCCCCGGACGTCGCCGACCACGGCCCGGACGCCGTGCCGGGTGTTGACCACCTCGTAGAGGTCCCCGCCGATCCTGGCGTGCGCGGCGGCGGCCTCGTAGTGGACGGCGGCCCGGACGGTGCCGACCCGCTCGGGGACCGGACGCAGCAGCACCCGACGGGCGATCGAGGCGACCAGCTGGGCGTCGGCGAGCGCCTTCTCCTGGCGCAGCCGCAGGGTGGCGCTGACCCAGCCGATCACGGCGACCAGCACGATGGCGAAGACGGTGGCGCCGTGCACCGACTCGCCCAGCACGTCGTTGTGGAAGGCCATCAGGAAGGCGGCGGCCTCCGTGCAGAGGCCGATCGCGAGCGGGTACCAGGTTCGGTGGCTGACCACGGCGGCCAGCGCGGGGACGGCGGTGAGGGCCGGTTCGACGGTCACCGCGGCATCAGTGAAGTAGTCGAGGACGACGACCAGCGCCATGCCGATGAACGGCAGCGACAGTGCCGTCCTCGGCCAGGTGCCGGTCGCGCCCGGAGCGGCCCCCGGGGTCGGCCCGGCGAACCGCTCTCTGATCCATCCGGTCGCGCTCAACTTCGGTCTCTCCAGCAGAAGACGCCGATGCCCTTGGGCACCTGCGGTGATGACGGAGGGTTAGGGGATACGGGCCTCGCTGGCGGCCGGAGCACGGGGGTTGACCGGTTACCGACCCCACAATAGGCGCGAAACGTGCACTACGCACAGGTTTCGCCCGTTGCCATGATGAGTTGGATGCTCTCCGTGACTCATTCTTCACTGTTCCCGATCAGGAGCCGTTCCAACGTCTTTCGGTCGGGAAGTCCTGCCGGTTGTTCGACCCGGCCGCTGCGGACGTACAGGAACGACGCGGTGACCTGCTCCAGCGGAACCCCCGACTGTTCGGCCCAGGCGACCCGGTAGACCGCGAGCTGGAGCGGATCGGCGGTCTCCTCCCGGTGCGTCTTCCAGTCCACCACTTCGTAGCGTGACGCGCCGCCGGATTCTGACCCGCCGTCACCGTACCGGTAGACCGCGTCGATCCGGCCGCGCACCACCCGGCCCGCCAGTACCAGCTGGAACGGCGCCTCCACCCGGTAGGGCGTCCGGTTCGCGTACGGGGTGCGCAGGAACGCCTCCTTGAGCCGCTCCAGGTCCTGCTCGTCCTCGATGCCGTCGTCGTCGGCGCCGGGCAGCGCCCCCGGCTCGACCAGCAGCAGCGGCTCGATCCGGGACTGCACCCAGGCGTGGAAGCGGGTGCCCCGGCGAGCCGCGGGCTGCGGCGGGCGCGGCATCGGGCGGGCGAGGTCGTGCGCGAAGCCGTCCGGATCGGCGGCCAGCCGCATCAGCTGGGTGGCGGAGAGCGTCGCCGGCAGCGGCACGTCGCGGACACTGCGCCGGGAGCGCGCGAGCTCGCCGAGCAGGGCCGTCAGGTCGCGGTCCCAGGACTCCACCAGACGGCGGTCCTCGGCGGCCATCGGCTCCGGCTCGGGCGCGGGCCGCCCGGCGAGGCGCCGGTGCACCACCTCGGCGACCTGGCGGCGGGCCTGCTGGGCGGCCGGGTCCAGCGGCAGCGGCCACGGCCGCTCGACCGGCGCGGCCAGGGCCGGGTTCCCGGCACCCTTCTCCGGCGGCTCGGCCCAGTGCTCGATCTCGCCCGCGCCGGGCTGCTCGCAGTGCTCCCGCAGCTGCTCCAGGAAGGCGGACGGGCCGCGCGGGGTCTTCTGGCTGGGGCCCCACCAGTGCCCGGAGGCGAGCAGCAGCGAGCGCGGCCGGGTGAAGGCGACGTAGCCGAGCCGCAGCTCCTCGGTGCCGGAGTGCTCGGCGAGCGCCTGCTTGAAGGCCGCCATCGACTTGGCGTTCCAGCCTCCGCGGACGTCGGGCAGGGTGGCCGCGTCGCCGCGCAGGGCGTGCGGGAGCACCCGCTTGGTGCTGGTCCAGCGCTCGCGCGCGGTCGAGGACGGGAACGCGCCCCGTACCAGGCCGGGGACGGCGACCACGTCCCACTCCAGGCCCTTGGACTTGTGCGCGGTGAGCACCTTCACGGTGTCCTCCCCGCCGGGCAGGCTGCTGTCCAGGCCGCGCTCGTACTCCTGGGCGGCGCGCAGGAACCCGAGGAAGGCCGCCAGCCCCGGATCGCCGTCCAGGTCGGCGAAGCCGGCCGCGACGTCCAGGAAGGCGTACAGGGTCTCCCGCCGGCGGGCGGCCAACGCCTTCGGGGAGGCTGCGAGTTCGACCTCCAGGCCGGTGACGGCGAGCACCCGGTGCAGCACGTCCATCAGCGGCTCGGCGAGCGAGCGGCGCAGCTCGCGCAGTTCCCGGGCGAGCCGGGCGAAGCGCGAGCGGGCCTCGGGCGAGAACGGCAGGTCGTCGGGCTGCTCGCCGTCCGGTCCGGACGGGGCGGTCAGGAAGGTCTCCAGCGCGTCGGCCAGCGAGACCACCTCGGTCGGGTCGGTCTCGGCCACGGCGGCGGCCAGCGCCTCGACGCCCTCCGGCCGGTCGGTGCGGACCAGCTCGGCGGCACGGCGGCCGAGCAGCGCGAGGTCGCGCGGGCCGATCCGCCAGCGCGGACCGATCAGCAGCCGCACCAGCGCGGCGTTGGCGGTCGGGTCCTGGAGCACCTCGCAGACCGCCACCAGGTCCGCCACCTCGGGCAGCTGGAGCAGGCCGCCGAGGCCGACCACCTCGACCGGCACCTCCCGGGCGACCAGCGCCGCATGGATGTCGGGGAAGGCCGCGCCGCCGCGGCAGAGCACGGCGATCCGGCCGGGGGCGGTGCCGGTGGCGACCAGGTGGGCGATCGAGTCGGCCAGCCAGTCGACCTCCTCGGCGTGGGTCGGCAGCAGCGCGGCCCGGACGTAGCCGTCCTGCTCGGCCCCCGGGGCCGGGCGCAGTGCCTCGACGCCCTCGTGCATGGCGCGCAGCGGCGCGGCCAGCGCGTTGGCGAAGGCGAGCAGCCGCCCGCCGCTGCGGCGGTTCTCGCTCAGCGCGTACCGGGCGGCGGGGCCGCCGCCGGCCCGCGGGAAGTGCCGGGGGAACTCGTCCAGGTTGGCCACCGAGGCGCCGCGCCAGCCGTAGATCGCCTGGCACGGGTCGCCGACGGCGGTCACCGGGTGGCCGCTCCCCCGCCCGTCCGGGCCGGCGCCGAACAGCCCGGCCAGCATCAGCCGCTGGGCGACCGAGGTGTCCTGGTACTCGTCGAGCAGCACCACCTTGAACTGGCCGCGCAGCAGCTCGCCGACCTCGGGGCGCTGCTGGGCGAGCCGGGCGGCGGCGGCTATCTGGTCGCCGAAGTCCATCAGTCCGGCGGCGGCCTTGCGGCGCCGGTACTCCTCGACCAGGCGGAGCAGCTCCAGCCGGGCCCGGGCGGCACCGGGGACGGCCCGCAGGTCCTCGTTGGTGAGCTTGGCCGTGGCCAGGGTGTCGAGCAGTTCCTCGTCGAAGGCGCGCAGCGCGTCCGGCTCGACCAGGTGCTCGGCGAGCTCGCCGTCCAGCGCCGTCAGGTCGGCGACCAGGTTGGCGAAGGTCCCGGTGAGGGCCGGGAACGGGCCCCGGGCGGTGCGCAGCACCTTGGCGGCGAGCTGGAACCGGGTGGCGTCGGCGAGCAGCCGCACGTCGGGCTCGATGCCGATCCGCAGGCCGTGCTCCTTGAGCAGGCGGCCGGCGAAGGCGTGGTAGGTGGAGATCTCCGGCACGCCGGGCGGCTCCCCGTCCGCCTCGGCGATCGCCCGCAGCAGGGCCGAGCGGACGCGCTCGGCGAGCTCGGCGGCGGCCTTGTTGGTGAAGGTGAGGCCGAGCACCTCCGAGGGAGCCACCGCGCCGGAGCCGACCAGCCAGACCACCCGGGCGGCCATCACGGTGGTCTTGCCGGAGCCGGCGCCGGCCACGATCACGGCCGGTTCCAGCGGGGCGCCGATGGCCGCCATCTGCTCCCGGTTGAAGGGGATGCCGAGCAGGTCCTTGAGCTGGTCGGGATGGCTGAGCACGGCGGTCACCCCGCAACGTTAACGGGGTGCACCGACACGCCGGACCGCCGGCGGGAGTGACCCTCGCTACTCCGCGCCCCTCCCCCGGCCCCTACTCGACGAGCTGGGCGCCGTCCCGCTGGGCCGAGCAGCTGCGGCGGAACGAGCAGCGGTCGCAGCCGCCGCCGGTCCGCGGCACGAAGCGCTCGGCGAGCACCTTCCCCGCCGCCTCGGCGAGCAGGTTCTCGATCCACGGCTCGCCCTCGGGCGGCTCCTGGCGCTGCACCTTCGGCACGTCCGGGCCGGACTTGTCCGGCTTGCGGAGCTGCACCAGCTCGGCGCCGCCCGACGCGGGCACCCCGCCGTCGAAGCCCGGCAGCTCGTTCAGCGCGCCCGCCCGGACGGCCAGCTGGTACACGGCGAGCTGCTTGTGGTCGGGCAGCGACTTGTCGGTCGGCACCTCCCTGCCGGTCTTGAAGTCGACCACGTAGGCGCGCCCGGCCTCGTCCTTCTCGACCCGGTCCATCGAGCCGCGGATCCGCACCCGGACCCCTCCCGCGTCCAGGGTGACGTCGAAGCCGTGCTCGGTGGCGACCACGTCCCGGCCGCGCTCCAGCACGTGCCAGTTGAGGAAGCGCTCCAGCGCCGCCCGCGCCTCGGTCTTCTCCTGCTGGGACTTCCAGGGCGCGTCGAAGGCCAGCGCGTCCCACACCGTGTCCAGCCGCTCCATCAGGACGGCGAGGTCGGCCGGCGTGCGGCCGGAGCCGACCTCGTCCGCGAGGGCGTGCACCACGTTGCCGAAGCCCTGGGCCGCCGAGCCCACGGTCCGCGCCTTGACCTCCTTGTCCAGGAACCACTGCAGCGAGCAGTTCTCCAACTGCTCCAGGCCGCTGCCGGAGAGCCGGACCGGCAGGTCGGCGCTGCGCAGCGGCTCCGGGGCGGCGGTGACGTCGTCCAGGCCCCACCAGCGGTCGGGGTGGGCGGCCGGCACCAGCGGCAGGCCGTCCTCGTCGGTGGCCAGCGCCAGGGTGGCGAGGCGCTCGGCGGCGGCGCGGCGCAGCTCGGGCGAGCGGGCCGGATCGACGGTGACCGCGCGCAGCTCGGCGACCAGCGCGGCGACCGAGAGCGGGCGGCGCGGGCGATGGGTGACGTCCTCGACGGTGGCCGGCGGGGTGCGGCGCAGCACCCGGCCGGTCCTGGGGTCGACCTCCTCCCGGTAGAGCTCGCGCAGGAAGCGGGACGGCTCGTCGCCGTCCTCGGCGGGTGCCTTGACGGCGGTGACGATCAGCCGCTCCTTGGCCCGGGTGGCGGCGACGTAGAAGAGCCGGCGCTCCTCGCCGAGCAGCGCGGCCGGGGAGAGCGGTTCCGCGAGGCCGTCGCGGCCGATCCGGTCCGCCTCCAGCAGCGAGCCGCGGCGGCGCAGGTCCGGCCAGAGGCCCTCCTGGACGCCGGCCACCACGACCAGGCGCCACTCCAGGCCCTTGGAGCGGTGCGCGGTCATCAGCCGGACGGCCTCCGGGCGGACGGCCCGCACCGTGAGCGTGTCGGCGGCGATGTCCTGGGCCTCCAGCTCGGCGAGCAGGTCGAGGGCGCTGCGGTGGCCGGTGACCTGCTCCTCGGCGCGGGCGGCGGTCTCGAACAGCGCGCAGAGCGCGTCGAGGTCCCGGTCGGCGTTGCGGCCGGCCGCGCCGCCGCGCAGCGCGGCCCGCTCCAGGCGCTCGCGCCAGCGGCGGCTGCCGTCCCAGAGCTCCCAGAGCGCGTCCTCGGCGGTGCAGCCGCCGGCCAGCCGCTCGCGGACCTTGCGCAGCAGCATGCCGAGGTCCCGGGCGCGCCGGGCGTACCCGGGGTCGAGCGCGATCAGCCGCTCCGGCTCGCCGAGGGCCTCCCGGATCAGCTCCCCGGCCGGGCGCGGCACGGCTGCGGGCCGGCCCTCGGCGCGCAGCGCGGCCCGCTCCTCCTCGCGCAGGGCCCGGCCCAGGCGCCGCAGGTCGGAGCCGTCCATGCCGCCGAGCGGGCCGGTGAGCAGGGTGTGGGCCAGCTCGGTGGTGAGCGGGTCGGGGGCGTCGGGGCCGGCGTGCCGGTCCCGGGCGGCCTGCTCGGCGCAGACCCGCAGGGCGAGCAGCAGCTGGGCGACGGCGGGCTCCTCGCGCAGCGGCAGGTCGTCCCCGTCTATCTCCAGCGGAACGCCGGCCGCACTGAGCGCCCGCCGCACGCCGGGGATGGAGCGGCCCCCGGCCCGGACCAGGACGGCCATCTCCCCCCACGGCACGCCCTCCTCCAGGTGGGCGCGGCGCAGCAGGTCGGCGATCGAGTCGAGCTCGGTGCCCGGGGTGGGGTAGGTGTACACCTCGACCCGGCCCCCCTCGCGGGAGGGCAGCAGGGCGCGGTGCTGGGCGAGCTTGTCGGCGGGCAGCCGGCCCATCGGCATCCGGCGGGCCAGCTCCCGGGAGGCGGCCAGCAGGACGGCGCCGGAGCGCCGGGAGACCCGCAGCACCCGGACGTCGGCGGGAGCGCCGTCGGCCCGCGGGAAGGCCTGGGGGAACTCCAGGATGCCGTTGATGTCGGCGCCCCGGAACGCGTAGATCGACTGGTCCGGGTCGCCGACCGCGACCAGGTCGCGCCCGCCGCCGGCCAGCCGGCGCAGCAGCCGGACCTGGGCGGGGTCGGTGTCCTGGTACTCGTCGACGAAGACCACGTCGTACCGCCCGCGCAGCTGCTCGCCGACCTCGGGGCGCTCGGCCAGCAGCACCGCGCGGTGGACCAGCTCCGCGTAGTCCAGGACGCCGCGCAGGTCGAGCACGTCCAGGTAGTCGGCGAGGAAGTGCGCGGCGGCGGCCCAGTCGGGGCGCCGGACGCCCTCGGCGAAGCGCGCCAGCTCCGCCTCGCCGAGGCCCAGCTCACGGCTGCGGGCGAGCACGGCGCGGACCTCGTCGGCGAAGCCGCGGGTGGTCAGGCAGGCCCGCAGGTCGAGCGGCCAGGCGATGCGGGGGCTGCCGAGCCTGGCGTCCTCGGCACCGCCGGCCAGCAGCTCGCGGACCATCACGTCCTGCTCGGGCCCGGAGAGCAGCCGCAGCGGCTCGGCGTAGTCGTGCGGGTCCTGGTGGGCGCGGAGCAGGGCGTAGCAGAAGGAGTGGAAGGTGGTGGCCTGGGGGGCGGCGGCCGAGGCGCCGAGCCGCCCGGACATCCGGTCGCGCAGCTCCATCGCGGCCTTGCGGCTGAAGGTCAGCACCAGGATCCGCTCGGGGTCGGTGCCGCGCTCGATCCGCCGGGCGACGGCCTCCACCAGCGTCGTGGTCTTGCCCGTTCCGGGCCCGGCCAGCACCAGCAGCGGGCCGCCCGCGTGCTCGACGACGGCGCGCTGGTAGTCGTCCAGCACGGGCGGGTCGGGCTGTGCGAGGGGGCTGCGCACCAGACGGTAGGGGGAGCTCACGGATGTCCTGGGGGTTGTGCTGCGGGCCACGGACGGCGGGCCCCGCCGGGGGCCCGCCGTATCGAGCCTACGATCCTGCCCCGTCATTCCCGTCCGCGCACCCGCTTCGGCTCAATCCCCCGCGAACCGGCCGTCCCAGCGGGCACGCCCGAGGTCGACCCGGGGAGGGTCGGCGAGCTCGCGCATCGGCGTACCCTCGTCGCCGTAGTGGGCGAGGGCGCGCTGCTCGTGGCCGGGCAGCAGCCGGCCGTCGGCCCGGATCACCCGCCACCACGGCACGGCGCCGCCGTAGAGGGCCATCACCCGGCCGACCTGCCGGGGGCCGCCCTGGCCGAGGTACTCGGCAACGTCCCCGTAGGTCATCACCCGGCCGGGTGGAATCCGCTCGGTCAGGTCGAGCACCAGTTCGGCGAAGGGCGGCAGTCCGACCCGGCCGCCGTCGTCGTCAGCGTCCGTCACCTGCGGCATTCTTCCTCATAGGGGCGGAGCGGCGGTCCGGTACGAACGATCCGCCGCGCCCGATCCGCCCCCTGTCCAGCACGGGGCGCCGAGGCATGCCACCATCTTCGGGGCGGTGAGTGGTGATACGAGGACAAGACCAGATGACCGGGACGGCTGACGTGGGCGTGGACGAGGACTCCGACGAGTCCGCCGACGCGCGGTCCGCGGCACCCTCCGGCGCACCTGGCGCCGAGCCGCCGCCCGCAGTCTCCCTGATCAAGGACCGGACGATCAAGACCCCGCAGCAGACCGACGCCGGGGCCGCAGCGGCGCCCGGCACCGCACCCGTACCCGCGGCCGAGGCGGGGCAATCCGCCGTACCGGTCCAGCCACCCGCACCGGTCAACGGCCACGGCGCCGTCGCGGCCCACCAGCCGCCGGACCCGGCCGAGCCCGAGCCGAACGAGGCGGGCGAGCCCGAGGCGGCCGAGGCGGGCGAGGCGCCCGACGACACCCCGCACCTGGACGTCGACGAGCCGCTGCTCGCCGCCCGCGCGCACCGGCCGTCCGACCTGATCCGCTTCCTGGCCGGCGTCCTCGGCATCGTCGCCGTCTTCGTCCTGGCCGGCGTGGCGACCTCGACCACCACCGGCATCGAGATAGACATCGCCTCCAACGCACCGCGGTTCTCCCCGGTGCTCTCCACCATTACCGGCCTGGTCTCCAGCGTCGCCGTCCTCGCCGTCCCGCTCGCCTTCGCGGTCGAGCGGCTGATCAAACGCGACGGCCTGCGGGTCGCCGACGGCGTGCTCGCCTCGGTGCTCGCCTACGGGGTCTCGCTGGGCATCGACTGGTGGGTCGCCGAGGGCGCCTCCGAGCACATCCGGGAGGCCCTCACCCGGTTCCCGCTGGACAGCACCAGCACCCTGACCGACCCGGTGCACGGCTACCTGGCACCGGTGATCGCCTACATGACCGCGGTCGGCATGTCGAGCCGTCCGCGCTGGCGGGTCGCCCTCTGGGTGGTCGTCGTCTTCAGCGGGATCACCGAGCTGCTCGGCGGCTACACCACCCCGCTGTCGCTGGTGCTCACCGTCCTGATCGGCTGGTCCGTCGCCTACGGCACGCTGTACGCGATCGGCTCCCCGAACATCCGGCCCACCGGCCAGCACCTCATGATCGGCCTGCGCAAGGTCGGCTTCACCCCGGCCAGCGCCCACCGCGCCCAGGACGCGCCCGGCGGCACCCGCCGCTACTTCGTCGCCCAGCAGAGCGGCCCGCCGCTGGACGTCCACATCATCGACCGCGAACAGCAGGCGTCCGGCTTCTTCTACCGTGCCTGGCGGCGGCTGCGGCTGCGCTCGGTGGCCGTCCGGCGCAGCCCGCAGTCCCTGCGCCAGGCCCTGGAGCAGGAGGCGCTGATCGCCTACGCGGCCGCCGCCTCCGGTGCCCGCGCCCCGCAGCTGGTCGCCACCTCCGAGCTGGGGCCGGACGCCGCGATCCTGGTCTACGAGAACGTCGAGGGCCGCACCCTGGACGACCTCACCGCCGAGGAGGTCACCGACCAGGTGATGGCCTCGCTCTGGGAGTCCGTCGCCGCCCTGCACGAACGCCGGATCGCCCACCGCCGGCTCACCGGCGAGTCGCTGCTGGTCGTCGACGAGAAGACGGCCTGCCTGGTCAACCTCTCCGGCGGGGACATCGCCGCCACCGACCTGACGCTGCGCATCGACGTCGCCCAGCTGCTCACCACCTTCGCACTGCGGATCGGCCCGGAGCGGGCGGTCGCCACCGCCAACGGGGTGCTCGGACCGGACCGGGTCGCCCAGGCGCTGCCGCTGCTCCAGCCGGTCGGCATGAGCCGCTCCACCCGGGTGGACCTGAAGAAGCTGAGCAAGGAGCGGAAGGCCGCGGCCCAGGCCCGGGCGCTGGAACAGGTCGCCGCCGGCGAACGCACCCAGCAGCAGGCCGAGGAGGACATCGCGGCGGCCGGAGAGGACCTGCTCAGCCGGATCCGCGGCCAGATCCTCCAGATCGCCCCCGAGGCGCCGATGGAGCCGGCCAAGCTGGAACGGCTCAAGCCGAAGAGCCTGATCATGGTGATCGCGCTCACCTTCGCCGCCTACCTGGCGCTGACCACCATCAAGCCGGCCCAGCTCAAGCTCTCCCAGATGAACTGGGCCTGGGCGGCGGTGGCCCTCGCCGCGGCCGCCTTCAGCTACGTGGCCGCGTCGATGAGCCTGACCGGGTTCGTGCCGGAGAAGCTGCCGTTCCGGCGGACGGTGGCGGCCCAGCTGGCCGGGTCGTTCGTCAAGCTGGTCGCCCCGGCGGCGATCGGTGGCATCGCCTTGAACACCCGCTACCTGCAGAAGGCCGGGATCCGCTCCGGGCAGGCGGTGGCCTCGGTCGGCGCCTCCCAGCTGGCCGGGCTGGCCGGGCACCTGCTGTTGCTGTTCAGCTTCGGCCTGATCACCGGCAGCCAGAACAACGGGGACCTCTCGGCCTCCCGCGCGGTGATCATCGGCGTGCTGACCGCCGCCGTGCTCTCCCTGGTGATCGCGGCCGTCGCCCCGCTGCGGCGGTTCGTGCTGAACCGGCTGCGCTCGCTGTTCTTCGGCGTGGTACCGCGGATGCTCGACCTGATGCAGACGCCGAGCAAGCTGGTCACCGGCTTCGGCGGCATCCTGCTGCTGACCCTCTCCTTCACCGCCTGCCTGGACGCCTCGGTGCAGGCGTTCGGCGGCTCGATCAGCTTCTCGGCGGTCGCGGTGGTCTTCCTGACCGCCAACGCGGCCGGCTCCGCCATCCCCACCCCCGGCGGCATCGGCCCGGTCGAGGTCGCCCTGATCGGTGCGCTCACGGTCGCCGACGTGCCCCCGGCGGTCGCCACCCCGGCGGTCTTCCTCTACCGGGCGCTCACCTTCTGGCTGCCGGTGCTGCCCGGCTGGATCTCCTACAACGTGCTGCAGCGCAAGGGTGCGCTGTAGGGGCCGCCGGAGGGGGAGGGCACGCTGCCCCGAAGACGCCGAAGGGCCCGCCGGAGCGATCCGGCGGGCCCTTCGGCGTCTGCCGACGGACGCCCGTCAGTAGACCGGCTTGTGCGGCTCGATCTGGTTCACCCAGCCGAGCACGCCGCCGCCGAGGTGGACGGCGTTGGCGAAGCCGGCCGACTTCACCACGGCCAGCACCTCGGCCGAGCGCACGCCCGACTTGCAGTGCAGGACGATCTTCCGGTCCTGCGGCAGCGACTCCAGCGCGTTGCCCATCAGGAACTCGTTCTTCGGGATCAGCACGGCGCCGGGGATGTTGACGATCTCGTACTCGCCGGGCTCGCGGACGTCGACCAGGAAGATGTCCTCCTCGTCGTCCTGCCACTGCTTGAGCTGCTTCGAGGTGATCGTCGAGCCGGCGGCGGCGGCCTGCGCCTCCTCCGACACGACGCCGCAGAAGGCCTCGTAGTCGATCAGCTCGGTGACGGTGGGGTTCTCGCCGCAGAGCGCGCAGTTCGGGTCCTTGCGGACCTTCACCTGGCGGTAGTTCATCTCCAGGGCGTCGTAGATCATCAGTCGGCCGACCAGCGGCTCGCCGACGCCGGCCAGCAGCTTGATCGCCTCGGTGACCTGGATCGAGCCGATGGACGCGCAGAGCACGCCCAGCACGCCGCCCTCGGCGCAGGACGGGACCATGCCCGGCGGCGGGGCCTCCGGGTAGAGGCAGCGGTAGCAGGGGCCGTGCTCGGCCCAGAAGACGCTCGCCTGGCCGTCGAAGCGGTAGATCGAGCCCCACACGTACGGCTTGCCGAGCAGCACCGCGGCGTCGTTCACCAGGTAGCGGGTGGCGAAGTTGTCGGTGCCGTCCACGATCAGGTCGTAGCCGGAGAAGATCTCCATGACGTTGGAGTTGTCGAGGCGCTCCTCGTGGAGGACCACGTTGACGTAGGGGTTGATCTCCTTGACGGAGTCCCGCGCCGACTCGCCCTTGGAGCGACCCACGTCCGACTGGCCGTGGATGATCTGCCGCTGCAGGTTGGACTCGTCCACCACGTCGAACTCGACGATCCCCAGCGTGCCGACGCCCGCCGCGGCCAGGTACATCAGCGCCGGCGAGCCCAGGCCGCCGGCGCCCACACAGAGCACCTTGGCGTTCTTCAGCCGCTTCTGCCCGGCCATCCCCACGTCGGGGATGATCAGGTGGCGGGAGTACCTGCGGACCTCGTCAACGGTGAGCTCGGCGGCCGGCTCGACCAGGGGTGGCAGCGACACGGGGACTCCGATGGTCGTCGGTTCAGGTGGCCGGGGGCCAACCTCTTCGGACTTGCGCGACGCCACCGACGGGTGGCTCTGCTACGCCAACAGTGTCATGCCGCACCGGTATTCCGAGACAGCCCGTCCGATGGGCGAGACGGGCGCCCTCGGATGCTGGAACCGCAGCCGCCCCGGGGCCACCGCCGGTCGCGGGTCGTCCGAGGGCGAGCCGGCCCGCCCCACGGGGGCCGTACCGCCCTCGGACGGCGGGCGTGCCGGCGCCCGGCACGGCTCAGACCCGGCAGGCCGTCTCCAGCCAGACGTCGCCGAGCGACTCCTCCAGCGGCACCTGCGTCCGCCATCCGAGACGGTCCCGGGCGGTCCGCACGTCCGCCTGCCGCCACGGCACCGGCTCGCCCGCCGCGACCCTCCCCTCGCCCGGCCGCGGCTCCGGCCCCCGGTGGGCCGGCCCGTGGTGACCCAGGTGCGGAACGCCGTGCTCGGCCGGTCCGCCGGCTTGCGCGGGCAGCATGACCTGCCGGTTCTCCTCGACCACGGCTCCCTCGAAGCCCGATGCCCGGACCAGCAGCTGGGCCGCCTCCCGGGCCCGGACAGCGTGCCCGCTGCCGATGTTGATCACCCCGGTGGCCGCCGACACGGCAGCCGCCCGGATCGCCCGCGCGACGTCCCGGACGTCCACGAAATCCCGGTATCCGGACAGGTCCGGCATCCGCACCTGCGCCTCGTCCCGTTCCAGCGCCCGCCGCAGCCCCTCGGCCAGGCGCCCGAAGAGCGAGGCGGTCGGCGCGCCCGGGCCCACCACGTCGAACACCCGCAGCACCGCGGCGTCCAGCCCGGAGGCCAGCACCAGCTCCGTCCCGGCGAGCTTCGACACCCCGTACGGGCCGACCGGGCGCGGCTCGGCGCTCTCCGAGACCGGCACCCCGCCCGGCACCGGGCCGTACTCGGCCGCCGAGCCGACGTGCACCAGCCGGGCGGGCTCGCGGCTGCGCCGGATCGCCTCGCAGACGGTGGCGACGGCCAGCGTGTTGGCCCGGATCAGGGTGCGCGAGCTGCCGTAGGTGGCCCCCGCGCAGTTGATCACCACCTGCGGCGCGACCGCGTCCAGGAACCGGGCCAGCGCGCCCGGACTGCCGGCGGTCAGGTCGAAACGGATGTCGGCCGAGTCACGCCGGCCGAGCACCGTCACCTGCAACTCCTGGTCCACGAGCAGACGATCGGTGACCCGGCGGCCGATGAAGCCGTCGGCGCCCAGCAGCAGCACCCTCATCGGGGGCGTCCTTCCACGAAGCGAGGTCGGGTACGACCTGGCGGACAGAGTGTGAGACGGATGGTGAGACAGGGTTCGAGAACCGAGACAGGGTTCGCGAACGACGGGGAGGCCCGGGGCCGGCGGCCGCGGGAGCGGCACCGCCGGCCCGGCGGCCGGCCGGCGGCGGCGCTCAGCGGTGCGCACCGGCCCGGCCGAGCACCGGCCACGCGTACGCCAGCACCGCCAGCGCGACGGCCCCGCCGCCGAGCAGCCCGACCGCCGGGGCGGACCGGCCCAGCGCCGGCGGCAGCGCGGCGGCGACCGCCCCGGCCAGTGCGCCCAGCGCCGCGGCGCCGGTCCGGCCGCAGTGGGCCAGCAGCGCCGGCAGCACCAGCAGCAGCCCGAGCACGCCCTGCGCCGCCCACTGGGCGGGCTCGGCGCGCTCGACCGCCAGGTGGAGCAGCCCGCCGCCCTGGCCCGGCCCCGGGCGCGGCGCGACCGCGGTCAGCACCGCGAGCGCGGCGAAGCTGAGCACCGCGAGCACCGCCAGGTGCAGGGCGACCGCCACCGGCAGCACCGGGCGCATCCGGGCCCGGAACTCGGCGAGGGTTCCGGCGGCCCCCAGGTGGCCCCGGCCGACGTGCCGGAACCAGCGGGCGGCCCACTCGGCCGAGCCGGCCGACAGCGCGGCCGCCAGCACCAGCGCCGCCGTCACCCGGCCGTCACCCGGCCCGGCCCCGGACGCGACGAGCGGGAGCAGCAGCATCCCGGCCACCCCGGCGCCGTGGCCGAGCGCGGCCGGCCGCCACCGGCGGGCCGGCTCCCCGGGCGGTGCTCCGGCCGGCCAGGGCGCGGCCTGCGGGCCCAGCTCGCCCTCGGCGGCGGAGGCGGCGGCCTCCGGATCGACCGCGCCCGCCGCCACCCGGGCCGGCGGGGGCGGCGCCCCGGCCACCCCGGCCGGCAGCAGTACGAGCGGGAGCGCGGCAGGCAACAGCGCCGGCCACCGCCCACCGAGTCCGGCGGCCGCCGCGACCGGCAGGGCCGTCAGCACCGCCGACCGCAGCGGCCCGCCACAGCGCCGCGGCCGGTTCTCCGGCGGCCCGGCCCCCCGCAGCGCGGGCGGACGGCGCGGCACCCGGGCGTACAGCTCCTCCGCGAGCGAGAAGAGGTCAGCGTGCCGGCAGCGCGCGGCCGCCGCAGGGCCCAGCCCGGCCGCCTCCAGCCCGGCGGCGATCTCCAGCGGGTCGACGGCGCGCTCGCACAGCTCGCGGTGCTCCGCCATGACCTCCCGGACCGGATCGGCACCGGGGGCCCCGGCCGCCGCCCCCTCCCGGGCAGCCCGCGGGGCGGACATCAGACCGCCTCCGCGAGGGCACCCGCCCGGTCGGCCGCCGCACCGGCGCCGCCGTCGGCGGCCTCGCCGTCCGCCGCGCCCCCACCGACCGTGACGGCCGCCCGGTCCGCACCGGCCGGGCCGGCGCCCTCTCCGGCGCTCCCCGGGCCCCGGCGGTCGGCCAGCCAGTACTCGGCGGGCCGGGCGAACGGGCGCGGCGGCGCGGCGGCCGTACCGCCGGCCCCGGCCGCCGGGAAGGCCGGCCACTGCGAGACCAGCTCCAGATAGATCTCCCGGAAGGCTCCGATCACCGGCTCCACGGCGAAGCGTTCCTGCGCCCGCAGCCGCCCGGCGAGCCCCAGCCGGGCCCGCCGCTCCTCGTCGCGCAGCAGCGCGAGGCAGGCCGCGGCCAGCGCCTGCGGGTCCCGGGGCGGGACGAGCAGCCCGGTCGGGCCGACCACCTCCCGGGCCACCCCGACGTCGGTCGAGACCACGGCCCGCCCGCTCAGCATCGCGTCCGCCAGCAGGCCGGGCCCGCGCCGGGAGAGGGCCGAGAAGACGATCACCGTGCCGCCCTCCCAGGCCCGCGCCACCGACTCCGGCCGCCCGGCGAACTCCACCGCCCCGGCGACCCCCAGTCGCGCGGCCACCGCCTCGCAGTGCGCCCGGTAGCCGCGGACCGCCTCCTCCCCGTGGATCACCAGCCGCGCCGCGGGCAGCTCCGCGCGGACCCGCGCGAAGGCGTGCAGCGATAGTTCGGTGTCGTGCCCCGGCTCCAGCGCCCCGGCCCAGGCCAGGGTCGGGACGGCCGGCTCCGGGCCGGCCGCCGCCCGGGACACCGCCGGCGTTCCGTCGTAGACCACCCGGGTCCGCGCCGGGTCGGCGCCGCAGCGCCGCTGCCACTCCTGGTCGTGGGCGCTGCCGGGGGTGAGTATCGCGGCCTGCCGGTAGGTCTCCTCGGTGAGCGCCCGGAAGAAGGAGAGCAGCAGCGCCCGGACCGGCCACCGGTACGGCGCCTCGCGGTAACCGAGGTACTGCTCGCGCAGGTGCAGGCCGTGCTCGGTGACCACGAACGGCACCCCGTGCAGCCGCTTGGCCACCAGGGCGGGCAGGGCCGCCGGGCCGCCGCCGACCACGTGGCAGAGGTCCGCCGCGCCGAGGCCGCCGGGACCGGTGCCGTACCAGGGCGCGGAGAGCGGGCGCAGGCACTGCTCCAGCAGGTCCGCGGCCACCAGCACGTCGCAGACCAGCGGCTGCCCGGCCGAGGTGTCGGCGCCCGGGCCGCGCCAGACCCGCTCCAGGGTGCGGCGGGCGTGCGCGGAGGCCAGGAAAGCGGGCAGGGCGCCGTCCTCGGCGGCCAGCACGGCCAGCCGGTACAGGCCGGTGCCGAAGCCGGCCCGCTGCCCCGGCACCACCAGCGCCCGGACCAGTTCCTCGTACGCCCGTGCGTACTGGCGTCTGCGCAGCGCCCCGGGTGCCCGGCCGGCCGGGCGGCGCCCCCAGAGCGCCAGCTCGTGCACGCCGAGCCACCGCGCGCTCGGGCTCCCGGCGATCCCGGGCCCGGCCCGGCCGGCCAGGACGTACAGCTCGAAGTCGTGCTCCCGCAGGCCGTCGACCAGTCGGGCCGACCAGCCGCCGAGGACACGCTGGGGGTGCGGACGCGCACCCTCGGTGAGCAGAGCAACGCGCACGGGAGACCTCCAGGGCAGAGCGGATCGGGAGCGATCGACGGATTGGATGAGCGGCCACGGCCGGCGCCCGGGGCCCCGCGGGACGGCGCGAGGAGGGGCCCGGGGGTGGGGGAGCCCGGTCGGCCGGGCACACGGCGGTCCGGGCCGGCGGTCGCACCGGCCCTGCCGACCCGTCCGCCTGCGGCCACGCTCTCCGGACATTCCGGGGGTGCTCCGGTGGCCGCGACTCCCCCACACCAGTTCGGTCCGACAGCAGAAAGGTAGGACCGGCCTCCGGCAATCCATCGGTCACATGCCTGGCTGCCACCTGAACGAGTGAACCGGCGTGACCTCGCCGCGAACGGGGGCGTTACCGCCGCCCGGCCGGCGGGCGGGCGGTCCGCCGCCCGCCGGGCCCGCCGCCCGGCCCCGTACCGGCGGTGTCCGCGCCGCCCGGCGCCGGCGCGAGCGGCTACCGCCCGGCCGGCGCGAACGGCTCCCGATCGGCTCAGGCCCGGCCGAGCAGCTCCCGCACCGCGCGGGCCACCTCGTCGGGGTGCTCCATCATCGCCACGTGCCCGGAGTCCGGGAGGACCAGCAGCCGGGAGTCCTGGAAGGCCTCGCAGGCCCGCCGCGCCGAGCGGTAGGAGACCAGCTTGTCGCGCAGCCCGTAGACCAGCAGCGTCGGCACCTTCACCTGGCGGGCCTGCCGCCAGAGCGCCTGGTCGCCGCGCTCGGTGTACGCCGTGACGATGCCTCGCGCCGAGCCGACCATCGCCTGCATCGCGTGCGGCACCTCGATCCGCCGCCGGTACTCGGCGACCGCCTCGGCCCGGGTGGCCGGCGGCAGGGCGGCCGGGTCGCCGTAGACCAGCCGCAGCAGCCCCTCGGTCGCCTCCTCGGGGGTGCGGGCGTTGACCGGCAGCCGGCGCAGCAGGGCGGGGACGCCGGGCACCGCGAGCAGACCGGTCGGCCAGGCGTACCGCTGCGGCGGCAGCTCCGGCAGCGCGGGCGAGATCAGCGTGAGACTCCGCACCAGGTCCGGCCGGAGGGCGGCGAGCCGGACCGAGAGCGCTCCGCCGAGGGAGTTGCCGAAGAGGTGGACCGGGCCGCGGCCGGTCGCCTCCAGGTAGCCGATCAGCGCGCGGACGTGACCGTTGACCGTGAGGTTGCCGTCCGCCGGCGGCGCGGAGCGGCCGAAGCCGGGCAGGTCCACGGCCTCGCCGTCGAGCAGGCCGCCGAGCCGTGCCATGAGCGCCGTCCAGTTGGCGGCCGAGCCGCCGAGACCGTGCACGAAGAGGGCCGGCGCGCGCCCGTCGACGGGGCCGCCGTCCGCCTCGGGGCGGTGCACGGCGAGCACCGCCCCGGGCACCTCGACCGTGCGCCACGGTGCGGGCCGGCCGGCCTCCGGGCGTATCTGCTGCTCAGCGCTGCTCATGGTGGACGATGGTAGTGAGCCGCCGGCCACCCGGCCTCGGTCGGGACCGTCCGTCCCACTCCTTGTCGCACCACTGCCGTTGCCCGTGGTCAGCGCCGTATTGTGGGCTCCTGACAAGGGGGGTCCCTGCTTTTCTCAGGCTCGCCAAGTACGAACGCGGTTACCGAAAAGTAGAATCGGTCACCTTGCCAGCCCCGAACAACCCGTGAAGTGAGGAGCGCCGTGACGGCCATCCAGGAGGCGCAGGAGCGCCCGCGCGGTGCCCGCCTGCCGCGAAGCGCCCGCCGTGAACAACTGCTCGGTGCCGCCCAGGAGGTGTTCGTCGCGCAGGGTTACCACGCGGCCGCCATGGACGACATCGCCGACCGCGCGGGGGTCAGCAAGCCGGTGCTGTACCAGCACTTCCCCGGGAAGCTGGAGCTCTACCTGGCGCTGCTCGACAAGCACTGCGACGCCCTGGTCGAGTCGACCCGCGAGGCGCTGTCGACGACCACCGACAACAAGCTCCGGGTCGCGGCGACCATGGAGGCGTACTTCAACTACGTCTCCAGCGAGTCCGGCGCCTTCCGCCTGGTCTTCGAGTCCGACCTGACCAACGAGCCGGCCGTGCGCGAGCGCGTGGAGCGGGCCTCGGAGGCCAGCGCGACCCTGGTCAGCCAGGTCATCCAGGAGGACACCGACCTCCCCGAGGCCGAGTCCAAGCTGCTCGCCGCCGGCGTCTGCGGCCTGGCCCAGATCACCGCGCGCTACTGGCTCTCGCAGGGCCTGGAGATCCCGCGCGACGAGGCGGTCCGGCTGGTCGCGAGCCTGGCCTGGCGCGGTCTGAAGGGCTTCCCGATGCACCCCGGCGCCGAGTCGGCCGAGGCCCCGGCCGCGGAGCACTGAGCCGCGGGGTGATCGGCCGACCTTCGCCTCGGCCTTGATCCCGTGCTCTATGGTGAAGCCGTACGGCGCGGTCGCCGCGATCGCCTGTCCCAGGTGGTCCGGTACCGCGCGTGGATGGCTGCAACCCCGGAGGGACGGAAGCCGTGGAGGTCAAGATCGGCGTGCAGAACGCGCCGCGCGAGATCGTGATCGAGAGCTCGCAGACTGCCGATGAGGTCCAGAGCGCGGTCGCCAAGGCGCTGGAGGGCACCGAGAAGCTCTTCACGCTGACCGACGAGCACGGCCGCCGCGTCATCGTCCCGGCCGAGCGCCTGGCGTACGTGGAGATCGGCGAGCAGGCCGCCCGCAAGGTCGGATTCGGCACGCTCTGAGTCGTCGGACGGTGCCCCGTCCCCCACCGGGGGGCGGGGCACCGTCGCGTGTACGGCCGGGTGCACCGGGGTACGGCCAGGGGTGCGGACGCCCCGCGCCGCACGCCCGCAGCCCAGGGGAGGCACCCTTGCTGGTCGAGACGCTCGCCTTCGCCCTCGTCGGCCTGATCGTCGGCGCGGCCGCGCTGGTGTCACTGCCCGACCACTTCCCCGGCGGCCGGGCACTGACGGCGGGGACGGCCGTGGTGGCCGCACTGCTCGGCGGGGTGATCATGCACTTCACCCTGGACGGAGCGTTCCCGGGGGTCAGCATCGCGGTCTCCGCGATCGTCTCGGGCCTGCTCACCTCGGTCCTGGCCCGGCCGGACCTCGCGGAAGGGCGACTGCCCGCGCACCGGCACCAGCCGCGGCGGGCCGGCGGCGAACGCCACCCGCACCGGGTCGGCGGCGCGCACCGGCGACACCGGCACGCCTGACCTCCGCCCGCGGGGCCGGCCCGGCTCCAGCGGGCCCGGCGCCGGGGCGGGGCCCGACGCCGGGCGCAGGCGTCAGGAGGCGAGGCCCAGGGCGGCCATCCGCTTGGTGTGCGCCTCGGTGATCCGGTTGAACATCTTGCCGACCTCGACCAGGTCGAAGCCCTGCACCTGCACGCCGCCGACCAGCAGGTTGGAGAGCGCGTCCCGCTCGGCGACCACCCGCTGGGCCTGGCTGAGCGCCTCGCCCATCAGCCGGCGGCCCCAGAGCGCGAGCCGGCCGCCGGCCCGCGGGTCGGCCTCGATCGCCTGCCGGACCTTGTCGACGGCGAACTGGGCGTGGCCGGTGTCCGACATCACGCCGAGGACCAGCTCGCGGGTGTCGTCGTCCAGGCGGACGGCCACCTCGCGGTAGAAGTCGGTGGCGATCGCGTCGCCGACGTACGCCTTGACCAGGCCCTCCAGCCAGTCCGAGGGGGCGGTCATCCGGTGGAACAGCTCCAGCGGCTCGACGAACGGCCGCATCGCCTCCTGCGGGTCCGCACCCACCTCGGCCAGGCGGTCGTGCAGCCGCTGGTAGTGCTGGAACTCGGCGGAGGCCATCCGGGCCAGCGCCGCCTTGTCGGCGAGGTCCGGCGCGAGCTTGGCGTCCTCGGCGAGCCGCTCGAACGCGCTCAGCTCGCCGTACGCGAGGGCGCCGAGCAGGTCCAGCACGGCCGCGCGGTACCCCGGGTCGGCCGAGCAGCTCGCCCAGTCCCCGATCGAGCCGGCCGCGATGTCCTGCGTCTCACCATGCGTCTCCATGACCCGCCACCTTAGTCCGGCCGGGGCCTGCGCACACGCATGCCGCCGCCCGGCCGGGGGCGGCGGGCCCGGCCGCCCGGCACCTCCCGGAACGCCCGGGGCGGCACCGGGGGACCCCGGCCCCGGCGCGCCGCCGACGGGCGCCGCCACCTGGGGTGTCACCGGCGTCACGTGTTCGAGTCGTCGCGTGACTGTATGGTGGTAGGGAGACCCGTAGTGCTTGCACGGTGTCACCGCCGTCTCGGTGACCCCGGCCAGTCCGCTCCGAAGCGGCGCCGTCCGACGGACGTGCCCGCCCCGGAAGCCGGGTACTCACGTACGCGGATGCCCGGTCGGAGAGCCGATCGGCTCCGACCATGGCTTGGACTTCAAGCCTTGGCACCGCATCAGTGGCCGAGCGAGGGCCGCCGAGACCGCGCCAGCCCGGCGCAGGTCCCGCGCAGGTCCCTCACGGGAATCCTCCCCGACGCCGCCGAGACCGCGCCCCTCACCGGGCCGCGCGGACCGGCCGGCCGCAGGGACCGGCGCGGTTGTGCGTCCGCGCAGCTGTATTCAGGGCCTTCCAGGCCCGTACACAGCCGCGCGGCTGCCCGCCCGCCGCTCGCTCTCGGCCCCTCCACACGGAAGAGGCAGCACCCTGTCCACCACCGCTGAACCGACCAAGACCACCTTCCGGGACCTGGGGATCCTCCCGGAGACCGCCGAGGCCCTCGAGTCCGTCGGCATCGTCCACCCCTTCCCCATCCAGGAGATGACCCTCCCGGTCGCGCTGACCGGCCACGACGTCATCGGCCAGGCGAAGACCGGCACCGGCAAGACGCTCGGTTTCGGCCTTCCGCTGATCGAGCGCGTGGTCGTCCGCGCCGACGTCGACGCCGGCCGGGCCGAGGAGGAGCAGCTCTCCGAGTTCCCGCAGGCGCTGATCGTCGTCCCGACCCGCGAGCTCTGCACCCAGGTCACCAACGACCTGCAGACCGCCGGCAAGGTCCGCAACGTGCGGGTGCTCGCCGTCTACGGCGGCCGGGCGTACGAGCCGCAGGTCGAGGCGCTGAACAAGGGCGTCGACATCGTCGTCGGCACCCCGGGCCGCCTGCTCGACCTGGCCGGCCAGAAGAAGCTGAACCTGTCGAAGGTCCGCTCGCTCGTCCTGGACGAGGCGGACGAGATGCTCGACCTCGGCTTCCTGCCGGACGTCGAGAAGATCCTCACGATGCTGCCGGCCAAGCGGCAGACCCTGCTGTTCTCCGCCACCATGCCGGGCCAGGTCATCAACCTCGCCCGCCGGTACATGAGCCAGCCGACCCACATCCGGGCCACCGCCCCGGACGACACCGGCACCACCGTCGCCAACATCGAGCAGCACATCTTCCGTGCGCACTCGCTGGACAAGGTGGAGATGGTCTCGCGCATCCTGCAGGCCGAGGGCCGCGGGCTGTGCATGATCTTCTGCCGGACCAAGCGCACCGCCGCCGACGTCTCCGACCAGCTGACCCAGCGCGGCTTCGCGGCCGGCGCCGTCCACGGCGACCTCGGCCAGGGCGCGCGCGAGCAGGCCCTGCGGGCGTTCCGCAACGGCAAGGTCGACGTGCTGGTCTGCACCGACGTCGCGGCCCGCGGCATCGACGTCGAGGGCGTCACGCACGTCATCAACTACCAGTGCCCCGAGGACGAGAAGACCTACCTGCACCGGATCGGCCGCACCGGCCGGGCCGGCGCGTCCGGCACCGCCGTCACGCTGGTGGACTGGGACGACATCCCGCGCTGGCAGCTGATCAACAAGGCGCTGGACCTGCCGTTCAACGAGCCGGAGGAGACCTACTCCACCTCGCCGCACCTGTACGAGCTGCTGAAGATCGCCAAGGGCACCACCGGCGTGCTGCCGCGTTCCGAGCGCACCCGGGCCGGCCTGAACGCCGAGGAGGTCGAGGACCTCGGCGAGACCGGCGGGCGCGGTGCGCGTTCGGCCGGCGGCCGCGGCCGGAACGGCTCGCGGGGCGGCTCCGGCCGTTCCGACGCCGCCGCGCCCGCCGAGGAGAAGCCGGCCCGCCGGACCCGTGAGCGCCGTCGCACCCGCGGTGGCGCCGCGGTCGCGGGCGACGCGGCCACCGCGCCCGTCGCCGAGGCCGTCGAGGCCGCCGCCGTCGAGGCTCCGGCCGTGCCGGCCGCCGAGGGCGCCGAGGGCGCGGCACCGCGCCGCCGCCGTCGCCGTCCGCGCAGCACCGCGTCGGGCGAGACCGCCGTCGCCGCGGTGGCCGAGGCTGCGGCCGAGATCGCCGAGGCCGCCGCACCGCCGGCCGCCCCGGCCGCCGACGCGCCCGCGGAGAAGCCGGCCGCCAAGCGCACCCGCAGCCGGGCCAAGGCGAAGGCCGAGCCCGCCGCCGAGGCCGCTGCCGCCCCGGAGGCCGGCGGCGACGCACCGGCCGAGGCCCCGGCCCCGCGCCGCCGGACCCGGACCCGCCGGCCGGCCGCCGCCGCGGCGCCCGAGGCGACGCCGGAGGGCTGACCGCCGCCGCACCGCCCGGAGGGGGCGGTCCGGATCCCCGTCGGGACCGGGCCGCCCCCTCCGGCGTCCCCCGGGTCGGCCGGCCCGGCCCGGGGGACGCCCGCCCGACTACCCTCAGGGGTTACCGGCCGGTCACCCCGGCCGCCGGCCGCACCGCAGGAGCCCCAGGAGATCCGCCCATGAGCACCCCGCCGTTCCTCACCCTCCCCCACTGCGCGCGCCCGCTGCGGCTGGCGACCGCGCGCGGGGAGTTCGCCGCGCTGCGGGCCGAGCCGGCCGGCGCGGTACGCGGGTCGGCACTGCTGGTACCCGGCTTCACCGGCAGCAAGGAGGACTTCATCGCGCTGCTGGAGCCGCTCGCGGCGGCCGGCTACCGGGTGACCGCGATCGACCAGCGCGGGCAGTACGAGACCGGCGGATCGGACGACCCGGCCGAGTACGCCGTCGACGCGCTGGGTACGGACGTCCGGGAGCTCTCCGCCGTCCTGCGGTCCGAGCCCGGGGGCGACACCGGCCCGCTGCACCTGCTGGGCCACTCCTTCGGCGGCCAGGTGGTCCGCGAGGCGGTCCTCGCGGCCGCGGCCGAGGGCCCGCTGCCCTGGCGGTCGCTGACCCTGATGTCCACCGGCCCGGGCGCGATCGACCCGGCGGAGGCGGAGCGGACCAAGCTGCTGCTGTCGGTGCTGCCGACGATGAGCCTGGAGGAGATCTGGCAGGTGCTCCAGCAGATGGAGGAGGGCTCCGGCGACCCGGCGCGCCGCCCGGCCCCCGAGGTGACGGACTTCCTGCACCGCCGGTGGGTGGCCAACGTGCCGCAGGCGCTCGCCACCACCGGCGGGCACCTGGTGGCCGCGCCGGACCGGGTGGACGCGCTCGCGGCGGCGGCGACCGCGGCCGGACTGCCCCTCCTGGTGCTCTCCGGCGTCCGGGACTACGCCTGGCCGGTGCCGGAGCAGACGGCGATGGCCGAGCGGCTGGGTGCCCGTCGCGTGGTGGTCGAGGACGCCGGCCACTCCCCCAACGCGGAGCAGCCCGCCGTCACCGCCGAGGCCCTGACCGGGTTCTGGGCCCTGGCTCCGGCCGGGGCCTAGCCACCCGCGGCCTGCCGTAGGCCCCCCGCGCGGTGGTCCGCAGGATGACCTGCAGGACGATCCGCGGGGCAAACCACGGGACAAAATTCGTTAGTTGCGGTAATATTTGATTCTGTCCGGGAATCATCGTCGCCATCGACGTCGGCGTGAATCCGCCGAAACCCGGGCTTCACGGACGGGCAACGGCCCGGTAGCAACACCACGCGACAGTGGTTCACGAGGGACCAGGCGTGCCCGGCAAGCAGGGGGAGCCCTTTGCCGCAGCAGACCGTCGACCCCGTCGACCGTTCGACCCGACAGACCGAGAAAGGGCTGATACCGACTCAGCCACGACCGCCCCGCCCGACGGGGCCGGGAAAGGAGACGCCCATGCGCTTCGAGATCCTCCGCCTGGACGACGCCCACGGCACCGCCACCGACCGCCTGATCGCCGACGCCGAGACCGTCCGCGAACTGGTCCAGGCCGCCGCCAGCACCGGCGAACGCCTGCTCATCCGTCCGTGCCCGACCGTCTGACCCGGCGCGGCGCCCCCGCCCCGGGGACCTCACCCGCCGCCGAAGAGCCGGGAGCGTCCGACTCCGACGTCCCGATACCCGACTGACGCCCCGTCGCCGCACCGGCGATGACGGGGCGTCAGTGCGTCCGGCCCCGCCGCCGCCCGGGCGGGCCGACGTTTGCCGCCGCCCGCGGCTGGACATTCCCTACCGGGAGCCGCCCGTTCCGCGCCCACCCTGCGCGGGGCCGGGCGCCGCCACCGACAGGTGCCGCCGAGCCCTCCGTACGGGTGATCGTCCTTGACGCGGCGGTCCGGAGGGAGGAGCGTTGTCGGCTATGAGGGGCGAGCCAAGCTGCCCGAGGTGCGCCGGTAGGGTCCGCGCCCCCGGTCTGTTCTCAGACACCTGGCAGTGCGACCGGCACGGCGCCGTGCACCCGATGCAACCGGTGCTGCCCCCGAGCGTGGAGGCGCTCGGCGTGGCCGTCGCCCGCTCGCAGGTCCCCGTCTGGCTTCCCTGGCCGCTGCCGGTCGGCTGGCTGTTCACCGGCATCGCCCACGTCGGCGACGACGTCTCGGGGGCCCGGGCCACCGCCGTCGCCTGCTCCGGCCCGGCGCCGCTCGGCGGCTTCGGGGAGCTGGTCCTGGTCGCGGAGGAGCTCGGCGTCGGCCTCGGCGCCCGGTACGCGGGGCTGGCCGGGCCGGACCCGGGCGAGTCCGTCGCCCTCTACAAGCCCGCCGACGCCAAGCTGATGGCCGCCGGGCGGCCCACCCCGATGTTCCACGTCCCGGACGCCCCCGCCGACCGCGCGGTCTTCGTCGGCGAGGCCCGCGGGCTCTGGCTCTGGGCGGTGGCCTGGCCGGAGCAGTCGGCCCTGGTGATGTACGACGAGCTGGTCCTCACCGACCTGCGCGAGGCCGGCGCCGAGCTGGACCTGCTGCCCTGCGGGGCGCTCTCCCCCCGCCTGCTCGGCTGACCGCCGCACTATCCTGGGCGCCAGCCGACCCCAGGGAGCCCCGCCCGTGCGCATCGACCTGCACGCCCACAGCAACGCGTCCGACGGCACCGACAGCCCGGCCGAGCTGGTCGCGGCGGCGGTCGCCGCGGGCCTGGACGTGGTGGCGCTGACCGACCACGACACGGTGGCCGGCCACGCCGAGGCCGCCGAGGCGGTGCACGCGCTGCCCGCGGGCACCCGGCTGACCCTCGTTCCGGGCGCCGAACTGTCCTGCGTCGTCGAGGGCGTCAGCATGCACCTGCTGGCCTACCTGTTCGACCCGGCCGAGCCGGCCTTCGCGCAGGAGCGGGAGCTGGTGCGCACCGACCGGTTCCGGCGCGGGCGGGCGATCGTCGAGCGGTGCCGGGCGCTGGGCGCGGACATCAGCTGGGCGCAGGTCCAGCGGATCGCGGGCGCGGGCTCGGTGGGCCGCCCGCACATCGCCAGCGCGCTGGTCGAGGCCGGCGTGGTGGCCACCGTCTCGGACGCGTTCACCCCGCAGTGGCTGGCCAACGGCGGGCGCGCGGACGTCCGCAAGCACGAGACCGACCCGGTCGAGGCCGTCCGGCTGGTCCGGGCGGCCGGCGGGGTGCCGGTCTTCGCCCACCCGGGCGCGGTCAAGCGGGGGCGCACCGTCCCGGACCAGGTGATCGCGGACCTCGCGGCGGCCGGTCTGGCGGCGCTGGAGGTCGACCACACGGACCACGACGAGGCCGCCCGGGAGCACCTGCGCGCGCTGGCGGGCGACCTCGGCCTGCTGACCACCGGGTCCAGCGACTACCACGGCACCCGTAAGACCGTCCGGCTCGGCGAGCACACCACCGATCCGGCCGTCTACGAGGCGCTGGTGGCCCAGGCGACCGGCGCGAAGCCCGTCGGCGGCTGAGCCGAGCCGGCCTCGCCGGCTGGGCCGAGCCCGGCGACGGGCGCGGAGCCGCCGGCGCCCCGAGCGCGGCCCCGGCGCGTGCGCCGGGGTGCGGGAGCGTCGACCGTGGTGCGGCGCCGCCGCGGCGCTGGCCCGCGGTCCGGGCCCGGTTCCGGGCCGGGGTCGAGACGCCACGCCGCCGGGCCGGGGTCGAGACGCCACGCCGCCGGGCTGGCGCCGCATCGGCTGAGTCGGGGTCAGTCCAGCGGAACCGCGCGGCGCTCCGGGTCGCGCAGATCGGTCCCGTGCTTGAGCCAGCGCTCCTCCAGGGCCGCCGCCCCGTGCACCCGCTTCCAGCCGGCCTCGTTCGGGGTCATCGGCAGCAGTGGCAGGAAGCGGACCGGATCGGCCGGCTCGTCCAGCTCCAGATCGGGCACCAGGCCGCCCGGTTCGGCGGTCAGCACCGAGGTGAACGGCGCACCCTCCCAGAGCGGGGAGCCGAGGTCCAGCGAGCCGCCCGGGGCCACCACCAGGCCCTCCACCTGCGGCGTCGCGGCGAAGGTGGCCAGTGCCCGGAGCACGCCGTCACGGCCCCCACGGACCGTCAGGACCAGTTCGGCGCGCGGGCCGCGGACCTGGTCGGCGACCGGTGAGGTCGGATCGGCCATCGGGGCCGCGGACATGCCGAGCGTCGCGTAACGGACCAGGCCCTCGGCGTCGGGGCCGAAGCGCAACACCTCGATCCGGTCCGTGCCGAGGAAGGTGACGGCGGCGCGGCCGCTCGGTTCGCCGAAGGCGGTCAGCAGCCGGGCCTCGACGGCGGCCAGCACCGCCTCCCGGGTGAGGCCGGAGGAATCGTGGCCGCCGGAGTGGCCGGACGTGCCCGAGGGATCGCCGAAGAGCGGGAAGTCGTGCGCCATGCCGGTGAGCGTAACCCGGGCCGCCCCCGGGGCGGCACGACCGCCGCCGGAACACCGCAGCGGCGATGGCCGGTCAGATGTTAGTGTGAGCGACTGGCCACCGGGGATCCTTCCACCGGGGCAGCGGCGCGAAGGAGGTGGTTGCGGTGGATACCAGCCGACCATGCAGTACCGGCAGCTCTACCCGGCCCGGACGCCCTCCCCGTACCCCCCGCCACGCAGGCTGAAACAGCACCCACGAGAGCTGTGATCGCCGCGCTCGCGGATCGCCGAGGCGGCGTCGGACCGGCCGGGAGAGCACCCCACCGGCGTCCGGCCGTTCCAGCGCGTGCCCCAGCAAGGCCGAGGACCGACCGCGGACGTCTTTCACACCGGTGTTCCTCCGCCGTCGCACCACGGCCTGCACCACCGCGCCGCCGTGCGGCGGCTCCTGCCCCAGGGAGCCTGCCATGTCGATGATCAACAGCCTGCGCGCCGCCGTCCGCACCAACCGCCGCCGTTCGGCGGCCGGCCTGTTCGACTCGATCCACCCCGGCGCGTCCACCTCCGCCGTGGTGGACTGCGCGGTGTACCAGCACGGCAAGCGCAGCGGCGACAGCTGCACCCCGCGCGAGGCCGTCCGCCGCGTCAAGGCCTCGCAGCAACTGTCGGACGATGCAGGATCGTTCAGCTGGATCGGGCTGCACGAGCCGACCGAGGCCGAGTTCGAGGGCATCGCCCAGCGCTTCGGCCTGCACCCGCTGGCGGTCGAGGACGCGGTGCACGCGCACCAGCGGCCCAAGGTCGAGCGGTACGACGACGTGCTGTTCGCCGTCTTCAAGACGATCCGCTACGTCGAGCACGACCAGCTGACCCCGACCAGCGAGGTGGTCGAGACCGGTGAGCTGATGGTCTTCGCCGGGCGGGACTTCGTGATCACCGTCCGGCACGGCGGGCACAGCTCGTTGCAGGAGCTGCGGCACCGGCTGGAGGCGGACGCCGACGGCACCGGGCTGCTGGCCAAGGGCCCGTCCGCGGTGCTGCACGCGATCGCCGACCAGGTGGTGGACAACTACCTGCTGGTCGCGGACCGGCTGCAGACCGACGTGGACGAGATCGAGTTCGACGTCTTCTCCAACCGCGGCGGCCGGGGCACCGACGTCGGCCGGGTGTACCAGCTCAAGCGCGAGGTGCTGGAGTTCAAGCGGGCGGTGGCGCCCCTGCTGCGGCCCATGCAGCAGCTCTCCGAGCCGCTGCAGCGGCTGGTCGACCCGGACATTCAGAAGTACTTCCGGGACGTCGCCGACCACCTCGCCCGGGTCACCGAGCAGGTGCACGGCTTCGACGAACTGCTGAACTCGCTGCTCCAGGCCAACCTGGCGCAGGTCTCGGTGGCGCAGAACGAGGACATGCGCAAGATCACCGCCTGGGCGGCGATCTTCGCCGTGCCCACCATGATCACCGGCGTCTACGGGATGAACTTCGACTACATGCCGGAGCTCCACCACAAGTACGGCTACCCGATGGTGCTCGGCAGCGTCGTCCTGATCTGCATCGGGATGTACCGCGGGTTCCGCCGCAACGGCTGGCTCTAGGCGCGTCCGAGGCCGCCTCGGCGCCCCCGCCGCTACCGGCGGCCGCCGCGGGCCACCAGGACCAGCCCCAGGAGGATCAGCAGCACGGCCGGGTAGGCCGCCACCGGCGGCCACTGGCCGAGCCAGAGCGCCGCGATCAGCGCGGCGCCCGGGGTCTCCAGCAGGATGGCGGTCGAGGTGACGGACGGGCCGAGGGTGCGCACCACCCGGTTGCTCAGCGAGTGGCCGAGCAGCTGGGCCGTGACCATGAGCAGCGCGATCTGCCACCAGACGCCGGCCGGCCAGCCGCCCATCGGCGTTCCGGCCACCAGGCAGATCGCCAGCAGCACCACCGCCGTGGTCGCGTAGCAGACCAGCGTGTACGCGGTGGTGCTGACCGTCTTGCGGACCTCGGCCCCGATCAGCATGTAGCCGGCCGCCGCGAGGCCGGCGCCGAGCGCCAGCGCGTCCCCCAGCAGCGCGCGCGGTGACAGCGACAGGTCGACCCCGGTGAGCACCAGCACGCCGGTGAACGCCACCGCCGTCCCGATCCAGACCGCCCGGGGCGCCCGGACGCCGAACAGCCGCATCAGCAGGATGGTCCAGAGCGGGGTGGTGGTGACCAGCGCGGTAGCCGAGGCCACCGAGGTCATCCGCAGGCTCGGCATCCAGAGCGCGAAGTGGACGGCCAGCAGCGCGCCGGCCGCCGCCGCCAGCAGCAACTGCCGACGGCCGATCCCGCGCAGCTCGGCGCGGTGGCGCAGCAGCGCGTACGGGCCCAGCACGCCGACCGACATGACGTTGCGCCAGAAGGCGATCGCCAGGGCGGGCGCTGCGGTGGCACTGATCAGCGGCGCCGACAGCGAGATGCCGGAGACCGAGACCGCGAGCAGCAGCAGGTCGATCCTGGGGAGCGGGCCCGCCGGGGCCGTGGGCTCGGCAGGGCGGGGTGCGGTGCTGGCGGACGCTGCGGTCGCGGGCCGGGCGGCGGGCACGGAGCTCCTCCGGTTCGTGGTGCTGCGGCCGGGCGGCCGGTGGTCGGCCTCCTAAGGTAAGGCCCGTGCGGCCGCCACGGAACTGTCGCCCGACGGGTGAGACATCCCGTGGACGCCGCAGGCCGTACGCTGTGCGCCATGGACCGCACGCCTGCCGCCGCCGCGAACGCCGACGACTTCCTCGACCGGGCCCTGCTGGAGGAGGCCGCGAAGAAGTCCGGCCTGCTCTGGGTCCGCGCGGACGGCGAGGAGCACAGCCGGGCGCTCTGGCACGCCTGGCACGACGGCGCGGTGGTCGTGGTCGGCGACGGTGGCGAGCAGCCGCTGCACGGGCTGACCGCCGGCTCCGGCGCGCTGGTGACCGTCCGCAGCAAGGACAAGGGCGGCCGGCTGACCGGCTGGCCGGCCCGGGTGCGCGTGCTGGAGCCGGGGAGCGAGGCCTGGCAGGGCGCCGTCGAGGAGCTCAAGGGCAAGCGGCTGAACGCGCCCGACACCGACACCGTCACCGACCGCTGGGCGAGGGAGTGCCGGGTGCTCCGCCTGGAGCCGGTCGCCGGGCTGACCGAGCGGCCGGGGGAGATGCCGGACGCCTCGCACGCAGCCGCACCGATGCCCACTCCGGCCACCACCCGGATGCCGATCCCGGCCGGCCTGCCCAAGCTGCTGTTCAAGCGCCGCCGGGGCTGAGCCTGCTGTTCGAGCGCCGCCGGGGCTGAGCCGCCCGCTTCTCGTCCGTCGGCCTCCGCCACCCGGCGGAGCGCGCGGGGCCGGTGGCTCGCCGGGCCGAGCCCGGGGAGCCCGGGTAGATTGGCCGCGGGGCGCTGCGTCGCGCCCCCGTGCGTCGAGCGAGTCGAGGGAGTCCATGGCAGGGCCAGGCAGCCGGGTCTTCATCTCGCACCTCTCCGGCATCGCCGTTTTCGACCCCAACGGCGACCAGGTCGGCCGGGTCCGCGACGTCGTCGTCACGCTCCGCCTGGGCGGGCGGCCGCCCCGGGTGCTCGGGCTGGTGGTCGAGGTGATCGGCCGGCGCCGGATCTTCCTGCCGATGACCAGGGTCACCAGCCTGGAGACCGGCCAGGTGCTCACCACCGGCGTCATCAACATGCGCCGGTTCGAGCAGCGACCCTCCGAGACCCTCGTCCTCGGCGAGCTGCTGGACCGCACCGTCACCTGGAGCAAGACCGGCCAGGAGGTCACCGTCCTGGACGTGGCCATGGTGCAGACCCGACTGCGCGAGTGGGAGATCGGCAAGGTCTTCGTGCAGGTCGGCCGGGTCGGCCGGCTGCGCAAGGGCCGGGGCGAGACGCTCACCCTGGACTGGCGGGACGTCACCGGTTTCGCCCTGCCGGAGGAGGGCCAGGGCGCCGCCAACCTGCTCGCCACCTTCGACCAGCTGCGCGCCGCCGACCTCGCCAACGTCATGCACCACCTCTCCGCCAAGCGCCGCGCGGAGGTCGCCGCCGCGCTGGACGACGAGCGGCTGGCCGACGTCCTGGAGGAGCTGCCCGAGGACGACCAGGTCGAGATCATCGGCAAGCTGAAGGACGAGCGGGCCGCCGACGTCCTGGAGGCGATGGACCCGGACGACGCCGCCGACCTGCTCTCCGAGCTGCCCGGCGACGAGGCCGAGCGGCTGCTCCAGCTGATGGAGCCGGACGAGGCCGAACCGGTCCGCCGGCTGCTCAAGTACGAGGAGAACACCGCCGGCGGTCTGATGACGACCGAGCCGATCGTGTTGGAGCCGGACGCCACGGTGGCCGAGGCGCTGGCCCGGGTGCGGATCTCCGACAACAAGCCGGCGCTGGCCGCGCAGGTCTTCGTCTGCCGCCCGCCGAACGAGACCCCGACCGGCAAGTACCTGGGCACCGTGCACTTCCAGCGGTTGCTGCGGGAGCCGCCGTACACCCTGGTCGGCTCGCTGGTCGACGACGACCTCGACCCGCTGCCGCCGAACACCCCGCTGCCGCTGATCACCAGCTACCTGGCGTCCTACAACATGGTCGCCGCCCCCGTCGTCGACGAGGCCGACCACCTGGTCGGCGCGGTCACCGTCGACGACGTGCTCGACCACCTGCTGCCCGACGACTGGCGCGAGGCCGCCCTGCACGGGCCCGCCGAGGAGAGTGAGACCGCCGGTGGACGCTGACCGCAAGGGCCGCCGCGACGACAGCCTCCGCCAGCGCCTGCACGGCGAACTCCGGGAGCTGCGGCAGCTGCGCGAGCTGCGCTCGCGCGAGGGCGTCCGCGAGCGGCGCTCCGAGGCGCCCTCGGCCGGCCCCGGGCGGTCCCGGCTCGACCAGCCGCGCACCACCCGGCCCGGCCTGATCACGCTGCCCACCTACGACCCGGAGGCCTTCGGCCAGCTCTCCGAGCGGATCGCGCGCTTCCTCGGCACCGGGCGGTTCATCGTCTGGATGACGGTGGTGGTCATCGTCTGGGTGGGGTGGAACACTCTGCTGCCGGACACCGTCCGCTTCGACGACTACCCGTTCATCTTCCTCACCCTGATGCTCTCGCTGCAGGCCTCGTACGCGGCGCCGCTGATCCTGCTCGCGCAGAACCGCCAGGACAACCGGGACCGCGTCAACATGGAGCAGGACCGCGCCCGCAGCGACCGGAACATCGCCGACACCGAGTACCTGACCCGCGAGGTGGCCGCACTGCGGCAGGGCCTCGGCGAGGTCGCCACCCGGGACTTCGTCCGCTCCGAACTCCAGTCGCTGCTCAAGGAGATCGACGACCGCCGGGAGTCCTCCGAGGTGCTGTGACCGGCAGCACGCTACCGACCGGTTAAGCGGTCGGTCCGGCGCCGTACCATCAAGGCATGGCCAACGAGACAGAGGTTGCGGCCGGCGTCACGGAGGAGTCCGTGCGCCAGGCGCTGGCGACCGTCAACGACCCGGAGATCAACCGCCCGATCACCGAGATCGGCATGGTGAAATCGGTCGAGATCGCCGGGGACGGCGCGGTGCGCGTCGCGGTCTACCTGACCGTCTCCGGCTGCCCGATGCGCGACACCATCGTCACCCGGGTCCGCGAGGCGGTCGGCCGGGTGCCGGGCGTGACCGGGGTCGAGGTGGAGCTCGACGTGATGAGCGACGAGCAGCGCAAGGAGCTCTCCCAGCTGCTGCGCGGCGGCGCCCCCGAGCGGGAGATCCCGTTCGCCAAGCCCGGCACGCTGACCCGCGTCTACGCGGTCGCCTCCGGCAAGGGCGGCGTCGGCAAGTCCTCGGTGACGGTGAACCTGGCGGCCGCGATGGCCGCGGACGGCCTGAAGGTGGCCGTGGTGGACGCCGACATCTACGGCCACAGCGTGCCGCGGATGCTGGGCGTCGAGGGCCGGCCCACCCAGGTCCAGGACATGATCATGCCGCCGCAGGCGAACGGCGTGAAGGTCATCTCGATCGGCATGTTCACCCCGGGCAACGCCCCGGTGGTCTGGCGCGGCCCGATGCTGCACCGCGCGCTGCAGCAGTTCCTGGCCGACGTCTGGTGGGGGGACCTGGACGTCCTGCTGCTGGACCTGCCGCCCGGCACCGGCGACATCGCGATCTCGGTGGCCCAGCTGGTCCCGAACGCGGAGATCCTGATCGTCACCACCCCGCAGATGGCCGCCGCCGAGGTCGCCGAGCGGGCCGGCACCATCGCGGTGCAGACCCACCAGAAGATCGTCGGCGTGATCGAGAACATGTCCGGCATGCCGTGCCCGCACTGCGACGAGATGATCGACGTGTTCGGCACCGGCGGCGGCCAGACCGTCGCGGACGCGCTCACCCGGACCGTCGGCGCCACCGTGCCGGTGCTCGGCTCGATCCCGATCGACGTCCGGCTGCGCGAGGGCGGCGACGACGGCCGCCCGGTCGTGCTCGCCGCCCCCGACTCCCCGGCCGGCGCCGCCCTGCGCGCCGTCGCCGGCAAGCTCGGCGGCCGCCAGCGCGGCCTCTCCGGCCTCTCCCTGGGGCTCACTCCGAAGAACAAGTTCTGAGGACGGCGGAAGGGGCCGGACGCGTTCGGCGTCCGGCCCCTTCCGGCTGTCCGGGGGCGGCCCGGCCGGTCCATGCGGCCGACGGGGACGGTCGGACACGCCCTACGGGCGGGTGTAGACGGTGAGGTCGGGGACGGTGGCGAAGCCGGTGCCGTAGGCGCTGACGCCGCGGCCGAAGGCGCCGAGCAGGACGCCCGGGGCCTCGCCGGCGAGCACCCAGCCGTACTCGGACTCGCGGTAGCGGAAGGGCTGCGGCAGCCCGTTCACCGGCAGGCTGAGGGTGGACCAGCCGGGGCCGGCCAGGTCGTCGGCGAGGTCCCAGGCGAGGGAGCTCTGCTGGTCCAGCCAGTCCTGGCGCAGCGCGCGGTCCAGCTGGCCCGGCCAGGTCGCGGCGAGCAGGCCGGAGCCGGCCAGCCAGGCCGCGGAGGAGGCGGAGGTCGCCTCGAGGGTGCCGGTGTTGTCGGCGCTGCGGCGGCTGTCCCGGCGGGCGACCGTGACGACCACGGCGAACTTCCGCGTGTCGCGCGGCTCGTACTGTCTGGCCGGCTCCTCGCCGTGGCCCAGCGTGCCGTAGTCGACGCTGCCGGGCGCCCCGGCCCGCGGGCCGCCGGCGCCGGCCTGCATCAGGTAGCGGCGGCCGGTCCAGCCGTCGTCGAGGCCGTACCAGGGGAAGTCCGCGGTCAGGTAGGGCACCAGCGGGTCCGCCGGACCGGCCTGGCCGCCGACCACCCGGCCACCGGCCGTCGCCGTCCCCACCGCATGACTCGTCGCGTCCATCCCCGGGCCTCCTCAACGCACGTATCCTGCCGCGGCGAGCTCCCATGGTGGCCTACCGCGGCGTTCCCGGCGGCGTCTTCGGTCCGGAACGGGCCGGAAGTGACTGACGGCACAGCGGGAACAATCAGCACAATAGCGGCGCACACGCCACCGCCCCGCTCAGCCGTGCGGCCGAGCGGGGCGGTGGTGTCGCCGCGGACTACGTCGCGTCGGGATCGAACGGGGGGCGCTCACCCGGGCCGAGCGGGGCACCGGCGCCGGCCGCCGCCGGGGCGGGGACGGTGGACTTGTCCATGCTGACCGTGCCGGCGCGGCCGTGGCCGTTCACCGCCGGGGCCGGCTTGTCGTCCAGCACCGAGCGGATGTCCAGGCCCTCGCGCATCTCCTTGAGGCCCAGCGGGTCCTCGTTGCCGCCCATGAGCTGCTTGCGGACGAAGGTCTTGGGGTGGAGGTCCTCGAACTCGAAGTCCTTGAACTCGGGGCCCAGCTCGCTGCGGATGTCCTCCTTCGCGTTGTCGGCGAAGGACCGGATCTTCCGGATGAAGCCCATGGTGTCCTGGATCAGCTTCGGCAGCTTGTCCGGACCGAAGATCACGATGGCCATGATGACCAGGGTCAGGATCTCCAGTGAGCCTACGTCGCTGAACAACTAAGCTCCCTAAGCTCGTCGGGCAACAGTTCCTACCAGCGTAATGGCCACCGACGGGTCCGCGGCCCACACTGTGATGAAGCCGTGGTGAAGACCCGCCGATGGCCGCCCCCTGGAAGGCCCGAGTGGCTACCGGTTCTCGTGGTGCAGCCCGGCGAGGCCGGAGCTGGGGGTGCGGTCCGGCAACGCGTACGGCGGGGTCGCCTCGCGGTTGGCCGACACCGGGCGGACCGAGAGGTCCACCGGGACCTTCGCGGTCATCGGGACCGGGCCGCCGCCGCTGCGGCCGGTGTCGCCGACCGGGCTCACCGAGGTGCCGTGCTGGTCCTCGCTCTGCGTGGTGAGGCCGCCCACCCCGCCGAGCGTCACCGCGGCCACCGAGAAGGCCCCGGCGGCGGCGAAGACGAGCCGGCGGCCGCGCGGCGGCGCCGGCCGCAGCACCGCCGGACCGGTGGAGGCCGCCGCGGCCTGGGGCCGCACCGACTGCTCCGGGCGGACCGGCTGCTCGGGGCGGGCGGCGCGCCGCCCCATCAGCGGACGCAGCACGGACCCGCCGCGCCCGAAGGCACGCGGGTCGACCCCCGGCACCGGCGCGTCGGCGCCGAGCGCACCGCCGCCGAAGGAGGCGCCGGCGCCGCGACCGAAGGAGCCGCCGTTCAGCCGGCTGCCGCCGAGCGTGCCGCCGCCGGCCTCCGGCCGGGGGGAGCCCCAGGCGGCCGGGAGGCCGCCCCCGGGCAGGTCGTCGTCGTCCCGGCGGGGCCGCTCGGCAGCCCCCGGCCGGTCGTCCTCCTCCAGGGCGCCGACGGCCATCAGCCGGGCCATCAGCGCCGAGGACGGGCCGGGCGTGTCGGTCCGGGTCAACAGGTGCTTGACGGCGCGGCCCTCGTCGGCCTCGGCGAGGCACTGCGGACAGGTGGCCAGGTGCGCCTGGACGCGGTCGCGCGAGTCGTGGCCGAGCTCGCCGTCGACGAAGGCGGAGAGCCGCTCACCCAGGTGGTGCTCCTCGGCCGGCTCGGCCGGGCGTACGGCGACCGCGCGCAGCGCGGGCGCGCCCGGCAGCGCGCCGGCGGGCGGCACGGGCGTCTCGGGGCCCTCCTGGTGGCGGCGGCCCAGCTGGGCCCAGCCGCTGCGGCGGGTGGCGGACCGGCCGCTCGACTCCGGCCCGCCCGGCCCCGATCGGCCGGTTCCGCTCACGATCGCCTCCGTCCGCGCCCGCCCGGGGAGCCCGGGGCCTCCCCGACCACGGCGCCGACCGGCACCGGCTCGGGCTCGGCGGAGCCGCCCCGGCGCTCGCGGCCGGGGGCCGCGCCGGGCGCGCGGTGCTTGAGCGCGGCGCGCAGGTGCGAACGGCCGCGGTGGATCCGGCTGCGGACGGTACCGAGCTTGACGCCGAGCGTGGCGGCGATCTCCTCGTAGGAGAGGCCCTCGATGTCGCAGAGCACCACGGCGGCCCGGAACTCGGGGGCGAGGGTGTCCAGCGCCTGCTGGACGTCGGCGTCGAAGTGGGTGTCGCTGAAGTGCTGGGCCGGGCTGGGCTCGCGGCTGGCCAGGCGCTCGGCCGCGTCCTCGCCGAGCGCGTCGAAGCGGATCCGCTGGCGCCGGCGGACCATGTCCAGGAAGAGGTTGGTGGTGATCCGGTGCAGCCAGCCCTCGAACGTGCCGGGGGTGTACGTCGACAGCGACCGGAACACCCGGACGAAGACCTCCTGGGTGAGGTCCTCGGCGTCGTGCTGGTTGCCCGTCAGGCGGTAGGCCAGGCGGTAGACACGGGCGCTGTGAGCCTCGACGATCTCCTCCCAGGTGGGCGGAGTCCAGGTCTGCGCGTCGGGGCCCTCGGCGAAGCTCGCGAGAGCGGCGGGGGCCTCGGCGGTACCGGCGGCCGGCGTCTCGGCGGCCGGCAGGTCCAGGGGGGAGTGCGCAGGCTGGTTCATCACGGGCTTCGGCGTACGGGCCGACGCGGTGCCGCGGAGATGCCGCCGCACGGGGACGTCGCCCTCGGCCACACCTCCTCGGTCGGCTCTTCTGCCCAGCAGGGCCACCACCATATCCACCTCACCCGTCAAGCCCGGATAAAAGTGCCCCGGTTGTCAAGCCCCGGGGGCCGGCCCGGGAGGCGTCGCCTTCACCGGGTCCCTTCTCCAGCAACGGCCCGCCGCCGTACGCGGTTCCCGGGCGGCCAGTAATCTGTGGCAGGAAATATCGACATCCGCATCGACCACGCTCCGCGCCGGGCCGCCACCCGGGGCTCCGAAAGAGGCAGCCATCAGCGAGTTCGGGCCCGCACGCGCGGCCCTCGCCGACACCTACGTCGGGGAGGACGCGGTGCTGACCTACGCCCGGGCGCAGTCCGCGCGGACCGGCATCAGGGCGATCGGTCCGAGCGGCGGCGCCTGCCTGCGGCTGCTCGCGGCGGCGCTGGACGCCAAGGCGGTCGCCGAGATCGGAACCGGTACGGGCGTCTCCGGCGTCTACCTGCTGCGCGGGATGCGGCCGGACGGCGTGCTCACCACCGTGGACTCCGAGCCGGTGCGCCAGCAGCTGGCGCGGGAGGCGTACCAGGCCGCCGGGTTCGCGGCCAACCGGTCCCGGTTCATACCGGGCCGGGCACTGGAGGTGCTGCCCCGGCTCGCGGACGGCCAGTACGACCTGGTGTTCTGCGACGGCGATCCGGCGGAGTCCCGGGAGTACCTGGCGGAGTCGCTGCGACTGCTGCGGCCGGGCGGGATGGTCTGCTTCGAAGGGGTCTTCCAGGAGGGCCGGCTGGCCGAGCCCGAACTCCAGGACCCGCAGACCCACGCGGTGCGCGACCTGGTCCGGGACGTCCGGGAGAGCGAGGCGCTGCTGCCGGCGCTGCTACCGGTCTCGGACGGGCTGCTCTGCGCGGTCAAGCGCTGACCGGTCCCCCACGCGCCGTACCGGGCCGCCGCCGGCGGGTGCCGGGCGGCCGGGAGGCGGGACGCCCGGGGGCCGGGGGCACGGGTCGGGGCCCGGGAACCACAGAGCCCGGGCCGACGAATCGTCGTACCCGGGCCCGGCAGCACATCTCCAGGAGACGGCGAGCACCCGCTGCGGTCAGCCGCAGGCCTTCTTCAGGGCCTCGCCGAGGGCGTCGGCCTCGTCAGGCGTGAGCTCCACCACGAGGCGTCCGCCGCCTTCGAGCGGAACGCGCATGATGATGCCCCGCCCCTCTTTGGTGACTTCGAGCGGGCCGTCACCCGTCCGCGGCTTCATGGCCGCCATGCTCGTTCCCCTTCCTGCAACCGCTCAGCTACGCACCGGCAGTCCGTCCACCGCCGGTATCGAACGCATTGATCGGAAGCCATTATCCCGCATGCCACGGCCTGATGACCAACATCACTCTCGGTGCAACCAGGGCCGGATCCACCCCAAGCGGGGTATTTCCCTGCATAAGCCCCGGCGCGGCGGCGGTCCGTACGCCACCGAAAGGTGCGATACCTCACACTCCCCACGCGGCCGCGCGCTCCGGCATCCTGACAGGCGACCGACCCGTCGACGATCACAAGGGAGTCCCTCGCCCATGTCCGATTCCGTGCTGTACGAGCTGGACGGCGGCCTGGCCGTCATCACCATCAACCGTCCGGAGGCGATGAACGCGCTGGACACCGCGACCAAGGTGGCGCTGCGGGACACCGTGGCCGCGGCGGCCGAGGACCGGGCGGTGCGGGCGGTGCTGCTGACCGGCGCCGGCGACCGGGCGTTCTGCGTCGGACAGGACCTCAAGGAGCACCTCGGCATGCTCAAGCGGGCCGAGGAGACCGGCGAGGGCGCGTTGAAGACCGTCGCCGAGCACTACAACCCGCTGCTGCGGGCGCTGGCCGGGATGCGCAAGCCGACGGTGGCCGCGGTCGGCGGCGTGGCGGCCGGTGCGGGCGCCTCGCTGGCCTTCGCCTGCGACTTCCGGATCATCGCCGACACGGCGGGCTTCAACACCGCGTTCGCCGGGATCGCGCTGACCGCCGACTCGGGCGCCTCCTGGACGCTGCCCCGGCTGGTCGGGCACGCCAAGGCGACCGAGCTGCTGATGCTGCCGCGCACGGTGAAGTCGACCGAGGCGATGGAGCTGGGGCTGGCCACCAAGGTGGTCCCGGCGGCCGAGCTCGCCGCCACCGCGCGGGTCTTCGCCAAGGAGCTGGCCGAGGGCCCGACGGTGGCGTACGGCGCGATCAAGGAGTCGCTGGCGTACGGCGCCGGGCACACGCTGGACGAGCTGCTCGACAAGGAGGACGAGCTGCAGACCCTGGCCGGCGCGAGCGAGGACCACCGGATCGCGGTCCGCGCCTTCATCGCCAAGGAGAAGCCGGAGTACCTGGGGCGCTAGACGCGACGCGGGCCGCGGGCGTGGCAGTCGGCGAGGTGGTCGTCGACCAGCCCGCAGGCCTGCATCAGCGCGTACGCGGTGGTGGGGCCGACGAAGCGGAAGCCCGCCTTCTTCAGCGCCTTGGCCAGCGCCGTCGACTCGGGCGTGACGGCCGGCACCTCGTCCGGACTGCGGGGGGCCGGCCGGTCCGGATCACCGGCGAACCGCCAGATCAGGGCGTCCAGGCCGCCGTCGAGGTCGCGCGCGATCCTGGCGTTGGCGATCGCGGCCTCGATCTTGGCCCGGTTGCGGATGATGCCGGTGTCGGCGAGCAACCGCTCCACGTCGTCCGGGCCGAACTCGGCGACCTTCGCGATCTCGAAGCCGGCGAACGCGGAGCGGAAGCCCTCACGGCGGCGCAGGATGGTGATCCAGGACAGCCCGGACTGGAAGGCCTCCAGGCAGACCCGCTCGAACAGCGCGTCGTCCCCGTGCACCGGGCGGCCCCACTCGGTGTCGTGGTAGACCCGGTAGTCGTCCGCCGAGTCGCCCCAGGCGCAGCGGCGCAGGCCGTCCGGGCCGACCACCGCCCCGCCCGCGCTCACCGGCCCTGGCCCGGCTCGGCGTCCTTGGGGCCGGCGGCCGGCTCGGCGTCCTTGGGGCCCGCGGCCGGCTCCCCGCCCTTGCCCAGGTGGACGGCGGGTTCGACCACCTTGGCGAACGCCTCCAGGCCGGGCAGCGGCTCGGCGCCGGCGTCCGGGCGGTCGGTGGCCTCGACGGCGCCGCGCACCGCGGCGAGGGCCTCCAGCTCGGCGATCCGGGCGTCCCGGTACGCCAGTTCCGCGCCCAGCCGGTCCAGCACGTCGTCCACCTCTTCCATCCGGTAGCCGCGCAGGGCCATCGGCAGCCGGATGTCGGCGACGTCGTCGTGGCTCAGCGGACGGTCCTGCGGCAGCCGCACGGCGATCCGGTCCTGCTCCGCCTCCGGCAGCGAACCGCCCCCGCCGAGCGCCACCAGTGCGGCGCCGCCGACCACCACGGCCATCGCCATCACGATCACCCAGAACACGTGCGGTCCTCCCGAACTCCCGGCCGGCCCCCGTCCCGGTGGGATCATGGTTCCCGAGAGGCCGGGGGCCATCATCGCACCCGCAGCAGCTGTGGAGGAGATATCGGTGGCACTGCGCCTGGGACCACGGGAATTCGGGGACGACGAGCTGGTGATCATGGCGATCGTCAACCGCACCCCGGACTCGTTCTTCGACAAGGGCGCCACGTTCGCGGACGAGGCCGCGTTCGCCGCCGCCGACCGTGCGATGGCCGAGGGCGCCGCGATCCTGGACATCGGCGGGGTGAAGGCCGGGCCGGGCGACGAGGTCACGGTCGAGGAGGAGCTGCGGCGCACGGTGCCGTTCGTGGCGGAGCTGCGCAAGCGCCACCCCGAGGCCGTGATCAGCGTGGACACCTGGCGGCACGAGGTCGGCGAGGCGGTCTGCGACGTGGGCGCGGACCTGCTGAACGACGCCTGGGGCGGGGTGGACCCGAAGCTCGCCGAGGTCGCCGCCCGGTACGGCGCCGGCCTGGTCTGCACGCACGCGGGCGGCGCCGAGCCGCGCACCCGCCCGCACCGGGTCGGCTACGAGGACGTGATGGCGGACATCCTGCGGGTGACCGTCGGGCTGGCCGAGCGCGCGGTGGAGCTGGGCGTGCGGCGGGACTCGGTGATCATCGACCCGGGGCACGACTTCGGCAAGAACACCCGGCACTCGCTGGAGGCGACCCGGCGGCTGCCGGAGATGACCGCGACCGGGTTCCCGGTGCTGGTCTCGCTCTCCAACAAGGACTTCGTCGGCGAGACGCTGGACAAGCCGGTCGACGAGCGGCTGCTGGGCACGCTGGCGACGACGGCGGTCTCGGCCTGGCTGGGCGCGCAGGTCTACCGGGTGCACCAGGTGGCGCAGACCCGGGAGGTGCTGGACATGGTCGCCTCGATCCGGGGCACCCGTCCCCCGGCGGTGGCCCGCCGGGGGCTGGCGTGAGACCCGGGTCCCGGGCCTCGTCCGGAACCTAGATCTCGTCCACCGGGCGGCGGGCGTCGGCGAGGATCTTCAGGACCTCGTCGATCTCGTCGGTGATGTGGAAGAGCTCCAGGTCGTGCGGGGCGGCCTTGCCCTGTGCGACGAGCGTGTTCTTCAGCCAGTCGAAGAGCCCGCCCCAGTACTCGCTGCCGAAGAGGATCACCGGGAAGCGGGTGACCTTCTTCGTCTGCACCAGGGTGAGCGCCTCGAACAGCTCGTCCAGCGTCCCGAGGCCGCCGGGCAGCACCACGAAGCCCTGCGCGTACTTCACGAACATCGTCTTGCGGACGAAGAAGTAACGGAAGTTCAGCCCGAGGTCGACGAACTCGTTGAGCCCCTGTTCGAAGGGCAGCTCGATGCCGAGGCCGACGCTGAGCCCGCCGGCGTCCGAGGCGCCGCGGTTGGCGGCCTCCATCGCGCCGGGGCCGCCCCCGGTGATCACCGCGTAGCCGGCCTCGGCCAGCGCGCGGCCGATGGCCACGCCGGCCGCGTACTCGGGCGAGTCGACCGGTGTCCGGGCGGAGCCGAAGACGCTGATCGCGGGCGGGAGTTCGGCCAGCGCGCCGAACCCCTCGACGAACTCGGAGGTGATCCGCAGCACCCGCCAGGGATCGGTGTGCAGCCAGTCGGTCGGGCCGGTGGTGTCCAGCAGGCGCTGGTCCGTCGTGCTCTCGCCGACCTGGTCCCGGCGCACCAGCACCGGGCCCTTCTGCTTCTCGGGCCACGCCTTCTTCGGGCGCGGCTCACCCACCCGCTCGGGACCGTGACCGTACTGCTTCTCGTCTCCAGTGCCTGTCATGACGAAACCCTACGCCCGTTGATCCCCGTTTTCAGGCAACGGGGGGAGGACGGTCGGGCGACCGGAAGGTGGCGTCCGGCCGCCGCCCCTCCGGTCGCCGCCGGCCGGGTCAGGCGGTGAGCCAGGCCCGCAGCCGCTCCTCGGTCTCCGCGATCGCGGAGAGCGAGCAGTGCTCCTCCCGCTTGTGCGCGAGGTTCGGATCGCCCGGTCCGTAGTTGACCGCCGGGACGCCGAGCGCGCTGAACCGGGCCACGTCGGTCCAGCCGAACTTGGCCCGGGCGACGCCGCCGGTGGCGGCCAGAAAGGCCCGCGCGGCGGGCTGGCCGAGGCCGGGCAGCGCTCCGGGGGCGGAGTCGGTCACCGTCACCTCGAAGCCGTCGAAGACCTCGCGCAGGTGCTTCTCCGCGTCCGCCTCGCTGCGGTCGGGCGCGTAGCGGAAGTTGACCGTCACCACGCACTCGTCGGGGATGACGTTGCCGGCCACGCCGCCGTCGATCCGGACCGCGTTCAGGCCCTCGCGGTACTCCAGGCCGTCGATCTCCACCCGGCGCGGCCGGTAGTCGGCGAGCCGGGTCAGCACCTCGGCGGCGCGGTGGATGGCGTTGTCGCCGAGCCAGCTGCGGGCCGCGTGGGCGCGCACGCCGGTCAGCCGGACCTGCACCCGCATGGTGCCCTGGCAGCCGCCCTCGACGGCGGCGCCGCTGGGCTCCATCAGCACGGCGAAGTCGGCGGCCAGCCAGTCCGGGTGCGCGGCGGCGAGGTGGCCGAGGCCGTTGCGGTGGGCCTCCACCTCCTCGCAGTCGTAGAAGACGAAGGTGAGGTCCCGGTTGGGCTCGGTCAGGGTGGCGGCCAGCCGCAGCTGGACGGCGACGCCGGACTTCATGTCGGAGGTGCCGCAGCCGTAGAGCAGGTCGCCCTCGACGTAGGAGGGCAGGTTGTCGGCGATCGGCACGGTGTCCAGGTGCCCGGCGAGCAGGACGCGCTCGCCGCGGCCGAGGGCGGTCCGGGCGACCACGTTGTTGCCGTACCGGTCCACGGTGAGGTGCGGGTAACCGCGCAGGGCGGCCTCCACGGCGTCGGCCAGCGCCTGCTCGTCGCCGCTGACCGACGGGAAGTCGACCAGGGCGGCGGTCAGCGCGCCGCCGTCGAGGGTGAGGTCCAGGGGCGTCTTCGGGCTGCTCATGGTCGCCAGCGTAGTCCCGGCGCCCCGGCGCGCCACGCCCCCGCTGTGGCAGCGCTGTGACACCGGGACGGCAACCTACGGCCCCGCACATCCGTCCGAGTGGGTACGGTGTCGGTTCAGGTGATCGGTGGAGAGGGGCGGCGGTGGCCAGGAGGAAGAGCGGCAGGCGGAACGGCGACGCGGCGCCCCGACGGCGCCGTCGGCCGCTGCGCGTGGTGCTGATCGGCCTGCTGGTGCTCGCGGCGGTCGCGGTCGGCCTGTTCTGGCTGCGCGACCAGAAGCTGACGCCGGAGGGCTGCTCGGTGAAGACCCCGGCCGGCGAGGGGACGCTGGAGGTCCCGCAGGCGGCCAACGCCGCGACGATCGCCGCCGTCGCGCACGCCCGCGGCCTGCCCGACCGGGCGGTGACGATCTCGCTGGCGACGGCGATGCAGGAGTCCAAGATCCGCAACCTGGCGGGCGGCGACCGCGACTCGGTCGGGCTCTTCCAGCAGCGGCCCTCGCAGGGCTGGGGCACGGCGGAGCAGATCTCGGACCCGGTCTACGCGACCAACAAGTTCCTGGACGGCCTGGTCAAGGTGCCCGGTTACACCCGGCTGCCGCTGACCGACGCGGCCCAGCAGGTGCAGAAGAGCGGCTACCCGCAGGCGTACGCCAAGCACGAGACCAAGGCGACGCTGCTCGCCTCCGCGCTCACCGGCCGGGAGGCCGCCTCGCTCAACTGCGTGGTGCACGACTTCGCCGCCCCCGAGCCGGACGGGGACACCGCCTCGCCGAGCGCCTCCGGGGCGCCCTCCACCTCCCCCGCCGCCCGGCCGGACCGCACGCAGGTGCTGACCGACCGGGTGCGCCGCGAGTTCGGCCGGACGGTCAACCCGGCCGCCGGCTACAGCTCCACCATCAAGGGCGCCGAGAACGCCGTCTCGCTCACCCCCGACCCGGCCGCCAGCACCGACGCCGGCCCGGAGGCGGAGCGCCAGAACGGCTGGGAGGTGGCCCACTGGGCGGTGACGCAGGCCCAGAAGCTCGGCATCGAGACGGTCGCCTACGACGGGAGGATCTGGCGGAAGGGCAAGTCCGAGGACGGCTGGAAGCCGCAGCCGACCGGGACCTCGACCAAGCTGGTGCTGGTCACCCTGGCCGCCCCCGGCAAGAGCTGACGCACTGGTGTCCGGGTTGCCGCTGAACGGGTGAAACCGGTCAACCCCGGTGGACGCCCGGCCACCCGCCGCCGGCCGGGTGCAGAACCGTCACTGCCCTTGGCCCACCCGGCGTCCGGCCGGTCAGGCGGGGTACCTCCGGGCCGATGACATCGGCCATACGATCCGATCGTCGGTCAGGTCCATTTCTTGCACCGGCCGAAACCTTCTGGCTTCTCAAGCGGTAATGACGTCGTCCGCCCGGCGGACGGGACGGACCCAAGACCCTTCGAGGAGCCCCATGTCTCACCCCCTCACGCGCCGGATCGCCCAGGCCGCGCTGCTCGTGGCGGCCGGCGCGACCCCGCTGGTCGCGGCCGGCTCCGCGTCCGCCGCCGACGCCCTGCTGCCCAAGTCCGACCTGGCGGCCCCGCTGGGCCAGCTGACCAACACCGACGCGGGTTCCACCCTCCAGCACACCACCCACGAGCTGGGCCGGGCCGCCGGCGACACCGGCGCCGCCACCGTGGCCGCGGGCGTGCCGGCCACCGCCGACGCCACCGGCAACATCGTCGCCCACCAGCTCCCCGAGGCGAACGAGAAGGCCGGCTCGCTGACCGCACCGGTCGACAAGACCGCCGCCACCACCGGCCAGCTCTCCGGGCTCACCCCGAAGGTCGCCGCCGCGCTGGCCGGCAAGGTCGGCGAGGCGGTCACCGGGACCCAGGCCCCGGCCGGCCGCAGCGCGGGCGCCGGTGCCAACCCGATCGGCGGGCTCTCCCAGACCGCCGGACTGACCCAGGGCCTGCCCGGCACCGGCTCGCTCACCGGCGCCGTCCCCGGCGCCGGCGCCCTGACCGACGCGCTGCCGCTCGGCGCGCTGCAGCGTGTGCTGCCCGCCGAGGCCACCTCCGCGGTGCCCGGCGCCGACGTGCTGGGCCTCGCCGAGCACGGCTCGGCCAACCGCCTCGGCGGCGCGGACCTCGGCCCGAACTCCCCGCTCTCCGGCCTCAGCCCGATCACCGGCCTGCTCGGTGCCATCGGTGGCGGCGGCCTGGGCGGCCTGCCGATCGGCTGATCCCACGATCCGCACCGATCCGCACCGATCCGCACTGATCCGCACTGATCCGCACTGATCCGCACTGATCCCGGCGGCGCCCGGTGACGACGGGAGGGGCCGGTGTCCTGCTGGACACCGGCCCCTCCCGTTCGTGCGGGCTCAGCCGCGCAGCCGCTCCACGGCCGCCGCGACCCGCTCGTCGGTCGCCGTGAACGCGACCCGGACGAAGCGGCCGCCGGCCGGACCGTAGAAGTCACCGGGCGCCACCAGGATGCCCAGCTCCGCCAGTTCGGCGACCGTCTCCCAGCACGGCCGGTCCTGGGTCGCCCACAGGTAGAGGCTCGCCTCCGAGTGCTCGATCCGGAAGCCGTACGCCTCCAGCGCCGCCCGCAGCGCCGAGCGCCGGGCCGCGTAGCGGGCACGCTGCTCGGCCACGTGCGCGTCGTCCCCGAGCGCCGCGACCGTCGCCGCCTGGACGGGCGCCGGGACGATCATGCCGCTGTGCTTGCGCACCTCCAGCAGCTCCCGGACCACCACCGGATCGCCCGCCACGAAGGAGGCCCGGTAGCCGGCCAGGTTGGAGCGCTTGGAGAGCGAGTGGACGGCCAGCAGGCCCTCGTGCGACCCGCCGTCGGCGGCGTGCCCGCAGACGTCCGGGTGCAGCACGGAGACCGGGTCGGCCTCCCAGCCCAGCTCCAGGTAGCACTCGTCGCTGACCAGCAGCACCCGGTGCTCCCGCGCCCACTCCACCGCGCGGCGCAGCTCGTCCTTGCCGAGCACCCGGCCGGTGGGGTTGGACGGCGAGTTGACCCAGAGCAGGCGGACCCGGGAGCCGTCCAGCTCGTCCACCGAGTCGTACTCGACCGGCTCGGCGCCGCAGAGCCGGGCACCGACCTCGTAGGTCGGGTAGGCGAGGCGCGGGTAGGCCACCTGGTCCCCGGGGCCGAGGCCGAGCTGGGTCGGCAACCAGGCCACCAGCTCCTTGGAGCCGACGGTCGGCAGGACGGCCTGCGGGCCGATCTCGGCGCCGACCCGGCGGTGCAGCCAGCCGGCGACGGCCTCGCGCAGCTCCACCGGGCCCCAGACCGTCGGGTAGCCGGGCGTGTCGGTGGCGGCGGACAGCGCCTTCTGGATCACCTCCGGCACCGGGTCGACCGGCGTGCCCACGGAGAAGTCGCAGAGCCCGCCCGGGTGGGCGAGGGCGGTGCGCTTGTACGGCTCCAGCTTGTCCCAGGGGAAGACCGGCAGGAGGTCGGAAACGCGGCGCGCCGCTCCCGGATGGCCCGGGAACGGCGCGTGCGTGCTGTTCTTGGTGCTCACAGCTCAGTTGCCACCGATCGGGTCAGTGGCCGGCGTTCTGCGGCGGCAGAGCGGCGATGAACGGGTGGTCGCGCTCGATCAGGCCGAGCTTCGAGGCACCACCGGGCGAACCGAGGTCGTCGAAGAACTCGACGTTCGCCTTGTAGTAGTCCTTCCACTCCTCGGGAGTGTCGTCCTCGTAGAAGATCGCCTCGACCGGGCAGACCGGCTCGCAAGCGCCACAGTCGACACACTCATCCGGGTGGATGTAGAGCGATCGCTCGCCCTCGTAGATGCAGTCAACCGGGCACTCTTCGATGCACGCCTTGTCCTTGACGTCGACACAAGGCTGCGCGATGACGTAGGTCACGCTGTCGTTCCTCCTCGGAAGGGCTCGGCGGCCCATTCTGTTTGCTCGCGTGCGCGGGTGAGCGCGGCGTCGTCGATGCCCGCCCCTAGTATCGCGGGTCGGAGACCGCAAATGCACAGGAGGTGGCCAGATGGTCGTCGACGGACCGCTCCAGGAGCGTCCTGAGGTCCGGATAGACCGCTCTGACGTGGGACGACGCGTGTCCGTCCGGCGTGTCGCGGAGTTCGCGGACGGCCGCCCCGTGTTCCGCGATGCGATCGGCGTACTCACATCGTGGGACGACCACGGGCTGACCGTCGAGCCGCGCAGCGGGGCTCCGGTCTCCTTCGACGAGAGGCTGCTGGTCGCGGGCAAGGTCGTGCCGCTCTTCCCGGCCCGACGTGCCCCGCTGCCCGGCGTGTCGCCGGTGGAGCTGCAGCGGATCGCCGCGCGGGGCTGGCCCGCCGTCGAACAGGAGCCCCTCGGCGAGTGGACGCTGCGGGCCTCGGCCGGCTTCACCCGGCGGGCCAACTCGGTGCAGGCCCTGGGCGACCCCGGGATGCCGCTTCCCGAGGCACTGGCCGCCGTACGCCGCTGGTACGCGGCGCGCGGTCTGCCGGCCTGGTTCGAGGTGATCACGCCCGGCGCGCCCGAGGACCTGCGGGCCGAGCTGGACCGGTCGGGCGCCGCGTACGCGCCGACCCTGGTCCGGGTGGCCGAACTGGCTCCGCTGAGCAGGCTCGGGGCCGGGACCGCCCGGGACCGGGTGCGGCTGGCGCGGACCGCCGGGCCCGACTGGACGTCACTGTACCGGCGGGTCACCGGCGAGCCGGCGGTCGAGGAGGCCGCCCGCAGGGTGCTCCACGGCGGCCCCTCGGTCTGGTTCGCGACCGTCCACGACACCTGGGGGTCCGACACCGAGGGCGACGGCACCGCGCCGGTCCTCGCCATCGGACGCTGCGTCATCGACGGCCCCTGGGCCTGCTTCGGCGCCGTCGAGGTGGCACCCCGGGCCCGCCGCCGGGGCCTGGCCACGGCGGTGATGGCGGTGCTCGCCGCCCGGGCCGCCGAGGAGGGCGCGACCGGCGCCTACCTGCAGGTCGAGGCCGAGAACGAGGGTGCGATCGCGCTCTATGACGGAATGGGCTTCGAGACCAGTCACACTTACCACTACGCCCGCCTCCCCGAGGCGTAGCGCGCACCCGCCCCGCAGCCCCTCCGTCCGCCCGTACGAAAGCCGTCGCAGCCACCGTGACCGAGCAGAGCAGAGCACGCTTCCGGACCGAGGCCCGGGCCGAGCACCCCGATCCGGTGCTGCTCTGCCTGCTCGCCGCCGCCGAGCACCCGACCCTCCCGGACCCGGACGACCTCGACGAGGCGCCCACCCTGGAGGCCCTGCTGGCCGCCTGCGAGGCCGCCCTGGAGCGGCACGCCGCCGCCGTCCGGCGGGCCGTCGCCGAGCGCGCGCCGGCCGGGCCGGAGGAGACCGCCGCGCTGCTGGCCGCCGTCCTGGGCGGGCGGGAGCGGTTCCACGGACGGCAGTCCGACTACCGGCGGCTGGAGTCCTCGCTGCTGCCGGAGGTGCTGCGGCGGCGCCGCGGACTGCCGATCATGCTCTCGCTGGTCTGGATGGCCGTCGGCCGGCGGGCCGGGCTCACCGTGCACGGCATCGCCCTGCCCGGCCACTTCATCGTCGCGATCGGCGGCCCGGGCGGCGGCGACGAGTACGTCCTGGCCGACCCGTTCCACGGCGGGCGGCTGCTCGACCCCGAGGACGCGGCCCGCCTGGTCCACTCGGCCGGGCAGGAGTTCTCGCCCGAGCTGCTCACCCCCGCCCAGCCGCTGGACGTCGTGCTGCGGGTGCTCGGCAACATCCGCGCCTGGGCCGCCGACCGCCCCGAGCACGCCCGCACCCAGCTCTGGGCCACCGAGCTCGCCCTGCTGCTCCCCCGCCACCCCGCCCAGCTACGCCTGGAGCGGGCCGAACTGCTGGTGCGCACCGGGGACTTCCTGGGCGGCTCGGCCGAGATGGACGCCTACGCGGAGATCCTGGACGCCTTCGACCCGGAGGCCGCGGCCAAGGTCCGGCTGGACGCCCGGGCGGCCCGGCACCGGCTCAACTGACCGGCGGCCGCCGCCTCACAACCAGCCCTTCTCCCGGGCGATCCGGACCGCCTCGGTGCGGTTGCGGGCCTCGGTCTTCTGGATCGCCATCGAGAGGTAGTTGCGCACCGTCCCCTCGGAGAGGTGCAGCCGGCGGGCGATGTCCGCGTTCACCGCGCCGTCCGCGGCGGCCGCCAGCACGTCCCGCTCCCGGGCGGTCAGCGGGTTGGCGCCCTCGGCGAGCGCCGCGGCGGCCAGCGCCGGGTCGATCACCCGCTCGCCGCGCAGCACCCGGCGGATCGCCTCGGCCAGCTCGGCCGCCGGGGCGTCCTTCACCAGGAACGCGTCCGCACCGGACTCCATCGCCCGCCGCAGGTAGCCGGGGCGGCCGAAGGTGGTCGCGATCACCACCTTGGTCTGCGGCCGCTCCTTGCGCAGCAGCGCCGCCGCCTCGATGCCGGTCATCCCGGGCATCTCGATGTCGAGCACGGCGACCTGCACGTCGTGGGCGACCGCCGCGGCGACCACCTCGTCGCCCCGGCCGACCTGCGCGACGACGTCGATGTCCCCCTCCAGCCCGAGCAGCGCGGCCAGCGCCTCCCGGACCATCCCCTGGTCCTCCGCGAGCAGCACGCGCACGGAGGCCGGGGCATCGTCGTTCCGAATCTCACTCATGGGGTCAGACCCTATGGCCTGGAGGCCTGGTGGGGCCCGGCCCCGCCCGGGGCGGAGCGCCCCGGGCGACCTCAGCCGGCCGGGGCCGCCGGAGCCGGGACGGCCCGCAGCGGGACCAGCGCCCGGAGCCGGAAGCCCTTCCCGCGCTCGCCGGGCCCGGTCTCCAGCCGGCCCCCGACCAGCGCCAGCCGCTCGTCCAGGCCGGAGAGCCCGTTCCCCGGGCCGGACTTGCCCGGCCCCTTGCCGTTGTCGGTGACCTCCAGGACGGCGAACCGCTCGCCGTCGCCCTCCCAGGTCTCGTCCGCGCGCACCGTGCAGAGGGTGGCGCCCTCGCCGTGCCGGACGATGTTGGTGACGGCCTCGCGCAACGCCCACGCCAGCGCGCCCGCCTCCTCGGTGGCCAGCCCGGGCCAGGCGTCGACCAGCTCCGGCGCCGCCTCCAGGGCGACCTGTGCGGCCGCCAGCGCCGTCCGGGCGGCGGCCAGTTCGACCGGCAGGGTGGGCCGGCGGAACCCGGTCACGGCCTCCCGCACGTCGATCAGCGACTGCCGGGCCACGCTCTCGATGTCGGCCACCTGCGCCCGTGCCGCCTCGTCCTTGCCGGCGTCCATGAACCGCCCGGCCAGCTCGCTCTTCAGCGTGATCAGCGAGAGCGAGTGCCCGAGCAGGTCGTGCAGGTCCCGGGCGAGCCGCAACCGCTCCTCGGAGGCGGCGAGGTGGGCGACGGCGGCCCGGGCCTCGCGCAGCTCCCGCATGGTGGCGACCAGCCGCTGCAGCCCGGTCATCGCGACGCCGGACAGGAAGGCGGTGAGCGCGATGGTGGGGATGTCGCCCCGGTCGGCGTGGCTGAGCAGCCCCACCACGACGGTGAGGCCGGCCATGCCGCCCACCCCGGCGAGCGCGTAGCGCACCGGCGAGATGATCGCGACGGCCACCGAGGCGTACGTGAACAGCGTGAGCCAGGCCGTGCCCAGGGTGAAGGCGGCGACCACCGCGGTCAGCACCAGCGCCGCGACCACCGCCCGGCCCGCCATCGGCGCCGCCCCGGCCTGGGAGCGGATCACCACCAGGCTGACGTAGCCGGCCACGAACCCGGTCAGCGCGATCCAGCCGACCACGGTGGCGGCGGTGCCGTGGCCGCCGTGCAGCAGGTCGCCCACCGGGTAGAGCAGGTAGACCATCCAGAGCAGCATCCAGCTGACCTTGACCAGCAGTTGCCGTCTGGTCTCCACCGGGGATCCCGGGACGGTCATGAACGACGTACGCGCCACGCCCACCTCCGGATGCTCGTCGGGCGGGTGGGCGTGGGGCGTTTCAGGCATGGTGGCCATCATGCCCGCCGGGTGTCCCGGCGGTACAGCACGGCGGCGGCCGCGACGAAGACCACCAGGAAGCCCGCCAGGCCCGCGACGGCGCCGAGGTCGAGCGCGTGGCCGGGCCGGGTGAAGGTGGCCAGCTCGTTGTAGAGGTACACCGGGTTGAACCGGGCGAAGGTCTCCAGGGTGCCGCTCACCGGGAACCACGTCCCGCCGAACAGCGCCAGCGCCATGTAGGTGATCATCACGATGGTCTGCACCGAGTCCGGCGCCGCCGCGTAGCCGAGCGCCACCCCGAGCGCCGCGAAGACGAAGCTGCCCAGCCAGAGCGCCGCCACCAGACCGGCCCACCGGCCCACCTCCAGCTCCACCCCCTGGGAGGCGCCGACCGCGAAGACCACCAGGATCGCGGGCAGCGTGGTCACCGCGCTGGCGGCGATCTTCGCCACGGTGTACGCCCGGCCGGGCAGCGCGGTCAGCCGCAGCTGGCGGGTCCACCCGCTGCTGCGCTCCAGCGCGATCCGCTGCGCGCTGCCGCTCAGCACCGAGCCGACGGCGCCGAAGGTGGCCATCGAGACCATGAAGTAGGTCTTCACCGGGAGGCCGCCGGCCAGCTCGCCGGTGCCGTAGGCATTGATGAAGAAGACGTACATCAGCGCGGGGTAGAGGACGGTGAAGAGCAGGTACTTCTTGTTGCGCAGGGTGCGCAGGATCTCCAGGCGGATCAGGGTGGTCATCGCGCGGCCTCCGTCACGAACTCGCTGCTGTCGGCGGCGTCCTGCTCGCCGGTGATGGTCAGGAAGGCCTGCTCCAGGCCGAGGCCGGTGACCTCCAGACCGCGCGGGTACAGGCCCGCGCGGTAGAGCCCGGCGACGCCGGCGTCGGCGTCCGCGGTCCGGATCCGGACCGTCCGCACCCCGGGCACCCGGGCGCTGACGTCCAGCGCCAGCACACCGGGCAGGGACCGCAGCGCCGACTCGTCGAACGCGCCGTCGGCGTCGTGCAGTTCGAAGGTGATCCGGCGCGCCCCGGCCTTCGCCTTGATCTCGGCCGACGAGCCGTCGGCGATGAGCCGGCCCCGGTGCAGCACGAGCACCCGGTCGGCGATCGAGTCCGCCTCCTCCAGGTAGTGGGTGGCGAACAGCACCGTGCGCCCGGCGTCGGCCTGGGCCCGCATGCTCGCCCAGAAGGCCTTGCGGACCGAGACGTCCATGCCCGTGGTGGGCTCGTCCAGGACGATCAGGTCGTTGGCGCCGGCGATCGCCAGGGCGAACCGCACCCGCTGCTCCTGGCCGCCGGAGAGCCGGTCGACCCGGCGCTCGGCCAGCTCGGTGATCCCGGCGTCGGCGAGCACCTCCCCGACCGTCCGGCCGCGCGGGTGCACGTCGCAGGCCAGCCGGACCAGTTCGCGGACCTTGACGTCGGCCATCAGCCCGCCGCTCTGCAGCATCGCGCCGACCCGGCCGGCCGCGATCGCGGCCCGCGGGCCGGCGCCGAACAGCTCGACGGTGCCGTGGTCGGGCTCGCGCAGCCCGAGCAGCAGGTCCAGGCTGCTGGACTTGCCGGCGCCGTTCGGGCCCAGCAGGGCCACCGTCTCGCCCGGCCGCAGGACGAGGTCGAGGCCGTCGACCGCGCGCACCCGCCCGTAGCTCTTGCTGACGTTCCGGAAGGCGGCTACCTCGGTGCCCATCGTCCCGGTCCTCTCCCCTGGTGGTGTCCTTCGCACCACCTCAGAGTCCCGTGCGCGGGGGCCGCGGCGTCAGTGCCCGGCGTCGTGCCTTCCGCATGACGGATGTCATAACGGCGGCCGGGGCCCGGACGCCGGGCACCGGCCGCCGGAGCCGCAGGGCGGCGGCGGCCGGTGCGGACCGGGTCCTCACCCCGGGCGCGGCCCGGGTCCGGGTCTGATCCGGGTCCGGGCCGCAACGGGGGCGGGCCGCACCCGGGCTCAGATCCCGAGCGACTTCTTCACGAAGTCGACCTGCAGCAGCAGCAGGTTCTCTGCGACCTCCTCCTGCGGGGTCATGTGGGTGACGCCGGAGAGCGGCAGCACGGTGTGCGGCCGCCCGGCCGCGAGCAGCGCCGAGGAGAGCCGCAGGGTGTGCGCGGCCACCACGTTGTCGTCCGCCAGACCGTGAATGATCATCAGCGGCCGCTCCAGGCCGGACGCGTACCCGCCGAGCGAGTTCGCCGCGTACACCTCGGGCCGCTCGGCCGGGTGGCCCAGGTAGCGCTCGGTGTAGTGGGTGTCGTACAGCTCCCAGTCGGTCACCGGGGCGCCGGCCACGCCCACGTGGAAGACGTCCGGGCGGCGCAGCACGGCGAGGGCGGCGAGGTAGCCGCCGTAGGACCAGCCGCGGATCGCCACCCGGCCGAGGTCGAGCGGGAACTCCCCGGCGAGCGCCTGCAGCGCGTCCACCTGGTCGTCCAGGGTGGCGCCGGCGAAGTCGAAGGCGATCGACTTCTCCCACGCGGGCCCGCGCCCGGGGGTGCCGCGCCCGTCGGCGACGACCACCGCGAAGCCCTGGTCGGCGAACCACTGCGAGTTCAGGTGCGGGTTGTGCGCCTGGACGACGCGCTGGCCGTGCGGGCCGCCGTAGGGGTCCATCAGGACCGGCAGCAGGCCGTCCCGCTCACGGTCGTAGCCGGTGGGCAGGAAAACCGCCGCGGGGATGCGGCGCTCGCCGGCGAAGCGGAAGACCGGCCGGGCGGTGATCACCGGGGTCTCGGCGTAGGACTCGATGACGGCGACGTCGTCCACCACCACGCCCTCCGGGAGGTCACGGGCGACCTGCACCAGCGTGCCGGGCAGGTCGGGCTCGGCGGTGGCCCGGACGGTGATCCCGGCCGCGTGCACCGCGGTGCTGACGGAAGTGAACGGCCGGCCGTTGGCGGCCTCCCAGGAGAGCTGCTTGCCGTCGTGGCTGATCCGGCCGACGGCGATCCAGCCGGGCTCGGGGTCGGCCTCCGTGGCGCCGCCCGAGGCGGTGAAGAAGACCTCCTCAGCGGTCACCGCGAGCACCGAGCGCAGGTGCAGGTCGGCCCCGGTGACGGCGTGGTCGCCGACCACCAGCGCCCGCACCCCGTCCTCCCCCGCGGTGTCCGAGATCCGCACCAGCTTGCCGTCCGGCGTCCAGGCCGGGACGCCGGCGAACAGCTCCAGCCAGACCTCGTCGCGCTCCTCGTGCAGGACCTCGGTGGCACCGGTCTCCACGTCCACGCCCAGGATCTGCTGGCTGCGCTGGTCACGGGCCTGGACCAGGAGCAGCGGCACGCCGCCGGTGGACCAGTGCACCCGGCCCAGGTACGGGAAGGCCTCGCGGTCCCAGACGACCTCGGTCCGGCTGCCGTCCAGGCCGAGGAGCCAGAGGCCGGTCTCGGCGTTGGCGGTGCCGGCGGCGGGGTAGGCGACCTCGGCCGGCTCGCTGCCCGGGTTGGCCGGGTCGGCGATCCACCAGCGGCCGACCGGGCTGTCGTCGGCCCGCTCTACCAGCAGCCGGTCGCTCTGCGGGGACCACCAGAAGCCGCGGTCCCGGCTCATCTCCTCCTGGGCGATGAACTCGGCCTGGCCCCAGGTCACGTTCGGGCCGTCGGGCTGGGCGAAGGCCCAGTCGGCGGTGCCGTCGGTGCGGGTGAGCCGCAGCTCGCCGGCGGTGTTGGCGTAGGCGACGAAGGCGCCGTCCGGGGAGGGGCGCGGGTCCAGCAGCGGGCCCTCGGCGGGCAGCTCCGTGCTGCCGCCGGCCACCAGGTCGGCGAGGAAGAGCCGGCCGGAGAGGGCGAAGGCGGCGACCTTGCCGGCGCCGTCCAGGGCGTAGCCGACGATGCCGGCCGAACCCTCGCGGCTGCGCTCGCGGCGGGCCTTCTCGGCCGGCGAGAGGTCCTCCTCGCCGCCGCCGAGCAGGACCACCGGGTCGGCGGCGACCCGCTCCTCGCCGGTGGCGGTGTCGAGGGTCCAGAGCAGGTTCGCCCGGTCGCTGCCGGACCGGGAGCGCAGGAAGACGACCCGGGAGCCGTCGGATGCGACGGCGAAGGACCGGGGCGCGCCGACGGTGTAGCGCAGGGTGCGCGCGTACTGCCTCGGGAAGGTGTCCGCAGGGGTGTGGGAGGTCATGGCTCCGACCTTATGACGTCAGGGCGCCCCCGCCCGGTGGATTGTGATCACTCGTTCGGAGCATCGGCCGCGGCTGTCCGCCGAACGGGGCCACACCCCTCCCGACCGGCCCGTGCGCCCCATTTGTGCCACGATGCCCCGGCGTGTGCAGACTCACGTTACGTAACGCTCCCCTCACCCATCGGGTATGACTGGTCCCAGGAGTGATCGTCGGGCCCCGTCCCGGGCCCGGGTCACCCGACCGCAAGTCCCGCACGGTCCCGACCGTCGCCCCCGCCCGGGGGCGGCGCACCCGAGAAGGGGTGTGAGCCGACATGGCCTTGTCCATCTCCGCAGCCATGCTGATGCTGGTCATCGTGGTGGTGCTGATCCGCCGCTCCGGACTGAAGCTCGCGCACGCGATCATCTGCGCACTGCTCGGCTTCTACCTGGCGTCCAGCTCCATCGCCCCCTCGATCAGCGAGGTCACCAGCAACCTCGCCGGGATGATCAACGGCCTGAAGCTCTGACCCGTCGCGGCCGCTGGTTAGGCTTCCTCCCATGACCCCGACTAGCGGCCGCAGCCTGCTCCTGGTGCACGCCCACCCCGACGACGAGTCGATCGGCAACGGCGCCACCATGGCCCGGTACGCCGCCGAGGGCGCCCGCGTCACCCTGGTGACGTGCACCCTCGGCGAGGGCGGCGAGGTGATCCCACCGGAGCTGGCCCACCTGACGGCGGATCGGGACGACACCCTCGGCGCCCACCGGATCGGCGAGCTCACCGCCGCGATGCGCGAGGTCGGCGTCACCGACGTCCGCTTCCTCGGCGGCCCGGGCCGCTACCGCGACTCCGGGATGATGGGCGTGCCCGACAACGACGCACCCGGCTGCTTCTGGCAGGCGGACGTGGACGAGGCGGCCGGCCACCTGGTCGCGGTGGTCCGCGAGGTCCGGCCGCAGGTGCTGGTCACCTACGACGAGAACGGCGGCTACGGGCACCCCGACCACATCCAGGCGCACCGGGTGGCGATGCGCGCGTACGAGCTGGCCGCCGATCCGGCCCACCGCCCCGAGCTGGGGCCGGCCTGGCGGATCGCCAAGGTGTACTGGAACCGGATGCCCCGCTCGGTGATCGAGCGGGGCCTGGCCGAGACCGCCGCCGCGGCGCCGTTCCCCGGCACCGCCGGGCCGGCGGACGTCCCGGGCGTGGTGGACGACGCCGTGGTCACCACCGTCCTGGACGGGACCGCGTACGCCGGCCGCAAGGCGGCCGCGATGGCCGCGCACGCCACGCAGATCACGGTGGCCGGCGCCTTCTTCGCGCTCTCCAACGACCTCGGCCAGCCGCTGATCCCCACCGAGTGCTACCAGCTGGTGCGCGGCCAGGCCGGGCCGCGACTGCCGGAGGACGACCTCTTCGCCGGCCTGGACGCCGCCGACCTCGGCACCGCCGCCGACCGCACCGACCCCGCCACCGACCGCACCGTCGAGGAGAGCGCCCGATGACCGAGCCCGCCGACGCCCGGCCGCCGCGCCGCTCGATCCCGGCGGCCGTCCTGGGCACCCGGGACGAGCGCCTGAAGGAGTCCCAGCCCCCACTGGCCGGGCGGATCGCGGCTTATGTCCTGTTCTTCCTGCTGGGCTTCGCGGTCTCCGTCTGCGGAGCATTTGTGCAGGCCTTGTGGCCGCCCGTGGGAGTCCTGCTGGCACTCGCGGCGACCGGCGCCACCTTCTACGCCGGCCTGCGGATCACCGGGACCAGGCTCGGTGCGGCGATCCCCGCGGCCGGCTGGTTCGTGGCCCTGCTGCTGCTGATGGTCCCTCGGCCCGAGGGTGACAATGTCCTCTGGACCAATGCCACGTCGCTCTCCTGGCTGTTCGTCGGATCGATCCTGGGCGTGATCTGCGCCACCCTGCCGACCCGCACCAGCTGGTTCCCCGGAGTCCCCGGCCCGCCGCGCTGACCGCCCCGAGCGGCGTCGTACCGCGGCCCGCACGACGCGCAGTCAGGGCCGCGCGGTCGTACTCTCATACCGGAGGAACCGGACGTATCAGGTTCTATCCGAACCAGTTCACCGCTCAGTTCTTCCCAGTATGGTGGTGCCGCAGAACGCCGTACCCGACGCCGCCCGCCAGGCCCGGCGCCCACGAACCGCGGTCGCGCCGCACGGCCCGGCCCGCGAACCCGGAGCAGAGCAGCATTGAGCAGCCGCGAATCTGAGAACGCCCACCCGACGCCTCGGCGCACGGGGCCGGACGCCTACCCGTCGGGCACCCCGCCCTACGGCACACCGGGGTTCCCCGGCGGCGACCGTGCGGGTGCCGGTGCCGCCCAGGGCTCGGGGCCGGGCGAGGACGAGGGCCCCAAGACCGAGACGACGCTGACCACGCGGGTCCGGATCAACATCCCCGGCTCGCGTCCGATCCCGCCGGTGGTGGTCCGTACCAGCGTCAAGAACGACGAGGCCGCCGGCGAGGAGGACGCGTCGGCCGACGCCGGCCCCCGGCACCGTTCCGCCGCCGCCTCCTCCCCCGTGCTCGGGGTGATGGAGGGCGGCCCCCGGACGGCCACCCCGCCGAACCTGCCGCCCGAGTGGGAGATCCCGCCGGCCACCTCCGAGTCCGAGTCCACCGGAGCCTGGTTCCGGCCGCGCCAGAAGAAGGGTCCGGGCGCCGAGCCCGCCCCCGCTGCGGTCCCGGCCGGCGGCCCGGGCGCGGCACCGGCCGCCGGCGCCGCCCCGTCGGCCGCCGAGGCGCGCCCGAACGGCGCCCAGCAGAAGAGCGCCCAGCCGAAGAGCGCCCAGCCGAACGGCGCGCAGCCGAAGGGCTCCCGCCCGAACGGCGCCCAGCCCAACGGGGCCGGCCGCCCGCAGCAGGGCCCCGGCGCGGCACGCCCGAACGGCCGCCCGGTCCCGCCCCAGGCCGCCGCCCCCGCGCCGCGCCCCGGCGGTGGCCCCGCCTCGCCGTTCGCCCCCGTCCCGGGCACCCCGGCCGACGAGGCCGGCGTGTACGAGGACGCCCCCGCCGACCCGTTCGGCCCCGGGCCCGCCGCGCCGCACCGCGCCCCGCAGGGCGCCGGCCGGCCGCAGGGCCCGGCCCGCCCCGCCGGCGGTGCGCCCGACCGGGCCGACCCGGAGGACACCTCGGTGGACGGCTTCGAGCCGATCCGCGAGGACGCGCCGCCGCCGGCCGCCATATCCGGCCTGCCGCAGAACGGCGCCGCCCGCAACGGCCACCCGCAGCCCGGCCTGTTCGCCTCGGCCCCGGCCGGCGCCGACCCGTTCGCCCCCCAGCGCCCGACGGCCGGCGCCGAGCCGTACGGCGCCGGCGCCCCGGGCGGCCTCTTCCCCGGCGCCCCCGGCCGCCCGGGCGAGCCCGGCGCACCGACCGACCCCTTCGGCACCGGTCCCGGCCGGCCGCAGCCCGGCCCGGACGACGTGGCCGCCCCGGCTCCCGCTCCCGCCCCGGCACCGGCACCGGCGCCCGCCAAGGCCGAACCGGCCATGGCCAAGGGCGGCGGCACCGGCAAGAAGCTCGTCAAGCTCGGCACCTACGCCGTCGGCGGCGTCCTCTTCCTGGGCGCGGCCGCGTACGGCACCGGCCTGATGCTCAACCAGTCCGACATCCCCAAGGGCACCGTGGTGCTCGGCACGGACATCGGCGGCAGCAACCGCGACCAGGCGATCCACCAGCTCGACGAGAGCGTCGGCAAGGCCGGCCAGCTGCCGGTCAAGCTGAAGGTCGGCGACAAGACGGTCGACCTCGACCCGGTCGTCGCCGGGCTCGGCTTCGACACCACGGCCACCGTGGACAAGCTGACCCAGCACTCGTACAACCCGGTCGACGTGATCACCTCGCTCAAGGGCGCCGAGAAGGCCGTGCCGCCGGAGGTCAAGGTGGACCGGGCCAAGCTCAAGGCCGCCCTGGACGCGCTCGGCACCGGCTCCGGCCAGAACCTCACCGAGGGCTACGTGAAGTTCGCCGAGACCGGCGAGCCGGTCGTCGTGCCCGGCAAGGCCGGCCAGGCGGTGGACTCCGCCGCCGCGGTCGACCTGGTCGAGCAGGCCTACCGCGACCGCGCCGCCGGCAAGCCGGAGCAGCCCGTCGCGGTCACCATGAACGCCGCCCAGCCCAAGATCTCCCCGCAGGCCCTGCAGGCCGCCGCGGACAGCCTGGGCAAGTCCGCGGCCAACGGGCCCATCCACGTCTGGGCCGGCACCAAGAAGTGGGACTTCGGCCCGAAGACCGCCGCCAAGGCGCTCACCCTGGTGCCCGACGCCTCCGGCAAGCTCGTGCCCAAGTGGGACCTGGACGCCCTCAGCGGCCAGCTGGGCGGCGTCTTCGACAAGGTCAAGGTGAAGAAGGGCGGCCAGACCGCCCTGATCACCCCGCAGGACGTCGCCGACGCCCTGACCCCGCTGCTGGAGAAGACCGGCGACAAGGACCGCACCTTCAAGTTCACCGTCGCCTGAGCCACCGCCCGCCCCGTCGGCCGAGCCGCCGGCGGGGCGGCGCCGTCGAGGGGCGGGCCCGGATCCCGGGCCCGCCCCTCGACAACTCACCTCCCTGGTCAGCAAGATGTGACGCCGTACCATCACCCGTACCGTCCACCGCACCCGCACCAGGAGTACCGCCATGGGCCGCCGCCCCCTGCCCCGCCGCACGGCCCTGCTCGCCTGCCTCACCGCGGTCCCGCTCTCGCTGGTGCTCTGCTCCTGCGGCTCCGGCGAGGGGGACGGTGCCCAGGCCGTGCCGAGCGGTCTCGAGACGCCCAAGCTCACCGCCGTCGACATCAACGCGCACGACCGCGCCGACCTGCGCCAGGGCGGCACCCTGAACGTCGCGATCGCCCAGTTCCCCGACCAGTGGTCGCCGATCCACGCCGACGGCAACGAGTCCTCCACGATGACCGTCACCAAGCCGCTGCTGCCGACCTTCTTCCGCTCCGACGCGGCCGGCACCCAGACCCCCAACCCGGCCTACCTGCAGGACGTCCACGCCGAGGTCGCGAACGGCCGCCAGGTCGTCACCTGGACGCTCAACCCGAAGGCGAAGTGGTCCGACGGCACCCCGATCACCTGGCGCGACATCGAGGCCAACTGGCGTGCGCTCAAGGGCGACGACCCGGCCTGGAAGGCGGGGAGCAGCACCGGGTTCGAGCTGGTCACGGCGGTCGAGCGGGGCAAGGACGACTTCCAGGCCGTCATGACCTTCGAGCGGCCGTTCTCCGAGTGGCAGTCGATGTTCAACGGCGCCGCGAACGCCCCGCTGCTGCCCGCCGGCCGGATCGCCACCCCGGAGCTGTTCAACACCTCCTACCTGGACGCGATCCCGGTCACTGCCGGCCCGTTCAAGGTCGAGAAGCTGGACCGGGCGGCCCAGACCGTCACCCTGGTCGCCGACCCGGCCTGGTGGGGCGAGAAGCCGATGCTCGACCGGATCGTCTTCCGTGCCGTGCTGCCGAACGGGATGGCGGCGGCCTTCGCCAAGGGCGACGTCGACTTCTTCGACAACGGCCCGGACGTGGCCGGCTACCAGCTGGTCAAGAGCATCAAGGGCGCCGTCGTCCGCCGTGCCGGCGGGCCGGACTTCCGCCAGTTCACGCTGAACAGCAGGAGCCCGCTGCTGACCGACCCGACCGTCCGCCAGGCGGTGTTCCAGGCGATCAACCGGGACGCCATCACCCGCACCGACCTCAGCGGCCTGGACTGGCCCACCGTCACCCTCAACAACCACCTGCTGGTGTCCAATCAGAACGCCTACCGGGACAACTCGCTCGGCCTCAGCCGCTACGACCCGGCCGAGGCGGCCCGCAAGCTGGACACGGCCGGCTGGAAGCTCGACGGCGACGTCCGCCGCAAGGACGGCAAGGAGCTGAACCTGCGGATGGTCGTCCCGGCCGGCGTCACCCAGGGCCAGAACGAGGCCGTCGCGACCACCAGGATGCTCAAGGACGTCGGGATCAAGGTCACCACCGTCACCGTCGCCGCCAACGAGTTCTTCGACAAGTACGTCAACCGGCACGACTTCGACATCGCCGCCTACTCGCTGATCGGCACGCCGTTCCCGGCCAGCGGCAGCCGGGCCAACTTCGTCCAGAACGGCGGCACCAACACCTCCCAGGCCGGCAGCCCGTCCGCCGACGCCGCCCTCGACCGGGCCGCCGCCGCGACCGACGCGGCCACCGTCTTCGAAGCCATCAACCAGGCGGACGGCGAGCTGTGGAAGGTGGCCGGCGTGCTGCCGCTCTACCAGCGCCCGCAGCTCTTCGGTGCCCGCGCCAACCTCGCCAACCTCGGGGCGCACGGCCTCTCCGACATCGTCTGGGAGAACGTCGGCTTCACCAAGTAGCAGCCGGAGCCGGAACGGTCCGGACCCCGGGGCCGGCGTGGCCCCGGGGCCCGGACGCCGCGTGCCCGGACGCCGCGTGCTCAGGCCGCGTGCCCGGACGCCGCGTGCTCAGGCCGTACCGATCACGTCCCGGACCTCGGCGAAGTGGCACGCCGACTCGTGCGCCGCCGGACCGCTCAGCCCGGACGGCACCGCGAGCAGCGGGACCTCGGTGCTGCAGCGCTCCTCCGCCTTCCAGCAGCGGGTGCGGAACCGGCAGCCGGACGGCGGGTTGGCCGGCGAGGGCAGGTCGCCGCTGAGCAGGATGCGCTCGCGCTGCTCCCGGCCGGTCGGGTCCGGCACGGGCACCGCGGAGAGCAGCGCCTGGGTGTACGGGTGGGTCGGGTGGGAGTAGATCTCGTCCTCCGTCCCGATCTCGACCATCTTGCCGAGGTACATCACGCCGACGCGGTCGGAGATGTGCCGGACGATCGAGAGGTCGTGCGCGATGAACATGTAGGAGAGCTCGAACTCGCTCTGCAGCTGCTCCAGCAGGTTGATCACCTGCGCCTGAACGGAGACGTCGAGCGCGGAGACCGGCTCGTCGCAGATGATCACCTCCGGCTTGAGCGCCAACCCCCGGGCGATGCCGATGCGCTGGCGCTGGCCGCCGGAGAACTGGTGCGGGTACCGGTTGATGTACTCCGGGTTCAGACCGACGACGTCCAGCAGGTCCTGGACCGCCTTGCGACGGTCGCCCTTCGGCGCCACCTCGGGGTGGATCTCGAACGGCTCCCCGATGATGTCGCCGACCGTCATGCGCGGGTTCAGCGAGGTGTACGGGTCCTGGAACACCATCTGGATGTTCCGGCGGACGGCCTTCAACCCTGCGCCGGAGAGCCGGGTGATCTCCTCGCCCTTGAACAGCACCCGGCCCGAGGTGGCCCGCTCCAGGTTCATCAGCACCTTGGCCAGCGTGGACTTGCCACAGCCGGACTCGCCGACGATGCCGAGCGTCTCCCCCTTGCGCAGTTCGAAGGAGACGCCGTCCACCGCCTTGACCGCGCCGATCTGCCGCTTGAAGACGATGCCCTGCGTCAGCGGGTAGTGCTTGACCAGGTCGCTGACCTCCAGGATGGGCTCAGCCATGGAGGGTCTCCTTCCAGAAGTGGCAGGCGCTGCGGCGGCCCGGCAGATCGGCGCCCTCGGCGTCCAGCACCGGAATCAGCCGCGGGAGTTCGGTGCGGCAGCGGTCCGCCGCCCGGTCGCAGCGCGGGTTGAAGGCGCAGCCCTCGGGGATCCGCAGCAGGCTCGGCGGCAGGCCCTGGATGGCGTAGAGGCTCTGCCCCTTCTGGTCCAGCCGGGGGATCGAGTTGAGCAGGCCCTTGGTGTACGGGTGGGCCGGCCGGGCGTAGAGCTCGTGCACCGGGGCGGTCTCGACGATCCGGCCCGCGTACATCACCGCGATCTTGTCCGCGACGTCGGCGACCACGCCGAGGTCGTGGGTGATCAGGATCAGACCCATGTTGAACTCGGCCTGCAGCTCCGCCAGCAGGTCCATCACCTGCGCCTGGACGGTCACGTCCAGGGCGGTGGTGGGCTCGTCGGCGATGATCAGGTCGGGCTCCATGGAGAGCGCCATCGCGATCATGATGCGCTGGCGCATGCCGCCGGAGAACTGGTGCGGGTAGTCACCCACGCGCTGTCGCGCGGCCGGGATGCGCACCCGCTCCATCAGCTCGATCGCCTTGGCCTGGGCCTCCCGGCGCGAGGCGCCCTGGTGCACCCGGAACATCTCGCCGAGCTGGTAGCCCACCGTGAGCACCGGGTTGAGCGAGGAGAGCGCGTCCTGGAAGATCATCGCGATCTTCCGGCCGCGGACCGCCCGCCGCGCCTTGGGGGCCATGGTGAGCAGGTCCCGGCCACGGAAGCGGATGGCGCCCGCGGTGATCTTCCCGGGCGGCATGTCGAGGATGCCCATGATCGCCTGCGCGGTCACCGACTTGCCCGAGCCGGACTCGCCGAGCACCGCCAGGGTCTCACCGGCCGCCACCGAGTAGCTCACACCGTTGACGGCCTTGGCCACGCCGTCGCGGGTGTGGAACTCGATGTGCAGGTCGTCGACCTCCAGCAGCGGGGTGCCGGGCTCCAGGCCCTCCCGGCCGCCGCCGAGCAGCTCCACCGCGTCCGGGCGCGGCGCGCCGTCCCGGGACGGCTTCGCCGGCTTCGTCGTGTCACTCATCGTCCGCGGCCCTCCTATCGCAGCTTCGGATCGAGGGCGTCGCGGACCGCGTCGCCGAGCATGATGAACGCCAGCACGGTGATGCTCAGCACGACGGCCGGGAAGAGCAGCACGTGGGGGGCGGTCAGGAAGCGGGACTGCGCGTCACTGATCATCAGACCCCAGGAGATGGCCGGGGACTGGATGCCGATGCCGAGGTACGAGAGCGCGGCCTCGGCACCGATGTAGACGCCCAGGTTGATGGTCGACACCACGATCACCGGGGCGACCGCGTTCGGCAGGATGTGCCGGGTGACGATCCGCCCGGTGCCGGCGCCGAGCGCCCGCGCCGCCACCACGTAGTCGTTGTGCTTGTTGGAGAGCACCGCCGAGCGCATCAGCCGGTAGATCTGCGGCCAGCCGAGCACGGCCATCACCGCGGAGACCGTCCAGGCGTTGCCCTTGCCCCAGGTCGACATGATCAGCATGCCGCCGAGCAGCAGCGGGATGGCGAAGAAGATCTCGGTGACCCGCGAGAGCGTGCTGTCCCAGAGCCGGCCCACCCAGCCGGCCCAGAGCCCGAGGGTGCCCCCGATGGCGACCACCAGCGAGGTCGTCAGGATGCCGACGATGATGGAGTTGCGGGCGCCCCAGACCGTGCGGGTGTAGATGTCGCAGCCCTGGACGTCGAAGCCGAACCAGTGGTCCGCGCTGGGGCGCTTCAGCGAGTCGGCGAGGTTGCAGAAGCCGCCCTCGGTCGGGTCCCGGTCGGTGAACAGCTGCGGGGCGACGGACAGCGCCACCATGAGCACCACCAGGAAGGCGCCGATCAGGAACAGCGGGTTGCGGCGCAGGTCGTACCAGGCGTCGGTCCAGAGGCTGGCCACCCGCTCGGTGCCCGTAGCGCCGCTCTTGGCGGTGGCGGCGTCCGCGACCGCGCCCGCGGCCCGGGCGGCCGGCCCGGTCCCGGCCGAGCCGTCCCCGGACGGTCCGGAGCCGGCCTGGCCCGGGATCGCCGCCTTCGTGTTCTCGCTCTTCGTCGGCTCACTCATAGCGGATCCTCGGGTCAAGGACGGCGTACAGCAGGTCGACCACCAGGTTGGCGAACAGGTAGACCAGCACCAGGGCGCTGACGATGCCCACCACGATGGTGCGTTCCCGCAGGTAGACGGACTGGAAGAGCTGGTGTCCGACCCCGGGGATGTTGAAGATGCCCTCGGTGATCACCGCTCCGCCCATCAGCCCGCCGAGGTCCATGCCGATGAAGGTCACGATCGGGATCAGCGCGTTGCGCAGGCCGTGCCGGATCACCACCCGGAACGGGCTGAGGCCCTTGGCGACCGCCGTTCGAACGTAGTCCGCCCGCATCACCTCGATCAGGCTGGTCCGGGTCAGCCGGGCGACGTACGCCAGTGAGGTCGCGGCCAGCACGTACGCCGGCAGCAGGTAGGAGCGGAAGCCCGCCTCCTCGTTGAAGGAGACCGTGAAGAAGTCGATGCCCCAGTCGTTCTTCAGCTTCACGCCCAGGAGCAGCTGGAGCACGAAGCCGATCACGAAGGTCGGGATGGAGATGACCATCAGGGTGGAGATCAGCACCAGGTTGTCGAGGAACCGTCCGCGCCGGAGGGCGGCCAGCACGCCGGCGGCGACGCCGACCGCCATCTCCAGCGCCACCGCGGCCACCGCGAGGTTGATGGTGTACGGGAACGCGCGGGTCATCACGTCGACGACCTCGTTGCCGCGGTAGTCCTCGCCGAAGTCGCCCTTGAACAGTCCGACCAGGTAGTCCCAGTACTGGACGAAGAACGGGTCGTCCAGGTGGTAGCGGTCCCTCAGGACCGCGACCACGGCGGGGTCCTGCCGCTTCTCACCGGCCAGTGCCGTGATGGGGTCGCCAGGCAGCAGGAAGACCAGTGCGTAGATCAGGAACGTCGCGCCGAGGATCACAGGTATGGCCTGGATCATCCGGCGGACCACATAGCGGCCCATGCGGCCTCCTCGTGGTTCGGGGCACGCCGGAGCCGGGCGGCGCGGGGGTCCCCCGCGCCGCCCGTCGGGGCGTGCCGGTCAACGGGTTCGAGGTCAGGCCAGCTCGACGTTGGCGAGGTCGATCCGGTTCTGGGCGTCGATGACCACGTTCTTCACGGCCTTGGTGTAGGCGCCGGAGGTCATGTACGTGTACACCGGGATGTACGGCAGTTCCTTGATCAGGATGTCGTCGGCCTGCTGGTAGAGCTTGATGCCCTCGGTGTCCGAGGTGGCCGAGTCGGCCTTGGCGAGCAGGGCCTCGAAGTCCTCGTTGACGTAGCCGCCGTAGTTGGACCCGTTCTCGATGGCGATCTTGGAGAAGATCGGCCGCAGGTAGTTCTCGATCGACGGGTAGTCCATCTGCCAGGCCATCCGGAACGCGCCGGAGTACTTGTGCTCACCGAGCGCGGTGAGGATCGCGCCGAACTTCTCGAACGGCTTGAAGGTGACCTCGATGCCGAGGTTGCTCTTCAGCTGGTTGCCGACGGCCTCGATCCACTCCTTGTGGCCGCCGTCCGCGTTGTACCCGATCTCCAGGGTGTTTCCGGGCAGGCCGCCGGCCTGGGTGAAGAGCTCCTTCGCCTTCGCCGGGTTGTACTTGGCGGCGTCGCCGAGCGCGCCCTGGCGGTAGCCCGGGATGATCGGGCTGATGAAGTCGTCGGCCGGCTTGCGGGTCCCGGAGAAGATCGTCTTGGTGATCGACTCCCGGTCGATCGCCATCGAGATCGCCTTGCGGATCTCCGGCTTTCCGAACGCCGGATTCGTCGAGATCGGGAATCCGAGGAAGCCGACCCCGGATTCCGGCTTGTAGATGTAGCGCTCACCGAACTCCTGCGCGACGGTCGACATCGCCGAGATCGGCAGCTTGTTGGTGATCTGGATGTTGTCCGCACGCAGGTCGTTGTACGCGGTGTCCAGCTTGTCGTAAATCTTGAAGGTGACGGAATCCAGCTTCGCCTTTCCGTCCGCCGCGGGGAAGTTCTCGTACCGCTTCACCTTGATCTGCTTGTTGTGCTCCCACTTGCCGTCCATCTGGAACGGCCCGTTGCCGATCGGCGCCTCCTCGAAGGCCTTCGGGTCGGTGAAGAAGGCCTTCGGCAGCGGGTAGAACGCGGTGTAGCCGAGCATGGTCTTGAACTGCGAGAACGGCGCCTTGAGGGTCACCGTGAAGGTCTTGTCGTCCACCACCTTGAGGCCCTTGAGCTCCTTGGCGGCCGGCTTCTTGTCCTTGCCCGGCGCCAGCTCGTCGGCGCCGAGGATCTTGTCGTAGAAGGGCAGGCCCTCCTGCGCGTTGTCCTGGTTGGCCCCGTAGTTCCAGGCGTCGACGAAGTTCTGCGCGACGACCTTCTCGCCGTTGTGGAAGGTGTAGCCGTCCTTGAGCTTGATCGTCCAGGTGGTGGCGTCGGTGGTCTCGATCGACTGGGCGACCCGCAGGGTCGGGGCGTTGGTCTTGCGGTCGTACTCCACCAGGCCGGCGAAGAGCTGGGCCAGGACCTGCGCGCCCTCGGACTCGGCGGTGTTCTGCGGCACCAGGCCGTGCTGCGGCTCACCCGACTCGATGCTGATCGAGCCGCCCTTCTTGCCGGATCCGGCACTCCCCTGGTCCGACGACTTCTTGTCGCCACCGGTGCTGCAGGCGGAGATCGCCAGCGCGGTGCACGCCGCCAGCGCGGTCCAACGCATCGTCTTGGTGAGCCTCATTCAACTGCTCCTCGATTTAGGGGCTTACGAACGAACGGCAGGTCCCGCCACTCGGTGTGCCGGACATGGCGGAGGACGACATCGCAGGGCCGATCCACGCAGTTGGCGAGGTGACCGCTGATATGCGCAGAGCAACTATCGATCACCCGACCCCTTCCGCGGAATCGCCGTCACATCTCTTTTCAATTACATGCTCAGACCAAGTCGTGACAATGCGCTCCAATTCCTGCATATCGCGCCCGGAGGGCTCCGCTCCGGATTCCGGATAACGGACGACAAGCGCCGGTATCCGATGCTTTACGGAGCGTAATGATCAATTCCGGCCGGGAATTCCGGAGTTTCCGCAGGACAACAGCAGGGCGCGCCCTCCGGGGGGAGGGCGCGCCCTGGTTCGCCGGGTGGACCGGCGACGTCAAACGGTTTCTGGCGGGCCGGCCGCACCCCCGGACTCCGCCCCGCGCTCGGCCGCGAAGTGGCAGGCCGAGTCGTGCCGCGCGAGCCCGTCCAGCCAGGAGGGCGCCGCCAACAACGGGACCTCCAGGGCGCACTTCTCCTGCGCCTTCCAGCAGCGGGTGCGGAAGCGGCAGCCGGACGGCGGGTTGGCCGGCGAGGGCACGTCCCCGGTCAGCACGATCCGGTCGCGGGTCTCGCGCGCCTGCGGGTCCGGCACGGGAACCGCTGAGAGCAGCGCCTGGGTGTACGGATGGGTCGCGTGGTCGTAGATCTCCGCGTCGGTGCCGATCTCGACCACCTTGCCGAGGTACATCACGCCGACGCGGTCGGAGATGTGCCGGACGATGGAGAGGTCGTGCGCGATGAACATGTACGAGAGGTTGAACTCGCTCTGCAGCTGCTCCAGCAGGTTGATCACCTGCGCCTGAACGGAGACGTCGAGCGCGGAGACCGGCTCGTCACAGATGATCACCTCCGGCTTGAGCGCCAACCCCCGGGCGATGCCGATGCGCTGGCGCTGGCCGCCGGAGAACTGGTGCGGGTACCGGTTGATGTACTCCGGGTTCAGACCGACGACGTCCAGCAGGTCCTGGACCGCCTTGCGGCGGCCGCCCTTCGGCGCCACCTCGGGGTGGATCTCGAACGGCTCCCCGATGATGTCGCCGACCGTCATGCGCGGGTTCAGCGAGGTGTACGGGTCCTGGAACACCATCTGGATGTTCCGGCGGACCGCCTTCAACCCGGCGCCGGAGAGCCGGGAGATCTCCTCGCCCTTGTAGCGGACCGACCCGCTGCTGGCCGGCTCCAGGCTCATCAGCACCTTGGCCAGCGTGGACTTCCCGCAGCCCGACTCCCCCACGATGCCGAGCGTCTCCCCCTGCATCAGGTCGAACGAGACCCCGTCGACCGCCTTCACCGCGCCGACCTGCTTCTTGAAGACGACGCCCTGGGTCAGCGGGAAGTGCTTGACCAGCTCCCGCACCTCCAGGATCGGCTCGCCGCGCCGCACCTCGTGCGTGAAGGCCACCTCCTGCGGCACCGACGCCCCCATCGCGGTGGCCCCGTCAGCGGTCATGGAGGGTCTCCTTCCAGAAGAAGCAGGCGCTGCCCCGCCCGGCCAGCTCGGTACCGTCGTCCTCGGTCACCGGGAAGAGGTCCGGTACCTCGCTCCGGCAGATCGCCTGGGCCCGGGGGCAGCGCGGGTTGAAGGCGCAGCCCGGCGGGATCCGCAGCAGATTGGGCGGCAGGCCCTTGATCGCGTACAGCTCCTGGCCCTTCTGGTCCAGGCGCGGGATGGAGTCCAGCAGGCCCTTGGTGTAGGGGTGGGCCGGCCGGGCGTAGAGCTCGTGCACCGGGGCGGTCTCGACGATCCGGCCCGCGTACATCACCGCGATCTTGTCCGCGACGTCGGCGACCACGCCGAGGTCGTGGGTGATCAGGATCAGGCCCATGTGGTACTCGGCCTGCAGTTCGGCCAGCAGGTCCATCACCTGGGCCTGGACGGTCACGTCCAGGGCGGTGGTGGGCTCGTCCGCGATGATCAGGTCCGGCTCCAGTGCCAGGGCCATCGCGATCATGATGCGCTGGCGCATGCCGCCGGAGAACTGGTGCGGGTAGTCGCCGACGCGCTGCTTGGCCGCGGGGATGCGCACCCGGTCCATCAGTTCGACGGCCTTCTCCCTGGCCTCCTTGCGCGAGGTTCCGCGGTGCGCGCGGAACATCTCGCCGAGCTGGAAGCCCACGGTGAGCACCGGGTTGAGCGAGGAGAGCGCGTCCTGGAAGATCATCGCGATCTTCTGGCCACGGATCTTCCGCCGCTCCTCCTTGCCCATCGTCAGCATGTCCCGGCCCCGGAAGCGGATCTCGCCCCGGGGGATGCGGGCCGGCGGCATGTCGAGGATGCCCATGATCGCCTGCGCGGTCACCGACTTGCCCGAGCCGGACTCACCGAGCACCGCGAGCGTCTCCCCGGCCCGCACGCTGTAGTTGACGCCGTTGACCGCCCGGGCCACCCCGTCCCGGGTGACGAACTCGACGTGCAGGTCCCGGACGTCGAGCAGCGGCCCCTCGAAGGGCGCCTCCCGCTCCGGCTTCCCGGTGTCGACCTCTGTGGTCACAATCGCTCCCCTTCGCTCAGCGCAGCTTCGGGTCGAGGGCGTCGCGGACCGCGTCGCCCATCATGATGAAGGCCAGCACGGTGACGGAGAGCGCCGCGGCCGGGAAGAACATGACGTACGGCGCCGTCCGGATCACCTTCTGGGCCGAGGCGATGTCGATGCCCCAGGAGATGGTCGGGTCCTGCAGGCCGATGCCGAGGAAGCTCAGCGTGGCCTCGGTGGCGATGTAGCCGCCGAGCGCGATGGTCGCCACCACGATCACCGGCGCCACCGCGTTCGGCAGGATGTGGCGGACCATCAGCCGCCCGGTACCGGCGCCGAGTGCCCGTCCGGCCATCACGTAGTCGGCCTGTTTGACGGTCAGGACGGCACCGCGCATGACCCTGGCGATCTGGGTCCAGCCGAGGACGACGAGCGCGAGGACCACCGCCCAGACCGTGCGGCTGGAGAAGCCGTTCAGCAGCACCAGGGCGCCGAGCAGCAGCGGGACGCCGAAGAAGATGTCGATGATCCGGGAGAGCACCGCGTCCACCGCGCCGCCGAAGTAGCCGGCCACCATGCCGGTCAGGCCGCCGAGCAGGGTGACCCCCGCCGTGACGAAGATGCCGACGGTGATCGAGGCCCGGGCGCCGTACACCACCCGGGCGTAGATGGAGCGGCCCTGGGCGTCGTAGCCGAACCAGCCGGCGCCGAAGAAGTCCGTCCAGTCCGGCCGTTTGAGGTAGTCGTGGACCAGGTCGGCCTTGCGCGGATTGGCGTCGGTGAAGGCCCAGGGGAAGATCGACATGATGATCAGCAGCAGGATCAGCAGCGCGGAGATCAGGAAGATCGGCCGCCGCCGGAGGTCCCGCCAGGCGTCGCCCCAGAGGCTGCGCGCCTCCTCCCGCTTGGTGACGTTCTCCTCGACCAGGGTCTCCAGCTCGACCGCCATGCCCTGCTCCCCCGCGAAGTCCAGGTGGTCGACGCCCGGCTTCGGGTGCGGCTCGAAGTCGCCCTCGTCGTGCAGGTCAGGCATAGCGGATCCTCGGGTCCAGGACCGCGTAGAGCAGGTCGACGATCAGGGAGGCGACCAGGTAGACGATCACCAGGACGGTCACGATGCCGACCACGGTGGGGCCCTCCTTCTGGTTGATCGCCCGGTACAGGACGTTGCCGATGCCCTGCACGTTGAAGATCCCCTCGGTGACGATGGCGCCGCCCATCAGCGCGCCGAGGTCGGTGCCGAGGAAGGTGACCACCGGGATCAGCGAGTTGCGCAGCAGGTGCCGGCTCACGATGGTCCGGCGGGGCAGGCCCTTGGCGACCGCCGTGCGCATGTAGTCGGCCCGCAGGTTCTCGCCGATGGACGTGCGGGTGAGGCGGGCCACGAACGCGAGCGAGAGCGAGCCGAGCACGATGGCGGGCAGGATCAGCTGGGAGATGTCGGTGGAGTCCTGCACCGTCGGCGTGACCCAGCCCAGGTTGGTCGCGAAGATCGTCTGGGCGATGTACGCGAGCACGAAGACCGGGATCGAGATCACCACCAGGGTGAGGAAGAGGACCGCGGTGTCCTCGATGCTGCCGCGTCGCAGACCGGAGACCAGGCCGAGCGCCAGACCGAAGATCAGCTCGAAACCGAAGGCGAGCAGCGCGAGCCTGATCGTCACCGGGAAGGCGTCCGCCATGATGTCGGTGACCGAGCGGCCGGTGAAGCTGGTGCCGAAGTCGCCCTGGAAGAGGTTGCCCATGTAGTGGAGGTACTGCTTCCAGACCGGCTGGTCGAGGTAGTACTTGTGCTTGAGGTTGGCCACCACCGCGGGGTCGGCGGCCTTCTGCCCGAACAGCGCCGAGACCGGATCGCCCGGCAGCGCGTAGACCAACAGGAAGATCAGCAGCGTGGCGCCGAAGAACACGGGGATCATCTGCAGCACCCGCCGCAGCACGTAACTGCCCATCCGAGCCCTCCTTCCTAGGTGACCGACCGGCCGGCTGGCCGATGGGGCCGAGTGCCCGGGCCCCGCCCCCTGTGCGGGGAGGGCGGGGCCGGCCGGGTTTGGGCCCCTCCTGCCCGATGCCGGGCGAGGGGTGGGCCCCTCCTGCCCGATGGCGGGCGAGGAGGGAATCAGCCCTTGACCTCGACCTGGGTCCAGGCCGGGTTTCCGAAGGAGTCGAAGCTGACGTTCTGGACGTTGTTGGAGTAGCCCGAGTTGGTGCGGTAGTACCAGAGCGGGATGGCCGGCATGCCGCTGCCCAGCACCGCCTCCGCCTGCTGGTAGCCGGTCACCGAGCCCTGGACGCTGTCCGCCTGGTCCGCCTGGGTGGCCAGCTGGTCGAACTGCGGGTTGCTGTAGCCGAAGTCGTTGGACGCGGCGCCGGTCCGGTACACGTCGGCGAGGAAGTTGGCGTTCAGCGGGTAGTCCTGCACCCAGCCGGTGCGGAACATGCCGTCGATCTGGTGCCCGGTGATCGCCGCGCGGGCGGTCTTGAAGTCGGGCTTCGGGTCGCCGACGCACTCCACCCCGGTGCTCTGCCGGATCGAGTTGCAGACCGCGTCGACCCACTCCTTGTGGCCGCCGTCGGCGTTGTAGGTGATCGTCAGCTTGTTGTTCGGGACGCCACCGCCCTGGGTGATCAGCTGCTTCGCCTTGTCCGGGTTGAACGTGCAGAAGTCCCCGCACTGGCCCGACTTGTAACCCTCGACGCCGTCCGCGACCCAGGCGCTGGCGGGCGCGCGCGAGCCCTGGAGCACCGTCTTGGTGATGGTGTCGCGGTCGATGGCCATCGAGATGCCCTGGCGGACGAGGGCCTTCTCCGGCGCGGCCCAGTCCGACTGGTACAGCGTGAAGCCGAGGTTCTGGATGGCGCCCTGCGGGGAGTCGATCGCGCGGTCGCCCAGGTCGTTCTTGTAGGTGGCCAGGGCGGAGGGCGGCACCTGGTCCATCACGTCCAGGTTGTTGGACTGCAGGTCCGCGTAGGCGGCCTCGGCGGTGCTGTACATCTTGAAGACGACGCCGCCGTTCTTCGGCTTGTCCACGCCCTGGTAGTTCGGGTAGGTCTTGGTGACCACCTGCTGGTTGTGGTCCCAGCTGACGAACTGGTAGGGGCCGTTGCCCACCGGCTTCTGCCCGTACCCGGCCGGGTCGTTGAAGAAGCCGGCCGGCAGCGGGGAGAAGGCGATGTAGCCGAGCTTGTACTCGAAGTACGAGACCTTGCCGCTCAGCTTGATCGTGAAGTGCGTGTCGTCGACGACGGTCAGCCCGGACATCTTGGTGGCGGTCGGCTGGCCGCTCTCCGGGTGGACGTCCTTGTAACCCTCGATGTCCGAGAACCAGGAGCTGTTGATCTGGTTGTTGGTGGACGTCGCGCCCCAGTTCCAGGCGTCGACGAAGCTGCTGCTCTTGACCGGGGAGCCGTCGTGGAAGGTCCAGCCGGACTTCAGGGTGACGTTGAAGGTCTGCGAGTCACTGGTGTCGATGCTCTCGGCGACCTGCATGCGCAGCTTGGCGTTGCTCGGGTCGTAGTCGACGAGGCCCTTGAAGAGGTTCTGGATGATGCGACCGCCACCGGTCTCGTTCGCGTTGGCCGGCTGCAGCGGGTTCTGCGGCTCGCTGCTCTGGTAGCTGAAGGTCTTGTTGCTGTCCGACGAGCTGCTGCCGCCTCCGCCGCTGCTGCACCCGCTGGCCACCAGGGCCACGGATGTCGCACCGGCGAGGACCCATCGAGCGCGGGTGGCTGCGGGCATGGAGGTCCCTCCTCAAGGTGTGTGTCGCATCACACCCCATGAGAAGCGCGGCCTCGCGGCGGCGCGAGCCGGGTACCCCCGGACGGGTGCAGGCGCCTGCCCTCCCGGGTTGACGGAACGCCGGAAGGGCCCGCGGCTCGAAAGCCGCGGGCCCTTCCGGGTGACGCCTCGGGGATCAGACGGCGGCGGCCGTCTCCCGGACCTCGGCGAAGTGGCACGCCGACTGGTGCTTGGCCGCACCGGTCAGCACCTCGGGCACCGCGAGCAGCGGGACCTCGGTGCTGCAGCGCTCCTCCGCCTTCCAGCAGCGGGTGCGGAAGCGGCAGCCGGACGGCGGGTTGGCCGGCGAGGGGATGTCGCCGGTCAGGATGATCCGGTCGCGGCTCTCGCGCGCACCCGGGTCCGGCACCGGCACCGCGGAGAGCAGCGCCTGGGTGTACGGGTGGGTGGCGTTGTCGTAGATCTCCTCGTCGGTGCCGATCTCGACCATCTTGCCGAGGTACATCACGCCGACGCGGTCGGAGATGTGCCGGACGATGGAGAGGTCGTGCGCGATGAACATGTAGGAGAGCTCGAAGTCGCTCTGCAGCTGCTCCAGCAGGTTGATGACCTGCGCCTGGACGGACACGTCCAGGGCGGAGACCGGCTCGTCACAGATGATGATCTCGGGCTTGAGCGCGAGACCGCGGGCGATGCCGATGCGCTGGCGCTGGCCGCCGGAGAACTGGTGCGGGTACCGGTTGATGTACTCCGGGTTCAGACCGACGACGTCCAGCAGGTCCTGGACCGCCTTGCGACGGTCGCCCTTCGGCGCCACCTCGGGGTGGATCTCGAACGGCTCCCCGATGATGTCGCCGACCGTCATGCGCGGGTTCAGCGAGGTGTACGGGTCCTGGAACACCATCTGGATGTTCCGGCGGACGGCCTTGAGGGCCGCGCCGGACAGCTTGGAGATGTCCTCGCCCTTGAACAGGACCTGGCCGGAGGTGGCCCGCTCCAGGTTCATCAGCACCTTGGCCAGCGTGGACTTGCCACAGCCGGACTCGCCGACGATGCCGAGCGTCTCGCCCTTCATCAGGTCGAACGAGACGCCGTCGACCGCCTTGACCGCGCCGACCTGCTTCTTGAAGAGGATGCCCTGGGTCAGCGGGTAGTGCTTGACCAGGTCCTTGACCTCCAGGATGGGCTCAGCCATGGAGGGTCTCCTTCCAGAGGTGGCACGCGCTGCGGCGGCCGGTGAGCTCCTTGCCGTCCTTGTCGGTCACCTGGTGCAGCTTCGGGATCTCCGAGCGGCACAGGTCGGTGGCGACGTCACAGCGGGGGTTGAACGCGCAGCCGGCCGGGACCTTCAGCAGGTTCGGGGGGAGGCCCTTGATCGCGTAGAGCTCCTGGCCCTTCTGGTCCAGGCGCGGGATGGAGCGGAGCAGGCCCTTGGTGTAGGGGTGCGCGGGGTTGGAGTACAGCTCGTGCACCGGGGCGGTCTCGACGATCCGGCCCGCGTACATGACGGCGATCTTGTCCGCGACGTCGGCGACCACGCCGAGGTCGTGGGTGATCAGGATCAGGCCCATGTTGTACTCGGCCTGCAGCTCCGCCAGCAGGTCCATCACCTGCGCCTGGACGGTCACGTCCAGGGCGGTGGTGGGCTCGTCGGCGATGATCAGGTCGGGCTCCATGGAGAGCGCCATCGCGATCATGATGCGCTGGCGCATACCGCCGGAGAACTGGTGCGGGTAGTCACCCACGCGCTGCTTGGCCGCGGGGATGCGCACCCGCTCCATCAGCTCGATGGCCTTGTCCCGCGCCTCCTTCCGGGAAGCGCCGCGGTGCACCCGGAACATCTCGCCGAGCTGGGCACCGACGGTCATCACCGGGTTCAGCGAGGAGAGCGCGTCCTGGAAGATCATCGCGATCTTCTGGCCACGGATCTGCCGGCGCTGCTCCTCCTTCATGGCGAGCATGTCCTCGCCGCGGAAGAGGATCTGGCCCTGGCTGATCTTGCCGGGCGGCATGTCGAGGATGCCCATGATGGTCTGGGCGGTCACCGACTTGCCGGAGCCGGACTCGCCGAGCACCGCCAGGGTCTCACCGGCGGCCACGGAGTAGTTGACGCCGTTCACGGCCTTCGCGACGCCGTCCCGAGTGTGGAACTCCACGTGGAGGTCGCGGACCTCCAGCAGCGGGGTGCCAACCTCAAGGCGGCCGCTCTTCTGGTTCTTCTCGATCACGGTGGTCATCGGGTCGTCACCTCTTCTCTCAGCGGAGCTTCGGGTCGAGGGCGTCGCGGACCGCGTCGCCGAGCATGATGAAGGCCAGCACGGTGATGCTCAGCGCGGCCGACGGGAAGAGCAGCACGTGCGGCGCGTTCAGGAAGCGGACCGACGCGTCGCTGATCATCAGACCCCAGGAGATCTGCGGCGGCTGCACGCCGATGCCGAGGTACGACAGGGCGGCCTCGGCGCCGATGTAGACGCCCAGGGAGATCGCGGCCACGACGATGACCGGCGCGATGGCGTTCGGCAGGATGTGCCGGAAGGTGATCCGGCCGCTGCCGGCGCCCAGCGCACGGGCCGCCATCACGTAGTCGTTGTTCTTGTTGGAGAGCACGGAGGCGCGCATGATGCGGAAGATCTGCGGCCAGCCGAGGACGGCCATGACGACCGACACGGAGACGGCGTTGCCCTCGCCCCACATCGACATGATCAGCATGCCGCCGAGCAGGAGCGGGATCGAGAAGAAGATCTCCGTGAAGCGGGACAGGATCGAGTCGATGATCCCGCCCTTCCAGCCGGCCAGCAGGCCGAGCAGGGAGCCGGCCACGGTGACCATCACGGTGGTCAGGATGCCGACGATGATCGAGTTGCGGGCGCCCCACACCGTGCGGGTGTAGATGTCGCAACCCTGGACGTCGTAGCCGAACCAGTGCTCGGCGTCCGGCCGCTTCAGGGAGTTGGCCAGGTCGCAGGCGCCACCGTCGAACGGGCTGCCGTCGGTGAACCACTGCGGCACGATCGACAGGACCACCAGGAAGGTGACCAGCACGGCACCGATGACGAAGATCGGGTTGCGGCGCAGGTCGTACAGGGCGTCCGACCAGAGGCTCGCGACGCGCTCGGGCTTCTGCTTCTTCTCCGGGGCGGTCTTCGAGGTGTTGTCCTCGGGCTGGGCCTCGGGGCCCTTGGTGATGGTGTCACTCATAGCGGATCCTCGGGTCGAGCACGGCGTACAGCAGGTCCACGAGCAGGGTGGTGACCAGGTAGATCATCACGAGCAGCGTGACGACGCCGACGATGACCGTGCCCTGCTTCTGGTACACGGACTGGGCGAGCAGACCGCCGATGCCGTGCATGTTGAAGATCCTCTCGGTGATCACCGCGCCACCCATCAGGCCACCGAGGTCGGCGCCGAGGAAGGTGACGATCGGGATCAGCGCGTTGCGCAGGGCGTGACGCCCGATCACCCGACGGCGCTTCAGACCCTTGGCGACCGCGGTGCGGACGTAGTCCGCGCGCATGGTCTCCATCAGGCTGGTGCGGGTCAGGCGGGCGACGTAGGCCAGCGACATCGAGGCCAGCACGAAGGCCGGCAGCAGGTACGCGCGGATGCCGTCGTCCTCGTTGAACGAGACCGAGAAGAAGTCGAAACCGTAGTCGTTCTTCAGCTTGACGCCGAGCAGCAGCTGGAGCATGAAGCCGGTGACGAAGACCGGGATCGAGATCACCAGCAGCGTGCTGATGAGGACCAGCTGGTCCAGGAACTTGCCCTTGCGCAGGGCCGCCATGACACCGGCCGCCACACCGATGACCGCCTCGATGACGAAGGCCACCAGGGCGAGGTTCACGGTGTACGGGAAGGCGTCGCCGATCATTTCGCTCACCGAGCGACCGGTCAGGCTCTCACCCAGGTCGCCCTGGAAGACGCCGGAGATGTAGTTCCAGTACTGAACGATGAACGGGTCGTTCAGGTGGTACTTCTGGCGGATCATCTCCGCCACGATCGGGTCGGCTCGCTTCTCGCCGGCCAGCGCCTGAACCGGGTCCCCCGGCAGGTAGTGGACCAGGGCGTAGATCAACAACGTCGCACCGATGAGGACAGGGATCGCCTGTATCAGTCGGCGGATCACATAGCGGCCCATCAGACCTCCATACTTTCGGACAAGGAAGGGAGGCGGGAGGACTCGGACTGTAGTCCGGTCCGCCCGCCCCCGTTCGTCTGACTACCAGATCAGCCGGCGAGCTCGACCTGAGCCAGGTTCATGCGACCCTGGGCATCGGTGTCGAAGTTCTTGATCTTCTTGCTGTAGGCCGCGGAGGACATGTAGGTGTACACCGGGATGTACGGCAGGTCCTGGATCAGGACGTCGTCGGCCTGCTGGTACAGCTTCAGGGCCTCGTCGTCGGTCTTGGCCTGGTCGGCCTGGTCGAGCAGGGTCTCGAACTTCTCGTTGACGTAGCCGCCGTAGTTGGAGCCGTTGTCGATGGCGACCTTGGAGAAGATCGGACGCAGGTAGTCCTCGATCGACGGGTAGTCCATCGACCACGCCATGCGGAAGGCGCCCGAGTACTGCTTGTCGCCCAGCGCGTCCAGGATCTTGCCGAACTTCTCGAACGGCTTGAAGGTGACCTCGACGCCGAGGTTCTTCTTCAGCTGGTTGCCGACGGCCTCGATCCACTCCTTGTGGCCACCGTCGGCGTTGTAGCCCAGCTCGATGGTGTTGTTCGGAACACCGCCGGCCTGGGTGAAGAGCTCCTTGGCCTTGGCCGGGTCGTACTTGGCCGCGTCGCCCATGGCGCCCTTGCGGTAGCCCGGGATCAGCGGGTTGACGAAGTCGTCGGCCGGGACGCGGGTGCCCGAGAAGATGGTCTTGGTGATCGCCTCGCGGTCGATCGCCATCGAGATCGCCTTGCGGATCTCCGGCTTGCCGTAGGCGGCCGGGTTGGTGGCGATCGGGAAGCCGATGTAGCCGACGCCCGACTCCGGCTTGTAGATGTAGCGGTCGCCGAACTCGGCCTTGACGCCGGCCATCGCCGAGATCGGGAGCTTGTCGGTGGCCTGGATGTTGTCGGCGCGCAGGTCGTTGTACGCGGTGTCCAGGTTGTCGTAGATCTTGAAGGTGACGCCCTGGAGCTTCGCCTTGCCGTCCGAGGCCGGGAAGTTCTCGTAGCGCTTGACCTTGATCTGCTTGTTGTGCTCCCAGGAGCCGTCCATCTCGAACGGGCCGTTGCCGATCGGCTTCTCGCCGAAGGCCTTCGGGTCGGCGAAGAACGCCTGCGGCAGCGGGTAGAACGGGTTGTACCCGAGCATGGTCTTGAACTGCGAGAACGGCGCGGCGAGGGTGACGGTGAAGGTCTTGTCGTCGACGACCTTCAGGCCCTTGAGCTCCTTGGCGGTGGGCTTCTTGTCCTTGCCCGGGGCCAGCTCCTCGGAACCCTCGATCTTCGCGTAGAAGGGCAGGCCCTCGGCGGCGTTGTCCTGGTTGGCGCCCCAGTTCCAGGCGTCCACGAAGGACTTGGCGGTGACCTTCTCACCGTTGTGGAAGGTGTAGCCGTCCTTGATCTTGATCGTCCAGACCTTGCTGTCCGTGGTCTCGATCGACTCGGCCACGCGCAGCTTGGGGGCGTTGGTCTTGAAGTCGTAGTCGACCAGGCCGGCGAAGAGGGCGTTCTCGACCTCGGTGCCCTCGGACTCCGCGGTGTTCTGCGGAACCAGACCGTGCTGCGGCTCGCCGAGCTGGACGGCGATGCTGCCGCCGCCGGAGGAAGCCTTGTCGTTGCTCTTCGAGCTGGTGCTGCAAGCGGTCGCCGCGAGGGCGATCGCGGTCGCCGCGACGAGCCACTTGGTCTGGGTTGCACCGCGCATGGGGGATGCCTCCTGAAATCGACTTTTCAACGAGGAGAGCACTTCGGGCGACTGACGCCGCTTCCGCTGTGCCGTCCGCGCTCGTGGTTTCGGCGCGCACCCCTGCGCGTTAACCCTTGACCCGAGCCTGACTGCACCCACTATCCGTCACGCACGGACACGAAAGTGAACACTGCCGATCTCAATTAGGTCACATGAACGGTCGGTAAGTTTCGAAAATCGGACATATGAGACATACTCAGACAGGTACCAAACGGACAGTCGTCATGGATGACGGACTGCCGTGTTCGCTCAGCGGACACCCGACCGCGGTTAGCGCTATTCCGTTTATACGCGCGTCGACAACTTGGAGTAGTTGAAAAAGATCGCCCCCCTTCCCATTGGAAAGGGGGGCGATCGTTTCAGGCCAAAGGACCCGGGAAGGCGGAGATCACGCCTTCTTCGCGCGCGAGGCGGTGCGGCCGCGGTCCTTCTGGTCGAGGACGACCTTACGGATGCGAACAGTCTCCGGGGTCACCTCGATGCACTCGTCCTCGCGGCAGAACTCCAGCGACTGCTCCAGCGAGAGCTTGCGCGGGGGGACGATCGACTCGGCCACGTCGGCGGTCGAGGACCGCATGTTGGTGAGCTTCTTCTCCTTGGTGATGTTCACGTCCATGTCGTCGGAGCGCGAGTTCTCGCCGACGATCATGCCCTCGTACACCTCGGTGCCCGGCTCGCAGAAGAGCACGCCGCGCTCCTGCAGGTTGGTCATCGCGAAGGCGGTGACGACGCCGGCCCGGTCGGCGACCAGCGAACCGTTGTTGCGGGTGGTCAGGGTGCCGAACCACGGCTCGTGGCCCTCGTGGATCGAGTGCGCGATGCCGGTGCCGCGGGTGCTGGTGAGGAACTCGGTGCGGAAGCCGATCAGGCCGCGGGACGGGACGACGAACTCCATCCGGACCCAGCCCGAGCCGTGGTTGGACATGTTGTCCATCCGGCCCTTGCGGACACCCATCAGCTGGGTGACGGCGCCCATGTGCTCCTCGGGGACGTCCACGGTCAGACGCTCCACGGGCTCGTGGATCTTGCCGTTGACCTCCTTGGTGACCACCTGCGGCTTGCCGACGGTCAGCTCGAAGCCCTCGCGGCGCATGGTCTCGATGAGGATCGCCAGCGCCAGCTCACCGCGGCCCTGGACCTCCCAGGCGTCCGGACGCTCGGTGTCCAGGACGCGCAGCGAGACGTTACCGATCAGCTCGCGGTCCAGGCGGTCCTTCACCTGACGGGCGGTGACCTTCCGGTCGACCTTGACGCCGGACTTGGCGTCCGCGCCCTTGCCGCTGCCGCCCCGGCCAACCAGCGGCGAGGTGTTGGTGCCGATGGTCATCGAGATGGCCGGCTCGTCCACCGTGATCAGCGGCAGCGCGATCGGGTTCTCCGGGTCGGCCAGGGTCTCGCCGATCATGATCTCCGAGATGCCGGCGACGGCGCAGATGTCACCGGGGCCCGCCACCTCGGCCGGCTTGCGGGTGAGCGCCTCGGTCATCAGCAGCTCGGAGATGCGGACGTTGGAGATGGTGCCGTCACGCTTGATCCAGGCCACGGTCTGGCCCTTGCGCAGCTCGCCCTGCTCGACGCGGAGCAGCGCGATGCGGCCGAGGAAGTTGTCGGCGTCGAGGTTGGTGACGTGGGCCTGGAGCGGCGCGTCCTCCTCGAACGTCGGGGCCGGGACGTGTTCCAGGATGGTGGAGAAGAACGGCTCCAGGTTGGTGCTGTCGGCCGGGACGGTGCCGTTCTCCGGCTTGGTCAGCGAGGCGACGCCGTCACGGGCGCAGGCGTAGACGATCGGGAACTCGATCTGGTCCTCGTCCGCGTCCAGGTCCAGGAAGAGGTCGTAGGTCTCGTTGATGACCTCGTCGATCCGGGCGTCCGGGCGGTCCGTCTTGTTGATGCAGAGGATGACGGGCAGACGGGCGGTGAGCGCCTTGCGCAGCACGAAGCGGGTCTGCGGCAGCGGGCCCTCGGAGGCGTCGACCAGCAGGACGACCGCGTCCACCATCGACAGACCGCGCTCGACCTCGCCACCGAAGTCGGCGTGGCCCGGGGTGTCGATGATGTTGATGGTGATCGGCGCGCCGCCGTCCTTGGGGTGGTACTTGACCGCGGTGTTCTTCGCGAGAATGGTGATGCCCTTCTCGCGCTCCAGGTCGTTCGAGTCCATCATGCGGTCGTCGAGCTGCTGGTGGGCGGCGAAGGCGCCGGCCTGCTTCAGCATGGCGTCGACCAGGGTGGTCTTGCCGTGGTCGACGTGGGCGACGATGGCGACGTTACGGATGTCGTTGCGCGTGGGCATGCCTAGCGGATTCTCCCGGAATCGTGGGTTGCGGCGCCCGGCCCGCGAGACGCCGACCGGCGATCCCTGTTGATCGCCGCCGCCCGTTCCGCCTGCTACTACCGGTCCACCCGCCGGGCAGGACATGCCACGGCTTCCTCCTATCGTACGGGGAACCACCCAGGTGGGCCGAAACGGCGACCCCGGGCGGGACCAAGATCACAGCTGGATCACACACCTTTCACCCGCAAGCCTCCTTCCGTCACCCTGTCCGGCTGTGAAGAACTTCCTCTGGCTGCTGCTCGCCGCCGTGTCGGTGACCGGGCTGTTCCTGACCGGGAGAGCCGACCTCGGCCTCGTCCCGACGCTCTACCTCGCGGGGTACGGGCTCTCGGCCGTCCTGGCGCAACTCTGGGTGCTGCTGACCGCCCGGCTGCAGAGCAAGGTGGTCTTCCTCGTCAGCCTCGGCTACGGCCGGATCGTGGCCGAGGCCGTGATCGGCCGATCGCTCGTCCAGCTCAGGGCGGTCCCCGGCCCGCTGCACGTCAACTGGTGCATATCCCGGGCGCCGATGGCCCGCCTGCGGGTCTGGCTCGGCACCGCCCTCTCCGTCGGTCTCCAGAGCGCATTGGCTCTCTGGCTGGCAACGGGCGGCACGGCGTACTGGCCGGTGGGCGCGGGCATCCTCAGCGCGACTGCCGCTCGGGTCCTGCGATCGCTGCGCGGGACGACCGGAACCGGCCGCATCCTCCTGCTGATGCCCTTCCGGCCGTCCTCGCTGGCCCTCGGCTCCGAGGCCAACATCCGGGCCGGGGTCGCCCTCTGGCAGGGGCGGATCGCCGAGCTGCGGGCCGTGGCTCCGGAGCTGGCCCCCGAGGACAACCCGGACTTCGACCTGGCGGTTCTGGCGCTCGCTGAGGGCCGCTACGCCGACGCCGAGGAACGGGGCCGCCGCTGTCTGGCGCAGGCGGGTTCGCAGGCCGACGCCGTCGACGCCGCTCTGATCATCGGCAGCGCGATCGTGGGGGCGGCGGACGCCGGCGAGCTCCCGCCCGACCGGTACCTGCCCCGGCTGATGACCATCATGGGTGAGTTCAACGGTCCGCCGAAGGCCGTGCTCCGCAACGTCCCCGCCGCGATCGACTTCGCCCGTCTGGAGAACCGGCTAGACGACGCTGTTGCCGCCGGCCATGGGCAGCGCGGAATGTACTTCGCCCGGTTCTGGCGAGCCGAGGCCGACTGCTCGCTGGCCGCCGCGCTCGGCGCCACCGGGCGCTTCGACGAGGCGCGGGTCGCCCTGCAACGGGCCCGGAAGAACTGCCCCGGACTGGCCCGGATCGCCCTGGTCGAGCGGCAGCTGGAGCAGTGGGCCGCTGCTGCGCCGGTGGAGGTCCGCCCCGTCAGGGGG
>NZ_JAKNTA010000169.1 GCF_022288725.1 Kitasatospora sp. A2-31 | reverse complement strand
CCGCCACTACGACCTGTCCAACGAGCTGTTCGCCCTCTTCCTCGACCCGACGATGACCTACTCATCGGCGATCTTCCCGACGGCACCCGGCGGCGCACCGGAGGCGAGCTGGGACGCGCTGCCCGCCGCCCAGCACCGCAAGATCGACCGCCTGCTCGATCTCGCCCGCGTCGGTCCCGGGACCAGGCTGCTGGAGATCGGCACCGGCTGGGGCGAACTCGCCATGCGTGCCGCCACCCGTGGCGCACGCGTGGTCAGCCTCACCCTCTCCGAGGAACAGCTCGACCTCGCCCGCCGCCGGATCGCCCGTGCCGGGCTCGACGACCGCGCCGAGGTCCGGCTCTGCGACTACCGTGCCGCCGAGGGCGTGTACGACGCCGTGGTCAGCGTGGAGATGATCGAGGCCGTCGGCCGGCCGTTCTGGCCGGACTACTTCGCCACCCTCGACCGGGTCCTCGCCCCCGGCGGCCGGGTCGCCCTGCAATCGATCTCGATGCCGCACGACCGGATGCTCGCCGGCAGCCGGACCCAGACCTGGATCCTCAAGTACATCTTCCCCGGCGGCCGGATCCCGTCCGTCCGCGCGATCCGGGAGACCGCGGCGCGCCACACCCGGCTGCGGGTCACCCGTACCGACGCGTTCGGGCCCCACTACGCCGAGACGCTGCGCCTGTGGCGCGAGCGGTTCGCCGAGCAGTCCGCGCAACTCGGCGGCCTCGGGTTCGACGAGGTGTTCCGGCGGACGTGGGAGTTCTACCTGGCCTACTGCGAGGCCGGCTTCCGCACCGGCTACCTCGACGTCCACCAGCTGCTCCTGACCAGGGAGGAGGTGACGGCATGAGCACCGCCGCGGTGATCGCCGGGGGGCCGGGCGACGTGCTCGACGGAGCGCCGCCGGAGCCCCCGGAAGCCCGGTTCGGCTCAGCGCCCCGTGCCGCGGAGGTGCCGTCGCGGTCGCCCGCCGTGGCGGGAACGCATCCCCGGTCCGCCGGGCCGGGAACGGAGGTCTGACGTGAACGGCAACGCCTTCGCCCTCAACGTGGCCGTCAGCGCCGGTGCGTCCCTGGCCGTCTTCCTCGTGGCCTTCGCGGTCGGGGTGCGCCGTGGCCGTCACCGCGGTGTGGACGTGGCCTGGGGCCTGGCGTTCACCGCGGTCGCACTCGGTGGCTACCTTCTCTCGGCCGGCCACGGCGACCCCGGGCGGCGACTGCTCGCGACCGTGCTCGTCGTGGTCTGGGGTCTGCGCCTGTCCGCACACATCTGGTGGCGCTCCCGGGGCGCACCGGAGGATCCGCGCTACGCCGCAATGCTCGCCCGCGCCCCCGAGGGCGCGGCCCGCACCCGGTACGCGCTGCGGATCGTCTACCTGCTGCAGGCGGCCCTCGTCTGGTTCGTCTCGCTGCCCGTCCAGGCGGCCCAGTACATCCCCCGTCCCCCGGGCGCACTCGCCGCGGCGGGGACCGCCCCGTGGGCGCCCGGCCCGTTCTTCGAGGGGGTGGGGGG
>NZ_JAKNTA010000168.1 GCF_022288725.1 Kitasatospora sp. A2-31 | reverse complement strand
TCCCCGGTGCGCGGGCCGGCCGCGACCGGCCGGGCGGAGGCGGTGCCCCCGGCCCCGAGCGCGCGGTAGGCACCGAAGCCGGCCGCTGCGAGCACCGGCACGACGTGGAGGATCAGCGGTCCGCACGGATCCGGGCGGGCAGCCCGGCGACGGGTGAGGGCACGGCCGCTCCCGGTGTCGAGCCACCGGAACGATCCCAACCGATCGCCGGACTGTCCCGTGCTTCGCCGGAAGTGCTCCTGAACCCGGCTCAGGAGAAGACGACCGAACGCAGCTTGAGCCGGTCACCGAGCTTCTTGCCCGGGTTCATGACGTAGAAGGTGTCGCCGCTGCAGTCGAAGTCGAGGAAGACCGTGGCCGTCGACGCGGTGAGGTTCTGGGGTGCGAACGCGGGGTGTTCCTCCGTCGCACCGAACAGGTTGATGCAGCTGCGGCTCTCCGGGTCGGCGATGCCGGCCGGAACGCCGGGACCGACCTTGTAGAGGAAGTCACCGACCGCCGCGTTCGCGGACGTGGGAACGGCGAGGACGAGGGCGACCGCACTGGCGGCGGCGATCGTGGCGTTGCGCAGACGCATGGGGGATGGGCCTTTCGGGGCGGTGCTCAGCGGCACCGGGAGAATTGGTGCGAGATCACCCTAGAAGCCCGAAAACCGCAGAAACGGTTCTTCCAATCCACTCGTTCGAGTGGTTTAGCCTCCAATCCCGCTACCCACTGCACCCATCCCTCATACACCGTCAGTTCGGTGGCGCTGTGAAGTAGTACCCCGAGTCGATCAGCACCGGCAGGTACGCCTTCAGCGCGGCCACCGTCTGCGACCGGTCCCCGCCGCCGTCGTGGTTGAGCACGATCGCGCCCGGCCGCACGTCCTTGAGGACCCGGTCGGTGATCACGACCGTGCCCGGCCGGGCCCAGTCGCGCGGGTCCACCGACCAGGCCATGTTGCGCATCCCGAGGTCGGCGGCCACCTTGAGCGACGCCGAGGACCAGTCCCCGCCCGGGGCGCGGAACCAGGTCGGCTGCCTCCCGGTGGTGCGGTGCAGCAGGTCCGAGGTGCGCTCCAGCTCGTCGCGGACCTTGCCCTCGGTGAGCTGCCGCAGGTCCGGGTGGGTCCAGGTGTGGTTCGCGATGTGGTGACCCCGGGCGGCGATCTCCCGCACCAGGTCGGGGTGCTGGGCGGCGTTCTCGCCGACCAGGAAGAAGGTGGCCCGGATTCCGTACTGCTCCAGCAGGGAGAGCACGGTCGGGGTGTACCGCGGGTCCGGGCCGTCGTCGATGGTCAGCGCGACCACCCGCTTCTGGCCGTCGAGCTCGTACACCGGCTTGGACTCGTCCGCCGTCAGCACCCGAGGCGCCGCCACCGGCGCGCCCACCGCCGCGGGCGGCGCCGAGGCGGCGGACGACACCGGGGCGGACGGGGGCCCGGACGCCGACGGCGAACCGGCCGGCGGCGAACCGGCCGGCGGCGAACCGGCCGATGACGGCGGCCCGGAGGCGGGGCCGGGAGCGGCCCC
>NZ_JAKNTA010000167.1 GCF_022288725.1 Kitasatospora sp. A2-31 | reverse complement strand
CGCAGGCCGAACACGGTGCGCCAGAGCGCGAAGTAGCTCGCCACGATCAGCGCGCCGGCCAGCAGCACGACCACCGAGATGTTGGTGACCAGGCCGCCGAGCACACCGGCGACGTCGGAGACCAGGAACCAGTGGTGGCCCTCGATGTCCTTCAGGCCGGACGAGAGGCCGGGGACGGTGATGTACGGCAGCGGATCGGCCGGCGGGGACTGGTTCGCACCGGCCCCGACGGAGATGTAGTCCTTGTAGTAGATCCGGTTGACGTAGGCGCAGATGCCGGGGATCAGCAGGTTGACGCCGACACCGGAGACGATGTGGTCGACGCCGAAGGTCACCGTGATGACGGCGTGCAGCAGACCGCCGAGGGCACCACCGAGCATGCCGGCCACCAGGCCGACCCACGGGTTGTAGAGGTACCCGGCCCAGGCGCCGCAGAAGGTGCCGGCGACCATCATGCCTTCGAGACCGATGTTGACCACACCGGCCCGCTCGGACCAGAGACCGCCCAGACCGGCCATGCCGATCGGCACGGCGGCGCTGAGGGCGGCGGTGACCTGCCCGGAGGAGGTCAGCGAGTGGTTCCCGGTGGCCATGCCCACGGCGGAGAAGAGGACCAGGGCGCCCGCGATCAGCAGGAGCACCACCGGCCAGGACATCTTGCGCTTCTTGGCGGGAGCGCCCGGCGCCTTCGCACGGGCAGCGGTGGCGGTGCTCATGCCGACACCTCCTTCTTCTCGTTGGCAGCGGCCTGGGCGGCCAGCTCTGCGCCGACCTTCTGCTGCTGGCGCTTGAGGCCGTAGCGGCGCACCAGCTCGTACGCGACCACGACGCAGATGACGATGGTGCCCTGCATGACCGGGACGATCTCGAACGGGAAGCCGCCCTGGAGGGGCAGCTGCGCGCCGGTGGCGTCCAGGAAGGCGAAGAGCAGGGCGGCGAAGGCCATGCCGATCGGGCTGTTGCGGCCGAGCAGGGCGACCGAGATGCCCAGGAAGCCGAGGCCGCCCTGGAAGCTCTGGCCGAAGTAGTACGAGTTCTGCAGCAGCTCGGGCAGGCCGATCAGACCGGCCAGCGCGCCGGAGACCAGCATCGAGATGACGACCATGCGCTTGACGTTCACGCCGGACGCGGTGGCCGCGGTCTCGGAGCGGCCGGTGGCGCGCAGGTCGAAGCCGAAGCGGGTGCGGGTCAGGGTGAACTGGAACGCCACGCCGACCAGGATCGCGATGAACAGGAAGCCGTAGAGCGGGCCCCCGTCGGTGTTGATCGCGAAGAAGTGGCTGGACTGCGAGACCGGGGAGGTCTGGATCGCGTTGGACGTGCCGCCCTTCTCCGGCGCGAAGACGCCGGGGACGAGCAGCAGACCGACGATGGCGACCGCGATGGCGTTCAGCATGATGGTCGAGATGACCTCGCTGACGCCGCGGAAGACCTTCAGCAGACCGGCGATGCTGGCGTAGAGGCCACCGACCAGCATGGCGGTGATCAGCAGCAGCGGGATCTGGATGAACGACGGCAGG
>NZ_JAKNTA010000166.1 GCF_022288725.1 Kitasatospora sp. A2-31 | reverse complement strand
CCCCCGCAGCCAGGCCCGCTTCTCGCCGGCGGCGAAGGCGACGTAGGCCTCGGCCCAGCGGCGCGGCCAGGCGTCCTCGGTGCGGTCGAAGCCGGCCGTGCCGAGCCAGTCCTGCCAGGCGAGCGCGTGCGAGTCGCGGATCCGCATCCGGCGCTGCTCGGGCGAGTCGACCAGGAAGAGGCCGCCGAAGGACCAGTGCGCCTGGCCGCCGAACGAGGCCGCGGGCTCCTGGTCGAGCAGGATCACCTTCCGTCCGGCGTCGGCGAGTTCGGCGGTCGCGGCGAGCCCCGCGAGTCCGGCTCCGATGACGATGACGTCGGCGTCCAGGGCCATGCGGGATCCTCCATCGGTGCTCCGGCAGTGCGGTGTGCGCCCGATACTGCGGCGTGCGCCCGATACTGCGGCCTGCGGCGACGGCCAGTCAACCGGCCGGTAACCGGACCCGCGGGCAATTTCGCTCCACCGCGTACCGGAAATACCTCCGATACACCGTGGAGCGAAATTCGAAATACCATCTGACGGAATTTCGGAAATTTCGGTGGAAGGCATGGACGCCCACGAAACCTGGAAGTAACTTACCTGTGAGTAGCTGTGGCCGCGGCTGGCACGACCCCCACCCACCGTCGTTTCTCTCCCCCAGGAGGAACCGTGCTCCGCCCTGCCCGGAAACTCGGCACCGCCCCCGGCCCCCACCCCGCCCGGAACTCCTCGCCGAACTCCCGGACCCCCCGGAACTCCCGGAAGTCCGCCCTGCTCGGCGCCGCCGCAGTGGGCGCCGCGCTCGCGCTGACCTCCACCAGCGCGCAGGCCGCCACCCCCGCGCCGCGCCACTACGTCGCGCTCGGCGACTCCTACGCCGCCGGCGCCGGGGTACCCGGCCAGTCGGCCGGCCTCTGCCTGCGCTCGGACCGCAACTACGGCCACCTGGTGGCCGCCGCGCTCCAGGCCGCGAACTACACCGACGTCACCTGCGCGGCCGCCAAGGTGAAGGCGATGACGCAGGCCCAGTACGACGCGTTCATCCGGGTCAACGACCCGCAGCTGGACGCCGTCACCCCCGACACCGACCTGGTGACCCTGGGCATCGGCGGCAACGACCTCGGCGTCACCGACCTCGGGCTCGGCGACCTCGTCGCCACCTGCATCGCCGGCGCGGTGGTCAACCCGCTCGGCACCCCCTGCAAGGACGTCTTCCACCACGGCCACTGGGACTGGTCCAGCTGGTCCTGGCAGTACGGCGACGACGACCTGGCCGACCGGATCGAGGCGGCCCGGCCGCAGGTCGCCGACGTGCTGAAGCGGATCCACGCCAAGGCCCCGAACGCCAGGGTGCTGCTGGTCGGCTACCCGTCCGTGCTGCCGGCGGACGGCGCGTCCTGCGTCTTCCGCCAGCCGATCGCCCCGGGCGACGTCCCGTACCTGCACGGCGTACTGGGCGAGCTCAACGCGATGCTGAAGTCCACCGCCGCCGCCAACGGCGCCACCTTCGTGGACACCGCGGCCCCGACCGCCGGACACGACGTCTGCT
>NZ_JAKNTA010000165.1 GCF_022288725.1 Kitasatospora sp. A2-31 | reverse complement strand
CTCGCTGCGCTCGGCCGGCGCTTCGCGAAACGCGCACTTCTCGTCGGCTCGCTCGCTACGCTCGCTCACGCGCTCCGCCCTCGCCGTTCTCGATCGCTCGCTGCTGATGCTGCTGTGCTGCTGTGACGCCGCGGAAGCCCTGCGGGCCGAACCTGCCGGCCGTGGGGATCAGCGGTGAAGAAGATGCGGCCGCCCGCGATCCGGGAGGCCGTTACGGCGCGCGGCACCGCAGGCCCTCGTCGGTGCCCGCGACCCGCTCCACCGGCATGGTAACGATGCAGCCGAGGGTGCAGTGTTGCGGGCTTGGGGTGAGCGCCGCAAAACGCGCGGGCAGGGGGGCCTTCGGGACACGTACCCTTGTGAGCCGTGTCCACTGCCAATGAGCCCACCGCCCACGAGTCCGGCGTCCATCATTCCAGCACTGCCACCCAGGTCGTACCAGGCCTGAGCGAGGCGCAGACGCTGGGCCTGCAGGAGCTGCTGCGGGTCTCCCCGGTCGCCGACGAGATCGCCCGCCGCTTCCAGGCTGCAGGGCACCGGCTCGCGCTGGTCGGCGGCTCGGTCCGGGACGCCCTGCTGGGCCGGCTCGGCAACGACCTCGACTTCACCACCGACGCCCGCCCGCAGCAGGTCCTGAAGCTGGTCAAGGGCTGGGCGGACGCCGTCTGGGACGTCGGCATCGCCTTCGGCACGGTCGGCGCCCGCAAGGACACCCCGCAGGGCTCCTTCCTGATCGAGATCACCACGTACCGCTCCGAGGCGTACGACCGCACCTCGCGCAAGCCCGAGGTGACCTACGGCGACACCATCGGGCAGGACCTCGTCCGCCGGGACTTCACCGTCAACGCGATGGCCGTCGACCTGCCCGGTCGCGGCTTCGTCGACCCGCACCACGGCCTGGAGGACCTGGAGGCCCGGGTGCTGCGCACCCCCGCCACTCCCGAGGAGTCCTTCTCCGACGACCCGCTGCGGATGATGCGGGCCGCCCGCTTCGCCGCACAGCTGGACTTCGACCCGGCCCCCGAGGTCGTCGCCGCCATGACCGCGATGGCCGACCGGATCGCGATCGTCTCCGCCGAGCGGGTCCAGGCCGAGCTGAACAAGCTGCTCCTGGCCGCGCACCCGGTCAAGGGCCTGCGCCTGCTCGTCGACACCGGCCTGGCCGGCCACGTGCTGCCCGAGCTGCCGGCCCTGCGGCTGGAGCGCGACGAGCACCACCGCCACAAGGACGTCTACGAGCACTCGCTCACCGTCCTGGAGCAGGCGATCGACCTGGAGCAGGACGGCCCCGACCTCACGCTGCGGCTGGCCGCGCTGCTGCACGACATCGGCAAGCCGCGTACCCGTCGCTTCGAGTCGGACGGCCGGGTGTCGTTCCACCACCACGAGGTGGTCGGCGCCAAGATGACCCGCAAGCGGATGCGCGAGCTGAAGTACTCGAAGGAGCTGACCGAGGACGTCTCGCGCCTGGTCGAGCTGCACCTGCGCTTCCACGGCTACGGCGGCGGGGAGTGGACCGACTCGGCGGTGCGCCGCTACG
>NZ_JAKNTA010000164.1 GCF_022288725.1 Kitasatospora sp. A2-31 | reverse complement strand
GAGGAGGGCGTTCCAGACCCGGCCGCCGGTGGTGGCGGCGCCGGGCCGGCGCAGCCGTGCCAGCAGCGGGACGCGGCCCTTCTCGACCCGGTCGCCGAGCAGCGAGAGCAGCGCCGGCAGCACGGTGAGCGAGCCGAGCACCGCGGTGATCACGACCACGATGGTGGCGTAGGACATCGCCTGGAACTCCGCGATGCCGGTGAGGAACATGCCGGCCATGGCGACCACGACGGTCACCCCCGAGACCAGGACGGCCCGGCCGCTGGTGGCGGCGGCGATGGCCAGCGCGGTCGACGCGTCCCGCCCGGCGGCGCGCTCCTCGCGCTCGCGGCGCAGGTAGAAGAGGCAGTAGTCGACGCCGACGGCGAGGCCGACCAGCAGCATCACCGAGCTCGCGTTGTCGCTGGTGTGCAGGAATCCGCTGCTCAGCGCGACCAGTCCGCCGGCCGCGACGAAGGCGGTGATGGCCAGCACCACCGGGAGGACGGCGGCGACCAGCGCGCCGAAGGCGACCAGCAGGATGCCGAGGGCGAGCGGGACGGCGGTCCACTCGGCGCGGGCGAAGTCGTCGGAGAACTGCTCGCGGATCCACTTGCCCGAGCTGGCGTCGCCGAGTTCGACCACGGTGAGGTCGGGGTGCTGCTCCTGAACGGCGGCGACCGCGGCCAGGACGGCCGGGACGTTCTCGACGGCGTCCTGGTGCTCGCCCTTGAGGGTCAGCTGGACGAGGGCGGCGTGGCCGTCCGCCGAGACCGCCCTGGTGTCGTAGGGGGAGCGGACCTCGGCGGCCTTGCCGGTGGCGTCGATGCCGGCGATCACCTGGCCGACGGCGGCCCGGAAGGCGGGGGCGTCGGCGGTCAGGGCGTCGCTGCGGACCAGGACCGTCTCGCTCGCCGGGGACTTCAGCCCGGCGTCGTCGAGGATCCTGGCGGCGCGGGAGACCTGGCCCGGCATGGACTCGGCCTCCTTGACCTGTGTGCTGCCGTGCAGGCCGCCGAGGACGGCGGCCAGGACGACGAAGAGCAGCCAGCCGAAGACGGCGGTCTTCCGGTGCCGGGCGCTCCAGGCGCCCATGGCGGCGGCCACGCCGAGTCTGGTCTTCACGAGAGTTCCCCCAGGGAGAGCGGCGGCCGCCGCCGGCGGAGGGCGGCGGGTGCGCGGGGCCGGACGGCCGCCGGAAGCGGGCGCCGGTTGCAGGATCCGGCGTCGCAATCGACGGTAGAAGAGCCGGAGTTGAGGGGGTATCCGGCTGGCGGGGGAGTTACCCCGGGGGTCCTCCCAGGGGCATGGGGTGGGGTTTTCCCTACCCGGCGACCCTGACTTTCTCCTCCCCCGGTCCGGGATCTGGCTCCACCCTGAGGGGGAGATGTCTCCACCCCCAGCACGAGGTGAGTGGGCTGGTCGGCAGGCGAAGATGGTGCGGGGCCGCCGCTCGGCGTCCCCGGGGGGATTCGGCCTGCGGGGGAAATGGCTTGCCGGGCGGCTAGCAAGTTCTCGTAGGATGATGCCCACACAACACTTACCTGCCGACCGGCTAGGGGCGGGGG
>NZ_JAKNTA010000163.1 GCF_022288725.1 Kitasatospora sp. A2-31 | reverse complement strand
CGTCGCTGGACGGCTCGAAGTGGAACCCCAACTGGTTCGGCTGCGCCACCTGCACGACGCCCCCGGTGAACGGCGCCGAGTCCGCCGCCTACGCCCCGTCCCAGATCAGCGAGAGCGGCGGCAGCCTGCACCTCAAGGCCGAGCAGAAGCCGGCCACGGTGAACGGCAAGAACTACGCGTACACCTCGGGCCTGGTCAACACCAACGGCAAGGCCCAGTTCACCTACGGCGCCTTCGAGGCCCGGATCTACCTGCCGGCGTCCGGTTCGCAGGTCGCCAACTGGCCGGCCTTCTGGACCGACGGCCAGAACTGGCCCGCCGACGGTGAGCTGGACGTGATGGAGGGCCTGAGCGGTCAGGCCTGCTACCACTTCCACTCGCCGTCCGGCGGCCCCGGCGGCTGCGCCCCGGGCAACTACAGCGGCTGGCACACCTTCGGTGCGGACTGGCAGCCGGGCTCGGTGACCTACTACTACGACGGCGTGAAGGTCGGCCAGATCACCAGCGGCATCACCTCGGCGCCGATGTACCTGATCCTCAACAACGCGGTCTACGCCTCCGGCCCGACCGTGACCCCGGCGGACATGCAGGTCGACTACGTGCGCGTCTGGCAGCACTGACCCGGTCCTGACCGGCCCGGACCGCCGTCGTGCTTCCCGGCCCACGGGTCCGACCGGCCGACCGGGCCGACGCCGGCTCAGCCCACCAGGCGGGAGAGCTCGATCGAGTGGCCGGTCCGCTCGACCTTGGCACGCAGGTAGCGGATGTTGCTGGCGGACAGGTGGACGCCGGTCGGGACCCGGCGCCCGACGGTGATGCCGAGGGCGGCCAGCTGCGCGGCCTTGTCCGGGTTGTTGCTCAACAGGTCGACGGTGCCGGCGCCGATCGCGGTGAGCATCTGGGCGGCGGCCGTGTAGTCGCGCCCGTCCTCGGGCAGACCGAGCGCGGTGTTGGCGTCGTAGGTGTCCAGGCCGGAGTCCTGGAGCGCGTAGGCGTCCAGCTTGTTGTAGAGGCCGATGCCCCGGCCCTCCTGACGCAGGTACACCAGGTAGCCGCCGGCCTCGGCGATCCGCTCCACCGACTCGCGCAGCTGGGGGCCGCAGTCGCACCGGTCCGAGCCGAACACGTCGCCCGTCAGGCACTCGGAGTGCAGCCGCACCAGCGGCGTCCCGCCCGCCGGGACCGTGCCGAGGGCGAGCGCGAGGTGCTCGGCGCCGTCGGCCAGGCCGTGGAAGGTGAAGACCTCGGCCTCGGCGCGGTAGCCGTCGGGGAAGGTCAGCGGGATGCGGACCCGGGTGCGCACGGTGGCGGTCCCGGGCAGCGGTGGGGCAGGGTGCGGCATGGGCGGGGCCTCCGTTACCGGTGTGGTGGTCGGGTGTCGACCGTACTAGGTAGTTCCAATTTGAACAACAGCGGCGGCACCGCCGGGGTGCGGCGTGAGGTGCGGCGGAGGCTGGCAACGCCGCGAAAGCGGTGGATCTTCCCGCAGGCCGCACGACGAACCGCCCGTCCCGCACGCACGGTGCGCGGGACGGGCGGTCGGTGTGGCGG
>NZ_JAKNTA010000162.1 GCF_022288725.1 Kitasatospora sp. A2-31 | reverse complement strand
GCCCGCCACCTCGCCCCCTGCCGTTCGGACCGGCAGGAGGAAGATCACCGAGCCCGGCGGGGCGCCCAGCCCCTCCTGGCCCGCCGGCACCGGGAGGCCGCCCGCCTCGCCGTCGCCCTCCCGGGGCGGCCGGCGGGACAGGTAGCGACTGGAGGTGAACACCGAGTCGTCACCTCCCGCGCCTGCCTGTCCCGGTACCTCCGACTGCCCGTGATCTTTCATTGCACGAGCATGTCACGACTTCCCGTCCCTCCGGACCAGACGCCGCCGGTTCCCGGAGGTCGACGTCCGCCTCCTGCGCGAGGTCCGGGTCAGCCGGCGTCGAGGATGCGCGCCACGAGCGCGTCGATGTCCAGGTGGTCGCCCTCCGTGCCGAGGGGCACGAGCTGGAAGCTCTCGGCGAGGAAGGCCGCGACCACCTCCGTCGGGGCGCTGACCACCGCCGACCCGCCCGCGCCCGACAGGGTGATGCGGACCTCCCCCTCGGCGCCGGGGCCGACCCGCACGTCACCGCTGCCGGCGGGAACGTGCCGGCCCTCGTTGAGTACGTCACGACTGAAGTACCAGCACCTCGGCGTCTCGTCGTCCACGCGCCCGGCCACCGGGAACGACAGGCACGCCGCGAACGGGCGGCTGGTGTCGAAGCGGAGTTCCGCGGGGACCGGAACGTCGGGCAACGGGCTGTCCGGGAACGTGACGGACAGCGGACGAACGGCGGACATCGGCATCGAAGCACCTTCCGTGGCGGTCGAACCGCCCCGGGGGCGGCCGCGTACGCACGCCGCTACCCAGGACCGGGCACGCGAGTCGGCACGGTGGAAACCTCCACGCGATCCCCGCGCGGAATCCACCCCGTGACCGAACCCCCTACCACTCCTGCACCGAGGGCCCGGCGCCGCCGGCGCCGAGTGTGCGGATCGCTCCCGGCCCGGCGCGACACTCGTGGCCCGACCCCACCGCGCCGCCGCGCCGTGGGCCCGCGCGTCTACAGGTAGCACCTGCGGTGTCGGGCGCTGCTGACAAGGCGCCCGGCGCGCAGGGCGAGTTGGGCGACGAACGGGGCGCGCCGGTCCGCGGGGCCGGCCAGGTGGGGCGCGTGGACGAGGAGCGTCCACCAGGCCCGGGCCGCGTCGCCCAACCGCGAGGAGGGCATGCCGCGGCCGGCGAAGTCACGGTAGAGCTTGGGGTGCGAGCGCCCGTAGCTGTAGAACTGGCGCGCGATGGCCGGCACTTCGGCGCGTAGCCGGTAGTGCACGACGGCGTGGGGCGCGAAGGCCAGTCGGTGCCCGGCCAGCTGGGCGCGCCAGAAGAACTCGGTGTCGTCGCCGCCGTAGCGGTAGCTCTCGTCGAACCCGCCCAGGTGGTTCCAGAGCTCGCGGTGGAATCCGCAGTTGGCGCCCGCCGGGTAGGGCAGGAAGCCGAAGGTGTCGAGCAGCGCGTCGGCCTTCTTCGGCGGACGCGCCGCGAGCGCCACCGGCCCGTTGAGCAGGCGGCGTTCAAGCGCGCCCCCGGCCGCTGGGCTGGTCCGCAGGGCTTCCACCAGGCCCTCCATCCAT
>NZ_JAKNTA010000161.1 GCF_022288725.1 Kitasatospora sp. A2-31 | reverse complement strand
CCGCCGATCTGCGGGTGCCCGCCCACGCCACCGCCGCCCTCGCCGGCCGCCGGGTCCTGGAGGTCACCCCGCGCGGCAAGCACCTGCTCACCCGGTTGGAGGGCGGCCTCACCCTCCACACCCATCTGCGGATGGACGGCCGCTGGGAGGTCTACCGCCCCGGCGAGCGGTGGGCGGGCGGTCCCGCCTGGCAGATCCGCGCCGTCCTCGCCACGGAGGCCGGGACGGCGGTCGGCTACCGGCTGCCCGTCGTCGAACTGCTGCGCACCGCGGACGAGGAGCGCGCGGTCGGCCACCTCGGGCCGGATCTGCTCGGCCCCGACTGGGATCCGGCGGAGGCCGTGCGCCGACTGCTCGCCCACCCGGGCAGGCCGGTCGCCGAGGCGCTGCTCGACCAGCGCAACCTGGCCGGCATCGGCAACGTCTACGCGAACGAGCTCTGCTTCCTGGCCGGTGTCACGCCGTGGACCGCGGTCGGTGAACTGCCGCGCGCCGACCGGCTGGTGGAACGGGCGCGGCAGCTGCTCGACGCCAACCGGCTGCGCGAGGGCCACATCACCACCGGCGACACCAGGCGCGGCTACCGGCACTGGGTGTACGGACGCGCCGGTCGGCCGTGCCCGCGGTGCGGCACGCTGGTGCTGACGGCCACCCAGGGCACGCCGCCGCAGGAGCGGGTGGCCTTCTGGTGCCCGTACTGCCAGCGCGGCCCGGCGCCCGAGGCGGTCCGGCCCGGCGCGGGTGCCCGCCGCCCGACGCGCTGAGCGGCCCGCCGCGGGCGTCCACCGCGGCGGAACCACCCGTCCCTACGGGTGCTCGACCAGGGCCGGGTGGCGGGGGTCGTCCACCCGGACGGTGACGTCGGCGGCCTCGGCCGGACCGGTCTCGGCCTCGTAGCGGGCGAAGGCGGGCAGCGTCCACTGCTCCTCCGGCGCCGTACGACGGGCCAGGGCGGCCGGGGTGAGCGCCAGATGGACGGTCAGCTCGAAGGGCAGCCAGCGCCCGAGCAGCAGCGCGCCGTCCAGCAACAGCACGCCGCCCGGCGGCAGTTCCCGGTAGGGTGCGCGGGTCGAGCGGTCGGTCACGGGATCGCGCAGGGACGGCAGGACGCGGCCGGTGCCGCCGGGGTCCAGCGGGGCGAGGACCTCGCGGAGCAGGGCACCGTCGTCGAGCCAGAGGTCGTGGAAGGCGTCCGCGTCCTGCCTGCCGTACTCCAGCCGGACCGAGGCGGGGCGGAGGAAGTCCGCGGCCGACACGCGCAGCGCGGGGCGACCGCGCAGGCGCAGCGGCTCCACCAGCGCGTCCGCGAGCGCCCCGGGCCGGGCGGCGGCCGCGCCGTCCACCGCGACCCGCTGCCACGTGCCGTCCGCCCCGGGGAGAGCGGCGATGCGGTCGGCGAGCAGTTCGGCGAGCCGGTCGGGCGAGATCGGGTGTACCTGCACCCGCCCATCCTGCCCCGGCCCCGGCCGCGGCGGGGCCGCGGGGGCGGATCCGTCCGGTGCGCCCGGCGACCTCAGGCGCCCGGCCGGGACCGCGGCGGCCCGGACGGGGCCGGGGCGG
>NZ_JAKNTA010000160.1 GCF_022288725.1 Kitasatospora sp. A2-31 | reverse complement strand
GGCCGACCGGGCGGCCCGCCGGGCGGCGAGCCGCCGCCCCCATCCGGCGGTCCGGGCCCGGGCGTTCACGGCACCGCCTTCGGCGGGACGAACCGCTCGCGCGGGGCCTCGGCCGACTGGACCACGGTCGGGGCGAGGAACGGGACCACCGACGGCGCGGTCAGCCGGACCGTCACCCGGACCAGGACCGGGGAGCTGCCGTCCGTGCGCACGTCGTACCCGCGGACGTCCTGCCGGTCGAGGAAGTCCTCGGCCTGCGACTTCGCCGCCGCGTCCTTGACCTCGTCGCGCTGGTCGCCCTGCACCCGCCCGGCGTCGACGCCCTCCCGGGCGGCGGTGAGCGCGACCTGGCGGTAGTACCACACCATCGCCACGTCGACCACGAGCAGGATCAGCACCAGGACGACCGGGAAGACGATGGCCAGGCTCAGGCTCACCGCTCCCCGGTCGCCTCGGCGACGGGGCCGTTCGATCACGTGGCCGCACCCGCTCCGGGCAGGTTCGGGTCCTGCTCGACCTTCTTCACGACCTTGTCCTTCAGCGCGTACAGGGCCACCGCGACGGCCCCCGCGACGAAGACCAGCGCGATGATGGCGAGGGCGAGCTCGATGCTGATCGCACCGCGGTCGCCGCGGGCCCGGGCGGCCTTCACCCGGCCGACCCGGAACTGGAAGAGCAGCAGGGCGAACTGGACGGGCAGCAGGGTCGGCCGGAGCAACCGGCCGGCCAGGGACTTGAGCTGGTGGGACATCAGGGGACTCCCGGGGTTGGGTGCGGTGTCGTCCGCTCGCGCTGCCGCATCGACGTCAGGCGAGCATCTGGTGGAGGGCGGGGAAGACGATCAGGACGGTCATCAGCAGGGTCAGGGCGGCGCCGGGGGCGACCATCCGCTCGCTGTCGGCGTTGGCCCGGGCCAGGTCCTCGGCGAGCAGTTCGCCGCGCAGGCCCTTGGCGCGGGCCCGCAGGGTGTCGTAGACGGCGGCGCCGTCGGTGCCGGAGAGCCGCATGATGTCGGCGACGTCCTGCAACGGCGTCAGGCCGAGCTCCACGGCGAGCGCGTCCAGCCCGGCCCAGGGCGGCAGCCGGTCGGTGGCGGCGCGGTCCAGGGCGTCCCGGATCCGGCCGAAGACGGTGCCGCGGCCGACCGACGCGGCGCGGCGCAGCGCCTCGGCCGGGCCGAGGTCGGCGGCCCGCTCCAGCGCGACCAGCTCCAGGTAGGCGGCGATCCCGTGCAGGTACTCGGTGCGCGCCTCCTTGGCCTCGCCGCGCACGATGGCGTCCGGGACGAACCAGAAGAGCCCGGCCAGCAGCGGTCCGACCAGCAGCGGAAGGGCGAACGGCAGTCCCATGTCCAGGAGCGCCGCGGTCGCCCCCAGGTACGCCGGGAGGACGAGGCCGACCAGGGCGAACAGCAGCTTGTGCGCCATGAACCGGGCCGGGCTGCGGCCGATCAGCGACAGCTCGCGGTGCGGGATGCGCACCCCGCGCAGGCCGAGCGAGCGCTCGCCGATCCGGTCGAACCAGCGCGGCCGCTCGTCCGGATCGACCACCCGCTCGGCGGGGG
>NZ_JAKNTA010000016.1:26352-160195 GCF_022288725.1 Kitasatospora sp. A2-31 | reverse complement strand
TGACCTGCTCCAGGACGACTTCAACCACGCCGTCCTGGTCCGCCCCGGTTCGGCGCTGGCCGCGGCACTGGTCTACTTCGACAGCCGCGGCCTGGACGGCATCGTCAACGGCCTGGCCGCAGCCATCGGCGGAATCTCCAGCCGGCTGCGCCGGATCCAGAACGGCTACGTCCGTTCGTACGCGCTCTCCATGTTCGGCGGCACGCTGGTGCTGGTCGCCACGACTCTCCTGATGAGGTCCGTCTGATGAATAGGCCCAGTTCATCTCCGGGGGTGCGGCGATGAGTCACCTGTTGACCGTGACCTGCGCCGTCCCGGCCGCGGGCGCGGTGCTCACCGCGGCGCTGCCCGCCGGGTCCACCGCGGCCCGGCGGCGGACCACCAAGGCCGTCGCGCTCGCGACCTCGGCCGTCACCCTGGCCCTGGCGGCCACGGTGGCGGGCCGGTTCGACCCGGCCGGCGCGCGCTACCAGCTGACGGAGTCCTACAGCTGGATCCGCTCGTTCGGCATCAGCTTCTCGCTCGGCGTGGACGGCATCGGCACCGTGCTGGCGCTGCTCACCGCCGTCCTGGTCCCGATCGTGATGCTGGCCTCCTGGCACGACGCCGACCCGCCCGGCCAGGAGTCGCCCGACGGGTCGTTCGAGAACCGGCGGCGGACCCAGGGCTTCTTCGCACTGATCCTGGCAGTGGAGGCGATGGTGATCGTCTCCTTCTACGCCACCGACCTCTTCGTCTTCTACGTGTTCTTCGAAGCCATGCTGATCCCGATGTACTTCCTGATCGGCGGCTTCGGGGACCGGGCCGGGGGCCCGGAGTCGGCGCGCCAGCGCTCCTACGCGGCCGTGAAGTTCCTCCTCTACAACCTGCTCGGCGGTCTGGTCATGCTGGCCGCCGTGGTCGGCTTCTACGTGATCGCGCAGGACCAGGGCTTCGGCACCTTCGACCTGCCGACGCTCACCTCGGCGATCGCCGACGGGAAGCTGGTGCTCAGCGGCACCGCGGAGAAGGCCCTGTTCCTCGGCTTCTTCTTCGCCTTCGCGGTGAAGGCCCCGCTCTGGCCGCTGCACACCTGGCTGCCGAACGCGATGGGCGAGGCCACCGCCGGGACGGCCGTCCTGATCACCGCGGTGGTGGACAAGGTCGGCACCTTCGCGATGCTCCGCTTCTGCCTCGGTCTCTTCCCGGACGCCTCGAAGACCTTCGCCCCGGCGATCCTGGTCCTCTCACTGATCGGGATCGTCTACGGCGCACTGCTGGCGGTCGGGCAGAAGGACATCAAGCGGCTGGTGGCGTACGCCTCCATCTCGCACTTCGGCTTCATCATCATGGGCATCTTCGCGATGACCAGCCAGGGCCAGAGCGGCGCCACCCTCTACATGGTCAACCACGGCATCTCCACCGCCGCGTGGATGCTGGTCGCGGGCTTCCTGATCTCCCGCCGCGGCTCGCGCCTGATCGCCGACTACGGCGGCGTGCAGAAGGTCGCCCCGGTGCTCGCCGGGACGTTCCTGATCGGCGGCCTGGCCACCCTCTCGCTGCCCGGCCTCGCCCCGTTCGTCAGCGAGTTCCTGGTGCTGGTGGGCACCTTCACCCGGTACCCGGCGATCGGCATCGTCGCCACCTTCGGCATCGTGCTCGCCGCGCTCTACGCGCTGCTGCTCTACCAGCGCACGATGACCGGTCCGGTCAAGGCCGAGGTGAGCGCCATGCCCGACCTCAAGGCACGCGAACTCGCCGTCGTCGCCCCGTTGGTGGCCCTGACCATCCTGCTCGGTGTCTACCCGAAGCCGCTGACCGACATCGTCAACCCGGCGGTGGACGCGACGCTGACGCAGGTCCACCAGACCGACCCGGCCCCGGCCCACCCGGTCGCCGGCCACCCCGGAGCAGCCCCCTCAGGAGGTGAGCACAAGTGAGCACCACCGGATGGCTCGCCGCCGCGGGCGGCAACAGCCCGAGCATCCCGGCGCCGCATGTCGAGTACGGCCAGCTCTCCCCGATGCTGGTGGTGTTCGGCGCCGCCGTCGCCGGCATCCTGCTGGAGGCCTTCCTGCCCCGCCGGCACCGGCACTGGGCGCAGGTCTGGCTGGCGCTGATCGGCCTGGTCGGTGCCTTCACCGCCGTGGTGGTGCTCGCGGCCCAGGGCTACGGGTCGACCAAGGTGGACCTGTTGGCGATGGGCGCGGTCGCGCTGGACGGCCCCGCGCTCTTCCTCCAGGGCGTGATCCTGCTGGTCGCCGTGGTCGCCGTGCTGACCTACGCAGAGCGGCGACTGGAGCCGAAGGCCGGCGGCGAACCGGCCGACGCCTTCGCCGCGCAGGCCGCCGCCACCCCCGGCGGCGAGCAGGAGCGCGCGGCGGTCCGGGCCGGCCGCACCACCAGCGAGGTCTTCCCGCTCACCATGTTCGCGGTCGGCGGCATGCTGCTCTTCCCCGCCGCCAACGACCTGCTGACCATGTTCGTGGCGCTGGAGGTCCTCTCCCTCCCGCTCTACCTGCTCTGCGCGCTGGCCCGGCGCCGCCGGCTGCTCTCCCAGGAGGCGGCGGTCAAGTACTTCCTGCTGGGCGCCTTCGCCTCGGCGTTCTTCCTGTTCGGCACCGCCATGCTCTACGGGTACGCGGGAAGCGTGCGGCTCGGCGACATCTCCGACGTGATCTCCGGCAAGGCGCTCGCCACCCCCGCGCTGCTCTCCACCACCCAGAACGACGCACTGCTGCTGATCGGCCTGGCGATGCTCGCGGTCGGACTGCTCTTCAAGGTCGGCGCGGTGCCGTTCCACTCCTGGACCCCGGACGTCTACCAGGGAGCGCCGACGCCGGTCACCGGCTTCATGGCGGCCGCGACCAAGGTGGCCGCCTTCGGCGCCCTGCTGCGGTTGTTCTACGTCGCCTTCCCCGGCCTCCGGCTGGACTGGCGGCCGGTGATGTGGGGCGTGGCGATCCTGACCATGGTGGTCGGCGCGATCCTCGCCGTCACCCAGCAGGACGTGAAGCGGCTGCTCGCCTACTCCTCGATCGCGCACGCCGGGTTCATCCTGACCGGCGTGATCGCCACCAACAAGCAGGGCCTCGGCTCGGTGCTGTTCTACCTGCTGGCGTACTCCTTCGTGACGCTGGGCGCCTTCGCCGTGGTCACCCTGGTCCGGGACTCCAAGGGCGAGGCCACCCACCTGTCCAGCTGGGCCGGGCTGGGCCGGCGCTCCCCGCTCGTCGCCGGGGTCTTCGCGCTGTTCCTGCTGGCCTTCGCGGGCATCCCGCTGACCTCGGGCTTCACCGGGAAGTTCGCGGTCTTCCAGGCCGCGGCGGCAGGCGGCGCGACCCCGCTGGTGATCGTGGGCGTGCTCAGCTCGGCGGTGGCGGCGTTCTTCTACATCCGGGTCATCGTGCTGATGTTCTTCTCCGACCCGCAGCCCGGCGGGCCGACGGTGGTCATCCCGAGCGCCTTCACCGCCACCGCGATCGGCATGGGCGTCCTGGTCACCCTCGGACTCGGACTGCTGCCGCAGTACTTCCTGGACCTCGCGTCGAAGGCGTCGCTCTTCGTCCGCTGAGGCCTCGTCCGGAGTCGGTCGCAGACCCGTCAGGGGTCTGTCCGGGTCCCGTTCGGAGCGTGTCCGCGGGTCCGTCAGGTCCCCCGCCGGAAGGCTCGGAGGGGGCCCGCCGGGAGGCCCCTTCCGTCCGGGCCGCGCTTTATCCGCGCGGCCCGGACGAGTCGCCCCGGCATCGCGCCTGACCAGCCGATACAGCCCGACCATGACAGGACCCGCACGCCCGTGCAGTGATCCACTCGCGACCGGATACCCTGCCTGTATGGCCAGCGGCGGCACTCAGGGACCAGGCCGCTAGATCGACCAGGGACAGAGGAGTGGTCTTCGTGACCGTCGTGGGACCCTTTGGGCTCAGCGTGCAGGACCGCGATCTGACCCGCGACGTCCAGTACGGGATGGACGCGGTGGAGAACGCGCTCACCGAGGCCGTGAAGAGCGACGTCCCGTTCATCACCCTCACCGCCAGCCACCTGATGGAGGCCGGCGGCAAGCGCTTCCGCCCGCTGCTGGTGCTGCTCTCCGCCCAGTTCGGCGACGCCAACGCCCCGGGCGTGGTCCCGGCCGCCGTGGTGGTCGAGCTGACCCACCTGGCGACCCTCTACCACGACGACGTCATGGACGAGGCCCCGGTGCGCCGCGGCGCCCCCAGCGCCAACTCGCGCTGGGACAACTCGGTCGCCATCCTCACCGGCGACTTCCTCTTCTCCCGTGCCTCCCAGGTGCTCGCCGACCTCGGCCCCGACGCCGTCCGGCTCCAGGCCGACGCCTTCGAGCGGCTGGTCACCGGCCAGATCCTGGAGACCGCCGGCCCCGGGCCGGACGACGACCCGCTGCGCCACTACCTCGACGTGCTGGCCGGCAAGACCGGCTCCCTGATCGCCGTCTCCTGCCGGATAGGAGCACTCCTGGCCGGTGCCGAGCCGTGGGTGGTCGACATCCTCAGCGCCTACGGCGAGCGGATCGGCATCGCCTTCCAGCTGGCCGACGACGTGCTCGACATCGCCAGCGACGGCCACGAGTCCGGCAAGACTCCCGGCACCGACCTGCGCGAGGGCATCCCGACCCTGCCCACCCTGCTGCTCCAGCAGCTGCCGGTGGACGAGTCGGACCCGGCCGACGTGCGGCTGCGCGAGCTGGTCGCCGGCTCCCTCGACGACGACGAGCTGCACGCGGAGGCGCTGCGGCTGCTGCGCCGCCACCCCGCGCTGGAGCTCGCCCGCCGGGAGACCCTGCGGCACGCCGAGGAGGCCCGCGCGCTCCTCGACCCGCTGCCCGAGGGCCCGGCCAAGGAGGCGCTCCAGGGCCTCTGCGACGCGGTGGCCATCCGCACGATGTGACCGCCCGGGGGGAGCGGCCCGACGAAGTGGCCCGCCCGGCCCGCACGCCGGCCCCGGCCCGGCACGCCGGCCCCGGCCCGCACGCCGGCCCCGGTCCCACCCCGGCCCCGGTCCCACCCCGGCCCCCGGCCCCCGGTGCCCGGTGCCGCGCCCGGTGCGGTTGCGGGCCGTCCGGACCCCGGGCCGCCGATGGGATTCGCCGCCCGGCGCTGTCGCGAGTAGGGAAGACTGGCTCCGTCAGTCCAGCCCGCAGCCGCGCCAACCCGGAAGGCCACCATGCTTCGCGTCGTCATCGCCGAGGACTCCGTACTGCTCCGGGAGGGCCTCACCCGGCTGCTCACCGACCGGGGCCTGGAGGTCGTGGCGGGCGTCGGCGACGGCGAGGCCCTGCTCAAGGCCGTCCACGACCTGGCCACGGCCGGCACGCTGCCGGACGTCGTGGTCGCCGACGTCCGGATGCCCCCGACCCACACCGACGAGGGCGTGCGCGCCTGCGTCACGCTGCGCGGCCTCTACCCGGAGCTGGGCGTGCTGGTGCTGTCGCAGTACGTGGAGGAGAGGTACGCCTCCGAGCTGCTGGCCGGCTCCACCCGGGGCGTCGGCTACCTGCTGAAGGACCGCGTCGCCGAGGTCCGCGAGTTCGTGGACGCGGTGGTCCGGGTCGCCGAGGGCGGCACCGCGCTGGACCCGGAGGTGGTCCAGCAGCTGCTCAGCCGCAGCCGCAAGAGCGACGTACTGGCCGGGCTGACCCCGCGCGAGCGCGAGGTGCTGGGGCTGATGGCCGAGGGCCGGACGAACACCGCGGTGGCCAAGCAGCTGGTGGTGTCGGACGGCGCCGTGGAGAAGCACGTCAGCAACATCTTCCTCAAGCTGGGCCTGGCCCAGAGCCCGGAGGACCACCGCCGGGTGCTGGCCGTGCTCACCTACCTGAACTCCTGACCGCCCCGCGGTCACCCGTCCGCCGGCCCGGGCGGCCGCCCCTCCAGGAGCCCGGGCGGCCGTCGGCACTTACCCGCGACCCGCCCAGGCGACCGCCCGCACACCCGTCCGCGACCCGTCCGCGACCCGCCCGGGCGGCCGCCGGCAGCCCCGTCACCCGGGCGGCCGCCGAATTCGGTGCGCACCCGAACAAGCGTTCGCGGGCCCGGTATGGGAGCGCATGCCGCAGGCGTTGTACCTGGATACAGCGGCAGCGACATCGGCAGCTTCCTGCCGCATCGGTTAGTTCCGTCCCAGGCAATCCTCACCCGCATAGGATGCGAGAGGTGCACCAGGCGGACGGGGCACACGGCTCACGCCCGCGGCTGGTGCCCACGAGGAGGTCCGCGGCAGTGACCAGTCAGGTCGATCAGTCAGAAGCAGTGGACGGCCCGGGCGCCGAGGGCCGCCCCGGGCCCGGTGGCGGCCGATCCGGCCCCGCCGTGCCGGGCAGTCCGCAGCCTAGGCGCGCCAAGCCGATCCGCAGACTCGACCGGGTGATCATCCGGTTCGCCGGGGACTCCGGCGACGGCATGCAGCTCACCGGCGATCGCTTCACCTCGGAGACGGCGTCCTTCGGCAACGACCTCTCCCCCCTGCCCAACTCCCCGGCCGAGACCCGGCCCCCCGCCGGCACGCTGCCTGGTGTCTCGTCCTTCCAGCTGCACTTCGCGGACCACGACATCCTGACCCCGGGGGACGCGCCCAACGTCCTGGTGGCGATGAACCCTGCCGCCCTCAAGGCCAACCTGCCGGACCTGCCACGCGGCGCAGAGATCATCGTCAACACCGACGAGTTCACCAAGCGCGCGCTGTCCAAGGTCGGCTACCCTGCGGACCCGCTGGCCGACGGCTCGCTGGAGGCGTACCACCTGCACAAGGTGCCCCTGACCACGCTGACGCTGGAGGCGCTCAAGGACAGCGGGCTCACACGCAAGGACGCCGAACGGGCGAAGAACATGTTCGCGCTGGGCCTGCTCTCCTGGATGTACCACCGGCCCACCCACGGCACCGAGTCCTTCCTGCGCAGCAAGTTCGCCAAGAAGCCGCAGATCGCCGAGGCCAACATCAGCGCCTTCCGGGCGGGCTGGAACTTCGGCGAGACCACCGAGTCGTTCGCGGTCTCCTACGAGGTGCCGCCGGCCAAGCTCCCGGCCGGACGCTACCGCAACATCTCCGGCAACCTGGCCCTCTCATACGGTCTGATCGCCGCCGCGCAGCGCGCCGGGCTGCCGCTCTACCTGGGCTCCTACCCGATCACTCCGGCCTCGGACATCCTGCACGAGCTCAGCAAGCACAAGAACTTCGGCGTCCGCACCTTCCAGGCCGAGGACGAGATCGCCGGCATCGGGGCGGCCCTCGGCGCCGCCTTCGGCGGCGCGCTCGGCGTCACCACCACCTCCGGCCCGGGCGTGGCGCTCAAGAGCGAGACCATCGGTCTGGCCGTGTCGCTCGAACTGCCGCTGCTGGTGGTCGACATCCAGCGCGGCGGCCCGTCCACCGGACTGCCGACCAAGACCGAGCAGGCGGACCTGCTGCAGGCGATGTTCGGCCGCAACGGCGAGGCGCCGGTGCCGATCGTCGCCCCGGCCACCCCGGCCGAGTGCTTCGACGCGGCGCTGGAGGCGGCCCGGATCGCGGTGACCTACCGCACCCCGGTCTTCCTGCTCTCCGATGGCTACCTGGCCAACGGCTCCGAGCCCTGGCGGATCCCGGAGGTCGAGGAACTTCCCGAGATCACCCCGGGCTTCGCGACCGGCCCGAACCGCGAGGACGGCTCGTTCTGGCCCTACCTGCGCGATCCGCAGACCCTGGCCCGCCCGTGGGCGGTGCCCGGCACGCCCGGTCTGGAGCACCGGATCGGTGGCATCGAGAAGCAGGACGGCACCGGCAACATCTCCTACGACCCCGCCAACCACGACTTCATGGTCCGCACCCGGCAGGCCAAGGTCGACGGAATCGCCGTCCGGCCGGTGGAGGTCGACGACCCGGACGGCGAGGCGCGGGTGCTGGTCCTCGGCTGGGGTTCGACCTACGGCCCGATCACCGCGGCCGTGCGGCGGGTCCGGGCGGACGGCGGCCGCATCGCCCAGGCCCACCTGCGGAACATCAACCCGTTCCCGGCCAACCTCGGTACGGTGCTGAGGAGTTACGAGAAGGTCATCGTTCCCGAGATGAACCTCGGGCAGCTGGCGCTGCTGCTGCGGGCCAGGTACCTGGTGGATGCGCAGTCCTACAACCAGGTGCGCGGACTTCCCTTCAAGGCAGCGCAGTTGGCCGACGTGCTGTGGGCGGCGATCGGTTCGGAGGGCGGTTCGCCCGCCGGTCCGCCCGCCGGTCCGCCGGCCGCTCCGCCTGCCGCGCAGGCTGGACCGCCGGCCGGTGCGAGCGTCGACACGACCGCCGGTTCGGCGAGCGAGGAGGACAACCGATGAGCGAGCAGCAGTTCCCCTCGCTGAAGCTGGTACCGAAGGCAGAAGCGCCGCAGAGCGCCAAGGACTTCAAGACCGACCAGGAAGTGCGCTGGTGCCCGGGCTGCGGTGACTACGCGATCCTGGCGGCGGTGCAGGCGTTCATGCCGGAGCTGGGGATCAAGCGGGAGAACACCGTCTTCGTCTCCGGGATCGGCTGCTCGTCCCGGTTCCCCTACTACATGAACACCTACGGGGTGCACTCGATCCACGGGCGCGCGCCGGCCATCGCCACCGGTCTGGCCTCCTCGCGGCAGGACCTCAGTGTCTGGGTGGTGACGGGCGACGGCGACGCACTGTCCATCGGCGGGAACCACCTGATCCACGCACTGCGTCGCAATGTGAACCTGAAGATCCTGTTGTTCAACAACCGCATCTACGGACTTACCAAGGGCCAGTACTCGCCGACCAGTGAGCTCGGCAAGATCACCAAGTCCACGCCAATGGGTTCGCTGGACGCCCCGTTCAACCCGCTCTCGCTGGCGATCGGTGCGGAGGCCACCTTCGTCGCCCGGACGATCGACTCGGACCGTCAGCACCTGCAGTCCGTGCTGCGGGCCGCGGCGGAGCACAGGGGAACGGCGCTGGTGGAGATCTACCAGAACTGCAACATCTTCAACGACGGCGCCTTCGAGATCCTGAAGGAGCCGGGCACCCGGGACGAGGCGCTGATCCGGCTGGAGCACGGGCAGCCGATCCGCTTCGGCGCGGACCGCGGCCAGGGTGTCTTCCGGGCTGCGGACGGCGAACTGTTCGTCGCCGCGGTCACGGCGGAGAACGAGTCGGCCGTGCTGGTCCACGACGCCCACGCGGCCGGCCCGGCGGCGGCGTTCGCGCTCTCCCGGATCGCCGACGCGGACACCCTGCACCACACGCCGATCGGCGTGCTGCGCAGCGTCGAGCGGCCGGTGTACGACGAGCTGATGGCCGAACAGCTGGCCACGGCGGAGGCCCGGCGCGGCCCGGGCGACCTCGCGGCGCTGCTGTCGGGGAGCGACACCTGGACGGTCGGCTGACCTTCCGGCGGTACGACGGAGCGGCACCCCCGGCTGGTCGGGGGCGCCGCTCGTGCTGCACCGTTTCCTACTGCGCTGTTCCTCCTGCGCGGCGCGGGTTCGGCGCGCCGCCGCGCCATGTGAAGCCCCCGGTTGCTCGGGACCGCCGGGTGGCGGTCCTCCTGCAGACGTTGATAGCGCGGGGGAAGGCGGCCTGCTACCGGTCGGACGCGGACGTGACAAGTCCGCAGCAGGGCTGTCGAGAAGTCGGCGTGCTTGCTCGGTCCACATCGATTCCCTTCCCCGGAGCTGGAGTTGGGGCGAAAGGTCGCGGCCGGACGGGACCGTCCGAGGCGGCCCTGCCGATCCCCGGGAGCCGTCCGGCCGTGGATCAGGCCAGGCCCGGCAGCGGGTCCTGGTCGACCTCGTGGCGCGGGACGCGCTCCGCCGGGTCGCGGCACTCGGGTCCGAGCCGGAGCATGCGCGACTCCGGGTCGTGCAGCGGGCGGTGGCAGCGGCGGCAGGTGACGCGCGGGCGCAGCGGTTGCACGGTCGAGGTGCCCGGGAGCGGTTCGGGCCGGGCGTTCGGGGCGGTGTCGGGGGCGGCGTCGGTCATGGGCAGACGGTAGCCCGCCGAGCGGGGCGGGGGCGTGAAAGGATCGGCCCATGGCAAGCGATCGCAGCAGTGCGGGGGATCCCGCTCGGACGCTGGCCCTGCTCTGGGGGCTCTCGGCGGAGGAGAAGCCGGGCCGTCGCGGCCCGCGACAGGCGAAGTCGCCAGCGGAGATCGCCGCCGCGGCGATCGCGCTGGCGGACGTCGAGGGTGTCGACGCCGTGACGATGCGCCGGGTCGCCCAGGAGCTCGGGGTCTCGGCGATGGCGCTCTACACCTACGTGCCCGGCAAGGCCGAGCTGCTGGATCTGATGCTGGACACCGTGTACGCGACCATGCAGCGCACCGCCCCCGCCGGCGACGGCTGGCGCGCCCGGGTGACCGCGGTGGCGGACGACAACCGGGCCATGCACCGGGCCCACCCCTGGGTCGCCGGGATCGCCACCAGCCGCCCGCCGCTCGGGCCGGGCCTGATGGCCAAGTACGAGTACGAGCTGCGCGCCCTGGAGGGCACCGGTCTGCCGGACGTCGAGCTGGACGCCGCCCTCACCCACCTGCTCGGCTTCGTGCAGACCTGCGCCCGGATGGCCGCCGACGAGCGCGGCGCCGAGCAGGACAGTCGGATGAGCGACGAAGAGTGGTGGTCGGCCAACGCCGAGCTGCTCGCCCGCGTCATGGACCCGGAGCGCTACCCGGTCGCCGCGCGCGTGGGTGCCGCCGCCGGGGAGGCCCACGGCGGCGCGTACAGCCCGGACCACGCGTACGCCTTCGGTCTGGCCCGGGTCCTGGACGGCCTGGCGGCGCTGATCGAGACCCACCGAAAGCCATAGCGCCTCTCCGCCGGTGCGCCTCTCCGCCGGTACGCCCCTCAGCCGGTGCGCCCCCTGGCCGGTGCGCCCCCGAGCAGGCGCCGACGATCGGGGGTGGTGCCCGGGACCCCCGTGCCCGGGCACCACGAAGGAGCGCCGCTCCCGGGTGATCCCGCAGGTCAGCCTAGGGGCGGGCAGGGCGCGCCGGTGTTCGATGCGTGCGGGATTCCTGCGCGATCCACGCAGCCCGCAGCCTTCGGCCCCGATCCGCAAGGGTCGCAGCCCACACCGGGCCCCGGGCCGTAGCGCGCAGCCACCGGTCGCAGCCCAGGACCGCGCGCCGGTCGGCGCCGCGGACCGGTCCTCCCCGGAGCCCCCGTCAGCGCGGGCGGGCGTCGTACTCGGCGCGGGCCGAGAGGACGGCCGGGACGCGCTCCTCGGACCAGTGGGCGAGGGCCGCGACCAGTCGGGCGGCCTCCCGGCCCAACGGGGTCAGGCTGTAGTCGACCCGGGGCGGGATCACCGGGTGGGCCTCGCGCAGCACGAAGCCGTCGCGCTCCAGGGTCTGCAGGGTCTGGGCGAGCATCTTCTCGCTCACCCCCGACACCTTCCGCCGAAGTTCGCTGAAGCGGTAGCCGCGCTCGTCGAGCGCCCCGAGGACGAGTACGCCCCAGCGACTGGTGACGTGCTCCAGCACCCCGCGCGACGGGCACATGCGATCGAAGACGTCCGGCGGGGGCAGCTGACGGTCGCGGGCGACCTGTGTCATTACCTCCATATCAGTACCCTACTTTGAAGTGCGTACTTTCCGGAAGTAAGTGCCCTCCCTAGGGTTAGTTGCGAGGTCAACGAGACAGCGAGTCGTCGCATCACCCGAACGAGGGAGTCGCATCATGTACGTCGTCACCGGAGCCACCGGGCAGCTCGGCCGTCTGGTCGTCGAGGGTCTGCTGGCCAGGGTGCCCGCGAGCGAGGTGGCCGTGGCCGTCCGCTCCGCCGGGAAGGCCGCCGACCTCGCCGCGCGCGGCGTGACCGTCCGGGAGGTCGACTACGACCGCCCGGAGAGCCTGGTCGGCGCCTTCGGGGCCGGCGACCGGGTGCTGCTGATCTCCGGCAGCGAGGTCGGTCGCCGCATCCCGCAGCACACCGCGGTGGTCGAGGCGGCGCGCGCGGCCGGGGTCGCGCTGCTCGCCTACACCAGTGCACCGGGTGCGGCCACCTTCCGGCTGGCCGACGAGCACAAGGCGACCGAGGCGGTGATCCGGGAGTCCGGTCTGTCCTACTCCTTCCTGCGCAACGGCTGGTACACCGAGAACTACCTGGGCGACGCCGCCGGGACGGTGGCCCGCGGCATCGTGATCGGTAGCGCCGGCGAGGGCCGGATCGCCAGTGCCCCGCGCAAGGACTACGCCGACGCGGCCGTGGCCGTGCTGATCGGCGCGGGCGACGGGGGCGGTCACGCGGACACCGTCTACGAGCTGAGCGGCGACGTCGCGTGGAGCCTGCCGGAGCTGGCCGCCGAGCTGGCGAAGGCTTCGGGCCGGCCGGTCGGGCACCGCGACGTGTCCCCGGCCGAGCACCGTGAGGTGCTGGTCGGCGCGGGCCTGCCGGAGGGCTTCGCCGAGGTGCTGGTGGACGTGGACGCCGGCATCGCCCGCGGGGAGCTGGCCGGCACCCCCGGCGACCTGTCCCGCCTGATCGGGCGCCCGACCGTCCCGCTGGCGGAGAGCGTGCGCGCCGCACTGAAGGGCTGAGGCGCCCGCTCCGCGCGCCTGTCATGACCAAAAACGGAATACGGAGATGACAGCCTGCCCCTGTGCCCGCTACCGTCGGCTCGACACAGGCGCGCGCGGAGGGCAGGCGGTCAATGCCGGAGACAGGGCAGCAGGAGGCCGGAAGAGGACTCTGGTACGGCTTCGCCGCGTACGGCATGTGGGGGCTCTTCCCCCTGTTCTGGCCGCTGCTGGAGCCGGGCGCCGCCGACGACATCCTGGCCAACCGGATGGTCTGGTCCCTGGTCGCGGTCGCGCTGCTGCTGGTCGCCCAGCGGCACTGGGGCTGGATACGCCCGCTGCTGCGCCAGCCGCGCCGGCTCGCCATGCTGGGCGCGGCCGCCGCCGTGATCTCGGTCAACTGGGGCGTCTACATCTGGGGCGTCAACGCCGGGCACGTGGTCGAGACCAGCCTCGGCTACTTCATCAACCCGCTGGTGACCATCGCCTTCGGCGTCCTGGTGCTCAAGGAGCGGCTGCGGGCGGCGCAGTGGGCCGCCGTCGGGATCGGCGCCCTCGCGGTCGCGGTGCTGACGATCGGGTACGGGCGGCTGCCCTGGATCGCGCTGACCCTGGCGCTCAGCTTCGCGACCTACGGCCTGCTGAAGAAGAAGGTCGGGCTGAGCGGACTGGAGAGCCTGGCGGCGGAGAGCGCCTTCATGTTCCCGTTCGCCCTCGGCTACCTCGTCCACCTGGAGCTCAGCGGGAAGGGCACCTTCGGGCACACCGTGACCGGCGAGTACGGCTGGGGGCACTCGGGGCTGCTGATGCTCAGCGGGGTGATCACCGCGATCCCGCTGCTCTGCTTCGGCGCGGCCGCCGTCCGGGTGCCGCTCACCATGCTCGGGCTGCTGCAGTACCTGGCGCCGGTGTTCCAGTTCCTGATCGGCATCGCGGTGTTCCACGAGTCGATGCCGCCCGCCCGCTGGGCCGGGTTCGCCCTGGTCTGGGCCGCGCTCGCGGTGCTCACCTGGGACGCGCTGCGCCGGGTGCGGGCCGACCGGCTGGAGCGCGCGGCCGCCCTGGCCCGGTTGGAGGCCGCCACCGCGGCCGGCGCGCCCCGGCGCGACGCCGCCCCCGGCGAGGCCTCCCCGGCCGGTGGGCCGTCGACCGCCGGGCCGTCGACCGGTGGGGCGCCGGCCGGTGAGGCACCGACCGACATCGCGCCGGCCCCCGCCCGCTGACGGCCGCCGCCGAGGCTCCGCCGGGTCGGGTCGACGCCCCGGCGGGTCGACGCCCCGGCGAGGCGGCCCCGCGGGGCCTCGGCGGACGCCCGCCGGCCCCACCGCCCCGTTACGCCGTGATGTCCCGGCTGGTGAACCGCGCCCAGGCGGCCGAGCCGAACACCGCGACGTACGCCGCCTGCAGTCCGAGGTTCTCCAGCACGCCGTCCCAGTACATCGGCTCCCGCAGCAGGTCCCCGAAGCTCAGCCAGTGGTGGGTGAACAGGAACGGCTGGATCGCGTGCAGCTGCGGGAAGCTGTCCAGGATCTGCACGGTGATCATCAAGCCGACGGTAGCGGCCATCGCCGCGATGCCGCTGCCGGTGAGCGTCGAGACGAAGAGCCCGATCGAGACCAGCCCGGCCAGCGAGGCGGCCACCACCAGGGCCACCAGCACGGCCCGTAGCAGTGCCGGGCCCAGCCCGATGGTCTCGCCCGAGATCAGCGTGACGTCGCCGAGCGGGAACAGCGCCGCGCCGGTGGCCAGGGCCGCCAGGGCGACGGTCAGGGTGGCCGCCAGGCAGAACGCCAGTCCGGCGGTGAACTTGGCGGCGAGCAGCCTGGTCCGCCCGGCCGGGGCCACCAGCAGGTAGCGCAGCGTGCCGCTCGCGGCCTCGCCGGCCACCGCGTCGCCGGCGACCACACCGACCGTCATCGGCAGGAAGACCGGCAGCGCCACCGCGAGCGCGGTGAAGACCAGGAAGAGGCCGTTCTGCGTCACCTGCGCGATGAAGGCCGGGCCGTCGCCGCCGCGCGGGCCGTCCGTCTCGATCCGGACCACCACGCCGATCAGGACCGGCAGCACGGCCAGGATGCCCAGCAGCACCATGGTCCGCACCCGGCGGAAGGTCAGCAGCAGCTCGTTGCGGAACAGCGCCAGGAACCCGGCCGTCGTCTGCGGTCGCCGCCCGGCGACGGGGGTCTCCGCCAGGCCTGCGTGCGACATCTCGCCCCGTGACGTCTCGCCCCGTGACATCTCGGCCCGCGACGTCTCGGCCCGCGGTGCCTCGCCCCGCGCCGTCTCAGCCCGCGACATCGAAGCCCTCCCCGGTCAGCGCCACGAAGGCGTCCTCCAACGTGCCCCGCTCCACACCGAAGCCGCGCACCCGTACCCCGGCCTCGACCAGCGCCGCGCAGATCGCCGGCAGCACGTCGTCGGCCGGCGCGTCCAGCTCGCCGTCCACCCGGCCCTCGGCGGAGCGCAGGTCGGCGACCTGCCGGGCCGCCAGCACCTCGGCCGCCAGCGCCACGTCCGGGGTGCGGACCACCAGCCGGCCCTGGGCCCGGGCGGCCAGCTCGGCCACCGTCCCCTGCACCACCAGCCGGCCGCGCGACATCACCGCGGCGTGGGTGCAGACCTGCTCGATCTCGTCCAGCAGGTGGGAGGAGAGGAAGACGGTCGTCCCCTCGGCGGCCACCTCGCGCACCAACGCCCGGATCTCCCGCATGCCCTGCGGGTCGAGGCCGTTGGTCGGCTCGTCCAGCACCAACAGCTCGCGCGGCTGGAGCAGCGCCGAGGCCAGCCCGAGCCGCTGCTTCATGCCCAGGGAGTACGCCCGCGCCTTCTTGCCGGCCGCGGCGGTGAGCCCGACCCGGTCCAGCGCCGCGGCGACGCGCCGCTGCCGGGTGCGCGGGTCTGCGGTCGGGTCGGCCGCGTCGAACCGGGCCAGGTTGTCCCGGCCGGAGAGGAAGCCGTAGAGGGCCGGGCCCTCGATCAGCGCGCCGACCCGCGGCAGGACGGAGCCGACCGACTGCGGCATCGACTCGCCGAGCACGGTGGCCACGCCGGAGCTGGGCGTGATCAGGCCCATCAGCATCCGGATGGTGGTGGTCTTCCCGGAGCCGTTCGGGCCGAGGAAGCCGAAGACCGAGCCGCGCGGCACGGTCAGGTCCAGCCCGTCCACGGCGAGCTGGCCGCCGCGGAAGCGCTTGGTCAGCCCCCGGGTTCTGATCACGTCGTCGGACGGAGCCGTGGAGGGGGTACGGGAGGGAACGGCCACGGGGGCCGGGCGCACGTCGGTGCCCCGGCCCCCGGCCGGCTCCGTAACGTCCCCCGTTACAGGAGCCTTGGTCACTTACTCCACCCCGGCCGCACTCTGCAGCACCGGCAGCGTCACCGCGCCCGCGAAGACCCGGCCGTCGTCGGTGACCAGCACGTTCAGCACCTTGGTGCTGACCAGCGAACCGCCCTTGACCGGCTTGCCGAGCGACTTCGCCAGCGCCAGCGGACTCTGCGGCGCGGACTTGCCCGAGCCGCCGTGCCGGCCCTCGGCCGGCACCGGGACCTCACCGGTCGGCAGCTTGGCGCTGAGCACCGCCGTCCAGCCCTCGCCGACCACGTTCAGCCCCTCGGCCGCCTCGCGCACCTCCTGCTCGGACGGGGCCTTCGGCTCGTTCCCGGCCTTGCGCTCCGTCACCCTGGCGCCCTTGGGCACGGTGAACTCGAAGGTGCCGGCGGACAGCCGGGCGAACGACACCTCGGTGAAGTGGAGGTCGAACACCTTGCCGCCGTCGGTGTCCCTGACCAGGACCGCGAGCGGCACGCCGTTCTCGGCGGCCACCGCGATCCGGACCTCGCCGATGGTCGAGCCGGACCGGGTGGGCTTCACGCTGAGCTGGTACGCCTTCTGCCCGGCGACGGTGGTGGTGCCGTCGACGGTCACGGCCGTGGTTCCCGCGCTCGCGGTCAGGAACTGTCGGGCCGCCTCCTGCGGGGTGGCCGGCACCCCGGTCAGCGGCGCCTTGCCGTCCGCCGCGCCGGAGCCGCCCGGCAGTCCGCCGTGGGCGCCCCGGCCGGCCCCCTGCGGGGCGGTCAGGTGCACCGCCTCGTTGGTGCTGCTGTCCCAGGCCCAGACCTGGTCGCCGTTGTGGATCAGCTCGTACCCGGCCAGCTTCTCGACCAGGCCCACCCGCTGGCGGTCCGGGCCGTCCACCGCGACCCGCAGGGTGTGCTCGCCGCCGAGCAGCGCGGTCAGCTTGCTCTCCGGCGCGGCCGCGGACGGCCTGGTGCCGCCGGTGCCGCCCGAGCCGACGCCGCCGCCGGCCGCCAGCAGCTGGCCCGGCAGGCCGAGGTCGGCGGAGACCGCGACGGTGCCGGAGAGCGTCTGCGTCTGAGAGCCGAGCGCCTTGGCCACCAGCTGCTCCGCCGTCAGCGACGGCAGGTCCGGCGGGGAGTCGGCTGCGAGGGCCGGGACCAGGCCGACCCCGGCCGCGATCACCGCCGCCACCGCCACCGGGACCGCCACCCGTACCGCGGTGCGCCGTCCGGCGCGGTACGGGACACCCCCGTCGTCCTGATGCCGCTCAGCCGGCCTTTCATCCGTCATGGCGTCCAACCCCTCCGTAACCGTGACCGAGTTCGTCTCTGGTCTCCATTACAAGGCCGGGGGGCGCCGGAGGCATCGCCCTGCAGGGCCAGATCGGGGTCGACCTCGCGGCGCAGCCGACCCTGATACGTCCTCAGGGTCGGCTACTCCGGACGTACGAGAACTGGCGTAGGGTCGCGCCATGGACGGAACCATCTCCCCGACGTCGAACGCGATGCGGCGGGCCCTGCGCCGCGCCCGGGACGGTGTCGCGCTGGACACGGCCGAGGCGGCGGTGCTGCTCCGGGCCAGAGGCGAGGACCTGGCGGACCTCTGTGCGAGCGCCGCCCGGGTGCGCGACGCGGGCCTCGCCGCGGCCGGGCGCCCAGGCGTCATCACCTACTCCAGGAGCGTGTTCATCCCGCTCACCCGGCTCTGCCGGGACAAGTGCCACTACTGCACCTTCGCCACCGTGCCCGGCAAGCTGCGCCGGGCCGGGCACGGGATGTACATGTCCCCGGACGAGGTGCTGGAGGTGGCCCGGCGGGGCGCCGAACTGGGCTGCAAGGAGGCCCTGATCACGCTCGGGGACAAGCCCGAGGACCGCTGGCCGCAGGCCCGCGAGTGGCTGGACGCCCACGGCTACGACGACACCGTCGCCTACGTCCGGGCGATGTCGATCCGCATCCTGGAGGAGACCGGCCTGCTGCCGCACCTCAACCCCGGGGTGCTGAGCTGGACGGACTTCCAGCGGCTCAAGCCGGTGTCGGCCTCGATGGGCATGATGCTGGAGACCACCGCGACGCGGCTGTGGAGCGAGCCCGGGGGCCCGCACCACGGCTCGCCCGACAAGGAGCCGGCCGTCCGGCTGCGGGTGCTGGAGGACGCCGGGCGCAGCTCCGTCCCCTTCACCAGCGGGCTGCTGATCGGCATCGGCGAGACCTACCAGGAGCGCGCCGAGTCGCTGTTCGCGCTGCGCCGGGTCGCTCGCGCCTACCACGGCATCCAGGAGCTGATCCTGCAGAACTTCCGCGCCAAGCCGGACACGGCAATGCGCGGCATGCCCGACGCCGAGCTGGACGAGCTGGTCGCCACGGTGGCCGTGGCCCGTCACATCATGGGCCCGTCGGCCTGTCTGCAGGCCCCGCCGAACCTGGTGGACGGCGAGTACGCGCGGCTGATCGGGGCCGGGATCGACGACTGGGGCGGGGTCTCGCCGCTGACGCCCGACCACGTGAACCCCGAGCGCCCCTGGCCGCAGATCGACCGGCTGGCCGAGCACTCGGCGGCGGCCGGCTTCGAGCTGCGCGAGCGCCTGGCCGTCTACCCGGAGTACGTCCGCCGCGGCGAGCCGTGGCTGGACCCCCGGGTGCTGCCGCACGTCCGCGCTCTGGCCGACCCGGAGACCGGCCTGGCCCGCCCGGACGCGGTGGTCCAGGGACACCCCTGGCAGGAGCCGGAGGACCTGCCCGCCTCGTACGGGCGGACGGACCTGCACACCGCCATCGACACCGAGGGCCGCACCGGCGACCGGCGCGCCGACTTCGAGGACGTCTACGGCGACTGGGAGGTGCTGCGCGAGCGGGTCCTCGCCGAGGGCGCCCCCGAGCGGTTGGCCGGGGACCTGCGGGCCGCGCTGGCGACGGCCGCCGACGACCCGACCCGGCTGACGGACGACCAGGCGCTGGCGCTGTTCCACGCGGACGGGCCGGCGCTGGAGGCGCTCTGCCGGATCGCCGACGACGTCCGCCGCGACGCCGTGGGGGAGGACGTCACCTACTGCGTCACCCGGAACATCAACTTCACCAACGTCTGCTACACCGGCTGCCGCTTCTGCGCCTTCGCGCAGCGCCGCACCGACGCCGACGCCTACACCCTTTCCCTGCAGCAGGTCGCCGACCGGGCGGCGCAGGCCTGGGAGGTCGGCGCCACCGAGGTCTGCATGCAGGGCGGCATCCACCCGGACCTGCCCGGCACCGCCTACTTCGACATCGCGCGGGCGGTGAAGGAGCGTGTGCCGGGCATCCACGTGCACGCCTTCTCGCCGATGGAGGTGGTCAACGGCGCGACCCGGACCGGTCTGTCCGTCCGCGAGTGGCTGCAGCGGGCCAAGGAGGCCGGCCTGGACACCATCCCGGGCACGGCCGCCGAGATCCTGGACGACGACGTCCGCTGGGTGCTGACCAAGGGCAAGCTGCCGGCCGCGACCTGGGTGGAGGTCGTCACCACCGCGCACGAGCTGGGCATCCGCTCCTCGTCCACGATGATGTACGGGCACGTCGACAGCCCGCGGCACTGGCTGGGCCACCTGCGGCTGCTCGCGGAGATCCAGCAGCGCACCGGCGGTTTCACCGAGTTCGTGACGCTGCCGTTCATCCACACCAACGCGCCGGTCTACCTGGCCGGCATCGCCCGGCCCGGCCCGACCGCCCGGGACAACCGCGCGGTGGTGGCGATGGCGCGGTTGCTGCTCCACCCGCACATCCCCAACATCCAGACCAGCTGGGTGAAGCTGGGTGCCGAGGGCGCGGCCGAGATGCTCCGCTCGGGCGCCAACGACCTGGGCGGCACGCTGATGGAGGAGACCATCTCGCGGATGGCCGGTTCGGCGTACGGGAGCTACAAGTCCGTCCGGGACCTCCAGGCGATCGCGGAGGCGGCGGGCCGTCCGCACCGCCAGCGGACCACCACCTACGGGGAGGTGCCGGCCGAGCGCCGGGCCGCGGCGCTGGCCTCGGACGGGCACCTGCCGGAGCTGCTGCCGGTCCTGGACTGACGCCGGCCGGGAGGCGGAGCAGGGGCCGGGCCACCGTGGGGTGAGGACCGCCGGGCCGGGCCGGGTGCACGGCCCGGTTCGGCGGTCGGCCGCAGGCCCGGCCCGGCGGGTCCGGTCCCGGTCGCCGCGGTTCAGCCGACGAGCAGCTGGCCGCGCAGGTCCCGCTGGTCCCGCTGGTCCAGGCCCAGGCCGGACTCCAGGTAGGCGTCGAAGGAGCCGAACCTCCGCTGCACCTCGTCGAAGCCCGCGTTCAGGTACTCCGGCCGGACCTCCAGCAGCGGCTTGTAGACGGCCTGGTAGGCCGGCGGCAGCTTGGCCAGGGTCGCGGCGTTCTCGGCGGCCCGGTAGGTGTTGCTGGCCAGGTAGTCCGCCTCGACGGTCTCGCGCGGCACGCCGAGCGCGGTGAGCAGCGCGGCGGACGCCCAGCCGGTGCGGTCCTTGCCGGCGGTGCAGTGGAAGAGGACGCTCTCGTCGTCGCGCTCCACCAGGGATTCCAGCACCGAGTGGTAGGCCGCCCTCGCGCTGCCGGCGGAGACCATGGTCCGCTCGGCGTCGACCATGGCCTGCACGGCGGCCTGCGGGCTGGTGACGTTGAAGGCTCCGGTGTCGGCGACCCCGAGCACGTTGGCGTCCACGGCCGTGGCGCCGGCCGGGATGCGGTCCGGGGCGGCCTTCTGCTCGGCGGGGGTGCGCAGGTCGAAGACGGTGCGGATGCCGAGGCGGCGCAGCTTGGCGAGGTCCTGGTCGGTCAGCTTGGAGAGGTCGCCGGAGCGGTAGACGACGCCCGTCCGGACCCACTGGCCGTCGGCGGTGCGGTAGCCGCCCGCGTCGCGGAAGTTGGGCGCGGAGGCGAGGTGCAGCGAGCGGTCGGCGACGACCAGCGGCTCGCCGCGGTCGGGGACCAGCTCGAAGTACCACCGGTCGGCGGCGGCCAGGCCGGTGACCGTGACGGTCGCGGTGCCGGCGCCCTTGGCGACGGGCTTGCGGTGGCGGATGTCCTCCGGGTCGGTGCCGGCGTAGACGGTGACGCCGCGGGTGCCGGGAGCGGCGGCCCAGGCGAGGGTGAAGCCGCCGTCGCTCTGCTCGGTCACGGTGGCGGCGGTGAACGGGATGGCGTGCGCGCCGTGCCGGGCGGCGGCCGGGGCGGGGGAGTCGGCCGGGGTGGCGACGGCGAGCGCCGGGGTGCCGAGGGCCAGCGCGCCGGTCAGGGCGATCGCGGTGGCCAGGCGGGTGCGGGAGATGGTCATGGCCCGGCACGGTAGGCAGCCCGGGGTGGCGGGCCGTGGCCGCCGCATGGCGTCGCAGCAACATCGTGTTGAAGTGCTGGTGTTCAGGTCCACCCCTCGACTTGTACGGACATTCGAATACAGTCGGGGGCGCGCGCGACCGGCCCCGTCGCGCGGCCCGCCTCCCGGACGAAAGGCCTCCCGTCGTGATGCCACTCTGGTCCCGCGCACAGCAGCAGGACTTCCGCAGCCGGGTGCGGGGCTGTCTGCTGGGTGGCGCGATCGGCGACGCGCTCGGCGCCGGCATCGAGTTCGAGTCGCTGGAGAGGATCCGCGCGGCGCACGGCCCGCAGGGCGTCACCGGCTACGTCCCCGCGTACGGGCGGCTCGGTGCGGTCACCGACGACACCCAGATGGTGCTGTTCACCCTGGACGGGCTGATCCGGGCCCACGTCCGCCGGGACACCGGCAGCTGGCACCCGCCGACCGACCTCCACCTCGCCTACCTGCGCTGGGCCGCCACCCAGCGAGACTGGGGCCCGGACGAGCGCCGGGCCGACCTCGGCTGGCTCGGCCGCGAGGAGTGGCTGTACGCCCGGCGGGCGCCCGGCCAGGCCTGCCTCTCCGGGCTCTCCGGGCCGGACGCCGAGCGCCTCGGCACGCTGGAGGCGCCCAAGAACCCGCACTCCAAGGGGTGCGGAACGGTGATGCGGGCGGCCCCGTTCGGGCTGCTCACCACCTGGGACCCGGGCCTGGTCTTCCAGCTGGCCGTGGAGTGCTCGGTGCTGACGCACGGCCACCCCACCGGTTACCTCTCGGCGGGCGCGCTCGCGGTGATCGTCCAGACCGCGGCCCGCGGCGGCACCCTGGAGGAGGGGGTCCACCTGGCGCTGGCCCTGCTCTCCGAGCGGCCGGCGCACGAGGAGACCACGACCGCGCTACGGGCGGCACTGGACGCGGTCCGGGCGGGAGAGCCGTCCGCCGAGCGGGTCGAGGCCCTGGGGGAGGGCTGGGTCGCCGAGGAGGCGCTGGCCATCGGGGTGTACTGCGCGCTGGTCGCCCACGACGTCCGCTCGGGCCTGCTGCTGGCGGTGAACCACTCGGGGGACAGCGACTCCACCGGCGCGATCTGCGGAAACCTGCTCGGCGTCCTGCACGGGGACACCGCGCTGCCGCCCGGCCTGGTGGCCGGTCTGGAGGGGCGCGCGGCGCTGCTGGAACTGGCGGACGACTTCGTGCTGGAACTGATGCACGGTCCGGAGCTGCACGGTCCCGAGGCCGCTGCGGGCGCGGACTGGGCCGCCCGCTACCCGGTGCTGGGCTGAGCCGGACCGCCTGCCGCGGGCGAGCGGGGCCCGCCTCCGCGTGGGCGGGCTCCGAACACGGAGGTGCCCGTAGGGTGCCGGCCGCCGGGAGGGGCGACGGGCGCCGCTACGGGCACCTGCTCCGAGAACGGAGAATGCGGATCAGAACGTGCCGAACGCCCCTGCTCCGGCGGCCCCCGCGAACGCCTGCCACGCCTCGGCCGAGAAGTGCAGCTGCGGGCCCTGCGGGTCCTTCGAGTCCCGGACCGCCACCGCGCCCTCGACCGGTGTGGCGATCTCCACACACGCGCCGTTGCCGCCGCTGTGGCTGCTCTTCCGCCAGACCGTCCCGCTCTCGAAGGTGGTGCTCATGCGTGGTAGTCCTCCGCAATCTTGGCTATCAGTGACCGGCTCTCGGCCACCCCGAGCGCGGCGGCCCGCAGGTGGTCGTAGAGAGAGGTATAGCGGCGCACGTCGGCCTCCTTCTCCAGGTAGAGATCGCTCGTCACCCCTTCGAAGTAGACAACTGTGGAATCGGCTGACTCGGGGAACTCCAGCAGGGAGAATGTCCCGGTCATCCCGGGGTGGGCACCGTGGGAGAACGGGATCACCTGGATGGTGATGTTGGGACGCTGGCTCAGTTCCAGCATGTGCTTCAGCTGATCGGCCATCACGGGCCGCCCGCCGACCTCCCGGCGCAGCACCGACTCGTCTATGACGGTCCACAGGCTGCCGAGCTGGTTCTCGCCGTTGATGCGGTCCTGGCGCTTCATCCGGACCTGCACCCGGCGTTGGACGGCGAGCGCGTCGGTGTCCGGCTGGGTGCCCTCCACCACGGCCTGGGCGTACTGCTCGGTCTGCAGCAGTCCGGGGACGAACGAGGACTCGTAGGCGCGGATCGAGGAGGCCTCGGCCTCCAGGCCGATGTAGACGCTGTACGGGGTCGGCATGTCGTTGAAGTCGTGCCACCAGCCGCGCTGCCGGGACTCCCGGGCCATCTCCATCAGGCTGGCCCGCATCGCCTCGTCGGTGACGTTGTAGACGTCGCAGAGGTCGCGCACGTCGCGCTGGCTGATGCTGCGGCGGCCGTTCTCCAGGCGGCTGATCTTCGACTGGGAGACCATCAGCCGGCCGGCCACCTCTTCGGCCGTCATCGAGAGGCCCTCGCGGAGCTTGCGGAGCTCGGAGCCCAGACGCCTGCGGCGCACGGTGGGATTGATGTTCGCGGACACGTCGACCTCCGGCCGGACCTCTGGTGATCGTTGGAACGGCAGCCCTCGGAACACTGTGGACATTGGGACCAACCCCCCTGGCTCTGAGCAGCATGACACCTCGGATCAGGTCGGCGCCGGGGAATCGCAGGAGCGCGGTAGAACAGATCATCGGAAAAGCGCTTCGGCGAGACAGCGGATGCTACCGAGTGGTAATGCGGGTGGCGGCCCGATCCGGTGGTGCTGCGGCGGTTCTCTGGTGGTACGGCGGCGGTGCGGTGACGGTGGTGCGGGACGCGTCCGGCGGGCGCGGATGTGCTGATGGCACGTGCGGACGGCGGGTGCCACCGGTGGGTCCGGGGGCGGCTGCGGGGTGTTCCCGGGACGGGGCCCGGCCGGGCCCCGCGAGCGGTCCGGCCGTCCTCGGGGACGGCGGAGGGGCGGTCGCCCGGCGGCTTCCGTCGCGGGCGACCGCCCCTCCGTGCTCCTGGTTGCTCACCGCCGGACGACGGCGCCGACGGCGCCGGCGCGCGCCCCCTCCCGCCCGCGGGTGCGGTGCGGCGGTGGTGTACGCCCTTGCGGTGCCGGTGCCGGTGCCGGTGCCGGTGCCGGTGCCGGTGCCGTGCAGGTGATGCGCGTGCCGTCGGTGCCGGGCGCCGCGCCGCCGTCCTGCCGGTGCGCCGCGGCGGGTGTGTCCTCGGTGCGGCTCGTCGCAGTGCGGTTGCCGGCGGTGCGGTGCCTGGTGGTGCGCGGTGCTTGCTGCCGGGTGTTTCGGCTTGGTGCTGCGATGCTGCCGTGCTGCCGTGCTGCCGTGCTCTGGTGCTCTGGTGCTCTGGTGCTCGGCGGTGCGTTCGGTGCTGAGGCCGGCCGCCTCAGCGGACGCCCACCCGCGGCGCCCCGACCCGGCCGCCGGCGGCGCTGCGACCGGCCCCGCGCTGGACCGGTCGACCCGAGCCCGCCGGGGCGCCGGCGGCCTGGGAGGAACGGTTCTGCTGCGACGGCAGGCCGTTCTGCACGTCCATCACGGCGTGCGCGACCATCCCGCCCAGCGGGTCGTAACGGATCAGGTCGCGCAGCCGCGACCGTGAGGACCGTCCCTCGTTACCGGGGTACAGGTGCTTGCCCAGACCCACCGAGTGGGCCAGGGCGGCGAGTGCGGCCGTCCGCGGGTCCGGCGGCACGCCGGTGCGGATCGCGGTGTCCAGCCGCTGCTTGATCGCGGCGTTGGTGCAGTCGTCCGACGCCTGGTAACGCGTCGTCGGCAGCACCCCGCACATCTGGCCCGGTACGGCGGTGACCATGCCGCACCTCTCCAGGTGCGCCAGGTAGGTCTGCCGCAACCCCAGTCGGGGCCCGCCGATCCAGTGCGCGGCGCGGACCGGACTGCCGCGTCGGCGCAGCAGCTCCAGTGCGTGGTCCAGGGTCGGGTCGCCGGTCGGCCGTGGCAGCACCACGGCGATCCGGTCGCCCTCCGGGACGATCCGTCCGGCCAGGGACAGCTCGACGAGCTGTGCCCCGGCGAGTCCGAGGTCGAGGGTCTGCGGCTGCGCCGTGGTACCCGTGGTCGGGTCCAGGGCGAGCAGCAAGAGTTCCTCGGGAACAGTTCTGCGGCTCTTGCCCATCCAAGCCTCCCCGCGTGGATGGGAAACAGCGTGACGCCTCTCACACGGGCTTGTCGAGTACGCCTCCGAATCGTGACCTTGCCACCGGGGCGCGGAACCGGTGGTCTCGGGGGCGGCGTCTGAGCGGTGAACGGGCCGAGGTGCGGCCGTGCGGCGGCAATCGGTGCCGGTCGGGCGGGGTGTGGGCGGCCGCAAGGCCGCCGGTGGCGGAGACTGTACAGGTACACGGGGCGGGGCGTCGGCTTCCCGAAATCGGGTCGGCCGGTGCCCCGCCGGGCGTTGAGGAGGCTGGGTTACGTGGGCGAGTCCCCCGACAGGGTGCTGCGGGACGGCGAGCGGGCGCGGGAACGGGACCGGGAACGCCCGGCAGGCGTCCGGGAGGACGGCACGGGCGGTGCGGACGCCGCGGACGTGTCGGACGGTGCCGGTGCCGCGGCCGAGGCGGTCGCGGACTCGGGGTCGGCTGCGGGGGCGGACACGGACGGCGCGCCCGCCGGGGCGTCGTCGCCCGCCGGGTCGTCGTCCGCCGACGAGGCGGCCGGGTCGTCGGAGGGCTCGTCGGACGCTCCGTCGGGAACGGCCCGGGCGGGCTCCACCGTGCAGCTCCGCGTCCGGGATGTGGACACCCGGACCACCATGCTGCGGCTCCCCGTCGACAACGCGACCACCGCCCTGCGCCTGCCCCCCGAGGTCACCGAGCCCGCGCCCCGTTCCGGAGAAGCGGCAGCTGACGGCGGTGCGGGCGGCGCCGATGACGCCCCGTCGGCGAAGGGGGCGGCGGCTGCCGCGCCCGCCGGCCGCCCCTCCGGCGCCGATCCGCGTCTTGCCCTCCGGACGTCCGTCGTGGACCGGCCCGAACGGCCCGGGCCGGAGCCGGCGCCGGGGCCGGGGCCGGCGTCCGAGGGGGCTCCTGACACGGAGTCGGAGCCCGAGCCTGAAGCCGCGCCCGACGCCGACTCCGAGCCGGCGTCCGAGCGGAACTCCGAGCCGGCGTCCGAGCGGGAGAAGGAGGAGGAGCGGGGCGCCGAGGCCGCCCATGCCCCGGCGCGGTCGGAGCAGGCCGAGAAGCTGGAGAAGCCCAGGGCCTTCCGGGCCCCCGGCTCGGGCACCGTTCCCGAGCCGCCGGCCCCGCGCCCGCTGCCCGAACCGGGCCCCGTCCCCGAGCCCGTGCCGGAGCCGCACCCGGAGCCGAAGCCCGTCCCCGAACCGGAGCCGACGCCCGGACCGGAGCCGTTGCCGAAGCCGGACCCGAAGCCCGGCCCCCGCCCGGCACCCTCGCCGCTGCCCACGCCCGATCCGCAGCCCGTGCCGCCGGTCCCGCCGCTGCCGAAGCCGGAGCCGCTGCCCGCTCCCGAGCCGCTGCCGGTTCCGGAGACCACGGCCGAGGCGATGGAGGTGCTGGCCGCGCTCAACTCCCGCCCGGTCTCGCCGCTGCGCCGCGCGCTGAAGCGGATCACCATCTGGACCGTCTTCCTCGGTGTGGTGCTCGGCGCGGTGGTCGTCGCCCAGCTGCTCCGGCCGCTGCCGGACGCCAGGGTCAAGCTCACCGCGCCGGGCAGCTTCAGCTTCGGTGGCGACCCGCTCGACCTGGCCTGGCCGGCCAAGGGCCAGTCGGCCGCCGAGGTGGTCGGCGTCGGCAGCCTCGGCAGCTCCGGCACGGAGGCGCCGGCCTCGATCGCCAGCGTCACCAAGGTGATGAACGCCTACCTGATCCTCCAGGCGCACCCGCTCAAGAAGGGTGAGAGCGGCCCGAAGATCACCGTCGACAAGCAGGCCGCCCAGGAGTCCGGCAACGTCGACGAGTCCCGGGTGACCCTGGTCGAGGGGCAGCAGATCAGCCAGTACCAGGCGCTGGAACTGCTGATGCTGCCCTCGGCCAACAACGTGGCCCGGCTGCTGGCCCGCTGGGACTCCGGTTCGGAGGACGCGTTCGTCAAGAAGATGAACGACGCCGCCGCCAGGTTCGGGATGACCAACACCACCTACACCGACCCGGCCGGCTTCAGCCCGGACACCAAGAGCACCGCCAAGGACCAGCTGAAGCTGGCCGGCCAGGTGATGCAGGACGAGGTCTTCCGGCAGATCGTCTCCACCCCGGACACCAACTTCAACAACCAGAAGATCTCCAACACCAACACCCTGATCTCGCCGAAGAACGGCATCATCGGCGTCAAGACCGGCTCCAGCACCCCGGCCGGCGGCTGCCTGATGTGGGCCGCCTACAAGGAGATCGGCGGGGTGCGGCGGCTGATCCTCGGCGTCACCCTGGGCCAGCCGGCGACCGCCGCCGAGCCGAGCATCCTCAAGGTGGTCCAGAACGTCAGCGCCAAGCAGATCCAGGCGGCGCAGAACGGGCTGACCGGGCAGACGCTGGCCAAGCAGGGCGACGTGGTCGGGCAGGTCGACGACGGGCTGGGCGGCACCGTCCCGGTGATCGCGGCCAAGGAGCTGACCACGGCCGGCTTCCCCGGCATCTCCGGCACCGTCAGCCTCGACCCGGCGAAGCTCGGCCACACGGCCAAGGCCGGTACCCAGGTGGGTGTGCTGCGGGTGGGCACGGGCGACGGCAAGGTGGAGGTCCCGGTCGTCCTGCAGTCCGACCTGGCACCGCCGTCCATCCTGTCCCGGCTGACCCGACTGCTCTGAGCGGCGCGCGCCCGCCGGGCGTTCGCCCGTGCCGACGACAGAGGAAGGCGTAGGAAGGAGTGGGAAGTCGGCCGGTCCGACTTCCCACTCCGTCGTTGTACGGGGCCGCCGCGCCGTCGTGGCGCGGGACCACCGGGCGGCCCCGAGGCGCCGGACACGCCGCCCTAGAAGCGGGGGCCGCCCCAGACACCGGGCTCGGTCCGACCGCCCAGCCAGTGCGCGATCTGCGGCTCCTCGGCGATCACCCGCCCCATCGCGATCGCCAGCGTCAACCCGGCGAACAGCACGATCAGCCAGGAGAGGCTGGTGAAGACGACCCCGTACGAGCCGAACTGCTGCACGCTGCGCGTCATCGCCCGCGGCAGGTAGATCCGGGCCGCGAGGCCGAGGCCGATCACCGCCGCTCCGCAGAGCAGCGCGCCCGGCAGCAGCGGCAGCCAGCGGACCCGGCCGGCCAGCAACAGGTGCTGGGTCCACCACCAGAGCAGGCACGCCGCGACGAAGGTCAGCGGGATCCCCAACCAGGCGCCCAGACCGAAGCCGTCCCGCAGCGGGGCCTGGAAGACCAGGACGACCAGCCAGACCAGCAGCAGGACCAGCCACCGCCAGGCGGCCAGCCGGGTCCCGGACTTCGGCAGCTCCCAGCACCGTTCGCAGACCCGCTGCACCGCCCGGCTCAGCGCCGTCGCCGACAGCAGCGTGACCAGGGCACCGACCACGCCGAAGCCGGTCTCCTGGTCCTTGCCGGTCTGCAGCAGCTGCTGCACGGACTCCCCGGCCTGGCCCTGCAGCCCGAGTTCGTGGCGGAGCGAGTGCACCACCCCGTCCCGGATCGAGGACGGGGCGAACACGGCCAGCACGAACAGCGCGGGCAGCGCGCTGAGGAACGACTGGGCGGCCAACCGTGTGGCGCAGTCCAGCAGTCTCACGTGCAGCAGCTGACGGAGTGCCCGCCCGACCATCGGCACCTGCTCGGGCAGCACCCGCAGGAACTCGGCCAGCTCGGCCGACCGCTCCTTCAGCCGGGCCATCCGCCCGGGAGGCGGCTCGCTCACGGGCATCCTCCTGGGGCACGGCGCGGCCGAGCGGCGGCTGGGCGGCGGCCGACCGCAGGTGACCGGCGGGCGGGTGGTCCGCGGGTGACCGGTCGGCGCGGCCGGCCGCAGGCGCCCGGTCGTCGTGCTCCATGGTCACCCCGCCCCCGGGCCGCCGCATCCGCTGGGGGCACCCGCCCGGTCCGTCGGGGCGCGACGGCGGGGCCGCCGCCCGCCGCGGTCGTCGGCCGGTCGTCGGCCGCCCACCGGTGGCCAGCCGGTCAGCCGGTGGTCAGGGGGTCGTCCGGTCCAGCAGGGCGAGCGTCACGCCGCCGAGCGGGGTGACCCGGTCCGGCGCGCCGTAGCGGGAGCGGAGGGCGCGGGCCTGGCCGTCCGGCAGTGCCGCAAGCGGCTCCGCGGTGTCCCCCAGCACCAGCAGCCATATCCGCTGCCCCTGGCCCACGCACCGCTCCGGCTCCGGGCACTCGGTGGGGAAGAGGTCCTCGGCCTGCTCGGCGCTGCGCTCGACGAAGACCGGGTAGGGGCGGACGCCCGCCGGCAGGTAGTAGGAGACACCCGGCCCGAGCATGGCCCAGCTCTGGTCGCCGAGCGGGGCCGCCAGGCCGTCCCCGGGCCGGTAGCCGGCGGCGATCAGGTCGGCCGCCGACCGGTACGGCTCCTCGGAGTGCGAGTCCGCCTGCCGCACCGAGGACTGCTTGGGCAGCGCCGCCGCGGCCGGGACGGCCAGGAGCCCGACCGCCAGCAGCAACCCGGCGGCCCGGAGCTGTCGCGGCGTCCGGCTGCGCCGGGCGGCCGCCGCCACCGTCGTGTAGACCGCGCGCACCCCGCCGCCGGCCAGCGACGCCCAGGCCGGCACCGTGAACAGCAGGTACCGGTCGAGGAAGTACGAGGTGCCGCCGCGCGACGCCAGCCAGACGACCAGCACCGGCAGGGTCGCGAGCATGGCCAGCTGCAGCGCGGGCGGCCGCCGTCCGGGCAGGACCAGCGCGAGCAGGGCGAGCAGCAGGAAGACGTGGAAGACGTCGGCCGATCCGAACAGCGACGCGCCCACGCGCCACAGGGACCCGAGACCGGGGGTCGTGATCCAGCCGAGCTGGCGCCCGGACTGCCGGCTGCCCAGGACCAGGACGGGCACCGCCGGCAGCGCCGCCACGGCCACGGCCAGCGGGTACTGCCAGAGCAGCCGCCGCTGCACGGCGTCGCGGGTCCGCCACAGGTGCAGCAGGACCACCGCGAGCTGTCCGGCGACCGTGCTGAACGAGATCACGTGGCCCGCCCCGGCCACGGCCATCGCCGCGCAGTAGGGCGCCCAGCGCCGCAGCCCCGGCCGCTCCAGCGCGCGCAGCAGGAACCAGGTCGCCGCGGCGACCGCGCAGGTCACCAGGGCGTACGAGCGGGCCTCCTGGGCGTACCGGGAGACCATCGGGACCAGGGTGAACAGCAGGCCGCCGCTGATCGCCGCCACCCGGCCGCCGAACAGCCGCTCCGCGGTGAGCGCCACGAACGCCGCGGCGCCGGCCATGGCCAGCACCGAGGGCAGCCGCAGCGCGATCATCGACTCGCCGAACAGCGCCGTCCAGAAGTGCATCACCAGGTAGTACGCGCCGTTGCTGGCGTCGATGTGCTGCAGCAGGCGCAGCAGGTCGCCGAGCGAGCGGGAGGCCGCGCTCCAGGTCGCCACCTCGTCGCGCCAGAGCTCGGGCGTGCCGAGCCGGTACCCGCCGACGCAGAGCATGGCCAGCGCCGGCCACACCCAGACCTGCCCGAGCAGTCGGATCGCCGGGTGCGGAGCGGCGGCTGGTCGCATGCGGGAGGCCTTAGGGATTCGTGCGGACGCGGTCTTCCCTGGCAGGCTACTGGACGTCTCCTGACGCCCTGTCGGGCCCCTTCCCCTTGGCCGGAGCCGCATTGACGGTCCACCGCCAGTGCGGGTCCGGCCGCGCGGAACCCGGCCGGGCCCGCTGCGCTGCCCCCGTCCGTCCTCCGGCACCGTCGGCGAGCTCCCGCAACCTCAGCGCCCGCCGGACACCCGATCCGGTACTCTGTGGATCGAGCGTCCAGGCGGGCGCCCACCGCGCCCTCACGGGCGCTGCCCGGTGCCCCGCCAACCCGGCGCTCACAGTCTTGTCGGCACCCGCCCGGCAGACCCCCGCCTCAGTAGCTCAGGGGATAGAGCACGGCTCTCCTAAAGCCGGTGTCGCAGGTTCGAATCCTGCCTGGGGCACAGCACCGCGGACGCGTGAGAGGCCCGGGTCGGAGGGAGGAGTCCCCCGGCCCGGGCCTCGGCCGTTCCGCGGCCGGGAGCCCGTCCCGGGCCCCGGGATCAGGCCGGGCCGCGGGATCAGGCCGGGCCGCGGCCGACCGCGCCGTCCGGGGGATCGGGGGCCTCCTCGAAGTCCGGCTCGTAGGGGGCCGGGCGGGCCGAGGAGACCACGATGCGCCGCACCCGGGGGCGGGTCCGCCGGTTGACCCGCCGGATGTCGCGGGCCAGCGCGCCCGGCCGCCAGAGTTCGACGGCGACGGTGACCCCGCCCAGCACGACCCCGGCGGCCAGCCAGCCGCCCAGCACGTCGCTGGGCCAGTGCACGCCCAGGGCGATCCTGGTCCAGCCGATCGAGAGCACCGCCGACGCGGCGACCGCGCAGGCGGCGATCCGTCCGTTGCGCCGCAGCTGGGACCAGAAGAGCCCGACCAGAGCGGCGCAGGTGATCGCGGAGGCCATGGCGTGCCCGGACGGGTAGGCCGGGCCGCCGGCGTGCGAGACCGGGTCGGGGAAGAGGGGCCGCCGGCGATCGAAGGAGAGCTTCAGCACCCAGAGCGCACCCCAGCCGATCAGGGTCTGGGCGACCGCCCAGACCGCCAGCACCCGCGCCCCGATCACCCAGAGCCAGACGGCGGCGATGCCCAGGACGGTGCGCACGGTGATCGTGCCGCCGATGTCGGAGAGCGTCTGCACCGAGGCGGTCCAGGCCGTGCGGTCGCGGGCGTAGGAGTGCAGGTGGTCGACCCAGCCCTGGTCGAACCGGGCGAGCGGGCCCCAGCCGCTCTCCACCAGGGCCGCCAGGACGGCGAACAGCGCGGCACAACAGACCGCGAGCGCCGTCTGCCGGAGCAGATGGCGGCTACGCGGGGTGATGGAGCCCGAGCTGCTGGTCAGGTGCATGGCTGACACCTTCCCAGGGTCCCGCGCCGATCGGCCCCCACCGCGATAGCGATTTGGCATCTTTTGTGCGGAGGTCCTGCGAGCGCCGGGGTGTGAGCACCGGCGGATTCGGGGCGGATTCCGGGCGGTTCGGGAACGTCGGCGGCCGGCCGCGGGTTCACCGGGTAGTGGGGCCGAGCGCGGGCGGGTTCCCGCTCCGAAGCGGTCGCCGGGCGGGCACGCGGCGCACCCGAGCGGTCACCCTCGGTCCAGCTCCGGGGTGAAAACCGGCAGGATACTGCATCGCTGGAAGAATCTGAGCGACTTGGGAATGTTGTCCGGAATCTGTTCGTTGGATCGTTACGTGTGAGCCCCGCGCGGGCCCGCACTTCTTGCCCTCTCGGGCAGGCAGGCAGACCTCGGCAACACCAGCAAAGGGAGCAAGCATGGCCACCCGTGCCGTCGTTCGCGACAGGGCCGACCGGACTCGCGCGGCCCGCCCGACCAACCTCGAGGCCGACCGTGACCTGGTCGGCATGTACCTCGACGAGATCGCCAGGACGCCCCTGCTCGATGCCGCCGAGGAGGTCGAGCTCTCGCTGCGGATCGAGGCCGGCGTGTACGCCCAGCACCTGCTGGACGAGGGCGAGCTGCCCGAGGGCGTCGAGCGCGAGGAGCTGGAGGCGATAGCCGAGGACGCCGAGCGCGCCAAGGACGTCTTCATCCGCTCCAACCTGCGCCTCGTCGTGGCCGTCGCCCGCCGCTACCCGCGCAGCGGCCTGCCGCTGCTGGACCTCATCCAGGAGGGCAACGCGGGCCTGGTGCGAGCGGTCGAGAAGTTCGACTACGCCAAGGGGTTCAAGTTCTCCACCTACGCGACGTGGTGGATCCGCCAGGCGATCACCCGGTCGATCGCCGACCAGTCGCGTACCATCCGGCTGCCCGTGCACCTGGTCGAGGAGCTGGGCCGGATCCGCAGGGTCCAGCGGGAGAAGTCCAAGGAGCTGGGCCGGGAGGCCGAGCCGGCCGAGATCGCGGCCGAGCTGGACACGACCGAGGAGCGCATCAAGGACGTACTGGACTGGGCGCGCGACCCGGTCAGCCTCAACATGTCGGTGGACGACGAGGGCGAGACCCAGTTCGGCGACCTGGTCGAGGACACCGGGGCGACGTCCCCCGAGGACGCCGTGATGGTCATGCTCCGCCGCGAGGAGCTGGACGGCCTGATCGGGCGCCTGGACGACCGGACGGCCTCGATCATCCGCTCCCGGTACGGCATGGAGGACGGCCGCGAGCGCACCCTCACGGAGGTCGGCAAGCAGCACGGTCTGACCCGTGAGCGGATCCGCCAGATCGAGAAGCACGCGCTGGCCGAGCTGAAGAAGATCGCCGACCACGCGGGCTTCGAGGCGGCGTGAGGGGGGCGGCCTGAGGGCTCTCGGGCCCGAGGTCGGGCCGGTGGACCCCGGCCGGTGAACGGTACGGCCCCGGCGCGGAGCACCCCGCGCCGGGGCCCTCGCGTATGCCGCCCGTGGCCGCAGCCGACCTGTCACGCGGGCGGTGGCGAGCTTCTAGGCTGGGAGAACGCCGTTGCGGGCGCCGCGGGTCCCCGGGGCGCCGGGGTGCAGACGAGCCGGGGTGCAGACGAGCCGGGGTGCAGACGAGCGGGGCCGGGAGCCGAAGGAGTGGACGACGTGCGAGAAGGACGAGAAGGAGACAAGCCGGTGGACGAACGCAGACCCGGGCAGGGCGGCGCCGGGGAGAAGGCCGCCGGGCCGGCCGCGAAGGCCCGGCTGGTCTTCCGCGACCCGCTGGACCAGCAGTCCCGGGACGACACCGACTCCGGCTGGGGCGACCGCCCGGGCGGCGGGGAGAGCGGTGGGCGCGGGCTGGACTGGTACCTGAGCCAGCGCCCACCGCACCACGGCGACTGACCGGCGGCGGACGGCCGCGCCCGGCCCGCGCCGTCGGACCACGGCACCCCGGCCGCGGCAGGCGGGCTCAGCGCTGCTGCGCGACCAGGGCGTCACGGATCTCCGCGAGCAGGAGGACCTCCTTCAGCTCGGTCTCCGCCTGCACCTCGGCCAGCGTCTTGCGCTTCGCGGTGAACCTGTTCATCGGCAGGATCAGGCAGAAGTAGACGACGGCCGCGGTGATCAGGAACTGCAGGGCCGCGCTCAGCACGGTGCCCCAGAGGATGAAGACGCCGGACGTGACCTCCCCGGTCGCGCTGACCGTGCAGGGGCCCTTGAGGCAGGACCGGTAGTAGTCCAGGTCCTTGGCCCCGAGCGCCCCGACGAGCGGGTTGATCACGCCCTTCACGAAGGCGTTGACGATGTTGGTGAACGCCGCCCCGATGACGACGGCGACGGCGAGTTCGACGACGTTCCCACGCAGCAGGAATTCCTTGAAGCCCTTCATGCCGCGTGAACGACGACCTCCTCGTCCGGTCACGGGTGATCCTCCGCTGCGCCCGACGGACAACCCGTTCGGTGGACGGACTGCGGGGAGGGGGCGCCGTCGGGTGGGGACAGGCCCGCCCGAGCCGGGCCGAGCGCCAGCGCCGCGGACACCGCGAGCAGGACCAGCGCCGGCGCCGCGGGCCGCTGCCACAGGGCCCGACGGAGCCGGTGGAGCCGGCTGCCCCCGCACCGGATCGGCGGGAACGGCGGCACGGCCCGGCGGGGTGGGACGGTCGGTGCCGGGAGCGGCAGCGGGGAGCGGCGGGGGAGGCTCGCGGTCGTGGTCGTCATGGGGCACCGCCCGGGTGGGTCGCAGGGCGCCGGCCCGGTCCGCCGGGCCGGCCTCTCGCGCACACTCTGGGCCGCCCGCCGACGCTCGGGAAGCCTCGTCCCCAGGCCTGTGGAAAACCCGAGCCTGTGGACGACCCCGTACACCCGTGAGGGTGGACGGGGGCCCGCGCGGGTGACGCCGCGGGCCGCCGGCACGTCATGAGGACCCGCGAACGTCATGAGGACCCCGCGAACGCCGTGAGGCCCGCCGGCCGCGCGTCGGCGCGGGCCCGGCGGGCCTCAGGGGAGAGCGGGTGCCGGCCGGTCCTGCCCGGCGGCCGACGTGCTCGGTGGCGGCCCTACTTGGCGGCCGCCGGAGCGGGGCTCGCCGCGGGGGTCGAGCCGCCCGAGGACGAGGCCGAGGAGGTCGAGGTCGTCGACGACGAGTTCGACGAGGTCGTGGAGCCTCCGCTCACCGAGGAGCTGGAGGAGGAGCGGCTGTCGGTCCGGTAGAAGCCGGAGCCCTTGAAGACCACGCCCACGGCCGAGAAGACCTTGCGGAGCTTTCCCTGGCAGTCGGGGCACGTGGTCAGCGCCTCGTCGGTGAACTTCTGCACCGCCTCCAGGCCGTTGCCGCACTCGGTGCACTGGTACTGGTACGTGGGCACTTGCTTCCTCCTGGCACTCTCGCCTGATGAGTGCTAACGATGGTCAATGATGCGGCATTCCGCGGGATCAGTCCAGCGACTCCGGTGTGAGATGAGTCGGCGGCCGGGACGGCGCCGAGCGCCGCCGGCCGCCGCGTGGCGCCGCCGGGGCGCCGGCCGCGCCGGTCTCAGCCCTTGGCCGCACCCACCAGCTGCCGGCTGCCGCCCGGCTCGCCGCTGCTCGCGACCACCGGGCTCGCCGAGCCCGGCGCGATCAGCAGATGCCGCAGCGCGACCAGCGCGACCAGGCCCAGGCCGGCGCCGGCCAGCGGCACCAGGAACCCGGCCGACGGGCCGTGGCCGTCGATCAGCCGGCCGGCCACCGTCGAGCCGGCCGCCAGGCCCAGGCCGATGGCGCCGGTCAGCCAGGTGAAGGCCTCGGTCTTGGCGCCCTCCGCGACCAGCGTCTCGACGAGCGTGTAGCCGGTGATCAGGGTCGGTGCGATGGCCAGGCCGCAGACCAGGCCGGCGACCGAGAGCGCGACCAGGTTCGGCATCGCCCAGAGCGTCGAGCAGCCGAGCACCAGCATCGCGTAGCTGGCGAGCATCCGGTGCCGGGCGGCCCGCCGCCAGGCGACCATGCCGTACAGCACGCCGGCCAGCATCGAGCCGCCGGCGAAGATCCCGTAGACCGTCCCGTTGGCGCCGGGCTGGCCGACCGACTCGGTGAAGGCGGTCACCGAGACCTGCATCGCGCCGAAGACGGTGCCCACGCCCAGGAAGGCGCCGGCCAGCAGCCGGACGCCGGGCGAGGAGAGCGCGGAGACCCGGCGGGCGCCCGGCTGGTGCGGGTGCCGGGCCGGTGCGGTGGCGCGCTGGGCGGCGAAGGCGAGGCCGCCGACGACCGTCAGTGCGGCCTCGGCGATCAGGCCGGCGGAGGGGGTGACGGAGGTGGCGATGGCGCCGGCCAGCACCGGCCCGACCACGAAGGTGAACTCGTCCGTGACCGACTCGAAGGCGAACGCCGTGTTCAGCTTGGCCGGCGAGGCGCCCTCCGCGGAGAGCTTGGCGACCCAGCGGGCGCGGACCATCGCGCCGACCTGCGGCACGCTGGCGCCGGCCGGTGCGGCGGCGAGGAACAGGCTCCAGACCGGGGCGTGCCCCAGCGCCAGCGCGATCAGGGCACCGACCGAGAACGCGTGCACCACCACGCTGGGGACCAGGACGGCCGCCTGGCCGTAGCGGTCGGCGAGCCGGCCGGTCTGCGGGCCGACGAAGGCCTGGGCGACGGCCGAGACCGCCGCCACGCTGCCCGCCGTGCCGTAGGAGCCGTGGGTGTCCAGGACCAGCAGGACGATGCCCAGGCTGAGCATCGCGTACGGGAGCCGAGCGGCGAACGCGGGGGCGAGGAACGTCCAGGCCCCGGGCGTGCGCAGCAGGGCGCCGTAGCCCACGCGTTCCGCGGGGGCGGGGGCGGGGGCGGGGGCGGGGGTGGCCGGGGCGGCCGGGTCGGTGAGGGCGTCGTCGGCGACGCTGCCGTTGTCGACCGTTCGGCGAGCCGTCACGGCCGGTCCTTCCTGCTGCCTGGTAGCGCGGAAGGGGCATGGGGTGGCCCCGACGGCGCCGAGAGTCGTCCTCTCGCGCGTCGACCGGGGTAGATACCGGGCCGGCCGGCATGGGTGCCGTAGGCCGGGCCGCAGCCGCCGAGCGGTCGCGCCAACTCTGCATCAGGCAGATGCTGGGGGTGTAGCTGTAGCAACCAGTATACGTATACGCGCGTAGATGTCGCGCTGGCCTCGACAATACAGGGTAGTGGCAAACTTGTCCTGCCGATTGAAGGTGCATCGCGGGTGAAGCCGGTCACCGCAAGGCCCGGCCCGGGATTCCGGCCCCTCAGGCCCCGCGCCCGTGCAGCCAGCCGGCCAGCTTGCCGCCCTTGTCCACGGCCCGCAGTCGCCGCTCGGCCGCCTCGCTCACCTCGTCCGTGGTGACCACCAGCAGCTCGTCGCCGCCGCGCAGCACGGTCGCCTTGTCGGGTACGAAGCTGTTCCCCTCGCGCACGACCAGGGTCACCGCCGCGCCGGCCGGCAGCCGCAGCTCGCCGATCTCCACGCCCGACATCTTCGAGGCCGGCGACAGCGCCACCGAGAGCAGGTGGCCGTGCAGCTTCTCCAGCGGGGCGGACTCGATGCCGAGGTCCTGGCCCATCGAGCCCTCGCCGATCCGCAGCCACCTCGCCACCCAGGGCAGGGTCGGCCCCTGGAGCAGGGTGAAGACGACGACCAGGATGAAGACGATGTTGAACACGTCCTGAGCCAGCGGTGCACCCGACACCATCGGGATCGTCGCCAGCACGATGGGCACCGCCCCGCGCAGACCGGCCCAGCTGAGCAGCGCCTGCTCCCGTACGGGCAGCCGGAACGGGGTCATGGTCAGCACCACCGAGAGCGGCCGGGCCAGGAAGACCAGCACGGCGCCGATCACCAGGGCGGGGACCACGGCCGAACCCATCGTCGCGGGAGTGCAGAGCAGGCCGAGCAGGACGAACATGCCGATCTGCCCGATCCAGGCCAGTCCGTCGGCGAAGCCGCGGACGGCCGGCCCGTGCGGCAGCTTGGCGTTGCCCAGGATGACGGCACTGATGTAGACGGCGAGGAAGCCCGAGCCGTGCAGCAGCGCGCCGCCGGCGTAGGCGAGCACGGTGAGCGCGAGGACGGCGATCGGGTAGAGGCCGGAGGACGGCAGTGCCACGTGCTTCACCCCGAACGCGCCGATCTTGCCGACCGCGAGGCCGACCGCGGCGCCGATCGCCAGCTCCGCGGCGATCGTGCCGACCAGGACGTACCAGCTCTCCGTCTCGCCGGTGGTGGCGAAGGCGACGACCAGGATGACCACGGGCGCGTCGTTGAAGCCGGACTCCGCCTCCAGCAGGCCGGTCAGCCGGTGCGGCAGCGGCACCATCCGCAGCACGGAGAAGACGGCGGCGGCGTCCGTCGAGGAGACGATCGCGCCGAGCAGCAGTGAGGTGCGCCAGTCCAGCCCGACCAGCCAGTGCGCCCCGGCCGCGGTCACGAAGACGCTGATCCCGACGCCGACCGTGGCGAGCACGGTGGCGGCCGGCATCACCGGTCTCACCTCGCGCCAGCTGGTCTTCAGGCCGCCTTCCGCGAGGATCACGACCAGGGCGGCGTAGCCGATCACCTGGGTCAGCGCGGCGTCGTTGAAGGAGACGCCGACGCCGTTCTGTCCGAGCGCGACGCCGAGGCCGAGGTAGATCAGCAGACTGGGCAACCCCGACCGGGTCGAGATGCGCACGGCGACGACCGCGACCAGCAGGATCACGGAGAACTCGAGGAGCAGCTGGTTCAGGTGGTCGACATTCACGCAGGGGCACCTCGGGCGAGCTGGGGGCGGGCGGGGTGTCTGCCGGCGGCGGGGCCGGGGCCGACCGGAAGGGTCGCGGAGGCCGGCACGGCCGATTGCTCCCCTTGCGGATCGTTACTCAGTCTAACATTTTGCCATATCTTTAGCTTCTCCTGTCCCGCGGGGCCCGCACCTGCGCCTGCCTGACCTCGTCCGATCCCACCGTGAGCGTCCCCCGTGCACGCCCGCCAGCTGAGTCGGCCTAATGTGGTGCCCTGTCACGGCCGTGTGCCCTGGACATGCCCGCCCGCCCCCCAGTCGAGGACCGCAAGGACCCAGATGCCCCGCTCGAAGAAGTTCCGGCGCGCCCGTCTGATCGTGATCGTGCTGGTCGTGCTGCTGGTGGCCGGCGCCGGCTACGGCGGCTACCGGGGGGTGGCCGCCGTCCGTGCGTCCTTCCCGGAGGTCGACGGCAGCGTCAAGGTGGCGGGCCTGAGCGCGCCGGTCGACGTCAAGCGGGACGCCAACGGCATCCCCCAGCTCTACGCCGACACCTCCGAGGACCTCTTCCGCGCCCAGGGCTACGTCCAGGCGCAGGACCGGTTCTGGGAGATGGACGTCCGGCGGCACATCACCGCCGGCCGGCTCTCCGAGATGTTCGGCGACAGCCAGGTCGAGACCGACTCCTTCATCCGCACCATGGGCTGGCGCCAGGTGGCGCAGAAGGAGTTCGACACCCAGCTGTCCCCCGAGACCAAGAAGTACCTCCAGGCCTACGCCGACGGCGTCAACGCCTGGCTCGGCGAGCACCCCGGCGGTGCGAGCGCCTCGCTGGAGTACACGCTGCTGGGCGTCGTCAACGGCGACTACAAGCCCGAGCAGTGGACGCCGGTCGACTCGGTGGCCTGGCTGAAGGCGATGGCCTGGAACCTCTCCGGGAACCTCCAGGAGGAGATCGACCGCTCGCTGCTCGCCCAGGACTACAGCCCGGAGAAGATCGCCGAGCTGTACCCGGAGTACCCGTACGCGCGCAACGGCACGATCGTGAAGACCGGCACCGTCAGCGGCGACGCCTACCGCCCGGCCGACGGTCCCGCTCCGACCGGCGCCGCCACGCAGGGCGCCACCACCCAGGGCGCGGCCGCCACCAAGGCGATGCTCAAGGACGTCACCGACCGGATCGACGCCATGCCGCAGCTGCTCGGCCGCCAGGGCCAGGGCATCGGCTCCAACTCCTGGGTCGTCTCCGGCTCCCACACCACCACCAACAAGCCGCTGCTGGCCAACGACCCGCACCTCGGCCCCGGCCTGCCCTCGGTCTGGTACCAGATGGGCCTGCACTGCCGGACCGTCTCGGCGACCTGCGGCTTCGACGTCTCGGGCTTCACCTTCGCCGGCATGCCGGGCGTGGTGATCGGCCACAACAAGGACATCGCCTGGGGCTTCACCAACCTCGGCGCCGACGTCACCGACCTCCTCCTGGAGAAGGTCACCGGCCCGGACACCTACCTGCTGGACGGCAAGGAGACCAAGTTCGAGCTGCGCAAGGAGACCATCAAGGTCGCCGGCGGCGAGGACCGCACCATCACCGTCCGCACCACCAAGGCCGGGCCGAACGGCGTCGGCGCTCCGCTGATCTCCGACCAGAGCACCGAGCAGCAGAACGTCGGCAAGTACGCGCCCAACGGCACCTCCGCCCCGGACCGCGGCACCAGCGGCTACGGCGTCGCCCTGCAGTGGACGGCGCTCATCCCGGGCAGGACCATGGACGCCGTCTTCGAGCTGGACAGGGCGAAGGGCTGGGAGGAGTTCCGCGCCGCCGCCAAGGACTTCGCCGTCCCCGCGCAGAACCTGATCTACGCCGACGCCAAGAACATCGGCTACCAGGCCCCCGGCCTCGTCCCGGTCCGCGCCAAGGGCGACGGCACCTACCCGGCGGCCGGCTGGGACTCCGCCTCCGAGTGGAAGGGCTTCGTCCCCTTCACGGCCATGCCGTACAGCTTCAACCCGCCGTCCGGGTACATCGTCACCGCCAACCAGGCCGTGGTGGACCCGTCCTACAAGTACGTACTGACCAAGGACTGGGAGTACGGCACCCGGGCCAAGGAGATCTCCGACCAGATCGACGCCAAGCTCAAGAACAACGGCAGGATCTCCCCGGACGACATGCAGGAGATGCAGCTCGACAACACCAGCATCCTCGCCAGGACACTGGTCCCGCTGCTGCTCAAGGTCCAGATCGACGACCCGTACGTGCGCGAGGCGCAGGACCTGCTGAAGGACTGGAACTACCACCAGGACGCCGACTCGGCCGCCGCCGCCTTCTACAACGGCGTCTGGCGCCAGCTGCTCAGCCTCTCTTTCGGCCAGAAGTTCCCGGCCGACCTGCGGGCCAAGGACAACTGCCTGCTGGTCCGCCAGCAGGCCGACCCGACCAAGCCGGACAGCAGCACCCAGATCGTCACCGAGTGCGGCACCCGCGAGCCGGGCAAGGCCCAGCCGGACGGCGGCGACCGCTGGACCGAGGTGGTGCGCCAGCAGCTGGAGAAGCCCGACAGCAGCTGGTGGACGTACATCGACTCGCAGCACAAGGAGCAGAAGGGCCTCGACAACCTGCTCGCCGAGGCGATGAAGAACGCCCGCCAGGACCTCACCTCGCTGCTCAGCAAGGACGTCTCCACCTGGAGCTGGGGCCGCCTGCACAAGCTGACCCTGCGCGAGCAGACCATGGGCACGGACGACTCCTCGATCGCCTCCGGAGTGGTCCACAAGCTGCTCAACCGCGGCCCGTACCGCCTCTCCGGCGGCTCGGCGGCGGTGGACGCGGCGGGCTGGAACGCGGCCGCCGGGTACGAGGTGGACTGGATCCCGTCGATGCGGATGGTGGTCGACATGAGCGACCTCGACGCCTCCCGCTGGGTCAACGTCGGCGGCGCCTCCGGGCACGCCTTCCACCCCAACTACAACGACCAGACCGACCTCTGGCTCAAGGGCAAGCTGCTGACCTGGGCCTACTCGCCGGACGCGGTCGAGAAGGCCACCAAGAACAAGCTGACCCTGACCACCGGCTGACGCTCCGCCGGAAACGGCACCCGCCGGACGGCACCCGCCGGACCGGCCGACGGCCCCGCCCCCCGCAGCACGGGGGCGGGGCCGTTCGTCACCCCAGCCGGTGCAGCCCGGACGGGGTGAGCGCCACGTCCACCGGCAGGTCGTGCGGCTCGGCCGGCACCTGGGCCAGCAGCTCGTGGTCGTACAGCAGCACCGCCAGCAGCGGACGCACCCCGGCCCGCTCCAGCCGGGCCAGCACCCGGTCGTAGGAGCCGCCGCCCCGGCCCAGCCGAACCCCGGCGCGGTCCACCGCCAGGCCCGGCAGCAGCACCAGCTCCGCCCCGGTCACGGCCTCCGGCCCGAGCCGCCCGCCGACCGGCTCCAGCAGCCCCCGCCCGGCCGGGGCCAGGGCCTCCGGGCCCGCGTACTCGGCCCAGTCCAGGTCGTTGTCGGCCAGCAGCACCGGCAGCAGCACCCGCACCCCGCGCGCCCGCAGCGCATCCAGCAGCGGCCGGGTGCCCGGCTCCCCGCCGACCGAGACGTACGCGGCCACCGTGGTCCCCGGCCCGGCGAGCTCGCCGGCGTGCGAGGCCAGAGCCCGCGCCGCCTCCTCCCGGGCGCCGGGCGTCAGGGCACGCCGCTGCGCCAGCAGCCGTGTCCTCAGCTCGCTCTTCTCGTTGTGCACGGGATCCTCCACAGCTCTGTGCCGGTGACGCCCAGAGCCTGTCACGCGGAAGGCACCCCCATGTCTACCCCGCTCCTGGTCCAGGCCCTCGCCGCGCTGAGCGTTCCGGCCCTGGCCGGCGCCGCCCTGTTCGGGCTGCGCGTGCGCCGCGGCGACGGCGGCGCCGCCGTGCGCGAGGCCGGGCTGCGCGCCCGGGTCGCCGAACTGGAGGCCCGCTGCGCCGAACTGGAGCGCACCGCCTCCTGCGACCCGCTCACCGGCGTGTGGAACTACCGCCACCTGCAGCTCACCCTGGACCGGGAGATCGAGCGCTCCCGGCGCGCCGAGCAGAACGACCAGCACGACGGCCCGCGCCCGCTGGCCGTCCTGCTGCTGGAGATCGCCGGCTTCGACGCGGTGGTGGCCGAGCACGGGAGGGGCCGGTCCAACGCGGTGCTGCGCGACCTCGCCCAGCGGCTCGGCATGGAGATCCGCCGCTCCGACACCTTCGGCCGGTACAGCGGCGAGGAGTTCCTGGCGGTGCTGCCGGACACCGGCGCCGAGGGCGCCGCGCAGGTCGCCGAGCGGCTGGTCTGGTCGGTCCGGCGCCACCTGCTGCTGGACTGGTCCTCCGGGCCGCGGGCGGACCGCCGTCCGCACGGCAACGGGCTGACCGCCGCCGTCGGCGTCGCGGTGCTGCCCGCGGACGGTACGCACGCCGCCGTGCTGCTCCGGGCCGCGGACCGGGCCCTCGCCGAGGCCCGCGCGGCCGGGGGCGACTGCTGGCGCGCGGCCGGCTCCCCCCGGCCGGACAGCGGCTCCGATGCCGAGGGTGACCGTTCGGAAAAGGCGGGTAGTCTGTCGCCCTGTGTCGGAGAGGACCCCCTCTCCTCACCCGTCACACCACCTCTGCCTGCCATCGTGGCCGGGCTCGGCGACGCGCTGTCACAGCCGGTCAGCCGCACCCGGTCAGGCGAAAACGTGCCTTAGTAAGGTAAAACGCATGACGACGACCAGCTCCCGAATTCCGGTAACCAAGGCCGTGGTACCCGCGGCCGGACTGGGCACCCGCTTCCTTCCGGCCACCAAGGCCACCCCGAAGGAGATGCTGCCCGTCGTCGACAAGCCGGCGATCCAGTACGTCGTCGAGGAGGCCGCCTCGGCGGGCCTCTCCGACATACTGATGGTCACGGGGCGCAACAAGCGCGCCCTGGAGGACCACTTCGACCGTGCTTACGAGCTGGAGGAGCTGCTCGCCCGCAAGGGCGACCAGGACCGCCTGCGCCGGGTCCGCGAGTCCGTCGAGCTGGCGAACATGCACTACGTCCGCCAGGGCGACCCGAAGGGCCTCGGCCACGCCGTCTCGGTCGCCGAGCAGCACGTCGCCGGCCAGCCCTTCGCCGTCCTGCTCGGCGACGACCTGATCGACCCGCGCGACCCGCTGCTCGCCCGGATGATCGAGGTCCAGCAGGAGCTCGGCGGCTCGGTCGTGGCGCTGATGGAGGTCGATCCCTCCCAGATCCACCTCTACGGCTGCGCGGCCGTCAAGGCCAACGGCTTCGGCGAGGACGTCTTCCAGGTGACCGACCTGGTCGAGAAGCCCGACACCGCCGACGCCCCGTCGAACTACGCCGTCATCGGCCGCTACGTCCTCGACCCCTCCGTCTTCGACGTGCTGCGCGAGACCCCGCCCGGCCGCGGCGGCGAGATCCAGCTCACCGACGCGCTGCGCGAGCTGACCACCCGCGACGTCGAGTCCGGCGGCCAGGTGCACGGTGTCCTCTTCAAGGGCCGCCGCTACGACACCGGTGACCGCGCCGACTACCTGCGCGCCATCGTCCGCCTGGCCTCCGAGCGCGAGGACCTGGGCCCGGAGTTCCGCTCCTGGCTCCGTGAGTTCGTCGCCTCCGAGCTGCAGGACTGAGCAACCGACAGAGAGCGAGAGCGCCGATGACCGGGTCCACGGACAGCAGCACCACCCCCGCCGCAGCCTGCTGCGACGGCTCCGCGGACCCGGCACCGGCGCCCCGCCCCACCCGGATGTGGACCGTCGACGAGCACCTCGCCGACGTCCTCTCCGCGGTCGCCCCGCTGCCCGCGATCGAGCTCCCGCTGCTCGACGCCCAGGGCTGCCGGCTCGACGAGGACGTCCTCGCGACCGTCGACCTGCCGCCCTTCGACAACAGTTCGATGGACGGCTATGCCCTGCGGACCGCCGACACCGCCGGCGCCACCGCCGAGTACCCCTCGGTGCTCTCGGTGGTCGGCGACATCGCCGCCGGCGCCGGCGAGCTGCCGACGGTCGGCCCCGGCCAGGCCGCCCGGATCATGACCGGTGCGCCCGTGCCGCCGGGCTCCCAGGCCGTCGCCCCGGTCGAGTGGACCGACGGCGGCACCGGCACCGGCCTGGCCGCCGACGCGATGGGCGCCGCCGTCGAGGGCGAGGAGGTCCGGGTCCTGCGCCCGGTCTCCGAGGGCGCCCACATCCGCCGCCGCGGCAGCGACGTCGCCGCCGGCACCCGCGTGCTGGAGGCCGGCACAAGGCTCGGCCCGACCCAGCTCGGCCTGCTCGCCGCGGTCGGCCGGGCCACCGTCAGGGTCCGCCCCCGCCCGCGCGTGGTGGTGCTCTCCACCGGCAGCGAGCTGGTCCAGCCCGGCGAGCCGGTCGGCCCCGGGCAGATCGCCGACTCCAACAGCTTCACCCTCACCGCCGCCGCCGTGGACGCCGGCGCCATCGCCTACCGGGTCGGCGGGGTGCCGGACGACGCCGCACGGCTGCGCGCCGTCCTGGAGGACCAGCTCGGCCGGGCCGACCTGATCGTCACCAGCGGCGGCGTCAGCGTCGGCGCGTACGACGTGGTCAAGGAGGTCTTCGAGTCCTACGGGGGCGTGGACTTCCGCCGGCTGCGGATGCAGCCCGGCAAGCCGCAGGGCTTCGGCCGGATCGGCGCCGGCGACTCCGGCCCCGGCGTGCCGCTGCTGGCCCTGCCCGGCAACCCGGTCAGCGCCTACATCTCCTTCGAGCTCTTCGTCCGCCCGGTGATCCGCACCATGCTCGGCGCCGAGGACGTCCACCGCCCGGTGGTGCGCGCGGTCTGCCCGGTGGCGCTGCGCTCCCCGGCCGGCCGGCGCCAGTTCCTGCGCGGCGGGTACCGGGCGGCCGACGGCGTGGTCGAGCCGGTCGGCGGGGCCGGGTCCCACCTGGTCGGCGCGCTCGCCCGGGCGGACTGCCTGATCACCGTTCCCGAGGACGTCACGGAGCTGCCCGCCGGCAGCGAGGTCGACGTCGTCCTGCTCGGCGGCTGAGACCCCCGGCGCGACGGGCCGTCTCACCGGTACGGCCCGTCCCACGCCCCGGCCGGGACGGGGGGTACGGTAGCGCGGTATTCGATCTGCGCGCCCCCTGGAGCCACCCGTGACCACCTCACCCCCCGGCGACCGCCTCACCCACGTCGACGACCAGGGCGCGGCCCGGATGGTCGACGTCTCCGAGAAGGCCGCCACCGCGCGCACCGCCGTCGCGGCCGGCCGGGTCCGGGTCTCCCCCCGCGTGGTGGAGCTGCTGCGCGGCGAGGGCGTCCCCAAGGGCGACGCCCTGGCCGTCGCCCGGATCGCCGGGATCATGGGCGCCAAGAAGACGCCCGACCTGATCCCGCTCTGCCACCCGATCGCGGTCTCCGGGGTCAAGGTCGACCTCGCCGTCGCGGACGACGCGGTCGAGATCACCGCCACCGTGAAGACCACCGACCGCACCGGTGTCGAGATGGAGGCGCTGACCGCCGTCGCGGTGGCCGGCCTCACCGTGATCGACATGGTCAAGGCCGTCGACAAGGGCGCCGCCATCGAGTCGGTCCGGGTGCTCGGCAAGACCGGCGGCAAGAGCGGCGACTGGTTCGCGCCGGAGGCCGCGCAGTGACCGGCGCGGACGAGCCGCACGGGGTGCCGGCACGTGGCGGGGCGGGCATGCGGGCGCTGGCGGTGACCGTCTCCAACCGCGCCTCGGCCGGGGTGTACGAGGACAAGGGCGGCCCGCTGCTGGTCGCCGGCCTGCGGGCGATGGGCTTCACCGCCGACGGCCCCGAGGTCGTCCCGGACGGCGAACCGGTCGAGGCGGCCCTGCGGGAGGCCGTCGCGGCCGGTTACGACGTGGTGCTGACCACCGGCGGCACCGGCATCTCCCCGATGGACCTCACCCCCGAGATGACCGCCCGGGTCATCGACCGGGAGATCCCCGGCATCGCCGAGGCCGTCCGGGCGTACGGCCGTGAGAAGGTCCCGACCGCCTCGCTCTCCCGCGGGCTGGCCGGCCTCGCCGGACGTACCCTGATCATCAACCTGCCGGGCTCGACCGGCGGCGTCAAGGACGGCCTGGCCGTCCTCGAACCGCTGCTCGTGCACGCCGTCGACCAGCTCGGCGGCGGGGACCACGCCCGGCCCGACACGCCTGCTTCCGGGAGAGCGCACTGAACGCCGGCTGGCCGGTAGAGCTCCACGAGGGGGACGTCGCGCTGCGCCCGATCCGGGGCCGCGACCAGCGCGAATGGCAGGAGGTCAGCCAGCGGAACCGGGACTGGCTGCGCCGCTGGGAGGCCACCGTGCCGCCCGGCCCGGCCGGCCACAACGCCGGCCCGCGCCCGACCTACCGGCAGATGGTGCGCTTCCTGCGGGGCGAGGCCTCGGCCGGGCGGATGCTGCCGTTCGTCGTGCTCTACAAGGGTCAACTGGTCGGCCAGCTCACCGTCGGCGGGATCACCTGGGGCTCGATGTGCTCGGCCAACGTGGGGTACTGGATCGACGAGGCGGTGGCCGGCCGGGGCATCATGCCGACCGCGGTGGCGCTTTCGGTGGACCACTGTTTCGGCGCACTGGGACTGCACCGGATCGAGGTCTGCATCCGCCCCGAGAACGGGCCGAGCCGGCGGGTGGTGGAAAAGCTCGGCTTCCGCTCGGAGGGAATGCGACCGCGCTATCTGCACATCGACGGCGACTGGCGGGACCACCTGGTGTACGCGCTCACCGCGGAGGAGGTCCCCGAGGGGATGCTGGAGCGCTGGCGGATGCTCAGTTCCGGCCGCGGTCCCGGTAATTGAATATATGTTCGAATCGAATATCGATATGGCATCGGCACGCCGACGGACGGGCACAAATGCCGGCAAAATAGTCGGAGAATCAGCTTGATCACACGACACGCCGCGCCAAATTGCTACCGGGCCTTCCCCGGCGCCCGTACGGTGTGAAACGTGAGCAGTAGCGGCCTTATCTACGCCGTCATCGTAGGGGCCTGGGCCGCCTATCTCGTGCCGATGTGGCTCCGCAGGCAGGACGAGCTCAACGAGGCGCGCCCGACGGAACGCTTCAGCACCGCCATCCGCCTGCTGGCCGGGCGTTCGGCGCTGGAGCGGCGGGCATCCCGGGCCCTGGGCGACGAACCGCGTGACGGCGAGCAGAGCAGTGACGACGGCCCTCCCGAACGGGACGGGGCCGTCTCCGGCGACCCCGCGGACCCCGCGGACGGCGAGGACGGGGTGGACCGGGAGGTCGACCCCCGGGCCGAGCGCCCCGCCGGTCCCGACCCCGGTCCCGATCCCGAACCCGGTCCCGAACCCGCGCTCGGCCGCCCGGCCGAGCGCCCGGTGGACGGCGCCGACCGGCGGGCCGGGACCGAGCGCCGGGCGCGCCTGCTGGCCCGCCGCCGCCGGATGGTCAGCGCGCTCTTCCTGGCCTTCGCGCTCGGTGCGGTGGTCGCGGCGGTGGCCGGTCTGGCCTTCCTCTGGGTGCCGGCGGTGCCGGCGGTCCTCCTCACCCTCTACATCGGCCACCTGCGCAAGCTGGAGCGCCAGCGGTACGAGGTGAAGCTCGACCGTGCCCGGGCCGCCCAGGCGGCCGAGCGGCTGCGCCAGCGCGAGCAGCAGCGCACCGAGGCGCGCGCGGTCGAGGACGCCCCGGCGGAGCCCGTCGAGGAGCCCGTCCGCGCCCGACCGCACCTGCGGCTGGCCGCCGACCCGGCGCCGGCGGAGACCGGCCCGGCAGGCTCGGCCGGCTCGGCCTCGGCGGTGGCGGAGGCGACCGAGCACGAGGAGTGGGTCGACGGCATGCGCGAGCGCGCTGCGGCCGGCCCGGACTCCTGGGAGCCCGTACCGGTCCCGCTGCCGACCTACGTGACCGCCCCGGTGGCCCCCAGGGTCAGCCGCGGCCTCGACCTGTCGGCCCCCGGCACCTGGACTGCCGGCCGGCCGGCGGACGGACGCCCGGCGGAGGCCCGTGCTGCGGAGGTCCGCCCGGCGGAGGCCCGCACCACCCCGCTCTTCGACCAGTACGCCGATCCGTCGGCGGTGGAGAGCCGCCCCCGCGCCGCCAACGAGTGACGGTCCCGGGGGTGCTCCGGCACCCCCGACCAGGGCCGCGTTCCGGGGGTGGTCACGAGCCCCCTCCGAAAGGTGCTAGAGTTTCTTCTCGTTGGGGCTGTGGCGCAGTCCGGTAGCGCACCTCGTTCGCATCGAGGGGGTCAGGGGTTCGAATCCCCTCAGCTCCACCCAACAGGAAGTCCCGCCCGATCATCAGATCGGGCGGGACTTCTGCGTTGTGGGGGTGGTGGCGCCGGACGAGGTGTCAGGCGGCCGCCGCAGGGGTCCGGTTGGCCGGTGTGACGATGATCACTGCGGCGGGTCGTCGCCCTCCACGAGGACCACGGTGCAGCCGGCGTGGTGGACGCAGTACTGGCTGGTGGTGCCGAGCCGGGCGCCGGGCGGGGCGCAGCGGCCGCGGCGGCCGAGCACCAGGACCGCGGCGCCCGCGGCGGCCGAGACCAGGGCGGGGCCGGCCGGGCCGGCCTTGAGCCGGCGCCGGACGGCCGGGCGGCCCTGCGGCAGGCCGGCGGCGGCCACGGTCTCGTCGAGGATGGCGGCGGCGCGGCGCTCGGGCCCGAAGCCGTCCAGGGCGGGCAGGACCAGGCCGTGCGCGCCGTGCAGGGAGGGGAAGTCCCAGACGGTCACCGCCTCCAGCGGCCCGCCGGTGAGGGCGGCCAGCCGGGCGGCCCAGCGGAGGGCGGCGTGGGAGTGCGGGGAGCCGTCCACCCCGACCACGATCCTGCCGTCCGGCTGCGGAGCCATGGTTCGAGGGTAGGGCGGTCCGGCGGTCCGCGCCGGGAACGGCCGAGGGCCGGCCGGAGCGGGTGCTCCGGCCGGCCCTCGGGCGATCGGCGGGTTCGGCTGCCTACGGCCGGCCGGAGCCCGCGTACGGGCCCGACTGCGGGGCTCCGGACTGCGGGGGCACCGCGCCGTAGCGGGCCGGACGGCGGCCGCGCGGGTGGCGGGTGAGGGTGTACCCCGCGACGCCCGCCAGGGCGGCCAGGGCGCCGCCGCCGAGCGTCCAGAACCAGCGGCTGTTCCAGCCGGAGAACCAGCCGGTGTACCAGTGCTCCTCGGGCTCCTCCGGCGCGGCCGCCTTGGCGGTGGACGCGCCGCCGCCGGCCGGCGGGACCAGCGGGGCCTTGAGGTTTCCGCCCTCGGGCTGGGCGTTGTCCGCGTCGCCCTTGGCGCCGACGTGCAGCTGGACGGAGGCTGCAAGGCCGAGGTCCGGCTGCGGGGCGTCGGAGACCGAGAGGCGCACGTAGTAGGTGCCCGGCAGCGGGTCGCCGGACCACGGCTCGGCCCAGGAACGGACCTCGCGCAGGGTGCAGCTCAGGGTGATCGACGAGGCGCCGGTGTCGGCGGTCGCGTTCTGGGTGCCGCCGGTGCAGGACTGGCGGCGGCGCAGCCCGTCGAACACCTCGACGCTCCAGGTCTGCGGGCCGTGCCGGTCGGCGGCGGCGGCCAGGCCGACGGTCAGGCCGACCGTCGGGGTCTGGCCCTCGGAGGCGCCGAAGGCCCAGTAGAGGTAGTCGCCGGTGGAGGCGGCGACCTTGGCGTCCTGGCCGGGGGAGAGGTTGATGGCGGTCAGGAAGGACGTCCCGGCCTTGGTGGCCGGGGCGGGGGTGCCGCTCGCGGTGGGCGAGGGCGAGGCGGCCGAGGCGGCCGGGGCTGCGAGGGCGAGGGCCGGGAGCAGGGCGAGCCCGGCCAGGGCGCCGCGGATCGTCGGGTTGGGCATGGTCAGTTCTCCTGCCAGACAGCGATCCGCCAGCGCGCGATCCAGCCGAACAGCAGGCCGGTGATCAGGCCGGCCAGGGTGAGCACCAGCAGCAGGATCCAGCCGCGGCCGAGGCCCATCGCCGGGCCGTCCGGGGCGGGGGAGGCGGCGGCGAGGTCGACGGTCAGCTCCAGCGGCAGGCCCGGGTCGGCCTGGACGCCGGGCTGGCCGGCCAGCGAGTTGCTGACGACCAGGCAGACGGTGGTCTCCGGCTTGCCGCTCGCGGAGGCGGACGGCGTGGCGGTGGCGTAGCCCCTGGAGTCGTCGGTGGACCAGCGCAGGCCGGCGGAGATCACGTCGGTCCGGCCGCTGCCGGCGTCGGTGCCGCGGACCAGCTCCTGGCCGGTGGCGCTGGTGGCCTGCAGCAGGACGCCGTAGTCGCGGGCCACGGCCCGGTCCAGCGCGACGCTGACCGAGGCGCGCAGCTCCTGCCCGGCCTTGACCGGGACGCGGTAGACGCGGTGCTCGGAGAACTTCTCGCGGTCGCTGTAGACGCCGGGGGTGAGGACGGGCGCGCTCTCGCACTTGTCGGTGCCGGCGGTCTTGACCGGGGTCACCGTGTAGGTGTCGTTGGAGCGGTCGACGAGCTGCTTCACCTTGTCGGTGAGCTGCTCCTGGGTCCGGACGTCGGTGTAGGTGCCGCCGGTGGCGTTGGCGATGCAGAGCAGCTGCTGGCGGGTCTTGTCGTCGTGGGCCAGGCCGAGGGTGTCGACCACCAGGTGGATGCCCTGGGCGGCGAGCTCGCGGGCCACGTCGCAGGGGTCCGGCGGGGCGCAGGAGTCCTCGCCGTCGGTGATCAGCACCACCCGGCGGGTGGTCTCGCCCTTGCCGAGGTCCTGGGCGGCGCCGCGCAGGGCCAGGCCGATCGGGGTCCAGCCGGTCGGTCGCAGGGTGGCGACGGCGGTCTTGGCCTCGGTCTTGTTGGTCTTCCCGACCGGGAAGAGCTGCTTGGTGTCCTGGCAGCCCTGGGCCTTGTCGTCGCCGGGGTAGTTGGCGCCGAGGGTGCGGATGCCGAACTCGGTCTCCCCGGGCAGGGCGTCGATCACCTCGTTCAGCGACTGCTGGGCCACCGCGATGCGGCTCTTGCCCTGGATGTCGGTGGCCCGCATGGAGCCGCTGACGTCCAGCACGAGGTCGACCCGGGGGGCTTCCTTGCCGGTGGCTGCTCCGGCTGATGGTTCGTCGGCATGGGCGGGAAGGCCGCTGAGCAGCGCACCGCCGGTTATCGCCAGGGCGGCCAGCAGGCTGCCGAGCCTGGCCTTTGGTCGTCGTCCGGTAATCACGGGCCGATCCTAGGGCGTGCCCGAGGGGCCATCAGTTCCCCCCGGGCGCCCGGCCCGGGCCGACGGCGGGCCGGGCTCCGGCGCGAACTCCTGCGCGCCGGTGGGCGATCGGGCTGCGGATGCAGGGGCGTGCGCCGGTCGGCCGTGGACGGAGCACCCTTCCGGGGCGGTACAGCGCGCCCCGCGACGCCGGCGCTCCGGCGGCCGATACAGGACACACCGGACGGAAGAACACATACCCATGGACAGTGGTCGTTAGGGTGACGAAAAGGGGCACCGGTGCCGGACGGCGTCCGGCGCCGGCCGGCACGTCCGACCGGCGGGAGGACCCCGTACGGCTCCGCTCCGCGACACCACTGCAGCAGGACACCCCAGGACGGTCCGTGGCGACACCCTCCGCCGTGACGAGAACCGCCGGCCGGCCGCGCCGGGCGGTGACCACCCGGCGCAACACCGAACTCGCGCTGGTCCTGGCCGCCGTGCTGCTCGCCGTGCTCGGCTACGCCGAGGTGGGTGGCAACATCGACGGCTCGGTGCCCGCCGACGCGGGCGAGTACGGTGCCGCGCTGGGCGCGCTCGCGCTGCTGGCGCACGCCGTGGTCCGCTGGAAGGCGCCGTACGCGGACCCGCTGCTGCTGCCGATCGGCGTGCTGCTGAACGGGATCGGGCTGGTCGTCATCTACCGGCTGGACCGGGCCGCCCCCCGCGGTGACGCGGCGCCCGCCCAGCTGCTCTGGTCGGCCCTCGGGGTCGGGCTGTTCATCGCCGTGGTCCTGCTGGTGCGCGACCACCGGCGGCTGCAGCGCTACGCCTACCTCGGCGCGCTGGTGGCGCTGGTGCTGCTGGTCCTGCCGGTCCTCTTCCCGCCGGTGTACGGCTCGCGGATCTGGATCACGGTCGGTCCGCTGTCCTTCCAGCCGGGGGAGTTCGCCAAGATCCTGCTGGCGGTCTTCTTCGCGGCGTACCTGGCGGTGCACCGGGACGCACTGGCGCTCACCGGCCGCCGGGTCCGGCGGTTCCGGCTGCCGCCGGGGCGGGTGCTGGCGCCCGTCCTGGTGATCTGGGCGGCCTTCGTCGGCGTCCTGGTGCTGGAGACCGACCTCGGCACCTCGCTGCTCCTCTTCGGCCTCTTCGTGGTGATGCTCTACGTGGCCACCGCGCGCACCGGCTGGATCGTCATCGGCCTGGTCCTGGCCGCGGTGGCGGCGGTCGGGGTCGGCCTGCTCTCGCCGCACGTGCACAGCCGGGTCGGCGACTGGCTCGACCCGCTCGGCTCGATCGCGGCCGGCCGGGGCGCCAACCAGATCGCCCAGTCGCTGTTCGCCTTCGCCTGGGGCGGGGAGCTGGGCGCCGGGCTCGGCAACGGGCACTCGATCCTGATCGGCTTCGCCGCCAGGTCCGACTTCATCCTGGCCACCATCGGCGAGGAGCTGGGCCTGGCCGGGCTGTTCGCGGTGTTCCTGCTGTACGCGGTGCTGGTCTCCCGGGGTTTCCGGACCGGCATCGCCCTGCGGGACCCGTTCGGGCGGCTGCTGGCGATCGGGCTGGCGGCCATCGTCGGCCTCCAGGTGTTCGTGGTGGCCGGCGGGGTGCTGGACCTCATCCCGCTGACCGGGATGACGCTGCCCTTCGTGGCGCAGGGAGGCTCCTCGGTGGTGACCAACTGGATCATCGTGGCGTTGCTGGTCCGGATGAGCGACCTCGCCCGCCGGCCCCCGGAGGAGGGCTGATGGCCGGCGACCGAACCGGCAGCCGCACCGGCGACGGGCCCGGCGACCGGAGCGGGAACGGGCGTGGGAGCGGGAACGGCCGCGTCGGCGGCTCCCGGCCCCGACCCCGGTCCGGCCGGACCGGCAACGGCAGCGGGAACGGCCCGCAGGGCCTGCCCGGGATCTCCGTCACCGGCCGCCGGGCCGGCACCTTCTGCCTGCTGCTGATCGTGGCGCTCTGCGTGCAGGCCACCCGGGTACAGGTGTTCCGGGCCCGGGAGCTCAACCACAACCCCGCCAACCAGCGGCTGGTCATCGAGCGGTACTCCCAGCCGCGCGGCAACATCCGGGTCGGCGCCGACACCGTCACCGGCTCGGTGCCCACCGGGGGCCGGTACGACTACAAGCGCACGTACACCGCGGGGCCCCTCTACGCCGCCGTCACCGGGTACTCCTCGCAGGCCTACGGCAACAGTCAGCTGGAGGGGACCGAGGACGCGCTGCTCTCCGGCATCGACCCCGGGCTGGCGAGCTGGGCCGTCTGGGACGCCGTCGCCCGCCGGCAGAACCCGGGCGGCGACGTCTACACCACCATCGACCGGGCCGCGCAGGAGGCCGCGATGCGCGCGCTGGGCGACCAGAAGGGCGCGGTCGTCGCGATCGAGCCCGCCACCGGCCGGATCCTGGCGCTCGCCAGCACCCCCACGTACGACCCGGGGAGCTTCGCCGGCGCCGTCTCCGCCGACCAGGCGGCCTGGAACCGGCTGCAGGCCGACACCGACCAGCCGATGCTCAACCGGGCGCTGCGCCAGACGTACCCGCCCGGTTCGGCGTTCAAGGTGGTCACCGCCGCGGCCGCGCTGCAGCACCGGGTGGTCACCGACATCGACGCGCCGACCGGTGCGCCGTACCCGTACGTGCTGCCGGGCACCACGACGACGTTGCCCAACGACACCCCGGTGTGCAACCAGCCGGGGCAGTCGCTGGACGCCGCGATGGTCCACAGCTGCAACAGCGTCCTGGGCTACCTCGGGGTGCAGGTCGGCCTGGAGGGCATGGTCGCCACGGCGGAGAGCTTCGGGTTCAACGACGCCAGGCTCGACGTGCCGGTCCGGCCGGCCCGCTCGGTCTTCGACACCGAGATGGACCAGGCCCAGCTCGCCCTCTCCTCGATCGGGCAGTACGACACGGCCGCCACCCCGCTGGTGATGGCGATGGTCGCGGCCGGGATCGCCGACAACGGCACCGTGATGCGTCCACAGCTTGTGGACAAGCTGACCCGCAGCGACGGGACCACCGTCCAGCTGATGCAGCCGACCGCCTACCGGCAGGCGGTGACCCCGGCGGTGGCCGGGCAGGTGCAGCGGCTGATGGTCGACGCGGTGGAGACCGGCACCGGCCGCAACGCCCGGATCGCCGGTGCGGTCGTCGGGGGCAAGACCGGAACCGCCCAGCACGGAGCGGACAACGGCGGGACGCCGTACGCGTGGTTCGTCTCCTGGGCCAAGCCGGCCGGCTCGGGCGCGGTGCCGCCGGTGGCGGTCGCCGTGGTGATCGCGGACAGTAACGCCACCGATGTGACGGGTGGCGGGCTGGCGGCGCCGGTCGCCCGTGCGGTGATGGAGGCCGTGCTCAGTGGTTGAACCACTTCGGCGCCCCTGACCTGGGGCTTAGCCGCTGACGGAGGGTTCCGCCGTTGGCGAAGTGTCCGGTTTGTGTAGGCGGATCTGACAATTCGTACAATGCGCTCGATCGTACTGTTCGTTTGCGACACTGGTGCATTCGCGCGGTACTGTCCCATCTTTGTTCGGTTGGTCCGCGATGACACCAGATGGCGCGTCGAGTGACCGGCCGCTAGGACACCCTCCCCGCCTAGAAGGATCGTCGTTTTGGCCAGCAACACCGTTGGTGCGCGTCTGCTGCGACGCAAGCCCGTCTCCGCCCTGATCGCCGAGAGCGAGGGCGCCGACGCCCTGCCCGCCGGCGCTCCCGAAGAGGGCGGCCGATCCGGCATCCACCTGCGCCGCTCGATCGGCCTCTGGCAGCTGTCCTCGATCGGCATCGGCGCCACCATCGGCACCGGCATCTTCTTCGTGCTCAACAGCGCGGTGCCGTCCGCCGGCCCGGCCGTGATCCTCTCCTTCGTGATCGCCGCGATCACCGCGGGCCTCACCGCGCTCTGCTACGCCGAGATGGCCTCCGCCATCCCGGTCTCGGGCTCCTCGTACTCGTACGCCTACGCCACCCTCGGCGAGGGCGTCGCCTTCGTGGTCGGCATCTGCCTGCTCATGGAGTACGGCGTCTCGGCCTCCGCGATCGCGGTCAGCTGGGCCGAGTACCTGAACAAGTTCCTCGACCTGGCCATCGGCTGGCAGATCCCGGACCAGCTGGCCGGCGCGCCCGGCGACGGCCACTGGTTCAACCTGCCGGCGCTGCTGCTGGTCGCCATGGTCTGCTTCCTGCTGATCCGCGGCGTCAGCGAGTCGGTGAAGGTCAACGCGGCCATGGTGGCCGTGAAGATCGTCATCCTGGTGCTCTTCATCGGCGTCGCGCTGACCGCGTTCCACTCCGGCAACCTGACCCCGTTCATGCCGCTCGGCATCGGCGGCGTCCAGGTCGCGGCCTCCAGCATCTTCTTCTCGTTCATCGGCCTGGACGCCGTGTCCACCGCCGGCGAGGAGGTCAAGAACCCGCGCCGCACCCTGCCGCTGGCGATCATCATCTCGCTGGTCGTGGTGACGCTGCTCTACATCCTGGTGGCCCTGGCCGGCATCGGCGCCCAGCCCTGGGAGAAGTTCGACGGCCAGGAGGCCGGTCTCGCCCAGATCCTGCAGGACATCACCGGCCAGAGCTGGCCGGCGATGATCTTCGCGGTCGGCGCGATCATCTCGATCTTCTCCATCACCCTCGTGGTGATCTACGGCCAGACCCGCATCCTGTACTCGATGGGCCGCGACGGCATGCTGCCCAAGCGGTTCGCCCAGCTCTCGCCGCGCACCGGCACCCCGGTCTGGAACACCATCGTGGTCGGCCTCGGCGTCGGCGCGCTGGCCGCCTTCATCCCGCTGGAGAAGCTGGCCGACATCACCAGCCTCGGCACCCTGATCGCCTTCTCGGTGGTCTCGATCGGCGTGATCGTGCTGCGCCGCACCCAGCCCGACCTGCCGCGCGGCTTCAAGGTCCCCGGCTACCCGGTCGTCCCGCTGCTCAGCGTCGGCTTCTGCATCTACCTGATCACCGGCCTGCACGCGGACACCTTCGAGGCCGGCGCCGTCGCGCTGGTCGTCGCGGTGGCCGTCTACTTCGGCTACAGCATCAAGCACTCCAAGCTGGAGCGCGCCGAGGAGACCGCCGCGGTCGAGCAGCCGGCCGACAGCAAGGTCGGCTGAGCCCGAGGCCCTGCAGGGCACCCGCGCACGGGGCCGCCGGTGGTGACGCACCCCGGCGGCCCCGTGCGTCACGCCGGACACTCCCCGGAGCCGACATGGCGACATGGCACCGCCCCCGCACATAACCTTCCACCATGGTGAGCACCCGCACGCCCGGCTTCTCCCGCCCGCGCGGCCGCTTCACCGGCCGTACGAGAACGCCGGCCCCGGCCGTAGCGGCCGGATCGACGACCAGACCCGGACGCCTGATCCGCGGCCTCGGCCCCCGCCCGTTCCCCCGACAGCGTGGTGAGAACACGTTTCCGCCCACGCCCGATCGGCTGAATCCCGCCCTCCTCGCCGCGCGGCGCCGCGTCCAGTTCCTCGGCTGCCTGATCGCCGCCGGCTGGGCGGCGGCCTTCCCGCTCGTCTCCGACCTGCCCAACCAGCGGCTCTGGGGCGCCCTCGCCGCCCCCGCCTACGCCCTCGCCGGGCTCCTCTGCCTGACCCTGCCGCGCCGGATCGGGCCCCGTGCCGCGGCCGCGACCGCCCTGATCGGCGCCGTCCTGGTGCCGCTGGCCCTGCTGGCCCTGGAGGGCCGCCACCAGTCCGAGGTGATGGTGGTCGAACGCTCGGCGCACCTGCTGCTCACCACCGGCAGCCCGTACCTGCCGCACCCCGTGGTCGTCACCGACTACAACCCGTACCTGCCGGCCATGTCCCTGTTCGGAATGCCCCGCGCCCTGGTGGGCGACGGCAACCCGGTGGCCCAGCTGGTGGGCGACGCCCGGATCTGGTTCGCACTCGCCTTCATCGTCTGCCTGCTGGCGAGCTGGCGGCTGCTGCGGCCGACCCGCGACCGCGCGCCGCTGCTGCCGCTGGCGGTGCTCACCGCCTCGCCCCTGATCGCGCTGGCCCTCGCGGTGGGCGGGGTGGACCTGCCGCTGATCGGGGTCTGCTGCCTGGCCATGGCCCTCGCCGAGCGGGACCGCACCATCGGCGCCGGGCTCGTCCTCGCGGTGGCCTGCACGCTGAAGTGGACGGCCTGGCCGGCGCTGCCGGTGGCCGTGCTGCTGCTCTGGCGGCTCTACGGGCGCCGCCCGGCCGCCCGGGCCGGGCTCACCGCCCTCGGAGCCGGCCTCGTGGTGATCGTGCCCGCCGCACTGGCCCGGGCCGACGCGCTGCGCGAGCAGGTGGTGCGGTTCCCGTTGGGCCTGACCGCGATCCAGACGCCGGCCGGCAGCCCGTTGCCGGGCAAGGTGCTGGCGGGCTTCGGGCCGACCGGGCACTCGGTGTCGCTGGCGCTGATGACGATCGGCGGGCTGGGAGTGGCGATCTGGCTGCTGGCCCGGCCGCCGGTCTCCGCGATCGCCGCCGCCGACCTGCTGGCGGCCGGGCTGGCGATCGCGTTCATGCTCGCCCCGGCCGGGCGGTTCGGCTACCTGGCGCTGCCGTCGGTGCTGGTGATCTGGCCCCGGCTGGCGGCCCGGCGGTGGAGCGCGCGGCCGCCCGTCCCGGCCGGCTGCCTGATGGCCCGGCCGGAGGCCGTCCTGCCCCGGAGGTGACCGGGGCAGGACGGGAGCCCGGGCTCAGCGGTTGCCGGCGGCCTTGATGACGGCGGCGACGGCCGGACCGGCGGCGTCGGCGCCGTGGCCGCCGCCCTGGACCTCGGCGGCGAGGGCGAGGTTCCCCCGGTAGGCGGTGAACCAGCTGTTGGTGGTGTCGATGCCGGTGGCCTCCGCCGAGCCGGTCTTGGCGCCCGCGTTGTCGGAGATCCCGGCCATCACCGCCTTGGCGGTGCCGTCCTTGGCGGTGGCCGCCATCATCGCGCGCAGCTTGCCGGCGGTGTCGGGGGAGAGGTTGCGGGCCGCCTTCTGCTGCGGCAGGTCGGCGACCATGATCGGCTGCTTGAACTCGCCGCTCTGCACCGTGGCGGTGATCGAGGCGATGGCCAGCGGGTTCATCTGGATCTTGCCCTGGCCGATGGACTGCATGGCCTGCTCGTCCTTGTTGGTGCCGGCGTCCGGCACCCGGCCGTCGGCGTTGGGCAGGCCGGTCTTCCACTCCAGGCCGATGCCGTACACGTCCTTGGCGGTGGAGGTCAGCGCGCCCGGCTTGAGGCTGGCCAGGCCCTGGTCGATGAAGGCGGTGTTGCAGGAGATCATGAAGTCCTGCTGCAGCGTGTTGTTCGGGTAGGCGTCCGGGAACGAGTTCGGGATCGCCTTCGGGTTGCTGCTCTTCACCGGGCAGGGCACCACGGTGTCCGGGTTGACGCCGGCCTCCAGCAGGGCCGTCGACGTGACGATCTTCATGGTGGAGCCGGGGGCGAGCAGGCCGAGGAAGGCCCGGTTCTGGCCGTTGGCGGGCGCGTTGGCGAAGGCCAGCACCTGGCCGGTGCTCGGCTCGATCGCGACGATCGAGCCGGACTTGCCGCCGAGGTCGGCCATCGCCTTCTCGGCGGCGGCCTGCAGCGTGTTGTCGATCGTCACCTTGAACGGCTTGGCCGGCTTCGGCTCGACGATGGTGAACAGCCTGTCGGTGGCGCCCTTGCCGTCCGCGGTGGTGATCACCACGCCGCTCCCGGCGTCGCTCTGGTCCTTGCTCGGGTCGGCCGCCTGGATCTTGCGGACGTTGTCCTGCAGCGTGGCGAGCAGCGTCGGGGTGATCGAGGCACCCTGCAGCGGCTTGTTGTTGCGGTCCACCACGTTCCCGGGCGGGGCGAAGACCGGCTGGGTGGAGATCACCTCGCCGGGGCCCAGGTGGGGGTGGATCACCGTCGGCGCCCAGTGCACGGCCGGGGTGTCGTCGCTCATCTTCACGACGCTCAGGAAGCCGTTGTAGTCCCAGACCCGGTTGGTGCCCTCGAACTCGGCGCGGGCCTTGAAGCCCATCAGGACGCCGGCCGGCGCCGCCGAGGCGGACGGCGAGGCGGATCCGGTGCCGGCCGCGGACGGGGTGGCGGAGGCCGCGGCGGTCGCGGACGGCTTGGCGGCCGGCGAGGGCGTCCCGGTCGCGGAGGCGAAGGCGGCCGGCGTGGCCGGGCCGGACGGCGCGAGGGTCAGCCCGCTCGGCTTCACCTGGTCCTTGAAGGCGGTCAGCGCGGCGGTGGCGGCCGCCGGGTCGTCGGTCAGCCCGGCCGCCTTGCCGAGGTCACCCGCTGCCCAGGCCTCCAGGAAGTCCTTGGCGCCGGCCGCCGCCTGCTCGGCGGTGGGGGGCTCGGCGACCACCGTCCGGGGCTTCTTCGCCTCCGGCGTACCGGAGTCCGAGCCGCCCACGAGGCTGTACGCCCCGTACCCGCCGCCCGCGAGCACGGCGAGGGACACGCCGGTGATGATGCCGATCTTCGCGCCTTTGCGCATGGTGCTGCTCCCCCAAGGGTCTGGCGACTGGACGCAACCGGAGTGGCCGGATACGCGTTCGGTGCTCAGCCTAGGCAGCCCGTCTCCGCAGGCCGACGACGCGGCCGGGACTTGTGACGGATCTGGTACGTGCCGCGCACCCCGTCCGCAAGGTCCCCGTGCTCGGAACCGTCAGATCCAGCTGTCGAACCACATCCGCCTGCGCCAGTCCTCCATCGGAATCGTCTGCCCCGTATACAGGGGGTGGAAGAACAGAAAGTTCCACACGATCAGCAGGACCAGCAGACCGGCCGTGGTGGAGCCGATGATCCGGCGGTCCCGGCTCGCGCCGGCCGGCCCGATCAGGGCGCCGACCAGCATCGTCACGGCGAGGACCACGAACGGGACGAAGGCCACCGCGTAGAAGAGGAAGATGGTCCGCTGCTGGTAGGCGAACCAGGGCAGGTAGCCGGCGGCCAGACCGCAGAGCACCGCGCCGGCCCGCCAGTCCCGCCGGGCCGCCCAGCGCCACAGGCAGTACGCCAGCGCGACCACGCCCGCCCACCAGAGCAGCGGGGTGCCGATGCCCAGCACCTCGCGGGCGCACTCGCTCGCGGTGCAGCCCGCCTGGCCCTGCTTGGGGGACTCGTAGAAGAAGGAGACCGGCCGGCCCAGCACCAGCCAGCTCCACGGGTTCGACTGGTAGGTGTGCGGGTCGCTCAGGTGGGTGTGGAAGTCGTACACCGTCGAGTGGTAGTGCCACAGGGCCCGCAGGCCCTCGGGTATCCACGGGTAGTCGGTGGACCGGCCGACCGCCCAGTCGCGGCCGTAGCCGCCCCGGCCGGGCAGGTTGCTGCTGGCGAACCAGCCCCACCACGAGGTGACGTACACGACCGCGGAGACCACGACGATCGAGACGAAGGCCGGTACGGCGTCCCGCACCAGCGTCCCCAGGTACGGGCGGCCGGCGCCGGCGAGGCGGCGGGCCCCGGCGTCCCAGAGCACCGTCATGAGGCCGAAGGCGGCCGCCACGTAGAGGCCGCTCCACTTGGTCGCGCAGGTCAGGCCGACGCAGACGCCGGCCGCGATCCGGTACGGGCGCCAGCCCAGGTTGAGCCGCTGGGCCGCCGCGGCGTCCGCGATACCGCCGAGCCGCTCGGCGATCCGGGCCCGGGTGCGGTCGCGGTCCAGCAGCAGGAAGCCGAAGGCGGCGAGGATCCAGAACATCACCACCAGGTCCAGCAGCGCGGAGCGGCTCAGCACGAAGTGCAGGCCGTCCACCGCCAGCAGCAGCCCCGCCACGCAGCCCAGCAGCGTGTTGCGGAAGAGCCGGCGGGCGATCCGGGCCACCATCAGGACCGAGAGGGTGCCGAGCAGCGCCACCGCGAAGCGCCAGCCGAAGGGGTTCATGCCGAACAGCTGCTCGCCCGCGCCGATGATCCACTTGCCGACCGGCGGATGGACGACGTAGCTGGCCTCCGGCCGGTAGGGCACCTCGTCGCCCGCCATGATCTGCTCGTTGGCGCCCTCGGGCCAGCTGATCTCGTAGCCGCCGTGCCAGAGCGCGTACGCGTCCTTGGCGTAGTAGGTCTCGTCGAAGATGATCGCGTGCGGCTGCCCGAGGCCGCTGAACCGGAGCGCCCCGGCGAACAGTGCCACCGCGAGCGGGCCGATCCAGCCCGCCCACCGGCAGAGCCAGGACCAGAGGCCCTGCGGCACGGGTACGCCGAGCCGCAGCAGCAGCGGGGAGGGTGCGACCCGCGCCGGGGTGACCCGGGGGCCGTCCGGCATCGGCGGCGCCAGCCGGTCGGCCAGTGCGGCCGTGCGCGGGGCGGTGTAGCCGTACCGGGCCAGGCGGCGCACCCAGGCCGGGCGCGCCGCCGGGCCCTCGGTGCCGGGAGCGCGCGGGCCGGGGACCGCGGGGGACGGCTGGTCCGTCAGGACCGGCACGCCGACGCCGCCCTGCGCGGTGTGGTCTGTACCCGTGGGCGTCTGCGCCGCCGTGTCGCCGTTCATCCGCCACATCGTAGGGGCGCTCCCGGAAGGCAGGACGGCTCCCTCCGAAGCTGCCCGAATCGTCACCAAAAGCACCGGGGCCCGCCGGAGACCCGCCCGGGCCGCCGATGCTGGGAGGATGGGGCGCGTGACAGGAGTACTCGTTCTCGCAGGCACCCCCATCGGCGACGTCTCGGACGCCCCGCCCCGGCTGCTCACCGAGCTGGCCACCGCGGACGTGATCGCGGCGGAGGACACCCGGCGGCTGCGCCGGCTCACCCAGGCGCTCGGGGTCGCCCCCGCCGGGCGGGTGGTCTCCTACTTCGAGGGCAACGAGGTCGGCCGCACCCCCGAGCTGGTGGAGGCGCTGCTCGGCGGCGCCCGGGTGCTGCTGGTCACGGACGCCGGGATGCCCTCCGTCTCCGACCCCGGCTACCGGCTGGTGGCCGCGGCGGTGGCCGCCGACGTCAAGGTCACCGCGGTGCCCGGCCCGTCCGCCGTGCTCACCGCGCTGGCGCTGTCCGGCCTGCCGGTCGACCGCTTCACCTTCGAGGGCTTCCTGCCGCGCAAGACCGGGGACCGGGCCCGCCAGCTCGCCTCGATCGCCGCCGAGCCGCGCACGATGGTGTTCTTCGAGGCCCCGCACCGGATCGCCGAGGCGCTGGCCGCGATGGCCGGGGCCTTCGGCGCGGACCGCCCCGCCGCCGTCTGCCGCGAGCTGACCAAGACCTACGAGGAGGTCAGGCGCGGCCCGCTCGGCGAGCTGGCGGCCTGGGCGGCCGAGGGCGTCAAGGGCGAGATCACCGTGGTGGTCGCCGGCGCCCCGCCGGCCGCTCCGCAGGAGCTGACCCCGGCCGAGCTGGCCCGCCTGGTGGCCGTCCGCGAGGAGGCCGGCGAACGGCGCAAGGAGGCCATCGCCGCCGTCGCCGCCGAGCTTTCGCTACCCAAGCGGGAGGTCTTCGACGCGGTGGTCGCGGCCAAGAACGCGGACCGGGGGGAGACCGGCCCGAGGCCGTGAGATCCGGGGGTGCCGCTCCCGGTGCGGACGCGTACCTTGGAGGGAAGGCCCCTGGTAAACACCCGTCGAGCTGAAGCTTCGGTCGGGATTTCGGGACAGGATCCACCCTTTCGTATAGGGATTCCCAACCCGCTCCCAAGTCTTCACAAGACGGGCATCGGCCGGGGTGTTCCGGGCATTTCCTGGATGGGAAAGACCCAGCCGGGCGAGGGCCCGGCGGGCGCTGGGAGACGGCTATGAGTGAGACGATCGGTAGCCCCCGCGGTGGCAATGCGCTGAGCGACCCCGGCCTGACCGGCCGGCCGCACACTCCCGTCGAGACCGTCCGGGAGGCGTACTCCTTCGCCTGCCTGAGCTGCGGGTACGGCTGGGAGCAGACGTACGACATCGAGCACCACGTGGGCCGGGACGGGCACGTCGTGTTCGAGTACCACGCCAACGGCGTCCGGGTGCCGTCCCCTCTGCTCAAGCCGACCTGCCCGGGCTGCGGCGGCCACACCGTCCGGATCATGCGCGAGGGCCGGGTGGCGTCCGCGGACCAGCCCCGGCACCACGCCCCCGGGTACTCGGCGCACGCCGAGCCCGCCGGCGCTCCTCCCGCCGCGGCCCCGACGACGGCCGAGCCGGCCAGACCGCGCGGACGCTGGGCCCGGTTCTGGTCGCGGCTGACCGGCTGACCGCCGCTGCGCCGCCCCGCCGCGGGGCGGCGCCAGGGCCACCCGTGCCGGGCCGCCCGCCCCGAGTGATCGGTCGAGGGCGGCCCTCGCACGCGATTAAGCTTGCCGACCATGGCGGCCACTGCAGAGCACAGCACCACCGGGAGCACCACCCCGGCGTACTACGTTTCCACCCCGATCTACTACGTCAACGATCGCCCGCACCTGGGCCACGCCTACACCACGGTGGCCGGCGACGTGCTGACCCGCTGGCACCGCCAGCGCGGTGAGAAGGTCTGGTTCCTGACCGGCACCGACGAGCACGGCCAGAAGATCCTGCGCACCGCCGAGGCCAACGGCGTCAGCCCGCAGGAGTGGTGCGACAAGCTGGTCGAGGAGGAGTGGAAGCCGCTCTGGCAGCACCTGGAGATCGCCAACGACGACTTCATCCGCACCACCCAGGAGCGGCACACCGCCCGGGTTCAGGAGTTCGTCCAGGACCTCCACGACAAGGGCGAGATCTACAAGGGCGGCTACTCCGGCCCGTACTGCGTCGGCTGCGAGGAGTACAAGCTCCCGGCCGAACTGCTGGACGGCGCCACCGAGGGCGAGAAGCTCTGCGCGGTGCACAAGCGGCCCGTCGAGTGGCTGGAGGAGGAGAACTACTTCTTCCGCCTCTCCGCGTACGGCCCGAAGCTGCTGGAGTTCTACGCCGCCAACCCGGACTTCATCCAGCCCGCCTCGGCCCGCAACGAGGTGCTGCGCTTCGTCGAGCAGGACCTCAAGGACCTCTCGATCTCCCGCTCCACCTTCAACTGGGGCGTGCCGCTGCCCTGGGACGAGAAGCACGTCCTGTACGTGTGGGTGGACGCCCTGCAGAACTACATCACCGCGGCCGGCTACGGCACCGACCCGGAGCGCTTCGCCGAGCTCTGGCCCGCCTCCGTCCACCTGGTCGGCAAGGACATCCTGCGCTTCCACGCGGTGATCTGGCCCGCGATGCTGATGGCCGCCGGGCTGCCCCTGCCCAAGCGGGTCGTGGCCAACGGCTGGCTGATGGTCGGCGGCGAGAAGATGTCCAAGTCCAACCTGACCGGCATCGCCCCGACCGACCTCACCTCGCACTTCGGCGTGGACGCCTACCGCTACTACTTCCTGCGGGCGATCCCGTTCGGCACCGACGGCTCGTTCTCCTGGGAGGACTTCTCCGCCCGGTACACCTCCGAGCTGGCCAACGACTTCGGCAACCTCGCCTCGCGGGTCGCGGCCATGGTCGGCAAGTACTTCGACGGCGTGCTGCCCGCCGCCACCGCCGCGGGCGCCGCCGAGCAGGCCGTGGCCGACGGCCTGACCGCCGCCGTCGCGGCCGCGGACCGGAAGATCGGCGAGGAGCTGGACTTCGCCGGCGGCATCGCCGCCGTCTTCGACTTCGTCAAGCAGGTCAACGGCTACCTCACCGAGCAGGAGCCGTGGAAGGTCGCCAAGGACGACTCGGAGGAGGGCCGGGCGCGGCTGGCCACCATCCTCTACACCGCCGCCGAGGCGCTGCGGGCGACCGCCGTCCTGCTCAACCCGGTGATGCCGGCCACCGCCGAGAAGCTCTGGGCCTCGCTGGGCGCCGAAGCGGCCGGCCTCGGCGCGCTGTCCGCCCAGACCGTCGCCACCGCGGCGGACTGGGGCCGGCTGCCCGCCGGCGCCACCGTCACCAAGGGCGAGATCCTGTTCCCCCGCCTGGAAGAGAAGCCGACCGCCTGATGCCGAAGAAGACGGACGACGACCGGTCGACGCCACCGCCGCTGCCCGCCCCGCTGGCGGTGGCGGTGGCCGACTCGCACACCCACCTGGACATGCAGTCCGGCACCCCGGAGGAGGGCCTGGCCCGCGCCGCCTCCGTCGGCGTGACCACGGTCGTCCAGGTCGGCTGCGACGTGCCCGGCTCCCGCTGGGCCGCCGAACTGGCGGCCCGGTTCGAGCAGGTGCACGCGGCCGTCGCCCTGCACCCCAACGAGGCGCCGCGCATCCACCTCGGCGACCCCGACGGCTGGTCCGGGCAGCAGCGCCCGGCCGGCGGGCGGGCCGCACTCGACGCGGCGCTCGCCGAGATCGACGCGCTCGCCGCACTGCCGCAGGTGGTCGCGGTCGGCGAGACCGGCCTGGACTACTTCCGGACCGGCCCGGAGGGCGTGGAGATCCAGAAGGAGTCGTTCCGCCGCCACATCGAGATGGCCAAGCGGCACGGCAAGGCCCTGGTGATCCACGACCGGGACGCCCACGAGGACGTCATCGCCGTCCTGCTGGAGGAGGGCGCCCCCGAGCGGACCGTCTTCCACTGCTACTCCGGCGACGCCGAGATGGCCAAGGTCTGCGCCGAGCACGGCTGGTACCTCTCGTTCGCCGGCCCGGTCACCTTCAAGGCCAACCAGCCGCTGCGCGACGCCCTCCTCGCCACCCCGCTGGACCGCGTCCTGGTCGAGACCGACGCGCCCTTCCTCACCCCGCACCCGTACCGGGGCCGCCCCAACGCGCCCTACCTGATCCCGGTCACGGTGCGTTCGATGGCCGAGACCCTCGGGCTGCACGAGGACGAGCTGTCGGCGGCGATCGCGGCGAACACGGCCCGGGCCTTCGGATACTGAGCCGGTCGCCCCGCGCAGGACACCCCCCGGGGCCGGGCCGCAACGGTCCGCCGGAGACCGGGTGCGCGGCGGCCGTCGAACGGCGAGGGGCCGCCGCGCCCGTATCCTTGGCGCGTGAGCACCACCGACCCCACCCCTGACAGCCGCCCCCAGCCTCCGGCCGGGGGGACCCCTCTGCTGGGCAGCGCGGACATCCGGGCACTGGCCGACGCGTTCGGCGTGAAGCCGACCAAGCAGCGCGGGCAGAACTTCGTCATCGACGGCAACACCGTGCGGCGGATCGTCCGCGCGGGCGGGGTGACCGGCGAGGACGCCGTGGTGGAGGTCGGGCCGGGCCTCGGCTCGCTCACCCTGGCGCTGCTGGAGGTCGCCTCGCACGTCACGGCCGTCGAGATCGACCCGGTGCTGGCCCGGCACCTGCCGGACACCGTCGCCGCCCGGATGCCGGAGAAGGCGGACGCCTTCGACCTGGTGTTCAGCGACGCCATGGAGGTCACCGAGCTGCCCGGGCCGGCGCCGACCGCACTGGTCGCCAACCTCCCCTACAACGTGGCGGTCCCGGTGCTGCTGCACATGCTGGCGACCTTCCCCAGCATCGAGCGCACCCTCGTCATGGTGCAGAGCGAGGTCGCCGACCGGCTCGCCGCCAAGCCAGGCAACAAGGTGTACGGCGTCCCGTCGGTCAAGGCCAACTGGTACGCGGACGTGAAGCGGGCCGGCGCGATCGGCCGCAACGTCTTCTGGCCCGCCCCGAACGTCGACTCCGGCCTGGTCTCGCTGATCCGCCGCGAGCCGCCGAAGACCACCGCCACCCGCGAGGAGGTGTTCGCGGTCGTCGACGCCGCGTTCGCCCAGCGCCGCAAGACCCTGCGGGCCGCCCTGGCCGGCTGGGCCGGCTCCCCGGCCGGGGCCGAGCAGGCGCTCGCCGCCGCCGGCATCGACCACAGGCTGCGCGGCGAGATGCTGACCGTCGAGCAGTTCGCCGCCATCGCCGAGCACAAGCCCGCGAAGGACTCCGAGTGAGCGTCACCGTCCGCGTTCCCGCCAAGGTCAACGTCCAGCTGGGGGTCGGCGGCCTGCGCGCCGACGGCTTCCACGACCTGGCCAACGTGTTCTTCGCGGTCGCCCTCGGCGACGAGGTCACGGCGACCGCCGGCACCGGCGTCACCCTGAGCTGCTCGGGGCCGGACGCCGCCGTCGTCCCGCTCGACGACAGCAACCTCGCCGCCCGCGCGGCCCGGCTGCTCGCCGCCCACCACGGCATCGCCGACCCGGGCGTCCACCTGCACATCGACAAGGCCATCCCGGTGGCCGGCGGGATGGCCGGCGGCAGCGCCGACGGCGCGGCGGCCCTGGTGGCCTGCGACGCGCTGTGGGGGCTCGACACCCCGCTCGACACCCTGCTGGAGCTGGCCGCCGAGCTCGGCTCCGACGTGCCGTTCGCACTGCTCGGCGGCGTCGCCCTGGGCCGCGGCCGGGGCGAGATCCTGGAGGCCCTGCCGGTCGGCGGGACCTTCCACTGGGTCTTCGCCGTCGCCGACGGCGGACTCTCCACCCCGGCCGTCTTCCGCGAGTGCGACCGCCTCCGCGACGAGGCCGGCACCGGCTCCGGCGACACCGACGTCGCCACCCCCGACGCCGACCCGGCGCTGCTCGCGGCCCTCGCCGACGGCGACGCCGTCGCCCTGGCCGGCGCGCTCGCCAACGACCTCCAGCCGGCCGCCCTCTCGCTGCGGCCCGCACTCGCCGACACCCTGCGGGCGGGCACCGAGGCCGGCGCGCTCGGCGCCCTGGTCTCCGGCTCGGGACCGACCTGCGCCTTCCTGGCCAAGGACGCCGACGCGGCCGCGGCGGTCGCCGAGGCGCTGCGGGCGTCCGGCACCTGCCGGGCCGCGCACGCCACGTACGGGCCGGTGCCCGGCGCGGCGGTGTCCGGGCGCGGCTGACCGCCACCGGGGAGGGCCGGGCCGGCCGGGGAAGGGCCCGAGTCGCGGCCCGGGCGAGCCGCGGCCCCGCCGGGGACGGCCGACCGGCCCCCGGGCGGCCGACTAGGCTGGGGAGGATCGCGGCTCCCTCCGAGCCCCGAGCCCGTCGAACCAGGAGCGCAGCACACGTGGCCGTCAACCTCGCCACCATCGAGTCCGTCACGAAGGTCTACGGCACCCGGGCCCTTCTCGACGGGGTCAGCCTCGGCGTCAGTGAGGGGGACCGGATCGGCGTCGTCGGGCGCAACGGCGACGGCAAGACCACCCTGATCCGGATGCTCGCCAAGCTGGAGGAGCCGGACAGCGGCCGGATCACCTGGTCCGGCGGCCTGCAGCTGGCCGTCCTCACCCAGCACGACTCGCTCGACCCGAAGGCCACCATCCGGCACGAGGTCATCGCCGACCGCGCCGACCACGAGTGGCTCGGCGACGCCCGGATCCGCGACATCATCGAGGGCCTCTTCGGCGGCCTCGACCTGCCCGGCTTCGCCGACGGCCTGGACACCGTCATCGGCCCGCTCTCCGGTGGCGAGCGCCGCCGGATCGCCCTCGCCAAGCTGCTGCTCGACGCGCCCGACCTGATCGTCCTGGACGAGCCCACCAACCACCTCGACGTCGAGGGCATCGCCTGGCTCGCCAAGCACCTGCAGAGCCGCCGCTCCGCCCTCGTCTGCGTCACCCACGACCGCTGGTTCCTCGACCAGGTCTGCACCCGGATGTGGGACGTCCAGCACGGCTCCGTCCACGAGTACGAGGGCGGCTACTCCGACTACGTCTTCGCCCGCGCCGAGCGCTCCCGGATCGAGGCCGTCGAGGAGCAGAAGCGCCAGAACCTCGCGCGCAAGGAGCTCGCCTGGCTGCGCCGCGGCGCCCCCGCCCGGACCTCCAAGCCGCGCTACCGGATCGAGGCCGCCAACGCCCTGATCGCCGACGTGCCGGAGCCGCGGGACAAGAGCGAGCTGATGAAGTTCGCCAACGCCCGGCTCGGGCGGACCGTCTTCGACCTGGAGAACGTGACCGTCAAGGCCGGCCCCAAGCTGCTGCTGGAGAACCTGACCTGGCAGCTCGGCCCCGGCGACCGGATCGGCCTGCTCGGCGTCAACGGCGCCGGCAAGACCTCGCTGCTGCGCGCCCTGCGCGACGCCTACGCCTCCGAGGGCGACGTGCAGCCCGCCTCCGGCGTCATCAAGGTCGGCAAGACGGTGCGGCTGGCGTACCTCTCGCAGGAGGTCGCCGAGCTGGAGCCGACCACCCGGGTGCTGCAGGCCGTCGAGCAGGTGCGCTCGCGGGTCGACCTCGGCAAGGGCCGGGAGATGAGCGCGGGCCAGCTCTGCGAGCAGTTCGGCTTCGGCAAGGACAAGCAGTGGACCCCGGTCGGCGACCTGTCGGGCGGTGAGCGCCGCCGGCTCCAGCTGCTCCGGCTGCTGATGGACGAGCCCAACGTCCTGTTCCTGGACGAGCCCACCAACGACCTCGACATCGAGACGCTCAACCAGCTGGAGGACCTGCTCGACGGCTGGCCCGGCTCGATGATCGTGATCAGCCACGACCGCTTCTTCATCGAGCGGACCACGGACGTGGTGCACGCGCTGCTCGGCGACAAGCGGATGCGCATGCTGCCGAACGGCATCGACGAGTACCTGGAGCGGCGCGCCCGGATGGCGGCCGCTGCGGCTGCCGCCGCGTCCGCCGCCGCTCCGGCACCGGCCGCGGACGCCGGGGCGCCCGCGCTGTCGGCCGGTGACGCGCGCGCGGCGAAGAAGGAGATGCAGAAGCTGGAGCGTCAGATCGCCAAGCTGGACGAGAGGGAGTCCAAGCTGCATACCCAACTCGCCGAGCACGCGGCCGACTTCTCCAAGGTCGCGGAGCTGGACGCGCAGCTGCGCGCCGTCCGGGACGAGAAGGAGCAGCTGGAGATGAGCTGGCTGGAGCTGGCCGAGCAGGTCTGAGTTCCGTTCGGTGTCGGGCCGTGCGGCGGGTTTCGGGCCCGCGCGCACGGCCCGGCGTCGTTCGGGGGCCGGGGGCCGGGGGCCGGTACGGCCGGGCGGTGCAGGTTCCGGGCGCAGGACGCGAGTTGTACGTGTCAAGTTCGTACCGATCGCGTTCGGTCGTGCCATGGGCCCTGCCGGTCCGACGGAGGCGGTGGCTACGATGGCGTGGGTGCCTGCCGTCCCCTCGGGTGGGGCCGGTGCACCGGTAGGACTGTACGACTGAGAAGTTGACGGTGTGTTGCGGGGCGCGGGGGCTTGCGGGCCGCCCGCGCACGGGGGAGAGGTGGATCGCGGTGGCAGACGCGCCTGCAGGCGACGGTACGAGCACGACGAACGGCGCGGCGACGCCGCCCCTGGACGACAAGCCGTTCTCGCTCGGGCACGACAACCACGGTGGCTGGTTCGGTGCCGTGTTCGGCGTCGCCGAGAAGATGGTCCGTTCCGCGGAGACCAACACCAGCGCGGCCGCGCTGGTGTCCGCGTTCGGCAGCAAGAACGTCGAGGTCGAGCTGGGCACGCTGATCACGTTCACGAACAAGGTCAAGGCGCTGCTCGACTCGATGGAGGGTTCGGACGCCGCGCAGGCGAAGCTGCAGGAACAGCGGCTGCACGGGGACAACTTCGGCAAGGACTTCTCCCAGTCCACCGATGTCACGACGGCCTACCAGCGGACCCACAACGAGCTGGTGAGCATGCACCAGACCTTCGTCAAGCAGATCGAGGCCATGTCGAAGGCGGTCGCGACGGCGGCGGCGAACTACGCGGGCAACGAGGAGCACACGACCGCCGCCCACCGGGCCGTGGCGAAGAACAGCGGTCTCGGCGGGTCGCCGAGCGGCGGCCCGGGCTCGCAGACCGGTGGGCTGTGACGGTGGTACGACGCGACACTTCGACTGACACGGGGAGCATGTGATGGCAGGCGGAACGAACTTCGAGGCCAAGAACCACGAACAGCTCAGGGCCATGGTCGCCGGTACCGACCCGAGCAAGGTGCTGAGCCGGGGCAGCCAGCTGAAGTCGGCGGGCGAGGTCCTGAGGGAGCTCAGCGCGGCCCTCAAGTCCCACGTCGACCAGATCCAGTGGGAGGGGCCGGCCGGCGAGGCCTTCAAGGCGTGGGCCGGGAACTTCCACAAGTCGGGTGCGGCGCTGGCCGAGTACTCGGTCGGCGTCGGCGATGCGATCCACCAGGCCGGGGAGGCCCTGAGCACGGCGAAGACCGCGGTGCCCGAGCTGCCCAAGACGGAGATCGCCACCGTCAACAAGCACAAGAACCAGTCGGTCCCCTACCTGCCCTCCGACTTCGAGGCCAAGTACGGGGTCGGCTCCACCGTCGACTCGGTCATGAAGCAGGCCAACCCCAACTGGGTGACGGCGGCCGAGGCGGCGGCGGCGCAGAAGAAGGTCGAGCTGGAGCACCAGGAGGCCATCAACCAGATGGTGAAGCTGGGGCAGGCCTACGACGCGGTGGCGACGAAGCTGAACGCGCTGGAGACGCCGCCGGAGCTGAAGCCGCCGGGGAGCAACGACAACCGCGGCGGCCTCGAGGAGGTCGGCGGCGGTGGCAACGGCGGTACGGGCTCCGGCGGTACCGTCCGCACCCCGCGCGGCGGCGTGGGCGGGAGTGGCGGCTACAGCCCGCCCACCAACCACGGTGGTGGCGGCGGCTCGGTGACGCCCCCTCCGCGCACTCCGGGCCCCGACGGCCCCAACCAGCCGGGACGGATCGACCCGATCCCGCCGCACAACGGGCCGACCCCGCTGCCGCCGAACCCGTCGCCCGGGCCGGCCCCGGTGCCGGTCATCCCGGACCGGCCCGGCACCGATCTCAACAGCCTGCCGCCCGTCACGACCCTGCCCAACCAGACCGGCCCGCTCGGCCCGGGCGTCCCGGGCAGCCTGCCGCCGAGCTACCCCGGCGGGCAGCAGGGCTACCCGAACGGCCCGGGCGGCGGTCCGGCCTTCCCGGGCACCGGGCCGCTCCCGTTCGGTCCCAGCGGCGGCTCCCTCCCGCTCAAGGGCGCCGGGCAGACGCCGGGCCGGACGAGCACCTTCGGCGGCGGCAACCTGCCGTCGAAGAACGGCACGCCGGGAACCCCGGGCGGTGGTCCGGTCTTCGGCCAGCAGGCCCAGACCGGCCAGGGCGGCAGGGCCGCGGGGGGCGGTGGCGGCGGCATGGGTGGCGGCATGCACCCGGGGGCCGGCGGCCACGGGGGCGGTGGCGCCTCCGGCGGCAGCGCGCGGGGTCGCGGGCTGACCTCCTTCGGCGGCGGCACGGTCGGCGGGCGCAGCGGTCCCAAGGCGGGTGGCGAGTTCACCCCCGGTGGCACGGGTCTGCGCAGCCGCGCCGCCGCGGGTGCGGGCGGCGCGGGTGCCGAGGGCGGGGCGCGCTCCGGCCAGAACGGCATGATGGGCGCCCCCGGCACGTCCGCAGGGCCGGGCAAGAACGAGCGGGACCGCCGCAAGCGGGCCGACTACCTGCACGAGGACGAGGAGACCTGGACCAGCGGTACGCCGCGGAGCAACCCGGACGTGATTGAGTAGGTAGTGACGACTGCCCGGCCACTGGGCCCGACCCGGTGGCCGGGCAGACCTGTCCGGGGGCTGCGGCCCCCGGCCGACGGGGAGACTGACGAGGAGCAGTGATGCGGCGAACTGACACGGGGAGGGGCGGTCGCGGGTTCGCTGCGGCACTCCTGGCCGCTGGTGTGATCGCGGGGCCGGCCGTGGCGCCGGCGGCTGCGGCGGACTCGATCCGCGCGCAGCAGTGGCACCTGGACGCGATGCACGCGCCGGAGATGTGGAAGACCACCAAGGGCGAAGGCATCACGGTCGCCGTGATCGACAGCGGGTTCAAGCTGGACCACCCGGACCTCGTCGGGCAGTTCCTGGAGGGCAAGGACTTCAGCGAACTGCCGGGCGGTGTGGGGACCTATGCGAGCGGCCACGGAACCGCCATGGCGGCCCTGATCGCCGGCTCCGGCAAGGGGATGTCGGGGAACGGCGCCTACGGCCTGGCCCCGGGCGCCAAGCTGCTGCCACTGAAGGTCAACGGTGGTGAAACCGGCGGCGGGGTCACGACGAGCGTGGCGCTCCGCCAGATCGCGCAGGCCGTGACCTACGCGGCCGACAACGGCGCCAAGGTCATCAGCATCTCCCAGGGCACCGACGCCTCCTGGGCCACGACGGACGACATCGCCGCCGCGAACACCGCCATCGCCCATGCGGAGGCGAAGGGCGCGCTGGTCGTGGCGAGCGTCGGAAACTCGGCCCAGCAGGGCAACCCGGTCGAGTACCCGGGTGCGCTCCCCCATGTGGTGGGTGTCGGTGCGGTCGATCGGAACAGCTCGACCACGGACGAGTCGGAGCGGGGCCCGCAGGTCGACCTCGTCGCCCCCGGGATCGACATGTTCGGTGCCTGCACCGCTTCGTCGGGCTATTGCAAGGGCCACGGCACCTCCGACGCCACCGCGATCACCTCCGCGTCGGCGGCCCTGGTCTGGTCGGTGCACAAGGACTGGAGCGCCAACCAGGTGCTGCGGGTGCTGATGAACACCGCCGGGAAGCCGGTCGACGGGTCGGCCCGCACCGACGCCGTCGGCTACGGCACCGTCCGCCCCCGGATCGCCCTGACGACTCCGGGCGACCCCGGGCCGGCGGACGTCTACCCGATCCAGGAGAAGGCGGCCGAGCCCCCGGCCGCCACGCCGCCGGCCACGCCGTCGGCCTCGCCGCAGCCCAGCGTGCCGTCGGCCGCGCCCTCGGCTGCCGGCAGCCCGGCGCCGGGCGGCGGGAGCACCCCCGTGGGCACTCCCGCGGCGCAGCCGAAGGCCGACGGGGCGTCCGACTCCGACAGCGTGGTGCCGGTCGTGGCGGCGGTGGCCGGCGGCCTGGTGCTGGTCGCGGTCGTGGTGGTCCTCGTACGGCGCCGGCGCGGCGCCGCGCCGGCGGCCACGGCTCCGGCCGCTGCCGGGTCCGGTCCGTCCGCGCCGCCGGTGCCCCCGGCCCCGGTCGGGTACCCGCCGCAGCAGGGCGGGCCGGCGGTGCCGCCGCCGCCCGCCTACGGTCCGCCGTCCCCGCCGAGCGACAACCCCTACGCGCGGTAGGCGGGGGGGAACGCGTCACCTGCCCGGCCGTCGGGAGTCGATCCCGTGGCCGGGCGGTCGCGTCTGCGGGGTGAGCACCGTGGCGCGGGGGAGTGCAGCCGGGGCGGGCGGCCTCTGGATGCGCGCGGGCTTCACCCGGGTGGCGCTGTCGCGGGGGTGAGCCGGTCGCCAGGGTGGCGGTATGGATACGCAGGACGCCCGGCGGGCGGCGCAGTTGCGGAGGGCCGCAGCGGCGGCCCTGATCGGCACGGCGATCGAGTTCTACGACTTCTTCCTCTACGGAACAGCGGCGGCGCTCGTCTTCGGGCCGGTGTTCTTCCCCGAACTGGGCACGGTCGGCGCGCTGTTGGCGGCGTTCTCGGTATACGCGGTGGCGTTCCTGGCGCGCCCGGTCGGCGCGGTGGTGTTCGGGCACTTCGGGGACCGGCTGGGGCGGAAGGCGACGCTGGTGGTGTCGCTGCTGCTGATGGGGCTGTCGACGGCGGCGGTCGGGCTGCTGCCGGGGTACGGGGTGTGGGGGTGGTGGTCGCCGGTCCTGCTGGTGGTGCTGAGGGTCTGCCAGGGCGTCGGGCTGGGCGGGGAGTGGGGCGGCGCGGCACTGCTGATCGCGGAGAACGCGCCGGCCGGGCGGCGCGGCCGCTACGGGGCGTACCTGCAGCTCGGGCCGACCAGCGGCTTCGTGCTCGCCAACGGGGTCTTCCTGGTGCTGCGGCTGACCCTGGACGAGGGGGCGTTCCACGCGTGGGGCTGGCGGGTGCCGTTCCTCGCCTCGCTGGGGCTGGTGGCGGTGGGCCTCTTCGTCCGGCTGCGCCTGGAGGAGACGCCGCTGTTCCGGGCCGCCCAGGCCGGGAGCGAGGCCGCGGCCGGCGCGGGCGCGCCGTCGCGGGCGGGCGCCGTACCGGTGCTGGAGGTGCTGCGCGGGCACTGGCGGACGGTGCTCGTCGGCTGCGGCGCGATCACCGTGGGCTACGCGCTGTTCTACGTGACCACCACCTATGCGCTGGCCTACGCGACGACCGGGCTGGGGGTGTCGAGCACCGCGGTGCTGTCGATGCTGCTGCTGGGCGCGGTGGGGAAGGGCGCGACGGTCTGGGTGAGCGCGCGGCGCAGCGACGGCTGGGGCCGGCGGCGGACGTTGCAGGGAGCGACGGTGCTGGCGGTGCTCTGGTCGCCGGTGCTGTTCCCCCTGCTGGAGACGGTGCGCCGGCCGCTGATGTTCCTGGCCCTGGCGGGTGCCCTGGTGGTGCTCGGGTGCCTGCTCGGGCCAGTGGCCGCCTATCTGCCGGAGCTGTTCCCGACCCGGGTCCGCTACACGGGCGCCGCGCTGACGTACAACCTCGGCGGGGTGGTCGGCGGTGCCACCACGCCGTTGGTTGCGACCCGGCTCACCGCGACGTACGGGACGGCGGTGCCGGTCGGCTGGTACCTGGCGGTGCTGGGCGTGGTGGCACTGGTCTGCCTGCGGCGGCTGCCGGAGACCAGCGGTGCGGACCTCGCGCAGACGGGGGCGGCGGACGGCGAACGCCGCCGGACGCCCGTGCTGGGGGCTGATCCGGCGGCGTAGCGCGCGGGAGCGGGTGGCGTCAGGCGGCCAGGGCGGCACGGCCGGCGAGCAGGACGGCGGTGTGCCGGGTGACCCGCTCGCCGAGGTGCTCGGCGGTGGCGATGTCGGCCTTGTGCACGGTGTCGGTGCCGCCGTCGGCGGGGGTGGAGGCGGCGGCGCCGGAGGAGAAGCCGAGGCGGTTGAGGTCGTCCTCGGTGCCGGCGCTGGAGTTCCAACCGGGCTTGAGGCCCAGGTTGACCCAGCTCATGGCGTGCTGGGCGGCCAGGGTCTGGAAGAAGCCCAGGGTGCCGGCCTTGTCGCCGCTCTTGGAAGCGGAGTTGGTGAAGCCGGCGGCGACCTTGTCCCGCCAGGCGTCGCTGAACCAGCGCTTGCTGCTGGCCTCGGCGAAGACGTGGAAGGCGCCGGAGGCGGTGCCCATGTAGGTGGGCGAGCCGAAGACGATCGCGTCGGCGGCGTCCAGCTGCGCCCACTGCTCGTCGGTGATGGTGTCGACGGAGATGGAGACGACCTCGGCACCGGCGGCCGCGGCGCCGCGGGCGACGGCCTCGGCGATCACGGCGGGGTGGCCGTAGCCGGAGTGGTAGGCGATGGCGACGGTGGGGCGGACGGCGTTCATGACGGGGCTCCTCGGCGACGGCGGGGGAGGGACGGGGGGACGGGTGGCAACCGGGGCCGACGCCGTATGGGCGTGGCCTCCGGGCCGCCGGTCTCGAATATAGACCAGGTCTCTTCTGGTTACCAAGGCTGGGATGGTTACCAGGGATGGAATAGGGACTCGTCCGGCTACCCTGGAGGCATGACGACGCAGGAGCAGCAGCCGGCCCCGGCCGAAGAGGCCCGGGAGCGCGATGTCCTCGCCCAGCGCTGTCCGAGCCGGGCCGTGTTCGCCGAGCTGGTGGACAAGTGGTCGATGCTGATCCTGATGAGCCTCACCGAGTTCGGGCAGCAGCGGTTCTCCGAGCTGCAGCGCGGCGTGGACGGCGTCAGCCGCAAGATGCTCACCCAGTCGCTGCGCGCCCTTGAGCGGAACGGGCTGGTGAAGCGCACCGTGCACCCCGAGACGCCGCCCCGGGTGGTCTACGACCTGCTGCCGCTCGGCCGCGAGCTGGCCGCCCTCGTCGCGCCGATCGGGCACTGGACCGAGGAGCGCACCCCGCTGATGCTCGCCGCCCGCGCGGAGTTCGACGAGGCCCACCCGGCCGGCTGACGGGCGGCGGGCCGCCGCCGGAGGGCGCCCGGGGCCGATTTCCCTTCTCGGTCGTCGGCCGTGTAATGTCTTCCTTGTTCGAGCGAGCGAGTGAGCGAGCGAGAACGACAGGGAACAAGCCCCTATAGCTCAGTCGGTAGAGCGTCTCCATGGTAAGGAGAAGGTCTGCGGTTCGATTCCGCATGGGGGCTCCAGTGAAAGACCCTCGCCCAACGGCGAGGGTCTTTTTCGTGTGCCGGTCCGAGGCGGCCTAGCGGTCCGGGCACGGAATGCGCTGTGATGGTGCGTCACCGGCCGCCTGCCCCACCGGGTACGGGTGCGGGCCGGACCCCGACCGGGAGGGTGTCATGGGCGTTCGACTCGTGGTGGTCGACGACCACCGGCTGCTCGCCGAGGCCCTGGCCGCCGCGCTCCAGCTGCGCGGCCACCGGGTCCTCGCGGTCGGCTCGCCGGCCGGGGCCGCCGCCGACCTGGTGGCCGGGCGCCGCCCGGAGGTGTGCCTGCTCGGGGTGGCCGCGCCGGCGGACCCGGGGGCGTTCGACGGGCTGCGCCGGATCCGGCGGGAGCGGCCCGAGGTGGCCGTCATCGTGCTCGGACCGGTCGGTGAACTGCGCGGCGTGGCGGGTGCGTTCGCGGCCGGGGCGGCGGGCTACGTGCCCAGTGACGAGCGGATCGAGGTGGTCGAGCGGGCCATCGCGCGGGCGCGGGCCGGCGAGGCGGCGGTCACGGCGGAGGTGCTGCGCGGTGCGTTCGACCAGCTGCTCAGCCCGGCCCCCGAGTCGGACGACGAGGCCGTCCGGTTGCTGCGGCTGCTGACCCGCCGTGAGGTCGAGGTGCTGACCCGGATCGCGGAGGGCGAGGACACCGCGGCGATCGCGGCCGGGATGCGGATCGCGGCCAGTACGGCCCGGACGCACGTCCAGCGGGTGCTGATGAAGCTCGGGGCGCGCACCCGGCTGGAGGCGGCGGCGGTGGCCGCCCGGACCGGACTGCTGGACCGGGTGGCCCACGACTGAGGTACCGGCCGCCGGCCGAGGTCGGCGCGGCCCGGCCCGGGGCGCCGCGGGCCCTGCCGGACCGGCCGCCGGCCGCTCCGCCGGGAGCCTCCCCGGGCGGTCCGGAGCACCCCCGGCGGACATGGACAATAGGCCCAGTCCTACGTACGTCACCGATGTCCGCCGACCCGGCGGGCATCGCCCGCTGGAGGTCTCATCATGAGTAAGTACCTGGTCACGGGTGGCGCCGGCTATGTCGGCAGTGTGGTCGCCGCCCACCTGCTGGAGGCGGGGCACCAGGTGACCGTCCTGGACGACCTCTCCACCGGCTTCCGCGAGGGCGTGCCGGCCGGCGCCGAGTTCGTCGAGGGCCGGATCCAGGAGGCCGGCGAGGTCCTGGACGCCTCCTTCGACGGCGTGCTGCACTTCGCCGCCTCCTCGCAGGTCGGCGAGTCGGTGGTGGACCCGGAGAAGTACTGGCGCAACAACGTGGCCGGCTCGCTGGAGCTGATCAGCGCGATGCGCGCGGCCGGCGTGCGCAAGCTGGTCTTCTCCTCCACCGCCGCCACCTACGGCGAGCCGGAGGTCGTGCCGATCGCCGAGACCGCCCGCACCGCCCCGACCAACACCTACGGCGCCACCAAGCTGGCCGTCGACCACCTGATCACCAGCGAGGCCGTCGCCCACGGCCTGGCCGCCGTCTCGCTGCGCTACTTCAACGTGGCGGGCGCGTACGGCGCCTACGGCGAGCGGCACGACCCCGAGTCGCACCTGATCCCGCTGGTCTTCCAGGCCGCCCTCGGGCAGCGCCCGCACATCGCGGTGTACGGCGACGACTACCCGACCCCGGACGGCACCTGCATCCGCGACTACATCCACGTCGCCGACCTGGCCGACGCCCACCTGCTGGCGCTGGACGCGGCCAGGCCGGGCGAGCACCTGATCTGCAACCTGGGCAACGGCAGCGGCTTCTCGGTGCGCGAGGTGATCGAGTCGGTCAAGCGCGTCACCGGCCGGGAGATCCCGGTGCAGGTCGCCGGCCGCCGCGCGGGCGACCCGGCCGTGCTGGTGGCCTCCGCCGACCGCGCCCGCGAGGCCCTGGGCTGGGTCCCGCGCCGTCCGAACCTGGACGACATCGTGGCCGACGCGTGGAAGTTCACCCTGGAGAAGAACGGCCAGTAGCAGTCCCCGCCCCCGCGGGGGCACCCGGAGCTCCGCCCCCACCGCGGGAGCACCCGAAGCGCCGCCCCGACCGCCGGGGCGGCGCTTCGGCGTTCCCTCGCGGGCCGGACGCCCGGCCCGCGCCGCCGCCCTGCGCCGCCGCCCCGCACCCCCGCCCGCGCGCGCCCCCGCTACCGCGCCGCCGGTGCGGCGTAGGCGCGCAGGAAGGCCTGCACCCCGCTGGTGACGATCTCCTCGGCCGTCGCCGGGTCGATCGGATGAGCGCCCCAGTACGTGCGCACGGTGACCGCGCTGCCGGTGAGCTGCACGAAGTGCTCGGCGGCCCGCACCGGATCGGGTGCCACCAGCAGCCCGCGGTCGGCAAGCCCGCCGAAGCCGCCGGCCAGCTCCCGCAGCGCGCGGCGCGGTCCGGTCTCCTGCCAGGACTCCAGCAGTTCCTTCGGCAGGTGCCCGGCGTCGGCGTTGATCTGCCGGACCAGCGCGAAGTGGTCGGCGAAGCGGCCGAGCACCTGCACCCAGGCCAGCGCGAGCGAGGTGAGGTCGGCCTCCAGGTCGGTGACCTTGGCGAGGTTGCGCTCCACGACGTCCAGGTGGGCGTCGCTGACCTGGGCCGCGCTCTCCAGGACGACGGTCCGGAAGAGCAGCTCCTTGCCGGCGAAGTGGTTGTAGATGGTCCGCGTGGAGACCCCGGCCTCGGAGGCGATGGCGTCGATGCTGGCGCGGGAGTAGCCGTCCCGGCCGAAGACCGTGCGTGCGGCCTCGGTGATGGCCCGGCGCTTCTCGGCGAGGCCGCGGCGGGGCTTGGCGGGGCTCTCGTTCTCACTGGTCACGGGCCGACCTCCAGAACTTTGCAGTCATCGTTTTACTCATTGCCATGCGCGTTGTACCGTACCTGACGGGCCGCCAGACCGGGCGGCCCCGACGAACACCCGATCCGGAGGCTGCCGTGCCCGAGACCCCCTACCGCGTCGCCGTCATCATCGGCAGCAACCGCCGGGGCCGCTTCGCACCGAACGTCTCCGACTGGTTCCTGCGCACCGCCGCCCACCGGAGCGACCTCGACCTCGACGTGGTCGACCTCGCCGACCACCCGCTGCCGGACCTCGGCAACGAGCCCACCCCCGAGCAGGCCGAGGTGCGGGCCGCGCTCTCGCACCGGCTGGCCGCCGCCGACGCCTTCGTGGTGATCACCCCCGAGTACAACCACAGCTTCCCCGCCGTCCTGAAGAACGCCATCGACTGGCACAAGGCCGAGTGGGAGGCCAAGCCGGTCGGCTTCGTCTCCTACGGCGGCCTCGGCGGCGGGCTCCGCGCGGTCGAGCAGCTCCGACTGGTCTTCGCCGAGCTCCACGCCGTCACCGTCCGGGACACCGTCAGCTTCCACGGCGCGTGGGCCGCCTTCGGCGACGACGGCGAGCCGGTCGACCCCGCCGTCCCCACCGGCGCGGCCAAGGGCATGCTCGACCAGCTCACCTGGTGGGCGAGGGCCCTGCGGGACGCCCGCACCGCCCACCCGTACGGCGCCTGAGCCGCCAAGTCAGGCCAAGTGCGCACCTCCTGACGAAACTTCACCAAACCCCCACCTGGCCGCCCCCCACCCCGTACGCTGATTCCGGTACCGGTGGGGGTCGGTGCCGTCGGCCTTCGCGGCACCGGGAGGCGGACGGCGGACGAGTGCCCAGGTCACGGCGGTGCAACCGGGTGGTCGCCCCGGAGCACCGGCCCGGTCCGGGCAGGGGGGGGAGTGACGATGGGGCGGATCCGCGTCCTGGTGGTCGACGACCACCGGATCTTCGCCGAGGCGCTGGCGGCGGCACTCGCCGCCGAACCCGACGTGGAGGTCGGCGCGGCCGGCAGCACGGCGGCCGCCGAGCGGGCGCTGGAGCGCGCCGCCGTCGAGGGCCGCGGCTACGACGTCGTGCTCATCGACGCCGACCTCGGCGCCGACACCGCGGCCGCGGGCGCCCGCAAGCCCCGCCGGCCCGGCGCCGACCCACCCGAACCCGCCCACCGGCGCCCGTCCGCAGCCCTGCCCGCACCCCGGCGCCCGGCCACCCCGCCCGCCCACGTCCCACCCGCGCACGCGCACCTGACGTCCGTGCACACCCCGCAGGCACACCTGCCGCCCGCGAACCACCCCGCGGCCACCCGGCACCAGCCCGCGGCCCACCCCGCGGCCGCCCCGGCACCCGACGGCATCACCCTGCTCGCCCGGGTCCGCCGCAACCACCCGGCCCTGCGCGCGATCGTCCTGGCCACCGCCGACGACCCGCACCGCGCCGCCCGAGCCCTGCACGCCGGAGCCACCGGCTGGGTGGCCAAGGAGAGCTCGCTCGCCCGCCTGCTGGCGGTGATCCGCGGAGTGCTGCGCGACGAGACGCACCTGCCGCCCGCCCTGCTCACCGGCGTCATCCGGGAGCTCACCACCGCCCGACGGGACCGCACCGAGAGCGAGCGCCTGGTCGACACGCTCACCCCGCGGGAGAAGGAGATCCTGCGCTGCATGGTCGCCGGCCTCGGCCGGCAGGCCGTCGCCGAGCGCCTCTACCTCTCCCCGCACACCGTGCGCACCCACATGCAGAACGTCCTCGGCAAGCTCGGGGTGCACTCCACCCTCGCCGCCGTCGCGGTCGCCCGCCGGGCGGGCGTCAGCCCGTCCGAGCCCGCCGCGCCCACAGCCCCGCCGTCCGTCGCCTCGACCACAGCTCCCGGCGCCGGCTGATCCGCCCGTAACACCCAGGTACGGCTCAGGTCCGTCAGGTCCGTCAGATCCGTCAGGTCAGGGAAATCCGGAGGACAGATGTCGCCGCACAGCACTTCCGCACGCCCGCACACAGCCCACGAGCACCGAACAGCCGAGGCCGGCCCGCGCACCGGCGGTCCCGGCCCGGCCCCCAGCGCACCGCCGACGGGCCTGCGCACCCTCGTGGTCGGCGCCGGCGCGGCCGGCACCGCGCTGGTCCGCGACCTCGGCCGGGCACCCGAGTTCGGCCTCGCCCCGATCGGCCTGCTGGACGACGACCCGGCCAAGGCCGGACAGTCGGTCGACGCCGCCCCCGTCCTCGGCACCCTCGCCGAGCTCACCGAGCTCGCCGTCCGCCACCGCGCCCAGGTCGTCGCGCTGGCCATCCCCGGCCTCGCCCCGCAGCGGGTCCGCGCCCTCGCCACCGCCGCCGCCGCGGCCGGCGCCGCCGTCCGCTACCTGCCGTCCTTCCTCGCCGCACTGCGCCGCGAGGTGGTCGGCTCCGACATGCGCAGCCTGGACGTCAACCGGCTGATCGGCCGGCACGAGGTGCACGTGGTCTCCGCCGACGTCCGCGACGTCATCGAGGGCCGACGCGTCCTGGTCACCGGCGCCGGCGGCTCCATCGGCAGCGAACTCTGCCGCCAGGTCCACGCGTTCAACCCGAGCGCGCTCTACATGCTGGACCACGACGAGTCCAACCTGCACCGGCTCCAGCTGGAGATCTGGGGCGAGGCGCTGCTCACCGACGACTCCTTGGTGATCGCCGACATCCGGGACCGCCCGCGGATCCAGCAGATCTTCCGCGACCTCGAACCGGACGTGGTGTTCCACGCCGCCGCCCACAAGCACCTGCCGCTCCTGGAACGCCACCCCAGCGAGGCGGTCAAGTCCAACGTCCTGGGCACCGACCACCTGGTCGAGGCCGCACTGGCCACCGGCGTCGAACGGTTCGTCCTGATCTCCACCGACAAGGCCGCCGACCCGACCTCCGTCCTCGGCGCCAGCAAGCGCCTCGCCGAACTGATCGTGCAGGCCAACGCCCGGGACGCCCGCAACCTCGGCACCGGGGTCTTCTCCGCGGTCCGCTTCGGCAACGTGCTGGGCTCGCGCGGCTCGCTGCTCTCCGTCCTGGCCGAGCAGCTGCGCAGCGGCGGCCCGGTGACGATCACCCACCCCGACGTCACCCGGTTCTTCATGACCATCGAGGAGGCCGTCGGCCTGGTGCTGGAGTCCGGCCGCATGGCGCACGGCGGCGAGGTGTTCGTGCTGGACATGGGCGAGCCGGTGCGGATCGTCGACCTGGTGCACAACTTCGCCGAGCAGGTGCAGCTCGGCCGGGACGAGGTGGAGATCCGCTACACCGGCCTGCGGGCGGGCGAGAAGCTGAACGAGGCGCTGTTCTCCGAGGGCGAGGAGCGGCTGCCGACCGCGCACGCCCGGATCTACGCCACGGTGGCGGAGTCCGCCTCCGGCCCGGACGACCTCGCCGGCGGCCTGACCGGCCTGTACGCGGCTGCGGCGGGCAACAGCGACGAGGAGGTGCGCCGGCGGCTGGCCGAGCTGCTCCCCGGCTACCGGACGGCGGAGGCCGAGCCGGCCCCGGTGCCCGCGCTCAGCACCCCGTACCCGGACGGCTTCTGAGCCACGCCGGGCAGCGGTCGGGGCGGGCCCGGCCCGTGCCCGGTCGCCGGAGCCGCGCCTGACCGGCGCGCCGTCGCCCGCACACGCCCCGGGCGCCGTGGATCAGCCCGGAATGTTGTCGAAGGGGGCGACCAGCAGCCGGAGCAGCCCCGCGAGCTCGCCCTGCTGGGCGGCGGTGAGCTGGGCGAGCAGCTCGCGCTCGTGCGCGAGCAGGCCGGCGAGCGCCTGGTCCGCCCGGTCGCGGCCGTCGTCGGTCAGCCGGACCAGCACACCGCGCCGGTCGTCCGGGTCGGGCAACCGCTTGACCAGACCCTTGCCGGTGAGGCGGTCGATCCGGTTGGTCATCGTGCCGGACGTGACCAGGGTCTGGGTGAGCAGCTGGCCGGGGGAGAGCTGGTACGGGGTGCCGGCCCGGCGCAGCGCCGTCAGCACGTCGAACTCCCAGGGCTCCAGACCGTGCTCGGCGAAGGCCGTCCGGCGGGCACGGTCGAGGTGCCGGGCGAGTCGGCTCACCCGGCTGAGCACCTCAAGCGGTTCCACGTCGAGGTCGGGGCGCTCTCGGCGCCATGCTGCGACCAGGCGGTCGACCTCGTCCTCCATGGCGATCAGTGTATCGGGGGTTGTGTCGATGTGAAGTCTCTTGACATCGAGAAATGTAACGTGGAAGGTGCGAGCAGATATCTTGACGTCGAGATACATGCGAGGTGGACCATGAACCCCCCCGTCTGGGACCCCCACCAGTACCTCCGCTACGCCGACGAACGCACCCGCCCCCTCCACGACCTCCTCACCCGCGTCCCCACCCTCCCCCACGAACCCGCCCCCACCGTCCTCGACATCGGCTGCGGACCCGGCAACTCCACCGCCCTCCTCCGCCGACGCTGGCCCCACGCCCGCCTCACCGGCATCGACAACTCCGCCGACATGCTCACCACCGCCCGCACGACCGGCGAACCCACCGCCCACTACCAACTCGCCGACGCGACCCACTACGACCCCGCCGACACCCACCCCGACCTGATCGCCTCCAACGCCACCCTGCAATGGATCCCCGGCCACCTCGACCTGCTACCCCGCTGGGCCGCCACCCTCCCACCCGGCGGCGTCATCGCCCTCCAGGTCCCCGGCAACTTCGACTCACCCAGCCACACCGCCCTCACCGAACTGCGCCACAGCCCCCGCTGGCACGACACCCTCGCCGACACCACCCCCGCCGGCGTCCACCACCCCACCGACTACCTCCGGGCGCTCACCGACGCCGACTGCACCCCCGACGTCTGGGAAACCACCTACAGCACCCTGCTCACCGGCCCCGACCCGGTCCTCGAATGGGTCAAGGGCACCGCACTGCGCCCCGTCCTCACCCGCCTCACCGACCCCGCCGACCGCAACGCCTTCCTCACCGAGTACGCCGCCCTGCTCCGCGACGCCTACCCCGCCGGACCCCACGGCACCGTCTTCCCGTTCCGCCGCATCTTCGCCGTCGGCGTCAAACGCGGATAACCCCCCGCAAGCACTACGACTTCCGCTCGCCCACCAGCTTGGGATGCCGCTCCATCCCCTCCAGACCGTGCCACGCCAGATTCACCAGATGCGCGGCCACCTCCGCCTTCTCCGGCCTGCGCACCTCCAGCCACCACTGACCGGTCAGCGCCACCATCCCCACCAACATCTGCGAGTACATCGGAGCCAACCGCGCATCGAACCCCCGCGCCTTGAACTCCAACCCCAGGATGTCCTCCACCTGCGTCGCGATGTCACTGATCAACGACGCGAACGTGCCCGTCGACTGCGCCACCGGCGAATCCCGCACCAGGATCCGGAAACCGTCCGTCGACGTGTCGATGTAATCCATCAACGCGAACGCCGCCTGCTCCAGCAGCTCCCGCGAATGGCCCCCGGTCAGCGCCCCCGTCACCATGTCCAGCAACAGCTGCATCTCGCGGTCCACCACCACCGCGTACAACCCCTCCTTCCCCCCGAAGTGCTCGTACACCACCGGCTTCGACACACCCGCCCGCTCCGCGATCTCCTCCACCGACGTACCGTCGTAACCGCGCTCCGCGAACACCGTCCGACCGATCTCCAGCAGCTGCTCCCGACGCTGCTTGCCGGTCATCCGCACCCGGCTGCCCCGCCGGCGACCCCCCGGCGCAGCCTCACCGGCCGCCGTACCGGCACGCGGACGGTCCGGCGCCGCACCGGGCGCCGCGTCCGTCCGCGTGCTCTCGTGGCCGCCTGTGCTCTCTGCGCTGCTCCCGTTCACCCCTACATCATGCTGCAGGCGCGCCCTCATGCGGCGCGGCGGGCGGCGATCCGCTGCGCGTCCGGCCAGCGGACGTCCCGCGCCCAGCCGGCCAGCTCGAACCAGCGGATCAGCCGGGCCGAGGAGTCGATCTGCCCGCGCAGCACACCGTGCCGGGCCGAGGTCGGGTCGGCGTGGTGCAGGTTGTGCCAGGACTCGCCGCAGGAGAGCAGGGCCAGCCACCAGACGTTGCCCGAACGGTCCCGGGAGCGGAACGGGTGCGCGCCCACCGCGTGGCAGATCGAGTTGATCGACCACGTCACGTGGTGCAGCAGCGCCACCCGGACCAGCGAGCCCCAGAAGAACGCCGAGAGCGCACCCTGCCAGGACATCGTCACCAGCCCGCCCACCAGCGGCGGCAGCATCATCGAGATCAGCGTCCAGAGCCAGAACAGCCGGGAGATCATCCTTATGGCCGGGTCGCGCACCAGGTCCGGCGCGTACTTGAGCTGCGGGGTCTGCTCCTCGTCGAAGAGCCAGCCCATGTGCGCCCACCAGAGGCCCTTGAGCAGCGCCGGGACGGTCTCGCCGTAGCGCCACGGCGAGTGCGGGTCGCCGTCCTTGTCGCTGAACCGGTGGTGCTTGCGGTGGTCGGCCACCCAGCGCACCAGCGGGCCCTCGATGGCGAGCGAGCCGGCCACCGCGAGCGCCAGCCGCAGCGGGCGCTTGGCCTTGAACGCGCCGTGGGTGAAGTAGCGGTGGTAGCCGACGGTGATGCCGTGGCAGGTGAGGAAGTACATGCCGGTGGCGATCGCGAGGTCCGTCCACCCGAGGCCCCATCCCCAGGCCACCGGCACGGCGGCGACCAGGGCGACGAACGGTACGGCGATGAACAGCGCGAGCGTGATCCGCTCGGCGAGCCCCTGCTTCTCCCCGCCACGGGTGGCGGAGAGCAGGGTCGGGGCGGGATCGATGGGGAGCGCGGTGGTGCGCGCCTCGTCGGCCTGGATGGTCATGAGCGTCCCTTGGGGGAGGGGGGAGAGGTTACGTGAGCGTAACCTACGGCATCGTAGGTTCTGCCCGGCTGGCAGGGGAATACGCCGCCGCCCGGCGCTTGAGTGAATTCACCCGACCGGATGGATGAAGGGCGGATGTGCCCCGTGTCGGGACGACCCGCACACAGAATCACCGCATGCGAGCCAAGACCGAACAGCGCGAAGCCGCCCGCCGCCTCCGGGCCCAGGGCCGGACGTACGACGAGATCCAGGCGGAGCTGGGGGTCTCGAAGAGCTCGATATCCCTGTGGGTCCGGGACCTGCCGGCGCCGGTTCGGGCGGCCGTGCGCACGTCCCGCGGCCGTCGGGATGCGGTGATGGCGACGCGAGCCGAGCGGCATCGCGCCATTCGGGAGGAGGCGGCAGCCCAGATCGGTGAGGTGTCGGCGCGGGATCTGCTCCTGATCGGCGTCGCGCTCTACTGGGCCGAGGGTGCGAAGGCCAAGCCGGATCCGCGGGTGGTGTTCGTCAACAGTGACCCGATGGTCATCCGCGTATTCGAGAGGTGGCTCGACCTCGTCGGGGTCGAGCGGAGCCGACGGCGCTACGCCGTGAGCATCCACGAGACCGCCGACATCGAAGCAGCCGAGCTGTTCTGGGCGGACGTGGTGGGGGCCGGGCCCGACTCGTTCAACGCCCCCTCGGTGAAACGGCACAACCCGAAGACCAACCGGAAGAACACCGGCGAGACGCATCGTGGCTGCCTGCGCGTCACCGTGCTCGGCAGCGCCGATCTCTATCGCCGGATCGAAGGGTGGTGGTCGGCAATGGTGGTAGATGCGAAGCGGTATTCCCCGTAGTCTTGCCCCAGCGCGTGCCCTCGCGAAGGGGCTGACAGGCGCCGGTCCCGGATCGTCTAAGGGCAGGACAGCTGGTTTTGGTCCAGCTTATGGGGGTTCGAATCCTCCTCCGGGAGCATTGTGAGTAGCCCCCGGCCCGCGTGTGAGGGGCCGGGGGCTGGCGTTTTGCCCGATCGGGCCGCACTATCCTCGAAGCCGCCAGGGCGTAGACGTGCGGATCCGCTCCCCGGCTGCTTTCCCTCCCTGTGAACCGACTGAGGAGCCTCCCCCCGTGAGTGCCAATTCGCCTGCTGCCGTTGTCGTGCTTGCCGCCGGTGGCGGGACCAGGATGAAGTCGAACAGCCTGCCCAAGGTGCTGCACGAGGTGTGCGGGCGTTCCCTGGTGGGGCACGCGGTGGCCGCGGCCGAGGAACTGACGCCGGAGCAGCTGGTCGTGGTCGTCGGCCACATGCGGGAGAAGGTGGAGGCGCACCTGGCGGCGCACTACCCGAGTGCCCGCGCGGTGGTGCAGGAGGAGCAGAAGGGCACCGGGCACGCGGTGCGGACGGCGCTGGAGGCGCTGGCCGCCGACGGTGTGGAGCTGGACGGCACGGTGATCGTCACGACCGGGGACGCGCCGCTGCTGACCGGGGCGACGCTGGCCGCGCTGGCCGGGGCGCACGTGGGGCAGGGCAACGGTGTGACCGTGCTGACCGCGGTGGTGCCGGACCCGTTCGGTTACGGCCGGATCCTGCGGGACGGCGTGGACGGTGCGGTGTCGGCGATCGTCGAGGAGAAGGACGCCTCGGATGCGCAGCGGGAGATCGCGGAGATCAATTCGGGGGTCTTCGCGTTCGACGCGAAGCTGTTGGCCGAGGCGTTGGCCCGGGTGACGACGGACAACGTGCAGGGTGAGGAGTACCTCACCGACACGCTGGAGATCCTGCGGACGGCCGGTCACCGGGTGGGTGCGGTGGTGGCGGCGGATTACCGGGACATCCTGGGGATCAACGACCGGGTGCAGCTCGCGCAGGCGCGGCGGTTGCTGAACGACCGGCTGTTGGAGCGGGCGATGCGGGCGGGGGTCACCGTGGTGGATCCGGCGACCACCTGGTTCGACGTGCAGGTCTCGTACGAGCCGGACGCGGTCGTGCTGCCGAACACCCAGTTGCAGGGGCTGACCCATCTGGGGGAGGGGTGCGAGGTGGGTCCGAACTCGACCCTGACGGACACCCGGGTGGGTGCGGGGGCGCGTGTGAGCAACACCACGGCGGACCGTGCCGAGGTGGGTGAGCTCGCCACGGCGGGCCCGTACGCGTACCTGCGGCCGGGGGCGAAGCTGGCGCGCAAGGCGAAGGTCGGCACGTACGTGGAGGTGAAGAACTCGGAGCTGGGCGAGGGCGCCAAGGTGCCGCACCTGTCCTACATCGGTGACGCCACGATCGGCGAGGGCACCAACATCGGTGCGGCCTCGGTGACGGTGAACTACGACGGCGTGAACAAGCATCGGACGGTGATCGGGGCCCACTGCCGTACGGGTTCGGACAACATGTTCATCGCGCCGGTGACGGTGGGTGACGGTGCTTACACGGCGGCCGGTTCGGTGATCACCTCGGATGTCGCGCCGGGCGCGCTGGGCGTGGCCCGGGCGCAGCAGCGCAACATCGCGGGTTGGGTGGAGCGCAAGCGGCCGGGTACGGCGTCGGCGCAGGCTGCGGCTGCTGCGGCGGAGGTGGCCGGGGAGGCCTGATGGGGTGGGGCGGGAGTCCGAGGGGCGGTACCGGGGCGGACGGTTTCTGCGCGGGCGCGTAACCTTGGGGACATACGTGCGCCATTGGGCTAACCGCCCGTGTCCAGGCGTACCGACATTCCCCCGACCCCTATCGCCAGCGGGCTCGTGCCTGTCTGCGGTGCGGACGGGTTCAGCGTCAGCAACGCGAGGAGACGGTGCAGTGAGCGGGATCACGACGTCGGGTGAGAAGAAGCTGAAGCTCTTCTCCGGCCGTGCCCACCCGGAGCTGGCGAGGGAGGTGGCTGTGGCGCTGGGGACCGAGCCGGTTCCCACCAAGGCCCTGGACTTCGCCAACGGGGAGATCTACGTCCGCTTCCTGGAGTCGGCGCGTGGCGCGGACTGCTTCGTGATGCAGAGCCACACGGCTCCCATCAACCAGTGGATCATGGAGCAGCTGATCATGATCGATGCTCTGAAGCGGGCTTCCGCGAAGAGCATCACCGCGATCCTGCCGTTCTACGGGTACGCCCGTCAGGACAAGAAGCACCTGGGCCGGGAGCCGATCTCCGCCCGTCTGGTCGCCGACCTGCTGCGCCAGGCGGGCGCGGACCGGCTGATGGCGGTGGATCTGCACACGGCGCAGATCCAGGGTTTCTTCGACGGTCCGGTGGACCACCTGTTCGCGCTGCCGCTGCTGGCGGACTACGTGGGCCAGAAGGTGGACCGGTCGAAGCTGACGATCGTCTCGCCGGATGCGGGCCGGGTGAAGGTGGCGGACCAGTGGTGCGACCGTCTGGACGCCCCGCTGGCGATCATCCACAAGCGTCGTGACATGACGCAGGCCAACACGATCCTGTCGGCGGAGGTCGTCGGTGACGTCCGGGGCCGGGTCTGTGTGCTGGTGGACGACATGATCGACACCGCCGGCACGATCTGTGCCGCGGCCGACGCGCTGTTCGAGAACGGTGCCGCGGACGTGCTGGTGGCGGCCACCCACGGGGTGCTCTCCGGTCCGGCGGCGGACCGCCTGAAGAACTCGCGGGTGAGCGAGTTCGTGTTCACCAACACGCTGCCGACTCCGGCGCAGCTCCAGCTGGACAAGATCACCACGCTCTCCATCGCCCCGTCGATCGCGGCCGCGATCCGCGAGGTGTTCGAGGAGGGTTCGGTCACCAGCCTGTTCGAGGGCGTGCACTGACGATGCCCCGTGTCGGCGGCCCCGGTCCTCGGGGGGCCGGGGCCGCCGTCGATTTCGCGGGAGGCGGTGGGTGCGGTTAGACTCGGGAAACTGCTCGGCGAGGGATGCCGTGTGCCTGCTCGCGGGTGCGCGCTCCGTGATCGACGCGCTGCCGATGCCGGTTCCCGGTCATCTGCAGAGGTCGTACGCCGCCGAGTGACCCCCGAATATTCTGAGGGTGTGGTCCCGGCGGTTTCTCGTTGTCTGCACCCCCGCGCCAGTCTTCCGAGGAGTGCAGTCGTGTCCGAGATCCGCCTTGCCGCTGAGACCCGTTCCGAGTTCGGCAAGGGTGCCGCCCGTCGCGCCCGCCGTGCCGGTTTCGTTCCCGGTGTCGTCTACGGCCACGGCCACGCGCCGGTTCACCTGAACCTGCCCGGCCACGACCTGATGATGGCCCTGAAGACCCCGAACGCCCTGCTGGTCGTGCCGATCGACGGCAAGGACGAGTACGTGCTGCCGAAGGCCGTCCAGCGCGAGGCCATCAAGCGCACCATCGAGCACGTCGACCTGCTGCTGGTGAAGCGCGGCGAGAAGGTCACCGTCGAGGTTCCGGTCCACACCGAGGGCGAGCTGGCCCCGGGCGGCAACCTGCTGGAGCACGTCCTGCAGGCCCTGCCGATCGAGGCCGAGGCCACCCACCTGCCCGAGGCCGTCACCGTCTCGGTCGAGGGTCTGGAGGCCGGTGCCTCGATCCACGCCAAGGACATCACCCTGCCGTCCGGTGTCACCCTGGCCGTCGAGGCCGACGCCGTCGTGCTGCAGGTCATCGCCGCCCAGGCCGCTCCGGTCGAGGAGGCCGCCGAGGCCGAGGCCGGCGCCGAGGCCTGAGCCTTTCGCACAGCCTGACCGCTGCCCCGGTCGCTCCCGCTGGAGCGCCCGGGGCAGCGGTGTGTCCGGGAAGATGGCGGTGAACGTGACCACGAGGAGCGGCGGGATGAGCGAGAACGCGTACGAGGGCCCCTGGCTGGTGGTGGGCCTGGGCAACCCGGGTGAGCAGTACGCCCGGAACCGGCACAACATCGGGTTCATGGTGGTGGACCTGCTGGCTCAGCGGATGGGCGCGAAGTTCAAGGCGCACAAGAGCCGGGCCCAGGTGGCCGAGGGCCGGCTGTCGGGGCAGCGGGTGGTGCTCGCGAAGCCGATGTCGTTCATGAACCTCTCCGGCGGTCCGGTGACGGCGCTGCGGGACTTCTACAAGGTGCCGACCTCGGCGGTGGTGGCGGTCCACGACGAGCTGGACATCGACTACGCGGCGCTGCGGCTGAAGCTGGGCGGCGGGGACAACGGCCACAACGGTCTGAAGTCCATCACCAAGTCGCTCGGTCCGGACTACCACCGGGTGCGCTGCGGGATCGGCCGGCCGCCGGGCCGGATGGAGGTGGCGGACTTCGTCCTGAAGGACTTCTCCGGCACCGAGCGCAAGGAGCTGGACTGGTTCGTGGACCGGTCCGCCGATGCGGTGGAGGCGCTGCTGTCGGAGGGCCTGGAGCGGGCGCAGGGGACGTACAACTCCTGATCGCGCCGTGGCGGGTCCGGTGACCGTGCGTCAGGGCGCGGGCTCCGCCGAGCCGGCGGCACCGGATCGGTGCGCTGCCCGCGCGGATGCCCGGGGGCGAGCGGCAGCGGGTGGCGATCGCCCGGGCACGCGCACCGTCGGCGTCCGCGACGGGCGTCTGTACGAGGGGGCGGCGGGCGCCGCGCGGTGGTGCGGTGTGTCGCACAACAGTCGTGCAACGCTTGGGCGGTCAAACCTGAATGTGTGTGAGAAACCTGTGCCGATCCGATAGCGTCGACCGGGTACGCGAACGGGTCCTGGGGAGTTCTCGATGCGCAGTTTTCGTCCGGTCCGGCGCCTTCGGCGGATCCGGGTGGTTCGGCTGAAGCAGCTCGGACGGCGGGTCGGCACGGCCGGCGCGCTGGGTACCGCCGGCGCGCTGGGGGCGGCCGGGGTGCTGTTCTCCGGCGGCGGTGTCGCCCATGCGGAGACCGTCGCGGAGCCCGATCCGGGTGTGGTGTCCCCGGAGCCGGCCGCGGCGCAGTTCGGTCCGGTGCTCGGCGGTTCGGTCGGTGGCGACGCCGGCCTGCTGGCCGTCGGTGGCGGCCTGGTCGTGGCGGCGGGCGGTGCGGCCCTGTGGGTGAAGCGCCGTCGTGCGGGCGATCTGGGGGAGTGACGCCGCCGCGCGGGCGTCCGAGGTGGTGACGAGGTCCGGAGGGGCCGGGTCCGGGGTTCCGGGCGCCGGCCCCTCCGGCATTCTCCGCGCGGTGTCATCCGTTTCCGGCGGCCCGTGCGTCCTGGGGGCATGAAGCGCGAATCGATGCGGTCGGAGGGCGCCGGGGGCGACCCGTTCGACGAGTTCGTCGCGGCCCGGTACCAGGCACTGCTGCGCAGTGCCTTCCTGATCACGGGGGACGTCCACGACGCCCGGGACCTGCTGCACGACGCCCTGGCGCGGGTCTATCCGAAACGGTCGGTGATCCGGGATCCCGGGGCGACCGAGGGCTACGTACGCCGGGCGATGGTGCGGACCCATGTCTCGCGGTGGCGGCGGACCCGGCGGGAGGTGCTGACGGCGGTCCTTCCGGACGGTCCGGCGGCGGGTCCGGAGAGCGAGCGGGACGAGCGACTGGCGGCGGCGCTGCGGGTGCTGCCGCCGCGGCAGCGGGCGGCCGTGGTGCTGCGGTACTACGTCGACCTCCCGGTGGCGCGGGTCGCCGAGGAGCTCGGTTGTTCGCAGGCGACGGCGAAGACCCATCTGGCACGTGCGTTGAAGACGCTCCGGCAGGAGCTGGCACCGGCGAGGGAGATGGTGGGCCATGGCGGTTGAGGGGACGGACGGGTTCGAGGAGGAGCTGGTCGTCCGGCTCGGCGAGCAGGCGGCGGCGGTGGGCGGTGCCGCCGCCCCGCTGGCCGAGCTGCGGCGGGCCGGTGAGCGGCGCGCCCGGCGGACGGTGGCGCTGCGGGTCGCCGCCGGGGCGGCGGTCCTGGCGGTGGGCGTCGGCGGGCTGACCCAGCTCGGCGGTGGTGGCGGCGGGGGGACGGGGCTGGCTCCGGCCGGCGTGGTGTCCTCCGGCCCGGGGGCCACGGATCCGTCCGGTGCGGAGGAGGGTCCGGTGCTGGCCTGCACGCAGGGCCCGACCTCGCTGCGGACGCCGGGCTGGGCGGGGCCGTCGGGCGGGCCTTCGAGCGGGCCGTCGGGCGGGCCGTCGGGCGGGCCGTCGGGCGGGATCCCGTCCTCGGGTCCGAGTGGTTCGCCGTCGTCCGGCGGGCCGTCGACGGGGTGGCCGTCCGCGGGGCCGTCCTCGTCCGGTGCGCCGTCCACCGGTGCGCCGTCCGCCGGTGCGCCGTCCACCGGTGGGCCGGCCGGCCGGCCGGGGCTGCCGGTCCCGACGCACTCGTCCGCCTCGTCGGCACCGTCCGCCTCGTCGGCCTCGTCCGGTCCGACCGGCGGGCCGGCCACCGGGGGCCCGACCGGCCCGACGGGCGGTGCGCCGTCGTCCGGCCTGCCCTCCCCGTCCGCCTCGGCGGGCGGTGGCGGCCTGGTGGACACCCCGGTGGGCCGGGCGGCCCAGGACATCAGGACGCTGGGCTCGCAGCGCTACCCGGACCAGTACTTCGGCGTCTGCGTGGACGCCGGCGCCGGCACGGTGTACGTGCTGCGGGTGCCGGGCGGCGACTTCGACCAGGCGGTGCGGGACTCCGTCCGGAACGCGCTGGTGACGGTGGCCTTCCGGGACGCGGCCGGTTCGCGCCGGCAGGCGCGGGAGGTGCTGCTGCGGATCAGCGCGGACGCGGAGTACTGGCGGGCGCGCGGGCAGCAGCTGTTCGGCACGCTGGCCGGGGACGGCGCCGGGGTGCTGGTGTACGTCACCGACGCGGCGAAGGCCAGGGACGAGGTGGTGGCCCGGTACGGGCCGCTGGTCGTCGAGGTGCGCCAGCTCGGCTGACCGGGGACGGACGGGAGGGGCCCCGCGGCACGCGTGCCGCGGGGCCCCTCCCGTGTTCCGGGTGTCGGTCGGGTCAGCCGGTGTTGCGCAGGCCGGCCGCGATGCCGTTGACGGTCAGCAGCAGCGCGCGGGCGCGCAGCGGGTCCTCGTGCCGGCCGGCCGCGACCTCCTCGCGCTGGCGGCGCAGCAGCGCCACCTGGAGGTAGGAGATCGGGTCGAGGTAGGCGTCGCGGACGGTGAAGGTCTGCTTGAGCACCGGGTTGTGCTCCAGCAGTTCGCTCTCGCCGGTGAGCCGGAGCACCTCGCGCAGGGTGAGCTCGTGTTCGGCGGTGATCTGGTCGAAGATGTGGTGCAGTTCGGCGGGCACCAGCTGCTCGACGTAGTGGCGGGCGATCCGCAGGTCCGTCTTGGCCAGCGTCATGGCGACGTTGGACAGGAAGTTGCGGAAGAAGTGCCACTGGCCGTACATCTCGTCCAGCACGTCGCCGAGCCCGGCCGCGCGGGCGGCGGCGAGGCCGGAGCCGACGCCGTACCAGCCGGGCACGATCTGGCGGGACTGGGTCCAGCCGAAGACCCACGGGATGGCCCGCAGGCCGTCCAGGCCGGCGCCGGAGTCCGGGCGGCGGGACGGGCGGGAGCCCAGGTGCAGCGAGGCGAGCTGGTCGACCGGGGTGGCGGCGAAGAAGTACTTCGGCAGGTCGTCCTGCTCGACGAGGGCGCGGTAGGAGTCGTGGGCGGCGGCGGAGACCCGGTCCATGGCGGCGTCCCAGCGGGCCAGCTCCTCGGGCGCCTGGCGCGGGGCGGTGTGCAGCGCGGAGGCGGCCAGGGTGGCCGAGATGGTGAGCTCCAGGTTCTCCCGGGCCAGCGAGGGCAGCAGGTACTTGTCGGAGATGACCTCGCCCTGCTCGGTGACCTTGATCTCGCCCTCCAGGGTGCCCCACGGCTGGGCCAGGATGGCCTCGTGCGAGGGGCCGCCGCCGCGGCCGACGGTGCCGCCGCGGCCGTGGAAGAGGCGCAGCCGGATGCCGTACCGGTGGGCGACGTCGCGCAGCCGGCGCTGGGCGCGGTGGATCTCCCACTGGGAGGTGGTGATGCCGCCGAACTTGGAGGAGTCGGAGTAGCCGAGCATGACCTCCTGGACGTCGCCGCGCAGCGAGACGAGCAGCCGGTAGGAGGGGTCGGAGAGCATCTCGTCGAGGATGCGGTCGGCCTTCTGGAGCTCCTCGGTGGTCTCCAGGAGCGGCACGATGCCGATCCTGGCGATGCCGGCGTGGAGGTCGATCAGGCCGGCCTCGCGGGCCAGGACGGTGGCGGCGAAGACGTCGTCGGCGCCCTGGCACATGGAGATGATGTAGCTCTCGACGATCTCGTCGCCGAACCGCTCCAGGCCTTCGCGGATGGTGTTGAAGACGCCGAGGGTCTTGGTGCCGGCGGCGTCGAGCGGGGCCGGGGTGGGGGCGAGCGGGCGGCGCGAGCGCAGCTCCTTGGCGAGCAGCCGCTGCCGGTACTCGCGCGGCATGTCGGCGTAGCGCCAGGCCTCCTCGCCGAGGCGGTCGAAGAGCTGGCCGAGGGCGTGGTGGTGGGCCTCGGCGTGCTCGCGGACGTCCATGGTGGCGAGTTGCAGGCCGAACGCCTCGACGGTGCGGATGGCGCGGGCGAGGCGGCCGTCGGCGATCAGCTCGCCGCGGTGGGCGCGCAGCGAGTCCTGGATCAGCCGGAGGTCGGCGATCAGCTCGCGGGTGCCGCGGTAGTCGCGGCCCTCGACGTGCGGGGTGCCGTGGGCGAGGCGTTCGCGGGTGTTCTCCAGCTTGAGCCGGATGCAGGTGGCCTTGAGGCGGTAGGGCTCCTCGGCGTTCATCCGCTTGTAGCGGGGGCTGAGTTCGGGGAGCACGTGCAGGTCGTTGTTGAGCGAGGCGAGCAGTTCGACGGAGGCGCCGGCCAGGCGTTCGGAGGTGGAGAGCGAGTTGCGCAGGTCGTCGACGGCGGCGAGGGCGTCCTTGATCCCGTACTCGTGCTGGAGGTTGAGGACGTCCCAGGTGACCTGGGGGGTGACGTTGGGGTTGCCGTCGCGGTCGCCGCCGATCCAGGTGCCGAAGGTGAGCGGGCGGACGCCGTCGGGCAGGGCGAGGCCCACCCGGGCGAGCTCCTCGTGGAGCTCCTCCAGGACCTCGGGGACGGCCTCGCGGTAGAGCTCGTCGAGGTAGTACACGGCGTTGCGGGCCTCGTCGGTGGGCTCGGGGCGGGCGATGCGCAGCTCGTCGGTCTGCCAGAGCAGGTCGATCACCTCGGCGAGGCGGCGGTCGGCCTGGCGCTGGAGGGAGGTGCGCCGGGCGGCGGCCCGGTCGGGGGTGTCGGGGGTGTCGGGGGTGCCGGCGGCGGCGAGGCCGGAGGCGATCTGCTCGCGGTGGATCCGGTCGAGGAGCTCGCCGACGCGGCGGAGCTTGTTGAGGACGCTGCGGCGGGCGGCCTCGGTGGGGTGGGCGGTGAAGACCGGGCGGACCGAGAGGTGGGCCAGGGTGTCTTCGAGGTGCTTGGGGTCGGCCTCGGCGAGCTGGTCGGCGGTCTGGGCGAGGAGCGAGCCCTCGCGGGCCCGGCGGGTGGCGAACTCGCGGCCGCGGTGCACCTGCTCGGTGACGTTGGCGAGGTGGAAGTAGGTGGAGAAGGCGCGGACCAGCTTGGCGGCGGTCTCCAGGTCGATGTCGGAGAGCAGTTCGGCGGTGGCCTCGCCGTCGGTGCGGCTGAGGAGTCGGACCTGTTCGACCAGGCCCAGGAGCTGGGGGCCCTCCTGACGGACCAGCGTCTCGCCGAGCAGGTCGCCGAGGCGTCGGATGTCCGCGCGCAGGGCGGCGTTGTCGGCGACGGGCGTGGGGCTGTCCGCCGGGGTGGGGACCGGAGCGGTCACGGCTGGCTCCCTGTGGTGGTGGGGTTCGGCAACGGCTCATCGCCACAGTTCAGTGCGCGTGTGGCGCCTGTGACGCGTGCGGACCGCGCTGTCCGACGCGACCCAGCATAGGTGTCGGGACGGGTCGTGTCCGCGAGGTGGCCGGATGCCGGACAAGATCACTGTCAAGCTTTGTGTGGTCTGGACCACTTGCCCGTCCGCCGAGGTGTGCGGGGGGAACCGGGTGGGGAAGGGGGAGGGTTCGCGCTTAGGCTGTGGGGTTATGAGCAAGTCGCCTGGGGAGCGCGCGCGGGGTCGGTCGTTCTGGTGGTGGGAGCGTCGGCGCAGCGCTCTTCTGGACATCGGCCTGGCCGCGCTGGCGGCGCTGGAGTGCGCGGCGAGCGGGGTGGCCTTCCTGGCACCCCGGGTCCACCTCCCCCCGCTCGCGATCGCCGGGGTCGCGCTGTTCGGTGCGCTCGCGGGCGCCAGCCTGGTGCTGCGCCGGCGCTGGCCCGCCGTGCCGGTGCTGGTCACGCTGGTGGCGATGCCCGGGATGCTCGGGGTGGTGCTGCTGGTGGTCTCGCTCTACACGCTGGCGGAGACCTGGGAGTGGCCGTCCCGGCGGCGCCGGGTGGTGGCGCTCTCGGCGCTGGCCTTCGCCGAGGCGGTCGGCGTGATGATGGTGACGATGCTGGCGCCGGGCGATGCGTCGGTGGAGCAGCCGCCGCTGTGGGGCCAGATCCTGCTGGCGGTGCTGGTGGCCGTCGGCCTGACCGTGCCGCCGGTGGTGACCGGTCTCTACGTGGGTGCGCGGCGCCGGCTGATCGAGTCGCTCAAGGACCGCGCGCACGGCCTGGAGACCGAGCTGGACCTGCTGGCCGAGCAGGCCCGTGAGCGCGCCCGCCGGGCCCGGCTGGAGGAGCGGACCCGGATCGCCCGCGAGATGCACGACGTGGTGGCGCACCGGGTGTCGCTGATGGTGGTGCACGCCGGGGCGCTGGAGCGGATCGTGGTCAAGGACCCGGAGAAGGCGGCGCAGAGTGCCAAGCTGATGGGGGAGGTCGGCCGGCAGGCGCTGAACGAGCTGCGCGAGATCCTCGGCGTGCTGCGGATGTCGGAGGAGACGGCGCCGGAGCCGGACTCGCTGGCCGGACTGCCCCGGCTGGTGGACCAGTCCCGGGCGGCGGGGATGGCGGTGACCCTCACCGTCAGCGGCAGCCGTCAGGAGTTCACCACCGAGGCCGAGCAGACCGCGTACCGGGTGGTGCAGGAGGGGCTGACCAACGCGCACAAGCACGCCGGCGGTGCGGAGGTCTCCGTCCTGCTGGCGTACGCGCCCAACGGTGTGCGGGTGAGCGTGGTGAACGCCTGTCCGGGCGGCGAGCGGAGCGCGGCGGCGCTGCCCAGCGGGGGCAACGGGCTGGTCGGGATGCGGGAGCGGGTGGTCGCGCTGGGCGGCACCTTCTCCTCCGGGCCGGAGCGGGACGGCGGGTTCCGGGTGGAGGCCGTGCTGCCGTCCCGGCTGGCGGTCCGGGCCGACCGGCTGGTCTGAGCCCGGGCGCTCCCCGGCCCCGGCGGGTCGAGGCGGCCGTCAGACCTCGTCGGCGGTGCGCAGTCGCTCGGGGGCGGTGCCGAGCACGAGCGCGGTGATCGCCTGGTCGATGCCGTGGCCGAGGAACCACTCGCCGGTGTGGTCCAGGCTGTGGACCCGGCCCTCCTCGTCGATGACGAGCAGCGCCTGACCGTACGCCTCCTCGCCGAGCGGGGCGAGCCGGGTGTCCAGGGCGCGGCCGAGGTCGGCGAGGGTGCGCGGCTGGTGCAGCCCGCAGAGCGGGTCGATCAGGAACGGGGTGCGGGCCAGCTGGCGCCCCGGACCGGCGAGGTCGAAGGCGAGCCCGCCGAACTCGGCCCAGGCCTCCACCGCCGCCGGGAACACCGAGTGCGCCGCGCCGGTGGGGCTGCCGTGGCCCACCAGGGTGTCGGCCCACTCCTCGGCCTGCCGGATCTCCCAGCGGCCGGGGTGCCAGCCGGCCGCCTTGAGCTCGGCGGCGACGTCGGCGGGGAAGCGCGGGCGGGTGCGGACGGCCGAGCCGCCGAGCGTGGTCGGCGGCGGCGGGGGAGGGCTGGGCGGATTCAGGGCGGGCTCCGGTGGTTCGGGGACAAGGGGGCGTACGGGGGTGCGCGCTCGGCGCGGGCAGGTCGGGCCGCGCGGTCAGCGCCCGGTCGGACCGACCACGACGCTCTGCACCGTGAAGTGCTCCAGCATCGGTATGCACGAGCGGCAGGGCGGGGCGTGGGTGCCGTGCGCCGGGTCGTGCTCCTCGCGGATCCGAATGGTGGTCAGCCGGGAGCCCTTGAGCGCCTTGCGGGCCTCGTTGAGGCTCATCGGCTTGCGGGAGGCGCGCTTGGAGCGTCCGGCGTCGACCGTGGCCAGGTACTGGGAGAGCAGCACGGCCTCCGGGCAGCGGCCGGTGAAGCGTTCGCGGTGCTCCAGCGGCAGCGCGTCCAGGAACTCCCCGACCAGCGGGTGCAGCACGGGACGGCGGGCGGACTTGTCGCCGGCCAGGGTGTGCACCTCCCCGTGCTTCAGCGACAGAGCGGCGGCGACGGCGGGCAGCAGGCTGTCGCGGTGGTGGCGCAGCACGGGAGTGCCGGGCCGGTCTTCGGTGGTCATGCGTCGTCCTCCTCCTGTGCCTCTGTGCCGGTGGCGCGGCTGACGGGGGTCAGTCCGGGGCAAGCCTGTCAAATGTCACCGACATTCGCACAACCGGGGTGCGCCGGTCACCGATCGGTCCGGCGGGCACGGCGTGTTGGCCGGATCCGCACGCGATCGTCACCACTCGTCCCCGGGTTTCCCGAATCCGCCCCCGGCCGGTGGCGGTGGCCGGTAGCGTGCCAGCAGCGGTGCGAGGGGCGGCCGAGCGGTCGGGGGGTTTCCGGCGTGGCATGACAACTTCCTTGCCTGCGAAGGCCGTTGAGGTTGCCGGGGCGAGGGGTCCGGCGCCGGTCCGGGGTGTTCCCGGAGGCCGAGTCGACGACGAGCAAGGGGGGTCTTGCGATGACGGAGACGGAAACCGCCAACGAGGCGCCCGGCGAGCACGTGCCCACGCCGGGAGCACCGCCCCAGCCCACGCCCGCGCATCCGATCGGGATCGCCGTGGTCGGGGCGGGCTACTGGGGCCCGAACCTGGTCCGCAACGCGCAACTGACGCCGGCACTGCGCCTGCACTGGCTCTGCGACCTGGACGAGAGCCGGTCCCGCCGGGTGCTGGGCGAGTACAGCACCGTGCGGTCCACCACCTCCTTCGAGGAGGTGCTGGCCGACGAGCGGGTCGACGCGGTGGCCGTTGCGACGCCCGCGGCGGCGCACTACCGGCTGGTCCGCGCGGCCCTGGAGGCGGGCAAGCACGTCCTGGTGGAGAAGCCGATCACCACCTCGGCCGACCAGGCCGCCGACCTGGTGGCGCTCGCCGAGGCGCGCGGGCTGGTGCTGATGTGCGACCACACCTTCTGCTACACGCCGGTGGTGCGCCGGATCCGCGAGCTGGTGCACGGCGGGGACATCGGCGACGTCCAGTTCTTCGACTCGGTCCGGATCAACCTCGGGCTGGTCCAGCCCGACGTCGACGTGCTGTGGGACCTCGCCCCGCACGACCTGTCGATCCTCGACTTCGTGCTGCCGCCGGGCGTCGAGCCGGTCGGGGTCTCCGCCCAGGGCGCCGACCCGATCGGCGCCGGGCGGGCCTGCGTGGCGTACCTGACGGTCCGGCTCAGCAACGGCGCGCTGGCGCACTGCCACGTCAACTGGCTCTCCCCGACCAAGGTCCGCACCACGCTGATCGGCGGCTCGCGGCGGACGCTGGTCTGGGACGACCTCAACCCGCAGGCACGGCTGGCGGTGCACGACCGCGGGGTGGACCTCACCCCGCCCGACGAGCTCACCGACGCGATCCGCCACCAGGCGCTGATCTCCTACCGGGTCGGCGAGATGGTGGCGCCCGCCCTGGTGGAGCAGGAGGCGCTGCGCAACGTGATGGCGGAGTTCGCCGCCGCGATCACCGAGGGCCGGGCACCGCTCACCGACGGCCGGGCCGGGCTGCGGGTGCTGCAGCTGCTGGAGGCCGCCTCGCTCAGCCTCGAACTCGGCGGCGCCACCGTCCCGGTGGGCGCCGCTCCGGTCGACGAACTGTCCGAAGCTCAGGAAAGGGCCGCGACGCGGTGAACGCTGTACAGATCGAGGGCTCCCGCTGTCTGGTCACCGGCGGCGCCGGCACCATCGGCTCCACCGTGGTCGACCAGCTGCTCGGGGCGGGCGCCCGCGAAGTGGTCGTCCTCGACAACTTCGTCCGCGGGCGGCGGGCCAACCTGGCGCACGCCGAGCGGATCGCCGGGCCCGGCCGGCTGCGGGTGGTCGACGGGGACATCCGCGACCGCGCGCTCCTGCGCGAGCTGCTGGAGCCCGGCACCGACCTGCTCTTCCACCTGGCCGCGATCCGGATCACCCAGTGCGCCACCGAACCCAGGCTGGCCCTGGAGGTGCTCGTCGACGGCACCTTCGACGTGGTCGAGGCCGCCGCCGAGACCGGCGTCCGCAAGGTGGTCGCCTCCTCCAGCGCCTCCGTCTACGGCCTCGCCGACGTCTTCCCGACGCCGGAGACCCAGCACCCCTACAACAACGACACCCTCTACGGGGCGGCCAAGGCGTTCAACGAGGGCCTGCTGCGCAGCTTCCACGCGATGTCCGGGCTGGACTACGTCGCGCTGCGGTACTTCAACGTGTACGGGCCCCGGATGGACGTGCACGGCAGGTACACCGAGGTGTTCATCCGCTGGATGGAGCGGATCGCCGCCGGGGAGCCGCCGGTGATCTTCGGCGACGGCGCGCAGACCATGGACTTCGTCTACACCGAGGACATCGCCCGGGCCAACCTGCTGGCCGCCGCCGCGCCCGTCACCGACCGGGTCTACAACATCGCCAGCTCCACCGAGGTCTCGCTGCGCGGCCTGGCCGACGCGCTGCTCGGCGCGATGGACCGCCCCGACCTGGACGTCGAGCACGGCCCGGCCCGGGGCACCGCCGGCGGCGTCGTCCGCCGGGTGGCGGACATCTCCGCCGCCGAGCGCGACCTCGGCTGGAAGCCCGAGCTGGGCCTCGACGAGGGCCTGCGCCGGCTGGTCGCCTGGTGGCGCGATCAGTGAACCCCCCATCCCGTCCGGCAGTTCGGAGCAGAGCCGTGTCCAGCACCACCCCCGCGGCACCCGCGATCCCCGTCATGCTGCCCTGGCTGGGCGAGGAGGAGGCGGCGGCCGCCGCCGAGGCCGTCCGCTCCGGCTGGGTGGCCCAGGGCCCCCGGGTGGCCGCGTTCGAGCGGGCCTTCGCCGAGCACCTCGGGGTGCCGCACGCCGTCGCCGTCTCCTCCTGCACCACCGCACTGCACCTGGCGCTGATCGGCGCCGGCGTCGGGCCGGGCGACGAGGTGGTGGTGCCCTCCCTCTCCTTCGTGGCCACCGCCAACGCCGTCACCTACGTCGGCGCCGTCCCGGTCTTCGCCGACGTCGACCCGGCCAGCGGCAACCTCACCGCCGCCACCGTCGAACCGCTGCTCACCGCGCGGACGAAGGCCGTCGTCGCGGTCGACCAGGGCGGCGTGCCGGTCGACCTGGACGGCATCCGGGCGCTGGTCGAGCCGCGCGGCGCCACCGTGGTCGAGGACGCCGCGTGCGGCGCCGGCTCGGTGTACCGGGGTCGGCCGGTCGGCGCCACGGCGGCGATCGCCGCCTACTCCTTCCACCCGCGCAAGGTGCTCACCACCGGCGAGGGCGGCATGGTCACCTGCCGGGACGGCGAACTCGCCGCCCGGCTGCGGCGGCTGCGCGAGCACGGGATGAGCGTCTCGGCCGCCGACCGGCACGCCGGAGCCGGCGGGGCGGGCGTGCTGGAGACGTACGACGAGATCGGCTTCAACTACCGGATGACCGACATCCAGGCCGCGGTCGGCCTGGTGCAGCTGGGCAAGCTGCCGGCCATGATCGCCCGGCGGCGGGCGCTCGCCGCGCGCTACCGCGAGCTGCTCGCCGGCACCGGCGCCCGCCTGGTCGCCGACCCGGAGCACGGCACCACCAACTACCAGTCCTGCTGGCTGCTGCTGCCGGACGGCGCCCCCGACCGCGGCGAGGTGCTCGCCGCGCTGGCCGGGGCCGGCGTCTCCGCCCGGCGCGGCATCATGGCCGCCCACCTGGAGGCCCCGTACAAGGGCACCGCCCGGGTGCCGCTGCCCGCCACCGAACTGCTCACCCACCGCTCGCTGATCCTGCCGCTGTACCACGCCCTCACCGGGGAACAGCAGGACCGCGTGACCGGCGCCCTGCTCGACGCCCTCCGCCGCAGCTGAAGGGAACCGGGGATGACCACCGACACGACCGTCCCGCTCGTCGACCTCAGGGCCGCCCACGCCGAGGTGGAGGCCGAGGTGCGGGCCGGCTTCGACCGGGTGCTCGCCACCGGCGGCTACGTCCGGGGCCCGGAGGCGGAGGGCTTCGAGGAGGAGTACGCCGCCTTCTCCGGCACCCGCCACTGCGTCGGCGCCGCCAACGGGACCGACGCCCTCGAACTGGCCCTGCGCGCCCTGGACCTGCCGCCCGGCGGCGGGGTGGTGCTGCCCGCCAACACCTTCGTCGCCACCGCCGAGGCCGTGGTCCGGGCCGGACTGCGCCCGGTCCTCGTCGACGCCGACGACGACCACCTGCTGATCGACCCGGCCCGCGTGGCGGACGTCCTGCCGCGGGCCGTGGCGCTGCTCCCGGTCCACCTCAACGGCCAGCTCGCCCCGATGGCGCCGCTGCTGGAGCTGGCCGGCGACCGGCCCGTGGTCGAGGACGCCGCGCAGTCCCAGGGCGCCCGCCAGCACGGCCGGGCGCTGTACGGCCGGATCGCCGCGACCAGCTTCTACCCCGGCAAGAACCTCGGCGCGTACGGCGACGCGGGCGCCGTCACCACCGACGACGACGGGCTGGCCGCGGCGGTCCGGCTGACCGGCGACCACGGTTCGGAGCGCAAGTACGTGCACGAGCGGTTCGGCTTCAACTCCCGGCTGGACGCGCTCCAGGCCGTGGTGCTGCGGGCCAAGCTGCGCCGGCTGCCCGCCTGGAACGAGGCCCGCCGGGCCGCCGCCGAGCGCTACCACCGGCTGCTGGCCGGGTTCGACGGCGTCACCCTGCCGCGGACCGCGCCCGGCAACGAGCACGTCTGGCACCTGTACGCGGTGCGGATCGGGCCCGGCCGGGACCGCGACGCCGTCCTGGCCGCGCTCCAGGAGGCCGGCATCGGCGCCGGCATCCACTACCCCGTGCCGGTCCACCTGCAACCGGCGTTCCGTCACCTCGGCCACGGCGAGGGTGCGTTCCCGGTCGCCGAGCGGGCCGCCCGGGAACTGCTCACCCTGCCGCTCTTCCCGCAGATCACCGCGGCCCAGCAGGAACGCGTCGCCGAGGCCCTGGCCAAGGCGCTCGCGTAGCGCCCCTCGTTCGGATCCGTCCGGCCGCGTGTCCGGCGACTCCGCCGGGCGCGCGACGCGGATCGCCGGACGCGCCCCGACCTCCCGCCGCGGTCCCGGCCCCCGGGCGGGGGTCCGGGGCCGGGGCCGACCCCCTACGCTGGTAGCCAGCAGGCACGGAGAATTTGCAGCAGCCAGTGGGGGCTCCCAGATGACGACAGGTCGGCCCGGCGTCGCCGCCGCACCGAACGCGGCGTACGCAGGTCAGGTGGTGCAGTTCCCGGATCCGGTCCGCGCGGAGCGGCACCCCGCCGGGGTCCGGGTGGACGAGTACGGCTACCCGGACTTCGGTCCCTACACGGCGGCCGTGGCCGAGGTCGCCGACCCGCCGGCGGGCTTCGGCGTCGACGAGCTGCGGCTGACCGACTACGTCTCGGCGAACGCCGCGCAGTTCACCCAGGGCCACCCGCTCTGGGCCGACCTGGAGACCGCCGTCGCCACCCCGCCCGGCTGGACCTGGCACCACGCGGTCGGCCGGGCCGCGCCCGGCTGGCGCCGGATGGAACTCGTCCCGGTCGAGGTCAAGGCCCTGCTGCGGCACCACGGTGGCCTGGCCACCTCGGCCGCCGACCACAGCCGCCGCGGCACCCGCCCGCTCCAGGAGCGCCGGCCCGTGCACTTCTCGCTGGCGAAGGACGGCGGCGACCCGATCGGCGTCCCGGAGGACCTCGTGCAGCGGGCCGAGGAGCGCCTCGGCTACCGGCTGCCCGGCGCCTACCGGACCTTCCTCAAGCTCGGCGGCGGCCGCGCCCCGGTCGGCGTCGCGCTCGACCCCGAGCTCGGCATGCTGCTCGACCAGCCGTTCCTGACCCTCAGCGAGGAGTACGGGACCGAGGACGTCGTCTACGTCAACAAGTGCCTGCGTGACCACCTCACCAAGGACTACCTCGGCATCGCCTACGCCCAGGGCGGCATCGTGGCGCTCAAGGTGCGCGGCGAGCGGGCCGGTTCGGTCTGGTTCTGCCTGTACGACGACGCCCGCGACAGCGGCGCGCCCGAGGCGCCCGAGGACCGCGTCGCCCGGCTGCTGCTGCCCTGCGGCGAGGACTTCGACGCGTTCCTGCTCCGGCTGGCCGGCAGCCCGCCGGAGCTCGAGACGGTGGCGGAGCTGATGGTGGACGGCGGGTTCGCCCGCGCCGTACCGGTGGGCTGACGTGGCTCCGTCGGGTGCGGTCGCGCCGGCCGGGCCGCCGGCGGTGCTTGCGGTGATGGTGGAACAAGCGGGGACGAAGGGGACAGGGGTGAACCGGGCGTGGTGACGTACGCGCAGGCGCAGGAGCTCGCCGAGGAGTGGATCAACGGCGGGGTGCCGCGTTCGCAGCAGCGCGAGGTGCGGGTCCGGGAGTTCGACCTGGGCTTCGTCTGCTGGGCGGTCCGGCCCGCCGACGGCGTCCCGGACGGTGACGACGGCTCGGCCGGCGAGGCCCGGCTGGTGATCGCCCGGGACTCCGGCGCCAGCACGCTCTGGCCCGCGCTGCCGGTCAACGACGTGGTCCGGCAGTTCGAGGAGGTTTACGGCCGCCCTGTCGCGGCCAACCCGGCCGGAGCGGCGCGGCCCGCGCCCGGACCGGTCGAGGCGACGTCCTTCCTGCTCAGCCCGCCGCAGTGGCTCCAGGAGGCGGGCGAGGCGGCGATCGCCGCCGAGGCCGAGCGTCTGGGGGCGCCGGCTCCGGCCGCTGCGGCCGCCCCGGAGCCGGCTCCGGCCCCGGTCCCGGCTCCGGCCCCGGTCCCGGCTCCGGTCCCGGTCCCGGCTCCGGTCCAGGCTCCGCCCGCCGTCCCGGCGCCCGCGGTATTGACCACGCCGCCGGTCTCCGAGCGCCCGGCCGGTGACGCGCCGACCATGCTGGCCCCGCCGCCCGCCCACGACGAGCCCGTCGGCCCGCCGCCGTCGGCGCCGCCCGCCGCCCCGGAGCGCCCGGCCGCCGCGCCGGCTCCCGGCGGAGCGGAGGCGGCGACCGTACTGCTGCCCGAGGGCCTGCGGACCAACGGCGCCGGCCTGCCCGGCGCGCCGGGCCCCGGCTCCGAGGCGGCCACCGAGCTGCTGCCGAGCCTGACCGGCCTGCCCGGGGCGTCCGGCCCCGGCACGCCGGTCACCGGTATGCCGCCGGCCCCGCCCGCCGCGCCCGCGCCGACGCTGCTGGCGCCGCCGGACGGTCTGCCCGGCCTGGCCGGTCTGCCCGGTGCGCCCGGTGCGCCCGGCCCCGGCACCCCGGTGCCCGGTACGCCGGTTCCGGGGACGCCGCCGCACGGCGTGCCCGCCCCCGGCGCGCCCGCGACCCCGCCGCCGGCCGGTCCGGCGGTCGAGTACGCCCCGACCATGCTGGCGCCGCCGGACGGCCTGCCGGGTCTGGCCGGCCTGCCCGGCGCCCCCGGCCCCGCCGTCCCCCCGCAGGGCGGTGCGGCCGTCGACCACGCCCCGACCATGCTGGCGCCGCCGGACGGCCTGCCGGGTCTGGCCGGCCTGCCCGGCGCCCCCGGCACGCCCGGTACGCCGCCCGGCGGGGTCCCGGTCGGCGCCCCGGGCGCCGACGCGTCGCAGGGCGCGCGCGGCCGCAACCCCGCCTCCGCCCCGCCGCCGCCCCCGCCGGCCGCCCTGCGAGGTGGTGGGGCCGGTTCGTCCGGCCCGGCCGGCCCCCCGGTCTCGCTCGGCCGCAACCCCGCCTCGGCCCCGCCGCCGCCCCCGCCGGGCGAGCTCCGGCAGGCCCCGGGCTCCGCCGGCCCCGCTGCCGCCGGCGGCGGCCGCAGCGCCGACAGCGCGCCGCCGCCCCCGCCGCCGGCGGGCCTGCGCGGTGCCGGCGCCCCGCCGGCGGCCGCCGAGTCCGGCGCGCCCGGCGCCGGCGTGGCGTACGAGCGCACCCAGCTGGCGAGCGCGATCGACCCGGCGCTGCTCGGCGGCGCCCCGGGCGCGCCCGTCGATCCCGGCACCCCGCCGTCCGGCGGACCGGCCGTCCCGCCGCCGCCCGGACCGGGCGGCCCCGGCGGGTCCTCGGCCGGCTACGGCTACCCCGGTGCGCCCTCGGCCGGCGCGCCCGCCCCGGCGGCCGCCCCGGCCGTCCCGCCCGCCGCCGTCCCCGGGCCGCCGCAGGGCGCCCCGGTGCCGCCGGGCGTGCCCGCGGTCGGCCCGGGCTACTTCGCGGCGCTCAGCTACCGCGGTCCGGACGGCTCCGAGCAGAAGTTGCTGCACCGCAGCGAGCCCGGCACCCCTCACCCGGAGTGGAAGATCCTGCAGGACCTGCGCCGGCTGAACGTCCCGCCGGAGCAGGTGCTGGAGCTCTACACCGAGCTGGAGTCCTGCGACCTGCCGGGCGGCTACTGCAACCGCATGATCGCGGCCTCCTGGCCGAACGTCCGGCTCACCCACACCGCCGACTACGGCCGCGACCACCACTCCCGGCAGGCCGGCATGGCCCAGCTGCTCGACCACCTGGACGAGCTGCACCAGCTGGCCTCCGGCCCCCAGCGGGTCCGGCCGTTCCGGGTGCCGCTGCCCGCGCCGGGCACCGTCCCGCCGCTGCCGCCGATCGCGCCGCAGCAGCTGGCCCAGGAGCTCGGCCAGGCGTTCGGCCAGAACGTGTTCCGCTTCGAGCAGCGGGCGGTCGCCCGCCAGGGCGTCCCCGAGCCGGTGGCGCAGACCCTGATGTGGGCCGGGCTGCCGCGCGACTTCGGCCCGTTCTTCTGGGCGCAGGCCCAGGAGGGCCGCCCGATCCCGACGCTCGCCGAGCTGGCCGCCGAGCGCGGCCTGACCGGCGGTCCGGACTTCGGCGGCTACCTGGTGCTCGGCAACGACTACGGCCGTCAGCTCTGCGTGCAGTACGGCACGGCGCACGTGGTCGCGGTGGACCTGGAGGGAACCGGCGAGCCCCCCCGTTTCGTCAACAGCGGTGTACCGGAGTTCGTCCGCGCCCTGGCCCTGCTGGGCCGGATGTGGCGGCTGCGGTACGGGCTGACGCCAGACCAGGCCGGTCGCTGGACGACCGACTTCCAGGCCCAGCTCGCCGCGATCGACCCGGCGGCCCTGCAGTCCGCGGACACCTGGTGGGCCGTTCTGCTCGAGCAGTTCTGGGACGGCCTGCTGTAGCGGCCCGCCTGGAACCGTGCAGGTGGAAGGGGTCGTTCCGGTGGCCGGAACGACCCCTTCGGCGTGCCGGGGCGGCTCTGCCTCGTTGGGGTTTCGCCCCGATCTGCGCAAAATAGGTCAAGAGGATGGGTGTATTCACCCACTCCTCGACATGTTCCGATCCGTTTGACGTGCGAATCCGGACCTGGTTCCGGCATCCGGTTCCGGATCCGTCCGTTCCGTCCGATCATGGGCTCCGCAGCCCGCGACCCGAGGGGAAGAGAGCCCATGAGCGACGCCGTCCCCCAGTACGGCTTCACCGCTGCCCGGCGCGGTTACGCGCCCGAGCAGGTCGACCGAGCCCTGGTGGCTCTCACCGCCCAGCGCGACGAGGCGTGGGAGCGGCTGAGCGTGCTGGGTGCCGGGATCCGGGAGATGGAGCGCCGCCTCGCCGAGATCCGGCAGGCCGCCGCCGATGCTCCGGATCCGGACTACCACGTGCTCAGCGACCAGGCCGCCGGTCTGGCCCGGATGGCCGAGAACGAGGCCCGGGCCGTCCGGGAGGCGGCCGAGCGGTTCGCCGAGGACCTCCGCGACGAGGTCTACGAGGCCGGCCAGGACCTCGCCCGCGCTGCCAAGGAGTACGCCGCCACCGTCCGGTCCGAGGCCGACCAGGCCGCCCGCCGCATCGACGAGCGGACCCGGGCCGAGGCCGAGACGATCCGGGCCGACGCCGACCGCGAGTCCCGCGCCGTCCGGGACTCCGCCACCGCGTACGCCGCCAAGGTGCGGGTCGCGGCGGCCGAGGCCTCCGAGCGGGCCGAGGCGAAGCTGGCCGAGCTGCGCCGCGCGGCCGACGAGTCCTTCGCCGCCGCCGAGGCCAAGGCCGACGCCGAGGACTCCGCGGTCTCGGCGACCGCCGAGCGCCGGGTGAAGGAGGCCGAGCAGCACCGCGAGGCCGTGCTCGGCCGGATCAAGCAGTCGGACGCCGAGGCGCAGGCCCGGGCGGACGAGCTGATCGAGCAGGCGCGGCGCGAGGCCGAGCGGATCAACGCGGCGAGCGAGCGCGAGCAGCGCGAGTTCGCCGCGCGGCAGGAGACGGTGCAGCAGCACCTGGACCACATCAAGGGCACCCTGGCCTCGCTCACCGGCGCCGCCGTGGGCGCGATCGAGCCCGCCGAGGCCGCCGAGGAGGCCGGGGAGCCCGCGGCCGGGGAGCCGGCGGCCGTGGAGCCGGCCGAGGGCGTGCCGGCGGTGGACTCCGAGGCGGACACCGGTGAGATCGCGGTGGCCGACCTGCGCAAGGCCACCGCTCCCGCCACCGCTCCCGCCACCGAGGCGGCCACCGCGGTGCTGGCGGCGGTCACTCCCGGCCGGGTCGCCCCCGCCGCGGTCACGCCGGGGCCGGTCACGCCGGGCCCGGTGGCGCCCGCCGGCTCCGTTCCCCCCGCCGGCTCCGTTCCCGCCGCAGCCTCCGTTCCCGCCGCGGCCGCCGCGGTGCCGCCCCGCCCGTCCGCGCCTCCGAGCGCCGCGCCCGCTCCGGACGCGCCCGCGGACGGCGGGAAGCGGACCGAGGAGGAGACCCGGATCATTCCGAAGATCGTGATCGTCGACGACGGCAGCGACTACGCCACCCCGAACACGGTCGGCTACCACCGGCGCTGACGGCCCGCCGGGCTTCCGGGCGGACGGGGTCAAGAACCCCTCACCCGCGAGCAGTCGCGCCAGTCCTGGCTCCTGGGCCCTGACCGCCTCCTGGTGGGCGGTCAGGGCCTCTGCGTTCTGGTCGATCTGCTGCCGCCGGTAGCCGGCGAACGCCCCGGCACCGCGGCGTCGCCGTGCTCAGAGCACCTCGACGGCGGCGCCCGAGAGCCGGCGGCGGCAGTCCAGCACGTATCGGGCGTGTTCGGTCACGGCCTCGTAGTCGAAGTCGTCGTGGTCGGCGAGCAGCACCACCGCGTCCGCGGCGGCCAGCTCCTCCGGCGTCGCCTCGACCCGGCGGACGGCGGCGAACGGATCGCCGTGCGGGTCCTGCTCGGCGGCCCGCTGGCCGGGGATCACCGGCTCCGGCACGTGCACTCCGACCACCACATGCGGGTCGGCGGCCCGGACCTCGGCGCCCATCCTGGTCAGCAGCTCGGCGACCCGGGCGGCCGGCGTCTCGCGGGCGTCACCGGTGTTCTTCTTGTACGCGAGCCCGAGCAGCAGCACCCGGGAGCCCTTCACCGAGCGCCGGCGCTCGTTCAGCGCCTCGCCGAGCCGGCGCACCACGTAGTCAGGCATGTGGCTGTTCACGTCGTTGGCCAGCTCGACGAAGCGGAACGACTGGCCGAGGGCCCGCTCCACCCGCCAGGAGAGGTAGGACGGGTCGATCGGCAGGCAGTGCCCGCCGACGCCGGGCCCCGGCGTGAAGCGCAGGTAGCCGAACGGCTTGGTGGAGGCGGCGTCGATCGCCTCCCAGACGTCGATGCCGAGGTCGTGCGCGAACATCGCCAGCTCGTTGACCAGCGCGATGTTGACGTGCCGGAAGGTGTTCTCCAGGAGCTTGGTCAGCTCGGCCTCCTTGCAGGAGGAGACCGGCACCGTCCGCTCCACCAGCTGACCGTAGAACCCCTGGACCGCGGCCAGCGCCGCCGGGTCGACCCCCGACACCACCTTCGGGGTGTTCTCCAGCCGCCACGTCGGGTTGCCCGGGTCGATCCGCTCGGGGCTGTAGCCGAGGTGGAAGTCCCGGCCTGCGGTCAGCCCCGACCCCTCCTCCAGCAGTGGTGCGAGCAGCTCCTCGGTGGTGCCCGGGTAGGTCGTCGACTCCAGGACGACGGTCGCGCCCGGCCGCAGGTGCTGGCCGAGCAGCCGGGCCGAAGCCTCGATGAAGGACAGGTCGGGCACGCCGTCGCGCAGCGGGGTCGGCACGGTGATCACCGCGATGTCGAAGCCCGCCACGTCGGCCGGCTCGGCGGACGGCAGGTACGTCCCGTTCTCCAGCAGCGGCCGCAGTCGCTCGGCGGGGATGTCCTCGACGTACGACTCGCCGATCGCCAGCCGTTTGATCCGGCGCTCGTCCACGTCGTAGCCGACCACCTGGTGCCCCACCTCGGCCGCCCGGACCGCCAGCGGCAGCCCCACGTAGCCCTGACCCGCGATGACAACGCGCATGACGAAGAACCCCCTCCATCGCGACGCCCCCTGGCCCCTCCGGGCGTCCCCACACGGTCTTCACAACAGGGTAGGGAGCGGTGGCGGGCCGTGTGCCGGTATGCGCAAAACGGCACGGCGCGGAACGCGGGGTCCGCGGGGTGGGTGCCGGCGGTCCCGGGGCGGGCGGTGCGAGCGGTGCCCCAGAGGCGGGAGGGGTGGGAAGACGAAGGAGGCCGAGACCCGTGGCGCCCTCCAGGAAAGGGCGCCACGGTTCCCGGCGCTTGGGCGGGCGCCCCCACCCAGGGCCGCCCGGCCTCGCACCCCCGACCCCCATCGGGTGTGCGACCGTGCCACCGCAGCCATCCCCCACGGTTGGGTGCGGCGGGCACGTTCTCCATGGTGCGCGATCTCCATGGACGGGCAGTGACAGGAGTATGTCCAGTTCGTGGCAGATCGCGGAGGCGGAGCTCCGGGCCCCGGGCCGGTGATTCGTCCGCGACCGGGATTCGTCGCGGATCATCGCGGACACGGCAGTTGCTCGCCCTGCTCTCCGGCGCTTCTCCGCGCCGGGTCCGTCCCCGGCGGTCGCCGCGGCGGTCGCCGCGGCCGTGCCGGGGCCGCGTGTCGCGTACGTGTCGGCGCCGCGGCGTAGGCTGGAGACCCCCGGCCGCTGGGCGCGCCGGGCCGTTCGCGTTGCCCCGGCGGGCCTCCCCGCGTCGGGGGCAGCACCAGCCACGGGACGAAGAAGAGACTCCAGATGAGCCTGACCGGACTGCTCGATGTCGTCGCGCGGGACGCGGCGCTCGCCGAGGCGATCGAGGCCGCGACCGCCACCGGGCCGGCGGCGGGCGGCCGCCACCATCTCGACCTGGTCGGCCCGCCCGCCGCCAGGCCGTTCGCCATCGCCGCACTGGCCCGCGCGCTGGCCGGGCAGGCGGCCGGCGAGCGCGGCCGGCCGGTCCTGGCCGTCACCGCGACCGGGCGGGAGGCCGAGGACCTCGCCGCCTCGCTCCGCTCGCTGCTGCCGCCCGACGCCGTGGCCGAGTTCCCGGCCTGGGAGACCCTGCCGCACGAGCGGCTCTCGCCCCGCTCGGACACGGTGGGCCGCCGGCTGGCGGTGCTGCGCCGCATCGTCCACCCGAGGCTCGGGGACGCCTCCGAGCCGGAGGCCGGGGGAGATGCGGCAACCGGGCCGCTGCAGGTGGTGGTCGCGCCGGTCCGCTCGGTGCTCCAGCCGCAGGTGAAGGGGCTGGCCGAGCTGGAGCCGGTCGCGGTGCAGCGGGGCGAGTCGCACGACCTGGAGGAGGTGGCCCGCCGGCTGGCCGCGGCCGCCTACGCCCGTGTCGAGCTGGTGGAGAAGCGCGGCGAGTTCGCCGTGCGCGGCGGCATCCTGGACGTCTTCCCGCCGACCGAGGAGCACCCGCTGCGGGTGGAGTTCTGGGGCGATGACGTCGAGGAGATCCGCTACTTCAAGGTGGCCGACCAGCGGTCGCTGGAGATCGCCCAGCACGGCCTCTGGGCGCCGCCCTGCCGGGAGCTGCTGCTGACCGACGAGGTGCGGGCCCGGGCCGCCGAGCTGGCCGCCGCGCACCCCGGGCTCGCCGAGATCCTGGACAAGATCGCCGAGGGCATCGCGGTCGAGGGCATGGAGTCGCTGGCGCCGGTGCTGGTGGACGACATGGAGCTGCTGCTGGACGTGCTGCCGCTCGGCTCGGTCGCCGTGGTCTGCGACCCGGAGCGGGTCCGGACCCGGGCGGCCGACCTCGTGGCGACCAGCCAGGAGTTCCTGCACGCCTCCTGGGTGGCGGCCGCGGCCGGCGGCGACCGGCCGATCGACCTGGAGGCGATCGACGTCTCCGCCGCCTCGCTCTGGTCGCTGGCGGACGTCCGCGAGCACGCGGCCGAGATCGGCCTGCCCTGGTGGTCGGTCAGCCCGTTCGCGACCAGCGAGTCCAGCGTCAGCGAGGTGCTGGAGTTCGACGCCAACACGCTGACCCTGGGCATGCACGCCGTCGAGGCCTACCGCGGCGACACCGCGCGGGCGATCGCCGACGCCAAGGAGCGGCTGGCCGCCGACTGGCGGGTCGTCATGGTGACGGAGGGCCACGGCCCCGCCAGCCGGCTCGCCGAGGTGCTCGGCAACGAGGGCATCCCGGCGCGGCTGGTGGCCGACCTCGCCGAGGCGCCCACCCGGGACGTCGTCTACGTCTCCTGCGGTTCGATCGAGCACGGCTTCGTCGACGAGGCCCTGAAGCTGACCGTCGTCACCGAGACCGACCTCTCCGGCCAGAAGTCCTCCACCAAGGACATGCGCCGGATGCCGTCCCGCCGCCGCAACGCGATCGACCCGCTGGCCCTGGTGGCCGGCGACTACGTCGTCCACGAGGCGCACGGCGTCGGCCGCTACGTCGAGATGGTGCAGCGCACGGTGCAGGGCGCCACCCGCGAGTACCTGGTGCTGGAGTACGCCCCGGCCAAGCGCGGCCACCCCGGCGACCGGCTCTTCGTGCCGACCGACCAGCTGGACCAGGTCACCAAGTACGTCGGCGGCGAGGCCCCCACGCTGCACCGGCTGGGCGGCGCGGACTGGGCGAAGACCAAGCAGCGCGCCAAGAAGGCGGTCAAGGAGATCGCCGCCGACCTGATCAAGCTGTACTCGGCCCGGATGGCGGCGCCCGGCCACACCTTCGGTCCGGACACCCCGTGGCAGCGCGAGCTGGAGGACGCCTTCCCGTACGCGGAGACGCCCGACCAGCTGACCACCATCGCCGAGGTCAAGGCGGACATGGAGAAGTCCGTCCCGATGGACCGCCTGATCTGCGGCGACGTCGGCTACGGCAAGACCGAGATCGCCGTCCGGGCCGCTTTCAAGGCGGTGCAGGACGGCAAGCAGGTGGCGGTGCTGGTGCCGACCACGCTGCTGGTGCAGCAGCACTTCTCGACCTTCGCCGAGCGGTACGCCAACTTCCCGGTCACGGTGAAGGCGCTGTCCCGCTTCCAGACCGACTCCGAGGCGAAGGCCGTGCTGGAGGGGCTGTTCGAGGGCTCGGTGGACGTCGTGATCGGCACCCACCGGTTGTTCTCCTCCGAGACCCGGTTCAAGGACCTCGGCCTGGTCATCGTCGACGAGGAGCAGCGCTTCGGCGTCGAGCACAAGGAGCAGCTGAAGAAGCTGCGCGCCAACGTCGACGTGCTGACGATGTCGGCGACGCCGATCCCGCGCACCCTGGAGATGGCGGTCACCGGCATCCGCGAGATGTCCACGATCACCACCCCGCCGGAGGAGCGGCACCCGGTGCTGACCTTCGTGGGCCCGTACGACGAGAAGCAGATCTCGGCCGCGATCCGGCGTGAACTCCTGCGCGAGGGGCAGGTGTTCTACATCCACAACCGGGTCGAGTCGATCGACAAGGCGGCGGCCCGGCTGAAGGACCTCGTCCCCGAGGCGCGGATCGCCACCGCCCACGGGCAGATGGGGGAGACCCAGCTGGAGAAGGTGGTCGTCGACTTCTGGGAGAAGGAGTTCGACGTCCTGGTGTCGACCACGATCGTGGAGTCGGGCATCGACATCTCCAACGCCAACACCCTGATCGTGGAGCGCGGCGACACCTTCGGCCTCTCCCAGCTGCACCAGCTGCGCGGCCGGGTGGGCCGTGGCCGCGAGCGCGGCTACGCCTACATGCTCTACCCGCCGGAGAAGCCGCTGACCGAGACCGCCCACGAGCGCCTCGCCACCATCGCCCAGCACACCGAGATGGGCGCCGGTATGTACGTGGCGATGAAGGACCTGGAGATCCGCGGCGCCGGCAACCTGCTCGGCGGCGAGCAGTCCGGGCACATCGCGGGCGTCGGCTTCGACCTCTACATGCGGATGGTCGGCGAGGCGGTGGCCGAGTTCCGGGAGTCGCTGGCCAACGGTGGCGGCGAGCCGGAGGAGGAGCCGCTGGAGGTGAAGATCGAGCTGCCGGTGGACGCCCACGTGCCGCACGACTACGCCCCCGGCGAGCGGCTGCGGCTCCAGGCCTACCGCTCGATCGCGGCCGTCAACTCGGAGGAGGACATCGAGCACGTCCGGGACGAGCTGGTCGACCGCTACGGCAAGCTGCCCGAGCCGGTGGAGAACCTGCTGCTGGTGGCGGCGCTGCGGCTGTACGCCCGCCGCTGCGGGATCGCGGACATCACCCTGCAGGGCACCAGCATCCGGTTCGGCCCGGTGGAGCTGCGGGAGTCGCAGCAGCTGCGGCTGAACCGGCTCTACCCGCGCAGCCAGGTGAAGGCGGCCACCCGGCAGCTGCTGGTGCCGCGGCCGGCCACCGGGCGGATCGGGGGCAAGCCGCTGGTGGGGCGTGAGCTGCTGGCCTGGTGCCGGGAGTTCCTGTCCGCGATGTTCGACGACCTGGCGGGGGCGAAGAAGTAGCGCCGGGAGCGGAGCGGTCCGGCCCGGCACGGGCGCGAAGGGACCGGTCCGCCTCGGGGAGGCGGGAGGTGCGGCGGTCTCGGGCGACGGTGCCCGGGACCGCCGCTCCGTTTCGGCGCCGCCCCGCGCGGCTGCCCGCGCGTCCTCCCCGCGCGGCGCCCCGCCCGGTCCGCTGTCCGCTCCGCTGTCCGGGAAGGCCTCCGGCCGGCCGGGCGTGGGCGGTACGGTGTGCGGGGATCGGCCGTGGCACGGCCGACCGCCGTCCTCACCGCTCAGGAGCGCAGATGTCAGGGCAGTACCCCGGGCAGTTCGGACCCCCGCCCGGCGGCGTGCCCGCCGGCGGCACACCGGGCGGACCGTCCTACCCGGCCCCGCCGACCGGGTCCGTGCCCCTGCCGCTCCCCGGCGCCGGTCCCGTGGCGGCCCCCGGCCCGTACGGGGCGCTCGGCCGGACGCTGTGCATCCTGGCCCCGCTGGTCAGCTTCGGCCTGCTCGGGATGGTCCCCTCGCTGTTGCTGGCGATCCGCCGCCGGCGGGCGTACGACTTCGTCGGCGCGGTGTTCTTCACCGGCCTGTTCCTCGCCTTCCTGGTCAGCGCCGGCATCGCCGGCGGGCACAGTGACGGCACGGTGCTCGACAAGGTGGGCACCGTGGCGCTGGTGCTGCTCTGGTTCGGCGCACCGCTGCACTTCGTGGGGATGGACCTGCGCGCGGTCTGGGACGCCGGCCGGACCGCGGCCGCCCCCTACTCCGCGCCCGCCCCGCCGCCCGTCTCGCCGTACGCGGCGACCGCGATCACCCCGTACCGCGCCGGTGCGTCGCATCCGGGTGGCACCCCGGCCCCCACGGGCTCCCCGTACCCGGCCGGCCCTCCGTACCCCACCGGGACGCCGCACCAGCCGCCGCCGGCCACCCGGTTCGACGGCCCCGTCGCGCCGTACGCCACGCCCCCGACCGCCCGGGGCGGCGCCCCCGCGCCGGCCCCCGCCTCCTCGTCCGGGACCGGCGACTAGGGCGAACTGCTGCGACGACGGGCCCGCGTCGGCCTCGCCCTGGTCGACGCGGCCACCGCGCGCCGGCTGCGGACCAACCCCTGCTAGGAGCTGTTGAAGGTTCGGATCTCGCAGTAACCCGGTTCCGGGCTGGTGTCTCTGGTAGAACTCGGGGTCGTGGCGCGTTTTGACGTGACGGATGCCGAGTGGGCCTTGATCGAACCGCATGTGCCGGTGGCGGCCACCGGGCCGCTGCCCCGGCGGGTCCGGGAGCAGTTCAACGGGGTGTTGTGGCGGTTCCGTACCGGCAGCGGCTGGCGGGACGTCCCCGAGCGCTACGGAGCCTGGAGCACCGTGTACGCCCGCTTCCGGAGCTGGGTGGCCAGCGGGTTCTTCCAACTCCTGATGGACGAGTTGATCGCGGAGGCCGCCTCGCGCGGGGTGGTCGGGCTCACGCTGGTCAGCGTGGACTCCACGATCGTGCGGGCCCACCACGAGTCGTCCGGGCTGGCGGTCGCCGGGGAGACCCTGGACGCGCTCGAGCAGGCCCTGACCGAGGAAAAGGGGGTTCCACTGCCGCGGCAGAAGGCCGTGCTGAGGGTGACGAGGCAGCGGGACCGGACGACACGTCCGACCCTGACCAGGTTCGTTCCCAGGCGCGCCGTCGGCGCAGGGCCCGGGCCGCGAAAGCCGAACTCGGCCGGTCCCGGGGCGGGCTGAGCAGCAAGATCCATGCCGCTGTCGACTCTGCGGGCCTGCCACTGGCGTTCGTGCTGACCCCGGGCCAGGCGGCCGACTGCCGGCAGTTCCAGACCGTGCTCGACAAGATCCGGGTGCGCGGCCCGGTCGGCCGGCCCCGCACCCGCCCCGATGCGGTGACCGCCGACAAGGCATACTCCTCGAAGGCCAACCGCGCCTACCTGCGCAGACGCGGGATCACCGCGGTGATCCCGGAGAAGGCGGACCAGGCGGCCAACCGGAAACGGAAGGGCTCCGCGGGCGGCCGGCCGGTCACCTTCGATCCCGACCGCTATAAGCGGCGCAACCACGTCGAACGGTGCTTCCAGAAGATCAAGACATGGCGCGGCCTGGCCACTCGATACGACAAGAGCCCGGAGAGCTACACGGCAGGCCTACACCTCCGCGGATCGATCATGTGGTTGAAGTCCCTGACCTCAACCACATGATCCGAACCTTGAACAGCTCCTAGGGCTCCTGGGACCCCGCCCGGGCCACCCCCGTCCCCGACCTCCCGCCCCGGCTCGCCCCCTTGACCGATCGTGCCCCCGGAGCCCGCACCGGAGGTACGCACCGGAAGTCGGCCCCTTCGGATTCTCGTGCCCGGCGGTGCGCCGACCGTGCCCGCGCAGGTGCGCCGACCGGGCCGGCATGCGGAGGCGGGTGCCGGCGCGGCCCGGGTAGGTTCGGGGTGTGACGAATCTTCCCGGCGCGAAGCTGATCCTGCTCACCACCACCCACCGGGTGGCCCCCGGACTCCTGTCCTGGCCGGCGTGGGAGGCCCTGCGCTCGGCCGGCCGGGTGCTGGCCGCCGACGAGGGGCACCCGCAGGTGGCCGCGGTGCGCCGGGCCGGGGTCGAGGTGGAGATCGTGGCGCCCGCCTCCGCGCCGGCGCTGGCCCGGACGCTGACCGGGCAGCCGGCCGGTGCGGGGGCGACGGTCTGGCTGGGCAGCCCGGACGGCGACCCGGGCCTGACCGACGCGCTCGCCCGCCTCGCGGTCGAGCACGCGGGCGAGGTACCGGAGATCGAAGTGCTGCCCGGCTCCTACGACCTGCCCGGCGCGCGGCTGCTGGACCTGGTCTCGGTCATGGACCGCCTGCGCTCGCCCGGGGGCTGCCCCTGGGACGCCGAGCAGACCCACGCCAGCCTGGTGAAGTACCTGGTCGAGGAGGCCTACGAGCTGGTCGAGGCGATCGAGGAGGAGGACCGCGAGACGCTCCGCGAGGAGCTCGGCGACGTCCTGCTCCAGGTCTTCTTCCACTCCCGGATCGCGGAGGAGCACCCCACCGACGCCTTCTCCATCGACGACGTCGCGGGCGACATCGTCGAGAAGCTGATGTACCGCCACCCGCACGTGTTCGGTGACGCCCAGGCCGAGGGCGCCGCCGAGGTCGAAGCGAACTGGGAGGCCCTGAAGGCCGCCGAGAAGTCCGGGCGCGAGTCGGTGCTGGACGGCGTGCCGGCCGGGCTGCCGGCACTGGCGTACGCGGCGAAGCTGGTCTCCCGGGTCCGCCGGGCCGGGTTCACGGGCGTGCCGGACGCGCCGTACGAGCTGCCGGCGGAGCTGACCGCGGAGTCGGCGGGCACGCTGCTGCTGGCCGTGGCGCAGCGGGCGCACGACGCGGGCGTGGACGTGGACGCGGCGCTGCGGGCGGCCGCACGCGGCTACCGGGAGGCCGTCCGCGCGGCCGAGGGGCTCGCGCCCGAGTAGGCCGGAGCGGGCGCCGCCCGCCGGACGCGCCGCGAACCGAAGGCCGGCCAGGTGCCCGGCGGCGTGCTCAGACGCGCGCCGCCTCCTCGACCGGACGGCGCGGCTGCGGCACGACCACCTCACCGATGGCCTCGCCGACCAGCTGCAGCAGCTCCGCGAGCCGCTCCAGGTCGAGGTGGTCGGGCAGGTCGGCCAGCGAGACGATCCGCTCGCCGTCCGGGCCGGCGACGCAGAACAGGTCGATCGGCCCGAGGTGCTTCTCCGCGGTGTCGACGAGGGCGGCGACGTCGCTGGGGCGCCGGACGTCACCGCAGACGCCGACGACCGGACAGCCCGGCCGGTCGAGCTCGGCGGCGAGGTCCTCGGCGATGCCGACCTGCTCGTCCGCGATGAGGACGCCGGCGGCGCCGGCCGCGGTGAAACGGCGCGCGAGGTCGGCCCCCGACCCGCCGTCGAGTACCGCGATCACGACGACTGCCCCGGTGACCCGCATGGTGCGCTCCTCCCTGGTGGGCGGCTCCGCACCGGCGCCCACACACGTGCTTTGCGGAGGATCGTAGGCTCGTCCCGATCCTCCGCAAGAGGAATTACCCCTCAGGTGACCAGGCTCACGCCTGCCGTACGGGCGATCTCCACCGGATACGGTCGACCCATGCCAGTTCAGCCCGATCCCGCCCGCCCGTCGCTCTTCACCTGGGAGTTCGCCGCCGATCCGTATCCGGCGTACGCGTGGCTGCGGGAGCACGAGCCGGTGCACCGCACGACCCTGCCGAGCGGGGTGGAGGCCTGGCTGGTGACCAGGTACGCGGACGCCCGGCAGGCGCTCGCCGACAGCCGGCTCTCCAAGAACCCGGTCCACCACAGCACGCACGCGCACCGCACCGGCCGGGTCGGCATCCCGGGCGAGCGGCAGGCCAATCTGATGACGCACCTGCTGAACATCGACCCGCCGGACCACACCCGGCTGCGCCGCCTGGTCTCCAAGGCGTTCACCCCGCGCCGGGTGGCCGCGTTCGAGCCCCGGGTGCAGCAGCTCACCGACCGGCTGATCGACGGCTTCGCCGCCCGCGGCAGCGCCGACCTGATCCACGAGTTCGCGTTCCCGCTCCCCATCTACGCGATCTGCGACCTGCTCGGTGTGCCCGCCGAGGACCAGGACGACTTCCGTGACTGGGCGGGCATGATGATCCGCCACGGCGGCGGCCAGCGCGGCGGCGTGGGGCGGGCGGTGAAGCGGATGCGGTCGTACCTGGCGGAGCTCATCCACCGCAAGCGGGCCGACCTCGGCGACGACCTGATCTCGGGGCTGATCCGGGCCAGCGACCACGGCGAGCACCTGACCGAGAACGAAGCCGCGGCGATGGCCTTCATCCTGCTGTTCGCCGGGTTCGAGACGACCGTCAACCTGATCGGCAACGGCACCTACGCGCTGCTGCGCAACCCCGGGCAGCGGGCGCTGCTGCAGGATTCGATCGCCCGCGGCGAGACCGGCCTGCTGGAGACCGGGATCGAGGAGCTGCTCCGCTACGACGGGCCGGTGGAGCTGGCCACCTGGCGGTTCGCGACCAGCCCGCTGACGATCGGCGGGGTGGAGATCCCGGTGGGCGATCCGGTGCTGGTGGTGCTCGCGGCGGCGGACCGCGACCCGGCGCGGTTCGCCGACGAGAACACCCTCGACCTCGCTCGGACGGACAACCCGCACCTCGGCTTCGGGCACGGCATCCACTACTGCATCGGCGCTCCGCTGGCCCGCCTGGAGGGCCGCGCCGCGCTGGCCACGCTGCTCACCCGGCTGCCCGATCTGCGGCTCGCCGAAAGCCCGGAGAATCTGCGCTGGCGGGGTGGTCTGATCATGCGTGGACTTCGTGAACTTCCGGTCGAATTCACTCCGGAGAACGTGGAGAAGCTCCCCGTCTGATCGCGGGCGGGAACCGCTCGCAGTGGCCGGCGCGTCTCCGGGCCGGCGGCTCGACACGCTGACATGGCGTCGTCGAGCCGCCGAAACAGGGGGGTTGAACCATCATCAATCCGGACATACCGCCTCCGTTGGTAGACGATCGACCGTCTGCCGTAATTTCTGTGTGATATCGGCGATATGAGCTTGTGATTGGTGTGAGGATCTGTCTACTCTCCCTGGAGTTCGCAGCTGCGGACCTCGTGCGCGGAACGCCGAATCCTGCCCGCCGCGTCACGGGAAACCGACCAGAACCCCGGGCAGGGGCGGGGGACCCAGGTTTGTTGCCGTCCTCCACGGCTTGGGGTGAAGCCGCAGTCGCGGGCAGAACGCCTCGCGACACGCGGCCGGGCCACCTCCCGGTCCGAACCCGACAGCTCACCTCGCAGGCGTGCGGAGAGGGACGTCTTCATGCTGTTCGTTGGAACTGGCCGCCACCGCCGCCGTACCCAGGCCGAGAAGGCCATCGCCGTCGCCGGTGTGGCCGGCGTCGGACTCGCGATGCCGCTCCTCACCGCCACCGGCGCCTCGGCGGCCCCCGTCTCCACCTGGGACGCGGTCGCCCAGTGCGAGAGCGGCGGCAACTGGAGCATCAACACCGGCAACGGCTTCTACGGCGGCCTGCAGTTCACCTCCAGCACCTGGAAGGCGTACGGCGGCACCGCGTACGCGCCGCAGGCCAACCAGGCCAGCAAGGGGCAGCAGATCGCGGTGGCCGAGAAGGTCCTCGCCTCGCAGGGCCCGGGTGCCTGGCCGGTCTGCTCCAAGCGGGCGGGCCTGAGCAAGGGCGGCGCGGCGGCCGAGGTCGACACCGCCGCGGACGCGCCCGCCGCCCAGCAGCCCGCCGCTCCCGCGCAGCCGAAGCCGGCTCAGAAGCCCGCCCAGCCGGCTCAGAAGCCCGCGAAGCAGCACGCCCCGAAGCCCGCCGCCCAGCAGCCCGCGCAGCACGACGCCAAGGCCCCGGGCTTCTCCGGCCAGGGCGGCTGGGACGCCGACGCGAAGGTGTACTGGTACCAGAACGACGGAGGCTGGTACTGGACCAGCCACCGGAGCGTGTACGAGCAGTACGCCGGTCAGTACGCCCCCCAGGCCGCCGTCCAGTCCGCCGGGCAGTCCGGCGGGTACATCGGCCAGGGCGACAGTCCGACCCCCATTCACGTGGATCCGGCCGCCCAGCAGCAGCGCACGGACCACGGGTACACCGTCCAGGACGGCGACACGCTGGCCGGCATCGCCGCCGCCCAGGGCGTGAACGGCGGCTGGCAGGCGCTGTACGACGGCAACCGCGGCACGATCGGCGGCGACCCGGACCTGATCGTCCCCGGCCAGGTGCTCAACCTCGGCTGAACCCCGGTCGCCGAACCCGGGCCACCGCCCGACGCGCGGACGAAGGGGGGGCGGATCCGTCCCCCTTCGTCCGCATCCGGACCGCTTTCACGGGGCAACCAGGTGAACTACCGGTGGGTAGTGCGGCCACACGCTGAGACGGACCCATGGTCGACGTGGTCCCGAGAGCCCGTGCGGTTAGGCTCTGGTCGTAACGACTCCGCAATCGTCCGGCCGACCGCACCCACCGTCAGTCGGACCTGCTTCCGCTAGGAGATGCCTCGTGCCGTCCATCGATGTCGTCGTAGCCCGTGAGATCCTCGACTCGCGTGGCAACCCCACGGTCGAGGTCGAGGTCGGCCTCGACGACGGCAGCACCGGCCGTGCCGCTGTCCCGTCGGGCGCCTCCACCGGCGCCTTCGAGGCCCTGGAGCTTCGTGACGGCGACAAGAACCGCTACTTCGGCAAGGGCGTGGAGAAGGCCGTCCTGGCCGTCATCGAGCAGATCGGCCCGGAGCTGGTCGGCTACGACGCCACCGAGCAGCGTCTGATCGACCAGGCCATGCTCGACCTGGACGCCACCCCGGACAAGTCCTCGCTCGGCGCCAACGCCATCCTGGGCGTCTCCCTGGCCGTGGCGCACGCCGCCTCCGAGGCCAGCGACCTGCCGCTGTTCCGCTACCTGGGCGGCCCGAACGCGCACGTCCTGCCGGTCCCGATGATGAACATCCTCAACGGCGGCTCGCACGCGGACTCCAACGTCGACATCCAGGAGTTCATGATCGCGCCGATCGGCGCGGAGTCCTTCTCCGAGGCCGTCCGCTGGGGCGTCGAGGTCTACCACACCCTCAAGGGCGTCCTGAAGGAGCGCGGCCTCTCCACCGGCCTCGGCGACGAGGGCGGCTTCGCCCCCAACCTGGACAGCAACCGCGAGGCCCTGGACCTCATCACCGAGGCCATCCAGAAGGCCGGCTACGTGCCCGGCCGCGACATCGCGCTGGCCCTGGACGTCGCCGCCTCCGAGTTCTTCAAGGACGGCGCCTACCAGTTCGAGGGCAAGTCCCTCTCGGCCGCCGAGCTGATCGAGTACTACGCCGAGCTGGTCGCCGCGTACCCGCTGGTCTCCATCGAGGACCCGCTGGACGAGTCGGACTGGGACGGCTGGAAGGCCATGACCGTCAAGCTGGGCGACAAGGTCCAGCTGGTCGGCGACGACCTGTTCGTCACCAACCCGCAGCGCCTGGCCAAGGGCATCGAGACCGGCACCGCCAACGCGCTGCTGGTGAAGGTGAACCAGATCGGTTCGCTCACCGAGACCCTGGACGCCGTCGAGCTGGCCCAGCGCAACGGCTACCGCTGCATGATGTCGCACCGCTCCGGCGAGACCGAGGACGTCACCATCGCCGACCTGGCCGTCGCCACCAACTGCGGTCAGATCAAGACCGGCGCCCCGGCCCGCTCCGAGCGCGTCGCCAAGTACAACCAGCTGCTGCGCATCGAGGAGATCCTCGACGACGCCGCCGAGTACGCCGGCCGCGGCGCGTTCCCGCGGTTCCGCTCCGCGGACCAGTAAGCCCGGCAAGTACGAGGGCTGACACACACTGCTCCCGCCGGTGCCCCGCCTGTTCACCCCGTAGGGTGGACGGCGGGGCACCGTCGCGACCGGGCGGCGCCACCGTCGCGACCAGGAGGGGACACCGGAGAATGGCAGGCTGGAGGATCCCGGGCTTGGCGGCCCGGCCCCGCTTCACGAGCCGGGCGACCGTCCTCGTCCTGGTGCTCTGCTCCCTCGTCGCGATCCTGGCCTACCCGACCCGGCAGTTCATCTCCCAGCGCTCCGAGATCTCCGCCCAGCGGGCGAAGGCCGAGCACGCCCGGCAGCAGGTCGAGCAGCTGCGCCGGGAGAAGACGCGCTGGCAGGACCCGGAGTACGTCAGGGCGCAGGCCCGCGCCCGGCTGCACTACGCGATGCCGGGGGAGACCCCGTACATTGCGGTGGACCCGGCCGGCCGGAGCGCCGCCGAGTCACCCTCGGCTCCGCCCGCGCCGTCCGACGGTGCGGTCGCCGCCCCGGCGAAGGCCGCCAAACCCTGGTACGCGAGCGTCTGGGACTCCGTGGACGCCGCCGACGCCGCCCCGCCCTCTCCACCCGCCACTGCCCCCGCTGGAGCCAGCTCCCCCCATGACCACTGAGAACAACCCCTCCGTCCCCGACGCCGACGTCGCGGCCATCGCCGCCCAGCTCGGCCGGGTCCCGCGCGGTCTGCGCGGCGTGGCGCACCGCTGCCCCTGCGGCAACCCGGACGTCGTGGAGACGGCCCCCCGGCTCGCGGACGGCACCCCGTTCCCGACCCTCTACTACCTGACCTGCCCCAAGGCCGCCTCGCTGATCGGCACCCTGGAGGCGGACGGCGTGATGAAGGAGCAGACCGCCCGGCTCGCCGAGGACCCGGAGCTGGCCGCGGCCTACCAGAGGGCGCACGAGGACTACATCGCCCGCCGTGACGCGATCGAGGTGCTGGAGGGCTTCCCCAGCGCCGGCGGCATGCCGGACCGGGTGAAGTGCCTGCACGTGCTGGTCGGCCACTCGCTGGCGGCCGGCGAGGGCGTCAACCCGCTCGGCGACGAGGCGCTCGGCATGCTGGAGGACTGGTGGGCCAAGGGCCCGTGCGTCTCCGCGGCCGAGGTCGAGGCCGCCGGCGAGCGGGTGCTGCGCAACCGCGCCAAGGACGAGGACCACGCGGCGGTGATCGCCGCCAAGGAGCGGAAGACCGCCGAGCGCGCCGCCAAGCGTGCCGCGCAGGAGGCCGGGGAGACCGGGGAGGACGGCGAATGACGGCGACCAGGGTGGCCGCGATCGACTGCGGCACCAACTCGATCCGCCTGCTGGTCGCGGACCTCGACCCGGAGACCGGGGCGATCACCGACCTCGACCGCCGGATGATCATCAACCGGCTGGGCCAGGGCGTCGACCGCACCGGTCGGCTCCACCCCGACGCGCTGGCCCGGACCTTCGCGGCCTGCCGCGAGTACGCGGAGATCATCCGCGGCTTCGGCGTCGGCCCGGAGCGGCTGCGCTTCGTCGCCACCAGCGCCTCCCGCGACGCCGAGAACAGCGACGAGTACGTCAAGGGCGTGCGGGACATCCTCGGCGTCTCGCCCGAGGTGGTCAGCGGCGAGGAGGAGGCCCACCTCTCCTTCGTCGGCGCCACCAAGGAGCTCACCGGCGGTCAGTTCCCGGCGCCGTACCTGGTCTTCGACCTCGGCGGCGGCTCCACCGAGTTCGTGCTGGGTGCGGAGGACGTCCAGGCGGCCCGCTCGGTGGACATCGGCTGCGTCCGGCTCACCGAGCGGCACTTCGGCGGTGCCGAGCTGCCCTCGGCGGAGCAGATCGCCGAGGCGCGGGCGCACGTCCGGGCCGAGCTGGACAAGGCCGAGGAGGTCGTCCCGCTGACCGGCGCCGCGACCCTGGTCGGCCTGGCGGGGACGGTCACCACCGTCTCCGCGATCGTCCAGGACCTGCCCGGGTACGACTCGGCGGCGATCCACCACTCGCGGATCAGCCGTGAGGAGGTGGCCCGGGTCGCCGACGAGCTGCTGGCCGCCACCCACGAGCAGCGGGCGGCCATCCCCTCGATGCACCCCGGCCGGGTGGACGTGATCGCGGCCGGCGCGCTGGAGCTGCTGGAGATCATGGAGCGGACCGGCGCCGCCGAGGTGGTCGTCAGCGAGCACGACATCCTGGACGGCATCGCCTGGAGCATCGCCTCCTGAGCCCTCCCCGGCCGCTGCCCGGGCTCCCCCGGACTCGGTCCGGGCCCGCCGCGGGTACGGCCCGTAGGCCGTCCGGACGCCTTACCCGACCGGCCCCGGACCCCTCTCGGGGGCTCCGGGGCCGCGGCGCGCGCGGGGCCGCGCGACAAAGTTCGTGAATTTCTTCACATGGCGATCCCGCCATTCGTCGTGGTCCGGTGCCCGCATCGTCCGAAATGTGGGACTGAAGGCCTGCCCCGTCCGCCGCCCGCTGGATCGCAGGCTGGGCCCCGCCGAAGGTTTGACATTCGAAATCATGCGCGGGAACCCAGGCCCCACCTGGATCGTTGCTGCTCAGCGGGCCCCTTGCGGCGCAGGCGCTCGCAGGGGGGTCGAGTCGGCCGTGAGCCGGCCCGCCGGGCCGAAAACGGGGGCGCGGAGTGTAGCACGGGGTGTCCAGAACCTTGTGAGCGGGCTCACGAAGAGTGCTCCGGGGCGTGCTGGATACTTTCGGATATGAGCACCACGGAGCGTCCTCGCATCCTCATTGTCGGCGGTGGTTACGTCGGCCTGTATGCCGCGATGCGCATCCTCAAGAAGATGCGTTACGGCGAAGCGACCGTCACGGTCGTGGACCCGCGGTCGTACATGACGTACCTGCCCTTCCTTCCCGAGGCGGCCGGCGGCAACGTCGCGCCTCGCAACCTCGTCGCGCCGCTGCGCAGCGCCCTGAAGAAGGCGGAGGTGCTCACCGGTGCGGTCACCGGTGTGGACCACGCCCGCAAGGTCGCCACCATCCAGCCCGCGGCCGGCGACTCGTACGAGCTGCCCTTCGACTACCTGGTCGTCGCGACGGGCTCGGTCTCCCGCACCTTCCCGATCCCGGGTCTGGCGGAGCACGGCATCGGCATGAAGACGGTCGAGGAGGCCATCAGCCTCCGCAACCACGTCATGGCCCAGCTGGACAAGGCCGAGTCCACCACGGACGAGGCGGTCCGCCGCAAGGCCCTGACCTTCGTCGTCGTCGGCGGTGGCTTCGCCGGCGTCGAGACGATCGCCGAGATCGAGGACATGGCGCGCGACGCCGCCAAGATCTACAAGACCGTCAGCCGCGACGACATGCGCTTCATCATGGTGGAGGCGGCCAACCGCATCCTCCCCGAGGTGGGCCCGGACCTCGGTCTGTGGACCAAGGAGAAGCTCGAGGAGCGCAACATCGAGGTCTTCATCGAGACCTCGATGGAGTCCTGCGTCGACCAGCACGTCGTGCTGAAGAACGGCGTCGAGGTCGACGCCTCCACCATCGTGTGGACGGCCGGCGTGAAGCCGAACCCGGTGCTGGCCAACTTCGGCCTGCCGCTCGGCCCGCGCGGCCACGTCGACACCGCCGCGACCCTGCAGGTCCAGGGCTTCGACTACGTCTGGTCCGCCGGTGACAACGCCCAGGTGCCGGACCTCGCTTCCGGCGAGGGCGCCTGGTGCCCGCCGAACGCGCAGCACGCCTGCCGTCAGGCCGTCGTCCTCGGCGACAACGTGATCTCCGGCATGCGGGGCTTCCCGCAGAAGGAGTACAAGCACAAGAACCTGGGTGCGGTCGCCGGTCTCGGTCTGCACAAGGGCGTCGCGATCCTCTTCGGCAAGGTGAAGCTCAAGGGCCGCCTGGCCTGGTGGTTCCACCGCGCCTACCACGGCGCCATGGTCCCGACCGTGAACCGCAAGATCCGCGTCTTCACCGACTGGACGCTGGCGATCTTCCTGAAGCGCGAGACCGTGGGTCTGGCGCAGATGGAGAAGCCGTTCGAGGCGTTCCAGGAGGCCGCGGGCCCCGCGCCCAAGCCCGTCGAGGCCGCCAAGCCGGCCGCCGACAAGGAACTCGCCAGCAGCAAGTAAGCGACTGTGATCCCGGTGTGGGAGCACCGGGGTATGAGTCGGAGGCCCTCCGCCCGGCAGTGTCGCCGGACCACGACCTCCGTGGTGCTCAGCCGGCCGTGCGACCGGGCGGAGTACATCAGCACGAGAATGCCCCAGCCGGAGCTCCGGCTGGGGCATTCCGTCGTTCGCACCACCGCGTCCGGGGCCGGGTGCGCGAGGGCCGGTCCCTCCGCGCCCGGCCCCGACGTCCCATCGCACTCGGACGCGCTGATTCCCGGGCACCCGGACGCCTGGGCACCCGGGCACCCGGGCACCCGGACACCCGGGCACGCGAAGGCCCCGGTCGCCCGGGGCCCTCGACGACCTCGTGTCAGTCCGTCTTGATGCTCGCCAGGATGTCGAGCTTGGAGGCCCGGCGGGCGGGCCAGAAGGCGGCCACCAGGCCGACCACGCCGGCCAGCGCCAGGAAGAGAAGCAGCTGCCCGTACGGGAGCACCGTGGTCAGCCCCTGCAGGCTGGACTTCAGCGTGCCGTTGATCGCCCAGGCCATGAAGCAGCCGAGCAGGACACCGATCCCGGCGCCGAAGACCGAGATCACCACCGACTCCAGGCGGACCATCCGCTTGATGCCGCTGCGGTCCAGGCCGATCGCCCGCAGCATCCCGATCTCGCGCTTGCGCTCGAAGACCGACATGGCCAGCGTGTTGACCACCCCGAGGATCGCGACGATCACGGACATCGCCAGCAGGCCGTACATCATGTTCAGCGCGAAGGTGATGGTCTGGCTGAACTCGTCCCGGACGTCCTGCAGCGACTTGACCTCGATCACCGGGTTGGCGCCGGTGGCGTTCTTCAGCGACTGCTTCAGCGTGTCGCTCGCGCCGCCGGTGCCCTTGACCAGGACGTCGCTGATGTACGGCGCGGGCTCGTGCTTGACGATCTCGGAGTTGGCCAGGACGACCGGTCCGAGCATCCCGCCCGCCTCGTAGACACCGCCGACGGTGACCTGGCCGGTGGACTTGTCCGGGTAGGTGAGCGTGACGGTCGAGCCGGTGTCGAGGCCGTTCTTCTTGGCCACGTCCGCGTCGACCAGGATCCTGCCCTGGCCGAGCGCGGCGGCCGAGCCGCTGGTCATCTTCATCGCGACGAGCTTGTCGAAGCCGTCCGCGTTCAGACCGGTGATCGACCGGGTGCTGCCGTTGAGCTTCCAGTAGACCGTGGTGAGCGGCGAGGAGGCGGCCACACCCGGTGCCTTCGCGAGCTCCGCCGGGACCTTCTCCGACAGGCCCATGCCGTTGGCCGCCCCGACCACGTAGTCGGCCTTCATCGTGCTGGTGACGGCCTTGTCGATCGCGCCGCCGATCGAGGAGCCGAGCACCGTCAGACCGCTGACCAGGGTCAGGCCGATGGTGAGGGCGGCCGCGGTGGCGGCGGTGCGGCGGGGGTTGCGGACGGCGTTCTGCCGGGCGAGCTTGCCGGGCGTCCCGAACAGCCCGCCGAGGACCGGCCCGACCAGGGCGATCACCGGGCGGGAGAGCAGCGGCAGCAGGATGAAGACGCCGACCAGGGCCAGCAGCGCGCCGAGCGCGACCGGCATCCGGCCGTCGCTGTTGCCGGTGGAGGCGCCGTAGGCGATCAGCGCGACGCCGCCGGCGGCCAGCACCGAGCCGATGGCGTTGCGCACCACCAGGCTCTTCTGGGTGCCGGGCTGGTCGCCGCTGCTCATCGCGGCGACCGGGGCGATCCGGGAGGCGCGCATCGCGGGCAGCAGGGCGGAGAGCACCGTGACCAGGACGCCGATCACCAGGGTGACCGCCACCGTCATCGGCTTGACGACCAGTGAGCCGCTGGGCATGCCGCTGTCCAGCGCGCCGACCAGGGACTGCAGACCGGCGCCGATCCCGATGCCGGCCACCAGCCCGGCCGCGGCGGAGACGGTGCCGATCACCAGGGCCTCTGCCAGCACCGAGAGGGTGACCTGCTTGCGGCTGGCGCCGATCGCCCGCAGCAGGGCGAGCTCCTTGGTGCGCTGGGCGACCAGCATGGTGAAGGTGTTGGCGATGATGAAGATGCCGACGAAGAGGGAGATCCCGGCGAAGGCGAGCAGCATGGTCCGCATGCTCTCGGTGCCGGACTCGATCATCCTCTGCTCGTCGTCCTTGAGCTGCTGGCCGGTCTCGGCGTCGATCTGGTCGCCGTCCGGCAGCTTCTGCTCGGCCTGGGCGAGCAGGGCGCTCTCGGTGGTGCCGGGCTTGGCGCCGAGCACGATGCTGCTGTAGCGGCCGGGCTCCAGCAGCAGCTGCTGGGCGGTGGCGCGGTCGAACAGGGTGAGCGTGCCGCCGGAGTTCACCACCGGGTCGTCGGTGCTGAAGACACCGGTGAGCTTCGCCTCGACGACCGGGCCGTTGGAGGCGACCCGGACGGTGTCGCCGACCTTGTAGCCGCCCTTCTCGGCGGTCCTGCGGTCGAGCGCGATCTCCTTGGCCGTCTTCGGGCCCTGGCCCTCGACCATCGGGTAGCGGGCGTCCCGGCCGTCCGCGCCGGGGGAGTAGTTGGCGCCCTTGGCGGCCCAGGCCTTGCCGATCAGGGTGCCGTTCTTGTCGGCGACGCCGGTGAATCCGCTCACCACACCGCGCGCGCTCGCCGTCCCGGGCAGGGCGGCGAGCTGCTGGACGGTGGCGTCGGTCAGGGTGGCGGGGCTCTTCTCGCTCTTCTCCCGGGCGGTCGCGTCGGTGCCCGCTGCGCGGTCGACGATCTGGACCGACACGTCCGAGTAGCTCTTGGAGTTGCTGTCCCGCATGGCCTTGCCGAAGGTGTCGGAGAAGACCATGGTGCCGGCGACGAAGGCGGTGCCGAGGAGGACGGCGAGGGCCGTCATCAGGAGTCGGCCCTTGTGGGCGAGCACGTTGCGCAGTGCGGTGCGGTACATGGGGTGTCCTGTGGTCTGCGGAGGGGCGGGCTGGTGCCGGTGGAGCGTCAGCTCGTCCGGCCCTTGGCGTCGAAGCGGCGCATGCGGTCCAGGACGGTGTCGGCGGTGGGGTGGGTGAGCTCGTCGACGATGCGGCCGTCGGCGAGGAAGACGACGCGGTCGGCGTAGGCGGCGGCGACGGGGTCGTGGGTGACCATGACGACGGTCTGGCCGAGTTCGCGGACGGAGTTGCGGAGGAAGGCGAGGATCTCGGCGCCGGAGCGGGAGTCGAGGTTGCCGGTGGGTTCGTCGGCGAAGATGATGTCGGGCTTGCCGGCGAGGGCGCGGGCGCAGGCGACGCGCTGCTGCTGGCCGCCGGAGAGCTGGCTGGGGCGGTGGGAGAGGCGGCCGGAGAGGCCGACGGTGTCGACGACGCGGTCGAGCCAGGCCTTGTCGGCCTTGCGGCCGGCGATGTCCATCGGGAGGGTGATGTTCTCCAGGGCGGTGAGGGTGGGGAGGAGGTTGAAGGCCTGGAAGATGAAGCCGATGTGGTCGCGGCGCAGCTGGGTGAGCTGCTTGTCCTTGAGGCCGACGAGTTCGGTGTCGCCGATGGTGGAGGAGCCGGAGGAGACGGTGTCGAGGCCGGCCATGCAGTGCATGAGGGTGGACTTCCCGGAGCCGGAGGGGCCCATGATGGCGGTGAACTCGCCCTGGGCGAAGGCCACGGTGACGTCGTCGAGGGCGACGACGCGGGTCTCCCCCTCCCCGTAGACCTTGTTCAGGCCGGTGGCGCGGGCGGCCGCCCGGCCGGTACGGACGGCGGTTGCGGGCATCGTCACGGGAAACTCCTGCGGGGACGGATTCGGATGATCGGGTTCCGTTCAATCCTCCCAATCCGCGCAGGTCGGAAGTGTCGCCCCGCGGTACGGAGGCCCCCCGCCGTCCCGGCGGGACGGCGGGGAGTTCTCTCCTCCTCTGGGATGACACCGCCCCGGAGGCCGTCGGCCGCGGCCGGGTCGCGCTGCGGCTTCCGGGCCCCGCCCTCCCGGCTACTCGAGGGCGACGCCCCACTGCACCGCGAGGCCGGCCAACCCACCCGCCACCGCCTTCCCGGACGGCGTGAACGTCCAGGCGCCGCCACGCCGTTGGAAGGAGCCGACCAGCATCGCGGTCTCCGGCACGCCGCCCGTCGCGGCCGCCCAGCGCTCCGGCCCGGTGGTGTGCGGGCCGTACGAGCCGGTGAGGGCCAGCCCGTGCACGTAGCCGAGCGGCAGGGCGGGCGGCTCCTCCTCCTCGGTCGAGACCGCGACCACCACCTCGTCCGCCGCAGCCGGCAGCCGCTCCGGATCCAGCGTCAGCTCGGCGGCCCGGACCGGCTCACCGGGCACCGAGCGGGTCGGGTGGAGGCGCACGGCGCCGTCCGAATCCTGCGGGTTGTTGAAGAACACGAAGTGCTCGTCGCTGAGCACCCGCCCGCTCGCGCAGACGAAGGCGGAGACGTCCAGTTCCACGGCG
>NZ_JAKNTA010000016.1:5893-26342 GCF_022288725.1 Kitasatospora sp. A2-31 | reverse complement strand
TTCGCGGACGGAGTTGCGGAGGAAGGCGAGGATCTCGGCGCCGGAGCGGGAGTCGAGGTTGCCGGTGGGTTCGTCGGCGAAGATGATGTCGGGCTTGCCGGCGAGGGCGCGGGCGCAGGCGACGCGCTGCTGCTGGCCGCCGGAGAGCTGGCTGGGGCGGTGGGAGAGGCGGCCGGAGAGGCCGACGGTGTCGACGACGCGGTCGAGCCAGGCCTTGTCGGCCTTGCGGCCGGCGATGTCCATCGGGAGGGTGATGTTCTCCAGGGCGGTGAGGGTGGGGAGGAGGTTGAAGGCCTGGAAGATGAAGCCGATGTGGTCGCGGCGCAGCTGGGTGAGCTGCTTGTCCTTGAGGCCGACGAGTTCGGTGTCGCCGATGGTGGAGGAGCCGGAGGAGACGGTGTCGAGGCCGGCCATGCAGTGCATGAGGGTGGACTTCCCGGAGCCGGAGGGGCCCATGATGGCGGTGAACTCGCCCTGGGCGAAGGCCACGGTGACGTCGTCGAGGGCGACGACGCGGGTCTCCCCCTCCCCGTAGACCTTGTTCAGGCCGGTGGCGCGGGCGGCCGCCCGGCCGGTACGGACGGCGGTTGCGGTCGACGTGGTCACGGGGGTGCTCCTTGGGATCGCGGGCTGCGGACGGCGCCGGGGACGGCTGGACGGCCGGGCCCCAGGGGGCTTCCGGCCGTACCTCCATGCTCCGCCGTGCGATCACGCGTTCTCGTCGCTCCGCCGAACGGTTGGCCTGACCGCCGCTGGGCGTACGCCCAGGTGGGGCCCTCATCCTCCGGTATGACACCGACCCTGACCGGAGTGCGGTGGCCGGATCCTGCGGTTTCCCTGGCCAAATCACGAACTGTTCGTCAGATGGCAAGGAAACATGACAACTTCCCCGCCTGGGAACATGCGAAAGAGCGATGCGGGCGACTAGGCTCAGGGGTGGCCTCGATGGAACGGAGCACCGGCTCCCGCCACCGCCGCGGCCGGTCCACAGGACGCCCGGATGGTGGAACGCAGACACGGGCAGCTTAAAACTGCTTGGCCGAAAGGCCGTGCCGGTTCGAGTCCGGCTCCGGGCACCGTTCCCGCGGGGGCGCCGATCCGGCGTCCCCGACGGGTGTTGTTCGACGGATCCTCCTCGCGGCGTATCCCGATTCCTTTGCCAAGCCATTACCCTTGTGCTTCGGGCGGTGCAGTGCCGCCACGGAGGGAATGAGCAATGAGAAGCAGCAACCCGGTCTTCTCGCGGGAGGGGTCCTTCACCCGCGAGTCCGGCTACGCGGGTTTCGGTACCACGCAGGCCCCGCAGGCCGGGAGCCCCTACGCCACCAACCCCTACGGCCAGAGCGGCCCGTACGACAACAACCCGTACGGCAACAACCCGTACGCCCAGCAGGCCCCGGGGCAGCAGCCGCTGACCGACGACCAGCTGGTGGAGATGTACCGCGCGCCCTCCGCCGGTCCGCTGGCGACGGGTCGGATGACGCTCGACGACGTGGTCGCGCGCACCGCGATGACGCTGCTCACCCTGGTCGCCGCCGGCGGCGTGGCGTGGTTCGCGCTGCCCGACCGCAACTTCGGGTTCGCCGTCGGCGCCTCGCTGATCGCCTTCGTGGTCGGCATGGTCATCTCGTTCAAGCGCAGCGTCAGCCCGCCGCTGATCCTGCTCTACGCGGGCCTGGAGGGCTTCGCGCTCGGCGCCGTCACCAAGGTGTTCAACACCATCTGGCCGGGCATCGCGATCCAGGCGGTGCTGGGAACGGCGGCGGTCTTCGCGGCGATGCTGATCGCCTACAAGACCGGCCGGATCCGCGTCACCCCGCGCTACACGCGGATCGGCATCGCGATCGCCATGGGCTTCGTGCTGCTGCTGTTCGTCAACATGATCGCCGCGATGTTCGGCGCGGACATGGGCCTGCGCTCCGGCCCGCTGGGCATCGTGGTCGGCCTGATCGGCATCGGCCTCGGCGCGTTCTTCCTCTCGCTGGACTTCGCGGCCATCGAGGAGGCGATCGCCCAGGGCGCCCCGCAGAAGGAGGCCTGGCGGGCCGCCTTCGGGCTCACCCTGTCGCTGGTCTGGATCTACGTCGAGATGCTGCGGCTGATCGCCATCCTGCGCGGCGACGACTGACCCCGCAGGACCTTCGCGCCGCAGGCCGTGTCCGGCCGGGGCGCGCTGCCGCCGGGCTCCGGAGCCGAGTGCTCCGGGGCCCGGCGGCTTTCGGGCCGGCCCGGGCTGGTTAGGCTCCCGGTATGCCCGAGACAGCCCCCCTCGTCGAAGCCGTCGACTCCCTGGCGGCCCGCCTCCGCTCGATGCCGCAGAGCCGCCTGCTGGGCCCGGTGCCCGGCCACCCCTCGCGGGCCGCGGCCGCGCTGGCGCTCGCCCGGTGGCTCGCGGCGGCCGCGCAGAGCGCCGAGGGCCACCCGCTGCGGGAGTTCCCGGACGCCGGCGCGTTCGTGGTCGGGGACCAGCTGGCGGTGGCGGGGCACGACCTGGCGGCCGCGCTGGCCGCGCTGCCCGCGGACGGGTCGGTGCCGCTCCCCGAGCCGCTGGGCGGGCCGGCGCCGGCCGCCGCGGTGCTCGCCGCGGCCCTGACCCGGGTGGCGGCCACCACCGCCCTCTGCACCTGACCCCGGGGCCCGCGGCCCCGGCCCGGAACCGCCCTCCGGGCGAGCGGGCGACTCCGCCCCGAGCTGCCCTCCCCGGCGAGCGGGCCACAACAGAACCGGCCGGATCGATAACCCCTTCGATCCGGCCGGCTTCGGCTGCGGCGGGTGCGGTCGGCCGTCGGCGGCCGCTCGGGTCAGATGCTGGCGACCACCCGGTCGGCGAGCACGTACACGGCGTCCTCGTCGGTGGAGAAGGTCAGCGAGTAGGAGCCGGAGAACCGGGAGCCGCCGAGCAGCCGGACGTCCTCGCCGGCGCGGACGGCGTCGATCAGCCGGTACGCGGCCTCGCGGTCGCCGGGGGCCACGCAGAGCGTGGTGCCGTCGGCGAAGGCGTACACGTCCAGGGTGCCGAGCGGGCCGGGGCGGACGTCCACCAGGGCGATGCGGTCCTCGGCCAGCGCGGTCAGCCGGGTGTCGGTCCACTCGCGGGACGGTGCCTGGCTCGGTACGAAGTCGGGGTGCGAGGGGTGGCGGCGCGGGTCCGGGGCGGCCGCCGGGGCCTCCTCGACGGTCGCGTCGGCGTCCAGCAGGCCGGCCTCCAGGCCGGTGGCGAGCAGGTCGGCCTCGCGGCGGGCCCGGGCGTCGCCGCCGGCCTCCGTGGCCGGGTGACCGGCCGGGTGGCCGGCCGCGGGATGGCCGGGCCGCAGCGGGGCGCCGCCGTCGGTGCCGGGCCCGGTGGGGGCGACGCCGCCCTCGTTGATCAGGTCCTCCAGCGCGGAGCGCAGCGCCTCGCCGAACTCCGGGTCCATCGTGCCGGCGTTGTCGACGGCGTCCTGAGGCCCGGTCGGGCGGGGGAAGAAGAGCGGCCACTCGTCGGTGGTGCCGAGCACGCTCGCGAACGGGGAGTCGAACAGCGGAGCGTCCTCGGCCGCGCGGGCCTCCTGCTCGGCCCAGAACGCCCGGGCCTCGGTGATCTCCCGCTCGCGGTCGGCGGCGAGGGCCTCGGCGACGGCGCGGCGTATCGCCGCCTCGTCGACCGGTGCGGGTGCGGCGGTGGCCGCGGCCTGCGCGTCCAGCTTGCGGGAGAGTCCCCGGAGGTGGAGCAGCACGGCGGTCGACACGGCGATCAGGATCAGCAGCAGGATGGTGTAGACGGCGCTCACGGAACGTACTCCTAGGGAGGAGTGGAACGGGGTTACGTCTCCACACTGCCGCATGCGGGGCTGTTACCGCAGTGGTGAATGTCTAATTTGTCCGCGACTTCCGCCCTTGTCCCCAAATTGTTAGGTAACACCGTTCTACGCTGCGGAGTTGATCCGCTCCGCACCGTCGATTTCCGGTCCGGAATCGAAAGAAAAGGGCCGGATCGACCTCGCGGTGTGATCCGGCCCTCAATTACTCTGCGTCACTCCAAACGGGTGGTCTGGACCCCCGGGGGTTGACGCGGACGTGCGGGGTGGGTAAGGAGCGGTTCAGCTGAGCCGCTCGATGACCATCGCCATGCCCTGGCCGCCGCCGACGCACATGGTCTCCAGGCCGAACTGCTTGTCGTGCCACTGCAGCGAGTTGATCAGCGTGGTGGTGATCCGGGCGCCGGTCATGCCGAACGGGTGGCCGACCGCGATGGCGCCGCCGTTGACGTTCAGCCTGTCGAGGTCGATGCCGAGGTCGCGGTAGGACGGGATGACCTGGGCCGCGAAGGCCTCGTTGATCTCGACCAGGTCGATGTCGCCGATGGTCAGCCCGGCGCGCTTGAGCGCCTGCTTCGAGGCCTCGACCGGGCCGTAGCCCATGATCTCGGGGGAGAGCGCGCTGACGCCGGTGGAGACCACGCGGGCGAGCGGGGTGATGCCGAGCTCGCGGGCCTTGGTGTCGGACATGATGACCAGCGCGGCGGCGCCGTCGTTCAGCGGGCAGCAGTTGCCGGCGGTGACGGTGCCGTCCGGACGGAACACCGGCTTCAGGCCGGAGACGCCCTCCACGGTGACGCCGGCGCGCGGGCCGTCGTCCTTGCTGACCACGGTCCCGTCCGGCAGCGTGACCGGGGTGATCTCGCGCTCCCAGAAGCCGGCCTCGATGGCGGCCTCGGCGAGGTTCTGCGAGCGGACGCCGAACTCGTCCTGCTCGGCGCGGGTGATGCCCTTGAGCGCGGCCAGGTTCTCCGCGGTCTGGCCCATCGCGATGTAGGCGTCGGGCAGCAGGCCGTCCTCGCGCGGGTCGTGCCACTCGCCGCCGCCCTCCTCGGCGCGCTTGGCGGTGCGGGCCTGGGCCTCGTCGAAGAGCGGGTTCATGGTGCCCGGCATGCCGTCCGAGGTGCCGTGGATGCTGCGCGAGACGGTCTCGACGCCGGCCGAGATGAAGACGTCGCCCTCGCCGGCCTTGATCGCGTGCAGCGCCATCCGGGTGGTCTGCAGCGAGGAGGAGCAGTAACGGGTGATGGTGGCACCGGGGAGGTAGTCCATGCCCATCTGGACGGCCACGATGCGGGCCAGGTTGTGGCCCTGCTCGCCGCCGGGCAGGCCGCAGCCCAGCATCAGGTCGTCGATCTCGCGCGGGTCGAGCTGGGGCACCTTGGCCAGCGCGGCGCCGATGACGTGCGCGGTCAGGTCGTCCGGGCGGACGTCCTTGAGCGAGCCCTTGAAAGCCCGGCCGATCGGCGAACGGGCGGCGCTGACGATGACGGCTTCGGGCATGGCGGGCTCCTCGCTGAGTGACCTTCGGACTGTCCTTCGGGCAGGGGCGCCCGGGCGGCCGGCCGACCGGGGCCGGGCGGGCGGGGACGTCCGGGAGGAAAGTTACCGCCTGGTAGGTCAGGCGTCACCCGCACCAGCGTGTGAGCTGGCCGACGTATTCCCGTCGACGGGGCTCCCGTCCACGTGGCCCCCGGCCGTGGGACCCGGGCCGGCGGCGCCCGCGCCGGCGGTGCTCCCGCTCGGAGCGCTCGTTCCGCTCGGAGCGCTTCCGTCCGGAGCGCTTCCGCCCGCGGCGGGATCGTCCGCGGGGGGGTCGTCTGCGGCGGGGTCGTCCGCGGTCGGGGGCCGGCCGGGCTCCCCGGCCGGCTCCACCGCCCAGGCGGCCGGCAGGCCGACCCGCAGCCGCTGCCGCAGCAGCGCCCAGCGCCGGACCGTGCCCTCGGCGCCGACCGCGGCCACCTCGGTGCCCGACCGGCCGGCCGCGGCCGCCGCGGCCACCGCCACCGGCAGCACCGACTCGCCCGGGACCTGGCCGGCGGGCCGCTCCTCCTCCGGCCAGAGGCCGAGCGCGGCGCAGACCGAGGGCAGGACGGCCATCGCCGCGGTCGCGTAGCCCTGGGCCGAGGGGTGGTAGCGGTCGGCCGCGAACATCTCCGGACGCGCCGCGAACTCCGGCCCGAGCAGCGAGCCGAGCGAGACCGTCCGACCGCCCGCCTCCACCACGGCGATGGTCTGCGCGGCCGCCAGCTGCCGGCTGAGCCGCCGGGCCACCCAGCGCAGCGGCGGGCGCACCGGCTTGATGGTGCCGAGGTCGGGACAGGTGCCGACCACCACCTCGCTGCCGTGGGCGCGCAGCGCCGCGACCGCCTCGCCGAGCTGGCGCACCGCGAGCTGGGCCGGGCTGTGCCGGGTGACGTCGTTGGCGCCGATCATGATCACGGTGATGTCGGGACGGTGCGGCAGGGCCAGCTCCAGCTGACCGGAGAGGTCGACGGAGCGCCCGCCGGAGAAGGCCACGTTGACCAGCCGGACCGGTCGTTCGGCCACCGAGGCCAGGCCGGCCGCGAGCAGCGCGCCCGGGGTCTCGCGGGCCCGCAGCACGCCCAGGCCGGCGGCGGTGGAGTCGCCGAGGAAGGCCAGGACCAGCGGGGGCTGGGGCTCGGTGCCGTCGGCGAAGGCCTCACCGTAGACGCCGTTGGCCTTGGGCGGGTCGCCCTCCAGCATGCCGATGGCCTGGATGGCCAGCTTGCTCTCCGTCAGCAGCACGCCGACCAGGCCGACCCCCAGCAGACCGAGCCCGCCGCTCCCGTACGCGGCCGCGGTGGCGATCCGGCGGGCCACCCGGGCCCGCGACTCCTGCGCCCCTGGCATCCGGTGCCCCCTTCACGTCGTCGTGCCGCCCCCGGCGGGGCATCTCCAGTGCACCTGATACACCCCTCCTACCCGCGTTGGCGGCGGCCTACGACGGGGGTGGGCCATTCGTGGCGGGGGGCGTGCGGCACCGATCCCCGGGGCCGGGGTGGGGCCGGGGCCGTGACGGGTGTGCCCTGGGGGAGGGCTGGGGCCGGTGGCACGCCCTAGGCTTTGCAGTACCGAAAGCACTCGCATGCCCACAGACCGGGAGGACCCCCGTGCGGTACCACAACTCGATCATCGACCTGGTCGGCAACACGCCGCTGGTCAAGCTGAACAAGGTCACCGAGGGCATCAGCGCGACCGTGCTGGCGAAGGTCGAGTACTTCAACCCCGGCGGCTCGGTGAAGGACCGGATCGCGATGCGCATGATCGAGGCCGCCGAGGCCTCGGGCGCGCTGAAGCCCGGCGGCACCATCGTCGAGCCGACCTCCGGCAACACCGGCGTCGGCCTGGCGATCGTGGCCCAGCAGAAGGGCTACAAGTGCATCTTCGTCTGCCCCGACAAGGTGTCCACCGACAAGATCAACACGCTGCGCGCGTACGGCGCCGAGGTGGTCGTCTGTCCGACCGCCGTCGCCCCCGAGCACCCGGACTCCTACTACAACGTCTCCGACCGCCTGGTCCGCGAGACGCCCAACGCCTGGAAGCCGGACCAGTACTCCAACCCGGACAACCCGGCCTCGCACTACTACTCCACCGGCCCGGAGCTGTGGGAGCAGACCGAGGGGAAGATCACCCACTTCGTGGCCGGCGTCGGCACCGGCGGCACCATCTCCGGCACCGGCAACTACCTGAAGGAGGTCTCCGGCGGCAAGGTCAAGGTGATCGGCGCCGACCCGGAGGGCTCGGTTTACTCCGGCGGCACCGGCCGCCCGTACCTGGTCGAGGGCGTCGGTGAGGACTTCTGGCCGACCGCCTACGACCGCAACGTCGCGGACGGGATCGTCGCCGTCTCCGACAAGGACTCGTTCCAGATGACCCGCCGCCTCGCCAAGGAGGAGGGCCTGCTGGTCGGCGGCTCCTGCGGCATGGCCGTGGTGGCCGCGCTGGAGGTCGCCCGCGACCTCGGACCGGACGACGTCGTGGTCGTGCTGCTGCCGGACGGCGGCCGCGGCTACCTGTCCAAGATCTTCAACGACGACTGGATGGCGGACTACGGCTTCCTGCCGTCGGCCACCGACGAGGCGCACATCGGCGAGGTGCTGGCCCGCAAGGACGCCATCGAGCACGAGGGCATCCCCCAGTTCGTCCACATGCACCCGAACGAGACCGTCGCCGAGGCGGTCCGGGTGCTGCGCGAGTACGGCGTCTCGCAGATGCCGGTGGTCTCCCCGGGCGCCGGGCACCCCGACATCATGGCCGGCGAGGTGATCGGCTCGGTGGTGGAGAAGCTGCTGCTGGAGGGCGTCTTCTCGAACGAGATCCAGCTGACCGACACGCTGGACAAGGTCATGTCCAAGCCGCTGCCGGTGGTCGGCTCGGGCGAGACCGTCACCAACCTGATGACCGTGCTGGAGAAGGCCGACGCCGCGGTGGTGCTGGTCGAGGGCAAGCCCCAGGGCATCGTCACCCGCCAGGACCTGCTGGGCTTCCTCGCCAGCCGGACCGGTCACTGACCCCGGGTCAGTCCCGATCCGCTCCGTGGCGGCTGAGGGTTCGTCCGCGGGCGAAGTGGTACACCGGCGTCACCTGCGCGCAGCACGCGCTTAACACGGCTCGTGCATCGTTGGGGTCAACGGCGAGACACCGAGCGAGGTGACGGCGACCGACCGGGAGCGGCTCCCCGGCGGGCGCGGTCGTCTCAGGACACGCAGGTCGGCCCTGATCCGGCCGGCCGTGTCCCCTCCGCGGGAGGCGCCGTCGTCCCGCTCCTGCCCGGCTCCAGCCGGTGTCAGGGTGCGGTGGCTCCCGCGGCAACCGCCGCGCCGTTCGGCGCGTCTCCGCGGCTCCCGGGTGGGGGAGCCACGGCGGAGGCGGCAGGGCCGGTCCTTCTCCGGAGGGGCCGGCCCTGCTGGTTGCCGGGGTGCCGCCGGTCGTCGGAGTGCCGCGGTGCGCGTCCGGGGTGCTGCCGTCCGGTGCCCGCGGGCGGTTTCCCGTACGCTCGCACGCATGACCAGCACTGACACGACCGGCCAGGACGCTCCGCGCTACGTCCGGCTCAGCATCGAGCTCATCGCCGAGATCACCGACGAGGGTGCGCTCAAGGCGGCCGCCCTGCAGCAGGTGGCGGACGACGAGTACCTCGACGACGACGAGCGCGCCCAGTCCGTCGAGGCCATCGAGGTGGACCCGTCGGGTTCGCTCGCCCACTTCATCGACCCGGTCGCCCTCCTCGGCGACGTCCCGGGTGTGGAGCTCGCCTCCGCGACCTGGGAGTCCGCCCAGACCGAGTTCGACCCGGAGGGCGAGGGCTGGGACGAGTACACGGTGGAGGAGTCCGCCGAGTAGCCGCTCGCCCGCCAAGGCTCATGAGCGCCCGACCTGCCCGTGCAGGTCGGGCGCTCTGTCCATATTTGGCATGTTTGGCGGTCAGTTGAGTAGGCTCATACCAACGTTTCCCGTTGGTGATGGAACCGTGAAGGGGCGGATTGCGTTCTTGTATCCGTAATGCCCGGGATGATCACAGGGCCGGGATGATCAGCAGGGAGAGCGCGACGTGACACCACGGGACGGGCGGGGCCGGCCGGCCGGCGGGCACTGGAGCCGGCGCGGCGTGCTGGCCGGGCTGATCGGCGCACCGGTGCTGCTGCTCGCGGCCTGCAACGACAGCAAGGGTGACGAGGTCGGCGACCCGGCCGGCGGGTCCGGCTCCGCGGGTGGATCCGGCTCCCCGGGGGCCGACGGGAGCGGGACGGCGGCGGGGTCGAGCAGCTCGCCGAGGACCTCGGCGGCCGTGATCACCGTGACGCCCGCCGACGGCGCCACCGCCGCGAGCTTCAGCGACCCGGTCAAGGTCACCGTCACCGGCGGCACGCTGGGCACGGTCAAGGTCGTCGACTCGGCCGGCAGGGCGCTGGCCGGCGAGCTCTCCGCGGACGGCACCGGTTGGACCTCCGCCACGGCGCCGGTCAGCGGCACCAAGTACACCGTCACCGCCACGGCCACCGACAAGGACCGGCTGGAGGCGAACGCCGACGCCACCTTCACCACCGCCACCCCGGCCAACACCTTCGTCGGCTACTTCACCCCCGAGGACGGCTCCGTCGTCGGCGTCGGCATGCCAGTCTCGATCAACTTCAGCAAGCCGGTCACCGACCGCCGGGCGGTCCAGCAGGCGATCACCGTCATAGCCGAGCCGGGCGTCGAGATCGTCGGGCACTGGTTCTCCAGCACCCGCCTCGACTTCCGGCCGCAGGAGTACTGGGCCAAGGGCACCGAGGTCACCCTCAAGCTCCGGCTGAAGGACGTCCAGGGCGCCAAGGGCGTCTACGGCACCCAGTCCAAGGACGTCCGCTTCACCGTCGGGCGTGCCCAGACCAGCGTCGCCGACCTCGCCGCGAAGAAGCTCACCGTCACCACCGACGGCCAGGTCAGCGCGGTGTACGCGATCTCCGGGGGCTCGTCCGAGTACCGGACCTGGGGCGGCAAGATGGTCATCTCCGAGCGGTTCCAGCAGACCCGGATGAACTCGCAGACCGTCGGCCTGGGCAGCGAGTACGACATCTCGGACGTGCCGCACGCCCAGCGGCTCACCACCTCCGGCACCTTCATCCACGGCAACTACTGGTCGCCGCCGTCGATCTTCGGCAGTCAGAACACCAGCCACGGCTGCGTCGGCCTGCAGGACGTCAAGGGCGCGCAGGACCAGGGCGCGGACGGCGCCAGGTTCTACCGGAGCTCGATGGTCGGCGACGTGGTCGAGGTGGTGAACTCCGGCGACAAGACGGTCGAGCCGTCCAACGGGCTGAACGGCTGGAACATGGGCTGGGCCGCCTGGAAGGCCGGCAGCGCGCTCTGAGCCCGGGGCCGGCCGGCACGCCCGCAGCCCGCAGCCCGCACGTTCGCAGCCCGCACGCCCGCCGCCCGCACGCCGCACGTCCGGAGGACACATCACGCCCCGCCGGACAGCAGCCCGGCGGGGCGGTGGGGGGACCCGGGCGGGGTCAGCGCTTGGCGTAGTCCACGAAGCCCTGCCAGTCGAGCGCGACGCACGGCTCGTCCCCGAGCACCCAGGCGTCGTGGCCGGGCGGGCAGATCATGAGGTCGCCGGGGCCGAACTCGGCCTCCTCGCCGTCGTCCATCACGATCTTCATCCGGCCGGAGAGCACGTACCCGATGTGCGAGGCCTGGCAGCTCTCGGTGCCCGCGATCGGCTTGATGTGCTTGGACCACTGCCAGCCGGGCTGGAAGACCGCCCGTCCGACCCCGCCGCCTTCCTGGTTGACCATGCGGAGTTCCCCCATGCCCGCCTCGAAGGGCCGGACCTCCTCGGGTTCGTCGAAGCTCTTGCGGATCAGACCGGCCATCGGTTCCTCCTCGGGACGGCGGCAGGCTCCGCCACCAGCAACGGTGAACGGAGCCGACCGGCTGGTCCTTCCAGTCTGCGCCGCGGACGCCCCCGCTGCCCGTCCGCTCAGCCCCCGGTGCGGGCCACCCCGATCGGGCAGCTTGCCCCAGTGCCGCCGAGGCCGCAGTAGCCGTTCGGGTTCTTGGCGTCGGACAGGTACTGCTGGTGGTACGGCTCGGCCGGGTAGAACGGGCCGGCCGGGGCGATCTCGGTGGTGATCGGGCCCAGGCCGATGGCGGTCAGCGCGGGTTGGAAGGCGTCCCGGGTGGCCACCGCGGCCGCCGCCTGGGCCGGTGAGTGGGTGTAGACGGCCGACCGGTACTGGGTTCCTACGTCGTTGCCCTGCCGGTTCCCCTGGGTCGGGTCGTGCGCCTCCCAGAAGGTCTTCAGCAGCCGCTCGTACGGGATCACCGCCGGGTCGAAGACCACCCGGACCGCCTCGGTGTGCCCGGTCAACCCGCTGCACACCTCGTCGTACGTCGGATGGGGGGTGAATCCGCCCTGGTAGCCCACCAGCGTCGTCCAGACGCCGGGCAGGCGCCAGAACGTGCGCTCGGCGCCCCAGAAGCAGCCGAGGCCGAAATCGGCCACTTCCAGCCCCTCCGGGTACGGGCCGGTGAGCGGGTTGCCGAGCACGGTGTGCGGCTCGCGCAGGGTGAAGGCCGGTGTCTCCCGGCCGGGCAGTGCCTGGTCGGCGGGGACGAGCGAGGTCTTGACGCGGTTGAACAGCACGGCCTGCTCCATCGGGTCGGGAAGGGTGGCGCAGGTTCCAACACGGACGGCGGCCCGCGGATTCCGGGCACCTCCGCCCTTCCGGGAGGCGCCCCCGCGTTCGCCCACTACGCTCGGACACATGACCGAGCACCAGCTTCCCCAGGGCTTCGAGACCCTCGCCATCCACGCGGGTCAGGAAGCAGACCCCCAGACCGGGGCCGTCGTCACGCCGATCTACCAGGTGTCCACCTACAAGCAGGACGGGGTGGGCGGCCTGCGGGGCGGCTACGAGTACAGCCGCAGCGCCAACCCGACCCGCACCGCGCTGGAGGAGTGCCTCGCGGCACTGGAGGGTGGCGCCCGCGGCCTCGCCTTCGCCTCCGGCCTCGCGGCCGAGGACACCCTGCTGCGCACCATCCTCAAGCCGGGCGACCACATCGTGATCCCCAACGACGCCTACGGCGGCACCTTCCGGCTGTTCGCCAAGGTCCTGACCCGCTGGGGCGTCGAGTTCTCCGTCGCCAACACCCAGGACCTCGCCACCGTCCGCGAGGCGCTGCGTCCCAACACCCGCGCGGTCTGGGTGGAGACCCCGTCCAACCCGCTGCTGGGCATCACCGACCTGACCGCGCTCGCCGAGATCGCGCACGGCGCCGGCGCGCTGCTGGTCGTCGACAACACCTTCGCCAGCCCGTACCTGCAGCAGCCGATCGCGCTCGGCGCCGACGCGGTCGTGCACTCCACGACCAAGTACATGGGCGGGCACTCGGACGTCGTCGGCGGCGCCCTGGTGCTGGCCGACGCGGCCCTCGGCGAGGAGGTCGCGTACCACCAGAACGCGATGGGCGCGGTCTCCGGCCCGTTCGACGCCTGGCTGGTGCTGCGCGGCATCAAGACCCTCGGCGTCCGGATGGACCGGCACAGCTCCAACGCCGAGCGGGTCGCCGAGCTGCTGGCCGGCCACCCCAAGGTCAGCCAGGTGCTCTACCCCGGCCTGCCGGAGCACCCCGGGCACGACATCGCCGCCAAGCAGATGAAGGCCTTCGGCGGCATGGTCTCCTTCCGCGTCAACGGCGGCGAGGAGGCGGCGGTCGAGGTCTGCAACCGCGCGCAGCTGTTCACCCTCGGCGAGTCGCTGGGCGGCGTCGAGTCGCTGATCGAGCACCCGGGCCGGATGACCCACGCCTCGGTGGCCGGCTCGGCCCTGGAGGTCCCCGCGGACCTGGTCCGGGTGTCGGTCGGCATCGAGTCGATCGACGACCTGCTGGCCGACCTGCAGCAGGCCCTCGGCTGACCCGGCCGGAGACGGTCAGGCGCCCTGCCGGCCCGCCGTGTACGACTCCATGGAGTGGTTGAAGCGGGCCAGCAGGGCGCAGAACGCGCGCTGCTCCTCGGGCGGCCAGTCGGCCAGCAGCCGGCGGGCCAGCTCGGCCCGCCCGGCCAGGACCTCGGCCAGCCGGCCGGCGCCGAGCGGGGTCAGCGCGAGCCGGACGGCGCGGCGGTCGGCCGGGTCCTGGACCCGGCCGACCAGGCCGGCCGCCACCAGCGGGGCGACCTGCCGGGTGACGGTGGAGGAGTCGACGCCGAGCGCGTCGGCGAGGGCCTTGACGTTGGCGGGCCCGTGCCGCTCCAGCCGGTCGAGCAGCAGGTAGGCGGCCCGGTCCAGGGCGCCCAGCCCGCCGGAGCTGCGGACCTGTTCCATCCGCCGGGCGAGCACCGCGAGCTGGTACTGGAGTTGGGTGTGCACGGGGTCGGTGCGGTCGGTGGCCTGGGGCGAGGGCGTCGTCATCGCGGCTCACGATCGTCGTGCGGTGAGAGAGGCTCAGAACCAGCAGCGTACGCGGCGCGGACGGGCCCGGGAACAGTACCGACGTCCCCGGCCGGCGGTGCCGTCCGCCGTAGGCTGGCGCCATGCACAGCTGGCCGATCACCATCGACGACGTCCGCGGCGCCCAGAAGATGCTCGCCGGGGTCGCCCGGGTCACGCCGATGGAGGGCAGCCGCCACCTCTCCGCGCTGATCGGCTCGCCGGTCCACCTGAAGTGCGAGAACCTGCAGCGCACCGGCTCGTTCAAACTGCGCGGGGCGTACGTGCGGATCGCGGGGCTCTCGCCGGTGCAGCGGGCGGGAGGCGTGGTCGCGGCGAGCGCCGGCAACCACGCCCAGGGGGTCGCGCTGGCGGCCTCCCTGCTCGGGGTGCACTCGACGGTCTTCATGCCGGTGGCCGCGCCGCTGCCCAAGGTCGCGGCGACCCGCGAGTACGGCGCCGAGGTCCGGCTGCACGGTGCCACCGTGGACGAGGCGCTGCTGGCCGCGCAGCGGTACTCGGAGGCGACCGGCGCGGTGTTCATCCACCCCTTCGACCACTGGGACGTCGTCACCGGCCAGGCCACCGTCGGCCTGGAGATCCTGGAGCAGTGCCCGGAGGTGCGCACCGTCCTGGTCGGGGTGGGCGGTGGCGGGCTGCTGGCCGGGATCGCGGCGGCGGTGAAGCCGCTGCGCCCGGACGTCCGGGTGATCGGGGTGCAGGCGGCGGGCGCGGCCGCGTACCCGCCCTCGCTGATGGCGGGGCGCCCGGTCTCGCTGGAGCACTTCGCCACCATGGCGGACGGGATCATGGTCGGCCGGCCCGGGGACATCCCGTTCGAGGTGGTCAACACGCTGGCGGACGGGGTCCGGACGGTCTCCGAGGACTCGATCTCCCGCGCCCTGCTGCTCGGACTGGAACGGCTGAAGCTGGTGGTGGAGCCGGCCGGGGCCAGCCCGGTGGCGGCCCTGCTGGAGCATCCGGACGCCTTCGAGGGCCCGGTGGTGGCGGTGCTCTCCGGCGGCAACATCGACCCGCAGCTGATGCAGCGGGTGCTCCGGCACGGCCTGGCGGCGGCCGGCCGCTACCTGTCGCTGCGGGTGCGGCTGGCGGACAAGCCGGGCTCGCTGGCCGACCTGCTCGGGGTGCTGACCCGGCTGGACGCGAACGTGCTGGACGTCGCGCACGTGCGGATCGACCCGCGACTGGGGCTGGCCGAGGTGGAGGTGGACCTCCACCTGGAGACCAAGGGGCCGGAGCACTGCGCGGCGGTGGTCGGCGAACTGCGCGACGCGGGGTACGTCGTCTCCCGGTAGGCATCCCGTTCCCCGTCCGCCTCCCGGTTGTCAGTGGTCCCTGCCACGATGGCGGAGCTCCGACCCTTGACGCGATATATCGCGTGCTGCCAGACTCGCGATACATCGCGTTCTGTGGCGGCATGGTGAAAACCGGGTCGCCCGCTCGCCTCGGTCCGGGGCAGAGTGGGACAGATCGCTCATATCGTCCGAGGAGATGAGGCAGGCCCATGGCGCCAGCCATCCAAGCCGAGAACCTGGTGAAGACCTTCGGCGACGTACGAGCCCTGGACGGCGTCAGCCTGGACGTCCCCGAGGGCACGGTGCTCGGGCTGCTCGGCCCGAACGGCGCCGGCAAGACCACCACCGTGCGCGTCCTCACCACCCTGCTCCGCCCCGACTCCGGCCGCGCCACGGTGGCCGGCGTCGACGTGCTCAAGCACCCGAACCGGGTCCGCAGCCTGATCGGACTCTCCGGCCAGTACGCCGCGGTCGACGAGTACCTGACCGGGTTCGAGAACCTCCAGATGGTCGGCGAGCTCTACCAGATGCGCGCCCGCGACGCGAAGGCGCGCGCGCTGGAGCTGCTGGAGTGGTTCAACCTCACCGAGGCCAAGGACCGCACCGCCAAGACCTACTCCGGCGGCATGAGGCGCCGGCTCGACCTCGCCGCCGCGCTGGTCGTCCGGCCGCCCGTGATGTTCCTGGACGAGCCGACCACCGGTCTCGACCCGCGCAACCGGCTCGCGCTCTGGGAGGTCATCGAGACCCTGGTCGAGCAGGGCACCACGCTGCTGCTCACCACGCAGTACCTGGAGGAGGCCGACCGGCTCGCCCACGACATCGCCGTGGTCGACCACGGCCGGGTGATCGCCCGCGGGACGGCCGACCGGCTCAAGGCGCAGATCGGCGGCGAGCGGATCGAGGTCGTGGTGCACCGAGCCGACCTGGTCGCCGACGCCGTCTCGGCGCTCTCCGCCTACGCCATCGGCGAGCCGGCGGTGGAGAAGAACACCCGCAGGATCACCGTGCCGGTCAGCGGCGGCGCCAAGGTGCTAGCGGACGCCATCCGCGAGCTGGACGCGCGCTCGATCGAGATCGACGACATCGGTCTGCGCCGGCCCACCCTGGACGACGTCTTCCTCTCCCTCACCGGCCACGCCACCGAGGCCGAGGACGAGGGCGGCACCACCGGCAAGGGCGGCCGGGGCCGCGGGCACGGCAAGGGCCGAGCCGGCGACGACGGAGAGGGCGGTCAGGGCCCCGACAAGCAGGCCGTCGCGGCCGGCAAGGAGCTGTGAGATGACGACCGCCACCGAGCACGCCATCGGCGGGGCGATGCCCAAGCAGCGCCGGGGCGCGGCCGCCACCCTGCACGACTCCTGGGTGGTCGCCAAGCGGAACCTGCGCCGGATGACCAGGATCCCCGAGATCGTGGTGTTCGGGCTCATGCAGCCGGTGATGTTCGTGCTGCTGTTCTCCTACGTCATGGGCGGGGCCATCCAGATCCCCGGGACGCAGGCCAGCTCCGACACCTACATCCAGTTCCTGATGGCGGGCATCTTCGCCCAGACCGTCACTTTCGCCACCGCCGGCGCCTCGGCCGGCATCGCCGAGGACATGACCAAGGGCCTGGTGGACCGGTTCCGCTCGCTGCCGATGGCCCGCTCCGCCGTGCTGGTCGGCCGCACTCTGGCGGACCTCTGCCAGACGGCCTTCACCCTGGTGGTGCTCGCCGTGGTGGCGCTGGCGGTCGGCTGGCGGATCCACGACGGCGTCCTGTCGGCGCTGGGCGCGTTCGGGCTGCTGCTCCTGCTCGGCTACGCCTTCTCCTGGATCGGCGCGCTGATCGGCCTCTCGGTGCGCAGCCCCGAGGCGGCCACCTCGGCCGGGCTGATCTGGCTCTTCCCGCTGACGTTCATCTCCAACGCCTTCGTGCCGATCAGCTCGATGCCGGGCTGGCTGCAGCCGATCGCCTACTGGAACCCGTTCAGCGCCACCGTGCAGGCCTGCCGTGACCTCTTCGGCAACCAGGTCGGCCCGGTGGACTCCGCCTGGCCGATGCAGCACGCCGCGCTGGTGTCGGTGCTCTGGTCGGTGCTGATCACCGTGGTCTTCTCCTGGCTGTCGGTGCGCAAGTACCGCTCGGCCGCGGGCTGACGCCCGGCGTCCCGCGGGGGTCGGTCGCCCGCGAGGGCCGGACGCATGACGCCGGACGCACGAGGGCGGCCGCGGAGCCATGGGCTCCGCGGCCGCCCTCGATGTGTGCGGGGCTCAGCCGTTGTGCGGCTTCACGTCGGTGATCTTGACCGAGGCCTGCTTGCCGTTGGGCAGCTCGTAGTCGGCCTCGTCGCCCACCTTCTTGCCGTCGATGGCGCGGCCCAGCGGGGACTGCGGCGAGTAGATGTCCAGGTCGTCGCTGCCGGCCATCTCCCGCGAGCCGAGCAGGAAGGTCATCGTGTCGTCCTCGTCGCCGTCGAAGGCGACCGTGACGACCATGCCCGGGGCCACCACGCCCGAGTCCGCGGGGGCCTCGCCGACCTTGGCGCGCTCCAGGAGCTGGGTGAGCTGGCGGATGCGCAGCTCGTACTTGCCCTGCTCCTCCTTGGCGGCGTGGTAGCCGGCGTTCTCCTTGAGGTCACCCTCTTCGCGCGCCGCCTCGATCTTCTGGGCGATCTCGATGCGCCAGGTGCCGGTCAGGTGGTCCAGCTCGGCCTTGAGCTGGTCGTAGCCGGCCTGAGTGAGCCAGGTCACGTGGTCGCTGGTCTGGGTCACAGGTGCTCCTCGTAGGTGCTGGGGCTGTGCTGAGGGTGTGAGTCGTCAGCAGGTCGGTGGTCGAGATATCGGTGGTGGAGATATCGGTCGTAACTACAAAGCAACGCCCGCTCCCGTACCTCTAGGTGCGGAAGGGGCGAAACCACGAGCCTAACAACTCCCGCCGACAAGCGGGAGGGCCGTTGGCGTGCCGTTGACGGTGGCGTTGCGCCGAGATGTACAGGAGCCGGTCCGCAGGACTCCTCTACGGATTCCCGCTCTCCAGATCGAATATGCGCCCGCCCGGCGGCGGCGCGCCGACGATCACCCGGCCGGGACGCCCTGCGGACCGGTCCGCAGGGCGTCCGCCCTGCTCCGGGCCCCCGTGCCCGGGGCCACCTTTCCGCCGGGTCACATGGCCGGCGTCACTTGGCGGGGGTGCAGCCCAGCAGCTCGGCGGTGGTGCCGCGGGCGGTCGTCCGCAGGCTCACCCAGGCGTCGTAGCTGGAGCCGCCGGCCGGGACGGGGAAGTCCGCCACGCCGACCACCGCGCCGTCCGCGCCCTGCGAGCGGACGGTGCAGCTGCCGGAGGTGCCGTCGCTCTTGCGCACGGCCAGGTGGAGCTTCATCTCCCCGTCCGAGACCGCCTCGAAGGTCGGCACGAGCCCGTTCATCGTGGTCTCGCGGATCAGGTAGGAGCCGCCGAGCCAGGCCAGCAGGCCCAGCGCGACCACGGCGCAGACCGCGCCCACCGCCTTGAGGCGGCGGTCCGACTCGCGGTCGTCGCGTCGGCCGTAGCGCCCCTCGGGCAGCTGCGGGGTGGTGGTGCCTGCGGTCATCGGGCTCGTTCCTCTCCTGCGAGGGCCTGCTCCCGGCCCGGGGCCGGGCGACGCCCCGGTGATGCCGGGGGAATGCGACGCTCCTCCAGTCCGTCACTATAGGAGGGGCACGCCCGCGGCCGGTCCGGCGGGGGCGGGGCTCGGCCGTGTCGGCGGCGCGGCGGCTGACCGCCGCGGCGCGCTCTCCGGCCGGTCCCGCGGTGACGCGGCCCCGAACCGAGCGGCTCAGACCGATGGGCGGACCGGCCTTGCGGGCGGGACGCCCGGACATTGTGGAAGGAACGCACGCGTTGACTGAGCAGTTGCGACTGATGGCGGTGCACGCCCACCCGGACGACGAGTCCAGCAAGGGCGCGGCCACCATGGCCATGTACGTCGACCAGGGGGTGGACGTGCTGGTGGCCACCTGCACCGGGGGGGAACGCGGGTCGGTCCTCAACCCCAAGCTGCAGGGGCGGCCGGAGATCGAGGAGAACATCCACGAGGTCCGGCGCAAGGAGATGGACGAGGCCCGCGCGATCCTCGGGATCAAGCAGGCCTGGCTGGGCTTCGTCGACTCGGGCCTGCCCGAGGGCGACCCGCTGCCGCCGCTGCCGGAGGGCTGCTTCGCCCTGCAGGACGTCAAGGAGGCGGCCGAGCCGCTGGTCCGGCTGATCCGCGAGTTCAAGCCGCAGGTCATCACGACCTACGACGAGAACGGCGGGTACCCGCACCCGGACCACATCATGACCCACAAGATCACCATGCTGGCCTTCGACGCCGCCGGTGACCCGGACGCCTACCCGGACGCCGGCGAGCCCTGGCAGCCGCTGAAGCTCTACTACAACCACGGCTTCCCGATGGGCCGGATCCGCGCCCTGCACGCCTACCTCACCGAGCACGGCCTGGAGTCGCCCTACGGCGAATGGATCGCGGGCTGGGAGAAGAGCGGCCGCAAGGAGCGCGAGATCACCACCCGGGTCCGCTGCGAGGACTGGTTCGAGACCCGGGACCGGGCGCTGATCGCGCACGCCACCCAGATCGACCCGGACGGCCCGTGGTTCCGCGTCCCCCTCGACGTCCAGCGCGAGGTCTGGCCCACCGAGGACTACGAGCTGTCCCGCACCCTGATCGACGTCGACCTGCCGGAGGACGACCTGTTCGCCGGCCTGCGCACCCCCAGCCTGGCGGCCGAGGCCGCCGACACGCGCGACTGAACCGCCCCCCGGTGGCCCGGCTCCCCGTGGGCCGGGCCACCATAGAGATATGAGTGCCCCCGTGAACCTCACCCACCTCGCCGCCGAGCTCGCCCTCGACGAGACCAAGGTGACCCCCGGCCTGCTGGGCTTCGTGGTCTTCGCCGCCCTCGGCGTGGCCACCTGGTTCCTGGCGAAGTCGATGAACCGCCAGTTCAAGAAGGTGGACTTCGTCGAGGAGCCCGAGGTCAGCAACGGAACCGTTGGAGAGGCGTCGTCGGGGCACTGAACAGGGCGAACGGGCTCCCCATGTTTCCCCATGAATCCCCGAGGCTCCCCGGACAAAGCCTCCCTGCACACTCCCTGCGGCACGGCTCCTCCCTGAGGACTCCCTGGGTTCTCCCTGCCTCTGGGCGCACGAGCCGCCCCGCACCCCTCCACTTGGGGGGTACGGGGCGGCGTCGAGGGGCGGGTAGGATCCGGATGCCTCCCAGCAATGAGGGTTCCTACCGCAGCCCCTTGAATTCCCGCCCCTCAGCGCCCGATGCAAGCGGGCACTGCGGGGCGGGAGCACGTGGAGCGGCGCGAGCCGCTAGCCCCAGACCGAGTCCGCGAGGGTCGCGGTCGGTGCCGGGGTCGGGT
>NZ_JAKNTA010000016.1:0-5883 GCF_022288725.1 Kitasatospora sp. A2-31 | reverse complement strand
TGCATATTTCCTCACGTTTCCCCACGCGCATATGCCAGAATTCAACCTCCGGCATGCCTCCCACACGTCAGGATTCAGGGGGAGAGGCATGCCCGCAGCCGCCGCCGAAGTAGCTGGGCTGTCGTACGATCCGCACGCCGCGCTGGAGCAGATGGGCATACCCGTCATCCGGTACTGGCTGCGGGACACATGGGGCGCATGGGCCCCCGCACAGCGCGTCGTCATCATCGCCAAGGGGCTGAGCCCGACCGAGGAACGGTGCGTCCTCGCGCACGAAGTCGAGCACATTCTCGCAGGGGACACCGGTTGCGGCCGTGGGGACGGCATGCGTGCCGAGCGCCGTGCCGACCTGAGGGCCAGCCGCAAGCTGATCGCGCTGTCCGACTTCTGTGCGGCCCGGCAGTGGGCCACCAGCGAGGCCGAGCTGGCCGCCGAACTGAGCGTCACCACCTGGGTCCTGCGGGCCCGCATCGCCGACCTGGAGGGGGGCGCCCGGTGGCTGGGTACATCGAAGATCGCTGGCTGAAGAAGCGGCCGAACCCCGCGACAGGTAAGCGCGAACGCACCGCGCTATGGGGCAAGGGGAAGCGCTACAAGGTCGCCGGCATCCCGGGCGTGCGCTCGCGCTCGTTCCACGCCTCGGGCGATGCCAAGATCTGGCTCGCTCAGGCCACGACGAAGAAGTCAGAGGGTCGATTCGTCGACCCGCGCGACGGTCAGATCCTCCTGGAGGACTACATCGTCCAGAAGTGGTGGCCGAGCGCCGCGTATCCGGTCTCGTCCCGCGCGTCGGTTAAGAGCAGAGTGTGGCGGCACATCATCCCCTACCTCGGGCACCTGCAGCTCCTGGAGATCGACTACGAAGCGCTGAAGGAATGGAAGGCCGACCTGCTCACCAGGGTGGGCGTGACCTCTGCTCAGGCGATCTGGGCGCACCTGAGCACCATCCTGGAGACTGCGCGCAAGGCGAAGCGGATCGTTGAGAACCCGTGCCGTGAGCACAGCGAGCTCAAGCCGACCCCAGAGGAAGGCCGGAAGGCGAAGGCCTGGTCGAAAGAGACCGTCGACGCGATCCGTGCCGGCCTGGCCGACCGCTACAGGGTGATGGTCGACCTGGGCGTCGGTCTCGGGCTGCGGCAGGGTGAGGCGCTCGGCCTGGCAGCAGAGGATTTCGACTGGGATGCCGAAGAGGTGTTCATCCAGCGCCAGCTGCGGTTCGACGAGCGCGGGCGTCCCTACTTCTGCCTTCCGAAGGGCAAGAAGACACGCCGGGTGCCGGTGGCGCCGAACGTGGCGGCCCGCATCCGGGCACACATCGCGTCCTACCCGCCCGTTCAGATCACGCTGCCTTGGCAGGACCCAGAGGAGCCGGCGACTGAGCAGGAAGCGAAGCAGCGCAAGCCCCGTACAGCTCGGCTCATCGTCCTGGCGGAGAAGGGCACGCCAGTCCTTCCCGGCGTTTTCAACACGAGCTACTGGAAGCCCGCGCTGGAACACGCTGGCATCGTCCAGCGGCTGGACCTGGCGACGTTGCCAGACGTGAGCTGGCGGCGGCCGGCGAAGACGTACGGCGACACCCGCGAGCACGGATTCCACTGCCTCCGCCACACCTACGCGTCGGTCAACCTCGGGGCGGGCGAGAACCCGGTGACCGTGTCGACGTGGATGGGACACGCCACCGTGAAGATTACGCTGGAGGTGTACGGGCACATGGTCCCCGGAGCGGTACAGCGGGGGCGCTCGGCGATCAACGCGTGGTTCGAACCCCCTCAGAAGCAAATTCTCCCTCAGGACTCCCTGGAGGCGGCGGTGGCTCGATGGGCGGCAGACATGGCCCTGGTCGGGGCGGGGGCGGCGGTCAAGGCGGACATGAACCGCCAGTTCAAGAAGGTGGACTTCGTCGAGGAGCCCGAGGTCAGCAACGGAACCGTTGGAGAGGCGTCGTCGGGGCACTGAACAGGGCGAACGGGCTCCCCATGTTTCCCCATGAATCCCCGAGGCTCCCCGGACAAAGCCTCCCTGCACACTCCCTGCGGCACGGCTCCTCCCTGAGGACTCCCTGGGTTCTCCCTGCCTCTGGGCGCACGAGCCGCCCCGCACCCCTCCACTTGGGGGGTACGGGGCGGCGTCGAGGGGCGGGTAGGATCCGGATGCCTCCCAGCAATGAGGGTTCCTACCGCAGCCCCTTGAATTCCCGCCCCTCAGCGCCCGATGCAAGCGGGCACTGCGGGGCGGGAGCACGTGGAGCGGCGCGAGCCGCTAGCCCCAGACCGAGTCCGCGAGGGTCGCGGTCGGTGCCGGGGTCGGGTGGGGCGCAGGCTCGACCGGGACGGCACCCCAGACAGAGTCGGCGGCCGGAACGACGGGCCCCGAGGGCGGAGTCGCGGTGATGGCGATTGCGGCGCCCGCGAGGGCGAGGCCGGCGGTGAGGATCCCTGCCGTGCGACGGACAGCGTGCATCGTTCACCCCTTCCGGTGAGCGGAGGGGGCCGTTCCCCCTCTGGGATCCAGCATGTAGACCGTTCAAATTCGGATCAACCCTGCTCGCGATATCCTGCGAACGTTGCACAATTAGGCAATCGGGATCTAGGGCGAATCGGGGCAATCGGGATGAAGGCTGATGCGTCATCAGGTCGATTCTTTCCTGTTCGTGCAGTGCGCGATCTGTACCTCGGCATCCTGTCCGGCAAGCACACAGATCCGGCGCCCTGCCCGGAGCTCGATCAGCTCGTCGCGACCCACCTCGTCGCCCCCGACACGGGCCGGCCGGGAAACTACGTTGCGCTCGACCCGCTGTCGGCACTGCGTGACCGACGCACCGAACTCCTGCGCGCGGCCGGCGACCTGATCGCCGAGGCTCAGATACTTCCTGTCCAGGTCTCTGCGCTGGCCGCGGCATACCAGGCCGCACACTCCGGAGGCAGCAGCCACCAGCGCGGCGGCGTCGAGATCCTGACCGGCAAAGCGGCCATCAACGAGCGGCTGGAAGGGCTGATCAACACCTGTGAGCGTGAGCTCCTGACAGCCCAGCAGACCGGCCCGCGGCCCGCGGACCTGCTGGCCGTCAGCTATCAGCGAGACCTTGGCGTCCTCCGCCGCCGGGCCGCGATGCGCACCATCTACTTGCCCAGCGTCCGAACCCACGCGCCGACCGCCCGCTGGGCCCAGACCATGACCGAGCAGGGCGCACAGGTCAGGACGGGAAAGGCCTTCGGCCGGGCGATCGTCATCGATCGCCAGGTCGCCTTCGTGGCGGTCCTCGACCCCTGGACCGGCGAGGAGATCAGTAAGGAGCAGGCGGCTGTAGTCACTGATCCCGCGATGGTCGCCGCCGTCGCCGCAGGGTTCGAACGTGACTGGGCCCGAGCGGAACCGTGGGATGGGACGACGGAGGCCGCGCTACTGCCGGTACACCTGGGCATCCTGAGGTGCCTCGCGCGCGGCCTTGACCAGGACGACGCGGCAGCCGAGCTGAACATCTCACGACGAACTGTCAACAACCGACTGGCCGAGTTGCGGCGGATCGCAGGCGCCGCCACCGTGGCACAGCTCCTGTACTGGTGGGCACGTCGCGAGGCAGCTACCGCCGACGTGTGATCGTCGCAGTGTAGTGTCTGCCGTCCGCGTAGAAGCGGAGCTCGAACGCGGACTCGGCGCCCATGTAGTCCAGAACGCGCTGCTCTCCGCCCTCGCCAGCGATCATCCAGAGGTACGCGTTCGCGCGGTCGGGCCGTATCGGAGCTGCCTGCAGTACCGCGGCGAGGGAGGCGATCGCGTCGCCTAGGCGCTCGTGCTGCTCGGGCTCGATCAGGTCGGGGATGGCGAGGGTGTACAGGGTGTGCTCCCGGTCTGTCCCCCCGGGCTGCGGTAGGGCGATCCTATCGAACAGGTAATCGATCAAGTGATGACCTTGGTATGCAGACTTTTGATCAAGGCCGCGCCAGCGTCAAGGGGTGCCGACCCCACCCCAACGACAGCCCGACCCTCACCAGCTGCACGAACGTCGCGCGGTCGGCGACCGGATCCGCTTCTTACGCCGCCAGCGCGGCGTCAGTCAGGAGCGGCTCGCCGCGCTGATCAACCGCGACCGGCAGTCCATCTCCAACTGGGAGCTCGGCCACACGCCGCCCAGCCTGGATGACCTCGTCGCAGCCGCCCGCGCGCTCGGCGTCCCGACCTGGCGTCTCCTCCGGGATGAGTAGACCCGGGTCGGCGCGAGGCAGTACGCCGGCCCGGGTCGGCCTGGTCAGCAGCGGAGAGGGCTCGCGGCCCTGGCGTCATCCAGCTGCTCGGGCGCGGGCACGTAGCCGTTGTATGGCACCAGGTACCCGCACATCGGACACTGCCAGTACCTGCCGTTCACGTACATCGCGCAGCCGCAGCCCCTGGGGCATGCCACTACTGATCACCTCCCTCCCCCTCCAAGTTGGCCAGCCGGAGGATCCTTCGGCCGAGTCGGGCGGCCTCGGCGGCGGGAATCGCAACCGCGGCCTGATCGAGCTGCACCACGATCAGGCCCATCGGCGCGCGGCGCGCGTGGACGAGCTCACCGTTCGTTCCGCGGAACGTCTCGACCGCGGCGCCCGATTGCGGGTCGTCGGCCGTCGGCAAGTGGTTCATGAGTTCCCTTTCTGCAGCCCCCGTGCATCCGCTTTTGAGTTCAACGAGGCTATCGACGCCGAGGGGTGGGTGAGGGGCTGATCGGGGGTCCGGGTCGCAGTGCTCGACGATCGCCGTGTGGGGCGTCTGGTCCCGAACCCATCGGCCGCGGACCCACGCAGTGCAGTACTCGCACATGCCCAGCTCGATCGGCCTGTCGTCTGCCTCGGCGGGCTCCCCATCGGGAACGCTCACTGGTCCGCCCCTGGCAGATTGCGGGCGCACGAGCACCCGGGGTGTCCGCAGAGGCAGACGAGCACGCGGGCGCCGGCCTCGTCCCACAGCCCGCCCGGACACCCATGGTGAGCGTCCAACTGGCACTCGGCGCTGACGTAGCGGCCAGCGCGCGACGTGTCCAGCGTGATGAGGATGTAGGGCGGCGTCTCCGGCCGCTGGGCAACGGTCATTGCGGCTCCTCCAGTTCCGCCCACAGCGCCACCGTGCCGGTGGCGTTGAGCGATCCCCAGGCGTGGCACGGCGTCACGATGTCGAGCACGTCGGCCCAGCGCTCTATGGCGCCGGGGCCGACCGGCACGATGAGCCGGACGATCCCGGGGCGGGGGTGGGTGACGCACACCGGGGCGCCCGCCGCCTGGGCCAGGGCGGCCCGGACCGTCCTCGCACGCATGCCGATCTGCACCGATCCCCCTGTATGTATCGGGCTCAGGTCTATGCATACAGTAGAGCCAGAGCCCATAGTCTGTCACCCAGCGCGCACGCACAGTAGGAGGACACGCATGTCAGACGGCGACGACGTCTCCCCCTACCTGCGAATCGCCGACGGCCTCCGCACCCGGATCGCCGCCGGAGAGTTCCAGCCCGGGGACCGCCTCCCCTCGCTCGCCGACCTCCGACGCGAGCACGGCTACTCGACCGCCGTCGGCCAGTCGGCCTACCGCGTCCTCGAACAGGACGGACTCGTCGTCGCGAGGCAGGGACGCGGGTACTTCGTCCGCAGCCCCGAGCCGCCGCCCGTCCTGGTCCGCCGTCAGCGCGTCGCGCCCGGCGAGGGATCGCCCACGGAGGCCACGTTGGCCCGGCAGGGCGTGGCCGGCACCTGGCGGCACGAGTCCCAGCCGCGGGCCGCCGACGACCGGATCGCGGCGCGGCTGGAGATCCGACCCGGCGACCCTGTCATGCACACCAGCTACGTGTACCTCGCCGACGGCGAACCGACCCAGCTCGCCGAGAGCTGGGAGCCGATGGCCGTCACGGGCGGCAGCC
>NZ_JAKNTA010000159.1 GCF_022288725.1 Kitasatospora sp. A2-31 | reverse complement strand
CGGTCGCCGCCCACCGCCAGCAGCGGACCTACCACCCGCCGGCCGGCGAGTGCCCGCTCTGCCCCTCCCAGGATGATCGGCTCAGCGAGATCCCAGCGGCCGACTACGAGGTGGTGGTGTTCGAGAACCGGTTCCCCTCGCTCGCCACGGACTCCGCAGCGTACGTCGCGGCCCACGACGACCCGCTGCACACCGTCCGGCCGGGCACCGGCCGCTGCGAGGTGGTCTGCTTCTCCCCCGACCACCACGCCTCCGTCGCCGACCTGGACGAGGCCGCCGTCCGCCTCGTCCTGGACGCCTGGACCGACCGCACGGCGGAACTGTCCGCCCTGCCCGACGTCCAGCAGGTCTACTGCTTCGAGAACCGCGGCGAGGAGATCGGTGTCACGCTCCCCCACCCGCACGGCCAGATCTACGCCTTCCCCTTCGTCCCCTCCCGCACCACCCGGATGATCGCCCGCGCAGCGGCGCACCGGATCCGCACCGGGCGGAACCTCTTCGAGGACCTCCTCACCGCCGAACGGGCCGCCCCCGAGCGGCTGGTGCTGCGCGGCGAGCACTGGACGGCCTTCGTACCGTTCGCCGCCCGCTGGCCGTACGAGGTCCACCTCTACCCCAACCGCCGGGTCCGCGACCTCACCGCGCTGGACGAGGCCGAGCGCGCCGAGTTCCCCGGCCTCTACCTCGACCTGCTGCGCCGCTTCGACCGTCTGTTCCCCGCGCCGGCCGGCTCCGCACCGAACCGCACACCGTACATCGCTGCCTGGCACCAGGCGCCGAAGGGCGGCGGCGACGAACTGGCGCTGCATCTGGAGCTGTTCACCGTCCGGCGCGCGCCCGGCAAGCTCAAGTACCTGGCGGGGGTGGAATCGGGGCTGGACGCCTTCGTCACCGACGTGAGTCCCGAGGCCGCCGCGGAGCGGCTGCGGGGCGTCGCGGCCGGCTGACCCGGCGCCCGCGGGAGGAGACCGTACCCGTCGTCCGCACCGGGCCCTCACCGGCCCGGCCGTCCTGCGGCCCGCGACCGTCCTGCGGCCCGTCTCCTCGATCGGTCGGCGGACGCCGTTCAGCGGCGGATGCGGAGCGCGTTACGTCCACCGGGTGAGCAACGGGTCCCGTCGGTGCCAGCCGACCGGCCGTGGCGTGGTGTTTCGGGTTCGATTGCGGATGCTGTCAGCGGTCACCGTCGCCGCGAGGACGCAAGGACGCAGGACGCAAGGACGCAGGACGCAAGGAGCAGACCCCTGAGTACGTCGACCGCAGAAGCGCTGTCCATCGGCTTGCTGGCGCTGGTTCTGCTCTGCGCGGTGGTTCGGCCGTGGGGTTGGCCGGAGGCCGTGGTCGCGGTCCCGGCCGCCGGGCTGGTGATCGCCACCGGCGCGATCTCGCCGGCCCACGCGGCGGACGAGGCCGAGCGACTGGGCCCGGTCATCGGCTTCCTCGCCGCGGTCCTGGTGCTGGCGCAGCTGTGCGACGACGAGGGCCTGTTCCGCGCCTGCGGGGCATGGATGGCCCGGGCGTCCGCCGGGAGCCCGCGGCGGCTGCTGGCGCAGGTGTTCGTGGCCGCCTCGGTGGTCACGGCGG
>NZ_JAKNTA010000158.1 GCF_022288725.1 Kitasatospora sp. A2-31 | reverse complement strand
GTTGACGGCCAGCAGACGCTCACCGACCGGGAGCACCTCATCGCTGACCGCGCGGCCGGCGACCAGCAGTTGGGCCGTCCGGGGCGCGAGGCCGAGACCGGTGACGGCATGCCCCTCCACGTCGGCGGGCAGGTCGAGCAGCCGACGGGCCTCGTCGTTGGCGAGCCGGACCCGTCCGTCGCCACCGACGATGACCACGCCCTCGCGCACCGCGTGCAGCACCGCATCGTGGTGCTCGTACATCCTGGTCATCTCCTCCGGCCCCAGACCGTGGGTCTGCCGCAGGAGACGTCTGCCCACCAGCGCCGTACCGGCCGTGGCCAGGCCGAGCGCGACGGTGCCCGCGCCCAGGACGACCGGCAGCTGCCGGTTGACCGCGCTGCTAACGTTGGCGACCTTCATCCCGGACGACACGATGCCCACGACCGAACCGTCGGCGTCCTCCACCGGGACCACCACCTGGTACTCCAGACCGAGCGGGCCGTGCACCTGTTCGACGGTGACCGCGCCGTTCAGCGACGGTCCGATGGTGCCGACGAACTGCTTGCCGATCTGCTCGGGCTGGGGGTGGGTGTAACGGATGCCGTTCCGGTCGGTCACCACGATGAAGTCGACGTGGGCGTCCTTGCGGGCCGCCTCCGTCAGCGGCTGGAGCACGGCGCTCGGATCGGGGCCCCGCATCGCGTCCACCAGCCCGGGGCTGTGGGCGAAGGCCTGGGCGGCGGCGAGCGAGCGGTCCCGGGCGGCGTCGTACCGGTCGCTGCGGGACTGGATCAACAGCGCGACGACGGCTGCCACCACGAGCAACAGCACGATCAACACCTGCAGGACGAACATCTGCCCGGCGACGCTGCGGATGTTCATCATCGACCGCAGGCGGTACGCCGAAGGCTCTTCCGTAACTGCGCGTGGCTCTTGCCGCCCACGACGGCCACCCGGCCGGCGCAGAGGCGGCCGGGTGACGGGGCCCGTGTCTCTGGCCATACACCCATGGTCCCCTGCCCGAGGTGAGCGGGACATACGGCCGGAGGTGACCACGCACGGCAACCACCCGCCCGGCACGCACGTGCACGCTCCGGAGCCGTCGTCGTCCGGCCGATGCAGGCGGCGGCCGTGGTGGGGCCGGGCCGTCGGCCAGGTCGGTACGAACGCCTCCGAAATGCGAAGAACCCCCGATCCAGGAAATGGATCGGGGGTTCTTCAGAAGAATTGTTCGGCGGCGTCCTACTCTCCCACAGGGTCCCCCCTGCAGTACCATCGGCGCTGTGAGGCTTAGCTTCCGGGTTCGGAATGTAACCGGGCGTTTCCCTCACGCTATGACCACCGAAACACTATGAAACTATCCGCCACCCACCCGCCAGAGCGGTGGGGGTCGTTGTTTCAGAACAACACAGTGGACGCGAGCAACTGAGGACAAGCCCTCGGCCTATTAGTACCGGTCAACTCCACCCCTCACAGGGCTTCCATATCCGGCCTATCAACCCAGTCGTCTACTGGGAGCCTTACCCTCTCAAGGAGGTGGGAGTGCTCATCTCGAAGCAGGCTTCCCGCTTAGATGCTTTCAGCGGTTATCCCTCCCGAACGTA
>NZ_JAKNTA010000157.1 GCF_022288725.1 Kitasatospora sp. A2-31 | reverse complement strand
CGGGGGCGGCACCGCCCCTGGCACGGTCCTGGAGGACGTCGAGCGCACCGGCCCCCGGGCGATGCGCGCGGTCATCCGCTCCGTCACCCCGGGCACCCCGGTCCCGGACATCTCGATCCGGCACCTGTCCGCGCTGATGGACGTCCCGGAGGAGCTGATCGCGGTCGGGCCCCTGCCCGGCCGCGGCGCCTCCGTCCGCCGGCTGACGGTCGGCCAGGTCATCGAGACCGACCCCGGCGCCTACTGGGCGCAGCAGATCGCGCCGCACGCGATGCCCGGCTCCGTCATCACCGGCATCCGCCGCCAGCCCGTCAGCACCGAACCGAAGGAGCTCCGCCCGTGAGCACCCTGCCCGCCGTCCGGCGCCCGGCCGCCCCGGCCCGCGCCGAGATCATCGAGATCAGCGTCGAGGTCCCGCCCGGCAAGATCCTGCGGTACGACCTCGACGCCCTGGTCTCCGCGCTGGAGCTGGACGACCCGTCGCTGATCGCCGTCGAGACCTCCGGCCGGCACGGGCTGATCACCCTGTACCCGTCGAACCCGCTCGCGGACATGCCGCCGCCCAGCCTGGACGACATGCTGATGGACCGCCGCGGCTACATCACCGTGGGCCGGTACCACAACGGCCGCCCGGCGAAGCGCCGCCTGTTCGACCCCGACACCGGCAGCGCCCAGCGCTCGCTGGTGTTCGGCACGACCGGCGCCGGGAAGTCCCGCACGGTCCAGTACCTCCTGGCCGCCGAGAAGCGGAACCGGGTCGTCTCCTGGTTCGCCGACCTCAAGGGCGGCCAGTCCGCCCCGGAGGCCGCCGGACAGGTCGACTGGCACGCCACTAGCCAGGAGGAGGCGATCCTGATGCTCCGCGCGGCCGTCGCGGTCGCCGAGGCCCGGCAGCGCCGGTACCGGCTTCTCGGCCGCAACGCCTTCCGCTGGTTCGACCCGGACCCGCTGATCGTCGTCCGGATCGACGAGGCGAACAGGTTGCTGGAGAAGGGCGCCCCGTACCGGGCGGAGGCCACCCAGCTCGTGAAGGAGCTCGGCCGCACCGGCCGCTCAGTGGGCGTCGGCGAGGAGCTGGACGCCCAGGCGTCGCACCTGGAGGAGCTGGGCGGCTCCGACACCCTCCGCGCGATGCTCAAGGAGGGCGAGGTGACGCTGCTCCGCTGGTCGTCCGCGATGATGCGTCAGCTCGTCTCGGACGGCCTCCTCCCGGCCGGGGCACAGCTGATGCCGATCCCGAAGCAGTTCCGCGCCCAGGTCCTCCGGTCCCAGTTCGACCTGGTCGACGACGACGAGGACGCGCCCGGCACCCAGGGCATGGGCTACCTGCTCTCCGGCCCCCACCCGACCAGCCTGATGCGGCACTTCCGGGTGGGCTCGATCGCGCCGACCCCGGGCCTGGACCCGGAGATCCTGGCCCTGTACGGCGACGCGGAGCCGGAGCGCCTGGAGGCCGCCTCCCACGACGCGGCCGGCATCGCCTACGCGATGCGCGGCACCCCCGGCATGGACGCCCTGATCGCCGCCTTCCTCCTGGAGCAGGCCGAGAAGGCGCAGCCGGTCAAGGCGATCCGCGGCGGGGGCGG
>NZ_JAKNTA010000156.1 GCF_022288725.1 Kitasatospora sp. A2-31 | reverse complement strand
TCGAACTTGGGCAGCACGGTGTCCGCGAACAGCATCTTCAGCGTGCTGGCCGGCGGCAGCGGCAGGTGGGCGTTCTGCGCCGCCAGCACCTCACCGGTGGCCGCGTCCGCGATCAGCCAGGAGCGCCCGGTCAGCGGTGACGGCAGGGCGGGCGCGCCGGGCAGCGGCGCCACCTGGACGGCGGAGCGGCCCAGCCGCTCCCCGCCGACCACGCCGACCGCGTCCTGCGCGGTGGCCGCCGGCGCTGCGGAGACGAGGACCAGCGCGGCGACGGCCGAGGCCGCCGCGGGTCTCCTGACGTGGTGTGACCTCTGCTGCACACCGCGAACGTACCCGCACGGCCGCCGCCCCGCCCCGCCCGCTGCTCCGTCCGGGCGCCGTGGCCCCGGGGGAGTGCGACGGGAGACCACGACTGCGGGTCGGGCCGCTTCGGGCGGGGATCCGGGGTTCCCCGTCCGGCCGGTGGGGCAGGACGGATAGCGAACGGTCGGACGGATTCCGGCCCGTGACGACATGACGCGACCTGAGGAGCAGGGGTGGGCAACATGACCAGGCACACCGACAGTGCCTACGGCGACATCCAGCACCGCGCGATCGAGGTGAACGGCGTCCGGCTGCACCTCGCCGAGCAGGGCGAGGGGCCGCTGGTCCTGCTGCTGCACGGCTTCCCGGAGAGCTGGTACTCCTGGCGCCACCAGTTCGCCCCGCTCGTCGCCGCCGGCTACCGCGTGGTCGCCCCCGACCAGCGCGGCTACGCCCGCAGCGAGCAGCCGGCGGCCGTCGACGCCTACACCCTCCTCCACCTGGTCGGCGACGTCACCGGCCTGATCACCGCGCTCGGCGGCGGCGAGCCGGCCGTGGTGGTCGGCCACGACTGGGGCGCGCCCGTCGCCTGGGCCGCCGCCGCGCTCCGGCCCGACCTGGTGCGCGGCGTGGCCGGCCTCAGCGTGCCGCCGCTGCCGGTCACCGGACTGCCGCCGCTGGCGCAGGCCCGGGAGCGGTTCGGCGACGGCTTCTACCAGAACTACTTCCAGCAGCCCGGCGTCGCCGACGCCGAGCTCGCCCAGGACCCGCGCTCGACCTTCCGCCGCATCCTGTTCAGCGGCTCCGGCGACCGCCCGGGGGCCGACCGCCCAGCCGCCTGGGTCGTCCCGGAGGGCAGGACCCTGCTGGACACCGTGCCCGACCCGGAGAAGCTGCCGCACTGGCTCACCGAGGACGACATCGAGGCCTTCGGCGCCGACTACGCCGAGCACGGCGAGCACGCCTTCACCGGCCCGCTCAACTGGTACCGGAACATCGACCGCAACAACGAGCTGGGCGCCGCCTTCGCCGGGCGGGCCATCGAGGTGCCCGCGCTCTACGTGGCGGGGGACCGGGACATGGTGACGGCACTGGTCGGCCCGGAGGCCACGGCCCTCCTGCTCGACAAGCTCACGCCCAAGCTGCACCGGCACGTCACGCTGGCCGGTGCGGGGCACTGGACGCAGCAGGAGCGCCCGGCCGAGGTCAACGCCGCGCTGCTGGACTTCCTGCGACACCTGGACGGCTGAGCCGACCCGCGGGCACCGACCTCCCCCACGTAGTGGCTCGG
>NZ_JAKNTA010000155.1 GCF_022288725.1 Kitasatospora sp. A2-31 | reverse complement strand
CCGAGCCGGTCCCGGCGGACATGCCGTTGATGGCCGCCATGATCTGCTTCCAGTCCCACAGGTCGTAGTCGGCCGTCATCCCGGTCGACGTACCGTCCGGGCTGCCGAAGACCGCGCCGTCGTCGCCCTGGTGGAAGCCGTGGCCGTTGTAGTCGGGCACGCCCGTTCTCCTCTCGATCCGCCGAGCCGCGCGGCCGGGCCGGGCCGGCTCGGCCGTCAGGCCCGGGGGTTCCCGTTGCCCTCGCCGGTGCCGCCGGTGCCGGTGCCGTTGCCGTTGCCCGTTCCGGTGCTGCCGGTGCTGCCGGTACCGCCGGTACCGCCGGCCGCGGTCACCACGGCGTTGAAGTCGCCGACGGCGTCCGTCATGGCGAGCTGGAAGTCCCGGGCCGTCATGGCATTGGCCTCCTCGGTCGTGCGGTACTTCGCGCTCAGCGACCGGACGCCGTCCCGCAGGTCGGTCAGCCCGGTCACCAGCGAGGCCAGCGCATCGCCGAAGTCCTTCTTCAGCCCGTCGTCGCCGTTGGGCCCGTTCACCTTGTTGCGCATCAGATTGGCGTGGTAGAAGGCGCCCGGGGCCACCGAGACGCCGTCCAGCGCGGTGATCACGGCGTTCATCGGCGCGATCAGCCGGTCGATGTTGGCGGCGAAGAGGTCCAGCGAGGGCGTGCTCACCGCGGTGCCGCCGGGTCCGGTGGCACCGTTGCGCGGCACGGTCGGCAGCAGGATCGGATCGGTGTCGCTGAACGTGCCGTGGCCGGCGCCGACGTGGGGGTCGCCGGTCCAGTGGTGGTCGCCGCCGGTCCCGGAGTCCGAGCCGGATTCGTCCCCGGTCCCGCCCCCTCCCCCGTAGTCGTTGTTGTTGATGTTCGGGTCGGAGGAGGATTCGTCGCGCTCCGACATGTCACTGGTCCCAGAGGCCCGCGCCGAACCGCTCACCGGAGTGGTAGGCGTCGTGGACCCCGCCGAGCGCGGTCGTCGCGTTCTGCGCCAGCAGGACCATGTCGGCCGCCGCGGCGTCCCAGCGGAGCTTTGCGGCGTCGTACGTGCTGCGGGCGTCGCTGCTCCACTCGCTCAGGTGCTGCGTGGTGCCGTCGTCCAGCTGGCTCAGGGTCTGCTGGAGCCTGCTGCTGATCGCCGACATCTCGCCGACGATGTACTCGACCTGGCTCATGTTGACGGTGTAGGTGCTCATGAGGTGACTCCTCCGGGGTGCGGGGCTGCGGCGCTACGGGAAAGGGGGCGGGCGGCTCAGAACCCGGGCAGCGGGGCGGCCATCCCCTTGCTGAGCTGGGAGGCCAGGTCGGTGGTGGCCTGGTGGGTGGTGTCGTAGCTGCCGGTGTTCGCCTGGAGCTTCTCCAGCATCAGGGCGAGCTGGCTGCGCACGGTGCCGAAGTCCTGCAGCCAGGTGTTCATCGCGCCGAGGTAGGTGCTGGACGCCTCACCGGTCCAACTCGCCTGCAGGGTCTCGATCTGGCTCGCCATCTGCGTGTAGGTGCGGTTCACCTCGTCCAGCGCGGTCTGGAAGTTGCCCTGGGCGGACAGCATCCCCTCGATGCTGACGGAGGTCGTCTGGTTGGCCATCGGCCGGTCCTCTCGGGAGTGGCGGG
>NZ_JAKNTA010000154.1 GCF_022288725.1 Kitasatospora sp. A2-31 | reverse complement strand
GTGATCGGCGTCAACGAGCGCGGCGGGCCCGGCCTGGGCACCCTCTACAACACGCTGCTCACCATCGGCCCGGACGGCAGGCTGCTCGGCGTGCACCGCAAGCTGGTCCCGACCTGGGCCGAGAAGCTGACCTGGGCCCCGGGCGACGGCAGCTCACTGGTGGTGCACCGCACGCCGATCGGCCCGCTCGGAGCGCTCGCCTGCGGCGAGAACACCAACCCGCTGGCCCGCTTCACCCTGCTCGCCCAGGGCGAACTGGTGCACGCCGCAAGCTACATCGCCCTGCCGGTCGCGCCCGACGACTACGACATGGCGGAGGCCGTCGCGCTGCGCGCGGCCGCGCACTGCTTCGAGGGCAAGGTGTTCACCGTGGTGTCCTGCTCGACGATCTCGCCCGAGATCGTCGACCTGGTGGCCGGTGAGGACCAGCGGGTCCGCAAGCAGCTCGCCCGCCCGCGCGCCGCGCTCTCCGGAGTCTTCGGCCCGGACGGGCGCCCGGTCACGGAGCCGCTGGTCGACGAGGAGGGCATCGTCTACGCCGAGATCGACCTCGCGCGCTGCCTCCAGCCCAAGCAGATGCACGACATCGTCGGCCACTACAACCGCTTCGACGTCTTCCGGCTGCACGTCGACACCGACCCGCACCGGCCCGTGCACCTCCACGAGGGCCACCGACCCGACGGATTCCGACCCGACGGATTCCGACCCGACGGACTCCGACCCGACGGACTCCGACCCGACGGACACCGACCCCCGGCGAGCCGGCCCCATCCCGAGCAGGAGAGCGGCACCCACCACCAGGAGGAAGCGTGAACGACTACGACGACACCCGGCTGGGCCGGGCCAGGGTCGGCGACAGCCCCGAACTCGCCGCCTACTACGAGGAGCTGGCCAAGCAGGAGGCCGGCGCGCTGTGGACGGTGGCGAACGAGATCGAGCCCTGGTACCCGCAGCCCAGGTCCGTCCCGGTGCTCTGGCGCTACGCCGACCTGGCACCGCTGGTCCGCAAGGCGCTGCCGCTGGTCCGGGCGGACGACGCCGGCCGCCGGGTGGTGATGCTGGTCAACCCCGGCCGGCGTGAACTGAGCGCTGCCGTCGGCCTGTTGTACACCGGCCTGCAGATCATGGGACCGGGTGAGGCGATGACCGCGCACCGCCACCAGGCAGCCGCGCTGCGCTTCGTCCACGAGGGCACCGGCGCCTGGACGATCGTGGACGGCCAGAAGCTCAAGGTCGGGCCGCGCGACTTCGCGATCACGCCCAACAACACCTGGCACGAGCACGGCAACGAGGCCTCGGACGAACCGGTGATCTGGCAGGACGGACTGGACATCCCGCTCGTCAACGCCCTCGACGCGGGCTTCTACGAAGTCCACCCCGAGCTCTACCAGCAGCCCGGCACGGTGGTGAACTCCTCGCTGCTCAGCTACGCCGGCACCCTGCTGCCGTACGGGGTCGAGAAGTGGAGCCGCCCGTACTCCCCGCTGCTCGGCTGGCCCTGGGAGCCCAGCTACGAGGCGCTCCGCCGGCTGGCCCGCGCGGGCGAGGGATCCCCGTACGACGGCGTGATCATGGAGTACGCCAACCCGGTCACCGGCGGGTCGGGGATGG
>NZ_JAKNTA010000153.1 GCF_022288725.1 Kitasatospora sp. A2-31 | reverse complement strand
CTGCGGGTCCCCAAACTCCGGCCCGCCCCGCCCGCCCTGGGCCAAGCGCTGGAGCGGCTGCACCGCACCCCCGCCGAGCGGGTGGTCGATCCGGACGAGCGGCCGCGCTGGTTCGACCGGATCGGCGAGCGCTCGCTCGGCCTGCGCGGGGTGCGCATCCCGCACCGCGAGCTGTCGCTGATCGGCCGCAGCCCGGCCCGGTTCATGGCGCACAAGCTGCTGTTCGCCCTGGTCGGCCTCGTCCTCCCGGCGTACCTGGGGGCGACCGCGGCGCTCCTGGACATGGGACTGCCGTTCGCCCTTCCGCTGCTGGTCGGACCGCTGCTGGCCGGGCTCTTCTGGTTCGTCCCGGACGCCATCGTGCGCGGCGAGGCCAAGGAGGCGCGCACCGAGTACCTGCACGGGATCGCCGCCTACCTGGAGCTGGTCGCGCTGGAGCGGGCCGCCGACCTCGGCCCGGCCGAGGCGCTGCGCCGCGCCGCGTCGGTCGGCCGCGGCACCGTCTTCGGCCGGATCCGGGACGCCCTGGACCGCGCCGCCACCGACCGGCTGCCGCCCTGGGCCGGGCTGGACGCGCTCGCCGTGGAGCTCGGCCTGACGCCGTTGCAGGACGTCGCCGACATCATGCGGCTCTCCGGCACCGACGGCGCCGCCGTCTACGACACCCTGCGGGCCCGCGCCAAGGGCCTGCGCGGCGAACTGCTCGCCGAGGACCTGGCCCGGGCCAACGCCGACAGCGAGCGGATGGTCGCCCCCGGCGCCGCCCTGACCCTGCTGATGACCGTCCTGATCGTCTTCCCCGCCCTCCACCAGATGCTCGCCTGACGTCGATGCGGCAGCGCGAGCGGACGACACCGCACCCAACCCCGGGAGTCCCCTGATGTCCCACCAGCTCAAGTCCCTGGCCGGCCGGTTGCTCCGGCCGACCCTGCTGCCCGTCCAGTTCGCCCTGCTGCTCTTCCAGTTCCGGGTCGGCCGGGTGAAGGCCGCCCGGGCCCGCGGCGACCGCGGTGCGATCAGCATCGAGCTCGCCCTCGCCATCATCGCGCTGGTCTTCGTCGCGGGGGCCGTCGCGGTGGCCCTGTACGCGCTGAAGGACAAGGTCGTGAAGAAGGTCGAGCAGGACCCGAACCTGCCCGGAGCGGGTGCGGCCACGTGATCGAACGGCCCCGTCGCCGAGGCGACCGGGGAGCGGTGAGCCTGAGCCTGGCCATCGTCTTCCCGGTCGTCCTGGTGCTGATCCTGCTCGTGGTCGACGTGGCGATGGTGTGGTACTACCGCCAGGTCGCGCTCACCGCCGCCCGGGAGGGCGTCGACGCCGGGCGGGTGCAGGGCGACCAGCGCGACGAGGTCAAGGACGCGGCGGCGAAGTCGCAGGCCGAGGACTTCCTCGACCGGCAGGACGTCCGCGGGTACGACGTGCGCACGGACGGCAGCTCCCCGGTCCTGGTCCGGGTGACGGTCCGGCTGACCGCGCCGTCGGTGGTCCCGTTCCTCGCCCCGACCGTGGTCCAGTCGGCCGAGGCCCCGCGCGAGCGGTTCGTCCCGCCGAAGGCGGTGCCGTGAACGCCCGGGCCCGGACCGCCGGATGGGGGCGGCGGCTCGCCGCCCGGCGGG
>NZ_JAKNTA010000152.1 GCF_022288725.1 Kitasatospora sp. A2-31 | reverse complement strand
GCGACGTGCAGCCGACGCGTCACCCCGGCGCCCCGTAGGGTGATGCCCCTCTGCACCGCCCGAGCGCCCCCGGCCCGGACGCCGCCCACCCGCCGCGCGGCCCGCCGTCACACCTGCGGCCGCAGGCCACGCCCCGGACGCGCGCGCCCGGCGCGGGCCCGTTGTCAGGGGGATGCCCTACGGTGGCGCCGTGGACGAGTACGGGAAGCGCGTCGAGTACGCGGTACCGGTCCTGCCGAGCCGGGACCTGGACGAGACCTCGGAGTTCTACGCCCGTCTGGGCTTCGAGCCGCGCGGGCGCTGGGACGGGGAGGAGGGCTATCTGATCGTCGTCCGGGGCACGGTCGAACTGCACTTCCGGTACGACCCCGGGGTGGACCCGTCGACCACGGCCGGCAGCTGCTACCTGCAGGTCCGGGACGCGGACGCGCTGCACGGGGACTGGGCGCGGCTCGGCGTGCCCACCGACCGGGCCACCGGCAGCCGGCTGATGCCACCCACCGACACCGGCCACCGGATGCGGGAGTTCGCGCTGGTCGACCGCAGCGGCAACCTGCTGCGGATCGGCAGCCCGTCCGGGCAGCGCTGAGCACCGACGCCGTCCGGAGGCGGGGCCGCCCAGCCGTCTGCCCGTCCGTCCGGTCCGAATACGAATACGCGCGGATCGGGGCTGCCGCGCCTTCTCGGGTCCTCCCGGGATTACGAGGACCGGCCGCACACGGGAGCGACCGGCCCTGCCTGTCGTACCAGCGGTCAGCCGGGCATCATGCCCATCTGCCGCATCATGGCCACCGCGTCCCAGCTCCACCAGCCTTCCTTGGCCTTGCCCTCCTCGAACCGCCAGATCGTCATGCCGGAGGACTCGATGATCTTGTGGCTGGCCGGGACGCCCATGTACTCGCCGATGTGCGTAGCGCGCCAGATCCAGCGGGTGCACACCTGATCGCCCTCGGCGATCTGGCTCCGGATATCGAAGGTGAAATCGAACGCGCGGCGGTAGCCCTCGATCATCTCCTTGACGGCTGCAGGGCCCACCGTGTCGCCGTCCACGGACGGGTCGTGGTCCCGGTAGTCCGGTGCGACCAGATCGTCGATGACGGACATGTCCCCGCCCGCGGGTTCCAGCAGCAGTCTGCGGGCCGCGTCCTTGAGGAACTGCTCGTCCCGGACCAGATCCAGGTTGGTGAAAGTGGGCGGCTCCTGGCACAGGGCCACCATCTCGCGGAAGATCCGGTCGGTTTCCGGCAGGGCGGAGTTGCGCATCGCCGCCTCGTACGAGGGGAACTCGACGATCTCCACGACGTGCCGGGCGTCCTCCCGGTCGGCACCGACCATCGTGTGGGTCGCGGTTCGCTTGCCCTGCGTCTGTTCGATCCAGGTGTCCATCAGCTGGTTGAGCTCGTCCGGCCGCTCCGTGCGGCACTCGACGATCTGCACAAAGGTCATCGTGAACCTCTCCTTCTGACACGCCTCGCCTACCGACGTGGCGACTCCACTGTGCCTGCGGGTGCGTCGCCTCGCGCTTCGGCGCAGGGGATCAGGCCCCGCCCCTGGATGCGACCCGCCAGCCGACGCCGCGGCGCCGCACCGCCACACCGCCGCACGGCGGAGAGAACGGACAGTGGG
>NZ_JAKNTA010000151.1 GCF_022288725.1 Kitasatospora sp. A2-31 | reverse complement strand
TCCATCAGGTAGTCCGGGCCCCAGCGGAGCACGCCGATCAGACCGGCGGTCAGTGCGACCGGCGGGACCACCAGAGGCAGGGTGCAGAGCACGTCGATCACCGGGCGCAGCCGGGGCGAGCCGAGCCGGACCGCGACCAGGGCCGGTACCAGCAGGAGCAGCAGCACCACGACGGTGACGAGGGCCAGGCCGAGGGTGAGCCAGAGGCTCTCCAGGAAGCCCTCCGCGCTCAGCAGGCCGGTGTAGGCCTCGAAGGAGAAGCCCTTGGGGTCGTCGATCGAGAAGTACCCGGCGGCGGCCAGCGGCACGATGAAGTAGATCCCGGCGAGCAGCAGGACGGCGCCGCGCCACCAGCGCACCTTGCGGCGCGGGGACGTGGTGCGGGCGGGGGTCAGCTGAGCCATCGGGCGCTCCGGCGCTGGAGGGGCAGGTAGACGGCCATCACCAGGACGGCCACCACGATCATGTCGAGGCTGAGGGCGAGGGCGAGGTTGCCCTGTCCGACCAGCACGTTGCCGGAGAGCGCGTCCGCGATCGAGCGGCTGACCAGCGGGACGGTCGCGCCGACCATGGCGGCGGCGGTGGCGTACGCGGCGAAGGCGCTGCCGAAGAGCAGGACGAAGCCGCCGAGCAGCGAGGGCAGCAGGATCGGCAGCGCGACGTGGCGCCAGTACTGCACGGTGGTGGCCCGGTTGTTGTGGGCCGCCTCGCGCCACTGGACCCGCAGGCCGTCCAGGGCCGGGGTGACGGTGAGCACCATCAGCGGGATCAGGAAGTACAGGTAGACGATCGTCAGACCGGTGAACGAGTAGAGCGTCCACCCGTGGTCGGTGAGGTGCAGCAGCTTGGTGACCTCGCCGGCGTTGCCCAGGGTGGCGACGAACGCGAAGGCGAGCGGCAGCCCGCCGAAGTTGGCGAGCACGCCGGAGGCGGTCAGCACGGCCTGGCGCAGCCAGGCGTGCCGGGAGGTCACCACGGCCTGGGCGATCGGCAGGCCGATCAGGGTGGCGAGCAGCGCGGTGAGCGCGGAGAGCTCGAGGCTGCTGACCATCGCCGTCCGGTACGCGCCCTGGACGGACGCGGCGACGTTGTCGAGGGTGAACTGGCCGCCGCCGCCCTCCGCGTCGGTGGAGGTGGTGAAGGCGCCGATCACGATCGCGACGGCCGGCAGGCCGAAGCCGATCACGAAGAAGAGGAAGAGCGGCACGGTGGCCAGCCAGGAGGCGCCGCCGAGGCGCCGGCGGGGGCGCCGGCGGTGGGTGGGGGTGGTCGTGGTGGCGGTGGCGGACGCCCCCGCGCCGCCACCGGTGTCGGTGGCGGCGAGGGTGGTCGGCACCGGGGTGGGAGCCGTGGTCATGTGTGGGATCAGCCCGTTCGAGTTCTGCTGACTGATCGTCAGCCAGCGATCGCCTTGGTCCAGTTCTCGGTGACGACCTTCTTGGCGGCGGTGATCTGGTCCTGGGTCGGGAAGGTGGTGAACGGCTTCTCGACGGTCGGCAGCTTGGCGGCGGCCGCGGCGTCGAGGGTGCCGTCCTTCTTCAGGGCGTCGAAGGTGGCCGGGGTGGCGTAGCCGCCCAGGAAGAGGTTCTGGCCCTCGGCGCTGAACAGGTACTCCTGCCACAGGCGGGCGG
>NZ_JAKNTA010000150.1 GCF_022288725.1 Kitasatospora sp. A2-31 | reverse complement strand
CCTCCACCGGCCTGCTGGTGGTCGACGAGGCCCACTGCATCTCGGACTGGGGCCACGACTTCCGCCCCGACTACCGCCGGCTGCGGACCATGCTCGCCGACCTCTCGCCGGGCGTCCCGGTGCTCGCCACCACCGCCACGGCGAACGCCCGGGTCACCGCCGACGTCGCCGAGCAGCTCGGCACCGGCGGCACCGACGAACGCGCCCTGGTGCTGCGCGGCCCGCTGGACCGCGAGAGCCTCACCCTCGGCGTCCTCGGCCTGCCCGATCCGGCCCATCGGCTGGCGTGGCTGGCCGACCACCTCGACCGGCTGCCCGGCTCCGGCATCGTCTACACCCTGACGGTCGCCGCGGCCGACGAGGTGACGGCCTTCCTGCGCGAGCGCGGCTTCGCGGTGGCCTCCTACTCCGGCCGCACCGAGGACGCCGAGCGCCGGACGGCCGAGGCCGACCTGCTGGCCAACCGGGTCAAGGCGCTGGTCGCGACGTCCGCGCTCGGCATGGGCTTCGACAAGCCCGACCTCGGCTTCGTGGTCCACCTGGGCTCGCCCAGCTCGCCGATCGCCTACTACCAGCAGGTGGGCCGGGCGGGGCGCGGTGTCGACCGGGCCGAGGTCCTGCTGCTCCCCGGGCGGGAGGACGAGGCGATCTGGCGCTACTTCGCCTCGCTGGCCTTCCCTCCGGAGGAGCAGGTGCGCCGCACCATCGACGCGCTCGCCGAGGCCGGCCGGCCCCTCTCCACGGCCGCGCTGGAGCCCCGGGTGGATCTGCGTCGCGCCCGGCTGGAGACCATGCTCAAGGTGCTCGACGTGGACGGGGCCGTCCGCCGGGTCAAGGGCGGCTGGACGGCCACCGGGCAGAGCTGGGAGTACGACACCGCGCGCTACGCCAAGGTCGCCGCCTCCCGCGAGGCCGAGCAGCGGGCCATGCGCGAGTACGCGGCGGCCACCGGCTGCCGGATGGAGTTCCTGCGGCGGCAGCTCGACGACGAGCAGGCCGCGCCCTGCGGCCGCTGCGACAACTGCGCCGGGCCGCTGCACACCCCGGAGGTCTCCACCGAGGCCCTGGAGGCGGCCCGGGCTGCGCTCGGCCGACCGGGCGTGAGCTTCGAGCCGCGCCGGCTCTGGCCCACCGGCATGGACGCGCTCGGGGTGCCGCTCAAGGGCCGCATCCCGGTCGGCGAGCAGGCCGAGACCGGGCGCGCCCTCGGCCGGCTCTCCGACATCGGCTGGGGCAACCGGCTGCGCGCCCTGCTGGCCGAGCAGGCCCCCGACGTGCCCGTGCCCGGCGAGGCCGTGGACGCGCTGGTGGCCGTGCTGGCCGACTGGGCGCGCGGCCCCGGCGGCTGGGCCGGGCCCGCAACGGCCGAGGGCACCCGGCTGGACCGGCCGGTCGGCGTGGTGACCATGGCCTCGTCCACCCGGCCCCAGCTGGTCGGCAGCCTCGGCGCCCGGATCGCCGAGATCGGCCGCCTGCCGCTGCTCGGGCGCATCGAGTACGCGACCGGGCAGCCCCCGCACGGCGCGCGCAGCAACAGCGCCCAGCGGCTGCACTCGCTGGCGGGCACGCTCGTGCTGCCCCCGGAGCTGGCGGCCGCGGTGGCGGCCGCGGGCGGGCCCGTGCTGCTGGTCGACGACCTGG
>NZ_JAKNTA010000015.1:43984-194379 GCF_022288725.1 Kitasatospora sp. A2-31 | reverse complement strand
ACCGCGAGCTGGCGGCAGGCCGCCTCCGAGCGGCCGACGGCCGCGGCCACGTCGGGGAAGCCGAAGTCGAAGACCTCGCGGAGCACGAAGACCGCCCGCTCCAGCGGGCTGAGCCGTTCCAGCAGGAGCAGGGCCGCCATCGACACCGAGTCGGCCAGCTCCGCCGACCGCGCCGGGTCCTCGTACGGGTCGGCGAGCAGCGGCTCGGGGAACCACGGCCCGACGTAGGCCTCCCGGCGCACGCGGGCCGAACGCAGCACGTCGATCGAGATCCGGGTGACCACCGCCGACAGGAACGCCCTGACCGACACCGGCCGGGTCGACGACGCCTCGAAACGCAGCCAGGTCTCCTGCACGGCGTCCTCGGCCTCGCTCACACTGCCCAGGATCCGGTAGGCGATCGAGAACAACAGCGGCCGCAGCTCCTCGAACTCCTCGGTGCCGCTCATGCCAGCTCCTCCCGGAAGCCCTGGCGCCACGAGGGGTGACGCAGCTGCCAGCCGAGCTCCCGCTTGGCCTTGGCGTTGGAGAACCCGCGCCCCTCGGTCATCATCACCACGGCCTGGTCCCCGGCCAGCAGCCGGGCCAGCCACACCGGTACCCGCATCGGCGGCTTCGCGCCCGCGCACGCGGCGAGGTGGGGCAGCCACTCGCTCGCCGGGGCGGGCTCGTCGTCGACGATGTTGAACACGCCGCGCGCCCGCTGCTCCACGGCCAGGACGGTGGCGCCCGCGGCGTCGTCGAGGTGGATCCACGAGCTGTGGCCGGTGCCGCGTCCCACCAGCGGGTACTGCCGCTTGCGGACCAGCTCGACCTGGTCGTCGACGGCGCCCGGGCCGTAGAAGGCGCCGTACCGCATCACCGCTCCGCCGGACCGGAGAACCATCTCCTCGGCGCGGCGCAGAGCCTCCAGCCCGGCCTGCGCGGCCGTCCCCTCCAGGAGGTCCAGCGGGTCCTCCTCGGTCTTCACCCAGCCGCCCTCGCGGATGCCGTTCCAGCTGGCGTAGCCCTGCGCAACCAGGTGCGGCACACCCGCCGCCTCGGCCGCCGCCAGCAGGTGGCTGGTGCCCTCCCGGCGCAGCCGGTTGGTCCGGGCGAACCAACGGTCGGGGTGCTTGATGTCGGGCTTTCCGGCGTGCGCCACGGAGATCGCGGTCATCTGGTGCACGACCGCGTCCGGCCGCGCGGCCGCGACCGCGTCACCGACCTGTTCCGCGTTCAGGCCGTCCATCACGACACCGTCCGCGCCCAGCCGCTGCAGCAGACCCAGCTTGGCCGCGCTCGTCGTGGTCGCCGTCACCTGGTGGCCCCGGGCCACGAGTCGGGGGACCAGCCGCCGCCCCAGCACCCCGCTCCCACCGGCCAGGAACACCCGCATGACCATCACACCTTCCCGATTCCGGAGACTGCCTCCGCACTCGGGGACGAGACAGCCCGTCGGTCTGTGACACGGGGGAGGGCGGGCGACGCTGGGAGCCGGAATCCGCGCTGGCCCGCGTGTCACGGGCCCCGGTAGGGTGACCGCCCGTGGGTCGAGGAAGCCGGGAGTGCTCGTGAGTGCAGCGGAACACACCGGTACGCCGCCCGACCGGGCCTTCGGCAGGGTGTTCGGCGAGGCCGCCGGGCGGTACGACGCGGGGCGCCCGGCGTACGCGGACGCCCTGGTGTCCGAGGTGCTGGCCTACGCGGACCTGCGCGGGGGTGCGGCGTTGGAGGTCGGCGCCGGTACCGGCAAGGCCACCGTGCTCTTCGCCGCCCACGGGGTGTCGCTGACCTGTGTCGAGCCGGATCCGCGGATGGCCGAGGTGCTGCGCCGCAACACCGCGCGGTTCCCGCGCGTGCAGGTGGAGGTGGGCGGGTTCGAGGAGTGGGAGCCGGCCGGCCGCCGGTTCGGGCTGCTGTTCGCCGCCACGTCCTGGCACTGGGTGGATCCGCGGCGGCGCTGGGACGCGGTTCACGCCGCCCTCCGTCCCGGCGGTGCCGTGGCCCTGTTCTGGAACCCGCACGGAGTCGTGGACCCGGACCTGTACGCCGAACTGGCCGAGGTCGACCGCCGCCACGGCGTCGCCACCTCCCCGCACAACGTGCCGGCCTCGTCCTACGGAGCTGACGCCGGCAGCGGCGAGGCTGACTTCTGGCCCGAGGCCGAGTGCCGCCGCGACGGCCGCTTCACCGATCTGCGCGCCTTCCGCTTCCGCCAGGACGTCCACTACGGGACCGACCGCTACCTCGACTTCCTCGCCTCCATCTCGTCGTACCGGGTCCTGCCGGCCGAACGGCGCGAACAGGCCCTGGCCGAGACCGCCCGCCTGCTCGACGCCCGCGGCGGCGGCATCGACATGCTGCACCTCAGTGACCTCTTCCTCGCCCGCCGAAGGGCGTGACGGCCGGCCGGCGTCCGCACGCCCCCCGAGCCGCCTTCGGGGAGCCTTGCGGGCGGGCCGACCGGCCCGCAGCGCGGGCCGCCTGACGCCGCGAAAGCCGGTCGCTCCCTCCCGACGCATCGGCAACACCTCGTCGCCGCCGACCACGGCGGGCGCAGCAGGGCGGAGGTGATCGCCCCGGCCGGCGAGCGGTTCCGTGACGGATGCCCGGCGATCCGCTTGCGGCGAGTTCCGTGCTGATATTCGGTCAGGTCTCCCGCGGCGCGGCACCGGCGGAATGCGGGCGCGTTCGGTGCGCCCTTTCGCGGGGTGGGTCTCCGATTTCGACCGTGCGGTGCCTTCGGTGTGAAGTGCAACCGCTTACCTCATTGGTGCGAACTGCAACCGTCGCGGCTCCCGGGATTCGGCCGGCCCGGGGGACGGACGGCGGCCGATGGCGCTCGCGACGCCGCCCCGTGGCGTTTCCGCCGGTGGCCCGCCCGGCCCCGATCACGCTGCGGCCCCGCAGGGTCATCGGAAACGGCGGAATAACGATTTCCGTCCAGGGGGTATCCGAAATTCGGCACCGGGCTCTAGGCTGCGGCGCGTGTCGATCTTTGGAAGACTTAGGGCTTCCGGCCCGCGCCTGCGCCCGGAACTCGACGATGTCAAGCTCGGTCGTGTGCGGCGAATGCTGAATTCCCCCGGTATGCCGGGGCAGGATGCCATTCAGATCGACCAGGTCGAGCGGATTCTCCAGGAACCCGGTTCGGACTGGGACCGCCGTACCCACCGCTTCGCCGTGCTCGCCGAGGTCGCCTCCCGCTCCGGGATCGGGCGTTCCTGGCGGATACGCCGGCCGCAGTGCGCCGACGCGCTCGTGTTCGAGGCGTGGGTCGAGATGGTCCGCGGCCGGCAGGCCGGGAAGATGGAGGACGCCCGTGCCGCCGGCGAACTCTGCTACCGCGCAGCCGAGGCCGCTCCGGCCGACCCCATCCCCTGGGTGGTGCTGCTCGGGATCCTGCGCGTGATGCGCGCCGACTCGCGCGACCTCTTCGCGGTCTGGGGCGAGATCACCTCGCGCGACCCGTGGAACCGGGAGGCCCATCTGCAGATGCTGCGCTACCTGTCGCCGGAGGAGTGCGGTTCGCGCAGCAGTCAGATGGACTTCGTGGAGACGGTCCGGGCCTCGGTGCCGTCCGCCGCGCCGGCCGTCGGCGTCGAGCTGGCCGCGCTGGTCGACGAGCACTCCCGGACCAGCGCCCAGGGCGGGGTGGAGGCGCTGCTGGTCCGCCGCCAGTGGGCGAACCACCGGGCCGTGCGCATCCTGGACGGCGCACTGCGGGACTGGCCCCGCCCGGGCCACCTCCGCCACGCGGCCGCCCTGGCCGACCTCAACCTGCTCGCCTACGCCCTGGCCCAGGCCGGCCGCGTGCGCGAGAGCGCCGACACCTTCGCCCTGATCGGCGACACGGTCACCGCCTGGCCGTGGACGCTCGACGGCGAGCCGGTCGAGGAGTTCCGCTACTGGCAGTCGAAGGCCTGACACCGCGCCGACCCGACGCCCCGGCCCCGCCGGCCGAACGCTCCGTCCCCCACCGGCCGAACCGCTGCACCCCTGCCGGCTCCCGGTGGGTCGGCGGGTCGGCCGCCCCCGATCGGGCCGCTCCCCCTCCGGCCCGGCTCCCTGACCGGCCCGCCCCCCGGCGGGCCGGTCCGGTGCTCACCCCGGCGGCGTGCGGCAGGTCTCCTCGGCGGTGACGGGATCGTCGACCCGCCGGAGTCGCGGTCGGGTGAGCTTCCTGGACACGTGTCCGGCTATGATGGACACCCGTCCATGAAAATCGGAGGCGATGATGCGGGTCACCGCGGATGTCCTGGTCGGCCTGGTGGCTGCCCTGCATGCGTACTTCCTGGTGCTGGAGATGTTCCTCTGGGAGCGCGCAGCCGGCCGCAAGCTCTCCGGCTTCGACGCCGCACTCGCGCGCGCGACCGCGCCGCTGGCCGCCAACCAGGGCCTCTACAACGGTTTCCTGGCCGCCGGACTGGTCTGGGGCCTCATCGCCGCGGAGCCGACCGGGTTCCAGGCGCAGGTCTTCTTCCTCTCCTGCGTGATCGTGGCGGGCCTCTACGGTGCGGCCACCGCCAACCGCCGCATCCTGATCGCCCAGGCCCTGCCCGGGGCGCTCGCCCTCGGCGCCGTCCTGCTGGCCCGATGAACGCCGCCCAGGACCCCCGGGCCGAGCGCACCCGGGCCACCCTGCGACGGGCGCTGCTGGAGGAGTGCGCGGAACGCCCGCTGGCGGAGGTCAGCGTCGCCGCGCTGGTCCGCCGGGCGGGCGTCGGCCGGGCCACCTTCTACGTCCACTACCCGGACCTGGAGGCGCTGGCGGTGGACGCGTGCGCCGACATCGTCCGCGAGGCGGTGGACGCGCTGCACGCCTGGCGCGGCATCCCGGACCCGGCCGCCCCGCCGGGCGCGCTCACCGGATTCTTCACCGAACTGGTGCCGCACGCCGCCCTCCACCGGGCCCTGCTCACCCCGGGTGGCGGCGGGCCGCTGGGCCTGGTGCTCCGCCAGGAGTTGCGCGAGCGCAGCCGTACCGAGCGGGCGCTGGCGGGAGCCCCGGCGCCGGACCTGGTCGCGTCGGCGGTGGCCGGCACCTTCACCTGCGTGCTCGCGGACTGGCTGCACGGCCGGATCGAGGCCGACCCGGAGCTGGTCGCCCACCAGGTCTGGCGGCTGCTCATCTCGCTCCACCGCACGCCGCAGCTCTGACCGAGCGGACGACGGGCGGGGATACCGGCCGGATGCCACGCGGCGGGCCGTGACCGCCGCGAACCCGGGCGCCGCCCGCCCTCCGTCCCCTCCTGTCGCTCTTGTCCCTCCTGTCGCTCCTGCCGCGGCTCAGAAAGTGTTGGGTAATTGATCAACTCCATGGCGTAGTGCGCTGGCGGTGATCTTCACGGTCGGGCTGTCCGCGAAGATCACCGCCATGTGTGTCTGCGCGTGCAAGCCTTCCTATGACTCGTCGTTGACGGATGCTCAGTGGGCGGTGATCGAGCCGCTGCTACCGGTGCGGGACCCACGGAGGGCGGGCCGTCGGCTGAAGTTCCCGCGTCGTCTGGTCGTGGACACCGTGCTGTACGTCCTGGTCAGCGGTTGCGCCTGGCGGCTGGTCCCGCACGATCTCGCCCCGTGGGACGTGGCCTACCGGTGGTTTCGTGCGTGGACGGCGGACGGCACCTGGGATCGGGTCCACGACGCGTTGCGTGAGCGGGTTCGGGTGGCGGACGGCCGGGATCCGCAGCCCTCGGCGGCGGTGCTGGACTCGCAGTCCGTGCGCAGTCACCAGGGCGGGCAGGCGATCGGCTACGACGCGGGCAAGCGCGTTCGGGGCCGCAAACGGCACCTGCTCGTGGACACCTGCGGGCTGGTGCTGCGGGCGGTCGTGCACTCGGCCTCGGTGCAGGACCGGGCGGGCGCGAAGCTGGTTCTCGCCGGCGTCCGGGACCGGTTTCCGCAGGTCGGGATGGTCTGGGTGGACGGCGGGTATGTGAATGTGGTCGATGCGGGTCTGGTCGGCTGGGCGGCGGAGCGCGAGAACCTGGAGATCGTCGCGGTGCCGCGCAATGCGGATGTGAAAGGGTTCCAGGTGCTGCCCCGCAGGTGGGTGGTCGAGCGGACATTTTCCTGGCTGGGACGGTGCAGACGGTTGGCGAGGGACTACGAGCGCAAGACCGCGCACGCCGAAGCGATGATCAAGGTCGCCATGATCCGGCTCATGGCCGCCCGGCTCGCCGGCGAGGAGATCGAACCACGCGGTCCCATCGAGACCGAAGCAGCCCGCCGCCTCGCCGACGACCTCAAGAACGGGTGATCATCCGATTACCCAACACTTTCTCAGGCGCCGGCGGACCCCCGGGCGCAGTGGCGGGCGACGGTGTCGGCGAACGCGCGTGCCGGCGGGGGGAGGGTGTCCCAGTGGCGCACCGCCCAGCCGGCGGTGAGGACCGGGAGCGCCGGCACCGGGATCAGCCGCAGCCCCCGGCGGCCCGGCGCCTGCCAGTCGGGCAGCGCGGGTACGACGGCATGGCCGAGGCCCAGCTGCGCCAGCAGGATGGCGGTGTCCCAGTCCGCGACGCTGGTGTCGAAGACCGGCCGGATGCCGTACTCCGCGAGCCAGGAGTCGAGTCGGGAGCGGGAGGCCGAGTTCTGGGGCAAGCCGATCAGGCGGGCGTCCTGCAGGTCGGCGGGCTCGATGGCGTCCCGGGCGGCGAGCGGATCGCCATCGGCGACGGCGAGCACCCACGGCAGCTCGACCACGGCGCGCTGCTCGATGCCGCGGACCTGGGAGCCGAGGGTGATCCAGGCCAGGTCGACCCGGCCGGCGGCGAGTGCGTCGAAGCAACTGCGGTTCGAGGTCTCGGTCTGGAACTCCAGGCTGACCTGGGGGAAGCTTCTGCGGAAGTCGACGACCGCCGCGGACATGAAGTGCCGGATGCTGGTGGACCCGGTGGTGACCCGGACGGATCCCCCTGCTCCGCGGGCGAGTTCGCCGATCCGGCGCATCGCCTGGTCGATCCCGCCGAGGCCGTCGGCGACCGCCGTCCGCAGCAGGCGCCCGGCGTGGGTCGGCACGACCCCGCGCGGGTGGCGCTCGATCAGACTGACGCCCAACTCCCGCTCCAGCCGCTTCACATGCTGGCTGACGGCGGACTGCGTGCAGGAGAGGTCGCGGGCGACGGCGCTCAGGGAGCCGGCCTGGCAGACCGCGGCGAAGACGCGAAGGTCGTCAAGAGTCACGGGAACCCAAGGTAATGCTTGGGTGTCTCCCAGTAAACCGGTGGATTGACTTGGGGTTGGCCACGGCTCGATCATCGCTGCATGGCCAAGGGCGGCAACCCGCCGGGCCTCCGCGCGATCCGGACGTGAGGCGGAGGCAGGCGGGTGCCGACCCGCAACACGCCGAGAGGAAACCTCACTTGTCCACCTCACCAGTCGCCGACGACGAGCGCGGAACCGCCGACCGGGACGACCGCGCCGTCCGCGCCGCCGCCCTGCTGCACGACCTCGGCGCGGCGGCCGTCGACCACCCCGGCGGGAACCTGTCGGCCCACCTGGAACGCGTCCACCGCCTACTCGCCGCCTGGGGAGCCCGCCCCGAGCTCCGACTCGCGGGGCTGTGCCACGCCTGCTACGGAACCGACGGCTTCCCCACCGCCCTGCTGCCCGTCGAACGCCGGTCCGAACTGGCGTCGGTGATCGGGGCCGAGGCCGAGAACCTCGTGTACCTGTACGCCAGTTGTGACCGGAACGCGTCCTACCCGACCCTGGCGGACCCGGACGCCGCCTTCCGGGACCGCTTCACCGGCCGCACGTTCACCCCGGACGCCGCGCAGCGGCGCGACTTCGCCGAGCTGTCCGCCGCGAACGAGCTCGACCTCGCACGGACCGACCCGGCGTTCCGCGCGGCCGTCGGGCCCGACCTGCTCGCCCTGTTCACCCGGCTGCGCTCGCTGCTGAGCCCTGCCGCCTGGACGGCCTGCCAGGCCGTCCTGGCCGATCCGTCCCGCCCCGGCGCGGTCACCGCCGACAGCCGCGGCGTCCCCGGCTCGCCCGGCCTCGCCGACGCCCTCGGCCGGCCCGGCTCCCACAGCGGCCTCGCCGGCGCCCGCGACCTCCCCGACGCCCAGGGCACGCCCGGAGCCCCCGCCACCCCCGGCCGTCGCCGGACGGTGGCGGTGCTCGGCCCCGGCGGCGTCGGCGGCCTGCTCGCCGCCCTGCTCTCCCGCGCCGGCCACCGGGTCGTCTGCCTCGCCGGCGAGACCACCGCGCACACCCTGCGCCAGGACGGGATCCGGGTGCACAGCGCGCAGTTCGGCGAGTTCGCCGCCCCGGTGGAGGCCGACACCGAACTCCGCGAACCGGTCGACCTCTGCCTGGTGACGGTCAAGCAGACCAGCCTGGCGGCCGCCCTCGAACGGGTGCCGCCCGGCCTGGTCGCCGACGGTCTGGTCGTCCCGCTGCTCAACGGCATCGAGCACGTGCCCGAGCTGCGCCGCCGGTTCGGTGCGCAGCGGGTCGCCGCGGGCGTGGTCCGGGTCGAGTCGACCCGGGTCGCGCCCGGCGTCGTCGAGCACGGCAGCCCGTTCACCGAGATCGACCTGGCCGGGCCGTCCGAACTGCTCGCCGCGCCGGCCGGGATGCTCCGGGCCGCCGGCGTGCAGACCCGGGTGATCGCGGACGAGTCGTCGGCGCTCTGGGCCAAACTCGCCTTCCTCGCGCCGTTCGCGCTGCTCACCACCCGGTACGCGCTCACCATCGGCCGCGTGCGGACCGACCGCCGGGCGGAGTTGACGGCGCTGGTCGAGGAGGCCGCCGCCGTCAGCCGGGCCTGCGGCGCGCCCGCGGACCCCGAGCGGACCATGGCGCTGTACGACGCGTTCCCGGCCGGTGCCAAGTCCTCGATGCAGCGCGACGCCGAGGCCGGCCGGCCGCTGGAGCTCGACGCCGTCGGCGGGGCGCTCCTGCGCTCCGCGGCGCGGTACGGCGTCGCGGTTCCGCTCGCCACCCGGCTGGTGGCCGAGCTGACGGCAGCAACCGAGGCCCGGGCGGCGAAGACGGCGTGACCGACGCGCGCCTGGGGGAGGCCGGGGACCGCCCCCAGGCGCCGAGCGTCATGACGGTACGTCAGTTCGACGACTCTGCAGCGGCGGTGGTCATTTCGGCCAGGACGGCGCCGATCGGAGTCGGCTGGACGCCGAGGGCGGTGACGGTGGCCGACGCGTCGAGGAGGGCGGGGCGGTCGTACAGGTACAGCATCTCCGGGAACTCGGCCATCACGGCGTCGGTGCGCCCGATCTCCACCAGCTCGCTCCTCGCCATCCGTCCCAGGGCGGGGGCGGGCACGCCGGCCGCGCGGGCCAGCCGTTCGGCCAGCTCGCGGACCGGAGCCCCGGAGGTGGACGGTACGTGCCACGCCCGGCCCCAGGACGCGTCGCTCCGGGCGGCGGCGACCAGGGTGCGCGCAGCGTCGCCGGTGTAGGTCCAGCTGTGCGGCGCATCGAGGTCTCCCGGGTAGTGGACCGGTTCGCCGCTCAGCACCCGTGCCCCCACCATGAGGGTGAACGGCGAGTACGCGCCGGCGCCGAGGAAGTCGCTCGCCCGGACCTCGGTGACCCGGACGCGGCCCGCCTCGTGGGCGGCGAGCGCGTCCTGCCAGATCCGGGCCCGGACGAGGCCCTTGACGCTGGTGGGTGCCATCGGCAGGTCCTCGACGGCGGGCCCGTCGAGGGGGCCGTAGCCGTAGGTGTTGCCGAGCATGACGTAGTCGGCTCCGCTGCCTTCCGCCGCTGCCAGCAGCGAGGCGGCCAGCGGCGGGAACTCGGACGGCCACCGGTCGTAGGCCGGCATGGCGCAGTTGACCAGCGCCGCCGCCCCGAGGGTCAGTTCGGTCAGCCGTGCGGGGTCGGAGGCATCGGCGGCGACCCGCTCGATGCCCTCGTGTGCCGGCCCGCCGCCCCGGCGCGTGACGAGCCGGACCTGCTCGCCGGCGTCCGCGAGCAGCCGCGCGGCGGCCGCTCCGGTGGCTCCGGCACCGACGATGACGTACAAGGACACGCGTGCACTCCCAAGGTGAGGACAAACAGGGTGAGGACAAAGAGGGTGAGGACAAGCAGGGTGAGGAATCGAGGAACCGCGGTCGGGGAGCCGGAGACCGGGGAGCCGGCCGACCGTGAACCAGATCGCGATGCGGCGTCAGGACCCGCTCGTTCCCGACGACTTCACCCTCCAGCACGGGTGATCCGTAAGGTAGCGGCCTGAATGCCAAACATCAGGAGGTTCGGGCCATGCACCGGGTTGCCGTCATAGCCGTCCCCCCGGCCACCACCTTCGACCTGTCCATCCCGGAGCTCGTCCTCGGCGAGACCAGCGTCGACGGACGCCCGGGCTACCGGGTGCAGGTCTGCACCGCCCACCCGGGTCCCATCGCCACCGGCAGCAGCCTGGAGGTCACCGTCCCGCACGGCCTGGAGGCCGTCGACGACGCCGACACCGTCATCGTGACGGGGACCGCGGCCCGCGACGACATCGAACCGGTCGTCCTCGCCGCCCTGCGCCGCGCGGCGGCGGCGGGCCGGCGCGTGGCCTCGATCTGCACCGGCGCCTTCGTGCTGGCCCGGGCCGGACTGCTCGACGGGCGCAGCGCCACCACCTACTGGGCTGCGTCGGGGGAGTTCACCCGCCGCTTCCCGGCCGTCGACCTGCGCCCGGACGTGCTGTACGTCGAGGACGGCAACGTCCTGACCTCCGCGGGGCTCTCCGCCGGCATCGACCTGTGCCTGCACCTCATCCGCACCGACTACGGCGCTGCGACGGCCAACGCCGTCGCCCGTCTGGTGGTCGCGGCCCCGGTGCGGCCCGGCGGGCAGGCCCAGTTCATCGCGGCGCCGCTGCCGCCCGAGGGCGGGACCTCGCTCGCCGCGACCCGCGCCTGGGCGCTGGAGCGCCTGCACGAACCGCTCACCCGGGCCGACCTCGCCGCCCACGCGCGGACCAGCGTCCGCACGCTGGCCCGCCGCTTCGAGGAGGAGACCGGTCTCAGCCCGCTCCAGTGGCTGCTGCACCAGCGGGTGATCCGGGCGCAGGAACTGCTGGAGACGACGGGTCTGCCGATGGACCGGGTGGCCGGGCTCAGCGGACTCGCCACCACCGACTCCCTGCGACGTCACCTGGTGAGGCGGACCGGGCTCACCCCCAGCGCCTACCGCGCGGCGTTCACCCGGCGCCCGGACGTCCGGCGCCAGGACGCCCGCCAGCAGGACACCCGCCAGCAGGACACCCGGTAGCCCGGACCCGGTACCCGGAGGGGCCGCCGCAGCGCCGCGCCACCCGGGCTACCGGGCGGCCGCCGTCATGGCCTCCCGGACGGTCACCAGGCAGGGATCGCAGTACCGGTCGGGCGGCGCCGGCTGCGAACCGTCCACGGCCGGTACCACCCGCTGGGCGGGTTCGAGGAAACGCCCGCAGAGGGACGTCGAGGCGTCGTCCTTCGCCACCACGTGCCACACCACGGTGGGTGGGGTGACCGCGGGGTCCTGCTCGGCCCACATCTCGTACACGGCAGCCTCCCGATCTCTGGGACTCGGTCACCCCATGCAACCTCTCCGCACGCCGGTCGGCCACCGGACCGCGCCCGGTGGGGCGGCGGACGGCCGGGGCGGACCGGCTCCTGGCCCCGGGCCCGTGGCCCGCACACCCCCGGTGCACCCGGTCGGACGACGGGCCGGGCACCGGCACGGCCCCCCGCCAGGGGGCGCGGCCCGGGGCCCGCCCCGACGCTCCGTCGGACCGGAACCCCCGCCGGCCGGTGCCCGCCGGGCGGGTGAACGGGCGGCGCGGTGCGGCCGGGCGGAGGCGGGCCGGGGCGGATGATCGCCGGGTTCCCAGGTGCCTCACAGCCGGAGTCGGACATGCGGATCCTGCTCGTCGCCAGTGCGTACAACAGCCTCACCCAGCGGGTCCACGCCGAGCTGCGGGACCGGCGGCACGCGGTGGACGTCCACCTCGTCCGGGACGACGACGGGCTCCGGGCCGCCGTGCGGCGGTCGGCCCCGGAGCTGGTGGTGGCGCCGATGCTGCGCACGGCGCTCCCGCGGGACGTCTGGTCGGCCGTGGTGTGCCTGATCGTGCACCCGGGCCCGCCCGGGGACCGGGGGCCGTCGTCCCTCGACTGGGCGATCCACGAGGGAGCGGTCGACTGGGGCGTGACGGTGCTCCAGGCCGGCGAGGTGATGGACGCCGGCGACGTCTGGGCCGCGGCCGCCTGTCAACTGCCGCCGGTCGGCAAGAGCGACCTCTACCGCAACGAGGTCTCGGACGCCGCGCTGGCGGCCGTGCTCCTGGCCGTGGAGCGGTTCGGCTCCGGCACGTACACCCCGCGCCCGCAGAGCGGGCCCGACTGGCGCGTGCCCGACCACACCCGGCCGTACCTGCGGCAGGAGGTGCGGCGGATCGACTGGGCCCGGGACACCACCGACACCGCCGTGCGCAAGCTCCGTGCGGCCGACTCCCGACCCGGCGTGCTCGACGAACTGCTCGGGGACGAGTGGTTCCTGCACGGCGGCCACCCCGAGCGCCGGCTCCACGGCCGGCCCGGCGAGCTGCTGGCGACCCGGGCCGGCGCGATCTGCCGGGCCACCGCCGACGGCGCGGTCTGGATCCCCGAACTGCGGCGGCGCCGCCGGCCGGGCGGCCCCTCCGGCATCAAGCTGCCGGCCGTCACCGCGCTGGGCGACGCGCTGCCGAGCCTGCCCGAGGCCGCCGCACCGCTGATGCCGGCGCCGGACGACCCGGTCTGGTCGGACATCCGGTACCGGGAGGACGGCCCGGTCGGCCTGCTCCGGTTCTCCTTCCCCGGCGGAGCGATGAGCACCGCGCACTGCCGCCGCCTGCTGGACGCCTACCGCTTCGCGCTGACCCGTCCGACCTCGGTGCTGGTCCTGGGCGGCGGCCGCGACTTCTTCTCCAACGGGATCCACCTGAACGTGATCGAGGCCGCGGCCGACCCCGGGGCCGAGTCCTGGGCGAACATCAACGCCATGGACGACCTGGTCGAGCGGATCCTCACCACCACCGACCGCCTGGTGGTCGCGGCGCTCGGCGGGAACGCCGCCGCGGGCGGGGTAATGCTGGCGCTGGCGGCCGACGAGGTCTGGTGCCGGCAGGGCGTGGTGCTCAACCCGCACTACCGCCTGATGGGCCTGCACGGCTCGGAGTACTGGACGTACACCCTGCCGCGCCGGGTCGGTGACGTCGAGGCCCGCCGGCTCACCGGGCAGGCGCTCCCGGTGAGCGCCGCGGCCGCCGAGCGGAGCGGGTTGGTCGACCGGGTGCTGCCCTGCACCCCGCAGGAGTTCGGGCGCGAGGCGCGCCGACTGGCCGGACTGCTGGCCGCCTCGCCCGCCGTACAGGCCCGGATCGCCGCCAAGAAGGCGGCGCGGGAGGCCGACGAGTCCGTGAAGCCGCTCGCCGACCACCGGTACGAGGAGCTGGCCGTGATGCACCGGCAGTTCTTCGCCCCCGACTCGCCCTACCACGCGCTGCGCGCCGCCTTCGTCCGCAAACAGCCGTCACCCGCGCACGCCGCGACGGCAGTCGGGCGGCCCGCTCCGGCGGCGCCGTGACCCGAACGGCCGCCAGGGCTTGCATCCCTTCGGGGTGCTCGTCCGGCTCCGTGGACCGGCGGACGGGAGCAACCGCTGCTATGACTGGTTCGAGCCATTTTGTCCGGCTCCAGTTCTGAGGAGGCATCCTCATGGGTGCTGCGGAAACGAGCGCCACCGACACCGACGTGGTGCACATTCTCTGGATCAACGCGGGCCTGAGCTGCGACGGCGACTCGGTCTCCCTGACCGCCGCCATGCAGCCGAGCATCGAGGAGATCGCCACCGGCGCGCTGCCCGGCCTGCCGAAGGTCGCCGTCCACTGGCCGCTGATCGACTTCGAGTGCGGCCCGGTGCAGGGCGCGGACAACTTCGTGGAGTGGTTCTTCAAGGCCGACCGCGGCGAGATCGAGCCGTTCGTCCTGGTCGTCGAGGGCTCCATCCCGAACGAGAGCATCAAGAAGGAGGGTTACTGGTGCGGCTTCGGCGACGACCCGGAGACCGGCCAGCCGATCACCACCAGTGAGTGGCTCGACCGGCTGGCGCCCAAGGCCACCGCGGTCGTCGCGATCGGCACCTGTGCCACCTACGGCGGCATCCACGCCATGGCCGGCAACCCGACCGGGGCCATGGGCGTCCCCGACTACCTCGGGTGGGACTGGAAGTCCAAGGCCGGCCTGCCCATCGTCTGCGTGCCCGGCTGTCCCATCCAGCCGGACAACTTCGCCGAGACGCTCACCTACCTGCTGTACCAGCTGGCCGGCTCCGCGCCGATGATCCCGCTGGACGACAAGCTCCGCCCGACCTGGCTGTTCGGCGCCACCGTGCACGAGGGCTGTGACCGCGGCGGCTACTACGAGCAGGGGCAGTTCGCCACCGACTACGGCACACCGGAGTGCCTGGTGCGGCTCGGCTGCTGGGGCCCGGTCGTCAAGTGCAACGTCACCAAGCGCGGCTGGATGAACGGCATCGGCGGCTGCCCCAACGTCGGCGGCATCTGCATCGCCTGCACCATGCCCGGATTCCCGGACAAGTTCATGCCGTTCATGGACCCGCCGCCCGGCTCCCGGGTCTCCTCCAGCGCCTCCTCGGCGTACGGCGCGGTGATCCGGAAGCTGCGTTCGATCACCACGGACACCGTCGACAAGGAACCGAAGTGGCGCCACACCGGGCGCAAGCTGACGACCGGCTACCGACCCCCGTGGTGACCCGGCGGGCCGCCGCACCGAGTGCGTGCGGCCCGCTCAGCCGCTGACCCTCAAGGGTCCGCCGCCGCTCCGCCGCCCACCCCGTCCGCGGCCCGTGCGCCGCCGACCCTCCCGCCTCCAGAAGGGCACGACAGACACGATGGCACCGACGACCAACGCGACCGGCGACGGCAGCGGCCTGGTGGAGATGTCCTGGGACCCGATCACCCGGATCGTGGGCAGCCTGGGCATCCACACGAAGATCGACTTCAAGCAGAAGAGGGTCGCGGAGTGCTACAGCACCTCCTCCGTCTTCCGCGGCTACAGCGTCTTCATGCGGGGCAAGGACCCGCGCGACGCGCACTTCATCACCAGTCGCATCTGCGGCATCTGCGGGGACAACCACGCCACCTGTTCGGTCTACACCCAGAACATGGCGTACGGGGTGAAGCCCCCGCACCTCGGTGAATGGATCATCAACCTCGGCGAGGCCGCCGAGTACATGTTCGACCACAACATCTTCCAGGAGAACCTGGTCGGGGTCGACTACTGCGAGAAGATGGTCCGCGAGACCAACCCCGGCGTCCTGGAGCTGGCCGAGCGCACCGAGGCCCCGCACGCCGGCGACCACGGCTACAAGACGATCGCGGACATCATGCGCTCGCTCAACCCGATCGAGGGCGAGTTCTACCGCGAGGCCCTCCAGGTCAGCCGCTACACCCGGGAGATGTTCTGCCTGATGGAGGGCCGCCACGTGCACCCCTCCACGCTCTACCCGGGCGGCGTCGGCACGGTGGCGACGGTCCAGCTCTTCACCGACTACCTGACCCGGCTGATGCGCTACGTGGAGTTCATGAAGAAGGTCGTCCCGCTCCACGACGACCTCTTCGACTTCTTCTACCAGGCGCTGCCCGGCTACGAGGAGGTCGGCCGGCGCCGCGTCCTGCTCGGCTGCTGGGGCAGCCTCAACGACCCGGACCACTGCGACTTCACCTACCGCAACATGACGGACTGGGGACGGAAGATGTTCGTCACCCCGGGCGTCGTCGTGGACGGCAAGCTGGTCACCAACGACCTCACGAGGATCAACCTCGGCATCCGCATCCTGCTCGGCAGCTCCTACTACGAGGACTGGGAGGGCAAGGAGCTCTTCGTCACCCACGACCCGCTGGGCAACCCGGTCGACCCGCGGCACCCGTGGAACCAGCACACCGTCCCCGCCCCGCAGAAGCGCAACTTCGACGACAAGTACAGCTGGGTGATGTCCCCGCGCTGGTTCGACGGCACCGACCACCTCGCCCTCGACACCGGCGGCGGCCCGATCGCCCGCCTCTGGTCCACCGCGCTCTCCGGCCTCGTCGACATCGGCTACATCAAGGCCACCGGCCACAGCGTCCAGATCAACCTGCCCCGCTCGATGACCAAGCCCGAGGTCACCTTCGAGTGGAAGATCCCGCAGTGGAGCAACGCCCTCGAGCGCAACCGCGCCCGCACCTACTTCCAGGCCTACGCGGCCGCCGCGGCCCTGCACTTCGCCGAGAAGGCCCTCGACGAGGTCCGGGCCGGCCGCAGCCAGACCTGGGAGCGCTTCGAGGTCCCGGACGAGTCCATCGGCTGCGGCTTCACCGAGGCCGTGCGCGGCGTCCTGTCGCACCACATGGTGATCCGGGACGGCAAGATCGCCAACTACCACCCGTACCCGCCGACCCCGTGGAACGCCAGCGTCCGCGACAGCTACGGCACGCCCGGCCCGTACGAGGATGCGGTGCAGAACACGCCGATCTTCGAGGAGAACCCGCCGGACACCTTCAAGGGCATCGACATCATGCGCGCCGTTCGCAGCTTCGACCCCTGCCTGCCCTGCGGCGTCCACATGTACGTCGGCGGCGGCCGGACCGTGCAGAAGATGCACGTGCCCACGGGCCTGAGCGGGCTCACCGCATGACGGCGGAGCAGACCGGACAGCGCATCCAGGAGGCCCTCGACGAGCTCGCCGGCGGCGGCGCGCAGGCGGCGGGCGAACGACTCGTCCGCGAGCTGATGGCCTTCTACGGCGACGGCCTCGCCCGGATCGTCGGCGCGCTGCCCCCCGCGACCCTGACCCGACTGCTGGACGACCCGGCGGTGGCCGGGTTGCTGGTGCTGCACGACCTCCACCCCGAGGACACCTCCGCGCGGATCGCCCGTGCGCTCGCCCAGCTGCCCGAACCCGTCGACGTGCTCGGCTTCGACCCGGCGACCGGCGGCCTGCGGGTGCGCCGGTCCCGGAGCGGCTGCGGCTGCACCGAGCAGGACATCGAGGCCGCCCTCGCCTGCCACGCCCCCGAGGTGACGGCGGTCGAGCTGGAGCACGCCCCGCAGCTGCTGCAGATCGGCACCCGGCCCGCGGCCCCGGCGGAGGTGCGATGAGCACCCTTCGACTCACCCGCCCCGGCACGGCCCTGCTGCGCCGGCTGCGCGAGCCGGCACCCCCGCAGCCGGAGCGCTGCGCGTTCTGCGGCAGCGCCGTCCCCGTGGACCACCGCCACCTGGTGGACACCGAGGAGCAGGCCCTCACCTGCGTCTGCACGGCGTGCTCGCTGCTCTTCCAGCAGCCCGGTGCGGCCGGCGGCCGCTACCGGACCGTGCCCGACCGCTACCTGACCGACCCGGACCACCGGCTCGGTGACCGGGAGTGGACGGCACTCGGCGTCCCGGTCGGCACCGCCTTCGTCTTCCGCAACTCCCGGCACGACCGGCTGGTGCTGCTCTACCCGGGCCCCGGCGGGGCGACCGAGAGCGAGCCGGACGAGGCGGCCTGGCAGGCCGCGCTCGGCGGCGGACGGCTCGCCGCCGAACTCCGTCCCGACGTCGAGGCGCTGCTGCTGCGCCGGACGGCGGCCGACGGGATCCGGTGCTTCCTCGTCCCGATCGACGCCTGCTACGAACTGGTCGGCCGGCTCCGGCGGTGCTGGAAGGGCTTCGACGGCGGCCGGGAGGCCCGGGCCGAGCTCGACGCCTTCTTCACCCGCGTCGCCGACCGGACCCGGCCGCTGCGGACGGAGGCGGTCTCGTGACCGTCCTCTCGTTCGCCTGCACCGGCGTGCGGGCCGACCCCTACGCCGCCGGGCCGACCCTGCTCTTCCGGCTGCGGATCACCGCCCCCGCCGGGACGGCGGTCCACGCCCTGGCGCTCCGCTGCCAGCTGCGGATCGAACCCGCCCGGCGCTCCTACGGCGAGGCCGAGGGCGAGCGGCTGGTCGACCTGTTCGGCGAGCGCTCCCGCTGGGGCAGCACCCTGAACCCGGTCCAGTTCGCCCAGGTCCCCCTGATGGTCCCGGGCTTCACCGGCGAGACCGAGGCGGACCTCGTCGTCCCGTGCACCTACGACATGGACGTCTCCTGCGCCCGCTACCTCGCGGCGCTGGACGGCGGTGACGTGCCGCTCCTGCTGCTGTTCTCCGGCACGGCGTTCACCGGCCCCGGCGGGTTCCAGGTCGCGCCGGTGCCCTGGGACCGCGAGGCCACGGTGCGGATGCCCGTGCAAGTCTGGCAGGAGGCGATCGACCAGCACTTCCCGGGCTGCGGGTGGCTGCGGCTGCCGGACGACCTGATGGCGGAACTGCTCGCCTACCGGTCCCGCCGGGCCCTGCCGTCCTGGGAGGCCACCGTCCGCGACCTGCTGGGCGCGGCCGAGACCGCGGGGGTCGTCCGATGACCGCCGCGGGCGCAGGTGTCCCGGGCGCGGGTGTCCCGGACGCGGGTGTCGCGGGCACGGGGGTTGCTGGTACGGGGGTTGCCGGTACGGGTGTTGCCGAGGCGCACGCTTCGAGGGCCGGTGCTGCGGGTGCCGGTGTCGCGGGCCGGGTCTTCCCGGAGGAGGTCGACCGGCGGTTCGCCCAGGCCCGGCAGATCGCCGACGCCGTCCTCTTCGAGGGCTACGTGCTCTACCCGTACCGTGCGTCGGCGGCCAAGAACCGGCTGCGCTGGCAGTTCGGCGTCCTGGTCCCCCCCGGCTACGGCGAGGACAGCGGCGAGCACTCCCACCAGCGCACCGAGTGCCTGATGGAGCCGCGCCCCGGGGACCGGCTCGCCGTGGAGTTGCGGTTCCTGCGGGCCCAGCGCCGGACCGTCCAACGGACCACCGCCACCGGCGGGTTCGAATCCGTCGACGAGCTGGAGCTCGCCGACCGGGTCCTCGTCCCCTGGGACGAGGGGGTCGAGGAGCGGATCGAACTGCTCGTGCCGGTCGACGAGCTGGCCGGTGAGGGGATCGTCCGGCGGTTCGACCTGCCGGCCTGCGAGGAGATGGAGTCGCTGCGCGAGGACGGCGCCCCGGTCGGTCGGATACTGCGCCGACGCGAGCGCGTCGACGGGCTGCTGCGGCTCTCGGCGCAGGAGGTGCCGGGCCCCTACGCGGTGCGGAAGTTGACCGTCGTGGTGGAGAACACCGCCCGCTGGACGCCGCCGACCGAAGCCCGACGCGACGCGGCGCTGCCGCGCGCGCTGGTCTCGGCGCACCTGCTGCTCGGACTCGACCGCGGCTCCTTCCTGTCGGTGACGGACCCGCCCGAGTGGGCCCGGTCGGCCGCCGGAGGGTGCCGCAACGAGCACACCTGGCCCGTCCTGGCCGGCCCGCCGGGCCGCGGCCAGGTCGTGCTCTCCTCGCCGATCATCCTGGAGGACCACCCCCACGTCGCACCGGAGAGCCCCGGTGCGCTCTACGACGCGACCGAGATCGACGAGATCCTCGCCCTGCGGACCGCCGCCCTGACCGACCGCGAGAAGCGCGAGGCTCGCGGCACGGACGAGCGGGCGGGCGCCGTGATCGACCTCGCCGACTCGATGCCCCCGGAGGTGCTGGAGCGGCTGCACGGCGCCGTCCGGGGCCTGCGCGAGATCACCGGGAACGCGCCCGAGCAGCCCTGGTGGGACCCTGCCGCCGAGGGGGAGGCCGACCCCGACCGGGACCGGGTGGTGGTCGACGGCCGCGAGGTCGGCGCCGGCAGCCGGGTGCTGCTCCGGCCCGGGCAGCGCCGCACCGACGCCCAGGACCTCTTCCTGCACGGGCGCACCGCCGTCGTCGAGGCCGTGCTGCACGACGTCGACGGCTCGGTGCACCTGGCCGTGACGGTGGAGGACGACCCCGGCGCCGACCTCTGGCGGGCCCAGGGCCGGTTCCGCTACTTCCAGCCGGACGAGGTCACCCCGTTGGAGGGGCCGTGACGGGGCGGACGGAACGGACCGGGCGGTCGGAACGGGCACCGGCCGAGGAGGGCCGGGTGCTGGTCGCCGGGGTGGGCAACATCTTCCTGGGCGACGACGGGTTCGGCGTGGAGGCGGTGCGGCGGCTGGCCGGCCGACCGCTGCCGGACGACGTCGAGGTCCTCGACGTCGGGGTGCGCGGCGTCCACCTGGCCTACCAGCTCCTGGACGGCTACCGGATGCTGGTGCTCGTCGACGCCACCGCGCGCGGCGGCGAGCCCGGCACGGTCTACCTGATCGAGCCGGACGCCGGCCCGGTCGAGAGCCCCGGCGGCGAGGGTCCGGGCCCGGCTCGGGCGCCCGTGCTGGACGGGCACCGCATGGGCCCGGACGCGGTGCTCGCGCTCCTCTCCACGTTGGCCGCCGGAACGGGCGGCACCGCGCCCGAGCGGGTCCTCGTGGTGGGGTGCGAGCCGGCGTCACTGGAGGAGGGCATCGGGCTGAGTGCCCCGGTGGCCGCCGCCGTCGAGGAGGCGGTCGGCGTGATCCTGCGGGTGGTCGGGGCGGACACCCACGCGAAGAGAGAGGCATCACCATGCTGAAGAACCTGCTTGGCGCGGCCGTGGTGGCCGCGGCCGCGGCCCTGGTCTGGCAGAGCCTGCCCGACCTAAAGCGCTATCTGCGCATCATGCGGATGTGAGGTCCGGCCCGCACCGGGCCGGACGCCGCATTGCGGCGAACGGCGTACTCCGGGCGCGGTGGCGGCGCGGCTCCCGGCCGATGCCCGCCACCGCGCCCTGTAATGAACCCTGTTGCCTCCGACGGCGGGAGCAGGGCCGGTGCACGAGATGTCGATCGCGACGGCGGTGGTCGAGCAGGTGGACGCGGCTGCCCGCGAGCACGAAGCGGACGGCGTGGCCAGGGTCCGCCTGCAGGTGGGGGAACTCGCCGGGGTGGTGCCCGCGGCCCTGGACTTCTGCTTCGGACTCGCCAGCGCCGGAACGCTGGTGGAGGGTGCGGTCCTGGAGACCGAGGCGGTTGCGGCCCGTGCGAAGTGCTCCCCGTGCGGCGTCGAATGGGCGGTGGGCATGCCGCCCGACCTGGGCTGTCCGCACTGCGACGGCGGCGACGTCGAACTGCTGGCCGGCCGGGAGCTGCAGATCCTCGGCGTCGAGTGGGCGCAGGACCCCGCCGGCGTCCGGGCCGATCGGAAAGGCTGATGAGAACGATGTGTCGCACGGTGGAACTCCGGCAGGCGGTCCTGGCCCGCAACGACGACGGCGCGCGGGAGCTGCGCGCCGAACTCGCGGCCCGCGGAACCGTCGCGGTGAACCTGCTCTCCAGCCCGGGCAGCGGGAAGACGGCGCTGCTGGAGGCCGAGCTCGGGCTGGCCCGGCGGCGCGGTGTGCCGGTCGCCGCCCTCACCGCGGACCTCGCGACCGAGAACGACGCGGTGCGGCTGGCCCGGTCCGGCGCCCCGGTCAAGCAGGTGCTCACCGACGGTCTCTGCCACCTGGAGACCGCGATGCTCCGCGAGCACCTCGCGGGCTGGCTGCCGCCGGACACCCGGCTGCTGTTCGTGGAGAACGTCGGCAACCTGGTCTGCCCGGCCTCGTACGACCTGGGGGAGTCGCTGAGGGTGGTGCTCGCCTCCACCACCGAGGGGGAGGACAAGCCGCTCAAGTACCCGACCGCGTTCGGACTCGCCAACCTGGTGCTGGTGACCAAGGCGGACCTCGCGGAGGCGGTGGAGTTCGACGAGGCCGCGTTCCTGGCGAGCGTCGCGCGGGTCAACCCGGGGGTGGAGGTGCTGTTCACCTCGGCCCGGACCGGCCGGGGGGTGGGGGTGCTGCTGGAGCGGGCCCTCGCGGTGCTGGACGGCGCCGCCGTGCACCGGCCGGTCATGGCGGGCACCGCCGCAGCCTCGCGCGGGCACACGCACGCCCCGTCGCCGTCGTCGCTCCCCTCCTCGGCCCTGCACGGACACGCGCACGGGCACTCGCACGGGCACGGGCACGGGCCCTCGCGCGGGGACGGTGACGGGGACGGGCAGGTGCACGGGGGCGATCACGCCCACGAGGACGACGACCACCCGCACGCCCACGGTCCCGCCGACGGGCACGTGCACCCGCACGCCCGGGTGGCGGAACCGTCGTGACGGCCGCTCAGCCGCCGGCCGTCGTGGAGCGGCGCAGGGTCGCCGTCCGCGGACTCGTCCAGGGCGTCGGCTTCCGGCCGTTCGTCTTCACCCTCGCCACCGAACTCGGCCTGGCCGGCAGCGTCACCAACACCGGCCAGGGGGTGCTGGCCGAGGTGGAGGGGCGGCCGGAGTCGGTGGACGCGTTCTGCCACCGGGTCGCCACCGACGCGCCGCCGCTGGCGCAGGTCGCCTCGGTGGAACACGAAGCGCTCGCGCCCACCGGGGCGGCCGGCTTCGCCATCGCCCCGTCCCGGACCGGCGGTCCGCAGCTGACGCTGATCCCGCCGGACACCGCCACCTGTGCGGACTGCCTGGCCGAACTCGCCGACCCCGCCGACCGCCGTTACCGCCACCCGTTCATCAGCTGCACCAACTGCGGGCCCCGCCACACCATCGTCACCGGCCTGCCGTACGACCGGGCCAACACCACCATGGCCGAGTTCCCGATGTGCCGGGACTGCGCCCGGGAGTACCGCGACCCCGCCGACCGGCGCTTCCACGCCCAGCCGGTCGCCTGCCACGCGTGCGGCCCCGGACTCGCGCTCGTGGTGCCCGGACTGCCCACGCTGGACGGCGAGGAGGCGCTCTCCGAGGCCCGGCGGTTGCTGCAGGGCGGGGCGATCCTGGCCGTCAAGGGACTCGGCGGCTACCACCTGGCCTGCGACGCGCGCAACGGCGGGAGCGTCGCCCGGCTCCGCCGACGCAAGCGGCGCGGGGCCAAACCGTTCGCCCTGATGGCGCGCGACCTCGGCGAGCTCGCCGGACTGGTCCGCCCGGGGCCGACGGAGGTGGAGCTGCTGACCGGTCCCGCGCGGCCGATCGTCCTGCTGCGCCGGTGCGCCGGGTCGCCGTCGGCTTCGTCCGGTCCGCCGTCGGCGCCCCCGGACGCCGCGCTGGACGGGGTGGCGCCCGGCAGCCCCGACCTCGGCGTGATGCTGCCGTACACGCCGCTGCACCACCTGCTGCTCGCCCCGCCCGGCCCCGGTCTGCTGGTGATGACCAGCGCCAACCTGTCCGGCGAGCCGATCGTCACCGACGACCGGGACGCCTTCGCCCGGCTCGCGCCGCTGGTCGACGCCTGGCTGACGCACGACCGGCCCATCCACGTGCCCTGCGAGGACTCGGTGGTGCGGGTCGTGGACGGCGAACAGCTGCCGGTGCGCCGTTCGCGCGGGCACGCGCCGCTGCCCCTGCCGCTCCCGGTGCCGGTCCGGCCGGTGCTGGCCGTCGGCGGCGACCTCAAGAACACCTTCGCGCTCGCGCAGGACGGCTACGCGTGGCTGTCCGGCCATATCGGGGACATGGACGACCTCGCCACCCTCGACGCCTTCGACCGGGCGGTGGCGCACCTCGGTGCGGTCACCGGCGTCCGGCCCGAGCTGCTGGCCGTGGACCGGCACCCCGGCTACCGGTCCGTCCGGCACGCCCGGTCAGCCGCCGGGAGCCGGGAGGTCCGGGCGGTGCAGCACCACCACGCGCACATCGCCTCGGTCATGGCCGAGCACGGCCTCGACGGCAGCCGCCCGGTCGTCGGCGTCGCGTTCGACGGCACCGGCTACGGTGACGACGGCGCCGTCTGGGGCGGCGAGGTCCTGCTGGCCGACTACGACGGCTACCGCCGCCTCGCTCACCTCGCCTACGTCCCCCTGCCGGGCGGGGATGCGGCCGTGGTCCGCCCGTACCGGATGGCGCTGGCCCACCTGCGCGCCGCGGGCCTGCCGTGGGCCGCCGAGCTGGCGCCGGTGCGGGCCTGCCCCGAGGACGAACTGCGAGTCCTGGAAACCCAGTTGGACCGATCGCTGAACTGCGTCCCGACGTCCAGCATGGGGCGGCTCTTCGACGCGGTGTCCTCCCTGGCCGGTGTCTGCCAGCGGGCCGAGTACGAGGCGCAGGCGGCGATCGAGCTGGAGGCCGCGGCGCTGGCACACGGCCCCGCCGACGGCTACGCGTTCGGCCTGCGGCCGGTGGACGGGGCGCTGGCCGCCGACCCGGCACCGGTGTTCGCCGGCGTGCTGGCCGACCTCGCCGCCGGCGCCCCGGCGGGCCTGGTCGCGGCACGCTTCCACGGCGCGGTGGCCGGTCTGGTCCGCACGCTCTGCCGGACCGCCCGGGAGCGGCACGGCATCGGCACGGTCGCGCTGACGGGCGGCGTCTTCGCCAACGCGCTGCTGTCCTCCGCCTGTTCGCGCGGCCTGGCGGCGGACGGATTCACCGTGCTGCGGCACCGCCGGGTGCCGCCCAACGACGGAGGACTGGCGCTCGGCCAGCTGATGGTGGCCGCCCGGGCCGCCGCCGGCTCGGCCGCCACCTGAGAGGAGAGAGCCGCATGTGCCTGGCGGTGCCCGGAAGGGTGATGGAGATCATGGAGCGCGACGGGGCCCGGATGGCGGTGGTGGACTTCGGCGGAGTCGTCAAGGACGTCTGCCTGGAGTACCTGCCCGACCTGCAGGTGGGTGAGTACGCGATCGTGCACGTCGGCTTCGCGCTGCAGCGGTTGGACGAGGAGTCGGCGCGCCGGACGCTCGACCTCTTCGCCGAACTAGGTCTGCTGCAGGAGGAGTTCGGCGACCCGTGGGAGGCGGCGGCCGGCGGCGCGAGGAAGGAGGAGCTGCGGTGAAGTACCTGGAGGACTTCCAGAACCCGGAGTTGGCCCGAGGGTTGCTCGCCGACATCAGGGCGACGGTCACCCGGCCGTGGGCGCTGATGGAGGTGTGCGGCGGGCAGACCCACACCATCATTCGACACGGCATCGATCAACTGCTGCCGAAGGAGGTCGAGTTGATCCACGGACCGGGGTGTCCGGTCTGCGTCACCCCGCTGGAGGTGATCGACCGGGCGTTGGCGATCGCGGCCCGGCCGGGGGTGGTCTTCTGCTCGTTCGGCGACATGCTGCGGGTGCCCGGTACCGACCGCGACCTCTTCCGGGTCCGCGGCGAGGGCGGCGACGTCCGGGTGGTGTACTCGCCGCTCGACGCCCTCCGGATCGCGCGCGAGAACCCGGACCGCGAGGTCGTGTTCTTCGGCATCGGCTTCGAGACCACCGCCCCGCCCAACGCGATGGCCGTCGTCCAGGCCAAGAAGCAGGGCGTGCGCAACTTCAGCATGCTCGTCTCGCACGTGCGGGTGCCCCCGGCCATCGAGGCGATCATGAACTCGCCGGACTGCCGGGTCCAGGGGTTCCTCGCCGCCGGGCACGTGTGCAGCGTGATGGGCACCGCCGAGTACCCCGCGCTGGCCGAGCGCCACCGGGTGCCGATCGTGGTCACCGGCTTCGAGCCGCTGGACATCCTGGAAGGGATCCGGTGCACCGTAAAGCAGTTGGAGCGCGGTGAGCACACCGTCGAGAACGCCTACGCGCGGGCCGTCCGGCCCGAGGGCAACCCGGCGGCCCTGGCCGTGCTGGAGGATGTCTTCGAGGTGACCGACCGGTCCTGGCGCGGCATCGGCGTCATCCCGCGGAGCGGCTGGCAACTCTCGCCGCGATACCGGGAGTTCGACGCCGAGCACCGCTTCGACGTGGCCGGGATCAGGACCCGCGAGCCCGAGCAGTGCCGGGCCGGCGAAGTCCTGCAGGGCCTGCTGAAGCCGGACCAGTGCGAGGCCTTCGGCACCACCTGCACCCCGCGGACCCCGCTCGGCGCCACCATGGTGTCCAGCGAGGGGGCCTGCGCCGCGTACTACCTCTACCGGCGGCTGAGCACGCCGGCCGTCCCCCGGGAGGCGAGCCCTGTTGGCTGAGACCGAGACCCTGACCGCCGCGTCGTCCGCTGCGCGCGGTGCGGCGCCGTCCGCCGCCCCGACGGTGGAGCCGTCCGTGGCGTCGTCCGAAGTACCGCCCGGGGCACCGGACTTCTCCGGGTGGAGCTGCCCGGTGCCCCTGCGGGACCACCCGCGGGTGGTGATGGGGCACGGCGGAGGCGGGGCCATGTCGGCCGAGCTGGTGGAGAACGTCTTCGCCCCGGCCTTCGGCGGGCCGGTGCTCGCCGGGCTCGGCGACTCCGCCGTCCTGGAACTCGGTGGCGCCCGGCTGGCCTTCTCGACCGACTCCTACGTCGTCCGGCCGCTGTTCTTCCCCGGCGGCAGCATCGGCGACCTCGCGGTCAACGGCACGGTCAACGACCTCGCCATGAGCGGCGCCCGCGCCGCCTACCTGTCGTGCGGCTTCATCCTGGAGGAGGGCGTGGAGACGGCCGTCGTGGACCGGGTCGCCCGGGCGCTCGGTGCGGCCGCCCGGGCGGCCGGGGTGGAGGTCGCCACCGGGGACACCAAGGTGGTCGAGGCCGGCCACGGTGACGGCATCTACCTCAACACCGCCGGTATCGGCCTCGTCCCGGCCGGCGTGGACATCAGGCCGCAGCGCGCCGTCCCGGGTGACGTGGTGATCGTCAGCGGGGAGATCGGCCTGCACGGGGTCGCGATCATGAGCGTCCGCGAGGGCCTGGAGTTCGGGGTGGAGATCGAGAGCGACTGTGCCGCCCTCGGCGGTCTGGTCGACGCCATGCTGGCCGTCACCCCCGACCTCCACGTGCTGCGGGACCCCACCCGGGGAGGCCTGGCCGCGGCGCTCAACGAGATCGCGGCCGCCGCCGGCGTCGGCGTCACGGTGAGCGAGCGGGCGATCCCCGTGCCCGCGCAGGTGGCCAACGCCTGCGCCGTCCTCGGTCTCGACCCGATGTACGTCGCCAACGAGGGCAAGCTGGTCGCCTTCGTGCCGCGCGAGCACGCCGAGGCCGTCCTCGCCGCCATGCGGGCCCACCCGCTCGGTGCACGGGCCGCGGTGGTCGGCGAGTGCGTCGCCGAGCACCCCGGCATGGTCGTCGCCCGGACGCCGCTCGGCGGCACCCGCGTGGTCGACCTCCCGCTCGGCGAGCAACTGCCCCGGATCTGCTGACCGCCTGCCGGCGGGCGCCGGTCCGGACGGTGACGGGCCCCCGGCGGCGCAGTGCGCTGCCGGGGGCCCGCGGGGGAGCGGGGTGGGCGTCAGATGCTGTAGACGCCGACCTCGTGGAGGGAGTAGCCCCACTGGGTGCCCCGTTGCTGCCCCTGGATGCGCAGGTAGCGGGCGGGGACGCCGGCGAAGCGTGCGGTGTCGAGGCCGCCGTCACCGGTGGTCGTGGACCAGACGGACTGCCAGGTGCTGCCGTCGGTCGAGACCTCGATCCGGTAGGCCCGGGCGTAGGCGCGCTCCCAGTCCAGGGTGACGCGCCCGACCAGCTGGGTGGAGCCGAGGTCGATCCGCAGCCACTGGTCGTCGCTCCACTCGCTGGCCCAGCGGGTGCCCGTGTCGCCGTCCACCGACCGACCGGAGGCGTAGCTGACGAACGGGTTCCACCACTCCGTCGAGCTCGCCGCGGTGGGCTCGCCCGCGGCGAGGTTCACCGAGGCGCGGTGGTGCTCCGAGGCGCCCCAGGTGGTGAGGTAGGACTCGGCGCCCCGGAAGAGGTCGTCCACCACGTCCTGCCCGCCGACCTGGCGGATGTCCTCGATCCAGTCCGGGACGAGGCCGTAGTGCGCGGCGCCGTCCGTGTTGAGGTCCCAGGTGCGCTCGCCGGTGGTCTGGCGGTCGATGAGCGAGCCGCCGTCGACGCTGCGGAACGGGTACCGCACCGGGTTGGGGGTGTTCGTGCCCCGCGGGCCGGGCCAGCCGCCGACGCCGTTCATGTCGGTGCCGTAGCCGTAGCCCACGTGGTACTTGTCGCGCAGCGCGTCGGTGCGCTTCGCCTCCGAGCTGAACCCCTCGGCGCCGTGCATGTACTGGGCCACGAAGCCGCCCATCTTGTAGACCCGCTCGGTCCAGTCGAGGTCCATCCAGCTGTGCGAGGAGATCACGCCCGGGTACGACTCGGACTCCAGGATGTCGAAGGCGCGGCCGGCCGCCTTGACGCTCATGTGGTCCACTTCGAGCATCATCTTGCGCTTCATCATGCCGCGGACGGCGTACTCGCCCAGCTCGGTGAGGCCGCGGGTGTTGCACTGGGCGTCGGCGGCGTACGACGGGACCGTGACTCCCTCGGGCAGTAGCGCCTGGGTGGCCGGGGTGGGGGCCAGACCGATCGGGTTGTCGTGCTGCGGCCCCGCGCACGTCTCCGTCTTCCAGAAGGTGCCGGTCGACAGGAACTGGCCGGCGTTGATCGCCGTGCCGAGCGCGCCCTCGTCGAAGCGGACCCCGCACAGCGCGTTGTCGAACTTGTGGCAGAGGAACATGCTGCGCACGCCGAGCCCGTAGAGCTCGTCCAGGCCGCGGTCGATGTCGGCGCGGCTGCACTGCGCGACGTCCAGGATCTGCTTGCAGCCGAAGGGTTCGGAGGTCTCCACGCCCAGGACGACCGCCAGCTTGCCCTGCTGGATGACGTCGCGGGCCTGGCCGCTGTCCGTGACGATCCGGAACCAGCCCTTGCCCGGGCCGCCGTACATCGCGTCGATGTAGGCCTGCAGCTCGTAAGTCTTCTGGGCCTGCAGGCGGATGGAGGTCATCTCGTCGCAGCTGCGGTCCTTGAAGAAGTAGACCGAGCAGATCACGCCGTTGGTGACCAGGTCGTTGACGAGCACCCGCTGACCGCCGCGCCACGCCCGCTCGACCCAGGCGTAGTAGCTCTGCTGGTGGGTCATCGAGTCGTGGGCGGGCCAGTCGACGAAGGTCGGCCAGCCGTTCGGGTCGTGCTTACCGTCGCCGCCCTTGGTGATGAGATCGAAGATCGCGAGCGATCCGTCGGGGTAGTGCTCGGGGCAGTCCTTGAGCGCATCGGCGATGCCCTGCGGGGAGAAGGTCTTGCCGCAGATGAGGCGGCCGCCGAACGCCTCGTTGGACATCAGGTGGGTGTGCGCGTCGACGAAGCCGCGCACGTGCCCCTGGGCGTCGGTGCCCTTGAAGGGCTCGCCCGTGACGTTGATCTGCGAATCGGGCGCGGGGCGTGCGGTCGGGACCCACCAGCCCGTCTCGCCCGAGGCGGCCGGCGCCGGAGCGGCGAGCACCACGGCGAAGAGGGTGAGGAGCGCGGACAGGACCGTGGCGATCCGGAACCGGCTCCGGCGGCCGGGGCCGGCGAGGGGGCGGGGTTGTCGGTGCGATCGGGGGTGCGTGTCGGGGAGTTGCGTCATGGTCACCACTCAGGTCTGTGACGAGCGGACGACGCGGTCGCGCGCAGCCGGCCCGTCCAGGGCACCCGAGGGGCACACGGTCACCCGGCCGGGCCGACTGTCATGTCCCGCGTACTCGATGTGACGAGGATCACCACTGTTGGAATATCTGTCAACAGTGCGGACGGATTTGCCTGTCGGTCGATCAGGGGGCCTGCCTTGGAGAGGGATTGACCCGGTGGCTGCCTCGCTCGTGACGCGGGGCGAGGGGTGCCGCGGGGCGTTGGCCGTGGATCCGGGAGGGGGTGTGGATCCGGCGGCCGGTGGGGAGCGGACGTGGCGCAGCGCCGCAGCCGGGGCACTGCGGCGCTGCGCCGGGGGAGGTGGAATCAGGGGCAGTGCTTCCAGGCCATGTGGTAGACCGTGTTGATGTCCCCGTCCGTCGAGTCCATCGTCATGAAGCTGGTGGTGCGGCTGGTGTCCGAAGTGCCGGCGTTGACCCGCAGTTCGGTGTTGATGTTGAAGTTGCGCTGTTCGCCGCAGGGGGCGTAGACCAGGGCGGCGACGTCGACGACGTCGGTCGCCTGCCAGCTGTCGTCGGTCGGGCCGGTGAACCGGTGGTTCTGGTAGGCGGTCTGGGCCTGGCCCTGGAAGTAGTAGTTGGCCCGCTGGGTGCCGCTCGCGCCCTTCTCCAGGTGGGCGAAGCCCCGGTAGTCGGCGGAGGCGATGGCGTACGTGAAGCCCTGCGGCACGTGGACGACGAGACTGAGCTGGCAGTTCTTGCGGAAGTCGGTCGGCTTGGAGCCGACCCCCACCTGGGCGAGGTAGCTGCTGTACGTGACGGTGAAGGCGGTGTTGTCCGTGGAGACGGCGACGGCGGCCGTTCCCGCCGGACAGCCGGAGCCGTTGACCGTTGCGACATCGATGACGATCTTGTCGGGCGGCGTCGGGAGCGTGCCGGCCGAGGCCGGCGAGGCGGTGAGCGATGCGGCGACGACCCCCGTCGCGGCCAGAGCGCGGAGCAGCATGGGCTTCCCCTTCCATGGTCCACGGAACCGGGGCGGGCGCGGTGTTGTCGGTCCGAGCCGGGCTCCGGAGTTGACGCGTACATGTCAGCACAGGCTGCGGGCTCGTGTACAGGGGGCGACCGGACACTGCGGGTGACCGGGGATCCTGAATCGGTGATCGTCCGGCTGCGGCGCGCCGCAGCGGAGTGCGCCCGCGCTGCCGCGGCCCGGCGTATGCTGGCGGGGCGTCAGTACGGCGGAGGCCGGGGAACGTACGATCACCCCATGTCTGACACGACGGAAACCACGCCGGGCTGGCTCGCTCCCGAGGAGCTCGAGACCACGCGGGCCCGGATGCCGATCCTCTACGTCGAGGCCGTGCCGGTGCGCGTCGACGACGCCGGCGAGGTCACCCAGATCGGGCTCCTGCTGCGAATCGGGCCGGACGGGACGGTCAGCCGGACGCTGGTCTCCGGACGCGTGCTGCACCACGAGCGGATCCGCGACGCACTGCTGCGGCACCTGGAGAAGGACCTCGGGCCGGTGGCGCTGCCCCGGATCCCGGCCTCGCTGCAGCCGTTCACCGTCGCCGAGTACTTCCCGACCCTGGGCATCACCGAGTTCCACGACCCCCGTCAGCACGCGGTCTCGCTCGCCTACATCATCCCGGTGGCGGGCGACTGCCGACCGCGCCAGGACGCACTCGACCTGGTCTGGTTCAGCCCGCAGGAGGCCTCCTCGCCGCTGGTGCAGCAGGAGATGCCCGGCGGCCAGGGCGTGCTTCTGAAGCGGGCCCTCGCGCACGTCGGCTGCCTGTCCTGAGCCCACGGCCGTAGGCTTTCGGTGTGACCTCTTCCCCGTCCTCCTCCGTGCCCTACGTCGCCGTCGTCGGACCGGGCGACGTCGGGCCGGAGGAGGACGCGGCCGCCGAGGCGGTCGGCCGGCTGCTCGCCGAGCGGGGGGCCGTCGTCGTCTGCGGCGGACTGGGCGGTGTGATGGCCGCCGCGGCCCGGGGCGCCCGTGCGGGCGGCGGGGTCTCGGTCGGCCTGCTCCCCGGGCGGGACCGTGCGGCCGCCAACCCGTACCTCTCCGTCGCGCTCCCCACCGGGATGGGGCAGCTGCGCAACGGCCTCGTGGTAGCCGCCGCGGACGCCGTCATCGCGGTGGGCGGCAGCTGGGGGACCCTCAGCGAGGTCGCCCTCGCCCTCCGTGCCGGCCGGCCCGTGGTCGCGCTCGGCGGCTGGCGGGTCGCCGGCGGGCCGGCGCCGGTGGTGCCGCCCGGCCCGGTCGAGGCCGACAGCCCGGAGGCCGCCGTGGCCGCGGCCCTGGCGGCGGCTCCCGGGGCGGAGGCGGGGCCGGGGCGGCCGGGCGGTTCCTGAGGGGGAGCGCCCTTACGGCCCCGCGGTCGACCGGGTGGCCGGTGGTGCGGTGCTCAGAGGCCGTGGCGGGCCAGGAAGCCGGTGACCAGGCTGTGCCACTGCTCGGGCTGCTCGGCCATGAGCACATGGCCGACAGGGAGTTCGGCGTACTCCGATCCGCGGATCGACTCGGCCAGGAAGCGTGAGTTGGCCGGGGAGACCAGCAGGTCGGCGGTCGCGTTGACGACGAGGGTGGGCACGGTGATCGAGGCGAGGTCGCCGGTGGTGTCGGCCTCGGCCACCAGCCCGGCCTGGGCCCGCGTACCGGTGGGGACAGTCGCGGCCACCTGGGCCACCAGGGCCGGGAACGCCTCGGGGGGAAGGGCGTTGACGAAGTCGGCACTGAAGCCGGTGGTGAGAGCGAGTCGGGCGAAGCCGTCGAGATCGCCGCGCTCGAGCGCGTCCTGCCACAGCTGCATCAGCAGCCGGAGCCGGTTGTCAGCCTTCGCGAACCCGGCCGCCAGGACGAGCCCGCGCACCCGCTCGGGGTGGCGGGCGGCGGCCCGGACGGCCACCGCCGTGCCCAGCGAGTAGCCGACCACCGTGAAGGTCTCGACACCCGCCCCGACCGCACTCTCGACGAGGGCGTCGGCCAGGCGGTCCAGCTGCAGGGGGGTGTCGGTGGCCGGGTAGGAGGGGGCGACGACGGTGTGATCCCGGCCCAGGAGCGGGATCAGGGGGCCGAAGTTGTTCGGGATGTCGCCGGAGGCGCCGTGGGCGAGCAGGATGCCGGGTCCGGAACCGGAGACCTCGGTCGTCAGGGACAGGGAATGCCGGGGCGTCGAAATCTCGTTCATGGCGGTTACGCTAGGCATTCACACCGGTGTGAAGGTCAAGCCCGTCGCGTCGTCAGTTCCGGCGCGCCCGGGCCGCGTCCGCCGGTCGACCCCGAGAGGAGCGCGAGCACATGCGCATCGGTGACCTGGCGCGCCGGACGGGCGTCCCGGCGCGACTGCTCCGGTACTACGAGGAGCAGGGCCTGCTCCACCCCGAGCGGGACACCAACGGTTACCGCAGCTACGCCCCGGACGCGGTGTCCACCGTGCTGCGCATCCGCGACCTCCTCGATGCCGGTCTGACCACCGAGGCCATCGGCCGGCTGCTGCCCTGTGCCCACGACGACGAGCCCGGTGTCGCCCCCTGCACCCGCTCGCTCGGGGTCATGGACGAGCGCCTGGACTCCCTGGCGGAGCAGATCGCCCGCCTGCAGCGGCAGCAGGAGCTCCTCGCCGCGCAGCGCGAGGCGACGGTGCTGCGGGGCTGACCTCCGGCGGTGTGCGGACGTCCCGCAGGCGCGGGCGGGTCAGCGGCGGACGGATCAGCGGCGGACGGCCGACCGCCGGTCGAGGACGCGGAGGGCGGTCTCGCCCCAGCGGATGTTCTCCTGCTCGAAGGCCATGCCGCGGAGCAGGGTGAGGTACGGGCCGATGCGCTCGGCCTCGGCGAGGTGCTGCTCCTCCGTGCGGCCGTCCAGCAACCTGGTCCGGAGGCGTTCGTAGCGGGCGAGCTTGGCGCGGGCCCACTCCATCCGCTCGGCGACGGCGGCCCGCACGGCCGCGGCGTCGCCGGCGTCGACGCTCCGCACCTTCACCATGAGCTCGTCGCGGATGGTGCTCGGCCGGCTCGGGAGCTCGGCGGTGTAGGCGTGGACCGCGGCGAGGCCGGCGTCGGTGAGGGAGAAGAGGCGCTTGTTGGGGCGCCGCTCCTGCTCGACCACGCGGGCCGCGACCAGCCCCTCGGCCTCCATGCGCTCCAGCTCGCGGTAGAGCTGTTGGGGGGTGGCCATCCAGAAGTTGGCCACCGAAGCGTCGAAGCCCTTGGCGAGGTCGTACCCGGAGGCCTCGCCGTCCAGGAGGGCGGCCATCAACGCGTTCCGCAGAGCCATGGCGTCAACGTAGCACCCGGGTGATTGGTCAACAAGGCGACTAATCGCAGAGTGCGCCGGGCGCCCGGGTGTGGGGGCATCGGCCGGCTCGGGCTGGTCTGGACAGGTGGCTGCGCCGGTCCCATACTCACAGAAACACCTAGTCGCATTGTTGAGTAGTGGGGAGTTCTCCGATGCACCCGTTCCGCCAGGCCGTCGAGGACCGCGACGAGAAGGCCATCGAGGCCCTGCTCGCCGACGAAGTGGTGTTCACCAGTCCGGTGGCGTTCAAGCCGTACCCGGGCAAGGCCATCACCGCGGCGATCCTGCGCGGTGTGCTGCGCGTCCTGGAGGACTTCACCTACGTCCGCGAGATCGCCAGCCCGGACGGCCGCGACCACGCCTTCGTCTTCACCGCGACCGTCGCGGGCAAGGAGATCCAGGGCTGCGACTTCCTGCACTTCGACGAGGAAGGGCTGATCGACGACTTCACCGTCATGGTCCGGCCGCTGTCCGCGGCACAGGCGCTCTCCGAGGCAATGGGCGCCCAGTTCGACCGGATCGCCCGCGAGGCCGCCGGGCAGTGAGCCCCCGCGCCCGGCCGGGCGCGGGGGCTCACTGCCCGGCGGCCCCCGGCCGCAGTCAGGCCACGGGTTCGGCGACGAGCCGGACGACCTCGGCCGGCCCGGCGCGGAACGCCGGGCTTGCCGCGTCCGCCTCGACCATGTGCGGGGTGACGTCGTGCGCGGCGAGGGCGGCCTCCGACTCCCACCGCTCGATCAGGACGAAGCGGTCGGGCTCGCCACTGACCCGGTGCAGGTCGTACTGCAGGCACCCCGGTTCGGCCCGCACGAGCGGCGCGAGCCGCTCGAACGCGGCGGCCTGCTCCGACCCGCGGCCGGGGAGCGTGGTGATCAGGACGACAAGCTGGACCGGCTGCGACATGCGCCGCAGCCTACCGACGACCGCCCCGCACGCCGACCGGTTTTCGGGCGGACTCCCGGTGTGACGTACATCGCGCGGGCGGCGGCGTCACGTTCTCGGCCGCTGCGCCGTCCACCTGGTCCGCGCGGCCGACGGGCCGCGGCAGAGCCGACCAGCAGGAGAGGCAGCGACGATGGAGACCTTGACCGTCCGACGGGTCATCGCAGCGCCGATCGTGGACGTGTTCGACTGGTGCGCCACGACCAGCAACTACACCCGTTCCCCGCTCGTCCTCAGGGCGCGACTCGCCCGGCAAGGGGCCGGTGCGCCGTACGGGGTGGGTGCCGTGCGGCTGCACACCTGGGCGATCGGGTGGTTCCGCGAGCGGGTCACCGCTTACAACCCCCCGTACGACTTCGACTACACCGTCGAGCGCTGCTTCCCGCCGGCCCGGCACGAGCTCGGCCGGATGACCTTCGCCGAGGTCGCGGGCGGGACCGAAGTCGTCTGGACGACCGCCTTCCGGGCGCGTGTCCCGTTCGGGGCGGCGGTCACCCGCCTCGCCAGGCCCGTCATCGCCCACGTCTTCGCCAGGATCCTCGACGCTGCGGAGGCGGCGCTCACGGAGGACCGGCGGCCGTGACCGCGCGGCTGGAGGTGCGCGGGGCGGGGCCGGAGTACAAGCTCCAACCCGGCAGCCCGCGGGTGCGGGGGGAGATCACGTCGGAGGCCTTCGCCTCGGCCATCGCCGGCTGACCTCCGCGGGCGCGGGGAGGACGGAGATGGCCGCTCAGATCCTCAGCGTGTTCGCGGCTGACCCCGGGGGCGCGGGGAGGACCGCCCTCCGCGCTGCAAGGGGGAGGAGGCTTCAACGGGCTGGTTCCTTACAGCTGATCGTCGTTTGAGAATGAGGTTCGGAGTTTCCGCAGGCAGATGATGCTGCAGGCGAGTTGGAGCAGGCCGAGGTGGAGGTCGGCGCGTATCTCGTAGTGGATCCGCAGGCGCTTGAACTGGTGCAGCCACGCGAAGGTCCGCTCGACCACCCAACGCGTCTTGCCGAGCCCGGAGCCGTGGGCGATGCCACGGCGGGCAATCAAGGGCTTGATGCCGCGCTTCCGCAACGAGCGGCGGTACTCGTCGTAGTCGTAGCCGCGGTCGGCGAACAGCCGGCGCCGCCGGCGGCGAGGCCTGCCGCGCAGGCCCCGGATCGGCGGGATCGCGTCCAGCAGCGGCAGGAGCTGGGTGACGTCGTGGCGGTTGCCGCCGGTCAGGGTGAGGGCGAGCGGGGTGCCGTGCCGGTCGCCGATCAGGTGGTGCTTGCTGCCCGATCGGCCCCGGTCGACCGGCGAAGGTCCGGTGTGAGCCCCCCTTTGAGCGCACTGACGTGCGAGCCGTCGATCGCGGCGTCGTCCATCTCCAACAGCCCTGCCTTCCGGAGCTCGGCGAGAAGAACCTCGTGCAAGCGCGGCCACACTCCGGCCTCGGTCCAGTCCCGCAGCCGCCGCCAGGCGGTGATCCCGCTGCAGCCGACCCGCTCCGCAGGCACGTCCCGCCAGCTCACGCTCTTGCACAGCACGTACACGATGCCGGGCAGCGCGGCACGGTCGTCCGCGGCCAGCCGGCCGGGTTAGCGGTGGCGCCGCGGCGGACGAGGCGGCAGCAGCAGCGCCACCCGCTCCCACAGGTCATCGGGCACGAGATCATCCGGCACATGCAGCACTCTGCCGCCCGGAGGCCTCAACTGCCAGGCCCCTGAACCGATCTCATTCTGAAACGATCAGTAAGGAGGTGCCTCAGCCCTCGCTGTCCCCACTGCTAATGCCCTTCGCGTCACTGACGAGCCAGTCACTGCCCTGGCGGGTCAGGTGGACGACGATGTGATCCTTCTTCACGCCGCTGCGATTCTTCGTGTTGACGACCGTCACCCGAGCGGTGTTGTCGCTGGGTAGCTCCGACGATTCGGCCTTCCACCCCTCGGCGGCGGCGATCTCGTCGTCCGAGGGCGGATCGCTCGCCACCGCCGCCTTCGCCCTCCTTGTCTCCTCGTCGGTACGGCAGCCGCTGATATGGCTGTCGCGGCCGGTGGTGAGCCCGCACATGGTCTCGATGTCCCCGACGTATCCGGCCCGGGCCCAGTCGACGGCCACCTTCTCCGCCTTCTTCCGGGGTGACTCATTCGGGCTGTCCTGGGTCACCAGGAGCGTCGTGCCGCCGCTGACCACCACCACGGCGACGAGCGCCGCGATCCACAGGGTGCCGTTCTTCTTCGTGACCCGGGTGAGGTTGTGCTGGTCGCGGCCGACCGCCACGCCCCGACCGGAGGCGGTGACGGGCGAGTCGACCTGGACGAGGCTGTCCTGGCCGGAGGCCACCACGTGCACGTTCCGGTCCACCGCCTGAACCGCCTCGCCCAGGGCCGCCGCGAAGGCGGGGTCCTCGATGAGAACGTCCCTCAGCGCGGCCGCAAGCTCCGACCGCCGCTGCACGTCCGCGGGAGCGGCCTGTAGCGCCGGAACCGCCTGGGCCGTGGCCGAGTTGATCCCGAGCCTCCCCATCACCAACTGCGCGACCGCGCTCCCGACGACCGAACTGGCCTGGTTTGCGGCACCGGTGGCCGAGGCCACCAGGAAGTCCCCCGTGACGGCCGCCGACCTCTCCGCCAACTGAACAAGATCCACTGCATCCCCCTCGAGTGGTGTCAGCGCGAGTATCCGAGTCGTCAACTCCCTGCGCAAGTAGGCGGATCAACGCTGAACGGGTGTCGACTGCCTGGGCTGCTCCGTCAGACTGCGGCGATCACCGTAGACCCAGGTTTTGACGCGATAGTCGTGACGTTGGACCGGACTCTCCCCAGGCCCTACGCCGTCACGCCTGCGGGTACCCGGCATGAGTAGGGTCGATCCAGGCTGTTGCTGGTACTGCGGACTCCCCTCCGCGAGCGTGCCCGAGCAGGTCGTCCGGGACGAGCGGTTCTACTGGCGTGACAGCCGGGTTTGCTCCGAGTGGCCGGACAAGGACTCTGACTGGGCGTTTCGCCCCTGACCTCCGAAGTCAGGGACGAAACGCCCAGTAAGGCGCATCTTCTCTGCACCGGGTGCGCCTCAGCGCTTCGCGGGGTCCTGCAGGGCGAGAGCGCAGGGAGCAGCCCACAGGGGGACAACCCGTACGGGGGCAGTGCTGCTGCGGGAATCAGGGGTACCCCCGGGACCGGTCGCCGCCGGTCGGATCGTCCACGGGCGGGTGCTGATGGTGTGAGCGGAGGTCATGTCGGCAACCTATCGGCCGGGACCGACAAGATCTGAGCCGCCGACCCCGCCTGCGCGGGGAGAACTGCTCCACCTCGCTGACACCCGGGCGTGCCCACTTGTGAGCGGACAGTTCGAGATGGCTCTGGCGCGAATTCCGTGAAAGCCGCCGTGGTGATCTTCAGGTTGCGAGGAGTACGCGCTTGCGGAGGAGGTCGAGCTTGGCGCGTCCGAACATCTGCCTTTTGAGCATCTTGATGCGGTTGACGTGGCCTTCGACCGGGCCGGAGTTCCAGCGGAGCGTGAGGCCTGCCATGACCGCCTCCCAGTCCTTGCGCAGGCCCGAGGCGAATCCGCGTAGTTCAGGCAGGCGGCTGGCTTCGGCGTCCGCGGTCCACTGTTCGAGCTCCTCCTGTCCACGGCGGTTGACGAGCATTGAGGCGAACCGCGAGACGAGGTCACAGGCCTCGTCCGACTCCCGGCAGCGGCCAATGAGTTCCTTCAGCAGAACGCGGTCGCCCTCGGGCCGGTTGTCGGGGTGGGTGAGGACCAGCCTCGTCACGTCACGGACCTTGAGGACCGGCGGGCGGGTGGCGGGCTTGGCGTTGTCGCGTAACCGGTGCACGAACCGGCGCACCGTCCGCTCGCTGACGGTCAGGCCGCGTTCGGCGAGCTCCCGGTGGAGCCGAAGCGCGCTGTGGCAGCCCTCGTTGAACCGGGCGACCAGGTAGGCGGCGTGACCGTCCAGGCTGCTCTGCCTACCGGTCCGGCGGTCGCCGATCAGCTCCTCCGCCGTGGCGGCGCGCATGAACCTCCGCACCGTCTTCGGGTCCAGGCCCAGCTCAGCCACGACCTGGCTGTGCCCCATACCCTTGTCCATCAGGGCGTGAACGGCAGCGTGACGCTCGCGGGTGCGACGTACCCGTCGCCCTTCCGGCGCCTCGGACGGCACCACCTTCTCCTTCTCGGGCACGGGCGGCGCCCACCGAGGACGCAGGCGGGCGACCAACCGCTCGACCGCATCGCCGAGGTTCGCCCAGAGGTGATACCTGTCGGCGACCTGCGTAGCGGTGCCGGCGCCGCGGTCCGCGCCCTCGGCGTAGTAACGGGCGCGGTCGCGGCAGATCACCTCGACGCCGGGGTGCTCGGTGAGCCAGGCGGCCAGGGCGTCGGCGGACCGCTCGGGCAGGACCTCGACGGGGCGCCGTCGCTCGATGTCGATCAGGACAGTGCCGTAGTGGTGGCCCTTGCGCAGGGCGAAGTCGTCGACGCCGAGCACGCGCACCGGCTCGGTGGCCGGGTCCGGCAGTGCGCGGAGCAGGCGTATCAGGGCATCCCGGCCGACGCCGACCGCCAGGTGCTCGGCCAGCCGGGCACCGGCCCGGCCGCCCAGCGCGAGGGCGACGGCCTCACGGACCTTCCGCAGTGGCACGATGCACCGGCCGTACCGAAACGTCAGGCCTGGGATCTGCTCGGCGAAGGTCCGCTTCCCGCACTCCGCGTTGTGGCAGAAGAATCGGCGGACCCGCAGGTGCAGCACCAGCTCCTGCCCGCAGACCGCGGTGTCGCCGATCCGCCGCTCGTAACCGCTATGGACCCGCTCGGACCAGGCCCCGCAGCCCGGGCAGCTTGCGCCGGCTGTCCGGCCCCGGGCGTGAACACGGACCCACCGGCCAGCCGATCCGACGAACTCGATGTGCAACAGCGCGAACTGAGGGAACAGGACGGCCAGAAGATCAGCAACAGACACCCGTCATGATCGCCAACCGGCAACATCCCCGGGTGGCTTTCACGGAACTTGCGCCCCGGCCGTTTACAGGATTCGCCTCACAGGACGGGCCGCGCCCTGTGCGGGCTGGGCGGTGGTCCGGGATGGCGGGGTGCGAGAATTCGTGCAGGTCACCGCTCATATGCCGGGTTCCGAGCGGTTCCGGCCGAGGTCGACGGTGAGCGGACGGAAGGGCAGAAGAGCGTGGGAACGTACGGAACCGGGCTGTACTCGGACGACACCGCGTGCGATGCCCGTGATGCGTACCGTGAGGCTCTGGAAGCGGGGGTGGATACGGAGGAAGCCCGGACACAGGTGCTGAATGCCTTCGCCGAGGAACTCTCCGCCCCGGACGAGTACGTCGTGGTACAGCTGGCACTGGCGGACACCCAGTTCAGGCTCGGTCGGCTGAGCGAGCCCGCCCGGCAGGAAGCCCTCGCCGTGCTGGACGCCGGCGGCGACCTGGAACGCTGGCAGGAAGCCGGTGCCGCGGAGGTACGCCGACGTGCTGCTGTCCTGCAACGGCTCCGAGCCCGCCTGGAGAGCCCACAACCCGAACCACGCCCGGTCCGTGTCCGTCGCCCGAAGCCATCACGGGCCGTCCCCGGCCGGGTGTACGCGTACCAGGCGAGGAGCGGGCAACCGTACCTGATCCGGGTGGTCGGCATCGCGGCCGTAGGCTGCTCGACGGGCCCGGTCGTCCGGTTCCTCGACCATCCCGGGCCCGGCCTGCCGGACGCGGCCCACCTGGCGGAGATTCCCGAGCGGCGCTACCACCCGCGCTGGAAGCGGACCGAGGTGATCATCGCGGACGACGGCACAGCCGCACGCGAGCACGCCGGGCTCATCCTCGTCGGCGAGCACCCCCACACGCCACCACCCCCGTCCCCCAACGGCCGGACTATCTCCACCTGGACGCAACTCTGCGCCTACGTGGAGACCCGCGACAACCTGACCCCCACCGGCAACGACTCGGTGTAGCTCGCCGAGTCAACGAGCTGCGCTTCCTTCCTGGGCGGCTGGAGGCAGGCAGGCCCTGTCGTCAACCGGCAACACCTGTAGGCGGGTGTAGGCGGTTTTCACGGAATCCGCGCCAGAGCCTTCGAGATCCGTTCTGACGGACAGTTCAGCTCCCTTTGTATGGACAGCTGATCTCCATGACTACTGGGCCGTTCGTGTCGGTTCCAAACAGGTGACCCCTCCGGCGGTTGCTCGGTGCTGCTGACAACGAGCTCCCCGGCCGGAGGGGTCGTGAAGGAGTCTTACAGGGTGATCATGGAAATCTTCGAGGCGCTCGACGCCACTGGATGCGCGCATTCGGCAGCGCGATTGGTAGGTGTGGATCCCAAGACAGTGCGGCGATACGCGCGCAGGAGGGACGCTGGTCAACCCGTTGACCAGCCGATCCGGCGACCACGCCCGCCCCGCACGGGCCCGCGCCTCCTGCGTTCGCCACGCTCTCAACTCCTCTGTAAGTTGTGCGAGTTCAGCTCTCCTTTCGAGCCTTGGCGGCGGCGGTCCGCTCCCGGCGCCGCTGGACCTCGGCCACCAGCCGGGCCAGGTCCTGCTCTGCGACCCGCCGGCACGCGGCGTCCGCCGCCCGCAGCGCACCGGCCCCAGCGTCCAGCGCTGGTCCTCCCAGCCATGCACGAGCGGACCTCGGTCCAACTCGCATGCCAACCTGGCAATCTGTCTCTCACTGAGCCTCGGACGACCGGGTGAACCTTTGGACAGGACCCCGACCTCGCCTCGCTCACGCCACTGCTGTCGCCATCGCTCCACCGACCGCTCGCTCACCGCAGCGCGGCGGCGATGTCCCGGTTCTTCTCCCCGCCGTCGAAGCGTTCCACGGCTTCCAGCCGGATCCGCTCCCGCGCGGCCCTCTCAGCGTCGGTCAACCCGCCGCCCTGCGCGTATCTCACAGCTCAGGGCTACCGGAGCCGCCCAGCAGCTGTCAGGCAAACGGCTCCGACATCCCGCTTTCAGGTTCAGTAGCGCCTAGCTAGGCTAGTGCTGGAAGAGTACTTCCGGATTGTTCGGCGAGGGGCCGTCCAGGAGCGGACTGTGGATCCCCTTCAGCGTCTGGTCGAAGAACGCTGTCACGTACTCACGCGTGATCACGATTCCACGTTCGGGGTCGAGGGGCGGCGTCGGGAACCCGGCCTGCACCCGAAGCAGGTCCCCGTCGGAGAAGCTGAAGTGGTCGGCGTCGGCGACCGTCAGCCACTTCTTGTAGCCGCCGAGGGCAGCCCAGGGCTGATCCCAATCGGTGTTGGCGGCCGTACCCAGCATGAGGAACGGTCGGTTGATCTGGCCGGGCATCGGGACCGGGTGGAAGGTGCCGTCCATGTTCACCCCGGCCCGTACCCGCGGGTCGGCGATCATCGTGTCGGCGGCCGCCGCTCCGCCGAGGGAGTGTCCGGCCATGCCGATCTCGTGCTTGTCGATGAGGTGTGCCAGGCGCCACGCGCTATTGCCGTGCGTCAACTGGTCGATCACGAAGGACACGTCCCGCGCGCGGCTGACGGCTTCGGCGTCGACGTCGAGCGTTTCCGGGTGATCGCAGATCGCGCACGGCGGCGTCTGGCCGTTCGCCAGCGTCTCACCGCTGTCCTCGTAGGTGTGGCCGACTAGCGCGACGACGTAGCCGTGACTGGCCAGGTCGGTCGCGAGCGAGGTGAGCATCATGCGCGGGTTCTCGGACGCGGGTGAGAGGACCACCAGCGGATGCTTGCCGCGCTGCGGCCGGGCGCCGTCGAAGGCGTGAGTGGTGACGCTGGAAAGGCTCTCCGGGGTGACGCCGGAGCTCGCCGGCATGTGCTGGCGCTGGAGGACTCCGGCTGCCTCGCCGAGGGTCATGTAAGGGGCCGGAGTCCCGGTACCGGGGACGGCCGGGTAGACCATCGTGACGGTCAGTTGGCGGGGGCCGGATGACGGCACCCACGGGTCGGGACGGCTGGCGTCGGTGAGGTGGATGACGTCCTCGCCGGCGGCGTAAGGACCGGTCGGCGCGGGGAGCGCGCCCCGGAAGGCCCGCGGGGGCGCGGCGGCAGCCGTGGCGGCGGTCGCGTGCACGGCGGACGGCGAAGTCGTGGCGGCGAGCCCGGTGCCGCTCGCGGCCACTGAGGCGGCGAGACCCAGGATCGCGACAGCACTGATACGGCGCTTGCGGTTCGAGGTGGTGTTCACGGGCACGATCCTGCCCGGCCCCGCCCTGACGCTCGATCATGCTGACTTCCGTCTTGACGGTGGTACTGGTTGCACCCTGGGATCTCCGGCGGCGCGAGGTTCCCTTCGCCGGCATCGTCGAGCGCCACCTTCGTCTTGGCCTACGACGAACACGACGCCAAGCCCTACCGCTGGACCTACGACGGCAGCCCGTTCGAAGCCGCAGGCCCCTGGAAGGATCAACGCGGCGTTGCACTGGTCCTGCGAGACGTGATGCTCGCGGGACACGGGCCTGCCGGAACAAGGCACGCAGACGACTACCCGTTCTGAACCTGCCGCCCACCAGCCCGCGCCGCCGGGGCCGGGAGCTCGTCCGGTCCGTGGTCCCGCACCGCCGGCAGCGCCCTGGCCCGGTGGCGAGAGCGTAGCGACGCACCACCCTGGAGACCCCCTATGACACACGACCCGAGCGACGACAGCGCCGCCGAACTCGACTACAGCGGCACCGGAATCGACCTCGCCGATTCCCTTCTACGCCCTTCCCTGGCCTGGGCTCCGCAGCACGACCGCGATGACCCTCAGCAGAGCGCCGCCGACTACCGCACGCTCCTGCGCCTGGACCAACTGCTGTGGCCTCCGCCCCGCCAGGGCGGTGCCGGCCGCCGCGACCTCCCGGCCAACGCCGGCGCGAGCCAGACCAACCCCAGACACACCAAGGACTCCGACCATGGATTCCACCACCCGCACCGCCGTCGTCCCGGAGCAGCACGGGGACGACGTGCACACGATGTTCGGCCTCTCCTACGCCCAGCACCTCGTCCTGAACCGCTCACTCCTCCAGTCGATGCCGCCGACCTGGCAGGCAGCCTCCGTCCCGCTGATGCACCAGTTCAACGAGGCCTTCGTCGGCGTGCCGAAGACCCAGGCGTACAAGGTCACCGCGGCCACCGAGCACATCGTCGGCACCCTCGGCTGCGCGGGCTCAGGTAAGTCCACCCTGGCCAGCGCCTTCGACGACGACGTACTCAGTGCTGACGCACTGAGGGGCCCATTCACCGGCAACCGGGCCGACCAGAGCGTGCCTGCCAGAAGGCGAGCTGGTGCCGGGTGTCGAGGGTGTCGGGGTGGTTGGGGCCCAGCATGCGTAGCAGGTTCTGCAGCCGTTCCACGTTCGCGGCCGCGGCTCCGGCCGCATCCTCCGCATCGAGCAGCCAGTAGACGAGGTCGCTCCAGGCGGTGAGGGTGGCGGGGGTGGTCGGGGCCGAGGACCCGTCGCCGGTCATGCAGCAGTTCGGCCGTCGCGGCCGCAGCGCCGGCCGGATCCCCCGCCTTACCTCGCCACCGGGCGAGGCCGCTTCGGGCGGTGAGGGTGTCGGGTGGTCGGGACCCTGCACCCGCAGCCGCTCCCGCAGGAGCTCGGCAAACGCCGCCGTGGCCCCCGCCGCATCTCCCGCCATCCCCCGCCAAAAGGCGAGGTGGCTCCTGGTAATGAGGGTCTCGGGGTGGTCGGGACCCTGCACCTGTAGCCGGTCCTACAGGAGTGCGGCGAACGCGGCCGTGGCCCCCGCAGCATCCCCCGCCAGCGCCTGCCAGGAGGCAAGGTCGTGCCGGGCGAGAAGGGTGTCGGGGTGGTCGGAGCCGAGGTGGTGGCGGGTTGTCTCGGTGAGGTGGTGCAAGTGGTCGCGCGCGGCGGTGGCCTGTCCGGCCTCACCAAGGCTGAATCCCGCGCGGTACAGCACTGGGTGTGCGTGCGGCTGGTGCAGGGCTTCCTCCGCGACGCCGGTGAGGGCTTCGGTGTTGGCCCGCAGCACTTGGCCGAGTGCGGTGTCGGTCTCGATGGCGGGCCGGGTTGTCACGAGCGCAACGGCTGCGGGCCGGGCCCACCGGGACGCTGGTGGAGGGCACCTGCCTGGTCGAGCTCCAGGTGCTGCTACTGAGCGTGACAGTCACCACCGGCGTCGCCGCCGGCCCAGGCGGTGTCACGGCCGACCCCGATGTGGACCCGGCGGCCGCTGATCGACGGCATACGGCACGGTGGCGGACCCGCGCTCTCACGTCCCGCTTCCCTCTGTCCCGGTCTTCCGCACGCCATAGCGGATCCACCGCCGATTGACAACACAGGCCACGACCGGACCGCCGAGCATGGACAGCATCCAAAGTCCTACGCTGGCCGGCGAGTATATGTAGTACTGCCACCGGTTTGGCAGTGCCACCGGCAGGAGGAACAGTGCAAGAAGCGTCAGCCAGGTCGCTATCCAAGTGATCACCACGCGCGCCGCAAAGTACATGCTTCCCCTATGCCGAGCTCTTGATACTTGGGCGGCAGCGGAGCACACCAAGCCCCCGCTACTTGAACGCGTTCAATATAGCGCTGCGCTGCCGCAGGCAATACAACGGAGCCTGTGCTGGTCATAGCCACTCAGCGTGGGGTGGGCATCCCCGCCAGCGGGTTTACGGTTGGTCAGGGCCCGCGATCGAGCTGCCCATTGCGCAGACATCGAACCCCAGCGTCAGCGGCTCCTCGCATGGAGCTCATCGTCGGAGGAGCCGCCATCACCATCCAGGTCCTCTCCCGTACGACCGGCCCCGGCCGCGGGACAACGCATTGCACGGTCGACGCCCCCCGGGCCTCGTTTGCATTGGTCCAGGTCAGGCGCCTCTCGTACTGTCAGTGTGTCGACCTACGGTTCGTGATCATGACCCGACGCACGCGCTTCACCGTCAATGAGCACCCCGAGCTCGCCGCACAGTGGCACCCCACGCTGGACGGCGATCTCGACAAGGCCACGGTCGGCCCGGCTCACATTGTCGGGTGTTCTGGCAGTGGCCGGCCACGTCTGCCGGGCCGCCGTGCACAGCCGGGTGGCTGGCACCGGCTGCCCCCGCTGTGCGGGCTACGTGGCGCCGGGGAAGGTCACCTTGACAGAACACATGCCAGGGCTGGCCGCTCAGTGGGCATCCTCGCAACACTTTCACCCCCGACAGCGTGGGCTCCGGCTCCCACCGGAAGGCGTGGTGGAGCTGCCCTCAGGGCCGCGACTTCCAGGCCTGAATAGCCAATGTGTTCGGACGCCGGATGTCAGCGCTGCGGTCTGGACGGCACCGAGGCCCGCCCGCTGAGCGAACTGGCCGACCTGGCCGCGCAGATCGACGTAGACACCCACCCGAACATCGACCCAGCAGAGATGCCTCCCACCGACGCCGAGCCCGGAAAGCCTGACCTCGCTCAGTGCTCAACCAGTCTCATCCCACCTGGTAATTCGATGGCGCGAGACGCACCCAACATCGACTCTGGTCACCGTGTCAGAACCCAAGCATCAGATCCGCGCCCTCCACACGGCCACCAGCGTGACGGTCTACCAGGCATACGCACCGGAGATCGGCCTGCCCGCCGCACTCGACGGCCGGTTTCCCGCGACCTGGCAGCGGGACCGAATGACGTGGATCAAGCCGTCGTTCCTCTGGATGATGTATCGCTGCGGATGGGCTGCCAAGGAAGGCCAGGAGACCGTCCTCGCGATCGAAATCACCCGAGAGGGCTTCGACTGGGCCTTGGAAAACGCCTGCCTGGCCCACTACGAGCACGGGCTGCATCCCGACCGCGCCACCTGGAAACGCCAGCTCAAGCGAGCTCCGGCCCGAGTGCAGTGGGACCCCGAACGCGACCTGCACCTACAACCGCTTGCTCACCGCTCCCTGCAACTCGGCCTCGCCGGCGAAGCCGCCGAGCGCTACGCGGAGGAGTGGATCGTCTCGATCAGCGACGTCACCACGCTCGCGCACACGATCCATGCCCACGTCAGGGACGGAGCTCTGGACGCCGCCCACCAACTCCTCCCCGCAGAACGCCCTTACCCGGCGAGCGCCAGGCTTCTGGCTCATCTGCGCGGCTGAGTCTTCACCGACGATCTGGGCTGCAGACTCCTCGTTCCTGCACCGCCTGCCTGGGCGGCTCACGACGATCTAATACGCGATGCCATCAGTATTCCGCAGTTCAGACGCATGGCGGGTGAGGGCTACCGGTGTGGCGTTCGGTTTGGCGTCACGGTGATGGATATCCGAACGGCTGGATTGAAAGGTGTGCTGGTAGTCGAAGCTTCCCTGTAGAGGTCAGAGTCGGCTTGTCGGCCGAATGTGGGCCAGCGGGGCGCGTGTTGCTGTTTTGCGTTGCGTGGGCAGATCGGAGTCTCTATCCTCGTCGGCAACGCGTTGACGGAGACGAGTAGCCGAGGACCACGCGAGCAGAGAGAGCCGCCGGAAGCTGGGAAGGCGGACTCGTGCCCGAGGTGAAGACCCTCCCGAGTGCGGGGAGGAACGGCCTTCGGGTCCGATGCCCCGCCGGTTCGCCCCCGTCACAGGGCTGAACGAGACCGCCTTCAGGCGGTGAAAGTGCGGTGGCACCGCGAGTTCCCTTCTCGCCCGCACTCCCAAGGGATCATGACGACAGCTTTGGAGAGCTGCGATGATCCACACCACAACCCGCGTCCTCACCTCCGCCTTACCGGGTCACCTCGGCCGGACCGTCTCCGTCTCGGGCTGGGTGCACGCGCTCCGCCTCCAGCGGACGATGCAGTTCCTCGTCCTGCGGGACCACTCCGGTATGACACAGGTGACCCACCGCCGCGACGGCGGCCCTCTCGACGCCCTCCTCGACTCACTCACCCCCGAGTCCGCCGTACGGATCTCGGGGCGCGTGGTAGAGGCGCCCCAGGTAAAGCTGGGCGGCCTGGAGATCGTGCCGGAGAACATCGAGGTACTGAACCGCGCGGAGACGCCGCTGCCGATCGACGACCGGTCGGGCCCGGAGCACCGGCTCGACTGGCGGTTCCTCGACATTCGCAGGCGTCCGCAGGCCGGCCTTCTGTTCGCCGTGCAGACCACATTCGAGCAGGGGCTGCGCGAGTACGCCGCCCGGCAAGGCTGCACCGAGCTGCACACCCCCAAACTGATGGGCAGCGCGTCCGAGTCCGGTGCGGAGGTGTTCAGGCTCGGGTACTTCGACCGCTCCGCCTACCTCGCCCAGTCGCCGCAGTTCTACAAGCAGATGGCCGTGGCCGCCGGCATTGACCGTGTGTTCGAGATCGGGCCGGTCTTCCGGGCTGAGCCGTCCTTCACCTCCCGCCATGCCACGGAGTTCACCGGCGTGGACGTGGAACTGTCGTGGATCGACGACGTCGAGGAGGTGATGGCCTTCGAGGAGCGGATGCTCGCCCATGCCGTCGCCAGAGTCGCCGAGGCGCACGGCGAGAGCATCCGTGCGGTGTTCGGCGTCGAGGTGGTGGTGCCACAGGTGCCGTTCCCCCGCATCACCATGGCGCGGGCGCAGAAGGTCCTGCGAGCAGGGGGGTGGGACCCGGAAGGAGTGAAGGAGGACCTGGACCCGGACGGCGAACGCCGCATCGCCGCCTGGGCGCGGGAGCGCTTCGGCCATGAGTTCCTGTTCGTCACCCACTATCCGGCAAGCGTTCGGCCCTTCTACCACATGCGCCCGGCCGACCGGCCCGACCTCACGCTCAGCTTCGACCTGCTCTGGAAGGGACTGGAAGTCACCACCGGCGCTCAGCGCGAACACCGCTCGGACGTCCTGCTCAAGCAGACCGAGGAGAAGGGCGTGGACACCGGGTCGATGCAGGACTACCTGAACGTCTTCCGCTTCGGATGCCCGCCCCACGGCGGCTTCGGCGCGGGCCTGAGCCGGCTCCTGATGGTGATGCTCGGCCTGGACTCGATCCGGGAGGCGGTGTTCCTCTTCCGCGGCCCCAACCGGCTGACCCCCTGAGCAGAGCCCCGTCCGTCTGCACGCCCGTTTCCCCATCCACACTGCGGCCTCGCGATGGGATGGGGAAACGGCAGGTCACGCGGCAAGCGCGACCGGACCGGTTTCCGTTCCCGCGGCGCGACTGCGGGCGAGCCGGCGGGTCATGAGAGTGATGGCGCTCCAGAGGAGGTGGGCCTCGGCGTAGGCAGGCAGGCGTTCGTAATCACGGCAGTTACAGCGCGCTCGCATAAACTACGCCAGACTGCGTTCCACCACCCAGCGGCGGGGCAGCACGATGAAGCCCTGACCGTCCGGCGGCCGCCGGACGATCTTGAGAGTGTTGCCAAGCTCCCGCATCGCCCAATCGACGAGTTCGCCCGCGTAGGCGGAATCCGCCCAGATCACCGTGATCTGTACGGGCGGCTGTGGGACCTGGTCGAGGGCCTGGACGCGTTTCCGCGGGGGATCGCTTGTGTACGGGTGGTCAATGACCGCGATGCTCCGAGGCGCCGTGACCATCTACAGGGGAAATGGCTTCGCCGCGGGGTCCTGGTCACGGCATGATTCCGGTCGTGCATGAGGACGGAAGCCATCGCGCGCGGATGCGGTACACGCTGGTCGAGACGGAGCACGGCCGTGCCTGGGGCGTCTGCGCCGAGGCGGAAGGGCTGTTCGGGGAATCCCAGCGCGGGACCTACGAGCTGTTCGGCTGGGTTCCCCAAACGGAGGTACGCAGTTGGGTCGGCAGCCGGGTGTGGTTGGTGCCGGAAGACAAGGCGCTTGATTCCTGGCTGTTGGAGGACACGGAGAGCCTGGGGCAGCAGCCCGGGACGGACAGTCTCGTGCTCACTGGCCTGGACGACTACGAAGGACCACCCGAGGGATACCGGGGCCCGGTACGAGTGCACGACGGGCACCGATGGCTGGGCTCCTGTCGGGAATTCACCCGCGTCCTGCCAGCGAAACGGTCGGCGCCCCCGCTCGTCCTTCGGGGGCTCGCCCCGGGGGAACAACTTCAGGCGGCGTTGAGGAAGGGCACCCGGCAGGCGCTGGACCTGGAGCAGGCAGCCTTGGAGATAAGGGACGACCGGGGCGAGCCGCTCACCGATCGACTGCTGTGGACCAGAATCAGGGGCTGGCGCCCATCCTCCCTCGGGATGGATCTGATCGACCTGGAGCTCGACGGGGGACTCTTTTCGCCCGTTCCCGAATACGCCCGGCCCATCTGGGAACGGTGGTTCGCCCGGCCGCCGGACACCCTGGGTGCCTGGGTCGACCTCGACACCCGGCGCCGCGGGGCCTGGCTCGACCTCGTCCGTGAACGGGCCTGCTGGCGAACCCTCCGCGATCGGCCAGCTGGTCACGCCTACGAACTCGACGGCCGGCACATCACCGACGAACCCGGCCTCTACCTGGCCCTCGGCGAGGCGGTGAACGGGCCGGGCGGCTACTTCGGCGGCTGCTTGGACGCCCTCGTCGACTGCCTGCGCGGCACCTTCGGATACACCGCCCCTGCAAGCCTGCTGTGGTGGGACGCCGCGACCGCAAGGGAACACCTCTCCCGGGTACTGACGCCGGACGGCCAGTCCTACGACCTCTTTACGGAAGTCCTCGATGTCCTGGCCGAAAGAGGTATGAACGTCACCCTGGCCTGAGCCGCGGGCCGCCTGCGGGTCATCGTCCCTCCCCGATGGCTCTGATCCTCGCGCGTCGTGCTGTTGTCGTCGATGGGGACGTACGGTCCGCAGGTGCTGCGACTTGGAGCCTGGTCAACCCACTTCACGATGCGGGACCTGCCCGAGCCGGTACATCCAGCTTTCACACCTACTACGTCTCGGCCGGCGACATACCGGTCCTCGTCCACAACTTCACCTGCTTCGACCCGCTCGTTGAAGCCGCTAAGTCCAAGCTCCCCCAATGGGCCGGCGGATGGACAACCGGATTCGCCAGAGGAAACAAGGGGTCCCGGGATGGCTACAGCGTGCTCAGCGGCGTGGACAACGCAACAGGCCGTGAACTGGTCGGCCCTCGACACCCTACTGGGCGACAAGACGCTCGTGGTACATTACCCGGATCCAAAGAAACCTGGCGAGTGGACCAAGAACTCGCACGGGAGGGATTAGGCCAAGTGGAAATGATCAAGGGTATTGAGGCCCGATACAAAGAAGGTCACGGTAAGAGCCCGGCCATTATCACCACTGTCGAGGGAGTCGATGAGCTCATCGACGACCTCCTGGCCGGGGAGGACACGTTCTCCACACTGGCCGAGGCCTACTCGCTTGACCGGGGCCCGTCGCCTTCCGGATATCCAGGACACCAACTCCTGGTTGGCGTAAAGAAGAGTCTCAATCTGGGAATCGTGTCCTACATGGATGAGGATGGAAACGTCTCATCGGTCGGGTCGCCGGAGACACGAGTGAAGCCCACTTACCATTTCATGTGGCATATGACGGAATTCTTTGATCACTCGGAAGTTCCTATCCCACTCGTTCGTCAAGCAGTGAAGGAGTTTCTGCTTTCTGGCGGTCGGCGTCCCAGTTGCGTCGAATGGCAGCCACAAGATTAGGTCTGAGGTTTGTGACGGCCCGCCGGTTCTTCCGGCTGGCCGTTTCGGTCTCCTCTGATGAATTATCGATGCACCTTCGGCCGCGTGGAATACCGGAACGACGATCGACGCTAAGCACCATGATCGCAGCCCACCCCTGTCCCACCTCAGACGGCAGCTCCAGCGACTGCGCCGCAGACAACTGCTGCGGACGACATGATCCAGGCAGGGCCATAGGAACGGATCTCTTCAGGGATACTGCCAGTGCTCAACGACGACAGCAGGGGCTGGAGCTGGAGGAACTCCCGCTGCCAGGTCCGCGGACGGCTGCGTCGTCGTCAGGCAGGGCCCGGCAAGGCACCTCTCACGTCCCAATACAGGGCTACGGCCCCAGCACCGCCCGCGGCAGCCAGCGAGGCCAGCCCCGGGTCGTCCACCGAAACGGCCTGCTTCGTCAGCTGATACGTCATCTCCTGGTCCGCGCTGTGGCGGCAACCGTTTGGCGGACCACGAAGATGACTGCTACGTTTCCCGAGGCCGTGCGAGAGAACGAGGAGGTGGTACCCGTGAACGCAGTATCGACATGGGTGCTCCCCTCCGGGGTCACGGTCGGGCGATAGGTCGTCCGGGAGCGCCGTTCCACAGCACTGCCGAAAGGCACGACCGTGCACTTCACTTCTGAGCAGCGTTTCGACGACGGTGTCCTCGAGCGCGAATTCACCCTCGGCGAGATCCCCGGCTTCCTGTGGACGCCCGAGTCCGCGTCCGCACCGGCGCCGCTGATCCTGATCAGCCCGCCGCCGCTCGGACTGGGCAAGACGTACCCCCGGCTCGCGGCGCGGGCCCGCTACTACGCGGCGGAGTACGGCTTCGCCGTGGCCACCATCGAGCTCCCCGGCAGCGGTGACCGGCCCCGTCTGGCCGCCCTCGACCAGGCCCGCGCCGACCTGCGCCGGGTGATCGGGGCCGGTGAGCCGGTCAGCGGCGAAATCGTCGACGCCCTCATCCTCCCGTTGGTCGAGGAGGCAGTCCCGGAATGGCAGGCCACCCTGGACGCCCTTCTTGCGCTGCCCGAGATCGGCGGCCCGGTCGGGTATGAGGGGGGCATCATTTCCATCGGCGTCCGGCTGGCCGCGGTCGAGCCGCGCATCTCGGCCGCCGGTCTCTTCGCCGGGAGCCTCGTGCCCGCCGCCATGTTCGAGGAGGCCCGCGAGGTCACCGTTCCGCTGCAGATCCTGCTGCAGTGGGATGACGAAGGGAACGACCGACAGGCGGCTCTGAACCTGTTCGACGCCTTCGGATCCAAGGAGAAGACCCTGCACGCCAACATGGGCGGGCACACCGGCGTCCCGCAGTACGAACTCGACGCCGGGGCCCGGTTCTTCGTCCGGCACCTGAAGTGAGGCCGGGCCGCCGGGCCACCGGCAGACGATAAGCCGAGCTGGCCAGGATGCTGTTCGTCGAGGGCAGGTCCTGGCGTTCTTCTGCTGTTTGCCGCGGGCCCCTGCCAACCCGGCAGGGGCCCGCGGTGCCCAACGACATGAACTGTACGGTTTCTCCACAGCTTCGAGTGCCGCCCAAAGTCGTGTACAAGTGCTGTCGGTTCTCGGGTTCTGGCTCACTGTCCGTGAAGTGGTTACGGAGAGTCATATCTTCGGGGCCATGCGATGGCGGTTTGGATGGGCGCGAAGTTGGGGTGAGGTAAGTTCGAGGGCCCGGTTGTCGCGTCCGGCGCTCATGTGGTTGAGCCAGCGTTCGTACCAGTCGAGGAAGTCGGTGGCGGAGGAGACGTGGGGGCCCCAGAACCCGTCGCTGTTGCCGATGAGGACGCGGCCGGTGAGGGGACCGGTCACCGCGATGACGCATACGTCGGTGCAGCCCATTTCGATGACGTGGAGGAAGAGGTCGCGTTCGTGACGCCCGGACTCTGCGTCGTCGAATCCGCGGGGTGCCCCCCGTTCCTCACGCGGGTTCATGACCAGCAGGGAACACCGCTCCAGCGGCATGAGGCCATATAACGGCGCCGTGCCTGAGCCGCCGATGTGCGTGAGGAACTGCCGGTAGGCGTCGGGCAGGGCGATGTCGTGCTCGGCCTCGAACGCGGCGACGCGTGCTTCTGCCAGCTTCGGACCGAGGCGGAACTGGTGTTGCTCTTCTCCGAAGGAATGGCTGCGCAGTGGCTGGAACGGGATCGCGGCCAGCTTGCGACGCAGGCGGGGTATGCGGGGATCCATGGTGCATCTTCTCTCGTCCCCGTCACCCTATGGGTGGCTGTGGTCAGCTGGCCAGGAGAACCCCGAGGCCGCCCACGAACTGCGCACCGCGCTGGCCACCCTGCGCCTGGTGGTCGAAAGCGGCGCTGCCTCGCCCACCCGCGCGCCCGCAGCCGTCAACGAAGCGCTCCGCCTCGTTGACCTCCTGGGCCTGCTCGTCACCGGGCTGCTGGCCCGGGCCCGCGTCGAGGCCGGCGCCCAGGAGGTCGAGCTCACCCCGATGCGACTTGGGTGATTGCGTGGATGGACTCAACTGCCACTCAGGCCGAGGGTGCCGGACATACGGAAGGCGTCACCGCTGCCACGGCCGAGTCGGGCCGACCAGGCCAGCGCGTCGTCGAAACTGACATCGGCACCCGCCAGACGCGCGGCAGCGAGGTTGGGCGGTACCCCCGTTGCAGTCGAAGTCGACCTCGGGCTCCGGGAAGAGGAGGGAGCCGTCCCGCACCTCGTAGGCGCCTTCTTCCAGCAGGTCCAGGTAGTGGCCGAGCAGTGAGGTCACCGAGTCCGCGACGTACTCCGGGCTGTGGTCATAGTCGCGGCCCATCTGGATGACTTGACCAGGTCGGCCCTTGCAGGCGGGGGCGGTGTCCACGGCCAGGAAGTTACCGTCCTGGCCGGAGGCGAAGGGCAGCCAGCCCGGGTGCCCGCCACAGCGACGGACGGTGTCGGCGGGGTCGGCATCGAAGACGACCGCGTCCCACTCCAAGTCCCACCCGAACCAGAGTGGTTCACTCCATTCGGCCTGGGATGCGACGAGGCCTTCCAGCGACAGCCAGAGGTTGTTGCCGAACAGGTGGAGGTTCTCGTAGCCGTTGCCGTCGCCGTCGGCGATCAGGTACAGCGCCCGAAGGTCGGCGGGCAGCGGGGTGACGAGGCGGCGTTCGGCTTCGTCGAGTGCGGTGGCCGATGCGGGTGGCGGCAGTTGCTCGGGCTGCCCCAGGATCGACGCGCGGCGCTCCATGTACGCGTGGAACCGCGCCACCGCCAGGTACGGATCGCCAGCCGGGCCGGCCGTTCCCGGCTCCTGTCGGAAGCCCGGTTGGGGCAGCCGGTAGTCGTGGTCGAGCACGACCTGGAAGCCTGCGCCGTACCCGTGGGCGTTGGTGACCGCATCCGGGAATGCGACGAGGTCGAACTCTCCCGTTGGCCGCCACCGAACTTCCATGCCGGCGTGCTCCCAGCCCCGGCTGGCGCGAATGGCCTCCGCCAGGTTCAACAGCTCGGGGTAGAAGTCGTAGCGGACGAACGGCTGCCAGGGTTCCCCGGCGACGGTGTATCCACCGGACCTCGAGCTCACACCCACACCCGCAACGCAGTTCAGCATCGCCTCGGTCCAGCCCTCCGGCGCCCGCCTGGCGACCTCCGTGCCGATCCGCCGGACGACCTGCTCGGCCACCTCAATCACGTCCTGTTCCCCTCCTGTCGGCTTTGGCGGTCATCATCGCAGTGGGTCGTGACAGGGCACTCCACCGGTGTTCGGGCTGGTAGGCGAGAGGCCGAAGTTGGTGGCGATGGCCGCGCCGGCCGGCCTCAGCCCGCTCATCCGCGCGGTCCGACGTGGCGAGGCACGCGCGGGCAGGCCTGAAATGCTCGCTCGGCCGTACCCCCAGGACACCCGAGTTTCAGACCGGCCGCCCCACCTCGTTCGGCCCCGACGACTCGGCCAACGACCACGGACGACTGAAGCCAGCCGCTATCCCTTGCGCCACACCTGTTGCACTGCATACCTTCCTCGGTCATAGCCACTGAGCTGCGAGGACCGACTTGGAGTCCGCCCCAGGATCGGCGACCACCCGAGAACTGCTCGTCGGTGGCGGCTGGAATGCTGGGCGGGGCGGCGCCCGCCCGGGGCTCGGGCGGGGCGTCCGGGCCATGGACGACGGGGCGCTGATGAGGGGGGCGGGTGTACGGGGCGGACCACGGCGACCTCGGCCCGATGCCCGGTCACGTCTAGCGGGAACGCTGCGCCGGCCCGTTGGACGGTCCCCTGCTGTTCTCTGAACTACCCAACTTTGCGGCTCTGTTCACGATGACGGGTTGTGATTCAGCCCATTTGACTTGTCGTTCAACCACTTGATCGTCATCCACGTGTGCGGTCCGCAGCGATCGTCATGCGGAAGACTGTGCGGGTGACCCTTCCTGCTCTCCTTGCCGCTGCTGAAGAGATCAACGCTCACCTTATTGACCAGCTCAACCTCGCTCTTCGCCGACCCGGGATGTACGGGGGCGAGACGGCTCTTCGGATCCTGATTGAGCACCTGCTGTTCGTGGAACGCCGGCCCGAGGCGTGGGCCCAGCTGCAACGGGGCTGGGAAGACCGGGGACTCTGGACCTCGATCGGCATCATCGGGGCCTTCCAGGACTTGTTCCCCACACAGGCCGACTGCCATGAGATCGCCTCGGTGTATGCGGAGTCCGCGCAGCAGAGTGGCTGGCTCAAGCCCGACCGGGTTCTCACGGGGGAGGCGTACGAGGCCCTCACTGGCCGTGTCCGACGGTGGGTCGCTGCGGACCGTACCTGGGCGGACGTGACGGCGGAGTTCGGTTCTCCCCCTCTGTACGGGAAGACGCTCGGTTACCTCCCCGGGGAACCGTAGGTCTTCCACTTGTGGAACGGCAGCGGCCCACGGGCTGACTCGTGGCCACCCGAGCACGGGCAACCGCGGCTTCTCGCAGTACGCCTCGGAGTGGGTTCGTTCCGCAGGTCGTTTACCTTCACCCCCGAGGGCGAGCGGCACAAGCCCAACGATCGGTGATCCTCGCGGACGAACGTGCGGGCTTGACCGGTCGGCTTTCACAGGTTCCGTGCTTCGTTCGTGCGAGCGACGATCTGGTCGAACCCGGGGATACCCATGAAGACGGGGGAGGCCCTTCGCTCCTGTTGGATGTCGAGTTAGTGGAGCTTCTCCTGCGCTGCGGTGAGGCTGATGGAGAGCCCTCGACTTCGCCGAGCCAGCCCTCACGTTGGGCTTCGGCGATCCGGTCGGCGAGGTTGTCACAGATTTCAACCAGCCCGGGTCCTCTCCGCGGGGGAGATGATGAGGACGGGGCATCGGACGCAGGCTTCTCTGAACTGGGCTTGGGCGCTTGAAGCTCAGGCTGCGCCCGTCGACGTGTCGATGGATGCTGCGAAGGCCGCGAGGGTAGTGAAGTCGTCGTTCCGCAGGCCAATCCGAGGATTGACGTGGTGGAGCAAGACGGCTGCGTGGTGGTTCGCAGCCACGTGTGCAAGATCCGCGTCGCTCTGTTCGTCGTCCACCCAAGCGAACGGTCGGCCGTTGGCGTACTCCACCAATGGCTCCAACTTCCAATGAACCCCATCAGGGCGTTCGTTGAACAGGGCATCACCGAAGTCGACGAACGGCAGCTCAGGCAGACCGAGCGTAGGTCCGATCCACTTGTTCGCGTCGCTCATCCAGGTTGTGGCCCAGCAGATCTCGTATCCGAGAGCCAGCAGCGCCGGCCCGTGATCGGGGTTGAGCCATATCCGTAGTGGCCTCGTGTGGGTCCGCGGTGCCCCGTGCCCCTCAGCTGCCCCGCTCTGCTGTGGGACGCGGAGGGTGGTGTAGCCCTCGGGGCGCTTCTCGGGCTTCGCCGCATACGGATTCAGGGGTCCGTCGACGTCGAGGAACAGCAACGGCCGACTCATGGCACCCCCAATTTGCGCTCCCAATCTACCGAGCCACCGAAGCATATCCGTCGTCACGCGTTGCTGGAGCGTCCAGCGGCTGGCGTGAAGCCAGGCATCCCGAGATCGACCGCCGCGGCTGTGCGGGCTGTGGTGGCGTCCATCTGGGCGAGCTTGTCCTCGGCACCCGCGAGGCTGACTTTCGTTCCTTCGACTTCGCCGAGCCAGCCCTCACGCTCGGCCTCAGCGATGCGGGCGACGAGGTCGCCGCGCCCGGGGAGTCCCTGTGCCCGACAAGCACTCCCGCAAGAAGGCCGTCCGCGAACGGATGGCCGCCACTGGCGAGACCTACCGGCAGGCTGTGGCCGCGCTGGACCAACGGCGCTGGGCCGAGTGGAGCGCCCAGGCCATCGAACCCAGCCACGACGACGGATCCGGCTGGGGCACCTGCACGGTTCCTGACTGCCCCGAGTGCGCCGAAGGCCGACGCCGCGGCGAGGAGCAGCGCGTGGCCCATCAGGCGATGCTCGACGCCCCCCAGTGCCCCGGACCTGAGCGGTGCGTCCTGCCGGACTGTCCCGAGGGCTGCAACGAGGAGGAAGAGCTGGACTTCTCCATGTGCAGGGACTGCTGGGCCGTCGACTTGTCGGCCGACGGCGCGAACTGCCCCTCGAGCGACGCCCCGCGGTAGACCTATGGGCGTTGCTGCGGTCCCAGCGCAGAACGCCGCACCGCCAACAGCGTCACCGACGAGCACCTCGAGGTGCTGCGCCAGCTCCTCGAGTCGAAGAACGCCCTGCTGCGCCGGCATGGCCTGGACGGGGGCGCAGCAGGGGACACGTTCGTGCAGCTGACGCATGAGCTGCCGGCGTCGATCGCGGAGTGGCTAGTTGGCACCGCGCCGGAGCGCGGGGTGTCGGTGAGCGACTTCTTGACGGAAGTGGTGGAGCAGCGCCGGGGCAGCGTTGCGGCGCAGCGCCGGGAGGGGGGTGGGGTGCCCCGGGCGGACGGGGTCGAGTGGTTCAGCGTGCAGCGGCTCGCGGGGAGACGACTGGGACGCCGGCGACGACGCTGTACGGGCTGGTCGGCAGGCCGGACGGCCCCAACCCGATCCGGCTGGGTCCCAAGGGCGGACGCTTCCTCGTGCATCAGGTGGAGGCGGAGCGGTTCGCCCGTTCCCGCGGGCGCACGTTGGCGGCCTGAGACCCGACCGGGGACGGAGACCGCGTCCGGGTCGCCGTTGCTGCGCTGGAGGGTCTCGGCGGCGGTCCAGGTGCCGATGCCGGGCGCGGTCATCAGTCGTGCGTGGACGCCTGCGCTGGTCATGGCCGAGGCCTCTTCGAGTCGGGGTGCGAGTCGCACTGCAAGCTGGATGGTGTCGGCGCCGCTTGCTGTCCACCCCGGGGCGGACGGTGTTCCCGCCCCGGGCGCCGGACGGGCCCGTCGAAGCGCGGCCCGTCCTGCGCGGGCCCGTATTTCGCTCGTATCGGTCGACGGCGGCGGGCGTTTCGGTAGCGTGGTCGGGGAAAGATCGTCCGGAGTCGCAGGCCTGACAGGACGGCAGTGCGGTCGGTGTGGGCGTTCCGCGATCGGATCCCCCGTCGGCGCGCACGGCTTCGTGCCGTCCTGCAGCGCCTCGCGCCCCGGACCACCCCGCCCCGCCCGAAGGGACCGCCAGTGACCTCGCGCCACCCGTTCGCGTTCGACCCCGAGACCGGCACCACCACCTGCCAGGACTGCGAGGCGACCGGCCAGCACACCGAGTCCGAGGAGGAGGCCGCCCTCTGGCACTCCGCCCACCGGCCCTTCTGTGCCCCGTCCCGGTAGGAACGCCGGCCCCGAGGCGCACGCGGTAGCGGTCGAGGAGGTGAGCGCGGTAGCTGCGCCGGCAGGTCAGTGCTTCAGGGCGTCGGCGCCCCGGTAGCCGGTGGGCGTGCCGTGGGCGAAGGCGACGTCGGCGGTCATGTGACGGGTGCGCAGGGGCAGGATCTCCTGGTACTCGGGGGAGTCGTACCAGGCGCGCAGCCGGTCGTGGTCGGGGAACTCGATGATGATGAGGTCCTTCCCCCAGCTGCCCTCGACCGCCTCGACCTGGCCCCCGTGGACGAGGAACCGGCCGCCGAAGGGCTCCAGGGTGGCGTCGATGCGCTGGAGGTACTCGACGATGTCGGGCCCGAACTCGACGGCGTGGACGTTGGCGATCGCGTAGGCGGCCATGGGGTGCTCCTTCATCGGGGGCTCGTTCGCTGTCGTCTCCGACGGTAGGGGAGGCCGCGCGCGGTCGAATCGGTCACGGATCGGTCGTGCGCCGGTCATGCGTCGGTCGGTGGACGCTGCAGGGTGCTGCGGACGAGTGCTTGGTTCCTCCAAGTTTGTGCTTGGAATCTCCAAGTGGCCTCTCCTATGCTGTCCGTTCATGACCGCAATCAGGGAAGACGGCTACGAGCTGTCCACGGACGCGAGCCGGATCGATGTCGGCCTGGTGCACCACTGGCTGTCCACCGATGCGTACTGGGCGCTGGGTGTCAGTCGGGAGACGGTGGAGCAGGGGGTGCGTGCCTCGCTCAACTTCGGCGTCTTCGACGCCGCGGGCGCCCAGGTCGCCTACGCGCGGGTCGTCAGCGACCTGGCCACCTTCGCGTGGCTCTGCGACGTCTACGTCGCCCCCGCGCACCGCGGCAGGGGGCTGGGCACCTGGCTGGCCGGCGCCGTCCGCGACCACCTGGCCCCGTACCGGCTCCGGCGCATCCTGCTCGCCACGCAGGACGCCCACGGGGTCTACGCGAAGGCGGGCTTCACGCCGCTGCCCAACCCCGAGCGCATGATGGTCCTGAGCCGGACGTCCTGAGCCGGACGTCCTGGGCGGCAGCCTCCTCCAACCGGTCCAACCGGTCGGCTCGGGCACTGATCTGCCGTCACCGGCGCCGCGATCGCAAGTCCCGGCGCTCCGGTGAGCGGGGCGGGTGGCACGGGGGGCGGGGGCGCGCATGTGCGCGCCCCCGCCCGGTCGTCCACGGTGCTCTGCCAAGGGCGGACCGTCGATCAGGCCGATACCACCCTGGCGCACTGGTCGAGCCAGGTCTGTCGAGCCGCGTAGTCGCCGGGGATCCTGAACTGCACAGCCCAAAAGACGGAGCCGTAGATGTTGAAGCCGGTGTCGTGATCGACCACACCGGTCTGCGGCAGGCGATGCTTGGCCTGGTAGTTGATCACAGCCGTGTAGGTGGTCTGGCCGAAGGTGCCGTCGACCGTCAGGTTGGCCGCGTTCTCGAGGTTCAAACCCTGCTGGACGCAGGTGACCGCGCGGCCGGTGTCGCCAAGCTTGGCCACGACGGTACTGGTGGCGGCGCCGGCCGGCCCGGCAGCCAGGCCGATGGCGGCACCCGCGCCGAGGGCGAGGGCGGCGGCACGAAGAGCCCATGTCTTCTGCATGGATGTGTCTCCTCAGATCGACTGATAGTGCTTCAAAAGGTCTTCTTCAGCCGGGCCCGGCGAGAATCATGTTGCCCTCGTCGGCTCCGATCCGGACAGTCGATCGACCGCTCTGGCAGGAAGCTGTACGAACCACGGTTGCCGGCAGCCCGCGGGAGGCTCCAGTTGAGTGCCAGGCGCAACGGTGGTGCGGTCACGCACACGGCCGTCGGGCGGGCGCGCCGGTGGGCGGTCAGCCCTTCCCACCGGCCTTGAGGACCTGGGCGGCCGCCACGCCGGCGGCGCTGTTGCCGTGGCCGCCGCCCTCGACCTCGGCCGCGACCGCGAGGTCGCCGCGGTAGGCGATGAACCAGCTGTTGGTGCCCTTGCCGGTGCCCGTCTCGACGGTGCCGGTCTTGGCGCCGATCTGGCCGGTCAGTCCGGACATCGGGGCACGTGCGGTGCCCTGGGTCGCGGTCCTGGACATCATCGTCCGCAGGTCGCGGGCGACGCCCTCCGGCAGCTTGCCGGGCGCCGTCACCCGCTTCGCGTCCGGGACCAGGACGGGCTGGCGGAACGTTCCGCTCTGCACGGTGGCGGCGACCGAGGCCATCGCCAGCGAGTTCACCTGGACGGTGCCCTGGCCGATGAACTCGGCGGCCGCCTCGTCCTTGGTCTTCGGCACCGGGACGGTGGCGTCCCGGCTCTCGATGCCGATGTGCCACTCCAGGCCGAGGCCGAACTGCTCGCGGGCCACCGTCGAGACCGTCCCGAGCTGCAGCTTCTCCAGGCCCTTGTCGATGAAGCCGGTGTTGCAGGAGTGCGTGAAGTCGTCGGTGAGGGTGTAGTCGGGGAAGTCCCCGCGCTCGTCGTTGTGCCAGACCCGCGGGGAGTTGGTGGTGTCCTTGCACGGTACGGCGGTGTCCGGGCGGACCCCGGCCTCCAGGAGGGCCGCCGAGGTGATCACCTTCATCGTGGAGCCGGGCGGCTGCCCGCCCGAGACGGCGCGGTTGAACTGGTCCGTGGGGGAGTCCGTGGGCGAGAACGCCATCGCGAGGATGTGGCCGGTGCTCGGCTGGACGGCGACCAGCGAGGCCGGCTTCCCGCCCGCCGACTGCTGCTTTACCGCCTCCTCCGCGACCCGTTGCAGGTCGGCGTCCAGGGTGAGCCTGACCTCCGGTGCGCTCGACGGGGTGAGGACGAACAACTGCTCCGGCGCCTTCGCGGTGCCGTCGGTGATCACCACGGCCTGTCCGCCGACGGAGTCCGCACCGGCGGGCGGAGCGATCCGGGGCAGCACGGACCTGAGCGAGGGGAAGGCGTCGAGCGGCCTGCCGTTGTGGTCGGTCGGCTTCACCACGGGAGTGGGAAGCTGCCGGACGCCGATCGTCTCGCCGGTGTCGAGGTGCGGGTGGATCACGTTCGGCGCCCACCGGACGACCGCCCGGCCGTCCGCGGCCCGGATCACGCTCAGCGCGCCGTCGTACTCCCAGGCGGCGGCCGCGCCCTCGAACTCGGCCTTCACCCGGAAGCCGACGGTCGGTTCGCTCGGTGTGCCGGAGGGGGCCGGTCCCGTCGCGGTCGCGGCGAGCGAGCGCGGCTTCAGCGCCTCGCGGAACGCCGACAGTGCCGAGCGCGCCGTCTCCTGACGGTTGGTGAGGGCGGCCGCGGCCGTGACGTCGCCCCGGCCCCAGGCCGCCAGGAACTGCCGCGCCACCGCATCGGCCTCCTCGGCGGTCGGCGGCTGCTGCGCCATGGCCGCCACGGCGGTGGACTCCGGGTGGTCGCCGTCGCCCCGGGAGCCGCCCGACACGGCGTCGACCACGTTGTACGCGCCGTACCCGCCGACCGTGACCAGCCCGGCGACGACCCCGCCCAGCGCCAGCTGCCAGACCCGGCGTGAGGCCGACCGGCGCGCGGCGCCCACCTTCTCGTCGCCGTCGTACCCGATGTACTCGCTGTGCGCGGTGAGTTCGTCGAGCTCACCGTCTTCCCGATCCTCGAACAATGCTCTTCCCCCCGTGTGCTCCTGTGGCTGGCCCGACCCCCCGGAATCCCCTACCCCTCGGTCGGCCTGCCCGCCCCGTCGAGATGGTTCGGACCCGGCCCAGCCTAGACCGGACCTGATCGATTGTCAGCGGAGGGTCTGACGATCTCGAACGGGCGGTGCGTGGGCGGGCGTCCGCCGGGTGCGTCGAGGCGCCCCCGCGTCCGGCGGGGTGCCGGGCGCCTTGCCCTCGATAGAACGATTTCGTAGTATCCGAAATCATGAAGTCCGAATCCGTACCACCTGAGCGGTCGGTGCTGCTCACCCTGCAGCGTGCGACCCACGCCACGCTGCAACTGCTCGCCGCCGAGCTCGTCGACCTCGACCTGACCGCCTCCGAGATCAACGCGCTCGCCAATCTCGCCGACGGCCGGGGCCGGACCGTGTCCCAGCTGGGTGCCGCGGTCGGTACCCGCCCGACCACGCTGACCAGCGTGCTGGACCGGCTGGAACGGCGCGGCCACATCACCCGCGGTGTGCGCGCCGGCGACCGCCGGTCGGTGCTGGTCGAGCTCACCGACTCCGGGCGCGCCGCCGCGGCCCTGATCCGGCGGACGCTGGCCGATGTCGAGAGCCGCGCGCTGGCCGGGCTGCCCGCGGAGGCGGTCGCCGGCTACTACGCGGTGCTGGACGCGCTGATCGAGGAGGGCGCGTGAGCGGGGACGGTCGGGGCGCGGCGGAGGTGGTGCCGCAGTCCGCGGAACAGACCGGTGAGCGATTCGTCGTGCCGCCCGCCGAGCGGTTCGCGGGGCTGATGGCCGAGGTGATGGCTGCGGCCGAGCGGTTCGGGCACCGCCAACACGTCCACCTGACCTGGCTGGCCGTCCGGCGCCACGGCACCGCCGCCGCGGTGGACCTGGTGGGTGAGGGCATCCGGCGCACCGCCCTGGCCGCCGGGGCCCCGGAGAAGTACCACGCCACCATGACCCGGGCCTGGGTCGAGCTGGTGGGCCACCACGCAGGCCGCGCGGGGACCGCCCTCGACGGCGGCGCCGACCGCTCCGATCGCGCCGACTTCGAGGCCTTCGCCGACCGGCACCCCGAGCTGCTCGACAAGGCGCTGCTGAGCCGCTTCTACCGGACCGCGACGCTGGCGAGCGCCGAGGCCAGGGCCGGCTGGGTCGAGCCCGACCTCCGGGCCTTCCCCTGGCACGCCGAGAGGTAGCGGGCCCTGCGGCGGAGGAGGGGCCCGCGCTCAGCGGACCGCGTCGCAGTCGCCCGCGGGCCGCACCGCGCCCGTCCCCAGGCCGACTGCGAACCGCACCTCCATCGGGCCGTCGCCCCGGCGGGAGAGCACGACGAGCTCGGCGACCGGCGCCGTGGTGCTGCCCAGCAGCGCCGCCGCCTCGGCCGCGAGGACGCGCGGATCGCGCGTCCGCCCCAGCGAGAGGTGCGGCGTGAAGCCCTCCGCCCGGCCGCGGCAGCGGGGGAAGCGCTCCACCAGGGAGTCGTACAGCGCTGTCCAGGGACGGGCGCCGTCGGCCGCCGGGTCGAGCCAGACGGTGGAGTCGCGCCGGTGGCGGAAGCTGCGCACCCCTCGCAGCCGGGCGGTGAACGGGTGGTGCTCGGCCGCCGCGGCGGCCAGCAGCGGGACGGCCGCGCCGAAGTCGGACTCCGGGACGAACCCGAACAGCACGTTGACGTGGGGCGGCCAGCGGCGGATCTGCGGATCGTGCGCCCGCCGGATCTCCTGGACGGCCTCCCACAGGCCGGACGGCGGCAGCCAGGCCACCGCCGTCCGGGGGGTGGGTACGACGTCCAGGAGGCCGGGCAGGTCGTGCGGGCCGGGCAGGTCGTGCGGGTCGTGCGGGTCCGTGTCCACCCCTTCATCGTCGTACCGGGACGCCCGGCACGGCCGGCCGCCCCACCGTGTTCGGCACGCCCGGCCCGCCGTTGCCGCGGTCCCGCTCCTCCTCGGCACTGCCGACAACGGCGCCGTCGGCACCGCTGACAACGCACCGCCGGCAACGGACGCCACCGCCGGCAACGGACGCCACCGCCGGCAACGGGCGCCACCGCCGGCAACGGACGCCACCGCCGGCAACGGCGCCGCTCGCGGCGGCGTTCTCAGCCGGCCAGGGTGGTGCGGGCCTCGCGCTGCTCGCGGTCGGTGGTGGTGCGGGCCCGGTCCTGGAGGATGCGCAGGGCCTCCGGGGCCAGGCCGGCGTGGGCGGCGTCGGCCCACTGGGCGAGCAACGCGGCCGCCTGGTCGTGCAGGCGGGGATAACCGTCGGTGCCGCCCGGGTCGGCGGGGGCGAGGGGTGCGAGCCAGGTGGCGACCAGGTTGCCGGCGGGGTCGGCGGCGAAGCTCGGCGCGGACCCGCCCCCGGCGGCCCTCAGCCGGGTGAGCACCTCGCCCTGCCAGCTGCGGCGGGCACCCTCCCCACGGCTTCGCAGGACGTCGTCCGCGATCCCGTCGAAGGCGCCGGCGGGCGCGGCGGCGCGCACCAACGGATCGACGATCGCGTTCTGCTCCTGGCCGGGCGCGACGGCGGCGAGGCCGGCCGCGCCCTGGCGCAGGTCGGCGGCCCGCAGCGCGGCGTAACCCGGCGCGTCCTCGGCGAGCCCCCGCACCGCGCCGACCAGCTGCTCCTTCTGCACCGCGAAGTGGACGCCCTTCGCGTCCTGCCAGGCGTCGGCGCTCGGGCCGTCGTGCGCGGCGTAGACGTCGTCGACCCCCGTCAGCACGGCGTGCGTGTCGGCCGCGTAGTCGGCCAGGGCCTCGGCCAGCGGGCCCCGGACCTCGGGGTGGATGCGGTGGTCCGGGCGGTCGGCGAGGACGAGGACGACGGTGCGCATGGCGTGGGCCTGGGCGAGGGTGTGGACGCCGGGCCGGTCGCCGGTGGTGGCGCCGCGCAGGCCCTCCGCCAGCTCGCGGCAGGGCAGGTCGGACCGCCACACCCCGTCCAGGACGGTGCGGATCCGCCCGTCCGTGCGGAGACCGGCGCAGTCGCGGTCCGGGTCGTCGCGCCCGAGCGTCCACCAGAGGCCGAGGCCGGCCGCCGCCACCACCAGGGCGGTGGCGGCGGCAGCGGCGCGCGAGCGCCGGGGGGTCGGCAGCACCCGGGTTCGCGTCCGGGGGCTCATCAGGCGTTGCCCCGGCCGAGGTAGCGGCCGGCGACGTCGTTGCTGCGGTTGCGGCTGTTGAGCATGTCGTCCTGCAGGGAGTTGATGTCCGGGCTGTCGGGGTCCATGCCGCGGTCGCGGGCCCAGATGCCGATCATGTCCGACATCTGGCGGTTGGCGCCCAGGTAGGTGTCGGAGACCTTCGCGTTGGCCTCGGAGTTGTTCTGGTCCTTCTCCTCCAGGCTGACGGCGTAGGTCCAGGTGTCGACCAGGCGCTGGGCGGCGTCGCCGAGCGGGGCGATCGGGGTGATCGGTGCGCCGATGGTGTGGTACAGGACCTTGGCCTTCCAGTCGGCCTCGGCGTTCTTGTCGTCGCGCAGGTCCATCGCGGTGTCGGCGCGGATGGCGTCGAAGACACCGAGCGCGGCCGCGCCCTTGCCCATCGGGTCCTTCATCTGGGCCTCGGTGGGGTGGGGCCCGATGGCGGCGAGCTCCTGGTCGATCCGGCCCGTCTCGGCGCGGTGCAGGGTGCCGTAGGCGGCCGGGTCGTCCGACAGGCCGCGCATGAACCGGACCAGGCTGTCCTGGCCGACCGCCATCCGGACGGTGTCGCCGTCCTTCCACACCGAGTCGTGCCCGGTGTGGCCGTTGTAGACGTCGTTGCGGCCGTTGAGCAGCTCGTGGGTGTCCCCGACGTAGTCGGCGAGCGCGTTGGCGAGCGGCTGGCGCAGGGTGGCCTTGATCTTGTCGCCGCCGTGGTCCTCGTCCATGGTGACGATGGTGTCGTGCATGATCCGGGCCTGGGCCTCGGTGTGCTTGCCGTCGTGGGCGGTGCCGGCCCGCTCGCCGGTGGAGGCGGCCTCGATCGCGGCGGCCAGGCCGCTCTGCGACAGCGGGTCGTCGGCCCTGATCATGCCGGTGTAGCCGGTGATGTAACCCTGCGGCCAGTCCCGTTCCTTCAACAGGAAGTGCAGTCGCTTGTTGCCGCCGTCGGAGCCCGGGTCCAGGTAGGACGTCGCGGCCTCCGGCTGGCGCCCCATCACGCCGAGCACCTCGTCCAGCGGGTCCGCGCCCAACGAGGTGCCGTCGTGGGACGCCTTGTAGCTCCACAGCCCCGGGTGCTTCTTCTCGCTCGCGGTGATGTCGTCGGCGAGGTCGGTGAGGAAGGGCGTGGAGTACTTCGCGTCGCCCTTGGACATCAGGGTGCCCAGGATCTGGTAGCCGTAGACCGGCTCCGTGTTGGAGCCGAAGTTCTTCGTCCCGTTCTCCTTCAGCCCCTCGCGCCACTTCCGGTAGAACTCGGTGTTCGGGTCCTGGGTGGCCGAGGCGATGGCGCGGGTCAGGTCGGTCTGCAGGCCCGGGTACGCGGCCTTCCTCCCGCCGTCCTTGCCCGGGTTGTTGAGCTTCTCGGCGAGGTCGAGCGTCTTCTCCGGACCGAGCCGGTCGAGCAGGGTCTGCGAGAACTGCGGGCTGTCGGCGTCGGCCCGCATCAGGTTCGCCAGCTGCGCCCGCTCGTCGTCGTTCAGGCTGTCGATCCGGGTGGCGAGGTCGGCCGCGCGCTGCGCGTCGGCCGCGTCGCCGCCGCCCAGGGCCTTGCCGTTGAAGGTGTTGTCGATGCTGCCGGCCTTCGACGCGCTGCGCAGGGCGCGGGCGGCGCGCTGGTCGGCGTCGGTGGCCCGCTGGATGCCGGCCTCGATGGCCTGCGTCCACTTGCCCGCGGCCTCCTGGTAGGCCCGCTGCGTGTCGGCGTCGTGGTGGAGGTCGTTCAGGGTGCCCTTGTCGAGCGTGCTCGGGTCGAGGACGGCGACCCCGGTGCCGGTCACCTTGAAGCCGGCCTTGACCGCGCCGTCCGCGGCCTCGCGCACCTGTTTCTGCGCGGCCTCGAAGTCCGCGCGGGCGTCGTCGAGCAGGGAGGCCATCGCGTTCGCCTCGACCTGGGCGGCGGCGATCTGCTCCTTGGTGGCCATGAGCTGGAAGTTCGCCAGACCGGCGGTGCCGCCCGTCCACAGCCCGTTGCGGGTCACCGAGAGCACGTCCCGGTCGAAGTTGCCCTCCATGGTGTGGAACTTCTGGGCCATCTCCCGCCACTTGGCCGCGGCGGTGGACAGGGTGCCGGGGTTCGCGTTGAGGACGTCCTCGTATCCGAGCATGGTCACTTCACCTTGAGCGAGTCGGCGATGGACTGGTTGGTGGTGTGGTAGTTCAGCGTGGTCTGCTGCATGGCCGCGCTGTTCTGGTGCAGGCGCGCGGTCAGCTGGTCGACCTGCTCATGCCACTCGGTCAGCGCCGCGCGCAGTGCGCCGGCGGTGTCCCAGCCCTTGTGGGCGGCGGCCGCCGCGCCGGTCGACTCGTCCGCGGTCGCGCCGATGGTCTTGCTGTCCAGCGCCATCCCGTTGAGCGCCGACTGGGCCCCGCTCATGGCCTGGGTGTTGACGCTGAACTGGTCGTTTGCCGCAGGTGTACTCACGTCTGGACTGCCCCCGTTCGGATCGGTCTGCCTGGCGGCGCGCCCGCCGGGGCCCGGCCGTCTGCTCCGGCGGGCCGAACCGGCCCCACCAGCACCACTGGTGACGCACCGTCCGCGCGATCGTACGCAGGGCGGTGATCGTTCTGTCCAGGTGGGAAAGCGTAAAGATTTCCCCTGGAGGCGGGGGAGGAGCGGGGCGGCCGCGTCCCGTCGGTCGGCACGGCGCGGGGTTCGGCCGCCGGTCCGCAGGGGGGTGGTACCGCCGCTCACCGGGGTGCGCAGGCCCGGCTCACCGGGGGGCGGCCGGCCGGTGAGCCGGCGGTGAGGGCGCGGTGAGCGGGCACCGGCAGTCTCGAGCCATCGCCGGGCCGACGGAGGCCCGGACAACCGCACGAAGGAGCACGATCATGGGTGAGCTGACCGGCAGGGCGGCGCTGGTGACGGGTGGTTCGCGGGGCATCGGCCGGGCGGTCGCCCTGCGGCTGGCCGCGGCGGGCGCCCTGGTGGCCGTGCACTACGGCGGCAACGAGGCCGCCGCGAACGAGACCGTGACGCGGATCGAGGAGGCGGGAGGCCGGGCGTTCGCCGTCGAGGCCCGCTTCGGCGAGCCCGGCGCGGTGGACCGGCTGTTCGCCGGCCTGACCGCAGGACTCGCTGCCCACGGTGCGAGCGGGCTGGACATCCTGGTCAACAACGCGGGCATCATCTCGGGCAACCCGATCGCGGCCGTCACCCCGGAGGAGTTCGACCGGGTGTGGACGATCAACGTCAGCACGCCGTTCTTCGTCGTCCAGCGGGCGCTGCCGCTGCTCAACGACGGTGGCCGCATCGTCAACATGGGCTCGACCGCCAGCCGGTTCGCCGTCTCCACGCAGATCGCCTACACCGTGAGCAAGGCGGCGCTGGAGTCGATGGCGCCCTCGCTGGCCAACGAACTCGGCCGGCGCGGGATCACCGTGAACACGGTCGCGCCCGGTGCGGTGCGGACCGACATGACCGCCGGCCACACCGCCATCCCGGAGGTGGTCGCGGGGTTGGAGTCGATCACCGCGCTCGGACGCCTCGGCGAGCCCGAGGACGTCGCGGACGTGGTCGGCTTCCTGGCGGGCCCGCAGGGTCGCTGGATCACCGGCCAGACCGTCGACGTCTCGGGCGGCACCTTCCTCGGCCCGATCGTCCCGGCGTGAGCCGGTCCGCGCGCTCACTCGGACGGGGCCGGGACGGCCCGGCCCGGGCGCCCGTGCCGGCACTCGGGCCGGGCTGATCGTGCCGGCACCTGGCACGGGCGCCACGGTGATCGGATCTGCGCGACCCCGTCCGTTCGCCCGTGTCTGCAAGATCGAATCTGATGCATAATCACCCGCATGCTGTTCGGAATCCTCGGCGAGACCCGGGCGTGGCACGACGACGGGTCCGAGGTGCCCCTGGGCGGGCCCGCCCGCCGGGCGCTGCTGGCCCTGCTGCTGGTCCGCCCCGGCGAGGTGGTCTCCGCCGACCGCCTGGCCGAGGAGATCGACCCGGCCGCCGGACTCTCCGCCCACGCGGTGCAGTCGCAGGTGTCGAGGCTTCGCGCCGCTCTGGGCTCGGCCGCCGCGATCGAACGGGCGGGCGCCGGCTACCGGATCGTCGTGGCCGCCGACGCCGTGGACGCCGGCCGGTTCGAACGGCTCGCCGATCAGGGCCGCGCGGCGCTTCGCGACGGCGACGCGCACCGGGCCGCCGCGCTGCTCCGGGAAGCGCTCGGACTCTGGCGCGGGTCTGCGCTGGCCGAGGTCGCCGGGACCGAGACGGCCTATGCGGTCGCGGTCCGGCTGGAGGAACTGCGGCTCGGGGCACTGGAGGACCGGTTCGAGGCCGCCCTGCGCCTCGGCGAACACCGCACCGTCGCCGCCGAACTGCGGGAGCTGGTCGGCCGCCACCCGCTGCGCGAGCGCCTGGCGGCGCTGCTGATGCGCGCCCTGTCCGCCTCGGGCGGCCAGGCCGAGGCCCTGGTCGTGTTCGAGGAGAGCAGACGCCACCTGGCCGACGAGCTGGGCGCCGACCCCTCGCCCGAACTGGCCGCGCTCCACCGCGAGCTGCTCGACACCGGCACCGTGCCGGCGATCGCCGCACCGCCGGCCCAGCTCACCTCCTTCGTGGGCCGTGACGACGACGCGGCCGAGACCGCCGAACTGCTGCGGGTGGCCCGCCTCGTCACCCTGGTCGGCCCCGGTGGCGTCGGCAAGACCCGGCTCGCCGTCGAGGTCGCCGCACGCAACGCCGCCGACACCGGCGCCGGCGAGGTCTGCTTCGTGGAGCTCGCCCCCCTGAGCGACGGCGCCACCCCGGCGCAGGCGCTGCTCGGCGCGCTCGGCCTGCGCGAGAGCGGACTCCACGTGGACGGCTCGCGCACCCCGCTCGACCGGCTGGTCGCCGCGCTCTCGGACCGGCTGCTCCTGATCGTCCTGGACAACTGCGAACACCTCGTCGACGCCACCGCCGAGCTGGCCGCCAGGCTGCTCGCCGCCTGCCCCCGGCTCCGCATCCTGGCCACCAGCCGCGAGCCGCTCGGCATCATCGGCGAGAGCCTGCAGCAGGTGGGGCCGCTCGACGAGGACGCCGCCGCCCGCCTCTTCACCGACCGGGCCGCGGCCGTCCGGCGCGGGCCCACCGCCGACCCCGCGCTCGTCCGCCGGATCTGTGCCGCGGTCGACGGCCTCCCCCTGGCCATCGAGCTCACCGCCGCCCGGCTGCGCACGCTGGAGATCCACGACCTCGCCGAGCGGCTGGACGACCGGCTGGCCATCGCCGCCCGCGGCACCCGCGCCGCCGACCAGCGGCACCGGACGCTCCGCTCCGTCGTCGCCTGGGGCTGGGAACTGCTCTCCGAACCCGAGCGGCAGGCCGCCCGGCGGTTCGCCGTCCTGGCCGGCGGCGCGACGGCCGAGGCCGCGGCGCAGGTCTGCGACACCGACGCCGAGACCCTGGAATCGCTCGCCGACAAGTCCTTCCTCCAGGCCGCCCGCGGCCGCTACCGCATGCTCGAGACCATTCGTGCCTACGCCGCCGAACAGCTCGCGGCCGCCGGCGAGCGGGACGTGGCCGAACGCGCCCACACCGGGTACGTCCGGCAGCTCCTGCGCACCGCCGACCCGCACCTGCGGAAGGCCGAACAACTGGACTGGCTGCCGCTGCTCGCAGCCGAGCACGACAACGTGCTCACCGCGCTGCGTCGGACGATCGCGGCCGGCGAGGTGGAGACCGCGCTGGAACTGCTCGCCTCCGCCTCGACCTACCTGTGGATCCGCGGTACCGCCGCCTCGGTGGCACCGGACGCGGCCGCCCTGCTCGCGGCGATCGGCGACCGGTCGGCGATCGCCGACCCGACGGCGGTGGGGGACCGGGCCGGCGTCCGGGACCGGCACACGGTCGGTGCCCCGCAGGGCGTCCGGGACCCGGCGTCGGCGGGTGGTGCGGTGCCGGCCGGTGCGGTGCCCCCGGCCGGGCTCGGCGAGGAGTACGCGGTCTGCACGCTGCTCGCCGCGCCGGGCTCCGCCGGGATGCCCGTCTGGCAGCAGCACCGCGCCGCCGCCGAACGGGCGCTGGCCGCCGCCTGGCCGGGCGACCGGCCAGGACGGTACCCCGCCGCGCTGCTGGTGTGGATGATGCGCAACGCCGGCCAGACCGCCCTCCAGCAGCGCCAGAGCGCCTTCGAGCTGGTCTCGGCGCAGCGCGACTGCCCGGAACCGTGGGCCCGCGCGGTGGCGCGGTACGTGTCGGGCTTCGGCCCCCTCGGCGCCGGCGACCGGGAGGCCGCCGAGCGCGAGTTCGCCCAGGCCGGCGAGGGCTTCGACGCACTCGGCGACCGCTGGGGCGCCGCACTGGTCCTCGACCTGCTCGCCGGGGTGGCGGCCGGCCGCGGCGACCGCGCCCGGGCGATCGCCCTCACCGAGCGGGCGCTCGCCCTCACCGAGGAGCTCGGCGCCCTGGAGGACGCCGCCGATCTGCTGGTCAACCGCGGGGACCAGCTCGCCGCCGACGACCTGCCGGCCGCCCGCGCCGACTACGCCCGGGCCGCGGAGCTGGCCGTCCGCGCCGGCAGCGCCGACGGTCTGGGAGCCGCCCTGCGGGGCCAGGCCGACCTCGCCCTCGCCGAAGGCGACGCGGCCGCGGCCGAGCGGCTGTACACCGAGGCACTGGAACGGATCGACCCGCACTGGATCAAGGCCCTCGGCAACCGGGTCCGCGCACTCGCCGGGCTCGCCCGCGTCGCCGAGGAGAACGGGGACCGGGCCGGCGCCCGGACGCACTACCGCAGGGCCGCCGAGTCCGCGGCCGCGGTGGGGCCGTCCGCGCCGGACGTGCTGCGGGTGCTGGGCCTCCCCGACGCCCTGGTGGAGGCGGTGAGCCAGGGGTGAAGCCGGCGGTGAGGCCGGCCGTGAGGCCAACGGTGAGCCCGCGGCGAGCCGGTCCTGCGCGGTCTCCCCGGCTCCGACCGGGGAAGGACGCAACGGCGCAGCGGCGTGCGGGCGGCGACGGGAGATCCCGTCACCGCCCGCACGCCGTCAGGCAGGGGATCACTCGCAGCCGCGCTGCCAGTTCCAGCCGATGAAGGTGTGGCGCAGCTCGACGTCGAAGGTGCACGACGCGGTCGCGTCACCGTTCAGCTGCACCGCGGAGTGGTGGGTGTTGAAGTACCAGTTGCCGGTGACGTCGAAGATCCCCTGGTAGCTGAACTCGGCGTCGGCCTTGGTGTGGACGACCGCGCAGTCGGTGGTGCAGTCGTCCGTCTTGGCCGCGGACTTCACCGACCAGCCGGCGTTCCACGGCTCGCGGTTGTTGCCCTGGGTCGCCTCGGTGGCCGCGGTGGTGATGCGGCCGCCGTCGGTGGTCCACGTGGACGTGGTGTACAGCCCGGTCATCCGGATGTTGCAGCAGTCGAACATCTCGTTCCAGCTGCGCAGCTGCCGGGTGGTGCCGGCGGCGGCCGCTCCCTGGACGGCGGCCGCGGTCTTCGACGCCGCGGCCGTGGCCGGCCTGTAGGTGACCGGGCCGAACTGCGGCGTGCAGTCGGCGCCGATCGTGACCTGCTGCTGGACGGCCTGGCCCGGGGCCGGCGCCGGCAGCGAGCCGGTGAGGCGGACGGCGCCGCACTCCCGGCCCTGGCCGGCCGGCGACTCGGCCGGGGCGGCGACGGCGGTGGTGGACCCCAGGAGGGAGAGCAGGCCGGCCGCGGCCAGCGCGACAGTGGTGGAACGGAACGTCACGTTCCTTGCCCCTTCGACGATTTCGATCATGCTCGGACGGCTACGGAGCATATCCGTGAAGATCGCGTTCGAACGGGGATCGCCGAGAGGTTGGCAGGAAGGTGCAACCCGGGTCGTTCCGCATGCCGCCGCCCCACCGCGCGAGCCGCCGGCCGGGACACCCGGCGGTGGCGTGTTCGAGGCGGCGGGTCCAGCCTGGGCCTATGAAGGAATCGCCGGACGTGCGCCGCGCGGGTCCCGAGCACCCGCGGCACCGGGCGCTGATGCTGCCGGGCGGGATGTGCAGCGCCGAGTTCTACGCGGACGTGATGGCGGAGCCGGTGCTGGCCGAGGCCGGGCTGGCCGCCGTGGCGGTGACACTGCCGGGGTTCGGGCGCACCGTGCCGCCGGACGACCTCGCGATGGAGAACTACGCCCGACTGATGGGGGAGTGCGCGGCGGACGAGGCCTGCGACGTGGTCGTGGGCCACAGCATGGGCGCGAACGTCGCGATCGAGATGGCCGCCGCCGGTGACTTCGCCGGGCCCGTGGTGCTCCTGTCACCGACGTTCTCGAAGAAGGACGAGGCCGCGTTCCTCGGCGTCCTGGACCACCTGGGCCGGGTGCCGGGACTGGGGCCGCTGTCCTGGACCGCGGTGATCAGGACCCTGCCGCCGATGATGAAGAAGGAAATGATCAAGGGTGGGGTCACGGAGGACCGGGCGCGGACCCTCGCGGCGGACATGAGCGACAACGATCCCGGGTTCTGCCGCCCGTTGGTGCGGTGCTACTACGAATACCTGGACCGCCACCCGTCGCTGGTCGCCCGGCTCCGCGACTCCGGGCAGCCGGCCTGGGTCGTGCGGGGCGACCGCGACGAGATCGGGCTGACGGACGAGGAGCGCCGCGGGCTGGAGGCGAGCCCCGGGATCACCATGGTGACGGTGCCGGATGCCGGGCACCTGCTCCTGGTCGAGCAGCCGGCACGGGTGGCCGAGATCATCGTCGAAGCGGCGGAGGCGGTGGGGGTCTGACGGCCGGCAGCCCGGCCCGGCGCTCGGCCCCGCCCCGACCGGGCTGACCTGTGGTTATGCTGCGCCCGTGGGGCGCGCGGAGCCCCGGGCGGCCGGCCCGTGCCTCCGTCGCCCGGCCCGCCCGACGGGCCGGCCCGTGCCTCCGCCGCCCGGCCCGCCCGACGGCTCTCCGCTGCGCTGTGAAGGACCACCGACGATGAGCACCAGGACCACGACGAACGCCACCACCCCGCAGTTCGACGAACTGGACCGCCGGATCGTGGCGGCGCTGGTGGAGAACGCCCGGGCGAGCTTCAACGAGATCGGGGCGGCCGTCGGCCTCTCCGGCACGGCCGTGAAGCGCCGCGTCGACCGGATGCGCGCCGACGGCGTGATCACCGGATTCACGGCGACGGTGCGGCCGTCCGCCCTGGGCTGGGGCACGGAGGCGTACGTCGAGGTGTACTGCGACGGTGCGGCGCCGCCGAGACGGCTGGCCGAGGTGGTCCGCAACCACCCCGAGATCGTCGCGGCGATGACCGTCACGGGCGGGGCGGACGCCCTGCTGCACGTGCGGGCGGCCAGCGTGCAGCACTTCGAGGAGGTGCTGGAGCGGATCCGCGCCGAGCCGTTCGTCCGCCGGACGGTGAGCAGCCTCGTCCTCTCCGACCTGCTCGCCCCCGGCGGCGAGCGCGGCGCCGTGCCCGGCACCGACCGCGTGGCGCGGGGCGGCGGCGCAGCGATGCTGCGTTGAGGAGGCGGAACACGCAGCAGAGCTGCGACGGCGCGGCGGCGATGCCGCTTGTCGGGGAGCGGGCCCGCTCCCTAGCGTTGAGGACGTCCCCGAAGCGGCACGCGGGGAGCGCCCGCGTGCCCGCGGATCGCCTGCGCCACCCGTCCGCACCGATCCGCACCCGCCCGCACCCAGGAGACCGGACATGACCGCAGCCGCCCGCCCCACCGACCCCGCCGGCCCGACCCTTGCGGACCGGCCGGGCCGTTCGTCCGCGGAGCTGATCCGGGCCGAGGAGCCCGTCCTCGCGCACAACTACCACCCGCTGCCGGTGGTCGTGGCCCGGGCGGAGGGCGTGTGGGTCGAGGACGTCGAGGGCCGCCGCTACCTGGACATGCTGGCCGGCTACTCGGCACTGAACTTCGGCCACCGCCACCCAGCGCTCGTCGAGGCCGCACACCGCCAGCTCGACCGGCTCACCCTGACCTCGCGCGCGTTCCACAACGACCGGCTCGCGGCCTTCGCCGAAGGACTGGCCGGGCTGACCGGTCTGGACATGGTGCTGCCGATGAACACGGGTGCCGAGGCGGTGGAGAGCGCGATCAAGGTGGCACGCAAGTGGGCCTACGAGGTCAAGGGGGTGCCGGACGGGAGGGCGACGATCGTCGTGGCCGGCGGCAACTTCCACGGCCGGACCACCACGATCGTGAGCTTCTCCGACGACCCGGTCGCCCGCGACGGGTTCGGCCCGTTCACCCCCGGCTTCCGCAGCGTCCCGTACAACGACCTCGCGGCGCTGGAGGCGGCACTGGACGAGACCACGGCGGCCGTCCTGATCGAGCCGATCCAGGGCGAGGCCGGGGTGCTGATCCCCGACGACGGCTACCTGGCGGGCGTGCGCGAACTCACCCGGCGCGCCGGGTGCCTGTTCGTCGCGGACGAGATCCAGTCCGGGCTCGGGCGCACCGGCCGGACCCTCGCGGTCGACCACGAGTCCGTCCTTCCTGACCTGGTGCTCCTCGGCAAGGCGCTCGGCGGCGGCATCGTCCCGGTGTCGGCGGTGGTCGGCCGCCGCGACGTGCTCGGCGTGCTGCGGCCCGGCGAGCACGGGTCGACCTTCGGCGGCAACCCGCTGGCGGCGGCGGTGGGTTCGGCCGTGGTCGCGCTGCTGGAGAGCGGCGAGTACCAGCGTCGCGCCGCCGAACTGGGCGCGGTCCTGGAGTCCGGGCTCGCCGCGCTGGCGGGCAAGGGCGTGACGGCCCACCGGGTCCGGGGCCTGTGGGCGGGCGTGGACGTGGACCCGGCCATCGGCACCGGACGCGCCGTCAGCGAGCGGCTGCTGGGCGAGGGCGTGCTGGTCAAGGACACCCACGGCTCGACCATCCGGCTCGCCCCGCCGCTGACCATCACCCGCGACGAGCTGGAGTGGGCGCTGGCCGCCCTGGAGAAGGTCCTCACCGGTACGGAGGGCTGAGGGGAACACTCGGAGGGCTGAGGCCGGGGGCGGCGCCGGGGGCCGCCCCCGGCCCGGACGCGTGACCGGGGTCCAGCGGTGTCTAGGGTGGTGCCCATGGGCTTCCTCGACCGGCTGACCGGCACCAAGCACCCCGACCGCGGGGTCGAACCGCGCTCCCCCGAGGGTGTCCGGGCGGCACTGCTCGGCCTCAACGGGCCGCAGGTGCCGTACGTCGTGCGCGCCGCCGCCCCGGCCGAGGGCGCCGACCTCGTCGCGGAGTGGCGCCTGCGGGAGCCCGCCTGGCACCCGTACTTCGCCCGGACGCAGCTCGACCGGACGCTCCGGATCCGGATGCGGCTGCTCCCCGCCGCCCGGGAACTCCGGGCCCTCGACGAGCAGTGGAAGGTCACCTGGACCGGGGGCACGCCCACGTTGGTCCTGGAGCGCGAGTACTCCCGCGGCCAGGTCACCGAGTCCTCCCGGGAGTGGACGGTCGGGCGCCGGGCCGACGGCCGGGTCGGGGTGGCGGAGGTGTCCCGGTTCGACGCCGCCGCGCTGAAGGAGCCGCTGCGGAACGCCGTCCTCGCCGCAGGGTGGACGTGGCGCGGCGCGGTCTTCAAGCTCTGATCCGGCCCGGCCGGTTCCCCGGCCGGGCCCCAGCACCGTCGAGGCGGAAGCGGCGGTGCGTCACGGCCCTTCCTGCAGTGCGAGCTTGAAACCCTCGTGGCTGCCGCTGAAGCCCAGCGCGGTGTAGAAGCGGTGCGCGTCCTCCCGCTGCTTGTTGCTGGTCAGCTGGACGAGCGCGCAGCCGCGGGTGCGTGCCCGGGCGGTCGCCGCCTGCATCAGGGCGCGGCCGAGTCCGCCGCCCCGGCGGTCCGCGCGGATCCGGACCGCCTCGATCAGGGCCCGTTCGGCGCCGCCCTTGCCCAGGCCCGGGATGTACGTCGCCTGGAGGCAGCCGACCACGGTGCCGCCGTGGCCCCGGTCGTCGGCGCCCTCGACCAGGACCAGCATCTCGTTGCGCGGATCCGCCTCGATCGCGGCGAAGGCGTTCTCGTACGCCTCCGTGACGGCGATCGTCGCCGGGTCGACCACCGTCTCCTCGTCGGCGAGCAGGGCGAGCACCGCGGGCAGCTCGGCACGGGTGGCGGGGCGCAGGACAGGGGCGGGCGCGGGCCCGGGAGCAGCGGACATGGCCCTGACCCTAGAGCAGAGCGCCACCGAGCCCGCCGGACCCCCTGGGCGCCCACCGAAGCCCCTCGGAGGCCGCCGGAGCACGCGAGGCGTCCCCGAGGCGCTCTGAGGCGCTCTGAGGCGCCCTGAGGCGCCGCCATCCGCGCGATACTGCGTGACAGGTGCTCAAAATTGAAGATTCAGTTGGCGTTGTTGACTGAACTGAGCAGTGACTGATGCAATCCGGGTGCACGCTCGCTCCGCCGCGCATCTGTCTCCGTTCCGAGAGGGACCGTCATGCCCCAACCGAGCGGCACCATCCGAAGCCGGCTCGCCCGAGCCCTCGGCCACCTCCGCACCCGCGACCGCACGGGTGCCTGCGACCGCACCCGCACCGGGATCCGCACCCGGGCCCGGACCCGGACCCGGACCCGCCCGCCCCGGCAACGGGTGCGGCGCGTAGGCCTGGTGACGGCCGTGCTCTCCACCGTCCTGGTCGGACTTGCCCCGGCCGGCACCGCGGCGGGGAGCACGGCCGGGAACATCACGGCCTTCCGCCAGTCCGGGACGACCTCCACCGTCTCCACGTCCTCGGGCACCGCGGTGCGGGTCGTCTTCATCCGCGCCGACATCTTCCGCATCCAGCTCGCGCCCGACGGCCGGTTCACCGACCCGGCCGGCAGCGACATCACCGTGAACACCGCGTTCGGCACCCCCACCGTCACCGCCACCGACCGGGGTCCCTTCTACGAGATCGCCACCGGCGCGGTCACCCTGCGGGCCTACAAGCGACCGCTCACCTTCGCCGCCTACCGGCCGGACGGCACGCTGCTCTGGCAGGAGTCGAAGCCGACCGCCTGGACGGCGTCGAGGACGACGCAGTACCTCACCCGGGGCCCGGCCGAGCAGTACTACGGCACCGGACTGCGGCTCGGGCCGTGGGCCCTGCGGGACCAGACCGTGCCGATCGCGGTCGACAACGAGTGGAAGCAGAACAGCAACGCCAGCCCGGCGCCGTTCTACATGTCCTCCAACGGGTACGGCGTGCTGCGCAACACCTGGGCGCCCGGTTCGTACGCGTTCACCGACCCGGTGGCCACGACCGAGAACGAGAAGCGCTTCGACGCCTACTACTTCGTCGCCGACTCGCTCAAGGGCGTGCTGGGCGCCTACACCGACGTGACCGGCAAGCCGTTCCTCGCCCCGATCTGGGGCCTGGAACTGGGCAACGCCGACTGCTTCAACGCCTCGAACCCCGACTACACCGGCGACCACACGCGGGCCCGGCACCAGACCACACCCGACGTGGTCGGGTACGCGCAGGACGCGCGGAAGGCGGACATGCCGTCCGGCTGGATCCTGCCCAACGACGGCTACGGCTGCGGCTACACCGACCTGCGGCAGACGGTCTCCGACCTGGCGGGTCTCGGCTTCCACACCGGGCTCTGGACCTCCACCGGGCTGAGCGACATCGGGACCGAGGTCGGCACCGACGGCTCCCGGGGCGTGAAGACCGACGTGGCGTGGATCGGCGGGGGCTACAAGTACGCGTTCGACGGGGTCAACCAGGCCGTCGCCGGGATCGAGGACAACTCGGACGCCCGCCGCTTCGTCTGGACCGTCGACGGCTGGGCCGGCACCCAGCGCAACGCGGTCGTGTGGACCGGCGACACCCGTGGCGACTGGCCGACCATGGGCTGGACCGTCCCCGCCGTGGTGGGCGCCGGGCTGTCCGGCCTCAACTACGCCTCCGGTGACGTCGACGGCATCTTCGGCGGCAGCCCGGAGACCTACACCCGGGACCTCCAGTGGAAGGCGTTCACCCCGGCGTTCATGACCATGTCCGGCTGGGGCGCCACCAACCCGTCCGCCGGCTACACCGACAAGCAGCCCTGGCGGTTCGCGGAGCCCTACCTGTCGGCCAACCGCAAGGCGCTGCAGACCAAGATGCGGCTGATGCCCTACCTGTACACGATGAGCCAGGCCGCCAGCACCACCGGCGTGCCCTCGACCCGTGCGCTGGTCCTGGAGTACCCGGACGACCCGGTGGCCCAGGGCAACGCCACCGCACAGGAGTTCATGGCCGGGGACTCCTTCCTGGTCGCCCCGGTGACGACCGGCGGCACCACCCGCGACGGCATCTACCTGCCCGCCGGGACGTGGACCGACTACTGGACCGGCCGGGTCTACCAGGGCCCGACGACGCTCAACGGCCACCCGGCGCCGCTCGACTCGACGCCGGTGTTCGTCAAGGGCGGCGGCATCGTCCCGATGTGGCCGCAGATGAACCACACCGGCGAGAAGCCCGTCTCCACCCTCACCTACGACCTGTACCCGTCGGGACGGTCGGCGTTCAGCCTGTACGAGGACGACGGCCTCACCCGCGCCTACTGGGCCGGCGCCTCGGCCCGGCAGCAGGTCACCGTGGACGCGCCGGCCTCGGGCACGGGGACCGTGACCGTCGACGTCGGGGCGAGCACCGGCTCCTACGCCGGCAAGCCCGCCGAGCGCGGCTACGAGCTGACCGTCCACCTGGCCGGCGCGCCCGGCGCCGTGAACCTCGGCCCGGCCCCGCTCGCCCGGCAGGCCTCCCCGGCGGACTACGAGGCAGCTGCCACCGGCTGGTTCTTCGACCCGGCCGACCGCGGCGGCGTGCTGCGCGTCAAGGCGGGCAGCCAGTCCGGAGCGTTCACGGTCACCCTGGCCGGTGCGACCCTGCCCACCCCGACGACCGGGACCGGCGGCTCGCCGGTGCTGGACAGGTCCGCCTGGAAGCTGGTGTCGGCGGACAGCCAGGAGACCGCCGCCGAGAACGGCGCCGCCGCCAACGCCTTCGACGGCAGCAGCGGCAGCCTCTGGCACACCGCCTACTCCGGCGGCACGCCCGCGGCGCTGCCGCACGAGATCCGGATCGACCTCGGCGCCCGCTACGCCGTCGACGGCCTGCGCTACCTGCCCCGGCAGGACGGCGGGGTCAACGGCCGCATCGGCCGGTACGAGGTCTACGTCTCCGACTCGGCCACGTCCTGGGGCGGCCCGGTGGCGACCGGGACCTGGGGGGACACCGGCACCGAGAAGACGGTGTCGTTCCCGGCCGCTGCCGGGCGCTACCTGCGGCTGCGGGCGCTGAGCGAGGCCGGCGACCGCGGGCCGTGGACCAGCGCGGCCGAGCTCACGGCGACGGGCGCCCCCGCGGCCAGGGCCCCCGCGACCGGCGCTGCGGCGGGCGGCGCCCCCGGGCGAACCGCCCCGGCGGGCGGGGGAGCCGGCCGCGCCGGGAGCGGCTGAGCCGCTCCCGGCCGGGACGCGCGGAGGGTGCACCGGGCGGAAGTCCGGTGCACCCGCCGGGGCCGTCCCCGCCTGTTCAGATGTGAGCAGTACATGGCGATGGTGGTCGTGCCCGCACGGCGGCCCAGCACGGCGCAGCGCCGCCCGCCGCGGCCCCCGAAGGACGGCGGAGCGCCGGATCCGCCCTGGTCGGGCCGGTCCCCGCAGCGGCGCGGCTCCGCCGTCGGACGGTGGTCCGAAGCGGTGTCCACCCCCGGAGCTACACTCCGTCCATGCTCAAAGCTGATCGCGCCGCCCGGATCCTCGCCCATGTCGCCGAGGAGGGGAGCGCAAACGTGCACGTGCTCTCCGAGCTGCTCGGGGTCTCCGGTGCGACGGTCCGCCGGGACCTCCAGGAGCTGCACGACCAGGGCCGGCTGCAGCGCACCCGCGGCGGAGCCGTGACCGGCGCGGTCAACCTCGAACTCCCGCTGCGCCACCGCAGCGAGAAGCAGCGGGAGGAGAAGCGGCGGATCGCCCGGGCGGCCGCGGAGCTGGTCCCGGAGGGAGCGGTCGTCGGGCTCACCGGCGGCACGACCACCACCGAGCTCGCCCGCGTCCTGGCCGAGCGCGGCGGGATCACCGTGGTGACCAACGCCGTCAACATCGCGGCGGAGCTGATCGTGCGCCCGGAGGTCCGCCTGGTCGTCATCGGCGGGCTCGCCCGGTCGGCGAGCTACGAGCTGGTCGGCCCGGCCGCGGACCGGATGCTCGCGCAGTACCACTTCGACCTCGCCTTCATCGGGGTCGACGGCCTCACGGCGCACGAGGGCTGCACCACGCACGACGAGATGGAGGCGCAGACGGACCGCGCCTTCCTGCGCGGCAGCGCGCGCTCGGTCGTCCTCGCCGACAGCACCAAGATCGGCCGGGTCACGTTCGCCTCGATCTGCCCGCTGGCGGACATCCACGACGTGGTGACGGACGACGGCCTCTCCGAGGAGCAGGAGAAGGCGCTGACCGACGTCGGCGTCCGGCTGCAGCGGGCCTGACCCACGGACGACGACCGGCCCTCGGGGGCGGGTCGGGGCCCGCCCCCGAGGGCCAGGGACGGGAGCGGGCGCCCGCCGGGCGGTGCGCTACTTGACCGATCCGGCGGTCAGCCCGGAGACCACCTGCCGCTCGATGAAGGCGAACAGCACCACGACCGGCACGATGGCGACGACCGACCCGGCGAACAGGTAGTTCCACTGCACGGTGTAGTTGCCGACGAAGCCGTTGATGCCCACCGTCAGCGGCTGGCTGTCCGGCTCGGTGGACAGGGTCAGTCCCATCACGAACTCGTTCCACGCCGCGATGAAGGTGAAGATCACCGCGGTCACCACGCCCGGCATCGCCAGCGGCAGGACCACCCGGCGCAGCGCCCCGAGCCGCCCGAGGCCGTCGATCATGGCCGCCTCCTCCAGGGCCACCGGGATCGAGCCGATGTAGGCGGTCAGGATCCAGATGGTGAAGGCCAGGTTGAACGCGGCGTTGCAGAGGATCAGCGTCCAGACCGAATTGAGCATGTGGAGCTGGTAGAACTCGCGGTAGAGGCCCACCAGGAGCGAGGTCGGCTGGAACATCTGGGTGACCAGGACGAGCAGCAGGAACAGCCGCCGCCCCCGGTAGCGCACGCGCGCGGTGTAGTAGGCGGCGGGCAGCGCGACCAGCAGCGCGAGCAGCGTGGAGCCGCCGGCGACCAGCAGGGTCACCCTCAGGTTGCCGCCGAGCGTCGACTCGCGCCAGACGTCGACGAAGTTGGACCAGGCGAAGTGCTCCGGCAGGTAGGTCGGGTCGCGCAGCTCGTTCGCCGGGCGCAGCGCCGTGACGACCATCTCCAGGTACGGCAGCACGAAGACCGCCGCCAGCAGCCAGGCCACGGCCGTGACGAGCAGGGTGCGCGGCCCGATCCGGCGCCCGGCCCGGCCGGGGGTGGTGCGCGCCGACCGGCGCGGGGCCCGGGGCGGGGCCGGCCGTTCCCGCGGGGCGGGTGCGGAAGCGGCCGGGGCGACGGGCGGGGTGGCCGCCATCAGTTCTCCTCCCTGTTCCAGCGGCTGACCCTGAGGAACGCCAGCACCATCAGCACCACCAGTGCGAAGTTGACGACGGACATCGCCGCGGACTCGCCGATGTCGGTGTTCTTCAACTGGTACATGAACACGGTCGTGGTGGCCGTGTCACTGCTCGGTCCGCCCTGGGTCATGCCCCAGATGACCGGGAAGGAGTTGAAGACGTTGATCAGATTGATCACCACGCCGACCAGGAAGGCCGGCCGCAGCAGGGGCAGGGTGATCCTCAGATAGGTCTGCCAGGGGGAGGCGCCGTCCACGCGGGCGGCCTCGTACAGCTCCCCGGGCACCGTCTGCAGGCCGGCGAGCAGCGTGTAGGTGGTGAAGGGGAGGGAGACGAAGACGGCGACCGCCGTCATCCAGGGCCAGGCGGTCGAGGGTCGGCCGAGCCAGTCCTGGGGGCCGTCGATCAGACCGAGGTCGGTCATCGCGGTGTTGAGCACGCCGGCGGTCTGGTTGAGCATCCACTTGAAGCCGATCGAGGTCATCAGCACGGACGCCGCCCAGGGCGCGATCAGCGCCCAGCGGGTGATCCGGCGGCCCGGGTAGCGCTGGTCGAACAGCTGGGCGAGGGCCAGCGAGAGCAGCATCGTCAGACCGACGACGGCGCCCGTCCAGGCGGCCGTCCGGAGCAGGACGGGGCCGAGGTCGGACTCGCCGAACAGTTTGCGGTACTTGTCGAGCCCGGCGGAGCCGCGGACGAACCCGCTGGTGCTGATCCGCAGGAACGAGGTGCGGACCATCTCGTAGACCGGCCACAGGACCACGAACAGGATCAGCAGGACGGCCGGGCCGATCCAGGGCAGCGGGCCGAGGCGGCCGAGGGCGGAGCGGGCGGGCGCGCGCCGACCGGACCGGCGGGGCCGCGCAGCGGTGGACTTGAGGGACACGTGCGGTGCCTTCCGGACGGGTGCGACCGCCTACTTGTTCGCGACGGCGTCCTGGGACTTCTTCTGCAGGTCGCCCAGGACCTTGGCCGGGTCGCCGGCGACGGCGCTGCCGATGCTCTTCTTGAGCTCGGCGGAGACGGCGTCCCACGTGGTGTCGCCGAGCGGGTAGAAGGAGGCCTGCGGCAGCAGGGCGAAGAACGGTTCGAGGTCCTTGTGCCGGCCGCTGGCGGTCATCTCCCGCAGGGTGTCCTGGGTGACCGGCATCAGGTTGTAGGTCTCGTCGAACCTGAGGGTGTTGTCCTTGGCGTAGACGAAGTCGAGGAACTTCTTGATCTGCTCGCGGTGGCCGTTCTTCTTGAAGGCCATCGTCCAGTCCGCCACGCCGAGGGTGGACTTGAGCGGGCCGGCCTTGCCGGGGATCGGCGCGACGCCGTAGTCGACCTTGCCGTCCTTGGCCATCTGGATCAGCGAGGGGTGGCCGTTGAGCATGGCCGCCTTGCCCGCGGCGAAGTCGGCGAAGGCCGTCTTGCGGTCGGTGGTCGCCGGGTTGGCGTACGTCAGGCCGGTGTCGACGAGGTTGGCCTTCAGCCAGCCGAAGGTGTCGATGTTCGCCTGGCTGTTGATGCTGTACTTGCCGCTCCTGTCGGTGTGGCCGCCGCCGTTGCCGAGCTCCCACATCATGCTCTCGCCCTGGGCCTCCTCGGGGCCGAGCGGCAGGGCGTAGGGGGTGACGCCGGGCACCTTCGCCTTGATGAGCTCGGCGTCCTTGCGGACCTCGTCCCAGGTGGCGGGCGGCTGGGCGATGCCGGCCTGCTGGAAGACGCCCTTGTTGTAGAAGAAGGCGCGGGCGGAGGACACGAACGGGATGCCGTACTGGACGCCGCCGACCTTGCCGGCGTCGGCGAAGGTGTCGATGAGATTGGCCCGGGTGCCCGTCGACAGCACGTCCTCGGCCTTGTAGAGGAGGTCGTCGGCGACCTTGTCGGCGTAGCCGCCGGTCTGCAGGACGTCGGGGACGTTCCCGCTCTGGATCATCGTCTTGACCTGCTTGTCGATGTCGTTCCAGTTCACCACCTGGACGTCGATCCGGATGGCGGGGTTGGCCGCGCTGAAGGCGGTGGCGACGCCGTCCCAGTAGGCCTTCGAGCTGTTGGTCTCCTTGTCGCCGTAGTCGGCGGCCACCAGTTTGAGGGTCACGTTCCCGTCGCCTGAGCCGCCGTCACCGCTGCTGCCGCAGGAGGTGAGGACGAGGACGGCGGCCGCGCACGCCGCCGGGATTCCGATGACACGTTTGTTCACTGCTGATACCGCCTTCGTCCTGCGGACCGGCGTCCTGGCGCCTGGTCCGCTCGTGGGGATTGCAGAGAGCTGTGAGCAGTCCTGGGAACGTTGTCGCGCGCTGGGGGACGGGCTGCCGCGCTGCTCGGCCGTCGGCGGCACCAGCGAACAGGCCCGCGCGCGCACCGGCGAAGCCTGCTTGCATGTGCTTGAAGATAGCCAGATTCGAGCAGATATGAAAGAGCCTGGTGGGTCGCGACGTCATCACGGAGGCGTCTCGGCAAGCATTCGGCCGCCGGTCCCAGTGGCCTTCCGGAGGCCCACCACACGGTGGCGGGCGTGGGCGGAGTGCCTCAGTCGACGGGCTGGACCTTCGGCATCGGCGACTGCACGTCGGCCGGCGTACTCGGACAGGGCCGCTGCGCGGCGGCTGGCACAGCGAGGCGCGAGGGCTCACGACGAGAGGGTTGAGAGCGGCGACCGGGTTGCACAGCGATCGGATCCTCCTCGCGCGACACTGTGGCGCAGGTCAGGTCAGGCTCAGAACCCGCCTGCCGCATCGGGCGTCTGGCTCATGTGAGCGATCCCGCAGTCCCGCAGCACCGGCTGATCCCCCCGGCGCGGGGGACGCCGCAGTCACCCGCCGGTGGCTGATGGGCGTCGGCCGACTCCCGCGCCTGCGGGGAGGAGGGCCTGCGAGTCGGCGTCGTGCTGCCTTGCCTCGGCTGACCCCTGCCCTTGCGGGCGTGCCCTCGAAGTGACATGGTCGTGGCCCTCACAGTGCGTCAGGGACGTGCCGCGCCACGGTTGCGGGCGTGACAGTCCCTTGGAGGGCCGTTCGCTAGCCTTTGACCGGTTCAGGGGCTTGCGTTAGAGCGCCGAGATGGAAGCCGGTGCGCGTTCGCTGCGGCTCAGTGCGCGCAGGACGTTGGTGGCGCCGTGGCGGCGTAGGGCGATCCGCGACAGCAAGTCCACGACGGTCTCGACGGCGGGGGCCGGGAACTCCGGAGTCGGCAACCCGACGCTGTGCGCAAGGTCGTCGGAGTGAACAGCGAGCTCCAGCATCCGGCTGGCGACGAAGTCGTCGAGACCGATCGACCACGACCCCCAGGTGGGCCGACGAACCGGGCGATCCGGCGTGGTGGGCAGGACGTCGCGCAGTTCCTCGACGCATGCGGTGACTCGCGCGGCCAGCGCGGCCGGACCGTCAGCCGCCTCTTCCTCGCCGCCGGATCGAATGGCCTGGTTGAACGGAGTGTCAAGGTCCGAGCCGATCCAGCTGACTCGCGCGTAGTACTCGTGGATCGAGATGGTGGGCTCGGTGGGGACCGGCTCTGCCAGCACCGTAGGGATGAAGAAGACCTGCCCGGCCAGGTGACCCGCCAGCCCCTGGACGCTGAGCTTCGCCAGTGCGGAGGGCTGGTGCCAGTTGTCTGCGACCTCCGGTGCAGCCAACAGCTTCGCCGCTGCGTCCGCCACGCTCAGGTAGAGCTCCCTCACCTGTGTCACCTTGCAGTTCCCCTATCGCCGTCGGTGGGTGTCTGCCGGGTCAACCTCGCGGCAAGGATGACGTATTCCCGGCGGTGGCCCGAGATTGGTGTGCGCCTCCATGGGGGCCGGAGCCTGCCGATGACCTGGTCGATCTGCTCATCGACTGGCAGGTCGGGCTCGCAGCAGATGATCTTCCAGCAGTGACAGGGGGTCGGTGAGGGTCTTGGTCCAGCCACCGAACGATTCGTTCCGGGCGATCGCGAGACTGTTCTTCTCCTCCCGCGGACCTGGGCCAGACTGTCGTCACGGGCGGGGAACCGCCTCTATCCTGGTCGCGTCGCCGATAGGCTCCGTGCGTCAAGGCCAGTTGATCTGGGGGGCTGAATGCCAACTTGGGTTCCCAAAGCCATAGCTGCGGCGGGAGTGCTGGTCAGCCTGGCCGTCGGTGTGGTCACCAACCTGATCACTGACCAGTGGAGCTGGCCCCTGACCGCCGCGCTGGGCGCGCTCACCATCGCGGCTGTCCTCATCGCGGTCACCGGTGTCGGAGGCAGTCCGGGCAGCCGCACGAGGATCCGGCAGCGGGCGGGGAGGGGCGGCTCGATTCTGCGTTCTCCCGCCCACGGGCGTGACGGTGCCGACATCGTGCAGATCGCCGTCCAGAACGGCCACATCACCGATTCCCCCGTGTCTGCCAGCAACGCTGACGTCGACCAGCGTGCGAGCAGGCATGGGCAGATCGAAGGTTCGCGCCTTGACGCAGAGTGACCCGCCACCCTCGCGTGAGCCGCTGGAGAATTCAGGGAGCTTATCCAGCGCGACGGAGGGCGGTTTCGTCGACCGCTCCGCCGAAATACAGTCCTTTCACCGGATGCTGAACCTGCAGGACGGCCCAAGAGCTTGGGTGCTCTCTGCTGGGCCGCTCCTGGGAAAGTCGACCCTGCTGCAGCATCTGGCCAGCCTGCCAGAGTATCGATGCCGGCTTATCGATCTCCGAGACCCCTACTACAATAGGCCGGACGACGATGATCCCGCTGTAACCTTGCTGGAGCTGCTGGCTGGCCAGATCGAAGCTTGGACAGGGCGGCCTTTCAAGCATTACCGCAAATGTAGGCGCAAGAATTCGAAACCTCAGAAGCCTCCCAAAGTCAACGTCAGAAGTCGCGCTCTCGCGTTGTTCGGCGGCAGGATCGAGCACAGTGCGCCCCGGGTCACTGTCGATAACCGCGAGTTCTTGTTCCAGGCCAAGCGGTTGCGTCGCGAGGCACTGACCGAGGCCTTCGGTAGCGATCTTAAGGAACTCGAGCTACCCAGGACCTGCGTGCTCTTCGACAACCTAGAGCGCATTTCCCGCTTCGACGGGCCTACCACTGGTGAGGTGCGCGATCCCTCCCCAGGTCAGTGGGGAGGATTCCGGCTCCACGGGCATTGGCTCACGACGGAGTTGGTGCGCCACTTACTCTCGATCTCCGGGATGACCGTCGTCTTCGCAGGCCAGAAGGGCGTGCAGCTTCCAGGCGACATCGATGTCCGGCACCACGAGTTGCCTCCCTGGGAGAGTAAGGACACCAGTAGGTATCTCGCTTCCCGTGGTCTTCCCCGGGAAGACCGCGAAAACGTGGCGAAGGCGTCCGCAGGGATACCCGGCTGGGCTGCGGCGCTGACGGACCTATTGCTGACTTCCCCCAGGCCCCTCAGTCGGGACGAGCTTGAGGAGAGCACCCCAGAGAACATCTGGACCAATCTCCTCGACACCCACGTCCCGGTACTGCTGCGCATAGCGATCCACGCCGCGTCCATACCCCGCACGGTGGAGAACCATGAACTCTTTCGCGCGCTGTTGAAGGCCGCGGCGGAGAGCGAGGAGGGCGAGGAGGTCAGTGACGCTGAACTCGCACGCACGGCTGCAGCCGTGAGGGCTCTGTCCTTCGCTCAGCCCACCCTCTCGGCTGACGGAACTCCCGGAACCGGCTTCCGAGTCCACGACATGATCCGAGGCAGCGTACTGCGCCACCTCCGGCCACAGCCCGCCTGGGCCGCGCTACACAGGGCCGCCGTGCGGTACTACGCACGGACGGGGTCTTTCGAGGAGGAGACATACCACCGCTTCGCCCTCGGCGACTTCAGCTGCGCCGAAGCCTGGCGTGAGCAGCTGGACTTCGCCTACTGCAACGGGCGTCTGGACGCTGCCATGTGGCTCACCGATGCGGTGCTGGCCCCGGAACAGCGCGGCGAACTGCGGCGCAGGAATCCCGGGCTCCTCCAAACCGGCTACCAGTACGCAGCGGATGTGGCACGGATCCAGGGCCGGATCGATGACGCCGAGCGCTATGGACGCAACGCGCAGGCGATGGCGCGCCTGCACGCGGACCCCCGGGGACTCGGCATCTCTCTGCTTGAACAGGCGACTCGCACGATGCGGCACGGGCGACTGACCGAAGCCGGCGGACTACTCGAAGACGCCGACGAAGCACTGGAACGGGCCAACGACACCCAGGGAAAGGTGATCCTGCTTCGGCGTCAGGGAGAGGTCTCGCTGGCGCGTGGCGACCTGAAGGCGGCCGGCGCCGCGTTCGAGGAGTGCCGCCGCTTGGCCGACGGCGGCCTCGGGCTGGCATATGCCCTGCACGGCCTCGGTGCCCTGGCACTGACAAGTGGCGATCTCAGCGCTGCGGCCCGATGGTTGAGCGCGGCGCGGAGGATGTTCGAAGACAGCGGCAATCTCTACGGTCGCTGCCTCGGCGAACGCGTCCAGGGTGAACTGGCGGGCTTGCGGGGTGAGTACCACAGGGCTGATCGCTGTTTGAACAACGCCCTCGCCATGTATCCGGGAACGGACGTCTTGGGGCAGGCGGAGACTCTGCGAGCACACGCGGAGCTGCACCTCCGATACGAGGAGTGGGCCGCTGCCCGTCACAAGTGCGAGCAAGCCCTCAGCCGGTACCGGCACAAGGGACTCCCGCTGGGTATTGCGGACACCCTACGGCTGCGCGCGTGCCTCGACCTGGCCGATGGCCGCCCCCAGGAAGCCGTACTGCACCTCGACGAGTGCCGGGACGTATACACGGACGTGGGATCTGAACTGGGGCTTGCGCGCACTCGTGTTGTCCAGGGACGGACAGCCCTCGCCGCAGGACAGCCGGAAGAGGCTCGTCGGCTACTGGCAGAGGCCCACGATCAGGTCGTAGCGATGGGTGCAGCACGGGACGGCTGCCTTGCTCTGCGCTGGTGGGCCGCAGCGGAGCGGCAGGTTGGACGGGCACCCGAAGCCCTACGACTCCTCAAGCAGGCGCTTCGATCACCTGCCCTGATCGGAACTCCGGTGGAGCACGCAACGGTCATATGCGATTCCGTGGAGATTCTTGTGGAACGAGGCGGCCAGGCGGCGCAACCCGTGCCGGGCATGCTCAGCAACGCGTGGCACGCATTCGAGCAGGCCCGGTTCCAGCCGGGCCAAGAGCGAGTGAACCGTCTGCGGCTGCACACATGAGGGTGTCGACAACGCTGCGGCGGGCGAGTGGATCGGTCCAGGATGCTGACGCGGAGACCCACTGCACGACAAGCCGACGTCGGTGTTCACGGTGACCGGTGAACGGGAAATCAACTCACCGTGCCCACCGGGCGGATGTGATTGCCGTACCGTGGCCGAGGACGAAGTGGAGGACCGATTGAGCGCCCAGCCCGACCGCATCCCCGCCCTGCCGCCGGCCCCGTTGCCCGTGCCGGCCCCGTTGCCCGTTCCGGCGCCGGCGGCCGCTGCCCGGCTGGTCGCGCGCATCCGCGCCGACCGGGACGCGGCCCGCGCCGACCGGTGGCTGCTGGCGTTCGAGCGGGACTGGGGCAAGGCGCTGGAGGACTCCCGGCAGACCTACGACCTGACGCCCCTGCACGAGGTCGTCCGCAGCTGGCAGGGCCGTCTCGACACCGCGCCGGCGGTGGACGCGTTCGTGGCCGGCGGTCTGGACGACGCGGACGGCATCGAGCTGGAGCAGGTCCTCGGGGTGCGCCCCTGAGGTCGGGCGCGCGGGGCGCCGAGGTCCGGAGGCGCGGAACAGCAGCGACGGGACGCCAGGCTGCTGCCGTCAGGGGGCCGGAATAGGCAGTGGGCCCGGACGGAATGTCGGAACATTCCGTCCGGGCCCCCTCGGGTCCGTGCTGTCTCGCGCCGCTGCCGGGACCGAGCCCCTGCGCCTCCACGGTCGGGGGCGTCGGCCTCCGGAGGCCTCGGGCGTACGGGACCGGGCCGCGTCAGTCGCGGGCCAGGAGCTCCAGCGTGTCGATGACGCGGTTGGAGAAGCCCCACTCGTTGTCGTACCAGGCGACGACCTTGACGTGCTTGCCGTCGACGCGGGTCAGGGCGGCGTCGAAGATCGAGGACGCGGGCTCGCCCGTGATGTCGCCGGAGACCAGCGGCTCGTCGGCGTAGTCGAGGATGCCCTTGAGCTTGCCGTCGGCGGCGGCACGGTAGGCGTCGAGGACCTCCTCGAGCGTGACCTCGCGGGAGACCGTGGTGTTGAGCTCGACGATCGAGCCCACCGGGACGGGGACGCGGATGGAGTCGCCGGACAGCTTGCCGTCCAGGTTCGGCAGCACCACGCCGATGGCCTTGGCAGCACCGGTGGTGGTCGGCACGATGTTCACGCCGGCGGCGCGGGCGCGGCGCATGTCGCGGTGCGGGCCGTCCTGGAGGTTCTGCTCCTGGGTGTAGGCGTGCACGGTGGTCATGAAGCCGTGCTCGATGCCGGCCAGGTCGTCCAGGACGGACGCCAGCGGGGCCAGGGCGTTGGTGGTGCACGAGGCGTTGGAGATGATGACGTGCTCGGCCGGGTTGTACGCGTCGGTGTTGACGCCGTAGGCGAGGGTCACGTCGGCGCCGTCGGACGGCGCGCTGACCAGCACGCGGCGGGCGCCGGCCTGGATGTGCGCGCGGGCGGCGTCGGCGGAGGTGAAGCGGCCGGTGGACTCCAGCACGATGTCGACACCGAGCTCGGCCCACGGCAGGGCGGCGGGGTCGCGCTCGGCGAGCACCTTGATGCGGCGGCCGTCGACGACGAGGTCGCCCTCGTCGACCGTGACGCTGCGGTTCAGGCGGCCCAGGGCGCTGTCGTACTTCAGCAGGTGGGCGAGCGACTCGGGCGCGGAGAGGTCGTTGATGGCGACCACCTCGAGGTCGCTGCCGCGCTGGAGCAGGGCGCGCAGGCTGTTGCGCCCGATGCGGCCGAATCCGTTGATGGCGATGCGGGTCATGGAGGCTTCCTTCCGGATACCGGTCGTTTCGCCATCCATGATCGGCAGCCGGGAGCTCGCCCGACAGGGGCAGGAATGACAGGGTGCGCAAGTATCTCGCCATGATCCTCGCCAACCAGCGCAAGGATCTCGCCACTGCCGCGGGGCGCCGCTCGGCGACCCCCTGGGGGTGGCGGGTCAGGGCAGGTCCAAGTGGCCCGACCAGCACGGATGTCGGGTCGCGTGGGTCGGTGCGGCGGCGTTTCGGGGCGGGGGCGAAGGCGGCGGGCGCGACGGCCCGGCCGTCGGGGAGCGCTCCGGTCGTCGAGGTGTGGCGTGCAGGCGGCCGAGTCGCGGCCGTCGGTCGGGCGGGCCGGGCGGTCGAGCCGCAGCCGTCCGTCGGTCAGGCGGTCGGGGCCGCGAAGGTGTGCCGGTACTCCGTGGGCGAGGTGCCGAGGATGCGCTGGAAGTGCAGCCGCAGGTTGGCGCCGGTGCCGAGTCCGACCCGGTCGGCTATCTGCTCGACGCCCAGGTCGGTGCGTTCGAGCAGTTCGCGGGCCAGGTCGACGCGGGCCCGCAGCACCCACTGCATGGGCGTGTAGCCGGTGTCCTCGACGAACCGCCGGGAGAACGTCCGGGCCGAGACCCGGGCGATCCGGGCGAGCGTTTCGAGGGTCAGCGGCTCGGACAGGTGGGCCAGGGCCCACTCCCGGGTGTCCGCGAACAGGTCGCCGAGCGGCTCGGGCACGCTGCGCGGCACGTACTGCGCCTGCCCGCCGCTGCGGTAGGGGGCGGCCACCAGCCGCCTCGCCACGTGGTTGGAGAGCCCGACCCCGTGGTCGCGCCGCACCAGGTGCAGACAGAGGTCGATGCCCGAGGCGGCGCCCGCCGAGGTGAGCATGTCGCCCTCGTCGACGAACAGCACGTTCTCGTCGACCGACACCAGCGGGTGCTGCTCGGCGAGCGCCTTGGTGTAGTGCCAGTGCGTCGTCGCCTTCCGGCCGTCGAGCAGGCCCGTCGCCGCCAGCGCGAACGCACCCGTGGAGATGGCCGCCAGCCGGGCGCCCCGGTCGTGGGCGGCCACGAGCGACTCGACCACCGCCGCCGGCGGCGCGGTGGTCGCCGGGTCCCGGTAGCCCGGGACGAAGACGGTGTCGGCCTGCTCCAGGGCGTCGAGCCCGTCGGCCACGTGGTACGCCAGCCCGTCGCCGCCGGTCACCAGCCCGGGGGCGGCGCCGCAGACCCGCACCTCGTAGGGCATGCTCGGCCGGGTGGAGAACACCTGGGCCGGGATGCCCACGTCGAGCGGCTTCGCGCCGTCCAGCACGAGCACGGCGACGCGGTGCTTCCTGCGGGCCATCGGTCTCTCCTCCACTCCCGTGCCTCCGGCGCCTGGCGGTCGTATCCCGGTCCTTGTCCTGACCTGAATGCCGACTGTCGCAAGTATCCTGCCATGGGCCCGTATGCGAACCGAGCGCAGGGTGCCGTCAGGGGAACGTCAGGGGAAGGGGGCGGGCCGGGGAGCGGACCCCGGCGTTCCGGCGGCCGACGGTGGCCGCCATCATGAGACGTCCGGACCTCCGTTCCCTCAGGCCTCCGGACGTTCGGATCCCGGTGTGGTCGGTCCTCCGAACGCGCCACTCCCGCACGCACCCGAAAGGCGACGACACCCGTGCGCTTCACCTCGGAGTCGACCGCGGACGGCGTCACGGAGCGCCGCTTCACCCTCGACGGCGTCCCCGGCGTCCTCTGGCTGCCGGCCGGCTCGCCCACCGGCTCGCCCGCCGACGTGGCCGCTACGCCCACCGGCCGGCCGCTGGTGCTGCTCGGCCACGGCGGTGGCCAGCACAAGCTGGCCCCGGGCCTGGTGGCCCGTGCCGGCCGCTGCGCCACCCGGTACGGCTTCGCCGTCGCGGCCATCGACGCACCCGGGCACGGGGAGCGGCCGCGGACGGCACAGGACGAACGGTTCGCCACCGAGATCGGGGAGCTCCTGGCGACGGGCCGGCCGGTCAGCGCAGACGTCGCCCGGCACACCGCGGCCCTCGCCGAGCAGGCCGTGCCCGAATGGCAGGCCGTGATCGACGCGTTGCGCAGGCTCGACGCCGTCGGCCCGGACGGCCCGGTCGGCTTCTGGGGCCTGTCGCTGGGCACCGTGATCGGCGTTCCGCTGGCCGCGGCCGACCCCCGGATCACCGCGGGCGTGTTCGGTCTGGCCGGCCACGACTCGCTGACCGAGGCGGCCCGCCGGGTCACCGTCCCGGTCGAGTTCCTGGTGCAGTGGGACGACGAACTCGTCCCGCGGGAGGCGGCCCTCGCCCTCTTCGACGCCTTCCCCTCCGGGGAGAAGACCCTGCACGCCAACCCCGGGGGCCACCTGGAGCTCCCCGACTTCGAGGTGACGGCCTCCGAGCTCTTCCTCGCCCGCCACCTGTAGGAGCGACCGGACGACGCCGCGCGCGGGCGGAGCGGGAAGTCGAACCGGCCGACTTCCCACGCCGGGCAGGGCGATTCACCGGATCACCCCCGCGCGATCAAGGCCCGCTGCCAGACTGCTGGGATGAGTACCGAGGGCAAGCCACTCGAGCTGGCGCACTACTGTTCGGGCTGGATCTGGGACAGTGCGCTCGCGGGGCGGATGAAGAGCCTGCTGCTCTACTTCGACGGCTTCGCCCTCCTGCTGCCCGACAACCACTTCCGGGAGGTGGTGGCTCGCGAGGACCGGTTGGCCGGCCAACTGCGCGCCGCGGGTCTGCTGCACAACCGGGAGCCCCAGGCCTGGCTCGACGCCGACGGCGCCCGCCTGATCCAGGAGAGCGTCGACCGGAGCCTGATCTCCGGTCTTGCCGCCTCAGCCGAGGGCTCGCGCCAGTACCGGGTTCCGCTGACCGATCACCATATCGGCCCCGAGGACCTGAGGGCCGCGCTCCTGGCGGAGATGGGGGAGAAGGGCGCAGCGGTCCGGCGCCGCCCCGATCTGGGGCCGGACATGATCGAGATGTCTCAAGACACCAGCGCGGCCGTCCTCATGGCCCTGGGACTCGCCGCGCAGCGACGGATCTCCGATCACCGCCTCCACCTGGTCGGTGACTTGCCCGGATCGGGTGGTCGCACGACGGCCGCCACGGCCGAGCAGGTCGGTCCCACGTCGTTCGTCCTGCACCGCGATCTGGTGGACACCGGCGTCGACCTCTCCCGGGTGCCGCTCGACGAGATCATCGACTACCGTCGCGAGCACGGGAGCGCCTACCGCGCCTACGCCCGAGACCTGCGCAGGTTCGTCGGTGAGCTCGAGGGCGTCGAGCACCCGGCGGACCGCGAGCGGCTGGTGCGTGACCGATCCGAGGCGATCGGCGACCAGGCCGCCGCGCTCCGGCGGGCCCGACGGGCGTGGGGCCGCCCGCTGGTGTCGCTGGCTCTCGCCGGCGCCGGCGCAGCCTGGACCTTGCACCAGGCCGATCCCGTAGGTGCGCTGGTCGCCCTCTCCGGAGCGGCAGCCGGCTTCACGCCACCGGCCAAGGCCCCAAGCTGCTTCACCTACCTCCTGGAGGCGCGCCGCCTGGCTTAGTAGCTCGTCTCGGATCCGCTGCACGGCACGCTGCCTCCGGGCTGTGACCGGGGAGGTGGTCGTGGGGCTTCGTCCGGGAGTGTTCGTCCGGCCGGTGAACGTGGAGGAAGGGCGTCGGCTGCAGCGGATCAGCCGAACCGCCAAGGATCTGGTGAAGCTGCGACGGGCAATCGTCGTGCTGATGTCCGCACAAGCCAATCCGTGCCGGACATCCCCTCATTGATACGGGTCAGCGCCAACTACGCGCGCGACGTCATCCACGCGTTCAATGAGCGGGGGTTCGACGCACTGAGGTCTCCTGGCAGACAGCCACGACCTGGAAGTCTCCGAACAACCCCGACGTCATTGCCAAGATGCGCCGGATCCTGGACCTCTACGACCCTCCGCCCGGCGACGATCGCTGAACCTGATGTCCCGCAAAGGCAGGGCATGGCGACCGGTATGCTCCCCGCGCCGGCTGCGGGCCACCCACAACCGCTACGACGGCGTAATGCACATGCTCGCCGCCCTCGACCGCGCCACCGGCAGATGTACTACCGCATCCGTCAGCGAAAACGGCGGCGCGAGTTCCTGTCGCTGCTCAAGCCCTGTGTGCCCCGTGGCCCGGAGAGAAGTTGTACGTGGTGCTCGCGCAACGTCCGAGCCGAGCCGAAGACCAACTTCGCCCCCGAATCACCCATCCGTGCCTGGACCAAGTACCCGACGAAGGCGGCGTGAGAAGTCCTCCACGGGCCCATCCGGGAGGGACGGCCACTTCTCCATGGCTTCGACGATCTCCGCCAGACGGGTTTCGAAAGCCGCCGCGTCAACCTCGCCGGTCCCATGCTCCTGCCACAGTTCAACGAGCTGATCCTCCATCGTGCCGAACTCGATCATCTTGTCGCACAGGGTGAAGCTGTCCAAGGAAGACTTCCCGACCTCCAGCACCCAACGGTTCGCGGCCGCGTCCGCGGTAATGCCGCGACCCGCCAGCTCGACAGCGCTGAACGCCGCCCCGGGGTGAGCCGCCACCGCGAGGAACACACCCAGCGACACCGAATTCCGCACAGGCTTCTCCGCCACGCGCCAACCCCTCCTTCATGTGCAGCAGGCTGCACATCCACGACAGTGATCAAGACCAGTCGGGCAGCCTACAAGTTACCCGCCCAAGGATCCGAGCCGAGCCACTGGAAGGCATGCCCTGGTCGCGACCGGACGACTTCTCGGGCCGGGTCGACCGCCGCACCACCGTCGAGTCCTCGCGCGTGTACCGGCCGGTGACGGGCGGGGTGGGCGGTCAGCCGGTTCGAGCTCACCGCCCGTCACTGCTCGTCGACGCGCCTGCACACGATGAATCCCTCGTCGATCTTCTCGCATTCGAAGACGGGCTGAATGAATCCCGCCGTCTTCGGGGTGCTCAGGTTCGGGCCGTCACCCCCCGCGGGGTGGTAGGCGAGCGAGAAGTGTCCGGCCGCCTGGGGGTACTTCGCGAGCAGATCGCGGAACTCCCCCACGAGTCCGTCGAACTCCGCCGGGATGGTGTCGTTGCTCTCGGGTCGCTCCGTCACGCCTGCACTCCTTGTCCAGAATCGCCTTGTTCAGAGAATCGCCGGTACCGCCACGCGGGCGGGCGCACATCCGGCCTCAGTCTGGCGGGGTGAGTGCGGCCGCGCCGCGTGCGGCACGCCGACCGGCCGGGGGAGTCCCGCGGCGCGGAGCGGGAAGTCGGGCAGGCCGACTTCCCGCTCCGCGCGGCCCGGCTCGGCCTCCGTGCCGGCTTCCGGTCAGCGGTGGGCCGTCGCGACGAGGCGGCGGAGGGAGGCGGCGGCCGGTGGGGCCCAGGTGGGCTGGCCGCCGGGGCGGCCGAGGCGGCCGGCCTCGCCGATGAGGAGGCCGCCGAGGGCGCGCAGGAGCGCCCAGCCGCGGGCGCGGCGCAGGGCCGCCCCGTAGGCCCGGTGGAAGTCGTCGGCTGCGCCGTCCGGGAGGAGGATCCAGGGGGCGGCGAGGTCGCAGGCCGGATCGCCCGCGCAGAGGTCGCCGAAGTCGATCACGCCGCAGATGGTGCCCTCCGCGGTGAGGACGTTGGCCGGGTGGAGGTCGCCGTGCAGCCACAGCGCCGGGCCGGTCCACACGGGCGCGGCGGCGGCGTCCTCCCAGACCGCACGCGCGGCGTCCGGGTCGGGGACGAGACCCAGTTCCGTCGCCTCGGCGAGTGCCCGGGCGAACCCCTCGGCGTGCTCGGCCAGCGGCCCACCACGGCCGCGGCCGGCGGGCGCGCCCTCCGGGGCGGGCCGGTGAAGGGCCGTCAGGAACGCGGCCAGGGCGCCGGCGGCCTCCGCGCCCCGGGTGACGGGGGCGCGGTCGGCGGGATCTCCGGGTACCCAGGTGGTGACGGTCCAGTGCCGAGCGAACCGGTCGGAGGGCTCGCCGAGCCGTTGCGGGACGGGCACCGGCAGGGGCAGCTGCGGAGCGAGGCCGGGCACCCAGGCGTGCTCCTTGCGCAGCAGGGCGTCCGCGGAGTCCGTCGCCCAGGGCAGGCGGACGGCGAGGTCGTCGCCGAGCCGCCACAGCTGGCTGTCCCAGCCGCGCGCACCGAACGTCACCGGGCGATCGGCCAGGTCGGGGTGCTGCTCGCGGAGCAGCTCTCGGACGGCTTCGGCTGTGATCTCGATCTTGGGCTGCGTCATACGGAGCAACGCTAGCCGGGCGGCGGCCGGCCGGAGCGGGAATCCGCGCACGGGCTCCGGCACGGGGCTCCGGGGGCCGATCGGTCCCGGGCTGTTCACGGGCGTGCTCGGCGAAGGGCGTCAGCGGGTCGCGTCCGGGGTGGGACGGGCGGGCGCACCGCTGTCGACGCGCTCCAGGTCGTCGAGCAGCCCGGAGAGCCACAGGGTCACGTCCACGGCGTCCAGCGCCGCGGCGTCGGACGGCGTCCGGGTGGCGAGCAGTCGGGCGTCGCGCAGGGCGGTGCGGGCGTCGGCCAGCTCGTGGTCCGTGGTGCCGGCGGGGGCGCGTATGCGCAGGGCCGCGCCCTGGCGGCGGAACGCGGCCGCGACCTGGTCCGCGCGTCCCAGCAGCGCGGCCGCCCCTTCGGGGCCGGTCGCCGCGCCGCCGGGCGGGATGCGGACCAGCAGTGGTTCGGCGCGTCGGACGGTGTGCTGTCCGGCGCGCACGGCCGCCTGCCAGTCCGGGCCGTCCTCGGCCGGGTCGTGCCGCTCGCTCCGGTACTGGGCGTAGAGCGCCTCGGTGAGCAGCGCGGAGTGCCGCGCCCGGCGCAGGGCGCCCTGCGCCGGGCCCGTCCCGGTGAGTACGGCGACGGTCTCGCGCAGGGCGGCGGCGCTCTGGTCGAGCAGTTCGGCGGTGCGACGCCGCAGGTCGTGGCCGCCGCCCTTGGGCCAGGCGCAGAGCCCGGCGAGGATGCCGATCGTCGCGCCGGTGGCCACGTTGACCAGGCGGGCCTCCGCCAGCCGCCAACCGGCCGGTGCCAGCTGGGTGAAGACCATGGCGACCACGACCGTGAAGGTGCCCTGGGCCCAGGCGAGTCCGAGCACCGGGCCGGCGGTGAACGCGAAGAGCATCACCGGCGGCAGCGCTGCGGCGTAGAAGACGGGGTGCTCGCCGACCGCGATCAGCAGCACGGCGGTGACGAGGGCGCCACCGGCCGTGCCGGCCAGAGCGGGGCGCAGCGTCATCCGGGTGTCGGCGGCACTGGTGCGCATCAGGGTGAGGGTCGCCAGCAGGACCCAGAAGCCGTGACTGAGGTCGAGGGCGCCGGCCACCAGCCGGGCCGCGCTCAGGGCCCCGGCCGTGCGCAGGGCGTTGCGGAAGTAGACGGAGCGGGGTGTCAGATTGCCGCTGATGCGGCGCCACCAGAGCAGTGGGGCCGGTTCGTGGGCGTACCAGAACGGGCCTGGACGCTCCTCGGGGGGCGTGTCGTCGGGAGGTGGGGGCGCGTGGCGGGCGGTGCGGGTGGTGAGGGTGAGGAACCGGGCGCCCTCGGCGGCGTTGAGCGCGGCCGAGCCGAGCACCAGCCGCGCCACCGCCCTTCGCCCCTGGTCGTGGTCGTCGTGGTGGTCGTCGTGATCGTGGTGGTCATCGTGCTCAGCGTCGTGGCCAAGGTCGCCGTCGCCGTCGCCGTCGCCGTCACCGGACGGCGGGTCGGGGGCCGGGCCGCGGTCGGTGGTGTCGGCGTCCGTGGACGCGACGGGCGCGGACGAGGTGCGCGCGGTCTCGAAGGCGGCGATGCGGGCCTCGATCGACTGGGCGGAGGGCAGCGGGCCGCCCGGCCGCACTCCGGCGGCGGCCGCGCGGAGGGCCTGCGCGGTGGCGGCCACCAGTCCGGCCGCCAGTGCGGAGGGACCGCCCGGGGCGCTGTAGCGGCGGACCCGCTGGAGGTCGGCGGCGACGGCGTGCAGAACGGTGCCGCTGTGGGTGAGGGCCCGGTCGACGGCGCCCGGCCCGGCGGGCCGCTCCGTCATCGGGATCCGGGAGAGCCGCAGCTCGTCCAGCCGGGCCGCGGCCTCCTTCGCCTCCGCCGTGTCGTCCTCGTCGTCGGCCGGCCCGCGCGTCGGCGGAGCGCGCCCCGCCGACGGGCCGGGCGGGTGGGGACCGGTCGGGACGGCGGGGGCCGGGCGGCGGCCGGCGCACTCGGCGGCGGCGAGGTCGGCCAACCGGGCCAGCGCCCGGGCGGCGCGGGCCAGCCGGTCGCGGTAGTCCGGCGGTGCGGGCTCCGGCCAGAGCAGCAGCTCGGCCGCGGCGAGCAGGAGCAGCCCCACGGTCACGCCGGCCAGCCGGTGCGGGAGGGTGTCCGGGGCGTACGGCGGGAAGCAGGGGAGGATGTAGAAGAGCTGGAGTCCGTTGGCCAGTCCCACCAGCCGCGGCCCGCCCACCGAGCCGAAGGACACCGCGAACCCGACGCCCGCCATGCCCAGCGCGGCCGTCCACGCGTGGACGGCCAGAGCGGTGCCCAGGCAGATCAGCACCCAGGCGGACGGCAGGGTGAGCAGCAGCGTGCGCGCCCGGGTGCGCGCACCGCCCTCGACCCGCGCCAGGACCCCGACCGCCACGGCCCCGAACAGCGCGTAGGTGGCCGTCACCGGCTGGTGGAAGCCGTAGCGGAAGGCGTAGAAGCCGGCGCACGCGGCCGCCGTCACCCGGACGGCGCGGTGCACCACCGTCGGTTCGGGGCGGGCACGGCGCTTCTGCTCCGGCCCGCCGGGCAAGCGACGCATCGCACCTCGCTCCGGTGGGGCGTTCGGACGGCCGCACCAGCCCCGGGGAACGGCACGGCCGACACGGCGGCGTGGAGGTCCTTCCCGGCCGAAGACGGGGGAGCGCCCGGCCGCGGCAAGGCCCGCCGAGACGCCGCACACCTCCACCCTAGGAGCCGCCGACGCCGCCCGCAGAGCCGGTCGCCGCCCTTGGACGCCCCGCCGAGGGGATCGCCGTCCGCACCGGGCGGGCGGTTCAGGCGGCGGCTTTGTCGGGCCGGCCGGGGACCCAGAGGGGGACGGGGGCGGTGTGCGACATGTGGCGGGTCGCGTGCGCGTCCAGGTGGCGTGCGGCCCCCGCGTGGTCACCGCCGCTCAGCTCCTGGAGCGCGGTGGCGGCGATCCGGGCGCAGGCCAGCAGGATGGCGAGGGTGTCCTGGCGGCGGTGCCGCTCGCGCACGTAGGCCTCGGCCCGCTCGGTGATGCGCCGGTCGTGGGACTCCCGGCCGTCCGCGGCGGCCTCCCCGTCGGCGTCGGCCTCCCCGTCCGCGGCGCCCCCGTCGGCGCCGGCCGCCTGCACGCCGTGCCAGACGAGGGCGAGGGCGGCGGGTTCCACCGGGTGGGACACGTCGTCCCGGCGCGCCCGGTCGCGGGCCTCGGCCGACTCCCGGCCCAGCCACTCCAGCGTCGCCAGATCGTCGTACCCGCGCGCCTGGAGGACCAGCTCCGCCGCCAGCGAGGCGACGGACCGCACGACCGCCCCCGCCGGCACCCGCAGGCCCGGCGCCGCGGTCTCGCCGAACGCGATCCAGGTGTCCGCGAACGCGGCCGCCCGGACGTGCGAGAGCCATGCCGGGGCCCCGGCCGCTCCGCCCAGCCAGTCCTCCGCGGTCAGCCGGACCAGCCCGGCCGCGGCGAGCTGCACCGCGTCCCCGTCCAGTCCTGTCCCCAGCAGCCGTCCACTTCTCACCACACACCCCCGTCAGCGGCCAACACCTCTTGACGGGCACATCTCACCACATCGGGACGCGGACGAACCAGAGAGGGTCGTCGGTGAGATGCCGCACGGTCCGCCGGCAGGTGGCGACCGGGGGCGTCACGGCCGGGGTGGTTCGCGCGTGCGCACGCGCGAACCACCCCGGCCGTGACGCGCGGGTGCCCGGGGTCAGAACCCGCGGGTGGCGGCGCCGTCGCGCAGCAGGGCGAACGCCTCGGCGGTGTCGTCGGCGGCCTGCCGGGCGACGGCGCCGATGTCCTGGCCGGCGGCGAGGCGGGTCCAGGTGGCGCGGGCGAGCAGCTGGCGGACGGACGTGTACTGGGCGGCGAGCAGGCGGGCGGCCATGCCGCCGTCCGGGTCGAGCGCCTCGGCCAGGGCGCGGGTGTCGGCGTCGACGTAGTCGCGCAGGTGGGCGGAGAGGCTGGGGGTCTCGTAGACGAGCCGGAGGAACGCGATCACCTCGGGGGCGTCGTTGAGTCCGGTGTTCGGGTCCCGGGTCGCCAGGCCCTCCTGGTGGTGGCGCTCCAGGGCGTCCAGCGGGGTCAGCCCGGCCGCGCGCTCGCTCACCACCCGGCCGGCTTCGCCGAGGTGGTCGGCGAAGCGGTGCAGGACCAGCTCCTCCTTGCTGGCGAAGTAGCGGAAGAGGGTCGGCTTGGAGACCTCGGCGGCGGAGGCGATCTCGGCCACCGAGACCTGGTCGAAGCCGCGGTCGAGGAACAGGGCGATGGCCACGTCGGCGATGGTCTGCCGGGTGCGCTGCTTCTTGAGGGTCCGCAGACCCGGGTCCGGTTCGCTGGAAGTCATGCCCAGATCCTAACCCGGAAACATTTGTTACTAGGTTGCATTCGTTACCGAGTTGCGGTTTCATGGTGCGTGTCGACAGCAGCCGACAACACCGAGACGGGCGGGGAGCCATGACGACCATGCAGAACACGACGAAGGCGGCGACGGGGATGACCGGGGTGGACGCGACGGGTGTGGTGATCGTGGGCGCGGGACCGACCGGGCTGACCCTGGCGTGCGCACTGGCCCGGCAGGGCGTCGAGGTCCGGATCATCGAGCGGGCGGAGGAATTCCACACCGGCTCGCGCGGCAAGACCCTCAACCTGCGCAGCCTGGAGATCCTCGCCGACCTCGGCCTGGGGGAGCGGCTGGCGGCCGCCGGCCGCACCCACCTGCCCTTCCGGAAGTACTTCGCCGGTGAGTTCGTCAACGAGACCGAGCCCTTCGCCGGCGCCCGCCCCACCGCCACCGTCCCCTACGAGGCGAGCCTGTGGCTGCCGCAGACCCGGGTGGAACGGCTGCTGCGCGAGCAACTCGCCGAGTACGGCGTGAAGGTCGAACTCGCCACCGAACTGGTGGACTTCCGGCAGGACGCCGGGGGAGTGGAGGTGCACCTCGCGGACGGCGGACGGATCGCCGCGGAGTACCTGGTCGCCTGCGACGGCGGCCGCTCCACGGTGCGCAAGCTGCTCGGCATCCCCTTCGTCGGCGACGGCGACCCGGAGCCGATGATGGTCTGCGGCGACGTCGAGGTCGAAGGGCTCGAACCGGACGCCTGGCACCAGTGGTTCGGCCCGCAGGGCGCCTTCATGCTCTGCCCGCTCCCCGGGACCCGCCGCTGGCAGCTCCAGGCCAGCGTGGAGACGGATGCAGAGGGCCGGGCGGTCGCCCCGTCGCTGGAGAGCTTCCAGCGCCTGGCCGCCCTGCACACCGGCCGCGAGGACCTCGAACTCACCAACGCCACCTGGCTCTCCACCTGGCGGGTCAACGTCCGGATGGCCGAGCGTTACCGCGAGGGGCGCGTCTTCCTCGCCGGCGACTGCGCGCACGTGCACCCCACGGCCGGCGGGCTCGGCATGAACACCGGCATCCAGGACGCGTGGAACCTCGCCTGGAAGCTCGGGTACGTGGTGCGCGGCCTGGCCGCACCGGCCCTGCTGGACACCTACCAGGAGGAGCGGCTGCCGATCGCCGCCTGGACGCTGGACGTCTCCTCCGCCGGGATGGCCGCCGTCGTCGCCGGTGTCGGCACCCCCGGTGTCGGAGTCGAGGCCGGCCGGGTGGGTGACACCACCGGTCTCTCGCTCGGCTACCGGTGGAGCAGGCTCGCCGGCGGGGGCGTCGCCACCGTCGCCACCGACGTCGCCGACGGCCCCGATTCCGCCCGCGTCGTGACCGGGGGTGCCGACGGCCTGCTCCTGGCCGGCGACCGGGCGCCCGACTCTCCCTGCCCCGGCTCCGAGGACGGCCCGGCCCGCCTGTTCGAGCACTTCGCCGGAGACCACTTCACGCTCCTCGGCTTCGGCCCGGGCGCCCGAACCTCCCTCGCCGCCCTGCCCGCGTACGTCCGCCCGGTGCCGCTCGACGACCCGGACGGTGCGATCCGCGCGGCGTACGGCATCACGGGCGACGCCCTCGTCCTGATCCGGCCCGACAACCACATCGCCCTGATCGCTCCGGCGGACGGCCGCGCGGACGTCCTCGCGTACCTGGGGGCCCTGTAGAGGGCCGGAGCGCCACCACGGGCGCGCGCTGCGCCGCCTGTCACGTGATGTGACAGGCGGCGCTGCCGTCATGTCGCGCCGTCATGTCGCTGCCGTGATGTCGTGCGGTGGCCCGAACGGATCGGCGGATCGGCGCATCGGGCGGACCGGGTGGGAGCAGCCTCCTGCCGCTCTCCATCGAGCGCTGATCCCCGCATCTTCCCGCAACTCCCCGCATCGAGCGCTGATCAGGTCGCCCGGCGGAGGTGCCGACCGGTCGTCGATCCGGCACGGATGCTCGACTTCGCGTCAGGGAGGTGGATCCGCCATCGTCCGGACCCGGGTGGGTGCCCGTTCGGCCCGGGTGGGCGCGGCGGGTGCGTCCCGGGTGAGGCTCGGGACCGGAGCGGGGCCGGAGCAGGGCCGGTGCCTCAACCGGCCGGGACGGCGGGCGGGTCAGAGTGAAGCAGGGCCGGGTCGCCCCCTCAGGACCGCGGCCCCCCGTTCCGATTGTGGAGGAGGTGAATTCCCGGATGCAGAACGTGCTCTCCCTGATCATCCTCGCGCTCGACGAGGACGACACCGAGCGGAGTCTGTTCGGACCCGTCGGCCAGTCGTGCAACCTGTCGAGCGGCATCAGCAACGCCTGCTGACGGCCGCCCGCCCCGGCCCGCCCGGCGGGAGTCGGCCCGGACTCCCGCCGGGCGCGGCCGAGGGAAGCGCGGTCGCCCGCTCGGGGTCACGGCCCTGGCCCGCGCAGTCGTGGAGGAGGTGAACTCCCGGATGCAGAACGTGCTCTCCCTCATCGGCCTCGCGCTCGACGAGGACGAGGTCGAGCGGGGTCTGTTCGGACCCGCCGCCTATGTCTGCAGCCTCTCCAGCGGCATCAGCAACGCCTGCTGACCGTTCGGCCGCCCCCGGCCGGCGCGTTCGGCCGGTCGGGGGCGGCCCCCCTGAACTCACCCGAACCAACTGGGACTTCCGCGCACCATCGGGACTCACCCGGACCTGTCCTGACGTCCGCTCCTGGAAGGCCCACAACATCCAGCGCCCCTGATGGAGCGTCAGCGAGGAGCGCATCATGCGCAGATTCGACGAATACCAGGCCTTCGCGGTCGCCGACCCCCTCTTCTTCGACACCCTGGGCCGGGCTCCAGCCGACCCGGATCTCCAGCGGGAGATGACCGAACTCGTCGGACCCGACGGCGAGGTGACCGAATCCGGCGTGTGGGCCGGCTGTCGGGCGGTGGCCGCGCCCGCGCTGCCCGAGCACGGCTGGAAGATCCACGTCTCGGCGGTTCCCGACGACGCGGCGATGGCGCTGCGCGCAGTGGCGGCCGAGTTCCACCGGAACCCGTTCCACTTCAAGTGCCTCCGCTCCACCCGTCTGGTCCGCCTCGGCGCGGCGCGGTGGTGGCCGCCGGGCCAGATCGGCAAGGTGGTCGTCATCTACACGCACTCCGCCGAGCAGTGCCGCGAGCTGCTGGCCCGCCTCGCCGGGCCGCTCGCGGACGTCCGGGGACCGTACGTGCTGACCGACCGCCGGTACGGCGAGTCCGGCTGCCTCTACTACCGGTACGGAGAGTTCGTAGCGTCGAACGCGGTGGGCGCCGACGGGACGGCGCGCTCCGTCCTGCACGGGCCGGACGGCCGCCGGTGGACCGACGACCGCGACCCGGTGTACCGGCGGCCGCCTTGGGTGCCGGAGCTGTTCGACGAGGAGCCGGCCCAGGGCGCCGGCTCGCACGTCCTGCACGGGTACCAGGTGGTCCGGGCGCTGCACTACGGCGGCGCGGGCGGCGTCTACCTCGCGCGGCGTGCATCGGACGGCCGGGAGGTCGTGCTGAAGGAGGCCCGCCCGCACACCGCGCACGCCGAGGACGGCTCCGACGCCCGGCAGCGGCTGCGACGCGAGTTCGAGGCGCTGCGACTGCTGAGCGGCACCGGGGTCGCTCCGGAGCCGCTGGAGCTGTTCGAGGAGTGGGAACACCTCTTCCTCGCCGAGGAGTTCGTCGACGGCCTGCCGCTCGTCACCTTCATCGGCCGGCACAGTCCGATCGCGGCCAACGAGGTGACCGAGCAGAGGATCGCCGAGTACGCGAAGGTCGTCGACACGGTGGTGGAGGGCCTGCGTGAAGCCCTGGCCGCCTGCCACGCACGCGACCTCGTCCACGGAGACGTGTCGCTCACCAACGTCCTGGTGGATCCGGAGACCCTGCGGGTGCGCTTGATCGACTTCGAGTCGGTGCGGTCCCTGAGCGCCCGCCAGGACCAGCACCCGCGGACGCCCGGTTTCGCGCCCGCGCTGCCGGCCGCGGCCGACGGCCGGGCCGCCACCGCCGACCGGTCCTCCGACGACCGGTCCTCCGACGGCCGCTCCTTCGACGGCCGCGCCTTCGACGGGTACGCCCTGGCAGCGGTCGAACTGGCGATGCTGCTGCCGCGCAACACCCTGCTCGCGCTCGACCCCCCGGCCCTGGCCCGCTCCACGCGGCACGTCGCCGCCCTGCTGCGCCGGCCGGTGGACGGGCTGCTGGGCACCCTCGGCCTGCCCCTCGACGAGGCCCCCGACGACCGCCTCGACCTGCCCGAGGCCGTGGGGCGGGCGGTCGCCTTCATGGAGGCGGTCATGACGCCGGAGCGCGATGACCGGCCCTTCCCGGCCGACCCGGCCGTCTTCCGCACCAACCCGTGGTCCGTCGCCCACGGCGCGGCCGGCGTGCTGCGGGCCGTGCACGGCATCACCGGACGCTTCCCGGAACCGATCCGGGACTGGATGGTCCGCGCCGAGCCGCGACTGGACCGCCTCCCGCCCGGCCTCTGCTACGGGCTGGCCGGCGTCGCCTGGACGCTCTGCGACGCCGGCGAGCCCGACTGGGGCGCGGCCGTCCTGGAGCGTGCGCTGCGCACCGCGAGCGGGACCACCCGCGGGAGCGGGACCGCCACCGCTCCTGCCGACGCCCCCGCGGCCGCCGACGCGTTCCCGGCCGACCTGGCCACCGGCTCGGCCGGGCTCGGCCTGGCCTGCCTCGCCCTCTGGCGCCGGACCGGCGAGGCTCGCCGCCTCCACGAGGCCGTCCGGATCGCCGACGGACTGATCGCGGCCGCCGCGGACGCCGGCCAGGGCCTGTACTGGTCGGACGGCACCGGCCGCCCGCCGCAGATCGGCTATGCCCACGGCTCCTCCGGCATCGCCCTGTTCCTGCTCTACCTGCACTGCGCCACCGGCGACGACCGGTACCTGCGCGTCGGCCGGCGGGCCATGGCGCACGACCTCGCCCAGGGCGTGGTCCAGGACGACGGCATGCTCTCCATCCCCGGCCGGGTCGGCAGCGAGGTCTACTCCCCGTACTGGCTGCGCGGTTCGGCGGGCGTCGGCACCGCCCTGGTCCGTTACTGCGTCCTGCTGCCGGACGAGGCGCCGCTGCACCGGGCGCTCGACGGGATCCTGCGCCGCGGCGTCGGCGGCGTGACCATCACCACCGGCCTCTACCGCGGCATGGCCGGCCCGACCAACCTCGCCCTCGACTGCGCCCGGCTGCTCGACCGGCCCGAGTTGCGGGAGCCGGCCGAACGCAGCGCCCGGGCGATCCTCTCCCTGGCGGGCCGGCGGCCCGAGGGCCTGGCCTTCCCGGGCGAGAGCCTGCTGCGGTACAGCACCGACTTCGCCACCGGCAGCGCGGGCATCGCGCTGGTCCTCGACCGGCTGCACCGGGGAACGGCGGACTTCAACTACACCCTCGACGAGCTCCTGCCGGCCACGGCCGCCGTCGACCGGGCCGGGGCCCCCGAAGCCTTCGCAGTACCCGGAGCCCCCGGAGCCCCCGGAACCTCCAGAGCCCCCGGAGCCCCCGGAACCTCCAGAGCCCCCGGAGCCCCCGGAACCACCCGTGCCCCCGGGGGCCGCGATGCGTGACGACGCGCTGACCGTCATCGTCTGCGGGGCGAGCGCCGCGCTCGACCTGCCCGGCTACCTGGTCCGCCTGCGGCAAGGCGTGCGGGCACCACTGCGGGTGCTGCTCACCCACAGCGCCGAGCGTTTCCTGCGGGCCGAAGCGCTCGCCTGGCACGCCGACGAGGCCTACGGCGCGGGCGACCCGGTCAACCCCACCGAGCTCGCCCGCCGCTCACGGGGCCTCGCCGTCCTGCCCGCCACCGCGAACCTGCTGGCCGGCGCGGCCCTCGGGCTGGCCGGCTCCCCGGCCCAGACCGCCCTGCTGGCCCACCCGCGACCGGCCCTGCTCTTCCCGAGCATGAACGCCGTCATGTGGGAGAAGCCGACCACCCGGCGGCACGTCGCCGCCCTCCGCGCCGAGGGGCACGTCGTCGTCGATCCGCAGCCCGGCGAGGTGTACGAGCTGTGGCGCGGGCAGGTGGTCGAGGGCCGGGGGCTGGTGACGCCGGAGCGGGCGGCCCGAGTGGTGGCGTCCTGGTGGCAGACGCTCGGGGCTCCCGAGGCGGCGCGGGCCCAGGAGCGCTCCGATGGCCACTGACCTCACCAAGCGGGACGAGGCGGCGGCCGCGGCCGGCCGACGCGACCGCCGTCGGCGCAGGCGTGCCGGGCCGCTGCGGCACCGGGACTTCCGGCGGCTCTGGTTCGGCGCGGGCCTGTCCGGCCTCGGATCGCAACTCACCGCACTGGCCATGCCGTTGTGGATCCTGGACCGGACCGGCTCGCCGGCGCTGGCCGGCCTGGTCGCCACCGTGCGGCTGGTCGCGCTGTTCGCCGCCCAGCTGCCGGCCGGTGCCCTCGCGGACCGCCGGCGCCGCCGGACGATCCTGATCGCCGCGGACGCGGGCCGGGCGGCCGCGGTCGGCGCGCTGGGGCTGCTGGTGCTCGGCGGCCAGGACGCCGGACGCGGGCCGGTCCTGCTGGCCGGTGCGCTCGCGACGGTGGAGGGCCTGCTGACCTCGGCGGCCATGCCCGCGGGCATGGCCGCCCTGCCCCGGCTGGTGCCCCGCCGGGAGCTGGACGCGGCCGTCGCCCTCGGTCAGGGCCAGTCGTACGCGGTGCAGTTCCTCGGACCATTGCTCGGCGCGGCCCTCTACCGCTTCCAGCCGGCGGTCCCGTTCCTGCTCGACGGGCTGTCCTACGCGGTGTCGCTGGTGCTGGTGCTGACCGTCCGCCGCTCACTGGGCGGCGGCAGCGGCGGCAGCAGTGGTGACGGCAGCGGTGGCGACGGCGGTGGCAACGGCGGTGGGGTTCGGGCCGCCGTCGCGGACGGTCTGCGGTACGTCGCCGGCTCCCGCTCCCTGCGGGCGCTCCTGGCCTGGTCGGCGCTGGTGAACTTCGCCACCGCCGGCATCGCCTTCGTGCTGGTCGTCGTCGCCGGCCGGGACCGCCCGCAGTCGCTGGGCGTGGCCCTGGCCGTCACCGCCGTCGCCGGGGTGGCCGGCGCGCTGCTGGCGCCCCGGTTCCCCCGGGTGTCGGACGCCCGGTTGCTCCGGGTGGTCACCGCGGTGATCGTCGCCGTCGCGGGCGGCGCAGCCCTGCGGCCGTCACCGGTGGTGATGACGCTCTGCACGGCGGCGATCGCCCTGGTCAGCCCGGCCGTGGTGGTCCGCACCAACACCCGCGTCCTCGCACTCGTCCCGGACGCGCTGATGGGCCGGGTGCAGGGCTCGCTGTTCCTGGTCGGCGGCTGCCTCTACCCGTTCGCCACCGTGGTCACCGGCTGGCTCGACGAGCGCTTCTCGGCGGGCGGTGCGATGGCGGTCCACACCCTCGTCCTCGCCGTCGTCCTCGCACTGACCTTCCTGCCCGGTCTCCGCCGGCCGCCACCCCCGGACGCGAGCCGGTGAGCGGAGCACGCGGACACCCCGGAGCGTCCCGCGTCCTGGGCCGCAGGGTCACCGGACCGCCGCTGCTCACAGCCGCCACCCGCTGCCCAGGGGCCGCGTCGCCGGAGGCGGGCGCGTCAGTCGCCCAGGAGCCGCCAGGTGGTGAGGGCGAGGGTGGCACGGGTCAGCCCGGTGGGCTGGGAGACGTCGAAGCCCAGGGCGGAGCCGATGTGCTGGAGCCGCCGGGCGACGCTGCTGTGGTGGAGGTGGAGCAGGTCGGCGGCGCGGCGCAGCGAGCCGGCGGCGCAGTAGGCGTCGAGGGTGTCGAGGTCCTCCGGGTTTCCGGCGAGGCGGCCGATCGCGGCGACGTCGGTGTTCTCCCGCGCCACGTCCCGGGGGATCCCGGCGAGCAGCGCGAGTGCGCCGAGGCCGTCGTGGTGGACGACCGGCTCGCGTGCGGTGGTGAAGCGCAGGGCGGTGCGGGCCTGCTGCCAGGACCGGTGCGGGCCGGCGGCGGCGCCGACGCCCGCCCGTACGCCGGCCGGGAACGCCGCAGGGTCGATGGTGCCGGCCAGGATGACGCCGACGTCGGCGAGTGCCGCGGCCTTCACCGGGCGGGCCGGGCAGACCAGGGCACCGAGCCGGTCGAGCGGCAGCCGCGACCGGACGGCGGCGACGCGGACCGGCTGGTCGGCGGGGAAGCCGAGCAGCCGGAGCGCCCGGGCTCTGGACGCGTCGTCGCTGTCGGCGCTGACGGCCAGTTCGACGAGGGCGGGGTCGGCCATCGTGGTGCGGGCCGGGCCGTACCGCTCGACGACGGCCGCGGCGGCGAGGGCGAGCCGGTCGAGCAGGATGTCGTCGAGCGGACCGGGCGGGCCGGGGCGTTCCAGCCACACGGTGCCGATCTCCTCCTCGTCGAGGGTGATCGACGCGGTGCCGGACGCGGACTCCGCGCCGGCCGCGAGGGCGGGAGCCACGGGCACCGGAGCTGCGGGTGCGGGCTGGCCGTCGGGGGCGAAACGGATCACCTCTCCCGTGCCGTGGAGCCGGATGCCGGCCACGCACGAGGCCAGGCCCGCCGAGGCCCGTGCGAGGGCGGGCAGGTCCACGCGACGGCGCATCAGCGTGTCGTAGAACGCGACGACGCGGATCGATCCCTGCAGGTGCGAGTCGAGATGGGACAGCCGTTCGGCCAGGGCCTCCATGCCACCCAGCATAGGCAGGCGCGGATGCGTCGAGGGACCCGCCGAGTGGCGCGTGGTCGGGGCGATCACGCGACGAACGGCGGATGAATCGGAACGGGTGCGGCGGCCAGGATGGTCGGCATGAATCCAGAACTGGAGCCCTTCGTCCCGCTGGTCCCCGTGATCGACCTGGCCGATCCGCTCGCCGACCGCAGGCACTACTCGGAGCGTGCCGCCGCGGTGCCGGCGCCGGACACCACCGGCATGGCGGTCGAGGACCGCACCGTACCCGCCGCATCACCCGTACCGGTGCGGATCTACCGCCCGTACGGGGCTCAGGGCGCCGTCGTCTGGCTGCACGGCGGCTCCTGGGCGATGGGGGACCTCAACACCGAACACCCGTGGGCCGCGCGGCTCGCGGCAGCCGCCGGGGTGGCGATGATCTCGGTCGGCTACCGGCTGGCCCCCGAGCACCCGTTCCCGGCCGCTTTCGACGACGCGTACGCCGCGCTGGCCTGGACCGCCGAGCACGCGGCCGAGCTCGGGATCGACCCGGAGCGGATCGCGGTCGGCGGCCACAGCGCCGGCGGGACCCTCGCGGCGGGGTTGGCCCTGCGGGCCCGGGACGAGCAGGGGCCGCGCATCAGGTTCCAACTGCTCAACCAGCCCGGGCTCGACGACCGGTGCGAGTCCTGGTCGACGGGGCTCGCCGAGACGCTCGGCGGGGGCCACGAGCACATGGCGAGGGCGTGGCGGCACTACGTGGGCTCCGCGCCCGCCACCCCGTACGCCGCCCCGGCACGCGCCGCCGACCTGTCCGGGCTGCCGCCCGCCTACATCGCCACCGCGGAGTACTGCCCGTACCGTGACGTCGACATCACGTACGCGCTGCGCCTGCTGCGGGCGGGCGTCTCGGTCGAACTGCACCAGTGGGCCGGCACCTTCCACGGCTCGCAGGCGATCCTCTCCGCGGAGGTGTCGCAGCGTCAGATCGCCGAGCTGGGGGCGGTCCTGCGCCGCGCACTGTCGGAGTAGCGCCGCCGGAACCGGCGAGTCCGGCCCCGTCCGTCCTGGGCCCGGCCGGGGAATGGGCGGCGCGCCGTCGCCGGGGAATGGGTCGGCGGGGACGGCGACAGCGGTGGGACGCCGGGCGGCGGCGGGGCTGTGTCGCGGGTCACATCCGCCGATGTCACAGGGGGCCGGGCCGTTCCGTCTCAAGGGGTGCAAGCCGCTGACGACGACAACAGAGGAGCCGCACCATGGACGCCCGCCTGGACTTCTTCACCGACCCCACCGCCGGCAAGGCCCTCAAGCACTTCATGACAGTGGGCAAGGCGCTCAAGGAGTCGTCGGTGCCGCCCGCCACGCAGGAGCTGGTGGCGCTGAGGGTCAGCCAGATCAACGGCTGCGCCGTCTGCATCGACATGCACACCAAGGAGGCCGCCGCGGCCGGCGAGAGCCCCGTGCGGCTGCACCTGGTCGCGGCGTGGCGTGAGGCCACGGTCTTCACCGAGGCCGAGCGGGCCGCGCTGCTGCTGGCGGAGGAGGGGACCAGGGTCGCCGACGCGGCAGGCGGGGTGAGTGACGCGGTGTGGGCGCGCGCCTCCGAGCACTACGACCAGGAGCAGCTCACCTCGCTGGTGGTGCTGATCTCGTTCATGAACATGGTCAACCGACTGAACATCATCACCCAGCAGCCGGCCGGTTCCTACCAGCCCGGAAGCTTCCACTGAGCGGTGCCGGTGCCGGTACCGGCGCCAGGCGCCGGTACCGTACCGGTCTCGGCGTGCCTCGGCCCGGAGTTCGGTTGCGAGCTCCGGGCCGGCCGTCGGGCCGTCGGGTGCGGGGCGGTACTGTGGCCCGCCGACGGCCCGGGTGATCATGATGGGGGACGGCCGCGTCCGTCCACCGGGCGGCAGGGCAATAAAGGGGAGGGACAAGACGTGGACAAGGTCGAGGAGTTCGAGGAGCTGCGGCCGCTGTTGTTCTCGATCGCCTACCGGATCCTGGGCAGTGTGAGCGAGGCCGAGGACGCCGTGCAGGAGACCTGGCTGCGTTTCGAGGCGTCGTCGACCCGGCCGGTGTCGGTCAGGGCGTTCCTGTCGGCGGTGGTCACCCGGATCTCGATCGACGTGCTGCGTTCGGCCCGCGTGCGCCGGGAGGCCTACGTCGGGCCGTGGTTCCCCGAGCCGCTGCTCGCCGACCCGTACGAGGACCCGGCGCGGTCGGCGGAGCTGGCCGACTCGGTGTCGATGGCGGCCCTGCTCCTGCTGGAACGGCTCAGCCCGCTGGAGCGGGCGGTCTTCGTGCTCCGCGAGGTCTTCGACTTCGGCTTCCCCGACGTGGCCGCGGCCGTCGGCCGCTCGGAGGCGGCCTGCCGCCAGCTCGCGGTACGCGCCCGCCGCCACATGGACGAGGGTCGGCCCCGCTTCGAAGCCGACCGGAAGGAACGCGACGAACTCGCGTCCAGGTTCTTCGACGCGCTCCGGGAGGGCGACGTGGTCGGCCTGCGCGACCTGCTCGCCGCCGACGTCTCGCTCGTCGGCGACGGTGGCGGCAAGGCTCCCCAGCTGGCCAGGACCGTCTTCGGGGCCGACAACGTGGCCCGGCTGCTGGCCGCCGTCTTCCCGCGGTTGGCCCGGATCGGCGTCGTGCTGGAGCCCCGCGAGGTCAACGGCCAGCCGGGGGCGATCCTTCGCGACCGGGACGGCGGGGTCCTCAATGCGCTGGCGCTCGACGTCCTCGACGGGCAGGTGCGAGCCGTCCGTTCGGTGGTCAACCCGGACAAGCTCGGGCACGTCGGTCCCGTCGCGGACGCCTGGGCCGTCAGCCGTGAGGTGAAGGCGACGCGCCGGTCCGTGCGCTGAGCGTCTCCGCCCGGGGTCCTGGCGGCGGGCCGGCCCGCCGCCAGGACCCCGGGGCCGGACTTCTGGCGGCGAGTCGATTGTCGATGTACCGTCACATCCCATGACCTTCGCCCGCCCCGCCAAGCTGGCCACCGCCCTCGTCGGCGCTCTCGCGGCCGTGCTGCTCCCGGCCGCCGTCCCGGCCCAGGCGCAGCCCGCGTGCAACGCGGCCGCCGCCGCTCCCGCCGCTCCCGCCGCTCCCGCCGCCACGCCCGGCACACCGGTTGCGGCCGGTACCGATGGCGAGCAGGCCCGGCTCCAGGACGCCCGGACGGCCGCCTTCACCGAACGGGCCGGGCTCGGGGACTTCGTCCGGCGCTTCCCGGCCGCGCTCTGCGCCACCCGGAGCGCGGCGGAGGCCGAGCGGCTCGTCGACGCCTGGGGCGAGGCGCTCTGGTGGGCCGCGGTCGACCGGGCGCAGGGGCGGCGCCGCGGCGGCGACCTCCCGGCCCAGGACGACCGCCCGCTGTACTGGACCAGGCTCGCCATGACCGCCCGACTCGGCCAGTGGCAGCCGGACTTCGCCGTCGACGCCGACCGGCTCCGGCAGCGCTTCGAGGACGCCTCGCGCGGTCTGCGGGACAACGGATTCAGCGGAAGCCCGGGCGTGCGCCGGGTGTTCGTCAGCGGCTTCGACCCGTTCGGCCTGGACGCCGAACTGCGCCGGGCGAACCCCTCCGGCTCCGCCGCCCTGCAGCTGAACGGCAAGCGGATCACCCTGGCCGACGGCACCCGGGCGGAGATCCGGGCGGTCGTCCTGCCGGTGCGCTACGGCGACTTCGACCGCGGCATCGTCGAGCGCGCCTTCGGCCCGCGCCTGACGTCCGGGCCGCGCGCCGCGGACCAGATCACCACGATCAGCCAGGGCTACCCCGGGCTGTTCACGCTGGAGGCGTGGGCGGGCCGGGCCCGTTCCGCGGACCCCTACCCCGACAACGTCGGAGCCCTCGCCGGCGGCACCCGCGAGCACCCGGTGACCGCGCCGGGCCTCGGTCCTGGGGCCGAGTTCATCGCCACCACCCTGCCCACCGAGGAGATGACCGCCGTCCAGCAGCCGTTCCCCGTCCGGCTGAACACGGCGGTCACCGAGATCCCGGCCGGCAGCGACCGGCCGGTGGACCGCGAGGACGGGCCGACCGCGGGCTCGCGTGCGGTGGCCGGGGGCGGCGGCGGGTACCTGTCCAACGAGGTGGCCTACCGCTCCAACCGGTTGCGCCTCGAACTCGCGCCGGCCCTTCCGGGCGGCCACCTCCACACCCCGGTGCTGACCGGCCTCCCCGCCCAGCCCGACCAGCTCACCGGCCCCGACCTGGAGCGGAACGAGGCAGCCATCACCGGCGAGGTCCTGGACATCCTCCGCCGCGCGACCGGAAGTCAGGCGCTCGGGCGTAGGTCCGTCAACGGGTTGCCGCCGGGTCGGTGATCTGGTCGGCGGGCGGGAGTGTCACGGCCACCGGGGCGTCGTAGTCGGAGAAGTCCACCGTGAGGCCGATGTCGTGGCCCTCGCTGTGGAACGACTTGATCCGCGCCGGACGTGCCGGCCCGTCCGTCGCGACGTAGCCGAGGTAGGCCCCGTCCTCCGGCGTGCTGGCGAAGACCGTCACGACCTTCCGCCCGTTCACCGTCTCGGTGCCCTCGGAGTTGACCGTCTTGGACCAGTCCCCGTCGCCGAACAGCGGGACGGTCTTGAGGTCGCACATTCCCGAGGGGAGGGCGTCCGAGGCCTCGCTCTTCGCGAGGCGGATCCACCGGTCCGCCCTGAACTCGGTGGTCGGCAGGCCGAAGTACTCGGCCAGTGCCTTCGAGCTCGGCTTCACCAGGGTCTGTCCGGACGCCCGCAGCAGCTCGGCCCGGCCGTTGCCGTCGAGCTCGAGGAAGCCCGTGCAGTCACCCGTCGCCTTCACGGACACCGTGAAGGTCGCCGTCGTGCGCGCCTTGTCCGTCACGGTCCCGGTGAGCTTCACCGAGGCGGCCTTGAGGAACTCGCCGTGGGCCCGATCGAGGATCACCACGCCGGTCATCGATTCCAGGCGTTCGGTGCTGGGGCTCGTCACGGGCGGGGCTGCGGACTTCGCATCGTCTACGCCGCCGTCGCATCCGGTGGCCGGGCCGAGGGCGAGAACGGCGGCCGCGGCAGCGACAACCCGCTTGATGCGCATGAAGGAGATCCTTGGGAGAGTTGGTGAACGATCCGTGGCTGCCGTGACCTTATCATCCGTCAGTTCGATTACCCCCCGAGTGCGCCCGGCCCGCCCGACGGCCCGCGGCGGTCAGACCGGCACCCGGGCCGTGACGACGACGGCCGTCTCGGCGAAGAAGAACCGGCCTGCGGCGGCGGCCCCCTGAACGGCCGCGTGCCACTCCTCGATCTCCGCGCGGGAGAGCGGGCCCGCACCGCGGCGCGCGGCCTCGGTGAGCGCGTGTCGGACGCCCTCGATGCGCCGGGCGGCATGGCCGGTCAGCTCTGTGGAGGCCGTCACCAGCGGGGTCACCTGCTCGACCACCAGGGGTGAGCCGGCGACCAGGCCGGGGAGCTTGCGGCCGATCCGGCCATCGGCGTGCTCCATCCACGGCTGCTGGTCGTCGGTGAAGGCGTGGCAGATCCGGCGGTCGAGCCCGCGGGGCGCTCCCGCGATCACCAGCGAGTCGAAGTCGACGTGGGCCAGCACGGCCCGCCCGCCCGGCCGGAGCACCCGCGACACCTCCCGGAGCAGCGCGGCCGGGTCAGCGAGGCACTCCAGGACGTTGTAGGAGACGACCGCATCGGCGCAACCGGTCACCAGGGGGAGCGGCTGGGCCAGGTCGGACACCCGGAGGTCGGTGCCTCCGGGGTGGCCGGCCAGCAGCTCGCGGGCGGCGTCGACGCCGGCGGGGGAGTGGTCGAGGCCGACCAGGCGGGCACGCGGGAACCGGCGGGCGAAGGCCGCGAGCGTGGGGCCCCGTCCGCAGCCCAGGTCGGCCACACAGCCGTGTGCGGTCAGTTCCGCCCGGTCCACCAGGTGTTCGTGGATCGCCTCGTCCGCCTCGGACACGTTCTTCCTCCCCGTGGAACAGCAGGGCCACAAGGTAACCGGGCCGGCCCGTGCGGCGCTGCCGGATTATCGGGCGGGCTGCTGCCCGCCTCCGGGGGCACCGAGCGCGGAGCCGTGGGGTAGCGTCGGCGGCATGGAACCCGATGCGAGGGCCGGTGCGGGCACCGATGTGGCGACCTTTCCGCCACGTCCGATCCGGGGCGTCCGCGGCCTGTACGCCCGTCAGACCGGCGGCTGCCCCTGCGACTTCGCGGACGTGACGGTGGACTTCGAGCCGTGGGAGGACGGCTTCGTGTTCGAGGTCGCGCGCGATGCCGTCGTGAGGGGCCACGCCTCGCCGGAGGAGCTGGCCGGGTACCACGCCGCGCTCGTCAACGGCATGCGGGAGGAACTGGCCGAACAGGCGGCCGGACGCCCGGTGGCGGTGGCCGTCGTGCTGCGCCGGACGGGGATCCACGAGGTCGACTCCCGCGACGGTTCCTTCCGTACCGCGGGCCGCCGTGCCGTCCGCGCGGCCTTCGCCGAGGCCTACGGCGCCGGTCGCTGAGCCGGGCGGCACCCGACCCTGCGATCGGCCTCGACCAACTGCGTGATCAGCTCCTCGGTCACAGGCTCGCGAGCAGGTCGTGGAGGGGCGCCGGGACGGGCTCGGAGTCGAGGGCTTCGACGAGGAGGCGGCCGTAGCGGATCTTGCGGCCCTTCTTCGTGCCGAGGAAGCGCCGCATCTGTCGCTGCGGGGACCGGCCCCGTTGCGCGGGTTGGCGGACGAAGGTCTGCCAGGCCGGGAGGTCGCCCTCGGCCCGGACGATCTCCTCCACCCGGGCCACGCCCAGGGCGCGGATGAGTTCGTCCTCCAGGTCGGCCATGCAGACGAAGAACTCCCGGTTCGGCACACGGGCCCTTGCGAGACCGCGGTCGTAGAAGCCCCGCTCGCCCTCGTCACACAGTCCGGCGAGGCGCAGACCCAGCCCCGGCGGCCCGAGCAGCTCGGCATAGCGGCCGACGCTCATGGCTCCGCCCATGGCGACGACACACACCCCTTCGGCGGCCAGGTCCCGCCCGTGGCGCTCGGCCAGCGCCTCGACGGCCGCGACGTCGCTCGGCCCTTCCAGCAGCACCGCCGTCCGCACATCCAGCTCTGCGGCCAACTCGCCGGCCAACTCGCCTGCCGGCCCGCCGCGGCTGCCCGCCGCCCAACCGGTCACCGCGTCCCGGAACTCTCGCATGTCCGTCATGGGGCGATCCTGCCCCGGTGCACGGAGGTGCGACACCGGTTTTCGCCGCCACGGCCGCCGCGGCCGCCGCACGGCGAGCCCTGCTCCGTGCGGGTGTCCCGGATCAGGCGGCCCGGTGGCCGTCGGCGTCGAGCGCGGCGTGCACCCCGGCTTGATGGTCCGGTCCTGCAGGCCGCTCGCCGGCCTGCCTCGGCACGGTGGTGCAGGGCCCGGCGTCCCGCTTCGGGGGCCGCCAGGCGGTCCCGGCTGTGCCGGCGCCGAGCCGTGCTCGACCGTTCCGCCGGGTGACTCCGTGGGCGTGGGGGCGGGCGAGGCCGTCCGCGGCGTCGCATAGTCGAAGTGTTGGTCATATCTGCCGATCATGAGACGAGCCGACCATGCGTCTGCCCCGTCGGCCGGTCACCACGGTGGCCGCCACGCTGCTCCTCCTCGGCCTCGCCGGGTGCGGTGACCTCGATGCCCCCGACCCCCGGGGCGTTCCCGACGCGTCCGGGGCACCGCGGCCGGACGGCGGCCGGACAGCCGCGGCCACCACCGCGTCCCCGACCGGGCCGCGTCCCTTCACCCTGGTCGCGACCGGCGACGTGCTGCCGCACACCGAGATCATCCGGCAGGCCCGGGAGGACGCCGGCGGCGACGGCTACGACTTCACCAGGATGCTCGCCGGCGTCAGGCCGCTCATCAGCGCCGCCGACCTTGCCATCTGCCACATGGAGACCGTCTACGGCGCCGACGGCGGGCCGTTCACCGGCTACCCGTCGTTCAAGTCGCCGCCGCAGGTCGCCCGTGCCCTGAAGGAGACGGGGTACACCGGCTGCGACACCGCCTCCAACCACACCCTCGACGACGGCCCGGCCGGCATCCGGCGCACCCTCGACGCCATGGACGCCGTGGGCCTCGCACACACCGGTTCCGCCCGCGACGCGACCGAGGCCGGGAGGCCCGCGCTGTTCCGGGCGGGCGGCGCCACCGTGGCCCACCTGGCCTACACCTACGGCACGAACGGGATCCCGCTGCCGGACGGACGGCCCTGGGCGGTGAACCTGATCGACCGGGACCGGATCCTCGCCGACGCACGCGCCGCCCGGGCGGGCGGCGCGGACCTCGTCGTGGTCAGCGTCCACTGGGGAACCGAGTGGCAGGACGCTCCGAACGAACAACAGCTCACCCTCGCCAAGGAGTTGGCCGCCGGGCAGGGCGGGGGTCCGTCGGACGTCGACCTGATCCTCGGCACCCACGCCCACATCCCGCAGGCGTACGAGAAGATCGGTGACACCTGGACGGTGTACGGCCTCGGCGACCAGCTCGCCGGGCACATGTTCACGTACGACGGCGCCGAGGACCCGCGCGGCAACTGGAGCTCGATCGCCCGGTTCACCTTCGTCCCGCCGGCCGCTCCGGGGCAGCGCTGGACGGTCGGCAAGGCCGAGTTCGTCCCCCAGGTGACCGACCTCGGCCCGCCCTACCGGGTCCTCGACCTGCGGGAGGCCGTGCGCCGCGACCCCGGCCGGGTCGACTACGCGCGGGCCCTGGACCACATCCGCACGGTCGTGCTCAGCCGCGGCGCCGCGTCCGCCGGCCTCACCATGGCCCCCTGAGCCCGCTGCGCCCTCGGGCGGAGGAGCCTGCCGCAGGACCGGGCCCGGGGCTGCGAGGCGGAGTACGACCAGCTCGGCTCCTCCCGGACCACCCTGTTGCAGCCCCGTCCGAGGATCGGGTGACATGTTCTCCTGCCGGGCCCCGGGTGCAGCGGCTCCGCCGGTCGGCCGCCACCGTGAGCCGGGCGAGGACGGCGGGGAGGCCGGCGATGACGCCGGCGGAGAGGACCAGCCCGAAGATCAGCAGACGCGGCGCGAGCGGCCCGCTGCGGATCGGCCAGCAGACGAGCGCGGCGGCGAGGGCGCTGAGCACGGGGACGGTGACGACCGCGACCAGGAACCTGCGGGCCGGGTTCACGCCGAAGGGTCGTTCACGCGGGGCCGGCTAGGCCGCTGGACGGTGCGGTAGCGGGGGACGTTGAGGCGCCGCAGCTGGAGGGGATCGGTGGTCCACTCGCACCCGCCCGCCTCGGGGCGGAGGTAGGCGAGGCCGTTGAGGGTGGCCATGTAGACGCCCTCGGAGGGCTGTCCGCCGGCGGTCCGGTGGGCGAGGTCGTACACCACCTCGCCCACCTTGGGCCGGTAGGAGGGCGTGCGGGGGAGGCTGGGCATGGGGGAGACTCCATCGGTAGCTCTGCGCATCGGGCCTTTCACGGCTTGTGTTTATGATGGCCCGCGCCGGTGCAGAATCGGCCCGAGATCTGTATTTGAGATTGATGATCCACAAGTTGGTGAAACGTGGTCAACCGCAGGCAACTTGATCCGACGTCGGGGCCGTGGGCGCCGTTCGGGGTGCAGCTCCGCAGGTCACGTGAGGCGAAGGGGCTGACGCAGGCTCAACTGGCCCGGAAGGTCGGATTCGACCCTTCCTACGTCTCGTACGCCGAACTTGCATCCCGGGAGCCACCGAGCGAGCGTTTCGCACGCCGGGCCGACGAGGCGCTGGAGACGGGGGGAACGCTGTTGCTGATGTGGTTGCAGAACAAGCACTCGGCGCTCCTGGAGGGCTTCCCCGAGTACGCGAGCCACGAGGCGAAGGCGGCGGAGATACGCATCTTCGAATCCGGCGTGGTGCCCGGTCTCTTCCAGACCGAGGCGTACGCCATGGCCCTGGCCATGGCCGACGTTCGCCGCGGCACGATCACCCGCGCGCAGGCCGAGGAGCGGGTGACCTTCCTGCTCGTTCGGCAGCAACTGCTCAGGCGCGCCAGTCCGCCGCTGGTCCACGCGGTCCTGGACGAGAGCTGTCTGCGCCGACCGATCGGCGGCGGTGACGTGATGAGGGAGCAACTGGCGGCTCTGGAGGACCAGTTCGAGGCCGGCCAGGTGATCCTGCAGGTGGCGCCGTTCGCCATGGCCGAGCACAGGCCGTTCGCGCTGCCGATGCGCTTGCTCACGTTGACGGATCAGTCCCTGCTGGGCTACTCCGAGTCCGAGGGGCGTAGTCATCTTGAGCGCGATTCTGACAGGCTCGCAGTTTGGAAGAGACACTACGATCGGCTGCAAGTGGGAGCGCTGGCGGAAATGGCGACTCTCGAATGGATCCGCGCAGCTCGGGAGGGAATCACATGTCCGACATCAACTTGACGCGTGCCGCGTGGGTGAAGTCCAGCTACAGCCAGCAGGGTGGTGACTGCGTCGAGGTGGCGCCCGGCTACTCGGGCGTCGTCCCCGTCCGTGACTCCAAGGACCCTGCGGGCCCGGCCCTCGTCGTCCCGGCCGAGGCCTGGCGGTCGTTCGTCTCGGCCGTCCGGGCAGGGGAGTTCGGCGTCTGAGCCCTGCGGGCCGTGGTGCATCTCGGGCGGTGAACGCCGCGACGCCGCTGCTCCCGGGCCCGGTGTGGTGGTCGGGTGGGGTGCAGCGGCGTTGTCGGGGGTGCCGGTGGGGGCTGGGGGTGTTACTTGGTGAGGCCGGCCTTGACGGAGCAGACGGGCCAGGCGCCGGGGCCCTGGGCGGCGAGGACCTTCTCGCCGATGGCGATCTGCTGGGCCTTGGTGGCCTGGTGGGCCTGGGGGGCGTAGGCGGTGCCGCCGAAGGCGGCCCAGGTGCTGGAGGTGAACTGGAGGCCGCCGTAGAAGCCGTTGCCGGTGTTGATGGCCCAGTTGCCGGTGGCTTCGCACTGGGCGACCTTGTCCCAGACGGAGGCGGGGGCGGCGGAGGCGGCGTTGGCCGTGACGAGGCCGGCCACCGGCAGGGCGGTGAGGGCCCCGGCCATGAGTGCCATGCGGACGCGGTTGCGGCGCTTGGTGGCGGTGGTGGCGGTGGTGGTCTCGTTACGGAAGGCCATGGGGTTTCCTTTCGGAAGGGGTGTGCGGGCGCGCGGAACCAGGCCCGGTCGGGGGGTGTGGTTGCGGGGACGCGCGCGGTTCGCGTGGTGGGGGCACCGGGGTCGTCCGTGGGCCGTGGGGCCCGGTGGGCGGTGTCGTGCGGTGCAACGGGTTCGAAGTTACGGGGGTGGGTGGGGGGTTTCAAGGATTGTGAGGTTTGGGCTGGTCGGGGGGTGGTTACCTGAGGTATTGATCTAGGGATTGGGCTGTTTTGAAGGCAAATGTCCCATTTTTCAAGATCGAACACGGCTGTGGAGTGGCCCGCGCCACACGGATGGGGTTGTGAGGCCGCGCACATCGTCGACGCCGGGTGACGCCCCTGCACCGGCCCGTGCACGACGTGGGGGTGGTGCACCCGTCCCGGGGTGGCCCGCACCACAGCCCTCACCCACTGTCGCGATGCCCGTCACGGCCTGTGTCCGCCGCGGGCTTGCCCGATCCTCCGGGAGGGCTTCACCGCGCCGACGTGGCGCGAGCCGCTTCCGCGTTCGGCTCTCCGGCGGACCGGGTCCGCTCGGCCCAGGCGGCCACCGAGGGGCCCGCCGCGCCCAGGAGTGCGAAGAACGCGCCGAGCAGCAGCCATCCCGTGTGTCCGAGCGCGAGGACCGCTCCGGTCAGCACCACGGGGGCGAGGGCCTGGCCTGCGTCGAAGCCGATGCCGAAGAGACCCTGGTACTGCCCCTGGGCGTGATCGGGGGCGAGGCCGAAGCCGAGCGCGAAGCCGGCCGACGACTCCCACACCTCGCCGACGCTGTGGAGGCACACGGCGAGGACGGCTAGCGCCGGTGCGGCCCACGCGGGGACGTCGGCCGTCAGCGCCATCAACGGACAGCTGACCAGGAACAGCAGCCCGGCGAGGCGGAAGGCGCGGCCGCCCTGCCGCGGGCTCTCCACGCCGGAGCCGATCCTGCTCTGGAGCAGCACGCAGACGCCGCTGTTCATCGCGTAGACCGCTGCCACGGTCCAGCGCGGTGCGGCGGTGTGGGCGGCGAGCCAGATCGGCAGCAGGAGGGAGACGGTCTGGTACTGCAGACCCATCGCGCTGTAGAGCGCCACGAAGGACACGTACGGCCGGTCGGCCAGGACGGACCACCGGCGGTGTTCCTCGGGCCGGGGCAGCGGCGGGTAGTCGGGGACGCCCAGGTAGGCGATCAGCCCGGCGAGGGCGAAGCTGGCGGCGTTGGCGAGGATCAGCGCGGTGTAGGCGGGGCGGGTGTCGATCTGGATGGCGACGGCCGCGCCCAGCGTGCCCAGGACGACGCCGAGGTTGACGAAGGTGCGGAGCCGGGCCCGGAAGGCGGCAGGGCGGTCACCGCCGACTCGTGCGACCAGTGCGCCGCCCGCGGCGCTGCCCGAGGTGGCGGCCAGCCGGTCCAGCGTGGCGACGAGTGTGAACGCGAGCCAGCCGTCGATGAGGACGAAGGCCGCCATGGTGGCGGCCTGCAGGACGAGGGCCGTCAGCCAGATCGTGCGCGGCCCGTACCGGTCGGCCAGGTTCCCCGCCGGTATGCCGGCCGCCAGGCCGCTGAGTCCGGCGATCGTCAGGCCCAGCCCCACCTGCGCGGCGGGCAGGTGCGCCACGAACGTGAAGTAGAGGACCGCGGCGGTGTTGAAGAGGCCGTTGCCCACCCTGCTGACGAAGCTTGCGGTGATCAGTGCTCGCTGCGGACCGGCCGACCCGATGGGTATTCGCCGTCCGGATCCCCTCCTGATCATGCCGGCAGGCTAACACGGGCACTTCGCAGCGGCCTCGGTGGGCCCGTCGCCCCCGTCGCATTCCTCCGCCCGTCCGTACCCGCTCCGTCGAAGTGGAGCCCTCGGGCGTTCCGGTGACTTCGGCTCAGGGGGAATTGTCAGTGCCCCGCCGTAGTGTGGGAACAACGCTGGAGGGGGCGCCAGAAAGGCGCCCGATAAAGGTGTGGGAATTCGGGGTGGAAGCATGTCTGCGAACAGGATCAACCACAAGGTCAACCACGTCTCGCTCGTGGTGGACAAGTCCGGCTCGATGCGGCAGCACGAGTCCCAGCTTGTCCGCGTGGTCGACGAGTTCGTGAAGGGACTTCAGGAGGAGTCCGACCGGCTCGGTCACGAGACCCGCATCAGCCTCTATGCATTCGACCACGAAGTACAGAACCTCGTCTGGGACATGGACGTCAAGCACCTGCCCTCCCTCAAGGGCCTCTACAAGGTGGACAACGGCGCGACCGCGCTGATCGAGGCGGCGGTGAAGTCCGTCGACGACCTGAAGAACATCTGGGAGGGCTACGGGGAGCACTCCTTCCTCCAGGTCGTCGTCACCGACGGCGAGGAGAACGCCTCCGGCTGTTCGGAGACCGGCACGATGCACACCCGCATGGGCGGCGGCCGGGGCAGCGCCGTCCTGCGCAGTTGGATGGACCGCATCCAGAGCGCGATGGACGACCTCCCCGGCCACTGGACCTCGGCGATCCTGGTTCCGAACTCCCTGGCCAAGCGCACCGCCCAGGAGTACGGCTTCCCCGCGGGCAACATCGCGATCTGGGACGCGGATTCCAGCAAGGGCGTCGAGGAGGCCATCGGCACCGTCAAGACGGCTGCCACGAGCTTCCTGCGGGGCCGCGAACAGGGCCTGCGCGGCACCAAGAACCTCTTCACGATGGGCCAGGACCTGAACACCACCGAGGTCAAGGCCAACCTCGACGCCCTGGACGCCGGCAAGTACATCCTGGTCCCGGTCGACCAGCAGCTGCCGATCCGCGAGTTCGTCACGAGCGCCGGGCACGCGTACAGGACCGGGTGCGCCTTCTACGAGCTGTCCAAGCGCGAGAAGATCCAGGGCCGGAAGCAGCTCGCCGTGGCGGAGAAGGACCCGGCCACCGGCCGGATGACGGGCAGGGTGTTCTCGGGTCCGGCGGCCCGCCGGCTCCTCGGCCTGCCGGAGTCGGAGGTCACGGTCAAGCCGGGCGAGAATCCCTCGTACACCGTCTTCGTCCAGTCCACGTCCGTCAACCGGAAGCTCGTCCCGGGCACCAAGCTGCTCGTCCTCCTGTAGTCCCCCGGTGCCCCAGGCGGGATCAGGACCGCAGATCGCGGGGGCCGGGGCCGCGGCGCTAGCGGAGGAGGTGCGCAGCGGGCCCGGGCTCGGCCCTGACCGCCGGCGGCCGCCGCGACCACGCCGGGGCGGTCAGTCGCGTTCCGCCGCCAGCAGGGCGGCGGCGATGCGGCGGGCCCGCCGAGCGGGTTCGGTGGTGCCCTCGCGGACGGCGGTGACGATCGCGCCGTCGACCAGCAGGACCAGGTGGTGGGCGAGGGCGGTGTGGTCGCGGTAGCCGGCGTCGGTGAGCAGCTGGTCCAGGTAGTCGGTGACGGCGGCCTTGTGCGCGGCCGCGACCCGGTGGGCCGCGCTGTCGCGGTCGGCTGCCTCCACCATGGTGTTCACGAAGGCGCAGCCGCGGAAGTCCCGGCGGGCGAACCGCTCCGCGAGTGCGTCGAAGACGGCGAGGGGGCGCTCCTCGGGCGGTAGGTCACGGGCGTCCACGCATTCGCGCAGCCACTCGCGCCAGCGCGCGTCGCGGCCCTGGAGAACGGCCACCACGAGGTCGTCCTTGCTCGCGAAGTGGCGGTAGAAGGACGCCCGGCCCACGCCGGAGACGCTCAGGATGCGGTCGACGCCGACGGCGCGGACGCCCTCCGCGTAGAAGAGGTCCTCGGCGGTGCTGAGGAGTCGGGCTCGGGCCTGGGTTGCCATGGGGTGATGGTACCGATCGGTTCCGACTCTGCGGAACCCCCTTGACGTCAAACGGTACCGATCGTTACCGTCCTGGAGACGAGAACGACCGGTGCCGTTTGGCGGTGCCGGCCAGACGAGGGAGGACGTCATGCCGCGCATACCGCAACTCACCCCGGACACCGCCCGAGCCGACCAGCGCGAGCTGCTGGAGGCCACCCGCAAGCAGCTCGGCCGGGTGCCCAACCTCTACGCCTCGCTCGCGAACGGCCCAGCCGCCCTGCGCGGCTACCTCGCCCTGCGCGACTCGCTCACCGGCGGCGTCCTCGACGAGCGGCTGCGCGAACAACTCGCCCTCCTGGTCGCCCAGGAGAACGACTGCCTCTACTGCGTCTCCGCCCACACCATGCGCGGCGGCCGGCTGCTGAGGATGACCGACGACGAGCTGCTCGCCACCCGCCGTGCCGAGGACGCCGACCCGCACGCCCGGGCCGTCCTGCGGGTCGCCGCCGCGGTGGTGCGCGAGCACGGCCGGCTGGACGACGAACTGCTGGCCCGCGCCCGGCGGGACGGGGTCACCGACGCGGAGCTCGCCGAGATCGTGGCCCACGTCGCGCTCAACACCCTCTCCAACTACTTCAACCACCTGGCCGAGCCCGACCTGGACTTCCCCGCGGTCGCCTCGATGGACCCCGCGCCGGCACCCGCTCGGACCCCTTCGACCGCAGACCTGGAGGCAGCACGATGAACGCCCGGCTGAACTGGCGCGACGACGCCGCCGTCGAACTCGTCCCCGGCTACGCCCTCGCCGACACCGATGGCACCGCGCGTGCCGAGGTGGCCGGCGTCCGCGTCGCCGTCGAGGGCGGCTACCTCCACGTCGCCGTCCCGGGCGTCGCCGACATCCAGGTGGTCTCCGCCCCGGCGGTCCGCCGCATCCGCTACCCCCGGGCTCCGGAGCCGACGGACGACTGACGAGCCGGCGGGCGGCGGCCGGGATGCCGGTTGCGTCCGGGCCGCCGCCGTGCGCGCACACCCGGTGTGGCCGCCGTGCGCGCACACCCGGTGTGCTGACGCTCCGGCAGGCCCAGCCTCGCCAGCCGCCCCCGTGGATGCAACCGGCCGGCAGCGTGCGGCGTCACCAGTCGCGTGACGACGATCTCTGCGGCCGTCCCCGTTCGACGGCGGGGCTGGGCATGGCTCCGAGGTGCGGCCGGTGCGGGGGTGGTCGTCCTCGGACTCGCGGCCGCCTGCGCCGCCCACCTGCTGGCCTGGGCGGCGCGCGCCTACTGCGACGCCGCCTTCGAACCGGCCCACCGTTTCGGCATGAACCTCATGGCGCTGCCGCTGGCCGGGCTCTCGGTCGTCGTGGCGATCGCCGGCTGGTGGGCCGGCCGCGCCGCCACCCGTGACCTGGCGCTCGCCTGGCGCGGCCTGCTCCCCCTCGTCTCGCTGCTGCTCGCCCTCGGTCTGCTGATCTGGGCCTACGTGGCCGCGGTCGGCACCCCGGACGGCTACCCCGGCGACTCCGGCCTCTGCCCCGACACCAACGTCCCACCGCGGTGGCCGTCCTGGCTCCCGGCCTGACCGGAGCTCGGAAGGCCGCGCCCGGGCGTGATGCGGGTCACAGGGAACCCGGCGGCGGGTGCGGACAGGGGTGGGCATGGAACTGTCACAACGAGCGCGCCTGCGCGCCGGGGACCAGGAAGCGCTCGGGGAGCTCTTCGACGCTCACGCGCAGGCCGTGTACGGCTACGCGCTCCGCACCCTGGGGGACTGGGCCGCGGCGGAGGACGTGGTGTCGCTGACCTTCCTGGAGGCGTGGCGGCTTCGCGAGCGCCTGGAGGCCGGCGACGAGAGCCTGCGGCCGTGGGTGTTCGGGATCGCCACCAACGTGCTGCGCAACACCGCCCGCGCGGCCCGCCGGCACCGGGCCGCGATGGCGCGGCTGCCCGAGCGGGAGGCCGCGCCGGACTTCGCCGACGAACTGGTGACCCGCCTCGACGACAGTGCCCAGCTTGCCGCGGTGCGCCGCGCGTTGGAGAGCCTGCGCCGGTCCGAGCGCGAGGTGTTCCGGCTCTGTGTGTGGATGGGGCTCGACTACGCCTCCGCAGCCGAGGCGCTCGGTATCCCGACCGGTACCGTCCGCTCCCGTCTCTCCAGGGCGCGCACCCGGTTGAAGTCGCTCGCCGCAGCGGAACTGACGATCTGTCGGAATGAACGGGAACGTCGCGAAGGCCGGGCGAGTCGGGAACTCGCGGCGGCCACCGGACAGGTAGCGGGTGGCGGCCCGAAGGCCGCCCGGTCGATGCAGGGGGACATCCGATGAACGACTCGCAGGAGACGCTCGCCGCCGACCGCCACCGGTTGCTGAGGGAGCACGTGATGAGTGAGATCGCCGCAGAGGCCGAACAGGTCGGGCGGGCGAAGGCGCCGCGGTCGCGGCGCAGGCTGGTGTGGCTGGTGGCATCGCCGGTCGCGGTGGGAGCGGTCGCCGCGGTGACCCTGGTCGTCCCGGGCGGCCACGAGAGCGGCTCCGGCCCGGCCGGCCCGGGCGTGCCGACCGTGTCCGTGTCCTCGGCCGCCACGACGTCGGCGCCTGCCACGTCGGCGTCCCCGACCGCACAGGCGTCGGCGACCGCGCCGGCGTCGGCGCAGGCCTCGGCATCACCGGTGGTTTCGCCGACGGACGCCGCCGGCCTGCTGGCGCAGGCGGCCAGGGCGGCGGCGAATCGCCCGGACCCGCATGCGAAGAACGGGCAGTTCACCTACCGGCGGCTGCTCCAGGACGGTGACCTGGAGTCGCGGCGCGAGCGGCGGATGTGGTTCTCCGTCGACGGCCGATCCGAGGGGCTGATCGTGGATCCCGGGATGCCCGGGCCGCAGGGCGGTGATCGGACCCCGTGGCCCGCTCCGCTGGGCGAGGCGGAGGGAGCGCCGAGGGTGGCGAGCTTCAGCACCCAGACGTACGCGTTCCTGGCCTCCCTGCCCACCGATCCGGAGGGGGTGCTGAAGGCGCTGCTCGACGCCGACCGCTCCAAGGCGGTGGCGGGGATGCCGATGACCAAGGAGTTGCGCTACCGGATCGCCTTCGGTGACGTGCAGACGGCGTTCATGAACGTCACCGCGCCGCCGGCCGTCCAGGCGGCGCTGATGCAGGCGGCCGCGAAGCTCCCCGGCACCTCGGTGGTGGCCGACGAGGTCGACGCGGCCGGCCGCCACGGCGTCGCTGTGGTCGGTATGAACGGCACCATGCGGGTGTCGCTGATCTTCGACACCGGCACGGGTGCCTTCCTCGGCGTGCGCGAGGTCCTGCTCAAGGACCTTCCACCGGTCGGTGCCGACGGCCTCCCGCCCGTGGGCGAACCGTCGCCGGGGGCGAACAAGGGCAAGGGCTACACCCACTCCTCGGCCGTCTTCGAGGAGGGCATCGTCGACCACGCGGGGGACGGGCTCAAGGGCTGAGCCGGTGGGGAGCCTGCCCCGCGCGCGGCGGGCTTCGTGCGCGTGGCGCGTGCGGGACGGGCTCCGTCCGAACCGGCCACGACTCGGGCCGGGCAGGTGCAGCCGGGGGGCCGCACCTGCCCGACCCGCCGGCCCCGCCGGCCTGAGGCGCGCGGAGGGGCCGGTCACCCCGCGCGGAGCGGTACGGGGGTCACTGGCCCACCCGTCCGTCGATGCACTCGCGCAGCAGGTCGGCGTGGCCGCAGTGACGGGCGTACTCCTCGACCCGGTGCACCAGCAGCTCCCGGATCGCGATCCCGTCCTTCCCCACCCGCTCGCCCAGGTCGGCGAACCCGGCCAGGGCGGCGTCCGTCGCGGCCTGCTCGCGCTCCAAGTCGGCGTACGCGGCGTCGACCACGGCCTGATCGGCGACGGCGTCGTCGAAGTCCGCGTCGCGCCGGCCGTACAGCTTCGGCAGCCGCTCGCCGTCGTGGAGCCAGTTGCGCCAGCCACGCTCCACCTCGGCGAGGTGGCGGACGAGGCCGAGCAGCGACATCGTCGACGGCGGGACGGAGCGGCGGGCAAGCTGTTCGGCGTCCAGTCCCTCGCACTTCATCCGCAGGGTGATCCGGTAGTTCGTCAGGAAGTCCTGCAGTGTGGGGAGTTCTCCGTCCGGGCTGACTCCCTCGCTGTTACGGGGGTCGTCGGCAGGGTCGGTCCACATGTCGGGATAGACGGTCGCCTGGGTCCATCGTTCGGGTGTGTCGGTCATGCGCGCCATGATCGCCCCGTGGGGAACGGGGTCGCCAGCGGATTTCGCCGGGAGGCTCCGGAGGAGATGGGATGGCAGGAGTCGTCCCACCGACCCGAACGGTTGCACGGTGCCGCTCAACTGGCCATCTGAGCAAGGAGGTTACTGTGTGCGGTGGGCTGGGTACGGAAGCCGTCGCCCGTCCGGGGACAGGCCCCGGAAGCACCGGGAAGGGGAGGGCTTCCGCATGCGTGGGAAACGTGAGCACGAGATCCGGACGTACCCGGATCGATGTCGCCGTCGAGGTCGCCGGATCCGGTCCGGGGTGGCGGCCCTGCTGGCCGTCGTCGTCCTGGCCTTCTGCGGACTCCAGCAGAGCGCCCAGGCAGTGCCGGTCCGCGGCTACACGGGCTGGTCGATCCTCATGTGCAAGGTCTCGGACAACGCGGCCGAACCGCACACGGCCGGCTGGCTGAGGAACTTCTTCACCGACTCGGGTGCCGGCACCGGCGGTATGTACGACTACTTCAACAGCATCTCGGCCGGCGCCGTGCAGATCCGCAACTCCAACGCCGCCGGCTGGTACACGATGCCCTACACCCTGGCCGAGGAACAGGGCCGGGACCGGTGGACCCGCTTCCAGGACTGCGTCAACGCCGCAAAGGCCGGCGGGTACACCGTCCCCGCCGGGCACCGCACGATCGTCGTCACCAACGTCGGGATCGACTGGTGGGGTGCCGGCGGCGCGATCTACCTGGACGGCACCGGCCTCGGGTCCGTCTCGGTGGCCCACGAGATGCTGCACGGCTACGGCCTCGGCCACTCCTTCTCCAACGACACCGGCTACCGCAACGCCCCGTGGTCGGCGCCCGGTGAGTACGACGACCCGTGGGACGAGATGAGCGCCGCCAACGTCTACGGGTCGGGCACCGGCGGCACCTACGGCAACACCCAGCCCGTCGGTCTGGTCGGCTACCAGCTCGACAAGCTCGGCTGGGTGGACCACGGCCGGGTGGCGGTCGCCCCGGCCGGCTGGAGCAGCCACACCCTCACCTCGTTCCAGAGCGACGACGGCTCCCACCCCAAGCTCCTGCGGGTGCCGATCGGCTCCGACCCGTTCCACTACTACACCGTGGAGTTCACCCGGAAGCTCGGCTACTCCGCGGGCATCCCGAACGACGTGGTGCTGATCCACGAGATCGTCAACGGCACGCCGTACCTGCAGCGCACCCTGGACGGCGGTGCCCGGCTCCCGGTCACCTCGCTGAACGCCAACGGCGACTCGATCTCGACCTCGATCAGCGGGGGCACCGCGACCGTCACCGTCTACTCGGCCACGTCGGTGGCGATCTACGGCCCCAACACCTGCGTCTCCGGGTACGTCTGGCGAGACGGCGACTACCGCGACTACACCTGCGTGGCCCCGGCGACCCGGAGTCAGGCCGCCGCCGACAACGCCGCCCGGTACAGCCGCTGGGTGTCCGGGCCGTACGGGCCCCACACCTGCATCTCCGGCTACGTCTGGCGGGAGGCCTGGCCCGGTGACGACGTCTGCGTGACGCCCGCCGTCCGTTCCCAGGCGTCGGCGGACAATGCGGCCGCGCCCTCCCGCGTGCTGCACCCTTGATGCTCGACGGGATCCGCGAGGGGATGCCCGACAGGATCCGCCAAGGGATGCCCGAGGGGATGCGCGACAGGACCTACGGCGGGCTCCGTGGCGGCAGTTCACGGTAGAGCCCGGCGGTCGACCGGCCCCGGCACCGCGATCACGCGGTGCCGGGGCCGGTCGCTGTTCGCGTGCCGACGGGCGGCAGCCGGTCGGCGGGACGGGGGGACGAGGGCGCGCCAGCCGCTCAGATGTGGCAATCGCCCGGTCCGTCATTCGCCGGCTGTCCGGCCGACCTCGGAGCGGGAAAGGAAAAGCCGTGGGTGATTCCGGCGGGCGGGCTCCGGGAGTGGTGGGCCCGGCCGTACTTCGGCTTGGAGCGAGGCACCGTTCCGGTACGGAGCTGTTCCGGTGCGGTGCGGAGATGGTGAATTCCTTCCGATTCCCGAACATTTCAGCGTCGGGTGAACCGTGTGCGCACCACGGCCGGAGGAATTCGGAGCGGCGAGCACCTTCCGTCTTCGGATCGTCACTCTTCGTGGCCTCTGGAGTCGCAGCAGCCCGTCCCGACGGGCTCTCTATCGTTCACATGTCAACCACACATCCTTGAAGCAACATCCTCAACAACCATTGTGGCTACGCATGTTCGAAGGTAGAGTCCCGGCTCGCCGAGCACCGACAAGGGCTCGCTGGGCATTCTTTGGGGCGGGCATGACAAAGAACCGCAACATCCACGGAGCCGGTTCCGACCTGATTGACGCGTTCACGGAAACCGTGCGCCGATATCCGGAACGGGCGGCGATCGTCCACCACGGACGCGCCCTGACTTATCGCCAACTCGCCACGTTGGCAGGCATGACGGCCGACCGGCTCGGCGCCGCCCCGGGGGTCGTCGCCGTTCCGGCGGTGCACCTGCCGGAGACGGTGGTCGCGCTGCTCGGTGTGCTGGCGGCCGGGGGCGCGTACTGCCCGGTCGACCCGGCGTTCCCGGCGCAGCGCCGGCAGGCGATGCTGGCTGCGGTGGGGTGCCGGACCGCGCTGGCCCCCGCCACCGGAACGGACGGGCCGCGGACGGACGACGAGCCCCCGGCGGCCGAAAGCCTCCTGGCGGACGGCGTCGACCTGGTCGAACTGCCGCGATTAGCCGTTGCGGACGCGGCGCCGCCGTCGGGGCCCGGCGCCACGGCGCCGCGGGCAGACGAACCGCCGACGACCGTGCCGGGCGCGGTCGATCCGGAGCAGCCGGCCTATCTCCTCTTCACGTCGGGTTCGACCGGGCAGCCGAAACCCGTCGTGACGCCGCGCCGGGCGATCTCCGCGGCCGTCGCCTCGCTGCGCGAGGTGTTCGCCCTGACGCCGGACGACCGGGTGCTCCAGTTCGCCTCGCTGAACTGGGACACCTGCTTCGAGGAGATCCTGCCGACCCTCACCGCCGGCGCCGCCCTCGTCCTCGACGCCGAGGCGCACTCCGGTTCGTTCCCGCGGTTCCTGCGACTGGTGGAGCGCGAGCGGATCACCGTCCTGGATCTGCCGACCGCGTTCTGGCACGAGCTGGTGCTGCACCTCGCCGAGGAGGGGCGCACCCTCCCCGCATCCGTCCGGCTGCTGGTGATCGGCGGCGAGGCGGCCAACCCGGCCCGGCTCGCGGACTGGGCGGCGCTGGACACCGGCCGGATCCGGCTGCTCAACACCTACGGCTCCACCGAGACCACGCTGATCACCCATGTGGTCGATCTGCACGGGCCGCAGGCGCCCGTGCGGGAGCGGCCTTGGGCGGTCGGCGACCAGGTGCCGATCGGACGGGCGTTGCCGCACGTCCTCGAACGGCTCGGCAGCCAGGACGAGTTGCTGATCGGCGGGCCGGCGGTGGCGCTCGGGTACCACGGGCTGCCGGAGGCCACCGCGGCGCGGTTCACCGACCCCGGGGACGGCATCGACCCCCAAGGCGACCCCGCGAGCGGCGCCGGTGCCGAAGGTGACGTCGAGGGTGACCCCGCGAGCGGAGCCGGTGCGGGCGCCGCCGGGGTCCGCTGGTTCCGCACCGGTGACCGGGTGAGCCGCGCGCCGGACGGCGTCCTCACCCACCAGGGCCGGCTCGACGGCGAGGTGAAGGTCCGCGGCATCCGGGTGGACCCGGCCGAGGTCGAGGCGGAGATCGCCGGTCACCCCGGCGTCGCGGCGGTCGCCGTGACCGGGGCGACGCTGGCCGGTCGCTCGGCGCTGGTCGCCTACGTGGTGCCGCGCCCGGGCACTGCCGCCGGCACACTGGACGCCGACCTCCGGGCCCACCTGAGCGGCCGGGTGCCCGGCCACCTCGTCCCCAGCCGGATCAGCGTCGTTCCGGCGCTGGTGCTCACGGCGAGTGGCAAGGTCGACCGCGCCGGCTCGCACCGCCGCTACGCGGCGAACGGATCGGGCTCTGGGCAGACCCCCGGCACCACCCCGGTCCCGTCCCACCCTTAGGGCGTGGTCCGAAGGGCGCGCCCTGGGCGGCGAGCCCACCCGACGGCCACGGAGCCGTCGGGGAACCGCGGAGCGGACGCGCCCCGGACGGCCGGGCCCGGCGCCCACCACCAGGCCCGCCCTGCTCGGGGCCTGCCCGTCCAGACCCGCCACCAGGTGCCCCACGGGTCCACCCGTAGGTAAAGGAGAGCATGTGATGAGCAGCGTTGACACCAGATCGGCCGAGGTCGCGGGCGTGGCGGAGATCTTCCGGCGCGTCCTGGAGCGCAGTGACGTCGAGGCGGACTCCGACTTCTTCCACCTCGGCGGCGACTCCCTGATCGCCACCCGCGTGCTGAGCGCCGTCGCCCGGACGTACGGCGTCGAGCTGACCTTCGACGACTTCGCGCTCGCGCCCACCCCGGCCGGCCTCGCCCGGCTGATCGCGGCCGCCGGATGAGCGCCGGGAACAGCGGCGCCGTCGCCTCGGCCGTGGTGATCGGGGGCGGGGTGGCCGGGCTGACCGCCGCCACCGGCCTTGCGGCCCGCGGGGTCGAGGTCACCGTGCTGGAGGCGCGCGAGCGGGTCGGCGGGCGGACGCGCGGGATCGAGGTCGCCCCCCGCGAGTGGGTCGATGCCGGAGCCGCCTACCTCGGCGACCGGCACACCGAACTCCTTGCTCTCCTGAAGGAGTTGGACCTGGCCATGACGCCGACCACGATGGCCGGCGCCAGTCGCTTCGCCCTCGCCCGCACGGACGCGGGTACGGACGCGGGTACGGACTCCGGCCCCGGCGCCCGTTCGGACGCCCCGCCGGACGCCGATCCGGATGCCCACCCGGGTGCCCACCCGTCCGGGCGCGGCGACGCGTGCGTCACCCGGGACGGCCGCTTCCCCCCGCTCAACGCGGTGGCGCTCGGCGACCTCTTCGACCGGCTCGCCGAACTCACCGCCGCGGTGGAGCCGGAGGCGCCGTGGCTCACCCCGGAGGCCGCCCGGCTGGACACCCTGACCGCCGCCGAGTGGGCCGGGCAGGAGCTCTCCCACCCGGACGCCCGGCTCTTCTTCCCGCTCTTCCTGGGCGAGATGATGGCCGCCGACCCGGCCGACGTCTCCGTCCTGCACATGGCCTTCTACCTGCGCTCGGGCGGCGGACTGCGCTATCTCAACGCCTTCGAGGGCGGCGCCCAGCAGGACCGCGTGGCCGGCGGGGCGCACCTGCTCTGCGAGCGGCTGGCCGCCCGGCTGACGGCCTCGCCGTACGGGCGGCTCCGGCTCGGTGAGCCGGCCCTCGCGGTCCACCAGGACCCCGACGGGGTCACCGTCCGCACGGCGCGCGGCGAGTACCGCGGGGACGTCGCGGTCGTGGCGCTGCCGCCGCTGCTCGCCGACGCCCTGGACCAGCGCCCCGCACCGCCGTCGCCCCGCGCGGGGGAGCGGACCGGGCGCGGCTGCGCGGTCAAGCTCCACCTGGTCTACCCGGCACCGATCTGGCGCGAGCACGGGCTCTCCGGCTGGTCGGTCAACGCCGAGGGGCCGCTGCTCTCCACGGTCGACGACTCGCCGTCCGGCGGCGGTGCCGGGGTGCTCACCGGGTTCGTCACCGGGGCCGAGGCGCACCGCTTCGCCGCCCTGGATCCGTCGCAGCAACGCGCCGCGGCGGTCGCGCAGGCCGCCCGGCTGTTCCCGATGCTCCCCGAGCCGATCGGCTTCCACGTCACCGACTGGGTCAACGAGACCTACAGCAAGGGCTGTTACGCCGCGTTGTTCGGGCCCGGCGACTGGCTTCGGCTCGGTCCGGCGCTGACCGCCCCGCACGGCCGGGTGCACTGGGCGGGGACCGAGACCAGCACCGAGTTCTTCGGGCTGTTGGAGGGCGCGGTCCGGTCCGGCCGCCGCGTCGTCGCGGAGATCCTCGACCGCCCGGCCGGCTGAGGCGCCGGGGTGGAACCGCCTCCGGCCCGAACTCCCCTGCGCGAAAGCCCACCTGCAACACCACATGCGGGATCACTGCACCGCCCAGCACCACCCGCGGGACCACCGCATCCGTACCACCACGCGAGGATCACCGTGCGTGCCGCACCGGTGGGCGGGCCGGGCACCGGTCGGCACCGGATCGCCCCGCCGAGTCTCCGCCCCGCCGAGTCTCCGCCCAGCAAGCCCCGTTGAGTCCGTCCGTCGAGCCCGGCCGGCCGTCCGCTCCACCGGAGCCGGCGGCGGGCCACACCTTCACGATTGCGAGACCCCGATGAGCGACCAGCCTTCCCCCCAGAGTCCCGTCGCGCCCCTCGCCGCCCGCGAGCGGCTGATGACCGAGCCCGACCTCGGCGCCGGAAACTTCCTCGACCACGCCATCGCCGTGAACCCTAACCGCGCGGTCCCGTACGCCTACAGTCACCACACCGACCACCGCGGCGCCGTCGTGCTGCGCGGCCACAGCCTGCTCGACCTCGCCGCGCTGCGCGACCGGTACGCCGCCTGGTACCACGCCAACGGCGTGCGCCCGGGCGAGCCCGTGGCCGTGGTGATCGGCGAGGGCCTGGAGCCGTTGCTGCACTTCCTCGCGCTGACCGCGCTGGGTGCTGTCCCGGCGCTGGTCAACGACGCGATGCGGCACGACGTGATGGTGCGCTACCTCAACCACGTGGGCGTGGTCGGCGTGGTCGCCGACGACACCACCCGTCTGGCCGCCGCCTACCGCCAGGACCCGCAGCGCCGGCCGCGCTTCCTCGCGCTCGCCGCCGAGGTGCAGGCCTTCGACGCGGACGCCTCCGGCGGACTGCCCGCGGCGTACCCGTACCGGCACGCGGCGGACGACGTCGTCGCGCTGATCCACTCCTCCGGCACCACCGGCACGCCCAAGTCGACGATGCTGGCGCACCGACAGTTCTGGGACGGCAAGCAGCCGCGCATGGTGCGCTTCCCGGCCGAGTCGTACGACCGGCTGATGTCGCTGATGCCGCACACCCACGCGGGCGGCCTGAGCTACTTCCTCACCGCGACCCTGCTCGGCCTGCCGACGGTGGTGATGGCCGACTGGCGGCGCTCGGTCGTGGAGCCGGTGATGGAGGCGTTCCAGCCGACCATGGTGGCGTCCTTCCCGCGCACCTTCGTCGAACTCGCCACCGGGGAGCTGCCGGTGCGGGGGGCGGCCAAGGTGCACTCGTGGTTCAACACCGGTGACAGTGCGCACTACGGGCACATCCGTCGGCTGGTCCAGCTGGGGGAGCGGCCGGCCGGGCTGATCCGGCCCTGGCTGCTGCCGCGTGAGAAGGCCGAGCAACCCGCCCTGCCCGGCTCGCAGTTCATCGACGGACTGGGTTCCTCGGAGATGGGCATGGGCCTGTTCGGCCAGGTGACCACGCCGGAGAGCGCGCGGGACGACCGCTGCGTCGGCAAGCCGCTGGAGGTGGTCCGCCGGGCGGCCGTGCTCGACCAGGACGGCGCGGAGGTCCCGGACGGCACGGTCGGGCTGCTCGCGGTGGACACGCCCTCGCGGACGCCGGGATACTGGAACAACGCCCGACTCACCAGCAGCTTCGAGCTGGCCGGCTACTGGCTGACCGGGGACGTCGCCCGGCGCGACGCCGAGGGCCGGTTCTACCACCTGGACCGCACGGTGGACGTCATCGACACCGCGGCCGGCCCGGTCTACAGCCTGCCGATCGAGGAGGTGCTGCTCGCGGACTGCGCCGAACTGGTGCGGGACTGCTCGGTGATCGGCGTCCCAGGCGCCGCGGGCGAGGCCCAACGGCCCATCGCAGTAGTCCAGTTGCAGTCGGCGGCGGAGGCCGCCGATGTGCGGGCGGAGGACGTCCTGGAGGCGGCGAACAAGGCGCTGGCCGGCGCCGGACTGGCCACGCTGGCCGCCGTCCGGATCGCCCGCACGGCGGAGGAGTTCCCGCTCGGGCCCACCGGCAAGGTGCTCAAGCGCGAACTGCGCACCCGCTTCGCGACCCTCTTCGCCACCCAGTAGCGCTCGGATGGACCGCCCCGACCCCGGGCACCCGGAGAACCCGCGCCCGGAGAACCCGCGCCCGGAATCCGAGCGCGCCGAACCGCCGCGCGCCGAACCGCCGCGCACCGAACCGCCGCGCACCGAAGCGTCGCGCACCGAAGCGTCGGTGGGCGCCGCCCGGCCGCGGCAGCCGTACCAGTACGTCCGGACCGCGCTGGTGGAGCCGGACTGGCGCCGGCTGCCGGGTTGGCGCGACGTGACCGACGCCCAGTGGCGCGACGCCCAGTGGCAGCGGGCGCACTGCGTCAAGAACGCCCGCCAGCTGCAGGCCGTCTTCGGTGACCTGCTGACCGGCGACTTCTACGACCAACTGGCGTCGGATCAGGCCCAGTTCGCCACCATGTCGATGCTGCTGCCGCCGCAGATGCTGAACACCATGGCCGCCGACGCCGCGGCCGAGCGGCACGCCTTCACCGCGGCCTTCCTGGCCGACCCGGTCCGCCGCTACATGCTGCCGGTGCACGCCGACCGGCACCCGCGGTGGCCCAGCCACCCCAAGGCCGAGCGCGACTCGCTGCACGAGGCGCAGATGTGGGTGGTGGAGGGGCTGACCCACCGCTACCCGACCAAGGTGCTGGCGGAGCTGGTCTCCACCTGCCCCCAGTACTGCGGCCACTGCACCCGGATGGACCTGGTCGGCACGTCCACGCCGCAGGTCACCAAGACCAGGCTGGTGCTGCGGCCGTTCCACCGGCAGGAGCTGATGCTCGACTACCTCAAGCGGACGCCGACCGTGCGCGACGTGGTCGTCTCCGGCGGTGACCTCGCCAACGTGCCCTGGCCGCAACTGGAGTCGTTCCTGATGCGGCTGCTGGAGCTGGAGACCGTCCGGGACATCCGGCTGGCCAGCAAGTCGGTGGTCGGTCTGCCGCAGCACTGGCTGCAGCCGGAGGTCCTCGAAGGCGTCCACCGGGTGGCCGGGGTGGCCGCCCGACGGTCCGTCAACCTCGCGGTGCACACCCACGCCAATCACGTCCGGTCGGTGACCCCACTGGTCGCCGAGGCGGCCCGGGCGCTGCTGGACGCGGGGGTGCGGGACGTCCGCAACCAGGGCGTGCTGATGCGCGGTGTCAACGCCACCCCCGAGGACCTGCTCGACCTCTGCTTCGCCCTCCAGGGGGAGGCGAACATCCTGCCCTACTACTTCTACCTCTGCGACATGATCCCCAACGCCGAGCACTGGCGCACCAGCGTGCACGAGGCACAGCGGCTCCAGGAGGCGATCATGGGCTACCTGCCCGGCTACGCCACCCCGCGGCTGGTCTGCGACGTGCCGAACCTCGGCAAGCGCTGGGTGCACCAGGTGGTCGGGTACGACCGCGAGCGCGGCATCTCGTACTGGACCAAGAACTACCGCACCGAACTGGAGGTCCGTGCCGCCGGCGGGACGCCGCTGGAGCGGCGCCACCCGTACTACGACCCGGTCGACACCCTTCCGGAGGCCGGCCGCCGCTGGTGGGCCGAGCAGGCCGCACGGTCCGAGCCGGCCGCACGGGAAGGGCAGGCCGCACGGGAAGGGCAGGGCACGCGGCCGGGGCGGCCCGGACGGCGGGGGCTTCCCGCGCTCCTGGCCGCTCCGTTGCCGGCCCCGCCAGCCCTGCCTGTACTGCCGGCCCCGCCGGCCTCCACCTCGCCGGCCGTCCCGGCCCCACGGCCCGCCCCGACCCCGCAGACCACCCCGGAAGGAGCCCGGTGAGCCCCACTAGCCCCGCCCACGACCCCGGCCCGCTGCGCCGGATGTGCTGGATCTTCCCCGACCGCGAGTCCACCCGGATGACCGCCACCTGGCACCACTTCTTCTGGGACCTCTACGCGGAGACGGCCGAGGAGTTGGGCCTCACCTGGTGCCGGCACGCACCCGACGCGGTCACCGTGGACGCCACCGACCCGGCCCGGCCGGTGGTCTACGTGGACGAGGAGCCGGTGACCCCGCAGGACACCCTCTTCATCACCGCGCTCTACTCGCTGCCCTACCAGGCGATGGACGTCTTCAACCAGTACGCGCTCTACGCCGTGCTCGACCAGGCCGGCTTTTACCTGCCGTTCCCGCCGCACATCTCCCTCATCGGCAACGACAAGCTCGCCACCGTACTGCACCTGGCCGACTCCCCGGTGCCGCCGATCCCGACGGTGCGGATCGGCACCGGGCGCGACATCAGCAAGCACCGGTACGAGGTGGCGCTGGGCAACCTCACCTACCCGGCCATCGTCAAGCCCTCCGGCTGGTGCGGAGGCGGCGGGATCAACCTGGCCCGCGGACCGGAGGACATCCGCGGCCTGGCCAGCCTCGCCCAGGGTGGCGACACCACGCTCGTCGTCCAGCCCTACCTCGGTGACGGCACCGTCGACTACCGGGTCTACGTCGTCGACGGCCGGCCCTACGCGGTGATGAAGCGGATCCCCGAACCCGGTTCGCCGGTCGCCAACGCCAGCCGCGGCGGGGCGATGGAGTTCCCGCCGGTGCCGCCCGAACTGGCCGAGGCCACCAGCTACTTCGCCGAGAAGCTGGGCATCCCGTTCTTCTGCGTCGACTTCCTCCACGACGGCGAGCGGTACTGGTTCTCGGAGCTGGAGCCGGACGGCGTGATCGCCCCCGACTGGTCCGATCCCGACCGGACCCTCCAGCGGGACATCACCCGCGCCCGGTTCACCGCCTACCGCGACGGCCACGCCAAGTGGCTCGCCGACCAGACCGCCACCACCCCACGGACGGACCCGCGATGACCGACGCGTTCTCCCTCCCGCCCGAGGCCGTCGAGCCGCACCTGGCCGTCGCCGCCCGCGCGCTCGGCCTGCTGCGGACGGTGCCCGCGCTCGCCCCGCGCTACGCCGGCCGGCCGGCCGGCCTCACCACCCTCGACGAGCTGGCCGCCCTTCCTCCGCTGGTCAAGGACGACCTCAACGTCGCCCTGGCCCACCTGGAGCCGCGCGCCGGAACCGGCGCCACCTGGCTGTTCCAGAGCGGCGGCTCCACCGGCGCCCCCAAGATCGGCTACGCGCCCACCGGCTTCTACATGGCCGGCGTGCACGCCCACTGGCAGCCGCTCGACCGCGACGACACCTTCGTCAACGCCTGGGGCGCCGGCCGGATGTGGGGGGCGCACTTCCTCGCCGCCGCGCTCGCCGACCTCGCCGGCTGCCGGGTGATCGCACTCGGCTCGGTCACCCGGGAGGAGTACGGCGACTGGCTGGGCTTCCTCGCCGACCAGCGGGCCACCGCGATCGGCGGAACGCCCAGCGTGCTGCGGCTCTGGTTCTCGCACGCCCGCGCCGCCGGCCTGAAGCTGCCCGCCCTGCGCAAGGTGATCTGGCTCGGCGAGGCCTGGCAGCCGCAGCTCGCCGAGGACATCGCGGCCGTCTCGCCGCAGGCCCGCCGCTGGGGCATGTTCGGCTCCACCGAGACGTGGGTGGTCGGCACCAACACCCCCGACTGCCCGGCGGACACCTTCCACCCGCTGCCCGAACAGCTGGTCCACGTCGGCCCGGACGGGCTGCTGGACTTCACCACCCTCAACCCCGAGATGCTCAACCCCGTCCTGCGCTACCGGACCGGCGACGCCGGTGAGTTGACCACCTGCCCGTGCGGACGACCGGGCCGGGCGATGCGCGTCCTGGGCCGGCGCGACAGCGTCGTCCAGGTGCGCGGCCTCGGCCTGCACGTGGACGAGTTGGTCGCCCGGGCCGAGCAGGAGCCCGGCGTCTCCCGGGCCCAGGTCGTGATCACCGAGCACGGCGGCCGGGCGACCGGAGTCGACGTCCTGCTGCTCACCCACGGCAGTGCCGGACCGGGCACCGCCGGTGACGCCGCCGTCGACACCGCCCGGCTACGCACCGAACTCCTCTCCGCCACCTTCACCCTCAGCACCGCCTTCCAGCACGACCCGGAGAACTTCCGGGTCCGCGCGGTCGAGGAACTGGTCAGCAACGACCGCACCGGCAAGACCGCCGGCTTCGTGGTCCGCCCGGCCGACCAGGAGGACGCGTGAAGGCCCGGCGCCCCGCCGACCTGGGGCGCGGATTCAACCTGTTCTGGGCCGGACAGACGGTCAGCGTGGTCGGCGACCGGGTCACCGTCTTCGTCGTCCCCACCCTGATGATCTTCGTCCTGCACGCCTCCGCCCTCCAGGTCGGCATCGTGGCGATGGCCCAGTACCTCGGCATCCCCCTGCTCGGGCCGGTGGCCGGCGTCCTCGTCGACCGCTGGAACAAGCGCCGGACCATGCTCACCTGCGACCTGATCCGGCTGGCCGCCGTCGCCGTGATCCCGGTCGCCCACTGGCTGGACGTCCTCTCCACCCCGCTGCTGTTCTGCTGCGTCGCCGTGATCAGCGGGGCGACCATCTTCTTCAACATCGGCTACCTGATCGCCGTGCCGGCCGTGGTGGAGGAGGACCAGATGGTCCGCGCCTACTCCCGGCTGGAGGGCAGCGGCTCGGTCGCGGAGGTCGCCGGCCCCTCCATCGCCGCCGCCCTCTACGGCGCGCTCGGCGTGGCCGCCCTGCTGGTGGACGCCGCCAGCTACCTGGTCTCCGCGGCCTGCTTCCGCCACATGAGCCCGTGGGGCGAGCGCGCGGTCGTCGAGGGAACCGTCCGGGACCGGCTGACCGCGGGCTTCCGGATGAACTGGGCCGACCCGGTGCTGCGCCGCGTGGTGCTGGCGGCCGTCACCCTCAACTGCGGCGGGCCGGTCTTCGTGACCGTGCTGCCCGTCCTCGCCTACCGCGGCCTGGACGTCCCGGTCGGCGTCTTCGGCGCGGCGATGTCCGTCGGCGCGGTGGGCGCCCTCGCCGGTGCCGTCGTCGCCCCGCGGATCAGCGCACGGTTCGGACTGGGCCGCACGCTCGCGTGGGCCCTGCTGCTGCACTGCCTGGTCGGCCTCGGCGTGCTGGCCGCGCCCACGCTGCCGGCCGGGCCCGTCATCGCCGTGACGATGGGCTGCTACGGGTTCTTCATGTCCTGCATCAACGTCTGCAGCGCGCCCACCCGGCAGTCCCGGATGTCGGCCGAGCACCAGGGCGTGATGCACGCCGCCTTCCGCACCGTCACCTGGGGCGTGATCCCGCTCGCCGCCCTGCTCGGCGGGCTCGCCGTCTCGGCCCTCACCGGGCCCCTGGGCGTCCTGGACGCCGCCCGCTGGACCATGGTCGGCGGCACCCTGCTCGCCGCCTGCTCCTTCCTGCCCGCGCTCGGCATCCAGTCCCGCCTCGACGCCGCCGAGCGGGAACGGAAGCAGCCCGCCGACCCGCAGCCCGAGCTCACGGAGACAGCGCCGTGAGGGCCGGTGGGGAGGGCGTCGTCGGCGCCGGCGGGGACGACGACGTGAGGGCCGACCGGGACGGCGCCGACGGCGCCGCGCGCGGCCGGGTCGTTCTGATCACCGGCACCTCCTCCGGCATCGGCCTGGCCACCGCCGTCGCCGCCGCCCGCGCCGGCTTCACGACCGTCGCCACCCTGCGCGACCCGGCCCGTGCCGGGGCGCTCACCGAGGCCGCGGCCCGGGCCGGCGTCACCCTCGACATCCGCCCGCTCGACGTCACCGAACCCGCCTCCGTGGCCGCGTGCGTCGACGGCGTCGCCGAGACCCACGGACGCCTCGACGCGGTGGTCAACAATGCCGGCGTCTCCAACTTCGACCCGACCCTGGAGATGTCCACGATGGACGCGCTGCGGGCCAACCTGGAGGTGAACTTCTTCGGCGTCATCGCCGTCAGCCGCGCCGCCCTGCCGCTGCTGCGCGCCTGCGGCGGCCGGCTGGTGACCATCGGCAGCGTCCACGGCGTCGTCGGCCAGCCCTTCAACGAGGCCTACTGCGCGGCCAAGTTCGCCGTCGAGGGCTTCATGGAGAGCCTCGCCCCGGTCGCCGCGGCGCACGGCGTGCGGGTATCGGTCGTCGTCCCGGGGTTCGTGCCGGACACCGAGTTCGGCGTCTTCCCCGACATCAACCGCAGGACCATCGAGGCCGCCTCCGGCCCCTACGCTCCCACCTTCGCCGACTACCTCGCCTGGGTCGGCGGCCAGGGCTGGGAGGCGGCCGGACAGCCGGCCCGCGAGGTCGCCGAGGTGGTGGTCCGCACCCTGCGCGCCGAACGGCCCGCCTTCCGCGTGCCCACCAACGACTGGGCCGCCGAGTACCTGGAACAGAAGCTCGCCGACCCGGACGGCGCCGCCGTCCAGACCCTCGCCCGTACCTGGATCGGCCGCCCCGACCCCGGCTGACCTCGTCGGAGCGACACCCGAAAGCGGCCGGCCCCGCCGAATCCCGCCGCTCCGAGTCCCGCCGCTCCCAACCCGGTCGTCCCGAGTCCGGTCGTCCCGAGTCCCCCGCCGCCCCGAGTCCCGCCGCTCCGAGTCCGGCCGTCCTACCGAGGAGAGTCCCGTGCCCGCCAAACCGCTGCCCGAGCTGGTCGACTTCGCCCGGCGCCACTCGCCCTTCTACGCAGAGCTCTACCGTGACCTTCCCGCCCGCGTCGAGCACCTCCACCAGCTCCCCGTCATCGAGCAGACCGCCTTCTGGGCCGCCAACTCCTGGCCGGACAACCGGCTGCTCACCGGCCCGCTGACGGACGCCGGCGTCTACAAGACCGGCGGCACCACCGGCGTCCCCAAGTTCTCCCCCTGGACCCGCACCGAACACGCCGACTCGGTGACCGCCTTCGGCGCCGGCCTCGTCCGGGCCGGCCTGCGCCCCGGTCACCGGGTGGCCAACCTCTTCTGCGCCGGCGAGCTGTACGGCGGCTTCCTCTACATCGAGAACGCCCTGCACCACGCGCCCGTCGACAACGTCCGGCTGCCGGTCGCCGCCGCCCCCGACGCCTACGTGGCCGCCCTGATCGAGGACTTCGGCGTCGACGTACTGGCCGGCGAGCCGATGAAGCTCAGCTCGGTCGCCGAGCACCTGGTCAAGCATGGCAAGGCCGCCGAACGCGTCGACCTGCTGCTCTTCGGCGGGGACCTGCTCTTCGCCGACCTGCGCCCGATCCTCGCCCGGGCCTTCCCCAGGGCGGCCGTCGCCTCGATCGGCTACGCCTCGGTCGACGCCGGCCTGGTCGGCGCCCCGGTGCCCGGCGACGACGTCCGGGTGCACGAGGCGTTCGCCGACCGCACCGTGGTGGAACTCGTCGACGACGTCACCGGCGAGCCGATTACCGCCCCGGGCACGGCCGGCCGGGTGGTCGTCACCAACCTGTTCCGCACCCTGATGCCGATCCTGCGCTACCCGACCGGCGACCGCGCCGAGTGGATCGACGGAGAGTGCCGGCGGTTCCGGCTGGTCGGCCGGTCGGTCGAGGGCGCCAGGGTCGGCACCGTGGCCATGCCGACCGAGGAGATCCGCGGCGTCCTGGTCGCCCACGACCCGGAGCAGGCCATCTCGGGCATGCAGCTGGTCCAGCGCCGTTGGGACGGGAAGGACGGCCTGATCCTCCGGCTCGGCTGCACCGAGGAGCCCCCGCCGGGGCTGGGGGAGCGGCTGGTCGAGGCGGTGTACCGGGCCCGCCCGCTCTACCCGGCGGAGGTCGCCGCCGGCGCCATCCACCACCTCACCGTCGAGTGGGTGCCGCGCTCCGGGCTCACCACCAACCCGCGCACCGGCAAGCTCCAGCAGGTCGTGGACGAGCGTCCGCCGGCCTGATCGGCGACCCGGCGGGTGGCCCGGGGCGGGACGGGACGCCGGTCAGCCGGTGTGCGGCTTCCCCGCCAGCATCACGCTCTGCCCGCGGAACTCCGCGACCACCTTGGCCGCGGAGTTCCGCACCGTCACGTCGTAGATCCCGTTGCGCCCGGACCGGACCCGCTCCACCGCCTCGGCGGTCAGCTCGTCCCCGACCGCCGCCGGCGCCAGGAAGGTGACCTGCGCCGCCTGCGCCACCGTCACCGGGCCGTAGCTGTTGCAGGCGTAGGAGAACGCCGCGTCGGCGAGCAGGAAGAGGAAGCCGCCGTGCGCGATGCCGTGGCCGTTCACCATGGTCGGGCCCACCGTCATGCGCATCCGCGCCCGCCCGGGGGACACCGCGTCGAGCGCGATGCCCAGACTACGGCAGGTCTCGTCGCGCTCGTACAGCGCGGCCATCCGGGCGTTCAGTCCGACCGCCCCCGTTTCCCCCGTGGTGTCGGCGGTGTCCGTGGTCTCCGTGGCGTCGTGGTCCGTGCCGTGCGCGCCCATGACTTCCTGCTTCCCCCGGGAACAGCCCGAAACGGTCGGTGTGCCGTGCATGTGCCGTGTGTGCCCTGCGTGCCCTGCGTGCCGTGGTGCACGTCGTGTGCGTCGTGTGCCGCACGGCACAGGCATTACATCGATCACCGTGACGGGCTGTCAACGGTCCACCGGCTGAACACCGGTCGGCCGGCCCTCCCGCTCTACGAGCGGCGGCCCGACCGGTCGGGTCCGAGCCTGACCGGCAGTTCCCGGTGACCGTTGGAGATCAACGACTCCAACGGCCGCAGCCGGGCGCCGGGCGCGAAGGCGGCCTCGGGGAAGCGCTCGAAGAACAGCCGCAGCGCGATCTCCGCCTCCATCCGGGCCAGCGGCGCGCCGAGGCAGAAGTGCACTCCGTTGCCGAAGGCGAGGTGGTCCTTGACCGCGCGCAGGGCGTCGAAGACGTCGGCGTCCTGGCCGTGGACGCCGGGGTGACGGCCGGCGGCGGCGTACGAGGCGAGGATCGCGTCGCCCCGCGGGATGGTCGGCCCGCCGGGCAGCTCGATGTCGGCGACGGCGTAGCGCAGCGGCAGGTGCGCCACCGGGGCACTGTGCCGCAGGCTCTCCTCGACGACGTCGCTCCACGAGGCTCGCCCGGCGCGGACGTGGTCGAGCTGGCCGGGGTCGGCGAGCAGCGCCGCGACGGCGTTGTCGATGAGGTTGACGGTGGTCTCGTAGCCCGCGGAGATGACCAGCAGGAGCGTGTCGAGCAGCTCCTGCTCGGTCAGGGCGGTCCCGTCGCCCTCGGTGTCGCGGGCGGCGATCAGCAGCGAGGTCATGTCGTCGCCCGGCGCGGCGCGCTTGGTGGCGATCAGCTCGGCGAGCATCGCGTACAGCGCCTCGGTGTTGGCGTGGGCCTGCTCGACGGTGAGGGTGGTGTCGAAGACGTTGTCGACGTTGCTGCGGAACCGGTGCTGCAGCTGCTCGGGCAGCCCCATCAGGTGGCTGATCACCTGGATGGGCAGCGGGTAGGCGAGGCGCTCGCGCAGATCGGCGGCCTCCCCGGCGGGGGTCGTGGCGAGCTCGTCCAGCAGGGCGGCGGTCATCTGCTCGATCCGCGGCCGCAGCGCCTGGATCCGCCGGGCGGTGAACGCGCCGCTCACCAGGCGGCGCAGCCGGCGGTGGTCCGGGCCGTACGCGGTGAACATGCTGCGCACCGCCACCCACAGCGCCAGTGGCCAGGTGCCGACCACCTCGGGCAGCTGCGGCCAGTGCCGATGGGCGTCCTTGGAGACGCGCGGATCCTTGAGCAGCGACTGCAGGACGGCCGGATCGGCGACCGCCCACGCCTGGACCCCCAGGACGTCGACGCGGGTGGCGGAGTTGTTGTGCAGGACGGCGCTCTCGGCGTCCCGGTCACGGCCGGCAGGGTCGAGGACGAGCGGCGGGTTCACACGGACTCCCTTCGGGTGCGGTCAGCAGCTCGTAGCGTTCTACGAACCACCGCCCCGCGAAAGACCGCCCCGCCAACCCTCCCCTCCCCGACATCGCGCCGCTACCCTGACGCGGTGACAACCGTGAACGCACTGTCGATCGGCGTGGACGACACGCACGATCCGCCGCTTCGGCCGTTGCCCCTGACGGTGGCCGAGCTGCTGCAACGGCTGGATGCCCCACCTCGTCTCGTCGCCCACCTACGAGCCGTGCACGACGTCGCGCGGCAACTCGTCGACTGGGTCGAGCGGCAGCATCCGGAGCTGGCCTTCGACCGCGCGGCCGTGCTCTACGGCGCTGCAACCCACGACATCGGCAAGATCCTCCACACCGCCGAGCTCTCCGGCCCCGGCGCGGAGCACGAAGAGGCCGGGCGAGAGCTTCTCGCCGAACACGGCGTGCCGGCAGAACTCGCCCGCTTCGCCGCCACTCACGCCTCCTGGAGCGAACCGGGCGTCGGGATCGAGGATCTGCTCGTGAGCCTTGCCGACAAGGTCTGGAAGAACAAGCGCGTCTCCGACCTCGAGGACCGGGTCGTGGCCGAGCTCTCACGGGCCGGCGCGCGGCCCGCCTGGGAGGAGTACATGCACCTGGACGAGGTCCTCGTCCGCATCGGGGACGGCGCCGACGAACGACTGGCCTATCAGATGTCGCACCCTCTGCGGTACTGAACGCCGGCGCCGGACGGGACGGGTGCACCGCGGCTGCGCCGATCGAGTGGAGTGCCGTCCAGGTGATCCGTCCCGTCGCCGCGCGGGCCGCGCTCACGCCGCATAGCCTGGTCGCGATCCCCGTGCCGTCGACGGCCGAGTGGGGCCCCCGGCTGTCCGAACACCGGAACTCCCGGGCTCATCGCCAGCGACGGCTCAGGCCCGACGTACCGGAGAGCACCGCCATGAAGATCCACCTCACCAGCGTCTTCGTCGACGACCAGGAGAAGGCGCTGCGCTTCTACACCGATCTGCTGGGCTTCGTGAAGAAGCACGACGTCCCGCTGGGCGGCACGGACCGGTGGCTCACGGTGGTCTCGCCGGAGGAACCGGACGGAACCGAACTGCTCCTGGAGCCGTCCGGCCACCCGGCGGTGCAGCCGTTCCGGACGGCGCTGGTCCGGGACGGAATCCCGGCCGCCTCCTTCGCCGTGGACGACGTTCCCGCGGAGTTCGAGCGGCTGCGCACGCTCGGGGTGCACTTCACCCAGGAACCGAGGGAGATGGGCCCGGTCACCACGGCGGTCCTGGACGACACCTGCGGCAACTTGATCCAGATCGTGCACAGCCAGTAGGACGTGCCCGGACCGAGCGGACGGCTCAGAGCTCCTCGACGCCCGGGCAGTGGCTCCGAAGGTCGTCGAGGACGCGTTCGTCGGCGGCCCTGACACGTCGGTGAGGGCGACCACCGGCACGCCGTCGGCGAAGCCGCGGGCCTCGGCGTCGCTCAGCTGGCGGGACGGGTGGTCAGCGACAGCAGGGTCACGGGGTCCAGCCCGGGGCCGGCGAGGGAGCGCTCCAGCTCGTCGCAGCGAGGATCCACCCTCTCGTCGACCTCGACGCGCCAGGTCAGCCGGAGGCCGAAGCTGCCGAGCCGAACCAGCAGTTCGGCCATCGTCACGTCGTGGCGTCCCTGCCAGACGGGGAACAAGATCCCCTTCATCCCTGCCCCCCGTTCAGCCACATGCCGTGGTGACCGTTCCCGTCCCGGAGCCGTCCACCCTGGGCGCCGGGACGGACCACGTCACAACGGGTTTACGCCGCACGCGCCGGGGCCCACCCTACCGGTCGAATTGTGGCGGGCATGACAATCCTGTGTGGCTGGCGGGACGGCGAATGCGTTGTGCGACTGGGTGGTTGGGGCGCGTCTCCGCCGTCGTGTGGGTGCTTATGGGTGGGGGGTTGGTGTGGTGAGGATGCCTTGGAGGATGAGGTTGAGGGTGGTGTGGAGTTCGTTGGTGAGTTGGCCGGGGGTGGTGTGGGGTTGGCCGCACCAGCGGTAGAGGGTTCCGAGGTAGAGGTCGCGGAGGGCGTGGCCGATTTGGTGGGGGGTGAAGTGGGGTTTGAATTCGTTGTGGGTGATGCCCTGCTGGGCGATGTGGGCGAAGAGTTCGGCGAGGTAGGGGTCTTCGAGAAGGGGTCGGCCGGCGCGGACCCAGGCCATGAGGAGGGAGTTGGTTTCTTGTTGGTGGGTTTCGTTGATTTGGCCGAGTGCGGTCATGCAGTGGCGGAGTTGGTTGACGGCGGTGTCGGTGGGGGTGGGGTTGTGGGTGTCTTGTTGGTTGTTGGTGGTGTGGGTGAGGGTAGCGAGGAGGGTGTGGCGGCGTTTCTCACCCCAGGCGCCGAGGAGGTCTTCTTTGCGTTGGAAGTAGTTGAAGAAGGTGCCGCGGGCGACGTCGGCGCGTTCGGCGATTTCGTCGATGCTGGTCTCGTCGTAGCCCTGTTCGGCGAAGAGGGTGATGGCGGCGTCGTAGAGACGTTCTTTGACTTTGAGTTTGTTGCGTTCGCGGCGGCCGAGGGGGGTGGGTTGGTCGGTGGTGGTGGGGTGTTGCATGGGTGGGTCCGTTCTGGTTGACGGCTGGAAGGCCCGGGGTGTCCTTCCGTGTGGGTGGACCACAGTTTAACTATGTTTCGGGGTCAAAGTTGATGGGTGGTGGGGTTGGGGTTGGGTGGTGTGGGGGGTTGGGGTTGTGGGGGCTGCCCGGGCGGGTTCATGGTGGGGCGATTTGTATAGGTTTGGCCGGTTTCAGGGCTGGTTCAGGGCTGCTGCGGGGTGGGGGGTTGGTCGGGTGGTCGGGTGGGTTGGTGGTAGTGGCGCTGAGGGGTTGGTTGGTGGTGGGGGCGGTGCGGTGGGCCTGGTGGGGGGGGGGGG
>NZ_JAKNTA010000015.1:0-43924 GCF_022288725.1 Kitasatospora sp. A2-31 | reverse complement strand
GGGGTGGGGTTAGGGGGTGGGTTGAGGGGTGAGGGTGGTGAGGAGGTGGTGGAGGGGTTCGGGGCCGAGGAGGCGTCCGGCGGTGAGGTCGAGGCCGTGGGTGGTGTGGAGTTCGTTGCGTAGTCGGGTGGCGGTGAGGGAGTCGAGTCCGAGGTCGCGGAGGGGGCGGCGGTGGTCGATGTGGTCTTGGGGGATTTCGAGGAGGTGGGCGATGTGGTGGAGGAGGGTTTGGGCCTGTCTCTTATACACATCTAGATGTGTATAAGAGACAGGTGCAGGTGGGGGTGAGGCGTTGGGTGAGGGTGGTGAGGGTGGTGCGGGTTTTGGCGTGGGAGGCGGGGTGGGGGAGGGGTTGGAGGGTGATGTTGAGGAATTCGGCGAGGGTGTGGCCGGTGGTGTCGAGGAAGAGGACGTCGGCGTGGGTGGGGTGGGTGCGTTTGGTGGGGCGGATGCGGGCGAGTGCCCAGTAGTCGCTGGTGGGTGGTTGGTGGATGTGGATGGTGCCGAAGCGGGTGGGGGTGTAGGTGGTGTGGGGTCGGTAGGCGGCGAGGAGGGTGAGGAGGCCGGCTTCCCAGGTGAGGCCGTCGGTTGCGCTGGTGACGGGCATGGCGCCGGTGGTGGGGGTGGTGTCGGTACTGGCTGTGGTGGGGGTGGGGTGGAGGCGGGCGATGGCGAGGTTGTTGCGGCGCCAGAGGTGTTGGAGCGCTTGGTGGTTGGGGTTGATGGTGATGCCGTGGGTGTCGGTGAGGTGGTGGAAGTCTTGGGGGGTGTGGTAGTCGAGGCGTTTGGCGAGGGTGTGGTGGAGGAGGGTGTGGCGGTGGGGGGGGGGGGGGGGGGGGGGGGGGGGGGGGGGGGGGGGGGGGGGGGGTGGGTCGATGGTGATGCGGAGGTGGGTGTGGGGGATGTCGTGGTGGGTGAGAAGGGTGTTGGTGAGGTGGGTGTTGGTGAGGGTGTGGGGGTGGCCGAGGGTGGTGTGGGCGGTGTGGAGGATGGCGGCGAGGTAGGTGGTGGGGGGGAGGGGGCGTAGGCCGCGGATGGTGATGGGGGTGTGGTCGGGGGTGATGCCCCAGTGGGCGAGGGGGGCTTCCAGGGTGTGGGGGGCGGGCGGGGTGAGGGTGTGGTTCCCTGTGTGGCTCCCGGTGTTGCTCCCGAAGCCGCTGCCGGGGCCGGTGGTGGGGTTCGGGCTGTTGTCGTGGCTGGTGGCGAGGTAGGTGCTGCTCGGGGTGCCGGTGCCGGTGCCGGCGTGGCTCGTGCCGAGGGTGCCGGTGCTGGTGTGGGTGGGGTGGCGGAAGGGTTTGGTGTCCCAGGTGTAGGTGGGGAGGTCTGGGATGTGGGGTGGGGTGGTGGTGTTGTAGTGGCGGTTCCAGTTGATGGTGGCGCCGTGGGTGTGGGCGTGGCCGAGGGTTTCGAGGAGGGTGGTGGGGGCGTGGTGGTGGCGTTGGAGGGTGGGCAGGGTGGTGCCTTCGGTGGTGGTGGTGCGGAGGGTTTCGTCGATGGCGGTGGTGAGGACGGGGTGGGGGCTGATTTCGAGGAAGATGGTGTTCTGTTGGCAGAGGTGGCGGATGGCTTCGGTGAAGCGGACGGGTTGGCGGAGGTTGTTTTGCCAGTACTGGGGGGTGAGTTCGGTGCCGGTGAGGGGTTGGGCGTGGAGGCTGGAGATGAGGGGGGTGTGAGTGCGCTGGGGGGTGATGTGGGTGAGGGCGGTGGTGAGGTCGTGGGCGATGAGGTCCATGTCGGGGGAGTGGGAGGCGACTTCGACGCGGACGGTGCGGCAGAGGATGCCGTGTTGTTCGAGGTGGTGGGTGATGGTGGTGAGGGTGTGGGGTGGTCCGGCGAGGATGGTGGAGGTGGGGGAGTTGTCGGCGGCGATGCAGGCGGGGGCGTAGTCGGGGTGTGAGGTGAGGAGGGTGCGGGCGGCGTCGGCGCTGAGTTCGACGGCGAGCATGGCGCCGCGGCCGGCGAGGCGGCGCATGAGGTGGCTGCGGCGGCAGATGATGGCGGTGGCGTCGTTGAGGGTGAGGGCGCCGGCGGTGTGGGCGGCGGCGACTTCTCCCATGCTGTGGCCGAGGCAGACATCGGGGTCCAGGCCCATGCCGCGCAGGGTGGTGGCGAGGGCGGTGCCGATGGCGAAGAGGGCGGGTTGGACCTTGTCGATGTCGGTGGGCAGGGTGGTGGCTTCGGTGAGCAGGGTGGTCAGGGACCAGCCGAGTTCGTTGTGGATGGCGTGGTCGCAGGCGGTGATGGTGTTGCGGAAGGTGGGGTTGGTGGCCAGGAGGTCGCGTCCCATGCCGAGCCATTGGGAGCCTTGGCCGGGGAAGATGAAGGCGGTGCGGCGGGGGGTGTAGCCGGCGTGGGCGGTGGCGGCGCCGGTGGTGGGTTTGCCGGCGGCGATGTCGCGTAGGCGGTGGGCGAGGTCGGTGTGGGTGGCGCCGCGGGCCCAGAGCCGGTGGGGGTGGGTGTCGCGGCGTAGTGCGGCGGCGGCGCACAGGTCGCGCAGGCGGTGGCGGTGGCCGTCGCCTTCGAGGTAGTCGGCCCAGGCCGAGGCCAGCAGGGTCAGTGAGCGCTCGGAGCGGGCGCTGAGTACCAGTAGCTGTTCGCCGTCGCCCGGATCCTGAGCGCCCGCTCCCGCTCCCGCGTTCGCGTTCTTCGGGACGGCGGTGGTTGCGGTGGTGGTGTTCCCGAGGCTTGAACCGGTCGGCGTGTCCTGGGGGTTGAGGCCGGCGGGTGTGCGCGTGGTGGCTGGGGTGTTCGTCATGGCAGGCGTGCTGGTGGTGGTGTGTCCCGCGTCGGCCGTCTCCCCCTCGGCCGCGTGGGTGGTCGCCGCGAGGGCGCTGGTGCCGGGGCCGGTTGCTTCTGCGGGGTTGGCGTGGGTGGCGGCTGCTTCCTCGCGGGTGTCGGTGAGGGTGGGGTGTGCCGCGTCAGCCGTCTGTGCCGCGTCGGCGCTCTTGCCGTGGGTCGTGTGGGTGGTCGCCGCGAGGGCGTTGGTGTGGGGGTTGGTTGTGTGTGTGGGGTTGGTGGGGGCGGGGTGGTGGGTGCCGATGATGATGTGGGCGTTGGTGCCGGAGATGCCGAAGGAGCTGATGCCGATGCGGGCGGGGGTGTGGGGGCTGGGGGTGAGGGGGGTGTTGCGGGTGACGATGGTGATGTTGAGGTGTTCGTCGGTGATGACGGGGTTGGGTTGGGTGCAGTGGAGGGAGGCGGGGATGGTGTGGTGTTGGGCGATGAGGATGGCTTTGATGAGTCCGGCGATGCCGGCGGCGGATTCGGCGTGGCCGATGTTGGTTTTGACGGAGCCGGTGGGGAGGGGGTTGTGGGTGGGGCGGGCGGTGGCGTGGGCGAGGGCGCGTAGTTCGACGGCGTCGCCGACGGCGGTGCCGGTGCCGTGGGCTTCGATGTAGTCGAGCTGGTCGGGGGTGATGCCGGCGGTTGTGGCGGCGGTGTGGAGCATGGTGATCTGGCCGCTGACAGCGGGTTGGAGGAGGAGGCCGCTGCCGCGGCCGTCGTTGGTGACGGCGCTGCCGAGGATGGTGGCGAGGATGTTGTCGCCGTCTGTGTGGGCGTCGGTGAGGCGTTTGAGGATGACGACGCCGACGCCGTCGCTGCGGACGAAGCCGTTGGCGTTGGCGTCGCCGAAGCGGCAGCGGCCGTCGGGGGAGAGCATGGCGCCCTGGGAGTAGGCGATGGCGTCGTGGCTGGAGAGGACGATGTTGACGCCGGCGGCGATGGCGAGGTCGCATTCGCCGGTGAGCAGGGACTGGCGGGCGGCGTGGACGGCGACGAGGGAGGAGGAGCAGGCGGTGTCGATGACGACGCTGGGGCCGAGCAGGTCGAGGGCGAAGGACAGGCGTCCGGCGGTGACGGCGCGTAGTCTGCTGCCGGCCATGTCCTGGATGTGGGGGCCGGTGGGGTGGGCGGAGACTTCGGAGTATTCGGCGGTGGCCTGGCCGACGAAGACGCCGGCGTGGGTGCCGGCGAGGGTGGAGGGGCGGATGCCGGCGTGTTCGAGGGCTTCCCAGGCGGTGTGCAGGAGCAGGCGCTGCTGGGGGTCGACGGTCTTGGCCTCGGCGGGGGATATCCCGAAGAAGGCGTGGTCGAAGGCGAAGACGTCGTCGATGAAGCCGCCGTGGCGTGAGGCGGTCTTGCCCGGGGTGCCGGAGTGGGGTGCCCAGTGGGGGGTGATGTCGAAGCGCTCGGGGGGCACGGGGGTGACCGAGTCCGTGTTGGCCAGCAGGTTGTTCCAGAACTCGGCCGGCCCGTTTGCGCCCGGGAAGCGGCACCCGAGACCGATGACGGCCAGCGGGGTGGGGGCGACGTGTGTCGAATGTTCCATGGGATGGGCCCAACCTCTTCATTGAATCCGACCGGTGAGGACGTTTCAGCACTGCCGTTGGACGAGCAGGATGCAAACTTACACTGCGAGTCAAGTTTGGCCCTAGTGTTTTCAAAGAGAACCCCGCCGTCTCGGGATGTGGGATGACCTGGGCAGGTTGACACGCTCCCGCAACACCAACCGCCTCCCGCAGGGCACATGACGTCACGTCAGCAACAGCCTCAGCCTGCCGCCTTGCAGGCTCGGCCCCGCTGCCCCGACGCCGACCGGGCTGTCATGGCGCGGACCGGCTGGCGTGGCGCGGGCCGGGCGGGCTGTCGCGGCGCGGGTCGGGTGTCTTGGCGTGGACGGGCTGGCGTGGTGCGGGCCGGGTGCGGCGCGGCCGGGCTGTCGTGGCGGGGGTCGGCTGCGTCGGCGTGGCGTCCTCAGGTTGAACTCGCGTTGTCGGCGGTGTGTAGCAGAGCGGGCGGCCCCGCCGCCGGAGCTCCACCCTGCTCCGGCAACTGCACGAGCACCGTCTCCATCCGCCACCCTCCGGTCACGCCTCGCTACCCAGTGCGACAGATCGGGACTCGTCCGCGCACGAAACACCGCGTGCGGCGCGCGGCATCGGCGGGAGGCCGGTCCCGAGCCCGGGTCGAACCGTGGTCCCGTCCGCCGACGGTGAGGCCCGTACGGACTCCCGCCCTACCGCGCCGGCAGGTTCACCGCCCAGACGCTGAACGCGGCACCCTGCGGGTCCCGGAGCGCCGCGAGCGGCCCGACCGGGGTGTCGATCGGCCCGTGCACGACGGATCCGCCGAGCGCCTCCGCACGGGCGGCGGTCTCCTCGACGTCGGTCACCGCGAAGTAGACGATCCAGCGGGCCACCGCGCGCTCGCGCTGGAGGGGGATGACTCCGCCGACCATGTCCTCGCCGGCCACCAGTCCGGTGAACGGCGAGCCCCCGAGGTCGACGACCCGTACGGTGAGCCCGAACACCTCCCGGTGGAAGGCGAGGGCCGTGTCCCGGTCACCCGTCATGAGCTCACTCCAGGTGTACGCCCCGGGCTCGTTGACCACGATCCCCTCGGCGCCCTCCCCCCTCGCGCAGAGCCCGACGAGCGCGCCGGTCGGATCCACCGCGAGGGCCGTCCGCTCCGCCCCCACGCCGTCGCCGGGTGGCATCAGCAGCGAACCGCCCGCCGCCTCGACCTTGGCGGCGGCGGCCTCGATGTCGTCCACGGCGAGGTACGTCCACCAGGCCGGGGACGCGCCGCCCGCCTCGACGATCCCGGCGACCACTCCGCCGTGGTGCATGGCGATCGTGTGGCCCGGGGCTTCCGGAGTCACCGAGTCCTTGAACTCCAGTTCGTTGAGGTCTCGATCCTTGAACTCCCAGCCGAACAGGCCGCCGTAGAAGGCCATCGCGGCCTCCCGGTCGGTGGTCCGGAGGTCGATCCGACTGGGGGTGCCTTCGCGCCACCAGGTTCGTCGCGGCATGACGGTCACTCTCCTGTTCCGGGCAGCGCGAACAGCGCGGCCGGCCGTGCCGGTCGCGCTGTCGCGGAGTCTTCGGGGCCGAACGCATCCGCCCCCTGAACGGCGGTGCGTTCAGGGGGCGGATGCGTTCGATGTGCGGTACCCGTCCAGCCTAGCGCGGCACGGACATGACCGTCCATCAGAACCCTAGAGACCTCTCGGTCGCTGGACGACTGCGCGCCGGTGGACGGCTCGCACGTCCGGGCCCTCAAAGGGGGGACCTTGTCGGCCCCTCGCCCGTCGACCGCGCCCGTCCCGGCTCCAAACGCCATGTGATCGTGGACCGTTGTGGCACCCCGCTCGCCGTCCAGTACTGCCCGCACCTGATCGACGGCTGCTTCACCCGGGCCGGCCTGGACACGAACGACTGCTCCGAGCCGACACCGACATCACGAATTCCAGGTCAGTCAGCGCCCTGCCAGGGCGCCGCCGTTGACGTGCAGGGTCTGGCCGGTGATGTGGGCGGCGGCGGGTGAGGCGAGGAACAGTGCCGTGCCGGCGATGTCCGCGGGGTTGCCGGCGCGGCCGTTGGCGGTCTGGACGAGGAGGGCGGCACGTCGCTGGGGGGTCATGCCGCCTTGGAAGAAGTCGGTGGACTCGATGTAGCCGGGGGCGATGACGTTGGCGGTGATGCGGTCCTTGCCGAGTTCCTGGGCGATGGTCAGGTTCCAGGCTTCGACGGCGGCTTTGGCGGCGCCGTACGAGCCGGAGCCGCCGCGGTGGGCCGCGATGGAACTGATGCTCACCACGGTTCCTCCCGCTGCCAGGCGCGGCCGCAGGGCGGTGGTAACCAGGACGGCGGAGAGCACGTTGGCGTCGAGGTTCGCGCGCCAGGCCGCGGCGACGGCGTCCAGCCCGGTGGGCTCGTCGGCCCCGATGTCGGTGTTGCCGCCGGCATTGTTGACCAGCACGTTCACGCGGGCGGGCAGGGCGTCGAGCGCTGCCTGAACCTGCACGGGGTCGCTCGCGTCGAAGGCGACGGCGCGCACGTTCACGCCGAGCTGTGCACTGGTCTGCTCCAGCACGTCCTTGCGGCGTCCGGTGATCACCACCTGGTCGCCTTGGGCGGCAAAGGCCTCGGCGACCGCTCGACCGATCCCGGTACCGCCACCGGTCACCACAATCTGACGCATCCCCACCCCCGCGTTCGGCATTCGACGTGCTGGGGACGCTACCACCGTGGCCACCCCCACAACGACCGGACCAGCCACACCGGAGCTGCCACACCGGCATCAACTGCATCGGCCGCCCCGGTACCGAGGGCACCGGCTCGCGCGGGCGTGCGGCCGCACCCGACTGCACCGGCCGTGTCGGGGTCGGAGTTGGTGGGATCGTCAGGTCAGGGGCTCCTGGTGTCCCCGGGGGTCGGTGGTTGCGGTCCGGGGCCGGCGTCCGGTGGGCGGGGCCGATGGGTCAGGTGGTTCTCTGGGGGCGCACGGTGAGGATCTGTTCGGCGCGGCCGAGGGGGCCGTGCTGGTCATGCAGGACGGTGCTCGTGATGCCGTGGCCGGTGGGGCCGAAGCTGACGCTGGTGTCCAGGCCGGTCCAGCTGCCCTCGGGGCGGCGGAAGAAGTGGATCGTCAGGTCGGTATTGGGGAACATCCACTCGGTGGGTGGTTGGCGTGCGGCGATCCCGTTGGCGGTGTCCACCAGGGCGACGAAGGAGGCGTGCGCGGTACTGGGTTCCCCGGCGACCAGCTCGAGGGGGGTGGTGATCCAGGCGGTGGCCCGGCCCGGGGCGCTCTCGCGGCGGCGGACGTCGATCGAGGCGATGTAGCCGCCGCCCCACATCGCGCTCATCGTCCAGGGCTCCAAGTCCTTGGGCGCCGGGATACGGCTCTCATGGGTGCCGGCGACGGCGGCGGTGTCGAGTTCGGCGAGGAACCACGCGCGGGCCCGGACCACGGCGCGGTCGCCGATCACCACGGTCGCCTCGACCAGCTCGATGGTGCGTCCGGGCCGGACGGTTTCCACCGCGATCTCGCACTCCTCCAGGGCGATCAGGCCGAGTATGTCGAAGCTGATCCGGGCCAGGACCAGGCCGGCGTCGCTGCCGTGGCGGGCCCGGTGGCACTCGATCGCGTGGACGATCAGACCGCCCAGCGGGCTGAAGTGCTGCTCGTCGCGGTGCCAGGCGCCCTGGGCGTGGAGGGTGGGCTTGAAGCGGTCCTCGCCGGTGCGCTGGTAGTAGCTGTCGGGCACGGCGGTGGGGGTGGTCACGTGCGCTTCTCCTTGCTCCGATCGCCGGGCGCCCAACGGGCCGCTGCCGAGGCACGGCGGGCCCCGTGCCCGCGCCCATGATCGTAAACGGGCCGGACCGCCCCGGGAGCACGACGGTGACACATCCCACACCGCCACCCCGCCCGACCGCCCGCCCGACCGCGCGACGCTCTCACCGGCGACCGTCCGCCCGACCGCCTGAGGGCCCACCGACGCCACGCCGTCCGTGCGAGGGCCCGACCGTGCGCGGGGCCGGGCGCGGGGGCGCCGGGTGGGGTGGTGGGTGTGGCCCTGGCCGTGTGGTGGGTGGGGCCGCTCGTGTGTGGTCCGTGGCTGGGGTGCGGGTCGGCGGTGCGTGGCGGCGGCGGGTGCTCGCCGCCGCGCCGGCGTCCGTCGTTGGCTTCCGGTGGGCGCGTCCGGGTGTGTCCTGCGCGCGTATGCCCGGGTGTCTATCGGCTGCTGGGAGTGCGGGTGTCGGCGCCTGTACCGGCACCTGTACCGGCACCTTGAGCGGTGCCTGTATCGGGGCGGGGGTGGGGGTGGGGGGGGGGGTGGTGGGGGGTGAGGCCGTTCAGGAGGAGGTTGAGGGCTTGTTGGAGTTCGGTGTCCAGGCGGCCGCGGGCGCGGTCGGCGGTGGGGTGGCTCCAGCGGTGGAGGGTGCCGATGTAGAGGTCGCGTAGGGCGCCGGCGATCTGTTCGGTGCTCGCGGTGGTGTGGATCTCGCCGCGGGTGCGGCCTTGTTCGACGATGTCGGTGAGGATGGCGCCCAGGGGCGGGCCGGGTTGCAGGAGGCGCCCGGTCTGGATCCAGGCGGTGAGCATGGCGGCGCTCAGCTCGGGTTCCTCCTCGTTGAGGTCGCTGAGGGTGGACATGCACGCGCGCAGTGCCCCGGCCGTGTCGGGGGCGTTCTGGAGCCGGGGCGCGAGGCGGCGGTGGAGCTTGCGCACGCGTTCCTGCGTCCAGATGTTGATCAGGCACTCCTTGTGCGGGAAGTAGTTGAAGAACGTGCCGCGCCCGATGCCGGCCTGCGCGGCGATCTGGGCGACGGAGGTGTCCGCGTAGCCCTGGCGGCTGAAGAGGGCGACCGCTGCCGCGTAGACGTGCTCCCGGGTGCGCTCCTTCTTGCGCTCGCGTCGCGGCGCGACGGGCGCTGCTTCGTCCGAGGGCTGGCGCACGGGGCCTCCACTGCATCGACTTCTTTGCATGTTGGTTCACGATTACCCTCTCATACAAACATGGATCTGAGTGCATTTCATGGACGGGTGGCAGCATCCCGGCCGGGCGGGCCCCGATCGGGCGATGGCACGCCAGCTCCGGCCGTACGGTGGGACATTGATGAACCGTGATCCATCTTTAGTCTGTGGCCATGAAACGGACTAGAGTGTATGTTTGAATCATGGGCCGCCAGGGGCAGGGCGGGCCGGTCGATCCTGGGCAGGGGAGGGCATGGTGACGCTCCATCAGGCGTGCGCCGGAGACGTCCGCCACGCCGCGCCGCCGCTGTCCCGGGGGCTTGTCGCCCGTACCACGCGCACCGCCCCTACCGGCTCCACCGCCCGCATCGTCCCTGCCGTCCGCATCGTTCGCATCCTCTGCAAAGTCGGCATCGCGGGTGCCGCGTGCGCGGTGCGGGCTGCCCGTGCCGCCCACACGGTCCGGGCCGCCCGGGCCGGGGGTGCGCTGCGGCGTCGCACCGCCGGCGCGTCCGGGCGCCGGCGGCGGGCGGTCGTCCCGTCGGTTCGGTCCATGACCTCGTACACGTCCATCACCGGCCCGGAGGCGTTCCGGACGGTGGCCGCCGAGCGGATGGCGCGCGGCGCCAGGGCGATACCCACACACGCCCGACTGGCTTACCAATCCCCGGGGGAGCAATGACTCAGATGACGTATCAGGTGCCCAGAACCGGGACGCGTTCGGCCCACCGGGCGCGTGCGTGCCACCCGGTGGCCGGGGCGGCGCCGGCCGCTCTCACCTCCTCGGCGGTGACGGCCTCCCCGGCCCCGGCGGCCACAGGCACCCTCACACCCACCACCGTGCGGCCCGCCAGCGTGGCGCCCACCACCGTGCGGCCCGCGGCCCTGCGGCCCACCGCCGTGCCGCCCACGGCTTCGTCGCCCGCGCAGGGACAGACACAGACACAGGCACAGGCGCAGGGCTCGGGGGTGGTGTCGGTGCTGGTCGTGGCGGGTGACGCCGCGGCCGCGCAGCTACGGGTGCGGGACCTGCAACGCCAGGGCTACACGGTGAGCAGCGTCGACACCGGCGCCAAGGCGCTGGCCGCGCACCAGAGTTACGACATGGTCCTGCTCGACCTCGACCTGCCTGACCTCGACGGCCTGGAGGTGTGCCGGCTGATCCGCCGCACCGGGGACAAGCCGATCATCTCCATCGCCACCCGCGACACCGAGCTCGACCGGGTACTGGCCCTGCAGGCCGGAGCGGACGACTGCGTCCTCGCCTCCTGCGGGATCCGCGAGATGCTGGCACGCATCGAAGCGGTGCTGCGCCGTGCCCATCCGCGCCCGCAGGTCTCCCACACGATCTCGCTCAGTCCGCTGCACATCGACGGCACGACGCGTGAGGTGCGGTTGGACGGGCGGCCGGTGGTGCTGACGGCCAAGGAGTTCGACCTGCTGCACACCCTGGCGGCCGATCCGAAGACCGTGCTGTCCCGCAAGGAGCTCATGGCCCGGGTGTGGGACACCACGTGGGCGGCGTCCACCCGCACTATCGACACCCATGTGAGCAACCTGCGGGCCAAACTCGGCGGCAAGTGGATCATCACGGTCCACGGCGTCGGCTACCGTCTGGGCCGCGGCTGACCCCGCCCGCGACCCGGCCCCGCCCGCCCCGGGTCCCGGGTCCGGTCCCGTGCCGGGTGTCGGCCGTAACCCGCCGGGCAACCCGCCCGCTCCCGGCGGCCCCGGCGGCCACCCGGCCCGGGCCGGGTGGCCGCCGTCCATTGTGTCCGCTCCCGCTCCGCACCACCGCACCACCGCACCACCGCACCACCGGTCCGTACCTGGGTCGTGTGTGGGCGTCCCACTGGCCCGCACCCGTGGCCCGTACCTGGGCCGCCCTGGCCCGTGTGTGGCCGGCGTGTGGGCGTCCCACCGGCCCGTACCTGCGTCCGGGTCGGGTCGCCTGCGGCCCGGGCAGTTCTTGCCCTGTGTCCGGGTCAGGCAGTGCTCGGCGTGGGGCGTGCAGTCTCCGGCCCGGCATCCCTACTGAGCGGGGGTGCCGGGCCGGCTGCCTGGCGGTGGCGGTGGCGGCCGATCGGTGAGTCTGTCACGGGGCGGCGGGTTCGCCAGGTCCTGACGGTGGCCGGGCCGTCGCTCCGGCCGGGCGGGGTGTGGGCCGGGCGGGGTGTCGGCCCTGTCGCTCGTCCGTGCCCGCTCACGCCGCCGGTCGAGACCGGCACCGATTCCTTCCCTCGCGCGAGCGCCATCGTCGAGCGCAACGCCGCCACCGCATCCTGACCGGCCCCGGCCCGGGCCGGGTTGCCCGGCCGAGGCCGCCGGGTTCCTCCGAGGCCCGTGCGGCTTCCCCGCCTCGGCCGTTGAGCACGTCGAGCAGGCAGTGAACGGCCACGTCGGCTTCGATACCTTGGTGGAGTGGGTCGTCCGTCTTCCTGGAGATCCTCCTTGTCGCCGGGGCGGGACTGACGTCTCGTCACTGTCTCGTGGTCGGTGTGGAGCTCCACGGCGTCCGCCCGGCCGCGTTCAGCTCGCTTGGCCTGTTTGGCCCGTGCCTGTTGCGCCTGTTGTGCTGATCTGTTCCGCCTGGGTGGGGCCCTTGGCCCTCACTGCGGGTCTTGTGCGTGTGGGGTGAGGGGGGTGGGTTCCGGGGCCGTGCGCTGTGGTGTCGGTGGGGCGGTTTCGAGGGTGGTGGCGGTGGGGAGATCGGCGCCACGGCATGCCCGGGCCGGGCTGCCGCGGGTGGATGGCATGCGGCCGTCGGCGGGCGGCGGGGAGTCGTTCCCGGGCGGGGAGTCGGCCGGGTGGGGAGTCGGTCCGGGGTGTGGGGAGTGGGCCCGGGGTGGGGGGGGTGGGTTGGGTGGTTCCCGGCCCGGGGGGTGTTTTGGCAGGGCTGAAACGGCTTGTGACGTTCGCTGACAGTCCTTGACAAAGCCCGACACGGGGAACGTTGCCGGCCCTGGCCGGGGCCGACAGGATGGTCATCAGCGCACCGCACCACCGCGCTTTGGCTCGATCCCCTCGCCCGTCTAAGAGGGGCGGGAATTCAGTCCAGAGCCCGATCCGGGGGTATCCGCCCGGATCCAGGAGGAGGGAACGGCAATGGCAACATCAGAGCACGGGGACACACTCCCGATACTGCCGCACATATCCGACGCGACGCTGCGGGATTCCGCTCACATGGCAGGTGTGGAATTCGGTCCCAGGGATGCGGCCCGTATCGCGGACTTGCTGGTGAGGACGGGCGTCGACCTGGTCGAGGTCGGGATGGTCGCCGGGGCGAACTCCAAGGACGCCGACCTGGTCCTGGCCACCCACGAGGCCGTCGGCCCGCAGCGCAGCATGACTCTCGTGGTGGTGCGTGACCGCCAGCAGGTGGCGAGCGCCCTCGACGAGGCCGAGCGCCTGGGCGTCCGGCACATCATGTACTCGATCCCGACCTCGGAGCAGCACGCCCGTCTCAAGCTCGGCTCGCCGAGCGCCAAGTTCCTGCAGACGCTGGCCCGTTCCGCGATCACGCAGGCCAAGGAACGCGGCTTCCATGTCACCTTCAGCGGCGAGGACGGCGCCCGCACCCCGGCCGAGCGCCTGGTGCCCTACGTGGCGGCGGGCTTCGAGGCCGGCGCGGACCGCTTCCGTCTCGCCGAGACCGTCGCCTACCTGTCGCCCTGGCAGATGGAGGAGGTGATCGCCGACCTCACCGCGATCGACGGCTCCGAGATCGAGATCCACTCCCACAACATGCTGGGCATGGCGGTCGCCAACTCCCTGGCCGCGGTGCGCGCCGGCGCCCGGTGGATCTCCGCCACCGTCGGCGGCATCGGCGAGCGCGGCGGTAACGCCCCGCTGGCGGAACTGCTCACCTCGCTGCGCGTCATCCACGGCGACACCCGTTTCGACCTCTCGCACCTGACCGAGTTGTCCAAGGTCGCGCTCAAGGGCGCGGGCCTGGGCGAGGCGTTCCAGTCCGGCCCGACCACCCCGCACTCCTTCGCCTACGAGCTGCCCGGCCAGCTCACCCACCCCGAGGCGTACGAGACGCTGCCCGCCGAGCTCGTCGGCAACAGCCGTGAGCTGCTGGTGCGTACCCGTCTGACCCCGGCGCTGGTGAAGTGGGCGCTGGCCGACTCCGGCGTGTTCGTCGACGTCGAGGCGTTCACCCCCTGGCTGGTCAACCGTCAGGAAAGCAACGGCGCGCCGCTGCTGGACCGCGACGCGATCCGCAAGGCCGCCATCGAGTTCCAGGCCGCCTGACCCACCCCCCGGATCCACCCAGTCCGCCCCACCCCAGACCGCCCCACCCGAGGCAGCCCACCACGGCAGCCCCACCACAGCGGTCCCACCACGGCAGCCCCACCACAGCGGTCCCACCACAGCAGTCCCACCACAGCGGTCCCACCCGCAGTACCCCCGGGCGTGACCTCCGCACGGGACGGGCCACGGCAGATCCCCTGCTCCGCTGCCACGTAGCAGCGCTGTCCGGGCCGGAACCCGTACCGGCACGCGCCCCCATGTGCGGGGCTGGCCGAGGCAACCCGCCTGCACCGTAGCCGGGTTGCAGGCCTTCCACCCCCCGACACCCCCGACAACCCCCCCGGATCCCCACACCTCGATCCCCACGCCTCGATCCCTGCGCCTCGATCCCTGCGCCTCGATCCCTGTGCCTCGATGGCTGTGCTGCGGGCCGTGGGCCGTGCGGGACGGATCCCGCCGGCACCCCACGGCCGGTCACGGACCCCGGCCGAGAGGCCAGGCGCCGGACCGGACGGGAACCGGAGCCAACCCTTCACCACCACGCACACGGCTACATCGCGAAGCCGCGCCGCATCGGGCGCACCGGCACGGCCGGCGGCCCAACCGCGGCCCGCCTGCAGCCGTTCGGGCACCCGGACACCCACCCCGGCCCCGACACAAGCCGCACCACCGCACCACCGGCACCACCGCACCACCGGCACCACCGGCGCCACCGCGTCACCGGCACCACCGGCGTCACCGCACCACCGCACCACCGGCGTCACCGCGCCACCGGCGTCACCGCGTCACCGCGTCACGGCGTCACCGGCGCCACCGCACCACCGGCACCACCGCATCACTGGCACCACCGCATCACTGGCACCACCGCACCACCGCGCCACCGCACCACCGCGCCACCGGCACCACCGGCGCCACCGCACCATCGGCACCACCGCATCACCGGCGCCACCGCACCACCGGCACCACCGGCACCACCGGCGTCACCGCGCCACCGCGCCACCGCACCACCGGCACCACCGGCACCACCGGCGTCACCGCGTCACCGCGCCACCGCGCCACCGCATCACCGGCGCCACCGCACCACTGGCGCCACCGCATCACTGGCGCCACCGCACCACCGGCGTCACCGGCGTCACCGCGTCACGGCGTCACGGCGTCACCGGCGTCACCGGCGTCACCGCATCACCGGCGTCACCGGCGTCACCGGCGTCACGGCGTCACCGCGTCGCCGGCGTGACCGGTCCGTTGGCGTCACCGGCGTCACGGCGTCACGGCGTCGCCGGCGTGACCGGTCCGCTGGCGTGATCGGTGTGCCTGTATCACCGTTGTCCGTTCTTCAGCCTCACCTTCTTGGAGTCCTCTGATGTCCACCGCCACTCTTTCCGGTGTCTGCCCCGAGTGCGAGACCGACCTGACCGTTCCGCCGGTCGTCCAGGGCGAGACTCTGGCCTGCCCGGAGTGCATGCTGACCCTGCGCGTGGAGGACGTGCAGGGCGGCCAGCTGACCCTGCAGATGGTCGAGGTCCAGCTCCGCGACTGGGGCCAGTAAACATGGCCGCCAACGTCGCCATCGTCGCGGACCGGATCAGCTGGGAGGAACGCGAGCTGATCAAGGCCGGCCCCGCCCTGGGACTGAGCGTCGACTGGCTCAACGACGAATCCCTGTGCCTGGGCGGCCTGAACGCCGCGGCCATCCACCACTACGACGCCCTGCTGGTCCGCAGCCGTAGCTACACCCGCGGCGGACTGATCGCCACCCTCGCCGAGGCCGCCGGTATCCCGGTCCTCAACACGGCCCGTGCCATCAACGCCTGCGAGAACAAGGCGCTGCTGCGCACCGTGCTGCGCGGCGCCGGCGTGCCGGTGCCCGACTACCGCCTGGTGCTGTCCCGTAAGGACTTCGCCAAGGCACTGGAGGAGATCGGCACACCCGTCGTCCTCAAGCCGATCTTCGGCGGGATGGGCAAGCGCGTCACCCTGATCCGCGACAGCGACACCGCCCACTCCGTCTACGACTACGTCGAGGACCTCGGCCACGCCTTCGAACAGGCCTGCCTGGTCGAGCCGTTCCTCGCCGCCGGCAGCTCAGTGCGCTGCCTGGTCGTCGGAGGCGAGATCGTCGCCGCGGCCGAGTTCTCCAGCGCCGGCACCGACTGGCGCAGCAACGCGGCCCTGGGCAACCAGTCCAGCGCGCTCGCCCACGACCCCGACCTCGTCAAGATCGTCGACGCTGTCGTCGCCGAACTCGGTGCCGGAATCTACGGCGTCGACCTGTTCCGCACCGACGAAGGCCTCGTCGTCAACGAGGTCAACCACGCCCCCGCCTTCAAGGGCGTGGCCTCCACCACCGCGGCGGACATCCCCACCGCCATCGGCTCGTACGTCCAGGAGATCCTCGCATGATCCGAGCAGGTGTCGTCGGAGCCTCCGGGCTCGCCGGCGGCGATCTGATCAGGCTGATCACCCAGCACCCCGAGATGGAACTGGCCTTCCTCGGGGGTTCCTCCAACATCGGCCGCCGCCCGGCCGAACTCCACGCCAACCTGCGCCTGGACCTTGGCCTGACCGTCCAGCCGGTCACCGAGGAGGCCGTCGCCGACGTCGACGTCCTCTTCCTGGCCACCCCGGCCCCGGTCTCCGCGCAGTTGTCCGAACTGCTCGCCGACAAGGTCGCCACCATCGTCGACCTCTCCGGCGCCTACCGCATCCGCACCCCCGAGCTCCACGACCGCTGGTACCCCAAGGTCCAGCGGACCACCGACCTCGCCGACCGCTTCGTCTACGGGGTCCCCGAGCTCGTCAAGGACCAACTGCCCGGCGCCCGGCTGATCTCCATCCCCGGCTGCTACGCCACCGCCCTGACCGTCAGCCTCGCCCCGCTCACCCTGGGTCTGGGCCTGCACCTGAAGACCGTGGTCGTGGACGGCAAGTCCGGCTCCAGCGGCGGCGGCCTGCAACTGCGCACCGCGGACCTGCACCCGTTCCGCAGCGGGGCGATCGCCCCCTACGCGCCGACCGGGCACCGTCACGCCGCCGAGGTCGCGGACTTCCTGGAACGCGGCAAGCAGGGCAGCATCGACTCGCTGACGATGTCCGCCTACGGCGTCTCGCACGTGCGCGGCCTGCTGACCAGCGCGTACGTGTTCACGGACGAGCCGGTCACCCAGCGGGACCTGCAGCGGGCCTACACCCGCTTCTACAAGGAGCACCGGTTCGTGCGGGTGCGCCGGCACAACGAGACGCTGATCCCGGTGCCGGACCCGCAGGCCGTCCTCGGCTCGAACTTCTGCGACGTGACGGCCCTGCACGACGAGGAGGGCGGGCGCATCGTCGTCCTCGCCGCCCTCGACAACCTGATCAAGGGCGCCGCGGGACAGGCCCTGCAGGCCGCGAACATCCGCTTCGGCCTGCCGGAGGAGAGCGGCCTGACCATGCAGCCGGTGATGCCCGCATGAGCCCGAACACGAACCCGAACCCGGACACGCACCCGAACCCGAACCCAAACACGCACACGGCCGCGAACCCGGACACGCACGCGAACCCGGACACGCACACGGCCGCGAACCCGGACACGCACGCGAACCCGGTCGCGAACCCGGACCCAGGCGCGGACACGGGCGGGGGCGGGGGCGGGGCGGTGGTGGTGCCCACCGTCGTCAAGCTCGGCGGCAGCTGCCTGGACGGCCTCGCCGACGCCTGGTGGGACGACCTGGCCGCCTACGGCCGCACCCACCCGCTGATCCTGGTGCACGGCTGGTCCAAGCCGCTGCGCGAGCTCAACCCCCGCTACACCGAGCCGTCGGCGATCCTGCGTGACCGCTACGGCAACCAGAGCCGCTGGACCACGCCCGAGGTCATCGCCGACATCAAGACCGTCAGCGCGGCCATGGCCGAGGAGGTGTTCGCGCGTCTTTCGGCCCGCGGCATCACCGGTGAGCGACTGCTGGGCAGCGAGGGCCTGGTCAAGGCCGGGGCGGGCGAGCGCTGGTGGTGGCGCGACAAGCAACTCGTCGAGCTGGACAACCTGGTCGGCCCGATCACCGGCGTCGACCCGGCGCCGCTGAAGAACCTCCAGGCCGGCCACGCCTACCTGGTGACCCCGCTCGCCCGCAACGAGGCCGGCCAGGAGATCAACACCGACGCCGACCGGGCGGCCGCCGCGATCGCCGGCGCCGCCGGCGCCGCCGACCTGGTCCTGGTCACCGACGTCGCCCACCTGCTCATCGACGGCGAACCGGTCAAGCGGATCAGCGCCGCGGACGCGGCCGCGTTCCGCGACAAGGGCGCCACCGGCGGCATGCGCAAGAAGCTGCGCGCCGCGGGCGAGGCCCTGGAGGCGGGCGTGGAGCGGGTCGTCATCGGCAGCGCCAGCGTGTCGGACCTGCTCCAGGCCCGCACCGGCACCGTCATCACGCGAACCTGAGGAGCACGCCCGTGGCGCAATCCCGAGTGCTAGTGGTCAACAACGGCACCCTCTCCCTCAAGCAGCTCCGCCAGCGCTTCGAGGACCTGGGCTCGGAGACCGACGCCGTGCGCGCCGATTCCGTGCCCGCCAAGCTCGACGGCCGCTACCAGGCCATCGTGCTCAGCGGCACCAAGGTCAGGGCCTACGACACCGAGTTCTACAAGCCGCTCATCGACCTGGTCATGAACGCCGACGTCCCCGTCTTCGGGATCTGCGGCGGCATGCAGATCATCGCCGTCGCCAACGGCGGGCGCCCGGCCGACGGGCCGCAGCGCGTCGGCGGCTACGAGGTCCAGGTCGACAAGGAAGAGGCGCTCTTCACCCACGTGAAGCCGACCGTGACGGTCTTCCACCGCCACACCCTCTACCTGCAGGAGGCCCCTGCGGGCTTCCGCTCCATCGGACGCTCCGAGCACGCGCCCGTGGAGTTCCTGCGCTCCGACGACGGCCGCATCCACGGCTCCCAGGCCCACCTGGAGTTCCGCAGCGACGGCATGGAGATCCTGCGCGGCTTCGCCCAGCTCTACCAGCAGTAACCCGCACCGACCCGGGTGCCGACCCGGGTGCCCACCCGCACCACCGGTCCCGCACGGCCCGCCAAGCCCGGCACGGCCCGGCACGGCCCGCCAAACCCGGCACAGCACGGCCCGGCACGGCCCCCGGCCGGGCCCGGCCCGGCCCGGCACGGCCCGCCAAGCCCGGCACGGCCTGCCAAGGCCCGGCAAGCCCGGCACGGCCTGCGAAGGCCCGGCACGGCCCAGCACGGCCTGGCACGGCCCCCGGCCGGGCCTGGCCCGGCCTGGCCAGGCCCGGGCCGGCCCGGCACGGCCCGCCAAACCCGGCACGGCCCGGCACGGCCTGCGAAGGCCCGGCACGGCACGGCCTGCGAAGGCCCGGCACGGCCCGGCCCTGTCAGGCCCGGCACGGCCCGGCCCTGTCAGGCCCGGCACGGCCCGGCCCTGTCAGGCCCGGGCCGGCCCGGGCCTGGACCCCTGGGGGGAGACCAGCACCGGCCCCGCACGGCTCCACCCCGCCCCGCCCGCCCCCGGGCCCGGGGCCGGGGCCCTGGAGACCAGCACCGGCCCCGCACGGCTCCACCCCTGCCCCCGGCCCCGGGCCGGCCCGTACAGCACCGCACCACCCCATCGACGGCCGCCGCGCGCCGCCCCACAGGGGCGCGCGGCGGGCCCGCCTCGGCTACGACGTATCCAAGGAAACGGCACATGAGTGATCTGGAAAAGCAAGACCCCGCCTTCACCGTCCACCTCAACGGCAGCGGCGGCGACATCAAGGGCTGGGTGGTCGTCGACTCGCTGTACAACGGCCTGGCCATGGGCGGCACCCGCATGACCCCCGGGGTCACCGAGGAGGAGGTCGCCGGCCTCGCCCGCGACATGACCCACAAGTTCACCCTCGCCGGCCTGCCCATCGGCGGCGCCAAGGCCGGCATCGTCTCCGACGGCACCGACCGCGAGCGCACCTTCCGCACCTTCGGCCGCACCGTCAAGCCCCTCCTGCACGGCGGCATCCACCTGGGCATCGACATGGGCGTCACCCCCGGCGACCGCGCGATCTTCTTCGACGAGGCCGGCTACGACCCCCGCTACCGCCTCGGCGCCCCCGACATGCCCATCGACTGGCGCACCTACTACGAGCCGCTGATCGACGCCACCGGCCACGGCGTGGGCGTCGCCGCGATCACCGCCCTCGAGGCCGGTGCCCGCACCGAGCCGGCCCGCGTGGTCATCCAGGGCTTCGGCGCGGTGGGCCGCGCCGTCGCCGAGTTCCTCCAGGCCCGCGGCCACGTCATCGTCGGCGTCGCCGACATCGCCGGCACCATCAGCGCCGAGCGCCTGCCGGTCGCCGACCTGATCGCCATCACCGACGAGTTCGGCCGCATCGACCGCTCCCGCCTGCCCCAGCACGTCACCGTCTCCACCGAGCCCGACGCCTGGCTCGACGTCGACTCCGACCTGCTGATCCTCGCCGCCCAGAAGCACGCCCTCAACGACGACAACGCGCACCGCCTGCGCGCGGGCCTGGTCGTCGAAGGCGGCAACATCTCCTCCACCGAGCAGGCCCGCGAGAAGCTGCGCGCCTGCGGCGCCACCCTGGTGCCCGGCGTCATCTCCAACATCGGCGGCGCCGGCTCGGCCGCCCTGGCCGTCACCCGCGTCGTCCCCTTCGAGCTCGGCCACGAGGCCCGCAAGGCCTGGGTGTTCGACTGGGTCGCCGACACCGTGCGCCGCAACACCCGCGACCTGCTGCAGATCGCCGCCTCCCGGGCCGGCGACCCGCTGCCCGAACTGCTCGACACCCGCCGCAAGGAGCGCCGGTGACCGCCACCACCACCGCCGTGCACACCGGCCTGACCTCGGCCACCACCGAGGACCGCGCCGCCGAGTACCGCCGCCGCGGCTGGTGGCGCGACGAGACGTTCCTGGACGACCTGCGCCGCCAGGCCGCCAAGCGCCCGCACAAGCTCGCCATCGCCGCCCGCCGCCTGGCCGACTCGCGTACCGACACCCTCGACTACGCCGAACTGGCCCGTCTGACCGACCGGTTCGCCGGCGCCCTGCTCGAACTCGGCGTCCGACCGGGCGACTTCGTCGCAGCCCAGCTCCCCAACCGCTGGGAGATCGTGCCGCTGATGTTCGCCTGCATGCGGGTCGGCGCGGTCATCTGCCCCATCGCCCCGGTCTGCCGCGAGGACGAACTGCGCCACCGCCTGGCCCTGACCGAGGCCACCGTGTGCATCACCGTCCCCGAATGGGACGGCTACCCGCTGGCCGCCACCGTCCTGGCCCTCAAGGACGAACTGCCGCTGGAACACGTCGTCGTCCTCGGCGGCCACGCCTTCCAGGACGCCATCGACTTCCACGACCACTTCGTCGCCGTCCCCCACGAGAAGCACTACGAGGGCCGGCTCGACGGACGCGAACTGGGCCCCGACGACCCGTTCGTGGTGCTGTTCACCTCCGGCACCACCGGCGAGTCCAAGGGCGTCCTGCACAGCCAGAACACCGTCCACTCCGGGGTGCGCGGCTACGTCGACACCTTCATGCTCGGCGACGACCTGGTGGCCACCGTCACCAGCCCGCTCGTGCACTACTCCGGCTTCGGCCAGGGCGTCCTGGCCGGCGTCATGCTCGGCGGCACCATCGCCTTCCAGGACGCCACCGACAACCCCGGCCTGCTGGACCTGTCTCTTATACACATCTAGATGTGTATAAGAGACAGACCCAGCACCAGCCCAGCACCACCCCGCACCACCCAGCACCACCCCGCACCAGCCCAGCAGCACCCCGCCACCGAACCACCGCGCGCCGCACCCCCGTTGCCCCGCCCCTGCCGCCCCGTCGCCCCTGCCGCCCCGTCGCCCCTGTCGCCCTGTCGCCCCTGCCGTCCTGCCGCCCCTGCCGCACTTGCGCCGACCGGCCCCGGCCGCCCGAGCCCGACCACCTGGAGCCCACCATGCCCGAACCCGTGCCGGTGACCATGTCGGCGACCCTGGCCGCCGACGCCGAGATGGCCCGCCGCCGCCGCGCCGGCGAACAGGTCCTCTCCCTGGCCAGCGGAGAGATCGGCCTGCCCGTCCTGCCCGAACTGCGCGAACGCCTCGCCGCCGCCGCCCACCGCAACACCTACGGCCCCGTCGCCGGCAGCCCCGCCCTGCGCGAAGCCGCCGCCGGCTACTGGGAGCGCCGCAACCTGCCCACCGACCCGGACCTCGTGGTCTGCGGCCCCGGCAGCAAGCCCCTGCTGTTCGCCCTCATGCTCGCCATCGGCGGCGACGTCATCGTCCCCGTCCCCAGCTGGGTCAGCTACGCCACCCAGGCCCGCATGGCCGGCGCCCGGCCCCTGAACGTCCCCACCCTGCCCGGCCAGGGCGGCGTCCCCGACCCCGACGCCCTGCGCGAGGCCGTCACCACCGCCCGCGCCGCCGGACGCAACCCCCGCAGCGTCGTCGTCACCCTCCCCGACAACCCCACCGGCACCATCGCCCACCCTGACACCCTGCGCCGCCTCGCCCAGGCGGCCCGCGACCTGGACCTGGTCATCGTCTCCGACGAGATCTACTGCGACCTCGTCTACGACACCCCCGCCGGCCCTGCCCTCTCCCCGGCCGCCCTCGCCCCCGAACGCACCGTCGTCACCACCGGCCTCACCAAGAACCTCGCCGTCGGCGGCTGGCGCACCGGCATCGCCCACCTGCCCGACAGCGCCCTGGGACGCGCACTCCACACCCGGCTGACCGCCGTCGCCAGCCAGCTCTGGTCCTCCACCACCGCCCCCGTCCAGGACGCCGCCGCCTACGCCCTCACCGAACCGCCCGAGATCCTCGCCTACGTCGCCGCCGCCCGCCGCCTGCACGAGAGCGTCGTGCGCCAGGCCGCCCGCCACTTCACCGCCGCCGGCGCCCAGGTCGAACCCGTCCGCTCCACCTGCTACCTCTACCCGAGCTTCGAACCGCTGCGCGCCCACCTGCACGCCGCCCACGGCATCACCGGCGCCACCCAGCTCGCCACCCACTTCGCCCAGCACTACGGCGTCGGCCTGCTGCCCGGCACCGCCTTCGGCGACAGCGACGACCTCCTGCGCATCCGCACCGCCACCAGCCAGATCTACGGCACGACCGAAGCCGAGCAGACCACCGCCCTCACCAGCCCGGCCCCCCTCGACCTGCCCTGGATCAAAGCCGCCCTCGACCGCCTCGCCGACGTCCTCACCGACCTCACCGGCAACCCCGTCCCCCACCACGACACCCCCACCCAGACCACCCCCACCCAGACCACCCCCACCCAGACCGCCCCCGCCCCCGCCCCCGCCCACGCCTGAGCCGCAGCCGCGCCTGAGCCGCAGCCACCGCCCACGCCACCGCCTGAGCCGCAGCCGCGCCTGAGCCGCAGCCCCGCAGTCCCTCCTTCACCCGCCCCCGATTCCCGACCCAACCGCGGAGGTCCACGCCCCATGTCCGTCATCGTCAGCGAGTACACCTACCGCGGCCGGCGCTACGTCAGCCTCGGCATCCCCACCCCCGGCGAGCCCCAGACCCTCCACCACGTCGCCGACGGCGCCCTGCGCGCCGCCTTCCTCACCGACGCCGGCCCCGAGGCCGTCACCGCCCTCGTCGAGGCCGCCGAAACCCTCACCGTCACCGCCGGCGACCCCGAACTCCAGCCCCTGCCCCCGCTGCTGCCCACCACCGCCGGCGGCCAGGCCCTCGTCAGCGGCTTCCTCGGCACCCACAAGGCCAAGTCCGAAGCCATCGTCGGCTACAACGACCAGCCCCCCGTGCCCAAGTGGTTCTTCAAGGGCCTCGGCTCCTGGCTGCGCCTGCCCGGCCAGCCCCTGGTCGTCCCCGCCGAACCCGTCATCATCATCGAGGAAGCCGAAATGGCCCTCGTCTACGTCAACGACGACCAGGGCGTCCCGCACTACGCCGGCTACACCTTCGGCAACGACCTGTGCGACATCGGCCTGCACCGCATCGACCCCGGCTACACCTCCTCCGGCAAGCTCTGCGACACCGCGTTCTCGCCCCACCTCTTCCTCGGCGAGCCGCCGCGCGCCGCCACCGGCCGCGTCACCATCGAGCGCGACGGACAGCCCGCCTGGGAAGGCAAGTTCGACTGCGGCGCCGACGCCCTGTGGTTCCGCGTCGAGGACCTCGTCGACCGCGCCTTCTCCTTCCCCGCCCTGCGCCGCCCCGGCCTGGTCAACTACGTCCTCACCGGCGCCGACCTGTCCAGCTTCCACGACGGCTTCCACCTCACCGACGGCGACCACATCGTCATCGACATCGCCAGCCACGGCGTCGTCCTGTCCAACCCGCTCCAGTTCGGCGGCACCACCTCGTCCCTGTGACCGGGCCCGCCCCCGCCCCCACCAGGTGACCCCCGAACCCGACCCGGAACCCGCCCCCGGGCGCCCGGGGCCGGCAGGTACCGGCCCGCGGCTGCGCCTGCTCGCCGCACGCCTGCGCACGGCCCTGAACCGCGGCATCACCGCCGCCGCCACGCCCGCCACGGCCGCCGCACCGCCACCCCGCACGGGCCCCGGACCCGGCCCCGGACCCGGCCCCGGCCCCGGACCCGGCCGTGGGCCGGGCGGTGGGCCGGGCGGTCGGCGCCGCGGGCGGGCCCCTTCGAACCACCCGCCGGCGCTGCCGGCCAGGCCGGTCCGACCCCGGCTTGACCCTCACATTAATGGAAAGGTTTCAGTATCCCGTCATGACGAACAGCAAGCCGTCTCTTGGAGGTAGTGCAGTGAGTGACCTGACCGGCAAGGTGGCCCTGGTGACCGGCGGCAGCCGCGGCATCGGCGCGGCGATCGCCAAGCGCCTGGCCGAGGCGGGGGCGTCGGTGGCCGTCACCTACGTCAACGCCGAGGAGCAGGCCCGCGAGGTCGCCAAGCAGATCGAGGCGGACGGCGGCACGGCCCTGGTCATCCAGGCCGACCTGACCCGGCCCGCCACCGCGGCCCAGGCCGTGGAGCAGACCGTGCGCGAGCTCGGCGGCATCGACATCCTCGTCAACAACGCCGGCTTCCTCGCCTACGGCCCGCTCGGCGAGATCACCCCCGAGGACATCGACCGCGTCCTCGCCGTCGACGTCACCTCGATCATCCTGGCCGCCCAGGCCGCCGCCCCCAACCTCGGCCGGGGCGGACGCATCATCAGCGTCGGCTCCTGCTTCAACGGCCGTGTCCCGGGCGGCAACTTCGTCCTCCAGGCCACCGCCAAGGCCGCCCTGGTGGGCCTGACCAACTCCCTGGCCCGCGAGCTCGGCCCGCAGGGCATCAACGTCACCACCGTCGACCCGGGCCCGATCGACACCGACATGAACCCCGCCGACGGCGACACCGCCGACTTCCAGCGCGGCCTCACCGCCCTGGGCAGCTACGGCAAGGCCGAGGACATCGCCAACGCCGTCGCCTTCCTCGCCGGCCCCGGCGGCAACTACATCACCGGCACCGCCCTCGCGGTCGACGGCGGCTACACCACCTGACGGCGATCCGTCGCCCTTCCCCGGGGGTGACGGCATCGCAGCGAACGAGGCTCCCCGGCAGTCGGAACGAGGCGTGCGACCTCCCCCCGACCCCCGGGGAGCCTCGCCGCACCCCGGCACCCCCCGGCACCCCCCCCGGCACCCCCCCCGACACCCCCCGGCACCCCCCCCGGCACCCCCCGGCACCCCGCGCAGGCCCCGTGCAGGTCCCGTGCAGGGCCGGCCCGCGGGCTCAGCGCCCCGCCAGCAGCCGCCCGCTCACCGCACCCGCCGCCCCGCCCGCACCCATCTGCGCGCCCCGGGCCGTCGGTGACGGCGCACCGCACGTCGAACTCCCGGTCCCCGGCCCGCGCCCACGCCGCCGCGTCGCGCTCCCGGCCGAGGAAGCACGACCCGTGCGGCGACAGCGCCATCAGCACCTGCGCGCCGCTCCCCTCGGCGGTGAGCGTCACCAGCCCGCCGTCGTCACCCGCCATGAACCCCGCCATCGCGCGCAGCACCGCCAACGCCCACACCAACGTCGCCAGTTCGACGTCCACCCGGGTCTCGACGTCGACGGCGAGCGAACCCCTCTCCTCGTCGAACGCCAACGCCAGCGCCCCCAGCCCGTCGTCGAGACCGCACAGCAGACCCGCGTCGTCACCGCCCCCCGCCCGCCGGCCAGGCATCGCCCTCCCGCACGGCCGCGGCCCGACTTGGCGCGGTAGTACCGCCGCAGGCCGTCCTCACCCCACGACTCGCACAGACCGGCCCACTCCCGCAGCACCCACGCCGACGCCGCCACCACCGGCGCCCGCAGCCACGCCCGCACCCCCGGCCCCGCGATCTGGGCCGCCGCCACCCCCACCGACTGCGACATCCCGCCCCTGCCCGCACCCCGGGCACCCCGTGGCCACCGCCTACCGGGCCTGCCCCGGGCGGACCGTGCCGAGCCCGTCCGGCACCCCCGTCCCGACCGTCCATCCTCTCGCGTGTCGGAGCCGCCCCCTAGAGTCGGCACCCACACCGCAGGAGCGCTGCGGTACGGCACGAGGAGGGGAGATGTCGTGGGCGACGGAATCCGGTGGCTGCCCGAGGGCGGCGAAACGGGCTACCTGTCCGGCGTGACCATGGCCCGCGGCATCGACGCGCAGGAACTCGCGCTGCGCATGGGCGCCCAGCCCGGGACGGGAACCGAGCCGATCACCCATGCCGAGGTGCTCCAGCTGGACATGCTGATCTACCGGCCGGGGGACAGGGGCGACGGCATCGTCCGGATCGGCGAGCACGCCGGGTGGGCGTTCGCCTTCGAGTACGGCGACTCCACGGGGTCCGAGCGCCTGGAGGAGATCTCCCGCGACGGGGTCGAGGTCGTCCACTACACCCCGGTCAGGGAACATCCGCCCGCCCTCGTCTGCTACGCCCGCGACGGCCACCACATCTGCGGATTCGGCCTCGGCGAAGAGAGCACCCGCTGGGGCGAGGAGCCCGACCTGCTCCTGCCCGCCCTCGTCGCCGCCGACATCCTGGACCCCGACGGGACCACCTACCGGCGCCCCGACGACGAGCACCACACCGCGCGCAACCGCCGCACCCTCGCCGTCGTCGAACAGCACTTCGGCCTGGACCTGCCCCAGGCCCTCCTCACCCACGCCCTGCTACCGGCCTACGCCGTCATGGGAACCCCCGACATGACCACCGAGGACCCCGACTTCGACGCCGCCTGCGCCTGGGCCACCGCCAACGGCCACCCGCTGCCCACCGGCCGGCTGCGCCTGCTCCCCGACGTCACCCGGCAGGCCTACCGGTGGGCGATGCGGCACTGACCCACCCGCCCCGCACCCCCGCGGACCCCCTCGAAGCCCATCGGGGTCGACCAACCGCACCGGCAGACACCAGACTTGACGGATGCCGACACCGCCGCTCCTTCCTCCCCCCTCGGACCTGCGTGCCGTGCTCCTCGACTCCGGGGGCGTGCTGATCCGCCCGATCGGCGGCCGCTGGAACCCGCGGGCCGACTTCGAGCAGACCGTCCTGACCCGCCGGCCGGACCTCACACCCGCCCGGTTCGCCGAAGCCGTCGCCACCGGCGACCGCTTCCTCGACGCCGCCCCCACCACCCCCGACCCCGACGACTACCACCGCGTGCTGCTCCACGCCCTCGACGTGGACCCGGACCCGCACCTGCTCGCCGACCTGCGCCGCGACGTCCCCGCCCCCACCGTCCTGGAGACCTACCCCGACGTCGCACCCACCCTCGACGAGCTGCGCCGGCGGGGCGTACGGATGGCGGTGGTGTCCGACGCCTGGCCCAACCTGCCCCGCCTGCACGAGGAACTGGGCATCGGGCACTTCTTCGAGGCCTACGCGATCTCGGCCGAGCTGGGCTGCAACAAACCGGATCCGCGCATGTACCACCACGCCGCCACCGCACTGGGCCTCGCACCCGCTCAGTGCCTGTTCGTCGACGACGACCCCCGCCTGGTCGCCGCCGCCCTCGACCTCGGCTACGCAGGACGCGCACTGTGCCGGGAGCCCGCCGCCGGTGACCCGCCGCCCACGGGCGTGGCGGCGATCGCGTCCCTGACGGACCTGCTGGACCTGCTGCGGCCCACACCGCCACGCCCCGCCGCCGGCCGGCCACCGGGCCCGATGAGGACACCATGACGAGCCCACCCAGAATCCGCGTCGCCGCCGACGTGATCCGCCGACGCGCCGTCCCCGAGCTGCTGGTCTTCGACCACGCCGGCCTGCCGCAGGCGGGCACCCAGGTCCCCGCCGGGGGAGTGCAACCCGGTGAGAGCCCACAGGAGGCGGCGCTGCGGGAAGTCATCGAGGAGACCGGACTGTTGACGGCCACCGTGGTCGGGATCGTCACGACGGACGGGCGCCCCCACCCCGACACCGGGCAGCCGCGGCACACCACCTTCCTCCACCTGCGGGTACCCCGCGATGCCCCCGACGCCTGGGAACACCGCGTCCACAGCGGCGGCGACGACGCCGGCCTCGTCTTCGCCTGCCGCTTCCTCCCGCTGCCGCTGCGCCACCCGCTGGCCGACGCCCAGGACGCCTGGCTGCACCGCATCGACCCGCGCTGGAGCACACCGGCCCCAGGTCCCCGCCAGTGAGCCGCCGCCCCGCCGCCCCGCCGCTGCGCCGCTGCGCCGCTGCGCCGCCGCCCCGCCGCTGCGCCGCCGCCCCGCCGCCCCGCCGCCCCGCCGCCGCTGCGCCGCTGCGCCGCCGCCTCGCCGCCCCGCCGCTGCGCCGCCGCCCCGCCGCCGCTGCGCCGCTGCGCCGCCGCCTCGCCGCCTCGCCGTCCCGCCGTGCCTGCCGGCGGAGTCGCCCGGGTACGACGAAAGCCGCGCGGGGCGCCGGCGATGGCTGCTGCACCATCGCCGGCGCCCCGCGCGGCTGTTCCCGGCGGCACCGACCCGGCCCCGGGGCGCGCCGCGAGAGGGGGCTTCGCGACGCGACGTCCCGGGCCGCGGTGTCGGTGCCGCCGGGCGCTGTGATGCCGGCCCCGCAGGGCCAGCGACATGACGTCGTGTCAGCTGGCGTCGAGGGCACGCCGGCCGGGGAAGCCGTGCACCCGGGCCGCGACCACCACGGCCAGGACCGGCACCAGCAGGCCGAACACCGTCCACGGCAGCGGCCCGGCCCCGGAGGAGTCCAGCAGCAGACCGCCGATGATGCCGCCACCGGCCATCGCCACGTTCCACAGCACCACCAGGATCGCCTGCGCCGCGTCCGCCGCGTCCCCGCCCGCCTGACCCGCGGCCGTCTGCAGCAGCGTGGGCACACCGCCCCAGCCCAGCCCCCACAGCGCGGCCGCCACGTACACCAGCGCGTGGGTGCCCGAGAACGCCCCCAGGACCGCGACCGCGACCCCGACCAGCAGCGTGCTCGCGATGGTCAGGTTCCGCAGGTGCCCCTGGATGTAGGTGCCGACCACCCAGATGCTCACCAGACACGCGACACCGAACACCAGCAGCGCCGCGTCCGTCTGGTCGCCCATCCCGGCGTGGTCGAGGAAGGAGGCGATGTACGCGTAGAGGATGGTGTGCGCCAGCACGAACACCAGCATCACGAACAGCACCGCCGTCACCCCCGGCACCTTCAACGTGCTGCGCACGGGGATCTTGCCGCCGCGCTCCTGCCCGGGGTAGTCGGGCACGATGGCCGTGATCCACACCAGCAGCAGCACGGTCAGTACGGTCATCACGAGGAACGCGGTCTGCCAGGACGCGACCTGGCCCAGGAACGTACCCGCCGGCACGCCGACCGACAGGGCCAGGGGGATGCCGGCCATCGCGATCGCGATCGCCCGGCCCTCCAGCGCGGGGGCGACCATGCGCCGGGCGTAGCCGGCCAGCAGCGCCCAGGCCAGGCCCGCGGCGACGCCGGCGAGGAAGCGGGCGGCCAGGGTGAGCGGGTAGTTCGACGACACGACGGTCACGGTGTTGGCGACCGCGAAGCCGCCCATGGCGGCCAGCAGCAGGCGCTTGCGCGACCAGCCGGCGGTCGCCGCGGACAGCGGGATCGTCGTCAGCACCGTGCCCAGCGCGTAGATGGTCACCGTCTGCCCGGCGGCCGACTCGCTGGTGTGCAGGCTGGAGCTCATCTCGGGCAGCAGCCCGGCGGGCAGCGTCTCGGTGAGGCTGGTGATGAACACGGCGACGGCCAGCGCGAGCAGAGCCGCCATCGGCAGCTTCTGGCCCTCGGCGGGCGCAGCGCCTACGGTGTCAGGCGCACCGGTGGTGCCCGGTGCCTCGGGGACGGGGGGTGCGGGGGTGGCGGTGCCGACAGACGGCTCGGTGCTCCTCATGACGGGATGCTGAAACCTTTCCATTAATGTGAGGGTCAAGTCCGGTAGGCGCGGGGTCGGGACGGGCGGCCCGCGGACCGGGCGAGCGGTTGCAGCGCCGCAAGGGGCCGTGCTCCCCGCCGCATCGCCGGGAACGAGGTGGCGTGGTCAACGTGACTGGATCCTGGGCTGGTCGAGGGCTTTGCGGAACCGCCGGGCCGTCGGGCGGTCGGGCCCTCGAGCCCTCGGGCGGTCGGGCGGTCGGGCCGTCACGGGGCCGCCGGGGCGCCGATGCGCCCGGGGCAAGCGCGCCGGGGCAGCGGTGGCGGGGGAGCGGTGGCGGGGGAGCGGTGCCGGGGTCGGGGCGGTGGGGTTCGGTTACAGGCGCAGCGTGTGGATGCCGCCGTCGACGGACAGGACGGTTCCGGTGGTGCCGGAGGCCGAGGCGGCCAGGTAGGCGATGGCCTCGCCGACCTCCTCGGGCCGGGTCAGGCGTCCGATGGGGTGCCGGTCGTCCAGGGCCGCCCGCGCCGCCTGCGGGTCCGGGGCCATCGCCAGCACGCGCGTGATCCACGGGGTGTCGACGGCGCCGGGGGCGACCGCGTTGACCCGGATGCCCTCGCGGGCGTGGTCCGCGGCCATCGCGAGCGTCAGCGCGTGGACGGCCCCCTTGGAGGCGGAGTAGAGGGTGCGCTTGGGCACCCCGGTCCACGCGAAGATCGAACAAGTGTTGACGACCGCCGCCGCCGGCGACTTGCGCAGGTGGGGCAGGGCCGCGCGCGCCAGGCGCACCATGCCGACGACGTTCACGTTCAGCACGCGCAGCCACTCCTCGTCGTCGTTGTCGTCGATGCCGCCCTGGGCGGCGATACCGGCGTTGTTGACGACGATGTCGATGCGCCCGAACCGCTCCACCACCTGATCGACCGCGGCGCGCACCGACGCGTCGTCGGACACGTCGCAGCCGATGCCCACGGCCGGGGCGGCGACCTCGTCGGGGTTGAGGTCCAAAGCGGCCACGCGCACGCCCCGGGCGATCAACGCGGTCGCGGCGGCCGCCCCGATCCCGGACGCACCGCCACTGACCACGGCCACCAGGGCATCGGGCGAATCGGGCGTTGGAGCTTCGCTGTTGGCGGCCACGGCCGGCCCTCCTTGAAGAATGCGCTCACAGACGGACGATGAAGAACAGCGGGACGAACCGGCCCTAGCGGGCGGCCAGTTCGCGCTCCAGCCGCTGCACCAGCGGGTGCGCGGCGGCGAAGCCGGACAGGCCCGCGGTGCGCCGGGCCCACCACGCCGAGGCGAGGTTGGAGGTGATGAGCGTGCGTGAGGAGTTCGCCTCGGCGAGCTCGGTCGCCGCGAGCAGGGTGTGCATGCCGGTGCCGGTGAACAGCACCGTCGCGTCCTCGGGCACCTTCGCCTCGGCGATCCGCCGGCGGATCGTCTCGGTCGTCACCAGGTACGGGTTGAACCCCACGTCCACCCCGTCCTCGTCCACCGCGGACGGGGTGTAGACGATCCGCTCGACGCTCAGACCGGCCTTCTCCCAGTAGCCGCGGGACAGTTCGGTCAGCCACGGCGCGTACGGGGAGACCAGCGTCAGCTCCGACACCCCCAGCGCCTCGCACAGGTCCACGATCGCCCGCGTCGAGGAGGTCACCGGCGAGCCGAACCGCTGCGACAGCTCGGCGACGAAGTCGCGGTCCCCGTCCGGGTCCAGCAGGTAGTGCGAGGCGTTGCACGCCACCACCGTCGCGTCCAGCCGCAACTGCCCGAACGTCGCGAGCACCTCCGGCAGCACCTCGTTGTACATCTCCATCGTTTCCCGGTTGAATTCCGCGGTCACCGGGAAACGCGTGGTGTACACATTCATCTCGGGGACGAGATAGCTGTGGTACTCGGGCTCCGCGATAGGGTTCTCCGGGGGCACGACGAGCCCGAATCGGGGCAGCGGAAAGATATCCATGCCAGCACGGTAACAGCCGTCAACGCCCCCGCCGCCCCTGATCTCCCGGTCTTGACGTTCCCCCGCGCCAACCTTGAAAGATCTTGAGATCTTGACATCCCTTGACATCCCGCCACAATTCTTTGACGTCGGCCGGAAATCCCGGACGATGAAATCCGGAAAGGCCGGGCCGGGGGAGGGGTGGCGGGCGTCGCAGGAGATACCGGACCGAATCCTGGGAATTCCCGCGCGTGAAATGCCGCAGACGTCGGACGGGGGTCGCGCGATCGGGCGGCCGGCCCCTGTCCCGCCGGCTTCCTGGCCGCCGTCGAGCACTACCGGGGCAGCCGCGAGCAGGGTGCGCGGCAGTGGTACGGACCACCGGGTCTTCCCTCGGCTGCGCGGACCCTGACGGCCCCTTCCGCCGGATCCTGACACGGCCCCGGCGTGCGCCACCAGGCATTCGTGACGGTGCGTCATGGCATGGTCATAAGTCAGGGTTATCGGATCCTGTGCAGGTTCGGCGTTGATGATCACCTCGGACAGCTGAAGGATCGTCAGCGGGCCGGGAACAGGCTCGCCGCGGCCACGGCCGCGCCACAGCCATGTCCGCGCCTCGGCCACGGCCCGCCGTAGCCATGTCCACGCCCCTGCCCTCGACCGCGACGCCTTCGCGGCGGCCCGAGCCCTACAGACCCGGAGCACACCCGTGACCATGACCGGCACCGCAGCAGTGCCCACTACCTCCACCGCGGACGAGCCGGTGGCGCTCAGGCGCTGGCTCGCCGTCGTCGCGATGGCGGTCGGAACGTTCGCCCTGGTGACCGTCGAATCGCTGCCCGTCGGGCTGCTGCCCTTCGTCGGCGGGGACCTTCACGTCTCCGAGGGGACCGCCGGGCTGATGGTGACCGTGCCCGGCCTGGTCGCCGCCGTCACCGCGCCCCTGCTGCCGGTGGTGATCGGGCGCCTGGACCGCCGGATCGCCCTGGTCGGCCTGGTCGCGCTGATGGTGCTCGCCAACGCGCTGTCCGCACTGGCCCCCGATTTCACCGTCCTGCTGGGCTCGCGCTTCCTCGTCGGCATCAGCATCGGCGGCTTCTGGGCGCTCGCGGCGGGCGTGGCGGTGCGGCTGGTGCCCGAGCGCCTCATCCCGCGGGCCGTCTCGATCGTCTTCGGCGGCGCGACCGCCGCCAACGTCCTCGGCGTGCCCGCCGGCACGCTGATCGGCGGCCTCGCCGACTGGCGCACCGCCTTCGCCGCCGCCGGCGCACTGGGCCTGCTCGTCCTCGTCGCCCTGCTCCTGCTGCTGCCCGCCCTGCCCGCCCAGCAGGCGGTTCGCCTGCGCGCGCTGCCGCAGCAGTTCCGCCACCCCGTGGTCCGCGCCGGCGTCCTCGCCACGTTCCTTCTGGTGGGCGGCCACTTCGCCGCGTTCACCTTCGTCAGCCCCGTCCTCCAGGACGTCAGCGGGATCGGCGAGGGCGCGATCGGCCCGCTCCTGCTCGGCTTCGGCGCGGCCGGCATCCTCGGCAACTTCCTCGCCGGCGCGGCCGCGGAACGCAACGTCCGCGCCACCATCGTCACCGTCGGCGCCGTACTGACCGCGGTCCTCGCCGTCTTCCCCCTCGCCGGCCGCACCCCCGTCGGCGGTGCCCTGCTGCTGCTGTGCTGGGGACTGGCCTTCGGCGGCGTGCCGGTCGGCGTCCAGACGTGGATCCTCAAGGCCGCACCCGACTCGGCCGAAGCGGCCACCGCCCTGAACACCTCCGTCTACAACCTCGCCATCGCCCTCGGCGCGCTCGTCGGCGGCATCGTCGCCACCCACCTCAGCCTCAACGGCGTCCTGACCACCGGCGCCCTCTTCGCCCTCCTCACCGCCCTGGCCGTCTGGAGCGCCCGCCGCAGCTGACCGCCCGCCGCAGCTGACCGGCCGCCGCACCCGACCGGCCCCCGCACCCGACCGGCCCCCGCACCCGACCGGCCGCCGCACCCGACCGGCCGCCGCACCCGACCGCCCCGGCCCGCCCACGAACCCCGTCCCTCCCCTCGAACAGGAGCACCGCACCATGACCACCCCGGCCGACACCACCAGCCGCGTCTGGCTCGTCACCGGCGCCAGCCGCGGCCTGGGCCGCGCCTTCACCGAGGCCGCCCTGGCCGCCGGCGACCGCGTGGCCGCCGCCGCCCGCACCCTCGCCCCGCTGGAGGACCTCGCTGCCGCCCACCCCAGCCGGGTCCTGCCCCTGCAGGTGGACGTCACCGACCGCGACGCCGTCTTCGCCGCCGTGCGCAAGGCCACCGACCACTTCGGACGACTCGACATCGTCGTCAACAACGCCGGGATGCTCTCCATGGGCATGGTCGAGGAGTTCACCGAAGCCGAGGCCCGCGCCCAACTCGACGTCAACTTCTTCGGCGCACTCTGGGTCAGCCAGGCCGTCCTGCCCGTCCTGCGCGACCAGGGCCACGGCCACCTCGTCCAGGTCTCCAGCATCGCCGCCCTCGGCGGCTTCCCCAGCACCGGCCTCTACAGCGCCAGCAAGTTCGCCCTGGAAGGCCTCAGCGAAGCACTCGCCGCCGAAGCCGCCGGCTTCGGCGTCAAGGTCAGCATGATCCAGCCCGGCGGCTACTGGACCGACCTCTACACCGCCATGCGCACCACCGCCCCCCTCGACGCCTACACCCCGCTGCGCGAGGAACTGGCCCGGCAGTTCGCCGACGGCTCGGTCGACAGCGACCCCAAGCTCGCCGCCACCGCACTGCTCGCACTCGTCGACAGCGACGAACCACCGCTGCGTCTGCTGCTGGGCAGCATGGTCTACGACCTCGCGTTCGACCTCGCCCGCACCCGCATGGACACCTGGGCGCAGTGGGAGGCCGTCAGCCGCGCCGCGGAACACGCCATCCCCGCCCCGGCCGACGACGCGGCCGGCGACGCGGCGACCTGACGCCGCGCTGACCCGACCGCCCCCCCAAGACCCGCCCCCGGCCGGGCTATTCAGCGAGGACCAGCTCCGCGAGCCGGCGGGCGGCCGGCGCCGGATCCGTGCCCGGCCGGGTCGCCCCCGCCGCCAGCGCGCCGTCGATGAGCAACAGCAGCTGATCGGCGCCGGCCCCGGGCCGCGGATGCCCGAGCGCGGCCAACTCGCGCTCCAGCAGCCCGGTCACCCGCGCCCGGTACTCCCGGGTCACCGCGTGGCCCGGGTGCTCGGGGTCGGCGAGCGCGAGATCGGCCGCCAGGTAACGGCAGCCACGGAAGTCCTCCCGCGCCATCACCTCCCCGATCCCGTCGAACACGGCCAGCAGCCGCGCCCGGGGATCCTCACCCGCCGCCGCCATGGTCCGCACGTACGCCGCCTCGTCCGCCTCCGCGCTGCGCCGCAGGACCTCGGCGATCAGCCCGTCCTTGCCGCCGAAGTGCTCGTAGAGCGAGCGCCGCGCCACGTTGGCCGCCTTCAGCAGGGCGTCGACCCCCACGCCGACGCCCTGGCTGTAGGTGAGCTGCTGGGCGGCCTCCAGGAGGCGCTCGCGGGGGCCCGGGGTGGGGCGTGTGCGCGTGGTGGTCATGGCGGACAGCCTGCCACCGGTTGACGAGTAGATCAACCGGTCTATATGGTTCACGACAGATAGACCAACCGTTCTACTTCTGGGGGGTTCCGGCATGTCGCACCGCACCACGGCCGAGGTCATCGACCGCTTCAACCGCGCCTTCACCGAGCACGACGCGTCCCTGCTCACCGACCTGATCGCCGACGACTGCGTGATGGAGGCCATCCAGCCCGCCCCCGACGGCGCCCGCTACGAAGGCCGCACCGCCTGCCTGGAGTTCTGGCAGGCCCTCGCCGACGACCGCACCACCCGCTTCGAACCGGAGAACATCGTCATCGCCGGCGAACACGCCACCGTCCGCTGGCGCTACCGCTTCGGCGACGGCCCCACCGACTCCGTGCGCGGCGTCAACCTCACCACCGTCCGCAACGGCTTGATCGTCGAATCCCTCGGCTACAGCAAGACCACCGGCGACGTCCCCCTCGCCGCCGACGGCCTCGACGCCTGAGCCCACAGCCGCAGCCGCGGCCGGGCCCCCGCCCGGGGGCTCAGGCCGCGGGGCGGGTGGCGCGCAGGACACCGATCTTGTCGATGCGGTGCTCCGGGTTGCCGTTCGCGTCACGCCAGCGGTTGCCCGCGGCGTTGTCCTCCGGGGTGGCACACGTCGAGATGGTGATCATCGGCTGGACGGCGCTCTCACCCGGCCGGCCCGGAACGGCGGCCCGCTGCTCGGCCAGCGACCCGGGGGAGCGGAACGACGTGCTCCTGGTGCCCGTGATCACGTACTCGTACTCGGTGCCGCCCACCGTCACCAGCACGACATCGCCCTCGCGCACGGAGGGCAGATCCCGCAGCGGGCCACCGGCCGAGAGGCGGTGCGCGGTGACCAGGTAGTTGCCCACCTCGCCCGGCCCGACGCCGCCCTGCTCGCCGTAGGGGCTGGCGGCCACCCCGCGGTTCTGGATCCGGGTACCGGGCCCGTCGTCGGTGGTGCCCTGGTAGGGGACCACCGACAGCCCCGCCAGGTGGATCGACGGGATGGCCAGCGTCGCGGCCTCGCTCCGCGCAGCCGCGGTATCGGGGGCGGACGGCGCGGCGGGGGAGGGCTGCGCGGCCGGGGCGGACGGCGACACGGCCGCGGGCACCGTCGGAGTGCCGGCCGGCGCCGGTACGGACGGGCTCACCGGGGCCGACCCGGACGGGCTCACCGGGGCCGACGACCCCGCCGCCGGCACCGACACGGCCGCCGGCCGACCGGCCGCCCTACCGCCGTCGTCCGCACAGCCCGCAAGCAGACCCGCCCCGGCGAGCACGGAGGCCAGGACGAACGCGGTGGGAAGGGCTGGCATGGCTGGCATGGCGTTCCTGCAGGCGAAAGAGGCGACGGACGAAAGGGACGGCGAGCCGCCCATGGTGCCTCGCCGACAGCGCCAGACGGCGACCCGAACGGCCCCGAGCGGCCAAACGTTCGCTTCTCGTTATCTTCCCCACCCCCACCCACCCCGCGCAGCCCGAGCACACGGGACCCGCTCCTCCCCGCCACGCCTCGCTGCGCCTGACCTGCGACGACACGCCGGGGCGATCACCCGCTGCGCCCCCGACGGGACGCCCACCGCCACCGTCCGCGTACGGACCGCGCTTCCCCACGCCCCCCGTATCAACGCCGTGGCCGCCCCAGCAGATCTGCTGGGGCGGCCACGGCGTGTCGGCGTGCGCCGCCGGTCAGCTCACCTGCGCACGCACCAGCCACCGCTGGTTCGCATTACCGGTGCACGACCACACCCCGAGCGCGGTCCCGTTGGCATCCGCCCACCCGGGCAGCTCCAGGCACTTGTCGGAGACCGGGTTGTAGAGCGTCCCGTCGTAACGGCGCACCCAGGTCTGGGCGTCGTCATTGGCACAGGCCTGGAAGGACACCTTGGTGCCGTTGCCCGCCGGCTTGTCGCTGGTGGCGACACAGCGGTCCGCACCCGCGATCTTGATCTTGTTGTCGGTGGTCAGGGTGAAGTGCTGCGCCTCGCCGTTCCAGCAGTTGAACAGCGCCACCGGCGTGCCGACGGTGCCGCCGAAGTTGTCGAGGCACTTGTTGGAGTTGAACACGCTGCGGATCTGGACGCTGGACCCGGCCGTGGCCAGGGTGTTGGCCTGCTGGTCGGTGAACGCGTACGGGTAGACCCGCACGTCGCCGACCGCACCGTTCAATCGGGCGTCGGGCCCGGGGTAGCGGCTGGTGGTCTCGCCGCCGATGTTCAGGCTGCCGGTCGCCTTCCAACTGGAGGGAACCTTCGCCGAGCCGGCCGCCCGCCCGTTGACGTACAGCGTCGCGCTCTCGGTGCCCGCGTTGTAGGTGCCCACCAGGTGGGTCCAGGCGCCGACCTGCGGCTGCTCGCTGTCCACGGCCGTGTAGTAGGCGGCCGGGCGCAGCTGGTCGGAGGAGGCCAGGTTGAACACCCACTTGCCGTACGCCGGGGAGTACTGCAGGTAGAACGGGCTGCGCTCGTTGCCGGCCTGGGAGAGGACGGTCTGGTAGCCGCCGGTGTTGCCCAGCTTGACCCAGGCGGCGACGGTGAAGCTCTGACTGGCGTCGATGCCGGGCTGGTTGGTGGTGCGGTAGAGGGTGTTGCCGTCCAGGGCGGTGGCCTTGCCGGCTGCGCCGTTGTGGTCGGTGGTGCGGGTGAAGGTGTTCGGGTAGAGCGCGTTGGAGGCGTTGCTGTCGACGGCGGTGGTGCCGTCCAGGGCGTACCAGAGCGGGTTCACGGCGGTGTCGGCGGCCGGTGTGGGCCCGGCCTGCCAGGGGAAGGAGGCGTTGGCGGTGCCGGGGTCGGTGGCCTCGCCCCACCAGATGTCGATCTGGCCGTTGCCGCGCTTGCCCCACAGGCCGGGGGAGCCCTTGCCGGTGACGTCCCCGTCGGAGCCGAGGACCGGCCAGGTGTCGGGGGAGACGGAGCCGATGACGGAAGCACCGGAGATCCCGGTCAGGGTGGGGACGGTGACGACGTTTCCACCAGCGTCCTTGACGGGCCTTCCACTGTTGTCGGTGGCCGTCACGGTGCCGGTGGTGAAGGTACGGGCAAGCAGCGCCCCCTTGCCGCCGTCCGCGGCCGCTTCCAGGTTGCGGGTCCACAGGCCGGGGTGGCCCTGCTTGGCCCAGTCACCGGGGGAGATGAGCTCCTTGTCCTTCCAGCCGGCGGCGGCCAGGCGGACGGGCTTGCCCAGGGTGTTGTTCGAGACAGTCGGGTAGTACCAGAGGGCGGCATCAGCGCCGCCGTCGGTGCTCTCGACAGTGAGCAGACCGCTCTGGTTCTTGAACTTCAGCCGATAGTCGAGGTCCGTGCTGACCGGGTCACCGAGGGCGGCCACACGCAGGGTGGTGGACCAGTCGGCGGCGTTGTAACCGGCTGCGGCCCGCCAGGAGCAGTCCTCAGTGGCCGTCGGAACGCACTTCGGCTTCTGCAGGAGAGTCTTGGAGTCGACACGGCCGTAGTACCCGGTGTTGCCCGGGTTGCCGTAGATCCAGAGGTCCTTGCTTCCCGGGGCGTGGGCGACGATGTCGTCGATGTTGTTGCCGCCGGTCAGCGTGCCGCGGTGGGCGAACTGGATGTTGCCCCAACCCTGGCCGGTCGGCGAGTCCTCGCGCTTGGCCACCAGCGAGACGGCCGGGCTCTTCGCGAGCGGGTTACCGGCCACGGCATAGGCGCGCAGATCACCCGCCTGGTCGGGCGTCACGATGTCCGGCGCGCCGTCACCCGTGACGTCGCCGAACACCGGCGGCGGGCCGTCCGGGTTCCACGGCACGTAGAACGCGTACTGCGCGACCGGCGAGACGTTGCGGGCGTTGTCCATCACCTGCAGGTAGACGATGTTGGTGCCCCACCGGCCCGGCAGGACGCTCACACCCCCCTGCGGAAGGGACGAGCCGCACTGCCACTGGGCGCCCGAGAGCTGGGGGTCCCAGGACCAGCGCGCACACATCACACCGGAGGGAGTGCCGCCGCTCGGCGCGGTGTCGACCGCGGTGAACGGAACGGTGCCCCACTCCCAGACCTTCTTCTTAGTGACCTGCCCGTTGCCCGAAGGCGGGAAGCGGTCGGCGAGTTCGGCCTCCGGAAGCGTCGTGTAGACGTCCGGGACCGAGAGGCTCGGCGGGGTGAGGTCCACCCCGAACCGGCACGCCGGCGCGTACCCGGAGGACGTGTAGCCGTCCGTGGCCACGGCACCCCAGCCGTAGACGTGGCCGTCCTTGATCACGTCGGAGCGCACCTGGAAGGCGGCGTTGCCGCCGTTGCCCACCAGACCGGACTGCCCCGAGTCGACGACGGGCGCACCCGGCAGGCTGTAGTCCCAGATCTTCGACCACGAGTACAGGGAGTTCTGCACGGGGCTGTGCACGGTGGCGTTGAGGGACACCGCGCTGTGGAGGTCGCTGCCCGCACCGAGCCAGCCGACCGAGGAGCCGTCGCAGCCCTGGTTCTCGGCCCAGGGCGATGCGGTGGTCGGCGGCGGCCACACGTAGGTGTTGGTCGGAGCCTCCGGGGCGCGGTCGTACTCGACGACGACCACCGGGCGGTAGTCGAGCCGCTTGAAGGCCATGCGGTTGGACTCGTCGGGGGCGAACAGGCCGAAGGTCAGGTTGTCGTGGGTTGCGGCCCGCTCCTGGTAGATCGACGTGACGTCGTACTTGAACTCGACGTTGTCGTGGCAGTCGGGGCCGCCGGAGCCGGCGACCTCGGCGCGGCCGAGCCGGTTGCCCACCGTGACGGGCGAGTTGTTCCAGGTGGTCCGGTCGTCGATCGGCCCGGTGAGGTAGAGGTCGACCGGGTAGGTGGTGGTGCAGGAGAAGTCCGAGGACTCGTACTCCCAGACCGACATGGTGGCCTTGTTGATGACGGCGCCGGAGAAGCCGCGGGTGTCGATCTGGAAGTAGGAGCGCTCGATGCCCTTGTCGGTCTGGAAACCCTGGTAGCCGACGCCGGGACGGGCGTACTGGCCGTTGGTGGCCGTGGTCTGCCCGTAGCGGGGCGTGGTCGGGTAGGCCTGCTGGGTCCAGGTCCAGGCGTTGCCGCTGCGGGAGTCGTAGATCCAGCCCGGGTCGATGAACCACGGTCCCTGGCCCTTGCCGAGCACCGAGCCGTCGGTGGTCAGCTCGATGGCGTTGCCGGTGGCCCTGGTCGGCATGGCGGCGACCCGCGCACCGATGCCGGGCCCGTCCGCGCTGCTGGCCTTGTCGGATTTGGCGGGCACGCCGGTCTGCGGCTGGCCTCCGGCATCGGTCGATGCGGCCTGCGCGGCCGCGACCGACTTGCCGACGGGGGCCGCGGCGGCTGTCGGCGTGGCGGTGCTGCCGGAGCTGTCCCACATGCGCGGGACGGGGGCGTGCCAGCGGACGGTGCCGTCCTTGCCGGTGGCGGTGAGGTTGCCGGTGGCGTCGGCCTGGACGGTGACGCCCTGGCCGCTGGTGCCGAAGCGGACCGTCTTGAGCTGGGGGTTGTTGGCGGCTTCCGTGGTCTTGACGATCAGGACGGTGCTGAGGCCGCCGAACTTGTCGGCGGTGACCTTCAGGTCGATGCCGGGGGCGACCTCGGGGTAGACCAGGCCGTCGCCGTCCTCGTCGAGGGTCGGCTTGGTGAGCGGGAACGGCGAGTCGATCGCGAGGGTCTCGCCGCCGGGGCTGGTCAGCGTGCCGAGGGGGCCGCTGCCGCCGCCGGACAGGCGGACGCCGGAGGCGGCCGCCTTGGGGCGGTAGCCGCCGGTGGGGTCGGCGACGAGCTTGGCGTCGAGGGCGGTCCAGGTGCCGTCCTGCAGCCTGACCCGTTGCTGCTCGGGGTGCTGGGTGCGGGAGAGATGCCCCTGGGGGGTGGCCACCGTTTCGCTGTACTCGTCCGTCAGCTCCGGCACGGGGACGGGCTTTCCGGTGGCCTTGGCCTGGGCGATCGCCCGGTCGGCGGCCGAGGCGGGAGGCTTGTCCTTGGTGTGCTTGGCGTCGGCGGCGGCCATGGCCGCCGCCAGGTCCGGCGGAAGCGTCCCGGGCGCAGCCGCGGCGAATGCCGGGCCGGCGAACGCGACGGGCGCCACGGAGGTCAGGGCCAGGACGAGCCCAATGGCGGCGGCAGACACGCGCGGTGACGGGATGTGCGGACGAAGACGCGCGCCGGAGCGAGCCCCGGACGGAGCGACAGGCATGTGGAGAGGTCCCCCCTCGAGATGGCAATCGGGCCTGGTCGTGGCCGGTATGTGAAGACCACGGGCAGGGGTCACCAACAAGCTGTCGCATCGCCAAAGCGTCAGTCAACTCGATTAAGTGTTCGACTGTCCGATTTGGGGGTGGGCGAACCGCTTTGCTGTGCGTGTGAGAAGTATCACTGTCCGTATTGATCGAGTATTGGCTCGACCTCAGGGTGGTTGACGCCCTACTGTCCGCGACAGTCATCTGTTCCTGCCCTGGTCGGGGGCGGGCTTACCTGTGGGGGGTAGCGGTGTCTACTGGTCGCGTCCGCTCGGTCTGGCTTGCAAGGGGGAGGGGGGCGCCTCCACCGGGGCGTAGGGCATCACGCGTTGCCGTTGTGAGTGCCTTGGCGATGTTGGGTGTCCTTGTTTCACCGGTCGCCCCCGCCTTGGCGGCCCCGCTGGCGGGCAAGGACAAGGACAAGGTGTGGTCGCCCCCGAACACGCCGCTTCCGAAGACGCCGTCGGTGGCGGGTTCGCCGGAGAAGCCGAAGTCGGTTGCGGCGAAGAAGGGTTCGCCGGACTGGGTGCCGCCGAAGACCGTCCCCAAGGTGGCGGCGGGTTCGGCCGTGGCGCTGCTGGACGCGGCGCCGGCGGCTGGCGCGAACTCGTTGCGCAAGGGTGCGGACGGCGTCGAGGTCCGGGAGGCGGCGGCGGGGGCGTCGAAGCAGGCCGGTGAGCTGCCGGTGTGGCTGGCGCCGGTCGCACCGGATGGCGGGGCGAAGGGGGCGGCCCCGGCCGCCGATTCCGTCCCTGCCGGTCCGCCGGTGAAGGTGACTGTGGCCGATGCGAAGGCGGCGGCAGCGGCAGGCGTGCAGGGTGCGCTGGTGTCGCTGGCGCGAACGGAGCAGGCGGACGCGGCGAAGGTCCGGGTGGGTCTGGACCTGTCGGGTGTCGGTTTCGGCGGAGGTTTCGCGGAGCGGGCGCGTCTCGTCTCTCTTCCCGCGTGTTCGCTGACCACGCCGGAGGTGGTGGGTTGCCTGGAGCGCACGCCCGTCCCGTCGCACTACGACGTGCAGGCGAAGAGGCTCGTCGCGGATGTGGACCTGCCCGCGGTCGAGGTGGCGTTGACGAAGGGCCAGCAGGCGGACGCCAAGTCGGCTGGCCTGGCGCCGTCGGACGCGTTCTCGGCTTCCGCTTCGGCGCCGATGGTGCTGGCCGCTGAGGGAACCCCTTCGAGCGGTCTTGGCACCTACAGTGCGACGTCGTTGTCGCCGAGTCAGGCGTGGACGGCGGGCAGCTCGTCGGGGTCGTTCACCTACAGCTACCCGATCCAGTCGCCGCCGACGCTGGGCGGCGCGGCGCCGCAGGTGGCGTTGGGGTATGACTCGGCGTCGGTGGACGGACGGACGTCGTCCACGAACGCGCAGGCTTCGTGGATCGGTGACGGCTGGGACCTGAACGCGGGGTTCGTGGAGCGTTCCTACCAGGTGTGTGACAAGGCGGGGATCGCGGGTTCGGGGGATCAGTGCTGGGGCGGGGCGAACCTGACCCTGTCACTGGGCGGTCACTCCGGCGAGCTGGTGCCGGACGACACGTCGTGCGTGTCGGGCAATGCCCGGGACGAGCAGTCGAAGTGCACGTGGCGGCTGAAGAACGACGACGGCACCAAGGTCGAGTTCCTCACCGGCGCTACGAACGGCACCTGGAACGGCTCGTACCTGAAGGTGACCGACACCGCGGGTACGGTCTACTACTTCGGTCTGAACCATCTGCCTTCGGCCGCCGGTGCCCCGACCACGGTCGGTCCGGAGTCGAAGTCGGCGTGGACGGTGCCGGTGTACGCGCCGAACGCCGGTGACCCGTGCTACGACGCTTCCAAGGGCAAGGGGTCGTGGTGCCAGACGGCGTGGCGCTGGAACCTCGACTACGTCGTGGACGTCCACTCCAACCTGACCGCCTACGCCTATGCGCCGGAGACCAACTGGTACGCGCGCGGCGGCGGTCAGAACCGCGGCTCGGGCACGAACACCGAGTACACCCGCGGCGGCACGCTCGCCTCGATCGCCTACGGCCAGCTGCTCTCCGACCAGTTGGGCGCGAACGGCGCCTATCAGGCGGCGTCCAGGATCGACTTCGGCATCGGGGAGCGCTGCGTGGCCGGCGAGGCGGCCTGCGCGCCCGCGCAGCGCACGGCGGCCAACGCGGCGAACTGGCCGGACGTTCCGCTGGACAAGCAGTGCGCTCAGCAGGGCACCTGCTCGAACTACGGTCCGAGTTACTGGTCGACGCAGTGGCTGAACTCCGTCACCACCTCGATCCGTTCGAACGGCGCCTACCGTCCGGTGGACCGCTACGAGCTCACCCACGTGTTCAAGTCACCGTCCAACTCGGGTGAGAACACACAGATCCCGTGGCTGCAGACGGTGAAGCGGTTCGGTAAGGACACCTTCAACGGGCAGGCCGAGCAGGAGTTGCCGGCGGTCACG
>NZ_JAKNTA010000149.1 GCF_022288725.1 Kitasatospora sp. A2-31 | reverse complement strand
GCTGCTGGAACGCTGCGCCGAGGTCGTTGGGGTTGAGGCCGCCGAACATCGCCGCGAACGGGTTGTCGGCGCCACCGGGGGCACCCGGCGTGCCAGGGCCGCCGGGCATGCCCATCCCGAACAGCGCGCCGAACGGGTTCCCGCCGGCGAAGCCGAACGGCTGCGGGCCGCCCTGCTCCTTCTTCTGCTCGTCGCCGGGCCCGCCCTTGGCGTCCTCGGGCTTGGCCTTGCCGTCCTCGGGCTCCTCTGGCGGAACGCCGAATCCGAAGGGAAGGTCGCTCACGGGGGTCCTCGATCCGGTCGGCCGTCATGCGGGTGGTGGCGGTGGGTCTGCGGGCCCGGGGCGGTCGGCGGAGCGGGGGGACTCGCGGCCGGTGGGCGGCTCCCGGTGCGGCTGACCCGCGCCGGGTGCACCGCCGGGCCTCCGCCTCGGGCAGGATGGACGTACGTGACACACGTACGTACGCACATAAGCTAACCGTGGAGGATGGCCGGTGAGTTCCCCGCCTTCGGACGTTCGCTCTGGGCTGACCGGAGGAGAGGACGCCCCGGACACCACGGCGTCGCCGCCTCCAGCCTACGGCGGCAGGCCGCTGACCGTGGCCGTCACGGGTGCCGCCGGGGTGCTCGGCGAGCGCGTCGCGGCCCGCCTGGTGGCCTCGCCGGGAGTGAAGAAGGTCCTCGCGGTCGACGACCGCCGGGGCGAGGTGCCGGGCGTGCAGTGGCGCATCCTCGACGTTCGCGACCCCGCGGTGGCCGAGCGGCTGGCCGGTGTGGACGTGGTGGTCCACCTGGCGATGGACCTCGGGATGGAGTCCGACCCGCGCGCCCGCAGCGCCTACAACGTGCGCGGCGCGCAGACCGTGCTGACCGCCGCCGCGGCGGCCGGCGTGCACCGGGTGGTGCTCTGCACCTCGGCGATGGTCTACGGCGCGCTGGCCGACAACGAGGTGCCGCTGGCCGAGGACTCCGAGCTGCGGGCCACCGAGGAGGCCTCGCTGGTCGGGGACCTGCTGGAGATCGAGCGGCTGGCCCGGCGGGCCCCGCGCGCCCACCCGGGCCTGCAGGTGACGGTGCTGCGGCCGGCCGTGGTGGTCGGGCCGGGCGTCGACACGGTGCTGACCCGGCACTTCGAGGCTCCCCGCCTCCTGGTGGTGGCCGGTTCCCGGCCGTGCTGGCAGTTCTGCCACGTGGACGACCTGGCGGCGGCGCTGGAGTACGCGGCGCTCGGACTGGTCGAGGGCGAGGTGACGGTCGGTTGCGACGGCTGGCTGGAGCAGGAGGACGTGGAGCGGCTGTCGGGCATCCGGCGGATGGAACTGCCGGCGTCGCTGGCGCTGGGCACCGCCGCCCGGCTGCACCGGCTCGGCCTGACCCCGGCACCTGCGGGGGACCTCGCCTACACCATGTACCCGTGGGTGGTCTCCGGCAGCCGGCTGCACGAGGCGGGCTGGCGGCCGCTCTACACCAACGAGCAGGTGCTGGCCGAGCTGCTGGCACAGGTCTCCGGCAAGCACGCGGTGGCCGGGCGCCGGCTGGGCGGCAAGGAGGCCGCGACCAGCCTGGGCGCGGCCGGGGCGACGGTGGCGCTGGTCGGTACGGCGGCGCTGGTGCGGCGGGGGCGCAAGCGGCGCCGCGTCTT
>NZ_JAKNTA010000148.1 GCF_022288725.1 Kitasatospora sp. A2-31 | reverse complement strand
GCTGCTGGAACGCTGCGCCGAGGTCGTTGGGGTTGAGGCCGCCGAACATCGCCGCGAACGGGTTGTCGGCGCCACCGGGGGCACCCGGCGTGCCAGGGCCGCCGGGCATGCCCATCCCGAACAGCGCGCCGAACGGGTTCCCGCCGGCGAAGCCGAACGGCTGCGGGCCGCCCTGCTCCTTCTTCTGCTCGTCGCCGGGCCCGCCCTTGGCGTCCTCGGGCTTGGCCTTGCCGTCCTCGGGCTCCTCTGGCGGAACGCCGAATCCGAAGGGAAGGTCGCTCACGGGGGTCCTCGATCCGGTCGGCCGTCATGCGGGTGGTGGCGGTGGGTCTGCGGGCCCGGGGCGGTCGGCGGAGCGGGGGGACTCGCGGCCGGTGGGCGGCTCCCGGTGCGGCTGACCCGCGCCGGGTGCACCGCCGGGCCTCCGCCTCGGGCAGGATGGACGTACGTGACACACGTACGTACGCACATAAGCTAACCGTGGAGGATGGCCGGTGAGTTCCCCGCCTTCGGACGTTCGCTCTGGGCTGACCGGAGGAGAGGACGCCCCGGACACCACGGCGTCGCCGCCTCCAGCCTACGGCGGCAGGCCGCTGACCGTGGCCGTCACGGGTGCCGCCGGGGTGCTCGGCGAGCGCGTCGCGGCCCGCCTGGTGGCCTCGCCGGGAGTGAAGAAGGTCCTCGCGGTCGACGACCGCCGGGGCGAGGTGCCGGGCGTGCAGTGGCGCATCCTCGACGTTCGCGACCCCGCGGTGGCCGAGCGGCTGGCCGGTGTGGACGTGGTGGTCCACCTGGCGATGGACCTCGGGATGGAGTCCGACCCGCGCGCCCGCAGCGCCTACAACGTGCGCGGCGCGCAGACCGTGCTGACCGCCGCCGCGGCGGCCGGCGTGCACCGGGTGGTGCTCTGCACCTCGGCGATGGTCTACGGCGCGCTGGCCGACAACGAGGTGCCGCTGGCCGAGGACTCCGAGCTGCGGGCCACCGAGGAGGCCTCGCTGGTCGGGGACCTGCTGGAGATCGAGCGGCTGGCCCGGCGGGCCCCGCGCGCCCACCCGGGCCTGCAGGTGACGGTGCTGCGGCCGGCCGTGGTGGTCGGGCCGGGCGTCGACACGGTGCTGACCCGGCACTTCGAGGCTCCCCGCCTCCTGGTGGTGGCCGGTTCCCGGCCGTGCTGGCAGTTCTGCCACGTGGACGACCTGGCGGCGGCGCTGGAGTACGCGGCGCTCGGACTGGTCGAGGGCGAGGTGACGGTCGGTTGCGACGGCTGGCTGGAGCAGGAGGACGTGGAGCGGCTGTCGGGCATCCGGCGGATGGAACTGCCGGCGTCGCTGGCGCTGGGCACCGCCGCCCGGCTGCACCGGCTCGGCCTGACCCCGGCACCTGCGGGGGACCTCGCCTACACCATGTACCCGTGGGTGGTCTCCGGCAGCCGGCTGCACGAGGCGGGCTGGCGGCCGCTCTACACCAACGAGCAGGTGCTGGCCGAGCTGCTGGCACAGGTCTCCGGCAAGCACGCGGTGGCCGGGCGCCGGCTGGGCGGCAAGGAGGCCGCGACCAGCCTGGGCGCGGCCGGGGCGACGGTGGCGCTGGTCGGTACGGCGGCGCTGGTGCGGCGGGCGCGCCAACGGCGCCGCCTCTGG
>NZ_JAKNTA010000147.1 GCF_022288725.1 Kitasatospora sp. A2-31 | reverse complement strand
GTGATCGGCGTCAACGAGCGCGGCGGGCCCGGCCTGGGCACCCTCTACAACACGCTGCTCACCATCGGCCCGGACGGCAGGCTGCTCGGCGTGCACCGCAAGCTGGTCCCGACCTGGGCCGAGAAGCTGACCTGGGCCCCGGGCGACGGCAGCTCACTGGTGGTGCACCGCACGCCGATCGGCCCGCTCGGAGCGCTCGCCTGCGGCGAGAACACCAACCCGCTGGCCCGCTTCACCCTGCTCGCCCAGGGCGAACTGGTGCACGCCGCAAGCTACATCGCCCTGCCGGTCGCGCCCGACGACTACGACATGGCGGAGGCCGTCGCGCTGCGCGCGGCCGCGCACTGCTTCGAGGGCAAGGTGTTCACCGTGGTGTCCTGCTCGACGATCTCGCCCGAGATCGTCGACCTGGTGGCCGGTGAGGACCAGCGGGTCCGCAAGCAGCTCGCCCGCCCGCGCGCCGCGCTCTCCGGAGTCTTCGGCCCGGACGGGCGCCCGGTCACGGAGCCGCTGGTCGACGAGGAGGGCATCGTCTACGCCGAGATCGACCTCGCGCGCTGCCTCCAGCCCAAGCAGATGCACGACATCGTCGGCCACTACAACCGCTTCGACGTCTTCCGGCTGCACGTCGACACCGACCCGCACCGGCCCGTGCACCTCCACGAGGGCCACCGACCCGACGGATTCCGACCCGACGGATTCCGACCCGACGGACTCCGACCCGACGGACTCCGACCCGACGGACACCGACCCCCGGCGAGCCGGCCCCATCCCGAGCAGGAGAGCGGCACCCACCACCAGGAGGAAGCGTGAACGACTACGACGACACCCGGCTGGGCCGGGCCAGGGTCGGCGACAGCCCCGAACTCGCCGCCTACTACGAGGAGCTGGCCAAGCAGGAGGCCGGCGCGCTGTGGACGGTGGCGAACGAGATCGAGCCCTGGTACCCGCAGCCCAGGTCCGTCCCGGTGCTCTGGCGCTACGCCGACCTGGCACCGCTGGTCCGCAAGGCGCTGCCGCTGGTCCGGGCGGACGACGCCGGCCGCCGGGTGGTGATGCTGGTCAACCCCGGCCGGCGTGAACTGAGCGCTGCCGTCGGCCTGTTGTACACCGGCCTGCAGATCATGGGACCGGGTGAGGCGATGACCGCGCACCGCCACCAGGCAGCCGCGCTGCGCTTCGTCCACGAGGGCACCGGCGCCTGGACGATCGTGGACGGCCAGAAGCTCAAGGTCGGGCCGCGCGACTTCGCGATCACGCCCAACAACACCTGGCACGAGCACGGCAACGAGGCCTCGGACGAACCGGTGATCTGGCAGGACGGACTGGACATCCCGCTCGTCAACGCCCTCGACGCGGGCTTCTACGAAGTCCACCCCGAGCTCTACCAGCAGCCCGGCACGGTGGTGAACTCCTCGCTGCTCAGCTACGCCGGCACCCTGCTGCCGTACGGGGTCGAGAAGTGGAGCCGCCCGTACTCCCCGCTGCTCGGCTGGCCCTGGGAGCCCAGCTACGAGGCGCTCCGCCGGCTGGCCCGCGCGGGCGAGGGATCCCCGTACGACGGCGTGATCATGGAGTACGCCAACCCGGTCACCGGCGGTTTGGTGGTGCCGACCATTAGCGCCCCCCCGCAACTGCTTCGCCCCGGC
>NZ_JAKNTA010000146.1 GCF_022288725.1 Kitasatospora sp. A2-31 | reverse complement strand
AGCTCGTGGACGCCCTCGCAGAGCCGGGTGTCCATCACGAAGGCGAAGCTCTGGCCGGGCCGGGGCTCGCTGACCTGGTCCAGGGTGATCCGCCGGCCGTCCACCTCGATCGCCCCGAGGTGCTGCAGCCGGCCGACGTCCGGGCCGGCGATGCCGAGGGCGGCGAGCCGCTCGGGCACCAGCCGGCGGCCGTCGGGCTCGGTGAGCCGGTAGCCGAAGGACTCGACCGGGTGCGAGAGCCGGACGGCGTCCAGCGCGAAGCGGGCGCCGGGGGCCGGCAGCGGGCCGGGCTCCTCGATCGGGCGGGGGCGCAGCACGGCCGTCTCGTGGAAGGCGGTGGCGTGCCGCAGCCGTTCGAAGTAGACCTCCCCGGAGGCCGGGAAGTAGACGTCCACCGGGTGCGGCACCCGGTCCAGGTTGATCCGCTGGATCACCCCGGCGAGGCCCAGGCTGTGGTCGCCGTGGAAGTGCGTGACCGCGATCCGGGTCAGCTGGGTGGCGGAGACCCCGGCGTGCAGCATCTGCCGCTGGGTGCCCTCGCCGGGGTCGAACAGCAGGCCCTCGCCGTCCCAGCGCAGCAGGTAGCCGTTGTGGTTGCGGTGCCGGGTCGGCACCTGGCTGGCGGTGCCGAGGACGACGAGTTCGCGCTGTGACACGGTCAGACCATGCGCTCGTTCATCGGGACGCCGCCGAGCACGTGGACGTGTGCGTGGAAGATGGTCTGCCCTGCGCCGGCACCGGTGTTGAAGATCAGACGGTAGTCCTGGATGCCCTCGTCCTCGGCGACCCGGCCGGCCTCGGCGAGCAGCTCGCCGGCGATCTCCGGTTCGGCCGCGGCCAGCGCGGCGGCGTTCGGGTAGTGGACGTGCGGGATGACCAGGACGTGGGTCGGGGCCTTCGGGGCGATGTCGCGGAAGGCGACGGTGCGCTCGGTCTTGCGCACCACGGTGGCCGGGACCTCGCCCGCCACGATCTTGCAGAACAGGCAGTCGGGCTGCGGCTCGCCGGCCATCGGGGTCTCCTCGCGGTGTCGCACGGTGTCGGTCGGGGCGTACGGCCGCATGCTAGCCGAGCCGCGCCCTGGCCTGCTGGTACTCGCTCAGATGCTTCCAGCGCACCACGCGGACGCCGAAGACCTCCTCGTCCTCGAAGTCCTCGGTGATCAGCGAGACCGCGATGATCACGAAGCCGATCGCCCAGCGCTTGGTGAGCCGCCAGGTGTGCGGGCGGCTGCCGTCCTTCTTGCGGATCACCCGGAGCGCCATCAGCCCCTTGCCCACGCTGAAGCCGGTGAGCCGGGCGAACAGCACCTGGTTGACGTAGGAGACGCCGAAGCCGACGGCGAGCAGGGCCATGAAGTAGGAGCCGGGGTGGTCGCTCTTCGGACCGCCGACGGCCTTGGCGGCGATGACGCCCAGGACGACGGCGAGCAGCCAGTCGAGGAGGATCGCCGGGTAGCGGCGGAAGCCGCTCGCCTCCTTCGGCCGGGGCACCCGGGCGTAGGACGGCTGCTGCGGCTCCTGCCCGTAGGGCTGCTGCGGGTGGCCGTAGGGCTGGGCCTGCGGGTACTGCTGCGGGTGCCCGTACGGCTGGGCCGGCGGCGGCACCTGCCCGTACTGCTGCGGGGGCCCGTACGGCTGGGCCTGCCCG
>NZ_JAKNTA010000145.1 GCF_022288725.1 Kitasatospora sp. A2-31 | reverse complement strand
CGCCCATGCCGCCGATGCTGTTGCCCGCCACGTACAGGCCCATCGCCGAGGCCAGCGCGGACGGGTGCACCTCCTCGGCGAGGTAGGCCATCGCGGTGGCCGGCAGCCCGGCGAGCGCGGCGCCCTGGAGGGCGCGCAGCACGACCAGGGTGGCGAGGTCCGGGGCGAACGGCAGCGCCAGCGCGAGCACGGAGGCGGCCAGCACGGAGGCGGTCATCACCGCGGTCCGGCCGTACCGGTCGGAGAGCGCGCTGGCCGGGAGCAGGGCCAGCGCGAGACCGAGGGTGGCGGCGGAGGCCGTCCAGCTGGCCTGGCCCGGGGTGAGGTCGAGATCGGCCGAGAGGATCGGCAGCAGGCCCTGGGTGGAGTAGAGGAGGACGAAGGTCGCGATGCCGGCGGCGAAGAGCGCGAGGTTGGCGCGGCGGAAGGCGCTCTGCCCGGGGCGGAGCCGGTCGGCGGCGGTGGTGCCCGGCAGCGGGCGGGTGCGGCCCGCCGGCTGCGTGCGCGGGGACGGCTGGGTGCACGCTGCGGAACCGGTGTGCGGGGACGGCTGGGTGAGGGCATCCGGAGTGACCACGGATGCCCCGGTACTGGAGGGCTGCATGGCTCCGACGTTAGGCCCGCCGCGCTTGATGCGTCCAATGCATGATCAGCCGATAATGCATACGACAGTGCATGAGCCAAGGTCGGCGAGGGAAGGTGGCGCGGAGATGGCCGAGGGTGAACCGGAGCCCGAGCTCCCGCACCGGTTGGCCGAGTTGGGGCCGGAGCTGCCGGCCGCCCGGCTCGCCCCGAGACTCGCCCAGTTCGCCGCCGTGGCGCGGCTGGAGCACGTGACGCAGGCGGCCGCGCTGCTGGGCATGCCGCAGCCGACGCTGTCCCGTTCGGTGGCCCGGTTGGAGGCGGAGCTGGGGGTGGACCTGCTGGCCCGTCAGGGCCGGACCGTCCGGCTGACCCGGGCCGGCCGGCTGCTGCTGGCCTCGGTGGAGCGGGCGCTGGCCGAGGTCGAGCGCGGCGCGGAGGCGGCCCGGGCGGAGGCCGATCCGGCCACCGGGCGGGTGGCGTTCGGCTTCCTCCACACGATGGGGACGGACGCCGTCCCGGCGCTGCTGCGTGACTTCCGGGCGGCGTACCCGCAGGTGCGGTTCCAGCTGGTGCAGGACTACGTCGGCGCGATGCTGGAGCGGCTGCGCGCCGGCGAGCTGGACCTCTGCCTGGTCGCGCCGGTGCCGGACGACGACCCGGCGCTGGTGGCGCGGCGGCTGGACGAGCAGCGGCTGCACCTGGTGGTGCCGGCCGACCACCGGCTGGCCGGCCGGCGTCGGATCCGGCTGGCGGAGGTGGCCGAGGAGCCGTTCGTCGGGCTGGAGCGCGGGTACGGGCTGCGGGCGATCACCGACGGGTTCTGCGAGGAGGCCGGGTTCACGCCGCGGATCGCCTTCGAGGGCGAGGAGGCGGAGACGCTGCGCGGCCTGGTCGCGGCCGGGCTGGGCGTGGCGCTGCTGCCGCCCGCGCTGGTGCCGCGGCCCGGGGTGGCGGAACTGGAGGTGACGGCGCCGCGCACCCGGCGGGCGATCGGCCTGGCCTGGGCGGCGGGCCGGCCGGTGACCCCGCCGGTGGCGGCGTTCCGGGACTTCGTCCTGTCGCGGCGGGGG
>NZ_JAKNTA010000144.1 GCF_022288725.1 Kitasatospora sp. A2-31 | reverse complement strand
GGGACGAACCTGCCGGTAGCCGAGATGCAGTGAGAACGCGCCTTCGCCGAGGCGCGGCACACGGAGCGTGACGGGTGGGGTGGAGGTGTCGGACTTGAATCTTTGCGAACGGATGTTCGATCCTGGGGGTGTGCCCGTTTTCGAATCCGTTTTCGAATCCACCGCCGAGCGGCAGCCGCTCCGCCCGGTGGTGTCGGCGGCTGCGCTCGGCGGCGGGGAGGGGAGCGGGGGCCGCGGGCTGCTGCCGGTGCTGCCGGCGCTGGGGGAGGTGCTGCCGGAGGGCGGGCTGCGGCGGGGGACGGCGGTGTCCGTCGGGGGCGCGGACCTCGGGCTGCTGCTGGCTCTGGCCGCCGGGGTGCGGGAGTCGGACGGCGGGTGGGCGGCGGCCGTCGGGCTGCCGGAGCTGGGACTGGCCGCGGCCGCCGGGTACGGGCTGGACCTGCGGCGGCTGCTGGTGGCGGACGACCCCGGGCCGCACTGGGCCGAGGTGGTGTCGGTGCTGGCCGGAGCGGTCGAGCTGATCATGCTGCGCCCGGACGGGCCGGTGGTGCCGAAGCTGGCGGCCCGGCTGGCGGCCGTGCTGCGGCGCAGCGGCTGCGTGCTGCTGGTGGCCGGGCCGTGGCCGGGGGCGGGGCTGCGGCTGGGCGTGCGGTCCGCGCGGTGGTTCGGGCTGGGGGACGGGCACGGCCGGCTCACCGGGCGGCAGGTGGAGGTGGTCGCCGAGGGGCGCGGGTCCGCGGTGCGCGGGCACACCGCCCGGCTCTGGCTGCCGGACGAGCACGGCGCCGTGCGGGCGGTGGGCGAACCCGCCGGGGCGGCCGGCGGGACGGGGACGTTCTCCGGGATCGGGACGGCCGGCGCGGTCGGCGTGGGGGAGACGGAGGAGGACGTGGCGTCGGGGGCCGCCGGAACGGGCCTCGAACGTATGGCGGTGGTGTGAGATGACCGAGGGCAAAGCGGCACCCGGAGCCGGCGGCGCGGCCGTGACCCCGCGGGTGCTGGTGGTCTGGTGCCCGGACTGGCCGGTGACGGCGGTCGGCGGGGACGCCGGTGCCCCGGTGGCGGTGGTCGCCGGGGGCCGGATCCTGGCCTGCTCGGACGCGGCCCGGGCGGCCGGGGTGCGGCAGGGGCAGCGGTTGAAGCTGGCCCAGCGACTCTGCCCGGCGCTGCAGCTGCGCGACCGGGACCCGGAGGCGGAGACCCGCCGGTTCGAGCCGGTGGTCGCCGCGGTGGAGGCGTTCACCCCCCGGGTGGAGGTGCTGCGCCCGGGGCTGTGCGCGATCCCGGTGAAGGGGCCGAGCCGGTACTTCGGCGGCGAGGAGGCGTTGGCGGCCAAGGTGCAGGCGGCGGTGGCGGCCGCGCTGGCCCGCCCGCCGGCCGAGCGGTCCGGGAGCGGCCCGGCCGGGGGAGCCGGGCCGGACGCGGGTCCCCAGCCCCCCCCCGCCGATGCCGAGGCGGGCGCCGCACACCCGGCCGGGTCGACCCCCGCGCGGGCCGACACCGACCGCGGCACCGACCCCGCCCCCACCGCCGGCACCCCCCGGCGCGAGCGCGGCGCGGCGGCGGTCACCCCGTTGCACCCGGCGGACGCCGACCGGGCCGGGGCCCGCCGCCGGGCGGCGGCCGTGGACGAGCTGTTCGCCGCCGCGCCGGCCGCCCGGG
>NZ_JAKNTA010000143.1 GCF_022288725.1 Kitasatospora sp. A2-31 | reverse complement strand
CCCGCGCACTGCAGGGCAACCCCGGCCCCTACACCGTGATCGCCGCCGACGGCACCCGCCCGGCATGGCGCTCCGGCGGCTTCGACCGGGTGCTGGTGGACGTCCCCTGCTCCGGCCTCGGCGCGCTGCGCCGCCGCCCGGAGGCGCGGTGGCGGCGCCGGCCGGCGGACATCGCGGCGTTCGGCCCGCTCCAGCGGGACCTGCTGCGCGCGGCCGTCGAGGCCACCCGCGTCGGCGGCGTCGTGGGCTACGCGACCTGCTCGCCGCACCTGGCCGAGACGCGCGCCGTCGTGGACGACGTCCTGCGCGCCGAGGGCGGCCGGCTCGAGTGGATCGACGCCCGCCCGCTGCTGCCGGGCGTCCCCTCCCTGGGTGAAGGCCCTGACGTGCAGCTCTGGCCGCACCTGCACGGCACGGACGCGATGTACCTGGCGCTGCTGCGCCGGACGGCGTAGCAGCGGTTCGCCGGGGCGGGGCGAGCGCCGGGGCCCGGCGCCGTCCTGGGTCGGTGGTCAGGCGGTGCCGGCGGCGGCTGCGCGCCGCCGGCGCTTTCCGAGGGCGGCCTGGGAGAGGTCCTCGGCCTGGGACCGGAGGTTGCGGTAGCCGTAGCCGCGCTCGGTCAGCCAGGCGGCGGCGGCCGTCTCGGCGCGTTCGGTCGCCTCCAGGATGTCCTTCTCGGCCTCGCCCGAGTCGAGGTAGCGGAAGGTGAAGGCGGCGCGCGCGGTGAGGTCGTAGCTGAGGTGGCCCTCGGGGGTGAACGCGGCGCTCAGGATGTCGTGCTCGCCGGCGCGGGCGAGGAGCTCGGTGCGCTGCTCGTCGGTGAGGCCGTCGAAGACGCCGCGGACCAGGATGCGGAAGGTACGGGTGGACATCCTTCGACCCTAGCCAGGGGTTCGGTGCGGTTCCACCGACTTTCGGGGCCGCCGGCGCGGGCCACCACGGGCCCCCGCCGCCGGAGGTTCGGCGGAGGCCCGGTCGTGTCCGGCCGTGCTCAGGCGTCGGTGGGGACGGCCTCGGTGGCCGGGATCGGGGCGGGGGCCGGGGCCGCGGGCGCGTCCGTCAGGGACGGCCAGCGGATCTGCGTCGCGCACAGCGAGACGATCGCCGCCGAGGCCGCCACCGCGCCCATGCCCCAGGTCAGGCCGCTGCCGTTGGCGATGAACCCGATCACCGCCGGACCGGCCAGCAGACCCGTGGTCCCCATCGCCGCGACCAGCGAGAGCGCGTCGGCCCCCTGCCGGGCCGCCGCCACGTAGACGCACGGGGTCACGGCCGCGACGCCCACGCCGACGCAGGCGAATCCGAGCAGCGTCGGCACCAGGCCGCCGGCCAGCAGAGCCAGGGCCAGCCCGGACCCGGCCAGCAGGCTGCCGGTCCGGACGATGCGGCCGTCGCCGAAGCGGGTGCGCCAGCCGTCGGCGAAGAGCCGGGCCAGCACCATCATGACCGAGACGACCGCGATGCCCAGTGGCGCGAGCGAAGGCGCCGCGTGGACGGCGTCCCTGAGGTAGAGCGCCGACCAGTCGTTCATCGCGCCCTCGGTCACGGTGCCGAAGACCATGGCGAGGCCCATCCAGACGGTCACCCGGGACGGCAGGGTGAGGCCCCGCCGCTTCGGCCCGGCCGGGGCGTTCGCACGGGCGTCCGCGGGGGCGTCCGCCG
>NZ_JAKNTA010000142.1 GCF_022288725.1 Kitasatospora sp. A2-31 | reverse complement strand
CGGGGCCGTGGCCCCCAATTTTGCCCAAGCCGTCAACAGCTGACCCCGCCACGAAGGGCTCTCCCCCGGCCCCGGTGGACCTCACCCGCCGCCCCTCCGTCGAGGAGCTGCGCGCGGTGATCCACCCGGAGGGCATGCTCCAGCGCCGCAGCGCGGAGCACTGGGCCGGCCGCCTCTACATGCGGAAGATCTCGCTGCGGATCACCCGCGTGCTCTCCACCATGACGGCGATCACGCCCAACGGCCTGACCTACCTGATGATGTTCACCGGCATCCTGGCCGGTGCCGCACTCGTCGTCCCGGGCCTCGTCGGCGCCGTCCTCGGCGCCCTGCTCATCCAGGTCTACCTGCTCCTCGACTGCGTCGACGGCGAGGTCGCCCGCTGGCGGCGGCAGACCTCGCTCACCGGTGTCTACCTGGACCGGGTCGGCCACTACATGTCCGAGGCGGCCCTGCTCACCGGCCTCGGCCTGCGCGCCACCGACCTGCTGCACCGCGAGGGCGGCGGCTCGCACTGGGAGTGGGCGTTCCTCGGCACCCTGGCCGCGCTCGGCGCGATCCTGATCAAGTCCGAGACGGACCTGGTGGACGTGGCCCGCGCCCGCAGCGGCATGACCGCGGTCGAGGACAGCGCCTCGGTGCCGCGCTCTGCCGGCGTCGCCAAGGCCCGCCGGGCGGCCTCCGTCCTCAAGTTCCACCGGCTGGTGGGCGCGGTCGAGGCCTCGCTGTTCATCCTCGCCGCGGGCGTCGCGGACGCCGTGCACGGCGGGCTGTTCTTCACCCGGCTGGCGGTGGTCGTCCTGGCCGCGATCGCCATGCTGCAGACCGTGCTCCACCTGCTGAGCATCGTCCTGTCGAGCAGGCTGCGGTGAGCGCCGTGCAGACCGGGGCCGACACCTTCCGGCTCGGCGCGGTCATCATCACCATGGGCAACCGGCCGGAGGAGCTCAACGCCCTGATCGCCTCGGTCCGCGCCCAGGAGGGCCCGCGGATCGAGCTGGCCGTGGTCGCCAACGGCGCCCCGCTGCCGCCCCTGCCCGCCGACGTGCGCAGCGTCGAGCTGCCGGAGAACCTCGGCATCCCGGGCGGGCGCAACGTCGGCATCGAGCTGTTCGGCAAGGACGGCCGGGACGTCGACGCCGTGCTCTTCCTGGACGACGACGGCCTGCTGCCGGGCACCGACTCGGCCCGGCTGCTGCGCGAGGCCTTCACGGCCGACCCGCGGCTGGGCATCGTCAGCTTCCGCATCGCCGATCCCGAGACCGGCGTCACCCAGCGCCGGCACGTCCCCCGGCTGCGGGCGAGCGACCCGCTGCGCTCGTCCCGGGTGACCACCTTCCTGGGTGGTGCGAGCGCGGTGCGCTGCACGGTGTTCGAGCAGGCCGGACAGCTGCCCGCCGAGTTCTTCTACGCGCACGAGGAGACCGACCTCGCGTGGCGCGCGGCGGACGCCGGCTGGGCCATCGACTACCGGGCCGACGTGGTGCTCCACCACCCGGCGACCTCGCCCGCCCGGCACGCCGCGTACTTCCACAACGTGGCCCGGAACAGGGTCTGGCTCGCCCGGCGGAACCTTCCGGCCGTGTTGGTGCCTCTCTACTTGGGAACCTGGTTCCTGCTCACGCTGGCCCGCCGCCCCTCCGGGGAGGCACTGAAGGCCTGGTGGGG
>NZ_JAKNTA010000141.1 GCF_022288725.1 Kitasatospora sp. A2-31 | reverse complement strand
CCGCGTCGGGGGCAGTCGAGTTCTCCTCCGAAGCGCTGTTCTCCGTGGCACTCATCGTTCGCTCCAAGAAAGGTCACTCCACTGCTGGGCGCCGGCCGGCGCCGGTCGCGGGGCAGCCGTGGGCTGCCGGCGCGCCGGGGTGCCGTCGGCATGGTCGGGTCGGTCCGGCCGCTGCGGGCGGCGGCACCGGTCGGTCGGTCGGGCTGGTCGGCCGGGCGGGTCAGGTCACGTCGTGTCCGGTCGTTCTGCCCGGGTCGGTAGTGGTCGGGTCGGGTCGGTCGGGTCGGTCGGGTCGTTCAGGGGCAGATCGGGCACCCGCACCACGGGCCGGCGCGCGCCTACAGCTCGCTCCACCCCTCGTCCGGGTAGCGGTGGACCGGCGCCGAGATGTCGTCGAGCGCACCGCGGATCTCACCCGGAAGGGTAAGCGCCTCCACTGACAGCGCCGCCTGCAGCTGCCCGACCGTCCGCGCCCCGACCAGCGCCGAGGCGACCCCGGGCCGGTCCCGCACCCAGGCGAGTGCCACGGCGAGCGGGCTGCTGGCCAGGCCGTCGGCGGCGGTGGCGACCGCGTCCACGATCCGGCGCGAGCGCTCCCCGAGGTACGGCTGGACGAAGCCGGAGAGGTACGGCGAGGCGCCGCGCGAGTCCTGCGGGACGCCGTGCCGGTACTTCCCGGTGAGCACGCCGCGCCCGAGCGGCGACGAGGCGAGCAGACCCACCCCGGCGTCCCGGGCGGCCGGCAGGGCCTCCCGTTCGATGCCGCGCTGGAGCAGCGAGTACTCCAGCTGCGCGCCGGCCAGCGGCACCCGCCCGTGGTGGGCGCGCTGCCAGGTGGCGGCCTGGGCGAGCTGCCAGCCGCTGTAGTCGCAGACCCCGACGTACCGGGCGCGCCCGGAGGCGACGGCGATGTCCAGGGCGCTGAGGGTCTCCTCGGCCGGGGTCGCCGGGTCGAAGGCGTGCACCTGCCAGAGGTCGACGTAGTCGGTGCCGAGCCGGCGCAGCGAGGCGTCCAGCGCCGCGAGCAGGTGGCCGCGCGAGCCGTCGAAGCGGCGGCCGGACTCCGGGACGCTGCCCGCCTTGGTGGCGATCACCAGCTCGGAGCGGGGGATCAGGCTGTCGGTGAGCCGGGAGAGCAGGTACTCGGCGCCGCCGTCCGCGTACACGTCGGCGGTGTCGACCAGGTTGCCGCCGGCGTCGACGAACTCCTTGAGCTGCTCCGCGGCCTCGTGCTCGTCGGTGTCCCGGCCCCAGGTCATGGTGCCGAGGCCGAGCCGGGAGACCTGCAGCCCGGTACGGCCGAGGTGACGCTTTTCCATCGGACGGGTCCCTTCGCTGGCCGGGACGGCGGGCCGTCGGGGGGACCGGCCCGCCCGGCGAACGCGCAGGTGGGGACAGGCGTCCCCACGTCGGCTGAGCGTAGCGGCCGGGGCCCGGGCTGGTGTGCAGACCCGCAGGACGATCACTGCGCGCCGGGCCACACCTACCGGCCAGTAGCGTGACCGCCGCGAGCACGGCTACCCTCGCGAGCAACCCGACTGGAAGGCATGGCAGATGCGACTCGGTATCAACCTCGGCTACTGGGGACTCGGCATGGACGCCGACAACGTCGCCGTCGCGCAGGAGGCCGACCGGCTCGGCTACTCGGTCTGCTGGGCCGCCGAGGCCTACGGCTCGG
>NZ_JAKNTA010000140.1 GCF_022288725.1 Kitasatospora sp. A2-31 | reverse complement strand
TGCCGGTGGCCAGCGAGGCGAACAGACCGGGGTAGCCGTTCCAGGTCGGGAAGGTGTTGCAGCCGACCAGCAGAGCGAGGCCGCGCGGGACGACGGTGAACTCCTTGGTCATCACCAGCGGGTCGCGCTTGCCCTGGGGCTTGGTCCAGCCGGCCTGCCGGGGCAGCCGGATCTGCTCGGCGTACGCGTAGGTGACGGCCTCCAGACCGCGGTCCTGGGCGTGCGGGCCGCCGGCCTGGAAGGCCATGCCGTAGGCCTGGCCGGTGGTGTGCATCACCGCGTGCGCGAACTCGTGCGAGCGGGCGTTGATCCGGGCCAGGATCTCCAGGCAGACCGCGGCGCGCTCGAGCGGGGTGGCCGCGGCCCAGCCCGGCTGGGCCGCGCGCAGGGCCGCGATCAGGGCGTCCGGCCCGGCGTGCGGGTAGCCGATGCCGAGCTCGACGCCGTACGGGGAGGCCTCGCCGCCGACCAGGTCGCCGTCGGTGGGGTGGCCGTCGAGGGCGAAGGGGTTGTTCAGCAGGGCGTCGAAGGCGGCCTTGCCGTCCGCGGCGCCGGTCTCGCCGTAGGCCTTCGGGAACTCCGGGTACGGCGACCAGTAGTCGCGCGAGGAGGCGGCGGCGAGCGCGGCGTCCAGGGTGGCCTGGTGGCGTTCGACCAGCTCGGTGACGAGGGGGTGGGTGACCGCTGCGGACATAGCGTGCGCTCCTCAGAGGGGAGGACGGGACACGTCACAGAGTAACCGAACGATCGGTCGGCTCAAGAGGGTGTGCGGTAGCGGTCTCCGGAACGTGCCGGAAACGCCGGAGGGGGCGGGGCCGTGGTGGACGCGCCCCCTGGAGGCGGCGGGGCCGGGCCTGCCGGCCGCTGCCCGCGCGAAGCCGGGCCGGCTACGGGATGCCGAGCTCGAAGATGACGTACCCGCCGTACCAGCCGGAGGCGATCGCGCCCGTGCCGAGCACCGCGGCCAGCACCGGCCAACTGAGCTTGCGCATGGCCACCGCGAGCGCGATCAGCAGCGGGAATGCCGGGAGCAGGTAGCGCGAGGTGTTGCCGAAGATGCCGAGGCTGCCGAGCACCGAGACGATGGTGGCCAGCGTGTAGGCGGTCAGCACCAGCGGCGGGCGCAGCCGGATCAGCAGCACGATCAGCGCCGGCAGCGAGAAGACGATCAGGGTGGCCAGCAGGTCCGCGACCGGGTAGGCGAAGGGGTAGTCGGTGCGGCCGAGCAGCACGCCGCGGACGGCGTAGAAGGTGCCCTGGCCGTAGTCGAAGTAGTGCAGCCAGGCGTCGCGCTGGAGGGTGAAGTAGGCGCCCCACTCGCCGGCCCGCCAGCCGACCCAGCCGACGTAGCCGAGCAGGCCGAGCGGGGCGAGCAGCATCGCGGTCAGCGGGCGGACGACGCCGCTCCCGCGCCGGTACAGCTCCACCAGCGCGGCCAGGCCGACCGCGCCGATCAGCGCCGCCGAGGTGGGCCGGTTGAGCCCGGCGACCAGCGTGACCGCACCGGCCGCGACCCACTGCCTGGTCATCACGCAGTAGCAGGCCCAGGACGCCAGCGCGACGAACAGCGAGTCGGAGTAGAGCGCCCACTCGGCGCCGGAGCCCGGGGCGATCGCCCAGAGGCCGGCCGCGACCACGCCCGCCCGGGGGCCGGCCAGCCGGTCCACGACGGCGTGGATCCCGGC
>NZ_JAKNTA010000014.1 GCF_022288725.1 Kitasatospora sp. A2-31 | reverse complement strand
GGCTGAGGCAGCGGTGGTCAAGGCGCTCTCTCCTGGCGGCGATCGGCGGCGGTGGATCGAATCACCGGGCCGTTCGGGGCAGGGGAGCACGGCGCGGCAGCCGGACGGCGTCGCGCGACGGTGTCATCCCCGGCCCGCCCGCGAGGCCCGGAAGTACTACTGGTGCTGAAGGCCTCTGCGGGGAGGGCGACCGGCACACCGTCGGCAGGTACTCGGACTCGCGGGCTCGGCTGGAGCCGCCCGCACACCGCTGCGGGGCAGTCCCGGATTCCCACCGGGTTCCCCTGCGTCGACAGCAGGGACGAGCATACATCTAGTGGCGACTGAGTATGACGGCCCCATATGTAGTGGCGGCGTGTCGCCGAGCCCGGGTTGCGGGCCCGTTGCGCTCAGTATCTGAGGAACACTTTGTACGTGCCGGAATCGCCGGTCGGGGAGCTGAACTGAGCGATCAGGCGGTAGTGCCCGCCGGCCCCGAGAGCGTCCGCGAGAGCCCGGTTCATGGCGCTCGGAGCGGTGCTGTCGAGGACGACCAGGTTGAACCAGCCGTCCCGGACGGCGGTGACGGTGCCGTCGTCGCCGCGGTGCACCACGCCGGCCCGGTCCTGGTACTCGGTGCCCCGGCGGGCCGAGAACCACTGGTCGGGTTTGCTGACGCTCCCCAGGTAGTACTCCGGCAGTCCCTCGACCTCGGTGAGGTAGCGGCCGTGCGGCTGGGCGTGCAGGCGCAGCACGCTGAGCAGCCGGCCGGAGTCGGGACCGTCCTGGTACCGCAGGGACGCCTGCTCCAGCCCGAGGGCGAGCAGCACCACCCACACCAGGATGCCCAGCTGGGGGTTGCGGAAGTGCGCGCCGACCAGCCTGGTGATGCCCACGCCGGCCAGCGGCGCGGCGAAGAGCATGCCGAACCCGAGGTGCCGGAACATCACGCCCGGGGTGCCCAGGCAGGCGTACAGGACCGGGATCAGCAGGGCCGTCCCGCACAGGACGGCGCTCAGCGCGGCGCGGCGAAGCCGGGTGGCCGTGATCTCGTCGTCCTCGGGCGACTCGTACATCCGCTCGCGCCGCACGTAGGCGGCCGCCCCGGCGCAGGCGAGCAGCGTGAACAGGCCGCTCCACCGGGCCGCGGAGAGCAGGACCGACCCGGCCGACCGGGCCTCGTGGCCCTGCGTGGGCGACCAGGCCGCGATGTCGTCCAGCAGGCCGAACGGCAGCAGCAGCCCGACGATGCCGACGGCCAGGAGCAGTGCCCGCAGGGCGGCCGGGCCGCGGCCCTTCCGGGCCGAGGCGGAGATCACCGCGAGGGCGAGCACGGCCGGCAGGGCGACCACCGCGGCGTACTCCGCGGCGACCGCCAGGGCCGCCACCGGCGCGGCCAGCAGCACCAGGGCCACCGGGCCGCGGGCGGTACGGACGACGATCCAGGCGCTGACCGCGACCAGGGCGATCGCGAGGGCGTCCGGGGCCGCGTAGAAGCCGACGACCACGGTGGACTGCACGACGGCGTACGCGGCGGCGCCGCAGATGGCCACGCGCTCGTTGAAGAGGCGGCGGGTCAGTGAGTAGGCGAGGACGGTGGTGGCGAGGGCCAGGACCAGGCTGACCACTCGGGCCCCGAAGATCCCGCTCGCGTTCGCGGCGGCGCCGGCCAGTGGCGGGTAGAGCCAGGGCGCGCCGGGGATGCGGTCGACCAGGTCGGTCGTCATGGGAGCGCCGTCGAACAGGTGGTCCAGCTCCTGCCGGCCGACGATCATGGCGATGGCCTCGTCGGGGTGCGCGGCACCGAGCAGGCGCAGCGAGAGCGCCGCCTGGACGGCCAGCACGGCGAAGAGCAGGGCGCGGCCGATCCAGCGCCGCCGGGGGCTGGGAGCAGGGTCCCAGCCGGTCGCGGGGACGGCCGGGATCGTGTACGGGGCCAGCTCCACGGGCGGGCCGTCGGACGGGTGGAACCGCGGGTCGGCGGGCGCCGGGCCGTCGTCGGGGTACGGGGGTTCGTCCTGGTGGGCGGAGTCGTCCGGGTGGGCCGAGAGGTCGTCCGGATAGGCGGGCTCGTCCTGGTATGCGGGCTCGTCCTGGTACGCGGGGTCGAGGAGCCGGGCAGGCTCGTCCGGGTGCCCGGGGCCGTGTGCTCCGCTCCCGGCCTGCGCGGTGTCCTCGGCCGTCGCCGTCCGGATCGGGGTGTGCGGGGTGAACCAGGGGGAGTCGGTCTCTGAGGGCATCATGGGTTCCGGATGTCGAAGCCGTAGCGGGGATCGGACACGCGCTGCTTGTAGTCCGCGAGCGACGGCGGGGAGGTCTCGATGCGCCAGTCCGCCCGTTTCACCATGTTGAACCAGACGAACCCGACGATGTCGTCGTGCGCCTCGATCCCGGTGAAGAGCTGGTCGATGTCGGCGCGCTGGCGCTTCCCCTGCTGGGAGGCCGTCTCGCTGATGAAGAACGGCTTCTTGCAGAAGGCGCGGATCTCCGCCATGGTCCCGCCGTAGAGCGTGTCGAAGGTCTTCGGGCCGGTGAGGGTGAAGTAGCCGGTCATACCGGCCCAGTCCACGTAGGTGTCCCCGGGGTAGTACGGGGCGAGCCGGGTGTTGGGCGCCGGGACGATGATGTTCGGGCTCCAGACCCAGATCACGTTGGTCGCGCCGGCCCGGTCGAAGATGTCGTGGATCCGGCGCCAGGCGCCGACGAAGTCGGCGGCGCTGGCGGCCTGCCGGCCCCACGGGTACCAGTCGCCGTTCATCTCGTGCGCGATGCTGATCGCGATGGGCAGGTTGAGCTTGGCGGCCGCCTTGGCCACGCCCTTGACGTAGTCGTCCGTCTCGCCGGCCGCGATCGCCGCCATCGAGGGGGAGTGCGGCTCCCAGGCCATGAACGGCAGCGCCCCGGCCTCGTAGATCCGCCGGACGCCGGCGGTGTCGAAGCCGTCGCCCCAGCTCGCGTAGTACTCCACGACGTTCGGCTGCTTGCCGATCATGGCGGTGAAGCTGCTCAGCGGGTCCATCTTCGCGGGGACGTCGTCCAGGGCCGTCCCCAGGTACTTGCGGCTCGGCTTGAGCAGCGGCGTGACGTCGTAGGGGACGTCGGCGGGGGCCGGCTTCCGGTGGCCCGGGGCGGCCGCGGCGGCGGTCCCGGTGCCGGCCGCCTCCGCGGCGACGGACTCGGGTACGGCGAAGCCCGGGTCCTCGGGGCCGCAGGCGGTGGTCAGCAGCAGGCCGGCGGTCAGCACGGCGATCAGGGCGAGCGGGCGGCGGCCGGCCCGGGGGCGGTGGGCGGACACGGTGATCACACAGCTTCCGTGGGACGCGGCTGGACCAGGACGCGGCCCACGATGACGGCGTAGAAGAGGCCGGACGCGAGCACCAGCGCGAAGTTGAGCGCGCCCATGGTGAGCATGCGCCAGATCCCGAAGCCGACCCAGGCCAGGGCGGTCCCGCCGCCCCAGACGATCACGCCGATCCAGAACCGGCGGGTCTTGTTCTTCCGGGCGCCGCTGGAGCCGGTCGGCTGCCAGGCCATCCGGTTGCGGCGCAGGATGTCCCAGATGGCGAAGACGTGGGCCCAGCCGTACATCATCCGGGCCGCCCAGGCCTCCAGCCGGTAGGGGTTGCGGTGCCAGAGCGGGAAGATGAGCGTCGCGTACACGAGGCCGGGGATCACCAGCATCGTGTTCTCCCACCGGATCAGGTCGGGCCGCGTGACCAGCAGCACGATCGGCACCAGCGGGGAGACGATGGTGAACAGGGCCGTGTGGATGTAGTAGAAGAAGCCGGACATGTAGCACATCCGGGTGATCGGGCGGAGCTTGGTGCTCCAGAACTTCCGGCTTCCCAGCAGGCTCATCGAGCCGGTGCACCAGCGGTACTGCTGGTTGAAGAAGCCGCCCACGTTGTCGGGGCAGACCCCGGCCGCCAGGGCGATCGGCACGTAGTGCAGGTTCCAGCCCAGCCGGCGCAGGTCGAAGCCGGTGTGGACGTCCTCGGAGTGCTCGATCAGCGTGGTGCCGCCGTTCTGTTCCAGGGCGGCCCGCCGGTAGACGGCGCAGCTCCCGACGCAGATCGCGCCGTCGTTGCGCTGCCGGGAGACCTGGACCGTCCGGTAGAAGAGCTCCTGGACGGCCCCGGCGCCGCGCTCGATCCAGTTCTGGGAGTCGAGGATGCGGAAGTACTGCGGGGATTGAACGATTCCCAGCTCGGGGTCGTTCTCCATGTAGGGGAGCAGCTCGTCGAGCAGATCGGCCCGGGGCGCGAAGTCGGCGTCGAGGATGAGGATGTAGTCGCTGTCGGAGTTGCGGAAGCCGAACTGGAGGTTGCCGGCCTTCTTGAACCACCCGCGGTTGTTCCGGGTGCCGTAGACGAACTCGAAGTCGACGGCCATCTGCGCGAGTTCCGGGCTGTCGCTGTCGTCCAGGACGTACGGGGTGACCTCGCCCGGGTACTGGTCGCGCAGCTTGGCGACGTGGGTCCAGGTGTTGTGCAGGACCTCGATCGGCTCGCCGGCGACCGGGAGGAAGACGTCGACCGTGGGGTACCGCTCCGGGCGCCAGGCCTTCACCAGCGCGCGGTGCGCCTTGAGGTCGAAGCTCTCGTTGAAGCCGTGCACCCAACGGGATATCAGGTAGTAGACGATCGTGAAGGCGAGGAACGGGACGAACACCCAGAACCACGGGGTGGCGCCGACCAGGCCGATCTCGCTGGCCACCATGGAGCCGAAGCTGACGAGGGAGAAGCAGGTGAGCACCCAGAGGTGGCTGCGGGTGTAGGAGTACTTCTCCACGCCGTCCGGCGGCTGCGGGAGCAGCCCGCGCTGGACCCGGGCGCTCGCGTCCGGCCGGCTCCTGCGGCGTGAGGCGGCCGCCCTCCTACTGCCCGCGAGCTGTGCACTCTCGGTGACAGTCACGTCGCTCTCCCCCGGAAACCGTATTGAAGTGGTCCAAATCCACCCAAGGCCGTTCAGTGTGCGGCCACTGGGACGTCAGGATCGTACGGGACCGGCTCCGGGGGCATCCCACCCTCCTCTCCGGCCGGGCGCCCGGAACCGGCATCGATCTCCGATCGTGATGTGGGGGCAGACGTATACGGTTGGCGGCCGCTGGGCCGTCACCAGGAGAGGGAGGACATCGTGGAGGGCACTGCCGCACAGCTGGCGCGGGGGTTGCGGGCGCTGCTCGCCCACGGCACGGTGGCCGTGCTGCTCCTCGGCTGCACGGCCGAGGCGACCCCGGCGCCCGCGCGCACCAGCGCGGCGGCCGGCGCCGACGACCCGGTGGACAGCGGCTCCGGCAGGCTCTGTTCGACCCCGGAGGTCCGCTTCCCCAAGCGGCTGGTCGACGGCGGCACCAAGGTGATCGAGACCAACCCCTGGAACTCCTCCGGCACGCTGTGCCTGGACACCCAGGGGACCGGCTTCACGGTGACGGAGCTGCGCGACCTCGCGCCCAAGGCGCCGCTCGCCCCGGGCGCCTACCCCAACATCTCCACCGCGCCGGGTGCGAGCGGACTGCCCGTCCCGGTCAGTGCGCTGGGCGACGCGACCAGCGACTGGGACGCCACGGCCCAGGCGACCGGCTCCTACAACGTCTCCTACGACCTCTGGTACGGACCCAACCCCGACAACTGCGCCCCGGGCGAGAGCGCCGAGGTGATGATCTGGCTGGACTCCACCGACAGCGTCAAGCCGGCCGGGAGCAAGGTGACGGACGCCCAGACCCTGGGCGACGCCACCTACGACGTCTTCCAGGCGCCGATCACCGGCCCGCACAGCGTCATCAGTTACGTGCGGACGGCGAACACGCACAGTGCCCACGGGCTGAACCTGCGGCTGTTCACCGCCGACGCCCTGATCCGCGGCTACGTCCCGCCGGGGTCGTACCTGTGCCGGGTGCAGGCGGGCTTCGAGATCTGGAGCGGCGGCACCGGCCTGAAGAGCTGGGCGTTCGCCTTCCACAACAGAGTCGGCCTGCCGGCCGGCGAGGTGCCGGCCGGCGCGCCCGGGATCTGCCTGCGGCACGGCGGCGGGGGCCTGGCCGGGACGCCGGTGACGGTCGGTTCCTGCGGCGACCAGGCGCTCTCGACGGGATGGACCGTCGGCAACGACGGCTCGCTGCGCGGCGGTGCGGCCTGCCTGGCGCCGGCCGAGGACGGCCGGACCGTGGCGCTGGCCCGCTGCACCGGCGGGGCTCCGCAGCGCTGGGCGGCCGGGCCGGGCCAGAGCCTGCTGCACATGGAGTCGGGCCAGTGCCTCAGCACCGTCGGCGGCGTCCTCGCGGACGGGACGGCGGTGACCCTCAAGCCGTGCGCGGGCGCGGTCGGGCAGAAGTGGAAGCTTCCGTACAACGGACTGGCGTAGCGTCGGTCCGCCCCGTCAGCCGCAACACCCTCCATGGGCGTTGGGGCACCGATGCCCTACCATTCCGACACATGAGCGATCGACCGGTACCGACTGGCGAGCCGGAGCAGACCCCGGGGTGGTCCCCGCAGCAGCCGCCGGCCGGCGCGTTCGGCCCGCCGGTGCAGGACGCCGTGCAGCCCGCGGCGGGTCTGGTGCCCCCGGCCGCCGTGCAGCCGCCGGCCGTTCCAGCGCCCGCGCCCGGCCCGATACCCGCGCCCGGTCCGGTACCTGCTCCTGCTCCTGCTCCGGTGCCGGCTCCGGCACCCGCACCGGCGCCTCCGGTCTCGGCGCAGCCGCCGACCGGTCCGGTGCCCCCGGCCGCGGGGCAGCCGCCCGCCGGTGTACCGCAGCAGCCGCCGGCCGGCGCGTTCGGCCCGCCGCCCGGCGCGCCCGTCCAGCCCGGCCCCGGCGCGCCCGTTCCGCCTGCGCCCTTCCAGCCCGGCGCGCCCGTTCCGCCTGCGCCGGGGCAGCCCGGCGCCCCCGGGGCGCCGGCCGGCCTGATGCCGCCCGCGCCCGGACAGCCCACCGCGGCCGGTGCGCCCGGTACGCCCGGCGCTGCCGCGCCGCAGTGGCCGCAGCCGCAGCCGCCGCAGAACGGCTTCCCGCCGCCGCAGACCGCCGCCACCCCGGACTGGGAGGCGCTGGCCGCCAAGAACGAGGAGCAGGCCAAGCGCAAGCGCCGGTTCCGGATCATCATGGCCGCCGTGGCCGTGCTGGTGGTCGGTGCCGCTGCCGCCGGCGGTGTGGTGCTGCTCAAGGAGGACAAGAAGGACGACCCGGCGGCCCAGCCGTCCGCCGCCCCGACCGCGGAGGCGACGACCAAGGGCCCGAGCGCGACGCCGACCGCCACCCCGAAGCCGATCGCCGGTCCCCCGACCGTCGGCTCGCTGCCGGCGACCAAGGGGGGCCCCGCCCTGGGCCTCGGCGCCGACGCCAAGACGGGCTCGGTGGCAGGCTTCCCCTCACAGGTCCTCAAGCTGCCCAGCGGGCAGAACTCCTTCGCGCAGAGCGCCCAGCCGGTCGTCGACACCAACAAGAGCTTCACCGTGTCCGCCCGGGTCTTCGTCGACGTGCCGAACGGGGTCCGCTCCGCGGTCAGCCAGGGTGACGGTCCGTACTACTCCTTCTCGCTCGGCCGTGGCACGAACAACGGCCACGAGCTCTGGTACTTCAAGGTGCAGCTCCAGGGCGGCGGTTCGGCGATCGCCTGGGCCAAGGGCGACGCGACGGTCAACCAGTGGGCCCTGCTGACCGGCGTCTACGACTCGGCTGCCAAGCAGATCACCCTCTACGTCAACGGTGCCGCGCAGTCCTCGGCCCCGGCGGCCGCGGTGCAGAGCAGCGGGACCAACGCGCTCCAGCTCGGGCGGCTCAGCTCGAACGGGCAGTGGAGCGATCCCTGGCACGGGGCCGTCGCGGACGTCCAGACCTGGGACCAGGTGCTGCCGGAGGCCGACATCGTGAAGATCGTCGCGGGCCCCAGCTCGCCGCCGGCGATCCCGCCCACCGCGGGCTGGCTCACCGGCTGAGCCGGTCCCGCCGCGGGCCGACGCTCGCCGCGGACATCCACGGCGCCGGGGCTGCGGGCTGCCCCGGCGCCACTCGTCGTCCCGAGCCCGAGGCGTGCCGCACCGGGCACGCGGTCCTGAGTTGAGGAGCAGTACCTGATGAGCGCCGACGGCCGTTGGATCCGGCCCGTATCCACCCGGCGGCCCGTGCTCACCTCCGCGGACGTCCGCCCGCCCGGTGCGGCCGGCCCGGGGGCGCGACCGGGGAGCGGCGGACCGTCCGGGCGGTCCGGCGGCGAGCAGCCGTCCGCGCGCGGACGCCGGCGACGCACCACGGAGCCGGCGGTCCGGATACCCCGGCCCGGCCTCAAGCCGGACCTGCTGCCGCTGCTGGCCGTGCTGCTCGTCCAGGGCGGGCTCTCGTTCCACCTGCTCGGCAGCAACACCGCCTTCGTGGACGAGGGCACCTACATCTACGCGGGCTACCAGGAGATCGCCAACCTCGCACACGGCACCCCGGTCGCGACGTACGAGACCTTCTTCTCCGGCTCCCCGCTGATCTACCCGGTGGTCGTGGCGCTGGCCGACATGCTCGGCGGCCTGACCACCGCGCGGCTGCTGAGCATGGCGTTCATGCTCTCCGCCACCGTGGCGGTCCACCTGGCGACCCGTCGGCTGCACGGCTCCCTCGCCGCCTTCTGCGCGGCGGCGGCCTTCGCCGCGCTCGGGCCCACCCAGTTCCTGGGCGGCCTGGCCACCTACGACTCGATGGCCCTGGCCCTGCTGGCCTGGGCCGGCTACCTTGCGGTGCGGCTGACCACCGGCGGCGGCTACCCCAGCATGGTCCTGTCCGGCCTGCTGCTGGCGCTGGCCGGCTGCACCAAGTACGCCGCGCTGCTCTGGGTGCCGGTGGTGTGCGCAGTGGCGGTCTTCGCCGGTGCGGGCGGGACGCCCGGCGCGTGGGCGCGGTGGAAGCGCGGGCTGCAGCTCCTGCTGGTCTTCGTGGCCGGGGTCGGCGTCGCGGCGCTGCTGGCCGGCGAGCGCTACATCAACGGCTTCAACCACACCACGCTCAAGCGCGCCCCGGGGCACGACGCCTACTCGTACGTGGCCTCCGAGGCCGCCAAGTGGGTGGGCGCCCTGGTGGTGCTGGCGCTGGTCGGAGCGGTGGTGCAACTGCTGGCCGCACGCCGGCGCGGCGGCGCCGCGTGGTCCGAGGCCTGCCTCGCCGCCGTGCTGCTGGCCGCCGGTGTGCTGGCGCCGGCGAACCAGATCCGCATCCACACCTGGCTCTCGCTGCAGAAGCACGTCGACTTCGGGGCCTGGTTCTCCTGCATCGTGGTGGGCGCGCTGCTGGCCCGGGTGGTCGTCCTGCTGAAGGACCGGATCCACGTCACGGTCGGGATCGTGGTCGCCGCCCTGGTGATCGGCCCGCTCGGCTGGGCGGGGTCGGCCCAGGGCCGGGAGATGTTCGGCGAGTGGTCGAACACCGAATCCTTCGTGGCGGCGCTGGAGCCGTACGTCTCCAAGGGCACGGACCGGTACCTGGTCGAGAACTACAACGTGCCGGCCTACTACCTGCGCGAGTCGACCAACTGGCAGCAGTGGCACGACCTGGTGGCGGTCTACCGGAAGGACCCGACCACCGGCAAGCAGCAGGTCGGGGTGCCGGCGATCCAGGCCGGCATCGAGGCGCACGAGTGGAAGGTGGTGGTCCTGGACTTCACCCAGACCGCCGCCACGGACAAGGCGATCCAGCCCACCCTCAAGGCCGCCGGCTACCGGGTGGTCGCGGTGGTCCAGAGCGGCCAGCACGGCCGGTACACCATCTACGTCGCGCCGGGGCACGAGAAGAGGAAGTGACCCGCTCCGGCGCCGGCACGGCCGGGGCCGGCGGGGCCCGGGAGCGGCGCCGCCCCCGGGAGCCGGCGCGCTCCCGGTACCGGGCCGTCAGAAGGCCATCGTGTAGACCATCAGGTCCATCCCCGGGTACGGCGCCCAGTCCCGCTCCGGTGCGCGCCGGAAACCGAGCCGCTCGTAGATGCGGTGAGCGGTCGTCATCTCGGGGCGGGTGGAGAACGCCATCCCGGCCAGGCCGAGTTCGCGGCTGCGGTCGATGGCGGCGCGGACCAGCGTCTCGCCGACGCCCCGGCCGCGGGCGGCCGCGGCGGTGGCCAGCATCCTGATCTCGCCCTCGTGCGGCTCCGCGATGTCGGCCCACTCGGTGCCGCCCACGGCGAAGGTCACGCAGCCGAGGACGCTCCCCTCGACCGCGTCGACCGCGACGAGGAGTTCGGCCTCCCGGGACCGGCGGGCGGTGTCGCGCAGGAGGTCGACGTACCCACTCCCGGGCGAGGTGTAGCCGTCGCCGACGAAAGCCTCGACGGAGACCCGGCCGGCTGCTTCGAGGTCCTCTTCACGGGCGTGGCGGATGACGATGTCCATGCGGTCAGTGTGCCGGAGCCGTCGCGGCCGCCCGGGGCCGGGTCGGCGGACGGGTCGCTGGACGGGACGGCAGCCGGGACGGCGGACGGGCCGGTGGCCGGGTCGGCGGAGGGCCGAAGCGAGGCGGCCGGCATGGTGCCGTACAGCCGGTCGGGCAGGGCGGGGTCGACGGGGTAGCCGCCGGGGCGGTGCCAGTTGTCGCGGCCGGCGGCGGCGCCCCGGGCGGCCTCGCGCCCGATCAGGCCGCCGAGCAGTCCGAAGCCGCCGACGGCCCCGGCGATGGCGAGTGCGCTGGCGATCGTGTCGGAGTCCATGGCTCCACTCTTCCGCCGTGGCGACCCGTCGACGAGTGGCAGGAATGCCTGATCGCATCGAAAAACTGCCAGTCGACCCCTTCCCCGCGGCCGGGGGCGCGGGGCATCCTGGCGGCATGCTGAAGAACGTGGTCGCGGTGGTGCTGGAGGAGGTCCACCCCTTCGAACTCGGGGTGGCCGCAGAGGTGTTCGGCCTGGACCGGAGCGACGACGGCCTGCCCCGGTACGACTTCGCCATCGCCGGCGCCCGCCCCGGGCCGCACCGGACCCACGCCGGCTTCACCGTCGACGTGCCGCACGGCCCGGAGCGCCTGGCCGAGGCCGACCTGGTGGTGGTCACCGCGACCGGCGTCCGCGAGGACCACCCGGAGCCGCTGCTGGACGCCCTCCGGGCGGCGGTGGACGGCGGCGCCCGGGCGCTCTCGATCTGCAGCGGGGCCTTCCTGCTGGGCGCCGCCGGGCTGCTCGACGGCCGCCGCTCCACCACGCACTGGCGGTACACCGACGAGCTGGCCGCCCGCCACCCGCTGACCACGGTCGAGCCGGACGTGCTCTACGTCGACGACGACCCGGTGATCACCTCGGCCGGCACCGCGGCCGGCATCGACGCGTGCCTGCACCTGGTGCGCCGGCTCCAGGGAGCCGAGGTGGCCCGGGCGATCGCCCGCCGGATGGTGGTGGCCCCGCACCGGGAGGGCGGGCAGGCGCAGTTCGTCGCCCGTCCGCTGCCGGAGGGGGACGGCGACTCCCTCGCCCCGGTGCTGGACTGGATGCGCCACCACCTGGACCGGGAGTCCACCGTCGAGCAGCTGGCGGCCCGGGCGCACATGTCGCCGCGCACCTTCGCCCGGCGCTTCCAGCAGGAGACCGGGACCACTCCGCACCGCTGGCTGGTCGGGCAGCGCCTGCTGCTGGCCCAGCGCTTGCTGGAGTCGACCGCCGAGCCGGTGGACGCGATCGCCGCCCGCTGCGGCTTCGGCAACGCGGCGACGTTGCGCCACCACTTCGGCCGCAGGCTGGGCACGACCCCGCTGGCGTACCGCCGCTGCTTCGCCGAGCCGGCGGCCGGCTGACGCCGGGCGGGCCGCCGGCTGCCCGCCCGCCACCCCGCCCGCGCGTCAGCACGCCCGCGCGCCTGCGCGCCCGACCGCCCGTCAGTCGACGGCCAGGTGACCGGTCTCGTTCCAGTGGTCCGGCCGCAGCCGGCCGCCCTCCGCCCGCCAGAGGCTGGTCGAGCAGTTGTTGACCGGCCCGAGCGCGGTCAGCTGATCCTCGGTCAGCCGGTCGAGCGCGTAGCGGAGCATCAGCACCGTGCAGTCGTGCGCCACCAGCAGCACCGGCCGGCCGGCCTCCTCGGCGCAGACGTCGCGCAGCAGGCTGCGCACCCGCAGGGCGACGTCGGCCCAGGACTCCCCGCCCGGCGGGCGGTAGTACAGCTCGCCCATCTTGCGGCGTCTGGCCGCCTCCTCCGGGTACTTGGCCTCGATCGCGGCCTTCGGCAGCATCTCCAGGATGCCGAGCTCGCGGTCGCGCAGCCGCTCGTCGTAGCGGATGCCCAGCGAGACCGGCACCGCGCCCAGCCCGGCCGCCTGCGCCAGCGCGAACCGGGCGGTCTCGGCGGTGCGCACGTACGGCGAGCACCAGACGCTGCGCGGCCGGTCGGCGCTGGGCAGGCCGGCCCACCAGCGCCCGAGCGCCTGGGCCTGCTGCCGGCCCTGCAGCGAGAGCGGGATGTCGGCGTCCCGGCAGCTGATCGGCACGCTCAGCGCGCCGGCCGCCTCCGCCAGCTGGAACTCCACGTTGGCGGTGGACTCGCCGTGCCGGGTGGCGATCAGGACGGACGGCAGCGGGGCGGGCGCCGCGGTCCCGTCGGCGGTGAGGCCGTTGGCGGCCGGGACGGGCGGCCCACCAGCCGCGTGGGCGGAGTGGTGCTGGCCGTTGAGTGTGGTGCGCAGGTCTGCCATCGCCGCTGCTCCCCGTGGGTCGATCAGTTGCCGGCCGGCTGCCGGTCCGGTCTGGTGGTGCCCTGTGTGTGCGGCCGTTCATACATATGATCGCGCCGTCTCCTCCAGTGTTCACGGAGGAGACGGCGCGACCACAGGGCGCGCGCAGGGGTTGTCAGTGCGCCGATACGGGCTCCGGCGCGTTCTTCAGCTCGTCGTCGCCGGTTTCGGCGCTGTAGTCGCCGGGGCGGGTCTCGTCCGGGCCCTCGGGCGCCTTGACCGCCTTCAGCACCAGCGTGAGCACCACGGCGACCAGCAGGTTGATCACGAACGCGGTCAGCCCGATGTAGCCGAGCTCGCCGATGCCGGGGATCTCGGCCGCGTTGCCGCCGAAGTGCTTGGTGGCGGGGCTGGCGATGTCGTAGGCCTCCCAGGTGCCGTAGATCATGCCGACGGCCCAGCCGGCGAACAGCGCCCAGTGGTGGAACCAGCGGGTGAAGAGGCCGCCGACGATCGAGACGAAGGTCTGCAGGATCCACAGACCGCCCAGCAGCTGCAGGTTGATCGCCGCCTGCTTGTCCATGGTGAGCACGAAGACCAGCGCGCCGACCTTGACCAGCAGCGAGGCGATCTTGGCGACCCGGGTCTCGTCGGCCGGGGTGGCGGCCGGCTTCAGGAACTCCTTGTAGACGTTGCGGGTGAACAGGTTGGCCGCCGCGATCGACATGATGGCCGCCGGCACCAGGGCGCCGATCCCGATCGCCGCGAACGCGACGCCGGTGAACCAGTCCGGGAACATGTCCTCGAACAGCTGCGGCACCGAGAGCTGGGCGTTGAACTTCTTGTCGCCCTTGCCGATCCCGGCCGCGACCGCCATGAAGCCGAGCAGCGCCAGCAGGCCGAGCATCAGCGAGTACGCCGGCATGATCGCCATGTTGCGGCGCACGGTGTTGCGGGACTTCGAGGCCAGGACCCCGGTCACCGAGTGCGGGTACATGAACAGCGCCATCGCCGAGCCCAGCGCCAGGGTGGCGTACGTCCACTGCTTGTTCTCCGGCACGGTGAGCGAGCCGGCCGCCTTGGGGGCGCTGAACTTCTGGCCGACCGCGTCGAAGATGTGGCCGTAGCCGCCGAGCCGCAGCGGGATGTAGATCACCGCGACGATGATCACGATGTAGATCAGGGTGTCCTTGACGAAGGCGATCAGCGCCGGCGCCCGCAGCCCCGAGGAGTAGGTGTACGCGGCCAGCACGCCGAAGGCGATGAACAGCGGCAGGTCCTTGACGAACCAGTTGGCGTTCTCGCCGCCGCCGACGCCCAGCACGTCCAGCACCGCCTGGATGCCGACCAGCTGCAGCGCGATGTACGGCATGGTGGCCAGGATGCCGGTCAGCGCGACCACCAGCGCGAGCGGCTTGGAGCCGTACCGCCCGCGCACGAAGTCGGCCGGGGTGACGTACCCGTGCACCCGGGAGACCGACCAGAGCCGGGGCAGGAAGAGGAAGACCAGCGGGTACGCGATGATCGTGTACGGGACGGCGAAGAACCCCGCCGCGCCGGTCGCGTAGACCGCCGCCGGGACGGCCACGAAGGTGTACGCGGTGTAGAGGTCGCCGCCGAGCAGGAACCAGGTGACCCAGGTCCCGAAGCTGCGGCCGCCGAGGCCCCACTCGTCCAGGTGCAGGGCGTCGTCGGCCTTGCGCCAGCGCGAGGCCAGGAAGCCCATCACCGTGACCAGCAGGAAGAAGAGCACGAACACCGCCAGGGCGGGCACGTTGACGTCCTTCATCGCGCGCCACCCGCCTTCCGGGCGGCCTTGCGGGCCTTCTCGTCCCGGTTGACCAGCAGGTAGGCCGCGACCGTGAAGACGGCCGAGACCGGCACCCAGAGCAGCTGGTACCAGTAGAAGAACGGCACCCCGCCCACCTCGGGGCCGGTCTTGTCGTACGAGCTCACCCAGAGCATCGCGACGATGGGCACGAGCAGGGCGAGGGCGGCCAGCACCCGCTCCGGCGTCACCGCCGGCACGGAGTCGGGGCCGGGTGGCTCGGGCATGACAGGTTCGGTGGCAGCGCGGTCTGTCGGCATGGTTCGGCTCCGCTCCGGAGGAGGGCTCACCCGGTCGGCGCCGCAGCCCCGCGGGGCCGCACAACCCCCCGGAGCCCGCCGAGCAGCACCACTGGTGATCGGCAGTCAATACGGCTGCGAAATCTAGAGCATGGAGTGATCTCTGTCACCGGATTCGACGGAACTTCCCGCCATCCGGACGCACCGCGCGCCGCGACGGCGCCCCGGGCGCCGCCCGGATGCGCGGAGGCACCGGCGTGCGCGGGTGCGCAGGCCGGTGCCCGGGAGCGGGGAGCGGCGCCTACTCGGGGCGCTTGAGCCGGGTGATGAACTTGTAGCGGTCGCCGCGGTAGATCGAGCGCACCCACTCGACCGGGGCGCCCTCGGCGTCGAAGGAGTGCCGGGAGAGCTGGAGCATCGGCAGTCCGAGGTCGGAGCCGAGCAGCCCGGCCTCGCGCGGGGTGGCCAGCGTGGTCTCGATGGTCTCCTCGGCCTCGGCCACGGTGACCCCGTACACCTCGCGCAGGGCGGCGTAGAGCGAGTTGTGCTTGGCCAGGTTGCGGCGCAGGGCGGGGAAGCGCTTGGCGGACAGGTGGGCGACCTCGATGGCCATCGGGTCGCCGTTGGCCAGCCGCAGGCGCTCGATCCGCAGCACCCGGCCGCCGGGCTTGATGTCCAGCAGCGGTGCAAGCCGGTCGTCGGCGGTGATGTAGCCGATCTCGATCAGCCGGGAGGTGGGCTCCAGGCCCTGGGCGCGCATGTCCTCCGTGTAGGAGGTCAGCTGGAGGGCCTGGGCGACCTTGGGCTTGGCGACGAAGGTGCCCTTGCCCTGGATGCGCTCCAGCCGGCCCTCGACCACCAGCTCCTGCAGCGCCTGCCGGACGGTGGTGCGCGAGGTGTCGAACTGCGCGGCCAGCGCCCGCTCGGGCGGCACCGGGGTGCCCGCGGGCTGGGTCTCGGTGAGCTGGAGCAGGTGGCGCTTGAGTCCGTAGTACTTCGGGACCCGGGCGGTCTGGTCCGTGCCGGTCTGCGCCGGGAGGCTCTTCGCCTGGGGGTCGTTCACCTGGGCCGTGCTGCCCCCGTCGCTGCTCATCGGACCTGTCTCCCGCTTCTCGCGCGGCTCCTGGTGGCCGCGCCACATCGTTAACAGCTCACATCGTTGCATGTATGGCAACGGAACGAATACCTCATCACGCGATGAACGATGTGCGGTGTCGGCTTGATAACGGGTGGTCCTGATCGCATGAACAGCCGTTGACAGGCCCATTGGTCTAGGCCAAGCTCCAGGCATCTGGTCTACACCACTAGGCCGGTCACTACGAATCCCCCACCCGTTCGCTGGGGTCCGCGGCACCATTCCTCCCGCCTTGCGTGGGTCTGCCGCAGCCACCCGACGGGGGCAACCCAGGCATCCCTCAGGAGGATGGCGTGAAGCGTCAGCTCATCGCGGCGGTCGGCGTCGCAGCAATGGTCGTCGGCGTGGCGGCTTGTGGTTCGGACGCCAAGTCCAGCGACGAGGGCAAGGGCGGCTCGTCCTCGACCTCCGCGGCCGGCAAGAACTACAGCGGCAAGACCCTGACCGTGTGGCTGATGGACGGCTCCGCCCCGAAGGGCTGGACGGAGTCCGTCAAGTCCGAGTTCGAGTCCACCTACCCGGGCGCCAAGGTCGACTTCCAGATCCAGAAGTGGAACGGGATCGGGGCGAAGATCACCACCGCGCTCTCCGAGGGCTCCGTCGACGTCCTGGAGCTCGGCAACACCCAGACCGCGGGCTACGCGGCCAGCGGCGGTCTGCTCGACATCACCAAGGACAAGGCCGCCCTGGGCGGGGCCGACTGGGCCGCCAACCAGAACGAGGCCGCCACCCTGGAGGGCAAGCAGTACGCGGCCCCGTGGTGGGTCTCCAACCGCGTGGTCACCTACAACAAGGACCTCTGGGCCAAGGCCGGTCTGAGCGCCGCCCCGAAGACCCTGGACGAGTTCTACGCCGACCTCGACAAGCTGAAGGCGACGGCGGGCGTCACCGACCCGATCTACATGCCGGGCCAGGAGTGGTACGTCTACTTCGGCCTCCTCTCCAGCGAGGGCGGCAAGCTGGCCAAGAAGGACGGCGACAAGTGGGTCGGCGGCCTGTCCACCCCCGAGGCGCAGAAGGCCTTCGAGACCTACAAGAAGCTGCAGAGCTACTCGGCCACCGGTCCGAAGGACAAGGACGAGGCCACTCCGCAGCAGAAGGAGGTCTTCGGCAAGGGTGACATCGGCACGATGATCAGCCTCGGCTGGGAGCTGCCGGAGGAGAAGGTCATGCCGAAGGACAAGATCGGCTTCTTCCCGCTCCCGGGCAAGACCGCCGACAAGTCCTCGGGCGTCTTCCTCGGCGGCTCGAACCTGGCCATCGCCCAGGCCAGCAAGAACTCCGAGATGGCCAAGGACTTCCTGAAGGTCGCCCTCAACGACAAGAACGAGGGCCTGGTCGCCGCCGCCGGCTCCATCCCGAACAAGACCTCGCTGAACAGCCAGGTCGCCGGCGAGTTCGCCAAGGCAGCCCTCCCGGCGTCCGCCAACGGCGCGATCACCCCGAACACCCCCACCTGGGCGAACGTGGAGAACGAGCCGAACCCGATCAAGGAGTTCCTGACCGGCGCCCTGACCGGCGACTACGCGGCCGCTGCCAAGAAGGCCGACGACGAGATCGCGAAGCGTCTCAACCAGAAGCAGTAAGCAGGTGAGCGGCGTCGCTCACCGGCTCCCGGCGGGGGGCCGGTGGGCGGCGCCTGTCCGTCGTGGTCGGTTGCTAGGAAGAGAGAACGATGGCTGTGCATTCGGAGCGGGTGCAGACGCAGTCCCCGGAATCAGGGAAGGCTGCCGTGGCCAGTACCGACGAGAGAGACGTCGTCGTCGGTGCCACCCCGAAGAAGAGCGGCAGACCGGTCGACCGGCGGGTCGGCCGGTCCGTCGCCCCGTACCTGCTGCTGCTGCCGGCCATCGCGGCGACGCTGCTCCTGCTCGGGTGGCCGCTGCTCAAGACCGTGCTGGTGTCCTTCCAGAACCTCAACCGGCGGCAGCTGATCCAGCACCTCACCGAGTGGAACGGCTTCGAGAACTACACCGACCAGCTGACCAGCTCGGAGTTCTGGTCGGTCACCGGCCGCACGGTGGCGTTCACCGTGGTCAACGTCGTCCTGATCATGGTGTTCGGCACCCTGGTCGGCCTGCTGCTGGACCGGCTCGGCAAGCGGATGCGGCTGGCGCTCTCGATCTCGCTGATCCTGGCCTGGGCGATGCCGGTGGTCGCCGCGACCACGGTCTTCCAGTGGCTCTTCGACTCGCAGTTCGGTGTCGTCAACTGGGTCCTGGACAAGCTGGGCTGGCACGGGATGGCCCACTACAACTGGACCAGCGGCCAGTACTCGACCTTCTTCGTGATCGTCGTGCTGATCGTCTGGGGCTCGATCCCGTTCGTGGCGTTCAACATGTACGCGGGCCTGACCACCATCCCGAAGGAGCTCTACGAGGCGGCCCGGATGGACGGCGCCGGCTCCTTCAAGATCTTCGGTGCGGTGATCTACCCGATCATGAAGCCGTTCTTCCTGGCGACGACCTTCCTGGAGGTCATCTGGGTCTTCAAGGCCTTCACCCAGGTCTACCTGATCAACAAGGGCGGCCCGGACGGGCTCACCCGGACCCTCCCGGTCCACGCCTTCCTGGAGGGCTTCGGATCCCAGCGCTTCGGCGTCGGCTCCGCGATCGCCGTGCTCACCATCCTGATGCTGGGCGCGCTGATGGCGTACTACTTCCGGATCATTCTGAAGCAGGAGGACGAGCTGTGAGGCGCTCGCTCATCGGACGCACCTGGCCGAACGCGATCGCGGTCGTCCTCTTCGTCTTCTTCATCTTCCCCGTCTACTGGATGATCTCGACGGCCTTCAAGCAGGACAACGACATCATCAGCCGGACGCCGGTGTTCCTCCCGCTGGACGCGACGTTCGAGCACTTCGACAAGGCCGTCCACGCCCCCAACTTCTGGACGTACGTCACCAACAGCCTCGTCGTCACGGTCGGGGCCGTGCTCGGCTCGCTGGTGATCGCGACCCTGGCCTCCTTCGCCATCGCGCGGATGCGCTTCCGCGGCCGCAAGAGCTTCGTCCTGGTCGTCATGGCGGCCCAGATGGCGCCCTGGGAGGTCATGATCATCGCGGCCTACCTGCTGGTCCGCGACAACGACATGCTCAACAGCCTCGTCCCGCTGACCGCGCTCTACCTGATGATGGTGCTGCCCTTCACGATCTGGACGCTGCGCGGCTTCATCGCCGCCGTGCCCAAGGAGCTGGAGGAGTCGGCCATGGTGGACGGCTGCACCCGCACCCAGGCCTTCCTCAAGGTGATCTTCCCGCTGCTGGCCCCCGGTCTGATGTCGACCTCGCTGTTCGGCTTCATCACCGCGTGGAACGAGTTCCCGCTGGTCAACATCCTGAACAAGAAGGAGGAGTTCCAGACCCTCCCGCTCTGGCTCTCCTCGTTCCAGACCAACTTCGGCACCGACTGGGGCGCCACCATGGCCGCGTCCACCATGTTCGCGATCCCGATCCTGATCCTCTTCATCTTCCTGCAGCGCAAGGCCGTGGGCGGACTGACCGACGGCGCCGTGAAGGGCTGATCCCACGTGAGCATCCTCATCCCCACCCTGCCGGCCAGCGACCAGCTGCACCGGGACGCGCTGACCGTCCTGCAGCCCGGCTTCGTCGGCACCGAGCCCCCGGAGTGGGTCCGCCGCCACCTGGCCGCCGGCCTCGGCTCGGTCGCCCTGTTCGACCGCAACGTGACCGACCTGGCGCAGCTTTCCGCGCTCACCCGGGCGCTGCGCGAGGAGAACCCCGACCTCCTGATCGCGATCGACGAGGAGAGCGGCGACGTCACCCGCCTCGAGGCCGGTTCGGGCTCGTCGTGGCCGGGCAACTTCGCCCTCGGTGCGATCGACGACCCGGCGCTGACCCGCGACGTCGCCCGCGAGCTGGGCCGGGCGCTGGCCGCCGCCGGAGTGAACTACAACTGGGCGCCCACCGCGGACGTCAACTCGAACCCGCGCAACCCGGTGATCGGCGTCCGCTCCTTCGGCGCCGACCCCCAGCTGTGCGCCCGGCACACCGCCGCCTGGGTGGAGGGTCTGCAGTCGGCCGGCGTCGCGGCCTGCTCCAAGCACTTCCCGGGCCACGGCGACACCGCGGTCGACTCGCACCACGGCCTGCCGGTGATCGACGTCGACCTGGACGTGCTGCGCGCCCGCGACCTGATCCCGTTCCAGGCCGCGATCGCCGCCGGGACCAAGGCCGTCATGACGGCCCACATCATGATCCCGGCGCTCGACCCGAAGCTGCCGGCCACGCTCAGCCCGCTGGTGCTGCGCGACCTGCTGCGGGCGGCCCCGGCGGACGGCGGCCTCGGCTACCAGGGGCTGATCGTCAGCGACGCGATCGAGATGGGCGCCATCGCCGACACCTTCGGCATGGGCGAGGGCACCGTGCTGGCCCTGGCGGCCGGTGCGGACGCGATCTGCGTCGGCGGCGGCCTGGCCGACGAGGAGACCGTGCTGATGCTGCGCGACGCCATCGTGGCGGGCGTGCAGTCCGGCCGGCTCCCCGAGGAGCGCCTCGCCGACGCCGCCGCCCGGGTGCGCGCGCTCGGCAGCTGGGGCCGGATCGCGGCCCAGGCCGAGCGGCCGGAGCCGGACCTGGCGGTGGGCCTGCGGGCCGCCCGCCGTGCGCTGCGGGTGGTCCGGGCGCCGGGCCGGGTGGTCCGGCCGGTGACCGAGCGTCCGTACGTGGCCTCGTTCGCCGACGAGCCGAACATCGCCGTCGGCGAGGTGACCCCCTGGGGCGTGGCCGACATGCTGGCCGACCGCTTCCCCGGGACCCGCACCCGCGCGGTCCGGCCGCAGGACGCCGCGCCGGAGCAGCTGGACGCGCTGGTGGCCGAGGTGCTGGCCGGTGCCGAGGACCGCAGTCTGGTGCTGGTGGTCCGGGACGCCCACCGCTACGAGTGGATGGCCGCCGCGCTGGCCCGCCTGGTGGCGGCCCGGCCGGACGCCGCGGTGGTCGAGATGGGGCTGCCGCAGTCCCAGCCGGTCGGCGCCCTCCACATCGCCACCCACGGCGCCGCTCGCGTCTGCGGTCTGGCGGCCGTGGAGGTGCTCACCGGGCAGCCGGGAGCGATCGGCTGAGCCGTCGTCGGACCGTGGTCCGGGGCGCCGTCGAGGCGCCTTCGAGGCGGGCCCGCCACGCGCATGTCGCGTGGCGGGCCCGTTCGCGTTCCACCCCGTCGACCTGCGGTTTCGCCACCTGTCGGTGCTCCCTCAAATCGCCCTTAAGCCAGCCTTAAATTCCACTGAGGGTAATGAACCGGCAACGCATCGCCACGCGGTACAACAGGTTGGCAACGCCCTTGGCGGGCAGGTCATTTGGCGTTGACACCGCGAGTGGTCTAGGCCAGGCTCCACTGCATCCGGTTCGAACTCAAACATCACCGGATGTGGTATCAGCCCTTCCCGCACTACGCCGCCCCTTCCCGGAGACCACTCCCGGCGGGCGCCCACGATGCCGGCGGGCACCCAGCTCTAGCACTCTCGGAGGACGGCGTGAAGAAGCGTCAGCTCGTGTCCGCGTTCGGGACCACGGCGCTGGCCGTCGCACTGACGGCCTGTTCCTCGGCCGGCTCGCCGTCCGGCGGCGCCAGGAGCGGTACGACGGACCCGAAGGCGGCGACCGGAACGGTCACCGTCTGGCTGATGGAGGACGCCCAGAAGAACTGGCCCGACCTCGTCCAGCGGGTCAACGACCAGTTCGCCGCGAAGTACCCGAACGTCACGCTGAAGCTGGCGTACCAGGGTTGGGCCGACAAGGTGACCAGGTTCGACAAGGCGCTCGCCGAGGGCTTCGCCCCCGACGTGGTGGAGCTCGGCAACACCGAGACCATGAAGTACATCCTGGCCGGCGCCCTGGCCCCGGTGGAGCGCAGCAGCTTCGACAACTCCGACGCCTGGATCAAGGCGCTCGCCAACACCTGCACCTACCAGGACAAGCTCTGGTGCGTGCCGTACTACGCGGGCGCCCGGGTCGCCGTCTACAACGCGACGGCCTTCCAGAGCGCCACCGGGAACGCCGAGTTCCCCAAGACCGAGGACGAGCTGAGGGCGGCGCTCGACCGGGTCGCGGACAGGAACAAGTCCGACCGGACCTACTCGGCGCTCTACCTGCCCGGCCCGTACTGGTACGCCGCGATGAGCTACGTCTCCGCGTACGGCGGTGCGATCGCCCGCTTCGACAGCAGCGGCAACTGGCACGGCACCCTCAACGACCCGAAGTCCCAGCAGGGCATCGCCCACTTCGTCGACCTGGTGCGCAAGTACAACAAGGGCGACCTCGCGGTCAACGAGCTCAACCAGTTCGAGGCGATGGCCCGCGGCCACGCCGGCGCCTTCTACGGCAACCCCTTCGAGGCGGCCAGCGTCACCGCGCCGGTGACCGGCGACCCGTCCCTCAAGGACGCGGTCAAGATGGCCACCATGCCCGGCCCGGGCGGCAAGCCGCTGCCGACCTTCATCGGCGGGTCGGACCTCGCCGTCACCGCGAAGTCCCCGGTGGCCGCCCTGGCGGCGGACTGGATCCGGATGTTCACCGGCACCAAGTCGCAGCAGGCGCTGGCGGACCGGGACATCCTGCCGAACAACCTGACCCAGCTGGGCCCGCTGAAGAACAAGCCGGCCACCGCGGCCGCGGCCAACGCGGTGCCGGACGCGTGGTTCACCCCGCTGGCACCCGGCTGGGGCGCGATCGAGAAGCAGAAGATCCTGCCGGACATGCTCACGGCGATCCTCAAGAACAACAAGCCGATCGACCAGGCCACCAAGGACGCGGACGCCGCGATCGACCAGCTGATCAACAAGGCCGGCTGACCCGCCGCCGCGGAGCCGCGGGGCCCGGCCCGACCCCTCCCCACCAGCGGGGGAGGGGCCCGGGTCGGCGCCTCGACTGTGCTCCCGGGTGGGGGTCCCCGTAGGATTGCCGCAGGAAACACCGCAGCGAGTGTGCGGACTCGCCGCCGTAGAGGTCCCCACCGGGCATCCCCGCCCGCGTGGGGTGGAACCATCTCATCGGAGGCACACCCAAGATGTCCGACACGCAGACTGTCCCCGTCCCCGGCCGGATCATGGCGGCGGAGATGGCCGAGCAGCCGGCCGTCCTCCAGCGCATCCTCGACGAGGGCGCGCCGAAGATCTTCGAGATCGCGGCCGAGATCGCCGCCCGCAACCCGCGCTTCGTCCTGCTGACCGCCCGTGGCACGTCCGACAACGCGGCGCTCTACGCGAAGTACCTGATCGAGATCCTGCTCGGCAAGCCGGCCGGCCTGACCTCGATGTCGACCACCACCGCGTACGGGGCCAAGCCGGACCTCACCGACGTGCTGGTGATCACCGTCAGCCAGTCCGGCGGTTCGCCGGACCTGGTGGCCTCCACCAAGGCGGCCCGCGAGGCCGGCGCCATCACCCTGGCCGTCACCAACAACGCGTCCTCGCCGCTGGCCGAGGTCTCCGAGTTCCACATCGACGTGCTGGCCGGCCCGGAGAAGGCGCTGCCCGCCACCAAGACCTACACGGCCGAGCTGCTGGCGCTCTACCTGCTGGTCGAGGGCCTGCGCGGCGGCGACGGCGCGGCCGCGAAGGAACTGCCGTCGCTGGCCGCCGGCATCCTGGCCCGCCAGGCCGAGGTGAAGGCGCTGGCCGAGCGCTACCGCTTCGCCCAGCGCCTGGTCATCACCTCGCGCGGCTACGGCTACCCGACCGCCCGTGAGGCGGCGCTCAAGCTGATGGAGACCACCTACATCCCGGCCTCCCCGTTCTCCGGCGCCGACCTGCTGCACGGCCCGCTGGCCATGGTGGACAACGTCTCCCCGGTCATCGCGATCGTCCCGGACGGCAAGGGCGGCGAGGCCCTGCAGCCGGTCCTGGACCGCCTGCGCGGCCGCGGCGCGGACCTGGTGGTCATCGGCCAGCAGGCACAGGTGGAGGTCGCCTCGGCGGGCTTCGCGCTGCCGGCCGGCGTGCCCGAGGAGGTCCAGACGATCCTGGAGATCCTGCCGCTGCAGCTGCTGGCCTACGAGGTCACCATCGCCCGCGGCCAGGACCCGGACGCCCCCCGCGCCCTCGCCAAGGTCACCGAGACGCACTGATCTGTCGCCCGCTCGCCTCCGGGCCGCTCCTGGCCCGGGGCCGACGGTCGGCGCTCCAACGTCCCTCGTGCCTCGGGTCGTCCTCGCTTCTCCCTTTCGGCCCCGGCGCGGTCCTTCGGCTCGGGGCGGGGTCGCCCGCTCGCCTCCGGGCCGCTGCTGGCCCGGGGCCGACGGTCGGCGCTGCAACGTCCCTCGTGCCTCGGGTCGTCCTCGCTTCTCCCTTTCGGCCCCGGCGCGGTCCTTCGGCTCGGGGCGGGGTCGCCCGCTCGCCTCCGGGCCGCTCCTGGCCCGGGGCCGACGGTCGGCGCTGCGGTGCCGGTCGTCGCCCGGGCGGCGTGCGCAAGGCCGAGCCCCCGTCCACAGGGTGTGGACGGGGGCTCGGCCTTTGAGCGGCTGGGGAAGCCGGGTGCGCACCCCGCCGAGGCGGAAAGCACTACGGGCCACGGCGCCGACACGGGACCCTCAACCCGTGCGGCACCGCAGCCCGGAGCTGTCGTCGGGCGCCGAGGCCGGTCGAGGACTGTGCGGGGTCCTCGCCCGGTGGCGTCCGACCGAGGAGAAGCCGTGCGCGGGTCAGGGCAGTTGCGCGGTGGGCTCCTCCTTGGTGCCCTTCCATTGTGGACTAGACCAATCTGCATTGTCCAGGGATCCCCGGAAATTGGTCTGGACAACTCGACGTCCCGCCCGGGCCCCCGCAGTCCGCCCGGCAGCCCGCCCGCGGACGGGTGCGACGGGCCCGCCCGCCCGGCCTGGAGCTACGCTCGCGGTGTGCCCTCGCTGAACGAACTCGTCCGCCGCCACACCACCCTGACCGGTGCCGATGTGGAGTGGCTCCACATGCTGGTCTCGGAGTGGCAGCTGCTCTCCGACCTCTCCTTCGCCGACCTCGTCCTGTGGATCCCCACCTGGGACGGCATCCGCTACGTCTCGGTGGCCCAGATGCGGCCCAACACCGGGCCGACGTCCTACCAGGACGACATGGTCGGCCACCTCGTCCCCCGCGGCCGCCGCCCGCTGTTGGACGCCGCCTTCGACGAGGGGCGGATCGTGCGCGAGGGCGACCCGGAGTGGCGCGAGGAGGTGCCGGTGCGGGTCGAGTCCATCCCGGTCCGGCGCGAGGGCAAAGTGCTCGGGGTGATCGCCCGGAACACCAACCTGCTGACCGTGCGCACCCCCAGCCGGCTGGAGCTCACCTACCTGCAGAGCGCCTCCGACCTGGCCCAGATGATCGCCGCCGGGGCGTTCCCGTTCCCCGGTGTCGAGCAGGCCGACATGGACGCCGCGCCCCGGGTGGGTGACGGCCTGATCCGGCTGGACGCCGACGGCATCGTCACCTACGCCAGCCCCAACGCACTCTCCGCCTACCACCGGCTCGGCCTCACCACCGATTTGGTCGGCAGCCACCTCGGCCGCGCCACCGCCGAGCTCGCCCCGCCGTCGCGGGCGGCCGTGCACGAGGCGCTGGTGAAGCTGGCGAGCGGCTGGGCGCCGCGGCAGACCGAGGTGGAGGCCCAGGGGGGCGTGGTGACCCTGCGGGCCATCCCGCTCAAGCCCAAGGGCACCCTCACCGGTTCGCTGGTGCTCTGCCGCGACGTCACCGAGCTGCGCCGGCGCGACCGCGAGCTGATGACCAAGGACGCCACCATCCGGGAGATCCACCACCGGGTGAAGAACAACCTGCAGACCGTGGCCGCGCTGCTGCGGCTGCAGTCCCGCCGGATGGACTCGGAGTCCGGCCGGGCCGCGCTCGACGAGGCGGTCCGCCGGGTCGGTTCGATCGCGATCGTCCACGAGACGCTCTCCCAGGCGCTGGACGAGCAGGTCGCCTTCGACGAGATCGCCGACCGGGTGCTGGCGATGGTGATGGAGCTCTCCCAGGACGGCCGGGTCACGACCCGCCGCAGCGGCAGCTTCGGGATCCTCTCCGCCGAGGTGGCCACCCCGCTGGCGATGGTGCTGACCGAGCTGCTGCAGAACGCGCTGGAGCACGCCTTCGGACCGTCCGCCTCCGGCCACGTGGAGGTCAGCGCGCTGCGCGGACGCGCGCCGGCCACCGGCATGGGCTGGTCGGACAGCTGGAACGGCGGGGCCCGCCCGGAGGAGTACCTGCTGATCACCGTGCAGGACGACGGCAAGGGCATGCCGGAGGGGTTCGACCCGCAGCAGGCGGGCAACCTCGGTCTGCAGATCGTCCGGACCCTGGCCACCGGGGAGCTCGGCGGCACCTTCGACATGGTGGCCGGGCCGAACGGCGGCACCAAGGTGGTCCTGGAGATCCCGGTGCGCTGAGGCGGGAGGGGGCGCGTGCCCGGCGGGGGAGCCGGATGCGCGCTTCCGTGCAACCACCCGGGCGGCGGCCGGCCGGGCCGCCGCCGGCGAGGGCCCGGCGGCTGGCCGCAGAGACAGAAACGAGGCCCTGTCGACCGGGGGGGGGTGGGTCGACAGGGCCTCTCAACCCGTTCCGGCCGTCGGGGGGAGTCGGCCGGAACGGGGGCTCTGGGTGGTGCGACACCCCACCGGTGCGTTGCACACGGTGAGCGCCACAGCTCCACGATATTGCTCTAAGTGAACAGTATCAAGTGGCTGGGCGGCCCGGTGTCGCAGGACCTCGTCGAGCAAGGTCCTTTGTGCGGAAGGCTTCGCCAGGAAGTGCAGGGAAGCCCTTGATCATGTGTTGATCGGTCCTGCGGTCACTGCTGGTGCTACGGCGTGTGATCAGGCGGTGCGGGCGCGGTTGCGGGCAGCACGGCGCTTCATGGCGCGACGCTCGTCCTCGCTCATACCGCCCCAGACGCCGGCGTCCTGGCCGGTCTCGAGCGCCCACTGGAGGCACTGCTCCATGACCGGACAGCGGCGGCACACGGCCTTGGCTTCCTCGATCTGCAGCAGAGCAGGACCGGTGTTCCCGATCGGGAAGAACAGCTCCGGGTCCTCTTCGCGGCAGACAGCGCGGTGGCGCCAGTCCATGGTCGTCCAACTCCTCCTGCCGACGGGGGTGGCCCGGCGGCATAATCGATGGCTTTGTGAATGTGAACGCTTTCACGAATCCCGCAACAGCAAAAGAGACCAAAGGCCCACCGGGCCCGGGAGGTCTGTGCTGGGGAGGGATTCGGCGATTCGAGGGACACTCCGCGGTCGGCCTCCGTCGGTCCGAGGCTGCCGTCGCTGCGATGTGTCCCGATCGCCATGTAGAGGTTCGCAAACCTCGGGCCCGGATACAACCCCCTTCAGGGAGGAATTTTTGATTCTTCGGTGTCGCCTAGCTCACAGCCAGTACTTCTATGGAGTGAAGGGGGCTTGTGCGTTCGAGAAGAAGGGTGAACCCCCCTTCCGGTCACACAATCACACGCAGTGCCCGCCGTACGCCTGTGAAACTGACGCGACTCCTGTCTCCAAGGTGGTCCCCGTCGACCTGAAACGGGGCCGGTTCCTGTGAAACCAAGGTGAAATGCCGGGCGTCGTGGTAGGAGACGACGTGCTTGCCCGACGGGCCGACCGGGGCGGACCCGTCGCTCGAAGCGCTGTGCGACCGCAGGATCTGACGGACCGTTCGAGCCGTGCCGAACGCCGTCATCCGGGTGATGCCGAAGACGTCGAGATCCGTGTCGAAGGAGGCGAGCGGGGAGGGGTAGACCGGCCGGTTGCCGAGGAACGTCCAGGGGGACGTGTTGCTGACTATGGTCAGCACGAGGCCCGGCACCGGCTCGTGGCCCGGCATTTCCAGGGTGACCGGGCCCGATCGACGCTGCTCACGCTGGGTGACGTAGTGCCGGAGCGCCTGCCTCACGTAGAGCGCGTGGGTGGACTTGCGCCCCGCCCGGCGCTGCTCCTCCACCCGGCCGACCACGCCGGCGTCGAAGCCCAGGCCGGCCGTGAACGTGAACCAGCGGTCCGGCAGCCCGTCGGTCATCGCCTTGCCCAGGCCGATCGGCCGCTCCCGGCGGGCCTCCAGGGCGTTCAGCAGGGCCCCGGTCGCCTCCACGGGGTCGTTGGGCAGGCCCAGCGCGCGGGCGAACACGTTGGTCGAGCCACCGGGCACCACGGCCAGCCGGGGGACCTTCTCACCCGGGCCGTGCGAGAGCAGACCGTTGACCGTCTCGTTGACCGTGCCGTCGCCGCCCAGCGCCACCACCAGGTCGACCGTGCCGTCCTCCGCCGCCTCCCGGGCCAGGTCGCGCGCGTGGCCCCGGTACTCGGTCTGCGCCACCTCCAGCTTCAGGTCGCTGCGCAGGGCGTGGATCAGGACATCCCTGGTGCGGCCGCTGGTGGTGGTCGCTTTCGGGTTGACGACCAGGAGAGCGCGCATGTGCTCAGCCTACGGGTCGGTACGGACCGGGCGGCGGCTACCCTGCTGGAGTGACCGCAGAATCCTCCGCACCCGCACCCACGCCCGGCAGCGACCGGCCGGCCGCCCTGGTCGTGGGCGCCGCCATCACCGCCTTGGCGGGCGCCGCGCTGGCCGTCGTCGGCGTCTGGGACATGGTGTCCGCGCTGTCCGGCCAGGAGAAGCAGCTCGCCCTGAACGAGTTCGGCGGCCTGGTGATCGTGCTGCTCGGCGCGCTGCCGATACTGGCCGCCCGGGCGCTCCTGAAGGGCCGGCGTTGGGGCCGCAGCCCGGCCGTGCTGACCAACTCCATCTGCCTGCCCGTGGCGTACTACATGTGGCAGAGCGGCGGTGCCATGGCGGCCGTCGGCATCGGTGTCGGCCTGCTCGGTGCGGTCGGCATCGGCGCCCTGCTCAGCCCGAAGTCGACGGCGGCCCTCTACGCTCCGCACGAGGGCTGAGCACAGAGGGCCGCACGGCCGTTCACGACCACTGAGGTGCCGTCAGTTCCAGGGCGTGCCCACCACGCCCTACTCCTCCACCAGGAGCTTCTCCCGCAGCTGCGCCAGCGTGCGGGCGAGCAACCGGGAGACGTGCATCTGCGAGATGCCCACCTCGGCGGCGATCTGCGACTGCGTCATGTTCCGGAAGAACCGCAGCACCAGGATCTTCTGCTCCCGGGGCGGCAGTTGGGCCAGCAGCGGCTTGAGCGACTCGCGGTACTCGACGCCCTCCAGTGCCTCGTCGGTGGCGCCCAGGGTGTCCGCGACGGCCGGCGACTCGTCGTCGCTGTCCGGCACGTCGAGCGACAGCGTGGAGTACGCGTTGGCGGACTCCAGGCCCTCCAGGACGTCCTCCTCGGAGATCCCCAGGTGCTCGGCCAGCTCGTGCACGGTGGGGGAGCGGCCGTGCCGCTGGGAGAGCTCGCTGGTCGCCGTGGTCAGCGACAGCCGCAGCTCCTGGAGCCGGCGCGGCACCCGGACCGCCCAGCCCTTGTCCCGGAAGTGCCGCTTGATCTCGCCGACGATGGTCGGCGTCGCGTAGGTGGAGAACTCGACCCCGCGCTCGTGGTCGAACCGGTCCACCGACTTGATCAGCCCGATGGTGGCGACCTGCGTCAGGTCGTCCAGCGGCTCGCCCCGGTTGCGGAACCGCCTGGCCAGGTGCTCCACCAGCGGGATGTGCATGCGCACCAGCTGGTTGCGCAGCTCCACCCGCTCCGGCGAGCCCTCGGGCAGCGCGGACAGCCGGACGAACAGCGCACGGGCCGCCTCCCGGTCCGGCGCGCCCGAGCGGTGCGGGCCCTGGGCGGGCACCGCGCCGCGCAGCGCCTCGGCCGCCGGGTCCTCCGGGGAGGGCGGGGGCGAGGGCGTCTGCGACGGGTCGGTCGGCTCGGTCGGCTGGCTCATCCGGTGGGCGTCCTTCGGGTGCGCGTCGTCGTTGGCGGCGAGGCCGGGAACGCTCGCCTGGGTCGGTACGGCAGGGCCCGCCGTCGCGAGGCCGGTACGGTCCAGATCACTCACGGCCATTCCCCCGTTCCGTTCCGGGAGCACCGGGACCGTGGCGGTCCCGGATTCGTCTTGTGGGTCGTACCGCGTGGAGGGCGGTACCGGGAGCCGTCCGCCGGCCCGGGTGGGGAACCGGGCGGACGGCCCTTGTTCGGTGCTGCTGCGGTTGCCTAGTGCGCGGAGGATCCGCCGCGCTTCTTGTGCAGGCTGATCGACACGGTGTTGTCCTCGCCGACCGAGGAGTCGACCTCGCCGGCCAGCGCGGAGAGCACCGTCCAGGCGAAGGTGTCCCGCTCCGGGGCCCGGCCGTCCGTGGTCGGGGCGGAGACGATGACCTTCAGCGAGTCGCCGACCAGCCGGAACTCGCAGGAGAGGACCGAGCCGGGCACCGCCTGCTGGAGCAGGATGGCGCAGGCCTCGTCCACCGCGATGCGGAGGTCCTCGATCTCGTCCAGCGTGAAGTCCAGCCGGGCCGCGAGCCCTGCCGTCGCTGTTCGCAGCACCGAGAGGTAGGCCCCCGCCGCGGGCAGCCGGACCTCCACGAAGTCCTGCACTCCGGGCTCGCCGTCGATCTGGGACACCCTCACCTCCTGGGTGACGCGCTGTGCTTCCGGGCCGGTGGCCGCGGCACTGTCTGTTGCTTGGCTCAACTGCTTCGCCCCAACTGTCCAGAGGGGTGGTGCGGTACGTACCGGTCATACCCTTCGAAGAGTGGCCGGACGCCGCGCCCGCACGAGACGTTACCGCTTTTGATCCCCGCGCGGGAGTCACTCATGGTAAGCCCTTGCGACACAGGGCGTCAGCGGTCGGAGGGCGCCTTCCGCGATCCCCCGGGAGCGGGCTCCCGCGGGGCGGGCGCGGGTCAGCGGGTGCCGGCCGCGGTGAGCGCCTCACCCGTGAGCCGGTAGACGGTCCAGCCGTCCATCGGCACCGCGCCGAGCGACTTGTAGAAGTTGATCGAGGGCTCGTTCCAGTCCAGCACCGACCATTCCATCCGCGAGTAGCCGCGGTCCACCGCGATCCGGGCCAGCTCCAGCAGCAGCGCCTTGCCGTGGCCGCCGCCGCGGGCCTCCGGGCGGACGTAGAGGTCCTCCAGGTAGATCCCGTGCGTCCCGCGCCAGGTGGAGAAGTTGAGGAACCAGACCGCGAAGCCCACCGGCTCGCCCGTGGCGTCGTCCTCGGCGATCAGCCCGAACAGTGCCGGAGCGGCGCCGAACAGCGCGTCCCGCAGCTGTTCCTCGGTGGCCACCGCCTCGTGCGGGGCCTTCTCGTACTCCGCGAGCTCGCGGATCATGGCGTGGATGACCGGGACATCGGTGGCAACGGCGGTACGGATCATGTGACGAGCCTACTTGGCCTGCTCGTTCTCGTCCCAGGCCTGGACGGAGGTCTGGTCGACGATCCGGCCGTCCCGCAGGTCGGCCATCGAGCTCATCAGGACCCGGATCCCGTCGGGGTACTGGCAGGACTCCAGGAAGGCGAGGTGGCCGTCCTGGACCACCGCCCGCTCCAGCTTGTGGGTCATCTCCCGGCCGTAGAGGTCTTCCAGCATCGCGGCGATCTCCTCCCGGCCGTGCATCACCAGCGGGTGGCTCGGCTGGGTCTTGCGGTCGACGACGCGCAGTTCGGCGTCGTCCGCGTACAGCGCCAGCAGGGCCTCGGCGTCGCTGCGCTCGATGCCCTCGCGGAGTGCGTCGGTGTCGAAGGCGGTCGGCGCGGCCATCGTGCTCATGCTCTCGCTCCTCCGGTCGGTTCCGTCGGCTGGTACCTCCGAGCCTACGCCCGCGGGGCCGCCCCCCACCCGGTGGTTCAGCCCCCCGCCGTAGCGCGCAGGTACGCCGCGAGCGCGGTGATCGCGGCCGGGTTGCGCGGGCTCTCGACCAGGTCGGCGTAGTCCAGGACGAAGATCCGGTCGTTCCTGACCGCGGAGACGCCGGCCAGCGGCGGGAAGGACTTCAGGAAGCTCCGCTTGGCCCCGGCGTCGGGGTCGCCGTAGTCGTTGATCAGGATCACCTCGGGGTCGCGCCGGACCACGCTCTCCCAGCCGACGGTGGTCCACGAGTCGGCGATGTCGCCCGTCACGTTCTCCCCGCCGGCCCGGGTGATGATCTCCTGCGCGGCGGCGAACCTCCCCGCGGTGTAGGGCTTGTCCTCGCCGCTGTCGTAGAGGAAGACGCGCTGCCGGCGCGCGGGCTGCGGCACGGCGGCGATCTGCGCCCTGAAGTCGGCGATCAGCCGGTCGGCCCGGTCGCGGACGTCGAAGATCTCGCCCAGGTTGGCGAGGTCGGTGTAGAGCGCGTCCAGCGGGGACATCACCCCGCGCTCGGGGCCCGAGCCGCTGCGGCAGGACTCGCTCAGCACGTAGGAGTCGATGCCGAGGCCGGCCAGCGCCTTCGGGGTGAAGCCGTCGGCCTCGCCGAAGCCGTAGTGCCAGCCGGCGAAGACCAGGTCGGCCCCGGCCTCCAGTACGAGCTCCTTGGTGATCCGCTGCCTGGAGAGCCAGGTCGTCCGCCGGTAGCCGTCCTTCCAGGCCACCTCGTCCACCCGGCCCCTGTCGTCGGGCATCACGTAGCCGGCCATCCGGTCGGCGACGCCGAGCGCGAACAGCAGCTCGGTGATGCCGACGTCGTTGCTCACCGCCCGGGCGGGTTTGCGCTGGTAGGTGGTCCTGGTCCCGCAGTTGTCGACGGTCACCGGGTAGTGGGCGGCGGCGCCGGAGGAGGCGACGGCGTCCCCGGCGGGGGCGATGTCGGCGCCGCAGGCGGTCAGGGCGAGGGCGAGCAGGGCGGCGGAGGCCGCGGCCTTGGTGCGCACGGGATGTCCTCGGGGGTCAGCGGAGTCGGTCGAAGAGCAGTTGGACGGCGCCCGTCCCCGGGTGCCGGACGGGGGTCGCGCGGACGCCGAACACCTCGGCCAGCAGGGCGGGTTCGAGCACCTCGGCGGGCGCCCCCGAGGCGACGATCCGGCCGGCCGCGATGACGTGCAGCAGGTCGCAGTGGGCGGCCGCCAGGTTGAGGTCGTGCAGCGCGGTGAGCACCGTCGGGCCGGCCTCCCGGACCAGCGCCAGGACCTCCAGCTGGTGGCCGATGTCCAGGTGGTTGGTGGGCTCGTCGAGCACCAGCACGCGCGGTTCCTGGACCAGCGCGCGGGTGATCAGTACGCGCTGCTTCTCCCCGCCGGACAGGCTCAGGAAGCCGCGCCCGGCGAGGTGCCCGGCGCCCATCCGCCGCAGCGCGGCGGCGCACTTCCCGTCGTCGCCCGCGGTCGGCCGGGCGAACCCGCCCCGGTGCGGCAGCCGGCCCATCCCGACCACCTCGGCGGCCGTGAAGTCGAATTCGGCGGAGTGCTCCTGCGGCAGGGCGGCCACCCGCCGGGCGGCCTCGCGCGCGGGCAGCGCGTGCAGGTCCTCGCCGTCCAGCCGGACGGCTCCGGCGGAGGGCCGCAGCGCCCGGTAGACGCAGCGCAGCAGGGTGGACTTGCCGCTGCCGTTCGGCCCGACCAGGCCCACCAGCCGGCCGCCGGGGGCGGCCAGGGTGACGTCGTGGACCAGCCGGACGCCGGCCAGGTCGACCGAGAGGCCGTCGAGGGAGACGTCCATCAGCGGCCTCCGAGGGTGTGGCCGCGACGGCGCATCAGCAGCAGGAAGCAGGGCACCCCGAGCACCGCGGTGACCACGCCGACCGGAAGTTCGGCCGGGGCCAACAGGGTCCGCGAGACGACGTCCACCCAGACCAGCAGCAGCGCGCCCGCGAGGGGAGCGACCAGCAGCACCCGGCGGTGACCGGCGCCGACCAGCATCCGGGTCAGGTGAGGCACCATCAGGCCGACGAAGCCGATCGCGCCGCTGACGGCCACCACGGTGCCGGTGACGGCCGCGGTCACGGCGAACAGCTCCCGGCGCAGCCGGTCGCCGTCCACGCCGAGCGAGGCGGCGGTCTCGTCGCCCATCGCCAGCGCGTCCAGCCGCCCGGCCGCGCAGGCCAGGTGGCCGAGGCCGGCCAGTACGGTGGCGGCGGCGATCGGGACCGATCCCCAGGTCGCCCCGCCGAGGCTCCCGAGCAGCCACATCATGGCGCTGCGGGCCGCCTCCCCGCGCGCGGCGGCGAACACCATCAGCGCCGTCACCGCCGAGAAGCCGTACGACATCGCCGTGCCGGTGAGGACCAGCCGCAGCGGGGTGAGGCCGCTGGAGGTCCGCGCGGCGGCGTACACCAGCACCATGGCGAGCAGCGCCGCGCCGAACGCGGAGACCGAGATCGCCCAGATCCCGAGCGAGGCGAAGGCGCCGAGCAGCAGCACCGCGTTGGCACCGACCGAGGCGCCGGAGGAGATGCCGAGGACGAACGGGTCGGCGAGCGCGTTGCGGACCATCGCCTGCACGGCGACCCCGGTGGCCGCGAGCCCGGCGCCGACCACGGCGGCCAGCACGGTGCGCGGAAGCCGGATCTCCCAGACGATGGCGTACGCGGCGGCCTCCTCGGCCGGCAGCCGACCGCCCGTCAGCCCGGCACCCAGCAGCCGCAGCACGTGCGACCAGCCGAGTCCGGTGGAGCCCAGGGCCACCCCGCAGACCAGGGAGAGCAGCAGCGCCGCGGCCAGACCGGCGGCCAGCGGGCCGGCGGGCAGGCGGCGGGCCGCCGCGGGTGCGGGCGCCGTCGGGGGCGGTGCGGTCGCTGTGGTGGTCAAGGGTGGCGCGCCTTCGCCTCTGGCCGCGGCCGGCGGCGGGCGATCGCGCCCGGGCCGCAGGCGTGCCGGGGGCGCCATCCCCTCGCAGTCCGCGGCGAGTTGTCGGGAGGTCGGCGCCCCCGGGCGATCGGGCTCGCGGGCACGGGGCACCGCTTACCGTTGCGGGTCAGCGCCGGATTCGCACCGGCTTCCCCCGCGGGGCGCCCTGGCAGCATAACAAGTGATCAGGCCAAGTGACCCTTACCGGGCGGTCGGCTCCGCCGAGAACGCGACCGCCCCCGTCCGGCGGGCCGGACGGGGGCGGTCGGTGCGGGCTGATCGGCGATCAGGCCTGCTTGGTCTCCCAGAAGATCTTGTCGACCTCGGCGATCAGGTCGAGCAGGGCCTGGCCGGTGGCCGGGTCCGTCGACGCCTTGGTGGCCGAGGCGGCCTTCAGGGTGTCGTTGATCAGCTGGTGCAGCTGCGGGTACTTCTCGAAGTGCGGGGCCTTGAAGTAGTCGCTCCACAGCACCGAGATGTGGTGCTTGACGGCCTCGGCGCGCTGCTCCTTGATGATGATGGCGCGGGCGCGGAAGTGCGGGTCCTCGTTGGCCTGGTACTTCTCCTGGGTGGCCTTGACCGACTCGGCCTCGATCCGGGCCTGCGCGGGGTCGTACACGCCGCAGGGGAGGTCGCAGTGGGCGTGGGCGGTGGCGCGAGGTGCAAACAGACGAGAGAACATGGGAGTCCTTCCTTAGATCGTCTTCCCGCGCCCGAGATTACCCCTCCGGTCCCCGGGTTTCGCGATCGGGCGGTGGGCCTCGGTCAAAAGGCGGAGTCGGAACCGGGCCAATCCGGACACCGGCCGGGAGGTCGCCGGTGCGGCAGACTGGGACGCGGCCGGCCGGGAGGAGGAGTCGTGGCGCGGATGACGGAGCCGGAGGGCGGCACCCCGGGGGGTGGCGCGCCGTTCGGACTGATCGACGTGGCGGGTCCCTCGATGGTGCCGACCCTGCGCGAGGGGGACCAGCTGCTGGTCCGCTACGGCGCGCGGATCCGGCCGGGCGCGGTGGTGGTGTTCCGCCACCCGTTCCAGCAGGACCTGCTGGTGGTGAAGCGGGCGGCCGAGCGCCGGGCCAAGGGCTGGTGGCTGCTCTCCGACAACCGGCCGGTCGACAGCGACAGCCGCAGCTACGGCGCCGTCCCGGACGAGCTCGTGCTCGGCCGGGTGCTGCTGCGGCTGCGGCCGCGCCCGGCCTGGCTGGCGCCGGGCCGGGGGCTGGAGCGCCTGCTGCTCTCCGGCCCGCTCGCCCGGGTGCCGGGCCTGGCCCGCCGCTGCGGCGTCTGGGTCGACCCGGACAGGCCGTAGCCCGGACCGGCCGGGCGGCCGGGCGGCCGGGGGGACCGGGAGAGCGGACCGGGTTGCTGTCAGGCCTGCCCGCCGAGGGCGGCCGCGTCCTGGGCCTCCTGGCGCTTGCGGGCCCGGTAGGCGGCGACGTTGGCCCGGGTGGCACAGCGGTCCGAGCAGTACCGCCGGGACCGGTTGGTGGAGGTGTCGAGGTAGGCGTTGCGGCAGGGCGCGGCCTGGCAGATGCCCAGCCGGTCGGCGCCCAGCTCGGTCAGGTGGACCGCCAGCCCCATGCAGGCGACGGCGCTGAAGTGGGCGGTGGCGGTCGGCGAGTTGTCGGCCAGGTGCAGGTGCCAGCGCGGGTGCCCGGCGTCGTCCAGGTGCTCGTGGCCGGAGATCAGCGGGCTGACCGGGAACTCCATGAGCAGGCTGTTCAGCAGGTCGACGCCGCGGACCTCGTCGCCCTCGGCGGCGGCCTCGAACACCCCGCGCAGCCGGGTCCGGACGGTCCGCAGCCGCGGCAGGTCCGACTCGTCGGCGAGCGCGGCGGCGCGCGAGGACTCGGAGAAGAGGGCGCGCACCGCCTCCACCGAGGTCAGCGAGTCGGTGCCGCGCTCGGGCTCCTCGGTGTTCACCAGCCGGACGGCCAGATCGGCGTACGAGGCGAGCTCCACGGTGGTCCTTCCAGAATGCGGTAACGGGCTGAATGCCTCCAGCCTATTACCCGGGCGGGGAAAGCGTCGGCGCCCGGCAGGACCGGCCTGCCGGGCGCCGCGGGGTGCGGTGGGCGCACCCCGGTGAGTTCGGAGCAGCTCGGGATCAGAGCACCTTGGAGAGGAAGGCCCGGGTGCGCTCGTGCTGCGGGTCGGTGAGGACGTCGCGCGGGTTGCCCGACTCGACGACCACGCCGCCGTCCATGAAGACCAGGGCGTCACCGACCTCGCGGGCGAAGCCCATCTCGTGGGTGACGACGACCATGGTCATCCCCTCCTCGGCCAGTCCGCGCATGACGTCGAGGACGTCGCCGACCAGCTCGGGGTCGAGCGCCGAGGTGGGCTCGTCGAAGAGCATCAGCTTGGGCTTCATGGCGAGCGCACGGGCGATCGCGACACGCTGCTGCTGGCCGCCGGAGAGCTGGGACGGGTAGCTCTTGGCCTTGTCGGACAGGCCGACCCGCTCCAGCAGGGCCATCGCGCGCTCCCGGGCGTCCGCCTTGGACTCGCCCTTGACCTGCACCGGCGCCTCGATGACGTTCTCCATGGCGGTCATGTGCGGGAACAGGTTGAAGCGCTGGAAGACCATGCCGATGTCGCGCCGCTTGAGCGCGACCTCGCGGTCCTTGAGCTCGTAGAGCTTGTCGCCCTTCTGCCGGTAGCCGACGAGCTCGCCGTCGACCCAGAGGCGCCCGCCGTTGATCTTCTCCAGGTGGTTGATGCACCGCAGGAAGGTCGACTTGCCGGAGCCGGACGGACCGATCAGGCAGAACACCTCGCCCTGCTTGACCTCCAGGTCGATGCCCCTGAGAACCTCGACCAGGCCGTAGGACTTGTGGACGTTCTCGGCGCGGACCATCGGGCCGCCGGCGGCGTCGACGGGCTTGCTCAGATCGGTCATACGTGACCACCTCCCTCGAGCCCCGGGACCACGTCGGTGGTCTTCTTCGGGGTGGGCTTCCCACGGAACAGACCCCGCACCCGCTGCAGCGGGGTCGGCGGGAGCGTCCGGTTGGAGCCGCGGGCGTAGTGCCGTTCGATGTAGTACTGGCCGATGGTCAGCACGGAGGTGAAGAACAGGTACCAGAGGCTGACCACGATCAGGATCGGGATGTTCTGGTAGTTCCGAGAGTAGATCACCTGACCGGCGCGGAAGATCTCCTCCAGGGAGATCACCGAGACCAGCGAGGTGGTCTTGAGCATCGAGATGGTCTCGTTGCCGGTCGGCGGGATGATCACCCGCATGGCCTGCGGCAGGATGATCCGCCGCATGGTCTGGAACTGGCTCATGCCGAGCGCGTGCGAGGCCTCGGTCTGCCCCAGGTCGACCGACTGGATGCCGCCGCGGACGATCTCCGCCATGTAGGCGGCCTCGTTGAGGCCCAGGCCCAGCAGGGCGGCGACGAAGGTCGGGATCAGGACGTTGGTGGACTCCGACCAGAACTCCGGTCCCCACGGCACACCGATCGAGAGCTTGGCCCAGATCAGGCCGAGGAAGTTCCAGAACACCAGCTGCACCAGGACCGGTGTCCCGCGGAAGACCCAGATGTAGACCCAGGCGGTGGCCGAGAGCAGCGGGTTCGGGGAGAGCCGCATCACCGCGAGGATGATGCCGCCGACCACACCCATGAGCATGGAGAGCGCGGTCAGCTCCAGCGTGACGAGCATGCCGTGCACGATGCTGTCGTGGAAGAGGTACTTCCCGACGATGTCCCACTTGAAGGCGGGGTTGGTGAAGAGGGCGCTCACGAGCATCGCAGCCAGTACGGTGATGACTGCGGCGCCCGCCCAGCGTCCGGGGTGGCGGACCGGGACGGCCTTGATGGTCTCAGGCCGTCCCTTCTCCGCGTGCCCCTTGTCCAGAGAGTTCACGGTGTGGCCTCGGGGGAGAGATGTGCCGGCGGAGGGTCAGCTGACGGCGCCGTTGAGGGTGGACTTGTCGAGGGCGCCGGCCTCGACGCCCCACTTGGTGAGGATCTGCTTGTAGGTGCCGTCGTCGATCAGCGACTGGACCGCGCCCTGGACGGCCGGGGCGATCGCGGCGCCCTTGGCGAGGGCGATGCCGTACGGCGCGGAGTCGTAGGTGGTGCCGATCTTCTCCAGCTGGCCGCCGGACTGCTTGACGGCGTAGTCGACGACCGGGGAGTCGGCCATCATCGCCTGGTCGCGGCCGGAGACCACCGCGTTGGTGACGTCGGTCTGCAGGTCGAACTTGTCGCCGTCGTTGACCACGCCCGGCTTGCCGGCCTTGGCGCAGGCGGGGTTGCGGACGTCGACGATCTCCTGGGCCTGGGTGGTGCCGGTCTGGACGGCCACCTTCTTGCCGCAGAGGTCGTCGGCGCTGATCTTGTCCGGGTTGCCCTTCTTGACCGCGATCGCGCTGCCCGCGTTGAAGTAGGTGACCATGTCGACGGTCTGCTCGCGCTCCTTGTTGTCCGTGAGGGACGACATGCCGAGCTGGAACTTGTTCGACTGGATGCCGGGGATGATCGCGGTGAACTGCGAGTCCTGGACCTCGGCCTTGAGGCCGAGCCGGGCCGCGATGGCGTTGGCCAGGTCGACGTCCATGCCGATGATCTTGCCGCTGTCGTCCTTGAACTCGTTCGGCGCGTAGGAGGCGTCCGAACCGACGATGATCTTGCCGGCGGACTTGATGTCGGCGGGGACGAGCGCGGCGAGCTTGTCGTCGACCTTGACCTCGCTGACGGTCGCGGTGGCGTTGGGGGCGCCGCCGCCCTCTTCCTTGCTGCTGCTGCAGGCGGTCAGCGCGAGCGAGAGGGACGCGGCTGCCACGCCGGCGGCGAGGAGGCGGGTGCGCTGGGTACGGGCGGTCATGGGGGGATCTCCTCCTGAGGGAGAGGTCGGGCGGAGCGCGCCGCGGGGGAGCGGCACACCGGGGCAGCAGGCCGTACGGCGCTGTACGGGTACGGGTGGTATTTCGCTGTACTGCGTACGGGCAAAGCCGGTGGTGCAGGGCCTGGGCATGGTCTGCGCAGGGTGGAGCGAGGTACTGCTTCCGCCACCCTCCGCCGAGGTGGACGTTGATCGAACCGCCTCGACCAGTGGTCGGCTCGATCCGAGATGGGGGGAATCCTGCCACCAGATGACGGTCGGGGGGCCCTCATTCAGATCAAAATCGGATAACGAGGGGCCTCGCTGTCCGCTATACGGACGAATGCCAGGCTCCTGTCACCCTGCGTATAAGTATGCGGATCCCCCTGCACTCCGCCCGGGAGGCCCGCCCGCGCGCCCGGGGGATTGCGGACGCACGAGGGCCGGGTCGGATCCCGCCCGGATCCGACCCGGCCCCTTCGTCCGGTTGCCGGCGGTCTCAGATGCCGCCGTTGACCACCGCGTTCTGCGCCGCGCCCGCGGAGACGTTCCACTTGGAGAGGATCTTGTCGTACTCGCCGCTGCGGATCAGCTGGTCCACCGCCTTGGACAGCGAGTCGCGCAGCGCGGTGTCGTCCTTGCGCACCGCGATCCCGTACGGGTTGGACTTGGACTGCGCGCCGGTGACCTCGAAGCGGTTGCCGTTGTCGGTGGTCTTCGCGGCGTAGGCCGCGACCGGGAAGTCGTTCAGACCGGCCGCCGACACGCCGGAGGCGACCTCGGCCAGCGCCTTCGCGTCGGTGTCGAACTTGTGCACGGTGAGCGGCTTGCCGGCCCGGCTGCAGGCGGTCACCTGGCGGCCGATGATCTCGTCCTGCGTGGTGCCCTGCTGCACCGCGACGACCCGGCCGCAGAGGTCGTCCAGGGTGTGGATGCCCTTCGGGTTGCCCTTGGGGACCGTGATCGAGCTGCCGGCGATGAAGTAGTCCACGAAGTCCACGCCGGGGTGGATCTGCCTGCCGGTGTCGTCCACGCCCTCGCGGCGCTGGCGGATGTCGCTGAGCGCGGACATCACCACGTCGTACTGCTTGGCGTGAAGGTTCGGTATCAACTTGTCGAAGGGAGTGTCGACGATCTCGATCCGGACGTTGAGGACCTTGCCGAGGGCCTCGGCGATGTCCGGGTCGAGACCGGCCGGCTTGCCGTCGGCGCCGCGGAAGTCCACCGGGGTGTAGTTCAGGTCCGAGCCGATCCGGAGCACGCCGGCGCTGCGCTGGGCCTTGGGGAGCTTGTCGCGTGCCACCTCCCCCGCGTCCTTCGCGGTCTTCTCCTGGCCGCCAGCGCTGCAACCGGTCAGCAGGAGGGCTCCGGCGGACACCAGCGCGAGGGCGGCGGCGGCCGTACGTCGGGGGTGGGGACGGTGGTGCATGGGCGGGCTCCTGTGGGAGGGACGTGGAGGCTTCGCGGTGTCGCGGAGGTGTACGCGAGGTGGCGGGCCATGGGATCCTCCCATCCCGCCTTCCGGGGCCCGGCGGCGGGTGTGTCAGAATTCGGTACCGGGTGACCCCCGACGCTCGAACCCAGACCGCCGAGTCGAGACAGGCTCGGGGTGCAGAGGAACGGAAGTCATCGACGCCGACTCCGTATCCGTGGCACCGGCTCCCCTCGCGTCTGCGTTCACTCCTACGGGTGTTCGTGCACGTTCGCCGTTGCCGCCACCGGGTCCGGGCGCTTCCGACGCCCGGCGCCGTCAAGTGGTCGAGATGCGGATGAAATGCACGTAACGAGGACGAAAAGGCACAGGTGCGGTGCCGCCGTCCGACCTACGCTCGGCCCGGTAGCACAGCGCAGACAACTGGAAACAACCCTCACCCGAGGGCGCAGGCCCCGACGGCAGCGCCCCGACCCCGCCATCCCCCCGGGTCCGCTTCGGCGTACCCGGTTTCGGGTTTCCGGCGGGGTCGCCCCAGCTCCGTCGGCCGTGCCCTCGCTATCAATGACGAAGAGGTCATCGTGGCAGCGGAGATCATCCACACCAGCACGCAGGACACCGACGATCCGGTCGACGCCGTTTTCGCGCTCCACCGCGGCGGCAAGATGGAGGTTCGGGCCACCGTCCCCGTGCGCGACGCGGACGACCTGTCCCTCGCCTACACCCCCGGTGTCGCCCGGGTCTGCACGGCCATCGCCGAGCAGCCGGAGCTGGTGAACGACTACACCTGGAAGGCCAACACGGTGGCGGTCGTCACCGACGGCACCGCCGTGCTGGGCCTCGGCGACATCGGCCCGGAGGCCTCGCTGCCCGTGATGGAGGGCAAGGCCATCCTGTTCAAGCAGTTCGGCGGCGTCGACGCGGTCCCGATCGCGCTGGCCTGCACCGAGGTGGACGAGATCGTCGAGACCGTCGTCCGGCTCGCGCCCTCCTTCGGCGGCGTGAACCTGGAGGACATCTCCGCCCCGCGCTGCTTCGAGATCGAGCGCCGGCTCCAGGAGGCCCTGGACATCCCGATCTTCCACGACGACCAGCACGGCACCGCGATCGTCACCACCGCGGCCCTGTGGAACGCGGCCAAGGTGACCGGCCGGGAGATCGGCTCGCTGCGCGCGGTCATCTCCGGCGCCGGTGCGGCCGGCATCGCCATCGCCAAGATGCTGGTGGCCGCCGGCATCGGCGACGTGGCGGTCTGCGACCGCAAGGGCGTGGTCCACGACGGCCGCGGGGACCTCACCGACGTCAAGGCGGAGATCGCCGCGCAGACCAACAGGTCCGGCATCAAGGGCTCGCTGGCCGACGCGCTGGCCGGCGCCGACGTCTTCATCGGCGTCTCCGGCGGCACCGTGCCCGAGGAGGTCGTGGCGACCATGGCCGAGGGTGCCTTCGTCTTCGCGATGGCCAACCCCAACCCGGAGATCCACCCCGAGGTCGCGCACAAGTACGCGGCGGTCGTCGCCACCGGGCGCAGCGACTTCCCGAACCAGATCAACAACGTGCTGGCCTTCCCCGGGATCTTCGCCGGCGCCCTGCAGGTCCGGGCCAGCCGGATCACCGAGGGCATGAAGCTGGCCGCCGCCAAGGCGCTGGCCGGCGTGGTGGCCGAGGAGCTGACGCCGCAGAAGGTCATCCCCTCGCCGTTCGACGAGCGGGTCGCCCCGGCGGTCACCAAGGCCGTCGCCGACGCCGCCCGCGCCGAGGGCGTGGCGCGGATCTGACGCGAACGGGGGAGCGCTTCCGCCACGAGGAGCGCTCACCCGAGAGGTGAAGGGCCGGGTTCCGGGATACGCGTCACACCGACGTGTGGTTCCGGGCCCGGCCCTTCGCCGTTATCGTCCGGATCATGTTTGCTGCCTACGCCGCACGAATCGACGCCGACGACCCGCTGAGCGCCCTGGAGTTGGGCGAGCTCCCCGAACCGCAGGCGCGGCCCGGGTGGAGCGTGGTCACCGTCAAGGCCGCCAGCCTCAACCACCACGACCTCTGGTCGCTGCGCGGGGTCGGCCTGCCCGCGGAGAAGCTGCCGATGATCCTCGGCTGCGACGCCGCCGGCGTCGACGAGCACGGCAACGAGGTGGTCATCCACTCCGTGATCGGCCAGAGCGGCCACGGCGTGGGCCCGGACGAGCCGCGCTCGATCCTGACCGAGCGCTACCAGGGCACCTTCGCCGCCCGGGTGGCCGTGCCCACCTGGAACCTGCTGCCCAAGCCCGCCGAGCTCTCCTTCGAGCAGGCCGCGTGCCTGCCCACCGCCTGGCTGACGGCCTACCGGATGCTGTTCACCAACGCCGGCGTGAAGCCGGGCGACACCGTGCTGGTGCAGGGGGCCGGCGGCGGCGTCTCGACCGCGCTGGTCGTCCTCGGCAAGGCCGCCGGTCTGCGGGTCTGGGTCACCGGCCGGGACGAGGCCAAGCGCGCCCGGGCCGTCGAGCTCGGCGCCGACGCCGCCTTCGAGAGCGGCGCGCGGCTGCCCGAGCGGGTGGACGCGGTGATGGAGACGGTCGGCGCCGCCACCTGGTCGCACTCGGTGAAGTCGCTGCGCCCCGGCGGCACCATCGTGATCTCGGGGGCCACCTCCGGCCCCAGCCCGAAGGCCGCCGAGCTGAACCGGATCTTCTTCCTGGAGCTCAAGGTGGTCGGTTCGACCATGGGCAGCAAGGAGGAGCTGGCCGGGTTGCTCTCGCTCTGCGCGACGGCCGGCGTCCGGCCGGTGATCGACTCGGTGCTGCCGCTGGCCGAGGCCAGGGAGGGCTTCGCCCGGCTCGCCAAGGGCGACGTGTTCGGGAAGATCGTCCTCAACCCGTGAGCGCGCGGGTGCCCGGTGCTCCCCCCGAGGGGCACCGGGCACCCTTCGCGCCGGCTCAGCCGAGCAGGCGCTTCAGCCGCTCGCCGGCCTGGCCCAGCACCGCACGGGCCTCGGCGAGCCGGTCGGCCGTCACGCGGCCGTCCCGGGCGGCGTCGCGGACCTGGTCGCGGAAGCGGTCGAGCAGGCGCTCCAGCTCCCGGGCGGGGTCGGCGGCCGGGTCGGTGGCCGTCCACGCCGGCGGGTCGGCCGGGGCGGAGCCGGCCGGCTCGTCCTTGTCCAGGTCGATCCGGGTGACGGTGATCCGCTCGGCGGCCGGCCCGGCCTCCTCGGCCGGGTGGCCCCAGCGGGCCGCGTCGGCCAGGCCGGCCAGCCCCTTGGTGAGCTCGGAGAGCCCCTCGGCGAGGCCCGTCGGCCAGTCGCCCCTGGCGGCGTGCTCGCGCACCTGCTGCTCGACCCGGCGCTTGATCCGCAGCGCCTCCTGCTGCGCCGCCGTCCGTGCCGCCCTCGACTGCTCGCGCAGCCGGCGGGCCTCCTCCTCGGCGGCCTTCGCCTTGGCCTTGGCCGCCTTCTCCTGCTCCTTGGCGCGCTTGGCCTGTTCCTTGGCCTGCCGCTTGAACTGGCTGAACTCCTCCTTGGCCCGCTGCCAGGCGTCCTTGTCCCCCCAGGGCCCGGCCCACGGGTCCCCGTCCTCGGCGCGCTCGGGCCGGGGGGCCTGCCTGGCCGCGCCCCACAACTCCTCACGGAGGTCCTTGGCACTGTCCCGGACGTCCTCGCGGATCGCCCCGGCGAGCTGGGCCACCGAGTCGCGGATCTCCAGCTCCAGCTCGTCCAGCTCGCCCTGGCGGGCCGCCAGCTCGGTGCGGCCGGCGTCGGTGAGCCGGTAGACCTTGCGGCCGCCCTCGGTGCTGTGGGCGACCAGGCCCTCCTGCTCCAGCTTGGCGAGGCGGGGGTAGACGGTGCCGGCGGACGGCGCGTACAGGCCCTGGAACCGCTCCTCCAGGAGGCGGATGACCTCGTAACCGTGCCGCGGCGACTCGTCGAGCAGCTTCAGCAGGTAGAGCCGGAGCCGGCCGTGGCCGAAGACGGGGCTCATGTCAGGCCTCCTTGGTCAGGTCGGGGCCGTCGCCGGCGTCCTTCGCCGGCTTCGGGCCGGACGGGAGCTCCTTGACGAGCACCGGGCCGTCGTCCTCGGCGTCGGGGCGGCGCAGCACGGTGACGGCACCGGAGACGGTGGTCACCGAGAGGCTGCCCTGGCCGTCCCCGAGCTGGCCGGAGAGGCGCTTGGCGCCCCAGGTGCCGCCGACCTTGAGCTGGTCGAAGGTGCTGGAGATGTCCCCGCTGTTGGTGCCGGCCTCGACCCTGGTGTCGGCCAGCGAGGGGAGCCGGACGCCGACCGGGCCGCTGACCGTGGTGACCTTGATCTCGGTCGGGTTGACCACGTCGAGGTCCAGGGTGACCGCGCCGGTGACGGCGTTGGCCAGCACCTTGTCGGCCTTGCCGGCGACCACGGTGAGCCCGCCGGAGACGGTGTTCAGCTTGAGCTGGCCGGCGACCGACTGGACGTCGACGTCACCGGAGACGGTGTTGGCGGAGGTCCGCCCGGCCAGGCCGACCAGGGTGACGTCGCCGTTGGCCGACTGGGCCGAGACGTGCCCGGCGAAGCCGGAGACGGTGGTGTCGGCCGAGACGGTGCCGACCTTCACCTCGGTGCCGGCCGGCGCGGTCAGGGTGACCGAGGCGGTCCGCCTGCGCTTCAGCGAGGAGAAGAAGCCCTTCACCGAGTCGACCGACTTGAGCACGTCGCCGAAGTCGCTCCAGCTGCTGAGGTCCTTGTAGGTGACCGTCAGGACGCCGTCCACCAGGGTGACGTGGAGCGCCTCGCCCTTGAGCTCGGTGACCTCCAGACGGGCCGGCCCCTCGGCGGCGACCACGTTGACCGCCCCGTCGATGATCCGGACGTGGACCGTCCGGACCTCCTCGTCGATGGTGATCCTGTCGGGGCCCTCGATCGTCCACTGGCTCATCTCTGCCGCCTCCCGTTGCGACTCGCGATGTATCGCGTTCTCTTCCAAAGACGATATATCGCGTGACGCCGAAGTCAAGGGAGCCCGCCCCCGAGGCCGACCCGGAGCCGTCCCCGATCCGCCCCCTACGGGAGGCACGCGAAGGGCCCGGGAGGCGGTTGCCTCCCGGGCCCTTCGGCGGCGTCTCACCGGGTCGCCCGTCGTCCCCGGGTCACTCGTCGTCCTCGTCGTCGAGCCGCGCCAGCCAGGTGGCCAGCCGCTCGACCGGGATCTCGAAGTCCGGGTTCAGGTCGACGAACTCGCGCAGGCGCTCGGCCAGCCACCCGAAGGTGACCTCCTCGTCGCCGCGCCGGCTCTCCAGCTCCTCGATGCCGCGGTCGGTGAAGTACACGGTTCGCTCCGGTCCGATGGGGATGGGACCTGGTCAGGATAGACCGGGCTGGCCGTTGGCCCGCCAGGTGCTGACGACCACCTTGGCCGCCCCGGACGAGGCGTCGGCGATCTCCACCGCGGCGATCGCGATGTTCTGGCTGGTGCGGTCCCGGATGCAGAGCAGCCGGCCCGCGGTGACCCGGTTGAAGGTCAGGTCGGTGTCGGGCCGGGAGTCGATCGCGGCGGCGCACTGCTCGGGGGTGACGGCGGCGTCGCTGATCACCGCGAAGTCGGACTCGCCGTCGCCGACCGAGTCGAAGGAGTCGGCCCGGCCACCGCAGCAGACCGCCTTCTTGACGCCCAGGCCCCACTTGAGGCCGTTGGTGTTGCGGGGCACCACCTTGCCGGAGTTCAGGTCGATCCGGTAGGCGTCGCTGGCGTACTCCGTCCCCGGGATGGCGAGCGAGACCTTCTCGAGCGCGGGGGTGTAGCCGCTCGGCCGGGCCGGCGCGGAGACCCCGCCCGAGGCCGGCGAGGCCGACTTCGAGGACGACGCCGGCGGGGTCTTGCTCGCGGTCGGGCTCGGGGCCGCCGTCGGGGAGTCCGCGGCCGCGGGCGTGCTCTGGGCCGGCGCCGGCAGGCTGCCCGGCGTCTGCGGTGCGGACGCCGCGTTGTCGGCCTTCTTGTCGTCGTTCCCGAGCTTCTTCATCAGCACCACGCCGCCCGCGGTGCCGCCGAGCGCCATCACCAGGGCGACGACCAGCAGTGCCTTCCAGGAGACGCCCTTGCGCTTGGGCTCCGGCGCGGCGGCCGGGGTGTCGGTCACCACCGGGCCGGGCGGCGGGGTGTCGTAGGAGGGAGGCTCGTGGCGCAGCTGCACGGTCGGCGGGGAGGAGATCACCGGCCCGGTCGGGGACTCGGCGGTCGGCTGGGGGGCGCCGTACGCGCCGAGCGGCGGCGGGCTGAAGCCGGGCGGCGGGGTGACCGGCGGCTGCTGCGGGGCGCCGTACGACACCGCCGTCGCCGGGTGGGTCGGCTGCGGCGGCGTGGCCCCGGTCGGGGCGACGCCGGGCGCGGTCGGCGGTGCGGCCGGGGCCGGCGGCGGGGTGGCCGGCGCGGCCGGCAGCGGGGTCGGCGGGGTCTTCGGCAGGTCCGAGCGCCGGGTGATCTCGGTGTTGACCTGCTTGGGCAGCCAGTCGTCGGCGAACCGCAGCTGACCGCCGACCGACGGGTGGTTGCGGGCGATCTCGATGATCTCGGCCGGCTTCGGCCGGTCCTCGGGGGACTTGGCCAGGCAGCGCAGGACCAGCTCGCGCAGGTCGGCCGGGACGCCCGCCAGCTCGGGCTGCTCGTGCACCACGCGGTAGAGCACCGCGGTGTCCGGGCCGTCGCCGAACGGGGCGGTGCCGCCGGCCACGTACGCGGCCAGCGCGCCGAGCGCGAAGACGTCGGTGGCCGGGGTGACCGGGCGGCCCTGGGCCTGCTCGGGGGACATGAAGGCGGGCGAGCCGATCCGGTAGCCGGTGCCGGTGAGGGCGGTGGCGTCGGCGGCCCGGGCGATGCCGAAGTCGATCACGCGCGGACCGTCGCCGGCCACCAGCACGTTGGCGGGCTTGAGGTCGCGGTGCACCACCTCGACGCTGTGGATGGCCTGCAGCGCCTCGGCGATGCCGCCCAGCAGAAGCAGCACGGTGCGGACCGGCAGCGGCCCGTTCTCCCGGACCACCTGCTGCAGCGACGGGCCCGGCACGTAGGCGGTGACCAGCCAGGGCGCCTCGGCGTCCACGCCGGAGTCGATCACCTGCGCGGTGTACAGCCCGTGGATGCGCTGGGCGTTGGTGACCTCCTGGGCGAAGCGGCGGCGGAACTCGCCGTCCTCGGCGAACTCCGGGCGGACCACCTTGAGGGCGACCGGACGGCCGCCCGGCGTGTAGGACAGGTAGACGCGGCCCATGCCGCCCGCGCCGAGCCGGGCGAACAAGCGGTAGCCGCCCACCTCCCGGGGGTCGTCCGGGTGCAGCGGTTGGAACACCGGGGGCAACGGGGAGGCGACGGCGTCCCGTGGTGCGTCGGCAGTCATGCGGTGGGTCCCCCTGGGAGAGCGTGAGGTCATCGGCCGGCCGGGGGCGATGACGGGCGCCCCGGCGGCGGTCTGGCGAGGCATAACCTATCGATCCGTCAGGTCGCTCCGCAGGTCGGTGCCGGTTTGGTTGCAGAGCTGGGACCTTGGCATGGCGCGTCCGTGTCGTTCCCGGGCCGCGAAAGGCCCCGGCCCCCGTGCGTGTGCACGGGGGCCGGGGCCTTCGTTCGACTGCCGTCCGACGGGGTCGGGCCGGGGCCGGAGCGGGATCAGAGCGAGAAGATCTCCTCCAGCAGCGACTGCTGCTCGGCGGCGTGGCGCTTGGCCGAGCCGACCGCCGGGGCCGAGGAGGCCGGGCGGGCGACGCGGCGCAGGCGCGAGCCGTTGGCGCTGCGGCCGATGACGACCTGCAGGTGGTCGACCAGGTTCATCGCGATGAACGGCCAGCCGCCCTGGTTGGCCGGCTCCTCCTGCGCCCAGATGAACTGGACGTCGTCGCCGTAGCGGGCCAGCTCCTCCTGGAGCTCGGCCACCGGCAGCGGGTAGAGCCGCTCGACCCGGACGATCGCGGTGTCGGTGACCCCGCGCTCGGCGCGCGCCGCCTCGACGTCGTAGTAGAACTTGCCCGCGGTGATGACCACCTTGCGGACCTGCGACGGGTCGACGGTGGTGTCGCCGATGACCGGGCGGAACGAGCCGGTCAGGAACTCCTCGGTCGCACTCGCCGCGGCCTTGAGACGCAGCATCGACTTCGGGGTGAAGACGACCAGCGGCTTGTGGTGGGGGTTGTGCGCCTGCCAGCGCAGCAGGTGGAAGTAGTTCGACGGCAGGGTCGGCATGGCGACCGTCATGTTGTTCTGCGCGCACAGCTGCAGGAAGCGCTCGGGGCGGGCGGACGAGTGGTCCGGGCCCTGGCCCTCGTAGCCGTGCGGCAGCAGCAGGACGACGCCCGAGTGCTGGCCCCACTTCTGCTCGGCGGACGCGATGTACTCGTCCACCATGGTCTGCGCGCCGTTGACGAAGTCGCCGAACTGCGCCTCCCACATGACCAGCGCGTTCGGGCGGGTCAGCGAGTAGCCGTACTCGAAGCCCATGGCCGCGTACTCGGACAGCAGGCTGTCGTACACGGTGTAGCGGGCCTGGTCCTCGGTCAGGTACAGCAGCGGGGTGTAGTCCTCGCCGGTGTTCCGGTCGATCAGGACGGCGTGGCGCTGGCCGAAGGTGCCGCGGCGGCTGTCCTGGCCGGCCAGGCGGACCGGGTGGCCCTCCATCAGCAGCGAGCCGATGGCGAGGGTCTCGCCCATCGCCCAGTCGATGGTGTTGTCCTCGACCGAGGCGGCGCGGCGCTGCAGCTGCGGCAGCAGGCGCGGGTGGACGGTCAGCCAGTCCGGCAGGTTGACCTGCGAGGCGGCGATCCGCTTCACCATCTCCTCGGAGATGCCGGTCTGGATGGAGACCGGGAAGTCGGCGACCGGCTTGCCGTTGGCGGCCGGGGCCGGCGCCTGGGCGGCGTCGCGGACCTCGGCGAAGACCTTCTCCAGCTGGCCCTGGAAGTCCTGGAGCGCCTGCTCCGCCTCTTCCATGGTGATGTCGCCGCGACCGATCAGGCCCTCGGTGTACAGCTTGCGCACCGAGCGCTTCTTGTCGATCAGGTCGTACATCAGCGGCTGGGTGAACGACGGGTTGTCGGCCTCGTTGTGACCGCGGCGGCGGTAGCAGATGAGGTCGATCACCACGTCCTTGTGGAACTCCTGGCGGAACTCGAAGGCGAGCCGCGCGACGCGGACCACGGCCTCCGGGTCGTCGCCGTTCACGTGGAAGATCGGGGCCTCGATCATGCGGGCCACGTCGGTGCAGTACATCGAGGAGCGCGAGGACGCCGGGGCGGCGGTGAAGCCGACCTGGTTGTTCACCACGATGTGCACGGTGCCGCCGGTGCGGTAGCCGCGCAGCTGCGACATGTTCAGGGTCTCCGCGACGACGCCCTGGCCGGCGAAGGCCGCGTCGCCGTGGATCTGGATCGGCAGCACCGGGAAGGTGGTGCCGCCCTGGTCCAGGATGTCCTGCTTGGCGCGGGCGATGCCCTCGACGACCGGGTCCACGGCCTCCAGGTGGGAGGGGTTCGCGGCGAGCGAGACCTTGATGGTCTCGCCGTCCAGGCCGGTGAAGGTGCCCTCGGCGCCCAGGTGGTACTTGACGTCGCCGGAGCCGTGCATCGACTTCGGGTCGAGGTTGCCCTCGAACTCGCCGAAGATCTTGCCGTACGGCTTGCCGACGATGTTGGCCAGCACGTTGAGGCGGCCGCGGTGGGCCATGCCGATGACCGCCTCGTCCAGGCGGTGCTCGGCGGCGGCGTCGATGGTGGCGTCGAGCAGCGGGATGAGCGACTCGCCGCCCTCCAGCGAGAAGCGCTTCTGGCCGACGTACTTCGTCTGCAGGAAGGTCTCGAAGGCCTCGGCGGAGTTCAGCCGGCGCAGGATGCGCAGCTGCTCCTCGCGCTCGGGCTTGGTGTACGGCTTCTCCAGGCGCTCCTGCAGCCACTTGCGCTGCTTCGGGTCCTGGATGTGCATGTACTCGATGCCGACGGTGCGGCAGTACGTGTTGCGCAGCAGGCCGAGGATGTCGCGGAGCTTCATCATCCGCTGGCCGCCGAAGCCGCCGACCGCGAACTCGCGCTCCAGGTCCCACAGGGTGAGGCCGTGCGTGGTGACGTCCAGGTCGGGGTGCTTGCGCTGCTTGTACTCCAGCGGGTCGGTGTCGGCCATCAGGTGGCCGCGCACGCGGTACGCGTGGATCAGCTCCATGACGCGGGCGGTCTTGTTGACCTCGTCGTCGTGGGTGGTGGCGACGTCGGTGGCCCAGCGGACCGGCTCGTACGGGATCCGCAGCGACTCGAAGATCTCGTCGTAGAAGCCGTTCTCGCCGAGCAGCAGGCGGTGGATCTCGCGCAGGAACTCGCCGGACGCCGCGCCCTGGATGACGCGGTGGTCGTAGGTCGAGGTCAGCGTCATGATCTTGGACACGCCGAGGCGGGCCAGGGTCTCCGGGGCGGAGCCCTGGAACTCGGCCGGGTACTCCATGGCGCCGACGCCGACGATGGTGCCCTGGTTCTGCATCAGGCGCGGCACGGAGTGCACGGTGCCGATGCCGCCGGGGTTGGTCAGCGACACCGTGACGCCGGTGAAGTCGTCCATGGTCAGCTTGTTGGCGCGGGCCCGGCGGACGATGTCCTCGTAGGCCTGCCAGAAGCCGAAGAAGTCGAGGGTCTCGGCCTTCTTGATGGCCGCGACGACGAGCTGGCGGTCGCCGTTGGGCTTCACCAGGTCGATGGCCAGGCCCAGGTTCACGTGGTCGGGCTTGACCAGGAAGGACTTGCCGTCCTCCACCTTGTAGCTGTGGTTCATGCCCGGGTGCGCCTTGACGGCCTTGACCAGGGCGTAGCCGATCAGGTGGGTGAAGGAGACCTTGCCGCCGCGGGCGCGCTGCAGGTGGTTGTTGATGACGATGCGGTTGTCGATCAACAGCTTGGCCGGGACGGCGCGCACCGAGGTCGCGGTCGGCACCTCCAGGGAGGCGTCCATGTTGGTCGCGACGGCCTTGGCCGGGCCGCGGAGCTGGACCAGCTCGGGGCCGGTGGCGGCGTCGGCCGCGGCCGGAGCCGGGGCGGCGGCCTTGGGGGCCGGCGGCGCGGCGGGCGCTGCGGCGAGCGGCGCGGGGGCCGGGGCCGCGGGGGCCGGCGCGGGCGCGACCGGGGCGGCGGGGGCCGGCGCGGCCGGAGCGGCAGCGGTGGGCGCGGGGGCAGCGGCAGGGGTCGGCGTGGGGCCGGCCTGGGTCGCGGCCTGGGTCACTGGGGTCACCTCGGTACCGGGCTTGTAGTCGGCGAAAAAGTCCCACCAGGCTCGGTCGACCGAGTTCGGGTCCTGGAGGTACTGCTGGTAGATCTCGTCGACGAGCCACTCATTGGGGCCGAAGCCAGTGGAGCTTGCCGAGCTGTTTGGGGGTTCTGGGGACTGTGGCGACACGGCGGCAACCGCCCTCTTCCGCTTCCTTTTGGGATGTTTGGACAGCGGGGATTAAGGCTACGCCCCTCATCAGTGATCGCGCAGTCCCCAGGGCGCAGGCGTCGCCCAGATCACAGTCCTGACCTGCGGTTTGGCTGAAAATGTGCGTTAGAAACTCGCTAGAGATGGGAAGCGATCGCGCCTGATCGCCCACCATACCCGGACAGAACCGGACAAAACCTGGTGCGGTCCGCGGACGATCCTCCGTCCGCAGCTGTGTCGGTTCTGTGACATGGGCGGTGCCCGAATCGTTGCTCCCGGTCACCGGGGGCCGGGCAGCCGCACCTCGATCCGGCAGCCGCGGGCGGCCTCGGCCACCTCGATCCGCCCGCCGTGCAGGTCCACCGCCCACCGGGCGATGGCCAGCCCCAGGCCGGTGCCGCCGTCGGAGCCGGGCCCCTGGGCGGTGGCGGTGCCGCTGCGGCTGAACCGCTCGAAGACCCGGCCGCGGTCGGCCGCCGGGATGCCCGGGCCCTCGTCCTCGACCTCCAGCAGCAGGGCGCCGGGTCCGTCGCCGGGCCGGGCGCGGACCGTCACGGTGCCGCCGGGCGGAGAGTGCTTGCAGGCGTTGTCGACGAGGTTGGCGACCACCTGGTGGAGCCGTTCCGGGTCCGCCACACCGGTCAGCCCGGCCGGGCTGACCTCGAGGGCGAGCCGCACGTCGCCGCGCCGGGAGAACGCCCCGCCGGCCGTCGCGCCGTCCACGGTGACCCCGCGCAGCACGCCGTCCAGGAACTCGCGGACCTCGAAGGGGCGGGCGTCCAGGTCGACCACGCCGTCGTCGATCTTGGAGAGGTCCAGCAGGTGGGTGACCAGGCGGCCGAGCCGCTCGGTCTGCTCCAGGGCCGCGCCCAGGGTCGCCGGATTCGGCTGGACCACGCCGTCGACCACGTTCTCCAGCACGGCGCGCAGCGCGGCGATGGGCGTGCGCAGCTCGTGCGAGACGTTGGCGACCAGTTCGCGGCGGTGCCGGTCGGCGGCCTCCAGGTCGGCCGCCATCTGGTTGAAGGTGGCCGCCAGCTCGCCGATCTCGTCGCGCGAGTTCACCTCGACCCGGCGGCTGTAGTCGCCGGAGGCCATCGCGCGGGCGGCGGCGGTCATGTCGCGCAACGGGGCGGTGAGCCCGTGCGCGAGGAACTGCATGAAGAGCAGCGAGGCGATCATGGAGAAGACCATGATGATCCGGATCTGCGTCTCGGAGCGGATCGCCACGACGACCATCCCGGTGGCCAGGAAGACCGAGACGATCACCAGCAGGGCGAGCTTGCCCTTGATCGAGCGGACCGGATCGAGCGGCCGGATGTCGGCCCAGACCCGGCGGGCGGCGCGGGCGGCCAGGGTCGGCCGCGGGGTGCCGTCGGCGGCCCCGTTGCGTTGCTGTGGAAAGGTCATTGGTCCCTGTGATCCCCCGCGTGCGGTGGTCCCCCGCATGGTGTGCAGGGCGGTTCGGGACACGGGCCCCCCGGAGGCCCGGTGCCCGAGGCGCCGCCTAGGAGAGCGGAGCCTCCAGCGCGTATCCGACACCGTGCACGGTGCGGATCCAGCTCGCGCCGATCTTCCGGCGCAGCGCCTTGACGTGGCTGTCGACGGTGCGGGTGCCGGACGCGTCCGTCCAGTCCCAGACCTCGGCCAGCAGCTGCTCGCGGGTGAGCACGGCGCGCGGCTGGGCGGCGAGGCAGGCGAGCAGGTCGAACTCGGTCGGCGTCAGGTGGACGTCGCCCGAGGCCAGCCGGACCCGCCGCTGCACGTGGTCGATCTCCAGCTCGCCGAAGCGCAGGCTGCCGAGCGCGGGCGTGCGGGCCGCCTGCTGGGCGCGCTCGACGCGGCGCAGCAGCACGTTGACCCGGGCCGCCAGCTCCCGCATGGAGAACGGCTTGGTCATGTAGTCGTCCGCCCCGACGCCGAGGCCGACCAGCAGGTCCGTCTCGTCGTCGCGCGCGGTCAGCATCAGGACCGGCACCGGGCGCTGGGCCTGGATCCGGCGGCACACTTCCAGGCCGTCGAAGCCGGGCAGCATGATGTCGAGGACGACCAGGTCAGGCTGCCAGGTGTGGAAGCCGTCGACCGCGCCCGGACCGTCGTGGGCGACGGCGACCTTGAAGCCCTCCGCGCCCAGCCGGGCCGCGATCGACTCCGCGATCGTGGGTTCGTCCTCCACCACCAGCACTCTGCGCTGGCTGCTCACCGTGCCGCCGCTGTTGTGGTTGTCCTGCTGAATTTCTGTCACGGTCACGCCACCGCCCCCAGGGCTGCGGGCCGGCCACCTGTGGGGATGGCGGGGCTCCGCTCGTAGTCTTGTTCCGTCGTGGACTGTGCCGGGTCCGCCGTCCCGTTTCCGAACGCGCGTGGATCGGTGGACAGGTGTGGACTGCCCACGTCTCCCCGCGCACTCCGCAGCGTACGGACAACGGGTGGTTCCCGGCAGGTGGACCGGACGTTTCCGGCCCGCGGGCCGGCTTGTCGGGCCGCCCTCGGACCCACTCGGAAGTGGGCACGGGCCGATACCTTACCCGGCGAATTTTCACTGCGTAACGGTATGTATGCAGTCGGGTTGACGTGGAGCCGCCGGTCAGAGCCGCTACTCGTGCGTAAACAGAGGGATGGTCCGGACCAAATACCGCGGTTCCGGCCGCTCGGCGGTCCACCGATCTTCACGGGGATTTCCCAGCCGACTCCCAGGACCCGGACGTAACGTGGTCACGACAAGGATCGGGGGGCGGGATTTCCGGCGTTCGCCGGTACGTTGGGCACCGGACGGGAGCCGAGGGCTGCGGGGTCTGGAGCGGAGGCGGCATGGCGGGGCTGCGGATCGGCGCCGAGCGGAGCGGGCCGCACCGGGGGCCCGGTGCGGGCACCGGTTCCGGGCCGCCGTACGGGATGCTGCGGCTCGGACTGCGGTCGACCCTGCTCGGCTGGCTGCTGGCCCGGGTGCCGACCCCCCGGCGCAACCCCTTCGCGCTCGGCTACGTCGCCGTCGTCGGCGCCACCACCACCTTCGCGATGCTCGCCGACCCGGACCTGGTGCTCCGTCTGCAGGAGGCGTCCAGCTCGGACGGGGACAACCTGTTGCACCACCCGCTGCGCGCGCTGCTGTTCAGCGGCTTCTGGGTGGCGGGGACGGTCTGGATGCCGTACCTGTGGGCCTTCGCCTTCACCGTCGCACCGCTGGAGCGCCGGGTCGGCGCGGGGCGGGCGGCGGCCGTGTTCGCGACCGGCCACATCGCCGCGACGGTGCTCTCCCAGGGAGTGGTGATCGCCGCCGTGGTGGCCGGGCGGCTCGGTCCCGCCGAGCTCGACCGCCTGGACATCGGCGTCAGCTACGGCGTGCTGGCCAGCCTCGCCGCCCTGGCCGGGCTGCTCCGGCCGATGGGCCGGCTGCTCGCGCTGGGCGGTGCCGCCCTGATGCTCGCCGACCAGTACGCCACCGACCAGGACCTGGTGACCGGGATCGGCCACCCGGCGGCGCTGCTGGCCGGGGTGGCGCTCTGGCGCTGGCTGCGCCGCGTCCCCGACCGGCGCGCGCACCCGGGGGAGGCCGCCCAGGCCCCGGCGCAGGCGGTCGCCCACGCCGCGTCCGGTGCGTCCTCCGCGTCCGGCGGGGCCGCGGTGCTCGACCGGATGTGAACCCCTCGCAGGTGCTTTTGACGGGACCTCGGGCGCCCGTCCCCGTTCGCTCATGGCGAACAGAAGGCGGGGAACATCCGGCGGCCGCCAAACCTTAGTCAGGTCAGCTCAAGTTCACTGACTGGGGAGAGATCATGGCATCGACGTCCACACCGCTCACCCTGCCCGTGCTGCCGCTCGACGACGAGGTCGTGCTCCCGGGCATGGTCGTCCCGCTGGACCTGAAGGACACCGAGGTGCGCGCGGCGGTGGAGGCCGCGCGGTCCGCGGCCACCGGCACCGGTAAGCCCCAGGTCCTGCTGGTCCCGCGGGTGGACGGCTCGTACGCGGCGGCGGGCACCCTCGCCACCGTCGAACAGGTCGGCCGGCTGGCCGACGGCGACCCGGCCGCGCTGGTCCGCGCCGTGCGCCGGGTCCGGATCGGCGTCGGCACCACCGGGCCCGGCGCCGCGCTCTGGGTGGAGACCACGCCCTTCCGGGAGTCCTCGGTCGGCACCCCGGTGGCCGGGCGCGCCGCCGAGCTGGTGAAGGAGTACAAGGCGCTCTCCACCCAGTGGCTGCGCAAGCGCGGCGCCTGGCAGATCGTCGACCGGGTGGCCCAGATCGAGGGCGTCGGCGAGCTGGCCGACAACATCGGCTACGCGCCCTTTGTCACCGCCGAGCAGAAGCTCAAGGTGCTGCTGGAGGCCGACCAGGTCGCCCGGCTGGAGTACGCCCTGACGCTGCTGCGCGACCACCTCGCCGAGGAGGAGGTCAACGACACCATCCGCAAGGACGTCGAGGAGGGCGTGGCCAAGCAGCAGAAGGAGTTCCTGCTCCGCCGCCAGCTGGAGGCCGTCCGCAAGGAGCTGGCCGAGCTGAACGGCGACCCGGCCGACGAGGAGGGCGACTACCGCGCCCGGGTCGAGGCCGCCGACCTGCCCGAGAAGGTCCGCGAGGCCGCGCTCAAGGAGGTCGACAAGCTGGAGCGGGCCTCCGACCAGTCGCCGGAGGGCTCCTGGATCCGCACCTGGCTGGACACCGTCCTGGAACTGCCGTGGAACGAGCGCACCGAGGACGCCTACGACATCGCCGGCGCCCGCGCGGTGCTGGACGCCGACCACTCCGGCCTGGCCGACGTGAAGGACCGGATCGTCGAGTACCTGGCGGTCCGCAAGCGCCGGGCCGACCAGGGCCTCGGGCTGGTCGGAGGGCGGCGCGGCGGCGCGGTGCTCGCACTGGTCGGCCCGCCCGGCGTCGGCAAGACCTCGCTCGGCGAGTCGGTGGCCCGGGCCATGGGCCGCAACTTCGTGAGGGTGGCGCTCGGCGGCGTCCGGGACGAGGCCGAGATCCGCGGCCACCGGCGCACCTACGTCGGTGCACTGCCCGGCCGACTGGTGCGGGCCATCAAGGAGGCCGGCTCGATGAACCCGGTGGTCCTGCTGGACGAGATCGACAAGGTCGGCTCGGACTACCGCGGCGACCCGGCGGCCGCCCTGCTGGAGGTGCTGGACCCGGCGCAGAACCACACCTTCCGGGACCACTACCTGGAGGTCGAGCTGGACCTCTCCGACGTCGTCTTCCTGGCCACCGCCAACGTGCTGGAGGCCATCCCCGAGCCGCTGCTCGACCGGATGGAGCTGGTCCGGCTGGACGGCTACACCGAGGACGAGAAGGTCGTCATCGCCCGCGACCACCTGCTCCCGCGCCAGCTGGAGAAGGCCGGCCTGCGGACCGGGGAGGTCGCGGTCGACGAGGAAGCGCTGCGCCGGCTGGCCGGCGAGTACACCCGCGAGGCCGGCGTGCGCAACCTCGAACGCTCGATCGCCCGGGTGCTGCGCAAGATCGCCGCACAGAGCGAGCTGGGGGAGCGCGAGCTCCCCGCCGCGATCGGCGCCGACGACCTGCGCGCCCTGATCGGCCGGCCGCACCACGTCCCCGAGTCGGCGCAGGAGCCGGCCGAGCGGCGCACCGCCGTCCCCGGCGTGGCCACCGGCCTCGCGGTGACCGGCGCCGGCGGCGACGTCCTCTACATCGAGGCCTCGCTCGCCGACGCCGAGACCGGCGGCACCGGGCTCACCCTGACCGGGCAGCTGGGCGACGTGATGAAGGAGTCGGCGCACATCGCGCTCTCCTTCCTGCGCTCGCGCGGCGCCGAGCTCGAACTGCCGGTCACCTCGCTGCGGGACCGCGGCGTGCACCTGCACGTCCCCGCCGGGGCCGTCCCCAAGGACGGGCCGAGCGCCGGCATCACCATGACCACCGCGCTGGCCTCGCTGCTCTCGGGCCGCAAGGTGCGGACCGACGTGGCGATGACCGGTGAGGTGTCGCTGACCGGGCGGGTGCTGCCGATCGGCGGGGTGAAGCAGAAGCTGCTCGCCGCCGACCGGGCCGGCGTCACCACGGTGATCATCCCCAAGCGGAACGAGGCCGACCTGGACGACGTCCCGGCGGAGGTGCTGGAGCGGCTCACCGTCCACCCGGTCTCGGACGTGCGGGAGGTGCTCAAGCTGGCCCTGGAGCCGGCCGAGGTGCTGGTCGCCGCCTGACGGCGGTTCACCCGAAGGGGTGCGGAGAACCGGGCGCGGTTCCCCGCACCCCTTCGGGCTTGTGCAACAAAGTGTCAGTAGTCCATCCTGGGCGCATGCATCGCCACGCGTACCTGAGCCGTCGACTCGTCGTCGACCTGGCCTACGCGTGCTCCGCGAGCTGTCACCGCGCGTTCTGACGCGGTGATCCGCCCGGCCGCCCCGCGCGCCGTGGAACCCCCTCCGGGTGGAGTGCACCGCCACGCCGTCCACTCCTCCTCACCCGATGGGACTCCGCCATGCGCTTCGCGCTGCCCAGGCGCGCCGCCGTGCTCACGGCCGCCGCCCTGCTGTTCGCCGGTGCCGCCCCGGCACACGCCGACACCCCGTTCGGCCCACTGCCGCCGCACAACCCCTACGCCGGGCCGGACGGCACCGCCACCATGCACGGCGACACCGGCTCCTCGGACGCCACCCCGCTGCCCGGGCCGAAGGCCGGCCCGCTCGCCTCCGACCGCGTCGCCCTGCAGTCCGCCTGCCCGACCGTGCTGGTCGGTTCGGACGGCTACCCCGTCGCGCTCTGCACCACGATCTTCGGCCTCACTCCCACCGTCCACCTGCTCGATCCCGCCGACGGCGGCTCGGTGGCCGAGCTGCCGCTCGCCAAGGGCTCGCTGCTCGGCGGCGTCTACGCCTACCTGGACCACGAGGACCGGCTGGTCGCCGTCGACGGCGACCGCCACCTGCTGCGGATCGGCCACCACCGGGACGCGGCGGGGCGGTGGCAGCTGACCGTGGACAGCCGGCTGCCGCTGGCCGGTGCGGTGCCGGAGGGGGACGCCGTCACCGGCGTCTCCCCGGACTGGCAGGGCCGGGTCTGGTTCGCCACCGGCGGCGGGGTGGTCGGCACCGCGGACGACCGCACCGGGACCGTCCGCGCGCTGGCCCTGCCGGCCGGGGAGAGGATCGCCAACTCGATCTCCACCGCCCCGGGCGGCACCGCCGTCGCCACCACCCACGCCACCTACCTGCTCACCGCCGCGCCCGACGGCACCCCGCGGATCGCCTGGCGCCGCCCCTACGACCGGGGGCCCGGCCGCAAGCCCGGCCAGCTCAGCTGGGGCACCGGCTCGACGCCGACCTTCTTCGGCCCGCGTACCGGCACCGAGTACCTGACCATCGTCGACAACGCCGCGCCGACCGTGAACCTCCTGGTCCACCGCGTCTCGGACGGTGCGCAGATCTGCTCCGTCCCCGTGCTGAAGGCCGGCGGCAGCGGCAGCGAGAACTCCCCCGTGGCGGTCGGCAGCACCGTCTTCGTCGCCTCCACCTACGGCTACCCCTACCCCAAGCTGCCCGCCGACGCCGGGCCGAGCGTGCCCTCCTCCGACCGGTTCCAGGGCGGGCTGAGCCGGGTGGACGTTCGGGCCGACGGCTCCGGCTGCGACCTCGTCTGGGACAACAGGGTGCGCTCGGCCGCCGTCCCCCGGCTCTCCACCGCCGACGGGCTGATCCACACCGTGCTGCGCAACCCCGTCATCCCCGGCACGACGGCCACCTCGGTCCTGGACCCGTACTACTACGCGGAGGTCGACCCGCGCACGGGCGAGGTGGTGCGCACCCGCTACACCGGGGCCGGCTTCCTGTTCGACACCCTGCAGATGGTCGGCTCGATCGCCCCCGGCGGAGTGGTCTACCAGGGCACCACCACCGGAGTCCTGCGGATCACCGCCGAGTAGCGGGTGGGGGGCGGTGTGGCCACACTGCGAAGATGCCGTCCCCCACGCAGCGGGCCCTGGCCAAGGTGCCGGCCGGGCTGCGCCCGTTCCTGGTCAGGCACCGCCGGCTGGTGAAGTTCCTGATGGTCGGCGGCCTCTGCTTCGCGCTGACCACGGTGCTCGACTTCACCCTGAAGTTCACCGTGCTGGAGCGGAAGCCGGTGGTCGCGCTCACCGTCGCGACCGTCGCGGGCACCGCGGTCTCCTACGTGCTGAACCGCCAGTGGTCCTTCCGGGCGACCGGGCGGCGGCGCGAGGCGCTGCTGTTCGTGCTGGTCAGCGCGGTGGCGGTGGTCGTCAACGACCTGCCGCTGATCGCCTCGCGCTACCTGTTGGAGCTGCGCGAGCCACAGGTGACGGCCTTCACCCAGGAGGTGGCCGACTTCCTCAGCGGGATGGTGGTGGGCACCTTCGTCGCCATGCTGTTCCGCTTCTGGGCGATGCAGCGCTGGGTCTTCACCCGGACCGCGGAACCGGCCGTCGCCCCGGCAGAGCAGCCGCAGTGGATCCCCTGACGCGGGCTGCGGGGCAGGACGTCGCACCGGCCGGCCTCCCTGCGCCGTCCCCACCGGGAGCGGGCGCCCGAACGCGGTTACGCTGCAAACGACCCGGCCCGACGGCCGGGGAGCGGCAGCCGAGCGCGGCGAGCGGGGTGAAGGGCGATGCGCGACACGGAGGGCCTCCGGGCCGGCCCCGCCAGCCAGCAGGGCATGCGCCGGTCCAACCTGGCGCTGGTGCTGGGCGTGATCGCCCGCGCCCCGCGCTCCCGGGCCGAGGTGGCCGCCGAGACCGGGCTGACCCGGGCGGCCGTCTCCTCGCTGGCCGAGGAGCTGATCGCCGCGGGCCTGCTGGTCGAGGAGGGCCCCGCCGCGCCCAGCGGCAAGGTCGGCCGGCCGGGCACGGCGCTCGGGCTCAACCCCGAGGGGCCGGGCGGGCTCGGCGCCGAGATCGGCGTGGAGCACCTCGGCGCCTGCGTGGTCGACCTGCGCGGCGAGGTCCGCTCCTGGCGCCGCCAGGAGATCCGCAACCGGGACCGGCGGCCGGCCGCCGTCATGGCCGACCTCGCCGAGCTGCTGCGCCGGGCCACCGCCGAGGCGCGGTTGCGCCCGGCCGGGCTGGCGCTGGCCGTCCCCGGACTGGTCGGTGACGGAGGCGGGGTGCTGCTGCGGGCCGCCAACCTGGGCTGGCGGGACGTGTCGCTCGCCGCGGAGCTACGGCTCGCCCTGCGGGCCGCGGGTGCGGAGGCGCTGGCGGAGCTGCCGATGGAGGCCGACAACGAGGCCAACCTCGGCGGACTGGCCGAGCTCTGGCTGGGCGGCGGGCCGGACCACTTCCTGCACGTCTCGGCGGAGGCCGGGGTGGGCGGGGCGATCGTGGTCGGCGGCCGGCTCCTGCGCGGGGCCCGCGGATACGCGGGCGAGCTCGGCCACGTGCCGGTCCACCCGGACGGGCGGCCCTGCGCCTGCGGTGCGCGCGGCTGCCTGGAGCAGTACGCGGGGGAGGCCGCGGTGCTGCGGGCCGCCGGGCTGGACGGGATCCGCGGCGACTGGGTGGCGATGCTGGCGGAGCGGGCCGAGGCCGGCGACGAGGAGGTGCGCGCCGCGCTGGCCGGGGCCGGTGGGGCGCTGGGCACCGCCGCGGCCGGGGCGGTCAACCTGCTCGACCCGGCCGAGGTGGTGCTGGGCGGCGGCTACGCCCAGCTGGCGCCCTGGCTGCTGCCCGCGATGCGGGCCGAGCTGGCGGCCCGGGTGACCGTCCGCCCATGGTCGGGCGAGCGGCTGAGGGTCTCCCGGCTGGGCCGCCGCGGCCCCCTGCTGGGAGCCGCGGTCGGCGTGGTCCGGGCGATCGTCGCCGACCCGGGCCGGCTGGAGGGGTGACCCGCGCTCAGGCGGCCTCCGGCCGGTTCTCCAGCAGCTCGCGGCTGCGGCGCGGCGGGCGGCCGACGACCGCGGCGAAGGTGATGCCGACACCGACCAGCGCCCAGACCACCAGCACCGCGATCGGCTGGGTGAGCCCGGTGGCGTCGAAGTAGACGATCGAGCGGGCTGCGTCCGTCCCGGCGCCGTTCGGGATCCAGGCGCCGATCGCCCGCCAGAACGCCGGCATCATCGGCGGCGGGAAGACCCCGCCCGCGCTCGGGTTGCCGAGCACCACGAAGACCAGCACCGCGATGCCGATGCCGATGATGTCGAACAGGCACTGCAGCGCCATGGTGAACGCGCCGACCGCGAAGACCACCAGGGCGCCCACGCCGACCAGGCCCCAGAACCCGCCGGACAGCGCGCCCAGCACCGGTCCGACGATGATCGCGCCGCCGATGCCGGCCGCGACCGAGTACAGCGCCAGGGTGCCGAGCCGGATCAGCGCACGGTGGACGTTGGCGGGCTTGGCGCCCGCGCTGACGCCGAGGATCGAGGCGACCAGGTAGCCGCCGACGCACCATCCGATCACCAGGTAGAACGAGGACAGGCCGTTGGTGTCGGACTTGGGCAGCGGCACCACGTCCTGGGTCTTCACCGTCCGGCCCTGGCTCTTCTCCAGGGCGCTGACGACGGCCTCGGCGGCCTTGGCGGCGGACGGGCCGCGCGCACCGCCGACCAGCAGCGTGTCCTCGGTGCCGGCGGGGTTCACGACCAGCGCGGCGTAGATCTTCTGGTCCTTGATCTGCGCGGTGGCGGTGTCCGCGTCCGGTGCGGTCACCGCCTTCACGGCCTCGTCCGGCACCGACTCCAGCGCCGCGACCAGCTTGGGGGAGACCTGCGGCGGGGCGACCACCGCGATCGACAGCTCGTGCGGCTTGGGCTCGTGGAGCGCGCCGACGTACGAGGTGATGAAGCCGAGCTGGAGCAGGAGCACGGCGATCACCAGCAGCGCGGCGCGCGGAGTGACCGCTCCCTTCAGTTCGGCGAGGAGACCCTGCCTCGGTACCTGCCCGGCGGCGGTCATCAGACGACTCCTTGTCCATGTGTCCGGAGGGGAAGAGCAAATACTTCATACCATGAAATAGTTTCGCGGCCCTGCGCGCCCCGCCGCCCGGGCTCCCAGAAGGTTGCCTTAGCCAACTACTGATCCTATGGTTGCGCAAGGCAACGATTCTGCCCGCCGTCCGGCGTTCCCGCCTCCGCCCGCACCCCGCCGAAGGACCCCGATGACGACCACCGTCCGAGCCGCGGCCGGAGCCGCCGCCACCGACGACCGACCCATGACCCACCGGCAGGTGATGGAGGCGCTCTCCGGCCTGCTGCTCGGCCTCTTCGTGGCCGTCCTCTCCTCCACCGTCGTCTCGAACGCGCTGCCCCGGATCCTCACCGACCTGCACGGCGGCCAGTCCGCCTACACCTGGGTGATCACCGCGACCCTGCTCACCCTCACCGCCTCCACCCCGATCTGGGGCAAGCTCGCCGACCTCGCCAGCAAGAAGGTGCTGCTGCAGATCGCGCTGGTCGTCTACATCGCCTCCTCGGCGCTGGCGGGGCTCTCGCAGAACACCGGCCAGCTGATCGCCTGCCGCGCCCTGCAGGGCGTCGGCGCCGGCGGGGTGACCGCGCTGGCCCAGATCTGCCTGGCGGCGATGGTCCCGCCGCGCGAGCGCGGCCGGTACAGCGGCTACTTCGGCGCGGTCTTCGCCCTGGCCACCATCGGCGGGCCGCTGATCGGCGGCGTCATCGTGGACACCTCCTGGCTGGGCTGGCGCTGGTGCTTCTACGTCGGCATCCCGTTCGCCCTGGCCGCGATCGCGGTGCTGCAGCGCACCCTGAAGCTGCCGGTGGTCAGGCGCCGGGTGCGGATCGACTACGCGGGCGCCCTGGTCGTCACCGGCGCGGTGAGCCTGCTGATGATCTGGATCACCCTGGCCGGCAAGAGCTACGCCTGGCTCTCCTGGCAGACCGCCGCCATGGTCGGCGGCGGGCTGGCGCTGGGCGCCCTCGCGGTGGCGGTCGAGCGGCGCGCCGCCGAGCCGATCGTCCCGCCGCACCTGTTCCGCCACCGCACCGTCACGCTGGCCGCGATCGCCGGCGTCCTGGTCGGCATCGGGATGTACGGCGCGACGACCTTCCTCAGCCAGTACTTCCAGCTGGCCAGGGAGAAGTCCCCGACCGTCGCCGGCCTGATGACCCTCCCGATGATCCTCGGCCTGGCCGTCTCCTCCACCGTGGCCGGCAGGCTGATCACCAGGTACGGCCGCTGGAAGGCCTTCCTGGTGGCCGGCACCCTGCTGCTCGCGGTCGGCTTCGCGCTGCTCGGCACCGCCCGCGCCGACACCCCCTACGGCATGCTCGCCGTCTCCATGGCGGTGACCGGGACCGGCCTCGGCCTGACCATGCAGAACCTCGTCCTCGCGGTGCAGAACACCGTCCCGCACGGCGAGCTGGGCGCGGCCAGCTCGGTGGTCACCTTCTTCCGCACCCTGGGCGGCGCGATGGGCGTCTCCGCGCTCGGCGCGCTGATGAACGACCGGGTCGGCCACTACCTCGCGGAGAACCTGGCGGCCGCGCACCTGCCGGCCGGCGCAGGTGCGGTCGGCGGCGGCATCCCGGACCTGCACCGGCTCCCGGCCCGGGTCGTCCCGCTGGTGACCGACGCCTTCGGGCACGGTGTGGGCGTGGTCTTCCTGGTCGCGGCGCCGTTCGCGCTGCTGGCCTTCGTGACGGTGCTCTTCATCCGCGAGACCGTGCTGCGCACCACCCAGCAGGACTGACCGGCGGGGTCCGGACATGCGGCAGGGGCCGGGGCCGGCAGCACTCCTACGAGTACTGCCGACCCCGGCCCCTGCGGCGTCGTGTGCGGCGCCGTGCTCAGTGGCCGGCGATCAGCGACAGCCCGTAGAGGACGGCCGCCCCGCAGACCGCGAAGCAGGCGTACGCGCCGGCCAGGGCCAGCTTGCCGGTGCCCCCGGACGCGGCCCCGGCGCCGGCGGCCGAGCGCCGTGCGGACAGCGCGGCCTCGCGGCGGGAGAGCGCCAGGATGCCCAGCGCGAAGACGGCGACCACGGCGACGGTGATGCCGAAGCTGAATCCGGCGGTCTGCGCCAGGGCGTTCCACTTGATGTGCATGGTGTGTGCTCCTCGGCCGGCGGCGCTCAGGCCGCGACCGTGGTCGAGGCGGTGGTGGGGACGGCGGCCGGGCCTGCCGCGACGGGGGTGACGGCGTCGACCGGGGCGGTCCCGGAGACCTCGTTGACGTTGTCCGCGCCGACCGGCTGGCGGCGGGAGAGGACCCACATCGCACCGGAGCCGGCCACCAGCGCGGCGCCGACCACGGCCACGCCCCAGTTGCCCTGCTGGGCCACGAAGGCGGCGGCGCCGGACACCGTGGCGGCGGCGGGCAGGGTCAGGCCCCAGGTGTAGACCATGCGGCGGACCAGGCTCCAGCGCAGCTTGCCGTCGGGGCCGCCGAGGCCGGCGCCCATGATGCCGCCGGAGCAGACCTGGGTGGTGGAGAGGCCGAAGCCCATGTGGGAGGAGGTCAGGATGACGGTGGCGGCGGCCGACTCGGAGGCGAAGCCCTGCGGCGCCTTGATGTCCGCCAGGCCCTTGCCCATCGAGCGGATGATCCGCCAGCCGCCCATGTAGGTGCCGATCGCGATCGCGGCGCCGGCCGAGACGATCACCCAGGTGGGGGGCAGTGCGCCCTTCGGCAGGGCGCCGACCGAGACGAGGGTCAGGGTGATGATGCCCATCGTCTTCTGGGCGTCGTTGGTGCCGTGGGCCAGGGAGATCAGCGAGGAGGAGAACATCTGGCCGGTCTTGAAGCCCTTGGTGACGGTCTCGCCGTTGCTCCTGCGGGTGATCGCGTACGCCAGCTTGGTGGCGCCCCAGGAGGCCAGGCCGGCGACCAGCGGGGAGGCGATCGCGGGGATGAGGATCTTGGTGATCACGGTGTCGAAGTTGACGCCGTTGACGCCGACGCCGACCACGGTGGCGCCTATCAGGCCGCCGTAGAGCGCGTGCGAGGAACTGGACGGCAGACCCCTCAGCCAGGTGAGGAGGTTCCACAGGATCGCGCCGACCAGGGCGGCGAAGATGATCTCCGGGTGGATGCCGGTCTTCTCGTTGACGATGCCGCCGGAGATGGTGGTGGCGACCTTCACGGACAGGAACGCGCCCGCGAAGTTGAGGACGGCCGCGATGGTGACCGCGACCTTGGGCCGAAGGGCTCCCGTCGCGATGGAGGTGGCCATCGCGTTGGCGGTGTCGTGGAACCCGTTGGTGAAGTCGAAGGCGAGCGCCGTGATGATCACAACGGCCACCAGGAACGAGATGTGTTCCATACCCAAACAATCGTCGTAGTTGTCGCACTGACGTTGGTGTCGGTCGCGACGGTAGGGAGGCTCGGTGAACGGAAGGTGAACTGAGCCGGGATTCGCAGTTCCGTCAGTGTCGCTAGGGTGTCTGACGCCTTGACGGGAGATGTCCTGAACGGCGCTGAGCTGGACATTAGCCGAGATCGTCCCGGTTCGCGTAGTTCTGCTGAGAGCTGCCTCACACCGGAGCCGAGAATTCACCGAGCCGCCCTGGTGCGGTCTGTTTCCGGCGGGTAACCCGTGGCAGGATCGGCGGGGATTCCGGGGACCCCGGAGCGGACAGGTCGGGGAGGACACACCCATGGGCGGGGCTGCCAAGCACACGGAATCGGCCGGAACGAGACCGTGGGTGCGAGCCGCGCTGCGCTGCGGGGCCCTGCTCGCCGCCGCCGCGCTCGCGCTGCCGGTCGGCGCGCAGGCCGCGTACGCCGCGCCCGGCCCCGGCACCCCGGGCGTCACCGCCCCGACGGTCGCCCCCGGAGCCGACCCGCTGGCCGACGCCAAGGCCACCCTCGGCCCGATGCTCGACCGGCTGCACGAGCTCTACACGAGCGCCGAGGCCGCCACCGAGCAGTACAACGCCGCCGTCGCCAGGGTGGCCGAGCAGCAGGCCGCGGCCGCCGACCTCAAGGACCGGCTGGAGCGCCAGCAGAAGCAGGTGGACGCCGGCACCGACGTCGCCGCCCAGCTCGCCGCCGCCCAGTACCGCAACGGCGCCGCCTCCGCCTACGCCGAGCTGCTGCTCTCCAAGGACCCCTACGAGGCGGTCACCATCGCCGAGCTGCTCGCCGCCGCCAGCCGCTCGCAGTCCGAGTTCCTGGACCGGCTCAAGAGCGACCGGGACGCGCTCACCGAGCTGCGGCGGAAGAACGACGAGGCGCTGAAGGCCGCCGAGGCACTGGTCGCCCAGCAGGACACCGCGAAGGCGAAGGTCGCCACCGACCTCGCCGCCCTCGAACAGCTGGTCTCCTCGCTCACCGGCGCGCAGCGCACCGAGCTGGAGAAGCTGGAGAAGGCCAAGGCCGACGAGGCCCAGCTGGCGTTCCTCGCCTCCGGCGCGCTCGGCAAGGGCGAGCGGACGCCGTCGCTGGCCGGCCGCGCCGCCGTCGCCTACGCGCTGGCGCAGCTGGGCAAGCCGTACGTGTGGGGCGGGGCCGGCCCCGACGTGTTCGACTGCTCCGGCCTCACCTCGCAGGCCTGGCTGCACGCCGGCAAGCCGATCCCGCGGACCAGCCAGGAGCAGTGGGCCCAGCTGCAGCACGTGCCGCTGAACCAGCTGCGCCCCGGCGACCTGGTGGTCTACTACGAGGGGGCCACCCACGTCGGGCTGTACATCGGCGGCGGGCTGATCGTCCAGGCGCCCCGGCCGGGTGCGGTGATCAAGGTGTCGCCGATCGGCTCGATGCCGATCCTGGGCGCCGTCCGGCCCGACCCGGAGACCGCGCCGGACGAGGCGGGTGGCGTCTGGAAGGTGCCGGACCTCCCGGCCGGCTGGGACTCCGCCACCCCCATCGCCCCGGTGCCGGCCGCCCAGCTGCCGGCCGTCCCGAACCAGCCGACCCCCGCGCCCGGCACGCCGGCCACGCCCGTCACCCCCGCCCCGGGGACGCCGAGCACCCCGGCTCCCGGCACCGGCACGCCGACCGACCCGGGGACGCCGTCCACCACCCCGACCGGGACGCCGACGACCACGCCGAGCGGCACCCCGACCGGGACGCCCACCGGCACGCCCACCGGCACGCCCACCGGGACGCCCACCGGGACGCCGACGACCACGCCGACCGGGACGCCCACCGGCACCCCGACCGGGACGCCGACCGGCACCGGCACGCCGACCGGCACCGGCTCGCCGAGCGGGACGGGCGCTCCCTCGACCGGCTCGCCGAGCGCGACCACCACGGCCGGCGGCACCGGCTCGGCCCCGGCGTCCGCCCCGGCCTCGGGGAGCGCCCCGGCGACGCCGCTGCCGTCCGCGCAGAACTGACCGCCGAACGCCGAGGGGCCGGCGGACCCGTCACGGGTCCGCCGGCCCCTCGGCGTGCGCTCGGTACCGCGGAGGCTCAGCGCTCGCCGCTGTCCGGCTCGAAGCGGACGACGACGGCCTTGGAGGTCGGGGTGTTGCTGATGTCGGCGGTGGAGTCCAGCGGCACCAGCACGTTGGTCTCCGGGTAGTACGCCGCGGCGCCACCGCGGGCGACCGGGTAGTGCACCACCTTGAAGTGCGGTGCCCGGCGCTCCACGCCGTCCTTCCACTCGCCCACCAGGTCGACGTACGCGCCCTCGGCCAGGCCGAGCTCGGCGGCGTCGGCGGGGTTGACCAGAACGATCCGACGGCCGCCGGTGATGCCGCGGTAGCGGTCGTCCAGGCCGTAGATCGTGGTGTTGTACTGGTCGTGCGAGCGCAGCGTCTGCAGCAGCAGCCGGCCGGCCGGCACCTCGGGCGCGGTCAGCGGGTTGACCGTGAAGTTCGCCTTGCCGGTCGCGGTCGGGAAGGTCCGGGAGTCGCGCGGCCCGTGCGGCAGGGTGAAGCCGCCGGGGCGGCGGACCTTCTCGTTGAAGTCCGCGAAACCGGGCACCACGCGGGCGATCCGGTCCCGCAGGGTGTCGTAGTCGGTGGCGAAGTCCTCCCACGGCACGCTGTCCTGCGGACCGAGCACGGCGCGGGCCAGCCGGCAGACGATCGCCACCTCGGAGAGCAGCCCCGGGGCCGGCGGGCGCAGGCCGCCGCGCGAGGAGTGCACCTGGCCCATCGAGTCCTCGACCGAGACGAACTGGGCGCCCCGGGCGGTGACGTCCCGGTCGGTGCGGCCGAGGGTGGGCAGGATCAGCGCCCGCGCGCCGGTGATCACGTGCGAGCGGTTGAGCTTGGTGGAGACGTGCACGGTCAGCCGGCAGCGGCGCATCGCGGCCTCGGTGACCTCGGTGTCCGGGGTGGCCGCGACGAAGTTGCCGCCCATCGCGAAGAACACCTTGACCCGGCCGTCCCGCATCCCGCGGATGGTGTCGACCGAGTCGAGGCCGTGGGCGCGCGGCGGCTCGAAGCCGAACTCGCCGGCCAGCGCGTCCAGGAAGGCCTTCGACGGGCGCTCGAAGATGCCCATCGTCCGGTCGCCCTGCACGTTGCTGTGCCCGCGCACCGGGCAGACGCCGGCCCCCGGGCGGCCCACGTTGCCCCGGAGCAGCAGGAAGTTGACCACCTCGCGGATGGTCGGCACGGCGTGCTTGTGCTGGGTCAGGCCCATCGCCCAGCAGACGATGACCTTGCGGGAGCCGAGCACCAGCCGGGCCAGCTCCTCGATCTGCTCCCAGGGCAGGCCGGTGGCGGCGAGCACCTCCTCGCGTCCGGTGGTGCGGGCCTCGGCGGCGAACTCCTCGAAGCCGTGGCAGTGCTCCTCGACGAAGGCGCGGTCGACGCCGCCGTCCGCGTCCAGGATCAGCTGGTTCAGCGCGCGGAACAGGGCGAGGTCGCCGCCGAGGCGGATCTGCAGGAAGAGGTCGGTCAGCTTGGTGCCGTGGCCGACGAGGCCGCGGGCGTGCTGCGGGTTCTTGAACCGCTCCAGGCCGGCCTCGGGCAGCGGGTTGACGCTGACGATGGTGGCGCCGGCGCGCTTGGCCCGCTCCAGGGCGGAGAGCATCCGGGGGTGGTTGGTGCCCGGGTTCTGGCCGGCCACGATGATCAGGTCGGCCTGGTAGAGGTCCTTGAGCGAGACGCTGCCCTTGCCGACGCCGAGCGTCTCGGTGAGCGCCGAGCCGGACGACTCGTGGCACATGTTGGAGCAGTCGGGCAGGTTGTTGGTGCCCAGCCGGCGGGCGAACAGCTGGTACGCGAAGGCGGCCTCGTTGCTGGTCCGGCCGGAGGTGTAGAAGGCGGCGCCGTCCGGGGTGTCCAGCGCGCGCAGCTCCTCGGCGATCAGCGCGAAGGCGTCGTCCCAGGAGATCGGCGAGTAGTGGGTGGCGCCCTCGTCCAGCAGCATCGGCTGGGTCAGCCGGCCCTGCTGGCCGAGCCAGTAGCCGGAGCGCTCGGCCAGCTCGGAGACCGAGTGGGCGGCGAAGAACTCGGCGCGGATCCGGCGTTCGGTGGCCTCCTCGGCGACGGCCTTGGCGCCGTTCTCGCAGAACTCCGCGGTGTGCGTCTTGTCCGGCTCCGGCCAGGCGCACCCCGGGCAGTCGAAGCCGTTCGGCTGGTTGACCTTGAGCAGGGTGGCCAGGGTGCGGCGCGGGCCCATCTGTTCGGCGGCCATCCGCAGGCTGTGACCGACCGCGGGCAGCCCGGCCGCCGCGTGCTGGGGCGCCGACACCTCGGGGGCGTCCTGCGCCGGGTCGCTCTGCGGGGCCTGCTTGGCCATGACTGCGCTCCTCGGCTGCTGGGTCGGCCACCCGCGTCCTTGCGGGGGCCCCGGCCCCGGTGCTGCGGGACCCGGCCCCATCCTTTCACCTGGACGGCGGTGCCGGGAGGGCCGCCGACCCCGGCGCTAGAGTGTGAGCGCTTGCGGAGAGGCGGGGGTGGGACGGGTGAGGGTCGGGGACGTGCTCGACGGCCGGTACGAGCTGGTCGAGCGGCTCGGCCAGGGCGGCTTCGGCGTGGTCTGGCGGGCCTTCGACACCCGGATGCAGCGCCAGGTGGCCGTCAAGGTCATCGGCCACCACGGCGAGGACCAGCAGAAGGCGGCGCTCCGCTTCGTCCGGGAGGCCTGCGCGGCCGGCAACCTCTCGCACCCGCACATCGTCACCGTGCACGATCTCGGCGAGGGCGAGCTCGCCGGCCGGCAGGTCACGTTCCTGGTGATGGAGCTGCTCACCGGCCGCACCCTGACCGCGGTGCTCCGGGCCGGCCTGCCCGACCCGGTGCGCAGCCTGACCTGGGGGCGGCAGATCTGCGACGCGCTGGCCGCCGCCCACGACGCCGGGATGGTGCACCGGGACATCAAGCCCGACAACATCATGGTCACCGAGGCCGGCGTGGTGAAGGTGCTGGACTTCGGCATCGCCCAGCTGGACACCGGGGCCGGCGGGCTGACCACGACCGGCACGGTGATCGGCAGTCCGGCGTACATGGCGCCCGAGCGCTGGACCGGCGGCCGGGTGGACGGCCGGGCCGACCTCTACGCCTTCGGCTGCGTCCTGGTGGAACTCTGCACCGGGGCCCGGCCGTTCGCCGGGGACTCGACGCCGGTGCTGATGTACCAGCACCTCAACGAGCCGCCGCCGGCGCTGGACCCGGCGCAGTTCGGGCTGCCCGCGGAGGTGGCCGGGCTGGTCGCCGAGCTGCTGGCCAAGGACCCGGCGGACCGGCCGGCCGACGCCCGGGCGGTGGAGCGGCGGCTCGCCGTACTGGCGGAGCGGTACGCGGCTCGGGCGTCGGCTGCGGGACCGGCCGGGCCGGGGCCGACCGCCACCGTGCTGGACCGGCCGGTGCCGCCGGTCGCGCCGCCGGTGACCCCGCCGGTGACCCCGCCGCCCGCCGAGCGACCCGCGCCGGTCCCGGGGCCGGTCCCGCCGCAGCCCGGGGACGCCGCGCCGGCCGGGGCCGAGGCGCCCGGGCCCGTCCCGCCGCTCCCGGCGGCTCCGCCGGCGCTCCCGGCCCCGGCCGCCTCGGCCCCGGCCGGGCCGGTGCTCCCGCCGTTGACCACCCCGCCGGTCACCGCCCCGCCCGCGGCGGCCGACACCGTCCGGGCGGCGCTGCGCGAGCGCCGGAGCGCGGCCTTCCGGGCGGCGACGGCCGGCGAGTCCGCCGCGGCGCTGCAGTCGGTGGCCCAGGACGCCGTCGTGGCGCTCGGCGCCACCGACCGCGACACCCTGGCCACCTGGCGGGACTTCACCTGGTACCTGAGCCGGGCCGGCGACCTCGACGGGGCGATCCGGCTGCTCACCGTCGTGGTCGAGGACATGCGGCTGGCTCTCGGCCCGGCCGATCCGGACACCCTGAGCGCGCGCTACCACCTGACCTGGTGCATCGGGGAGAGCGGCGAGACGGTCACGGCGATCCGCCAGCTCTCCCAGCTGCTGCCCGATCTGCACGCCGTCTGGGGCGGCCACGACGCCCGGGTGCTCAAGGCGCGGCACGACCTGGCCGTGTACGCGGCCAACCGGGGCGACCTCGACGGCGCCGTGCTGCAGCTGCGCACCCTGCTGCCCGACCTCGCCCGGGCGCTCGGCGAGCAGCACCCGACCACCGTCCAGGCCTGGCACGACCTGGCCGGCTACCAGCAGCGGCTCGCCCAGCCGGCCCGGCGCTCCCGGACGGTGCGCCGGGCGCGGATCGGCCGGGAGGAGGCCGTGGTCCTGGTCCGGCGCCTGCTGGCCTGGGACTTCGCCTCGGACCAGGAGGCCAACGCCTGCCTGACCGCGCTGGAGCGCGGCACCGGGATCAAGGGCGTCGGCGACTGGATCCTCTCCGCGCCCGACCACGTGACCGCCGAGGACCTGGTGGAGGAGCTGCTCAGCCCCTGAGTCCCGGCCGGGAGCGTCGAACCCCGGCCGGGACGTCGTCCGGCCCCGGCCGGGGTGCCGGCCGCCGAGGGCTCAGCGGCCGGCCAGCGCCGCCGGGGTGCCGGCCAGGGCGCGGAGCAGCGCCCGGGCGGCGGCGTCGTTCTGGCGGAACCCGGGTGCGTCCGTGCGGGGCCGGGCGAAGGCGGCGGCGGACCGGTGGGTGGTGTGCGGGCCGAGGGCGGTGCGCCGCGGGTGCGCCCCGCCGTCCAGCGCCGGGTCGAGCACCCGGCTGTCGCCCGGGCGGACGGTGACCAGCCCGGAGCGGTGGGTGTGCTCGGCGTCGGCGACCACCTCCTCCACGATCCGCCCGGCGCCGTGCAGGTCGCGCAGCAGCGGGTCCCTGGTGCGGGTGAGGTCGTGCTTGGGCAGGTACGCCTCGACCAGTGCGGTGGCGGTCACGGTGTGGCCGGGCACGGTGGTTCCGGACGCCCGCCAGGTGCCGGTGGACTCGTCCCGCTCCACCCGGATGCCGGCGCCCAGGAAGCGCACCACGCCGGCCTCGGAGAGTGCGAGCAGCTGGCGCAGCCGGAAGCCGGGCGGCCCGGAGGCGACGTAGCTGAAGAAGCCGAAGAACCACTCGTCCACCTCCTCGGCGACGGAGCGCGCGGTGAGCCGGCCGGAGGAGAGGACGCGCGGCAGTTGGACGAAGAGCGAGAGGACGGCGAGGAAGGCGCCGAGGTCGGCACTGTGCGCCGGGTCGGCGCGCCGGCCGGCGTCGGCGGCGATGTACCGGCGCAGGTGGTCCTGGAGGTCCTGGGCGGAGCCGAGTTCGAGACCGGCCAGCGGGTGGTCGAGCTGCTCGAAGTCCAGCCGGTCGGCCGGGTCGGGGACGGCCCGGTCGATCAGCCCGGAGAGTTCGGGGGAGTACCAGCCGTACGCGTCGTAGCCGGCCAGGAACTCCGCCCAGGGCAGCGCGGTCCGTTCCGGGTGGGCGTGGAACAGCTCGTGGTAGTGCCCGAAGCCGATGTCCTTGGCCATCAACGGCCAGAAGTCGCGCCGGAATTCGAGGGGGCCCGGACGCTCCAGCACGGCGTCGACGGCGGCCGCGTCGAAGTACCGGGGGAGCGGGGCACGGGGGCCCTGCAGGGCGTAGTCGGTCTTGGAGTGGTACGGCACCCCGCGCCGGGAGCCGACGTGGATCACCGGTTCGCGGCCGGACGCGCGGTACACCAGGCCCGTGGGCGTCTCCTCGAACCGGCCGCCGCGGCCCTCGGTGAGCAGCGCGACCAGGTCGACGAAGGCGAGGCCGAAGCCGCGCAGCACGACGTGCTCGCCGGGCGCGATGCCGTCGAGGTCGGCGTCGGCGGAGAAGGCGGGCGGCAGGTGGAAGCGGCCGTGCCGGGCGGCGAACTCGGCGTCGGCGGCGTACCGGGGGTGCGGGGCGGAGTCCAGGTGGCCGAGGGTGAGGGCGACGTGGTCGGCGGTGAGCACCCGGTCGCCGAGGTGGACCGACTGCGGCCCGTCGACCGGTCCTTCGATCCGGCGGGCGGTGTCGCGGTGCACGGTGACGGTGACGTGCGGCGGGAGGTCGGCGACGGCGCGGCGGAACACCCAGTCCAGGTAGGCGCTCTGGGCCCGGCGGGTGGGGAAGTCGGTGGGCGCGAGGGTGCGCAGCTCCTCCCGGATCGCCGGGTCGTCCGCCTCCCGGAAGGGCTCGAACTCCTCCGGCCGGGCGGCCCATTCGGCCATCGAGGGGCCGGGGCGGACCGGTCCGTCGATGGCGGAGCGCTCGTCGGTGAACATCGTGACGTCCTCGGCCATCGAGTTCATCCGCAGCAGCGGGGACTGGTCGCGGCGCCAGATCCGGCCCGCCCCGGGCGGGTAGGGGTCGACCAGGTGGATCTCCAACGGTCGGTCGGCGGGGAGGAGTTCGGCGGCGTTGGCGGCGATCCGCTCCAGCAGGCCGGTTCCGCGCGGGCCGGCTCCGACGATCACCAGCGTGCTCATGCCCGCACCTCGTCGGCCGCAGCGGCAGGGGTGGCAGGGGCGGCCGGGGCCGCCGGGTCGGCGGCGGCGCGCAGCCGGCGCAGGGCGGTCCGGGCCCGCTGCAGCGGAGTGGGCGGCAGCCCCTCGCGGGTGGCGCCCTTCGCGTAGTGGCGTTCGACGTAGTACTGGCCGATCGACAGCACGGTGGTGATCACGACGTACCAGATGGTGGCCACCATCAGCATCGGGATGACCTGGTAGGACTGCAGGTAGACCAGCTGCACCGAGTAGAGCAGGTCGGAGACGGCCAGCACGCTGATGATGCTGGTGCCCTTGAGCGCGCTGATCAGCATGTTGCCGGCGGTCGGCACGATGGTGCGCATCGCCTGCGGGACGACGATCCGGCGCAGCACCCGCCACCGGCCCAGGCCGAGTGCGGAGGCGGCCTCCAGCTGGCCCCGGTCGACGGCGAGGATGCCGCCGCGGACCACCTCGGCGGCGTACGCGGCCTCCAGCAGGGTCAGGCCGACCAGGGCGGTGAAGGTGGGCCCGAACAGGTTGACCGTCCGGACCGTGAGGAACTCGGGACCGAACGGGATGCCGAGGCCGAGGGTCGGGTAGAGCGCGCCGATGTTGAAGAAGAGCAGCAGCTGCACCAGGGCCGGGGTGGAGCGGAAGATCCAGATGTAGACCCAGCTGAGCGTGCGCAGCACCGGGTTGGCGGAGAGCCGCATCACGGCCAGCACGGTGCCGAGGGCGAAGCCGAGGGTCAGGGTGGCGGCGGTCAGCCAGAGGGTGAGGGCGAGGCCGTTCAGGACGGAGGGCGCGGTGAACCACGCCGCCACCACGTCCCACTGGAAGGCCTTGTTGCGGATCACCGAGTTGAGCACCATCGCGAAGAGCAGGAGGGCGACGGCGGCGGAGACCCACTGGCCGGTGCGGCGGCGCCCGACGATCCTGGCCCCGGGGTCGGCGGCGGTGGCTGTGGCGGCGGGTGGTGGACCGGCCTGCTTGCGGACGGCGGCCGGCGGGGGAAGGACGTCCTGCGGGGTGGCCATGAGGAGGGCTCCAGGGGGCGGCGCGGGTGCGGGGCGGGTGGTACGGAAGCGGTCACGTACGGGCCGTCACGCCGGTCCGCGTCCCTCAACACGGCCGGCTTGCACTTGCACTCCGGCCCGATCGTACGCATCTGCGAACGGCGGCTGTCAAGGGTCACCGAGCGGGTCGCAGGGCGACAGGTGATCGCAACAGAGCGGTAATGGAAGGTGGTTGACGCCGCACAGGCTTCACTGCTCAACTAAGGGCCATGTACGCCGAGCAGCTCCTGGTCACCCGCGACCACATCGACTTCGGTCGAGTGTGGTCCGCGGCGTGTCTCGGCTGACCCGGCAGCGGGCCGCCCAGCCGGCCCTGTCCTCCTCCGGAGGCCCCTCCCTCGGTGCCCCGTCGCGGGCCGGGAGAGCCGTCGTCCACTGACGGCTCGTCAGGCGCACGCTGCCGCCGCTCCTTGAAGCACCGCACTGCGCTCCGGCAGTTCCACCGGCATCGCCGCCGTCACCGCCCCGGTCACCGTCACCGCTCCGATCAGAGTTCCGTTCACCGCTCCTGTCGCCGCCACCAGCACGTACCGGTGGCGGCGCACCGCGCCCGGCCGTGCCACGGCCTCCTCCGCCCTGCCCGCCCGCAGCCCGCCGGAGCCGTCCGACCCGAAAGGTCCGTCACCATGCCCGTCGAAGCCCTCCGAACCGCCGACCCCGGCGAGGGCGCAGCCGCCGGTCCCGCGCCCGGCGTCGGCCCGGTGGTGGAGATCCGCCGGGCCGCGATCGGCGACCCGCTGGTCGAGCCGCTGCTGCGCGAGCTCACCCACGAGTACGTCACCCGGTACGGGCCCGAGGCGCGCGAGGAGATGAGCCGGTACCCGGCGGAGGTCTTCGCCGAGCCGGCCGGCGGCCTGCTGCTGCTCCTGCTGGAGGACGGCGCCCCGGTGGCCGGTGGCGCGTACAAGCGGTACGACGAGCGGACGGCCGAGCTGAAGCGGATGTGGACGCACTCCGCGCACCGCCGCCGCGGACTGGCCGGCCGGGTGCTGGCCGAGCTGGAACGGGAGGCCGCCGCGGCCGGATACAGCCGGATCTACCTCACCACCGGCCCGCTCCAGCCCGAGGCCAAGGGCCTCTACCTGGCCCACGGCTACACGCCGCTGTTCGACGTGGACGCGGACCCGCTCGCCCCGCGCGCCGAGGGGGAGGACGGGCCGCCCGGCGGCCACCGGCCGCTGCCCTTCGAGAAGCACCTGCCGGGCGGTGCGCCCGGCGCCCGCACGTCCTGACCTCCGCCGAGCCCCGCCCGTCCCCAGCCCCGCCCGTCCGGAGCCCCGCCCGTCCCCAGCCCCGCCCGTCCGGAGCCCCGCCCGTCCCCAGCCCCGCGCCTCCCGAGATCTCCCGAGAACGACTTCCGAAAGGCACCGCCCCGTGAGAACGACCACCGTCCGCCGCCGCCTGTTCGCGGCCACCGCCCTGCTGCCGGTCCTGGCGCTGGCGGCGTGCGGATCGGACCCGAAGACCGCTGCCCCCTCCGGCGCCGGCAAGGCCGCGGTCGACGCCGCCGCGCAGGACCTCGTCTCCTCCGTCCCCAAGTCGGACGCCGCGGCGGCGCTGCTGCCGGAGGACGTCCGCAAGGCCGGGACGGTGAAGTTCGGCTCCTCGCTGGGCTACCCGCCGTCGGCCTTCTACGCCGACCAGGCCACCAAGAAGCCGGCCGGCGTGGACATCGACCTCACCGACGCGGTGGCCAGGGTGCTCGGCCTCACCGTGCAGCGGGAGGAGGCCGCCTTCGAGACCATCCTGCCCGCGCTCGGCAGCGGCAAGTACGACGTCGGCACCGGCAACTTCGGCGTCACCACGGCCCGCCTGAAGACCATCGACTTCGTCACCTACGTCGACGACGGCCAGGGCTTCGCGGTCCGCAAGGACGACACCGCGATCCAGCCGGTCACCGAGCTGGTCCAGCTCTGCGGGCTGACCATCGGCACCGGCGCCGGCACCACCTTCGAGACCACGCTCAACAGCAAGAAGAACGTCTGCTCCGACGCCGGCAAGAAGCCCTACGAGGTCAAGGCGTTCAGCGACAACGGCGCCGTCCTGACCAGCCTCCAGCAGGGGCGGGTGGACATCGTGATGTCCACCATCAACGGCCTGCGCTACCAGGCCTCACAGGAGGCGTCCGGCACGCGGTTCCTGGGCGAGTTCCACCGGCTGGACGTCGGCTTCGCGTTCAAGAAGGGCTCCCCGCTGACACCGGCGTTCCAGGCGGCCGTCAACCAGCTGATCAAGGACGGGACGTACGACCGGATCCTGAAGAAGTGGGGGGTCTCCGACTCGGCGATCAAGGAGTCCCTGATCAGCCCGCCCGAGCACGCGTGACCCCCTGTCCGGGCTCCGTGCCTGTTGGAGGAATCCCCCCATGACCATCACCACCACCGCCGGTACCACCGCGACCGGCTCCGCGACCGGCTCCGCCGGCGCGTCGGCCGGTACGGCAGCCGGCCGGCTCGACCTCGCCGAGCTGACCGGGCTGCGCACCGTCCCCGCCCGACATCCCTGGCGCTGGGCGGCCGCGGCCGCCGCCCTCGTCGTGCTGGCCCAGTTCGCCCACGGCCTGGCCACCAATCCCGGCTGGGACTGGGCGACCTTCCGGATCTACTTCTCCACCGACACCATCCTGCGGGCGGTCGGCCGGACCATCGAACTCACCTTCTACGGGACCGTGCTGGGCTTCCTGCTCGGTGCCCTGGTGGCCGCCATGCGGCTGTCCCGCAGCGCCGTGCTGCAGTCCATCGCCTGGGCCTACGTCTGGGCGTTCCGCTCGATCCCGCTGATCGTCCAGCTGGTCTTCTGGTTCAACCTGTCCTACCTCTACAAGCGGTTCGGCGTCGGGATCCCGTTCGGCCCCACCTTCGCCGACTTCGAGACGGTGGGCGTGCTGGGTGCGCTGGGCGCCGCCGTGCTGGGCCTCGGGCTGCACCAGGCCGCGTTCGCCGCCGAGATCATCCGCGGCGGCGTGATCGCCGTGGACGCCGGCCAGCGGGAGGCCGCCGCCGCGCTGGGCGTGCCCCGTTGGCGCCAGGCCTGGCGGATCGTCCTGCCGCAGGCGATGCGCGGCATCCTGCCCGCCGGCGCCAACGAGGTCATCTCGCTCTTCAAGGGCACGTCGGTGGTCTACGTGATGGCCATCGGCGAGCTCTTCTACCAGGTGCAGGTCGTCTACGGCCGCACCGGCCGGGTGGTGCCGCTGCTGATGGTGGCCACCGTCTGGTACGTGCTGCTGACCACCGTGCTGTCGATCGCCCAGTACTACGTCGAGCGCCACTTCGCCCGGGGCTCCGACCGGACCCCGCCGCCCACCCCGCTGCAGCGGGCCCGGACCTTCGTCCGGGGCCTGCGGGCCGCCCGCACTCCCAGCCCCGCCCCGACCGCCTCCGGAGGACGCTCGTGACCACCACCGCGCTGGAACCCATGGTGCAGGTCAGGGGCCTGCACAAGAGCTTCGGGCAGCTCGCCGTGCTGCGCGGGGTCGACCTCGACGTGCCGGCCGGCTCGGTGACGGTGGTGCTCGGCCCGTCGGGCTCCGGCAAGTCGACCCTGCTGCGCTCGATCAACCACCTGGAGAAGCTGGACCGCGGCTTCGTCGCGATCGACGGCGAGCTGATCGGCTACCGGCGCTCCGGCGACCGGCTGTACGAGCTCAAGGAGCGCGAGGTCCTGCGGCAGCGCACCAACATCGGCTTCGTCTTCCAGAACTTCAACCTGTTCCCGCACCTCACCGTGGTGGAGAACATCGTCGAGGCGCCGATCAGCGCACTCGGCCGGCCCAGGGCCGAGGCCCGGGCGGCCGCGCTGGAGCTGCTCGCGCGGGTCGGTCTGGCCGACAAGGCGGGCGCCTACCCCCGGCAGCTCTCCGGCGGTCAGCAGCAGCGGGTGGCGATCGCCCGGGCGCTGGCGCTGGAACCGAAGGTGCTGCTGTTCGACGAGCCGACCTCGGCGCTCGACCCGGAGCTGGTCGGCGAGGTGCTGGACGTCATCAAGGACCTCGCCAAGGGCGGCACCACCATGATCGTGGTCACCCACGAGATCGGCTTCGCCCGCGAGGTCGCCGACACCGTCGTCTTCATGGACGGCGGCGTGGTGGTCGAACAGGGCCCGCCGAAGGCCGTCCTGGACGACCCGCAGCACGAGCGCACCCGCGCCTTCCTGGCCAAGGTGCTCTGATCGTCGGGCCTTCGGGCCCGACCCGGGGGACCGCCGAGCGCGGGCCTCCGACGCCCACCCCCCCGTAGTCCCCCTCCCTCCCCGCAGTCCCCTTCACCCGGCAGGAGTTCCGCCATGTCCCTACCCCGTCGTGCCCTCGTGACCGCCGCCGCCGCGCTCGCCGCCACACTCACCCTGGCCGCCTGCGGCAGTTCCTCGGACGCCTCGGCGGAACTCGCTCCCGCCAAGGGCAGCGTGGCGCCGGACGGCACCAAGGTGAACCTGACGCCAAATCAGAACAGAGTCACCACGCCCAAGGTGGAGGCCGTCGCGGCGCTGGTTCCGGAGGAGATCCGCAAGAGAGGCACGTTGACCGTCACCGACTCCATCGGCACCACGCCGCCGCTCGACTTCTACGCCAACGACGACAAGACGATCATCGGGGTCGAGCCGGACATCGCCTCGCTCATCGGCAACGTGCTCGGCCTCAAGGTCGAGTTCAACCCGGTCTCCTGGGAGAACATCTTCGTCGGGCTGGACAGCGGCAAGTACGACGTCGGAATCTCCAACATCACCGTTACCGAGGCCCGCAAGGAGAAGTACGACTTCGCGACCTACCGCCTGGACGTCCTCGGCTTCGAGGCCAAGAAGGGTGCCGGCTTCAAGGTCGCCGGTGCCAAGGACGTCGCCGGCCGCACGATCGGCGTCGCGTCCGGCACCAACCAGGAGAAGCTGCTGATCGGCTGGAGCGAGGAGAACGTCAAGAACGGGCTCAAGCCGACCGACATCAAGTACTTCCAGAACAGCTCGGACTACTACCTGGCGCTCTCCTCCGGACGGATCGACGCCTACGTCGGCCCGAACCCGAGCCTGGCCTTCCACGCCGTGCAGACGGGGGAGAGCGAGGTGGTCGGCACCTACTCGGGCGGCGGCGCCGACGTCCTCGGGAAGATCGCGGCGACCACCAAGAAGGACAGCGGCCTGGTCCGGGCGCTCAACGGGGCGATCGACGAGATCATCAGGAACGGCACCTACGCCCAGGTCCTCAAGCGCTGGGGCCTGGAGAGCGAGGCGGTGCAGGCCTCCGAGATCAACCCGCCCGGCCTGCCCAAGCCGAAGCCGTAATCCGTTCACCCGGATGTGCTCCCCCGCCGCTATGGTGGCCCGGTCACGGTGAACGCCGTTCGGATCCGCGGGACTTGGTGGTGGGGGAGCAATGGAGGCTGGGGAGGTGCTGGACGGCCGGTACCTGCTGGAGGCCAAGCTCGGCGAGGGCGGCTTCGGCGTGGTCTGGCAGGCCCGCGACGGCAACATCGGCCGGCGGGTCGCGGTGAAGGTGCTGTCCGAGGAGAAGGCCCGTGACGAGGAGGCCGTCCAGCGCTTCGTCCGCGAGGCCAAGACCGCGGGCAGCCTCTCCCACCCCAACATCGTCACGCTGTACGACTACGGGACGGTGCGCGAGGGCGGCTGGTCCACCCACTACCTGGTGATGGAGCTGGTGCCCGGCCGGCCGCTCTCCGCCCTGCTCCGGGAGGGCCTCCCGGAGCTGGAGGTCTCGCTCAGGTGGGTCCGGCAGGTGTGCAAGGCGCTGGCCGCCGCGCACGCCTCGGGCGTGGTCCACCGGGACATCAAGCCGGAGAACATCATGATCACCGACGGCGGCGAGGCCAAGGTGCTGGACTTCGGCATCGCCCGGCTGCTCACCCAGTCCGGCGGCGCGCTCACCTCCACCGGCGTGGTGATCGGCACCCCGCCGTACCTGGCCCCCGAGTGCTGGGCCGGCGCCCCGATCGACGGCCGGGCAGACCTGTACGCGCTCGGCGTGGTGCTCTTCCAGCTCTGCACCGGGCAGCGGCCGTTCAACGCGGGCTCGGCGGTCACGATGATGTACCAGCACCTGAACGAGCCGCCGCCGCCGGTCCGCACGCCCTACCCGGCGCTCGCCGCGCTGGTCCGCGAGCTGTTGGCCAAGAGCCCGGCCGATCGGCCCGCGGACGCGGCCGAGGTCCGCCGCCGGCTGCGCGAGATCCGGCTCGGACCCGAGGAGCCCACCCCCGAGGCGCTGCGCAAGCGGGCCGACCGGGCCTGGGAGCACGGGACGGAGGGCCGGCCGGGGGAGGCCGTCGCGATGCTGATCCCGCTGATCCCGCAGCTCGCCCGGGTCTGCGGCCCGCGCGACCTCCGCACCCTGCGCACCTGCCACGACCTCGCCCTCTGGCTGGCCCGGGACGGCAGCCCGGGCGCCGCCGTCGCGCTGCTGCGCGAGCTGGAGGCGGCGCTGGCCTCCGAGCCGCAGGCCCGGGCCGACGTGGCGCGCGACCTCGACCGCTGGCGGCGCGCCTGCGACCGGGGCGGCCCGGGCACCCCGCGCCCGCTGGCCCTCGACCGGCTCCTCGACGGCGGCGCGCAGCGCGGCTGACGCCGGCGGTGACCGGGTGGGCGGCTCCGGCGGGCGGCTCCGGGCGCCGCCGTCCCCCGTCGGCCGGCCCGCCCGTCCGGAGCGAGGGCTGTCAACCGTAGGGGCAACCGATTCGGCGGCGTTCGGGCTTGTGTGAATTGATAGGAATTCGCCCACCGGAACCGTCTGGTGACCGGGCGGGGCGCGTTGATATACCTCGCAGGCAAGAGTCCGGGCGCGGTGTGCGGCCGCCCCGGCCAGCTGCGACGAAACTGGTGGTGACGCTCAGATGAAGCTCCTCCGTGTCGGACCGCCGGGCGCCGAGCGTCCGGTCGTGCAGGGCCAGGACGGCACCGCGTACGACCTCTCCGGCCGGGCCCGGGACATCGACGGCGCCTTCCTGGCCGAGCTCGACCCGCAGGCGCTGGCCCGCGACATGGCCGCCGGCCTGCTGCCGGTGGCCGACATCGCCGGGCAGCGGGTCGGCGCGCCGGTCGCCCGGCCGGGCAAGGTGGTCGGGATCGGGCTCAACTACCGTGACCACGCGGCCGAGGCCGGGGCGCCGATCCCGGACGAGCCGGTGATCTTCCTCAAGCCCAGCTCCACCGTGGTCGGCCCGTACGACGAGGTGCTGGTGCCGCGCGGCGGCGAGAAGACCGACTACGAGGCCGAGCTGGCGATCGTGATCGGCCGCACCGCCCGCTACCTGGAGGACCACCGGGCGGCGGCGGAGGTCATCGCGGGCTACACCATCGCCAACGACGTCACCGAACGCGCCTTCCAGTTCGAGCGCGGCGGCCAGTGGGACAAGGGCAAGTCGGCGGAGACCTTCACCCCGCTCGGCCCCTGGCTGGTCACCACCGACGAGGTGGCGGACCCGCAGCGGCTGTCACTGCGGCTCTGGGTCAACGGAGAGCTGCGGCAGGACGGCTCCACCGCGGAGATGGTCTTCCCGGTGCTGGAGATCGTCCGCTACGCCAGCCAGTTCATGGTGCTGGAGCCCGGGGACGTGATCGTCACCGGCACCCCGGCCGGCGTCACCCTCGGCCGCCCGGGCACACCGTTCCTGACCCCGGGCGACATCGTCGAGATCGAGGTCGACGGCCTCGGCCGCCAGCGCCAGGTGCTCGGCAAGGCCTAGGGTCCTGCCCGCTCGGCGCCTGCCGGTGCGGGCCCGTTCGCCCGCCGGTGCGGGCCCGGCGCCCGCCCTGCGCAGGGCCCCGCGGCCCCGCGGCGCTGCCGTGACCCCGGGCACGGGGGGTCAGGGCCGCGGTGTCAGCAGTTCGCGCAGCCGGCGCACCCGCGAGTCGTCCGGCCGCTCCAGCGCCAGCAGCCCGGCCAGCACCGCCGCGGTCTGCGGATCGCCGAGCGCCGTCGCCGCCGCCATCGCCACGAACTGGTCCACCAGCCAGTCCCGCAGCTCTTCCACGGGAACCGTCCGGCCCTCGTCCAGCCAGGTCAGCGAGGCGCCCTCGATCACCGCGATCCACGAGCGGACCAGCAGCGTCAGCCGCGGCCCGGCCTCCCGCACGCCGAGGTGGCGCAGCGTCCGTTTGAGCGCGGCCCGCCGCACGTCGTCGACGATGGCCGAGGTCCGCGCCGTCTCCACCACCGAACCGCCGCGCAGCAGCGCCGAGTAGCCGGCGTCGTGCTCGGCCACGAAGGCGAAGTAGCGGTCCAGCACCGCCGCCAGCTGCTCGGTCGGGGTCCCGGTCAGCGGCACCGTGAACCGGTTGCTCAGCTCGTCCGCCGCGGTGCGCAGCGCGGCCTCGTACAGCTGCTGCTTGCCGCCCGCGAAGTAGCGGTAGACCAGCGGCCGGGACGCTCCCGCGGCGGCCGCCACGTCGTCCAGGCCGACCTCCTCGGGCGGGCGGGAGGCGAACAGCTCCAGCGCGACCGCGATCAGCTGCTCCCGCCGCTGCTCCACCGGGAGCCGCCGGTAGGCGGCGCGTCGGGGGCGTGCCTGGGGGGACGGAACGGGCGCTGAGCTGGCTTCCATGGCGGTCAGCGTAGTGGCCGATCGACCGATCCGGGCCGGTCATGCGTGGTACTTCTCGAACGGCCGTCCGTACGGCCCGGAGGCAAGGCACGGCCCCCCGGCGGCCTCCCGGCCTCCCCGCGGCCTCCCGGCGGCGCAGCCGTACCGCGTCCGGTCGCGGGCCCCGGCGGCCGGGCGGCACCGGGCCCGCCGCCCGCGGGTGGGCGGGGTACCACCGGCACCGCTGCCGCCGGCCCCTCGCACGGCTTCGCGGGCATCGGACACTTCTGCCCCGCCGTGATCGGCGCCCTCCGGCGGCTCTTCGTAGGCGCACGGCCCCTCGGCGGGAAGGGTTCGCCGCCGCGCGGGTGCGGGGAGCGCGTGGCCGGCGCCCGAGCCTCCCTGATTGGCCGGAGCATGCCACCGGTGGGGGGCTTGCATTCGGCTGCGACCGCGAAATGATGTCCGAATGGTTGAAGAACTAATCACCTCCGACGGCACCACCCCGCGCCGTGTCGCCGACGCCTACGTCCAGGCGCTCGCCCAGCTGGACCCGCTGACCGCGGTGTATCTGGGGCTCAACCCCGAGGACGACCGCCTCCCCGACCTCTCCCCGGCCGGCGCCGAGGCGGTCGCCGAACTGGCCCGGCACACCCTGGCCGTGCTGGAGGAGGTCGAGCAGGCGGGCGCCGCCGAGGACGAGGCGGAGCGCCGCTGCGCCCGGCTGCTGCGCGAGCGGCTCACCGCCGAGCTCGCCGTCCACGCCGCAGGGGAGGGCTTCCGGGCGATCCGCAACCTGGGCTCCCCGGTGCACAACGTCCGCGACATCTTCACTCTGATGGCCACCGAGACCGAGCAGCAGTGGGACGTGGTCGGCCGCCGGCTGGCCCGGGTGCCCGTCGCCCTGGCGCAGTTCCGCGAGACGCTGGCCGAGGGCATCGAGCGGGGCCTGCTCTCCGGTCCCCGCCAGGTCGCCACCATGGTCGAGCAGCTCGGCGAGTGGCTGGAGGGCGAGGTGCCCGGCGGCTGGTTCGGCGGGTTCGTCGGCAAGGCTCCCGAGTCGCTCCGCCCCGGGCTGGCCGAGCACGCGACGGCCGCCACCGCGGCCGTCGCCGAACTGCGCGACTGGATGCGCGACGTCTACGGCCCGGCCGCCGCCGGCGCCCCCGACACCGCCGGGCGGGAGCGGTACGGCCGGTGGGTCCGCTACTGGACCGGCGCCGACCTCGACCTCGACGAGGCGTACGCCTGGGCCTGGCAGGAGTTCCACGACCTGCTCGCCCAGATGCGGGCGGAGGCCGAGAAGGTGCGCCCGGGTGCCGACCCGATGGAGGCGATGAAGTGGCTGGAGACCGACGGTCCGGCCATCGCGGGGGCCGAGGCCGCCCGTGAGTTCCTCCAGGGCCTGATGGACCAGGCCATCGACGACCTCCAGGGCACGCACTTCGACCTCGCCGAGCCGGTCACCCGGGTCGAGTCGATGATCGCCCCGCCCGGCAGCGCCGCCGCCCCGTACTACACCGCGCCGTCGCTGGACTTCACCCGCCCCGGGCGGACCTGGCTGCCGACCCTCGGCCGGGAGACCTTCCCGGTCTGGGACCTCGTCTCGACCTGGTACCACGAGGGCGTTCCCGGCCACCACCTCCAGCTGGCGCAGTGGAACTACGTCGCCGACCGGCTCTCCACCTACCAGGTCAGCATCGGCGGGGTGAGCGCCAACCTGGAGGGCTGGGCGCTGTACGCCGAGCGCCTGATGGACGAGCTGGGCTACCTCACCGACCCCGGCCACCGGCTCGGCTACCTCAACGCCCAGATGATGCGGGCGCTGCGGGTGATCGTCGACATCGGCATGCACGTCGGCCTGGACTTCCCGGCGGACTCGCCGTACCGCCCGGGCGAGCCGGTGCTGCCCGACTCGGCGCGCGAGTTCTTCGGTCTGTACTGCGGGCTCTCGGCCGAGTTCCTGGACAGCGAGCTGGTCCGCTACCTGGGCATGCCCGGCCAGGCGATCGGCTACAAGCTGGGCGAGCGGGCCTGGCTGCGCGGCCGGGCGGCGGCGCGGGCGGCCCACGAGGCGCGCGGCGAGGTCTTCGACCTCAAGGCCTGGCACATGGCGGCCCTGTCGCAGGGCTCGCTCGGCCTGGACGACCTGGTCGCCGAGCTGGCCGCGCTCTAGCCGGCAGCGGGCGGCGACCCCGCGGGCCCCGGGTGCTCCGGCACCCGGGGCCCGCGCGCGTCCCGGGCCCCGTCCCCTTCTCCCGCTGCGCTCTCCCCGCTGCTTTCACTTCCTCCGTCGCTGGTCCCAGGACCCTGGTTCTTTTGTCCCAAATAGCCATATTTGGTCAGGTTTTTCCTTGCCATCCGCCACCATGAGCGTTTGGCTGGAAAGCGACTGCGTGTCCTCTCCGACCCGACGGAAGGCTCCCTCAGTGTCTGCGCAACCTGCCACCGGTCCCCGGACCGAAGCGGCGGCGGACAACCGTCGCTGGTGGGCGCTGGCGGTCATCGCCATCGCCCAGCTGATGATCGTGCTCGACATCACCATCGTGAACATCGCACTGCCGTCGGCCCAGAAGGACCTCGGGATATCCGACGCCAACCGCCAGTGGGTGATCACCGCCTACACGCTGGCCTTCGGCGGCCTGCTGCTCCTGGGCGGCCGGCTCGGCGACCTCTTCGGCCGCAAGCGCGTCTTCACCGTCGGCCTGCTGGGCTTCGCCCTCGCCTCCGCGCTCGGCGGCGCCGCGGCCGGCCCGGCCATGCTGTTCGGGGCCCGCGCCCTCCAGGGCGCCTTCGGCGCACTCCTCGCCCCGTCCGCGCTGGGCCTGCTCTCGACCACGTTCAGGGACCCCCGCGAACGCAGCACCGCGTTCGGCATCTTCGGTGCCATCGCCGGCGGCGGCGCCGCGATCGGCCTGCTCCTCGGCGGCCTGCTGACCGAGTACCTGAACTGGCGCTGGTGCCTGTTCGTCAACACCCCGATCGCGATCGCGACCGCCTTCGCCGCCTACTACGTGCTCACCCGCGACCACATCGAGAAGGGGCGCCGGGTCAAGCTGGACCTGCCGGGCGCACTGCTCGGCTGCGGCGGTCTGCTCGCCATCGTCTTCGGCATGTCCGAGGCCGTGTCGCGGGGCTGGGGCGACTGGCTGGTGCTCGGCTCGCTGGCCTTCGGCGTGGCGCTGCTGGCGGTGTTCGTCCTGGTCGAGAAGCGCACCGAGCACGCCCTGCTGCCACTGCACATCGTCGGCGAGCGCAATCGCGGCGGCGGCGCGCTCTCGGTGGGGCTGGCGATGGTCGGCATGTTCGGCCTGTTCCTGTTCCTGACCTACTACCTCCAGGTGATCAAGCACTTCTCGCCGGTGATGTCCGGCGTCTCCTTCCTGCCGATGACGGCCGCCATCATCATCAGTTCGACCGGCTTCGCCGCCCGGCTGATGACCAGGGTGCCGTCGCGCAACCTGATCGGTCCGGGCCTGCTGCTGGCCGCGGCGGGCATGGCCTGGCTGACCCAGATGAAGGTGGACAGCCCCTGGGCGGGCATGGTCCTGCCGGCGGAGCTGCTGCTCGGCTTCGGCATGGGCCTGGTGTTCATGCCGTCGATGAGCCTGGCCACGCTGGGCGTCGCCCCCGCCGAGACCGGCGCCGCCTCGGCGACCATCAACTCGGCCCAGCAGGTCGGCGGGTCCTTCGGCACCGCACTGCTGAACACCATCGCGGCCAGCGCCACCGCGAGCTACCTGGCCACCAGGATCGCCTCCGACCCCGCGGTCCAGGCCCAGGGGGCGGTGCACGGGTACGTGGTCGCGACATGGGTGGCGATGGGCATCCTGATCCTCGCGGCGCTGATCGCCTTCCTGATGATCAACCACCGGCCGGCCCCGGGGGAGGCCACCGGCGACGCGGGCGGCCCGGCGGTCGAGGCCGCGGCCACCGGCGCGGGCTCGACGGCCACCGGCGCCCGGCAGCAGGCGAAGTGAATCTTGCCGCAAGGTCTTGCAGCCAACCTCCGGCGCCTGCTTGACTCCTGGCCACCACCCGGGATCAAGGAGGCGCCGCCGTGACGCAGTTCGACTCCTCGTACGGAACGCCGGATTCCGCGCCCGACCTCGACCTGCTGGTGGTCGGCGGGGCCGGCGTGGACACCGTCGTCCGGGTCGAACGGCTCGAAGTCCCGGACGGCGACTCGCGGTACGTGCCGCCGGTGCGCGACTACGTGGCCCACACCGGCAACGGCGTCGCCCTCGGCGCCCACCACCTGGGCCTGCGCACCGCCTTCATCGACTTCCTGGGCGACGACCCGCAGGGCGAGCTGATCCTCGCCGAGTACGCCCGCCGAGGCCTGAAGTTCGCCCACCTCGTCTCGCCGCACGGCACGCCCCGCGCGGTCAACCTGGTCGACGCGGCCGGCCGCCGGTTCTCCTTCTACGACGGCCGGCACCCGGCCGACCTGCGCCTGCCGCGCGAGTTCTACCTGCCGTACCTCGAGCGCAGCCGGCACGTCCACCTCTCGATCACCGGCATCAACCGCGACATGTACCCGGACCTGCACCGGCTCGGCCGCACCAGCTCCACCGACCTGCACGACTGGGACGGCCGCAACCCCCACCACCGGCACTACGCGGTCAACTCGGACCTGGTCTTCCTCTCGGTGGCCGGCTGCCGGGGCCGCCACGAGGAGGTGATGCGGGCGGTCCTCGCCGAGGGCCGGGCCGCCGTCGTGGTCGCCACCGCCGGAGCCGAGGGCGCCTTCCTGCTCTCCCGCGACGCCGCGGACGCCCCGCCGCTGCACGTCCCCGCCGTCGACCCGGGCCGGCCGGTCGTCGACACCAACGGCGCGGGGGACGCGTTCGTGACCGGCTTCCTCGACGGGTGGCTGCGCGGCCGCCCGCTGCCGGAGTGCGCCCGGGCGGGCGCCGTGGCCGGGGCGTTCGCCTGCACCCGGGCGGGGACGCACACCGCGTTCATCACCGCGGACGCCCTCGCGCGCGCCGTGTCGCAGGCTCGACGGTCGCGTTCTCATCAAGCTCCCAGCCGGGGATCACGGCCCTCCAAGCCTGCTTCGCCATAGTCGGACCCGTCCCCGCACGCACCAGGGCAGGAGCAGACCAGGTATGGGCCAGCACCGCCGCAAGCCCCGACGCCGAATGCTGGGCCCCACCCTGCTGACCGGCCTGTCGGCCCTCACGGTCGCGGCCCTGGTGGTGGGTTCGCACACGCTGGCCTCGCACGTCACGGCGGTCGGCAGCCCCTCGACGGTGCACCCGCTGCCGCCCGCGCCGGCCGCCGCCGTCCCCGCGCCGGCCGGGTCCACGCTCCCGTCCCCGGCCCCGTCCTCGGCCGGCCCCGCGGCGACCGCCACCCCGGCGACCGCCACCCCGGCGACCGGCGCGACGTCGGCCGGTGCGAGCGCCACCCCGTCCGTCCCCGCCGCCGAGCCGGGCACCACCGCGGTGGCCCCGGCCACCGCCGAGGCGGCCACCGTCGGCGCCCTCTTCGCCGGCGCCGTCGCGGCCGGGAACCACTTCTGCACGGCCAGCGTGCTGGACAGCCCGACCGGCAACCTGCTGCTGACCGCCGCCCACTGCCTGGACGGCACGGCCGGTGTCACCTTCGCCCCCGGCTACCGCGACGGCCGCGCCCCGTACGGCACCTGGCGGGTCACCGCGATCCACACCACCGACGGCTGGTCCCGCGACGGCGACCAGGACGAGGACTTCGCCATCCTGGAGACCGCCGCCGCGGACGGCCGCCGGATCGAGGACGTGGTCGGCGCCAACCGGCTCGGGACCGACGAACCCTTCGGCGCCACCGTCCGCCTCTACGGCTACCCCGGCGACTCCGAGTCGCCGGTGCTGTGCACCAACACCACGAGCCGTCACAGCACGTACCAGCGCGCCGTCGACTGCCCCGGCTATCCCGGCGGCACCAGCGGCGGCCCCTGGATCAGCACCGCCACCGGCCACGTGATCGGCATCATCGGCGGCTTCCAGGAGGGCGGCGACACCGAGGACACCTCGTACGACGCGTACTTCGACCACACCATCGCCGCCCTCTACGCCGAGGCGGTCGCCGCGGCCTCCTGACGGCGCGCCAGGGACCGGGCGAGAACGGCGCCCGGAACAGCAGAAGGCCCAGGCTGGTGGCAACTCGCCACTGACCTGGGCCTGTTCAGCACTTCTTGCGAAGTGCCCCCGGCAGGATTCGAACCTGCGCACCCGCCTCCGGAGGGCGGTGCTCTATCCCCTGAGCTACGGGGGCCTGCTTGGTGTCTCGGCGCTGTGCGCTCCGACGTGGAGAACATTACCAGGCCCGGGGCGCGGTCCGTGCACGGGTTTCGATCGATCGCTCCGCGCGGTCGCGGCGGCGGGTCGTGCAACGGCCCCGCGGCCGGGGGCGGAGGGGGGAGCGGAAGTGCGCAAAGGCCGGACGGGGCGGTGGGCGCGCCGATACCCTCGGTGAGGTGTCGGGAGTGTCCGGGCGGGTCCTCGTGGTGGACGACAGCGAGGTGATCCGCCAGCTGATCAGGGTCAACCTGGAGCTCGAGGGCTTCGAGGTGGTGACCGCCGCCGACGGCGCCGAGTGCCTGGAGGTGGTCCGCCGGGTGAAGCCCGACGTGGTGACGCTGGACGTGGTCATGCCGCGGCTGGACGGTCTGCGGACGGCGGCCCGGCTGCGGGCGGCACCGGGGACGAGCTCCCTGCCGATCGCGATCGTCTCGGCCTGCTCCCCGGCCGACCTCGACCTCGGCGAGGCGGTCGGCGTGGACGGCTACCTGGGCAAGCCGTTCGACCCCGCGGACCTGGTGGCGCTGGTCCGGCGGTTGATGGGCCTCGGCGGGAACCCCGCCGGATTTCGCCCTGAGCGAACGAATCGGACCGATCGCGGCTGAGAGCCGCAGGGACGGGGCGGCCCGGCGTCTCAACCGGCAAACCGAGTGGCGGGCGGGCACCCCCTCTCGCCTACGCTTGGCGTCGTGACCCCCGCAGAGCTTTCCCAGGCAGTCCAGGCCGCAGTGAGCGCCGCCGTCGAGGCGGGCGAGCTGGCCGTCGCCGTGCCCGAGCACGTGACGATCGAGCGGCCCAAGAACAGGGACCACGGCGACTACGCGACCAACGTGGCCCTCCAGCTCGCGAAGCCGGCCGGTCGGCCGCCGCGAGCCGTCGCCGAGCTGCTGGCGGACCGCCTGCGAGGGATCACCGGCGTCTCGAAGGTCGACATCGCCGGTCCGGGCTTCCTGAACATCACCCTGGACACCGCCACCCAGGGCGAGCTGGCCCGCACCATCGTCGAGGCCGGCGAGGCCTACGGCCGCAACGAGGCGCTCAAGGGCCTGAAGATCAACCTGGAGTTCGTCTCCGCCAACCCGACCGGCCCGATCCACATCGGCGGCGTCCGCTGGGCCGCCGTCGGCGACTCGCTGGCGCGCGTGCTGCGGGCCTCCGGTGCCGACGTCACCACCGAGTACTACCTGAACGACGCCGGCGTGCAGATCTCCAAGTTCGCCGCCTCGCTGCAGGCCGCCGCGAACGGCCGGGAGGTGCCCGAGGGCGGGTACGTCGGCGAGTACATCGTCGACATCGCCAAGGCGATCACCGACGGCCTCCCGGGCGTGCTCGACCTGCCCGAGGACGAGCAGCTGCAGGCCTTCCGCACCGAGGGCCTCAGGCTCATGGTGGCCGAGATCAAGCGGTCCATGGACGAGTTCGGCGTGGACTTCGACGTCTGGTTCTCGGAGAAGTCGCTGCACGACTCCGGCGCCGTCGAGAAGGCCATGGACCGGCTGCGCGAGCAGGGCCACGTCTTCGACCGGGACGGTGCCGTCTGGCTGCGGACCACCGACTTCGGCGACGACAAGGACCGCGTCCTGGTCAAGGCCGACGGCGAGACCACCTACTTCGCCGCCGACGCCGCGTACTACCTGTCCAAGCGCGACCGCGGCGCCGAGGTCTCGGTCTACATGCTGGGTGCGGACCACCACGGCTACGTCAACCGCCTCAAGGCCATCGCGGCCTGCGCCGGCGACGACATGGACCGCAACATCGAGGTCAAGATCGGCCAGTTCGTGAAGATGCTTCGCGACGGCGAAGAGGTCCGCATGTCCAAGCGGGCCGGCAACATCATCACGATCGACGACGTGGTCGACTGGATCGGCGTGGACGCCGCCCGCTACACCCTGGCGCGCTCCTCCACCGACTCCACCATCACGCTCGACATCAACGTGCTGACCAGCCAGACCAACGAGAACCCGGTCTTCTACGTCCAGTACGCGCACGCCCGGATGTGCTCGGTCCAGCGCAAGGCCGGCGAGCTGGGCATCTCCCGCAGTGCCGACTTCAAACCCGAGCTGCTCGCCACCGAGTGGGAGTCCGACCTGCTCGGCCAGCTCGGCGAGTTCCCGCGCGTCCTGGCCACGGCCGGCGAGCTGCGCGAGCCGCACCGGGTCGCGCGCTACCTCGAGGAGCTGGCGGGCAAGTACCACCGCTTCTACGACAACTGCCAGATCCTGCCGAAGGGCGACGACGAGGCCACCGACCTCACGCACGCCCGCCTCTGGCTCGCCGACGCCACCCGTACGGTGATCGCCAACGGCCTGACGCTCCTGGGCGTGACGGCGCCCGAGCGGATGTAGTACCACCCCCAAGCGCACGGCGGGGGGGGCGGGCGGGCGACGTGGCCCGCCCCCCCCCCTCGCCATAGGTCAAGGACGAGAGAGCCAGATGAGCCGCTCCGCACACCCCGCAGGCCCCCGTCACGGCGACGTGCTGCCCGAGGGCCACTACCAGGCGCCGCCGAGCGACCTGAACGCCCTCGACCCCAAGGTGTGGTCGAAGACCGTCACCCGCGGCGCCGACGGCGTCGTCACCGTCGGCGGTGTCGACGTCCAGCGGCTCGCCGCCGAGTTCGGCACCCCGGCCTACGTGATGGACGAGGAGGACTTCCGCACCCGCGCCCGCGCCTGGCGGGACGCCTTCGGCGCCGACGCCGACGTCTACTACGCGGGCAAGGCGTTCCTGTCCAAGGCCGTCGTCCGCTGGCTGCACGAGGAGGGCCTGAACGTCGACGTGTGCAGCGGAGGCGAGCTGCACGTCGCGCTGGCCGCCGGGATGCCCGCCGAGCGGATCGCGCTGCACGGCAACAACAAGTCGGTCCACGAGCTGGAGCAGGCCGTGAAGGCCGGCGTCGGGCACGTCGTGGTCGACTCCTACGCGGAGATCGAGCGCCTCGCCGCGATCGCCGCCCGCCAGGGCGTCCGGCAGCAGGTGCTGATCCGGATCACCGTCGGCGTCGAGGCGCACACCCACGAGTTCATCGCCACCGCGCACGAGGACCAGAAGTTCGGCCTCTCGCTCACCGGGGGAGCGGCCGCCGAGGCGGTCCGCCGGGTGCTCGCCCACCCCGACAGCCTGGAGCTGCGCGGCATCCACTCGCACATCGGCTCGCAGATCTTCGACACGGCCGGCTTCGAGGTCGCCGCCCGCCGGGTGGTCGGCCTGCTGGCCGAGATCCGTGACGAGCACGGCGTCGAGCTGCCCGAGATCGACCTGGGCGGCGGCCTGGGCATCGCGTACACCAGCGACGACGACCCGCGCGAGCCGGCCGAGATCGCCGCCGCCCTGGCGGAGATCGTCCGCCGCGAGTGCGCCGCCGCCGACCTGCGCGCCCCGCGGCTGTCCGTCGAGCCGGGCCGCGCGATCGTCGGCCCGACGGCGTTCACCCTGTACGAGGTCGGCACCGTGAAGCCCCTGGAGGGCCTGCGCACCTACGTCAGCGTGGACGGCGGCATGTCCGACAACATCCGTACCGCGCTCTACGACGCCGAGTACTCGGTGGCGCTGGTCTCGCGCAGCAGCGACGCCGAACCGATGCTCTCCCGCGTGGTCGGCAAGCACTGCGAGTCCGGCGACATCGTCGTCCGCGACGCCTTCCTGCCCGCCGACCTGGCCCCCGGTGACCTCATCGCGGTGCCCGCCACCGGGGCCTACTGCCGCTCGATGGCGAGCAACTACAACCACGCCCTGAAGCCTCCGGTGCTGGCCGTCAAGGACGGCGCGGCCCGGGTGATCGTCCGGCGCGAGACGGAGGAGGATCTCCTGCGTCTCGATATCGGATGACGAAATCCTCGTCTCAGATCATGGAACGACCGTAGATCCGTGCGGAAAGTCCCGGAGACTGGTACGGACCGAAGTTCCGGCGGCCCCCGAAATCCCGCCGGAATTACCGAAGCACGATGAATGCAGAGCGGAGTCGGATGATGCGTACGCGGCCGCTGAAGGTGGCGTTGCTGGGCTGTGGTGTGGTGGGCTCCGAGGTGGCGCGCATCATGACGACGGACGCCGCCGACCTCGCCGCGCGCATCGGCGCGCCGGTCGAGCTCGCCGGCATCGCGGTCCGCCGGGCCGGTCGGACCCGCCCGGGGGTGCCCGAGCACCTGATCACCACCGACGCCGAGGCCCTGGTCAACCGGGGCGACATCGACGTGGTGGTCGAGGTGGTCGGCGGGATCGAGCCGTCCAAACACCTCATCCTGTCGGCGTTCGAGCAGGGCGCCTCGGTGGTCAGCGCCAACAAGGCGCTGCTCGCCAAGGACGGCACCGAGCTGCACGCGGCGGCCGCCGAGGCCGGCGTGGACCTGTACTACGAGGCCGCGGTGGCGGGCGCCATCCCGCTGCTGCGCCCGCTGCGCGAGTCGCTCGCCGGCGACAAGGTCAACCGGGTGCTCGGGATCGTCAACGGCACCACCAACTTCATCCTCGACAAGATGGACTCCACCGGCGCCGGTTACTCGGAGGCGCTGGAGGAGGCCACCGCGCTCGGCTACGCCGAGGCCGACCCGACGGCCGACGTCGAGGGCTTCGACGCCGCCGCCAAGGCCGCGATCCTGGCCGGCATCGCCTTCCACACCGAGGTGACCGCGGCGGACGTCTACCGCGAGGGCATCACCGAGGTGACCGCCGCCGACATCGCCTCCGCCAAGGAGATGGGCTGCGTCGTCAAGCTGCTCGCTATCTGCGAGCGGGCGGCCGACGGCGCGTCCGTCACCGCGCGCGTCCACCCGGCGATGATCCCGCTGTCGCACCCGCTGGCGTCCGTCCGCGAGGCCTACAACGCGGTGTTCGTCGAGGCCGAGGCGGCCGGTCGCCTGATGTTCTACGGCCCGGGCGCCGGCGGTTCGCCGACCGCCTCGGCGGTCCTCGGCGACCTGGTCGCGGTCTGTCGCAACAAGCTCGCCGGCTCCACCGGCCCCGGTGACTCGGTGTACACCCAGCTGCCGGCCAAGCCGATGGACCAGGTGGTCACCCGGTACCACGTCAGCCTGGACGTGGACGACCGCGCGGGCGTGCTCGCCCAGGTGGCGTCCGTCTTCGCCGAGCACGGCGTCTCCATCGACACCGTGCGCCAGCAGGGCCGCGACGGCGACGCCTCGCTCGTCGTGGTCACCCACCGTGCCACCGACGCCGCGCTGTCGGCGACGGTCGACAAGCTCCGCGCACTCGACAGCGTGCGCGACGTGGCCAGCATCATGCGGGTCGAAGGGGAGTAGGAACAGCCATGAACGCCGTCATCGCCCGAGGCGCCCACACCCACCAGTGGCGTGGCCTGATCGAGGAGTACCGCGACCGGCTGCCGGTCACGGACTCCACCCCCGTGGTCACCCTGCTGGAGGGCGGCACGCCGCTCGTCCCCGCCCAGGTGCTCTCCGAGCGCACCGGCTGCGAGGTCTACCTCAAGGTCGAGGGCGCCAACCCGACCGGCTCCTTCAAGGACCGCGGGATGACGATGGCCATCTCCAAGGCCAAGGAGGAGGGCGCCCAGGCGGTCATCTGCGCCTCCACCGGCAACACCTCGGCCTCCGCCGCCGCGTACGCGGTGCGCGCCGGCATGGTCTCCGCGGTGCTGGTGCCGCAGGGCAAGATCGCGCTCGGCAAGATGGGCCAGGCGCTGGTCCACGGCGCCAAGATCCTTCAGGTGGACGGGAACTTCGACGACTGCCTCACCCTTGCGCGTGAACTGTCCGAGAAGTACCCGGTGGCGCTGGTCAACTCGGTGAACCCGGTCCGGATCGAGGGTCAGAAGACCGCCGCCTTCGAGATCGTGGACATGCTCGGCGACGCGCCGGACATCCACGTGCTGCCGGTCGGCAACGCGGGCAACATCACCGCGTACTGGAAGGGTTACCGCGAATACGCGACCGACGGCCTGGCCGCCCGCACCCCGCGGATGTGGGGCTTCCAGGCCTCCGGCTCGGCCCCGATCGTGGACGGCGCCCCGGTGCTCAGGCCGCAGACCATCGCCACCGCGATCCGGATCGGCAACCCGGCGTCCTGGGACTACGCGCTCGCCGCGCGGGACGAGTCGGGCGGCCTCATCGACAAGGTGACCGACCGTCAGATTCTCGCCGCCTACCGGCTGTTGGCCGCGCAGGAGGGTGTCTTCGTGGAGCCGGCCTCGGCCGCCTCGGTGGCCGGCCTGCTGGCCAAGGCGGAGGCCGGCCTGGTCGACCCGGGCCAGCGGATCGTCTGCACGGTGACCGGCAACGGGCTCAAGGACCCGGACTGGGCGGTGGCCGGCGCGCCGCAGCCGCAGGTCGTCCCGATCGACCCGGAGGCCGCCGCGCAGCGCCTCGGCCTGCTGGACTGACCGGTCGCACGCCGATCGCACGGCGGGCCGACCCCTTCGGGGGGCGGCCCGCCGCCGTTCTCGGCTGACACTTCTGTGTCAATTCCGCCGCGCATTCCGATGCCATTCCGGCACGCATTCCGGCCAGAAACGGCAACACACCAGATCGAAGGCCCACGGGGTGTACCACTGTGGAACCCGTCTTCGATACTCTGGGTTCGGCCGTGTGGCACATGCCCCGGGTCCGGTCCCTCTGCGGACCGCGCCGACGACTGTGACCGCCCGCCCCGGCCGGGGCCCGCGGCTCCCTCCCCACCCTCGCACCGACGCGCTTCGCGCCGCCCGATTTCCCCAGGAGAGTCCACCGCATGGCCGGTCCTGCGTTCCGTGCCGCCGCCGTCCGGGTCCGGGTTCCCGCGACCAGCGCCAACCTCGGCCCCGGCTTCGACGCCTTCGGACTCGCGCTGGGTCTGTACGACGACGTGGTCGTCCGGGTCGCCGACTCCGGGCTCTCCGTCGACATCGCCGGCGAGGGTGCCGACACGCTCCCGCGCGACGAGAGCCACCTGCTGGTCCGCTCGATGCGCGCGGCCTTCGACCGCCTCGGCGGCCAGCCGCGCGGCCTCGAAGTGGTCTGCGCCAACCGGATACCGCACGGCCGCGGCCTGGGCTCCTCCTCCGCCGCGATCTGCGCCGGCATCGTGGCCGCCCGCGCCGTCACCATCGGCGGCCCGTCCGCGCTCGACGACGACGCACTGCTGGCCCTGGCCTCCGAGCTGGAGGGCCACCCGGACAACGTCGCGGCCTGCCTGCGAGGCAACTTCACGGTCGCCTGGACGGAGGAGGACACCGCGCGGGCGATCGCCCTGGAGCCGTCCGGGTCGGTCGTCCCGGTGGTCTTCGTACCGGCCACCGAGGTGCTCACCGAGACCGCCCGCGGCCTGCTGCCCAGGACCGTTCCGCTGGCCGACGCCGCCGTCAACGCGGGCCGGGCCGCGCTGCTGGTCGAGGCCCTGACCCGCCGCCCGGAGCTGCTGTTCGCGGCCACCGAGGACCGGCTGCACCAGGACTACCGGGCCTCCGCGATGCCGGACAGCGCCGCCCTGGTGGGGGCGCTGCGCGCCGAGGGCATCCCCGCGGTGATCTCGGGCGCCGGCCCGACCGTGCTCGCGCTCACCGACGAGGCGGGCGCGGACAAGGTCCTGGCCTTCGCCGGCGACCACGGCGGCAACGGTCCGCTGTTCGCCGCGCACCGGCTGGAGCTCGACCGGGCAGGGGCCTCGGTGCTCCCGCTCGACGTCTGAGCACCCCGTCCGAGGGGGCCGGTTCCGGCGTGTCCGGAGCCCGGTCGTCCGGACACGATTGGCAAGCGCAAGGCTGGGGAATGTGTGAGGGGGTCGGTAGTGTTAACCTCATTGCTGCACCAGGTGCCCTCCGGGGCTCGGTGCGCCGCGTCCCGATCCCAGCACTCCGCACCAGCGGAGTCCCGGCGATGCACGGGGCGACGATTCTCCGGGAGCCCACCGCAGCGCGTACGCAGCCTGCCTGCGCGACTTGCGGCCGCATCCCGAAGCCGTGACGGCACCTGACTCCCACCCGCGGCCTCCCACCTGAGGCCAGGACGGGCGGAGCACGGGCCACCGTCACGCGACGGGGGCCCGGGATTCGCAGGCAGCGTGGGGGTACGCCCCCTCCCGGCCGGAGGCCGGGGGGAGGGTCGGCACGCGACCGACCCGCCGCGCCACTCAGCACCACCGTGCTTCATGCACCGCACCTCGCAGCTCTCCCTCGACGGGCTACCCGCCATTCGGGGGACCACCGCCTCGGACCGACGCAGTCGAGCGTCGGTCAGGACAGCACAACCGGTCGCCGAGCCAGACAGGCCGACGTCCGCTCCAGGGAAGGACCCTTAGTGAGCGACACCACCGATCTGATGGGCGCGCGCCCGGACGCCGAGGCGTCGGACGCAGCCGCCGCCCCCGCGGCCCCGGCCCGGCGCCGTCGCACCGCCGCCGCGGGCCTGGACGGCCTCGTCCTGGCCGAGCTGCAGAAGCTCGCCTCGACGCTCGGGATCAGCGGCACGGGACGCCTGCGCAAGAGCCAGCTGATCGAGGCCATCAAGGAGAAGAGCGGCGGGGACCCGCTGCTCGCCGCGGGCGGCGCCACCGCCGCCCCGGCCGCCAAGCGCGCCGCCAAGGCGGACAGCGCCGAGCCGGCCGCCGAGAAGCCGGCCCGCCGGACCAAGGCCGCCCAGGCCGAGGCCCCGGCCGCCGAGGCGCAGGCCCAGATCGAGATCCCGGTCCAGGCCGCCGCCGAGACCGCCGCGCCCGCCCGTAGCGAGCGCACCCGCCGCCGTGCCACCTCGGCCGCCGGCGCCCCGACCGCCGAGGCCGCCGCCGAGGCGCCCGCCGCGGTCGCCACCGAGACCAAGCAGGCCGAGGGCCGCCCGGCCGAGGCCCGCGGCTCGGAGACCCGCGAGGAGGGCCGCACCGAGACCCGCCGTGACCGCCGTGACCGCCGTGACCGCCGCGAGGGCGGCGAGCGCGAGGGCCGCCCGGAGGGCGGCGAGTCGCAGGCCGGTCAGGACGGCGAGGGCCGCGAGTCCCGCCGTGACCGCCGCAACCGCCGTGAGCGCACCGACCGCCAGGGCCAGCAGCAGGGCGGCCAGGCCGACGGCGGCCAGGCCCGCCAGGGCCAGCAGCAGGCCCAGCCGCAGGCGCAGCAGCAGGGCGGCTACGAGGACGACGAGTTCGGCGACGGCCGGCGCGGCCGCCGCGGGCGCTACCGCGACCGCCGCGGCCGTGGCCGCCGCGAGGGCTTCGAGGCCGGCGTGGCCGAGCCGCAGGTCGGCGAGGACGACGTCCTGATCCCGGTCGCGGGCATCCTCGACATCCTCGACAACTACGCCTTCGTGCGCACCTCCGGCTACCTGCCGGGCCAGAACGACGTCTACGTCTCGCTCGCCCAGGTCCGCAAGAACGGCCTGCGCAAGGGCGACGCCATCACCGGCGCGGTGCGCCAGCCGCGCGACGGCGAGCGCCGCGAGAAGTTCAACGCCATGGTGCGGCTGGACTCGGTCAACGGCATGGACCCGGAGAGCGGCCGCGGCCGTCCCGAGTTCAACAAGCTGACCCCGCTCTACCCGCAGGAGCGGCTGCGCCTGGAGACCGACCCGGGCGTGCTGACCACCCGGATCATCGACCTCGTGTCGCCGATCGGCAAGGGCCAGCGCGGTCTGATCGTCGCGCCGCCGAAGACCGGCAAGACGATGGTGCTGCAGGCGGTCGCCAACGCGATCACCCACAACAACCCCGAGTGCCACCTGATGGTCGTCCTGGTCGACGAGCGTCCGGAAGAGGTCACCGACATGCAGCGGTCGGTGAAGGGCGAGGTCATCTCCTCGACCTTCGACCGGCCGGCGGAGGACCACACCACCGTCGCCGAGCTGGCGATCGAGCGTGCCAAGCGCCTGGTGGAGCTGGGCCACGACGTGGTGATCCTGCTGGACTCGATCACCCGCCTCGGCCGCGCCTACAACCTGGCGGCGCCGGCCTCCGGCCGCATCCTGTCCGGTGGTGTCGACTCGACCGCGCTCTACCCGCCGAAGAAGTTCTTCGGTGCCGCGCGCAACATCGAGAACGGCGGCTCGCTGACCATCCTGGCCACCGCGCTGGTCGAGACCGGCTCGCGGATGGACGAGGTGATCTTCGAGGAGTTCAAGGGCACCGGCAACATGGAGCTCAAGCTCGACCGGAAGCTCTCGGACAAGCGCATCTTCCCGGCCGTCGACGTCGACGCCTCCAGCACCCGCAAGGAGGAGATCCTGCTGGGCAGCGAGGAGTTGGCCATCGTCTGGAAGCTCCGCCGGGTGCTGCACGCGCTCGACTCGCAGCAGGCGATCGAGCTGCTGCTGGACAAGATGAAGCAGACCAAGTCGAACGCCGAGTTCCTCATGCAGATCGCCAAGACGACCCCCGGGTCCGGCGACTGACCGTACATGAGTAGTTCCTGAGCACAGAACCCTGGTCCGCGCGAGCGGGCCAGGGTTCTGTGCTCGTTCCGGAGTTGGGACGGATCGACCCCTTCCGATCATGTTGTCCGACTTACCCTGGAACGGATGGCCGAGCACACGAGGGTGACGACGCGCCGCCGCAGGGTCCTGCTGGCGGCCGCCTGCGCGGCCGCCGCGCTCGTCGTCCTCGGTGTCGGCGCGGCCGGCTACGCGTACTTCAAGCTGAACGGCAACATCAAGAGCGTCGACATCGACGCCCGGCTGGGCACCGCCAGGCCGTCGACCGCCACCGACGGGTCGTTCAACGTCCTGGTGCTGGGCTCGGATTCGCGGGCCGGCGGGAACGGCGACCTGGCCGGCGGGGACACCGGCGGCACCGCGCGCTCGGACACCGCCATGGTGGTCCACGTCAACCAGGACCACTCGCGGGCCGAGGTGGTCTCGATCCCGCGCGACACCCTGGTCGCCCGCCCGGACTGCGCCGACGGCAACGGTCGGATCGTGCCCGGGGCCAAGCGGGCCATGTTCAACAGCGCCTACGAGACCGGTGGTGCCGCCTGTGCGGTCAAGACCACCGAGCAGCTCACCGGGTTGCGGATGGACCACTACGTCGAGATCGACTTCGCCGGCTTCGCCCGGGTCGTCGACGCGATAGGCGGGGCCACCGTGACCACCACGGTGGCCATCCACGACAAGGACAGCGGGCTGGACCTCCCGCCCGGCGAGCACCACCTCGACGGGCGGCAGGCGCTGGCCTTCGTCCGCACCCGGCACGGCGTCGGCGACGGCAGCGACCTCGGCCGGATCGAGCTGCAGAAGCAGATGGTGAGGTCGCTGCTGCGGCAGACCGGCGGGGCGGGCCTGCTCGCCAACCCGGTCAAGCTCTGGTCGGTCGGCGACACCCTGACCCGCAGCATCACCACCGACTCGGCGCTGGCCTCGGTGAACTCCCTGGTGGGGCTGGCCCAGGAGCTCAAGGGGATCGGTCCGGACCAGCTCGCCATGGTCACCCTGCCGGTGGTGGCGGCCCCCGGGGATCCCAACCGCGTGGTCGCCGAGCAGCCGCGGGCGGACGAGGTCTGGGCGGCGCTGAAGGCCGACCGGGAGCTCCCGCCGGCGGTGCTGGGGGAGCAGCCGGAGAACCCCGCCCTGGCGACCCCGACGGGCCCGGCCGGGACGTCGCCCACGGCCTCCCCCAAAGCGGGCACGGGGGCGGGCACGGGGGCGGGCACGGGGGCGGGCACCACCCGCTGATCCGGCCCGGAATATCCCGGAACGCTCCCCGGTTTGGGAAGAAGCGGCCGGTCCTGGCAGACTGGTCCGTCGGTCCCGGTTCACGTGCGGCACTCCAGCCGCCGACCCGGTGCCCTCCCGATCACTAGGAGATCCCCTTGAAGTCCAACGTTCACCCCGAGTACGTGGTCACCCGTGTGACCTGCACCTGCGGCAACGAGTTCACCACCCGCTCGACCGAGACCAGCGGCGAGATCCGCGCCGAGGTCTGCTCGCAGTGCCACCCGTTCTACACCGGCAAGCAGAAGATCCTCGACACCGGTGGCCGCGTGGCCCGCTTCGAGGCCCGCTTCGGCAAGCAGCACAGCGCGAAGGCCTAGCGCTCCCGCGGCGCCGGTTCCCGGTGCCCCCGTACTCGTTCCGGGGGCGCTGGGGGCCGGCGCCGTTCGCATCCCCCGGCGCACGAGCGCCCCGCGACCCCCGCCCCGCGACCCCCCCCACCACCCCATCTCACGGGAAGAAGGCCACCCATGTTCGAGGCAGTCGAAGAGCTCCTCGTCGAGCACGCCGACCTCGAGACGAGGCTGGCCGACCCGTCCGTCCACGCCGACCAGGCCAACGCCCGCAAGCTGGCCAAGCGCTATGCGGAGCTGACCCCGATCACCCGGGTCTACCGGGAGTGGCGGCGGGCCGGCGAGGACATCGAGGCCGCGCGTGAACTCGCCGCCGAGGACCCGGACTTCATCTCCGAGGTGAAGGACTCCGAGGCCCGCCGCGAGGAGCTGACCGAGGAGCTCCGGCTGCTGCTCGTGCCGCGCGACCCGAGCGACGACAAGGACGTCATCCTGGAGATCAAGGCGGGCGAGGGCGGTGAGGAGTCGGCGCTGTTCGCCGGCGACCTGCTGCGGATGTACCTGCGCTACGCCGAGCGGATCGGCTGGAAGACCGAGATCATCGACTCCAACGAGTCCGACCTCGGCGGCTACAAGGACGTCTCGGTGGCCGTGAAGACCAAGGGCAACGCCGAGCCCGGCCAGGGCGTCTGGGCCCGGCTGAAGTACGAGGGCGGCGTGCACCGCGTGCAGCGCGTCCCCGCCACCGAGTCGCAGGGCCGCATCCACACCTCCGCGGCGGGCGTGCTGGTCACCCCCGAGGCGGAGGAGGTCGAGGTCGAGATCCTCGCCAACGACCTGCGGATCGACGTCTACCGCTCGTCCGGCCCCGGCGGCCAGTCGGTCAACACCACCGACTCCGCGGTCCGGATCACCCACCTGCCGACCGGTATCGTGGCGTCCTGCCAGAACGAGAAGAGCCAGCTGCAGAACAAGGAGCAGGCGATGCGCATCCTGCGGTCGCGGCTCCTGGCCGCCGCCCAGGAGGAGGCCGAGCGGGAGGCCTCGGACGCGCGCCGGAGCCAGGTCCGCACCGTGGACCGCTCCGAGCGGATCCGCACCTACAACTACCCCGAGAACCGCATCTCGGACCACCGCACGGGCTTCAAGTCGTACAACCTGGACCAGGTCCTGGACGGCGACCTGAACGCGGTGATCCAGTCCTGCGTGGACGCGGACGCGGCGGCCAAGCTCGCCGCGGCCCAACAGAACTGAGACCGGCGTCCGGGCACCACTGCCGTCAGTAGCCGGAGCGCAGAAACAAGAGGTCGTACGGATGAACCTGCTGCTCGCCGAGGTGGCCCAGGCCACCCAGCGGTTGGCCGCGGCCGGCGTGCCGTCGCCGCGCTTCGACGCGGAGGAGCTCGCCGCCCACGTCCACAACGTCAAGCGCAGCCAGCTGCACACGGTGAAGGACGCCGACTTCGACGCGCGCTACTGGGAGGCCGTCTCCCGGCGCGAGGCGCGCGAGCCGCTCCAGCACATCACCGGGCGGGCGTTCTTCCGCTACCTGGAGCTGGAGGTCGGCCCCGGCGTCTTCGTGCCCCGCCCGGAGACCGAGTCGGTCGTCGAGTGGGCCATAGACGCCGTGCGCGACATGGACGTCGCCGAGCCGCTGGTGGTCGACCTCTGCTCCGGCTCCGGCGCCATCGCGCTGGCCCTGGCCCAGGAACTGCCGCGCTCCAGCGTGCACGCCTTCGAGCTGGACGAGGGCGCGCTGCGCTACACCCGGCGCAACATCGAAGCGAGCTCCGACCGCGCCCGCGTCACCCTGCACGCCGGCGACGCCACCCGCGCCTTCGAGGACGACCGCTCCTGGGACGGCCGCTTCGACCTGGTCATCTCCAACCCGCCGTACATCCCGCTCACCGAGTGGGAGTACGTGGCGCCCGAGGCGCGCGACCACGACCCGCAGATGTCGCTGTTCTCGGGCGAGGACGGCCTGGACACCATCCGCGGCATCGAGCGGGTCGCCGCCCGCCTGCTGCGCCCCGGCGGCGCCGTGGTGATCGAGCACGCCGACACCCAGGGCGGCCAGGTGCCGTGGATCTTCAACGAGGACGGCGGCTGGACCGACACCGCCGACCACCGCGACCTGAACAACCGCCCGCGCTTCACGACGGCACGGAAGGCCTCGCTGTGACAGGCCGGCGCCGTACCACCGCGGGCAGGGCGGCGCCGCCGAGCGCGACCGCCCACGTGATCAGCCATCTCGGAAGGGGACCGCACCGATGAGCCGCCGCTACGACTGTGCCGACGCCGGGGACCGTGCCACCGGCCTGCGTGAGGCCGCCTCGGCTATCCGCCGCGGCGAACTCGTCGTACTGCCCACCGACACCCTGTACGGCGTGGGCGCGGACGCCTTCTCGCCCGATGCCGTCGCCGCGCTGCTGGCCGCCAAGGGCCGCGGCCGCAACATGCCCTCGCCGGTCCTGGTCGGCTCGCCGACCACCCTGCACGGCCTGGTCACCGACTTCTCCGAGCAGGCGTGGGAGCTGGTCGACGCCTTCTGGCCCGGCGGCCTCACCCTCGTCGCCCGGCACCAGCCCTCGCTGCGCTGGGACCTCGGTGAGACCCGCGGTACCGTCGCGGTCCGGATGCCCCTGCACCCGGTCGCGATCGAGCTGCTGAACACCACCGGCCCGCTGGCCGTCTCCAGCGCCAACAAGACCGGCGGCCCGTCCCCGGCCACCTGCGACGAGGCCCAGCAGCAGCTCGGCGACGCCATCTCCGTCTACCTGGACGGCGGCACGGCGGACCACGCCACCGCGTCCTCCATCGTCGACGTCACGGGCAAGGTCCCGGTCCTGCTGCGGGCCGGCGCGATCAGCGCCGAGCAGCTGAGGGAGGTCGTCCCCGACCTGGAGGCCGGCAGTTGACGGCCGCCTCCCTCCATGCCGGGCCCGGCATATCGCCGTACCTGAGCGTGGGTCCCAGGCCGCTGGACCACTTCCGCATCCTGTTCGTCTGCACCGGGAACATCTGCCGCTCGCCGATCGCCGAGCGGCTCACCCGGCGTGAGCTGGACACCCGGCTCAGCCCCCGGGTGGCCGGCCGGATCCTGGTGGAGAGCGCCGGCACCTGGGGCCACGAGGGCGCGCCGATGGAGGAGCACGCCGCCACGGTGCTGGACGAGTACGGCGCCGACAGCGGCGGCTTCACCGGCCGCGAGCTGCTGGACGAGCACGTGGTCGAGGCCGACCTGGTGCTCACCGCGACCCTGGACCACCGCGCCCAGGTGATCTCGATGGGCCACGAGGCCGGGCTGCGCACCTTCACCCTGAAGGAGTTCACCCGCCTGGTGCGGACGATAGACCCGGGCACCCTGCCCGATCCGCGGCGCGGCGCCGACGTCACCGAGCGCGCCCGCGCCCTGGTGCGGGCGGCGGCCGCACTGCGCGGCTGGTTGCTCGCCGCCAGCCCGGAGTCGGACGAGGTGCACGACCCGTACGGCGCACCGATCGGCATGTTCCGCAACTGCGGCGAGGAGATATTCCACGCGGTGGACCCGGTGGTCACGGCGCTGACGGGCATCCCCGCGCCGCGGTGAGGGTGAGGGAGTGAGGGGGTGACACTCCGGCACCGGGCGCCGGTCCCGGTGGCTGCCGCCGGGTGGGTGCACCCGGTACGCGTCGGCAGGACGGCCGGGAGGACCGGTCCTACGCTGGAGGAACCCTCACCCCAGCCTCCGGCCGGGAGGCGCCCCGATGCAGCCCGGGAGCCCCGCCATGACCGTCACCGATGCCGCGACCGGATCAGCCGGAACCGCCGAGACGACCGGGACGACCGGGACGACCGGGACGACCGGGACGACCGGGAGGGGCGCCCCCTCCGGCGGCCGCTGGGCCTCCGAGACGCTGCGCCGGGCCGACCCCCAGCTGGCCGACCTGCTCGCGGCCGAGGCCGAGCGCCGCGCCGAGAGCATCCAGCTGCTCGCGGGGGAGAACCTCACCAGCCCGGCCGTGCTGGCCGCGCTCACCGGTCCCCTGATCGACAAGTACGCCGAGGGCTACCCGGGCCGCCGCCACCACACCGGCTGCGCGCTGGCGGACGCCGCCGAGCTGCTGGCGATCGACCGGGCCCGCGCGCTGTTCGCCGCGCCGCACGCCAACGTCCAGCCCCGGTCCGCCACTTCGGCGATGCTCGCGGCCTACGCGGCACTGCTGCGACCGGGTGACACGGTGCTGGCGATGTCGCTGGAGCACGGCGGCCACCTGAGCTGCGGCTCGCGCGCCAACTTCTCCGGCCGCTGGTTCGAGTTCGTCGGCTACGGGGTGCGCCGCGAGGACGGCCTGGTCGACCTCGACGAGGTCCGCGCGCTCGCCCGGCGGCACCGTCCCAAGGCCATCGTGGCCGGCTCCATCTCCCACCCCCGCCACCCCGACTGGGCCGCCTTCCGGGAGATCGCCGACGAGGCGGACGCCTTCCTGATCGCCTCCGCCGCGCAGACCACCGGCCTGGTCGCGGCGGGCCTGGCGCCCTCCCCGGTGCCCTACGCGGACGTCACCGTGGCCGCCACCCACAAGCTGCTCCGCGGTCCGCGCGGCGGCCTGCTGCTCTCCACCGCCGAGCTGGCCGAGCGGATCGACCGGGCGGTCTTCCCGTTCAGCCAGGGCGGCGCGGCGATGAACGAGGTGGCCGGCAAGGCCGTGGCGCTGGCGGAGGCCTCGACGCCCGCGTACCGGGCCTACGCGGAGCGGACGGTGTCCGGGGCGCGGATCCTCGCCGAGGGGCTCGCAGAGGCCGGAATGCGCCCGCTGACGGGCGGTACCGACACCCACCTGGTGACCGCGGACGTCTCGCCGCTCGGGATCAGCGGCGCCGAGGCGGAGCGCCGCTGCGCCGCGGCGGGCGTGCTGCTCGGCAAGTGCGCCGTCCCGTACGATCCCGCGCCGCCCGCCGAGACCTCGGGGATCCGGCTCGGGACCGGTACCGTGACCTCGCAGGGCATGGGCGAGGCCGAACTGGCCGAGATCGCCGGGCTGGTCGGACGGCTGCTCACCGGGGGCACGGACGTGCGGATCGGGGCCCGCGTCCGGGAGCTCGCCCGGGTCTTCGCCGGCCGGCGATGAGCGGGCAACCCGATCTCCTACCCGGTAGGGCGAACCGCGATGCGTGCCCCGGGCGTCGGACTCAATAAGGTGTGTGCCGTGGCGACGCACCTCGAAACCCGGACAGACACGGGAGTACCTTCGGTACCCACCCGTCGGACAGTGATGCAGGAGGCCAGTGGTGCGTGAGTATCTGCTGGTGCTGTTCTGCACCGCGGCCGTCACCTACCTGCTGACCGGGCCGGTCCGGAAGTTCGCGATCGCGGCCGGCGCGATGCCGCCGCTGCGCGCCCGTGACGTGCACCGGGAGCCCACACCGCGGCTCGGCGGCATCGCCATGTTCGGAGGGCTCTGCGCCGGCATCCTGGTCGCCTCGCAGCTGGACAACCTGTCCAAGGTCTTCTCCCAGGGCACCGACATCCGCGCGCTGCTCTCCGGCGCCGGGATCATGTGGCTGCTCGGCGTGCTCGACGACAAGTGGGGCGTGGACGCGCTGGTCAAGCTCGGCGGCCAGATGATCGCCGCCGGTGTGATGGTCTGGCAGGGCGTCACGGTGATCACCCTGCCGGTGCCCGGCGTGGGCGCGGTCGCGGTGAGCCCCACCCAGGGCATGGTCATCTCGGTCACGCTGGTGGTCGTCATGGTCAACGCGGTGAACTTCATCGACGGCCTGGACGGCCTGGCCGGCGGCATGGTCTGCATCGCCGCGATGGCGTTCTTCCTGTACTCCTACCGGCTCTGGTACGGCTACACGATCATGGACGCGGCCCCCGCGGTGCTCTTCAGCGTGCTGTTGATCGGCATGTGCATGGGCTTCCTGGCGCACAACCTGCACCCGGCCCGGATCTTCATGGGCGACTCCGGCTCGATGATGCTCGGCCTGATGCTCGCCGTCGCCGCGATCTCCATCACCGGCCGCGTCGACCCCGACCTGATCACCAGCGAGACCGGGTCGCAGACCGCCACCGTCCACGCCCTCGTCCCGATCTACATCCCGCTGCTGCTGCCGCTGACCGTCATCGCGCTGCCGCTGGCCGACCTGCTGCTCGCCGTGGTCCGCCGCACCTGGGCCGGCCAGTCGCCGTTCGCCGCCGACAAGCGCCACCTGCACCACCGCCTGCTGCAGGTCGGCCACTCGCACAGCCGGGCGGTGCTGATCATGTACTTCTGGGCCGCGCTGATCGCCTTCGGCACGGTCGCCTTCTCGGTGACCAACACCGGCCGCACGGTGGTGCTGACGCTGGCCGGGCTCTGCCTGGTCGGCCTGGTCGTACTGCTGACCCCGCGGTTCCGCCCGCGGGCCCCGCGGGCCGTGCAGTCCTTCGTCCCGCCGCGCTACCGCCGCCGCCCCGCCGCCGGCCGTGCCGCCGCCGCGGCGGTCACCGGGAGCGAGGCCGCCGCGGTCGCGCCGGCCTCCGCACCGATGGCTGAACTGTCGGCGAAGGACAAGGAACTGCTCGGTGAACTCGGCAAGGGTTCGTCCGCGGTCTCCGGCCGGGGGCACGGTAGTGGCCGTGTCCGATAGGTGAATTGACGTACCGTCATCCGGGTTCATCCAAACGGCGGCACTCTTGCTCCGTTGGTGTGACAGGTGCCACACATTCATGGTAAAGCTCTCATCAAATAGTTTGTGATACCGTTCACGAGTACCGAGAACACGCCGAAAGACCTCACAGGTGGATGACTTCCGTCCCTGGCCGGTCTCCCTCGACGGGCTCGCCGTCGAGCGGCCGGCCTGCGGCTCCCCCTCGGTCCGGTGTCACCCACCACGTTCTGTGCCCGTCCCCCTGCCACATCGACATGCCGCCGGAGTTGCCGACATGCCGTCCAACGACGCCCGGATCCTCCGAGGCGCCGCGATCCCCACTGCGGTCGCCGGAGTCATCGCGATGGTGATCTCCTTTGCCGTCGCGGGTGGCAAGGGACTGCTCGGCGCCCTCTTCGGAACGCTGCTGGTGATGGCCTTCTTCAGCTCCGGCCAGGTCGCACTCGACCGGCTGACCAGGTCGAACCCGCACATCATGATGGCCGCGGCGCTCCTGGTCTACACCACTCAGATCCTGCTGGTCGGCATCGTCCTCGCGGTCTTCAAGAACACCGACCTCTTCAACCGGCAGGCGTTCGCCTTCACCCTGCTGGGCTGCGCCCTGATCTGGACGGGCTTCCAGGTGCGCGGCGCACTCAAGGCCAAGACCTTCTACGTCGACCCCGACGCCACCGAAAACAAGGCCGACAAGCCTTCCGACCCGGGGCGTCAACAGTGACGAGGCCGGGCTGTCCCCCCAACGAGGGGGGCGGTGTTTATGCCGCACTGACGGGCTGCTATCGTCCGTCGCAACAACGGAGTACGGGAAGAGGCCTGGTCTGTCCGATCGGTGGACGGATCGCCCCCCGGACCCGCGCAGTCTTCGATGATCCCGCGACGGTGCGACGCACTGCCGCGCAGGGTCCGCGAGAAACCCATCAAGTACCAGTGCCGCTCCGTGGTCGCAGGCCACGCCGACACACCGAGGTTGCCGTAACCATGCGTCACGACGAAGGAGTCCGTGGTGAGTGCTGAACTCACGAAGCTCGCCTCAGGCAGTTGCCACTTCGGGGACGCAGGCTGCGGCTTCCCGGCCCCGGGTCTGAACGAGTTCCAGTTCAAGCCGATCTTCACGATCGGCAGCGTCGAGTTCAACAAGCCGATGCTGCTGTCGATGATCGTCGCGCTGCTGGTCGTCGTCTTCTTCTGGTCGGCCTTCGCCAAGCCCCGCCTCGTTCCGGGCAAGCTGCAGCTGGTCGCCGAGATCGGCTACGACTTCGTCAAGCGGTCCATCGTGCTGGAGACGATCGGCAAGAAGGGCGAGAAGTACGTCCCGATGCTCGTCTCGATGTTCTTCTTCATCTGGCTGATGAACATCATGTCGATCATCCCGTTCGCCCAGTTCCCGGTCACCGCGGCGATCGCGTTCCCGGCCGGCCTCGCGGCCGTCGTCTGGGTCACCTACATGACGCTGACCTTCAAGAAGCACGGCTTCGTCGGCGGCTTCAAGAACCTCTGCTGGCCCTCGGGCATCCCCGGCTGGGTCATGTTCATCCTGGTGCCGATCGAGTTCTTCTCGAACATCTTCGTGCGCCCCTTCACGCTCGCGGTCCGAGCCTTCGCGAACATGTTCGCCGGCCACCTGCTGATCGTGATGTTCTCCATCGCCTCCTGGTACCTGCTCAGCCCGACCCTGGGTGCGCTCTACGGCTCGGCCTCGTTCATCGTCGCCGTCGCCCTGACCGCCTTCGAGCTGCTGGTCCAGTTCCTGCAGGCCTACATCTTCGTGATGCTGGCCAGCAGCTACATCGCCGGTGCCCTCGAAGAGGCGCACTGAGCCAGGGGGCCTCGGCCCTCCCTGAACCAACCTCCCGGATCGCCCGGTGGCCAATCACCACCGGTTCACCACCCTGCAAAGGACAACTGCAATGAGCTTCCTCGCTGAGGGCACTGTCTACGGTTCCGTCGCTTCCATCGGCTACGGCCTCGCTGCGATCGGCCCCGGCATCGGCGTCGGTCTCATCTTCGGTAACGGTGTCCAGGCCATGGCCCGCCAGCCCGAGGCTGCCGGTCTCATCCGTTCCAACATGTTCATCGGCTTCGCGCTGACCGAGGCGCTGGCCCTCATCGGCATCGTCATGCCGTTCGTCTTCGGCAACAAGTAATCCCGCCGCAGACCCTTTCGAGGAAGGTCCAGATATGAGCATGGGCATCGTGGCTCAGCTTGCGCAGGAAGAGGAGAAGATGAACCCTCTCCTCCCCGCGTGGCCCGAGATCATCATCGGCCTGCTCTGCTTCTTCATCGTCTTCGGCCTGCTCGGCAAGAAGCTCCTCCCCAGCATCGAGAAGGTGCTGTCGGAGCGCCGGGACGCCATCGAGGGCGGGATGGAGCGGGCCGAGGCCGCTCAGGCTGAGGCCCAGGCCCTGCTTGAGCAGTACCGCGCCGAGCTCGCCGAGGCGCGTCACGAGGCTGCCCGCATCGTCGAGCAGGCTCGCGAGCAGGGCGCGGCCCAGCTCGCCGAGATGCGCGAGGAGGGCCTGCGTCAGCGCGAGGCCATCGTCGCCGCCGGCCACGCCCAGATCGAGGCCGACAAGAAGCAGGCGACCGCCGCCCTGCGCCAGGACGTGGGTTCGCTGGCCTCGCAGCTGGCCTCCCGCATCGTGGGTGAGTCCCTCGAGGACCACGCGCGGCAGAGCGGCGTCGTCGACCGCTTCCTGGACGAGCTGGAGGCCAAGGCCGCCGTTGCTCAGGGTGCGGCCAAGTGATCGGCGCTAGCCGCGAGGCCCTCGCCGCCGGGCGGCAGAACCTCGAGGGTCTGACCGACTCCACTTCGGTGGACGCGGCCAAGCTCGCCGAGGAGCTCACCGCCGTCACGGTCCTGCTGGACCGTGAGGTGTCGCTGCGCCGTGTCCTGACCGACCCGTCCCGGTCGGGTCAGGACAAGGCCCAGCTGGTCTCCTCGCTGCTGGCCGGCCAGGTTTCCGGCGAGACGGTCGACCTGGTCTCGGGCCTGGTCCGCTCCCGCTGGTCGGGTGCGCGCGACCTGGTCGATGCCACCGAGGAGCTGGCCGCGTACGCCGAGGTCATCGCCGCCGACAAGGCCGGTGTCCTGGACGACGTCGAGGACGAGCTGTTCCGGTTCGGCCGGGTGGTGAGCGGCTCGCACGAGCTGCGCAACGCCCTGACCGAGCCCAAGGCCGGTGCCGCCGCCAAGGCGGAGCTGATCAAGAAGCTGCTCGGCGGCCGCGCCAACGCGGGCACCGTCCGGCTGGTGATCGCCCTGGTCAACCACCCGCGTGGCCGTAGCCTTGAGCAGGGCCTCGAGTCCTACTCGAAGCTCGCCGCCGCTCGGCGCGGGCGCGTGGTGGCCCTGGTCACCACCGCGGTGCCGCTGTCGGACGTCCAGAAGGAGCGGCTCTCGGCCGCTCTGGGCCGGATGCAGGGCCGCCAGGTCCACCTGAACATCGACGTCGACCCCACGGTCGTCGGCGGGGTCCGGGTCCAGATCGGCGACGAGATCATCGACGGCACCGTGTCGAGCCGCCTCGAAGGCGCTCGCCAGTCGCTCGAAGGCTGAGCACCGAAGCACATCCGACCCTCGGTCGGGACCCGGCTCCACCGGAGCCGGCAAATCGTACGGCCGGTTCGAGAGACCCGGCCGAGAGTCGAATACTTGCGGCCCTCAATGGCGGGCCGAGGATCGCAAACTAGGAGAGCAGGGAAGCCTGATGGCGGAGCTTACGATCCGTCCGGAGGAGATCCGGGACGCGCTGGCCGACTTTGTCCAGTCGTACCAGCCGGACGCCGCCTCTGTTGAAGAGGTCGGCACGGTCACCGAGGCCATGGACGGTATTGCCAAGGTCGAGGGTCTGCCCTCGGTCATGGCCAACGAGCTGCTGAAGTTCGAGGACGGCACGCTCGGCCTCGCGCTGAACCTCGACACCCGCGAGATCGGTGTCGTCGTCCTCGGCGAGTTCAGCGGCATCGAGGAGGGCCAGACGGTGCGCCGCACCGGCGAGGTTCTCTCCGTGCCGGTCGGCGACGGCTACCTCGGCCGTGTCGTGGACCCGCTGGGCAACCCGATCGACGGCCTGGGCGACATCGCCTCCACCGGCCGCCGCGCCCTGGAGCTGCAGGCCCCGGGCGTCATGGCCCGCAAGTCGGTCAAGCAGCCGCTGCAGACCGGCATCAAGGCCATCGACGCGATGACCCCGATCGGCCGTGGCCAGCGTCAGCTGATCATCGGTGACCGCCAGACCGGCAAGACCGCCGTGGCCGTCGACACGATCATCAACCAGCGCGACAACTGGCGCTCGGGCGACCCGGAGAAGCAGGTCCGCTGCATCTACGTCGCCGTCGGCCAGAAGGGCTCCACCATCGCGTCCGTCCGCGGCGCCCTGGAGGAGGCCGGCGCGCTGGAGTACACCACGATCGTGGCTGCTCCCGCCTCCGACCCGGCCGGCTTCAAGTACCTCGCCCCGTACACCGGCTCGGCCATCGGCCAGGAGTGGATGTACGACGGCAAGCACGTCCTGATCATCTTCGACGACCTGTCGAAGCAGGCCGAGGCCTACCGCTCCGTCTCCCTGCTGCTGCGCCGCCCGCCGGGCCGCGAGGCCTACCCGGGTGACGTCTTCTACCTGCACTCCCGCCTGCTGGAGCGCTGCGCCAAGCTGAACGACGCCCTGGGCGGCGGCTCGATGACCGGTCTGCCGATCATCGAGACCAAGGCCAACGACGTCTCGGCGTACATCCCGACCAACGTCATCTCCATCACCGACGGCCAGTGCTTCCTGGAGTCCGACCTGTTCAACGCCGGCATCCGCCCGGCCGTGAACGTCGGTATCTCGGTCTCCCGCGTCGGTGGCTCCGCCCAGATCAAGGCCATGCGCTCGGTCGCCGGCCGCCTGCGTCTGGACCTGGCCCAGTACCGCGAGCTGGAGGCGTTCGCCGCCTTCGGTTCCGACCTGGACGCGGCCTCCAAGGCCCAGCTGGAGCGCGGTGCGCGCATGGTCGAGCTGCTGAAGCAGGGCCAGTACCAGCCGTTCCCGGTCGAGGAGCAGGTCGTCTCCATCTGGGCCGGCACCACCGGCAAGATGGACGACGTCCCGGTGGCGGACATCCGCCGCTTCGAGCGCGAGTTCCTGGACTTCGTGCGCCTGCAGCACAAGGACCTGCTCGCCGGCATCGTCGAGACCGGTCTGCTCGCCGACGGCACCGTCGACGCGCTGACCTCCGCGATCGAGTCCTTCAAGCAGGGCTTCACCACCGCCGACGGCAAGCTCCTCGGCGAGCAGGCCTGAGTCCGGTAGCGAGGGAAAGGACGTAACGACCCATGGGAGCACAGCTTCGGGTCTACAAGCGCCGGATCCGCTCTGTCACCGCGACGAAGAAGATCACCAAGGCGATGGAGATGATCTCCGCGTCGCGCATCGTCAAGGCGCAGCGCGCGGTGGCCGCCTCCACTCCGTACGCCGATGAGCTCACCCGGGCGGTGAGGGCGGTGGCCACCCGGTCCAACGCCAAGCACCCGCTCACCACCGAGAACCCGAACGCCGCGGTCGCCGCGGTCCTGCTGATCACGGCCGACCGTGGTCTGGCGGGCGGTTACTCGTCCAACGCCATCAAGGCCGCGCTGGCGCTCACCGAGCGCCTGCGCGCCGAGGGCAAGGAAGTGGTGACGTACATCGTCGGTCGCAAGGGCGTCTCGTACTACACCTTCCGCAACCTCACGGTGGCGGGGTCGTTCACGGGATTCTCCGACAAGCCGACCTACGGTGACGCGAAGGCCGTGGCGGCCGACCTGATCGAGGCCTTCACGGCCGAGACCGGCGGCGTGGACGAGCTGCACCTGATCTCGACGAAGTTCGAGTCGATGCTGACGCAGACGGCGGTGGACGCCCGGCTCCTGCCGCTGAAGCTGGACGAGGTCCAGCTCAGCGACCAGAAGCCGGCCAAGGCGGAGATCTTCCCGCTGTACGACTTCGAGCCGTCGGCCGAGGGCGTCCTGGACGCCCTGCTGCCGCGGTACGTCGAGAGCCGGATCTACAACGCGCTGCTGCAGTCGGCCGCTTCCGAGCACGCCGCCCGCCGCCGCGCGATGAAGAGCGCGACGGACAACGCCGGCGAGCTCATCAAGTCGCTCACGCGGCTTGCCAACTCGGCCCGTCAGGCCGAGATCACCCAGGAAATCAGCGAGATCGTCGGTGGCGCCAACGCGCTCGCTGACGCCAGCCGCGGGAGCGAATGAGTATGACCACCACTGTTGAGCCGACCACGGCGACGGGCCGCGTCGCGCGGGTCATCGGCCCGGTCGTCGACGTGGAGTTCCCCGTCGACGCGATTCCGGACATGTTCAACGCCCTGCACGTCGAGGTGGACAACCCCGACGGCACGGGCAAGAAGACCCTCACCCTCGAGGTCGCCCAGCACCTCGGCGACGGCCTGGTCCGCGGCATCTCGATGCAGCCGACCGACGGCCTGGTCCGCGGTTCGCAGGTCGTCGACACCGGTGCCGCCATCTCGGTGCCGGTCGGCCAGATCACCAAGGGCAAGGTGTTCAACGCCCTCGGTGAGGTGCTGAACGTCGACAAGGCGGAGTTCGACTCGCAGGTCGAGGTCCGCTGGCCGATCCACCGCAAGGCCCCGAACTTCTCCGAGCTCGAGTCGAAGACCGAGATGTTCGAGACCGGCATCAAGGTCATCGACCTGCTCACCCCGTACGTCCAGGGTGGCAAGATCGGTCTGTTCGGTGGTGCCGGTGTCGGCAAGACCGTTCTGATCCAGGAGATGATCTACCGCGTCGCCGAGAACTTCGGTGGTGTGTCGGTGTTCGCCGGCGTCGGCGAGCGCACCCGTGAGGGCAACGACCTCATCGACGAGATGGTCGACTCGGGCGTTCTGGACAAGACCGCGCTGGTCTTCGGCCAGATGGACGAGCCGCCGGGCACCCGTCTGCGCGTGGCCCTGTCCGCGCTGACCATGGCGGAGTACTTCCGTGACGTCGAGAAGCAGGACGTGCTCCTCTTCATCGACAACATCTTCCGGTTCACCCAGGCCGGTTCCGAGGTGTCGACCCTGCTCGGCCGTATGCCCTCCGCGGTGGGTTACCAGCCGAACCTGGCCGACGAGATGGGCCTCCTGCAGGAGCGCATCACCTCGACCCGCGGTCACTCGATCACCTCGATGCAGGCGATCTACGTCCCCGCGGACGACCTGACCGACCCGGCGCCGGCGACCACCTTCGCCCACCTGGACGCGACCACCGTTCTCTCGCGTCCGATCTCGGAGAAGGGCATCTACCCGGCCGTCGACCCGCTGGACTCCACGTCCCGCATCCTCGACCCGCGGTACATCGCGCAGAACCACTACGACACGGCCGTCCGTATCAAGGGGATCCTGCAGAAGTACAAGGACCTCCAGGACATCATCGCGATCCTCGGTATCGACGAGCTGTCCGAGGAGGACAAGGTCACGGTTCACCGTGCCCGCCGCATCGAGCGCTTCCTCTCGCAGAACACCTACGTGGCGAAGCAGTTCACCGGTGTCGAGGGTTCGACCGTGCCGCTGTCGGAGACCATCGAGGCCTTCAACGCGATCGCGGACGGCAAGTACGACGCCGTTCCGGAGCAGGCCTTCTTCATGTGCGGTGGCATCGAGGACCTCGAGAAGAACGCCGCCGAGCTCGCGAAGAAGTAGTCGCGGCCGGTAGCAGCTGAGTGACCGTGAGGGGTGGCCCCAGGCCCTGGGTGCCACCCCTCGCGTCGCATCGGCTGTGATTCCGGTCAAATCCGTGCCGCCGGTTTCATGCCGGGGGCGCGGGCCCGTTATTCTTACCGAAACTCCCGAGTAATCGGGTGTTGCATGAGCCTAGGAGCCCACGTTGGCTGAGCTGCACGTCGAGCTGGTCGCAGCCGACCGCAAGGTGTGGTCCGGTGCGGCCACCATCGTCGTCGCCCGTACGGCCTCCGGTGACACCGGCATCATGCCGGGTCACACCCCGGTGCTGAGCGTGCTGGAGACCGGCCCGGTCACCATCCGCACCACGGACGGCGGCACCGTGATCGCCGCTGTCCACGGCGGCTTCATCTCCTTCGCCGACAACAAGCTGTCTCTGCTCGCGGAGATCGCCGAGCTGGCGGACGAGATCGATGTCGCCCGTGCCGAGCGCGCGCTGGAGAAGGCCAAGTCGGACCTGGACGAGCACGCCGAGCGCCGCGCCGAGGTGCGGCTGTTCGCGGCGCGCGGTCTCAAGGCCCACGCCTGAGTGCGCCGGACCCTGGCTTAGCGGGGTCGACCGACGGTCCCGGGGACGCGTGAGCGTGACCCCGGGACTGTCGTCTCAGTTGGTAGGTCAACGCGGTCGCCTGGTTCGACCGATACGGGGAACGCGGGTAGCGAGGAGGTAGGTGAGCATGGTCCTCGCCCTTGTGGTGTGTGCGGCGGTCGTGGCGCTGGGTGTGATCGGCCTGGTCGCGTTCGCGGTACGCCGCCGTGTGATCCAGCGGGCGGGCGGCACCTTCGACTGCAGCTACCGGCTCAAAATGCCCGCCGACGCCTCCACGCAGCCCGACCTCGACGAGAACGGCAAGCCCACCTCGGCCCCGGTCCCCCAGACCGATGGCAAGGGGTGGGTTTTTGGTATCGGCCGCTACAGCGGGGACTCGATCGAGTGGTTCCGGGTGTTCTCGTACGCCCCGCGCCCGCGCAAGGTGCTGCCGCGCCGGGAGATCGAGGTGCTCGGCCGGCGCTACCCGGAGGGGCAGGAGGAGCTGGCCCTGCTCTCCGGCTCGGTGGTGCTGCGCTGCCTGCACAACGGGGCGCCGCTGGAGCTGGCGATGAGCGAGGACGCGCTCACCGGCTTCCTCGCCTGGCTGGAAGCCGCCCCACCCGGGCAGAGAGTCAACGTCGCGTAGCGACGAGACCCTCGGGGTGGGGGTACCTCCCGGCCGAAGGCTGGGGGAGGGTGAATGTCGCGTAGCGACGAGACCCTCGGGGTGGGGGGTTAACGGCGCTTAACCGGCCCGGCTACGCTGGCCGCATGGTCAATCTGACGCGCATCTACACCCGTACCGGCGACGACGGCACCACCGCGCTCGGCGACATGAGCCGGACCACCAAGACCGACCCGCGCCTGGTCGCGTACGCCGACACCAACGAGGCGAACGCCGCGATCGGGGTCGCGATCGCCGTCGGCGGGCTCGGCGAGGACGTCGCCGCGGTGCTCACCCGGGTGCAGAACGACCTCTTCGACGTCGGAGCGGACCTGGCCACCCCGGTCGTGGAGGACCCGAAGTACCCGCCGCTGCGGGTCCTGCAGTCCTACATCGACCGGTTGGAGGAGGACTGCGACCGCTTCCTGGAGCCGCTGGAGAAGCTGCGCAGCTTCATCCTCCCCGGCGGCACCGCCGGCGCCGCCCACCTGCACCTGGCCTGCACGGTGGTGCGTCGGGCCGAGCGGGCCACCTGGGCGGCGATCGAGGAGCACGGGGACACCGTGAACCCGCTCACCGCCAAGTACCTCAACCGGCTCTCCGACCTGCTGTTCATCCTGGCCCGGACGGCCAACAAGGAGCAGGGCGACGTGCTCTGGGTGCCGGGGGAGAACCGCTGAGCCGCTGCCGCGGCCCGGCTGCCGGGCCGCGGCACCGGCTCAGCGGTTCTGCGGGACCTCCCAGCCGACCACGCGGCCGTTCTCGACGATCGCGCCGGCCGGTGCCTGCTTGGGCCAGAGCGAGTAGCAGCCGGCCACGATCGCGTTGATCACGGCCGCCGTGCCGAGCTTCACGTACCAGCCGGTGAAATCGGAGAAGTGCGCGGCGCCGGCGGAGAGCGGCACCAGCAGGGTGATCAGGGAGAGCGTGACGCCGGCCGAGACCGCCGTCCGGCCGGCGATCCGCCACTCGTGGCGGGTCCGCTCCGGCCCGTACTCGGGGGAGCGCGGGGGCTTGGGCCCGCCGGCGTAGCGGTGCTGGAACCGCCCGTCGGCCCAGCGCACGATGGACGGCCCGTAGCCGATGGAGAAGCCCGCGTAGCTCGCGGCCAGGGCGTGCGTCCAGCTCACGGCGGAGCCACCGCGCAGGTCGAGGACGGTGAGGGCGAACAGGGTCAGGTCCACCACCGGCAGGCCGACCAGCAGCACGGTGCTCAGGGTCCGCATCCGTAGCAGGTAGCGGGTGGCCAGGCCGAGGCCGAGCAGGACCCAGAAGGCGGCCTCGGCCGCGACGATCAGTGTGACGATCATGATGTGCACCCCGTTTCCACGATGCCTCCAGCCTCCCGGGCGCGGGTGCGCGCGGCGTCGTCGCCGGAGCCGAACCGGGCCTGCATCCTTCGATGTACCGCGGCTCCTCCGCGCACCCGAGCCGGGGCCGGTCCGGGGATGATCTGATGGGCTCGTGCGCAGACCGACACTCACCCCGCGGCAGGAGGACCGGGCGATCGCCCTCTTCGGGCTGCTCGGGGGCCTGCTGCTGATCGCCCTGAAGGTGTACGACCACTCCTCGACGGTCCCGCGCTGGGTGACCGTCCCTCCGCTGCTGGTGATGGCCGCGCTGGAGCCGGTCCGGCGGACCCGGCCGGTGCTCACCGTGACGGTCGGCGGGTTCGCCTTCGCGGTCAGCATCTTCACCGGCGCCCTGCTGGCGACCAGCCTGATGTACACCGACCTGCTGTACGCCGCGGTGCTCTACGGCACCCCGAGGATGTCGCGGATCCTGCACCTGACCGGTGCGGCCTCGGTGCTGGTGCTCTCCACGCTGGTGCTGGTCTACAGCGACGCCTCCAACGCGGCGGCCGTCGTGGTGCTGACCACGCTGATCTACCTGGCGCCGGTCTGGACCGGCGACCTGGTGCGCAAGCACCGCGAGGAGGCGGACACCCAGCGGCTGCGCGCCGAACAGACCGCGCTGCTCTCCGAGATGGACCGGCGCGAGGCGGTGATCGCCGAACGCGCCCGGATGGCCCGCGAGTTGCACGACGTGGTGGCCAACCACCTGTCGGCCATCGCGATCCGCGCCACCGGCGCGCAGTCGGTGGCCCGGCGCCGCCACCGGCCCGAGGACGACCCGCTGGTGGAGGCGCTGGGGGTGATCCGGGAGAACAGCGTCCAGGGTTTGGCCGAAATGCGCCGCATGATCGGGCTGCTGCGGGACAGCGGCGGGGGCGAGGCCGACGAGTCCTACGCCGCGCCGGACCTGCGGGCCGTCGACGCGCTGCTGGCCAAGGCGAGGGCGGCCGGCCAGGACGTCGGACTGGACTTCGAGCTCACGGAGAGTGGCGAGCGCGGTGAGCTGGCCGTACCGGTCGGGCTGGCGGCCTACCGGATCGTGCAGGAGTCGCTGACCAACGCGCTCAAGCACGCCGGCCCGGGCCGGGTCGCGGTACGGCTCGACTACCGGCCGCAGGAGCTGCGGATCGCCGTCGACAGCCCGTACCGCAGGGGCGCGGGCCAGGAGCTGCCCGGCGCCCGGGCGGGCATGGTCGGGATGCGGGAGCGGGCCGGTCTGCTGGGCGGCAGCTTCGCGGCCGGTCCGGAGGGCGAGTGCTGGGAGGTGCGCGCGGTGCTGCCGCGCGCCCTGGTGACCGAGACCGAGGAGGGGCGGGCATGACGATCCGGGTGCTGGTGGCGGAGGACCAGGCGGCGGTGCGGACCGCGCTGGTGATGATCCTGCGGGCGGAGCCGGACCTGGAGGTGGTCGGGCAGGCCGCGGACGGCGAGGAGGCGGTGCGCCTCGCGCTGGAACTCCGGCCCGACGTGGTGCTGATGGACGTGCAGATGCCCCGGCTGGACGGGGTCTCGGCGACCCGCCAGGTGGTCTCCGCCGGGGCGGCCCAGGTGCTGGTGCTCACCACCTTCGACCTGGACGAGTACGTCTACGGAGCGTTGCGGGCCGGAGCGGCCGGGTTCCTGCTCAAGGACCTGGAGGCGGACGCCCTGGTCGAGGGCATCCGCACGGTGGCGCGCGGGGACGGCATGCTGGCGCCGTCCGTGACCAGGCGGCTGATCGGCACCTTCGCCCGCCCGGAGCGCACGGTCGGTCCCGCGGCACGGGAGGCCCTGTCCGGCCTCACGCCGCGCGAGCGGGAGGTGCTGGCCTGCATCGGCGCCGGGCTCTCCAACGGCGAGATCGCGGGGCGGTTGGCGATGGCGGAGGCGACCACGAAGACGCACGTCAGCCGCATCCTGGCCAAGCTGCAGCTGCGCAGCCGGGTGCAGGCGGCGATCCTGGCGCAGGACGTCGGTCTGACCATCTGATCGACCGACCTGCTCGTCCGGCCGGGTCGGTCGCAGATCACACTCCCGGTTGGCACCACGGCGAGCCGATCGGCACTAAAGTCGCGCGGTGAGCGATGCGGCTCGTGGTGGGTGACCCCTGCGCTGAGCCGCCTTCAGGGCCCGCCCGCGAGGCGGCGACGGCATCGGGAGACCCAGCCATGAGCAATGCGTCCAGCAAGCAGATCGCCGTGATCGGCGCCGGCCTCATGGGAGCCGGCATCGCCCAGGTCTCCGCCCAGGCCGGCCACCCGGTGGTGCTGCGGGACGTGACCGAGGAGGCGCTGCAGCGCGGCCTCGCAGGCATCCGCGCCTCGTACGAGAAGTTCGTCTCCAAGGGCAGGCTGTCGGCGGAGGAGGCCGAGGCGGCGCTGGGCCGGATCACCACCACCACCGACCTGGGTGCGGTCGCCGAGGCCGACATCGTGGTCGAGGCCGTCTTCGAGCAGCTGGAGGTCAAGGAGGGCGTCTTCCGCGAGCTCGACAAGCTGGCCAAGGACGGCGCGGTGCTGGCCTCCAACACCTCGGCCATCCCGATCACCCGGATCGCCGCCGCCACCCAGCGCCCCGAGTCGGTCGTCGGCGTGCACTTCTTCTCCCCGGTGCCGCTGATGAGGCTGGTCGAACTGGTCCGCGGCTACAAGACCAGCGACGAGACGCTGGCCACCGTCCGCGCCTTCGCCGAGGGCGTCGGCAAGGAGGTCGTGGTGGTCAACCGCGACGTCGCCGGCTTCGTCACCACCCGCCTGATCACCGCGCTGGTCGTGGAGGCCGCCAAGCTCTACGAGTCGGGCGTGGCCACCGCCGAGGACATCGACACCGCCTGCCGGCTCGGTTTCGGCCACCCGATGGGCCCGCTGGAGACGGCCGACCTGACCGGCGTCGACATCCTGCTGCACGCCGCCCGGAACATCTACGCCGAGACCCAGGACGAGAAGTTCGCCGCGCCGGAGATCATGGCGCGCATGGTCACCGCCGGTGACCTGGGACGCAAGAGCGGCCGGGGCTTCTACCCGCACCCGGGCAAGTGACCCACCGGGGCAACTGACGCGGCGGGCCGCGCGGTCGCAGGACCGGACGGCCCGCCCCGCCCGGGAGCGGGTGAGTTTCCTCACGCCGGGTGCCGCAGACGGGTGATTTGGGCGGTAATCGAGCGTAGGTGTGGAGAGTACCTGCGTATATTCCCTCGGACGAGTGAAGTTGCTTCAGATCTGGCCGGAACCAGCAACCTGCGGAGCTGGTTCCCCGTCAGATGAGGGGGAACCCGGCCCGGGCTCACGACGCCGTGGCCGGTCCCGGGCGCGGGGCTCGAGGCCCGCCCGGACGGACACCGCCCGACCCCGGACCCGGCACGGCCGGGGCGGGCCGACCTGTACCAGTGACCCGCCAGGCGGAGGAGGAGACCATGCGCATCACCGGCGACCACGCGGCGCTGGCCATCGAGGGCCGCCTCGACGTGCGCACCGCCGCCGACGCGCGGGTCCGGCTGCACCAGGCCGTCGACGGCGGGCTGGGGGACCTCGTCCTGGACCTCGCCCGGCTGGAGTTCTGGGACGCCACCGGCCTCGGCGTGATCATGGGCACCCACCGGCGGGCCGGCCGGATCGGCCGGCGGCTGGTGCTGCGCTCCGTCCCGGCCCAGCTCCAGCGGCTGCTGGTGGCCACCCGGCTGCACCGCATCCTCGCGGTGGAGGGCGTGGTCGCCGAGGCCCGCGGCGCGACCCTGCCCGCGCTGGGCCCGGTGCTGTAGGGCGTCCGCAGCCCTTCCGAGAGCCCCTGTCGCCGGCCCCGGACCGCCTTCGGGGCGGGACCGCCCTGCACGCGCGCGGGCGGATGTGCAAGAGTCTGCCGTCAGATGAACGGCCGCCGGGCCCGGGATCGGCTCCCCGGCCCACCGCAGGGCGGGGTGCCCGGGTCCGGGGCGGCCGTACGCAGTGGTCGGCAGGACAAAGGGGCGGAGCAGATCGTGGGACAGCCATCCGGTGAGTTCCGGCAGGAGGCCGTGCGCACCCGAGGCGGTGAGCTGGTCTCCGGCGGCCTGCTGGTGACGGTCGGCACCCCGGACGGTTCCGAGGTCCGCCCCTGCCCCGAGGAGTGGCGGCCGCAGCCGCGCCGGATCGGACGCAGCGAGCCCGCCCGCGGCCCGGTCGGCGGCCCCGGCCGCGCGGTGGGCCCGCTCGCCCTCGGCGCCGGCCCCGCCGACCTGCCGCTGCTCGACCGTGAGGCGGACGTCGCCCAGTTGCTCGGCCTGCTCGCCGAGGGCCGCTCGATACGGCTGGTCGGCCAGGCCGGTTCGGGCCGCAGCGCCCTGCTCTCCGCGGTGGCCGAGGCGGCCGGCGACCTCGCGCCGGGCGGCGTCGTCCAGCTCTGCGGGCACCACCGGACCGCCGCCGACCTGCTCCAGGACCTCTTCGCCGCCACCCACCACGCCCCCGGCTTCCGCCCCGACCCCGGGCAGCTCGCCGAGCACCTCGCCCGGGTCGGCGCCGTCGTGGTGATCGACGAGGTCGAGCCCACCGGTGCCGAGCTGGAGCACCTGCTCGCGGCCGCGCCGGACTGCGCCTTCCTGATCTCCGCCGCGCCGGACAGCCCGCTGCTGCCGGCCGGCTCCCGGCTCCAGGACCACCCCGTCGCCGGCCTCTCCCGGGCCGCGTGCCTGGCGCTCACCGCCCGGCTGGCCGGGCGGCCCCTGGACGCCGCCGAGAAGGCCTGGGCGGTCGACCTCTGGTTCGAGTCCGAGGGACTGCCGCTGCGCTTCGTCCAGGCCGCCGCGCTGCTGCGGCAGCGGGACGTCGCGGTGGACGCGCTGGTCGCGGCGGAGGAGGACCGGCTGGACGTCTTCGGCGCCGTTCGGGCGCCCGTCCACGACCCCGACCCGGCGGTCCGCGAGGGCCGGTTGCGCGGCAGCGTCCCGCTGCCGTCGGTGGCCGAGACCGCCTCGCCGGCGGTCCGGCTCGCCGAGGGGCTGAGCGAACCGGCCCAGGCCGTGCTGCGGCTCGCGGTGGCGCTCGGCGGCGAGTGCCCGACCGCCCCGCACCTGCCCGCGCTGATCGACGTCGGCCAGGGCGAGAGCGCGCTGCACGAACTCGCCGACGCCGGGCTGGCGGTGTCCATCGGCGGCCACCACCGGCTGACCGCCGGCGCGCTCGAACTGCTCGCCCCGCACTGGCCGGCCCGCGGCTGCACCGACGGCGCCGCCCAGCACTTCGCCTGGTGGGTAGGGCACAGCTCGGTCTCCCTGGAGCAGATCGCCGCCGAAGCGGAGGTGGTGATCGGCGTCCTGCTGGCCGACCGGGCCGCCGGCCGGCACGCCTCCGTCGTCCGGCTGGCCCGTGCGGCGGCCCCCGCGCTGGCGCTGGCGCTGCGCTGGGGCGCCTGGGAGCGGGCGCTGCGGCTGGGCCTGGAGGCCGCCCGCAAGACCGGTTCCCGGGCCGACGAGGCCTGGTTCCACCACGAGCTGGGCGTGTTCGCGGTCTGCGTGCAGGAGCCCGGGCGGGCGACGGCCGAGCTGGAGGCCGCACTGGCGTTGCGGGCCGCCGTCGGCGAGCCGCGCGGGGCCGCGGCCGCCCGCCGGATGCTCGACCTGCTGCGCGCCGAGGGGCGACAGCTCCCGTCCGGCGAGCCGGCTGCCCCGGCGCCGCCCCGGCGGCCGGTCATCCGGGCGATCGCCCAGGTGCCGTGGCGCTTCAAGACCACCCCGGGCCCGGTCGGGCGCACCCGGCGGACGGTGGTCGCCGCGTCGGCGGCGGTGCTCGCGATCGGCGTGCTCGGGACCGCGGTGACGCTGACCGTGGCCGGCCCGGAGGAGCACCGGGGCACCGATCCGCACAGCAGCTCGGACGACGGCACCGGAGTGCCCGCCGGGCGGCCGTCCCCGCGGCCGAGCCTCAGCCCGGCGGCGGGCGCGGCGTCCCCGGAGAGCCCGGGCGAGTCGCCGACCGCGGACGAGACCGAGCCGGAGCCCTCGGCGAGCACCAGCGGGCCGTCGCACTCGCCGTCGGCGTCGAGGAAGCCGAGCAAGTCGCCGACCGCGGGCGAGACCGCGACCGCGCAGCCGTCCACGCCCGGCCAGCCGGTCCAGCCGCCGGTCGTGCCGCCCGTGCAGACGCCGGTCCAGCCGGGCCCGCAGCCGCCGGTGACGCACGGGCCGGCTCCGAGCCCGAGCGCCACGCAGACGACGCCGTCCACCTCGCCGTCCGCGAGCAACAGCCCCTCCGGCACGCAGCCGCCGACGGGCTCGGCGAGCCCGTCGGCGTCACCGACGTCCTGACGGATCAGGGGGCGGCCCCGGTCAGAACAGCTTCAGCTTGTCGTCGTCGATGCCGCGCAGCCCGTCGTAGTCCAGCACCACGCAGCCGATGCCGCGGTCGGTGGCCAGCACGCGGGCCTGCGGCTTGATCTCCTGCGCGGCGAAGACACCCTTCACCGGGGCGAGCAGGGGGTCGCGGTTGAGCAGCTCCAGGTAGCGGGTGAGCTGCTCGACGCCGTCGATCTCGCCGCGCCGCTTGATCTCGACGGCGACCGTGGTGCCGTCCGAGTCGCGGCAGAGGATGTCGACCGGGCCGATGGCGGTGGGGTACTCGCGGCGGATCAGCGACCAGCCCACGCCCAGCACCTCCATCCGGTCCGCCAGCAGCTCCTGCAGGTGCGCCTCGACGCCGTCCTTGATCAGGCCCGGGTCGACCCCGAGCTCGTGGGAGGAGTCGTGCAGCACCTCCTCCAGCGTGATGATGAGCTTCTCGCCGGCCTTGTTCTCCACCGTCCAGACCCCGTCGGCCTCCTTGAGGGCGCACGGCGGGGACATCCAGTTGAGCGGCTTGTAGGCGCGGTCGTCGGCGTGGATGCTGACGCTGCCGTCGGCCTTGACCAGGATGAGCCTGGTGGCGGAGGGCAGGTGGGCGGAGAGCCGACCGGCATAGTCGACTGAGCAGCGGGCAATTACGAGACGCACGGTCGACCACGCTAGCCCACCGGGGCCACTTGATGCGATTCCGCGACGACCGGGTGAAGAATCCGCGAACCCCGCCACCATGGGGAGCCCCGGCGATCCGGCGAAGGTGCGTCGGCACTCTGGCGCGCACACCCGTGGACGGCTACGGTGTGTGACGGCATGCTCGCAGGTGCGCTGTCAACGGGGATGGAGACTTCAGATGAACGATCCGACGGTATCCGGCCAATCTGGTACACCGAGGCGTATTTGCGGAGCAATCCCCAGGAACCACCGGCCTGGTCCGCCCCCGACTGCCACGCTGTTCTGAGCGGCCGGCTCTCCCGACGCGTCCCCGGACGCGCCCCGGGCGCCGCCGCCTTCGCACGCTGCCGGAAACAGCCGTACGACGGCGTTCCGGACATCACGCGCGATGACGCCCACCACCCTCAGCTGCACCTACGCATCACCACCCGGGCGCCGCGCGGGTGGACCGTGAGAGGAGAACCCATGTCGCTCGACGTCTCACCGGCCCTGCTGGAGAAGGCCGAGCGGGGCGAGGTCGACGAGCGGGAATTCGTCGACTGCGTCCGCGTCTCCCTGCCGTACGCCTGGGAGCTGATCAGCTCCCTGGTCGCGCAGGCGAAGGTCGACGGCACCGACTTCGCCGACAACCAGGTACCGCCGCCCAGCGAGCAGGCCCGCGGCCAGCTCCTCCGGGCCCTCGCCAGCGACGCGATCCGGGGCGCCCTGCAGCGCCACTTCGGCGTCCGGCTGGCCTTCCAGAACTGTCACCGGGTGGCGGTGTTCCTGCCGTCGAACGCCAACCGGGCGCGGTTCGAGCGCTTCACGTCCGTCCGGGAGCAGCTGCTGAACCAGTCCGAGGAGCTCCGGGACTGCTGACCGGCCACCGGGCCCGCCGCGCAGCGGGCCGGACCGCCGACGGGCCGCCCCGCTCCCCTCGACGGGGGCGGGGCGCCGGCGTCAGCCCAGCTGCGGCAGGACCTCGGCCCCGAGCCGGGCGATGTTGTGCAGGGTCGCCTCGCGGTCGCCGCTGCCCTCGGCGAGCAGCGCGAAGCGGCGGATGCCGGTCCGCTCGGCGGTGGCCAGCAGCCGGTCGGCGCACTGCTTCGGGGTGCCGACCGCGTGCAGGTCGCAGAGGAGCTCGGTGTACTGGTGCGGGTCGCGCATCTTGCGCTCCCGCCCGTCGACGGTGCGGTGCGCGCCGAGCCCGTACTCGAACCAGCCCGGCATCGACCGCAGCAGGGTGTCCCGGGCCGTCGCGGTGCGGTCGTCCACCTGGGCCACGCCGGCCGCGACGTGCTGGCGCTCGACCCGGCGCAGCTGCTCCTCGCCGCGCCCGGCGGCCCGCCAGGCCTCCCGGTACAGTTCGAGCATCTGCAGCTTGTCGTCGTCGCCGGAGTGCATGCCCAGCAGCATCGGCAGCCCGCGCTCGGCGGCCAGCCGGACGCCGCCGGGCGAGGTGCAGGCGACCACCACCGGCGGTCCGGCCACCGGACGCCCCGCGGCGGTGAGTTCCCCGCCGGCGTCGTCCGCGTCGGCGTCCTTGCGCTGGCGGGGGAACCGCACCAGCCCGGACCGGTCGCCGAGGCCGAGCCAGGTGCCGAGGTCGGGCCGCCGCGGCGGCTCGGCGGCCCGCGGCACCACGGCCACCTCGGGGAAGCTGAACTGGGGCCCGTCGGCGCCGACCCGGGAGCCGCGCAGCCACCGCAGCAGCAGGTCGAGCCGCTCCGGGAAGCCCCGCTCGAAGGCATCCACGCCGCTGCCGAAGACGTCCAGGTCGATCCACGGACCGCCGCGGCCCACGCCGAGGGTGAACCGGCCGCCCGAGGTGAGGTGCAGCAGGGCGGCCTGTTCGCCGAGCGCGACCGGGTGGGCGGTGGAGAGCACGCTGACCGCCGTGCCGACGCCGATCCGGCGGGTGCGGCCGAGCAGCAGTGCGGCGAGGGTGGCGGCGTTCGGACAGACCCCGTACGGGACGAAGTGGTGTTCGGCCAGCCATACGCTGTCCAGGCCCGCGTGCTCGGCCTCCACGGCGGCGCGGACGGTGCGGTCCAGCGCCTCGCCGTGGGTCTGGCCGGGGAACTGCGCCGAGAGCAGGAAGACGCCGACGCGTACCGACGCGGTGTCCGCGGGCAGGGCGGCGGAGCGCTGCGGCGCGGGCACCGGGGTGCCGGGGGCGGCGGTCACCGGGCCGGCGGGCGGTCGGACCCCGACGGGCCGACGGGTCTGGGCACGGGCGCTGGTCTTGGTCATGGGGGCCTCCTCGGGTGCGCGCAGGGTCTGCGGTCCCCGCCTGTCCCCTTGTGAGTAACCGATGTCATGTGCCAATGGCACGCGGAACCACGAATTTCACAGAAGAACGGGTGGATATCACCGGAAACACCGGAGTGCCGGGCGATGCCGTGATAGTGGCCTTGGGGAGGAGTCAACGGCCGTAGGCTGGAACGGTTCCGAGCCCCCCGAGAGAGGTAGCACCGACGTGTCGCCCCGCCGCAACCGGATCAAGAGTGCCGCCGAGCGCGAGCCGGCGGAGCAGGCCGCCCCGTTGGGCGGCTCACTGCGCCGCACCGAGAACTACCGCGGCGACGACTGGGTGGTGCAGACGGTGGCCGGCACGGCCGGACGCCACTACCGCTGCCCGGGCTGCGACCAGGAGATCCCGCCCGGCGTCGGCCACGTGGTGGCCTGGCCGATGCACGGCGCCGGGGTCGACGACCGCCGGCACTGGCACCGGGCCTGCTGGGGCGCCCGCGAGCGCCGGGCCTCCAACCTGCAGCGCGGGCGCAGCGCCCCCCGCTACTAGCCGCGTCGGGGGCGCTGCGTCCGGGGGCGCCGCGTCGCGGGCCGGTCAGGCGTCGCGCTTCTTCAGCACCAGCGCGCCGCCGACCAGGGCGGCCAGCGTCCAGGCCAGGCAGATCGCGAACCCGGCCCACGGGCCGTACGGCTGGCCGTGCTGCTCGTAGACCAGCAGCATCCGCGAGCCCGCGTAGTCCGGGAAGTAGTGGGCCAGCGTCTTGACCTTCGGTACCGCCGAGAGGATCGGCGAGAGCAGGAAGAAGAACGGCACCAGCACGCCGAGGGCCAGCGTCTGGTTGTGCAGCATCGCGGTGACGCCTGCCGAGAAGAGGCAGAGCATCGTCAGGTAGAGCGCGGCGCCGAACACGGCGCGGAGCACGTGCGGTTCGCCGAGGCTGGTGGAGTGCTCGCCCAGCAGCGCCTGGCCGACGAAGAACGTGATGAACGCGGTGACCAGGGAGACGGCGAAGGCCAGGGCGCCGAGCACCACGGCCTTGCCGGTCAGCAGCGTGCCGCGCTGCGGGACGGCGGCCAGGGTGACCCGGATCATGCCGCTGCTGTACTCGTTGCCGATCGCCAGCACGCCGAAGACGATGATGGCCAGTTCGCCGAGCATGATGCCGGAGAAGGCCGTCCCGGTGGCGTCGAACGGGGTCTCCTCGCCGCGCCGGAACTCCGCGAAGTTGTTGTTGGTCAGCAGCGACAGCAGCGCGCCCAGGCCGACGGTGACGACGAAGGCGAGGGCGAGCGTCCAGACCGTCGAGCGGACGCTGCGGATCTTGGTCCACTCGGAGCGCAGGATCGCCGGGAAGGACGCCATCTCAGTTCTCCTCCGTGCCACGGGCGGCGGGCTGCCGCGCCGTACCGCCCTGCCAGCCGGCGCCCCACGCGCCGGCCGCGCCGGCCGCGCCGGCCGCGTCGCGTCCCTCGCCGGCCCCGGCGTGGTACTCCACCGAGTCGGCCGTCATCTGCATGAACGCCTCTTCCAGGGAGGCCTGTTGAGGGCTGAGCTCGTGCAGCACCACACCGTGGGTGGCGGCCAGTTCGCCGAGCTCGGCGAGGTCCCCGTCGACCACCTCGTACGAGCCGTCCGGGCCCGGCTCGTGCCGGACCCCGGCACCGGCCAGCACGTCCAGCAGCCGCTCGGGCTGCGGGGTGCGCAGCCGGACCGCGGAGCGGGAGTTGCGCCGGATGAACTCGGCCATCGGCATGTCGGCGAGCAGCCGCCCCTTGCCGATGACGACCAGGTGGTCGGCGGTGACGGCCATCTCGCTCATCAGGTGCGAGGAGACGAAGACGGTCCGGCCCTCGCCGGCCAGCCGCTTCATCAGGTTGCGGATCCAGAGGATGCCCTCCGGGTCGAGCCCGTTGACCGGCTCGTCGAACATGACGATCTCGGGGTCGCCGAGCAGCGCCGAGGCGATGCCCAGGCGCTGGCCCATGCCGAGCGAGAAGCCGCGGGCGCGCTTGCGCGCGACCGAGGTGAGGCCGACCAGGGAGAGCACCTCGTCGACCCGGGCGTTCGGGATGCGATTGCTCTGGGCCAGCCAGAGCAGGTGGTCGCGGGCGGTGCGCCCGGGGTGGACCGCCTTGGCCTCCAGCAGTGCTCCGATGTACTTCAGGGGCTCGCTGAGCTGCCCGTATCTCCTGCCGTCGATGGTGACCCGCCCGGCCGTGGGCCGGTCCAGGTCGAGGATCATCCGCATGGTGGTGGACTTGCCCGCGCCGTTGGGCCCGAGGAAGCCGGTGACCACCCCCTGCGGGACCCGGAAGCTCAGCCGGTCCACGGCGAGGGTCTTCCCGTAGCGTTTCGTCAGGTCGTGCAACTCGATCATTCGCGCTCCCTTACTCTCCGTCAGGCTATGACAAACCGGACGGGGCGGCCCGCTGAGTGGGCCCGCCGGGCGCACCGGAATACGGTGGCCCCATGACCCAGCTCCCCTCCGCAGTGTCCGTCCGCGAGAGCGGTTCCGGAACACCCCTCGTGCTGCTGCACGCCTTCCCGCTCGACGCATCGATGTGGTCCGCCCAACTGGACGCACTGCCCGGACCGACCGGCCACCGGGCCCGGGTGCTCGCCCCCGACCAGCGCGGGTTCGGCGGCACCGAGCTGGGCACCGGCGAGCCCTCGCTGGACGCGGTCGCCGACGACGTCGCCCTGCTGCTGGACGCGGCCGGGATCGAGCGTGCCGTGGTCGGCGGCCTCTCGATGGGCGGGTACGTCGCGATGGCCTTCGCCCGCCGCCACCCGGACCGGCTGGCCGGCCTGCTGCTGGCCAACACCAGGGCCACCGCCGACGCCGAGGCGGTCCGCGCCAACCGGGAGCGGATCGCCGCCGCGGTCCTGGCCCGCGACAGCGTCCAGTTGCTGCTCGACGAGAAGGTGGCGGCGAACCAGCTCGGCCCGGACTCCGGCCACCTGGTCGAGCGGGTGCAGGGGATGGTCGCACGGGCGGCGCCGGCCGCGGTCGCCTGGGCGCAGCGGGCGATGGCGGCCCGGCCGGAGGCCCTGGACGTGCTGGCCGGACTCCGGGTGCCGGCCGCGGTGGTGGCGGGGGAGCGGGACGGCCTGGTGCCGCTCTCCGAGGCCGATCTGATGGTCCGGGCCCTGCCCGACGCCGAGTTGACCGTCGTCCCCGGAGCGGGCCACCTGAGTGCGCTGGAGGCGCCCGAGGAGTTCAACGCCGCGGCGTGCCGGCTGCTGGAGCGGGTGGCGGGGCGAGCGGGAGCAGCGGGGAGCGGGGCGGCGGGATGAACGAGCACAGCGGGGAGCCGGGTGCCTGGGACTTCTCGGCGCTGGAGGTCACCGGTCGGATGCCCGTCACCAACCGCGGGGAAGGCCTGGTCGAACTGACCCTGGAGCCGCTCGGCGAGGACTACTGGCTGCGCCCGGGGGAGACGTTCATCGTCACCTCGTACGGGGACTACGGCTCGGGACACCCCTTCGAGGTGCAGTACTGGCCGGACTCGGTGTCGGTCTGGTGCACCTCGTGGTTCGGCACCGTCTCGGACGACGACGGCAACCAGCTCAGCTGCGGCCACCAGCGGCCGGACGGCGCCTACCCGCGCTGAGCCGCGGCAGACCGGCGGACAGCGGAACGGGCCCCCGCCCCGGGGAGGGGTGGGGGCCCGTTCGGCCGGAGCGTCAGCGCGACTGCTGGGCGGGCACGCCCATGGTGTCGTCGTTCGGCAGCGAGGCGGCGGCCACGGCCGCGCCGGTCAGCGTCGCCAGCATCTCGCGGACGTTGGTCAGCTGGGCGTTGATGCTGTCGCGGCGGTTGGTGAGCGCCGCCAGCTCGCGCTCGGATTCGCTGCGGATCCGGTCGGCCTTGGCGTTGGCGTCGGCCACGATGTCCTCGGACTGGCGCTGGGCCGTCTCGACGGTCTGGCGGGCGCGGCGCTCGGCGTCGGTGCGCAGCTTCTCCGCCTCCAGGCGCAGCTGCTCGGCGCGGTGCTCGATCTCGGCCAGGCGCTTCTCGGCCTTGGCCTGACGGGCGGCCAGGTCGCGCTCGGACTGCTCGCGGCGCTTGGCCAGGTTGGTCTCGAACTCCAGCGCGGCCTGGGCGGCCTTGGTGCGGGTCTCCTCGAAGAGGGCGTCCGCCTCCTCGCGCTTGTTCTGCGCGTCCTTGTTGGCCTCGGCGCGCAGCTGGGCGGCGTCGCTCTTGGCCTTGTCGACGATCCGCAGGCCCTCGTCCTCCGCCTTGGCCTTGCGGTCCTTGGCGTAGTTCTCGGCCTCGGTGCGGACCTGCTGCGCGGCGGCCTCGGCGAGCTCGCGGTGCTGCTCGGCGGCGCGGTGCGCCTCGTCGCGCAGGTCCTTGGCCTCCTCCTCGGCGAGGCGCAGGATCTTCTCGACCCGGGCGCCGAGACCGGCGTACGAGGGCTCCTGCTCGGCGACCGCCGCCTGGGCGGTCTGGGTCTCCAGGTGGAGCTCCTCGATGCGCTTCTCCAGCGCGCTGATCCGGGTCAGGGCACTGTCACGGTCGGCCACCAGCTTGGTGATCCGCTCGTCGACCTGGGCACGCTCGTACCCACGGCGCACCAGGTCGAAGCCGTGAGGGGAGTGACTGTCGCTCATGGGGTTCTGGGCTTCCTGTCGTCAAACCGCTGAGGTGGTTGAGGGAATCCTGACACGGTACCGGAGTGTCGACGGCGAAATGCCGTTGTCCCGCGGACAATGTCCGCTCAATCGGGTGGTGCGCTCTTGGAGCGATTGCCACCCGACCGGGGGGCGCCAACTCCGGCACCCGCCTTGGCACCCCCGTCCTTCTTGCCACTGCTTCCCCCGTTGGCCTGGGCGACCGGTGACGGTGCCTCGAAGGCCTCCAGGGCGGACAGGACGTCCTGGACCCTGGAGATCTCGGTGTTGATGTCCTTCCGGCGGCGCACCAGCTCGTCCAGCTCGCGCCGGCCCTCGTCGGTGACCCGCTTCGCCTCGGCCCGTGCCTCGGCGAGCACGCGCTCCGCCTCGGCCTTCGCCAGCTCGATCTGCTCGTCCGCCGCCTCGTCGGCGGTGCGCAGCCGCTTCTCGGCCTCGGCCGCCGCGGACTCCAGCTTCTCCTCGGCCTCGTCCTGCGCCGACTTCAGCTTGGCCTCGGCCTTGACGATCAGGGCCTCGGCACGGTCGGTCGAGTCGGCGAGCTTGGTCTCGGCCTCCTTCAGCAGGCTCTCCGCCTTGCGGACCGCGGAGATCCGGACCTTGCTGGCCTCGGCGGACGCCTCCGAGGTCAGCTCGTTGGCGCGCTCCTCGGCGGCCGCGACCAGTGCCGCCGCCCGCTCCTCGGCCTCGGCGACGGTGGCCACCGCCTGCTCCTCGGCCTCGGTCAACTGGTCCTGGGCGGCCGTCACCAGCGCGTCCACCCGCTCGCCGGCCGACTTCATGGCCTGCGCGTTCTCCTTGCGGGCGCGCTCGTGCAGGGCCTCCACCTCGGCGTCGGTGCGCTCGCGCAGTTCCTCGGCGCGCTCGCGGATCGCGGTGGCGTCCCGGCGGGCCTCGGAGAGCAGCGCGTCGGCGTCGGACCGGCCCTTCTCGACCTCGGCCTGCCCGGCCGCCTCGCCGGCGGCGACCAGCCGGTCGGCCTCCTTGCGGGCCGCCGCGACCATCGCGTCGGCCTGCTCCTCGGCGGCGGCGGTGGTCGCCAGCGCGGTGGTCTGGGCGTCCTCGCCCAGCGCCTCGGCGTCGGCGAAGGCCTTCTCCAGCACGGACTTGGCGTGCTCGCGGGTGGCCTTGTCGAACTGCTCGGCGGCCTCGCGGGTTTCGGCGTCGTAGGCGTCGGCACGGGCGCGGGTGGCCGCGTCGTACTCGTCCGCGAGGGTGCGGGTGGCGAGTGCGTACTCCTCGGCCTCGCTGCGCAGCGTGGCGGCGAACTCCTCGGCCTCGGCGACCGCGGCGGCGGCCCGCTCCTCGCCGGCGGCGACCGTCCGGGCGGCCCGCTCCTCGGCGTCGGCGCGGTGCTGCTCGGCGGCCTCCTGGGCGGCCTGCAGCTCGGCCTCGGCGTCGGCGCGCAGCCGTTCGTCGTAGGCCTGCGCCTCGGCGCGCCGGTGCGCCAGCTCGGCCTCGGCGGCCTCGCGCTCGGCGGCCAGTTCCTGCTCGGTCCGCTCGCGCAGGGCGGTCGTCTCGGCGGCGGTCCGGGCCCGCAGCTCGGCCGTCTCGCGCTCGGCCTCGGCCCGCAGCTCGACGGTCTCGCGCTCGGCGGTGTCGCGCAGCTCGGCCACGGCGCGGTCGGTCCGCTCGCGCAGCTCGGTGGTCTCCCGCTCGGCCAGCTCGCGCAGCTCCGCGCTCTCCCGCTCGGCGGTGTCGCGCAGTTCGGCGGCGGCCTGCTCGGCCTCGCGGCGGGTCTCGGCGGCCTCCGCCTCGGCGGTGGCCCGGAGCTCGGCGATCTGCTGCGAGGCGGCCTCGTGCATGCCGGCCACCGACTGACGGACCTCGGCGGCCTCGTCCTCGGCGACGGCGACCAGGCGGGCGGCCTCGGCCTTGCCGGCCTCGACCAGCTCCTCGCCCTCGGCGCGGGCCCGGTCGAGCTCGGCCTCGGCTTCGGCGCGGAGGGAGTCGGCGGTGGCGCGGGCCTGGGACAATTCCCGGCCGGCCTCGGCGCGGACCGTCTCGGCCTGTTCGGCGGCCAGCGCGAGGTCGGCCTCGGCCCGCTCGCGCAGCGTTCCGGCGGTCTCCTCGGCCTCCGCCAGCCGCTGCTCGGCGGTGGTCCGGGCGCTCTCCAGCGCCTCCTCGGCCTCGGCGCGCAGCCGGGAGGTCTCGGCGGCGGTCCGCTCGGACAGCTCGGCGGCGGTCCGCTCGGCCTCGGTGCGGACCCGGTCGGCGTACGCCTCGGCGCTCTCGCGCTGGGCCGCGGTGTCGGCCGCGGTGCGCTCGGTCAGCTCGGCGGCGGCCTGCTCGGCCTGCTCGCGGGCGGCCCGCGCGGCGGCCAGCTGCTCGGCGGTCTCCTCGCGCTCGCGGAGCAGCCCGGCGGAGGCCTCCTCGCGCTCGCGCCGGCTCTCCTCGCGCAGGGCCTCGGCGGCCGCTTCGGCCTCGCCCCGGAGGCGGGCCGCCTCGGCGTCGGCCTCGGTGCGAAGCCGCTCGGCGTCGGCGATCGCGGCGTCCCGGACGGCGGCGGCCTCGGCCTGGGCGTCGGTGCGCAGCGCCTCCGCCGCGGCGCCCGCCTCGGCCCGGACCCGCTGGTCGAACTCCGTGGCCTCACGGCGCAGTTCCGCGGTCTCCCGCTCGGCGGCGGCGCGGTTCTCGGCGGCCGCGGCCTTGGCGGCGGCGAGGGCGTCCTGGCCCTGCTGCTCGGCGGCGGCGACGGTCTTGTCGGCCTCGGCGCGGGCCCGCTCCAGGGTCTGCTCGGCGCGCCCCTGGGTCTCGGCGGCCTGCTCCTGGGCCTGTGCGCGCAGCCGCTCGATCTCGGCCGCCGCGCCGGCGCGCAGCTCGTCCGCGTCGGTCTTGGCCTTGGTGAGCAGCTCCTCGGCGCTCTTGGCCGACTCCTCGATCTGGACGACGGCCTGGCGGCGGGCCTCGCCCCGGGTCCGGTCGGCCTCGGCGGCGGCCTGGGCGCGCAGCTCCTCCGCCTCGGCCCGCAGCCGGGCGGCCTCGTCCTGCATCTCCTGGATGCGCTCGCGGATGGCCGCGGCGTCGTCCAGGGCGGCGTTCTGGGCCTGCTCGACGGCGGCCCGCGCCTGCTCGCGCAGCCGCTCGGCCTCGGCGGCGGCCTCGGCCCGGATCCGTTCGGCCTCCGCGGCGGCCTCGGCCCGGGTGGTCGCGGCGTCCTGGTCGGCCCGGCCGAGCACCTCCTCGGCGGTCTTGGCGGCCTTGGCCAGGTGGACGGTGGCGTCCTTGGCGCCGGCCGCGCGGCCGGCCTCCTCGGCCTCGCTGCGCAGCCGCTCGGCGGCGGCCTCGGCCTGCGCCCGCAGCTCGGCGACGTCGCGCTCGGCCAGGGCCCGCATCTCGGCGATCGCGGCCTCGGCCTCGGCGCGCAGCTCCGCGGCCACCGACTCGGCGGTGGCGCGCAGCCGCTCGCTCTCCTCGGCGGCGGCGGCCTTGGCGGCGTCGGCCTCGGCCTGCTTGGTGGCGGCCTCGGCCCTGATGGCCTCGGCCTCCTTGGTGGCCTGGGCGACCATCCGGGCCACCTCGGCCCGGGCGGTCTGCGAGCGCTGCTCGCTGGCGGCCTCGCCGTCCGCGACCTTGCGCACGGCGGCGGCCTCGGCGTCGGCCTGCAGCTGCTCGGCGGCGGCCTCGGCCTGGGCGCGCAGCTCGGCGGCCTCCCGCCTGGTCCGCTCGGCCTCGGCGATCGCCTCGGCACGCAGCCGCTCTATCTCGGCCTGGGCGTGGGCGAGGGCCTCCTGGGCGCGCTGCTGCTCGGCGGCGGCGGCCTCCTTGAGGCGGCCGATCTCGGCCTGCGCGGCGGCGAGCTGCTGCTCGGCGGCGGCGTGGGCGGCGGCCAGCTGCTGCTGGGCCTCACCGCGGGCGGCGGCCAGCTGCTGCTGCGCCTCGCCACGGGCGGCGTCGACGTCGGCGGCGGCCTGGGCGCCGGCCTGCTGGGCCTGCTCGGAGGCGGCGCGCAGCAGCCGCTCGGCGTCGTTCTGGGCGCGCTGGAGGGCGGCCTCGGCGGCGGCCTGGGCCTCACCGCGGGCGGCGTCGACGTCGGCGGCGGTCTGCGCGCGGGCCTGGTCCGCCAGGGCGGCGGCTTCGGCACGGGCCGCGGCCATCAGCCGGTCGGCCTCGCCGCGGGCCTCCTGGAGCAGGCGCTGGGCCTCCTGCTCGTGTCCGGCCCGGGTCTGCTCGGCCCAGCTGACGTTCTCCTTGACGTGCTGCTCGGCGCTGCGCCGCAGCTCGGCAAGCTCCTCCTCCAGCTGGCGGCGGCGGGCGGCCAGCTCGGCCTCCAGCCGGGCGGTGCGCTCGGCGGCCTCCGCCATGATCCGCTGGGTCGCGGCCTGGGAGTCGCGCAGCTGGCGCTCGGCGTCGGCGCGCAGCTGCTGGGCCTGCATCTCGGCGGTGCGGAGCATCTGCTCGGCCTGGCCGGAGACGGCGTCGAAGGCACGCGGCTGGGCGAGCATGCGGCGGGACTCGTGCAGCTTGGCCCGGAGCACCTCCACCTGGTAGGCGAGGTCCTCGGCATGCTCGACGGCCTTGTCCCGCTCCTTTCGAGTCCGATCCATCTCGGCCTCGAACTGGGAGAGGTGATCGTCAACCTCGTAGCGGTCGTAGCCCCGCACTCCGCGGTCCCATCCATCTCCTGGTCGCGTCCTCGACCCGGCCGTTCCCGGGCACCCGTGATGTCCGGGGCCCCGGTCCGACTGGTCCTTGCATCCGCGGCCGGTGGACGACCCCTCGCAGGGGCGTCCGCCGCGGTCGTCGGAGTCCCGGCGGGCGACGGAGCGCGGTCGTGCCGCGTTCCCCCGTCCGAGTGGACTCCTGGGCGAACTCTTGCCTTGTGGAGAATGGTGACAGATCCGAACTGCGACTGTTCAGCCGTGCCCGCGTAATGGACTCCCCTGCGACGGGCCGACCACCGGAGGGCGGACGGGCCTGTCATCGGCCGTGCTCGACGTCCCCGTCCCCCGGAGCCTTCGCGCACCTGGGCATTGTAGTGGGAGTGTTCGGCCGGGGAATGGCCGCGTGGGAGTTTTCCGGGCATTGGCCGACATTACTGACGGGTCACCGGCGGGTGCCGCCCGGGAACGGCACCCGCCGGGCGGCTCAGTGGGCCTCGTGCGAGCCCGGTTCGGCCGAGGTGACCAGCTCGGTCAGCACGCCGCCGCAGTCCTTGGGGTGCAGGAACGTGATCCGCGAGCCCATCGAACCGATCCGCGGCTCGTCGTAGAGGACCCGGACGCCCTTGCCCCGGATCGCCTCGGCGTCTCCGTCGACGTCGGCGGTGCCGAAGGCGATGTGGTGGACGCCCTCGCCGTTCTTCTCCAGCCACTTGGCCACGGTGGAGTCGGGTCGGGTGGGCTCCAGCAGCTGGAGGTAGGAGGCGCCGCCGTCGCCGGTGTCGTTGATCTTGAGCATGGCCTCGCGCACCCCCTGCTCCTCGTTGACCTCGCTGTGGAAGACCTCGAAGCCGTAGGTGGCGCGGTAGAACTCGACGGTCTTGTCGAGGTCGCGGCAGGCGATGCCGATGTGGTCGATGCGGGTCAGCACGATGGCCTCCGGTTCTGGGCGGGTGACGGGACGCCAAACAGTGCAGCGCATGCGTCCGGGGCGCGCCAGTGACGGAGGTGCGAGCCTGCTCACACGGCGGGCCGCCGGGCAGGGTTCACCCGGATCGCGTTGACACGGTGTTGACTGGACAGTGCCAGTGCGCTCGATCACACCGTCGGTCCGGTGACGGGCGGGTTACAGGTCAGTACATTGAGCGCATCCTCACCTGGCCACGACGTGCGAAGGGGCCCGTCCCATGACCAACACCACCTCTGTGATCGTTGCCGGTGCGCGGACCCCGATGGGGCGCCTGCTCGGCTCGCTCAAGGGCTTCTCCGGCGCCGAGCTCGGCGGCATCGCGATCAAGGGTGCCCTGGAGCGGGCCGGCGTCTCGGGCGACCAGGTCCAGTACGTGATCATGGGCCAGGTGCTGCAGGCCGGCGCCGGCCAGATCCCGGCCCGCCAGGCCGCCGTCAAGGCCGGCATCCCGATGAACGTGCCGGCGCTCAGCATCAACAAGGTCTGCCTCTCCGGCCTCGACGCCATCGCGCTCGCCGACCAGCTGATCCGCGCCGGCGAGTTCGACATCGTGGTGGCCGGCGGCCAGGAGTCGATGACCAACGCCCCGCACCTGCTGCCGAAGTCCCGCGAGGGCTTCAAGTACGGCGCGATCGAGATGCTGGACGCGATGGCGCACGACGGCCTGACCGACGCCTACGAGAACATCCCGATGGGCGAGTCCACCGAGAAGCACAACGCCCGCCTCGGCATCCCGCGCGACGTGCAGGACGAGATCGCCGCCGCCTCGCACCAGCGGGCCGCCAAGGCGCAGCAGAACGGCCTCTTCGAGGCCGAGATCGTCCCCGTCGAGATCCCGCAGCGCAAGGGCGAGCCGGTCGTCTTCAGCCAGGACGAGGGCATCCGCGCGGACACCACCGTCGAGGGCCTGGGCAAGCTGCGCCCGGCCTTCGCCAAGGACGGCACGATCACCGCGGGCACCTCCTCGCAGATCTCCGACGGCGCCGCCGCCGTGGTCGTCATGAGCAAGGCCAAGGCCGAGGAGCTGGGCCTGACCTGGATCGCCGAGATCGGCGCCCACGGCAACGTGGCCGGCCCGGACAACTCGCTGCAGTCGCAGCCGTCCAACGCGATCAAGCACGCCCTGGCCAAGGAGGGCCTGGAGGTCGGCGACCTCGACCTGATCGAGATCAACGAGGCCTTCGCAGCCGTCGCCCACCAGTCGATGAAGGACCTCGGCGTCTCCGCGGACATCGTCAACGTCAACGGCGGCGCGATCGCGCTCGGCCACCCGATCGGCATGTCCGGTGCCCGCGTGGTGCTGCACCTGGCGCTGGAGCTGCAGCGCCGCGGCGGCGGTGTCGGCGCCGCCGCGCTCTGCGGCGGCGGCGGCCAGGGCGACGCGCTGATCGTCCGGGTTCCGAAGGCCTGACGGGCCGACTCACCTCTCGGGGCTGCGGACCGCCACAAGCGGTCCGCAGCCCTTCGGCGCTAGGAGCTGCTGATGATCGATGTCGCGACGCTGGTCGAGCAGGCCCGACAGGGCCGTCCGCGCGCCGTGGCCCGGCTGATCTCGCTGGTCGAGAACGCCGCCCCCGAACTGCGCGAGGTGATGGCGGCGCTCGCGCCGTACACCGGCCGCGCCTACACCGTCGGCCTGACCGGCTCGCCGGGTGTGGGCAAGTCGACCTCCACCTCCGCCCTGGTCTCCGCGTACCGGCGGCTCGGCAAGCGGGTCGGGGTGCTGGCCGTCGACCCCTCCTCGCCGTTCTCCGGCGGCGCGCTGCTCGGCGACCGGGTCCGGATGCAGGACCACGCCACCGACCCCGAGGTCTTCATCCGTTCGATGGCCACCCGCGGTCACCTCGGCGGCCTCTCCTGGGCGGCCCCGCAGGCCCTGCGGGTGCTGGACGGGGCGGGCTGCGACGTGATCCTGGTCGAGACCGTCGGCGTCGGCCAGTCCGAGGTGGAGATCGCCGCCCAGGCGGACACCACCGTGGTGCTGCTGGCCCCCGGCATGGGGGACGGGATCCAGGCCGCCAAGGCCGGGATCCTGGAGATCGGCGACGTCTTCGTGGTGAACAAGGCCGACCGGGACGGCGCCGACGCCACCGCCCGGGAGCTGAACCACATGCTCGGCCTCGGCGAGGCCCGTGACGCGGGCGACTGGCGCCCGCCCATCGTGAAGACCGTCGCCGCCCGCGGCGAGGGCGTGGACGAGGTGGTCGAGGCGCTGGAGAAGCACCGCGCCTGGCTGGAGGAGCACGGCGAGCTGGCCACCCGCCGGCGCCGCCGGGCCGCCGACGAGGTCGAGGCGATCGCCCTGGCCGCGCTGCGGGCCCGGATCGGCGACCTGCACGGAGACCGCCACCTGGCCACGCTGGCCGAGCGCGTGGTGGACGGCGAGCTGGACCCGTACCGCGCGGCCGACGAGCTGGTCGCCGGGCTGACCCGGGGCTGACCCGGGGCTCGCAACGCCGGAGGGCCGGCTCCCGTGGTGGGAGCCGGCCCTCCGGCGTCGGCGTCGCGGTGCTCGCTCAGGCGCGCCCGCGCAGGCCGCGCAGGTGCTCGGCGACCGGGGCCAGCGCCTCGTACATCGCGTCCAGCTGCTCGGGGGTGAACCGGTCGATGAAGTGCGCGCGGACGCTGCGCACGTGGTCGGGCGCGACCCGCTGCATGGTCGCCCAGCCGTGCTCGGTCAGGTGGGCGTAGAGGCCGCGCCGGTCGCCCGGACACTCCTGCCGCAGCACCAGCCCGGCCGACTCCATCCGGGTGATCTGGTGCGACAGCCGGCTCTTGGACTGCAGGGTCGCGGTGGCCAGGTCGGTCATCCGCATCCGCCGCTCGGGGGCCTCGGAGAGCACGACCAGGATCTCGTAGTCGTTGATCGCCAGGTTGTGCGGCTGGAGCTCGCGGCCGAGCTGGTAGTCCAGCAGTTTGGCGACCTCCAGATGGGCGCGCCACATCCGCTGCTCCCTGGCGGTCAGCCAGGGAGTCTCCTCCTCGGGTTCCGAGGGGGAGACGTCCGCGGCGTCGATGGTGTGCGTATCCATGCAACGAGCATACCGCATTTAGTTCAATCTTGTACGAGTTTACAGGCCGAAACGCCGCCCGAGATCGCCCAGGTTACCGAGCCCGGGGACGTTGACGTTGGGCAGCTGGCCGCCGTGGCCGGAGGCGTGCTGGGAGGGCACCCCGCCCATCGGTACGCCCGCCTCGGCGTGCACCTGGCCGACCGCGCGCTCGGCCATCAGCACCTCGGTGGACTGCAGCAGCACCTGGCCGGCGCCGATGAACTCGAACTGGTGCTCCTCGCCCGAGGCGCCGCCCAGCCCGGTGAGCCGGCGGATGCCGCCGATCACCCCGTGCATGTAGTCGTGGTCGTAGTGGTGGCACGGCGCCGGGCAGTCCGCCCAGCCGACCAGCGCCTGCGGGTCCACCCGGATCGGCGGCTCGACGAAGTGCACCGGGCCGTTGGAGGCGGCGACGAACTTGCCGGTGCCGATCAGTGTGAGGAAGCCGGGGATGATCGACTGCTTGAGCCGCAGCGTCGGCTCGAAGGCCAGCAGGTTGCCCGAGCGGACGGTGAGGTTGCCGTCCTCCAGGTCGTAGGAGTTGAGGTCGAAGGCGCGGTCGGCGAGCAGCAGCTTGCCCCGGCCCTCGGCGACCACCCAGTCCGCCGCGTGCATCGGCGAGTTGAAGTGCATGCCGAGCATCCGGTCGATCGCGCCCGCGCCCACGCCCTTGAAGGAGATGTCGCCGTAGTAGGCGATCATCTTGCCCTTCTGCAGGAAGTACGAGCCGTTCAGGTCGACCGAGAAGGCGTACGGGTTGACGTTGTCGTTGGCCGGCAGGCTGTGCGCGTCGTGCACCACCGGGCCGGAGCCGTCCTGCGCCTTGGGCAGCGGCGCCTGGGCGCCGCCGTACTGCTCCTGGGCGTACTGCTGCGGCGGCTGGGCCGGGTAGCCCTGCGGAGGCGGGGGCGGGTACCCCTGGCCGGGCGGCGGGCCGTAGCCGGGCGGCGGCGGGGCGGCCGGGAAGCCCGGCTGGGTGGGCTGGTTGTACGGCGAGGGCTGGCCGTACGGCGACGGCTGGCCGTACGGGTCGTGCGGCTGCCCGTACGGGGGCTGCGGCGGGTAGGACATCAGAGCTTCTCCTCGCTCGCCTGCACGAACACCGTGCCGTTGCCGGACAGCTCCAGCTGGAACGCCTCGCCGGAGCCGCGGCCGATCATGTCGCGCCAACCCAGCGCGGTGGACAGCTTGTTCTGGACCTGGCCGCGGTGGGCGACGTAGGCCTGGGGGTCGACGTGCACCGGCTGGTGCGGGGTGATCGGCAGCTCGAAGACGCCGCCGTGCGCCATCACCGCGACCGCGCCGTGGCCCTCCAGCTTGGTGGTGAACAGGCCCTGGCCGGTCACCTGGCCGCGGACCATGCCCATCACGCCGCCCTGCGAGCCCATGAACATGGTGGACTGCTGCAGCGTGCCCTCGAAGGCCAGCAGCCGGTCCGCCTCGACGTACAGGGTGTCGCCGTTCAGGTCGATCACGTGGACGTGGTGGCCGCCGTGGCCGAACATCACGCTGCCCTGGCCCTCGACCGTCATCAGCGGGGTGTCCTCGTTGGCCACCCGGCGGCCGATCATCGACATCACGCCGCCCTGCCCGCCGGTGATGTTCGGGGTGAACCGCACCTCGCCGGTGTACGCGAGCATCGCGCCGCGCTGGCTGAACAGCCGCTGCCCGGGGACGACCCGGGCCTCGATCATCTTGTTGTTGATCCTGGTGAACGGCATCAGACGTCGCCCCCGATGGTCAGCTTCTCGGACGGCTGCACGTACACCAGGCCCTCACCGGTGAACTCCACCTGGACGGCCTCGCCGCCGCCCTCGCCGATGAAGGTGGTCCAGCCGGCACCCGACTTCAGGCTGCGGCTCAGGTTGCCGGTGTGCGCCACGTACGCCCCCGGGTCGACCCGCAGCGGCATGCCCTGGGAGACCCGCAGGATGACGGCCGGTCCCTTGGAGGTGACGGCGGCCCAGCCGTGGCCCTCGACCTTGGTGGTGAAGAGGCCGTTGCCGGAGGAGATGCCGTTGAGCCCGGTGAAGGTCGTGCCCGTCTTCAGCGTGCCCTCGGTGCAGAGCAGGTTGTCCGACTCGACGTAGAGCGTCTCGCCGTTCAGCCGGACCAGGTTGATCTCGGTCGCCCGGTCGGCGAAGTAGCAGGTGCCCTGCCCCTTCACCTCCATGACGACCATCTGCTCGCCGGTCAGGCGCCGGGTCACCATGCCGCGCAGGCCGTCGCCGCCGCCGGTGAGCTTCTTGAAGCTCATCTGGCCGGTGTAAGCGACCATCGAGCCGTTTCTGGCTTTGACGCCGTCGCCCGTCATGTCGACGGCGAGCGTCTTGGACCCTTGGAGTCGAAACTGTGCCACGGCCGAAATGTAGCGGGCCCCGGCCCGGCCCGGGGAGGGGGCGTCGGCGTTCTGGTACCGGTCTGCGACAAACGGGGCGTCCCGGACGGGGCGGGCGGCGGGCCCGGCACGGACCCCGGGCGCAGGCCCGGCCGCGCGCTCGGTGATAATGGCGGGGAGGCTTGTGCGCCGGTTCACAAGCGATCTCCGACCCCCATACGAGGTACCCATCGTGAACAGCAGCGCCGTCCACCGCCTGCGCCTGGTCTCCGGCCCCGAGGGCCTCTCCTTCCTCCTGCTCCTGGTCTGCTCGGTGCTCAAGCGCACCACCAGCTTCGACGCGGTGCCGGTGATGGGCATGGTCCACGGGATCCTGTTCATCCTGTACGTGGTCTTCTGGATCATGGCGTGGCAGACGCAGAAGTGGGACGCCAGGCGCGGCGTCCTGCTCTTCGTCCTCTCGGTGCTGCCCACCGGCGGCTTCTTCGCCGAGCGCACCCTGAAGAAGGAGGAGCGCGGCGAGCTCGCGCCGGTGCGCGAGCCCGCCGCCGCCTGACCCTCCCGCCCGGCGAGCAGCAGGCTGCCGGGGCCCCTCTCCCGGTGGCCCCGGCAGCCTGCTGCCGTTTCGGAGGCGGTCCGGTTCCCCGTCGCGGGGTCCGGCCCGCCGGCGGACTAGTTGACGCTCACCGCGCTCCAGGCCGCGGCGACGGCCTTGTACTCGGTGCTGCCGGTGCCGCCGTAGAGGTCCGACGCCGCCTTCAGGGTCGCCGTGCGGGCGGCCTTGTAGTTGGTGGTCGAGGTGAAGTAGGTGGTCAGCGCCCGGTACCAGATCGCGGCGGCCTTGTTCCGGCCGATGCCCGTGACGGTGGAGCCGTTGGAGGTCGGGCTGTTGTAGCTGACGCCGTTGATGGTCTTGGCGCCGCTGCCCTCGGCCAGCAGGTAGAAGAAGTGGTTGGCCACGCCCGAGGAGTAGTGGACGTCGAGGTTGCCGACCCCCGAGTACCAGGCGTCCTTGGACTTGCCGTCCTTGGAGGGCTGGTCCATGTAGCGCAGCGGCTTGCCGTTGCCGAAGATGTTGATCTTCTCGCCGATCAGGTAGTCCGGCACGTCGCCCGGCAGGTTGGCGTACCACTCGACCATCGTGCCGAAGATGTCCGAGGTGGCCTCGTTGAGGCCACCGGACTCGCCGGAGTAGACCAGCCCGGCGGTGGCGGAGGTGACGCCGTGGGTCATCTCGTGGCCGGCCACGTCGATCGCGGTCAGCGGGTTGGTGTTGCCGGAGCCGTCGCCGTACGTCATGCAGAAGCACGAGTCGTTCCAGAACGCGTTCACGTAGGCGTTGCCGTAGTGCACCCGGCTGCTCGCGCCGACGCCGTTGTTCTTGATGCCGTTGCGGCCGAACGTGCTCTTGTAGTAGTCCCAGGTGGCCGCCGCGCCGAACTGGGCGTCCACGGCGGCGGACTGGGTGTTGGAGGCCAGGCCGTTGCCCCAGACGTTGTCCGCGTCGGTGTACAGGGCGTTGCCGCTGGCGGCGTTGCCGGTCCACTGGTTGCCCCGGGAGGCGTCCTTGAGCTGGTAGGTCGAGCCGCTCTGGGTGGTGGTCAGCGTCACCGAACCGACGTGGACGCCCTTGCCGCTGCCGGTCGCGGTCTGGAACTCCTCGTGGCTGGAGAGCAGGGCCCCGGTGGCGGCGTCGGTGACCAGTCGCTGGCTGCTCGGGGTGCCGTCGGCCCGCTGCCCGTGGACCACGGTCTGGTAGGCGAGTCGCGGGTTGCCGTCGGCGGCCCAGACGACCAGCTGCGCCGCGTCGGCGCCGTCGACCCGGCTGATGGCCGCCTCGTCCTCGTCGGCGGCGACGCCGACGGTCGCCCGGACCGCGCCGAGCGCCTGCGCGGAGGCCTTCTCGGCCGACAGCGCCGGGGTGAGGCCGGCCAGGGCGAGCCGGCCCTCGTAGGCCCGGTCCACCGAGGTGATCGTGCCGTTGGCCTTCTGGTGCACCACCAGGTCGCCGCCGAGCACCGGCAGGCCGCCCAGGGTCCGCTCGTACCGCAGGTGCCGGTCGCCGTTGCCGTCCAGCACCGCGTCCTTGACCACCAGCTTCTCCTGGCCGCCGAGCGCGAGCGCCTGCGCCACCGGGGCGGCCTCGCCGCCGGCCAGGGCGATCAGCGCCTCGCGCTGCTGGACGGGCGAGGGGGCGGCGGCCTGGGCGGGGGCGGCGGCGACCTGGATGGCGCCGGCCAGCAGGGCGGTGGCGGAGAGTACGGCTCCGGCTGTCAGCTTTCGCTTCACGTACGGGGTTCCTTCCGGGAAACCGCGTGTGCGCGGTCGCGCCGCATACCGGGGCGCCGGGGTTGGCGCCGTGGGGCGGTAGGGCGCTGACGTGCTGCTCCCGTGCGGTCCTTGACGAGCCGTCGATGGGTGGGGGCGACGGTCGTCGAACGGGGCTTGGTCAGAAGCATGACAAGTGCGGTGCGGGAAAGGACAGGGCGGCGGCCGGGATTGGCCAGGTCTCGCCAGTCGCCGGTACCGGTGGTGCGGGCGGGGCAGGTGTCCGGATCGCGGGGTTTGCCCGCTGGCGGGATCCCGCCAGCGGGCGGGCTTGCCGGGGGCGGCGGCGCTTGCTAACCGGCGAGCCGCGGGCGGCCGCCCGCCTCCGCCGCCCGGCCGCCCGCGGTCCCCGCGGCCCGACGGGCCCGACGCGGGAACGCGCGAGCGCCCGGGGCCTCCCCTCCCAGTGAGGACCCCGGGCGCCCCTGCGGCGCTGGCGTCAGTTGACGTTGACGCCGCTCCACGCGGCCGCCACCGCGTTGTACTCGGCGCTGCCCGCGCCGTAGAGGTCGGCCGCCGCGCTCAGGGTGCCGGTGCGGGCGCCCTTGTAGTCGGTGGTGGAGGTCCAGTACACGGTCAGGGCGCGGTACCAGATGGCCGCGGCCTTGGTCCGGCCGATGCCCGTGACGGTGGAGCCGTTGGAGGTCGGGCTGTTGTAGCTGACGCCGTTGACGGTCTTGGCGCCGCTGCCCTCGGCCAGCAGGTAGAAGAAGTGGTTGGCCACGCCGGACGAGTAGTGGACGTCCAGGTTGCCCACGCCGGAGTACCACGAGTCGGCGGAGCCGCCGTCCTTCGAGGGCTTGTCCATGTAGCGCAGCGGCGTGCCGTCGCCGTTGATGTCGATCAGCTCGCCGATCAGGTAGTCCGGGGTGTCGGACGCCAGGTTGGCGGAGAACTCGACCATGGTGCCGAAGATGTCCGAGGTGGCCTCGTTCAGGCCGCCGGACTCGCCCGAGTAGTTCAGGCCCGCGGTGGCGGAGGTGACGCCGTGGGTCATCTCGTGGCCGGCCACGTCGAGCTCGGTCAGCGGGTGGGTGTTGCTGGTGCCGTCGCCGTAGGTCATGCAGAAGCAGGAGTCGTTCCAGAACGCGTTCACGTAGTTCTTGCCGTAGTGGACGCGGCTGGTGGCGCCGACCCCGTTGTTCTTGATGCCCAGGCGGCCGAAGGAGTTCTTGTAGTAGTCCCAGGTCGCCGCCGCGCCGAACTGCGCGTCCACCGCGGCCGACTGGCCGCTGGAGACGGTGCCGGTGCCCCAGACGTTGTCGGCGTCGGTGTACAGGGTGCCCGAGCCCGAGGTGCGGCCCTTGAGGTCGCTGGTCGACTGCCCGCCGCGGGTGGTGTCCTTGAGCTGGTAGGTCGAGCCGCTCAGGGTGGTCGTCAGCGGGACGGTGCCGACGAAGACGCCCTTGCCGGTGCCGGTCGCGGTCTGCACCTGCTCGTGGGTGGAGAGCACCTCGCCGGTGGCGGCGTCGGTGACCAGCAGCTGGCTCGACGGGGTGCCGTCGGCGCGCAGGCCCTCGACGGTCGTCCGGTACGCCAGGCGCGGGTTGCCGTCGGCAGCCCAGACCACCAGCTGGGCGGCGCCGGCCTGGTGGACCTCCTTCAGCGGGGACTCGTCCTTGTCGGCGGCGATGCCGACGGTCGCCTGGACGGCGCCGGAGGCCTGGGCGGACGCCTGGTCGGCGGGGATCTTCGGGGTCAGGCTCGGCAGGGCGATCTGCGCGCTGACGGCCTTGTCCACGGACTTCACGGCGCCGTCGGCGGCCTGGTGCACGACCAGGTCGCCGCCGAGGACGGGCAGGCCGGCGAAGGTGCGCTCGAAGCGGAGGTGGCGGGTCCCGTTGGCGTCCACCACGGCGTCCTTGGCGACCAGCTTCTCCTGGCCGCCCAGTGCCAGCGCCTTGGCCAGCGGGTCGGACTGACCCTTCGCCACCGCGAGGACGGCCTCGCGCTGCTGCGCGGCCTGGGCCTCGGCCGACGGGGTCGGGGCGGCCTGGGCGGCGGTGCTCACCTGGATGACGCCGGTGAGGAGGGCGGTGGCGGAGAGTACGGCGCCGGCTGCGAGCTTTCGCTTCACGTACAGGGTCCTTCCGGGAAACCGCGTGTGCGCGGTCGCACCGCGTTCCGGGGTGCCGGGGTTGGCACCTGAGGGGCGGAACGGGCGCTGACGTGCTGCTCCGTGCGGTCGAGCGGCGGGCCGCCGATGAGTGGGGTGGCGGCCTGCCGGACGGGGCTGGCCGAAAGCATGACAATCCAACAAGTGAAATGACAGGTCTGGTTCACCGATTGGCCAGGTCTCGCCAGTCCGGCGGATTGTGAACAGGGCGACAAAAGCGGTCAGAACACCCCGTCTTTCAGCGGGTTACCGCCCGAACCGACGCCTGATACCGGGCCGAACGCCCGTCCGGCGGTCAACAACCTGCCCGCCGCGGGTGGTTGTCGCCCGTTCACATGTGTGCAACGTGCTGGTACGGACCAGCGGACCCCACTGGCGGGATCCCGCCACGCATCGCGCTTGTCCACCATCAGGACGCCTGGTAACACCCGTCCCGCACGCCGGTACGGTAAGGAGGTGCCCAAGCCCCTCGCACTCGACTTCGACCCGATCGCCCGCGCCGACGAGCTCTGGACCCGCCGCTGGGGCTCCGTGCCCTCGATGGCGGCGATCACCTCGATCATGCGCGCCCACCAGATCCTGCTCTCGCGGGTGGACGCGGTGCTCAAGCCGTACGGGCTGACCTTCGCCCGCTACGAGGCGCTGGTGCTGCTCACCTTCAGCCGGACCGGCGAGCTCTCGCTGTCCAAGATCGGCGAGCGGCTCATGGTCCACCCGACCAGCGTCACCAACACCGTCGACCGCCTGGAGCGGGCCGGCCTGGTCGCCCGCCGCCCCAACCCGCTGGACGGCCGCGGTGTGCTCGCCGCGATCACCGCCCGTGGCCGCGAGACGGTGGAGGACGCCACGCGGGAGCTGATGGCGATGGAGTTCGGCCTGGAGGAGTACGGCGCCGACCAGTGCCGGCAGGTCTTCGAGCTGCTCAAGCCGCTGCGGGTCGCCGCCGGCGACTTCACCGAGGAGGGCGGCGCCCCGGCCGGGCAGTGACCGGACCGGAGTCGCCGTGATCCACGGAACGGGCCCGAGGCCGCTGCACGGCGCACCCGTAAACGGCGGCTACCCTCGTTCGGAGCGGTGCGCGGATCGGGGCGTACCGGCCGATCCTGCCGAGCGAGGCGATGTGAGTATGAAGGCGACCCCCCTGCTGGGCTGGTACCGGGCCCTGGCCGTGGCGACCGGTGTGGCGCTGCTGGTGTTCTGCGGCTTCATGGTGGCGAAGTACGGCTTCGGCACCGCCGAGGACCTGACCACGTACGTGGCGATGCTGCACGGCTACCTCTACATCGGGTACTTCGTGGTGACCTTCCTGCTCGGCCAGAAGCTCAAGTGGCCGCTCGGCCGGATGGTCTTCACCCTTGCCGCCGGCTGCATCCCGTTCGCCTCCTTCTTCGCCGAGCGCCGGGTGGCCGCGGAGGCCGCCGCCAAGCTGCCGGCCGGCGGGGCCGCCCGGCAGACCGCCGGGGTCTGACCCGTCGCGCCTGCGAGGGCGCCCCTCCCCGCTCCGGGGAGGGGCGCCCTTTCGCATGTCCGCGGCCCGTCCGCAGGTCCGGGGGCGTGTTGCCGTCGACAAGTACTAGGACGTCCGAGTAAATTAGTAGGACGTCCTAATAGCTGTGCCGCCCGGTGCCGTGGCGGCCGTACGGAGCGGAGTTCTTGGCCATGGACGCCGAGGAGATCGAGCGCGGGCGGCAGCGCTGGCAGCAGCGGTACGACAGCGCCCGCAAGCGGGACGCGGACTTCACCACCCTCTCCGGCGACGAGGTCGAGCCGGTCTACGGGCCGGCCCCCGGGCAGGCCGTGCCGGGCTTCGAGCGGATCGGCTGGCCGGGCGAGTACCCCTTCACCCGCGGCCTGCACCCGACCGGCTACCGCGGGCGGACGTGGACCATCCGCCAGTTCGCCGGCTTCGGGAACGCCCAGCAGACCAACGAGCGCTACCGGATGATCCTGGAGGCGGGCGGCGGCGGCCTCTCGGTGGCCTTCGACATGCCCACCCTGATGGGCTACGACTCCGACGACCCGAAGTCGCTCGGCGAGGTCGGCCACTGCGGTGTGGCGATCGACTCGGCCGCCGACATGGAGGTGCTGTTCCAGGGCATCCCGCTCGGCGACGTCACCACCTCGATGACGATCAGCGGACCCGCCGTCCCGATCTTCTGCATGTACCTGGTGGCCGCCGAGCGCCAGGGCGTCGACCCGGCGGTGCTGAACGGCACCCTGCAGACGGACATCTTCAAGGAGTACATCGCCCAGAAGGAGTGGCTCTTCGCCCCCGAGCCGCACCTGCGCCTGATCGGCGACCTGATGGCGTACTGCGCCGAGGGCATCCCGGCGTACAAGCCGCTCTCGGTCTCCGGCTACCACATCCGCGAGGCCGGGGCGACGGCCGCGCAGGAGCTGGCGTACACGCTGGCGGACGGCTTCGCCTACGTCGAGCTGGGCCTCTCCCGCGGCCTGGACGTGGACGTCTTCGCGCCCGGCCTCTCGTTCTTCTTCGACGCCCACCTCGACTTCTTCGAGGAGATCGCCAAGTTCCGCGCCGCCCGCCGGATCTGGGCCCGCTGGATGCGCGACCGCTTCGGTGCCACGACCGACAAGGCGCAGTGGCTGCGGTTCCACACCCAGACCGCCGGGGTCTCGCTGACCGCGCAGCAGCCGTACAACAACGTGGTCCGCACCGCCGTCGAGGCGCTCTCGGCGGTGCTCGGCGGCACCAACTCGCTGCACACCAACGCCCTGGACGAGACCCTGGCGCTCCCCTCCGAGCAGGCCGCCGAGATCGCCCTGCGCACCCAGCAGGTGCTGATGGAGGAGACCGGCATCACCAACGTGGCCGACCCGCTGGGCGGCTCCTGGTACGTCGAGGCGCTCACCGACCGGATCGAGGAGCAGGCCGAGGCGATCTTCCAGCGGATCCTGGACAAGGGCCGCGAGGACCACGAGATCGGCCCGATCACCTCCGGCATCCTGCGCGGGATCGAGGAGGGCTGGTTCACCGGGGAGATCGCCGAGGCGGCCTTCCAGTACCAGCAGGGGGTGGAGAAGGGCGAGAAGCGCGTCGTCGGCGTCAACTGCCACCCGCGCAGCGTCACCCCCGAGCTGGAGATCCTGCGGGTCAGCCACGAGGTCGAGCGCGAGCAGGTGCGCGTGCTGCGCGAGCGCAAGGCCGGCCGGGACGAGGCGGCGGTGCGGGCCGGGCTGGACGCCATGCTGGCGGCGGCGCGCTCCGGGGAGTCGATGATCCCGCCGATGCTCGACGCCGTCCGGGCGGAGGCGACCCTCGGCGAGATCTGCAACGCCCTGCGCGAGGAGTGGGGGATCTACCGGGAGCCCGCCGCGTTCTGACGGCCTCCCGGCCCCGTACGCCGAAGCCGCCCCGCACGGAACGTGCGGGGCGGCTTCGGCGTACGGGCGCGGGTCCGCGCCGGTCAGGCCACCAGGCTGGGGAACGGCCCGAGCAGCAGGTTGGTGAACCGCCTGGTCCACTCGGCGGTGATCGGCTCGCCGCTCACCAGCACCCGGTGCTCCACCGTCCCGGCGATGGTGTCGAAGATGATGTCCACCTCCTCGCAGGCCGCCGTCTCGTCGCAGTCCGGGGCCAGCTCGCCGCGCGCCTGCGCGGACGCCCGGCCCTGCCGGACGAGGCGCTTCTGCGGGTCGACGATCGCCTCCCGGATCCGCCGCCGCAGCTGCGGGTCGCGGGTGCCCTCGGCGAAGAGGGCGAGCAGCGCCGCCTGGGTCTCCGGCCGGGCCAGCAGGGCGGCGAACTGGGAGACCACCGCCTCGATGTCGGCCCGCAGGCTGCCGAGGTCCGGCATGACGAGCTCGTCGAAGAGGCTCGCGACGGCATCCACCACCAGCTCGTTCTTGGACGGCCAGCGGCGGTACAGGGTGGTCTTGGCGACCTTGGCCCGGGTGGCCACGTGGCCCATGGTCAGGCCGCCCCAGCCGAGCTCGGCCAGGGCCTCGCGGGTGGCGTCCAGGATGGCGCGGTCGGCGGCGGCGCTGCGCGGCCTGCCCTTGGCCCTGGCGGTGGTGCTGTCGGGGCTCTCCGGGGCTTCCGGGAGGCCGTCCCGGGCGGCCGGCCGGTCCGGGGTCACGGGGGGCTGGGGGGCCGGCACCGCGCCTCCTTGCGATTTACTGGTAAGTAACATGGGTGGGACCGGTAACGGTAGCGACTCCCCGCGCTCCGGGTCAGCCTGGCCGCCCGGGAAAGTGGGGCAGCTCACGTCCCGGGAAAGGCGGATGGGGTTGCGGCGGGGGCCCTCGGTCCAGTTACGCTACGAGTCGTAGCGAAAGCAGTGACGACCAGGCGCCGCAACCCCGTGGGACGGGGGCGGCGCGGGCGCGGGTGGGGATCCGCGCTGGACGGTTGGGGTTTCAGGGGGCGGGCGTCAGTCCCGGGAGGCCGGTGCCGCGCAGCCCGCGCGGGCGGTTTTCCCAGGTTGGTGCCCGGGAGCGGCGCGGACGGGGGAGGATGGTGCCATGCAGCCACGGAATTCGCGTCCCAACAGCGCCGCCCTGCGCGGTGCGGTCGATCTCGCCGCAGTGAAGGCGGCCGGCGAGGCCGCCCAGAAGGCCGAGCAGGCCCGGGCCGAGCGGGCCCGCCAGGCGGCCGCCGCCGAGGCGGCCGGGGTGGCACCCGACCGGCCCGCGTACGAGCTCGTCATCGATGTCACCGAGGACACCTTCGAGTCCGAGGTCGTCCAGCGCTCCACCGAAGTGCCGGTGGTCATCGACTTCTGGGCCGAGTGGTGCGGCCCGTGCAAGCAGCTCAGCCCGATCCTCGAACGGCTGGCCGACGAGTACGCCGGCCGGATCGTGCTCGCCAAGATCGACGTCGAGGCCAACCAGCTGCTCGCCCAGCAGTTCGGCATCCAGGGCATCCCGGCCGTGATGGCCGTGGTGGCCGGCCAGCTGGTCCCGCTGTTCCAGGGGGCCGAGAGCGAGGCCAACGTCCGCAAGGTGCTGGACCAGCTCATCCTGGTCGCCGAGCAGCGGTTCGGCGTGGTCGGCGGTTCCGCGGTGCCCGGTGCGGCCGGCGGGTCCGCGCCCGTGGTGCCGGAGGACCCGGCGCTGGCCGCCGCGCACGAGGCACTCGACCGGGGCGACCTGGGCGGCGCGGTCCAGGCCTACCGGAACGTGCTGGCCGACCAGCCGGGCAACACCGAGGCCCGCCTGGGCCTGGCCCAGGCGGAGCTGCTCCACCGGGTCGAGGCGCTCGACCCGCAGGCGGTCCGGGCCGCGGCCGCAGCCGACCCCAAGGACGTCGAGGCCCAGCTGCAGGCGGCCGACCTGGACCTGGTCGGCGGGCACGTCGAGGACGCCTTCGGCCGGTTGGTGGACACCGTCGGCAGGACCTTCGGCGAGGACCGGGACACGGCCCGCCTCCGTCTGCTGGAGCTGTTCGAGGTGATCGGCCCGGAGGACCCGCGGGTGACGGCGGCGCGTACGGCGCTGGCCCGCGTGCTGTTCTGAGCCCGCCCGTTCCGGGCCTGCTCCGCCGGGACCGGCCGGACGCCGCCCGCGGGCGCGTTCTGGCACGGCGGATGACCTGCGGTGTCGCTGGTGATTTGGCGACAATCCGGTCATCGCGTGAGAGGTTTACCAAATCTTGACAACACCCGTGGGTGGTCACTTCAGGTGATCACCCACGGGTGTTTCGCAGGTGTTTCCGACGCATTTCGCCGTCACGTTTCCTTCATTTCGTCACTCTGGGTGAGCAGTCGGCCGATTTCATGATCGCCGACATGTGATGTTGGATTACCCGTCAGTAATGAACCCCTTGTGCTTCGCCCGGGATTCAAGCAGCATCGGCGACGCCCGGTCCCAGACTCCACGCCCCGGCAGCCGGTCGGCGCACGGAGTGAGGGATCCCCACCGGGCGAGCCGTCGGTCACGGCCGGCGGCAGGGAGGGCAGGGGGGTATCCGCGGTCCCACGGCGGTTCCTGTCCTTCGACCGGCCGCGCGGCCCGCGCGGTCGCTGGTTGTCGCTCGGGGGTGATCGCCGATGTCGTCGGTCCTGCCCGCCGCCCCTCAGGGGTGGTCGGTGAAGGGACGGGAGTGCCGCTGTGTGCCGGCCGCTCCCGCGTCCGACGACGCCCACGGCGCTCTCCGCTACCGAGGACGTAGCTCTCTCCCATCCCAGGCCCCCACCGGTGCGGGACGCACCGCCGGGCGCCGGAGATGTACGTCCTAGAAGGAGGACTCGCATGTCCCAGACCTACGGCAAGACCCGCTGGAAGCGCTTCGCCCTCGTGATGGTGCCGGGCATCGCCGCCACCGCCGCGGTCGGCGTCGCGATGGCGAACAACGCGCTGGCGGCGTCGTTCAGCGTCTCCGGCCAGAGCTTCAAGGTCACCACGCAGGAGCTGCACGGCAAGAACTTCGCGCAGTTCGGCTCCATCGACGCCGAGGCCAACGGCACGCCCCACCCGGTCGCCGTCTCGGCCTTCGACTCGGCCACCATCAAGGGCCTCTGCCAGTCGGTCGTGACCGACCCGAACATCATCCCCGGCCTGCCGTGGAAGCTGCCCAAGATCACCCTGCGTCTGGAGGCCGGCTACTCCGACGACGTCGCGAAGCAGGTCTCCGCGAAGAACCTGCTGATCGACCTGGACCAGCTGAACGCGGACGCCGAGTTCACCAACATCAACATCGGCCAGGACGCCGCGACCCTCAAGGGCACCGCGACCGAGAACTGGAAGGGCGCGCTGCCCGGCAGCACCAAGCCCACCGGCAAGGTCGGCTTCGCCCAGGCGGCCGAGAAGGCCGACCTGTACAACGTGCAGCAGACCGCCTGGGCCACCTCGGCGGGCACCTTCACGCTGAACGGCCTGAAGCTCAACCTGCACACCGACGGCGGGCACGAGTGCTACTAGGCCGCTGACCGGCGGCGGGTCCTGCGACCCGCCTCCGAGCACGGCACCCGGGGGGCCGGGGACGGTGTGTGCGCCGTTCCCGGGCCTCCCCCTCCCGTTTTCTCCCCTCGTTCACACCATCGAGGAGCTGCACCGTGTCCAGCGCCCTTGCCGAGCTGCGGCCCGCCGACCACGAGAACCCCGTCCAGTGGGTGCGCCGGGTGTTCCGTAACTTCCGCCGGTCCCGGCCGTTCTACGGCGGCTTGCTGGCCATGTTCGCCGGCGTCCCGATCATGTACTTCCCCTACGCCAAGCTCTCGTTGAACGGCATGACGGTGGCCATGGCCACCACCGCCGGCGCCGGGTCACTGATCATCGGCGTCCTGCTGATCGTGCTGGGGCTGACCGCCTGGTTCCAGTCGGCCGTGCGGGTCTTCGCCGGTGTCGCCACCATGCTGCTCACCCTGGTGTCGATCCCGGTCTCCAACCTCTCCGGCTTCGGCATGTCGCTGCTTCCGGGCCTGATCGGCGGCGGGCTGATGGTCGCCTGGGCGCCGAACCCCGTCGCGGCCGAGCCGGCCGCCGACCCCGCGACCGCCGCGGCCGTCGCCGCCGAGCCCGTTGCGGAGACCGCCGCCACCGCGGCAGCCGCCCCGGCGAAGGCGACCGCGCCGACCGCCGAGGCCGCCACCGCGCCGCTGCCGGCCGTGCCCGGTCAGGGCGAGCGGCCGGTCCTCGACAAGACCCCGACCGCCGAGGGCACCCTCCCGCGGCAGCAGGGCGGCGACGTCGAGGAGGCGCGGTGACCTCCCCGCAGGAGCAGCAGGGCCGGCCCGCCGAGCCGGAGCAGCGCTCCGGGCGGCACGCCGCCCGCCGGACGCCGGTCCGGGCCAGGCTGCGGGGGCGGGCGCTGGCCATGGCCGCGGTGCCGACCGCGCTGCTGATGGCCGCCACGTACACGCCGAACGCGGCCGTCGCGGAGCCCGCCGCCGGCAAGCCCTGCGCCAGCGCGCCGGACACCCCGGTGCAGCCGCCCGCGGTGGCCGAGACGCCCGTTCCGAAGAGCGAGCTGCCCCCGCCGCTGCCCGGCCCGTCCGTGCCGCTCCCGGCGGACCCGACCACCGCGCCGGCCGCGCCCTCGACGGCGTCGTCGGCGCCGACGGCGGCCCCCAAGACTCCGGCGGCCCCGACGTCCGGGCCGATCAGCCAGGCTCCGGCGCCCGCGTCGAGCCCGGCCTCGGCCCCGGTGCGGTCGGCGGCCGTCGAGGGCTCCGGCAAGGTGGTCCAGGCCGGGCTGATCGACGACGTCGTCGGCGGCATCACCAACCTGCTGAACCCGAGCGCCTCGCCCAGCCCGTCGGCCTCCACCGGCAGCGCGACGGCGGCCCCGACCGCCCCGTCCGCGACCACGGCGCCCGCCGCCGGCAACCGCGCGGCGGCGGCCCCGGCCGCTCCGGCCGCGGGCGCTCCGGCGCCCGCCGCGCCCGTGCCGTCCTCCGCCGCCGGCCCGGCCCCCGCGGCCGCGCCCTCCGGCCACGCGGCGGCCGCGCCGGATCCGACGGCGTCCGCCTCGCCGGGCAGCGGCAAGACCGCCGCGAAGCCGTCCGCCGGCGCCAGGGCCACCGGCTCGGCGGCGCCGTCGTCCGGGGCCCGGACGCCGTCCGCCTCCGCCTCGCCGAGCGCCGACCCGAACTGCCTCGTCCCGCTGAAGGGCCTCTCGGCCGGGGAGACGCCGGACAACCCGATCCTCGTCCCGGACCAGAACTGGACCCTGCAGACCAGCCGGCTGACGCTGAACCACGCCGTGCTGATGGGCGTGGTCAAGGTCCAGACGCCCACCGGCACCAAGCGTGTGCTGAAGTTCGTGGTCGACAGCGTGGACATCGAGAACCTCGACATGTCGACCCTGGAGGGCAACGGCAGGACCTTCCACGTCAAGGGTGCGCCCGGCTCGGTCTCCACCATGCGCAAGGGCCCGGTGACCATGTACGTGGAGCGGATGTCGGGCCACCTCTCCAAGGTGCTCGGTCTGCCCGTCCCGATCGACCTGGGCGAGCTCACCCTCACCCCGGACGGCCCGCTGCCGCAGTGGCTGTACGACCTGATCGGCAAGCTGGAGATCCCGCTCTGGCTGGAGATGACCGGGGTCACGGCGGTCCAGGCCGGCCAGTTCGGCGGCACGCTGAAGATCCCCGGCATGCGGCTCTACAACGACGACACGCCGTACGTCGGCAACCGCTAGGTCCGGTCGCGGGTCCCTGCGGCCCGCACGGCTCCGGGAACGCCCGTGGGGCGGCCCCCTCCACTGCGGAGGGGGCCGCCCCACGGGCGTTCCCGGCGACTACTCGCCGCGGGTGCCCAGGTGGTGGACCTGGACCATGTTGGTGTTGCCGGGGACGCCGGGCGGCGAGCCGGCGGTGACGATGACGGTGTCGCCCTCGCCCAGCTCACCCATGCGCAGCAGCTCGCGGTCGACCTGCGCGACCATCTCGTCGGTCGAGCCGACCTGCTCGGTCACGTACGCCTGCACGCCCCAGCTCAGCGAGAGCTGGTTGCGGGTGGCGGCGTCCGGGGTGAACGCGATGACCGGGATCGGCGAGCGGTAGCGGGAGAGCCGGCGCGCGGTGTCACCGGACTTGGTGAACGCGACCAGCGCCCTGCCGTTGAGGAAGTCGCCCAGCTCGCAGGCGGCGCGGGCGATCGAGCCGCCCTGGGTGCGCGGCTTGCGGCCCGGGTTCAGCGGCTGCAGGCCCTGGCCGAGCAGCTCCTCCTCGGCCTTCTCGCAGATCCGGCTCATGGTGCGGACCGTCTCGACCGGGTACTTGCCGACGCTGGACTCGGCGGAGAGCATCACCGCGTCGGCGCCGTCCAGGATGGCGTTGGCGACGTCGGAGACCTCGGCGCGGGTCGGGCGCGAGGCGTGGATCATCGACTCCATCATCTGGGTGGCGACGATGACCGGCTTGGCGTTGCGGCGGGCCAGGGTGATCAGCTGCTTCTGGACCAGCGGCACCCGCTCCAGCGGGTACTCGACGGCCAGGTCGCCACGGGCCACCATGATGGCGTCGAAGGCGAGGACGATCTCCTCCATGGCCTCGACGGCCTGCGGCTTCTCGATCTTGGCGATGACCGGCACGCGGATGCCGACCTCGTCCATGACCTCGTGGACGTCCTTGATGTCGGCCGCGTTCCGGACGAAGGAGAGGGCGATCATGTCGACGCCCAGCTCCAGGGCGAAGCGCAGGTCGTCCTTGTCCTTCTCGGACAGGGCGGGCACGTTCACGGCCGCGCCGGGCAGGTTGATGCCCTTGTTGTTCGAGAGCACGCCGCCCTCGACCACCACGGTCTTCACCCGCGGGCCGTCGACGCTGACGACCTCCAGGGCGATGACGCCGTCGTTGATCAGGATCGGGTCGCCGGGCTTCACGTCGCCGGGCAGGCCCTTGTAGGTGGTGCCGCAGATGTGCTGGTCGCCGGGGACGTCCTCGGTGGTGATGGTGAACTCGTCGCCGTTGTCGACGGTCACCGGGCCGTTGGCGAAGGTCGCCAGACGGATCTTGGGACCCTGGAGGTCGGCAAGGACGCCGATGGCCTTGCCGGTGTCCTCCGAGACCTGGCGGACCTTGCGGTACCGCTCCTCGTGGTCCGCATGGGTGCCGTGGCTCATGTTCAGTCGGGCGACGTTCATGCCCGCCTCGACGATGGCCTTCAGCTGTTCGTAGGAGTCCGTGGCCGGACCCAGGGTGCAGACAATTTTCGCTCGGCGCATATCGGTCAGTCTATCCGTTCGTGTTATAGGTGCATTCGGCGCGAATCGCGAGGAATCGCCGACGAAGGATTTCGCGGACCGAGACGACGGGGTGTCAGTCCGCGGACTCCCGGTGGACCAGGGCGAACGCCTGCCGTGCGATCTCCAGCTCCTCGTCGGTGGGCACCACGGCGACCGCCACCCGGGAGTACGCGGAGGAGATGATCCGCGGTTCGCCGGAGCGCACCGAGTTCAGCTCGGGGTCGACGGCGATCCCCAGCTCCTCCAGCCCGGCGGTGGCCGCCGCCCGCACGGGGGCCGCGTTCTCGCCGACGCCGGCGGTGAAGGCGATCGCGTCCACCCGGCCGAGCACCGCGTAGTAGCCGCCGATGTACTTGCGCAGCCGGTGGACGTACGCGTCGAAGGCCAGCCGGGCGTCCGCGTCGCCCTCCGCCGTGCGGCGCATGATCTCGCGCATGTCGTTGTCCCCGCAGAGGCCGAGCAGGCCGCTGCGGCGGTTGAGCAGGTCGTCGATCTCGTCCACGGACAGGCCGCCGACCCGGTGCAGGTGGAAGACCACGCCCGCGTCGACATCACCCGAACGAGTGCCCATCACCAGGCCCTCCAGCGGGGTGAGGCCCATCGAGGTGTCGACGCAGCGCCCGCCGGAGACCGCGGAGGCGGAGGCGCCGTTGCCCAGGTGCAGCACGATCACGTTGACCTCGGCCGGGTCCTTGCCGAGCAGTCGGGCGGTGGCCCGCGAGACGTACTGGTGCGAGGTGCCGTGGAACCCGTAGCGGCGCACCCGGTGCTCGTCCGCGACCGCCCGGTCGATGGCGTACCGGGCCGCGTGCTCGGGCATCGAGGCGTGGAAGGCGGTGTCGAAGACGGCCACCTGCGGCAGGTCCGGGCGCAGCGCCCGGGCCACCTCGATGCCGGTGATGTTGGCCGGGTTGTGCAGCGGGGCCACCGGGACGAGCCGGCGGATCTCCCGGAGCACCTCGTCGGTCACCACGGTCGGCTCGGTGAACCGCAGGCCGCCGTGGACGACCCGGTGGCCGATCGCCGCCAGCTCGGGGGAGTCGAGGCCGATGCCGTCGGCGGCCAGCTCCTCGGCGACGGCCTTCAGCGCGGCGTCGTGGTCGGCGAAGACCTGCACCGCCTCGCGCCGCCCGCCGGTACGCGGGGTGTGCACCAGCCGGCCGCCGGCCTCACCGATCCGCTCGACCAGTCCGGACGCCAGGCGCGAGCCGTCCAGCATGTCGATCAGCTGGTACTTCACCGACGAGGAGCCGGCGTTCAGGACCAGGACCCGGGTGCCTTCACTCACTGCTGTGCCTCCTGCGACGGGCCGTGCTCCTGCGACGGGCCGTGCTCCTGCGACTGGATGGCCGTGATCGCGACGGTGTTGACGATGTCCTCGACCAGCGCCCCGCGCGAGAGGTCGTTGACGGGCTTGCGCAGACCCTGCAGGACCGGGCCGACCGCCACCGCGCCGGCCGAGCGCTGGACCGCCTTGTAGGTGTTGTTGCCGGTGTTGAGATCCGGGAAGATCAGTACGGTGGCCCGGCCGGCCACCGGCGAACCGGGCAGCTTGGTGGCGGCGACGTGCTCGTCCACCGCCGCGTCGTACTGGATCGGCCCCTCGACCAGGATGTCCGGGCGCAGCCGGCGGACCAGTTCGGTGGCCTTGCGGACCTTGTCGACGTCGGCGCCGGAGCCGGAGGTCCCGGTCGAGTAGGAGAGCATCGCGACCCGCGGCTCGACGCCGAACTGCGCGGCGGTGGCGGCGGACTGGATGGCGATGTCGGCCAGCTGCTGGGCGTCCGGGTCCGGGTTGACCGCGCAGTCGCCGTAGACCAGCACCTTGTCGGCCAGGCACATGAAGAAGACGCTCGACACGATCGCCGCGCCCGGCGAGGTCTTGATCACCTCGAAGGCGGGCCGGATGGTGGCGGCGGTGGAGTGCACCGCGCCGGAGACCATGCCGTCGGCTATGCCCTCCTGGACCATCAGGGTGCCGAAGTAGGAGACGTCGGTGACGACGTCGTGGGCCAGCTCGACGGTCATGCCCTTGTGCGCGCGCAGCTTCGCGTAGAGCTCGGCGAACTGGCGGCGCAGCGGGCTGGTGGCCGGGTCGACGATCCGGACCCGGGCGCGGTCGGCCGCCGGTTCTCCCCCGGCCCGGTGGCCGGGAGGTGCCCCCACCGCCGGCAGGGCGATGCCGAGGGCGGCCGCCTTGCGACGGACGGCGTCGGGCTCGCCGAGCAGGGTGAGGTCGCAGATGTTGCGGCGGAGCAGGATCTCGGCGGCGCGCAGCACCCGCTCCTCGGTGCCCTCGGGGAGGACGACGTGCCGGCGGGCCGAACGGGCCCGCTCCAGCAGCTCGTGCTCGAACATCATCGGGGTCACCCGCTCGGACCGGCCGACCTCGATCCGGTTGGTCAACTCGACGGTGTCCACGTGCAGTTCGAAGAGACCGAGGGCGATCTCGGCCTTCCGCGGGCTGGCTGCGGAGAGCTTGCCCTCCAGGTGGGTGAGGGTGGCGGCGGTGGGCCAGCTGCCCTCCGGGACGACCGCCACCGGGGTGCCGGGGGCCAGCCGGGCGGCCAGCGCCATGACGTTCGGGCCGGGGTGCTGGCCGAGCGTCAGCAGCACGCCGGCGATCGGCGGCGCGCCGGCGGCGTGCGCGGCCAGCGAGCCGATCACCAGGTCGGCGCGGTCCCCGGGGGTGACCACCAGGGCGCCCTCGGTCAGCGCGTCCAGGAAGGTGGGCAGCATGGCGCCGCCGAAGACGAAGCCGCGGACGTCCCGGGCCAGGCCCGCCGCGTCCCCGGTGAGCACCTCGGCGCCGGTGGCCTCGACCAGCTGGGCGACGGTCGGCGCGGCCAGCGCCGGCTCCTCCGGGATGACGTACGCGGGGATCGCCAGCTTCTCGGTGAGCTTGCGCTGGATCCGCTGCTTGGCGGAGGGTGCGACCCGGTTGGCGATCATCGCCAGCGTGGCACAGCCGAGATCGGTGTAGGCCCGGTGGGCGTTGCGGACCTCGGCGATCACCGCCTCGGCGTCCTGGGCGTGGCCGCCGACCACCGGCAGCACGGCGGCGCCGAACTCGTTGGCGAGCCGGGCGTTGAAGGCCAGTTCGTCCGGGATGTTGGTGTCCGCGAAGTCGGTGCCCAGGACCAGCACGGCCTGGCAGCGACGCTCCACCGCGCGGAAGCGGTCGACCAGGACGGAGACCAGCTCGTCCTGCCCGTGGGCGGCCTGCAGGGCGGCGGCCTCCTCGTAGGTGAGGCCGTACAGCTCGGAGGCCGGCAGGTCCAGCCGGTAGCGGGCCCGCAGCAGCTCCACCACGTGGTCGGAGCCGGCCTCTGCCCCGGCCCGCGGGCCGGGAGGCGCCCCCACGGGCGCGTGCGCGTGCACCAGGGGCCGGAACACCCCCACCCGGTCCACCTGGCGGGTGAGCAGTTCCATGACCCCGAGCTCGACCGCCTGGCGGCCGTCTCCCCGGTCGATCCCGGTCACGTACACGCTGCGCGCCACGGCGGCTGTCTCCGTCCCGTCGTCTCAGAGAGTGGTCGTCTCGACCATACCTTCGCACCGCGAACACACGTCCGCGAGCAGAGTCCCGCCCCGCGGGCAAGGGACGAAGGTCACGTCGGGTCGGGGCCGGGGCCGGGGTCGGGGTCGGGGTCGGGGTCGGGGTCGGGCGGGCTCGCCGCAGCCGTCGGAGCCGGACGGTTCCGGCTCGCCCCCGCGCCAGGGCCCCCGCCTGCCGAGGACCGGTCCCCGGCGGGGAGCCCGGGGCGTGTCCGGCGATTCCCGCCAGGCGCGAATCGTCGGACACGCCCGTGGGTCTCAGGCCGGGCGGAGCCAGATGGTGGCGAGCGGGGGGAGGACCAGCTCGGCACTGCGGGGCTGGCCGTTCCACCCCGTGGCCTCCGCCTTGATCGGGCGCGAGTTGCCGACGCCGCTGCCGCCGTAGGTCTCGGCGTCGGTGTTCAGCACCTCCTCCCAGAGCTGTTCGCGGCCGTCGAGCGCGGGCAGGCCGACCCGGTGGCCGTGCCGGACCACGGGGGAGAAGTTGCAGACGGCGACCAGCGGCGTGCCGTCCGCCGCGTGGCGGACGAAGGAGAGCAGGTTGTCGTCGGCTGCCCCGCCGTCGAGCCAGCGGAAGCCGTCCGGGGTGGTGTCCAGCTCCCACAGGGCCGGGGCGTCCAGGTACTGCCGGTTGAGGTCGCGGACCAGGCGGCGCACCCCGAGGTGCTCCTCGGCGGCCGGCCACGCCTCGTCGAGCACCCACCACTGCGGGCCGTGCTCGTGGTCCCACTCCGCGCCCTGGGCGAACTCCTGGCCCATGAAGAGCAGCTGCTTGCCGGGGTGCGCCCACATGAAGCCCAGGTACGCCCGGTGGTTGGCGCGCTGCTGCCACCAGTCGCCGGGCATCTTGGCGACCAGTGCCTGCTTGCCGTGCACCACCTCGTCGTGCGAGATCGGCAGGATGTAGTTCTCCGAGTAGGCGTACACCATCGAGAAGGTCATCTCGTTGTGGTGGTACTTGCGGTGCACCGGCTCCTTGGACATGTAGACCAGCGAGTCGTGCATCCAGCCCATGTTCCACTTCAGCCCGAACCCGAGGCCGCCGCTGTCGGTGGGCCTGGTCACGCCGCCCCAGGCGGTGGACTCCTCGGCGACGGTGACCACGCCGGGGCAGCGGCGGTAGACGGTGGCGTTCATCTCCTGGAGGAAGGCGGCCGCGTCCAGGTTCTCCCGGCCGCCGTGCTGGTTGGGCGTCCAGGCCCCGCCCTCGCGGGAGTAGTCGAGGTAGAGCATCGAGGCGACGGCGTCCACCCGCAGGCCGTCGATGTGGAACTCCTCGCACCAGTACACCGCGTTGGCGACCAGGAAGTTGCGCACCTCGGTGCGGCCGTAGTCGAACTCCAGGGTGCCCCAGTCCGGGTGCTCGGCCCGGAGCGGGTCGGCCGGTTCGTACAGCGGCTCGCCGTCGAAGCGGGCCAGCGCGAAGTCGTCCTTGGGGAAGTGCGCGGGCACCCAGTCGACGATCACGCCGATGCCGTGCCGGTGCAGGGTGTCGACCAGGTGGCGGAAGTCGTCGGGGGTGCCGAGCCGGGCGGTGGGGGCGTAGTAGCCGGAGACCTGGTAGCCCCACGAGCCGCCGAACGGGTGTTCCATCACCGGCATGAACTCCACGTGGGTGAAGTTCAACTCCTTGAGGTAGCGCGGGAGTTCCTCGGCGATCTCGCGGTAGGTGGTGAGATCGGGCCGCCAGGACGGCAGGTGCAGCTCGTACACCGACATCGGCGCCCGGTGGTGCGCGGAGCGGGCCCGCCGGGCCATCCACTCGTCGTCCTGCCACCGGTACGACGACGAGGTGACCACCGAGGCGGTGCCGGGCGGGCACTGGGCGGCCCGGGCCAGCGGGTCGGCCTTGTCGAGCACCCAGCCCTGCCGGGTGTGGATCTCGTACTTGTACTGGGTTCCCTCGGCCAGGCCCGGCACGAACAGCTCCCAGATGCCGGAGGAGCCGAGCGAGCGCATCGGGTGCCCGGTGCCGTCCCAGTGGTTGAAGTCGCCGATCAGCCGGACGCCGACCGCGTTGGGCGCCCAGACCGCGAACGCGGTGCCGTGCACCCCGTCGACGGTGCGCACGTGCGAGCCGAGCGCCTTCCAGAGCTGCTCGTGCCGGCCCTCGGAGATCAGGTGCAGGTCCAGCTCGCCCAGGGTGGGCGGGGTCCGGTAGCCGTCGTGCTGGCGCAGCGGTGCGCCGCCGGGATAGGTCACCAGCAGCCGGTAGTCGGGCACCTCGGCACCGGCCAGCAGGCCGGTGAACAGGCCGCCCTGCTGGTGGGTGAGCTCCGCCGGGCCGTGCGCGGTCTCCACCACCACCCGCTCGGCGAACGGGCGCAGCACCCGGATCGCGGTGCCGCCGTGCACCGGGTGCGCGCCGAGCAGGGCATGCGGGTCGTGGTGCTTACCGCCGACCAGCCGGTCCACCTCGGCGGGCGGCAGCGGCGCCTCGGGCAGCCGCAGCGCGCCCACCGGCGCGGCGGGGTCCCCGTCCGCCGCCGGCGGCTGCGGTTCGGCGCGCCGGGGGGCGGTGGGCGCCGCGCCCGCCGCCGGCGCCGCGGGCTCGCGCCGTGCGGAGTCCGCGGGTGCCAGGAAGGTCGCGGGGACGGTACGGGTGGTGCGGCCGGGCGGGTCGAGCGGCGTCACGGCGTGGTCCTCCTGCGGAATCGGGGTGGCCGCGGGAACGTCGGCGGCAAGGTGGGCTTGCTCCGGGGGCGGGAGCGGGGGTGGAGCCGGGGAACGCGGGCGGGGGGCGAGGGCGGAGGCTGGGCGAGGACGGGCGGTCGGGAAGGGGACGGGTGGGACGGGTGGGACGGCCGCCTGGGCGGCCGGCCGGGGTGCGGCCGGCCCGGTCGGCCGGCCCCGGTTCAGACGGTCAGGGCGAGCCGGTTGATCGCGGCCAGCGGGATCGGCAGCCAGCTGGGCCGGTGCCGGGCCTCGTAGACCACCTCGTAGACCGCCTTGTCGATCTCCAGCGCGCGCATCAGCTCCGGCGAGGCGGCCGGGTCGGTGCCGCCCCCGGCGGTGTAGCCGGCGCAGAACGCCGTGCGGTTGCGCTGCGCCCAGGCGGCGGCCAGGTGGGCCAGCTCCGGGTCGGGCGGGCCCCCGGCCAGCAGGTGGGCGGCCGCGTAGTCGAAGGAGCGGAGCATCGCGGCGACGTCCCGCAGCGCGGTCTGCGGCTCGCGCCGCTCGGCCACCGACTTGGCCGGCTCGCCCTCGAAGTCCAGCAGCACCCAGCCGTGCGGGGTGCGCATGGCCTGGCCGAGGTGCAGGTCGCCGTGGATCCGCTGGACCGGCATCCCGTCCGGGTGGGCGTCGGCCAGCTGCTGGAAGGCGCTGCGCAGCGCGGCCCGGTAGCGCATCAGTCCGGGGACGGCGGCCACCGCGCTGTCCAGGCGGTCGGCCATCGCGGTGGCCAGCTGCCGGGTCTGGGCCCGGTCCAGCCGGGCCACCGGCATCGAACGGGCCAGCACCCGGTGCACCTCCGCGGTGGCCCGGCCGAGCCGGTGCGCCTCGATCGCGAAGTTGCCGGGCGACGGGTCCCCCTTGAGCCGGCCGACCTGGTCCAGCGCCAATTCCCAGCCGTCCTCGGCCTCCGGCAGGTAGCGCTGGAGCAGGCCGAGGGTGGCCGGTTCCGCGCGCTCCAGACGGCTCTCGAACCAGGCGGCGACCCGGGGGATCCGGGTGGAGCCGGCCCGCGAGAGCGCCAGTGAGAGCTCCAGGTCCGGGTTGGTGCCGGGGTGGATGCGCCGGAACAGCTTGAGGATGTACGAGGTGCCGTAGATGACCGAGCTGTTCGACTGCTCGGCGGTGGAGGCGCGCCCGGGGAGGTTGGCGGGCAGGCCGGAGCCGGGGGTGCGGCGGAACGACAGCGAGCCGAACCGGTCGCCGGTGGCCAGGTGTTCGAGCAGGCGCCCGGTCAGCTCCGGGTCGTGCACCGCGTCGTAGAGCGCGGCGCCGTCGTACGGGCCCTGGCTGAGCCGGCCGAGCACCGCGGTCGGCTCGATGTCCGCCGGGCCCTGCGAGCGGACGCCGAGCAGCAGCTGGTAGAGGTCCCCGTGCGGGGCGCCGGCGGTGGCGGCGTGCTCGACCCGCAGCAGCAGGTGCAGCAGGGCGGGGTCGCCGACCTGGAGCGGGGTGCCGACCACCGGGGTCAGACCGGTGATGGGCCGTCCCTTGCCGGCGTACCAGCGCTGGGTGGGGAGCCACTCGGCGATCAGCGGCAGCGCCGCCTGGACGAGTTCGCTGACCCCCAGTGCGGTTCTCCGGGCCCCGACGCCCCGCGGGCCCGCCGGCGCGGCGGTGCCGGCGGGTGTGTCGCGGTGCAGGTGGGCCTGAGAACGGGAGGTTTCGGACATGACTCCCTTTCCCCGGAAGCGGGCGGACTGCCCGACGGGTCTGGCCGGGTCCGTCAGTCTTCCGGATTTCGGCGGCGCGGCGGCTGCGGCACGCGAGCAGGGGGCTCGGGTGTCACGCCTTCGTGTAGGTGGCCGTTGGGCTGTTCTCCGTACGCGGTGGTGCAGAGAACTCCGGGGGCGCGGGGTTTCAACTCGCGCCCCCGGAGGGTCAAGTGGTGCTCGCGGTGCTCCCCGCGGTGGTGCGGTGACGCGGCCTCCGGCGGATCGTTACTTCGATCGCCTGGTCCCGCTCAGCCGCGGGGGCCGGCGGAGCTGGAACCAGTAGAAGCCGTGGCCGGCGAGGGTGAGCAGGTACGGCCACTCGCCGATCGAGGGGAAGCGCCCCCCGCCGATCAGCTCCACCGGGTACCGCCCGCCGTACTGCCGCAGGTCCAGTTCGGTCGGCTGCGCGAACCGCGAGAAGTTGTTCACGCACATGACCAGGTCCCCCTCGTACTCGCGCACGAAGGCCAGCACCGCGGGGTTGCTGGAGGGCAGCTCGGTGTACGTCCCGAGACCGAACGCCGGATTGAGCTTGCGGATCTCGATCATGCGACGCGTCCAGTGCAGCAGCGAACTCGAACTGCTCTGCTGCGCCTCGACGTTGGTCACCTGGTAGCCGTACACCGGATCCATGATGGGCGGCAGACTGAGCCTGCCCGGGTCGGCGGAGGAGAAACCCGCGTTGCGGTCCGGGGTCCACTGCATCGGCGTGCGCACGCCGTCCCGGTCGCCCAGCCAGATGTTGTCGCCCATGCCGATCTCGTCCCCGTAGTACAGCACCGGCGAGCCGGGCAGGGAGAGCAGCAGGGCGGTGAACAGCTCGATCTGGTTGCGGTCGTTCTCCAGCAGCGGGGCGAGCCGGCGGCGGATGCCCACGTTGGCACGCATCCGCGGGTCCTTGGCGTACTCCGCGTACATGTAGTCGCGCTCCTCGTCGGTGACCATCTCCAGGGTCAGCTCGTCGTGGTTGCGCAGGAAGATGCCCCACTGGCAGCCGTGCGGGATGCGCGGGGTCTTGGCCAGGATCTCCGAGACGGGGTAGCGGGACTCCCGGCGGACCGCCATGAAGATGCGGGGCATCACCGGGAAGTGGAACGCCATGTGGCACTCGTCGCCGCCGGAGGCGAAGTCGCCGAAGTAGTCGACGACGTCCTCCGGCCACTGGTTGGCCTCCGCCAGCAGCACGGTGTCCGGGTAGTCGGCGTCGATCTCCTTGCGGACCCGCTGGAGGAACTCGTGGGTCTCCGGCAGGTTCTCGCAGTTGGTCCCCTCGCGGGCGAACAGGTACGGCACGGCGTCCAGCCGGAAGCCGTCGATGCCCAGGTCGAGCCAGAACCGCAGCGCGGCGATCATCTCGTCCTGGACCCGGGGGTTGTCGTAGTTGAGGTCCGGCTGGTGGGAGAAGAACCGGTGCCAGAAGTACTGCTTGCGCACCGGGTCGTAGGTCCAGTTGGAGGTCTCGGTGTCGACGAAGATGATCCGGGCGTCCGGGTACTGCTTGTCGTCGTCCGCCCACATGTAGAAGTCGCCGTACGGGCCGTCCGGGTCCTCCCGGGAGGCCTGGAACCACGGGTGCTGGTCGCTGGTGTGGTTCATGACGAAGTCGATGACCACGCGCATGCCGCGGGCGTGCGCGGCGTCCACGAACTCCATGAAGTCGGCGAGGTCGCCGAACTCCGGCAGGACCGACTTGTAGTCGGCGACGTCGTACCCGCCGTCGCGCAGCGGCGAGGCGAAGAACGGTGGCAGCCAGAGGCAGTCGACCCCGAGCCACTGCAGGTAGTCGAGCTTGGACGTGAGCCCCTTGAGGTCCCCGACCCCGTCGCCGTTGCTGTCCTGGAAGGACCGCACCAGCACCTCGTAGAAGACCGCACGCTTGAACCATTCGGGGTCCAGGTTCTTCTTCGAGGTCTCGGGGAAGGTGTCGGGGACGGGCTCGTTCACTGTCACGCTGGGTTCCTCCGAACCGTGAGGAGGTGAGCCGGCTCGGCTGAGGGATCGAGCCGGACGTAGTTGTGCCGGCCCCAGGTGTAGGCGGCGCCGGTGAGCTCGTCGTGCACCACGAAGGGCCCGTCCCCGTCGAGGGTGACGGTGGCCTCCTGGGCGTGGTGCGGGTCCAGGTTGACCACCGTGATGACGTGGTCGGTGAGGCCGTCCGGGGTGGTCGCGGTCTTGGAGTAGGCGAGCACCTGGTCGTTGTCGGTCGGGTGGAAGCGCAGGGCGCGCAGCTGCTGGAGGGCGGGGTGGCGGCGGCGCAGCCGGTTCAGCACGGTGAGCAGCGGGGCCAGGGTGTCGGTGCGGTTCCAGTCGCGCGGGCGGAGCTCGTACTTCTCCGAGTGCAGGTACTCCTCGGAGCCCGGGTGGGCCGGGTCGTTCTCGTACAGCTCGTAGCCGGCGTAGACGCCGTAGCTGGGGGAGAGGGTGGCGGCCAGGACGGCGCGGATCGCGAACGCCGCCCGGCCGCCGGTCTGGAGGTACGCGTGCAGGATGTCCGGCGTATTGGCGAAGAAGTTGGGCCGCATGTACGCGGCTGCGTCACCGGAGAGCTCGGTGAGGTAGTCGATGAGTTCCTGCTTGGTGTTGCGCCAGGTGAAGTACGTGTACGACTGGTGGAAACCGATCTTCCCGAGGGTGTGCATCATCGCGGGCCGGGTGAAGGCCTCCGCCAGGAACACGACATCCGGGTCGGTGCGGGCGATGTCGCCGAGCACGCGTTCCCAGAACACCACGGGCTTGGTGTGCGGGTTGTCGACCCGGAAGATCCGCACTCCATGGGACATCCAGAACCGGAGGATTCGAATCGTCTCCTTGACGATTCCGTCCATGTCCTGGTCGAAGTTGATCGGATAGATGTCCTGGTACTTCTTGGGCGGGTTCTCCGCGTAGGCGATGGTGCCGTCGGCGCGGTGGCTGAACCATTCGGGGTGCTTGTTCACCCACGGGTGGTCCGGCGAGCACTGCAGCGCGAAGTCCAGCGCCACCTCCAGGTGCAGGGCCGCGGCCTCGGCGACGAAGTGGTCGAAGTCCCCGAGGGTGCCGAGGTCCGGGTGGACGGCGTCGTGCCCGCCCTCCGGCGAGCCGATCGCCCACGGGGAGCCGACGTCGTGCGGACCGGCCGTCAGGGCGTTGTCCGGGCCCTTGCGGAAGGCTCGGCCGATCGGGTGGACCGGTGGCAGGTACACCACGTCGAAGCCCATCGCGGCGATCGCCGGCAGCCGCTCGGCGGCGCTGCGCAGGGTGCCCGAGCGCGGCGGTTCGACGCCCGCCGGGTCCACCACCGCGCCCTCCGAACGCGGGAAGAACTCGTACCAGGAGCCGAACAGCGCCCGCTCGCGGTCCACCTGCAGCGGCAGCGGGCGGGAGGCGCTCACCAGTTCGCGCAGCGGATAGCGGGCCAGCAGGTCCAGCACCTCGGGAGCGAGTGCGGCGGCGAGCCGCGAGAGCGGCGGCATGCCGGCGTCGCGCAGCGCGTCCACCGCGGCCAGCACGTGGGCCCGGCCCTCCTTCTTCGGCACGCCGCCCGCGGCGCGTTCCAGCAGCAGCGCGCCCTCCTCCAGCACCAGTGCGGTGTCGATCCCGGCGGGCAGTTTCACGGCGGCGGTCCGGCGCCAGGTGGCGACCGGGTCGCTCCACGCCTCCACCAGGTACGACCAGCGGCCGGGTGCGGTCGGCGTGACGTACGCCCCCCAGCGGTCGGTGCCCTCGGCGAGTTCGCGCATCGGCGTCCAGGGGCCGCTGCGGCCGCGCGGGTCGCGCAGGACGACGTTGGCGTTCACCGCGTCGTGGCCCTCGCGGAACACGGTGGCGGTGACCAGGAAGGTCTCGCCGACCACGGCCTTGGCCGGGCGGCGGCCGGCGTCCACCAGGGGGTTGACGTCCAGGACGGGGATGCGGCCGATCACGGTGTCGCTCTCTGTCGTCTTGCGGGCGGCGGTCTTGCGGGCGGGGGAGGTCCGACCGGCCGCGGCCCGGGCGGGGGCCTTGCGGGGCGCCGTGCCGGCCTTCGCGGTGGCGGTGCCGGCTCCGGCGGTGGTCTCGGTGGTGGACGTGGCGGCGGTGGCGCTGCGCCGGGTGGTGGTGCGCTTGCGCGGTGCCGTGGGTCGGCTCTCCTCGGCCCCGGGTTGCCGGGCCGGCTCTGCCTGCTGCTCCGTACGGATAGCCCCGGCACCCCGGGGTCCCGGCATCGGCGCGTCTGTCCGAGTGTCAGAATCCATCCGTCCGGCGGATTCCGCGACCGCTGGGTCGACGGTGTCGGCCACCGGTGTGGACTGGTCCCGCGTGTCGCCGTGCATGCCAAACTCCTGCCCGAGATCGGCGGCAGCTCCCGCGGGCCGCACGGGCCGGGGGGAGTACCGGGAGGACTGCTGGGTGGGGGAGGCCGTGCGACCGGAAGCCTGCCCGCGCCGCCGTCCCCGGCAACCTGCCCCGCTCCCGTCAAGCCCGTGACGGGGAGCCCGAGAGCCCGCGCGCGTCCCGGCGCACGCCTCTCGGGGCACGCCCCTGGGCGACCCAACCCACCCGTGAACGAGCAGGCCGAGGACGAGGACACGCACCGGCGCGCGGTGAGCGCCGAATGGGCTAAGGAGGATGAGGAACGATCAACGCGAAAAGGATTCGGACGTGCTGCTTCGAGGAGGGCGCCACCCGTCGCCGCACTCCCCACAGCATCAACGACCTTGGTTCATAGTCGCATCGGGGACAAGACTTTCGCAGCGGTACGACAGTAGTTTCGGCCCTTCTCGGGGCGGAGGTGCCCGGCGGAAATGGATCTGTTCCACGGTGTTCATGCATTGGTAGTGCGAACCGTCGGAAAGTGCGCCTCGCGCGCCCCCCGTGCAGTCCAATGCGCCGAATGCGATCTCATCAATAGGCCGAACGGAGGCGCAATAGCCCGCTTGACGCACCATCACGACGGTGGCCGCGGCTACGCTTCACGCCGTGAAGGCAATCCGCAGATTCACCGTCCGCACCGTCCTGCCCGAACAACTCCAGCCGCTGCACGAGCTGGCCCTCAATCTGCGCTGGTCGTGGCACCCCGAGACCAGGGACCTCTTCCGGTCCGTGGACCCGGAGGTCTGGGCCGCGACGGGTGAGGACCCGGTGCGCCTGCTCGGGGAGGTCCCGGCGGCCCGGCTCGCCGCGCTCGCCGCCGACCGGCGGTTCCTGCGCAGACTCGGCGACCTCGCCGACGACCTGCGGGAGTACCTGGCCGGCCCGCGCTGGTACCAGACCGCCGAGCGGGCGGCCGGCGCCGCGCAGCCCGCCGCCGTCGCCTACTTCTCGCCCGAGTACGGCATCGCCGCCGCCCTGCCCCAGTACTCCGGCGGCCTCGGCATCCTGGCCGGCGACCACCTCAAGGCCGCCAGCGACCTCGGCGTCCCGATCATCGGCGTGGGGCTCTTCTACCGGCACGGCTACTTCCGCCAGTCCCTCGACCGGGACGGCTGGCAGCAGGAGCGCTACCCCCTGCTGGATCCGGACGAACTGGCCGTCACCCTGCTCCGGGAGAGCGACGGCACCCCCTGCCGGGTCGACCTCGCCCTGCCCGGCGGCCGGACCCTCGCGGCGCACGTCTGGAGGGCCCAGGTCGGCCGCGTCCCGCTGCTGCTGCTCGACTCCGACATCGAGGCCAACACGCCCGCCGAGCGCGAGGTCACCGACCGCCTCTACGGCGGCGGCAGCGAGCACCGGCTGCTCCAGGAGATGCTGCTCGGCATCGGCGGCGTCCGTGCGGTCCGCTCCTACTGCCGGCTCACCGGCCACCCCGCCCCCGAGGTCTTCCACACCAACGAGGGGCACGCCGGCTTCCTCGGCGTCGAGCGGATCCGCGAGCTGATCGCCGACGGCGCGGCCGGCCCCGGCCTCGACTTCGCCGCCGCCCTGGAGGCCGTCCGGGCCGGCACCCTGTTCACCACCCACACCCCCGTACCGGCCGGCATCGACCGGTTCGACCGCGACCTGGTCGCCCGCCACTTCGGCGGGGACGCCGCGCTGCCGGGTGTGCCGGTGGACCAGGTGCTCGCGCTCGGTGCCGAGTCCTGGCGCGGCGGGGACCCGAAGCTGTTCAACATGGCCGCCATGGGCCTGCGGCTCGCCCAGCGCGCCAACGGGGTCTCCACCCTGCACGGCGAGGTCAGCCGGTCGATGTTCAACGGCCTCTGGCCGGGCTTCGACCCCGCCGAGGTGCCGATCACCTCGGTCACCAACGGCGTGCACGCCGCCACCTGGATCGACCCGGCGGTGGTCCGGCTCGGGGCCGCCGAGATCGGTGCCGAGCGCGCCGAGTCCGCGATGACCACCGGCGACGCCCAGCGCTGGACCGGGCTGGAGAAGATCGCCAACACCGACATCTGGGAGCTGCGCCGCACCCTGCGCTCCCAGCTGGTCGACGAGGCGCGCAGCCGGCTGCGCGCCTCCTGGCGCCAGCGCGGCGCCGGCGAGGCCGAACTCGGCTGGGTCGCCTCCGCGCTCGACCCCGACGTGCTGACCATCGGCTTCGCCCGCCGGGTGCCCTCCTACAAGCGGCTCACCCTGATGCTGCGCGACCACGACCGGCTCCGGGCGCTGCTGCTGCACCCCACCCGACCGGTGCAGATCGTGGTCGCCGGCAAGGCCCACCCGGCCGACGACGGCGGCAAGCGGCTGATCCAGCAGATGGTGGCCTTCGCCGACGACCCGGCGGTCCGCCACCGGATCGTCTTCCTGCCGGACTACGACATGGCGATGGCCCGCCACCTCTACCCCGGCTGCGACGTCTGGCTGAACAACCCGCTGCGCCCGCTGGAGGCCTGCGGCACCTCCGGGATGAAGGCCGCACTGAACGGCTGCCTCAACCTGTCCGTGCTGGACGGCTGGTGGGACGAGTGGTACGACGGCCAGAACGGCTGGGCGATCCCCACCGCCGACGAGGCCGGCGGCGTCCTGGACCCGGACAGCGGCGAGGCCGAGCGCCGGGACGACATCGAGGCTGCCGCGCTGTACGACCTGATCGAGCACCAGGTGGCCGCCCGCTTCTACGACCGTGGCGCGGACGGGCTGCCGCACCGCTGGATCGCGATGGTCCGGCACACCCTGGTGACCCTCGGGCCCAAGGTGCTCGCCGGGCGGATGGTCCGCGAGTACGTCGACCGGCTGTACACCCCGGCCGCCCTGGCCCAGCGGGAGCTGGCCGCCGAGGACCACGCCGGCGCGCGGGAGTTGGCCGGCTGGAAGGCACGGGTCCGGGAGGCCTGGCCGGCCGTCCGGGTGGAGCACGTCGAGGCGGAGTGCCCCGACGAGGCGCAGGAGCTGGGCAGCTCGCTGGCGCTGCGGGTGCAGGTCGCGCTCGGCACGCTGGAGCCCGGGGACGTCGAGGTCCAGGCGGTCTCCGGGCGGGTCGACGAGTCGGACGGCATCTCGGACGCCCGGGTGCTCGCGCTCAAGCCGGTCGGCGGGCCGGACCTCGACGGCCGCACCCGCTACGAGGGCTCGCTGGAGCTCTCCCGGACCGGCCCGTTCGGCTACACCGTCCGGGTGCTGCCCGCGCACCCGCGGCTGGCCTCACCGGCCGAGCTGGGCCTGGTCGCGCTGCCCGCCGAGTCGACCGGGATGGACGCGGGGCTGCTGCGCTGAGCACGGGGCGGGGGGCGGGGCGCGGTGCCCCGGGCCCCCCGCCCGTCGGGCCCTTCCGCAGGGGCGCGGCTCAGACCAGGCTGTCCCGCCAGGCCTGGTGCAGTTCGGCGAACCGGCCTCCGCCGCCGATCAGCTCCTCCGGGGTGCCGTCCTCGACGATCCGGCCCTGGTCCATCACCAGGACGCGGTCGGCGATCTCGACCGTGGAGAGCCGGTGGGCGATGATCACCGCCGTCCGCCCGGCCAGCACCGTGCGCATCGCCCGCTGGACGGCCTGCTCGCCCGGCACGTCCAGGGAGCTGGTCGCCTCGTCCAGGATGAGCACCGCCGGGTCGGCCAGCAGTGCGCGGGCGAAGGCGACCAGCTGGCGCTGGCCGGCCGAGATCCGGCCGCCGCGCTTGCGCACGTCGGTGTCGAAGCCGTCCGGCAGCGCGGCGATGAACTCGTACGCTCCGATGGCCCGGGCGGCCTGCTCGACCTCCTCGCGGGTGGCGCCGGGCCGGCCGATGGCGATGTTCTCGGCGACGGTTCCGGAGAACAGGAAAGACTCCTGGGTCACCATCACCACCCCGCGCCGCAGGTCCGCGGTGGCGAGGTCGCGCAGGTCCACCCCGTCCAGGGTGATCCGGCCGCCGGTCGGGTCGTAGAAGCGGGCCAGCAGCTTGGCGACGGTCGACTTGCCCGCGCCGGTGGCGCCGACCACGGCCACCGTCCGGCCGGCCGGCAGCACCAGGTCGAAGGCGGGCAGCACCTCCTTGCCGGTGCGGTAGGCGAAGCGCGTCCTCTCGAAGCGCACCTCCCGGCCGACCACCCGCTCGCCCGCCGCGCCGCGCGGCTCCGGCAACTGCACGGGCTCGGCCGGCTCGACCACGGTCGGCTCGTGGGCGAGCAGTCCGGCGATCTTCTCCAGGGCGGCGGCGGCCGACTGGTAACCGTTCAGGAACATCGCCAGGTGGTCGATCGGGTCGAACAGCCGGCGCAGGTAGAGGACGAAGCCGGTGAGCACGCCCAGCTCCACGGCGCCGTCGGTGACCAGGAAGGCACCGAGCAGCACCACCCCGGTGATCCAGACGTTGGCGGTGGTGCGGGAGAGGCCGACGTACCGGGCGATCTCCAGCAGGCCGTCCGCCGTGGCGGTGGCCGACTGCCGGTTGACGACGCCGAACGCGGCGTCGTTGGCCTGCTCGCGGCGGAACGCCTGCACCGGGCGGATGCCGTTCATGGTCTCGGTGAACCGGACGATCAGCGAGGCGGCCGAGGTGCGCGAGCGGCGGTAGACCCGGCGCGAGCGGGTCCGGAACGAACGGGCGATCAGGAACAGCGGCACGAAGGAGGCCAGCGAGACCAGGCCGAGCCGCCAGTCCATCACCAGCAGCAGCACCGAGATGTAGCAGACCGAGAGGAAGACGGTCAGCAGCTCCTGGAGCCCCTCGGAGAGCAGTTCGCGCAGCGCGTCCACGTCGCTGGTGGCGCGGGAGATGATCCGCCCGGAGGTGTACCGCTCGTGGAAGTCCAGGCTGAGCCGCTGGGCGTGCCGGAAGATCCGGCCGCGCAGCTCCAGCAGGATGTCCTGGTTGACCCGGGCGCTGATCCTGATGAACGCCCACTGCAGGGCGGTGCTCAGCAGGGCGAAGGAGAGGTAGGCGCAGATCACCGCGATCAGCGGTCCGGCGTCGTGCTCGCGCAGCGCCGGGATGCCGCGGTCCATCGCGATCGCCACCAGCAGCGGGCCGGACTGCAGCGCGGCCTGCTGGAGCAGGATCACCGCCATCGCGACGGCGATCCGGGCCCGGTGCGGGCCGAGCAGTGCGCGCAGCAGCGCCCGGGGCGCGCCCGGGGGGACGGGGATGTCCTCCTCGTCGGCGGGCGGCGGCGGGAGCTCGTCCTCGGGTGCGGCCGCGGTGCCCGCGCCGTCCCGCGCGTCCTTCGCCGTCCTCCGGCCGGGTTCGACGGTGGTGGTCATCGGGTGGGACTCCCCTCCGGGACGAGGGCCCCGGGTACGCGGGCGGACTCGCCCGTCATGAGTTCGCGGTAGCGCGCCGAGCTGCGCAGCAGCTCCTGGTGGGTGCCGACGGCCTCGATCCGGCCGTCCGCGAGCACCGCGACCCGGTCGGCGAGCAGCACGGTGCTCGGCCGGTGGGCCACCACCAGCGCGGTGGTGGAGGCGAGCACCTGCCGCAGCGCCTGCTCGACCAGCGCCTCGGTGTGCACGTCCAGCGCCGAGAGCGGGTCGTCCAGGACGAGGAACTCCGGGTCGCCGACCACCGCGCGGGCCAGCGCGAGCCGCTGGCGCTGGCCGCCGGAGAGGCTGAGCCCCTGCTCGCCGACCTCGGTCCCCACCCCTTCGGGCAGCTTCTCGACGAAGCTGGCCTGGGCGGTGGCGAGTGCGGCGGCCAGCCGCTCCGGGCCGGCGCCGGGCGCGCCCATCAGCACGTTCTCCCGGACGGTGGCCGAGAACAGGGTGGGCTCCTCGAAGGCCACCGAGACCAGCTCGCGCAGCCGCTCCCGGGGCAGTTCGCGGACGTCCCGGCCGTCCAGGGTGATGGTGCCGGCGGTGGCCTCGTAGAGACGGGGGAGCAGCGCGGTGAGCGTGGTCTTGCCGCTGCCGGTGGCGCCGACCAGGGCCATCGTCTCGCCGCTGCGGATGTGCAGGTCGATGCCGCGGAGCAGGTCGGGTCCGTCCGGCGGGGCATCCGGGTAGCGGAAGCGGACGCCGGTGAGGCGGATGCCGTCGCGCACCCCGGCGTCCGGTCCGGGGACGGGGGCGGCCGCCGTGGGCCCGGCGGTCTCCGCGGGCAGCGGCTCGTCCAGGATCTCGAAGAACCGGTCGCTCGCGGTGGCCGCCTCGTTGGCGTAGGCGAGCAGCCAGCCCAGCGACTCGACCGGCCAGCGCAGCGCCAGCGCGGTGGAGAGGAAGGCGACCAGCGTGCCGGTGCTCAGCTCGTCGTGCGCGACCAGGTAGCAGCCGGCCGCCAGGGCGCAGCCGAGCGCCAGCTCGGGCAGGCCCACGATGACCGCCCAGAGGTTGGCGAGCAGGCCGGCCTTGCGCAGTTCGGTGCGGCGCAGCGCGCGGGCCTGCCCGCGGAAGCGCTCGGCCATCGCCCGGTGACGGCCGAAGGCCTTGAGGATGCGGATGCCGAGGACGGACTCCTCGATCACGGTGGCGAGGTCGCCGTTCTGGTCCTGGGCGCGGCGCGCGGCGCCGGAGTAGCCGACCTCGAACCGCCGGGTCAGCAGCATCAGCGGGGCGGCGGGCAGCAGCGCGATCAGCGCGAGCCGCCAGTCCTGGGTGAACATCAGCGCGGTGCCGGCCAGGAAGGTCAGCGAGTTCACGATCAGGAAGACCAGCGGGAAGGTCAGGAACAGCCGCATGGTGTACATGTCGGCGGTGGCCCGGGAGAGCAGCTGGCCGGAGCCCCAGCGGTCGTGGAAGGAGATCGGCAGACGCTGGAGCCGGGCGAAGAGGTCCCCGCGCATCGCCGTCTCCACCCCGGCCAGGGGTCGGGCGAGGATGACCCGCCGGGTGTAGAAGAGGCCCGCCTCCAGCAGTCCGAGCACCAGCAGCAGGGCGATCAGCGGGGGCAGCGCGCCGAGGTCGTGGTCGGCGATCGGCCCGTCGACGATCCGGCCGAGCACCATCGGTACGAGCAGCAGGGCGAACGACGCGAGCAGGGCGGCGCCGACCGAGACGGCCAGCCGCAGGCGGATCGGCCGGGCGTAGGGCCACAGCCGGAGCAGCGAGCGGACCGTCGACCGGCGGGCGGGCGCGGGCGTGGGGGTTCGGTTCTCGGGCATCGCCGCGAGGGTAGGTCGTGACCGCGTCATTTCTCATCCGGTTTTTCGGACCTGTCGACGAGAACCGGCCACCTGCGCGCAGGTGCCGGTCGGCTCACTCCGGCGCGGAGGTGCGCAGCAGCCGCAGGGAACGGCCGAGCAGGGTCACGGCGTCCTGCGGCCGGTGCGCGCGGCTGCCGTTGCCGGTCTCCTCGGCCGCGGTGTCCAGAACCGTTCGGTACCCAGGGTCCGGCGCGGCCCAGGGTTCACCCGGGAGGGTGAAGGCGACCGGACCGGGCCCGGCGTTCATCAGCAGCAGGAAGCTGTCGTCGCGCAGCGGGCGGCCGTACGGGTCGCGCTCCGACATCGCGGCGCCGGAGAGCAGCATGCCCAGGCAGGCGGTCGGGGCGAACCAGTCGGCCTCCGTCATCTCCTTGCCGCGCGGGGTGAACCAGGCCAGGTCGGGCTGGCCGCCGGGCGTCGCGGCCCGGCCGGAGAAGAAGGCCCGCTGCCGCAGCACCGGGTGGGTCCGGCGGAGCCGGACCAGCAGGGCGGTGAGGTCGCGCAGCCCGGCCCAGCGGCGGTCCGCCAGCAGCGACCAGTCCAGCCAGCTGACCTCGTTGTCCTGGCAGTAGGCGTTGTTGTTGCCGCCCTGGGTGCGGCCGAACTCGTCGCCGGCGGTGATCATCGGGACGCCGGTGGAGAGCAGCAGGGTGGCCATCAGGTTGCGCAGCTGGCGCAGCCGCAGGGCGTTGACGCCCGGGTCCGCGGTCTCGCCCTCGGCGCCGTGGTTCCAGGAGCGGTTGTCGTCGGTGCCGTCCCGGTTGGCCTCGCCGTTGGCCTCGTTGTGCTTGCGGTCGTAGGAGACCAGGTCGCGCAGGGTGAAGCCGTCGTGCGCGGTGACGAAGTTGACCGAGGCGTAGGGGCGGCGGCCGCCGCGCTGGTAGAGGTCGGAGGAGCCGGAGAGCCGGTAGCCGAGCTCGCGCACGTCCGGGCGGGCGCCGCGCCAGAAGTCCCGGACCGTGTCGCGGTACTTGTCGTTCCACTCGGCCCACAGCGGCGGGAAGCCGCCCACCCGGTAGCCGCCCGCGCCGACGTCCCACGGCTCGGCGATCAGCTTGACCCGGCTGAGCACCGGGTCCTGCGAGACCGCGGCGAGGAACGGGTGGTCCATCTCGACGGCGTCGCTGCCGCGGGCGAGCGCGGCGGCGAGGTCGAAGCGGAAGCCGTCCACGCCCATCTCGGTGACCCAGTACCGCAGCGAGTCGGTGATCAGCCGGACGACCTGCGGGCGGCGGGTGTCCAGGGTGTTGCCGCAGCCGGTGTAGTCGGCGTAGCCGCGCGGGCGGTTGAGCGGCAGCCGGTAGTAGCCGGCGTTGTCGATGCCGCGCAGCGAGAGGCTGGGGCCGAGCTCGCCGGCCTCGGCGGTGTGGTTGTAGACCACGTCGAGGATCACCTCGATGCCGGCGGCGTGCAGCGCGCGGACCATCCGCTTGAACTCGCCGACCTGGCCGCCGCGGCTGCCCGAGGCCGAGTAGCCGGCGTGCGGGGCGAAGTAGCCCACGGTGTTGTAGCCCCAGTAGTTGACCAGTCCGCGGGACTGCAGGTGGTCCTCGCTGGCGTACTGGTGGACCGGCAGCAGCTCGACGGCGGTGACGCCGAGGCCGGTCAGGTGTTCGACGGCGGCGGGGTGGGCGAGGCCCGCGTAGGTGCCGCGCAGCTCGGGCGGGACGCCGGGGTGGCGCATGGTGAAGCCGCGCACGTGCAGCTCGTACAGGACGGTCTCGGCCCACGGGATCTTGGGGCGCTGGTCGTCGTACCAGTCGTCGTCGTCGTGGACCACCACGGATCTGGGCACGTACCGGGCCGAGTCGCGGTTGTCCCGGACGGTGTCGGCGACGTCGGCCTCGGGCCAGTTGCGGACGGCGGCGCAGACCGCGTCGTGCGCGGTGTAACAGCCGTCGACGGCGCGGGCGTACGGGTCGAGCAGCAGTTTGGCGGGGTTCCAGCGGGCGCCGGTCCACGGGTCCCAGCGGCCGTGGACGCGGAAACCGTACCGGGTGCCGGGCAGCACGCCGGGCAGGAAGCCGTGCCAGATCTGGAAGTCCTGCTCGGTGAGCCGGTGTCTGGTCTCCCGGCCGTCCTCGTCGAACAGACAGAGGTCGACGGCCTCGGCGCCGGCCGCCCAGAGCGCGAAGTTGGTGCCCTGCCGCCCCCGCGCGTCGGTCCTGAACCGGGCGCCGAGCGGCTGCCAGCTGCCGGGCCACGGCGGCTCGGCGGTGGCCCCGCCGTGCGACCGCACCCCGGCTTCCAGCTCCTGCCCTGACGCCATGGCCGTGCCCTCCCTGCATCGGGGTGTCCCGGACCCCGTTCACCTTCTCCTTCCCTGATCCAGCTGACCGGAAGCCCGCTGAACGGAGGCTTACCGGCGGATGGCCCCGAGGAGGAGCGACCCGGAGGGCGCGGGCGGCGCGGGCGCGGGGCATACCGCACCACCGGGGGCCGCGGGGCCGGGCCCGCCGCGTGTCCTGCCGGGACCGTCCTCGTTGTCCGGGCATCGGACGGAAGCGGGGGGAGGCCCCGGAATGCGGCCCCGAGGACGGGTTTGGGCACGGCGTGCGGGGGCGCTTGCCTGGTGCCTGGCGATGCTGACCGGGTGCACGGCCGGGGACGGCGGGTCCCCGGGCGACGGCACGCCCGCCGCGAGCGCCACGGAGCCGCCGCCGGCCTCCCGCGCGGCCGTCACCGCGCTGCCCGCCGACGGCGCCCGGGACGTCCCGCCCGAGGGTCCGGTACGGGTCACCGCCGTCGGGGGCCGGCTGGTCTCGGTACGGCTGACGGACGCCAAGGGTGCCGAGGTGGCCGGAACGGTCTCCGAGGACGGCTCGACCTGGATGCCGGACGGCCTGCTCCCGCTCGGGGCCGCCCTCACCCTGGACGCGGAGGCCGAGGACGACCGGGGCCGCAGGGCGGTGCGGCACACCGCGTTCGCGACGGTCGCCCGCGCCCGCACCTTCGTCGCCTTCTTCACCCCGGACGACGGCGCCACGGTCGGCGTCGGCATGCCCGTCTCGCTGCGCTTCAGCCGCCCGATCGCCGACCGTGCGGCGGTGGAGAGGGCGATCGCGGTGACCACCGACCCGCCGGTGGAGGTGGCCGGGCACTGGTTCGGCAACGACCGGCTGGACCTGCGCCCGCAGAAGTACTGGGCGCCCGGCACCAGGGTCGCGGTCGCGTTGCGGCTCAAGGGCGTGCAGGGCGCGCCGGGCGAGTTCGGGACCCAGGCCAAGGAGGTCCGCTTCACCATCGGGCGGGCCCAGGTCTCCACGGTGGACCTGGACGCCCACACCCTGACCGTCCGGGCCGGCCAGGGCGGCAAGGTGGTGCGCACGCTCAAGGTCTCCGGAGGAGACCGGAACCACAGCACCTACCGGGGTGTCCTGGTGGTCTCCGAGAAGCACCGGGTGACCAGGATGAACTCGCAGACGGTCGGTCTGGGTGACGAGTACGACATCAAGGACGTCCCGCACGCGATGCGGCTGACCGCCTCGGGCACGTTCATCCACGGGAACTACTGGGCCGACCCGGAGGTGTTCGGCACCGCCAACACCAGCCACGGCTGCATCGGCCTGGCCGACACCAGGGGCGGGGCGGGCCAGGACACCCCGGCGGGCTGGCTCTTCGAACACACCGTGGTGGGGGACGTGCTGGAGGTGAAGGCCTCCGCGGGTGAGGTCGTCCCGCCGCAGAACGGGCTCAACGGCTGGAACCTCCCCTGGGAGCAGTGGGTGGCGGGCAGCGCGCTCGACAGGCCGTAGCACCCGCGCCACCGCCCGTAGCGCGCCGTCCCGGACGCACTCCCCTTCACGCCGAGTCCATGGCGGGTTCACCTACCTCCCCCCAGGTTTCACTCGTTCGGCTTAGTTATCCTGCATTTGGCGCCGAAGCCCGGCGCAGGTAGATCGCCGGTTCGGTGCAACCCGTCCGGGCACGTGCGCGTCCATCAGGATGGACACCGGGAGGGGAGAGACCGTGAAGCCGGTTAGGGCGGCCGACGCCGCGATACACACCACCACCATCCGCCGCAGCGGCCGGGTGCGCCGCGGAGCGGTGGCACTGGCGATGGGCGGCGTGCTGCTGCTCACAGCGGCCTGCAACGACGGCGGCGACGGCAACAAGAGCGGTGGCGACGCCGCCGCGACCGCGGGGGCGGGCGGCACCGACACCCCGGCGCCCGGTCAGAGCTCGGCCGCGCCGAAGACCTCGGCCGCCGTGCTGACCGTCGAGCCGAAGGACGGCGCGCAGGACGTCGCGCCGACCAACGCGCTGAACGTGTCGGTGGCGGGCGGCACGCTCACCACGGTCGAGGTGACCGACAAGGAGGGCAAGCCGGTCGCCGGGGCGATCTCCGCGGACGGCACCGGGTGGAAGCCCAGCGCCCCGCTCACGGTCGGCATGGCCTACAAGGTGAACGCGCAGGCCAAGGACGCCGAGGGCCTGGTGGCCGCGTCCACGACCTCGTTCACCACGCTGACGCCCGAGAAGAAGGTCTCCACCAACGACAACATCACCGACAACGCCACCTACGGCGTCGGCATGATCGTCTCGGTGGTCTTCAACAAGGACATCAAGAACAAGGACGCCGTGGTCAAGGGGATCTCCTTCGAGACCAGCAACGGCACCGAGGTGAAGGGCCACTGGTTCGGCACCCGCCGGCTGGACTTCCGTCCGTCCGAGTACTGGAAGCCGGGCACCAAGGTCACCATCAAGTACCGCCTGAAGAACGTCGAGGTCGCGCCGGGCGTCTACGGCGACGTGGACAAGGACGAGCCGTTCACCATCGGCCGCTCGCAGGTCTCCACGGCCGACTCGGCCAGCCACCAGATGACGGTGGTCCGGGACGGCCAGAGCCACACCGTGCCGGTGACCCTCGGCGACGAGAAGAACCCGTCCTGGAACGGCGTGATGGTCATCTCCAGCAAGGAGAAGGTCACCCGGATGAACTCGCAGACCGTCGGCCTCGGCGGCGAGTACGACATCCCGGACGTTCCGCACGCGATGCGCCTCACCACCTCCGGCACGTTCGTGCACGGCAACTACTGGGCGAACCCGTTCGGCAAGACCAACGCCAGCCACGGCTGCATCTCGATGCAGGACACCAAGGACGGCAGCGACGCCTCGGTGGCGGGCAAGTTCTTCAACGAGTCGATGATCGGCGACGTGGTCAAGGTCGTGAACTCGAAGGAGAAGACGGTCTCCCCGGACAACGGGCTGAGCGGCTGGAACATCGCCTGGGCCAACTGGTAGGCCGTACCCGGCGCGGCCCCCGGCCAGTCCCGGTTCTGTAACGACCGGCCCGATCCTCACTCGTTGGGGTCGGGCCGGTCGTCGTTCATGGGGTAATTACCGCTCGAATGGCGCAACCTTTCCGTTGGCCGCGGCGTGTATCTGTCGGACCCCGCCGGGACCACGGGCGGGATCGAGGGAGGGATTCGACGTGAGGTCGATACGCAAGGTCATGGCCGCCGGCATTCTCGGCGGCGCGCTGGTGCTGACCAGCGCCTGTAGCGGCGGCGGCAGCGGCAGCGCGGCCAAGGCCGAGCTGGGGGCGGGCGCGGCCGCGGGGGCCGCGTCGACCGCGTCGGCGTCCGCCCCGGGCGGGTCGGCCGCACCGTCCGCCGCCGCCACGCCGAAGGTGTCGGCCGCCGTGGTGGACATCCAGCCGAAGAGCGGCTCGGTGGACGTCGCCCCGAACGGCGCGCTGAAGGTCGCCGTCGCGGGCGGCAGGCTCACCACCGTCAAGGTGAGCGACAAGTCCGGCAAGGAGGTCGCCGGCACCATCGCCGCCGACGGGGGCAGCTGGACCCCGTCCGCAGGCCTCACGGTCGGCACCGCCTACCAGGTGAGCGCGATGGCGGCGGACGCCGACGGCGTGGTCGCCACGGCGGACAGCAGCTTCACCACGCTCACGCCCGACCGGGAGGCGAAGGCCAGCGACAACGTCGACGACAACGCCACCTACGGCGTCGGCATGATCGTTTCGGTGGACTTCGACCGGGACGTCAAGAACAAGGACGCCGTCGCCAAGGGCATCACCTTCGAGACCGACAACGGCACCGTGGTGAAGGGCCACTGGTTCGGCGACCGCCGGCTGGACTTCCGCCCCGAGGAGTACTGGAAGCCGGGCACCAAGGTGACCGTGCACTACCGGCTGAAGAGCGTGGAGATCGCCCCGGGGGTCTACGGGGGCGTGGACCGGGACGAGCCCTTCACGATCGGGCGATCGCAGGTCTCGACGGTTGACGCCAAGACCCACCGGATGACGGTGGTGCGCGACGGACAGTCCTCCGTCATCGACATCACCTCCGGTGCGCCCGACCACCCGACCTGGAACGGCACCATGGTGATCATGTCGAAGGAGGGCGTGGTGCGCATGCAGTCCAGCACCCTGCCCGGCATGACCGGCGCCCCGTACGACCTGCAGGTGCCGCACTCGATGCGGCTGACCACCTCCGGCACGTACATCCACGGCAACTACTGGAGCGACGTGTTCGGCGAGGACAACGTCAGCCACGGCTGCGTCGGCCTGAAGGACGTCAAGGGCGGCGGCGACTCCACGTCGATGGGCAGGTTCTACGACGGCTCGATGGTCGGGGACGTGGTGAAGGTGCAGAATTCCACGCGCGGCCAGGTCGAGCCGGACAACGGTCTGAGCGGTTGGAACCTGGCCTGGAGTGCCTGGTAGGAGGCCGTTCGCGGCAACCCGGGCTTGACGACCCCGGGGTCCGGGTTGCACGCGGCATATGCCGATCGGACGGTGATCGTTTGCTCATTGTCCGTACGCGGCTGCTTGCGTTCCGCAATGATGGGTCGCATGGCGGGTTGGGGCGAAACAGATCAGTCATCACTACCCGGGGCGAGCCTGGTCGCCGACGCGTCGCCGGCGTGCTTCCAGGACGCGCTCGAGGCCCTGGAGCGACTCAGCTCGGAGGAGCTGGAGCAGATGTATTCCGGCAGGCTGTCCGACCAGTCCGAGGCGGGCGAGGTCCGGCTGCCGTCGCGGCCGGAGTCCGGTCCGGTGGCCCGCCGGCTGGTGCTCTCGGTGCTGGAGTCGTGGGAACTGCACCAGCAGTTGGAGGTCGGCGAGCTCCTCACCGGCGAGCTGGTCGCCAACGCGGTGCGGCACGCCGCCGGGCGGACCATCGGCCTGCAGGTGACCCGGAAGCCGGGCTGGCTGCGGGTGGAGGTGCGGGACTCCTCGCGGGCGCTGCCTTGCCTGATCGTGGCCGAGCCGCTGCCACCGACCGACGGCGGCCGGGGGCTCAGGATCGTCGATGACCTCGCGGACCGCTGGGGCGCGGACCTGCTACCGCGCGGCAAGGGCGTCTGGTTCGAGCTGAAGGTGCGCGAGCGGTCCTGACCGGCGGGGCCGGGAGCGCCGGGCCGTCGGGGGAACCGGCGCGGGCGCCGGGGTGCCGGATGTGCCCGGCCCGGAAAACACGCAGGGCCCCCGATGCGCCGGGGTTTCGGCGGCTGGGGGCCCCTGCAGGTCATCGCGCCGGCCAAGGGGGTGCGTGCCGCGCGATGGGCGACGGCCGTGCCAGGTCGGGCCAGCCGTAGTCGGTGCGCCTGCGGCGGGGGGCGCGAGGACGTCTCGCGGGCGCCCGCCGTCGGGCTGCTCCGACTATCGCACGGATCTCAGCATGTGGGCAAACCGGGAATCTTGGATTGCAAGGCTTGTAACCTGGTTCACCTTTGGATTTTGCATAGGTTAACGCCCGAACCTGAGATTATTCATGATCGATGCAAAACCGGCCCGGGCTGACCGGACCGCCGGGCCGGGTGGTTGGGGTTGCGGCAGGCGCTAGGCGAGGCGGCCGCCGACGTTCCGGATCAGCTGGTGCAGCACTCGCACGGTGGTGGCCCAGTCGGCGTCGTCGATGCCCCGGAGGATCCGTTCGCGAACGGCCGGGGCGTGCTCCGCGAGGTCGGCACGGGCGGCTTCGCCCGCCCCGGTGATCCACAGCCGTCCCGCCGCGTCGCTCCTCAGCCAGCCGAGCTCCAGCAGTGCGGCCGCTTCCTCGCCCGGGTCGGCCCCGGGGCCGAGGTGCGCGCGCAGGGCCTGCCGGAGTTCGGGGACGGTCAGGCCGCGCCCGTCGGGGGAGAGGTCCTGCGCGGAGAGGAGGCGCAGCAGCCAGAACTGCGCTTCGGTGAAGCCGAGGTCGGCCCGCCGGGCCCGGATGAATGCCATGAGGGCCGCATGGGCCGCTCCGGTCCAGTACGCGGCGGACTGCGTGGCCGGCTCCGGTTCGGAGAGCTGCTGGTTCGTCATCTGTGTTCCCCCCTGGTTGATCCCTTGCTGCATGGCACGGTAAGACCGGGAGCTCACTCGGAGTCAAGGAATTTACGTGCGGCCACGAGGCGGTGCGGCGCCCGCCGCGGTGCCGGGTGAGCTCGGGTCGCGCGGGGGGAGGGAGGGGGGCGGACGCGCCGGGTCGCTGCGCTGCGGTCGCGGCCGCGCGGGTCGGTCCGTCCTCCGGGCGGGAGGCCGTTTCAGAGGGTGGCGAGGAAGGCGCGGACGGCCCCGGCGAAGGCCTCGGGGGCGGCGGTGTACACCAGGTGGTCGGCGTCCAGCTCGACGGCCGTGGTGCCCGGGCGGCGCTCGACCATGGCGCGGACCTGCTCGGCCGGGATCACGCCCCTGGTCCCGTGGACCAGCAGGGCGGGGCAGCCGGTGGCGGTCCAGTCGGCCCAGTGGTCGCCGTGCACCGCGTCCTCGGACCGGTACATCTCCTGCGGGTGGAAGGGCAGTCGCCAGCTGCCGTCGGCGTTCTGCCTCAGGCGGTCGGCGAAGTAGGGCGCGGCAGGGCCGAGGCCGGCGACGAGGGCCTCGCGGGTGGGGGCGTTGTACGGGAGGTTCAGCAGGAAGCCGAAGGGGTTCGAGCCGTCCAGGCCGAGTGCGGCCGGGCCCTCGGCGTTGACCAGGGCGCTGACCCGCTCGGGGTGGCGGGCGGCGAACTGGTAGGCGTTGACGGCGCCGAGCGAGTGGCCGAGCAGGACGGCCCGCTCCAGGCCCAGGTGGTCCAGGAGGGCTGTGAGGTCGGCGAGGTAGCCCTCGCGGGAGTAGTCGGCGGTGCGGTCGGACTCGCCCTGGCCGCGCTGGTCCGGGGCGACGACCCGCCACTCGGGGCCGAGGGCCCGGGCGAGGTCGGCGAAGGTGGCGCCCTCGGAGAGGTGGCCGTGCAGGGCGACCAGCGGGCGGCCGGTGCCCCCGAAGTCCAGGTAGGAGAGCCGGCGGCCGTCGATCAGCAGCTCGGAGCGGACGGCGGTCGCGGTGGTCGGGTCGGTGGCGGCGTTCATCGTGGTTCCCCCTCGTGTGGTTGACGAGTAGAACCATAGCCCGGGGTTGAACATATGTGCAAGACATTTGTGTTAGACGACCGTCCATATCTCGGGCCGGGGGCGGGCTAGCATGCGGCCGTGGGGATCACTGAGCAGCAGCTGCCGCCCGCCGGGCTCGCCGACGCCGGACTGACCGCCTTCGTCGAGGCCGTCCGCCGCGATGCCGGGCCGACGGTGCGGGAGGCGGGCGCGGACGCGGTGCGAGAGGCTCAGCGGCTCCGGGTGCGGAGCCGCCCGGTGGGGCCGGCGGTCGCGGAGGTCCGGGACACGGTGGCGGGTCGCCGCGGGCTGCCCGTCCGCCTCTACCGGTCCGCGCCCGACCCGCGCGGGGTGGTGGTGTTCCTGCACGGGGGCATGTGGACCATCGGAGACCTGGACTCGCACGACCGGCTCTGCCGCCGGCTGGCCCTGGCCACCGGTGCGGCGGTGGCGGCCGTCGACTACCGCCGCGCGCCGGAGCACCCCGCGCCGGCCGCGGTGGACGACGCGGTGGACGCCGTCCGGTGGGCCGCCGCCGGGCTGGTCCGGGGCGGCGAGCCGCTGATCGTCATGGGCGACAGCGCCGGTGGGCACCTCGCCGCGCTGGCCTGCCTGCGCCTGCGGGACGAGGGTGGCCCGCTCCCGCAGGGCCAGGTGCTCGCCTATCCCAACACCGACCTCACCCTCTCCCACCCCAGCGTGCGGGAGAAGGGCACCGGCTGGGGGCTCTCCGCCGACGACCTGGCCTGGGGTGTCGAGGGGTGGGTGCCGGACCCGGCACTGCGCGCCGATCCGTCGGTCAGCCCGCTGCACGCCGCCGACCACTCGGGACTGCCGCCCGCGGTCGTGGTCACCGCCGAGCACGATCCGCTGCGCGACGAGGGCGACGCCTACGCCAGGGTACTGGCGGCCGCGGGCGTGCCGGTGGTGCACCGTCGGGAGCCGGGTCTGGTGCACGGCTTCCTCACCATGGACACCCTCTCCCCGGCGGCCGCCGCCCGGGGCGACCGCCTGTTCGCGGACGTGGCCGAGCTGATCGCCGGGGCCGGAGCCTGAGCCGGGGCCGGCACCCGGCGGGAGGCGCCGACCGCACGCCCGAGCCCCCGGGCGCGTGGGCGCTCCGGGGGCCCGGGCCGGGGAGTACGGGTGCGGGGCCGGGTAAGGCCGCCGGCGTCAGCACTCGATGACGTTCACGGCGAGGCCGCCGCGCGAGGTCTCCTTGTACTTGATCTTCATGTCCGCGCCGGTCTCCTTCATGGTCTTGATCGCCTTGTCGAGGGAGACGTGGTGCCGGCCGTCGCCGCGCAGCGCCATCCGGGCCGCGGTGACGGCCTTCACGGACGCCATGCCGTTGCGCTCGATGCAGGGGATCTGGACCAGGCCGCCGACCGGGTCGCAGGTGAGGCCGAGGTTGTGCTCGATGCCGATCTCGGCGGCGTTCTCGACCTGCTCGGGGCTGCCGCCGAGGACCTCGGCGAGGCCGCCGGCCGCCATCGAGCAGGCGGAGCCCACCTCGCCCTGGCAGCCGACCTCGGCGCCGGAGATGGAGGCGTTCTCCTTGAAGAGCATGCCGATCGCACCGGCCGAGAGGAGGAAGCGGACGATGCCGTCCTCGTCGGCGCCCGGGATGAAGTTCAGGTAGTAGTGCAGAACCGCGGGGATGATCCCGGCCGCGCCGTTGGTCGGCGCGGTGACCACCCGGCGGCCGGAGGCGTTCTCCTCGTTCACCGCCATCGCGTAGAGGGTCACCCACTCCATCGCGTTGGCCGGACCGATGCCCTCGGCGCGCAGTGCGCGGGCGGCCGCGGCGGCCCGGCGGCGGACCTTGAGGCCGCCGGGAAGGATGCCCTCGCGGGACATGCCGGCCCGGACGCACTCCTGCATCACGCGCCAGATCTCCAGCAGGCCGGCCCGGATCTCCTCCTCGGTCCGCCAGGCCTTCTCGTTCTCCAGCATCAGGCCGGAGATGGACAGACCGGTCTCCCGGGTGAGGCGCAGCAGCTCCTCGCCGGTGCGGAAGGGGTAGCGGAGCACGGTGTCGTCGGGCTTGACCCGCTCCGCGCCGATGGCGTCCTCGTCGACCACGAAGCCGCCGCCGACCGAGTAGTAGGTCTTCTCCAGCAGGGTGGAGCCGTCGGCGGCGAAGGCCCACAGGGTCATGCCGTTGGCGTGGTACGGGAGGGAACGGCGCCGGTGCAGGACCAGCTGGGTGTCCGGGTCGAAGTCGATGGCGTGGCTGCCGAGCAGGTGGATCCGCTTCTCGGCGGTGATCCGCTCGACGTCCCGGTCGGCCTGGTCGACGTCGACGGTGCGGGGGGAGTTGTTCTCCAGGCCCAGCAGCACCGCCTTGGGGGTGCCGTGGCCGTGCCCGGTGGCGCCGAGCGAGCCGAACAGCTCGGCACGCACGCCCGACACGTCCGTCAGCAGGCCCTCCGACTTCAGGCGGCGGGCGAACATCCGGGCGGCGCGCATCGGGCCGACGGTGTGGGAGCTCGACGGGCCGATGCCGATGGAGAAGAGGTCGAAGACGCTGATGGCCACGGAGGACGTCCTTGTCTGGTCTCGTGGAAGGACAGGCAGGCGGGGGCTGGCGGGCGGGGGCCGACACGGGACGGGGCACCGCGCGCACTGTCCAGTGTGCGCGGTGCCCCGGAAACTGCGGGTTTCGCGGCGGGGTGAGGCCGGTCACCCGGGCCCGAACGGTCGGGTCAGAGGTTGGGGTACAGCGGGTACTTCTCGGCGAGGGCGGTGACCCGGGCCTTCAGCGCGGCGGCGACGGTCTCGTCGAAGGCCGGCTTCAGGGCCTCGGCGATGATGTCGGCGACCTCGCGGAAGTCCTCGGCCTGGAAGCCGCGGGTGGCGAGCGCCGGGGTGCCGATCCGCAGGCCGGAGGTGACCATCGGCGGCCGCGGGTCGTTCGGGATGGCGTTGCGGTTGACCGTGATGCCGACCTCGTGCAGGCGGTCCTCGGCCTGCTGGCCGTCGAGCTGGCTGTTGCGCAGGTCGACCAGGACCAGGTGCACGTCGGTGCCGCCGGAGAGCACCGAGGCGCCGGCCTCGGCGACGTCCGCCTGGAGCAGGCGCTCGGCGAGGATGCGGGCGCCGTCCAGGGTGCGCTGCTGGCGCTCCTTGAACTCCTCCGAGGCGGCGACCTTGAAGGCGACCGCCTTGCCGGCGATCACGTGCTCCAGCGGACCGCCCTGCTGGCCCGGGAAGACCGCGGAGTTGATCTTCTTGGCCCACTCGGCCTTGGAGAGGATGACGCCGCCGCGCGGGCCGCCCAGGGTCTTGTGGGTGGTCGTGGTGACCACGTCCGCGAACGGCACCGGGTTGGGGTGCAGGCCCGCGGCGACCAGGCCGGCGAAGTGCGCCATGTCGACCATCAGCAGGGCGCCGACCTCGTCCGCGATGCGGCGGAACTCGGCGAAGTCCAGCTGGCGCGGGTAGGCGGACCAGCCGGCGATGATCAGCTTCGGCTGGTGCTCCTTGGCGAGGCGCTCGACCTCGGCCATGTCGACCTGGCCGGACTTCTCGTCCACGTGGTACGCGGCCACGTTGTAGAGCTTGCCGGAGAAGTTGATCTTCATGCCGTGGGTCAGGTGACCGCCGTGGGCCAGGCTCAGGCCCAGGATGGTGTCGCCCGGCTGGATCAGGGCGAACATGGCGGCGGCGTTCGCCTGCGCGCCGGAGTGCGGCTGGACGTTGGCGTGCTCGGCGCCGAACAGGGCCTTGATCCGGTCGATCGCGATCTGCTCGACGACGTCGACGTGCTCGCAGCCGCCGTAGTAGCGGCGGCCGGGGTAGCCCTCGGCGTACTTGTTGGTCAGCACCGAGCCCTGGGCCTCCATGACCGCCACCGGGGCGAAGTTCTCGGAGGCGATCATTTCCAGGGTGGTCTGCTGGCGGTGCAGCTCGGCGTCGACCGCGGCGGCGATCTCCGGGTCGAGGTCGTGCAGGGACTGGTTGAGAACCGTCATGGTGTGGTCTTCCCGGGAGGAGGGAGTACGGGAGGGCGGGCCGACGCCGGGGCGGCCGCGGTGCGGCGCCCGCCCCGGCGGGGGGTCAGGCCTGCGGGTTGGTCAGCGCGTCGTACTCGGCGGCGCTCAGCAGCTCGTCGGTGGCCTCGACGCGGACCTTGAACAGCCAGCCGCCCTCGAACGGGGCGCTGTTGACCAGCGAGTTGTCGTCCAGGACGTCCTGGTTGACCTCGGTGACCTCACCGGTGACCGGGGAGTACAGGTCGCTGACCGACTTGGTCGACTCCAGCTCGCCACAGGTCTCACCGGCGGTCACGGTGTCGCCGACCTCGGGCAGCTGCACGTAGACGATGTCACCGAGCGCGTCGGCCGCGTGCGCGGTGATGCCGACCGTGGAGACACCGTCCTCGGCGGCGGTCAGCCACTCGTGCTCCTTGGTGTACTGCAGGTGCTGGGGGTTGCTCATGGCGTCATTCTCCAGGATGGGAAGCGGGTACGACGAAGCGGCCCGTCGGGCGGACGCGCCTCGGGAAGGGGGGAGGGGTCAGCGAGCGCGCTTGTAGAAGGGCAGCGCCACGACCTGGACCGGCTCGTGCTTGCCGCGCACGTCCACCGCGACGGTGGTGCCGGGGGCGGCGTGGGCCGCGTCCACGTACGCGATCGCGATCGGCTTGCCCAGGGTGGGGGAGGGGGCGCCGGAGGTGATCCGGCCGATCGGCTCGCCCTCGGTGGAGACCACGGTGTACTCGGCGCGCGGCACCCGCTTGCCCTCGGAGACCAGGCCGACCAGGACCCGCGGCGGGTTGGCCTCGGCCTCGGCGGCGGCCCTCTCCAGCGCCTTCCGGCCGACGAACGCGCCCTCGTTGGTGGTCTTGTCGAAGCGGACCACCCGGCCGAGGCCGGCGTCGAACGGGGTCAGCTCGGTGGAGAGCTCGTGCCCGTACAGCGGCATGCCGGCCTCCAGGCGCAGCGTGTCGCGGCAGGACAGGCCGCAGGGGACGAGGCCGCGGTCGGCGCCGGCCTCGGTCAGGGCGTTCCAGATCTGCTCGGCGTCGCCCGGGTTGCAGAAGATCTCGAAGCCGTCCTCGCCGGTGTAGCCGGTGCGGGCCAGAAGCACGTCGCGGCCGGCGACCTGGGCCGGGAGGATGGCGTAGTACTTGAGGCCGGGCAGGTCGGCCTCGGTGGTGGCGGCCAGGATGCCGGTGGCCTCCGGGCCCTGGACGGCGATCAGCGCGTAGGTGTCGCGGTCGTCGGTGACGACGGCGTCGTAGCCCTTGGCGCGGGCGATCAGCTCGTCCAGCACCAGCTGGGCGTTGGAGGCGTTGGCGACGACGAGGAAGGCGTCCTCGCGCAGGCGGTAGACGATCAGGTCGTCCAGGATGCCGCCGTCCTCGGCGCAGATCATGGTGTAGCGGGCGCGGAGCACGCCGAGCGCGGAGACGAAGCCGACCAGCGCGTGGTCCAGCATCTCGCCGGCCTGCGGGCCGGTGACGGTGATCTCGCCCATGTGGGAGAGGTCGAAGAGACCGGCCTTGGTGCGGACGGCGAGGTGCTCCTCGCGCTCGCTGCCGTAGCGCAGCGGCATGTCCCAGCCGGCGAAGTCGGTCATGGTGGCGCCGAGACGGCGGTGCAGCGCGTCGAGCGCGGTGAGGCGGAGGGACGACATGGCCTGGAACTCCTCGGTCTGGGCACTCAGGGGTGCGCACGCCGGACCGGACCCGCTCGGGGAGGGACCTGACCTGCGCGCGGGCATGCGGCGGCTGGGTCTCCCCATCTGTCGTCGAACCTGAGAGCTTCACCGCAACACGGGCCCGCAGCTGTTTCCAGCTAACAGGACAGCATGGCGGCTTGCACCGTGGGTGGGCGCGCGACAGGGCCGTGCGCCGCTTTCCAGATCTGCCTAACCCGTGCGGTAGGGGGGCCTGAGAGATTCCGGGGAGGACTTGCTCCTTCGGCGCCGGCTGTGCCGCCCCTCGGGGGGCACTCCGGACTCTCCCGCGCGGGTTCGAGCGGCCGGTATGGAGTTTGGGATCGGCCTCCGCGGGAACGCGTAGCCGCGCACATCATGGCACGTCCCGCGCCCGGGCGGGAGAGGGGCCCCGGTCGGCCCGCTAGGCTGCACGCGTCGACGAGCGAGTGAGGCGGTACTAGGGGCGCATGGGGTACCCGGTGGAGCAGCAGCAGGGGTGGGGCGGCCCGGAGTCGGCGCCGCCGGGCGGGGGATGGCCCGCCAACGAGCTGGAGCAGGTGCTCACCGCCGCGCTCGGCGATCCGGGCGCGACCCCGCGGGTGATCGAGGTGCTGGCCCGCAGCCAGGTGTGGGTCCCGCTGCCGGCCGGGGCCGACCCGCAGGGCCGGGCGCTGGACCTGCCGACCATCGAGCTCGCCGGCGACCCCTACGTACCGGTCTTCTCCTCGCAGGAGGTGTTCCTGCAGCAGGCGCCGGGGATGGCGTTCGCGATCGCGCCGGTCTGGGAGTTCGCCCGCGGGTTGCCGCTGGGCGTGGGCATCGCGGTGAACCCGGAGGCGGCGGTCGGCATCCCGGTGCCGCCGCAGGGCGTGGCGGAGCTGCGGCGCGGGCCGCGGGACGACCGCTGGGAGGCGCCGGACGCGCCGACCGGCGGGCGGGTGGCGCTGCGCGAGCCGGTGCCCGGCGAGGACCCGGAGGCCTTCCTGGCCGCCTGCCGCTCGGAGCTCTCGGCGCTGCCGGGCGTGCTGACCGCCCGGCGCGCGCTGGCCAGCGTCGAGGGCGAGCCGACCGTGATGTTCGTCGGCGTCCAGCTGGACCCGGCGGCCCCGGCCGACCCGGCCGTGGTGAACGGGGCGCTGGGCCGGGCGCTGGGAACCGCGCCGCTGCCCGGTGGCGTCCACCTCGTGCTGCTCGACCTCGCGGAGGACCCCGTGGTCGAGTGGTTGCTCAACCGGGTCCAGCCGTTCTACACACGGATGTGACGCACCCCTCCCCGCCCGCGGTCGGGCGGCCCGCGCGCGGGTCGGAGGGGTCAGGCAGGCACGTCGGCATGGCGGTGGTGGGTGGCGCCCCATAGGGTGCGTGCAGACACTCCGCCGGGCCCGGCGGCCAGGCGAGGGAAGAAGAGGCGCAGCGAGGTGGGCGCATGAGTGCGGGAGCGGTAGCGGGCGGTGCACCGGGGCCCTGGGGCCAGGCACCCGCCGGGCGCCCCGGCGCGGATCCGAGGGCCCTGGAGCACGCCCTGCGCGAGGTCGCGCCGGAGCGCTGGGAGGCGTACGAGGCGCTGCTGCAGGCGCTGGCCGACGGCCAGGTCTGGATGCTGCTCTGGCACGGGACGCCGGGGAGTCCGGACGCTCAGTACGGGAACATGGAGATCAGCGGCCACGGCTACGCGCCGGCGGTCACGTCGCCCGAGCAGCTCGCGGCCTCCGGCTGGACGCGGGCGCACGAGGTGATCTCCGGGCGCGAGATCGCCGCCTCCCTCTACCGGACCCGCTGGGGCCTCTGGCTGAATCCGCACGCCCCCGGCGGCGGCGTCGGGGTGCCCTGGGCGGACCTGCGGCGGATCGCGGCCGGACTCGACCGGCTGCCGGCCGGGCCGCTGAAGCTGAGTGAGCCCCAGGTGCCGGCGCAGCAGTTCTTCGCGCTGCTGGAGCGCCAGGCGGTCGAGGTGCGGGCGGTCCGCTCGCTCCGCCGGGCCTGGGTGCAGCCCTCGGTGGGGGAGCCGTACCTGGCCATCGGCCTGGACCTGTACGAGAGTTCGCCGCCGACCGTGGAGGCCGTCCGGGCGCTGATGCAGCGGGCGATCGCGGTCGCGCCGGAGGGGCTGGCCGTCTCCACGGTGGCGATGGGGGACGAGTACGACCCGGTGGCGCTCTGGATGCGCGCCAATGCGCGGCCGTTCTACGACCGCGAGGCGGGCGGCCGGCCCGCGACCGGGCCGTACCCGCCGGTGCCCCCGCCGCCGTACCCCTCGCAGGCGGGGCCCGGCTACGCCTACGGGACGCAGCCGCCCGCGCAGGGCTGGCAGGGCCAGCCGCCGCCGCAGCAGCCGTGGCCCGGCTACCCCGGGCGCTGATCCGCAAGACCCATCGCCAGGGCCGGTCTGACGTGACGTCAGGCCGGCCCTCGCGCATATCCGGACGATTCCCGGGAAAGTCCTGGCAGGCATATTGACATGCCTGGTACAGCTGTGTGAAGGGGGATGTGCCGGGGATTCGGGATGTGCATGTCGACAGATCACAGTTGGGCATCTGTCGCTTGGCAGGGCTGGCGCAAGCCAGTTCGGATGGCAGAGAGTTCTGCAACAACGCACCGCGCGTGGTTGGCGCCTCACAAAGGCGAACGCGCAGGCGGACAGCTTGATCCACGCGATGCCCATCCCGCGTGGCGGCAGTACACGCGCACGCAGGACCGCACGACGTACCGCCGAGATCCACCGCACCCGTACCTCCGCATGTCCGTACCTCCGCACGTCCGCACCAGCCGTACCGCCGATCCGGCGACCGGCACCCGTGGGCCGGCCACCGTCGGCGAGGGGACCGAACTGACCATGACCGCACTCACCAAGACCGCCGGGAACGAGCCGGAGGCAGACGCCGCCGCCAGCCCGGCCAAGAAGATCGAGGGCCGCTCGCTCGGCCAGATCGCCTGGACCCGTTTCAAGCGGGACAAGGCCGCCGTCGCCGGCGGCGTCGTGGTGATCCTGCTGATCCTGCTCGCCGTGCTGGCCAAGCCGATCGAGTCGGTCTTCGGCCTGGACCCCGACGCGCTCAACCAGGACCTGCTGGACGCCAACCTCGGCGGCCTGCCGATGGGCGACTGGGGCGGCATGAGCGCCGACCACCCGCTGGGCATCGACCCGCTGCAGGGCCGCGACCTGCTCTCCCGCATCATCGAGGGCTCCTGGGTCTCCCTGCTGGTCGCCTTCGGTGCGACCCTGCTCTCCAACACCATCGGCACCGTGCTCGGCGTGATGGCCGGCTACTACGGCGGCTGGGTGGACACCCTGATCAGCCGGGTGATGGACGTGTTCCTCGCCTTCCCGCTGCTGCTCTTCGCCATCGCGATCTCCGCCTCGCTCCAGGGCGGCGCGTTCGGCCTGCACGGCCTCCCGCTGCACATCATGGTGCTGATCTTCGTGATCGGCTTCTTCAACTGGCCCTACATGGGCCGGATCGTGCGTGGCCAGACCCTCTCGCTGCGCGAGCGCGAGTTCGTCTACGCCGCCCGCAGCCTGGGCGCCCGCGGGCCGTTCATCCTGTTCAAGGAGCTGCTGCCGAACCTGGTCGGTCCGATCCTGGTCTACTCGACCCTGCTGATCCCGACCAACATCCTGTTCGAGGCGGGGCTCAGCTTCCTCGGCGTCGGCATCCAGGCCCCGCAGGCCTCCTGGGGCGGGATGCTCAACGACGCGATCAAGTACTACCAGGTGGACCCGCAGTACATGGTGGTCCCCGGTCTGGCGATCTTCCTCACCGTGCTCGCCTTCAACCTGCTCGGCGACGGGCTGCGTGACGCCCTCGATCCCAAGAGCAACTGACCCAACGTCAGGACCCTTCGTTTCGTCTCCACTTCCTCAAGGGGTTGATCTCACCCATGCGTAGGTCCCGTACCGTCGCGCTGACCGCCGCGGCCGCTGCCGCGGTCCTGGTCGTCACCGGCTGCTCCTCCAGCTCGAAGAGCGGCGACAGCTCCTCCTCCGCGTCCGGCAGCAGCGCCGGTGCCGGTGCCGACGCGGCCACCAAGGGCATCGTCAACGCCTCCGACAAGAAGGGCGGCACCGTCACCTTCGAGATGCGCGGTACGCCGGACTCCCTCGACCCCGGCAACACGTACTACGCGTACATCTACAACTTCTCCCGCCTGTACGCCCGTCCGCTGACCACCTTCCAGCCGGCCGCCGGCGAGGAGGGCAACAAGCTGGTCCCGGACCTCGCCGAGTCCCTGGGCAAGCCCAGCGCGGACGGCCTGTCCTGGACGTACAAGCTGCGCGCGGGCCTGAAGTACGACGACGGCACGCCGATCACCTCCAAGGACGTCAAGTACGCCGTGGAGCGCTCCAACTTCGCGCCGGACGTGAACTCCAACGGCCCGACGTACTTCAAGGAGCTGCTGGTCGACAACGAGACCCCGTACGAGGGTCCGTACAAGGACAAGACCGGCGACCTGAAGTCGATCGAGACGCCGGACGACCTGACCGTCGTCTTCCACCTGAAGCACGCCTTCGCGGACTTCGACTACCTGGTGAGCGCCCCGCAGACCGCGCCGGTCCCGCAGGCCAAGGACACCGGCGCCGACTACGTCAAGCACGTGGTTTCCTCGGGCACCTACAAGTTCGAGAGCTACGAGGACGGCAAGCAGGCCGTCCTGGTGCCGAACACCAACTGGGACAAGAGCACCGACCCGATCCGCAAGCAGCTCGCGGACAAGCTCGTGCTCAAGATGAACATCGACCAGGCCACCGTCGACAAGGACCTGCTGGCGGGCAACGCCCAGGTGGACCTCGTCGGCGCCGGCGTCGACCCGCAGACCCAGGCGCAGATCCTGCGCGACCCGAAGCTCAAGGCCAAGACCGACAACGCCTACGGCGGCCGCCTGGTCTACACCGCGATCAACACCAAGGTCGCGCCGTTCGACAACCTCGACTGCCGCAAGGCCGTCCAGTACGCGATCGACAAGGTGTCGGTGCAGACCGCGCTCGGCGGCCCGATCCGCGGCTCGATCGCCAACACGGTGCTCCCGCCGGACATCCCGGGCCACCAGGACTTCAACCTCTACGAGAGCAAGGACAACAAGGGCGACGAGGCCAAGGCCAAGGAGGCCCTCAAGGCCTGCGGCAAGCCCGACGGCTTCAACACCGTCCTGACCGCCCGCACCGAGCGCGCCACCGAGGTCGCCGCCGCGACCTCGATCCAGGCCGCGCTGAAGAAGGTCGGCATCACCGCCGAGATCCAGCAGTTCCCGCAGGGCAAGTACCTCACCGACAGCGCCGGTGCCCCGCAGTTCACCCAGGACCACAACATCGGTCTGATGATGATGCAGTGGGGTGCCGACTGGCCGACCGGCTACGGCTTCCTGCAGCAGATCGTCGACGGCCGTGCGATCAAGGCCTCCGGCAACAGCAACCTGGCCCAGCTGAACGACCCCGAGGTCAACAAGCTGCTCGACGAGGCGGCGGTCAACCCCGACCGCGCGGCCCGCGAGAAGATCTACGCCCAGATCGACAAGAAGGTCATGGAGCAGGCCGTCTACGTCCCGCTGACGGACTTCAAGGTCTTCCTGTACCGCCCGGACAGCGCCACCAACCTCGCTTCGACGCCGGCCTTCTCGGGTGAGTACGACTACCTGAACATCGGCACCACCAAGTAAGAGCCTGGCTCCGCAATCCCTGAAGGCAGGTGAAGGCAGCGGCGCCCGCCGCCGTCCGGAGGATCCCGGACGGCGGCGGGCCGCCGGAGCCGCCCAACTGTGTTTGCCTACATCATCCGCAGGATCCTCGCGGCCGCGGTGCTGCTGCTGGTGGTCAGCGCGGTCACCTTCGCGATCTTCTTCCTGCTCCCGCGCCTGGCCGGTGAGACGACCGACCAGCTGGCCGCGCAGTACATCGGGAAGAACCCCTCGCCCGACGCGATCGCGGCGGTCAAGAAGAACCTCGGGTTCGACCAGCCGCTGTACTCCCAGTACTGGCACTTCCTGAAGTCGCTGGTCAGCGGCGCCGAGTACAAGTTCGGCCCGGAACCGGCCACCTGCCACGTGCCGTGCTTCGGCTACTCGTTCAAGAACCACCTGGAGGTGTGGCCGGAGCTGACCAAGCGCGTCCCGGTCACCATCTCGCTCGCCATCGGCGCGGCGGTGCTCTGGCTGCTCTCCGGCGTCACCACCGGTGTCATCTCCGCGCTCAAGCCGAAGTCGATCTTCGACCGGCTCTCCATGGGCGTCGCGCTGGCCGGCGTCTCGCTGCCGGTCTTCTTCACCGGCGCGCTGCTGCTCACGCTCTTCAGCTACGAGTGGCCGATCCTGGACAACCTGCAGTACGTCAACTTCACCGACGACCCGCTGATGTGGGCCCGCAACCTGATCCTCCCGTGGATCTCGCTGGCCTTCCTCTACTCCGCGCTCTACGCCCGGCTCACCCGGGCCGGAATGCTGGAGACGATGAGCGAGGACTACATCCGCACCGCCCGGGCCAAGGGCCTGATCGAGCGCAAGGTCGTCGTCAAGCACGGGCTGCGCTCCGCGCTCACGCCGATCGTCACCATCTTCGGCATGGACCTCGGTCTGCTGCTCGGTGGCGCGATGATCACCGAGCAGGTCTTCTCGCTCCAGGGCGTCGGCTTCTTCGCGGTCTCCGCGATCACCGACAACGACCTGCCGAAGATCCTTGGCGTCACGCTGCTCGCCGCCTTCTTCATCGTCCTCTGCAACCTCGTGGTTGACCTCCTGTACGCCGCTGTCGACCCCCGGGTGAGGCTGTCGTGACCGAGCTCCAGAAGACCCCGGCGGACGCCGCGCAGGCCCCGGCCGGCGCGGCGCAGGCCCCGACCGGGACGCCGTTCCTCTCCGTCCGGGACCTGCGGATCCACTTCGACACCGACGACGGCCTGGTCCGCTCGGTCGACGGGGTCAGCTTCGACCTGCACAAGGGCCGGACCCTCGGCATCGTCGGCGAGTCCGGCTCGGGCAAGTCCGTGACCTCGCTCGGCATCATGGGCCTGCACCGCTCCAAGCGGGCCCGGATCAGCGGCGAGATCCACCTCGACGGCGAGGAGCTGATCGCGGCCGGCCCCGACCGGGTCCGCCAGCTGCGCGGCCGCTCGATGGCGATGATCTTCCAGGACCCGCTGACCGCGATGCACCCCTACTACACGGTCGGGGCGCAGATCGTCGAGGCCTACCGGGTGCACCACCCCGAGGCGAGCAAGAAGCAGGCCCGGGCCCGCGCGGTCGAGATGCTCGACCGGGTCGGCATCCCGCAGCCCGACCGCCGGGTGGACGACTACCCGCACCAGTTCTCCGGCGGCATGCGCCAGCGCGCCATGATCGCCATGGCCCTGGTCAACGACCCCTCGCTGCTGATCGCCGACGAGCCCACCACCGCCCTGGACGTCACCGTCCAGGCGCAGATCCTGGACCTCATCCGGGACCTCCAGGAGGAGTTCGGCTCGGCCGTCATCATCATCACCCACGACCTCGGGGTGGTCGCCGAGCTCGCCGACGACATCCTGGTCATGTACGGCGGCAAGTGCGTCGAGCGCGGCCCCGCCGACACCCTGTTCGACGCC
>NZ_JAKNTA010000139.1 GCF_022288725.1 Kitasatospora sp. A2-31 | reverse complement strand
GAGCTGCAGGGCAAGGCCCTCGTCGACGCGGTCGGAGACAAGGCGAACTCCGGCTCGATCATCATGATCAACGGCTCGCCCACCGACCCCAACGCGGCCGACTTCAAGGCCGGCGCGCACAGCGCGATCGACGGCAAGCTCAAGATCGGCAAGGAGTACGACACTCCCAACTGGGACCCGAACAACGCCAACCAGGAGGCCGCCGCCGCGATCACCGCGATCGGCGCCCCGAACGTGGTCGGCGTCTACTCGGCCAACGACGGCATGGCCGCCGGTATCTCCACCGCGCTCAAGGCCGCCAACCTCAGCGTCCCGCTGACCGGCCAGGACGCCCAGCTGGACGCAGTCCAGCGGATCCTCGCCGGCACCCAGACGATGTCGATCTACAAGCCCTTCAAGCCGGAGACGGACGCGGCGGCCACCATGGCGGTCACGTTCGCCCAGGGCAAGCCCCTCGACGCGAAGCTGGTGCCGGTGACGGTCACCAACGGCAGCGGCAACAAGGTGCAGGCCGACCTCATCACCCCGATCGTCCTGACCAAGGACAACATCAAGACCACCGTGGTCGCCGACGGCCTCTACACCGTCCAGCAGATCTGCACGCCCGACTACGCCGCCGCGTGCTCCGCGGCCGGCCTCACGTGACCCGCGGGCCCTCCGCCCCGGAACACCCCAGGCCGTACCCGTAGCCGACGACGCCCCGCCTTCCCGGGAAGGCGGGGCACGAGGGAGTTGATCACTGTGGCAGGTGAGACCGTTCTGGCCCTGCGCGGGGTCTCCAAACGGTTCGGCGCCGTGCAGGCGCTCACCGACATCGAACTCGAAGTGCACGCGGGCGAAGTGGTGGCCCTGGTCGGCGACAACGGCGCCGGCAAGTCCACCCTGGTCAAGGCGATCGCCGGCGTTCACCAGCCGGACGACGGCGTCATCGAGTGGCACGGCAGGGCGGTCACCATCCACCGCCCGCAGGACGCCCAGCACCTCGGCGTCGCCACCGTCTACCAGGACCTCGCGCTCTGCGACAACCTCGACGTGGTCGGCAACCTCTTCCTCGGCCGCGAGATCCGGCGCTTCACCGTGCTCGACGAGGTGGAGATGGAGAAGCGCTCCCGCGAACTCCTCGACACGCTCTCGATCCGCATCCCGAGCGTGCGGATCCCCATCGCCTCGCTCTCCGGCGGCCAGCGCCAGGTGGTGGCCATCGCGCGCGCGCTGATCGGCGAGCCCAAGGTCGTGATGCTGGACGAGCCGACCGCCGCCCTCGGCGTCGAACAGACCGCACAGGTCCTCGACCTCGTCGAGCGGCTGCGCGAACGCGGCCTCGGCGTGATCCTGATCAGCCACAACATGGCCGACGTCATGGCCGTCGCCGACACCGTCGCCGTGCTGCGCCTCGGGCGCAACAACGGCGTCTTCGACAAGCGCTACACCAATCAGGAACAGATCATCTCGGCCATCACCGGCGCCACCGACAACGCGGTGACCCGCCGACAGGCCCGCGGCACGGAGGGCTCCCAGTGAGCGAGAACCCCCCGCCCGGGGGCGAGCCGGGACACCACGTCCCGCTGCCCGAGGACAGCATGCCCAAGGGCGGCGACAACCCCCCCGCCCCGGTGGCCGCCGAGGCCACCCCCGCCGTGGACCCCCGGCTGATCGTCCGCCAGGAGGGCATCAAGGGCTACCTCGGCGAGT
>NZ_JAKNTA010000138.1 GCF_022288725.1 Kitasatospora sp. A2-31 | reverse complement strand
CGGATGATCCGGACGGCGGCGTCCAGCTCCTCGTCGTACTCGGAGAGGTCGCGGACGAAGTTCGGCGAGTGGTGCGGGCGCAGCGACCGGCCGTACTTGCGCAGGTCGAGGGCGTAGAAGGAGTAGCCGAGCTCGACGTAGTGGTCGGCGAGGTGGGTCTGGAAGAAGTAGTCGTTGTAGCCGTGCACGTAGAGCACGGCGCGGTCCGAGCCCTTCACCAGCCGGCGCACCAGAGTGGCGCTGACCGTTCCCTCCGCGTCGGCGGCGAGCGGGAGCTCGGCGGCCTCGTAGGGAGCGCCCAGGACGTCTTCTCGGAATTCCATGCCTGTCCGCACCCGGCTCTCTGCTCAGACTGCCCCGACGCGCCGGCGCCGGACCGGCCGGTCCGGGAGCGACGCTCCTGCTGGACCGACGATACCGGCCGGTAGCCCGGTGCGCGGTACCGGCTGCCCGGTCGCCCGCGGGGTCGCCCGCCCGCTCGCCCCGCTTCCCGTGCGCCTGCTGTGCGCCCGCGGTTCTGTGGAACGCTGCCCTGACCGGAGTCACTCCCCTTGTCGGTGAAACGAGTTGAGGAGTCAGCATGCCGCACGCAGACCTGTCGCGGGCCGGGCACGGCGACCCGTCGCTGTACCGAACGCCCGCCGAGGCGATCGCCGCGCCCCCGGAGCGGTTGGCGTACGTCGCGGGGTTCGACCGGTCGGCGCGGCAGCCGGACGCGCTGATCACCGTCGACACCGACCCGGGCTCGCCGACCTACGGACGGGTGCTCCACTTCACCGACATGCCGGAGCCCGGCGACGAGCTGCACCACTTCGGTTGGAACGCCTGTTCCAGCGCGCTGGCGCACTCCTGCCACCGGGACCCGGAGCGGCGCTACCTGCTGCTACCCGGGCTGCGCTCGTCCAGGCTGCACGTCCTCGACACCCGGCCGGACCCGGTCCGGCCGCGGCTGGTGAAGACCGTGCCGGCCGAGGAGCTGGCGGCCCGGGCGGGCTACTCGCGCCCGCACACGCTGCACTGCGGGCCGGACGGCGTCTTCCTGTCCTGCCTCGGCGGCGGGACGGGGGCCGACGGCCCGGGCGGGGTCGCCCTGCTCGACCACACCACCTTCGAGGTGCTGCGCGCCTGGGAGACGGAGCGCGGACCGCAGCACTTCGCCTACGACGTCTGGTGGCACCTGGGCGGCGACGTGGGGGTGACCAGCGAGTGGGGCACGCCGTGGATGGTGGAGGACGGGGTGGTGCCGGAGCTGTTGCTGGGCCGCAAGTACGGGCACGCGCTGCACTTCTGGGAGCTGGACTCGGGGCGGCACCTGCAGCGGATCGACCTCGGGGACCAGTACCAGATGGTGCTGGAGCTGCGGCCGGCGCACGACCCGCAGGCCGAGTGGGGCTTCGCCGGCGTGGTCGTGAACGTCGAGGACCTGTCCGCCTCCGTCTGGCTCTGGTACCGGGAGGGCCCGGCCTTCACCGCGCGCAAGGTGATCGAGATCCCCGCCGAACCGGCGAAGGCGGAGGACCTGCCGCCCGCGCTGCAGCCGTTCGGCGCGGTGCCGCCGCTGGTCACGGACATCAACCTGTCGGTGGACGACCGCTGGCTGTACGTGTCGGCCTGGGGCACCGGGGAGCTGTTCCAGTACGACGTCTCGGACCCGTTCCGCCCGCACCTGACGGCGTCGGTGCGGCTCGGCGGGG
>NZ_JAKNTA010000137.1 GCF_022288725.1 Kitasatospora sp. A2-31 | reverse complement strand
GCGGCGACCACGGGCTTGCCGAGGGTCTCCAGCGTGCGCAGGGCGCGCTTGATCCGCATCGACTTCTCGAAGACGGCGGCGGCGTCCTCGGGCCGGGCGGCCGAGAGCATCCGCAGGTCGCCGCCGGCGAAGAAGGTCTTCTTCGCCGAGGTGACGACCACGCCCCGCAGCTCGTCGCCGAGGCCGGCCAGCCGCTCCACGGTGGCCTCGAAGTCGGCCGTGAAGGCCTCGTTCATGGTGTTGACGGACTGGGTGGGGTCGTCGAGGACGAGGGTGACCACGCCGTCCTGGTCCTGCTCCCAGCGGATGGTGGTGGTGTCGCTCATGAGGTTCGGGTCTCCAGAAGGGGCCGGGGAGGGAGGTGCCGGGGCGGGATCAGATGCGTTCGACGACGGTGGCGATGCCCATGCCGCCGCCGACGCAGAGGGTGGCCAGGCCGTACCGCAGGTCGCGCCGCTCCAGCTCGTCGATCAGGGTGCCGAGGATCATCGCGCCGGTCGCGCCGAGCGGGTGGCCGAGGGCGATCGCGCCGCCGTTGACGTTGACCTGGTCGGGCCGGAAGCCCATCTCGCGGACGAACCGGAGGACGACGGCGGCGAAGGCCTCGTTGATCTCGACCAGGTCGATGTCGGCGGCCGTCAGCCCGGCCTTGGCGAGCGCCTTGCGGGTGGCGGGGGCCGGGCCGGTCAGCATGATGGTGGGCTCGGAGCCGGACACCGCCGCGGAGACGATCCGGGCGCGCGGGCGCAGGCCGTAGCGCTCGCCGATCCCGCGGTTGCCGATGGCGACCAGGGCCGCGCCGTCCACGATCCCGGAGGAGTTGCCGGCGTGGTGGACGTGGTCGATCTCCTCGACCCAGTGGTACTTCTGCAGGGCGACGGCGTCGAAGCCGCCCGCGTCGCCGATGGCGGCGAAGGAGGGCTTGAGGCCGGCCAGGCTCTCCACGGTGGTGCCGGGGCGGATGAACTCGTCGCGGTCCAGCACCACCAGGCCGTTGCGGTCGAGGACCGGCACGACCGAGCGGTCGAAGAGGCCGTCCGCCTGGGCCTTGGCGGCGCGGGCCTGGGACTCGGCGGCGAAGGCGTCCACGTCGGTGCGGCTGAAGCCCTCGACGGTGGCGATCAGGTCGGCGCCGACGCCCTGCGGGATGAAGTGGGTCTCGTAGGCGGTCATCGGGTCGGCGAACCAGGCGCCGCCGTCGGAGCCCATCTTCACCCGGGACATCGACTCGACGCCGCCGGCCAGGATGAGGTCCTCCCAACCCGAACGGACCTTGGCGGCGGCCAGGTTGACGGCCTCCAGGCCGGAGGCGCAGAACCGGTTCTCCTGGACGCCGGCCACCGTGTCGGGCAGGCCGGCCGCGATCGCGGCGACCCGGGCGATGTCGGAACCCTGGTCGCCGATCGGGCTGACCACGCCGAGCACGATGTCGTCCACCGCGGCCGGGTCGAGGTCCGGGAAGCGGCGGCGCAGTTCGTGGATCAGGCCGACGACCAGGTCGATCGGCTTGGTGCCGTGCAGCGAGCCGGTGGCCTTGCCCCGGCCGCGCGGGGTGCGGATCGCGTCGTAGACGTACGCTTCGGTGGTCACGGTGGAGAGCCTTTCGGGGTCTGGCCCGGTTGTTCGGGGCCTGGCCTGGTGGGAGTGCCGGTGGGGCCGGGTCGGGGAGTGCCGGCGGGGCCGGGTCGGGAGCGG
>NZ_JAKNTA010000136.1 GCF_022288725.1 Kitasatospora sp. A2-31 | reverse complement strand
GGCCTCGACCAGGGTCTCGAACCCGGCCTTCACCAGGGCTGCGGTGCCACCGCAGAGGACGGCCTGCTCACCGAACAGGTCGGTCTCGGTCTCCTCGGTGAAGGTGGTCTTGATGACGCCGGCCTTGGTGGCGCCCAGGCCCTTGGCGTAGGAGAGCGCCAGGGCGAAGGCGTTGCCGGTGGCGTCCTGCTCGACGGCGACGATCGCGGGGACGCCGCGGCCCTCCTCGTACTGGCGGCGGACCAGGTGGCCCGGGCCCTTCGGGGCGACCATGCAGACGTCGACGTCGGCCGGCGGCTTGATGAAGCCGTAGCGGATGTTCAGGCCGTGGCCGAAGAACAGGGCGTCGCCGGCCTTCAGGTGCGGCGCGATGTCCTGGGCGTAGACGTCGGCCTGGATCGGGTCCGGGACCAGGATCATGATGACGTCGGCCTCGGCCGCGGCCTCGGCGGGGGTGACCACGCGCAGACCGGCCTCCTCGGCCTTCTGGCGGGACTTCGACTCCGGCTTCAGGCCGACCCGGACGTCCGCACCGGAGTCGCGCAGGGACAGCGCGTGGGCGTGGCCCTGGCTGCCGTAGCCGATGACCGCGACCTTGCGGCCCTGGATGATGGACAGGTCGGCGTCGTCTTCGTAGAACAGCTCGGCCACGGGGGCACATCTCCTTGCGTGATGGTCTTGCCGGGTACTGCGTTTCCTACGGTACGTGGACCCGGCGGGGGTGTGGGGCAGTGCTTCAGGGGGTGAGACGGCGCGCGTCGGCGCTGGTCACGCCGGTGGTGGGCGCGCCGTCCCCGGGTCACGCGCTGCGGTCGAGGGCGCGCAGCGAGCGGTCGGTGATCGACCGGGCGCCGCGCCCGATGGCGACCAGGCCGGACTGGACCAGCTCCTTGATGCCGTACGGCTCCAGCATCCGGAGCATCGCCTCCAGCTTGTCCGAGCTGCCGGTGGCCTCGATGGTCACCGCGTCCGGGGACACGTCGACCGTCTTGGCGCGGAACAGCTGGACGATCTCGACGATCTGCGACCGGGTCTCGTTGTCGGCGCGGACCTTCACCAGGACCAGTTCCCGCTGGATCGCAGCGGCCTGGTCGAGCTCGACGATCTTTATCACGTTGACGAGCTTGTTGAGCTGCTTCGTGACCTGTTCCAGCGGAAGGTCCTCGACGTTGACCACGATGGTCATCCGGGACACGTCCGGATGCTCCGTCGGGCCGACGGCGAGGGAGTCGATGTTGAAGCCCCGACGGGAGAACAGCGAGGCGATGCGGGCGAGCACGCCGGGCTTGTTCTCGACCAGGACGGAGAGGGTGTGCTTGGACATGTGTCTCTGTTTCCTCGGTCGCTAGGGGGTCCGGCGAGCCGGTCGTGAGCGGGGTGGCGGCGGGCCTGGGGGTGCCCCCGGCCAGAGGCTGGGGAAGGGCGGGCCGTCAGTCGGTGTCGTCGCCGAAGTCGGGCCGGACGCCCTTGGCGAACTGGATCTCGTCGTTGCTGGTGCCGGCCGCGACCATCGGCCAGACCATGGCGTCCTGGTGGACGATGAAGTCGATGACCACCGGGCGGTCCTCGATCTCCATCGCCTGCTTGATGACCGCGTCGAGGTCCTCGGGGCGCTCGCAGCGCAGGCCGACGCAGCCCATCGCCTCCGCGAGCATCACGAAGTCCGGGATCCTGGTGCCGCCCTGGACCGGCGGTT
>NZ_JAKNTA010000135.1 GCF_022288725.1 Kitasatospora sp. A2-31 | reverse complement strand
CCGGTCTTCGAGACCTACCTGCGGGCCAAGGGCGCCGCCGACGACGCCATCCGGGCCCGCACCACGCTGGACTGGACCGTGCTGCGGCCCGGCCGGCTCACCGACGGCCCCGGCACCGGCCTGGTCCGGCTCGCCCCCTCCGTCCCGCACGGCGCGGTGGACCGGGCCGACGTGGCCGCCGTGCTGGCCGCGCTGCTGCACGAGCCGGGCACCGCCGGGCAGACGCTGGAACTGGTCGCCGGCAACGCGACGGTCGAGGAGGCCGTCGCCGCCGCGGCCGGGCACGACGGCTGATCGAGGGCGTCGGGTGATCGAGGGCGTCGGCTGACCGAGGGGTCGGGCGATCCAGGGCGTCGGGTGACCGACGGCGTCCGCGGGCGCGGACGCGTGCGGGGCCCGGTTCGACGAACCGGGCCCCGCACACGGGAACACGTCGACCGGTCGACCGACCGCTGCTCAGTTACCGATCAGCGGCCGATCAGCGGCCGATCAGCGGCCGATCAGCGGCCGGTCAAGGGTCGATCAGAGGTCCAGGCCGGTGAGGACCATGACCTTCTCGACGGTGTAGTCGTCCATCGCGTACTTGACGCCCTCGCGGCCGACGCCGGAGTCCTTGACGCCGCCGTACGGCATCTGGTCGGCGCGGTAGGACGGCGCGTCGCCGATGATCACACCGCCGACCTCCAGCTCCCGCTGGGCGCGGAAGGCGGTCTGCAGGTCGTGGGTGAAGACGCCGGCCTGCAGGCCGAAGTCCGAGTCGTTGACGGCGGCGAAGGCCTCGTCGGTGCCGTCGACCTTGTGCAGCGACAGGACCGGGCCGAACACCTCGGCCTTGGCCAGGATCGCGTCGGCCGGCAGGTCGGCCAGCACGGTCGGGGCGTAGGTCGCGCCCTCGCGGGTGCCGCCGGTGAGCACCTTGGCGCCCTTGGCGACGGCGTCGTCCACCCAGGACTCCACCCGCTTGGCGGCGTTCTCGTCGACCAGCGGGCCGACGTCGGTGGCGTCGTCGTTCGGGTCGCCGGTGACCTGGACCTGGACCTTGGCCACGACCTTCTCGACCAGGCGGTCGTAGACGGACACGTCGGCGATCACCCGCTGCACCGAGATGCAGGACTGGCCGCCCTGGTAGTTGGCGAACATCGCGATCCGGGTGGCGGCCCAGTCCAGGTCCGCCTCGGAGGACCAGTCGGCGAGCACCACGGCCGCGGCGTTGCCGCCGAGCTCCAGGGTGCAGTGCTTGCGCGGCACCGAGTCCATGATCTGGTAGCCGACCTTGTCCGAACCGGTGAAGGAGATCACCGGCAGGCGCTTGTCCTGCACCAGCGCCGGCATCCGGTCGTTGGGCACCGGCAGGACGCTCCAGGAGCCGGCCGGCAGGTCGGTCTCGGCCAGGATCTCGCCCAGCACCATCGCGGAGAGCGGGGTGGCCGGGGCCGGCTTGAGGATGATCGGCGCGCCGACCGCGATCGCCGGGGCGACCTTGTGGGCGACCAGGTTCAGCGGGAAGTTGAACGGGGCGATGCCCAGCACCACGCCGCGCGGGAACCGGCGCACCACCGCGAAGCGGCCCACGCCGCCCGGGTCGGTGTCCAGCCGCATGGTCTCGCCGTTGGTGCGGCGGGCCTCCTCGGCCGCCCAGCGGAACACGGAGACGGCACGCCCGACCTCGCCGCGGGCCCACTTGATCGGCTTGCCG
>NZ_JAKNTA010000134.1 GCF_022288725.1 Kitasatospora sp. A2-31 | reverse complement strand
GGGCGAACGGGATGATCGACATGATGTTCATCAGCCAGATGAAGAAGAACATCGAGACGAGCATCGGGACGTACTTCTCGCCCTTCTTGCCGATCGTCTCCAGCACGATGGACCGCTTGACGAAGTCGTAGCCGATCTCGGCGACCAGCTGCAGCTTGCCCGGAACGAGGCGGGGCTTGGCGAAGGCCGACCAGAAGAAGACGACGACCAGCAGCGCGACGATCATCGACAGCAGCATCGGCTTGTTGAACTCGACGCTGCCGATCGTGAAGATCGGCTTGAACTGGAACTCGTTCAGACCCGGGGCCGGGAAGCCGCAGCCTGCGTCCCCGAAGTGGCAACTGCCTGAGGCGAGCTTCGTGAGTTCAGCACTCACCACGGACTCCTTCGTCGTGACGCATGGTTACGGCAACCTCGGTGTGTCGGCGTGGCCTGCGACCACGGAGCGGCACTGGTACTTGATGGGTTTCTCGCGGACCCTGCGCGGCAGTGCGTCGCACCGTCGCGGGATCATCGAAGACTGCGCGGGTCCGGGGGGCGATCCGTCCACCGATCGGACAGACCAGGCCTCTTCCCGTACTCCGTTGTTGCGACGGACGATAGCAGCCCGTCAGTGCGGCATAAACACCGCCCCCCTCGTTGGGGGGACAGCCCGGCCTCGTCACTGTTGACGCCCCGGGTCGGAAGGCTTGTCGGCCTTGTTTTCGGTGGCGTCGGGGTCGACGTAGAAGGTCTTGGCCTTGAGTGCGCCGCGCACCTGGAAGCCCGTCCAGATCAGGGCGCAGCCCAGCAGGGTGAAGGCGAACGCCTGCCGGTTGAAGAGGTCGGTGTTCTTGAAGACCGCGAGGACGATGCCGACCAGCAGGATCTGAGTGGTGTAGACCAGGAGCGCCGCGGCCATCATGATGTGCGGGTTCGACCTGGTCAGCCGGTCGAGTGCGACCTGGCCGGAGCTGAAGAAGGCCATCACCAGCAGCGTTCCGAAGAGGGCGCCGAGCAGTCCCTTGCCACCCGCGACGGCAAAGGAGATCACCATCGCGATGACTCCGGCGACCGCAGTGGGGATCGCGGCGCCTCGGAGGATCCGGGCGTCGTTGGACGGCATGTCGGCAACTCCGGCGGCATGTCGATGTGGCAGGGGGACGGGCACAGAACGTGGTGGGTGACACCGGACCGAGGGGGAGCCGCAGGCCGGCCGCTCGACGGCGAGCCCGTCGAGGGAGACCGGCCAGGGACGGAAGTCATCCACCTGTGAGGTCTTTCGGCGTGTTCTCGGTACTCGTGAACGGTATCACAAACTATTTGATGAGAGCTTTACCATGAATGTGTGGCACCTGTCACACCAACGGAGCAAGAGTGCCGCCGTTTGGATGAACCCGGATGACGGTACGTCAATTCACCTATCGGACACGGCCACTACCGTGCCCCCGGCCGGAGACCGCGGACGAACCCTTGCCGAGTTCACCGAGCAGTTCCTTGTCCTTCGCCGACAGTTCAGCCATCGGTGCGGAGGCCGGCGCGACCGCGGCGGCCTCGCTCCCGGTGACCGCCGCGGCGGCGGCACGGCCGGCGGCGGGGCGGCGGCGGTAGCGCGGCGGGACGAAGGACTGCACGGCCCGCGGGGCCCGCGGGCGGAACCGCGGGGGCAGCAGTACGACCAGGCCGACCAGGCAGAGCCCGGCCAGCGTCAGCACCACCGT
>NZ_JAKNTA010000133.1 GCF_022288725.1 Kitasatospora sp. A2-31 | reverse complement strand
GGCTGAGGCAGCGGTGGTCAAGGCGCTCTCTCCTGGCGGCGATCGGCGGCGGTGGATCGAATCACCGGGCCGTTCGGGGCAGGGGAGCACGGCGCGGCAGCCGGACGGCGTCGCGCGACGGTGTCATCCCCGGCCCGCCCGCGAGGCCCGGAAGTACTACTGGTGCTGAAGGCCTCTGCGGGGAGGGCGACCGGCACACCGTCGGCAGGTACTCGGACTCGCGGGCTCGGCTGGAGCCGCCCGCACACCGCTGCGGGGCAGTCCCGGATTCCCACCGGGTTCCCCTGCGTCGACAGCAGGGACGAGCATACATCTAGTGGCGACTGAGTATGACGGCCCCATATGTAGTGGCGGCGTGTCGCCGAGCCCGGGTTGCGGGCCCGTTGCGCTCAGTATCTGAGGAACACTTTGTACGTGCCGGAATCGCCGGTCGGGGAGCTGAACTGAGCGATCAGGCGGTAGTGCCCGCCGGCCCCGAGAGCGTCCGCGAGAGCCCGGTTCATGGCGCTCGGAGCGGTGCTGTCGAGGACGACCAGGTTGAACCAGCCGTCCCGGACGGCGGTGACGGTGCCGTCGTCGCCGCGGTGCACCACGCCGGCCCGGTCCTGGTACTCGGTGCCCCGGCGGGCCGAGAACCACTGGTCGGGTTTGCTGACGCTCCCCAGGTAGTACTCCGGCAGTCCCTCGACCTCGGTGAGGTAGCGGCCGTGCGGCTGGGCGTGCAGGCGCAGCACGCTGAGCAGCCGGCCGGAGTCGGGACCGTCCTGGTACCGCAGGGACGCCTGCTCCAGCCCGAGGGCGAGCAGCACCACCCACACCAGGATGCCCAGCTGGGGGTTGCGGAAGTGCGCGCCGACCAGCCTGGTGATGCCCACGCCGGCCAGCGGCGCGGCGAAGAGCATGCCGAACCCGAGGTGCCGGAACATCACGCCCGGGGTGCCCAGGCAGGCGTACAGGACCGGGATCAGCAGGGCCGTCCCGCACAGGACGGCGCTCAGCGCGGCGCGGCGAAGCCGGGTGGCCGTGATCTCGTCGTCCTCGGGCGACTCGTACATCCGCTCGCGCCGCACGTAGGCGGCCGCCCCGGCGCAGGCGAGCAGCGTGAACAGGCCGCTCCACCGGGCCGCGGAGAGCAGGACCGACCCGGCCGACCGGGCCTCGTGGCCCTGCGTGGGCGACCAGGCCGCGATGTCGTCCAGCAGGCCGAACGGCAGCAGCAGCCCGACGATGCCGACGGCCAGGAGCAGTGCCCGCAGGGCGGCCGGGCCGCGGCCCTTCCGGGCCGAGGCGGAGATCACCGCGAGGGCGAGCACGGCCGGCAGGGCGACCACCGCGGCGTACTCCGCGGCGACCGCCAGGGCCGCCACCGGCGCGGCCAGCAGCACCAGGGCCACCGGGCCGCGGGCGGTACGGACGACGATCCAGGCGCTGACCGCGACCAGGGCGATCGCGAGGGCGTCCGGGGCCGCGTAGAAGCCGACGACCACGGTGGACTGCACGACGGCGTACGCGGCGGCGCCGCAGATGGCCACGCGCTCGTTGAAGAGGCGGCGGGTCAGTGAGTAGGCGAGGACGGTGGTGGCGAGGGCCAGGACCAGGCTGACCACTCGGGCCCCGAAGATCCCGCTCGCGTTCGCGGCGGCGCCGGCCAGTGGCGGGTAGAGCCAGGGCGCGCCGGGGGTGGGGGGGGCCCGGGCGGGGG
>NZ_JAKNTA010000132.1 GCF_022288725.1 Kitasatospora sp. A2-31 | reverse complement strand
GCCGGACGTCGTCCACCTGGCCCGCCGGGCCGGCTGACCCGTCACGCCGCCCAGCCGGGTGTGCGTCCCCGCCCGTCCCCGCCCGTCCCTGCCCGGCCCGCTCGACCGGGACGGGCGGGGACGGGCGGATCCGAGCGGCCGCCCGAGCGGGCGGTCCGCGCTACCTCAGGCCGTTGTCCACCGCGGCCATCAGCTCACCGCTCGCGGTGTCCCCGTCGAACGACCAGACCATCGCGCCGGCCAACCCCTGGGACTTGATCCAGGCGGTCTTGCGGGCGATCTCGGTCGGGTCGTCGTACGTGTAGAGCACCGTCCCGTTGTAGAGGTAGGCGAAGCCGGCCACCGGATCCCGGTAGAGGGTGTAACCGCCGCCCGCGGCCAGGTCCTTGAGCTTGTGGTAGTCCTCGAAGCCGTTCTCGTAGCTGCCCGGCGCCGGTCCGGTGGCGCTCTGGAAGAGGCCGTTGGTGGTGCCGCGCGGCACGCCCGTCCAGCCGCGGCCGTAGAACGGGATGCCCAGGGTGAGCTTGCTCTTCGGGGCGCCGCCGTTGACGTACGCGTTGATGGCGATCTCGGAGCTGAACCGGCGGTCCGGGGTGGACGGGTCGCCGGCCGCGACCTTGAGCGCGGACTGCTGGTTGGTCGTCATCTCCCAGGCGCCGTGGTAGTCGTAGCCCTGGATGGTGGCGAAGTCGAAGGCGCCGAACAGGCCGGGGACGTCGATGCCCGCGGTGATCTTCGCCGGGTCGGCCGGGAGGAAGGCGCTCAGCGAGTAGTGCTTGCCGGTGGTGGCGCCGAGCGCGTCCAGCTGGCGCCGGAACTCCTGGGCCAGCAGCGTGTAGTTGGCCTTGTCGGCAGGCCTGAAGACGTTCCCCAGGTGCCCGTCGGAGTTCGGCCACTCCCAGTCGAGGTCGATGCCGTCGAAGATGCCGGCCGCACTGCCCGCGCCGCCGCGGCCGTCGATGACCGGCAGGTTGCCCTTGATGTACATGTCGATGCAGGAGCTGACCAGTGCCTTGCGGGAGGCGTCGGTGGCGGCAGCGTCGGAGAACCACTTGCTGTACGACCAGCCGCCGATCGAGATCTGGATCCGCAGGTTCGGGTACTTGGCCTTGAGCTGCTTCAGCTGGTTGAAGTTGCCGGCCAGCTTCTGGTCCCAGGTGTCGGTGGTGCCGGCGACCGAGTTGCCGGCGTCCCAGCCCTTGCCGTAGTCCGCCCAGGCGTCACCGGCGCCGTCGCCCGCGTTGGGGTCGGAGTCGTTCCCGGCCGCCTTGTTGGTGATGAAGCACTGCTTGGTGGTCGGGTGGATGTTGGCGAAGGCGTAGTTGAGCGTGGTGAGCCGGCCGGCCGAGCCCGAGGTGTCGAGCTTCTTCACGCTGTAGCCGCGGGCGTAGATGCTCCACTGGGTGAAGTACCCGATCTTCAGCGCCCCGGGGTTGGTGCCGCCCGGCTTGGTCCTTCCGGTCACCGGGCCGGAGGCGGGCGAGACGTTCCCGGCCGCGTCGCGGGCCCTCACGGTGAAGGTGTAGGAGGTGTCGGGCGCCAGGTTGCCGACCGTGGCGGACGGCGTGGTGACGGTCGCGGCGAGCGCGGTGCCGTTGTAGACGTCGTAGGCGGTGACGCCGACGTCGTCGGTGCTGGCGGCCCAGCCCAGCGAGATGCTGTTGGCGTCCGAGCCGGTCACGGCGGGTGTGCCGGGAGTGGTCGGCGCGG
>NZ_JAKNTA010000131.1 GCF_022288725.1 Kitasatospora sp. A2-31 | reverse complement strand
CTGGCCATCGTCGTGTTCGCGGTCTTCAGCGCGATCGCCGGCCCGCTGGCCCGCCGCCGGCACCGGCCGGCCGCCGACGCCGGCCCGGCGGTCTGCGACGTGCGGCTGCCCGGTCAGGGTCCGTCCGGCCAGGGTCCCTCCGGCCGCGGTCCGTCCGGTCGGGGCCCGTCCGACGCGACCACTCCGGAGCGGAGGGCGGGACTGGCACAATGAGGGGCGAGACGCCCACACCCCCAGGAGGACCCACGGTGACCACCGCAGGCCCGTCGCCGCGCGCCCGATCGACCCGGCAGCGTGCCGCCGTCTCGGCGGCCCTGGACGAGATCGCGGACTTCCGCAGCGCGCAGGAGCTCCACGACATGCTCAAGCACCGCGGCGACTCGGTGGGCCTGACCACGGTCTACCGCACGCTGCAGTCGCTCGCCGACGCGGGCGAGGTGGACGTCCTGCGCACCGCCGACGGCGAGGCCGTGTACCGGCGCTGCAGCAGCGGGCACCACCACCACCTGGTCTGCTGGCACTGCGGCGCCACGGTGGAGGTCGAGGGCCCGGCCGTCGAGCGCTGGGCCAACTCGGTCGCCGCCGAGCACGGGTTCAGCGACATCGCGCACACGCTGGAGATCTTCGGCACCTGCGCGGAGTGCGCCAAGAAGCAGGCCTGAGCAGGCAGCCGGCCGGTACGGACCACGCAAGGGCCCCGCGGGACGCGTCCCGCGGGGCCCTTGCGGCTGTCCGGGCGTCAGCACCGCGCCGTCCCCGGCGTCGGCGCCGCCCCCTCCGGCGCGTCAGCGCTGCGAGGGAAGCTCCGCCGCCACCGGCTGGGCCACCTCGTTGGGGATCGCCCCGCCGAAGCGGCGGTCGCGCATCGCGTACTGCTCGCAGGCCCGCCAGAGGTCCCGGCGGTCGAAGTCCGGCCAGAGCACGTCCTGGAACACGAACTCGGCGTACGCGGACTGCCAGAGCAGGAAGTTGGACGTCCGCTGCTCGCCGCTCGGGCGCAGGAAGAGGTCCACGTCCGGCATGTCCGGGTGGTACAGGTACTTGGCGATGGTCTTCTCGTTGACCTTCCGCGGGTCCAGCCTGCCGGCCGCGACGTCCGCCGCGATGGCCTGCGCCGCGTCCGCCAGCTCGGCCCGGCCGCCGTAGTTGACGCACATGTAGAGCGTCACGGCGTCGTTGCCCTTGGTCTGCTCCTCGGCGATCTGGAGCTCCTGGACGACGCTCTTCCACAGCTTCGGCATCCGGCCGGCCCAGCGGATCCGCACGCCCATCGCGTCCATCTCGTCGCGGCGGCGGCGGATGACGTCCCGGTTGAAGTTCATCAGGAACTTCACCTCGTCGGGCGAGCGCTTCCAGTTCTCGGTCGAGAACGCGTACAGCGAGATGTTCTTCACGCCGAGCTCGATCGCGCCCCTGAGGACGTCCAGCACGACGCTCTCGCCGACCTTGTGGCCCTCGGTGCGCGGCAGCCCGCGCTCCTTCGCCCAGCGCCCGTTGCCGTCCATCACGATGGCGACGTGGTCGGGCACCAGCTCGCCGGGGATCTTCGGGGGCTGGGCGCCACTGGGGTGCGGGGTCGGGGGGACGTACGCCCGCTGCTTGCCGCCGCCGAAGAGCCGTCGCGCTGCCATGTGCTCACTTCTCCACGTATCTCATCGAGCGGATGCCCCGCTCCAGGTGCCACTGCAGGTAGGCCGCGACCAGGCCGCT
>NZ_JAKNTA010000130.1 GCF_022288725.1 Kitasatospora sp. A2-31 | reverse complement strand
GATCATCGACCCGGGGCACGACTTCGGCAAGAACACCCGGCACTCGCTGGAGGCGACCCGGCGGCTGCCGGAGATGACCGCGACCGGGTTCCCGGTGCTGGTCTCGCTCTCCAACAAGGACTTCGTCGGCGAGACGCTGGACAAGCCGGTCGACGAGCGGCTGCTGGGCACGCTGGCGACGACGGCGGTCTCGGCCTGGCTGGGCGCGCAGGTCTACCGGGTGCACCAGGTGGCGCAGACCCGGGAGGTGCTGGACATGGTCGCCTCGATCCGGGGCACCCGTCCCCCGGCGGTGGCCCGCCGGGGGCTGGCGTGAGACCCGGGTCCCGGGCCTCGTCCGGAACCTAGATCTCGTCCACCGGGCGGCGGGCGTCGGCGAGGATCTTCAGGACCTCGTCGATCTCGTCGGTGATGTGGAAGAGCTCCAGGTCGTGCGGGGCGGCCTTGCCCTGTGCGACGAGCGTGTTCTTCAGCCAGTCGAAGAGCCCGCCCCAGTACTCGCTGCCGAAGAGGATCACCGGGAAGCGGGTGACCTTCTTCGTCTGCACCAGGGTGAGCGCCTCGAACAGCTCGTCCAGCGTCCCGAGGCCGCCGGGCAGCACCACGAAGCCCTGCGCGTACTTCACGAACATCGTCTTGCGGACGAAGAAGTAACGGAAGTTCAGCCCGAGGTCGACGAACTCGTTGAGCCCCTGTTCGAAGGGCAGCTCGATGCCGGGGCCGACGCTGAGCCCGCCGGCGTCCGAGGCGCCGCGGTTGGCGGCCTCCATCGCGCCGGGGCCGCCCCCGGTGATCACCGCGTAGCCGGCCTCGGCCAGCGCGCGGCCGATGGCCACGCCGGCCGCGTACTCGGGCGAGTCGACCGGTGTCCGGGCGGAGCCGAAGACGCTGATCGCGGGCGGGAGTTCGGCCAGCGCGCCGAACCCCTCGACGAACTCGGAGGTGATCCGCAGCACCCGCCAGGGATCGGTGTGCAGCCAGTCGGTCGGGCCGGTGGTGTCCAGCAGGCGCTGGTCCGTCGTGCTCTCGCCGACCTGGTCCCGGCGCACCAGCACCGGGCCCTTCTGCTTCTCGGGCCACGCCTTCTTCGGGCGCGGCTCACCCACCCGCTCGGGACCGTGACCGTACTGCTTCTCGTCTCCAGTGCCTGTCATGACGAAACCCTACGCCCGTTGATCCCCGTTTTCAGGCAACGGGGGGAGGACGGTCGGGCGACCGGAAGGTGGCGTCCGGCCGCCGCCCCTCCGGTCGCCGCCGGCCGGGTCAGGCGGTGAGCCAGGCCCGCAGCCGCTCCTCGGTCTCCGCGATCGCGGAGAGCGAGCAGTGCTCCTCCCGCTTGTGCGCGAGGTTCGGATCGCCCGGTCCGTAGTTGACCGCCGGGACGCCGAGCGCGCTGAACCGGGCCACGTCGGTCCAGCCGAACTTGGCCCGGGCGACGCCGCCGGTGGCGGCCAGAAAGGCCCGCGCGGCGGGCTGGCCGAGGCCGGGCAGCGCTCCGGGGGCGGAGTCGGTCACCGTCACCTCGAAGCCGTCGAAGACCTCGCGCAGGTGCTTCTCCGCGTCCGCCTCGCTGCGGTCGGGCGCGTAGCGGAAGTTGACCGTCACCACGCACTCGTCGGGGATGACGTTGCCGGCCACGCCGCCGTCGATCCGGACCGCGTTCAGGCCCTCGCGGTACTCCAGGCCGTCGATCTCCACCCGGCGCGGCCGGTAGTCGGCGAGC
>NZ_JAKNTA010000013.1:227718-251496 GCF_022288725.1 Kitasatospora sp. A2-31 | reverse complement strand
CCCGGCCATGCCGTCGTCGTGGCCGCGCCGCCGTCCCCGCGGGCTCACCGGCCCGCGGGGACGGCGGGCCGGGACTAGCGCGCGAACTCCATCTCCGGGAAGCGCGGCGAGGGCCCGTCCAGGAGGTGGTCGTCGCGGCCGCGCAGCCAGCGGTCGAAGAACGACGCGACGTACGCGCGGGTCGCCGCCACGGCGCGCTCCGGCCGGACGTCCCCGACGTCGGAGCGCAGCGCCTCCCCCGACACGGCGCCCTGCCGGGCGACCTGCGGCAGCAGCGACTGCGCGTCGGTGTACGAGCCGTGCCGGGAGCCGGTGAGCGTGACGTCCGCCTTCCACCCGTTGCTGTGCTGCCAGAGCGCATCCCAGCCGGGCTGGTGGTGGTAGTCACCGGAGTCCTCGCTCCCGGTGCCCATCAGCAGGAACGGTCGGTCCAGGCCGTCCTCGGCGACGCTGGCCGGATGGACGCCGGTGCCGTCCGGTCCCGGGAAGTGCAGTTGGCCGTCCATGTCGATCCCGGCCGCGATCCGCGGGTCGTCGTGCATGGTCTGCACGGCGGTGAACCCGCCGGCCGAATGGCCGACCATGCCGATCCGGCCCAGGTCGAGCGAGGCCCCGAGGCCGGCCGGCAGCCGCCCGTCGGTGCGCAGCGCGGCCAGCTCGTCCAGGACGAAGCGGGTGTCGTCGACCCGGGTCCGCATGACCTTGCGCAGCAGGGCGCCGACGTCCAGGCCCGGGCCGGCCATGCCGGGGAGGACGGAGTCGGCGCGGGTGCCGTCCGGGAAGACCACCTCGGACGCGTCGTAGGTGTGGTCCACGGTGACCACCACGTAGCCGCGGGAGGCGAGGTCCTCGACCAGGCCGGTGCCCCAGGTGCGCGGGTCGCCGAGGCCGGCCGAGTAGAGCACCACCGGGCGGGGGCCGCGGCCGGGCAGCGCGGGCGCGTCCTGGCGGGCGTGGGTGCGGATCCCCTGCCAGGCCGTCCGGCCGGGCTCGGTGCGGTAGTTGAAGACGGCGGCGCCGTCCGCGCTGCCGAAGTGCTCGGCCGCGCGCGGGTCCATGTAGGGGGCGCGGTCGTCGCCGCTGGCGGGGCGCGCGGTCGGGTACCAGAGGCTGATCATCAGCTCGCGGGCCCGGTCCGGCTTCCACGGGTCCTGCCGCCCGGTGTCGGTGAGGTGCAGCGTGGTGGTGCCGACCGGGTGGGGCCCGGTGGGCTCGGGCAGCCAGGCGCGGGCCTGCCGCTGCGTCCAGGCCGGGGCCGGGGCCGTCGCCGTCGCCGGTACGGCGGCCGTGCCCAGCAGCGCCGTCGCCGCCAGCACCGCGGCGATCCCGGTCCGCGCCGCCCGGCTGCGGCGCCGGGCCGCGGACCGACCGGGTGCCCGGGTACGTGCCGCCGCGCCTTCCCCCGGCTGTCCTTGCTCCTGTGCCCGGTCGTCGCCCCGGTACTGCTCCTGCCCCCGCTCGTGCATGGTCGCCCGCTCCCCGTTCGTCCCCGCCCGCCGCCGACCGGCCGGCCCGTACCGCGACAGTACGGGCCGGGGTGGTGCGTGGACGTCATACCTCGGGACCGACTCTCCCGGATCCACCCTGAGGTGACACCCGTTCGCGGGAGCGTCGCGTTCCGGGCTCGCCCCTGGGGGCGGGGCCGGCGGCGCGTCGACGGCCGGTCAGCGGTGGCGCTTCAGCTCGCGCCGGGCGAGCGAGCGCTTGTGCACCTCGTCGGGACCGTCGGCCAGGCGCAGCGTGCGGTTGCCGGCCCAGAGCTGGGCGAGCGGGGTGTCCTGACCGACGCCGGCCGCGCCGTGGGCCTGGACGGCCTTGTCGAGGATCCACTCGACGGTACTCGGGGTGGCGATCTTGATGGCCTGGATCTCGGTGTGCGCGCCGCGGTTGCCGACGGTGTCCATCAGCCAGGCGGTCTTGAGCACCAGCAGCCTCAGCTGCTCGATCCGGACGCGGGACTCGGCGATCCAGTCCTGCACCACGCCCTGCTCCGCGAGCGGCCGGCCGAAGGCGACCCGGTCCAGGGTCCGCCGGCACATCAGCTCGACGGCCCGCTCGGCCATGCCGATGGCCCGCATGCAGTGGTGGATCCGGCCCGGGCCGAGCCGGGCCTGGGCGATCGCGAAACCGGCGCCCTCCTCCCCGATCAGGTTCGCCGCCGGGACGCGGACGCCGTCGAAGTGGATCTCGGCGTGGCCGCCGTGGTCGGAGTCGTCGTAACCGAAGACCTTCATCCCGCGCCGGACGGTGACCCCGGGGGTGTCGCGCGGGACGAGCACCATGCTCTGCTGCCGGTGCGGGTCGGCGCCGGGGTCGGTCTTGCCCATCACGATGAGGATCCGGCACTGCGGGTTCATCGCGCCGGTGATGTACCACTTGCGGCCGGTGATCACGTAGTCGTCGCCGTCGCGCTCGATCCGGGTCTCGATGTTGGTGGCGTCGGAGGAGGCGACCTCCGGCTCGGTCATCGCGAAGGCGGAGCGGATCTCGGCGTCGAGGAGCGGCGCGAGCCACTGCCGCTTCTGCTCGGCGGAGCCGAACTGGGCGAGCAGTTCCATGTTGCCGGTGTCGGGCGCGGCGCAGTTGAGGGCGGGCGGCGCGAGCTGCGGGCTGCGGCCGGTGATCTCGGCGAGCGGGGCGTACTGAAGGTTGGTCAGCCCGGCGCCCGGCCCACCGGGCGGACCGTGCCGATCGGTCAGGAAGAGGTTCCACAGGCCCTGCTTGCGGGCCTCGGCCTGCAGTTCGGCGACGATCGGCGGCACGGCCCAGGCGGTGCGGGCCGGGTCGGCGAGCTGTGCCTCCAGAACGGGTTCGGCCGGGTACACGTGCGCGTCCATGAAGGCCAGCAGCCGTTCGCGCAGTTCGAGCGTGCGGGCGTCGTGGGCGAAGTCCATCGGGTCAGCGCTCCTTGAGGGTGGTCAGGCCGTGCTCGGCGAGGACGGGCGCGATCTCGCCGGCCCGTTCGAAGCCCGCGCCGAGGGTGCCGCCCTGCTGGAACCGGTAGTGGATGCCCTCGGCGACGACGGCGAGCTTGAAGGAGGCGAAGGCGACGTACCAGTCGAGGTCGGCGGCGTCGCGGCCGGTGAGCCCGGCGTACCGGGCGACCAGCTCGCCGGCCGAGGGGAAGCCCGGGGCGGTGGCGGCGGAAGGGATGATGCCGCCGCCGACCCCGGCCAGCTCGGTGTACATCACCAGCAGGCCGACGTCGGTGAGCGGGTCCCCGAGGGTGGACATCTCCCAGTCGAGGACGGCGGCGACGGCGTCGTGCTCGTCGACGAGCACGTTGTCCAGCCGGTAGTCGCCGTGGACCAGGGCGGGTGCGGGGGACTCCGGCAGCCGGGCGGCGAGCAGGCCGTGCAGCCGGTCGACGCCGGGCAGCTCGCGGCTGCGGGAGGCGGCCAGCTGGGTGGACCAGCGGCGCAGCTGGCGCTCCAGGTAGCCGTCCGGGCGGCCGAAGTCGGCGAGCCCGACGGCCGCCGGGTCGATCCGGTGCAGGGCGGCGAGGGTGTCGACCAGCCGCTCGCCGATCGCGTGGACGCGCGCGGCGCCGAGGCCGGCGAGGGTGGCGGCGTCCCGGTGGGCGGTTCCGGGGACGAACTCCATCAGGTACCAGGGCGCGCCGAGCGTGTCCGTGCCCGGGTCGAGCAGGAGGGTGCCGGGGACCGGCACGCCGGTGCCGCCGAGCGCGGTCATCACCCGGTGCTCGCGGCCCATGTCGTGGGCGGTGGCGAGCACGTGACCGAGCGGCGGACGGCGCAGCACCCAGCGGTCGGTGCCGTCGGTGAGCACGTACGTGAGGTTGGAGCGCCCGCCCTCGATCAGCTCGGCGCCCAGCGGGCCCTGCACCGTGCCGGGCAGCTCGCGGTCCAGGTGGGCGCGGACGCGGGCGAGGTCGAGGCCGGGCGGGTCGACGGGGTTCTCTGGCACGGATCGCTCTCCTCACCTCGGACTGACTAAGCGCTTGCTTAGCATTCAGCGGTGGGCCGTACCGTGTCAATGCCGCCGGACCGCCAGAATGTCCTCCATGAGGTTGATCCACACGCTGGCCGGTGCGCTGCTCCTGGTCCTGACCGTCGCCAGCATCCTGCGGACCCTGGTGGTCCCGCGCGGGCTCTACTCCGCCCTGGTGCACCGGCTCTGGCGCGCCCTGCGGGCACTGCTGCGGCTGCTCGCGCAGCCGTTCGGCGGCTACCACACGCAGGACCGGGTACAGACCTGGCTCGCCCCGCTGGTCCTGCTCGGCATGCTGGGGGTCTGGCTGGGGACCATGCTGATCGCCTACACGCTGCTGCTGCACGGCACCTCGCAGCTGGACTGGGCGGTCTCCTTCCGTGAGGCGGGATCCAGCCTCTTCACGCTCGGCTTCGCCAGCGGCGACCGCCTGCACCTCTCCGTGATCGACTTCATGGCCGCCGCCAGCGGCCCGCTGGTGATCGCCCTGCAGATCTCCTACCTGCCCACCCTCTACGGCGCCTACAACCGCCGGGAGGTCGAGGTGACGCTCCTCCAGTCGCGGGCGGGCGAGCCCGCCTGGGGCCCGGAGCTGCTGGCCCGCCAGTCGCTGGTCGACACCGAGACGGCGCTGCCCCAGCTCTACCGCGACTGGGAGCGGCTGGCCGCGGACATCGGCGAGAGCCACTCCAACTACCCCGTGCTGCTCTCCTTCCGCTCCCCGCAGCCGAACCGCAGCTGGGTGGTCGGCCTGACCGCGGTGATGGACGCCGCCGCCATCCACCTGGCCGTCAACCCGCGCTCCGCACCGCCCGAGGCCCGCCTGGTCCTGCGCGCCGGGTTCACCGCGCTGCGCGACATCGCCCGTTCGCTGCGCGTGGACTTCGACCCGGACCCCTCCCCCGACACCCCGATCCGGCTCACCTACACCGAGTTCGACGCCGCCGTCGCCATGATCACCGCAGCCGGCTTCCCCCGCGAGCGCGCCACCGCCGACGCCTGGCCGCACTTCCACGGCTGGCGCGTCAACTACGAGGCGCTGGCCTACGAGCTGGCCCGCCGCAGCGACGCCGTCCCCGCCCTGTGGACCGGGCCCCGCGACTTCCACGCCCCTCCCATCCCCCCGGCCCGCCCCGCCGACCGCCGCCCCACCCCGCCGGGCCCGGCCTGATCCGGCGTCGGCCGCTCCGCTCCCGGCCCGCGGCAGCGCCGGGGTCCGGCCGCCGGCGGGGGGCTCAGACGTCGACCGTGGTGCCCGTGGTGAGGGAGTGCTCGGCAGCGGCCAGGATCTCGACCACGCGGAGGCCGAAGGCGGCGTCGCAGGGGTGCGGGACGCCGGTGCGGGCGGAGTCGGCCAGGGCGTCGAGGGCACGGTGGAGGGCGGCGACCGGGCCCTCGCCGCGCTCGGGAAGGTGGACGACGCCGGCCTCGCCGCGCAGTTCCATGCCGGTGCCGCCTCCGGCCAGCGGCGCGGTCAGGCTGAGCGCGAGGGTGCTGGACGCCCCGCCGGTGTGCCGCAGGACCAGGTGGACGGTGTCCAGCGGGCCTGCCACAGCGGTGACCTGCACCGCGTCGCCGAGCACCGGCAGCAGGACGGAGAGCGCGTGCGGGCCGACGTCCCAGAGCGCGCCCTTCTCGCGGCGCCAGGGCGACGCCGCGTACGGGCTGGTGCTGTCGGGGGCGAAGACCGAGCCGAGCCAGTCGGAGCGGCCGGTGAACCAGCCGCCAACCGCGGCCTGCTTCTCGATCCACGGGATCTGCTCGCCGCCGAAGCGGACGGTGAAGAAGACCACCGAGGCGAGGCCGCCGGCACCGATCGCCCCGACCACGCGTCGGGCGTCCGGGACGGTCAGCGCGACCGGCTTGTCCAGCAGCAGGTGGCAGCCGGCCTCGGCGGCCCGCACCGCGAGATCCGCCTGGACGGTCGGCGGGAGGGCGATGGAGACGGCGTCCACCTCGGCGAGCAGCCGGTCGAGGTCGGCGTACCCGGGCACGCCGTGCGCCGCACCGAGCGCGGCGGCCGCCTCGGGCCGGCGGCCCCAGACACCCGCGAACTCGTAGGCGGGGTGCTCCGCCAGGACGGGTGCGTGCACCCGCTCCGCCCAGGGGCCGGTGCCCAGCAGTCCGATCCGCATGCTGTCCTCCGCTCTCTCGTCGGTGGGCCGGTCCGCCGGTCCCGTTCATGGCGCTCCGGCCGGTTCCGCGGCGTCCGGTGCGCGGGCCGCTCCGCTGCGCGGTGCGGCTCCGCGGTGCGGCTCAGCTCCGCACGCGGGCCAGGGTGAAGCCGTCGTAGCCCTTGGCGCCCACCGTCTGCACCGAGGTCGCGGAGACCCGCGGCTCGGCGGCGATCAGGTCGTGCAGGCGCCGGGTGGCGGTGACCGCCGGGTCGGTGCTCGCGGCGTCGGCGACGGCGCCGCCGCGGACGACGTTGTCCACGACGATCAGCGAGCCGGGGCGGGTCAGCTCCAGCGCCCGGGCGAAGTACTCCGGGTTGCTCTGCTTGTCCGCGTCGATGAAGACCAGGTCGAACGGCTCGACGCCGCCCGCCACCAGCTCGGCCAAGGTGTCCGCGGCCGGGCCGGTCCGGACCTCGGCGACGCCGTCCAGCCCGGCCCGGGCGAGGTTGCCCCGGGCGACCTCGGCGTGGCGGGGGTCGATCTCCAGCGTGATCAGCCGGCCGTCGGCGGGCAGCGCCCGGGCCAGCCAGATCGCGCTGTAGCCGCCGAGCGTGCCGACCTCCAGGATCCGGCGGGCCCCCTGGGTGAGGGCCAGCAGGTGGAGCAGCTTGCCCTGGTTGGGCGCGACGGCGATGTGCGGCAGCCCGGCCCGGTCGGCAGCGGCCGCCGCGGCCTCCAGCTCCGGATCGTGGCCGATCAGCCGATCGGTGAAGTACGCGTCCACCGCGTCCCACGTCTGCTGCGTCATCGGGCCCTCCACCTGCTGCTTCACGTGCCACCGCCGGGGTAGCCCGATGCTACCCCGGCGGTGTGGCCGCTCCGCTGGAGCGACAAGCCCGACGACGTGCGGCGCTGCGGCGCGTCCGCACCCGTCCGCTGCGGACGGTTCAGTCCACGGCGGGTGCGGCGGCCGTCGGCTCGGCGGCTGCGGTGGCGGCGGCCGCGTCCTCGGCCTCGCGCTGCTTCGCGGTCCTGGCGGCCCTGCGCTTCATGATCCAGGCCGAGAGCGCGCCGATCAGCACGGCCAGCAACAGGCCCACCCAGGAGAAGCGCGACAGCCACTGCTCGGCCACCTTGCCCACCTGGTACACCAGCAGCGTGGTGCCGCCGGCCCAGACCACGCCCCCGAGCACGTTGGCGATGAGGAACTTCCAGTACGGCATCTTCAGCGCGCCGGCGAGCGGGCCGGCGAAGATGCGCAGCAGGGCGATGAAGCGGCCGAAGAAGACCGCCCACATGCCCCACTTCTGGAACGAGCGCTCGGCGCTGGCCAGGTGGTCCGGTCCGAAGTGCTTGGGGAACTTCCGTCCGAGCTTCTCGAACAGCTGCTTGCCGCCCTTGCGGCCGATCGAGTAGCCGATCGAGTCACCGATGATCGCGCCAGCGATCGCGCAGCCCGCCACCCAGACGGGGCTCACCACGCCCTTGGCGGACAGCAGGGCCGCCGACACCAGCGCGATCTCGCCGGGCAGCGGGATGCCCAGGGACTCCAGCCCGATGATCAGCGCGACCAGGGCGTACACCGCGTTCGGCGGTACGCTCTCGATCCAGGCGTCGATGTGCAAGGCCAGTTACCTCCGTGGCAGGACGAGCCGCGGCGGCGGTACGCGTGCGGTGCGCGGCCGGCGGTCTCGACGTCGATCATGGCGGCACAGGCCGCTCCCCGAAAGTGCAGCCTAACGTGCCGAGGCGGCCTGTCCCCCCGGCCGATCACCCCCGATTACGACGTACGCCGCGTTCTGGTGGTTCCGCCGAACGCACGGCAGCGCTCGGCGTCGCCGAGCCGGCCCGCGGGAGGCGGGAGCCGCGTCGCTCGGGCACCGCGCGCCGGTCGGCCGTCAGGTGATGCTGGTGTCGCCGAGGGCCTCCAGGACGCGGCGCAGGGCGTCGCCGGACTCCTCGACCAGGTCGCGGTCGACATCGGCCAGGAGCTTCGCGTAGTTCGCCAGATGGTCGGCGAAGGCGGCCCGGGTGACCTCGTGCCCGCGTTCGGTGAGCCGGATCTTGACCGTGCGCCGGTCCTCCCCGTCCCGTACGCGCTCCACCAGGCCCTTGCCCTCCATCCGGTCGACGCGGTTGGTGATCGTCCCTGAGGAGACCATGGACGCCTTGAGGAACGTCCCGGCCGTCAGGGCGTAGGGCGGCCCGGAGCGCTGCAGGGTGACGAGCAGGTCGAACTCGCCGACGTCCAGGCCGTGCGCGGCCGCGGTGGCCTTGACCGACCGCTCGACCACCAGGGCGAGGCGCTGGACGCGCCCGAAGAGCTCGACCGGCCAGAGAGCCTCCAGGGCTTCGGGGCGCTCCTTGGCCCACTGCCCGATGATCGCGTCCACGGCGTCGCTCATCGCCGTCACTCCTCTCGATCCCGACTCTCCCAAGGGGAACTCTATCAGGATCGATTCTCTTAGTTTCGAGATACTTGACTCTAAGAGAGCCAGATGTTGTTATCTCAGCGTTGAGATTGACGGTCCTGAACGAGGGGGGCATCCGATGTCCGCGCCGACCCTGCGCGCCCACCACCAGAACGAGAGCCGACACGAAGCCCGGCGGGACCAGAACGGCACCCGCACCGCCGCGCCCCGGCCGGCCGGCACGGGGACCGCTGCGCGCCGCCCGGTACCGGTCGCGTGGTTGGCGCTGCTGGCCACCCCGGTCGCCGCGAGCGCCAACAGCCCGGTCCTGATCCTTCCCGAGATGGCCGACTCGCTCGGCGTCCGCACGACCACCGCGACCTGGCTCGTCACCGTCTACGCCTGGGCCATGGCCGTCGGCACCCCGCTGATGGCGAGCCTGCTGCGACGCCGCGGCCTGGGCGGCACGCTGCGGCTGGGCACCGCCCTGATCGTGGCCGGCACCGCGGTCGTCGCCGCGGCGCCCTGGCTGCCGCTCGCGATGGCCGGGCGGGCGGCCCAGGCAGTGGGTGGCGCCGGCCTGGTCACGGCGGCGATGAGCCTGGCGGGCTCGGTCCGCCGGATGGGCGTGATCACCGCGGGCTTCGGGACGCTGGGGGCGGTGGGTCCGCTGCTCGGCTCGGCCGTCGCCGGGGCGACCTCCTGGCGGTTGTCCCTCGCGGTGGGGGCCGTCGCCCTCCTGGCCGTGCCGGCCGTCATGCGCCGCGCCGACCGGTCCGCGCCGCCACGGACCACCCCCTTCGACGGCCGCGGCGCCGCGCTGCTGATCCTGCCGGCCACCGCCCTGGTGCTCGTCCCGCGCTACCCGCTCCCGGCGATCGCGGCCTCGCTGGTGGCGGCAGCACTGCTGGTGCTCCACGTCCGCTCCAATCCCACGGGCTTCGTCCCGCTGTCGCTGCTGCGCACCCGGACGTTCGTCCTCTCCGCCCTGCTCGCCTGCACCGTGTCGACCTCGTACTTCACGCTGCTCTTCGCCGTCCCGCAGTGGCTGCGCGACCGGACCGGCTGGTCCACCTCCACCATCGGCACCGGCCAGCTGGTCGCCCTCCTCACCGGATCGGCGCTCGCCATGGCGCTGGCCGCGGCCGCGGCCCGGATGGGCCGCCGGCGGGTCCTGGCGATCGTGCTCACGGCCGGCGCGCTGGCGCCGCTCACCGCGGCGCTGACCCCCTGGGCTCCACTGCTCCTGCCGGTCGCGGCCCTGGCCGTCCTCGCGACGAGTGCGGGCCAGGCGACGCTGGCGGTCGCCGCCGCCCAGGCCACGTCGGCCGACCAGCGGCCCACGGCGATCGGCCTGTTCAACCTCTGCTACCAGCTGGGCGGCGCGTTCGGTCCGGCGATCGCCGCCCTGATCACGCTGGGCGGCTGACCGGCCGCCCCGGTACGGCCCCCGCCCGGGCTCCCGGGACCGGGCCGCGCCGAGGCAGCCGTGGCTAGGCTGGTGAAGCCCGCGGAGGAGGAACGATGGACCCGCTACGCGATGGACGCGGCGGAGCGCCCACCGCGCCCGCACGTGGCCCTCGGCGGCCCGCCCGCCTGCGGTTCGACGGCTGGATCGCCGGGCTCGGGACGGCCTCCGGCACCCGTCTGGTGGTGGGCCACTGGCCGGCGTCGCCGCTCGGGCCGTTCACCGACGTCATGGTCGAGCGCGCGGACGGGGACCGGCTCCTGCTGGCCCCCACCGAGTCGACCGCCGGCTTCGTCGCCGGGACGTACGCCTTCGACCGGGTGCTGATCGCACCTGTCCGGGTGGATCCGGGGCCGGTGGACTGGCGGGTCGCGGCGGGCCCGCTCGACCTCCACTTCACCGTCGGACGGCGGAACGCCCTCGGACACCTGCTCCGGGCCGTCCCCGCTCCGATCGCCGCCCGTCCGGCGTGGACCGCCGTGACCGACCCGCTAGCCCGGCTCCTGCTGGGCGTGCGCACCCGCGGCACGGCCGGACGGGGGCGGCGGGAGTGGTACGGCGTCCGCGTCCTCCACCTGCTCACCACTGCCACCGCCGTCCTCGAGGACCGGGAGCTCGGCCCGCTCGCACCGGTCACACCCGTGCGGTTCGGCTTCGGCTCCACGCCCCGCACCCCCTGCCTGGTCCGCGTCACGACCACGGTGGCCGTGCGCTGACGCCGACCGGCGCCGAGCGCCTGCCGCGCCCGCCGCAGCAGGGCAGGGCACCAATCGGACCGGCCGGACCACCGGGGACGGCGTCCAGCAGGACGGTCGCCCCCGGCGGGGGGTCGACGCGGCCCGCGACCAGGGCCTCTAACGGCCGAAGGAGACCCGCTCGCCCCGCCAGTCGGTCCTGCGGAGGAACTGCTCCCAGCTCAGCGCGTCCGGATCGATGCGCCTGCTCCACTCGGTGTCGCGGTCGTGTCGGAAGTATCCGAACTCCACGGCGTACTCGGCCATGCCGAGGATCTCGTCGACCAGCAGCGGGTTCTCCCCCAGCTCGGGGAAGTAGGTCAGCAGGCCGTTCCTGGAGCAGGCGTCGCGGTACTCGGCCTTGAGCCCGGTGACGCGGGAGAACGCCTCGACCATCTCCCCCGGGGAGACGGTGTCGCCGACGACCGGGAGGGAGGCACCGACGTAGGAGGCCGGATCGGAGAACACCTCGAGGACGGCCGGCCCGGTCGCGGTGAGCGGGTCCACGAAAGGGGCACGGAAGTCTTCGGGGAGGTAGAAGGGCATCAGCACGGTGTCGCCGTCGATGCGGGGGGCGTAGTACTCCAGGGCATTGGTGTAGAAGAACGAGAGCATGACGAAGGTGTGCGCGACCGGCAGGGTCCGGATGTGGTCGGCGATGAGCGCCTTGTCGGTGAAGTGCGGGGCGTACTTGGCACCCGACGACCTCTCCCGGACGTTTTCGAGCGTGCTGAAGACGAGGTGTCCGACGCCGGCCTCGACCGCGGCATCGGCGAGCCGGCACCCGAGGGCGAACTCGGCGGTGGACGGCGGCGCGACGGGCGGCGTCATGAGGAAGGCCCCGTCGGCCGATCGGAACGCCTCGACGAACTCGCCATGACGGCCGGGCTCCGGGGGGACCGTGACGATCTGTGCGCCCATCCTCGCGAGCTTCCCGGCCTGGGCGGAGCCGGCGGCTCGGGTCAGGGCCCGCACCCGGAACCTCCCGCTCTCGAGCAGGGACGTGGCGACACTCCTGCCCTGCTTGCTGGTCGCACCCGCGACGACGATCAACGGCTTGCCTTCGTCGGCCATCCTGCACTCCCTCTCCGGGGGTCCGGTGAATGATCAGGGAGATCATATCGACACATTTCGATTCGTCAATTCGTAAACCCGACCCGGAGGGGTCAGTACGTCACATCGAGATACGATGGTGCGTGGATGCGAGGAGGAGGCCGTGGCGACGTCACACGCAACGCGCCCGGGGGGCGACCACCCCCTGGACGCGGTCGAAGCCCTGAAGGCCCTGGCGAACCCCGCGCGGTGGCAGATCATGAACTGGCTGCGGGACCCGCACGGCGAGTTCTCCCAGTGGGAGCCGATCGCCGATCGGGACGAGGTCGGGGTCTGCGTCAGCCACCTGCAGGCCAAGTCGGGGCTGGCGCAGTCGACGGTCTCGTCGTACATGGCGACCCTGGAGCGGGCGGGCCTCGTGCAGTCCACGCGCATCGGCAAGTGGATCCACTACAAGCGCGACGAGGACGTGATGGCCCGGCTCGCGGAGGTGCTCCGCGGCACACCGTGACGCGTCGGGGCGACGTCGCGGGAGGGCCGGGAGGCCGGCCGAACGGGCCGGCTCCGGCAGCACGGACTCGACGTGCGCCCGGCCCGTTCGGCATGCTCGAAGGCGTCAGGACTGCAGTGCCCTGCGACCCTCGTTGATCTCGATCTTGCGCGGCTTCGCCTGGTCGGCCACGGGGATCCGCAGCTTCAGCACACCTGCGTCGTAGGTCGCCTCGATGTTGTCCGCATCGAGCGCCTCCCCGAGGGACAGCTGACGCGTGAAGGTGCCGACCGGGCGCTCGGAGACGAGCACCTGCGCGTCTTCCGCGTAGCCGTGCTTGCGCTCGGCCGTGACCGTCAGCGCGTCGTGGTCGACCTGGAGATCGACGGAGTCGGGGGCGACACCGGGCAGGTCGAACGTGACCCATACCGCGCCGTCCTCACGCCAGGCGTCCATCGGCACGCCGGACGGAAGCCGACCCCCGTCGAAGAGCTCCTGGGTCATCCGGTCCAGCACTCGGAAGGGATCTGTTCGCAGCAGCATCGTTCTCGCCTCCTCGTTCACGGACGTTCGTCGGACTGCTGCTGTTCGGCTGTGATGCCGACACATCTGATATACCTCGCCGCATCATCCTTGACAAGACCAGACTCAAGTTTCCTGTTCTCGTTTGGTGGGCTCCGCCCGTTTGGGCTCGCACCCCCGGGTAGGCGCATGCCACAACGGCCCCCGGAGGGATCTCGCGCACGTGTGCGCAGGTGCCCGCGGGCGGCAGGAGACGCGGAGGCACTGCGATGGCGAAGGCTGTGGGCATCGACCTGGGAACGACGAACTCGGTGATCGCCGTGTACGAGGGCGGGCAGCCGCGGGTGATCACCAATGCGGAGGGCGGGCGGACGACGCCGTCGGTGGTGGCGATCTCCGACACCGGGGAGCGGCTGGTGGGCCAGCTGGCCCGCCGCCAGTCGGTGCTGAACCCGCAGGGCACGGTGTATTCGGCGAAGCGGTTCGTCGGCCGCCGGTTCGGCGAGGTGCGCACGGAGGCGGAGCAGGTCTCCTACGAGGTCGTGGCGGGTCCGGACGACGCGGTGCGGTTCTCGGTCCGGGGCAAGTCCTACGCGCCGGAGGAGATCTCGGCGGCAGTGCTGCGCAAGCTCGCGGAGGACGCGTCCAAGCAGCTCGGGGAGAAGGTCACGCAGGCGGTGATCACGGTCCCCGCGTACTTCAACGACGCGCAGCGGCAGGCGACGAAGGACGCCGGCCGGATCGCGGGGTTGGAGGTGCTGCGGATCGTCAACGAGCCGACGGCGGCGGCGCTCGCGTACGGGCTGGACCGGAAGGGCCACGAGACGGTGCTGGTCTTCGACCTGGGCGGCGGCACCTTCGACGTCAGCGTCCTGGACGTGGGCGACGGGGTGGTGGAGGTGCGCTCGACCGCGGGGGACACCCACCTGGGCGGGGACGACTTCGACCGCCGCTTGGTGGACCACCTGGCGGAGGACTTCCAGCGGCAGAACGGCATCGACCTGCGGCGTGATCCGCAAGCGCTGCAACGGCTGTACGAGGCGGCGGAGAAGGCGAAGGTGGAGCTGTCGGCCACCGCGCAGACGCAGATCAACCTGCCGTTCGTCACCGCGGACGCCTCCGGTCCCAAGCACCTGACCACGACGGTCACGCGGGCCACCTTCGAGCAGCTCACCGCGGACCTGGTGGAGCGGTGCATGGGCCCGGTACGCCAGGCGATGGCCGACGGAAAGGTGACCGCCGACGACCTGGACGAGGTCATCCTGGTCGGCGGGTCCACGCGCATCCCGGCTGTTCAGGCGCTGGTGCGCCGTCTGACCGGCGGCAAGGACCCCAACATGTCGGTCAACCCGGACGAGGTCGTCGCCCTGGGGGCGGCCGTGCAGGCGGCGGTGCTGCAGGGTGAGGTCAAGGACGTGCTGCTGCTGGACGTCACCCCGCTGTCCCTCGGCGTGGAGACGCTCGGCGGGCTGATGACCAGACTGATCGAGCGGAACACCACCATTCCCACCCGGCGCAGCGAGACGTTCACGACCGCGGAGGACGGCCAGCCGGCCGTGGACGTGGTCGTCCTGCAGGGCGAGCGGGAACGGGCCGCGGACAACAGGGTGCTCGGTCGGGTACGGCTGGAGAACATCCGCCCCGCGCCCCGGGGCGTGCCGCAGATCGAGGTGACGTTCGACATCGACGCCAACGGCATTCTGAACGTGTCCGCGAAGGACACGGACACCGGCGCCCAGCAGAGCATCACCGTCTCCGGCAGCGGCACGCTGGAGGAGTCCGAGGTCCAGAGGATGGTTCAGGAGGCCGAACGCAACCGGGTCGAGGACGCCCGCATCCGGGAGCTGGTGGAGGCTCGCAACGAGCTCGACGGCGCCGCCTACCAGGTGGAGCGGCGGCTGGGCGAGCTGGGGGATGCGGTCGCTGTGCACGACAGGGCGCGGGCCGAGGCACTGATCGCCGAGGCGCGGCAGGCCGTCAAGGAGGAGGCCCCTCTGGAGCGCGTGCGCTCGCTGGCCGGGGACCTGCAGCAGATGTCGCACGGCCTCGCGGCCGCCGCAGGCGGCGCGGGTGACGGCTCGCCCGAGGGCGGCCCGGGCGCCGGCCGGTCCCAGGGCGGCGACGACGATGTGATCGACGCCGAGTTCAGGCCCGGCTGACCGCAGGGTGGGGCGACCGGTGAAGCGAGCCGTTGACCGAGGGGTGATGTCCCGATGAGCGACGAGGCACGCGGGCCCGACCGACGGGCCGAGGATCTCGGTGCGACCGGCCCGTCCGGTGGGAGCGGGCAGCAGTCCGCTACCCGGCCGGTCGGGGCTGCGCCCACCGGTGGACCGGTGGAGGAAGAACGCCCGGCCGGTGGGCCGGTGCTGCCCGAACCCGAGCCGGACGTCGAGGAGTTGCGGGACCGTTGGCAGCGGGCGGTGGCCGAGGCGGAGAACCTCCGCAAGCGCTACGAGCGCCAGGCAGGACAGGAGCGCGGGGCCGAACGGGACCGGGTGACCGCCGCGTGGCTGCCGGTGGTGGACCACCTCGAACTGGCACTGCGGCACGCCGCGGCCGATCCGCGCACGATCGTCGCCGGGGTGGAGGCGGTGTGCCGGCAGGCGTACGCGGTCCTGGAGCAGCTCGGCTACCGGCGGATCGCCGACACCGGCGAGCCCTTCGATCCCGCCCGGCACGAGGCAGCCCAGGTCCGACCGGAGCCGGAGGCGCCCCCCGGCAGCATCATCGAGGTACTGCGCGCCGGTTATGACAGCGACCGGGGACTGCTGCGGCCGGCGGTCGTTGCGGTCGCGGCGAAATCCGGGGAGTGAACAGCCGGATGGCCGCGTCGAACCACGACTACTACGAGGTGCTCGGTGTCTCCCGGGACGCCGGCACCGAGGAGATCCAGCGCGCGTACCGCCGCCTGGCCCGCCGCTGGCACCCGGATCTGAACAAGGAGCCGGGGGCGGAGGAGCGGTTCAAGGAGCTCAGTGAGGCGTACCAGGTGCTGTCCGATCCGGACACTCGGACCCGCTACGACCGGTTCGGGCCCGCCTGGCAGCAGGCCCGCGAGGGTGCGGCCTCCGGTGCGGGCGGGCCGTTCGGGGCGGGCGGGCCGTTCGGCGGGGGCGGCGGCCGCCGGGTGTACGTGAACACCGGCGGGCCCGGCTTCGGGGAGGGCCGGGACCGTGCCGGTGGCTTCGGCGGGGCGGACTTCGAGGACCTGCTCGGCGGGCTGTTCGGCGGTGCGGGGCGGGGCGGCGGCGGCTTCGGGCGGATGCCCGGTAAGGACCAGGAGGCGGAGATCACCCTCGACCTGGAGGACGCCTACTCCGGCGGGCAGCGCCGCATCACGCTGAACACCTCGGGCGGGCCGCGCAGTTACGAGGTCAACATCCCGGCGGGCGTCACCGACGGCCAGCGCATCCGCCTGGCGGGGCAGGGCGGGGCGGGCAGCGGCGGTGGGCCGGCCGGCGACCTGTACCTGGTGGTGCGCCTGGCCCCGCACCCGCGCTACCGCGTCCAGGGCAGGGACGTCACCGTCGACCTGCCGGTATCCCCGTGGGAGGCCGCACTGGGGGCCTCCGTACAGGTGGAGACCCCCGGCGGTCCGGCACGGGTGGAGCTGCCGCCGGGTTCCTCCAGCGGGCGCAGGCTGCGGCTGCGCGGGCGTGGCCTGCCCGATCCCCGCGGGCCGGCCGGCGACCTGTACGCCGAGGTGAAGATCATGGTGCCCCCCGAGCCGACACCCGACGAACGCGAACTGCTCCAGCGCCTGGCCGAACGGTCCCGCTTCGACCCCCGAGCCCACGGCAGCAGGAGATGAGGGGTGATCGGACGTGCCGCAGAACCCCGACCGCTACCCGCTGGTGCGCATCACCGCCGCCCGCCGGATCGGCGTCCCGCTGGGCGAGTTCGCCGCCGCCACCGGGCTGCACCCCGACCTGGTCCGCCGCTACGTCGCGCTCGGGTTGCTGGAACCCGCCACCGGCCCGGCCGGGCAGCCGCGCTTCGACGCCACGCACCTGATGCGGGTGGCCCGCATCCAGCGCCTGCGCTTCGGCCTGGGCCTGAACTACGCCGCGCTCGGCGTCGTCCTCGACCTGCTGGACCGCATCGACCGACTCGAGGCCGCGCTCGCCGGGCGCGCCACCACCGGCAGAAGGTGAAGCCGCCGTGGACACCGACCGACTGACCCAGAAGTCCCAGGAAGCCCTCCAGGACGCCCAGACCAAGGCGCTGCGCTTCGGCCACGTCGAGGTCGACGGAGAGCACCTGCTGCTGGCCCTGCTCGACCAGAGCGACGGGCTGATCCCCCGGCTGCTCACCTCGGCCGGTGCCGACGCCGACCAGGTGCGTGCCGCGGTGGAGGCCGCGCTCGGCCGCCGCCCGAGCGTCTCCGGCCCGGGCGCCGCGCCGGGTCAGGTCTTCCTCACCCAGCGGCTGGCCCGGCTCCTGGACACCGCCGAGCAGGAGGCCGGACGGCTCAAGGACGAGTACGTGTCCGTGGAACACCTCCTGCTCGCGCTGCTGGAGGAGGGCACCGACAGCGCCGCCGGCCGCATCCTGCACGACCACGGCCTGAACCGGGAGCGGTTCCTGAGCGCCCTGACCGGCGTGCGCGGCAACCAGCGCGTCACCTCCGCCATGCCCGAGGTCACCTACGAGGCGCTCGAGAAGTACGGGCGCGACCTCGTCGCCGAGGCCCGCACCGGGAAGCTCGACCCGGTCATCGGCCGTGACGCGGAGATCCGCCGCGTCGTGCAGATCCTCTCCCGCAAGACCAAGAACAACCCGGTACTGATCGGCGACCCGGGGGTGGGCAAGACCGCCATCGCCGAGGGCCTGGCCCAGCGCATCGCCCACGGCGACGTGCCCGAGGGCCTGCGCGACAAGACCGTCTTCGCCCTCGACCTGGGCTCGCTGGTCGCCGGCGCCAAGTACCGCGGCGAATTCGAGGAGCGCCTCAAGGCCGTCCTCCACGAGGTCACCGCGGCCGCCGGCCGGATCCTGCTGTTCGTCGACGAGATGCACACCGTCGTCGGCGCCGGCGCCGCCGAGGGCGCCATGGACGCCGGCAACATGCTCAAGCCCATGCTCGCCCGCGGCGAACTGCACATGATCGGCGCCACCACCCTCGACGAGTACCGCAAGCACGTCGAGAAGGACGCCGCCCTGGAACGCCGCTTCCAGACCGTGATGGTCGACGAACCCAGCGCGGAGGACGCCGTCTCCATCCTTCGGGGCCTGCGCGAACGCCTGGAGGTCTTCCACGGCGTCAAGATCCAGGACAGCGCCCTGGTGGCCGCGGTCACCCTCTCCCACCGCTACATCTCCGACCGCTTCCTGCCCGACAAGGCCATCGACCTCGTCGACGAGGCGTGCGCCATGCTGCGCACCGAGATCGACTCCATGCCCGCCGAACTCGACGAACTCACCCGCCGCGTCCGCCGCCTGGAGATCGAGGAGGCCGCCCTCGCCAAAGAGGACGACCCCGCCGGCCGCCGGCGCCTGACCGAACTGCGCCGCGAACTGGCCGACGCCCGCGCCGCCGCCGACGCGCTACGCGCCCAGTGGGAATCCGAGCGCCAGGCCCTGCGAAAGGTCCAGGCCCTGCGCGAGGAGATCGAACAGGCCCGCATCCAGGCCGAGGCCGCCGAACGCTCCTACGACCTCAACCGCGCCGCCGAGCTGCGCCACGGCCGTCTGCCCGACCTGGAGCGCCGCCTGCGCGCGGAAGAGGACCAGCTGGCCGCCAAGCAGGGTGGCCGGCGGCTGCTGCGCGAGGTCGTCACCGAGGACGAGATCGCCGCCATCGTCGCCCGCTGGACCGGCATCCCCGTCAGCCGCCTCCTGGAGGGCGAGCGCCACAAGCTCCTGCGGCTGGACGAGATCCTCCACGAACGCGTCATCGGCCAGGACGAAGCCGTCCAGCTCGTCGCGGACGCCGTCATCCGCGCCCGCTCGGGCGTCAAGGACCCCCGCCGCCCCATCGGCTCCTTCCTCTTCCTCGGCCCGACCGGCGTCGGCAAGACCGAACTGGCCAGAACCCTGGCCGCAGCCCTGTTCGACACCGAGGACAACATGGTCCGGCTCGACATGAGCGAGTACCAGGAACGGCACACCGTCTCCCGCCTGGTCGGCGCCCCGCCGGGCTACGTCGGCTACGAGGAGGGCGGCCAGCTCACCGAGGCGGTGCGCCGCAAGCCCTACTCCGTCCTGCTGCTCGACGAGGTCGAGAAGGCCCACCCGGACGTCTTCAACACCCTGCTGCAACTCCTCGACGACGGCCGCCTCACCGACGCCCAGGGCCACACCGTCGACTTCCGCAACACCGTGGTGATCATGACCAGCAACATCGGGTCCCACCACCTCCTGGAGGGGGTCACCCCCGACGGCGAGATCAAGGAAGGCGCCCGCGCCGCCGTCATGGACGAACTACGCCACCACTTCCGGCCCGAGTTCCTCAACCGCATCGACGACGTCGTCCTCTTCAAACCCCTCACCATGCCCGAGATCGAACGCGTCGTCGACCTGCTCACCGAAGACCTGCGTCACCGGCTCGCCGACCGCCGCCTGGACCTGCGCCTGACCGAGGCGGCCCGCCGTCACATCGCCGACCAGGGCTTCGACCCGGTCTACGGAGCACGGCCCCTGCGCCGCTTCATCCAACGCGAAGTCGAGACCCGCATCGGCCGGGCCCTCCTCGCCGGCGACGTCGCCGACGGCTCCACCATCACCGCCGACGCCGAGGAAGGACACCTCACCATCCACATCACCCCGCCCGCCGAAGCCACACCGAGCCCTCACTGACCGGGCGACGTCGCCGGGGAGGCGTGCGACGGGGCGCCAGGGTGGGTCCTGTCCCGGACGATCCACCGAACAGCCCGGGAGCGCGTCGGCCCGGCGCCGCTCCGGCTACGACCGCCGGGGCCGCTCGGCGAACTCCAGGACGGTCACCGAAGGGCGGCGGGTGGCCAGCGGCGGGACGGTCAGCATCAGCGGCAGGAGGGCGCCGACGAGCCCGCGCCCGCCGGTCGGCCGGACATCGCGCACGGCGGCCACCGCCGGGCTCGCGGTGCGGAGCTTGTCCCGCTCTCCGGGGTCCATCGCCCACGGCATCGGAGGCGCCTGGTAGCCGTGGGTGCGCATTCTGCCGGTGAGGGTGAGTCGGCCGAACCAGCGCGGCACGGCGTCCATGACCAGCGAGCCACCCGGGAACCGCTCGGCGCAGCCGGCGATCAGGGCCCGTACCTGCATCGGCGGGAGGTACATGAGCAGGCCTTGTGCAGTGACCAGCACGCCGTGGTCGCGGTCCACCTCCTCGGCCCAGCCGAGGGTGGTGGCGTCGGCGGCGAGACAGCGTTGGCGCGGGCCGGGTGGCAGCAGTCGTTCGCGCAGTGCCACCAGCTCGGGCAGGTCCACGGTCAGCCAGCGGGCACGGCCGTTGTCGACCCGCCAGAACTGGGTCTCCAGCCCCTCGCCCAGGCAGACCACCGTGCCGCGTGGCTCCCGGGCCAGGAAGTCCGCCACCTCCCGGTCGAAACACCCCACCCGTAGCGCCTGCAGTTGTGCCTGGAGGCCGCTCGTGCCGAACCGGTCGGCGAACGGGTAGTCGATCCGCTCGACCAGTTCGACGGCCTTGGGGTCGTGGAACACGGAATCCGGCCGGCGTGCCTCGGCGGCACGCTGGTAGAGCGTCCACAGCGCCGTCTCCGGCACCGCCCCCAGCTCCGGCCGCTCCCCGCTGCTCATCACGCGCTCCCTCGGACGTCTCGGACCTGCTCCCGGCGTGGACCCGCCGATTCTGACACCTGGGGGGGCGGGAACCGGTCGCGCGCCGCGGCGGCGCGCCGGTGGCGGTTGCGGTGTCGGCCGCGGCGCGCCGGTGGCGGTAGCGGTTGCGGTGTCCGCCGCGGCCGGTTGCGGTCGCGAGGCCCCGCGCAGCCGGCCGCGGGCGGCTCAGCCGACGCTGAACGCGCCGTCCGGCGGCGGGGGCGAGTCGGTCGCCTCGGCGTCGGTCACCGCCGTCGTGCGGCCGGTGAACGCGGCCAGGTCGGCGCCGTCCGTCAGGCGGGCCGGGAAGATGTCGGCGGCCACGCGGCGGGAGAGGTCCGTCACCGGCAGCGGGGCCGTCGAGCCGACCAGCAGGATGTTGCCGTAACGGCGGCCGCGCAGCACCGGGGCCTCCGCGACCAGGCAGACCTCGGGGAAGACGGCGCGCACCGTCGCCGCCTGGGCGCGGGCGAAGGCGAGCGGCGGGCCGTCGGCGAGGTTGGCGGCGTAGCAGCCGCCGGGGCGCAGCGCGGCGGCCGCCAGGCGCAGGAACTCCACCGAGGTGAGGTGCGCGGGGGTGCGCGAGCCGTGGAAGACGTCCGTTACCACGAGGTCCAGCGTGCCGGCCGGGACGTCGGCCAGGGCCACCCGCGCGTCGCCGACGACCGCGGTGACGTCCACGCCCGGCCCCTGCCAGGGCAACTGCTCCTCGACCAGGGCGAGCAGCGGGCCGTCCACCTCGACCACCCGCTGCCGGGAGCCGGGGCGGGTGGCGGCGAGGTAGCGGGGCAGGGTCAGCGCCCCGCCGCCGAGGTGGAGGGCGTCGATCGGCTGCCCGACCGGGGCGATCGCGTCGACCAGGTGGCCGAGCCGCCGGGTGTACTCGAACTCCAGGTGGGTGGGGTCGTCGAGGTCGACGTAGGACTGCGGCGTGTCGTCCAGGGTGAGCAGCCAGCCGCCGTCGCGGTCGATGTCCGGCATCAGCCGGGCCTGCCCGAGGTCGGTCCTGCGCGCGACCGGCAGCCGCTCCGCACCGCTCACGCTGAGGTCCGGTCCGCCGCCGACGCGGCGCCGGCGGGCCCGGCGGCCGGAGCGTCCTGCACGCCGACGGGACCGTCGCCGTCCTGGGCGCCGGCGGCCGGAGCGTCCTGCGCGCCGACGGCCGGAGCCTCCGGGGCGGGCAGGTAGGTGGCGAGCCAGCGGTCGAGCTCGGTGAAGGTCTGGGTGCGGGCGGCCTCGCCGGAGAGGACGAGGTCGTGCATGCCGCCCTTGATCCGGATGACGGTGACGTGCCGGCCCAGGCGCGGTCCCAGGGCGGCGATGTCGTCGGCGCGCAGCACCCCGTCGGCGTGGTGCAGCGCCGCGTGCCACCTGGTGGTGGCGATCGAGGCGGTGGACGCCATCAGCAGGACCGGCACGTCGATGCCGAGTCCGGCCCGGACCTCGCGCTGGCCCCGGTTGATCGCCGCCAGCCAGCCCGCGAACAGCGGGAAGCCCTCGGCGGGCTTGAGGCGCAGGTCGAAGTCCCACTCGCCGCGGTGGTCGCGGTGCAGGCTGTGGGTGTAGTGGGGGTTGAGCGTGGAGGGCAGCACACGGGTCGGGGAGATCCGCGCGATCGCCGAGACCGCGGGCCCGCCGACGGTGCGCACCGCCGGGGCGGTCGGCAGGGCGAGGAACGGACTGTTGAGGAAGAGCGCGTCGACCAGCCCGCGACCGGCCCGGCGTCCGGCCCACAGGGCGCCGACCAGGCCGCCGGTGGAGTGGCCGTTGAGCAGCAGCCTGCGGTGGCCGTCCTCCTCGCGGATGATCCGGACGGCGGCGTCCAGCTCCTCGTCGTACTCGGAGAGGTCGCGGACGAAGTTCGGCGAGTGGTGCGGGCGCAGCGACCGGCCGTACTTGCGCAGGTCGAGGGCGTAGAAGGAGTAGCCGAGCTCGACGTAGTGGTCGGCGAGGTGGGTCTGGAAGAAGTAGTCGTTGTAGCCGTGCACGTAGAGCACGGCGCGGTCCGAGCCCTTCACCAGCCGGCGCACCAGAGTGGCGCTGACCGTTCCCTCCGCGTCGGCGGCGAGCGGGAGCTCGGCGGCCTCGTAGGGAGCGCCCAGGACGTCTTCTCGGAATTCCATGCCTGTCCGCACCCGGCTCTCTGCTCAGACTGCCCCGACGCGCCGGCGCCGGACCGGCCGGTCCGGGAGCGACGCTCCTGCTGGACCGACGATACCGGCCGGTAGCCCGGTGCGCGGTACCGGCTGCCCGGTCGCCCGCGGGGTCGCCCGCCCGCTCGCCCCGCTTCCCGTGCGCCTGCTGTGCGCCCGCGGTTCTGTGGAACGCTGCCCTGACCGGAGTCACTCCCCTTGTCGGTGAAACGAGTTGAGGAGTCAGCATGCCGCACGCAGACCTGTCGCGGGCCGGGCACGGCGACCCGTCGCTGTACCGAACGCCCGCCGAGGCGATCGCCGCGCCCCCGGAGCGGTTGGCGTACGTCGCGGGGTTCGACCGGTCGGCGCGGCAGCCGGACGCGCTGATCACCGTCGACACCGACCCGGGCTCGCCGACCTACGGACGGGTGCTCCACTTCACCGACATGCCGGAGCCCGGCGACGAGCTGCACCACTTCGGTTGGAACGCCTGTTCCAGCGCGCTGGCGCACTCCTGCCACCGGGACCCGGAGCGGCGCTACCTGCTGCTACCCGGGCTGCGCTCGTCCAGGCTGCACGTCCTCGACACCCGGCCGGACCCGGTCCGGCCGCGGCTGGTGAAGACCGTGCCGGCCGAGGAGCTGGCGGCCCGGGCGGGCTACTCGCGCCCGCACACGCTGCACTGCGGGCCGGACGGCGTCTTCCTGTCCTGCCTCGGCGGCGGGACGGGGGCCGACGGCCCGGGCGGGGTCGCCCTGCTCGACCACACCACCTTCGAGGTGCTGCGCGCCTGGGAGACGGAGCGCGGACCGCAGCACTTCGCCTACGACGTCTGGTGGCACCTGGGCGGCGACGTGGGGGTGACCAGCGAGTGGGGCACGCCGTGGATGGTGGAGGACGGGGTGGTGCCGGAGCTGTTGCTGGGCCGCAAGTACGGGCACGCGCTGCACTTCTGGGAGCTGGACTCGGGGCGGCACCTGCAGCGGATCGACCTCGGGGACCAGTACCAGATGGTGCTGGAGCTGCGGCCGGCGCACGACCCGCAGGCCGAGTGGGGCTTCGCCGGCGTGGTCGTGAACGTCGAGGACCTGTCCGCCTCCGTCTGGCTCTGGTACCGGGAGGGCCCGGCCTTC
>NZ_JAKNTA010000013.1:0-227661 GCF_022288725.1 Kitasatospora sp. A2-31 | reverse complement strand
TGGTCGCGGCCGAGTCGGCCGAGCGTGTCGGCGAGTTCGGCGGGCCGGTCGAGGTGTTCGACGAGGTAGGTGAACATCCGCTCCAGGTGGGACCGCTGGAACTCCATGGAGGCCGGGAAGAGCGAGCGCAAGTAGGGGCGGCGCAGGAACATGAACCGATAGAGGTGGTCGATCAGGTCCGCGAACGGGGTGACCAGGCCGAGGGTGCGCAGGATCAGCCGCTGGTCGGCCGCACCGTCGTAAGACCGGCCGGTGGGGGACGGCGCGCCGCCCCGTCCGTCCGCCGGCCCCGGGAACGCGGTCGCCGGGAACGCGGGTGCCGGGAACGCGGGTGCCGGGAACGCGGGTGCCGGCGCGAGGATCTGCCGGCGAAGGCGCATGGCGTGGTGGCGCGCGATCAACCGGTCGTACTCGGTGGACGCGGCGCTGCTGCTGATCTCCATGACCAGCAGCCTAACGATCCGTCAGATGCTCGACGTACACGCTCTGTTCACCTCGCGAACCGGCCCGATCGGCGGACCGGGCCGGTTCCGGGCAGGGCAGGGCCCGGAGGGTGCGCAGTTCCAGTGAACGTCCCGGCGGAGGGTCCCGGACAGAGCCGGTGGTCCCGACCGGCCCGGGACCACCGGCCTAACGGGGCCGCTCCGCCGGGGACTCCCGGCCCTCGGCGGGGGCGGCCGGCGTGGCGGATCCCACACCCTCGGCCGGCCCGGTCGCGGCCCAACTGGCGAGCAGACGAAGCGACTCGGCCGAGGGCGAGCCGGGCTCGGCGTGGTAGGTCACCAGCACCTGGTCCGGATCGCCGGCCGGCCGCAGCGTCTCGTAGCGCAGGGTCAGCCGGCCGACCACGGGGTGGTGCAGGTCCTTGGTGCCGTGGCCCTTGTCCCGGATGTCGTGCGCGGCCCAGAGCCGGCGGAAGTCCGCGCTCTTCAGCGAGAGTTCACCGATCAGCGAGGCCAGCCGGGGATCGTCGAGGTCCCGGCCGGCCTCCAACCGCAGGATGCCGACCACGTCCGTGGCCTTGCCCTCCCAGTCGTCGTACAGCTCACGCGCCGCCGGGTCCAGGAAGACGTGCCAGGCCATGTTCCGCTGCTCCGGCGGCATCGCGGAGAAGTCGCCGGTCAACGCGTTGCCGAGCCGGTTCCACGCGACGATGTCCAGCCGCCGTCCGAGCACGTACGCCGGGACGCCCTCCATCGCGTCGAGCAGTTGCTGCAGGGCGGGCCGCACCTGCTGGGGGCGGGCCGCCGCGGCGCGCCCGCTCCGGCGGCGGGGCGGCTTGGTGAGCCGCTGCAGGTGCTCGCGCTCGGCGGGGGTGAGCCGCAGGGCGCGCGCGATCGAGTCCAGCACGGCCGTGGAGACGTTCTCGCCGTGGCCCTGCTCAAGCCTGATGTAGTACGCCGTGCTCACGCCGGCCAGCTGGGCCAGCTCCTCGCGGCGCAGTCCGGGCACCCGCCGACGGGTGCCGTAGTCCGGCAGACCGACGTCCTCCGGCCGCAGCCGGGCCCGACGGGAGCGGAGGAATTCGCTGAGTTCGGTGCGCGGGTCCATGCGGCCCAGTATGAGGGTGAGCCTGCCAGTCGTACGTTGGCCGGTCGTACGCTGCCCGCGCGTAGGTTCCGCGGTCGTACGCGGGACCGTCGTACGACAACCGCTGACCTGGTTGCCACCGTCGCGCCGGCGCAGGCTGGGGCACATGACGAACACGATCGACACCGCGAACACCGCCACCGCCGCGAGCGCCGCCGGCCCGGCGGCCGGGGCCGGGGCCGGGCCGCGCACGGTCGCGGCGTACGCCGCCCCGGCCCCCAAGGCCCCGCTGGAGCGGACCACCGTCCCGCGCCGGGCGCTGGGCGAGCACGACATCCTGATCGACATCCGCTTCGCCGGCATCTGCCACTCCGACATCCACCAGGTCGCCGAGGACTGGGGCGACGGCATCTTCCCGATGGTCCCGGGCCACGAGATCGCCGGCGTGGTCGCCGAGGTCGGTCCCGGGGTGACCCGCTGGGCCGTCGGCGACCGGGTCGGGGTCGGCTGCTTCGTCGACTCCTGCCGCGAGTGCGACAACTGCCGGGCCGGCCTGCAGCAGTTCTGCACCGGTACCCCGGGCGCGGTCTTCACCTACAACGGCATCGGCCGCGACGGCGAGCCCACGTACGGCGGCTACTCCACCCAGCTGGTCGTGGACGAGGGGTACGCGCTGCGCATCCCCGACGCGCTGCCGCTGGACGTCGCCGCGCCGCTGCTCTGCGCCGGCATCACCCTCTACTCGCCGCTCAACCACTGGGGCGCCGGGCCGGGCAGGAAGGTCGCCGTCGTCGGCCTCGGCGGGCTGGGGCACATGGGCGTGCAGATCGCGCACGCCATGGGCGCCGAGGTCACCGTGCTCAGCCAGTCCCTGCGCAAGCGCGAGGACGGCCTGAAGCTCGGCGCGGACCACTACCGCGCCACCTCCGACCCGGCCACCTTCACCGAGCTGGCCGGCACCTTCGACCTGATCGTCAACACCGTCTCCGCCGACCTCGACCTGAGCGCGTACCTCGGCCTGCTGAAGACCGACGGCACCCTGGTCCAGGTGGGCGCACCGGAGAAGCCGGTCAGCATCAACGCCCACACCCTGCTGATCGGCCGCAAGTCCGTCTCCGGCTCGATGATCGGCGGCCTGCCGGAGACCCAGGAGATGCTGGACTTCTGCGCGGCCCACGGAATCGGCGCCGAGATCGAACTGATCCGCGCCGACCAGATCAACGACGCCTACGCCCGCGTCCTCACCAGCGACGTCCGCTACCGCTTCGTCATCGACACCGCGACCATCTGACCTCGCCGGTACGCCCACCACAGGTCACGACGCCCCGCCTCCGGTGCTCTCCTATCACCGGGGGCGGGGCGTCGTGGTGGGGCCGGACCGGGGTCAGGCTCGGGCCGGTCCGGGGGCCTTGCGGCGGAAGCGGCGCCGGCGTGCGGGCTGGTCGGGGAGCCAGCCGAAGGTGAGGCAGGCGCCCACCACTCCGATGATCATGCCGATCAGGAAGCCCCCCAGGTTGGAGGTGATCCAGCTGGCCAGCGAGCTGAGCACGGCGAGGACCGAGTAGAAGAGCCGCTGGGTGGGATTGACCAGGATCAGCACGCCGCAGATCACCATCACGACCGGCACCAGGTAGCCGGCCAGTCCCTGCATCCCGATGTGCAGGACGACGGGCAGCGGGGCCCGCAGGGTGAAGAGGATCTCCGCGCCGCCGAGCAGCACCAGCACGCCGCCCCAGAACGGGCGCCGGCCCCGCCAGCCCCGCCAACCGGGACGGGTCCGGGCCGCCGGCGCGGCCTCGGGCTCTCCGGGCGGCGCGGCCGCGGAGACCTCGGCGGCCGCGTCGTCCGCGGCGGTGCCGTTCCCGGCCGGGCCGGCGGCGTCGGGTACGGGGGCGGCCACCGTCAGCAGCCCTCCGAGCTGAAGCTCAGCCGCAGGTTGGGCAGCTTGAACGCCCCCGCCGTGGTGGCGTAGTTGTGCTGGCGCAGGTTGCGGATGTTGACGGTGTCGGCCTGCTGCCCGAACACGCCCGGCAGGCCCTTCACGCCGGCCTTGGTGAACGTGCTGGCGTCGCCGCCGATCTCCAGGTTGGTGAACGACGCGTCGCCGGAGAGCAGGTCCGAGTCGGTGGTGAGGTCGGTGGCGGTGACGGGGGTGCCCGCGTCGCCGGCCTTGATCAGCAGGTTGATGCCACCGAGGTCGACGCTCTGGCACAGCTTGGTGAGCGAGGCCTGCTTGATGGCGGAGACGGCGACCAGGACCTGCCCGCCGGTGTCACCTTGGTTCGGGCTGTCCTCGATCATGTGGTCCAGGCTGCCGAACTGCTCGAAGCCGACGCCCTCCAGGTTGTCGGCGGTGACGGTGAACGGCATGCCGGAGATGGCGAACTGGGCGGCTAGCACGCCCTGCGCCGTGAGGGTCATCAGGACCGCCCCGACCGCGACGGCGGGGACGGCCATCAGCGCGGTGCGCCTCAGCCGGACCCGGCCTCTTCTCTCGACGGGCGCGTCGGTGCTCTCGGGTGTGGGGGCGGCGTCCTCGGACGTGGCCATGTGTGCTCCCTCGGGTGGTGGGAAGTGCAGGCACTGGCACGTTGCCCTGGCGCGGACAGCGTTCTGCGGTCCGACCGGTGGCCCGCCTCTCGGCAGCGGGGCGGGCCGGTCGGACCGCAGTGGGTCACTGGGAAGCTACTGCCCGGTATCCGGCGGGTCAATACGGGTGCACGAAGGATCATCGTCCGCGTCCGGACCGGCCACCGTGACCTGCACCGGAGCAGTCGGGCTCAGCACGGGAACCTCCGCGAGCCGCCGGTGGGCCTCCGCCGGCCCGAGGAAGGGAGCCAGGCAGAACAGGCTCAACGCCGGCAGCAGATCCGGTAGTTGATCCGTCCGGCCGGCGTCGATCGCGCGATGCAGGGTGCGGTAGACGCCGCCCACGACCGCGTCCACCAATGCCTCCGCCCCCACCCCGCCCGGAGGTTCGGGCACCTCTGCGAAGAACGCCCGGAAGCGGGTGAGGAGTTGGGCGATCTCACGGCGCCCGGCCGGGCCGACGGCTTCGATCTCGATCACCGCCATGGTCGCGAACGCCGGGACTCCCGCGAGCAGGTTGAGCAGTGCGCGCAGCGACTCGCGGATCCCGGTGCACCAGTCCGGCGCCGCGGCGAACGCGGCCGCCATCCGCCGGATCACCACACCCGTGCCGTGCCGGTGGGCGGCCAGGAAGGCGTCCTCCTTCCCGCTGAACAGCTCGTAGAAGACCGGCCTGGTCACGCCGGCCGCGCGGCAGATGTCGCTCACCGTGGCGTGCTGGTAGCCGTGTTGGGCCACGGTGTGGACGAGCCCGTCGAGCAGCCGCTCCCGCTGGGTGGCGGCGACCACGTCGGGCGGCAGCCGGCTCGGGCCGCGCTTGATCGAGCGGGCCGGGTCGCGGCCGGTGCGCGCACCCGGCAGCAGTAGCGCCTCGGCGGCTGGAACGGCATCCGAGCTCATCGCCAACTCCCGTGCTTTGTCTTGACATTGACGCAAGGGCGGGTTTACAACACTCGCAGGTTTCCAATCGGGCGGCGTCGAGCCGCCGGAGGCCTTCACGCGTTCCGACTGTTCAGTATGGCGAACGCATGCCCGGCGGTGGCAGCCGTCGACGTGCACCCACGCAATCCCTGCACCAACTCGCCGTACCGGCGGGCCCGTGGCGCCGGGTCCGCCGCAGCAGCGGACGCGCCTTCCCCCCACACCTGCGCCCTCGCGCGCCGCACACCACGGCTCGGCAAGACCCCGCAGCACCGTCCCGCGCACCACACCGCCGCACCCCCGTGCGGCCCGCGGGGCTCCCCCACCGACTCCGCACGGAGAGAGGCACCCTCATGCGCATCCGCCGTACCCTCGGCGTCGCGGCCCTGGCCGCCGCCGCCCTGACCAGCGCCGCGATCACCCCGGCCCAGGCCGCCGGCCCCGCCGTGCTGACCCACACCGCCGTCGGGGGGCCCGACATCGCCGTCGGGGACGTCCTGACCGCCGACCTGGTCGCCGGCTCCTACGCCACCTTCTACTCCAGCGCGACCGGGACGAGCGGCATCAAGTGCGCCACGTCCTCCTTCTCCGCCACCGTCACCGGCAACCCGGCCGCACCGGGCGTGGCCACCGAGCAGCTGAACACCCAGACCTTCGGCTCCTGCACCGCCAACGTCGTCGGCGTCACCGGCGTCCAGAGCATCACGGTCAACAACCTCCCGTACACCAACTCGGTCAGCGACGCCGCCGGCAACCCGGTCACCCTCGCCCCGACGGCCGCCGGTCCGCTGCAGACCACGGTGGTGTTGAAGACCATCCTCGGCACCATCACCTGTGTCTACCGCGCACCCGGCAGCATCTCCGGCACCACCTCCAACACCGGCCAGACCATCGGCTTCGCGTCCCAGGCCTTCAACAAGGTCGCCGGTCCGAGCCTCTGCTTCGCGGCGGGCTACTTCTCCGCGACGTACGGGCCGGTGGTCGACAGCTCGGTCGCCGGCAGCCCGCACGTGTTCGTGAACTGAGACCGGCCGGGTCCCGAACGGTTGCCGGCCGCCCGGCCGCGGAAGCGCAGCGGGGCGGCGCGACGGCCCGGCGGCCCGGCGGCCCGATAGCGGGCAGCAGGCGCAGGCAGCGTGCGGCGGCCCCGGTCGCCGCACGCCGCTCGGCGTGCCCCGGCCACGCACCCGACCCGGCACACCCCGGGAACAACCCCGAACGACCCGGGACAGCGAAGTGACCGGCCGGTAAGGTGCGGGGTCACAGGCCACCCGGCGCGGGGCCCGGTCCGTGGGCCCGGGCGCCCGGGCCACGGGCCAGGGCACACCGACGGGAGTGAAGCGCATGCGCGGCGAGGGCACGGGGTTCTTCGAGTCGGCGGCGGACGCCGCCGCCCAGCTGGCCGAGACCGGCTACCTGGCCTCCACCGCGGTGGCCACCACCGTCTTCCTCGCCGACCGGCTGGGCAAGCCGCTGCTGGTCGAGGGCCCGGCCGGGGTCGGCAAGACGGAGCTGGCCAAGGCCCTGGCCGAGATCGGCCGGGCCCGACTGGTGCGACTGCAGTGCTACGAGGGCATCGACGAGGCCCGGGCGCTCTACGAGTGGAACCACGCCAAGCAGTTGCTGCGCATCACCGCCGGGCGGGACGAGGGCTGGGACCGCGCCCGTACCGACATCTTCGGCGAGGAGTTCCTGCTCACCCGGCCCCTGCTGACCGCCATCCGCGGCGACGAGCCGACCGTGCTGCTGATCGACGAGATGGACAAGGCCGACGTCGAGGTGGAGGCGCTGCTGCTGGAGGTGCTCAGCGACTTCCAGGTCACCGTCCCGGAGTTGGGCACCATCACGGCGACCCGGCGCCCGTTCGTCCTGCTCACCTCCAACGCCACCCGCGAGCTCTCCGAGGCGCTCCGCCGCCGCTGCCTCTTCCTCCACCTGGACTACCCGGACGCCGAGCTGGAGCGCCGCATCGTCCGGCTGAAGGTCCCCGGCCTGGACGCGGTGCTGGCCGAGTCGCTGGTCCGGGTGGTCGGGGCCCTGCGGGCGATGGAGCTGCGCAAGGCACCGTCGGTGGCGGAGACCATCGACTGGGCCCGCACCCTGCTCGCGCTCGGCGCGGAGACCCTGGACGAGGCGGTGGTCCGCGACACCCTCGGCGTGATCCTCAAGCACCAGGACGACGTGGTGAAGGCCGCCCAGAAGCTCACCCGCGCATGACCGCCCCCGCGCCGCGCCGCGCCGCCGGCACCGGAGCCCCCGCCCAGGCGGCCGCCGCCGACGCCGAGGCCTCCACGCCCACGACCGACGGCCCCGACGTCGCCGCCCGGCTGACCGGGCTGGTCCGGGCGCTGCGCGGCCACGGCCTGCGGATCGGTCCGGCCGAGACGGTGGACGCCGCCGCCGTGGTCGACGTCCTCGGCCTCGCCGACCGGGAGCAGCTGCGGGCCGGCCTGGCCGCCGCACTGCTGCGCTCCGAGGGCCAGCGCGGCGCCTACGACGCCACGTTCGACCTCTTCTTCCCGCTCGGCGTCGGCGCGCCCGAGTCCGCCCGGGCCGGGGCCGCGACCGACCCCGAGCAGTCGTCCCCCGACACCCCGGGCGGCCCCGACGGCGACGCCGGACCCGAGGAGCTTCGCGAGCGGCTGCGCGAGCGCCTCGTCGCCGCGCTGGCCGCCGACGACCGGGCCGCACAGGCCCGGCTCGCGGGCGAGGCGGTCGCCGCGTTCGGCCGCTACGACGGCGGTGCCACCCCGGGCTCGGACGGCTGGTCCGCCTACCAGACCCTCGGCCGGCTCGCGCCCGAGACCCTGCTGGCCCGCGTCCTGGCGGCGCTGCGCGCGGGCCCGGCCGCGGACGTCCCCAGCGCGGTGGCCGACGCGACCGACGTGGCCGACCGCGTGCTCGCCGACGAGGTCCGGCGCCGGATCCAGGGCTTCCGGGCGATGGTCGGCACCGAGGCCCGACGCCGGGTGGCCGAGCTGCGCGGCCCGGAGCGGATCGCCGAACGGGCCGTCGCGCCCACCGCCGACCGGATCGACTTCCTGACCGCCGGCCGCGACCAGCTCGCCGAACTCCGGCGCACGGTAAACCCGTTGGCCCGGAAGCTGGCCACCCGGCTGGCCGCGCGGCGGCGCCGGGCCGCCCGCGGGCAGATCGACCTGCGCCGCACGTTGCGGCGCTCGCTCTCCACCGGCGGGGTGCCGCTGCGCCCGGCGCACCGGGTCCGCCGGCCGGCCCGACCGGAGATCGTACTGCTCTGCGACGTCTCCGGCTCGGTGGCCGGGTTCGCCGACTTCACCATGCTGCTGGTCCAGGCGATGCGGGACCAGTTCAGCAAGGTCCGGGTGTTCGCCTTCGTCAACCGCACCGCCGAGGTGACCGGCCTGCTGTCCGCGGGGGGCACCGACCCGGCCGCGCTGGCCCGGCGGATCCTCACCGAGGCCAAGGTGATGGGCTACCACGGCAACAGCGACTACGGCTCGGCGCTGGCCGGGTTCGCCGAGCACCACCTGGACGCGGTCGGGCCGCGCACCAGCGTGCTGATCCTCGGGGACGCGCGGAACAACCAGCGCGACCCGCAGCCGGACGCGCTGCGCCGGATCGCCGCACGGGCGCGGCGGGTGTACTGGCTCAATCCGGAGCAGCCCGCGCTCTGGGGCACCGGGGACTCGGCGGCGCCCGTCTACGCGGAGGTGGTGGAGATGCACTCCTGCCGCAACGCCCGCCGCCTCGGCGAGTTGATCGCCCGGCTGCTGCCGCTCTGACGCTCGCTCGATGATGCGTCAGAACGGCAGCCGAGCCACTACGTGGGGGAGGTCGGTGCCCGCGGGTCGGCTCAGCCGTCCAGGTGTCGCAGGAAGTCCAGCAGCGCGGCGTTGACCTCGGCCGGGCGCTCCTGCTGCGTCCAGTGCCCCGCACCGGCCAGCGTGACGTGCCGGTGCAGCTTGGGCGTGAGCTTGTCGAGCAGGAGGGCCGTGGCCTCCGGGCCGACCAGTGCCGTCACCATGTCCCGGTCCCCCGCCACGTAGAGCGCGGGCACCTCGATGGCCCGCCCGGCGAAGGCGGCGCCCAGCTCGTTGTTGCGGTCGATGTTCCGGTACCAGTTGAGCGGGCCGGTGAAGGCGTGCTCGCCGTGCTCGGCGTAGTCGGCGCCGAAGGCCTCGATGTCGTCCTCGGTGAGCCAGTGCGGCAGCTTCTCCGGGTCGGGCACGGTGTCCAGCAGGGTCCTGCCCTCCGGGACGACCCAGGCGGCTGGGCGGTCGGCCCCCGGGCGGTCGCCGGAGCCGCTGAACAGGATGCGGCGGAAGGTCGAGCGCGGGTCCTGGGCGAGCTCGGCGTCGGCGACGCCGGGCTGCTGGAAGTAGTTCTGGTAGAAGCCGTCGCCGAACCGCTCCCGGGCCTGCGCCAGCGGCGGCAGTCCGGTGACCGGCAGCGGCGGCACGCTGAGGCCGGCCACGCCGCGCACCAGGTCGGGCCGGAGCGCGGCGGCGGCCCAGGCGACGGGCGCGCCCCAGTCGTGGCCGACCACCACGGCCGGCTCGCCGCCGCCGAGCGCGGTGATCAGGCCGGTGACGTCGCCGACCAGGTGGAGGAGGGTGTAGGCGTCGACGGCCGCCGGCTGCTCGCTGCGGGCGTAGCCGCGCTGGTCGGGGGCGACCACGCGGTAGCCGGCGGCGACGAGCGGGGCGAACTGGTGGCGCCAGGAGTACCAGCTCTCCGGGAAGCCGTGCAGCAGCAGGACCAGCGGCCCCTCGCCCTGCTCGGCGAGGTGCAGCCGGACGCCGTTCACCTCGATCGCGCGGTGCTGGATGTCGCCGTAGGCACTGTCGGTGTGCCTGGTCATGTTGCCCACCCCTGCTCCTCAGGTCGCGTCATGTCGTCACGGGCCGGAATCCGTCCGACCGTTCGCTATCCGTCCTGCCCCACCGGCCGGACGGGGAACCCCGGATCCCCGCCCGAAGCGGCCCGACCCGCAGTCGTGGTCTCCCGTCGCACTCCCCCGGGGCCACGGCGCCCGGACGGAGCAGCGGGCGGGGCGGGGCGGCGGCCGTGCGGGTACGTTCGCGGTGTGCAGCAGAGGTCACACCACGTCAGGAGACCCGCGGCGGCCTCGGCCGTCGCCGCGCTGGTCCTCGTCTCCGCAGCGCCGGCGGCCACCGCGCAGGACGCGGTCGGCGTGGTCGGCGGGGAGCGGCTGGGCCGCTCCGCCGTCCAGGTGGCGCCGCTGCCCGGCGCGCCCGCCCTGCCGTCACCGCTGACCGGGCGCTCCTGGCTGATCGCGGACGCGGCCACCGGTGAGGTGCTGGCGGCGCAGAACGCCCACCTGCCGCTGCCGCCGGCCAGCACGCTGAAGATGCTGTTCGCGGACACCGTGCTGCCCAAGTTCGACCGCTCGCTGGAGCACCGGGTGGCGTCGGCCGAGCTGGCCGGCCTGGGCGCGGGCAGCAGCCTGGTCGGCATCAAGGAGAACCTGCCGTACCGGGTCGAGGACCTCTGGCGGGGCGTCTTCCTCAGCTCCGGCAACGACGCCGTCCACGTGCTGGCCCACATGAACGGCGGCCTCGCGCAGACCGTGGCGCAGATGCAGGCCCGTGCGGTCTCCCTGCAGGCCCGGGACACCCACGTGGTCTCGCCGGACGGCTACGACATGGACGGCCAGGTCTCCTCGGCGTACGACCTGACGCTGTTCGCCCGGGCGGGGCTGCGCAACGCCGACTTCCGCGCGTACTGCTCCACCCGGACCGCCCGCTTCCCGGGCGGGGTCGACAAGACGACCGGGCAGCGGACCTCTTTCGACATCGCCAACACCGACCGGCTGCTCGGCAAGTACCCCGGGCTGATCGGGGTGAAGAACGGCTACACCACCAATGCCGGGTCCACCTTCACCGGTGCGGCCGAACGCGACGGCCGCACGCTGCTGGTGACGGTGATGCACCCGGAGGCGCAGGCCACCGTCTACGACGAGGCCGCGAGCCTGCTGGACTGGGGGTTCGCGGCGGTCGGCAAGGTCGAGCCGGTCGGGTACCTGGCGGAGGAGCCGGCCGATCCGTCCGCGGCCGCGTCGGCCGAACCCAGCCCGGGTGTGCTGCCCCACGCGATCCGGCAGGCCGGCCGCGCGCTCGGCCCGGGCGGCTGGACGGCCGTCGCGCTCGGCGGAGCGCTGGTGCTGCTGGCCGCCGGCCGGTCGCTGATCCACCGGCGCCCCGGCCCGGTGGCGGTCACCGAGGCTCCTCCGGTCCCGGTCGCGTTCACCCGCACGGGCGCCACGGCGCTCGGCGGCTCGACCGCGGTGGGCGGGCGCCGCCGGCGCAGGTCCGTCCGCGCCGCCCGCGCCGTCCGCCGGACGGTCGACTCGGCCCGCCGGCGGCTGCGCCGGGTGTGACCGGCGAGGGCGCCGGCGGAGCGACCCGGTGCGGCCCCGGGCAGGGCCTAGACTTCCCGGCATGAACGCCCCCACGCCCGACCCCGCCCGGCAGGAACGGCTCGCACGCCTGGTCCGCCTCGCCTCGGGGAGCTACCTGCTGGTGACGACCTACAAGAAGGACGGCACCGGCGTGCCGACCCCGGTCTGGGTGGTCCGCGACGGCGACGCACTGGGCATCTGGACGGTCGCGGATTCCTGGAAGGCCAAGCGGATCCGCAACCGCGCCGACGTCACGGTCGGGCCCTGCGACGTCAAGGGCCGGCCGACCGGTGATCAGTACCCGGCCACCGCCGAGATCCTCGGGCCCGAGCGGACCGCCGCCTACCGGACGCTGCTGCGGCAGAAGTACGGCCTCCTGGGCGTGCTCACCCTGCTCGGCAGCCGGCTGCGGCGCGGCGAGCGCGGCACCGTCGGCATCCGGATCACGCTGACCGACTGACGCCCTCCCCCGGGGCCGTGCGGGCGGACGGCCCCGGCCTCCGGCCCGACCCGGCTCCCCCGCAGCGGGCCCGCGGCGCACCGCCGCGCACCCGGGACGCACCCGTGGCTCACCCGGCGGGCCCGCTACAGAGGCGCCGGCCCGCGCCCGGTGGCGGGCCCTTGAGCGGCGACCCGCCCGGCCGGGGCGTCCCAGCGCTCGGCGCGGCCGCAGGTGTCCAGGATCACCCGGGCGACCAGTCCGGGGTCGTCGCTCATCGGCACGTGCCCGCAGCCGGGCAGCCGCACCAGCCGGGCGTCGGGCAGTTCGTGCAGCGCGCGGACGCCCTGACGCCGCAGCAGGATGCGGTCCCGGGAGCCCCAGGCGACCGTGACGGGGAGCGCGGCGAGGTCCCCGCTGAAGCGCAGGCCGCGGCCGGCCGACAGGGTGGGCTCGAAACCGGTCGCCTCCCGCAGCGCCCTGGTCTCGGCGGCCGCCGCAGCGGCATCTCGCCGGCCCGGGCGGGCGTAGATGGTGGAGACCAGCCCCGCCCGTCCGATCCGGGTACGGGCCAGCCGTTCGACGGCGGGCTGCGGCAGCAGCCGCGCGCCGATCCGCATCCCGCCGAGGACGGCGTAGGCGTAGCGGCGCTCGGCCTCCGTCCAGAAGCCGGCCGGGGCGAGCGCCGTCACCGAAGCGGCCAGCCCCGCCTTGCCGAGCCCGAGCGCCAGCAGCCCGCCGAGCGAGTTCCCGGCGACGTGCGGGCGCTCGATCCCCAGGGCCGCGCAGAGCCGGCCGAGCAGAGGGACGACCGCGTCCAGCCCGTACGGAACCCCCGGCGGGAGCGACGGCGAGGCGCCGAACCCCGGCAGGTCGACGGCGATCACCTCGTGCCGCTCGGCGAGCGCGGGCAACACCGGCTCCCAGGCCTGCCAGTGGTGGCCGATGCCGTGCAGCAGGAGGAGCGGGCTGCCGGCGCCGAGCCGCTGGTAGCGCGCGGTCACCGCGCCGGGGCCGTACGGGGCGGGCAGCGGGAAGGTCACGTCGGCGGGCATGCGGCTCCTCTGTGAGATCTGGAGTCAACAAGAATTACCGGGCGGTAGCCCGCGCCACAAGACTCCTGCGCCGGGCGACCGTCCAGCCGGCGGCGCCGACCGCCTCCTCCCCTGCACGAACCGTTCTGGTGCGTACATGACGACCAACTGTTCTCCCGCTGTACGTCTTGTCGTCGGCCGGCGCCCGCGGTACGGAGCGGTCGGCGCTGCTACAACCTCAGCGCCCGGCGTTCCACCGACTGGTCAGACCACCGGATCGTCAGATCCCAGACCTCCAGGCCGGCGGGCCCACCGCCCGTCCGGCCGCCCTAAGGAGAGCCCATGCGGCGAACCGATCGAGTCCGGCTCCGCACGACGGCGGTGGTGTCCGCCGTCGTGGTGGGAGCGCTGCCGGCCCTACCGGCCACCACCGCGCAGGCGGTGTCGCCGGACGTCGTGATCAGCCAGGTGTACGGCGGGGGCGGCAACTCCGGCGCCCCGTACACCAACGACTTCGTCGAGCTGTACAACCGCGGCACCACCGCGGTGAACGTCACCGGCTGGACCGTGCAGTACGCCTCGGCCGGCGGCTCGTCCTGGTCACGGACCACCCTGACCGGGACCATCGCGCCCGGGAGGTACTACCTGGTCCAGGAGGCCGCCGGGTCCGGCTCGGGCGCGGCACTGCCGGCCCCGGACGCCACCGGGACCCTCGCGCTCAGCGCCACCTCCGGCAAGGTCGCCCTGGTGACCGGCGGCACCGCACTGACCTGCGCCTCGGGCTGCGCCACCCAGCCCGGTGTGAAGGACTTCGTCGGCTACGGCTCCACCGCCAGTTCGGCCGAGGGCTCGCCCACCGGCAACCTCTCCAACACCACCGCCGCGCTGCGGGCCGGAAGCGGCGCGACCGACACCGACGACAACGCGGCCGACTTCGCGACCGGTGCGCCCACCCCGCGCAACTCCTCCCCCACCGGCGGCGGTTCGGGCGGGGGGACCCGAATACACGACATCCAGGGCGCGGCCCGCACCTCCCCGCTGGCCGGGTCGTCGGTCAGCGCCGTGCCCGGCGTGGTCACCGCCGTCGGCGCGAGCGGCTTCTGGTACCAGGACCCGGCCCCGGACACCGACCCGGCCACCAGCGAGGCCGTCTACGTCTACACGGCGGGCGCGCCCGGCGTCGCCCTCGGCGACTCGGTGAAGGTCGGCGCCACCGTGGCCGAGTACCGCCCCGGCGGCACCGGCGGGACCACCAACCTCACCGTCACCGAGCTCACCTCCCCCACCGTCACCGTGCTCGCCCACAACGCCCCGCTGCCGGCCGCGACGGTGGTCGGCGCCGGAGGGCGGGTACCCCCCGCCTCGGTGATCTCCTCCGTCACCACGGGCGACGTCGAGACGGCCGGCGGCTTCCGGCCCGCCACCGACGGCCTCGACTTCTGGGAGTCCCTGGAGGGCATGCGGGTCGAGCTCGACAACGCGGCCGTGGTCGGCCCGCGCAGCCGCTTCGGCGAGATCCCCGTCGTCCCGCAGGGCAGCACCACCCGCACCAACCGCGGCGGGATCCTGCTCCAGGCGGCCGACGGCAACCCGGAGCGGGTGCTCCTCGACGACGTGCTCGCCCCCACCCCGACCGCCGACGTCGGCGACACGCTCAGCGGCGCGACCGTCGGCGTGCTCGACTACTCCTTCGGGAACTTCAAGCTCCTGGTCACCGCGGCCCCCTCGGTCGCCTCCGGCGGCATCGCGCCCGAGACCACCACCGCGGCCGCCGCCGGCGAGCTCGCCACTGCGACGTTCAACGTGGAGAACCTGGCGCCGAGCGACCCGCAGAGCAAGTTCGACGGCCTCGCGGCCGGCATCGTCACCAACCTCCGCTCGCCCGACCTGGTCGCGCTGGAGGAGATCCAGGACAACAGCGGCGCCGCCGACGACGGCACCGTGGCCGCCGACCAGACGCTCGCCAAGCTGACCGCCGCCGTCACCGCGGCGGGCGGGCCGGCCTATTCCTACCGCCAGATCAACCCGGTCGACGACCAGGACGGCGGCCAGCCCGGCGGCAACATCCGCCAGGTGTTCCTCTTCCGCACCGACCGCGGCCTCACCTTCACCGACCGCCCCGGCGCCGGCTCCACCACCGCCGACTCGGTCGTCGACAACGGCGGCACCCCGGCCCTCGCCTACTCCCCCGGCCGGATCGCCCCCACCGACTCCGCCTTCAACGCCAGCCGGAAGCCGCTGGCCGGCGAGTTCCGCTGGAACGGCCGCCCGCTCTTCGTCATCGCCAACCACTTCAACTCCAAGGGCGGCGACCAGCCCCTCTTCGGCCGCTACCAGCAGCCCGCCCACCCGTCCGAGACCCAGCGGCACGCCCAGGCCGCAGTGGTGAAGGGCTTCACCGACCAGATCCTCGCGGTCGACCCGAACGCCTCGGTGATCGTCCTCGGTGACCTCAACGACTTCGAGTTCTCCAGGACCGCCGACCTGCTGACCGCCGGCGGCTCACTGGTCGACCTGCCGCGCACGCTGCCGCTCGCCGAGCGCTACACCTACGTCTACGAGGGCAACTCCCAGGTCCTGGACCACATCCTGATCTCACCGGCCCTGGCTGCGCGGCCGTACGGCTACGACATCGTCCACCTCAACAGCGAGTTCGCCACCCAGCTCAGCGACCACGACCCCCAGGTCGTCCGCATCGCGCTGCCGTAGCGCTCCGCGTGCGGTTCCGGCCCCGTGCGGTTCCGGCCCCGTGCGGTTCCGGCTCCGGCCGGTCGCCGGGGTCAGAACCGCACGGCCTTGACCACCACCGGCAGCAGCGTCTGGTCGGCGGGGGCCCTGCTGAAGGCGACCGGCTGGGCCCGCTCGCCGGCCGGCAGCTGCTCGGCTCCGACCACCGCGCTGTCCACCGTCTTGCCGCTGGTGTCGGTGAAGTCGACCTGCACCGCGTACGAGGCGGTGTCGAGGCCGCTGTTCGTGATGGTCACCACCACCGCGTGCAGGCCCCCGGTCCGGGTCCGGGGCACCCCGGTGAGCACGACGTCCTGGAGCGCGTTCCCGCCGTCGTCCAGCGTCGCCAGCACCTGCGACGCCCGGGCCCGTGCCTCCTCGCCCTGTGCCGCCACCGACGCCTCGAACGAGGCCGCGGCAGCCGCGGCGGCCGCGGACGCGGCCGAAGCCGACGCCAACGCCGACGCCGCGGCCGAGGCCAGCGGGGACGGCGGCTCCCCCGAGAACTGCGACGGCTCGGGCGCCGCGGTCAGTGTCGTGGCCGGCGCCGTCGCGATCGACGGGTTGGTCGACGAGTTGCTGCACGCCGCCAGCACTCCCACCGCGCCCACCGCCACCGCGAACGCCACCACTCGTACCCGCGCGCCGCACCGACGCTGCAGTCCCTGAACTTCGCGCACCGAGGTTCCCTCTCCCGACTCCACTGCCCCGGACCCGACGGCCCGCACGCCCCATGCTTCGCAACAACCACCCCCCGCCGCGAACCCTGCTCCCCCGTTCGAGTGGGCCCCGCATCCCGCGACCGCACGGAAGGCGCGCTCCGGCCGTTCGGCCACGGCCCATCGGGGAGCCGGGCCGGAAGCACACCCCGTCGGAACGGGGCGACACCTGTCATGACCTCGGGAACATCACATTCCGATTGCGTGCGGACAATCTGCACCGAGCCCGCCCGGACTGCGCACCAGGGGCGCTAGGCTCCCTGACGGTCGCTCGGAGCACCTGCCCGCGACCGTCACCGTTCACGGCTGCCCCGGTACCGTCGACGCAGCCCGGGCCCCTGGGAGGACATTCGTGCAGGACATGGTCAAGGGTGCCAACGTCGCGCTTGCGGCGCTGAGCGAGAGCACCGACTCGGTCACCGTCAGCCTGGGTTGGAGCAGCCCCGACGGCGACGGCGACGCCGATGTCTCGGTGCTGCTCTTGACCGCCGACGGCAAGGTGCGGAGCAACGCCGACTTCTACTTCTACAACAACCCCGCGGCCGAGGACGGCAGCGTCCAGCTCCTGGGGCAGGCTCCCAGCGAGGTCGGCACCGAGGACCGGATCCAGCTCGACCTGACTGCCGTACCGGCCGACGTCGAGCGGCTGGTCATCGCAGCCAGCCGACACCGGCGGGCCGCCTTCGGCCGGTTGGACGACCTCCGGCTCGGCCTCGCCGACAGCAGCGGTGAGCAGTTGCTCGGATTCGCCATCACCGACGCGACCTCGGAGAGCGCCTTCGTCTTCGGCGAGATCTACCGGCGCCAGCAGGAATGGAAGTTCCGCGCCGTCGGACAGGGCTACGACACGGGGCTGGCCGGCCTCGCCACCGACTTCGGCATCGACATCGACGACGACGAGGGCGAGGGCGAGGGCGAGGAGTCCGTCCTCCCGGGGCTCCCGGACGAGGAGAGCCCCGACGCGCCGACCGCCGGCCACGGCCTGCCGGCCGTCCAGGGCACCGACCCGCAGGCCGTCGGCGTTCCTTCCCGGTCCGACGGGCCTAGCGGGACACCGGCCACCAAGGTCCTGATTCCGGCTCAGCCCGCCGCTCCGGAACCGGTGCCGGCCGCACCGAGCCGGCTCCGTACCGCACGGAAGAAGGTGACGCGGCCCAAGACCCCCAGGCCGTCGCTGGCCGAGAACGACACGTGGAGGACGGCCCGGCTGTTCCCCGCCACCACCCTCAAGAGCGACCGCGAGCGCGAGGTGCGCGCGACCTCGGTCCTGCTGTCGGTGATGGCCCAGGTCCCGGAGTTCGGCCGCCGGCTCACCGCGGCGTTCGGCGCCCCCGCCGGCCGGATGGAGAACTTCACCGAGGTGTCGCTCCCCCACGGAGACTCCCCCAAGCGCCCGGACGGCGTCATCCGGGTCGAGCGGGCGGGCCGGCGGTGGACCGCCCTCGTGGAGAGCAAGACCAACGGCAACCCCTTGAAGGCGGAGCAGGTCCAGGACTACATGGACATCGCCGCCCGCCGCGGCTACGAGGCGGTCATCACCGTCTCGAACGACGTCGCGCTGGAGGGGAGCCCGCTCGTCCCGGTCAAGATCGACGGACGCCGCAAGCACAAGGTGGCGCTCTGTCACCTGTCCTGGGCCGAGGTGGCCTTCCACGCGAAGATGCTGATCCGGCACGAGGGTGTGGCCAACCCGGCGCACGCCTGGCTGCTGGAGGAGTTGCTGCACTACCTCCAGCACGAGAACTCCGGCTGCCACGGCTTCCAGAACATGGGACCGGCCTGGGTGCCGGTCCGCAACGGCATCGACGACGAGACCCTCGTCGAAGGGGACGACCGCGCCACCCAGGTCGTCGAGAGCTGGGAACGTCTCATCCGCCAGGTCTGCTTCCAGCTCGGCGGCGAACTCGGCGTCAAGGTGCTTCCCGTCCAGGCCCACCGCCGGGGCGAGGACGCCCGGGCCCGGCGGACGGCACTCGCCGACCGCCTCTGCGCGGACGGCAGGCTGAGCGCCGAGATCCGGATCGAAGGGGTCATCGGCACCATCGGCATCACCGCGGACCTGCGCGTCGGAAAGCTCCGGACCTCGACGGAGATACCGGCCCCCGAGCAGGGGTATCCGCTCAGCTGGGTCAAGCGACTGGTCCGCCAGCTCGCCGAGGCGCCGGCGGATCTGCACGTCGAGACCCTGACCGACGGCGCGGTCGCCGGTCCGCGGGGCACCCTGGAGAAGCTGCGGCCCGAGCCCGGCGACCTGCTGCCGAAGGACTCCTCACGGATCACGGGCTTCCGGCTCTCGCTCTCCAAGAGCATGGGCAGCACGCGCGGCAACGCCGAGTCCGGCTTCATCCGCAGCGTCGACGCCGCCGTCGAGCGGTTCCACACGCACGTGATCGCCCACCTCGACCACCGCGCGGCGCGCCGGGCGTAGCGGGTACCGGCGTCAGCAGGGCCGCAGCGGGCAGGCCGCTCCGGCCCTGCCCGCTCCCCGAAGACGAAGCGGTGCGAGGCCGGCGGGGCCGGACGGGTGGCGGCGGGCGGGCCGTCACCAGACGAAGGTCGGGGGGTCGATCATGATCGCGATCGCCCAGGCCGCCGGGATGAGCAGGTGGGCGGTGAGGGCGCCGGTCATGGCGAAGCGCCAGCGGCGTTGGGGGGTCGAACGCTTCCCGGCGAGGGCCGCTCCCAGCAGCGAGCCGAACAGCGACACCGCCAGCAGACCGAGCGTCAGGTCCACGCCGGCCCGTTGCTGTGCCGGTACCTCCGACGCGTGGCCTCTGCACAGGGCTGCCAGCGCGAGCCCGTCGATCACCGCCGTCATGGCGCCGAACACCCAGGCCCCGACCGTGTCCGCCGTACGGCTGCCCGCGCCCCTGATCCCCGTCCCCGCCATCCTGCCGCTCCCTCAGCGTCCGAATCCGGATCCGCACGATGGTACGGCGTCGACCGGCCCGCGCCGGGCGGTGTGATCGGCGCCATGTCGGGCGTACGGGAACCTTCCGGCCGGCTCGCCCGACTGCTGGGGGGTGAGTGCGATGTCGCCGGGTGGCCGGCCGTGGAGCGTGTTGGCGGGGTTCGCCCTGCTGTTGGTGGTGGTGTTCGGGGTGGCCTTCGCCGTAGGGCGGGCGGCCGGCCCGGTGGCACCGGGGCTGACGCCCGGCGGCGGTGGCGGGGGCGCGCCCGGGATGAGCGGCCACGACATGGGGGCGGGCCGGTGAGTCCCCTCACGGACCGGGAGACCGGAGCACTGGTCAGCACCGACCTGGCCGTCGGCGGGATGACCTGCGCGGCCTGCGTGAGCCGGGTGGAGAAGCGGCTGGCGCGGATCGAGGGCGTCACGGCGGGCGTCAACCTGGCCACCGGGCGGGCACGCGTCCTGCACCCGCCCGGGGTGGGTGTCGACGAGCTGGTCGCCGCGGTCGAACGGGCCGGGTACACGGCCGAGCCGGCCGCCGACGCGCCGCCCGCGGCGGACCTGCCGGAGGAGCCGGGCGAGCGCCGGCGGCTGCTGGTGACGGCGCTGCTGGCCGTGCCGGTCCTGGTGCTGTCGATGGTGCCGTCGTTGCAGTTCCCGGCCTGGCAGTGGGTCTGCTTCGGGCTGGCGTTGCCGGTGGTGAGCTGGGGCTCGGCCGACTTCCACCGGCGGGCCCGGCAGGGCCTCCGACACGCTGCGGCGACCATGGACACGCTGGTCAGCCTCGGCGTGGTGGCGTCCTTCGGCTGGTCCGCGTACGCGCTGGTGTTCGGCGGAGCGGGGGAGGTCGGCATGCGGATGCCGTTCTCGCTCACCGCGGACGGCGGCGGCGCGGCCCACGTCTACCTGGAGGCGGCCGTCGGGGTGCCGCTGTTCGTCCTGGCCGGGCGGCTGCTGGAGGGCCGGGTGCGGCGGCGCAGCGGCTCGGCGCTGCGGGCGCTGGCGGAGCTGGGTGCGAAGCAGGTGTGCGTCCGTGAGGCCGGCTCCGGGCGGGAGCGGCTGCTGCCGATCGAGCGGCTGCTGCCGGGGCAGGAGTTCGTGGTCCGGCCGGGCGAGCGGGTGGCCACCGACGGCGTGGTGGTGGACGGCGGCTCGGCGCTGGACCTCAGCCTGCTCACCGGCGAGAGCGTGCCGGTGGAGGTCGGCCCCGGGGACCGGGTCGCCGGGGCGACGGTGAACGTCGGCGGCGCCCTGGTGGTCCGGGCGACGGCGGTCGGCGCCGACACCCAGCTCGCCCGGATCAGCGCGCTGGTCGCGGACGCCCAGGCCGGAAAGGCCCGGGCGCAGCGTCTGGCGGACGCCGTGGCCGGCGTGTTCGTGCCCTGCGTGCTGGCGGTCGCGGTGTGCGTGCTCGGCTTCTGGCTCGGCGCGGGCGCCGAACCGCAGGCGGCGGTGACGGCGGCGGTCGCCGTCCTGGTGGTGGCGTGCCCGTGCGCGCTGGGTCTGGCGACGCCGACCGCCCTGCTGGCCGCGACCGGTCGCGGCGCGGAGCTGGGCGTGCTGGTGCGCGGGCCGGAGGTGCTGGAGAGCCTGCGCCGGATCGACACCGTGGTGCTGGACAAGACCGGCACGCTGACCACCGGGCGGATGGAGCTCGCCGAGCTGACCACCGCCCCGGGGGTGGCGGAGGACCAGGTGCTGCGGCTGGTGGGAGCCGTCGAGCACCGTTCGGAGCACCCCGTCGGGAGGGCCGTCGTGGGGGCGGCCCGGGACCGGTGCGGCTCCGAGCCCCTTCCGGCGGTGGCCGGCTTCACGGCCACCGCCGGAGTCGGGGTCAGCGGCACCGTCGAGGGGCGGCTGGTCCGGGTGGTGCGGCCCGACGACGCCGCGGGTCCGTTGCCGGCCGGGCTGGCCGCCGCGGTGGCCCGGGCCGGGGAGGCCGGGCGGACTCCGGTGGTGGCCGAGCTCGACGGCCGCCCGGTGGCCGTCCTCGCGGTCGGCGACGCGCTGCGCGCCGGCAGCTGGCGGGCACTCCACCGGCTGCGCGGGATGGGTCTGGAGGCGGTCCTGCTGACCGGGGACGGCCCCGGCGCGGCACAGGCCGTCGCCCGCGAGCTGGGCATCACCCGGGTGCACAGCTCGGCGACGCCCGAGCGCAAGGCGGAGGTGGTCGCCGAGCTGAAGGCTTCCGGGCGGACCGTGGCCGTGGTCGGCGACGGCGTCAACGACGCGGTCGCGCTGGCCGCCGCGGACCTCGGGGTGGCGCTGGCCTCCGGCAGCGACGCCGCGATCGGCGCGGCCGGGCTGACGCTGGTGCGCGGCGACATCGAGGCGGTGGTGGACGCCGTCCGGCTGGCGCGGCGCACGCTGGCCACGATCCGGGCGAACCTGCTGTGGGCGTTCGGGTACAACGCGGTGCTGATCCCGCTGGCGGCGGTCGGGGTGCTCAACCCGATGCTGGCGGCGGTGGCGATGTCGCTCAGCTCGCTGCTGGTGGTGGGGAACAGCCTTCGGTTGCGGACCTGGCAGCCGGCGCGCGGCGGTCCGGGCGGCGGCCGGCGGGACGGACGGCGTGGGCGCAGCGGACGGGGCGCCTGGGGTCCCGGGAGCGCGGGGGACGCCGGGGGTGCCCGGTGAGGACGCAGACGGGTCGGGCAGGACGGTCCGGGCCGCCGGTGGAGCGGGTGAAGGCGGTCGGGCCGCCGGTGGAGCGGGTGAAGGCGGTCGGGCCGGCGGTGGAGCGGGTGAAGGCGGTCGGGCCGCCGGTGGCGGCGGCCGTGCTGGCCCTGGCCCTGCTCTCCGGCTGGACGGCGGTCGGCGGGGCCGGGCGGCAGCGCCCGGTGGAGGCCGGGCCCGGCTGGGTGCTGCTGCCCACTTCCGGCGGGTCGACGGCGACCTCGGCGGCGACGGCGTTCTTCACGGTCCGCAACCCCGGGGACGTACCCGACGAACTCATCGGCGCCGACTGGGAGCTCGGCGGCCGCGTCACCCTGAAGCGGCACCTCCACCAGGGGGCGTCCGGCCGGTGGGAGCCGGTCGCGGGACTGCCGGTGCCGGCGCACGGCGAGCTGGCGATGTCGCCCGAGGACGCCGACCTGATGATCGCCGGCCCGCCGCCGCTGCGGGCGGGCCAGTGGGTGGGGTTCACGCTCCGCTTCCGGCACAGTCCGGACCTCACCGTGCGGGCCCAGGTGGTCCCCCCGGGCGGCCGGCGCACCGGCTGACCAGGTGGCGGGCCGCGCACCGTGCCCTCCGGCGACGGCCGACGCGGGTTGACGGGCGGAGTGGGAAGTCGGACCTGCCGACTTCCCACTCCGGACCCGCGTCCCGCGCAGCTTCCGGGCCGCAGCGCCCCGGGGTGCCCCGCCAGTGCACCGCGGTGCCCCGCGGTGCGACACGGCACCTTGCAGCGCGACCGGCTCAGCGCGCGAGGGACGCGTCGAGCGTCTCCTCGACCGGGCGGCGCGGCGTCGCGCTCCCCGGCGGGCCGTAACCGATCCGGAGCACCAGCTGGACGTAGCCCGGGCCGTCGGCCGGATCGCGCAGGCCCCAACGGGTGTCGGGCCACTCCAGGGGCTGGTGCCAGACCGTCAGGCGCACGCCGTGGACGGTCGCCAGGAGCCAGACGCGCTCCAGCGCCTGCCCCGTGCGCAGCCAGTCCACGGGGCGGTCGGTGCGGGTGACGAGCGTGCAGAGCTGGGGCAGGGCCTCGAACCGCTCGGCCGGCCGCGCGGGCGCGTCCCGGTACGGCGGGCGGCCGGCGAACTCGCGCATCGGGAGGCGGGCGTCACGGTCCCGGGAGCCGAGGGCCGCGAACGGGATGCCGTCGACGGCCTCGCCCACCGCGTCGTCGGACCGGAGCCAGGCGCGGGCCTCGGCCTGCCGGTCCGGGTCCTGGGACGTCCGCTCCACGGCCTCGGCGGTGAGCGCGAGCACCCGCCGGACGCCGCCCTCCTCCAGCGAGGCGAGCACCGCACCCTCGGCCTCGGCGGCGGCGGCGAGTTCGCCGAGCACCGCCTCCGGCACGTCGCGGTTGGTGAACGGCTCGCGGCTGGAGTGACGTCGGGTGATCGCCGGGCGGAGGTCCCGGCCGAACGGTTCGGCGTCGCGGGCGGCGGCCGAGAGGTCGAGCCGGGCGAGCAGTCCCGGGGCGTCCGGGTCCGGGAGCAACTGGGCGACCGGCTCCCGGCCGAGCCCGAGGGCGGCCACCCGCAGGTTGAACAGGGCCGCGCCGGCCGCGATGTGCAGCGCGGTGCCGGTGGGGTCGGCGAGCGGTACGGCACGGGCGGGGTCGGCGAGCACTTCGATGCCGCGCCCGTCCTCGGTCGGGCGGAACCGCCAGGGCTGGCTGTTGTGCAGGGACGGCGCCGCGCCGCCGGCGGCCGCGAGAAGCCGCAGGTCGGCCGGGGTGAGGGTGGGCTCGGTCATGGTGATCCTCTCCTTGCCTCTGGCCCTTCCTCCGGCCTCTGCTCGGACGGTCGGGCCGGTTCGGCCTGCTCGGGCCGTCTGGCCGATCTGCTCGGGCCGGTCGGGCCGGTCGGGCCGGTCGGGGCGGGGAACGCCGGAGGAAGCCCGTTCGACCGGTTGCCCGGCGTTCCGCGTGCGCCGGACGGGGGCGGTGCCGCGGGCGGCGGCCCCGGTACTCCCGAGGGTGCCCCCGGGGGCGACCGGACGGCAGGGTCGAACGGCCCGGGTTCCGGCGCCCACCGGGCCGACCGCCCACCCGCCTCCACCACCAGTCGACCACCGGCCGACCACCGGCCGCCCCGAGCCGCCCGCCGCAAGCCGCTGCCGTCAGTCGTGCGGCACGACCGCCACCGGTGCCTGCGCGTGGTGGAGCACCGCGTGCGCCACCCGGCCCAGCCGCGGGCCGAAGTCGTGCGGGCGCCGCCGCCGCCCGAGCACCACCAGCTCGGCCGTCGCCGAGGCCTCGACCACCGCGCGGGCCGGGCCGAGCCGGACCTCCTCGACCACCTCCGTCCCGGGGTACCGCTCGCGCCAGCCCGCCAGCGCCTCCGCGAGCGCCTTGGCCTCAAGCCCCTGCAGCTCCGCGATCTCGGCCGGCGCCGGGACGAAGCCCACGGTCGCGAACGCCGGTGGCAGGTCCCAGCCGTGGACGGCGCGGACCCGGGCACCGCGCAGCTCCGCCTCCTCGAAGGCGAAGGCGAGCACGGCCTCGTTCGGTGCCTGGACGTCGACCGCGACCAGAACCTCCGGGACGGCGCCCATCACCACCCCGGCCTGCGCCTCGGCCGACCGGACCACGACCGCCGGGGCCGAACTGCGCGCGACGGTCGCCCGGCTCACCGAGCCGAGCAGCAGGCCGGTGAAGCCGCCGAGGCCCCGCGAGCCGAGGACCAGCAGGCCGGCATCCTCGGCCGCGGCCACCAGGCCGTCCACCGCGGCGTCGAGCACCACGTCGGTGTGCACGTCCACGCCTGGGTGGCCGGCCCGGAGGGTGTCGGCGATCTCGGCGAGCATCCGCTGGGCACCTGCGGGCAGCGAGCCGGCGTCGGCGAAGGCCGACCGGCCGTCGGTCAGCCAGGGCCAGACGTGCACCACGCGCAGCGGGGCACCGCGGCGCAGTGCCTCCTCGGCTGCCCAGTGGGCGGCGGCGGTGCTCTCGGGCGAGCCGTCGACTCCGACCAGAACAGGTGGGGTCATGGGAGGTTCCTTCCGCTGCGGGCGGGCGCTCGGCGGCCGGCACGCATCCTGACGCGCCGTCCGATGACCCCACCCTCCCCGCCGCGCGCGCCCGCGCACAGAGCCGCACGGCCCGCGCCGCCGGGCCATTGGTCCCACCCGCCGGACGCGCCACGGCACAGTTCGCCCCGACCCCGGCGTTTCGGAGGGCCCTCCCCGGGCACTACCGTGAATTCCGACAATCCTCCTGGTCGGGTGACCCGGGGGGGGGTTCGCGCGCGTGCGGATCCAGCGGACACAGCGACCAGACGGACAGACCCACGAGGAGGACGCCGGTGGGCGGCGCGAACGGTACGCGGGCGGGCACCGGCGATTCGGCGAACGTCGGGCCCGCCTGCCCTGCGGGCGAGCCTGCGGGCAACACGACGGCCTGCCCGGCGGGCGCCGGGGCGGACGGCCCGGCGGCAGCCCGCCCGGGGGCGGGCGCAGGGGGTGGCGGCACTGCGGGAGGGCACCAGGGCCCCGACGGGCCGGTCGCCCGCAACGGCGCTCCCGCCCGGATGCCGCAGCTGCGCCTGGACGAGCTGCTGGAGGAGCTCCAGTGGCGGATCGACGCGGCCCGCGGCACCCGCGACCGGGTGCACAGCCTGCTGGAGGCGGTGCTGGCGGTCGGCCGCGAGCTGGACCTCTCGCAGGCCCTGCACCGGATCGTCGAGGCCGCCGCCGACCTGGTCGACGCCCGCTACGGCGCGCTCGGCGTGATCGGGCCGGACGGGCACACCCTCTCGCAGTTCCTGACGGTCGGTCTGACCGGGGAGGAGATCGAGGCGATCGGGCCGCTGCCGGCCGGGCGCGGCATCCTCGGCGAGCTGATCCGCAACCCGCAACCGCTGCGCTGCCCGGTGCTCTCCGAGCACCCGGCCTCCGTCGGCTTCCCGCCGAACCACCCGCCGATGCACACCTTCCTCGGGGTGCCGGTGCGGGTGCGCGGCGAGGTGTTCGGCAACCTCTACCTCACCGACAAGCGCGGCGGTCTGGACTTCGACGCCGACGACGAGGCGGTGATCGCCACCCTCGCGGTCGCGGCCGGGGTCGCCATCGACAACGCCCGGCTCTACGAGGAGGCGCAGCGGCGACAGCGCTGGCTGCAGGCCAGTGCCGAGATCACCCGCAGCCTGCTCTCGGGCGCGCCCCGCCTGGAGGTGGTGGAGCTGATCGCCCGCCGTGCCCGGGAGATCGCGGGGGCCGAGCTGGCGGACGTCTCGGTGGCGCTGGCCGGGCCGGATGAGCGGGCGGCCGAGCTCACCGTGGAGGTGGCGATGGGCGCCGACCCGAGCGGCCGGATCGGGGTGACGGTGCCGGTGGACGGCACCCTCTCCGGGGCCGCGTACGCCTCGGGCTCGCCGGTGACCAGCGACGAGCTGGCCGGCGACGCCCGCTTCCCGGCCGGTCCGCCGAACCGCTTCGCCGGCCTCGGGCCGGCGGTGGCGGTGCCGCTGGGCACCGGGACGGGGTTCGGGCGCGGTGTCCTGCTCCTGGCCCGGGCGAGCGGGCGCGAGCCGTTCACGGCCGAGGAGACGGGCCCGCTGCTGGGCTTCGCCGACCAGGCCGCACTCGCTCTGGAGCTGGCCGAACGGCGGCGCGATGCGGAACAGTTGACGCTGCTGGAGGACCGCGACCGGATCGCCCGGGACCTGCACGACCTGGCCATCCAGCGGCTCTTCGCCACCGGGATGACGCTGCAGAGCGCGGGCCGGCTGATCGAGAGCCGCAGCGCCTCCGACCGGGTCAGCCGGGCGGTCGCCGACCTGGACGAGACGATCAAGATCATCCGATCGACGATCTTCGGTCTGCGCGCCCACAGCGAGCCCGACCGCGGCCTGCGCGCCCGCGCCACCCGCACGGTCGGCGAGGCCCAGGCCACGCTGGGCTTCCCGCCCCGGCTCAGCATGGAGGGCCTGCTCGACACGGACGTGCCGCACGAGCTGGCCGAGCACGTCATGGCCGTCCTCGGCGAGGCGCTCAGCAACGCGGCCCGGCACGCCCGGGCGAGCCGGGTGGAGGTCGTGCTGCGAGCGCTGGGCGGCCGGGTGACGCTGACGGTCGCGGACGACGGGGTCGGGGTGCCCGACGGCGGGCGGCGCAGCGGGCTGCGCAACCTCGCCGAGCGGGCCGAGCGGGTCGGCGGCAGCTTCGAGCTGCAGCCGGCGGAGGGCGGCGGCACGAGGCTGGTCTGGGAGGCTCCCCTGGGGGTCTGAGCGCGGCGGTCGACGGCAGGAGGCGCGGGGCACGGCACGTCACGGCGTGCGGCGCCGCAGGGCGCGGCGCGGCCGGAGGCGGCACGGCGGGACGCGGCACGGCACAGTACGGCCGGACGCCGCACGGCGGGGGCCCGCCACCGCCCCCGGTCAGGGTCCGGCCGCCAGCCGTCGGCCGACGACCAGCTCGGGGCCGATCCGGATCAGCACCTCGCGCCGGGCCGGTGGCCGGTCCTCGCACGCGGGGCCGGTTCGAGCGACCGCCGGGTCCGGCCCCGGGAGCCCGTCGCCGCCGACCTCGACCGGCCGCACCTCGGCGCGACCCAGGACGGTGACGAACCATCCGGTGCCGTCGCCGTCGTCCACGTCGTCGGCCTCGAAGGCGGTCACCGCGCCGTCCACCGCCTGGACCAGCTCCGACCCGGCGTCCACCGCGAACAGCACACCGCCGTGTTCGTCGACCCGGAACGGCACCGGCAGCACCGCCGGCAGAGCGCCGAGGGTGTAGACGACCCGCCCGACCGGCGTGCCGGCCAACAGCTCCAGCGCCCGTGCCTCGTCCAGCTCGGGGCCCGGACCGACGTCCGGGGAGCGGTCCGCGACGACGTCCACGACCGGGCCTGCGGCGAGTTCCCGGCTGCGGGCGCCGCCCGGTCGGGCCCGACCGGGCGGCTCCTGCTGCGGGGACTGCGCTTCACGATCGGCATCCATGCCAGCGATGGTCGCCCGCCGGGCCCCGGGACGACGAGGGCCGATGGTCCTGCCGAGGGTCCCGCCCGGCGGCCGCCGGCGCCGGATCCGGCGGGAGGGCCGCCAGGCGCGGACCGGCGGCGGACGATCCGACCGGCGGTGAGCCCGCACCCGGCCCGGATCGGAGCCGGCCCGGGCGCCCGGCACAGGCAGGCCCGGGTGCCCGGCGCCGTACCGCGGTCCGGCTCGTACGCTGTTCGGCGGCAGCCCGCCACGATCCCGAGGAGCGCCGTGTCCACCAGCCCCCCGCCGCAGCGGCCCACCGCACCGGAGCCACCCGTCGCTCCGGAGGCGAGCCGGGCCCGGTGGCGGCAGGTGCGCGACCACCTGAACCGCAACCGGTTCGAGCTGACCAGGTCGGCCGCGGCCGGGCACGCCCCGCACGAGTTCGCCCCGGGCGGCAGGCTGCTGGCGCGCCGGCACTGGATTCCCGCGGCGCCGGTGCCCCTGGACCGGGTCCGGCTGCGGTGGCAGGAGCAGGCCCCGGCGACTCCGATCGACGGCCGCCGCCCCGAGCTGACCGCCGTCCTCCCCCGGCGGGCCGACGGCACCCCGTACGAGACCTATGCGGAGGCCGTCGGCGACCTGGCCCGGCCCCGGCTCTTCGAGAACCGGGGCTGCTACCGGCTTCTGGAGGTGGCGGAGGACGCCCCCGTTCCGACGCTGACGTTCGGCCGCGGCCGCTACTTCGACGTCGTCGACATCTGCGAGGCGGCGGCCCACGAGTACGCGGCCGCAGCCCTGTCCGTACCCGGCGGGTCGCGGCCGGGGGCGGGCGCCACACCGTTCCGCGCCGCCGTCGGCGATCCCACCGACCTCGCCCGGCGGCCGGTCCTGGCCGCCGTCAGCACGCTGGCCGTCCGCCACGACCGGCGGACGGGCGGCGCCGAGTTCGTCCTGCACTGGCGCGACCCGGCGAAGGTCGCCAGCGGCGGCGGGCTGTTCCAGGTGATGCCGGTGGGCATGTTCCAGCCCTCCCACGACGCGCCGTGGAACGAGGCCAACGACTTCGACCTCTGGCGGGCGATCGTCCGCGAGCTCGGCGAGGAACTGCTCGGCGGCAGCGAGGACTACGGGAGCGACACCGCCCCGATCGACTACGACGCCTGGCCGTTCCAGCGGACGCTGGCGTCGGCCCGGGCGACCGGGACCCTGCGGACGTACTGGCTCGGCCTTGGCGTGGACCCGCTCACGTTCGTGACCGACCTGCTCACCGTCGCCGTGTTCGACGCCGACCTGTTCGACGAGGTCTTCGCCCGGATGGTCGCCACCAACGACGAGGGGCACCGCGTCCGGCTCGACGACGGCACCGGCCACGCCGCGGGCATCCCCTTCACGGCCGGGCAGGTGGAGCGCCTCGCCGACCGCGAGCCGATGCAGCCGGCGGGCGCCGCGCTGCTGCAGCTCGCGTGGCAGCACCGCGAGGTGCTCCTGAACGGCGACCACGGCGCCGGCCCGTCCGGCTCCCGGGGCGGCTGACGCCGACCGCGGCGGAGGAAGGCGCGCCGGCCGTCCGGGGTCAGCCGCGGGGCCGGGTGTGGTGCCCGGCGTGGGTGGGGGCGGCCGACTGGCGCCGCTCGGTGGCTATCAGCGCGGCCTGGACACGGCGTTCGACGCCGAGCTTGGCCAGCAGCCGGGAGACGTGGTTCTTCACCGTCTTCTCGGCGAGGTAGAGGCGCTCGCCGATCTGGCGGTTGGTCAGGCCCTCGCCGATCAGTTCCAGCACCTCCTGCTCGCGCGCCGTGAGCTCGGGCCCGGCGGCGGCCGGCTGGGTCGGCTCGGCGTCGCTGCGCAGGCGGTTGAGCAGACGGGTCGTGGCGCCCGAGTCCAGCATGGACCGGCCGGAGGCGACGGTGCGCACGGCTGCCACCAGGTCGGTGCCGCTGATCTGCTTGAGGACGTACCCGGCGGCACCCGCCATCACGGCGTCCAGCAGCGCCTCCTCGTCGTCGAACGAGGTGAGCATCAGGCAGGCCAGGTCGGGCATGCGCGAGCGGAGTTCGCGGCAGACCGCCACGCCGTCGCCGTCGCCGAGGCGGATGTCCAGCACCGCGACGTCGGGGCGCAGCGCGGGGACCCGGACGAGGGCCTGCTCGGCGGTGGCGGCCTCGCCGACCACCTCCAGGTCCGGCTCGCCGTCGAGCAGGTCGTGGACGCCGCGGCGCACCACTTCGTGGTCGTCCAGCAGGAACACCCTGACCGGCGCCGGCGTCTCGACGCCCCCCGTCATGCTTGCCATCTCGCGGCTCCACCTTCTCGTGCCCCGGCACGCTGCCGCGGGTCCATCGCATCATGCCTGGTCGGCGGCCGGCGCCCCCAGGGCCCAACGGCCCCATTCCGGCCCGGTCCGTCAGCACGGCGGGAGCGCCCGCCCTCGGACGGGGTGGGAGTCGACCGCGAGGAGCCGGGGCGGCGGCCGTACGGCCGTACACGCGGGCGGGACCGGGCCGGTCAGGGCACCCCGCCCCGGGTGGCGGACGTCCGGTCAGGGGCGGGCGGCAGACGTCCGGTAGACGGTGCCGGCGGACGTCCGGTCAGGGACGGGCGGCGGACGTCCGGTCAGGGGCGGTGCCGGCGGGCGTTGCCCATACCGACGAGGAGGAACGCCCCCGACACCGCCACCGCGCTGCCGGCCGCGGCGGCCAGCCGGGGGGCCAGCGCGCCGCCGCCGGCCAGCAGGATGGAGAGCGCGCCGAGCGAGGAGACCGCCAGGCCGACCAGCAGCCAGCCCATCAGGACCGCGGCCGCCGGGCGCGGACCACGCGGGACGGGCCCGGCTTCGAGCATCGCCCAGCGCAGCCGGTCCTCGCGCCGCTCGGCCCGGCTCTGCGCGAAGGCCCGGATCCGCAGCAGGAGGCCGGCGACCAGACCGGCGAGGGCGACCTGCGCCGCGGGCTGCCAGGCGGGCACGGCCAGCAGCAGTCCGCCGGCCAGCGCCAGCGCGGCCCACCAGACGACGCAGGCGGCCGCCGCGGTCCGGACCGACCGGGGGCGGTCGTCGCCCGCCTGGAGGTCGGCGATGGCGGGCAGGTACCAGACGCAGCCGGAGGCGGTGATGGCGGCCGTGCCGATGGCCAGAACGGTGTGGGACATGCCGTGCGCTCCTCAGCCGATGGGGTTCGAGCGATGGTGTGCGGGTGCGGATGGGCGGTGGTCGGTGCCCGGGGCGGTGGTCGGTGCCCGGGGCGGTGGTCGGGGCGGCCGTCCCCGCCCGGCCGGGGGCATCGGGGAGGGGCGGGCGGGGACGGCGTCTCGGGTGGCCGCCGGGGTCGGTGCCCGGCGGCCGGGTCAGCGCTCCGGCGCGTCCGCCGGCCTCGGCGGCTTCGCCGCCTCCGGCGACTCCGGCAGCGCCCCCCGCCCGGACCGCCCGGGCCCACCGGGCGGGGCCTCCGCCGGACGGGCGAGGCCGCGCCGGACGGGGGTGTCGTACGCGGCGGGGACGACCCCGGCGAGGTGCTTGGCCGGCTCGCCGGTGTTCTCCAGGTGGTCGAGGGCGGCGATCTCCGGGTGGTGCAGGTCGAACGCCGGGGATTCGGAGCGGATCCGCGGCAGCGTCGCGAAGTTGTGGCGGGGCGGCGGGCAGGAGGTGGCCCACTCCAGCGAACGGCCGTAGCCCCACGGGTCGTCGACCGTGACCTTCTCGCCGTACTTGGCGGTCTTCCAGACGTTGTAGAGGAACGGCAGGATCGACAGGCCGAGCAGGAACGAGCCGATCGTGGAGACCGTGTTGAGCGTGGTGAACCCGTCGGAGGCGAGGTAGTCGGCGTAGCGGCGGGGCATGCCCTCGGCTCCGAGCCAGTGCTGCACCAGGAAGGTCGCGTGGAAGCCGACGGTGAGGGTCCAGAAGCTGATCCGGCCGAGTCGCTCGTCGAGCATCTTGCCGGTCATCTTCGGCCACCAGAAGTGGAAGCCCGCCATCATCGCGTAGACCACGGTGCCGAACAGCGTGTAGTGGAAGTGCGCGACGACGAAGTACGAGTCGGAGACGTGGAAGTCGATCGGCGGAGCCGCGAGCAGCACGCCGGTGAGCCCGCCGAAAAGGAACGTCACCAGGAAGCCGACGGTCCAGAGCATCGGGGTCTCGAAGCTCAGTGAGCCCTTCCACATGGTGCCGACCCAGTTGAAGAACTTGACCCCGGTGGGCACGGCGATCAGGAAGGTCATGAACGAGAAGAAGGGCAGCAGCACCTGGCCGGTGACGTACATGTGGTGCGCCCAGACCGTCACCGAGAGGCCGGCGATGGCGACGGTGGCCGCGATCAGGCCCGCGTAGCCGAACATCGGCTTGCGGGAGAAGACCGGGATCACCTCGGAGATGATCCCGAAGAACGGCAGGGCGAGGATGTAGACCTCGGGATGGCCGAAGAACCAGAAGAGGTGCTGCCAGAGCATCGCACCGCCGTTGGCGGGGTCGAAGACGTGCGAGCCGAACTTGCGGTCGCACTCCAGCGCCAGCAGCGCGGCGGCCAGGACCGGGAAGACCATCAGCACCAGGACCGAGGTGAGCAGGACGTTCCAGCAGAAGATGGACATCCGGAACATGGTCAGGCCGGGGGCACGCATGCAGATGATGGTGGTGATGAAGTTGACCGCGCCGAGGATGCTGCCGAAGCCGGAGAGGGTGACGCCCATGATCCACATGTCGGCGCCGACGCCGGGCGAGTGGACCGCGTCGGACAGCGGGGCGTAGAGGAACCAGCCGAAGTCGGCCGCGCCCTGCGGGGTGGCGAATCCGCCGGCGGCGATCAGCGAGCCGAACATGAACAGCCAGTAGGCCAGCATGTTCAGCCGCGGGAAGGCCACGTCGGGGGCGCCGATCTGGAGCGGCATGATCCAGTTGGCGAAGCCGGTGAACAGCGGCATGGCGAAGAGCAGCAGCATCACCGAACCGTGCATGGTGAAGGCCTGGTTGAACTGCTCGTTGGAGAGGATCTGCGTCCCCGGCCGGGCGAGCTCGGCGCGCATGACCAGCGCGAGGATGCCGCCGATCAGGAAGAACCCGAACGCCGACACCAGGTACATGGAGCCGATCGTCTTGTGGTCGGTGGTCGTCAGCAGCCTGACCAGGGCCGAGCCGGGCCTTCGGACCCGGACCTCCCCCGACCGGACGGCGGACGGCGGCGGCGCGCTGTCGCCCTGTGCCTCGATGGCGCTCAAGGACGCACTCCTTCGGAACTACTGCGGATGGATGGCGATCCATGATCAGAACTCGACACCCTTGCGCCCCAGGGCCCTTGGACCCAGCAGCCGGGGGTCGGTGGGCCTCCGTTCCGGAGCCGCGCCCGGGACCTCCGCCGACGGCCCGGCCGGGCCGCCACCCCGCAGGCGCGTCGTCGTCACCGCACAGCCGCCCCTCCGGACGGCCCCGCCGGACCGCTCCGGGCATGCCGAAGCGCCGGTACGGGCGTGGAGTCGGGGCGAACTCCGACGGCCCGTACCGGCGCGCTCCAGGGCCCTTCCAACACCCGCGTGTCGGAGGGGAGTTGCCGCGGGCCGGCGGCCCGCGAGCGGGCGAGCGGCCCGCGAGCGGGCGACGCCAACCGGCGGACGGCGTCAGCTGGCGGACGGCGTCAGCCGGCGGCCTCGGCGACGAGCCGGAAGCCCGTCACGAGGTCCGGCCGGATGGCCACGGTGTGGTCCATGGACGCCGCCACCCAGGGGCGCAACGCCTCCCGGTAGCGGGCCAGTCGGTCGGGATCGGTGACCGGACGGGCGTAGCCGATGACGACCACGCTCCACCCCAGCCTGGTCACCGGGTCGATGGCGTCGGCCTCGTAGGCGACGACGACGCCCTCCTGCGCGCCGACCGCCGCCGCGGTGAGCGCGGCGCCGTCGTGGGTGCGGATCACCACGGCGTCGTCCAGGAGCAGGTGATTGACCGGCCGGACGGCCGGCAGCGCGCGCGAGGTGAAGACGATCCGCCCGAACGGGACACCGGCCAACAGCCGCAGCGCCTCGGCCCGTTCGAGCGGTACGAGGTGACGCGGCGGGACGTCCCCGCCCGGCGGGTGGCCACCGGCCGACGGGAAGCCACCGGCCGACGGCGCGGCGCCGGGCACCGGGACGGTCCCCGACGCCGGCACCGGCGGAACGGACACCGCGGACGGCCCGGCCGCCCCCGCAGAGCCCGCCGACGTCACAGCGCCCGCAGACCCCGCCTGCCTCGCCACCCCGGCCGACCCCGCCGGACGGCGCCGCGCCCGGAGCCGCCTGCGCACGGCCTCGTCGCTCACGAGGCGGCCTCGATCAGCCCGAGCCGCCCGTCGAACCGGCGGTAGAGCACCCGGCCGCGCCGGGTCGCCGGGTGGGCGAAGAACAGGAAGGGCAGCTCGGCGGCGGAGAGCCGCGCGACCGCCTGCTCCTCGGTCAACTCCGGTGCGCCGCAGGGACTCAGGGTGAACGGGACGGCCGGCCGGAGCGGCGGACCGGCAGCCGCCGTCCGGGCCAGCCGGTACCCGGTGGGGCCCACCCGGTAGACGACAGCGTCGGTCCCGGTGACGGGGTCGGCGAACAGGTGGATGTCGAAGTCCATCGCGTCCATGGTCCGGGCGGCGGCGTCCGGCGAGCACCGGACCAGGCCCACCCGCTTGCGCCGGACGATGCTCGACGACTCTGCGCCGCAGGGGACTTCGGCAAGCGGTCGGGGCGCGTCCGGTGCGGGGGCGGTGGCGGCCGCGAGGCCCCGGCCGCGCCCCCGCCGGGGCCACGGGCGGGGCGACCAGCCGGCCACCACGGCGGTGATCCGGCGGCGCAGCCCGTCGGCCAGCCGGTCCAACGCCTCGCCGAGGTCCGCGGCGGTCTCCTGGACGCGGATCCGCCGGCCGTTCACCTCGGCGTTCAGCTGCGCCACCACGGTCCCCGCGCCGATCCGGCCGACCCGCACCCGGACCGCCTCGACCAGGGCGTCCGCCCCGCCCGTGACGGCCGCGACCCGGGCCCGCGCGGCGGCCGCCGCATCCCGTGCCAGCTGCTCGTCCATCTGCACCGTGACCAACCCGCCCACTCGGACCCTCTCCTGTCCCTCCGTGCGCCGCCGGGCCTGCCCCGGGCCTGCGCCGCACACCTGTTCGGCGCCCACCCTCCCTCCGCTGCGGGACCACCGACAAGGGCCGAACGGCCCCACCCCACCAGCCCCTCGACCCACCGGTACGCCGGCACCGCCCACCCGAGCCGCCCCGCCGGCAAGCCCGTCGATCGCCCCGACGCGCCGCCCACCACGAACCCGGCACTCCGTGGAATGATCGGGACATGCCCACTCTCGACAACCAGGCCGAGCACCGGGACTCCGCCCACGGCGGCCTTCGGCCACCCGAGCGGACCGGCCGCCACGGCGTGTTCGAGACCGGCGGCGGCGCGGTCTGCCGTCACCGCACCCGGGAGCGGCTGGACGAGCTGCTCGGCGCCTTCGACCCCGTCGCCGAACGCACCCCGCCGGTGCGGACGATGGACGGGCGTCCGACCGTCGCCGCCCCGCTCCTGGTCGCCCGGCGCTGACCGGCCGGCCGCGCGCCCACTACGGTCGACGCGGAGGAGGCACGCTCAGGGACTCCCGGCCGGCGGGGGCCGGAGCGCTCCACGAGGACGGCGCCGGACGTCGCGGGGAACGAGGGGAGCGGATCATGCGGGCCGGACGGCACAAAGATGGGGGCGAGTCCCCCATGCCCCGGCGGCCACGGCAGGACAAGGATTCAGCACCGAGGGCAGCGACTTCGACGGCAGCGCCGCCCTCTCCCGGCATCGGAGGTGCGGTGGTGGCAGAGGTGAGCGCCGTGCGCAGCGCGCGCCCCGACGGGGGCCGCGCACCGGATCAGGGCCCGGTCGCGCAGGTACCCACCACGGCCACCGCGACCCCGCACCCTCCGATGCCCGGCGATGCCCCGGTCCGGGCCACCGTTCCGGCCCCGACCAGGGCTTCCGCCCCGGCCCCCGCCGCGGTATCGACCCCCGACGCGGCGCGGGGCGCCGGACGGACGGGCCCGGCCCGGCTCCGTGTGGCCGGGCCGGCCCCCTCCGCCTGGTGGGAGCCGGCCCTGACGCCGGGCCAGGCCCGTCCCGCGGGGCGCCCCGACTGGGCCGCCTTCACCGAGGCCGCGGTCGCCGCGGCACCGGTCCGCGCGGTCGTCCCGAAGACGTCGTACCCCGGCCTGAGCGGCTTCGGCCTCGTCCTGGCGCCGTTCGCCGACCGCGCGCTCGTCCGGCTGTCGGCCACCCTCTGTCCCGCCGCCGCCCCGCCCGACCGCACCGACCGCACCGGCCACGCCTCACCCGCCGAGCGGAGCGCGCCGGCCGACCTCGCCGTCCACCTCGACCTGCCCGCCCTACGGGCCGCCTTCACCGCCGGGCTCACCGAGCGCCTCGCCCGGATCGCCGCCCGCACCCTGGTGCTGGAGCTGCACACCGCCCGGGCCGCAGGCCGGCTCCGCGGCGGCACCCCGCAGGAGCGGTTCCGCTCCTTCGTCGCCCTCACCGCCCGCCGCGACGGCCTCGCCGCCCTGCTGCGCACCTATCCGGTGCTCGCCCGGCTGCTGGCCCGGACCAGCCTGGACGCCGCCGACGCCTACGCCGAGCTGCTCCTCCGGCTCCTCGCCGACCGCCCGCTGCTGGTCTCCGGGCTGCTGCGCGGCACCGACCCGGGGCCGCTGGTGGCCGTCGACACCGAGGCCGGCGACCGCCACCGGCACGGCCGGGCCGTCGCGGTGCTGCACTTCGCCAACGGCGCCTCCGTCGTCCACCGGCCGCGCCCGGTCGCGGCCCACCGCCACTTCAACGCCCTGCTGGGCTGGTACAACAGCCGGCCCGGCGTGCCCGGGCTGCGCGCGCTCGGGCTGCTCGACCGGGGTGGCTACGGCTGGACGGAGTTCGCCGAGTTCCGGCCCTGCCGCACCGGGTCGGAGGTCGAGCGGTTCTACCGGCGTCAGGGCGCGCTGCTGGCGCTGCTGCACGTGCTGGACGGCACCGACATGCACGTCGAGAACGTGGTCGCCTGCGCGGACCAGCCGGTGCTGGTGGACGTGGAGACGCTGTTCCACCCGCCCTCCCCGGCCGGCCCGACGGCAGACCCGGCGGCCCGTGCCCTGGAGGAGTCGGTCCACCGGGTCGGCCTGCTGCCGCAGCTGCTGCTGGGCGACGCCGGCGCGGTGGACGTCTCCGGCATCGGCGGCGGTCTGCGCACCACCTCCCCGGTGGAGGGCGTCGACTGGGCCGGCGCCGGCACGGACGAGATGCGGCTGGTCCGGCGGGCCCGCCCGTTCCGCGAGGCCCGCAACCGCCCCCGGCTGGACGGCGCCGCCGTCGACCCCGCCGACCACACCGAGGCCCTGGTGGCCGGGTTCCGGGCCGGCTACACGGCGCTCGCCGACGGCCGGGAGGACCTCGCCGGGCCGCGCGGCCTGCTGCGCGCGTTCGCCGAGGACGAGGTCCGGGTGGTGCCGCGGGCCACCCGGGTCTACGCCCGGCTGCTGGACGAGTCGACCCACCCGGACCTGCTGCGCGACGCCGCCGACCGCGGCGCCGTCCTGGACCTGCTGCGCACCGACGCCGTGGACGACCCCGGCCGCCCCGGGCTGGCCGAGCACGAACTCGCCGACCTGTGGGCCGGCGACGTCCCGCTCTTCACCGCCCGCCCCGGCGGCCGCGACCTCTGGACCGCCGACGGCCGCCGGCTGCCCGGCGAGCTGGCCGAGACGGGGCTGGCCCGCGCCGAGGCCAAGCTCGCCGCGCTCGGCGGGGTGGACCGCAAGGACCAGGAGTGGATCGTCCGGGCCGCGATGGCCTGCGGCGCCGCCGTACCGGCGCACCGGCCCGGCCGCCCGGCGCCGGAGAACCTGTGGGCCACCGCCCCCGAACCGGAGCGGCTGCTGGCCGCCGCCCGCGGCGTCGGCGACCAGCTGGTCGCGGCCGCCTACGGCGGGCGCAGCCGGACCAACTGGCTGGGCCTCGAACTGCTCGCCGACCGGTACTGGCGGGTCCGGCCGCTCGGCGCCGACCTCGCCGGCGGCTACACCGGCACCGCGCTCTTCCTCGCCCAACTCGCCGCCCTCACCGGCTCGGACCGCTACGCCGAGGTGGCCCGCCGGGCGCTCGCGCCCGTCCCCGGGCTGCTGGACACGCTCGCCGCGCACCCCGACCGGCCCGCCGCCGTCGGCTCCGGCGGCTTCGCGGGGCTCGGTGGCATCGCCTACGCGCTCACCGAGATCGCCCGCACCCTGGACGACCCGCTGATCCGGCAGTGGTGCGCGCCCGCCGTGGCGCTCACCGCGGCGGCCGCCGAACGCGAGACCGACACCGGTGTGCACAGCGGCACGGCCGGCGGCCTGGCCGCACTGCTCGCCGTGCACGCCGCCACCGGGCGGCCCGAGCCGCTGCGCGCCGCCGCCGACTGCGCCGCACGGCTGGCCGCCGCGGCGGCACCCGCCGGGACCGGCTTCGCGCACGGCGCGGCCGGCACCGGCTGGGCCCTGCTGCGGTACGCGGAGGCCGTGGCGGAGCCCGCCCACGGCCCGCACCGCGCGGCCGGACTCGCCGCCCTGCACGCCGCCACCGCCGTCCGGGCCCGGGAGTCCTCCTGGTGCCGCGGCCGGCCGGGCATCGCCCTCGCCGTGGCCGACAGCCCCGCCGCCCTCGGCGACCGACCGCTCGCCGAGTGGCTGCAGCGCGCCGCCCGGAACACCGCCCGGGCCGCCGGCCTGCCCGACCACAGCCTCTGCCACGGCGAGCTGGGCGTCCTCGAACTGCTCGGCCACGGCAGCCCCGTGCCCGGCCGGACGCCCTGGGTGCGGCGGGCGGGTGCGCTGCTGGCCGGCCTCGACCAGGACGGCCCGCGCTGCGGCAGCCCCGACCACGTGCCGCACCCGGGTCTGCTCACCGGCCTCGCCGGGATCGGCCACGGCCTGCTGCGGCTGGGCTACCCCGAACGCGTCCCGCCGGCGCTGCTGCTGCGCCCGGGTACACCGACCGCCCCGCCGGCTCGTCCGCCGGCCCGTTGAACGCGCCGCGCCCGCCGTCCGCCAGGATGGCGGGCGGCGCGGCGGGCGGGCAGCCAGCCGCCCGCTCCGACCGCCACCGCCCACCCCGACGACGAATGGGAGACCCCGTGAACGACACCGACCCGGCGCCGACCCGGCAGTACCCGGACACCCGGCCCGACGACTCCTTCGACCACCCGGCGGGCGACATCCGCCTGCGGGCCGGCGGCGGCCTGGGCCTGCGCTCGCAGCTGCTCGCCTCCGGCGGCACGGCACCGGCCTTCGACTTCCCGACCATGACCGTCCCGGCCTAGGACCCGGAGCCGGGCCGTCACACCGCCGCCACCGGGGACCGGGCAGCCCCCCGGTGGCGGCGCCCCGCCACCCGAACCGGCCGGGTCCGATCCGACGCCGCCGGGCCCTCTCCGCTCCGAAACGGACCGGCCACCGGCAGATGCGGTCGTACGGTAACGATCCGGCGATGGCAGCGTGTTCGCTTCGTGGCCGATGAGCGGCACTACTGATCGGACGAACCGTCAAGTAGCCTGCGCCCATGCGCACGACTTCGTCGATCACCGTCGGCCGGGACGCCGAGATCAGCCTGCTCGGCAACGCGCTGGCCGCTTCCCGCCAGCGGTCCGGCCGGGCGGTCTTCCTGCTCGGCGACGCCGGCATGGGCAAGTCCCGGCTGGCCGGCGAGTGCGCCTACCAAGCCTACGGACTCGGCCTGCCGGTGCTGCGCGGCCGGGGCTCCTCGACGCTGACCGTGACGCCGTTCCGGCCGCTGATCGAAGCCCTCGCCTCGCGCTTCCGGGCCGCCGGCACGCCCACCGACGCCGAGCTCGCCCCCTACCGCCCCGCCCTCGCCCGGCTGGTGCCCGAGTGGCGCGCAACGGCCGGAACCGCGCCCGCCTACCCGGAGACGGTGGTCGAGCTCGCCGAGGCACTGCTGCGCCTGCTCGCCGTCCTCGGCCGCGACGCCGGATGCGTCCTGCTCCTGGAGGACCTGCACGACACCGACGCCGAGACGGTCGCCGTGCTGGAGTACCTGGTCGACAACCTGGACGGCCTGCCGGTCCTGCTGGTCGGGACGCTGCGCGGAGAGCCCGGACCGGCGCTGGACCTCGTCCGGGCCGCCGAACGCCGCCGCGCCGCCACCGTCACCGAGCTGCGGCCGCTGCCGCCCGCCGACGTCCGGACGATGGCCGCGGACATCCTGGAGAGCGAGGCCGCCGAGGTGCCCGCGCCGGTGCTGGAACGGCTCGCCGAACGCGGCGACGGCTGCCCCTACCTGGTCGAGGAACTGCTCGCCGACATGCTCGCCTCGGGCGCGCTGCGCCGGTCGGAGGGCCGCTGGGAGGTGGCCGGCGACCTCTGCACCGCCGTCCCCACCACGGTCGTCCGCAGCTGGGGCGGGCGGATCGACCAGCTCGACCCGCCGGTGCGCGACCTGCTGCTCACCGCCGCCACCCTGGGCAGCCGGTTCTCCGTCGCCACCGTCCAGTTGATCACCGGTCACGACGACCGGACGCTCTTCAGCCACCTGCGCTCCGCCTGCGAGGCCAACGTCATCGTGCCGGACGGCGCCGACCCGGACCGCTACGCCTTCCGGCACGCCCTCACCGCCGACGCCGTCATCGCGACCCTGGCCCCCGCCGAGCGCGCCGCCCTGGCCCGCCGCGCCGCCGGGGCGGTCCTGCGGGCGGACCCCGAGCTCGGCGACGAGCGGCGCCAGTTGGTGGCCGCGCTGCTGGTGGCGGGGGGCGATCCGGCGGGCGCCGCCGCACACCTCGCGGAGGCCGGCCGGCGGACCCTGGCGGCCGGCGCCGCCGGTTCGGCCGTGGTGCTGCTGGAACGCGCCCACGAGCTCGCCGGGTCGGCTGACCGTGCCGCCGTCGTCGAGCAGCTGCTGCTGGCACTGGCCGAGGCAGGCCAGCTGGACCGGGCCTTCGAACTGGCCCGTGCACTGCCCGCGATACCCTCCGCCGCGCCGGCGAACGCGCTGCCGCCGGCGCCCGCCGGCCACCCGCCGGCGGAGCGCTCGTCCGCGGAGCGGGCGCCGGCCCACGCCCGCCCCGCCACCGACCGCCGGATCGACCTGCACACCCGGCTGGCCTTCGCCGCGGTGATGGCCGAGCGCGCCGGCGAGGCCGCCGCCCAGCTCGCCGCCGCCCGGGCCCTGGCCGGCACCGACCTGCGCCCCGAACAGGACGCCGCCCTGGTGGTCGTGGAGGGCCACCTCGCCCTGCTGCCCGGCCACGGCCCCGCCGCCGACGGCGCCGAACGGCCGGAACGGCCGGAACGACCCGCGGCGGCCGGGCGGACCGACGGGACCGACGCAGCCGGAGAGCCCGGGGGCACCGGCGACACCCGGAACACCGCCGCGACCGACCCCCGGCCGGCTCGCACCCGCCTCGCCGAGACCGAGCGCCTCGCCCGCCGGGCCGCCGAGGTGGCCGAGGCCGCCGGCCTGCCGGTGGTCGCCTGCCAGGCGTGGCAGTTGCTCGCCCTGCTCGCCCGCGAGCGCGGCTTCGACGACGCCGAGGCCTGCCTGGAGCGGATGCTCGCCGTCGCGGAGGCCCACGCCCTCCCGGTCTGGCGGGTCGAGGCGCTGCTCCGGCTCGGCGCCAACGCCTTCATGCGCACCGGCGACGGCGCCCGCCTGGAAGCCGCCCGGGAGGCCGCCGCAGCGCTCGGCGCGATCGTGCTCACCCAGACCCTGGACGGCCTGCTCGCCATGAACGCCGTGCTGCGCGGGGAGTGGGACACCGCCCGCGCCGTCATCGACGCCCGCCTCGACGCCACCGCCCGGCTGCGCAACCTGGGCGCCCACCGCTATCTGCTGCTCGGCTCCGCCACCCTCGCCGCCCATCTCGGCCGCGACCGCGAGATGGAGCGCGAGCTGGCCCGGTTCCGGCAGGCCGGCGGCGAGGAGTCGTTCCTGATGCCGCTGCGCCACGGCCTCTGCCGGGCCGTCGGCGCCCTGCTCGCCGAGGACGTCGACCGGGCCAGGGCCGAACTGGCCGCCGGGATCGCCTGGGAGGAGCAGCACCCCAGCGTCTTCTACCTGGCCGGCCGGCACGGCCTGCACCCGCTGCTGGAGGTGCTGTCCGGCACCTGGCACCGCGCCGACCTGGCCCGGGCCACCACCGCCCCCGCTGCCGAACTCGCCTGGAACCGCCAGTTCCTGGGCTTCGCCGACGCCATCCTGCTCGGCCGCGAGGGCCACCCGGAGGAGGCCGCCCGCGCCGTCGCCGCGGCCCGCGCGACCGCCGCGCCGTTCCCGCTCGCCCACCACCTCGCGCTGCGGCTCGCCGCCGAGAGTGCGCTCGCCGACGGCTGGGGCGAGCCGGTGGCCTGGCTGCGCACGGCCGAGGAGTACTTCCACGCCACCGGCATCCAGCCGGTCGCGGCCGCCTGCCGCGCGCTGCTGCGCCGCGCCGGCGCCAGCGTCGCCCAGCACCGCGGCGGCCGCGACGCCGTCCCGGCGGAGCTGCGCGGCTGCGGCGTGACGCTGCGCGAGTACGAGGTCTTCGTGCTGCTCGCGGAGCGGCCGGGCAACCAGCAGCTGGCCCGCCGGCTCTCCATCTCCCCGCGCACGGTGGAGAAGCACATCGCCGGCCTGCTCGCCAAGACCGGCCGCCCGGACCGCGCCGCCCTCTGCGACCTCGCCGCCGAACTCGCCGCCGGCCCCCTCGCGTAGGGCCTTCCGTGGAGCGGGGCCGGGCTGCCGCGGGTACCGGCCGCACCGCGGCTCAGGGCGTCAGCCGGACGATCTCGCCGATCTCCAGGGCCACGTGGACGGCGCCGTCCGGGCCGACGGCGATGCCGTGCGGCTCGGCACCCGCGACGGGCAGGTCGTAGCCGCGGTAGGCGCCGCCCGGGGTGAGGCTGCCGATCCGGTTGCCGGCCCACTCGGTGAACCAGAGCCGGCCCTGCGGGTCGGCCGCGATCGCGTGCGGCCGGGCGGCCCGGTCGGGCAGCGGGTGCTCGACGACCGTGCCGTCCGGCGCGACCCGGGCGACCTGCCCGGCGCCGATCTCGACGCACCAGAGCGCGCCGTCGCCGCCTCGGGCGATCCCGACCGGGGCCGCCCCCTCCGTGGGCAGCGGGTGCACGGCGACCTCCCCGGCGACGGTGATCCGGCCGACGGCGTGGGCCTGGTTGAGGGTGAACCAGAGCGCCCCGTCGGGCCCGGCGGTGATCATCGAGGGGAAGCCGCCGTCGACCGGCAGCGGGTACTCCGTCACCTCGCCGTCCACGGTGATCCGCCCGATCCGGCCGGCGTTCGGCTCGGTGAACCAGAGGGCGCCGTCGGGGCCCGCGGTGATCCCGTACGGCCCGGCTCCCTCGGTCGGCAGCCCGAACGAGCGCTCCCGGCCGTCGGTGCCGACCCGTCCGATCCGGTGGTCCCGCATCCGGGTGAACCACAGTGCGCCGTCCGGGCCCGCCGTGATCACCGCCGGCCCGCTCTCCGGTGCGGCCGGGCCGAACCGCCGCACCGAACCGTCGGCCGCCAGCCGCCCGACCTCCCCGGAGTGGACCAGGGTGAACCAGACGCCGCCGTCCGGCCCCACCGCCACCCCGTACGGCCCGGCCTGACCGTCCGACACCCGGAACCGCTCGATCGCCATCCGCCAGCCACCCCTTCGCTATCGCGACTCGCGTCGCATTAGCGATCCTGTCACGCCTCCGGTCCGTACGGCAACCACCTGCGGCCGGCGCCCGGCACGGCCGTCCTCGCCCGCGCCCTAGCGGGAGCCGCGCCGGGTGCGAGCGGCGTCCCCGCGCAGGACCGAGATCACGCCCACCCCGGCGGCGCAGAGCGGGACGGCGAGCAGGGCGCCGAGGATCCCGGCGAGGCCCGCACCGGCCACCACGGCGATCATGATGGTGGCCGGGTGCAGCTCGACGGTCCGGCTCTGGATCAGCGGCTGCAGGATGTTGCCCTCCACCGCCTGCACCGCGAGGACGATCCCGAGCGCCCAGAGCGCCGTGCCGATGCCGCCCTCGGCGAGCGCGACCAGCACCGCCACCGTCCCGGAGAGGAAGGCGCCGACGAAGGGGATGTAGGCGCCCATGAAGACCAGGGCGCCGAGCCCGGCCGCCCCGGGGACACCGAGCAGCAGCAGGCCGACGGTGATGAAGAGCGCGTCGATCAGCGCGATCAGCGTCGTGCCGCGCATGAAGCCGGCCATCGCGTCGAAGGCCCGGTCGGCGCAGGCGACGACGGTCTCGGCGGTGCGGGGCGGGAGGTGGGAGCGGATGGCCTCGCCGGTGCGGTGGCCGTCACGGAGGAAGAAGAAGACCAGCGCCAGGGCCAGCACCGCACCGGTCAGGACCTGCGTGGCGAGGCCGAGACCGGAGAGCACGCCGTTGGTGACGGTGGAGACCAGCGCGCTGCTCTCGCCCTGCGCGTTGTCCAGCGCGTGGCGGATCTTCTCGCCGAACGGCCCGAGCCACTCGGCGATCCGGTCGCCGGCCTCCCGGAGCGCGGAGGCGATCTGCGGGGCGCTGTGCACCAGGGAGTTGACCAGCAGGGCCACCACGCCGCCGACGGCGGCCACCAGCAGGGCGCAGGTGAGCCCGGCGGCCGTGCCGCGGCCGACCCCGTGCCGGACCATCCACGGCATCACGGGGTGGAGCAGGGCGGTGCCGAGCAGCGCGAGGGCGACCGGAATGGTGGCGGCGCGCAGTTCGACCAGGGCGAAGCCCACCAGGGAGGCGACGGCGATGAGGAGGATGACCGCGGCCGACCAGGCGGCGGCCGCCCGGACCCCGGCCGGGAGCATCAGGTACGGCCGCCGGTGGTCCTCCCGGCGTTCCGCGGGACCGCCGCCGGACGGGGACTCCCCCGGCACCTCCCCCGACATCTCCACCTCCGCCTGGGTCGATCGCGCCCTGCTCGCCCCATCTCAGCAGATGACGTGACGGATCGCCCGTTGTGCGGAATGCGATGCGCTCAAGGCAGCGAACCCGAGCGCACCCGGGGTGGCACCTGGAAGAAGCGCGCCCGCGCTACCCCGCCTCCTCGAAGCGGACCGCCCCGCTCCCGCCCGCGAAGACGAGGACCCGCTCGGCCTCCGCCTCGGCCGCCCGCCGGTCGGCCCGGCCCAGCACCGCGAACGGGCGGATCACCACGGTGCGCCCGCCGGTCCCGCCCTCCGTCAGCTCCCAGTTGCCGGCGACCAGGCCGTCGACCAGCAGGATCCCGGGCACGATGCCGTTCTGCGTCATCACCCGCGGCCGGTACTCCTCCGGCAGCACCCTGGTCCGGTCCGCGTGCGAGAGGATCAGGTTGTCGAAGGGCGCGACCAGCCGGACCGGCGCCGGCACGGACGGGTCGGGCCGGGGCGCGTCGGGCAGGTCGTACAGCACCCGGCCGTGCTCGTCGCGGAACGTCAGCAGCTGCGGTTCGAGCCGCTTCAGGACCGGGCCGAGCCGGCTGAGGCCGCACCACTTCTGCAGGTCGGCGGCGGTGGCGGGGCCGAACGCGGCGAGGTAGCGCAGCGCCAGGTCGTCCGGCGAGGGCGCCGGGTCGAGCGGGCGGCCGAGCCAGTGCTCGGCGGTGGTGTGCGCGGCGCCGCCGCTCCGGCCCCAGATGCCGCGCGGCGGCACCTGGACGAGCGGCAGCCGGCAGCGCGCGGCCTGCGCGAGCGCGGCCGGATCGCGGTCGGGACGGTCGGCGGCCAGGAGCGCGCCGAGCCGCTGGAAGGTGAGCGGTTCCTCCTCGACCAGCGCCCGCGCCTCGGCGGCCAGCGCGTCGAGGTCCAGGCCGTTCAGCCGCTTGCCGTAGGCGCTGCGCAGGCCCTGGTCGAGCACGGGCTGGACGAGCGGGCGCAGGGTGAGGCAGTCGTCGGCGGTGACCAGGTGGATGGTGCCGCGCTGGAGGGCGATCCGGACCACCTCGCGCCCCGCGATCAACGCGGTCAGGTCCTCGTGGGCGAAACCGTCCAGCCGGCTGAGCAGGCCGAGGTAGGGCGGCTGCGGCGCGGCCTGCGCCTGGAGGCCGCCGAGGTGGCGGACCATCGCTCCCGCCGTCATGGTGGACCGGGCGAGCAGGTGCTGACGGGCCAGCAGCGCACGACCGAGCGCCCGGCTGCTCAGGACGGGCGCGACGGCGGGTGTCCGGCTCACCGCCGGCCGTCCAGGACGGAGCGCAGCAGGTCGATCCGGTTGGTGGTGATCGAGTCGACGCCGGCCGCGCACAGCCGGCGCATGGTGCGGCGCAGGTCGGCGGTCCAGGTGGAGACGGCGAGCCCGGCGTCGTGGGCGGCGGCGGTGAACTCGGCGGTGACCAGGCCGAACGGCGGGTTCAGGTAGGCCGGCCGCAGGTCCTCCAGCAGGGCGCGGACGGGCAGCCGGGGCTGCTTCCAGGTGAGCGCGATCTCGGCGTGCGGGGCGGCGGCGCGGACGGCGAGCATCGCGGTGGCGGGGCCGCAGAAGGCCACCCGGTGCTCCAGGCCGAGGCCGGTGACGACCTCCCAGGTGGCCGCGACCGGGTGCGGGTCGTCCAGGTCGATCAGCAGCCGGGCGGCGGGGGTCGCGGCCACGGCATTGAGCGCCTCGGCGAGGGTGGGGATGGTGAGCTCGCCGTCGCGCAGCTCGTCCAGCTGGTCGAGCGGGACGCGGCGCAGCGGGCGCAGGTCGCCCCAGAGGCGTTCCAGGGTCTCGTCGTGGAGCAGCACGGGCACGCCGTCGCGGGTGAGGCGGACGTCGACCTCGACGGCGTCGGCGCCCGCGGCGAGCGCGGACTCGATCGAGGGCAGGGTGTTCTCTCGGTACCGGTAGGGGTCGCCGCGGTGGGCGACGGCGAGCACCGGGCGGGGGCCGGCGGCGGTCGGGCCGGCGGCGGTCGAGCGGGCGGCGGTCGGGCGGGCGGCGTTCATCGCGGCGTGGGGTTCCTCGGGTCGGTCGCGCTCGGGATCACAGGGGCCGGCCGGGGCCGGGCCGGGCGGTGGGCACTCAGCGGATCAGTCCGGCGAGCCACGGGGACAGCTGGAGGCGGGTGACGGCCTCGCGGTAGCCCGGTTCGCCGGGGACGGTGACGATCAGCGTGCAGGACGGTGGGAAGGCTCGCTGCTTGACGTGGACCAGGCCGCTCCAGACCGAGTGCAGGAAGGCGGGCACGCTGTCGCGCGGCACGTCGAAGGCGATGTCGTCGACGGTGACCACGGCCTCGTCGTGGACGAAGAGGCGGACGCTGATCGCGGGCCGTCCGGCGATCTCCAGCAGCGCCTCGTGGGGTATCGCGTCGGGTTCGGAGCCGCCGGCGGCCGCGTCGGCGCCGACCAGCCCGGCGAACGTCCGGTCGCGGCCGATGTCGTGGCTCGCCCGGACCTCGCGGCCGTGCCGGGCGGCCATCGCCTCGACGGCGAACACGGCGCTCTGGGTGGACGGCAGCGGCGGGTGGGGCATCGGGCGGTGGTCCTCTCGTCGGCGGGAGCGGAGCTTCAGCGTCGTTCGATCATCACGTTGGTCGACTTGATGACCGCGGTCGCCGGGGCGCCGGGCACCAGGTCGAGCTCCTCGGCGGACTCCCGGCTGATCAGCGACACCACCCGGAACGGCCCGGCCTGGATCTCCACCTGCGCGGCGACGTCCCCGAGGACCACGTCGGTGACGATGCCGGGGAACCGGTTGCGCGCCGAGGAGGGCCGCCCCTCGGCCTCGGCGTTCTCGGGTCGGGCGAGTTCCCGGGCGAAGGCTGCCAGCTGGGCTCCGGGGATGATCCGGTGGCCGTGCTCGTCGCGCTCGGCGGCGACCCGGCCCGCGTCCACCCAGCGCCGCATGGTGTCGGCGCTCACGCCGAGCATCGCCGCCGCCTCGCCGATCCGGTACGGGTTGACCGGCGCCTCGGACTGGCCCATGGGTGACTCCTGACGGTGGTTCGGATCGCCCCCCGGGGGCCGGGGCCGTCCTCGGTGGTCGCGGCGGCCGCGGTCGCGACCGTCGCCGCCATCCTGCCGTACCGGGCGCCCCCGGGGCCAAGCGGAGCGGGCCGCCGCCGGTCGAACGGGCGGCGAGCCGGGCGGCCGGCGGCCGGCGGACGTCCTACGGCTCGCCGAAGAGGTCCCGCCGGACGGCGTCCCCGGCGGTGAGGACGGCGCCGGCGAGCACCGCGCCGCCGCCCGCCGTCCCGGCCCTGACCTCGGTGCGCAGCGGCGACAGGCCGGCCAGCCGGTGCTCGACCCGGCCGGCCAGCTCGGGGCCGCCGGCGCGGCCGATCTCGCCGCCGAGCACGACGCAGCCCGGGTCGAGCACGACGCAGACGGCGGCCGCCCCGACGGCGATCCGTGCGGCGAGCTCGTCCAGGAAGGCACCGCCCGGCTCGCCCTCGCCGAGCGCGCCGAGCGCGCCGCGCACCGCGGCCTCGGCGGCGGCCGCGTCGTCGGCGGGGTCGGCGGGCAGGCCGTGGGCGCGGGCCAGGCCGCAGACCGCGGCGCTGCCGACCAGGCCGTGGAAACCCTCCTCGCACCCGCCCGCGCTGGGCAGGCCGGAGGTACCGGGCACGGGCAGGAAGCAGATCTCGCCGGTGCCGCCGGAGGCCCCGCGGCGCAGCCGTCCGTCGAGGATCACGGCGGCGCCGACGCTGTGGCCGAGCCAGATCAGGACGAAGGTCTCCCGGCCCTGGGCGGCACCGATCCGGTACTCGGCGCGGCCGGCCAGGTTGACCTCGTTCTCCAGGATCACGTCGGTGCCGGGCAGTTCGCGCAGTGCCGCGAGGAGCTCGGCGTGCCAGCCGGGCAGCGCGCCGGTGCTGTGCAGGCGCCCGGTGGCGGGGTCGACCAGGCCAGGGGCGCCGACGGCGATGGTGTGCAGGCGCTCGACGCCGGCCCGCCGGGCGGTCTCGTGCAGGGTGCGCACGATCAGCCCCGCCGTGCCGTCGTCGCCGTCGCCCTCGACGGCCAGCTCGGCGGTGGCCAGGGCCTGTCCGGCGAGGTCGGCGACGACCAGGCTGACGCCGCCGGAGCGGACGTCGACGGCGGCGAGGTGGGCCCGCGAGGCGACGAGCGCGTACAGCCGGGCGTTGGGGCCGCGCCGCTGCTCGCCGCGCTCGCCGACGACGGCGACCAGGCCGGTGCGCTGCAGGCGCTCCAGCAGGTCGGCGACGGTGGGCCGGGAGAGGCCGGTGAGGTCGCGCAGCTCGGTTGCGGTCAATGGCCCCTGTTCGAGCAGCAGGTTGAGCGCCAGCCGGTCGTTGATCGCCCGGGCGGTGCTCGGCGTGGCCGTACGCGCGGTGGTCATGGAAGTGCATCCTTCCAGAGTGTTTCTATCAGGGTCCCTTCCTGATAATTTATCGAATCGCACCGGGCACGGACGGCCGTCCGCCGCGGCGCGCAAGAGTAGGAACCGGTAGGAACCCCCACACCGGTGGGAGCGCCTACGGCACAGGGCATCGCCGCGCGCCGCGCGGCCGGGAGGGAAGACCCGATGACAGACGCACCGACCGCAGGACCCCCGCCGGGACCGGCCGGGACCGGCCCCGCCGACGAGGCGCTGGAGCGGCCGCGCCGGGCGAGGACCGCCATCGCCCTGGTGTTCGCCGTGCACGGCGCGGTGGGCGGTACCTTCGTCAGCCGCATCCCGTGGATCCAGGACCGGCTGGACCTCTCGCCGGGCCAGCTCGGCCTCGCCCTGGTGATGCCGGCGATCGGCTCGTTCGTGGCGATGCCGCTGGCCGGCCGGGTGGTCCACCGCCACGGCGGGCGGGCGGCGGTGCGCGGACTGCTCTCGGTCTGGTGCCTGGCACTGGTCCTGCCCGCGCTCGCCCCCTCGCTGCCGGCCCTCTGCGCGGCCCTGCTGGTGTACGGCGCGACCGCCGGCATGGCGGACGTCGCGATGAACGCGCAGGGCGTGGAGATCGAGCGGCGGGTCGGGCGCTCGATCATGTCCGGCCTGCACGGGATGTGGAGCGCGGGCGGGCTGCTGGCGTCCGCCTTCGGCATCCTCGCCGCCCACCAGGACCTCGACGCCCGGCTCCAGCTACCCCTGACTGCCCTGGTGCTCTGCGCCCTGGCCCAGCCGGTCTGCCGCGGCCTGCCGGACTTCCGGGCCCCCGAGGAGGCGGAGGCGCCGCCGCGGTTCGCGCTGCCCCCGCGCAGCTCGCTGGTGATCGGCCTGGTCGGCTTCTGCGCGGTGTTCGCCGAGGGCGCCTCGATGGACTGGAGCGGCGTCTACCTCAAGGACGTCACCGGCGCCTCCGCCACCCTCGCGGCCGCCTCGTACACGGCGTTCTCGCTGACCATGGCGGTCAGCCGGCTCGCCGGCGACGCGGCGATCCGCCGGCTCGGCGCCGTCCGGGCGACGAGGCTCAGCGGCGCGGTCGCCGGCGCGGGCGGCGTGCTGGTGGTCTGCGCGGACAGCCCGCTGCTGGCCATCCCCGGGTTCGCCCTGATCGGGATCGGCATAGCGGTGGTCGTCCCGCTGGCCTTCGCGGCCGCCGGCCGGATCGGCACCAACCCGAGCCAGGCCATCGCGGGCGTCGCCACCGTGACCTACACCTCCGGACTGATCGCCCCCGCCGTCGTCGGCGGGCTCGCCCAGGCCACCTCGCTGACCGCCTCCTTCACGGTGGTGACCGCCCTCGCGTTGGCCCTGCTGCCGAGCGCGGGCGCGCTGCGCCGCGCCGAGCCGGACGCCCCGGCCGCCCCGGGGGCCGACGCCCGGCCCCAGGCCGAACCGGCGGCCGCGCCCTTCGGCCGGTAGCCGGGGGCGGCCGGGGTGCCCGGGGCCGGCAGCCGCCCGCCCGGTCCCGGGCCGGGCGGGCGGGGCGCAGCGGTTAGGCTCGGTCGGTGCCCGACACCACGCCGCCCGCACCGCCCGCGCCGCCCGCGCCGCCCGCACCGCCCGCGCCGCCCGCGCCGCCCGCCGCCGAGCCACCGACCACCGGGCCGCCGGCCGCTGAACCGCCGACCACCGGGGCGGCCACGCCGCCGACCGGTCCGGCCGCGCGCTCAGCGTGGCTGCGGTTCGCCCTGCTGGTCCTGGTCCTGGGCGCGGCGGCCGGCTCGCTGCTGTTCTGGAGCCCGACGGCGCTGCTCTCCGGCGGACTGCCCGCCGGGGTGCCCGGGTACTGGCTGGCCCCGGTCTTCGTCGCGGTGTACGCGGTGGGCACGCTCGCCTTCGTCCCCCGGCCGGCGCTCAACGCGGCGGCCGGGCTGCTGCTCGGCATCCAGCAGGGCGTGGCGATGGCCGTGGTCGGCACCACGCTCGGCGCGGCGATGGCCTTCGCCCTGGGACGCCTGCTCGGACGCGAGGCGCTCCGCCCGTACCTGCGGGGGCGGATGCTGCTCGCCCTGGACAAGCGGTTCACCGAGCAGGGCTTCCGCAGCGTGCTGGTGCTCCGGCTGATGCCCGGACTGCCGTTCCAGGCCGGCAACTACGGTGCGGCCTTCTCCGGCGTGCGGTTCGTTCCGTTCCTGGTCGCCACCGCGCTCGGCGTCACCCCGGCGACGGCCGTCTACGTCACGGCGGCCGCCAGTGCGGACGAGCCCGGCTCGGCGGCGTTCCTGCTCTCGGCCGGCACGATCGGCGTCCTGGTCGTGGGGAGCCTGGTGGGGCTCTGGCGGGCGGCCGCGCGACGGCGTTCGAGCGCGGCCTGAGCGCCCCCGGGCGGCGGCACGCCCCGCCCCGCCGACTATTCGCTCGCGTCCACGGCGCCGGGTGCGCCACGATGGCCGCCATGACGACGACCACCACCCGGATCGACCCCCCGATGACGGCGGACGAGACCGCGATGCTGACCGCCTGGCTCGACTACCACCGCGCCACCCTCGCGCTGAAGTGCGAGGGGCTGACCGACGAGCAGCTGAAGCTGCGGTCCGTACCGCCGTCCACGCTCTCGCTGCTCGGGCTGGTCCGGCACATGGCCGAGGTCGAACGGCACTGGTTCCGGACCGTCCTGCTCGGCGAGGACACCGGCCCCGACGGCCTGTACTGGACCCGCGAGGACCCGGACGGCGACTTCGACAACATCGAGGGCGCGGACGCCGCGGCGGACTTCGGCACCTGGCGGGCCGAGGTGGCCGCCGCCCGGGCCGCGTGCGAGGGCCTGCCGCTGGAGACGGTCGCCAAACGCGACCGCCGGGGCGAGCAGGTGACGCTCCGCTGGATCCTCGTCCACATGGTCGAGGAGTACGCCCGGCACAACGGGCACGCCGATCTGCTCCGGGAGCTGGTGGACGGCGTCACCGGCGAGTGAAATCGTTTCCGCATTGTTGACAAAGGGTCAATTGGGCGGTGACCACGACCGATATGGTCTACGCGCGCAACCGTCCGCGGTTCCGTTGCGTCGCAACAGTTGCCCGGGTTCGCCCGGGTTTCCGGCGCGGCACGACTCGTACGGGGGTCGCGAGCGGGCACGGGACCGGTGATCAGTGCGATACTCGGACAGTTCCGACGAGTGGATGACGTGTCAAAAGGACACGCGCACCGGGGGACCTGTACGGAACGAGGCAGGGAGGCGCGGCATGGGAGCACTTCGCGACGAGCACCACAACGGGTGGCTGATGCCCTCCGGGAACTACCCGGCCGCGGTGTACGACGACGAGTGGATCGAGCAGGAGACGGTACCGTCCTCCCCCGCCCCCACGAAGATCGTCTCCCTGCGGCCGACCGGCTTCGAGGCCGCCCGGACGGTCGGTGAGCACATCCGGGCGAGCACGCCGGTGGTCATGGACCTCACCGAGATGGAGGAGGCCGAGGCCAAGCGCATGGTCGACTTCGCCTCCGGGCTGGTCTTCGGCACCTGCGGCGGCATCGAGCGGATCGCCCGCCGGGTGTTCCTGCTCACCCCGGCGGACGTCGAGGTGATGGTGATCGACCGACCGCTGGACGACACCGGGTTCTACAACCAGAGCTGAGCATCCGCGTGCCGCCGGGCACGCGCGACCGAAGAGACCGGGGACGGCCACCGCCGTCCCCGGTCTCTTTGCCGTCCCGCCCCGGGCCCCCGCCCCAGACCTCCCACCCCCACCGCTCCCCCCCACCACCATTGCTTCTATTCCGACTCATCTGCATCACGCCACCATTGATTGAGACACTGATGTCTCAATCGATGTATGCTTGCATCATGGCCACCGATCGCGACGCCGTCCTCGAAGCCGCCGTGGGCGTGCTCTCCCGCCGCCCCACCGCGCACCTCGACGAGATCGCCCGCGCGGCGGGCATCAGCCGCGCCACCCTCCACCGGCTCTTCCCCGGCCGGGACGCCCTGATCCGCGAGGTCGGCCTGCTCGGCCTGCAGCGGTTCCGCGCCGCCCTGGACACCGCGGCCATCGAGGACGGCGACGCGCACGCCGCGCTGCGCCGCCTCGTCGACGCGGTCGTCCCGGACGCCGCGCTCTGCGCCTTCCTCGCCGGGGAGAACCAGCTCTACGACGACGAGGCCATCGACGAGCTCTGGGAGTCGCAGATCGTCCGGATGCACGCGCTCTTCCTGCGCGGCCAGCAACAGGGCGTCTTCCGCGTCGAGCTCTCCGCAGCCTGGCTCAGCGAGGCCTTCTTCGACCTGGTCGCCGGAATCGGCTGGGCCATCCAGGACGGCCGGCTCGCCCCGCGCGACGCGGCGTTCTCGCTCGCCGAGCTCTTCCTCGGCGGCGCGCTGCGCACCCCGCCGCAGCCGCATCCGCAGTAACCACGTCCCCCGCCCACAGCACCTCGGACGCACAGGCCGCCGGAAGGCGGTCGGAAACCGATACCCCATGAGCAGCACCCTCCACACCAGCCCCCGCCAGCGCTGGACCGGCCTCGCCGTCCTCGTCCTGGCCGTCACCCTGGTCGCCGTCGACGCGACCGTCCTCTCCCTCGCCATACCCTCGATCAGCGAGACGCTCCGCCCCAGCGGCACCCAGCTGCTCTGGATCGGCGACGCCTACTCCTTCGTGCTGGCCGGCCTCCTGGTCAGCATGGGCGCGCTGAGCGACCGGATCGGCCGCAAGAAGCTGCTGCTGGCCGGCTCCACCGCCTTCGGCGCCGCCTCCCTGCTCGCCGCCTACGCCCCCGGTCCGGGCTGGCTGATCCTGGCCCGCGCGCTGCTCGGCGTGGCCGGGGCGACCATCATGCCGTCCACCCTCTCGCTGATCCGCGCCCTCTTCCCGGACGACCGCGAGCGCGCCACCGCGATCGGCATCTGGGGTGCCGGCGCCACCGCCGGTGCCGCCCTCGGCCCGGTCGTCGGTGGGGCGCTGCTGGAGCACTTCTGGTGGGGCTCGGTCTTCCTGCTGAACATCCCTGTGCTGCTCCTGCTGCTCGTCCTCGGCGCGTGGCTGCTGCCCGAGTCCCGGGACCCGCGACCGGGCCGCTGGGACGTGCTCAGCGTGCTGCTCTCGCTGGCCGGCGTCATCGGCGTGGTCTACGCCGTCAAGGAGGCCGCCGCGCACGGCGTCGCCCGCTGGGACGTCCCCCTCGCCGCCGTGCCGGGCGCCGCCGCGCTGACCGTCTTCGTCCGGCGCCAGCTGCGCCTGCCGACTCCGCTGCTGGACGTGCGGCTCTTCGCCGACCGGCGGTTCACCGCGGCCGTACTGGCCTCGCTCACCGCACTGATCGGCCTCTCCGGTGTCGTCTTCGTGACCTCGCAGTACCTGCAGCTGGTCCGCGGCTACGAGCCGCTCCAGGCCGGTCTGGCCGAGCTGCCGGCCTTCGCCGGCGCGGTGGTCGGCGGTCTGCTGACCGCTCGGCTGGTGCGGCGCACCGGCGCCCGGGCCGCGCTGACCGCGGGTCTGCTGGCCATGGGCCTCGGCGTCGGGATGATCGGCTGGGTGCAGCAGGACACCACGTACCTCGTGGTGGCCGCCGCCTTCCTGATCGTCGGCACCGCCGAGGGCGTGGTCTACACGCTCGGCGCCGACCTGGTACTGGGCGCCGCGCCCGCCGACAAGGCCGGCGCCGCCTCCGCGGTCTCCGAGACGGCGTACGAGCTGGGCACCGCGCTCGGCATCGCGCTGGTCGGCTCGGTGGCGACCTCGCTCTACGCCGGCGGGCTGGCCGTCCCGGCCGGGACCGACCCGGAAGCCGCGGCGCGGGCGGGCGAGTCGCTGGGCGGAGCGGTGGAGGCAGCGGCCGGCCTGCCGGCCCCGCTGGCCGAGCCGCTGCTGGCGAGCGCCCGTGGCGCCTTCGTGCACGGCATGAACGTCGCGGCGGTGCTGGCCGGGGCCTCGCTGCTGGCCGCCTCGGTACTGGCCTGGCGCCTGCTGCGGGGGCTGCCGCGGGCGGCGCGGGAGCACGACCGGCCGGCACCGCGTGACGGCCGGTCGGCGCAGCAGCCCGCGGAGCGGGTGACGGCGGACGCATAGCCGACGGCGGGGCCCGGCCGCAGCCCGCGGAGCCCTCGCCGTCGCCCGTCGATCCCCGCGTCCCCGGCAGGGACGCGGGGATCCGCGCGTCCGGGCCGGCGATCCGGGGCCCGGCGCTCCCGGCGCCGGCGGTATCGGATCACCCGGCGCCGGCGGTCTCAGACCGTCCCGAACGGAAGCTCCAGCTCCGCCCAGACCACCTTGCCGTCCCGGGTCAGCCGGCTGCCCCAGCGCTGGGCCAGCTCGCTGACCAGGAACATGCCGCGGCCGCCCTCGTCCTGCTCGGCGAACGGGCGCAGCTGGGGCGTCTGCCCGCCGGCGTCGGCGACCTCGACGGTGAGCACCCGGTCGCGGAAGAGCCGGAGCCGGCGCGGCGCGTCGGCGTGCAGCAGGGCGTTCGTGACCAGCTCGCTGACCAGCAGCTCGGCGTAGTCGGAGAGCGCGGACAGGCCCCAGGCGTCCAGGGTGGTGCGGGTGAAGCGGCGGGCCTTGCCGGGCAGGCGGCCACCGCCGGTGAGCGGGAGGGTGGCTATCCGGTCGGCGGGCAGCGGCAGCACCCGGGCCATGATCATCGCGATGTCGTCGTCGGTGCCGTCGGTGACCAGCGCGCCGAGGACGGCGTCGCAGGTCTCCTCCAGGGTGCGGCCGGGACCGGCCAGGGTGCGGGCGAGCTGGTCGATGCCGTCGTCGAGGTCCTGGCCGCGCCGCTCGACCAGGCCGTCGGTGTAGAGAGCGACCATGGCGCCCTCCGGGAGGGCGAACTCGATCGACTCGAAGGCCACCCCGCCGACGCCGAGCGGGACGCCGGGCGGCACGTCGACCTTGCGGGAGGTGCCGTCCGGGCCGACCCAGACCGGGGGCAGGTGGCCGGCCGAGGCGACCTGGACGGTGCGCTCCAACGGGTCGTAGACGGCACAGATACAGGTGGCGAACTGGCCCTCGCCGATGCCCGAGGCGGTTTCGTCGAGCCGGGTGAGCACCTGCTCCGGCGGCATGTCCAGGGTCGCGAGGGTGCGGGCCACCGTGCGGAGTTGGCCCATCGTGGCGGCGGCACGGATGCCGTGGCCCATGACGTCGCCGACCACCAGGGCGACCCGGCCGCAGGAGAGCGGCACGACGTCGAACCAGTCGCCGCCGACCTCGCTGACCACGCTGCTGGGCAGGTAGCGGTAGGCGATCTCCAGCCCGAGGGTGCGGTGGATCTCCTGCGGCAGCAGGCTGCGCTGCAGGGTCAGCGCGGTCTCGCGCTCGCGCCGGTAGAGCCGGGCGTTGTCGACGGCGAGCGCGGTGCGGGCGACCAGCTCCTCGGCGAGGGCGACGTCGGCGTCGGTGAACGGCTCGGGGTTCCGCATCCTGATGAACTCGGCGCCGCCCAGCACCATCCCCCGGGCGGTCATCGGCACCATCAGGTACGAGTGGATGCCGGCCGCCATCCCGGGGGCGACGCGTTCCGGGGTGGCGACCAGGCCGCGCAGCACCTCCTCGTCGACGTGCGAGCGCAGCAGGGGCCGGCCGCTGCGCAGGCACTGCGTGTAGCTGCGGTCGGGGGCGTACTCGGAGACCTCGCCGACGGTGTCGACGGCGAGCGCCAGGCCGGACTCGTAGGACTCCCCCACGGCGACGGCGCGCAGCTGGACGGGCCGGTCCAGCGGGATAGTGGTGGGCTCGGCGCCGCGCAGGACCGGTTCCAGCAGGTCGACGGTGGCGAAGTCGGCGAAGCGCGGCACGACGGCCTCGATCAGCTCCTCCGCGGTGCGCTGCAGGTCGAGGGTGGTGCCGATCCGGGCGGTGGCCTCGGCGATGGTGGCGAGACGTTCCTGCGCGCGGGAGGCGCGGGCCTCGGCCTGGAACCGTTCGGTGACGTCGATGATGGACGAGCAGACCCCGAAGACCCGGCCGGTGGAGTCCTGCAGCCGGAAGTAGGAGGCGGACCAGGCGCGGTCGCGGCGGGGGTCGCCGGGGACGCGGCCGTGCGAACGGGCATCGACCACCGGGCGGCCGGTGGTGAGCACCTGGCGCATGGTCTGTTCTATCTCGGCGCTGTTGATGCCGGGCAGCACGGCGCTGATCCGCCGGCCCAGGTGCTCCTCGACGGGGACGCCGTTCATCCGGGCCAGGGCCTTGTTGAGCCGGACGTAGCGCAGGTCGGTGTCGTAGACGGCCATGCCGATCGGGGACTGGCCGAAGATGCCGTCCAGGACGGCGAGGTCGGCCTCGACCCGGTGGAGTGCCGCGGTGTCGGAGGCCGTGGCGAGGAGCAGCAGGGTGCCGGCTGGTCCGGCGATCGGGTAGGTGCGGAACTCCAGCTCGACGACGTGCCCGTCCCGGTGCCGGACGGGGAATATGCCGGACCAGCCCTTTCCGCTCATGATGCGCTCGAACAGGGCGAGCACCTCCGGGCGGTCGTCGCCGGAGGTGAGGAGCTGGGCGGCGTAGCTGCCGACGGCCTCGTCGGCGGGGAAGCCGAGCAGGGCCTCGGCGTCCTCGCTCCAGTGCAGGATGAGTCCGTCGTCCTGGAGCAGGGCGGTGGCGAGCGGGACCAGGCGGTGGCCGTCGAGGCGTGCGGGGGTTCCGTCCGGCGCGGGGCCGGCGGCTTCGGTCGCGTCCCACTCTTGTCCGTGCATGATCAGGCAGCACCCCGGTTCGGGTCGTGCCCGGCCGGGCGGGGCCTCGCGGTCCGTGCCGGCCGGGGTTCTTCTCCAGACTGCACGGACATCGGCCGCCCGGCGACCCCTTGGTCAGGGGCGTGCCGGACCCACCTGGTGTACGGGCGTCATGGGCGTACCGGCCGCAGCGTACCCTCAAGAACGCTCGCCCACTGCCGGATCACTCCGGATCGCCTGGCGCTGTCGTCGGTGAGCAGATTGGCCAGGCCGAGGCCGCGCGCCATGTCGAGGGTGGCCTGCACGGTCTCGCGGACGCCGGGGGCGCTCTCGTCCGCCCCGAGGAACTCGACGGTGGCCCGGTGGGCCTCGCGGCCCACGTGTCCCTCCAGGGCGACGATCCGCTCGCGCAGCGGCTCCTCGGTGGCGGCGGCGACCCAGAGGTGCAGGGCGGCGCGGAACAGCGGGCCGGTGTAGAGGCGCACGATCATGTCGACGACGGCCTCCGTCCGGGCCGGGCCGACGTCGGGCAGCTCGTCCGCATGGGCGCGGACGGCCGCCAGCCGTTCTGCGGTGACGTGTTCGACGGCCGCGGTGAAGAGGTCCTCACGGGTCGGGAAGTGGTGCTGGGCCGCGCCGCGGGAGACGCCGGCGCGCTCGGCGACGACGCTGACCGTCGAGCCGTTCCAGCCGACCTCGGCGAGGCAGTCGACGGCCGCCGCCAGCAGCCGCTGCCGGGTGGCGCGGCTGCGGTCCTGCTGCGGGGTGCGGGCGGCGGGGTGGGTGGTCATCGGCGGCGACTGGTCCTGTCCGTGCGGCGGTGCTCAGGGGTCGATCCTCGCAGACCGCGGGAGCGGCCCGGCGGGCGGGCGCGTGCGGACGCGGCCGGCGGCGGGCGGCGGCGGGCGCCGCTTCGCGTGGGGCGGGCGGGCGCCCGCCACGGGCTGGCCCGGTGGCGCCCCGGGCGAACGCCCACCGCGACGGGCCGACGGCTCAGCGGCCGGCCTCCCGCGCCCGGAGCTCCCGGCGGAGGATCTTGCCGGCCGCGGACTTGGGCACGGCGTCCAGGAACTCCACCGCCCGGACCTTCTTGTACGGGGCGACCTGACCGGCCACGAAGGCGGTCACCTCCTCCTCGGTCAGGGTGGATCCGGGCGCGCGGACCACGAAGGCCTTGGGCCGCTCGGTGCCGTCCGCGTCCGCGACCCCGATCACCGCCGCGTCGGCGATCCCGGGGTGGCCGAGCAGCAACGCCTCCAGCTCGGCGGGCGCGACCTGGTACCCCTTGTACTTGATCAGCTCCTTCACCCGGTCGACGATGAACAGGTAGCCGCGCTCGTCCACGTAGCCGACGTCACCGGTGTGGAGCCAGCCGTCGGCGTCGATGGTGGCCGCGGTGTCGGAGGGACGGCCGAAGTAACCCTTCATCACCTGCGGGCCGCGGATCAGCAGCTCACCCCGCTCGCCCGGGCCGAGGTCCGCACCGGCACCGGCACCGGTTCCGTCGAGCGCGACGACCCGCAGCTCGGTGGACGGCACCAGCCGGCCGACCGAGCCCGGCGAGGGGTCGGTCTCGTCCGGCGAGACCACATGGGTGACCGGGGAGAGCTCGGTCATCCCGTAGCCCTGGAGGATCCGCGGCAGGCCCAGCCGGCGGGCGCACGCCTCGGCCAGCTCGTGGTCCAGCGGCGCGGCCGCACAGAGCAGGTACTCCAGCGAGGAGAGGTCGAAACGGTCGACGACCGGGTGCTTGGCCAGCGCCAGGGCGATCGGCGGCGCCACGATCAGCGCCTGGACGCGCTGCTCCTCGATGGTCCGGCAGAACTGCTCCAGGTCGAATCGGGGCAGCACGACGACGGTGGCGCCGCACCGCAGCGGCTGGTTCAGCAGCGCGGCGAGGCCGTAGATGTGGAAGAACGGGAGGACGGCGAGGACCCGCTCGCCCACGGCGGGGCGGTAGAGGGCGTCGGTCTGGGCCAGGTTGGTGGCGATCGACCGGTGGGTGAGCATCACGCCCTTGGGCAGGCCGGTGGTTCCGCTGGAGTAGGGCAGGACGGCGATGTCGGTGCCGGGGTCGAGGTCGGGCTCCGGCTCGGGGCCGGAGGCGGCGAGGAGGTCGGCCAGCGAGCGGTGGCCCTCGGCGCCGTCCAGCACGATGATCTCCGCCAGCGGGGTGCCCTCGGCCGCGAGCTTCTCCGCGGCCTGCCGGGCGGTGGCCAGGAACGGCGAGACGGTGACCAGCCAGCGGGCGCCGCTGTCGGCGAGCTGGCCGGCCAGCTCGCCGGCCGTGGCGAGGGAGGAGACCGTGGTCACCGTGGCGCCGGCCCGGGTGGCGCCGTAGAAGGCCATCGGATAGCCGATCGTGTTGGGGCTGAACAGCGCCAGCACGTCGCCGCGCCGCACGCCTGCCTCGGCCAGGCCGGCCGCCACCCGGCGCACCGCCGCGCCGAGCCGCGCGTAGCTCACCGACTCCCCCGTGACCCCGTCCACCAGGGCCGGCCGGTCCCCGAAGCGGTCGGCACCGCCCAGGACCGCCTCATGGATCGGAAGGTCGACGACCGCGACATCCGGGAACTCGCTGTGGAACACCAAGGCATGCCTCCTCGCAGGTAGTTGACGAATCATCAAACAGACGGCGGACGGTCGCGGAGCACCGCCGGCCGGGCGCGCGGGACAGGAGCATACGGACAGTGGCGGACCACTGCGCCATTGTGACGAAGGTTCGGGGGCGCGCGCGTGGCACGCTTGCCGCGCCCGGCGGCCGCGCCGACCGTTTCCTGCATGGCCGCCCGCCCCCGAGCGCGGCCCCCGACCAGGGAGTACCCCGCCGTGAGACGCACCACCCGACAGCTGCCCGCGCCCCGCCGGCTCCTGGCCGCGACCGCCGCGACCGCCGCGCTCGCCTTCTCCTCGGCGCCGCTCGCGGTCGCCGCACCCGGCGACAACGGCGACGTCAAGATCCACGACAGCACCACCGCGGTGGACAGTCGGAACAACGACCCGCAGGTCTGCCGGTTCTACCTGGACGCGTTCGACTTCGACACCATCACGCTGGTCAACTGGACGATCGAGCAGCAACCGCCGACCGGGAACGCCCTGGTGCTCGCGGGCGCGCTCGTGCTGACCAACGGCACCGGCAGCACCGGCAACTACAGCCTCCCGGACGGCCACTACCAGCTCACCTGGACCTTCGTCGGCGAGAACGGCAGCGCCAAGCACAAGACCTTCACGGTGCGGTGCGCCACCGGCTCTCCAACGTCCACCGCCTCGCCCACCTCCACCGCCTCGCCGACCGCCCCGCCCAGCGGCTCGCCCAGTCCCTCGCCGTCGCCGAGCCCGTCCCCCTCACCGACCCCCGGCACCCACGGCGGCTCACCCAGCCACTCCCCCGAGCCCCACCCCGTCGGCGGAGTCGGCGCCGGCGGTGGCGGCACCTCCGGCCCGGACACCGGCGAGGTGCTCGGCGGCGCCGCGCTGATCGCCACCGCGGGCTGGTTCGGCGTCCGCTCGCTGCGCCGGCGCTCGGGACGCAACGCCGAGTCCTGACCGGCACCGCCACCGCGCGGGCGCGGGTCCGACGGTTCCCGCGCCCGGCGGGGGGGCGGGTGGCGGCCGCGCCCGGCTGCGGCGTCCGGGCCCTGCGGGGTTCAGTAGGACCTGGGCAGGCCGAGGGTGTGCTGGGCCACGTAGTTGAGCACCATCTCCCGGCTGACCGGTGCCACCCGGCCCACCCGGGTCGCCGCGATCAGCGCGGCCAGCCCGTACTCCTGGGTGAGCCCGTTGCCGCCGAGGGTCTGCACCGCCTGGTCCACGGTCCTGGCGGCGGCCTCGCCCGCCGCGTACTTGGCCATGTTGGCCGCCTCGCCGGCTGCCAGGTCATCACCCTCGTCGTAGAGCAGACCGGCCTTCTGGTTCATCAGCCGCGCCAGCTCGATCTCCACCGCGCACTGGGCCAGCGGGTGGGCCAGGCCCTGGTGGGCTCCGATCGGCGTCGACCAGACCGTGCGGGTCTTCGCGTACTCGACGGCCTTGCCGAGCGCCTGGCGGGCGAGGCCCAGCGAGAAGGCCGCGGTCATGATCCGCTCCGGGTTGAGCCCGGCGAAGAGCTGGAGCAGCCCCGCGTCCTCGTCGCCGACGAGGGCGTCGGCGGGCAGCCGGACGTCGTCCAGGAAGACCTGGAACTGCTTCTCGGGGGACACCAGCTCCATGGGGATCGCCCGGTACTCGAAGCCCGGCGCCCGGCGCGGTACGACGAACAGGGCCGGCTTGAGCCTGCCGGTCCGGGCGTCCTCGGTCCGGGCCACGAACAGCACGGCGTCGCAGTGGTCGATGCCGGAGACGAACACCTTCCGGCCGGTCAGGAGCCAGTCCCCGCCGTCGCGGCGGGCGACGGTGGAGATGCGGTGGGAGTTGGAGCCGGCGTCCGGCTCGGTGATGCCGAAGGCCATCCGCCGGGTGCCGTCGGCGAGTCCGGGCAGCCACCGGCGCTTCTGCTCCTCGGTGCCGAAGCGGGCGATGACCGTGCCGCAGATCGCCGGGGAGACGACGAGCAGCAGCAACGGGCAGCCAGCGGTGCCGAGTTCCTCCAGCACGATGGCGAGGTCGGTGATGCCCCCGCCCCCGCCGCCGTACTCGGCGGGCAGGTTGGCCCCGAGGTAGCCGGCCTTGCCGGCCTCGGCCCAGAGCTCGTCGGCCGCCTCGCCGGCACGGGCCTTGCCGAGGAAGTAGGGGGAGCCGTAGCGGTTCCCGAGTTCGGCGACGGCGCGGCGCAGGGCCTGGCGCTCGGGCGTCTCGATGAGCCGGCTGCCGACGGTGGGCGTGGTGGTGCGCGGTGCGGACACGGGCGGTACGTCCTTCCGGGCGGTGCGGGATTCCGGGGGTCGGGTGTGGGCGGGCCTCGGGGTCGGGGGCGATGGGGTGGGGGGCGGTTGGGTCAGGGGCGGTGAGGTCGGGGGCGGTGCGGGTGCGTCGGGCCGATGCGTGCGTGCCCCGGCCGGTCCGTGCCTGCCCGGGGTCCGTGCGTGCCCCGGCCGGTCCAGGCATGTCGCGGCCGGCGTGGCCGGCTCGGCCGACGCGGCTAGCTCGGCCGGTGCGGTTGGACGACGGCGAGCAGGGCGCCGAGTTCGACCTGCAGGCCCGGGGTGGCGCGCAGTTCGGTGAGGACGCCGTCGGCCGGGGCGGCCACGCGGTGCTCCATCTTCATCGCCTCCAGCCAGAGCAGCGGCTGCCCGGCCTTGACGGTGTCGCCGACGGCAGCGGCGGTCCGTACCACCGTGCCGGGCATCGGGGCCAGCAGCGCGCCGGGGTCGGTGTGGTCGGCGGGGTCGGGGAACCGCCCCAACGCGGTGAGCACGGTGCCGCCGGTCGGACCGTCCACGTGGACGCGGTCGCCGTAGCGGGCCACGTCGTAGCCGCGCCGCAGGCCGTCGGTGGTGAGGACGACCCGGGTCGGCGTGGCCGAGACCAGCTCGGCGCCGGGGTGGCCCTGGGCGTCCAACCCGGTGCGGCCGAGCCGGTACCGGACCTCGATCTCGGCGCCGTCGGCGGCCGCGTACCGCTTGGTCTGCGGCTGGGAGGGCAGGTTGCGCCAGCCCGACGGCAGCGCGCGACCGGACCGGCGCTCGGCGGCATCGGCCAACGCGGCCGCGAGCGCCGCCAGTCGGGCCTCCGCCTCGTCGGCGTCCCGGTCGGCGGCGTACAGCTCGGCCGCATGCTCGGTGAGGAACGCGGTGTGCACGTCCCCGGCCAGGAAGGCTGGGTGGCGCAGGGCGCGGACGAGCAACTCCTGGTTGGTGGCCGGCCCGTGCACCCTGGCCCGGCTCAGCGCGTCGGCGAGGCGCCGGGCGGCCGCCGCCCGGGTCGGCGCCCAGGCGACCAGCTTGGCCAGCATGGCGTCGTAGTGCACGGTGATCTCGCTGCCCGGCTCGACGCCGGAGTCCAGCCGCAGCCCGCGCCCACCGAACTCCTCGTACGGCAGCGGGATGTCGAAGCGCCGGATGGTCCCGGTCGAAGGCTGCCAGTCCCGTGCCGGGTCCTCCGCGTAGAGGCGGGCCTCGATCGCGCAGCCCACCGTGGCCGGGGGGTGCTCGGCGAGTTCCCCGCCTTCGGCGACGGCGAGTTGGAGCGCCACCAGGTCGAGCCCGGTCACCGCCTCGGTCACCGGGTGCTCGACCTGGAGGCGGGTGTTCATCTCCAGGAAGAAGAACCGCCCGTCGGCGGCGAGCAGGAACTCGGCCGTCCCGGCGCCGGTGTAGCCGATCGCCCGGGCGGCGTCGGCCGCGGCCCGGTGCAGGGCGGCGCGCACCTCGTCGGCGAGGCCCGGGGCCGGCGCCTCCTCGACGACCTTCTGGTGCCGCCGCTGCAGCGAGCAGTCGCGGTCGCCGACCGCCCACACCGTCCCGTGCGCATCGGCCATCAGCTGGACCTCGACGTGCCGGGCGGTCGGCAGGTAGGGCTCGCAGAAGACCTCGTCGGAGCCGAAGCTCTTCGCCGCCTCGGCGCGGGCGGCGGCGAGCCGGTCGGCCAGCTCGTCCAGCCGCCGGACCACCCGCATGCCGCGCCCGCCGCCGCCGGCGGCCGCCTTGACCAGCAGCGGCAGGTCGGCCTCGACGGGTTCGGCGACCGCGTCCAGCACGGGGACTCCGGCCGCCGCCATCAGGCGTTTGGCGGCGGTCTTGGATCCCATCGCGGCGATCGCCTCCGGCGGCGGGCCGACCCAGACCAGGCCCGCGTCGATCACCGCGCGGGCGAACTCGGCGTCCTCGGAGAGGAATCCGTAGCCGGGGTGGACGGCGTCGGCACCGGCCGCCAGGGCGGCCTTCACGATCAGGTCGCCGCGCAGGTAGGTGTCGGCGGGCGCGGCGCCGGGCAGCCGGACGGCCACGTCGGCCTCGCGGGTGTGCGGGGCGTCGGCGTCCGGGTCGGAGTGGACCGCCGTGGTGGCGATGCCCAGGCTCCGGCAGGTGCGGAAGACCCGGCGGGCGATCTCGCCGCGGTTGGCGACCAGCAGGTTGGTGATCACGTCAGGGTTCCTCGCATGTCGCGTGTCGCGTGTGGCTTCTCGGAGCTCGGCGCTCGGCGGCTCGGCCGCTCGGCGTTCGGGCGGCTCGGCGTTCGACCGGTGCGGGCGTCGCGCCGGGCCCGGGTGCGGGGCACGGACGCCGGGCGCAGGTGCCGTCACATCCGGAAGACGCCGTAGCCGCGGGCGCCCTCGACCGGGGCGTTGTGGACGGCCGAGAGGCAGAGGCCGAGCACCGTCCGGGTGTCGCGCGGGTCGATCACGCCGTCGTCGTAGAGCCGTCCGGAGAGGAAGACCGGCAGCGACTCCGCCTCGATCTGCTGCTCGACCACGGCCCGGATCGCGGCGTCCGCGTCCTCGTCGTACGGCTGCCCCTTCGCCGCCGCGGACTGCCGCGCGACGATCGACAGCACACCGGCCAGCTGTTGCGGGCCCATCACGGCCGACTTGGCACTCGGCCAGGCGAACAGGAACCGCGGTTCGTACGCCCGCCCGCACATGCCGTAGTGACCGGCCCCGTACGAGGCGCCCATCAGTACCGACAGGTGCGGGACGCGGGAGTTGGCGACAGCGTTGATCATCATCGCGCCGTGCTTGATGATGCCGCCCTGCTCGTAGTCCTTGCCGACCATGTAGCCCGTGGTGTTGTGCAGGAACAGCAGCGGGATGTCGCGCTGGTTGGCGAGTTGGATGAACTGGGCGGCCTTCTGGGACTCCTCGCTGAACAGCACGCCCTGCGCGTTGGCCAGGATGCCGACCGGGTAGCCGTGCAGCCGTGCCCAGCCGGTCGCGAGGCTCGTCCCGTAGAGCGGCTTGAACTCGTCGAAGTCCGAGCCGTCGACGATCCGTGCGATCACCTCGCGCGGGTCGAACGGCACCTTGAGGTCGCCCGGGACGATGCCCAGCAGTTCCTCCTCGTCGTACTTCGGCGGCTCGGCGTGGACGTCCGGATCGGGGCCCGGCTTGCGGTGGTCGAGGCGCGCGACGACCCGGCGGGCCAGGCGCAGCGCGTCCGGCTCGTCCACGGCGAAGTGGTCGGCGAGCCCGGAGGTGCGGGCGTGCATCTCGGCCCCGCCCAGCGACTCGTCGTCGGACTCCTCGCCGGTGGCCATCTTCACCAGCGGCGGTCCGCCGAGGAAGACCTTCGCCCGTTCCTTCACCATCACGGTGTGGTCGGACATCCCCGGCACGTAGGCACCGCCGGCCGTCGAGTTGCCGAACACCACCGCCACGGTGGGGATCCCGGCCGCGGAGAGGCGGGTGAGGTCGCGGAAGAGGGCCCCGCCGGGGATGAAGATCTCCTTCTGGCTGGGCAGGTCGGCCCCGCCGGACTCGACCAGATTGACCAGCGGGAGGCGGTTGGTGAGGGCGATCTCGTTGGCGCGCAGCGCCTTGCGGAGCGTCCAGGGGTTGCTGGCACCGCCGCGCACGGTCGGGTCGTTCGCGGTGATCACGCACTCGACACCCTCGATCACTCCGATGCCGGTCACCAGGGCGGCGCCCACCGGGTAGTCGCTGCCCCAGGCGGCGAGCGGGGAGAGTTCGAGGAACGGGGAGTCCTGGTCGATCAGCAGCTCGATCCGTTCGCGGGGCAGCAACTTGCCCCGCCTGCGGTGCCGTTCGACGTACTTCGGTCCGCCGCCGGCCAGCGCCTTGGCGTGCTCGGCATCGAGGTCGGCGAGCTTGCCGAGCATCGCGGCGCGGTGCTCGGCGTGGTCGGCGCCGGCCGGGTCGAGGCGGGTGGGCAGGACGGTCACAGCAGCGCCTCCGGGATGTCGAGGTGGCGGGAGCGGAGCCACTCCCCCAGGGCCTTGGCCTGCGGGTCGAAGCGGTGTTGGGCGGCGACGCCCTCGCCGAGCAGGCCGGTGATGGTGAAGTTGACCGCGCGGAGGTTCGGGAGCAGGTGCCGTTCGATCGGCAAGTCTGCTGTCTCGGGCAGGAGTTGACGGATGAGGTCGATGGTGAGGGTGTGCGCGAGCCAGCTCCATCCGGCGTCGTCGCGGGCCCAGACGCCGAGGTTGGCGTCGCCGCCCTTGTCCCCGCTGCGGGCACCCGCCACCAGGCCGAGCGGCGCCCGGCGGGTGGGGCCGGCCGGGGGCGGGGCGGGGACTCCCGCGCCGGGGTCGAGGAGTCCTGCGCCGGGGTCGTCCGCGCAGGGCACCGGCGAGGTGGCCTTCCGCGGTGCGGGCGCGATCGCGACCCGATCCCCGTCGGGGAGCACGGCGGTGTGTGCCACCTCCTCGGCGTCGACGTACGCGGCGGTGAACACCCCGTACGGCGCGCCCGGCCCGGGCGGGGCGGTGAGATGGAAGCCGGGGTAGCCGGAGAGACCCAGCTCCACTGCAGCCTTGCCCAGTTCACGCCCGACCTTGGCCGGGTCGCGGTCCCGGGCGGTGAGCCGCAGGAGCGCCGAGGCACCCTCCTCCGAGTCCGCGTCGTGGTGGTCGGTGCGGGCCAGGGTCCAGCGCAGCTCGGCCGGCCGCGCCTCGGGCGGCAGCGCCGCGTCCAGCTGTCGCCGCACCAGTGCCGCCTTGGCCTCGACGTCGAGCCCGGTGAGGACGAACACCACCTCGTTGCGGTATCCGCCCAGGCTGTTCAGCCCCACCTTCAGCGTCGGCGGCGGCGTCTCGCCGCGCACGCCGTCGATCCGCACCCGGTCGGGGCCCTCCTGGGTGAGCCGGGCGCTGTCCAGTCGGGCCGTGACGTCCGGCCCGAGGTAGCAGGCACCACCCGTCTCGTACAGGAGTTGGGCCGTGACCGTGCCGGTCGTGACGGCGCCGCCGGTGCCCGGGTGCTTGGTGATGACGCTGGAGCCGTCGGCCTCCAGCTCGGCGATCGGGAAGCCCGGACGGGTGACGTCGTGCTCGCGGAAGAACGCGTAGTTGCCCCCGGTCGCCTGCGCGCCGCACTCCAGCACGTGCCCGGCCACCACGGCCCCGGCGAGCGCGTCCAGCTCGTCCGCCGCCCACCCGAAGCGGGCGATGGCCGGCCCGACGACCAGCGCGGCGTCGGTCACCCGGCCGGTGACCACCACGTCCGCCCCGGCCCTCAGGCACTCGGCGACGCCGAACGCCCCGAGGTAGGCGTTGGCCGCCAACAGGCCCTCCGGCAGTCCGAGTTCGGCGCTGCGCGGCAGCAGGTCGTCCCCCTCCACATGGGCGACGGCCGGATTCAACCCCTGGCGCCGGGCCAGGTCCCGCAGGGCCCCGGCCAGCCGGGCCGGCGCGAGCCCGCCCGCGTTGACCACAATCCGCACCCCGCGCTCCAGCGCCAGCCCGAGGCATTCCTCCATCTGCCGCAGGAAGGTCTTCGCGTATCCCGTCGCCGGGTCCTTGATCCGGTCCCGGGCCAGGATCAGCATGGTCAGCTCGGCCAGGTAGTCGCCGGTGAGCACGTCCAGCGGCCCGCCTGTCAGCATCTCCCGCACCGCCGAGAACCGGTCCCCGTAGAACCCGGACGCGTTCCCGACCCGCAGCACCGCCTCCGACCGCACAGCCCACCTCCCCACCGGTGGCCCACCACCCGCCACCCTTCGCCGTCGCGCAGCAGCGTGGCACCGCCGGGAAGAAAAAGCAATCATGCCTGCTTGTTTTCTGCCGGCCGCCGAGCGGCCCTCCCGGGCGCCCGGTCGGGACGGCTACCGGCCCATGCTCCTGAGCATCTCCAGCATTCGGTCGGTGTTCCGGACGGCGGACTGCAGCATCTCCCCGGCCCGCTCCAGCACCTCGGCCTGGGCGGCGGCGGCTTGGACGTCGTCGGCCTCGAACGCCTTGAGGAGCGCGCCGTACGAGCCGAGCAGCAGTTGCAGCGCCTCGGAGGCGTGCGCGGCGGCGACCGGCAGCGGCCCGGTCTCCTCGAACTCGGCGAACCCCATGATCGGGAGGCTCGCCCGCCAGGTCTGCCAGCGCGCGAAGACCATCTGGGCAACCGTGTCGTCCGCGGCCTTGGCGGACTCCAGGTGATCGCCCCACACGACCTGCTGGACTTCATCGGCCATCTCGACGCCGTCGGCGAGCATCACCTCCCTCTGCACCGAGCCGAGCAGAGCGTTGAGCAGCCGCAGCCGGTAGACGTCGACACCGCCGGCCTGTGCGGCGTACTCGGCGTGCTCGGCCGGCGTGTTGTCGCCCTCGTACAGACCCAACGCAGCCATCGCCGAGGCCAGCTGTCCCACCGTCATCAAGGCGTCATCATTTGTCATACCGGCACGCTACCGGCCGCGGGCCCTCGTGAGGGGCCGATGCGCAGGCCGCTACAGCACCGGGCCGGCGACCGTCTCGATCGGGTCCGGTTCGCCCCAGCGACGTGGCTTGCGGGTGAGAACCGCCAGCTCCTCGGGCGGCTCGCTGCCGTCCCCGACGATCGTCACGTAGGCCTTGGCCTCCTGCAGACCGATCCGCGGGGCCGCCTTGCGCAGGTGCTGCATGGCGGCGGCGGTCCCGGCGGAGGCGGCGAGGCGGCGCACCTCGGCGGCGAGCGGGTCGGGCAGCCTGATGCCCTTGACGTCCCGGAGGTAGCGCTCCTCCCAGTCGTCGTGCCAGTCGATGCCGGGCACCCAGTGGATGCTCCCGTCCTCCCGGTCGACCAGGTAGGGGCCACCGTGCAGGGTGCCTCGCCGAGCGGGGTCGCGGGCGGCCTCCGGCGTGGTCCAGTAGGCGAGCCAGCCGACCGACCGCTCCTCGACGGCGTGGACCACCAGCTCCGGAATCAGCCTCGCCCATTCCCAGGTCGGCAGCTTCCGCGCCAGCAGGGCGTTGACCAGCTCGACCGCGCGCTCCTCGGAGATCACGCTCCCATCATTGCCCGCACGTCAACCGGATTTTGGTGCCGGCCCCGGTGCGGACCCGTCCGTGACGGTCCGGGGCCGGTCCCCGCCCAAGATCACCGGGTAGTAGGCTCGCTCCGCAACACGACGCGAAGGGGAGCCAGTGGCGCGGGTTGCAGTGATCGGCGGAGGTATCAGCGGGCTGGGGACGGCGCTCATGCTCGGCCGGCGTGGCCATGCGGTCACGTTGTTCGAACAGGACGCCCGGGACGCCGGCGAGGACCTCGACCGGGACTTCTTCGGCTGGAGCAGGCCCCGGGTCCCGCAGGCCGTGCAACCCCACTCGTTCCTCGCCCCCGTCCGCACGGTGCTGCGCGCCGAGGCCCCCGACGTCCACGCGGACCTGCTGGCACGCGGAGCCCGGGAGTACCACGACTTCGACTGGTTCGCCGAGCACCCGCCGCACCGGGCCGGCGACGAGGAGCTGGTGACCCTGCGCACCCGCCGCATCGTGCTGGAGGCCGCCCTGACCGCGGCCGTACGGCGGGAGCCCGCCGTCGACGTGCGGCTCGGCTGCCGGGTGCGCGCCCTCACCTTCGGCGAGGGCCGGCCCGTCCGGGTCACCGGCGTGCAGGCGGACGGGCAGACGCACCGGGCGGACCTCGTCGTCGACGCGTCCGGTCGCCGCTCCCCGGTTCCCGCCTGGCTGGTCGCGGCCGGCTGCCGCCGCCCCGTGGTCGACAGCCACCGCGCCGGGATCGCCTACCTGTGCCGCTGGTACCGCCTGCGCGCCGAGGGCCCGCGCGACCCGGGGCAGGTGAGGACCGGTTCCGCCGCACCGTTCGCGCTCGCCGGCGTCTTCCCGTCCGACAACGACACGTTCGCGGTGAACATCGTGCTTTCCACGACCGATCCGACCCGCGGAGCGCTCACCGACCCCGCCGTGTTCGAGGCCGCCGCCCGCCGCTTCCCCGCCTGCGCCGCCTGGCTCGACCTGGCGCCCGAACCCCGGTCGGCCGTCCTGGCGATGGCCGGGCTGGACAACCGCTGGACCTCCCTCGCCGACGCCGACGGACCCGTCGTCACCGGGCTGGTCAACGCCGGGGATAGCCTCGTCCACACCAACCCCACCCTGGGCCACGGCGTGGCCCTCGGCCTCCGTGCCGCCCAGTACCTCGCCACCCACGTCGACCGGATCGCCGTGGACCCGGCCTGGTACCACGACTGGGCCGCGCGGACCCTCCGCCCGTGGTTCGACGAGCAGGTGGCGGCCGACCGCGTCAACGAGCAGCGCCTCGCCGAGAGCGCTCCGCCGCCGGACCGGCGGGCCGCCGCCCTGGCCGCCTGCGCCTTCGACGATCCCGTCGTGATGAGGGCGCGCGCCCGGGTGCGCCACCTCCTGCAACCGGCCGACGAGGCCTACGGCACCGAGGAGGTGGACCGGCACGTCACCGCCTGGCTGGCCGCCCGCCCGGACTTCGCGCCGACGCACGACGGCCCGACGCGGGAGCAGTGGGACGCACTCGTCCCGGCCTGACGCCCCCGGAGGCCGGGGCTCCCTTCCGGGGCCGGTCGGGCGGACGCGCCGAGCCGGGGCCGGGCTGCCCGGCCGGCCCGGGGCGCGGCTGACAGGGCGCCTACCGGCCGGTCACCGGGAGCCGTCGGGGCGGAGCGGGCACGACCCTGCGGACCGGTGCGCGCCCACGCCGCCGCCACTGCGTCAGTCGAGCGGCAGGACCATCTCGGCCAGCCGGCTGTCCGGGTCCAGCACGTAGGGCTCGGACGCACCGGTGAACGCGAAGCCGCGCCGCTCGTAGAAGGCCGTCGCCCGCGGGTTGTCCTCGTGCACGGTCAGCACCAGCCGGCGCGCCCCGGCCGCGGTCCGCGCCCACGCGACGATGCCGTCCAGCAGGCGGTCCGCAACCCCGCGTTCGCGGCCCCGGTGCCCGGGATCCACCCAGACGCCGACCAGCACGGCGCTTCCCGGCCCGGAGGCGAACGAGATCATCGTGCCGACCCACTCGCCGGCCTCGTCCACGGCCACCAGGCCGATGCAGCCCGGCTCGTTGACCCGCGCCGTCCGCGAACGCCACTCGTCCTCGCCGAACGCGAGCGCGGTCGCGTGGGTCTCCGCGAACGCCATCGGCGTGTCCAGCAACTGCGCCAGCCGCACCCGCCGGAGGTGCTCCCAGTCCTCGGTCCCGATCCGCTCGATCCGGTACCCCATGCCGTCCCCCGTCCTGGTGCCCACCGCCTGCTTCCGGCGATCGCCGGAAGCAGGCAGCCTACGGTCTCCGCAACCCGCCACCGCAGGGGGGGGCGGCCGGCCGTGCGGGACTCAGCGGGGCGTCAGCGACCCTGGAGCGACTTCACGTTGTCGCCGAAGGTCCAGCCCTTCGAGCCGTCCCAGTTGGCCGACCACGTCATCAGCCCCTTCAGCGCACCACCGAAGGCGTTCCACGACTGGGCGACCAGGCCCGGCGCCAGGTAGCCGCCACCCGCACCGGGCTGGGCCGGCAGACCGGGCACCTGCTTGTCGAACGGCACCTTGACGGTGGTGCCCTGGACGGTCAGGCCGCTGTCGAGGCAGGTGGTCTGCGCGGTGAAGCCCTGGACGGTCCCGGCCTGGTAGGAGTCGCCGGAGCAGCCGTACATGCTGCCGTTGTAGTACTGCATGTTCAGCCACCACAGTCGCCCGTTGTCGACGTACTTCTTGATGATCGGCAGGTAGGCGCCCCAGATCGACCCGTAGGTGACGCTCCCACCGGTGACGTACGCGGTCTCGGGCGCCATCGTCAGGCCGAAGCCCGCGGGCATCCGGGCGAGCACGCCGTCGATGATGCGCACCAGGTTGGCCTGGGAGGCGGAGAGGGTGTTGATGTCGCCGCTCCCGGACAGGCCGGTCTCGATGTCGATGTCGACCCCGTCGAAGTTGTACCTCTTGAGGATCGGCACGACGGTCGCCACGAACCGGTCGGCGACGGTGGCGGAGCTCAGGTCGATGCCTGCGGCGGCACCGCCGATCGACATCAGGATCGTCGACCCGGCCGCCTTGGCCCGGCACATCTCGGCGGGGGTCGAGACCTTGACGCCGGCGTCCATGCCGTCCTGCCACAGCACGGTGCCGTCCGAGAGGATCACCGGGAAGGCGGCGTTGATGACGTTGTAGCCGTGCGCGGCGATCCGGCTGTCCGTGATGGGGACCCAGCCCATGCCCGGGTGGACGCCGTTCGCGGCGCCGTCCCAGTTCTCCCAGTAGCCCTGCAGCACCTTGCCCGACGGCTTGGGCTTCGTGGGGCAGGTGTCGCCCGGCGGCGTGGTGGTCGGAGGAGCAGTGGTGGTCGGAGGAGCGGTGGTGGTCGGAGGAGCGGTGGTGGTCGGTGTGGGGCTGCTGCCGCCGGGACCGGTGAGCGCGACGTCGTCCGCGTAGTACGCGGGCTGCCCGTACCAGCCGTGCAGGTAGACGGTCACCGACGTGGTGTTCGGCCCGGTGGTGAAGCCGACGCTGAGCGGGCCGTAGGACGGGCTGTTCGGCGTCCAGGTGGAAGGGGCGCCGGTGACGCCGGCTCCGGAGGCGCCCAGGTAGACATAGCTGCCCTGGACGTAGGCGCTCAGCGTGTACTGGGAGTTCGGCTGCACGGCGACGGTCTGGCTGCACTCGGCGTCGTCCTGGCCGGTCGGCGTCGCCCGGAGTGCGGCGGCTCCGGCGTGGACCGGGCTGCCGACGGCCACGCCGGAGCCGCCGGAGCAGGTCCAGCCGGAGAGTCCGTCCTCGAATCCGGCGTTGGTCACCAGGTTGGGCGTGGCAGCCCCGGCTGTGACGGAACCGGCCACGGCGATGCCGCCGGCGACGACGGCGGCGGCGCTCACCGCGGCGAGGGAGCGCCGCAGGACGGTCGGTCCGCGCTCGGCGGGGCCGACCCGGTTCACCTGCGGTGCACGCGCCACGCGCGCCCCCAGGCGAGGACTCCGGAGCGGCTCGTTCCCGGCCTGATCGCCCTGCGGGCGACCGGGATCCGGAGCGGGGCGGAGAACGCCCGACAGGCGTGGAGTACGCGACCTCCGACGGAACATGCTGTGCTCCCTTCCCGCCGAGCGCCATGGGCATGACCAGCGCGTGGGGGCGTGACGCCCGGCTCCGGGTGAGGTGGGGACATGTGGGGCTGTGCCGGTCCGGATCGTAGGAGGGGTGGCAGACTCCGTCAATAGGTCTGGACCAATTGCGAGGTCGGCGGGTCGGGCGAGGAGGAGGCCGGCCGGACGGGGCGAGCCGGCCAGCCGACCGTGCCCGCCCCCGCCACCCGGGTGAGTCTCAGTCCTGGGTCGGGCCCAGGTCGGGCCGGTCCAGCAGCTCGACGGTGGACGCGGCGGAGGCGTGGAGCTCCAGCACGGTGATCTCGTTGTCACCAGCACGGAGCACCGGCGCGGGGACGTACAGGGTGGTCTGCGGGCCGCGGGACCAGTAGCGGCCCAGCGGGAAGCCGTTGACCCAGGCCTGGCCCTTGGTCCACCCGGGCAGGGCGAGGTAGCAGTCGGCCGGCTCGTCCAGGTGCAGGTGGCCCCGGTGGAAGGCCGGGCCGACCACCGGTGCGACGGGGGTGAAGGCGAGGCCTTCGAGGGTCTCCAGAGGCAGCGGGCGGCTGGACCAGCCGGCCGGCTCCTCGCCGTTGACGGTGACCCGGCCGAGCAGGCCCTTGCGGTCGTGGATGCCGGTCCCGTAGTTGACCCGGCCCTGGTTCTCCACCAGGACGGACAGGCGTGTGCCCCGCCGCGGGACGGCGAAGCCGAGGGCGTGCTCGTGGTCCTCCCGCTCCAGGACGCCGACGGGCTGCCCGTCGACGAACACCTGGGCGCGGTCGTGGACCTCGTCGATCCGCAGCACGGCGGGACCGGCCTCCGGCAGGGTCGCCTCGTACAGCACGAAGCCGAACGCCTGGCCGAGCTGTTCCATGCTCAGCGGACGGTCGGCGGTGACCGCCCGGCCGAGCCGCTGCGTCTGGTCCAACAGGCCGGCACCGGAGTCGAGTTCGACGGTCACGGGGGCGAGCTTCCGGCCCGGGGCGGGCACCGGCTCGGCGGGCACGGGCGCGTACTTCGCGATGACCTCGCGGAACGCCTCGTACTTGGGGGTGGGGTCGCCGGCCTCGTCGAGGAGCGAGTCGTAGTCGTAGGAGGTGACGGTCGGCCGGTACCTGCCCTTGTCGTTGGCGCCGTTGGTGAAGCCGAAGTTGGTGCCGCCGTGGAACATGTAGATGTTGACGGAGGCTCCGGCGGCGAGCAGGCGGTCCAGGTCGGCGGCGGCGTCGGCCGGGTCGCGGGTGGTGTGGGTGCCGCCCCAGCGGTCGAACCAGCCGATCCAGAACTCCGAGCACATCAGCGGGCCGGTCGGCTGGTGCCGCCGCAGCTCGGCGAGGCCGGCCTCGACCCGGCTGCCGAAGTTCGCGGTGCGCAGCACCCCGTCCAGGCCGCCGCGGTCCAGGTCGGCGGGCTGGTCGCAGGTGAAGAGCGGGACGTCGACGCCGTGCGCGCGCAGCAGCTCCGCGAGGTCGGCCAGGTAGCCGGTGTCCTCGCCGTACGCGCCGTACTCGTTCTCCAGCTGGACGGCGACGACCGGGCCGCCGTGGGTGGACAGGTACGGCTTCAGCGGGGGGAGGAGGTCGGCGAGGTAGTCGTCGACGGCGCCGAGGAAGAGGGGGTCGCGACTGCGCAGCCGGATGCCCTCCTCGGCGAGCAGCCAGGACGGCAGGCCGCCGCCCTCCCACTCGGCGCAGATGTAGGGGCCGGGCCGGAGCAGCACGTGCAGGCCCTCGGCGGCGGCCAGGCCGAGGAAGCGGGGCAGGTCGAGACCTCCGTCCAGCCGGAGTTCACCGGGTCGGGGGGCGTGGAGGTTCCAGGGGACGTAGGTCTCGACCGTGTTGAGTCCCAGCAGCCGCGCCTTGCGGAGCCGGTCGGCCCATTGCTCCGGGTGGACGCGGAAGTAGTGCAGTCCGCCTGAGATGATGCGCAGGGGTCGGCCGTCGAGGCGGAAGCCGTCGTCGGCGATCTCCAGTCGTGGCATACCGGGGTACTCCTAGCCGATCGGTGGGGGTGGATCAGGTGAGGGGGCGGCAGAGCAGGGCGTCGGGCCGGCCGCGCTGGGCCCACGCCCAGGTCATGGCCACGCCGGCGACGTACTCGTTGTCGGCGCACATGCCCTTGTAGTCGTCCTCGGCCCAGTTCCCGTGCACCGACCAGGCGGTGTCGGGGTTGTTGCCGCGGTCGAACCAGAGCGTGCGGCCGTTGGTCGGCAGCGGGGTGGCGGAGGGCGCGCACAGCAACGAGACCATGGCGGGGCCGTTCATGCTGTAGCCGACCGCGAAGCTGTTCACCGGGCACTGCACCTTGTTGTAGCCGGACGCCCAGTCGCCCTGCCGGACGTACTTCTCGCCGTCGACCTTCTCCCAGGCGCCCGCCGCCTTGCGCGGTTCGGCGACGTCGGTGCAGAGCCCGCGGCCGTAGCTGCGACTGAGGCCGACCAGGCGCTCGGTGTCGGGACAGTTGCCCTTGTGGTCGCCCGGGCTCCAGTCGGCCCTGGCGAGCATGGTGCGGGAGAGGTTCCAGTCGCCGTGGTCGATGTCGACGATGTTCCAGTGGTCGACCGGGGCGACCGCTCCGCTCCGGCCGGGGGCGGTCACGAGCTTGTTCCAGTCGGTGGCGCGCCAGTCGCCGCCGTCCTCGATGCCGAGCCGCCTCCCGGCGGCGTCGTAGGTGAGCATCGCCCAGTTGTCCTGCGGCCTGCCCGCGGCGTCGGTCCAGCCGACCAGCGGCCAGACGGCGAAGTCGGTGTCGGTCTTGACCAGGATGTCGGTGAAGTTCCTGAACCAGGCCTGCTCCTTGGCGTCGGTGGAGTCGCGCCCGGCCGCGCCGAACTCGCTGACCCACACCGGGGCGGTGTAGTGCTTGCCCTCCTCGGTCACGAAGGTCCCCTCCTCCTTCACGACCTCGGCGAGCTTCTCGGGGGTGAAGTCCTCGTAGCGCGGGTCGTCGGTCGCTCCCCAGCCACTGCCCGCACCGGTGTTGGACGGGCCGGTGTAGCCGTAGAAGTGCACGGAGTACACCAGCTTGTTCGAGTCGATCAGGGTGTGCGAGAGGGTGGCGACCCGCTTGAGGTTCGGCCGCTCGTACGAGAAGAGGGAGGCCGGGATGCCCTGCCAGTTGATGCCCTCCATGACGATCAGCAGGTCCGGATCGGCCTGCAGGATCGCGTTTCCGGCCTGCTCGTAGGCGGTGTACGTGTCGTGGTCGTCGCCCCAGCCCCAGTTCGGATCGTTCCAGGTGTCACGGCGGACCTCGTTGCGCAGGTCGGCGCCGACCACCCGCTTGTCGTCCCGGTAGCGCTTGGCCATGAACACCCAGTCGTCGACCCACTGTTGTGTCGACTGGCCGCTGTTCCAGCGCTCGTTGCCGTCCAGGCCGCAACAGAAGCGGTACGTGGTGGTGTGGTTGTTGAGGATCACCGCGAAGCCGTCGGCGGTCAGCGCCGCCACGACGGCGTCGAACCCCTCCAGTGGGGTCCTGCCCTTCAGCTCCGGGTTGGCGGCGACCGCCGAGTCCGGCACCGCGGCCGGGTCGTGGATCATCGCGTTGGCGAACGGGAGCCGGACGCTGTTGATCCCGAGCGCGTGGAAGTCGGCCATGATCTGCGCGATCGGGGTCCGGTCCAGCCCCAGCGGGATGTTGTTCGACTTCTGGTGGGCCTGGTGGTTGTTCACGTCGCCGACGTCGCCGCTCCCCTGGTACGTGCCCTGGGCGCCGGCCCAGTTGCCGGACTTGAGCTTGAAGCGGTCGCCGTGCGCGTCGACGACGTAGCGGCCCCGGGTGGACAGCGGACCGGTCCAGGAGGCGGACAGCTGCGCGCCCGTCAGGGCGACCGGGGCGGACGTGGCGGCGGTGGCGGGGGCCGCGGCGGCCGGGCCGGGGACGGCCACGCCCAGCAGGGCGGCGGCGGCGAGCAGCGCGGGGATTCCGCGCGTGGCGGATCGTACGGTTCTCATGACGGTTCTCTCCGGGTGGGGTGGACGAGGGAGAGGAGCGTGGTGCAGAGCCCCGGGCCCCGGGGCCGCAGAGCCGCGGGGCCGAGGTGACGGGGTGCCGGTGTGACGGGGTGACCGGTGGCGCTTGGGAGGGGTCAGCCCTTGAGGCCGCTGGTGGCGATGCCTTCGACGATGTACCGCTGGGCGATGAGGAACATCGCCACCAGCGGGGCGACGGTCACGACCGCGCCGGCGAACAGGCCGGGCAGGTTGATGGTCTGCGAGGTGAGGAAGGTGGACAGCGCGATCTGGGCGGTCCAGGCCGACGGATCCTGCCCGATGACCAGCGGCCACAGGAAGGCGTTCCAGCTGTCGATGAAGGCGAGCGCCCCGAGCGAGGCGAGCATGGCGCCCGAACTGGGCAGGGCGATCCGGCGGTAGAGCCCCAGCCAGCCCAGGCCGTCCAGCCGTCCGGCCTCCTCGATCTCGGACGGGAACTGCAGGTAGAAGTTCCGGAACAGCAGGACGGCGAAGGGGTTGAACAGGCCTGGTGCGACGATGCCCCACAGCGTGTTGACCCCGCCCATCGAGCCGACCACCACGAACGTGGGCACGAAGGTGACCGAGCCGGGGATCATCAGCGTGGCCACCACCAGGGCCAGCAGCACACCGCGTCCGGGCACCGGGATCCGCGCGAGGGCGTACCCGGCGGCGGAGGCCAGGAGCGTCGAGACGGGGGCGGTGATCCCGGCGATCAGCAGCGAGTTCCCCAGGGCCCGGCCCAGGTGCAGGGCCGGGTCGTCGAAGAGCGCGGTGAAGTTCTCCCAGTGCATGGGCGAGGGCCACCACGTCCACTCGGGTGAGGTCAGGCTCCTGGAGTCCATCAGCGCGTTGCGCAGCATCAGGTAGAACGGCGCCAGGAAGACCGCCGTCAGCAGGCCCACCAGCAGTCCGCGTGCGCCGGGGCGCAGGCGCTTCAACGGGTTGGTCGTCATGGCCGGTTCACTCCCCTCCCTTGCCGAAGCCGGTCATCCGGCCCTGGACCAGGGTCACGCCCACGATCAGCGCGGTGAGGACGAAGGCGCCCGCCGATCCGAGGCCGTAGTTCTGGGCGCCCATCGCGGTGTTGTACAGGTAGACCAGGGGGGTCTGCACGGGCGCGGTGCCGGTGCCGGACAGGCCGCTGTTGAACAGGTTGTAGAACTCGTCGAAGGCCTGGAAGGCGGCGATGAACTGGAGCATCAGCACCGCGACGGACGTGTTGCGCAGCAATGGCAGGGTGATCCGCCGCAGCAGCCGCCAGCCGGTGGCGCCGTCGAGGGCCGCGGCCTCGTACACGTCCCTGGGGATGGCCTGCAGACCTGCCAGCAGGAGCACCATGTAGAAGCCGACCTGGAGCCAGAGCCGGAGGCTGACCAGGACGATCCAGTACAGCGGGGGGTCGGTGGTCTGCAGCCAGGGGACGGCGGCCGTCCCGAACCAGCCGCCGACCGTGTTGGCGACGCCGGCCGGCAGGCCGTTGAACAGGCACATCTTCCACAGCAGCGAGGCCGCGACGTAGGACACGGCGGTCGGGATCAGGAAGGCGGTGCGCACCACCGCCCGGCCGCGCCGGACGCGGTGCACGAGCAGCGCGAGGCCGAGCGACACGGCGAAGGTGACCGGCACGATCGCGAGGGTGAACAGCACGATCTGGACCAACGAGGAGCGGAAGGCCGGGTCGGCGAGCAGCTGCCGGTAGTTGTCCAGGCCGACCCAGTGGCCGAGGGCGATGGTGCCGTGGGCGTCGCTGAGGCTGAGCAGGAAGCTCCAGCCGATTGCCACGTACTTGAAGATCCCGAGGCCGATCAGCATCGGGCCGACGAGCAGGGCGAACGCTCCCCAGGCGCGCCGGTCGGCACGCCCGGGGCGGCGGGGCCGGGCGGGGCCCCGCGGTACGACCGCGGGGCGCCCGGCGCGCCGGGAGCGCCGGATGGTGTCCGAGGTGGCGCTCATCCGCCGAGCTGCTTGTCCACGGCGGTCTGGGCCTGCTTGGCCGCATCGGTGAGCAGCTGGGCGGGGTCGCCCTGCCCGGCGGCTATCTTGGCGGCGGCCGCGTTGAACGGGGTGGCGACCGCGGTGTCCCAGGTGTTCGGGTTGTTCCTGCCGTACTTGGCGGCGAGCTCGACGGTCTCCTTGGCGGTGCCCTGGGCGAGCTTGGCCGCGGAGGCGGCGACCGAGGTGCGCGGCGGGATGTGGAAGCCGTAGCTCTCCGCGAAGTCCTTCTGGAGGTCGGTCTGTTCGACCCAGAGCCACTGGACGAACCTCTTGGCCGCGTCCACGTGCTTGCCCTTGGCGTTGACGCAGCCGGTCCAGCCGCCGACCCGCAGCACCGGGCTGCCGCCCGGCTTGAAGGCCGGCCAGGGCAGGACGCCGAAGTCGTCGCCGAGCGCGGTCCTGATCGCGGGCATCGCCCAGAGGCCGCACCACTGGAGCGGGACGACGTCCTGGGTGAAGGCGGACGGATCCCACCAGTCGGTGGTGAAGCCGAGCAGCAGGGACTGGTCGTCGTGCAGCCGCTTGAGGCCGGTGACCGCCTCGACGGCCTGCGGGGAGGCGTAGGCCACCTTGCCGCCGGCGACCAGGTCGCCGCCGTTCGAGAGCACCGCCATGGACGGGGTCTCACCGATGCCGTCGTTGCCGACGAACAGCCCCTTGCCGTTCTTGGTGGTGAGCGCCTTGGCCGCGGCGGCCAGCTCGTCGAAGGTGGTGGGAGGCTTGATGCCCGCCTTGGCGAGGACGCTCCTGCGGTAGTACAGCATCACGACGTCGTCGATCATCTTGACGCCGTGGATCTTGCCGTCGACGGTCAGGTAGGCGAGGTCGCCCGGGTTGAAGTCGGCCTTGGCGGCGCCGTACAGGTCGTCGAGCGGGGCCGTCTGGCCGCGCCGGGCCATGCCCGCGTTGAAGTCGCCGATCTCGAAGACGTCGGGCGCGCCGTCGGTGAGGAGGGTCGCGTTGAGCTTGCTGGTGTAGTCGCCGGGGACCCAGGTGACCTTGACCGCGATGTCGGGGTGGGCCTTGGTGAAGGTCTCGGCGTACCGGGTGACGGCCTGCTGGGTCCCGGCCTCGCCGTAGGCGTGGTACCAGACGTTCAACGTGGTCCTGGCGCCGGAGGAGCCGCCGCCGGTCGGGTCGGTGCTGCAGCCGACCGCGGCGCCGGCGACGAAGAGCAGCGAGCCGCTGAGGAATCCGCGTCGGCTAAGCTGCGATCTGTGTGCGCTCATATCGCATCCTCGAGGGTGGGTGTGGGTGTGTCCGTTCCGGTCGGTGTCCGCCGTCGGTTGCTGCCAGGCATTCGACGGGCACCGGCCGGGATTCCGCTGCGACGGGACGGTGGACGGGCCTGCTCCCGCGGGCGCGGGGCCGGGTGGTGCCGGGTGTTACGGGAACAGCGCCTGGATGCCCAGGACGGCGGCTCCTCTGGCCCACTCCTCCCAGGGGAGCGGGCGCAGGGTCAGCGGGGACTTCGCCGCGGCCTTGAAGCAGTGCGCGGCGTAGGCCTCCCTGATGTGCACTCCGAAGAGGTCGTAGGTGTCGAGGCCCTCCCCGGTCACGACGACCCGTTCGGGGCCGAGCAGGTTGACCAGGGTGGCGATGCCGGTACCGATCGCCCGGCCGGCCCGTGCGAAGGCGTCGCGGGCGGCGGGGTCACCGCCGCGGGCGAGCTGAACGGCACCGTCGAAGTCGAGGTCCGTGTCACCGGTGGCGGTGCGGACCGCGGCCAGGATGGCGTCGCTGGAGGCGATCGCCTCCACGCAACCGGTCTGGCCGCAGTGGCAGACCGGACCGGCCGGGTCGATGGAGATGTGTCCCATCTCGCCGGCCACCCCGTACGCCCCGGCGATCAGCTGACCGTTGACGACCAGACCGGAGCCGATCCCCGCGCCGATGGTGACCAGCGCGAAGTACTCGGTGCCGATGCCCTCGCCGAACCAGTGCTCGGCGGCGGTGAGCGCCTTGACGTCGTTCTCCACGGTGACGCTCAGGCCGGTCGACCTCGCCACCGCCCCGGCGAGCGGAACGTCGCGCCAGCCGGGGAGGACGGAGTAGCGGACCCGGCCGGCGGCGCGGTCGACGTCGCCGGAGACCGCGATGCCGAGGTGGCGGGTGCGCCCCCGGAACGTCGGGTCCGCGTCGAGCAGGCGCTCGACGAGTTCGCCGACCAGGGCGCACACGGCCTCCGGGCCGCGGTCCTCGCCCAGCCGGAGGTCTGCCGTGGCCCGCATGCCGGCCCGCAGGTCGCAGACCGTGCCGAAGAGGGCCTCGGCGCTGATCTTGACCCCGACGAAGAACTCCCGGTCCACGGTGACGGCCAGCGGGTTGACGGGCCGTCCGGCGCCCGGGGCGGTGCGTTCCGGGGGGAGCTCGTGCAGGTAGCCGTCGTCGATGAGCGGCCGCGCGGCCTTGGTGACCGCGGTGGACGACAGGCCGGTGCGGCGGGCCAACTCGACCCGGCTGAGGGGGCCTTCGGTCAGCAGCAGGGCGAGCACCGACGTCTCGGCCGGCGCGGTGACCAGAGGTTGCGCATGGTTCGGAAACACCCGTGCAACCTACGGCAAATAAATAACTTCTTCCAGTATTGATTTCGGCGGTCCGCCGGGCCTAATCTCGGGCCACCTCCGTGCCGTCAGTCGCCGCACCAGGCCCGCCCGGACGGCTTGTTCCGCGCTCCGGCCCCCGGTCCGATCACCCACCTCCTCTCTGGGGGACATCCGTGCCTTCCGCCCCTTCCGCCGTCTCCTTCGACACCGCCCTCGGCCTCGCCGTCCTGCGCACCCCGAACAGCGTCTACGCCGTACGCGTCGGCGCCGACGGCAGCCCCCGACACGTCCACTGGGGGCCCGAGCTCGAAGCCCCGGAGCTGCCGCACCCCCACTCCCCCGCGGACAGCAGCTTCGAGGACGAGGCGGCTGCCGACGAACTGGGCATCCAGACCGGCGCCCGCTTCGGCCCGGCCGGCCTCCAGGTCCGCTTCCCGGACGGCACCGTCGGCGCCCAGTGGCGCTTCCTCGGCCACCGCATCGACGGCGGCGAGCTGCGGCTGCACCTGACGGACCGTCGCTACCCGCTGACCGCCGATCTCTGCTACCGGGTGCACCTCGGCAGCGACGTGATCGAACGCTGGACCGAACTCACCCACACCGGCACCCCGGGGAGCGGCTCCGGCCCGATCACGGTCCAGCGCCTGGACTCGGCGTCCTGGACGGCGCCGCCGCTGCCCGACTACCGGCTCGGCCATCTGGTGGGCGGCTGGTCCAGCGAGTTCCAGCTGCACCGAGACCGCCTTCCGGTCGCCGAGACCGTCCTCACCAGCCGCCGGGGGCTCACCGGCCACCACGCGAGCCCCTGGCTGACGCTCGACGACGGCACCGCCACCGAGGAGCGGGGCGACGTCTGGAGCACCGCGCTGGCCTGGAGCGGGAGTTGGCGGATCACCGTGCACCGCGACCCGGTCGGCCGCACCACCTGGACGGGCGGCTTCGGCCACGAGGGACTCAGCTGGGCCCTGCAACCCGGCGAGACGATGAGCACCCCGGTCTTCGCCGGCCTCTACACCCCCGACGGCTTCGGCGGGGCGAGCCGCGCCTGGCACGACCACCTCCGTTCCACCGTCCTGCCCGGACCCGACCGGGACCGGCCCGTCCTCTACAACTCCTGGGAGGCCACCGGCTTCGACGTCGACCGGGCGGGCCAGTGCCGCCTCGCCGACCTCGCCGCCGGGCTCGGCGTCGAGCTCTTCGTCCTGGACGACGGCTGGTTCGGCGCCCGCACCGACGACCGCGCCGGCCTCGGCGACTGGACGCCCCGGCCGGAGGCCTTCCCCGACGGCCTGCGGCCACTCGCCGACCACGTCCACGGCCACGGCATGGCCTTCGGCGTGTGGGTGGAGCCCGAGATGGTCAACGCCGACAGCGACCTGTACCGCGCCCACCCCGACTGGGTGATCCACGCACCCACCCGGGACGCGACCGAGCTGCGCCACCAGCTCGTGCTCAACCTCGCCCGCCCCGAGGTGGAGGCCCTGGTGCACTCGACGCTCGACCGGCTGGTCACCGAGAACGACGTGGACTGGCTCAAATGGGACGCCAACCGCCCCTTCACCGAAGCCGGTTGGGCCGGCCACCCGGATCCCGACCGGCTCTGGATCGACCACGTCCGGGCCGTCCACCGGATCATGGACCGACTGCGCTCCGACCACCCCGGCCTGCGGATCGAGGCCTGCGCCGGGGGCGGCGGACGGGTCGACCTCGCCGTCCTCGCCCGGACCGACCAGGCCTGGACCTCCGACAACACCGACCCGGTCGACCGGATCTCCGTCCAACACGGCTTCAGCCAGCTCTTCCCGGCCCAGTCCATGGCCGCCTGGGTCACGGACTCCCCCAACGGCATCACCGGCCGCAGCACACCCCTGCGCTTCCGCTTCCACGTCGCCATGGCCGGGGCGCTCGGCCTCGGCGGCGACCTCACCCGGTGGACGAGGGAGGAGCTCGCGGAGGCCGCCGACCTGGTCGACCAGTACAAGCGGATCCGGCCGCTCGTGCAGCACGGCCGCCAGTACCGGCTCACCGGCCACGACGGGCTCACCGCAGTCCACTACGCGGCCCGTGACGGCGCCGAGCACGCCCTGCTCGCCTGGCGGCCGACCACCCGCTTCGGCCACCGGCCCGCCCCGCTGCGCCTGCCCGCCCTCGACCCCGCGGCGCGCTACCGCGACCTGGAGACCGGCCGGCTCCACGGCGGCGCCGCCCTCCGGAGCCGCGGCATCGATCCCGGCCTGCCCGCCGGCGACTACGCCAGCCGTCTGATCCGGCTGCGCCGGGTCGACTGACGCGCTCGCCCGCCCGATGGCCCTCTCCCCGCCCCGACCGTGTCCGCCACCGACCAGCCACACCCGGGAGCTTCCACCGATGAACACCCGACGGGTTCTCGTCGTCGGCATCGACGGCGTCCGCTTCGATCTGCTGCCGTCGCTGCACACCCCCCACCTCGACGAGGTCGCCGCAGCCGGCTTCCTGGGCCGGGTCGAGATCGACGCCGTCACGCCGACGATGTCGGGCCCCTGCTGGGCCACCGTCGTCACCGGGGTCGGCGTCGCCAAGCACGGCATCTGGGGCAACCGGTTCGACGGCAACCGCCTCGACGTCTTCCCCGACTTCACCACCCGGCTGGCCGACGAGCAGGGCCTGCGGACGCTCGCGATCGGCGGGTGGACCCCGATGTTCCTCGCCCGGGACGGCGGCCCGTTGTTCACCGCGCCCAGCCGGCTCGCCTACATCGCGCCGACCGCCGACACACCCGAGGCCTGGGAGGAGTGCGACGAGAGCGTGACCGCCGAGGCCGCCCGCCTCCTCGCCGCCGGAACGGATCTCGACGCCGGCTTCGTCTACCTGGGCGCCGTCGACGAGACGGCCCACTTCCTCGGCTGCGGACCGGAGTACCGCAGCTCGGTGGAGACCGCGGACCGCCGCCTCGGGGACCTCCTCGCCGCCCTCCGCCGCCGCCCCGCCCGGGCCACCGAAGCCTGGACCGTCATCGTGGTCACCGACCACGGCCACCGCGACGAGGGCGGCCACGGCGGGCGCTCGGAGGCCGTCCGCACCGCGTGGATCGCTGCCTGCGGCCCCGACATCCCACCCGGAACGGTGCCCGCCGACCTCCGCCACGCGGACGTCGCGGCCCACGTCTACTGCGCCCTCGGCATCGCCCCCGACCCCCACTGGTCACTGGACGGAACACCGTTCACGCCCGCCCCCACCCGACCGCCGGTCCACTGCGCCGGCGGGGCGACCGGAGGGAAGTTGTAGCGACCGGTACGCATGGCTACGCTGCTCGCTGACGGAACAGCTCAACGCCCCCAGGACGGCCGGGGCCACCGAGCCGAGCACCGAGCGGAGGCGGCGTGATCCTGCGTATCGACCGGGCCTGGCTGCTGGAGATCGCCCACGAGCACCTGCAGGCGGATCCGGACGTCACGGACTACGGGACCCTCGCCGCCGCGGTGGCCCGCCACGCCGACGAGGTCATGGGCGTGCCCGTGTACGGGGAACTGCACCAGCGGGCCGCCGCCCTGATGCACCAGCTCATCCGCGTCCCGGCGCTGGAGTTCGCCAACGAGCACTACGCCGCCGTCGTCGCGGCCTCCTACCTGAGCGCCTCGGGCGTGACCGTCACCGCGGAGCCCGGGGCCGCGGTCGACCTCGCCACCCGGATCCGCGACGGGCAGGCCGACGTCCGCGAGGCCGCCACCGCCATCCGCACCTGGTACCGCTGACGGGCCGGCCGCCGCGGACTCCGCCACCGGGCGGGCGGTCCGGTGCGAGGAGCGCGACCGGCCTTCACCTGCGGCGTCGGCGCCCGTGGACCCGGTGCGCCCGCCCGCGGATGCACCGCCCGCACGCCCGCGGTCTGCACCGCCCGCACGCCCGCACCGCCGGCGGCACTCCCCCGGTGAAGTCCTGTCCACGCCAAGGCCATTGACGAACACATGACACTGACGGACCATCATGCTGGCGCGCCGCACTTCCTCCCCGTTCCGTCCCTACGGACCCCCCACAGGAGGACAGTCATGCGACTGCCCCGCCGAGGGAAGCCCGCCGCGGTCACCGCCGTCCTGCTGGCCCTCGCCCTCGCATCTCCGCTCACCACCCAGGCCACCGCGCGCCCGGCCACCGCCGGTGCGGCCGCCACGGCCGCCGACCAGGAGGACACCGCCCGGCAGTACGTCGTCGACGGCCCCCGCACCGTCGCCGAGCGCACCGCCATCGCCGCGACCGGCGCCTCCGTCGACGCCGTCCGGGCCGACTCGGTGGTGGTCCCCGCCTCTCCCGCCGAGCTCGCCCGGCTGCGGGCGCTCGGCTGGTCCCCCGCCCAGCTGCCGGGCCCGGCGCAGGCCGAGGACCCGGCCGCGAAGACCGTCGGCGCGGCGATCGACGACTTCCCCTCGTCCGACTCCGGCTACCACAACTACGCGGAGGCCTCGGCCGACATCGACGCCGTCGTGGCGGCGCACCCCGACATCATGAGCAAGCGGGTCATCGGCACCTCGTACGAGGGCCGACCGATCGTCGCCGTCAAGATCAGCGACAACGTCGGCACGGACGAGAACGAGCCCGAGGTGCTGTTCACCGCCCACCAGCACGCCCGTGAGCACCTCACCGTCGAGATGGCGCTCTACCTCCTGCACGAGTTCGGGGACAAGTACGCCACCGACAGCCGGATCGCGAACGCCGTGAACAGCCGCGAGATCTGGGTCGTCCCCGACCTCAACCCGGACGGCGGCGAGTACGACATCGCCACCGGGCGCTACCGCAGCTGGCGCAAGGACCGCCAGCCCAACAGCGGCAGCCGCAACGTCGGCACCGACCTGAACCGCAACTGGGACTACCGGTGGGGCTGCTGCGGCGGTTCCTCCGGCTCCACCTCCAGCGAGACCTACCGGGGCGCCGCCCCCGAGTCCGCCCGGGAGACCAAGGTGGTCGCCGACTTCGTCCGCAGCCGGGTGGTCGGCGGCAAGCAGCAGATCACCGCGGCCATCGACTTCCACACGTACAGCGAGCTGGTGCTCTGGCCGTTCGGCTGGACGACCGCCGACACGGCCACCGGGATGACCGCCGACGAGGCCGACACCTTCGCCGCCTTCGGCCGGACCATGGCCGGCACCAACGGCTACACCCCGGAGCAGTCCAGCGACCTCTACATCACGGACGGCTCGATCGACGACTGGCTGTGGGGCGCGCACCGGATCTTCGCCTACACCTTCGAGATGTACCCCGGGCCCAACGGGAGCAGCGGCTTCTACCCGCCGGACGAGGTGATCGGGCGCGAGACCAGCCGCAACCGCGAGGCGGTGCTGCGGCTGGTGGAGACCGCCGACTGCATGTACCGCGCGATCGGCAAGCAGCAGCAGTACTGCGGCATCGCGAGCTGACGGCCGACGGGTCACACCGACCCGGGCCGGGTGCGGGCGGTGCCACCGCCCGCACCCGGCCATCCGGCCACCCCGCCACCCGGCCGCCCCGCCACCCCGCCACCCCGCCACCCCGCCACCCCGCCACCCGCTCGGACGATCCCACGGGAAGGGCCCGGCCACCCGTCGTACGCTGAGGTGGTCCGGCTCCCCGCTGGTGCCTCCGCGCCCCGGACGCGCACAGGATCGGGAGGTGGGAACGATGAACGGCCCCCCTGGAGAACGCCCTGCGCCCCCGCCGGCCGCGCCCACCGTGGTGAGCTCCCGGGCCGGCGAGAAGGGCCTCAAGACCGGCGCCCTGGGCCTGGTCTCGTCCGTCGCGATCGGCCTCGCCTCGACCGCGCCCGCGTACAGCCTCGCCGCCACGCTCGGCATCATCGTGGTCGGCGTCGGACTGCAGGCGCCGATCATCACCATCCTGGCCTTCATCCCGATGCTGCTGATCGCCTTCGCCTACAAGGAGCTCAACGCCTCCGACCCGGACTGCGGCACCACGTTCACCTGGGGCGCACGCGCCTTCGGGCCGCGCACCGGGTGGCTGGGCGGCTGGGGGATCGTGGCGGCCGACATCATCGTGATGGCCAACCTGGCGCAGATCGCCGGTGTGTACGGATTCCGGCTGTTCGGCTTCAACAGCCTCGCCGAGAGCACGGCGTGGACCACCGTGGCCGGGGTCGTCTGGATCGTCGTGATGACCGCCATCTGCTACATCGGCATCGAGATCTCCGCCGCCCTGCAGCGCTGGCTGCTCGCGATCGAGGTCGTGATGCTGGTGCTGCTGTCGGTGACGGCGCTGGTCAAGGTCTACGGCGAGAACCCGCCCGCCACCGCGATCGAGGTCGACGCCTCGTGGTTCAACCCCTTCGAGGTCGCCTCGTCCACCGCCTTCACCGCCGGCATCCTGGCCGCCGTCTTCATCTACTGGGGCTGGGACACCGCGGTCTCGGTCAACGAGGAGACCGCCGACGCCGCCCGCACCCCCGGCCGCGCCGCCGTCATCTCGACCGTCCTGCTGCTGCTCATCTACGCGCTGGTGTCCACCTCGGCCCAGGCCTTCGCGGGCATCGGCACCGAGGGGATCGGGCTCGGCAACGAGGAGAACTCGGGGGACGTGCTCTCCTCCCTGGGCGGCGCCGTCTTCGGCACCACCGGCTTCGGCTTCTTCCTGACCAAGCTGCTGATCTTCATGGTGCTGACGTCCTCCGCCGCCTCCACCCAGACCACCATCCTGCCGACCGCCCGGACCACCTTCTCGATGGCCGCGCACAAGGCCATCCCCACCGAGTTCGCGCGGGTCCACCCGCGGCACCTCACCCCGACCTGGTCGACCGTCGGCATGGGCGTCGCCTCGATCGCCTTCTACGTGCTGCTCACCGCGATCAGCGGCAACGTGCTGGCCGACTCGATCGCCTCGGTGGGCCTGGCCATCGCCTTCTACTACGGCCTCACCGGCTTCGCCTGCGTCTGGTACTACCGCAAGGTCCTCACCCGCAGCGTCCGCGACTTCCTGCTCAAGGGCCTCGCGCCGCTGGCCGGCGGCCTGATGCTGCTGTACTTCTTCTGCTACGGCGCCTTCGACGTCTACGCCGACCCCGACTACGGCGCCACCTCGATCGACCTGCCGGTCTTCGGCGAGACCGGTGGCGTCACCGTGATCGGCATCGGCGCCCTCGCCATCGGCGTCGTGCTGATGATCGTCCAGTGGGCGGTGCAGGGCTCCTGGTTCCGGCACCCGGACGTGCCCGTCAGCGCCGCCGATCCGGCCGACGCACCGTAGGGCCCGTCGCCCGCCGGCCGCCGCCCGCCGGCCGCCGCCGGTACGGCCGCGCGCCCCCTCGACGTGGTCGCGCTCGCGCGGCACGTCCGCCCCGCCCGCACCGCGGCGACCCGGCCGACGAGGTGCGGATGCCGCCGGAGGAGCGCAGGCTGGAAGGGCGAGGAGTGTTCCCCGTGGATTGGAGCGTGCCGTGAAGGACCTCAAGTTCGAGCAGAAGCGTTCGCTGTCCCGCCTCGAAGCCGCCGATCAGCTCGAAGCACTCGCGGCGGCCCTGCGGCACGGCGGCAACGCCGAGCTCGATCTCGGCCCCGGAACGATGACCCTGCGGGTCCCCGAGGAACTGAAGACCGAGATCGAGGTCGAGGTCGGTGAGGGGGAGATCGAGCTGGAGATCGAGTTCAAGTGGCCCACCGCGCAGAGCGCGGCGGCCTCGGGCGGCCACAGCGGCTGACCGGCACGCGCTCGTCGGTTCCCCGGCCGAAGGACCCGGGCCGGGGAACGGAAGAAGCCCTGGGCATCGACGGAGGAGTGCAGATGACCGGTGACGAGCAGCAGGACAGGTTCGAGCCCCTGTCCGAGATGGACGAAGCGGCCCCCGACGACCTCTTCGTCGGGCGCTCGGAGGGCGAGGGCCACGGCACCCGCTTCGAATCGACCCGCAGCACTGACGGAGACCTCTACGGTGCGGACGACGACCTGTACGGGGGCCCGCCGGCGGCGGCCGCGCGGCCGGCCCTGAACGAGGACCCGGACGCGGGCCGGGACGGGGACGCGGACATCTGGTAGACGGCGTGGGCGGGGCTCCGGCGGGAACGTCGCCCGCTCCGCGGTGGTCCGTCGCGAGGCGCGGCGGCACCCGGGAGGGGCACCTCGGACGTCGTCCCGGACATGTCGTGGAAGTTGTCATGACTGAAACACCGTCAGGATGGGCATGACCTCGTTAGCCCACCGATGGGCCCGGCTGAAGCTCCCCCACGAGCGCAACCGGGCCCTGGCCGGCGACCGGGCCTGGACGTGACTCCCCCCACGGAGTGGCGACCAGGCCCGCCTTCTGTTCAACCAGCGACACGCAGCGTACATGACACCTCAACGTAACGCTACCGTGCTGCAGTCCGCGCTGGTCCGACGCCGCGTCACGGCCCCTCCGGCATCACGGGACCGGAGCGCCCCGGCTCCCCGGGAGCGCCCCGATCAGGCGGCGGCCGACCGGGCGGGAGCGGGCGGGCACGCGACGGCACCGCCCGGGCGAAAGGGCCGGCCCCGACGGGCGAGCCGGTCGACCGCGCGTGGACCGCCCGCCTCTCGGTGACCGACGGTCCGGGGTTCGGCAGGGCGACCCGTCGCCCGTCCTCCGTCACGCCGACCCGCTCCGGATCCGGCCGGTCCACCGCGCCCGATCCGTGGCAGAGTGGGAGGTGTCGGGAGACCGACCTGAGCGGTGGCCGGCCTCCCCACGGAGCCACTGGGGAGGTCTCCCATGGTGAAGCTGCACGACATCCTCTCCGTCAGCCCGGAGGCCCTGGCCGTCGCGGGTGTCGTGGACTGGAGCGGCCGGGCCGGGGCCCGAGCGCGGGACGGCCGCGTCACGCTCGACCTGCCCGATCCGGGGCGGCCGTGGGATTGGCACTGGTCCGCCGACCTCCCCGCACGGCTGCTCGACGACCTCGACCTGCAGCTGGACCTGAGCCGCACCTGGACCGAGTCCGCGAGCGGCGGAAGCGAGCCCGTTCGGCTCGCGCTGCACGGCGTGCCGCGGGCGGGCCGGCACGCGCTGGTGACGCGGTTAGGCCAGGCGCGTCCCGCACTCGGCGCCGTCTTCGTCGCGGACGACACGCTGCAGCCGGAGCCCCGCTGGTCGTGGCCGCTGCGGGTCTGCACCGTCACCCCCGGGGCGGCCGAGGGCCTGTTCGACGTCCTGTCCCACGACGCGGGGATCGCCCCGCTGATCGACGCGTACACCCTCGGAGAACAGGACGGCGACTGCGACGTCCTGGCCGTCGCCAGCGGCGCCGAACTCGACGCGCTGAGCACCGGCGGCGGCCTCAGCGCCGCCTGTCTCGCCTGGTGCGGCCCCCGGCCGCCCGACCGGCACGAACTGACCCTGCTCGACGCGGCCGCGCGCAATCTGGGCGCCGCCGGCTGGGTCGTCGCCGACCTCTCCGCGACCGACGCCGTCGACTGGCTCGACCGGCTCGTCCGCAACCTCTCCGACAACCTCCCGCTCGACGAGGCGGCGGGCCGCGCGGGCTCGTGGCTGACGGTCGCCCACCCGGGGCTCGCCGAGCGCCGTGCCGTCTCCGACGCCGTACGGGACGCGGACTCCGCGGCCCGCGTGCTCGCGGACCGCCGGGCGGAGCCGATCGAGTTCGACGGCGACGTCGTGCGGGAGCTGAACCTCCCCGACCGGCCGGCCCTGGTCACCGACCTCACGCACGGGATCGCCGTGGAGGCCGCCGCCGCCCGCTTCTCCGGGAGGAGGCTGGGGGGAGCCGTCGCCGACGCCTTCCGCGAACTCCACCGCGTCGGAGTGGCCCCGGGCCGCACCAACGCCCGCTTCCTCCAGGCGCTCGTCAGCGACCAGGAGTCCGGCGAACGGCGCCTGCACGCCTTCCGCGCGGCCGCCGTCAACGACGTCCACATCCGGGTGGGCCCGGTCAGCGCCGAGTGGCACGCACTGGCGACGGAGTTCCCCGAGCAGAACGTGGAATTCCGGGGCGGGGAGGCACGCCTGACCGTCGTCCTCGACGAGGAGCGGGACGACGCGTTCCTCCACCAGCCGATGAAGATCACCCTCCCCCGGCGGGGCGCCTCCAGCGAGGCCGTCTTCCCCGTCGAGGTCGGAGCGCAGGAGCCGGAGATCCGCTGCACCGCCCGGGTCTTCCACCGGAACCGCCAGCTGCAGCGGCTGGAGATCAGCGGTCCCGTCGGGGCGACCGACGAAGCCGTCGACGGACGGGAGATCACGATCAACGGCGAGGCGTTCAGCTCGCTCGCCGAGGTGCCGAGTCCGGACGGCCGCGACTCGGAGGCGGTGATCCGGATCGTCGACGACGAGACGGCCGTGATCGTGACCGGAGGCAGCGAGGCCTCGGTGCGGATCAAGGACCTCGACGAGCTGCGCGCCAGGATCCGGGACAACCTGCGGGCGGCGGTGGACGCGGACGCCGTCGCCGAGGGGCCGGGCCCCGCCGCACCGGACCGGCTGCTCCGCGGCCTCGCCCAGCAGGGCAGCTTCCTCTTCGAGCGGCTGGAGCAGCTGGGACACGGCGATCTGGGGAAGGCCGCGTCGCTCCAGGTCGTGTCGGCCGAAGCGGCCGAGCTCTGGCCGCTGGAGTTCGTCTACGACTACGGCTACCCCTCCGACACCGCCCGGCTCTGCACCGGGTGGCAGCGTGCCCTCGAGACCGGGACCTGCTCCTGCCGCCCCACCCGCCGCCCCACCCGCCGCCCCACCGCCAACGGCCGCAGGACGGTCTGCCCGCTCGGCTTCTGGGGCGTCCGCATGGTGATCGAGCGCCGGGTGGAACGCGCCCGGCTCGATCACACCGTGGTCGAAGCCTCCCCGCCGGACGCCGCCAGCGCGCTGCGCCCGGTGAACAGCGTGCTCTTCGCGGCCAGCCAGGTCGTCCGGGGGGCCGACCGGGACGGCGCGGTCGGCACCCTGCGGGGCTCGCTGGGGAACGACGGCGTGTACACCGCGAACAGCTGGCAGAAGTGGCGGGAGGTCGTCAGGGCGGAGGGCCCGGCCCTGCTGTTGGCCGTGGCCCACAACGCACGCGACGAAGGATTCGCCCCGGTCCTGGAGATCGGCAAGAAGAGCCGCCCGAGCAGGCTGCCGTCGCTCCGGATCGACCGCCGGGACATCGTGTCCGAGCTGCACGACCGAGGGACCGGCCCCATCGTGATGCTGCTGGGCTGCAACACCGCCCAGGAGGACATCAGCTGGCAGAACGTGGCAGCGAGGTTCCTGGAGAAGAGCGCCCCGGTCGTGGTCGGGACGCTCGTACCGACGCTCGGTCGGCAGGCGGCGGTCATGGCGGGCATCGCCGCCGTGATGCTCGCCGAGAACACCCAGGAGAACAGGAGCATCGGCGAACTGGTCCGCGACATCCGGCGGCGGCTGCTGACCCTGGGCTACACGCTCGCGATGGCCGTCGTGGCCTTCGGCGACGCCCGCTGGCTGGTCGGCAGCCGGCAGGGAGGTGAACCGTGATCACCGTGGAGATGCTGCCCGCCGCGCACGGCGACGCGCTGTGGGTCGAATGGCCCGGCAAGGGGTCGGACGTCCACCGCATGCTGGTCGATGCCGGACCGAGCGCCACCTACGAGGCCGTCTTCGAACGGGTGAGACGGCTGCCGCCGCGCAGCCGCCACCTGGACGTCCTGGTGGCCACCCACGTGGACGCCGACCACATCGAGGGGGTCATCCGCCTCCTTCAGGACCGCGTCGCGCTGAAGCTCGCGATCGACGACGTGTGGTTCAACGGCTGGCCGCAGATCTCCGAGCCCGCCGGGTTGCTCGGCGCCGACCAGGGCGAGATGCTCCAGGCGCTGATCGGCAGCCAGCAACTGTGCTGGAACGCGGCCTTCGGGCGGGCGGCGCCCGGGAAGCCGCCGCACGCCGTCTGCCTCCGCGCCCAGGGCGCGGCGCCGGCCGTCGACCTGCCCGGCGGCGCCCGGGCGACCCTGGTCGGTCCCGGGCGGCCCGAGCTGGACAAGCTGCTGAAGGAGTGGGACCGGGTGGTGAGGGGCCTCGGCGTGACCCCCGGAAAGCCCGACGAGGCGCTGGACCGCCTGGCCCACCGGAGGAGTCTGCGCGGCCTCGCCGCCGATCTCCTCGGCGGCGGACGGCTGGACGCGTCCGTGCCGAACGGCTCCAGCATCGCCTTCCTGCTGGAGCACGACGGGAAGCGGCTGCTGCTCACCGGCGACGGCCACGGGGAGGTCCTCGCCCGCGGCGTGGACCGGCTGCTGAAGCAGCTCGGCGGCACCAGGCTCACGGTCGACGCGCTCAAGGTCCCGCACCACGGCAGTGCCGCCAACGTCACGGACGTCCTGCTGTCCAGGCTCGACACCCGCCGCTTCCTCGTCTCGACCAACGGGGACAAGTTCAACCACCCCGACCCGGAGGCGATCGACCGCATGCTCGCGGCGGTGGACCGCCTCGACGGGGCCGACCCGCCCCACGCTGCCGGCCCCGACGCCGACACCGGGCGGGCCGAGCTCGTCTTCAACTACCGCAGCCGCACGACGGAGCCGTGGGCCGACCCCGCGCGACAGCGCGCGCGCCACTACACCGCGGTCTATCCGGCGACGGCGGCAGCGGGCACGACCGTGGAGGTCTGACCATGACCCGCATCGGTGTGGCCATCTCCGGTGGCGGCTACCGCGCCACCATGTGGGGCATCGGCGCCCTGCTCTACCTCGCCGACACCGGTCGGCACAAGGACGTCGTGGCGATCTCCTCGGTGTCCGGCGGCTCGGTCGCCAACGGCGTGGTCGCCCACGAGACCGACTTCCGGCAGGACCCCGGCGCGGACTTCGCCGAACGCGTCCGCCCGCTGATCCGTCACTGCGCCCGGACCGGCCTGTTCTTCTGGGGGCCGTCCACCAACCGCTACGTGCGCTCGCTGTTCGCCCTCGCCGGCCTGGCGCTCCTGGTCCTGCTGGGCGGCGTGGTCGCCACCGCAGTCGAAGGCCTCCGCCTCGTCTCCGGCGTCCTCCTCGCCGCGGGGCTGCTGCTCCTGGCCGGTGCGCTGCTGTACTTCCAACGGCGCAGCGTCGTCGTGGACAAGGCGCTGGCGCGCGAGTTCTTCCACCACGACGGAGCTCCCACCGGCCTCGCCGAGGTGCGGCGCTCCGTCGACCACGTCTTCTGCACGACCGAGCTGCAGAGCGGGGACCACTTCTACTTCTCCCCCGCGTTCGTCTACGGGTTCCGCTTCGGTGCGGGTGAGCCGGGTGGCCTCCCGCTCTCCACGGCGGTCCAGGCCTCGGCCTGCCTGCCGGGCGCCTTCGCCGTCCGCCGCCTCCCCACGGACCGGCACTACTTCACGGCCGGGGGCGAAGCCGTCGGGGGCGCGCCGGCCGGCGCCGACCTGGTGCTCACGGACGGCGGGGTGTACGACAACATGGCCGACCAGTGGCTGGTGGGGCTGGAGGAGCGGGCCCGCCGGCCCGTCCACCCGCCCGCCGAGTACGGGGTCGACGAGATCCTGGTGGTCAACGCCTCGGCCGGGATGACGTGGGAGCCGTTCCGTGCGTCGCGCATCCCCCTGATCGGTGAGCTGCTCGCGCTGATCCGCATCAAGAGCGTGATGTACGACGTCAGCACCAACCACCGCCGCAGTGCGCTGGTGCGGGGGTCCGACCGTGCGGTGCAGGAGGGCGGCGCGGTCGGGGCACTCGTCCACATCGCGCAGTCCCCGTACCGCGTGGCCGACGCGTACGCGAACGCGGCCGGCGCCGCCGGCGCCGGGGAGGAGCCGGAGCGCGCCGCCCGGGCCGCCCGGGCCGGCGCGGTGCTCGACCTGCTCGGCCGCGACGAGGAGCAGCGCGCGCTCTGGAAGGAGCGGACGGAGCGGAGCCGCACCACCAGGACCGTGCTCCGCAAGCTCGGCCCCGACACCACCGCGGACCTGCTCCTGCACGCCTACACCCTCGCCGCCTGCAACCTGCACGTCCTGCTCGACTACCCCCTGCCGGCCGCCCTTCCGAAGCGCCAGTACTTCCTCGACCTCATCGCCGGCCCCCCGTCCGGAAGCTGACGCACCATCCAGCGGGGGCGGGGACCCCCGGGAGCCCGGGGGTCCGGACTGCCCGCTCCCTCTTCGTCCGGACCGGCCCCGCCCGTGCTCAGGCAGCGCGGGGGAAGTCCTTGCGCTTGATCTTGGCGCGGCGCCCGTCCGGGTGGTGGAAGACGATCCCCTCGGCCAGGGTGCCCGGGGCGAACCGGCTGTCCAGCCCGGTGAGGAAGTCGCGCAGGCCGGCGTAGCTGCGCGGCACGTCCTGGTAGACGGGGACCTCCAGGTTGAACGGCACGCACCGGTGGTCGTCCAGATCCAGGGGGTTGCCCTGGATGCGGGGGCCGAGCGCCTCGCAGGAGTGCTCGCCGTCCGGCCAGGCGGTGACGTCGGTGTTGCGGGCGGCGGCGAGGATCCACCTGTCCTCGGCGGCGTCCTCCGCGGTGTCGACGTACCAGCCGTCCGTGATGCCCTGCTGCTTCTGCAGTTTGCTCGGGTTGCGGCGCTTCTCCACCCGCACGAGGTGACCGCCCCGGACGGTGAGCCGGACGTTGGTGCCGTCCAGCTTCTCGGTCGGGGCTCCCTCTCCGTCGAACACCCAGGCGCATTCGGGGCGCGGCCGGTCGACGACCCGGAAGTCGGCGTCCCGCTCGAACAGGGTGGGGATCTTCTCCATGACGTGCAGGCCCTTCCTGACGTGACCGATCAGTTCCTCGTGCGTGATGGCGCCGGCCGCCAGACCGCCCGCCAGCGCCCGGACCAGGTCCGCCACCGGGACTTCGGCCTCGACGGCGACCCGCTTCAGCGCCTTCTTCTCCTCGGGCGAGATCCAGGCGACCAGCCGGGACCAGCCCTCGGGGGGCGTCCACCGCGCCAGCCGTTCCGGGTCCTTCCGGGGGCGACCGCGCCCTCTGGTCTCTTCCATGGGCAGGACAGTAGGCGCGGATTTGATGTTGTGTCAATTGGCATAACAGAAAATGCGCCGCCGCTGCCGCGCCTGCGGGGCGTCCTCCGTCCACGCGAAAGGCGGCGGGCCACCGGCGGCTGCACCTCACAGCCCCCGGTGGCCCGCCTCCTCGCCGCTCACCGAGTCACCTGGGCACCGGCTCGGGCCGCCCGCCCGCCCCACCGATCGCGCGCGCCGGCTCAGCCCGCCTCGATCCGCTCCACGATCAGTTCGCACAACTCGTGCGTCCGCAGGGCGTCGTGGGCGTCGAGCACCCTGCCCCCGCGCACCGCGTCCAGGAAGGCGAGCACGACCTGCTCGATCCCGCGCTGCCGCGCCACCGAGACCCAGTCGCCGCGCCGCCGGAACGTCGGCTGGCCGCGGTGGTCGATCACCTCGGCGAGGTTGCGGACCTCGCGCTTGGAGTCGCCGCCGGAGACCTCCAGGACCTCCTCCGCCGACCCGGAGACCCGGTTCATGATCCCCAGCGCCGTGAACCCCTCCCCGCCCAGCGTCAGCACCAGGTGCTCCACCAGGCCGTCCCGCACCCGGGAGCGCACGTCCACCTGCTCGATCTCCCCGGGTACGAGGAAGCGCAGCGTGTCGACCACGTGGATGAAGTCGTCGTAGACCAGGCTCCGGGCCGCCTCCGGCAGGCCCTCGCGGTTCTTCTGCAGCACGATCAGATCGCGCGGTCGCTCCTTGGCGAGCAGGTACCCGGGCGAGTGACGCCGGTTGAACCCCACCACCAGCGAACGCCCGCTGCGATCGGCGAGGTCCACCAGCCGCCGGGCCCCGTCGATCGTGTAGTCCAGCGGCTTGTCGACGTACACGTGGACACCGGCCGTCAGCAGCTGCTCGACGATCGGCACGTGCTGCTCGGTCGCCGCGTGCACGAACGCCGCCCGGATCCCGCTGCCGATCAGCTCCCCGAGATCGGTGAACCGCTCACCCGCCCCGATCCGGTAGGCGTCGCCGATCCGGTCGAGCTTCGTCCGGTCCCGCGTCATCAGCCGCAGGTCCAGCCCCGGCAGCGCGGCGACGACCGGCAGGTACGCCTTCTGCGCGATGTCACCGAGTCCGATCACCCCGACCGGCAGCAGGGCATCGGGCGCAGCGTTCTCACTCATGACATCTCCAGCCTCGCGAACGTGATCAGCCGCCCCAACCCTATGCGCCGATCTCCGGAGCCCGGAGCCGCCGGGGAGTTGCCGGCCGCAGGCCTCCCGACGGGGTCGGGCGGGTGGGCGCCTCCCGGCCTGCCCCGAGCCGGGGCCGGGCGGAGCAGGACCGGGCGGAGCAGGACCGGGCGGAGCAGGGCCGGGCGGAGCAGGGTCCGGCCGAGTGGGGTCAGGCCGGGGTGGGGGCGCACTCGGGGTGGCCCCAGGTGCTGCCGACCTTGGTGATCTTGTCGCCCTTGGCGTAGGGGCGGCTGCACGGACAGGTGCCGGGGTACCGGGCGGCGAGGGTGCGGGAGCCACCGGAGCCGGTCCTCTTCTTCGCCGCCGCAGCGGAGGAGGCCGCGCGGGCGGGGCGGGAGGCCGGGGCCGACACCGGGTCGGGGACGGGGAGGTCGGCGGCGGTCCCGGCGGCGCTCTCCTGGGTGCGGGCGGCGTCGCTGGCGGCCTTGTCCGCGATGGCGTTCAGCGGGTCGCCGTCGACCTGGTGAGCCGCGACGTAGACGAAGGTGACGTCCCGGCCCTCCAGGAGCGCGTCGATGCTCTGGATCAGCTCCTGGTTGGCCACCGGCTTGCCCGCGGCGGTCTTCCAGCCGTTGCGCTTCCAGCCGGCCAGCCACTTCGTCACGGCGTCGCGGGTGTACGTGCTGTCGAGCCGGACCTCCAGCGGCACCGCCGGGTCCGTCGCGATCAGCAGCTGCTGCAGCGCCGTCAGCTCGCCGATGTTGTTGGTGCTGCGCCCGAGCGCTCCGGACTCCCAGCGCTGCGGCACCCCGGCGCTGTCCGCGACCACGTAGGCCCAGGCCGCCGGGCCCGGGTTGCCCTTGGCTGCTCCGTCACACGCTGCAATGACTCGTTCGACCATGCATCGATCATGCCAGGGACCGGGAGCCGCAGGCCAAAGCCCGGGGCGGGCCCGAGGCGAGGCGGTGGCCGCGGACGCGGCTCGGCCGGCGGCGGCCGACCGGGCACAGCGTGTCAGCGGCCGGTTGGCCGGGAGGCCGGACACACCGGTCGGCCCCCCGTCGGCGGGGACGGCGTGCTCAGGCGGTGGCCGCGGCCGCCTCGGCCAGGGCGTCCAGAACCGGACGGATCAGGGGGTGCCCGTCCGCTCCGGCGCGCACCGCGGCGAAGACGCGGCGCGTCGCGAGCGCGCTGTCCACCGGCCGGACGGCGGCCCGGCCGAGGTCCACCCCGAGCAGGGCCGAGCGGGGCACCAGCGCGACGCCCGCCCCGGCGGAGGCGAGGGCGACCACGGCGCGGAAGTCGTCGGAGGAGTGCACCAGGCGCGGCTGGAAGCCGGCGTGCTCGCAGGCGAGGAGCACCACGTCGTGGCACGGGTTGCCGGGGTACGGGCCGATCCACGGCTCGTCGGCGAGGTCGGCGACGGCGATCGGGCCCTCGTCCCCGGCCAGCGGGTGGCCGAGCGGCAGGACCGCCTGGAACGGCTCCGCGTACAGCGGCACGCGGGTGAGGCGGGCGTCGTCCGCCCGGGGCGCGCCCCGGTACTCGACGGCCACCGCCAGATCGGCGCGGCCGTCCAGGACCATCGGGAGGCTGGCGTCGCCCTCGGCGTCGAGCACCTTGAGGCGCACGCCCGGCGCCCGGACGGCGAGGGTGCCGATGGCCGGGGCGAGGACGAGCGAGATGCCGGTGGCGAAGGACGCGACGGTGACCTCGCCCGAGACGCCCGCGGAGTAGGCGGCGAGGTCGGCCTCGGCGCGTTCGAGCTGGGCGAGGACGACGTCGGCGTGGCCGAGCAGGATCTCGCCGGCGGCGGTGAGCCGGACGCCCCGGCCCTCGCGGGCCAGCAGGTGGTGGCCGGTCTCCAGTTCGAGCGCCGCCAGCTGCTGGGACACCGCCGAGGGGGTCAGGTAGAGGGCGGCCGCGGCGGCGGTCACGGTCCGGTGGTCCGCCACGGCCCGCAGGGTCCGCAGCCGTCTTGCGTCGATCACACGCCAATTCTGCCAGCGCGGCACGGGTGGCCGGGCCGGGTGCCAGGACTGTGCGGAATCGCCGGTGAGGGCGGGGGCTGCGGGCGGCGGGCGGGGGGCGGGGGGCGGCGGCGGGCGCGCCGGCTCGGACCCGTCAGCCGTCCCCGCGGTCCGGCCGCTCGGGCGGACCGGTTCGGCGCCCACCCGGGCCACCCGGCCCACCCGGCCCGCCGGGCCCGCCGGGCCCCCCGGGCCGACTCGGCGGGTCGGGCCGGTCGCGGGCCGCGAACCCGTCCACCGGGGCGGCGGTGGGCACCGGCCGCGGCACCGGGAGAGCCGGCTCCCGGTCCAGCAGCAGCCTGCCCGTCAGCGCGTACTGGACCACGCAGCCGGCCAGCAGCACCGCCACCCCGCCGACCGCGTCCAGCACCCAGTGGTTGGCGGTGGCCACCACCACGGCGAAGGTGACCACCGGATACAGCGGCGTCACCGCCCGGAGCCAGCGGCGGCGCGTCGTGGTGGCGACCGCGAGCGCGCACCAGCAGGCCCAGCCGATGTGCAGGGACGGCATCGCCGCGTACTGGTTGGTGAGCGCGGTCAACGCTCCGAGCGGGGCCTCCTCCGGCGCGCCGGCCGGGTTCTCGCGCAGCCCCAGCTCCGGCACCAGGCGGGGCGGAGCCAGCGGGTAGCCCCAGAAGCCGAGCAGCGCGAGGCCGGTGGCGGCGAACAGGACGGTCCGGCCGGTGCGGTAGCGGACCGGGTGCCGGGTGTAGAGCCAGACCAGGACCAGCAGCACCATCGTGAAGTGCATGGTCGTGTAGTACTGCTGCGCCGCGCGCATCAGGTCGTCTCCGCTGCGCAGGTACCAGCCGTTCATCGCGGGCTCGATGTCCAGCTGCAGGGTCTGCTCCAGCCCGTAGAGGGAACGGGCGTGGTCGGTGGCGGTGGCGACGCGGTCGGGGACGGCGTTGCGGATGTAGGAGTACACGCCGTAGCCGACCTGGATGAGGACCAGTTCCAGGACGAGGTTCGGACGCGACACCGTTCGCAGCCGCGCGGGCAGGATCGGCACGCCGCGCAGCAGGGGCCGGCGTTGCGGGGGCGGGGCGGGGGTGCGGGACAGATGCCAGAGCGGGTCGTCGCGCCGGCGGAACGGCAGGGCGGTGGCGGCGGCGAGGGCCAGCAGCGTGGGGGCCTTGCGGAGCAGCAAGCCGCTGACCGGTTCGATGCCGGGGTCCAGCAGAGTGCTGGGCAGCAGGGCGACGGTGACGGCGACGACCGGCCAGAGGGCGCGGTCCTCGGGGCGGCGCCCGAGGCGGCCGGTGGCGGCGAGCAGCAGCCAGCAGAGGTCGGCCGGGCCGGCGACGGGGGCGACGATCAGGGTGGCGCAGCCGACGACGCCGGCGGCGAGCAGGTGCTGGCGGTCGCGGGCCAGGGCGCGGCCGCGGCGCACCGCCAGCACGGCTGCGGTCGCGGCGGCGGCGATCCAGAGGGCGACGACCGGCGGGCCGTGCAGGCCGAGGCGGGTCAGCACGCCGAGTGCGGTCTCGTTGCCCGGGTCGCCGATGGCGCCGTGGTCGGCCGGCCGGTGGCGGAACGCGCTGGCGGTGGCGGGGTCGGCGAGCTGCGCGACGGCGAGGAGCAGGGCGGCCACGGCGAGGGCGGTCAGGGCGGGGGCCGACCGGGCGAGGCGGGTGGTCGGCCGCCCGGCGGGCGGTGGCGGGAGGGCCGCGGCGAACAGCACCAGGGCGGGGTGCAGCGCGATGGCGACGCCGAGCGCCACGCCGCACGGGAAGGCGTGCGGCCTGGTGGGAGGACGGCACTCCGGGCCGTCCGGCGACGAGCCCCGGTGGGGCCGGCCTCGGTGGGGCCAGTCTCGGTGGGGCCAGCCTCGGTGGGGCGAGCCCCGGTGCAGCAGGGCCCGGCGTGGCCGGAGTCCGCGGGGCCGACGACTGCGTGGCAGAAGCCCGCGTGGCAGGAGATCGAGCAGGACGAGGGCGGCGGTGGTCACGCCGAGCACCGCGTCGGCGGGGTGACCGCGCAGCTCGGCGCTGATCAGGAACACCGCGGCGGCGAGCGGCCAGAGCCCGCCCGGGGCGCGGGCGCCGGGCGGCGGGTTGCGGCCGATCAGAGCGCCGAGCACGGTGACGGCGGCGAGGGCGGCGATCAGCAGGCCGACCCGGGTGGCGGTGGAGGGCCAGGCGCCGACCGGCAGCGGAAGTGCCGGCCGGTCCCCGGCGGCGTCGCCCAGGGTGGTCCAGGTGGCGGCAGCGGTCGCCGCGAGTGCCACCACCCAGCAGGAGACGAGCACGGCGGGGGCCCTGACCCGGCGCAGCCCGGGCGGGGATCCGGCTGTGGATCCCGGCACCGCCCTGCTCGGGGGCATCCCGCTCCTCTCGCCGCGCCCGCGGGCCCGATCCGGTGGACGGCGCCGACGCGGGTGCCCGGATCCGGGCCCGTGCGCCGGCCCGCGGTCGCGGGTCGGCGGTCGCCCGGCCTTCCTGCCGACTCTCGGCCGTCGGCGCCCACCCCGCACCCCGGGCGGCGCCGCCCGGGTGGCCCGCGAGACGCCGCGCGCTCGGCGGGCGGACGCCGGGAGGCCCCGGAAGCACGACGCCCACCGCTGCCGCCTTGGGAGTGGGAAGTCGGACGGGCCGACTTCCCACTCCCGGCGGGAGGGTGGGGCAGGTGGTCTGGTGTGCCGTGCGTCGGAGGCGGACCGGTCCGGCCTCCGCCGCACGGCGGCTTGGTCCCGTGGCACGTCCGGTTCCGGGCGGACGGGCCACGGGCGTCGGGGGACGCCCGCGGCGGACGGGCCGCGGGCGTTCGCAGGTGAGCCCCGGGTGGAGCTCGGGGGCGGCTACTCCCCCAGCGCGGCGCGCGCGTCGACGAAGGCCGCCACGGCGCGCTCGACGTCCTCGGTGGAGTGCGCCGCGGACAGCTGCACCCGGATCCGGGCCTGGCCGTGCGGGACGACCGGGAACGAGAAGCCGATCACGTACACGCCGCGCTCCAGCAGGAGCTCGGCGAGCCGGCCCGCCTTGGCCGCGTCACCGATCATCACCGGGGCGATCGGGTGGTCGCCCGGCAGGATCTCGAAGCCGGCCTCGGTCATCCTCGAGCGGAACAGCGCCGTGTTGGCGGCCAGCTTCTCGCGCAGCTCGGTCGAGCGCTCGACCAGGTCGAGCACCTTCAGCGAGGCCGCCGCGATCACCGGGGCGAGCGAGTTCGAGAACAGGTACGGCCGCGAGCGCTGGCGGAGCAGGGCGACGATCTCGCGGCGCGCCGAGACGTAGCCGCCGGAGGCGCCGCCGAGCGCCTTGCCCAGGGTGCCGGTGATGATGTCGACGCGGTCCATCACGCCGTGCAGCTCGGGGGTGCCGCGCCCGTTGGGGCCGACGAAGCCGACGGCGTGCGAGTCGTCCACCATCACCATGGCGTCGTAGCGCTCGGCGAGGTCGCAGATCTCGCGCAGCGGGGCGACGTAGCCGTCCATGGAGAAGACGCCGTCGGTGACGATGAGCCGGCGCCGGGCGTCCTGGGTCTCCTTGAGCTGCTGCTCGAGGTCGGCCAGGTCGCGGTTGGCGTAGCGGTGGCGGCGGGCCTTCGAGAGGCGGATGCCGTCGATGATGCTCGCGTGGTTGAGGGCGTCGGAGATCACCGCGTCACGGTCGTCGAGGAGGGTCTCGAAGACACCGCCGTTGGCGTCGAAGCAGGACGAGTAGAGGATCGTGTCCTCCTGGCCGAGGAACGCGGAGAGGCGGTCCTCCAGCTCCTTGTGCACGTCCTGGGTGCCGCAGATGAACCGGACCGAGGCCATGCCGTAGCCCCAGCGGTCGAGGGCGTCCTTGGCGGCGGTGAGCACCTCGGGGTGGTCGGCCAGGCCGAGGTAGTTGTTGGCGCAGAAGTTCAACACCTCGCCCGGGCGTCCGCCGCCGGTGACGGTCACGGCGGCGCTCTGCGGCGTGCCGATCACCCGCTCCGGCTTGAAGAGGCCGGCCTCGCGGATCTCGTCGAGGGTGGCGGCGATGTCGGCGCGCACGTTGTCGAACACGGTGTCTCCCTACAGGGTGTCAGACGGTCTCGGGCGGTCCGGAGGCCTTCTCAGGCGGTCCAGTCGAGGATGATCTTGCCGCAGCGGCCGCTGGCGGCGTCGTCGAAGGCGGCCTCGAAGTCGGAGGCGGCGTACCGGCCGGTGATCACGGGCGAGAGGTCGAGTCCGCCCTCCAGGAGCACCGACATCGCGTACCAGGTCTCGAACATCTCGCGGCCGTAGATGCCCTTGATGGTGAGCATCGAGGTGACGACGGACGCCCAGTCCACCGGGAACTGCTCGGCGGGCAGGCCGAGCATGGCGATCTTCCCGCCGTGGGTCATGTTGGCGATCATCGACTGCATCGCCTCGGGGCGGCCGGACATCTCCAGACCGACGTCGAAGCCCTCGCGCAGGCCGAGCTTCTGCTGGCCCTCCTCGATGGTGTGCTCGGCCACGTTCAGGGCGAGCGTGACGCCGACCTCGCGGGCCAGGTCGAGGCGGTACGGGGAGACGTCGGTGATCATCACGTTGCGCGCGCCGGCGTGCTTGGCGACCGCCGCGGCCATGATGCCGATCGGGCCCGCACCGGTGATCAGCACGTCCTCGCCGACCAGCGGGAAGGAGAGCGCGGTGTGCACGGCGTTGCCGAACGGGTCGAAGATCGCGGCCACGTCGAGGTCGACCGGCACCCGGTGCACCCAGACGTTGGAGGCCGGCAGGGCCACGTACTCGGCGAAGGCGCCGTCCCGGCCGACGCCGAGGCCGACCGTGTTGCGGCAGAGGTGGCGGCGGCCGGCCAGGCAGTTGCGGCACTTGCCGCAGACCAGGTGGCCCTCGCCGCTCACCAGGTCGCCGACGGAGATGTCGGTGACGCCGGCGCCGAGCTCGGCGACCTCGCCGACGAACTCGTGGCCGAGCACGAGCGGGGTGCTGATGGTCTGCTGCGCCCAGCCGTCCCAGTTGCGGATGTGCAGGTCGGTGCCGCAGATACCGGTGCGCAGCACCTTGATCAGCACCTCGCCCGGGCCGATGACCGGCTTCGGGACGTCCACCAGCCAGAGCCCGGGCTCGGACTTCTGCTTGACGAGTGCCTTCACTGCGACGGCTCCTGACGCACGAGGGGGGCGGCCTGCGGTGGGCAGGCCGACGGGGCCCGACGGGTGGCGGCTGCCGCCTGCCTCGCACCGGGCACGCAGCAATCTGCCTGGTGGGAGCGGGTGCGGTCCATCGAGGAATTCTTAAGGGCCGCCACAGCTGGGCTAAACGATCGTGCCCGAGCAGGGGCGCGCGGGGCCCGCGGCGTGCCGGTGGCCACTCGTTCGGCCGAGCGCGCGGGGCGCGGCGGCGTACGGCCGGGGATGGCCGGGGCGCACGGCCCGGCGGCGCGTGCGGCCGGGCGACGCGTGCAGCACGACGCGAGCGACGCGACGGACGTCGGGACGCCGCGCCGCCTCAGCTCCGGCGCGCGTGGACGGCGTGGGCGAGTGCCGCGGCGCCGGCGAGCAGGCCGGCGGCGAGGGCGAGCAGGCCGGCGCCGGACGTCAGCAGGTCGGCCGAGCGCGGGGTGGTCGCCAGGTCGGAGAGCAGCACGTTGACCGGCGGCAGGCCCTTGGCCACCGTCAGCCCGAGCAGCAGGCCGAGGGCGGTCAGCAGCGCGTGCCCCTGGCGGCGGAAGACCAGCCGGGAGCAGAGCAGGCCCACCGCCGTACCGGTGACGGCGCAGGTCAACTGGGCCTCGGTGCCGAGCAGCAGGTCGGCGCCGGTGGGCCGGTGGGTGCCCACGAGGAGCGGGAGGACGAGCCCGGCCGCGGTCAGCGGCAGGCACCAGAGCACGGCGGTGCAGACGGAGCCGAGCAGCACGCGACGGGGATCGCCGGCGTTGACGACCAGGACGGCGCGGTGGGCGCGGTCCTCCAAGCCGACGAGGGTGGTGGTGAGCCACGTGGCGGCGAGCAGCATGGCGCCCGCCGACGCGCCGTAGGTGGCGGTCAGCGGGCCGGCGTCGCTGCTGGTCAGGACGGTCACCAGGCCGGTGAAGACCAGCACCGGCGCGAGGTAGCGCTGGGAGAGCAGCAGGGTGGTGGAGAGGTAGCGGACGATCGCGGTCACCGGTCTTCCCTTCCGGCCTCGGTGGCGGACCTCTCGCCATGCGTCGGTGGGACGGTCCGCACCGCCCCGACCGACCGCACCGACCGCACCGACCAGCCGTGGTGGAGCGCGGCGAGGAGCGCGCCGTCGGAGTGCCGCCGGTAGGCCCGGACCACGTGGACCACCCGGTCGCCGTCGACGCGCGGGGTGGAGCCCGGAGTGGTGGGAGGAGCGATGTGCGGAGCAGTGTGGGGAGCGGGGTGCGGCGCCGGCAGGACGCCGGGCAGGACGGCCCAGTCCGGCCCCGCCGGGACCGCGCCGGCCGGAGGAGCGGTCAGGACCAGCTCGACGACCTCCTCGGTGTCCGTCGCGCCGGCGACGGATGCACGCCCGGCGGCACCGGTGCCCCCGTACCGGGTCAGCCGACCGCCGGCCACCGCGTAGCCGCGGCCGGCGTGGGCGGCGGCGACCGCCTCGCGGTGGTCGGTGAAGACCACGGCCCCGCCGTCGGCGGCGACCTCGTCGATCAGCTCGCCCAGCACGCCGTGGGCGGAGGCGTCCAGCCCGGACCAGGGTTCGTCGAGGACGAGCAGCCCGGGCGGCACGAGCAGCGCCTGCGCGAGCGCCACCTTCTGGGCGTTGCCCTTGGAGAGCGTGCGCAGCGGCGCCTCCCGGCCGCCGACCAGGGCGAGCCGGTCGACCAGCAGGTCGGCCCGGTCGCGGGCCGCGGCGGTGGACAGGCCGCGGATGCGGCCCAGGTGGGCCAGGTAGGAGGCGGCGGTGAGCCGCTCGTGGGCGGTGAAGCGGTCGGGCACGTAGCCGATCTCGCGCGGGCGCCCGGTGACGCGGCCGGTGGTGGGCCGGCTGACGCCGACCAGGATCCGCAGCAACGTGGACTTGCCGGAGCCGTTGCCGCCCGTGACGGCGACGACCTCTCCCGGGGCGATCCGCAGGTCCACGTCGCGCAGGATCCACCGCCCGGCGCCGTACCGCTTGCCGACCGCCTCGCAGTGCAACAAGTCCGCCTCCCCTCCCGCGGGCTCGCCCGGCACGCGCCCGTTCGGCGCCGGCGGGTGCCGCGTCCCGCGTGCGACCTGCCCCGGCCCCCGTCCGGCACCCTACTGGGCGTCGGAGGGCCGCCCGACCGGAGGGCCTGCTCGTCCGCCCGCTGCGCAGTCCGCTCACCCCGTACGGAGTCCGCCGCGGGGGCGCCAGCGGGGTTGGGGCGGGCGGCTGAGGGTTGGGTCCGTTCGGTCGAGCCGCGCGGCGGTCGGCGCGCGGCCGCTCCGCGGCGCGCATACGGTCGGGAGCGCTCCCCCACGGCCTCGTGGAGCGCCGCTCCGGCGCCGTCCGGCCGGGGCTCCGGGTCCGTCCAGCCCGGGAGGAGCGCACGGCGGGGCCCCCGAGAGGTCGTGGCCCCGAGAAGTCCCGGCCCGGCGGGGCCCAGGCCCCGAAGAAGCCCAGAGAGGCGCCTCGACGATGACGAGTCCACGACGACGCCCGTCCCCCGCACTCCGCAGCCGTACCGGGCGGGCGGCCGCGGCGGCGGTGGGTGTGGCCGGCTTACTGGCCGGCGCCGGCTGCTCCGGCGGTGCCGAGCCCGGGACGGCGACCGCGGGGACGGCCACCGCCGTGCCCGCCGCGCTCAGCCCCTCACCGACCGTCTCCCCCACCGGCTCGCCGACGTTCTCCCCGTCGACCTCGGGCTCGCCCTCGGCCCCGGGTACCGTGGCCGAGCTGACCCCGGCCGTCACGGCCCGGCTGGACGCCGCGGTGCAGCGGGTGCTGAACCAGGCCTCCGTTCCCGGCGTGATGGTCGCGCTCACCACCCCCCGGGACAGCTACATCCGGGCCTTCGGGGTCTCCGACAAGATCGCGGGCATCCCGATGGTGACCGGGCTGAACATGCGGATCGGCAGCGAGACCAAGACCTTCACCGTCACCGGGGTGCTGCGGCTGGTCGACCAGGGCCGGGTCGGTCTGGACGACCCGATCTCCAAGTACGTCCCGGAGGTGCCCGGCGGGGACGCGATCACCCTGCGCCAGCTCGCGAACATGCGCAGCGGCCTCTTCCCGTACACCTCGGACCAGGGCTTCGTGCAGGCCCTGCTGGCCGACCCCCACCGGGAGTTCACGCCGCAGCAGCTTCTCTCCTACGCCTTCGCGCACCCGGCGGACTTCCCGCCGGGCACGGACTTCGAGTACTCCAACACCAACACCATCCTGCTCGGCCTGGTGGTGGAGAAGGTCTCGGGACAGCCGCTCGGCGCCTTCCTGGAACAGCAGGTGTTCGAGCCGGCCGATCTCGGCCGGACGGTCTTCCCGGTCGACGCGGCGTTCCCCCAGCCGCACGCCCGCGGCTACACCAACCAGACGCAGAGCGGCGCGATCGAGGACGCCACCGACTGGAACCCGTCCTGGGGCTGGGCCGCGGGAGCGATGATCTCGGACCTTCCCGACCTGCAGAAATGGGCGAAGGTCCTGGCCACCGGCACGCTGCTGAAGCCGGCGACCCAGGCCGAGCGGCTGCAGACCCCGCCGTCGGGCGATCCGGGCCTCGGCTACGGGCTGGGGGTGTTCGTGAACCACGGCTGGATCGGGCACAACGGTTCGCTGCCGGGCTACCAGAGCGTGGCGGTCTACCTGCCGTCGGCGCAGGCGACGCTGGTGGTGTTGCTGAACACCGACATCGCGTACCGGGGTTCGGCGCCCTCGACGCTGTTCGCGCAGGCGATCACCGAGATCGTCTCGCCGGGGAACGTGTACTCGCTGCCGGTCGCGCCGTCGAGCGGGTCGCCGTCCGCGCCGGCCTCCAGCCCGGCGCTCGCGGAGACCTGACCGCCCGAGCCGTCCCGGTCCGGGCCCCGCGACGGGGTCCGGACCGGGGCGCATCGGCGGGCGCGGGCGGGGTGGACGGTCCGGGCCGGCGGGCGCGGGCGGGGTGGGCCCGGGGGGGGGAGGGCCCGGGTGAGCCGTCAGCCGCCGAGGACGCGTGCCAGGTCGTAGGAGACGGGCTCCTCCAGCTGCGCGTACGTGCAGCTCTCCGGCGTCCGGTCGGGGCGCCAGCGGCGGAACTGCGCGGTGTGCCGGAACCGGGTGCCCTCCATGTGGTCGTAGGCCACCTCGACCACCCGCTCCGGGCGCAGCGGCACCCAGGAGAGGTCCTTGCCGCCGGTCCACCGGCTGACCGCGCCGGGCAGCCGGGCATCGGCGTGGGCGGCCTCGTCGGCCCAGCCGCCCCAGGGGTGGCCGGTGGCGTCGTCCATCCGCAACGGGGCCAGCTCCTCGGCGAGTTCGCGGCGGCGGGCCATCGAGAAGGCGGCGCAGACGCCGACGTGTTGGAGCCGGCCCTCGGCGTCGTTGATGCCGAGCAGCAGGGAGCCCACGACCGGACCGCTCTTGTGCTCGCGGTAGCCGGCGACCACGCAGTCGGCGGTCCGCTCGTGCTTGATCTTGAACATGGTGCGCTCGCCCGGGCGGTAGGGCTGGTCGAGCGGCTTGGCGACCACGCCGTCGAGGCCGGCGCCCTCGTACTCGGCGAACCAGCTCTGCGCCACGTCGCGGTCGGTGGAGGCGGGGGCGGTGAAGACCGGGTCGGCGGCGCCGGCCAGGGCCTCCTCCAGGGCGGCGCGGCGGGCCGAGAGCGGCTCGTCGAGCAGGGACCGGTCACCGAGGGCGAGCAGGTCGAAGGCGACGAAGGACGCGGGGGTCCGCTCGGCGAGCATCCGCACCCGGCTGGCGGCCGGGTGGATCCGCTCCAGCAGTTCCTCGAAGCGCAGCCGGCCGTCCCGGGCGATGACCACCTCCCCGTCGAGGACGCAGCGGGGCGGCAGCTCGCGCTTGAGCGCGTCGACCACCTCGGGGAAGTACCGGGTCAGCGGCTTGCCGGTGCGGCTGCCGAGCTCCACCTCGGCGCCGTCGCGGAAGACGATGGTGCGGAAGCCGTCCCATTTGGCCTCGTACTGCATCCCGGGCGGGATCTTGGCGACCGACTTGGCGAGCATCGGTGCCACCGGCGGCATCACGGGCAGGTCCATGGCTCCGATCCTCGCGCCAACCGTTCCGGGGCGCGCGTCGGGCCGGGCGCGCTTAGCGTGAATGGCATGGGATCGGGATCGGCCGTGGAACTGGATGTCGCCGGGCGCAGCGTCCGGCTGTCGAATCCGGACAAGGTGTACTACCCGGAGCGCGGGTTCACGAAGATGGACGTCGCGCAGTACTACCTGGCGGTCGCCGAAGGGGTGCTGCGCGGGCTGCGGGACCGGCCGACCACCCTGCAGCGGTTCCCGGACGGGGTGGAGGGCGAGTTCTTCTACCAGAAACGCGCACCGAAGGGCCTGCCGGAGTGGCTGCCGACGGCGCGGATCAGCTTCCCGAGCGGCCGCTCGGCGGACGAGATCTGCCCGACCGAGCCGGCCGCGGTGCTCTGGGCCGCCAACCTGGGCTGCCTGACCTTCCACCCCTGGCCGGTGCGGCGCACCGACACCGACCACGTGGACGAGCTGCGGATCGACCTCGATCCGCAGCCGGGGACGGACTTCCGCGACGCGGTGCGGGCCGCCCACGAGCTGCGGGGGCTGCTGGAGGAGTTCGGGCTGCGCGGCTGGCCGAAGACCTCGGGCGGGCGCGGCCTGCACGTCTACGTGCCGCTGGAGCCGCGGTGGACGTTCACCGACGGGCGGCACGCGGTGATCGCACTGGGCCGGCTGCTGGAGCAGCGCCTGCCGGGCCGGGTCACCACGGCGTGGTGGAAGGAGGAGCGCGGCGAGCGGATCTTCGTGGACTACAACCAGATGGCCCGGGACCGGACCATCGCGTCCGCGTACTCGCTCCGCGCCCGGCCGCGGGGCACGGCCTCGGCGCCGCTGCGCTGGGAGGAGCTGGACGACGCCGCGCCGGAGGACTTCGACCTGCGGACGCTGCCCGCCCGCTTCGCCGAGGTCGGCGACCTGCAGGCGGAGATGGACGACCAGGCGTTCCGGCTGGACCGGCTGCTGGAGCTGTACGAGCGGCAGCTGCGCGACGAGGGGCTGGGCGAGCTGCCGTACCCGCCGGACCATCCGAAGGCTGCGGGTGAGCCGAGGCGCGTGCAGCCCAGCCGGGCGCGGAAATCCTGATCACTCGGGCTGGGCAGCCGCGTAGGCTGATGGCTTTCGATCATTCGATCATTCGATCGGACGCGCCCTGGGGTGCGGTGCCCGGGCACGGGTGCGCGGTGCATCGAGGTGCCGTGCGGTGCCGTGCGGTGCCGGGGCGGTTGGGCGGAGCGGAGGGGTTCCGGTGGGAGTGGACGGGGCGTCGGCGGCGGAGACCGCCGTGCCGGCGGACGTGGCAGCGGTGCCGGCGGACGTGCGGGCACGGTTGGCGGTGCGGTTCGGCGCGTCGGCGCAGGCCTGGTGCGACGCGCTGCCGGGCCTGGTGGCGGAGCTGGCCGGGCGCTGGGGCCTGACGGTCCGCGCGGCGGGCGGGGGCGGGACGGCCCGGGTCTTCCGCTGTACGCGCAGGGACGGGATCCGGGACGGCGGAGACGGATTCCGGGACGGCGGGAACGGGCCCGGGGACGATCGGTCCGCCGGAGACGGCGGGGCGAGCGTCTGGCTGAAGCTGACCCCCGACCCCGAGGTGGCCCGGCAGGAGGCGGTGGCGCTACGGGCTTGGGCCGGACTCCCTTCGGTGGTAAGGGTGTTGGAGGAGGACCCGACCGCGGGCGCCCTGCTGCTGGCCGACGTGCCGCCCGGCACGACGCTGCGGCAGCGGGTGTGGCACCCGGAGGAGGTGACGCCGCTGCTCGGCGCACTGCGGTCGGTGCCGGTGGCCGGGCTCGCGCTGGGGACGCTGGCGGAGCGCGTGGGGTTCCTGTTCGACCTCACCGAGCGGCGGGTGTCGGGCGGGGCACCGGGTGCGGACGGGGCACCGGGGGCCGCGACGGCCGCGGCGATCGGTCGGGCCCGGGCGCTCGCCGCGCAGCTGGCCGACGGCGGCCCGACGGCGCTGGTCCACGGCGACCTGCACCCGGGCAACGTCCTGGACGGCCCGGCCGGGCCGGTCGCGATCGATCCCCGGCCGTCGCTCGGGGATCCGGACTTCGACCTGGTGGACTGGGCGATCGACGGAGTCGCCGACCGGCCCGGACTGGAGCGGCGGATCGCAGCCCTCGCGGCGAGGGTTCCGGGCTCGGACCCGGAACGCGTGCTCGCCTGGTGCCGGGTGGGCGCGGTGATGGTGGCCGTCCCGCGTGCCGCAGCCGGCCGGCGGGACACGGAGACGGCGTTCCTGCTGGAGCTGGCCGGACTCTGAGCGGGACCGCGAAGCCGGCGCGGGGCGCCGGGGCCGACCGGCCCCGGGGCCCCACTCCGTCCCCGGCTCAGGCCGGGTGCGCTCCGGCCGGGGCGAGCGCGGCGATGGTCCGCACCGCGTCAGCGATCTGAGCATCCGTCAGGTCACCACGAGCGGTGAGGCGCAGGCGCGACACGCCGTCCGGGACGGACGGCGGACGGAAGCAGCCGACGGCGAGTCCGGCCCGGCGGCAGTCGGCGGCCCAGGCGACCGCGGCTTCGGGCCCGGGGGCGCGCACCGAGACGACCGCCGCGTCCGGGGCGGAGGCCTGCAGGCCGGCGGCGGTGAGCCGGTCGGCGAGGGTGCGGGCGACCTCGCGGGCGCGTTCGGCGCGGTGCGGCTCGGCGCGCAGCAGGCGCAGCGCGCCGAGGGCGGCGCCGGCGGCGGCCGGCGCGAGGCCGGTGTCGAAGATGAACGTGCGGGCGGTCTCGACCAGGTGGCGGATGACCCGGCGCGGGCCGAGGACCGCGCCGCCCTGGGAGCCGAGCGACTTGGACAGGGTGACGGTGGCGACGGTGTCCGGCTCGCCGGCCAGGCCGGCGGCCGCCAGGGCGCCGGAGCCGCCGGGGCCGAGGACGCCGAGCCCGTGCGCGTCGTCGACCAGCAGGGCGGCGCCGTGGGCCCGAGCGGCGGCGGAGAGTTCCGGCAGGCGGGCGGCGTTGCCGTCGACGGAGAAGACGGAGTCGGTCACCACCAGGGCGCGCCGGTGGGTCCGTCCGGCGAGGGCGGCGCGGACGGCGTCGGGGTCGTCGTGGGGCGCGCGGTGGACGTCGCCGCGGGCGAGCCGGCAGCCGTCGATCAGCGAGGCGTGGTTGTAGGCGTCGGAGACGATCAGGGTGTCGGGGTCGGTCAGCGCGGTGAGCGCGGCCAGGTTGGCGGTGTAGCCGGAGGAGAACACCAGGGCCGCCTCCACGCCGCAGAACTCGGCGAGTTCGCCTTCGAGTTCGGTGTGCAGGGCGGTGGTGCCGGTGACCAGGCGGGAGCCGGTGGCGCCGCCACCCCAGCGGAGCGCGGCGTCGGCGGCGGCCCGGGTGACGGCGGGGTGCCGGGTGAGCCCGAGGTAGTCGTTGCCGGCGAGGTCGATCACGGGGTCGTCGGCGGGGCGGCTGCGCAGGGTGCGGGTCAGGCCGGCGCGGGCGCGCAGGTCGGCCGTCTCGTCGAGCCAGTCGAAGACGGCGCCCGGGGCGGGCACCTCTTCCGGGGCCGCGGGGACGAGGGCGGGCGGTTCGGGCGCGGTGCGGTGGGCCATGGTCGGCACTCTGGCACGTCCGGCGCGGCCCGGGCAATGTGCGTCGCGGCACACGGTGAGGCCCCGATGGCAGGCTACGAGGCGGCTCCCAGCCCGCCAACACCGGCGACGGGCCGGCAGGTGGGCGCCGAGCGAAGAGACCGGATCCGAACCCCAAGCGGGCATCGCCCGCTGCGGGCCTCGCACGTCGGCATCGCGCGTCGGCATCGCGCGTCGGCATCGCGTGGCGGACGGCGCAGCGGGCGATCGTCGGCGAGCACTGCCAGGGCCTCGGTCCGGTGGGCGCCCCGCCCACCGTTCCCGCGCGGTGGCGCGCACGGCCCGGCCCGGTGTCGCCGGGGCGGGGCCGGTAAGGGGCGGGCTTTGCCCGGGGCGGCGGCGAGCAGGCAAGATAGCCGGGTGACCCTCCTTGACCTGATGCCGAAGCCCGCCACCCCCGACGCTCTCTTCGAGACGTTCGCCGCCTGGGCGGAGGAGCGCGGGATCACGCTGTACCCGGCGCAGGAGGAGGCACTGATCGAGCTGGTGTCGGGGAACAACGTGATCCTCGCGACGCCGACCGGCTCGGGCAAGAGCCTGGTGGCGGCCGGCGCGCACTTCGCGGCGCTGGCCGAGGGCAAGCGGACGTTCTACACCGCGCCGATCAAGGCTCTGGTGTCGGAGAAGTTCTTCGACCTCTGCAAGGTGTTCGGCACCGAGCAGGTCGGCATGATGACCGGCGACGCGAGCGTCAACCCGACCGCCCCGATCATCTGCTGCACCGCCGAGGTGCTGGCGCAGATCGCGCTGCGGGACGGGCACCGGGCCGACATCGGCCAGGTGGTGATGGACGAGTTCCACTTCTACGCCGAGCCGGACCGGGGCTGGGCCTGGCAGATCCCGCTCCTCGAACTGCCGCAGGCGCAGTTCCTGCTGATGTCCGCCACGCTCGGCGACGTCCGCCGCTTCGAGGACGACCTCGCCCGCCGCACCGGGCGGGCCACCACCGTGGTGCGCTCCGCGACCCGGCCGGTCCCGCTGTTCTACGAGTACCGGCGCACCACCCTGCACGACACCCTGGAAGAGCTGCTGAAGACCGGTCAGGCACCGGTCTACGTGGTGCACTTCACGCAGAAGGAGGCGGTCGAGCGGGCGCAGTCGCTGATGAGCATCAACATGTGCTCGAAGGCGGAGAAGGACGCCATCGCCGACCTGATCGGCAACTTCCGCTTCACCACCAAGTTCGGCCGCAACCTGTCCCGGTTCGTGCGCCACGGCATCGGCGTGCACCATGCAGGCATGCTGCCCAAGTACCGGCGGCTGGTCGAACGGCTCGCCCAGGCGGGCCTGTTGAAGGTGATCTGCGGCACCGACACGCTCGGCGTGGGCGTCAACGTGCCGATCCGCACGGTGCTGTTCACGGCGCTGTCCAAGTACGACGGCACCCGCGTGCGCATCCTGCGCGCCCGGGAGTTCCACCAGATCGCCGGCCGGGCCGGCCGGGCCGGCTTCGACACCGTGGGGCAGGTCGTCGCGCAGGCGCCGGAGCACGTGATCGAGAACGACAAGGCGGTCGCCAAGGCCGGCGACGACCCGAAGAAGAAGCGCAAGATCGTCCGCAAGAAGGCGCCGGAGGGCTTCGTCGGCTGGTCCGAGGAGACCTTCGAGCGGCTGATCGCCGCCGACCCGGAGCCGTTGGTCTCCCGGTTCAAGGTCAGCCACGCGATGCTGCTCTCGGTGATCGGCCGGCCGGGCAACGCCTTCGAGGCGATGCGCAAGCTCCTGACCGACAACCACGAGGACCGCGCCGCCCAGCGCCGGCACATCCGCTCCGCGATCGCCATCTACCGCTCGCTGCTGGAGGGCGGCATCGTCGAGCGGCTGCCGGAGCCGGACGCCGAGGGCCGGATCGTCCGGCTCACCCTGGACCTCCAGGAGAACTTCGCGCTCAACCAGCCGCTCTCCACCTTCGCCCTGGCCGCGTTCGAGCTGCTCGACCCCGCCTCGCCCTCCTACGCGATGGACGTGGTCTCGGTGGTCGAGGCGACGCTCGACGACCCCCGCCAGATCCTGGCCTCGCAGCAGAACAAGGCGCGCGGCGAGGCCGTCGGCGAGATGAAGCGCGACGGCATCGAGTACGAGGAGCGGATGGAGCGGCTCCAGGAGATCACCTACCCGAAGCCGCTGGAGGAACTGCTCACCCACGCCTACGAGGTGTACCGCCGGGCGCACCCGTGGATCGGCGACCACCAGCTGCAGCCGAAGTCCGTGGTCCGCGACCTGTACGAGCGGGCGATGACCTTCTCGGACTACGTCGGCTTCTACGAGCTGGCGCGCACCGAGGGCATCGTGCTGCGCTACCTGGCCGGCGCGTACAAGGCGCTGGAGCAGACCGTCCCCGACGACATCAAGACCGATGACCTCAGGGACGTCATCGCCTGGCTGGGCGAGCTGGTCCGCCAGGTCGACTCCAGCCTGCTGGACGAGTGGGAGCAGTTGGCCAACCCGACCGACCCGCAGGCCGCCGAGGTGGCGCTGGACGACAAGCCGGCGCCGGTGACGGCCAACGCCCGGGCCTTCCGGGTGCTGGTGCGCAACGAGATGTTCCGCCGGGTGGAGCTCTGCGCGCTGGAGCACTACGAGGAACTCGCGGAGCTCGACGGCGAGTACGGCTGGGACGCGGATCGCTGGGCGGACGCGATGGACGGGTACTGGGAGGAGTACGACGACCTCGGTACCGGTCCGGACGCGCGCGGCCCGAAGATGCTGATCATCGAGGAGGAGGACTCCGCCTGGCGGGTGCGGCAGATCTTCGACGACCCGGAGGGCGACCACGACTGGGGCATCAGCGCCGAGGTCGACCTGTACGGATCGGACGAGGAGGGCCGCGCCGTCCTGCGGGTCACGGCGGTGGACCGGCTGGGCGGCTGAGGTCCGCTCGCGGGCGGGGCCGGCGCGGCGGTGCCCGTCCGCACGCCGGCCCGTCGGCGCGCGCCGGAGGGTGAGCGTGGGAGGACGGCGGGGCCCACGGGCGTAGGGCCCCGCCGTCCTGCGTTGTTCCGAAGGGCACCGGAGGTGCAGCACAAGGCACCGGAGGCCACCGGAGGTCCTGGCCGGCGGCGCGGGCGGCGCTTCGGCACCGCCCGGGCGGCTACATCCAGGCGAACGGCGAGCCGGCCGCGTAGGAGACCGCCCTGGTGGCCTCGTCGAGGATCTGCTCCGGGCTCGCCGCCGGGGCGGACGGGACGGTGAGCGGCGTGGCGGAGCCCGTACCGGTACCGGGGGCCGACGCCGCGGGGGTGTGAGCCTCGGGCAGCCGGGAGCTGGTGACGGTCACGTGCCGGCCGACGGCCTCGACACGCCCCTCCGTACCGCGCTGGGCGGCCCCGGCGGCCGGCGGGCGGGCCGTGGTGGCGTCGGGGAGGATGAAGGCCAGGGCGCCGGGCTTGGCCCGCAGCGCGTCGGCGGCCTTGGCGGCGCCGGCCTGGTCGGCGAAGCGCAGCACGGTGACACTGCTGAGCACCGGCTTCTCCTGCCCCGCGAAGCTGACGGTCAGGTAGCCCTGGCAGCCGGTCTCGCGCAACACGTCCTGGGTGCGGTCCTGGAGTGCCTCGGTGCAGTTCTCGCCCTGGCGGACGCCGGAGCGCTTGCCCTTGTAGCCACCGGCCTCCACCAGCCGCTGGGCGGGGAAGAGGGTGTCGACGTCGAGGCCCTCGGGGTCGGCGACGGTGCGCCGTGCCGGCGTACCGACGACCGGCGGGGTCTTGCTGGCGTCCTTCCTGGAGGGGCCGAGCCCGGGTATGTAGTCGCCGGGCGTCGGGCGGGTGATGATCCAGCCGCCGGCCGCCACCACCCCCACCACCACGACCCACCCCACCGCGCGGCGCGCGATGCTCCTCCTGGGCCGCCGGTACGTCCCGGACGGCAGGTGGTCGATTCCGTGGTCTCCCGATGACGGGTCTTCCGAGGACAGGTCTCCCGAGGACGGGGTGCGCTCCCCCTGCGTGGTCATGGCGGAGATTCTAAGCAGGTCACAGGTGTCGCAGATCACGGGGTGGGCGGTCTGCGGCCACATCTGACTACCGATCGGTAACCGCAGCGGACCCCGGAGTGACGTGCGCCACTACCGTGAGCGGCGACACTGTGACAACTCGCACATCCTCCCGGGGATCTTCTGGCGGGTTTCCTCTGGCGTCCGCCGTCGGCCACCAGGCAGGATCAGGCCCATGGATCTGCTCGATACCCTCACCGCCAAGGGCCTGCGCGGGGAAGCCCCCACCCGCGAGGAGGCGCTCGCCGTTCTCGCCACCACCGACGACGAGCTGCTGGACGTGGTCGCGGCCGCCGGTCGGGTGCGCCGGCGGTGGTTCGGCCGCCGGGTGAAGCTCAACTACCTGGTGAACCTGAAGAGCGGCCTCTGCCCGGAGGACTGCTCCTACTGTTCGCAGCGGCTGGGCTCGAAGGCCGAGATCCTCAAGTACACCTGGCTCAAGCCGGACCAGGCCGCCGAGGCGGCGAAGGCGGGCGTCGCGGGCGGCGCCAAGCGGGTCTGCCTGGTGGCCAGCGGCCGCGGGCCGACCGACCGTGACATCGACCGGGTGGCCGACACCATCTCGGCGATCAAGGAGGCCGACCCCGCCGTCGAGATCTGCGCCTGCCTGGGCCTGCTCTCCGACAACCAGGCGGAGCGGCTGAAGGCTGCCGGCGCCGACGCGTACAACCACAACCTGAACACCTCCGAGGGCACCTACGGCGACATCGCCACCACCCACACCTACGCGGACCGGGTGGACACCGTGCAGAAGGCGCACGGCGCCGGCCTGTCGGCCTGCTCCGGCCTGATCGCGGGCATGGGCGAGAGCGACGAGGACCTGGTCGACGTGGTCTTCGCGCTGCGCGAGCTGGGCTCGGACTCGGTGCCGGTCAACTTCCTCATCCCGTTCGAGGGCACGCCGCTGGCCAAGGAGTGGAACCTCACCCCGCAGCGCTGCCTGCGCATCCTGGCGATGGTCCGCTTCGTCAACCCGGACACCGAGGTGCGCATCGCCGGTGGCCGTGAGGTCCACCTGCGCACCATGCAGCCGCTGGGGCTGCACCTCGCCAACTCGATCTTCCTGGGCGACTACCTGACCAGCGAGGGCCAGGCCGGGCAGGCCGACCTCGACATGATCAAGGACGCGGGCTTCGAGGTCGAGGGCGCCGGCGAGGCCACCCTGCCGCGCCACCGCGCCGACGTCGCGGCCGCCGCCGCAGCCGGTGGCGCGTGCGGGACGGCCGGCGGCGGCTGCGGCCCGTGCGGCGGGCACGGCGAGGAGCCGGCCGGCGGCCCGGCCGAGGCTCCGGGCGACGCCCAGGGCGGGCACGGCTGCGGTCCCTGCGGCGGCCACCGTGCGGAACCGGCGCGCGACGAGGCGCCGGCCGCGGGCGCGTCGGACGGCGGGGCGGCGGACGGCGGGGCGTCGGACGGCGGGGCGGCGGACGGCGGGGCGGCGGACGGCGGGGCGGCGGACGGGAACCCGAACGGCGAGCTGCGCAGCGACCTGGTCCGGGTCCGCCGCCGCGGCGCCGGCACCGAGCTGGCGCCGAACGCCTGATCGCCGTACCGCAACCGGAACCGCAACCGCACGGGAACCCGAGGAGCTCCACCGCCATGGCCCACCTGCCCACCGATGACCTGCTCGCCCTCGACCGGGCGCACGTCTGGCACCCGTACGGTCCGATGCCCGGCACCGTCACCCCGTACGTGGTCGAGTCCGCGTCCGGGGTGCGACTGCGGCTCGCCCGACCGGTCGCGGGCAGAACGGAGTTGATCGACGGCATGTCGTCCTGGTGGGCGGCGGTGCACGGCTACGGGCACCCCGTGCTGGACGCGGCCGTGCGCGACCAGCTCGGCCGGATGAGCCACGTGATGTTCGGCGGGCTCACCCATGAGCCCGCCGTCCGGCTGGCCGCCCGTCTGGTGGAGATCACCCCGGAGCCGCTGCAGCACGTCTTCCTGGCCGACTCCGGCTCGGTGGCGGTCGAGGTGGCGATGAAGATGTGCCTGCAGTACTGGCAGTCCGTCGGCCGCCCGGCCAAGCGCCGGCTGCTGACCTGGCGCGGCGGCTACCACGGGGACACCTTCCACCCGATGTCGGTCTGCGACCCCGAGGGCGGCATGCACCACCTCTGGGGCGGGGTGCTGCCCGGCCAGCTCTTCGCGCCGGAGCCGCCGGCCGGCTTCGACGCGCCGCTGGACGAGGACTACGCGGCGCGGTTCGACGCGCTGATGGCGCGTCACGCCGACGAACTGGCGGCCGTGATCGTCGAACCGGTGGTCCAGGGCGCGGGCGGGATGCGCTTCCACTCGCCGGCCTACCTGCGGATGCTGCGCGACCTGTGCGACCGGCACGGCGTGCTGCTGGTGTTCGACGAGATCGCCACCGGGTTCGGCCGCAGCGGCGCGCTGTTCGCGGCCGACCACGCGGGCGTCTCGCCGGACGTGATGTGCCTGGGCAAGGCGCTGACGGGCGGCTACCTGACCATGGCGGCGGCGCTCTGCACGAGCGCGGTCGCGGACGGGATCAGCCGCGGTGAGATGCCGGTGCTGGCGCACGGGCCGACGTTCATGGGCAACCCCCTGGCCGCGGCCGTCGCCAACGCCTCGATCGACCTGCTGCTCGGACAGGACTGGCAGGTCGAGGTGAAGCGGGTCGAGACCGGCCTGCGGACCGGCCTGGCCGGCGCGGCGGAGCTGCCGGGCGTACGGGACGTGCGCGTCCTGGGCGCCCTCGGGGTGGTGCAGTTGGACCATCCGGTGGACATGGTGGCGGCCACCGAGGCGGCGGCTCGGGAGGGTGTCTGGCTGCGCCCGTTCCGGGACCTGATCTACACCATGCCCCCGTACGTGACGGAGGACGAGGACGTGGCGCGGATCGCGGCCGCGGTGACGGCGGCGGCGGTGGCCGGATGAGCGCCCGGATCCTCTTCGTGACCGGCACCGGTACCGAGGTCGGCAAGACGGTGACGACCGCGGCCGTGGCCGCCGCGGCAGTCCGCGCGGGCCGGCGGGTCGCAGTGCTCAAGCCCGGGCAGACCGGCGTCGGCCCGGACGAGCCGGGAGACGTCCACGAGGTGACCCGGCTGGTCGGTGCCCCGCTGACGACGCGCGAACTCGTGCGCTACCCCGAGCCGTTGGCCCCGGACACGGCCGCGCGACGATCGGGCCGGCCGTACCTGTCGCCGGACCGGGCCGCGGCGGCGGTCGCCGAACTCGCCGACGGGCACGACCTGGTGCTGGTCGAGGGCGCCGGCGGCCTGCTGGTCCGCTACGACGAGGAGGGCCGCACCCTCGCCGACCAGGCGGCAGCCGTCCGGGCGCTCGGCCTCCCGGCGGAGGTCCTGCTGGTGGCGACGGCCGGTCTCGGCACCCTCAACATCACGGCGCTCACCGCGGAGGCGCTCGCCGCTCGCGGTCTGCCGCTCTTCGGTGTGGTCATCGGCGCCTGGCCCGGCTCCCCCGGCCTCGCCGACCGCTGCAACCTGGCCGACCTGCCGAAGGCGGCCGGCGCCGCGCTGCTCGGCGCCCTGCCCGAACGGGCGGCCGGCGCCGGGGACTTCGCGGCGCTGGCGTACGCCGCGCTGGCCCCGGAGCTGCACGGCGGCTGGGACGCGGCGGAGTTCGCCGCCGCGAACGCTCCCGGGTAGCGGGGGACCACGCGGCCCGGGCTCCGGAGAGGAGCACGGCGGCAGCGCGGCGGCGGAATCCGGGCCGGTGTCGCTCGAAGGAGTGAGAATCCACGCCCGGCGCGTCGCCGGCCCGGCCGGGCTCAATACCGTTCTCGGCATGACAGACGGCCTGACGGTAGACGAGGCCCTCCGGGCCCTCGCCGCGCTGGAAGCGGCGTGGAAGGACGACGACGAGGCACTGACCGCGCTGGCCGCCGGCGGCCCGGGCGAACGGGCGCTTCCGGCCCTGGTCGCGGCCTACGGCGAGCACGCCATCGACACCCTGATGGCACTCGCCTTCGGGCTGCGCTCCAGCATGACCGACGAGGAACTGGAGGAGCTCACCGACGCGGTGAGCTCCAACATCGGCGCCCGGATGAGCGCCCTGCTGGCCCAGACCCTGTGCGCCTGGGGGGAGGCGGCCGCGGCCGACGACCTGGCGGTCACCAAGGTGATCGCCCGCACGGTCATCGACGCCATGCGGGCGGTGACGGAGGAACCGAGCAAGACGGACGTGCTGCCGCTGCTGGCGACCTTCCGCACCTACGCGCTCAGCCACCCGTGACCGGCTCCTAGCCCCCCCCGGCGACCCGGCGCGGTGCTGCGGTCGGCCCGCCGACAGCGTCCCCCGGGCCGGCGGATTTCGGCCAACGCCGGTGCGCGGCACCGTGTTTCGCTCCGTGAACAGTTGGTTGCAACGGTTGCCCCGCTCCGTGGGGCCTGCGCAGGATGGGCGTGTCCTCGCCGAGGGCCGGGCCACCGGGCCCGGCCGAGGGGCTGACAGGAGGCGATCGTTCGTCGTGCCCGCCAAGCAGATCCACCTCGCCACGATTCTTCCCGGCATCGGGGACCCGGTCGTCTGGTCCGACCCGCGGGCCGGCAGCCAGATCGACTTCGCGTCGTTCACCCATCTGGCACGCACCGCCGAGCGGGGCAGGTTCGACTTCTTCTTCCTGGCCGAGGGCCTGCGGCTGCGCGAGCACAAGGGCGAGCTGTACGAGCTGGAGGTCGCCGGTCGGCCGGAGGCGCTCACCGTCCTGAGCGCCCTGGCGGCCGTCACGTCCAGGATCGGGCTCGCCGCCACCGTCAACTCGACCTTCAACGAACCCTACGAGGTGGCAAGGCGGTTGGCGTCGCTGGACCACCTGAGCGAGGGCCGGGCCGCCTGGAACGTGGTGACCAGCTGGGACGAGTTCACCGGGGAGAACTTCCGCCGCGGCGGCTTCCTGGCCGAGGCGGACCGGTACACCCGCGCCGCCGAATTCCTGCAGACCGCGCGCGAGTTGTGGGACAGCTGGGCCGACGGCGACGTGCTCGCCGACCCGGCGGCCGGCCACTTCCTCCGGCCCGGCGCGGGGCGCTTCGCCCACAGCGGCCGCCACTTCGACATCACCGGCCGGTTCAACACGCCGCGGTCCCCGCAGGGTCAGCCGGTGATCATCCAGGCTGGCGAGTCCGCCCAGGGGCGGGAGTTCGCCGCCGCCGACGCCGACGTGATCTTCAGCAAGTACAGCGAACTCGCCGAGGCCCAGCAGTTCTACCGCGACGTCAAGGGCCGGCTCGCCGCGTACGGCCGCTCCCCCGAGCAGCTGAAGATCCTGCCCTACGTCACCTTCGTGCTCGGTGACACCACCGAGGAAGCGCACGAGCAGGCCGCCGAGTTCCGCCGGAAGCGGATCAGCCCGCAGAAGGCCATCTCCTACCTGGAGGCGTTCTGGGGCCGCGACCTCTCCGGCTACGACCCGGACGGCCCGCTGCCCGAGATCGACCCGGACCCGGACAGCCTGCTGCTCCAGGGGCACTCGATCTTCCGCGTCGACCGGGCCGGGACGGTACGGAAGTGGCGCACGTTGGCGAGCGAACGCGGGCTGAGCATCCGCGAGTTGGTCACCGAGGTCACCGGGAAGCAGAACTTCGTCGGCACGCCGCGCGAAGTGGCCGACGCCATGGACGCGTTCGTGCAGAACGACGGCGCCGACGGCTTCATCCTCGCCCCGCACGTCGTCCCCGGCGGGCTGGACGACTTCGTCGACAGGGTGGTGCCGCTGCTCCAGGAGAAGGGCGTGCACCGCACCGAGTACACCGGCAGCACGCTCCGCGACCACCTCGGCCTGACGGCGGCCCGGCCCGCCCAGCCGCAGGCCCGCCCGGAGCTGCCCGAAACCCGCCGACCGATCCAGGAGGCCACCGCATGAGCCGGCCCCAGTCGCAGCCGTCGCAGGCGCCGTCGCCGCAACTGCATCTCGCCGTCGCCCTGGACGGCGCCGGCTGGCACCCGGCCGCCTGGCGCGCCCCGGACGCCCGTCCCGGCGAGCTCTTCACCGCCGGCTACTGGGCCGACCTGGTCACCGAGGCCGAGCACGGGCTGCTCGACCTGGTCACCATCGAGGACACCCTGGCCCTGCAGGGCGCGGCCATCACCGGTCCGGACGAGCGGACCGACCAGGTCCGCGGCCGCCTCGACGCCGTCCTGATCGCCAGTCGGGTCGCCCCCCTGACCTCGCGGATCGGCCTGATACCGACCACCAACGTCACCCACACCGAGCCGTTCCACCTCTCCACGGCCCTCGCCACCCTCGACTTCACCAGCCTCGGCCGGGCCGGATGGCGGCCCCAGCTGTCCTTCCGCGCCGACGACGCCGCCCACTTCGGACGCCGCACCACGCCGGCGCTCACCGCCGACGACGCCCGCGACTCCGAGCTGATCGCCAAGCGGCTGGCCCCGCTCTTCGCGGAGGCCACCGACGTGGTGGAGGTGGTCCGGCGGCTCTGGGACAGCTGGGAGGACGACGCGGTGGTCCGCGACGCCGCGACCGGCCGCTTCCTCGACCGGAACCGGCTCCACCCGATCGACTTCACCGGCGAGCACTTCTCCGTCCGCGGCCCGTCCATCACCCCGCGCCCGCCCCAGGGACAGCCGCCGGTCGCCGTCGTCGCCCACGCCAGCATCCCGTACGAGCTGGCCGCCCGGGGGGCCGACCTGGTCTTCGTCACACCCCACTCCGACGCCGGCGCGGCGGCCATCCTGGCCGAGCTGGAAACCGCCAAGGCGGTCGTCGGCCGGCCCGCCGACCTGCCGCTCAAGGTCTTCGCCGACCTGCTGGTCTTCCTGGACGACCGCCCCGGCGAGGCCGCCCGCCAGAAGGAGCGGCTGGACGAGCTGGACGGCGCACCGCTCCGTTCCGACGCGGAGATCTTCACCGGCACGCCGTCCGAGCTGGCCGACCTGCTGCTCGACCGGCGGACGGCCGGACTCGACGGATTTCGCCTGCGCCCGGGCCGCCTGCCGCACGACCTCGCCGCGATCACCCGCGGGCTGGTCCCCGAGCTCCAGCAGCGGGGTGCCTTCCGGACGGCGTACACGGGGCAGACCCTCCGGGGCCACCTCGGGCTCGCCCGGCCGGCCAACCGGTACGCGCCGAGCCCGTCGGAGGCTTGAGAGCCGCCTTCGCCACGCCGGCACCGGTCGGCGCGCCCACCCGTTCGCCGCGCCCGCTTCCCCGCGCCCGTCCGCGCGCGCCGACCGCCGGCCCGGCACCGACCGGTGCCGGGCCGGCGGCTACACCCGGCCCTCCAGCGGCTTCACCCAGCGGGTCCACTCCGGCTGGGGCCCGTAGCCGGCCGCCTGCCAGGTGCGGTGGCCGAGGGCGTTGTCGTCCAGCACCATCGCGTCGGCACGGCGCCCGCCAAGCGCGGCGAACCGGGACTCGGCGGCGGCCAGGAGGGCCGCACCGATGCCCCGGCGGCGGTGGTGGGGGTCGACGGCGAGGCGGTAGAGGTGGCAACGCCAGCCGTCCCAGCCGGCGATCACGGTGCCGACCACGGCGCCGTCGGCGCCGGTCGCGAGGAGCAGACACTCCGGATCCCGGGCGAGCAGACCCGCGACGCCGTCCGCGTCGTCCGTGATGCTGGTCCCCTTGGCCGCGCGCCCCCAGAGGTCGAGCACGGCGGGGATGTCCTCGGGCGTGGCGGCGCGCAGGGCCACCTCTCCGGCTGCGTCGCCGGGCAGGTCGGCGCTCGGGCCCGTCCTCGGGTGCCCGCTCAGGTGATCGGTCATGCAGGCGTGTCTACCAGGGCGTCAGACCGTCCTGCCGGGAATTCCGGTGTGCGGACCGCCCGTCCGCCGCACCGCCCTGCGGGGAGTCAGCCGCGCGGCGGGTCGAGGCGCCAGACCGTGGTGGTCTTGAGCGCCGCGTCCTCAAGATCGGCCACCACCGGCACCTCGTATGCCGCCAGGGAGGTGAACCGCCCGCGCGGCAGGTAGGCCCGTCCGGGGTCGCCGACGATGACCTCGGCGCCGCGGGCCCGCGCCCGCTCCAGGAACGGGAGGAACCGGGCGGCCATCGCCCGCTCGTAGAAGACGTCCCCGGCCAGCACCACCTCGGCCGGCGCGCCGTCCCCGTCCAGCAGATCCGCCACCGCGGCGTCGACGCGGACGCCGTTGGCCTCCGCGTTGATCTCGATCGCCGCCACCGCGTAGGCGTCGATCTCGGCGGCCCGCACCGAGCGGGCACCGCGCAGCGCGGACGCGATCCCCACCAGTCCCGAGCCGGCCGCGAGGTCCAGCACCCTCCGCCCGGCCACCAGTTCCGGGTGGTCGAGCACGTACCGTGCGACCCCGACCCCGCCGGCCCAGGCGAACGCCCAGAACGGCGGCGGCATGCCGATCCCGCCGCGCGCCTCCTCGGTGGTCTCCCAGAGCGCGATGGCGTCCTCCGCCATGTGCAGCGTCACCTCGGGCACGAAGGGGACGGGCGTGGGCCGGGTCTCTCTCCGCACAAAGCTTCGATCCGACACCGCAGTTGCTCCCGGATGGACCGTGTGCGTCTCGTTCGGCATGCCCGCAGCATAGAGGCTCTGCGGCGCTCGCGCGGACCGCCCCGGGGTCCCGTCTCCTCCCCGTACCGCCGCGCCCCGTCCGCCCGGGCCCGCCTCGGTGCGGCTCGGTGCGGCTCGATCCCAGGACCGTGCCGGGGCGGCGGCGGGCCGGATCACCCACCGCCACCCGGTGCGTACCATTTCGATACCGAAGCCTGGGTGAGCTGCGAGGATGCTCGCCCGTCCCGGTGGCGCCCGGGTAGCATCCGGCACATGCCCTCCGGCCTGGCGCAGGCGGCCCCGATGCTGCCGCGCCGGCGCGCCGGGCGGCGGACTCTCGCGGGACACTCGGCGTCGACCCTCGGTGGTCGGCATCCGGCGGTCACCGCGCACTCGGCACGCGCGCCAGGGCAGTCGCGCGAACGGCGAAGGGCAGCGTCTTGGCGGATCGACTCACCGGTGGGGACTCCTCTCTCCTGCGGCGGATCAATGCGGCGGTGACGCTGCGGGCGCTGCGGGCAGGCCATGCGGTGACCCTCACTCAGCTGGTCGGGGACACCGGGCTGTCCCGGCCGACGGTGGAGGGCGTGATCGAGGGCCTGGTCGAGACCGGCCTGGTCGCCGAGGTCGAGCAGCCGCAGAACGGCGGCCAGCCCGGCGGCGGGCGGCGCGGCCGGCCGGCCCGCTGGTTCCGGTTCCGCGCCGAGGCCGGGCACATCCTCGGCATCGAGATCGGAGTCCACGACGTCCGGGTGGTCCTCGCCGACCTCACCGGCGAGGTGGTGGGCCGTCACTACCGCCCCGTCGAGGAGGCCCTGGACGCGGAGGAACGGCTGGCCGCCGTCCGCGCGGTGGTCACCGACGCGCTGCGCAAGGCCGGCGTCTCCCGCGACAACCTCTGGGCGGTCGGCGTCGGCACCCCCGGCATCGTCGACCGGGACGGCACGGTGCAGCTCGGCACCGCGATGCCCGGCTGGACCGGCCTCGACCTCGGCGCTCGGCTGCGCCGCTCGTTCCGCTGCCCGGTCATGATCGAGAACGACGCCAACCTCGCCGCCATCGCCGAGCACTGGCAGGGCGCGGCGATCGGCGCCGACGACGTGGTGTTCGTGATGGCCGGCCTCAGCCCCGGCGCCGGCTCGCTGATCAACGGCCGGCTGCACCGCGGATTCGGCGGTGCGGCCGGCGAGATCGGCGCACTGCACCTGCTCGGCCAGGAGGTCACCCCCGAGCGGCTGCTCTCCACCACCGGCAAGCCGCTCAACCCGCTGGACGAGGCCGCCGTCGCCAGGGTGCTGAAGCTGGCCCGCGAGGGCGACGAGGTGGCGCAGGTCGCGATGGACCGCTTCCTGACCCGGCTGGTGCAGGGGGTGGCGGCACTGGTGCTGGCGATCGACCCGCAGCTGGTGGTGGTCGGCGGCTGGGCGGCCGGCCTGGACGGCGTCCTGGAGCCACTGCGCGAGCGCCTGGCCCAGCTCACTCTGCGCGCACCCGAGGTGGCACTGGCCGCGCTGGGCTCGGAGGTGGTCGCGACGGGCGCCCTGCGGGTGGCACTGGACCAGGTCGAGGAGCAGCTGTTCGCCGTCGATCCCCCGACGGGCACCGGCGCCCGGAGCTGAGCGGCCCGCACCGGAGCTGAGCGGCCCGACCCGAGGCGGGGCGGTGTACGCCGGCCCGGTGCGGCGCCGTTCTACGCCTCACCCGGCAAACGCCCCGACAGCCGCGGGCCCGGACGCCTGTGGGTGCGTCCGGGCCCGCGGCCCGAGGGTGTCGGGAGGTGGCTCAGGAGGCGCTGCGGACCTCGGAGGAGGCGGCGACGGGGGTGACCTCGACCAGACCGGTCTCACCGAAGGTGAGCTTGCAGGTGTCGGCGCGGTAGGTGGAGACCGCGATGGCGACCAGGCGGCCGGCCGCCGCGTACTGGGTGGTCATCACCAGGACCGGCGAGCCCGGCGGGCGCTCCAGCAGGGCGGCCTCCCCGGCCTCGGCGACGCCCAGCTCGACCGAGCGGGACTCGCCGTCGACGTCCAGGCGCTCCAGCTGGCGCAGCACCGAGCGGGCCCGGTCGCTCTCCGCCCGGAAGCCGGGCAGGTGCGGCAGCACGGCGGCGGGGACGTGCAGCGACTCGGTGGCCATGTTCTGGCCCTGGACCATGCGGACCCGGCGCACGGTGTGCACGGTGGCGCCCTCGGCGACACCCAGCGCCTTGGCGAGCTGGGGGGCTGCCGGGGCGGTGGTGCAGTCGACGATGCGCCAGGCCTGGCTTCGGGCGGTGCCCGGCCAGCCCTCCTCGTGCCGGTTGACCGGGACGCCGACGCGCGGGGCGGCGATCAGGGTGCCGATGCCGCGGCGGCGGACCAGCCGGCCTTCCAGCTCCAGCTGGTCCAGCGCCTGTCGGAGGGTGGCCCGGGCCACGCCGAAGCGGGCGGAGAGCTCGCGCTCGTTCGGGAGGATCTGGCCGGTGGTGAACTCCGTCTCGATGGCGCGGAGCAGCACCGTGCGCAAGTGCCAGTACTTCGGTTCCGGAACCGTCGAGAGCTCCCCTGTCGTCCCCACCGTGGCCTCCACCTGTGTCGTCCTCTGTCCGCCCTACCGAAAGGAGGGCGGATGCCGGCCCGCTGTCCGCTGTTGCGGCAGGTGGGAGAGCGGGCTTTATCCGTCCTTCTTTATTAAAGGTCTTTGCAGTAAGCGACCCTAGGGGCTGCGTCCGGAGATGGTCAAGACCAATGACGGCGGTTGGTGCGGTTGCCACCGGGATTCATGCCGCGTTCACGTCACACCGACATTCCGACGCCCGGACGTCCCGGCGACCGGCGACCGGCGACCGGCGACCGGCGACCGGCGACCGGACGCGTCGTCGCCGGCCGGGGCCGTGGGCCCCGATAGGCTTCCCGGGTGATTGTGGTGACGAGTGTCAACGTGAACGGGATCCGCGCGGCCGCCAAGAAGGGCTTCATCGAGTGGCTGGCCGCCACCGAGGCGGACGTCATCTGCCTGCAGGAGGTCCGCTCCGAGCCCGAGCAGCTGCCGGTGGAACTGCGCGACCTGGAGGGCTGGCACACGGTCTGGGCCCCGTCGGCCGCCAAGGGCCGGGCGGGCGTCGCGGTGCTGTCCCGGCAGGAGCCGTCGCGCACCGCGGTCGGTTTCGGATCGACGGAATTCGACAATTCGGGCAGATACCTGGAAATCGACCTTCCGGGCCTCACCGTGGCCAGCCTCTATCTCCCTTCCGGCGAAGTCGGCACCGAACGCCAGGAGGAGAAGGAACGCTTCATGGCGGAGTTCCTGGTCCACCTCACCGGGCTCCGAACCCGGGCCGCCGCCGAAGGCCGCGAGGTCGTCGTCTGCGGCGACTGGAACATCGCCCACCGCCCGGAGGACCTCAAGAACTGGAAGGCCAACCAGAAGGCCGCCGGCTTCCTCCCCGAGGAGCGCGCCTGGCTCTCCCGCGTCTACGACGAGGCCGGCTACGTCGACGTCGTCCGCGCCCTCCACCCCGACCGCACCGGCCCCTACACCTGGTGGTCCTACCGCGGCCGCGCCTTCGACAACGACTCCGGCTGGCGAATCGACCTCATCGTATGCACGAGTGGTCTGGCGGACAGGGCCATCGAGGCCTACGTCGAACGAGCCGCTTCCCACGCCGAACGCTGGAGCGACCACGCGCCCGTCACGGCGGTCTTCGACCACAAGTCCTGACTCAGCGACCCGTGCACTGGAGGAGCAGGACGGACCGTCAAGGCGGGGATGTGGGTCTACCGTCGATCTGCCGAGCAGCACGCTGAGCGAGTGCGCCTGCAAGGCCCTGGAAACCCCGGTCGGCGCAGGCGGGCCGCTGTCCGTCCGGGCCATGGCCGAGGCGCTGTGTGCGTCCTCGACCACGGCGAGGGGGTTCCGTCGCGCCCTGGGGCCTCGGTGACAGGCGCGGAGGTCGGGGTGGTCACGGACCGCCTTTGATGTCGGCGCCGGCGTGGGCGTGGCGTCCCTTGGTGGTGGGGCCGTGCCAGTCGAGGCACATCACGGTGGCGTCGTCCTGGAGCTTGCCGTCGCAGGCGTCGGTGACGGCGGCGACCAGGGCGCGCACCACCTCGCGCGGGTGCTCGGCGGCGGTGGCGGCCAGGAGGGCGGGCAGGTCGACGGACTCCGCGCGGCGTTCCTGCATCCCGTCGGTGTAGAGCAGCAGCCGGTCGCCGGGGCGCAGGTCGATGTCCTGCACCCCGTACCGCCCTTGCGCCTCGATGCCGAAGGGCAGGTCTGGGCGCAGGCGGACTTCTTCGACGGTGCCCTTGCGCAGTCTCAGCGGGTGCGGGTGGCCCGCGTTGACGAGCTGCGCTGCGCTTCCGTCGAGGGCGATCCGCAGGAGCTGGCCGGTGGCCAGCACCCCGGGTTTGTGTTCGAGGAGGGCGTGCTGGGCCTGGTCGGCCTGCTCGGCCAGGGAGGTCGCGACGCGGCGGGCGCCTCGGGAGGCGTTGACGAGGATGGTGGCGATGAGCGCGGCGTTGAGGTCGTGGCCCATCGCGTCGGTCAGGGACAGGTGCAGGGTCTCGCGGTCCAGCGCGTAGTCGTAGGTGTCACCGGCGACGCTCTCAGCCGGCACCAGGGCGCAGGCCAGGGTGAACTGCGCGGCTTCGCAGCAGGGCGCGGTGGGGAGGAGCTGGCGCTGGATCTCGGCGGCCAGGCTGACGGGGGCGGTGCGCTGGGCCCCGTGGTAGAGGTCGGTGAAGCGGCGGTCGGTGACCACGATGCAGGCGAGGGCGTGGGCGGCCTGCTCCACCTGCTCCAGCGTGTCGTCGCTGATGTCGGTGGACTCGGGCAGCGAGAGTTCCAGGAAGCCGATGGCGTCGCCGCGGTTGGTGACGGGGGCGATCACCCGGTGCCCGTGCCCGACGGCGTCGTCCTGGGCGCGGACCAGTCCCTGGGTGCGCAGGACCTGCTCGAAGAGACTGCCGGTGAGCTGGATCCGCTCGGTGCCGCGCCCGTGCAAGGTGGTGGCGGCCTCCGCCACCCGCACCACGCTCTGGCCGATCAGGTCGAGGAACAGGAAGGAGACGTACCGCGCGTCGAACCGCTCACGCAGGTCGCGCGCCACCACGTCCAGGGAGTCCACCGGCGCCGCCGCCTCGGCCGCCGCCAGCACGTCCCCGAGCACCATCCGCTCCCGCGCCACATCAGCCTCCCCGCACAACCCGGAACCCTGACCTTCCCGCGACGACCGGGGGATTCCAGCTTCCCACACCGCAGCCGGCGTGATGCCGGCGCCGCGAAGCGGGTCGCCGGGCCGCGGCGCAGCGGAGAACCGCCCCGCAGTCGTGGGCGGGCCGGCCTGCGGCGGCGGGCAGGGTGCTCAGCTGCGCAGGGTGTGGCTGGGGGGCTCGCCGTAGGCGTCGTGGCGCAGGAGCGCGAACGTGCCGGGGGTTGGCGAATTCCCAGCGGGCCGCGATCTGCTTCACCGTCGCCCCGCCGGTCGGGTCGGTCGCGACGAGTTCCTGGTGAGCCGGGGTGCGCGGACGGCGACTGCTCGCTGACGCAGGGTGCCGGACGCCGCCGCGCCGAAGTGTCGTGCGGCCCCGGGCGCGGCGGCGTGACGGCGGTGGTGAGGCCGGCGTACGGCGGCACCACCACCCCGGCGCGAATGGTCAGTCCGTGAAGGCGTCCTTGACCTTCTCGCCCGCCTGCTTGATGTCCGCCTTCGCCTGGTCGGCCTTGCCTTCGACCTCCACGCGCTCGTTGCCGGTCACCTTTCCGACACCCTCCTTGACCGCGCCCCTGGCCTTCTCCGCGATGTTCTCGATCTTGTCGCTGGCACTCATGCCGACCTCCGGTTCGTCGAAGCTGACGGGACGCCGCCTGCCCCGACCCGCTCGGATCATTCCTGTCGGTGTCATACCGTCATCGTGGCGGGGCCGGCGGGACACGGGCATGCGCGGCGCTGCCGGCCGGTCAGGCTCCCGTCGGCCGGCAGCGCCAACTCCCGCGCCGGTGGGCCCGCACGGCCACCGACCAGCATTCCGCCGGGTGCCCGTCTCCGGCCGGCCGGGACTGCCCCGGTGCAGCGAAGTCGCCCCGGCCGCACGAACTCGCGGGAATACCCGGGCGGGGTCGGGGAAGCCGAAGGCCATCACCCGACCTGGAGGTCAATCACCATGGTTCCCCTTCTTCTCGTTCTCCTGCTGGCTCTCGTCCTGTTCGGGGCAGGCTTCGCCATCAAGATCCTCTGGTGGGTCGCCATCGCCGTCCTCGTCGTCTGGCTTCTCGGCTTCGTCGCCCGCGGTACCAGTGCCTCCGGCAGCCGCGGCCGCTGGTACCGCTGGTAGTCCGCCCGCTCCTGAGCCGCCAATTCCGCTGCGGGGCGCATCGTCTCGATGCGCCCCGCAGCGCCGCACCCCGTCAACCGGAAGGAATCACCATGAGCTCGCTCGACAGCATCACCGGTCTGACCGCACGTGCCGTACGGGCCGGCCGTGCTCGCGCCCGCGAGAAGGCACGCAACGGCAGCCCACGGATCCTCAGCGCCGCAGGGGCCGTCGGGGCACAACTGGAGCGCGCGCGCCACAGCCGACTGGCGGACCGCGTCTCCTCGACCCTCCATCTGGCCTTCTGCACGGGAAGCACCGTGGCCCGTACCCGGCGCCTGTGGCGGCGCGGCATCACGGCCCCCTTCGGCGACGACGCTCCCCGCTGACCGGTGCGGACCGCCGCGCCGGCACCTCCTACGCCACCTCGGCCGCGTTCAAGCCCTGCGAGGAGCGTCGACTTCCGCCGGTCCGCGGCAGAGGGCGACAACGGCCCTCCTCCTGCGAGTAGTTGACTCGCTCCAGTCGCCCCGGCTTTCGCCCCGCCGCCCCGGGTCGCCGCACGCCGCCGGCGTGGCACCGCCCCCGTGGCCTTCCCCTGACCGCGCGCCGCCGATCACGGGCGCGGTTCGCATACGGGACGCGGGCTGGGATAGCCTCCTGGCCGGTACGTTCACTTCCGGGCGGATTCGCCGGGGGCGTGCAGGCGCACCGCTACGGCGCACCAGCCTGGGGGCCGGGCGTTCTACCGAGGAGGCGTTCGATGGCTGGTTCGACGAAGTCCACGACCGTTCCGCAGCGACGGGCCCCGTCGCCGGCGCAGGTGGGCGAGCCGGAGCTGCGCCAGCTCCTGGCGGGTCTGACGGCGGTGCGCGACGGTGACTTCGGCACCCGGTTGCCGGGGGACGCCGACGGGCTGCTGGGCGAGATCGCCACCGTCTTCAACGGGATGGTCGACCAGCTCGCGCTCTTCACCTCGGAAGTCACCCGGGTGGCGCGCGAGGTCGGCACCGAGGGCCAGCTGGGCGGCCAGGCCGAGGTGCCTGGCGTGTCGGGTACCTGGAAGGACCTGACGGACTCGGTCAACGCGATGGCCGGCAACCTGACCAGCCAGGTCCGCGACATCGCCCAGGTGGCCACCGCCGTGGCGAAGGGCGACCTCTCGCAGAAGATCGACGTGGCTGCGCGCGGGGAGATCCTGGAGCTGAAGAACACCGTCAACACGATGGTCGACCAGCTCTCGGCGTTCGCCGACGAGGTCACCCGGGTCGCCCGCGAAGTGGGCAGCGAGGGCCGGTTGGGAGGCCAGGCGCAGGTACCCGGTGTCGCGGGGACGTGGCGCGACCTGACGGACTCGGTCAACTTCATGGCCGGCAACCTCACCGACCAGGTCCGCAACATCGCCCAGGTGACGACGGCGGTCGCCCGGGGCGACCTGTCGCAGAAGATCACCGTGGACGCGCGCGGGGAGATCCTGGAGCTGAAGAACACCGTCAACACGATGGTCGACCAACTCGGGGCGTTCGCCGACGAGGTCACCCGGGTCGCCCGCGAGGTAGGCACCGAGGGGATCCTCGGTGGCCAGGCGGACGTCAAGGGCGTCTCCGGGACATGGCGGGACCTGACGGACTCCGTCAACTTCATGGCCGGCAACCTGACGGCACAGGTCCGCTCGATCGCCCAGGTGGCCACCGCCGTGGCGAAGGGCGACCTCTCGCAGAAGATCCGCGTCGACGCGCGCGGCGAGATCCTGGAACTCAAGGACACCATCAACACGATGGTCGACCAGCTCGGTGCATTCGCCGGCGAGGTGACCCGCGTCGCCCGCGAGGTCGGCACCGAGGGCCGGCTGGGCGGTCAGGCCGACGTCCGCGATGTCTCGGGCACCTGGCGCGACCTGACCGAGTCGGTCAACGTCATGGCGGACAACCTGACCGCACAGGTCCGCTCGATCGCGCAGGTGACGACCGCGGTCGCTCGGGGCGACCTGTCGCAGAAGATCCGGGTCGACGCGCGCGGGGAGATCCTGGAGCTGAAGGAGACCATCAACACGATGGTCGACCAGCTCGGGGCGTTCGCGGACGAGGTCACGCGGGTGGCACGCGAGGTCGGCACCGAGGGCAACCTCGGCGGCCAGGCCACCGTCCGGGGCGTCTCCGGCACCTGGAAGGACCTGACCGACAACGTCAACGTGATGGCCTCCAACCTCACCGGTCAGGTCCGCTCCATCGCGCAGGTCGCCACGGCCGTGGCGAAGGGCGACCTGTCGCAGAAGATCAACGTCGAGGCCAAGGGCGAGGTCGCGGCCCTCGCCGGCGTGATCAACACCATGGTCGACACGCTCTCGGCCTTCGCCGACGAAGTGACCCGCGTGGCGAGGGAGGTCGGCACCGAGGGCACTCTCGGCGGCCAGGCCCGCGTTCCCAACGTCGCCGGGACGTGGAAGGACCTCACCGACAACGTCAACTTCATGGCGCACAACCTCACCAGCCAGGTGCGCAACATCGCCCAGGTCACCACCGCGGTCGCCAAGGGCGACCTGACCCGCAAGATCGACGTCGACGCTCGCGGCGAGATCCTCGAACTCAAGACGACCATCAACACCATGGTCGACCAGCTCTCCTCCTTCGCCGCCGAGGTCACCCGAGTGGCCCGCGAGGTCGGCAGCGAGGGCCGCCTCGGCGGCCAGGCCGAGGTCGAGGGCGTCTCCGGCACCTGGAAGCGGCTCACCGAGAACGTCAACGAGCTCGCCGGCAACCTGACCCGCCAGGTTCGCGCGATCGCCGAGGTCGCCAGCGCCGTGGCGGCCGGGGACCTGACCCGATCGATCACCGTGGACGCCTCCGGCGAGGTCGCCGACCTCAAGGACAACATCAACTTCATGGTCGAGTCGCTGCGCGAGACCACGCGCGCCAACGAGGACCAGGACTGGCTGAAGTCCAACCTCGCGCGCATCTCCGGCCTGATGCAGGGCCGGCGCGACCTGGCGGTCGTCGCCGAGCTGATCATGGACGAGCTGACTCCCCTGGTCGGCGCCCAGTACGGCGCCTTCTACCTCGCCGAGGAGACCGGCGAGGGGACCTACCTGAACCTGATCGGTTCCTACGCCCACCCGGACGAGGGCGCCGGAACCCGGTTCAGGCTCGGCCAGTCCCTGGTCGGCCAGGCCGCCCGCAGCAAGCGCACCATCGCCGTCGACCAGCTCCCGGCCGACTACATCAAGGTCACCTCCGGCCTCGGCCGCACCGAGCCCGTCCACCTGGTCGCGCTGCCGATCGTGGCCGAGGAGCAGGTCCTCGGCGTCATCGAACTCGCCACCGTGCACCGCTTCACCCAGGTCCACCGTGACTTCCTGGAGCAGCTGCGGGAGGCGATCGGCGTCAACGTCAACACCATCGTCGCCAACGCCCGCACCGACGAACTCCTCGGCGAGTCCCAGCGCCTGACCGCCGAACTGCGGGCCCGCTCCGAGGAACTGCAGGCCCGCCAGGAGGAACTGCAGTCCTCCAACGCGGAGCTGGAGGAGAAGGCCGAGCTGCTGGCCGCGCAGAACCGTGACATCGAGACCAAGAACCTGGAGATCGAACAGGCCCGGCAGGAGCTGGAGGACCGCGCCCACCAGCTCTCCCTGGCCTCCAAGTACAAGTCGGAGTTCCTGGCCAACATGAGCCATGAGCTGCGCACCCCCCTCAACAGCCTGCTCATCCTCGCCCAGTTGCTCGCCCAGAACCCCACCCGCAACCTCACCGCCAAGCAGGTCGAGTACGCCGGGATCATCCACTCCGCCGGCTCCGACCTCCTCCAGCTCATCAACGACATCCTCGACCTGTCCAAGGTCGAGGCCGGCAAGATGGACATCAACCCCGAACGCATCCCGCTGCGCAAGCTGCTGGACTACGTCGAGGCCACCTTCCGGCCGATGACCAGCCAGAAGAGCCTGTCCTTCAGCGTCCACACCGAACCCGCCGTACCGGCCGAACTGCTCACCGACGACTACCGGCTGCGCCAGGTGCTGCGCAACCTGCTCTCCAACGCCGTCAAGTTCACCGAGAAGGGCAGCGTCGAACTGCGCATCGAACTGGTGGAGGAGTCGCAGGCGCCCGAGGCGGCGCGCCGCGGAAGCCCCGTGGTCGCCTTCCGCGTGGTGGACACGGGGATCGGCATCGCTCCGCAGCACCTGGAGACCGTCTTCGGTGCCTTCCAGCAGGCCGACGGCACCACCAGCCGCAAGTACGGCGGCACGGGCCTGGGCCTGTCGATCAGCCGCGAGATCGCCTTCCTGCTCGGCGGCATCATCACCGCCGAGAGCACCCCGGCCCAGGGCAGCACGTTCACGCTCTACCTGCCCGCCGCACGGCCCGACTTCGACGAGCTGGGCGCCCAGGCCGGCCGCGCGTTGCCGCAGCCCGGCGGGTCCGAGGAGCCCGCCGGCACGGAGGCGCTCGACCCGCACACCACCGCTACGCCCGGCACCGATCCGGCACCGCCCAAGAGGCTGCTGGTGATCGAGGAACGGCCGCACGGCCTGCTGTCGCTGGTCGCGGAGAGCGCCGTCAGTGACCTGGCCGGTCATGCGGGCCTCGGCGACCCGCGGCCCACGGTGGAGATCATCACCGCGATCGGCGCCTCGGAAGCCGCGGCGGCGTTGGCCAGCACGCCCTGCCACGGCGTCGTCCTCGAAGTCGACCTGCCCGGCGGCGCCGCACTGCGCTTCCTCGACGAGATGGCCCGGGACGCGGGGCTGCACGGCGTGCCGGTCCTGGCCCACAACAACCGCCGGCTGAGCAGCGAGCAGGAGAGCGCCCTGCAGGCGTACGCCGCCAGTCAGCCCCTGGAGCTGATCTCCAGCCTCGACGAGCTCCGCGAGCGGATCACCCTGCACCTGAGCGCGGACCAGCCCGGTGACGTGCTTCCGCTGGTCCGCACGGAAGGGTCCCCGGCAGCCACGGGCCAGGACCCCGACGACGCACTCGCGGGCCGTACCGTGCTGGTGGTCGACGACGACGACCGCAACCTCTACGCGCTCACCGGGATCCTCGAACTCCACGGTGTGCGGGTGCTCCAGGCCGAGAACGGCCGGGCCGCTCTCGACGCCCTCGCGGCGCACGGCGAGATCGACGTGATCCTGATGGACGTCATGATGCCCGAGATGGACGGCTACGCGGCCACCGCCGCCATCCGCGCCATGCCCGAGCACGCCGGCCTGCCGATCATCGCCGTCACCGCCAAGGCGATGGTCGGCGACCGCGAGAAGAGCCTGGCCTCCGGTGCCTCCGACTACGTCACCAAACCGGTGGACGCGGGCGACCTGATCGCCCGCATCAAGCGGCAGCTCGCGTCCTGACGCCCGCCGCACCGGCCATCCACCGACGCCCGCACACCGAGGAACCAGCGTGCTCAGCACCCACGAGCCCGGCAACACCGGCGACCAGCCGGACACCGCCCCCCTCCGCCTGCCGGCACGGCGGGTACCGGGCCGGCCTGCAGCGGACGAACCGCGGCGCCGGCCCGGGGGCGACCCGCCCGACTCCGCGGCCGTCGGCCGCCTCGCCGACACCGTCGAGCGGCTGCGCCGCGAACTGCAGCACGCCCAGACCCAGGCCGAAGGCAGGGCCCTGATCGACATGGCCAAGGGCGTCCTGGTGGAGCGGCTGGGCTGTAGCCCCACCGAGGCGGCCAACCAGCTGAAGAGCCTGGCCGAACAGGCCCGGATCACGCCCCTCGAACTGGCCGCCGACCTGGTCAACAAGGCCTCCCGCGACCACATCGCCGAGCTCGCCCGGGACTTCGTGGACGCCGTGGCCCGGCCCGCCTCCCCGTCCGTGGGCCTGCGCCTGCGGACCGCGGAGGCCGGCGCCCTCGCCGGCCAGGACGCCCACGCCGTGGCCCGGTCGATCCTGGAACACGCGTTGCGCCCGCTCCAGGCCAAGGCGGTGGCGATCTGGGCGGCCAACCCGGACCAGTCGCTGTCCCTGGCCGGCAGCGCCGGCTTCACCGCCGAGGAGTCGGGCCGGTGGCGGCACGTACCGCCCGGGGTCCCCACCCCGGCACGGCAGGCGCTCGACCACCGGGCGCCCATCCGCTACGAGACCCTGTCCGGCGCCGCTCTGCCGTCCATCGGGCTGCGCGACCTGACGGGCGGACGGGTCGTCCTGCCCGCCGGCTCCGGCGGACGGATCATCGGAGCCCTGGAGATCTGCTGGGCCGGACCGCTGCCCGAGCAGCCCCAACCCGTGCAGCGGCAGTTCGAGGTCCTCGCCAACCTGTGCGCCACCGTCGTCGAAGGCGGTGACTCGCCGGCGCAGGGTCCGGCCGGGCCGGCCGGGCCGGCCGGGCCGGCCGCCGACCGTCGGCTGACCGAACTCGTGGAGCTCACCGACGGGCTGAACGATCCGTGCATGGTCCTGGAACCGATCCTCGGCCAGACCCCGGACCAGGTCGGGTTCCGAATCCGCCACGTCAACGTCCGGTTCGTCGACTTCGCCGGGCGCCCGCGCAGCGCTGTGGCCGGCCACCGGCTCCTGGAGGCCTACCCCCTGGCCGCCGAGCCCGGCGGCCTGTTCGAGAAGGTGGAGCACGTCCTCGCAACCGGCGAGCCCTTCCGTGCCGACCGGATGCGACTGGCCGCCATCGTCGACGGTGTACCCCTCGCCACCGAGGCCAAGGTCAGCATCTCCCGGTCCGGTGACCACATCGTCGTCCTGTGGCACCTCGACGAAGGCACGCCCAGGGTCGCCAGGCTCCTCCAGCACGCGCAGCGCCTGGGCCGCATCGGAGGCTTCGAAGAGAACCTCCTGACCCACGAGATCGCCTGGAACGACACCCTCTACGACCTCCACGGCCTGCCGCCCACCGCGCAGCCCATCCCCCTGGAGCAGCTCGCCGCCCACGCCCACCCGGACGACGAGCACTCCATCGGCCGATTCCTGCGCACCCTTCTGCACCACAGGCGACCCGCGTCCACGGCCTTCCGTCTCCGGCGCCCCGACGGCGTCGCCCGCCACATCCGAGTGGTCGCCGAACCCGTGCTGGACGACGATTCCCGCCTCATCGCCGTTCGCGGCGCCTACCAGGACGTCTCCGCCCAGCACTGGACCGAGGTGGCCCTGGCCGCCACCCGCGACCAGCTCGCCCAGACCGCGGAGCAGGCCGCCGAACGCAGCCGCCTCGCCCTCCAGCTCCAGCACGCCATCATGCCGCCCAACCGCGGCCCCCGCGATCTCCACGACCTGCGCGTCGCCGTGCGCTACCGCCCGGCCGAGAAGGAGCACCTGGTCGGCGGCGACTGGTACGACGCCGTCGTGCTCCCCCACGGCCAGGTGCTGCTGTGCGTGGGCGACGTGGCCGGCCACGGCATCGAAGCGGCCACCGGCATGGTCGCCCTGCGCAACGCCCTGCGCGGACTGGCCGCCACCGGCGCGGGCCCCGCCCAGTTGCTGACGTGGTTGAACACGGTGACCCACCACCTGACCGACGACGTCACCGCCACCGCCGTCTGCGGCCTCTACGAACCCGGGAGCCGGCAGTTGCGCTGGGCCCGGGCCGGCCACCTGCCCCCCGTCCTCGTACGTGACGGCCGCGCCACCGCCCTGCCGACCGCCGGCGGCATCCTCCTCGGCGCCATCGACCAGGCCGAGTACGAGGAGGCGGAAGTCCAGCTGAAGGCCGGCGACACCCTGATGATGTACACCGACGGCCTCATCGAGCGCAGGGACCGCTCGGTCCAGGAGTCCCTGGACAATCTGCTGGCCGTCGCCCAGCGGCCCGACCACAGCGGGCAATCGCCGGACCTGGAGCGGCAGCTCGACCTGCTCCTGCGGTACACCAACGCGGACACCGACGACGACACCTGCCTCATCGGGGTACGCGTGCGCTGACAGACGCGCACGAGCGCCGCAGGCAGGCCGTCAGGACCGGCCGCCTGCGCCGTCGGCCTGCACCCGGCCTGAGGGCCGGTCCCCGGCTCTCAGCGCCCGCGGGCGTTCGTCACGAGCTCCGGGACGGCGCGGGATTGCGGGCGGTGATCGGGGATAGACGGCACTCGTGCTGAGACTTCTGTGGATCGCCGGGATCGTGTGCGGGGCGACCGTCGCTGCGGCGGCGGCTTTCGTGGTGTCACCCTGGTGGTGGCTGGCGGTCGTTCCCCTGGGGGCGGTGACGGCCCTCGCCGCGGCCGATCTGCTGCAGGTTCGGCATTCGGTGCTGCGCAACTATCCCGTGCTGGGACATCTGCGGTTCGCCCTGGAGGGCATCCGGCCTGAGCTGCAGCAGTACTTCATCGAGCGGAACGTGGACGGGCGCCCGTTCGACCGCGACACCCGCAGCATCGTCTACGAGCGGGCCAAAGGGATCGACGCGGAGGAGCCCTTCGGCACCGAACTCGACCTGTACGCGAGCGGGCGCGAGTTCCTCGTACCATCGCTGGCCCCGGTCGCCGTGCCCACCCGCGCCCCGCGGGTCCGGATCGGCGGCCCGGACTGCACCCGGCCGTACGACATGGCGCTGCTCAACGTGTCCGCGATGAGCTTCGGCTCGCTGTCGGCCAACGCCGTCCTGGCACTGAACGCCGGTGCCGCAATGGGCGGCTTCGCCCACGACACGGGCGAGGGCGGGCTGTCCGAGTACCACCTGCGGCCGGGCGGCGATCTGGTGTGGGAGATCGGTACCGGCTACTTCGGCTGTCGCACCGGGAACGGGGACTTCGACCCCGCTCTGTTCGCCGAGAAGGCGGCGCACCCGCAGGTCAGGTGCGTGTCGCTGAAACTCAGCCAGGGCGCCAAGCCGGGAATCGGCGGCGTCCTGCCCGGGCCGAAGGTGGACGCGGAGATCGCGAAGGTCCGCGGCGTCCCGCAGGGACGGACCGTCGTCTCCCCGCCCCACCACCGGGTCTTCACCACCCCGCGCGAACTGGTGCGCTTCATCGGTCGGATGCGCGCGCTCGCGGACGGCAAACCGACCGGGTTCAAGCTCTGCGTCGGCTCGCGCAGCCAGTTCCTCGCGGTGTGCAAGGCCATGCTGGAGGAGGGGGTGGCACCGGACTTCATCGTCGTCGACGGAGCGGAGGGCGGAACCGGAGCAGCCCCCCTGGAGTTCGCCGACCACGTCGGACTGCCTCTCACCGAGGGCCTGATGACGGTCCACAACGCGCTGGTCGGTACCGGTCTGCGCGACCGGATCCGGATCGGCGCCAGCGGCAAGGTCGCCACCGGCAGCGACCTGGTGAAGCGGCTGATCCAAGGGGCCGACTACACCAATGCCGCCCGGGCCATGATGTTCGCCCTCGGCTGCATCCAGGCCCAGCGCTGCCACACCAACACCTGCCCCGTCGGCGTGGCCACTCATGACCCGCGGCGGGCCCGCGCCCTGCACGTGGGCGACAAGTCCCAGCGCGTGCGGCGCTACCAGGAGGCCACCGTCAAGAGCGCCCTGCAGATCATGGCCGCCATGGGAGTCGACGACCCCTCCCAGCTGCAGCCGCACATGCTCCAGCGCCGCATCGACCCGCAGACCATCCGCTCGTACGCGGACCTCCATCCCTGGCTGGCGCCAGGGCAGTTGCTCCAGGACCCGCCCCGCTCCTGGGCACCCGACTGGGAGGCCGCCCACCCCGACCGGTTCACCGTCTGACACCCCGAAGGGAAACCCCGTGGCACGTACCGTCGCCCGCGTGATCGTCGACGCCCTGCAGGAGCTGGGTGTACGCCATGTGTTCGGCGTCGTCGGCGACGCCTTGAACCCGCTGACCGACGCCATCCGCACCACCGAAGGCCTCGACTGGATCGGCTGTCGCCACGAAGAGGCCGCGGCCTTCGCGGCCGGCGCCCAGTCCCAGCTGTCGGGAACCCTGGGCGTGTGCATGGGTACCGTGGGGCCCGGATCGGTGCACCTGCTCAACGGACTGTACGACGCGGCCAAGAGCCGGACCCCGCTGCTGGCCATCGCCGGACAGGTCCCCTCCGCCGAGCTGGGCAGCGACTACTTCCAGGAGGTCGACAACGACCTGCTGTTCCGGGACGTCGCGGTCTTCCGGGCGACCGTGACCTCGCCGGACCAACTGCCGAGGATGCTGGAGACCGCCGTCCGCTGCGCGATCAGCGAGCGTGGCGTGGCGGTGTTGACGGTCCCCGGCGACCTGGGGGACCAGGAGGTGGCGGACGACCGCCCTGCCCGCTTCCTGCGTGCCCGCCCGGTCACCCGCGCCGACGACGCCGGCATCCGGGAAGCCGCCGACCTCGTGAACACCTCCGAACGGGTGACCCTCCTGGTCGGCCAGGGCGCCAGGGAGGCCCGCGGGGAGGTGCTGGAACTCGCCGAACGCCTGTGCGCACCCATGATCCTCACCCTCAAGGCCAAGGAGGGATTCGAGGGGGACAACCCCTACCAGGTCGGACAGACCGGTCTGATCGGCAACCCCGCAGCCGCCGGGGCGCTGGACGCCTGCGACACCCTGATCATGCTCGGCACGGACTTCCCCTATCGGGACTGGTACCCCACCGGCCGCAAGGTCGTCCAGATCGACCTCCTCGAACGCCACCTCGGCCGCCGGGTGCCCCTCGACGTGGGACTGGCGGGCGACACCGGGGCCACCCTCCGAGCCCTCCTCCCGCACCTGCGGCCCGTCGCGGACCGAGCCCACCTCGAAGCGGCTCGTGAGCGCTTCGAGCAGTGGACCGCCGGCCAGCGGCGGCTGGCGGACCCCGACCACGACCACCACCTGCTCGGCCGCCTGCGCAGCGCGCTGGACAACCGGGCCCACGACGTCCGCCCGGAGGCCTTGGCCGCCGCCGTGAACGCATGCGCGAGCGACGACGCCGTCTTCACCTCCGACACGGGCATGGCAACCGTCTGGCTGTCCCGGTTCGTGACCATGCACGGCCGCCGGCGGCTGCTGGGCTCGTACAACCTGGGCTCGATGGCCAACGCCATGCCCCAGGCCATCGGCGCGCAGCTCTGGGCCCCCGACCGGCAGGTCGTGGCGTTCTGCGGCGACGGCGGCCTGAGCATGCTCCTCGGCGACCTGATGACGATCCGGACCCACCGGCTGCCGGTGAAGCTCGTGGTGTTCGACAACCGCCGCCTCGGCATGGTCAAACTGGAGCAGGAGCAGGCCGGGCTCCCCGAGTTCGGCACGGAGCTGGACAACCCGGACTTCAGCGCGGTCGCCACCGCTCTCGGCCTGACCGGCATCCGGGTCACCCGCCCCTCCGAACTGCTCGACGGCGTGCGGCGGGCCTTCGAGACGCCGGGACCGGTGGTGCTCGACGTCCTGACCAACCCCCGGGAACTCGCGGTCCCCGGCAAGCCGACCGTCGAGCAGGGGTGGGGCTTCGCGATCGCCAAGGTCAAGGAGACGCTCCGCAGTCACGGCGGCTGACGCCCGCCCCGGGGAGGCGGGCGCCACCCGCCTCCCCGCTCCACCCGCACGACCCGGCCCCGGCGCCCCGGAGCCCTGCACCTTGGAGCCCGGCGGCGCCCGGAACGCCGGTGGTGGCCGTGGCGCCGACCTGCGGGCCGGCGCCACGGCCACCACCGGCGCGGACGGCTCAGTCGTGCGGCACGACCGCCACCGGGCTGTGCGCGTGGTGCACGACGGCGTGGGCCACTCCGCCCAGCCACGGTGCGGCCGCGTGCAGCCCGGACGTCCGGCGGCCCACCACCGTCAACGAGGCTCCCCGCGACGCCTCCACCAGGGCCCGCCCGGCCGGCCAGGCCGTCACCTCGGCCTCGACGCGGACCTCGGGGAACTTCTCGCGCCAGGGCGCCAGCGCGTCCTGAAGACGCACCAGCTCCGCCGCCGCCATGGACTCCCTGATCTCACGCTGCCCCACCGGGGCCTCCGTCACGTACGGCCCGGCGGGAAGCGTCCGGCTCTCCAGCGCCCGTAGCGTCGCGCCACGCGCGGCGGCCTGCTCGAAGGCGAAGGCGAGCACCTCGCCACCGGGCAGAGCGCTGTCCAGCCCGACCACCACGTCACCGGAGGCGGCCCCCTGTCCGTCCGCCCCGGCTCGGACCAGGACCACGGGACAATGCGCACGCGTCGCCGTGCGCAGCGCGGTCGAGCCGACCAGCAGACCGGTGAACCCGCCTGAGCCGCGCGAGCCGACGACGAGCAGGCCGTCCCGCCCGCCGGCAGCCGCCAGCACGTACGCCGGATTGCCGGGGAGGTGCCGGCAGGTGGTCTCCAGACCCGGCAGCACGCGCGCGATGTGGTCCCGCACGGCGAGCACCGGCTGCGGAAGGGGCTCGCCGCCGCCGTCGGGCTCCGTGGGCGCAAAGGGCTCCGCTGCCCCGGCGTGGATCATCCGCAGCGGCCGGCCACTGCGGTAGGCCTGCTGAGCGGCCCACTCGGCCGCGGCCTTGCTCGGTTCCGATCCGTCGACTCCGACCACTACGGCGTGCGACATGATGACGCTCCTCCTCGTTCGACGGTCGCGGCGCTGCTGCACGCGACCTGACGTCCTCTCCCAAGGCTCCCGGTCTGCCGGGCACCGGCCACAGGGGCCGAACAGCCCGGGCACGGCCCGAAGGTCCCGCTCACGCCTCCGCGATCACGGCCACCGGGCAGGCGGCGTGGTGCAGGACGGCGTGACCGACCGGACCGAGCGAGCCGGCCAGAGCTGCGGGCCGCCTGCCCAACACCAGCAGTCGGGCCTTGGCCGACGCCTCCACCAGTGCCGGGCCCGCTCCGGTGCACCAGGTGTCCGCGACGACCTCGACCTCCGGATGGGCGGCCTGCCACGGTTCGAAGGCACGGGCGAGGAGTTCGGTCTCGTCGTCCGGGGCGCCGGCCACCGAGGCGTGGACGACGTGCAGCGGCACTCGGTGGCGGTGCGCGGCGGCGAACGCGAATTCCAGAGCCGCCTCGGCGGGTCGGCGGGCGTCCAGCCCGAGCACGACGTGCTCGCGCGGTTCCGGACCCGGCGGGTCCACGGGGAGCACCACGGTCGGGCAGCCGGCTCGGGCTGCCAGGTGCAGGGCGGTGGACCCGATGCGCAGTCCGGGGAAGCCGCCGGCGCCGCGGGCGGCGACGACGAGCAGTTCGGCGTCCTCCCCGGCGGCCACCAGCGCTGCGGTGGCGATGTCGTGAACCTCGTCGGTGCGGGTCTCCAGCTGCGGGTAGCGCACCGCCAGGATGTGGCGGACCTCGTGCAGCAGGGCGCCCGGGTCGGGTTGCCGTCCTGCCGACCAACTGGGGAGCAGATGAGGCATCAGTGGCAGCGCGTGCAGGACGCGCAGCGGGCAGCCGCGCAGCAGCGCCTCGCGGGCGGCCCAGTCGGCAGCGGCCAGGCCGGCTTCGGAGCCGTCGATTCCGACGACGACGGGTAGCTCCATGGTGCTGATCTCCTAACGTTCGGCCCCCCTGCGCTCCCCTCCGGATCTGCCGGCTCGACCGACCGCCGACTGTGGACAGGCCCTCATCGTCACCCTGCGGCCTGCGTCGGCGCAGGGCCGAACAGGCCATACTCCGCCTGAGGGGAGGGGCCGGTGGTCCCTGTCGCTCCCTGACGCCGGCAAAGGGCCCGACGGGGGCGGCCCGCCGCCGGGACGTACGACCCCGGAGAGGGGACTGCCGGCCCTGCGGGGAGGTGGGGGCACGGCGCGCACCGGCGCGCGACGCACCGTCCGCCGCGCCCCACAGGGACCACCGGCCCACCACCGGGTCCCGTCAGTCCCTTGGCTCCCGCTCGGCCCGACGGGAGATTTGTGCACAGCCGGTCGGCACCCAGCCCTACCGAAGCGTCAAGTGAGGAGCGATCGTGACGACACGACAGGTCCTGGTGGGCCTCGACGGCTCACCTCAGAGCGAGGCCGCCGCCGTGTGGGCTGCGCAGGAGGCTCAGAGACTGGGATCGGCACTGTGCCTTCTCCACGTCTGGCCCTGGCTGAGCGGTGAGAACGTGGACCGGTCGAACTCCGGTGACCTCAGGCCCGCCGCGCTCGACGCCCTCGCCCGCGTCGCCGACCGCATCCGCGTCGCCCACCCGGGCCTGGCGGTGGAGGTCGCCGTGCGGCCCGACGACCCGGTCGACGGCCTGATCGCCGAAGCAGCCGGCCAGGAGATGCTGGTGCTCGGCACCCGAGGGCTCGGGGGATTCGCCGGACTGCTGGTCGGCTCGGTCTCCCTCGCGGTCGCCGCCCGCGCCACGGTCCCCACGGTCCTCGTCAGCGGAAGGTCTCCCGACCACGATGTCGCCCGTGCTACGGGCGACATCGTGGTCGGGATCGACTCGCGCCAACCGGGCGAAGCCGTCCTTGACTTCGCCTTCACCGAGGCGGAACGCCGCGGCGCCACCCTGCGCGCCGTCCACGGCTGGGAGCCGGTCCCGGCCTGGGCCTTCGGAGGAGTCGTCCCGCCACCCGTGGATCTCCCGGCACAGAAGAGGACGGAGTCCGCCGTGCTGTCCGGGCACCTCGCCGGCCAGCGCGCAAGCCACCCTGGCGTCAACGTCGTCGAGGACATCCGGCTCGGGAGCGCGGCGAGGGCCGTCCTGGACGCCGCCGCCGGTGCCGAGCTGGTCGTCATCGGCCGCCGCGAGCGCCGTCATCACGTCGGCGCGCTGCTCGGGCCCGTCGCGCACGCCGTGCTGCACCACTCCACCGTCCCGGTGGCGGTCATCCCCCACTCCTGAGATCGAGCGCCCTCCGGACGCCGCCACCTGCCAGACCGTCCACGAAGGAGTACCGGGAATGACCACCGCACCCGAGCAAGCCGACCCGCTACCGCCCTTCCGCCGCCACCTCCGGCAGGCGCTGGGGAAGGACCTGAACCCGATGGTCCGCCCGATCGACCGCTCGCGCAGCCGGGCCCTGGCACTGGCCGTCCTCGGCATCGGACTCGCCGTGCTCGGCGGCGCGGGCGCGGCGGCGGCCGACTTCACCGTTGTCCGGCACCAGGCCTCGGTGACGGCCGCCCGCCTCCACCAGGTCGAGGCGGTCGTGCTCACTCCGGCGCGGCGACAGTCCGGCGCCCACAACGGCGGGTGGCGGTACGAGGCTGATGCCGCCTGGGCCGACCCCACCGGGCAGCGCACCACGGGCGACGTCCCGGTACCGGGCGGCACGGCCCCCGGTTCGACCGTCGGCATCTGGGTCGACGACGCCGGCCACTCCGTGGCTCCCCCGCTCGGATCGGCCGCCGTCGCCGCCAAGGCGGCCTGCCTCGGGCTGTTCCTCCTCGGAAGCCTCGGCGTCCTCGTCCTCGCCGGTCTCGGCATCCGCCTGGACGCCCTGGACCGCCGGGCCGACCTGGCCTGGCAACACTCCTGGGCACTGCTGGAGCCCGTGTGGAGCGGCCGGGCCTCACGCGACAACCGGACGGGCTGACCGTGCCGACCACGCTCAGCCACTTCGGCGCCTCTGAAGGGGACGACCCACCCCCCATGACCGCACGGCTCGTCAGGAGCCGCGATGTCACGGCTCCCGTCCACCGGATCCTCCTCGCTGCCGCGTGCGCCGCCCCGTCCATCCACACCACACAACCCTGGCAGTTCCGCACCGGCACCCGGCCTGCGGAACACCTCGATGCAGGGACCACTGGCCCACCCACTCGGGCCCGAACGGATCTGCCGCGTACCGCCCACCCCTTGATCGGCTTCGGTGCGGCACGAGACCACCCGCCCCGAGGGCGACCGCACGGCCGGACAGGCCGCCATGGACGACGAGACTTCCAGGAGGTTGTGGTGAGCACAACGGCAGAGGCGGTCAGGACCGCACCCGCCCCGGTGACGGGCGGCTTGATCCTACGGCTGTCCGGCGAACTGGACGTGCTCACCGCATCCGAGCTGATCCCGTCGCTGCTGGGCCTGGCAGGCGAAGGCGATCACGAGCTCGTGCTCGACCTCTCCGCGGTCGGCTTCTGCGACAGCTCGGGGGCGAACGCCTTCCTGCAGGTGAACCGGCGCCTGGCAGCGGGCACCCGGCTGCTCCTGCGCGGCGTCTCCCGACAGCCCGCGAAGGTGCTTCGGCTGCTGGGCCTGCACCGGACCGTGCCGTGCGATTTCGCGCCGCCGGCCCGGCCCTGACCCGCCGACCGGCGGACGCCCGGGCACCGGCACGGCGGCCGCTCCTCGAAGAGGATCGCCGGTGGGCTCGCGGCGCGGTACCGGCGTCGTCGGTACCGCGCCCCGAGCGGTGCGGCGCCGGGCGCCGCCCACGGCGCCGCGCTCACGCGCCCGGGGCGGCGGCGAGCTGCGTCTCCAGGCGGGCCAGCGTGCGGTAGCAGGACATCACCTGGGCGATGGAGGAGTTCGGCTCCCGGCCCTCGCGGATGGCGGCGACGAACTCGCGGTCCTGCAGTTCGATGCCGTCCATCGAGACGTCGACGCCGCTCACGTCGATCGGCTCGTCCTTGCCCGTGACCAGGTCGTCGTAGCGCGCGAGGTAGGTGCCGGTGTCGCCGATGTAGCGGAAGAAGGTGCCGAGCGGCCCGTCGTTGTTGAACGAGAGCGACAGGGTGCAGATGGCTCCGTTCGCCGCGCGCAGCTGGATCGACATGTCCATCGCGATGCCGAGTTCGGGGTGGATCGGCCCCTGGATCGCGTTGGCCTGCACGATCGGCGAGCCGGTCTGGTAGGCGAACAGGTCGACGGTGTGCGCGGCGTGGTGCCACAGCAGGTGGTCGGTCCAGGAGCGCTGCCGCCCGAGCGCGTTGAGGTTCGTGCGGCGGAAGAAGAACGTCTGCACGTCCATCTGCTGGATCCGGAACCCCCCGGCCTCGATCCGCCGGCGCACCCACTGGTGACTGGGGTTGAAGCGGCGGGTGTGCCCGACCATCGCGACGAGCCCGGTGCGCTGCTGCGCGGCCAGGCACGCCTCGGCGTCGGCGAGCGAGGCGGCCAGCGGGATCTCCACCTGGACGTGCTTGCCCGCCTCCAGGCAGGCCAGCGTCTGCGCGGCGTGCATCGGCGTGGGCGTGGCGAGGATGACGGCGTCGACGTCGTCCATCGCCAGCGCCTCCTCCAGCGTCGCGACGCCTCGCCCCACGCCCTGCTCCTCGGCGAACTTCCGGGCGCTGTCGAGGGAGCTGCTCACGACAGCGGTCACCTCGACGCCCTCGATCCGCCTGAGCGCGGCCGCGTGCTTGGCACCGAAGGCGCCGCCTCCCGCGAGGGCGATCCGGACGGTCCGGTCGTCAGTCATGTCACTCCTTCACGGCGGGCACCGCGGCCCGCGGGTGGTTCTCCAGGATCAGGTGTCCCACGGCGGTGTTGGACGCCGGGACGTGGTAGAAGCGGTGCTTGACCTCGATCTCGCCGCTTCCGTCGATGTCGCTCATCGCACCGCGGGCGATCAGCCACATGACCAGTTCGATGCCCTCCGAGCCCGCCTCCTCGACGTACTCCAGGTGCGGCACCCGCGCCAGGCCGGTCGGGTCCTCGACCAGCCGGTCCAGGAAGGCGTTGTCCCACGCCCGGTTGATGAGGCCGGCCCGGGGGCCCTGGAGCTGGTGGCTCATGCCGCCGGTTCCCCACACCTGGACGTTCAGTGGCCGGTCGTAGGACTCGATCGCCCTGCGCAGCGCCTGGCCGAGCCGGAAGCACCGCGCGCCCGAGGGCACCGGGTACTGCACCACGTTGACGTGGAACGGGATCACCTTGCACGGCCAGGCCTCGACGTCCCCGAACATCAGCGACAGCGGGACGGTCAGGCCGTGGTCGACGCTCATCTCGTTGACGAGTGTGAGGTCGAAGTCGTCCCTGATGAGCGAGTGCGCGATGTGCGCGGCGAGGTCGGGGTGGCCTTCGATGCCCGGGACGGGCCGGGGTCCGTAGCCCTCGTCGGCGGTCGGGTAGACCGGGCCGGTGCCGAGCACGAAGGTCGGGATCACCGCCTGGTCGAAGGCGGTGGCGTGGTCGTTGTAGACCAGGAACACCACGTCGGGGAGGTTCTCCCGCTCCCACCGCCTGGAGTACTCGTAGCCGCCGAAGACGGGCCGCCAGTAGGGCTCGTCGGTCTTGTGGTGGTCCATCGCCGCGCCGATCGCGGGCACGTGGGAGGTGAAGACGGCGCCGGTGATCACGGCGTGCTCGGCCGGCGGCGTCCGGTCGGCGTGAGCCGCTTCGAGGACGGCGTGATCGATCCGGTTGCCGGCGACGGAGCGGCCGCCGGCGACCATCATGTCGCGGTAGTCCTGCTCGGTCATGCCGGTCATCGAGCCGGCCATCTGTTGGAACGAAAGTCCCAGCGTAGCGCCCCACTTGGCGAGGAAGTAGATGTTGCCGCCCTCACGTATCGCGGCGTTGAGGTCGCGGTCGAGCAGCGCCCGCCTCTGTTCCTCCCGCAGTGGCCACGCGTCCAGGTAGGCGCGCTCGTCGGCGAGGTAGCTGTGCCGGTTCTCGGCCGTCATCAACGACATGCAGAACTGGTTGAGGTGGTAGCCCTTGGCCGACTGCTCGGCGTCGAAGACGGTCGTCCCCGGGACCAGTTTGTAGCTCTTGTCCAGCGACATGGGTGGGTCCTCCGTTCGTGGGACGGTTCAGTCCTTCTCGGGCCAGTACAGGCGCATCGGGTTGTCGACGAGGAGCCCGTGCCGCAGCTGCGGCGTCGGCGCGATCGCCGGCACGAAGTCGACGAGCAGGCCGTCGTCGGGCATGTGGTCGGTGAGGTTGGGGTGCGGCCAGTCGGTGCCCCACAGCACCCGGTCGGGAAACTCCTCGACCACGCGCCGGGCGAACGGGACGACGTCGCGGTAGGCCGTCCGCTCCCCGTCGAGGGCCGGCGGGCCGCTCACCGATAGCCGCTCCGGACAGGTGACCTTGCACCAGATGTCGGGCCGGGCCCGCATGAAGTCCAGGAACGCCTCGAACTCCGGGCCGTACGGGTCCTTGGTGACATCGGGCCGGCCCATGTGGTCGACGACCAGCGGCACCGGGATCGAGAGGAGGAACTCACGCAGGTCGGGGAGGTCGGGGGCCTCGAAGTAGACGACGACGTGCCAGCCGAACGGTACGATCCGCTCGACGACGTCCCGGAGGTCCTGCTGCGGCGCCGCGTCGACGAGCCGCTTGACGAAGTTGAACCGCACCCCGCGCACACCCGCCTCGTGCAGCTCCCGCAGCTGCGCGTCCGCGATGCCGGGACGCACCGTCGCGACCCCGCGGGCCAGGCCTCCCGCCGCTCGCAGGGCGTCGACCATGGCACTGTTGTCGGCGCCGTGGCAGGTCGCCTGGACCACGACGGTGCGGGCGAAGCCCAGGTGGTCGCGGAGTGCGAAGAGCTGGTCCTTCGACGCGTCGCACGGCGTGTACTTGCGCTCGGGAGCGAACGGGAACTCCGTGCCCGGCCCGAAGACGTGGCAGTGGGCGTCGACGGCGCCCGGGGGCAGGTGGTAAGCCGGGCGGCTCGGACCGGTGTACCAGTCGAGCCAGCCGGGGGTCTTCTCGAAGGTCGTGGTCATCCTCAGTCCTCGTACCGCAGCCCGAGCGCGCCCAGCGGGCCGCGCATGTCGTAGAGGTCCAGGCCGAGTTCGCCCGCGCGGAACCTCGCGCGCTTGCCCGCCTCCCCCGCCTCGCGCGCGGCCGAGGCCTCGGCGACGTCGGCGGCCCGCTCGCGAGGCACCACGACGACGCCGTCGCCGTCCGCCACGACGACGTCTCCGGGCCGGACCAGTGCGTTGGCGCAGACCACCGGCACGTTGACCGAGCCGAGGGTGGCCTTCACCGTGCCCTTGGCGTTGACCGCCCGCGCGAAGACCGGGAAGTCCATCGCCTCCAGGTCGGCGACGTCGCGCACGCCGCCGTCGATGACCAGGCCCCTGCATCCCCGTGCGCGGAAGGACGTGGCGAGCAGTTCGCCGAAGAACCCGTCCTCGCTCTCGGTCGTGCAGGCGGCGACCACGACGTCACCTTCGCGGATCTGCTCCGCGGCGACGTGCAGCATCCAGTTGTCCCCGGGTTGCAGCAGGACGGTCACCGCCGTGCCGCACAACCGGGCCTTGGGGTGGACCGGGCGCAGGTAGGGACGCATCAGTCCGACCCGGCCCATGGCCTCGTGGATCGTCGCCACGCCGAAGGCTGACAGGGCGGCGACCGCCTCGGGGGCGGCGCGGGTGACCGCCGTGTGGACGACGCCGATCTCGGTGTGCTCCATGCGTTCGCTCTCCTGGGTTCAGCGGCCGGCCGCGGCGAGGCGGGCGGCGAGGCGGGGGTAGACGCGCAGGGCGTTGCCCGAGTAGACGGCGGCCCGCTCCTCGTCGGAGAGGTGCGGCGTGGCGTCGACGTACCGCTTGGTGTCGTCGAAGTGGTGACCGGTGCGCGGGTCGACGTCACGGACCGCGCCGATCATCTCGCTGGCGAAGAGGACCGACCGGCTGGGGATGACCCGGGTCAGCAGGTCCACGCCGGGCTGGTGGTAGACGCAGGTGTCGAAGAAGACGTTGTCCAGCAGCGTTCCGGGGTCCGGCCGGCCGAGCGCCGTCGCCAGGCCGCGGAACCGCCCCCAGTGGTAGGGCACCGCGCCGCCGCCGTGCGGGATCACGAACCGCAGCGTCGGGAAGTCGGCGAACAGATCGCCTTGGACCAGTTGCATGAACGCCGTGGTGTCGGCGTTGAGGTAGTGGGCCCCGGTGGTGTGGAAGGCGGGGTTGCACGAGGTGCTGACGTGGATCATGGCCGGGATGTCGTACTCGGTCATCGCCTCGTAGAGCGGGTACCAGCTGCGGTCGGTCAGCGGCGGAGCGGTCCACCTGCCGCCCGAGGGGTCGGGGTTGAGGTTGACCGTCACCGCACCGAGCTCCTCGACCGCTCGGCGCAGCTCGGGCAGACAGGTGGCGGGGTCGACGCCGGGCGACTGCGGGAGCATCGCGCCCATCGCGAACCGGTCGGGGTAGAGCGCGCTGACGCGGTGGACCAGGTCGTTGCAGATCCGCGCCCACACCGAGGAGACCTGGAAGTCGCCGATGTGGTGGGCCATGAAGCTGGCCCGCGGGGAGAAGATCGTCAGGTCGCTGCCGCGCTCGTCCATGAGCCGCAGCTGGTTGCCCTCGACGGCCTGGCGCAGGTCGTCGTCGGTGATGCCGAGGGTGGCGGGGTCGGGGGCGTCGCCGGCGGAGCCGGCCGCGGCCACCTGCCGGTCCCGCCAGTGCGCCAACTGCGGTGGTGCGGTGGTGAAGTGGCCGTGACAGTCGATGATCATGCGTGCTCTCCTGAGGGGGTCCGGCTCAGTCCTGGGCTGCGGCGGGCCAGCCGGTGTACTGCTCGGCGAGGAAGGTCCGCCCGGCCCGGGTGCCCACCGCGTTGTCGAGCTCTCCGAGCTGGCGCCGCAGGTCGAACGGCGTGGCGCCGGGCGCGGTGTGCAGCAGCCGGGTCATCCAGTACGAGAAGTTCTGTGCCCGCCAGACCCGTTGGAGGGCGCGCGGCTGGTAGTCGTCCAGCGCGGCCGCGCCCTCGCCGCCGAGCGCCCGCAGCAGGACGCCGGCGAGGACCTTCACGTCGTGCAGCGCCAGGTTCAGCCCGCGGGCGCCGGTCGGCGGTACGGTGTGCGCGGCGTCGCCCGCCAGCGCCATCGAGCCCCAGCGCATGGGCTCCTGGACGAAGGAGCGGAACCGCAGCACCGTCTTCTCGACGACCGGCCCCTCCTTGAGCCGGAAGCCGTCCTCACCGGCCACCCGGGCCTGGAGCGTCTCCCAGATCCGGTCGTCCGGCCAGGCGTCCACGGACTCGTCGGGGGCGCACTGGAAGTACATCCGCTGCACGGTCTCGGTGCGCTGGCTGATCAGCGCGAACCCGTGCTCGGAGTGGGCGTAGACCAGCTCGGGCGCGCTCGTCGGAGCCTCGGCCATGATGCCGAACCACGCGAACGGGTACTCCTTGCCGTAGCGCGCCCGCCGGTCCTCGGGCACCAGATCGCGGCACATGCTGCGCGAGCCGTCGGCGCCGACCACGTACCGTGCCCGGACTTCGTGGCGGGTCCCGTCCGGCGCGGTCCAGCGGACCCGCGGGGTGCCGGTCGTGATGTCGAGGACCTCGGTGTCGCCGACTCCGAAGTGGACCGTGCCGCCGTCCCGTTCCCTGGCATCGGCCAGGTCCACGAACACGTCGGTCTGCGGGTAGAGCCACACCGACGCGCCGACCAGCTCCCGGAAGTCGACGCGGTACGGCCGGCCGCCGAACCGGAGCTCGACGCCCTCGTGTTCGTGGCCGTCGAGCAGGATCCGCTCGGAGACGCCGGTCTCGACCAGGTCCCGGGCAGCGCCGGCTTCGAGGATGCCGGCCCGGTGCGTCGTCTCGATCTCGTGCCGGGTGCGGGTGTCGAGCACGATCGTCTCCACCCCGGCTCGCCCGAGCAGGTGGGCCAGCATCAGTCCGGCCGGACCGGCGCCGACGACGGCGACGGGGACCGAGGCGACGGTGTCGACGATGGCGTCGGCCATGGCATCTCCTGAGCGGTGGTGCGGGGTTGCGAACACCCCGAACGCTGACATCCGGGCACCCTCCGCGTCGCCGCTCCTTCCGCCAGGCGGAAGCCGCCGCCGGCCAGACCGCCGGTCAGGCCGTCGTGCGGGCCGCCGGTCAGGCCGTCGTGCGGGCCCGCCTGCCGAGCTCGTCGGAGATCCCCCGCACGGCCCTCAGCAGCGGCTCGCGCAGCCCGCGCGCACGGCTCGCGCCCCGCGCCGCGATGACGATCCCCAGGGCGGCGCTCACCGGGCCGGCGCGGCCGATCCGCACCGGCGCGGCCACCGCGACCGAGCGTTCCGAGAGCTGCCGGTCACTGACGAAGACCTGCTCTCGGCGGATCCGGTCCAGCTGCGTCCGCAACGTCTTCGGGTCGGTGACGGTGTGCTGGGTCCAGGCCCGGAGCGGCGACGAAAGGACCTCCTCCTGGATCTCCCGGGGCGCGTGCGCCAGCAGCACCCGGCCCATCCCGGTGGATCCGACGGGAAACCGGGACCCGACCATCGTGACCACCTCGACCGACCCGTGCCCCGCGATCCGTTCCACGAAGACCAGCTCCGTGCCCTCGCGCACCGCGAGCTGGACGTTCTCATGGGTCGCCTCGTAGAGATCCTGCATGAACGGCAGGGCCGCGTCGCGCAGGATCTGGGTCCGCGGACACCCCGAGGCGATCTCCCACAGGCGCAGCCCGATGTGCCACGATCCGTCCTCCGCGCGTTCGAGCGCTCCCCAGCCCGCCAGCTCCGTGACCACGCGGTGCGTGGTGCTCAAGGCCAAGCCCGTACGCTGAGCGATCTCCGACAGTGTCTGCGACGGGTGCTCACGGTCGAAGGCCGCGAGGACCTCGAGGACCTTTCCGGCCGCCGTGCTCCGGGGTGTGATCATCCGGCCAGTCTCGCAGACCGGCGCCGAGCCCCCTGGCACGCGTCGTACCGGCTGCCGGATCCCAAGGAGGCGATGTGACACAAGAGATCTGCGGGCTGTCCTCGATGGCGACGCGGCCGGTCCTGGCCGACCTCTCCGAACACCTCCGGCGCACCTGCGGCATCCCGGTGCGCTTCGAGTCGGCAGGCGGCGTCGAGGTCGCACGACGGGTGCGCGAGGGCGCCGAGGCCGACCTGCTCGTCCTCGCCGCAGGAGCACTGGCCGAACTGGAGGAGGAAGGACTCGTGCTCAGGGGCACGGTGCGCCCGCTGTGGGTCTCCCAGGTCGTCGCCGCGGTACCGGACGGGGCGCCGGTACCGGCGCTCGACTCGGAATCCGACCTGCGGGCCGCGCTCCTGGCCGCGACGGCGGTCGCGTACTCCACCGGTCCCAGCGGGACCGCTCTCATCGGGCTGATCACCCGGTTGGGGCTCACCGGCGCGCTCTCGGAGCGGCTTGTGCAGGCTCCGGCGGGGGTGCCCGCCGGCAGCCTGCTCTCGTCCGGCCGGGCCGACCTGGCCTTCCAGCAGCGCAGCGAGCTGACGGACCTGCCAGGCGTCGTCGTCGTCGGCCCGCTGCCGGGCGACACCGCGATCGACTCGGTCTTCAGCGGGGGCGTCCTGGCTTCGTCCGGCCGACCGGGCCGGGCCCGCGAGGTCCTCGACCTCCTGGCCTCCGACACGGCGTCGGGGATCGCCCGCGCCAGGGGCATGCGGCCGATCGGGTAGCAGGGTCGCCCCGGCTAGCCGAGTGCTTCGCGGGCGCGGTTGAGGTAGGCGCGGAAGGCCGTGCGCTCGCGGGCCGTGAAGCCCGTGAGCATCTCCTCCTCCAGTTCCCGGACGGCCGGGTCATAGCGGGCCAGCAGGGTGCGGCCCTCCTCCGTCAGGCTGATGACGTGGCGGCGCCGGCTCGCCGGGTCCGGGGACCGGGCGATGAGGCCCCGCCGCTCCAGCGCGCCGACCAGGTCGGACATGGACTGCGGTCTGACGAAGGAGTTGCGGGCGAGCTCTGCCGAGGACATGCCGTCCCGGCGCTCGAGCACGGTCAGGGCGGTGTACTGCAGCGCGGTGACGCCCGCAGGCTTGAGCAGTTCGTCGAGCCGGGCCCGGGTGGCCAGCTCGACCTGCTTCACCGAGTACAGCAACGACGGCGGAGCCACGTCCGTCACAAGCCCTCCCACCGTCATCAGGAAACCTGTCGAAAATTCTAGCCCGATCCCCTTGCCTGTCGGCGAGACGCTCTTCGATACTCAGGATTCCTGATAATCGAGGAGCCCTTCTTGACCACGCTTTCCATCGACCGCCGCGACGGGGTGGCGATCCTGACGCTCCGCCGCCCGGCCAAGCGCAACGCCCTCGACGACGCCACCGTGCTGGGCGTCGAGCAGTTCTTCCGGAAGCCGGGCACGGACGTCCGAGCCGTCGTCCTGGACGCCGAGGGTGATCACTTCTCGGCCGGACTCGACCTCGCCGAGCTGACCGAGCGGTCCACCGAGGAGGCGCTGGAGCACTCCCTCATGTGGCACCGCGTCTTCGACACCATCGAGGGCGGGCGCGTGCCCGTGGTGGCCGCGCTCAAGGGCGCGGTGATCGGCGGCGGCCTGGAGCTGGCCGCCGCCGCGCACATCCGCGTGGCCGAGCCGTCCACGTTCTACGCGCTGCCCGAGGGACAGCGCGGACTCTTCGTCGGCGGTGGCGGCTCCGTCCGGATCCCCCGGCTGATCGGCGCCCACCGGATGGCGGACATGATGCTCACCGGCCGCGTCCTCGACGCCGCCGAGGGCCAGGCCGCCGGACTCTCGCAGTACCTGACCGAGGAGGGCGGGGCGCGCGCCCGGGCCCTGGAGCTCGCGGAGCGGATCGCGGCCAACGCACCGCTGACCAACTTCGCCGTCCTCCAGGCGCTCCCCCGGATCGCCGAAGCCTCGCCCGCCGGCGGCCTGCTGCTCGAATCCCTCATGTCGGCCGTCGCGGCCGGCAGCCACGACGCCCAGGAGCGGATGCGCGCCTTCCTCGACGGCCGCGCCGCGAAGGTCTCCGCCGCACACGGTTCCCACGGGAAGGACGCCCGATGAGCGAGATCCTCAGCGCCCCCGGCCCCTCGGCCAGGGACGCGTCGGAGATCGGCCGCTACCTCCGCTGGCTGGAGTCCCGGCGGCAGCTGAGCTTCCCGGACTACGACAGCCTGTGGCAGTGGTCCGTCACCGACCTGGACGGCTTCTGGTCGTCGATCTGGGAGTACTTCGACGTCCGCCCCCACACCCCGCCCACGGCCACCCTGGGCCGCAGGTCGATGCCGGACACGGAGTGGTTCCCCGGCGCCGCCCTCAACTACGCCGAGCACGCGCTCGGCCGCGAGGAGGACCTCGACGCCGTCGCGGTCGTCGCCCGCTCCCAGACCCGGGCACCGATCGAACTGACCTTCGGCGAGCTCCGTGACCAGGTCGCCCGGGCCCGCGCCGGGCTGCTGCGCCTCGGGGTCCGCAAGGGCGACCGGGTCGTCGCCTACCTGCCGAACATCCCGGAGACGCTGGTGGCCTTCCTCGCCACCGCGAGCATCGGCGCGGTCTGGGCGGCCTGCGCCCCGGAGTTCGGCCCGCGCAGCGTGGTGGACCGGTTCGCCCAGCTCGAACCGAAGGTGCTGCTGACCGTCGCCGGCTACCGCTACGGGGAGCGGGACGTCGACCGCCGTACCGAGGTGGCGGAGATCGCCTCCCGGCTGCCCACCGTCGAACGGGTCGTCCACGTCCCGTACGGACCGAACGCCCTCCCCGACGCGCTGGGCTGGCCGGAGCTGCTGGCCGCACCGGCCGAACCGGCCTTCGAGCCCGTGCCGTTCGACCATCCGCTGTTCGTGCTCTTCTCCTCCGGCACCACCGGCATCCCCAAGGCGATCGTCCACCGGCACGGCGGGATCCTGCTGGAGCACCTGAAGAACAACGCGCTGAGCTGGGACCTCAAGCCGGGCGACCGGATGCTCTGGTTCAGCACGACCGCCTGGATGCTGTGGAACACCCTGGTCTCGGCGCTGCTCGTGCGCGCCTCGATCGTCATGATCGACGGCAATCCGGTCCATCCCGACCTGCGCGAGCAGTGGCGGATCGCGCAGGAGACGGGGACGACGCTGATGGGCGTCAGCCCCGGCTACCTCATGGCCTGCCGCAAGGCCGGGATCCGGCCCGCCGAGGAGTTCGACCTGTCGCGCCTGCGGCAGCTCGGCGCGGCGGGCAGCCCGCTCGCCGCCGACGGTTTCCGCTGGGTGGCCGAGCAGTTCGGGGAGCAGGTCCTCCTCAACGTCGGCTGCGGCGGCACCGACGTGTGCACCGGAATCCTCCAGGGCAGCCCGCTCCAGACCGTGCGCGCCGGGGAGATCTCCGGCCCCTGTCTCGGGGTCGCCGCGTACGCCTACGACGGCGAGGGCCGGCGGGTCGTCGGCGAGCTGGGCGAACTGGTGATCACCGAGCCGATGCCGTCGATGCCCGTCGGCTTCTGGGGCGACACCGACGGCTCCCGCTACCGGGCCGCGTACTTCGAGGAGTACCCGGGCGTATGGCGGCACGGCGACTGGGTCCGGTTCGCGCCCGAGGGCCACTGCGTCGTCGCCGGACGCTCCGACGCCACCCTCAACCGGGGCGGGGTCCGGCTCGGCACCGCCGAGTTCTACGCCGTCGTCGAGGACCTTCCCGAGATCGAGGACAGTCTCGTCGTCCACATCGAGGATCCCGAGGGCGGCAACGGGGAGCTGCTGCTGTTCGTCTCCGGCCCCGCGGAGGTGGACGACGCCCTCCGTACGAGGATCGCCCGCGCGCTGCGGTCGGCACTGTCGCCGCGGCACGTCCCGGACGTGATCGAGCGGGTGCCGGCCGTCCCGCGCAACCGCACCGGCAAGAAGCTCGAGGTGCCGGTCAAGCGGATCCTGCTCGGCGCGCCTCCCCAGTCCGTCTTCGGTGCCGACGTCCTCGCCGACCCGCGCTCCCTCGACCCCTTCGTCGCGTACGCCGCCGGGCGGGCCGCCGGTACCGCGCGCGGGAGTGCGTCGTGAGGGTCGCCGTCGTCGGCACCGGAGTCATCGGGGCATCCTGGGCCACGCTCTTCCTGCTGTACGGGCACGAGGTCGTCGCCAGCGATCCCGCGCCCGGCGCGCAGGAGCGGCTCCGGGCGGCCGTCGCCGCCGACCAGCGCCGGCTGTCGTTCACCCCCGACCTCGCCGAGGCCGTCGCGGACGCCGACTTCGTCCAGGAGAGCGGCCCGGAGCGTCCCGACCTGAAGGACGAGATCTTCGCCGTCCTCGACGCCGCCGCCCCGGAGGGGACGATCCTGGCGAGCAGTTCCTCCGGGCTGCTGCCGTCGCGGATCCAGCGGGCCTGCCCGGCTCATCCCGAACGGGTCCTCGTGGGACACCCGTTCAACCCGCCCCACCTCATCCCGCTGGTCGAGGTGGTACCGGGCGAGCGGACCGGCGAGGCCGCCGTCGACGAGGCCATGGGCTTCTACCGCAGTCTGGGCCGCCGTCCGATCCGGCTGCGCCGGGAACTGCCGGGCCATGTCGCGAACCGCCTCCAGGCCGCGCTCTGGCGGGAGGCGTACTCCCTGGTCGAGCGCGGCGCGGCGAGCGTCGCCGACATCGACGCGGCCGTCGCCCACGGCCCCGGCCTGCGCTGGGCACTGCTCGGGCCCTTCCTCAACCAGCACCTCTCGGGCGGCCGGGGCGGCATCGCGCACGTCCTGGAGCACCTCGGCCCGCCCATGGAGGAGTGGTGGGCCGACCTCGGCGCCCCGCGACTCACGCCCGAGCTGACGCGCGCGATAGCCGAAGGCGTCGTCGACGAGCTGGCCGGAGCCGCGGAGGCCGACCTCGTCGCGGAACGCGACGCCCTCCTCTCCCTCCTCCTCGACGCCAAGAACCGGACCGACCACCTGTGAGCACTCCGATGAACCCCGCCGACCCGGTCGCCATCGACTTCCACGTCCACGTGGAGCAGGACGCCCACGGCCACCTCGCGCTCGACGCGGAGCTGATGGACGCCTCGGCCGCCTACTTCAGGTCCGGCCAGGACCGCACACCGACCGTGGAGCGCCTGGCCGCGTACTACCGCGAGCGCCGCATGGCCGCGGTGATCTTCACGGTGGACGCCACCACGGGCCTGGGCCATCCCGCCCTGTCCAGCGAGGAGATCGCCGAGGCGGCGACCGCCCACCGCGACGTCCTCATCCCGTTCGGCTCGGTCGACCCGCACCGGCCCGACGCCGTCGCCCGGGCCCGCTCGCTCGTCCTCGACCACGGCGTCCGCGGCTTCAAGTTCCACCCGAGCCTCCAGGCCTTCGCGCCGAACGCCCGCGAGCACTACCCGCTCTACGAGGCGATCCAGGAACTGGGCGTCCCCGCCCTGTTCCACACCGGGCAGACCGGAATCGGCGCGGGCCTGCCCGGTGGGCGCGGCATCAAACTGCGCTGGTCCGACCCGATGCTCCTGGACGACGTCGCCGCCGACTTCCCCGGCCTGACCATCGTCCTGGCGCACCCGTCCGTGCCCTGGCAGGACGAGGCGATCTCCGTCGCCACGCACAAGGCCAACGTGTACATCGACCTGTCGGGGTGGTCGCCGACGTATTTCCCGCCGCAGCTCGTGAAGGCCGCCGGTTCCTTCCTCCGGCACAAGGTGCTGTTCGGCTCGGACTACCCCGTCGTCACTCCCGATCGCTGGCTGGCGGACTTCGACGCCCTCGGCGTCAAGCCGGAGGTCCGCCCCCTGATCCTCAAGGAGAACGCCGCCCGCATCCTCGGTCTCTGACGGCGCGTAGGGGCCCGGTGCTCCGCACCGCGCCCGACCGGGCAGGGACTCCGACTCCGCCCGCGACCGTCCGCCGCCGACCGTTCCCACCCCGCCCTCCCGCCGCGCTCGCGGGAGGGCGGGGCCTTCTGTTTCGCTTCAACTCTCTCAACTGACTTGGTTTTAGAGATTCGTTATGCGCGATCCCTTCACGCCGGCTGGCACGACCCGCGAAGCTTCGACCGGATCCGCCGGAGCCGCGCGACCGCGCGACCCGCCGCATGGGGAGGACCATCATCGTGCCCAACAGGCAACGCCGACGGCTGCTGCTGCCCGCCGTCACCCTGACCGCGCTCGGACTGACCACCACCCAGGCCCTCGCCGCGTCCGAGCCGCCCAAGCCGCGCCCGCACCAGGCCGAGCACCAGGCCCGGGTCGGCCAGAAGCACGCCGAGAAGGTCCAGGGCACGGGCACCGCCTCGCCCGCCTTCTCCGCCAAGGCGGACACCCCCGGCGGCGACGGCGACGGCGGCGCGGACGAGGCGGAGAACTCCGCCGAGGGCGTCGCGCAGTACACCGAGGCCCGCACGGCCCCCGGCGTGGTCGCACCCGGTGCCTACGGCGCGGCCTGGTCGCAGCTCCAGTCGATGCCGCACACCGACGGCACCTGGAAGCACGTCACCAAGAAGCCGTACAACTCCGACGATCCGCGGTACCGCGACGTCAACTCCAACTCCAGCGGCGGCGCCGGCAACGTCACCGGCCGCATCACCGGTATCGCGGCCGACGACGACGGCTACGTGTACGCGGGCGGCGCCAACGGCGGTGTCTTCCGCTCCAGCACCGGCGGCGGCGCCTGGGAGCCGATCGCGGACAACCTGCCGTCGCTGTCGACGGGCACGCTGAACCTGGACGGCGGCGGGCGGCTCTGGTACGCGACCGGCGAGTCGAACACGGGTGCCACCTCGTACGTCGGCACCGGCGTGTACGTGCTCGCCGACCCGAAGCACGGCCGGTTCCAGCCCGGCAACCGGGTCGGTGGCGCCGAGCTGGAGTCGACGATCGTCCACGCGCTGCGCTTCGGCGGCGGCACGGTGTGGGCGGCGACCAGCAGGGGCGTGTGGAGTCACTCCACCACCGACCTCTCCGGCCCGTGGACGCTGGAGTTCGCGCCCAACCCGGACTACCTGCCGGGCGGTTCGAAGGCCAAGGACCCGAGCGCGCCCTACAAGAACATCGCGAACGACATCGCGATCGACTCCAAGGACCCGTCCAAGGTGATCCTGGCGGTCGGCTGGCGCGGCGGCGACACCTACAACGGCTTCTACAGCAAGGCCGCCGACGGCAGCTGGCAGCGGGTGGCCTCGCTGGGTGAGCTTCCGACGGACGCGGCGAACGTCGGCAACGTGACCTTCGCCCGTTCGGCGGACGGCTCGCGCTACTACGCGATCGACCAGTCGCCGGACGTGATGGCGCACAACCCGGACACCGGTCTCAAGGGCATCTACGTCTCCAAGTCCGGTTCCCCGTCCGGCCCGTGGACGCTCATCGCGGACAAGGACAAGATCAAGAACTCCGGTTCGGCCCTCCAGGGCCCCGGCTACCAGCCGGGCATCCAGTCCTGGTACAACCAGTTCCTCCAGGTCGACCCGGCCAACCCGGACCACCTGTACGCCGGCCTGGAGGAGGTGCTGGAGACCAGGAACGGCGGCTCCACCTGGACCGTCCCCGGCCCCTACTGGAACTTCCCGTTCCCGTGCTGGAGCATCGACCCCACCAAGCAGACCGGCGACTGCTCACCGACCACCCACCCCGACCAGCACGCCGTCGCCATCGGCTCGTACAAGGGCAAGACCAGCGTGTACGTCGGCAACGACGGCGGCATCTACTCCCGCCCCGTGAACGGCGCGGTCGACTCCGGCGGGCACGCCAAGGACTGGAAGTCCCTCGCCGACGGCACCATCGACACCCTCCAGTACTACTCGGTCGGCGTCGGCAAGGACCCGGCGGACCGCACCGGCAAGGGCGTCGTCGTCAGCGGCGGCCTCCAGGACAACGGCGAGTCCGTCCTGCGCGCCCACGACAAGGTGATGGGCTCCGACTTCGGCGGCGACGGCGCCGACACCCTGGTCGACCCGGACAACGGCTGCAACATCGCCGAGGAGTACGTCTACCTCGACGTGTGGGTCACCCAGAACTGCGCCGTCAACGACGGCAGCTGGTCCACCGACCCGTCGAAGGCCACCTCGTACGAGGTCGCCCCGCCCGACAAGGACACCGGCTCCGCCCGCTTCATCGCGCCGATCACCAGTGACCCGAAGGACGTCGGCACCTGGATCGCGGGCGGCCGGCACGTCTGGGTGCAGCACAAGGGCTACGCGATCCGCAGCGGCAGCGAGTGGACCAGCGCCTACGACCTGGGCGCCGGGCACGTCGCCACGGCCGTCGCCACCGTCAACGGCACGGTGTACGCGGGCTGGTGCGGCCCCTGCAACAACCAGGGCTTCAGCCGCGGCATCGCGGTCGGCAGGACCGACGGCACCGGCTGGCACCAGCTCGACCTGCCGGTCGACGGCACCCTGCCGAACCGCTACATCTCCTCCTTCGCAGTGGACGAGAAGGACGCCCGGCACGTCTTCGTCGCCTTCAACGGCTTCTCGCGGACGTGGACCGAGGGCCCCGGCGCGGGTGTCGGCCACCTCTTCGAGACCCGTGACGGCGGCGCCACCTGGACCGACGTCTCGGCCAACCTGCCCGACGTCCCGGCCACCTCGGTCAAGCTCCTGCCCGACGGCGGCCTCGCCCTGGGCACCGACCTGGCCGCGTTCTACCGCGCGCCCGGCGAGACCACCTTCTCGGTGCTCGGGGAGGAACTGCCCACCACCTCCGTCCAGCAGCTGAAGACCGGCCCCGACGGCAAGCTCTACGCTGCCACCTTCGGGCGCGGCATCTGGGCCGTCAACCTGCGCGCCCTCAACGAGGACGACGCCAACCGGGGTGACGACGACCAGGACTGACCGCCTCCGGCGTGGACCGACCGGTGCCCGGCCCGCTCACCCCGAGCGGGCCGGGCACCGGCGTTCCGGAACCGGCGCGGCACCACCAACGTCCAAACCCGGGACCGTAGGAGACCGGAGACGCCCGACCGTGAAGAGAACCCTCGCCGCCCCGGCCGGCGCACTCCTGCTGCTTCTGACCCCGGCCTGCGGATCCGGCGGCGGTGCGTCGCCGACACCCACCACCTCGCCCACCTCTCCCGCCCGGAGCACGGCCCAGGCGGCGGCGGACATCCGCAGCCCCACGTCCACCGGGGCTCCCGCCGAACCGGCACCGGCACCGGGGTCGCCCTCGACGGGTGCAGGAACGACCGCCCTCCGGCCTCCCGGGAGCACCGCAGCCCCGACCCGGACGGCCTCGCCGGGGTCCGCACCCGCAGGCAGCCGTGCTCCCGTCGCAACGGCGCCGAGCACCGTGCCCGCTCCGACCCTGCCTCCGAACGACGGGGAGAACCCGATCGACCTTCAGCACCGCCCCGGCGGCGGGTCTTCCCGCCCGGCGGGCTGACCGGAGCAGCGACGGCATCACCGTACGGCGGTGACCTCGACGGTTCCCGGCGGGCGGGGGGGAGCTCGCACCGACGGGGGCCCTGGGCCGCTCCCCTGGGCGGTCCGGCCGCCTGGCGCCTCGATGCACCGCCCGCCGCCGTCTTGAGCAGCACAGGACCGCGGAGCGAGGTCAGGGGGTCCAGGGGCCGAACCTCACCGGTACTCCCGGGGAGAAGAGCACGCTCGTCGGCGGTCCGTCGACCTCGACGCCTGCGGACCGGACGAGATCCTGGTCCAGCTGCAGGACGGCGGCCTCGTGCAGGGGCCACTGCGGATGCTCGACCGGCAGGTACACGGTGCGGCCGAGGGCCTGGGTGTGGAGACCCCACCGTGCGGTGAGGAAGTCGGCGAGCGGGCCCGGAGGTTGGAGCCGCGGACCGATGCCGGCGGCGAGCACGCAGGCGGCCGGGTGCCGTGAAGGGCTCCGCACCCGGCTGGCGAGGTGCAGCACGTCGCCGTCGGCCGTCCAGTGCGTGCGTGACCAGCGGTAGGGCAGACCGAATGCCGCCCTGGCGACGAGGACCGCGGCGAGCCGTGGGCAGTCGAGTGAGCGGAACACCACTCCCCGGCGACCCTGGCCGTCCACCGAGTACAGCCTGACGTTGACCTCGGGGAAGGTCCCGCACCAGGGCACTCCGCCCGAGCGGCCGGGCCCCAGCCTCTCCATGCCGAAGGCGACGAGGCCGACCCAGCTGGTGCCGTTCCAGACGTCGGGGACCACGCCCGGCGGCATCAGGTGCGCGACGGCCCGGGGGTTGACCGGCCAGTGGAGGAACAGCACGTTGCGCCAGTACTGCGACAGCAGAGGGAAGCCCACCCGCCGCGGCGTCGCGCGTGTCACCGGTTCGATCATCACGGGTGTCCCTCCCGACCGGATGCAGTTGCGACCCCCCATGCTGCGACGGACGGCGTCCCCCGCCCACATGCCGCGTTGGTGCAGCGAAAGGGACACGGGCTGCGCGGCGCTCCCGGGCGGCCCGGCCGGGTCCGGCGCGGACGGCGCCGGCTCCGGGACCCCCCGTCGGCTGACCGTGCGAACGGCTCCCCCGGAGGCAGCGGTCAGGTGAGGCCGGCGCGGTTGGCGATCTCCTCGCTGTGCCGCATGTGCTCGTGCGCCCGGTCGCCGAGCTCCGATATCAGTCCGGCGACCACGCTCTCGACGACCGCGAGCGTGGGCACCAGGCTGTCGTACGGGGACGGGGCGCCGATCTGGCTGGAGAAGACGACTTCCGCGTGGGTGCTCACCGGGGAGAGCCAGGTGTCGGTGAACAGGATGACGCGGCCACCGGCCTCCCGGACCAGCTCGGCGGCGGTGACCTTGTCCTCCTCGTACCGGCGGTAGTCGAAGACGACGAGGACGTCGCGGCGGGCGAGCGAGGCGAGCAGCGCGGTGCGCTCGACGGCCCGGTCGGGGAGGAAGCGGACGTTGTCGCGGACCTGCATCAGGTGCAGACCCAGGTACTGGGCGAAGAGGTCGGTGAAGCGGCCGCCGGCGAGCGTGATGCGCCTTTTGGGGTCGGCGAGCAGCTGGACCGCGCGGTCGAGGTCGTGCGGGGTGACCTCGGCGAGTGTCCGGTCGACGGCCGCGGTGAAGACCTCGCGGCTGTGGGCCAGTAGCCCGGCCGCGCCGGCCCGCGGGTCGGCCGTGTCCGCTCCGGCGTTGCCGTAGTTGCCGCTGGTGTAGAGGGTCACGGGCGAGGCGTGGCGCTCGTCGAGCTCGGCGCGCAGCGCCGCCTGGAAGTCGGGGAAGCCCCGGTAGCCGAGCCGGTTGACGAACCGGATGACGGTGGGGGCGCTGACGTCGGCACGCTCGGCGAGGGTGGCGATGGTCTCGAATCCGGCGGCCGGCCACCCGGCGAGCAGGATCCTGCCGACCTTGCGCTCGGCGGGGCTGCAGTCGCCGAGCCGTTGGCGGATGTCCTCGGCGAGCGTGACGGTGGGCATGGGCGGGGCTTCCCTTCCCGGCTGCGGGTGGATCGTGGGTGGTGCGCTGCGGAACCTGTCTCCGCAGCCTAGCGAAGTGCCGGGCTGCGGAGATCACCGAGCGGGAGTGCCTCTGCGGCGCGGGGCGGCGCGGGGCCGTGGGATCAGTCCGCGGGGCCGTGGGATCAGTCCGCGGCGGGGTGGAGTGAGGGCGGTGCGCCCGCTGCGGGTGCGCAGGTGTCGGTTCATCCGGGGAACTCCAGGGGTCTTGGGATCGGAACCGTGCATCGCCGGGCGGGCGCCACGGGAAGCGCCCACCCGGCGACGGTGACCCGCTCGGGTTCGGGCGAGGAGCCCGGCGGGCCGGCCATGGGGGCCGGAGCGGATCGGGCCCGGGGGTGTCGGTCGCCGGGTGTCAGCGACGACCGAGGCGCTCGATCAGCGCGGCCAGGAGGGCGATCCGGGGCGGCACGCTGGAGGTGTCGAGCCACTCCTCGGGGGTGTGGTCGGCGCCGCCGACCGGGCCCAGGCCGTCGAGGGTGGGCACCCCGAGGCCGGAGAGGAAGTTGGCGTCGCCGACGCCGCCCGTGGAGGCGCCGTGGACCTGCAGGCCGAGGTCGGCGGCCGTCCGCAGGGCGACGGCGAGCAGGCCGGCCGCCTCCCGGGTGTGCTCCATCGGCGGGCACAGGTCCAGCTGGTCGACCCGGGCTGCGGTGCCCTCCACGGCCGTGCGCGCGGCGACCCGGCGGATCTCGGCGATGGCCGTGGCCAGTCCCGCGGTGGTCGCCGCGCGGACCTCGACCTGCAGCTCGGCCTCGGGGCACACGATGTTGGTCCGGGTGCCCGCCCGCACCACCCCGACGTTGAGCGTGACGCCGGGCCAGCGGCGGTTGAGCGCCTGCAGCGCCACCACCAGGTGGGCCGCGGCGAGGGCGGCGTTGGCGCCGCGCTCGGGCTCGATCCCGGCATGGGCGGCCCGGCCGGTGACGGTCACCAGCAGGTCCGCGACGCCCTTGCGCTCGATGACCAGGTCGCCGTTCTCGCGGGCGCACTCCAGGCCGAGCGCGTAGTCCGCCCCGGCCGCGGTGCGCTCGGTCAACGCCCGGCTGGCCGGCGAGCCGATCTCCTCGTCCGGGGTGGCGAGGACGACCAGCTCGGCGAAGGCCGTCCGGCCGTGGCGGACGAGGAGCTCGGCAGCGGTGACACCCGCCAGCAGGCCGCCCTTGTCGTCGCTGACGCCGGGCCCGTGCGCGAGGTCCCGGGAGGCCTCGAACGGGCGGGCGGCGGCCGTGCCGTCCTCGAACACGGTGTCCATGTGCCCGACGAGGACGATCCGCGCTCCCCCGTCCTCGACCGGCACGGAGCCGGCGAGCCGGGCGACGAGGACGTCCCCGAACCGCCGTCCGTCGATCTCGTCGGGGGCGATGCGCTCGGTGGTGAACCCGACCGACCGCAGGCGGCGCTCGAACCAGCCGGCGACCCGGTTCACGCCGTCGGCGTTGTGGGACCCGGAGTCGACGGCGACCAGCTCGGCGAGGTCGTCGAGGTAGCGGGGAAGGACCTCCGCCGCGGCGGCCGAAAGCTCGGCCAGGCCCGTGCGGCTCGCCGGTTCGGCGGGGGCGCTCACAGGACCTTGGACAGGAACGCCTTGGTGCGCTCCTGTTCCGGGTCCACCAGGACCTTGCGCGGGTCGCCGGCTTCCACGACGACCCCCTCGTCCATGAACACCGCCGTGTCGCCGACCTCGCGGGCGAAGCCGATCTCATGGGTGACCACGACCATCGTCATGCCGTCCGCGGCGAGGTCGCGCATGACGTCGAGGACGTCACCCACCAGCTCCGGGTCGAGCGCCGAGGTGGGCTCGTCGAACAGCATCAGCTTCGGCTTCATCGCCAGTGCCCGGGCGATGGCGACGCGCTGCTGCTGGCCGCCCGACAGCTGCGCCGGGTAGTGGTCGGCACGATCGCCGAGGCCGACCCGGTCGAGGAGCCGCTGCGCCTCGGCCCTCGCGTCCGAGGGGTTCGTCCGGGCGACCCGGACCGGCGCCTCCGTGACGTTCTGCAGCGCGGTCAGGTGCGGGAAGAGGTTGAAGCGCTGGAAGACCATGCCGATCTCCCGGCGGCGCTCGGCCACCTCCGACTCGCGCAGCTCGTGCAGCCGGTTGCCCGCCTGCCGGTAGCCGACCAGGTCGCCGTCGACCGAGAGCCGGCCGCCGTCCACCTTCTCCAGGTGGTTGATGCAGCGCAGGAAGGTGGACTTGCCGGAGCCGGAGGGGCCGAGCAGGCAGCACACCTGACCGCGTTCGACGGTGAGGTCGATGCCCCTGAGGACCTCGACCTTGCCGTAGTGCTTGCGCACGCCCCGGGCGTGCACCATGGGCTGGGCCATCTGATCAGCCCTTCCGGTTGCGGTTCGACGGGAGGAAGTCGGCGACGCCGACGAACATCCGGCGCAGCGGGGAGACGTGGGAGCCGCGGCCGGTGCCGCGGCCGTAGCGGCGCTCGAGCCAGGCCTGGGGGACGCTGAGGGCGGTGGTCAGGGCGAGGTACCACAGGGCGGCGACCACGAGCAGCGGGATGACCTGGTAGTTCTGCGCGTACACGTCCTGGATGTTGGACATCAGGTCGTGGGCGGGGATCACCGAGACGTAGGCGGTGGTCTTGAGCATGTTGATGGTCTCGTTGCCCATCGGCGGGATGATGACCTTCATCGCCTGCGGGAGGACGATGCGGCGCATCGTCATGGCGGGCTTCATGCCGAGGGAGTGGGCGGCCTCGGTCTGTCCGGGGTCGACGGACTGGATGCCGGCACGGACGATCTCGGAGGCGTAGGCGGCCTCGTTGAGGCCGAGCGCGAGGAGGGCGGCGATCGACGGGGTGAGGAGCTGGTTGGTGTCGAACTCGACGAAGGTGATCGTCGTGAACGGGATGCCGATCATCAGGTGCTTGTAGAGGGCGGCGGCGTAAGCCCAGAAGATGATCTGGACCAACAGCGGGGTGCCGCGGAAGAGCCACACGAAGAGGGTGGACAGGCCGTACAGGACCGGGTTGCCGGACAGACGCATGACGGCGACCAGCGTGCCGAGCGCCAGGCCGACGGCCATGGCGGCGACGGTCAGCCACAGGGTGGTGACCAGGCCGTCGAAGATGAGGTCGGCGACGAGGTAGTGGCCGACGACGTCCCAGTGGACGTTGGGATTCTTGGCGAGGGAGCCGATCAACCCGACCAGGGAGAGCAGGGCGAGGGCGGCGGCGCTCCAGCGTCCCCAGTGGCGCACGGGCACGGCGGTCAGGTCCTCGGCGCCGCTGGCGGTGAGGGTGCCCGGGGAGCGGTGTGCGGTGGCGGCCATGTCAGTCCACCGCGCCGTTCCTGGTGGCCGACTTGACCGCGATGGAGGCGACGCCGTACTTGTCGTAGATCTTGGCCAGGGAGCCGTCGTCGATGAGCGACTGCAGCGCCTTCTGGACGGCGTCGGTGAGCTGCGGCAGGCTCTTGCTGATCGCGATGCCGTTCGGGGAGGCGTTGTAGCCGCCCTGTGCGGCGGGATCGTCGACGACCTCGAAGGCGGCGCCGTTGTCGGCGGTCTTCGCGGTCCAGCCGGCCGCCGGCTTGGTGAGGACGTCGGCGGAGACCTTGCCGGAGCGCAACGCGAGCTGGGCGTCGGAGTCCTTGGGGAACGCCTGGATCTCGATCGGCGCCCGGCCCGCGCTCCTGCAGGCCTCCTGGTGCCTGTCGAGGAGCTTCTGCTGGTTGGTGGCGGTCTGGACGGCGGCCTTCTTCCCGCAGAGGTCGTCGAGGGTGACGATCCTGTCGGGGTTGCCCTTGGCGACCATGATGCCAGTGCCGGAGACGGAGTAGTCGACGAAGTCGACGACCTTCCCGCGTTCCTTGTTGTCGGTGATGGCGCTGATCGCGGCGTCGTACCTGCCGGCCTGGATGGCCGGGACGATGCCGTCGAACTTCTGGGCCTGGAACTCGAACCTGACGCCGAGCTTCGCGGCCAGGGCCTGGCCGAGATCGTAGTCGAGGCCGGTCATCTCGCTCTTGCCCTCGGCCACGTACATCTCGAACGGGGGGTACGGGATGTCGGTGGCGACCCGGACCTTGCCGGCCTTCTGGACGGCCTCGGGGAGCGCTCCGTGCAGGGCGGCGTCGGGGCTGATGGAGACGCCGGCGACGGTGACCGCGGCACCGGCACCCGCGGGGGTCTCGGACCCCTTGCTCCCGCAGGCGGTCAGGGCGAGGGCGCCGCACAGGGCGAGGGCGGCCGGCAGGGCCGATCTGCGAGCAGCAGAGGAGTTCACGGAGCAACCTTTCGAGAACCTGAGCGGCGCCGAGGGGGGCTGCGCCGCGTGCCAGGACGTTACAGGTAAACCATCTTGATGGCCATATGTAATGAAGACTACGAATCGGTAACGCCCCGCGAGGCCCTGGAAAACCCCTGACGGACACCCAGAGGGTCGGGGATGGTCAAGGTTTCACCTCGGCCGCTCGTTACATCTATCGCCGTCACGTGCCGATCTGTATGTTCCGTTGCTGCGCCCAGCAGTGCAGCCATCACTCGGGAAGCGCACCACTCGTCCTGCCCGGCCCCTCTCCGGGCGGACGCAGCCCTTCTTGCCGGGCCCGCCACCGGCGCCGGCCCCGCCTCCCCCCACAGGAGCACACATGACCATGTCCGCACGCCTGACCGTGTCCGCACGCCCCGCGCGCCGCCGCGCGGCCGGACCCGCGATCGCCGCCATGGCGCTGGCCGCGGCACTCGCGTCGCCCACCACCAGCGCCCAGGCCGCCGCTCCCGCCACCGGCAGCCTGATCCTGGCGGGCGGCGCGGTCGCGGCCACCAACTCCGCGGTGTACGGCACCTTCATCACCAGGGCGGGCGGCACCGCCACCGCACCCATCGGCGTCATCACCGCGGCCTCCGACACCCCGACCGACGACCCGAACGCCGACGACCCCGCCACGTGCAACAACTCGGTCTGCAACGGCAAGTACTACGTCGACCTGCTCAAGAACACCTACGGCGCGGCCGACGCCCAGTGGATCCCGATCGACCTCGACCACGTCTCCAACAACGCCAGCCAGGGCGTCGTCAACCAGATCAACTCCATGACCGGCTTCTTCTTCGGCGGCGGAGACCAGAGCCGCCTCGTCGCCACCCTCCTCAGGAGCGACAACGGCGACTCCCCCGCCCTCGCGGCGATCCGGGCCAGGTTCGCCGCGGGCGCCGCCATCATGGGCACCAGCGCCGGCACCACCATCGCCAACGGCCGAGACATGGTCACCGGCGGCGAGAGCTGGGACGGCCTGCGCTACGGCTCCTACACCTCCGTCAGCGCCGGCTACCCCGACGACCTCACCTACCGGCCGGAGGGCGGCTTCGACTTCTTCACCTCCGGCCTCCTCGACACCCACTTCGCCGCCCGCGGCCGCGAGGGCCGCATCACCCGCCTCGCCGCCGACACCGGCCACACCCGCGCCTTCGGCATCGACGAGGACACCGCCCTCGTCGTCACCAACCCCGGCTCCACCGGCGAGACCGACACCGTCGTCGGCACCAACGGCGTCTCCGTCCTCGACCTGCGCTCGGCCACCATCGGCACCCACAGCGGCTACTGGTCCGTCGACAACGTCAACTGGTCCTACCTGACCAGCGGAGACAGCTACAACCCGGCCACCTGGACCGTCACCTCCCCCAAGCCCGCCTACTCGCCCGGCACCGGCACCGTGGGCAGCCGCTGGAGCGACGTCTTCTCCTCCGCCGCACCCACCACCGGCCACCCGTACCAGATGGTCAGGATGGCCACCGAGCTGGTGAACGCCGGCCGCAGCACCCACCAGTACGGCATCAGCTACGAGAGCGGCCCGACCTTCGAGGCCGACCTCACCAAGGGCACCGGCTTCCGGGCGTGGAAGAGCGGCACCGCAGTCTCCTTCACCAACCTGACCACCCACCTGTACGTCTACTGACGACCGGCACTCGTGGCCGCACCGCGCACGGTGCGGCCACCCCCGCAGCCGCCCCTTCGCCCGGCGACCTCTCGGCTGGGCACCCGGAGCCCGACTGCCGGGGTGACGGGCCCGCCGGATCCCGCCCGGCGGCACCTTCCGCACCTCACGACGGGGTGGCAGCCCTCGCGAGCGCGGACGGCAGCGGGCTGCCGTCGGGGCCCGGGCGCAGCAGCTCGGCCCCGGAGAACAGGGCTTCGAGGATCGCGGCCGCCCACGGCTGCGGGTCCGCCCCTGCGGGCAGGCGCGGCGGGGTTCCGGCGACGGCACGCTCGGCGAAGCCCGTCGCAAGGTGGGGTGGTCGCGCCTCCAGGACGGTGAGGTGGTGCCTGCGCTGTTCCAGGCGCGCGGTCTCCAGCCATCCGGTCAGTGCGGTCTTGGATGCGCGGTAGGCGCCGGCGGTGGCGATCGGGCGTTCGACCACGATCCCGGTGACGCCGCCGACGGCACCACCGGGGCGGATGGCCCGGATCGCGCCGCGCAGCACCGCCAGCGGGGCCAGCGCGTTGACCGTCATCAGATGCTCCTCGATGCCGGCGGGCAGCTCCTCGCACCGTCCGAACGCCACCGCGCCGATGCTGACGGCCACCGCATCGAGGCCGCCCAGGTGCCGGGCCGCCCGCTCGGCGAGGGCGGAGCACAGGTCGAGGTCGTAGGCGTCGAACGCCAGCGTGTCCGGCGCGCCGATGCGCCGGGCGACGGCGTCGAGCCGCCCGGTGTCCCGGCCGGCGGGAACGACTCGCGCTCCACCGTCCGCGGCAAGGACGGCCAGTCGGCCCCCGAGCTCCCCCGTGGCTCCCACGACGAGGACTCTCGCTCCCCTGATGTCCATCTCCCTCTCCTCGGGTGTGTCGTTCCCGGGCTCCCGGTCGGGGCCCGGACAGGCGGGCGGGTGAGTGGCCTCCCTCCTGGCCTCCCTCCTGGCCTCCCTCCTGGCCTCCCTCCGGCGGAAGCGGCGGAACGGACCAGTGGGGCGCGACGGGTGCGGGATCCGCGAACGCCGTGCCCCTCGGAGCGGGTGGATCAGCGTCGTGCGAGGCGGTGGAGTCGCAGGAAGCCGAGTGCCGTCGCGGCGGCGCCGAGGAGCGCCGGCGCGCAAGCGGCGGCGGTGAAGGCCGCCGCGCAGATGAGGGAACACGCCGTCAGGGCGGCGGCGGCCGCGACCCACACGACGAGGGCCAGGGGCTGGCAGGAGAGCCGGTTCAGCAGGCTTCTGCGGCGCCGCAGAAGCCGGTCGAGCGCCGGATCAGTGGTCCTGAGCGAGACCTCGAGCGCTGCGAGGGCGCGCAGCTCGCCGGTGCTGAGGTGGACTGCCATGGCGTCCCTCCGTGGACGGTGACGGTTCGAGCGTGGCACTGCCCGCTCGCCTGCTTCCTCTCGCATCGCTCGTGCAGCGTGCCGGGGAGGTCGGCCTCCGACGGCGGCCCGGACGGTCGAGGCGTCCGGACCCCGTCCGGGCGCTGCTCGCCGGAACGCTGCGCATTCGCCGCGGGAGGCGTCCGCCGTCCGCGGCAGCGAAGCTGGCCGGTGAGTGCACCAGCCGCGGAGGGAGAGGGACATGCGATTCGAGGACTCCGGCACCGAATCCGTCTGGGAGTACCCCCGCCCTCCGGTGGCGGTGCCGTGCGCCCAGCGGATCCGTGTCGCCTTCGGCGGCGTGGTCGTGGCCGACTCCGTCCGGTCGGTACGGGTGCTGGAGACCAGTCACCCGCCGGTCTACTACCTGCCCGCCGAGGATGTGCGCACGGATCTGCTGGTTCCGGCCGCCGGCCGGACGCGATGCGAGTGGAAGGGCACGGCCTGCTACTGGGACCTGCAGCTCGACGGTCGGGTCAGTGCCCGAGCCGCCTGGAGCTATCCGGAACCCCTGCCGGGCTTCGAGCCGATCCGGGGAGCCCTCGCGTTCTACCCCGGACGGGTGGACGAGTGCCTGGTCGGCGACGAGCGGGTGTCGGCGCAGCCCGGCGACTTCTACGGCGGGTGGATCACCTCCCGCATCCGCGGTCCGTTCAAGGGATCACCCGGAACGGGAGGCTAGTGAGGCGTCTTCAGGGCCGGCCTCCCCCCTACCTCGCGGGTCAGTGTGCGGGGCCGGCGATGCCTGTTCGCCCGGGCGGGGAGGCGAGCTGTCCCGTCACGCCGGGGGGCACCGATTCGGGGTGGCGGTGGCGCCAGTAGGGGTTGTCGAGCGGCAACCTGGCGCTGACGCGACCGTACATGCCGAACGTGGCGATGATCAGGCCCATGACGAAGCTGAAGGCGACGTTGGGGATCCTGAAGGCCAGGACGTTGGCGCCGGAGTCGAGCAGGGCGAGGTTGACGAACCCGCTCAGCACGAACAGGCCGCCCACCACGATGTTGATCGTCGAGGCGGTGTTGCCGCCGATCACGGCTCCGGTGATCAGGACCACGGCGGTGGCGATCGAGATCAGGCTGAGCAGGCCGTTGCTCGACAGGCCCGCCACGCGCTCTCCGGTGGTGCTGAAGAACGCCAGGCCGTCGGACAGGCCGAGGCAGCCGAACACCAGCAGGGCAACGCCGCACAGGCCCGCACCCACCCGGTAGACCCTCGCGAGTCGGTGGTCGACGGGAAGCTCGTCGCGGAAGTCCATGACAGCTCTCCTTCGCGTATCCGGAGGCCGGTGCCTCCGGATTCCCACGTTCACAGGCCCCGGAACGGCCCGACACTTGCAGCGATCACGCACCGTTTGGCGTGTCGCGCCGGTGCGACGGGGCGGGGCGGGGCCGATGGCACCGCCGTACGGAAGGCAACGTGCGATGCATCCACGCCCGCATCGCCGGTGCCCGCTGAGAGACACCCCGGCCCGGTGCTCCGCGCACCGGGCCGGGGTCGGATCCAGGCCTGCCCGACCGGTGGGCGGGCGTGGCCGGTGCCGGCACTCAGCCGGCTTCGGCGGTACCCGCGCCGCGGCCGAACCAGGCGCTGCGGTGGTCCCCCGCCTCGCCGGCCGTCGCCCTGGTCTCGTACTGCGCGAGGGCCAGACCCAGGCCGAAGAAGGTCGGTGCCCATTCACCGACGAAGATCCCCCATCGGTCGGCCCGTTCGACGCCGGCCTGCTCCGCCTTCATCGACACGACCCAGCTCGCGAGGGAAAGGCCCACCGAGCCGAGCGCGGCCGCGTAGGCGTGTTCGCTGGTGACACCGGCTTCGTGAAGCTTGCGGACGATCATCATGGTGATCAACTCCCTGTCTTCGTCGAGATCCCCCCGGACCTCAGGGTGCACACCGCAGCTGCCGGACCGGCAGTCGCATCGATTGCGCACCCATAGGCCGCCCGGCGGCGGGGCTACGACGGTGCGGTGGCCCGGGGAGCGCCTCGCATGACGCGGAGCAGTTGGTCGGCCGCCCGGTGCGGGCCGGCGGCCAGGGCCTCGGCCCGCCGGGCGCCGGTGCCGTGCCCGCCGGTCGCCAGCAGGTCCCGCAGGGCAGCGCCGGCGGTCTCGGCGTCGAGGGTGTTCGGGTCGCGCGAGAGGCCGAGACCGGCGCGCTCGAGATCGTGGGCGATGGCGAACTGGTCGCTGGAGAAGGGCAGGACGAGCGCCGGAACGCCTGCCGTCAGGCACTCCGTGAAGGAGTTGTTGCCGCCGTGGTGGACCATCACGGCGGCGTGCGCCAGGAGCGCCTGCTGGGGCACGGACTCCGCGACGTACAGCCGTTCCGGCGACGCCGCCGGCCACCGATCGTGGGCGAACTCGCCGACCCGGTCACCGGCGGCGACGATCACCGACGCCCCGGTGCCGTCGAGCGCCGCCCGGGTGACCGTCCGCAGGACGTCGTGGCGGGCCGAGAGGAAGGTACCGAACGCGATCAGGACCAGTGGGCGTCCGCCGGAGGTCAGGCGGGCGACGGTGGCCTGCCAGCCCTCGTCGAGCCCGGTCCTCGGCGACTCCGCCGTGCAGTGACCGGCGTAGACGGCCACCGGGCCGGACGGGGCGGCCGGGAGCCACGGCAGCGGCAGGTAGTTGAACACCACGGCGTGCGGCGAGCAGAGCGCGAAGGCCCGTTCGGGGAGCGGCCGCCCGGGCGAGTGCCGCCCGACCACGCGGCGGAACGCCTCGGTGAACGCCCGGTCGTTCACGGCCGCCGCGTCCCGCAGTCGCACGAGGTCCGCCGGCTCGGGACGGACCGAGTCCGGCCAGGCGTAGGGCAGTCCGAAGTACGCCTCCGGGCCGGCCGGGATGTAGCTGGGGTGGCCGGGGCAGAACGTGGCGTAGGGCAGGTCCAGGCAGTGCATCGCCAGCGTCACCGGGTAGCTGAGCTGGTCCACGAGGTACCAGTCGGGGCGCGCCTTCCGGTCGAGGTCGCGGATCTCCGCGAGGATCCGGTCGGGGTCGGCGAGCATGTCGGCCCGTCGGTGCCGCGCCTGGGCGAGCAGGGCCGCGACGGCGCCGTCGCGGGTCGCGTCCAGGAACTCCCGGAGCCGTTCGGCTTCGCCGCCGGCCTGCTCGGTCCGTTCCGCGATGCCGTTGTTGGCGTTGCGGGTGACGGTGAGCTCGGCGAAGCCCAGGCCGTGGTCGCGGGCCAGGTCGGCGAAGGCCGGTGCGCAGGCCAGCGTGACGTCGGCCCCGGCGTCGCGCAGTGCCGCGCCCAGAACGGCCAGCGGTGCGGCGTGCGAGCGGAAGGGCGGGCTGACGACCACGACTCGGGGCACGGGATCCTCCGGTTCCGGCGCGTTTGCGCGGACGCCGGCGACGACCGAACGGAGGTGCCGGTGCTTCCCGATGATGCCACGTGCCCCCCACCGGCCCGGCCGAGCGGCCTTTCGGAGCCCGTCCCATCCGCTCGGGGCCCCGGTTCCGAAGCTGAGTGTCAGCGCCACCGACGAAGGGCCCACCCCGATGCCGCGTGACACCCCCAGCCCGTCCGACCGGATCAGCGCCGCAGGCCCGGCCGTCCTCGACACGGTGGCCCGGTGGCGGCACCACTGGTGGAATCCCGGTGCGCCGGTCCCGGAGGGCGACGACCTCCTGTCGCTGCTCACCCGGGCCGAGTACGGCCGCGGCGCGGACCGCCTCGGAACCCACACGCTCGCTCCCGACGACCTGCGGGCGGCCGAGCTGCGCCGAGCGGCGCGGGCCGGCACGGCGCACGATCCCCTGGCTTTGGTGACCGCCGCCGGCGGCAACCCGATGCTGCGCAGCGCTCTCGCCGAGGCCTGGGCGGTCACCGTCGCCGCGGGCCACCGGGACCGCGCGAGCGCGGCGCTGCGCAGCAGGCTGCTGCTGCCCGTCGCCGCGGCGGAGGCGGCGTGCCTGCTCGACCTGGCGGAGGCTCATGGTCTCCGGCCGCTCACCGCCGCCGAATGCGCCGCCCGCGCGCGCAGCGAGGACCGGTGGGAGCGGCACGCGGCGCTGCGTCACCTCTCCGGCCTGCCGGGCGGCCACGACGTGCTGCCGACGCGCCCGGCCACCTCCGACCCGTACGAGTCGCTGCTGCTGTCGGCCGCCTGGAACCGCGCCGACCCGGGGGCCTCGCCGGGTGCCGACTTCCGGCGGGCCGTTCGAGGCCTGCCGGCCCGGCCGGCGGCCGGCCTGGTCACGGCCCAGTCGATGATGACGGGGCACCTGAGCGAGCCCGGTGTGGGCCTCAGCGGCGGGATGAGCGTCCTGGTCGCCGGCCTCGGAGACGCCATGGCGGCCACCCGCCGGGTCTCACGGGTCCTCACCGTCGTCCTCCTGGACGCCTCCCGGCTTCGCCGCGGCCGCCAGCTGGTCGAACAGATCGGTTCCGGTCACTGGGCGCTGGGGATCCCGGTGCCCGGCAGCGACCCGGTCGATCCCGCTACCGCCCTGTGTCTGCGTCCCGCCATCTCCTGGTGGGCAGCTCGCCTTCTGGGGCTGCCCGGCGCCGCACCGGACGTGGTGCACGCCCGCTTCGCCGACGACTACTCGCTGGCCGTCGCCGACGCCGCACGACGGTGCGGCTTCCGCTTCGTGTTCACCGCCACGCCCGATCCGCACCGCACCATGGCCGAACGGCACCAGGGCGTGCCGGGGGCCTCGCGGAGCGAACCGGCGGCGGCCCTGCGCCTGGACCTGCACCGGATATTCGTCGCCGACCGCCTCGTCGCCCGTTCCGATCTGCTGGTCACCATCCCCGGGCGTAGCGGCGCCGACGACCTGTCAGCCCACTTCCCCCAGCTGCGGCCCGCACCGGGCAGCCGGCGCATCGCCTCTCCTCCCGAAGGCATCCCGCCCTTCACCCCGCGACCCGGCGACGCGCGGGTCGCCGACGCCCTGCTCGGCCGGCTCTTCCAGGACGGGGGCCGCCCCGACAGCATCGACACCTCGGCGCGCGGGATGCGCCTCATCCTCAGCGTCGGCCGCCTGCATCCCGTCAAACAGCAGGACCGGCTGGTGGAGGCCTGGCTCGAGGCGGAGCTGCACCGGTCGACGACGATGCTGCTGATCGGCGGATCGCCGACCGCCGCCGCCACGCCCGTCGAGCAGGAAATGCGGGCCAGGATCGCCAAGCTCCTGTCCGGACACCCGCAGGCACGCCGCCGCATCGCCCTGTGGCCCGCCCTGCCCAACCGCCGGGTGCGGATCCTCGAACGAGCCCTCGCCGCCGCGGACCGGGCCGGCCGCACACTGTACGTCTGCCCCAGTGCCAAGGAGGAGTTCGGCCTCGCGATCCTCGAAGCGATGGACTCCGGCCTCCCGGCGGCCGGACCGCAGCGCGGAGGCGTCCCCCACTACATCCGCGACGGCGCCAACGGGTTCCTGCTCCCCACCGGCTCCACGGCCGCCCTCGCGGAGCGGCTGAGCGCACTCGCCGACCTCACCGACACCGAGCTCGCCCGGGTCGCGGCCGCGGGCCGCCGAAGCGTGGCGACCCGCTTCTCGGCGTCGGCCATGGCGGAGTCCCTGGCGGCCGAGTACCACCGCCTCATCGCCTCCGCCCCGTCTCCTGGGGCCGGGTAGCCGGTACGTGCTCCGCTGCCGCGGGCGCCTGCGGCAGGCGCGCGCACTCGACGCCGGCGGCGATCGTGTCGCGCACGGTCGCGGCCCGGTCGCCGCCCTGTCGCCCCACCGGCCCCACCCCGGGACGGCGGACGTCGGGCCCGGGCGGGGAAGCCGCCACGTCGGGGCCGTGCACGTCGGCTGCGGTGGCCCGGTGGGGCCGTTCGGGTGAGCTGTGGCGGCTGCACCAAACCGGGCGGACCGCTGCAACGAAGTCCGGCTGCGCGTGCGTCCGACCCGAGTGGACCGCACACGTGCGGGACGGGGCCTGGCCGGTTGGCACCTCTCAGGCTCCGTCCCCGCCCACTGCGCAGGTCGTCGGAGCACGATCGGGACCGCACCTCGGGGGACAGCCGCAGGATCGACGTGCCCCTCTCAGGAGGAGGCCGGGACCAGCAGGGTGAAGCGCGCGCGGTCCAGGAACTGCCGGTGCTGGGTCCGCAGGCCGGCCACCTCCAGTCGGGCCCTGGCCCGGGCGCATCGGCTCTGCAGGCGGGAGAGGAAGCTCAGCCCGCTGGAGTCCATGAAACCGACCGCGCTCAGGTCGAGATGGACCCAGCGCGTGCCCGGGCCGATCCGGCACAGCGGCCCCGCCAGGTGGGGCAGGGCGGCGACGTCGAGGTCTCCACAGGGCGTCAGGACCAGTCCGTCCCCGATGTGGTCCACCGTGCAGTGGAAGCTCGTGCAGGGGGCGGCGCCTTCGCCGTGGGCACGGGGAGCGCCGGCGGAGGGCAGAAGGGCGGTCATGGAAGGGAGCTCCTCGATCAGCGGTCCAGGGTGTGGTTCGTCCCCCTGCCTTCTTGGACACGGGGGCGATCGGATCCTCAGGCGTGCTCCTCTCACCCGTCCGGGTGGAGCGTCCGTCGGGCGGACTCCTCACGGGTCAGGAGGATCTGCCGGACGTCGAGGTAGCCGGTGCGGAACCCGGCCTCGGAGTAGGCGAGGTAGAGCTCCCACATCCGCCGGAAGACCTGGTCGAAGCCGAGCGCGGCGACGTCCCGCTCCTGGGCGGTGAACCGCTCGCGCCACAGCCGCAGGGTCTCGGCGTAGTGGGGTCCCCAGGCCCGGGCGCCGGTGACCCGCAGGGCGGTGTGGCGGTGGGCGCTCTGGGCAATGGCCTGGACGGAGGGGATGAGGCCGCCGGGGAAGATGTACTTGAGGATCCAGGTGTAGGTGCGGCTGCTGGCGAGCATGCGGTCGTGCGGCATGGTGATGGCCTGCAGGGCCACCCGGCCGCCGGGGGCCAGGACGCGGTCCAGCGTGGGGAAGTACTCGGGCCAGAACGGGCGGCCGACCGCCTCGATCATCTCGACACTCACGACGGCGTCGTACTCGCCGTCGGCGGCTCGGTAGTCGCAGAGCCGGACCTCGGCCCGGTGCTCCAGGCCGGCGTCGGCGATCCTGCGCCGGGCGAGGGCCAGCTGTTCCTCGGACAGGGTGAGGCTGACCGCCGTGGCGCCCCGGGAGGCGGCGCGGATGGCCAGTTCACCCCAGCCGGTGCCGATCTCCAGCAGCCGGGTGCCGGGACCCACCCGGGCGAGGTCCAGCAGGTGGTCGATCTTGCGGTGCTGTGCGGCGGGCAGGGCGGACCACGTCGCGACCGGGGCTCCTGCCGGGTCGGTGGGGAAGACCGCCGAGGAGTAGGTCATCGTGTCGTCGAGGAACAGCGAGAACAGCTCGTTCGACAGGTCGTAGTGCCGGTGGATGTTGCGCTGGGCGTTGGCGCTGGTGGACAGCTCGTCGTCGGGCGGGCGCTGGACGTACAGGCGGCGCAGCCACTGCGCGCCGGTCGGCACCAGGGTCTCGGGGGCGGTGGCCAGCGCGGTGAGCAGGGCGACCAGGTCCGGGCTGTCCCAGTCCCCCGCCTGGTACGCCTCGCCGAAGCCGATCAGCCCGCTCTCGCCGACCCGGTTCAGGAACGCGCGGGGGTGGTTCAGGCGCATGGTCGGCGCGCCGGGAGGGGCGGGGCGCAGGGTACGGCCGCCGGGAAGCTCGACGCGCAGGCCGCGGCGGGTGGCCACGCGGCGCAGCAGACGCCCGGCGACAGCGGCGCGCAGCGGGGCGTGGGGAACGCGGGCGACGTCGGGCCAGCGGTCGGGGTCGACGTCGAGCCGGGCGGCGGGGGCGGCGGGGGCGGCCTGGGTGGTCATGCGGCGTGCACCCTTTCTTCGGGCGGGGACGGTCGACGGGGCGGGCAGGTCCGGGGGCGGGCAGGTCCGGGGCGGACGGGCAGTCCTCGCGGCCACAGGCGGGTGCCCTGGCGGCGGACGGGCAAACCGGCGGCGGGGGCCCGTCAGCGCCCGCCGGCCCGAGCCGAACGCTGCTGGCGCGGGACCGTCACCCGGCCCATCGCGGCGTCCAGGCGGGCCAGCATCGGCGGATCGGCCACCGCCTCCAGTGCGCTCAACAGGATCTCCAGCGTGACCGGGTCGTTCTCGGCGACGGCCCGGGCTATCCGGTCCACCAGGTCATGTGGTCGGCCGGGGCCGCGTCCGGGCATGACGGTCACCTCCGTTCCCTGGCTTCCAGAACCGCCGGCAGTCGCTCCGCGACCTGGTCGGCCAGCCGGTCGAAGGCGGGCCGCAGGAACGGCGCGGCGAGCCGGGCGAGGCCGTGGAACCGCAGCCGGGCGCGGTAGACCAGCAGCGTCCCGCCGTCCACCGGGCGCAGCGTCATGTCGTCGGTCGCGGTGACCGTGCGGTTGCGGCCGACGAAGAGCAGCCGGTCCGGCCGGTAGCTCTCCAGGGTGTAGGTGAGCCTGGTTCGCCGGCCACGAAAGCGGGAGACGTTGAGCCAGGTCGCGCCCGGCGCGACCGGACCGCTGTCGATCCGGGTGCAGCTCTCGGTACCCGGGTCCCACTCCGCCGCGTTGGCGAAGTCCGCCAGGTAGGCGAGCACGTCGGCGGTGGGTCGGTCGACGGTGATGCTCCGCTCGACGGTGACCATCGTGGTGTTCCTCTCGGATGTGGCCCGGCCTCCTCTTGCCTCCCCCATTCGTAGTCCCGGGCCGATCGGATGGCGGTCGGCCCGGATCGGGTCCGGCAGGTCCGGGCGCCTGCCCTGCCGGTCGGCGGGTCGCGCCGGCCGGGCAAGGTCCGACAGAGAGGCCCTAGTAGCTAGCGTGGGTCACACCGGACCGGGACGACGCGAGGTGGCGATGGGTGCGGAACCGAGAGGTGCGGGGCTGTCGGTGGGGCAGCGCGTGGGACGCCTGCGCGAGACGTTCGGCCTGTCCCGGGCACAGGTCGCGGACGCGGTCGGGCGCAACCCGGAGTGGCTGAGGACCCTCGAGGCCGGCCGGCAGCGGATCGACCGGTACGCGATGGTCGGCGCGCTCGCCGAGGCACTGGGCGTGTTGCCCGGGGATCTGCTGGGCGTGCCGTGCGGACGCGAGGACGCCGGGGCGGGCGCCGTCCACCGCGCGTTGCCGGCGCTGCGCAGGGCGGTGCTGCGGCTCGAGTCGCCCGCCGCGGTGGAGGCGGCCCCCGAGAGGGTCGACCGGCTCCGCCGCCGCCTGACGGCGATGAACGGCCTGCGGCGCGACGCGCGCTGGACGGACCTGGCGCTGGGACTCCCCGCCCTGCTGGACGACCTGCGGAGCCCGCCCGGCGCCGATCGGGCCACGGACGGACTGCAGAGCCTGCCCGACGAGGGCCGGGACGGGAGCGACCGGGGCACCGAAGGCCTGCGTCCGGGCGGTCCGCGGCCGGGCGGTGCGCGAGCGGAGCAGGACGGCGCCGGCCCGGAGCCCGCGCGGCTGCTCACGGAGGCCCTGCACGAGGCGGCCCTGCTGGCGAAGCGGCTGGGGGCGTGCGACCTGGCGGCGCTGGCGGCGGCCGAAGCCCGGCGCAGCGCGCTGGCGGCCGGGGATCCGGCGCTGGTGGCGTCCACCCGCTGGCTGCAGGCGGAAGTGGCCCTGAGCTCGGGCGCGACGGACGAGGCCGCCGTGCTGCTGGAGGCGGGGCTGGCGGCGACGGACCGGCTGCTCGGGCGGGCGGACCGGCACGCGTGGGCGGTGTGGGGCACCCTGCACCTGGTCTCGGCCGTCCTGGAGGGTCAGCGCGGCCGGCAGGCGGAGTGCTCGGCGCACCTGGCGGAGGCCGCGGCAGCCGTCGCACACACCGACCCGTCGACGGCCGGGTCGACCGGCTTCGGCGAGGCCGAATGGGCGGTCCACGCCGTCCATGCCGCGCTCGAACTCGGCGAGGACCTCGGGGCGCTGGGCCGGATCGACGGGGTGGACCTGCGCCCGCTGCCCGCGGATCGCCGGGCCCGGCACGGCATCGACCGGGCGCGCGCCCTGGCCCGGGCGGGCGATGCGGCGGGCGCCGCCGCCGAGCTCCTGGCCGCGGACCGGGTGGGCTCCCAGGTGGTCCGCACCCATCCCCTGGTCGGCGAGCTGCTGCGCACCGCGCCGACGCGCGCGACGGCGGAGGCGGCGGCCGCCCTCGGCGTACGGCTGTGACCGCCGAACAGGCGGCACCCGCGCGGCGCAAGCGGCCGGACGCCCGGCCCCGTCGGCTCGGTACCGGGACCGGACGTGGCGGGAGCCATCGGGCCGGGGCCGGACCCGGGAGGCCGGATGGCGCCGGAGAACCTACCGCACGTACCGCACGCCACCCGTACCGGGATCCGGAGGGCTCCCACCCGGCGCCACCGGAGCGGGATCCGGAGGACCGGGTGGCTCCGAACAGGTCGAGCCCGGCGGGACCGGCCGGGCGGGACACGGTGGCCGAGGAGGCGTGATGGGCGCGGACGGTGCGGTGGACGTCGTCGTGGTCGGTGCGGGCGTGGCGGGTCTGGCGTGCGCGCTGGACCTCGCGGCGGCCGGGCGGCGGGTTCGGCTGCTGGAGGCGTCGGACGGGGTCGGCGGGCGGATGCGCACCGACCGCGTGGACGGGTTCCGGCTGGACCGCGGGTTCCAGGTGTTCAACACCGGCTACCCGCAGGTCCGGCGCCGGTTGGACCTGCGGGCGCTGCGCTTGCACCGCTTCACTCCGGGCTTCCTCCTGGCCGGCTCGCGCGGCCGGTACCGGTTCGCCGACCCGCTGCGACGTCCGGACCTGGCCGCCGACCTGCTGCCCGGCCGGATGCTGCCGCTCCGGGACGTGGTCGCGCTCGGCCTGCTGGGGGCGCGCGACCGGCTGGTGCCCGCGTCCGTGCTGCGCGGCGGCCGGGACGTGTCGACGGCGGTCGCCCTGCGCGGTGCGGGGGTGTCCCGGCCGGCGGTCGACCAGGTGGTGCGGCCCTTCCTGGCCGGGGTCTTCCTGGAGGACGGGCTGACCACCTCCAGCCGGGTCTTCCACCTCTACTGGCGGAGCATGATGCGCGGCACGCTCGCCCTGCCCGAGGCGGGGATCGGCGCCGTGCCGGCCGCGCTGGCCGACCGGCTGCCGCCGGGCGCGCTGGAGCTGGGGGCGCGGGTCGCGGGCCTCGGCGAGCAGGGCGTGCGGTTGGCGGACGGCCGGGAGGTCGCGGCGCGCAGCGTGGTCGTCGCCACCGACCCGGGCACGGCCGCGACGCTCCTGCCGGGCCTCCCGGTGCCGGTGCTCCGCTCGGTGACGACCTTCTACCACGCGGCCGAACGCAGTCCGCTGGCCGAGCCGATGCTGCTGGTCGACTCGGACCGGCGGATCCTCAACTCGGTGGTCCTGTCCGAGGTGGTGCCGGGCTGCGCGCCGCCCGGGCTCTCCCTGGTGTCGACCTCGGTCCTGGGCACGGACGCCGACGAGGGTGGGGTCCGGGCCCGGCTCGCCGAGCTGTACGGGTGCGACACCTCCGCCTGGCGGCCGCTCGCCGCGTACCCGATCCCCGGGGCGCTGCCGGGCATGGCGGCCCCGCACCCGCTCAGCCGCAGCACCCGCTGGGCGCCCGGCCGGTACGTCTGCGGCGACCACCGCGCGACCGGCTCCGTCCAGGGCGCCCTGGCCTCGGGCGCCCGCGCTGCCCGCGAGGTGCTGGCCGACCTCGCGGCCGCCTAGCGTCGCCCCGTTCCCGTTCCACCGCGGCTCGGGCCGGGCGGCGACGGCGGTCCAGCAGGCCGACGGCCCGCGGGCCTGCGCGGTGGCGAGGACTTCCGGCGGGCCGGTCGGCCGGTCCGGCGGCGGCGCGTGCGCTGCGCTGGTTGCGGACCAATCCGTCGCGCGCGCGGCTTCGAAGGGGGGGTGTCACACTGCTTCGTCCGTCGCGGCGGATCCACCGACCGCCACGCTTGGGAGGGTCCCCCATGCTGCTCGTCGCGCCATCGGTCCGGTTCGCCGGCCCCCGGGCCGAGGAGGTGCCGCGGTGAGCGCCGTGGTCCACCTGCCGGCTCCGGGGCGGCCCGGGCCCGACCTCAAGGAGCTCGTCGGCCGGGTCGCCCTCGGCGATCAGCAGGCCTTCGGCGGCGTGTACGACGCCGTGGCCGGGCCGGTGCTCGGGCTGGTGCGGCGGGTGCTGCGCGATCCGGCGCAGTCGGAGGAGGTCGCGCAGGAGGTCCTGCTGGAGGTGTGGCGCAAGGCCGCCCAGTACCGGCCGGACCGCGGCGAGGTGCTCGCCTGGGTCCTGACCATCGCGCACCGCCGCGCCGTGGACCGGGTCCGCGCGGTCCAGGCGGCCGCCGACCGGGAGCAGCGCATCGCGGCGGCCTCGCACGGCCCGGCCTACGACGAGGTCGCCGAGCAGGTCGAGGGCCGCCTGGAGCGCGAGCAGGTCAGGCGCTGTCTCAGGGGCCTCACCGAACTCCAGCGCGAGTCGGTGACCCTGGCCTACTTCCGGGGCTGCACCTACCCGCAAGTCGCCGACCTCCTCGGCGTTCCGCTGGGCACCGTCAAGACGAGGATCCGGGACGGCCTGATCCGGCTGCGCGACTGCCTGGGGGTGACCGCATGAGCACCGCCGACCTGCACACCCTGACCGGCGCGTACGCCGCGCACGCACTGGACACCGCCGAGCGGGAGGAGTTCGAACGCCACCTGGCCCGCTGCCCCGCCTGTGCGCAGGAGGTCGCCGAGTTCACGGCCACCCTCGCCCGGCTGGGTGCCGCGCAGGCCGTCCCGGTCCCCGGGGAGCTCAAGGCCCGGGTGATGGCGGCCCTGGACACCGTCCGGCAGGACCCGCCCAGCAGTCCGCCGTCCGCCCCCCGCACGCTGCGCGGGCGGCTTCGCCGGTCGTGGCCGCGGTACGCGCTGGCCGCCTGCCTGGCGCTCGCCGCCGCAGCCGGGGCAGTGGCCGTCCGTGAGCACGACCGGGCGGACCGGGCCGGGGACCGTGCCGCCGCGATCCAACGGCAGCAGGCGCGGATCACCGACCTGCTGACCGCCCCCGACGTGCGGAGCACGACCGCCAAGGTGGCCGGCGGCCCGGGGGTCGCCACCGTGCTCTGGTCGCACGACCAGGACACCGCCGGATTCCTGGCGTCCGGGATGCCCGCCCTGGCGCAGGGCACCACATACGAGCTGTGGTTCGACGACGGCGGCACCATGCGGCCCGCCGGGCTGATGTCCGACGCGAGTGGTGCCCTGCTGCTGAGCGGGCCGTTGAACGGGGCGAGCGGGGTGGGCGTGACCGTGGAGCCGTCCGGCGGCTCGGCCCGTCCGACCGGCGCACCGGTGGTCCTGCTGTCGTTCGGCTGAGTCCGGCCGTTCCCCGCCCGCGGGCGGGACGCCCGAAGGCCGCTCCTGGTCCAGGAGCGGCCTTCGTCGAGCTCGGTGCGGCTGGAGGTCAGCGTCCGCCGGCGCGGAGCTCCGTCCGCGGCGCGGGCGGCCCGTCGGACGGGCGTCGGCCCGCGCCCCGGGTCTTCCGCCGTGCCGCCGGGGCCGGGCCCCCGCCGCGACCGGCACCGGCGGCCAGTCCGGCGACCGAGAGCAGGCCCCAGCCGACCGACACGGCCAGCGCCATCGCCCGGTGCCGGCGCCCCGGCAGGGTGCCGGTGAGCAGCGCGGCGTCGCCGAAGTCGGCGGCGATCCGCAGCAGGGTCGCGGTTCGCAGGCTGCGGTCGTCGGGCGCGCACGCCATCGCCAGGCCGCAGGCCGCGTCGCGCAGGCCGAGCGGCCGCAGGCAGGTCTCGACGGACCGGGGGACCGTGCCGTCGGCGCCGGTGAGCCCGGACGGCCGGGCCAGGACGGCGGGCCGGGCGGCGACGGCGACGCCGTACACGGCGGTCGCGGCGCCCACGGCCCTGAGCAGGGAGCGGTTCATCCTCGGTGACTCCGTCCGTCGGCGGTGGCGGCCCGGCCGGGAGGGCGGCCGCCCGGTCCGCGGGTGGTGCGGGCCCGGCCGGTGATGTTGCGGGCCATGTCGCCGAAGACCACCGAGTGGAAGGGGGCGACCGACCACCAGTAGGCGTGTCCGGCCAGTCCGCGCGGGTGGAACAGGGCTCGCTGGCGGTAGCGGGTGCCGCCGTTGCCGTCCGGGGCCACCGTCAGCTCCAGCCAGGCGAGGCCGGGCAGGCGCATCTCGGCGCGCAGCCGCAGCAGCCGGCCGGGTTCGATCTCCTCGACCCGCCAGAAGTCGAGCGAGTCGCCGACCCGCAGCCGGGCGGGGTCGCGGCGACCGCGCCGCAGTCCGATGCCGCCGACCAGGCGGTCGAGCCGGCCGCGGATCGCCCAGGCGAGCGGGAAGGAGTACCAGCCGTTGTCACCGCCGATGCCTTCGACGACCCGCCACACGTCTTCCGGTGCGGTGGGCACCTCGCGTTCCTGCACGTCCTGGTAGAGGCTTCCACCGGCCCACTCGGGGTCGGTGGGCAGCGGGTCGCTGGGGGCGCCGGGGAGGCTGGCCGAGGACCAGTGGGTGGAGACCTCGGCGTCGCGGATCCGGCGCAGGGCGAGGGCGACGGCCCGGTGGAAGCCGATCGGGCCGTCCGGCGGGTCGGGCGACCACTTGGCGATGTCGTGCTCGGTGCAGACCACCTCGTGGCGCAGGGATTCGACCAACGGCCGGGCGATGGAGTTCGGCACCGGGGTGACCAGCCCGATCCAGTGGCCGGAGAGCCAGGGCGTGAGGACGGGCGTGGGCAGGATCAGGCGCGGCGGCAGCCCGGCCACCTTCGCGTAGCCCTGCATCATCTGCCGGTACGTCAGCACGTCGGGGCCGCCGACGTCGAAGCTGCGGCTGACCTCGGGCGGCAGGTCGGCGGCGGCGACCAGGTGGCGCAGCACGTCCCGGACCGCGATCGGCTGGATGCGGGTGTTCACCCAGCGCGGGGTGACCATCACGGGCAGCCGTTCGGTGAGGTAGCGGAGCATCTCGAAGGAAGCCGACCCGGAGCCGATGATCACCGCCGCCCGGAGTTCGGCGGTGGGCACGCCGCTGTCGCGCAGCTCCCGACCGACCTCGGCGCGCGAGCGCAGGTGCGGCGAGAGCCGGGCGGCCGGGACGCCGCGCGGGACGAGCCCGCCGAGGTAGACGATCCGGCGCACTCCGGCGGCCCGGGCGGCGGCGCCGAAGTCCCGGGCGGCCTGCCGGTCGGTGGCCTCGAAGTCCGGCCCGGTCCCGAGCGAGTGCACCAGGTAGTAGGCGACGTCGGCCCCCCGCAGCGCCTCGGTGAGCGTCCCGGGCCGAGTGACGTCCCCCTGCGCGGTCTCCACCCGGGCCCGCCAGGGCTGGTCGCGCAGCCGTCCCGGGTCACGGGCCAGGCAGCGCACCCGGTGGCCGGCGGCGAGGAGTTCGGGCACCAGGCGGCCGCCGATGTAGCCGGTGGCGCCGGTGACCAGGCAGGTGAGCGGTGCGGGCATGGCTTCCTCCCGGTCAGCCGAGGGCTCGGGCGGTACGGAGTCTGGCCGACAGTTCCTCCGGCGCCACCAGCGGCGCCGGGTAGCCGGGGACGAGCAGCCACGGACGGTGGATCGACGGGCCGGGGAGGTGGGCGAGTTCGGGCACCCAGCGGCGGACGTACGCGCCGTCCGGGTCGTACCGGTCGGCCTGCCGGAGCGGGTTGAGCACCCGGTTGGGCCGGGTGTCGGTGCCGGTGCCCGCCACCCACTGCCAGTTCAGCTGGTTGTTCGCCAGGTCGCCGTCGACCAGCAGCCGCAGGAAGTGCGCGGCGCCCTCCCGCCAGTCGTGGTGGAGCGTCTTGGTGAGGAAGCTCGCGGTGAGCAGCCGGGCCCGGTTGTGCATCCAGCCCTCGTGCTCGAGCTGGCGCATCCCCGCGTCCACGATCGGGTAGCCGGTGCGGCCCTCGCGCCAGGCGTCCGCCTCGCGCTCGTCCCGGTGCCAGGAGCCCTCGCGGGTGCGGTAGTCGTGGCGGGCGACCGCCGGGCGGGCGGCCAGCAGCTGGTGGTGGAAGTCCCGCCAGGCCAGCTGCCGGACGAAGGCCTCGGCGCCCGCGCCGCCGTGCCCGATCGCCCGCGCGGCCAGTTCGGCGGCCGACAGGCAGCCGAAGTGCAGGTACGGGGAGAGCCGGGAGGTGCCGTCGGCGGCGAGGTCGTCGTGCAGGTCGGCGTAGCAGTCGACGTCCCAGCGCCGCCACTGCTCGCGGGCGGCGGTCTCACCGCCGGGCGGCAGGGCGGGCGAGTGCGGACGGGCGGTGGGCAGCTCGGCGCTGCCGATGTCGTCCGGGGTCACGAGCCGCCGCGGCGCCCCGTGGACCGAGCGGTGCGGGGCCAGCGCCCAGGCCCGGTGGTAGGGGGTGAAGACCGCGTAGTGGTCGCGCCCGGCCGGGGTGACCTGTCCCGGCGGCAGCACGGTCAGCACCGCGTCGTGGACGTGCAGCCGGCCCCCCAGCAGCGTCCGCAGCCGGGCCTCGCGGCGCCGGGCGAACGCACTGACGCCCGCCGCCACGTGCACGCTGCCGGCCCCCACCTCGGTGGCGACCCTGGCCGCCTCTTCCGCGGGGTCGCCGCGGCGCAGAACCAGCCGGGAGCCGATCCGGCGCAGCGAGGCGTCCAGGTCGGCCAGGCAGTCGGCCAGGAACGCCTGCCGGTTGGGGGCGGCGAACCCGACCGCCGCCACGTCGGGGTCCAGGACGAACAGCGGCACGACCTGGTCGGCCGCCCGGTGGGCGGCGTGCAGGACCGGATTGTCGTGCAGTCTCAGGTCCTGGGTGAACAGCGCGACGGCGACGGTCACGGGGTGATCCCCTCGGGCTCGGTGCGGCGCGCCCGGCCACGGGCGCCTGACCCCGTTTCGGAGCCCGCCCGTGCACCGGATTGCACCCCCTGCGTGCGCTGGGAACGGGGCGCTCGCGAGGGCACGGCGGGCATGCTCGTGGAGGCTCGTGAAGGTTCCCGGGGCGCTCCTGGGGACGCCCTGCGGCCGGCGGCCGGCCGGGCAAAACGATGCACAATGGATGCGAGTCGTCCGGGGCGGCGGAAACGCTGCACGGTGGCCGCGTGACTACGAGCACCCGCGTACGACCCGTCCGGACCCCCGAAGTCCCGGTCGCCGTCCAGGCCGGCGGCCGGGCACCCGCGACCGTCCCGGCCGACCGGCCCGGTCAGGCCGACCAGGCTGAGCTGATGGCCTCGGTGGCGCGTGGCGACCAGGACGCGTTCGCCGCGCTGTACGGCATGCTCGCCCCGCCCGTGTACGGCATCGCGCTGCGGACCCTGCGCAGCCCCTCGCACGCGGAGGAGGTGACCCAGGAGGTGCTGCTGGAGGTCTGGCGTACCGCCGCCGCGTACCGGCCCGACCGGGGCACGGTGCTCGCCTGGGTGCTCACCATGGCCCACCGCCGCGCCGTGGACCGGGTCAGGTCGACCCAGGCGGCCGGCGACCGCGAGGCCCGGGTGGCCCTGCGCGAGCCGACCGTCGGCGAATCCGTGGCCGACCAGGCCGAGCGGCTGCTCGACGGCCAACGCGTCCGCCGCGCGCTCGCCCAGCTCACCCGCGCCCAGCGCGAGTCGCTGGTCCTGGCGTACTACGGCGGCTACTCGCAACGCGAGATCGCCCAGCACCTGGATCTCCCGCTCGGTACCGTGAAGACCCGGATGCGCGACGGGCTCCACCGGCTGCGCGCCGCGCTCGATGACCGCGAACCGGCAGCGACGGCGACGGCGACGGCGACGGCACGGACTGCGTGATGGAGGCACCGGTGGCAGCGGAGGCACCCGTGAGCGGACACGACGCCGCCCGAACGGCCCAGGCCGGCGAGTCGCCGGCTCGCGCGGCCGCGACGGCGCAGACGAACGACCACCCCGAGGGCGCGGGCATGCCCACCGGAGCCGTCGCCCGGCATCTCGGGGTCTCCCCCACCACCGTCCGCTCCTGGGAGCGGCGCTACGGCATCGGCCCCGCCGATCGCCGGCACGGCCACCACCGGCGGTGGAGCCCGTCCGACATCGCCGCCCTGGAGGCCATGTGCCGTCTCACCGCACGTGGCGTGCCGCCGGCGGAGGCGGCCCGGACGGTACTCGCCGCCGGCGACCGCCCGCCCGCCCCGCCCGCCCCGCCCGTCCCGCCCGCGCCCGCCGCCGGGACCGATGCCCTCGCCCCCGGCCCCCGTGCCCCGGGCCCGGGCGGCAGCCGCGCCCTGCACGTCGGCTCCGTCCGCCCCGAGTGCCGGGGACTGGCCCGGGCCGCCGTCCGGCTGGATGCCCCCGAGGTCGGCCGGATCCTCCAGGAGGCCGTCACCGGCCTGGGCGCCGTCGACGCCTGGACGGAGGTGATGCTGCCCGCGCTCCGCGCGGTCGGCCGCAAGTGGGCCTCGGACGGCGAGCAGTACGTCGAGGTCGAGCACCTGCTCTCCTGGCACGTCGCCACCGCTCTGCGGACCGCCGCCGTCCGCCCCAGCGCTCTGCGGGCCGTCCCGCCCGTCCTGCTCGCCGCGATGCCGAACGAGCAGCACACGCTCCCGCTGGACGCCGTCGCCGCCGGGCTGACCGAGCGTGCCCTGCCGTTCCGGATGCTCGGCGCGGCCGTCCCGCCCCGCGCCCTGCTGGACGCCGTCCGCCGCACCGGCCCCGGCGCCGTGATGCTCTGGGCCCAGAGCCCGCACACCACCGACCCCGAGCTGGTCCGACAGGTCGTCCGCACCGCCTGGGGCGCACGCGGCTCCCGCAACCACGCACTCGTCCTGGCCACCGGCCCCGGCTGGCGCCGCTCCGACCATCCGGAGGGCACCGCTGGGCCCCGCACCCTGCTGAGCGCCCTCGACCTGCTCGAACGAGCCGCCACCGCCTGACCGCCCGCAGCGGCACCGGCGCCACCTCCGGGCACGGCCGCCCGACGTGCGACGGTCCGCCGTTCGCGAGAATCGAGGCGCGGTCGCCCTCGCCTTCGGGCCGTACCTGTCGCACCGCTACTGCATTCCGATCGCCGCCATCGTCGCGATGAAGCCGTTCCTGGAGCGAGGACGACTACCGCCCACTCCAGGACGCGGCGAAGAAGGGCAGGCTCGAAACCTCCCCGGAGATCCGAGGGGGCAGGGGAGCGGCCGGGGACCGTCGAAATCCGACCTCGAAGCGCTTGCAGGAGCGCAACAGGCCCGGGCCCGTGCCTGCGACCGGCGCCGTGCGGCAGCCCGGGGTTCGGGGTTGCGGGCGGCGCAGTGTCCGGTCGATCGGCTCACGGGCGACTTGGGTCCATCGGTCCCTGCGGGACGGGCTCGTCGGCCCTCGTGGTCGAGCGCGGTGCGCCCGAGGATCGAGGTAGGGGTGAAGCGTGTTCCCGGAGGTCTCGAGGAGTGAGAACGATGGAGGAGATCGGTCGAGTGGGTTGGTTCACCATCGGTGTCACCACGATAGCGCTCGCCGGAGCCGGCCACGCCATGGCCGGTGCCGGGCGTATCGCCAAGGAGATGCTGCGCACGCCGGACGAGGAGCGCCGCGCCGCCGCATCGGGGCGCCGCACTCTCGAATCGGCCAGCGGGGCGGGTGGCTGGGTCCTGTTCGGCGCACTCGTCCTGGCGCCCGGGGCCATCCGCCACGTCCTGTCGGGTACGGAGACAGTCGTCAAGGAGGTCGTCAAGGAACCGGCGGCCCGGTGACCGGCTTCGGTCGAAGTCGTACCCCGGGCGGCGTACAGGCGTCGTGCCTGCACCGTCGTGCCTGCACCCAAGGCCGCTCGTGCGCGAACTGTGCACGTGTCGCCCGGCTCGCGAAACGAGCGGCGGAAGCGCATCCGGCCCTCAGGTCAGTCCGGGATCCTCGGGTCAGTCCGGGATGCGGACGGCGAGTGCGGGCCTGATCCGGGCGGCGTGGCGGGCGGGGCCGAGGGCGGCCAGGAGGGAGGCGGCCAGGGTGCACCCGGCCAGGGTGGCGATGGGACCCCACTCGATCGGGAAGCCGCCTTCGAGGCCGGCGAAGGCCGAACTCTTCAGATACATCAGCCAGGTGGTGAGCACACCCAGCAGGCTGCCGAGCAGAACGCCCTCGAGCGCGACGAACCCGCTCTCCCACAGGAACGACCGCTCGACCGTACGGGCCTGGCAGCCCAGCGCTCGCAGCACGCCGATGGTGCGCCGCCGCTCCCGCACCGCGCGGACCATGACGACGCCGAGCCCGGTGATCCCGATCCCCAGGCCGAGGGCGAGGAAGCCCTGCATCAGGCGGAAGAACGCGGTGTTGGCGGCGAACAGGCGGTGCACGTCGGAGGCGATCGGGGTGGCGACGAGGCTGGCCGACAGGTGGGAGCCCTGGAGGCGCCCGGCCAGTTCCTCGGGTGAGGTGCCCTGGCCGGTGCGGACGAGGGCGCTCGCGGTCCTGGCCTGCGGGCCGAACTGCCCGGTGACGCTCGCCGAGCCCTCCACCAGCGGGTAGATGGTGGTGCTGCTGCCGGTGGCGGGGTAGAAGGCGAGGCCGCTGTTCAGCACACCGGCGATGGTCTTCTGCTCGGCCCGCCCGCTCGCCGGGTCGGTCAGGGTCAGGGTGTCACCGGGGGCGTAGTACTTGCCGGCGGGGCCGCCGGTGTGGCCGAAGAAGTTGTCCACGACGACGTACTCAGGGTGCGTGGCGAGCGCGGTCCAGACGGCCGGGTCGTCCGGCAGGCCGGGCAGCCGGTCCCGGAAGGTGATGGCGGTGACCGCGCCGTCGGGGACGCCGACCACGGCCGTCTCCAGCGGCTTCGTGGTGCGGTGTCCGGGATCGGTGGACTGGCCGCGCGCATTGAGCAGCGGGGTGACGGCCGAGACCTGCCCGGCGTAGGCGGCGGAGCCGAGGTCGGCGAGCGGGTCGGCACCGGCGGCCTGGGGGTTGTAGTCGAGGCGCAGGGTGTAGCCGGCGGTGGCGTCGGCGACGGCGCGGTCGACGCTGGCGTTCATGATCCCGGAGATCTGGGTGAGCAGAACCAGGACGAGGGTGATGAGGGTGTACATCACCAGGGTCGAGCCGGTACGGAAGCGCTTGGCCAGCGGGTAGGCGGCGGCGAGCCGGGCGGCCAGCCCCTGCTGGGTCGGCCGGTCCATCAGGCGGCGCACCGGGCGCACCAGCGCCTGCTGGTTCTCGCTGACGAGGACGACGGCGGAGAACGCGGCGAGGCTGCCGAGGATCACGTACACCGCCATCGACGGGGAGTCGAACACGCGGGGCCGCACGACGCTGGCCGCCAGCGTCCACAGCAGGACGAATCCGGCCGCGAGGCTGTCCGCCGCCCGGCGGGGCATCACCCGGCGGGCGGCCGGCACGGCGAGGGCGACCGCGAGGGCGGGCAGCAGGTAGGTCTGCTCGGCCTGGCTGCGGGCGATCGCGGGGACGGCGGCCAGCGCGCACAGCACGCTGAGCGCCGTGCAGACGATCAGCAGCCGGCGGCGTGTCCGGCGTCCCGTGTCGGCGGGCAGGTCGCGGATGGCGGCGATGATGTTGAAGCGGCTGATCCGGAAGCTGGTGGCGACGATCGCCGCCAGGGCGATCGCCAGGCCGAGTGCGGCGCCGTTGAGCAGGCTGGTGGGGGTGGCCGCGAAGGTGATGTCCAGGCCGCTGCCGTCCACGGACCAGCTCTTGAAGATCTGGGCTGCGACCACGGCCACGCCCCAGCCGACGCCGAGGCCGATCGCCACTCCCGGCAGTGCCCCGGCCAGCGCGTACACCGCGCCCTCCAGGGAGAAGGAGCCGACCAGCCGGGAGCGCTTGAGGCCGACCGCGCGGAGCATGCCCAGCTGCGCCTTCCGCTCCTCGGCGAGCATCACGAAGATGTTCACCAGCAGCAGCGCACCGGCGATGATGCTGAAGCTGCCGATCATCAGGAACAGCGCACCGAGTGCGTCGCCGGTCTCTCGGGCCTGCTGGAGCACGGTGTGCTTCGGGGTGTCGACGGCGGCACGGGCACTGTCCGGGCCGAGTGCGGTGCGGATCTTCGCGGTGACGGGGTCGGTGAGCTTCTCGCCCCCCTCGACGCCGCCGCGGTTGGACACCATCGTCACGGACGCCGCCTGGCCGCCGGCGGCGGCGAGTGCGCCGGGCGGCAGGAAGACGTTGCGGTTGACCCGGCCGCCGAGTCCGGTGCCGGCGAGGCCCTGCTGCGGGACGACCCGCGCCACGGTGTAGTCGACCGGGTGGCCGTAGAGGTACACCGTGATGACCTGGCCGGCGCCGACGCGCAGCGAGTGGGCGAGCGGTTCGTTGAGCACCACCTGCCCGGGCGGGGGCACCGGACCGCGCAGCCCGGAGTCGCCGCCGACCGTGCCGAAGCGACCGGCCGCGTCCAGGTCCAGCTGCCAGGCCAGCACCCGCGGTTCGGCCACCGGACGGGCGCCGCGGTTGTTCACGGCGGCCGCCTGGGTGACCTGGGCGGTCAGCACCCCGTCGACATCGGGATCGGCGGCGAGCGGCTGGAGGCGGGAGGCCACGTCGTGGCCGCCGGTGTCGGTGCTGACGATGCGTTCGTCGACCGGGCCGAGGGTGCGGTACGCGTCCTGCCGGACCGAGAAGTTCAGGGTGTCGCCGACGACGAGAGCGCCGACGATGATCGCGGTGCCGAGCACGGAGCCGCCGATCACCAGGGCGGCCTCGGTACGCCGCCGCGCGACCTGGCGCAGCGCGAGGCGCCGGACTACCGGCTGCCGGGCCGCGACCAGCAGCAGCGTCAGCAAAGCGATGCCGAGGATGCCGAGCAGCGGGAGCAGGAGGTCGGGGTACACCGGTCAGCCCACCAGTCCGGCCGTGGGGGCACCCCCGGCCGGAGGCTGGGGGAGGGAGTCGGAGACCAGGCGGCCGTCGCGCATCCGCACCAGGCGGGGCAGCCGGCGGCCGATCGCCTCGTCGTGGGTGACCAGCACGATGGTCTGGCCCTCGTCGCGGTTGAGCGTGGCCAACAGCTCCATCACCTGGTCGGCCATGGCGCTGTCGAGATTGCCGGTGGGCTCGTCCGCCCAGACGACGGCGGGCCGGGCAACCAGGGCGCGGGCGATGGTGACACGCTGCTGCTCGCCGCCGGACAGTTCGCTGGGGCGATGTGCCACCCGGTGCCCGAGGCCGACCCGCTCCAGCATCGCGGCGGCCCGGGCCCGGGCCTCGCGCGGCGGCGTGCCGGTGAGCAGCAGCGGGAGTTCGACGTTCTCGACGGCGGAGAAGACCGGGATCAGGTTGAAGGCCTGGAACACGAAGCCCATCGCGTGGGCCCGGTGCTCGGTGCGTGCGGCGTCCGACATGGCGAACAGGTCGCGGCCGTCCACCTCGACCCGGCCGGCGTCGATGTCGTCCAGGCCGGAGAGGCAGTTGAGCAGGGTGGTCTTGCCGGAGCCCGACGGCCCCATCACCCCGACCAGCTCGCCCGGCTGCACCGTCAGGTCGAGGTCGCGCAACGCCGTCACCTCGACGGTTCCGGTCCGGTAGACCTTGCGGACTCCGGTGGCGGCCAGCAGCGGGCGTCGTCCGTCCTGCGTCCGGATGTCCATGGCCGCCTCCTCGCCGACAGCGCGGATGCCCCGATCTCCAGCCTCGCCGCAGCCCCCGGCCCCTCCTAGGACCGATCGGCCCCTGCTGCGGGGGCCGGATGGACGCTTCCACCGTGTCGCCTGCCGTGCCGCGGCCACCCTCACGGTAGGCCGCCCGGCGGGCCGAGAGCCGGGTGGCCCCGTGCGTCGTGGGACTGTCGGCCCTCGCGGCGGATCTTCGCCGGGCTTACGGTGCCGGTGTGGGCACGGCGGTCGGCCACGGCTCGCCGGCCCCGCCGACCGGGTGGAGGAGCGCCATGATGTCCGCCAGCGCCATGATGTCCGCCGGCGACCGCCCGACGGTCGTCTTCGGCGTGGACGCCCTCGAACCGGAGCCCATGGCGCTGGCCTGGGCAGCCGACGAGGCCGACCGGCGGGGCCTGCCGCTGCGGCTGCTCCACGCCGTACCGCCGGTCGTTCACGAGCGGCGCGGCTCCGAGGAGGACCGCTATCACGAACTGCTGCGCGAACGCGGTGACGCCGCCCTCGCCAAGGCCGCCGACCTCGCCCGCACGCGCCACCCGGGGCTGGAGATCGCCACCGTCGTCACGGACGGCAGCGCGGCGCGGGTGCTGGGGCGGGAGTCCGCTCATGCCGAGCTGGTCGTCCTGGGCTCACGCCGGATGAACCGGCTCGAGGAGCTGCTCAGCGCCTTCTCGGTGACCGTCCCGGTGAGCGCCCAGGCGAACTGCCCGGTGGTGGTGGTGCGCGGCCCCGAGCACGTCACCCAGGACCCGCCCTACGTGGTGGTCGGGGTCGACGGCAGCGAATCGTCCGCGGCCGCCGTGGACGTCGCCTTCGACTTCGCAGCCCGACGGAGAGCCGCGCTGCGGGCGGTATGGGTGTGGCAGTCCCAGCTGATCGCTCACGTCGACGAGCGGGCGGCCGTCCAGACGTTGCGGCGACAGCTCGCCGAGACCACGGCCGGGCGTGCCGCGTCCTTTCCCGATCTGCACCTCACCCACGAGGTGATCCGCGGCCACCCGGTCGAAGAACTGGCCAAGACCTCCGAGCACGCCCTCGCCGTCGTGGTGGGGCGCCGCGGCCGCGGCGGCTTCACCGGAATGCGGCTCGGCTCCGTCCCGCACGGGCTGCTGCACCGCGCCCACAGCCCGGTCGTCACGGTTCCGCGACCGTCCTGACCCTGGCCGCCGAGGCCGCCACCACACTCGCACGAGCGGCGGCGAAGGCGACCAAGGGCGGCGTCCGTCACCACGCCGCCGTCCGCCCAGGACACCGGCTCGGCCTCCAACACGTCCTGGAGGAAGGGCACATGGGAGGCCGCGACACCGAGCTCCGCCGAGGCCGGGACAGCCGGACGGCCCGGCTCCTGCGGACCGAGGGGTCCCCGGACCTCGCAAGTCTTTCGGTGCCCACCGTCATCCACTCCGGCTCCCGCCGCGCCTACGTTGGGCCATGGCCGGGGCACGGGATGCGCCCCGGCCACCCCGGGCGACAGTCGACGCCCGATCGGTCACGGACAGGGCCGGCCCCGAAGCCGGGCCGACCGGGGCGGGAGGACGGACGGATGGCAGTGCGCAAGGCCGCCATGATCAAGCAGGTCGAGCAGACGGTGCGCGAGATGGATCCGGCCGATCCCCCGCTCACCGTCTTCGGCGTGTTCCTCGACGACAGCCCGTGGCTCTCCTGCCTCGGCGGCGGCCTCGACGCCGACACCTACTTCGTCACCGCCACCGCGCGGTCCGTCCACTTCCACCGGGTCAGCACCAGGGGGCTGGGGCAGCGGCCGGGCGGCCTCGTCTACAGCTTCGACCGGGACGACGCGGTCCGCCGGATGGGCGAGGTCCGCCGCCGACTGCTCTGGAGCTCCTTCCCGTTCGCCCTCCCCGGGCACGACGCACCCACCCGGATGAACGTCCGCCGCGGCTGGCGGAGGGAATTCTCGCGGTTCGCCGCCGGCCTGGACACGGCCGCCGCACGGCGCTGACCCCGAGCGGCCGCCGCATGGCGCTGACCCCCGGCGGGCGGCGACCGGCGCGACAGCCCGCCGGACCACCTGCCGTCGGCGGCCGGGCCCCTCCCCCACCGCACCACCGTCACACCCGATCCCGCTCGACAGGAACCACCATGACCACCCACCGGACCGGCCGCCGCCTCTTGCTGGCGGCACTCGTCGTCGGCAACCTGCTGCTCACCACCGCCTGCAACGACCTGACGACCGTCAAACCGGCCGACGCCGGGACCGTGGGCCCGGCCGGTGGCGCCGCGAAGCCCGCCGGAACCGCCGACCCCCGGCTCGGCACCTTCTACGGCCAGCACGTCGACTGGCACGCCTGCCGGCCGGGCGCCGGGAGCCGACCGGTCGACCTGACCGGACTGCAGTGCGGCGAACTGCGCGTTCCGCTGGACTACGCCGACCCGGCCGCCGACGCGCTCGGCCTCGCGCTGGTCCGGCTGCCCGCGGCCGATCCCGCCCACCGGATCGGCTCCCTGGTGGTCAACCCCGGCGGCCCCGGCGGGTCCGGCGTGGAGATGGTCGAGATGGGGCGAAAGCTCTTCGACGGCGCCCTGCACAACCGCTTCGACGTCGTGGGCTTCGACCCGCGGGGCTCCGGGGCGAGCTCCCCGGTGATCTGTCTGACCGACCGGCAGCGGGACGACCGCGACCAGGTCGACCTCCCCGTCGACCCGGCGAAACGTCGTGTGGTGCTCGACCGGCGGGACACGGAGCTCGCCACCGCCTGCGCGGGGAAGTCGGGCAGGCTGCTCCCCTTCGTCGGCACCCGCAACACCGCCCGCGACCTCGACGTCCTGCGCCAGGCGCTCGGCGACCCGAAGCTCAACTACCTGGGCATCTCCTACGGCACGTACCTGGGGGCCCTCTACGCCGAGGAGTTCCCCGCCCGGACCGGTCGGCTGATCCTGGACGGCGCGGTCGACCCCGCCGCCGACGCCCTGGACGAGTCCATCGACCAGACCATCGGGTTCGAGTCCTCCTTCCGGCGCTTCGCCGACGACTGCGTCCGCGCCCACGCCGCCGAGTGCCCGCTCGGCAGCGACCCGGACACCGCGGCGAGGAAGGCCTCGGACTACCTGGAGAGCCTGCACGACGGCCCGCTGGACACCGCCGACGGGCGCAAGCTCACCAGCGACCTGGGTTGGGCCGGCACCCAGGCCCTGCTCTACGGCGACGAGACGGACGCCTGGCCGGCCCTGCGCGCCGCCCTCACCATGGCCATGGTCGGCAGGCGCGGCGACCTCCTCCTCGCATCCGCCGACCGCCTCCACGGCCGTGACGAGAAGGGCCACTACACCGCCTTCAGCGATTCCCGCGACGCGATCTCCTGCGCCGACGGGGCCGCCGCCGCGCCGTCCCCGGAACGCGCGCAGCAGGTCGTGGCCAAGCTCAAGGCCGAGGCCCCGCTGGTCACCCAGGGCGTCTCCGTCGAGGACTACCAGCACGGCAAGTGCGAGAACTGGCCCTTCCGGTCCCCCGAGAAGCCGCACGTCGTCCGGGCCGAGGGCAGCGCCCCGATCCTGGTCGTCGGCAGCACGGGCGACCCGGCCACCCCGTACGCCGCCGCGGAGAACCTGGCCAAGGGCCTGGCCCACGCCACCCTGCTCACCCGCGAGGGCGAGGGGCACGGCGCCTTCGGCCGGGGCAACACCTGCGTCGGCGCGGCGTACGAGGCCTACCTGGTGGTCGGCACGCTGCCCGCCCCCGGTACCCGCTGCGCCGACTGACACGCGAGCCCGCCGGACCGGAGCGACCCCCCTCCCCTCGCTCCGGCCCGGCGCCCCCTCCCCGGTCCGTCCGACCATGCCCTGACAGGACGGACCGGGGAGACGCCTTGGTGACGCCGAGAGCCACCCGGGTGTCCACGCCCCCGCCCTCCCGGCGGGCCGAGCAGGTCCACCGGTCTGCGCGTCCGCACCGTCGCGCCCATCATGGAACCACGGCCGCCCGGCAGGAGGGATGCGCGATGGAGCTGTTCCCGCCGATGCCACTCGCCGAGTGGCAGGACACGAAGGAGACCCTGCACCGCTTCTCCCAGGTGGTGGGCAAGATCCGCCTCGCGGCGAGCGTGCGGCGCAACCACTGGTGGAACGTCCCGTTCCACCTCACCGGGCGCGGCATCACCACACGGCCCATGGGACTGGTCGACGGCAACCCGGTCTTCACCATCGACTTCGACTTCGTCGACCACCGGCTGGTCGTCGCGACGGTGGACGGCAGGGAGGGGTCCTTCCCGCTCCTCGGCCAGTCCGTCGCCTCGTTCTACCGGCAGACCCTGGAGACGCTGGACTCACTGGGCGTCCGGGTGTCGATCCGGGTGCCCCGGCCCTACCGACTGGCCGACACGGACCGGCCGTTCGCGGAGGACGTCGAGCACGCCGGCTACGATCCCGCCTGGGCGACTCGCCACTGGCAGGTGCTCAGCCAGGTCGGGCTGGTGCTGGAGGAGTTCGCGGCGCGCTTCTCGGGCAAGGTCAGCCCCGTCCACCTCTTCTGGCACTCGTTCGACCTCGCCCACACCCGCTTCTCCGACCACGCCCTCGACCAGCCGCCGCAGACGGACCCGGTGACCCGCGAGGCGTACTCCAGGGAGCTGATCAGCTTCGGGTTCTGGTTCGGGGACGCCGAGCTGGGCGAGCCGGCCTTCTACTCCTACACCACCCCCGCTCCCGAGCGGCTGGCCGAGTGCCCGCTGACACCCGCCTCCGCGCGGTGGACCGAGCTCAACGGCAGCCCGCTGGCGGTCCTGGGCTACGACGCGGCCCGCAGCGAGACCGATCCGCGAGCGGCCGCACTCGCCTTCTACGAGAGCGCGTACCGGGCCGGAGCCCTCCGTTCCGGCTGGGACGTCGGCGCTCTCGCCTGCCCGGGCGGCATCACGGACCCGCGCCTGCCGGTCCCACCGCTCTGAGCTCCTCAGTGCAGGTGCGACTGCCAGTCCGCGGGGACCCTGCCCTGCGGGCCGGGCGTCGGCTGCGAGGCCGGGTGCGCCACGGGCGCCGCCAGCTCCGGCCCCTCGTAGTACTGCTCGGTCTCGATGTTCCACAGCCACGCCTCACCGGGCTCGAAGCTGGCCAGGAACGGATGCCCTGCCTCCCGGGCATGCCGTGTGCCGTGCTGGGACGGCGAGGAGTCGCAGCACCCGATGTGCCCGCACGCGGCGCAGCGCCGCAGGTGGAACCACCACCCCGGTCCGTCCCCTGCCAGGCACTCCACACACCCGTCCCCGCTCGGCCGGGCCGCGGGATCGATCCCCCGGATAGGGCTTTCAGCCATGGGACACACCTCACGATGCGGGCTCGTCCGGACGCCGGTCCGGCACATCGGTGCCGGAACCGTCGGATCGTCTCTCCGAACATCAACCGTCCCGCCCGCACGGAGATTCCGTGCCGAACGCGTGGCGTCGCTGCGCCGGACCGGGTGCGGGGCGCGCGTCAGGCGCATGCGGCCGCCGCGAGCAGCCGCGGCGGGAAGTAGGGCGGCCGGGGGCTCCGGGCGCGGCTCCGCCGTGCGCCGCGGACCGGTCGCTAGCATGGGAGCCGCCGAGCCAACGGCAGGGATCCGGGCCCCTTGCTCCACGACGGGCCCGTCCCCCAGGTGGTCCGCCGGCAGTGACGCGCGGACGCATCCCCGAACGGATGACGATGCAGACTGCTACCGTCGGCGGATCCTCGCGTTACCTGGTGCTGACGGCGATGATCTTCGCCGTTGCGATGACCTTCATCGACCAGACCATCGTGTCGATCGCCGTACCGAACATCCAGCACGAGCTGGAGCTGACCAGCACGGGGGTGCAGTGGGCGGTCAACGCCTACCTGCTCACCCTGGCCGCGTTCTTCGCGTTCGGCGGCCGGCTCGCCGACACCGTCGGTCACCGCAAGATGGTGGTCCTCGGGGTGGTGGTGTTCGCGGGTGCCTCGGCCTGTTGCGGCCTCACCCCCACCGGGAGCCTGGCCGAGGGATGGCTGATCGCCTTCCGTGCCGTCCAGGGCTTCGGCGGCGCGATCATGTTCCCGGCAGCCCTCGCCATCGTGGTGCAGAGCTTCGCGCTGCGCGAGCGGGGGCGGGCGCTGGCCCTGTTCTTCGGCATCGCGGGCGGTCTGACCGCGATCGGCCCGGTCCTCGGCGGCTACCTGACCGAATGGACCTGGCGGGCGATCTTCTGGGTGAACCTGCCGGTGGCCGCCGTCGCGCTGGTGCTGGTCGCGGTCTCCAAGCCGGTGACGGAGATCCGTCCGGCGCCCATGGACTACCGGGGCCTGGCCCTGATCGCCGGCGGTGTCGGACTGAGCGTCTTCGGGTTCCAGCAGTCGCAGGTCTGGGGCTGGTCGAACCCGGCGATCGGGCTCTGCATCGCGGCCGGTGCCGCGCTGCTGGTCGTCTTCGCGGTCGTCGAGAGACGCACCGCCTCGCCGCTGATCCAGGTGGACATCTTCCGCATCCGCGCGTTCTTCGTGCAGAACCTCGTGCTCGGCATCTCGATGCTGGTCTTCGTCCCCGTGTTCTTCTTCTCCAGCGAGTACGCGCAGATCGCGCTGGGTGACTCCTCCTCGGAGGCCGGCGTCTTCCTGCTCTACTTCTTCATCGGGTTCGTGATCGCCTCGCAGATCGGCGGCCGGATGCTCGACCGGGGCGGCGCGAAGCGACCGGTGGTGCTCGGGTGCGTGCTGGCCGCGGTCGGCTTCTACCTGTGGGCGGGCGACGTGACTACGCTGAGCTTCAGCGAGCAGCAGTGGGACGTCGTGCTGGCCGGCGCCGGCATGGGTTTCATGCTCTCGCCCGCCAGCACGGACGCCGTCAACCGTGCCTCGCGGCTCTCCTACGGCGAGGCGACCGGCATCACCCAGACGGTCCGCAACTACGCCGCGAGCCTGGGACTGGCCGTGCTGGGCACCGTCCTGGTCACCGACCTGCGCTCCCGGCTGACCGACTCCCTGGTGGCCCAGGGCCTGCCGCCCGCCCAGGCGTCCTCCACGGCCGCCCACCTCTCCCAGGTCCAGGCGCAGAGCGGAGGGAGCGGGGGCACCGCGGACATCCCGCAGTTCTTCCGGGTCGACTTCGCCCACGCCACCCAGACGGTCTTCTACTGGATGGCGGTCATCATGGCCGTGGCCGCGGTGGTGGCGATCGTCGGCCTCCGTGCCGGCGTGCAGTCCGAGGCCGCCACCGAGGAGCAGCAGCCCCTGCCGACCGGCCGCGAGGGACAGGTCTGAGCCTCGCTCCACCGGCGAGGCGGTTGCCGTCCGCCCTCCGAGCGGCCGGCAGCGGCGCCTCACCCGGCGGCCTCGGCGACCACCCGCCGCGCCGGACGGGCACTCAACAGGCCCCTCGGCAGGACGACCTGCCGGGTAGCCCGGCGACGCCGCGTAGCGGCTTGCCCCGATCCGGCCGGTGTGCGGCCGTCTCGGCCGGGCCGCGGTGCTCTCCGTCCCCGTCCGCGGCTCGTCGCGCTCGGTCGGCCCCTCCTCGACTCCTGCTGACGACCCATGACGGTCGCTGTCCGGCACACCCCCCGCCCGCAGGACAGACGGTCCGCCCGACAGTCTCCTCGGCCGGTCCCGCGCCCGTCAGTCCGGATGGTTCCGGGTTCTGCGCCGCGCGGTGCGTGGCTAACGTCCCAACCGCTCCACTCCCGGCGGTCCGGACAGATGGCCGTCACGCGCCCTCAGGAGGTCACGTTGACCGCGCACCACCGCACCCGCAGGAACGTCCCCGGGCCCCCCGGCGGGCTCGGCACCGCCCCGGCACCGGGCGCCGCCGACCCGGCGGCGGCCGGCGGCACCGTCGGCCGTCTGCGCGCGGCATGAGGGGCGCGCCGGTGCTCCCCTCCTTCGGCCGTCGAACGTACTCCCGCGCCGCGCGCCTGGCCCTCGCCGCGGTCGCCCTGCTGCTGCCCGTCACCGTGCCGGCCGCGCCCGCGTCGGCCACCCCTGCTGCGGCCGCCGGATTCACCGCGTCCTGCCCGGCCGCCGGCTACATCTCCCAGGGTTACACCCCCGAGCACAACGGCATCGACATCGCCAACGACTACGGCACCCCGATCTACGCGGTCGGCGACGGCCAGGTGCTGGTCTCCGGCCCGGCGCAGGGCTACGGCCAGTGGATCCGCATCCTGCACCCGGACGGGACCATCACCGAGTACGGGCACATGCGCGAGCGGGACGTGGCCGCCGGCGACCACGTGACGGCAGGTCAGCTGATCGCACTGATGGGCAGCGAGGGCACCTCCAGCGGCCCGCACCTGCACCTACGGGTCTGGGCCGACTCGGACGCGACCGTGCGCACCGACCCGATCCCCTACCTGGCGGAGCGCGGGATCACCATGCCCTGCACTCCGGGAACCGGCCCCCGCCCCACCCCGCCGGTGTATCCGGCGCAGTCGGGGAGGGTGGTGTCGGCGCGTTCGGCGGACGGCCGGCTGGAGGTGTTCGCCGCGGGTGCCGACGGCGTCTCGCACGCCTGGCAGACCGCGGTGAGCGGTGCCTGGTCGGACTGGGAGTCCCTGGGCGGCCCGGGCGGTGCCGAGCTGGCGATCGGCCCGAACCCCGACGGCCGCCTGGAGATGTTCGCCCTCAACGGCACCACCCTCCAACACCGCTACCAGCTCCAGCCCTCCGGCGCCTGGTCCACCTGGGAGACCTTCGGCGGCGGCGGCCACTCCCTCGCCACCGGCTCCAACCAGGACGGCCGCCTCGAAGTCTTCGCCTCCGGACCCGCCGGCGTCTTCCACAAGTACCAGAGCGCCCCCAACAGCGGCTGGTCCGACTGGCAACCCGCCGGCGGACCCGCCGACAGCCGCATCTCACTCGGCAAAGCCCCCGACGGCCGACTCGAAGTCTTCGCCCTCAACACCACCACCTTCCAACACCAATGGCAGACCACCGCCAACGGCACCTGGTCCACCTGGGAGACCTTCGGCGGCGGCGGCCACGACCTCACCGTCGACCACAACCAGGACGGCCGCCTCGAAGTCTTCGCCTCCGGACCCGCCGGCGTCTTCCACAAGTACCAGACCAACCCCACCACCTGGTCCGACTGGCAACCCACCGGCGGACCCGCCGACTCCCAACTCACCAGCCAGCCCACCGCGGACGGCCGCATCGAAGTGTTCGCCATCAACACCACCACCGCCCAACACACCTGGCAGACCGGCGTCAACGCACCCTACGGCCCGTGGGACACCTTCGGCGGCGCCGGCACCGAGATCACCGCCACCGCCAACGCCGACGGCCGGATCGAAGTGTTCGGCACCAGCAACGCCGGCGTCCACCACAAGTGGCAGACCGGCTTCTCCACCTGGTCCGACTGGACCTGGCTCCACACCACCGCCGGACCCGCCGTCCCCTGACCGCACCGGAACCACCGGAGAGCGACGACGTCCCCGATCAGCAGGCGCAGCCCGCTGCGGGCGGCCGGAGCGGGAGCCCGCGTGCTCCCGCTCGCGGGCCGTACCGCCACGGGCGGCGGCCGCACCCGGCGGCGCCGATGCCCTGACCTCCCGCACGCCCCTTCCCGCGCTCCCGCGCTCCTCCGCTCCCCCGTCACGTGGCCTGCGCCACCGTGCGGTTTATTGTCATGCTCAAGGAGGTAACGTTCCGTCCGTCCGACAACGATCGGCAGGCGAAACGGGGTAAGCGGTGCGCGGGACGGAGGAGCGGTGAGCGGGATTCTCGTCCACCTGCCGGAGGGGAACGGCCAGGACGCGGTGACCTTGCGGCTCGGTCCGGGTGAGCGGGCGCGCTTCGGCCGCGGCTCCGCCGGCACGCCGGTGGAGCTCCGACTCGGCGACGAGACGGTGTCCCGCCTCGCCGGCGAGATCCACGCGACCGACGACCACTGGCAGTTGAGCAACCTCAGCAGCACCCACGCCTATCTGGTGGAGAACCCGGAGGGCGCCGGCGAGTACCTGCGGGTGCCGCCGCGGCGCATCGGCGCGCCGATCCCGTTCGAGTTCTCCCGGGTGGTGCTGCCCTCACGACGTGAAACGCCTTTGTCCTTCCAGGTGTTCGCGCCCGACCACGTCTACCTGGATCCGGACGCCCGCGGTGGCGGCTCCTGGGAGAGTCGTACCATGACGGCGTACTCGCTGGACGAGACCGCCACCTACTTCCTGGTCCTGGTCGCGCTCTGCGAGCCGTGGCTGCGTGACCGCTCCCCCGCCGCCGTACCCACCACTCTCCAGGTGGTCGCGCGGCTGCGCGACCACCCCGCCTGCGCCCGGCTCACCGCCCGCGCGGTCAGCTCGCACCTCGACTACCTCGCCGACGAGAAGCTCCGCATCGACCTGCCCGACGACGCGGGCCGCGCGGACCGCCGCAGCGGGAAGCGCGAGGCCGTCGTGGGCCTCGCCCTGAAGTTCGGCATCGTTCGTGAGGAGCACCTGGCGCTCCTGCCGCGCCCCGAAGCCGCCGAGCCCCGAAGGTAGGGCCCGATGGTGCACGCCCCGGCCTTCCGCGGGTCCGGCCAGGAACTGCTGCCCGCCGGTCACCGGATCGGCGACTGGATCGTCACCGAGCCCATCGGCGAGGGCGGATGGGCCACCGTCTACGCCGCCCGCCGGGCGGACGACCCCACTCGTTGCGACGGCTCGGACAGCACGGCCGGCGTGGACGGCACGGTGGCGCTCAAGGTGCTGCCGATCGCCGGACTCGCCCCTCGCCAGGCCCGCCAGGTCGCCGAAGCCGCTCGCCGCGAAGCCGAGTTGGGCCGCACCGCCCCGCACCCCCGGCTGGTCCGCCTGCTCGACACCCTCGTCCTGGACTGTCCCGACCACCCCGCGCTCGACGGCGCGATCGTGCTGGTGATGGAACGGGCCCGGGGCACCCTGCGCGACCTGCTCGCCACCGGCGTCGACGAGGCCCGGGGCGGCCGGATCGTCGCCGGCATCTGCGAGGGCCTGGCCCACCTGCACCGCTCCGGCTGGGTCCACACCGACCTCAAGCCCGAGAACGTCCTCATCGGCGAGGACGGCGAGGTCCGCCTCTCCGACTTCGGCCTCGCCATCGAACTCACCGGCACCCACGGCCACGCCGCCCCCATGGGCACCCCCGACTACCTCCCGCCGGAGCGCTGGGGGGAGCCGCTCGGCGAACACGGCGTCAAGATCCGCCCCACCGCCGACATCTGGGCGCTCGGCATCGTGATCCACGAGGTGTTCGCCGCCGGTGTCCCGCCCTTCCCCGGCGCCACCCCCACCGCCCGCAGCGCCGCCGCCCAGCAGTACGCCCAGGGCCGCGCCGCCCTGCGCCTGGCCCCCGAAGTCCCACCGTTCTGGCGCGCCCTCGCCGCCGACTGCCTCGCCCCCACCCACGCCGCGCGGGCCCCGCACACCGCCGAGAGCCTGCTCACCCGGATCCGCGCGCACCGGTCCGGCCGCCGTCGTGGTCGCCCACGACCGCGCACCGCCCTGCTCGCCCTCGCCGCCTGTGCCACGGCCGCGGTCGCCGCCACCGTGCTCTGGCCGCACTCCGGTCCGGCGGAACACCCCACCCGCATCCGGGTCTTCAACGCCGAACGCAGCTGTCAGGACCGCACCGACCGCGACCCCCGGTGCAGCCTCGGCCTCGCCGTCGATCCCCTGCGCGCCTACACCGCCGGGAACGTCGTTCCCACCCGTGTCTGGCACGGCGACCTCCTCGACGCCGACTGCCAGCTCCCCACCGGCCTCCCCGTCATCGACGAGGAGGACCGCACCTCCACCCTCTGGTACCGCGTCCACCTCCCCGGCCCCACCACCGCCTGGCTCCCCGCCGTCCGCACCAAGGACCACCCCACCCTGGGCCGCTGCTCCTGACCGGGTGGCCGCAGGGGTCTGCCGGCGGTCCTCACCGGGTGGCCGCAGGGGTCTGCCGCTGCTCCTGATCGGGTGCACGCAGGGCCGGCCGCGCGTGCTCCTCCGGATCGTTCCGGATTCCGGGCCCGGGGCCCCGTCACTACCGTCGACGGCGTCCGCCGGACCGGCCGGCCCGGAGTCCAGGGAGCAGCGATGCCGACGAACGCCACCACCAGCCGGCCGAGCGCCGTCGTGCTCGGGCCCCGGGAGCGCGACGTGCTCCACGCGGTCGGCTGCGGCCTGCGGGACGACGAGATCGCCGCCGTCCTCGCCATCTCCGAGGAGGCCGTGGCCGGGCACGTCGCGCGGATCCTCGGGAAGCTCGGGCTGCGCGACCGGGCCGCCGCCATCGTCCACGCCTTCGACTGCGGAGTGGTCGCCCCGGGCCGCGGCCCCCGCACGCGGGCGGCAGCGGGGTCGCTTCCTTGCAGCGCCGTCCGCCCGACGGCAGGACCGAAGGTGCAGATCTCCGTACTCGGCCCGCTGCGGGCCCGATGGGGCGGGCGGTCCCTGGAGCTGGGACACCTGCGCCAGCAAGCCGTGCTGGCGGCACTGGCGCTGCACGCGGGGCGGACCGTCAGCCAGCAGGAACTGCTGGACGGCGTCTGGGGCTCGGATCAGCCGGTCACGAACGTGGTACCGGTCCACATCTACCGCCTCCGCAAGACCCTGCGCATCGGGGACGGCCCGGACTCGGTGATCGAGCACGACCGGTGCGGATACCGGCTGGTGCCCGGTGCGGTCGAGGTGGACCTGGCGCGCATGGAGCGCCTGGTCACCGACGCCGGGGCGGCCCACCGGGCGGGCGACCCGACCGAGGCGGTCCGCCTCTGCACGCGGGCGCTGGACCTGTTCCGCGGCGAGCTCCTGGCCGGACTGCCCGGCCCGCTGGCAGAGTTGGAGCGGCTGCGGCTCGCCGAGCGCAGGATCGCCGTCGCCCAGCGGAAGTTGGAGTGGCAGCTGGGTCTGGGCCAGTGCTGCGAGGCGGCGGCCGAGCTGTTCGCCCTGGCCGCGGAGCACCCCCTCAACGAGCCGGTGGCCGCGATGCTGATGCGCGCGCTGTACCGCAGCGGCCGACAGGCCGACGCCCTGGCCGTGTTCGACCGCACCCGCCGCCGGCTGGCCGACGACCTGGGGGTTGCGCCGAGCCGGCTGCTGCGGCAGACGCACCGGCTGATCCTGAGCGGGGACGAGGTCGGCCCCGGCCTCACCGCGGCCGCGCGGTGAGGCCTGGGCCGACCCACGGGACGGCCCCGGGTCACGCTCAGGAGGCGAAGGCCCGTTCGAGCCGGGGGATCAGGTCCCGGAGGTCCTGTTCCCAGCAGCCGGCGTTGTGGCCGCCGTTGCACTGGGTGCCCCAGCCGGAGCCGTCGCCGTAGTCGACGTAGTGGTAGGACATGCCCAGGGCGTCCATGCGGTCCTTGACGTGCTTGGACGCGCCTTCGAGCCAGAACTCCAGGTCGGTGGGCACGCCGCGTCCGTTGCCCACGTAGATGGAGACCCCGACCCCGGCGAGCCTGTCCATGTGCTGGGACGGGTCGGCCGCGTTCCAACGCCAGTCCACGTTGAACACCGGGTAGGGCGAGCCGAACAGGGCGTCGCTGTCCACGCCGGGCTTGTACGGGTCGTTCGCGGGGTCGCCGCAGAATCCGGAGGACGAGCCGCAGAGCGCGCCCTGGGCGTCGATGAGGGAGGCGACGACGGCCAGCCTCAGGTCCATGGAGTCGGCCGACAGATCGATGTCGCCCGACAGGGACGCGGTCTGGCCGAACAGTTCCGGGTGGTCCTGGGCGTAGTGGAGGGCGCCGAAGCCGCCCATGGAGACGCCCGCGACGGCCCTGGCCTTCTTGGCGGCGACGGTCCGCAGGTTGGCGTCGATGAACGGGATCACCTGCTGGAGGTGGAAGTTCTCCCAGTTCTGGGCTCCCAGCCGGGTGTTCTGGTCGAGCCAGTTGGCGTACCAGCCCCGGGCGCCGCCGTCCGGGATGACGGTGATCATCGAGTGGGACATGGTCAGCGCCGGATAGTTCTGCTGGACGGGGTCGTCGGGTGAGCCGTGCAGGAAGTACAGCACGGGGTAGCGCCTGGTCGGGTCGTCGTAGTACCCGCTCGGCAGGATGATCTTGATGTGGTGCCGGCCGGTGACCTCGGGAGTGGTCACGGTCAGGTAGAAGTCGGTCGGACCGCCCACGGCGGGTTCGACCTGGGTCAGGCCGAACCCGTTCGCCATCGGCGGCGGCGCCCCCGTGCCGGCGGCGGCACGTGCGGCACCCGCCGTGGTGGCCGTCGCCAGGACGGCGGCCACCAGGGCCACCACCCTGCGCCACCGGCTCGATGTCCTCGTCACGGTGTTTCCCCTCGTCGGTGTCGTCGTCGTGCGGAACGGGAGCATCAGTCCAGGACCTTGATCTCCAGCGCCGGTGAGGCCGCGATCTGCTCCTCGGTGTAGCGTTCGGTCACCCACTGACCGGCCGAGAACAGCCTGGTCTGGTCCGAGTAGTGGGGCGAGTTCGGGTTCGCCGACTGGGAGTAGGCCAGCAGCGAGGCGGCCTGCGGCGGGCCGTCGGCGGTGAACCGCGTCTCCTGGACGAAGCTGGAGCCGAAGGTGATGTCCAGCTTTCCGTCGACCGTTCCGGGGGTGACCACGTTCAGCACGCCCAGTTCGTGGATCGCGCCGTGGATCGGGATCCGTTCGGCGTTGCGGGTGATCCTCTGGACGTCCGACAGCGGCGCGTTCAGCGGAACGCCCGCCTTGCGCAGCGCGAGGACGGCCCGGCCGAGCGCGTCACGGACGGCGGAGCTCCCGGGGTCCAGCGAGTTGGGCGTGTGCACCGGGTCCTTGGGATCGAAGGGCACCCGCCACGGCAGCTTCTCGATCGCCTGGCCGTTGGTCAGGAGGTACCAGAGGTTCTCGAACAGCCAGGACCCCCGGCTGTCCGCGGTGTACTTGTGGTTCCAGGCGGCCAGGACCGGGCAGGCCTCGCTCACGTCGACCAGGTTGCCGTCCACCAGGACGAGCCCGAAGGGCTGGCTGCGGCACGTGGTCACGGTGGCGTCGAGGGCCAGGTCGGCCGCCCTGCTGCCGTCGGCGAACAGCAACTGCCGCATGGTCTCCGGGGTGAAGCCGCGGCCCGGCAGACCGTCACTGCCGCTGATCCGGTTCTGCGCGGTCAGGACCAGCTCCTGGGTGCGCAGCGAGCGGGGCGCCGCACTGTCGCCCATCACCCGGGGGAAGGACAGCGGCTGCTCGGGGTTGGCCAGCCAGGGGCTGTCGTTGGCGTTGCCCACGAAGTCGGACCGGATCAGGCGCGGCTGCTTGTGCGGGTCCAGCAGTCCCGGCGCGACGGCGTTCGGGTCGTTTGGCCAGTCGCACTCGCTGCGCTTGCCGTCGAAGACGGAGACCGGCGGCACGTTGGGCAGCCGCAGCTGCTGGTTGAACAGCACCTGGCCGGTCAGGGTCAGGCAGGACTGCGCGTGCGCATCGGTGATGTTCGGGGCGGCCTGGATGTCCGCGTACAGCGCGTTGCCCTTGCGGTCGGAGGCGACCGTGTTGAAGAACGGCACGCCCTGCGTGGTCTCCAGGGTGCTCACCACGTCGCCGACGTCCTTGGCCTGGTCGAGGTGGAACCAGGTGTTCAACGCCCGCAGGTTGTCCATGTTCGCGTCGCGCACCGCGTGGGCGCTCACCACCCAGGGCAGGGCGACGCCGAGCACCGAGGTGGTGATCGGGCCGTAGCGGGTGGACCACAGCGTCCTGGTGACCCTGCCGACGGAGCCGTCCGGCTGCAGCACGTCGACACCGACCTGCTGCGAGGTCATCTGCTGCCAGCCGCCGTCCACCAGGTAGCTGGTCGGGTGCAGCGGGTCCACCTGCACGTCGAACAGCCCGAACGGGGCCACCGTGGCGACGGTGTGGCTCCAGGCGACGTCGTCGGTGTGCCCGATGTTCACCGCCGGGAGTCCGAGCAGGCTGGCCCCGGAGACGTTGATCCTCCCCGGGATCGTCAGCTGGCTCTGCCACATCCGGTTCTTGCCCTGCCACGGGAAGTGCGGGTTGGCCAGCAGCATGCTGGTGCCGGTGCCCGGGGCCACCCCCTGCGACCCGACCGCCAGGGCGTTGCTGCCCATGCTGCCCTGCTGCCGGCTCGCGGCCATCGCCTCGCGGATCTTCGCCGCGGTCTCCTCGGGGGAGACCGCCGGCGCCGCGGCGGGGGACGGCGCGGCGCCCGGCGCCCCCGGGGGTGCGGCGGTCACCTCGCCGTCCAGCAGCGGATCGGCGCTGCCCATGACGATCTCGGCGTGCGCGTGCCGGTAGACGTCCAGCTCGGTGATCGGCCGCACCCAGGCCGCGCCCCGGCAGGCCGGGTCGGAGAGGTTGTTCACGCCGGTCTCGGCCAGGTAGCGGTTGTACCCCCGGACGTAGCCGCGGATGCCCTCCTTGACCTCCGGCTCCGGCCCGTTGGGGGCGGGCTGGTCGAGCAGCCGCTCCACCACCCGGTTGTCGTTCATCCGCTGGAAGTAGAGGTCGCTGTTGAGATTGCTGGTGCTGTTCTGGTTCTGGCCGGGGCTCGCCCTGCCGTCGGGCCCCAGGTAGCGGGACCGCTGGGCGTTGACCATCAGGTAGGTGTCGGCCAGGGTGCAGATGTTGTCCTTGGCCGCCGCGTAGCCGTACCCCTCGCCCAGTCCCTCCATGGTCGAGGCGATGATGTGCGGGATCCCGTACTCGGTGTACCGGATCGTCGGTCGGTCCGGCGCCGGCACCCGTACGGCGGCCGGGCGCCTGTCGTCCGGGGTCCCGGTGCCCGGTGTCCCGGCTGCCGCCACCGTGCCCATCAGTGCCGTCGCGGCCATGACCGCGATCGGCAGCCTCGCCTTGAGTCTGCTCCGTGCCATCGAGTCGTCCTTCCCCCTGCGGTCCGGTCGTTTGGCTGAACACGGCCAGGCTAGGAAGGGTCGATGACATCCCGATGAAGCGTCGCGGGCCGGGGCTCCGGAGCCGCCGGGCTCCTTAGCCGCCGGGCGGCGGAAACGGCTCACCGCCCGTCGGCGGCCGGACGTTCCCGGTCGCCGACGGGCGGTGAAGGTGCGCGGCCACGGACCCGGCCGACGGGCGTCCTCTTGCCTACGCGGGGTACCAGGCGCCGTTGTACCAGACCTCGTTGGCGCTGTCGTTGTGGTGATCCATGTTGAAGTCTTCGGGGTAGTTGTGGACGTGGTTGTACGGGTAGGTCCAGATCCCGGCGGACTCGTCGCAGACGTAGTCCCAGTGGCAGATCGTCTTGACGGGCACGTTGCCGAAGAACCTGTCGGCACCCGCGAGCGGAGCTCCGATGATGCCGCCGAACGGCACGGCCCCGCCGTTGGCCCCGGGCGGGCCCTGGCGCTTGGGGTCCGAGACGAGGATGGCGTTGACGTTGTCGAAGGTCTGCCAGTTCTCGGTGACCCAGACGTGCACCACACCGGCTCCCAGCGAGTACCCGGCCATCTTGACGTGCTGGCCCGGGCACGCGGCGCGCTGGTCGCGGACCAGCCGGTTCAGCTCGTTGACGCCGGCCCGCGTGCTGGCACCGTTGGGGATCTGGGTGGGATACCCGACGTGCTGCTGGATGTTGCCGGTGAACCCGTCGTTGTTCCACGAGCTGCCGGTGCCCCCGACCACGATCGTGTAGGTGCCCTCGCACGGAGCCGTCACGCGCGCGGGCGCCCCCTGTGCCGTGGCCCCCTGTGCCGCTGTCAGCCCGACCGTCAGCAGGATTCCGGCTGCCGCGGCCGCGATCCGTCGTGCTCGCATTCGTTCCTCCCCATGCAGTCGGCCCGCGCGCCCGCTCTCGGGTGCGGCACGCGCTCGGCCGAGGTCACGGGACGACCGTGCCAGTGCCCGATGACAACCCGATGAAGCACCCGTCCGGGATGCGGCCCTCCGGGGCGGAGCCGCAGCGCCGGAGGGCGGCCCGGCCGTGGCCTGGCGGGTGTCAGGCCCGGTGGACCGTCCGGCCGCCCAGGACGGTGCGCAGCGGCCTCAGCTCCGCCAGCTCGTCGGGCGGGCAGGTCAGCGGGTCGGCGGGCCAGAGGGTGAGGTCGGCCAGCGCGCCGGGGCGCAGGCTCCCGCGCGTGCCGCTCTCGCCGAGCAGGCGGGCGGCGTCGACGGTGTGCAGCGCGATCGCCTCGGCCCGGGTGATCGCGTGCTCGGCGCCCTGTGCGCCGGCCACGGTCTGCCGGGTCGTCATGCCCCAGACCGAGACCATCGCCCCGTAGGGCCCGACGGGGAAGTCCGAGCCGGCCGCCAGCAGCGCGCCCTCGTCCAGCCACTCGCGCAGCGGGAAGATCCCGCGCACCCGCTCGGCGCCCCAGGCCCGGATCTGGGCCGTCGCCGCATCGTGCAGCAGCGGATGCTGGACGGTGACCGGGATGCCGAGCGCGATCGCACGCGCTCGCTGGTCGGGCCGGGCCAGGCCGCCGTGTTCGACCACCAGGGTGCCCGGAGCCAGGCCGGGGCGCCCCCCGAGCACCTGCTCGAAGACGTCCAGCAACGTGCGGAGGCCGCGGTCCCCCCAGGCGTGCACGCCGACCCGCCAGCCGCGCGCGACCACCCGGTCGACCGCCGCGGCCAGCTCCTCCGGCTCCCAGAGCAGGGTGCCGTGGTAGCACGGGCGGCCTTCGTACGGCTCGTCCAGCGCACCCGCCTCGATGCCGCCGTCGATGCCGAACTTGACGCCCCAGACGCTCAGCCACGCATCGCCCTCGGCGCGCCAGGGCTCCATCCGGTCGAGCAGTTCGTCCACCTGCGCCGGCGTACGGGCCCCGAAGCCGGAGACCAGGGCACGCACCCGCACGCTCAGCGCACCGGCCTGCCGGGCCCCGCGGAGCACGTCGAGGTCCTCCACCGGGACGAGGCAGTCGCGGACGGTACCGATCCCGGTCGCGGCGTAGTCGGCGGACGCGGCTCGCAGGCCGTCGATGCGATCGGCGAGCGCGGGGCGCGGCAGGACCCGTTCGGCCAGTGCGACCGCCTTGTCGACCAGCCGGCCGGTCAGCCGGCCCTGATCGTCCCGCTCGATCACGCCGCCGGGCGGGGGTTCGGTGGCGGCGGTGATGCCGGCCAGCCGCAGCGCAGGCGTGTTGAGGACCATGTTGTAGGCGCCGCGCCGCACCAGCACCGGGTGCCGGTCGGTGGCCGCGTCCAGCTCCTCGGTGCGGGGCAGGCGCTGTTCGGCGAGGTTGACCTCCTGCCAGTTGATCGTCGTGCGGATCCACTGACCTGCGGGCGTGCGGGCCGCCCGCTCACGGATCAGGCCGAGGAACTCGCCGAGGTCCCCGGCCCGGTGGACCGGCACGTCGTGGACGCTGTGCGCGGCCAGGATCAGGTGGGTGTGGGTGTCGTCGAAGGCGGGCAGCACGGTGGCGCCGGGCAGGTCCAGCACCTCCGTCCCCGGGCCGATCAGGTGGTCCAGGCCGGCCGCCGAGGCGGACAGCGCGGTGATCCGGTCGCCGGTGACGGCCAGCGCACGGCGCGGCGCCTCGCCGGGGACGAGCGTGTGGACGGCGCCGGACCGGATCAGCAGGTCGGCGGGGGCGTGGTCGGTCACGGCGGCAGTTCCTCGGTCACGGCGTCTGGTCGGGCAGCGGGATCGGGCCGGCGGGCGGGGACGCGGCGCTACGGCCGGGCGTCGAGCGCCGGGCGCGACAGGCCGGTGAGCTGCTCGACGTGCCGGAGACCGGGTTCGGCGAGCAGCCCGTGCAGTTCGGTGAAGACCGCGCGGGCCGCGACGGCGTTCCACTCCGGCGGCAGCAGCGGCGCCGGCAGCCCCGGGTCGAGGTAGGGCAGCCGGCGCCACTGGGTGAGCATCGGGACGTACGCGCGGAACGCCTCGACCGGCTCGATCCGCGCGTGGCGCAGGCCGTCGGCCACCTGCCCCCAGGCCGCGGTGAACTCGGCGTACTGCGCCTCGATCGCCGGGAAGTCCCACCAGGAGCCGACCGCCGAACGCAGTTCGGCGAACCCCGCGTACTCGGACAGGAAGAGGTGGACGTACGCGCTCAGCCCGAGCCGTTCCAGCAGCCGCCGGGCGTCCGGCAGCACCCGGGCGGGCGCCAGCCAGACACCGGGGGCGGCGTTGCCGAAGCCGAGCCAGCCCAGCCGCGACCGCAGCTGGTGGCGGCTGGCCCGCTCCGACTCGGGGACGGAGAAGACCGCGACCACCCAGCCGTCGGCGAGCTCGGCGGGCGCCAGGCTGTGGAAGATCCGGCGGTCGCCCTCGTCGAAGACGGGGCCCATCGCCGGGCTCAGCCGGTAGCCGGTGCCCGCGCGCCGCTCCTGCAGCAGGGTGCCGGCCTTCTTCAGCCGCGAGATCGCCGACCGGACGGCGGGTGCGTCGACGTCCAGTTCGGCCATCAGCGCGATCAGGTCGGCTATCGAGATCCAGCCGCCGAGCCGCCGCACGAACTCGCCGTAGATCGTGTGGATCAGGGAGCTGGGGCGTGGCGTGTTCTCCGGCATGGCGGCCCTCCTCCCGTCGTGGCCTCGCGGGGCGCGCGGCGGCGCCGGCGACCGCGGCCGTCCGGCGTGATCATACTGTCGGAGCGCCGCCAGGTGGTCCGGACGGCGGGACGGCGGACGGCTGCGGTACGGCCGGTGGGGGCCGGAACGGCGCGGTGGGCGCCGGAGCCGGGGCCGGTGACGTGCTCGCCTGGTAGGCGCCGGAGAGCAGCGCCCCCGCGCCGGGGGCGAAGGCGGGCAGCCCGAGCGCGCGCAGCAGCTGGTGGACGGTGCAGATCGCGGCGGAGACCACCGGTTTGCCGAGCCGCTGCTCGGCCTCCTCGACGGCCGCCAGCGAGGGCATCTGCACGCAGGCGGAGAGCACCACGGCGTCCGCCTCGGCGTGCGCCAGGCGGGCGGCGATCCCGGGCAGCCGGGCCGGGTCGTGGGCGGCGACCGCCAGGTTGTCGGGGATCTCCAGGGCAGCGTGGTCGGTCACCGTGATGCCCTCGTGCGCGAGGTAGTCCACCACCGTCCGGGCGAGCGGTCGCAGGTAGGGCGCGACCAGCGCGACCTTCTTCGCCCCGAGGACGTGCAGCCCGGCCACCAGGGCGCCCGCGCTGGTCACCACCGGCGCCGGTGCGCCGTTCTCGACGGTGCGCCGGTGCAGCCGCCGCTCGGACTCCCGGTGGTAGCCGGGCCCGTTGCTCATGACGGCCACCAGGCAGGCGTAGCCGAGCACGTCGACCCGGGCGTCGGAGAGTTCGAGCGCGCAGCGGTCCGAGTCGGCGTCCATCGTGCGCAGTTGCTCGGGCGTGACCCTGGTCATCCGCATCCGGCTGGAGTGGAAGGTGAAGCGCTCGGGGGCGACCCGCTCCCTCGCCCGCAGCAGGGCCGGCACCTCGGTCTCCATGGTGACGTTGGAGCTCGGGACGATCTGGCCGATCCGGTAGGTGGTCCGGTGGGTGGTCCGGTGGGTGGCCCGGTGGGTGGTCATGCACCCGCCCCATCGCCGTGGTCACGGGGGTCGTGGTCACGGGCGTCGACGACCGGGTTGGCGAGCGTGCCGATCCGTTCGACGGTGGCCTCGACCACGTCGCCGGGCTGCAGGAACTGCGGCGGGACGAGGCCGGCCCCGACGCCGGACGGCGAACCGGTGGCGATCACGTCGCCGGGCTCCAGGGTCATGCCGGAGGAGATGTCGGCGATCAGCCGGGCGACGCCGAAGAGCATGTGGCGGGTGTTGGAGTCCTGCTTGGTCACGCCGTTGACCTTGAGCGAGAGGTCGAGGTTCTGCGGGTCCGGGATCTCCTCGGCGGTGACCACGACCGGTCCGAACGGGCAGTAGGAGTCCTGGCCCTTGGAGAAGAACCACTGCCCGGAGCGACGCTGGTCACGCGCACTGACGTCGTTCACGATGCTGTAGCCGAAGACGTGCCGCAGCGCGTCGGCCTCGGTGACCCGGCGAGCCGTCCGGCCGATCACCACGGCCAGTTCGCACTCCCAGTCGAGCTGCTTGGTCAGGTCGGCGTTGTGCAGGATCGGCCCGCCGGGGCCGGTGACGGCGGTGGCCGGTTTGCCGAACAGCACCGGCCGGTCCGGCAGTTCGCGCTCGGTGTCGAGCGAGCGGTGCGACTCCTCGACGTGCTCGACGTAGTTGAGGCCGACGCCGATGATCTTGCCGGGGCGCAGCGGCGCACAGAGTGTGACCCGGGAGAGCGGTAGCCAGGCGTCGGCCGGAGCAGTGGCCAGCAGCGCTCGGGCGGTGGCCAGGGCGGGTTCGCCGGCCCGGATCAGCGCGGCCAGATCGCCGGGCAGGTGGGCGCCGGCCGCGGTGGCGAGCGCCACCAGGTCGGCCACGCGCTCACCGCTGCGTGCGCCGAGGCGGGGCGTGCCGCCGCCGCCCGTACGGAAGCTGAGCAGGTGCATCGAAGGGCTCCTTACGAGAGGACGACCTGGTGGCCGCCGTTGTCCGGGTGGGCCTCCTCGCGGTACATGCCGAGCGAGCGCATCACCGGGAAGTCGTTGAACGAGAAGAGGCAGGCGTCCTCGCCCTGGTCGGCGTTCGCGTGCTCGTGCCAGGCCCAGGACGGGACCACGAAGACGTCGCCCTGCTGCCACGCGAAGCGCTGCCCGGCGATCACCGAGACGCCGCGCCCCTTGGCCGCCGTGTAGACGACCGAGCCGGTGTGCCGGTGCGCCAGCGTGGCCTGGCCCGGGCGCAGCAGTTGCAGGTGGGCGCTCATGGTCGGCATCACCGAACCGCCGGTGACCGGGTTGGCGTACTCCATGATCACGCCGTCGTACGGGGATCCCTCGCCCGCGCGGGCCAGCCGGCGGAGCGCCTCGTAGCTGGGCTCCCAGGGCCAGCCGAGCAGCGGGGAGTACGGGCGGCTCCACTTCTCGACCCCGTACGGCAGCAGGGTGCCGGCGTAGCTGAGCAGCGAGGAGTTCACCACCGTGCCGGGCTGCTGGTAGAGCTCGGGGTGGACTTCGTAGAAGCCCGCGTCGAGGGCGTTGACGAGCGGGATGTCCAGTCCGTCCTGCCAGATCACCGGTTCGTCCGAGGCCTCGTTGCCGTGCTCGTGCCAGGTGTTGTTGGGCGTGATCGCGAAGTCGCGCGGCCCGACCTTGAGCTTCTGGCCGTCCACGATCGTCCAGGCGCCGGTGCCCTCGTGGACGAAGCGCAGCGCGGCTGCCTGGTGGCGGTGCGCGGTCATCGCCTCACCCGGTCCCATGATCTGCAGGCCGGTGTACAACAGGCCGACGGCAGCGCTCAGTTCACGCCGGCCGGGGTTGACCAGCATCACCACCCGGCGGCCGGCGTCGTCCGCCCGGACCAGCGGCAGCGCCTTGCGGACCAGCGGTGCCAGGTCGGCGTAGCGCCAGAGCACCGGGACGGACCTGGGCTGCGGGTACCAGGGCTCGATCTCGTTCGCCACCGTCCACAGCGCGCCGGCCTCCTGCTTGGCCAGCTCCTCGTAGTAGGCGGCGAGTTCGGGGCTGTCGCCGACCCTGGCCCGGCCCAGCCGGGTGTCGTCGTAGTCGTTCACGCTTCCTCCTGGTGGTGGGTGCCGCTCTCCTGCTCGGGATGGGGCCGGCTCGCCGGGGGTCGGTGTCCGTCGGGTCGGAGTCCGTCGGGTCGGAGTCCGTCGGGTCGGAATCCGTCGGGTCGGAATCCGTCGGGTCGGTGGCCCTCGTGGAGGTGCACGGGCCGGTGCGGGTCGGTGTCGACGTGCAGCCGGAAGACGTCGAAGCGGTTGTAGTGGCCGACGATGTCGTGCATCTGCTTGGGCTGGAGGCAGCGCGCGAGGTCGATCTCGGCGTAGACGATGCCCTCCTCGTCGACCAGCGGCTCCGTGACCGGGCGCCCGTCCGGGCCGAAGACTCCGGAGAGCGCGGCGCGCGGGCGGGCGAGCTGCTTGCGGACCCGCTGGTCCTCACCGGCCACCAGGTCGACGATCTCGGGCGAGATCGTCGAGCAGGACACCACGGTGAACACCTTGCCCTCGAAGCAGTGCGCGGCCGCGCGCAGCGCGACGGCCTCCGCCATGTCGTAGTCGTCGGGCGCGACCGGCAGGGCGATGTAGCTTGCGGCGTGCACCAGTTCGCCCTGGGCGAGCAGGGTGAAGCGGGCCAGCGGGTTGGTGTTCTCGCCGCAGGCGAGCGCTCCGAGCGGGCCGATCGGCGTGCGGTGCACCACCAGTGAGCTGCCGTCGCCCGGGGCCCAGGTCAGCTTCTCGGCCCAGGTCGGGACCAGCTTGCGGTGCACGCCGAGCAGCCTGCCGTCCGGGCCGATGGTGAGCAGCGTGTTGTAGAGGGTGCCCAGGCCGGGCCCGCCGCGCTCGTTGACGCCGATCACCAGGACCACCCCGGCCCGGCGGGCGGCCGCGCACAGCAGCTCCACGTGCGGGCCGGGGACGTCGACCGAGGCCAGGTAGAGGCGTTCGAACCAGGGCGAGCCCTGGACCGGGTTCATCGTCCAGTTCCAGTAGGGGTAGCCGGGCACGAAGACCTCGGGGAAGACCACCAGTTCGGCGCCGTGCGCGGCCGCCTCGGCGATCAGGGCCGCGGCCTTGTCGACGGTGGCGTCCGCGTCCAGGTAGACGGGGGCGGTCTGGACGGCGGCGGCGGTGAAGCGGGGCAGGTGGGGCATCCGGTCCTCCCTCAGTCCGACACGGGCTCGGTGCGGGGCTTCCGGCCGGTGTCCTGGTCCTGGCTGCCGGCGTCCTGGTCCTGGCTGCCGGCGTCCTCGTCCCGTCGGCCGGCGTCCTCGTCCCGGCTGCCGGCGGCCGGGCCGTCCGCCGGCAGCCAGCGGCGGTGCACCGGCGCGGCCGCCTCCGGCAGCAGTCGCAGCCGGGGCGCGACGCGGTCCGCGCCGGGCCCGGGCGGCCGACTGCTGCCCGGCTGCCAGGGCTCCGGCCAGCGCGCCCCGGGGCCCGCGTAGCCCTGCTCGGCCGCGGCGTGCAGCGTCCACAGCGGGTCGTACAGGTGGGCCCGGCCGACCGCTACCAGGTCCGCCCGGCCGGCCAGCAGCACCGAGTTGGCGTCGTCGTGGCCGGAGATCGCGCCGACCGCGACGGTCGGGATCCCGGTCGCGTTGCGGACCAGGTCGGCGAACGGCACCTGGTAGCCCCGCCCGTAGGGCACTTCCTGGTGCGCGACCACCTCGCCCGTGGAGACGTCCAGGGCGTCCGCGCCCGCGCCGGCCAGTGCCCGGCAGATCGCCACCGCCTCCGCCTCGGTGGTGCCGCCCGGCGCCCAGTCGGCGGCCGAGATCCGGACCACGATCGGCTTGCCGGCCGGCCAGGCGGCCCGCACGGCGGTGAGGACCTCCAGGGCCAGCCGCAACCGGTGCTCGAGCGGCCCGCCGTAGCGGTCGGTGCGGTGGTTGGTGAGCGGCGACAGGAACCCGGAGACCAGGTGCCCGTGGCCGAACTGCAGCCCCAGCACGTCGAATCCGGCCCGGTCGGCGCGGGCCGCGGCCGCCGCGAAGTCTGCCACCACACCGGCCAGTTCCGCCGCGCCGGCGGCGCGCGGCGGCGGGGCCCCCGGCTCCCAGGGCAGCGGCGAGGCCGCCAGCGTCGGCCAACCGTCCGCGAGGGGGTGCCCGATCCCGTCCGGGCCGGGGACGGTGCTCGCCGCACGCCGTCCGGCGTGGGTCAGCTGGATTCCCAACGGGGTGTCGCCGAGCTCCCGGGCCGCGCGCACCACCGAACGCCAGGCGGCCTCCTGGGCGTCCGTCCACAGCCCCGGACACCGCTCGGTGGCCCGGCCCTGCGCGCTGACCGCGGTCATGCCGGTGAAGACCAGGCCGGCGCCGCCGAGGACCTGCGCGCCGAGTTGGGCCCGGTCGAATCCGCTGGGCATCCCGTCGACGGCGGTGAAGGTGGCCAGCGGCGGCACCACGATCCGGTTGCGCAGCCGCAGCCGGCCCAGCCGCAGCGGCCGGAACATCGGCGGAACGCCCGCCGCGCCGCCATCGGGGCTCCCGGCCGCGGAGGCCGCGCCGTGGGCGGTTCCGGCCCGGGCCGCCGCACCGCCGTCCGCAGCACCGCCGAAGGCCGCGTCGACGGCGTCCACGAAGGCGGCGTCCCGGGCGCGCAGGTTGCCGTACGTGACGCGGCGGCTGCGGGTGAGCAGGTTGAAGGCGAACTGCTCGGCGCCCTGGCCGGTGTGCCGGCCGACGGTCTCGAACCACTCCAGGCTCGCCTGCGCGGCCCGCTGCGCGGACTCCACCACCGGACGCCGCTCACGCTCGTAGGCCACCAACGCACCTTCCAGCAAGGGGTGTTCATGCAGTGCGGCGGCCAGTGCCAGGCCGTCCTCCAGCGCGAGTTTGGTGCCCGATCCGATCGAGAAGTGGGCGGTGTGCGCGGCGTCCCCGAGCAGCACCACGTTGCGGTGGTGCCAGCTCGCATTGCGCACGGTGGTGAAGCGGATCCAGCGCGAGGCGTTGGGGATCAGCCGGTGCCCGTCCAGGTGCGCGGCGAGCAACCGCTCGCACCGCAGCACGCTCGGCAGGTCGCTCTCCCCGCGCCCCGTTTCCCGCCCGGCCGGCTCCTCGAAGCCCGCCTTGCGCCACGCCTCCTCGGCCATCTCCACGATGAACGTCGAGCGCCGCCGGCTGTACGGATAGGCGTGCACCTGGAGTGCGCCGAAGTCGTGCTGCTCGACGATGAAGGTGAAGGCCTCGAAGACCTTGTCGGTGGCGAGCCAGATGTAGCGGCAGTGCCGCTCGTCCAGTTCGGGCCGGAAGGCCTCCGCGAGCGCCGCCCTGGTGGCCGAGCGCACGCCGTCGGCGGCCACCACCAGGTCGTAGCCGGCCGCCAGTCGGGTCACCGGCGGCGCGGGCGTGCGGTAGCGCACGTCCACACCGAGGTCGGCGCAGCGCTGTTGCAGGATCGCGCGCAGCCGGTTGCGGTCCAGTGCGGCGAAGCCGTGCCCGCCGCACGTGCGCACCTGGCCGGCGTAGCGGACGTCGATGTCGCTCCAGCGGGCGAACTCGGCGGACAGCGCGGCGAAGACCGGCGGGTCGGCCCCGGCGATGCCGTCCAGCGTCTCGTCCGAGAAGACCACGCCGAAGCCGTAGGCGTCGTCGCGGGCGTCGCGCTCCCACACGGTGATCTCCCGGTGCGGCGCCAGCTTCTTGGCCAGCGCGGCGAAGTAGAGCCCGCCGGGCCCGGCGCCGATCACCGCGATCCGCCGCACCGCGGAGCCGGCCGGCACGCCCCCGCCGCTCACCGGCGGCCCTCCGGCACTCGCCGGGCCGACCGTGCCGCTGACCGGCGGCCGCCCGCCGGTCACCGGTAGCCCTCCGGCTGTTGCGGCCCGGACTCGGCGAGCGCCCGGCGCACCTCGGGGGGCCAGGGTTCGGCGCCCTTCGCCTGCGCGGCGGCGTGCACCACCGACATCCGCCCGGTCGCGGCCAGCCCCAGCGGACCGTGCACCTCGAAGGCGTAGTGCAGCGAGGAGCCGCCGACCCGCAGGACGCGCAGCTCGGTGCGGACCGGGTCGCCGAACCAGAGGCGCTCGCGGTAGTCGGCCTCGAAGTGCACCCGCGGGATCCGGCCGAACAGCCCGGCCAGACCGAGCCGGCGCAGTAGCACCGCCTCCGCCGCCTCGACCCAGCGCTGCACCGCCGAGAAGTGGTAGTGCCCGGCCGCGTCGGTGTCCGACCACTCCACCCGCCGCTCCACCGCCACGCTGGCCGGGTGCACGGCCGCCCGACGACGCAGCTCCGCCCGGTGCAGCTTGCCGGTGGCGGTGCGCGGCAGTTCGGTGACGAACTCGATCTCGCGCGGGTACTTGTACGGCGCGATCGTCCGCTTGACGTGCTCCTGGAGTGCCCGGACGGTCCCGGCCCCGGCCGGCACGCCCTCGCGCAGCACCACGTACGCCCGGACCACGCTGCCACGCCGCTCGTCGGGCACGCCGACCACCGCGCTGTCCAGCACGTCCGGGTGGTCGGACAGCACCTGTTCGACCTCGGGCCCGGCGATGTTGTAGCCGGCCGAGACGATCATGTCGTCCGTGCGCGCCTGGTACCAGAAGTAGCCGTCGCGGTCGCGCACGTAGGTGTCGCCGGTGAGGTTCCAGCCGTTGCGCACGTAGCTGAGCTGGCGCTCGTCCCGCAGGTAGCGGCACCCGGTGGGGCCCTTGACGGCGAGCAGCCCCGGACTTCCGTCGGGCACCGGCACCCCGTCCGCGTCGAGCACGGCGGCCCGGTAGCCGGGGACGGGCCGGCCGGTCGCGCCGGGGCGGATGTCACCGTCGGCGGCCGAGATGAACACGTGCAACAGCTCGGTGGCCCCGATCCCGTCGACCAGGCGCTGCCCGGTGGCCGCGTGGAAGGCCTCCCAGACGGAGGCCGGCAGGTGCTCGCCGGCCGAGACGCAGCACCGCACGCCCGACAGCCGGCCGGCCAGCCCGGCGGCCAGGATCGCCCGGTAGGCGGTCGGCGCCGTGAACAGCACGCTGGCCCGGTGCCGGGCGACCTGCTCGGTCAGCTCCTCCGGGCCGGCCTGCTCCAGCAGCAGGGTGGCGGCGCCGGCCCGCAGCGGGAAGACCACGAGGCCGCCGAGGCCGAAGGTGAAGCCGAGCGGCGGAGTGCCGGCGAAGAGGTCCTCCGGGGTGGGCCGCAGCACGTGCCGGGAGAAGGTGTCGGCGTTGGCGAGGACGTCGCGGTGGAAGTGGAGGGTGGCCTTGGGACGGCCGGTGGTGCCGGAGGTGAAGGCGATCAGCGCCACGTCGTCGGCGGCGGTCGGCACCGCGGTGAAGCGGCCGCGCCGGGCGGCGCAGCGGGCGATCAGGTCGTCCGGTCCGGGGCCGCCGTAGGGCAGGACGGTCAGGTCCCGCAGCGCGGCCCGTTCCAGCTCGGCCAGGCTGCGGTGGTCGCACAGTGCCGCCGCCGGCAGGCTGATCTCGTGCATCGCGGTCAGTTCGGGTGCCCGCAGCAGCGGCATGGTGGTGACCGCCACCATGCCGGCCTTCAGCACCCCGAGCCAGCAGGCGACCAGCCAGGGGGTGTTGGGGCCGCGCAGCAGCACCCGGTTGCCGGTGGCGAGGCCCAGGTCGTCGGTCAGGACCCGGGCCACCGCATCCGCGTTCTCCCGCAGGTCGCCGTAGCTCCACTGCTCCGTCGGAGTGAGCAGGCAGCGCCGGTCGGGGCCGAGGCGGTCGATCGACTCGTCGAGCAGCACGTGCGCGCAGTTGAGCCGGTCCGGATAGGCCAGCTCGGGGAGTTCGAAGAGAAGTTCCGGCCACTGGTCGAGCGGCGGGAGGGTGTCGCGGCAGAACGTGTCCAGATGCGCTGAGGGTGTGAGCTCCATGCGGCGGCACCTCTTCGGCGAGCGGGGAGTGAGGCCAGTATGGCGCTCCGCTGACGCCAGTCAAGGGATCGATACAAACACCGGACTGCTTGCACCCTGCCGGGCCGGGCCGTGCCGGGCCGTGAGCAGAGGTCAGCTCTCGAGTTCGCCGTCGCCCACCCGGACGGGGTGGTGGCCGTCCCCGGCCGCCGAGGCGGTCACGCCGGGCCGCGGGGACCGCCCTCGGCCCCCTCGGCTGTCGGGGGCCGCATCACCGCTCCCCCGGGCTTCCATCCCCAGGCGGTGAGCATGCCGGCCGACAGGTCGGCGCACTCGTCGGAGCCCAGGTACCGGACGGCCGCGTCGAGGGCCGCGTCGTCGACCAGACCGGTGGCGAGCATCGCGTCCCTGCTGCGCTCCCAGGTGTCCGACCAGAAGCGGGTGACGGGACTGCCCGGCAGCAACGGCGGCACGTGGATCTCGGCGGCGACCCG
>NZ_JAKNTA010000129.1 GCF_022288725.1 Kitasatospora sp. A2-31 | reverse complement strand
GCGCCGGTTGCCGCGGCCCCGCGCAGGGCCCAGATTGAAAGTGGTGCCGTCCGCGGACTCTCCCCGCCCGGTGATCGTGCCGGGCCTGGTCGGCCGACCGGTCGGCCGACCGGCGGGACGGCGTGGAGGAGGTGCGGCGATGAGCACGGTGGAGGAGTCGATCGACGTGGAGGTGCCGGTCCGCGTCGTCTACGACCAGTGGGCCACGTTCGAGGACTTCCCCCGGTTCATGGAGGGCGTGGAGGAGGTCAGGCAGCTGGACGAGCGCCATGCCCACTGGCGGACCAAGATCGCCGGACTGGCCCGGGAGTTCGACACCGAGATCGTCGAGCGGGTACCCGAGGAGCGGGTCGCCTGGCGCACCACCGGCGAGAACGTGAAGCACACCGGCACGGTCGACTTCCAACCGCTCGGCACGGCCCGGACGCGGGTGACGATGACCATGGCCTTCCAGCCCACCGGCTTCGCCGAGAAGGCCGCCGACAAGCTGGGCGTGCTCGACCGCCAGGTCCGGGGCGACCTGCGCCGCTTCAAGAAGTTCGTCGAGGCCCGCGACGCCGGCACCGACCCCCAGTCCGCCTCGGAGAGCGGCTGACACCGCCGCCCCCTGAGCCCCGGGCGCGGGTCGTGGTGTCGGAGCCGGGCGGGGCGGCGGTGACGGGCTAGGCTCGCGGGGTCGTCACGGGCAACCGCGGAGGTCAGGACGGTTCGGTTCAAGCGCGAGGTTGTCATCGGGGCGATGACCTTCTGGCTCCGTCCGGCGTTCACGCTGCGCGTGGTCAAGCGGTTCCAGCTGATCGTGGGTTTCGACCGGGCCATGGCGCTCGCGTCCGGCGCGTTGGCGGCCCTGATCCCGCTGGCGATCCTGTGCGGCACGTTCCTCGCCCTCCTCGGCAGGGGCGACGTGGCCGAGCACATCGTGCAGCGCTACGGACTGACCGGCGGCGGCGCCGAGGCCGTCGAGACGGTGCTGTCCCCGCCCGCGGGGGCGGACGTGGGCGTGGACGTCCTCGGCTCGGCGTTCCTGGTCATCTCGCTGCTGAGCTTCAGCCGGGCGATGCAGCGGATGTTCGAGCAGACCTGGGAGCTCAGACCGCTCAGCGTGCGCAACACCGCGAACGGGCTGCGGTGGATCCTCGGTCTGATCGTCTACGCGGTGGCCATCGGCTGGCTGCACGCCGTCCTCGACCGCGGACGCCACGACCTGGCGGCCGTCCTGCTGGCGGCGCCGCTGACCGGGGCTTTCCTGATCTGGGGCGGATGGATCCTGTCCGCCCGGCGGATCGCTCCCTCCGACCTGGTCCCGTTCGGTGCCATCGCCGCCGTGCTGACGGCCCTCTACTCGGCGGCCGCGGCCGCCTACCTCCCGCGCCTGCTCGACTCCTACGCCAACCGCTACGGCTCGACGGGCGCGGTCTTCGCGACGCTCTCGACCCTGTTCGGCGCGATGGTCGTCATCGTCGGCTCCGTCGCGGTGGGACGGGAGGTGTGCGACGAACTGCGCCGGGTGCGCCGGGGGGAGCGCCCGCCCGAGGACGAGGTCCGCCGCCAGTGGCAGGAGCTGGTCGACGAACTGCGGTCGCGCTGGCGCACCACCGCACCACGCCGCCGCCGCCCGGGCCCACCGGGAGGACCGGGCCGACCGGGAAGCCCGCCACACGAAGAGGACCCGCCACGCGAGGACCCGCCACGCGAGGACCCGCCACGCGAGGACCCGTGACCCGCAGCCCGCTG
>NZ_JAKNTA010000128.1 GCF_022288725.1 Kitasatospora sp. A2-31 | reverse complement strand
GCCCGGCTGCGCACGGCCCGGGAGCAGGCCGCGGCTGGCCACCCGATCGAGGGGGAGCTCGCCGCCCTGGTGGTCGAGGCGTCCGTCGACGGCGGCCTGCCGGCCTCCGCAATCGCGGCCGAGCTAGACGTCGCCGAAGACCGGGTCCGGGCCGTGATCGACGGGCGCATGCTGTTCGCGTACCGGGTCGACCTGCAGACCGCGAACGGGTGGGAAGAGGCGGACTACGCCGAGTTCGCACCCGTCGAGATCCTCGACGCCGACCCGACGCGCAACGCGCGCCGGTTCGCAGAGACGACCGTCGAGGAGGTGCTCGCCGACTACGCCGCGGACGAGGAGGTAACGGCCGCGCGCGTGCTGGTCTGGCCCGGCCGCCCCGGGCGCGACCAGGGCGCCGCCGCGGTCGTCGAACGAGCCCGGGCCTAACCCTCTTGCGCCGTTATCGATCTGTGACCTAGAGTTGGAGGCGCTTCCGGCGTGCCCGGAAGCGAACTCCAGACCCACGGCCCGCCACCATCCCCCCGGTGGCGGGCCGTTCTGCGTGCCCGGGAGGTGATGCCCCGTGCGCGAGCCCATCACCGACCAGGACCGCGACCAGGTGCGCCGCCTGCACGCCGACGGCCTGTCCCGCAACGCCATCGCAGCCCAGATCGGGCGCAGCAGTTCGACCGTGTCGAAGATCGCGGCTGAGTTGGGGTTGGCGTTCGTCGGGGGCGCCCGGGTGGCGTCGGCGACCGCGGCCCGGCAGGAAGACCTCGCGGCCCTCCGTCGGGACCTTACGGCCCGGCTGTACCGGCGGGCCGCGGCGAACCTCGACCGGGTCGAGGCCGACACCTACGTGCGGGTTGAGCTGCTGCCCACCGGCGAGACGGCCGAGGTCGTCAGCGACGATCCGCCCGCGCAGGACGAGCGCCACCACAGCCAAGCGATCGGCGGCTATCTGACCAGCGCGGCCCGGCTCGCGGAGATCGACGCCGGCACGTCCGGGCACGAGGTGCGAAGCATGCTTACGGATCTTGCCCGGGGCCTGCGGGCCGCCTTCGCCGATGAGGACGAGGCGGCCGCCGACGGGGGGTGAGCCGTGCCCGCCCCGATCTTCGATCTCCCGCTCTCCCGCAAGCAGTTGCGCAGCGTCGCGCGGGCCACCGCCCGCATCAACGTGTGGCATGGCGCGGTGCGCTCCGGCAAGACCGTGGCCTCGTTGCTGGCGTTCCTGCTGGCCGTCGCGGAGGCGCCGCCGTCCGGGCTCATCATCATCTGTGGCAGGTCGCTACAAACGATCGAACGTAACGTGCTGGAGGCGTTGGCCGATCCGGCGCTGTTCGGGCCGGTCGCGGCCGGGCAGGTCCGGCACACCCGCGGCGCCACCACCGCCGTCATCCTCGGGCGCACCGTCCACCTGATCGGCGCGGCAGACTCCCGGGCCGAGGGTCGACTGCGCGGCCTGACGGCCTACCTCGCGTACGTCGACGAGGCGACGCTGCTGCCCGAAGCGTTTTGGGTGCAGCTGCTCGCGCGACTCAGCGTGGACGGCGCGCGCGTGCTGGCCACCACCAACCCCGACGGCCCCCGGCACTGGCTCAAGGCTGGATACCTCGACCGCGCGGCCGAACTCGACCTGCGTGCCTGGCATTTCAGCCTGCACGACAACCCCTCGTTGTCTCCGGCCTACGTCCGGTCGCTGCACGCCGAGTACACCGGGCTGTGGCGCCGGCGCATGATCGACGGCGCGTGGG
>NZ_JAKNTA010000127.1 GCF_022288725.1 Kitasatospora sp. A2-31 | reverse complement strand
GCACCACGCTCCTCTCCCTCGTCCACCCCACCCGGAGAGAACCGTCATGAGAACCGTACGATCCGCCACGCGCGGAATCCCCGCGCTGCTCGCCGCCGCCGCCCTGCTGGGCGTGGCCGTCCCCGGCCCGGCCGCCGCGGCCCCCGCCACCGCCGCCACGTCCGCCCCGGTCGCCCTGACGGGCGCGCAGCTGTCCGCCTCCTGGACCGGTCCGCTGTCCACCCGGGGCCGCTACGTCGTCGACGCGCACGGCGACCGCTTCAAGCTCAAGTCCGGCAACTGGGCCGGCGCCCAGGGCACGTACCAGGGGAGCGGCGACGTCGGCGACGTGAACAACCACCAGGCCCACCAGAAGTCGAACAACATCCCGCTGGGGCTGGACCGGACCCCGATCGCGCAGATCATGGCCGACTTCCACGCGCTCGGGATCAACAGCGTCCGGCTCCCGTTCGCCAACGCGATGATCCACGACCCGGCCGCGGTGCCGGACTCGGCGGTCGCCGCCAACCCGGAGCTGAAGGGCAGGACCCCACTGGAGGTGTTCGACGCCGTCGTGGCGGCGCTGACCGCCGACGGCTTCGCGGTGATCCTCAACAACCACACCACCACGTACCGCTTCTGTTGCGGCCTGGACGGCAACGAGCGCTGGAACAGCGGCCAGTCGACACAACAGTGGGTCGACGACTGGGTGTTCATGGCCAAGCGCTACCGGGACGACAAGCGGGTGGTCGGCGCCGACCTGCGCAACGAGGTCCGCCGTGACACCTGGAACGATCCGAACTGGGGCTGGGGCGACGACCACGACACGTACACCGCCTACGAGCAGGCCGGAAACGCGATCCTGCAGGCCGATCCGGACCTGCTGATCGTCATGGAGGGCATCAACTGGCAGGGCATCCCGGCCTCCCTCTTCTCGTACGAGCGGCCGAACCTCAAGCGGGTCGCCACCCTCTCGCACACCCTGATCGACTCGAACAAGCTGGTGTACTCCGTGCACTTCTACGGCTACACCGGCCCGTCCAACACCGGTGCGGGCAGTGGCTGGGGAGCGACCGACGACCCGCGCTACGAGGACTTCACCCCCGAGAAGCTCGCCGAGGTCGTGAAGGAGGAGGGGACCTTCGTGACCGAGGAGGGCAAGCACTACACCGCCCCGGTGTGGGTCAGCGAGTTCGGCGCGGCCGGGCGCGACTCCACCGACGCCAAGGAGCAGGCCTGGTTCAGGAACTTCACCGACATCCTGGTCAAGACCGACACCGACTTCGCCGTCTGGCCGCTGGTCGGCTGGACCGACGCCGCGGGCAGGCCGCAGGACAACTGGGCGATGCTCACCTACGACGCCGCCGGGAGGCGGCTCGGCATCGAGGACGGCGGCGACTGGCGCGCCACCGACTGGAACAAGCTCGTGACCGCCCCCGGCCGGAGCGGAGCGGTCGCCCCGGTCGACCACTGGAACATCGTCGACATCGACCACGGCGACTGGAACCTCTCCCGCACCATGCTCGCCAGGGCCGACTGGAGCCCGGGCGACCACAAGGGCAACTGTCCCGACACCGAGCGCCTGGTCGGCCTCAGTCGCAGCTACGGCCGCGGGCTCTGCACCGACGTCGCCGAACCGCGCAAGGCGGCGGGCGCCTGGGAGAAGGTCGACGGCGAGAAGTACGTCCGGCAGGGCGACTGGGCGTCCGGCTACAACAAGGTGCAGTGCCCGGTGAACAGCTTCGCGGTCGGCTACAGCATGA
>NZ_JAKNTA010000126.1 GCF_022288725.1 Kitasatospora sp. A2-31 | reverse complement strand
CCGGGCCTTGAGGTAGGCGGTGGCCATCAGGACGGCCGTGTCGTGGCGCGGCGTCCAGACCTTCCACCACTTCTCCTCCTCCGGTTCCGGGTCGGAACCGAGGTCCGGCTCCTCCTCGCCGGTGGCGGTGGCCTGCGCCTCGCGCTCGGCCCGCTCCTGCTGCATCTGCCATTCGCGCAGGTCCGGGTCGTAGAGGCCGGACGGGTCGCTGCGGTTGACCGGGTCGCTGTGGGAGTAGCCGTAGCTGTTCCACTGCTGCGGGTCGTCCGGGACGAGCAGCGGGTCCGGGCTGACGAACCGCCCGGTGGAGGGCTGGTACTGCCGTGCCCCCAGGTTGGTCAGACCGGTGACGTCGTCCTTGGAGCCGCCGACGAAGCCCTTGTCACCCGCCCAGACGCCCGCCGCGGGCTGGGTGCCGCGGGGGTTGCCGAAGGGGTCCATCGGCCGGCGGGTGACGGCGAGGCTGGTGGCGTCGACGGTCAGCAGGCCGCTGTCGTGGTGGTCGGCCAGCTGGATGGTGAGGCCGCCGGCGCCGACCCGGACCATGGTGAGCCCGCCGGGCACCGGGTAGTAGCGGGTGCCGGTGAGGGTCTTGGCGACGGTGTCGTAGGTGAGCTCGTCGCCGCCCAGGTTGACGGTGGTCTTCCCCGGGTTGCGGCGGATCAGCTGGTTGCCGTCCGCGTCGTAGACGTAGCTGGTGACCTGGCTCGGGACGGTCCACTTCTGGCCGGCCGGAACGGTCGTGGCGCAGTCGCCCAGCACCAGGTCGGTGCCGTTGGTGGTGACGTCGCCCGGGACGGCCAGGCAGCGGGCGGCCGCCTGGTTGAGGACGGTGCCGTCGGCGCGGGCCGTCCACTTCTGCGCGGCGCCGCCGTCGCAGGGCTGGAGCTGGACGAGCGAGCCGGCCGCGGTGCCCATCGCGGTCACGCACTTGTTGAACGCCTTGAGCACGCCGCCGTTGACCGCGAAGCGCTGGCCGCCGCCGGAGCCGCAGGTGTAGATCTGCGCCGGGGTGCCGTTGGCCGAGCTGCCGCCCTGCATGTCCAGGCACTTGCCGCCGATGCCGGTGATCGGGCCGGCCTGGGCGAAGGTGTCGAGCTTGCCCTCGGTGTTCCAGGCGAGGTCGGCCGTGCCGGTCCTGGAGGTGTAGATCGAGGTGGTGTTGCCGGCGGCGTCGTACTTGTCGCTGCCGGAGACCGTCGTGCTCGCGCCGACCTTGGTCCCGGTGCCGGTCAGCGCGTGCGGACCGCCGCTGCCGTTGCCGGTGTTGACGGTCCCCGGGTTCGGGAACGTCTGGGTGGTGACGGCGTCCTTGGTGGCGTCGCCGCCGGTGTCGTGCTGGACGAACCGGGTGCGGTTGCCCGTGACGTCGTAGCCGTACTCCTGCCAGTAGGGGTTGCCGCCGCCGACGGTGGTCAGCGCGGGTGCGACGGCGCCGCTGGTCGGGGTGGTGTTGGTGCACCGGCCCTGGTCCGGGGTCTGGTGCTCGGCCGGGTCCGGGACGGTGACGCCCCCGGTGTCGCTCCAGGCGGTGGTCAGCCGGCCGAGGCTGTCGTAGCCGAAGCACTGCAGGTCGCGGGCGGCCGGGTTGTTGTCGGGGGTGGTGCTGATCGACGTGACGCGACCGGAGTCGTCGTAGGTGTAGCCGGTCTGCTGGACCGCACCGGAGGTGGAGGTCTGCTTGTCCAGGAACTGGTTGCGCAGCCGGCCGGTGGCCTGGTCGTAGTCGTTGGTGACGACGACCTGGGTGGC
>NZ_JAKNTA010000125.1 GCF_022288725.1 Kitasatospora sp. A2-31 | reverse complement strand
GGGAAGACCGCCGGTCCGGACGAAGCGCACCAGCAGGACGGCCGCCAGCAGCAGGAAGGCGATGTTGAGGAAGGTCGTGTAGTTCCAGGAGACGCCCTCCATCGGAATGGTCGCGTCCTCCCGGTCGGGGATCAGCCCGAGCGCGCCGAAGCCGAGCTCGATGGCGTACCCGGCGACGACCATGGCCGGGTAGAAGGTCGCGAGCAGGAACAGGGCCATCCTCCTGCCGTAGTACTTCCGGTAGATGTTGAGGATGGGCAGGATCAGCAGGTCGGCGAAGATGAAGGAGATGACGCCGCCGAAGCTGATGCCGCCCTTCCACAGGACGACGGCCAGCGGCACGTTGCCGATCGAGCAGACGAACGAGGCGATCGCCACCAGCGGCCCGATGAGCGGGCCCCAGATCTTGGACGCCACGGGGTGGCCCTCGAAGAAGAAGGCCTGCCAGAAGCCGTCGGGCACCCAGGCGGCGATCGCGCCGGCGATGAGCAGGCCCAGCACCAGGTCGCGCAGGATGGCCGCCCACTCCATGACGAACACGTGCGAGGTGGCGGTGAAGCCCTCGCCGGAGAAGAGCCGCCGGGCGAACGAGCCCTCGCGTCGTACGGACATGTCCATCGCCGCGTGGCCCTCCATCGAGCCGGCCAGGCCGCGCCCGGCCTGAGTACGGGCCTCCCGCAGCAGCCGGTCGTGCAGGAGCAGCCGGAAGAGGACCGCCAGCAGCGCGATCATGATCGGCCCGCCCACGAACTCCGCCGCGGTGAACTGCCAGCCCATCAGCAGCGCCAGGATCACGCCGAGCTCGACGACCAGGTTGGTGGAGGCGATCTCGAAGGCCATCGCCGCCGTGAAGTCGGCCCCCTTGCGGAACAACGAACGGGCCAGCGCCACCGCGGCGTAGGAGCACGACGAGGAGGCTGCCCCCAGACCGGCGGCGACCACGAGCGTCCGGGGCCGGTCGTCCCCCAGCAGACCGGCGACGGTGGCCCTGTGCACGACCGCCTGGACGACGGCGGACAGCGCGAAACCGAGGATCAGCGCCCAGGTGATCTCCCAGGTCATGGACCCGCTGATCGACAGCGCGTGCAGGACGGCATCCACGGGCGCTCGCGCCTTCCGTTCGACTCCGGACCCGATCCGGCCCGCTCTCCGCAGCCGCGCGCAGCCCGCCCCGGCCGCGCGCACCTCCCGGACACGCTATGCCGCGCCGGCACGAATCCAGCGGCACCGAGCCGACACCGCCGCTGCGCGCCGCGCCGAGCCGTGCCGCCCCGGACCGGGTCCGGCGTGTCCGTGAACGCCGCGACGCCGCTGCTCCCGGGCCCGGTGTGGTGGTCGGGTGGGGTGCAGCGGCGTTGTCGGGGTGCCGGTGGGGGCGGGGGCCCGGTGGGGGCTGGGGGTGTTACTTGGTGAGGCCGGCCTTGACGGAGCAGACGGGCCAGGCGCCGGGGCCCTGGGCGGCGAGGACCTTCTCGCCGATGGCGATCTGCTGGGCCTTGGTGGCCTGGTGGGCCTGGGGGGCGTAGGCGGTGCCGCCGAAGGCGGCCCAGGTGCTGGAGGTGAACTGGAGGCCGCCGTAGAAGCCGTTGCCGGTGTTGATGGCCCAGTTGCCGGTGGCTTCGCACTGGGCGACCTTGTCCCAGACGGAGGCGGGGGCGGCGGAGGCGGCGTTGGCCGTGACGAGGCCGGCCACCGGCAGGGCGGTGAGGGCCCCGGCCATGAGTGCCATGCGGACGCGGTTGCGGCGCTTGGTGGCGG
>NZ_JAKNTA010000124.1 GCF_022288725.1 Kitasatospora sp. A2-31 | reverse complement strand
GATCTTCTGGCTATCGAGGATGCGGCTGTGCCGGTCACGGTGGTGACAGCGGATGTTGTTGCCCAGGAGCGCAAGAAGCTTCCACTCCTGGACGAGTTCATCCTCAGGTTCGCGGCAGAAGGAGCTGCCTCTAATTCTGATCTCGCTGGAATCCTTGGCCTTCACGAGGACCAGGTTTCTACTGCTGTGGCGAATCAGGTTGTTATCGGTAACCTCCAGTATCGGGAGCGCGATCAGGGCCTTTCGCTGACTTTGCAGGGTCGGGAAACGGTCCGGACTCTAGTGGCAGTTCAGCCAGTATTGCGGCCACTGCCTCTGGTATTCGATCGGTTGACGTGGTCAATCGTCGATTATCCAAAAGCGATGCTGAAGACTAAGCAGCAAGCAATCGAAGACGGGATGATTCTGCTTCCCGCCGCCCGGTCTGCGCGGGTTGAGCTCCCGGACGTAACGCCAGCTGGAATCAATTCTCTACTTGCGCGGCGAAGTGGAAAGCCGAGTGTTGAGGTACTCCGTGTAAGGGCTGTCAATCGGACATCGTATCGCTATATGCCGGTGAAGTTGCTTGTATATGGTGATGCCGCACGGGATGATGTTCAGCTGGCTGTGTGCGTGGACAGCGACTTGAGCCCGAGTCATGATGCTGCCCTGCAGCGCGTCAACGCTGTAGAAAGCCTCAAAATTAGTATCGGCCCGGCGGCTGAGCGTCCTGTTCTGCGCGCGGACCTCGAAGATATCCGGATGGATAGCAGTGAGGTAGCCCAGCACCTTACGCAGGCATCATCGCAAGCTCTCCCTGTGCTTGAGGCAAATGGAGTGGCGGATCCGATCCCCTCTCTCCATACCGTTCCGGTTCGAAGCCTCAGCGTATTTGAGCACTCCGACCTGCTTGCAAAAGCATTGGATGATGCCAGTCGGCGACTCTTGATAATATCCCCATGGGTTAAGCGGGGTGTCGTGAATCGCGCTTTCGTCGAGCGGCTGGGGCAGCGGCTGCGGCAGGGCGTTCGCGTACACATAGCGCACGGTTACGGCCCAGACGACCTTGGATCAGATGAGGATGCTCTGCGCCGCCTGTATAACCTCCAACAGCGGCACTCAGATCGATTTACGCTAGCCAGGTTGAGAGATACACATGCCAAGATCCTCATCTGTGATGGATTGTGGGTCTCAACTAGCTTTAACTGGCTGTCCTTTCGTGGCGACCCCAAGCTTCCCTACAGGATGGAGGAAGGGACGCTAGTAAAGATTCCCGCCGAGGTTGATAAGGCTTATGAGCGCTATCTCCGGATGATCGAGGAGCAGCGAGTCGACTAGCGAGGCGTGAGCAGGTGCTCCAGCTGTCCTGCTGAGGCTTGCTGATGCGTGAGCGATGCGTGAGCGGACAGGACGGCAGCAGGCCATCGGAGCGGGATCGCGAGGTCTGCCACGTGGCGCTGACCTGCAGGTTCAGTGCCACGCGGCATCAGGCGTCACGCCCCGTCATGATCCGGGTTCGTCTTGTAAAGCGGGGGTCGTCGGTTCGAACCCGACAGGGGGCTCGTTGTGGAGGGCTTCAGAAGCGCCCCGAGCCGGTGTCCGGCTCGGGGCGCTTCGTCGTGCCGGCGCGTGGGTTCGCCTCAGTGCGGGCGGAGTTGGCGGAGGGTCCAGCCGGTGGCGTCGGGGGTCAGCGGGCGGGTGTGGGTGGTGAGGAGCTCGGCGGCGCGGCGGTAGGAGAGCCGGGCGCGGCCGGTGTGGGGGCAGCGGTCGCGCGCCGGGG
>NZ_JAKNTA010000123.1 GCF_022288725.1 Kitasatospora sp. A2-31 | reverse complement strand
CCGCCCTTGGTGTTGATGTCCTTGCCGATCGCCTCGGCGAGAGCGGTCATGCCGGGCCGGTCGGCGCTGCCCGTGCCGGACGGTGCCCAGGTCATGACGGTGAGGTCACCGCTCTTGGTGGCGGCATCGGCCGGTCCGCCGCACGCGGAGGCCGAGAAGAGGGTCGGGAACAGGGCCGCGGCGGCGGCGACTGCGGCGATCGGGCGGCGACGCTGCCGCTCGGTGATCGTGCTGTGATCCTGGGACGGGCCCCTTCGGCTGCTCATCGGTCTTCCCTCCTGAGGCTGCTGCGGCGCACCGGGAACAGCCAAGCCCCGGTGCCGCAAGCCGAGAGGACCGCTCGGCGAACGGTTCACCAACGGAAGTCGAAATCCAGGGTCGGACGCGTGTAGATGCGGAGTGGAGCACGAACGGTGGGGGAACGTACGATCGTCAGCCATGTCCGCCAGCACAGATTCTTCGTATCGGTCTGCCCGAAACCCTTCTCGTCCGGGCCACCGCTCCAGCACGATGGGCGGCATGCCGCTCAACGACCTGCCCTGGTGGCGCTGGCGAGCCCGTCTCCGCTCGGCGCTCCACATGCTGTCCGACCCCGGGTTCCAGCAGGAGACCTGGTTGTCCGGCCGTGCGGGCTTCGGCGACGTGACCGACGCCGTCTACCGCCTGGTGGAGGACACCTGGCTGGACCGCTGGTCGGCCGAGAAGTACGTCGGGACGATCTTCCGCGACTCGGCCGAGGCCGCGGTGGTGGACGTCGCGGTGCTCCGGGTGGTCCGGATCCTGCACGAGGTCGGTGCCGACGCCCCGGCCTCCGCCTACCTCGGACACCACGGCTGGCCGGAGGCGGTCCGGGCCGCCCGCGAGGCGCACGTCAAGCTCGCGACCAACGACGGTGAGGACCCGGACGCCCCGCCGCGCTCGCTGGACGTGCTGCGGATCCTGACCTCGTCCTGACGTCCCGCGGTGAGCCGGGCCGTCCCGCAGTACGGGCAGCGGGGCGGCTGCCGTCCAGGATGTGACACGCTGGACCACTCACCGACGGCACGACCTCAGGACGGGATACCCCCCACGTGGAACAGCAGACGGCCAGCGCCCAGTACGTCCTCACGCTGTCCTGCCCCGACAAGCAGGGCATCGTCCACGCGGTCTCCAGCTACCTCTTCATGACCGGCTGCAACATCATCGACAGCCAGCAGTTCGGTGACCGGGACAGCGGGCTGTTCTTCATGCGGGTGCACTTCTCCGCCGTCGAGGAGATCACCGCCGACAAGCTGCGGGCCAGCTTCGCCGCGATCGGGGCCTCGTTCGGGATGGACTGGCAGATCCACCCGACCGCGGAGCGGATGCGGATCGTCCTGATGGTCAGCAAGTTCGGGCACTGCCTGAACGACCTGCTGTTCCGCACCCGGATCGGTGCGCTGCCGGTGGAGATCGCCGCGGTGGTCTCCAACCACACCGACTTCCGGGACCTCACCGAGGGCTACGGGATCCCGTTCCACCACATCCCGGTCACCCGGGACACCAAGGCCGAGGCCGAGCAGCAGCTGCTGGACCTGGTCGCCAAGGAGAACGTCGAGCTGGTCGTGCTGGCCCGCTACATGCAGGTGCTCTCGGACGAGCTCTGCACGGCGCTGTCCGGCCGGGTGATCAACATCCACCACTCCTTCCTGCCGAGCTTCAAGGGCGCCAAGCCGTACCACCAGGCGCACGCCCGCGGCGTGAAGCTGATCGGCGCCACGGCGCACTACGTCACCGCCGACCTGGACGAGGGCCCGATCA
>NZ_JAKNTA010000122.1 GCF_022288725.1 Kitasatospora sp. A2-31 | reverse complement strand
ACTCCGGGGTGCGCAGGAAGCGGACGATCCGCAGCTTGATGATGAAGTCGTCCACCAGTTCCTGCGCCTGACGCTCGGTCAGCACTCCCGATATGAGGTCGCGCTGGAGGTAGACGTCGAGGAAGGTCGAGGTGCGTCCGAGCGACATGGCCGCGCCGTTCTGCTCCTTGACCGCTGCCAGGTAGGCGAAGTAGAGCCACTGGATCGCCTCCCGGCCGGTGCGGGCCGGCCCGGAGAGGTCGTACCCGTAGGCCGTGGCCATCTCCTTCAGTTCGCCCAGCGCCCGGATCTGCTCCGCGAGCTCCTCGCGCTCGCGGATCGTCTCCTCCAGCCGCGCCGGGTCGGTGGGAGCGGCGTCGAGCTCCGCCTTCTCCGCGAGCTTCGCCTCGACCAGGCGGTCCACTCCGTAGAGGGCGACCCGTCGGTAGTCGCCGATGATCCGGCCGCGTCCGTAGGCATCGGGCAGGCCGGTGATGACGCCGGCCCTGCGGGCGGCCCGGATCTCGGGGGTGTAGGCGTCGAACACCCCGGCGTTGTGGGTCTTGCGGTACCGGGTGAAGATCGTCTCCAGCTGGGGATCGACCGGGTAGCCGTAGGTCTTCAGGGCTCCAGCGACCATCCGCCAGCCGCCGTTCGGCATGATCGCGCGCTTGAGCGGAGCGTCGGTCTGCAGGCCGACGATGAGCTCCCGCTCCCGGTCGATCCAGCCGGGGGCGTGCGCGGTGATGGTGGACGGGATGTCGTACGCGACGTCGTACACCCCCTTGGCGCGTTCCTCGGGGAATCGGTCGGTGAGCTGCCGCCACACCTCGGCGGTCCGCTCGGTGGGGCCGGAGAGGAAGGACGCATCGCCCTCGTACGGGGTGTAGTTGTGCTGGATGAAGTCACGGACGTCGATCGCGTCCCGCCAGGCTCCGCCGTGGAAGCCGTCCCACGCGGAGGGGCCGACCCCGGCGGAGGGGCCGTCCGCGGTGGCGGGGCCGTCCCCGGCGCCCGGGCGGGTGTGCTGCGAGGTGGTCATCTCGGTGTCCCTTCTTCAGGCCCGGTCGATCAGGCCCGGTCGCCGTAGTAGGCCTGGCGCATCAGCCGCTGCATGTCCGCGAGCATCGGCATCCGGGGGTTGGCGGGGGCGCACTGGTCCTCGTAGGCGTTCATGGCCTGCTGCGGCAGCGCGGCCAGGAAGGCCTCCTCGTCCACGCCGGCGGCCTTGAAGGAGCGCGGGATGCCCACCCGGTCGCGCAGTTCCTCGACCGCCGCCGCGAGCGACTCGACGCCCTGCTCCGGGGTCTCAGCCGGCAGACCGAGCGTCCGGGCGATGGCCTGGTAGCGCTCCGGGGCCACGTAGTTGCGGTACTTGGGCCAGCCGGTGACCTTGCTCGGGGCGGCGCCGTTCCAGCGGATCACGTGGGGCAGCAGCAACGCGTTGGTGCGGCCGTGGGCCACGTGGAAGGTGGCGCCCAGGGTGTGGGCCATGGCGTGCACCGCGCCCAGGAAGGCCGAGCCGAAGGCCATCCCGGCGATCGTCCCCGCGTTGTGCATCCGTTCCCGGGCCTCGGGGTCGTCCGCGCCGCCGGTGACGGCCCGCTCCAGGTTCTCGAAGATGAGCCGGACGCCCTGCAGGGCGAGGCCGTCGGTGAAGTCGTTGGCGTAGACGGAGACGTAGGTCTCGATGCAGTGGGTCAGGGCGTCGAAGCCGGTGTCGGCGGTGACGTGGCTCGGCAGGCGGGTGGTGAGGGCCGGGTCCACGATGGCCACGCTCGGGGTGAGCGCGTAGTCCGCGAG
>NZ_JAKNTA010000121.1 GCF_022288725.1 Kitasatospora sp. A2-31 | reverse complement strand
GATCGCCGGGGCCAAGGGCCTCGACGCCGGCCTCGGCCCGCTGCTGCGCGTCCAGCTGGCCGACGCGTCGATGCGGGCGGCCCTCGACGCCGGTGCCACGCCGCTGGTGGCCACCGCCGTGGCCGACGACCACGCACGCACCGTCCGCGCCTACGACACCGACGGCAGCGTCCACACCCTCGACGCCACCGCGGTCCCCGACCGGCCGGTCTACCTCGTCGACATCGACGCGTCGAAGGCGATGGCGGCCGGTGTCGACGTGCTGCGCAGGGAGTTCACCGCGCGCGGCCTCGCCGGCGCGCAGGCCGCCGGCGGCTGGTGGGCCACCAAGATCGACAGCATCGAGGTCTCCGACGACCAGGAGCCGTGGTTCAAGGGCGCGGCCGAGATGTTCAGCCTGGTCACGGGCTTCGGGCAGGACGGCAAGGTCCGGGTCGACTCGGTCGCCATGCCCTACCTGCGCTACGACGGTACCGTGTACAACCCGAACCAGATCCTGGTGAACTGGTCGAACTACAAGTACAACCTGGCCGACGTGGTCCTGATGGAGGACGACGGCGACACCAACTACCTGGCCCTCGCCCAGGCCGTGGCCGCGGTGCTGCTCACCATCGCCGACCAGGGCGCGTACATCCCGCTGGTCAACGCGGTGCTCGCCGCCCTGCCGAGCTCCTGGTGGACCGACGACCCGGACTACGTGGAGTCCTGGTACACCCTGGCCCGGACCAGCTCCGGCCGCCTCAACGGCGCCACCGGCAACGGATGGATGACCGTCGCGCCGTACTGGGTGGAGCAGTTCTGAGGTAGTGCGCCACCCGGCGGTCGCTCCCGCGCCTTCGAGGCGCGGGGCGGCCGCCGTCCGTCTTCCGGCGCCGTCACGCCCGGCGGGTGGCGGCCTGGTGGCGGCCGTAGCAGGCCGCCAGGCCGGCGATGACTCTCACGCCACCGTGTCGTTCGCGCGTGGCCGGCTGGGGTGCTGGACGACCAGGTAGCGGGGGCGTTCGAGCCGCTGGACGTACTCCGGGCCGGTGGTCCACTCGCAACCGCCGGGCTCGGGCCGGAGGTAGGCCAACCCGTTGAGGGTGTCCATGTAGACGCCCTCGGTGGGGGCGCCCGTGGCGTTCCGGTGCGCGAGGTCCCGGACGACCTCACCCACCTTCGGTGCGTCCGCGGGCATACGGGGGCAGCTGGGCATGTTGTCTCCCATGGTCGCTGTGAGTCCCGGATCTCTCACCGGGTGTAGCCATGGTGGCCCGGTGGGACGTACGATGGCCAGGGTTCCACCGTTGACCAGTTGGTCATGTGAAAGGTCCTCAGTTCTTATGGGACAGACGACAGTTGATGTCATCTCCTCGCCGGCGATCCGATTCGGGCAGGAACTCCACAGGTCGCGGCGGGCGCGGGGCTGGTCCCAGGTCGGGCTGTCGAAGCGGATGGGGTACTCCAACACGTTGGTGTCGTACGTCGAACGAGCGAAGCGTGCTCCAACAAAGAACTTCGCTGTTAAAGCCGACGAGGTGTTCGAGACGGGTGGGACGTTCTACGAACTCTGGCGCCGGCACGCCAAAGCGAGTCTGCTGGAGGGATTCCCCGAGTTCGCCGAGGCCGAGGCCCGGTGCCGTCGGCTGCGGGAACTCGCCCTGACGATCGTCACGGGCCTCTTCCAGGTGCGCGAGTACGCCGAGGCGCTGGCCTACGCGGCCGTCCAACGTGGAGCGATCACCCAGTCGGCGGCGGAGCAGCGGGTCGACTTCCTGGCCGCCCGTCAGCGTCTCCTGGAGCGGAC
>NZ_JAKNTA010000120.1 GCF_022288725.1 Kitasatospora sp. A2-31 | reverse complement strand
CGTCGCCGAGCGGGAAGTAGTGGTCGGTCAGCAGGGGGCTGCCGTCTGCTGCGGGTACGACGAGACCGGGGTCGTAGGCGATGTCGTGCAGCTTGGGAGGCAATCCCCTCATGGACCGCCGCATGGCCCTGGTGCTCAGGGGCGGCTTCTTCCCGACTGGGCGGTGCGTGGGCATCGTCACGGTGCCTCGTTTCTGGGAGGGGCGGGCGGTCTCTCACTTCCCGTACGATGTACGAGAATAGCTCATGCTTGGATTGACCGTCAGAAGGAGGGAGATCACGATGGCCCGCGCAGATTCGGCGGCCCCGTCGGGCGGTCGCGCCGGGGTGGATCCGGAGGCGCTCTGGTCGGTGTCCGAACGCCCGCGTCGCGGCAGGCCACCCGCCCACAGCCGTGCCGAGATCACGGCGACCGCCGTCGCCATCGCCGATGCCGAAGGGCTCGCCGCCGTCACGATGCGCGCGGTCGCGGCCCGGCTCGGGGCCGGAACCATGTCCCTGTACAGCTACGTCCCCAACAAGGAGACGCTGCTGGAGCTGATGATCGACGAAGTGAGCGGCGATCACCGGTTGCCGGCCATGCCCACCGGTGACTGGCGCTCGGACCTCCGGCGGATCGCGCACGAGCAACGCGCCATCATGCGGCGCCACCCGTGGCTTCCCGCTGCGCTCCCAGCTCGGCAGACCCTGGGCCCGAACACCCTCGCCGTCCTGGACCACGTGCTCGCCGTGATGATCCCCACCGGCCTGGACGCCCAGGCCCGACTGGAGACCTTCAGCCTCCTCACCGGGTTCGTGGCCAGCCACATGTCGTACGAACTCGCCCAGCAGCGCGCCGTCGAAGCCGCAGGGCGGAGCCCCGGCGAACTCCTCGACGCCCAGGCCCGCTACCTCCGCGCCGCCGTCGCCGACGGCCGCTACCCCCACCTCGCCCAGGCCCTGGCCATACCGGGCGGCGACCAGAACCCCCAGGCAGTCTTCGATCGCCTCCTCGACCGCGTGATCAATGGCATCGCGCCGGACCCCGCGTAGCTGACCCTCGCGCCGGCCGGTCAACAGCCATCGCAAGGCGCACACGGTCGGCGAACTCCGGCGCCGCAAGATCGGGCATGCCGGACAGGGACGGACTGAAGCAACTGAGCAGAGAATTTGCCCTGTTCGAGGTTCCGGGACGTGGCCTCGGCAATGCAACAAGCCGCCGACCGGTCGGGCGCCTCAGAGCCTGCAGCGGCACCGCCGGGCCCTTGCCGGCGGGCGCAGTCACCAGGGATGGGCCGTCCTCGTTGCGGCGGCGCCGCTGAGAAGAACGTTTCGGCACCGGTCTGGGCATGAGTCACCTCCAATAGAGCGTGAGAACGGCCGTTGCTACTCGACACGGGGCAGCACCCCGACGCAAACTTGAGTGAGGACGTATCCAAGGGTCCGATGCCTACTGGCAGAGAAGTCGTTTCTCGGCAGGCGACTCCGGCTCGACCCTATCCACCTATCTCGGCCCGCCAGGGGAGGGGAAGTGTCCTATCCAGAATGGGGAGAGTTCGACGTCATATCCCCGGAGCTCATCGTGGATCGGGATAATGAGGCGCGCTGCCCCAAAAGTCCAAAGATTGCATTAGTTGACGCCAAGTCGTTCAGTCGCGCCATCGAATCGACATGGAATCAATATGGCTTGAATGAGTGGAAAGGTATCGATGATCGTACCCGGGGGAATGCGTTCAATGTCGAGCGACTGCTCTGCCTGATGTTTCCATCGGAACGACTCTGCGCCTATCACCTGGGGCGAGGTATGGCGGG
>NZ_JAKNTA010000012.1:117524-252013 GCF_022288725.1 Kitasatospora sp. A2-31 | reverse complement strand
GGGGGGGGGGGGGGTGGAAACCAGTCGTGGAGGGGTTGGGCTGTTCGCCCATTAAAGCGGTACGCGAGCTGGGTTTAGAACGTCGTGAGACAGTTCGGTCCCTATCCGCTGTGCGCGTAGGAGTGTTGAGAAGGGCTGTCCCTAGTACGAGAGGACCGGGACGGACGAACCTCTGGTGTGCCAGTTGTTCTGCCAAGGGCATGGCTGGTTGGCTACGTTCGGGAGGGATAACCGCTGAAAGCATCTAAGCGGGAAGCCTGCTTCGAGATGAGCACTCCCACCTCCTTGAGAGGGTAAGGCTCCCAGTAGACGACTGGGTTGATAGGCCGGATATGGAAGCCCTGTGAGGGGTGGAGTTGACCGGTACTAATAGGCCGAGGGCTTGTCCTCAGTTGCTCGCGTCCACTGTGTTGTTCTGAAACAACGACCCCCACCGCTCTGGCGGGTGGGTGGCGGATAGTTTCATAGTGTTTCGGTGGTCATAGCGTGAGGGAAACGCCCGGTTACATTCCGAACCCGGAAGCTAAGCCTCACAGCGCCGATGGTACTGCAGGGGGGACCCTGTGGGAGAGTAGGACGCCGCCGAACAATTCTTCTGAAGAACCCCCATCCGGGAACCCGGATGGGGGTTCTTCGCATTTCCGGGCGGTGCGGCCCGAACAGTCCGGCCAAGCGGCCCCCGGCGGTCCGGCCGAACAGGTCGGGCGGCCCCTCCCGAAGGAGGGACCGCCCTGGGTGGATCAGGCCCGGTGGATCAGGCCGTCAGGTCAGGCAGCGGGGCCGGCCGGTGTGTGCAGGACGGCTGCCAGCACCTTGGGCAGCTCGCCGGCGGACTCGGCGGTCCGGGCGCGCCAGGCGACGTGCCCGTCCGGGCGGACCAGGACACAGCCGTCGGCCTCGACCTCGCGCAGGCGCTCCCACGTCCCGTACGGGTCGCGCAGGCCCTCGGCGGCGCCGATCGTGCGGACGGTCACGGGCACGCCGGTGACCCGGGCGGCCTCACGGGCCGCGTCGTGCCAGCGCTCGCCACCGCGGCCGGTGAGCAGGACGAAGCGGCCCTGGCCGACCACGTCCAGGGTAGAGCGGCGGCGCCCGCCGTCCTCCAGCCAGGCGTGCGGCAGGCGGGCGCCCGGCCAGGTGGTGGCCTGGTAGTACAGCTCCGGGTCGCGGTCCTGGGTCGGCTCGGGGGTGCCGTCGTCGACGCGGGCGCCGGCACGGTAGCGGTAGCCGATCTCGACGCCGTGCGCGTTGGTCTGGTAGTTGATCCGGTCGGTCGCGGCGGCCAGGGCGGCCCGGCGGGCGGCGGCCTCCTCGGTGTCGTCGGCGAGGCCGCGCAGCAGCTCCCACTGCTCCGTCGCGCTCTGGCCGGCGGCGTAGCCCAGCGCGGCCGGGATGCCGAGGAAGTCCATCATGCTGCGGACGGCGCGGTCGACGATCTGCGCACCGACCGGCACCCGCTCGGTCTGGTAGGTGTCGAGCAGCTCGGGCGAGGCCGTGCCGTCCAGCACCAGCTTGAGCTTCCAGCACAGGTTGAACGAGTCCGCGACCGCCGAGTTGAGGCCGAGGCCGTTGGTGGGCGGCATCTGGTGGACGGCGTCGCCGACGCAGAACACCCTGCCGTTCGCGTAGCGGGGGGCGACGACGGCGTTGACCTCCCACGGCGAGACGTTCTTGATCCGGATCTCGACGGACGGGTCACCGATGCTCTCCCGCAGGTGCGCGCGGATCTCCTCGTGGTCCTCCGGGTCGAAGCCGGGGTCGTGGTCGAGGAAGCGCAGGAAGACCCACTCGTTCCAGGGGCGGACGCTGACGAACACCCGGCCGTCCTCCGGCGGGTTGCCGGGCACGGCGCCCATGTAGAGGATCGCGGGGCGGTCGGCGCAGTAGCGGGAGAGGTCCGCCTCGAACCAGATCGTGGCCGCCTTGGCCAGCCCGGTGGCGCCCTCCACGGTGAGCCCGGCCTGCTGCATCACCCGGCTGTTGGCACCGTCGGCGCCGATCACGTAGTCGGCGCGCACGGTGTACTCCAGGCCCGACTGGCGGTCGGCGAGCACGGCGGTGACGCCGTCCTCGTCCTGCTCCAGGCTCAGGAACTCCTGGCCGAAGCGGAGTTCGCCGACCCCGGCCTGCTGGACCTGCTCGACCAGCAGCGGCTCCATCAGGTGCTGCGGGAGGTTGCACATCTTGCTCGGGCTGGCGGCGAGGTAGTCGCCGATCCGGTCCGGTCCGTTGCCGTACGCGTCCAGCCGGCTGACCTCGGGGCCGGCGAAGGTCGACATGAAGACGTGGTTGGCGAGCAGCGGGCTCGGCGTGGCCTCGGCCAGCACCTCGCGCTCGACGCCGAGGTCGCGCAGGATCTCGCCGGTGCGCTGGTTCAGCAGGTGGGCCCGCGGGGTGTGGGCGGTGCCCGGGTACTTGCCGACGACCAGGTGCGGGACGCCGTACCGGGAGAGCGCCAGTGAGGCGGTCAGGCCGGCCGGTCCGGCGCCGACGATCAGGACCGGGACGCGGACGTCGGGGGTGGTGGTCGTCATGGTCAGTTTGCTGCCTTTCGTGCATAGCCGGCGTAGATCACCGACGTGTCCTTGTGAACGCCGAGCTGGAACCGCCGCCCCAGCTCGCCGTACGTGATCTCGCCGCGGGCCCGGCTCCGCATCGCCTTCAGCAGCTCCAACTGCGGCCGCTTGGAGGCGAATCCGATCAGGTCCTGGTTGGCCAGGCCGTGTCGGCGGAAGACCTCGTGCAGCTCGGCCGGCTTGATGAAGCTCTTCCAGTCGTGGAGGTCCTTGGGCGCGAAGCTGACCGACTTCCAGTCCTGCGCCATCTTGATCATCGCGAGCTTGGACCGGAAGGTGCGGTTGATCGTGTCGTACAGGTAGTAGCCGCCCGGCTTGAGGACCCGGACCGCCTCGGCCACGGCCTGGTCCACCGAGGTGACGTGCTCCAGCGTGTCGCAGCAGTAGACGACGTCGAAGGTGCCGTCCGGGAAGGGCAGCTTCTCGGCGAAGCCCTGCTGGTACTCGATCTCCAGGCCGGACTCGGCGGCGTGGGCGCGGGCGGCTTCGAGGGAGGGGCCGGAAGGGTCCATGCCGGTCACCTTGCAGCCGGCCTTGGCGTAGAGCTCGGCCAGCAGACCGCCGCCGCAGCCCACGTCGAGCACGCGCAGGCCGGCGAGGTCCAGCCGCAGCCGGTTGGTCAGCACCTCGTGGAAGTAGTCGAACCGGGCCGGGGTGAACGCCTCCAGGGTGGCGAACGGCTGGTCGTCGTGCCACCAGGAGTGTGTGTTGTAGACGTCGTTGTCGACAGCCATGGTGCGACTCCTCAGGAGAGCTTGATGGTCGGGCGGTAGAGGTCGAGCCAGACGGCCAGGTCGAGGACGCGTTCGAACGCCTCGCGCTCGTCCCGGTCGACGGCCTCCGGCTGCGCGGCGACGGCCTTGGTGAGCGCGGCTGCGTCGAAGAGCGTGACGGCCTCGTGGTCGGCCGACAGGAGTTCGCCGACCTGCTGCTGCAACCGGCCGACGTAGGCGAGCTGTTGGGTGTGCGGGTAGAGCGCCTTCACGCGTTCGACCACCGAGGCGGGCAGCACGTCCTTGACCGCGGCCCGCAGCAGGCTCTTCTCCCGGCCGTCGAAGGTCTTCATCGCCCAGGGGGTGTTGAACACGTACTCGACGAGCCGGTGGTCGCAGAACGGGACCCGGACCTCCAGACCGACGGCCATGCTCATCCGGTCCTTCCGGTCCAGCAGCAGGCCGAGCAGGCTGGTCAGGTGGACGTAGCAGAACTCGCGCATCCGCCGTTCGTGCGCGTCCTCGCCGGCCACGACGGGGAGGCCGGCGACCGAGTCGCTCCAGCGCTGGGCCCAGTAGCCGGGGACGTCGAGGGTGCGCAGCAGCAGGTCGGGGTCGATCAGCTTGGTGGGGTGCTTGCGCGGGCCGAGGCCGGAGGCGGTGACCCACGGGAACATCGGGACCTGCTGGACGGCCGGCAGGTGGAACCAGGGGTAGCCGCCGAAGATCTCGTCCGACGACTCGCCGGAGAGCGCGACCGTGGAGTGCTCGCGGATCGCCTTGAACAGCAGGTAGAGCGAGTTGTCCGCCTCGCCGAAGCCGAACGGCAGATCGCGGGCGGTCACCGTGGCGCGGCGCACCTCGGGGTTGGCCAGCTCCTGGTAGTCGAGCCTGATGTCGTGGTGCAGCGTGCCGACGTGCTGCACGACCTCGCGGGCGAAGGGCGCGTCCGGCGAGCCGCGCAGGTCGTCGGGGCGGAACGCGTCCGACTGCTCGAAGTCGACGGTGAACGTGCGGGCGCGCTCGCCGTCGGCGGCCAGCCTGCGGCCGGCCAGGGCGGTGAGGGCGCTGGAGTCGAGCCCGCCGGAGAGCAGGACGCACTGCGGCACGTCGGCGACCAGCTGCCGGGCGACGCTGTCCTCCAGCATCTCCCGGACCCGGCGCACGGTGGTCTCGGCGTCGTCGCGGTGCTCGGCGACCTCCAGCCGCCAGTACACGTGCTCGCGCAGCCCGGAGCGGTCGAAGGTCACCATGGTGCCCGGCTTGACCTCGTGCATGCCGGCCCAGACCGCGCGGCCGGGCTCCTTGACGAAGCCGAACAGCTCGCGGAAGCCGTCGGCGTCGACGACCGGCTCCACCTCCGGGTGGGCCAGCAGGGCCTTGGCCTCGGAGCCGAAGACCAGGCCGCCGGCGGTGGGGGCGTAGTAGAGCGGCTTGATGCCCAGGCGGTCGCGCAGCAGGATGAGCTTCTCCACGCGGCTGTCCCAGATGCCCAGGGCGTACATGCCGTTGAGCCGGTCGGCGACCCCCTGCCCCCACTCCAGGTAGCCGCGCAGCACCACCTCGGTGTCGCTGGAGGTGCGGAACTCGTGCCCCCGGCGCCGGAGTTCGTCCCGCAGCTCGGTGAAGTTGTAGGCCTCACCGCTGTAGGTCAGCACGACCGGGCCGTCCGGCGTCTCGGCGACCATCGGCTGCACGCCGCCGGCCAGGTCGATGACGGACAGCCGGCGGTGGCCGAGGGCGGCGTGGGCGGACAACCAGGTGCCGGAGGCGTCCGGGCCGCGGCACGCCATGGTGTCGGTCATGGCGCTCAGGGCGGCGAGTTCACGTTCGAGGTCGAGCTGGAAGGAGATCCAGCCAGCGATCCCGCACATTCGGGTCTTCCTTCGTTCAGGGGGCGGGGTGGGCCGACCGGGTGGTCAGCGGAGCGCGGTGCCGCGCTGGGAGGCCATGTAGGCGGGCAGGCCGTCGATGTGGGACCGGCCGGTGGGGGCGAAGAAGAAGCGGTCCAGGGCGCCCTGGAGGAAGGACCACGGGCGGTTCAGTTCGGCCGCCCAGCGCCAGCTGAACCGGGCGCCGGTCTCGGTGGGCTCGACCACGTAGTCCTCCACCAGGTGGCGGAAGATCGGCTTGGTCGCCCCGGTGGCGGTGAAGGTCTTGCGGGTGCCTTCCTCCCAGCGGAAGAAGCGCTCGCGCAGGACGAGGCCGCTCTCCATCTCGATCTCCCTGGTGGTGCCGACGCCGAACGGCCGCGGCGAGGTCCAGGTGAGCTGACGCATGCCCTTGGTCCAGCTGGAGACGCCGTCGCCGGTCAGGGCCGCCCAGGTCTCCTCCGCGGTGAACGGCACCTCGACCGAACGGGCGTGGTACAGCGGGGCGGTGGCGAACAGCGAGTCGTCGGCTTCCTCGATCGGATACCAGCGGGCGGCCATGGTGTCGGGTTCCTTTCCGGGGGTCTTACCAGGGGTCTTGCCGGGGGCTTGCCGATGGGGGCATGCCCGGGTGGGGTGGGGCGGAGGTGGTGCGTCGGGGGGCCGGTGCGTCGCGGGGCGTTACGACTTGCGGGCCCGCCAGAGGCCGACGCAGCCGCGCACGGCCAGGTCGAAGTCGTCGAAGTTCTGCTTCAGCTGGTCGCGCAGGTCGTCCAGGTGGTCCTGGTCGTTGTGGAAGACGCCCTTGCCGTTGAGGTCCTTCATCAGCCAGCGGCCGGCCCCGGTCACCGGGACGCCCTGGGAGAGGATCGTGCTGCCGAACACCGTGCCGCCGGGCCGCACGGCCGCCGCGGCGTGCCGGATGGCCACGCCCTTCTCGCGCAGGCTGCCGGGGATGCAGTGCAGCAGGAAGCTGAGGGCGGCGGAGTCGTGGCTCTCGGCGGGCACCGGCAGCGGCTCCAGGGCGTTGGCGACCACCTTGGTCGTCTTGAAGTGCGCCAGCCGCTCGGCGGTGAAGTCGAGGGTGCTGGGGTTGAGGTCGGCCAGCGTGATCTCCGGGTTCGAGACCGGGAACCGGGTGCGCTGCAGCAGGTAGCCGGTGCCGACGCCGATCTCCAGGTGCTTCGCGCCGATGGAGGTCCGGTACATCTCCAGGAAGTTGCGCGGGGAGCAGCGCCAGAACAGCGGCGCGCTGCCGCGGAAGACGAGCAGGTCGTAGAAGGCGAGCGCGCGCCGGTGGTAGGGGTTCGCGCCGTCCAGGACCGCCTGGTCGACGGAGCCGGGCTGGTGGTCGTTGTCGATGCTCATGGTCTGCTCACCCTCGGTCGGAGTCGGTGGTACGGATGGACGGTCAGGCGGACGGCTCGGCGAGCCGGTCGAGGACGGCGCGCACGGTGGAGGGGCTGTGCTCGCCGGTCAGGGAGAAGTGGTCGCCGGGCACCTCGTCCTCGGTGTGCGGCACCGGCCAGGAGGCCTGCCAGCCGGTGGCGGGGAAGCCGGGGAGCGGCCGGGCCGCGCGGAGCTGGAGCGTCGGTGTCGCGAGGGGCTGCGGCTGCCAGCTCTCGAAGAGCCGGGCGTAGCCGCCCATCGCGGTGAGGCAGGTGTCGTCCAGCAGCTGGTCGGACGGCAGTTGACCGTCCGTCAGGAGACTGGCGATCTCCGCCTGGATGCGGGGAAGTATCGCACTCCCGGGCCGGTAGCTGTCCAGCAGGACGACGGAGACCGGCGCGGTGCCGAGCTTCTCCAGGTACGCCGCCACCGCGTGCGCGATCCAGCCGCCGGCCGAGTGGCCGAGGAGGACGAACGGCTCCCCGGCGGCGAGCCGTTCGACGTCCTCGGCGTGCAGACGCACCAGCGCGTCGAGGTCGGCGGGCAACGGCTCGCGGGGGGCGAAGCCGGGCGCGGGCAGTGCCCAGAGCTCGTGCCGGCCGTCGAAGGCGGCGGCCAGCCGGGCGTACTGGTGGGCGCCGGACCTGGTGGCGAAGGAGGGGAAGCAGAAGAAGCGGGGGGTCGCCCCGCGGGTGAGGCGGACCGGTGCCGGGCGGCCGGCCGGGTCGGGCGGGCCGTCGAAGGTGTCCCGGAACCGGGCGGCGGCTGCGAGGAGTTCGCCGAACTCGGCGAACCGGCCCAGCTCGGCGGCCCGCGGGGCGAGCGAGGCCAGCAGGCCGGCGGCCGGGGCGTCCGGCGGGGCCGTGGTGGTGCCCAGCCCGGCTTCGAGGTGCGCGGCGAGGCCGTCCACCGTGGGGTGCTCGAACACCGCGGTCGAGGGCAGCGGGACGCCGGTGGCGGCCTGCAGGGCGGCGCCGAGCTCGGTCGCCGCGAGCGAGTCGAGTCCCAGCTCGGGCAGCTCCAGCCCGCTCTCCAGCTCGTCGGCGGAGCCGTGCCCCAGGGCCGCGGCCACCTGGGCGGCCACCAACTGCCGTAGAGCGGAGCGGCGTTCGGGCGCAGCGAGGGCGAGCAGCCGCTCGCGCAGGCGGACGGGCGTCTCGGTGGCGGCCACCGGCTCCTCGACCGCGGGGACGGCGCCCTCGGCCGGCCGGGTGAGGGCGGCGGAGCCCTCGATCCAGAACCGGCGGCGCTGGAACGCATAGGTGGGCAGGTCGACGACGTCCGGTTCGAGGTGCGGTGTCCCGTCGCCGGCGAAGACGGCGGCCCAGTCGACCGGGACGCCGCGGACGTGGAGGTGGGCGAGCGCGGTCAGCGCGCTCTCCGCCTCGGGGCGGGCCCGCCGGAGCAGCGGCACCGCCACCGGGGCCGGCGTCCGCTCGGCCAGACCGTCCCGGACGAGGCCGGACAGGACACCGCCGGGGCCGAGTTCGAGGAAGGTGGTGACGCCGTCCTCCGCCATCCGGCGGACGCCGTCGTGGAAGCGGACCGCCTCCCGGATGTGCTGCACCCAGTACTCCGGGCGGCCCACCTGCTCGGGCGCCGCCGGCTCGCCGGTCAGGTTCGACAGCAGCCGGATCCGCGGCGGCCGGTAGGCGAGACCGCTCGCCGCCTCGTGGAAGCGCGCCAGCACGCCGTCCATCAGCGGCGAATGGAACGCCCGGGCCACCCGCAACCGCCTCGTCCGGCAGCCGCGCGCGGCCAGCTCGGCGGCGACCTCGTCGACCGCCTCGGCCTGGCCGGAGAGCACGGTGGCGCGCGGCCCGTTGACGGCGGCGATGCCGATCCGGTCCTCCCGCCCCGTCAGCAGCGGCAGCACCTCGTCCTCGGCCGCCTCAACCGCGACCATGGCGCCGGCCGGCGAGTCCTGCATCAGCCGGCCGCGGGCGGCGACCAGCCGGCAGGCGTCCTCGACCGTGAACACGCCGGCCGCGCAGGCCGCCGTCAGCTCGCCGATCGAGTGGCCGCCGACCCAGTCCGGCACCACCCCCCAGGACTCCAGCAGCCGGAACGCCGCCAGGCCTACCGCGAAGAGCCCGGCCTGGGTGAACACCGTCTCGTCGAGCAGAGCGGCCTCGGGGCTGCCCTCGGGGGCGAACAGCACCTCGCGCAGGGCGGGGCGGCCGGGCGCCGCGAGGTGCCGGTCCAGCAGCGCGCAGACCTCGTCCAGGGCGCGGGCGAAGACCGGGTGGGCCGCGTACAGGCCCTGGCCCATGCCGGGGCGCTGGCTGCCCTGGCCGGGGAAGAGGAAGCCGACCCGGCCCGCGGTCACCGTGCCGCGGACCACCCCGGGTGCGGGGGAGCCCGCGGCCAGCGCGTCGAGACCGGCGCCCAGCTCGCCCGCGCCGCGGCCGAGCAGCACCGCCCGGTGCGGCAGGGCGGCCCGGGAGAGGGCGAGCGAGCGCCCGACGGCGGCCGGGTCGACGGCGGGCGCGCCGGCGAGGTGCTCGCGCAGCCGCTCCGCCTGGGCCCGCAGGGCGTCCTCGCCGCGGGCCGAGACCAGCCAGGGGACGAACGGAGCCGCCGACGGCGTCGGACCGGTCGGGTCGACGTCCGCCGCCCGGTCGCGCGATGCGGTGCCGTCGGCGGCGTCGGAGCCTTCGCAACCGTCGGACGGAGCCGGGTGGGCGGGGAGCGGCGGTGCCCCCTCCAGGACGACGTGGGCGTTGGTGCCGCTGATGCCAAACGCGGACACGCCCGCGCGCCGCGGACGGTCCCGCTCCGGCCAGGCCACCGATTCCGTGAGCAGGGCGACCGCCCCCGAGTCCCAGTCCACGTGCGGGGTGGGGGCGTCGGTGTGCAGCATGGGCGGCAGGACGCCGTGCCGCATCGCCATCACCATCTTGATCACCCCCGCCATCCCGGCGGCCGCGGCGGTGTGGCCGATGTTGGACTTCACCGAGCCGAGGTAGAGGGGCTGTTCGGCCGGCCGGCCCCGCCCGTAGGTGGCGAGCAGCGCCTCGGCCTCGATCGGGTCGCCGAGCGGCGTGCCGGTCCCGTGCGCCTCCACCGCGTCCACCTCCTCCGGGGACAGCCGGGCGTTGGCCAGCGCCTGCCGGATCACCCGCTGCTGGGCAGGGCCGTTGGGCGCGGACAGGCCGTTGCTGGCGCCGTCCTGGTTGGTCGCCGAGCCGCGGACCACCGCCAGCACCGGGTGCCCGTTGCGCCGCGCGTCGGAGAGCCGCTCCAGTACCAGCACGCCCACCCCCTCGCCCCAGGCCGTGCCGTCGGCCGCGGCGGCGAACGGCTTGCACCGCCCGTCCGGCGCCAGCCCGCGCTGCCGGCTGAAGGCGACGAAGGCCTGCGGGGTGGACAGCACGCTGACGGCGCCCGCGAGCGCGAGCGTGCTCTCGCCCGAGCGCAGCGACTGGCAGGCCAGGTGCAGGGCGACCAGGGAGGACGAGCAGGCCGTGTCCACCGTGGCGGCCGGTCCCTCCAGCCCGAACGTGTAGGCGAGCCGGCCGGACAGGACACTGGCCGCGTTGCCGGTGAGCAGGTACCCCTCCAGACCGTCCGCCGAGCCCTGCGCCAGCAGGTGGTAGTCCTGGCCGCTGCTCCCCGCGAACACCCCGGTGCGGCTGCCGCGCAGGGTGGTCGGGTCGATGCCGGCGCGCTCGAAGGCCTCCCAGGAGGTCTCCAGCAGCAGCCGCTGCTGCGGGTCCATGGCGAGCGCCTCGCGCGGGCTGATCCCGAAGAACGCGGCGTCGAAGCGGTCGGCGTCGTGCAGGAACCCGCCCTCGCGGGTGTAGCTGCGGCCGGCTCGGTCCGGGTCGGGGTCGTAGAGGTTGTCCAGGTCCCAGCCGCGGTTCTCGGGGAAGGGCGTGATCGCGTCCCGGCCGTCCGCGACGAGCTGCCACAGCTCCTCGGGGCTGCGGACTTCGCCCGGGTAGCGGCAGGCCATCGCGACGACCGCGATCGGCTCGTCGGTGCCGGCGGCTGCGGCGAGGGCGGGCTCGGCGTCGGCGATCTCGACGTCCGGGTCGGCGAGTCGGGAGAGCAGGTGGCGGCTCAGCGCCTCGGGCGTCGGGTGGTCGAACGCGACGGCGGCCGGGAGCCGCAGGCCGGTGGCGGCCATCAGCCGGTTGCGCAGCTCGACCGCGGTGAGCGAGACGAAGCCCAGCTCCTGGAAGGTGCGGCCCGGCGTGATCGGGGCGGCCAGGTCGAGGACGGCGATCGCGTGTGAGTCCACCAGGTCGCGCACCAGCCGCTCGCGGTCGGGCTCGGAGAGCTCGGCGAGGCGGCGCCGCAGCTCCGCTCCGGCGGAGCCCGCGGCGTGGTCCTCCGGCGCGGCGACCGGCCTGCCGGTGCCGGTGGTGTCCACCCAGTAACGGCGGTGCTGGAAGGGGTAGGTGGGGAGGTCGGGGTGGTTTCGATGTAGGTGGTGTGGCCGTCGGTGTGGGCGGCGTGGGTGGCGTCGGTGAAGCGGACGGTCTGGCGGAGGTTGGTGTACCAGTAGTCGGCATCCAACTGGGTGGTGTCGATCGGGGTGCCGGTGACCGTGGAGTAGAAGGGGATGGTGGCTGTCTTCGGCGTGATGCCGGCGAGTTGGGTGGCCAGGTCGGCCCGGATGGCTTCGACGTGGGGGCTGTGGGAGGCGTAGTCGACGTCGATGCGGCGGGCGCGGATGTCGTGTTGTTCGCAGTGGGTGAGGAGTTCGTCGAGGGCGTCGCGGTCGCCGGCGATGACGGTGGTGGTGGGGCCGTTGTGGGCGGCGATGGTCAGGCGTCCGTCCCAGCGGGTGAGGAGTTCGGCCGTGTTGTCGTGGGTGAGGGGGAGGGAGGCCATGCCGCCGTGGCCGCTGATGGCGAGGATGGCTTGGCTGCGCAGGGCGGCGATGCGGGCGCCGTCTTCCAACGAGAGGGCGCCGGCGATGGTGGCGGCGGCGATCTCGCCTTGGGAGTGGCCGATGACGGCGGCGGGTTGGATGCCGAGGGAGCGCCAGAGTTCGGCGAGGGAGACCATGACGGCGAAGAGTGCGGGTTGGATGACGTCGACGCGGGTGAGGTCGTCGTTGCCGCGCAGGACGTCGGTGAGGGACCAGTCGACGTGGGGGGCGAGTGCGGCTTCGCACTGGGTGATCCAGTGGGCGAAGACGGTGGAGGTGTCGAGGAGTTCGGCGCCCATGCCGATCCATTGGGAGCCCTGGCCGGGGAAGACGAACACCGGTCGGTCGTGGGTGCCGTGGCCGGTGGGGGCGGTGCCGTTGGCGAGGGCGGTGAGGGAGGTGAGGAGTTCGTCGTGGTTGTGGCCGAGGGCGACGGCTCGATGGTCGAGGGCGGCGCGTCCGGTGAGGAGGGTGTGGCCGACGGCGCGCAGGTCGGTGTCGGGGTGGTCCTGGAGGAAGGTGGCGAGTTGGGCGGCCTGGGCGCGCAGGGCGCGTTCGTCGCGGGCGGAGAGCACCCACGGCACCACCGTGGAGGGGGAGTTGGCCTCGGTCGTCTCCTTCTGGGGCTCCTGCGGAGCCTCTTCCAGGATCACATGGGCGTTCGTCCCGCTCGCCCCGAAGCCCGAGATCCCGGCCCGCCGAACCCGCTCACCGGCCGGCCACTCCTGTGCCTCGGTGAGCAGCGACACCGCCCCGGCCGACCAGTCCACGTGCGGCGTCGGCTCGTCGACGTGCAGGGTCCGCGGCAGCACCCCGTTCTGCATCGCCATGACCATCTTGATGACCCCGGCGACGCCCGCCGCCGCCTGGGTGTGGCCGATGTTGGACTTCACCGACCCGAGCCGGAGCGGCCGTTCCGCCGGCCGGTCCTGCCCGTAGGTGGCCAGCAGCGCCTGTGCCTCGATCGGGTCGCCCAGCGTCGTCCCGGTGCCGTGCGCCTCGACCGCGTCGACGTCGGCCGCCGCGAGCCGGGCGTTGTCGAGCGCGTCCCAGATGACCCGCTGCTGCGCCGGACCGTTGGGCGCCGTGAGCCCGTTGCTGGCGCCGTCCTGGTTGACGGCCGAGCCGCGCACCACCGCCAGCACCCGGTGTCCGTTGCGCTGCGCGTCGGACAGGCGCTCGAGCATCAGGACGCCGACCCCCTCGCCCCAGCCGGTGCCGTCCGCGGCGGCGGCGAAGGCCTTGCAGCGGCCGTCGGGGGCGAGGCCGCGCTGGCGGCTGAACTCGACGAACATGCCCGGCGCGGCCATCACGGCCGCCCCACCGGCGAGTGCGGTCGTGCACTCGCCGCGGCGCAGCGACTGGCAGGCCAGGTGCAGGGCCACCAGGGACGACGAGCACGCCGTGTCGACGGTGATCGCCGGGCCCTCCAGCCCGAACACGTAGGAGAGCCGGCCCGAGATCACGCTCGCCGCCCCGCCGGAGAGCAGGTACCCCTCCAGGCTCTCGGTCGCGTTCTGGGCGAGCGTCGCGTAGTCGACCTGCCCGGCACCCATGAAGACGCCGGCCCTGCTGCCCCGGAGCGTGGCCGGGTCGATGCCGGCGCGTTCGAAGGCCTCCCAGGAGGTCTCCAGCAGCAGCCGCTGCTGCGGGTCCATCGCCAGGGCCTCCCGCGGGCCGATGCCGAAGAAGCCGGCGTCGAACCGGTCGGCTCCCTCGACGAAGCCGCCCTCGCGGGCGTAGGTGTGGCCGGCACGGTCCGGGTCGGGGTCGTACAGCGCCTCGACGTCCCAGCCGCGGTCCTCGGGGAAGGCGGAGATCGCGTCCCGCCCGTCCGCGACCAACTGCCAGAGCCGCTCTGCCGAGTCGGCGCCGCCGGGGAAGCGGCAGGCCATGCCGACGATCGCGATCGGCTCGCCCGCGACGTTCTCCATCTCCTGGAGCCGCCGGCGCGTCTCCTGGAGGTCGGCGGTCACCCGCTTGAGGAAGTAGCGGAGCTTGTCCTCGGTCTCGCTGGCCACAGTGGCGCAACCCCTTCGGGATGGACAGGTACGGGATGTCTGGCCGGCAGGGCCGCCGGCCGGCGGGTCAGGGCGGGGCGGTCAGGAGATGCCGAGTTCGTTGGTGATGAAGTCGAAGACCTCGTCGTCCTCGGCCGAGTCCAACTCCAGTTCCGCCGCCGGGGATTCACCGGAGACCGCCGGATCGCGCCGGTCGTCCCACCGGGAGAGCACGGACCGCAGCCGGCCGGTGATCCGCGCCCGGTCGGGGTGGTCGGCGGCGACCGTGGCGAGGACGGCTTCCAGACGGTCCAGTTCCGCGAGCACCGGGGCGGTCGAACGCTCACCCCCGCGGGGGAGTTCGGCGTCCAGGTGGCCGGCCAGCGCCGCCGCCGTGGGGTGGTCGAAGACCAGCGTCGCCGGCAGCCGCAGACCGGTGGCGGAGGTGAGGCGGTTGCGCAGTTCGACCGCCGTCAGCGAGTCGAAGCCCAGGTCGCCGAAGGCACGGTCGGCGTCGACCGCGGCGGCGTCCGAGTGGCCGAGCACGACCGCCACCTGGGTGCGGACGAGGTCCAGCAACGCGCGTTCGCGGTCGGCGTCGGACAGGCCGGCGAGCCGTCGCTCCAGCCCGTCCGCCGCCTCCGCGTCGGGACGGCGGGCGGGCCCGGCGGCCGTCCCGGCCAGGCCGTGCAGCAGCGGCGGGAGGCTCGGCCCCGGCCCGGCGCAGCGCGGCGAGGTCCAGCCGGACCGGCAGCGCGGTCGGGGCGGCCCCGGTGAGCACCGCGTCGAAGAGGGCGAGGCCGTCCTGCGGGGCGAGCGGCAGGACGCCCGAGCGCCGCATCCGGCCGAGTGTGGCCTCGTCCGGGGCACCCGCCATGCCGTCGCGCTGCTCCCAGAGACCCCAGGCGAGGGACCGGGCGGGCAGGCCCTGCGCGGCGCGGTGCTGGGCCAGGGCGTCGAGGAAGGCGTTGGCCGCCGTGTAGCCGCCCTGGCCGGCACCGCCGAGGGTGGCGGTGGCCGAGGAGAAGAGCACGAAGGCGGCGAGCCCGGCCTCGCGGGTGAGCTCGTGCAGGTGCCAGGCGGCGTCCGCCTTCGGGCGGAGCGCGGCGTCGAACAGCTCGTCGGTGAGCGAGGCCAGTGCTCCGTCCGCGACCACGCCGGCCGTGTGGACGACGGCGGTGAGCGGGTGCTCGGCGGGGACGGAGGCGAGGGCGGCGGCGAGCGCCGCACGGTCCGCGACGTCGCAGGCCCTGAGCGTCACCCGGGCGCCCAGCGCGGTGAGTTCGGCGGTCAGCTCGGCGGCTCCCGTGGCCTCCGGGCCGCGGCGGCCGAGCAGCAGCAGGTGCCGTACGCCGTGGGCGGTGACCAGGTGGCGGGCGAACAGCGCGCCGAGCGCACCGGTGCCGCCGGTGACCAGCACCGTGCCGTCCGGGTCCAGTGCGGGGGCCGCCGCGGGCGCCGCCGGGCGGGCCCGGACCAGGCGCGGCGTCAGGACGGCGCCGGCGCGCAGGGCGAGCTGCGGCTCGGTGCCGGCGGCGGCCCGGGCGAAGGCCGCGGCGGGGTCCGAGGCGTCGTCCAGGTCGAGCAGGACGAAGCGGTCCGGGTGCTCGGCCTGGGCGGCGCGGACCAGTCCCCACAGCGGTGCGTTCGCGACCTGCGGGACGTCCTCGCCGTCCCCGGCGGCCACGGCGCGGCGGGTCACCAGGACCAGACGAGAGCCGGCGAGGCGGTCGTCCGCCGCCCACTCCGCCAGCGCGGACCGCACCCGGCCCACGGCCGCGCGGACCGCCCCCGGGACGTCCCCGCCGGCCTCCGGCCGGTCGGCGCCGGCCGCGTCCGGCACGGGGAGGAAGACCGCGTCCGGCACCGGCAGCCCGGCGTCGACGGCTGCGCCGAGCGCCGTGACGTCCGGGTGGTGGTCGAGGCCTGCGCCCAGGGGTGCGCCGTCCGGCGAGCCGAGGACGGCCCACCGCCCGCGGACGGGCTCCGCCGCCCGGGCCGGCGTCCACTCGACGCGGAACAGGGCGTCGCCGAGCCCGGCCCGGGCCGCCGCGCGCAACTGCTCGACCGAGACCGGCCGCGCCCGCAGCGCGCCGACCGAGGCCACCGGAGCACCGGACTCGTCGGCCACCTGCAGTGACATCGCGTCCGGCCCGGCCGGGGCCATCCGCAGCCGCAGCACGGCCGCACCCGGGCGGTGCAGCCGCACCCCGTTCCAGGCGAACGGCAGCAGCACCTGCTCGCCGGTGTTCCCGACCAGACCGGCGTGCAGCGCAGCGTCGAGCAGCGCCGGGTGGACGCCGTACCCGGCGGCCTGGCCGCGCTCCGGTTCGGGCAGCGCGACCTCGCCGTACACCTCCTCGCCCGCGCGCCACACCGCCCGCAGGCCGCGGAACGACGGGCCGTAGACGAATCCGTCGCGGGCGACCGACGGGTAGAAGTCGGTCACGTCCACCGGTACCGCGCCCTCGGGCGGCCAGACGCCCGCGGGGTCCAGGACGTCCACGTGGTCCCAGCCGATCGCCCCGTCCTCCGCTGCGAGCGTGCCGCCGGCGTGCCGGGTCCACGTCTCGCCGTCGTCCGGCCGGGAGTACACGCCGATCGACCGCCGGCCCGACTCGTCGGCCGCACCGACCACGAGCTGCACCTGCACCGTGCCGGCCTCGGTGAGGATCAGCGGCGCCTCCTGGTCGAGCTCCTCCACCGCCGTGCAGCCGGCCAGGTGTGCCGCGTGCAGCGCCAGCTCCAGGTAGGCGGTGCCGGGCACCACCACGCTGCCGAGGATGACGTGGTCGGCGAGCCAGGGGTGCGAGCGGACCGACAGCCGGCCGGTGAGGATCAGCCCGCCGCCCTCCGCTGGGGTGACGGAGGCGCCGAGCAGCGGGTGCCCGGCCGCCGTCACGCCCAGCTCGGACGCCTCGACGGCCGGCCCGGCGGCGGCCGGCCAGTACCGTTCCCCCTGGAACGGGTACGTCGGCAGGTCCACCCGGTGCCGGGCCGGGCCGGCCAGGTCGGTGAGGAGGGCCGGCCAGTCCACCCGGACGCCCCGCACGTGTGCCTGCGCGGCGGCGGCCAGGACGGTGCCGGTCTCCGGGCGGCCCCGGCGCAGCAGCGGCACGGCCGCGACGTCGTCCCGGTCCCCGGCGGCCTGCTGGGCCATGGCGGAGAGCACGCCATCCGGTCCCAGCTCCAGCAGCGCGGTCACCCCGCGGTCGAGCAGGTGCCGCACGCCGTCGTGGAATCGCACGGCCTCGCGCACGTGCCGGACCCAGTACTCCGCGGTGCGGATCTCCTCGGTGACCGGCCGGCCGGTGAGGTTGGAGACGACCGGGATCGTCGGCTCGTGCAGGGTCAGCCCGGCGAGCACCTCGCGGAACGCGTCGAGCATGCCCGCCATCCGCGGGGAGTGGAAGGCGTGGCTGACGGTCAGCCGCTTGGTGCGGCGCCCCTCGGCGCGGAGCCGTTCGGCGATCCCGGTGACCGCCTCCTCCTCGCCGGAGAGCACCACCGAGCGGGGGCCGTTGACGGCCGCGATGCTCGCCTGCGCCTCGTGGCCGGCGAGCAGCCCGGCGACCTCGGCCTCCGTCGCCTCGACGGCCACCATCGCACCACCGGTGGGCAGTTGCTGCATCAGCCGCCCGCGCGCGGCGACCGCCGTGACCGCGTCCTCCAGCGAGAACACCCCGGCGACGTGCGCCGCTGCCAGTTCGCCGATCGAGTGCCCGAGCAGGAAGTCCGGCCGCAGGCCCCAGGATTCGGCCAGCCGGAACAGCGCCACCTCCAGCGCGAACAGGGCGGCCTGGGTGAACGCCGTCTCGTCCAGCCGCGCGGCCTCGGGCGAGCCCTCCTCGGCGAGCAGCACCTCGCGCACCGGCAGCCCGGTCCGCTCCGCCAGCAGGGCGCAGACCCTGTCCAGCTCGGTGGCGAACACCGGGAAGCGGCCGTGCAGTTCGCGGCCGGCACCGGCCCGCTGCGCGCCCTGGCCGGTGAACAGGAACGCCAGCTTCCCGCCGCGCGGGCCCGGACCCCGGACGAGCTGCGGCGTGCTTGCGGCCCGGTGCAGCGCGTCGAGACCGGCGAGCAGTTCGGTGCGGTCGGCGCCGAGCACCACCGCGCGGTGGTCGAGGTCGGCCCGGGCGGTGACCAGCGACCAGGCGACGTCCGCCCGGTCCCACCCGGGCTCGCCCGCGACGGCCTCGGCCAGCCGGCCGGCCTGGGCGCGCAGCGCCTCCGGGCTGCGGGCGGAGAGCAGCCACGGGGTGCCGGCGGGAGCCTCGCGGGGCTCCTCGGCGCTCTGCCCGGCCGGCTCCTCGGCCGGCTGTTCCAGGATGACGTGCGCGTTGGTGCCGCTGATCCCGAACGAGGAGACGCCCGCGCGCCGCGGCCGGTCGGTGGCCGGCCAGGCGCGCCGCTCCGTGAGCAGCTCGACCGCGCCGCGCGACCAGTCGACCTGCGGCGTCGGCTCGTCCACGTGCAGGGTGGCGGGCAGCACGCCGTGCCGCATCGCCAGCACCGTCTTGATGACGCCGGCGACGCCGGCGGCGAGCTGGGTGTGGCCGATGTTGGACTTCACCGAGCCGAGGTAGAGCGGCCGGTCGGCCGGCCGGTCCTGGCCGTAGGTGGCGAGCAGGGCCTGCGCCTCGATCGGGTCCCCGAGCCGGGTGCCGGTCCCGTGGGCCTCGACGGCGTCCACGTCGGCGGCGGTCAGCCGGGCGTCGGCCAGCGCCGCCCGGATCACCCGCTGCTGGGCCGGTCCGCTGGGCGCGGTCAGGCCGTTGGAGGCGCCGTCCTGGTTGATCGCCGAGCCGCGGACCAGGGCCAGCACCGGGTGGCCGAGGCGGCGGGCGTCGGAGAGCCGCTCGACCAGCAGCACGCCGACCCCCTCGCCCCAGGCGGTCCCGTCGGCCGCCCCGGCGAAGGCCTTGCAGCGGCCGTCGGGGGCGAGGCCGCGCTGGCGGCTGAACTCGATGAACATGTGCGGCGCCGCCATCACGGCCGCGCCGCCGACCAGCGCCATCGTGCACTCGCCGTCCCGCAGCGCCCGGCTCGCCAGGTGCAGCGCGACCAGGGAGGAGGAGCAGGCGGTGTCCACGGTGAGGGCCGGGCCCTCCAGGCCCAGGGCGTAGGCGAGTCGGCCGGAGGCGACGCTGACGGTGGTGCCGGTCAGCAGGTATCCCTCGGAGCCCTCGGCGCTGCGCGGATCGGCGGCGTAGCCGAGCGGGGAGGCGCCGACGAACACCCCGGTCCGGCTGCCCTGAACGGAGGAGGGGTCGATGCCGGCGCGCTCGAAGGCCTCCCAGGAGGTCTCCAGCAGCAGCCGCTGCTGCGGGTCCATGGCCAGCGCCTCGCGCGGGCTGATCCCGAAGAACGCGGCGTCGAACCGGTCCGCGTCCCGGACGAAGCAGCCCTGCCGGACGTAGCTCCGGCCGGGGCGGTCCGGATCGGGGTCGTACAACTCCTCGGTGTCCCAGCCGCGTTCGGCGGGGAAGTCGGAGAGGGCGTCGCGGCCGTCGGCGACCAGGCGCCACAGGTCCTCGGGGCTGTGGACGTCGCCGGGGTAGCGGCAGGCCATGCCGACGATCGCGATCGGCTCGTGCCGGGCCTCGGTCAGCTGGTGGTTCTGCTGCTGCAGCCGCCGGGTCTCCTTGAGCGAGACCCGGAGCGCTTCCAGCACCTTCTCCTGTGATGCAGCCATCGTTAGGTTCTCCGCAGTCCGAGCGCGATCAGAGGTCAGTGGTGCCGAGCGCCAGGCCGATCAGGTCGTCGGCGTCCATGGCGTCGATCTCGTCCAGTTGGTCGTCCGCCTCGGCCGGGGGCTCCTCGGGCGCCGTGCCGGCGAGGGCGAGCAGCGCGTCGAGCAGGCCGGCGGCGCGCAGCCGGGCCGGCGCGATGGTGGCCAGCAGCCGGCTGACCTCGCCGTCGGAGGCGGCCGGGCCGTCCGGCTCGGCCGGTGCGGCCGGGGCCAGCTCGGCGAGCAGGTAGGCGGCCAGTGCGTCCGGTCGCGGGTGGTCGAAGACCAGCGTCGCCGGGAGCCGGAGCCCGGTGGCGGCGCCCAGCCGGTTGCGCAGCTCGACGGCGGTCAGCGAGTCGAAGCCGAGCTGCTTGAACGCGAGATCCGGCCGGATCGCCTCGTCGGTGGCGTGGCCGAGCACGACGGCCGCGTTGGTGCGCACCAGATCCAGCAGGGCGCGGGCCCGTTCGGCCTCGGGCAGGGCGGCCAGCCGGCGGGCCGGCGCGTCCGCCGCGCCGGTCCCGGTGACCGCCACCGACCGGCGGGCCGGCGAGCCGATCAGCCGGCGCAGCAGCGGCGGCACCGAGGAGGACTGGAGGGCGGTGCGGGCGGTCGCGACGTCGAGCCGCATCGCCACCAGCAGGGCCTCGTCGGCGTCCAGGGCCGAGTCGAACATCGCCAGGCCGTCGGCGTCGGAGAGCGGGCGGACGCCGGAGCGGCGCAGCCGGGTCAGGTCGGAGTCGTCGAGGTGGCCGGTCATCCCGCTGGCCTGCTCCCACAGGCCCCAGGCGATCGACAGGCCGGGCAGCCCGGCGGCGCGGCGCTGCTCGGCGAGGCCGTCGAGGAAGGCGTTGGCCGCCGCGTAGTTGCCCTGCCCGGGGCCGCCCAGGACGGCGGCCGAGGAGGAGAAGAGGACGAACGCGCCGAGGTCGGCGTCCCGGGTCAGCTCGTGCAGGTGCCAGGCGGCGTCCACCTTCGGGCGGAGCACCGCCGCCACCTGGGCGGGGGTCAGCGAGGCGATCACCGCGTCGTCCAGCACGCCGGCGGCGTGGACGACGCCGGTGAGCGGGTGCTCGGCGGGGACGGCGGCGAGCACCCGTGCCAGGGCGTCGCGGTCGGCCGTGTCGCAGGCGGTGACCGTCACCTGGGCGCCCAGCGCGGTGAGTTCGGCGGTCAGCTCGGCCGCGCCGGCGGCCTCCGGACCGCGCCGGCCGAGCAGCAGCAGGTGCCGCACGCCGTGCTCGGCGACCAGGCGGTGGGCGACCAGGCCGCCCAGCACGCCCGTGCCGCCGGTGATCAGCACGGTGCCGTCCGGGTCCGGCCCGGCGGGCATGGTGAGCACCACCTTGCCGGTGTGGCGGGCCTGGCTCATGAAGCGGAACGCGTCCGGTGCGCGCCGCACGTCCCAGGTGCGGGCGGGGATCGGGTGGAGCGTGCCGCGCTCGAACAGCGGCATCAGCTCGGCCGTCATCCGGCCGATCCGGTCGTAGCCGGCCTCGATCAGGTCGAACCAGAGGTAGGAGGTGCCGGGGTGGGCGGCGGTGACCTCGGCCGCGTCGCGGATGTCCGTCTTGCCCATCTCGGCGAACCGGCCGCCGTCCGCGAGCAGCCGCAGCGAGGCGTCGACGAACTCGTTGGCGAGCGAGTTCAGGACGACGTCCACGCCCCGGCCGCCGGTGGCGGCACGGATCCGCTGCTCGAAGCCGAGGTCGCGGGAGGAGGCGATCCGGTCCTCCGGGATCCCCAGCGAGCGCAGGGTGTCCCACTTGGCCGGGCTGGCCGTGGTGAACACCTCGGCGCCCAGGTGGCGGGCGAGTTGGATAGCGGCCATGCCCACGCCGCCGGTCGCCGAGTGGATCAGCACCGACTCGCCGGGGGCGAGCCGGGCGAGGTCCACCAGGCCGTAGTAGGCGGTGAGGAAGGCGATCGGCACCGAGGCGCCCTCGGTGAACGTCCAGTGCGCGGGCAGCGGGACGAGCAGCCGGTGGTCGACCACGGCGACCGGACCGAACGAGCCGGGCACCATGCCCATCACGCGGTCGCCCGGGGCGAACCCGGTCACGTCGGGGGCGGTCTCCAGCACCACGCCGGCGGCCTCGCCGCCCATGACGTCCTGGTCGACCATGCCCAGGCCGAGCAGCACGTCGCGGAAGTTCATCCCGGCGGCACGCACCGCCAGCCGGACCTGGCCGGGGCCGAGCGGCTCGGCAGCGGCGGGGTACGGGATGAGCGCGAGGTTCTCCAGGGTGCCCTTGGCGGTGGTGTCCAGCCGCCAGCCGGTGCCGTCCGCCGGTGGCTCCAGCAGCCGGCCGGTGGCGCCACGGACGAGTCGAGGGGCGTACAACCTGCCTTCGCGTACGGCCAGTTGTGGCTCGTCCGTGGCGAGGGCGGCGGCGAGCGCGTCCTTGGGGGCGGGGGAGCGGCGGTCGTCCAGGTCGATCAGGACGAGACGGCCCGGGTGCTCGGTCTGGGCGGACCGCAGCAGGCCCCAGATCGGCGCGGCGACCAGGTCGCGCACGCTCTCGCCACTGCCGGCCGGGACGGCGCCGGAGGTCAGGACGACCAGCCGCGAGGTGCTGAACTGATCAGCCGCTAGCCATTGCTGAAGCAGCGTCAGGGTACTGGTGGTGAGGTCGCGGACGGCGGTGGGGACGTCCGGCGAGTCGGCGCCGGTGCAGGTGACCAGCACCGCGTCGGGGACGGTCGCGCCGGCGGCGACGGCCTCGGCGAGGGCGGCGAGGTCCGGGTGGCCGCCGATCCGGAGGTCCTCGGACAGGCCCAGCCGGTCGGTGCCGAGCAGGACCCAGCGCCCGGCGGCGGCCTCGGCGGCGGGCAGCTCGGTCCAGTCCACCCGCAGCAGCGGGTCCGCGCCGTCCTGGCGCGCCGCCTGCAGCCGTTCCCGGTCCACCGGGCGGCTCGCCAGCGTCGCCACGGCGGCCACCGGGGCGCCGGACGCGTCGGCCACCTGGAGGGCGATCCCGTCCGGGCCGGCCGGGGAGACCCGCACCCGCAGGGCGGTCGCACCGGTGGCGTGCAGGGCGACACCGCTCCACGAGAACGGCAGCCGCACCTCGCCGGGCGAGGCGGCAGCGGTCGCGTGCAGGGCGGCGTCCAGCAGAGCGGGGTGCAGGCCGAAGCGCAGGGCGTCGTCGTGCTGCTCGGCCGGCAACCGCACGTCGGCGAACAGGTCGTCGCCCTGCCGCCAGAGCGCGCGCAGCCCCTGGAACGCCGGGCCGTAGCCGAGACCGTCCTCGGCCAGTCGGGGATAGAGCTCGGTGACGTCCACCGGAAGCGCGCCGGCCGGGGGCCACGCGGCGAGGTCCCAGGTCGGGCGCTCGGCGCCGACGGCCAGCACGCCGGTGGCGTGCCGTGACCAGGGGGCGTCGGGGCGGCCGGGCTGGTCGGGGCGGGAGTGCAGGGAGAAGGCGCGGCGGCCGTTCTCCTCCGGCGGACCGATCCGGAGCTGGAGCTGGACGGCGCCGTCGTCGGGGAGGAGGAGCGGTGCCTGGAGCGTCAGCTCGTCGAGGACGTCGCAGCCGGCGTGGTCACCGGCCTGGAGGGCGAGTTCGACGAGGGCGGTGCCGGGGAGGAGGGGGGTGTTGAAGACGGCGTGGTCGGTGAGCCAGGGGTGGGTGGTGAGGGAGATCCGGCCGGTGAGGATGATGTCGTCGCCGTCGGCGAGGGGGAGTAGTGCGGTGAGGAGGGGGTGGTTGGCGGGGGTGAGGCCGGCGGTGGTGACGTCGCCGGTCGGGGTGGGGGCGTCGAGCCAGAAGCGTTCGCGTTGGAAGGGGTAGGTGGGCAGGTCGAGGGGGTGGGTCGGGAGGGGCGGGTTGGTGGGCCAGGTGGGGGGGGCGCCGTGGACGTGGGCTTCGGCGAGGGAGGTGAGGAGGCGGCGGAGGCCGCCTTCGTCGCGGCGCAGGGAGCCGACGACGAGTGCCTGCCGGTCGGCGTTCTCGCTGATGTCCTGGACGGCCATGGTGAGGACGGGGTGGGGGCTGGTTTCGATGAAGGCGTGGTGGCCGTCGGTGAGGGCGGCGTGGGTGGCGTCGGTGAAGCGGACGGTCTGGCGGAGGTTGGTGTACCAGTAGTCGGCATCCAGCTGGGCGGTGTCGATCGGGGTGCCGGTGACCGTGGAGTAGAAGGGGATGGTGGCTGTCTTCGGCGTGATGCCGGCGAGCTTCTGGGCGAGCTGGGTTTGGATGGCTTCGACGTGGGGGCTGTGGGAGGCGTAGTCGACGTCGATGCGGCGGGCGCGGATGTCGTGTTGCTCGCAGTGGGTGAGGAGTTCGTCGAGGGCGTCGCGGTCGCCGGCGATGACGGTAGTGGTGGGGCCGTTGTGGGCGGCGATGGTCAGGCGTCCGTCCCAGCGGGTGAGGAGTTCGGCCGCGTTGTCGTGGCTGAGGGGGAGGGAGGCCATGCCGCCGTGGCCGCTGATGGCGAGGATGGCTTGGCTGCGCAGGGCGGCGATGCGGGCGCCGTCTTCCAACGAGAGGGCGCCGGCGATGGTGGCGGCGGCGATTTCGCCTTGGGAGTGGCCGATGACGGCGGCGGGTTCGATGCCGAGGGAGCGCCAGAGTTCGGCGAGGGAGACCATGACGGCGAAGAGGGCGGGTTGGATGACGTCGACGCGGGTGAGGTCGTCGTTGCCGCGCAGGACGTCCGTCAGTGACCAGTCGACGTACGGCGCGAGTGCGGCTTCGCACTGGGTGATCCAGTGGGCGAAGACGGTGGAGGTGTCGAGGAGTTCGGCGCCCATGCCGATCCATTGGGAGCCCTGGCCGGGGAAGACGAACACCGGACGGTCGAAGGTGCCGTGGCCCTGGAGGAGGCCGGGCGCGGTGGTGCCGTCGGCGAGGGCCGCGAGGCCGCTCAGCAACTCGGCACGGCTCTCGCCGATCACCACGGCCCGCTGCTCGAACACCGACCGGCCCGACACCAACGCCCCGGCCACCGCGGCCGGTTCCCATTCCGGGTGGGCTTCGACGGCCGCCCGCAACCGCCCGGCCTGCTCGCGCAGCGCCCGCTCGTCCCGCGCCGACAGCACCCACGGCACCACGCCACCCGCCGCTGCGCCGTGGTCGGCCGCCGGAACCTCCGGCGCCTGCTCCAGGATGACGTGTGCGTTGGTCCCGCTCACGCCGAACGAGGACACGGCCGCCCGTCGCGGGCGCCCGGTCCGAGGCCACTCCTGCGCCTGGGTGAGCAGCGAGACCGCCCCGGCCGACCAGTCGACGTGCGGCGTCGGCTCGTCGACGTGCAGGGTCCGCGGCAGCACGCCGTTGCGCATCGCCATGACCATCTTGATCACGCCGCCGACGCCGGCTGCGGCCTGGGTGTGGCCGAGGTTGGACTTCAACGACCCCAGCCAGAGCGGCCGTTCCGCCGGGCGTTCCTGCCCGTAGGTGGCCAGCAGCGCTTGGGCCTCGATCGGGTCGCCGAGCTTGGTGCCCGTGCCGTGCGCCTCGACGGCGTCGACCAGGTCGGGCGAGAGTTCGGCCTCGGCGAGCGCCTGCCGGATCACCCGCTGCTGCGAGGGCCCGTTGGGCGCGGAGAGGTTGCTGCTCGCGCCGTCCTGGTTGACCGACGACCCGCGCAGGACCGCGAGCACCCGGTGCCCGTTCCGCTCGGCGTCCGACAGGCGCTCGACCAGCAGCATTCCGGCGCCTTCGCCCCACGCCGTCCCGTCGGCCGCGGCGGCGAAGGACTTGCAGCGCCCGTCCCGGGCGAGGCCGCCCTGACGGCTGAACTCGACGAACGTGCTCGGGGTGGCCATCACCGTGACGCCGCCGGCCAGCGCCATCGTGCAGTCGCCGCGCCGGATCGCCTGCGCCGCCAGGTGCAGGGCGACCAGCGACGAGGAGCACGCCGTGTCCACCGTCACCGCCGGCCCCTCCAGGCCGAGGACGTAGGCGATCCGGCCGGAGGCGACGCTGCCCGCCGTCCCGCTCCCCAGGAAGCCGGCGACCGACTCGTCCACCGAGCCGAGGCGGGTGCCGTAGTCGTGGTACATCAGGCCCGCGAACACGCCGACCCGGGCCCCGCGCACCGTCGCCGGCCGGATGCCCGCCCGCTCGAAGGCCTCCCACGCGGTCTCCAGCAGCAGCCGCTGCTGCGGGTCCATCGCCAGGGCCTCGCGCGGGCTGATCCCGAAGAACGCGGGGTCGAACCGGTCCGCGTCGTCGAGGAACCCGCCCTCGCACACGTAGGAGGTGCCGGCGCGCAGGCCCTCGGGGTCGTAGAAGTCCTCGACCCGCCACCCGCGCCCGGCGGGCGGTTCGCCGACGGCGTCCCGCCCGGCGGCCACCAGCTCCCACAGCTCCTCCGGCGTCCGTACCCCGCCCGGGTACCGGCAGCTCATCCCGACGATCGCGATCGGGTCGCGGTCGGCCGCCTCCAGTTCGGCCACCCTGCGGCGTGCCTCGCCGAGCTCGGCGGCGGCCCACCGGAGGTGCTCGCGAAGCTTGTCTTCATGTGCCACTTGAGCCTGCTCCTATAGCCGGTGCGGGGTTCGACCTGGTTCTGCCTTCGCCCTCAGCGGGCGCGCAACTGGTCGAGTACGTCGAAGAGTTCGTCGTCGGTTGCCGAGGCGAGGTCGGGCCGGTCGGTGCCGTCCCGGCCGTCGTCGCCCCAGCGGGCGAGGAGGTCCTTCAGCCGGTGGGTGATCGCCGTCCGGGCGTGGTCGTCGTCGGTGTAGGGCGTCAGGAACTGCTCCAGTCGGTCGAGTTCGGCGAGCGCCGGGCCCACCGCCGTGGTCTCTCCGGTGTCGAACTCGGCGCAGAGGTGGTCGGCCAGCACCTCCGCGGTGGGGTAGTCGAAGACCAGGGTGCTCGGCAGCTGGAGGCCGGTGGCGTCCTGCAGCCGCTCCTGGAGTTCGAGGTTGGCGAGCGAGTCGAAGCCCAGGTCGACGAAGCCCTGGCCCGGGTCGATCGACTCGGGCGTGGACTCGGCCAGCACGATCGCCGCGTGGGTGCGCACCAGGTCGAGCAGGGCGCGTCGGCGGTCGGACTCCGGCATCGCCCGCAGGCGCTGCGCGAAGCCGGTCGTCCCGTCCTGCTCCTGGTCCGGCCCCGGCACGGGCGCCGACGCCACCGCCGTGGGCACCGGCGCCGTGGCCGACTCCCGCAGCAGCGAGGGAACTTGTCCCTGGTCGGCCCGGCCCCGCAGTACCGCGAGGTCCAGCCGAACGGGGACGAGCACCGACTCATTGATCATGATACGGGCGGTGTCGAAGAGATCAAGAGCCTCCGCCGTCGAAAGCGCACCGACGCCGTCCCGGGCCAACCGGCCGATGCTGAGCGGATCCAGACTTTCCGTCAGCTTGCTGCGCTCCGCCCACAGCCCCCAGGCCAGCGAGAGACCGGGCAGGCCCTCGGCACGGCGCCGCTGCGCGAACGCGTCGAGGAAGGCGTTGGCGGCCGCGTAGTTGGCCTGTCCGGCGGTGCCGAAGGTGCCCGAGGCGGAGGAGAACAGCACGAAGGCGTCGAGCGCGGAGTCCCGGGTCAGCTCGTGCAGGTGCCAGGCCGCGTCGACCTTCGGGCGCAGGACGGCGGCGAGCCGCTCGGGCGTGAGCGCGGCCAGCAGGCCGTCGTCGGCCACGCCGGCGGCGTGGACGACGGCCCGCAGCGGGTGGGCCGAGGGGATCGACCGCAGCAGGGCGGCCAGGGCCTCCCGGTCGGCGGTGTCGCAGGCGGCCACGGTGATCTCGGCCCCCTGCTCGGTCAGTTCGGCCACCAGCTCGGCCACGCCGGGCGTCCGCTCGCCCCGGCGCCCCGCCAGGAGGAGGTGCCGGGCGCCGCGCTCGACCAGGTGCCGGGCGACCAGGCCGCCCAGGGTGCCGGTGCCGCCGGTGACCAGGACGGTGCCGTCCGGGTCGAAGGCGGCGTCGCCACCGGTGGCCGGCTCGGCCTCCACCAGCCGTGGCGCCAGCAGGCCGGACCCGCGCAGCGCCAGTTGGGGCTCGTCGGAGGCGAGTGCCACGGCCAGGTCGGCCGCGGTGGGCGTCGCCACGTCGAGGTCCAGCAGGCCGAAGCGCCGGGGGTGTTCGGACTGGGCGGACCGCAGCAGTCCCCAGACGGCCGCCGCCGCGAGGTCGGGGGCGGGGTCGTCGGCTCCGGTGGACTGGGCACGGCTCGTCACCACGACCAGCCGCGCGGCGGCGAACCGCGGCTCGGCCAGCCAGGACCGGACCAGCCGGAGCGCGTCCGCGGTGGCGGTGTGGACGGCGGTCGGCACGTCGCCGCCGGTCGGAGCGATGGGGGCGAGGACCACGTTCGGCACGGGGGTACCGGCGGCGGCCAGCGCGGCGAGGTCGGGGTGGCGCTCCGGCGAGGCGTCCGGCAGCCCGGTGCCCACGACCGCCGTCCGCACGGTGGCGGGGTGCGGGGCCGGCGGCACCGGCGCCCAGCGGACGCGCCACAGCGAGCCGGAACCGCCGGCGGCCCCGGGCAGCCGGCGGGACCGCAGGCTCGCCACCGTGGCCACCGGCACGCCCGCCGGGTCTGCGGCCTCGACGGTCACCGCGTCCGGGCCGGCCGGGGCGAGCCGCACCCGCAGGGCCGTGGCGCCGGCCGCGCGGACCGAGACACCGTGCCAGGCGAACGGCACCGGCGTCGGCGCGTCCGCCTGCTCCGCGCCGGCCGCGTAGGCCTGCAGGGCGGCGTCCAGCAGCGCCGGGTGGAGGCCGTAGCGACGGGCATCGGCCCGGTCCGCCTCCGCCAGCGCCACCTCGGCGAACACCTCCTCGCCGCGCCGCCAGAGCGCGCGCAGTCCGCGGAAGGCGGGGCCGTACTCGATACCGAGGGCGGCGAAGCGGTCGTAGCAGCCGTCCAGGCCGACCGGCTCGGCGCCGGCCGGCGGCCAGACGACCAGGTCGGAGGAGGCCGTCGGCGCCTCGGGCGTCAGCGTGCCGGTGGCGTGCCTGGTCCAGACGGCGTGCTCGGGAGCGGCCGGGCGCGAGGACAGCTCCACCGCGCGGTGACCGGAACCGTCCGGGGCACCCACGGCCAGCCGGATCCGGACGCCGGCATCCGCGGCGGCCCCGGGCGCCGGAAGCTCCAGCGGCGCGTGCAGGGTCAGCTCGCCCAGGTCGGGGCAGCCCGTCCGCACGCCGGCCTCGCGGACCAGCTCGACCACGGCGGTGCCGGGCAGCAGCACGCGGCCCTGAACCGCGTGGTCGGCGAGCCAGGGCAGCTCGCGCGGGGAGAGCCGGCCGGTGAACAGCAGCCCGCCGCCATCCGGTAGTTCGATCAGGGCCTGGAGCATCGGGTGGCCCGTGGCCGTGAGACCGGCGGCGGTCACGTCGGGGTCGGCCGGCCCGTCCTCCAGCCAGTAACGCCGGCGCTGGAAGGCGTAGGTCGGCAGGTCCACCGGGCGGAGCCCGGCGACCGGGAACGCCGCCGCGAAGCGGACCGCCGCGCCGTGGACGTGCAGCTCGGCCAGCGCGGGGAGGAACCCGTCCGCGGCGGCGACCACCTGGACGTCCGGCCCGACCGTGGCGGTGATCCGTTCGGCCCGGTCGGTGCCGAGGACGACGAAGCGGCTGTGGCCGCGCTCCAGCAGCGTGCGCAGCGAGGCGTCCACGGCCTCGGTGAGCAGCGGGATCCGGCTCTCCGTCAGGGCGCCCGCCTCGCCGGACACCGCCGCGCGCGCACCCTCCACCAGGGACAGCGCCCCCGCGACGCAGGCGCCGGCGACCGCGCCGGAGCCCGGTGCCACCACGGCGGCCGGATCCACCCCGTGCTCCGCCCAGAGCCCGGCGAGGGCGACCAGCACCGCCCACGCCACCGCCCGGCCGACCTCGGGACGCGCCGGATCGGGCGCGCCCGCCGCGCCGCGCAGCACGTCCGTCGCGGACCAGCCGGCGACCTCGCGCAACGCGGCGTCGCACTCGGCGAGCCGCGCGGCGAACAGCGGCGTGGTGTCGAGCAGCCGCACCATCCGGTCGGGACGCTCCGGCGGCGAGTCCGGCAGCACGAACACCACCGGGCCGTCGTCCCGGGCGACGCCCGTGACCAGGCCGGGCCGGGACTCGCCCGCGGCCAGCGCCGCCAGGCCGGCCCGCAGGTCGCCGAGGTCCGCGCCCAGCAGCACGGCACGGTGCTCGAAGGCCGCCCGGTGGCGCGCCAGCGCCGCACCGACCTCGGCCGCGGTCTGCCCGGGATGCGCGGCCAGGTGGTCCAGCAGCCGCGTGGCCTGCGCGCGCAGCGCGGCTCCGGTCCGGCCGGAGAGCACCCACGGCACGGCCGCCCCGCCGGCGGGCCGCGGCCCGGCTTCCTCCCCCGGGAGGTCGGCGGCGGTCTCCTCGGCGGCCTCCTCCAGGATGAGGTGCGCATTGGTCCCGCTGACCCCGAAGGACGACACCCCGGCCCGGCGCGGCCGCCCCGTGGCCGGCCACTGCCGGGCCCCGGTCAGCGGCGCCACCGCGCCCGCCGACCAGTCCACGTGCGGATTGGGCTCGTCGAGGTGGAGCGTGCGCGGCAGCACGCCCTGCCGGATCGCCATCACCATCTTGATCACGCCGGCCACACCCGCCGCCGCCTGGGCGTGGCCGATGTTGGACTTCACCGAGCCGAGGTACAGCGGCTCCCCGCCGGACCGGTCCCGGCCGTAGGTGGCGAGCAGGGCCTGCGCCTCGATCGGGTCGCCGAGCGTCGTCCCGGTGCCGTGCGCCTCCACCGCGTCCACCTCGCGCGCGGCCAGCCCGGCGCGCTCCAGCGCCTGCCGGATCACCCGCTGCTGGGCGGGCCCGCTCGGCGCCGTCAGCCCGCTGCTGGCGCCGTCCTGGTTGACCGCGCTGCCCCGGATCACCGCGAGCACCCGGCGCCCGTTGCGCCGGGCGTCCGAGAGGCGCTCCAGCAGCAGCATCCCGACGCCCTCGCCGAGGCCCGTCCCGTCGGCACCGGCCGCGAAGGCCTTGCACCGCGCGTCGGTGGCCAGGCCGCGCTGCCGGCTGAACTCGACCAGGGCCATCGGCGAGGCCATCACGGTCACCCCGCCGGCCAGCGCCAGCGTGCAGTCGCCGTTCCGCAGCGCCTGCGCGGCCTGGTGCAGCGCGACCAGCGAGGACGAGCACGCCGTGTCCAGCGTGACGGCCGGGCCCTCCAGACCGAAGGCGTACGCGACCCGGCCGGAGGCGACGCTGCCGGTGCTGCCGTTGCCGACGTAGCCCTCGAACTCGCCCGGCACCCGGTGCAGCCGCGAGGCGTAGTCCTGGTAGATCACCCCGGCGAAGACGCCGGTCCGGGTGCCGCGCACCGACGCCGGGTCGATCCCGGCCCGCTCGAAGGCCTCCCAGGCCGTTTCGAGCAGCAGCCGCTGCTGCGGGTCGGTGGCCAGCGCCTCCCGGGCGCTCATGCCGAAGAACGCCGGGTCGAACTCGGCGGCGTCGTAAAGGAATCCGCCCTCACGGACGTACACCGAGCCGTGCCGGGCCGGGTCCGGGTCGTAGAGGTCCTCGCGCCAGCCGCGGTCGGTCGGGAGCGGGGAGATCACGTCCCGCTCCTCGGCCACCAGCCGCCAGAGGTCCTCGGGGGAGGTGACCCCGCCGGGGTAGCGGCACGCCATGCCGACGATCGCGATCGGCTCGCGGGCCCCCTCCTCGACCTCCTGCAGCCGCCGGCGCGTCCGGCGCAGGTCGATGGTCAGCCGCTTGAGGGTGTCGAGGACCTTCTCGTCGCTCGTCATTGCGCTGTGCGCCTCTCTGTTCAACGCGGGCTCCGACGACGGGGCCGGGTGGGCAGGTTCACGGGTTCCGCAGTTCGCCGTCGACGATGTCGAGGAGCTCGTCGAGCGTGGCGTCCCCGAACTCGTCCTCGTCGTCCGCGGGTTCGGCCGGCGCCGCGGCACTGCCGGCGCCGGTCGCGTCCAGCTGGGCGACCAGGCCGCGCAGCCGGGCGGCGAGCCGCTCGCGCCGCGGATCCCCGGCGGCGAGGTCGCGCAGACCGGCCTCCAGGCTGTCGAGGTCCAGCAGCTCCGGCTCCTCGGCCGGCCGCGCCAGCTGCCGCAGCAGCTCGCCGAGGTGCTCGGCGACGGCGACCGGCGTCGGGTGGTCGAAGACCAGCGTCGCCGGCAGCCGCAGGCCGGTGGCCGCGTTCAGCCGGTTGCGCAGTTCGACCGCGCGCAGCGAGTCGAACCCGGACTCCAGGAAGCCGCGCCCGCTGCCGACGTCCTGCGGCGAGGCGTGGCCCAGCACAGCGGCCACCTGAGCCCGCACCAACTCCACCAGGGCGTGGGACTGTTCGGCGGCCGAGAGCCCGGCGAGCGACAGTGCGGCCCCGGCCTCGGCCGGCGCGTCGGCCTGCGCCGCGCGTCGGGGTGCCGCGCCGAGCAGGGCGCGCAGCAGCGGGGACCGCCCCGCCGGCTCGCCGCCGCGCAGCGCGGGCAGGTCCAGCCGGACCGGCAGTACCAGCGGCCGCTCCTGGGCGAGGGCCGCGTCGAACAGCGCCAGACCCTCCGCGGTGGACATCGGCAGCACCCCGGAACGCTTCATCCGGGCCCGGTCCGCCTCGCTCAGGCCACCGGTCATCCCGCTGACCGCGGACCACAGCCCCCACGCCATCGACACCCCGGGCAGACCCAGCGCACGGCGGTGCGCGGCCAGGGCGTCCAGGTAGGCGTTGGCGGCGGCGTAGTTGGCCTGGCCCGCATTGCCCAGCAGCCCACCTGCCGCCGAGAACAGCACGAACAGCGCCGGCTTGGCGTCCCGGGTCAGCTCGTGCAGGTTCCACGCGGCGTCCGCCTTCGGCCGCAGGACGGCGGCCAGCCGCTCGGGCGTGATCGCGGCGAGCGTGCCGTCGTCCAGCACTCCGGCCGCGTGCACCACGCCGGTCAGCGGGTGCTCGGCGGGGACGGCCGCGAGTACCGCGGCCAGGGCCTCCCGGTCGGCGGCGTCGCACGCGGCGACCGTCACCTCGGCGCCCGACTCGGCCAGCGAGCGGACCAGTTCGTCGGCCCCGCGGGCCTGGCGGCCCTGCCGGCTGAGCAGCATCAGGTGTCGGACACCGTGCGTCTCGACCAGGTGCCGGGCGACCAGCGCGCCCAGCGTCCCCGTCCCGCCCGTGATCAGCACCGTGCCCTCGGGGTCCGGCGCGGGGGCGACGGACGGGCCGTCGGCGGGCCGCAGCCGCGCCAGCCGCGGCACGAACACCCGGCCGGCCCGGACCGCGTACTGCGGCTCGGCCCCGTCCAGCAGGAGCGACAGCGTGGCCGAGGCCTCGGCCAGGGCGCAGTCGAGGTCCACCAGGACCAGCCGGTCCGGGTGCTCGGCCTGCGCGGAGCGCACCGCGCCCCACACGGCGGCCGCGGCCAGATCGGGCGAGCCGGCCGCATCGTCGGCGTCGACGGCCCCGCGGGTCACCAGCACCAGGCGGGAGGCGGCGAACCGGTCGTCGGCCGTCCAGACCTGCAGCAGCGACAGCGCCCGCTCCACCGACTGCCGGGCGGCGTCCGCCGACACGGTGTCCGCGTCGGGCTCCGGCATCCACGGGACCACCACGGCCTCGGGCACCGGCGCCCCGGCGCCGACCGCGTCGGCGAGGGCAGCGAGGTGGGGGTACGACGCTCCGGCGATTCCCGCGAGCGCGGCCGGGCCGCCGAGCACGGCGGTACGGACGGCACGGGCGGCGGGGAGGCCGGACAGCTCGGTCCAGGCCACCTCGAAGAGCGAGTCGGCGGCGGCGCGCTGGACGGCCGAGCCGAGCTGCGCCCGGGCGAGCGGCCGGACGGCGAGCGACTCGACCGTGGCCACCGGCAGGCCGGTCTGGTCGGCCACCACCAGCGACATCTCGTCCGGCCCGGTCGGCGTGAGCCGGACCCGCAGCGCGCCGGCGCCGGTGGCGTGCAGGGCGACGCCGGTCCACGCGAACGGCAGCCGCACCCGCTCCGCGCCGTCGACCAGCGTGGTGTGCAGGGCCGCGTCCAGCAGCGCGGGGTGAAGGCCGAACCGGCCGGCGTCGGCGAACTGCTCCTGCGGCAGCCGGACCTCGCCGTAGACCTCCTCGCCGAGGCGCCACGCGGCACGGAGCCCGCGGAACGCCGGGCCGTACCCGAGCCCGTCCTCGGCCAGCCGCTCGTAGAGGCCGTCGAGGGGGACCGGCACGGCGCCGGCCGGCGGCCAGGCGGCACCGGTGGCCCATCCGGCGGCGGGCCCGGCCGGGGCGGCGGTGCCGGACGCGTGGCAGGTCCAGGCGGTGGTGGCCTCGGCGTTGTCGGGGGCGGAGTGGATGGTGAGGGGCCGACGGCCGGCGCCGTCCGACGCACCGACGCGCACGTGCACCCGGACCGCCTGCTGATCGGGCAGCACGAGGGGCACCTGGAGGGTCAGCTCCTCCAGACGGTCGCAGCCGAGCCGGCTGCCGGCGTGCAGGGCGAGCTCGACGAGCGAGGTGCCGGAGGCGAGGACGGTGTCCCACACGGCGTGGTCGGCCAGCCAGGGGTGGGTGGCGACGGAGAGCCGGCCGGTGAGGATCACGCCCTCGTCCTCGGGCAGCGGGACGGCGGCGGCGAGCATCGGGTGCTCGCCGGAGTCGAGTCCGGCGGTGCGCGGGTTGGCGGCTGCGGGCGGGGTGAGCCAGAAGCGCTCGCGTTGGAAGGGGTAGGTGGGGAGGTCGGGGTGGGGGGGGGGGTGGAGGGGGGGGGTCCAGTGGAGGGGGGGGCCGTGGTTGTGGAGGTGGGTGGCGGAGGTGAGGAGGCGGGTCCAGGTGCCTTCGTTGCGGCGGAGGGTGCCGGTGACGACGGTGTGGGGGGTGTCGAGGGTTTCTTCGATGGCGGGGGTGAGGACGGGGTGGGGGCTGGTTTCGATGTAGGTGGTGTGGCCGTCGGTGTGGGCGGCGTGGGTGGCGTCGGTGAAGCGGACGGTCTGGCGGAGGTTGGTGTACCAGTAGTCGGCATCCAGCTGGGTGGTGTCGATGAGGGTGCCGGTGACCGTGGAGTAGAAGGGGATGGTGGCTGTCTTGGGCGTGATGCCGGCGAGTTGGGTGGCCAGGTCGGCCCGGATGGCTTCGACGTGGGGGCTGTGGGAGGCGTAGTCGACGTCGATGCGGCGGGCGCGGATGTCGTGCTGTTCGCAGTGGGTGAGGAGTTCGTCGAGGGCGTCGCGGTCGCCGGCGATGACGGTGGTGGTGGGGCCGTTGTGGGCGGCGACGGTCAGGCGTCCGTCCCAGCGGGTGAGGAGTTCGGCCGTGTTGTCGTGGCTGAGGGGGAGGGAGGCCATGCCGCCGTGGCCGCTGATGGCGAGGATGGCTTGGCTGCGCAGGGCGGCGATGCGGGCGCCGTCTTCCAACGAGAGGGCGCCGGCGATGGTGGCGGCGGCGATTTCGCCTTGGGAGTGGCCGATGACGGCGGCGGGTTCGATGCCGAGGGAGCGCCAGAGTTCGGCGAGGGAGACCATGACGGCGAAGAGTGCGGGTTGGATGACGTCGACGCGGGTGAGGTCGTCGTTGCCGCGCAGGACGTCGGTGAGGGACCAGTCGACGTACGGCGCGAGTGCGGCTTCGCACTGGGTGATCCAGTGGGCGAAGACGGTGGAGGTGTCGAGGAGTTCGGCGCCCATGCCGATCCATTGGGAGCCCTGGCCGGGGAAGACGAACACCGGACGGTCGTGGGTGCCGTGGCCGGTGGGGGCGGTGCCGTCGGCGAGGGCGGTGAGGGAGGTGAGGAGTTCGTCGTGGTTGTGGCCGAGGGCGACGGCGCGGTGGTCGAGGGCGGCGCGTCCGGTGAGGAGGGTGTGGCCGACGGCGCGCAGGTCGGTGTCGGGGTGGTCCTGGAGGAAGGTGGCGAGTTGGGCGGCCTGGGCGCGCAGGGCGCGTTCGTCGCGGGCGGAGAGCACCCACGGCACCACCGCCGAGGGGGAGTTGACCTCGTTCGTTTCCTTCTGGGGCTCCTGCGGAGCCTCCTCCAGGATCACATGGGCGTTCGTCCCGCTGATCCCGAAGGCCGACACGCCCGCCCGGCGCGGACGCCCGTCCGCCTCCGGCCACTCCTGTGCCTCGGTGAGCACCGAGACCGCGCCGGACGCCCAGTCCACGTGCGTGGTCGGCTCGTCGACGTGGAGCGTGCGCGGGAGAACCCCGTGCCGGAGTGCGAGCACCATCTTGATGACCCCGGCGACGCCGGCCGCTGCCTGGGTGTGGCCGATGTTGGACTTCAACGACCCGAGCCGGAGCGGCCGTTCGGCCGGCCTCTCCTGCCCGTAGGTGGCCAGCAGCGCCTGCGCCTCGATGGGGTCCCCGAGCCGGGTGCCCGTGCCGTGCGCCTCGACCGCGTCCACGTCCGCGGCCGCCACCCGGGCGTCCGCCAGCGCCGCCCGGATCACCCGCTGCTGCGAGGGCCCGTTCGGCGCGGCGAGCCCGTTGCTGGCGCCGTCCTGGTTGATCGCCGAGCCGCGCACCACCGCGAGGACCGGGTGTCCGTTGCGCTGCGCGTCGGACAGGCGCTCCAGCAGCACCACTCCGGCGCCCTCGGCGAGGCCGAAGCCGTCCGCGGAGTCGGAGAACGCCTTGCAGCGGCCGCTCTGGGAGAGCGCCCCCATCCGGCTGAAGCCGATGAAGGAGTCCGGGGTCGGCATCACGACCGCGCCGCCCGCGATCGCCATCGAGCACTCGCCGTTGCGCAGGGCCTGGCCAGCCAGGTGCAGGGCCACCAGGGACGAGGAGCACGCCGTGTCGACGGTGATCGCCGGGCCCTCCAGGCCGAAGGCGTAGGCCAGTCGGCCAGAGATGACGCTGGTGACGCTGCCGGTGATGACGTAGTCCTCGATGGCCGACGGAGCCTCGGCCGAGCTGACGCCGTAGCCGTGCTGCATCGCGCCGACGAAGGCGCCGGTGCGGCTGCCGCGGAGCGTGGTGAGGTCGATGCCGGCGCGTTCGAAGGCCTCCCAGGAGGTCTCCAGCAGCAGCCGCTGCTGCGGGTCCATCGCCAGGGCCTCGCGCGGGCTGATCCCGAAGAACGCGGGGTCGAACCGGTCGACGTCCTGGAGGAACCCGCCCTGCTGGCCGGAGACCGCGTCCAGGTCCCAGCCGCGGTCGGTGGGCATACCGGAGACCACGTCGCCGTCCGTGACGAGCAACTGCCAGAGCGCCTCGGGGGTCGTGATGCCGCCCGGGAACCGGCAGGCCATACCGACGATCGCGATCGCCTCGTCGTCCGCGGCGCCGACCGACCCGGTCGGAGCGGCCGGGACGGCCTCCTCGACCGCACCCAGATCGAGCACCTCACGCCGCAGCTGGGCGGCGATCGCGGCCGGTGTCGGGTAGTCGAAGACCAGCGTCGCCGGCAGGCGCAGGCCCGTTGCGGCCGCCAGCCGGTTGCGCAGCTCGACCGCGGTCAGGGACTCGAACCCGAGCTCCTTGAAGGCTCGTTCGGGACGGACGGCTTCCGGGTCGCGCCGCCCCAGCACGGCGACGGCGTGGGTGGTGACCAGGTCCACGAGCACCCGGAGCTGCTCCGGCTCGGACAGGTCGGCCAGGGAACGGCGGAGTTCCGAGCCGGAGCCCGAGGTGTCGGCTTCCGCCTCGGCGGAGGACGCCAACACTGCCCGCGCCTCGGGAAGTTCGGCAAGCAACGGGCTCGGGCGCAGCGCGGTGAACAGGGGGACGAAGCGCTCCCAGTCGATCTCGGCCACCGCGACGAAGGTGTCGTCGTGGTCGAGCGCCTGCTGCAGGGCGGCGATCGCCGCCTCGGGACGCATCAGCGGCAGGCCCTGCCCACGCACGCGCTGACGGGTCCGCTCGACGTCCAGGTCGCCGAGGTTCCTCCAGGTGTTGACGGCGTCCTCCCAGACGCCCCAGGCCACCGACACCATCGGCAGACCGGCCGCACGGCCCTGTTCGGCCAGCGCGTCGAGCGCCGCGTTGGCGGCCGCATAGGCGGCGTGGTCCCCGCTGCCCCAGAAGCCGGCGATCGAGGAGAAGAGCACGAAGGCGTCCAGCGCCTCCGGGTCGAGCAGGTCGGCGAGGTGCCGGGCACCGTCCACCTTGGCGGCCAGCACCTTGTCGAAGCTCTCCAGCCCGGTGTCGGCCACGGACGTCAGCTCGATGAACGCGGCCGTGTGCAGGACCGCCCGCACCGTGTGGCCGTCCGCCCGCAGTTCCTCGAGCAGCGCGGACACCGCCTCGCGGTCCGCAATGTCGCACGCGGCCAGGGTGACGGCCACGCCCTGAGCCGTCAGCTCGGCCGCCAGTTCCGTCGCGCCCGCCGCGTTCGGGCCGGATCGGCTGGCCAGGACGAGGTGATCGGCGCCGTTGTCGGCCAGCCAGCGCGCGAGCCGCGGGCCGAGGCTCCCGGTACCGCCGGTGACCAGCACCGTGCCGCGCGGGCGCCATCGCCGGACCGGCCTGGCGTCCCCGAGCGGAGCGTGGACCATCCGCCGGGCGAACAGTCCGGCCGGACGCACCGCGATCTGGTCCTCGTCGGACGTCGCCGCCAGCACCCGGAGCAGCTGGCCGAGCGAGCGCTCGTCGGGCTGCTCCGGCAGGTCGACCAGGCCGCCCCAGAGCTGCGACTGCTCCAGAGCGACGACCCGGCCGAGGCCCCACAGCTGGGCCTGCACCGGATCGGCCGGAGCGTCGGACGGCCCCGTGGACACGGCGCCGTGGGTGGCGCACCAGAGCGGCGCCCGTACGCCGAGGTCGGCCAGCGCCTGGACGAGCGCAAGCGTCAGTGCGACGCCGACCGTCACCGTCCGCTTCTCGCGGTACCGGCTGTCGGCCAGGCCGAGGAACGACAGCACGCCGGCGTGGTCGGACGCGCAGTCGGCGAGCAGTTCGCTCAGTCGCCCGGCCAGGACCTCACGGTCCGCATCCCCGTCGGCCACCTCCAGCAGAACGCTCCGCGCACCGCGCACCCCGAGCACGCGGGTGGCCTCGGCGACCCACGCCGCCTCGGCGTGGCCGGCCGGAACGACGACCAGCCAGGTGCCGATGAGTGCGGACACGGCGTGCCCGGCGACCGGCTTCCAGGCGATCCGGTACCGCCAGTCGTCCACCGCGGAACGGTCGAGGCTCTGCCGGTGCCAGGAGGAGAGAGCGGGCAACAGGGCGGTCAGCGACCGGCGCTGCTCCTCGTCCTCGACCTCCAGCGTCGCGGCCAGAGCGGCGACGTCCTGCTCCGCGACGGCCTCCCAGAAGCCTGCGTCCACCGCCGTGCCCTCGGCCGGGCCCGAACCGACCGGGGCGGCGTCCTCGATCCACAGGTGCTGGTGCTGGAAGGGGTAGGTGGGGAGGTCGGGGTGGGGGGCGGGGTGGAGGAAGGGGGTCCAGTTGAGGGGGTGGCCGTGGTTGTGGAGGTGGGTGGCGGAGGTGAGGAGGCGGGTCCAGGTGCCTTCGTTGCGGCGGAGGGTGCCGGTGACGACGGTGTGGGGGGTGTCGAGGGTTTCCTCGATGGCGGGGGTGAGGACGGGGTGAGGGCTGGTTTCGATGTAGGTGGTGTGGCCGTCGGTGTGGGCGGCGTGGGTGGCGTCGGTGAAGCGGACGGTCTGGCGGAGGTTGGTGTACCAGTAGTCGGCATCCAACTGGGTGGTGTCGATCGGGGTGCCGGTGACCGTGGAGTAGAAGGGGATGGTGGCTGTCTTCGGCGCGATGCCGGCGAGTTGGGTGGCCAGGTCGGCCCGGATGGCTTCGACGTGGGGGCTGTGGGAGGCGTAGTCGACGTCGATGCGGCGGGCGCGGATGTCGTGCTGTTCGCAGTGGGTGAGGAGTTCGTCGAGGGCGTCGCGGTCGCCGGCGACGACGGTGGAGGTGGGGCCGTTGTGGGCGGCGACGGTCAGGCGCCCGTCCCACTGCTGGAGGAGTTCGGCCGCGTCCTGCTGGGCCAGCGGAAGGGAGGCCATGCCGCCGTGGCCGCTGATGGCGAGGATGGCTTGGCTGCGCAGGGCGGCGATGCGGGCGCCGTCTTCCAACGAGAGGGCGCCGGCGATGGTGGCGGCGGCGATTTCGCCTTGGGAGTGGCCGATGACGGCGGCGGGTTCGATGCCGAGGGAGCGCCAGAGTTCGGCGAGGGAGACCATGACGGCGAAGAGGGCGGGTTGGATGACGTCGACGCGGGTGAGGTCGTCGTTGCCGCGCAGGACGTCGGTGAGGGACCAGTCGACGTGGGGGGCGAGTGCTGCTTCGCACTTGGTGATCCAGTGGGCGAAGACGGTGGAGGTGTCGAGGAGTTCGGCGCCCATGCCGATCCATTGGGAGCCCTGGCCGGGGAAGACGAACACCGGTCGGTCGTGGGTGCCGTGGCCGGTGGGGGCGGTGCCGTCGGCGAGGGCGGTGAGGGAGGTGAGGAGTTCGTCGTGGTTGTGGCCGAGGGCGACGGCGCGGTGGTCGAGGGCGGCGCGTCCGGTGAGGAGGGTGTGGCCGACGGCGCGCAGGTCGGTGTCGGGGTGGTCCTGGAGGAAGGTGGCGAGTTGGGCGGCCTGGGCGCGCACGGCGCGTTCGTCGCGGGCGGAGAGCACCCACGGCACCACCGTGGAGGGGGAGTTGACCTCGGTCGTCTCCTTCTGGGGCTCCTGCGGAGCCTCTTCCAGGATCACATGGGCGTTCGTCCCGCTGATCCCGAACGAGGAGACGGCGGCTCGCCGGGCGCGTTCACCGGCCGGCCATTCCTTCGCCTCGGTGAGCAGTGACACGGCCCCGGCCGACCAGTCGACGTGCGTGGTCGGTTCGTCGACGTGGAGCGTGCGGGGCAGAACCCCGTTGCGCATCGCCATGACCATCTTGATCACGCCGCCCACCCCGGCCGCCGCCTGGGCGTGCCCGATGTTCGACTTCAACGACCCCAGCCAGAGCGGCCGTTCCGCCGGCCGGTCCTGCCCGTAGGTGGCCAGCAGCGCTTGCGCCTCGATCGGGTCCCCGAGCCGGGTGCCCGTCCCGTGCGCCTCGACCGCGTCGACCTCCGCGGCCGTCAGCCGGGCGTTCTTCAAGGCGTCCCGGATCGCCCGCTGTTGGGCCGGACCGTTCGGCGCGGAGAAGCCGCTGCTGCTCCCGTCCTGGTTGATCGCCGAGCCGCGCACCACCGCCAGCACCCGGTGTCCGTTGCGCTGCGCGTCGGACAGGCGCTCCACCAGCAGGATGCCGACGCCCTCCGCCCAGCCGGTGCCGTCCGCGGCGGCGGCGAAGGCCCGGCAGCGGCCGTCCGGAGAGAGCGCGCGCTGGCGGCTGAACTCGACGAACCCGCCCGGTCCGGTCATCACGGTGACGCCGCCGACGAGCGCCATCGAGCACTCGCCGTTCCGCAGCGCCTGTGCTGCCAGGTGCAGGGCGACCAGCGACGAGGAGCACGCCGTGTCGACCGTGACGGCCGGGCCCTCCAGGCCCAGGGTGTAGGCCACCCGGCCCGACACCACGCTGCCGAGGCTGCCCGTCATCAGGTAGCCCTCGAGGTCCTCGGGCGCCTGGCGCAGCCGCGCGGCGTAGTCCTGGTGCATCACGCCGGCGAAGACGCCGGTCCGGGTGCCGCGCACCGACGCCGGGTCGATGCCGGCCTGCTCGAAGGCCTCCCAGGAGGTCTCCAGCAGCAGCCGCTGCTGCGGGTGCATGGCCATGGCCTCGCGCGGGCTGATCCCGAAGAAGTCCGGGTCGAACAGCGGTGCCTCGTGCAGGAACCCGCCGGCCCGGGTGTAGGTCTTGCCGGCCGCCTCCGGGTCGGGGTCGTACAGCGCCTCGACGTCCCAGCCGCGGTCCTCCGGGAAGGCGGAGATCGCGTCCCGGCCGTCCGCGACCAACTGCCAGAGGTCGTCGGGGGACTTGACACCTCCGGGGTACCGGCAGGCCATGCCGACGATGGCGATCGGCTCGGAGGCCGCGGCGGTCAGCTTGCGGTTCTGCTGCCGCAGCGTCTCGGCCTCCTTGAGGGAGGCCCGCAGCGCCTTGACGACTTCTTCACTGGTGGTCATCGAGAACTCCGAAACTCCGAGCCGTTGAGACGTGGTGCGTAGTGGTCACTTGTCACCGAGGGCGACCCGGACGAGGCTCTCCAGGTCCATCGTGTCGAGCGCGCTTCCGTGCTCCTCCTCGTCGTCGTCCACCGCGGCGGATCCGTCGGCGGAGTCGGCGAGTTGGAGCAGCGTGCGGACCAGCCCGGCCTCCCGGAAGCGGTCGAGCGGGATCGCCGCCAGGGCCCGGCGGAACTCGTCCTCGCCGACCTCCGCGGGGTCCGGCTCCGCGGCCGCCTCCTCCGGCGGGAAGGCCGCGGCCTCCAGGTGCCGGGCGACGGCCGCCGGGGTCGGGTGGTCGAAGATCAGCGTGGCGGTCAGCCGGAGCCCGGCCTCCGCTCCGAGCCGGTTGCGCAGTTCGAGAGCGGTGAGCGAGTCGAGGCCGAGGTCGAGGAAGCCGCGGTCCGGTTCGACCCGGTCCGGCGAGGCGTAGCCCAGGACGGCGGCGACATGGGCACGGACCAGGTCGAGCACGGCGCGGGCCCGCTGCTCCGGCGACAGCCCGCCGAACCGCTCCCGGAACGACGTCGTCCCGGTGGCGACGGCCTCGCGGCGCCTGGGGGTGCGGATCAGGCCGCGGAGCAGCGGCGGCACCTCGGCCTGCGCGCGCAGAGCGGCGGTGTCCAGCCGGGCGGGCACCAGCACCGGCCGGTCCGTCCGCAGGGCGGCGTCGAACAGGGCCAGACCCTGGTCGGAGGGCATGGCCGCGAGGCCGGTACGGCTCAGCCGCACGAGGTCGGCCTCGGCGAGGTGCCGGGTCATCCCGCCGGCCTCCGCCCACAGGCCCCAGGCCAGGGACTGCGCGGGCAGGCCGGCAGCCCGGCGCCGCTGCGCGAGGGCGTCGAGGAAGGCGTTGGCAGCCGCGTAGCTCGACTGGCCGGACTGGCCGAGCACGCCGGCGGCCGAGGAGAACATCACGAAGGCCCGCAGCTCGCTCCCGCGCGTCAGCTCGTGGAGGTGCCAGGCCGCGTCGACCTTCGGCCGCAGCACAGCGGCGACGCGGTCCGGGGTCAGGGCGGTGATCACGCCGTCGTCCAGCACGCCGGCCGTGTGCACCACGCCGGCCAGCGGCTGCTCGGCGGGCACCGCGGCCAGGACGGCGGCGAGCGCGTCCCGGTCGGCGGCGTCGCAGGCCGCCACCGTCACCTGCGCGCCCGCGGCGGTGAGTTCGTCACGGAGTTCGGCCGCTCCGTCGGCGGCGAGCCCGTGCCGGCTGAGCAGCAGCAGGTGCCGCACGCCGTGCCGGGTGACCAGGTGGCGGGCGAACAGGCCGCCGAGCAGGCCGGTCCCGCCGGTCACCAGCACCGTGCCGGTCGGGCCGAACGGGCCCGCGGCCTCCGGCGCGTTCGGCGGGACGGTGGCCAGCCGGGCGGCGGACACCCGCCCGGCGCGCACGGCCAGTTGAGGTTCCGCGGAGGCGAGGGCCCGGACCAGCGCCGGATAGGAGTCGGGGTGCTCGTCGGTGTCGGCGAGGACGAAGCGGCCGGGGTTCTCCGACTGGGCGGACCGGAGCAGACCCCAGAGCGGGGCGTACACCAGGTCGGCGACGTCGTCCGCCGGGTCCGTCGCCACGGCGCCGCGGGTGAGCAGCACCAGACGGGAGGCGGCCAGCCGCTCCTCGGCCAGCCAGGCCTGGACGAGGCCGAGCGCGCCGGCGGCCGCCGCGTGGACGGCTGCCGCCGTCGGCTCGGCGCCGGGAAGGAACGGCACCACGACCGTCTCCGGCACCGGGGCACCGGCGGCGACGGCGGTGAGCAGGCCCGCGAGCTCGGCGAAACCCGGGCGATCTGCGGACGCGGCGTGTCCGGCGTGATCGGCGTCCAGCAGGAGCGGCGCGGCGGTTTCGGCGGCCGCGGGGGCGGCGGGCTGCACCGGCACCCACTCCACCTGGTGGAGCGAGTCGCGATGACCGTGGGCCGCGGCGCTGAACTGCTCGGCAGTGACCGGCCGCAGCGTCAGCGCACCGACCGAGACGACCGGGCGATCCCGTTCGTCGGTCGCCAGCAGCGAGACGGTGTCCGGGCCGGTCGGCGTCAGCCGGACCCGCAGCGATGTGGCGGAGACGGAATGGACGGTGACGTCGGACCAGGAGAACGGCAGGCGGACGCCGCTCGCGCCCTCCAACAGGCAGACGTGCAGGGCCGCGTCCAGCAGGGCGGGGTGCAGGCCGAAGCCGTCGCCGTGCCGCTCGGGCGGGAGGACGACCTCGGCGAGCAGTTCGTCGCCGCGCCGGCCGAAGGCGCGCAGCCCCTGGAACGCCGGGCCGTAGTCGAAGCCCGTGTCGGCCAGCCGGTCGTAGAGCGTACCGGCCGGCTCGAACGCCGCCGGCGGGGTCTGCCAGGCGGTCGGCGGCACCGCCGGGCCGTCGGCGGCCAGCACGCCGGTGGCGTGCCGGGTCCAGTCGTCGGTGTCCCGGGCCGAGTGGATCGTGAGGGGGCGCCGTCCGGTCGCGTCTGGGGCGCCGACACGGACCTGGAGACGGGTGGCGGGTCGCTCGGTGAGCGTCAGCGGGGCTTCGAGGGTGAGCTCTTCGAGGTGCTCGCAGTCGAGTCCGCGTCCGGCCTGGAGGGCGAGTTCGACGAGGGCAGTGCCAGGGAGGAGGGGGGTGCCGAAGACGGCGTGGTCGGTGAGCCAGGGGTGGGTGGTGAGGGAGATCCGGCCGGTGAGGATGACGTCGTCGCCGTCGGCGAGGGGGAGTAGTGCGGTGAGGAGGGGGTGGTTGGCGGGGGTGAGGCCGGCGGTGGTGACGTCGCCGGTCGGGGTGGGGGCGTCGAGCCAGAAGCGTTCGCGTTGGAAGGGGTAGGTGGGCAGGTCGAGGGGGTGGGGGGGGGGGGGTTGGTGGGCCAGGTGGGGGTGGCGCCGTGGACGTGGGCTTCGGCGAGGGAGGTGAGGAGGCGGCGGAGGCCGCCTTCGTCGCGGCGCAGGGAGCCGACGACGAGTGCCTGCCGGTCGGTGTCCTCGCTGATGTCCTGGACGGCCATGGTGAGGACGGGGTGGGGGCTGGTTTCGATGAAGGCGTGGTGGCCGTCGGTGAGGGCGGCATGGGTGGCGTCGGTGAAGCGGACGGTCTGGCGGAGGTTGGTGTACCAGTAGTCGGCGTCGAGTTGGGTGGTGTCGATCGGGGTGCCGGTGACCGTGGAGTAGAAGGGGATGGTGGCTGTCTTCGGCGTGATGCCGGCGAGCTTCTGTGCGAGCTGGGTTTGGATGGCTTCGACGTGGGGGCTGTGGGAGGCGTAGTCGACGTCGATGCGGCGGGCGCGGATGTCGTGCTGTTCGCAGTGGGTGAGGAGTTCGTCGAGGGCGTCGCGGTCGCCGGCGATGACGGTGGTGGTGGGGCCGTTGTGGGCGGCGATGGTCAGGCGTCCGTCCCAGCGGGTGAGGAGTTCGGCCGTGTCCTGCTGGGCCAGCGGAAGGGAGGCCATGCCGCCGTGGCCGCTGATGGCGAGGATGGCTTGGCTGCGCAGGGCCGCCACGCGGGCGCCGTCTTCCAACGAGAGGGCGCCGGCGATGGTGGCGGCGGCGATTTCGCCTTGGGAGTGGCCGATGACGGCGGCGGGTTCGATGCCGAGGGAGCGCCAGAGTTCGGCGAGGGAGACCATGACGGCGAAGAGTGCGGGTTGGATGACGTCGACGCGGGTGAGGTCGTCGTTGCCGCGCAGGACGTCGGTGAGTGACCAGTCGACGTGGGGGGCGAGTGCGGCTTCGCACTGGGTGATCCAGTGGGCGAAGACGGTAGAGGTGTCGAGGAGTTCGGCGCCCATGCCGATCCATTGGGAGCCCTGGCCGGGGAAGACGAACACCGGACGGTCGAAGGTGCCGTGGCCCTGGAGGAGGCCGGGGGCGGTGGTGCCGTCGGCGAGGGCCGTGAGGCCGCTCAGCAGTTCGGCACGGTTCTCGCCGATCACCACGGCCCGCTGCTCGAACACCGATCGGCCCGCCACCAAGGCCCCGGCCACCGCGGCCGGTTCCCATTCGGGGTGGGCCTCGACGGCCGCCCGCAACCGCCCGGCCTGCTCGCGCAGCGCCCGCTCGTCCCGCGCCGACAGCACCCACGGCACCACCGCTGGAACGGAGTTGGTCCTGGCCTCGTTGCCTTCCGGTGCTTCTTCCAGGATGACGTGCGCGTTGGTCCCGCTGATCCCGAACGAGGAGACGGCGGCTCGCCGGGCGCGTTCACCGGCCGGCCATTCCTTCGCCTCGGTGAGCAGTGACACGGCCCCGGCCGACCAGTCGACGTGCGGCGTCGGTTCGTCGACGTGGAGCGTGCGCGGCAGCACGCCGTTGCGCATCGCCATGACCATCTTGATCACGCCGCCCACCCCGGCCGCCGCCTGGGCGTGCCCGATGTTCGACTTCAACGACCCCAGCCAGAGCGGCCGTTCCGCCGGCCGCTCCTGCCCGTAGGTGGCCAGCAGCGCCTGCGCCTCGATCGGGTCGCCGAGCTTGGTGCCCGTGCCGTGCGCCTCGACCGCGTCCACGTCCGCCGCCGTCAGCCCGGCGTCGGCCAGCGCCGCCTCGACGACCCGCTGCTGCGAGGGCCCGTTGGGCGCGGAGAGTCCGTTGCTGGCGCCGTCCTGGTTGACCGCCGAGCCGCGCACGACGGCGAGCACCCGGTGCCCGTTGCGCTGGGCGTCCGAGAGCCGCTCCAGCAGCAGGACGCCCACGCCCTCCGCCCAGGCGGTCCCGTCCGCCGCGGTGGCGAAGGCCTTGCAGCGGCCGTCAGGGGCGAGGCCGCGCTGGCGGCTGAACTCCACGAACATGCCCGGCGCGGCCATCACGGCCGCCCCACCGGCGAGCGCCATCGAGCACTCGCCGTTCCGCAGCGCCTGCGCCGCCAGGTGCAGCGCGACGAGCGAGGACGAGCACGCCGTGTCGACCGTGATCGCCGGGCCCTCCAGCCCGTACACGTAGGACAGCCGGCCCGAGAGGACGCTCACCGTCGAACCGGTGAGCACGTGACCCTCGACGCCGCCGCCCGCCTCGTGCATGCGCGGGCCGTAGTCCTGCGTCATCGCGCCGACGTAGACACCGGTCCGGCTGCCGCGCACCGACGCCGGGTCGATACCGGCGCGTTCGAACGCCTCCCAGGAGGTCTCCAGCAGCAGCCGCTGCTGCGGGTCCATCGCCAGGGCCTCGCGCGGGCTGATCCCGAAGAACGCGGCGTCGAACCGGTCCGCGTCGCGCAGGAAGCCGCCCTCCCGGGCGTAGGTGTGGCCGCTCCGCTCCGGGTCGGGGTCGTACAGCGCCTCGACGTCCCAGCCGCGGTTGTCGGGGAACGGCGTGATCGCGTCCCGGCCGTCGGCGACGAGCTGCCACAGGTCCTCGGGGCTGCGGACCTCGCCGGGGAACCGGCAGGCCATCGCGACGATCGCGATCGGCTCGTCCGCGCCGGCCGACGCCGTGGACGCGGTGGGCGCCGTGGCCGCGAGGGACGTCGGGTCCTGGCCACCGGACAGCGCGGTGAGCAGGTACCGGCCCAGGGCCTCCGGCGTCGGGTGGTCGAAGAGCAGGGTCAGCGGCAGCCTCAGTCCGGTCGCCGCCGACAGCCGGTTGCGCAGCTCGACCGCCGTGGCGGAGTCGAACCCGAGGTCGCGGAAGGACCGGTCGCCGTGGGCTTCCACCGCCGTCCCGGGACCGCGCAGAGCGGCGATCTCGGCACGCACCAACTCGCCGACCCAACGGCGCTGTTCGGCGTCCGACCGGCCGGCGTCCGACCGAGCGGTGGCCGGCAGGGCGGCGCGGAACGGGTAGGTCGGCAGCGGAACCCGCCGTGCGCCGGAGCCGGCGAGGACGGCGGACCAGTCCACCGCCGTGCCGCGGACGTGCAGTTCGGCCATCGAGGCGAGCAGCCGGTCGGCCCCGCCCTGGTCGCGGCGGAGCGTGCCGACCACGGCGGCGTCGTCCGCCAGTCCGGTGTCCTCCAGGGTCTCCTGGAGGCCTCCGAGCAGTCCGGGGTGCGGGGCGACCTCCAGGAAGGTCCGGTGTCCGTCGGCCAGCAACGCGCGGGTGGCGTCCTCGAACCGGATCTCGTTGGTGATGTTCTCCACCCAGTACGCCCCGTCCAGCCCGGCCGTGTCGAGCAGGCCGCCGGTGAGCGAGGAGTAGAACGGGACGGCGGAGGTGTGCGGGCGGATGCCGGCGAGCTCGGAGAGCAGGCGCGCGCGGTCCAGGCGCAGGCCGGGCGAATGCGCGGCGAGCCCGTTGCTCAGCTTCTTCGCCGTGACGCCGTCGGCCGTCAGCTCGGCGAGGAGGGCGTCCACGGCGGCTCGGTCGCCGGAGAACAGGACGGACTGCGCGCCGTTGGTCCCGGCGACGTCCACCCGGCCGAGCTGCGGGTCGGCGGTCCGGCGGGCGAGCCGAGCCGCCAGCTGCTCGCGCGGGAGCAGGGCGGAGGCCAGGTCACCCTGACCGGCTGCGCCGGCCTGGGCCTGGCTCCACCGCGCCACCACCAGGGCGGCGTCGTCCAGGGTGAGCGCGCCCGCGACGTGGGCGGCGGCGATCTCGCCGAGGCTGGCGCCGACCACGGCGGCCGGCTCCACGCCGCAGGCGCGCCAGAGTGCGGCGAGCGAGACCATCACGGCGAACAGGACGGGCTGGACGACGTCCACCGGGACCAGGGCCGGGGCGCCCGGCGTTCCACGCAGCACGTCGGTCAGTGACCAGGGGACGTACGGTTCGAGCGCGTCCGCACACGCCTCCAGGTGCTCCCGGAACACCTCCGAGGACTCCAGCAGGTCGAGTGCCATGCCTGGCCACTGGGTGCCCTGGCCGGGGAAGACGAAGACCGCGCCGGTGGCGGCGCCCGCCGTTCCGGCCCCGGTGGCGGCCGTGCCGCGGACCAGCAGCGGGCCGAACTCGCCCTCGGTGAGGGCGCGCAGGCCGCGCAGCGCGTCCTCGCGGCCGTCGGCGACCAGGACGGCGCGCTGCTCGAACGCCGTCCTGGTCGTGGTCAGGGAGAGGCCGGCGTCGGTGATCCGGAGCTCGGGGTCGACCACGAGGCGCTCCTGGAGTGCCCGTGCCGTGGCGCGCAGGGCGGCGTCACTGCGGGCAGAGAGCACCAGCGGAGTGAATGGGGTGGCCAGCGGCCGCGGGGGAGCGGGCGCCGCCTCCGTGGGCTGGGCGTCGGCGGGCTGGGCGTCGGAGGACTGTGCCTCCGTGGCCTGGCCGGCGCGGTCCTCAGCGGCCACGGTCTGTTCGGCGACGGCCTGCTCGGCGACGGCCTCCGCGGGAAGGGCGCCGATCAGGGCGAGCGGGTCGCCGCCCGGCGCCGGGGCGGCGTCGGTGACGACGCCCATGATCCGGTCCCCGGCGCGTCGTGCCTCCGGCAGCCGCCGGAGCACCGCCAGGACGGTGCTGCCGTCGCCGGCGAGGGCGAGGTCGCACTCACCGCGCCGCAGGCTGGCCGCCGCCAGCGCGACGGCCGCCCGGGCGGCGGACGCCGAGGGCTCGACCACCGTCTGCGGGCCGCGCAGGTCCAGGACGGTGGCGAGGCGCTCCGCGGCGCGGTCCCCGGCCGACGTGGTGAGGAAGACGCCGGCCCGGCTCCCGCGCAGCGCGGCGGGGACGATCCCGGCGTCCTCCAGGGCGGCCCACCCGAGTTCCAGCGCGGCCCAGTCGGCCGGGCGGAACCCGGCGGCGCGTTCGGCCGGGACGCCGAAGAAGGCGGCGCCGCCGTCGGGGCCGTCGTGCCCCCGGGTGTCGGCGGCGGGTCCGGACGGCGGGCAGGACAGTCCGACGACGGCGACGGGGCCGTCCTCACACCTCGTCTGGTCCACGGCGTACTCGGCTTTCCTCTTCGTCTCGGCGCCTGCCCGGTCCGCCGGGGCAGGTGATGGCGCGTGCGGTGTGGTCGCCGCGAACTGCGGCCGGGTGTCCGGTGATCGGGCCGACCCGCGAACCGACCGGTGCGCGGTCGGCCGGGCGGCGACGTCCGGCGCGGTGGGCAGCCCGGGGCGGGGTGCGTCCCGGGTGCGTCGGTAGCGGTGCCTTCCCCTCCTCCGGCGGGCCGTCCGCGCCTTCGCGGCGGCTGCGTCCCGCCGTGCCCGGCGTGGTGGCGACCGCCTCGTGTTGATCTACGTACTCATCGAGCAGCACCCTGCCAGGGGCTTCTTGGTGGCGTCTTGGCGGTGACTTGGAGGGGACTTGGATCCGACTTGGAGCCTTCTTGGAGCGGCTTCGGACAACCGTCCCGACCTGCGAGGACGCGGACACGACAAAGAGTTGCCAAAGGTCTTGACTGGCATATCCATGTCAATCCAGCAAACCGAAACGGCCCGGTCGGCGGACGGGCGCGGGGCCCGCCGCCGACCGGGCCGTCCGCGGGGAACTTGCCGGGGTGACGCGTCGTCCGGCACCCCGCGCAGGGGTGCCGGACGGTGGTTCAGGCGGAACCGGCGAGGCGTTCGCCGCGCAGGATCGTGGCGAACAGCTCCTGCAACTCGCGGCCGGGGTCCACGCCGTACTCCTCCGCCAGTGTCCGGCGCGTCCGGTGGTAGGCGTCGATCGCCTCGGCCCGGCGGCCGGACCGGTAGAGCGCCTTCATCAACAGCCAGCTGAACCGTTCCCGGGCGGGGAACCGCATGGCGAGTGCGGGGAGTTCGGCGGCGATCATCGAGAAGTCGCGCTCCTCGGCCAACGCGGCCTCCCAGAGGCTCTCCAGCGCCAGGAGTCTCAACTCCTCGAAGCGCGAGGCCGCCTGCGCGCCCATCGCGTAGTCGCTCACTTCGGGGTAGGCGGACCCGCGCCACAGTGCCAGCGCCCGCTCCAGGGTCCGGCGCGCGTTCTGGTGCAGCCCGGCCTGGAGCTGCCGCCGGCCCTCGTGCAGCAGCCGCTCGAAGCGGAACGCGTCGATGCTGTCGTCGTCCACCGTCAGCACGTAACCGGTGGGCTCCCGCCGCAGGACCGTGTCCCGGCTGCGCGGCGGCCGGTTCGGCTCCAGCAGGCGCCGGAGGTTCGACACGTAGCTGTGCAGGTTCGCCATGACGTCGTTCGGTGGGTTCCGCGGCCAGACGGCCTCGGTGAGCTGTTCCGCCGTCATCGGCTGGCCGGGCGTCAGAAGGAGGGCGGTCAATACCGCCCGCTGGCGCGCCGACCCCGGATTCACTGGCCTTCCGTTGGCCTGAACCCCTAACGGGCCAAGAACACTGAAAATCACTGCGTGCCCCTCCGCCACAAGTCACCCCGAGTACCGCAGAAACGTCGTCGACCACCTGTCGGCAAGATCCTGATGCCGGGGGAGATCCCATGGAGCCGCACACGTTCTCGGACTGTCGGTGACAGAGTACTTGTAAATCCTCCCGAACTCAGGTCTGGATTCCTCGCGCTCGGGTTTGGTATGGCACGCCCGCATACCGGCTCGCCGCCGCCCGTCGAGGGACTTCCCCGGCGCCGCGGCCGCTCGCGCTACCGCTCCTGAGCTGCGACGACAACCCCCCGAGCGGCGGTTCCGGGCGTGACTCGGCCTCATCCGCCGAAAGCCGCGGGCATTTGAAGCCTGGACATCCGGCGCCCCGGTCCCGCCCGTACGTCCTCCTGTGCTGCGCCCCGACGGGAGGCCGACCGGCGCCGCGGCGGCAACCCGATTCCGGGCGTGCCGGGCAGCACTCGGATTGCGCCTCCCGGAGTCGTATTTGGCCGAATTCCTCTGGTGCGTCCCGCCGAGCGGCGGGCACCGCGGCGGCGTGTTCGGCGGTGTCCGGATCCCGTCGCCGCAGTGACCTGGAAGGGATGTCCGCGGCGGCTCCCAAACCCGTCGGCATGGTGATTTCGGCAACTCCGGCCGCTCCCTCGGAGGCTGACGGGAACCGCTCGACAGCCTCCCCGGACCGGCGCCCACCGGTCCCGCGGAGAGCTCCCGATGCTGTCAACGGGTAACTGCGGCGTGACAGTTGGTGTCCCCTGCCGGCAGGTCGAACCACCCCGGCGCGGAGAAGGCCGCCGGCCGCCCGGACACCGCCCGATCCGGCTCCGACCAGGCTCCGACCAGGCCGTCTCCGCCGGACCGAGCCTGCTCCGACGCCCTGCCTGCCGTCCGGAACAAGCCGATTGTTGGACTCATCGGACTCCGAAACGTCGCCCCGTCACGCGCCAGCGCGTGACCCGCGCGCAGCCCAGCCCGCGTGCCGTCGCGCTGCGGGCCGACGGGCCTGTCAGGGGTCTCGCCTAGAGTCCCGCCCATGACGACCTTGATGATCGACGGCGGGCCGATCGAGGCGGATGCGGTGGTCACCCGCGTGGGCGGTGGGCCGCTGGCACCGGAGGGGACCGCGTGGCCCTACTGCTCCTCCTGCGGCGGACCGATGCAGTTCCTCGCACAGATCGTCCTGGACGACCTCGACCGCGAGAGCGACAGCGACAGCGGCGGGAGCGGGGGCGGGGGCGGCCCGAGCGCGCACTGCGGAGTGCTCGCCCTGTTCGCCTGCCAGAACGCCCCCGGCGAGTGCGCGGACTGGGACGCGTCCTCCGGGGGTAACCAGGCGCTGGTCTTCCCGGTGGACGGCCTCCAGCCGATACCGCTGCCCCGGCAGGGCGGCTCCGGGGACGGGCTCGAAGAGGCCGAGGACGACGACGGGGACGACGACGGGGACGACGAGCGCGCGGACGAGAGTGTGCTGTTCCTCGGTACGACCCGGGCCGTCGGCCTGGCGTGCGAGGAGGACCCCGACTACGGCCGGGCCCGCGCGGCGTGGGCGGCGAGGACCGGTCGTGCGACGTCGGCCGTGCTCGGCCGGCTCGGCGGTGACCCGGACTGGCTCCAGTACGACGAGACCCCGTCCTGTTCCTCCTGCGCCCGCCCGATGTCCTTCGTCGCCCAGCTCCAGGAGGGACCGGACCCGATCACCGCGATGAACTTCGGGGGCGGTGGCACGGCTTACGCCTTCGCCTGCGCACCCTGTGCCGGAGCCGCCTTCCTCTGGCAGTGCTGACGAGCCCGTGGCCCGGGCCGGAGGGGGCGCCGGCCGGGGGGCATGGGGCGCGGGCTACTCGCCCTCGGTGAAGGCCTCGCGCAGACGGGCCTCCTCGTCCGCCGAGAGGTTGGTCTCCAGCAGCTCGGCGTGCCATCCCTCGAACTCGGCCCTGATCCGGTCGAGGACGGCGTCCGTGGTCAGCGCGAACAGCGCGGAGGAGCCGGGCGTCACCTTCTCCCGCACCTGCTTGATGAAGGCGTCGTCGATGCCGAAGTTGGCGAGGTGGCCGCCCAGCGCGCCCGAGGCCGCGCCGACCGCCATGCCGAGCACGGGGACGAAGAAGATCATGCCGAGGAGGAAGCCCCAGAACGCGCCGCCCAGGGCGCACATGCCGGTCATGTCGCTCAGGTGGCGGGTCTTGGGCTTGCGGGCGCCCTCGGGCCAGCTGACCACGGCGCCGTCCTGGACCTTGATCAGCTCCTGGCGTTGCAGCCGCTTCAGGGTGTCGAGGGCCTCATCGGCCCCGCTCGCGGTGGGGAAACGCCACACCGTCAGGGTCGCCATTTCGACCTCCGGTCTCGACGGACGGACACGCACAACGGCCTCCATCCTCGGCCCGGCCCCCGGACGCCGCCACACGAAGCGGTCCACCCGGGCGGCCCACCCGTCGAGGTGTCGTCAGGGGCGCGGGCGGTGATGTCGCCGTGCGAGGTGGTGGCACGGACGTCGAGTCCGGCGCTGCCGTCGTTCCGCAGGCCGTTGCCGATGCGGCCGTGGGCGGTGCCGGCGTCCAGGGTGGCGGAGACGCCGGCGGCGGCGCCGACGGTGATGTCGCCGGTGGTGTCATGGCACCGCGTCAGTCGCACAGGGCTGCCACGTGCGCCTTCACCAGTCCCATGCTCCGCGGGGCGCTCTGCTCGCGCCTCAGATCGGCCCCGAGATCGAAGACGTTGCCGACGAGGACCAGCTGCCGCTCAGCGTCCACGGTGGTGAGCGAAACGCTGGTGAAGCCGGGGCCTCCGCCGTCGGTCTCCCAGACACCGATCCGCCTGGCGTCCGGCCCCGAGCCGCAGGGCAGGTCGAGGTACTGAACGCCGAGTCCGTACGCCGCCGGGCCGGGGGTGGGCACCGTGGTCAGGAGTTCGCGCTGCTGGGCGGGGCGCAGCAGCTTGCCGGTGAACAGGGCGCGGTGGAACCGGGCCAGGTCGTCGACCGTGGAGATCATGGCGCCGGCGGTCCAGTCGTACGACGGGCTGAACCGGGTGACGTCCTGTCCTTTGAGGTCGTAACCGTGCAGGTGAGGGCCGTGAATGGTCGGGTCGGTCAGTGGGAAGGAGGTGTCCTTCAGGCCGAGCGGGGCGAGGATCCGCCGGTGGATCTCGGCGGGTGCACTGTGGTGTGTGACGGCTTCGATCACCAGACCGGCGAGCAGGTAGTTGGTGTTGGAGTAAGCCCAGCCGCGGCCGGGCAGCGGCTCGTGCTGGACGGCACGGGCGATCACTTCCCGCGGGGTGTACACGTAGTCCCAGTCATGGCGCTCCAGGTAGGGCGCGAAGAACGCCGGCTCGGTGGTCGGGTCGTAGATGCGCGAGGTGTGGTTGAGCAGCTGCCGGACGGTGACCGCTCGGCCGTCGTCGCCGTTCCCCCGGACTACGCCGGGCAGCCACTTCTCCACGCTGTCGTCCAGTGAGAGCCGTCCCTCGCCCTCCAGCTGCAGGAGCACCGTCGAGACGAACGCCTTGGTGTTGCTGGCGATCCGGAACCGCTGGTCCGGCCGGGCCCGCTCGCCGGTCGCCGTGTCCGCGAGGCCGGCCGCTACCCGCGACTCCAGCCCTCCGCGCCTGGCGTACGCCACGACTCCGGGGAAGCCGTCCGCGACCGCCTGCTCGATGCCCTCCCTGAGGCCGGCGGACTGCGATGCCGGCACCGGCTCCGCAACGGCCGCAGCCGGGAGGAACCCCAACACCGCCAACGCACAAATTCCCACCCGCAGTGCTGCGGCCCTCGCGCGTGCCCTCATCGATCGCCCCTGTTCGTGGTGTCCGTCCTGTTCGCGTCCAGCGTGCCGGGCGGCCGCGCGGTCGGCCATCGTGCTGCCACCCGGGTCGGTAGGGCGGTTTTCCGCACCCCCGGCCTTCCTGGCCCTCACCCTCTGTGCAGGGCGAAGTCCCGGCGGCGGGCCCACGGTCGGAGACCCGGCGGGCCTTGCCGGTTGCACCCCTAGCTGTCGAAGCCGAGGCCGCAGCGGTCCAGGGTGCGCAGCCAGAGGTTGCGCCGGCCGGCGTCGGCGTCGGCGCGGGTGAGGGCCCACTGGGTGATGCCGATGCCGATCGAGCGGGCCGGCTCGGGCGGGAACGGCAGCGGCTTGCGGCGGACCAGCTCCAGTGCGGTGCGCTCGGTGCGGGCACCGGCCAGCAGGTCGAGCATGACCTCGGCGCCGAAGCGCGTGGCGCCGACGCCCAGGCCGGTGAAGCCGGCGGCGTAGGCGACGCGGCCGCCGTGCGAGAGGTCGAAGAAGGCGCTGAACCGGGTGCAGGTGTCGATCGCGCCGCCCCAGGCGTGGCTGAAGCGGACGCCCTCCAGCTGGGGGAAGGTCCGGAAGAAGTGCCGGGCGAGGGTGGCGAAGGTCTCCGGCCGCTGGTCGCGCTCGGCCCGCACCCGGCTGCGGAACTGGTGGACGACGTCGTACCCGCCGAACAGGATGCGGTTGTCGGCGGAGAGCCGGACGTAGTGGAAGTGGTTGGCGCTGTCGGCGAAGCCCTGGCGGTGCTTCCAGCCGACCGAGGCGAGCTGCTGCCCGGTCAGCGGTTCGGTCATCAGCGCGTAGTCGTAGACCGGCACCGTGTACGGGCGGTGGCGGCGCAGCAGCGAGGGGAACGCGTTGGTGGCGAGCGCGACGCGGCGCGCGCCGACGCGGCCGTACGGGGTGCGGACGGTGATCCCGCGCGGGGAGTCGGTGAGCCCGGTGGCCGGGGTGTGCTCGTGGATGCACACGCCCAGGTCGAGACAGGCCTGCTTGAGGCCCCAGGCGAGGCGGGCGGGGTTGAGCATGGCGACGCCCTCGCGGTCCCAGAGTGCGCCGAGGAAGGTGGGGGAGTCGATCTCGGCGCGGACGGCCTCGCGGTCGAGGACGTCGGGCCGGCTTCCGTACCGGGCGGCGAGTTCGGCGAACTCGTGCAGGCCCTCGACCTGGTACGGCTCGGTGGCGACGACGAGGGAGCCGGTGCGCTCCCAGTTGCAGTCGATGCCGTGGCGCTCGACGGTGTCCTCCATGGCCTGGAGGTTGGCGGCGCCGAGCCGCTCCAGGGTGGCGAGTTCGCCGGGCCAGCGCTGGTGCCCGTTGGCGAGGCCGTGGGTGAGGCTGGCCTCGCAGAAGCCGCCGTTGCGGCCGGAGGCGGCCCAGCCGACCTCCTGGGCCTCGATCAGCACCACGTTCAGGGCGGGGTCGCGCTCCTTGGCGATCAGGGCGGTCCACAGGCCGCTGTAGCCGCCGCCGACCACCAGCAGGTCGCACCGGACGTCCCCGACCAGGGCGGGGGCGGGGGTGGGCCGCCGGGGGTCGTCCAGCCAGAACGGTACGGGCTGGGCGTCCTGGAGGGCGTGGACGGGGTCGGCCATGGGGGTGGCTCCTTCGGTGCGTGGGGGTTCGGGCCTCCGGATGCCGCCATCAGACCGCCGGGCCGACCTCAAGGTCAATGGCGTTGACATAAGGCTGTCCCGGCTCGCCGCCGCTCCGCGGTGGCCGGCTCAGCCCCGCCACTCCTCCGCCAGCAGTCCGAGTACCACCTGGTCCGTGAACTCCCCGCAGGCCCAGACCGAGACCGTCCGCCCGGTCTCGAGGGGTGCGGACGCAGGCTGAGTGCTGGACGGGTAAGGGTCCGGGCCCGCGACGGGGGTTGCGTCGCGAGCCCGGGGTGTGTGTGACCTGTATCAGCCGAGGGCCGTCAGGCGGTGCTGACGTAGAGCTTCCAGCGCTGGTTGGCGTTGCCGTTGCACTGCCAGAGACCGGGGACGGTCCCGTTGGCGTCGTTCCAGCCGGGCAGCTCCAGACAGGCGTTGGCGGTGGGGTTTTACAGCGAGCCGTCGCCTCGCAGCGTCCAGATCTGACCGGCAGCGCCGGTGCAGTCCATGATGGCGAGCGGAGTGCCCCAGCCGAGCTGGTTGTCACGAGTGGACACGCAGCGTCCGCCGGTGCGCAGAGTGCCGTCGGAGGGCAGGCCGAGCGGCGGGTGACCCGGACCGGGTCGCCCGCCGCCCCGCGGTGGCCGGCTCAGCCCCGCCACTCCTCCGCCAGCAGTCCGAGTACCACCTGGTCCGCGAACTCCCCGCAGGCCCAGGCCGAGCGGCGGAGCGTGCCCTCGGTGGTGAAGCCGGCCGCCGTGGCGGCGCGGACCATCGGCGCGTTGTCCGCGAGGGTCTCCAGCTGTAGCCGGTTCAGGCCGAGGACCGTGAAGCCGAAGCGGCAGAGCACTCGCAGGACGTCCGCGGCGAACCCGCGCCCCCGGTGGGCCGGCCGCAGTGCGATGCCCAGGTGGGCGGTCCGGTTGTGGGTGTCGATGCCCCAGAGCAGGGCCTCGCCGGCCAGTTCCCCCGAGGCCGTCTCGACCACGGAGAAGCAGGCGGCCTCGTCGGAGGCCCCGGAGACCGCGTACGGCGACTGCGTCGACCCCGGTGGGATGGGCCGCCAGGCTCGGGAGTCGGCCCGTGAGCGGGTCGCGACGTCGTCGTAGAGCTCGGCCTGGAGCACGGGGACGTCGGTCTCGTGCCGGGCTCGGAGGGTGATGTGGGCGCCTTGTAGCATGTCACATTGCTAGCATCGTGAGCTCGTCGGAGCCACGGGTTTTCGCGGGCCCGGCTTGGCGGCCGAGCTGTCCGGAGAGGGTGCGCTGTGGGCCCGCGTACCCCCTGACCACGGGAAACGCCCTCCCGGCGTGGATATCCTGAAAGCATGAGCGACGAACTCCCCCCGTGCCCGCAGTGCGCGGGCCAGTACACCTATGAGATGAACGGCCTCATGGTCTGCCCCGAGTGCGGCCACGAGTGGATGCCCGGCGACGGCGGCGAGGCCTCCTCCGCCGGGGCCGGCGAGCGGGTGATCAAGGACGCGGTCGGCAACGTGCTGGCCGACGGCGACACCGTGACAGTCATCAAGGCCCTCAAGGTCAAGGGCAGCGTCTCGGGCATCAAGGCGGGCACCAAGGTGCGCAACATCCGCCTGGTGGACGGCGTCGAGGGCCACGACATCGACTGCCGCATCGAAGGCTTCGGCGCCATGCAGCTCAAGTCGAGTGTGGTCAAGAAGGCCTGATCCGCGCCAGGGCCCGATCGTTGCCGGCCTCGGCGGTGCGGCGGGCTGCGGTAGGCGTGCGGGAAGGCTGTGCCTGGCGCAGTGAAGCCCTGCCCCGGCCTCCTCGTGCGGAGGCCGGGGCAGGGTGCGCCGGTCCGGGGTGTCCGGTCAGGCGGCGGCGCGCAGGGGGGCCAGTGCGGCGCTCCACGCGAGCAGTTCGTCGACGAGTTTCTGCAACTCCCCGACGTGCTGCTCCCGCGGCTCGAACTTCGTGAAGTCGACGAAGTCCTCCCGCAGCGAGAGCGCCAACTGCGGCCCGATGTCCGCCATCTGCAGCCGGCCGGCCTGCGCCCGCAGCTCCTGCACCGCCAGTACGGCGCCGAAGGAGCCGTAGCCGACGTACGCGACCGCCTTGCGCGTCCACTCCCGGTACAGGTAGTCGACGGCGTTCTGCAGGGGCGCCGGGGCGCCGCAGTTGTACTCGGGCGTCACGACGATGTACGCGTCGCAGGCGCCGACCCGCTCCGCCCACCGGACGGTGTGCGGCTTCCCGCCCGGCGCGACGAGCGCGGGAAGCGGCTCGTCCAGCAGCGGAAGGTCGAACTCCTTCAGGTCGAGCACGTCGAGGGACGCCCGGTCGCCCGCGTGCCGTTCGGCCAGTTCCCGCACCCACGCGGCGACCTGCTCGCCGTTCCGGCCCGGCCGGGTGCTGCCGATGATGATGCCGATCTTCGTCATCCCACGTTCTCCTCTTCCGAGTCGGTGTCGCACCTTCTGGGACGAGACGGCGCGGCCGGCTGTGACACGGTGTCGTGCCACAGCCGGCCGCGCTGTCGCCGCCGGGTTCTCGTGGGTGCTTCCGACGCCGTCGAGGACGGGACGGGCGGGACGGGCGAGACGGACGGGACGGTGCGCCGGTGGTCAGCGGAGTCGTTCGGCGGACCACTGCGGGTCGCGGCCGGTGAAGGCGAGCAGCAGCTCCTGGGCGTCGGCGCCCGGTGGGGTGGTGCGCGGCGGGTCGAACCGGCCGGTGCCGGCGAGGTTCCGGTAGTTCCGGAACTCCGCGAGCGCGTACCGGGCGGCGCCCGGCGGCATGGGGCCGCGCTCGCCCAGGGCCCGGGCGAGGTCCCAGCTGTGCACGACGGTCTCGGCGGTCAACTCGCGGGCGTAGCCGCCCACATCGCGCATCCCGTACGGCACGTGGACCAGCAGGTCCAGGGCGCCGGGCTGGTTGATGGCGCGAACGGCGGTGTCGACGGCCATCGTCCACACGCCGAGGGGGTTGCGGCCCAGGACGTCGCCCTCGAAACGGCGGCCGATCTGCTCCGGGGCGTAGCCGGCCACCGCCTGGCAGACCCAGAGGTGCTGTGCTGCGAGGTGGTTGACCAGGTTGCGGACGTCCCAGTCCCGGCACGGGGTTGGCGCCGCCCACTGCTCCTCGGTGACGGATTGCACCAGACGGGTCACCTCCGCCCCGGCCGTCGCGTACTGCTCGCGGACTTCGGTGTGGAATCCGTACGGGTGTGGGCAAGCCATCGCCGGGCCTCCCTTTCCTGCCCTGCTCACTCCAGTAAACCGCTACGGGGAGTGACATGCCAGGCTTCCGGGCCAAGGGTCCGCGGTGACGGCGGACGGTGACCGCCGTGCCACCCTGGGCGTTCAGTTCGGCCTGCCGGCGGGGGAGTTGGACCGATCCGGTGGACACTCGGTCACCGGATCGGTCACCCGCCGTGTCCGTCCGCGGGCAGGCCCACGGGTCCGCCGGCAGGCCGACGGGGCCGCGGGCAGGGCGACGGGTCCGCCGGCAGGCCGACAGGTCCGGCGGTCGCCCGGCCGGGCGGTTCGAGCAGCGCTAGCCGGCCAGTTCCTCCAGCACCGCCTGCGCCGCGTTGTGCCCGGGGATGCCGCTGACGCCTCCGCCGCGGACCGCTCCTGCGCCGCACAGCAGCACGTTCGGGTGCGCCGTCGCCACACCCCAGCGCGCCGCGGCACCGTCCGGGCTCCCTGCCGCGAAGGGGAATTCGAGGTCCCGGTGGAAGATGTGCCCGCCCGGCAGGCCGATCTCCCGCTCCAGGTCCGGCGGCGTCTTGGCTTCCACGCAGGGGCGCCCGGCGTCGTCGGTCGCCAGACAGTCGGCGATCGGCTCGGCCAGGACCGCGTCGAGCTGCGCCAGGCTCGCCGCCAGGGCGCGCTCCTTGGCCGCCGGGTCGGCGAACAGCCGCGCGGGCATGTGCAGTCCGAACAGCGTCAGGGTCTGGAACCCCTGCCGGACGGCCTCCGGCCCGAGGATCGAGGTGTCGGTCAGGGTGTGGCAGTAGATCTCGGACGGCGGCGCCGAGGGGATCCGCCCGGCCTCCGCCTCCGTGTAGGCGGTCTCCAACTGCCGGTAGCCCTCGGCGATGTGGAAGGTGCCGGCGAAGGCGTCCCGTGGATCGACGGCGGTGTCCCTCAGCCGGGGCAGCCGGCGCAGCACCATGTTGACCTTCAGCTGGGCGCCTTCGGGCGCCGGCCCCGGACCGGGCTCCTCGCCGAGCAGGCCGGTCAGTACCGCCGGGGCGGCGTTCACGAGCACCCGCCGGCCCACCGCCGTCTCCTCGCCGTCATGATGACGGTACGTCACCTCTGCGTCGCCGTTCCCGTCGGTGGCGATCGCGGTGACCTCGCAGCCGGTCCGGATCTCCGCGCCGGCCGCCCGCGCCGCCTCGGCCAGTGCGCCGGTCACCGCGCCCATCCCGCCGACCGGGACGTCCCAGTCGCCCGTGCCGTTGCCGATCACGTGGTAGAGGAAGCAGCGGTTCTGCCGCAGCGCGGGGTCGTGGGCGTGGGTGAAGGTGCCGATCAGCGCGTCCGTCAGCACCACGCCGCGCACCAGGTCGTCGGCGAAGGTCCGCTCGATCGTCTCGCCGAGCGGTCGTTCGAACAGGGCTTCCCAGGCGGCGTCGTCCGCGACCAGCCGGCGCAGCTCGGCGCGGGAGGGCAGCGGCTCGGTGAGCGTGGGGAACAGCCGGCGGGCGATCCGTCCGGTCGTCCCGTAGAAGCGCTGCCATGCCTCCCACTCCCGGTCCGCCCCGGTCAGTGCCCGGAACGACTCCCGCGTCCGGCCCGGGTCGGAGGCGTCCACCAGCAGCCCGGTGGGCTTCCCGTCCCGGACAACGGGCGTGTAGGAGGAGATCCGGCGCCGCCGCAGGTCGAGCCGGAGCCCCAGGTCGCGCACCACCTTCCGCGGCAGCAGGCTCACCAGGTACGAGTAGCGGGACAGCCGGGCGTCCACTCCCGCGAACGCCTGGGCCGACACCGCCGCTCCGCCGACCTGCGGCAACCGTTCCAGCACCAGCACCCGGAGGCCGGCCCGGGCGAGGTACGCCGCCGCCACCAGCCCGTTGTGCCCACCACCGACGATCACGGCGTCGTGCCGCGCGGACGAGTTCGCGTTCACGCGGCCACGCTACGGCACCGGGGAGGCCCGGGGAACCAGGCGTGCGGGCCCCGGTCGGCACCGCCCCGCGGCCGGCCGGGCGAGGACCGGAGAGGGCTGCGGGCCAGGACCGGAGGGATCGCGGATCCGGACCGGAGGGATCGCGGACCCGAGCGGAGAGGGCCGTGCACCGGATCGGCGGGATCATCGGAAGAGGGCGGCAGCGGCCGGACGCGAGGAGGAAGGCCATGATCGTCGACTGCGCGCACTATCGCGACGGACGCCGGCAGCACGAGGGTCCGATGCCGCTTGAGGAGGCGGCGGCGCGCTGCACCCAGGGCGGCTTCGTCTGGCTGGGCATGTTCGAGCCGGGGGAGGAGGAGCTGGCCAAGGTCCGCGAGAGCTTCGGGCTGCACGAGCTCGCCGTGGAGGACGCCCAGGCCTACCACCTGCGGCCGAAGGCCGAGCAGTACGAGGACGGCACGGAGCTGATCATCCTGCGCACCGCGCGCTACGACGACGAGCGCGAGGAGGTCGACACCGGCGAGATCAGCGTCTTCCTCGCCGAACACTTCGTGATCACCGTCCGCCAAGGGGTCGCCAGCGAGCTGGCCGGCGCGCGCAGCCGGCTGGAGCGCCGGCCCGAGCTGCTGCGGACCGGCAGCGCGTCCACGCTCTGGGCGATCCTCGACCAGGTCGTGGACGGCTACGCGCCGGTCGTCACCGAGCTCGAACGCGACATCGAGCAGATCGAGGCCACGGTGTTCTCCGGCACGGTCGCCCCGACCGAGCGGATCTACTTCCTGCGTCGCGAGGCCACCGACTTCTACCGTGCCGTGCACCCGTTGCTCGGCGTGTTGGGCCGCCGGCTGGAGACCGGCAGGGCGCCGACCGAGCTCCTGCCGTACCTGCGCGACGTGCACGACCACCTGTTGCTGGTCAACGAGGAGGTCGCGGCCCAGCGCGACCTGCTGGCGACCGTCCTGGAGGCGAACATCGCGGTCATCTCGGTCGAGCAGAACCGGATCAACCTCCGGCAGAGCGCCACGATGGAACGGCTCACGATCGTCGCGACCGTGTTCCTGCCGCTGTCCTTCGTGGTCGGCTTCTTCGGGCAGAACTTCGCGTGGCTGGTCGGCCACATCAGCGGATTCGCGGAGTTCCTCGTGCTCAGTGTCTGCGGTCTGGTGCTGCCCTGCGTGCTGCTGACCGTCTGGCTCCGCCGGCAGCGGCGTGCGGCGGCGCCGCCGGTGCCGGGGGTGGGCAACGGGCGGGCCGAACGGAACTCGTGACCCCGCCCGTCCACCCACGCCCCCCGCCCGCGCCGCCCACGCCCCCCGCCCACGCCCCCCGCCCACGCCCCCCGCCCACGCCCCCCGCCCGCGCCCCCCGCCCGCGCCCCCCGCCCGCGCCCCCCGCCCGCGCCGTCCGCGCGCGCCACCCACGTCGACCGCCCACCCGCGCCGCCCGTGTGGACGCTCCCGGCCCTCCGGCCCTCCGGCCGCCCGGCCGGCAACGGGACGGATGGCACCCGGCCGGGCCAGTATGGAGGGAGGCTACGGGCTCACTCGTCGGTTCGAACGGGGTTCGCTCGAATGGGGTTCTAGTGGTAGGCATGTCACGGGGTCCGTCCTCGGAGCCCGCGCCCGAGGCCGCCGAGGCGACGGCGGGGCGCGGCGCCGAGCTGGTGGCGCAGATCCTGCGGTCGGTGCCGGAACGCCTCGGCGCGCACATGGGCGGCCTGTACCTGTTCTCGGACGACCGGCAGCTGCTCGAGCTCGTCATGACGTTCGGGGCCGCCCGGCAGTTCACCAGACCGTGGCAGCACGTCGGCATGACCGTGCCGATCCCGGTGGTCGACGCGGCGCGCGACGGCCGGGTCGTCTGGGTGGGCGGCGCCGAGGAGATGGCGCGCCGTTACCCGCGGGTCGCGGTCGCCATGCCGTACGCGTTCTGCCTCGCCGCCGTCCCGCTGGTCGCGCGGGGCACGACGTACGGGGCGCTCTTCCTGCTCTGGCCCGGCGCGCACCCCTCGGAGCTGGCGCCCCGCGAACGCGACGCGCTGGATCAGCTCGCCCGGGGGCTGACGGAGGTCCTGGCGGAGGCGGCCCGGGCGGGCCGTCCGGTCCGGCCCGGCCCGATCCCCGTGGTGGCGGAGAACCGGTCCGCAGACCCCCTCGCCACCATGTCGGCCCGGCTGCCCGAGGGCGTCTGCGACATCGACCTGGACGGCCGGCTGGCCGCGGTCACCCCCACCGCGGCGGAGCTGCTGGGCGAGCCGGTGGAGAAGCTGCTGGGCGCGCGGCTGTGGTCGGTGCTGCGCTGGCTGCGCGATCCGGTGTACGAGTACCACTACCGGGCGGCGGTGATCGGCGGTCAGCCCACCTCCTTCGTCGCGCTGCGGCCGCCGGACCGGTGGCTGTCGTTCCGGCTGTTCCCCGACGCCTCCGGGGTCACCGTGCAGATCGCCGCCGCCGACGTCGCCCGGCCGGACGGACAGGGCGAGCGGCCCGCCGAGCGGACGGTGCACACCCGGCCCGGGGCGCTCTACCACCTGCTCCACCTCGCCAGCGCGCTGACGGAGGCCATCAGCGTGCAGGACGTGGTGACGATGGTCTCCGAACAGATCCTGCCGGGCTTCGGCGGCCAGGCCGTCGCCGTCCTGATGGCCGAGGGGGGCCGTTTGCGCATCGCGGGCCACCGCGGCTACCCGGCCGGGCTGGTCGACCAGTTCGACGGCACGTCGCTGAGCGAGTCCACGCCCGGCGTCCAGGCGTCGACCAACCCGGTGCCCGCGTTCTTCGAGACCCGCGCGGAGCTGGAACGGCTCTACCCGGACCGCCACGAGACCCAGGACGGCATGGCCGCCTGGGCCTACCTGCCGCTGGTGACCTCGCGCCGCCTGATCGGCACCTGCGTGCTGGCCTTCGCCGAGCCGCACCGCTTCGACACGGAGGAGCGCGCCGTCCTCACCTCGCTCGGCGGTCTGATCGCCCAGGCCCTGGACCGCGCCCGGCTGTACGACACCAAACTGGTCCTCGCGCACGGCCTGCAGGAGAGCCTGCTGCCCCGGGCGCTGCCCGCCGTCCCGAGCCTGGACATCAGCGCCCGCTACCTCCCGTGCACGGAGGACATGGACGTCGGCGGCGACTTCTACGACCTCATCCGGGTCGGGCCGGACTCCGTGGCCGTCGTCATCGGTGACGTCCAGGGCCACAACGTGAACGCCGCCGCGCTGATGGGCCAGGTCCGCACCGCGGTCCGCGCCTTCGCCGCGGCCGACGCCGACCCGAGCACCGTGCTGACCCGTACCAACCGCCTGCTGGCCGACCTCGACACCGCCCTGCTGGCCAGCTGCACCTACTTCTGCGTCGACCTCGTCCGCCGCGAGGCCTGGCTGGCCAGCGCCGGCCACCCGGTGCCGCTGCTCTACGGCCCGGACGGCCGGGCGCGCGCCCTGGAACCGCTCACCGGTGTGGTGCTGAACGTCGACCCCGCCGCCGAGTACCCGCAGATCCGGATCGACCTGCCGATCGGCACCACCCTGGTCCTGTACACCGACGGCCTCATCGACGCCCCCGGCACCGACCCAGACCAGGCGGTCGCCGGCCTGATCGCCACACTGGCCCGCTACGGCCGCGAACCGCTCGACCGTCTCGCCGACGCCCTCATCGGCCGAGCCGGCCAGGCCGACCACCGCACCGACGACATCGCCCTGCTCCTGGTGCGCTCCGTGCCCCGATAGGGCCTCTCCTCCGGATCCTGTCGCCCGCCCGGCAGGATCCGAGAGAGAGGCCCTGGACCCGCCGGCCCGGTGCCCGGAACGGGCGCCGCAACCCGGATGGCCCAGCACGGTTGCCGGCCGCCGCCGCAGGTCCGAGGGTGGCAACGGGTCACCGGGATCGCCGGCCGCGGGCGGTGCGGACCGGCCGCGGCGCCCGGTGCTCCGGGCCGTCGGGGGGCGTTACCGGCCGGACCGACGAGAGGGTGGTGCGGGCGATGGCGGACAGGCGGACGGCCGAGCGCATAGCGGAGTTCATCGAGCCGTTGCGGGTGGAGCCGGGGGCGACGGTGGACCTCGCGCGGGACTTCGACCCGCGCTACAAGGCGGGACTGAGGAAGCGGGACGGCGCGGAGCTGCTCCGCGCCGGGGTGGAGCTGCTGGCGGAGTACCAGGCGCGGCTGGCCGCCCAGGACACCCACGGGGTGCTGCTCTGCCTCCAGGCGCTCGACGCGGGCGGCAAGGACGGGACGATCCGCCACGTCATGAGCGGGGTGAACCCGCAGGGCGTGCACGTGAGCAGTTTCAAGGTGCCGTCCGCGGAGGAGCTCGACCACGACTACCTGTGGCGGTACGCGCAGCGGCTGCCGGCCCGCGGGGACATCGCCATCTTCAACCGGTCGCACTACGAGGAGGTCCTGGTGGTGCGCGTCCACCCGGAGAACCTCGACCGGCAGCGGCTGCCGGCGGAGGCGCGCGGCCGGGAGATCTGGCGCCGCCGCTTCCGCGAGATCAACGACTGGGAGCGTTACCTCACCGACAACGGGTTCAAGGTGGTGAAGGTCTTCCTGAACCTCTCCGAGGAGGAGCAGCGCATCCGCTTCCTGAAGCGGATCGACCTGCCGGAGAAGAACTGGAAGTTCTCCGCGGCCGACATCCGCGAGCGCGCGCACTGGGACGAGTACCAGGAGGCGTTCTCCGAGATGCTGTCGGCCACCAGCACGCCCTGGGCCCCCTGGTACGTGGTGCCGGCCGACCGCAAGTGGTTCGCCCGCATCTGCGCCGCGGCGGTGCTCGCGCACACCCTGATGGAGATCGATCCGCAGTACCCGACGGTCGGCCGGGCGGCCCTGAAGGAGCTCCGGGCCGCCAAGCGGCAGCTGGAGGCCGAGGCCCCGCACGGCGCCGAGCGCGACCCGTACGCGGCGCGCCACCGGGCCGGCTGAGCGGTCCGGCCGAGTGGTCCGGCCGCCGGGCCGGTACCGGACCCGGACAGGAGGAGCGAGAGATGGCCGAGCCGACCGAGCCGCCGGGAGCGGATGCCGGGACACCGTGGTACGCACGGTCCGCCGAGGAGACCGCCGCCCGGCTCGGGGTGGATCCGTCCACGGGGCTGAGCGCCGCCCGGGCGGCCGGGCTGCTCGCCGCGAACGGGCCGAACGCGCTGCCGGAGGAGCGGCCGAGGCCCGGCTGGCTGCGTTTCCTCGACCAGTACCGCAGCTACATGCAGCTCATCCTGGTGGCGGCCGCGGTGGTCTCGCTGGTGATCGGGGAGTGGTCCACCGGCATCCTGCTCGTCGTCCTGACGTTGTTCAACGCGGTGGTGGGCCTGCGCCAGGAGGGCAAGGCCGAGAGCGCGATGAACGCGCTGAAGTCGATGATGAAGGCGACCGCCCGGGTCCGGCGGGACGGCGCCGAGTCGGAGATCCCGGCCGAGGGGCTGGTCGTGGGCGACGTCGTGCTCGTCTCGGCGGGCGACCAGGTGCCGGCGGACGGGCGGATCGTGCGGGCCACCGCCCTGCAGATCGACGAGTCGGCGCTGACCGGTGAGAGCGTGCCGGCGGTGAAGGACACCGGCATCGTGCCGGGGGAGCGGCTGGCGCCGGGCGAGCAGTCGAACATGGCGTTCATGAACACCCCGGTCACCCACGGCAGCGGACTGCTCGTGATCACCGCGACCGGCTCCGCCACCGAGCTGGGCAAGATCTCCGGGATGCTCTCGGCGACGGAGAAGGAGCAGTCGCCGCTCACCCGCGAGCTCAACACCCTGACGCTGTGGATCGCGGGCGCGGCCGGACTGACCATGGTCGTGATGTTCGCGCTGGGCCGCAGCCGCGGGCAGGCGTGGGACGCCCTGTTCGTGAGCGCCGTGTCGCTGGCCATCGCCGCCATTCCGGAGGCGCTGCCGACCGTCAGCCAGGTCATCCTCTCGGTCGGCAGCCTCAGCCTGGCCAGACGCAACGCGATCGTGAAGGAACTGCCCTCCGTCGAGACGCTCGGCTTCACCTCGGCGATCAACTCGGACAAGACCGGCACCCTGACGATGAACCAGGTCACCGTCGTCGAGGTGCTCAGCCCCACCGACCGCTACACCGTCTCCGGCACCGGCTACCGCCTCGACGGCCGGATCCACCACGTCGCGGGGGCCTCGGCGGACGTCGAGGGCGCCGTCCTGCCGTTCCTGATCGCCAACGACGCCCAGCTGGTGGACGGCGAGGTGGTGGGCGATCCCACCGAGGGTGCGCTGCTCGTGCTCGGGCACAAGGCCGGGCTGGACATCGAGGCGAGCCGCGAGCGGTACCCGCGGCTCGCCACGCTGCCGTTCGACCCGACCTACAAGCTGATGGCGGTCTTCACCGACGCGGTGGACGCGGGCGGCCGGCGGGTGGTGCGGTGCTTCGTCAAGGGCGCCGCGCCCGCGGTGACGTCGCGGGCCACCACGGCGCTCGCCGAAGGGACGGGCATCGCCTGGGACGCGGACCTGCGCGGGCGCGCCGAGGCGCAGGTCGCCCGGATGGGCGCCGAGGGCCGCCGGGTGATGGCCGCAGCGTTCCGGGACCTCGACCCGGCGGACTTCGACCCCGAGGGCGACCTGCTGGGCTACGTCACCGGGTTGCGGATGACCAGCCTGGTCGGCATGGTCGACCCGCCGCGCGCGGAGTCCAAGGACGCCGTCGCCAGCGCGCAGGCCGCCCACATCCGGGTCCGCATGGTGACGGGCGACGACGTGACCACCGGCGCGGCCATCGCCCGGCAGCTCGGCATCCCCGGCGAGGCCGTGCTCGGTGCGGACTTCGCGGCGCTGCCCGAGCACGAGCGGCTGGCCCGGATCGACGGCATCGGCGTGGTCGGCCGGGTGGCACCGGAGCACAAGGTGCTGCTCGCCGACACGCTCAAGAAGAAGGGCGACGTGGTCGCGATGACCGGCGACGGCGTCAACGACGCGCCGGCGATCAAGGCCGCCGACATCGGCATCGCGATGGGCAGCGGCACCGACGTGGCCAAGAACGCCAGCCGGATGGTGCTCGCCGACGACAACTTCGCCACCATCGTGCACGCCGTGGCGGAGGGCCGGAAGCTCTACGACAACCTGACCAAGTACATCCGCTTCGTCCTCCTGCTGCTGGTCGCCTTCGTGCTGACCTTCCTCGGCGCCACCGTCCTCGACATCGCGGCCGGCGAGCCGTTCACCCCGCCGCAGGTGCTCTGGATCCACTTCGTGGTCAACGCCCCGTTCGGCTTCGCGCTCGGCTTCGACCGGGAGAGCCCGGGGCTGATGGCGCGCACCCCGCGCCCGCGCGGCGAGTCGGTGCTGACCAGGCCCGTGGTGGTCACCGTGGGGCTGGCCGGGCTGGCGGTCACGGCCGCGCTGCTCGGTTTGATCAAGCTGGGGGAGCGTCACTACGGCAGCGTTCACATCGGCAACTCGATCGCGTTCACCGCCTTCGCGCTCTGCCTGATCGTGGCGGCGTTCGAGTGCCGCAGCGAACGTGCGTCGGCGCTGAGCACGCACACCTTCGACAGCAAGCAGATGAACCTGGCGGCCCTGGCGGAGTTCGTCCTGGCGGTGCTGGTGACGCAGACGGACGCGTTCCGCCGCATCCTCGGCACCACCGAGCTCGACGCCCGGCAGTTCGGCTGGGCGCTGCTGGCCGCGCTCGCGCTGCTGCTGCTCTGGGAAGTGGGCAAGTTCCTCGCCCGCCGCCGTGGGCCCCTCCTGCCGGCCGGCGGGCAAGGGGGGCCCAACTCCCCGTCCATCACAGCTTCGTAACGTCCGGTCAGTACTGTAGATGTGATATTGCACATATCACATCATGCTCCCCATGAGAAAAGTCATCGCCCTGCTCTCGGCCGCCGTGGCCGTCGCCGCGTTCGGCGGCGCGGCCGCCGACGCCGAGCCCGTCGGCCCCGACGCGGTGGCCGCCGCCCCCGAGGACACCGGGCAGGGGAAGCTCGTCTGGAGCTCCTGCAACGACCCCGCCACGCCCGCGCTCCAGTGCGCGTTGCTGGAGGTCCCGGTCGACTACGCGGACCCGCACGGCCGCAAGATCAAGATCAAGGTCGACCGGCTCCCGGCCACCGCCCCCAAGGAGAAGCAGCAGGGCCCGATCCTGCTCAACCCCGGCGGACCCGGGATCTCCGGCCTCTGGATGCCCGCCTCCCTCTCCGGCCAGCTCCCGGCGGACGTCGCCTCGACCTACGACTGGATCGGCTTCGACCCGCGCGGCACCAACGGCAGCGAGCCCCACGTCGTCTGCGACCCCCACTACTTCGAGGCCGAGCGGCCCGACTACCAGGTGGACCGGGGTACGACGAAGGCCTGGCTGTCGAAGGCGGCCGGGTACGCCGCCGACTGCGCGGCCGACTGGTCCTGGCTGCTGCCGCACATGACCACCGTCGACAGCGCGCGCGACATGGACAGCATCCGCCGGGCGCTCGGAGCGCGCCGGATCAGCTTCTACGGCGGCTCCTGGGGCACCTCGCTGGGCTCCACCTACGGCCAGCTCTTCCCCTCGCGCGTCAAGCGGATGGTCCTCGACAGCATCGTGGGCCCGACGATCAGCTGGTACGACCACAACATCCTCCAGGACAAGGAGCACCAGCGCCGCTTCGAGGCCTTCGCGGCCTGGACGGCCAAGGCCGACGCGGTCTACCACCTCGGCACCGACCCGGCCGGCGTCGTCCAGGCGTACTACCGGGTCCAGGACGCCCTGCGGGCCGAGCCGGTGGCGGCCGACCCCGCCCCCGGCAGGATCGGCCCGGCCGAACTGGACGACACCTTCTACAGCGGTGGCTACAACTTCCTGCGCTGGCCGCGGATGGCCACCGTGCTCTCGGCCTTCGTGAACCAGCACGACACCCGGCCGCTGTCCATCGCCTACAACCGCTACGCCGCGCCCGGCGCCGACGACGGCGCCTTCCCGGCGTACAACGCGACGCAGTGCACCGAGAACGCCTGGCCGCGGGACTGGGAGTTCTGGAAGAAGGACCAGGCAGCGGTGAACGCCGTGGCGCCCTTCTACACCTATAACAACATGTGGTACAACGCCGCCTGCATGTTCTGGCCCTACCAGGGCAATCAGGCGGGCCGGCTGAAGATCACCGGCAAGGGCCTGCCGCCCGTGCTGCTCTTCCAGGCCACCGAGGACGCCGCCACCCCCTACGAAGGCGGTCTCGCCATGCGCGACGCACTGCCCGGTTCGAAGCTGGTCGTCCAGACCGGCGGCAGCTTCCACGAGATCCTCTTCCGCGGCAACGCCTGCCTGGACGACACCTTCACCGCCTACCTCCGGGACGGCAGCCTGCCCAAGGGCGACGGCCGGATCGCCAAGACCTGCGCCCCCACCCCGGAGCCCGCCCCGGTCCTCGTCACCCCGCCGCCGGCGGCCACCGCCAAGACGGCCACGGCCGGCGCGGACGCGGCCCCGCTCGCGCCGACCGACCCCGAGGCGGTCCGCGGCGTCCTCCGGTAGCCGGCCGGCAGCGGCCGCCCGCCGGGGCGGCCGCTGCCGGGGACCTCACCGCTCGGGGGCGAGGTAGCGGCGGCCCGGTATCTGCTCGAAGATCAGATTGGTCCGGGTCTGGGCGACCGCCGGATGGGTGGTCAGGTGGTCGACGACGAAGTCGCGCAGCGCCTCGGGGCCGGCGACGCCGACGTGCAGCAGGTAGTCGTCGGAGCCCGCCATGTGGAAGACCGCCAGCACCCCCGGCAGGTCGGGGGCGGTGCTGCGGAAGCTCTCGTTCTGCTCGCGGGTGTGCGCCCGGAGCCGGACCGAGATCATCGCCTGCAGCGGAAGGCCGATCGCCGCCGGGTCGACCTCGGCCCGGAAGCCCCGGATGATCCCGCGCTCCTGGAGCGCGCGCACCCGGGCCAGGCAGGTCGAGGGGGCGATGCCCACCGCCTCGGCGAGGGCGTTGTTCGGCAACCGGGCGTTGTCGGCCAGAGCGCGGATGATCGCCCGGTCGACGTCGTCGACGGGCGCCCGGCGGGGCTGCGGATTGTTCGGCACGGCTCCCAGGATTCCAGCCGATTCCGTGGATTCGCAAGATCGTGCGGGCTGCGGCCGAATGATGTTCGGAGACCCTTCCCTCCGGTGGCGAGAAGTTCCATCCTGGGGCGCGAGCGGCGAACGCCCTCCGCCGTTCCCGCCCACGGGCCGGCCGACCTGTGACCCCGGAGTGCCGCAGCCATGAGCCCCACCGCCACCTTCGCCGCCGCGCCCGCCGCCGCGCCCGCCGTCGACCCGGGTGCGGAGCTGGACGACCGGGACTTCGTGCTCCCCGCCGCAGGCCTCGACGACGACCAGCGGCTGCGCGCCCTGGACACGGTGGACGAGTACCTGACGCGCAAGCGCCGGCACCTGATGGGCTACCAGGCCACCCAGGACATCCAGGGCACCGCGCTGGACCTGGCCCGGTTCATGCCGAACAACATCAACAACCTCGGCGACCCGTTCCAGAGCGGCGGCTACAAGCCGAACACCAAGGTGATCGAACGCTCGGTGCTCGACTACTACGCGAAGCTGTGGCACGCCGAGCGCCCGCACGACCCCGCCGACCCCGAGTCGTACTGGGGCTACATGCTCTCCATGGGCTCCACCGAGGGCAACATGTACGCGCTCTGGAACGCCCGGGACTACCTGAGCGGCAAGGCGCTGATCCAGCCGCCGGCCGCACCCTTCGACGCCCTGCGGTACGTCCAGGCGGCGCCCGACCGGGACAACCCGAACGCCCACCGCCCGGTGGCCTTCTACTCCGAGGACACCCACTACTCCTTCGCCAAGGCCGTCCGCGTCCTGGGCGTCGAGACCTTCCACGCCGTCGGCCTGGAGAAGTACGCCGACGAGTGCCCGCTGGTCGACCCCGCCACCGGCCGCCGCGAGTGGCCCACCGAGGTGCCCTCCGCGCCGGGCCCCTCGGGCCGCTCCTGGGACGGCCCCGGCGAGATCGACGTCGACGCCCTGGCCGTGCTGGTCGAGTTCTTCGCCGCGAAGGGCCACCCGGTCTTCGTCAACCTGAACCTCGGCAGCACCTTCAAGGGCGCCCACGACGACGTCCGGCGGGTCTGCGAGCGGCTGCTGCCGATCTTCGAGCGGCACGGCCTGGTCCGCCGCGAGGTGGTCCACGGCAAGGACCCGCGCACCGGCGAGCCGCTGGTCGACGTCCGCCGCGGCTTCTGGATCCACGTGGACGGCGCGCTGGGCGCCGGCTACGCGCCGTTCCTGCGCATGGCCGCCCAGGACCCGGATGCGTACGGCTGGGCCCCCGAGGTCGAGCTGCCGGAGTTCGACTTCGGCATCCGGCTGCCCACCGCGGAGCTCGGCGACGTCGACATGGTCTCCTCGATCGCGATGAGCGGCCACAAGTGGCCCGGCGCGCCGTGGCCGTGCGGCATCTACATGACGAAGGTGAAGTACCAGATCTCCCCGCCCTCGCAGCCGGACTACATCGGCGCACCCGACACCACCTTCGCCGGCTCCCGCAACGGCTTCTCCCCGCTGGTGCTCTGGGACCACCTGTCCCGGCACTCCTACCAGGACCAGGTGGACCGCATACGCGGCGCCCAGGAGCTGGCCGGCTACCTGGAGGGCCGCCTGCGGACGATGGAGCGGGAGCTGGGCGTCGAGCTCTGGCCGGCCCGCACTCCGGGCGCCGTCACCGTGCGGTTCCGCCAGCCCAGCCCGGAGCTGGTGGCCAAGTGGTCGCTCTCCTCCCAGGACGTGCTGATGGTCCCGGGCGACGAGTCCACCCGCCGCAGCTACGTGCACGTCTTCGTGATGCCCTCGGTCGACCGGGAGAAGCTGGATGCCCTGCTGGCGGAGCTCGCCGAGGACCGGGTGATCCTGGCCGGGCCCTCCCTGTAGTGCGCCGAGGGGGCCGGGCGGTCGGAGGACCGCCCGGCCCCTGCCCGCCTACACCGGCACCGTCACGAAGGTGCGGCCCGCATCGTTCACCACCGAGACCGACGCGACGTCGTCCGGCGCCACCAGCGCCGAGCCGTCCAGGGACGTGCCCTTCTCGGCGCCGGCCGGGGAGACCAGCCAGCTCCCGGCGTCCACCTTCGCCCCGCTCCTGCCGTTGACCACCAGGCGGCAGCGCTGACCCGCCGGGATCCCGGTGACCGCCGCGCTCACCCGCACCCAGCCCATCGCCGGGGTGACCGTCAGTGTCATCCGGGCGCCCGTGGACGGCTCCGTCACCGAGGCGGTCCGGGTGCCCGCCGGGGGCGGTGCGACCGTCGCGGACGACGGGGCCGGACCGACCGCCACCGGCGGCTGGTCGGACACCGTGCTCCGGCCCAGCGACACGCCCGCGGCCAGCACCGCCGCGGCGGCGGCCACCGCGGCCACACCGGTCCAGGCCCGGCGTCGCAGGACGGCCGACCCCCGCTCCGCCCGTGCCTGCCGCAGGGTCCGCTGCAACAGCAGATCGCCGCCCTCGGGCGGCCCGTCCACCAGGATCTCGGGCGGCACCTCGCCCAGGACGCGCTCCAGTTCCTGCAACTCGGCCACCTCCTGGGCACAGGGCGCGCAGCCGGCCAGGTGCCGCTCGACCGCCGCCGCGTCCGCCGGCTCCAGCGCACCCAGGACATAGGCGCCGACGAGCTCCGCGTTCCGCTCGTGCTGCTCCGTGTTCGTTCCGTGCTGTTCCGTGCTCACACCGCCACCTCCTTCAACGTCCCGGCCTTGCCGGCGTACGACCGCTTGAGCGCCCGCAGCGCGTAGTGCGCACGCGACTTGACCGTCCCGGCCGGCACGCCCAGCTGCTCCGCGGCCTCGGCGACCGACAGTTGCTGGAAGTAGATCGACCGCAGCACGTCCCGGTGCTCGGGCGAGAGCTGTTCGAGGGCCTCCGTCATCACCAGCGCCTCCACCACGCCCTCGGCGTGGTCGCGCTGCACCGGCACGGTGGCCGACTGCTCGGACACCTCGGCGACCTCGACGGGGCGCGCGGCCCTGGCCCGGAACCGGTCGGTGATCAGGTTCCGCTCCACCGTCAGCAGCCAGCTGCGCACCGAGCCCCGGGCCTCGGTGAGGGCCTCGGGGTTCCGCCAGGCGCGGATCAGGGTCTCCTGCACCGCGTCCTCGGCCGCGGCCCGGTCACCCGTGAGCCGGATGGCGTACGCGAGCAGCGCACCGCCGTGTTGCTCGTAGAGCGTTCTGATCAGTGCCTCGTCGGCCGCGCCGCGCTGTGTCGCGGGTCGTGTCCTCGCCATCCGCCATTCCTCCGTCGTGGGGTGCCACGCAGAGCACGTACGCGGCGGCCTTCCGGTTCAACCGGATTCCCGGCAGCTGCGATTCTGGTTCAGACAGGCCACCAGCGCCGCCATCCGGTCGTCGGTCATGACGCCGATGAAGACCCCGTGGTCGGTGCGCGGGCTGTGGTGCTGCTCGGGGAAGGCGTCCACGGCGAACGCCCGGCCGGGCGGGGGCCGGTAGCCGAGGGTGACCCGGAGGTGGGGGACCGGGAAGGTCCGGGGCGGGCAGACCCCGGTGGCGGAGGGGAACACCGCATGGGCGCGGTGGTCGGGGCTGTCCGTGCCGCGGCCGTCCCAGCAGCTGGGGAAGTCGAGGGTGCGGGTGAGCAGGCTGCCGGCGGGGCAGAGCGGGTAGCGGTCGGTCGTCCGGTCGGGGTAGCCGGTGCAGCCCCACCGCGCCCTGGCGTCCGCGCCGCCGTCGGTGGCCGCGGTGGGATCGCCCTCCAGCAGCCGTAGGAAGCGCGGCATCGGTACGACCTTGCTCCACGGGTTGCCGCGGAACTCGACGGTGACCGTCTCGGGGACGAGGATCTCGCCCGCGTTGCCGTGCCCGCCGGGGCCGTCCTGGCCGTGGTCCCCGCCGTGCCCGGCGGCCGTACCTCCGCCGCGGTCGGTCCTGCGCAGCACCGGCCAGTAGTAGCTGGAGCGGTCGCCGCCGGTGCAGGTCGTCCCGGCGGCGGCGAGGGACGCGTCGGTGGCCAGGGCGTCGGTGGACAGGTTGCCGACGTAGTCGTGGACGTGGTGGGCGCCGCCCACGACTCCCGGCGAGATCACCACGTTGTCGCTGTTGCGGTGCCCCTCCAGGTTGCGGCCGCAGTCCTCGGTGGACGAGCCCGTGGAGGCGTCCGGGCCGGACTCCTCCGGCGCGGGCTCACCGCCGGCGGCGCCGGCGGCGTGGACGGCTCGGACGGCGCCGATGTCGACGTAGTCGCCGGACTCCGCGGCCTCCGGCCAGAGGCGCACCGTCAGGAGGGAGAGCGCGAGGACGAGGCAGAGCAGGACGCCGAACGGGAGGACGGCGCCCGCCGACCAGCGGTGATCACGAACCAGGTGCAGCACCGCGACAGTCTCGCGGGGGGCCGCCGCGGAGGCAAGCGCGCTCCCGAGGAGCCGCCCACCTCCCGCGACCACCGCTGTGCTGCGGGCCGGCCGGTCCGGTGGGTCGCCGTCCGGACGTCGGCCGTCCGGCGACCCGCGTCCCGTGGCCCGTCAGTAGCCGCTCGGGTAGCCGCCGGTCTGCGGCTTGCTGGCGGACGGCGCCGGAGCGCTCGCCTGCCCGGTGCCCGCGCCGCCGGCCGCGGCCTGGGCCTTCTTGCCCTCGGGCGTGCTGGCGAACCAGGTGCCGCCCACGCCCTGACCGTTGGTCTGCCCCGGCGCGGTGTCCCCGGCGAAGCGGTACAGCGGCCAGCCGTTCAGGGTGAGCTGCTTGCTCCCGTCGGGCCGGGTCACGGTGCCGACCAGGGCCGACTCGACGCCGGTGACGTCGACCTTCTCCTGGGCGGGGACCGGCGGCCACTTCGCGGCGCAGGCGTCGACGCAGGTGCTGGCGGAGGGCTTGCTGGTGTCCTTGTCGAAGCGGTAGAGCGTGCGGCCCGAGCCGTCGGTGACGATCGCGCCGAGCGTGGGCGAGTTCGCCGCCACCAGCCGGCCGCCGCCGGCCGTCCCGGCATCCCCGGCGGCCCCGGGCGCGGACGTCCCCGGGGCGGCCGGGGTGGCGGCGGTGGCGGCGGTCGTGGCGGCGGCGGTGGAGTTCTCCTCGCCGGGCCCGCAGGCGGTCGCGGCGAGCAGGACGGCGGCGAGGCCGGCGGCGGCGAGCAGACGACGGCTTCCGGTGAACTTGGACATGGCGAACTCCCCCTGGTGGTGGGTCTCTTGGCTTCGAGTGCGGCTCGGTGCCGCGTGCACCACCAACACGGATGCCGGCGCGAGGTGGTTCAAAGCCGGCGAGATTTCTTTTCCCGACGGCCCACCCGGCGCCGCTCGGCGGGACGCCTGCCCGCGGGGCCCGCACCGGTCGGGCGGCCGCCGGACCGGTGCGGGCCCCGTCGACCGGTCACTCGGGCGGGCTCACGCCCCGATCGCCCGGCGCCGGGTGCGCCGGTGGTGGGGCGGGCGGTCGGACGTCAGGTGCTCTCCGGCTCGGGGGTGATGGTGAACGGCGTCGGGGTGAGCCCCGCCACGCAGGTGGTGTCCGGCGCGGTCGGGTGGTCGAGGAAGGAGGCCAGGACGCGCGCCGCGCAGGGCGACCGGGGCACCACGAAGTGGCCGGTCCCGGGGACCTGCACGGGGGTGGAGCGGGTGAGCGTCCGGGCCGTGTAGGGGCCCCAGCTCGCCCCGGTCTTCGCATCGAAGGTCCCGGAGACGACGAGCGTCGGCACCTTGCTGTAGGTGGCCACCCGCTGGACCGCGGTGCGGTCCGGGACGTTCCAGACGCGGCACACGTCGTGCTCGAAGGGGAGCTGCGGCGCCTGGGCCAGGACCGTGTCCGGCCATCCGGGGAAGGCCCGGCGCCCCGCGTTCAGCAGGTCGGACTCCGAGGAGCCCGGCACCCACTCGGCACAGGCCACCGACTGCGTCAGGCCGTGCGCGACCTCGCCGACGGCGGGCGTCGCGCCGGCGGCCCGGGCACGCGCGAGGCGCTCGGGATTTCCGTGGGCGAGCTCGTCGAGCGCCGCGGGGACGTCGACGGACGGGACGGCGGCGCCGTCGGCGAGCAGGTTCACCAGGGCGCCCCCGTCGAGGACGACCCTGACCGGCTCTCCTCCCCCGGGTGGCGGCACCGTCAGCGTGAGGGGCTGCGCCTCCAGACGGCGGACCTGTTCCGTCAGCGTGCGCGGCAGGTCCGGGTAGCGGCTCCGGCAGCCGGGCTGGGCCTCGCACGCCGCGAAGATCGCGCCGATCCCCTCGCGCGCGCTGTCCCAGGTCCAGGGCAGGCTCACGACCTGCGGGGGCACGACCGAGTCGATGGCCACCGAGCGGATCCCCTGGGGGTGGAGGCGCAGGTAGGTGAGGGCGAGTTCGGTGCCGTAGGAGTAGCCGTAGACGTTCCAGTGCCTGACGCCGAGCGCGGTGCGCAGATCGTCGAAGTCCGCGGCGTTCTCGGTGGTGTTGTACGCGCTCAGCTCGATGCCGTCGGCCGTCAGGCGGTCCCGGCACTCCTGCGCCGCGCGCACCAGGCGCTGCCCGGTCGACGGTGCGCCGTAGGGCAGCCCCACCGCCTCCGCGTCGAAGCGGTCGATCTCGGGGCAGGCGAGGCTCGGCTGCGAACGGAGCGTTCCGCGCTGCGCCATGACGATCAGCTCGTGGTCCTGGTTGACGCCGGAGGCGATGAGGAAGGGGATCGCCCCGAACGCGTCGCCGCCGGGACCGCCCTCCATGAACACCACCGGGTCCGGCGCCGGCCTCGTCGACGCGGCCGGGATGACCGCGACGGCCAACCGGATCGTGCGCCCGTGCCGTTCACGGCTCCCGGACGGCCCGTGGTCCTCGGCCGCCGCACGGCTCTCGGGCACTTCCAGGAACCCGCACCGCCCGGGGACCGGCTCGGTTCTCTCCGGACAGGGAGCGGGCACGAACCGCGCCGCACCGTCCGAGCCCGACCCGCGGTCGGACGGTGCGGCACTGCTCGGTGCCACGCCCGCAGCGACGAGGAGGGCAGCCAGCACGCCCGCGACGAGCGCTGCTCCGCCGGGAGCGCCCCGGGAGCGCCCCCGTCCGTACCGGTGCCGCGCCCCCCTCCGTCCGGCCCGGCCCGCCCCGCGAACGGGCGGCAGGCAGCCCGGATCGATGCCCTGTTCCGCCATGTGCTTCCGTCTCCCTGCTCCCGGCCGCCCCGACGGGACGGCGCCGCGCGGCTGCGCCGGCCCACCGCGAGGTCACGGGCGGGCTCCGGCCAGCGTGCGGCGGTGGGGAGAGGTCCACCACTCGTGGGCTCCACTTGGAGCAGGTTCACGTCATCACACGGTCGGCTCCCGCGGCGGTCCTGTCGCCCGGTCAGCCCCGGCCCCGACGCGGCGGCGCGCGACCGGGGGGCGCCCCGGCGGAACCCCGGGCTCAGCCGAGCGACGCCGCGGACTCCACGACGACCCCGTACAGGTCGGCGACGGTCGCGAGCGCGCTGCGGTGGACCTCCCGGGCGGAGACCTCCGCGCCGCCCGAGGGCAGCGGCCGGGTCGCGCAGGCGTCGGCGACCACGGTCGGCCGGTTGCCGCGCAGGAACGCGCCGGCCGCGGTGAACGTGACGCACATGTGCGTCATGAAGCCGGCGACGACGACGTCCTTGCGGCCGGTCGCATCGATCCGCTCGCCCAGGTCGGTGCCGACGAAGGCGTCCGGGATCTGCTTGACGACGACGGGCTCGCCCTCGACCGGCGCCACAGCGGGGTGGATCCGGCCGATCTCGGCCCGGATGTCGTACGGGGTGTCCGGTCCGCCGTCGTTGACGACGTGGATGACCGGGGCGCCGGACTCCCGGGCCCGGGCCAGCAGCGCGGCGGCGGCGTCGATCGCCTCCTGCCAGCCGGTCAGCTCCATCACACCGGTGGTGTAGGTGTTCTGGTAGTCGATCAGGACCAGCGTCGCGCCGGCGAGGGACGGGGGCGTCTCGTCGAGGCCGTTGAGGGCGCGCAGGGTGGTCGTCGGCATGGGAGTACCGCCTCGGGGTGTGGTGGTCGGGATGGGGCGGCGCACCCGCGGTGGGCCGCCTCCGAAACGCTAGGGGCGGCTCCGGCATGTCGGCAATGTCGTCTAACATGCAGAAACCGACATCGGCGCTGTCGGTACCGCGGCTGCCGGCGCCGCAGTGGCCGACCCGGGCGGAGGCCCCATGAGCACCGTGGAACGACTCGTCGTCATCGTCCTCTTCGAGGGCGTCGACCTGCTGGACGTGACCGGGCCGCCCGAGGTGTTCTCGCTCGTGCAGCGTGAGATGGACGATGCGACCGGCTACCGGGTCGTCCTCGCCGCCGAGACCACGGATCCCGTCACGACCTCCGCCGGCGTGCGGATCCTCCCCGACCTGAGCTTCCGGGAGGCCTCCGCCCGCAGCATCGACACCCTGCTGGTGCCCGGCTCGGTCGAGGTCGACAGCCGGCGCCGGGTGCGCGCCCTGGCCGATCCGGCGGTGGTGGGCCGGGTGAAGGCGCTCGCCGAGCGGAGCCGCCGGGTCGCGTCGGTCTGCGTCGGGGCGCACCTCCTCGCCGCCGCCGGACTGCTCGACGGCAGGCGGGCGACCACCCACTGGTCCACCGCGCGGCAACTCGCCGCCGAATTCCCGGCGGTGACGGTCGACGCCGACCCGATCTTCATCCGCGAGGGCGACGTGTGGACGGGTGCGGGCATCAGCGCCTGCCTCGACCTGTCGCTCGCCCTGGTCGCCGACGACTTCGGGGAGGACGTCGCGCTGCGCGTCGCCAGGCAGTTGGTGATGTACCTCAAACGGCCGAGCGGGCAGAGCCAGTTCAGCGTGCCCCTCGAACCCGTCTCCACGACGCGGCGGATCGAGGACCTCCGTCTCCACATCGCGCGCAACCTGGCCGGCCCGCTGAGCGTCGCCGACCTCGCCTCCCACGCCCACGTCGGCGAGCGGCAGTTGACCCGGATCTTCAAGTCCGAGCTCGGGACGACGCCGAGCGCCTACGTCGAGTCGGCCCGCGTCGAGCGGGCCCGGAACCGCCTGGAGTCGACCGACGAGACGCTCGAACGCATCGCCACCGCCTGCGGCTTCGGCACGACCGACACCCTCGTCCGGGCGTTCCGCCGGCAGCTCGACACGACGCCGACGGAGTACCGGCGCCGGTTCCGGACCGGGGGGCCTGAGCCGGCCGCGCCCCGGACCGGCGCCGGTGCCGTGGACTCCGCCGGCGGCGTACGACGTTGACCGGCTACCGGCCGCCGGGACCGGCTCAGCCCATGCTCTTGGCGCCGTCCAGGGCCTCCCGGATGATGTCGGCGTGGCCGGCGTGCTGGGACGTCTCGGCGATGATGTGCAGCAGCACCCGGCGGGCCGACCAGTGGGTGTCCGTGAACCACGGGGCCGCCGGCAGCGGGTGCGCGGCGTCGAGGTCGGGCAGGGCGGCGACGAGCTCGTCGGTACGGCGGGCGACCGCCGCGTAGTCGGCCAGGATCCCTTCCAGGGTCTCGCCGGGCAGCATCCGGAACTGGCCGGCCCAGACGGCCTGGTCGGCCTCGGTCAGGGCCGTGAAGTCGGGCATCGCCGACGGGCCCTCCAGGATGAAGTCCGCCCACACCCGCTCCATCGCGGCGACGTGCTTGATCAGCCCGCCCACGCACAGCTCGCTCGGGGTGGTCCGCCGCCCGGCCTGCTCGTCGGTCAGGTCGCGGGTGGTGAAGCGGAGGAAGTGCCGGTGCTTGGCCAGCGCGGCCAGCAGGTCGGCGCGCTCGCCGGTGGGGGCCGGGGCCGGGGCGGCCGGGGTGGTGGCAGGGGTGTTCTCGATCGCGGTGCTGCTCATGGATTTCTCCTCCGTCGGTGTCGTTCCGTCGACGGGAACCACATCCGTCGACGGGAACCACAGTAGGAGGCAACTGGGTCAGATCCTGTCCTAGATCGCGAGGTCGGGGGACCGGTGTCCGCCCGGCCTCCCCCCGGAGACGGCTGTGCAGTTCCCTCCGGGGCAAGCCGGCGTGCAGCACGGGAGCACCGGCCCCGGGCCGGGCGGCCTAGCGTCTGTGCTGCGGCCGGAACGTTCCACCTCCGTCCGTCCCACCCAGCCCAGCCACCTCGACGGAGCGAACACCATGACCACCAACGACAGCCCGGGGAAGGGCGGTTCGGGCGGACGGCACTTCGAGGCGGATCTGCGCGGGATGACCCGGATCAACCTGCGTCCGATCGCCTCGCCGATGCCGCTCGGCTTCTACACGGTCGGCATCGCCTCGGTGATGGTGGGCTGCTTCCAGCTGGGCGTCTTCGAGGACGGCCGCCGGGCGGTCGGGCTGGCGGTCCTGCCGGCCTTCGTCCTGCAACTGGTCGTGGCGGTCTTCGCGCTCGGCGCCCGCGACGTCCTGGCGGCCACCCTGATGGCCTGTTTCTCCGGGCTCTGGCTGGCGAGCTCGCTCGTCCTGGTGCTGGAACCGCCCGGAGGCACCGAGGTGCTCGGTGTCCTCAACGCCACCTTCGCCGCGTTCGCCCTGATGATGGCGGCGGTCGCGGGCCGGAAGCGGGCGCTCTGGCTGGTGCTCTGCACCGCGGTGCCCCGCTTCGGGGTGGCCGCCGTGGCCAACCTGACCGGCGCCGCCTGGCTCGGCCGGCTCTCCGGCGGCCTCGGGCTGCTGCTCGCCGCCGTCGCGCTCTACACGGCGTTCGCCTTGATGCTGGAGGACATGAGGGGCGAGCAGGTGTTGCCGATCGGCCGCAGCGGTCCGGCCCACCACGCGGTGGTGGGCGATCTCGCGGTCCAGCTGCGCGATCTGGAACGCCAGGCGGGCGTGCGGCGCACGCTGTGACCGCCCCGTGGCGGCCGGCCCGCCGCCGCGAACCCCCTCCTACCTCCCGTCCACGCCGGTCCCGTCCGGGGCCGTGCACCCACCCCGGCGGCCGACACCGCTCAACACCACTCGAAAGGCCCACCATGCCCTACATCACCCTCGCCGACGGCTCCCAGAAGTACTACAAGGACTGGGGCACCGGCCGTCCGGTGGTCCTCTCCCACGGCTGGCCGCTGAACGCCGACGCCTGGGACGGCCTCGCCGTCGCCGTCGCCTCGGCCGGCTACCGGGTCATCGCCCACGACCGCCGCGGACACGGCCGTTCCACCCAGACCTGGGACGGCAACCACATGGACCAGTACGCGGACGACCTGGCCGAGCTGATGGACCGGCTCGACCTCACCGACGCCGTCCTGGTCGGCCACTCCACCGGCGGTGGCGAGGGGGCCCGCTACCTCGGCCGTCACGGCAGCGCCAGGGTGGCCAAGGCCGTCCTGCTCGGCGCCGTCCCGCCGCTGATGCTGAGGACCGACGCCAACCCCGAGGGCACCCCGATCGAGGCCTTCGACGGCATCCGGGCCGGCGTCGCCGCCGACCGGTCGCAGTTCTACTGGGACCTCAGCGAGTCCTTCTTCGGCTTCAACCGCGCGGGCGCGGAGGTCTCCGAGGGCAAGCGCCGCGAGTTCTGGCTCCAGGGCATGCAGGCCGGGCTGAAGGGCGCCCTGGACTGCATCGCGGCCTTCTCGGCGACCGACTTCACGGAGGACCTCAAGAAGATCGACATCCCGGTCCTGGTCGCGCACGGCGACGACGACCAGATCGTGCCGATCGCCGCCTCGGCGGAGAAGAGCGTGAAGCTGCTCTCCCAGGGTGTCCTGAAGGTCTACCCCGGCGCCCCGCACGGCCTGGTCGGCGCCTACGAGGCCGCCTTCACCCGCGACCTGATCGAGTTCATCGGCGCCTGATCCCGGTGCCCCGGGCGTCCGGTTCCGGACGCCCGGGGCGCGTTCAGCTCCGGGGCGCCGGAAGGGCGATCTCGAAGCAGCAGCCCCCGGCGACGTTGTGCACGCGCGCCCGGCCGGCGTGCGCCTCGACGATGCCGCGCACGATGGCCAGGCCGAGTCCGGCGCCGCTGTCCCCGCCCTCCCCGGCCGTGCCCGGGTCGCGCCGCGGGGTGCGGGCGGTCGCGCCGCGCCAGCCGGTCTCGAAGACCCGGGCCAGGTCCGGCTCGGGGATGCCGCCGCAGCCGTCGGTGACGGACAGCACCACCTCGTCCGCCTCCCGCCGGGCGGCCACCGTCACCAGGCCGTCCTCCGGGGTCGCGCGGATCGCGTTGACCAGCAGGTTGCCGAGCACCCGGGTGATCTCGCGGCTGTCCACCTCGACCGGCTCGGACGCCACCCGGTGGCTTTCCAGCCGGACGCCGCGCCGGCGGGCCAGCGGATGGGCCCCGGCGAGGGCGTCGTCGACCAGGTCGTACACGGACACGCGGCTGAGCGAGAGGGAGAGGGCGCCGGCCTGGATCCGGGAGAGCTCGAACAGGTCGTCCACCATCCCGGTGAGCCGCTCGACCTCGGTGCGGATCCGCGTCAGGTACCGCTCCGGCTCGTCGGCGACGCCGTCCTCCAGCGCCTCCGCCATGGCGCGCATACCCGCCAGCGGGGTGCGCAGGTCGTGCGAGATCCAGGCGATCAGCTCGCGCCGGGAGCGGTCGAGTGCCTGCTCGCGGGCCCGGGACTCGGCGAGCCTGGCACTGGTGGCAGCCAACTCGGCGCTGAGGTCGGCGAATTCGGCGCCGAGGGGGTGGGCGGGGGCGGTGAACCCGGCGTCCGTGCCGACGGTGCGGGCGGCGAGGGCCAGCGCCCGGCTGCCGGCCACCACCTGGCGGCCGAGCAGGGCGGCGGTGACCAACGACACCACGGCGGCCATGCCCAGGACGGTGATCACCACCCCGAGGTCGTGCGGGGAGAGGAACATCGCCTCCGCCACCGCGAACGTCCCGGAGGTCACCGCGAGCACGGTCACCACCGCGACGCAGAACAGCGAGAGTGCGACCGAACGGCGGCGCAGCAGCCGGACGGCGGGCCAGCCGAGGAGACCCGCCCCGCCCGCGCCGAGGGCGGCGAACACGGCGATCAGCAGCAGGTCGTTCATGCCCGGCCGTCCCCCAGGCCGGCCGGGTCGTAGCGGTAACCGACGCCCCAGACGGTGCTGATCAGCCTGGGCGCGGCCGGGTCGTCCTCGATCTTCTCCCGCAGCCGGCGGACGTGGACCGTGACGGTGGAGAGGTCGCCGAAGTCCCAGCCCCAGACCTGCTGCATCAGGTCCTGCCGGGAGAACACCGTGCCGGGGTGCTGCAGCAGGAACGCCAGGAGGTCGAACTCCCGCATGGTGAGGGAGAGCTCGCGCTCACCGCGGTGGGCGCGGCGGGCCCGGGCGTCGAGCGTGATGTCCCCGGAGGCGAGCCGACCGCCCCCCGGGCCGTCGACCGGCGCGGCGGCGGCGCCGGCGCGGGAGCGGCGCAGCACCGACTGGACCCGCAGCACCAGTTCGCGCGGGCTGAACGGTTTGGTGACGTAGTCGTCGGCGCCCAGCTCCAGGCCGAGGATCCGGTCGGCCTCGTCACCCTTGGCGGTGAGCATCACCACCGGCAGCCCGGCGCCGCCCTCGGTGGCCCGCAGCCGGTGCAGCACCTCCAGCCCGTCCATGCCGGGCAGCATGAGGTCGAGTACCAGCAGGTCGGGGCGGGCGGTCCGGGCGAGGGCGAGGCCCTGCGGCCCGTCGGCGGCCCGGTCGACGTGGTGTCCGGCGCGGGTGAGGTAGCCGGCCACGACTTCGGCCACGGTCGGGTCGTCGTCGACCACCAGGATGCGGGAGGTGTCGGTCACCCGCTGAGGATAGGAGGCCGCGCGGCCCGGCGGGCGCGCGCCCCTCTCCCGTTCGGGTTCCGTAAGATCCGCCGGACTCGCCGGGGCGGCGAGTCCGGGCGGACGCCCCGCCGCCGCGGCGCGGGGCGGGGGAGTCTGGGCCGGGGTCCGGGGGAGCCTTGCAGGGTGCCGGTCGTGCACCACGCGTGCGGCTGTCGCCCAACCGCCTCTCGGCTCCTCGGTCAGGGGTGCCCCGGCGGCACCCGTGGAGGCGTCGCGCCAGAGCCTGCCAGATGCGCCGGGCGGCAACAAGGGGCTGGGGGAAAGGCCGGAAGAGCGCCACAGGAGCAGCACAGGAGGCGCACAAGGAGGCCGGGGCCCGACCCGCCCCGGCGAGGCGCGCAGGTCAGCGGCCCAGGAGTGGCCCGCTCCGTCGTGCGGCGGCCGGCGGAGCCGCCGGGCGCCCTTGACCGAGGAGCCGAGGCGGTCCGGACGCCGGCCGGTGCGGGTCGGGCGCCTTCCCGGTCAGGCGCCGGGCACGCCCGGCAGGCCCGTCGTGACGCCGTCCAGGGTGTGCGAGCAGGTGCAGTCGCGAGTCGCCGGCAGGTGCTCCAGGGCCGCGAACAGGACGGTGCGCAGCCGGTCGACGTTGCGGGCGAAGACCTCCAGCACCTCGGCGTGGGTGACCCCGGCCCCGCTCTCCACCCCCGCGTCGAGGTCGGTGACCAGGCTCAAGGAGGTGTAGCAGAGCCCGAGTTCGCGGGCCAGCGTGGCCTCCGGGTGGCCGGTCATGCCGACCACCGACCAGCCGGCGGCGGCGAACCAGCGGGACTCGGCGCGGGTGGAGAAGCGCGGGCCCTCGATCACCACCAGCGTGCCGCCGTCCACCGCCTCCCAGCCGGCCGCGCGGGCGGCCTCGACCGCCACCCGCCGCCCGGCCGGGCAGTAGGGGTCGGCCATCGACACGTGCACCACCTCCGGGAGGGTGCCGTCGGGCAGTGGCAGGCCGTCGTAGAAGGTCTGCGGCCGGCCGGAGGTGCGGTCGACGAACTGGTCCGGCACCAGCAGCGTCCCGGGGCCGTACTCCGGACGCAGACCGCCCACCGCGCACGGCCCCAGTACCTGGCGCACTCCCAGGGAGTGCAGCGCCCACAGGTTGGCCCGGTAGTTGATCCGGTGCGGCGGCAGCCCGTGGCCCCGGCCGTGCCGGGGCAGGAACGCCACCCGCCGGCCGGCCACCCCGCCGATGAACAGCGCGTCGCTGGGTGCCCCGTACGGGGTGTCGACGCGCACCTCGGTCACGTCCTCCAGCAGTGCGTACAGGCCGGAGCCGCCGATCACGCCCAGTTCGGCGCGCGGCGCGGCGGGCTGATCCGTCGTCATGTCCTGTTCCTCCCTCGGTAGCCGTCCGACCACTCTAGGATCCGGCGGCGGCGACGCGGTCCGGTCCGTCTCCCCCCCCAGGCCGGGGCCGGGTCCTGGTCCGGGCCGAGGTCGAGGTCGCGGTCGGCCGTGGCCTCGGCCTCGCGGCGGGCGAGGCGGCACCACATGAAGAGGACGAACCCGGCGAAGACGAACCACTCGCCCGTGTAGCCGAGGTTCTGGAACGACTTGAGGGTCAGCCCGGTGCCGGCCTGCGCGGGCAGTGCGGCCACCGGGGTGAGGCCAGCCGGCGCGGCGTCGGCGGCGACCCAGCCGTCGTAGAGGGCGTAGGGGAGCAGATTGACCAGGGCCGCCGGGCTGATCGTGCCGAGCTGGCCGGCGGGCAGGCCCCCGGCCACCGCGCCGTGCTTTCCGCTGTTCTCCGGGGGGTGGAGGCGCCCGGTCACCGTCACCGGGCCGTCCGGCGCGTCCGGCGGTGGGGCGGCGGAGCCGGGGGCGCCGGCCGTCCAGCCGCGGACCACGGCCACGGCGCGGCCGGTGTCGGTGCGGAGCGGAGTGAGGACGTAGTAGCCCTGGCTGCCGTCGACGGTGCGGTTGGGCACGAGCAGTTGGTGCGCGTTGTCCCAACGGCCGGTAGCGGTCACGGTGCGCCCGGCCGTGTCGGTGCGAACCAGGGGCTGGCGGTCCGTCAGAAGGGCGTCCAGCGCGACGCTTTCGACGGCCGGGCGGGCGCGCTCGGGCCGGGTGGCGGCCGCCTTCTCGTGGAAGCGGCCGAGCTGCCAGGTGCCGAGCCAGAGGCAGACGGTCGCGGCGGCCAGCGCCAGGGCGGTGCCGCCCAGCCAGCGGGGGGTGAGCAGGAAGCGGTACGCGTTCGTCACGGGCCGGGCACCCCCGCCGACGGGCCGGCGGCCCGGCACTGCTCAGGCGCGCCGCAGGGCGGACGCGAGGGTGGCGTCCAGGGCGTCGAGCGCCTCCTCGGAGGTGAACCGGCCGGCCTCGACCTGGTCGCCGGCGGCCTGGACCAGGGCGTAGACGGTGCTGACCAGCCAGTGGGCCGGGAGGTCATCGCGGAACACTCCTTCCTGTCGGCCCCGGGTGATGAGGCGGTCCATCGCCGAGAGGATGCCGAGGTGGTGATCGTGGACGGCTTCGGCGGGCAGGGCCCGGCGGGCGGCGTGCAGCATGCGCAGGTTGCGGTCCAGGAGCTGCCAGGAGGACCGGATGAAGCTGCGGAGCGTCTCGTCGGCCGGGCCCTCGTCGAGGCCGGTGGCCTCCAGGACGGTGGCGACCTCGGAGAGGGCACGCTCCATCAGCTCGCTCAGCAGTGCCTCGCGCGAGGAGAAGTGGCCGTACAGGGTGACCCGGCCGACGCCCGCCGCAGCGGCGATCTCGGTCATGCTGGCGTTGGGGTTCTTCGCGAAGCAGCTGGTCGCGGCCGCGAGGATGGCGGCGATGTTGCGCTCGGCGTCGGCCCGACGGGGGTGGGCGGGCGCTCCCCGTCGGGCGTTCGCGGCGCCGCTGCGGTGTTCGGATTCCATGGGACGGAGTCTAAAGACCGATCGCGGTTCCCCTCAGTGGACGTGGACGCCGGCGGGCATCTCGGGCTTGCCCTTGGGGATGACCACCAGCGCGATCACCGCGGCCGCCGCCGCCGCGACGGCCAGCGCGGTGTAGGCGCCCGGGAATCCGGCCGAGGTGTGCGCGGCGATCCCGGCGGCGGCGACGGTGGACACCGTGGCCACCCCGACCGTACCGCCGACCTCGTGGAAGGTGTTGACGACGCCGGAGGCGATGCCGGCCTCGTCGTGGGAGATGAAGCCGAGCGCCGTGGTGGTGGCGGAGACGAAGACCGGGATGATGCCGACGGCCCCGACGGCCAGCCCCACGACCGTCCCCGCGGTGCTGTCCGAGACGGCGAGCACGACGCTGCCGGTCCCCGAGACGAGCAGCCCGGCCGCGGCGACCAGGCGGGTGCCGGCGTGGGCGATCAGGTGCGCGGCGAGGTGGGCGCCGACGGCCGTGGCGACGGCGACGGGCAGCAGCAGCGCACCGGTGGAGAGGGCGGACAGCTGGCGCACGTCCTGGAGGTAGAGCGAGCCGAGGAAGACGAAGCCGAGCAGCAGGCCGGTGGCGATGAGCATCAGGAACGAGCCGGCGGCGACCGGGCGCTTGGCGAGGATGCGCAGGTCCATCAGGGGTGAGGCGGTCCGGCGCTCGACCACGGTGAACGCGGCGTAGAGCAGGACGGCGGCGGCCAGCGGCAGCAGGGTGGCGGCCGATGCCCAGCCCGCGTCGCCCGCCTTGATCAGGCCGAAGATGAGCGACCCGGTGGCCGCGGTGACCAGCACCGCGCCGGGCAGGTCGATCCGGCGGTCGCCGGGGGCGGGGGTCGCGGGGAGCAGCCGGGGGAGCGCGGCGAGCAGGGCGGCGCCGACCGGGACGTTGATGAAGAAGACCCAGCTCCAGCCCGGTCCGGCGGTGAGCACGCCGCCGAGCATGGCGCCGACCGCGAAGCCGATGCCGCCGAGCATCGCCCAGATGCCCAGGGCCTTGTGCCGCTCGGGGCCGTGGAAGGTGCGGGTGATGGTGGCGAGCGCGGCGGGGGAGAGCAGCGCCGCGCCGACACCCTGGGCGAGCCGGCCGCCGATGAGGACGCCGGCGTTCTCGGCCAGTCCGGTCGCCAGCGAGGCGAGGGTGAACACGACCAGGCCGGTGAGCAGCAGCCGCCGGGCGCCGAAGGCGTCGGCCAGGCGGCCGCCGAGCAGCATCAGACCGCCGAAGCAGAGGGTGTAGGCGGTCACCGCCCAGGTGAGGGTGGCGCGGCTGAGCTCGAGGTCGGCGCCGATGCTGGGCAGGGCCACGTTGATCACGGTCACGTCCACGATCAGCATGAACTGCGAGAGGCAGAGCAGCGTCAGCAGCAGCCAGCGCTTCGGGTGCGCGGGCGGGTGGTCGTGGCCGTGCTCCTGCTCCTGCCCGTGTCCGTGTCCGTGGCCGTGTCCGTGTCCGTGGCGGCCGGCGTCGGCGGCCGGGTGGGTGGCGTGCGCCATGAGGCCCTCCTCGTCTCGTTATCTCGTACAGCGTGTACGAGATAGGGATACCGCACGAGGGATAAGTTGAACAACTCTGTTTGAGTTATGGTCTCCCTCCGGAGAGTCCGGCGGCCGGTCGCCGATGCCCCCGTGCAGGTGCATGTCATCGATTCGAACCCTTGACCCTATGCCGCCTAGTAGTTAAGTTGGACAACGTGTTCGACTTTCGGGCGCCCCGCTGCGCCCGCTCCACCTGATGCGACGCCATGTCGTGTGTCCAGCAGGGCCCTTGAGGACTCTCCGGTCGCCTGGGCGCATGTCCCGGTCCGGGCCTGAGCAGAGCCGCACCGCCCATCGCGGTGCGGCGTCCTCGTGAAGGAGCTTCGTGAACGTCATCGCCCGACTGGCGGTTGCCAGAAGAGGTCTGATCCTCGCCCTGACCCTGTTCGTCGCCGCCCTGGCGGGGTTCTACGGTGCGGGGGTCCAGCAGCACCTGGCCAACGGCGGGTTCCAGGACCCGGCGTCCGAATCCATGCAGGTGGACGAGGCGCTGGCCGGGGACTTCGGCACCGGCGCGCCCAACCTGGTGCTGATCGTCTCCGGACGCGGCGGCAGGCCGTTGGAGGACCCGGAGGTCGTCGCCGCCGCGAACGGCCTGGTCGAGCGCATCCGCGGGTTCGACGGCGTGGTCTCGGCCGACTCCTACTGGAGCGCCGGCCGGCCCGCCTCGCTGCGGGCCGGGGACGGTGCCAGCGGGCTGGTGCTGGTCCGGCTCGGCGGGAACGAGGGCGTCTACCAGGCCACGGCGAAGCGGATCGTCCCCCGACTGGGCGACGACCGGCTCGACCTGAGGGTCACCGGGATCGCCCAGACCTACGTCGAGGTCGAACGGGTGTCCGCCGACGACCTGCTGCGGGCCGAACTGATCGTCGCACCGATCACGCTCGTCCTGCTGGTGCTGATCTTCGGCAGCCTCGCCGCCGCACTCGTGCCGCTCGCGGTCGGCGGGATCTCCGTGCTCTCCACCACCGCCGTGCTGCAACTGCTCACCGAGGTCACCCCGGTGTCGGTCTTCGCACTGAACGTCACCACGGCGCTCGGGCTCGGACTCGCCATCGACTACAGCCTCTTCGTGATCAGCAGGTTCCGCGACGAGCTCGCCGCCGGCGCCGACGTGGCCGCGGCGGTGCGCACCACCGTCCGCACGGCGGGCCTGACCGTGCTCTTCTCCGGCGTCACGGTCGCCCTCTCGCTCGCGGCGCTGCTGGTCTTCCCGATGTACTTCTTCCGCTCGATCGCCTACGGCGGCATCGCCGTCGTGCTGGTCGCGGCGCTGACCTCGGTGGTCGCGCTGCCCGCGCTGCTGGCGGTGCTCGGCCACCGGGTGAACGGCCTCGACCTGTTCGGCAGGTTCCGGCGCCGCACGCCGAGCGGGTTCTGGCAGCGGCTGGCGCTGGGTGTGATGCGGCGCCCCCTCCCGATCGTGACCGTGATCGTCGGCCTGCTCCTGCTGCTGGGCAGCCCGTTCCTGTCCGCGTCGTTCAGCCTCGCGGACGACCGGGTCCTGCCGGCCTCCTCGCCGGCCCGCCAGGCGGCGCAGTACCTGCGGGACAACTACGACCCGGGGGAGACCAACCCGATCCCGGTCGTCGTCAAGGGGGTGGCCGGAGCCGAGGCCCAGCGGGTGCTCCCCGGGTACGCGGAGCGGCTCTCGACGGTGCCGGGCGTGCGGCGGGTGGACACCCTCACCGGGTCCTACGCGGCGGGTCGGCCGGTCGCACCGCCGACGCCGGCCGCCGAACGCTTCACCGCCGCGGCGGGCAGCTGGCTGTCGGTCGTCTCCACCGTGGAGCCGTACTCGCCCGAGGGGCGCGCGCTGGTGGCGGCCGTCCGGTCCGCCGACGGGGCGCCCGGGCCGGTGCAGGTCGGCGGGCAGGCCGCGCAACTCGTCGACACCACGCACGCCACCGGCGGGAAGCTGCCGCCGGCGCTGGGTCTGATCGCGGTGATGACCTTCGCCCTGCTCTTCCTGTTCACCGGCAGCCTGCTCATCCCGGCGAAGGCGATCCTGCTGAACCTGCTGAGCCTCACCGCCACTTTCGGATCCATGGTCTTCGTCTTCCAGGACGGCCATCTGAAATGGCTGGTCGGGGATTTCGTCACGACCGGGATGATCGATGCGACGATGCCGGTCCTGATGTTCTGCATCGCGTTCGGACTGTCCATGGACTACGAGGTTTTCCTGCTTTCCCGGATCCGGGAGGAATTCCTCCGCAGCGGGGACAACGCGCGGGCCGTCGCGCTCGGCCTGGAGCGGACCGGGCGGGTGATGACCGCGGGTGCCGTGCTGATCGGAACGGTCTTCGTCACCTTCGCCTCCTCCGGGCTCACCCTGCTCAAACTCCTGGGCGTGGGCCTGGCCTTGGCGGTCGTGGTGGACGCCACGCTGGTCCGCGGCCTGCTGGTGCCCGCCTTCATGCGGCTCGCCGGGCGGGCCAACTGGTGGGCGCCGCCCCTGCTGCGCCGGCTGCACGACCGGATCGGTCTGCGGGAGTACGCCGACGAGCCGCCCGGTGCATTTCCGGCGACCGCTGCGCCGCTCGTGCGACGGGAATCCGTGGATCCTCCGGAGGAATCCGTCGAGGACCGTCCGGAAACTGTTCGAAGCGCCAAGTAGTTTGACGTCGACCGGGCTCTCTTGTAAGGTCCCGGAGGCGAATGCGCCGGGCCTTGACCAGCCGCCCGGGAATCGAATGTGAATTCTTCGAAGATGTCGCAACGGGGAGATTTGAAATGCTGCTGGACGTGCTCAGAGAAATGCCCGCCGAGGGAATCGAACTGCGTTTCCCGGCAGGCCCGTCGGCGCCGGAGCTGCCCACCGCGACCCCCGCGGGGCAGCAGCCGGCCGGCGGCTCGACGGTCCGGCGGCAGCGCCTCGGCGCGGCGGCCTGGGCGGCCGTCCGCGCCGAGGCCGAACTCCGCGGGCTCGCCCCGGCGGCCGTCCTGCTCACGGTCGGCGCCGACGTGCTGCGCCAGTGGTCCAAGCAGCCCGACTTCAGCCTGGACCTGGCCCTGCCCGGCCGGGGCGCGGCCCGGACGCTCGCCTTCGACGCGCTCCCCGAGGACTCCTTCGCCGCCCGCGCCGAGCGGCTCCAGCAGCAGCTCCTCCAGGAGCTCCCCGGCGACGCACCCGCCGAGCGGGAACCGGCCCGATGTCCCGGCTACTCCGCCGTCGAGGAGGAGGGCGGGCTCGCCCTCACCTGGACCGACCCCGACGGGCTGCTGCCCGAGGGCCTGACCGCGGACCTCGCCGCCGTCGCCGCCGACGCCCTGGAGCGACTGGCGGCCGGGGCACCGGCCTGGGACACCCGGGCCAGGCTGACCGCACTGCCGGCCTGGCAGCGTGCGGAGCGCGAGAGCGCCAACGCCACCGCGGCCGACCTGCCCGTCACCACCCTCTGCCGGCTCGTCGAGACCCGGGCCGCCGAACACCCCGACGCCGTCGCCGTCATCGCCGAGGACGGCCGCCTCAGCTACGGCGAGGTGGTGACCGACGCCCGGCGCCTCGCCCGCCGCCTCACCGACCTCGGCGCCACCCCCGGCACCCTCGTCGGCGTCGTCGTCGACAAGGGCCGCGCCCAGGTGCCCGCCGTCCTCGGCGTCACCCTCTCCGGCGCCGCCTACCTGCCGGTCGACCCGGCCTGGCCGGCCGCCCGCCGGGCCCAGGTCCTGGCACGGGGCGGGGTGCGGATCGTCGTCACCACGCCGCGGCTGCGCGATGCGGCCGAGTGGCCCGCCGGCCTCACCCTGGTCACGCCCGACGACGCCGAGGTGCGCGCGGCGAGTGCCGAACCCCTCGCCACCGCCCCCGCCCCCGAGGACCTGGCGTACGTCATCTTCACCTCAGGCTCCACCGGGCAGCCCAAGGGCGTGATGATCGACCACCGCGGGGCGGCCAACACCGTCCAGGACGTCAACCGGCGCTTCGGCATCGGCCCGGACGACCGCGTGCTCGCGCTCTCCTCGCTCAGCTTCGACCTCTCGGTCTACGACGTCTTCGGCACCCTCGCCGCCGGCGCCGCCGTGGTGATGCCCGCCCCCGGCCGCGCCCACGACCCGGAGCACTGGAGCGCGCTCGTCGCCGAACACGGCGTCACCGTCTGGAACTCCGTCCCCGCGTTGATGCGCCTCTGGCTGGACAACCCGGCCGGCGTCCCCTCCGGCGCCGCCTCCCCCGTCCGGGTGGTCATGCTCAGCGGCGACTGGATACCCGTCTCGCTGCCGGACGCGATCCGCGCCGCCCACCCCGCCGCCCGGGTGATCAGCCTGGGCGGTGCCACCGAGGCGTCCATCTGGTCCGTCGCCTTCCCCGTCGGCGAGGTGCCCGCGCACTGGAGCCGCATCCCGTACGGCAAGCCGCTCGCCAACCAGACCATGCACGTGCTCGACCACCGGCTCGACCCGTGCCCGGTCTGGACGACCGGCGAGATCCTCATCGGCGGCATCGGCGTCGCCAAGGGCTACTGGGCCGACGAGGCCCGCACGGCCGAGCGCTTCGTCGACCACCCCGTGACCGGCGAGCGCCTCTACCGCACCGGTGACCTGGGCCGCTACCTGCCCGGCGGCGACATCGAGTTCCTCGGCCGCGACGACACCCAGGTCAAGCTCAACGGCTACCGCATCGAGCTCGACGAGATCGCCGCGGTGCTCCGCCGCCGGCCCGGGGTCGGCGAGGCCGTCGTCACCGTCGACACCAACCCGGCCACCGGCCGCCGCCAGCTCATCGCCCACCTGCTGCCCGAGGACGCCGCCGAGGCGGTGCCCGCCCAGGACACCGACGCCGTCCACGCCCGGGTGCTGGCGGCCGGCCAGGCCGAGGTGCGGCGCGCCGCCGCCGAACTCGCCCCCGCCATCGCCGGCTTCCGCGACCTCTGGCACCGGCTGGAGGCACTGGCCCCCACCGTGATGGCGCGCAACCTCGCCCGGCTCGGCGCCCTCACCGCCGCGGGCGGCAGCGCCACGGCCGACACGATCGTCGCCGCCGGCGGTGTGCGCCCGCTCTACCGCGGGCTGATCCACCAGTGGCTGACCGTCCTCGCCGCCGAGCGGCTGCTCACCGCCACCGGGACGCCCGGCGAGTACCGCACCGAGCAGCCCCTCGACGCCGACGCCCTGGACGCGGAGATCAAGGCCGCCCTCGGCGCCCTCACCGCCACCGGCACCGACCGCGTCCTCCTGGACTACTTCACCGCCTGCATCGACCAGCAGCTCGCGATGCTCCAGGGACAGGTCCGCCCGCTCCAGCTGCTCCTGCCCGACGGGGACTGGAAGGTCACCCGGGCGCTGTACGCGGGCAATCCGGCCGCCCGGCTGCAGAACCTGGTCGCCGCCGCGACGGTCCGCTCCTTCGTCGACCAGGCCCCGGCCGACCGTACCGTCCGGATCCTCGAGATCGGCGCCGGCACCGGTGCGACCTGCGACCAGGTGCTGCCCGCCCTGCCCGCCGACCGGGTCCGGTACCGCTTCACCGACATCTCGACCGCCTTCACCGCGCCGGCCCGGCAGCGCTACGCCGACGCCTACCCCTTCGTCGACTACGGCCTGTTCGACATCGACGACGACCCGGCCGCCCACGGGCTGGCCCCCGGCTGCGCCGACGTCGTCATCGGCGCCAACGTCCTTCACGACGCCAAGGACCTCGGCCGGGCCCTGCGCGGCGTCCGCGGCCTGCTCGCCCCCGGCGGCCTGCTGGTGCTGATCGAAGGCACCGTCAACTCCCCGCTGAACATGATCAGCTTCGCTTTCCTCGAAGGCTTCGGGAACTACCAGGACCAGCGCGAGGCCACCCTGCTGTCCGTGCCCGAGTGGCAGGAGCAGCTGGCGGCCGCCGGCTTCACCCGGACCGCCTCCGTGCCGGAGGGCGCACCGGCCGTGGACGCCCTGGCCCAGCACGTGCTGATCGCCGGCGCCCCCGCCGGCCGCGCGGCGCTCGACACCGCCGCCCTGCACCGGGAGCTCGGCGAGCTGCTGCCCGACTACATGCTCCCGCACCACTACCTCGTCCTCGACGCGCTGCCGCTGAGCGCCAACGGCAAGGTCGACCGCTCCGCCCTGCCCTCGCCGTGGCGTGAGAGCGCGCCCGAGGACCGGACCTCGCCGCAGTCGGCCCTGGAGCAGCGGCTGTTCGAGATCTGGAGCGAGGCGCTGGGCCGCAACGACTTCGGCGTGGCGGACAACTTCTTCGATCTCGGCGGCGACTCGCTGCACGCCGTGCGCATCATCGGCCGGCTGCGCGCCGAGCTCGGCCTCACCCAGTCCGGTGACGAGGCCGTCGACATGCTGTTCGAGGCGCCGACGATCGCCGAACTCGCCGCGGTCCTGGCCGACCGGCCGGAGGCGGCCCGGTGACCGCCCACGACCCCTTCCCCCTGACGCCGCTGCAGGAGGCCTACCTCGTCGGCAGCTCCCGGCTGGTCGAGCTCGGCGGCTTCAGACCCGCCTACTACGTCGAACTGGACCTGGTCAACGCCGACCTGGCCCGGGCCGAGCGGGCGCTCCGGCAGCTGGTGCGCCGGCACGGCCACCTGCGCACCGTGATCGACGAGGGCGGCACCCAGCGGGTGCTCCCGGAGGAGCAGGCCCCGCCGGTCCGCCTCGCGGTGACCGACCTCGGCGGCCTCGACGAGGACGCCCGCCGGGCCGCGCTCGCCCGGACCAGGGAGACCATGTGCCGTGCGGGCGTCGCGCCCACCGGCCGGCAGCTCTTCGAGATCAGGGTGAACCGGCTGCGCCCGCGCCGGGTCCGGGTGCACCTGGCGATGAGCCTGCTGCTGCTCGACGGCCGGGGCATCCGGCAGGTCATGGACGAGTGGCGGGCCCTGTACCACGACCCCGACGCCGAGCTCCCCGAGCCCGGGGCGACCTACCGCGACTGCCGCCTGGAGCTGCTCGCGAACGAGGACACGCCGGGCTACCGGGACCAGTGGCGGTACTGGGAGCAGCGGCTCGACGAACTGCCGGACGCCCCCCGGCTGCCGCTGGCCGTCCAGCCGGCGGCGATCGCCGAGGTACGGTTCACCCGCCGCACGCACCGGCTCACCCGCGAGCAGTGGCAGCGGCTCTCCGCCGCGTTCCGCCACCACCGGGTGCTGCCGACCACCGCGCTCTGCCACGTGTTCGCCGAGGTGCTCGGTGCGTGGGCCGAGGCACCGCACTTCAGCCTGAACCTGCTGCACCAGAACTGGGCCACCACCCGCCCGCACATGGCGGGCGTGGTCGGCCAGTTCGGCGCCACCCTCCCGCTGGAGGTGGACCTGCGCGGGTCGGACGACTTCTGGGAGCGCGCCCGGCTGCTGCAGCGCCGGATCTGGCAGGACCTCCAGAACGCCGACGTGGCCGGGGTGCGGATCACCCGCGAGCTGGCCGCCCGCCGCGGCTGGACTTCCCGCGCCGCCCTGCCGTACGTCTTCACCAGCATGCTGAAGGCCGGCGGCGCGACCGCTCCGACTCCGGTGGACGGCCGGGACCGGCTGGCCTGCCGCGAGGTGGTCAGCGATCTGCGCACCCCCCAGGTGCTGGTGGACAATCAGCTCCACGACGGGCCGGACGGCGGCGTCGACTGCGTGTGGGACGTGGTCGACGAATCCTTCCCGCCGGGCCTGCCCGAGCTGATGTTCCGAGCCTACGGGCGGATGCTGGACGAACTGGCCGGGCCCGACGGGGCCGCGGCCCGGCCGGACCCGGTCCCGGCCGCCCACCGGGCCAGGATCGCCGAGCTGAACGCGCCCGCCGGGCCGGCGCCGGCCGAGCGGCTGGAGGACGGATTCCTGCGGCAGGCCGCCCGCCGCCCGGGCGTCATCGCGGTACTGGCCGCCGACCGCGTGCTGAGCTACGGCGAGCTGGAGGCCCGTTCGCGCGCGGTCGCCTGTTGGCTGGGCGCCCAGGGCGTGGGCCGGGGCGAGGTCGTCCCCGTCGTCATGACCAAGGGCTGGGAGCAGGTGGTCGCCGTCCTCGGCGTGCTGCGGGCCGGTGCGGCCTACTGCCCGGTGGACGCCGACCTGCCGGACGAGCGGATAGCCCAGCTGCTCGACGGCTGCGCCGCGACGGTCACCCTGGTGCAGTCCGCGGCCGAGGAGCGGATCGGCGCGCTCGGCCCCCGTCCGCTGCTGGCCGTCGACCGGGCGGAGCCCGACGCGGGGCGGACCTGCGCCCGGGTGGGCGACCCGGCCGACCTCGCCTACGTCATCTACACCTCCGGATCGACCGGGCAGCCCAAGGGCGTGATGGTCGACCACGCGGCGGCCGTCAACACGGTCGCCGACATCAACCGGCGGGTCGGACTCACTCCCGACGACCGGGTGTTCGGGATCTCCTCGCTCAGCTTCGACCTCTCCGTCTGGGACGTCTTCGGCACGCTCGCCGCCGGCGCCGCGCTGGTGCTGCCGGCGGCGGGCCGCCGCCCCGACCCGCTGGGCTGGGCCGCGACCGCCGTCCGGCACGGCGCGACGGTGTGGAACTCGGTACCCGCCCTGGCCCAGATGCTGGCCGAGGTCGTCGGGCAGCGGCCGGAGGCCGGTGTCCCGCCGGTCCGGGCCTTCCTCTTGAGCGGCGACTGGATCCCGACCGATCTGCCGGACCGGCTGCGCTCGATCCGGCCGGCCGCCCGGGTGATCGCGATGGGCGGTGCGACCGAGGCCGCCATCTGGTCGAACATCCACGAGATCGACCGGACGGACCCCGCCTGGCGCAGCGTCCCCTACGGCGTCCCGCTGACCAACCAGACCATGACGGTGCTGGACCACCGGATGGAGCTCCGTCCGCCGTGGGCGGTCGGCCGGATCCACATCGGCGGCGCCGGCCTCGCCCGCGGCTACTGGCAGGACGCCGCGCGCACCGACGAGCGGTTCGTCCGGCACCCGCGGACGGACGAGCGGCTGTACACCACCGGTGACCTCGGTTGCTACTGGCCGGACGGCACCATCGAGTTCCTCGGCCGGGAGGACCGCCAGCTCAAGATCCAGGGCTTCCGGGTCGAGCCGGGCGAGGTCGAGGCGGCGATCCGGGAGCTCCCGGCCGTGCGGGACTGCGCGGTCAGCGGTGAGGCCGCTGCGGGTGGCCAGCGGCGCCTGGTGGCGCTGGCGGTCCCGCGCGAGGGCGCGTCGCTGTCGCGGCAGGCCCTGCTCGACCACCTGCGTGCGCGCCTGCCGCACTACCTGGTGCCCGCGCGGATCGAGCTGCTGGAGCGGTTGCCGCTGACGCCCAACGGCAAGGTGGACGTGGCCGGCGCGCTGGCCGGCCTCGCCGGGCCCGAGAGCGCCCCGGCCGAGGCGGCCGGCGCCGAGGGGTATTGCGCCGAGGGGGAGGGCGACGCCGGGCTGACCGGGCGGCTGCAGGAGGTCTGGGCCGAGCTGCTCGAACTGCCGGCGGTCGAGCCGGACGGCGACTTCTTCGCGCTCGGCGGCAACTCGCTGCTCGCGCTGCGGCTGATCAACCGGATCCGCACCGAGCTGGGCGTCGAGCTCCAGTTCGGCCAGGTCTTCGAGGCCCGGACGGTGCGGGCGCTGGCCGGGCGGATCGCGGCGCAGGAGCGCGCCGCCGGCTGCCGCGTCACCCTGGCCGACGGGTCGGGCGCACCGGACGGCGGCGCTCCCGAGCTGTTCCTGTTCCACCCGGTGGGCGGTTCGGTGAGCAGCTACCCGGCGGTGGCCCGCGCCTGGGCCGGTCCCGTCCACGCCTTCCAGAGCCGGGCGCTGGCCGAGGGCACGACCGCCGCCCTGGAGACCGACCTGGTGACGATGGCCACGGCCTACCGCGAGGAGCTGCAGCAGGTGGCGCCCGAGGGGCCGTACCTGCTGGGCGGTTGGTCGATGGGCGGTGTGCTCGCCCACGAGGTCGGCCGGCAGCTGGCCGAACGCGGCCACCAGGCCCGGGTCTTCATGATCGACAGCGACCTCACCGAGGTCCGGCCGACCGGCTCGGAGGCCGACGGCCACCTGGAGTTCCTCGCCGACCTCGCGGGCGGACACCTGCCGGCCGCGGTGCGGACGGGCGTCCTGGACGCCCCGGAGGGCACCCGGGCCCGGGCCGCGGCGCGGCTGGCAGGTGACCACGGCTGGCTGCCGGAGGGCACCGACGAGCAGCAGTACGACCTGCTGATGCGCGTCCACGCGCACAACCTTGCGGCCCTGGGCGCCTACCGGCCGGAGAAGTCCGACGTGCCCACGCTCCTCCTGGTGGCGGGCGCCGTGGACCGGGCCGACCCGGTACCGGCCTGGCGTGACCTCTGCCCCGGCCTCGACGTCGAGGTCTGGCCGGAGGACCACTACTCGATCGTCGCCGGTGACCGGCCCGCGGCGATCGCCGAGCGGGTCGCGGCCTGGTCGGCCGACCTGCGGCCCACCGGGCGTTGACCGGCCGCCGGGCCGGCCCGGCGCACCCGCGCGAGCGCGCCCCGAGAGCGCGGCACCACGTCCGGGGACCAGCCCGGACCCAGCGTCAGCGCCTCAGCGCGTTCAGCGCCTTCAGCACCTTCGGATCCACCTTCGCGATCCACCTTCACACGCACAGGCAACGGGGGAGTTCGACCATGCGGTTCCTGGAAACCGAGCGCCAGACGCTCGAGAAGTTCATGCCGGGCCTGGACGACCGGCTCGCGGCCGTCCCGCTCACCGAGCTGGAGCGGCCCGGCAACCCCGCCCTCGCCCTCTTCAAGGCGTCGGGCGGACCCAACCTGCTGATCCCGGCCGAGCAGGGCGGCGCCGGCGCCACCGCCCTGGAGGCGACCCGGGTCATGCGGGCGATCGGAACGCGCTCGCCCTCGCTCGGCGTCGCGTCGACCATGCACCACTTCTCGGTGGCCAGCCTCGCCGAGGCCAGCCTGGGCGACGGCTTCGAGTGGATGCTGCTGGAGGGGATCGCCGCCGGGAACCTGCTGCTCGCCTCCGGCTTCGCCGAGGGACGCACCGGCGCCTCCATCCTCGCCCCCAACCTCCGCGGCGAGTGGCGTGACGGCAACCTCGTCGTGACCGGCGCCAAGAAGCCCTGCTCGCTGTCCCGTTCGATGGACCTGCTCACCGCCTCGGTCGCGGTCACCGACGAGGACGGTCGCGAGCGGATGGCCGTCGTCGTCATCCCCTCGGACAGCCCCGGCCTGGAGATCAGGCCGTTCTGGAGCAACTTCGTGCTGGCCGGCGCGGAGAGCGACGAGGTCGTCCTCACGGACGTCGAGGTGCCCAAGCGCCTCGTCGTCATGACCGACAGCACCGACGCCCGGCGGCCCGACCGGCTTCAGACCAGCGGGTTCATCTGGTTCGAACTGCTCGTCACCGCGTCCTACCTGGGTGCCGCCTGCGCCCTGGTCGAGCAGGTGCTGGCGGTCGGCCGGGCGGACGCCGTCGAGCGCGCCGCCCTCGTCATCGAGGCCGAGGCCGCGACGGCGATGCTGGAGGGCGTCGCCCGTGCCAAGGACGCCGGCGAGCAGGGCGAGGAGATGCTGGCCGAGGTGCTCTGCGTCCGCTACGCGGTGCAGGACGCCATCGGGCGGATCAACCGCCGGGCCGTCGAGCTGCTCGGCGGGATGGCCTACATCGGTTCGAGCGACGCGGCCTACCTCTCGGCCGCCTGTGCGGGTCTGATGTTCCACCCGCCGTCCCGCACCCACATGTCCGAGCAGCTGTGCGAGCACTTCGCCGGCCGCCCGCTGCGCGTCGGCTGAGAGAGCGGTCATGAGTGTCACTGTGAAGCCCCGCGCGACCGTCCTGCTCACCGGAGCGAGCGGCGTCGTCGGCCGGGCGGTGCTGGAACGGCTCGCCGACCACGCCGTCGTCTGCCTCACCCACCGCAAGCCGGTGGACGCCCCGCACGCGGTCGGCGTCGCCGGCGACCTGACCCGCCCCTACTTCGGCCTGGGGCGGGCGGCCTACGAGGAGCTCGCCGACCGGGTCGACGCGGTCGTGCACTGCGCCGCCGTCACCGGTTTCGGCGTCGACGCACACCTGACCGAGGACCTCAACGTCCGCGGCACCGGGCGCGTCCTGGCCTTCGCCCGGCAGGCGGGGGGGGGGGGGCCCCCCGTCAGCACCGCCTTCGTGACCCGCCGCGACCTCGCCCGGGACGGCGGCGGCACGGCCCGGCCCGAGGTCTACCTGGACAGCAAGCGCCGCGCGGAGCAGGCGCTGCTGGAATCCGGCGCGGCCGTGAACGTGATCCGGCCCTCGGTGGTGATCGGCGACTCGGTCACCGGCCGGATCTCCCAGTTCCAGGGCCTGCACGCGATCGCCGGCGCACTGCTGAAGGGCGCCCTCCCGCTGCTGCCGCTCGACCCCGGCAACCGGATCGACTTCGTCCCGCAGGACGTGGTCGCCGACGTGATCGCCGCCCTCGTGCGGGCCGGGACGACCGGCGGCGAGTACTGGGTCACCGGGGGCGCGGACGCCCCGACCGCGCGGCGCGTCGTCGAGCTGGGCCTGGAGCTCGGCCGCAGCCTCGGCCTGGAGCCGGAGCGGCCGCGCTTCGTCGAGCCGGACATGGTGGACCGGCTGATCCGGCCGGTCTTCCTCGACGCCCTGCCGCGCAGCGGGCGGCGCCGGGTCGACGACATGCTCGCGATGACGGCGCTGTTCGACACCGCCGAGCCGTTCGCCAGCACCTACCACCACGCCCCCGGCGTCGAACGGCTCTCCGCCGAGCGCCTGGAGGACGCCTTCACCGCCTCGATGCGCCACTACGCGCAGGAGAAGGGCCTGGTCCGGCCGAGCGAGGTGGCGGCATGACCGTGCAGACCGGGTGGTCGGAGCCGGCCGTCGCCGACCTCTACCGCCGCCACCTCAGCCGGGGCCGGGCCAGCCTGGCGGAACTGACCGGCGGGGACCTCGAACTCTCCTCGCACGGCGCCTACGTGTACGGCGCCGACGGCCGTCGCTTCCTCGACTGCGGCGGGTACGGGGTCTTCCTCGTCGGGCACACCCACCCGGCCGTCGTCGAGGCCGTGGTGACGCAGGTCCGCACCCACCCGATGTCGACGAGGCTGCTGCTGGAGCCCACGGCGGCGCTCGCGGCGGCTGCCCTCGCCGGTGTCACGCCCGCCGGGCTCGACCGGGTCCACTTCGTCAACTCCGGTGCCGAGGCGGTCGAGGCGGCCGTCAAGCTGGCCCGGGCGCTCGGCAAGCGGCGGCTGGTCTCGGCCCGGGGCGGCTTCCACGGCAAGACCATGGGGGCGCTCTCGCTCACCGCCAAGGAGGTCTACCAGGAGCCGTTCCGGCCGCTGCTGCCGGACGTCGCGCACGTGCCCTACGGCGACGTGTCCGCGCTCGCCGACACCGTCGACGCGGACACCTGCGTCGTCCTCGAACCCGTCCAGGGCGAGGGCGGGGTGGTCGTCCCGCCGGCCGGCTACCTCACCGGGGTCCGGCGGCTGTGCACCGAACGCGGGGCGCTGCTGGTCCTGGACGAGATCCAGACCGGCCTGGGCCGGCTGGGCACCTGGTGGGGCGCCGACCGGGAGCAGGTCGCCCCCGACGTGCTACTGGTCGGCAAGGGGCTGAGCGGCGGGGTGGTGCCGGTCGCGGCCATGGTGGCCACCGACGCCGCCTACGAGCCGTTCAACCGGGACCCGTTCCTGCACACCTCCACCTTCGCGGCCTCGCCGATCGCGATGGCCGCCGCCCGCGCCGCCGTCGGCACGATCCGCACCGAGGGCATGGTCGAGCGCGCCGGCACGCTCGGCCGCACCCTGCTGGACGGCCTGGCCCGGATCGCCGCCGAGCGCTGCCCCGGGCTGGTCACCGAGGTCCGCGGCGCGGGGCTGCTGATCGGCGCCGAGTTCCGGGACGAGCACACCGCGGGCTCCTTCGTCCTCGAACTCCAGGACCGCGGCGTCCTGGTCAACCACAGCCTCAACGCCCACCGGGTGATCCGCTTCACCCCGCCCGCCGTACTCACCCAGAGCGACGTCGACTGGCTGTTCACCGCCTTCGACGACGCGGCCACCACCCTGGAAGGATCCCTGTGACGCGACAGGTCACCCTGGAGGCCCTCGTCTCCGACGCCGACGCCGACACCGTCTTCGCCCGGCTCGCCGACTTCGAGCGCTACCCCGAGTTCACCGACGCCGTCCGCGAGGTCCGCGTCACCGAGCGGGAGGACGGCGTGATCGACTCCGCCTGGGCCGTCAACTTCCGCAACGGCGTCCTGCGCTGGAGCGAGAACGAGGTGATCGACCCGGCCGCCCGGACCATCACCTTCGCCCAGACCACCGGGGACTTCGAGTCCTTCGACGGCACCTGGCGGGTGGAGGAGCGGGACGGCGGCGTGGTCATCCGCTTCGAGGCCGAGTTCGACCTCGGCATGGCCAGCCTCGCGGCGATCATCGACCCGATCGCCGAGCGCGCCCTGGTCGAGAACCTGCAGCGCATCCTCACCGGCCTGAACGGGCCGTCCACCAGCTACCCCGGTCGGGCGTGAGCGCGATGAGCGGAGGAACCCCCCGCACCCACGCCACGGAGCCGTCGCTGGAGGACGTCCGGCAGGCCGTGGCCGGGCTGCTCCAGGTCGAGCCCGGCACGATCGGCGACGCCGACAACCTGATCCGCCACGGCATGGACTCCATCCGGATGATGCGCCTGGCCGGCGGCTGGCGCCGCACCGGTGCGGACGTGAGCTTCCAGAAGCTGGCCGAGACGCCGACCGTGGAGCACTGGCACCGGCTCCTCACCGTCCCCGCCGCGGTGGCCGCCGCCCCCGAGGCCACCGCGGCGGTCCGGCCGCCGGTCGAGACCGGCGCGCCCTTCGACCTCACCCCGGTCCAGCGGGCGTACTGGATCGGCCGCGGCGACGACATGGCCCTCGGCGGCGTCGGGTGCCACGCCTACCTGGAGTTCGACGGTCGTGCCGTCGAGCCGGCCCGGTTGGAGGCGGCGGTCCGTCAGGTCGCCCAGCGGCACGGCATGCTGCGGGCGACGTTCCTCGACGACGGGCGGCAGCGGATCCTCGACCGCAGCCCGTGGCCGGGCCTCACCGTCCACGACCTCACGGCGGCCGGCGGGCCGGGCGGCCCCGCGGCAGCAGATCAGGCGGGTGCCGCGGTGGAGCAGGGCCTCGCGGCGGTGCGGGCCGGGCTGTCGCACCGCCGGCTCGACGTCGCCGCCGGCGAGGTGTTCGACGTCCAGCTCTCGCTGCTGCCCGGCGGCCGGACCAGGATCCACCTCAACATCGACCTCCTGGTCGCGGACGTCGCCAGCATCGAGGTGCTGCTCGCCGACCTCGCCGCCGCCTACCGCGCCCCGGAGCGGCTCGCCCCGGCGGGCGACTACGGCTTCGCCCAGTACCTGGCGGACTACCGGGCCTCGGCCGGCAGCCCCGCCGACCCCGGCAGCCCGCTCGCCGCGGCCCAGCGGTACTGGAAGGAGCTACTGCCGGAACTCCCCACCGACGGCCCGCGGCTGCCGCTGGCCAAGCTCCCCGGGGAGCTCGGCCGGACGCGCTTCTCCCGCCGCAGCTTCGTGCTCGGGGCGCAGGAGTGGCAGCGCATCACGGCCCGGGCCCGGGAGCACGGCCTCACCACCGCGATGGTGCTGGCCACCGCCTACGCCGAGGTCCTGGGGGCGTGGAGCGAGGAGCCGGCCTTCCTGCTCAACGTGCCGCTCTTCGACCGGCAGCCGCTCCACCCGGCGGTGGCCGGCATGATCGCCGACTTCACCAACCTGGTGCTGCTGCCGGTGGACCTGAGCCGGCCCGCACCCTTCGCCGAGCGGGTGCGCGGGCTCCAGCGCTCCGTCCAGCGGAACGCCTCGCACGCCCAGTACCCGACGCTGAACGTCCTGCGGGACCTGCGGCGCGCCCACGGCGGCCGGCGCGTCGGGGCCCCGGTGGTGTTCGCCTGCAACCTCGGCTCGGACTTCGTGGCCCCCGACTTCCGGGCCGAGCTCGGAGAGCTCACCTGGATGCTCTCGCAGACGCCCCAGGTCTGGCTGGACCACCAGGTGTACCGCACCGACGACTCGGTACAGCTCGCCTGGGACGCCGTGGACGAGCTGTTCCCGGCGGGGCTGCTGGACGCCATGCTGGGCGCCTACCGGGCGCTGCTGGAGCGGCTGGGCGCAGCGGAGGACCGCTGGCACCTGCCCGCCGAGGTGGCGGCCGGGGCCGCCGCGGACCGGGCCGCCGCGGACCGGGCCGCCGCGGAGCCGACCGCCGCCGAGCCGACCGCCGCGGAGCCGACCGCCGCCGGGGCCGTCCGGTGAGCGCGGCGGTCGCGGCGGACTCCCGCTGGCTCAAGCGCTTCCACCCGGCGGACGGCGCGCAGGCCCGCCTGGTCTGCCTGCCGCACGCCGGCGGGGCGGCCGGATTCTGGTTCCCGCTCTCCGAGCGCCTGGCCCCCGGGATCGAGACGCTCGCCGTGCAGTACCCAGGGCGTCAGGACCGCCGGGCGGAGCAGGGGCTGGGCGACGTCGCCGAGCTCGCCGACGGCATCGTCGAGGCCCTGCTGCCACTGCTGGACGGGCGGCCGCTGGCCCTGCTCGGCCACAGCATGGGGGCCGTCCTGGCCTACGAGGCGGCGCGGCGCCTGGAGCACGAGGCCGGCTCCCGGCCCGACGCGCTGTTCACCTCCGGTCGCCGCGCGCCCTGCCGGCGCCGCGAGGAGAACGTCCACCGGCAGTCGGACCAGGCGCTCCTGGCGGAGTTGCGCGAGCTGGGCGGGACCGCCCCCGAACTGCTCGACGACCGCGACGTGATGGCCCTCCTGCTGCCCTCCGTCCGTCGCGACTACCAGGCGATCGAGACCTACCGGCACCGCCCCGGCCCGGAACTGAGCTGCCCGATCACCGTGCTGACCGGCGCCGACGACCCCCGGACCACGGTCGACGAGGCGCGCGACTGGCGGCGGCACACCTCGGCCGACTGCACCGTCGAGGTGTTCCCCGGGGGCCACTTCTTCCTCGGGGACCACCTGGCGCAGGTGGCCGCCCTGATCACCGGCCGGCTGCTGCCGCTGCGGCGGTAGGGCCGCCCGCCCCGGCTCCCGCCGCGCCTGCGCCGCGTCCCCGCCGCGCCCCGCGGGCCGGTCGGACCGCAGACCCGCCCCGCCACCGCCCCCACCGTCCCGCACGCCGGCCACCGCGCCGGCGGCCCCCACCGCCCGCACCCCGGGCGCCCGAAACGAGGTAGCAACCCATGAACCGTTACCAGGACCTGACCGTCGACGGGCCGTTCGACCCGCTGGTCGCCGCCACCGCGCTCGCCCGCGCGGGGCTCTTCGACAGCCACGTCGTCTACGAACGCGAACAGGAGTGGTGTTACGCCGGCGGAGCCCTCGCCGAACTCGTCCTCGACGCCGACCGGCTGCGGGTGCGTTTCGACGGCGAGGAGAGTGTCGAGCCGCTCGGCGACCGCCCGCTCGCCCAGGTCGGCGCGGCCCTGCAGCGCCTCCCGATCGCCGGTTGGAACGCCTACGGCTGGCTGGCCTTCGAGCTCAGCTACCTGGCCCACCGCCCCGCCGACATCCCGGCCGGCGCGCCGCTGCTCCACGTGGTCGTGCCCCGGACCGAGGTCCGGCTGCGCGCCGACCGGGCCGTGATCCGGACGACCGGGCAGCTGCCCGCGGACGACGTCCGCAGATTCCTGGAGAACCCGCCGGCCGAGCCGGCCGGGACGCCGGCCCCCGTCGCGGTCGACAGCTACGGTGCCGAGATGTACCGGAAGTCGGTCGCGGTCGCCGTCGACGACATCCGCCGCGGCGAGCTGCAGAAGGTGATCCTCTCCCGGCCGGTCCCGATCGGCGGGCCGGTCGACCTTCCCGCGACCTACGTGCACGGCCGCCGCCGCAACACCCCCGCCCGCTCCTTCCTGCTCGACCTCGGCGGCTGGCGCGCGGCCGGCTTCAGCCCGGAGACCGTGGTCGAGGTGGACGACGCCGGCACCGTCTCCACCCAGCCGCTGGCCGGCACCCGGGCGCTCGGGCTCGGCGCCGAGGAGGACGCCCGCCTCCGCGAGGAGCTGCTCGGCGACGCCAAGGAGATCTTCGAGCACGCCATCTCGGTGAAGCTGGCCCACGAGGAGCTGCTCACCGTCTGCGACCCCGACTCGGTGGTGGTCGGCGACTTCATGACCGTCAAGCCCCGCGGCAGTGTCCAGCACCTCGGCTCCCGGGTGCTCGGGCGGCTCGCCCCCGGCCGGACCGCCTGGGACGCCCTGGCCGCACTCTTCCCGGCGATCACCGCCTCCGGGGTGCCCAAGGAGGCCGCCTACGAGCGCATCGTCCGCCTGGAGCCGAGCGCCCGCGGGCTGTACTCCGGCGCCGTCCTGACCGCCTCCAGCGACGGCTCGATGGACGCGGCGCTGGTCCTGCGCGCGCTCTACGAGAAGGACGGCCACGCCTGGCTGCGGGCCGGCGCGGGCATCGTCGGCGACTCCGTGCCCGCCCGCGAGCTGGAGGAGACCCGCGAGAAGCTGTCCAGCGTGGCCCCGCACGTGATCGGCGCCGGCCCGGCCGCCGAGGCGTCCGCCCCCGCCGCCTGACCCGCCACCGACCACCGACCCGACGACCAGAGGGAGCCGAATCAGATGCTTGCGGGTTTCACGCCGTGGCCGGAGGAGCTGGCGCAACGGTACCGGGAGGAGGGCTACTGGCAGGACGTCACCATCGGCGGTCTGCTCACCACCTGGGCGGACGCCTACGGCGACGCCGTGGCCGTCACGGCCGGCGACCGCCGGGTGAGCTACCGGGAGCTGGACGGCTGGGCCCACCGACTGGCCGGCGGCCTGCGGCGACTCGGCATCGCCCCCGGCGACACCGTCCTCCTCCAGTTGCCCAACGTCGTCGAGTTCCTGCCCGTGTTCTTCGCGCTCTGCCGGATCGGGGCCCTGCCCGTGCTGGCGCTGCCCGCCCACCGGGAGCACGAGATCGGCGCACTGGCCGAACTGACCGGGGCGAGCGCGTACGTGATCGCCGACCAGGACCTCGGCTTCGACTACCGCGAGCTGGCCCGCCAGGTGCGGCGCCGGGCCCCCGGCCTCAAGCACGTGGTGGTGGCGGGGGACGCCGCCGAGTTCGTCCCGCTGGCGAGCCTGGACGCGCCGGGCCGGGCGGACGGCGACGCGCCGGCCCCGGGCCGCCCGGTCGCCGAGGACGTGGCGTTCTTCCTGCTCTCCGGCGGTACCACCGGGCAGCCGAAGCTGATCCCGCGGACCCACACCGACTACGCCTACAACGTCCGGGCCAGCGCCGAGGTCTGCGGACTGGGCCGCGACACCGTCTACCTGGCGGCCCTGCCGGTCGCGCACAACTTCGCGCTCGGCTGCCCCGGAGTGCTCGGCACGCTGCACGCCGGCGGCCGGATCGTGCTCACCACCGACGCGAGCCCGGACACCGCCTTCGCGCTGATCGAGCGGGAGGGCGTCACCGTCACCGCCCTCGTGCCGCCGCTGGCGCTGCTCTGGATGCAGGCCGTGGAGTGGCTGGACGACGACCTCGCCACCCTGGAACTGCTCCAGGTCGGCGGGGCCAAGCTGCCGGCCGAGGCCGCCCGCCGGGTGCGCGGCACGCTGGGCTGCACGCTGCAGCAGGTCTTCGGGATGGGGGAGGGGCTGCTCAACTTCACCCGGCTCGACGACCCGGACGAGCTGGTCGCCACCACCCAGGGCCGGCCGCTCTCCCCGGCCGACGAGCTCCGGGCGGTGGACGAGGAGGGCCGTGAGGTGGCGCCCGGCGAGGCCGGACAGCTGCTCACCCGGGGCCCCTACACCCTGCGCGGCTACTACCGGGCGGGGGACCACAACGCCACGGCCTTCACCCCGGACGGCTTCTACCGCACCGGCGACCTGGTGCGGCTGCTGCCCGACGGGTACGTGGTCGCGCTCGGCCGGACCAAGGAAGTCATCAACAAGGGCGGCGAGAAGGTGGCCGCCGAGGAGCTGGAGAACGAACTGCTGGCCCACCCGGCCGTCCGCGAGGTGGCCGTCGTACCGATGCCCGACGCCGACTTCGGCGAGCGGATCTGCGCGTTCGTCGTCGCGCCGGGCATCGGCCTGGGCCTCGCCGAGGCGGTCGACTTCCTCGTCGGGCGTGGCCTCGCCACCTACAAGCTGCCCGACCGCCTCGTGGTCGTCCCGGCCCTGCCGCTGACCACGGTGGGGAAGGTGAACAAGCGGGCGCTGACGGACCGCCTGGCGGCCGAAGCGGCCGGGTGACCCGCGGCGGCCGGCCCGGACCCCTCGCCCGGGCCGGCCGCCCCCGGCCGTGCCGCCAGGGCCATCGCGCCGACCGGACCCGCCGCGCCGACCGGGCCCGCCGCGCCGCCGACCGGGCCCACCGCACCGCCGACCGGGCCCACCGCGCCGCCGGACCGCCGGTGCACCGCCGCCGCGCCGCCGGACCGCCGACCAGTCCATCGGATCCATCGGAGAGAGAACCGCTGATGTCTTCCTTCCCGGCCGAGGGCTCGAGAGTTCTCGCCGACGACGAACCGCTGGTCTGGGACCTGCTGCCCGCCGCGCAGCAGCCCGACTGGCGGGACCACGCCGCCTACCGGCCGACCCGCCGCGCCCTGTTGCAGGCCGCGCCGCCGGTGCTCTTCGCCGAGACGGCCGAGCTGCACCGGAGCCTGGCCGAGGTCGCCGCCGGCGGGGCGTGGCTGCTGCAGGTCGGCGACTGCGCGGAGAGCCTCGCCGAGCAGACGCCCGATCACCTCGCCGCCCGGCTGGCCGTCCTGGACACGCTCGGCGACCGGCTCGCCGACCGGATCGGCGGACGGGTCGTCCGGGTCGGCCGCATCGGCGGGCAGTTCGCCAAGCCCCGCTCGGCGCCGACCGAGCTGCACGACGGCGCCGAACTCCCGGTCTTCCGGGGACACCTGGTCAACTCCGAGGAGCCCACCCCGCAGGCCCGTCGGCACGACCCCCGGCGGATGCTGCTCGCCCACCGCGCCGGTGCACGCGTGTGCGAGCAGCTGCGCCGGATCCGGCGCGAACGTGCCGGTACGGACGCCGGCCGGCCCGCGGCCGGGCCCTGGGCCAGCCACGAAGCGCTGGTCGTCGACTACGAGGGCCCGCTGGTGCGCCCCGCCCCCGGCGGTGGGGAGTACCTCGCCTCGACCCACTTGCCGTGGGTCGGGGAGCGGACCAGGCAGCCCGACGCCGCGCACGTCGAGCTGCTGGCCGCGGTCCGCAACCCGGTCGCCTGCAAGATCGGACCGACCGCGAGCCCGGCCGACGTCCTCGCCCTCTGCCGGCGGCTCGACCCCGAACGCATCCCCGGACGGCTGACCCTCATCCTGCGGTTCGGCCGCACCGAGGTCGACCGGGTGATGCCCGACCTCGTCGACGCCGTCCGGCGGGCCGGCCATCCCGTGGTGTGGGCGACCGACCCGATGCACGGCAACACCGTGCGCGCGACCGGCGGCCTGAAGACCCGGCACCTGCGGGCGATCGCAGAGGAGGCCGCCGCCTTCCGCCGCGTCCTCGAACGGCGCGGCCGGCACACCGGCGGCCTGCACCTGGAGACGGCCGCGACCGACGTCACCGAATGCCTCGGCGGGAACGTCCGGACCGAGACCGCGCTGACCGACCGCTACCGGACCCTGTGCGACCCGCGGCTCAACCCAGAACAGGCGAACGAGCTGATCGACCTGCTCTTCCCCGCGTAGGGTCGCGGGGTGAGGCCCGGGGCATCCCCGCAAGGTCCCTTGAAAGGCAGAGCACTGATGAAGGACACCGCCATCCCCGTGGGCACGGTCGGCGAACTGTGGCGCTACCCCGTGAAGTCGATGCTCGGCGAGCGCCTGGCCGCCGCCGACGTCACCGAACGCGGCGTCGACGGCGACCGCCGGCACGCGCTGCTCGACCCGCACACCGGCCGGGTGGCCAGCGCCAAGAACCCGCGCCTGTGGCGCCACCTGCTCGCCCTCACCGCGGCGACCACCGCCGACGGCGTGCGGATCACCGACGCGGACGGCACCGAACTCGGCCCGGAGGGCCTGTCGGCGGCGGTCGGCCGCCCGGTCGCGCTCGTCGCCGAACCGCCGGCCGAGGCCACCCTCGACCGGGCCGAGCCCGAGGAGGTGCTGCGCGGCGGCCCGGACGCCGACGTCCCGCTGCACGCCATCCGGATGCCCGCCGGCACCTTCTTCGACCACTCGCCCCTGCACCTGCTGACCACCGCCACCCTCGACCGGATCGGCGAGCTGAGCCCGAACGGCCCGGTGGACCTGCGGCGCTACCGGCCGAACCTGGTGGTCCGCACCGCCGGCAGCGGCTTCGTCGAGAACGCCTGGATCGGCCGGGAGCTGGCCGTCGGAGCGCAGCTGCGCCTGCGGATCACCGTGCCCACCCCGCGCTGCGCCGTGCCGACGCTCGCCCACGGCCCGCTGCCCCGGGACCCGGAGGCGCTGCGGGTGCCGGCCCGGCACAACCGGCTGGAGCCGCTGCCGGGGATGGGCCCGCACCCCTGTGCGGGCGTGCACGCCCAGGTGCTCGCCCCCGGCCGGATCAGCGAGGGTGACCGCGTCCTGCTTCTCTGAGGCCGGTGCGTGCGCGGGCTCAGCCGAGTACCGGCCCGCAGGTCAGAAAGTAGGGGAGCGCCGCGGCGGCGACACCGAGCAGCAGGACGGCGCAGCGCGCGGCCGGATGGAGCGGGGTGCCCGGGCGCAGCAGCCGCTTGAGCCGGACCAGCACGGCCGCGCCGTCGGCGGCGAAGGCCGACTGCGGGGTGGCGCCCGTCGCCACCTCGCACATGGCGTCCGCGAGCGCCCGCGCCGAGGAGGTGCGCAGCGCGCGGTCGTCGCAGGCCATCTCGATCAGTTCGGCGGTGCGCTCCCGCGCGGCGCGGGCCAGCGGCAGGACGCGGTAGGCACGGCCGAAGGCCTCGGCGGCGGCCATCGCGAGGTGGTGGCGGCCGGTCAGGTGGGCCCGTTCGTGGGCCAGGACGGCCTGCAACTGGGCGGGGGTGAGGGTGTCGATCGCGGCGCTGGTCAGGACGACCCGGGCGGGCCGACCGGGCAGGCAGTAGGCGGCCGGGCGGTCGTGGTCCAGGACGACGGCGCCGAGCTCGGGCACGGGTCGGCCGACCAGGTCGAGCAGCCGGGCGTGGCGGCGGCGCCGGCGGCGGGCGGAGACGGTGACCGCCGCGAACCACGCCGCCGGCCAGAGCGCGGTGAGGCCGACCGGCACCAGCAGCCCGAGCCCTTCGGCGCCCCCGGCGGCGTGCGGCTCGCCGAGCCACTGCTCGGCCGCCCCGAGCAGTCCGTGCAGGTGCCGCCCGGACGCCGTGACGTGGTACCAGGCGAGTGCGACGGTGACGACGAACGCCGCCATCAACGCCTGCCAGAGCAGGATCGCCGTGCGCGGGGCGCGCAGCGGCCACCGGGCCCGGGCGAGCAGCGGAGGGACGGCGTATCCGAGGACGGCGGCGTAGCCGGTGAGGACGAGGGAGCCGATCACTCCGGGTCGCCGCTGGTGAGCGCCCGCAGCGCCTGCCGGAGCGCCTCCTGCTCCTCCGGGGCGATCTGCTCGACGAAGTGGGCCAGGGCGCTGGAGCGGTCGGTGCTGGAACCGAGGGCGTCCTGCATGAGCGCCGCGGTGTACGACTCGCGGCTGCGGGTCGGCTCGTAGAGCCAGGCCCGGCGCTGCTTCTCCCGGCGGAGCACGCCCTTGCCGTGCAGCGTGTCGGCCACGGTCATCACCGTGGTGTACGCCAGGGGACGTTCCCGGTTGAGGTCCTCGACCAGCTCGCGCACGGTCGCGGGCCGGCCCCAGCTCCACAGGCGGTCCATGATCTGCGCTTCCAGATCCCCCAGCCGTCGCACCCCCGGTTCGCCCCCGTCTCGTTCCCGCTTGTCCCGCCACGCGTCGTGGACGGTCGTCCCGGCCATCGTAGACGGACCTGACGCAGCCCCAAAAGACGGCCGCGCACAACCCCTTGTTGGTGCAATTTCACATTGCTATGTTCCGCTCGCGTCGTCGTCGATGACGTAACACCCCACGGCCGCCCCCGGGGCGGCCCTTCCCGGCTCGGTGGGCCACGGCCGCCGCCGCCCCGGCCGCCCCCACCCCGAGCGCGCAGACCCAGGACGCGCCGCAGACCACCGCCTACGACGAGGTGGACCACCTCGGCGACTCCGCGCCCAAGGCCGGCACCGCCGCGCCCGCACCGGGCGGCGTGGCCGGCAGTCGCCGCCCGCGCCGCCTGCGCCGCCGAGGCGGTCCCGGGGCCGTGCGTCAGGCGCCGGCCGCCGCGGCGGCTGCCGCCCGGCGGTGCGGGCGGAGCGCGAGCCGGGCGTAGGCGCGGACGTCGGCGTCGGAGTCGGCCAGGCGGGCGCGCAGGGCCTCGGCGACCGCGGGTTCGGCCGCAGCGGGGGCCGAGGCACGGACGGCGGCCTTGCGGACGTCGGCCTCGCGGTCGTCCAGCAGCGCGAGCAGCGGCGGCAGCAGACCGGCCGCGCCGAGGGCCGCCGCGGCCGCCTTGCGGACCTGCCAGGAGTCGTCCCCGGCGGCGGCCAGCCGGGCCAGCTCGGGTGGGCAGCCGATGCCGGCGGCGCCGGTGAGGGCTGCGGCCCGTACCAGCGGGTCGGGATCGCCCGCCAGCCGGACCAGGGCCGGGGTCGCGGCCGGGTCGCCGACGGTGCCGAGACCCTCGCCGACCGCCACCCGCACCTCGCGGGCGGGGTCCGCGACGGCCACCGCCAGCGCGGGTCCGTCGTCCAGCGACACCAGCCCGTGCACGGCCTGCAGCCGCACGGCCACGGCGGCGTCGGCCAGCCCGGCGGCGAACAGCCCGGACGAGCCGGTGCGCAGCACCCGGGCGAGCTCCAGGGCGCCGGCCCGGACCACCGGGTCCGGCGACCCGGCCGCGCGGGTGAGGTCGGCGCCGAGCGCCGCCCCGTCCAGCACCTCGGCCAGTTCGCGCAGCCCCGCCACCGCCGACGCCCGGACCCGCTCGTCCGCGTCGCCCAGGGCCCGGGCGAGCGCGGGTCCGGTGCCCGCCGGGGCGCTCTCGGTGAGGACGGAGACCGCCGTCCGGCGGACGTCGGCGACGGGGTCGACGAGGTAGGGTGCGACGTCGTCGAGACCGGGCTGCCGTTCGGCGAGCCGGAGCAGGTCGAGCAGGCGGGGGGAGACGGACCCCGCGGCCGCCCCTGGCCGCGCGCTGGCCTCCGCACGGGAGGTCGCGGTGCCGGTGGCCGCCGTGGTGCGGCCGACCGGCTGCGGGTGCACCTCGCCGAGCACGGTGACCGGGAGGTCCGGCGGCTCCAGCCCGTCCACCGGCACCAGGTAGGGGGCGACGGGCCGGGTGAGGAACTCCATCGCGCCGGCCGCGTTCTTGCGCAGGTTCAGGTGGCTGAACCACCGCCTGTCGTCCCGCCCCGGGTGGTCGAGCCGCTGGTGGTAGAGGCCCCAGCGGCTCTCGGTGCGGGCCAGCGAGGAGCGGGCGGCCATCTCGGCGCAGTCCCGGATGAAGTCCACCTCGACCGCGCGCATCAGCTCGTGCGGCGTGCGGGCGCCCATCCGCGCGATCTCGTCGCGCATCCGCTCCACGTGCTCCAGGGCCAGCGACAGCCGTGCCCCGGTCTTCGGCGGGGCGACGTAATCGTTGACGAAGCGCCGCAGCTTGTACTCGACCTGCGGCTGCGGGGGCCCGTCCGGGTTGCGCAGCGGGCGGTAGACCAGCTCGTGCGCGGCCCGGACCTGGTCCAGCGGCAGCTCGGCGCGGTCGGCCGGCAGGTGCTCGGCGGCGTGCCGGCCGGCGAGGTCGCCGAAGACGAACGCGCCGATCATGTAGTTGTGCGGGACGCAGGCGAGGTCCCCCGCCGCGTACAGGCCGGGCACGGTGGTGGCGGCGTTCTCGTCCACCCAGACGCCGGACGCGGAGTGGCCGCCGCACAGGCCGATCTCGGAGATGTGCATCTCGACGTCGTGGGTACGGTAGTCGTGCCCGCGCCCGGAGTGGAACGTGCCCCGGGTGGGTCGCTCCGTCGTGTGCAGGATCGACTCCAGGGCCTGGACCGTCTCCTCCGGCAGGTGCGTGGTGCGCAGGTACACCGGGCCGCGGTCGGAGGCGAGTTCGGCGGCGAACTCCGCCATCATCTGCCCCGACCAGTAGTCGGAGTCGACGAACCGCTCGCCGTGCCGGTTGACCTGGTAGCCGCCGAAGGGATTGGCCACGTAGGCGCACGCGGGCCCGTTGTAGTCCTTGATCAGCGGGTTGATCTGGAAGCACTCGATGCCGCTGAGCTCGGCGCCCGCGTGGTACGCCATGGCGTAGCCGTCGCCGGCGTTGGTCGGGTTCTCGTAGGTGCCGTACAGGTAGCCGCTCGCGGGCAGGCCGAGCCGGCCGCAGGGGCCGGTGGCCAGCACCACCGCGCCGGCCGAGACGGTGACGAACTCCCCGCTGCGGGTGTCGAATCCGGCGGCCCCCACCGCCCGGCCGCCGGCGGTGAGCACCCGGACCGGCATCACCCGGTTCTCGATGGTGATCCGCTCGCGCAGCCGGCGCTGCCGCAGGACGCGGTAGAGCACCTTCTTGACGTCCTTGCCCTCCGGCATCGGCAGCACGTAGCTGCCCGAGCGGTGCACCTGGCGCACCAGGTACTCGCCGTGCTCGTCCTTCTCGAACTTGACCCCGTACCGCTCCAGCCGCTGGACCATCGCGAAGCCGCGGGTGGCGGTCTGCCGGACGGTGCGCTGGTCGACGATGCCGTCGTTGGCGCGGGTGATCTCCGCGACGTAGTCGTCCGGGTCCGCACGGCCCGGGACGACGGCGTTGTTGACGCCGTCCATGCCCATGGCCAGCGCGCCGGAGTGCCGCACGTGCGCCTTCTCCAGCAGCAGGACGCTCGCCCCGGACTCGGCCGCGCTGATCGCGGCCATCGACCCGGCGGTGCCACCGCCGACCACCAGGACGTCGCAGCTCAGCCGGCGGGCCCCGGCGGGGTCGGGGATCTTCATGAGGAGCCTTTCTCGGGACTCCGGCGGCTCTCGGGACTCCGCCGGCCGGGGTCGGACAATTGGTCGAGCAGGAGGGTGCGCAGCGCGAGGACGGCCGGCTCGCCGCGGGCGGCGGGTTCGCGGGCGTGCGGGACGCCGTGGACCGCTGCCAGCGTCCCGCCGCCGAGGACGGCCACCCGGTCGCCCAGCAGCAGCGCCTCGTCGACGTCGTGGGTGACGAAGACCACCGTGCAGCGCTCCTCCTCCCAGACCGTCAGGAGCAGCTGCTGCATCGCGGCCCGGGTCTGGGCGTCGAGGGCGCCGAACGGCTCGTCCATCAGCACCGCCCGGGGTGAACCGACCAGTGCGCGGGCGAGCTGGACGCGCTGGCGCTGCCCGCCGGAGAGCTCGCGCGGCAGCCGCCGCTCCAGCCCGGCCAGACCGACCCGCTCGATCCACCCGGCGACCGGCGCCCGGCGCCCCGCCCGCGGGGTGCGCCGTACGGCGAGCGGGAGTTCCACGTTGCGCCGCACCGTCCGCCAGGGCAGCAGGCCGTCCTCCTGGAAGACCAGTGCACGATCGGCGCCGGGTCCACGCAACGGCTGCCCGTCGGCGAGGAGCTCACCGCCGGCAGGCTCCGCCAGGCCGGCGAGGGCGCGCAGCAGGGTGGACTTGCCGCACCCGGAGGCGCCGACCACGGTCAGCACCTCGCCGGGGGCGACGTCCAGGTCGACGCCGTCGAGCACCGGGTGCCCGGGGTGTCCGAGGCGCAGGCCCCGGGCGGTCAGCCGCAGGCTCATACCCGTGCCTCCTGCGGGTCGGGCACCGCGGGCGGTGCGGTGCGGGACGCGGCCGGTGCGGTGGCCGGTGCGGTGGCGGGCCGCGGGGGCCGAACCGCCGCGCGGGCCGGGGGCAGCCAGGAGGTGAGCCGGCCGCCGATCAGCTCCACCGCGCCGGAGGTGGCCCAGCCCAGCAGCCCGATGGTGGCCATGCCGACGAACACCCCCGGGTAGTCGAGCACGGTGTACGCCGCCCACGTCCGGTAGCCGACGCCGAACTGCCCGGACACCATCTCCGCCGAGATGACGCAGATCCACGCCACCCCGATGCCGACGGACAGGCCGCCGACGATGCCGGGCAGTGCGCCGGGCAGGACGACGCTGCGCAGCACGCGCGCCCGCCCGCCGCCCATGGTCCGGACGGCCTCCTCCCAGAGCGGCGGCACGGCCCGGACGGCGTGCCGGGTGGAGACCAGAACGGGGAAGAACGCGGCGGTGCAGGTGATGAACACGATCCCCTGCTCGTTCTCGGGGAAGAGCATGATCGCGACCGGTACCAGCGCGATCGCCGGGATCGGCCGGACCACCTCCAGCACCGGCCCGAGCAGATCGGCCGCCCACCGGGAGCGGGCGGTCAGCACCCCGGCGGCCACCCCGAGCACGGCCGCCAGCAGGAAGCCGCTGCCGATCCGTCGAAGGCTGTCCGCGAGGTCCTGCCAGTACTCGTCGGTGGCGAGCCGCCGCCCGAAGGCCTGCCAGACCTGGACGGCCGTCGGCAACTGGTCGAACCGCACCCAGAACCGGACCCGCTGCTGCGTCAGCACCTGCCAGAGCCCCACGAACGCGAGCAGCGCCGCCGACTGCCGCAGTCGTTGCCGGATCCGGGCACCGCGCCGGTGGCCGGGCCGGTCGTCGGGTCCGGGGTCGGGTCGGATGTCCCGCAGGGCGGCTGACCGGCGGCCGGGCCGGGCGCCCGGCAGCGGGCGGGTGCGGCGAGGGGCGCCGGTGCCCGGGGGCGCCGTCATGACGCCGCCAGCGCTTCCCGGTAGGACAGCTGCCGGGCACCGGGGTGGGCCCCCAGGTACGCCGTGGCGCCGTCCTCGGTGGTGAACGGCAGCAGCGCGGCGCCGTCCTGCACCCACCAGTCCTTGTCCGCGAACCAGCGCGTCCCGGTGACGGCGTCCGGCACGTAGGCGGCGCGGACCTTCCTCCCCGGGTCCTTCAGCGCACGCAGCAGGCAGCCGGGGTCGGCGGCCGGGCGGGTGGCGTCCTCGCCGTCGAACCAGATCTCCCCGGCCAGCTTCGGGTCCTCCACCGGCCGGCCGCAGACTGGGTCGGTACCGGTGATCCGGGCCGGGGCGATCGCCGGCAGTCCGGCCTGCTGCTGGTACGAGGGGTCGACGAACCTCTCGACGTCCAGCGCCTTGAGCACGCCCACCGACCGGAGGAACGGCACGTCCTCGCGCAGCGCGTCCAGCAGTCCGGCGTCCAGCGGGGTGGCGAAGGTGGCGATGCCGTTCGGGCCGTTGTAGAGGTGCACCACTTCGGGCGCCAGCCCGGTCGCCTCGGCGACCTTCCGGCTCGCCTCCAGCGGGTGCTCATTGAGGTAGCGGGTGGCGGCGGCCTGGGCCTGGAGGAAGGCCCGGACCACCGCGGGGTGCTCGGCGCCGTACTTCTGGCGGATCACCACGCCGTGCAGCGTGGGGCGGCCGAGCGCGGCCCCGTCGTAGAGCAGCCGGCCCTCACCGGCGAACACCACGGCGCCGGGCCAGGCAACGAACTGGGCCAGCGCGTCCACGCCGCCGGCCTTCAGCGCGGACGCTCCGACGGCGGGCTGCTGGTTCTGCTTCTGGATCCCGGCCTCCGACACGCCGGCCTTGGCGAGCGCCTGGACCAGGGTGCCGTCCGCGGCCGAGCCGACCGAGGTGGACACCTTCTTCCCCTTCAGGTCCGCCAGCGTGTGCGCGGGCGAACCGGTCGGCACCACGACGGAGTTGAGCGCACCGAGCAGGTTGTAGCCGGTGACGGAGACCAGCCGGGTGCCGGGCCCGCCGGCCTCCTGGGCGCGGGAGCCGTTGATCAGCAGGGGGTAGTCGCCCATCGAACCGATGTCGATCTTCTCGGCGAGCATCTGCGCGGTGATCGGTGCTCCGGAGTCGTAGTCCTGCCAGGTGACCCGGTACGACGTCCCGTCCCGGCGGCCCAGCTCGGCGAGCTGCTGCTCGAAGTAGCCCTGGGCGCGCAGCAGGGTCCCGGCGGTCACGGTGTTGATGGTCTTCGACTGGTAGCCGACGACCACTTCGACACGGCCGCCGCCCTCCGCGGCGGGCGAGGAGGAGCAGGCGGTGGCGGCGGTCAGTACGGCGGCGGCGAGCAGCGCGGGGGCGGATCTCACGGGTGGTGCGGTACGGCGCATCTGGCGGTCCTCAGCGGAGTAGGTAGGGCATGTTGACGGTGACCGCGCCGGTGGGGCAGCGGGCGGCGCACGGGCCGCAGTACCAGCACTCGTCGACGTGCATGTAGGCCTTGCCGGTGTCCGCGTCGATGGCCAGCGAATCCAGCGGGCACACCTCGACGCACAGGGTGCAGCCGTCGATACAGAGCGAGGCGTCGACGGTCACGGGCACGTCGGAGCGGTGGTCGGCGAGTGCCATGGGGCTTCCTCGGGGGCTCGGGGCTGAGGGGTTCGGGTCAGGGGGGTCGGACGGGTCAGGCAGGTCGGACGGGTCGAGTTGGTCGGGCGGGGCAGGGCTCCCGGGCTCAGGTGAGGTCGCGGAGCAGCCGGCCCTGCATGGTGATCCGGTCGCCGCGGAAGCGGACGTACTCCAGGTCGACGGGTCGGCCGTCGACCAGTGAGGTGAGCCGCTCCAGCATCAACAGGGCCGACCCGCGCGGGACTTCGAGCACGGCGGCGGAGTGCGGGTCGGCGTTGACCGCCTCCAGGGTGATGTCCGCCCGGCCGAGCGGCCGGCCGGTGACCTCCTCGATCAACCGGAAGATGTCCTGGGTGGCGAGGTCCTCGGCCGAGAGCTCGGCGCCGATGTCCGGCGCCAGGTAGGTGAGGTCGAGCGAGAGCGGCAGTCCGTTCAGCCGGCGCAGCCGCTCGACGTACACCACGTCCGCACCCTCGGGCAGGCCGAAGCGGCGGGCCACCGGGCCGGGCGCGCGGACCGGGCCGAACGCCCGGACCTCGTTCGCCACGTCGCCGTGCTCGTGCAGGGTCTCGGCGAGCCCCTGTAGCCGGTTCAGCCCGTGCGGCACCTTGTCGGCGACCACGAGCGTGCCCGAGCCGGGCACCCGGCGGACCAGCCCCTCGCCGCGCAACAGGTCCAGCGCCTCCCGGACGGTGTTCCGCGAGGCGGCGAACTCCTCCGCCAGGCGGTCCTCGTGCGGCAGCGGGCCGTCCTTGAAGGCGTCGCTCAGCACCTGTCGGCGCAGGACGTCCGCCACCTGCCGGGCCCGGTCGGCGCGCAGCCGCCGGGCTCCGGCCCGGGTCGGGTTCTCGCTGGTCATCGGCGCTGCTCCGGGTCGGGGGACGGGTTCGGCGAGAACCATAGAGCGGTACCCACGGGTTTTTCGTTGCCACCGCGTTACGCCACCTGATGCCCCGTCGAGCACCCGCCTCACCTGGGCGAACACCGTCGGTGCGGGGCGAACTGCCACCGGCCGGGCAGGCCGCCGAGCGGTCCCCGGCGCGGCGCCCCCGGTGACTCCGAAGCCCCGGTCCGGTCCGACCCGCACGCGCCGCGGACGGGGACCGGGTGCGCGGCAGAATGGCGGGCATGAACGAGAACCCGAACGGCGGTGCGCCCGTCGCCGAATCCAGGCCGCCGCTCACGGCCGCCCTCACCGGGGCCGAGCTGCAGCGCTGGTACTGGACCCTGGAGGAGCTCACCGCTCTCGCCCGGGCGATGGGCGTCGCACGGTCGGGCGGCAAGACGGTGCTCACCGCCCGGCTCGTGGCGGCGCTGGACGGCCTGCCGCTGCCCGCCGCCCCGGCCCGCCGCCGGCCGGCGGCCGCGCAGCTGGCCGGGCCCGTCGACGGCGACACCGTGATCCCGCCCGGCCAGCGGTGCAGCCAGGTCCTGCGGACGTACTTCGTCGAGGCGATCGGCCCCGGCTTCCACTTCGACGCCTTCATGCGCGACTTCATCGCCCGGAGCGCCGGCCGGTCCCTGGCGGACGCGGTGGCCCACTGGCACGCCACCCGCCCGGACGCGGCCCGGCCGCGCGAGATCGCGGAGCAGTTCGAGTTCAACCGGTTCACCGTCGCCTGGCACCGCCGGAACCCGGCCGGCACCCGCGCCCAGGCGCGGGAGGCCTGGTTCGCCCATCGTGCACTCCCCAGGACGCCCGCCGGGGGCTGATCCGGACGGCACCGCGGAGAGCCCGCCCGCCACTTCGGCGCCCACGAGGGGAACGTCGCCCCGGTGGTCACGAGCCGCCGAGGTTCTCCGGGAAGTGGCAGGCCACGCGGTGGCCGGGTGCGAGTTCGCGGAGCGGGGGTTCGACCTCGCGGCAGATCCGTTGGGCCTTCCAGCAGCGGGTGTGGAAGCGGCAGGCCGGCGGCGGGTCGATGGGGGAGGGGACGTCGCCGGTGAGCAGGATGCGTTCGCGCCGCCGGCTCGGGTCCGGCTCGGGCGTGGGCACGGCGGACATCAGGGCCACGGTGTAGGGGTGCATCGGCCCGGCGTACACCGACTCCCGCGAACCGATCTCCACGATCTTCCCCAGGTACATCACCGCCACCCGGTCCGAGACGTGCCGGATCACCGAGAGGTCGTGGGCGATGATCAGGTAGGTCAGGCCGAGCTCCTGCTGGAGGTCGTCCAGCAGGTTGACCACCTGGGCCTGGATCGACACGTCCAGGGCGGAGACCGGCTCGTCTGCGACGATCATCTTCGGCCGCAGGGCCAGTGCCCGCGCCACTCCGATGCGCTGGCGCTGGCCGCCGGAGAACTCGTGCGGGTAGCGGTTGTAGTGCTCGGGGCTGAGCCCGCACAGCTCCAGGAGCTCCTGGACGGCGTGCTTGACCCCGCCGGGGGGCTTCATCCCCTGCAGCCTGAAGGGTGCGCCGACGATGGTGCCCACGGTGTGGCGGGGGTTCAGCGACGAGAACGGGTCCTGGAAGATCATCTGGAGGTCGCGGCGCAGCGGGCGCATGGCTCCGCGCGAGAGGTGCGAGATGTCGCGCCCCTCGAACTCGATCGAGCCGGCGGTCGGTTCCTCCAGCCGCAGGACCAGCCGGCCGGTCGTGGTCTTGCCGCAGCCCGACTCGCCGACGACGCCGAGCGTCTCGCCGGCGTCGACGGTGAAGTCGATGCCGTCCACCGCACGGACGGCGGCGACCTGACGGCGCAGCAGGCCTTCGGTGATCGGGAAGTGCTTGACCAGGCCGCGTACCGTGAGCAGCGGTTCCTGGCCTCCGGGCCGGGCGGCCTCCGGGCGGCGAGGGCGATCGGGACGAGCGGCGGGCTGCCCGGTGCTCGGCTGTCCGGTGCTCGGCTGCCCGGCGTCCGGCTGTGCGGTGCTCGGCTGCCCGGCGTCCGGCTGTCCGGTGCTCGGCTGCCCGGCGTCCGGCTGTGCGGTGCTCGGCCGCCCGGTGCTCGGCTGTCCGGCGTCCGGCCGCCCGGTGTGCGGCTCAACGGCGTAGCTCTCCACGGCGTTCGGCCCCGCGTCACAGCCGCGGGGCGACCTCCTCCCGGAAGATCCGCCGGCGCAGCTCCGGCGGCAGGTGGCAGGCCACCAGGTGTCCGGCTCCGGCGGCGCCGGTCAGCTCGGGCACCTCGACGTAGGACCGGTCGCCGTTGCGGACGGCGTACGGGCAGCGCGGGTGGAAGGAGCAGCCGGGCGGCAGCCGGATCAGGCTGGGCGGGTTGCCGGCGATCGGCACCAGCCGCTCCTGCCGCTCGCGGTCGATCCGCGGCATCGAGCTCAACAGCCCCCAGGTGTAGGGGTGTTCCGGTGCGGAGAACAGCTCCTCGGCCCGGCCCTTCTCCATGCAGGTGCCGGCGTACATCACCAGGATCTCGTCGGCGAGTTCGGCGACCACGCCCAGGTCGTGGGTGATGATGATCACCGCCGAGCCGAAGGCCTGCTGCAACTCCCGGATGAGGTCGAGGATCTGGGCCTGCACGGTGACGTCGAGGGCGGTGGTGGGCTCGTCGGCGATCAGCAGGTCCGGGTCGTTGATCAGGGCCATGGCGATCATGGCGCGCTGGCGCATGCCGCCGGAGAACTGGTGCGGGTAGTCGTCCACGCGCCGGTCGGGCCGGGGGATGCCGACCCGGCCGAGCATCTCGACGGCGCGGGCGCGGGCGCGGCCGCGCGGGGCGTCGGGGTGGTGCACCCGGTAGGCCTCGACGAGCTGCCAGCCGATCGTGTAGTAGGGGTGCATCGAGGTCAGCGGGTCCTGGAAGATCATGGCCATCTTCCGGCCGCGCAGGTGCCGCACCACGTCGGGTTCGGTGCCGATGACCTCCTGGCCGTCGAGGCGGACGGAGCCGCTGATCACGGCCCGCTTGGAGCGGTGCAGGCCCATGACGGCGAGCGAGGTGACGGACTTCCCGGAGCCGGACTCCCCGACGATGCCCAGCGTGTGGCCGCGGTCGAGGGAGAAGGAGATCCCGTCGACGGCGCGGACCAGGCCGTCGTCGGTGTCGAAGTGGACCCTGAGGTCCTCGACCTCCAGGAAGTGGGTCATCGGTACCTCACCCGGGGATCGGCGGCGACGTACAGGACGTCGACGACGAGGTTGGCCACGATGATGAAGAACGCGGCGAGCGTGGTGACCGCCATGATCTTCGGCAGGTCGTTGTCGGCGATCGCCTGCACCGCGTACTGGCCCACGCCGGGCAGCGAGAACGCCGTCTCGGTGAGGACGGCACCGCCGAGCAGCAGGCCGAGGTCCAGGCCGAAGATCGTGATGATCGGGGTCAGTCCGGCCCGTAGGCCGTGCCGGACCACCACCCGCCGCTCGGTCAGCCCCTTGGCCCGCGCGGTGCGGATGTAGTCCTCGCTCATCGCCTCCAGCATTCCGGCACGGGTCAGCCGGGCGTACAGCGCGGAGTAGAGGAAGGACAGGGTCACCCACGGCAGCACGAGGTTCTTCGCCCACAGCAGCGGGTTGTCGGTGAACGGCACCCAGTGGAGGTTGGCGAAGACCGGCCATCGGTAGCTGAACAGCGCCAGCGAGACCAACGCGGTGAAGAAGATCGGGAGGGAGACGCCGGCCAGCGCCACGGCCATCGAGAAGCGGTCGAAGATGCTGCCGCGCTTGAGCGCCGAGATGACGCCGATGGTGACGCCGGTCCCGAGCCACAGCACCGCCGCGCCGAAGGCCAGCGAGAGGGTCACCGGGATGCGGGCGCTGATCTGCGGCCAGACCGGCAGGTGGGACTTGAAGGAGTAGCCGAAGCACGGCACGGCGCAGTGGGAGGCGTCCGGGCCGTAGTGGAAGTCGCGGCCGACGACGATCCCGCTGACGAACTGCCAGTACTGCTCGTACAGGGGCTGGTCGAAGCCGAGGTTCTTGCGGACGGCCGCCAGCGCCTCGGGGCTGGGGTCGCGCCCGACGTACTGGGCGGCCAGCTGGTCGGTCGTCTCGCCGGCGAGCCGCGGCACGAGGAAGAAGATGGCGAAGGTGACGGCCGTGACGACGAAGAGCAGCAGCACCGCGGCGAGGAGCCTGCGGACGATGTACGCGCCCATGGCTGCGGCCCGGCCCCCGCGGGGCGCGGGGGCCCGGGGCCAATCACCTCCCCGTGATCACTTGGTGCCGATGTTGAGGTAGTCGTACATGCCGTACGCCGAGGTCACGTAGACGTTGGTGGCGCTGTCCGGCCGGTACAACGGGTCCTTGCGGTCGAGCAGCGGGACCAGCGGGGCCTGCTGCATGGCCGCCTGGTCGATGTCGCCCCAGGCCTTGGTCCGGGCTCCGCTGTCGGTGTTGCCGATGGCGGAGGCGAGCATCTGGTTGATGGCGGGATCGTTCAGCTCGGATAGGTTGGAGTTGCCCGAGGCCTTGATCGTCTGGCCGTCGAGGATCTGCTCCAGGAAGCCGTAGCCGGTCGGCCAGTCGGCGGCCCAGGCCATCATCATGAGGCCGATGCCGTGGTCGTGGACGAAGGCCGGCGCACCGGCGTTGTCGGTGAAGTACTTCCCGGACGGGTACTGCTGGATGTTGGCGGTGATCCCGACCTGCTTGAGCGAGGCCTGCACCGCCTGGGCGAGCGCGATCTCGTTCGGCCGGTCGGAACGGGCGGACAGGTTGGTGGTGAAGCCGCCGGGCTGCCCGCACTGGGCGAGCTGGTCCTTGGCCTTGGCCAGACCCTCGGGGGAGTTCGCTCCCTTGTGGTCGGGGGTGGCGTACGGATCGTCGTACTGGCGGTAGCCGTTGACGGTCGGCGGCAGGATGCCGGTGGCGATGTCGCCGTGGATGTCACCGCCGGTGGCGGTCTGCGCCGACAGCCGGTCCACCGCGTACGCGACGGCCTGGCGGCAGTGCAGGTTGTCGAACGGTTTGACGGCCGTCGAGATCGCGACGTAGGCGAGCGCGCCGCTCTGGGCGTCGTCGATGTGGGCCTTCTGGGACGGGTTGGACAGGGCGGTCGCCTGGGTGGCCGCCGCGATGCCGGCACCGCCGAGGTCCATCGTCGCGTTCCCGGCGATCAGGTTCTGGTCGATGGTGGTCTGCGCGACGTTGAACTGCACCACGATCTTGTCGGGGTACTGCTTGCGGATCTGATCGCTGTCCGCGCTCCAGTTGGGGTTGCGCACCAGCGTCGCGCCCACACCGTCCTGGTAGCTCTGGAACATGTACGAGCCCGAGGAGACGATGTTCTTGACGTAGTCCGCGCCGCCGTCCTTGGCCTGCGGCACGGGCGCCGCCTGCGGGTTGGCGACCAGGTAGTCGAAGTCGGCGAACGGCTGGCTGAGGTGGAAGACGATCGTGGTGTCGTCGGGCGTCTCGATCGAGTTCAGGCCGCCGCCCTTGTCCTTGTAGGGCCCCTGGTAGTCGGGGGAGTTGTTCACCAGGTACTGGTTGAAGTAGGTCGGGCCGTTGGACAGCACGTCGGGTGCGAAGTTGCTGCGCTCGACGGCGTACTTGACGTCCTTGGTGGTGATGGGCGTGCCGTCCGAGTACTTCAGACCGGGCCGGATGTGGTACGTCCAGGTCTTCCCGTCGTCGCTGGCGGTGCCCAGCCCGGTCGCCAGGTCCGGGACGACCTTGAGCCCGTCCTGGCCCGGAGCGGGCTGGTAGGTGGTCAGCGAACGCGCGTACAGCCGGGAGAAGTCCCACATGAAGGCGTAGTAGGTGTTGCCCGGATCCATCGAGTCCGGGGTGCTGGACAGCTGGTAGGTGACCGTGCCGCCCGCGTGGGTGGACGGGTTGACCACACCGTCCAGGCCCGCGTTGTACTCGGCCGAGGCCGCGTCGCCCCCGCCCGCGCCGGTGGCGGAACCCTGACCGGAGCCGGAGGCGCAACCGGTCACGGCGATCAGCAGGGCGGCCGCCGCGGCGGCGAGTCCGGTGGTTCGTGATCTCCTCATGGTGGGTCTCTTCTCATCCTTTGCCCGCGCGTCAGTTGCTCCGCGGGTCGAGAGCATCCCGGAGCCCGTCGCCGAGCAGGTTGAACGCCATGACGGTGACGAAGATCGCCAGGCCCGGCACGACCATGAACTCCGGATCGGCCTGGTACAGTCCGACGGCCTGGCTGAGCATGCCGCCCCAGGACGCCTGCGGCGGTTGGATGCCCACCCCGAGGAAGCTCAGACCGGCCTCGAACAGGATGTTGGTGGGGATCAGCAGCGTCGAGTACACGATGATCGGGGCCACCAGGTTCGGCAGCATCTCCTTGAACAGGATGTGCGGGCCGCGGGCGCCCAGGCTCCGGGCCGCGTCGACGAACTCGCGCTCGCGCAGCGACAGTGTCTGGCCGCGGATGATCCGGCCCATGTAGGGCCAGTTGAAGAATCCGATCACGAAGATCAGCACACCCATGTGGAGGGTCAACCCGTGCAGGCCGAAGGCGCCGCCCTGAAGTGAGGCCGACAGCGCGATGGCGAACAACAGCAGCGGGAAGGCCAGGAAGATGTCCATCAGCCGGCTGATCACCGTGTCGATCCAGCCGCCGTAGTAGCCCGCCGTCACCCCGAGGACCGTGCCGATCAGCACCGACAGCAGGGTCGCGCCGAACGCCACCGCGAGGGAGACCCAGGAACCCTCGATGATCCGGGCCAGCAGGTCCCGCCCGTACTGCGGCTCGATGCCCAGCGGGTGCGCCCAACTGATCCCGCCCAGCGCTCCCTTGGGGCGCAGCAGGACCGGATCGATCAACTCCTGGTGGAACTTGTCGGGTTCGAGGGAGAAGATCGACTCGACCACCTTGGAGAACACCGCCAGCAGCATCAGGCCGATCACCACGACGCCGCCCGCGACCGCCAACTTGTCCCGCTTGAACCGCATCCAGGCGATCTGGCCCAGCGACCGTCCCTCGATCCGCTCGCCCATCCCGGACAACACGGAGTCCGGCTGCGCCTCGGCAGCCGAGCCCGGGACATCCAGCGGTGAGGTCATGACCTGCACTCCGCTTCCGGCGACGAGTCCGACACTGTGACGTGCGGCTTTCCACTTCGCCGGGTTCTAATCGGCCGGGTTCTAATCCGCCGGGTTCGATCCGGTTCCCGCGGGATCCGGAACCGGCCGTTCGCGGCGGGCGCGCGGTCGGGCGGTCGTGGGTCGCCCGGGCGCCGGCGCTCGGTCAGGCGTCGGTGGCCGGCCCCGGTCGGACGTCGGTCGCGGGGTCAGGCGTCCGTGGGCAGGGCCGTGGGGGCGGGCCGGGGAACCGCGGTGCGGGGCTGGGGCGGGAGCGGGAGGGTGAGCGCGTCGGCGGAGCCGGCGGGCAGGGCGAGGGCGGCGGCGGCCTCGGCGGGGAGCTCGCGCAGGCCGAGCAGGCCGGCGCCGAGACGGGCGGTGGCGCGGTGCCAGTCGCCGATCCGCTGGAGCAGCGCGTGGCCGCTGCCGACCACCGTGTAGCCGCAGACCCGGGCCCCGGCGGCGCGGCTGCGGGCGGCGAAGGCGAGCGTGTCGGCGGGGGCCGTCACCCGGTCGCGGTCGCCGTGCAGCATCAGGACGTCCCGGCCGGCGAGCTGCTCGCAGGCGTCCTCGGCCGGGCACCACGGGGCCAGGGCGATGACCCCGGTCACGTTGGGGTGGCCGGCCGCGTAGAGCGCGGCGCGGCCGCCCATCGAGTGGCCGACCAGGACGGTGGGAACCCGGCCCAGCTCCTCGGCGAGGTCGCCGAGGGCGGCACGGGTGTCCCGGCCCGCGTCGGCGCGCTCGCCGTTCCAGCCGCGGTGGCGGTAGCGGACGGTGCCGATCGCCACGCCGGCTCCGGCCGTCTCGCGGCGCAGCGCGCGGACGAAGCCCTGCATCCGCAGGCCCGGCAGGTTGATCGGGCCCGGCCGGGAGAGGCTGTGCTCCTCGCCGCCGTGCAGTACGAGGACGGCGGCCGCCGGCCGTTCCGGCAGCTCGCGCCAGATCAGGGCGCGGTGCCCGCCCACGCCGGCCTCGCGGCCGGTTCTCACCGTGTGCGCCGTGTCGCCGTCCCTGCTCATCAGCTACCGCCCACCCTGCTCTCCGTCCGTCGACCGCCACTGTACGCGGCCGCGCCCCGGCCGCGCCTTGGTGGTTCCGCGCCGATCAGGAGATGGCCGGGGTGCGATCGGAAAGCGACGGGAAGCGGGCAGAGGTGGTAGGCAGAGGCGGCAGGGGGCGGGACCGAGCGCTCAGGGGGCGAGCAGACCGTGCTCGCGCGCCAGCCAGCAGACCGCGGTGAGCCGGTGCACCGCGTACTCGTGCGCGGCCCGGTCCAGTCCGCCGCTCTCGGCGAGCGCGTCGAGCAGGCCGAGCGCGTAGTCCGACAGATCCGCGCGGCCCAGACGGCGGGGGAGCAGCTCGGGGCCCTGGGCGTACAGCAGCTCGCGCACGGCCGCGGCGTGCTGGTCGACCGCCGCCAGGAAGCCCGGCTCGACGGCCGGCCCGGCGAGCCGCGGGCCGAAGGCGGCGGCGATCCAGGGCAGGGGGCACCCCGCCGGCTGCTGGGCGGAGCGCCGGCGGAACTCGTCGGGCGTGGCGAACATCCGTCCACGGTAGGCGACCGGTCCGCCGGGTACGGCAGCCCGCGGCGGATCGGTGTTGAGACCTTGGCCACCTCCCGGGGAGCGCGGCCGGCGGCCGGCGGCGTTCCGACCGCGGTGCGGCGGCGCTCCGCCGCCGCTGCGGCGGGGATCGGCGGATCGTCCCGGAGCGCGGGGTGCTCTGCACCAGAATGGGCCTTATGGATCTTCGCATCTTCACCGAACCCCAGCAGGGCGCGAGCTACGACACGCTGCTCACCGTCGCCCGCACCGCCGAGGAGCTGGGCGCCTTCAGCGCCTTCTTCCGCTCCGACCACTACCTGAAGATGGGCGGTGTGAGCGGCCTGCCCGGCCCCACCGACGCCTGGATCACCCTGGCCGGCCTCGCCCGCGAGACCAGCACCATCCGTCTCGGCACCCTGATGACCGCCGCCACCTTCCGGCTGCCGGGCGTGCTCGCCATCCAGGTCGCCCAGGTCGACGCGATGAGCGGGGGCCGGGTCGAGTTCGGCCTCGGCGCCGGCTGGTACGAGGAGGAGCACACCGCCTACGGCGTCCCCTTCCCCAAGGAGAGGTTCGGTCGGCTGGAGGAGCAGCTGGCGATCGTCACCGGGCTCTGGTCCACCAAGCTCGGCGACACCTTCGACTTCGAGGGCGAGTACTACCGGCTGTCCGACTCGCCGGCGCTGCCCAAGCCGGTCCAGGAGAAGATCCCCGTCCTGGTCGGCGGTACCGGCCCGACCAGGACGCCGGCGCTGGCCGCCCGCTTCGCCGACGAGTTCAACCTGCCGTTCACCTCGATCGAGGGGAGCGCCGCCCAGTTCGGCCGGGTCCGGGCCGCCGTCGAGCGGGCCGGCCGCCGGCCTGAGGAGCTGGTGTACTCCAACGCCCTGGTCGCCTGCGTGGGCCGTGACGACGCCGAGGTGGCCCGCCGGGCGGCTGCGATCGGCCGCGAGGTGGACGAGCTGAAGGCGAACGGGCTGGCCGGTACCCCGGACGAGGTGGTGGAGAAGCTCGGCCGCTACGCCGAGGTCGGTACCGAGCGGGTCTACCTGCAGATCCTGGACCTGGACGACCTCGACCACCTGGAGCTGATCGCCTCCCGGGTCGCGCCGCAGCTCGGCTGACCGCCGGGCCGGCGTGCGCCGTGGCCGTCTGCCCTGTGGCGCCACCACCCGCGTCCCCGGGCGTTCCGGAGCGGCCCGCACCCCCCGGGCGTTCCGGAACCACCCGGGCCCCCGGGCACCTCGGGGTCCCGGACTCGCCGGCGCGCGCGCCCCGGACCCGGCCCCGCCCGCCCGCCGCCGAGGGCGGGCGGGGGCGCGGTGTTGTGGGCGGTCGGTGAAAGGACTCGGCCGGACCGTGGCTGAGCACTAGTCTTTACTCTCTCTTGAGCAGGGAAGGCTCCTTGCGAGGCGGAGGCCGGGGAGTCAGGGGGAGTGCCGGTGGTGGAGGTCGAGGCCGAGGTGTCCGGGGCCGGGGCGCCCGTGCCGAGAGCCGTGGGCCGGGCCGGCCAGCGCGCGGCCGGCGAGCGCGTAGCCGGGGAGTGCGCGGCAGACGAGTGCGCAGCGGGGCCTGTGCTGCGCCCGCGCGGGCTGCACGACCTGCGCCGGGCGGCCCGTGGCGGTGCCGCCGGCCCCGTCGACGCCGCCGGCCCCGCCGGCGCGCCGGTCGCCCTGCACTACCGCGCCGACGACCTGCTGGTCGTCTCCGGGCTTCCCGGCAGCGGCAAGAGCACCCTGATGCGCCGGTGCATCCGGGCCGGACTGGTCGACTCCCAGCAGGTGCGGGAGGAGTTCGCGAAGCGGTTGCCCGACCGGTTGCCGTACTTCGTCTACCGGCCGCTGGTCCGCGTCGCGCACTACCGACGGCTTCGCCGCGCGGTGCTGGACGGCGGGCCGCTCGCGGTGCACGACTGCGGCGCGCTGCCCTGGGTCCGGCTCTGGCTCACCCGCGCGGCCGCGCGCCAGGGGCGGCGGGTGCACCTGATCCTGCTGGACGCCACCGCCGGTGAGGCCCGCGAGGGCCAGCGCGCCCGCGGCCAGGGGGTCTCGGCGTACGCGTTCGCCCGGCACCGGAAGGCAGCCGGGCGGCTGCGCCGCAGGCTGGCGGGAACGGGGGAGCCGCCCGCCGGCTGTGCGTCGGCCGTGGTACTCGACCGGGCCGGTGCGCGCGCCCTGCGGGAGATCGTCTTCGTGGCGTCGTAGTCTCGGCGAGGCGGTGCGGGGCCGTCCGCCGAGCCGTCCGGGGTGCCTCTCCGGAGCCCCGTCGGGCGGACGGCAAGTCAATTTTCGGACAACCCGGGGGCATCACCCCGATCGCTGGACACCGGAAATGCTCCATCTGAGACCGGCGTCGATCGATCGGGCTTCCGGGCGCCGTCCGATTTGTCGTCAGAACTTTCAGGCCGAAAGAGAACTGACGCGTACACGTGGCCCTGCGTAGCCTTTGGACTCGGCGGTCCCCCAACGGCCGCCACCCCCCACAACTCCCTTTCAGGAGCGCAGATGCGTCGTTCTGCCCGCGTCCCCTCGCGTGTCCCCCGCAGATTCCTCAGCGCCGCCGCCCTCGTCGCCGCCCTCGGCCTCAGCCAGTTCGCCGCGCCGTCCGCGTTCTCCAGCGTCGCCCAGGCCCCCTCCGCGGCCCAGTGCGTCGGCGGCGAGAGCGGTGCGAGCCAGGACGCGGCCGCCCGCAAGCCCGCCGGCAGCGCCACGACCCAGGAGCCCAACGCCGTCTCCGACCTCCAGGCCAAGGCCATGGACGCGGACCTGCAGGCCCGGCTCGCCAAGCTGGCGAACTCCGCCCAGGGCAACGCGCTGCTCGCCCCCGGCACGCTGGCCGCCACCACCACCATCCCGGTGTACGTGCACGTCGTCCACTCCGGGTCGACCGGCAAGCTCAGCGCCGCGACCATCGCCCAGCAGATCTCCGTCCTGAACGCCGCCTACGGCGGCCAGGGGGCCGGCAACACCCCGAGCCAGTTCCAGTTCCAGCTGGTGGGGACGGACTACACCGACAACGCGACCTGGTACAACGGCATCACCCCGGGTTCCGCGGCCGAGAAGTCGATGAAGACCTCGCTGCGCAAGGGCGGCGCCAACGCCCTCAACCTCTACACCGCCAAGCTCGGCCAGTCGCTGCTCGGCTGGGCGACCTTCCCGAGCTCGTACCGGTCGAACCCGTCCGACGACGGCGTGGTCATCCTCGACTCCTCGTTCCCCGGCGGCTCGGCCGCCAACTACAACGAGGGCGACACCGCCACCCACGAGGTCGGCCACTGGCTCGGGCTGTACCACACCTTCCAGGGCGGCTGCAGCGGCCAGGGCGACTACGTCTCCGACACCCCGGCCGAGAAGAGTGCCGCCTACCAGTGCCCCACCGGTCGGGACACCTGCACCGCCACCGGGGTCGACCCGATCCACAACTTCATGGACTACACGTACGACTCCTGCATGACGCAGTTCACCGCCGGCCAGGTCGCCAGGATGGCCAACTCCTGGGCCGCCTACCGGGCCTGACGGCCGGCGCCGTCTCCGGTGGCTCCTGCCGCGTCCGGGCGGGGGTCGCGGGGCGGCCGACGCAGCGCCGTCCGCGAAAACGCTGGCGGGTGCGCGGGGGATGGGACCCGTGCACCCGCCAGTACCAGTTCCGCACGCCGGTGCGGGGCCCGTGCGGTGCCAGCCGCCGGTCGCACCCGCGGGTCCGAAAGCGCCGGGAGTCGCGGCGTGCCAGTTCGCCGGTGAATGTCCGTGTTGATCTATGTTTGGGGCGTCGAGTCGGCCTTCGGGCTCCTTCGGACCGAGCGGGCCGCCCGCCCGTCAGGTCGGGAAGCCGGGGGCCGGGCAAACCGAGCAAGGAGCAGCGGCATGGCCAACAGCGCGCACCCCCGGATCGTCGTCGGCGTGGACGGCTCACCCGCCTCGGAGCAGGCACTGCGCTGGGCCATCGACTACGCCGGCCTGACCGGGGGCACCGTCCACGCCCTCGCGGCCTGGGACTACCCGGCGTTCTACGGCTGGGCCGGGCTCAGCGCGCCCCCGCCCGAGGGTCTCCACCCCGAGGAGCTGGCCGGGCAGGCGCTCTCCGAGACGGTCCGGCGGGTGGCCGGGGACGACGCCGGGGTGCCGATCTCCGAGGCCGTGGTGCCGGGCAACGCCGCCAAGGCGCTGCTGGACGCCGCGAAGGGCGCCGCGCTCGTCGTGGTCGGCAGCCGGGGCCTCGGCGGGTTCACCGGGGCGCTGCTCGGATCGGTCAGCCGCCACCTCACCGAGCACGCGCCCTGCCCGGTCGTCGTGGTCCGCGAGGGGTAGCCGTCTTGTGGATCGACCGGGCGGAGGCAGGATGGTGGCATGCCTGAAGGTGACTCCGTCTTCCGTGCGGCGGCCCGGCTGCACGACGTCCTCGCCGGCCGGGTGCTGACCACCGCCGATCTGCGGGTGCCCGCCCACGCCACCGCCGCCCTCGCCGGCCGCCGGGTCCTGGAGGTCACCCCGCGCGGCAAGCACCTGCTCACCCGGTTGGAGGGCGGCCTCACCCTCCACACCCATCTGCGGATGGACGGCCGCTGGGAGGTCTACCGCCCCGGCGAGCGGTGGGCGGGCGGTCCCGCCTGGCAGATCCGCGCCGTCCTCGCCACGGAGGCCGGGACGGCGGTCGGCTACCGGCTGCCCGTCGTCGAACTGCTGCGCACCGCGGACGAGGAGCGCGCGGTCGGCCACCTCGGGCCGGATCTGCTCGGCCCCGACTGGGATCCGGCGGAGGCCGTGCGCCGACTGCTCGCCCACCCGGGCAGGCCGGTCGCCGAGGCGCTGCTCGACCAGCGCAACCTGGCCGGCATCGGCAACGTCTACGCGAACGAGCTCTGCTTCCTGGCCGGTGTCACGCCGTGGACCGCGGTCGGTGAACTGCCGCGCGCCGACCGGCTGGTGGAACGGGCGCGGCAGCTGCTCGACGCCAACCGGCTGCGCGAGGGCCACATCACCACCGGCGACACCAGGCGCGGCTACCGGCACTGGGTGTACGGACGCGCCGGTCGGCCGTGCCCGCGGTGCGGCACGCTGGTGCTGACGGCCACCCAGGGCACGCCGCCGCAGGAGCGGGTGGCCTTCTGGTGCCCGTACTGCCAGCGCGGCCCGGCGCCCGAGGCGGTCCGGCCCGGCGCGGGGGCCCGCCGCCCGACGCGCTGAGCGGCCCGCCGCGGGCGTCCACCGCGGCGGAACCACCCGTCCCTACGGGTGCTCGACCAGGGCCGGGTGGCGGGGGTCGTCCACCCGGACGGTGACGTCGGCGGCCTCGGCCGGACCGGTCTCGGCCTCGTAGCGGGCGAAGGCGGGCAGCGTCCACTGCTCCTCCGGCGCCGTACGACGGGCCAGGGCGGCCGGGGTGAGCGCCAGATGGACGGTCAGCTCGAAGGGCAGCCAGCGCCCGAGCAGCAGCGCGCCGTCCAGCAACAGCACGCCGCCCGGCGGCAGTTCCCGGTAGGGTGCGCGGGTCGAGCGGTCGGTCACGGGATCGCGCAGGGACGGCAGGACGCGGCCGGTGCCGCCGGGGTCCAGCGGGGCGAGGACCTCGCGGAGCAGGGCACCGTCGTCGAGCCAGAGGTCGTGGAAGGCGTCCGCGTCCTGCCTGCCGTACTCCAGCCGGACCGAGGCGGGGCGGAGGAAGTCCGCGGCCGACACGCGCAGCGCGGGGCGACCGCGCAGGCGCAGCGGCTCCACCAGCGCGTCCGCGAGCGCCCCGGGCCGGGCGGCGGCCGCGCCGTCCACCGCGACCCGCTGCCACGTGCCGTCCGCCCCGGGGAGAGCGGCGATGCGGTCGGCGAGCAGTTCGGCGAGCCGGTCGGGCGAGATCGGGTGTACCTGCACCCGCCCATCCTGCCCCGGCCCCGGCCGCGGCGGGGCCGCGGGGGCGGATCCGTCCGGTGCGCCCGGCGACCTCAGGCGCCCGGCCGGGACCGCGGCGGCCCGGACGGGGCCGGGGCGG
>NZ_JAKNTA010000012.1:49867-117504 GCF_022288725.1 Kitasatospora sp. A2-31 | reverse complement strand
GGGGCGGCCCGGACGGGGCCGGGGCGGCCCGGACGGGGCCGGGGCGGCCCGGACGGGGCCGGGGCGTGCCGGTCAGGCGAGCGGAAGCGCGTGCAGCACGTCGTCGTGGCCGGCGTAGATCCGGTGGTCGTCGGCGGCCAGCGACCAGACGTCCACGCCCGGCCCCGAGTCGCGGAACGTCCACCGCTCCTCCCCGGTTGCGGCGTCGAGTGCCTGGACGCCGGAGGCGGCCGGACCGGGGACCAGGAGGAGCCCGCCCGCCACCAGCGGGCGGCTGCGCCGGTCCAGCCGGAACGGCAGCCAGACGTCCCAGAGCCGCTCCCCGGTGGCGAGGGCGTGGGCGGTCACCAGGCCGCTGTCGCGCGGGACGAAGACGGTGCCGCCGGAGGTCACCGGCGGCAGGCAGCGGCTGGAGTCGGCGGGGCCGGGCTCGACCGACCAGTGCGGCGTCCCGTCGGCCACCCGCAGCGCCCGGACGGCGCCGGGGTGCCGCGGGACGTAGACGTGCTGCTCGTCGGCCACCGCCCAGCCCAGGCCGACCTCCGTGGGCACCTCCCAGAGCCGCCGCCCGGTGGCCGTCTCCAGCAGGACGAGCCGGCCGCCGCCGGTCGAGGTGTCGAGGAGGGGGATCCGGCCACCGGCCGGGGTCGCCGGGGAGAACGGCCGTTCGGCGCCGGTCGAGGCCCGGGACCAGAGCACCGCCCGGTCCGGGTAGCGCACGGCGAACAGGTTGCCGGTCCCCAGGAAGGGCCGGGATTCGGCCCGGCCGAAGACGATGTCGCCGTCGGCGCCGAACAGGGTCGCGCTGGTGCCCAGCTCCTCGGCCAGCGGCAGGCTCCACTCCGCGGCAGGCTCGACGAGGTGGCGGGAGTCGAGGTGGCCCGGCGAGGCGGTGAACAGCCGGTCGCCGGAGACGACCACCCGCAGGCCGGGCAGGTCGGTGTCGCTCGGCCAGTCGGACCGCGGCGCGTCGACGGCCAGCGTGCGCAGCACCGAGCCGGTGGCGGGGTCGAGCACCTGCAGGCCGGCGCGGGAGAGGAACAGCGGCCGCGCGGGGCGGTCGCCGAGCCGTTCGGGCGTCATCCCCTCGGGCCCCCGGTACGACCAGAGCGGCGCCGGCCCGCTGAGCCGGGTGGGCTGCGGCTTCGGCGCCGGCTCCCGGGCGTCGCCGCCCGAGCGGCCGAGCGCCCAGGCCGCCGCACCCGCCGCGAGGACCCCGGCCCCGCCGAGCAGCAGCCGGCGCCGGCCGAGCCACCGCCCGTCGTCGTCCCCGCGGCCACCGCCGATCACGTCGGCCGGTGCCACCGGTGCTCCCTCGGCCTCGCCGTCCCACTGCCAGGAGGCCGCCTCGGCCGCGTCGGTCCGCCCGGACGCCGGGTGCTGCATCTCCGTACTCGATTCCCCCTGGGCAGCCGCCGTGCTGCACCTTCCGACGGAGGATATCCGAGCGGCGCCCGGTCGTTCGCAGGCGCCCGGGCGCTCCCGGCTCCGGCGGGCCCGCCGGACGCGCCTGCGGACGGCCCTCGGCTACGCCTCCTCCGGCGGGTGGTCGGCGAGGTCGGCGATGACCTCCGCGTGGCAGGGGAGGGGGACGCACCAGCAGCCCAGGCGGCGACCGCGCAGCCCGGGGAGGAGGGCGAGCAGCTCGGGGCGGTCGAGGAGGTACGCGCGGTAGCGGACGAGCATCTCCTCGCGGGTGAGGTCGGGACCGGGCCGGTACGGGCAGTGCAGCGGGGACTCTGCCAGGTGCCAGCCGCCGCGGTGCACGGCGCGGCCGACGTACACCACGTCGGCGTAGTCCGGGTCGTCGCGGTGGCCCTTGAGGTTGACCACGGTGGTCGGGCCGGGAGGGGGCGGCATGCCCCCATGCTGGCGCAGCCGGGACGGACGGGCACCCCGGGGCGGCGGGGGCTCGCCTTGACAGTCCCTTGACCCCGGCGTAGCAAGAGAGGATGCGCCAGGGTGTGCCGGCGGACCCGTCCGGTCCGCAGCCGACCGCTCGTGCCCGGGCGACGCGTCCCGACCCGCACCGTCCGCGGCGGAGCGACGCCGCCGCCCGGGCCGCCCACGAGCGGGACTCCCTGCTGGCCACGACCGCCCGCAACACGCTGGAGAGCACCGGCGCCTACGGCGCGCTGGTCTACCTGCGCTCGCGTGACCGCCGCTCGCTCGTGCTCTGCACCATCGCGGGCGTGCCGCTCTCGCTGATGAGCGCGTTCCGCCGGGTCGCCGCGGCGGGCCCGATGCCGGTGGCGGTGTGCTACCGGACCGGGCGGACGATCACGCTGTCCGACACCGAGGACACCATGCGGCGCTTCCCGCAGCTGGCCGTCGGTCTGCCCTACGACTACGCCTCGGCCTGCGTTCCGGTCCGCAGGGGCGAGGCCCGGTACGGGGTCGTGAGCGCGCTCTGGCCCTCCTCCGACGACGGGGTGCCGGAGGAGGCGCGGTCGCACCTGCGGAAGGCGGCCGACCGGCTGGCCGCCGGACTGGCGCAGCTGGAGGAGGCCGGGTACCCGATCGAGCCCAACGGCGACACCGCGGTGGTCGAGCTGGCGCCCCCGGGGCCGCCCACCACCCGGGTCGGGCTCTTCGACTGGAACGTGGCCACCGGTGCGATCTCCGCCGACGACCAGTTCTGCGAGATCCTCGGCCTCGACCCCGCCGAGTTCGACGGCCGGGCGGCCAGCCTGACCACCCGGATCGCCCCCGGCGACCTGCCCGAGTTCCGCGCCGCCGCCCGGGCCGCCCTCGACCACGGCCGGATGCTGGCCGCCCGGGTCCGGGTGCTGGACCGCGACGGCCACCACTACCCCGTCGAGCTCTGGGCCCGCGTCCCCGAGGGCGTTCCCGACGGGCGTGCCCACCTCGTCGGCGCCGTCCTGGACACCCGCACCGGCACCGCCGCCGCGGCCGCGGTCGAGCGGCTGCACGACGGCGTCTTCTCGCTCGACCCCGACGGCCGGATCACCTACGCCAACCGCAGCGTCGAGCTGCTGCTGCGCGCCCGCCGGGAGGACCTGGTCGGCCACCACCCCTGGGAGGTGCTGCCCTGGCTCTCGGACCCGGTCTACGAGAACCGCTACCGGGCCGCCATGCTCTCCCAGCAGCCCACCGCCTTCCTGGCCGCCCGACCGCCGGACGACTGGTTCGCCTTCTCGCTCTACCCGGACGCACACGGCGTCACCGGCCGGGTGGTCGCCGCCGAGCCGCCGCCGGGCCGCACCGGGAAGCCGACCGAACCCGAGCCCGACCTCGGCGCCCGCCCCGGCGTCGGCGGCATGTACCACCTGCTGCAGCTCGCGAGCGCGCTCAGCGAGGCCGTGACCGTCCGCGAGGTCTGCCGCGCCGTCGAGGAGCAGATCCTGCCGGCCTTCGGCGGCCAGGAGCTCGCCATCTACGCCGTCCGCGACAAGCGACTGCACCTGATCTCGCAGAGCGGGTACCCCGACGGCTTCCTCGACCGCTTCGAGGGCACCCCGACGGGTGCCCGGGTGCCCGGGGCCGAGACGCTCAGCACCGGCGCGCCGATCTTCTTCGAGAACGTCCACGCCCTCGCCGCCGCCTACCCGGGGATCGCCCTCGACGAGATGGGCGCCTGGGCGTTCCTGCCGCTGATCGCCTCCGGGCACCCCGTCGGCAGCTGCATCATCGGCTTCGACGAGCCCCGCGCGTTCACCGTGGAGGAGCGCGGACTGCTCACCGGCCTCGGCGGGTTCATCGCCCAGGCGCTGGAGCGCGCCCGGCTCTACGACGCCGAGTTCACCCTCGCCCGCGGCCTGCAGCAGGCCCTGCTGCCGCACCGGCTGCCCCTCCTGGAGGACGTCCGGATCGCCGCCCGCTACCTGCCCGGCACCCAGGGCATGGAGATCGGCGGCGACTGGTACGACGCCATCGTCACCGGCCGCGACCTCACCCTGGTCATCGGCGACGTCGAGGGCCACAGCGTCGGCGCCGCCGCCACCATGGGGCAGCTGCGCAGCGCCGTCCGCGCCTTCGCCACCAGCGGGCACGCGCCGGACGAGGTCCTGGTGCGCACCAACCTGCTGCTGCTCGACCTCGACCCGGGCCTGCTGGCCAGCTGCTGCCTGATCCGGTTCACCCCGAGCGACGGCAGCGCCCTGGTCGCCCGTGCCGGGCACCTGCCGCCGGTGGTGCGCCACCCGGACGGCAGCAGCGAGGCGCTGTACGTGGAGGGCGGGCCGCTGCTCGGCATCGACAATCTGGCCGAGTACCCGGTCAGCGAGCTGGAGCTGGCCCGCGGCTCGTTGATCGCCCTCTACACGGACGGGCTGGTCGAGGACCCGGCCATCGCGATCGACCAGGGTGTGGACCGGCTGCGGCTCGCGCTCGGCGAGCTCGGGGGGAGCGCGGGGGAGGGAGACCCGGCGGACGGGGACCTGGACCGGATGGCGGAGCGGTTGCTGCGCGAGGTGGGGTCCACGGAGCGGGTGGACGACGTCGCACTGATGCTCACGGCGTACGGGCGGCTCCCGGGGGACCGGCGGTCCTGAGAGGCCCGGATCCGCGGTGCGCGCACACCGCGGCACCGCCCTTCGTGCCGTCACGCCGTGCCGGCCGCGCGCCGGCACGGCCTCATCCGGTGTCCCGGACCGATCCGACGGTCGGTGAGGGATGTGCTCGGGCGCCGGTCGGTGCAGAGCCACTTGACGTGCCGCCCTTCCACCGGTTCGCGACTTTCGTCGGGGTCGGTCGCGACGAAGGGTGCAGGCGCCCGGGCCGCCCGCTTCGCTAGCCTCCACGGGTGGATGCACTGGCAAGGGCCTGGTCGAAGGCGGTACGGACGGCACTCCCCGGTCCCTGGCGGACCGGGCTGGTGGTGCGCGAGGTCGGCTGCGCGCTGGTGCTGGGAGCACTCGCGACGCTGCTGGACTACGTCGGCAGAACCGGGTTCCACCTGGCCTTCGGGCCCGCCGTCGCGGTGCTCTTCCTGCTCCGGCGCGGCCTGCCCTCGACGGTCCTGGTGCTGACCGCGGCGGGGGCCGGTGCAAGCGCCGGGCCGCTGCCGCTGCTGGTCTGCGCCGGCTGGTCGGCCGGTGCCCGGATCAAGCGGGTCGGTGTGCTGGTGGGCTCGTTCACCGCCGGCTTCCTGCTGATCGCCGGCACCGGCATCGTCAAGGACGCCGGCTCGGTGCCGCTCAAGGCGGTGGCCGGGCTCTCGCTGGGCGCGTACCTGCTGCTCGCGGTGCTGCCCGGCCTCTGGGGCCGCTACCGGGCGCAGCGCCGGGCGCTGACGGACGCGCTGCGCGAGCGCAACGAGCAACTGCTGCGCGAGCGCGCCATGGTGGCCCACCAGGCCCGGCTGCGCGAGCGGCACCGGATCGCCCAGGACATGCACGACAGCCTCGGCCACCAGCTCGCCCTGATCTCCGTCCACTCCGGCGCGCTGGAGGTCGACCGCACCCTCACCGACCGGCAGCGGGAGGCGGTCGGCGTGCTGCGGCTGGCGGCCGTCGCCGCGATGCGGGAACTGCGCGACGTGGTCGGCGTGCTGCACGACGAGTCGACCGCCGCGCCGACCGCACAGGGCCCCGGCCCGGCGCTCGGCGGCGCCGGCCGCGGTGGCGTGGAGGGGATCGCGGAGCTGGTCGGGTCCTCCCGTGCGGCCGGCACGGACGTCGTCCTCCGCCAGGACGGTGAGCGGCGCGAGCTGACCGTCAGCGTCGGCCAGGCGGCTTACCGGATCGTCCAGGAGGCGCTCACCAATGCGCACAAGCACGCGCCGGGCGCCCCGATCACCGTCGCACTGCGCTACGAGCCGGACGCCCTGGTGGTGGAGGTCGCCAACCCGCCCGCGCCCGAGCCGGTCGGCGCGCGGGCGGGTGGCGGCACCGCCGTGGTCAGCGGCGGCCAGGGGCTGACCGGCCTGCGCGAGCGGGCCAGGCTGGTCGGCGGCATGGTGCACGCCGGGCCGACCGCGGAGGCGGGCTTCCGGCTCGCCGCCCTGCTGCCCTACGAGGGGTCCGGCGGCGCGGCCGGGGGGCCCGGTGGCGGCCCGGCGGCAGCAGGCGGGGTGATCGGCGTGGAGGACTGGCTGCTGGACGGGCTGCCGCCCGTCACCGGCGGCCCGGGGGAGCAGCGCCGGCGCAGCCCCGCGATCGGCTGTGCGGTGGGCGGGGTGCTCGTCGTGCTCACCGTGCTGGGCCTGCTGGTCTGGGGGGTGATCGCCTTCGTCCAGGCCTTCGACGAGTCGAGCGTGAAGGGATCGCTCTACGACTCCATCGAGGTCGGGAGCCCGGAGGCCGACGTCCTGCATCGGCTGCCCTCCGGCAACGGCTTCTTCACCAGGGACTACGAACGCCTCGGCCCGACCCCGCCCGCCGGCTCCCACTGCCGCCACTTCATAGCCGCCGAATCGAACGGCAGCTGGGGCGACGACACCGTGATCCGGTTCTGCTTCAAGGACGGTGTTTTGGTGGAGAAGCAGCACTTCCCGACCAGGTGAGCTTCACTCCCGGTGCTTCGGCATGCCTGCGTGGGGGCTGTTGACCACCAGGGGGAGGGAGCCTTCGGCGAGGTAGAAGTGGTCGGGGTGGTACTCGACGTGGAGATGGCCTCCGGCCCCGGCAGCGGCCATGCCACGGAGGTTCTCGGCGAGCACGGCGCGCGCTGCGGCGTCGCCGCCGATCACGAGCAGGTGCCGTTCGGGGTCGTGGTGGAGCAGCACGCCGGGGCCGGGAGTCGCCCTGACCTCTATTCCCATCAGGGCGTTGCGGTTCGGCGCGGCCGTGGCCGCGAGCAGCCCGGCGCGCCGGGCGACCGCCTCGGCCAGCCGGCCCAGTTCTTTGGCCGAGGCCATGAGGTCCACCTCGCCGTACACGGGGTCACGGTCGAGCATCACGGGAGGGCTCCTTCGCGGTCGGACGTCCGCCTGCTGCGGCGGCTGATTGTCGATCACCGGTCGAGGCGGACTCAAGGCGATTCCGCGCCTCCGGACCGCGAACGGGGGAGGGGACCGGGGGCGGTGGGGAGGTCCGGTCGGGGCTGCGGATCCGGGGGGTGTGAGGATGGGGCCGAACAGTGCCGATTGCACGATCGAGGGGACGACCAGCAGTGATCCGAGTCCTCGTCGCCGACGACGAGCCACTCATCCGGGCCGGGATCAGGATGATCCTGTCCTCCGCCGACGACATCGACGTCGTCGCCGAGGCCGCCGACGGCCGGCAGGCCGTGGACCTCGCGCTGGCGCACCGGGCCGACGTCGTCCTGCTGGACATCCAGATGCCGGTGATGGACGGCCTCACCGCGCTCGGTGAACTGCGCCGGGCGGTTCCCGGCGCGCGGGCGCTGATCCTCACCACCTTCGGGGAGCGCGACAACGTCCTGCGCGCCGTGAGCGAGGGCGGCGCCGGATTCCTGCTCAAGGACACCGCGCCGGCGGAGCTGATCCAGGCCGTCCGGGCGGCGGCCACCGGGCACGCCTTCCTCTCGCCCGCCGCCACCCGGCACATCGTGGACTCGCTGGCCGGCGGCCGCAGCGGACCGGCCGTGGCGCGCGGTGCGGCGGCCCGGCGGCGGCTGGAGGCGCTGACCGAGCGTGAGCTGGAGGTCCTGGCGCTGCTGGGGGAGGGGCTGTCCAACGCGGACGCCGGGGCCCGGATCCACATGAGCGAGGCGACGGTGAAGACGTACGTGAGCCGGATCCTGGCCAAGCTCGGCTGCGAGAACCGGGTGCAGGCGGCCCTGCTGGCACGGGACGCCGGGCTGGGCGGTGAGGTGTGAGCCGCTGCGGGGCCCGGGCACCGGGACCGGCCCCGGCACCGGCCCCGACCCTGACGCCGGCCGCCGCACCGGCCTCCGGCCGGTGGCTCAGCGCGAGGCGATCCGCAGGGCGATGCGGGTGCTGGAGTGGGCGACACCTGCCTCGTGCTTGAGCCGGCGCAGCAGCTGGTCGAGCCCGGCGGCGTCGGTGACCCGCGCCCGCAGCAGGTAGTCGTACTCGCCCGTGACGTGCGCGGTCTCGGTGACGCCGGGCAGCCGGAGGGCGATCGTCTCGAAGTCGTCGCTGTCCATGTCCTGGCGCAGCCGGACGTCGATGAAGACGGTCAGGCCCGGGCGGGTGGCGTCGGCGCCCGGGTCGACCAGCGCCGTGAAGCCGCGGATCACGCCGGTGCGGAGCAGCCGTCGGACGCGGTCGGCGGCCGCGTTGGCGCTCAGGCCCACCCGGGCCCCGAGGTCGCGGTAGGAGATCCGCGCATCCGCGCGCAGTTCGCCGAGGATCTCTCTGTCGAGGTCGTCCATGCCGCGATTATCGCGGCGCGGGCCCGAATCCGGCCGTGCTTCCCGGCGCCGGTGCGCCACCGTGGCGGCCATGGTGAACGGAGTGGGCGCGGCGGCGCTGGCGGGCGTCGGCGCAGGTCTGGGTGTGGCGGTGCCGCTGGGGGCGGTCGGGGTGTTGCTGCTGGAGGAGGGGCGGCGCGGGCGCGCGGCGGCGGTGAGTGCGGCGTGTGCGGTGGCCTTCGTCGACATGGCCTACGCGGCGCTCGCCACCGCGCTCGGTTCGCGGCTCGCATCGGTTCTCTCGGGTTGGGAGGCCTGGGCGCGGGCCGCCGCGGCGGTGGTGCTGGTGCTGGTGGCGGTCCGGGGACTCCTGGGGCTGCGCCGGGAGCCGGCGGTGGGGCCGCGGCAGGGGCAGGGGACTGCCGCGGGGCCGGAGCCGGGGCCGGGGGACGCCGGAGCGGCCGTGACCGCGCCCGCCGGGCCCGGTCGGGTGTTCCTGCGGTTCGCGGCCCTGACGGCCGTGAACCCGACCACCGCGCTCTACTTCGCCGCCCTGGTCACGGGCGGTGGCGCGGGTGCCCTGTCCGGTGGCCCGTATGGCGCCGCGGCCGGGTCGGCCTTCGTGGCGGGCGTCCTGGCGGCCTCGCTGACGTGGCAGCAACTGCTCGCGGCGGTGGGCGTTTCGCTCGGTGCCCGGCTCTCGCCGAGGGTGCGACGGGTCACGTACTGCGTCGGATACGGACTGGTGGTGTACTACGCAGTGCGAACGGCATGGACACGGTGAGTGACCGTTGTGGCGCAGGTCACTCCGTGGCCCGCCGGAACGGGGAACTCCGGCGCGGGCGGTGACGGTCAGTAGCACCACCCTCGCCCTCAGGTGACTGATTGTTAGATCCGACAATCCGATAGATGTGAGTGACGGCACGGAAATTGACCGTTTGATCTTGAAAATCCAGTCAGACCTGTCCATTTCGGGTGGGCTTTCATGATCCGTACCGCCGGTAACAGTCAACTGACCTGGGACCTCCAGGAACCGCTTGAAGCCGTGCCGGGAGGGCCCTTAGCTTCATTGGCGGTGCAACGAGCACCACCCGGGTCCACCCCCCGACGCACGGCCCGCCGACTGACCACCGGCGCGAGGGCGGTGCCTGCCGACACGGCCGGCTCGAACAGGCCGTCACCGAGCAGGGGTGACCGGGGCGGCACGGCACGTCCGACACGTGCGAGGCCGCCCATCGAGTGAGGTGAGCGCGACGGGCCCTGCCAAGGGTCTGGTTCCGCCTGCCCGCCCGGGGTTTGCCGAGAGGACTTTCATGGAAATCCGTCACGAGACCGCCGCTGCCACCACCGCCGACACCACCACGACCACCCCCGGGAAGCGCCGCAGCCGTGCCCGCCTCGCGCTGGTCGGCGGGGCCGTCGCGGCCCTGCCGGTGGCCGGCCTCGTCACGGCCACCTCGGCCTCCGCCGCGCCCGCCTCGGCCTGGGACACCGTCGCCCAGTGCGAGAGCGGCGGCAACTGGAGCATCAGCACCGGCAACGGTTTCTACGGCGGACTGCAGTTCACCCCGTCCACCTGGGCCGCGTACGGCGGCACCGCCTACGCGCCGCAGGCCAACCAGGCGACCAGGGCGCAGCAGATCTCGGTCGCCGAGAAGGTCCTCGCCTCGCAGGGCCCCGGCGCCTGGCCCGTCTGCTCGAAGAAGGCCGGCCTGAGCAAGGGCGGCGCCCCGGCCGCCGTCGACGCCTCGGCCCCGGCGGCCAAGCCCGCCCAGCAGCCGGCCCCGCAGAAGGCCGCCCCCCAGAAGGCCGCCCCGCAGAAGGCTGTGCCCCAGCAGGCCGGACCCGCCCAGAAGTCCGCCCCCCAGAAGCCGGCGCCCCAGCAGACCGCGCCTGCCCGGAAGTCGGCGCCGCCGAAGGCCGCGGGTACGAACGCGCCGTCGGCCGGCAGCTACACCGTCAAGAGCGGCGACACCCTGAGCGGCATCGCGGCCAAGTTCGGCACCGACACCGCGAGCCTGCACGCCAAGAACGTCAAGACGATCGGCGCCGATCCCGACCTCATCTTCCCCGGCCAGGCCCTGAGCCTCTGACGGCTCGCCCGCCCGCACCGAGCGGCCGCCCCTCCCGGAGGGGGCGGCCGCTGCGGTGCAGCCTGGGGTGCTTCGCGCCGCGGTTGCCGCCGCGCCCGCCCCGGTTGCCGCCGCGCGCCTGGCGCTGACGGCGCTTCGGGGAGCCGGCTTCGACGACCGCGCGCGCCGGCACCTGCGGGAGCCGGACGGCGGGCCGCGGTTCGGCTCCCGCTCTCGCGCGGCGGGGCGGGCCTGCGGCCGGCCCCGCCGCAGCGGCCGAGCGGCGGCTGGCTCCGCTGCCGTCCGGCGGGCGGGAGGAGCAGGGCGAGCGGCGGATTGTTGAACGTTGAACTCGATGTCCGAATGCCGCCGGACTCGCGGGTCGCCAGGGCCGAGGATCGAGTCATGTCCGAGAACGAGACGAGGAGTTCGAACGATATGACGATGACGAAGCCGGCGAAGCTCGACGGCAAGGTGGCCCTGGTGACCGGCGGCAGCCGGGGGATGGGCGCGGCGACGGCCTTGCGGCTCGCCGAGGACGGCGCCGACGTCGTGGTGACCTACCTGGGCAGCGCAGAGAGGGCCGAGGAGATCGCCCGGAAGATCACGGCGATGGGCCGGCGCGGCTGGGCGGTCCGCGCGGACAGCGCCGACCCGCAGGAGGTCCGCAACGTGGTGGCGGCCGTGGCGGAGCGGTTCGGCCGGCTCGACATCCTGGTCAACAACGCCGGAGTCGGCGCGGTCGGTCCGATCGAGGACGTGGCGCTGGAGGACGTGGACCGGGTGCTGGAGGTCAACGTCCGGGCGCCGTACCTCTTCGCCCAGGCCGCCGCGGCCCACCTCGGCGAGGGCGGCCGCATCATCACCATCGGTAGCTGTCTCGCGCACCGCGTCGCCTTCTCCGGCGCCACGCTGTACGCCGCGAGCAAGGCCGCGACGGTGGGGCTCACCAAGGGGCTGGCCCGCGAACTCGGTCCGCGCGGCATCACGGTCAACGTGATCCACCCGGGGCCGATCGACACCGACATGAACCCCGCGGACGGCCCCGGCGCCGACTTCCAGCGCGGGCTGACCGCCCTCGGGGAGTTCGGTTCCGCCGCGGACGTCGCCGCGACCGTCTCCCACCTCGCGGGTGAGGACGGCCGGTACATCACGGGTGCCGAGATCGCCGTCGACGGCGGCGTGGTGGCCTGAACCGGCTGCTACGGGTGCAGCGGCACGCCGGCCCGGGTGCCCGGGCCGGCGCGCCGCCGGCGCGTGAGCGGCACGGCCGGCCGGCGCGCGACCCGACGAGCGGCGCGGGCGTCACCCGGCAGAACGGCACGTGCGTCACCCGGTCGAACGGTGCGTGCGTCACCCGGCCCGGCGCGGTGTTGCGCGGGGCCGGTTGTCGGTGCGCCCGCTTACGATCGGCCGGTCCGCTCACCTGACCGAACCACCGAGAGGCTCCTCCCATGACCGGAAGCGGGAACCCGAGCTCCGACCCGATCGAGCTGCTCGCCCGGGCGCTCGCTCAGACCGCCGGTCTGATCGACGGCGTCGGCACCGAGCTGGCCGGCCACCCGACGCCGTGCCGGTCCTGGGACGTCGGCGACCTCATCAGCCACCTCGTCTTCGATCTGCGGCAGTTCGCCGTCCGGGCGAACGGCGGCAACCCCGACTGGTCGCTGTCCTTCGAGCGGATCGAGGACGACTGGCTGCACGTCTTCGAGGCCGGGGCCGAGGAGCTGGTCGCCGCCTGGCGCGGCGCGGGTGACCTGGACGGGGTCATCGAGCTGCCCGGAGGTGCCGAGGTGCCCGCCCGCTTCCCGCTGGACCAGCAGATCGCCGAGTTCGCCGTCCACGGCTGGGACCTCGCGCACGCCACCGGCCAGTCCACCGAGGGCCTGGACCACGAGGTGGCCCGCGCCTCGCTGGCCTGGGCCCGGGCCGCGCTGCGCCCGGAGTTCCGGGGGAGCGAGGAGGAGAACCACGCCTTCGGCCCGGAGGTGTCCGTCGCCGAGGACGCTCCGCTCTACGACCGGCTGGCCGCCTTCTTCGGCCGGGACCCGCAGGGCAAGTGGTGAGGAGAGTCCCGTCCGAGGCCCCGGCACGTCGACTGCGGGCGTCGCGTTCGAACGGGCTTGCCGCCGGCGGCGCCGGAATCGGACGCCTGTATGACGATTCATCATCTCATGGGCCGATTGTGCTGATCGGCTGAATGCCGCCCGTCCGCTTTGCCAGCATGTCCTCGCCCGGATGCCGCCGACCCCCGGCGGTCGGCGGCACGTATGCGACGTGGACGGAGAGAACTGATGCGAGGCAACCGCGTGGTCCGGCTGGCGCTCGGCTTGTCGGCGGCCCTGATGGCCGCGGCGTGCGGGAGCTCCGGTGCCGGCGACGGCAAGGCGGCTGCAGACGGCCCGGCGGCGCCGACTGCGGCCGCCCCGGCGACCGCTCCCGTCCCGGGGTCGCCCGCGCCCGCCGGGGCGCAACCGCCCGCGCCCGCGCGCGTGCTCGACGCGGTACAGCTGCAGGCCGCCGTCCTCGCCACCGGCGACCTGCCCGGCTACACCGCGACCGGGTGGCCCGTCGAGACCGGCAGGAGCGAGCCGCTCCCCACCACCCCGCAGGACTGCCAGCCGGTGGAGAACATCCGGACCGGGAAGATCAGGCCCGCCGCCTCCGCGAAGGCCGCCGGCAGCGTGATGTCGGCCGACGCGGGCGGCGCAGGCGTCGGCATCCTCCTCGGCGGCTTCGAGGGCGACGGCGCGAAGCAGGTGCTGGCGGCGCTGAGGACCGCGCTGAAGAGCTGCACCCACTACGAGGGCGGCGTCCCCCGGCCGGCCACGGTCGCGGCGCTGCCCGCTCCGGCCCTCGGCGACGAGGCGGTCTCCTACACCCTGGCCTACGGCGCGAACACCCAGGAGGTGACGGTCGTCCGGCAGGGAGCGGTGGTCGCCGTGTTCGCCCCGGGCAACCTGTCGGGCGGCGGCAAGGGCGGCCCTGCGACGAAGGTGCCGCAGGAGGTGGTCGCGCGCCAGCTGGAGAAGCTCCGCAAGGCGGCCGGCTGACACCCGCCCCCCTGGCCCGGGGTACGCGGGGCGCCCGGCCCGCCCCGGCCGGGGGCGTCGCGCCTGCTCAGCCCCTGCTCGGCTCCGCTCGGCTCCGCTCGGCTGTGCGAGACGTAGAACGCGGCCCCCAACACCGGCCCCTACGCCGTCCGGGCGGCCGCCTGCTTGATGGCCTCGCGGATCCGGGGGTACGAGCCGCAGCGGCAGATGTTCTGGATCCGGTCGATGTCGGCGTCGGTCGGGGTGGGGGTGCGGCGCAGCAGGTCGACCGCGGTCATGATCTGGCCGGGCTGGCAGAAGCCGCACTGGGCGACGTCGCAGGCGAGCCAGGCCTCCTGGACGGGGTGCAGGGTGTCGCCGTCGGCGAGGCCCTCGATGGTGGTGACCTGCCGGCCGGCGCAGTCCTTGACCGCCACCGTGCAGGGCTGGAACTCCGCACCGTCCAGGTGGCTGGTGCAGGCGCGGCAGACACCCACCCCGCAGCCGTACTTGGGGCCGGTGACGCCGAGCTTGTCGCGCAGGACCCAGAGCAGGGGCATGTCGTCCGGGGCCTCGACGGTGACCGGCTGCCCGTTGAGGACGAAGGTGTGGCTGGGCATGGGGAGGTCGAGGCCCTTCAGAAGTCGATCGGGAAGGAGCGCGGGCTGGTGCCGGTCGCACGGGCGTACGCGTTGGCGACCGCGGCCGAGGCGGCCGGGACGCCCAACTCTCCTGCGCCGCCCGGCGATCCGGTCGGCGGCAGCAGGTGGATCTCGACCGACGGCGGGCTCTGCCGCTGCCGGGCGTAGCGGAAGTCGGCGTAGCTGCCCTCGCGGACGGCGCCGTGGTCGATGTGGATGCCGGCCTGCAACACCACCGAGATGCCGTCGATCAGCGCGCCGGTCAGCTGGGCCTCCAGGCCCCGGGGGTTGACCGCGCGGCCGACGTCGGCGGCGACCACCGCGCGCGTGACGCGGGGCTGCTCCGGGTCGGCGGCGTCCAGCTCGACGAGGTAGGCGACCCGGCTGCCGTGCTCGTCGTGGTAGCCGATGCCCTGGGCCTGCCCCGGGGGCATCGGGCGGCCCCAACGGCCCGCCTCGGCGGCCTTGTCCAGCACGGCCCGGGCGGCGGCACCGCGCAGACGGGCCCGGCGGAAGGCGACCGGGTCCTGGCCGAGGCGGCGGGCGAGTTCGTCCATCATGATCTCGTCGGCGACCCGGACCGTGCCGGAGTAGACCGAGCGCCAGCTGCCGGTGGGCACCTCCAGCGGGATCTCGGCCAGCAACTGGGTCGGGATGCCGACGTCGTAGGGGTTCTTCTCGCTGAGCAGGAAGAAGGCCTGGGCGAGGCTGAGCCCGGCGACCGAGAGGTTGAAACCGGCGGCGGTGAGCGCCTCGCCGAGGCCGTGCCGGAAGTCGGTGGCCACGGTGGCGGCCCGGTGCTCGTAGGTGAGCACCTGCCCGAGGGCGTGGGTGGCGCGGATCCGGTGGTGGCTGGCCGGGCGCATCCGGCCGTGACGCATGTCGTCGTTGCGGGTCCACATCAGCTTGACCGGCCGACCGGCGGCGCGGGAGACCTGGGCGGCCTCCAGCGCGGCGTCGAAGAAGAGCCGGCGGCCGAACGAGCCGCCGCCGCGCACCACGTGGACGGTGACGGCGTCCTGCGGCAGGCCGAGCTCGGCGGCGATGGTCTGCTGGGCGACGATCGGGGTCTGCGCGGCGAACCAGAGCTCGGCGCGGCCGGGGCGCACGTCGGCGACGGCCGTCAGCACCTCCATCGGTGCGTGGTTGACGAAGGCGAAGTCGAACTCCGCGTCCACGTACCGGGTGAGCAGCGGGGGGACGAGGAACGGCGCGTGGGCGGCGCGCAGTCGGGCCTTGATGTCGGCGGTGGAGAGGGCGGCGACCGGGCCCGGGTTCCAGGTGGTGACCAGGGCGTCGCGGGCCTTGAGCGCCTGGTCGAAGGTCTCGGCGAGCACGGCGACGCCGGTGGGGATCCGGACCACGCCGAGCACGCCGGGCATCGCGCGGGCGGCGGAGGCGTCCAGGGACCTGAGGGTGCCGTTGAGGGTGGTGGGGCGGGCGACCACGCAGGGCACCGCGCCGGGAACGGCGAGGTCGCCGGCGTACTTGGCCTTGCCGGTGACGATGTCGCGGGCGTCGATCCGGCCGGTCGGCCGGCCCACCAGGCGCTGCTGGCCGGGTGTCTTGGGGGCGGCGGAGACGGCGGGGACGGCCACTTCGGCGGCCTCCGCGGCGAGTTCACCGTAGCCGGCGCGGCGGCCGTCGGGGGCGAGGACGGCGGAGTCGGCGGTGCGCAGGCTGTCGGCGGGCAGCGACCAGCGGCGGGCGGCGGCGGTGACCAGCCGGGCGCGGGCGGCTGCGGCGGCGGCTCGGACCGGGTCGTACAGCGATCGGACGGAGTTGGAGGCGCCGGTGAGCTGGTTGAAGAGCAGGTCCGGGCGGCCGTCGGAGAGCGGGACGTCCACGTCGGCCAGCCGGGCGTCGAGTTCGTCGGCGACCAGCATGGCGACGGCGGTGGTGAGGCCCTGGCCGACCTCCAGCCGCGGCAGGTGCAGCGCGGCGCGGCCGTCGGCGGTGACCTCCAGCACCAGAAGGTGCGAGGTCGGCAGGCCGGCCAGGATCAGTGCGTCGCCGAGGTCGACGACATCGGGGATCCCGGGCAGGCCCGACAACTGCGCCGGGGCGGAGGACTGTTCGGCCGCGGTGCGGACGGCGGCCCGGGCGGTGGCGGGTGCGGCGGCGTCCAGGCCGGCCCGGGCGGCGACGGTGAGGGTGGGCGCGGCCAGCAGGTAGGTCAGAAAGCGGCGCCGGCCGGGGTGCGGCGAGTCCGGCTCGGCGGACCGGCTGCCGGGGGAGGCCGGGGCACCCGGAGCGGCGGGGGTCTGCGGCGCGCCGGCCGCGGCCGCGTCCTCGGGAGCGTCGGTGGGTGCGACGGGGGTGCTGATGGGAAGAGTCCTTCGAGCCGGTGACGGCTCCGGTCGGGCGGGCCCGGGCGGCCCCGGCCCCGGTGCCGGACGCGAACGCGGACGAGCATAGGAGTGGGCAATGAGCCGGTCAACACCGTCACTTCGGCCGGGAGCGGACATCCGGCGGGTCCGGATGGGCCGGACACGGACGACACCGGACGGGCCCGGGTGCCTGCGCCGCCGCCGTCCGGATGGCGGCCCCTCCGCGTGCGGACGACAGTTCGGGCCGCGCCAGACCGTGCGGCGGGCGCCGCCGGGCACGCCGGCGGGGAGCCTGTCGCGTCGGCCCTCGGCCACCGCGGGGTGCTCGGCGGGACACCACCCGGGCCGGCCGCCGGACGTGCTCGGCCTCCGCGGGGCACGGCCGCGGGACACCACCCGGGCCGGCCGCCGGACGTGCCGAAGTGGCCCATGATCTCGGGCTTCGGCTGGACCTGCCCGGTGGTCCACTGCTCTCCTAGGATCGAACCTGCCAGTCAGGAACCGTTCAGGAGCGTTCCCGTGGGGAACGGCCGGCCCAGGGGGGCCGCGGCATCGAGGAGTCCAGTGTCGCCCGTACGTCCCATCCCGCCCGCCGGCCCGCAGCGCACGCTGGCCGTCGCCCAGTTGATCGGCTCCATCGGCGACGGCGCCTACTACACCTGCTCCGCGCTCTACTTCACCCGCGTCATCGGCATGTCCCCGACCCGGCTCGGCGTCGGCCTCGCCGTCGCCTGGGCGATCGGCTCGCTGGCCGGTGTCCCGCTGGGGCACCTGGCCGACCGGCGCGGACCGCGCGGGACCGCCGTCCTGCTCGCCCTGGCCACCGGCACGGTAGTGGCCTCCTTCCTGGCGATCCGCTCCTTCTGGCCGTTCCTGCTCGCCGTCAGCCTGTACGCCACCGCACAGTCCGGCCTGACCGCCGCCCGGCAGGCCCTGATCGCCGGCCTGGTCGCGCGGGCGGAGCGAACGGCGCTGCTGGCCCGGCTGCAGTCGACGCTCAACGCGGGTCTCGCCCTCGGCGCGGCGCTCGGCGGCGTCGTCCTGAGCACCGGCAGCCGGGCGGGGTACCTGGTCGCCTTCGCCGTCACGGCGGTGGGCTTCGTGGTGAGCGGGCTGATGCTGCTCCGGCTCCCGGCCCCCGCCCCGGCGCCCGCCGGACCGCGGCCGGCCGGCGGCGGAGCGCGGGCCGAGCGGAGGCTCGCCGTGCTCTCGGACCGGCGCTACGCCCTCGTCACCCTGGTCAACACCGTGCTGCTGCTGCGGATGCCACTGCTCAGCCTGGCGATCCCGCTCTGGATCGCGGCCCGGGCGGAGAGCCTCGGCTGGCTGGGGCCGGTCCTGTTCGTCCTCAACACCGCCGGCGTGATGGCGTTCCAGGTCCGCACGGCACGCGGTGTCACCGGGCTCCGCTCCGCCTCCCGCACCGTCCGCGACGCCGGCGCCTTCCTGCTCGCCTCGTGCGCCGTGTTCGCCCTCACCGCGGCGGACGTTCCGCTCTGGGGGACGGCCGTCCTGCTGGTGGTGGCGGCGACGCTACAGCTGGTGGGCGAGATGAAGCAGTCCGCCGGCTCCTGGCAGATCAGCTTCGACCTGGCTCCCGCCCACCAGACCGGCCAGTACCAGGGGTTCTTCGGCTCGGGCGTGGCGGTGGCGCGCACCGTCGGACCGCTGCTGCTCACCACCCTGCTGCTGGACTGGGGCGCGCCCGGGTGGCTGCTGCTGGGCGGGCTCTTCCTGGCGGCCGGCTGTGCGATGGGGCCGGCGGTCCGCTGGGCGGAGCGCGACCGGCCGGGCGCGGTGGCGGCGGTGCCGGCGCCGGCGCCGGCAGCGGAGGTCCCGTCGCCGGGGGCGGAGGTCCCGTCGCCGGGGGCGGTGGACGCGGCTGCCGGGGTGGCGCGGGCCTGAGACCGGCGAGGCCCTTCGAGCCGACCCCCGCCCGTCATGGCGGGGGTCCGCCACGGCGGAGGCCCCGGCAATTTGGCGATGGACCGTCACCTCGGGCAAAAGGACCGTCAACTTGGTGCCTGAGCAGCAAGAACGCCGGAATCCCGGCGTCCACACGGCAGAATCCGCCGATGTCGATGCTCTTCCCCTTCGGAACATCCACTGCCAGGCTGGCCGGGTTTGCAGAACCGGAGGAGGTTTCGTGTCCCGCGTGTCACGCATGTCCACTGCGGCGTTGGCGGTTGCCAGCGCGTTCGCCCTCGTCGCCGGCACCGCCGCCGCGGCGTCCGCCGCGCCCGACCCCGGCGCGGTCGCCTCGGCCGCCGAGGCCCGCGTCGAGCCGGTCGCCTGGACCCCGTGCAACCCCGATCCGACCAAGCCGGACCCGGGGATCTACGACTGCGCCGTCTACCCGGTGCCGCTGGACTACGACAACCCGTCCGGGGAGAAGATCGGCATCGCGATGATGCGCCGCCGCGCCGCCGACCCGGCCAAGCGGATCGGTTCGCTCTTCCTGAACCCCGGCGGCCCGGGCGGCAGCGGCTACCTCTGGGCGACCACCACCCGTTTCGGCAAGGACGTCCAGGACCGCTTCGACCTGGTCGGCTTCGACCCGCGCGGTGTCGCCCGCAGCAACCCGCTCAAGTGCTTCACCACCGACGAGGAGGCCGCCGCCGTCTTCGACCGGCAGGTCGGCGTGCCCGTCACCAAGGCGGAGGTCGACGCCACGCTCGACGCCACCGAGGACTACACCGACGCCTGCTCCCGCAACGCCGGCCCGCTCATCGAGCACATGTCCACGGAGAACGTCGTCCGCGACCTCGACCGGATGCGCCGGGCCGTCGGTGACAAGCAGCTCAGCTTCGCCGGCTTCTCCTACGGCACCCTGATCGGCTCCACCTACGCCAACATGTACCCGGACAAGGTGCGCGCGGTGATCATCGACGGCAACGTCGACCCCAACCTGCGGCTGCACAACGGCCTGGAGTACGACCGGCAGCGCGCCGCCGGCTTCGAGCTCGCCCTGGACGAGTTCCTCAAGCGCTGCAAGGCGGCCGGTGCCCCGCGCTGTGCCTTCGGCGAGGGCGACACCCGGGCGAGGTTCGACGCGCTCCGCGACCACCTGCGCACCTCCCCGGTCACCCTGCCGGGCGGCACCACGGTGACTCTCTCCAGCTTCACCAGCCAGGTCGCCAATGCCCTCTACGCGCAGAGCCGGCAGGCCCCGCTGGCCAAGTCGCTGCAGGCTCTGGACGAGGCGATCGCGCAGCAGGGCGCCCCGTCGCTGGTCGCCCCGAAGGCCGCCGCCGACGACGCCAAGGCGCTGGCCGTGACGGTGCCGTCCGCTCTGCGCGAGGCCCTGCCGGAGACCCCGTACAGCGCTGACGACTCCTACTACGGCGTCAACTGCCAGGACAAGCCGTACCCGTCCAACCCGCGGGTCTTCGCCAACCTGGCCCGTTCCTGGGAGAAGGAGTCGCCGACCTTCGGCCGCTACCAGGCCTTCGACGCGCCCGCGTGCGCCAGCTGGCCGGCTCCCGCGCGTGACGCCGAGCGCTACTCCGGCCCGTGGAACCGCCGCACCGCCAACCCGGTCATGGTGATCGGCAACCTCTACGACCCGGCCACCCAGTACAAGTTCGCCGAGCGGATGCAGCGCCAGCTCGGCAGCGCCGTGCTGGTCACCGTCGACGTGGTCGAGCACTGTGCCGTCGGCCGCAGCGCGGCGCTGGGCAAGCTGGTCACCTCCTACCTGGTCGACCAGACCGTACCCGCGCCCGGCCAGGTGCTGAAGCCGGACGTGGAGGCCTTCCCGCCCGTCTCCTGACGCCTCAGCGCCGCAGTTCACCACAGCGCGACCGGCTCACCGCAAGGGCCCGCCCCGGGTGCATCACCCCGGGGCGGGCCCCCGCCGTTGGGGCTTCGGACCCCGGCACGCACCCGCGACTGACCGCCGCCGCCGTGCAGACGGTGGGGGGAGAAGGGGTACGAGGGCTTCGTCCTGGCCCTGTCACGGCGTGAGCGGCCGCGACGGCCCGCCCCGGGCGGGCGCCTGGTCGGCCCGCCTGGGTGTCCGGGGGTGTCCGGGGTGCCCGGGGTGTCCAGGGGGCGGGGCGGAGGCGGCGGTCAGTCGATTCCTTCGACGATGCGGAAGTCGCGCTCGACGCCGTCGGAGAGGGCGACCAGCGCCTCCTGGTAGGCAGCGCTCTCGCGTGCCGCGACGGCCTGCTCGAAGCTGTCGAACTCGACCAGGATGGTGCGCTCGGCGATCCCGGCGTCATGCGCCGCGACCCGACCGCCGCGGACGATGGTCCGACCGCCTGCGGCCTTGACGGCCGGAGCGGCCAGCTCGTTGTAGGCAGCCAGCTTCTGAGGGTCCGAAATGGTGCGGTAGACGCTGACCCAGTAGGCCTTGGGCATGGCACCTCCAGTGTTGAATGAGTCCGACCAGCTTACGAGTTGGCTCGGACAGGCGTCGGCGGGCGAGAGCGAGACCGTCAGCCTGCTCAGACAGTCGTCGACCGGAGTCGGTGCGGCATCTTCCAGCCCTTGGCGAGCCTCGACGGGTGAACGTTGCGTCCCCCTCCGAAGAACTCGCAGAACTTCATGATCAGCGGGTCCCAGCCGAGCGGGTCCACATGGTGCGTCCCCGGGATGACCAGGTCCTCCTCGACATGGGCGCGAAGGACCTCGACCTCGAAGGCGGTGGCATGCGGTTCGGGACCGCCGAAAGGATGGACCGAGACGACCCTGCATTCCAGCTGGACCGGGCACTCCGCAACCCTGGGAGCCCGGACCAGGTCCGATGCCTGCTCGGTCAGCCGTGCGGTCGAGAACTTGTCCGGCTCGTGCCGGTAGCCCTGCTTCGCCTTGTAGTCCGGCACGGCCGGCTTCCCGGTGGTGAGCGCGATCCGGTCGACGGCGTCGACCATCGCTGACGAGGGCAGGTTGAGCACGCACTCGCCCTCCCGCAGCAGGTTCGCGGTGGTCTGGGCGTTGTCGCCGAGACCGAGCATGCAGGACTGACCCAGCCACCACGCCGAGGACATCGGCATCAAGTTCGCCGTGCCGTCCTCGTTGAGTGAGCTGATCAGCACCACCGGAGTTCCGAAGTAGAGGACCTTGAGCCCGGGGACGACGTGCATGCGCTGCGCCTTTCGCGGAGTGCCAGACGGACAGGCTCGCGATCAGGAGCACGAACCACCGCTGACTCTCTCGTGAGCGAACCCCTCGACGCTGGCGGAGATACGACATCGCGCTTCGGGCAGGTGAAGCGGTCCTCCGACGACAGGCCGGCGCTATCTACGGGGACGCGCGCCTGGCTGGTGCCAGCCCGGCCCACGCAGAGACGATGATCCGCTTGGCGGTGATCGGCGTGATGGTCCGCCGGCCGGCCCGGGGCCGAGCAGCCGGCCGGAGCGGCCCGCGGCTTCTCACGCTTCCGTCGTCTCAGACAGACATCTGTAAGGCACGAACCGGTCACACCTACTTGCCTGACGTGCAATACAGGCCCCGAGCGCCCCAGATGAGCTTCGGCACTACCTCCCGTCCCACACCCCGTGACCGCGTCGCACGTCCTGGCCGTGGGTACGGTCGGCATCGTGGACGACAGCGTCGATCAGCCCTCCGCCGTGAGCACCGCTGCCGGGACGGGCAGCACCGGCACGGTGCTGGTGGTGGTGCGCGGACCCAGCGGCGCCGGGAAGTCCAGCACCGCCGCCCGGATCCGCTCCGCCTACGGCCGCGGCCTCGCCATCGTCGGACAGGACCAGCTGCGCCGTGAGGTGCTCCGCGAGCGCGACGTCGTCGGCGGCGCGAACATCCCCCTGATCGGTCTGGTCGCCCGGCACGCCCTCAACAGCGGCTTCCACACCGTCGTCGAAGGCATTCTCGACGCCGGCCGCTACGGCGCCATGCTCGCCGACCTGGTGGCCGGCCACCGCGGCCGCAGCTTCCTCTACTACCTCGACATCGGATTCGACGAGACGGTGCGGCGCCACGCCACCCGGCCGCTGTCCGCCGAGGTGAGCGCCGAGCAGATGGCCGGCTGGTACCGGCCGCTGGACCTCCTGCCCGGTGGACTCGAACACGTCATCGGCGAGGACAGCACCCTTGACGACACCGTCGCCCGGATCCTGGCCGACACCGCTCTCACCCCGTCGGGCTGGACACCGCGCCCCTGACCAGCCGCCAGGACGAGCCGGCCAAGTCACCCGGTGAACGGCGTCCAGCGACGGGGCTGTGGGCGGTTTCGTCCAGCGCCCGACCCCCGGCCGTCGCCGATCTCCCTCCGCGCACCCGCTCTGGCGGGCGCGCGCTCGGTGTGGCGCCGGCCTCGGTGGTCTCCTCGACAGGTGCGATCGGGGTGCCGCTCTGGCGGGCGACCTGCTGGGAGACGCGGCCCCGCTGGTCAACCCGCCGGTGCTTCAGGGCCTGACGGACGTGCAGACGGTGTGTCGAGCAAGTGTCCGATCCGTTCCGAGTGGAGGGCGGAGGGCGGGTTCCGATCGGACCCGGATCCGCCGGGGCGCCGCCTTCCGGCGCGGGGCGGCCGGCCTGCACCGGGTCTCGCCGCGTCCGCCCGACCGGGTTCAAGGAGTGCGGTCTGTGGCAGAAGTTGCCTTGTGTGAAGGAGAGTTGGACTGCATAGTGCGTGTGCGCCCGCCCCGGTAGGCGTGACCCTTCGCCGACGAATCCCTGATTGAGGGGCAACGTTCCGGTTCTGCTGCGAACTTGTGCGGAGCCCCTTTAGGCTCCCATTAACAATGGCGGCGTTCCGCCACTCACGAACTCCACGAGGCCGGGCGGAAGGCCCAACCGGACGATGAGAGCAGGGATGACTACGACATTCGGAGAAGCAACCGGTGCCGCGCGCGGCCCGGATCGGCGCCGACCGGGTGCGCTCGGCGGGCGCACCGTGGGCGGCGCGCTGGCGCTGGCCGTGGGGATCGGTGCCTGCTCGCTGGTGGCGGCACCGGCGGCGTTCCCGCAGACGGGCGACGGGACGGTGACGGTCCGCGTGGTGCGGGCCGTGGACACGGACGGAGTGTGGACGCCCGGGCTGGAGCCGGGCATGGCGGGCGTGAAGGTGACGCTCACGGACGACGCCGGCACGAGTATGACGGGCACCACGGCGGCGGACGGCACGGTGGCGCTGGCGCCGGCCGCGGCCAAGCTGACCGGCGGCAAGTACCGCGTCCAGGTGGTGAATCCGAAGCCGGGTACGCTCTTCCCGGCCTTCGCCTCACGTCAGGGGCTGGCCGGGGCTCCCAACAAGCTGAGCAGTAACGAGGAGTTCGTCGACCTCTCCGGCGGCAAGGAGGTGACGTACACCACCGGGCTGTGGAATCCCGGTGACTACTGCCAGAGGAACGCGCCGCTGGTGACGACCTGCCAGCCCGCCATCCGCGACGGCGGACCGCAGCGGACGCTGGTGTCCTTCCCGTACAGCGCGCGCGGCCAGGACGGCGTGGACGTGAAGGTCACGGACATCGCGACGAACGCGGAGACCGGGACGCTCTTCGGCATCGCGTGGAACCGGGCGGACCGGCGGGTGTTCTCCTCCGCCGTGGCCAAGCGGACCACGGACTACGGTCCGGGCGGTGCGGGCGCGATCTACGTCACCGACCTCGCCCAGAAGCGCACCACGCTGTTCACCACCGTCCCGGACGCCGGTTCCACCGTCCACGGCGGCGGCACCGACGACGCGTTCCTGGCGGTCCCGGGCAAGGAGAGCCTCGGCGGCATCAAGGTCACCGACGACGGCAAGGACCTCTTCGTCGTCAACCTCAACGACCGCAAGCTCTACCGCTACAACGCCACCGTGCCGACGGCCCCCTCGCCGACGGCCGCCTACCCGATCCCGGACCCGGGCTGCCCGGCCTCCGGGGACTGGCGCCCGTTCGGCCTGGGCCTCCAGGACGGCACCGGCTACCTGGGCGGTGTCTGCTCGGGCGAGTCCACCGGCAGGACGTCCGACCTGCGCGCGGTGGTGCTGCCGTTCGACCTGACCACCGGCGCTTTCGGCAAGGCGGTGCTGGACCAGCCGCTGGACTACCCGCGCGAGTCGACGGTCGGTGGGGGACCGTGCGACGGGGCGGGCTGGTTCCCGTGGACCAGCACCTACCCGACCTCGCAGAACGGCAAGCCGTGCGGCGCCTCCACCATCGCCCAACCCGAACCGGAGCTGGGTGAGATCGCCTTCGAGTCCGACGGCTCGATGCTCCTGGCCTTCCGCGACCGCTTCGGCGACCGTGCACCGGCCGGTCCGACGCCGGGTTCGGCCTCCGTCGTCATGTCGGGCGGTGACCTGAACAAGGCGTGCCCGGCGAACGGCACGTACGTGATGGACACCAACAACGGTTGCGGACTGACCACCCGGGGCACCCGCTTCTTCGACACTAGCTGGGGTGGCCACCACAACACGGCGTTCGCCGGCATGGCCCTCTCCAAGGCGGAGAACACCATCGCGGTCTCCGCCTTCGACCCCAATCACACCGCCCTCGGTTACGGCACGTCGTTCCTCCAGCGGAACGGCAAGCAGGACCCGAAGTTCGGCCTGCGGCTCAACCCGCCCGGGGTGGACAGCGCACCGTTCGGCAAGGGTGCCTCGATGGGCGACCTGGAGGTGCTCTGCGACCAGGCACCGCTGCAGATCGGCAACCGGGTCTGGTACGACCCGGAGCGCAGGGGCATCCAGAGCCCGGGCCAGAAGCCGGTGCCGGGCGCGACCGTGAACCTCTACGACGAGGCCGGGAAGGTCGTCGGCACCACGAAGACGACGGAGGGCGGCGAGTACTACTTCGACGACTCCAACGTCACCGGCGGCCTCAAGCCTCACACGAAGTACACCGTACGGCTCGACGATCCGGCCGACTACGCGAAGGGCGGACCGCTGTACCAGTGGGTGCCGACCGACGCGGACGTCGGCGACAACCGCTTCGTCGACTCCAAGGGCGTCGTCCCGGCGGGCGGCACGTACGCGGAACGGGCCCTCACCACCGGCGGACCGGGCGAGAACGACCACACCTACGACTTCGGGTTCCGGCAGAAGGAGGGCGCGCTGCGCCTGGTCAAGCACGACCAGGACGGCAAGCCGCTGGCCGGCGCGAAGTTCCGGCTGTGGAAGGAGACGAACGGGACGAGCGGGCTGCAGACCAGCGGTGACAAGCCCGACACGGCGGTCGGCGAACCGTGCACCACCGGGGCTGACGGCACCTGCCGGGGCAGCGGTGCGGCGGGGACGTACTACTGGCAGGAGTCGAGCCCGCCGGAGGGCTACGCCACGCCCGAGGTGACGGTGTTCGGGCCGCTGGTGCTGAACGCCGACAACCTCGACGCCGGTGTCGAGGTGACGGCGGTCAACCGCCTGCTCCCGACGCCGACCCCCACCGGGACCCCGTCGCCCACCGGTAGCCCCTCGCCGACGCCGACCGGGCAGCCGACGCCGGACCCGACCAGCCCTGCCCCGGCGGCGCCGGTCCCGACGATGCCGCCCCCGGTGGTGCCGCCGGCCGTTCCGGCTCCCGCCCCTGGGTCGCACCTGCCTAGCACCGGCGCGGGCCCGGGCATCCCGGTGATGGTGGCCGGCGCGAGCACGCTGACCGTTCTCGGTGCGGCGCTCGTGCTGGTGGCCCGCCGACGCAGGGCGCGACAGCAGTAGCAGGAAGCACCCCCTTGCCGGGCCCACCCGGGTCCGGGCAAGGGCCGGTGCCCGAGTACCGGTAGCGGTCGGGCGGGCCGGCGGACCCGAGGTCCGCGGGCCCGCCCGACCGTCGTGACCGACCGACGAGAGAAGGCGATCGCATGGCCCGGAAGACGACGGCAGCCCCGCGCGGGGCCCGTGGTCGGACCCTCCGGCTCCGAGCGCTGATCGCGCTCGTGGTGTGCGCGACGGCGACGGGTGGCCTCGCCGCCTACCGGGCCGTCACCGAAGAGGCCGGGGAGCGACCGGTGACCGTCGAGGAGGCCTCCCGGCTGGCCCTGTCACGCCTGAACCTGTACCAGGCCAGCCCGATCACAGTGACGCTCGCCGCCGCCGAGGGCGGGGGCGTCGACGTCCGGGTCGAGGGAATCGTGGACTACCGCGCCCGCCGGGGCGTGGGCCGCTACCGGGTCACCGGGGCGAGCGGCCCGCTCGACCACGGACTCGTCGTCTGGGACGCCGGCGGCCTCGGGCTCGCCCCCGAACCGGCCGGTACCGACGGCCCGGCCTGGGAGCAGGCCGAGCGCGTCCCCCGCCAGGGCTGGTCGCCGCGCGCGTACACCGCGGACCCCCTGGACGCAGGGCTCCGGCTGCTGGTCGAGCTGGGCGCGGACCGGCCCGACAACCCGTTGCTGCTCGCCCAGTCCGGGGCACGCCGGCTCGGCCGCGACCGGATCGACGGCCGCGACCACGACCGGTTCGCCGGTCCGCGGGCCCAGGGCGCCGCAGCGGACGGCGCGCGGTCACCGCTGACCTACTGGGTCGACGGCGACGGCACGCTGCGGCGGGTCACGATGCAGATGCCCGGTCTGGGCACGCCGGCCACGCTGGACTTCGGCGGCCACGACGGGTCGGCGAAGTTCCCCGAGGCGCCGTGGCTCACCGGCTGACACCCGACGCCTCAGGGACGGCTCCGGGTGCCGACCCCGGAACCGACCTCCCGCGTCGGCTCCCGGCACCCGCAGTGGCCGGGCCCGTCCGTCCGGCCCGGCGACGGACCGGACGGACGGGCGCCCTCACGCCGGTCGGTCCGGGAGCGGTCCGGCGTCCGCCGGCAGCGGGTAGGAACCCGGGTCCACGGTCCCCGGCAGGTCGGTCGCCGGCCGTCCGGGGGCCGACGGGTCGGGCAGCGACGGCTGGGCGGGCGGAGCCGGCACCTGGCTGAACGGGACACCCGGCGGAGCCTGGACGGGAGCGGTGCGGCCGGCGCCGAGCGGGCCGTGCCCCGGGCCGCCGCAGCCCGCCGCGGTCTCCAGACCCTCGGGGCTCTGCACGGTCGGCCGGTTGCCGCTGAAGCAGTTGCCGGTGTCGACCGATGCCAGGACGAGATCGGCCCCGTTGCCGTCCACCAGGTTGCCCTCGACGCGGTTGCCGCCCGCCGGGTGCCCGGGCGGATCGGTGACCACCACCCCGGCCGCGCGGTTGCCGCGGACGAGGTTGCGCTCCACCCGGTTGGCGGTCCCGCCGCCGATCCCGATGCCGATGCCGAAGCCACCGTCCGCCTGTTCGGGCGTGTCGGCGGCGTTGTTGTCGGCGACCACGTTGCCCGCGATCACGGCACCGTGCTGCGGGGCCAGCGCCTCCAGATCGTTGGAGTTCACCGTGACGCCCACGCGGTTGCCGACCGCCCGGTTGCCGAGGATCGACAGACCGTCCGAGGCGTTGGTCAGCTCGACGCCGACCGCGTTGCGTTCCACGGTGTTGCCGCGCACCACGGTGTCGCAGGGCTTGCACTGGCCGACGTAGATCCCGGAGTCTGCGTGCCCGGAGGCGTAGGAGTCCTCGATCACGCCGCTGCGCGCGTCGAAGGCGTAGATGCCGTACAGGCCGTTGTTGTAGGCCGTCACCCGCGTCGCCCGGAAGCCCTGGACGGGCGGGAAGCGGGCGGTGTCCAGCGGGTCGTAGGCCGAGCCGCCGGCGCCGCGCTGCTGCAGCTTCTCGTCGGTGACGCCGGTGAAGAGGACGCCGTTGGCCAGGTACCCGTGGACGGTGAGGTTCTCCACCACGGAGCCGGGGCCGGTGACGGTGATGCCGTTGGCCAGGCGGAGTCCGCCGTCGAACAACACGGCGTTGCGGTCCGTCCCGCGCACCACGAGGTTGCGCTTGGTGACCCGCACGCTCTCGCGGTACGTGCCGGGGCCGATCAGCACCGTCTCGCCCTCACGCGCGACGTCCACCGCCTTCTGGACGGTGGGGACGTCCTCCGGTACGCGGACCACGCTCCCGGCCGGATGCTCGGCGTCGCCCGACGCCGACCCCGTCGAGGAGCACCCGGTGGCCGCCACGGCGAGCGGGAGGGCCAGGACCAGCAGGCGTCCCAGCACCGCCCGGGGTTTCGTGGGGCGGACGGGTGCGGTCGTCAACGGGCGATCAGGAGGCGTGATTTGCATGGTACGTGTTCTATCGTCTCCAATGGGCCGCATGCCCACCGAACCGGAAAACGCACAACCGTCGAGCGGATCCTCCGCGGCCGGTGTCGGGCGGCGACGGGCGCTACTGGCCGCCGGGGCGGTGCTCGCCGCCGGCGTCGGCGCGGCAGCCGCCGAACTGGCGGACGGCGGGCGTCCGTCCGGCCGCACGGACGCCACCGGCGCGCCGCCCCCGCAGGCCGCGCTCCCCTTCCACGGTCTCCGGCAGACGGGGGTGACGTTCCCGCAGCCCGCGGCGACCCAGCTGCTCGCCTTCGGCCTTCCGCAAACCTCCGCCGCCGCGGACCGGGAGATCCTGCGCACCCTCCTCGCCGCGTGGACGCGCACGCTGTCGAGCGCGGTGACCGGGCCGTCACCCGACCCGCGCCTGCAGGACGCCGGCACCGCCCGGCTCACCTCCCTGGTCGGTGTCGGCCCCGAGCTCGCCGCCCGGCTGGACCTCGCCGTCCCCGCCGGACTGGCCGACCTGCCGCCGTTCCCGGGCGACCGCCTCGACCCGGCCCGCAGCGGCGGTGACCTGGTGGTCCAGTTGTGCGCCGAGGACCGCTGGACGCTCGCCGTCGTCGGCGAACTCGTGACGACCGCCGCCCGGGCGGCCGGCGCCGTGCCGCGCTGGGCCCAGTCCGGCTTCCTGCCGCCCGTGGACGCCGGCGCCACGCCCCGCAACCTGTTCGGCTTCAAGGACGGCACCGCCAACCCCGACGAGGCGACCGCCCGGCAGTGGGTGTGGGGCCCGCCGGGCCCGCACGAGAACGGCACCGTCCTGGTCTACCGGCGGATCCGCATGGACACCGCCGCGTTCGCCGCCCTCCCCGAGGACGGGCAGAACCTCGCGATGGGCCGGCGCAGGGGCGACGGCTCCCCGCTGACGGGCACCGCCGAGCACGACGACCCGGACATCTACGCCAAGCGGCCGGACGGCTCCTACGTCATCCCCGTCACCGCGCACGTCCGCCTGACCAGTCCCCGCCTCGACGGCGGATCCCGGATGCTCCGCCGCGGCTACAGCTACGACGACGGCCCCGGCGACCGCGGGCTGCTCTTCTGCGCCTTCATGCGCGACCCCGCCCAGTTCACGCGCGTCCAGAACCGTCTCGCCGCCCGGGACGCCCTCAACCCCTTCCTCGAACACACCGCGTCCGCCGTGGCCTACGTCCTCCCGGGCGCTCCGGCGGGCACCACCCTCGGCGAGCACCTCTAGCGGCACGTCGAACACCCGGCGACGGAGGTCCCGGCGAACGCCCTCGCGACCCCGGAGAAGTCGCGGGACGGCCGGAACGCAGGCTGAACGGCCTCCGGAGCGACGAGTGCTCCTGGTGCACGACGCGTGGTGCCTCCGCGATTTGGCTGCCCAGGGGCGGCATGCATAGGGTCATGAAACATCTTCGTTGGAGGGGACGTTGCCAGCCCAGGACAAGACCGTTGCCGCACCGCCGGAGCCCACGTCCGCCGCGGGTCTCACCGTTCGGGTGTGGCGCACCGCGAACGAGGCGGCCGTGTGCAGCTTCACGGGCGATCTGGACCTCGAGAACCTCGCCGAGGCCCGCACTGCGCTGCAGGAGGCGGTCGCCGCATCTCCCCCTCTGTTGGTGGCCGACCTCGAGCACCTCGGTTTCTGCGACTCCTCAGGCCTGAACCTGCTGCTGAAGACACGCATGAACGCAACCGCGGCCGGAATCCCGTTCCGCCTCGCAGCACCGTCGCGGGCGATCACGAGACTGCTGGGCATCACGGGGGCCGACACGGTCTTCTCCCTCCATCCCTCGGTCGACGAGGCGCTCGCTGCCCCTCGATGACGCCGGACCCCCCGCGGCCCTGCCGGCCGGTGGTCAACGGCGACGCTGACCGGCCTGTACTGAAGGCCGGGACTCCCCGCTGCGCTGGGATTCCTGCGGATTGCCGGGCCGCCGCCGAAGCCGGGGCCCGGCCGTGACCGAGATGGACGGTGCGGCGCAGCTGCCCTCCTTACCATCCTGACCGTTCGTCACAGCTCCAGGTCGGGGTGGAGACGGGCGACCGTCCACACGCGCCGACGGCGCAGGACGAGCGACGTGAGGCACAGGAACAGGACGCCGAAGCCCACCAGGAGGGCGATGTCCCGGGTGAGGTGGGAGGCGAGGCCACCGCTGATCGTCACGCGGAGGCCGTCGACCAGGTAGGTCATCGGCAGGAAGGCGTGGACCGCCTGGAACGGCGCCGGGGTGGTCTGCATCGGGTACAGGCCGCCGGACGCCGTGAGCTGCAGGATCAGCAAAATCAGTGACAGGACGTCACCCGCGGTGCCGAACGCGGTCCGCAGGCAGTGGTCGATGGCGACGAACGCGGCCGCACCGACCAGGAGGAGCAGAACGGTCTTCCAAGGAGCCACTGCGTGCAGTCCGAGACCCGCGCTGACCACGCCGTAGAGGATCAGGGCTCCGAGCGCGCCCAGCGCGGCGGCCGGGAGCCAGCCCGCCACGGCGAGGGTGGAGGCCCGGGTGCGGGCGGCCAGCGCCCTGGTGTTGACCGGTCGCAGGAAGAGGTAGGCGAAGAGTCCGAACACCCACAGGGCGACGCCGAAGAAGAACGGCGCGAGCCCGCGGCCGTAGACGCCGGCGGGATGAAGGTTCGACCGGTCGATCTCGACGGGCGTCCCCAGCACCTGGGAGGCATGGCTCAGTTGACCGGCGTCCAGGACGGGGACCTGCTTCCGGCCGTCGTCGATGAGGTTCGCCAGCGTGGTGGCACCGGTGTTGGCCTGGTCGGCGGCCGTCTTCAGCGCTCCGGAACCCTGCTGGAGGGCGGACAGGCCCGTGGACACCGTGGAGGTCCCTGCGGCGATGCTCTGGGCGCCGGAGTCGACCAGCGCCAGGGGCGTCCGGGCGTTCCGGGCGGACTGCTGGGCGGCTGCCACTGCCTTCTGGAGGTTGGCGGCCTGCTGGAGCGCCGCGCGGGCGTTTCCGCCGGCGGTCGCGGCCTGGCCCTCGATCTGGCCGGCGGTGGTGTCGGCCGCCGAAGCGTCCTGCCTGACGCGCTGGAACAAGGGGTCATCGCTCAGCCCCGGGTGTGCCTGGGCCAGGCGGTCCAGACCGGCAGCCGCCTTGGCGGTTCCCTCCTTCACCGTTGACGTGGCGATGTGGACGGCGTCCACGCCCTGGGAGACGAGGGCGGCCGCGCCGACCAGGGTGCCGGTGGCCGAGTCCAGCTGCGGGGCGGCCTCATCGAGGGCGGCGGCCGCCGCGTGCACCTGGCTCGTGGCCTGGCTGAGCTTCCGGGCGCCGTCGGCGAGCTGGGCGGACCCGGCCTGCAGCGTGGCGCCGGCGCCGACGGCGGCGGAACTCCCCTGCTGGGCGACGGTGGTGGCGTTCACGAGTCCCTGCGCCGCCCGCGCCGCGGTGTCCAGCTTTCCGCTGACGTCCGCCAACCGGCCGTAGACGCCGCGGACGTAGGCCCCGTGCGCAGCGGCGTTGACCTGCTCCTGCAGCTTCGCCTGGACGACCTCCGTCATGACGCCCGCGATGTAGTTGTTCGCGTCGTTGAGCCGGATGTGGATCCTGGCCTGTTCGGGCTGTGCGTCGGGACCGGTGGCCAGGCGGGCGCTGAAGTCCGCGGGGATGTGAACCGTGAAGGAGTAGCGCCCGCGCTCCAGGCCGGTGCGGGCCGTGGCCTCGTCGACGAACGCCCAGTCGAACTCCCGTGAGGCTTTGAGCTCCGTCACGACCTGCGCGCCCGCGTCCACCTGCTGCCCCTGCCGGGTCTGGGCCGGCAGGTCCTCGTCGACCACCGCCACGGGGATGTGCCCCGTCTTCCCGTAGGGATCCCAGTTCGCCCACAGGTACATGGCGCCGTACAGCAGAGGAACCAGACACAGCACCAGGGGGACGAACCGCCTCAGCGGGCCCCGGAAGCTGCGCAGTTCCAGCACCGCGAGCCTGATCGCCGTCATGCGGCCCCCTCCTTCCGCTGGGGCGAGCCGTCCGGCCCGCCGTCCGGCCCCCGCCGTTCGTGCTCCTGCCGCGCGTCCTCATCCGAGGCGTCCGAGCCGTCCGAGGCGTCCGGTCCGTCCGAGGCGTCCGGTCCGTCCGGTCCGTCCCGTCCATCCGGTCCGTCCGGTCCCCGTTCCTCGGGCGGTCGGCTCCGCCGGGGCAGGGCCACCAGTACGGGCGCCGGGCCGAGGCCGCCGCCGGCTGCCGGAGGGTCGAGGGCGCCCGCCAGGACGGTGCAGCCCACCCGGCGGGCCCGGTCGAGGAGCCGCCAGACCCGCGTGCGATCGTCCGCCGGACACCCGCGGTCCACGTCGTCCGCGACGATCACGGCGGGACGCGTGGCCAGGGCGAGCGCGACGGCCACGCCCAACGCTTCCGCCGGGGGCAGGTCGCGCACCAGCGCCCTGTGGTCCACGTCGAGGTCCAGGGCCGCGAAGGCCTCGGCGACCTGCGCCCTGCTCAGCCGGCGGCTCAACCACCGGCGCTCGGCCACCAGCTCCCGCACCCGCAGGTCCGGGTCCAGCCCGATGGCGGGCTCTGCACGGGCCACGGCCACCAGCTCTCTCACCCGGCGGCCGTTCGGGGGCAGGACTTCACCGCCCACCCGAACCGTGCCGCCGTCCAGCCGCATCCGCCCCGCGAGCGCGAGCAGCACCGTCGTCCGGCCCGAGCCGCCCGGCCCGTGGACCACCAGCAGTCCGCCGGGATCCACACTCACGTCCAGGTTCTCGAACACCGCACCTCGGGGCCCGCGCACACCCGCTCCGCGCGCCACCACGTCCACACCGGCAATCTCCACCCCCAGCCGGTAACCCGTCCGTGCCGCGCCATGTCTGTCAGACCGGTCACACTTCTCGGCTCAACCGGAAGCCAGACGCGGGGCGAAGGCCGAGAACCACAGGGCCGCGAACGTGGCGACGGTCATCAAGGGGACGAGGAGCCGGGACTCCACCTTCCCTCCGGTCCGCCTGACCAGCACGAGTTCGAAGCGCCTGCGGTAGGGCCAGAGCAGGGGCGCGCCCCGGCGGGTCAGGCAGTCGCCGAGCAGGTGGCTCAGCGTGCCCAGGCAGACGGTGTAGGGCAGCCAGAAGTCGATGCAGGTGAACCAGGCGGCCACCGTCGCCGTCCCGACACCGGCCAGACCGACGGAGGTGATCCACGCGGTCGGCCCGTGCCCCGGTGGGTGGAGGTGCAGGGCCCGCGCCGCGAGGGCGAAGAGCACGAAGGTGAGACCGAGGGTGAAGCCGCCGCCGAGGTGGATGACGCCCATCCGGGTGCCCCACCCGGTGAGCGCGACGAACAGCAGCGAGTGCGTCGCATGCCGGTGGCCCCCGCACAGCCGGCCCACCAGACGGCACAGGCCCCTCGACAGCGGACCGAGCAGGTGCGCGGGCGTGGCGTCGTGGTGGTCGAGGTCCGGCAGCAGCGCGGCCCCGGCGCAGAGCAGGGTGCCGACCAGCACCTCGCTCGGCCGCGGCTGCGCGCCCAACACCGCCTCCGGCAGGAACGGCGCGGTGGCCGCGTAGAGCAGTGCCCCGCCGATCGCATGTGACTGACCCAGCATGTCGCCCCCTGACCTTCCGCTGCCTGGCGCACCGCCCGCTCCGGCCGCAGCCCGGGTCGGCGGAGGTCCGACTGCTACCCGCTCGGCAGTCACCCGGTTCCTCCTGCGCCCTCCCCCCCCGCCACGTCCGGTCGGGCGTTCGGGCGTCCCTCGGCCGGGTGCCCCGGGCGGCGTGGAGCATGCCTGACCGCCCGGGGCCCGCCGGGCCCGCGGTACGGGTGCGTTCGACGCGCCGGGGCGGAGCCTTGGACGATCGAGGCTTCGCCCGGCCGACACCTTGGGGCCGGCTCTCCCCGTGCGGGTGGTTGCCGGTCGACGGCCCCGGGGAGCGGCGTCACCCGCTCGGGGCGCCGGCATGGAACGGCGCGCAGCGGTCAGCAGCCAGGAGACCCGTGCGTCGCACCGGGTCGGCCCGCGCGACCCTCCTGTCGGCCGCTGGGCCGCTGACACGAAGGGAGACACCCGTGCTCGCCGGCATCAGCGTCGCCGTCCTGATCCTGGTCGCCGTCCTGGCGGTGCGCGCATTGAGGCGTTGAGGGGTGCGCGGTGCGCGTCAGGGGTGCGCGTCCGCGGGGAGTTTCGTCGCCGCCGGCATCCGATCCCGGATCCGGGGCAGTCGAGGGACAAGCCGACTGACGAGGAGTGAGACAGTATGGGTATCGGTGGCTGCATCGGGTTGTTCGCCCTCGGCGCCATCATGGTCTTCGCGACGGACTGGCATCTGAAGGGCATCGACGTCCACACGGTCGGCTGGATCCTCATGGCCGCCGGCCTGCTGGGAGTGATCACTTACGTCAACGTGTTCCGGCGCCGGCGCGTGGGTCGCAGAGTGGACGTCGACGAGGTGGTCGAAGAGCGTCGCTACTACGAGTAGGCCGCCGCATCCGGGCTGACGGTGAGGAGTGGGCGGTCGGCTCGGCCGGCTTCCCGCTCCTCGCGATGCCGGGGGAGGGGGTGTTCGGGCCCGAGGCGCGGCCTGGGCGCGCCGGGCGGTGCTGCGAGCCGTCGGGCGTGGTCGGGCCGGCCATCGAAGGTCGCCCCCGTAGAACGCCGGGTCGGGACCCGCATCCGGTCGTGGGCATCATCGAACCCGGGCGGATGGATCCGGTCGTGGGCCGGGTGCGGTGCGCGCCGTCATGGAGGCCAGCCCGGCGTCCAGGCCGCCGGGGACAAGGCCATTCCCCGGGAGGAGGTGCTCCGGACGGCGGATCTGGTGCGACGTGACCTTCGCGAAACCTTCACGAAGTGCGGCTGCATCGATCTCGCGCTCCGGGGTAGCAGGGCCCCGTCGTGCCGTAGCGGGAAAGGACTCGGATGCCCACGCCCACCGGTGAACTGCTCGCCGCCCCAACCGTCCCGGCCGGGAGGATACGGGAGCTGCTGCCAGCCGACCTGCCCCGGGGGGAGGACCTGCGCGAGATGGCGCCGGCCGACGCGCGGGAACTCACCCGCGTCCTGCTGCGCCGCCTCGCTGCGCTGGAGGAGGGGACGCGGGAGTACTCGTACGTCCGCAACACTCTGGTGGAGATGAACCTCTCCCTCGTGAAGTTCGCGGTCCGCCGCTTCACCTCGCACCGCGAGCCCAGGGAGGACCTCCTCCAGGTGGGCGCGGTCGGCCTGGTCAAGGCCATCGACCGGTTCGACCCGGACCTCGGCGTGGAGTTCACCACCTTCGCCATGCCGACCGTCCTCGGCGAACTGCGGCGCCATTTCCGCGACACCACCTGGGCGGTGCACGTGCCCCGGCGGCTCCAGGAGCTGCGTATCGTCCTGGCCAGGGCCCAGGAGAAGCTGTCGCAGGAACTCGACCGCGCCCCGACGCCCGCCGAACTCGCCGAGCACCTCTCGCTGCCGGTCGAGGAGGTCGTCGAGGGGCTGACCGCGGCCAACGGCCACACCGCGGGCTCGCTGGACCTCGGCGGCTCGGAGGACGAGGACGGCCCCGGCGCGCTGGGCGAGCGCCTCGGCGGGGAGGACCAGCGCCTGTCCCGGGTCGAGGACCTGGTGGCGCTCAAGCCGCTGGTGGCCGCACTGCCGGAGCGGGATCGGCTCATCCTGTCCATGCGCTTCTGCGAGGACCTGACGCAGTCCCAGATCGGGGCCCGCCTCGGGCTCTCCCAGATGCACGTCTCCCGGCTGCTGAGCCGCACCCTGCGGAAGCTGCGGGAAGGGCTGGTCGGCGACTGACGGTCGCCGAGGGCCGTGATCGGCGCAGCGACCCGGCCTATGTATGGTCGGAAGGCACGGACAATGGAGGGGGCGACGATGATGCCGTCCGACAACGACCAGGGCGAAGCGGCCCTGGTGACCGAACCCAGGCCCGGCCTGGTGGTGCGCAGCCGCACCACGGAGGCCGGGGCGGCGGTGTGCGCGCTCGCCGGCGACCTCGACATCGAGACGCTGGCCTCGGCCGCCGAGGACCTCGCCGAGCTGGTTGCGCGGCGCCCGTCCGCACTGGTCATCGACCTGAGGGAGGTCGCCTTCTGCGACTCCTCCGGGCTGAACCTGCTGCTCCGGACCCGCATCGCGGCCGAGAAGGAGGGGCTGCACCTGCGGCTCGCGGCGGTGGCGCCGACGGTGCTGCGGGTGCTGGAACTGACCGGTGCACGAACGGTGTTCACGATCCACGAGACCGTCGAGGAGGCCCTGGGCGCCGACCGGGTGCGCGTGACCGGGTGAGCGCGGGACCGCCCGAGCGTCAGGTCGCCTGACCGCCTGACCGCCTGACCGCCTGACCGCCCGAGCGCCGGGCTGTCCGAGCGGCGGGGCGGCCCGCCCGGCTACCGGTCGGCGCACGGGGAGAGGCATAATCCCGGAGCTGCCGGGAAACCGAGCTGCGAGAGTCGTCGATGCGGAAGGGTGCCCTTAGATGTCGATGAGCCGGGGAACCCTGGACGGTGACCCGCTCCCGGGCGGGCTCGTGCTGCCCGCCGGCGGTCAGCGCAGACGGTTGCCCCTCGCCGGGCTCCCCAAGCCGGTCGCGCGCGCGAGGGCCCACACCGTCCGTGCGCTGGGCGACTGGTGCGCGTCCGTCCCCGCGCCCGGCGCGGAGATCACCGAGGACATCGTCCTGGTGGTCGCCGAACTCGTCGGCAACGCCATGCTGCACGGAGACGGCCCGCTGGAACTGGTCCTCGACCTCACCCCGGACCGGCTGCGGATCGAGATCAGCGACCGCAGCACCGACCTGCCCGCTCCCCGGGAACCGCACCACCCCGCACTGCCCGGCGGCCACGGCCTGTTCATCGTGCAGCGGATCGCCGACCGCTGGGGCGCCGAGCCGCACGCCCAGGGCAAGACCATCTGGGCCGAGTTCGAGGCGTACCGTCTCCTGGGTGCGTGACCGGGAGCCTGCGGCATTCCGGATCCGAGCAGTACGTCCTGACGGCAGGGAGCCCGGACGGCGTGCGGTCGGCGACGAACGACAAGCGGCGGGGCCGCCCTCCTGATCGGGCGGCCCCGCCGCTTGCGCCCGTCCACACGACGCGGAGAGTCAGGGCTGACGCGTGCGGGCCCTCGCGGCTGAGCGACGGGCCGAGGACTGGGACCGCTCCCCGGCGGAACCACCGCTGGCGCTTGGCCGGCCCCGCCCGTGGTGGCACCCGACCGCGCGCGGCCGGGTGCCACCACGCCTTCGGCGCGCCCGCGTTGGCCGGGGCGGAGGGTCAGCAGTGCTGCGCGAGCGCGGAACTCGGGGCAGGGGCGTCCTCGTCCAGGCTGGTGAGGGCGTCGCGCAGGGCGGCTCTGGTGGTGATGCCCAGCTTGGGGAAGACGCGGTAGAGGTGGGCGCTGACGGTGCGGGGCGAGAGCCTGGTCCGTTCGCCGATCTCCTTGTTGGTCAGGCCGCTGGCGGCCAGCTCGGCGATCCGGCGCTCCTGCCAGGTCAGCGGGCTCGTGGTGCGCGCCGCCGGCCGGGCAGGGACGCCGCTGACCCGAAGTTCGGCCCGGGCCCGGGCGGCCCAGGCGGTCGCGCCGAGGCGTTCGAAGGCGTTGGCGGCCGGGGTGAGGAACTGCCGTGCCGTGGTGGCGCCCTGGACCCGGCGGATCCGGCTGCCGTGCGCCAGCCGGATCCGGGCCAGTTCGAACGGGAAGCGCGCTGCCGCCGGGTGGTCCACGGCCAGCGCGTAGGCCTCGGAGGCATCCTGCTCGCTGTCGGCGGTCATCGCCAGGGCGCCGTGGGTGACCAGCGCCAGCCGAGGCGAGACGGCGGGCAGGTTCGCGTCCAGGGCGGCCTGCGCGTGCGCCCGGGCTTGTGCGGTGCGCCCGGTGTGGACGGCGGCCTCGACCAGGTCCAACAGGGTGCGGGAGGCCTGGTGGGCGTAGGGCTGGAAGGCGCCCGGTGCGGTGATGCCGATGGCCTGGAGGTAGGCGCCCTCGTAGTCGCCGTCGCTCAGCGCCGCCGTGGCGCCGGCTGCGTCGGCGAGCTGGGTGAGGAAGCCGATGCCGCGCGGGCGGGCCCAGGCGTCGACCACCCCCTGGAGTTCGCGGGCGAGCGCCGTCTGCCCGCGCATCGCGGCGAGCTGGGCCAGGTAGGCCCTGGTTTGCTGGGCGAACAGCTCGTGCCCGTGCTCGTCGGAGTGCCGCAGGGCGCGCCCGCCGGTGCGCTCGGCGGCCTCCCATTCACCGGCGCCCATCTGGTCGAGCATGATCAGGTGCAGCATCACCATGCCGGTGGAGACCGCGCCGGTCTCCAGCTCGCGGGAGACGACGCGCTGGAGGTGCGGGCGAAGCGGGCTGAGGACGTCCAGGTGGTAGGCGGAGACGGCGAGCCGGGCGACGTCCCACGGCTCCTGGCCCGGCAGGTCGGCGGCGGCCCGTTCCACTGGGCCGGTCCAGCCGGCTCCGTGCCGGACGACGTCGCTCCAGGTGGCGCTGTAGATCCGGGCCCGCTCGCCGACCCGGTCGCCGAGCGCGGCGAGCAGGGCGTGGGTGCGCTCCCACAGGGCCCGGTCGGCGGCGAACTGGCTGGTGGCGAGCAGCAGGGCGAGCAGCCGGTCCAGCACCTCGGCGGCGATCGCGGAGACGGTACGGTCGGTGCCGTCCGCGTCCTGGCCGTCGCCGGCGACGCGCCGCTCGGCCAGCCGCTCGACCACGGCGGCGATCTGCCGGTGGGTGGAGCGCACGTCGCCGTCCTGGTAGAGGGCCTGGTAGCCGGAGGCGAGCGCGGCGGCGGGGGAGCGGTCGGCGTCGGGCCCGTGGTCGGCCCGCAGTAAGCGGCGGGCGTGGCCGAGGCGGGCGGCGTGTCCCGCGATGAACGCCGCGTCGCCGAGCCGCCGGGACCGCTCGGCCGGGTGTTCGCTGAGTTCGGCGGCGCGGGTCAGCCAGGTCACCGAGGTGAGCGCGCCGCCGCGTCGGGTCGCGGACTCGGCGGCGGCCTCCAGCACCCGGGCAACCTCCTCGTCGGGGTCCAGGGTGGCTTCTGCGAGGTGCGCGGCCCGGCGTTCGAGGTCCCCCCGGTGCAGCTGCGCCAGTGTCCGGTGCGCCTCGCGGCGCTCGGCGGGGGTCGCCAGCTGGACGACGCTGGAGCGCACCAGCGGGTGTCGGAAGGCGAATTCGCCGGTGGACGGCTCGATCACCAGCAGGCCGCGGACGACGGCCTCGTCGGCGTCGCGCATCCGGTACCGGTTCGCGGGCACCGGGCCGTCACCGGAGCCGGCGGCGACGCCGTCGAGGGCGCCCTTGAGCAGCTCCGCCCGGACGGTGGCGGCCAGGCCGGTGATCCGGGTGCCGTAGAGGTGCTGGAGGCGTCGGGAGGGTGAGGCGCCGCGCAGGGACCTCGGGTCGGCCGGGTGCTGGCCGTAGGCCGGGCCGGCCACGTGGCCGGGCAGTTCCAGCAGGGCGAGCGGGTTGCCCTGGGCCTGGTCGAGGACGACACGGCGCAACCGGCGGTCCAGTGACGGGTGGTGGCCGTCCAGCAGGAGGGCGGAGTCCTCCTCGTTGAGCGGGCCGACCGTCAGTTCGGGCAGCGCGGCGGTGTCGAAGGGGGAGGCGATGTCGGAGCGGACGGCCAGCAGGAGTTTCATCCGGCTGCCGGTCAGCCGGCGGCCGATGAACCCGCAGACCGCCGCGCTGGAGTCGTCCAGCCACTGGGCGTCGTCCAGGGCCAGGAACAGCGGCTGTTCGACCGCCGCTGCGGAGAGCAGGCCGAGCGCCGCGATGCCCAGGGCCATCAGGGACGGCGGGGTGCCCCCGGCCCGGCCGAACACGGCTTTGAGGGCCGCGCGGGAGATGTCGTCCAGCGCGGCGGTGTGCGGCAGCAGCGGGTAGAGCAGCTGGTGCAGCCCGGCGTAGGGCAGTTCGGACTCGGCCTCGACCCCGGTGGCCCGGACCACGAGTCGCCCGTCCCGGGCTGCCAGTTCGGCGGTGAAGTCGAGCAGGGTGCTCTTGCCGACCCCGGTCTCGCCCCGCAGGAGCAGTGTCCGGCCCTCCACGGACCGGGCGAACGCGGCCAGGTCCTCCCGCTCGCCGTTCCGACCGAGCATCGGCCCTACTGATCCCACGGCCCGGTTCCCTCCCCCTCGAACGTGCAGGTTGTCTGCGAAGGCCGCGGTGGGTGGGAGGGCGGGAGGCCCGCGCCGCGTACGGCCGTACGGCTTCTAACCACCTGGTTGGTTGATTAGACACCGACAAGGAACTGACTGTCAACCAAACGGTTAGTCGGTGCTCGGCTAAGGTCTGCCCATGCAACGCGACGCCGAAGCCACCAAGCAGAGACTCCTCGCGGCCGGGCGGGCCGAGTTCGCCGCCCACGGGCTCCACGGTGCCCGTGTGGACCGCATCGCGGCGGCGGCCCGGAGCAACAAGGCGCAGATCTACCACTACTACCGGAGCAAGGTGGGCCTGTTCGACGCGGTCTGGAGCGCCGCAGTGGAACAGATCGTCGACAGCCTGCCCTTCGACGGGGACGACGACATCCCCGAGTTCGCGGCCCGGCTGAGCGACATCTACGCCGAGCACCCCGAGATCCCCCGACTGATCACCTGGCAGAACATGGAGCGCGGCGCCGAGGCCTGCGACGCCCGCGCCCTCGACGAGGTCCGCCGACGCATCGGGGTGCTCGCCGACGCCCAGGGCAGAGGCCTGGTGTCGGACCGGTTCGAGGCTCGGCTGCTGTTCGCGGTGATGATCCACCTCGCCATGCTCTGGCCCACGATCGCCCCCGAGGTGCTGATGGTGGTGGACGTCCACGACGCGGCGCGGCGCCGCGACCTGGTCCGGCGGGTGGCGGCCGCGCTGCTGGACTGACCGAGTGCGGGGCGGGTCGCGACGGACGGGGTGGGAGGAGGTGGCGCCGGCCGGGTGGTGAGGATCGCAGTCATTTGACTGACGCCGGGGCCCTGGCGGGGGCGGCACTGTGAAGGCGCTGCACGAGCAGACACGTCATCAGCACATCGCAAGTACCGCATCGCAGGAGTCATCACCGTGAACAACCCGTTCGGCAAGCCGGCCAGGGCCGTCGGCGCCCTGGGCCTCACCGTCGCCGCGCTGACCACCGTCTCGGCCGTCCCCGCCTCGGCGAGCGCCGCGGCCACGGCCGGCTGCACGAAGAACTTCGGCTTCGGCAACGTCCAGGTCCAGGTGGACAACTGCTCCGACGGCTGGGTGTGGATCTACGTCGGCGACGGCACCTACTACAAGGGCTCCGTCCAGGCCACCGACGACTTCGGCCACGTGAAGACGCCGCTGGAGGTGGACCAGGGCAAGTCCGTCGCGACGAAGTACATCGGCAGCATCAAGAGCATCAAGATCTGCGGCACCAAGTACCTCGGCTGGACGCCGCCCCGCCCCTGGTGGACGTACTGCTCCAACGAGCTCTACGTCCACTGAGCTCCACTGGGCGTCCACTGGGCGTCCCAATTGAGCATGCCCGTGCGTTCCGGACGCCCGGTCCGGGAACCTGACCCGCCGGTACGGCAGGAGCGGCCCGACCTCGGCCGGCCGCCTGCCGTACCGGCGTCACCAGCACACCCACGGAGAGAGGTGGTTCCCCATGTTCAGCTCGAAGACGGTGCTCCGCGGTTCGGCTGCCGCAGCGGCCGCCGTCGCCGCCCTGCTCGGTCTCGGCGCGGGGTCGGCGAACGCGGCCGGCTGGCCGCCGCTGCAGCCGGGCGCCCGCCTGTACGCCGGCACCGGCGGCAGCGGTACGGCGACCACGGTCGACCTGGACGACCTCGGCACCTGCCACACCTTGGCGGCTCCAGCCCGTTCGGTCCAGGTCGCCGGCGGCACCGCCTCCGTGGTGCTGTACTCCGGCCCGGGCTGCACGGGTGCCGTCCCGTGGGCCACCGGCTCGCTGGCGCAGTCCGACACGCCGTGGGCGATGCGCAGTTACCAGGTGGTCCGGGCCTGAAAGCCGCCGCGGCGACCCCGGCCGGACGCCGGGCGACCGACCTCTTCAGACTCGAGCACGGACCGAACACTCCCCCATCGATCATCCGGTGTCGGGTCATGCCTGACCCGCTGCGCTCAGAGACCCGGATCCGCCGCCAGGCAGGAGAACCTGATCGCCAGGGCGTCGGGGTCGAGGGTGTCCGCCGCCGGATACCTCGGCAGCACCGCCTTCTCTTCGACCATGTCCTCGTAGGCGACGCGTTCCGAGGGCGCGCCGAATCGGGCCTCGCGGTTCGCTGCTGCCTGCTCGTGGGTGTTCGCATCACTCATATCGGCACCTCCAAGTGGTCGACACGCTCGCGGTCACAGGTGGTCGGCGTCCACCACGGCCTGCGCGAACGCCGCCGGCGCCTCCTGCGGCGCGTTGTGGCCGATGCCGGGGAGCACGCGGTGCTCGTACCGGCCGGTGAAGAACCTCCGGTACCCGGTGCCGTCGGTCGTGGGCAGGAAGGGGTCGAGAGCGGGGTCCACGGCGATGGTCGGCACCGTGATGGCCGGCCGGGCCGCGAGCAGCTGCTCGTAGCGGTTGTAGCGAGGCTCTCCGTCGGCCAGGCCCAGACGCCAGCGGTAGTTGTGGATCACGACGGCGGCGTAGTCGGGGTTCTCGAACGCCGCGGCGGTGCGCTCGAAGGTGGCGTCGTCGAACTTCCAGGTCGGGGAGACCTCGTCCCACACCAACCGGCACAGATCGTGCCGGTACTGCTTGGTCTCCATGGCGAGGCGGCCCCGGTCGGTGGCGAAGTAGTACTGGTACCACCAGGTGTGCTCGGCCTTCGGCGGCAGCGGGTTATGCTGCGAGGGGATGTTGACGATGAGGTATCCGCTCACCGCCACCAGGGCCTTGACCCGCTCGGGCCAGAGCGCCGCGACGGTGCCGGCGGCCCGCGAGCCCCAGTCGAAGCCGGCCAGCACTGCCTTGTGGATCTTCAGGGCGTCCATCAGGGCGATGACGTCGAGGGCGACCGCGGACTGCTGCCCGGTGCGGACGGTCGTGGGAGACAGGAAGTTCGTGGTGCCGTGGCCCCGCAGGTACGGCACGATCACCCGGTAGCCGGCATCCGCCAGCAGTGGCGCCACGTCGACGAAACTGTGGATGTCGTAGGGCCAGCCGTGCAGGCAGATGACCACGGGCCCGTGCTTCGGCCCGACCTCGGCGTAGCCGATGTCGAGCACACCAGCCTGGACCCGCTTCAGCTCGGCGAACGTGGTGTGCGTGCCCGGGGCGATAGCCGGGATGACCGGGCCCGGGCGGCCGGGCCGATCGGAACCGGCGGCGAAGGCGGTGGACGCGTTCGATGCCGCGCCGACCGAGACGGTCGTGGCCCCCACCCCGAGACCGACCACCTTGGTGAAGGTACGCCTGTTGATCACGTCTGATCCTTCCCGGAGACTCGTTGATGCCTCCACTGTTCGTTCGGCCACCGGCCCGACACATCAGTCATATGACGTCGAGTGTGCGAAGGCGCTCGCGACACGAAGGACCTGCCGGGCCGCCACATTCAGCCATTCGACCAGGTTCCGTCCGGGCGGTCATGTGCGGAGCCGGATGCCGACCTGACGGCCGGGCTGCGCCCCGCTCAGGCGGTTCGGTGTCGCCGTCGAACGGGCGGGCGAGGGCGGCCACAGTGGTCGGGACCGGTGTCCACGCGTTCGGGAAGGGGGAAATGGGACCCGGAAACCCTGACCGCCATCGTGCCGGAAGTCCTCGACAACACCACCCCGAACGCGCGCCCCGAGCCCAGGCCCTCCACCCGGCCGCATCCCTGCCCGCCCGATCCAAGGCCCGGACCCGGCCGGGGCGTTCGTGGAGCGGATGCGGTCGCCCTGGCGCGGCCGCTGGCTTCGGTCTGGCTGTCGACGAAGCCGATCCGCTTTCGTCCATGCCACGCAACCGGTATGGCGCAGGTCCGCATGCCGCCTGAGGAATCGGTCCGTAGTGTCACATGCGGACCAGTGGACCCATAGGTGAGGTGCCTCGATGGCTCTGCACAACGCACAGGAGCAGGCGGCCGACGCGGCCGTCGACATCCTCGCCTCGCCGCTGAGCGAGCACCCGCTGCCCAAGCGGGCCATGCCTGACTTCCCCGCGCCTGCGCCGGTGGTCTTCCAGCTGCTGCGCAACGAGCTGCTGCTGGACGGCAACGCCGCACGGAACCTCGCCACCTTCTGCACCACCTGGATGGACGACGAGGTCCGCCGACTGATGGACCTGTGCCTCGACAAGAACATCGTCGACAAGGACGAGTACCCGCAGACCGCGGAGATCGAGTCACGCTGCGTGAACACCCTCGCGGATCTCTGGCACGCCCCGGCCGGCTCCGGCGGCATCAACGCGGTCGGCTGCTCCACCACCGGCTCCAGCGACGCCGCCATGCTCTGCGGTCTCGCCCTGAAGTGGCGGTGGCGCAACCGCCGGCAGGCCGCGGGGCAGTCGACCGAGCGGCCGAACCTGGTCTGCGGGCCGGTGCAGGTGTGCTGGGAGAAGTTCGCCCGATACTTCGACGTGGAGCTGCGGCAGGTGCCGGTGGAGCCCGGGGCGACCGGCCTCCAGCCGCACCAGCTGCGCGACCTCGGCGGCGACGACATGCGCAGGGCGATCAAGCACCTCGACGAGGGCCGCCCCCACGACGCAAGCCCTGGACCGACGTGACGGAGGACCAGATCCTACTGGGTTGCGGCCTGACCGTCGCTCTCGCCGTGGGATCGCAGATCCTGGCGAGCAGACTGCGCGTGCCGTCGCTGATCGTTTTGCTGCCGGTCGGGTTCGCGGCCGGGGCCCTCACGGAGGTGGTCCGCCCGGCCAACCTCGTGCCGGACTTCACGGCCCTGGTGTCGCTCGGGGTGGCCGTGATCCTCTACGACGCGGGGCTGGGACTCGATCCGCAGCAGCTGAAGGGCGAGACCCGCAGTGTGGTGTCACGGCTGATCGTGTTGGGGATCCCCATCACCGCCGGAGCCGCTCTGGGGCTGGTCGTCGCCTTGTTCGACGTCCCGGTCGGTGTGGCGGCCATGACGGGTGTCATCCTTGTCGTCTCCGGGCCGACCGTCGTCGGCCCGCTGCTCGACAATGCCAGGCCGGCCGACCGGGTTCGGAGGATCCTGACCTGGGAGGGGACCCTCGTCGACCCGCTCGGCGGAATCCTGGGGGCGGTCGTGTTCCACATCATCGTCCGGGCCCAGAACAGCAGCCACGGCTTCCGGTTCGGGGGGTTCCTCGGGAGCATGGCCGTCGGGCTGGCAGGCGGCGCGGTCGGTGTTGCACTGCTGTGGCTGACCCTTCGCAAGCTGCGGCTCGGCGAGACGCTCGGCACACTCGCCCAGCTGGCCACGGTCGTCGCGGTGGCTGCGGGCTGCGACATGGTCCTGGACGACACCGGCCTGATCGCGGCGATCGTCACCGGCATCGCCGTGTCGAACCTGCCCGGGTTCGACATGCCGGCGCGCCGCCCGTTCTTCGAGACGGTCGTTCAGCTGACCATCGGCCTCCTGTTCATCTCCATCTCGGCCTCGGTCTCCCCGAAGTCCGTCACCGCGGTGCTGGTTCCTTCGCTGGTGCTCGTCGGCGCGCTCGTCCTGGTGGTCCGGCCGCTGGTGTCACTCGTCGCGGCGGCCGGAACGGCTGTGGACGGCGGGGAGCGGGCCTTCATCGGCTGGATGGCGCCCCGGGGCATCGTCGCTGCCTCCACCGCCGCGACGTTCTCGGCCTCGCTCGCGCACCAGGGCCTGCCCGGTGCCGACAAGATCCTCCCGATCACCTTCCTGGTGATCGTCGGAACCGTCCTGGTCTACGCACTGACCGCCCGGCCGGTCGCTACCTGGTTGGGCGTCGGCGCCTCGTCACGCTCACGGCCCCTGCTGGTGGGCGCCTCCCCGTGGGTGATCGACCTCGCGCAGTCGCTCCGCGCGGCCGGCCTGGAAGTGATCATGTGGGCCGGTGACCCCGGGGAGCGGGAACGGATCAGAGCGGCGGGAATCGAGCTGGCCGCGGGCGAACTCCTCGCCACGGCCACCGACCCCCGGGCCCGGCTGGAGGGGGTCACGGCGGCGCTGCTGCTCACGGACGACGACGACCTGAACGCGCTTGCCTCGGTGGTCGTGCAGGCCAGTCTGGACGGCCCGGTGTACCGGGTCGGGCCGCCCCCCGGCGGTCAGGGCATCGTCGCCCCGTTCACCGGCGGCCGGGTGCTCTTCGCCCCCGCCCTCGTCCGCGACGCGCTGCAGGCCCGCCACGAGCAGGGCGCCCGTTTCGTCCTGCAGCCCGCCGCCAACCCGCTCCCCCCGGGCCATGAACTGCTCTTCGTCGTAAGGGCCGACGGCCGACTCGAGCCGGTCACCCGGGGGCAGGCCACCGAGCCGGCGAAGGACGACACCCTGCTCCTCCTCGGGCCGGCGCCGCACCCTGCACCGTCGGACGGCGCGCGCAGCGGCGGCTGACCGCGTGGGCCGTCCGACGGCGGCCGGGGACGCAGTCCGTGCCGGTCAGCCAGTCAGTCGCCCTCGGGGTCGGTGCGCCGCCCGGCTCGCTGCCAGAATCGCCGCTGCAGGCGGAGGGTGAGGACGCCGACGAGCACGAGTACGAGCACGTTCAGGAGGAGTTGGAAGAACGAGCCCCGGGCCTCGTGCCAGTCGGCGAAGGCGACCGAGACGGCGATGTCCGAGGCGGCCGGGATCGTGGTCACCGAGATGAAGACGCCGAGGAGCGCGCTCGCCCGCGCCTCGGTGAGCGAGACGATGCCGACCACACCGGCGAGGGCGGCCACGACCAGCGAGAAGAAGTCGGGTGTGTCGATGAGCTGGGACACCGGCCGCAGGCCGTGCTTGAACGCATCGGACTCCTGGTCCAGGGCCCGGGACAACCCCGCGAAGGCCAGCGACACGACGATGGCCAGCAGGAACCCGACCGTCAGTGCGCGTGCACCCTCGCGGACCCGGCGCCGGTTACCGCGGTCGATCCCCAGCGCGACGCTGACGATCGCGTTGTACTCGGGGCCGACCACCATCGCGGCCACGATGAGGATCTGGGAGTTCGACATGATGCCGACCGACCCGATGACGCCGGCGATGACCAGGAACAGGTAGAAGGAGGGGAGGTAGGTTCCCTCCGCCCGGATGTGCGCCTCGACCGCGGCCCACAGCGGCGTGTGCACGAGGAGGCTGGGCTGGTCGGCCTCGATCCGTTCCGCGTGCCGCGAGAACATCATCTCGACGTCGTCGACGGCGATGGACCCCGACCGGTCGATCCCCAGGTCCCGCAAGCCGCCCAGCACGTCGTTCGCGGCGCCCTTCATGACGTCGCACTCCAGCGCGTCACCGTCCGGCGCGTTCGACGCCGACCGCAGGACCACCAGGTTGAGGACGCGACGGTCCGCGGCGAGCAAATCGATCGTCCGCTCGGTGAGCGAGGGCGGCGTCACCATTCGAAAGTGGACCAGGTCCATCCGAGTTCCTCCTGCCACCGAGGGGCGCCGGTGGCGCACACGGCACCACGGGCCCCTCGGGCGGCGGCCGGTGGGCCGGCTCAGCCAGCCGGGTCGTACCAGGTGTCGCCGTTCGGCAGCAGGGTGTCGGCCTCCTTCGGCCCCCAGGTGCCGCGGCCGTACGGGTGGACCGGGACGGCGTCGCCGAGCACGGGGTCGACGATGCGCCAGGCGGCTTCCACGGTGTCCTGACGGGCGAACAGCCAGCGGTCACCGTCGAGGGCGGCGCCGATGAGCCGGTCGTAGGGGCGCATGTCGGAGCCGGGAATCTGGCTGAAGGTCAGCTCCTCGTGGTTGGCCCGCCAGCCGCCGCCGGGCGCCTTTCCGGCCAGCGTGAGCGCCACCTGGGTCTCCGGCCAGACCCGGAAGCGGAGCATGTTGGTGGCCGGCGCCGGCCGCAGACCGAACACGTCGTGAGGGGCGCCGCGGAACCGGATGCTGATCTCGGTGGCGGTCACCGGGAGGCACTTGCCGGCGCGGATGAGGATCGGCACGTCGGCCCAGCGCCAGGAGTCGGCGGCGAGCCGGATCGCGGCGAAGGTCTCCACGGTGGACTTCGGGTCGACGCCGTCGACGTCGAGGTAGCCGTCGTACTGGCCGCGCACGATGTGCTCGGGCGTGAGCGGCCTCAGCGAGGCGACGGCGAGGGCCTTGGAGTCGCGCCAGGCCGACAGGCCGTGTCCGGAGGGCGGGTCGGCCAGGACGGTGGCGAGGACCTGGAGCATGTGGTTCTGGATCACGTCGCGGATCGCGCCGGTGCGGTCGTAGAACCGTCCGCGGTCGGAGACGTCGAACGCCTCGGCCATGGTGATCTGGATGCTCTCGACGTGGTTCCGGTTGAGCAGCGGCTCGAGCACCGAGTTGGCGAAGCGGGCGAACAGGACGTTCTCGACGGGGTCGAGCCCGAGCCAGTGGTCGACCCGGTAGATGGCGTCCTCGGGGAAGTGCTCGTGCATGGTGGCGTTGAGGGCGCGGGCGCTCGCCAGGTCCGTGCCGAAGGGCTTCTCGACCATGATGCGGGCGTCCTTGGCCCGGCCGGCGGTGGCGATGCCCTGGGCGATCCGGCCGAACAACGGCGGCGGAACCTCCAGGTAGTACAGGGTCCGCCCGCCGCTGCCCATGGCCTCGGACATCGCACGGTAGGTGGCGTCGTCGCCGAGGTCGCCGTCCACGTAGCGCAGCAGGCCGAGCATCTTGGTCGCGGCGGGGGACGTGGGGTCCATGTGGTTGAGGGTGAGCGAGGCCTCGGCGTAGTTCCGGAACTGCTGCAGGTCCCAGCCGGCTTTGGCCACGCCCACGATCGGGACGTCGAGGACGCCGCGTTCGACCAGGCCGACCAGGGCGGGGAAGGTCTCCAGTTTGGCGAGGTCGCCGGTGGCCCCGAAGATGACCAGGGCGTCCATCTGCTGTGTCGTCATCGTGAACTCTCTCGTTGGTCCGGGTGGTCCGGTGGTCAGCGCAGCCGGTCGGCGATGTGGTCGCCCACCCGGAGCGCGTTGGCGATGGCGGTGAGCGACGGGTTCACGGCCCCGATGCTGGGGAAGAAGGACGTGTCGACGACGTAGAGGTTGTCCACGTCGTGGGCGCGGCAGTTGACGTCCAGGACGGACGCGGCCGGGTCGGTGCCGAAGCGGACGGTGCCGGCCTGGTGGGCGGTGGCGCCGATCGGCATGCCCTTGTGCAGGTAGATGCTGTGCGAGAGCAGGTGGTGCGGGTGCATGCCGAGTTGGCCCAGCATCCCCTGGAGCTTGTGGCGCAGCCGTTTGAGTCCGGCGGTGTTGTTCTTCTCGTCCAGGGCGAGGTGGATGCCTCCGTCGGCGTCCAGGGTCACGCGGTTGTCGGGGCGGGGCAGGTCCTCGCCGCAGAGCCAGAAGTCGACGGCGTGGGGGGCGAGCACCTCGAAGGGCATGTCAGGCGAGACGGCGCCGGCCCAGCGCGGTGCCTCGCCGTGGATCTGCTCGGCGTCGGACTTGCCGAGCATCTGGATGCCGCCGAGCGGGTAGTCCCAGTCGTCGGCGCCGAGGTACCAGTCGTTCATGGCGAGCGTCTTCTGGAACGCCGTGGGGTTCGGCTCCTTGGAGACCGCCATGAGTGCCAGGTTGTTGTGCCGCATGTAGTTGCGGCCGACCTGGCCGGAGCTGTTGGCCAGTCCGTCCGGGTGCCGGTCGTCGGCCGATCGCAGCAGCAAAACGGCGGAGTTGACGGCACCGCAGGCGACGACCACGACGTCCGCGGCGAAGGTCTCGGTGCTGCCGTCGCCGAGTTCGGCGACCACGCCGGTGACGGTCCGGCCGGTGGGGTCGGTCTCCAGCCGGCGCACGTCGGCCCGGGTGATCATCGTGACGTTGTCGTGCTCCAGGGCCGGGTCCACGCAGAGCACCTGAGCGTCGGACTTGGCACCCAGCAGGCACGGGAATCCGTCCACCCGGTCGCAGCGGATACAGGCACTGCCGTGGACAGCCCGGCCCTTCTCGTCCTGGATCAGGTTCACGCCGATCGGCAGGTGGAAGGGGTGCAGCCCGTGCTTCTCCAGGTCGTCGCTGAGCTGCTGGATGCGCGGCTCGTGCTCGACGGGCGGGAAGGGGTAGTCGGCGCTCGCCGGACCTTCGGTCGGGTCCTCCCCGTGCCGGCCGTGGACCAGGTAGAGCTGCTCGGCCTGCGAGTAGTACGGCTCCAGGTCGGCGTAGTCGATCGGCCACGCGGGGGAGATCCCGTCGTGGTGCTGCAACTCCCCGAAGTCCTCGGGACGCAGGCGGAAGAGCGCGGCCCCGTAGAACTTGGTGTTCCCGCCGACGTAGTAGTTGACCTCGGGCGGGAACTCCTTGCCGTCCTTGTCGTACCAGTACTCGGGGGCACGGTACTTGCCCTTGACGAACACCGCGGTGGAGTCCCAGTTGTCCCGTTCGCGGGGCAGGTAGTCACCGCGTTCGAGGATCAGGATGCGCTTTCCGGTCGGGGCCAGCCGGTGTGCGAGGGTGCCACCACCCGCGCCCGTGCCGATGATGATGACGTCGTAGTGCTGAGCGCCTGCCACGGAGAGTTTCCGATCTGGAGTCGTTGCCGGCCCTGCTGCGCCGACCCCCCGGTGACCGTCGCGGTGCGGGTCGCATCACGCACCACCGCGTCGGCAGGACCGGTCCCGTCCTTTGCACGCTACAACCGGCCGGGCCGGGTGGCACCTCAGGGCTGGGACCGGTGGATCGGATCGGCCGGGTGGGCGGGCCGGGCCAGGGCCTGCAGCGCCGCCTCCACGGTCCGCTCCGTGCTCCCGGAGGCGTCCACGGTGACTCCTGGCTCGTCGGCCCCGAGCGGCTCCAGCGTCCGGTACTGCGAGTCCAGCAGCTCCGGCGGCATGAAGTGCCCTTTCCGGGCGGAGATCCGCTGCAGCGCCAGGGCGGGGTCGAGCGACAGGTGCACGAACCACACGTCGGCGCCGGGCGGCCGCAGCAGGGCCCGGTAGGCGTGCCGCAGCGCCGAGCACGCGAGGACGCCGCCGCTGCGGTCCGCTGCCGTGCGGATCCACTCCGACACGGCCTCGAGCCAGGGGCGGCGGTCGGCCTCGTCCAGGGGGCGCCCGGAGGCCATCGTGGCTCGGTTGGCGGCCGAGTGGAGATCGTCCGCGTCGAGGAACGGCACGGCGAGCCGGTCCGCCAGCCGGCGGCCGACGGTGGTCTTGCCGCACCCGGAGACCCCCATCACGACCACCACGCGGTTGCCGAGAGCTACGCCGGTCATGGTCGGCGGGCCTCCTCGGGTCGGCTGCGGGACCATTGCTGCGGGGACACGGGTGAGTCTCCACTCTCACCCCCTGGAGGCCCGACCGCCGCCAGGCGCACCGGCGCGGTCCACCGGTCGGGCCGGCACGGAGGCCAGCATGACGGTTGCCGGCGAGGGTTCCACCGGGGCCCCGGCGATGCGGGTGATGCTGCCGTACGCGCCGCCGGAGCTCGGCGCCCTGCCCAAGGGGTGGCAGGCCCTGGTCTGGGACGGCCGCGGCCCTGCTCCGGCCGACAGTGCGATGGAGGCCGTCGAGTTCTTCGTCGTCCCGTACACCCGCACCCGCGCGGCGCTGCCCGTACTGGATCGGCTGCCGGCGCTGCGGGTGGTTCAGTCGCTGAGTGCGGGGGTGGAGAACCTGCTGCCGTACGTGCCCGCGGGTGTCACGCTCTGCAACGCCCGCGGGGTGCACGACACGAGCACGGCCGAGCACGCGGTGACGCTGCTGTTGGCCGCACTGCGGGGGATCCCCGAACTCGTCCGGGCGCAGCAGGCGCAGCACTGGTCTGCTGGCTTCCGCCCGGCGCTGGCCGACCGGACGGTCCTGGTCCTGGGCTACGGAGCGATCGGCGCCGCCGTCGAGGCCCGGCTCACCCCGTTCGAGTGCGAGGTCCTGCGGGTGGCCCGTACGGCCCGGCAGGCGCCGCTCGGGCCGGTGCACGCGACGGCGGAGCTGCCGTCGCTGCTGCCGCGGGCCGACGCGGTGGTGCTGACCCTGCCACTCACCGAGCGGACGAGGGGTCTGGTCGACGCCGGGTTCCTGGCGCGGTTGCGGGACGGTGCCGTGGTGGTGAACGTCGGTCGCGGAGCCGTGATCGACACGGCAGCGCTGGTCGCGGAGCTCCGTGCCGGGCGCCTGGCAGCGGCACTGGACGTCACCGATCCGGAGCCGCTCCCGCCGGGGCACGCGCTGTGGATGGCGCCGAGCACGCTGATCACCCCGCACGTGGCCGCCACCACCTCGGCCTTCCGCCCGCGCGCACTGGCGCTCGTCCGGTCGCAGTTGATGCGGTACGCCGCCGGCGAACCGCTGGCCAATGTGGTCTCCTCCGGCCGGGGTTGACGCGTTGCGGGTCGGGCCCCGGCCGGGACGGGCGTGAGTGACCGTCAGAGGATCGCGATCGGGTTCACCGGGGAGCCGGTGGCTCGTGGCAGCCGCAGCGGCGCGACCACGCACAGGAAGGACCAGCGTCGCTCCTGCACGCAGAGCGGCACGAGGTCCTCGAACTGCAGGTAGTCCAGCAGGTGGAGGCCCATGGCGTGCACGGCGAGGACGTGGACGGGGTAGTCCACGCCCTCCGCCGGGGACGGTGCGGCGTCGTTGTTGCCGTCGCTGCCGAGAACCGCGACCCGTCGTTCGGCCAGGAACTCCATGGCGTTCGGATGGAGTCCCGCGCGGGCCGCCGAGGCGTCCCAGGGGCCGTGCTCGGCCCGGCGGCGGCGGTGTCCGACCCGGACGAACAACAGGTCGCCCGGACCGACCCGGACTCCCTGGGCGGCCTCCGCCGCGGCCAGTTCGTCGGCGCCCACCTGCTCGCCGGGCTCCAGCCAGGGCACCCCTCGTGCCCGCGGGACGTCCAGCAGGACGCCGCGGCCGACGATGCCGTCCCGGACCAGGTCCACGGAGAGTGCGTCGGCCCCATGGGTGGTGAGGGTGTCCGCGTCGACGCCGCCGTGCAGTGTTCCGTCGTAGACCACGTGGCAGAGCGCGTCCAGGTGGCTGTCGGCGTCGCCGTGCACGTTCATGGCGATGTGGTCGCGGGCGAAGGCCAGGCCCTCGTCGGGCACCCGGCCGGCCACCGCGCCGGTCATCCGGTGGACGGCGGGTTCGGGGTTGTCCGGCCCGGGGCCGGTCTCCACCGGTGCGGCCAGCGAGACGTGCAGCCCCGCCCGCACCTCGCGGGCAGCCGCCGCCACCCGCTCCGGGGTGAGCTCGGCGAGGGCGCCGTCCGCCCGGTCGCGGCGCAGCCGCCGGTACAGCGAGCGGAACTCGGCGGCGCCGACCGCGGCGGTGGTGGGGTCCACGGTCACTCAGAACCCTGCTTCCCGTCCAGTGCGTCGTCCAGGGTTCTGGCAGCCATGATCAGGGAGAGGTGGGTGAAGGCCTGAGGGAAGTTGCCGAGCTGCTCGCCGGAGGGGCCGATCTCCTCGGCGAACAGGCCGACGTGGTTGGCGTAGGTGAGCATCTTCTCGAAGGAGTAGCGTGCCTGCCGCAGCCGCCCCGCGCGGGCGAGCGCGTCGACGTGCAGGAAGGTGCAGAGGCTGAAGGTGCCCTCGGAACCGCGCAAGCCGTCGGGCGAGGCGGCGGGATCGTAGCGGTAGACCAGGCTGTCGGAGACGAGCTTGCGGTCCATCGCGTCGAGGGTGGACAGCCAGGCCGGGTCGCGCGGCGCGAGCAGGCCGACCCGGGGGACGAGCAGCAGGGAGGCGTCCAGGACGTCGCCGTCATAGTGCTGGACGAGCGCCTGCTCCGTCTCGCTCCAGCCCTTGGTCATGATCTGCTCGAGGACCGCGTCGCGGGTGTTGCGCCAGCGGACGATGTCGGCGGGACGGCTGAATTCCTCGGCCAGGCGGATGCCGCGGTCGAAGGCGACCCAGGTCATCACCCGGCTGTAGGTGAAGTCCTTGCGGCCGCCGCGGGTCTCCCAGATGCCCTCGTCGGGCCGGTCCCAGTTGTCCGCGAGCCAGTCGAGGGTCTTCACCGTCGCCTTCCAGCCGCGGTAGCCGGCCTGGATCCCCACCTCGCGTCCTTCCGCCATGGCGTACAGCGCCTCGCCGTAGATGTCGAGCTGCAGCTGGTCCATGGCGGCGTTGCCGGCGCGGACGGGGTACGAGCCGCGGTACCCCTCGAAGTGCTCCAGGATCTCCTCGCTCAACTCAGGGTCGCCGTCGACGCGGTACATGATCTGCAGCCGCTCGCCGGGCATCTCCAGTCGATCGTGGAGCCGGTCGCCGAGCCAGCGGGTGTAGGCACCGGCCTCGTCGGCGAAGCCGAGGTCGAGGAGCGCGCGTACGGACAGCGAGGCGTCGCGCACCCAGGTGAAGCGGTAGTCCCAGTTGCGCTCGCCGCCGACCTGCTCCGGCAGGCCCATGGTGGCGGCGGCGATCGGTGCGCCGGTCGGGTGGTAGGTGAGCAGCTTGAGGGTGATCGCGGACCGGCGGACCATGTCGGGCCAGCGTCCGCGGTAGTTGGCGGTGCGGACCCACTGCTGCCAGAAGTTGACGCTGTCCCACAGGGACTCGGTGATCTCCTCCTCGTTCATGGGGGGCGGCGAGGCGCCGTCGGCGGCGCAGACGGTGAGCACGGCGCCGGCGGCCTGGCCGGCGTTGAGCGTGACGGTGCCCGCGACGTCGTCGCCGGCGCGTGCGACCGGGAAGGTGGTGCGCAGGTGGCAGGCGATGCCGGGGGCGTGGAAGGCGGCGTACCGCTCGTCGAGCTGGAGTTCGTGCTCTGCTCGGCCGTAGTCGAAACGCGGCCGGCAGTCGAGGGTGAAGGTGACGGTGCCGCGGACGGCACGGATCGCGCGGACGACGGTGTGCCGGTCGGTGGGGCTGCCGGAGGTGTTGGGCGGCATCCAGTCGATGAGTTCGCCGACGCCCTCGGGGGACATGAAGCGGGTGACCAGGACGGCGGTGTCCGGGTAGTACAGCTGCCGGTAGGTGATGTCCCCGCTGTCGGGGCCGATGCGGAAGTGGCCGCCGCGCTCGTGGTCCAGTAGGGCGGCGAAGATGCTGGGCGAGTCGACCCGGGGGGCGGCGAACCAGTCCAGCACACCCTTGGAGGAGACCAGGGCGACGGTCTGGAGGTCGCCCACCAGGCCGTGATCGGCGATAGGGGGGTAGCGGTCCATCAGTGCTCTCCGTGTCCATGATTCGGCTCCCCCGGCTGACGCTAGCCGAGGTGCTCGTGGCGGGGCGGTCCTCGTCGGTGGGTCCGGCCGCCGCGCCCCACGGACGGCCGAACGGTCTGCCTGCGTCAGGCGTCGTCCCCCGGGAGTCGTGCGGCCGAGGTGTCGGTGTCGGTGAGCGGCTCCAGCCGGCCCTTGGTGTCGAGTCGGTAGACCAGTACCAGGGCCGGGCCGACCAGCAGGACGGCGATGAGCGTCACGATGGCCAGCCAGCGCAGGCTGTGTGCGGCCCCGGCGGCCTGGGAGACCGTGAGCGAGGTCGGCAGGAGGTAGGGGCGCTGGGCGAAGCCCCAGGCCAGCACGGCCAGTCCCACGGTCGCCACCGAGGTGTAGCGGGACCAGCCGTAGAGGCGGCGAACCAACAGCAGCACGGTGGCCAGGCCACAGACGCCGGCCAGGATCGCCATCAGGAGTCCGAGGCCGCTGGTGAGGTTGTCCCACACGTACCGTGCGTCGTCCCGGGTGACGGGCAGGGCGATGAGGGCGAGGACGACGAGCGCCGCGAAGGCGGCCCAGGCCCGCCGGCGGAAGTAGTCGACGAGGTCGTGGGCGCCGAACCGCCGGGCGTCGGAGCACAGGAACACCGCACCGAGGTAGGCGGTGGCGGCGATCGCCATCAGGCCCGCCATCAGCGAGGTGGGGTTGGCCCAGGCGTCCGAGGACGCGGGGACGTCCACCGCGACCCGTCCGGAGGCGATGCCGCCCAGCACGGCGCCGAGGAAGAACGGCGTGAGGAGCGAGGAGATCGCGAACGCCGCGCCGTACACCCGGCGTTGGGCGATCCGGTGGGTCGGCTTGCGCAGTGCGAAGCCGGCTCCGCGCAGCAGCTGTCCGACGGCTGCGAGGGCGAGCGGCAGCCACAGCGCCTCGAAGACGGCCTGGAACATGAGGGGGAATCCCGTCCACATGAGGATCAGGATGAAGATCAGCCAGACGTTGTTGACCTCCCAGACCGGTGCCATGGCGTGGTCGATCAGCCAGCGGGGCCGTTTGCCGCGCTCGGCGCCACCGGCCAGCAGGTCCCAGAAGCCCGCGCCGTAGTCGGTGCCGCCGGCGCAGGCGTAGGCGGCGATGGCGATCACCAGCAGCCAGGCGATGAGGTCGGCCATCATCGGGCACCGCCGGACGTCGCGTCGGACCCGCCGCGCGCTGCGCCCGCCCTGTCGGGTGCACGCTCTCCTCTGGGGCCATAGGGGGTGTCGGTCTCGGGATCGGCCGTCCCGCGCATCGCGGCGCCTTCGTCGGCGATGCGCCAGCGGGTCCGCATCTTCAGCAGCACGGCCAGGAAGGACGCGAACACCGCCACGTACAGGACGACGACGATGCCGAACATCGTCCAGATGCCGGCGGCATGGGTGGGGGTGACGGCTTCGGACACCCTCATGTTGAAGTAGACGATCCAGGGCTGGCGGCCGACCTCGGTGGTGATCCACCCGCATTCGACTGTGAACAGGCAGGCGGCTCCCGCCAGTGCGGCGCAGGAGAAGAACCAGCGGTTGATCGGCAGGTCGCGGTGACGCCACCAGATCCAGGCGTACCAGAGCGCGAGCAGGATCAGCACGCTGCCGATGGTGGCCATGATGTCGAAGGCCCAGTGCACGATGGTCGCCTGCGTGGGCGTGGGGCGGTCGGCCGCCGACACGGCGGTCAGACCGGTCACCTGGGTGCTGGGCTTGAACCCGGCGAGGATGGAGTCGAGTTGCGGGATCTTGATCCCGCCGGAGATCGTTCCGTTGCCGTTCAGTCGGCCGAAGACGTATTCCGGCACGTGGGTGTCGGTGTTCCAGACGATTTCCATGGCGGCGAACTTGGTCGGCTGCTTGTTGAAGACGGCGCGGGCGGCGGAGTCTCCGAGGAAGAACTGGAGGGGGGTGAGGATCGCGGCGACGGTGAACGGCACGGTGAACCCGAGCTTGTGGTAGCGGTCGCGCCGGCCGCGCAGCCAGCCGACCGCGTACACGCCGGCCACCACGTAACCGGCGGTCATGAACATCGCGACCACGAAGTGCCAGTACTGGGGGCCGAACATCGGTGTGAAGATCGCCTGCCGCACGTCGACGTTCACGGGGTTGCCCTGGGAGTCCAGGGTGAAGCCCTGAGGGGTGTTCATCCACGAGTTGGCCGCGATGATGCCGAACGCCCCCATCGCCGCGGTCAGCGGCAGTGGTACGGCCAGCCACCAGTGTGTCCACGGCTTGAGCCTGCGCCAGCCGTAGAGGTAGACGGCGATCAGGACGGCCTCCAGGAAGAACGCCCAGGCCTCCACGCCGAAGCCGACGCCGAAGACGTCGCCCCAGCGCCCCATCATCCCCGGCCACAGCAGGCCGAACTCCAGCGACAGGACGGTGCCGGTGATGATGCCGATGGCGAACTGCACCGCCATCACCGCGGACCACCGCCGGGCAAGCAGCAGGGCCACCGGGTCGTTGCGGCGCAGCGCGCGGTAGTGCATCAGGACGGTGATGAACGGCAGCGCGACGCCGAACGGCACCAGCAGGATGTGCGAGGCCAGGGTGAAGGCCATCTGTTCCCGGGCCGGCAGGAGCTGGGGAGGGGTGTCCGCCAGGTGGGCGGCGATGCTGAGCATGTGCGCCTCGATGGGTCCGCCCCGCGTGCGCGGGGCTGAGGGGGAACGGCAACGGTACGGCCGGTACGAACCGACCGGGGGCGGTGTCAGGACGAGGGTGCGGGGGGCTCCGTACCGGCGGCGGGAAGTGCCGCCGCGGCCGCGTCGGGCATGGTGAAGGCGCGTTCGCGCCGCGAGCCGGAGGCGAAGACGACCGCCCAGCTGAGCACCGCGCCGAACCTGCTGCGGAAGCCGGTGAGGAAGGCCAGGTGGATCAGCAGCCAGGCCAGCCAGCCCGTGGTGCCCGACAGGTGGATCCGGCCGACCTTCACGACGGCCCTCCCGCGGCAGATGTAGGCGGCACTGCCCAGGTCCACGTACTTGAAGGGCTTCGGCTTCCGCTTGCGGCCCTCGATGGAGTGGCGGCCGGCGCGGCCGGCGTAGGCGCCGGACTGCATGGCGACCTCGGCGAGGCCGGGCAGCCGGTCGAGGCTCATCACGTCGCCGGTCACGCGGATGTGCGGGTGTCCGGCGAGGGTCAGGTCGGGTTCGACTGAGATGCGCCCGGCCCGGTCCTGGGTCGCGCCGGTGGCCCGCGCGAGTGCGGCGGCGATCGGCGGGGCCTCGACGCCGGCCGTCCACAGCACGGTGCGCGCCGGGTGGCGGGTGCTGGCGCCGTTGCGGTCCTTGACGGTGAGCCCGCCCGCGTCGACGCCGGTGACCATGGTGCCGAGGTGCATCTCCACCCCGAGGTCCCGCAGCGTCCGGGCGGCCCGCTCGGCGAGGCGGGGGCCGAAGGCGCCCAGGACGGCGTCGGAGCCCTCGAAGAGCAGCACCCGGGCCTGCGCGGAGTCGATGGCGCGGAACTCCCGGTCGAGCGTGTGCCCGGCGATCTCCCGGATCTGCCCGGCGAGCTCTACCCCGGTCGGACCGCCCCCGACCAGCGCGAAGGTGAGCCACTGCCGCCGCTCCTCCGGATCGGCGGCCGTCTCCGCCATCTCGAACGCCTGGTAGAGCCGGCGCCGGATCGCGATGGCGTCGTCCAGGGTCTTCATGCCGGGCGCGTGCGCCGCGTACTCGTTGTGGCCGAAGTAGGACTGGCGCATGCCGACGGCCACGATCAGGTCGTCGTAGGGCACCTCCAGGGGCTCGCCGCCGGGCCGCTGCGCACGCACCACCTTTGCCTCCGGGTCCACGTCGGTGGCCTCGGCGAGCAGGCAGTCCACATTGCGGTGCCGGCGCAGCACCCCGCGCAGCGGCTGCGCGATCTGTCCCTCCGAGAGGATCCCGGACGCGCACTGGTACAGCAGCGGCTGGAACAGGTGGTGCGCCCGGCGGTCGATCACGGTGACCGCGGCGGGGGCGTGCCGCAGGGCGCGGGCGGCGAACAGCCCGGCGAACCCGCCACCGATGACCACCACCCGTCGGGGCGTGAGGTGGTCCTTCATCATCGTCCCCGGAGTGCGCCGGCCGTTCCTGCCACCATGGTCTCTCCTCCGGGCATGTGGAAGGGCCCTGCGGCCGTGCACGCGGAAGGCCCTAGGCATCAACAGGTGGTCGCGCCCGGGGCAGGTGTACGAGCCTTGGCGGCGCGGAATTCAAACGAAAGCACGCGGGGCGGCCGACCGGTAGCCTGGCGCGCCAGACGAGTGCCCTCCTCCGGTCTCATCACCGGAACGGCCCAAGCCCACACCGTGGCGCAGGGGAGGGTTCGGCGGTTCTTCCCTGTCGTGCTTGAACCGGCGCGGAAGGACACAGACGCTCTTCGCGCGCATGAGTGGCTCTGTTCACGAGTTGCGACAGCACTTGTTGACGAGTTTGGGAGGCACTTGAGCCGCGACGGCCGTCGAACAGTTCGCGAGTTTCGGCAGCACCCTGCGGGCCTTGGCTGTCCCGGATGGTTCAGCGTGGCAGGCCGATGGCGCGGGAGATGACGGTGTCGAACGCGCGGTCGGGCAGGAGGCGGCGCAGGGCGATGAGCGGGCGGGCGCCGAAGCCGGTGGCGTAGCGGGTCTTGGGGCGGCGGGCGGTGACCGCCTTGGCGATGGCGTCGGCGATGACGGACGGCGGGGAGTTGCGGTTGGCGTTGGCCTCGGAGCGCAGGGAGGAGGCCACGGCGGCGGCCTGGGTGGCGTAGGCGCCGGCGGTGGAGGACTTCTCCAGCTTGTCGGCGGCGATGGCGCCCCATTCGGTGGCGATGCCGCCCGGCTCGATGACGACGACGTCGATGCCGAAGGGCTTGGCCTCCAGGCGCAGGCAGTCGCTGAGGGCTTCGAGGGCGAACTTGGTGCCGTGGTACCAGCCGCCGAGCGGCGTGTAGATCTTGCCGCCCATGGAGGTGACGTTGACGACGGTGCCGGAGCGCTGGGCGCGCATGTGGGGCAGGACGAGCTGGGTCAGGCGGATCGCGCCGAAGACGTTGACCTCGAACTGGTAGCGGGCCTCGTCCAGGGGCACGTCCTCCAGGGCGCCGTAGGAGCCGTAGCCGGCGTTGTTGACCAGCACGTGGATCCGGCCGGTCTCCGCGATGATCTTGTCGATGCCGGCCCGCATGGAGTCCTCGTCGGTGACGTCCATCGCGAGCGGGCGGACGCCGCGGTCGGCGAGCTTGGCCAGGCGGTCGGTGCGGCGGGCGGCGCCGTAGACGGTGTAGCCGAGCTCGTTGAGCTTGAGGGCGGTGGCTTCGCCGATGCCGGAGGAGGCACCGGTGACGAGGGCGGTCTTGGCGGGCATGGCGGGTCCTCACGGGTAAGATGAACTATGGTTCACCATCTATCCTGAACCTTGGTTCATCTTGATGCAAGTGAAAGGGCAGGCGAGTTCTGTGACCCAGGCCAGGGCACCGCGCGCCGACGCGGTCCGCAACCGACGGAAGATCCTCACCGCCGCCGGTGAACAGATCACCCAGCACGGCCCCGAGGTCGGCATGGACGAGATAGCAGCCGCTGCGGGCGTGGCCGTGGGCACCCTGTACCGGCACTTCCCCACCAAGACGGACCTGGTCGCCGCCGTCGTCGCCGAGTGCGTCGCCCGCGTCGCCGACGACGCCGAAGCCGTCCTCGCCCGCGTCGCCGCCGGAGCCCGGGCCGCGGACGAGCTGACCGCCTTCCTCGGCCGCGTCATCGAGCAGTCCGTCACCGACCGCGCCGTGAAGGCGGCCGCCCGGACGCTGGGCGCGGAGCCGGGCGACCACGCCGACGAGGACCGCGGCAGCAACGCCGTCGCCGCACTCATCCGGGCAGGCCAGTCCGACGGCGACATCCATCCCGACGTGACCGTCAGTGACATCTACCTGCTGTTCTCCACCGCTCCCACCGACCAACCGTCCGCGGCCCGGGCCCGTTGGCTCGCCCTGGTCACCCCCGGGCTGACCACCGGAGCCCGGCCGGGAGGCAACCGACGCTGATCAGACCCCGGTACCGCATCAAGCTGTGCTGTCACTTCTCGTGAACATCGAACACGACCGGTTCATGGTGCTGTTCAAAGTCGCGTACATCCGCTGTCGCAACTCGTGAACAAAGCCACATGAGAGCCGAACCGGACGTCAGCTGACCCTGCGGCATGGCGACCAGGTCGCCGTCGTCGTCGAACTCGGAGCAGCGTTGCGGTCGTACGCGGTCGGGGGTCGGGCCGTGCTCCACGGCTTCGACGCCGAGGACCGCATCACCGCAGGCGCGCGGTCAGATCCTCGTACCGTGGCCGAACCTGGTCGGTGCGGGACGCTACCGGTGGCGCGGCGAGGACCTGCAACTGCCGCTGGCCGAGCCCGAGCACGGCAACGCCGTCCACGGCCTGCTCCGCGGGACGGCGTGGCAGGTCGTCGAGTCCCGCCCCGCCCGTGCCGTGTGCGAGACCGGGCTGTGGCCGCAACCCGGCTACTCGGTCGCGCCCTACAGGGTCGGCCAACACGACTTCCGTGAGCCGCGTAGCACCGGCACCACGCGCTTGGACACCCCCTTCGGGACCGCACCCCTCGCCCGGCGGACCGCCAAGCTGCGAGCACTCACGGCACGGCGCCGATCGGGACGGACATGGCCGCGGCTTCGGTGGCGTCGGTGGGAACCTCCGCTTCGGGGCGGCGCCAGTCGAGGAAGGCGAGAACGGCGCCGGCGACGCCCAGGTAGACGAGCAGGACGGTGAGGGCCTGGCCCGTTCCGTGGCCGTCGAAGTAGATCGTGTGGTGGAGCAGGATGTAGCCGTTGCGGGGCGGCAGGTAGGGCCCGAGGTCGCGCCAGAAGGCGGGCAGGTACGGCACCCCGGTGGCGCCGCCGGAGGAAGGGTTGCCGAACAGGAGGATCGCGATGATCGTCACCAGGGTGCCGATCGGCCCGAGCAGCTTCTGCAGGACGGCGGCGACGAAGGCGACCACGGCGACGATCAGCGTGCAGACGGGCCAGGTGATCCAGAACTTGTGGCTTGGAAAGCCCTGCAGCCAGTAGCAGACGATCACATCGATGATCAGACCGCTGACCACGGCGAAACCGGCCAGTTGGGCGGCGCGCCAGCGGCCGGCCGCCCGGCCGGTGGCGCTCATGAGCAGGGTCGAGCTCATGTACCCGCCGATCAGCAGCGGAACCAGCATCAGCGCCTGGACCAGGCCGAACGGGTCCTTGGGCACGAGCGGGGTCGGGGCGTACTGCTGCACCGTCAGCGGCTGACCGGTGGCCTTGGCCGCCTCCTCGAACCTCACCGCGAGGTCGAGCGGTGCCAGGTCGCTCATGGACGGCACCACGATCAGGGTGGTGGAGCTGCCCGAGGTGACAAGCGCGCCGAAGATCCGCGCCTCGTCCATCGCAGTCTTGGCCGTAGCCTCGTCCGAGTACTGGGTGACCTTCAAAGAGATGGCCTTCTGGGCCGCGGGCAGGACGGGCGAGGTGCCGACCACGCCGAACGGCAGGTTGTCGGCCTTGGGGGCGTGCGAGGCGCTCATGTAGGTGGTGGCGAACAGGCACTGCATGACGGCGCAGATGCCCAGCGCCACGAGGAAACCGATCCTGCGCCGCCGGGCGTCGGCTGGGGTTGCCGCAGGGCCGTCCGCCGTGGCCGCCGTCTCTTGCGGGCCGCTGCCCGCGCGGGCGGCCGTCCTGCCCGGGCGGATGCGGCCGAACCAGGCGATGACGGCCGTTCCGGCGGCGGCGTAGAGGAGCAGGACGACGATCGGTGTGGTGATGTCGTTGCCACCGAAGTACAGGACGTGATTGACCAGGGTGACCGCGTTCTGCGCCGGGAGGACGACCCCGATGTTGCGCCAGTAGACCGGCAGCAGATACGTGCCGAGCCCCCCGGCGGGCGGGCCGCCGACGGCGATGAAGAGCAGCGCCACCAACAGGGTGCCGATCTTGCCCACCACGGCCTGCACGGCGGCGGCGGCCAGCGCCACCGCCGCGGTGATGAGCCAGAAGCACGGCAGCAGGGGCCAGAAGTGGCTGCTGGCATACGCGCCGATCCCCAACCCGGCGATCACGTCGGTCAGCACTGCGCCCACCAGCGCGTACCCGGCCAGGATGGCCGCGCGCCATGGTGCGGCGGCGACGCCGTGGGCCGCCTTGAAGACCAGGACCGCCGCCAGATAGCCGCCGATCAGCAACGGCAGCAACAGAAGTGACGTCACGGCGCCGACCGGGTCACTGGCCGCGAGTGGCTTGACCGTTTGCACGGTGACCGGTTGGTTGAGCTTGCGGGCCGCGGCCTCGAACGCCGGCTCCAGCTCGGTCTGGGCGAAGAAGCTCTTCGCCGGGACGATGATCAGCGTGTCGGTCGAACCGCTGCTGACGTACCCGCCGTACAGCTCGCCCCGGCCTGCCGCGTCTGTCACAGCCGACGGGCTTGGATAGGAGGTCAGGTCGAGCCCGACCCTCGATGCCACCTCGGCGACCACGGGCGACGGCGGCCCGGTCACGCCGAAGGGCATGTTCCGCGGCACGAGCAACTGCTGGGCACTGACGAGGGACAGTGCGAGCAAAGCCTGACCGAAGAGCACCAGCCCCAGCGTGAAGACGATCTTCGTCACGGAACCCGTGGAAGCCGCCTGCTTCGCCATCCCTGTCCTCCAGCCAGCCGCCGCCTGGTCCGTCCTTCACGCACTTTGCGATTGAACGGCGTCGCGATGCGGTACGCCGCGACTGATGGGTCGCCCGAACCGTCGGTTGAACAGCGCTACTGCGGTCGGCTTCGGCCCCGGGTAGTCGGTGGTCGTCAGGCCGACTCCCCGCTAGCAATCCCGACACAGGTCCGGTGGAGCGGCAACTCGAGGACAGCGATGATCCGATGTGGTCAGGCCTGTCGAAGGGGGGAGAAGGGGGGAATCGACGGTGTCGCCGGAGCAGCGCGCAGGCTCCCGTGGGACATGCGCTCCGTCCGGACGTGACAGCCGCCTACGCCATGCGGGTTCGAACACACGGGTCTCGGAGTGGCGTGAAGGGCGGTGGCGAGCTCGTCGATGCGCATGGTCAGAAGCGATTCCCAAAGCGGACGTAGCTTCAAGTCTTCGCTGTTCAGGCATGTGGTCGTCGCCGGGTAGGCAGGCTGGATCCGCTGTGTTCACGCTCGCTGTGTGCGGAGGTGGCGGATGCCGTCGGTGCTGGGGCTGCTGGAGGAACGCGAACGGGCCGCGCTGGCCCGAGTGGAGGAGTTGCGCGCCGAGCTGGAGCGGGTCCGGGCGGCGGTGCTGGAGGCAGAGGAGGCCGTGCGGCGCGCGGCCGTCGCCCGCGAGGAGGTCGTCGATGCCCTGGCCGCCGCGTCGGGCGTGCCGGACACCGCGGTGGCGGGGGCTGCGGGTGGTGTTGCGGCCAGGGTCGAAATCCCGCCGTGGCGTCAGGGGTTGGATCTTGCGGTGCTGCCGGGTGACTGCGCGGCGATCGTGGCACTGGTCCAGGACGACGCAGCCGGTGGCGGGGGCGGCGTGCGGGCCCGGCAGATGCGCGATCATCTGGGCTGGCAGGCCAGTGACGCGCGCGAACAGGCCGCTCGGTTCCGTGCCAAGCGGCTGGTGGAGCGCGGGTGGTTGTGCGAGGACGGGCCGGGGTTGTTCAAGCCGCGGCCGGGGCGGGCCGGCTGAGGCGGCGGGCAGCGGGGGCACCCCGGCGGGCCAGTCGCCGGGTGGCGGGGATGCTCGCCGCCCACCAGAGCATGGCTTCGGCGCTGTCGGTGCGGGTCTCGTAGTCCCGGGCCAGACGTCGGGCCCGGATCAGGTGAGAGAAGCTGCGTTCGACCACCCAGCGGCGCGGCAGCACGGTGAACCCGGATGCGTCGTCGGGGCGCTTGACGATGGTCAGGGCGAGGGAGAGGACGGCGCGGGCAAAGTCGACGAGCCAGCCGGTGTAGCCGCCGTCGGCCCAGACCAGGGTGATGGCGCGATGCCGGGCGCGCACGCGCTCCAGCAGGTCGCGGCCGGCGTCGCGGTCGCTGACCGAGGCCGCGGTGACGATCACGACCAGCAGCAGGCCGAGAGTGTCGACGGCGATGTGTCGTTTGCGGCCGTTGATTCTCTTTCCGGCGTCGTAGCCGCGGGAGGCGGTGGGAACGGTGGCGTCGCCCTTCACCGACTGGGAGTCGATGATTGCGGCGGTGGGCTCGTCCTTCCTTCCGGCCAGCTCGCGCAGGCGGGCGCGCAGCCGGCCGTACAGTTCCTTGATCAGGTCGTTGTCGCGCCAGCGGCGGAAGAACCGGTACGCGGCCCGCCACCTGGGGAAGTCGGCCGGCAGGCTCGCCCAGCGCACGCCCTCGGCCACCAGGGAGCGCACGGCGTCGATCATTTGACGGTGGCAGTACCCTTCCGGGCGCCCGCCGCGTCCGTTCATCCAGGCCGGGACCGGCAGCAGCGGCCGGACCAGGGCCCATTCTGCGTCGGTCAGGTCGGAGGGGTAGCGGCGGGTGCGGTCCGGATGGTCGGCGGCGTTGCCGAACTGGTGGGCGAGGCAGTCGCACGGCGACACGCCGAAGGTAGACGCGGACGGGGCGGGCACGCCACAGTGGGACACCAGGGCCTCCTGATGCTCAGTTGACTAGACATCACCGAGCTGTGCAGGAGGCCCTTTCCCTATGTCTCAATCAGCGCCCGATCACCCGAACGAGGTCGACACGCGCGACAGTTCGATCAGCAGGCGTGTCATCCGCTTTGGGAATCGCTTCTGAGGAAACCCCGGCAAGCCGCGACGTTTCGCCGTCAGGTCAGGGGTCAGTCAAGAGGCGGCCGAGCTCAACTCTGCGGCTCGATCGCCGCCTTCACCGAACTCGTCATCCCCGGCAACGGCACAGGTGACGGCCAGCACTACGGCAGGGGGGTGCTGCCCGAGCACCGAGGTCACGGCCTCGGCCGATGGATGAAGGCCGAGTCGATCCGACAGGCCCACAGGGACTATCCGGACCTCGGTGACCTCCTGACCGACACCGCCGACAGCAACGCGCACATGCGACGGGTCAACGACGGTCTCGGCTACACACCCACGCACACGACACACCAGTATCAGGACCTTTAGCAGAGAGCGGACGGGCCGGACCGGGACATCACCCCGCCCGGCCTGTCCGTGCTTTCGATACACGCCCTAGCTTGATCTTTAAGCAATCGCCTCGAACGAGCCGTCGAACTTGATCACTCATACCAGTATCCGCCGCACAGGGAAGCGGCCTTCGTCTGGGTACGAAGGCCGTGGGGATGAGTCTGCTGCAGGACAACGTCCGACGGGACGCATTCGCTGAACTGTCATGCTTCCGAGGGGAGTTCTACGACTGCTTGATCCGGCGGGGAGATGCCCTGTTCGAGCTGGCCGACGCGGTGCTGTGCGCCGACGGACCGGTCCGGTCGCTGGTGGAACTCTCGCTGGTGGGCGAGCACCGGCGAGGCCACGGCAGGCCCTACGACGCCCTGGCCTGCGGCCGCCTGGACATCGATGGGCTGCGGTGGGCGCTGGCGACCGTGCCGCTGCCCCGCGCAGTGGACGGCCGGCTTGTCCTGGCCGTCGACATCACCTGCTGGCTGCAGCCCGACGCCCACACCTCGCCGGAGCGGACCCTGTGCACCTACGGACGGGGCAAGGACCAGCACATCCCCGTCCCGGGCCGGCCCTACTCGGTCATCACCGCACTTGAGCCCGGCCGCAGCTCGTGGACCGCACCGCTGGACGCGATCCGGCTGACGCCAGGGGACGACGCGGCCCAGGCCACCGCACAGCAACTACGCGACCTGGTCGAGCGGATGATCTCGGCCGGACAATGGCAGCCCGGTGAACCGGACCTGCTCGTCGGCGCGGACGCCGGCTACGACGCGCCCCGCCTGGGCGGCGGGAGTTCGTCAAGAACGCCCGCCCATGACCCGCCCGATCGCCGCGCCCGGCTGAACGCGGCCGGGCGGACACCATGGAGCCCCACACCGACCACGAGACAGTGACGCCACGTCAGCCCCACCCGGCGACAAGGAGGACCTCCAAGAAGACCGACGACCCACTCCACCAAGGTATCGAAGCCGACGCGGCCGTTCACTGCCTGCTCGACGTGCTCAACGGCCGAGGCGGGGATCTTCGGCGCGCTTGTCACCTCGGGCAGCTCCACCACCCTGATCGTGGTGCCGTCCATGAGCGACCTGGCACCGCTCGACCTC
>NZ_JAKNTA010000012.1:49474-49847 GCF_022288725.1 Kitasatospora sp. A2-31 | reverse complement strand
TGTCCCTGCTGGCCGAACGCCGCGCGGACGGGGAAGACGTGATGACGTGCCAGGAGATCACCGCCGCCTTGGGGCTGGCGGCGGTCCCGGCGAGCGTGGAGGGCGTGCGGTCGAAGATGAAGCGGCTGGCGGACCGGGGCTGGGCCGACGAGCCGTCCCCGGGCCGGTTCACGCTCGCCGCCGGGCCAGCCTGCGGGTCATGAGCATCGTCATCGACCACAGCACCATCTGCTCGTGGACGGCGGGCAGCGTCTCGTAGTCGCGCACCAGCCGGCGCGAGCGCATCAGCCAGCTCAGCGTTCTCTCCACCACCCAGCGCCTGGGCAGCACCACGAAGCCGGACACGTCGTCGTTCCGCTTGACGATCTTCAGA
>NZ_JAKNTA010000012.1:48981-49464 GCF_022288725.1 Kitasatospora sp. A2-31 | reverse complement strand
GGTGCTGCCGGGTGACTGCGCGGCGATCGTGGCCGTCCGTCATGTCCGAGTCGTAGCGGCGCGCACGGTCCGGCCGGTCACCCGCGTTCCCGAACCGGTGAGCGAGACAATCACACGACCGGGTAACCGAGTTGGACGACACGGGCATGGAAACGCAAGACTGCGACACAGGGCCTCCTGATTCGTTGACTAGACATCACCGAGCTGTGCAGGAGGCCCTTTCCCTATGTCTCAATCAGCGCCCGATCACCCGAACGAGGTCGACACGCGCGACAGTTCGATCAGCAGGCGTGTCATCCGCTTTGGGAATCGCTTCTAAGAAGCGATTCCCAAAGCGGACGTAGCTTCAAGTCTTCGCTGTTCAGGCATGTGGTCGTCGCCGGGTAGGCAGGCTGGATCCGCTGTGTTCAGAAGCCGTTGTTGTACCGAACTTGATCGGCGTGTTTCCGCAGCTCAGGCATGACGCCGGTGTTGGCGAGGCAG
>NZ_JAKNTA010000012.1:48854-48971 GCF_022288725.1 Kitasatospora sp. A2-31 | reverse complement strand
GCGACACAGGGCCTCCCGGCCAGCTCGTTTGGACTTCGACAATCCCGAGCTGGACAGGAGGCCCTGCCTTCATGCGCGCCCCGAGGAAAGATCACTCAGCCGTGTGGCCGCACTCGA
>NZ_JAKNTA010000012.1:16307-48834 GCF_022288725.1 Kitasatospora sp. A2-31 | reverse complement strand
CGTTGCCGAACTGGTGGGCGAGGCAGTCGCACGGCGACACGCCGAAGGTAGACGCGGACGGGGCGGGCACGCCACAGTGGGACACCAGGGCCTCCTGATGCTCAGTTGACTAGACATCACCGAGCTGTGCAGGAGGCCCTTTCCCTATGTCTCAATCAGCGCCCGATCACCCGAACGAGGTCGACACGCGCGACAGTTCGATCAGCAGGCGTGTCATCCGCTTTGGGAATCGCTTCTAAGAAGCGATTCCCAAAGCGGACGTAGCTTCAAGTCTTCGCTGTTCAGGCATGTGGTCGTCGCCGGGTAGGCAGGCTGGATCCGCTGTGTTCAGAAGCCGTTGTTGTACCGAACTTGATCGGCGTGTTTCCGCAGCTCAGGCATGACGCCGGTGTTGGCGAGGCAGGCTCGGGTGGTCGGGTTGTCTGTCGGTGGAGGTGGCGGATGGCGTCGGTGGTGGGTCTGCTGGAGGAGCGGGAACGGGCCGCGCTGGCCCGAGTGGAGGAGTTGCGCGCCGAGCTGGAGCGGGTCCGGGCGGCGGTGCTGGAGGCAGAGGAGGCCGTGCGGCGCGCGGCCGTCGCCCGCGAGGAGGTCGTCGATGCCCTGGCCGCCGCGTCGGGCGTGCCGGACACCGCGGTGGCGGGGGCTGCGGGTGGTGTTGCGGCCAGGGTCGAAATCCCGCCGTGGCGTCAGGGGTTGGATCTTGCGGTGCTGCCGGGTGACTGCGCGGCGATCGTGGCACTGGTCCAGGACGACGCAGCCGGTGGCGGGGGCGGCGTGCGGGCCCGGCAGATGCGCGATCATCTGGGCTGGCAGGCCAGTGACGCGCGCGAACAGGCCGCTCGGTTCCGTGCCAAGCGGCTGGTGGAGCGCGGGTGGTTGTGCGAGGACGGGCCGGGGTTGTTCAAGCCGCGGCCGGGGCGGGCCGGCTGAGGCGGCGGGCAGCGGGGGCACCCCGGCGGGCCAGTCGCCGGGTGGCGGGGATGCTCGCCGCCCACCAGAGCATGGCTTCGGCGCTGTCGGTGCGGGTCTCGTAGTCCCGGGCCAGACGTCGGGCCCGGATCAGGTGAGAGAAGCTGCGTTCGACCACCCAGCGGCGCGGCAGCACGGTGAACCCGGATGCGTCGTCGGGGCGCTTGACGATGGTCAGGGCGAGGGAGAGGACGGCGCGGGCAAAGTCGACGAGCCAGCCGGTGTAGCCGCCGTCGGCCCAGACCAGGGTGATGGCGCGATGCCGGGCGCGCACGCGCTCCAGCAGGTCGCGGCCGGCGTCGCGGTCGCTGACCGAGGCCGCGGTGACGATCACGACCAGCAGCAGGCCGAGAGTGTCGACGGCGATGTGTCGTTTGCGGCCGTTGATTCTCTTTCCGGCGTCGTAGCCGCGGGAGGCGGTGGGAACGGTGGCGTCGCCCTTCACCGACTGGGAGTCGATGATTGCGGCGGTGGGCTCGTCCTTCCTGCCGGCCAGCTCGCGCAGGCGGGCGCGCAGCCGGCCGTACAGTTCCTTGATCAGGTCGTTGTCGCGCCAGCGGCGGAAGAACCGGTACGCGGCCCGCCACCTGGGGAAGTCGGCCGGCAGGCTCGCCCAGCGCACGCCCTCGGCCACCAGGTAGCGCACGGCGTCGATCATTTGACGGTGGCAGTACCCTTCCGGGCGCCCGCCGCGTCCGTTCATCCAGGCCGGGACCGGCAGCAGCGGCCGGACCAGGGCCCATTCTGCGTCGGTCAGGTCGGAGGGGTAGCGGCGGGTGCGGTCCGGATGGTCGGCGGCGTTGCCGAACTGGTGGGCGAGGCAGTCGCACGGCGACACGCCGAAGGTAGACGCGGACGGGGCGGGCACGCCACAGTGGGACACCAGGGCCTCCTGATGCTCAGTTGACTAGACATCACCGAGCTGTGCAGGAGGCCCTTTCCCTATGTCTCAATCAGCGCCCGATCACCCGAACGAGGTCGACACGCGCGACAGTTCGATCAGCAGGCGTGTCATCCGCTTTGGGAATCGCTTCTCAAGCCACGCCAGTGCCTGGCGGTGCCGCCGGTGGCCGCGTGGCGAGCCGGTCGTGCTCCTGCACGGCCACGCCGGACACGCCTCCAACTGGTACCCGCCAGCGTTGGACCAGGCGGGGCGGCGGGAACAGGGCCGGCCTCTCGCCGGCCAGGGCTCCGGTCGGGTCTCAGACCTCGCCGACGGGGATGTTCGGGTTCGTCAGGCTCCATTCCGAGGTCGTCCTGGTCAGTCGAGTGGACAGCCAGGCATGCTGCCTGACCTGCCCGTTTGTTCTATAGGGGAGACTCGACCAATGCACCGCAAAGCCCCCGACCGCTGACCTGGAAGACGTCGACCTCTACCTGCGCAAGTCCAAGAAGATCCGTACGGAAGACCTGCGCGATCTTCTGTCCGTGCAGACGCAGGAGGAACCGGGCCGGGCATGGGCGGCCACGAACGGGAAGCGGGTCCGGGAAGTCTGGGTGGACAACCTGTCGGCGTGGTCGGACGTGAAGCGGCCCGAGTTCGACAAGGCAGTGTCCGCCGTGCTGGCCGGACACGTGCCGATCCTGTGGTGCGCGTTCCTGGACTGGGCACCGCGCCACCTGGACCTCCTCCCCATGCGCTGGTGTGCGGCGCGACGTGGCTGCGCTGGACCGGCCACGACGACATCCGCGCGCTCCGCCACAGCGTCGGCCTCGCCCGTGGTGACGGAGTGCGACGTCGACGGCATGGAGGGCTGAGTGGACCGTGTCCGAGGGCCGGATCGTCCTCGGCTCGGGCCTGGCCGGCAGGTTCTGACGGCGGGGGTGCCGAAGGCGCCGGTCACCACCAGGCAGCCTGTTCTTTGGGTGGGAGGACGGTGTGACCGCGCTGGGCTGGGACCACGGCAGTGCGGTCGCCAGCGACGTGGGTTTCAGTGGGGCCAGCCGACGTCACCCCCGGTTCACAGTGACGGCACGACGCGGTGCCGGAGTGTTGCCGAGCTGGGCTCGAAGTTGGCGTCTCCCGCATAGGTGAGGGTGATCTCGTGGTCGCCTGCCGCGAGGGCCGTGGTATTGAAGGACACCGAGCCGTGTCCGTCGAGCTGCGCGCTGCCCAGGACGGTCGTCCCGTCGGCGAACGTCAAGGCACCTTGAGGCGTGCCGGCTCCGGGCGGGGCCGGACGGACGCAGACTCCGAAGGTCACCTCCTGTCCGGCCACGGAGGGGCTCGGGGACGCCGAGAGTGCCACGACGTATCCGCCGGGCGTCGGAGCTTGGGCGGTCACGGCGCCGTCCTGCTGGAGCTGGAAGCCGAAGACGTCGTCGAAAGTCCCGTTCGCGGTCCCCGGGTAGTAGCCGTACGAGTGGAGAGCGCTGACCCCTGCGGGAAGCAGGACGGCGATGAGCGCTCGCGGGCTGAGGCGTGTCACTCCGGGGGGACCGGAGGTCGACAGGAGGTTGCCGATGCCCATCAGGTCGCTGTCCGCCTGGGTGGCGTCGATCAGGACCGGGTAGCCGTGGATGACGAGGGTGCTTCCCTCCGCTGTGGCGAAACCGCTGCAGGCGGGATCGAGAATCACATGCCCGTCCTGACCGATGCCGAACATGATCGACGATGGTTCGTGGTCCGATTTCGAGCCCAACGCGTACCCGGAGGTGACCGGGGCGGGGATGGCCGTCAGTGCGTTCACCCTTGTGCGGGGAAGCTGCTTGTTCCCCTTCGGGTGGAAGAAATTGATCGTCTCCAGGTCGTGGGACAGCGCCGTGGCGTCGATGTGAATCGTCTTGGGACTGAGGGCCAGGGTGGAGCCCGTGGCCGTGGCGCAACCCCGGTACATCGGGTCCACGACCACGTTCCCGTCCGGAGTGATGCGGAAGTACACGTCGGCGACGATTCCCGCACCGGCGAGGAGGCCGTAACCGGTGCCGGGTACTGCGGCGACGGGAACCGCGGTGAACGCAGTGGTCACGCAGTGCGGGAAGACCTTGGCTGAGACCTCGAGCAACTGCAGATCGTGGGGGAGCGCCGTGCAGTCGACGTGGACGGTGCGGCCCTTGACAGTCAGCGTGGTGCCGTCTGCCCTGGCGAACTCGTCGTATCGATGGTCGAGGCTGACCTGCCCGTCCGCCGTGATGCCGAAGGTCCAGGCGACGAAGAAGCCCGAGCCCGGCTGGAATTGGTATCCATCGGCAGGAAGGGCCGTGAGCGGGTTGACCCCGCCGGGTAGCCACCGGGCGAACCCATCCGGCTTGATCGAGTGGTCGAGCCCGGTGCTGTCGACGGTGACGGTGCGTCCGGAGACGGTCAGCACGTCGACGCCGGTCTGCGGGTCGACTCCGGTCATCGTGAGTTCGACGACGTCCGGGCCGACCAGGACGGTGCCGTCGGCCGTCAGGCGAAAGTCAAAGGAACCGCCGGCCACGCCGTCCAGTCGATAGGTCGGCGAGGGTGGCAGCCGCAGGTCGTACTGCTGGTGCGACTCGAAGACGCTCCCGCTGATCCGGAGCCGGAGCCCGTGATCGACCTGCACATCCAACCGGACGGGAAGTCCGTGTACGGTCAGGCAACCGCGCTGGTCACGCCCGTCGAGGAAGTGGTCGTACGACGGGTCATAGGCGAGGGTGCCGTCCCCGGCGACCGTGAAGGTGAAGTCGGCCACCGAGACGCTGTCGGGGCCCCCGCTCCCCAACTGCAGGTGGCATGGCGTTGCGACGGGCAGCGACACCGTGGGTGGTGGCGAGGCGGAACCGTCGAAGACCGTGGGCCCTGCCTCGGGGACGCTGAACGAGTGGCATGTCAGGTTCGAGGTGTCGATCCGGATCTCGGTGTCGGGCATCAGGTGCTTCCCGGGGGCTTGCGGAAGGGGGTCGTACCGTGGATCTCCAGGCGTGGTGTGACGCAGACCCGGCTCGCGGCCCGGGCCACGAACTGGCTGGCGGTGCCGTGTCCGGGGCTGAGGACGTTGGTGCCGCCAAACACGCAGCGGAGTTCGTGGGTGCCGGCCGTCAGGTCAGTCGCGGTCAGCACCGCGTGGCCGGCGTGCAGCGGTACCCGGCCCAGCCGTCGGGTGCCGTCGGTGAAGGTGACGTGTCCGCTGGATGCGGCTTCCTCCGTGCCCGGCGCCGCGCCCGCCCGCCGCACCGTGGCCGTGATCGTCACCGGCTGGCCGTAGACCGAGGGATTCGGCGACGAGGTGACGCTGAGATCTGCAGGCGCCCTGGCCGGACCGAGGTCGGCGAGACCCAGCGTGTCGGCGTAGAGCAGGCGCGGGGGCTGGGACGGGTCGTCGGCCGGCAGGGTGTCGTGTTCCTCCACCAGGAGGCGGAAGTCGGCGGGGTCCCGGTCCTCGGGAAGGGTGACGGTTCCGCACCACAGGACGGCATCGGGGACTGTCGGACCGGGAGCGCCGGGGTCGACGCCGGCCTCCGGGGCGGGGACCCATGCCAGCTCGTCCGCGAGGCCGGGCTGCCGCTCCTGGACGGACACCATGACGGAAGCCGAGCCGACGCTCGCCGCCGTCCCCTGGTAGCTCTCGCCCGATACGACCACTTGGAGCCGGCCCGGGGCCCCGATGCCGCGGGTCACCAGCACCGACCGGTCCGCAGGCAGTTGGACGAAGTCGGCGAGGACCACCCGGGAGAGTTTCACGTCGCGGGAGGCACCGGCGACCGCGGGGTCGTGCTCGACGACGGAGTGCGGCTGGTAACGGGCCAGTGCCAGGCGCACGAAGGGTTCGAACGCCGGTGCGTCGCCGGTCCGGGCCATCTCGATGTCGCAGAACCACAGGCGCCGGTGCTCGTCGTAGGCGACGTCGTAGGCGTGGACGTGGACCCGGTTGGCCGGTGTGGGGTCCAACTCGTCCAGGGTGAGACCCTCGGGGCCATGAGGGGTCGCGGGGCCGGTGTCCAACGTCCCGGTGAAGGTCAGGTCCGTCGTGCCGGGCCGCGGGCCGTCGTAGCTCCGCAGCGGGTCGTCGGCCACCCGGGTCACGTAGCCGGCCAGCGGCTCCGGCGGCTCGACCCCCGAGGGGGCCACCAGGACGCCCAGTTGCTCGCCCTCGCCCGAGGAGAACCACGGCCCGTCCAGGTAGACCCGCAGGCAGCCGTGCCGGTGGCTGGCCATGACGTTCGTGCGGGTCTGACGGCGCCACTCGAAGGCGGGCACGACGTACCGCACCCGGGGCGCGGCCGGGCGGGCAGAGCTGGGCACGTGGACGACGACGTCGTCACTGGCGCGGGTCACCGGCGGCAGGAAGTCGACGTGCACCGCCTGCCCGTCGGGGATGCCGCCGTGGTCGGTGCGGGCGATGGTGCCCGCGCCGTAGTCCATCGTGTAGTCGCCCACACCCTCCGTGACCGGGGCGTACACGGTGGCGCCGTCCGCGCTGCGCACGGTCTCCGAGTGCGGGGCCACGCCGGCCGGCTCGAGCGGGACGGTGGTCGTTCCGTGGAGCTCGGTCCGGGCTTGCCGGACGAAGTGCTCGGCGAAGCGGCTGCTCGCGACGGCGCGGTAGCGCACCACGCGGTGCCCGGTGTCCGGGAACCGGTGCCGGGGGCATCGGCCGGTGCGGGTCAGGATGCTTCCGGTCGCCGGGTCGTAGTCGGCCACGATCCGCCCGCCCAGTGTGATCGGGCCGGGCAGGTCGCTGCTGATCTGGCCGTGCTCCAGGTGCAGTTCGTCGGCGGCGGACTCGGTGGGTGCCGGGGCGGCCGTTCCGGAGTCCGGCACCTCGTTCCAGGTGCCGATCAGGTCGACCCGGCCCGTGCTGGAGTGGTGCACCCGGATGGTGCCTTCGAGGCCCGTGTCGGTGCCGCCGATCGCCCGTGTGGCGACCAGGGCGTCGATGGTCGGCCGGCCCAGCGGCTGCTGCACGGCATGCACGAGCAGCAGGGGGCGGGCCGGGGTGAGGGCCCAGTGCCCGCCCGTCACGGCCCACTGTGCGAGGCGGCCGGCCTCCTCGCACAGCGCCTCCAGTTCGGTCGGCCGTTGAAGGGTCTGCGCGGTGTCGTCGACCTGTCGGCGCATCCAGTCCCAGACGCCCAGGAGGACGAGATCGGCGGGATCCAGCCAGGAGCTGAGTGCGACCTGCGCCACCGTGCCCTTGGGCAGCGAGACGGTGAGGGTCCGCCGCTGCGCGTCCCAGTCGGGGGGCTGCGTCCCTTCGCGGAGCACCAGCCGGAACGGCTGCACGTGCGGCCAGTCCGCGGCGTGCCCGAAGCCGATCAGGGTGGCTGTGGCGCGGTGGTCGTCGTCCAGCGTGAAGTCCGTCGGTCGGTAGCGTAGGTGGCCGGTGTCGTCGACGGTGCCGACTGTGTCGTCGGGTGTGCCCGGCAGGCCGCGCAGTGCGGCTCCCCGGGCGATGACGTCCGGCAGGTAGGGCAGCACGAGTTGCTCGGCCGGTGCCACCGGGACTGTCCCGTCGTGGTCCAGGTGAGCGGCGTCCCCGGTCACGATCATCTGGTACGTGTCCGGATCGCCGCGCACCCGGCCGTCGGGGCCGTCGAACGCTCCGTGGGCCTCGGCCAGTGCCACGGTGGTCCGGGGCGGGGCGAGGTGACGATCGGTGATGTCGGGGCTCGCTACGGCATCGTGGGCGCTGTCGGTGTTGGCGCTGCGGATGACGAGCCGGTCCGGTGATGCGCCAGGATCGGTGTCCGGTGGCAGCGGGGCGCGCGGCACGACGACGGGGGAGGGTACGGGTTCGTAGCGCAGGTACACCCGTCCGGGCTCCGTCGTGGGCAGCGCCGGGAGGTCGTCGGCCTCGGCCAGGGTCCGGCTGTTGCCGGCCAGGTCGACCACGCGTGCCCGCAGCCGGTAGCCGACGCCGAAGCGCAGCGTGGGCAGCGAACGGGCGGTGGCCACGAAGGAGGTCTGCAGCTGCAGTGGGTTGACCGCGGCGTTCTTCGGCCGGACCGGGTCCACCGTCGGGTCGTTGCCGGTGGCCAGGGCGAGGCCGGGCCGCGGCGCCACCAGGCTCCAACCGGCCCAGCGCAGCAGGGACTCGGGCAGGTAGAGCACGGCCGGCACGGCGGGGTGCTCCGGCTGGGCAGGCACGCCCGCGGCGGACAACTGGACGAAGCCTTCGTCGTCGATCGTGAGGACGGTGCCCGTCCGCTCGAAGCGGTAGGTCCCGGAGCGGGCGCACAGCGAGTGCCAGGTCTCCGACCGGGAGTCCCACACGTCGACTCGGTAGCCGCGGACCAGCTGTTCGGCGCCGAGGAGTACGTCCTGCGGGCTGTCCCCGTCGAGCGTCGTCCGATTGCGGCTCTGGTCGGCCAGCCGTGCGGCGAGCGCGTGCGCCCGGCCGTCCTGGACCAGTGAGAAGCCTGCCGAACGCAGCGTGGGCAGAGCTGCGGTGTAGGGCCGGTCGGCGGCTGCCCGGGAGAGTGAGGCTTGCAGGTTCAGCGTCAGGTTGACGAGTTTGTGGACGGCGCCGTCCACGTCGACGTCGATCAGATCGAAGTCAGGCCCGGTCAAGTCCAGCAGGCCGTTGGGGATACCCGGGGCGGTGGGGCTGGGGGCGGCGACGAAGTCGTCGCCGTCCCAGACCGCGCTGGTGGTCGGCGAGACGTCCGCCGTCGGGTCGGTTGGGTCGGCGGCCTGCCGGCGGGGCAGCACGCGTAGTCGGCGAGCGGTGGACGCGGTGGGGATTCCGGCGGCCGGGAGTTCGAGGTCGATGATCAGACCCAATCGGCGCATCAGGGCCGGGTAGTCGCCCAGGCAGGCCACGCACTGGTGGAAGTCCAGCAGCCCGGACAGCTGGTTCGCCGACGGCAGAGGGGCATTTGGGCGGGCCGGCCGGTCGTGGAATTCATGGAACGCGGCGACGGAATCGGTTTGGGAGGTGGGCGTCGGCGCGGCCGCCGGCGGCGCGTTCGGATCCGGTTCAGCAGAGCGCAGGGCGATGCGCGGTTCCCGCCTGTCCGGCGGTGGCGGGGGCGAGAAGCCGCAGGCGACTAAGACAGGCAGCAGCCCGTTCGCTCCGTTGTCGGTGAGGGGCGGCGGCCCGTCGAGCGCGTCGAGAGCGACGGTCGTGTAGAGGCGCCGAACTTGCTCCTGTAGGGCCCTGGCCGGGTAGGAGATCAGCCGGTGACCGGCGTAGTCGTGGAAGCCCGGGGTGGAGCGCACGGGTGTCTCTGGCGCGAACAGGGCCTCCCACAAGGTGGGTTGGAGCTGGCCGAGGGCCTTCAGCCCGTCGGCCACGACCGTGCCGTCGAGCTCCAGCGCAAACGTGGTCGTCGCCAGCCGGGACGGCCAGTTCTGCTCCCCAGTACCGCCGAGGTCGCGGAACCTGCCGAGCACGCCGGACGTTCCGTCCGTGGTGGTCAACCGGGGCGAGGCCACCACCGACACGCGCAGCCGACGGTCGTCGTCCTCGCCGACGACGCCGTGGGGGACCGCGGTCCACATCACACGTTCAGGCACGGTGTACCTCCTCATGCGAAGGCGTCGGCGTACGCCCGCCAGTCCTCTTCGGTGGTCACGTCACCGAAGTCCGGGTCGCCCGCCGGGTCGGCGCCGCCAACGAGGACGCGCCGGACGGTGAGTTCCACCGACTCGCTGAACAGGGTGAGATCGACCTTGATCGTGAGGGTTGCCGTGCCCTCCAGCCGGTCCGGGTGCGTCGCGTAGGTCAGGCCGAGGTAGAAGTCGATCGAGGCACTGACCAGGCCGAGGACCTCGACCTCGCCGCTCTGTCGCTGGTAACCCGTCACCGAGGCCCTGCCGACCGGCAGAGCGTCGTAGCGGGCGTAGACACCGACCATCAGGGCGACGTTGCCGCTGGCTACCCCGAAATCCAGGCCGACGGCTGCACCGACCTCCAGGCTGGCCTCTACGGTCTCGATGCCGTCCAGCCCCAGGGCCAGGGCGAAGAAGCCTCCGCCGCCCAGGCCTTCGACGGTGACCAGGAACTCGTCGTTGCGCTCGCCGAAGGCGAAGCGCAGGCTCGGCCGGTCGTCGAGGAAGGGGAGGTTCAGGCTGATGCCCAGTCTCACGTTCTCCAGCAGGAAGACGCCGAGAGGAACGGGTGGCAGCGGCAGGGAGTAGGAGGCTCGGACGCCCGCGGGGCTCACGTCGACGGTGGGTGCGTGGGCCAAGCCGCTGCCGCCGATGAGGTCCGCCAGGGCGGAGAAGAAGGAGAGGTCCGAGAACAGGCGCACGGCGTGGTCCGGCAGCTCCACGCTGACGCTGGGCTTGGCGCCATTCTCCGACCGGAAGGTCAGGGCGTCGAAACGGACCTCCAGGACGCCTGCGAAGCCGACGGTGAAGTCGCGTAGCGTCGTGCGCACCGACGTCCGGGGCGGGTCGGGCTCCGACCCCGGTGACTGCTCGATCCGGGCACGCAGCGACAGGGAGATGGGTGCGCCGCTGTCCGACGCGTGCAGCAGCGCGCTCGTACTCTCCACCTTCGGCTCCCAGTCCAGCGTCGTCACCACCGACATGGCGGTGGTGCGGCTGAACATCTGCGGGAACTGCCGTGGCTCGAAGACGCCGGAGATCAGCTGGGCCAGCGGTACGGCGCCCATGAGTTTCGCAGTGTCGGCGAAGAACACGGCGGGATCGAATCGCCCTGCCGTGAGTGCGTCCAGATCCCCGGCGACCGGCCCGAGTGTCGACGACAGGCCCTTTACGGCCATGTTCGGCCTCGCCAGCACCGCGCCGCGCTCGGCGGGCAGCTTCACCTCCAGCGGCGCCGTGAGTTCGGCGAACAGGTGGGCGGGGTTGCCGTCGGTGTCTGCCAGGTACGTCGGCGACGGCACGACGGTCGCCGGATTGGCGGTGCCCAGCAGCCGGTCGACCGCCGGGAATCGCACCTGCGCCGATTCGAGCACCGGCAGGAACGGCAACGGGCCGTGGCCGATGACCACGTCGAAGGTCAGTGCGTCGGTGGTCAGGGTGGTATCGCCGGGCCGGACCCGGTCGACCGGTGGCGCGAACGCCACCGGCGCGCCCCCGACGTCGACGCGTCGCTGTACGGACGGGTCCGTGGGGTCACCGCGGCGGTAGCGGGCCCGGATCTCGGCCAGGATGCCGGGGTCGTCGGCGAGGTCGAGGGGGACGAAGACCAGGGCTGCGTGGAAGTCGGTGTCGGTGCCCGCCCGGTCGGTCCCGATAAGGTGGAACGGGACAGTCCCCGGCGATGTGGCATTCATGATCCAGAAGGGCGGGTCCGCGCTGTCGGGGGAGTCGCTGCGCCGGTCGATGTCGGGAAGCACCCGCGGGCTCGCCGGGGTGAACAGGGTTGCGATGCGCACGTCCGTGAACGGCATCTCCCTGCCGTGGTGCTCGTAGTCGTCATCGGCGTAGTGCTTCACCGGTTCGCGGACCAGGAGGAACTGGTACTCCCGCAGGACCGCCACCGGTCGGCCGGTGTTCTCGTCAATCGTGCGGTCGGTGACGTCGATCCAGGCGGCGCGGTGTTTGAACGGGAAGAGCACACCCTCCTGCGTGATGCGCGCGAACTGGTCCCTTCCCAGGGTCGTCACGTGGTGCCACGCGCTGAGTGAGGGGTGGTCCGGCCAGTGCCCGTGCGCCCGCAGCCAGCCGCCCCGCGCGGAGAGCATCAGCTGGTCGACCTCGACGGGAGCGGCCGCCGAGAGCGCGACGATGGTCTGGCGCTGGGCGGGCGTCGGCCGCAGGGCGGCCGCCAAATCCGGTAGCGTGCCGGCCGCGCCCGGCGAAGACACCGCCCGCACATAACGGTCCTCCACCAGCTCCTCGTCGACGACCGGACGGCCGTCGGCGTCGAGCGCCCGCACCCCCAGGCGGGTGTGCCACAACTCGGTGCGCCCCGCGTGGGTGACCGGCTCGATGTCGTGGGCCCAGCCACCGCCGGGATGGGGCGAGAGCACTAGGTGGTAGGGGAGCTCCAGCGCGGTCTCGGTCGCCTGCGGGGCGGCGCCACTGCGGCCGGCGGCATCTGGGTCGGCGGCGACGGCACCTCTCGGCTGCCGGGCCGCGCGAGGCAGGCTGGGTTCCAGGGCCCCCCAGTCGAGCAGTGCCTCCAGCGTGAACGGGAGCCGGTCGGTTCCCGGCGGCAGCCGGAAGACGAGCCTGCTGGGACCGGACAGTTGCCCGAGCTGCGGCACGGACAGCGCCGCGCTGCCTGGGAGCACCGGCTCGGCGGCGTGCTGCGGCGGGAAGTGGACGATGACGAAGGCGTCCTGACCGGCCTGCTCTCGCACGAGCCAGCCCACCGATGGTCCGTCGGTCTGCAATGCGAGATTGAGTAGCTCGAATCGGACGGCCAACAGATCCTGCGACCGCACTACGTTTCGTGAGAAGGAGGCCATAGGGTCCACCCCCGTCCGGAGGATGATTCCCTCATTTCGATGCTACCCGTCGACGGGATCCTACGTACAGGGACCGCCCGCCGCCGGGCGGCCTCCAGGGGGACTACGCCGTCGCCGTCGTCGGTGCGCCTCAGGTCGATGCTTGGCCCCCGCGGAGTCGGGGTCGACCTCGCGTCCTTGCAGCTGGCGAAGAGCCAGACGACGTTGACGACCAGTCCGGCGAGGAGGCCACCAATGAGTACGTGTCCGTAATCCGGGCAACGTGTCCGCAACGACACCACCACCCCGTCAGCCCCCATCCGCCGACCCGGGAAGAGCGCACTTCGCGCGCCACAGTCCCGCCCAACCGGCGCGACGTCCGGCACCGCGGTAGCGCTGACCGAGCCCCGGGAGGAGTGTGGTCTCCGACTATCGGGACCTCTTCAGTTCGCGGGGTCGATGGTGATGCAGTTGAACGTTTCGTCGCCGGCGCCAGTGTCGTCTGCGAGTGTCACCGACAACCGGTAGGAACCTGCGACGAAGGGGCCCACGGTCGGCTTCTGTAGCGGACCGGTATCGCCCGGGGCCAGCGCCGGCTCGTCGAAGGTCTCGTCGAAGACCACGGGGTGATCCGCGTCGTCACTGCCGGGGCAACCCTCCGGAATGCTCGTGATCACGAGTCGGTCCGTAAAAGCCTCGACGTCTACATCGCTACGGTTGACCGCACTCCACTGGACCTGGAAAGAATCGGATTCACTGAGGATCGCCGAGCTCGGAACGATGGGATTCTGAGGATCGGTGAAGAAGACGTCAGTCATTGATCGAATTCCCTCGTGAACGTGGCCACATCACTGTTAGTGAGCCCTACCAGTCTTGACTCGATGGGCCCGGGCCTCGGAGGGCGCAGGGGTCCGATTGACGACGCAGTGCGCCGGTTGCCCGCCGCACGGGCGCGTCGCCTGCTCTCTCTTCCAGTATGGATGATGTGGGCGGTTTGGCACCCGCCGCTTCGACGGCCGGCTCCTGCGTCAGCCGCCGCTACTCATCCCAACCGAGCTGCACCTTTCGGAGGACGTTAAGTCGGTTTCTGATAGCGGCCGCGTCCGGGGTGGGCAAGGAGTCCCTGACGAACGAGTCGTCCCAGGCGGGAGCGGGTGACGTTGATCGAGGGCTCGTCGGTGGGCAGGCCGAGGAGTTCGTGTAGGTCGCGAACCCGGAAGACCTGCCCGGGATGATCGTTGAAGGCGGTCACGATGCGCTGGTAGACGGTGGCGGTCTCGGCAGGGGCCGGTTCGTGGTCGGGCAGGGCGAGGCCGTCGATGACCTTGCCGGCGGTGACCTCCCGGACCCCGGGGCCCGAAACGGCGACCACCTCCTCGACCTTGGCCCGCAGGTCCTGGTCGGCCGCTGCCGCCCGGCCGCCGGCCACGAATGCGTGGACATCGGCATCCGAACTCGTGAGCGCGAGCTCGGCGGCCCGGCGCACCGCCGGACCGCCGCTCATCCACACCGCGACCGCGGCCAACCCGGTCGGCGACCGGGCCTGTCGGAGGCGCCGTCTCAGCTGCCGTCGGGGCCGCCAACAGCCCGGTCAGCACACTGCCGGCCGCCAGGCCGGCGGCGAACCGCCTCCAAGCGGCCCTCCTGCTTCTCGTGATCCTCATCGAAGAACGGGAATCATGTCCTGTGGGGCCCCCGGACTGCTGGCCGGTGGCGTGGATGTCGGTGCACCCTGTTCCGGCTTGCCTGCCGGAGCAGACTGCGGTGTTGGATGCAGGGCAAAGGAAGGGGGGCGGTTCCGCACACGGATCCGTCGAATCTGGAAGATCTGGCCCCGCGGCTTAGGCGGGCCTCCGGCCGCTGGAAGCCGGTCGGAGGCCACAGTTCGCATCTCGGCTCGGGCGGTTACCAGGTGCCGACGGCCTTCGTAGGTGGCGCCTTGGTGCGTGGTGCGCTGCTGGGCTCAGAGGGGTTTGAGGTCGGGGTAGAGGTGGAGGGTTCCGTCGGGCCAGATGGAGACGACGTCGGGTTTGCCGTTGGCGTCGAAGTCGGCGCTGGCGGCGTCGCGGGCTCCGCTCCAGGAATTGTCGGGCCACATCTTCACGCCGCTGGTGATGTGTCCTTGTCCGTCGCCGGGTTGCATCCAGAAGCCGTCGCTGGACCAGATGACGCCCATGTCGGTCTTGCCGTCGCCGGTGTGGTCGCCGGCGATGAGCTGGCGGGCGTTGAGGAAGATGTTGTCGGGCCACATCTGGATGGCGTCAAGGCCGTTGTCGAGGCGGCCGGTGTTGTTGCCGGGGGCGAGCCACAGCGAGCCGCCGTTCCACAGGACGCCCAGGTCGGTCTTGCCGTCGCCGGTGAAGTCCCCGGCGAAGATCTCTTTCGCGTCCTTGTAGAGATACAGGGAGTCGGGCTTGCCCCACAGTGCGGTGGAGGGTTGGAAGGTGCCGTTGGCGTTGCCCGGGTAGACCTGGAGTTGGCCGTCGCCCCAGATTGCAACGAGGTCGGTCTTGCCGTCGCCGGTGAAGTCCCCAGCGGTGATCTTGGTGATGCCCTTCCAGCCGGAGCTGGGCCACAGCAGCACCGGGTCGCCGAGGGTGGTGCCAGTGGTGGCGGGGTGGAGCCAGAGGTATCCGTCGTTGTCGATGGTGACCGCGTCGGCGTGGCCGTCGCCGGTGAAGTCGCCTGCGGTCACGGCGATGTTGTCCAGGGCGTAGTGGTGGGCGCTGGCGGCGGCGGTGGGCTGGTGGGTGGCGACGAATCCGCCCTGGAAGCCGGTGCGGGTGCCGGTGAGGTTGGGGGATTCCTCGGTGATGGGGAAGCCGAGCCAACCGTTCTCCCAGCCGTTGTCGGCCCACACGCTGCGGGTGCCGCCCGTGACCAGGTGGGCACCGGTGGCCGCGCTCCAGTAGATGGAGGTGTTCGCGGTGTTGGAGCCCGGCGATGCGAAGTGGGCGTACTTGCCGGGCTGTACCGGGGTGGCCGTGGTGTCGGTCGTCGGGATGCCGACGGTCGCGGGGCCGCCGAGTTCGAGGTACTTGGTGAGGATCGGGCCGCACAGCGTGCGGCCGGTGCCGGCCGGGTACTGGATGCAGGTGTTCCAGTCGAGGTCGAGCGCCTTCTTGACCCAGTCGCCGAGGTCGTCGACGCGGGTGCTCACCGCGCCGGTGCCTCCGGGGGTCTCGCCGAGGCAGCCGCCCTGCCAGGAACGGGAGACGACACCGGCGATCTCGACGGTGCCGCCGCGGGTGCGCAGCAGCGGCGCTCCGGCATCCCCCGCGCACAGCGTGGAGTCACCCGCGGCGGGAGCACTGTCGATGCCTACGGCGGAAACGGCGCCGACGGTGTGGGAGACGGTGCGCGGGTTGGTCGGCGCCCAGCCTGCCGCAGTACGTCCGAAGCCAGGAATCCGGAAACTGTCACCCGGGACGGGGGCGGCAGTCGCGATCTTCACAGGGGCCACACCCGGGACCAGGCTGTCGAGGCGGACGAGCGCAGCGTCCCGGCCGGCCTGAGGGACGACCTCGGCAATGCCGATCGCCGCGCCGCCGACGGTGAACGTGCTCGTGGCGGCCGGCCGACCCCGGGTGAGCGAGGCGGGGTTGTCGGTGAAGCAGCCGGCCGAGGTGAGAGCCCATAGCGGATTGACGAGGGTCGCGGTGCAGCCCCGGGAGCCGGCCCGGCCCGCCAAGCCGACGTTGATCTTGCCGACGGCCGGGTATTCCGATGTGACCGGCGTGGCGGCGGGCCCTCCGGAGGTCACCAACTCCAGAAGTACTGCTGAGCCTTCGGGTGACGCGCCCTCGCCGACGGGCTGGAACAGGTTCTTGGGGATGTCGATCTGCGTGACTGTGCCGTTCGTGCTGAGTGTGGCCTTGGTCGTATGGTCGTCCCCCTTGATGCTGTAGACCTTGGGGATCTCCAATGACAGGTAACCCGAAGGCCCAGTCGCCCGGAAGCAGATCGGCCCAGCGGGATCCGTGATCCGGCTGTACACCATCAGCAGGTTCTCGCCTGATTGGCAGTCCGAGACGATCCGGATGTTCCCGTCCCCGGACTTCACGGTCACCCCCTGATCCGCCAGGGTCTTTGCGGCCCCCGGGTAGGCGAACCCCTCGACCGCCAAAGGCGGCACGGCCGTATCCCCCGCGGCCGGCACCGAGGACACCACGCCGGCGGGTATCGCCAACAAGACCGCAAAGGGCAGTATCAGCCTACGTCTTTTGCGCACAGATACCCCAAAGAGACATGCCAGAAGGCGCTGTTGGGCAACCGCATGGACTCCCGGGAGAACGATAGGGGGTGGCCAGACAGACCGACAGGTAGCCCGCGAGGAGTTGCAGTGTCTGTGAGGTCACGGTCGGGCATCGTGCCGCGCTCCTCCAGGCCGTCGATGGCACCCGGCCCCGCCTCCGCCCCGCTCACCGACGCCGCCCCCGGCCTCCACCACGCGTGGGACACGCCGGCCGCCCCGGCATCGCCGCCCGGCGCTTCACCACCCACCCGCCCCGCGCCGCCGACGGCACCATGCAGACCCCGAACACCTGGCGCCTCAACCGGACATGAGCCCATGCCGCCGCAGCGTCAGCACCGGTCCGGCCGCGGGCAGGTGATCGCGGCACCGTCCCCGGCGCGGGCGCGGGTCTCGCCCGGCTCGGGGTCGGCGTACGGGCTGTGACCGGGGAAGCCGTGCCCGTCCGGGCCCACGCGCCACCTGGCCCGGTGGCCGGGTCCGTCCTCCTCCTCGACCGTCCACGCACCCGCCCCGTCCGCGTCGTTCGGACACCAGCACTGCTCAGTGCCGTCCTCGTTCATCGCCCGTCTCCTTTCGCTACCGACAGGCCACGCGGTCAGGCCGCGTCGTCGGCGCAGCGGCCGGTGCCCGGTGCCGTCGAACTGCGCGATCTCGCGGTCGTAGTCGACGGCGATGGACCCGAAGAAGTTGACGGATCCGGAGCGGGCCGGGGAGATGTGCGCGAGGAGCTCGTCGATTGCCCGCCCGGCGCGGCGCAGTTGCGCCATCGCCAGGCCCAGGTATTCGGTGTGCCAGGCGACGACGGAGTTGGTGACGACGGTCAGGCACCAGGCCTGCTCGTTCTGCTGCTCGCGGTGCCGGCCGCGCACGATGCCCTGGTCGGCGTAGTGCAGGCGGCGGCGCAGCGCGGGTAGGGCTCGCCCTTGTTGAGCTGCCGGGTGATCTTGCGGCGGTACGCCTCATCGGACAGGTACCGGGCGGCGAAGACCGTACGGCGCAGCGCGCCGTACTCCTTCAACGCGCCGGCAAGCGCGTTCTGCCGGGACACGGCGGGTCAGCAGCGGTGCCGCATCGGCGAGCCGCTTCCCTTCGAACTGCCCTACTGGGCTGGGGAGCGCCGTGCAGAGGTCGTTCCGTGGTCGGACGAGGATAACGAGCCGTACGCGCGGCCGTTTCACCCGCTGGAGATGGGCGAGGACGCACTGCGTGCGCTCTGCGAGTTCATCGTGGAAGGCCGCCCGAATTCCGGTGACGTGGATGCGGACGTCATCGGCCTTCACGGTTTCCTGGTGCGGGACCCGGAAGCTCCGGACCCCGCAGCGAAGGCGGCCGCGCTCAGAGCGGCTGCGGCGGCCATGGCGCCGCCACGGACCTACGTGCTGGGCCCCGATGGCACGTTGATCAAGCGGGACGCTTTGTAGCCCATGGCACCACCGTGACCGAAGCGCCGGCTGCGCGCAGGTCCTCGGCATGCCGTCGCGCCGCGTTCTCCTCGATCCCTTCGAAGAGCAGAACCGGAGGCGTGTCGGTCACGGTCTGCTTCGCGTGCCACAGCCCGACGCCCGTCATCGTGCGGAACGTCTTCGCAACCTCCAACGGGCTGAGGCCGGCGTCGAGGAGCACCAGATTGTGGGGGATGTCGTCGCAGATGAGCGTGAAGTACGTGGTCATGTGTGCTGCCCCTCGGGCTGGTTGCAGCGTACGTAGTGGAGGACCGTCACAGGCTCGCCCCCGCGTGGGACTGCGGCCGGAACTCGTGGACCACCTCGATGCGGCCGACAATGTGCCGGTTGAACTCGTCCAACTCCTCGGCCGGCACCCACAGCTCGAGGATCGTGCGTCCGCCCGCCGGCTGCACTGGGTAGCGAGCGACGAAGGCGGCGTCGATCTCGAACCTGGTGACGTAGCCGACGCCCGAGGCGGGCACGTTCCAGTCCCGCGCGATCCGGATCGCGTAGTCCTCGTTCAGCACCGGGTAGAAGATCGGCTGCTCGAGCAGGCGAGGCGGCCAGGAGCGCCAGCCCGACGCCTCTACCAACGCCAATTCCTGAGGGCCGGTCGGACGCCATAGCGTCACGGTCTTTGCCTGGCACATCGCGTGCTCTCCTCGGTCCAACGGTTGGGCGCCCACCGTAACCGCACCGCTGACTGGTGACGAGTGGTTTCGAATTCCCAGGCTTGGACACCCTCGCGCAGTGGGCTGCCCGCCTCAATATTTCGCTCGCCCTGTCGGCCACGGCCTCCTACGATCGGTGCATCACCAAGCGTTAAGCGCTGGGACGCAAGCGGGGCTGTAACCCCTGCTCCCTAAGGGATAGCGAGGTTCAATTCCTCGGCAACGCACTGGTCCGTAGCTCAGTTGGAAGAGCAGCCGTCTCCAAAGCGGCGTGCCGCAGGTTCGAGTCCTGCCGGACCAGCAAAGAACCGACCGTTTTCGCGGACCTCTTGAATTGGGCGATCAGCAGAAGCTGGCAGATAGGAGAATCAGAAGCTGTGGCCGTGTTCACCTGGGCGAGCGGGCCACAGTGAGGTTGTGAGGAAGGTCACAGCCAGGGTTGCCATCGCGAACCGCTGCTCACGCGCCTCTCCCGAATGGCGTGTCATGAGCGGGCGTCAGGTGTCATGCGGGGCGGATCGGATAGGCCCTGACCTGCGTGATTCGCACTTGTGAACATCAGTCAGACGCCCGTTCGGCCGCTGGGGGGCAAGTGGCCGTGCGGGTCGTGCGGCCAGGGCTTGGAGGACCCCGTAGTCCGGCGGCCGGACGGGGAAGCGATGGAGAAGCTTCGCTGGGCCTGGGGACGGCCGTTTCTCCCTCCTCGCTGAGGTGTGTACGCCCGCCGGAGGGAGCTTGGCCGCCGAGCCGGTCCCGTTCGTGCGGCTCGCAGCGGGGGTCGGTTGGCTGCTCGTCGGCCAGGGCTCGGTCGGGTCTCAGACCTCGCCGACGGGGATGTTCGGGTTCGTCAGGCGGTCGGCGTCCACTACGCGCTTGGAGACGATCAGTTCGCGGATCGGGTCGGTCACGTCCCAGACGTTGACGTTCATCCCGGCCAGCACCCGGCCGCCGGACAGCCAGAAGGCGATGAACTCGCGGGTGGCCCGGTCCCCGCGGAACACCACCCGGTCGTAGCCGCCGGGCTCGACGTAGCCGGTGTACTCCATTCCCAGGTCGTACTGGTCGGTGAAGAAGTACGGCACCCGGTCGTGGACCGCGTCCTCGCCGAGCATGGCGCGGGCGGCGGTCTGCGGCTGGTTGAGCGCGTTCGCCCAGTGTTCGACCCGCAGGTGGCGGCCGTAGAGCGGGTGGTAGGCGTTGGCCGCGTCGCCGGCCGCGTAGACGTCCGGGTCCGAGGTCCGCAGGTGCTCGTCGGTCTTGATCCCGTTGTCCACCGTCAGGCCGGCCGCCTCGGCGAGTGCGGTGTCGGGCGCGATCCCGATGCCGACGATCACCACGTCCGCCGGTACCGCGGCGCCGTCCGCCAACCGGACGCCGGTCACCCGGCCGCCCTCGCCGGTGAGCTCCTCGACCCGCACGTCGAAGCGCAGCTCCACGCCGTGGTCGCGGTGCAGGTCGGCGAAGACCTGGGCGACCTCCCGGCCCAGGACTCGGAGCAGCGGCAGCTCGGCCGCCTCCAGGACGGTGACCTCGGCGCCCGCCGTCCGGGCGGCCGCGGCGGTCTCCAGCCCGATCCAGCCGGCCCCGATCACCACGACCCGCGCACCGGGCCGCAGCGCCGCCTTGATCCGGTCGCTGTCCTCGACCCGGCGCAGGTAGAGCACGCCCTCCTGGTCGGCGCCGGGCACCGGCAGCCGGCGCGGCACCGAGCCCGTGGTGAGGAGCAGCTTGGCGTACTCGATCCGGCCGTCGTCGGCGAGTCGTACCGTGTGCGCGGCCGGGTCGACGGCGACGACGGCGGTGCCGAGGCGCAGCGTCACGTCGTGCTCGGCGTACCACTGCGGCGGGTGGACGTAGATCTTCTCGCGCGGGGTCTTGCCGAGCAGGTAGCCCTTGGAGAGCGGCGGCCGCTCGTACGGTCGCTCGTGCTCGTCGCCGATGAGGACGACGCCGCCCCCGTACCCTGCCTCGCGCAGCGCCTCGGCGGCCTTGGCGCCGCCGAGGGAGGCACCGACGATGACGATCGGCCGCCCGTCCCCACTGCCGCCGGCCGTTCCCGCTGTCCCCGTGCTCATGCTGAACCCCTCGTTCTCCGGCCGGAATCACCGACAGACTGCCGCCGGGCGGGGGGAGTGTCGAGGGCAGGCGGGGCGCGCCGCGCCAGGCTCCCCCGAACGGGTGAAGCGCGCGGTGGCGGGGGTTCGGCCCGGGACGGGGGCCCGGGGCAGGGGCCGGCTCAGCCCCAGGTCAGCTCACCCTTGGCGACCTTCGTCCCGAGGTCGACCGCCAGCGGCATGCCCAGCCCCGGGAAGCGCCGTTCCAGTGCCTCCCTGGCCGCCGCGGCGTCCGGGGCCCGGCCGATCTCGGTCTCGAAGGCCCGCAGGTAGTCGCGGGTGTGGTTGATCGCGGTGGAGTCGGTGGGCGCTCCGGCGGTCCGGTGCCCGGCGACCACGAACTGGGGCTCCAGCGCCTCCATGCCGTCCAGCAGGTCGATCCACGCGGCCCGTTGGGCGGGCGTCGGCGTGTCGGCGGTCCACACGTGCAGGCCCTCGAAGAGCAGGACGCCGCCCAGGATCGTGTGGTGGTGGTGCTGCCAGAGGTAGTGCCGCTCGGGGAGGTGGAAGTCGGCGCCGCGCAGCTCGAACCGGTGGCCCTCGAAGACGATCTCGTCGGTGTGCATCGGCTCGGGGCGCACCAGCCGGGTCGGCAGCTCGGGCCCGAGGTGCGACCAGGCCCTCAGCTTGGCGTCGAAGGTCTCCTGGATGTGGCCCACGGTGGCCGCCGTGGCCAGGAACCGGGCCTGCGGGAAGGCGTCCTGCACCTCCTGCGCGCCGAAGTAGAAGTCGGGGTCGCCGTGGCTGACGAAGACGGTGGTCAGCCGCTTGCCGCTGGCCCGCACCCGCTCGACCAGCCGGCGCCCGTCCGAGCGGGTGAACCCGGCGTCCACGAGCAGCGCGTCGTTGGGGCCCGTCACCAGCACGGACGTCTTGTTGAGCGAGCTGTCGGGCGTGTCGATGACCTCGAAGTCGAGGGAGCTCATGCGCGGTCCTTCCTCGGGCCGGCCCGGCCGCCGAACACCGGGCACGCGTCGCGGCCAGCATCGGTGACCGCCGGACCTCCCGCACCTCGGACGGAGCCGGAGGAGGGGAGCGGCCGGCGGTGTGTCCGGGGACGTGGGCGGGCGCGGGTGGAGGGGCGGGTGGGCGCGGGCGGGGGCCACGGCCGGCGCGGGCACGGGCGGCGGCCACGGCCGGCGGGCGCGGGCGGGGCGGCCCTCACGCTGCCGGGGCCAGCCGGGCCACCGCGGCCGCCGCGAGCAGCGTGGCCCCGGCGAGGGCGGGCCAGAGCACACCCGGTCCGGCGGCCAGCAGCGCGGTCAGCACCGCCGGTGCGAGCGTCTTGCCGAGGCCGGTCGCCAGCTCCCAGCGGGCGAGCGCCCGGCCGAGCAGTCCGGGCGGGGCAGCGGCCGCGACCAGGGCCGTTCCGGCGCCGCTGTAGAGGATCTCGCCGAGCGTGAAGATCACCGAGACCGCCGCCACGGCAGCCGCACCGCCGGTGCCGCCGAGGGCTCCGGCCGCCCAGAAGCCGAGGTAGGAGAGGGCGAGGACGACGCCGGAGGCGGCCAGGACGGCACGGCGCGAGCGCTCGGCGAGGCGGAGCACCACGGCGAGCTGAAGTGTGATCACCAGTACGGTGTTGCCCACGAACACGCCCGAGGACCAGGCCGCGGAGGCGTGCAGGTGGAGCACGAGCAGGGCGGGCAGGGCCACCTCCAGCACGTCGAAGCTGAAGGCGTAGGGGAGGTTGGCCACGCTCAGCAGCGTGATCCGGCGCAGCGCCGGGTCGGCCGGGGCCGGTCCCGAGCCGGCCGCTGGCTCGGGACCGGCCGTCGCCGGGGCAGCGGAGACGCTGGGTCCGGTGACGCGGAGGGAGTGGACCAGCAGCGCCGCCACCAGGCAGGCGCCGGCCGTCAGCGCGGCGAGGGCACGGACCGCGCCCGTCCCGCCGGCCACCGCGAGCGTGGCGAGCAGCGCGCCCGCGCCCAGGCCGGCGTTGCGCAGCGTCCGGCCGGCCGCCAGGGCGGCGTCCCGGGTGCGGCCGGTGGTGAGGGTGCTGACCACCGCCGCGTGGGTGGCCGGCCAGGACTGGCTGCCGATGCCGAGCAGCACGGCGGCGGCCGTGAAGCCGACCGGCCCGTCGGCGCCGAGGAGCGCGGCCGACCCGGCCGCCCGGACCAGCAGGGTGGCCGCCGCCGGCAGGCTGCGCGCGCCGCGGTCGATCCAACGGCCGGTCAGCGGCAGGACCAGCAGGCCGGCCAGCATGCCGGCGGACAGCGCCAGCCCGGCTGCGCCGGCACCGAGGTGCAGCACTCCGATGCCGTAGAGCAGGAGGAACGGTCGGAGCAGGCCGGCCCCGAGCGCGTCGACCAGCAGCGCGGCGGCGTAGCGGCGCCCGCCCGCAGCTGTGAGCATCCCGAGCACGGCGGCGGGGCGCCGGCGGTCGGCGGCACCGCGCCGGGCCGGCCCGGGCGGTTCGGCAGGCCCGGTCGGTCGGATGGGTGCGGTGGGTGCGGTTGGCGGGGTCGGTTCGGTCGGTTCGGTCGGCGGATTCGGTTCGGTCGGCCACGCGGGCCCGGTCGGCCACGCCGGCCCGGTCGGTTCGGCGGGTCCGGTCGGTTCGGAGGGTCCCGTCATCGGCTCGGCGAGGTGCGGGGCGGGCCCCGGGGTGCTCGCGGGCTCGGCGAGCGCCGGGGCGGCGGCGGGTGCTTCGGTGGTCGGGTGCATGCCCCGTACCGTCCGCCCGTCCACCGGCTCCGGGCACGTCGATTGACGAGTCGCGTCAATCGACGCAGACGCCGTTCGCGCGGGCTGGCAGGATCGGCTCCGTGAGCCTGACCATCGACCTCGCCGCCCTGCCGGACGAACGCATCCACTTCACCCCCTCGCCGCTTGCCGAGCTGAGCGCGATGCTGCACGTCCTCGGCGAGCCCGCGCACCACCCCGCCCTGCACGGCTGGGCGGTGAGCACCGCCGCGGCGATCGCGCCCGAACTCTCCGAGCGCCTCGCCGAAGCCGACTTCCTCTGGCGCTCGTCGCGCGCCGACTTCCTCGTCCCCGGCGTGCCCGGCGCCACCCTGGCCGAGGAGCTGGACGCGGTCGACCGGATCGACGACGAGCTGTACGTGCGGGCCGCGGTCATCATGAGCTGCGGCGCGTCGCGGCTCTCGCACCGGTTCGACTCGCCGCTCACCGACCCGGCGGCGCAGGAGCGGGCCCGGGAGCTGGCGCTCGCGCGCGGCCCCCGGCAGGCCGCCTTCGCCGACCGGCTGTTCGACGACCCGCCGGCCGTCCGGTCGATGGTCCGGCGGATGCTGGAGGAGTGTCAGGAGGCGTTCTTCGCGGACGCCTGGCAGCGCGTCCTGCCGGACCTCGCGGCCGACGCCCGGCACAAGACCGACCTGCTGGTGCGGCACGGCGCCGGGGAGGCCCTGGCGGCGGTGTCGCCCTCGATAGCGCTGGAGGCGGACCCGGGCGGCCGGCGCCGGATCGTCGTCGACAAGCTGCAGGACAACACCACCAGCGCCGCTGCCGCCGGCGGAGTGACGTTCGTCCCGACCGCGTTCGGCCGCCCGCACCTGCTGGTGGTGTCCGCGCCCGGGTGGCGCCCGGTGGTGCAGTACCCGCTCGCGCAGCCCGGGGTGCCGGAACCGATCTCGCTGGCCGTGATGCAGCAGCGCCTGGAGGCGCTGGCCCACCCCGTCCGGCTGCGCCTGGCCCGCACCATGGCCCGCGGGCCGCACACCACGACCGAGCTGGCGGCGGCCTGGGACCTCACTGCGCCGGAGGTGTCGCGGCACCTGGCCGTGCTGCGCAAGGCCGGACTGCTCACCACCCACCGTCGCGGGCGGTACATGCTGTACCAGCTGGACCTGGCCGGCAGCGCCCGGCTCGGCACCGACCTCCTGGAGGCCGTGCTGCGCTGAACCGCGCCGCCCGGGCCCGCCGTCCGCGCCCGTCGCCCGCGTCCGCCGCCCGCGTCCGCCGCCCGCGCCGCTCCGACCGGCCCGGGCAGCGGCGGCGCGCCCCGGGAATCGCCCGGTGCGAGCGGGTGCAGCCGGGAACAGCGAGACGGGGGGATGCGTTCGACCGGGCATGACCAGTGATGCCGTTTCCGCGCCCACCTCCGCCGCCGGTCCCGAGGTCCTGCGCTACACCGCCTTCGCCACGGAGCCGACCGGGGGCAACCCGGCCGGAGTGGTGCTCGACGCCTCCGGTCTCTCCGACGAGCGGATGCTCGCCATCGCCGCCGAGCTCGGCTATTCCGAGTCGGCCTTCCTGGTCCCCGGCGCGGCCGAAGGCGCCTACACCGTGCGGTACTTCAGCCCGTTGGCGGAGGTGCCGTTCTGCGGCCACGCCACCGTGGCCTCGGCCGTGGCGCTCGCCGAGCGGCACGGACCCGGCGCGTACGTCTTCGTCACCCGGGCCGGCGAGGTGCCGATCGAGGTGGAGAAGGACGCCGACGGCGTGCTGCGCGCCACCCTCACCAGCGTGGAGCCCCACGTGGAGGAGATCGGTGAGGCGGACGTCGCGGAGGTGCTCGCCCTGCTCGGCTGGTCGGCGGACGAGCTGGACGCCTCGCTGCCGCCCCGGGTCGCCTTCGCCGGTGCCCGCCACCTCGTACTGGCAGCCGCCACCCGCGACCGGCTGGCCCGCCTGGACTACGACTTCGACGGCCTCGCCGCCTTCATGACGGCCCGGGACCTCCTCACGCTGCAGCTCGTCTGGCGCGAGAGCGAGCACGTCTTCCACGTCCGTGACCCGTTCCCGGTCGGCGGCGTCGTCGAGGACCCGGCCACCGGCGCCGCGGCCGCCGCCTTCGGCGCGTACCTGCGCGAGCTCGCGGCCGTCGCCGCGCCGGCGGTCCTGACCCTGCACCAGGGCGAGGACCTCGGCCGGCCGGGCGTGCTCCGGGTTGAGCTCCGCGAGGAGGACCGCCGTGTCCGGGTGTCGGGCGCGGCGGTGGTGATCGCCGGCTGACCGGCGGAAGCGGGGCCGGCGCCGCGGCCCACGGCCGAGGCTACGGCCCCGCGCTCACCCGTGCGGAGGAGCTCCAGCAGTGCCTGGGAGCCGTGGAGCTCCACGAAACCGACGACGCGCCGCAGCCGGTCGAAGCTCGTGACGTTGTTGCCTGTCAGCCGCACCGACGCGGACCGGCCCTGCCGCCGGGCGTGTGCGGCCTGGGAGAGCCTGCTCCACTGGTTCTCCATGTCGCGGTAGTCCACGCCCAGCTGGTAGTTGGTGAAGCCGTTGATGTTCCCGTACACCCGAGAGGTTGTCGGCCCCCTGCAGGAACTCCGCGACCGGCCCGCCGGCCGCGCGAACGGGCCGGGCGCCGGCTGCACGTCACCGGTGCTCGGCAGCCAGCGTCAGATCATGGACCAGGAAGTGGAGTTGCACGTCGTCCAGGGACTCCGCCCAGAGGCCCTCGGCGTCGAGCACCGCGGCCGCGACCATCCGTGCCTCGGCCACGAGCTCCGGATGGTGGTCGAAGCGCGGCCACGGCAGGACGGGGTAGCCGTTCACCTCGCCGAACCGGCGCACCTTCTCGATGTCGCCCAGGGCCGCCCGCGGCAGGGAGTCGTTCGCCCAGGACCAGAGCCACGTCCGCCGGGAGAGGCTGACGCTGCCGATCATCGTGAGCCGACCGGCGAGGAATACCGCCCCGCCGCGCGACCAGGTGATCCGGGCGTCGTCCAGCGACCAGTCGTACTGCACGTCACCCGACAGCCCGTAGCGCTCGATCATCCGGGACTGGCGAGAGCGGGCACGCTCCCGGGCGGCGAGCACGACCTCCTCCCAGCCGGAGTGGTCATGCTTCGGGCGGTCGTCCACCGTGCCTCCTCGTAGGGATCCGTCCGCGCGATCCTCTCACCCGGTCACCGGTCCCGGGCCGGTGGGTCGGGGCGGAGAGTCCGGTGTTCGCGCTGGTCAGAGTGGACGGGCGCCGTCGGGCGGTGCCGAGCACGCGTCCGGCCGCCCCGCTGGTGGGCGGGGCGGCCGGCACGGGGAGAGGTGGGTCGGTGACGATCGGTGGCGCAGCTCGCCGAATAATCGGTCGCGTGCCGTGGGACGGTGCGAGATCCTGCGCGGATGCAGCGAGCGGAGAACCGGACGGTCAGCATCCACCTCACCCACAGGGGCGAGTACTTCGGGCCGGTCGGCCCGTTCGAGGTGGACGGGGGCTTCTGGTCCTCCGCCGCGCCGGTGGTCGAGCGGGTGGCCGCGGAGCTGGGGGTGCCCGCGGTGGTGCTCCGGCTCGCGGACGCGCCGGGTGACGGCGCCGGCCACGGCGGCCACGTGGTCTACCACGTCGAGGCGCTGGAGCGGCCGACCGGCCTGGTGCCGCGTCAGGCGACGCCGGAGGTCGCCGCGTTGCTCGGCCCTGCCGAGCGGCGGGCTGGCTGGGCCACGCTGCCCGGCCTGCGCGCGGCGCTCGAGTGGGCCGAGCGGTCGCTGGACCGGGCGGGCCGTCCGGCGGTCGCGCCCGCGGAGCAGATCCGGACGTGGAACCTCTCGGGCCTCTTCCGCTACCGCACCGCGAGCGGTACCGACGCCTGGCTGAAGGTGATCAACCCGGCGTTCAACGCCCGCGAGGGCGAGGTGATCGCCCTGTTGGGCAGCGCCGACCCGACGCTGGTCCCGCCGGTCATCGGCGCCGCCCCGGAGCACGGCATGCTGTTGCTGGACCACGTGCCCGGGGAGGACCTGTGGGGCCCGTCCGCCGAGGAGGTCACCGCCGTCGTGCCCCGGCTGGTGGCCGCCCAGGCGGCCCTCGCCGCCGACGGCCGGGCCGTCGCGGCGGGGCTGCGCGACCGTACCCCGCGCGCCCTGCTCGCCCAGGTGGACGCGCTGCTCGACCGCCTCGGCGCCGCGTCCGGTTGCGACCTGACGGCCGACGAGCTCGCAGCGGCCCGGACGCTCGCCGCGCGGCTGCCCGGGCTGGTCGAGGAGCTGGCCGCCTGCGGGCTGCCGGAGACGCTGGTGCACGGCGACTTCCACCCCGGCAACTGGCGCTCCGACGGCGCCAGCGCGGTGGTCGTCGACTACGCCGACTCCTGCCTCGGCCACCCGGCCATGGACGGGCTGCGCCCGCGCCAGTACGTCGACGGGGAGCGGTGGGCGCAGCTGGCCGCGGTCTGGGCCGAGGCGTGGCGCACGCACGCTCCGGGCTCGGACCCGGAGCGCGCGCTGCACCTGATCGAGCCGCTGTCCCACTTCGCCTACGCGGTGCGGTACCAGGAGTTCCTGGACCACATCGAGGACAGCGAGCGGCCGTACCACGAGGGCGACCCGGAGAGCGAGATCCGTGCGGCGCTGGCCTGGGCCGCGGCCGACGGCGCCGGCGCCGCCTGATCGGCCGGGCGTGTCGTCGGCGTCGTGGGCCCGCCCCCCCAGCCGGGGCGGGCCACGACACCGTGTCCGAGCGAGGGGCGCTCCGGCGAGCCGGCGAGCCGGCGTGCTGGTGGGGCCGTTACGGGGACGGGGCGATCCGGCGGCCGTCACCGGCCGCGTACAGGGCCAGCGCCTCGACCGGGCAGTAGTCGACGGCCTCGGCCAGACGTTCCGTCAGCGGCTCGCCGGGGCCGGGCCCGCCACCGGCGGTGTTCTCGCCCCCGGTGGAGTCCCCTCCACCGGCCGGGGCGGCCTGTCGGAGCGGGCGGGCCAGGCCGTCGGCGCCGAGCTCCAGGGAGCCCGGCGCGGTGAGCGCACACATGCCCGAGCCGATGCAGCGGTCACGGTCGACCCGGACCACCACCCGTTCGGCCGCCGTCGGCGGCTCCGCCGCGCGCCCGGGTGCCCCTGGCCCGATCGCTGCCCCGGGCCCTCCGGCCGGCCCGGTCGGGTCCGCCGTCACCAGGCGGCCGGCAGGCTCTGCGGGCTGCGGGTCAGCAGACCGCGCCGCCAGTCGAGGGACTCCACCGGCTCGGTCAGCCGCAGCGCGGGCAGCCGGCGGGCCAGCCGGTGCAGGGCGAGCTCCAGCTCCATCCGGGCGAGCCAGGCCCCGAGGCAGTGGTGCGGTCCGGCGCCGAAGGTGAGCAGCGGGGCGGCGAGCGGGGCGAAGAGCTCGGTCGTCAGGTCGCCGGTGAAGAGCCCCGGGTCGTGGTTGGCCGCGCTGGTGTCGGCGGCGACCACGCTCCCGGCCGGTATCGCCACGCCGCCGATCTCGACGTCCGTGACGGCCCGCCGGAGCAGGCCCGGCAGGTGTTGGCCGTCCCCCAGCGGGACGGCGCGCAGCAACTGCTCGGTGGCCGCGGTCGCGCTCTGCTCGTCCGAGGCGAGCCGCTGCCAGGCGTCCCGGCCGTCGCCGAGGAGGTAGACGAGGGCGTTGCCGAGGGTGGTCATGGTGGTCTCGTGCCCGGCCACCACCAGACCGATCACCAGCGAGACCAGTTGCCTCTCGCTGATGTCGCCGCTCTCTTCGGCGGCCGCGAGCAGCCCGCTCACCAGGTCGTCGCCGGGGGAGGCCCGGCGCTGCGCGATCAGCTCGGCGCCGAAGGCGGCGAAGTCGGCGAGCGCTGCCGCGACCGCCTCGGCGGAGTGGGCGGTGGTGGAGAGTGCGTGGTCGCTCCAGTGCGCGAGGCGCTTGCCGTCGAGGCCGTCCAGTCCCATCAGCTTGCTGATCACGGCCACCGGCAGGGGCCGGGTGTAGGCGGCGACGAGGTCGACGGGCGAGCCCTGGTCGATGAGCTCGTCCAGCAGGTGCTCGACCACCGAAGCCACCCAGGGCCGCCAGCGCTCGATCGCGCGCGGGGTGAAGGCCCGCTGCACGGTCCGGCGCAGCCGCTGGTGGTCGGTGCCGTCGAGGTTCAGCATGGCCTCCGGGTCGTCCAGGATGTTGGGGACGAGCGAGACCGCGGGCGCGTCCGGCGCGTACAGCGCGGCGCGGCCCATCCGCGGGTCGGTGAGCACCTGGCGGACGTCGGCGTGCCGGCTGACCAGCCAGACCGGGGTGCCGGTGGGCAGCTTGCCGAGCCGCGGCGGGCCGGGTGCGAGGAGGCGCAGGCAGTGCAGCGGGGGCAGCGGCGCCGCGGCGTCCGCGGCGGTCGGGGCGGTGGCACTGTTCTCGGCGGACATCCGTACTCCAGACTCCAGGGCGGTGGGCCACGCGGGGCGGCCCGGCGGGGGGTGGATCCGGGGAGGTGCGCGGGGACGGCTCGGACGGGTTGGGTCCGGGGAGGCACGCGGGCACGCGTCGGACGGGGTCGACCAGGGGGCGAGCCCGGTGACGGGCGGGGCGAGCGGACGGGGCGCGTGGGTCGGACGGGTCGGGTTCGGTACGACCGTACGTGGGCGCCGCGCCACAGTCAGCAACGAATCCAGCCAACGCCGGAGGACCGGGGGAGGATGACGGGCGCTCGGTTCGGCCTTCGCGCCCCTGCCGAGCCGGGGACCGGCCGGTGGCGGCGCCGGAGGTTGAACGGCGACGGAACGGCGGCGGGCTCGGAGGTGGAACGGCGACCGAACGGGGCAGGACCGAGGGCGAAGCGGTGGCGATCCGGATCGCCCCGGCCGTTCGCCGGTCCCGGCCGGGCTCGGACGATACGCTTCGTGGGCAGCTCGTTCGACGCCGGCCGACACACGTCGGCACAGGTCGACGCAGGTCACGCCGGGTGCAGAGCCGCCCCGGCCGACGGAGGTGGAATCTGATGGCCCAGCAGGTCAAGGCAGTCATCGCGCGTGCCAAGGGCGCGCCCGTGGAGGTGACGACGATCGTCGTGCCCGACCCCGGGCCGGGCGAGGCGGTGGTCCGGATCCAGGCCTGCGGCGTCTGCCACACCGACCTCCACTACCGTGAGGGCGGCATCAACGACGAGTTCCCGTTCCTGCTCGGCCACGAGGCCGCGGGCATCGTGGAGTCGGTCGGCGAGGGCGTGACCGAGGTCGGGCCCGGCGACTTCGTCATCCTCAACTGGCGTGCGGTCTGCGGCCAGTGCCGCGCCTGCAAGCGCGGGCGCCCGCAGTACTGCTTCGCCACCCACAACGCCGGGCAGAAGATGACCCTGCTGGACGGCACCGAGCTCTCCCCGGCCCTGGGCATCGGCGCCTTCGCCGAGAAGACCCTGGTCGCGGCCGGCCAGTGCACCAAGGTCGACCCGGCGGCCGAGCCGGCCGTCGCAGGCCTGCTGGGCTGCGGGGTGATGGCGGGCCTCGGTGCCGCGATCAACACCGGCGGCGTCGGCCGGGGCGACTCGGTCGCCGTGATCGGCTGCGGCGGGGTCGGCGGGGCGGCCGTGCTCGGCTCCCGGCTGGCGGGCGCGGCGAAGATCATCGCGGTGGACATCGACGACCGCAAGCTCGCCGGCGCGCAGCGGCTGGGCGCCACCCACACCGTCAACTCCCGCACCACGGACCCGGTCGAGGCGATCCGTGCGCTGACCGACGGCAACGGCGCGGACGTCGTGGTCGACGCGGTCGGCCGCCCGGAGACCTACACCCAGGCGTTCTACGCCCGCGACCTCGCCGGCACCGTCGTCCTGGTCGGCGTGCCGACCCCGGAGATGAAGCTGGAGCTGCCGCTCCTCGACGTGTTCGGCCGCGGCGGCGCGCTCAAGTCCTCCTGGTACGGCGACTGCCTGCCCTCGCGGGACTTCCCGATGCTGATCGACCTCTACCTCCAGGGCCGCCTGGACCTCGGCGCCTTCGTGACCGAGACCATCCCGCTCGACGGCGTCGAGCAGGCGTTCGCGCGCATGCACGAGGGCGACGTGCTCCGCTCGGTGGTGGTCCTGTGAGCGGCGCGGCCCAGGACGCAGCGGCCGCCGGCGCGGCCCGGATCGACCGGCTGGTCACCGCCGGCACCTTCGAACTCGACGGCGGCAGCTGGGAGGTGGAGAACAACGTCTGGATCGTCGGTGACGACGCCGAGGCCGTGGTGATCGACGCCGCCCACGACGCCGACGCCATCGAGGCGGCGCTCGGCGGCCGCCGGCTGCTGGCGATCGTCTCCACCCATGCGCACAACGACCACGTCGACGCCGCACCGGAGCTCGCCGGGCGCACCGGCGCGCCGATCCTGCTGCACCCCGACGACCTCCCGTTGTGGAAGCTCACCCACCCCGACCGGCTTCCGGACGGCGAGCTCGCCGACGGGCAGCGGATCGAGGTCGCGGGTACCGCGCTGACCGTGCTCCACACTCCCGGCCACGCGCCCGGCGCGGTCTGCCTCTACGCGCCGGACCTCGGCACGGTCTTCACCGGCGACACGCTCTTCCAGGGGGGTCCGGGTGCCACCGGCCGGTCGTTCTCGCACTTCCCGACCATCATCGATTCGATCCGCGACCGCCTGCTGACGCTCCCGCCCGGGACGGTGGTCCGCACCGGGCACGGCGACCCGACCACGATCGGGGACGAGGCCCCGTCCCTGCCGGACTGGATCGCCCGCGGCCACTGAGCCGCGCCGCTCGTCCGCGGCCCGCCCCGGCCCGCCGCGGCCCGGGCGGACGGATCGCCCGTCCGCCCGGTGCCCGCGTACCGGCGCCCGTCCGCCCCGGTGCCCGCGTACCGGCGCCCGTCCGCCCCGGTGCCCCCGTACCGGGGCGGACGTCGTACGATCGCGGCCATGGCCCATGATCCGCGCGACCTCGACGACGCCTTCCTCGCCTTCTGGCGCGAGCGCCACATCGCCACCCTCACCACCGCCCGCCCGGACGGCTCGCCGCACGTGGTGCCGGTGGGGGTGACGTACCAGCCGGAGACCGGCGTCGCGCGGGTGATCAGCAGCCGGACCAGCCGCAAGGTGCGCAATGTGCTGGCGGCCGGCGAGGCCGGGATGCGGGTGGCGGTCTGCCAGGTGGACCGGGCCCGCTGGTCGACGCTGGAGGGCGTGGCCGTCGTCCGGGACGCGCCGGAGGC
>NZ_JAKNTA010000012.1:0-16016 GCF_022288725.1 Kitasatospora sp. A2-31 | reverse complement strand
TGGGTCGACTGCCGTCATGTCATGGCGAACGAGGACGGCTCGCCGGTGCGGGGTGCATGGTGTCACCGTGCCGGCGAGCCGTTCACGAACAGGGGCTCAGCTGCAGCCGCAGTCGCAGCCTCCGTCGCAGCAGCCGTCGCACCCGCAGCCGTCGCAGCAGCCGTCGTCGCCGCAGCACTGGCAGCAGCTGTCGCAGTTGCTGCAGCCGCTGCAGTCGCACTGCCCGCAGTTGCAGTCCTGCCGGGCGCACCAGCCCTCCCGGGGCTCGCGCGAGAACGGGTCGTTGTGGTTGCAGCACATCAGCTGGCACGAGCAGGCCATCAGCGCCCAGATCGCGCACCCGGAGAGCAGGTTGCGGCGGGGCGGGCGCGGTGCGCCGGGCGGGGTGAACCCCGGGCCCTGCGGCACCCACGGCGGGACCGGCGCCCCGGGGCCGGCCGGAGGAGCCTGGTTCGGGTCCTTCGTGGGTGGCGACTGGTACGGGTTGGCGGCGTGCGGCGCGGTGCCGCCCGGTGCGCTGCCGGCCGCTGCGGCCTCGGTGCGGCAGGAGGCGGCGTGCGAAGCCGCTCCGAAGACCCGGTCGACGGCGCGCTCGGTCTCGTGGCCGAGCAGGACGTGGACCAGCGCGCGGTCGGTGAACTCCACGTCGCGCAGCGCGAGCCGGATGCCGTGCACGGCGTCCCGGCAGAGCCGCTCGGCCTCCGCCCGGTCGGTGCCCGTCGCGGTGAGCGGGTTCCAGGCGCCGCTCGCCGCATCCGCGGCCTGGTCCTCGGCCGCGTCCAGCAGGTGCGCCAGCCGTCCGAACAGCCGTCCCGCCTCGGCCAGCGGCGCGGCGTTGCCGGGCCGGCCGGCCAGCTCGGCGGTGTGCGCGAACGCCGCCGAGGTGGCGCTCTCGGTGGGCTCGGTGACGAGCAGCACCGAGCCCCCCGGCGTCAGCGAGCGCTCCAGCTCGCCCTGGCGGGCCGCGGCGTCGAGCAGGACGGCGGTGTCGAAGCCGACGGCCGACGCGCTGCCGGCACTCTTGCGGTCCCAGCGCCTGGTCACCGCCCGTGCCCCGGCCGCCACCGGCCTGCGGGCGAAGACGCCGTCGCGGTCCTCGACGTGGTCGCGGATCTTCACCGAGGCGAGCGCCAGCGAGACCGCCGCGGCCAGCCGGGCGCCCTCACCCTTGGCGACCGAGGCGGTGCGCATCCCCCGGAGCGGGCAGGGCCCGGCGGTGCGGCGCCAGGAGGCGTCGTCCTCGGCGCACTGCGCCTCGACCAGCACCGAGATGATCAGGCCGTCGTAGTTGGTGGCGGTCCGCGCCAGCTGCCCGTGGTCGTCCCGCAGTGCCAGGCAGAGCCCGCACAGGTGCGCCATCCACGAGGTCTGCAACCGCTCCGAGAGCCGGTGACGACACGGTCTGATGATGCCGAACATGATCCCCCCTCACCCGACCAGGGCTTGATCGGCCCTGGTGGCGCACATCATATGACCAGGTGGGAGGGGTTCCGCAGGCCTATGACTCTCCGTGATCGCAGGCCTGCGCCGTGCACCGCCCGGCAGCCGGATCGTGAGCTCGTAGGACCCGCCGTCGGCCGTGCCGTCCCTCCCGACGACGAGGTGCCGGGCGATGCCGCCGGTGCCGGTGGTGGCCGTCCCGCCGCCGAGGTCGAAGTGGAGCGCCGCGGTGTGATCGGAGTAGGTCATCGCGGGATGGCCGAGGAACGTGGCGCGGGTGGCCGGGCCGCCGCCCAGGACGAGGTAGTCCTGCGCCGGGAGGTCGTGGAGGTCGGCGATCCGTACCCGGAGCGTGCCGATCTGCACCTCCGCGGCGGCGCTGGACTTCTTCGTCCCGTCCGCCAGGGTGAACGTGCTGCCCCCGGACTGCGCATGGAGACGCGCTCGGTCGCTGTCCGCCATCCCGTATCCGGGATAGCATCGCGAATATGGGAATCGACACCGCCGCCGATGAGCGGCTGGCGACGCGGTTGGCGGAGTTGCGGGTGGAACGGGGGTGGACGCTGGAGGAGTTGGCGCAGCGCGCGGATGTCAGCCGGTCGACGCTGTCCCGGGTGGAGCGGGCGGAGGTGAGCCCGACGGCGGCCGTGCTCGGGCGGCTCTGCGCGGTGTACGGCCGGACGATGTCGCGCCTGCTCGCCGAGGTGGAGTCGGTGCCGGCCCGGCTGGTGCGGGCGGACGAGCAGCGGGTGTGGCGGGACGAGGCGACCGGGTTCGTGCGCCGGTCGGTGTCGCCGCCGCACGGGTCGCTGCGGGCGGAGCTGATCGAGGGCCGGCTGCCGGCGGGTGCCGACCTCGCGTACGACCGGCCGTCCGTACCCGGGCTCGAACACCATCTCTGGCTGCTGGAGGGCGAATTGGAGCTGACCGTGGACGGTGAGGCGCACCTGCTGGCGGCGGGGGACTGCCTGCGGTTCGTCGCGGAGAGCACCCGGTTCCGCTGTCCGGGCCCGGCGGAGGCCCGGTACGCGCTGGTGGTGGTCGTCCCGTGAAGCGGTCCACGGCCGACCCCGCTCCGGCGGCGCCCCGGGCGCGGTTCGACGCCGCCGGGCGCCGCGTCCTGCTGGTCTGTGTCGCGGGCGGGTTCACCACCCTGCTCGACCAGTCCGTGCTCAACACCTCCATACCCGCGCTCCGGGAGGCCTTGCACGCCCAACCCGCCCACCTGCAGTGGATCGTGGCCGGCTACTCGTTGGCCTTCGGCCTGGCCCTGGTGCCGGGCGGGCGGCTCGGCGACGTCCGGGGCCGCAAGTGGTTCTTCGTCGCGGGCCTGGCCCTGTTCACCTCGGTCAGCGTGCTCTCGGCGACGGCGACCGAGCCCTGGGTGCTGGTGGCGGCCCGGCTGCTCCAGGGAGCGGGGGCGGGACTGGTCAACTCCCAGATGATCGGCACCCTCCAGGACGTCTTCGCCGGCCAGCTGCGCGCCCGGGCGCTCGGCATGTACGCCGTGACCGGCGGCCTCGCCTTCGCCCTGGGACCGCCGATCGGCGGCGCGGTGCTGGCCGCCGTCGGCCCCGAGGCCGGCTGGCGGCTGACCTTCCTGCTCAACGTCCCGTTCGGGCTGGCCACCGCGGCACTGGCGGCCCGCTGGCTGCCGCGTCCGCGCCCCAGCGCCCGGCACGCCGATCTCGACCTGGTCGGCCTGCTGCTGGTCGGCGCGCTGACGCTGGTGCTGATGCTGCCCTTCGTCCAGCCGCCCGGCTGGACCGGCTGGCTCGCCTTCGCGGTCGGCGCGTGCCTACTGCTGGGCGCGCTCGCCTGGTGGCAGCGGCGGTACGCGCGGGCCGGCGGGCACCCGCTGATCCACCCGGCGCTCACCCGCTCCGCGCCGTACGCACTGGGCACGGCGGTGGCGATGGCCCAGTTCGGTTCCTCCGTCGCGGCCGGGCTGGTGCTGGCGATGTTCCTGCAGGACGGTCTCGGCCTCTCCCCGATGGGCGCGGCGCTGGTGGCGCTGCCGTCGGCGGTGTCCATGGGGGTCGCCTCCGCTCTGGCCTGGCGGGTGGTGCAGCGCTTCGGCCGCCGGACCGTCACCGCGGGCATGGCCGGCTCGGCGCTGGTGATGCTGACCGGTGGACTGGTGGTGCGGTGGGGGCCGACCGGCGCGCTGCCCTGGCTGCTGGCCGCCCTGCAACTGCTCGGCGGCGCGGCGGTCGGCGTCATGGGCGCCACCAACCAGGCGTACGTCCTGCGGCACGCCCCGGCCGAGGCGGCCGGGGTGAGCGGGGCGATCCTGCAGATGGCGCAGCGGATCGCGGCCGCGGTCAGCGTCTCCGCACTCTCCGGCGTCTACCTGCGTGCCACCGCGGGCGGCGGCGGTCACCGTTCGGCGTACGCGTACGCGAGCGGGGTCTGCGCGGCGGTGGCCGCGTTGGCCGTGCTGGCCTCGGTGTACGCGGGCCGCGCCGCTGCGCGGGAGGGCGAGGCGCCCGCAGCCGGGGCGGAGGCGGTTCCGGGGGCACCGGCGCCCGGCGTGCGGGAGGACGCGGCACCCGGCGGCGGGCGGTGAGGGGCGGGCGGTGAGGACCGCGCGGCAGACTCGACGCGGCGGGCGCGACCCGTCCGGACCGTGCGCCGGGGGTGCGCCCGGCCGGAGGCCTTTGAGCGGTGGGCGAACGGGCGGCCGCGGGGCCGGAGTCCGGGCGTAGGGTGACCGTCATGACTGATCACCTGACTCCGGCCGAGCCCGCCCACGAGGGTCACCACGGGCACCGGGCCGGCCGGGGGCGGGAGCCCCGCCCGACGCGTCGCACCGTCGACCTGCCCGGGGTCACCGGGGTCACCCTCGCCTACCGGGAGTACGGCACGCCCGGGGCGCCGCCGCTGGTGCTGCTGCACGCGCTCGGCGAGCGGGCCTGCGACTGGGACGGCGTGCTGCCGGAACTCGCCCCGCACCACCACGTCTTCGCGCTCGACCTGCGCGGCCACGGCGACAGCGGGTGGCCCGGCGCGTACGGGGTCGACCTGATGCGGGACGACGTCCTCGGCTTCCTGGACGCGCTCGGCCTCGAGCGGGTGGACGTGGTCGGCCACTCGATGGGCGGCGTCGTCGCCTACCTGCTGGCGCAGCAGCACCCCGGGCGGATCGGCCGGCTGGTGCTGGAGGACGTCCCCGCGCCGTTCCCGCGACCGGCGAGCCGGGTGGCCGCGGCACCGGCCGAGCCGGTGGACTTCGACTGGGCGGTGGTACGGGCGATCAAGGCACAGCTGGACACCCCGGACCCGGCCTGGTTGGAGCGGATGGCCGCCGTGACCGCGCCGACCCTGGTGGTGGCCGGCGGCCCGACCAGCCACGTCCCGCAGGACCGGCTCGCCGAGCTGGCGGACCGGATCCCGGACTGCCGGGTGGTCACCGTCGACGCGGGGCACCTGGTGCACCGCAGCCGGCCGGCCGAGTACGTCGCGGTGGTCGCGCCGTTCCTCGACCCGGCCGGCCGGCGTGGTGAACTCTGAGGCCGCCGAGGGGCGGTCAGATGCCGTGCTCCGCCGGCAGGCGGCCCGCCCTTATCGCCGCGAGCAGGTCGGCGTGGTCGGCCTCGGTGCGGTCGGCGTAGGCGACGGCGAAGGTCGCGATCGCCTCGTCCAGGGCCTCGTTCTTGCCGCAGTAGCCGCTGATCACGCCGGGGTCGGCGGTGTGCGCGTGGGCACGGGCCAGCAGGGCGCCGGTGATCCGGGCGTAGTCGTCGAGCTGTCCGGGCAGCAGCGCGGCCGGGTCCACGCTGCCCTTGCGGTTGCGGAACTGCCGGACCTGGTACGGCAGTCCGTCGACGGTGGTCCAGCCGAGCAGGGTGTCGCTGACCACCTGCATGCGCTTCTGGCCGAGCACCACCCGGCGGCCCTCGTGGCCGTCGACGGCGGCGGCCGGCACCGGGTGGCCCGCCTTGGCCAGGTACGGCAGCAGCACGGACGGGCGGGCCTCCTTCACCTGGAGCACCAGCGCCTGGTCCCGGTGGTCGGTGAGCAGCACGACGTACGAGCGGGTGCCGACGCTGCCGGTGCCGACCACGCGGAACGCCACGTCCTGGACGTGGTAGCGGGAGAGCAGCGGGTGCAGTTCGGCGGGCACGGTCTGCACGTAGGGGCCGAGCGAGGCGGCCACCGCGGCGGCCGTCTTGTCCGTGACCTCGCTGAGCACCGGGGGCGAGGCGGTGAACTGCCAACCGCCGTCCTCCGTACGGACGGTGGACTTGGCGGCGAACTTGGCGCCGGTGTTGCCGAGCGCCTTGGTGCCGACCCGCTCGAGCACCTCCGCCAGGTCGTGCGCCTGGGCGAAGGAGACCAGTTGCTCGTCGGCGACGGCGTTCCAGGCGTCCAGGGCGGAGAGCTTGGCCAGCGCGCGCATGGTCCGGCGGTACGAGCCGGCCGCGTCGAAGGCGGCCCGGCGCGCGGTGGTCTCGTCGGCGCCGATCTCGCGGCCGGCCAGCACCAGGCTGGCGGCGAGCCGCTTGAGGTCCCACTCCCACGGACCGGGCACGGTCTCGTCGAAGTCGTTGATGTCCATCACGAGCCGGCCGCGGGCGTCGCCGTAGAGGCCGAAGTTCGCGGCGTGCGCGTCGCCGCAGAGCTGCGCGGAGACACCGGTGGCCGGGGTGCCGGCGAGGTCGGCGGCCATCAGGCCGGCCGAGCCGCGCAGGAAGGCGAACGGGGTGGCGGCCATCCGGCCGAGCCGGATCGGCACCAGGTCGGTGAGGCGGCCGGCGTTGGACGCCTCGATCGCCTCGACGGCGGTCGGGCGGTCGTCGGCGGGCGCGAACTCGGCGTGCCGCTCGCGCGGGGTGCGCGTACGCAGCGCCTTGCCGTGTTCCCGGGCGCGGCCGTCGTGGCGGGGTGCGAACCCGTCCACGGTGAACCGCCGCCCGGCCGTCCGGCTGCCGGCCGGCGTGCCGGCGCCCAGGCCGGATCCCTCTACCCCATCGGTCAGCTGCGTCACTGCGCCCCGCCCCGTCCTTCCGTCGCTCCCGCCCGCGAACTGCGCGGACCCGGCCCCTCGACGGGCCGGCCAGCAGGCTACCCCTCGGTCTGGGCGACCTGTCGGGAGGGAGGGACGCCACGCGGAGGGCGGCGGTTCCGGGGGTCGCGCGGGCGCATCCGGAAATCCGGGCGGATGCCCGGATTCGAGGTGCCGAACGGGCGGTGATCGATCATGGTGACGATCGCGACCCGTCCTGCCGCGCCGGCGGAGGGGCCGGCCGGACGTGGCTCCGTGGACAGGGGAAGGCGCTGGTGGCAGAGGTGGGCGTGCCGGCGACCACGAGGCGGTGAGGAGCCTCCACGTGGCACGCGGACCACGCGGCCGGCGAAGGCGTCCTAGGCTGGCCCCGTGGATGATCATCGGGGGAGGCGGGCCGTGCGTGCGGCGGCCCTGGTGGCGGCGGTCGTGACGGTGGCGGCAGGGCTCGGTGTGCGCTCGGTGGCCGGGGGTGAGGTCGCCAAGGTGGCGGGGGACGCGCTCTACACCGTCCTGGTGTACGCCCTGGTGCTGCTGGCCGTGCCGCGGCTGCGCCCGCTGCCCGCCGCTCTCGCGGCGGCCGGGCTGAGCTGGGCGGTCGAGCTGTTCCAGCTCACCGGCGTGCCGGACGAGCTCGGCCGGAGCAGCGCGCTCGCCCGCCTGGTCCTGGGTTCGACCTTCAACCCGCCGGACCTGTTCTGGTACCCGGTCGGGGCCGCGGCCGCCGCACTGCTGCACGCGGCTGCCGCCCGGCCGTGGCGCAGCCGCCCCCGCTGACGGGAGCGGCTGCGCACCACAGCTGGCTGACGTTTCGTCAGAGCGGCAGCAGCTCCGGGCGCTTCGCCTCGACGTGGTCGCCGGAGGACTCGCCGCGCAGCCGGCGGCCGACCCACGGGATCAGGAACTCGCGCGCCCACTGCAGGTTCTCCTGCCGCTGCTCGGCCGCGGACTGCACGGGCAGGGCCGGCCAGGGCGCCTCCGGGTCCTGCTCGGTGCGCAGGCCGAGCGAGCGGGCGGCCAGCAGGGCGACCCGCTGGTGGCCCTCGGGGGAGAGGTGCAGCCGGTCCTCGCTCCAGGCGCGGCGGTCCTGCACCGCGCGCAGTGACCACAGGTCGGCGACCTTGCAGCCGTTGCGGTCCGCGACGGCCCGCATGTGGCCGTTGTACGTGGCGATCTTGCCGCGCAGGTGCTTCAACAGCGGCACGCCGCGGGTGTCGAAGCCGGTGCAGATCAGCACCGTCCCGGCGGAGTCGACCAGCTGGGCGACGGCGGACTCGAAGCGCTCGGCGACCTCGTCCGGGTCGCTGCCCGGGCGCAGGATGTCGTTGCCGCCGGCGCAGAACGTGACCAGGTCGGGCTGCATGCGGTGGACCTGCGGCACCTGTTCGGCCGCGATCTGGTCGAGCAGCCGCCCGCGCACCGCGAGGTTGGCGTAGCGGAAGGCGCCCGGCGGCCGTCCGTCGGCGAGCATCCCGGCGAGCCGGTCCGCCCAGCCGGCGAAGGCGCCGTCGGTGCCGGGGTCGTTCAGGCCCTCGGTGAAGCTGTCCCCGAGGGCAGCGTACGAACTGAGGTCAAGGGTCTCCTGGAGGTTCGGCATGAAGTAGATAGTTCACTGTCTCAAGTGACCTACGCCACCGTAGGTGGCCGGTGGCGGTACGTGAGATGGACCACGTGGTGCCACCGGCGGACGGAGCGTCAGCCCGCCACCCGCCGGACGGCCCCGCGCCGTGGCCGCCACGACGGGCGCGCGGCGGTCCGGCGCGGCGGCGCGGGACGGCGGCGCCACACGGCGGCGGCGCGAGGCGGCGGCACCACACGGCGGCGGCGCGAGGCGGCGGCACCACACGGCGGCGCCACACCGCTGTGGCGCGCGCCCCGTGCGCCGGGGGGTCGCGCCGGGTGCGCCGGGGGCTGCGACGTTCCGCCGGGCCGTGCACGTGTGCGAACCGGGGTGTGCGGGCAGCCGCCTTCCGGGACGTGCTCCGGGCGTCGCCCGGCACCGCGCCGGACACCGGACCGGAACCCAACCCCCGGACGGCGGAGGTAGCCGCATGCCGAACCGAACCCCGGAGCGCACCGCCAGGCCGCGGCGCTTCCTGATGTGCCGGCCGACGCACTTCACCGTCGACTACGCGATCAACCCCTGGATGGACCCGGAGCGCCCCACCGACACCGCGCTCGCCGTCCGCCAGTGGGAGCACCTCCACGCGCTCTACCAGCGGCTCGGTCACACCGTCGAGCTGATCGACCCGGTGCCCGGCCTGCCCGACATGGTCTACACCGCGAACGGGGCCACCGTGCTGAACGGCCGGGCGCTGGTCGCGACCTTCCGGCACCCGGAGCGGGCCGGCGAGTCCGACGCCCACCAGGCCTGGTTCCGGGCGCACGGCTACCGCGAGGTGCACCGCGCCGGCCACGTCAACGAGGGCGAGGGCGACCTCCTGGTGGCCGGCCGCCGCGTCCTGGCCGGCACGGGCTTCCGCACCGACCCGGCCGCGCACGCCGAGGCCCGGGCGCTGTTCGGCGTGCAGGTGCTCAGCCTGACGCTGGTCGACCCGCGCTTCTACCACCTGGACACCGCACTCGCCGTCCTCGACGACGACCACGTCATGTACTACCCGGCGGCCTTCTCCCCGGACAGCCAGGCCCTGCTGCGCAGCCTCTACCCCGACGCGATCCTCGCCGACCACGCGGACGCCGAGGTGTTCGGGCTCAACGCCGTCTCGGACGGCCGACGCGTCCTGCTGCCCGAACCCGCCAAGGCGCTCGCCGCGCAGTTGGCCGAGCACGGCTACGAGCCGTGGCCGGTCGACGTCTCCGAGCTGCTCAAGGGCGGCGGCGGGCCGAAGTGCTGCACGCTGGAGCTGCGCCCGGCCTGAGCCCGGCCTGAGCCCGCCGCTCCCGGGGACGTGCCCGTGCGTCCCGACCGACCGTGGCTCCTCAGCCCTCGGCGACCAGCACCACCTCCAGGGTGCGCGGGCCGTGCACGCCCTCCACCCGGTCGAGCTCGATGTCGCTGGTGGCGGACGGGCCGGAGATCCAGGTCTGCGGCCGGTGGGGGTCGAGCCGGGGCAGCGCCAGCGGGACGGAAGCGACCACCTGCTCGGGGGCGAGCACTACGCAGATGTGGTGGTCCGGAACGAGGCTGAGCAGGCGCCGCCCCTGGCCCGGCCCGGCGTCCAGGACGAGCGTGCCGGTCTCCGCGACCGCCAGGGCGCAGCCGGTCAGCACGCTGTCCACGGTGTCCAGCCGGGCGGCGGTGAGCGTCCCGTCGTCCGGCACCGGCTCGGTGGTCCGGACGGCGGCGAGCCAGCCGGGCGGCAGGTCGGCCGGGACGGCCACGGTGCGGGCGCCGCGGGCCTCGAGCAGCCCGGCGACCGTCCCGGGGAGAAGCTCCGGGGTGCAGCGGTGGACGAGGGCCCGGTAGTCGGCGAGGTTGCGGTGGAGCAGGTCCACCAGCGCGGCGGGATCGTCGGCGGGGACGTGGCTGCGCAGGTAGTCGCGGGGGACGGGCGGCTCGGTGGGCGCGGCGGCACGGCCGTCGCCGGCCCGGGCCGCCGGTCCGTACAGGGCGGCGCGGATTCGTCCGAGGACCAGCTCCCGCGAACCTCTGGTGTGCGCGGCGCTCATGCCCGGCTGCGTCATGCCCGACTCCTCATGCCGACTCCCTCACGTCCGGCGCCTTCCCGTCCGGCGCCCCCGTGCCCGACTCCCTCGCGCCCTCCGGCCCTCACGCCCGGTTGCGCCGCCACCAGTCACGGAACGGCTCCGCGGGCACCTGCGGCAGCTCCCGGGTGTCGGTCCAGGCGCGGCCGGGGCCGGGCAGGCGGCGCGGGTGCAGCCGCCTGCTCCGGGCGAGCGCGCGCTCGGCCGCGGCGAGCAGGGCAGGACGGTCCAGCACGTAGCCCGCGGCCGCGACGGCCGCCCGCTCCAGTCGGTGCCCGGGCCCGCGGGCGACCCGCTCGCGCAGGTGGACCAGGACCTCCGGGATGTCGATCGCCACCGGGCAGACCTCGTAGCAGGCCCCGCAGAGCGAGGAGGCGAACGGCAGCGACGCCTCCACCGCGCCCGCGGCGCCGCGCAGTTGGGGGGTGAGGATGGCGCCGATCGGCCCCGGGTAGACCGAGCCGTACGCGTGGCCGCCGGCCCGCTCGTAGACCGGGCAGACGTTGAGGCAGGCCGAGCAGCGGATGCAGCGCAGTGCCTGGCGGCCGACCTCGTCCGCGAGGGCGGCCGTGCGCCCGTTGTCGAGCAGCACCAGGTGGAAGGCGGACGGACCGTCGCCCGCCGTGGTGCCGGTCCACAGCGAGGTGTAGGGGTTCATCCGCTCAGCGGTGGAGGAGCGGGGCAGCAACTGGAGGAAGACCTCCAAGTCCCGCCAGGTCGGCACGACCTTCTCGATCCCGACCACCGAGATCAGTGTGCGCGGGAGGGTCAGGCACATCCGGCCGTTGCCCTCCGACTCGACCACCACCAGGGTGCCGGTCTCGGCGACGAGGAAGTTGGCGCCGGAGACGGCGACTTCGGCGCGGAGGAACTTCTCGCGCAGGTGCAGCCGGGCGGCCTCGGCGAGTTCGCCGGGTGCATCGGTCAGCTCCTCGGGCGCCGGGCGGCCCCAGGAAGCCATCCGCTCGGCGAAGATCCGCCGGATCTCGCCGCGGTTGCGGTGGATCGCCGGCACCAGGATGTGCGAGGGCCGGTCGTCGCCCAACTGGACGATCAGTTCCGCGAGATCGGTCTCGTACGCGGTGATCCCCTCGGCGGCGAGCGCCTCGTTGAGGCCGATCTCCTGGGTGGCCATGGACTTGACCTTGACCACCTCGCGCTCGCCGGTCGCACGGACCAGGCCGGTGACGATCCGGTTGGCCTCCTCGGCGTCGGCGGCCCAGTGCACGGAGCCGCCCGCTGCCGTCACGGCCTCCTCCACCTGGACGAGGTAGTGGTCGAGACGGCGCAGCGTGTGGTCCTTGATCGCCTTCCCGGCGGCTCGCAGCTGCTCCCAGTCGGCCAGTTCGGCGACGGCGCGGGCCCGCTTGTCGCGAATGGTGTGGGTGGCGTGCCGCAGGTTGGCGCGCAGCCTCGCGTCCCGGGTGGCCCGGGCGGCAGCCTCCGGGAACGCGGGCATGCCCAGGAAGGCGCCGCTCAACTCGGCCTCCAGGGCTCGGACTCGGTGCTGGCGAGGATCTCGGCGAGGTGCAGCGGACGGAGCGCGACGCCGCGGCGGCGCAGCGTCCCGTCGAGGTGCAGCAGGCAGGAGTTGTCGGCGGCGCAGAGCACCCGGGCGCCGGTGGCGAGGGCGTTGCGGATCTTGTCCTCGGCCATCGCGGCCGAGACGGCCGGGTTCTTCACGGCGAAGGTGCCGCCGAAGCCGCAGCACTCCTCGGCGCCGGGCAGTTCCGCCAACTCCAGCCCCTTGACGGCCCGCAGCAGGCGCAGCGGTCGCTCACCGAGGCCGAGGACGCGCAGTCCGTGGCAGGACGGGTGGTAGGTCACCGGGTGCGGGAAGTACGCGCCGACGTCCTCGACGCCCAGCACGTCGGTCAGGAACTCGGTCAACTCGTACATCCGTGGCGCCAGTTCGGCGGCAAGGTCGGAAATGTCGGGACCTCGCCCCTCGGCGGCGGCCCGGGCACCGATCCGGGGGTAGTTGTCGCGGACCATGGCCGCGCACGAGCCGGAGGGGGTCACCACGTGGTCGTAGCCGGCGAAGGCGCGGGCGGTGCGCCGCAGCAGCGGCTCGCAGGCGTGCCGGTAGCCGGTGTTGAACTGCGGCTGCCCGCAACAGCTCTGGGCGGTGGGGAAGTCGACCTCGACGCCGAGCCGTTCGAGCAGCAGGACGGTGGCGATCGCGGTGGACGGGTGGAGCGCGTCGTTGACGCAGGTGGCGAAGAGTGCGACGCGCACCGGTCCTCCCTGCGTCCGTGGCGGGCCGCTCGGCGGTCCGCGGTGATCGTGGGCGATCGTTCGGCCGTGATGCTACCGAGCAAGCCGCTCCGGCGGGAGGGTGCCGCGCCGCAGGGAGGGCGCGGCACCCGGGGCCGGCGTGGTCCGGCGGGACCCCCGGATCGGGAGCCCCGGCCGGACCACGGACCGGTCAGGCGTCCTGGCCGAGCCAGAGGTCGGGGCCGAACACCTCGTAGTGGATGTCCGCCGCCGGCACACCCGCGGCGAGCAGCTGCGCCCGCACCGAGCGCAGGAACGGCACCGGGCCGCAGAGGTAGGCGGTGGTGCCCGCCGGGACGGGCACCGTCGCGAGGTCGACCAGGCCGGTGCGCTCCTGCGGCCACGCGCCGAGCGGCTGCTCGTAGAAGACGTGGGCGGAGGCGTTCGCCAGCTCGGCGGTGTGCCGGCCGAGCTCGGCGCGGAAGGCGTGCGTGAGCTGGTCGCGGTCGCCGTGGACGGAGACGACCGTCCGGGTGGAGCCGGTGGCGGCGAGGTGGGCCAGCATGGCGGTCATCGGGGTGTTGCCGATGCCGGCGGAGGCCAGCAGCACCGGTCCGTCGCCGTCGGCGAGGGAGACGTCGCCGAGCGGCGGGGCGACCTCGATCACGTCGCCGGCGTTCAGGTGCGCGTGCAGGTGGTTCGAGACCTCGCCGGCCGGCTCCCCGGAGGCGCCGGCGCCCACCCGCTTGACGGTGAACCGGAGCGCGCCGTCCGGGTTCCCGGAGAGGCTGTACTGGCGTATCTGCCGGGCGCCGTCCGCCATCGTGGCCCGCACCGAGACGTACTGGCCGGGGCGGGCGGGCGGCACCGGGCCGCCGTCGGCCGGGCGGACCAGGAAGCTGACCACGTCGTCGGTCTCCTGGAAGCGGGCGACCACGGCGTACGGGCGCCAGAGGTCGTCCGGGTCCCCGCCCTGGGCGGCGGCGGCCTCGGTGCGCAGCCGGTCCTCGGCGGCGATCAGCGCGTTGGCCATCAGCCAGTACACCTCGTCCCAGGCGGCGGCCACCTCGGGCGTCACGGCCTCGCCGAGCACCTCGACGATGGCGGCGAACAGGTGCTCGTGGACGATCTTGTACTGCGCGTTGCCGATGCCGACGGAGACGTGCTTGTGCGCGATCCGGGCGAGCATGGCATCGGGTCGCTGGTCGGGGTGGGCCACCAGGGCGGAGGCGAAGGCGGCTATCGAACCGGCGAGGGCCTGGCGCTGGGTGCCGTTGGCCTGGTTGCCGCGGTTGAACAGGTCGCGCAGCAGCTCCGGGTGGGCCGCGAACATCTTGCCGTAGAAGAGCGGGGTGATCTCCCCGATCGCCCCACCGACGGCGGGCAGGGTGGCTTCGACGATCTCGGCGGACTTGGCGGACAGCATCGGCGAGCTCCAAACTGGTATCTGAGATTCGCATTTTCGGCCGTGCGGTCGCACGGTCGCGTCTGTGGGGTGTGCGTGCCGTCGTGCGGTGCTGCGGTGCTGCGTCCCGGTGGTTCAGGCCGGGGCGGCCGGTGGGGACGGCCGGTATGGGGCGGGCCGGGTCAGTCGGCCGGTCTGCTGGTGAGGCTCAGCAGCACGGGCCCCGCGGGGGAGGACACGAGGTCGCCGATCGACAGCGGGTCGAGCGTAGCGAAGAACGCCTCCTGGGCCGTGCGCAGTGCCCCGCGCAGGCGGCAGGCCGCCCGGAGCGGGCACGGGGGGTCGTCCTCGCAGCCGACCACGTCGCCGACGCCCTCCAGCTCCCGGAGGAGCAGGCCGAGCGAGCCGGTCCGGCCGGCGAAGGTGAGCGACAGCCCACCGCCGCGGCCGCGCCGCGCCTCGACCACGCCGAGGTGCTGCAGTCGGCTGACCACCTTGGCGGCGTGGGTGTAGGGCACGTCGACCGACTCGGCCACCTGGCGGGTGGTCGGAGCCGCGTCCTCGTCGAGGACCGCCAGCCGCATGGCGATGCGGAGGGCGATGTCGGTGCTCTTGGTCAGCCTCACGCCTCGAAGACTAGCTAATGCGACTTCTGGAATCCAATTTCCTGCACGCGTCCGGTCGAGTGCTCGGTCGAGTGCCAGTGAGGTGCCCGGTCGGGCGGTCGGGGGGATCCGCCCCGGGGCAACCGCGGACCGGAGGCGGTGGCACGGCGGGTCGCCCGGGCCGCGGGGGGCAGCCCCGTACGTGCCGCCGGGGAGCGTTTTTCGAACAGCTTCTTGATGGGTGGTCGGCTGCTGACTTTACTTGACATGGCGTCGTCCAGGACGGGGCCGGTTCCCGCACCTTCCGAGTCAGGAGGACAACCCCATGGCGCTCTCCCTTTCCCGGTTACGGCGTAGCACCGTCGCGGTCGCGGCCCTGGCGCTCGCCGCGCTGACGGCCGGTCAGGCCGCCGCCGCGCCGGCCCCCGCCTCCGCGCCGGCCCCCGCCCGGGCATCGCAGTCCACGGGCCGGGTCGCCGCTATCGAGGACCAGGTCGCCCGCGCCCTGGCCAGATCCCTCGCCGACGCCACCTGGCGCTCCCGGGTGCGTGCCGCAGCCGACGCCGCCGGCACCGAGCTCGCCCCGCTCGCCGCTGCCACCGACACGCCCGCGGCGCACTCCCTCGGCGAGGCCGTCACCGACGCCGACCGCCGGATCGCCGGGGCCAAGGGCCTCGACGCCGGCCTCGGCCCGCTGCTGCGCGTCCAGCTGGCCGACGCGTCGATGCGGGCGGCCCTCGACGCCGGTGCCACGCCGCTGGTGGCCACCGCCGTGGCCGACGACCACGCACGCACCGTCCGCGCCTACGACACCGACGGCAGCGTCCACACCCTCGACGCCACCGCGGTCCCCGACCGGCCGGTCTACCTCGTCGACATCGACGCGTCGAAGGCGATGGCGGCCGGTGTCGACGTGCTGCGCAGGGAGTTCACCGCGCGCGGCCTCGCCGGCGCGCAGGCCGCCGGCGGCTGGTGGGCCACCAAGATCGACAGCATCGAGGTCTCCGACGACCAGGAGCCGTGGTTCAAGGGCGCGGCCGAGATGTTCAGCCTGGTCACGGGCTTCGGGCAGGACGGCAAGGTCCGGGTCGACTCGGTCGCCATGCCCTACCTGCGCTACGACGGTACCGTGTACAACCCGAACCAGATCCTGGTGAACTGGTCGAACTACAAGTACAACCTGGCCGACGTGGTCCTGATGGAGGACGACGGCGACACCAACTACCTGGCCCTCGCCCAGGCCGTGGCCGCGGTGCTGCTCACCATCGCCGACCAGGGCGCGTACATCCCGCTGGTCAACGCGGTGCTCGCCGCCCTGCCGAGCTCCTGGTGGACCGACGACCCGGACTACGTGGAGTCCTGGTACACCCTGGCCCGGACCAGCTCCGGCCGCCTCAACGGCGCCACCGGCAACGGATGGATGACCGTCGCGCCGTACTGGGTGGAGCAGTTCTGAGGTAGTGCGCCACCCGGCGGTCGCTCCCGCGCCTTCGAGGCGCGGGGCGGCCGCCGTCCGTCTTCCGGCGCCGTCACGCCCGGCGGGTGGCGGCCTGGTGGCGGCCGTAGCAGGCCGCCAGGCCGGCGATGACTCTCACGCCACCGTGTCGTTCGCGCGTGGCCGGCTGGGGGGCTGGACGACCAGGTAGCGGGGGCGTTCGAGCCGCTGGACGTACTC
>NZ_JAKNTA010000119.1 GCF_022288725.1 Kitasatospora sp. A2-31 | reverse complement strand
CGGAGGCGTCGGCGGGCAGCGCGCCCGGCGTCTCCTTCTGGTCCTCTCGGCCGGTGGTGCCGACGAACTGGCGCATCACGCCGAGCCCGCCGCTGATCGTCACCGAGCCGCCGTGCGGCTGCAGGTCGCCCGCGATCATGCGCAGCAGCGTGGTCTTGCCCGCGCCGTTGGCGCCCACCAGGGCGACCGCGGCGCCCTCCCCGACCCGGAAGGACGCGTCGTCGAACAGCACCCGCCCGTCCGGCAGGTAGTACTCCAGGTGCGAAATCTCGACGTGTCCCATGCGGACGATTGTCCCCATCGTCCGCCCAGGACCAAAACGGATTACCCCGCGACCGGCGCCGGCTGCCCCGGCAGCGTGCGGATCCGGCGGGCGAGCCGGCTGCGCTCGGCGAGCTGGTCGTCGGCCGGGTAGCCGACCTCCTCCAGCGTCAGCCCGTACGGCCGGATCACGTTGACCGCCGAGTTGCGCACCCCGCCGGCCAGCACCTCGCCGGGGAACTCCACCGGCCGGTGCCCGTCGCCGACCAGCAGCATCGCGCCGACCAGGGCGCGGACCATGTTGTGGCAGAAGGCGTCGGCGCGCACGGTGGCGACCGCCAGCGAGCCCTCCTGCGCGGCGTAGGCGTCCACCGGGACGCGGTCCCAGTGCAGCTCCAGCAGGGTGCGGATGGTCGTCGCGCCCTCGCGCTTCTTGCAGTACGCGGCGAAGTCGTGCTCGCCGACGAGCAGTTCGGCCGCGGCGTTCATCCGGTCGAGGTCCAGCGGCCGGTCGTGCCAGAGCACGTGACCGCGCAGCAGCGGGTCGACGCCGCCGGGGTGGTCGGCGACCCGGTAGGCGTAGCGCCGCCAGATCGCGGAGAACCGGGCGTCGAAGCCGGCCGGCGCCTCGCCGAGCCGGTAGATCCGGACGTCCCCGGGCAGCCGCCCGGCCAGCCGGCGCAGCAGCTTCTCCCGGTGCGCGGCCCAGAGTTCGGCCGGCAGGTCCACGTGCGCGACCTGGCCGCGGGCGTGCACCCCGGCGTCGGTGCGGCCGGCCACGGTGAGCGGGAAGAGCTCGGAGCTACGGGTGACGATCTGCAGCGCCGTCTCGATCTCCTCCTGCACCGTCCGGCGGCCGCCGCGCTGGCGGGCCCAGCCGGAGAACTCGGCGCCGTGGTAGGCGAGGTCCAGCCGGACCCGGACGTACCCGTCGGCCGGGCCGTCCTTCACCGGTGGCTGCTCGGCGCAATCGTTGACCACTGTGCTCCACTCCCTGGACATGAGGAACGGGCCCGCTCCCCCACGGATGGGGAAGCGGGCCCGCGACGACACCTAGCGGTGTCAGGCCTGCTCGGCGGCCTCGGCCTCGGCGGCCGCGGGGGCCTCCTCGACCTTGGTCTCCTCGGCCTTGGCGTCGGCCTCCTTGACGGCACGCTTGGTGGCGGCCTCGGCCTCGCCGACGGCGGTCTGCGCGACGGTCAGCGCCTCGACCAGCTCGATCACGGCCATCGGGGCGTTGTCGCCACGACGGGGACCGATCTTGGTGATGCGGGTGTAGCCACCCGGGCGGTTCTCGTAGCGCGGCGCGATCTCGGTGAAGAGGGTGTGCAGCACCGAGATGTCGGTGATGGTCTTGCGCACCAGGCGACGGTTGTGGATGTCGCCCTTCTTCGCCTTGGTGATCAGCTTCTCCGCCAGCGGGCGCAGGCGGCGGGCCTTGGCCTCGGTGGTGGTGATGCGGCCGTACTGGAACAGCTCACGGGCCAGACCGGCGAGCAGCAGCGGCTCGTGGTGCGGGCCGCCGCCGAGGCGGGC
>NZ_JAKNTA010000118.1 GCF_022288725.1 Kitasatospora sp. A2-31 | reverse complement strand
CCCCGGCACCGCCGGCACAGGCGACCAGCCGCCCCGCGCAGATGCTCTGCGCGCCGATGATCCGCAACTGCACACCTGTCAATGAACCGGAGGCCACCGTGTGGAAGTACGAACACAGCGTCGAGACCAGCGCCGCACCCTCTGCCGTCTGGCGCATCTGGGCCGATGTCGCGACCTGGCCCGAGTGGAACACCGACATCGAGAAGATCGAGTTGCGCGGCGGCTTCACCGACGGCGGTGAGATCACCATGGTGCCCCGGGGGCAGGACCCGGTCGAGCTCCGCCTCGACGAGGTGACCCCCGGTGAGAGCTTCGTCGACGAGGCGGTCTTCGGTCCGGTCCGCCTGCGCACCGTGCACCAGGTCCTCCCGGTGGAAAGGGGTGCTCGCATCACCTACCGGCTGGAGATCACGGGGGAGGGCTCCGACGACGCCGGCCCCGGGATCGGCCCGCAGATCACCGCCGACTGGCCGGAGACCATGGCTGCGCTGGCCCGCCGGGCCGAGCGGTACTGAAACCGCCCGTCCGGCCGGCGGGCCGTCCCCGTCAGCGCCTCCCGCCGGCAGCGGCCCGTGACGCGCCGGGCCGTTCGGCCGATCCGCACCGTGCCGTCACTCGGGGGTGGCAGCGCCGGGAAGAGGCGGCCCCGGCCGCCCAGGAACAGAAAGGGACGTCATGAACCGCTTGGTCGTGGCGATGCAGATCTCCATCGACGGCTGTGTGAGCAGCACGCTCGCGGATTCGACCTGGCAGCTGTGGAACTGGGGGCCGCAGTGGCCCTGGAGCGAGGACCTGCGCGAAGCGTTCAACGACCTGTTCGCCGACGCCGCGGGGATCCTCCTCAGCCGTCCGATGGCCGACGAAGGCTACCTCGCCCACTGGGACGCGATGGCCCGCCGACACCCGACCGACGGGGAGTGGAACTTCAGCCGCGCCATCGGCGCTCTGCCCAAGTTCGTCGTCAGCCGAACGGGCCGGCCGGAGCGCGCCTGGCCGAACACCACCGTCCTCAACGGCGAGTTCGACCAGGCCGTCGCCCGGGCCAAGAAGGAGGCCGCCGGCGACCTGCTGTGCTTCGGCGGCGCGGGGTTCGTGACGTCCCTCCTACGGCAGGACCTGGTGGACGAGTTGAGGCTCTTCACCAACCCCGGCTTCGCCGGATCCGGGGCCGGCATCTTCGGCCCCTGGCTCGCGGACCGTCGTCTCCGTGCCGCCGCGGCGCACGCCTACACCTGCGGCATCGCGGAAACCCGCTGGGTCAGGCACTCGACGACGACCGACGCCTGACCCCCGGCCGGCTGGACGGACGCGAGGTGCCCGGCTTCGGCGGGAAGGCGGGCACCGTCGGGCCCCGGCCGGTCAGCGGTGGATCAGGCTGAGGACGGCGCACAGCACGGCCGTGGTCGTCACGAGGAGTGCGGTGAGCACGCATCGCGCCCGCAGGTGGCGGTAGCGGGCCTCGTACTCGGCGCGCAGTTCGTCGCGGCGACCGCGCAGCCGGGTGAGGTACGCGCGGGACACGTGGAGGTGGGCGCGGGTGTAGTGGTGTTCGAGGTCGTGGCGCTGGGTGCCGGTGAGCCAGGGGAGGTGGTCGGCCAGGTCGCGGGCGGCCTGCCGGGCCTCTTCGGTTTCGGCCTGCCAGTACAGGTATCCCTCGAGTTGCTGCACGCCGTGGCCGGCATCGGTGTCGGCGGCGAGCGAGGGGCCGGGCGGGGGCGGGCGCCGGGGCTGGTGGGGCCGGGGCTGGTGGGGCCGGGGTGTCCTCATCCGCCGTTCCGGTCCCTGGTGGTCACGGCGGGGG
>NZ_JAKNTA010000117.1 GCF_022288725.1 Kitasatospora sp. A2-31 | reverse complement strand
TGGTCAAGTTCACCGGCGCCGCCCAGGGCCGCAAGGCGCTGGTGGCCGAGGTGATCGTCGGCGAACTCGCCCGGCGGCTCGGCCTGCCGGTGCCCGAACTGCGGCTCGTCGACTTCGACCCCGCGGTGGCCGAACACGAACCCGACACCGAGATCCAGGACATCCTCCGGGCCAGCGCCGGCCTCAACCTGGGAATGGACCTGCTGCCCGGTGCCCGGGACTTCAAGCCCGGCATGATCGACGTCGACCCGGTCGCGGCCGGCCGGATCGTCTGGCTGGACGCGCTCACCGGCAACGTCGACCGCACCGTGCACAACCCCAACCTGATGGTCTGGCACGGGAAGCTCTGGCTCATCGACAACGGCGCCGCGCTGGTCTTCCACCACCGCTGGTCCGGCGCCGCGGCCTCCGTCGGCCGCAGGTACGACCTCAGCGCCCACGCCCTCGGCGGCTACCGGCCGGACGTCCCGCTGGCCGACCGGGAGCTCGGACCGCTGGTCACCGCCGGACTGCTGGAGGAGGTGGTGGCGCTCGTCCCGGACGCGTGGCTGGCCGACGAGCCCGGCTTCGACTCGGTGGACGCGCTGCGCCGCGCCTACGTGCACCACCTGGCCGCCCGCGCGGAGCTCTCCGCCGAGTGGCTGCCGGACGGGTTCCCCACGGCCGAGCAGCTGCGCGCGGCCGAGGTCCGGCGGGCCGCCCGGACCAGGGCGGGCCGGCCCGCCTGGCTCCAGGAGGTGCCGGACCTGCACGGAAAGCCGTCGGTGGAGACGGTCTGGGACCACCACTTCGAGTGACGGGCCCGCCGCCCGGCTGCCTGACGATCCGGACCCGTGCCGACCGGGCGCCCCCTACCGACCGGGCGCCCCTTGCCGACCGGGCGCCCCGTGCCGATCCGGTGTCAGCCCCCGGCGGGGCGGACCCAGACGAAGTACTCGACCAGCGTCCCGACCAGCAGGCCGGAGGAGAACAGCGCGAAGAGCGCGGCGGCGTTCACCCGGCGCACGGCCGGCGACGACAGCGCCAGGGCGGGGAGCAGCAGGCCGACCGCCGGGCCGGTCGCCAGCAGGAGCAGGCGGAGCAGCACGGCCCCCGTCGTGGTCGCCTCGGTGGCGAGGCCGCCGAGGCCGATCGCCAGGCCCGCGAAGGCCATCAGCGTCAGCATCGGCACGGCGACGAGCAGTTGGACGACGGCCAGCAGCACCCACGGCCAGTTCCGCGCGCCGCCCGGGCGGTCGGTCGGCCAGGGTCGGCCGGGGTGGCTCTGTGCCATGGCGTGATGCTCCTCGTACGGGGGGTTCCACTCGGTCGTGCGTACCCATTGTGCGGATCGGCCCCGGGCCTTCGCCTGAGTACCGGTACTCAAAATGCCGGTGGGGAGCGGGACCCGTCGGGTCCCGCTCCCCACCGCGCGTCGTCGCGTCAGCCGGTCAACCGGTCAGCGCGTCAGCGCCACCACTGGACCGCCTTCTCGGCGTTGATGATGCCGGCGCCGTAGAAGCCGTTGTCGTCCGCGCCGCCCTCGCAGGTGGCGGCCCACTCGCCGCCGCCGCCCGGGTTGTACGGGCCCGACGGGCAGGCGTGCGACTCGGCCTGGCTGGTCAGCAGCTCGGTCAGCTCCTCCGCGTTGGCCCACGGGTGGGTGCTGGCGAGCAGGGCGAGCACACCGGCGGCGTGCGGGGACGCCATCGAGGTGCCCTGCATGTAGCCGTACTTGCCACCCGGGATGGTGGACAGGGTGCGGCCGTTCTTGTCCGGGGTGTCCGGGATCTGGTAGCGGCGGGCGCCACCGGGGGGGGCC
>NZ_JAKNTA010000116.1 GCF_022288725.1 Kitasatospora sp. A2-31 | reverse complement strand
CAAGTTCACCGGCGCCGCCCAGGGCCGCAAGGCGCTGGTGGCCGAGGTGATCGTCGGCGAACTCGCCCGGCGGCTCGGCCTGCCGGTGCCCGAACTGCGGCTCGTCGACTTCGACCCCGCGGTGGCCGAACACGAACCCGACACCGAGATCCAGGACATCCTCCGGGCCAGCGCCGGCCTCAACCTGGGAATGGACCTGCTGCCCGGTGCCCGGGACTTCAAGCCCGGCATGATCGACGTCGACCCGGTCGCGGCCGGCCGGATCGTCTGGCTGGACGCGCTCACCGGCAACGTCGACCGCACCGTGCACAACCCCAACCTGATGGTCTGGCACGGGAAGCTCTGGCTCATCGACAACGGCGCCGCGCTGGTCTTCCACCACCGCTGGTCCGGCGCCGCGGCCTCCGTCGGCCGCAGGTACGACCTCAGCGCCCACGCCCTCGGCGGCTACCGGCCGGACGTCCCGCTGGCCGACCGGGAGCTCGGACCGCTGGTCACCGCCGGACTGCTGGAGGAGGTGGTGGCGCTCGTCCCGGACGCGTGGCTGGCCGACGAGCCCGGCTTCGACTCGGTGGACGCGCTGCGCCGCGCCTACGTGCACCACCTGGCCGCCCGCGCGGAGCTCTCCGCCGAGTGGCTGCCGGACGGGTTCCCCACGGCCGAGCAGCTGCGCGCGGCCGAGGTCCGGCGGGCCGCCCGGACCAGGGCGGGCCGGCCCGCCTGGCTCCAGGAGGTGCCGGACCTGCACGGAAAGCCGTCGGTGGAGACGGTCTGGGACCACCACTTCGAGTGACGGGCCCGCCGCCCGGCTGCCTGACGATCCGGACCCGTGCCGACCGGGCGCCCCCTACCGACCGGGCGCCCCTTGCCGACCGGGCGCCCCGTGCCGATCCGGTGTCAGCCCCCGGCGGGGCGGACCCAGACGAAGTACTCGACCAGCGTCCCGACCAGCAGGCCGGAGGAGAACAGCGCGAAGAGCGCGGCGGCGTTCACCCGGCGCACGGCCGGCGACGACAGCGCCAGGGCGGGGAGCAGCAGGCCGACCGCCGGGCCGGTCGCCAGCAGGAGCAGGCGGAGCAGCACGGCCCCCGTCGTGGTCGCCTCGGTGGCGAGGCCGCCGAGGCCGATCGCCAGGCCCGCGAAGGCCATCAGCGTCAGCATCGGCACGGCGACGAGCAGTTGGACGACGGCCAGCAGCACCCACGGCCAGTTCCGCGCGCCGCCCGGGCGGTCGGTCGGCCAGGGTCGGCCGGGGTGGCTCTGTGCCATGGCGTGATGCTCCTCGTACGGGGGGTTCCACTCGGTCGTGCGTACCCATTGTGCGGATCGGCCCCGGGCCTTCGCCTGAGTACCGGTACTCAAAATGCCGGTGGGGAGCGGGACCCGTCGGGTCCCGCTCCCCACCGCGCGTCGTCGCGTCAGCCGGTCAACCGGTCAGCGCGTCAGCGCCACCACTGGACCGCCTTCTCGGCGTTGATGATGCCGGCGCCGTAGAAGCCGTTGTCGTCCGCGCCGCCCTCGCAGGTGGCGGCCCACTCGCCGCCGCCGCCCGGGTTGTACGGGCCCGACGGGCAGGCGTGCGACTCGGCCTGGCTGGTCAGCAGCTCGGTCAGCTCCTCCGCGTTGGCCCACGGGTGGGTGCTGGCGAGCAGGGCGAGCACACCGGCGGCGTGCGGGGACGCCATCGAGGTGCCCTGCATGTAGCCGTACTTGCCACCCGGGATGGTGGACAGGGTGCGGCCGTTCTTGTCCGGGGTGTCCGGGATCTGGTAGCGGCGGTCGCCACCGGGGGCGGCCACGG
>NZ_JAKNTA010000115.1 GCF_022288725.1 Kitasatospora sp. A2-31 | reverse complement strand
GACGAGCACGGCACCCTGACCTACGCCGAGCTGAACGACCGGGCCAACCGGCTCGCCCGGCTGCTGGCGGCCCGCGGCGCCGGCCCCGGGCGCCTGGTGGCGCTGGCCCTGCCGCGCACCGCCGAGCTGGTCACCGCCGTCCTCGCGGTGCTCAAGGCCGGCGCCGGCTACCTGCCGCTGGACCCGGCCCAGCCCGCCGAGCGGCTGCGCCTGGTGACCGAGGACGCCGCGCCGCTGCTCACCGTCACCGAGGCCGGCAGCTCCGGGAGGCTGCCCGCGGACGGCCCACCGCCCGTGGTGCTCGGCGCCCCGGAGGTCGAGCGGGAGCTCGCCGCGCTCTCCCCCGCCGACCTCACCGACGCCGACCGGACCGCGCCGCTCACCCCGGACACCGTGGCGTACGTCATCCACACCTCGGGCTCGACCGGCCGGCCCAAGGGCGTGCCGGTCCCGCACGGCAACGTGCTGCGGCTGTTCGCCGCCGCCGGGCACTTCGCGTTCGGCCCCGAGGACGTGTGGACGCTCTTCCACTCCTACGCCTTCGACTTCTCCGTCTGGGAGCTGTGGGGCTCGCTGCTGCACGGCGGCCGCCTGGTGGTCGTCCCCTACGCGGTGTCCCGTGCGCCGGGGGACTTCCTGGAGCTGCTGCGGCGCGAGCGCGTCACCGTGCTCAACCAGACGCCCTCGGCCTTCCACCAGCTGGTGCAGGCCGACCGGGAGGCGCCCGCCGGGGCCCCGCCGCTGTCCCTGCGCCTGGTCGTCTTCGGCGGCGAGGCGCTGGAGGCCGCGCACCTGCGCCCCTGGGTGGACCGGTACGGGGACCGGTGCCCGGAACTGGTCAACATGTACGGCATCACCGAGACCACGGTGCACGTGACCCACCACCGGGTGACCCGGGAGGCGGTCGAGGAGCCCACCCCGCGCGGCACCATCGGCCTCCCGCTCGCCGACCTGCGGGTGCACGTGCTGGACCACTGCCTGCAGCCGGTGCCGCCCGGCACGGTCGGCGAGATGTACGTCGCCGGTCCCGGTGTGGCGCTCGGCTACCTGGACCGACCGGGACTGACCGCGCAGCGCTTCGTCGCCGACCCGTTCGGGCCCCCCGGCTCGCGGATGTACCGCACCGGCGACCTCGCCCGACGTGCCGAGGACGGCACCCTGGAGTACCGCGGCCGGGCCGACCAGCAGATCAAGATCCGCGGCTTCCGGATCGAGCCGGGCGAGATCGAGGCCGCCCTGGTCGGCCACCCCGCGGTGGCCCAGGCAGCCGTGGTGGCCCGTGAACAGGGCGGCGACCGGGTGCTGGTGGCGTACGCGGTGCCGGCGCCCGGCGAGCGGCCCGACCCGGCCGCCCTGCGGGCGCACCTGGCCGGGCTGCTGCCCGAACACCTGGTACCGGCCGCGTGCGTGCTGCTGGAAGCGCTGCCGCTGACCGGCAACGGCAAGCTGGACACCGCCGCCCTGCCGGCGCCGGACTTCGCCGCCGCGGCCGGCGGCCGCGCCCCGGACACCGCCGACCAGGCCCTGGTCTGCCGGCTGTTCGAGGAGGTGCTGCGCCTGCCGGAGGGCAGCGTCGGCCGCGACGACAGCTTCTTCGCCCTGGGCGGCCACTCGCTGAGCGCCACCCGGCTGCTCTCCCGGCTGCGTCTGGAGACCGGTCAGCAGGTGCCGGTCGCAGCGCTGTTCGACGCCCCGACGCCCGCCGGGGTGGCCGGTCGGCTGACGCCCGGCGGTCCGCGGTCGCAGGCCCGCCCACCGCTCGCGCCCGCCGCACGTCCCGAACTGCTCCCGCTCTCGCACGGGCAGGAGAGCA
>NZ_JAKNTA010000114.1 GCF_022288725.1 Kitasatospora sp. A2-31 | reverse complement strand
GTCTTCGCAGGCCAGAAGGGCGTGCAGCTTCCAGGCGACATCGATGTCCGGCACCACGAGTTGCCTCCCTGGGAGAGTAAGGACACCAGTAGGTATCTCGCTTCCCGTGGTCTTCCCCGGGAAGACCGCGAAAACGTGGCGAAGGCGTCCGCAGGGATACCCGGCTGGGCTGCGGCGCTGACGGACCTATTGCTGACTTCCCCCAGGCCCCTCAGTCGGGACGAGCTTGAGGAGAGCACCCCAGAGAACATCTGGACCAATCTCCTCGACACCCACGTCCCGGTACTGCTGCGCATAGCGATCCACGCCGCGTCCATACCCCGCACGGTGGAGAACCATGAACTCTTTCGCGCGCTGTTGAAGGCCGCGGCGGAGAGCGAGGAGGGCGAGGAGGTCAGTGACGCTGAACTCGCACGCACGGCTGCAGCCGTGAGGGCTCTGTCCTTCGCTCAGCCCACCCTCTCGGCTGACGGAACTCCCGGAACCGGCTTCCGAGTCCACGACATGATCCGAGGCAGCGTACTGCGCCACCTCCGGCCACAGCCCGCCTGGGCCGCGCTACACAGGGCCGCCGTGCGGTACTACGCACGGACGGGGTCTTTCGAGGAGGAGACATACCACCGCTTCGCCCTCGGCGACTTCAGCTGCGCCGAAGCCTGGCGTGAGCAGCTGGACTTCGCCTACTGCAACGGGCGTCTGGACGCTGCCATGTGGCTCACCGATGCGGTGCTGGCCCCGGAACAGCGCGGCGAACTGCGGCGCAGGAATCCCGGGCTCCTCCAAACCGGCTACCAGTACGCAGCGGATGTGGCACGGATCCAGGGCCGGATCGATGACGCCGAGCGCTATGGACGCAACGCGCAGGCGATGGCGCGCCTGCACGCGGACCCCCGGGGACTCGGCATCTCTCTGCTTGAACAGGCGACTCGCACGATGCGGCACGGGCGACTGACCGAAGCCGGCGGACTACTCGAAGACGCCGACGAAGCACTGGAACGGGCCAACGACACCCAGGGAAAGGTGATCCTGCTTCGGCGTCAGGGAGAGGTCTCGCTGGCGCGTGGCGACCTGAAGGCGGCCGGCGCCGCGTTCGAGGAGTGCCGCCGCTTGGCCGACGGCGGCCTCGGGCTGGCATATGCCCTGCACGGCCTCGGTGCCCTGGCACTGACAAGTGGCGATCTCAGCGCTGCGGCCCGATGGTTGAGCGCGGCGCGGAGGATGTTCGAAGACAGCGGCAATCTCTACGGTCGCTGCCTCGGCGAACGCGTCCAGGGTGAACTGGCGGGCTTGCGGGGTGAGTACCACAGGGCTGATCGCTGTTTGAACAACGCCCTCGCCATGTATCCGGGAACGGACGTCTTGGGGCAGGCGGAGACTCTGCGAGCACACGCGGAGCTGCACCTCCGATACGAGGAGTGGGCCGCTGCCCGTCACAAGTGCGAGCAAGCCCTCAGCCGGTACCGGCACAAGGGACTCCCGCTGGGTATTGCGGACACCCTACGGCTGCGCGCGTGCCTCGACCTGGCCGATGGCCGCCCCCAGGAAGCCGTACTGCACCTCGACGAGTGCCGGGACGTATACACGGACGTGGGATCTGAACTGGGGCTTGCGCGCACTCGTGTTGTCCAGGGACGGACAGCCCTCGCCGCAGGACAGCCGGAAGAGGCTCGTCGGCTACTGGCAGAGGCCCACGATCAGGTCGTAGCGATGGGTGCAGCACGGGACGGCTGCCTTGCTCTGCGCTGGTGGGCCGCAGCGGAGCGGCAGGTTGGACGGGCACCCGAAGCCCTACGACTCCTCAAGCAGGCGCTTC
>NZ_JAKNTA010000113.1 GCF_022288725.1 Kitasatospora sp. A2-31 | reverse complement strand
GTCTTCTCCCGGACCACCAGCGGGCCTTCGCCCTCCACTTCCAGGGAACCCATCATGGTCTTGCGGACGGCCCCGTTGGTCACACCCTCGGGCTCCGACGTCTCGGGTAGCGCGGCCAGGGCCGCGGTCGCCTCGGCGACGCTGATGGGGGTGCGGCCGTTGCCGCCCTTGTGGACCCGGCGCCGGTCTGCGGACTTGCGCAGCTGCGCGTCGAGCTTCGCCGAGGCCAGGTCGAGCGCCGCGTACGGGTCGCCGGCGGCGGCCTCGGCCCGGATCACCGGGCCACGGGTACGGAGAGTGATCTCCACGCGGTCCGACCGGTCGGCCTGCCGCGGGTTGTGTTCCTTGGACACCTCGACATCGAGGCTGATCGCCTTGGTGTCGAACTTCTGGACCTTCTCCAGCTTCTCGGCCACGTGATCCCGGAACCTCTTGGGCACCTCGGTCTTGCGGCCCTTGACGACGATGTCCACGCAGAACTCCGATCCCTCGTGCTGACGCCGATCCGGGTGCTACCGGATCGGGCTGAGACCCAGCTGGACCAGCCAATCCACTGCCGGCCCCCCGCTCCACCGCGAACGGCGGAAGCGACTGGCCCTCACCTCACTTCCTCCCCATCAGGGACGGTTGAAACCCCCTGGAGCCTCATCGAACACCTCACAGGGGGTTTTCGCCTCCCCAGGCGGATAAGTGGGTATGACCCGATGCTGTGGCCTGACCCGTCAAGCTGTTGCACCCTGTCTACCCTCCAGCGAGTGAAACATGGGTAGATACCTGGACAACACCCCTCGTACGGCGCATCCTTTGCTCACTCTCCGTGCCTGCAGCCGCCAGGAGCAGCCGTGCCGCCCACCTCCACGCCCACCCGTCCACAGACCGCCCAGGGCCCGTTCGCGCACGCACTGGCCGGCCTCCTGGACGTGCTGCTGCCGGCCCGCTGCGCCGGCTGCGGCATCGAGCGCACCCAGCTCTGCTCCGTCTGCCGCGGTGCGCTGGCCACCGCCCAGCCCGGGCCCACCGCGCTGCCCTGGGCGCACGCCGCCGCCCCCTACGCCGATCCGGTGCGCCAACTGCTGCTCGCCCACAAGGAAAGAGGGGCCCTGCGGCTGGCCGGCCCGCTGGGTGACGCGCTCGCCAGGGCCGTGCGCTCCTCGCTCGGGCCGCGCGCCGGGCTGGCGCCGCTGCTGCTGGTCCCGATGCCCTCCGCCCCGGCCGCCGTCCGTGCCCGCGGCCACGACCCGACGCTGCGGCTGGCCGACGCGGCCGCCCGGTCCCTGCGCCGGTCGGGGCTGGACGCCCGTTCGGCGTCCCTGCTGCGGCACACCCGCCCGGTCGCGGACCAGGCCGGGCTCTCCGCCGCCGAGCGGCGGCGCAACCTGCACGGCGCACTCACCGTGCTGCCGCGGGCGGACTGCCGGTTGAAGGGGCGTCAACCGGTACTGGTGGACGACCTGGTGACCACCGGCGCCAGCCTGGCCGAGGCCGCGCGGGCCCTGACCGCCGCCGGGCTCGCCCCGAAGGCGGCCGCCACCGTCGCGGCCGCCGTCCCGCGCCGAGGACCTCGGCCCGGGTAGACGGCGGTCCGGCCCGGGTGGCACCTCGGCGGCCCTCAGCCCGGGTAGACGAAGGCGGACGCCCGGAAGGTCGGGGTTGCCCCCCCGCCACTGACTGTTCACCAGCCGGTACACCTTGCCGTCCGCGGCCTGCCGCGCCAGCACCGGCTTGACCTCCTGCAGGACGTCGCCGCGCGCCTCGGACGCCTCCGCCGAGGACATCCCCTCGCCGCCCTGCAGCGGGGCCTCGCTGTTCTGCGAGCCGTCGGT
>NZ_JAKNTA010000112.1 GCF_022288725.1 Kitasatospora sp. A2-31 | reverse complement strand
TGGGGGACGCTCAGCCCGCGCTGGCGCACCGCGCGGATCGCGCCGAGCGCCATCATGTCGCTGCCGCAGACGATCGCCGTGCAGCCCTTGTCCAGCAGCGCGCCGGCGGCGGCGTGCCCGCCCTCCACGCTGAACAGCGTGTGGTGGACGAGGTCCCGGGCCTCCTCCTCGGTCCGCCCGAGCACCTCGCGCATGGCCGCGGTGAAGCCCTCGATCTTGCGCAGCACCGGCACGTACCGGCGCTGGCCGACGGCCAGACCGATCCGCTCGTGGCCGAGCTCGGCCAGGTGCTGGACGGCCATCCACATCGCGGAGCGGTCGTCCGGCGAGATGAACGGGGCGTCGATCCTCTCGCTGAAGCCGTTGATCAGCACGAACGGCACCTGCCGGCCGATGAGCCGGGCGTACCGGTCGTGGTCGGCGGTGGTGTCGGCGTGCAGTCCCGAGACGAAGACGATGCCCGACACCCCGCGGTCGACCAGCATCTCCACCAGTTCGTCCTCGGTGGACCCGCCCGGCGTCTGGGTGCAGAGCACCGGCGTGTAGCCGTGCCGGCTCAGCACCTGCTCGATCACCTGGGCCAGCGCGGGGAAGATCGGGTTGCTCAGCTCGGGGGTGATCAGCCCGATCAGGCCAGCACTGCGCTGGCGCAGCCGGGTCGGCCGCTCGTACCCGAGCACGTCGAGCGCCGCCAGCACGGTCTGCCGGGTGGCGGCCGAGACGTTCGCCTTGCCGTTGAGCACGCGGGAGACGGTGGCTTCGCTGACCCCCGCCTGCGCCGCGATGTCTGAGAGTCGCGCCGTAGTCACGGTCCCAGAGCCTATTGCAACCACGTCAGACCGCCCACCAGTCGGTGCTGTCCGGAGCGAGCACCGTCTCGCCGCCGTCCACCACGGCGTCCGCGGAGGAGAGCAGCAGGCGGCCGGGCGCCGGTATCCGGACGGGCTCGGCGGTGGTGTTCACGGTGCAGACGAAGGAGCCGCGGCGGAACGTCAGCGTGCCGGCCGGGCTGTCCAGCCACTCGACGTCGGTGCCGGCGCCGAGGTCGGGCTGCGCGCGGCGGACGGCCAGCGCGCTGCGGTACAGCTCCAGGGTGGACGTCGGATCGCCGGTCTGCGCCTCGACGCTGAGCTCGGCCCACTCGGCGGGCTGCGGCAGCCAGCTCGGGCCGCCGGCCACCGGGCCGAAGCCGTACGGGGCCTCGGTGCCGGACCACGGGATCGGCACGCGGCAGCCGTCGCGGTAGCCGTCCTGGCCGGCCTGGCGGAAGAACGACGGGTCCTGGCGGACCTCGTCCGGCAGGTCGGTGACGTCCGGCAGGCCGAGCTCCTCGCCCTGGTAGAGGTACGCCGAGCCGGGCAGCGCGAGCATCAGCAGGGTGGCGGCGCGGGCGCGGCGCAGGCCGAGCGCGCGGTCGCCGGGGGTGCGGATCTGGGTGCCGAGGCCGGGCTCGTTGGCGAACCGGGTGGCGTGCCGGGTGACGTCGTGGTTGGAGAGCACCCAGGTGGTGGGGGCGTCGACCGGGCGCATCGAGTCGAGCGAGAGGTCGATCACCTCGCGCAGCTCGTCCGCCGCCCAGGAGGTGCCCAGGTACTGAAAGTTGAAGGCCTGGTGCAGCTCGTCGGGCCGGACGTAGTTGGCGGTGCGCTGGACGGTCGGGGTCCACGCCTCTGCGACGCCGATCCGCTGGCCCGGGTACTCGTCCAGGATCTTCCGCCAGCTGCGGTAGATCTCGTGCACGCCGTCCTGGTCGAAGAACGGCATGACGTCGTTGCCGAGCAGCTTGAGCTGGTCGCCGCCGCCGATGTCGGGCAGGCCGGGTGCCTTGACCAGG
>NZ_JAKNTA010000111.1 GCF_022288725.1 Kitasatospora sp. A2-31 | reverse complement strand
CCCGCCGGTCCCCTCGGGGGACCACTGGGCCAGCGCGCGTTCGGCGAGGTCGCGGCCGGCGTCGAGCAGGCCGCGGTGCCAGAGGTAGCGGACCGATTCGACGATCCACTGCCGGACCGCCGGGTCGGCGCTCCCGACGGCACCGGACGGCCAGAGGTGGGGCAGCAGTTCGGCGTACCGGGGCCAGTTGTCCGGGGTGTCGGGGTCGCCCGGGGAGTCCAGCGCGAGCGCGCGGTGCACGACGGCCCGCACCCGGGCCCGGTCGGCCTCGGCGGTCTGGTCGCGCAGCAGCGCCTGGGTGATCCGGTGCACGCTCAGCGTTCCGCCGGTCTGGTCGTACCGGGCGAGGTTGAACTGGTTGACGGTGCGCAGGATCTCGCCCATCGCGAGCCGGCCCTCCGGGGCGCCCGCAGGCAGTCCGACGGCCTCGGTCACCGGCGCGCTGTAGAGCAGCCGGATCGGGATGGCGTCCGGGCCGAGGAAGCCGCAGACCTCCAGCAGCCGGGCGGCCGGGGCGTTGATCCGGCGCAGGTCGGCGCCGGCGATCCGCCAGGTGGCGGCGGTGACGGTGGAGTACTCGGCGTCCGCCCGGACCGACCGGTCGAGGATGTCGGTCAGCGTCTCGTCCAGCAGCTCGGCGTAGGTGGCGGCCGGCATCGGGGTCTCGTGCAGCCAGGCGGCGGCCTGGCCGACGGCGAGCGGCAGGTCCCCGAGGAGTTCGGCGATCCGGTCGGCGTCGACGGCCGGGACGCCGGCGTTGAAGCGGCGGACCAGCTCGACGCTCTCCGCCCGGTCGAAGACCTCGACCTCGGTCCGGCCGCGGTGGCGGGCCCAGCGCCGGTCGCGCGAGGTGACCAGGACGTGGCCGTCGGCGGAGCCGGCCGGGAGCCAGGGGGCGAGGTGCTCCGGGTCCTCCGCGTTGTCGAAGACCAGGAGCCAGCGCGGGTACGGCCGGCCCCGGCCGAGCGCGTCCAGCACGGCCCGGGCGGTCCGGGCCACGTCACCGCTGCTCTCCAGGCCGAGCTCGGTGGCGAGTCCGGCGAGCCGTTGCGGCACGCCGGCCGGCTCCTCGGCCGGCACCCACCAGACCACGTCGTAGGTGGGCGCGAAGCGGTGCGCGTACTCGACCGCGGCCTGCGACTTGCCGACCCCGCCCATGCCGTACAGGACCTGCACGGGTTCGGCCGCGGGGCCGAGGGTGAAGCCGTCCCGCAGGGTCTCCAGCAGGCGGCCGCGGCCGGTGAAGGAGGGCAGCCGGGGCGGGAGACCCTGCACGGCGGGCCGCCCGGCCGGGAAACGGGCGGGCGGCGGTGCGGGCTCCTCCTCGGCCTCCAGCCACCGCCCGGCACCGGGCGGCGGGCCGAGCAGTTCGAACAGCTGTGTCTCGGCCTGCTCGGCCGAGCCGCGGGCGAGGTCGCGCACCGGGTGGCCGGCGAACGGCTCGGGCAGCGGTGCGTCGCCGGGGTCCGCGGTCGAGAGCGCCAGCAGACCCGCCACGCCGCCGTCCTGCTCGGCCGAGGTGAGCCGGCGCCAGATCTCCCGGCCGCGGGGCAGCGCCGCGTACTCGGGCGAGAGCAGCACCAGCACCCGGCCGTCGCCGTCCAGCGGGCCGGCCGCCTCCGGCAGCGCGCTGTCGCCGGGCGGGCCCGGGTCCAGCGGAGCGGCGGCGCCGTGCAGCGAGGTGAGGTAGCCGAAACCGGCCAGGGCGGCGGCCGCCCACTCGGCCCAGACCCGGTCCCCCGGCGCGTAGCTGAGGTACACCTGGCGGGAGCGGGTGCGGCCGGTGCGCAGGTACGCCGCGTACAGCCGGCGGCGGGCGCGGTCCGGGACCGGGTG
>NZ_JAKNTA010000110.1 GCF_022288725.1 Kitasatospora sp. A2-31 | reverse complement strand
GGCGAAGGACTCCAACGCCCTCTACCGGCGGAACCTCGCCAAGGGCCAGACCGGTCTCTCCGTCGCCTTCGACTTGCCGACCCAGACCGGCTACGACTCCGACCACATCCTCGCCCGCGGCGAGGTCGGCCGGGTCGGCGTGCCGGTGGGTCACGTCGGCGACATGCGCGCGCTGTTCGACGGCATCCCGCTCGAACAGACCAACACCTCGATGACGATCAACGCCACCGCCATGTGGCTGCTGGCGCTCTACCAGGTGGTGGCCGAGGAGCAGGGCGCCGACATCGCCAAGCTCACCGGCACCACCCAGAACGACATCGTCAAGGAGTACCTCTCGCGCGGGACGCACGTCTTCCCGCCCGGGCCGTCGGTGCGCCTGATCACCGACATGATCGCCTACACGGTCGGCAACATCCCCAAGTGGAACCCGATCAACATCTGCAGCTACCACCTCCAGGAGGCCGGGGCCACCCCGGTCCAGGAGATCGCCTACGCGATGTGCACCGCGATCTCGGTGCTCGACGCGGTGCGCGACTCCGGCCAGGTGCCGGCCGAGCGGATGGGCGAGGTGGTCGCCCGCATCTCCTTCTTCGTCAACGCCGGCGTGCGGTTCGTCGAGGAGATGTGCAAGATGCGCGCCTTCGCCCGGCTCTGGGAGAAGGTCACGCTGGAGCGGTACGGCATCGAGGACCCGAAGCAGCGCCGGTTCCGCTACGGCGTCCAGGTCAACTCGCTGGGCCTGACCGAGGCGCAGCCGGAGAACAACGTCCAGCGGATCGTGCTGGAGATGCTCGCCGTCACCCTCTCCAAGGACGCCCGCGCCCGGGCCGTCCAGCTGCCGGCCTGGAACGAGGCGCTCGGCCTGCCCCGCCCGTGGGACCAGCAGTGGTCGCTGCGGATCCAGCAGGTGCTCGCCTACGAGTCGGACCTGCTGGAGTACGGCGACATCTTCAACGGCTCCGAGGTGATCGAGGCCAAGACCGCCGAGCTGCTGGCCGGCGCCGAGGCCGAGATCGCCAAGGTGCTGGAGATGGGCGCCAAGGCGGGCAACCGGGGCATCATCCCGGCCGTCGAGTCCGGCTACCTCAAGGCCAACCTGGTCGCCTCGCACGCCGCCCGCCGGGCCCGGATCGAGTCCGGCGAGGACAAGATCGTCGGCGTCAACTGCTTCGACACCACCGAGGAGAGCCCGCTCACGGCCGACCTCGACACCGCGATCATGGTGGTCGACCCGGCCTCCGAGCAGTCCGTGCTGAGGGCGCTGGAGGCCTGGCGCGAGCAGCGCGACGAGGCAGCCGCACAGCGGGCGCTGGCCGAGCTCAAGGAGGTCGCCGCCACGGACGCCAACCTGATGGCCGCGACGCTCGCCTGCGCCCGTGCCGGGGTCACCACCGGCGAGTGGGCCTTCGCCCTGCGCGAGGTCTTCGGCGAGTACCGCGCGCCCACCGGCGTCGGCGGCGCCCCGGTCGCGGTCGCGGCCGAGCCGGGCGGCGAACTGGCCGCGGTCCGCGCCGCGGTCGCGGCCACCGCCGAGGAGCTGGGCACCGGCAAGCTGCGCCTGCTGGTCGGCAAGCCCGGCCTGGACGGGCACTCCAACGGCGCCGAGCAGATCGCGGTCCGGGCCCGTGACGCCGGGTTCGAGGTGGTCTACCAGGGCATCCGGCTCACCCCCGAGCAGATCGTCTCCGCCGCCGTCGCGGAGGACGTGCACTGCGTGGGTCTGTCGATCCTCTCCGGAGCCCACTGCGAACTCGTTCCCGACGTTCTGCAGCGGCTGCGGCGGGCCGGGGTGGAGGATGTCCCGGTGATCGTGGGTGGCATCATCCCGGCAGCGGACG
>NZ_JAKNTA010000011.1:296314-309893 GCF_022288725.1 Kitasatospora sp. A2-31 | reverse complement strand
CTTGCTTGCTCATCTCCCAAGTAGCACGGGGCCCGAGAAATTGGGACGAAGTCGTAACAAGGTAGCCGTACCGGAAGGTGCGGCTGGATCACCTCCTATGCAAATGGCATATGCAAGCGCCGAATGCACGTGCATCCTGGTGTGTGAAGAACGGAACGGCAGGGCGACGCCCACCATGGAGGTGTCCAGGGCGTCGAGGAACATCGCGGTGCAGAGCACGATCAGGGTGCCCCAGAGGCGGGGTGCCCAACTGGGCGCGCCGGTTGATGGATCGTCAGGTGTCGTCACGGTCGCGGTGGTCATGGGGAGGACACTACATGCACGTGCATTCCCCAGGTTCTGGATGTACGGCCTGGAGGAGCTCCGCTGCGACCTCACGACCTTCAAGGAGGCCGTGAAGCTGGAGGCCGAGCCGCGGTGCGTGGTCGTGCTCAACCCCGAGAAGGTCCGGAACATCAAGTTCCTGCGCAAGACCTCGATGCAGCTGGCGTCGAAGATGCGTTTCGTCTCGGTCCAGTCTCCGAGGAGATGGGCCGCAGCTGACGCCGCCTCGACCGCGGATCGTCCCGTCCTGCCGGTGCAGGGCGGGGCGATTTGCATGTGGCGGGTCGCTCCCCGTACAGTTCCGGAGTCGCCGCGAGAGAGCGGTGACAAGCGGAAAGCGAAGTCGGGTGAGTGAAACTCCGGAAAACGGAGCAGAAATCGTCTGATAAGCTGGAAACACGAAAGAACGAAGCGCCCGGAGGGCCGGTGTGAAAGCCGCGTTGTTGGGTCCTGAGGGAACGGCCGTATGGCTGTTGTCTCAGTGCCGGCCCTACTTGAGGTGGTCCGTTGGGGCTGCTGAGGGTGGGTGACCTCTGGTGTGCCAGTTGTTCTGCCAAGGGCATGGCTGGTTGGCTACGTTCGGGAGGGATAACCGCTGAAAGCATCTAAGCGGGAAGCCTGCTTCGAGATGAGCACTCCCACCTCCTTGAGAGGGTAAGGCTCCCAGTAGACGACTGGGTTGATAGGCCGGATATGGAAGCCCTGTGAGGGGTGGAGTTGACCGGTACTAATAGGCCGAGGGCTTGTCCTCAGTTGCTCGCGTCCACTGTGTTGTTCTGAAACAACGACCCCCACCGCTTTGGCGGGTGGGCGGCGGATAGTTTCATAGTGTTTCGGTGGTCATAGCGTGAGGGAAACGCCCGGTTACATTCCGAACCCGGAAGCTAAGCCTCACAGCGCCGATGGTACTGCAGGGGGGACCCTGTGGGAGAGTAGGACGCCGCCGAACAATTCTTCTGAAGAACCCCCGTCCGGATTCCCGGATGGGGGTTCTTCGCATTTCCGAGCACGTCCGGAAAGCAGGTCGGGCACGGCATGATGCCGTGCCCGACCGAGTTCCGGCCCAGAGTCAGCCGCGCGGTGTCCACACCGCGGTGCCCCAGTTGGGGCGGCTCTCCCAGCGGTCCGGGCTGTTGGTCAGCGGAGCGACGTTCGAGCCGTCGCTCTTCATCGTGTACAGCTCGGCACTGCCGTTGACCGGCGCCTGGGTGAAGGCGATCGACGTGCCGTCGGGGGAGTAGGCGGCGGCACCGTAGAGAAGACGATCTGCGTGCCGTCGGGGGACCAGCTGGCCCGGTCGCCGGCCCGTAGCTCCCAGGGGGTGAGCCGGCGCAGGCCGGTGCCGTCGATGTTGACGACGTACAAGGCCCGGCTGTTGGCGGGCTGGCCGGTGGCGCTGGTCTGGTAGGAGAAGACGAGCTGCTTGCCGTCGGGCGACCATGCCGGATCGGTGACCAACCCGGAGTACGGCTTGTCGTTGGTGAGGAACGTCAGCCGCTGGGCGTTGGTGCCGTCCGGGCTCATCAGGTACAGGTCGCTGTACTGGGTCTGATTGGCCGTCGGGTCGGTGCTGCCCCGGGACGAGGCCCCCGGGGAGCTGCCACTGTGGCAGATGGAGAGTGCGGGCGAGCGGGCGACACGCGACGCTCCGGCGCCGATCGGTCACACGGAGTATGAAGAGCGGACCGTCTGGTTGACCGATGGAGTACGGAGGTTTCCACGGAGCCGGCGGGTGACCATGACGGGCTTGTCGGTGTCGGACAGCTCGATCGGCTCGCCGATCATGATGGTGACCGGAACGTGCCGCTTGTTTGGCCATGAAGCGGGTCTTGCGCTTGCCGCCCCGGTAGGCGCCGAGGCCGGCGAAGAGGAAGTCCAGGTAGCTGATGTGGTTGCTGACCAGGACTGCTCGGTGCGCACGAAGGACGGGGCGGTTCGGCTGTCGGCGGCGGACCTGGGCGGTCCGCTGGGGGAGCGGGCCACCCTGGTGCAGTTCTCGACGGCCTTCTGCCAGCCCTGCCGGGCGACGGTGTCGGGCGCGGCCTGGGGCAGGATGGGCCACGACGGCAGTGCGGGCCGTTCCGCCGGCGGGGTCCGGTCCGGAGGTGTTCCGGGCGGTCCGGGCCTCCGGGCGGGGCGTCCGGGCCGGGCCCGGCGGCGTAAGCTACTGGCCAGTAGTGACCACTGAGCTACTGGCGAGTATGCTGCCAGGGAGTTCCGGACCGGCACGGGAACACGCTGCCCGGAGCGGGTGCGTGCCGTATTCGCGCCCGCTTGCACAGCCGCAGCCGCCGGACGAGACCAGTACAGGAGACAGGCCGTGAGCTTGAGGATCTTCAAGGGGATCATGGCGGCGAAGAAGAAGCCGGTGCAGTCCCTGGACCTGGACGACCTGGGCATCGAGGCGGACGAGGTCGGTCTGGCGGGTGCCTGGACGGCGGTGGAGTCGGTGGCGGCGCGTCCGGCGCGCACCGCGGGCACGGTCGTCAAGGACGAGGGCGAGGGCGGCAAGCAGCTCGCCGCGTTCCTCGCCGACCAGAAGTTCATCTGTTCCCCCAAGGCCGCCGAGTTCGGCGCCGCGAAGGTGTACGTCGCCGACGGCGCCGAGTTCGCCGACCAGCTGGTCGTCCCCAAGGTCCTGGTCGCGCTCGGCGCGCGCGGCAAGCAGGTCTCCCCGCAGCTCTACGTCGAGGGGCAGGGGACACTGTGATCGTCTGGGTCAATGGCACGTTCGGCGCAAGACGTGCCGCTCGCGCGGCCGGGTGCTGGTGGCCGGCGACGCCGCCGGCCTGCTGGAGCCGTGGACCCGCGAGGGCATCTCGTACGCGCTGCGCTCGGGCCGGCTGGCCGGGGAGTGGGCGCGCGTTCGAACAGCCGGTACTCGCGGAGGAACCGGACCACCTCGCTGACCTGCACCGGGCTGTCGTCGTCCAGTGCGTCCGGCCCGGGCAGGCCGGAGCCGTCCCGGTACACCTTGGCGGGGAACAGCTTGTCCCCCGGCGGCTTGAGGAAGGCCGGGCTGCGCAGCTCGCGCGCCTCGGCCAGCGTGGTGACGAGGCGAGCCGGGATCTGGCCTCGCTGGGCCGGCTGAGCTGGTACTCCAGCAGCACGTCGTCGAGGCGGTGCAGCCCGGGCGGCCGGCCGAAGGCCTCGGCGACCTCCAGGACCTCCCGCGCGAGCACGGCCGCACCCGGCACGGCGGCCCGACTGCCGTGTGCGGTGGTCGAGTTCGGTCCGCAGCCGGCGGAGCTTGCGCCGGCCGGCCACCGCGGTGTCGACGCCGGGTGCCTGTTCGTCGGGGTGGGCGGCGACGGCCAGACGCAGGGGATGCGGACCACCCAGGCGGCGAAGAGGAAGCCGTCGACACAAAGTAACAATAGGAGCGTGCAGCCCACTCCTACAAGTCCGCAGCCGTCAGGTCCGAGGTCGTCGAACGCGCGGTCGTCGCAACCGGGTCCGTCCGGCGTGCGGCCGTCGAGCCCCGGGGGCGCCCCCGGGGGCGCAGCCCCGGTACGAGCAGCTGGAGTTCCTCGGTGGACGGGTCGGCGAGCTGGGCGACCCGCATGGCGTGGCGCTCGACCATGGTCTCGGCCCCGTCCTCCAGCACCTCGACCTCGTCGCCGATCCGCGACCACCACGTTGGGGCGGAACCGCTCCATCGGGAGCGTCTCGTGGTCCGGGTCCGCCTCGGCGATCAGCGCGTTGAGCGCGTCCAGACACCGCGCTCTGCGACGAGGCTGTCGTAGATGGGCGTGCCGGAGGAGAAGGACGGAGAGGGGTAGCCGACTCCGTCGTAGGAGCGGGGCGAGGTCATGGGGCATACGGTAAGCCCACAATGCGCCTGCTGAGGAGAGTGGAAGGCCGAGCAGTTCGAGTGTTTACACAGTCTTCGCTCGAACAAAAGCTTCGAAAGTAGGAAGAACGGACATTCTGGCGTCGACTTCCGGCCAGCACGGGAGGGGCTTGCGGCCTCGAACGGGCCTCGGGCGGCGTCCGCGAAGGCCCGTCGGGTGAAGGCCTGGTGGACGGTTGGGGTACTGCCGGAGAAACTTCTGCGGGCGGGGCGTGCGCTGGCGCATTCGAGCCCCCGCCGGCGGCAGCGGCTGCGCGGGCGCGGCCTGGGCGCAAGCCGGGCAGGCCGGCCGTGGCGGCGCCGAACTCGGCGACGAGGGCGCCCCGGTGGGCCACCCGCTCGGGCAGGTCGGCCAGCCAGTTGAGGCCGACGGCGGCGTGTCGGCCGGGGTCAGTCGGGTCGGTCCGGCCGGGGTGCGGGCGGCCAGGGTCATCCCGGTGCGCGGTGCGCGCAGGTAGCCGGCCCGCAGGGCGGCCGAGGCGGCCTCGGTGCCGGGGGAGAGGTGGGTGGCGACGTGGTCGCAGCCGGACTCGCCGGCGGCCGATGCGCTCGCGCAGCAGCCCGGCTCCGCGCCGTGCAGGTCGTCACCATGCCCGTCCCGGCGCAGGAGGGCATCACCCGGGACAACGTCTCGGTGCGGGTCGACGCGGTCGTCTACTTCCGGGTGGTCGACCCGGTGCTCGCCACCGTCGACGTGCAGAACTACACCTTCGCCATGTCGCAGGTCGCGCAGACGTCGCTGCGCTCGATCATCGGCAAGAGCGAACTGGACGACCTGCTGTCCGGTCGGGAGAACCTGCACCGCGGGCTCGAACTGATGCTGGAGAGCCCGGCCGTCGGCTGGGGAGTGCACATCGACCGGGTCGAGATCAAGGACGTCGCGCTGCCCGACTCGATGAAGCGCTCGATGGCCCGGCAGGCCGAGGCCGCAGGGCGCGCTGAGCCTGGCCAACAACCTCAGCCTGCTCAACAAGGTCTACTGCCCGCGCGAGGTCTTCCCGCTGGCCACCATGCTCGTCGCCAGTGTCGAGGGTGATGTACCCGTACGGCGGAAGTTCTACTCCTCCGGCATGCAGATGCGCCTCGGCTTCGCCGTCGCCGCCTACCTCGAACCCCATGTCCTCCCCGACGAGCCGAGACCGTCGAGGCCGAGGGCCAGGGCGACCTCCCGGGCCCGGGTCAGCGCCGCCGCGTCCAGGTCCACCCCGACCGCCTGCCACCGCGGCCGCGCCGCCAGCGCCCGGACCAGCCAGCCGCCCTCGCCGCAGCCGAGGTCGAGCACCCGGCCGGTCTCGGTGCGTGCGGTGGCCCTGGTCAGCAGCCGGGCCACCGACTCGTCGGCGATCGGCGCGGCGATCGGGTGGTGGGCATGGGCGAGGCGGGAGATCGTTCGGCGGTCCATTCGGACAGTGTGGCCCAGCCGGCTCAGTACGTCCGGCCTTTCCACGAAGCCCCGCGGCCGCGCCAGTGCTGCACCGCCGAGTCCACCGTCATCAGCAGGTAGAGCGCCGCGGTGAACGGCAGGAGCAGAGCGGCCGGCGCGGGCTGCCGGTAGTAGCGCAGCATCGGCAGGTACGTTCCCGCCATCAGCGCCCAGGCGGCCCCGCCCGCGGCGGCCGTCGCCCACTGCCCGGCCGCCGCCCCGGCCACGGTCGCCACCGGCGGCACCAGGTACACCAGCGCCAGCCCGAGCACCGTGCCGGCCAGCAGCAGCACCGAGTGCCGCAGCTGGGCGTACGCGCTGCGCGAGACCATCCGCCCCCGCCTCGATGCCCTGGGGTCCGCGCACGCCCGAGGAGGTCGCTGCGCTCGCCCTGGAGTGCGCGCGCGCCGCGGCGGCCCTCGAACCGGACGCGCTGGTGGTCGCCTGCAACACCGCCTCGGTCCACGCGCTGGCCGTCCTGCGGGCCGAGCTGGAGCCCGCGCTGCCGGTCATCGGCACGGTCCGCAGGCTGCGCCGCCGGTCCGGGTCGGGCATCGCCTTGAGCCGCCGGAGCAGCTGCGAGGGGTGTCCGCAGTCCAGGGAACGGGCGCGCCCGCCGTGCCGGGCCAGGAAGTCGGCCTCGTGCCACCAGAACGGTCGTTCGGTTCCGATCAATTCGGAGATCACGAGGCGGACGCTGCGCGGAGGCAGCGGCCGGCGCTCGGTGACGGCCTGCTGGACGGCGTCCAGGGAGACCGGTGTGGCGAGTCTTCGCAGCCGGTCCAGTTGGGCGCCGAAGGACCGAGGGTCGGTCACACCGTGGTAGGCGAGCACGGCGAGCCGCTGCGCGGCCCGGGCGCGGAACAGCGGTTGGACGGGAACGAAGCGCAGCCACTCGCCCCGACCGTCCGGCCGGCAGGGATCGGCCGCCGGGGTCGGCCGCGCGGCGGCCGGCTGGTGGCCCCCCGGGCTCAATGTAGTGGGACACTACGCGTACCGGTGCGCCGCACCGACCCGATCGACTTCTTCCGCGCCAAGCTCTACTGAGCTGAACCCGGAACCGGGGAGCCGCGGGCTACCGGAGGCTCACGGAGTCGGCGGCATTCGGCATGATCATGACGGTTCCATCGCTCGGCTGGGGCGGGCGGTGAGGGCCTGCCGGGGTGGTGAGAAGACTGTGGCACAGCGCAGTCACCCCTCGTGGGTGATTTGGGCAGATCCTTGGCAAAATTCCTCCGGCATATGCCACTGCCGCACCACGGTCCTTTGCCCACTACGACCGCCGCAACGGATGCTGACCTCATGTTCGAGCCAGTGATAGCACCCAGCGCCAGCCTCCTCGGCCGAAGACGATCAGCGTGGATCCGATGATCCGCAGGTCGCGGAGGTTGGTTTCGATGGTGTCCTGGAACAGCTTGCCCAGGATGCCGATCGGCAGCGTGCCCGAGGACGGCCCCGTGGAACCATTCGATCACCGGACACCCGCCCGGGGTATCCGTCGCTCGATGCGCATCAGCGGTCCTTGTTGGTGGTCGGTGCGGGAGCGGGAGGGGTGGGGAAGACCGCCTCGAGCAGGGGCGCGGGACCCCTAGGGGGTATGTTCGGAACGAGGGGCGCGGCGCCGGGTGGCGCAGCGGCGGATCACGCGGAGGACGACATGGCACACCGGGCGGGCACCACTGCCGTCAGCTCCGCCTCGGAGGTCGCGCGGGCGATCAGCAGGAGGCCCCGGCGGAACGGGTCGCCCACCTCTTCGGCGCCGATCGGGCGTGTGCCGTCGTAGAAGAAGCTGGCCGGCTCGCTGAGGAAGTCCAGGGCTGCCAGCGCGAACTGGCCGAGGACGCCGCCGAGTGCGACCGCGATGCCAAGGGCTCGCTGGCGCGCATGACATGAAGCGAGGGAGTCCAAAGATCGGTTGTGACGCCTGATCTGGACTCCCTCGCCACCGCACTGTACGTGAGAACCGACGATCTGCTGAAGGAATCGCCGCATCTGGCGCCGTGGCGGCCCGAGATCGGTATCGAGCCCAAGCTCAGCGACGCCGAGCTGGTCACGCTTGCGGTGATGCAAGCCCTGCTCGGCCACGTCTCCGAGCGCCGCTGGATCCGCTACGCCCGCTCCCACCTGCGGCACCTGTTCCCGTACCTGCCCGGACAGTCCGGCTACAACCGGCGCCTGCGCAAGGCCGCCGACCTGATCGCCCGGGTCAACCGGCTGCTGGCCACCGACACCAGCCTGTGGACCGACAACGTCTGGGTGGTCGACTCCACCCCGATCGAGTGCGGCCGCTCCCGCGAGACGGTCAAGCGCTCCGACCTGGCCGGATGGGCCGAGTACGGATACTGCGCCAGTCATTCGCGGTTCTTCTGGGCCTGCGGCTGCACCTGGTGTGCACCCTGCACGGCCTGCCCGTTGCGTTCGCGTTGACCGGCGCCAAGGCCGACGAGCGCACCACCCTGCTGGACATCCTGGACACCGAGACCGACCTGGTGGCCGCCCGCCCCGGACAGTATGTCGGCAAGACCCGCCGTCCTGGACGTCGGCCCGTCCCCCGAACAACTCGTCGAGCTGGCCGTGGTCGCGCGCTTGAGGTTCATCAGCATGGTGCGGCTCGCGTTGGTCACGTCGGTGACGTGCTTGCCGCCGTTCACCCCGCCGGTGAGGTTCGGGTGGGTCTGACTGTCGGGTCAGTCCCCGTGCACGGGCTGGGTGAAGCCCTGTTCCGGAAAGATGGCCGGCTTCAGAAGACGATGTTGTAGAGGCCACCGGCCAGCAGGCCGCCGACGAGGGGCCCGGCCACCGGGATCCAGGCGTAGGACCAGTCGGAGCCACCCTTGTTCGGGATCGGCAGCAGCGAGTGGACGATGCGCGGGCCCAGGTCGCGGACCGGGTTGATGGCGTAGCCGGTCGGGCCGCCGAGCGAGAGGCCGATGCCGACGACGGTGAAGGCGACGATCAGGATGCCGAGGCCGGACTTGCCGAGGCCCTCGTTGCCCGCCTGGGTGAGGATCGCGAAGCAGAGCACGAAGGTGCCGATGATCTCGGTGAGCATGTTCTGGATCGGGTTCCGGATCTCGGGACCGGTCGAGAAGATGCCCAGGGTCGGCTCCTCGTTCTCCTGGAACTGAGTGGTCTGCTCGGCCATCGTTCGACAATGTCGACCGTCATGCGGAAGCTTCCTCCCCGCGCCGCCTTCGCGTCAAGGCCGGGTTACGCAGCTGTGACCCTTCACTCGAAGTTACCGAGCGGATAGGGCCGAATGCGGACAAAACGCCATCCAGCTCGGCCACCGACAGCCCGTACCGTCCCCGGTACTCCGAGCCGTCCGCCCGCACCGCGCCGTACGGCCCGACCGACGCGGCCACCCAGCGCCGTCGGCCCGCCGCCGACGCCCCGCCTCGAAGTACGCCCGGTGCACGGCCGCGACCGCCGCCGGATCGTCCGCCAGCAGCCGCGCCGACCAGAGCGCGTCGGACAGGTCGTGCCCGGCTGCCGCCAGTTGGTTCGACATCCCGCCGTCCAGTACCAGCGGACCGGCGGCCAGTGCCGCCGCGAAGTCGTCCCCGGCCACCACGAGCCCCTTCCCGAACCGAAGAACCCCTGCTCCACAGCCTAAGCAGGGTCCGCCGTACCGGGGCGCCTGGGCGCTGCCCGGCGGATTCCTCCGGGCGGGGGAGGAGAACCTCGACCAGGCCGCGGCGCGCGAGCTCGCCGAGGAGACCGGCCTGCACGGCACCGCCGACGCCGAGGCCGCCCTCAGCCGCATCCACCTCGAACAGCTCGGCACCTACGGGAACCCGGACCGCGACCCGCGGATGCACGTCGTCTCGGTCGCCTACCTGGCCTTCGCCCCCGACCTGCCCGACCCCGCCCCGGAGCCCACCACGGAGCCCGCCCCGGAGCCCACCGCGGCCGACCCGCACGCCACGGAGTCCGGCCCCGCACCGATCACGCTGGCCTTCGACCACGCCCGCATCCTCGCCGACGGCCTGGACCGCGCCCGCGCCAAGATCGAGTACAGCCCGCTGGCCACCGCCTTCCTCCAGTACGACTTCACCATCCTACGAGACCCAAGCAGGCCGGCCTCCACCTCGACCTCGGCCCGGCCGACCGCTTCCTCTGGTACACCTCCACCGGCTGGATGATGTGGAACTTCCTCCTCGCCGGCCTGCTCACCGGATCGCACCCGCTCCGGCAGTCATCCACGGCCGCTCCGACTCCACCCTCAACCGCCAGGGCGTCCGGATGGGCTCCTCCGACATCTACGAGGTCGTCGAGCGGCTGCCCGAGATCGCCGAATCGCTGGTCATCGGCCTGGAGGCACCGAGACCGGTCAGCACGACGGCCAGCAGCGGTGTACTGAGCGAGATCGTTGGTCCCCAGCGAGAGGAACTCGACCTCCTGCAGGATCGAGCGCGCCCGCAGAGCAGCGGAGGGGATCTCCACCATGGCGCCCTTGGTGACCAGGAGCTCGAAGCCCTCGCCGTTCAGCTGCACGGTGTCGATACCGAGGTGGGTCAGCACACCGTGCCCGTCGGCGTCCACCACCACGAACGCGTGCGGGTGACGTCACAGTGGTCATGGTGGAGCCTCCCAAGTGCGCAGTACAGCGAGCGGCCGCGAGCTGCGGCAGGACATCGACTGAAGCCTAAATCATGTCAACTTCGGACATCTGCTGACATACCAGGGCGAAGAGCCACACCCCGTCCGCCCACGTCGGACGCCATCTCGGCGACCGCCAGTGGTCTAGTCCTCTTCACCGATGCGCCGCACTCTACAGGCATCTTGGCGAATCGGGACCATTGCTGTATATGCTCGCGAGAGCAACAAATGACCCGCCGAACGGGTGACCCCGGGGGTGGCGCGATTCGCGCTCCGGCTCGCGACCCGCTATGGTGGGTCGAGTCGCCGCGAGACGACGGTTAACAGCGGATTTCAGATGCGAAAAGCCCCGGTAAACGGAGCGCAAAGCATCTGGTAGGCTGGGAACACGAAAGAACGAAGCGCCCGGAGGGCCTTCTAAGGAGCACATAGCAGCTTCGGGCGAACGTCCCGGAGTGCTCGCTCATGGGTGGAACGTTGACTATTCGGCACAGTTCAGACGATGTCTCCTAGTACTGCTTCGGCGTGGAAGAGAGTTCATGGTGTGGGTGTGTCGGGCACGTTGTTGGGTCCTGAGGGAACGGAAGTTGCCTCAAGGATGCCGGTCTCACTGAAGAGGTGCCCTTTGGGGTTCTTGGAGGTGGGTGACTGGTCGTTGTTTGAGAACTCAAGGCAATCGCCATTTCCGGCCTCAGATTCTCTGGGGTTGGAGATTCCTTTTGAAATAACACAGCGAGGACGCAGTGCGCGGGGCCGCCCTATTCCGGTGGTTGCCGTGCCGCTCAACGCGAGTGTGTCGCCTGCAGCTCTTAATCGAGCACAGTCGGGCAAGCATTCACGGAGAGTTTGATCCTGGCTCAGGACGAACGCTGGCGGCGTGCTTAACACATGCAAGTCGAACGGTGAAGCCCTTCGGGGTGGATCAGTGGCGAACGGGTGAGTAACACGTGGGCAATCTGCCCTGCACTCTGGGACAAGCCCTGGAAACGGGGTCTAATACCGGATATGACCTTCCTCCGCATGGGGGTTGGTGGAAAGCTCCGGCGGTGCAGGATGAGCCCGCGGCCTATCAGCTTGTTGGTGGGGTAATGGCCTACCAAGGCGACGACGGGTAGCCGGCCTGAGAGGGCGACCGGCCACACTGGGACTGAGACACGGCCCAGACTCCTACGGGAGGCAGCAGTGGGGAATATTGCACAATGGGCGCAAGCCTGATGCAGCGACGCCGCGTGAGGGATGACGGCCTTCGGGTTGTAAACCTCTTTCAGCAGGGAAGAAGCGCAAGTGACGGTACCTGCAGAAGAAGCACCGGCTAACTACGTGCCAGCAGCCGCGGTAATACGTAGGGTGCGAGCGTTGTCCGGAATTATTGGGCGTAAAGAGCTCGTAGGCGGCCTGTCGCGTCGGATGTGAAAGCCCGGGGCTTAACCCCGGGTCTGCATTCGATACGGGCAGGCTAGAGTGTGGTAGGGGAGATCGGAATTCCTGGTGTAGCGGTGAAATGCGTCCCGTGTGAATCTGGCGGGACCACCCGCTAAGCCTAAATATTCCCTGGTGACCGATAGCGGATAGTACCGTGAGGGAATGGTGAAAAGTACCGCGGGAGCGGAGTGAAATAGTACCTGAAACCGTGTGCCTACAAGCCGTGGGAGCGTCGTCAGTGGGCTTGCCTGCTGGCCGTGACTGCGTGCCTTTTGAAGAATGAGCCTGCGAGTTTGCGGTGTGTAGCGAGGTTAACCCGTGTGGGGTAGCCGTAGCGAAAGCGAGTCCGAATAGGGCGGTTGAGTTGCATGCCCAAGACCCGAAGCGGAGTGATCTAGCCATGGGCAGGTTGAAGCGCGGGTAAGACCGTGTGGAGGACCGAACCCACCAGGGTTGAAAACCTGGGGGATGACCTGTGGTTAGGGGTGAAAGGCCAATCAAACTCCGTGATAGCTGGTTCTCCCCGAAATGCATTTAGGTGCAGCGTCACGTGTTTCTTGCCGGAGGTAGAGCACTGGATAGGCGATGGGCCTCACCGGGTTACTGACCTTAGCCAAACTCCGAATGCCGGTAAGTGAGAGCGTGGCAGTGAGACTGTGGGGGATAAGCTCCATGGTCGAGAGGGAAACAGCCCAGAACACCGACTAAGGTCCCTAAGCGTGTGCTAAGTGGGAAAGGATGTGGAGTCGCAGAGACAACCAGGAGGTTGGCTTAGAAGCAGCCACCCTTGAAAGAGTGCGTAATAGCTCACTGGTCAAGTGATTCCGCGCCGACAATGTAGCGGGGCTCAAGCACACCACCGAAGTCGTGTCATTGCAGCATGAAGGGCTAACGCCTGCTGTGATGGGTAGGGGAGCGTCGTGTGCCGGGTGAAGCGGCGGTGGAAACCAGTCGTGGACGGTATACGAGTGAGAATGCAGGCATGAGTAGCGATACAAGAGTGGGAAACTCTTGCGCCGATTGACCAAGGGTTCCTGGGTCAAGCTGATCTGCCCAGGGTAAGTCGGGACCTAAGGCGAGGCCGACAGGCGTAGTCGATGGACAACGGGTTGATATTCCCGTACCCGCTTTGAAGCGCCAACGCTGAACCTCTTGATGCTAAGCCCGTGAAGCCGGCCCGGAGTCTTCGGACGAAGGGACGTGGTGGAGCCGGTGACCCAACGGGGTAGTAGGTGAGCGATGGGGTGACGCAGGAAGGTAGTCCAGCCCGGGCGGTGGTTGTCCCGGGGTAAGGGTGTAGGCCGTGAGGTAGGCAAATCCGCCTCACATTAAGGCTGAGACCTGATGCCGAGCCGATTGTGGTGAAGTGGATGATCCTATGCTGTCGAGAAAAGCCTCTAGCGAGTTTCATGGCGGCCCGTACCCCAAACCGACTCAGGTGGTCAGGTAGAGAATACCGAGGCGTTCGGGTGAACTATGGTTAAGGAACTCGGCAAAATGCCCCCGTAACTTCGGGAGAAGGGGGGCCATTCCTGGTGACGGCACTTGCTGTCTGAGCTGGGGGTGGCCGCAGAGACCAGCGAGAAGCGACTGTTTACTAAAAACACAGGTCCGTGCGAAGCCGTAAGGCGATGTATACGGACTGACGCCTGCCCGGTGCTGGAACGTTAAGGGGACCGGTTAGCTAGAGTTCGCTCTGGCGAAGCTGAGAACTTAAGCGCCAGTAAACGGCGGTGGTAACTATAACCATCCTAAGGTAGCGAAATTCCTTGTCGGGTAAGTTCCGACCTGCACGAATGGCGTAACGACTTCTCGACTGTCTCAACCATAGGCCCGGTGAAATTGCATTACGAGTAAAGATGCTCGTTTCGCGCAGCAGGACGGAAAGACCCCGGGACCTTTACTATAGCTTGATATTGGTGTTCGGTTCGGCTTGTGTAGGATAGGTGGGAGAC
>NZ_JAKNTA010000011.1:0-296304 GCF_022288725.1 Kitasatospora sp. A2-31 | reverse complement strand
CATCCTGGGGCTGGAGTAGGTCCCAAGGGTTGGGCTGTTCGCCCATTAAAGCGGTACGCGAGCTGGGTTTAGAACGTCGTGAGACAGTTCGGTCCCTATCCGCTGTGCGCGTAGGAGTGTTGAGAAGGGCTGTCCCTAGTACGAGAGGACCGGGACGGACGAACCTCTGGTGTGCCAGTTGTTCTGCCAAGGGCATGGCTGGTTGGCTACGTTCGGGAGGGATAACCGCTGAAAGCATCTAAGCGGGAAGCCTGCTTCGAGATGAGCACTCCCACCTCCTTGAGAGGGTAAGGCTCCCAGTAGACGACTGGGTTGATAGGCCGGATATGGAAGCCCTGTGAGGGGTGGAGTTGACCGGTACTAATAGGCCGAGGGCTTGTCCTCAGTTGCTCGCGTCCACTGTGTTGTTCTGAAACAACGACCCCCACCGCTCTGGCGGGTGGGCGGCGGATAGTTTCATAGTGTTTCGGTGGTCATAGCGTGAGGGAAACGCCCGGTTACATTCCGAACCCGGAAGCTAAGCCTCACAGCGCCGATGGTACTGCAGGGGGGACCCTGTGGGAGAGTAGGACGCCGCCGAACAATTCTTCGAGAGAAGCCCCCGCCGGGGAACCGGACGGGGGCTTCTCTGTTGTAAGGTCAACGTGCAATCGTGCACGGTCGTCACACGTACAGGAGGCCCCCGGGTGGAGGTCCAGGAGACGCAGGTCCAGACGGATCGCGTCCTCACCATCCCCAACCTGCTGAGCATGGGCCGGCTGGTCGGCGTTCCGCTCTTCCTCTGGCTCATCCTCTGGCCGGTGTTCGGCGGGCCGAACAACGACGGATGGGCGCTGCTGATCCTGATGCTGAGCGGCGTCAGCGATTACCTCGACGGGAAGCTCGCCCGCAGGTGGGGCCAGATCAGCCGGGTCGGCCAGCTGCTCGACCCGCTGGCTGACCGGCTCTACGTGCTGTCGACCCTCCTCGGCCTGACCTGGCGTGAGATCCTGCCGTGGTGGCTCACGGCGATCCTGCTGGCCCGTGAGCTCTTCATCGCGGCGCTCCTGCCGATTCTCAACCGGCACGGCTACGGGCCGTTGCAGGTGAGTTTCCTGGGGAAGGCTGCGACATTCAATCTGATGTACGCGTTTCCGCTCCTGCTGCTCGGCACCGGGGACAGCTGGATCGCGCAGCCGGCGGAGATTGTGAGCTGGGCCTTCATCTGGTGGGGCACCACGCTCTACTGGTGGGCCGGGATTCTGTACGCGATCCAGGTGCGGCAGATCATCCGGGGTGCCGCGGCCTCCTCCGCGTCCACAGTCTGAGACGTGATCTGAGAGAAGTCCCACGGCGACACGGTGAGTCGGACGATATCTTCCGGGTAGACCACCCCTGGAACGGTTTGATGGACCTGCAGGTCCACCACCGCGAAGGAGGACGCACCCGTAATGAAAGCCGTTGTAATGGCAGGGGGCGAAGGCACCCGACTCCGCCCGATGACCTCCAGCATGCCGAAGCCGCTGCTTCCCGTGGCCAACCGGCCGATCATGGAGCACGTGCTTCGGCTGCTGAAGCGGCACGGCCTCTCCGACACCGTCGTGACCGTCCAGTTCCTGGCCTCCCTGGTCAAGAACTACTTCGGTGACGGCGAAGAGCTGGGTATGAACCTCACCTATGCCAACGAGGAGACGCCCCTGGGCACTGCGGGGAGTGTCAAGAACGCCGAGGACGCGCTCAAGGACGACTCCTTTCTGGTGATCTCCGGTGACGCGCTGACCGACTTCGATCTCACGGAATTGATCGAGTTTCACCGCAGTAAGAACGCACTGGTCACGGTCTGTCTCACCCGTGTGCCGAATCCTCTGGAGTTCGGCATCACGATCACCGACGACGAAGGGCGGGTCGAACGCTTCCTGGAGAAGCCGACCTGGGGCCAGGTCTTCTCGGACACGGTCAACACCGGCATCTACGTGATGGAGCCCGAGGTCTTCAGCTACGTGGCGGCAGGGGAGTCCGTCGACTGGTCGAGTGACGTGTTCCCGCAGCTCCTCAAGGAGGGCAAGCGGGTCTACGGCTACGTGGCCGAGGGCTACTGGGAGGACGTGGGCACGCACGAGAGCTACGGCAAGGCCCAGGCGGACGTCCTGGAGGGCAAGGTCGACGTCGAGCTCGACGGCTTCGAGATCTCGCCGGGCGTCTGGGTGGCCGAGGGCGCCGAGGTCGACCCGGAGGCGGTGCTCCGCGGGCCGCTGTACATCGGGGACTACGCCAAGGTCGAGGCCGGCGTCGAGATCCGCGAGCACACCGTGCTCGGGAGCAACGTGGTCGTCAAGCGCGGGGCGTTCCTGCACAAGGCCGTCGTGCACGACAACGTCTACGTGGGGCCGCAGAGCAACCTGCGGGGCTGCGTGGTCGGCAAGAACACCGATGTGATGCGGGCCGCGCGGATCGAGGACGGCGCGGTGATCGGCGACGAGTGCCTGGTCGGCGAGGAGTCGATCATCGCGGCGAACGTCCGCGTCTACCCGTTCAAGACCATCGAGGCCGGCGCGGTCGTCAACACCTCGGTCATCTGGGAGTCCCGCGGCCAGGAGCACCTGTTCGGGCTCCGCGGCGTCTCGGGCGTCCTCAACGTAGAGATCACCCCGGAGCTGGCCGTGCGGCTGGCCGGCGCGTACGCCACCACGCTGAAGAAGGGTGCCACCGTCACCATCGCGCGTGACCACTCACGTGGTGCGCGTGCGCTCAAACGGGCGATGATCTCGGCACTGCAGACCAGCGCGATCGACGTGCGCGACCTGGAGAACGTGCCGATGCCGGTGGCGCGCCAGCACACCGCGCGCGGGAGCGCCGGCGGGATCTTCCTGCGGACCACGCCCGGCGTGCCGGACTCGCTGGACATCCTGTTCTTCGACGAGCGCGGCGCCGACCTCTCCCAGGCCGGGCAGCGGAAGCTGGACCGGGTCTACGCACGCCAGGAGTACCGGCGCGCGTTCCCGGGCGAGATCGGGGACCTGACCTTCCCGTCCAGCGTCTTCGACTCCTACGCCGGCAACCTGCTGCGGGCGGTGGACACCACCGGTGTCCGCGAGGCGGGCCTGAAGGTGGTCGTGGACACCGCGCACGGCAGCGCAGGCCTCGTTCTGCCGAGCATCCTCGGCCGGCTCGGGGTGGAGGCCCTCACGGTCTCCAGCGGCCTGGACGAGGCGCGGCCCACCGAGGACGCCGAGGAGCGCCGGGCGGGCCTGGCCAGGCTCGGCGAGCTGGTCGCGTCCTCCCGGGCGGCGTTCGGCGTCCGCTTCGACCCGGTGGGCGAGCGGGTGGCCTTCGTGGACGAGCTGGGCCGGGTGATCGACGACGACCGGGCGCTGCTGGTGCTGCTCGACCTGGTCGCGGCCGAGCGCCGGAGCGGCCAGGTCGCGCTCCCGGTCACCACGACCCGGATCGCCGAGCAGGTCGCCGCGTACCACGGCACCCAGGTCATCTGGACCACGACCACGCCGGACGACCTGGCCAAGGCCGCCTCCGCCGAGGGCACGGTGTTCGGCGGGGACGGACGCGGCGGCTTCGTGGTCCCCGAGTTCAGCGGGGTGCTGGACGGGGCGGCGGCCTTCGTCCGCCTGGTCGGGCTGGTGGCCCGGACCCAGCTCACCCTGAGCCAGATCGACGCGCGGATCCCCCAGGCGCACATCCGCCGGCGGGACATCGCGACGCCGTGGGCCGCGAAGGGTATGGTCATGCGCTCGGTGGTGGAGGCGGCCGGCAACCGGCGGCTGGACACCACCGACGGAGTCCGGGTGGTCGAGGCGGACGGGCGGTGGACGCTGGGGGCCCCGTTGTCCGTTCTATGGCTGTTGGCGATGGTCTGCGGCTTCTGTGGGAGTTGGTGGCCCAGGGGGCGTGCACGGGCCCCTCCGCCGACGTGGGACGATGGTCCGCATGCCAGCGACGCCGACGCCGAGTGCCAGCAACGGACGGTTCAACCGTCCGGACGCCTCGATGTCCCTGCTGACCAACGTGATGGACCACAGTCTGGACGAGGGTTATGCGGAGGCGGCCGCGGCGAGGGGTGGGGACCACGACAGTCGGATACCCGGCACCGCCCGGGGTCTGCTGACCCTGGGCGCGGGCCTCGCCCTGGTGGGGGCGGTCCTGACGGTGGGCGCGGTGAACGCGCACAAGGCGGCGCCGACGTTGGCCAAGGAGCGCGACGCGCTGATCCACCGGGTCAACGACAGCAACGGCTCGGCGGAGCGGCTGCAGCAGCAGGTCCAGGACCTGCGACGGAAGGTCGACAGCGCCCAGCAGCAGGCGCTGGCCTCGGGGGACGGCGATCCGGCCGCTCTGGCGGGGGCGGTCGGTCTCGGCGAGGTGACCGGCCCGGGTGTCCGGCTGGTCCTGGAGGACGCCGCCGGGACCGGCGCCGGCGGGAACGTCGATCCACGGGCCGGCCAGGGCTTCTCGAACAGCGGCCGGCTGCGCGACCGCGATCTGCAACTGGTGGTGAACGGGCTCTGGGAGTCCGGCGCGGAGGCCGTTTCGATCAACGGGCAGCGGCTGACCGCGCTCTCGGCGATCCGCGCCGCGGGTGAGGCGGTACTGGTGGACAACCGGCCGCTGGTCCCGCCCTACACGGTGCAGGCGCTCGGTGACGGTCCGAGGCTGGTCGGCGCGTTCGAGAGCCACATGGCGGGCCAGTACCTGCGACTGCTGCAGGAGAAGTACGGCATCAAGTCGACGATCTCGGCGCAGAAGAGCCTGACGCTGCCGGCCGCGGTCGGTGTCACCCTGCGGTCCGCGCAGCCCGCCACGCCGGAGCCCACGGCGACCACGAGCCCGGGCGCCGGCCCGAGCACGAGCCCGTCCGCGGCTCCGAGCCAGTCGCCGAGCCCCGCGGCCTCCGGCAGCCGGTCGGCGAGCCCCTCCGCGAGCCCGTCGGCGGCGCCGAGCACGTCCTCCGCCGGGAAGCGCCCCTCGGGCGGTTCCACCAAGACCACGACAACCCACTCGTCGACGGCGCCCGCGAGCGGGTCGCCCTCCTCCGCAGGGACAGGAGCAGCTAGACCGTGATTGCCGTACTGGGTCTCGTGATCGGGGTGGTCGTCGGGCTCTTCGTCCAGCCCGAGGTGCCGGACGCCGTCGTGCCGTACCTGCCGATCGCGGTGGTGGCGGCGCTGGACGCCGTGTTCGGCGGTGTCCGGGCGATGCTGGACGGGATCTTCAACGACAAGGTGTTCATCGTCTCGTTCCTGTCGAACGTGGTGGTCGCGGCACTGATCGTCTTCCTCGGGGACCAGCTGGGCGTCGGCTCCCAGCTGTCCACCGGCGTGGTCGTCGTGCTCGGCATCCGCATCTTCTCCAACGCCGCAGCGATCAGGCGCCATGTCTTCCGCGCCTGAGCTGGGCCGCGGGCCGGCCGCTGAGAGGAGGACGGACGTGGGGACGGAGGACGCGGCGAAGGCCGCAACGACGGTGGACGGACAGGCAGGAGTGGTCGTGCGCGAGGACGACGGCGCGGAGCGCGCGACGGCGCCGGGCCCGGCGAAGCCGCGCGGGAACGCGGCCGAGCCGACGGGCGGGCCCGCGCGGGCGGCGGAGCCGGCCGGGGCCGTCGGGACCACCGGGCAGACCGTCGAGGCCGGGAGGGCCGAGCGGCCGGGCCCGGTCGTGCCGGTGAAGCGTCCGGCGCCGGCTGCGGCGAAGGAGCCGGCGGTCGAGCGGACGGTGGTCGAGCGGACGGCGGTCGAGCGGACGGTGGCCGACCCGGCACCGGTCGCGGGGGAGCGGGCCGCAGCCGAGCCGGCCGGGGACGTACCGTCCGGGGACGGTCAGGCGGATGAGGCGTCCGAGGTCGAGCAGACCGCGGAGCACGCCGGTCTGCCCGAGCCGGAGCCTGAGCGGGCGTCCGAGGCCGAGGCCGAGTCCGAGGCCGAGCGTGAGCCCGGCCCGGCGGCGAAGCCCGACCCGGAGCAGGCCGACCTGCCCGAGACCGGCCCGGCGGCGAAGCCTGAGCGTGAGCCCGGCCCGGCGGCGAAGCCCGAGCCGGAGGGCGGGACGGCGGAGCCGGCGTCCGCACCCGAGCCCGCGGCCGTCCCTGACCAACCCGCGCCCGTCACGCACGCCGATCCCGCCCCGCCCGTCACCCCCGCCGTCGACCGCGGCGCGGGCCGCCGCCGGCTGAAGGCGGCGCTCTGGCCGCCGAGGCTCTCCCGCGGCCAGCTGGTGGTGGCGCTGCTGCTGTTCTCCCTCGGTCTGGCCCTGGCGATCCAGGTCCGCTCGACCAACGACCACCACAGTCAGCTCCGCGGCGCACGTCAGGAGGACTTGGTCCGGATCCTCGACGAACTGGACAGCCGTCAGCAGCGTCTCCAACAGGAGAAGGCGGAGCTAGAGCAGTCCCTGGCCAAGTTGGAGAACAGTTCCAACCAGGCCAAGGAGGCCCAGGAGCAGACCAGGAAGAAGGTGACGGAGCTCGGCGTGCTCGCCGGCACCGTCAAAGCCACTGGTCCGGGCATCGTACTGACGGTCGATGATCCCCAAGGGCAGGTGAAGGCGGATATGCTGCTGGACACCCTGCAGGAACTCCGAGCAGCGGGGGCGGAGGCGATTCAGATCAACGATGTGCGCGTGGTGGTCAACACCTACTTCACCGACGCGTCCGGCGGCGGCGTGCTGATCGACGGGAAGAAGGTCTCGCAGCCGTACCGCTTCACCGTCGTGGGGAACCCGCAGGACCTCACACCCGCGCTGAACATCCCGGGGGGTGTCGTCCGTACCTTGGAGAGTCACCAGGCCCGGGCGACCATCTCCCAACAGCAGAAGGTCGTCGTCGACGCCCTCGTCGATCTGAAGACGCCGCAGTACGCCAAGCCGGCACCGAAGTGACGGGGCGCCTGCCGCACGGTCCGTCACCTGCGGGCGGCCCCCGGTGCGGGGTGCCGCCGTCGGGTGGGCGAGACTGGTCCACACCAGCACATGTCGGAGCACCACACGTCGGAGTACCACTCCAGCCGGCCCGATCACAGACCGGGCCCGCAGCCTGTCCGAGGTTCTCACCCTGCCCCGCGGGCGGGTCTGTCACACGCAAGGGGATTCGCCCGTGAGTTTCTTCTCGAAGTTGTTCGGTCGTAGCAAGGACCGTGACGCGGCCGCCGTCGAGGCGCCCACCGCGCGTCACCGCCGTGCCGACGAAGAGCCCGCCGTGCCGGGCATGCGGCCCGCCCCCGAGGGGGTGGAGTACGCCGAGCGTCCGCTCTTCCGTGAGGGCGGGGGCCAGCAGTTCGCCGGGAATCCGGCGGGCTACGGCGCGTCGGTTGACCCCTCCGGCGACCCGCGCATAGGTTTCCAGTCAGGACCCTCAAGCTCTGGTGGAGGGTTTGCCCCGGACCCGTACGCCGGGCACAACCCGTCGGGTGTGCCTCGCCAGGAGGCTGTGAACATGGCTGGCCCCACTCCCTGCCCCCGGTGCGGTAATCCGAACCCGGCGTCGGCCCGCTTCTGCTCCAACTGCGGTACGGCCCTGCGCGGTGGCGCGCTGCCCGAGGGGGCGGCGGAGACCACATCGACCATCTCGATCTCCGGTCTGGAGTCCTACGACCCCAACACGACGACCGGGACCGGCACGCCGGCCCTGTCGGCCGAGGTGCTGTCGGCGATCGACGCGCTGCCCCCGGGTTCGGCCCTGCTGATCGTCCAGCGCGGCCCGAACTCCGGCAGCCGCTTCCTGCTGGACTCGGACAAGACCACGGCCGGTCGCCACCCGCAGGGCGACATCTTCCTGGACGACGTGACGGTCTCCCGCAAGCACGTGGAGTTCCGCCGGACGCCGGGCGGCGGCTTCACCGTCGCGGACGTCGGCAGCCTCAACGGCACCTACGTCAACCGCGAGCGGATCGACGAGGTGCCGCTGAACAACGGCGACGAGGTGCAGATCGGGAAGTACCGGCTGGTGTTCTTCGCCAGCCACAACCGGGGGTACTGAACCCAACTTCGGCAGGAGCCCGAGTGAGCACGAATACCCCTTCCTCTCCGCTCGGGGCGGCCGCCCCCGCACCCTCCGGTCCGCAGACGGACCAGGGCACGTGGGGGGCGGTCGCGGCCCCCAGGCAGCCGGTCCGCCCGGACCGGCCGGCCGGGGGCGGCCGCCGGCGCGGCGGCGACGAGCTGCTGAGCATCGGCGCGGTGCTGACCTTCCTGCGGGACGACTTCCCCGAGGTCACCATCTCGAAGATCCGGTTCCTGGAGGCCGAGGGCCTGGTGGAGCCGCAGCGCACGCCCTCGGGGTACCGCAAGTTCAGCCCGGCCGACGTCGAGCGGCTGGCCTACGTCCTGCGGATGCAGCGTGACCACTACCTGCCACTGCGGGTGATCCGCGAGCACCTGGACGCCATCGAGCGCGGCGAGAGCCCGCCGGCACTGCCGGCCGCGGAGAGCCGCCCCGGACCGCTGGAGGAGGCCGACCGCGAGCTGGTCGCGACCGCGGAGGCCTCCACCGGGGTCCGGCTGGGACGGGCCGAACTGCTGGCCGCGGCCGAGGCCGGCGAGGGCGAGCTCGCCGAGTGGGAGTCGTACGGACTGGTCGCGCCCGGGCCGGACGGCGGCTACGACGGCGAGGCGCTGCAGGTCGCCCGGTTGGTCGCGGAGCTCGGCCGGTACGGGCTGGAGCCGCGTCACCTGAGGGCCATGAAGGCCGCCGCCGACCGCGAGATCGCGCTGGTCGAGCAGGTCGTGGCGCCGCTGCGCCGGCACCGGAACCCGCAGACCAGGGCGCACGCCGAGGCCACGGCACGGGAACTCGCGACGCTCTCGGTGCGGCTGCACGCGGCCATGGTCCAGGCCGGTCTGCGCACCCGCGGGTGACGGCTCCGGGCCGCTGACCAGCGCCGTCGGCTCTGCGCTTTCATATCCGGGGCGCGGGCCATAGGGTTGCCTGTGTGAATGAGCTCGACGTCGTGGGTGTCCGGGTGGAGATGCCTTCCAACCAGCCGATCGTGCTGCTGCGGGAGGTCGGGGGCGATCGCTACCTGCCGATTTGGATCGGCCCCGGCGAGGCGACCGCGATCGCCTTCGCCCAGCAGGGCATGACGCCGGTGCGCCCGCTGACGCACGACCTGTTCAAGGACGTCCTGGAGGCGCTCGGCCAGCAGCTCACCGAGGTGCGGATCACCGATCTGCGGGAGGGCGTGTTCTACGCGGAGCTGGTCTTCGCCGGCGGAGTGGAGGTCAGCGCGCGGCCGTCCGACGCGATAGCGCTGGCGCTGCGCACGGGCACGCCGATCTACGGGAGCGAGGAGGTGCTCGCCGAGGCGGGCATCGCGATCCCGGACGAGCAGGAGGACGAGGTGGAGAAGTTCCGCGAGTTCCTCGACCAGGTCTCGCCGGAGGACTTCGGCGGCGGCGCGCCGCAGTAGCCCGATCCGGTGATTCCCGCCCGGCGGCCGCACCCGTACGGCAAGCAGCCGGGCCGATAGGACGTACTCGTTTGGTCGTTTTGCCAAATAGCGTCCGCCTACCCACACTAGGGGCACGAAAAACCACTCTCCTGAGCGATGGGGTTTCCCCGGCCCGGCGTGGCGATCGTTGACGGGTCATGGGCGACTGCCTACCGTCAGGAGTGGCTGCCCGGGTGCCTGTCGCCCGCAGCCTGGGTTGCCCGCAGCATGAGTGGACGGAGGTAGGCATGACCGGCACCGGCGATGACGCGGCCGTGGGAGGCCTGTGTGCCGTGCACATGCCGCGCACCGGCCGTACCCTGTCGGACCTGCCCCGGACGGAGCTGCCCCGGATGGGCCGGTTTCCGGCCGTCCAGCCGGGTCAGCCGGCCATCGAGCGGCTCGCCCCGACCTCGGAGCTGATCGGCTACCGCGGTCCGACGGCCTGCGCCGCGGCCGGGATCACGTACCGCCAGCTGGACTACTGGGCCCGGACGGGCCTGCTGGAGCCGAGCGTCCGCGCGGTCTACCCCGCGAGCAGCCACCGCTTGTACAGCTTCCGCGACATCCTGCTGCTGAAGATCGTCAAGCGGTTCCTGGACGCGGGCGTGTCGCTGCAGAACATCCGGGTGGCGGTCGCTCACCTGCAGTCCGTCGAGGCCGGCGACCTGACCGGGCTGACGCTGATGTGCGACGGCGCCACGGTGTACGAGTGCACCACGCCGCAGCAGGTGGTCGACCTGCTGAAGGGCGGTCAGGGCGTCTTCGGCATCGCGGTCGGCGCGGTCTGGCAGGAGCTGGAGCTGGCCCTCGGGCGGCTGCACGCCGAGCGGACCGACACCGGCGAGACGGTGGTCGGGCACGACCCGGGCGACGAACTGGCGCAGCGCCGCAACCGCGCGGGCTGACCGCCGGACTGATCGGGCGAAGGACGAGGCCGCGGGCCCGGACGGGGAACCGTCCGGGCCCGCGGCCTCGTCGTGCCTGGTGGAATCGAACAGGCCGGGCGCACGGGGGAACCGGCGCACCGAGCAGGGGAGGGAACGTGCGGGGCGGCTCGGGAGTGATCGACCTGACGGTGCGACGGGTGCGCCGGCTGGGGGCGCGGCTGCGGGAGCGGCGCACCCAGCGGCGGCTGTTCCAACTCCTCACCGCCGGCTGCGCGCTGGCGCTGGCGCCGAGCGCCTGGCTGTGGATCGCCGCGGCGGACCGGGTCGGCACGGTGGCGAGCGCGCCGAGCGCTCCGGTGGCGGTGGTCTTCGGCGCCGGGTTGTTCGAGGGCAAGCCCTCGCCCTACCTGGCGCACCGGCTGGATGCGGCGGTGGACCTGTACCGGGCGCAGAAGGTGCAGGCGATCCTGGTCACCGGTGACAACGGGCGCGACAGCTACGACGAGACCGATGCGATGCGGGCCTACCTGATCGAGCACGGCGTGCCGCAGATCCGGGTGGTGGGTGACTACGCGGGCTTCGACACCTGGGACTCCTGCACCCGGGCGCACCGGATCTTCGGCGTGGACCGGGCGGTCCTGGTGAGCCAGGACTTCCACGTCCGCCGGGCGCTGGCGCTCTGCGAGGCGGCCGGCATCGACTCGTACGCGGTGGGCGTGCCCGAGTGGCGCGACGCCACCTGGCTCTACGGCGGGGCGCGCGAGATCCCCGGCGCGGGCAAGGCGGCGCTGAACGTGCTGATGCGGCCGGATCCGGTCTTCCTCGGGCCCAAGGAGGAGGGCATCCCCCGCGCGCTGGCCGACGCGGCCGCCTCGGCCCGGCCGTAGCGCCCACTGCCCGGTCGGCTCGGGCGGTGGGCGCCGGCGGTGGGCGCGGCGCAGCGACCGCGGGCCGCGGTTCGCACGGACTGTCGGACCCGTGCGGCATGATCGGCAGGTGCGGTCGCTGCCGAGCATCATCCACCTCGACATGGACGCCTTCTTCGCGGCGGTGGAGCAGGCGGCCAAGCCGAGCCTGCGCGGGAAGCCGGTGATCGTCGGCGGTCTGGGCGGGCGCGGGGTCGTCTCGACGGCCTCGTACGAGGCGCGGCGGTTCGGGGTGCACTCGGCGATGCCGATGGCGCAGGCGCGCCGGCTCTGCCCGAACGCGGCCTTCCTGGCCGGGCGGTTCGAGGCCTACCGGCAGGTCAGCGAGATCGTGATGGGCCTGCTGCGGGAGCTGTCACCGCTGGTCCAGCCGCTCAGCCTGGACGAGGCCTTCGTCGACCTCGAGGCGGGCCCGTACGGGCCGGTGCTGGCGGAGGCGGACCTCGCGACGGCGGAGCGGCTGGTGGTGGCCCTCGCGGAGGACCTGCGGGCCGACATCGAGCGGCGCACCGGGCTGACCGCCTCGGTCGGGGCCGCCGGGTCCAAGCTGATGGCCAAGATCGCCTCCGAGCAGGCCAAGCCGGACGGGCTGGTGCTGATCGAGCCGGGTGAGGAGCGGGCGGTCCTCGGGCCGATGCCGGTGCGGGCCCTGCCGGGCATCGGCCCGGCCACCGAGCAGGTGCTGCGCCGTGCGGGGCTGAACACGGTGGCCGACCTCGCGGAGGCGGGGGAGGCCGAGCTGGTGCAGCTGCTCGGGCGGTCGCACGGCGTCGGCGTCCACCAGATGTCGATAGGGCTGGACGACCGGCCCGTGGTGGCCGACCAGGACGCGAAGTCGGTCTCGGTGGAGGACACCTTCGAGGTGGACCTCGCCGACCGTGAGCGGGTGCTGCGCGAGGTGGACGTGCTGGCCGCGCGGTGCGTGCGGCGGCTGCGGGCGGCCGGCCGGTCGGGGCGGACGGTGGTGCTGAAGGTCCGGCGCTTCGACTTCTCCACGCTGACCCGTTCGGAGACGCTGCGCGGTCCGACGGACGACGAGGCGGTGATCACGGAGACCGCGCGCCGGCTGGCCTCCCAGGTGGACATCACGGGCGGGGTGCGGCTGCTCGGCGTCGGGGTCTCCCAGCTGGCCGACTACACCCAGGAGGACCTCTTCGCCCAGGCGGAGCGGGAGGAAGCGGCGGCCGAGCAGCACCCGGCGCCGACCGGGGAGGACCACGGGCCGGTGGAGGAGGAGGCCGTGGTGCGGCACTGGTTGCCCGGGCAGGACGTGCACCACGACGAGTTCGGCCCCGGCTGGGTGCAGGGCAGCGGCGTCGGGCGGGTGACGGTGCGGTTCGAGACGCCGTGGAGCGGGCCCGGGCGGGTGCGGACCTTCGCGGTGGACGATCCGGCGCTGGAGCCGGCCCGGCCGCTGCCCCTGCGCCGGGACGCGGGCCGGGGCGAGCACGGGGACGCCTGGGCGGGTGACGGCGGCGCGGGTGACGCCCCGGCCGGTGACGCCCGGGCCGGTGACGGTGGGGCGGGTGACGCCCGGGCCGGTGACGGTGGGCCCGAGGACGGTGGGGCCGCCGAGCCCGGGGAGTAGTCCGGGCGAGCGGGATCCGCCGGTGCGGATCCGGCCGGGCAGGACCCGGCCGGACAGGACCCCGCCGGGCAGGATCCGGCAGGGGAGGGCTGAGGACACGAAGCGGCCCCACCCGGCAGGGGGGCCGGGTGGGGCCGTTTGCAGTGCCGGCCTCGGCGGTCGTGATGCCCTCGTCGACCGCTCGGGGACCGGTTCCCCCGCGCCCTGTCCCTGAGCGCGGGGGTGGACGCCTCGTCAGGCGTCGGTCTTGGCCAGCGCGGGGCTGGAACCGAGGTCCGCCGTCTTGTGGGCGGCGGTGACGGTGGCGCCGGGCTTGATCGTGCGGATCATGAACGGCACGGCGCCGGCGACCACGCAGACCGCGGCGGCGACCCAGAACGCGTGCTTGTAGGCGTCCAGGGTGGGCAGCGTGACGGGGATCGGGAGCTTCAGGGTGTCACCGGTCAGGATGGCGGCCATGACCGCGGTGCCGATCGCGCCGCCGACCGTGCGGAGCACGGCGTTCATGCCGTTGGCGATGCCGCTCTGCTCGACGGGCACCGCGCCGTTGATGTAGGCCGGCATGGCGGAGAAGGCGAGGCCGATACCCAGGCCGAAGATCGCCGACGCGGTGTAGATGTCGCCCTCGTGACTGTGCCGCAGGGCCAGGTAGGCCATGGCGACGGCGCCGAGCACGCCACCGAGGACCAGCGGAAGGCGCGGGCCGCGACGGGCGATCAGCAGGGCGCCCAGCGGGGCGGCGACCATCGAGCCGATCGCGGACGGCAGCAGCATCACACCGGCGTGCAGCACGGTGGCGGTGAAGCCGTAGTGGGTGAGCTTCTCCGGGGTCTGGGCGAAGTTGCTGATCACCATGAACGAGCCGTACATGCCGAAGCCGATCAGCAGGCCGGCGAGGTTGGTGAAGGCGACGGCCGGGCGGGACATCATCTTCATGTCCACCAGGGGGTGCTTCACCTTGACCTCGATGACGCCCCAGACGAGGGCCACCACGGCGGCGACGGCGAACAGGCCGAGCGTGCGGGTGGAGGTCCAGCCCCAGTTGTTGCCCTGGCTGACCGCGACCAGCAGGGCGGAGAGCCAGCCGGCCAGGGTGATCGCGCCGAGCGGGTCGGCGCCGCCGTCCTTGTCGGTGACCGGGTCGGTGGGCACCCGCAGGGCGACCAGGGCGACCGCGATCAGGCCGAAGACCAGGCCCATCCAGAAGATGGACTTGTAGCTCCAGTGCTCCAGCAGGAGACCGGTGGCGACCAGGCCGAGGCCGCTGCCGACGCCCATCGAGGCGCTGATGGCGGCGACGCCGCCGGTGACCTTCTGCTTCGGCAGCTCGTCGCGGACGATGCTGATGGCCAGCGGGAGCACGCCACCGCCGGCGCCCTGGAGGACGCGGGCGACGACCAGCCAGGTGAAGGAGTGGGTGCTGACGGCCAGCGCGGAGCCGGCCACGAGGCCGGTCAGCGAGATCAGCAGCATCGGCTTGCGGCCGCGCAGATCGCCGAACCGGCCCAGCAGGGGGGTGAGCACGGCGGCGGAGAGCAGGTTGGCCGTCATCAGCCAGGTGATGCTGGAGCCGGAGACGCTGAGCTCCTTGGCCAGCGAGGGCAGGATCGGGACGACCGCGGTCTGCACCACGCTGAACGACAGCATCGCCAGAATCAGGGCCGGCAGGACCCGGGCGCTGCTCTGCTTCTCGGCCGCGGTGGTGGGCTGGGGTGCCTCACTCACGGTTGCTTCCTCCCGTACATAGTGAATGAACTGAAGCAACCATGCCGCGAGATACTTCATTGTGTCAAATATCGATCGGTGAAGCTTTGGCAAAGCCGAAGGACCCCGGGGCGGGCCCGGGGTCCTTCGGGCGGGGAGGGGAGGAGAGAGGTCAGGCGAGCGGCCTGAGGGGGGCCGGGTGGGAGGGTGCGTCGGCAGACGAGGGGCCCGAGCGGTCGGCGGCGGGGACGGTGTCGTCGTGCACCTCGACCTGCTCGCGGCGCAGCTCGTCCCGGACCACCTCCTCGGCGGTGTACCGCTCGACCACCAGGCGCACCCGCTCGACCGGGGCCAGGTACTTGCGGACCACCGGCCGCTCCTCGCGGAGGGTCACCTCCTCCACCGCCTCGGCGAGCTCCTTGTCGCTGAGCGCGGCCCGCTCCGCGTCGCCGACCGGCATCCGCTCGACCCGGACCCGCTCGCGCACCACCGGGACCCGGCGCTCCACCGGTTCGCTGGTGACGTACTTGCGCAGCTTCGCGGTGCCGAGCACGTGCCACTCGGTGGTGATGTCCAGCCGCTCCTCGCGGCAGGTGATCTCCAACGGGGCGGCGGGGGCCGTCGTGTCCGGGGTCGTCGTCGCCGCGGCGGGCACCGCCGGGGCGGTCGGGACCGAGACCTGCGGACGCGGCTCGGGTGCCGCCGGTGTCGTCGGTGCCGCCGTGGAGGAGGCCGGTGCGGTGCTGTCGAGGGTGCGCACGTGGGCCTCCGTGACGGGTTGGGACGGCTTGCCGAGGTCGGCCGCCGGGGTGGTGTGGTGGGCGGGGGCGGCCGTGTCGTCGGGGTGGAAGGCGGCCGGCTTGGCGGCGGCCGCGGCGGTGCCGGCGGCCGCGGCCGGGCCGGCGGGCACGGTGCCGAAGTCCAGGTCGGCGGGCTGCGAGCCGGAGCCCGTCCCGTTCGGGGCGCCGCCGTCAACCGCGGTGTCCAGCCCGTAGTAGCGGTAGAGCTGGAGCTCCTGGGCGGGGGACAGGTGCTGGCCCACGCCGAAGTCCGGTGACTCCTTCACCAGCGACTTGTCGTACGGCACCCTCAGTTCGTCGCCGGAGAACTCGCTCGTGGTCAGGGGGACGAAGGCGTCCCGGCCGAAGATGCCGGTCCGGACGGCGGCCCACTCGGGCTGTCCGGTGGCGTCGTCCAGGTACACCTCGTCGACCGTGCCGATCTTGTCTCCGTTGCGGTCGACCGCCTTGTGGCCGATGAGGTCCCGGGGGTCGATATCGGTCTGCACTCTTTCCTCCAGTGCGCTGCGCCTGCGGAACCCCCGCAGGCCGGCGGCCGGCCCGCCCGTCCGACACCGCCACTTCACACCAAAAGCCATGAACCGGACGCCCGCGAGCGGGAAGCCGCCGGACGGGCCCCGCACTGCTCCGTACGGGCCATCCGTGCGGCGGGGCCGAGTGACCTGACGCACCCGTGATCGAGCCGCCTCCCGCTGGTACCCTGGGCGCGACCGCCGAGCCCGCTCGGGAGAGTCCCCGACGTCGGAAAACGCTGGTCGGGGCGCCGAAGGAGCAACTCCTCCCCGGAATCTCTCAGGCATCCGTACCGTGTGGGATAGGTCACTCTGGAAAGCAGGGCAGGACCGCCGGCGAGGGAGCCGACGGCGACCACCCTCACCGACGGTGCAAGCCGACGGGTCGCCCCCGCGCCCCGTGCGGGCGAAGCTCTCAGGTCCCGATGACAGAGGGGGAGGCCTGTCGGGTTCGCCCGTCGGGCCGAACCGCTGTTGTCCGCAGCGGCGAAGCCGCCCGGCGTTGCGTACCCCCGCCGGTCCGTGACCAGGAGGCCTCGACCACATGAACGCCCAGCCGAACGCGGGACGCCCCACCGGCGCCTCGACCCTCACCGAACTTGAGCTGGCCAGCCCCTTCGAGAACCGCCACATCGGCCCCGACGCCGCCGCGCAGGAGAAGATGCTGGCGCAGGTCGGCTACGGCTCGCTGGACGAGCTCGCCACCGCCGCCGTGCCCGAGGCGATCCGCTCCATCACCGGGCTGGACCTGCCCGCCGGCCGCAGCGAGGCCCAGGTCCTGGCCGAGCTGCGCCAGCTGGCCGGCCGCAACCGGGTGCTCCAGCCGATGATCGGTCTGGGGTACTACGGCACCTTCACCCCGCCGGTGATCCTGCGCAACGTCCTCGAGAACCCGGCCTGGTACACCGCGTACACGCCGTACCAGCCGGAGATCTCGCAGGGCCGCCTGGAGGCGCTCCTCAACTTCCAGACCCTGGTCTCCGACCTGACCGGCCTGCCCACCTCCGGCTCCTCGCTGCTGGACGAGGGCACCGCGGCCGCCGAGGCGATGGCCCTGGCCCGCCGCGTCACCAAGGTCAAGGGCGGCGTCTTCCTGGTCGACGCCGAGACCCTGCCGCAGACCATCGCGGTGATAAACACCCGCGCCGTGCCGACCGGTGTCGAGGTCGTCGTCGCCGACCTCTCCGAGGGCATCCCGGCCGAGGTCGCCGAGCGCGGCGTCTTCGGCGTGCTGCTGCAGTACCCGGGCGCCACCGGTGTGGTCCGCGACCTCACCGCCGTCATCGAGCAGGCGCACGGCCTCGGCGCGATCGTCGCCGTCGCCGCCGACCTGCTCGCGCTGACGCTGCTGAAGTCCCCGGGCGCCCTGGGTGCCGACATCGCCTGCGGCACCTCGCAGCGCTTCGGTGTGCCGATGGGCTTCGGCGGCCCGCACGCCGGCTACCTCTCGGTGCGCGCCGAGTACGCCCGCTCGCTGCCGGGCCGCCTGGTCGGCGTGTCGGTCGACGCCGACGGCAACCGCGCCTACCGCCTGGCGCTGCAGACCCGTGAGCAGCACATCCGTCGGGAGAAGGCCACCAGCAACATCTGCACCGCCCAGGTGCTGCTGGCCGTGATGGCCTCGATGTACGCGGTCTACCACGGCCCGGACGGCCTCGCCGACATCGCCCGCCGCACCCACCGCTACGCCGCCGCCCTCGCCGAGGGCCTGCGGGCCGGCGGCGTCGAGCTGCTGCACGGCGAGTTCTTCGACACCGTGACCGCGGTCGTCCCCGGCCGCGCCGCCGAGATCGCCGCCGCCGCGCGCGCCAACGGCATCAACGTGTACCAGGACGGCGAGGACCGGATCTCGGTCTCCACCGACGAGACCACCACCCGCGAGCACCTGGCGGGCGTCTGGGCCGCGTTCGGCGTCGAGGGCGTGGAGGTCGCGGAGGGCGCCGACGCGCTGCCGACCGCGCTGCTGCGCGAGGACGAGTACCTGACGCACCCGGTCTTCCACAGCCACCGCTCCGAGACCGCCATGCTGCGCTACCTGCGCCGCCTGTCGGACCGCGACTACGCGCTGGACCGCGGCATGATCCCGCTGGGCTCCTGCACCATGAAGCTCAACGCGACCACCGAGATGGAGCCGGTGACCTGGCCGGAGTTCGGCCAGCTGCACCCGTTCGCGCCGATCGACCAGGCGCAGGGCTTCCTGACCCTGATCCGCCAGCTGGAGCAGCAGCTGGTCGAGGTGACCGGCTACGACGCCGTCTCGATCCAGCCGAACGCCGGCTCCCAGGGCGAGCTGGCCGGCCTGCTGGCCGTCCGCGCCTACCACCACGCCAACGGGGACACCCAGCGCGACGTCTGCCTGATCCCGTCCTCCGCGCACGGCACCAACGCCGCCTCCGCGGTGATGGCGGGCATGCGCGTGGTCGTGGTCAAGACCCTGGTCGACGGCGACGTCGACGTCGAGGACCTCAAGGCCAAGATCGAGCAGCACCGGGACAGCCTCTCGGTCCTGATGGTCACCTACCCGTCCACCCATGGCGTGTACGAGACCCAGATCACCGAGATCTGCGGCCTGGTGCACGAGGCCGGCGGCCAGGTGTACGTCGACGGCGCCAACCTCAACGCCCTGGTCGGCCTGGCCAAGCCGGGCAAGTTCGGCGCGGACGTCTCGCACCTGAACCTGCACAAGACCTTCTGCATCCCGCACGGCGGCGGCGGCCCGGGCGTCGGCCCCGTCGCGGTGCGCGCGCACCTCGCGCCGTACCTGCCCAACCACCCGCTGCAGGAGGAGGCCGGCCCGGCCACCGGCGTCGGCCCGATCTCGGCCGCGCCGTGGGGCTCGGCGGCGATCCTGCCGATCTCCTGGGCGTACGTCCGGCTGATGGGCGGCGAGGGCCTCAAGCGCGCCACCCAGGTGGCGGTGCTGAACGCCAACTACATCGCCAAGCGCCTGGCCCCGCACTTCCCGGTGCTCTACACCGGCCCCGGCGGCCTGGTCGCGCACGAGTGCATCATCGACCTGCGCCCGCTCACCAAGGAGACCGGCGTGACGGTGGACGACATCGCCAAGCGCCTGATCGACTACGGCTTCCACGCGCCGACGATGTCGTTCCCGGTGGCCGGCACCCTGATGATCGAGCCGACCGAGTCCGAGGACCTGCACGAGATCGACCGGTTCTGCGACGCGATGATCGAGATCCGCGCCGAGATCGACAAGGTCGGCTCGGGCGAGTGGGCGGCGGACGACAACCCGCTGCGCAACGCCCCGCACACCGCCGCCGCGCTGGCCGGCGACTGGGCGCACGGCTACGGCCGCCAGGAGGCCGTCTTCCCGGCGGGGGTGAACCCGGCGGACAAGTACTGGCCGCCGGTCAGCCGGATCGACGGCGCGTACGGCGACCGCAACCTGGTCTGCTCCTGCCCGCCGCTGGACGAGTACGGCGTCTGACGCAGGACGGCGTCCGGTCCCGGACGGAAGACGGCAGGGCCCCGGCGGAACCATCCGCCGGGGCCCAGCCCGTTGCTCCGTTCGTGTGGCGGCTGCCCCCGCCGACGGCGGTCAGACCGCGTGGGCGACGGGGCGGCGCGGGGCGATCACCCGGCCGTCGGGCAGCAGTTCTCCCGTGTCCTCGAACATCAGGACGCCGTTGCAGAGCAGGCTCCAGCCCTGCTCCGGGTGGCAGGCCACCGGCACGGCCGCCTCGCGGTCCTCGGACTCGGCCGTCGGGCACTCAGGACGGTGCTGGCACATACGCGTACCCTCGCTTCGCTCTGCGATCCTCCCCGTGATGCGGCGCCCTCGGGTGGCCGTCGGGAGCCGCCGCGGTAGTCGGATCCTGTCCGGCGCCGGAGCAGGTGTGGACCGGCGCTCAAGTGGGTAGGACAGGTGGTCCTTCCACGCTGGTTCCCAGTGTCGGCATCCCGGGACGCTCGCGCAGCAATTCGGTGACATGGGCCACAACCGGCAGGCAGAGATCACCCGTTCAGGTGGCTTCAGGCGGAAATCGCGCCTGGACGGGCCATCCGGCGGCTGGCCCGGGAGGGCCATGCCCGATGGCCCGTCCGGGTGAGGCGGGCGATGTGGGTGGCGGGGGTGGCGGGGAGGGGGGGGGGGGTGGGGGGCGCCGGGGGGGGGGGGACGCCCGGGTGGGCCCGGCGGTGGCGGGGTGCCGGCTCAGGGGGAGCCGAGCAGCAGCGGCCGGCCGAGCGGCGCCCGGGCCAGCACCGGGAGCAGGTCGCCGGCCGGGTAGGCGCGGTGTGCGGTGACCCCGAGCGGGGCCGGTGCGAGCGGGATCAGCAGGTCCCCCTCCGGCCCGCCGTCAGGGGCGTGCAGCCACAGTGCCGTCGCGTACTGCCCCGGGAAGGTCAGCAGCCGGGGCTGCCGGCGGGCCCGGGAGGTCTGGGCGAGCTGCCAGGCCTGGCGCAGCGCCCGCACCGTGGAGTCCAGGTACGGGCCGGCGGTGAAGTGGGAGAAGGTGTGGCCCTCGACGCCCTGCACCACCTCGGCCGCGGCGGCCACCTCCGCCCCGTCCTTGATCAGGAAACGCCAGCCCGTGCGCCGTGCGGCGGCGAGCTCGGGGCGCGGCCCGTCCAGGACGTGGACCGCGAGCGGATGCGCGGGCAGCAGCGGGCCGGCCGGATGGCGCAGCGCGGCGGCGGCGGGCTGGCGCAGCGCGGTCTCCGAGTCGAGCGCGGCGAGGACCGCGCGCAGGGCGCTGGGCGGGGGCTGGGGGGTCTGCAGAGTCATGGCGGGGTCGCCTCTCCGTGCGAGATCGGCGTGCGAGTGCGGCATACCGGCGGGGCGCGGTGTGCGTCGGTGACGGGACCTGGCCGTGTCCGGTTGTGCATGATCGCGGTGCGGGTGCGGCCGCTTCCGTCGACGAGGGCCTCGGAGCGGGAGCGGGCCGGCCTGGGGCAGTGCGAATTCAATCGAACAGGTGCACAGGGTGACCTGTTTATCACAGGCCGTGGCGCCGAGCAAGTCGGCAGATGTGCTGAAAGACCGTCAGTTTCCTTGCTTTGCAAGCCGTTCGAAGCAATCGGGTATCGATCTTCGGGGTGGGCATGATGCTTGCACGGTCGCTCGGCCGGGCGGCTCAGAGGAGGGGATCATGGGCGAGAAGGTCGTGGCGACGCGGGCGGACCTGTCGGACCGGCAGCTCTACCGCCGCAAGCTCCAGTCCTGTCTCGACGCACTCGGACGGATGCTCCGGGAGGAGCGCTTCGACCGCCCCAGGGCGGTGATGGGTCTGGAGATCGAGCTCAACCTGGCCGACGAGCAGGGCCTGCCGGTGATGAACAACGCCCAGGTGCTCAGTGCGATCGGCTCGAGCGACTTCCAGACCGAGCTGGGCCAGTTCAACATCGAGGTCAACATCGCGCCGCACCGGCTCTGCGGCCACGTCTTCGAGGAACTGCGCGAGGAGATCGACACCGGTCTGCGCTACGCCGACCGCAGGGCCGCCGAGGCCGGGGCGCGGATCGTGATGGTGGGCATCCTGCCGACCCTGGAGCACGACCACACCGGGCTGGACGCGATGTCCCAAAACCAGCGCTACAGCCTGCTCAGCGACCAGATCCTGGCCGCCCGCGGCGAGGACATCACGCTGGACATCGAGGGTGTCGAGCACCTCCAGCTGGAGTCGATCACCATGGTCGCCGAGGCCGCCGCGACCTCGCTGCAACTGCACCTGCAGGTCACCCCCGAGCGGTTCTCCTCGGTCTGGAACGCCGCCCAGGCGATCTGCGGCGCGCAGCTGGCGCTGGGCGCCAACTCGCCCTTCCTGTTCGGGCGCGAGCTGTGGCGGGAGACCAGGCCGGTGCTGTTCCAGCAGGCCTGTGACACCCGTTCGGCGGAGCTCAAGGCGCAGGGCGTGCGCCCGATCACCTGGTTCGGCGAGCGCTGGGTCGACTCGGCGTACGACCTGTTCGAGGAGAACCTGAAGTACTTCCCGGCGCTGCTGCCGATCTGCGACGACGAGGACCCGCTCAAGGTGCTGGCCTCCGGCGGCGTGCCGCGGCTCGCCGAGATGCGGCTGCACAACGGCACGATCTACCGGTGGAACCGGCCGGTGTACGACGTCAGCGGCGGGGTGCCGCACCTGCGGGTGGAGAACCGGGCGCTGCCGGCCGGGCCGACCGTCGCCGACACGCTGGCCAACGCGGCCTTCTACTACGGGCTGGTCCGGGTGCTGGCCGAGCAGTCCCGCCCGATCTGGACCAGGATGCCGTTCGAGCGGGCCGACGAGAACTTCCGGCAGGCCGCGCGCTACGGCATCGACGCCGTCCTGCAGTGGCCGCGGCACGGCCGGGCCGGTCGCGGCGGAGGACTGGCCACCGTCCCCGCCGTCGACCTGGTGCTCAACGAGCTGCTCCCGCTGGCCCACCAGGGGCTGGACGAGTGGGGCGTCGAGCCGGCGGACCGGGACCGCTACCTTGGCATCATCGAGCAGCGCTGCCTGCGCCGGGTCAACGGCGCCTCCTGGCAGAGCGCCACCTTCCACCGGCTACGCGAGCAGTTCGGGATGGACCGGCCGGCCGCGCTGGCGGCGATGACCCGCCGGTACGTCGAGTACATGCGGGCCGGGGAGCCCGTCCACACCTGGCCGGTCGGCTAGGTTCTCCGGTATCGCGAGCCCGTGGGTCCGCCCCGGCCGGTGGGTTCCTGACCCGGCCCCGACGCCCTCCTGTGGAAGGATGACCGCTCCGGCGGTCGGCCGACGGCCGGAGCGATGCCGGACCGCTGGAGCACGCCGTGACCACCGCCTCGACCGAACAACCGGAGACCGCGAAGCCGACGCGCCGGCTGCTCGGTGTGGAGCTGCTGACCGTTCTCGGCCTCTCGCTCGGGGCCAGCGGCATCGGTGCGCTGATCAGCTTCACCGGCTCGCTCACCGAGACGCTGAAACTCGGCCAGCAGGTCGCGACCCTGAACGCCTCGCGCGCCCCCGGCCGCCCCTGGCTGGACCTCGCCTGGCAGCTCTACTACGTCGCCCGCGGGCTGATGCCGGTCGTCCTGGTCAGAACGCCATCCTGGAGGAGGTCGTCGTCCTCGGCTACCTGCTCCCCTCCTCCCAGGTGGTCGCCCAGACCAGCTCGTAGCTCCCGGTGAGCTCGCGCAGCCACCGGCCGTGCCGCGCGGAGAGCAGGACGGTGTAGCCGAGCAGGGTGTGGGTGTCGAAGTCGCCCTCCGGGCCGGGGCAGACCGGGTTGAGCACGCCGTCGACGTCCAGGAACAGCAGTGGCTTCGGCCGCCGGGTCAGGGGTGCGCGCCGGCGGCGGGCACGACCGGTTCGGCCGCCTCGCCGGACCGGGCGGCGGGGGCGGCGGGGGTGCGCCGGGCGAGCCGGCGGACCTGCGGCTCCAGCAGCACGGCGGCGCTGAGCACCAGGGAGATCGCCGCACACGCCCAGAGCGCGCCGGAGAGGCCGAGGGCGTCGGCGGCCGGCCCTGCCAGCGCGGTGCCGAGCGGTGCCAGGGAGAGCGAGCCGAGCTCGTCGTAGGCGGCGACCCGGGAGAACGCCTCGGCCGGGATCTCCTGCTGGAGCGCGATCATCCAGTTGACGCCGAAGACGGTGACCCCGACGCCGGAGAGGAACATCGCCGCCGCCAGGACCGGCAGCGGGGCAGCCACCGCGAGGGCGAGCGCCGGTACGCCGAACAGGAAGACGCCCCAGTTGCCGACCAGCAGGATCCGGCGCGGATGCCAGCGGACCATCAGCAGACCGGTGGAGACCAGACCGGTCCCGTAGGCCGCCATCGCCAGCCCCCACGCCCGCGCCCCGCCGAGGTGCTGCCTGGCGACGATCGGCCCGTAGACCGCCTCGACGGCGCTGACGCAGGCCACCAGCACGGAGAACTGGAGCACGATCACCCAGAGCCAGCGGCGGGAGGCGAACTCCTGCCAGCCCTCGCGCAGGTCGCGCAGCATGCCGCCGCCCCGGGCGGTGGTGAGCGGCTGGGTCTCCAGGAAGAACCGCAGGACGGCGGCGACCAGGAAGCAGCCGGCGTCCACGGCGAGCACCCAGCCGGGGCCGATCGCGGCGGTCAGTGCGCCGCCGAGCGCGGCGCCGCCGATCTGGGCGCCGTTGAGGCCCATCCGGAACACCGAGAAGGCGCGTGCGGCGTGTTCGGGGGCGACGCTCTCCATGATCATGCCGCCGGCGGCGGGGGAGTAGAAGGCGTAGCCGGCGCCGCCGGCGGCGGAGAGCAGCAACAGCTGCCAGAGTTCGGCCCCACCGGTGAGGACGAGGGCGGCGAGGGCCGCCTGGGCGACGGCGCTGAACAGGTTGGCGGCGACCATGATGTGGTGGCGCGGCATCCGGTCGGCGAGGGCGCCGCCGAGCACCAGCAGCAGCACCGTGGGCAGCAGCCGGGCGGCCGTGCGGCCGTGACGTAGCCGACGTCCGCGGTGGAACCGCCACCCTCCAGGACGGCGAACGCGGTGGCGATGGGGGCGCCCGCGTTGCCGAGCCCGCTGATCACGGTGGCGGCGGTCTGGATGCGGAAGTTGCGGCCGGCCCAGGCGAACCGGGGGGCGTGCGGGGGTGGGGGTGGGCTCTGCACCCCGTGACTATGCCGGGGCGGATGCACCGTGTCCATCCGATAACCGGACGATCTGGTGGTGGGCTGGTGAGCCGGTGGGTCCCGGTGCAGTGTGGCCCCGGTGCGGCGTGGCGGTGTTGTGGTGTGGCAGCGCTCGGGCGGGAGTCGGGGAGCCCGGTCGTGCCGGTGCGGCGGGGTCAGCCGAGGTGGCCCCGGAGGAAGCTGAGGGTGCGCTGCCAGGCGATCCCGGCCTGCAGCGCGTCATAGGTGCCGAGCAGGTTCTCGTCGTTCATGAAGGCGTGCCCGGCCGGGTAGAAGTGGACCTCGGGCCGGACGTCGGTGGCCTCACCGATCCGGATCGCGGCCTCGTCCACGTCGGCCATCCGGATCGAGCGGTCGTGCTCGCCGAAGTGGCCGAGGACGTGGGCGGTGAGGCCCCGGTAGTCGAAGTCCGGGTCGGGCGGCAGCCCGTAGAACGGGACCACCGCGGCCACCCGGTCGCCCTCGGCGGCGGCCAGCAGCAGGGCGAAGCCGCCGCCCATGCAGAAGCCGACCACCCCGACCGCGTCGCCCACCACGCCGTCCAGGCCGAGCAGGAAGTCCACCGCGCCACGCAGGTCCGCCACGGCCCGCTCGACCGGCAGCTCGCGCTTGAGCCGGGCGGCCTCGGCGCTGTCGTGGGTGGTGGCGCCGCCGAAGAGGTCGGGTGCGAGGACGGTGAAGCCCTCGGCGGCGAAGCGGTCGGCCATCGAGGCGACGTGCGAGGTGAGCCCCCACCACTCCTGCACGACCACCAGACCGGGCCCGACGCCCTGCGGCGGGCGGGCCAGGTAGCCGTGGGCCTCGCGGCCGTTTGCTCGGGAAGGTGACGTTCTGCCGGGAGCCGCCCTGGTCAGGCATGGCTTCCTCTCGGGAGCCGCCCTGGTCAGGCATGGCTTCCTCTCGGTGGGACGGGCCGCGCGCGGCGGCGGGGTCGGCGGTGGTGCAGCGGGTGGGCCGGCGGTCCGGCCGTCGGTACGGCCGAGGGCCCGTCGGCCGGCGGGTGGATCAGCCCATCTCCTCCAGGGCCCGGCCCTTGGTCTCCTTGATGCAGAAGGCCACGAAGGGGATGGAGAGCAGTGCGAAGACCGTGTAGATGACGTACGTCGCCGACAGGTTCCAGTCGGCGAGGTCGGGGAAGCTGACGGTGATCGCCCAGTTGGCGATCCACTGGGCCGAGGCGGCGACGGACAGCGCGAGTGCCCGGATCCGGTTGGGGAACATCTCGCCGAGCAGCACCCAGACCACCACGCCCCAGGAGAACGCGAAGCAGAACACGAAGACGTGCGCCGCGACCAGCGCGACGGTGGCGTACGTGTCGTCCAGGGTGGCGGTGTCGCCGGTGCCCACCCGGAAGGAGAAGGCCCAGGCCGCGGTGGCGAGGGACGCCGCCATGCCGGCCGAGCCGGCCAGCGCCAGCGGCTTGCGGCCGATCCGGTCGACCAGCACCATCGCGACCACCGTGCCGATCACGTTGACGATCGAGGTGGAGAGGCTGATCAGCAGCGAGTTGGACTCGTTGATGCCGACGGACTGCCAGAGGAAGGACGAGTAGTAGAAGATCACGTTGATGCCGACGAACTGCTGGAACACCGAGGCGCCGATGCCGATCCAGACGATCGGCAGCAGGCCGAAGCGCCCGCCCGTGAGGTCCCGGGCGCGGGGCTTGTGGGTGGACTCCAGCACCGCGCGGATCTCGGCCACCCGGGTGTCGAGGTCGACCCCCTCGCCCTCCACCTCCACCAGCACCTTGCGGGCCTGGGCCTCGCGGTGGTCGGCGATCAGGAAGCGCGGGGACTCCGGGATCGCCAGCGCCATCAACCCGTAGACGAGGGCGGGCACGGTTTCGACGCCGAGCATCCACTGCCAGGCCTGGATGCCGCCGAGGTGGCCGGTGGACTCGCCGCCGGCGGCCTGGTTGAGCGCCCAGTTGGCGAGCTGGGAGACGGTGATGCCGAGCACGATCGCCATCTGCTGGAACGAGGCGAGCCGCCCCCGGTAGGCGGTGGGCGCCACCTCGGCGATGTAGGTCGGGGCGATGACGGAGGCGATGCCGATCGCGACACCGCCCATCACCCGCCACAGCGCCAGCACTTGGACGGTGGGCGGGAACATCGAGCCGATGCCGCTGATCGCGAAGAGGGTGGCGGCCAGCAGCATCGTCCGGACCCGGCCGAGGTGGTCGGCGAGCCGGCCGGCGGCCACCGCGCCGGCCGCCGAGCCGAGCAGCGCGATCGCCACCACGAAGGCCGTCTCGCCGTTGCCGACGCCGAAGTGCTTCTGGATGCCCGTCACCGCACCGTTGATCACCGCGCTGTCGTAGCCGAACAGGAAGCCGCCCATCGCGGCGGCCGCCGAGATGAACACGACGTGCCCGAGGTGCGCCTCGCCGGAGACCGGATGACTGCGGGTTGTCGACACGGACGCTCCCCGGGTGGACGGGCCCGTCGGCGCGGCCGAGTGGGCAGGATTCGTCTCACATTCGATCAGTGTCGGCCCGGATCCGCCCGATTTCCGGCTGTTCGGGTGACCGCGTGTCAGGGGCGCGGCGCGCCCGCACGCCCGGAAGTGCGCCCCGCGCGCCGGGCGTTGCGGCGGAGCACCTGGCCGCGGACGGCGGCGTCGAGGCCCTGGCCGCGGTCGGCCAGCCGCTGGGCGAGGGCGTGCTGCTCGTCGGCGGGCTTCTTGTCGTCGTACTTGAACTTGGCGCGCACCTCGCGGACCGTCAGCCGCAGTCCGCACAGGCCCGGCAGCTGCCGGCCGAGCGGGCCCTCGCCGGGGACGACGCGGACGTCCGGGGTCTCCGGCTGGAAGTGCGCGAGTTGCCGGTTGAGGATCTCCGCCTTGCCTGCCGCGTCCTCGACCGGCTCGGCCGTGCAGTGGAAGTGCACCGAGGCGTAGAAGCTGGTCGGGGTGCCGGGCTCCCCGCGCCAGTGGCCGGGGGCGAACGCGTAGTCGTCGGTGACCGCGAGGGTGACCGCCGGGTCGGCGCGGACCGCGGCGAGCAGCGGGTTGGGTGCGGCGAGGTGGAGCAGGATCTCGCCGCGCCCGGCGTCCAGCAGGAAGTGCGTCGGGACCAGCACCGGGCCCTCGCCGGGCGGGCCGTTGGCGGCGAGCAGGCCGAAGTCGCGGCCCTCGGCGAGCCATGCCCGCCACTCGTCCTCGTCACCGCGGTCCCAGGATCGGATCAGCATCGCGTGCGCCGGTCAGCCGACGAGGTCGCGCAGGTGCGCCGGGAGCGGGACGGTGGTCGAGGCGTGCGGTGTGGGCGTGCCCAGCACGGTGGACACCGGCACCACACCGGCCCAGAACGGGAGGTCGAGGTCCGCCTCGTCGTCGTCGGCGTCGTCGTCACGGGTCTTGGCGGACACCTCGTCCAGGACCAGGCGGATGACGGCGGTGGCGGCGAGCTCCTTGGCGTTGGCCGGACGGACCTCCGCGGAGCGGCCGGGGACGGCCTGGTCCACCAGCGCGTCCAGCGCGACCGACAGCTCCGCGGGGTCGGTGACCTGGTGGGCCGTGCCGTGGGCGACCACCGAGCGGAAGTTGACCGAGTGGTTGAACGCCGACTTGGTGAGCACCAGCCCGTCGACGAGCGTGACGGTGACGCAGACCGGCAGGCCCTGCTCGCCCTTGGCGCCGCGCATGGGGCGGCTGCCCGTGGAGCCGTGGATGTAGAGGCGGTCGCCGACGCGTGCGTAGATGGTCGGCAGCACGACCGGAGCGCCGTCGGCTATGAAACCGAGGTGGCAGAGCCAGGTGCTGTCCAGGACGGCGTGGATCGCCTCCTGCTCCCAGGTCGCACGCTCCTTGTACCGGGTGGGGGTGGTCCGCGGGGTGCGGGCGTAGGACGCGGCGCCGTCTGACATGACAACCTCTATGTACTAGTGCATAATCTCGTTTGTGCTAGGAGACTATCCGATCAAGGGGCGGCGCGCCAGCGATATCGCGGCCGACGTCGAGCAGGGTGTCAGCAGCGGCCGGCTCGCGCCGGGCACCGCACTGCCCCCGCTGCGCGAACTCGCCGCCGAGCTCGGGGTCAACCCCAACACGGTCGCCGCCGCCTACCGGCTGCTCCGCGACCGCGGCGTGATCGAGACCGCCGGTCGCAAGGGCAGCCGGATCCGCTCCCGGCCCGCCCACACCCCGCGCGACCAGATCCGGCTGCCCGTCCCGCCGAACGCCCGCGACCTCTCCCACGGCAACCCCGACCCGGGCCTGCTGCCCGACCTCACCCCGGCCCTCGCGGTCGCCGCCGAGGCCGCCCGCCGCGACCCGGTGCGCTACGGGCATCCGTCCGCCGACCCCGGGCTGCTCGCCCTGGCCGCGGAGGGCTTCCGGTCCGACGGCCTGCCGGACGCCCCGATCGCCGTCGCCTCCGGCTCGCTCGACACCATCGAACGGATCCTGCTCGCCTGGCTGCGCCCCGGCGACGCCGTCGCGGTGGAGGACCCGGGCTGGGGGAGCCTGCTGGACCTGCTGCCGGCCCTCGGCCTGCGCGCGGCGCCGGTGCGCCTGGACGACGCCGGGCCGCTTCCCGAGTCGCTCGACGAGGCGCTGGCCCGCGGCGCCCGCGCGGTCGTGGTCACCAGCCGGGCGCAGAACCCGACCGGCGCCGCGCTCAGCGCCGAGCGCGCGCAGGAGCTGCGCGCCGTACTGGCCGGCCACCCCGACGTGCTGCTGATCGAGGACGACCACGGCCACGGCATCGTCGACCAGCCGTACCACCCGCTGGTCGGCGCCGGGCCGGCGCGCTGGGCGGTGGTGCGCTCGGCGGCCAAGGCGTACGGGCCGGACCTGCGGCTGTCGGTGGCGGTCGGCGACCCGGACACGGTGGGCCGGGTGCTCGGGCGGCAGCGGCTCGGCGCGGGCTGGGTCAGCCACCTGCTCCAGCGCACCGTCGCGGAGCTGTGGCGCACCGACGCGGCGCCGGCCGCGCAGGTGGCGGCCGCCTACCGGGAGCGGCGGGACGCCCTGCTGGGCGAGCTGGGCGCGCGCGGGATCGAGGCGCACGGCGCGAGCGGGCTGAACGTGTGGGTGCCGGTGCCGGACGAGACCACGGCGCTCTCCGCGCTGGTGCAGCGCGGTTGGGTGGCGGCGCCCGGGGCGCGCTACCGGCTGCAGTCGCCGCCCGGGATGCGGATCACCGTCTCCGAGCTCGACCCCGCCGATGCGCGGCGGCTGGCCGGCGACCTGGCGGCCGTCCTGGGAACGGACGGTGCCGTCTCGCGACTGATCTGAACCGCCCGGTAACACATCGAGAAACCTGCTGCAGATACCTAGCGGTAACAACCGCGGGCATGTCATCTTCATCGCGCCACCGGCCGGCGGCCCACCCTCACCTACGCGTCTCCCCCGTCCCCACACACGGGTGGGACCGACAGCAGGAGTTCCGCCGTGCCCGAAAGAAGTTCGAGCATCACCCGCAGAACCACCCGCTTCACCCGGCGACTGCTCGCCGCCGCCCTCGCCCTCCCGCTGAGCGCCCTCGGCCTGGTGGTCGGTGCCGCCGCCCCGGCCCGCGCCATCGGTGCCGCCGCCCCGGCCCGCGCCACCGCCGGGACGGGAACGACCGCCAGCGTCACCCTGGGCGACAGCTACATCTCCGGCGAGGCCGGGCGCTGGAAGGGCAACTCCCTTGCCACCGGCGGAAGCCGGGCCGGTACCGACCGGTCCTGGACGGGCAGCGGATACGACCCGGCGCGGATCTACGGCAGCACCTACGCGAGCGGGTGCGACCGCTCGGACGTCGCCGAGGTGCGCAGCGCCCCGACCGTCGCGCAGACCCGGATCAACCTGGCCTGCTCCGGCGCCGTCGCCGCCAACGTCTACCGCGCCGCCAACGGCGGCCAGTCGTTCAAGGGCGAGGCCCCGCAGGCCGACCAGCTCGCCGCCGTGGCGGCCCAGTACGACGTCAAGGCGATCACGCTCTCGATCGGCGGCAACGACCTCGGATTCTCCGACGTCATCGAGACCTGCGGAGAGCGGCGATCACGTTGTTCGCCACCACCCTGCCCTGGCGGGCGGAGGCGGTCCAGATCAGGGTGCGGCAGGGGAGGACCCGGCCGTCGGTGAACTTGCCCTCGATGCCGCGCCCGCGCAGCACCTCCAGCGCGGCGGTGCCGAGCGCGTCGCCCAGCTCGGGCATGAGCTTGGGGGCGATGTCGATCAGGTGCCACTTGATCTGCCGGGCGTCCAGGCGGGGGTAGCGCAGGGCGGCCGCCGAGGTCAGCCGCTGCAGGCAGGCCGCCGTCTCGGTGCCCGCGTAGCCGCCGCCGACCACCACGAACTGCAGCCGGGACTCGCGCTCCCGCTGGTCCAAGGTGGCCGAGGCGAGGTCGAGTTGGGCGATCACGTGGTCACGGACGTACGTCGCCTCGGCCAGCGTCTTCATGCCGCGCGCGTCAGGCCGGGGATGTCGAAGGTGCGGGTGACGCTGCCGGGCGCGAGCACCAGGTAGTCGTAGCGCTGCGCGACCACCTCGTCGGTGATCTTGCGGACCACGCAGACCTTGCGCTACTGTCCGCCACACCCACCTCGACCAGGCCCGGCTGCTGGCGCTGGATCCGGTGGCGGACGTCGCCGGGGTGCGGCGGGCCCTGCAGGGGATCGAGGCGGTCTGTGCGGGTGGTGCGGCGGCCGGTCCGGCGGCGGGGGACAGTCCCGGGCAGCGCTTCCGCTGGCTGACGGCGCCGCGCAGCGCGGTGGTCCAGCCGGGGCCGGTGCACACCGGGCTGACCGCAGACCCGGAGACGGAGTTGCGCCGGCTCTTCGACCAACTGGTGCTCTGAGCCGGCGGCTGGTCGTCCCGCGGTCCTCGCCGGGGTGGGACGGGCGGCCGGGGTGGGACGGGCCGGGCCGGGGGCGGACCGTTGCCGTGGTCAAAGCTTGAGTTGCTGAAGCACTCCGCCGTACCCTTGCCCCATGGGTTCGACAGCGACGACGACCGTACCGACCAACGCCGAGTTGATGGAGGCGCTGGCCGCCGTGGGCGCCGCCTACTTCCATGACTTCGCCGCGGCGGCGGCCCGCCACGGGCTCTCCTCCTCGCAGGCGAAGGCGCTCGGTGCGGTACGGGAGCCGGTGCCGATGCGGGCGCTGGCCGGCCGGCTGGGCTGCGACGCCTCGAACGTGACCGGCATCGTCGACCGGCTGGAGTCGCTGGGCCTGGCCAACCGCGAGGCGGCGGCGGGCGACCGGCGGGTGAAGATCGTCGTGATCACCGAGCAGGGCCGGGAGATCCTCAACCTGATCCGCGGCGAGATGGCCCGCACCCACCAGGCCTTCGCGGAGATGAGCGACGAGCAGCGGGTGGCGCTGCACTCCATCTGTGCCCAGGTGCTCCCGGTGCTCGCCGGCCGCTCCGCCGGCGCGCAGTAGCGGGGCGGCGGAGCGGCCTGACGCGGGAGCGTCGCCACGACGGAGCGCCCCGGCGAGGTGGCGCTGCAACGAGGTGCCGCTGCAACGAGGTGGCGCTGCAACGAAACGAGGGGAGCGCCGCGCGTTGCGGGCTGCGCCCGCGGCGGCACCGGTGGTAGCGGCCGGTCCGGCGCCGGTCCGGCTGACCTCGGCTGTTAGGCTTGCGAAGCGTGAGCGCGAAGCCCCAGATCCCCAATGTCCTGGCCTCCCGGTACGCCTCGGCGACCCTGGCCCAGCTCTGGTCCCCCGAGCACAAGGTGGTCCTCGAGCGCCACCTGTGGCTCGCCGTCCTGAAGGCCCAGCAGGACCTCGGCGTGGAGGTGCCCGAGGGCGCCGTCGCCGACTACGAGCGGGTGATCGACCAGGTCGACCTCGGCTCGATCGCCGCGCGTGAGCGGATCACCCGCCACGACGTGAAGGCCCGGATCGAGGAGTTCAGCGAGCTCGCCGGCCACGAGCAGATCCACAAGGGCATGACCTCTCGGGACCTCACCGAGAACGTCGAGCAGCTGCAGATCCGCCAGTCGCTGGAGCACGTGCGCGACCGCACGGTCGCCGTGCTCGTCCGCCTGGCCCGCCTCGCCGCCCAGCACTCCGAGCTGGTCATGGCCGGCCGCTCGCACAACGTCGCCGCGCAGGCCACAACCCTGGGCAAGCGGTTCGCGACCGTCGCCGACGAGCTGCTGGTCGCCTTCAACCGCCTGGAGGAGCTGATCGCCCGCTACCCGCTGCGCGGGATCAAGGGCCCGGTCGGCACCGCCCAGGACATGCTGGACCTGCTCGGCGGCGACACCGAGAAGCTCGCCGAGCTGGAGCGCCGGGTCGCCGGCCACCTCGGCTTCGAGAACGTGCTCACCAGCGTCGGCCAGGTCTACCCGCGCTCGCTGGACTTCGAGGTGCGGCCAGGTCTACCCGCGCTCGCTGGACTTCGAGGTGCTCACCGCGCTCGTCCAGCTGGCCGCCGCGCCGTCCAGCCTGGCCAAGACCATCCGCCTGATGGCCGGCCACGAGCTGGTCACCGAGGGCTTCAAGGAGGGCCAGGTCGGCTCCTCCGCGATGCCGCACAAGATGAACACCCGCTCCTGCGAGCGCGTCAACGGCCTCGCCGTCATCCTGCGCGGCTACGCCTCGATGACCGCCGAGCTCGGCGGCGACCAGTGGAACGAGGGCGACGTCTCCTGCTCGGTGGTGCGCCGGGTCGCGCTGCCGGACGCGTTCTTCGCCTTCGACGGCCTGCTGGAGACCTTCCTGACCGTCCTCGACGAGTTCGGCGCCTTCCCCGCCGTGATCGAGGCCGAGCTGGACCGCTACCTGCCGTTCCTCGCCACCACCAAGGTGCTGATGGGCGCGGTGCGCGCGGGCGTGGGCCGGGAGACCGGGCACGAGGTCATCAAGGAGCACGCCGTCGCCTCGGCGCTCGCGATGCGGGCCGGCGCGCGGGAGAACGAGCTGCTGGACCGGCTGGCCGCCGACGAGCGGATCCCGCTGGACCGCGGCGCGCTGGACGCGCTGCTCGCCGACCGGCTTGCCTTCACCGGCGCGGCCGGCGCCCAGGTCGCCGAGGTGGTCCGCCGGGTCGAGGCCGTCGCAGCCGCCCACCCGGAGGCCGCCAAGTACGCTCCGGGCGACATCCTCTGACGGCTGGTCACTCACGGCAGTCTCGGCGAGGGCTCCGTCACCGTTCGGGTGGCCGGGCCCTCGCCGTTCTCGCTGTCCCCGGGCGGGCCCTGGGTGTGCCTCCTAGGAGGCGCCGGCGGCCGGGTGGCCGGGATCGAGCGGTGGGGCGTTGGTGCCGCAGTTGTAGCGGCAGTCCGGCTCGGCCACCGGGTGGTCCTGGGGCGCGAGCGCGAGCACGTTGCCCCGGACGGTGGTGAACGCGATCAGGGCGCCCGTGACCAGCAGCCCCGCGCAGATCAGCATCGCGGTGTGGAAGGCGGCGTCCACCGACGAGGGCACCCGGTACGCGTCGCCGCTGAGGCCGGCCAGTGCGGGCAGCGCGGCGACCGCGAGCAGGCCGGCGGCGCGGGCGGCGGCGTTGTTGACCCCGCTGGCGATGCCCGCGTGCCGGACGTCCACCGCGGCCAGCACCGTCGCGGTGAGCGGTGCGACCAGCAGCACCATGCCGCAGCCCATCACGGTGACGGCGGGCAGCACGTCCGTCCAGTACGAGGCTCCGGGCCCGATCCGAAGCATCAGCAGGACCCCGGCCGCACAGAGCAGCGGGCCGACGGTCAGCGGCAGGTGGGGGCCGATCCGCTTGCCGAGCCGGCCGGCCCGGGCGGAGAGCGTGAGCATCAGGACGGTGATCGGGACCAGCGCCAGCCCGGAGACCAGCGGCGAGAAGCCGGCGACGATCTGCAACTGCACGACCAGCAGGAAGAACACCCCGCTGAAGGCGGCGTAGACGCAGAGGGTGACGAGGTTCACCGAGGTGAACAGCCGGGAGGAGAAGAGGTCGAGCGGCAGCATCGGCTCCGGGGTGCGGCGCTCGACCAGGACGAAGGCCGTGCCGAGCAGCAGGCCGGCCACGGCGGTGATCCAGACGCCGGCGGACAGCCCCTCACCGGCCGCGGTCAGCGCGTAGGTGAGCGAGCCGAGGGCCAGGGCGGCCAGCACCGCACCGAGCACGTCGAACCGCCCGGTCGCGCTCTCGTCCCGGCTCTCCGGCACGTGACGGGTGGCCACCGCGACCACCAGGACGGCCAGCGGGACGTTCAGCAGGAAGATCCACCGCCACCCCGGGCCGTCCACCAGCCAGCCGCCGACGAAGGGGCCGACGGCGGCCGCCACCCCGCCGAGGCCGGACCAGAGGCCGACCGCCGCCGAGCGGTCGTCCGGGTGGAAGACGGCCTGGAGCATCGCCAGCGACCCGGGCGTGAGCAGTGCTCCGCCGACGCCCTGCACCGCGCGGGCGGCGATCAGCACTTCGATGGTGGGTGCGGCGGCGCAGGCCGCCGAGGCGGCGGCGAACCAGACCACGCCGAGCAGGAAGATCCGGCGCCGGCCGTAGCGGTCGCCGAGTGCGCCGCCGAGCAGGATCAGGCCGGCCAGGGTGAGCAGATAGGCGTTCAGCGTCCACTGCAGGGCGGCGAGCGGCGCGCCGAGGTCCTCGCCGATCCGGGGCAGGGCGACGTTCACCACGGTGCCGTCGAGCATCGCCATGCTGGAGCCGAGCACCGTCGCCAGTAGTACCCAGCGCCCCTGCGCGGTGCTCAGGCGCAGGGTGCCGGCCTCGGAAGTGGCCACGGCCCGATGGTCCGCCCCCGGGGCCCTAGTGACAAGGGTCACCGGGGGTGTGTCGGCGGCTGGCTTTCCGTGAGTGATCGTGTGCGGACGGCCAGCGAAATGGGCGGAGTGTTGCGGATCAGTGGCGCGCCGTTAATGGATTGTGCACGTACTGTGCAGCGGATCATCCGGAGCGTCACGGTGCTGTCGGCGGAATTCCCCGATTCGGGAGATCGACATTGCTTCGCTCGAACGGATGGGTTTTAGTTCAGCGACCGCCCGGCGTCAGCCCGGGTGGCCACCGGGTGGAACGCCTAGTCCTGCCGCTGCCCGGTGGTTCGAACTGAACTCTGTACGGCAGGAGCGGGGGACCCACAGGTAAGTCGCCGGACCGGAATTCGCGGTCCGGCTTGGGGTGAAGCCGCCTATGCGGCCGGGCAACTCCAGCCCGAACCCGACAGCTCACCTCGCAGGCGTCGGAGAGGAACTCCCCCATGCCCGCACAGGCCCGTCGTATCGCCCTGCCCCGCGCCGCCCGCATCGGTATCGCCACCGCCGTCACCGGCGCCGCGTTCGCCCTCCCGCTGGTGACCACCATCAGCGCCCAGGCCCACACCGCCCCGGCCGCGAAGCCGCAGCAGACCGCCACCTGGACCGGCGCCACCAGCGTCGACGCCGCCCCGGCCGCTGCCGCGCAGCCGGCCGCCGAGGCCGCCGCCCCGGCCGCCCCGGCCGCCGCCCCGGTCGAGGAGAGCTACAAGGTCGTCAGCGGTGACACCCTGTCGAAGATCGCCGACGCCAAGGACGTCCAGGGTGGTTGGAAGGCGCTGTACGAGCACAACCGCTCGGTCGTCGGCTCCAACCCGAACCTGATCTTCCCGGGCCAGAAGCTGGCCCTGGGCACCAAGGCCGCCGCTCCGGCCGAGGCCGCCAAGCCGGCCGCCCCTGCCGCCAAGCCGCAGGTCTCGCACGACTCCGCCAAGCCGGCCGCCCCGGCGCAGGCGCCGAAGCCGGTCCAGGCCGCGAAGCCGGCCGCCCCCGCCGCGAAGCCGGCCGCCCCCGCCGCCAAGCCGGCGCAGGCCCCGGCCGCCACCCCGGCCCCGGCCGCCGTGGCCTCCACCTCCGGTTACGTCGCCCCGCTGGCCAACCCGAAGCTCGGCACCGCCTACGGCGTCGCCGGCTCGATGTGGGCCTCCGGCCACCACACCGGCGCCGACTTCGTCGCGGCCACCGGCACCCCGCTGCGCGCCGTCGCGGCCGGCACCGTGGTCAAGGCCGGCAACGGCGGCGCCTACGGCAACGAGGTCGAGATCAAGCTCGCCGACGGCAAGTACGCCCAGTACGCGCACCTGTCCTCGATCGGCGTGAAGGTCGGCCAGGCCGTCACCGTCGGCCAGCAGATCGGCCTCTCCGGTGCGACCGGCAACGTGACCGGCCCGCACCTGCACTTCGAGATCCGCACCGGCTCGGAGTACGGCTCGGACATCGACCCGATCGCCTACCTGCGGGCGCACGGCGTCGCCATCTGACCCGGTCCACGACCGAGTTGAGACCACCGCCAGGTGCGGGGCGAACGAACTCCCGGGATGGTCATGTCGGGTGACCGCTCGACCGGGTGATCGCCGCACCAGTGGCGGACCTACGGGCGCGGGACACGCCCAGGCCGGCCCGGCTCACGAGACCTCCCTCGTGAGCCGGGCCGGCCGCTTGCGTTTCCGTGCCGTTTCCGTGCCGCTTCCGTGGGCCCGGTGTGGCCCGGCGTCCGATCGCGTGGCCTGCCGGGCCGGCCCCTCCGTCGGCTCCGGTCACGCCCGGCGGGCGGGCAGGCCGGTCTGTGCGGCGGTCAGCAGCCGGTGCATCTGCTCGCCGAACTCCTCGGTGTCGCCGGCCGGTTCGGGGAAGACCAGGCGGACGTCGCGGTGGCCGTGCGGGTGGTCCAGGCGCAGCACCAGGCCATGGCGGTCGAGGGCGAGCGGGCGGATCTCCGGCCGCCGGGCGAGGAGTTGGGGGTCGAGCAGCCGGGTGAGCGCGGCGAGCGCGTCGGGGTGGTCGTCGGCGAGGTGGGTGAGCAGGCCGGCCTCGTAGCGGGCGAGCGGGTCGGGGGCGGCGAGGGCGAGCTCGGCACCGGTGAGCGCGCTGGTGCCGTACGGGGTGGCGAGGACGGCGTGGGCGACGTCCAGGTGCAGGTGGACGCTGAGGCCGTCGTCGGCCAGGTGGGCGAGCCTGAGCCGGCCGGCCAGGGTGAGCCGGCCGCGGACGCGGTCGCGGACGGCGACCGGGGCGATGTCGGTGACGTCCAGGACGACGGCCAGACCCTCGGTCCCGCCGGTCGCGGCGAGGGTGAGCCCGGAGTCGAGCGGGGCGCTCAGCCGGAGCCGGGAGCCGTGGAGCGAGACCGGGGTGTCGAGGTCGTGGTGCTCGCCGCGGGCCCGGACCACCACCGAGGAGGTGGCGCTGAGCAGGCTGCAGACCCGCTCGGCTGCGGTGGGCTCGGGGGCCTCGGCGTCGGCGGGGGTGGGGCTCACGGCGACCTCCAATTGATTAGGTTAGCCTTACCTAATCATCTTGGTTGCTGGGGAGGCAAGGCCGCCCGCCCGGGGTGCGCACGCCCGGCCGGTGTGCGGGGTCCGGACGGTGGCCGTCCGGACCTCGCGGTTCGGGCCGTGCCGGCTCCGGTCCGCCCGGCGGTGGATCAGCCGATCACGGCCTGGGCGTCGATCTCGACCAGCATCGGCTCCTGCGGCAGTTCGACGAAGACGGTGGTGCGGCAGGGCTTCACGCCGCCGGGCTCGATGTTCTCCTCGATGAACTCGGCGTAGGCCTCGTTCATCAGCGGGAAGTCCGCCCGCTTGGTGAGGTAGACGCGGAACATCACCACGTCCTCGATGGTGGCGCCGCCGGCCTCGACGATCGCCTTGACGTTCTCCAGCGTGCGCCGGGTCTGCGCCTTCACGTCGCCGTGGTGGAGGTACTCGCCGGTGGCCGGGTCCTGCGGCCCCTGGCCGGAGACCTGCAGGAGGGGGCCCTTGCGGACGCCCTGGGAGAACATCCAGGCCGGCGCGGGGGCGCCGTCGGTACGGATCTCGGTCTTCTGGTCGCCGCTCATGGCTTCCTTCGTGTCGCGGACGGGCGGTCGGGGGCAGGTGGCAGGGGTGTGGTGATCCCGTGAGGCCCGAGGGCCCGGGCGGTCAGCCCTCCCGGGGCGGCCGGCCGCAGTCGGCGGAGACCGCGCCGGCGGTGGCGAGCAGTCGGGGCAGCAGCTCCAGGACCTGTTCGTAGGGGAGGACCACGTCCGGCACGGAGATCGAGACGGCGGCGACGACCCGTCCGCCGGCGTCCCGGACCGGCGCGGCCACGCAGTTGATGAAGGCCTCGTGCTCGGCGTGGTCCTGCGCCCAGCCCTGGGCGGCGACCTTCTCCAGTTCCGCCAGCAGCGCCTCCGGGTCGGTGAGCGTGCGCGGCGTGTGCGGGGTGAAGTCGATGCCGGCCACCACCCGGCGGCGCTCGGCCAGCGGAAGGTCGGCCAGCAGCACCTTGGCGACGGCCGCGCTGTGCAGGACGGCGCGCAGCCCGATCCGCGAGTACATCCGCACCGGGTGGCGCGAGTCGTACTTGTCGATGTAGACCACCTCGCCGCCCTCGTAGGCGGCCAGGTGTACGGTCTGGCCGGTGGCGGCGTTCAGCTCGGCCAGGTGCGGGGCGGCGATCCGGCGGATGCCGCGCTGTTCCAGGGCGAGGCCGGCGAGCGCGAACAGACCGGCGCCGAGGTGGTAGCGGTAGGCCTGGTCACGGTGGACGAAACGTTCCGCTTCGAGGCTCTGGAGCAGTCGTAGGACCGTGGTCTTGTGCACGCCGAGCACCTCGGCGAGCTGGTCCAGCGAGCGCTCGCCCTCGCCGAGTTCGGTGAGGATGCGCAGGGCGCGGGTGACGGTCTGACTCATCGGCGGCCTCCCTGGGCCGGGGAGGTGGTCGGTCGGGGGCCGGTGGTCGCGCCACCGGGCGGGGGCAGGGCGGGGCAGGTGATGCCGTCCGCCGAGACCGCGGTCGCCGCCCACTCCTGCGGGGAGGCGTCCAGCAGGGCGGCGACCACCGGCCCGGGCGGCAGTTCGGGCTGATCCCCGTGGGCGGTCAGGGCGCAGGCGGCGCTGAGGTGGCCGAGCCGCAGCCGGCGGCGCTGGTCCAGGCCGCGCAGGGTGGCCGCCAGGTAGCCGGCCGCGAAGGCGTCGCCGGCGCCGGTCGCCTCGACCACCTGGACGGCGAGGGCCGGCTCGGTGACGGCCGTGCCGTCCCGGTCCAGGGCGGTGGCGGTCCGGGCGGCGTCCTTGACCACGACGGTGGCGACGGAGGGGAAGAGGCGGCGCAGCGCGTGTGCGTCGCCGGTGCCGAACGCCTCCTCGGCCTCGTCGGCGCCGAGCAGCAGCAGGTCGCAGGCGTTCAGCAGCGGCGGCAGCACGGCCGGGTCCCGCTCGCGCCAGAGGGCGGGGCGCCAGTTGAGGTCGAAGCTGACGAGGCGGCCCGGTCGGCGGTCGGCCAGCAGGGCGCGCAGCAGCGCGAGGCAGTCGTCGGAGAGGGCGGCGGTGATCCCGGAGAGGTGCAGCAGCCGGGCGCCGGCCAGCAGGCGTGCGGCCGCCGGGTCGTCCAGCAGCGCGGGGGAGAGTGCGGAGGCGGCGGAGCCTCGGCGGTGGTAGTGCAGCCGGCTGCGGCCCGGACCGAGGTCGTGGCGGCCTCCGGTGGAGCCGCCGACCTCCTTGAGGTAGAGGCCCGTCGGGCGGTTGCGGTCCACGGCGACCGCCGAGACGTCCACCCCGCGGGCGGCCAGCTCGGCGAGCAGGCGGCGGCCGAAGCCGTCGTCACCCACCCGGCTGATCCAGGCGCTCGGCACGCCGAGCGCGGCCAGCGCACCCGCCACGTTGGACTCGGCGCCGCCGACGGAGAGGCGGAAGCCCTCCACCGACTCCAGCGGGCCCGGCCGGTCCGGCAGCAGCGCGGCCATCGACTCGCCCACGCAGACCGCCGCCGGTCCGCGGGGCGGCGGTGGGGCGGCGCCCGGGCCCTCGGGGGACTCCTGTCGGGGCATCTGCGGGCTCCTCGTCTGCGGCTGCCGTTCCGTCGGCCTCCGGATCGGTGGCGGTTCCGTCGGCGGTTGCGGGGTCCGGCGGTTCCGTCGGCCGGCGGTTCCGTATCGGGTTCCGTTGACCTTCGTCCGGCGCCGATGCTAGAACCGTGCTGTCAGCATGCGCAACCAGCGTTGCACATGTTGCAATCCGCTGAGGGAGGGTGACCGTGGATCAGACCTTCGCAAGCGCCGGCACCGGACCGGGCATCGACGCCGACAAGGTGGCGGCGCTCGCCGACGAGGTGCTCGACTGGCGGTTCAAGGCGCTTCCGGCCGCGGCCCGGGGGCTGAGCGTTCGTGACTACCTCGCCACCGCGCCCACCCTCGCCGGTTTCGGCACGCCGCTGCTCACCCTCGACGGCGCCGCCGTCGAGCACAACGTGCGAAGGTCATCGGGCTGGTCAGGACCTTCTTCTGATGGCCGGCGGCCCGCTGGTCTTCAAGGGTGCCACCGTCGTCGACGGCACCGGCGCCGACCGGTACCGCGCCGACGTCCGGATCGAGGGCGGGCTGATCACCGCGATCGGCCGAGGACTCGGGGCGGCGTCCGCGGTGGACGCCGACGGGCTGGTGCTGGCCCCCGGGTTCATCGACATGCACGCCCACTCCGACCTCGCCCTGCTGCTCGAACCCGAGCACCCGGCCAAGGTCACCCAGGGCGTCACCTGCGAAGTCCTCGGCCAGGACGGCCTGTCGTACGCGCCCGTGGACGACACCACGCTGCTCGCGCTGCGCCGCCAGCTCGCCGGCTGGAACGGCGATCCGCAGGGCTTCGACTGGGACTGGCGCACCGTCGGCGGCTACCTGGACCGCCTCGACCGGGCGGGGGCCGGCGTCAACGCGTGCTACCTCGTCCCGCACGGCTCGCTGCGGATGCTCGCCATGGGCTGGGCGAACCGGCCGCCGACTCCGGCCGAACTCGACCGGATGCGCACGCTGTTGGCCGAGGGGCTGGAACAGGGCGCGGTCGGGCTCTCCAGCGGCCTCAGCTACTCGCCGGGCATGTACGCCGACACCGCCGAACTGGTGGAGCTGTGCCGGGTGGTCGCCCGCCACGGCGGCTTCCACGCCCCGCACCAACGCTCCTACGGAGAAGGCGCTTTGGCGGGCTACGCCGAGATGGTCGAGATCGCCCGCCGCTCGGGCTGCCCGCTGCACCTCACCCACGCCACCATGAACTTCGGCGTCAACCGGGGCCGGGCCGGCGAACTTCTGGACCTGGTGGACCGGGCACTCGCCGACGGCGTCGACCTCACCCTGGACAGTTACCCCTACCTGCCCGGCTCCACCACGCTGGCCGCGCTGCTGCCGAGTTGGGCCACCGAGGGCGGACCGCAGGCGACCCTGGCCAGGCTGGCCGAGGCGGACGCGTGCGAGCGGATCCGCCACGAGGTGGAGGAGAAGGGCAGCGACGGCTGCCACGGCGTGGTCACCGACTGGGCGACCGTCCAGCTCTCCGGCGTCCGTGACCCCGCCCTGGCGGGCCTGGTGGGGAGGACGGTCGCAGACATCGCCGCCGAACAGGGGCGCAGCGGCACCGAGGTCTTCCTCGACCTGCTGCGCCGCGACGAGCTGGCCACCGGCATCCTCCAGCACGTCGGCCACGAGGAGAACGTCCGGGCGATCATGCGCCACCGCGCGCACACCGTCGGCAGCGACGGCCTCCTGGTGGGCGCCCGCCCGCACCCGCGCGCCTGGGGCACCTTCCCCCGGTACCTGGCCCGGTACAGCCGTGAGTTGGGCGTCCTCACGCTGGAGGAGACGATCGCGCGGATGACCGGACGCCCCGCCGCCCGGCTCCGGCTCGACCGCCGCGGGCGGATCGCCCCCGGCCACCACGCCGACCTCGTGCTCCTCGACCCCGGGAAGGTCCAGGACACCGCCACCTTCGACCGTCCGCGGCAGCCCGCCGCCGGCATCGAGCACGTCTACGTCAACGGCACCGCCGTCGTCCGGCAGGGCCGCACCACGGGCGCCCGCCCGGGGCGGGCCCTGCGCCGAACCGACCGAGGAACGCTCGCCGCATGAAACCCCACGCCCGCCGTGCTCGCCCGCGCCCGCGCCGTGCTGGCCGCCTCGCCCGTCATCGCCGTGGTCCGCGCCCCACGGATACCGGATGCCGCCGCACTCTGCGCCGCGCTCTCCGAGGGCGGTATCCACCTGACCGAATTCACCTTCACCACGGCGGATGTGACGACACATCTGCGACGCGCCGCCCGGGTGGGCTGGCGGGTCGGGATCGGCACCGTGCTGACCGCGGAGCAGGCCGACCGGGCGATCGGCGCGGGCGCCTGGTTCCTGGTCACGCCCGGACTCCGGCCGGAGGTGGCGCGGCGTGCGCATGCCGAGCGGGTGCCGGTGGTGCTCGGTGCGCTGACACCGACCGAGGTGCTCCAGGCCCGGGAGCTCGGCGCGGCCGCGGTCAAGATCTTCCCGGCCCGGGCGTTCGGCCCCGGCTACTTCAAGGACCTGCGCGGCCCCTTCCCGGACATCCCGCTGGTCGCCTCCGGCGGCGTGAACGCGGGCAACGCCGGCGAGTTCCTGGCCCAGGGCGCGCTCGCGGTCTGCGCGGGCTCGGAGGTGGTGGCGCCGGAGGCGGTGGCGGCCGGGGACTGGGCGGAGATCACCCGCCGGGCCAAGGCGTTCACCGAGGCCTGCGCGGGCCGGTAGAGGCAGCGGCGGCCGGGTCGCAACGCGCCCGGCGAACGTGCCGCCGCCCCGGCCCGGCGCCACGCCGGGGGCTGGTGCGGGCTGTCGGGACGGCCGGGATTGGACGAGAATCGGTAGACCCGGCCCCCGGCACCCGGCAGGAGGATCCACCCCATGACCTCGACCCGCCCCGGCCCCGACTGGCTGGCCGACGCCGTCCTCTACCAGATCTACCCGCAGACCTTCGCCGACTCCGACGGCGACGGCATCGGCGACTTCGCCGGTGCCACCGAGCGCCTCGACCACCTCGCCTGGCTCGGCGTCGACACGGTCTGGCTCACTCCCTGCTTCGACTCGCCGTTCCGCGACGCCGGGTACGACGTGAGCGACTACCTCACCCCGGCCCCGCGCTACGGCACCTCCGACGACCTGGCGGCGCTGGTCGAGGCCGCCCGCCGCCGGGGCATCCGGATCCTGCTCGACCTGGTCGCCGGCCACACCTCCGACCGGCACCCGTGGTTCCTGGCCGCCGCCGAGGACCCGTCCGACCACCGCTACATCTGGTCCGACCACCGGGTGGACGGCTTCGTCGCCTCGCCCGGCAGCCGGCCGGGCTGGTACCGGCCGAACTTCTTCGACTGCCAGCCCGCGCTGAACTTCGGCTATGCGCGCAGCCGTTCCGACGAGCCGTGGCGCCAGCCGGTCGACGCCGACGGTCCGCGCGCCAACCGCCGGGCGCTGCGCGAGATCATGGCGCACTGGCTCGGCCTGGGCGTGGCCGGATTCCGCGTCGACATGGCCTCCTCGCTGGTCAAGGACGACCCCGGGTTCACCGAGACCGCCAAGCTCTGGACCGAGCTGCGCGACTGGCTCGACCGCGCTCACCCGCAGGCCGCCCTGTTCGCCGAGTGGGGCGACCCGGCCGCCGCCGTCGGGGCCGGCTTCCACGCCGACTTCTTCCTCCAGTTCGGCGGAGCCGACCGCGGCCTCCCGCTGCGCTCGCTCTGGAACAACAACGCCGGCACGGTGGAGGAGTTCTGGCAGCAGGGCCCCTGCTACTTCGAGGCCGAGGGCCGCGGCACCCCGCAGGTGTTCCTGGACGCCTGGCGCTCCGCCGCCGAACTCACCGAGGGTGCCGGGTACATCGCCCTCCCCACGGCCAACCACGACTTCTCGCGGCTCGCCACCGGTCCGCGCACCGGCGCCCAACTCGCCCCGGCCTTCGCCTTCCTGCTCACCTGGCCCACCCTGCCGGCGGTCTACTACGGCGACGAGATCGGCATGCGGTACCTGCCGGGGCTTCCGGACGTCGAGGGCAGTGTGCTCGGCCCGCGGTACAACCGGGCGGGCTCCCGCACCCCGATGCAGTGGGAGCCGGGGCGGAACGCCGGCTTCTCGACGGCCCCCGCCGACCGCCTCTACCTGCCCGTCGACCCCGATCCGCACCGGCCCGACGTGGCCACCCAGCGGGCCGACCCCACCTCGCTGCTGCACACCGTCCGGCGGCTGATCGCGCTGCGCCGGGCCCACCCGGGGCTGGGCGCGGCGGGTGAGGTGGACGTCCGGCACGCCGGGTACCCCCTGGTGTACACCCGGGCCGGGCGGTACCTGGTGGCCGTCAACCCGCGGCGGGAACCGGGCGAGGTGCCGCTCGGCAGGGTCGGGGTGCGGCCGCTGGACGTCCACGGGGTGCGGGTGACCGACGGGCGGCTGCGGGCGGACGGCTTCTCGTACGGGGTGTTCGAGCTGGTGTGAGCGCTGGGGCGGCTGCGGGTGTCCGGTGACGTCGCCGGACACCCGCAGCCGCGTCGCGCGCGGGCGCGGCCCGGTGCGGGCACGGCCCGGTGCGGGCGTGGCCTCCGAAGCACTTCGGGTTGGTTGTAGACTGCATCCGAATAGTTGCATTTACCACCTTTTGCTGGCTCGCGCCGGGCCCGCATCCCGAACCCCCGGAGGACCGGACGAACGCCATGAGCACACCCCAGAACACCGCAACGCCCACCGCATGGCCCACGCTCAAGCACCTCGCCGTCCACCTGCTCACCCCGCTGCTGATGTGCCTCGGCATGGCGCTCGCCTACCAGGGCGCGTTCCACCAGCCCGAGCCGAACCACCTGAAGGTCGCGGTCGTCGGCGACTCCGCACAGGCCCGGGGCCTCGCCGACGCCGTCGGGGCCAAGGCCGGCCCGGCCCTCGACGTCAGCACCCTGCCGGACCGCGCGGCCGCCGAACAGCGGCTGCACGACCGCGACCTGGTCGGTGCGTTCCTCCCGGACGCCCGACGGCCCGAACTGCTCGTCGCCAAGGCCGGCTCCGACACCTCCGCGATGGCGGCGGAAGCGGTGTTCCGGAACGTCACGGACAAGCAGGGCGTGCCGCTCACCGTCACCGACCTGGCCGCCCCGGCCGAGGGCGACCCGACCGGCCAGGGCCTGTTCTTCCTGCTGGTCGCGCTCAGCATCGGCTCCTACGCGAGCGTCGCGGTGATCGGCGCGGCCGGCGCGGCGCTGAGCATGCGGATCCGGGCGCTGGTCGGCCTGGCGGTCTCGCTCGTGGTGAGCCTCATCGGCATCGTCACCGCGGGACCGGTCTTCCACGTCGTCGACCACGACCTGGCGGCCGTCTGGGCGCTGGGCTGGCTCTACTCGGCCGGCGTCGTCGCGGTCGGCATCGGCCTGCACACCTTCCTCCGGAGGTGGACCACGCTGGTGATGATGGTGCTGTTCGTGATGCTGAACTTCACCACCTCCGGCGGCGTCTACCGGCCCGACCTGCAGAACGGCTTCTTCGGCACCCTGCACTCCGTTGCCGCTGTCCCCGGTGTCGGGGGCGTCCAGCCAGTCCCGGAGCTCCTCGGTGTGCTCGCCGAGCCGCGGTGGACGGCGTGCGTAGCGCGGCGGCGTCCGGGAGAGGTTGATCGGATTGGCGACCCGCCACCGCCGGTCGTCGGCCAGCTCCGGTGCGCCCAGTCCACGGCAGAGCGCGGCGAACTGGCGGTCGTTGCCCACCGCCACGACCAGCGGCCGGTCGGCGGCCGCGAACACCTCGTACGGCGCGATCGACGGGTGGCGGTTGCCGAGGATGCCCGGGACGGCGCCGGCGAGGGTGTAGCCGGCAGACTGGTTCACCATGCTGGACAGCAGGGTGGAGAGGAGATCGACCTCGACCACCTGTCCCTCGCCGGTGGCCTCGCGGTCGCGCAGCGCGGCCAGCACCCCGACGGCGGCGTGCAGGCCGGTCAGCACGTCCACCACGGCGACCCCCGTCTTCACCGGTTCGCCCGGTGCGGCGCCGGTGATGCTCATCAGGCCGCCCCGCCACCGCCTCGCCGGACTGCTCGGTACGGCCTCGGCCGGCATCGCCCGCGCCCACGACGGCACCCTCTTCTTCGCCTACGCCACGGGCACCGCCGATCTCACCGGCATCTGGCGGCTCTGCCCCGGCGGCACGCCGGAGCGCATCTCCGCCTTCCCGGTGGACAGCCTGCCCAACGGCCTCGCCCTCGACGAGCGGGCCGGCCTGCTCTACTCCGCGGATTCGGCGCTCGGCCTGGTCCGCACGGTGCCGGTGGCCGGCGGGGACCCGGTGGTCTGGTCGGACGACGCACTGCTGAGGCCCGCCCCCGGAGCGTTCGGCGCCAACGGCCTGGCCTGGACGACTTCGGCTTCATCGGCCGCGGCGACCGGCTGATCGCGGCGCTCAACACGCCCAATGAGGCCGTCTACCTCGACGAGCACGGCAGCCGCCACACGGTCCTCACCGCGCAGGACGGCCTCTCCAACCCCACCGCGGTGGCCGTCCGAGGGGACACCGTCTACGTCCCGAGCGCGGCCTACTTCACCCGGACAAACCGCCGGTGTGCAGCGCCCCGGTGCCGGCCAGGGGCGGCCGGCCCAGCAACCGTGCGACGAGCGCCTCGGCCCGGCCGGGGGCGGCGTGCGGGCGCAGCATCCGCAGCGTGCCCGCCAGCGCCGAGGCGGCGTTGCCGTCGAGCAGCCGCTCCGAGACCGGGACCGCGGCCCGGACGGCGGTGGCCAGCGGCGCCAACTGCCCCTGGACCAGTACCCGGTGGAGCCGGTCGGCCAGTTCGGGTAGGTCGGGCAGGGGCTCGGAGCCGGCCTCGCCGGGAGAGGTGCCCGAGCTCGCGGGCTGCGGCCGGTGGGGCGCCCACAGGTCGATCGGGCCCTGCTCGGGGACGCGCAGGTGGGCCCGGTCGGGGTCCAGCTCGGGGACGGTGCCGAGCAGGACGGCGGCGCCGAGGCTGACCGAGCAGAACCGGGCGGCGAGTCCGAGGTGCAGGATCGACGCCGCGACCCGGGGCTCGGCGGTGCCGAGCCGGCGCGCGACCTCCCGGATCCGCGCGGCCAGCAGGGAGTCCGGCCCGGTCGCGTACAGCTCGCGCAGTGGACGGTACCCCGGCGGTGGGGTGTCGTCGGGTGCGGGGGCGGTGTGCAGTACGAAGTACGGCCCGGCGACGGCGAGTCGGCGGTAGTCGGGCATCGGGCCGTCCTCCGGGGGCGTGGCGGGCGGCCCGGCGCCGTCGGGCGAGGCCGTTGTCGGTACGGAGGAACGGTAGCGGGTGGCCGGAGCCCGGGAGTGCCGACGGTCGTGGTGGTCCGGACGTGCGGAACCTGCGAGGCGGGGGGTGGCCTCCGGACGTCACGTCCTCCGGCCTGTAGTTCGATCGTCGACCTAGGTACCAGCGGCAGACCCTGATCCGTCTCGATCTGTCGCCACTGCCTCCTGCGGTCGAACTTCCTCGTCTACCTCGCAGGTCCACTTCCATGATGCGCCTGTTGCGGTCGTTGCACCAGGGTTCTGCCCCGCGAATCCGGGCGAACCGGAGGTTTCGGTCCGCGCGGTCAGCGAAGCGCGTCCTTGCGCAGGAACTTCTTCAGCCGCTGCCAGGTCCAGGTGTTGATCACGTCCTCGGTGGGGCGTCGAGCAGGGTCCGGCCGCCGGACTGCCGCATCAGCTCGATGCCGTGCAGGATCTTCTCTCCGCTGCGCTCGCCGAACCCGGCCACCTCGCTCAGGCGGTCGGACGCTGGGGACGGCCATCATCTCCCGGACGCCGGGCGGGACCTTGGCGCGCAGCGTCTCCAGCGCGGACATCCGGCCGGTGGCGAGGTACTCGGCGATCTTCTCGGCGGTGGACTTGCCGACGCCGGGGATCTGTTGGAGCCCCTTGGTGTCCAACCGTGCGACGTCCTCCGGGTGGCCGCCCACCGCGCGGGCCGCCTTCTCGTAGGAGCGGGCCCGGAAGGCGTCCCCTCCGGTGATCGAGATCAGGTCGGCGTACTCCTGGAGCAGCTCCTGGACCTGGTCGTTGAGCCGGGTCATGGGGTCAGTCTAGGTTCGGCGGCCGGATCGGGCCGGGCGGGCGGAGCCGGCCGGGCGGTCGGTGGGACGGTCGGTGGGACGGGTGGTGCGGGCGGGTCTGGTGATGCGGGCGGGCCCCCCGCGGGCTGCCGGTGGTGAAGGGCGACGCCCGGCGGCTGGAGACGGCGCTGGCCGGGCTGGTGGACCACGCCGTCCGGCGGAGTCCGGCCGGCGGCCTGACCGTGGTGCTGGCGCTGACGGTCGCCCTGGACTGACGCCGGGCCGGGCGGCGCGCCCGCGGACCGCGTCCGGACCGCCCCGGGGAACCGCAAAGACTTCTTCGCAAAATTCCTTTGCGAAGAAGTCTTTGCGGTTCTAGGCTGCAGCCATGACCGAAGAGAAGCGTCGTCCTCGCCACCACCGGCAGCGCCACCATGACCGGCCTCGTCGCGTTCGTCGAGATGACGCCGTACGTCCTGGTCAAGGCCCTGACCGGGCCACTGATCGACCGGTTGGGTCCGCGCCTCGTCTCCTGGACGACGGACGCGGTCAGTGCCGTCGCCGCGGGTCTGATCCCGCTGCTGCACGGCCTCGGCGCACTGCCGTTCTGGCTGCTCCTGGTCATGGTCGGTGTGGTCGGCGGGGTTCGCGGCCCGGGGGACCTCGCCAAGGAGGTGATGGTCCCGGAGGCGGCCGACCGCGCCCGGATACCGCTGGAGCGGGCCACCGGGCTCGCCGGCGTCACCGAGCGGCTGGCCTCGACGATCGGCCCGGCGGTCGGTGGTGGTCTCATCGCACTGCTCGGCCCGATGGCGGGCCTGACCGTCAACGCCGCCGCGTTCGCCCTCGGTTCGCTGGTGATCGCGCTCGCCCTGCCTGCGGGCATGGGCCGCGCGGCCGCCGAGCCCGGGGCCGGCGGGGAGGGCGCGACCGCAGAGAAGGAGGTCGGCTACTGGCAGATGTTCCGGGAGGGGTTCACCTTCCTGCGCAGCGAGCCGCTGATGCTCACCGTGATCGTGATGATCGGCATCACCAACCTGCTCGACGCCGGGTTCATGACGGTGCTGGTCCCGCTCTGGGCCAAGGAGTCCGGCGGCGGCCCGGCGGCCATCGGGCTCTCCGGCAGCGCCTGGGGGATCGCCGCGGTCACGGGCAGTCTGGTGGCGGCGGTCGTCGCCCACCGCCTGCCGCGCCGGACGGTCTTCTTCGCCGGCTTCCTGCTCTGTGGCGCTCCGCGCTTCCTGGTCCTCGCGCTCGATGCGCCGATGGGTGTGGTGCTCGCCGTGTTCGCGGTGGGCGGCTTCGGGGCCGGGTTCCTCAACCCGATCCTCGGCGCGATCACCTTCGAGCGCGTCCCGCGCCACCTGCTGGGCCGGGTCGGCGCCCTGGGCGACTCGCTGGCCTGGGCTGGCATACCCCTCGGCGGCCTGCTCGCCGGCAGCGCCGCCGCGCTCACCGGCCTGCTGCCGGTACTGCTCGCCTTCGGCAGCCTCTACCTGGCCACCACCACCTTGGCGGGCCTGCGCCCGGAGTGGCGGGAGATGGACCGCTCGCGCGGTCGGGGCGCGGTGCCCGGATCGGTTCCGAGGACCACGGCCGGCGCCGAACCGGCGGCCGCCGAACCGGCGGGGGCTGCGGCCCGGTGACGCCGGCGCCCGTGCGGCGTCGCGCGTCCGGGCCAGCTCGCTGCGTGCCGGCCGGCCCGGCCCCGTGACCGGCCCGGGTGACCGAGCCGCGTGATCCGGCCAGGTGACCGACCGCCCGACCGAGCCGGAGGAGCCGGGTAGCCGGGCGAGCCGAGACCCGGATCGGCCGAACGCACCGGCGGACGAACCGCCGGTGCGGGCGATAGCGTGGCCCTCGGCCGTACAGGCGCGCTGTGGCGCACGCCCGACGAGGAGACCGAGCATGAGCTGGTTGCCGCCGGAACAGTACGTGCAGACCATCGAGAACGCGACCGTCTTCGGCTGCTTCTACTTCACGGATACTCACGGCCGTCCGCTCGGGATGCGCTCGCGCCAAGACCCCGGGTTCTGGGGCTGGCCCGGCGGGAACGTCGAGCACGGCGAACATCCGCTGGAGACCGCGGTCCGGGAGTGCCGCGAGGAGACCGGCATCGACCTGGAGAGTGCCGCCCCCGGCCTGCTGGCGAGCCCCCGGCTCCTTGCCGTCGTGTTCAACGGGCCGGATGCGTCCTGGCCGCTGGCCAAGGTCGGATTCGTCTTCGACGGCGGCGAGCTGACGGACGACCAACTCGCAGGCATCGTCCTCGACCCCGAGGAGCACACCGAGTGGCAGGTCCGGCGCGTGGCCGGATGGCTCGACCTGATGGGGCGGCGGAGTTCGCCCGCCTGCAGCAGGTCGACGCGGCCCGCAGGACCGGCGCTGCGGTCTACCTTCCCTAGGCGGTCGGCGGGGTGGACTCCGGGGACAGGTGAGGGGAGACTCGCGGCGTGGTGACGCTTCAGGTGCTGACGACGGACGACTGGCCGTTGTGGCGGGCGCTGCGCCTGGCCGCACTGGCCGATGCGCCGCACGCGTTCAAGGTGCGGTCGGCGGACTGGGACCGTGGTGAGGAGCAGCGCTGGCGGGCCCGGCTGGAGCTGCCCGGGGCGTACCACCTCGCCGCACAGGTGGGCGGGCGCGGCGTCGGCATGGTCAGCGGCCTTCCCGGCACCGCCGACGGGAGCGGGCGGACGGGCCGGACCGCGGAGCTGCGATCGCTCTGGGTCAGCCCCGAGGTCCGCGGCCGTCGGGTGGGCGACCGGTTGATCACGGCGGTCGAGGACTGGGCGCGGACGTCCCGCGCGGAGCTGCTGAAGCTTGCCGTGCTCCCGGGGAACGAACCGGCCCTGGCGCTCTACCGGCGCCACGGCTTCGTGGCGTCGGCGGAGCCCGGAGCTCTTCTGCCGGGTGGCGCAGGCCGCGAGCTCGTGATGGTGAAGGCGTTGGCTGCGAGCAAGTGTTCCTGACGGGCCGGGCAGCCTGGGCGGGCCGGCCGTGGCGATCACCGGCCGGGCTCGCGGGAGTGGCGCTCGGCCTCGGCGTGCCACCACCCGGGCGGGGCCGTTCCGGTGATCGTCGAGGTCGGCTGGTCGGGGTGCAGCCCGAGGCGGCGGAGGAGCGGTCCGTGGAGGTGGACGTGGAACCAGCCGTGCCATCGGCCGTCCGGGCCGACGCCGCACGTCAGGCCGGAGCGGATCTCGTCGGCGGTGAAGGGGGTCCAGTCGATCCCCCGCTCCCGTAGTCAGGCACGCGCGGCGGCTACGGGCCGGAGGCGGCCGGAGACGTTCTCGTAGTGCGCGACGAGGATCCACTCGGACTCGGGTGCGGTCATGCGGTGATACCAGTCGCTCGGCCCAGATCCTCGGCCCGGTAAATGATCTCCGTGGGCAGCTGGATCGGGTTAGCCTCGCGGAATGACTCGGAGCGGTCGGTACCGGTGGCGTACCCGTTTGCGCAGGCATCTGCCCTGGTTCCTCGTCGAGCGAGGCCTGGCCGACAAGGGCAGCCGGGATTGCGGAGCCCATGAGTGGTACAACCACGACGGCGCTGTGGCGCGTTGCTACCACTGCGAGGTCGGAGAACGTCCCTGGGTTGCACCGTTCGGCAACGCCTGACCTCACTGGGTGGTTCACAAGGCAATCCTTCGGAATCAGCCTCTTCCCGGGTTTGGCTTCGCCCCGACTCACCCATCCGCGACTGGACCCCTCACCCGGCCGGGACTGCTGACAAGCTAGGACCTGCCCCGACCGCCCGCTCCGCCGGAGGGCGTGCGCTGGCCGGCCGGCCTCCGGGGGGAACGGCGGCCGTCGGGCGGGCTGCCGTCGAGTGGGCGGTCGTCAGGCTCATTGGCGGTCCAACGGAGCAGGAGCACGCTGGCCAGAGCGGCGAGCGCGCACCAGGTGGAGACGAAGGCCAGCCGCCACAGCAACGCGCAGACGGCGGCGCCCACGCCGGTGAGCAGGCCGAGGTGCCGCAGCCGGCGGTCGCCGCTGAGGAGGAGCGAGCCGACGGTGGCGAGCAGGTAGCCGGTCAGCAGGAATCCCGGGTGCGGGAGGCCGACGGCGTAGGCGAGGGTGTGGCCGTGTTCGGCGGCCCCGACCGGATGGCTGGCGACGGCCACGGCGAGCGGTACGGCGACGAGGACGCCGAGGAGCACGAAGGGCAGGAGGCGCCGTCGGCGGGCCGGTTCGCGCCGGTTCGCGTGCCGCGCACCGGACCCCGGCGGGGACGAGCGCGGGCAGCAGCGGCAGGGCGATCACCGCCCATGCGGTGCGGGCCCACCCGGCCGCGGCTGCGGGCAGGTCGCCCTCGGTGCCGAACCAGACCGCGGCCTCGATCAGCTGGTGGACGCCGAGCACCAGGGGGAGCGAGGCGAGGAGCAGGCGCTCCGGTCGCCCGGCGCGGTACGCGCGGGCCAGACAGATCAGGCCGACCCCCGCGACCGCGCCGCCGGCCGCCAGGTCCGCCTGCGCGCTCCAGCACATGCCGTCGCCCGTCCCGGGACTACCGGGGGCTCCCGCCGGTGCCGCGCGGATCGTTGCCCTCGCGGCGGTCCGGTCCGTGGTCGCCGGGTGCGTGGTCGCCGGGCGTGCGGCCGTCGGAGCCGCGGCGGTCGGTTGTCGGACTGCCGTCGACGGGGCCGCCGGTGGGAGGGCTGCCGGGGGAGTCCTGGTGCGGCAGGCCCGGCCCCGGAGCTGGGTCGGCGGTGGGATCCGAACCGGTACCGGAACCTGCGTCCGAACCGGTACCGGAACCTGCGTCCGAACCGGGACCGGCACCTGCGTCCGAACTGCCACCGGCGTCGGAGGCGGCTTCAGCCGAGGTCCGGCCCCCGCCCTCGGGGAGGTCGCCGACGCTCTCCAGCAGGTCGCCGGTGGAGCCGGGCATCGCGGGGTGGCGACCGATCACGATCACGCCGACGACGATGGCGATCAGCCCGGCGATCTCCCAGGCCAGGGCGCCGGGCGTGACCCGCAGGCGGTCGCCGAGGAAGCCGACCGCACAGACGATCCCGGTGATCGGCTGCGCGGCGGTCAGCGCGGGCAGCGACATCCGCAACGGTGCGGCCTCGAACGCACTCTGTACCAACAGCAGTCCGACCACGCCGGCCGCCACCACCGCGTACGGCTGCCAGGTGCCCAGCACGGCTCGCACGCCGTCGTGATCGAGACGCTGGGTGGTGGTGCGGGTGAGGGCGTCCTGGAGGCCGTAGAGCAGGCCCGCGGCCAGGGCGAGCAGCGTGGCCTCCTCGAAGAGGGGAAGCCGGCGGGCGAGCGAGACCAGGAGCAGGGTCAGCCCGGTGACCGTTCCGACCACCAGCCAGTGCCGTAGTTCACCGGCCGGTGGACCGCCGCCGGTGGGCCGTCCGGCCACGATGAAGGCCGTGACGCCGAGGGCGAGGAGCAGCACCCCGATCCAGCCGGAGCGCCCGAGGGACTGGCGGGTCAGGACCCGGGACAGGGCCATGGCGAAGAGCAGGTTCGTCGCGAGCAGCGGTTCTACCAGCGAGACCTCGCCCTGGTTGAGTGCGAGCGCGGAGAGGATGAGCCCGCTGACCATGAAGCCGGTGCCGAGCAGCCACTCGGGCATCCGCAGCAGGTCGAGCAGCAGTCGCCAGTGCAGCAGGTCGCCACGCGGGGCACGTTGTGCCGCGTGCTGCTGGAGGACGAACCCGAGGCCCAGGCAGCAGGCGGCGCTCAGTGCGAGGAGGAAGACCACCACGGAGGGACCACCCCAATGTCGCTGCCCGCGCCGCACCGGCGGTCTGTGGTTCGACGGCGGTCGCGGCGCGCTCTCGTCAGCGTACCGCCGGGGCGGCCGGGCGACCCCCGGGAGCCGCCGGGGGTGGGCGTGGCGTCCGGGCTCGCGGGCGTGCCCCCGCCCGTGGCCCCGGCCGTGCCCGCCGCCCGCGACCCCGCTTGCCGCCGTGGGCGGAGCGGGCGCACGCTGGTGTGAGCGGCCGCCACGGCGTCAGCATCCGTGCCGGTCAGAGCAGGCACGACGGGGGCGGGCGCCAGGAGGTGTGGCATGCACAACCAATGGGATGTGGAGCTGAGCTTCGACGAGGACGGCGTGCACACGGCGTGCGACGCGAGGCTGACCGGGGCCAGGGCACCGGGCCTCAGCGCGCACGGGGAGTCCGTCAAGAGTGCGGACGACCGCCCGCTCGCGCGGATCGGCGAGGAGATGGCGGCCTCCCGTGCACTCGAGGAACTGGCCCACAAACTCCGGGCGCAGGCCACCGGGGAGATCGAGGACGAGGGCCACCGGCCCGGCTACCTGATCTACTGACACGTGCCGACGGGCGACCGCGTAGCCGCCGACGTCCGTGAACCGGCCGACGGGGCTGACCGAGCAACGGGGCCGGGCGCGCACTGCGCCCGGCCCCCACCGGATCCGTCCGATCACCCGATCACCCGATCACCCGATCAAGCGATCAGCCCGGTCGATCAGCCGAACTGTCCGGGCTGGTAGTCACCGGCGGGCGTCTGGAGCATGACGTTGCCGCGGTTGAAGGCGTTGATCACGGTGATGACACCCACCAGGGCGCCGAGCTGCTCCTCGTCGTAGTGCTTGGCCGCGTTGGCCCACACCTCGTCCGGGACACCCCCGGCGGCATCGGCGATGCGAGTGGCCTCCTCCGCCAGCTCCAGCGCCGCGCGCTCGGCGTCGGTGAACACCGTGGCCTCGCGCCAGGCCGCGACCAGATTGAGGCGCTCGGGGCTCTCGCCGGCGTGCACGGCGTCCTTGAAGTGCATGTCGGTGCAGAAGCCACAGCCGTTGATCTGGCTGGCCCGGAGCTTGACGAGCTCCTGGGTCGAGGCCGGCAGTGTCGAGTCGGCGAGCACCTTGCCCGCGGCGATGATGTGCTTGAAGACCTTGCCGAGGACCGGGTTGGTGAAGGGGTTGAGGCGTGCTTCCATGATGGGCTCCGTTGCCGTCGTCCTGCGGTTCCACATCCATGACGGGCCGGCCCGCCGGTTTGTGACACGGAGACGACGTGACGGGCGTCACTCCTCTGTGGCCCGTCGGCCCCGACGCCGCACCGATCCCCCCGCGAGGCCCCCGCTATGCGCGGACGGCGAGGAATTCGGTGAGGCGGCGGTTGAGTTCGGCCGGGTGGGCGGTCGGAAGGTTGTGGTGGGAGGCGTCGGGGAGCACGTCCACGGTGGCCTCGGGCAGGGCCTTCCGCGCCAGGTCGGCGACGCGCCGGGCGTCGTGCGTGCGGCTCCGGGCGGCGAACAGGGCCAGCGTCGGCGCGGTGTGGGCGCGCAGCCGTTCGGGGGTCGGCCGAGGGCCGGTGACCGGACGGGCCGAGGGGAAGCCGGCGAAGCCGAGTGCGTACAGCTCGCGCCAGCCGGTTTCGGCGTCGGTGCCGGAACCGGTGCCCCCCGCCTCCCAGGCGAGGAGGGAGCGGGCCTTGCCGGCCGTCCGGGGCGGCAGGAAGAGCGGTAGGGCGCGCAGCAGGTAGCCGGGGCGGAAGCCGGCGAAGCACTGGGTCGGGTCGAGCAGGACCAGTCGGCCGATCCGGGTCGGCGCGTGCAGCGCGTACTCCAGGGCGATCCACCCGCCGTAGGAGTGGCCGCAGAGGTCCACCTGGGCGACGCCGAGCCCGTCCAGCACGGCGTCGAGCCAGGTCATCAGGCCGGCCACGCCGCCCAGGGGGGCGGTGAGGGTGCTGCGGCCGGGATCGCCGATCAGGTCGACGGCGAGGACGCGGTGGCCGGCCGTGGTGAGCGCCTCGACGTTGGCGAACCAGCCGGTCGAGGTGGCGCCGCCGCCGTGCAGCAGGACCAGCGGTCGGCCGTCACGCGGGCCGCAGGCGTTGACCCGCGTGGTGCCGTGCGGTGTCCGGACGGTGATCCCCTCGACGGGGACGGGCCAGTGGCTCAGGATCTCGTCGTAGGCGGCGAGGAACGTGGCCAGCGCCGGCGAGGCCTGTGCGGTGGCCGGCTCCGGTGAGCTTGACGAGGCGTGGACGGATCCGGTGGTGCGTGCTGACATCATGCCCTCCGACGGATGGCGAATTCACTCGCTGGCCAATAATCTCGCTGAGCGAGAGAATAGTGGCACAGGCGTGCCGAGGAAAGGACGACAGGGTGGGTGCACAGGTCGACGGGCGGTCGGACGGACAGCCCGAGGCGCGGCAGGGAGGCAGTGCCGTCGGGCAGCCGGAGGAGGAGCGGGCGGGCGGTGCCGCCGAGCCCATGCAGCTGGTGCATCTGCTGCGCGGCCTGACCGTCGAACTGGACCTGTTCGGTGCGGAATTCGCCGCCCGGCAGGGACTCCACCCGACCGACCTGCGGGCGCTGATCCACCTGTTGGACGCCGCGCGGGCCGGCACGGTCGTGACGCCCGGTCGGCTCGGTGCGGCGCTGCGGCTCAACTCGGCGGGCACCACGGGCCTGGTCGACCGGCTGGAGCGGCTCGGCCTGATCCGCCGCGAGCGCGACCCGGAGGACCGGCGGAAGGTCCGGCTGCTGGTCGAGGACCGGGCGATGGAGCTGGGGCAGGACTTCTTCGGCGGCCTGATTGGGGACCTCGTGGCGGCCATGGGGCGGTTCGACGCCGGAGAGCTGGCGACGGCGCAGCGGTTCCTGCAGGCCATGGCCGCCGTGGTCGCCGCGGCCCGGGAGGAGTGACCCGGCAGTCGCCGTGGGCCGCGGGACCGGCCGCGCCGCGAGGGGCGGCGGGCGCGGGCGGCCGGCTCAGTGGCCCGGCGAGAGCGCCCAGGTGACGGCGGAGAGGGTGGCCATCGAAACGACGGTCGAACAGAGCACCGAGTCCCGGGCGAGGGTGGTGGCGTGGCCGTACTCGCGGGCGTAGACGAAGACGTTCTGGGCGGTCGGCAGTGCCGAGAACAGCACCACGGTGAGCAACTGGTGCGCCGGCAGGTGGAGCAGGAAGGCGCCCGTGGCGAACGCGCCGAGCGGCTGTATCAGCGTCTTGATCGCGACCGCCGCGCCGACCTCCGCGTAGCGCCCCGGCCGGCCCGCCCGCCCGCGGTCGTCGAGCCGCCGGCCGGTGCCTCGGAGGCCGGTGCCTGGCAGGCCGGTGCCTCGCAGGTCGGTGCCGGCAGCGTCGGTGCCCCGATGGTTCGTGCCTCGATGGTCCGCGTCACCGGCGTCGGTGCCGGGGCGGTCGGCCGGCGGGCGGTGCAGTGACATGCCGAGAGCCACCAGGGCGGTCGGCACGCCGGCGCCGCCGAGCAGCTCGCCGGAGCGGTTCAGCTCGGCCGGCAGGTGCCAGCCGCCGGCCGACACCGCTGCGCCCAGCGCGACCGCGAGCAGGATGGGATTGCGCAGCGGCAGGGTGAGCGCCGCCCGGCGGCCCGCGCGCCCGGTGTCCAGCACGGTCAGCACGGCGGGCGTCACCAGGAGGGTCTGGAACAGGACCACCGGTGCGGCGAAGGAGGCGTCACCCAGGATCTGCAGGGCGACCGGGATGCCGAGGTTGGCCGAGTTGACGTAGCCGGCCGCCATGCCGCCGATCGCCCGCTCGGCCGGTGGCCGGCCGAAGAAGCGGTGTGCGACCAGCGCGCCGATGCCCACGGCGAGCGCCGTTCCGGCGGCGAAGGCCAGCATCGACGGGTTGGCGAACTGGTCCAGCGGCGTACGGCCGATCATCAGGAACAACGCGGCCGGCATCGCCACGTGGAAGACGAATCGGCTCAGCACCGCCTCGGCCTGCGGCCCGAGCAGTCCGCTGCGGCCGACCAGGTAGCCGATCCCGGTGAGGACCCAGATCGGGGCGAAGCCGGAGAGCAGCGGAGGCAGGCTGGGCATGGTTCCTCGGGGGCTCGGCCGCGCCGGGCCGCGGTGCCGGCGCCCGGACGGTGGCGGCGACCCCGGTTCGACGGGGGCGGGGCGGCCGACCTGGGTTCGGCGGGGTCGGGGCGGCGGGTCGGTCGGCGGAGTGGCCGCCGAGCCGGGGGTCGCCCGGCCACGCCGAAGTCAACCAGACGCCCCGCGGCTACCATGGCCCGGTGGACTATCTGAGCCTGGCCGAGGTGGAGACGATTGCACGCCGAGCGCACGAGGGGCAGGTCGACAAGAACGGTCGCCCCTACTCCGAGCACCTCGCCGCGGTGGCGCACGGTGTGGCCGCTCGTGGCGGGAGCGACGAGCAGGTCGCGGCCGGCTGGCTGCACGACGCGATCGAGGACGATGCACTGACCCGGGAGTGGCTGGCCGAGGCCGCGCTCTCCGAAGCCACCAAGGCGATCGTCGATGCGCTCACCAAGCGCCCCGGCGAGCCGTTGGAGGGCTACACCGCCCGGATCCTGGCGACCCCGGGCGCCCTGCTGGTCAAGCAGGCGGATCTGGCCCACAACGCGAACCCGGCGCGGCTGGCTTCGCTGGACGACGCGACCGCCGCCCGCCTCGCCGAGAAGTACCGCCGGACGCGCGAACTGCTCGGCCTGGCCGAGGACTGACGGGACGCCGGTCGACCGGTCCCCGGCTGTGCGTCGTGTCCGGGCGGCGGGGCCGGACGGGCGAGAGGGCCCGTGCACGCGGATCGCGCGTGCACGGGCCCTCTCGGTCACCCCGGTGGTCCCTGTCCGATCCCCGGGGTGAGGGGGGACAGCGGCTCGGAAGCTGGGTGAGGTGGAGCCGGGCGGCTCACATGCCGGTGGTTCGGTACCGGCGGCTCACTTCCGGTGACTCGTGTACCAGCGGCTTAGTACCAGTGGTGGGTCTGCCAGAAGGCCCAGGCGGCGTTCGGGCTGCCGTAGCGGGTGTTCATGTAGTCCAGCGCCCACTTGATCTGGGTGGCCGGGTTGGTCTTCCAGTCCGCACCGGCGGAGGCCATCTTGGAGCCCGGCAGCGCCTGCGCCAGACCGTACGCGCCCGAGCTCGGGTTGGTCGCGGTCACGTTCCAGCTGGACTCGTGGCTGATGATCTGGCTGAACGAGGCGAGCTGGTTGGCCGGCACGATCTGCGCGGCGATGGTCTTCGGGGAGACGGTCGCGGCGGAGGCGGTGGAGGGCAGCAGACCGGCACCCACGGCGGTCAGACCGGCAGCGCCGGCAAGAATCGCGGCAGAAGTACGCATACGGAGCTTGAAAGCGGGCATGAAGAACTGGACCTCAATCAGGTTGGGCCGGTGTCACGCCCCGCCTCGACCGGTGGCCGGACAGGGGCGAAACGGTCGCGGGGCGTGACTCGGCAACAAGCCGTCCTCCGGCGGGACAGGAGCCGGGGCGGCTGACGACTGAGCCATTGTTGCCAGACCGGATCGGCCGCCGCCAAGACCCCCTGGCTACGACCCGCCGTCGTAGCGCCGGGATCTGCCGTGGAATCGAAGGCCCTGCCCAAGGGGCCCTCGCCGTGCCCGCTGACCTGCGGGAACGCCCTTCCCCGGGTCGGCGCGTCCGCGTCGCTCGGCACTCACTACCGGTCGTCGTGCCGCTCAATCGCGTGTGAGCGCACTCACCGAGCGGCTGCCCCGCACCGTCACCGACGGGACGCCGGGCACCACTGCGCGTACAGACGATCTGAGAGCGGCGCCACAGCTACGGCCGGGACCGCGGCCGCCCTCGCAGGGGGAGCCGCCGCAGTCGGGGCCGGCGGGGGTCGATGAGGGCGTCGATGCGGGTGTCGGGTGTCACTGCCGTGGGGTGTCACTGCCGTGGGGGCGGTCCACCGCACCGGCGTCGAAGGGGAGGGCGGTCCACGGCGGTGCGGTCCGGGCGGTGGACGTCAGCCGGCGAGCACGTCCCCGAGCCGGCGGTGGCGGAGCGCGCGGGCGGCGAGCCGGTCCGCCTCCGATGTCGAGGCGAGTGCCTTGAGCGCGGTGCCGAGGGCGAGGCCGAGCCGCTCGCAGAAGGCGGCCGGCTCCTCGGCGGCGTCTGGCAGCTCGGGGACGACCGCGTCGACCAGGCCGACCTCCGCCAGGTCGTACGCGCCGATGCCCTGCCTGCGGGCGAGCTCGGCGGCGTGCGCGCCGTCGCGGTGGACGATCGCCGAGGCGCCCTCGGGCGGGAGCGGGGCCAACCAGGAGTGTTCGGCGGCGAGTACCCGGTCGGCCGGGAGGAGGGCGAGCGCACCGCCGCCCGAGCCCTGGCCGAGCAGCACCGCGAGGACGGGTGTGCGCAGGGCGAGCAGGGTGGTGAGGCAGTGCGCGATCTCGATCGCGACGCCGTCCAGCTCCGCCCGTGCGGAGAGTTCCGCGCCCGCCGTGTCCACGACCGTGACCAGCGGCAGGCCGAGCTGTTCGGCGAGCCGGGCGGTTCGGCGGACGGCGCGCAGGTCGGCGGCGGTGAAGGGGCGCTCGCGCTCCGCAACCTGCCGCTGTTGTCCCACCACCAGCGCGGCGCGGCCGTGCAGCACGACGAGTGCGCGCACCAGCGCGCCATCCCGGCCGCCCGGGGCGTCCAGCAGGAGGAGTTCCTCGGCGGTCCGGCGCAGCAGCTCGCGCGTTCCCGGGCGGTCGGGGCGGCGGGTGCGGCGCACCGACTCCCAGGCGTCGGGGCGGTCGGCCGGCCACCGTCCGCCTGTGGTGCCGGTCCGGGGCGAGTCGGCGGTGCCGGTCCACCGTCCGTCGGCGGTGCCGGCCGCCGGCCCCGCGGCCAGGCCCAGGACGGCGAGCGCGCGCCGCAGCACCTCGCGCAGGTCCTGCGGCGCGACCACCGCGTCCACCAGGCCGTTGCCGGCCAGGGTCTCGGCGCGCTGCACGTCCGGGGGCAGTTCGACACCGCGCAGTTCCTCGTACACCCGGGGGCCGAGGAAGCCGAGCCGGGCGCCCGGCTCGGCGAACACCAGGTGCCCGAGGGTGCCCCAGGAGGCGAACACGCCGCCCATCGTCGGGTTGCGCAGATAGGTGAGGTAGGGGAGGCCGGCCGCCCGGTGCGCCTGCACGGCGGCGGTGATCCGGAGCATGCAGAGGAAGGCCGCCGAACCCTCCTGCATCCGCGTGCCGCCCGACACCGGCAGGGCCACCAGGGGCAGCCGCTCGGCGGTGGCCCGCTCCACGGCCCGGGTGATCCGTTCGGCGGTGGCCAACCCCGATCGACCCGCCGAGGAACCCGAACTCGGACGCCACCAGCGCCACCGCCCGGCCGCCGATCAGTGCGGTCCCGGTGATCACGGCCTCGTCCGCCCCGGTGCGCTCCTGCGCCCGGGCCAGGGCCGCGCGGTAGCCGGCGTCGGCGGGCTCGCGGCCGATGGGCTCGTCCCAGGTCAGGAACGAACCGGGGTCCACCAGCAGTCCGAGGAGTTGGCGCGCCGTCAGAGAACTTCCCGTACCCACGCCCACCCCGCACCCGAGCCGCCCGCACCGACAAGATCCACCCTACGCAGCGGGTGCCGGCGCGTCCCGGTCCGACGTGCGGATGTGACCGGGTCGACAGCCCTCCGCGGACCCGCCGCGCCCGTGCAGACCCGCCGGCCTCGGAAGTCCCGTCGGCCCGCAGACCGTCAGAGCGCGCGGGCCGGGGCGGGCCGTCCGAGCCGGCCGGACCGGGCCGCCGGCCCGCCGTGCGCGCGGTCGCGGAGGTCGGCACAGGCGTCGTCGTAGCGGGCGCCGACCAGGCGGGCGAGGGCGTCGTGGGTACCCAGCGGCGCGCTGGTCCAGTCGGCGGGGGTGTCGGCCGCCCGGTCGGCGAAGAAGCCGGGGCCGAGGAGGTAGGTGGCGACGGCGACCCGGCGGTGGCCCGCGGCGTGCAGGGCCTCGACCGCCTCGCGCGGGGTCGGCCGGGCGGCGGAGAGGTAGGCCGGGACGACCGGTCGGCCGTCGGCCAGCCGGGCCGCGAGCAGCCGGGCCGTCCGGCGGGTGTCGGCGGCGGCCGCCGGGTCCGAGGAGCCGGCCGCGGCGAGCACCACCGGACCGGCGCCCGGGGCGCGTCCGCTCTCGGCGAGCCGGTCCGCGAGGACGGTGGCCAGCAGCGGGTCGGGGCCCAGTGCGGGGGCGAGCCGGACGTGCCGCAGGCGGGTTGGCGGCCAGTGCGTCGGGGAGGTCCACCCGCAGGTGGTAGCCGGTCCCGAGCAGCAGCGGCACGAGGACGGCAGGCTCGTCGCCGGCGAGTCCGGCCAGGGCCGCGGGCAGGGAGGGCGCGGCGAGGTCCAGGAAACAGCAGCGGACGTCGAGTTCGGGCCGCTGTGCGCGGACGAGGTCGAGCAGCGTCCGGGTCGCGGCGACGCCGGCGGGGTTCCGGCTGCCGTGGGCGACGGCGAGCAGCACCGGCCGGTCGCCGCCCCGGGCCGGGGCCCCCGGCCGCGGCGCCGTGACACCCACCGGCGGACGGTCCTGCAGGCCCGGGTCCGCAGGACCGTCCGCCGGGCCCGACACCACCTCGCCCACCGTCGTCGCCACTGCGCCCGCCATCGCGGCCCCGCCCGCCGCTGCGCCGCCCGCCATCGCGGCCACGCCCGCCGCTGCGCCGCCCGTCAACTCGCCGCCAGGCGGTAGCCGCGCTTGGGCACCACCGTGCGGATCAGTGCGCCGTGCGGCCCGAGCGCCGCCCGCAGCCGGCCGACGGCCGCCTCGACGGCGTGCTCGTCGGCGGCCGCGTCGGCCCAGGCGGTGCGGAGGAGTTCGGCGCGGCTGAGCACCCGGCCGGGCTGCGCGGCGAGGGCCCGCAGGACGGCGGCGCCGCGCGGGCTGAGCCAGTGGCTCTGGCCGTCGACCAGGACGGCGTTGCCCTGGAGGGTGAGCACCCGCCCGGCGAGCGCGACCTCCTGGCGGCCGCGGCCGGGCAGGGTCTCGGCGAGCAACCGGACCAGCGAGCCGAGCCGGCCGCGCTCCGGGAAGACGGCCGACAGGCCGAGTTCGGCGAACGGCCGGGCGCACAGCGCGCCGACGCAGACCGGCAGGACGTCGGCGCGCAGTGCGTCGAGCAGCGGTTCGCGCAGGCCCTCGGCGGTGGCGATCTCGACGAAGGCGGTTGGCGATCTCGACGAAGGCGGTGACCGCCGGGGCACTGGTGAAGGTGAGCGCGTGCACCTGACGCCGGACGGTCTGCTCGACCAGCCGGCGCACCGGGGCCGGGTCGTCCGGCGGCTCCCAGCGGTAGACCGGGACGGAGATCACCTCGGCGCCGCGTTCGCGCAGCGCCGCCGCGAACGCGTCCAGCCGGATGCCGTGCTCCTGGACCGCGATCCGGCGGCCGGCCAGCGGGCGGGCGAGCAGCCAGGTGAGCAGTTCGTCGGTGGCCTCGGAGCCGGGGGAGAAGCGCTCGCCGAGACCGCTGGCCCGCACCGCGCCGGTGGCCTTGGGGCCCCGGCTGAGCACCACCGCGTCCCGGCAGGCGTCGGCGAGGGCGGCGCCCCGGCCCCAGCCCTCGGCCGCGCTCATCCAGCCGCGCCAGCCGACGCCGGTGGTGGCGACCACGTAGTCGAGCGGTGCGGCCAGACAGCGCTCGGTGGCCTGACGCAGGGCCAGGTCGTCCGCGAGCGGGGTGATCCGCAGCACCGGCGCCTCGACCACCTGGGCGCCGCGCCGGGCGAGCAGCGCGACCAGTTCGTCGCGCCGCCGAGCGGCGGTGACACCGATGGTGAAGCCGGTGAGCGGCCCCGGCTGCGCACTGGGACGCGGGACGGCGAGGGCGGGGGAGGGAGCCATGGCGGCAAGGGTGCTTCGGCGGCGTTACCTGCGGATTGCCCCGCCGTCACCTGCGTGTTAGCGAACCGGGCCGGCCGGTTACGGCTGATGTCCGACCGCGCACCCCGTGTCGGCCGCGGCGTGAGCGAGGCGTACCGCGCCCGAAACACGGGGGATCCGGCGGCGAAACGACCTCCGTCGAGATTCTTCGGCATGACGACGACCACCGACACCCACTGCCCGTACTGCTCGCTGCAGTGCGGCATGCGGCTGCGCACCGGGGGCGACCCGGCCCGGGCCGGTGCGGCCGGGGCACCCGCCGAAGTGCTGGAGCGGCCCGGGTTCCCGGTGAACCGCGGTGCGCTCTGCGGCAAGGGCCGTTCGGCGCCCGCGCTGCTGGCGCCGGGCGCCCGGCTGACCGGCCCGCTGCTGCGCGACCGCCCGGGCGGCCCGCTGCGGTCGGCGGGGTGGACGGAGGCGCTGGACCGGGTGGCCGCGGGCCTGGCCGAGGTCCGCGAGCGGCACGGGGCGGACGCCGTCGGGGTGTTCGGCGGCGGCGGGCTGACCAACGAGAAGGCGTATCTGCTGGGCAAGTTCGCCCGAGTGGTACTGCGCACCGCGAACATCGACTACAACGGCCGGTTCTGCATGTCCTCGGCGGCCGCCGCGCACCGCAGGGCGTTCGGGCTGGACCGCGGGCTGCCGTTCCCGCTGGCGGACATCCCGCACACCGGGTGCCTGATCCTGGTCGGTGGCAACCCCGCCGAGACGATGCCGCCGGCGCTCCGCTACTTCCGCGAACTCCGCGAGAACGGCGGAACGTTGATCGTGGTCGACCCGCGCCGGACGCGGACCGCGGCGGAGGCCGACCTGCACCTGCAGCCACGGCCCGGCGGCGACCTCGCGCTGGCGCTCGGCCTGCTCCACCTGGTGATCGCCGACGGCCGGGTGGACGAGGAGTTCGTCGCCGCCCGCACCACCGGCTTCGACCGGGCCCGGGCCGCCGCGATGGCGCACTGGCCGGACCGGGTGGAGCGGATCACCGGCGTCCCGGTCGCCCGACTGCGGACCGCGGCCGAGCTGTTCGGCCGGGCCGAGACCGGCATGGTGCTGACCGCGCGCGGCCCGGAGCAGCAGAGCAAGGGCACGGACACGGTCGGCGCGTGGATCGACCTCTGCCTGGCCACCGGGAAGGCCGGCCGGCCCTACTCGGGGTACGGCTGCCTGACCGGCCAGGGCAACGGCCAGGGCGGCCGGGAGCACGGCCAGAAGGCCGACCAGCTTCCCGGCTACCGCTCGATCGAGGACCCGCAGGCCAGGGCGCACGTGGCCGGCGTCTGGGGCGTCGACCCGGACGAGCTGCCCGGCGCCGGCCGCTCGGCCTACGAGCTGCTGGACGGGCTCGGCCGGCCGGGCGGGGTCCGCGCTCTGCTGCTGGCGGGCTCCAACCCGGTGGTCTCCGCGCCGAACGCCGCGCACGTCACGGCCCGGTTGCGCGAGCTGGACCTGCTGGTCGTCGCCGACCCGGTGCTGTCCGAGACGGCCCGGCTGGCGGACGTCGTCCTGCCGGTCACCCAGTGGGCCGAGGAGGAGGGCACCACGACCAACCTGGAGGGCAGGGTGATCCTGCGCCGCCGCGCGCTGGACCCGCCCGAGGGCGTGCGCAGCGAGCTCCGGGTGCTGCGCGGACTCGCCGCCCGGCTGGGCGTGCGGAGGGGCTTCCCGGAGGAGGCCGAGGAGGTCTTCGACGAGCTGCGCCGCGCGTCGGCCGGCGGGGACGCCGACTACTCCGGCATCAGCTACCGGCGGATCGCGGCCGAGGACGGCGTCTTCTGGCCCTGCCCCGACGACGCGCACCCGGGCACCCCGCGGCTCTTCCTGGAGCGCTTCGCCACCCCGGACGGCCGGGCCCGCTTCGCCGGCGTCACCCACCGCCCGGCCGGCGAGGAGCCTGACCGCGACTACCCGCTCCACCTGACCACCGGCCGGGTGCTCGCCCAGTACCAGAGCGGCGCGCAGACCCGCCGGGTGCCGGAGCTGAACGCGGCCGCGCCCGGACCCTTCGTCGAGCTGCACCCGCGGCTGGCTGCCCGGCTGGCCGTCGCGGAGGGCGACCTGGTCGCGGTGACCAGCCGGCGCGGCCGCGCGGTGGCGCCGGCCCGGATCACCGACGCCATCCGCCCGGACACCGTCTTCATGCCGTTCCACTGGCCCGGCGCGGGGCGGGCCAACACCCTGACCAACCCGGCCCTGGACCCGGTCTCGCGGATGCCAGAGTTCAAGCTCTGCGCCGTCCGCGTGGAGCCGGCCCGGGAGGCGGCTCAGGGCCCCGCCCCGGACGCGGCTCAGGCCCCGGCCCGGGGCGCGGCTCAGGCCCCGGCCTGGGGCGCGGCCCGGGGTACAGCCCAGGGCCCGACCCGGGAGACGGCCCAGGAGGTGGCACCGTGAGGAACCCACGGGACCGGCGGATCGCGGTGGTCGGCGGCGGGATGGCCGCCGCCCGCTTCGCGGAGCGTTACACCGCGCTGGGCGGCACCGGCCGGGTCACCGTGTACGGCGCCGAGCCCCGTGCCCCCTACAACCGGGCGCTGCTCGCCGACGTGCTCACCGGCCGCTACGACGCCGAGTCGATCGCGCTGCCGCTGGGCGGCGCCGAGCCGCGGCCCGGCTGCGAGGTGGTGGCCCTGGACCCGGCCGCCCGCACGCTCGGTCTCGCCGACGGCACCGTGGTGCCGTGGGACGAGCTGGTGCTCGCCACCGGTGCCAACCCGGTGCTGCCGCCGATCCGGGGCCTGCGGCGGGCGGACGGCGGCCGCCTCACCGAGGGCGTTCACACCCTGCGCACCCTGGAGGACTGCGGCCGGCTCGCCGAGGACGCCGTGGGCGCCCGCCGGGCCGTCGTGATCGGCGGCGGGGTCCTCGGGGTGAGCGCCGCCCGGGCCCTGACCGCGCTCGGCGTGCCCACCGAGATCGTCCACCAGGGTCCGTACCTGATCGAGCGCCAACTCGACGCGCAGGCCGGTGAGGTGCTTCGCGGCCTGCTCCTGGAGGTCGGTGTGGAGACCTACCCCGGCAACCGGGCCCGCGCCATGCGCGGCGAGGACCGGGTGACCGGAGTCGTGCTGGCCAACGGGTACGTCCTCGACTGCGACCTGGTGGTGCTCGCCTGCGGAACCCGGCCGCGGACCGCGCTCGCGCACACCGCCGGCCTTCCGGTCGCCACCGGCGTGCTGGTGGACGACGCGCTCGCCACCGCGGCCCCGGGCGTCCACGCGATCGGAGACTGCGCTGAGCACCGCAGCACCGTGCACGGCCTGGCACTGCCGGCCTGGGACCAGGCCGACGTGCTGGCGCAGCGCCTGTCGGGCGCCGAGCCGGACGCCCGCTACACCGGCTCCCGGCCCCCGGCCCGGCTGAGCACCGGTGGCCTGGAGTACGCGGCCTTCGGCGAGGTGGACGAGAGCCTCGACCCCGGCCTGGACGTGTTGCGGCTCACCGACGCCACCCGCGGCAGCTACAAGAAGCTCGTGCTGCGCGGGGACCGGCTGGTCGGCGCGATCCTGCTCGGCGACCTCGCCGGCGTCGACGCCCTCGCCGAGGCCTGGCGACGCGACGACCCGCTCGTCGACCACCCCCTGCACCTGCTCACCTGAGCCGCCCCACCGGCCCCCGGCCCCGGCCGGACCCGCCGCCACCCCCGGACCGCCCGAACCCCGCACCCCCGCACGACCCCGAGGAGCAACGCGATGACATCGCACAAGCCCGACCGACCGCGGGACCTCGTCCTCGTCGGCCACGGCATGGTCGGCCAGCGCTTCCTGGAGGCCTTCACCGAGCAGCCCGGCGCCGAGGGCTGGCGGATCACCGTGCTCGCCGAGGAGCCGCGCCCGGCCTACGACCGTGTCCACCTCAGCGCGCTGTTCGACGGGAAGACCGCCGAGGACCTCGCGCTGTGCCCGCCCGGCTTCCTCGCCCGGCACGGCATCGACCTGCGCCTCGGCGACCCGGTCACCGCCGTCGACCGTGCGGACCGGAGCGTCACGACCCGGGCCGGCACCCGACTGCGCTACGACGCCCTGGTGCTGGCCACCGGTTCGGTGCCGTTCGTGCCGCCCGTGCCCGGCAGGGACGCGGCCGGCTGCCACGTCTACCGCACCATCGAGGACCTGGACGCGATCCGCGCCGACGCCGGCCGGGCCGGGACCGGCGTGGTGGTCGGCGGCGGCCTGCTCGGCCTGGAGGCCGCGGGCGCCCTCAGGGCGATGGGCGTCGCCACCCACGTGGTCGAGTTCGCCCCCCGGCTGATGGCCGTCCAGGTCGACGAGGGCGGCGGCGAACTGCTCCGGCGCAAGGTCGAGGAGCTCGGCGTCACCGTCCACACCAGCGCCGGCGCCAGCGGCGTCGAGACCGGCGAGGATGGTCGGGTCCGCGCCCTGCTCCTGTCCGACGGCCGCGAACTCGCCGCCGACCTGGTGGTGTTCTCGGCCGGAGTCCGCCCCCGCGACCAGCTCGCGCGCGGCTGCGACCTGCCGGTCGGCCCGCGCGGCGGCATCGTCGTGGACGAGCACTGCCGCACCGCCGACCCGGCCGTGCTGGCCATCGGCGAGTGTGCGCAGACCGTGGACGGCCGGGTCTACGGCCTGGTCGCCCCCGGCTACCAGATGGCCGAGACGGCCGCCCGCACCCTGGCCGGCACCGCCGGCTCCGGCTTCACCGGCGCGGACACCTCCACCAAGCTCAAGCTGCTCGGCGTCGACGTGGCCAGCTTCGGCGACCCGCACGGCACCGCCGAGGGCGCGCTCGACGTGCTCTACAGCGACAGCCGGCTCGGCGTCTACCGCAAGCTCGTGATCGGGACCGACGGCGCACTGCTCGGCGGCGTCCTGGTCGGCGACACCGAGTCCTACGGCACCCTGCGGCCGCTCGCGATGGCCGGCAAACCGCTCACCACCCCCGCCGAACAACTGGTGCTGCCGGCCGGGTTCGCCGCCGCCGGTCCGGTCGCGCTGCCCGACGACGCGGTGCTCTGCTCCTGCCACAACGTCACCCGGGGCGCCGTCCGCGCGGCCGTGCACGAGGAGGGCTGCGACTCCGTCGCCGCCGTCAAGAGGTGCACCCGGGCCGGCACCGGCTGCGGCAGCTGCATCAAGCAGCTCACCACCGTCGTCGACGAGGAGCTCGCCGCCTCCGGCGTCGCCACCCGGACCGGCCTCTGCGAGCACTTCCCGCAGAGCCGGGCCGAGTTGTACGAGATCGTCCGGGTCACCGGCATCACCAGCTTCTCCGAGCTCGTCGACCGGTACGGCGGCGGCGAGGGCTGCGACGTCTGCAAGCCGACCGTCGCCTCCGTCCTGGCCAGCCTCGGCAACGGTCACATCCTGGACGGCGAGCAGGCGGCGCTGCAGGACTCCAACGACCACTTCCTCGCCAACCTCCAGCGCAACGGCTCCTACTCGGTGGTGCCCCGCGTTCCCGGCGGCGAGATCACCCCCGAGGGGCTGATCGCGATCGGTGAGATCGCCCGCGACCACGGTCTCTACACCAAGATCACCGGTGGTCAGCGGATCGACCTCTTCGGCGCCACCGTCGACCAACTCCCCGTCATCTGGCGGCGGCTGGTCGACGCGGGCTTCGAGTCCGGCCACGCCTACCCTACGGCAAGGCGCTGCGCACCGTGAAGTCCTGCGTGGGCGAGACCTGGTGCCGCTACGGGGTGCAGGACTCGGTCGGGCTCGCGATCGAACTGGAGCTCCGCTACCGGGGGCTGCGCTCCCCGCACAAGCTCAAGTCCGCCGTCTCCGGCTGCGCCCGCGAGTGCGCCGAGGCCCGGAGCAAGGACTTCGGGATCATCGCCACCTCCGCCGGCTGGAACCTCTACGTCGGCGGCAACGGCGGTATGACGCCACGTCACGCCGACCTGCTGGCCGCCGACCTGGACCGGCAGACGTTGATCCGGACCGTCGACCGGTACCTGATGTTCTACATCCGCACCGCCGACCGCCTGGAGCGCACCTCGGTCTGGCTGGAGAGGCTGGAGGGCGGCCTGGACCACCTGCGCGCAGTGGTCATGGACGACTCGCTCGGCATCGTCGCCGAACTGGACGACCTGATGGCCCGTCACGTCGACTCCTACCAGGACGAATGGGCCGCCACCCTGGCCGACCCGGACCGGCTGCGCCGGTTCTCCTCCTTCGTCAACGCCCCCGGCACCCCGGACCCGGCCGTCACCTTCGTCCCCGAACGCGGCCAGATCCGCCCCGCCCGCCCCGACGAGGACGGGCGCGTCCTCACCGCCCCCACCCCGGTCCTGGTGGCCGGGCCCCGACTGGAGGTGCTCACCCCGTGACCGTGGAGATCCACGACGGCACCCGCTGGCAGCCCGTCTGCACGCTCGCCGACCTGCAGCCCGGCCGAGGTGTGGCCGTACTGCTCGGCGCCGACCAGGTGGCCGTGTTCCGTGACCGTACCGGCGTGCTGCACGCCGTCGACAACCGCGACCCGTTCAGCGGCGCCCACGTCCTCTCCCGCGGCCTGCTGGGCAGCCGCGGCGACCGGCCGACCCTGGCCTCCCCCATGTACAAGCAGGTCTTCGACCTCACCGACGGCCGCTGCCTCGACGAGGAGACCGGGCCCGACGGCGCCCCGGCCGTCCTGCGGCTCTGGCCGATCCGCGACAGCGCGGGCGGCGGTGCGGGCGCCGGATCGGACGGTGCCCGTTCCGCGCGGGCCGCGGGTTCTGCGCCGGCCGTGGGTTCCGCGCGGGCCGGACTCGCCGGACAGGAGGACGCGGAATGAGCGCCGTCGTCGAGACAACGCCCGCGAGCGGCAGAGCCGGCGCCGCCCCGCTCACCGACTGGGACCCGGAGGACCCGGTCTTCTGGGAACGGACCGGCGCCGCGATCGCCCGCCGCAACCTGGTCTTCTCCGTGCTCAGCGAGCACATCGGCTTCTCGGTCTGGAGCACCTGGTCGGTCCTGGTGCTCTTCCTCGGCCCCGAGTACCACATCGACGCCGCGGGCAAGTTCACCCTGACCGCGCTGCCCACCGCCCTCGGCGCCCTGCTGCGCCTGCCCTACACCTTCGCCGTCGGCCGGTTCGGCGGCCGCAACTGGACGGTCGTCAGCGCGCTGCTGCTGCTCGTCCCCGCCGCCCTGGCGGCCCTGGTGCTCACCCCCGGCGTCTCCTACGGCACGCTGCTCGCGGTGGCCTGCTCGGCCGGCGTCGGCGGCGGCAACTTCGCCTCCTCGATGGCCAACATCAACGCCTTCTACCCGCACCGGCTCAAGGGCTGGGCGCTCGGCATCAACGCGGGCGGCGGCAACCTGGGCGTCCCGGCGGTGCAGCTGCTCGGCCTGCTCGTGCTGGCCACCGCCGGCGCGACACACCCCCGGTTGCTGCCGCTGCTCTACCTGCCGCTGATCGTGCTGGCCGCGGCCGGCGCCTGGTGGCGGATGGACAATCTGGCGGCGGCCCCGCGCGGCGAGGGCCGGGCACTGCGGGAGGTCGCCCGCGACCCGTACGGCTGGGCGGTCTCCGCCCTCTACGTCGGTACCTTCGGCTCGTTCATCGGCTTCGGCTTCGCCTTCGGGCAGGTGCTCCAGGTGCAGTTCCACGACCGCTTCGACACCCCGGTCAAGGCGGCCGCGCTGACCTTCCTCGGTCCGCTCCTCGGCTCGCTGCTCCGGCCGGTCGGCGGTCGACTGGCCGACCGCTGGGGCGGCGCCCGCGTCACCCTGGCCACCTTCGTGGCGATGGGGGCCGGCACCGCGGTCGTCCTGGCCGCCTCCCGGGCGCACTCGCTGCCGCTCTTCCTGGGCGGCTTCATCGCGCTCTTCGTGCTCAGCGGCATCGGCAACGGCTCGACCTACAAGATGATCCCGGCCCACTACCAGGCCAGGGCACGCGCGGCCGTCGCGGCCGGCACCGACCCGGCGGCGGCCGAGTCCGCCGCCCGCCGCCGCTCCACCGCCCTGATCGGCCTGGCCGGCGCGGTGGGCGCCTTCGGCGGGGTCCTGGTCAACCTCGCCTTCCGGCAGTCCTTCCTCGCCAGCCACAACGGCGACGCCGCCTACCTGGGCTTCCTGGCCACGTACGTGGCCTGCTCCGGGCTCACCTGGGCGGTCTGGCTCCGCCCGCGGGCGGCCCGGTCGACCGCCGCCGAGACCTGACGGCTTCGACCCGCCGGCCGGCCCCGGGGCGCCCGCCGCCCCGGGGCCGGCCGGCGCGCTCCACCGACCTGCCGGCTCGTCCGTGGGTCCGGTGCGGCGAGGTTCTGTTCGAGGGTGACATCACGGACTACTGGTCGCGCCAGGAGGCCAAGCCGAAGCTTCTCGTCGACCTCACCAACGACCGGATCACCGCGCTCACCCCGGCAGGCGACGGATGGACCAAGCAACAGCTCCTGCAGATCCAGCACTGACTCCCGCAACGGGAGGCACCCGAGAACCTGCAGGTCGCAGCCCTGCTCCACCTTCACTACTCACACAAGCACGCTCGCCAGCGGGGGCACCGAACCATATGGTGCGCTGCTCGGACCATCCCCGCGAGCGTCGTCCTCACCCACCAGATCCGGTAGTGAAACGACGGGAACCGGTCGGCTGGCACGCGTACCAGATGCCGCGCCTCGTCTCCGGGGACATCGGCCAGCGGCTCAAAGGGGCTGGGCGAACCCGGGTACCGGCAGGAGCCTTCGACGGGGGACACTGGTACCGGTCCCGCCCGCACGAGACGCCCGGAGGACACAGTGAGCGCAGCACCCCTACACGGCCACCACGACGGCCAGCAGCCCATTCCGCGTACCCAGGACGGTGTTGCCGCGGCGTTGCCGCCGGCGCAGCGGATGGAGTTCTACCGGGAGATGGGTGAGGCCGACGTGGAGACGATCGGCGGTGTGTTGAAGCGGTGGTGGCTGCGGGCGGAGCTGTACCGCGACCCGGAAGGCGACAGGATCCACGCAGCCGTCCAGGCCGGCACCGCCCCGGGCACTTCCGCGTCCGCTGTTCTGCGTCGTCTCGGGGCCCTGTGAGCGACTTCAGCGAGTTCCCGGACGACGAGGAGGACCCGATCACCCTCTCCCCGGTCGTCGAGGAGTTCCTCGGCGATCCCGGAACGCCGGCCCCGACGTGTTCTCCGCCGTGGTGGCGTTCCTCGTCGACCTACGGGAGAACCCTTTCCCGCACTTGAGCATGCCGGTCCCGGGCCGGCCCGGGATGCACTCGTCGCCGCTGCGACGGGATCTCGGGCTGGTGGAGTACGCGGTGAACGAGGACTCGGACCCGCCGCGCATCTACGTCTCGCGCGTCTTGCGGGCCGACTGACCTTGGGAGTCAGGCCGGGCAGCGAGATCCGTACCTCGTTGCGTGGGTACACCCAGGCGGTGAACGCGATCCGGGAGGACCGGATCGAGCAGCGCCAGGCGGTGACCGGCCTCGCGGAGGCCGTTGGCGTCCTCATCGCCGGGCAGGCGGAGCATGCCCGGATGCTTGAGACCCTGGTGACGGGGCAGACGGCGGTTCTGGAGGAGCTGCGCCGCCTGAGCGGCAAGCAGTAGGTCCAGTCGACGCGACATGGGTGAGGCGGCCCCCGGTCCCGGGGGCCGCCTCACCCATGTCAGCGTGCGGTGTGAAGGCGCTCTTGCCGCTCGGTGGCGAGGGTGTGTCACCGGTTGCGGACGGTCTCCTCGTCGAAGCGGTGGCGGGCCGTCTCGATGGCGCCGAGGTAGCGGTGGGTCCAGTCGCACAGGCCCGCAACCGTCGTCCGCAGGGCCCGGCCCGACTCCGTGAGCGTGTACTCGACGCGCGGCGGAACCGTCGGGTAGACGGTCCGTTCGACCAGACCGTTGCGCTCCAGCAGCCGCAGGTTGTGCGTGAGCATCTTGTGGCTGATGCCCTCGACCGCGTTGCGCAGTTCGGTGAAGCGCAGCGTGCGGTCGCCCACCGCCTCGATGATCAGGAGGGCCCACTTGTTGGCGATGTCCGAGAAGATCTCCCGCGCCAGGGAGTCCGCCCGCGTGACATCCGCCTCGTCCTTCTCCGAGCCGCTGAGCTGCTTGGTCACCATGAGGTTCCTCAGTCACCGAAAAGTGCGTTCTTCCAGGTCGGTGGCCACTCTCCTACGGTTTCCCAGTAACCACAAGAGAGCACGAGAGGCAGGCGGCATGGCCATCACCCTGGTGAACCCCGACGGGTTGCCCAGCATCGACGTCTACCGGCAGGTGGCGATCGCGTCCGGTTCGCGGACGGTCTTCGTCGCCGGGCAGGTCGCCTGGGACGCGGCGGGCGCCACGGTCGGCGAGGGCGACCTGGCGGCCCAGGTCGAGCAGTGCTACCTCAACGTCGGCACCGCCCTCGCCGCGGCCGGCGGGACCGTCGACGACGTGGCGAAGCTGACCGTCTACGTCGTCGACTGGACCCCCGACAAGATGCCGCTGCTCCTGGACGGCATCTCCCGGGCGGCTGCGAAGCTCGGCACCGCGCCGGTGCCGCCGGCCACGCTGGTGGGCGTGGCGGCCCTGGCCGCGCCCGAGCACCTGGTCGAGATCGAGGCCACCGCCGTCCTGGACTGAAGTCACGGGCCCGTGGCTCAGCCCAGGCGGGCCGCCTCTGCGAGGACGCGGGCCGTGGCGAGGCCGGCGCGGACGGCGTGGTCGGCCGCGGCGGGCACGCAGCGGCCGACGGCCGGGTCGTACTCGGTGAGGATCACCCCGGCGTGGTCGGAGTCCGACTCCAGGAGGTGGTGCGCGCCCCGCGCCGCAAGGGCGGTGCTCAGCTCGCGGCTCCGGTCCGCGGGCACGATCTCGTCGCGGATGCCGTGGACGAGCCGGACCGGGACGGGGGAGGGGTGGGCGCAGAGGTGGGCGAGCGGGGAGCCGCCGGTGGTGACGGCGGTCCGCTCGTAGCTGGAGGCTATGCCGACGGCGGCCGTCGGGCGCAGTTCGGCGGGGGTGTCCGGGTGGGTGGCGAGGGCCACGGCCTCCCGACCGCTCATTGACCAGCCGGCCAGTACGAAGCGGTCCGGAGCGCCGGCGTGGGCGGCCGCGTGCCGACGGGCGTACTCGAAGGAGGCGAGCAGGTGGGCCCGGCCGCCGTCCTCCTCGTCGGACCGCCAGTCGGGGACCAGCACCAGCAGGCCGAGCTCGGCCGTGGCGAGGGCGAGCGGGCGCATGACGTCCCGCTCGTCGGGGCCCCTCCCGTGCCAGAGCAGGACGACGGGGAAGGGGCCCCCGCCGGACGAGGGGCGGTGGACGTCCATCAGCTTGCCGGGGGCGTACTCGACGACTACGGGCGGGGCGGGGTGAAGAGCGGTCACGTGCAGTTCTTCCTCGGTCCGGGCAGGGGTTCTGACCTGCTATCGTTCTTCCTGTCGCGAGGGAGATGATCTCTCGTCAGGCGTCAGTGGTGCTACCAGAGCACGCCCTACTTTCAGTAGGGAGAGTCCGTGCGACCCGGGCCTGGCGCTCCATCGTCGGACGGGGTCCGGTGCCCGTGAGGGTGCCGGGCCCCGTTCGCGTTCCCGGCTCCGGGAGGGTGGGCGGGTGGCGGGGAGCACGTTGGGCTCACCGGCGCTGACCTGCTAGTCTTCTTCTCGTCGCGAGGGAGATGATCTCTCGTCAGGCGTCAGTGGTGCTACCAGAGCACGCCCTACTTTCAGTAGGGAGAGTCCGTGCGACCCGGGCCTGGCGCTCCATCGTCGGACGGGGTCCGGTGCCCGTGAGGGTGCCGGGCCCCGTTCGCGTTCCCGGCTCGGGATCCGCCGCTCACCGGCGGACGAACGCGTAGGCCTCCCTGGCCAGCTGCCCCCACGGCAGCGCGGACGCCGGGTCGAGGGCGAGCCACTCCCTCATCGGGCGGCCGCGTCCGGCGTCGTAGTGCCGGCCCTCGCCGGCCGCCACCAGTTCGTCCACCCGGGTCCGCGGCAGCTTCACCACCAGCCGGCCGGCCGAGAGCATCGCGAAGATGCGGTTGTCCGCCTTCAGCGCGTCCGAGCCGAAGCGCCGCCCGCCCGCGCCCGGACCGGTCACGCCGGCCAGGGGCTCCAACTCCTCGACCAGCTCGGCGAACCGCTCCGCCGTAGGGTCCGGATCCGTCATCTCAGGCCGCCTCCGCCGTGTCGTCGAGGTCGTTCCCGGCCTCGCTGCCGCCCGACGGGCCGGCGATCAGGGTGAACGCCGCACCGTCGTCGTCCCGCACCACCGCCACCCGCCCGAACGGGGTCGGTTCCGGGCCGTCCAGCACGGTACCGCCGAGCCGCAGCGCCCGCTCCACCGTGCGGTCGGTGTCGGCCGCGGCGAAGTAGACCGCCCAGTACGCTGCCGGGCCCGCCGGATCGACCCCGGGGTTGCCGCCGATCCCGCCGCCCGGCAGGCCGTCGACCCGGAACAGGGTGTAGTCGCCGGCCGGCCTGTCGTAGCCGTATCCGAAGACCTGCCGGTAGAACGCGCGGGCGGCGTCCGGGTCGGGCGACAGGTGCTCGTTCCAGGTGAACGTGTCCGGCTCGTTGACCAGGCCCGCGCCCGGGTTCAGCCGGCCCTGCCAGAGGCCGAACGCCGCGCCGAGCGGGTCCACGGCCAGGGCGGTGCGGCCCAGCTCGGCGACCTCCGCGGGCTCGCGGGCGATCAGACCGCCGGCCGCCCGGACGGCCCCGGCCACCCCGTCGGCGTCGTGCACCGCGAGGCAGGTCGTCCAGGCCGGCGGCTCGGCGGCCGTCGCGGTGCCGCTCCCGCCGCCCGGCCGGGTGACTCCGGCGACCTGCGCCCCGCGCAGCGTCGCCACGGTGTAGCCGTCCAGCTCGACGAACTCCCACGATCCCGCTCTGTCCGGCGTCGTCGAACAGTGAGGGCTGGAGAGCGACGGTGTTGCGCATGCGTCCAGCGTACGCCTGATTCGAACGCATGCTCGAAGACAGTCCGGCGCGTCCCGCCGACGAGGTGCCGAGGCCGACGAGGGGACAAGGGGAGAGACGATGAGCATGGCCGCCGCCGACAGCCACGATCTGATCCGCGTGCACGGCGCACGCGAGAACAACCTGAAGGACGTCAGCGTCGAGATCCCGAAGCGCCGGCTGACGGTGTTCACCGGGGTGTCCGGCTCAGGCAAGAGCTCGCTGGTGTTCAGCACGATCGCCGCGGAGTCGCAGCGGCTGATCAACGAGACCTACAGCGCCTTCGTCCAGGGGTTCATGCCGACCCTCTCCCGGCCCGACGTCGACGTCCTCGAAGGGCTGACCACCGCGATCATCGTGGACCAGCAGCGGATGGGCGGCGACCCGCGGTCCACGGTGGGCACCGCCACCGACGCCAACGCGATGCTGCGCATCCTCTTCAGCCGGCTCGGCCGGCCGCACATCGGCTCGTCCCGGGCGTTCTCCTTCAACATCCCCTCGGTGACCGGAGCGGGCGCGATCACGCTCGAACGCGGCGGGAAGACCGTCAAGGAGCGGCGCAGCTTCACCGTCACCGGCGGCATGTGCTCCACCTGCGAGGGCCGCGGCACGGTCTCCGACATCGACCTCACCCAGCTGTACGACGACGGCAAGTCGCTCAACGAGGGCGCGCTGACGATCCCCGGCTACACCATGGACGGCTGGTACGGCCGCATCTTCCGCGGCTGCGGCTTCTTCGACCCGGACAGGCCGATCCGGGAGTTCACCGAGCAGGAGTTGCACGACCTGCTCCACCGGGAGCCGACCAAGATCAAGGTCGACGGCATCAACCTGACGTACGAGGGCCTGATCCCGAAGATCCAGAAGTCCTTCCTGTCCAAGGACGTCGACTCGCTGCAGCCGCACATCCGCGCCTTCGTCGAGCGGGCGACGACCTTCGGCACCTGTCCCGACTGCGACGGCACGCGGCTCAACGAGGGCGCCCGGTCCTCGAAGATCGAGGGGATCAGCATCGCCGACGCCTGCGCGATGCAGATCAGCGACCTCGCCGCCTGGATCCGCGGGCTGGACGAGCCGTCGGTCGCGCCGCTGCTGGCCTCGCTCCGGCAGACCCTCGACTCCTTCGTCGAGATCGGCCTCGGCTACCTCGCCCTCGACCGGCCCTCGGGCACGCTGTCCGGCGGCGAGGCGCAGCGCGTCAAGATGATCCGCCACCTCGGCTCCTCCCTCACCGACACCACCTACGTCTTCGACGAGCCGACGATCGGGCTGCACCCGCACGACATCCAGCGGATGAACGAACTGCTGCTGCGCCTGCGGGACAAGGGCAACACGGTGCTGGTGGTGGAGCACAAGCCGGAGATGATCGCGATCGCCGACCACGTCGTCGACCTGGGACCGGGGGCCGGTGCGGCGGGCGGCACGGTCTGCTTCGAGGGCACCGTGGACGGCCTGCGGGCCGGTGGCACCGTCACCGGCCGCCACCTCGACGACCGGGCGGCGCTCAAGGAGACGGTCCGCAAGGCCACGGGTGCGCTGGAGATCCGCGGTGCGTCGGCGAACAACCTGCGCGACGTCGACGTCGACATCCCGCTCGGGGTGCTGTGCGTCGTCACCGGCGTGGCCGGCTCCGGGAAGAGCTCGCTGGTGCACGGGTCGCTGGTGAGCGGCCGGGCATCCGGCTCGGGGACCGGCGGCGCGGGCGGTGAGGGCACGGGCGTGGTCGCGATCGACCAGGCGGCGATCCGCGGCTCGCGGCGCAGCAACCCGGCCACCTACAGCGGTCTGCTCGACCCGGTCCGCAAGGCGTTCGCGAAGGCCAACGGGGTGAAGCCCGCGCTGTTCAGCGCCAACTCCGAAGGCGCCTGCCCCACCTGCAACGGCGCCGGCGTCGTCTACACCGACCTGGCGATGATGGCGGGCGTCGCCACCACGTGCGAGGAGTGCGAGGGCAGGCGGTTCGAGGCGTCGGTGCTGGAGTACCGGCTCGGCGGCCGCGACATCAGCGAGGTGCTCGCGATGTCGGTGGCCGAGGCGGAGGCGTTCTTCGGCGACGGCGAGGCCCGCACGCCGGCCGCGCACCGCATCCTCGGACGACTCGCCGACGTCGGGCTCGGCTACCTGACCCTCGGCCAGCCGCTCACCACACTGTCCGGCGGCGAGCGGCAGCGGCTCAAGCTCGCCACCCACATGGCCGAGAAGGGCGGTGTCTACGTCCTCGACGAGCCGACCACCGGCCTCCACCTCGCCGACGTGGAGCAACTGCTGGGTCTGCTCGACCGGCTGGTCGACTCCGGCAAGTCGGTCGTCGTCATCGAGCATCACCAGGCGGTCATGGCGCACGCCGACTGGATCATCGACCTGGGGCCCGGGGCCGGCCACGACGGGGGCCGGGTCGTCTTCGAAGGCACTCCGGCGGAGCTGGTCGCGGCCCGCTCCACGCTGACCGGCCGGCACCTGGCGGAGTACGTCGGCGCCTGAGGGGCGGGTGCGGCCGCCGCCCGGGCGGCCCACCCCCTGTCGGCTGCCGAGTGATTTCTGAGCAGGCGTGATGCCCTGCTACTGTTCTTCTCGTCGAGAGGGAACGTCCTCTCGAACAGGCGTCAGTGGTGCTACCGGAGCACGTCCTACTTTCAGTAGGGAGAGTCCGTTCAACCCGGGCCTGGCGCTCCACCCGAGGGGCCGTTCCGCACTGGAACGGCCCCTCGTCGTCGTGCCGTCGCCATGTCGCCGTCGTGTCGCTGTGTCGCTGTGTCGTCGTGGTGCGTTGCGTGCGTATCCGCCCGCGCCGGTGCTCGCCCGCGCCGGTGCTCGCCCGCGCCGGGGCTCGTGCCGAAGGGGCGGGGTCGGGTGCGGGTCGGCCCGGTGCGGGCAGAGCCGGTTCGGGGTGAGCCGCTGCGGGGCGGCGCCGAAGGTCTGTCCTATCGCAGGTTGTGGCCGAAACCGTTTGGCGTGGCCGAGTACCGGCCAAGGTCCCGCCCCAGGTGGCTCGACGGGGCGGATCTGCGCAGCGGGCACGGCCAGGGCATTTGCCGGTCACGCTGTGCTGATGAGCCGTCACAGGTTGGCCGAAAACCAGTGCTTCTGGTGTGAATATGCCATTGGAATGTTCGTCATACGGAATCCGGCAGTAGCCTTCCGTGTCGAACCCGCCACTGCTCGTGGTGGTCCGGCCGGCGCCGGCCGAGTGAAACCGGCTGCCCCAACCCTCCGAAGGAGCCCGAGTGCCGGGTATCGACGAATGCCTGTCCGGGGCGATGGCGATCGCCGGCGCCCGTGCAGCCAGCCTCATCGACTGGAGCAGCGGACTCGCCCTCGGCAGCCTCGGCGTCAGCCCCGCGGGAGACCACGAGACCTCGGCGGCGGAGGCAACCGACTTGGTGCGGGCGGCCGTTGAGGGCCAGACCTTCACCGCTTCCGAGGACGTGCGGGCACCGCTGCAGGACATCATCGTCACTGCGGGCCGCAGTTACCACCTGATCTGCTTCATTGACACCGTCTTCGACAGTCCGCTCGTCCTGCACCTCTGGCTCGACCGGATCGACGGCAACCTCGCCGCGGCTCGCTACCGCCTCCAGACCCTCGCCGAGGAACTGGTGCTCGGATGACGAACGAGTCAGCGAACGCGCCGGGCGCGGTGCGCGGGCGAGGCGTCATGTTTCGGCCAAGCACCCGTGGTCGTCGCCACGTCGGCCGGACCGGCGGGGCCGCGCGCCTCGGGCGCGCCCACCGACTGCTCCGGCTCCTCCGGGACTTCCGGGCTGCCGGCGCCCTCCGGTCCCCCTCCCTCCCGGGCTCCCGTCCCGTTCGGCTTCCCCGGTGGTCGGCGTGACGACCGTGACCGCCGCCGACGCGCTGGCCGCCGTCGGCTGGCTGGCCGACCAGCGCGCGACCGGCGTGCTGCGCGGACCGGCGGGCGCCGTCTACCTCACCGACGGTCTGGTGGTGCACGCCGAGTCGGACCTCGCCCCGGACCTGGCCGCGCTGCTCACCCGGAGCGGCAGGATCGCCCCGGAGGCATGGCACGACATGGTCGGCGCGTTCGGTCCGTACGGCCTGGTGGCCGGCGCTCTGGTGGACCAGCGGCGGCTCACCCGCGGTGAGCTGGAGGTCAGCCACCTCGGAGTCCTGTTCGACGCCGCGTACTGCGTCCTGACGGCGGGCCGTGCCGCGCCCCGTGCGGCGGAGGCGGGCCTGCGGGTCGGGAGACCGGACGGCGGTGCCCCCGGGGCCGCCGGGTTCGGTCGTGGCGCGTCCGGTCATGGCGGGCTCGGTGAGGGCGGCCTCGATGAGGGCGGGCTCGGTGAGGGCGGGCCCGGGGGCGGGCAGGTCGGGGCCGCGGCCGACGACGGTGAACCCGGTACCGAGGACTGGCTGTTCGAACCGGGTGTCCGGCACTGGCTCGGTCCGGTCTCGGCGGTGAGCGCCCAGCGGCTCTGCTCTGCCGCGAGGTGGAGCGCCGGCGCCGCCTGCTGGACCGGATCTGGCCCTGGCCGCAGCTCGACGCCGCACCGGTGTGCCCGACCGGGGGCCGGGCAGTGGTGGCCGGACCGGGTGACCGCGCCGGCCGTCAGCGCCCGCCCACGCGGCGCCAGTGCGAGCTGCTCGACCAGGCGGACGGCCGAAGAACCCCGGCGGAGCTGGCCAGGCTGCTCGGCCGCTCGGCCTTCGCCGTCACGGCCGACGTGCGGCGGCTCGCCGCCGCAGGACTGGTCGCCACCCCGGGGCGCGACGCCCCTCGGCGCGGGCCGCGGCGGCGGGGGGGCGGCCTGCACCGTCGGGTGCCCGGTGCCGCGCTGGCCGGGCTGCTCCCGCCGGCCGCCCGCTCCGCCCGTCCGCCCTCCCCGATCCGCCCACCGACCCCGGCAGCGGCCCACCCGTTGACCGTCACCGACCCGGACATCGCGCTGCTGACCCGGGTCCGAACCCTTCTGGAGGCCCGACTTTGAACCTCTCTCCGCCCGCGACCCCGCCCTCTCGGCCATGAGGCGGGCGCTCAAGCAGCGTGTCGGAAGGAGACAACTGATCGAGCGTGGACGGCATGCTGGTCGCACACGACACCCACGGGACCGAGCCCACCGGGGTGGCAGCCATGACCGCCGCCTCCCTCAGCCTGGCCCAGCGCCTCGCCGACGCCACCGGGCAGGGCGACTTCCGGGAGTCGCTGGTCCGCGGCGAGTACGGCTACGTGGCCACCTACGGCGCGGGCGGCAGCTGCGTGCTCACGCTGCTGGCGCACCCGGACGTGAACGTCGGCCGGTTGCACCTGGAGGCCCGCCGCTCGGCCCAGCGGATCGCCGCGCTGATCAACGACTCCCTCGCTCCCAAGGAGACCCGGGAACCGCGTGAGGTGAGCTGACCTCTCCGGGCGGCGGCCCCGGCCCGGCGGGGCGGCCCGGCGGGCCGATCCCCGACCGTTGACCCACCCGACCACCCGACCACCCGACCATCCGACCACCTGACCACCTGACCACCCGACCACCTGACCATCCGACCACCCATCTGACCTCCCGACCTTCCTGTCCTCCGACCACCCCCCTCTCGACCAACCTCGAACACCCCCTTCGAACGAACTGGAGAAACCGACATGACGGACGCACCCGGCGCACTCAAGCAGGCCATGAGCGCGATCGAAGGCGCCATCGGCGCCGCCCTGGTGGACTACAACAGCGGGATGGCGCTCGCCACCCTCGACGGCGCGGGCGGGCTGGACCTCAACGTCGCCGCTGCCGGGAACACGGACGTGGTCCGGGCCAAGATGCGCACGATGGACATGCTGGGCCTGGGCGACGGGATCGAGGACATCCTCATCACGCTCAGCAGCCAGTACCACCTGATCCGCCCGCTCACCGGCCGCAGCGGCAAGGGCCTGTTCCTCTACCTCGCACTGGACAAGGCCCGGGCCAACCTCGCCATGGCACGCCACCAGCTGACGAAGATCGAGAACGATCTGGAGGTCTGACGGCTGGGCTCCGACCCCTGGGGAGGCCCGTTCTGCATGCGCCCAGTGTCGCCCAGGAACACCGTCCGGTGCGCGGCGCTGTCGCGCGAGGTGCGCCGGTTCCGCGCCCTGCTCCTCCGTGCTCTTCCCCTGATGGCCCGTCTGCACAGTGCCTTCGTGCTCACTGCCCTCCTCCTCCGGGCTCTCGCGCCCCGGCGCATCCGGTGCTGCGCCGTGGGCGGTGAGGAACGCGGTGACCGAGGGGAGCCCGCCGGCCCGGAGCTCCGCGAGGGCGTCGACGGCCCGTTCGGGGTGCTTCTCGGCGGAGAGCCGCGAGCAGAGCACCAGCAGCACCTGGCCCGGGTCGGCGTACCGGGCCCGCTCGTCCGCGCGCTCGGGGGCGGTCATCGGGCGCAGTGCGGCGAGGTCCACGCCCAGCGGCGCCCGCGCCAGGTTCCGTGCGCCCAGCCGGCGGAACTCGGCGGCGGCCCAGTCGGTCGTGCAGACCACGGTGTCGTACGCCCGCGCGGTGCGGGTGTTGAGCCGGTCGGCTGCCGCGCCGGCGAGCGGGGCGGGCAGGCCCCAGGTGCGGAGCAGCCCGGTGGTGCTCTCGTGCGAGACCATCACCGAGCGGAGGCCGTGTCGGCGCGCCCATGCGCCGGTCCAGCGCAGGGTGGTGCGATCGGAGACCTCCAGCCGGTCGGGCGCGAGCCGGGTCAGCTCGTGCGCGACCGCCCGCCGGTCGGTGAGCAGGCGGTAGCCGCCGCTGCCGGGGAGGACCGGCCCGGGCAGGGTGACGACCAGGCCCTGGTCGGTCTCCTGTTCCGTCCGCCGCTCGCCGGGGACGAGGAGGACGGGCGTGTGCCCGGCGGCCCGGTAGCCCGCGCCGAGGTGTCGCAGGGCGGTGCGCAGTCCACCCGAGACCGGGGTGACGAAGTTCGCCACCCGGACGATCCGCAGGGAGTCGCCTCGCCCGGTCATGCGGGCAATCCCTCTGCCGCTGCGGGGGCGTCCGGCGCGGGGTTGCCCACGGCAGGCGCTGCGGCCACGGCCGGAGTGACGGCCCCGGGGGCGGCCGGTACGGGCTGCGTGCTCCGGCCGTCCCCGGGGCGGCCCTCCCCCGGCACACGGATACCGGCGACGGGGACACCGGACACGGCTGCGCCGCGGTGCTCCGCCAGCACCTCCGCGTAGTGCTGCAGCAGCATGTCCCCGACCGCCTCCCAGGTGCGGGCGGTCACCTCCGCCCGTCCGGCGCGGCCGTAGGCGGCCCGCAGCGCGGGGTCGGCGGCCAGGGCCGCCACGGCCCGGGCGACCGCCGTGCGGTCCCGGGGCGGTACGAGCAGGCCGGTCCGGTGGTGGGCGACCAGGTCGAGCGGGCCGCCGGCGGCCGGCCCGACGACCGGAACACCGCTGGCCATCGCCTCCTGGATGGTCTGGCAGAAGGTCTCCAGCGGACCGGTGTGCACGAACACGTCCAGGGTGGCGAAGCAGCGCGCCAGCTCGTCGCCGGTACGCCGGCCGAGGAAGACGGCGCCGGGCATCGCGGCCTCGAGTCCGGGCGCGGACGGTCCGTCGCCGATCACCACCACCCGCACGCCGGGCAGTGCCGAGGCTGCGGCCAGCAGGTCGACGCGCTTCTCGGGCGCGAGCCGCCCGACGTACCCGACCAGCACCTCCCCGCCGGGGGCGAGCGCCCGGTGCAGCGCCTCGTCGCGGTGGCGCGGGTGGAACCGCACCGAGTCGACCCCGCGCGGCCAGAGCCGGACCCGGGGGACGCCGTGCGCGGTGAGGTCCTGCGCGGCCGCCGGGGTGGAGGGCGCGAGCGTCCGGGCGGCGGCGCCGTGGATGGCGCGGATGCGGTGCCAGGCGGCGGCCTCCCCGAGCCCGCGCCCGGCACGGTAGGCGTGCGCGTACCCGGCGAGGTCGGTCTGGTACACCGCGACGGCCGGGACGCCGAGCCGGGCGGCGGCCTGCATGCCGCGTGCGCCGAGCACGAACGGGCTGGCCAGGTGGACCACATCGGGCCGGTGCCCGGCGATCGCGGCGGTCAGCTGCCGGCTCGGCAGGGCGATCCGGACCTGCGGGTAGCCGGGCAGCGGGACGGAGGGGATGAGGACCACCGGCAGCTCGGCGGCCGTGGACCCGGTCCCGAAGATGTGCGGCGGGCAGTCGGCACCACGCGCGGGCGCCGGAGTGACGACGAGGGGCTGGTGGCCCCGGCGGACCAGGTGTTCGGCCGTCCGCAGCACGCTGTGGGCGACTCCGTTGACCTCGGGCGGAAAGGATTCGGTGACGATGACGACGCGCATGCCGGTGTTCTGTCCGCGTCCGGCGTGCACCCGGCCAAAGGGATCTGTCGTACAAACGAACGGGGGTCGGCGAATTCCCTCGCTTCGCCGACCCCGCGCCACGCGCGTCCGCACCCGCCGCCGGCGGGGCTGCGCGCGCGCGTCCGGTCAGGCCGTACCGGCGGCCGCCTCCTTGAGCTCCGCGTAGGGCGCGAGCTTCCGGATCGACTCGATGCTCTTGATGCAGTCGTCCCGGCTCTCCTGCGGGTCGCCCGTCACGACGACGGAGCCGTTGCTCGCCTTCAGCCGGAACCGGTGCATGCCGCTCTCGTCGGTGTACAGCTCGAACTTGCCTGCCATGGCAGTAGACACCTCTCGGTCGAGTAGCCCCCTCGCAACGCAACCTAGGGCCAAGTCCCCTCCGCTGCACGCCAGATGATCCATCCGGGGCACGCGGACCCGGTCGGGCGCGCGGGGTCACGCTCCGCCGTGCCCGTGACCGGCCGGGGCTCCGCCGGACTTCCCGGCCGCCGCGCGGGCCGGCGGACACCCGGCGGCCGGTGTCGCTCGTGGGTCAGGACGCCGTGGTCGCCGAGCGGCTCCAGGGGCGGAGGACCGTCCCGGCCTCGCCGAGGTCGACCGGAAGTCGCCGGTGGTGCAGGACGCCGAGGGGCGCGGGTGGTCCTCTCCCGGCGGGCCGGGTGCTTCGGGGTGGCCTCGGTGAGGTCGGGCCGTGGAGTCGGGCGCCGAGCGCTCGCCCCCGGCTCCCGCCCCCGCACCCCGGCTCCCGGCCCCTGCCCCCCGGCCCCCGCCCGTGCTCGTCGCCCGGCCGGAGGATCAGTGCCGGGCCGTGGCCGGGAGGGAGTCGGCCGCACCGCAGGGGGCGGCGGCCGCCGCCGGCCCGTCGGCCGGCCGCATGGCGGCCAGGCGGCGGAGGCAGGAGCGGCGCTGGAGGAGGGAGAGGCCGGCGACCGCGGTGCCGAGGGCGAGCCAGCCGGCCGGACCGGCGGTCATCACGGCGCCGGTGAGAAGCAGCGGGCCGGCGGACTTCTGGATGGACTGGGACATGCCGGCGACGCCCAGGTAGGAGGCGCGGGAGCGGTCGGGGGCGAGGGAGACGGCGAGCTCCCAGGAGCTGACCGAGCGCATCAGCTCGGCGGCGGTCACCACCGTCGCCGCCGCCAGCAGGGCGGCCGAGGCGGACCAGGCCCCGCCGCCGGTGCCGAGGGCCACCAGGGCGCAGCCGGTGAACATCGCCAGACCGGCGAGCGCCACCGCTCCGGCCGCCCGTTGGGGGCCCGCGGCCCTTGTGGAGAGCCGTAGTTGAAGGAGGACCACCAGCACCGTGTTGAGCACCAGGAAGGCCGGTACCAGGGCGTGCGGGGCGGTGGTGTGCTCGACCAGCCAGAGCGGCAGGCCGACGCCGAGCACGGAGTCGTCGAGGTCGCAGGTAGCCGCGGTCGCGCCAGGGGCGGACGGCCGCCTCAGCCGGCCCCCGGCCGCCGACCTGTCGGAGCGCCTGACCGCGTGGGGTGCCGCCCGCCCCGCCGACAGCCCGGTCCGGCTCAACCTCCGCCTCACCGAACCCCTCGGACCGGACGACCTCCCGTACGGGCGCGGCCGCGCCGAGGGCGAGCGGGCCGAGCGCGACCGCACCGGGGGAGCGGCCCGGGAAGGCGGCCCGGACGCGGCCCCGGAGACCTGGCGGCTCGACCTGCTGCTCCAGGCCGCCGACCGCCCCTCCCTGGTCGTCCCCGCCGCCGACCTCTGGACCGAGGACGCGGGGTACGCCGCCCTGACGCGCACCGTCGCCGACCCGGCCGCCGCCCTCCTCGCCGAGCTGGAGCGCGCCGCCCGCGTCCACCCGCCGCTGCGGAGCGTGCTGCTGGCCCCCCGACCCACCGGCGTCGACCTGGACCGCGCGGGCGCCCTGCGCTTCCTGCGCGAGGCCGCCCCCGCCCTCGCCCGGGCCGGCTTCGGCGTGCTGCTTCCCGCCTGGTGGCAGCGGCGCCCCCGGCTCGGCCTCGCCCTCACCGCGGCGCCGGCCACCGCCCCGGGTTCGGTGCGGCGCACCGCCCGGGTGGACCGGGACGCCGTGCTGAACTTCCAGTGGCAGCTCTCCGTCGGAGAACTGACCCTCACCGAGGAGGAGTTGGCCGAGCTGGTGGCGGCCCAGCAGGGGCTGGTCCGGCTGCGCGGCCGCTGGATCGAGGTGGACCAGGCCCAACTCGCCGCCGCCGTGAGGTTCCTGGCCGCACAGGGCCGCGGCGTGATGGAGCCGGTCGAGCTGCTCCGGCTCGCCCTGGACAACGGCGCCGTGGTGGACGGACTGCCGGTGACCGCCGTCAGCGCCACCGGGCCGATCGGGGACCTGCTGGCCGGCCGGCCCGGCCCGGCCGACCGGGTCCCCGAGCTGCCGGACGGCTTCACCGGAAGCCTCCGCCCCTACCAGCGGCGGGGGTTGGCCTGGCTGGACGCCCTCGGCCGGCTGGGACTCGGCGCCGTGCTGGCCGACGACATGGGCCTCGGCAAGACCGTCCAGACCCTCGCCCTGCTCGCCCTGGAGCAGCAGCGCGGTGCCACCGGCCCCACCCTGCTGGTCTGCCCGATGTCGCTGGTCGGCAACTGGCAGCGGGAGGCGGCCCGGTTCGCGCCGGGGCTGCGCGTCCACGTCCACCACGGGGCGGACCGGGCCGCGCCCGACCGGTCCGCCGACCTGGTGATCACCACCTACGGGCTGGTCCAGCGCGACGCCGCCGAGCTGCGCGCGATCCGCTGGCGGCGGATCGTCGCGGACGAGGCGCAGCACATCAAGAACCCGGCGGCCCGGCAGTCGCGGGCGATCCGCTCGCTGCGCTCCGGCCCGCGGATCGCGCTCACCGGCACACCGGTGGAGAACCGGCTCGCCGAACTGCACGCGGTGCTGGACTTCGCCAACCCGGGGCTGTTCGGCAGCGCGGAGTCGTTCAAGGAGCGGTTCTCGATCCCGGTGGAGCAGGCCGGGAGCGTCGAGGCTGCGGCGCGGCTGCGCCGGCTGTCCGGGCCGTTCCTGCTGCGCCGCAGCAAGAGCGACCCGCAGATCGCCCAGGACCTGCCAGCCAAGCAGGAGTTCACCGTCCGCTGCAGTCTCACCGCCGAACAGGCCGGTCTCTACCGGGCGGTGGTGGCCGATCTGCTGGAGCGGCTGCGCGGCATGCGCGGCGTGGAGCGCAAGGGCGCCGTCCTGGCGGCGATCGGCCGCCTGAAGCAGGTCTGCAACCACCCCGCCCAACTGCTGCACGACAGAACGGCGGTGGCCGGCCGCTCGGGCAAGGTCGAGCGACTGGTGGAGGTGCTGGAGGAGGCGCTGGCCGAGGGTGACCGGGCGCTGGTGTTCACCCAGTACGCCGAGTTCGGCGCCATGCTCCAGCCCCACCTGCGCGAGCGGCTGGGCGAGGACGTCCCGTACCTGCACGGCGGGGTGCCCAAGGGGCGGCGGGACGAGCTGGTCGAGCGGTTCCAACGGCCCGACGGGGCGAGGGTGTTCCTGCTCTCGCTGCGGGCGGGCGGGACCGGTCTCAACCTCTCCGCCGCCAACCAGGTGATCCATCTCGACCGCTGGTGGAACCCGGCCGTCGAGGACCAGGCGACCGACCGGGCGCACCGGATCGGGCAGCGCCGCGACGTGCAGGTGCGGCGGCTGGTCTGCGTCGGGACGGTGGAGGAGCGGATCGACGACCTGCTGGCGGCCAAGCGCGGGCTGGCCGACGCCGTGATCGGCGGCGGCGAGGAGTGGCTGGCCGAACTGTCCGCCGAGCGGCTGCGCGAGCTGCTCGTCCTGTCCGCCGACGCGATCGGGGAGTTGTGGAAGCGGGCGTGGTGGGTGCCGACCACGTGGGTGCGCACGCCGTTGACGTCCAGCACGGCGTAGACGAAGCCCTTGTTCGACCACCAGTCCGCCCCGCAGGCGTCCTTGAAGACGTACTGCTCCTTGCGCAGGATCGGCCACCTGCTGAGCAGCGTCACCCCGCCGTCCTCCGGCGTGGTGGAGCTGTAGCTGCCGCCGGTGGCGTCCCAGCCGCTGGTCGAGCGGCCGACCACCGGGGTGTGGTACGGGTAGGCGGCCGAGGCCTGCGAGGTGAGCAGGTCGGAGGCGGCGTTGTCGAAGGCCTCCTGGAGAACGACGACGTCCTGCCCCTGGAAGAAGTCCGCGGCGGCGATGGCCTTCGCGCGGTGGTCCTGGCCCCAGTTGGGGTAGAGGCTCTTGCTCATCAGGAAGACGTTGTACGTCAGCACCTTGAGTGCGGGCACCGAGCCGGCGGGCACGGTGGCGGCCGAGGCGGTGGGGGCGACGGCCAGCGGGGCGATCAGGCCCGCGGCGACGGCAGCGGCGGCGGCCAGGCGCGTGCCGCGGCGAAGCGTGGTGGGAGTTGGCATGCCCGCAGTGAACGCGCCTTGGGCCACGCCTGGCAAGACGTCGGACGATCGCCGTGTGAACTCGGCGGTAACTTAAAGCTGTCTGGCCAACTCGCCTTCCGAATCGGCGACTTGCTTGGACAACTTGCTGGGCCACCACATGTGCCGGTCCAGGTCCATGGTGAGCGCGGTGACCAGCACCGACCGCACCACCAGGGTGTCCAGCAGGACGCCGAGGGCCACCGCGAAGCCGATCTCGGCGAAGCCGACCAGGGGCAGGGTGCCGAGCACCGCGAAGGTGCTCGCCAGGATCAGTCCGGCCGAGGTGATCACCCCGCCGGTCGCCGCCAGCCCGGAGATCGCCCCCGTCCGGGTGCCCTGGTGGACGGACTCCTCCCGCACCCGGGTCATCAGGAAGATGTTGTAGTCGATGCCGAGCGCCACCAGGAAGACGAAGACGAACAGCGGGAAGGAGTTGTCCTGGCCCTCGAAGTGGAAGACGTGCTCGAAGAAGAACGCGCTGATCCCGAGCGCCGACGCGTACGACAGCACAGCTCCTTCAGCACCCCGATGTCGAGCGCGTGGCCCGCGCCTTCCCCACCGTGCTTGCGGTCCGGGGTCTCGACGACCAGTGGGACGCCGGCGGTCTCCGGGTGCTCGAAGAGCTCCCGGAACGGCTCCGCGCCGATCATCCCGGCGCCGATGTTGGCGTGCCGGTCCACGTCCTGGGCCGGGTTGCCCGGGGGAGTGGCCCAGCCGCGCGGATTGGCCACGAACACCTGGACCGCCTCCGCGCCCACCCGCCGCGCGTACGCCAGGCCGGTCCCGGCCAGCCCGCGGGCGGCCACCGGCACGTGGGCGCCGCCCGGGCGACGGCCGCAGCCGTCGCGGAGGCCTCCGCCGCGACCCGACCCTGCAGACCCCGCCCGCGTCACCGCCTCGGCCGACGCTCCGTCAGCCCCACAGCCCAGCCCTGGTGGCGGGTCCACCCGGGCACCCATAGCGTCGATTCGGGCCGACCACCACCGGCCGTCGTCTCCCACTCACACCGCGTCACCGCGCCGGAGTCCCGCGAGCGCGTCAGAAAGCAGGTCATCAACTCATGCCCACGCGGGGACGCGGCCCGCCCCGGCGACACCGTCCAGCTGCTGCCCGGCACCTACTACGGCAGCGTCCGGATCACCACGCCCGGGCTCACCCTGCGCGGCATCGGCCGGAGCAGCGTGATCGCCCCCGGGAACGCCGCCGACGGCACCGCCGGCGACACCGTCTGCGCCGCGGCCGGCCACGGACTCTGCGTCGCCGGCACCGACGCGGAGCCGCTGCGCGGCGTCACCGTCGAGGCCCTCGCCGTCACCGGCTTCCCCAAGAACGGCATCAACATCGCCTCGACCACCGGCATGACCGTGCGCGCGACGTACGTCCACGACAACAAGCTGCAGGGCATCAGCCAGGAGAAGTCGACCCGCGCCGTCATCGTCGGCAACGAGTCGGCCCGCAACGGCCAGTCCGGCATCTTCCTCGCCAACAGCGTGGTCAACGAGGGTGGCGCCACCGACACCGAGGGGACGCTGGTCAGCGGCAACCGGCTCTCCGGGTGTCACCGACCGAGATGTCCCGGCTGCTGCGCGAGGACGCCCCCAACAGCCTGCGAGGTCGTCGCCGGTGCCGACCCCCGGCTCCGCGACGGCGGCGCCTTCGCCGCCCGGGCGCGGCTGGTGCCCGGTGACTGCCGGGTCGACATCCCGGTGCGCGCCGACCTCTACATCATCAAGAACATCCTGGAGTGGGACGACGAGAGCACCCGTCGCACCCTGGCCAACGTGGTCCGGGCCGCCAAGCCGGGCGCCCGCGTCGTGGTGGTCGAGAACCTGGTCGACGACAGCCCCTCGATGCGCTTCACCACGGCGATGGACCTGATGCTGCTGCTCAACGTCGGCGGTGCCAAGCACTCCAAGGAGAGCATGGTGCGCCTGATGGAGGAGGCCGGTCTGTCCGTCGCCGGCGTCCGCGAGGTCAACCCCTACCTGCACGCCTTCGAGGCCACCGTGCCGGTGCGGGCGGTTCGGCGCGTCGCCCCCGCACGGCCGGGCGGTCGGGGCCAGGAACGGCGGGGCCCCGGTCGGCGTTGCCGACCGGGGCCGTGGCGACGGGCTCAGGCCCGCCGCGAGGACTCCAGGTGCGCGAAGACCACCACGTTGTCGAGGTAGTCCTTGCGCTTCTTGTCGTAGGTGCCGCCACAGGTGATCAGCCGCAGCTGGGCGTCGGACGTCTTCCCGTAGACCTTCTGGTCGGGGAAGGCGCTCTTGGAGAAGGTCTCCACCGAGTCCACCGAGAAGACGGCGACCGTGCCGTCCGCCCGCTGCACCTCGACCTTGTTGCCCGGCAGCAGCAGGCTCAGCAGCAGGAAGACCGCCGGGCCCTTGGTGGTGTCCACGTGTCCGGCCACCACCGCGCTGCCGCGCTCGCCGGGGGTGACGCCGTCCCGGTACCAGCCGACCAGGTTCTTGTCGTCCGGCGGCGGGGCGTTGAGCTGGCCGGCCGGGTTGAGCGTCAGCTCCGTGAACGGGGCGTCCACACCGATCTGCGGGATCCGCAGCCGGGTGGGTACGGCCCGCTTCAGCGGGGGCACCGCGGCGCCCTGGGCGGCGGCCTTCGGTGCGGGCGCGGTGGGTACGGGCGTCGCGGACGCGGCGCCGGGCGTCGGGCCGGCGGTGGCCGCCGGGGGCGCGGCCTGGCCCGAGGCGGGCTCCGCCGGGGAGCCGGAGTCCACCGAGTTGTAGATCAGCAGCAGACCGGCCGCCGCCGCGCCCATACCCGCGCGCAGCAGCCGGGACGTACCAGGAACCAGACCGGCCATCGTTCCACTCCTCGGCCGTGCGGGACTCTTCTGTCACCACGACGCGTCACCACGACGCGGTCGTCACGATCCGGTCGCGGCGACCCGGCCGGGCGACTCGCCGAGGACGAGCCGGCCGGCCCGCGTCGGCGACGACGAGTCGGTGATCACGCGCCGGCCGTCGCGACGGAGCGCCGCTCGTGGCCGCTCGGCGGGCCCGGTGGACCCGCGCGCCCCCGCCGCGGCCGGCGCGCGGGGGGCGGCGGCCACGGCGGGGAGGCGTCGGTCGGCGCCGTCGGACGGCGCCCGGCTCAGATCGCGGCGCCGGCCGAGCGACGGCCCTTGCGCAGCGCGATGGCGCCGGCCCCGAGACCGCCGAGCAGCAGGACGGCACCGGAGGCGAGGCCGCCGCCCGACACCAGGCCGCCACCACCGGTGTGCACACCGCCGTGCGGGGCCTTCTCCTCGCCCTTCTCGCCCTTGTCGCTCTTCTCGCCCTTGTCGCCGTAGGAGGAGGAGCCGGACGAGCTGGACGAGCCGGACGAGCTGGAGGAACTGGAGGAACTGGAGGAGCCGGAGGAGGTGCCCTTCTCCTGCTTCTCGTCCCAGGTCTTCTGGCCGTCGGGGCTGGCGGCCTTCTCCTGCTTCTCCTGCCAGGTCAGGTTCTTGTCGCCGCCGTCGGCGAAGGCGGCGGGGGCGCTGATGGTCACGGCAGCGGCGGCGATGACCGCCCCGGCGAGCAGCGTGCGTGCAGAACGCATGATGGTGATCCTTCCGGCGCGGAGCCGCGACTGCCGACACGTCGTCGGCCAAGGGGACTCGCGGTGCTGCGCCTGATCCACCGTCAACCACGACCACCGCCGTTGCCACCGGAGAACGGCGGTGGTGGCCGCGGCGGTGCGCCCCTTCGGGTGGTCTCCCGGGCGTGTTCACCCGAGTGCACGGGCGGTCCGGGTGAATCAGGGCCGGGCCCTTGCGCGCGTCGCCCGCCGCCGTACGCGCCGCCGTGCTCCGGGCGCGGGCGGTCGGAGCACGGCCGGCCGCTCCGGAACCGCGGCCGTGCCCGCGCCGCGGTCGTCCTGGAAGACAGGACGTCGCAGGTCCGGGCGGGTCAGGAGGGCAGGGGGAACGACAGGTGCTGGTGCACCATGGCCCACCCGCCGTCCCGCCGCTCGAACACCCGGGTACCGCGCGACCAGGTCTCCGCGGTCGTGCCGTCCGCCCCGGTGCTGCGGATGTGGTCCAGCCCCCAGGCGACGGCGAGGTCCCCGCCCACTCGGACGGTGAGGTCCGGGATGTCCCAGGCGACCGGTCCGGGGGAGGCCGCCAGCCCGTTGCGGCAGATCTCGCGGACCTCCTCGATCCCCCGGTAGCCGAGCGGGCCCGCGTGCTCGTAGGAGACGACGTCCTCGGCGACGTGGGCCATCAGCCCGTCCAGGTCCTTTGCGGCGGTCTGCTCCGCCCAGCGGTCGTGGATCGCGCGTACCTCGCGCTCGGCCGCGCCGGACGGCTCGCAACCGCCTGCCGCGGTCGCGTCCGGCACGGCCTCCGCGGCGGGCTCCGGTGCGGCGTCCGGCGCGGTGTCCGGCGCGGCGGAGGCGTCGGGGAAGGAGTGGTGCTCGTGCGTCACCTCCCACTGCCCCGCGGTGCGCTGCAGTCCGAGGGTGAGCCGCAGCCGCAGGGCGGGCCGCTCGGTGAGGTCGCGCGTCGTACCGCAGCGCAGCAGGGCGTGGGCGAAGGCGACGTCCGCGCCGGCCGTCACGTCGAGCGACTCGATCTCGAACGCCGCCCCGGCGGCCAGCCACCGGAAGAAGGGCGGCCAGGTCGCGCGGTAGGCGTCGAGGCCGCGCACGCCCTCGAACGGGGATGGTCCACTGACACGAGAGGGAGCGGGCGATGGGCACGGTCGGTCGGAAGGTGGCCGCCGCGGCGGCCGCAGGGGTACTGCTGGGCGTGCTGACGGCCTGCAGCTCAGGGGGGTCGGCGACCTCCCGGGACGCCGCGAAGGGCGGCGCGTCCGCCACCGCGGGCGCGGCGTCGGGCCAGGCCTCCGCCGCCGCGGCCTCGCCGGCGGGTTCGGCGTCGGCTCCCGCGGGCGGTGCCGCCGCGACCGGTGGCGGCGCCTCCGCCGCGGCCGGTTCGCCGGGTGCTTCCGGGACGGCCGGGGCGCCTGCGGGTGGTGCGTCGACGCCGGGCGCGGGGGGCGGTTCCGGCACCGGCGGCGCCCTGCCGGCGCCCACCGCGGACTCGGACGCGCTGGTGCTCGACGAGAAGCTCCTCCTGCAACTGCTGCCCGACGGCAAGGCCATGACCGGCTGGGAGGAGGAGAAGCGGCGGGTCGACTCCGCCGACCACGCCACCACCTGCTCCGGCAGCGGGGCGTGCAGCGGCAAGCCGCTCAGCGGGACGGCCCGCTTCTCGCTCGGCGAGGTGACCGCGCGCTTCGCGATCGACACGCTGCCGACCAAGGCGGCGGCCAAGGAGAAGCTCGCCGAGGTGTACGCGTCGTACGCGGACGGGAACAGGTACCGGGCGGTGGACATCGTGCCGCTGGGGAGCGAGTACCGCGCGTTCCAGGGCCAGCTGGCCGGCCGGGACGGGGTGAGCATCGTCCTGCGCTCCGGCACGCTGGTCGCCGCGGTGACCACCGAGGGCGGGCCGGCCGACCCTGCGGCGACGCGGAGGCTGGCCGTGATGCTCGTCCAGCGGATCGAACAGGCCCAGGCGGGCAGGATCCCGGACGCCGCACTCGGCGCGGCCTGAGCCCGCACCGCCCCGCCGCCGGCGCCCGGTCACCTTCGGCGCCCGACGCCGGTGACCGGGCGTCGGCGTGCGTGCGTGCGGGCGCGGCGCGCGGCGGCGTGGGGGCACGGATGCGGCGGCCGGGGCCGGGGGCGACCGGGGTGGCCCGGCACCCGATAGCACGGCGAGACCACGTGTGAATGACGAATCGTCAATACTTTGCAGGTTCCGGCCATGTTGAAGATGGCCGTCCGATGGCCAGAACATGCCCGTCCGGTATTCGGACAGTGTGATGCGGATCCTGGTTTGAAATCCGTCCGGCCGGAATGTTGCTGGTCGGACTCCCCGCGGTGGTGCGGTCCGGCGGGGCGGTGGACCGGGGTGGAGCGCGAGCGGGCCGGGGAAAGGGCGGAATCCGGCCGTTGTGGCGGAAGGCCGGAAACGAACTGACCGGTTGCCCGGTGTCGAATCGGTAACCGAGAGTCGTACTGATGAACGACATGCCTCGTCCGAACCCGGCCCGCCTGCTGGGTCTGCGCGACTTCCGTCTCCTCCTGTCGGGGGCCGTCGCGGCCCAAGTGGGCAGCCAGGTCACCCTGGTGGCACTGCCGCTGGTCGCGGTGGTGGAGCTCGACGCCACGCCGCTCCAGGTCGGCCTGCTGACGGCGGCGGAGACCGCGGCCTTCCTGCTGGTGGGACTCCCCGCGGGTGCCTGGCTGGACCGGATGCGCAAGCTGCCCGTACTGATCCGTGCCGACGTGGTGCGCTGCCTCGCCGTCGGGTCGATCCCGCCGGCCGCCGCCCTCGGTGTGCTGACGATGGCCCAGCTCTACCTGGTCGCCCTGGTCACCGGCGTGGCGACGGTCTTCTTCGACGTGGCCCACCAGTCCTTCCTGCCGGCGCTGCTGCCACGGGAGCGCCTGGTCGCCGGCAACGGCGCGATCGAGACCGTCCGCTCCTCGGCCCAGGTCGCCGGCCCGGGGCTGGGCGGCGGGCTGGTCCAGCTGCTCGGCGCGCCGCTGGCGATCCTCGCCGACGCGGTCGGCTACCTGACCTCCGCGGTGGTGCTCGCCCGCATCCGCACCGAGGAGGAGGCGCCGCCCCCGCCGGACCCGGGGCGCTCGCTGCGCACGGAGATCGCCGAAGGCGTCGGGTTCGTGCTCCGGCACCCGCTGTTGCGCGCGATCGCCGCCGCCACACCCGCTGTTGCGCGCGATCGCCGCCGCCACCGCCGTGTCCAACCTGTTCGCCGCCATCCTGATGGCCGTCCAGACGGTGTTCTGGGTCCGGGTGCTGGACCTCTCGCCCGCCGCCATCGGGGTGCTGCTCTCCGTCTCGGCGATCGGGGGACTGGCCGGGGCGCTCTGCGCGGGCCCGCTGGCCCGGTGGGTCGGCCAGGCCCGGCTGATCTGGCTCGCCCCCGTCCTCACCGGACCGTTCGCGCTGCTCTGGCCGCTGACCGGCGGCGGCGCCGGCGTGGTGCTGTTCGCGCTGGCCTCGGGCACGGTCCTGTTCGGAGGGGTGGTCTACAACGTCGCCCAGGTGAGCTTCCGGCAGGGCGTCTGCCCGCCGGGGCTCCTCGGCCGGATGAACGCGACGATGCGCTTCCTGGTCTGGGGCACCCTGCCGCTGGGGGCGCTGCTCGGCGGCGCCGTGGCCGACGCCGCCGGAGCGCGCGCCGCGCTCTGGGTCTGTGCCGCCGGGTTCCTGGTGGTGCCGCTGCCCCTGCTGCTCTCGCCGCTGCGGGGCATGCGGGAGCTGCCGACCGACGCCGGTCCGGCGGAGGCGCACGCCCCCGCGGACGCCGGTTCCGCAGCGGCGGCCGCCCCGGGCGGGCCCGGGAGCGCCACCACCGGGGCGGCCGAGCCCTCCCCGGAGGACGCCAGACCCGCCCGCTGACCCGCCCGGCCCGCACGTTCCGGCGACCGTCCCGGTCGTCCGGCGGGCCGCCCTGTCCGGACGGGCCGCGGCCCGTCCCCTGAGGCCCCGCCCGTCCCGCCCGATCCACCGATCCAGCGATCCACCGATCCACTGATCCACCGATCCGATCCGCCGAACCGAAAGCGGAGACCCTTCCGTGCACTCCAGCATCACGGCCGCCTACCTCACCCGGTTCCGCTCCGTCGCCGCCGGCTCCGTCGCCGACTCCGGGGGCGGGCTCCTCCCGCTCACCGGCGCCCAGCGCCGCTTCCTGATCGCCCGGCGGCGCGACCCGCAGAGCCGGACGGACGTCGTGCCGCTGTTCTTCGCCTACCCCCGGGGTGTCGTCGACCTGCCGCGGCTGCACCGCGCCGCCGTCCGGCTGGCCGCCTCCCACCCCGCCCTGCGCGGCTCCTTCGCCACCGTGCGCGGCACTCCCGTGCTGCGCCTCGGCGGACCGTCGGTCGCGGTCGAGCGGACGGAGACCGGCCCGGACGGCACCGCCGAGGAGGCGCTGCGCCGCGCCCTGCTCGACTGGCCGGCCGACGGCCCGGCCCTGCGCCTGCTGCTGGCGGCCGCCCCGGACGACGAGGAGGAGCTGCTCGCCGTCGCCCTCGACCACGCGGCCTGCGACGAGCAGTCGCTCGGCTTGGTCACGGCGGGGCTCGCCGGCCGCCTACGCGGAGGACGGGCCGGCCGAGCCGGCGGCGGACGACGGGCTGGCGGCGTACCGGGAGGCGGTGGAGCTGCAGCTGGCGGCCGAGGACGCGGCTGCGAGCGCCGCCGCGCACGCGTACTGGGCCGCCCGGCTGTGCGGACTCGGCGGGGAAGGCGACGCCGGCCCGGCGGCCAGGTCCACCGGGATGGTCACCCACCGGCTGCCGGCCGCCACCGGGGCGGCCCGGGGCGCGGTCTTCCCCGCGCTGCTGGACGCCGTCGGGGCCGCCGCCCACCGGCTCGGCGAAGGGGACCGGGCGCTCGCGCTCGGCTACCCGTGGGGCGGGCGACCGCCCGGCGCCGCACCGGTGGTCGGCTGCTTCCTCAACACCCTGGTGCACCCCTCACCGGCGAGGCCCGCCATGGGACGGGCCGACCACGCCGACCACGCCGACCACGCAAGCCTCGACGAGCTGAGCGCGGCCTGGTGGGACGACCTCGACCACGCCGACACCCCGTTCGACGACGTGGTCCGGGCCGCCCGCTCCGCCGGGGCGCGCTGGTCCGGCGCCCTGGACGGGTTGCTCACCTTCGAGGACCTGCAGCGCCGCCCGCCCCTGGTGCTCGCCGGAACGGCGGGCCGCGAGACCCACCTGGCCGGACGCCCGCTCGCCGCGCCGCTGGCCGTCTCCGCCTCGCACGGCGACGATCTGCTGGTCCGGCTCGCCTGGGACCGTGACCGCTACCCGGACTCCGCCGCCGAGGCCGCCTTCGGGGCCCTGCTGTCGACCCTGAAGCGGCACCTGGGCGGCCCGGCGCTCTGAGCCGCGGCCGGTCCTGCGCCGCGACCCCGCCACCACCCCGCGGTCACCTCCTCACCCCCGCCGGGCCGCCCGATCAGGGCGCACCCGCCCGGCGCCCGGCCGGCCACGCCCCCACCCCGGCGCCGGCCATGACCCGAGCCGGACGGCCACCGCCGTTCGGCTGCACAACCGAACAACCACCCACCATCAAAAGGGAGTTCGTCATGTTCGCCCTCTCCTCCTCGCAGGAGATCGTCTGGCTGCACGAGCAGATGCTGCCCGGCAGTCGCGCCTACAACTTCACCGCCGCCCTCGATCTCTGGGGCCCGCTCGACGCGGACGCGCTGCGCGCCGGAATGGCTGCGGTGCTCGCCCACCACCCCGGCCTGCGGCTGGAGTTGGTGGCCCGGCCGGAGGGGCTGCCCGCCCAGCGGGTCGGCAGCCGGACCGAGCCGCGGCTGCGCACCACCGACCTGACCGGAGACGCCGACCCCGAGGCCGCCTTCCAGGCCCTGCTCCGGGCCGAGGCCGAGGAGCCGCTGGACACTTCCGCGGCGCCGCTGCTCCGCTGGCACCTCGTGCGGCTCGCCGAGGACCACCACCGGCTGGTCCACGTCGAGCACCACCTGATCCACGACGGGCACTCCTTCGCGATCCTGCTGCGCGACCTCTTCACGGTCTACCGCGGGCACGTCCTCGGCGAGCCCGCCGAGCTGCCCCCGGCCCGCTCGTACGAGGAGCACGTGCGCACCGCCGAGTCCGCCGCGGCGGACACCCGGGAGCGCGGACTCGCCTTCTGGAAGCGAGAGTTGCAGGACGCCCCGCTCGACCTCGCACTGCCCGGGCTGGCCCGTCCGGGCGTCGTGCGCCGCCACCGGGAAGCCGGGAGGACGGCCACACCCCGTTCTCCACCCTGCTCACGCTCTTCGCCGAGCTGCTGCGCCGCCACAGCGGGCACCCGGAGCTGGTGGTCGGCACCGCGGTCGGCAACCGGCCGCAGGGCTTCGAGAGCGCCGTGGGCATGTTCGTGAACACGGTGCCGCTGCGGCTGCGGCTGGACCCGGCCGCGCCCGGTACCGAGGCGGTCGACGAGGTGACCGACGTCCTCTTCCGCGCGCTGCCCCACCAGGACGTCCCCGTCAGGCGACGGTCACCTCCACCGTGCACGAGGTCACCGAGGCCGACCTCGCCGAGGACGCCGCCGAGATCCCGCTCGGCACCGAGCTGCCCGGCGTGCGGGTGCACGTCCTGGACGACGGCCTCCGCCCGTTGCCGGCCGGCGCGGTCGGCGAGCTGGTGATCGGCGGTGCACTGCTCGCCGAGGGCTACCTCGGCCTGCCCGAGGTCACCGGGGCCCGCTTCGTGCCGGTGCCCGCGCTCGGCGGCGAGCGGGTCTACCGCACCGGCGACCGCGGCTACCGGGACCTGAAGGGCCGGCTCTGGTTCCTCGGCCGGCAGGACAACCAGGTGAAGCTGCGCGGCTACCGCATCGAGCTGGAGGAGATCGAGGCCGCCGCCTCCGCGGAGCTCGGCGGCCGCTCCTGCGCCGTCGTCCTCCACCACGACGAGGCGTCCGGCCCCCGCCTGGTCGGGTTCCTGGAGGGCTCCGAGCAGCCCGACCAGGCCGCCCTGCACCAGGCGCTCGGCCGCCGGCTGCCCGGCGGGCTGGTCCCGGCCGCCTGGACGGCGCTGGACACCATGCCGCTGCTGCCCGGAGGCAAGCCCGACCGCGCGGCCCTGGCCCGGCTCGCCGCCGAGGCCGGGCCGGTCGGCGAGCCGGCGCAGGCACAGCCGCAGGCCTTCACCGACCCCGGACAGGCCCTGATCGCCGAAGCCTGGCAGGAGGTGCTGGGCCACGACCGCTTCACCGCCGACTCGCACTTCTTCGAGGTGGGCGGCCACTCGCTGCTCGCCGCCCGGCTCGCGGCCTGGCTGGAGCCGCGCCTGGGCAGCCGCCCGCAGCTGCGCACCCTCTTCCAGCACCCCGTCCTGGCCGACCAGGCCCGCGCCCTGACCGGAGCGAACCAGTGAGCACCTCCGCGCTGTCCACCCCCTCCAGCGTCCTCGAAGCCGGTCACCGCGAGCTCGTCGACGCCCTTCGAGAGCTTCGTCCGCCGCGAACTCGTCCCGCTCGCCGCGGAGTTGCCCGAGACCGCCGACCAGCCGCCGGCGGACCTGCGGGCCTACGTCCGCAAGCGCTCCGCCGCCCTCGGCTTCTACGCCGGCGACTACCCCGAGGAACTCGGCGGCGCGGACATGCCGTTCACCGCGGTCGTGCTGCTCCACCACGCCGCCGGGCGCAGCGGCTGCCCGCTGGCGCCCTACGCGCTGGCCGGTTCGGACGGGCCCAGTCCGCTGCTGCGGCACGGTACCCCCGAGCAGATCGAACGCCACCTCGTCCCGCTGGTCCGGGGCGAGCAGGCGCGCTGCCTCGCGCTCACCGAGCCGCAGGCCGGCTCCGACGCGTTCCGGCTCACCACCACCGCCGTCCGCGACGGCGACGGCTGGGTGCTGAACGGCCGCAAGACCTTTGTCAGCAACGCCGACCGGGCCGATATCGCGCTGGTCGTCACCGCCACCGACCTCGGCACGGGTGCCGGCCCGACCGGCGGCGCCACCGCCTTCGTCCTTCCGATGGACCACCCGGGCCTGCGGATCGGCCAGCGCTACGAGGGCATGTCCGGCGAGCCGCTGTTCGAGCTCACCCTGGACCAGGTGCGGGCGCCGATGGACGCGGTGATCGGCGGTGAGGAGGGCGTCGGCGCCGCCACCGCGCTCGCCATGGACAGCCTCTCGCGCGGCCGCCTGGTGGTCGCCGCGATGTGCAACGGCATCGCCGAGTACGCGCTCCGCCTGGGCGTCGAGTACGCCCGGGAGCGGCAGGCCTTCGGCGAGCCGATCGGCAACTACCAGCACGTCCAGGAGCACCTGGTGGCCACCCGGGCGGAGGTGGAGGCCTCCAAGCTGCTCACCCTGGCCTGCGCCCGGCTCGTGGACGAGGGCACCGAGGCCCCCGAGAACGCCGCGCTGGCCAAACTGACCGCCTCCGAGACCGCCGTCCGGGCGGTGGACCGCTCGCTCCAGGTGCACGGCGCCACCGGCTGGGTGCGCGGGCACCCGCTGGAGTTCCGGTACCGCTACGTCCGGATGACGACGATCATCGAGGGGACCTCCGAGGTCCAGAAGGTGATCGTCGCCCGGGCGATGGGCCTGGGCTGAGCCGCCACCGCCTGCGACAACCGCCACGCGACCTTCGGAGAAACCGTCATGACTGATCGTCAGTCCGAGCTCAGCATCGGCTACGGCCGACCGCACCAGGACGGTGCGGTGCTCGACCTCTTCACCCACTGGGTCCACCAGACCCCGGACGCCCCCGCGCTGGTCGACGGCGCACGCAGCTGGACCTACGCCGAACTCGACCGGCTCGCCACGGAGTCGGCCGAGCGCCTGAAGGACCGGGTGGGCCGCGGCGACCTGGTCGGCGTCTGCCTGGACCACTCGGCCGCGCTGGTCGCCGCCACCCTGGCGGTGGCCCGGCTCGGCGCCGTCCACCTGCCGCTCGGTCCTCGCCCCGGCGAGCGGCGGCTTCAGGCCGTCGCCGAACAGCTCCGCCCGGCCTGCCTGATCGGCGATCCGGCGCTGCTGCCGCCCGCCCACCGGGCCGGCGAGCAGCTGCCGCTGGCGCTCCCGGCGGAGGGGGCGAACGCCGCCGCCACCGTGGTCGCCGCCTTCGCCGCCGAGGCCGGGGGCGGCGAGGCCGGGGGCGGTGAGGCCGCCGTCCGTGCCCCGGCCGGTACCCACTACGCCGTCCTCACCTCCGGCTCCACCGGCACCCCCAAGGCCGTGGCCGTCGGCGAGTCCGCGCTCGGCGCGCTGCTGCAGTGGTACCGGCAGCTGACCGGCCTCGGCCCCGGCGACCGGCACAGCCTGCTGATCGGCGTCGCCTTCGACCCGCACCTGATGGAGCTCTGGGCCGCCCTCACCTCGGGCGCCGCCCTCTGCGTCGCCCCCGACGCCGTCCGGTGGGACCGGTCCGCGCTCACCGACTGGTGGCGCGAGGCCGGCATCACCGTCGCCGTCCTGCCGACCCCGCTCGCCGAGCCCGTGCTGGACCGCCCGTGGCCGGCGGGGCTGGCCCTGCGCCACCTCTGCATCGGCGGCGACCGGCTGCGCCGCACCCCCGGGCCGGACGTCGCCGCCACCGTCCACAACGCGTACGGCCCGGCCGAGGCCACCGTCGTCACCAGCGTCCACACCATGCCCCCGGGCGGCGGCCACGGCGCCGACGCCCCGCCGATCGGCCTGCCGATCCCCGGCGCCGTGGTGCTGGTGGCCGACCCGGAGGGCCGACCGGTGCCGCGCGGGCAGGCCGGCGAACTGCTGGTCGGCGGACGGGGCTTGGCCATCGGTTACCTGGACGCGGAGCTCACCGCCCGGCGCTTCGTCGAGGCGCCGGCCGGGATCGAGGGGGCCGACCGGGTCTACCGCACCGGCGACCGGGTGCTGATGCGCCAGGACGGCGTGCTGGAGTTCCTGGGGCGGCTGGACGACCAGGTCAAGGTCAGCGGCGTGCGGATCGAACCCGCCGAGGTCGAGGCCGCGTTCGAGCGCGACCCGTGGGTGCGGCGCGCCGTGGTGGCGGCCCGGCCCGGACCGGCGGGAGGCGTTCAGCTGGTCGCCTTCGTCCAGCCCGCGCCGAGCGGGGAGGCGCCGGCCGGCGAGGTTCCCGCGGCCGCCGAGCTGCTGGACGCCGTCCGGCCCTGGCTGCCGGAGCAGGCCGTGCCCACGGCGGTCCGGCTGGTCGAGGCCTTCCCGCTGGACGCCAACGGCAAGGTCGACCGGGCGGCCCTGCTCGCCGCCGCGGAGCCGGCGCACCCGGCGGCCCCGGAGGAGGACGCGAGCCCCGTCGAGCACACCGTCCTTCGGCTCTGCCGTGAGCTGCTCGGCCGGCCCGACCTCGCACTCGCCGACAACTTCCTCGACGCGGGCGGCACTTCGATCGTCGCCGCGCGCCTGCTGGCCGCTCTGGAGGAGGAGTGCGGCGTCCGGCTGCGCGCCCCGCAGCTGCTGCGCCAGCCCGACCTGCGCGCCGTCGGGCGGCTGGTCGAGGAGCGGTTGCCCAGCGCCGTCGGCTGACGGCCCGGCTGCCCTCCCGTAGGCCCCGTCCGTACCCCGTAGCAGGGCGCCCCCGGCAGCGACCGGGGGCGCCCGGAAGGGAAGACACCCATGACTGCTGCCACCCCCCTGGGCGGCTCCGCGCCGGAGCGCCCGGCCGCGTCCACCGCCGCCTCGCCCACCGCCACCGTCCCCGAGCTGATCGCCCGGAACGCTGAGGAGCACCCGCACGCGCTGGCCGTGACCGACGGCTCCACCAGCCTGACCTACCGCGAACTCGTCGACGCGGCAAGCCGCTTGGCCGCCGAGCTGGCCCACCGCGGCGTCCGCCCGGGCAGCGCCGTCGGGCTGCTCTGCGCCCGCTCGACCCGGCTGGTCGTCGCCGAACTCGCCGTCTGGTGGGCGGGCGGCCAGGTGGTCCCGCTCGACCCCGCCTACCCCCGCCCGCGCATCGCCGAGATGACCGGGGACGCCGGCGTCCGGCTCACCCTGGGCGACAAGGCGCTGCTCGCGGACGCCGGACTGGCCGACGACCGGGTCCTCGTCCTGACCGAGACCGGCCCGTCCGAGACCGGCCCGGCCGCCGGGTCGCCCGCCGCCGGCCCCGCGGACCGTCCCGCGGCCACCCCGGAGGCGGTCGCCCTGGTGCACTACACCTCCGGCTCCACCGGCCGCCCGAAGGGCGTCCAAGTGCCGCACGCCGCCGTCGCCGATCTGGCCACCGCACCCGACTCGGTGATGCTCGGCCCCGGCGACCGCATGCTCTTCCACTCGCCCGCCACCTTCGACGCCGCCACCTTCGAGCTCTGGGCGCCGCTGGCCCGCGGCGCGGCCGTCGCGGTCTCGCCCGCCGAGCGGCCCACCGCCGAGGAACTCGCCCGGGACGTCGAGCGGTTCGGCGTCACCACGGCGTTCCTCACCACGGCGCTCTTCCACCAGCTGGCCGCCCGCCGGTCCCGGATCTTCGGCGTGCTCCGCACCGTCGTGGCGGGCGGTGAGGCGCTGGCCGCCGAGCACGCCGGCGCGGTGCTCCGGGCGTTCCCCTGGCTGACCCTGGTCAACGGCTACGGCCCCACCGAGGCCACCACCTTCGCCACCCTGCACCGGGTGGAGCCGGCCGACTGCACGGGCCCGGTGCCGATCGGCCGCCCGTTCGGCGGCGCTCGCACCTACGTCCTGGACGACGGCCAGGCGCCGGTGCCGGACGGCACCCGCGGCGAGCTCTGGATCGCCGGCACCCGGCTGGCCGTCGGCTATCTAGGCCGGCCGGAGCTGACGGACGAGCGGTTCCGGGACCTGCCCGGCATCGGCCGCGCCTACCGCACCGGCGACCTCGCCGTCCGGCGGCCGGACGGCACCCTGGAGTTCCACGGGCGCCTCGACGACCAGGTGAAGGTCCGCGGCTTCCGGATCGAGCCCGGTGAGATCGAGCACGCGCTGCGGGCCTTCCCCGAGGTGGCCGAGGCCGCCGTGGTGGTCCGCCGGGCCGGCCGGGAGGACGCGGCGCTGACCGCCTGCCTGGTGCCGGCCGAGGGCACCCGGCCGGCGCCCGAGGCGCTCCGCCGCCGGCTGGCCGAGCGCCTGCCGGCCCACCTGGTGCCGACCGCCTGGACCGTCCTGGACGCGCTGCCGCTCACCGGGACCGGCAAGGTCGACCGCCGGGCGCTCGCCGAGGACGACACCGCACCGGCCCCGGTCCGAGAGGCCGAGCCGGCCACGGCGGCCACGCCCCTGACGCCGATCCAGCAGGTCGTCGCCGAGGCGTGGTCGCGGGCCCTGGAGCGTCCGGTCACCGCGCCCGACGCGGACTTCTTCGCCGAGGGCGGCCACTCGCTGCTGGCCATGTGGGTGGTCGACGACCTGCGCGAGGACCTCGGCGTCGAGCTCCCGCTCGGAGACTTCCTCGACCACCCCACGGTGGCCGGCCAGGCCGCCCTGATCGAACGTGCCCTGCTCGCGGCCGACGACGCAGCGGCCGACGACGCAGCGCCCGACGACGCAGCGCCCGACGACACCGGGGCGGGCGCGCCCGCGCCCGCCGCGCACCTCCTGGAGCCGACCCGATGACCTCCGCCACCGGCCACCCCGGCGACCGCGCCGCCCGCCAGGCCGACCTGCTGGCCCGCGCCCGCCGCCGCTCCGGCGCCGAGCGCGCCCGTACCGCGCGGCCGCTCGCCCGCGCGGCCGGCGCCGAACCCGCCCCGCTCTCCCACGCCCAGCAGCGGATGTGGCTGATGGACAGCCTCGGCCAGGGCGGCGCCCGGTACCACGTCCCGCTCGCCACCCGGCTGCGCGGTCCGTTCGACCCCGAGGCCCTCGCCACCGCACTGACCGCGCTCACCGCCCGCCACGCCGTGCTCCGCACGCGGTACGGGCAGCGGGACGGCCGGCCCTGCCAGGAGGTCGGCCCGGTCGTCCGGGTGCCGGTCGCCGTGGTCCCCGCCGCCGAGCAGGACGCCCCGGCGCTGCTGCACGAGGAGGCGGCGCACCCGTTCGACCTCGCCACCGGCCCGGTCCTGCGCGCGCTCGCCCTCCGGCACGCCCCGGAGGACCACACCCTGCTGCTGACCCTCCATCACATCGCCGTCGACGGCGGCTCCCTGCCCGTCCTCACCGCCGACCTGCAGGCCCTGTACGCGGCGGCGGTCGAGGGCCGGCCGGCGGACCTGCCCGACCCCGGGCCGCAGTACGCCGACTACGCCCGTTGGGAGCGCGAGCGGGACGCCGAGCTGGCGGCCGCCGCCGACGAGCGGGCCGCCCGGCTGGCCGGCACCCGGCCGCTCCCGCTGCTGCGCCCGGTACCGCCCGGCACCCCCGAGCGGCGGGCCGCCCTGCACACCGCCCCGCTCCCGGCCGCCACCCTGGACGGCCTGCGGCAGCTCGGCGCACGCCACGGCGCCACCCTCTTCACCGTCGTCCTCGCGGCGGCCTTCGCCGCCCTGCGGATCGCCACCGGCGAGCCCGACCTCACCGTCGGCTGCGCCGGCGGCCACCGCGCCAGGCCCGAACTGCGCCGCCTGGTGGGCCTCCAGGTCAACACCCTGCCGGTCCGCGCCGACCTTTCCGGCGACCCGCGGTTCACCGAGGTCCTGGCGGGTGTCCGGGCGGCCCAGCTGGACGCGCAGCAGCACCAGCACGTCCCGTTCGACCTGGTCGTCGCCCGGCTCGACGCCGCCGCCCGGGGTGCGGACGGCACCCCGCCGCTCGCGGTGAGCTGTGACCTCGTCCGCCCGGCCGAGCCCCTGGCGCTGCCCGGCCTGACGGCGGAGCCGGTCGAGATCGACCTCGGACTGGCCAAGTTCGGCCTCACCCTGCTGGTCGAGGAAGGCCCCCGGCCGCGCTGCCTGCTCCAGCACGACCCCGCGGCCCTCGACGCCGAGCCGGCCGGTCGACTGCTCGCCGGTTTCGCCGAGCTGCTCGCCGCCGTCGCGGCCGACCCGGACCGCCGCCTCTCGGCGCTGCCGGGCACCCGGCTCGCCCCGCCGGCACCCGCGGCCCCGCACTCCGCGGCCCCGCACTCCGCGGCCCCGCACTCCGCGGCCCCGCACTCCGCAGCCGAGCCCGCCGCCGCAGAGCCCGCCGCCGGCGCCGCCGGCACCGGGCCGCAGCCGCCCCACCCCGCCGTCGCCGCGCTGCTGGCCGACCCCCGGGTCGCCGACGCCGCCGTCGTGGATCCCGCGGCCGGCCCGGCCGTCGCCTACGCCGGCCCCCAGCCTGCTGGGTGCACGCGGCGGCCCTCGCCCGGGCGGTCGCGGGCTGTGCGGACGGCGCGGCGGGGACGGCCCGCGCGGCCGGCCGGCCCGCACCCGCCGGGCCCGACGCCGGCACGCCGGTGCCCCGCAGGCGATCCTGCGGGGCACCGGCGTGTGCGGGCGCGGTCCGGCCGGCCGCCCGGACCGGAGCCGCCCGGCCGAGCCCCGGTGTCCGCCCCGGTCAGTTGAGGCCGGGACGCTCCCAGCGGTAGAACTCGCGCGCCATGGCGTCCTCGGGCTTCCGCCAGGTCGCCGGGTCGTACGCCTGGACGTAGGCGGTGAGGGCGTCGCTGACCGCCCGGAACTCCGGGTGGCCGATCACCTTGGCGACGGCCGGGCCCGGCGGGCGGTCGGCCTCGATCAGGTGCAGGTAGACGTCGCCGAACTGGAACAGGCTCCGCCCGGTGACGCCGATCAGCTGCGGCAGCTCGCCGCGGTCGGACTCGGCGAACACCTCGGCGATGCCGTCGGCCGCCCCGGGCTTCATCCGGGCGACGATCAGTGCGCGGTGGGTCATCGCGCTCACACCTCCGCGGCCTTCTTCTCGACCTTCTCGCGGATCAGCTGCATCTGGATGCGCGAGTTGCGGTTGATGTGGTTGACCATGCCGTCGTCGTCCACCGGCGCCGTCGGCTTCATCGCGAAGTCCTGCACCCAGCGCATCCGGGTGCCGGCCGGGACCTCCGCGTACTCCCAGCGGATGTCCATGAACTCGAACGGACCGGGCTCGACCCGGCGCGCGTTCACCGCGAGCGAGGAGCGGTCGGTGGTGCGCTCGGAGACCCAGCTCCACACCTGCCCGTTCTCGTCGGGGTGCATGGTGAGCCGGAAGCGCACGCGGTCGCCGTCGCGCTCCAGCACCTCCACGGAGGCGTACTCGCTGAACAGCTGCGGCCAGTTCTCCAGGTCGTTGGTGATCTCCCAGACCAGGTCGAGCGGCGCGGCGATGACGATCTCGTTGTCGGTGTGTCCGGGCATCTCAGGCACCGGCCTTCGCGGAGAAGGCGGAGTTGACCAGCTCCAGGAACTCGGCCGGGGTCTTGGCCGACTCGGCGCCGTTGGTGACCTTCACGCCGTGCCGGTTCTCCAGTTCACCGACCACGCCGAGCAGACCGAGGGAGTCCACGCCGAACTCGTCGAAGCTGGCGCCCGGGCGCTCCAGGTCCACCGGGTCGATCACGACGCCGGCCCGGGCCTGGATCAGCTTGGCGAGTTCGGGATGGGTGAGGGTGTTGCTCACGGGATGTTCCCTTCCGTAGGTGGGCTCACCGGGTCCGCCGGATGAGCCGGGTGGGCCAGACGGGGTGCGGTCAGGCCTGCTCGCCGCGCCGGAGCACCAGCGCGGAGTTGGAGCCCATCAGCCCGCGGCTGAGCACCAGGGCGGTGCGCAGCTCGGCCGGGCGGGCGCGGCCGGTCACCAGGGCGAGGTCGTGGCAGACCTCGGTGACGTTGGGGGTCGGCGGCACCACGCCGTCCTCCATGGCCAGGACGGCGGCGGCCGTGTCCAGCAGCGGCGCGCCGCAGTAGGCCCGCCCGGTGCCGGCCTTGGGCGCGGTGACCGGCACGCGTTCGGCGTACGGGCCGAGGGCGTCGGCCAGTGCGAGTGCCTCGGCGCGGTCGGCGGCCGGGACGCCGAGGGCGTCGGCGAAGACCACGTCGACGTCCTCCGCGGCGATCCGGGCCTGGTCGAGCGCGATCCGGATCGCCGCGGCCAGCCCCTCCCGGGACTCCTCCCAGCGGGAGGCACCGGTGAAGGTCGCGCCGTGCCCGGCCAGGTGGGCCCGGACGGCGGCGCCCCGGCGGCGGGCCGACTCCTCGTCCTCCAGCAGCAGCATCGCGCCTCCCTCGGCGGGGGAGAAGCCGACCGCCGCGGAGGAGAACGGCAGGTAGGCCCGGTCGGCCTGCTCGGCGAGGCTCAGCTCGGGGTAGCCGAGCTGGCAGACCACGGGCGGCGTGGGCGAGTGCGTCCAGGCCGCCCGCCTCGTCGCTGGCCACCACCCCGCACGGGCCCTTGTAGCCGCCGCGGATCGAGACCTGGCCGGTGCTGGCCGCGTAGAACCAGGCGATGGACTGGTACGGGCCGACGAACTGCGGTCCGTTCCCCCAGAGTTGCTGGAGCTCGCGCTGGCCGAACTCCCCGCCGCCGGAGCCGGCCGCGGTCACCACGCCGACGCCACGCCGACGCCGAAGGGCTGCTCGGGGTCGGGGGTGAACCCGGCGTCCGCCACCGCCAGGTCGGCGGCGGCCATCGCGTAGTGGGTGAAGCGGTCGGTCTGTACCAGGAAACGGCTGTCGATCACCGACGCCGGGTCGAAGTCCCGTACCTGGCCGGCGATACGCAGCGGGAGGTGCGCGCAGCCCTCCCGGGATATCCGGTCGAGGACGCTCACGCCCTGCGTGGTGGCCTTCCAGAAGGCGTCGGCTCCGACGCCGTTCGGCGCGACCACGCCGAGGCCGGTGACCACCGCCCGGCGGCCCTGTTGACGTGACGTCATGGGAATCACCCCGTTCTGTTCAGCACGACGGCGGACTGGAATCCGCCGAATCCGCTTCCGACCGACAGGATGTGACGGAGCGGCAGCTCGCGCGCGGTGCGCGGCACGTAGTCGAGGTCGCACTCCGGGTCCGGAGTCTCGTAGTTGGCGGTCGGCGGCACCACGCCGTGGGCGAGGGCGAGGGTGCACGCGACCACCTCGATCGCGCCGATCGCGCCGAGCGAGTGCCCGACCATCGACTTGATCGAGCTCATCGGCGTCTCGTAGGCGTGCCCGCCGAGCGAGCGCTTCACGGCCGCCGTCTCGTGCCGGTCGTTCTGCTTGGTGCCCGAGCCGTGCGCGTTGACGTAGTCGACCTCGGTCCGGTTCACCCGGGCGTGGGCGAGCGCCTCGTCGATCGCCCGGGACATCTCCAGGCCCTCCTGGGTGAGGCCGGTCATGTGGTAGGCGTTGCCGAAGGTGGCGAACCCGCCGATCTCGCCGTAGATCCGGGCGCCGCGCCGCCGGGCGTGCTCCAGCTCCTCCAGCACCAGGACGGCGCCGCCCTCGCCGAGCACGAAGCCGTCCCGGTGGGCGTCGAACGGGCGGGAGGCGTGCTCCGGATCGTCGTTGCGCTCGCTGGTGGCCTTGATGGCGTCGAAACAGGCGACGGTGATCGGTGAGATCGGGGAGTCGGAGGCGCCGGCGATGCAGATGTCGGCGCGCCCCTCCTCGACCGCCTGGAAGGCGTAGCCGATCGCGTCCAGTCCGGAGGTGCAGCCCGTGGAGACGGTCTGCACCGGGCCGTGCGCGCCGGTGCGCTCGGCGACCGCGGAGGCCAGCGTGCTGGGCGCGAACGCCCGGTGCAGCTGGGGCTCGGCCTGCCGGTGGTCGACGTCCCAGCGGTCGCCGCCGGCGCTCACCAGGGCGTAGTCGTGCTCCAGCCGGGTGGTGCCGCCGACCGCCGTCCCGAGGGAGACGGCGATCCGCCACGGGTCCTCCGCGGCCAGGTCGAGCCCGGCGTCGGCGATCGCCTCGTCCGCCGCCACCATGGCGAACTGCACGTAGCGGTCCGCTCGTCGGACCTCCTCGGGGCCCAGCCCGTGCGCCGCCGGGTCGAAGTCGCACTCGGCGGCGATCCGGGAGCGGAACCCGGTGGGGTCGAAGAGCGTGATGCCCCGGGTGGCGGTGCGCCCGGAGGTGAGCAGCCGCCAGAAGGCCGGCACGCCCACACCGCCGGGCGCCACCACACCGATCCCGGTGACGGCGACACGCCGTGTCACGAAGCGACCTTGGCGTGTTCCGGCGGGCCGGAGGCGACGGCCGGTTCGGTCTCCTCGGTGTCGACGTGGCCGAGCTCCGGCCGCGGCGCCAGCGGGCCGAGGTGGAAGACCATCCGGGCCTCGGTGTCGCCGACGTTGCGGAAGCGGTGGCGCATGTTGACCGGGATCATCAGGCCCTGGTTGGGCCTGATCGGACGGGTCTCGCCGTCCAGGTCCACCTCCAGGTCGCCGCACACCACGAACACGAACTCCTCGGAGTACGGGTGGTAGTGCTCGCCGATCCGCTCGCCGGGCTGCACGATGGCCAGACCCATGAACCCGCTGGTCGCGCCGCAGGTGGTGGGGGTGAGCATGGCGCGCAGGTCGCCGCCGCGCCGCCGGTTCTCCGGGGCCTCGTCGACGTGCACGATCCGTGGGTACTGCGTGGTCATGGTTGTTCCTCCGAGTGTGGGGTCTGGTCTTCCGGTCCTGCGACGTGGCTGACGGGCCGTCAGTTCTCCGAGCTGCGGTCGGTGACCGGGCTCATCGAGCGGGCGGCGAGGAACGCGCTCAGGCCGGCGACGGTCCGCAGGTCGCCCTCCGCACCGAGCTCGAGCAGCCGGCCGAGGACGGTGGCCTCCCGCTCGCCCGCCACGCCGATCGCGGCGGCCGGGTCGGCCTCGGCGGGAACCCGCAGGTCCACCAGGCGGACCACGATGTCGTCGCGGTGGAAGACGGTGCTCGCCGCGACCGGGCCGGTCGGGTCGGCGGTGGCGAGGTTGTCGTACTCGGCCAGCAGCTCGGTCACCGCCCGCGCGTTGCCCGGCTTCACCGGGTACAGCACGGCGTGCCGGTGCAGCCGGCCGGACGCGGGGGAGCCGGCGATCGCCTGGTGCTCGGCGGGCAGCGCGGCCTTGGCGAAGAAGGCGCGCGCGGACTGCGGGTCGCCCAGCTGCCGGGCCTCCTCCAGGTACGGGTTGATGGCCTCCTCGACGGCCCGGACCTCGGGCTGCATCGCGACGTGGCGCAGCGCGTCGCCGAGGCTGCCGATCACCTCGACCGCCCGGACGACCCGGTTGCCGTGCATGAACAGCGAGGTGCGGCGCAGCCGGGTGCTCTCGTCGACCTCGGCCTTGGGGGAGGCGTAGCCGGACAGGATCCTGGCCACCTCGTGCTCGCTGCCCGGCTTGACGGTGAAGGTCAGCGCGTGGCGGACCACGCCGTCCGGGCCGGGGGCGGCCTGCGGCGGGCCGACGTGGCCCGGGGTCTCGGTGCGGGGCAGGCCGGGCGGGACCGGCATCGGCGCGCGGGTGCCGGTGGCGCCGGCCGCGGAGGTCTCGCGGAGGATGGAGTAGCGCAGCGAGCGGAAGGTGTCGCTGACGCAGCCGTGCATCGGCTTGACCATCTCCCGGTGCGCGGGGCTGTCCACCCACTCCAGGAAGGTCTCCTGGTCCCGCCACTCGCTGGTGATCAGCCACTGCCGCGGGTCGTTGATCGACTGGCAGAGCTGGTCGCTCACATGGCCGGGGACCGAGGCCACCTGGTGGCGCAGCTTCTCGTAGACGTCCAGGAAGCGCTGCTGGGCGCCGTCCTTGATTTCGAGCATCAGCATCACGCGGAGCCGGGTGTCGGTCTCGGCGTGCTGCTGCGCCTGCGGTTCGGACAGAGTCGTCATGATCCACTTTCTGCTTCTGGGCCGCCCGCGAAGGGTCGCGCCGGGCGGCGGTCCGTGGACTGCGCCCGGCGGGAGGAGGGCGGTGCGGTGGCGGTCGGCCCTGGCGTTCGGCGCCAGGCCTGAGGTCGATCGTGCGCGGACCCCACGGGTTGCGCGAGATATGCGGGCCATCCGAGCGAAGAGGCGGCAGAACGCCCCCGGCGCGGGGGATGGAAGGACGGGGCCGCTGTCCGTCCGGCCCCGCCGAGGGCGGCGCCGTGCCCCGCAGCCGGGCCGCGAACCCCCGTACAGGCTGGAGCAATTGATGAATCCGAAGGTTGACGACCGGGTGCCGGTCCTGATCGTCGGCGGCTCGCTGGTCGGGCTGTCCGCCTCGCTCTTCCTGGGCCGACTGGGTGTCAGACACCTGCTGGTCGAGAAGCACTCCGACACCTCGCATCACCCGCGTGGCCGAGGCAACAACGTCCGTACGATGGAGCTCTACCGGGTCGCCGGGATCGAGCCGGCGATCCGCGAGGCCGCCTCGGTGCTCGCCGCGAACCACGGCATCCTCCAGGCCCCCTCGCTGACCGGCGCCGAGCAGGAGTGGCTGTTCCGGGAGATCGACCCGGGCGGCCGGCTGGCCCGGTTCAGCCCGAGCTCGTGGTGCCTGTGCAGCCAGAACGACCTGGAGCCGGTGCTGCTGCGGTCCGCCCGCGAGCTGGGCGGAGACGTGCGGTTCAGCACCGAGCTGGTCTCCTTCGAGCAGGACGCCGAGGGCGTCACGGCGCTGCTGCGCAGCCGGGAGACCGGTGAGGAGCGGACGGTCAGGGCGCAGTACCTGGTCGCCGCGGACGGTCCGCGCAGCCCGGCCCGGGAGCGGCTGGGCATCGGCCAGTCCGGGAAGGGCGAGCTTTTCCACAACGTCAGCATCACCTTCCGGGCCAAGCGGCTGGCCGAGGCGGTGGGTGACCGGCACTTCATCGCCTGCTACCTGACCAACCCGGAGGCGGACGGCGCGCTGCTGCCGGTGGACAACCACGAGGAGTGGGTCTTCCACGCGCCCTGGCACCCGGAGCACGGCGAGCCGCTGGAGGCGTTCACCGACGAGCGCTGCGTCCGGCACATCCGGGCCGCGGTCGGCATCCCCGACCTGGAGGTCGAGGTCACGGGGAAGGCGCCCTGGCACGCCGCCGAGCGGGTGGCCGAGCGCTACTCCAGCGGCCGGGTCTTCCTGGCCGGGGACTCCGCGCACGAGATGTCGCCGACCGGCGCGTTCGGCTCCAACACCGGCATCCAGGACGCGCACAACCTGGCCTGGAAGCTGGCGGCGGTGCTCTGCGGCTGGGCCGGGCCGGAGCTGCTGGAGTCGTACGGGCGGGAGCGGCAGCCGGTGGCGCGGGTCACCAGCGAGCGCGCCTCGGCCCGGTCGGCCGAGCACAGCCACCCCGGGTACGCGGTGGTGCCGGGTGTCGGACGGCAGGCCGGGGTGCTGGCGGTGGCGCTCGGCTACCGCTACCCCGCGGGCGCCGTGGTCGGTACGGACCCGGCCGGCCCTGTGGTGCCGGAGCAGTTCGGGGCCAACGGCGAGCCCGGCAGCCGGGCACCGCACCAGTGGCTGCTGCGGGCCGGGGTGAAGCTCTCCACGCTCGACCTCTACGAGCAGGCGATGGTGCTGCTCACCGGCCCGGAGGGGGCGGCCTGGCTGGACGGCGCCCGGCGGGCCGCGGACCGGCTGGCCGTCCCGCTGGACGCCTACCGGATCGGCACCGGCGCGGACGACGACCTGGCGCCCGAGCCCGGGACGGACTTCGCCGAGCTGCACGGCGTGCGCCCGGACGGCGCGGTGCTCGTCCGCCCCGACGGCTTCGTCGCCTGGCGCTCCGAGGGCGCGGCCGCGGACCCGGAGGCGGCGGTGGGGGCGGCCCTGCGCGCGGTGCTGAAGATCTAGCCCTGCCCGCCCGCACCGAGCGGGCGACGGCACAGCGCACGGGCCCGCCGGAGAACCGGCGGGCCCGTGCGTCGGGTGGGCGATCGTCGAGGGGTGGTGGGGTGCGTCAGTGACCGCCCGCGTCGACGACCTCCACGTCTTCGATGTTCTGCTCGATCACGTCGGCCGGCAGCGCGACCCGGATGGCCCAGAAGTAGATGCCGAGGGCGAAGACCGCGACCACGAGCATGTCCCACCACATCGGGATGTTGCCCTGGCCGCCGAAGGTGCCCTGCCAGGAGATCACGCCGAGGCCCAGCAGGAAGGCCGGCAGCCACTGGGCGGCCCGCCAGTCCAGGCGCGGGGCGTTCGGCAGGCCCTTGCGGATCGCGTAGAGGGCGTAGCCGCCGAGCAGCAGGTAGCCGATCAGGATGGCGAAGCCCAGGCGGTACAGGGTGTCCCAGCCGGACCAGTAGATGATCAGGCTGGCGACCACGAAGGACACCGGCGAGATGAAGGCGCCACCGGGCAGGCGGTAGGAGCGCTCGCGGTCGGGCAGGCGGCGGCGCAGCGCGCCGAAGGCGAGCGGGGCGCCGGCGTACATCAGCACGCTCGCGGAGGTGATGAAGCCCACCAGCTCGTGCCAGCTCGGGAACGGCAGGAAGCAGATCACGCCGGTCACGAAGGACATGATCAGGCCGAAGTACGGCACGCCGTTCTTGTCGACCTTCTCGAAGGCCTGCGGCGCGTAGCCGTTCTTGCTGAGGCCGTAGGAGATGCGCGAGGTGGAGGTGGTGTAGATCAGGCCGGCGCCGCCGGGGGAGACGATGGCGTCCACGTAGAGGACGTAGGCCAGCCAGCCGAGGCCGACGGTCATCGCGAGGCCGGCGAAGGGGCGGCTGATGCCCTCGAAGTCCAGTCCGGCCCAGCCGCCGGCGAGGCTCGCGGCGGGGATCGCGGCGATGAATCGCGGCGATGAAGACGACCTGGAGCAGGACGTAGATCAGGGTGCCGATGCTGACGGAGCCGATGACGGCGCGCGGGATGTCGCGCTTGGGGTTGCGGCTCTCACCGGAGATCTGCAGGGCCTGCTCGAAGCCGAGCAGGGCGAAGATGATGCCGCTGGTGCTGATCGCGGTGAGGACACCCTTGATGCCGAACGGCGCGAAGCCGTGCTCGGTGAAGTTGCCCGGGTGGAAGTTGGTGATGGCCAGGACGAAGATCGTGGCCAGCGGGACGGCGATCTTGAACCAGGTGGTGATGCTGTTGGTGCGGGCGAGCACCTTGACGCCGAGGAAGTTGACCGCGACGAAGAGGGCCATCAGGAAGACGGCGACTATCAGGCCGCTGGTGGTCAGCGTCTCGTCGGGCCGCTGCAGGCCCTCGGCGAACGACCAGTGCGTGGCGTAGTTGATCATGGCGAAGACTTCGATCGGCGCCACGGTCGCCGCCTGAAGCCAGGAGAACCAGCCGAAGGACATCCCCGCCAGGCCGCCGAAGGCGTAGTGCGGGTAGCGGGCGGTGCCACCCGCGACGGGGAAGAGGCCGCCGAGCTCGGCATGGACGAACGCCAGCAGTGCGATCGCGACGGCGCCGATGCCCCACGAGATGAGGGCGGCGGGGCCGGCGACCATGGAGGCGTTCTTGGCGCTGAACAGCCACCCGGAGCCGATGATCGAGCCGACCGAGGCCCACATGAGGCCGATCAGTCCGACCTCGCGGCGCAGCGAGCGGTGGTTGGTGGTACCGGAGTCGGTACCGGTGCTCGGCGGGGAGAGCTGGTTGAGGGATGCCATGCGAAATCTCTCTGTGGTGTGGGGGCCCCGGCCATCGGAGCGCGGAGAGTTGCCACACAGTAGGCGTATTCATAGGCCTCTGCACAGATTCCTTTGCTGAATGTTTACCTACTTCGCCCCTACATCGCCGCAGGTAGGGGGCATTCAGTTCATACATGTGTTACGTAACTGATGAGTAGGTTCAGTACTTGAGCTCGAATTGAGGTTCGCGCCGGGATCATGCACCCTTGGCGGCGAGTCGCGTCATAGAAATGGCGGGCCCCGCATAGTGATGCCAACCCGGACGGGTGAGGGCCACTGCCGCCGGGGTCGTTCGTCCGCTACGGTATGCGCCACCACCGCGGCACAGTGTCGTGTCCGCGCGCTCTTACCCCCCTCGAAGGTGCGCGCAGATGAAACTCACCCCTCACGAGCAGGAGCGCCTGCTCGTCCACGTGGCCGCCGACGTGGCCCGCTCCCGCCGGGCCCGCGGCCTGCGGCTCAACCACCCCGAGGCGGTCGCCCTGATCACCTCGCACGTCCTGGAGGGCGCCCGCGACGGCCGGACCGTGGCCGAGCTGATGGACTCCGGCCGCAAGGTGCTCACCCGGGACGACGTGATGGACGGGATCCCCGAGATGATCCCGGACGTCCAGGTCGAGGCGACCTTCCCGGACGGCACCAAGCTGGTCACCGTCCACGGGCCGATCCAGTGAGCGCCGTCGAACGCGTGATCCCTGGTCAGATCCTCCACGGCGAGGGCGAGATCGCGCTGAACCTCGGCCTTCCGGTGACCCGGCTGACCGTTCGCAACGGCGCCGACCGGCCGGTCCAGGTCGGCTCGCACTACCACTTCGCCGAGGCCAATCCCGGCCTCGACTTCGACCGGGGCGCCGCTCACGGGCGCCGGCTGAACGTCCCCGCCGGCACCGCCGTCCGCTTCGAGCCGGGGATCCCGGTGGAGGTCGAGCTGGTCCCGATCACCGGCCGCCGCGAGATCGCGGGCCTGCGCGGCGAGACGGGAGGCCCGCTCGATGGCTGACCCCGCGGTCGAGCGGCCCGCCGCCGACGCCGCCGGCCGCGCTGCGGCCGGCCGCCCCGCCCTGCGCCTCACCCGGGAGCGCTACGCCGACCTCTACGGTCCGACGACCGGCGACCGGATCCGGCTCGGCGACACCAACCTGCTCATCGAGATCGAGGAGGACCGCAGCCGCGGCGGCGACGAGGCCGTCTTCGGCGGCGGCAAGGTGATCCGCGAGTCGATGGGCCAGGCCCGCGCGGGCCGGGCCGAGGGCGCCCCCGACACCGTCGTCACCGGCGCCGTGGTGCTCGACCACTGGGGCGTCGTGAAGGCCGACATCGGCATCCGGGACGGCCGGATCACCGCCCTCGGCAAGGCCGGCAACCCGGAGACCATGGACGGCGTCCACCCGGACCTGGTCATCGGCCCCGAGACCGAGGTGATCTCCGGCAACGGGCGGATCGTCACCGCCGGGGCGATCGACGCGCACGTCCACTTCATCTGCCCGCAACTGGCCGACGAGGCACTGGCCTCCGGCGTGACCACCCTGGTCGGCGGCGGGACCGGCCCCGCCGAGGGCAGCAAGGCCACCACGATCACCCCGGGCGCCTGGCACCTCGGCCGGATGTTCGCCGCGATGGACGGCCTGCCGGTCAACCTCGGCCTGCTCGGCAAGGGCAACACCGTCAACGAGGCGGCGATGCACGACCAGCTGCGGGCCGGCGCGCTCGGTTTCAAGATCCACGAAGACTGGGGAGCCACCCCCGCGGCGATCGACGCCTGCCTGCGGGTCTGCGACCGGACCGGTGCCCAACTCGCGCTTCACACGGACACCTTGAACGAGGCCGGATTCGTCGGCGACACCCTCGCCGCGATCGCCGGCCGCGGCGTCCACGCCTACCACACCGAGGGTGCCGGCGGCGGTCACGCCCCCGACATCATCACCGTGGTCGGCGAGCTCAACGTGCTGCCCAGCTCCACCAATCCGACCAGGCCGCACACCGTCAACACCGCCGACGAGCACCTCGACATGCTGATGGTCTGTCACCACCTCAGCCCTCACGTCCCCGAGGACCTCGCGTTCGCGGAGTCCCGGATCAGGCCCGCGACCATCGCCGCCGAGGACGTCCTGCACGACCTCGGCGCCATCTCCATCATCAGCTCCGACTCCCAGGCCATGGGCCGGATCGGCGAGGTCGTGCTGCGGACCTGGCAGACCGCCCACGTGATGAAGGCCCGCCGCGGCACGCTGCCCGGCGACGGTCGCGCCGACAACCACCGGGCCCGGCGCTACGTCGCCAAGTACACCATCAACCCCGCGGTCGCCCAGGGCCTGGACGGCGAGATCGGCTCGGTCGAGCCCGGCAAACTCGCCGACCTGGTGCTCTGGACGCCGGCCTTCTTCGGCGCCAAGCCCGACCTCGTGCTCAAGGGCGGCCAGATCGCCTGGGCGCAGATGGGCGACGCCAACGCCTCCATCCCCACCCCCCAACCCGTCCTCCCCCGGCCGATGTTCGGTGCCACCGGGCGCTCCGCGGCAGCCAACTCGCTCAACTTCACCGCACCGGTGGCGATCGAGCACGGGCTGCCCGAGCGGCTCGCCGAACAGCTGGGCGTGGCCAAGCAGTTCACCGCGATCCGGAACACCCGCGGTGTCACCAAGGAGCACATGGTCAACAACAGCGCCCGGCCGCACGTGCGGGTCGACCCCGACACGTTCACCGTCACCGTCGACGGCGAGCTGGTCACCCCCGCGCCGGCCGCCGAACTGCCGCTCGCCCAGCGGTACTTCCTCTTCTGAGCGGTACGCAGTGATGACCGTCGCCGCACTGCTGCTGCTCGCCGACGGGCGGTTCCCCGCCGGCGGCCACGCCCACTCCGGCGGTGCCGAGGCCGCCGTCAGGGCCGGCCGGGTGCACGACACCGCGAGCATGGCGGCCTTCCTCACCGGCCGGCTGCACACCACCGGACTGGTGGCCGCGGCCCTGGCCGCCGCGGCCGCCGCCGGGCAGGACGCCGTCCTGCTCGACCGGGCCGCCGACGCCCGCACCCCGTCCGCCGCGCTGCGCGCCACCAGCCGGCGGCTCGGCCGCCAACTGCTGCGCGCCGCCCGCACCGCCTGGCCGCACCCCGGCCTCGACCGGCTGGCCACCGAACTCCCGGGCGGTGCCCACCAACCCGTCGCGTTCGGCGCCACCGCGCTCGCCGCCGGACTCACCCCCGCCCAGGCCGCGTCCGCCGCTGCGTACGAGAGCGTCAACGGGCCGGCCACCGCGTGCGTGCGGCTGCTGGGCCTCGACCCCTACGAGGTCACCGCCGCGCTCGCCCGCCTCGCCCCGCAGCTCGACGCCGTCGCCGGCGCGGCCGCCGAGGCCGCCGCCCACGGCGACCCGGACGCGCTGCCCGCCGCCTCCGCCCCGCTGCTCGACGTCTACGCCGAGCAGCACACCTCCTGGAAGGTCCGCCTCTTTGCATCGTGACCACGCCGACCCCGTCGACGCCCCCGTCCGCCACACCCACACCCTCGGCGGCCCCCGCACCGCCGAGCGCCCCCGCACCGCCGACGGCCGCCGCCGGGCGCTGCGGATCGGCCTCGGCGGGCCGGTCGGTTCCGGCAAGACCGCCACCGTCGCCGCCCTCTGCCGCCGGCTGCGCGAGGAGCTGTCGCTGGCCGTCGTCACCAACGACATCTACACCACGGAGGACGCCGAGTTCCTGCTCCGCAACGCCGTCCTGCCGCCCGAGCGGATCACCGCTGTCGAGACCGGGTGCTGCCCGCACACCGCCATCCGCGACGACATCTCCGCCAACCTGGAGGCCGTCGAGGAACTGGAGGCCGCGGTCGGTCCGCTCGACCTCGTCCTGGTCGAGTCCGGCGGCGACAACCTGACCGCCACCTTCAGCCGGGGCCTGGTCGACCACCAGGTCTTCGTCATCGACGTCTCCGGCGGCGACAAGATCCCCCGCAAGGGCGGGCCCGGCATCTCCACCTCCGACCTGCTCGTCGTCAACAAGACCGACCTGGCTCCGCTGGTCGGCGCCGACCTCGACGTGATGGCCCGGGACGCCGCCGCCCAGCGCGGCGCGCTGCCCACCGTGTTCTGCTCGCTCACCTCGGCCGAGGGCGTCGCCCCGGTCGCCGCCTGGGTCCGTGAGCGGCTCGCCGACTGGCAGGCGCAGGCACCGGCGGGGCCGCGCACCGATCGACCCGCCGGCCGGTGACGGCCGCACTCACCGCGCAGGCCCGGATCGTCGCAGCACCGGACGGGCGGGGCGGCACCGCCCTGCCCGTCCTGTCCGGCGGCGGCCCGCTCGCGCCCCGCCGCACCCGGGGCACCGAGGGCGCGGCCCACGTCGTGGTCGTCGGCTCGATGGCCGCCCCGCTCGGCGGCGACCGGCTCGCCCTCACCGCCGAGGTCGCCGACGGCGCCGCGCTCACCGTGACCAGCGCCGCCGCCACCATCAGCCTGCCCGGCCCCGGGCCCGCGCACTACACCGTCGAGCTCACCGTCGGTGCGGACGCCCGGCTGGACTGGCGGCCCGAACCGGTCGTCGCCGCGAGCGGCAGCCACCTCGTCCTGCACACCCGGATCACCCTCGCCGCCGGGGCCCGGCTGCGCTACCGCGAGGAGCAGGTCCTCGGCCGCCACCACGACTGGACCCGCGGCGCCGCCCCCGGCCGGATCACCTCCCGGCTCACCGTCCGCCGGGCCGGTCGGCTGCTGCTCGACCAGCAGACCGACCTCGGAGCCGGCGCACCCGGTTGGGACGGCCCCGCCGTCCTCGGCGGCCACCACGCCACCGGCCAGCTGCTCACCGTCGGCCACCCGCCGCCCCCGTCCCCCGGCCCGGGCGACGCCGCCCTGCTCACCCTGGCCGGCGCGGACGCCACCCTGCTCACCGCCGCCGCTCCCGACGCCCTCGCCCTGCGGAGGCTGCTGGGGTAGGGGATCGGGGCGTGGCGCGCCGGAGCCGAGGCCCGTCCCGCACCTAGCCTGGAGCGATGACCGATCGCACGCCCGGTCCGCCGCGACCGGTCCGGTACCACCCGCTCTCGCCGCTGCGCGAGCACCTGCGGGACTCGTTCTGGTTCGCCCCGCTGCTGGCCTGCCTCGGCGCCGTCCTGCTCGCCTCCGCCACGGCCTGGCTGGACGAGCAGGCGGTCTCCGCCACCGTCGCCCAGACCGGCTCGGCCGACGAGCTGATGCGGTTCAACGGCGCGGCCAGGAGCGTGGTCTCCAGCGTGAGTTCGGCGATGCTCACGTTCATCGCCGTGGTGTTCTCGATCTCCCTGGTCGCCCTCCAGATGGCCGCCAGCCAGTTCTCGCCGCGCGTGCTCAGGCTCTACGTGCGCAGCCGGCTGACCAAGGCCACCTTCTCGGTCTGCCTGGCCACCTTCCTGTTCTCGCTGCTGGTCCAGCTCAGCTACGACGACTCCACCGACCCGGCCGAGGTCACCGCGGTGCCGCTGTTCTCCGGCCTGACCGCGGTGCTGCTGGTGCTGCTCAGCCTCGGGCTGTTCGTGCTCTACGTGCAGGCGACCATGCGGCTGCTGCGCGTGCCGCACGTCATCGACCGGATCGCCGACGAGTCGGTGGCCGTCGTCCACCAGTACCGGCTGATGCCGCCCGAGGCACGGCCCCCGGTCGTCCCGGAGGGGACCCCCACCCTGCTGCACGAGGGCCGCTCCGGGGTTCTGCGCGACATCGACATCGCCCGGCTGGTGCGGATCGCCCGCAAGCACGACGTGGTGCTCCACCTCGTGCCCCGGATCGGCGACTTCGTCACGCCCGGCACCCCGATCGTCCGGGTCGCCGGGGCCGCCGATCGCCCGCCGCGCCCGCGCCGGATCGCCCAGGCGTTCAACGTGGGCGTCGAACGGACGATGCACCAGGACCTCGGCTTCGGCTTCCGGCAGCTGGTGGACATCGCGATCCGCGCGCTCTCGCCGGCCGTCAACGACCCGACCACCGCCGTCCAGGCCGTCGACCGGATCCACCAACTGCTCGGGATGGTGGTGCAGGAGAGCGTCGGCGACCTCTGCTACCGCGACCGGGCCGGCATCGTCCGGCTGGTCGAACCGGTGCCGGACTGGGGCTGCGTCGTCGACCTCGCGTTCACCGAGATCCGCCTCTGCGGCGCCGGCCACCCCCAGGTGACCCGCCGGCTGGCCGCGGCCCTGGACGACCTGCTGCGGATCGCCCCCGAGCCGCGGCGCCGCGAACTCCTGGTGCAGCGAGAGCTGTTGGACCGTGCCGTGGCCGAGAACCTGGCCGACCCGGACGTCCGCGCCTTCGCGCTGAAGCCCGACCGGCAGGGGATCGGCTGATCCCTAGGGTCCGGCGACCAGGTCGGACGGGTCGGTGTTGGCGCCGCAGAGCAGGACGGCGATCCGCCCGCCGTCCGCCTCGTCCAGCAGGTCCAGCGCGGCGTGTGCGGTGGCGGCGGCGTGTTCGACGGCGATCCGGTGCCCGTCCCAGAGTGCCTGCCGGGCCCGGACGATGGCCTCGTCGGGCACCAGCACCGAGCGCACGCCGTGGTGCCGGGCGGCGTCCACGGCGAGCGCGGTGGCCCGGCGGGCTCCCAGCGCGTCGGCCGCCACCGATGCCACCGGTACGTCCACCGGAGCGCCCGCCGCCAGTGCGGCGTTCAGCGCCCGGCTGTGCTCCGGCTCCACCGCCACCACGCGGACGCCGTGCTCGCGCGCCGCCGCGGCCACCCCGGCGAACAGCCCGCCGCCGCCGACCGACACCACAACCGTCTCCAGGGAGGGGAGTTGAGCGCGGATCTCGTCCAGGACCGTCCCCGCCCCGGCCGCGATCAGCGGGTGGTCGTAGGCGTGCGCGGCCAGGGCCCCGGCGGACGCCGCGAACTCCTCGCAGGCGGCCAGCGCCTCGGCGTACTCGCGGCCGACAAGCCGCACCTCGGCGCCGTACGAGCGCAGCCGGTCCACCTTGACGGCGGGTGCCGTCTCGGGGACGAACACCGTGGCCCGGACGCCGAGTTCGGCCGCCGCCCAGGCGCAGGCCAGGCCTGCATTGCCACCGGAGGCGATGGTGACGCCGGCGGTCGGCAGGCCGCCGGCCTCGGCGTGCGCGAGCAGGAAGTTCTGCGCGCCGCGCGCTTTGAAGCTCCCGGTGTGCTGCAGGTACTCCAGCGCCAGCCAGACCCGCCCGGCGGCGTCCCCCGGCGCCACCGCGACCGGCCGCACCCGGCCGGCGATCCGTCGCCCGGCCGCTCTGACCTCGTCGTACGTCAGCTGGTCCATCCTGCCTGCCCTCCGTCGATCGGTCCGGTTCGGTCGGCATGCCACCGCCGCCGACCCTATGCGGTGCGGCCGGCGGCGTGAAGATCACGGTCGTCCGGGCAGGGCACCCGCGTTAGGGTGCCGGCATGCGTCTCGTGATCCTGCCGCCGCCCGTCCGCTAGCGGGCGGCCTGCTCCACGGATTCCAGCCCGGCGGTCTCGCCGCCACCGGGCCGATGGCTGCCGCCCGCGCTCACCGCGGACCTCATCCGGCACCCCATCGTGGAGAGACCTCGCATGACCACTCACGCCGCCGTGCCGTTCCGGCGCGGCCTGATGTGCATTTCCGCCGCCGCCGTCGCCTGGGGCGTCGGCGGGGCGGTGGCCGCCGTCCTGATGCGGACCAGCGGCCTCGGCCCGGTGGCCGTCTGCTTCTGGCGGTTCGCCGTAGCCGCGGGCTGCCTGGCCCTGCTGCCGACCGGACGGCGCCGCGGGGCCTCCGGCCCGCTCGGTGCGGCCGTCCTCACCGGGATCGGGCTGGCGGTCAGCCAGTGCGCGTACTTCGGCTCGGTCCGCTACGCGGGCCTCGGCCTGGGCACGCTGATCACCATCGGTGCCGGGCCCGTCCTGACCAGCCTGGGTGCCCGCTTCCTGCTCGGCGAGCGGCTCACCCGGCGGGCGCTCTGCGCGATCGGGCTGGCGCTGGGCGGGCTGGCGCTGCTGGTGGCCGCCCCGGCGGCCGGTCCGCGCCCGGTGCTCGGCGTCGCGCTGGCGGTGTCGGCCGGAGCCGGGCAGAGCGGGCTCACCCTGTGGGCGCGCGGCGGTGGAGCGGCGCGGGCCACGGCCGGCGCGTTCACCGTCGGGTTGCTCTGTCTCCTGCCGCTCGCGGCGGCCGGCGGTGTCCTGCCCACGGCGGGCGCCCCGGTACCGACGGTCGTCGCGCTGCTGTTCCTCGGGACGGTGCCGACCCTGCTGGCGTACCGCTGGTACTTCGCCGGCCTCGCGGCGGTACCGGGTGCCACCGCCTCCGTCCTGGTGCTGCTGGAGCCGGCGGCCGCGGCGCTGATCGCCACGGTGCTGCTCGGCGAGCCGCTCACGCCGGGCCTGCTGCTGGGCTCGGCGCTGCTGCTGGCCGCGATCGCGGCACTGACCCGCGCATCGGCCTGACGCCCCCGGCGCGGCCTGCCGCGCCGGCGCCCGCCGCCGCCCACCAGGGCGCCGGCCGGCGCCGGGCCCGGACCGGTGGGCTCACGGGACCGGGTGGAGTGCGGGCGGGCCGGGGGCGAGGGACCGGAGGACCAGCTCGATCCGGACCCGGGCCGCGCCCGAGCGCTGCAGTGCAGCCGTGACCGCTCGTAACTCCGCGGGGCCGGTGCAGGCGAGGCGGAGCTCCAGGTCGGCGTCCCCGGCCAGCGCGAGCCCGCTCTGCACCGCCGGGAACTCCGCCGCGAGGCGGTGGAAGTCCAAGGGGACCGGTCCGAAGCTGATCCGGGCCAGGGCGTGCAGCGGCCGGGCGGTCTCCCCGGAGCGCGCGCCTGCGCCGGGGACCAGGTGGAGGGCGGTCACCTGGGCTGGAGCTGAGCGGCCGGGGCGGGGGAGAGGACGGCCGGCCCGGCGACGGGCGGGGCCACCAGGCGGGGGTCCAGGACGAGGGTGTCCACACCGAGCGGCGTCCAGGACGAGGGTGTCCACACCGAGCGGCGCGACGAGGGCGCGCAGCGCCGGTTCGGCGAGCCGGACGGAGGCCTGCTGCGGGCCGAGCAGGGCGGTGAGGGCCTCCGCCGAGGCGAAGCCGACCGCGCAGCGGCGGCCGTCGCGCAGGCGGAAGAGGCGGAGGGCGGTGGTGCGTCCGGTGACGGTGACCGGGACGTGCCAGACGACGCGGGCCATGCGGGTGCTCCCGAGTGGGTCGAGGGGCCTGCCGGAACTGCTTCTTCGACGCTAGGGCGGCCGCGGGCACCCCGACGCCGTCCATACGCGGCGTTGACCGGATGAGGCGCCGTGTTGACGGACTTCTGACGCACCGTGCGCTGCCGGCCGCCCCGTCGCCGCGGTTCACGCCCCCAGAGGCGGCCTCCCTAAAACTCCCTATCGGTCCTCATCGGATGGTAGGTTGCAGTGGTTAAGGGAAGTATGCGAAAGGTGAGCTCCGTGCCGCAGTACTACTCGGTGGAGCAGGTGGCCGAACTGCTGGGCCTGCATGTCCGCACCGTGCGCGGCTACATCCGCGACGGCCGGTTGCGGGCGACCAGGATCGGCAAGCAGTACCGGATCGCCCGCCAGGACCTGGAGGCCTTCACCGGCGCGCCGGCCGCCGAGCCGCCCGCCGCCGAGCCGCGGTACGCCGAGGTGTCCGCCGTGGTGCGGATCGAGTCGATCGGCCGCGTCGAGGCCGGCCGGGTGGCCAACACCGTGCTGGCGGCGATCGCCGGCCCGCGGGACGGCGGCGGTCCGCCGCTGCGGGTCGAGGCCGTCCACGAGGAGGACCGCGAGACGCTGCGGCTGGTCGTCCTCGGCGGCCCCGCCGACACCGCGGCCGTGCTCGCCCTCGTCGACACACTGATCAAGGAGAACCGGCATGGCTGAGATCCCCGACGCCTCCGAGGCCCCCGACGCCTCCCAGGCCCCCGAGGCCCCTGGGACCCCTGGGACCCCCGCGGCCCACGGCACGGCCGAGACCGCCGACCGCACGGTCATGCGGGTGCCGGCCGACGGTGCGCCGATCCGGGAGGAACGCGACGCGACCGACCTGATCGGCGAGGCCTTCGGCTGCGGCGCGACCTGGGTCGTCCTTCCGGTCGCCCGGCTGCACCAGGACTTCTTCCGGCTCGGCACCAGGGTGGCCGGCGGCATCGTGCAGAAGTTCGTCAACTATCGGATCGGCCTGGTCGTGCTCGGCGACATCGCCCACCACGTCGCCGCGAGCGACGCGCTGCGCGACTTCGTCCGGGAGAGCAACCGCGGGCGGCAGCTCTGGTTCCTGGCCGACGAGGCCGAACTCGCGGACCGCCTCGCCGGGGTCGCGGAGTCCGCGATCCGAGAGCCCTCCGCTTGCCCCGCGCCCGCCCCGGGACCACGGTGGAGCTGACCGCCGTCCGCCCCGGGCGGGGCCCGCGCGCATTCCACGGCAGGGGGAGGTGGAGCGAGGGGGCACCGACGAGATATCTTGACGTCAAGACGTTGGAGACGTGAAGCGGAGTACCGATGACTGACTCGACCATCATCTATACGCACACCGACGAGGCGCCGGCCCTGGCGACGTACTCGTTCCTGCCGGTGGTCCAGGCCTATGCCTCGACGGCGGGCGTGCAGGTGGAGACTCGCGACATCTCCCTGGCCGGGCGGATCATCGCGAGCTTCCCGGAGCGTCTGGAGGAGGGCCAGCGGATCGAGGACGCCCTCGCCGAGCTGGGCGAGCTCGCCAAGACCCCGGGCGCCAACATCATCAAGCTGCCGAACATCTCGGCCTCCATCCCGCAGCTGAAGGCCGCGATCGCCGAGCTGCAGGCGCAGGGCTACGCGCTGCCGGACTACCCGGACGACCCGCAGACCGACGAGGACAAGGACGTCCGCGCCCGTTACGACAAGGTCAAGGGCAGCGCCGTCAACCCGGTCCTGCGCGAGGGCAACTCCGACCGCCGCGCCCCCGCCTCGGTCAAGAACTACGCCAAGACCCACCCGCACCGCATGGGCGCCTGGTCGGCCGACTCCAAGACCAATGTCGCCACCATGGGCGAGAACGACTTCCGCTCCACCGAGAAGTCGACCGTGATCGCCGCGGACGGCGCGCTGCGCATCGAGCTGGTGGCCGAGGACGGCACCACCACCGTGCTGCGCGAGAAGGTCCCGGTGCTGGCCGGCGAGGTCGTCGACGCCTCGGTGATGCGCGTCGCCGCGCTGCGCGAGTTCCTGGCCGCCCAGGTCGCCCGCGCCAAGGCCGAGGGCGTGCTGTTCTCGGTGCACCTCAAGGCCACCATGATGAAGGTCTCCGACCCGATCGTCTTCGGCCACGTGGTCCGCGCCTTCTTCCCGCAGACCTTCGCCAAGTACGGCGAGGTGCTGGCCGCCGCCGGTCTGAGCCCGAACGACGGCCTCGGCACCATCCTGAACGGCCTGGACAACGTGCCGCACCTGGGCGCCGAGATCAAGGCCTCGTTCGAGGCCGAGCTGGCCGACGGCCCGGCCCTGGCCATGGTCGACTCGGACAAGGGCATCACCAACCTGCACGTCCCGAGCGACGTCATCGTCGACGCCTCGATGCCGGCCATGATCCGCACCTCGGGCCACATGTGGGGCCCGGACGGCAACGAGGCCGACACCCTGGCCGTGCTGCCGGACAGCAGCTACTCCGGCGTGTACCAGGCCGTGATCGAGGACTGCCGCGCCCACGGCGCCTTCGACCCGGCGACCATGGGCTCGGTGCCCAACGTCGGTCTGATGGCCCAGAAGGCCGAGGAGTACGGCAGCCACGACAAGACCTTCGAGATCGCCGCCGCCGGCACCGTCCGGCTCGTCGACGCCGAGGGCGACGTCGTCCTGGAGCAGCCCGTCCAGCCCGGCGACATCTTCCGCGCCTGCCAGACCAAGGACCTGCCGATCCAGGACTGGGTCAAGCTGGCCGTCACCCGCGCCCGCGCCACCGGCGACCCGGCCGTGTTCTGGCTGGACGAGGACCGTGCGCACGACGCCGTCCTGATCGAGAAGGTCAAGACGTACCTGGCGCAGCACGACACCACCGGCCTGCAGATCGAGATCAAGTCCCCGGTCGAGGCCACCAAGTTCTCGCTGGAGCGCATCCGTCGCGGCGAGAACACCATCTCGGTCACCGGCAGGCCTGCGGTCGGGCGTGGCGGGGGAGCAGGAAGGCGACCACGAAGGTCACCGCGAACAGGCCGGCGGTGAGGCCGTACGTCCAGCCGGCGGCGTGGCGGAATCCGTCCGAACCCGCCCGGCCGAAGAAGGCGGTGCCGAGCAACGCGACCCCGATCGAGCCGCCGAGCTGCTGCTGCGCGTTCAGCACGCCGGCCGCCGAACCGGTCTCGGAGTCCTCCACCCCGGCCAGGGCGATGTCGAAGAACGGCGCCATGATCAGGCCGAGCCCGAGGCCGGCGACGGCCAGCGCGGGGACCAGCTCCCAGCTGGTGAGGTCGGCCGCCCAGTGCTCGACCGTGGCCCGGAGCCCGAGCACCCCCGCCGCCGCGACCGTCATGCCGGCGTGCAGCACCCTGCGGCCGTACCGCGGGCCGAGCAGGGCGCCCGAGAGGACGGCGCCGAGCACGATGCCGAGCGAGAGCGGGATCATGCTCAGCCCGGAGTGGAGCGGGGTCCAGCCGAGGCCGAGCTGCAGGTGGAGGGTGAAGACCAGCAGCAGGCCGGAGACGGCGGCGAAGAAGACCAGTCCGGTGGCGAGCGCCGAGGTGAAGGCGCGCTTGCCGAACAGCGAGGGCTCGATCAGCGGGGTGCCGCCACGGCGCAGCACCCGCCGCTGGTGGACGGTGAAGAGCCGGAGCACCGGCAGCGAGGCCGCCATGGCGGCGTACGTCCAGAGCGGCCAGCCCAGCTCGCGGCCCTGCACCAGCGGGTAGACGAGGAGGAGTACGGCGGCGCTCAGCACCAGGACGCCCACCGGGTCGAGCCGGCCGGCGCCGGGGGCGCGGGTGGTGCGGTCGGCGGGCAGCACCTTGAGGGCCGCGAGCACGGCGAGCACGCCGAGCGGCAGGTTGACCAGGAAGACCATCCGCCAGCCGGTGCCGAACCAGTCGGCGTCGGTGAGGTAGCCGCCCAGCGTCGGCCCGAGGACGGAGGAGAGCCCGAGGACGGGGCCGAACAGCCCGAACGCGGCGCCCACCTCCTTGGGCGGGAACATCGCCTTGATCAGGCCGAGCCCCTGCGGGATCAGCAGCGCGGCGAAGAGGCCCTGGACGGTCCGGGCGGCGATCAGCGTGCCGGCGCCGGGCGCGGCCGCGCAGAGCACCGAGGCGGCGGTGAAGCCGGCCGCGCCGACGACGAAGAGGCGCTTGCGGCCGAAGAGGTCGCCGAGCCGGCCGCCGGTGATCAGCAGCACGGCGAAGGCGAGCGTGTAGGAGGCGGAGATCCACTGGATCTGCGCGCCGCTGCCGCCGAAGTCGTGCTGGATGGCGGGGGAGGCGACTCCGACGATCGTGGTGTCGAGGAGGTCCATCACCTCGGCGGCGAGGATCACGGCCAGGGCGGCCCAGCGCAGCCGGTAGCCGGCGGGCTCGGGCGCGGCCGGTGCGGCGGGGGCGGAAGTGGCGGTCGGACTGGTCATGCGGGTCTCCGAGTGGATTCAGAGCTGGACGAACCTCGTTCGTCCGAACGAACACTGTTTGGCTTGACGAACAGTGTTCTTCCATGGAACGGCGTTCGTGTCAAGTAGGGTGGGATGCGTCGTCGACCCGTGAAGGAGCCCTCCATGACCAGTGCAGCCCCGCGTTCGAGCTGGTCGGGGCAGTGGCAGGAGAAGGAGAAGGGCGGCTCCCGGCGCCAGCCGCTCACCCGCGAGCGGATCGTCGAGGCCGCGCTGCGGATCGTCGACACCGAGGGCATGGACGCGCTGAGCATGCGCCGGGTGGGCCAGGAGCTCGACACCGGTGCGGCCAGCCTCTACGCGCACGTCGGGAACAAGGAGGAGCTGGTCGACCTGGTCCTCGACCTCGCCTACTCCGAGATCGAGCTCGAACGGCCCGACCCGGCCGACTGGCAGGAGCAGCTGAAGCGGCTGCTGCGGCGCTCGCGGGACGTCCTGCTCGGCCACCGGGACCTGGCCAAGGCCGCGGTGACCGCCAACGTCCCGATGACCCCGCACGCGATGGACGTCGCCGAGAACATGCTCGCCATCCTGCGCGCCGGTGGCCTGGACGAGCAGACGGCCGCGTACGGGGTGGACCTGCTCGGGCTGTACACCACGGCGACCACCTTCGAGGCCTCGACCCGCAGCGGCGGGAACTCCCAGGAGTTCACCGACCAGGTCCTGGCGTACTTCGGCACGATCCCGGTCGACCGGTACCCGATGATCACCTCGATGGCCGTGGCGCTCACCCGCAACGTCGGGGGCGAGCGGTTCGAGTTCGGCCTGGACATCCTGGTCGCCGGCCTGGCCCGGCAGGGCGGCGGGACCGACCCGTCGGCCTGACCGCGCCCGTTCGCGCCGGCCGGCCGGAGGCCGGAAACACAGGAGCCCCCGCCCGACGGGCGGGGGCTCCTGGGACCGGAGGGGGCCGGAGCGGTCGGCTCAGCCGGCGTCGGCGGCCGGGGCCGCCGGGCGCTGGTTCCGCTTGTCGAGCGAGGCCAGGTAGGCGTTGTACGCCGCCAGCTCGGCGTCGCCGTTGCGGTCCTCGGCGCGGTCCCGGCGGCGGGAGAGCCGCTGCTCGGAACGCATCCACTGGTAGACCAGCGCGATCAGCACGATCGCGGTCGGGATCTCGCCGAACGCCCAGGTGATGCCGCCGGCCAGCTTCTGGTCGGCCAGCAGGTCGGTGCCGGGCGGGGCGCCCGCCTCGGTGAAGGTGCTCACCAGCTGGTGGCTGCCCATCATCACGGCCACGCCGAAGAACGCGTGGAACGGCATCCCCATGAACAGCTCGATGATCCGCATCACGTGGCCGGGCCGGTGCGGGCCCGGGTCCACGCCCATGATCGGCCAGAAGAACGCCAGGCCGGCGGCCAGGAAGTGCACCATCATGAAGATGTGCCCGAGCCGGTACTGCATCAGGAAGTCGAACAGCGGGGTGAAGTACACCCCGTACAGGCTCGCGATGAACAGCGGAATGGTGAACGCGGGGTGCGAGATCACCCGGACGTAGGTGCTGTGCAGCAGCGCCACCAGCAGCTCGCGGGGACCGCGCGGCCGGCCCTTGCCGGCCGGACGCAGCGAGCGCAGCGCCAGCGTGATCGGCGCCCCGAGCAGCAGCAGGATCGGCGACAGCATGGAGAGCACCATGTGCTGCATCATGTGCGCGCTGAACAACACCATGCCGTAGTCGTTGAGCCCGGTACAGGTGACCAGGATCACCGAGCCTACGCCCGCGACCCAGCCGACGGTCCGGCCGATCGGCCAGCGGTCGCCGCGGCGGTACAGCCGGACCACGCCGGTCACGTACAGCGCCAGGGCGACCAGGCTGCCGATCAGGAAGACCCAGTCGGGGGACCAGGTCATGACGTTGGAGAGGGAGAACGGTCCCAGCTGCGACATCCCGCCGTGGTGGTGCATCCCTGACATTCCGTCGCCCATCGGCGGGTCCTGCTTTCCCTCGTCGCGGGCCCAGGGTGGGTCCGGTTCGCCCGTTTTGGTTCGCCCTACAGCCTAGGCGGGCCTTACCCCGGGCCTCCCCCCGGCCCCCTTCCGGCGGCGAGCCGGGACGGCAAGGGTCGGGGGCGGACGACACCCGTCCGGACGGCGCCGGCCCGGACGACACCGGTCCGGACGGCACCGCTCGGACGGCACCGGTCCCACCCGGGTCGCAGGTGCGGCGCCGTACCGGGGCGGTCGTCCGGCTCACCGGTCGTGCTTCAGGTCACCACCGCCCGCCGCTTGGCCAGGTACGGCCGGTGCGCGCCCTCCGCGGCGATCTCCCGGAGGGTGGTCATGGCGTGCAGCACGTCGGCATGGGAGACGTAGAGGGCGTTGACCCCGAGGGTGAAACCCTGCGGGGCGAGCAGGTCGTCGGCGCAGTCGAGCAGGAAGCCGGTCAGGGAGAGGCTCTTGGCCCGCAGCCGGGCCGGGTCGACGCCCTCGAAGACGGTGAGGGCGGCTTCCAGCGCGAGCAGGGAGAGCATCGGCGGAGTGCCGATCCGCGCGCGCGAGACGCCCTCGGCGGGCCGGTACTCCTCGGTCGGGTCGAACGGGTCGGCGTGGCCGTTCCAGCCGGTCAGGGGGTGGTCGAAGTCGGCCTGGTGCCGGTGGGCGACGTAGAGGAAGGCCGGGGCGCCCGGGCCGCCGCACAGGTACTTGTAGCCGCAGCCGACGGCCAGGTCGGCGCCGAGCGCGTCCAGGTCCAGCGGCAGCGCTCCGGCGGCGTGGCACAGGTCCCACACCGCCAGCGCGCCCGCGTCGTGGGCGGCCCGCGTCACGGCCGCCGGGTCGGTCAGCCGGCCGGTGCGGTAGTCCACCGGTGCGCCGAGTACGGCGGCCACCTGCTCCCCCTCCCGGGACAGCAGGTCCGCCAGCGCGTCGGCCGGCACCGCGCGGAGCCGGAGGCCGTGGAGCCGGGCGACGGAGGCGGCGAGGTACCGGTCGGTGGGGAAGTGGTCCCGGTCGACGACCAGCAGCGGCCGGCCGGGGCGGAGCCGGACCGCCGCGCTCAGCGCGTTGAACAGCTGCACGCTGGTGGAGTCGCCGACCACCACCTGCCCCGGGGCCGCACCGATCAGGCGTCCGACCGCGTCGCCGACCCGCAGCGGGGCCTGCCACCAGGCGTGGTCGTTCCAGGAACGGATCAGACCGGTGCCCCACTGCCGGTGCACCGCGTCCGCCAGCACCGGCGGGACGGCCGCGGGCAGCGCGCCGAGCGAGTTGCCGTCCAGGTAGACGACGCCCGGCGGGAGCAGGAAGCGCTCGCGCAGGCCGGACAGCGGGTCGGCGGAATCCAGCGCGGCGGCCCGGGCGGCGAGGCGTTCGGCGGTGCTGCTCATGCCGTGCTCCCGGCGCTCCCGGTGGCCGCGGCGCTCCCGGCGGCTCGCCCCGGGCCGAACTCTGCGGCCAGCCGGTGCAACTGCTCCGCGACCGCGCGGGCGCCCGGCGCGCCGGGCTCGATCAGGGTGTAGTGGCCGGTGTCCGGCAGCACGACGACCTCCAGGTCCCGGTGGACGGCGGCGTAGTCGGTGAACTGGTCGAGCGGCACCTCCTCGTCGAGCGCGCCGTGCAGCAGGACGGTGCGCACCCCGGTGGTGCCCGGCCCGCGCAGCAGGGTGACCGGGTCCACCAGCGGCAGCCGCTCGGGTACGGCCTCCGGGCCGCCGAGCAGTTGCAGGGCCGCGTCCTCGCTGAGCCGGTCCCGGATGGTGGCTTCGAGGTCGGTGAGCGGGGCGAGCGCGAGGATCGCGGTGGGCGACCCGGCGCTGGCGTGCCAGGGGGAGTCGGCCGGCAGCAGCGCGCGGGCCCCGGCCCACAACGCCAGGTGCCCGCCCGAGCAGTGCCCGGCGAGGACGTACGGCCGGCCGGCCGGGAGGGTGTCCACGATGCGCGCGATGTCGTCGAAGGTCTCCGGGTAGCCGCCCGCGCCTCCGGAGCGACGGAAGCCCGGCAGCAGGGTGGTCAGCCCCTGCCCCGCCAGGTAGGCGGCGAACGGCGTCAGGTGCATCCGGTCGTAGCGCCAGTAGCCGCCGTGCAACAGGATCACCAGGGGTGTGTCGGCGGGGTCGCCCGCGGCCGGCCACAGGTCGTAGACCTGGTGCGGGTGGTCGCCGTAACGGCCGTGGACCGGGGCCAGCACCGGCCGGAGGCCGAGCACCCTCCGCTCCTCCTCGGCGGCGAAGGCGGAGATCGTCCTGCCGGCCGTCGTGGTCGCCGTGACGGCGGCGGCCGTCGTGGCGGTTCGTGGTGCTCGGGTCGGACGTGACGCTCGGGTCGGACGTGGGCTCAGACATGGCTGCGCACCGTCCACAGCTCGGGGAAGACCCGGCGCCGCGCGCGACGGTCCAGCCAGTCCAACCCGGAGGTGCCTGCGCTGCCCGGCCTGGCCCCCATCGCCCGCCGCACCACCAGCAGGTGGTCGGTGCGCCAGCGCTCGACCGACTCGGCGATGTCGGTGAGCAGCTCGGCCAACCGCAGGAGCGGATCGTGCTGCGGTCCGCGGTAGATCCGCCGCCACACCTCGACGACGCCCTCGTCCGGCCGGTACTCCTGGGTGACGTCCCGCCGGAGCACGGCCTGCGGCACCTCGTGGCCCTGGGAGTGCAGGTAGCGCAGCACCTCGTCCCAGAGCGAGGGGGCGTGCAGGTGCTCACCCAGCTCGGCGTGCTCCACGGGGTCGCCGCGGTGGGCGTCCAGGATCGCGTCGGACTTCTCGCCGAGCAGGAACTCCATCATCCGGTACCGGACGGACTGGGCGCCCGAGGCCTTGCCGAAGGCGGCCCGGAAGCCGTTGAAGCGGACCGGCGTCAGCGCGGCCAGCGGCGTCCAGCTGGCGTTGAGCGACAGGTGGGCACGGCGGCTGCGCTCCAGCGCGTCCAGCGCCGCCGGCAGGTCCTGCTTGGCGAACGCGTCGCAGGCCGCGCGCCACTCGTGCACGATCAGCTTGAACCACAGTTCCATCACCTGGGTGGTGACCAGGAAACCCATCTCGTCGGGCGCGTCGGTGAACGGCTGCTGGAGCGACGGCTGCTGGAGCGAGCCGAGCACCGAGGCGTGCACGTAGTCCTCGTACGGCGAGGTGCCCGAGAAGACGGCCAGCTCGGCGGCGTCCCCGGGGACGGGCGTTCGGTTGATCATCTGTGGGCTCCAGGGTGTCAGAGGCCGAGGTGGACGCCGCCGGTCGCGTCGATCCACTGGCCGGTGATCCAGCGGGCGTCGTCACCGGCCAGGAAGGCCACCACGTCGGCGATGTCGGCGGGCGCGCCGAGCCGGTTGAAGGCCGAGTGCGCGGCGAGGGCGCTGCGGATCTGCGGGTCGGCGAGGGTCGGGTTGATCGCGGTGTCGGTGAAGCCGGGCGCGACGGTGTTGACGGTGATGCCGCGCGGGCCCAACTGCAGGGCCAGGGCCGGGGTGAGGACGTCCAGCGCGCCCTTGGTCATCGTGTAGGCGGCGATCGCCGGGTAGGCGATCCGGGCGGCGCCCGAGGAGACGTTGACGATGCGGCCGCCGTCGCGCAGCCGGGGCAGCGCGCGCTGGAGGATGAAGAACGGCGCACGGGTGTTGACGGCGAAGACCCGGTCGTAGTCCTCCTCGGTGACGTCCGCGATGGACTTGGGCAGCGTGACGCCCGCGTTGTTCACCACGATGTCCACCCCGGCCGGCGCGCCCAGCGCCTCCAGGCCCCGGTCGAAGCCGTCCCAGACGGCCTCGGCGTCGCCCGGCACCCCGAGCTCGGCGCGCAGGGCGAAGGCCCGGCCGCCGTCCGCCTCGATCTGCTTGACGGTGTCCTGCGCGGCCTGGTGGTCGTGGCCGTAGTGCACGGCCACCAGCGCGCCCTCGGCGGCGAGCCGCAGCGAAATCGCCCGGCCGATGCCGCGGCTGCCACCGGTCACCAGCGCGGTCCGGTTGGCGAGTCTGGTCGACGTCATCTTGGTTCCTCTCTGCGCCGGCCCCGCCGGGGCCGGCGTTCGGGACGCCCGAGGTCTCAGGCGTCGAAGTCGAGTTCGATCGCGTCCGTCTGCGGACGGGCGCGACAGGTGAGGGTGTAGCCGGCCGCCACCTCGGCCGGGTCGAGCGCGTACTGTCGAGCGCGTACTGGCTGTCCAGTGCCGCCGAGCCGGAGACCACCCGGGCGCGGCAGCTGCCGCAGAGCCCGACCCGGCAGGAGTACGGTGCGTCCGGCCGGACCCGCAGCACCGCGTCCAGCAGGGTGCGGTCGCCGGGCAGCATCCGGGCGCCGGCGGTGTGGCCGCCGAGCCGTGCGGTGACCCGGACGCTGCGGCCGGCCGGCGGCACCGGGACCGCGGCGGGCGTCCCCTCGGGCGAGAAGAGCTCCAGACGGATCTGCCGCTCGGCCGCGCCGGCCTCGGCGAGCGCGGTCCGGGCCAGCGCCACCAGCCCCCACGGTCCGCACAGGTAGAAGGCGGTGGCCGCGTCGAACTCGGTGCCCGGCGCGGACAGCAGGCGCCGCAGCCGGTCGCCGTCGAGCCGGCCGGAGAGCAGCTCCGCCTCCCGGCGCTCCCGGGAGAAGACCTGGAGCATGGTGAGCCTGCCCAGGTACGCGTCCTTCAGGTCGGCCAGCTCGTCGGCCAGCAGCAGCGAGCCGGCGCCGCGGGCGGCGTACAGCAGTGAGACGCGGCAGCCCGGGTCGTCGCGCAGTGCGGCCGCGGCCATCGCCAGCAGCGGGGCGATGCCGGTGCCGCCGGCCAGCAGCACGTGGTGCGCGACCGGGGCGGCGGCCAGCTGGAAGGTGCCGGCCGGCGGGGAGACCTGCAGCCGGTCTCCCACCGCCAGGCGGGTCGTCGCGTGCGCCCCGAAACCGTCCGGGCTCGCCCGCTTGACGATCAGCCGGAGCCGGCCGGGGTCGGACGGCGGCGGGCAGACCGAGTAGCAGCGCCGCAGGTCGCGCCCGTCCTGCCGGTGGCGGATCACCACGTGCTGCCCGGCGCGGTGGGCGAAGGCGCCGGCCAGCCGGTCCGGCACCGCGAGGGTGATCGCCACGGTGTCGTCGGTGAGGTGGTCTGCATCCGGCGCCGGCTCTCGGCGGTGCCCAGGCCCAGCCGGACCGTCCAGCCGTCGGCGTGCACCCGGTGGTAGCCCACCTCCGTTGCGGCGCGCCCGGCGAAGGCGGCCAGCTCGGGGGCCGCACAGCCCGCCAACTCGGCGTAGTACAACTGCGCGTAGTGCGTGTAGAGCAGCTGCCGGGCCACCGTGACGGCGAAGTCGCCGCCCGGGAGCTCGGCGAGGAGCGTGTTGCGGAAATCGCGTCGCTCATGGTCAGCAGGACGCGGGCGTGGCCGAGCAGGTCCAGGGCGATGTTGGACAGCGCCAGGTCCTCCTCGATGCTCGGCGCCCGGGTGATCCAGGCGCACAGCCGCTGGGCCAGGACCAGTGCGTCGTCGCCCAGTCCGAGCGCGCAGCGGGCGAGGTCCCGCTCCCGCGCCGCCGTCGTCCCGCCGGTGGTACCGGCCGTCGTGTCAGCGGTCACGGCCCGCTCCCTCCGCGGACTCGGACGGCTCGGCCGGCCCGGGTGAATCGGCCGGCCCGGGTGGATCGGCCGACGCGGCCGGACCGGAGGGCTCGGACGACTCCGGCCCGCCCAACGGCGCGTAGTGACCGGGATAGCGGTACGGCTTGGCCGCCGCGCCCGCGAAGTACGGGTCCTTCTCCTGCGGTGAGACCGCGTGCACCTGGTCCGAGCGGACCACCCACAGGGACTGCGGTTCGCCCCGGCGGGCGAACAGGTCGCGTGCGGTGGCCAGGGCCAGCTGCTGGTCCGCCGCGCGGACCGAGCCGACGTGCTGGTGGGCCAGTCCGCGCCTGGCCCGCAGGAACACCTCCCAGGAGGCCGGCGCGCCGCCGTTGCCGCCGGTCACGACGCCACCTCCGCCGTCTCCTCGCCGCCGCGGCCGGCGTACGCCTCGGCGGCCTCCCGCACCCAGGCGCCGTCCCGGTGGGCCGCCTCCCGGTGCGCGAGGCGCTGCCGCGCCCAGTGGGTCCCCTCCGCCAGCGCCCGCCGGTAGCAGGGCCAGTCGATCGGGCCGAAGTCGTGGTGGCCGCGCTCGGGGTTCCAGCGGATCGCGGGGTCCGGCAGGGTCAGGCCCAGGCTCTCGGCCTGCGGCACGACCAGGTCCACGAAGCGCTGGCGCAGCTCGTCGTTGGTGTGCTGCTTGATGCCCCAGGCGATGGCCTGCCGGGAGACCGCCGAACCGACCGCCACGCCCGCGCCGCCGGCCTCGGTGTCCGGGGGCCCGAACATCAGCGCCACCGCGGGCAGCCACCAGCGGTTCACCGCGTCCTGGGCCATCCGGTGCTGCTCCGGCGTGCCCCGGGTCAGGGACAGCAACTGGTCGTAGCCCTGCCGCACGTGGAACGCCTCCTCCTGGCAGACCCGCCGCATGGCCCGCGCGTAGGGGCCGTAGGACGTTCGGGTCAGCGGTGCCTGGTTGACCACCGCGGCGCCGTCGGTGAGCCAGGCGATGGCGCCGGTGTCGGCCCACGTCAGCGCCGGGTGGTCGAAGGTCGCCGCGTAGCGCTGCTGGCCGCGGTGCAGCGCGTCCAGCAGGTCCGCGCGGTCCACGCCCAGGGTCTCGACCGCCGAGTACAGGTACATGCCGTGCCCGGCCTCGTCCTGCACCTTGGCCAGCAGGGCCGCCTTGCGGTGCAGGGACGGCGCGCGGGTCAGCCAGGCGCCCTCCGGCTGCATGCCGATGATCTCCGAGTGCGCGTGCTGGGCGATCTGACGGATCAGCATCCGCCGGTAGCCGTCGGAGCGGCGGGTGCCGCTCAACCACAGTCTCACCAGCCGACCGCCCTGATCGGCGAGACGGCGCTGCTGGAGCGCTTCGCGGACCTCCCGGTGCCGCGGCGGATCGCCCTGGACGAGCCGGCCTTCGCGGAGATCGGCGCGGACGCGCCGGAGTTCGAGCTGCCCGAGGTCGCCGACACCGATCCCGTCGCGATCCTGCACACCTCGGCCACCACCGGCCGGGCCAAGGGCGTCGTGGTGGACCAGCGGTCGTTCCGGGCCATCGCGCTCGGCTGGCTGGCCGTCAGCAGGCCTGCCGACGACATGGTCCTGGTCAACTGCTGCCCGCTCTACCACGGCAGCATGGTGGTCACGCTGACCTACCTGGCCGCCGGGGCCACCGCCGTGCTGATGCCCGGCTTCACCCCGCAGCGCGCGCTGGCCGCGATCGAGGCCCACCGCGCCACGCACATCTGGCTGGTCCCGCAGATGCTGCGCTTCATGCTGCAGGCCAAGGCCCTGGAACGCACCGAACTGGGCGCCCTGCGCGAGGTCATGTACGGCGCCGCGCCGATGCCCCGCGAGGTGTACGTGGCGGCCGCCGAGCGGCTGGGCTGCGGCTTCCGGCAGGTCTACGGCATGACCGAGGTCGGCGGCCCGTTCGTCACCCTCGGCCCGGAGGAGCACCCGGCCCCGGACGCGGTGGGCGGGATCATCCCCGCCGGCCGGGTCGTCCCCGGCATGTCCGTGCGCGCGATCGATGCCGACGGGCGGGAGGTGGAGCCGGAGGCGATCGGCGAGATCGTGGTCCGCGGACCGGGCGTCATGCACGGCTACCTGCACAACCCGGACGCCACCGCCGAGATCACCACCGCGGACGGCTGGATCCGCACCGGCGACCTCGGCCGGATCGACCGGGCCGGCCGCATCCACCTGGTCGACCGCACCAAGGACCTCATCCTGCGGGCCGGGCAGAACGTCTACCCGTCCGAGATCGAGCGGGCGCTGCTGCAGCACCCGGCGGTGCAGGATGCGGCCGTGGTCGGCATGCCCGACGCCGACTACGGCGAGGTGCCGCTGGCCTACGTGGTGGCCGGGGCGGACACCGGCCGGGCCGAGCTGCAGCGCCACCTGGCCGAGCGGCTGGCGCCGTACAAGCGCCCGGCGCGGATCGAGTTCATCGAGCAGGTGCCGCGCAATCCGGCCGGGAAGATCGTCAAGAAGCTGCTCCGGGCGTGACAGGGGAGCTCGTGCGGCGGCAGGTCCTGGACGACCTGCCGCCGCTCGGCGCTGCCCTGGCCGCGCGCGGCCTGTCCCTGGGCTGGGCCCTCGCCGGGGACGGCGGGCCCGGCGGGGACGGCGGCGCCGAGGACGTGGACGCCGCACCCGCCGGGCCGAGCGAGGCACAGGCCGCGGCCGGGATGCCGCCCACCCGGCGCCGCGAGTTCCTGGCCGGCCGGTGCGCGGCCCGAAGGGCCCTGCGGGCGGCCGGCGGCCCGGTCGGCGAGATCGGGCGGGCCGGGCGCCGACCCGTGGCGCCGGCCGGCTGTCGGCGAGATCGGGCGGGCCGGGCGCCGACCCGTGGCGCCGGCCGGCTGGACGCTGTCCATCAGCCACTCGGCCGGGCTCGCGGTGGCCGTCGCCGCCCCGCTCGGACGGCACGCCGCGGTCGGCTGCGACCTGGAACTGCGCCGGCTGCCCGCCGCGGCGGCACGGCTGGTGCTGACCGGACCGGAGCGCGTCTGGGTCGGCGACGCCGGTACGCCCGAGGCGGAGCACCGGCTGCTGGCCCTGTTCTCCGCCAAGGAGGCGGCCTTCAAACTGCTGTGCGGGCTGCAGCCGGGAACCTTCGGCGCGCTCACCGTGGCCCGCCTGACCGCCGACCCGCTGCCGGCCGGCGCTCGGCCGCAGGCCTTCCGCCTGCGGCCGAGCCTGCCGGCCGCCCCGGCCGCCCCGGGCACCCCACCGCCCGCGGCGCTGGTGCGGGTCGGCGCCGCGGGCGACGGGGTGTTCTGCTGGACGGCGCTGCCGCGCCCGGGCGGCGTGCGGCCCTAGCGCCCCGCGTTGACCAGCACCGCCATGTTGCCCGGGGGGTGCTGGTTGTCGTGGATGAGCTGGTGCGCCAGCCCGACCTCCTCGAAGTCGAAGGTGCGCGACAGGCACGGGTCGATGTGTCCCTGCGCGATCAGCGCGGACACCTCCCGCGCCTCCCGGGCGCTGGCCACGTGCGAGCCCTGCAGGCGCTTCTGCCGCATCCACAGGAACCGCAGGTCCACGTCGCCGTTGTAGCCGGTGGTACCGCCGCAGATGACCACCATGCCGGCGTTGTCGCACAGGTACATCGACGTCGGGATGGTGTCCTGGCCGGAGTGCTCCAGCACGATCCGCGGCGCCCGCCGCTCGCCCAGCACCTCCCAGAACCGGCGGCCGAACGCCCGGGCCCCCTTCAGCCAGTGGGCCATCGCCTCCTGGTCGGTGGCGTCCGGCAGCCGTCCCCAGTGGTCGAAGTCGCGCCGGTCGATCCAGCCCCGGGCGCCCAGGCGGACGCAGAACTCGCCGCGCTCCGCGCTCGAGACCACCGCCACCGGGATGCCCCCGGCGTGCCGGACCAGCTGGATCGCGATGCTGCCGAGACCGCCCGCCCCGCCCCAGATCAGCACCGGGTCGCCGGGCCGGACCGCGTGCGGCTCCCAGCCGAACAGCTGGCGGTAGGCCGTGGCGGCGGTCGCGAGGTAGCAGGCGGCCTCGGCCCAGGACAGCCGGGCGGGCTTGGGGTGCAACTGGTACTCGCCCACCACCGCGAACTGCGCGAACGAGCCGTAGTTCTCCTCGTAGCCCCACACCCGCTGGCTGGCGGAGGTCGCCGGGTCGGCGCCGAGCCGGATGTCCTCGGCGTGCTCGTCCCAGGTGCTGGCGAGCACCACCACCTCGTCGCCGGGCCGGAACTGCCGCACCCCCTCGCCGGTGGCCCAGACCACGCCGGAGAGGTCGGAGCCACCGATGTGGAAGTCCTCGGTGGCGCCCTGCTTCTGCCGGGCCGCGATCACGTCCAGCGGGTAACCCTGCGCCGCCCAGACGTTGTTGTAGTTGACGCCGGCCGCCATCACCTTCACGAGCACCTGGTTGCGGCCGACCGGCGGCACGTCCACCACCTCGGTGCGGAAGGCGTCCGCGGGGCGGCCGTAGCGCTCCCGGCGGATCAGCGAGGCGTGCATGCGCCGTGGCATCCGCCCCAACTCGGGCGCGTCGCCCAGTTCGTAGAGGTCCTTCTCGGCGAAGGGGACCTGGCTCGGCTGGCTCACCGGGAGACTCCTCGGGTGGTGGTACCGGGGTGGGTGGCGGAGGAACGGTGGGACCGGCAGGGCCGTCCGCCGCCCCGGCCGGCCGGGCCCCCGGGGCGTCGATCCAGTACCGCCGGCGGTCGAACGCGTAGCCGGGCAGCGGGACCGGGCGCACCTGCTCGGCCGGGTCCGGCTCGGGCAGCGCGGCCACACCGGCGCTCCACAGCCGCCCCAGCGCGGCCGCCAGCACCTGCCCGTCCGGGCTCTCGGCCTTGGCGTGCCGCATCGTGGTCACCCCCACCACCGCGGCCCGCTCGCCGAGCGCGGCGCCGGCCAGCTTCAGCAGGGTGTCCCCGGGGCCGATCTCCACCAGCACCGGGCTGCCGCCCTCCCACAGCGTCCGGACGCCGTCGGCGAACCGCACGGTCTGCCGGGTGTGGGCGACCCAGTGCTCCACCGAGCCGGCCTGCGCGTCCGTCGCCCAGTCGCCGGTGACGTTGGTGACGTACCGGATGCGCGGCGGGCGCAGCGGGACGGAGCGCAGGTGCCCGGCCAGCTCGCCGAGCGCCGGGTCCAGCACGGCGGAGTGGGCCGCGGCCGGCATCCGCAGCCGGCGGAACGTCACCCCGGCCTCCGCCAGCCGCCGTTCCAGCTCCGCCACCGCGGCCTCCGGGCCGGCGGCCGTGCAGGCGGCCGGGCCGTTGACGGCGGCCAACGAGACGCCCTCGGTCAGGAACGGCCGCAGCTGCTGCTCGCCCAGCGCCACCCCGACCGTGGCACCGCCACAGGCGGCGATCAGCCGGATCCGCTCGTGAACCAGCGGCAGCATCTCCTCCAGGGTGAACACCCCGGCGAGGCAGGCGGCCGTGTACTCGCCGAGCGAGTGCCCGATCATGGCGTCCGGACGCACGCCGCGCTCGGCGAGCTCCGCGGCCAGCGCGTACTGGGTGACCACCAGCGCCAGGAACGCCTCGGCGGACGCCGGGTCCACCTGTTCGAACAGCGCGGTGCGCAGGTCCCCGCCGAGCCCCGGCCGCAGGATGCGGGCGCACTCGTCCACCGCGTCCCGGTACACGCCGCCGGCCCGGTACAGCTCGGTGCCCATGCCCACGTACTGGGTGCCACCGCCGGGGAACAGGAACGCCACCGGCCGCGGCGCGCCGTCCGCCACCTCCACCGGCTCGGGCAGCGGCGCGCGCAGCGCGGCGACCGCCTCCCGGGCGCTGCGCACGGCGACCGCCGAGCGCAGCCGCATCCCCGGCCGGTGTTCGGTCAGCGTGTGGGCGACGTCGGCCAGCCGCAGCCCGGGGTCCTCCGCCAGCCGCCGGGCCAGCGCGTCGGCCTGGCCGCGCAGGGCGCCCGGGGTGCGGGCCGACAGCGGCAGCACCCGCCAGCGCGCCCGCTCCGGCGCCCGGGAGTCCGCCGGGGCGGCCGGCGCCTCCTCCAGCACCACGTGCGCGTTGGTGCCGCCGACGCCGAAGGCGCTCACCGCGGCGCGCCGCGGGTGCGGGCCGGCCGGCCAGTCCTCCAGCGCGGTCGGGACCCGGAACGGGGTCGCGGCGAAGTCGATCAGCGGGTTGGGCCGCTCGAAGTGCAGGCTGGGCGGAACCTGCCGGGTTGACGAAACGCGCCGTCCGGGGCCGCGGACCCGCCGGGTTCGGCGGACCCGGCCGCCCGCAGCACCCAGTGCCCGTCGACGTCCAGCCGCCGGGCCGCCTCGCCGGCGCCCGTGCACACCGCTCCCAGGTCCGCGCCGTCGGCCAGCACCACCCGGCCTGCCAGCCGCTGCACCGGGCGGGCCGGGCCGGCCAGGTGCGCCCGCACCCAGGGCGCCGTGCGGTCCGCGCCGATCAGCAGGTGCGGCTCGGCCGTCGACGCCGCCAGGTCGTACGAGCGCAGGGCCGCCACCGCATCGAGGGCGCGGTAGCCCCGGGCCTCGGTCAGCGCCGCCAGCCGGTAGCCCTCGCTCATCCCGCGGCCCTTCCAGGCGCTCCAGGCCAGGCTGCGCACCGGGCGTCCGTCGCGCCCGTGGCGCACCGCGAGCGCGTCCAGGAAGGCGCAGCCCGCCGCGTAGGCCGCGTTGAGCGAGCCGCCGAAGAAGCCGTTGACCGAGGAGAAGGCCGTGTAGGAGGCGTCCAGCTCGGCGGCCAGCCGGTACAGCACCCAGCCGCCCTCGACCTTGGCCGCCAGCGCGGACCGCCAGCGCTCCGGGTCCAGCTCGGTGACCGGCGCCTCGACCCGGTCGCCGGCCAGGTGCAGCACGCCGGCCAGCGGCGCCGACCACGCGTCGCGTGCCCGGTCCACCGCAGCCCGCAGCTGCCCCGGGTCGGTCACGTCGGCCGCCTCGTAGCGGACCTCGCCCAGCGCCCGCAGCCGCCGGTACGCCGCGACCCGGTCGGCGGCCGGGCCGTCCGCGGCGGGCTCCCGCTCCTGGTCGGGCTCGTCGGGCAGCGCGGTGCGGCCGACCAGCAGCAGCCCCGCGAGCCGGTCCAGCAGCCGGGCCAGGTCGGCCTCGTGGTCCGGCCGCACGGGCCCCGCCGACGCGGTCTCGTACGAGGCGGGCACGGTCAGCGGGACGGCCGTGATGCCGCCCAGGATGCAGCCCCACAGGGCGGCGAGGTAGTCCTCGGTGTCCTCGCACTGCAGGATCACCCGGTCGCCGGGGCGCAGCCCGAGGGCCCGCAGCCCGCCCAGCACCCGGGAGGCCTCCGGGACCAGCGAGGCGTAGCTGCGGCGGGTCTCCGAGCCGTCCGCGCGGACGTGCACCACCTCCGCGTGCTCCCCGGCCGCGGCGGCCCGGCGCAGCGCCGCCGCCCAGGTGTCCACCGAGGGCTCCGGCAGCTCGGGGCCGGTGCTCACCGCGTGGTCGCGGCGTCGAACAGCTCGGTGGCGTACTCCAGGTGGCAGTCCAGGCCCGCCGGGGCGCCCTGCTCGTCGGTCCGCTCGACCACGTCGAGGAACAGGTCGAACTTGGCGGTGCCGGTCGCGGTGGGCCGCAGCGGCGCCGTGGTCGGGCCCAGCCGCAGTACCCGCACCCGGGCCAGCAGGGTGCGGAAGTCCGGGTCTCCGGATGTGTCGGTGGGCAGCACCAGGGTGTTGGTCAGCAGGCCGACCAGGTCGTCCAGCGCCGGGTCGGTCCGGCCGGCGACGGGTGTGCCGATCGCGACCAGCGGGCCGGCGCCCCACCGGGTGAGGAGCGCACCCAGGGCGGCCTGCAGCACCATGAACAGGCTGGCCTCGCCGTCCTCGGCGAGCCTGATCAGCGCCCGGTGCAGCTCGGCGTCCACGGTCAGCGTGCGGGCCGCACCCTCGCCCGGGCGGGCACCCCGGGGCCGGTCCGCGGGCAGACCCGCGTCCTCCGGCAGGCCGGCCAGCGCCCGGCGCCAGAAGGCCAGCTGGTGTTCCAGCAGACCCGCCCCGGCGGGCGGCGGGGCGAGCAGGCGGCGCTGCCAGAGCGCGTAGTCGGCGTACTGCACCGGCAGCGGGCGCCACTGCGGGACCCGGCCCGCGACCCGGGCGGGCTGGAGGTGGACGGGTGCCCGCCGAAGCGCAGGTCCTCGCTGAACGGGATCAGGTTGACCACCGGTCCGTACAGCCGCCGGCCTCCGTCGAGCAGGCCCAGGTCGCGCCGCAGGTACTCGCCGCGGTAGAGCTGGTTGCGCCGCAGGGCGGCCAGCTCGGCGGCGACCCGGCGCACCAGGTCTCCCACGGTGGTGCCCGGGTCCACCCTGACCCGTAGCGGCAGGATGTCGGAGGTGGTGCCCGGCGTGCGCAGCGCGGCCGAGCCCAGGCGGCTCATCGTGGCCAGCCCGAGCACCAGGTCCTCCGCCCCGGTCGCCCGGTGCAGGTAGGCGGCCACCGCGGCCACCAGCAGGTCGGTGCGGGAGGCGCCGAACCGGCCGGCGGCCGCCGCCAGGCCCTCGGCGTCGGGCAGCACGGTGGCGCGGCGGCGGAACGGGTAGACCGGTGGCGCGGTGCGCGCGCTCAGCCGCACCGGCGCGGGCGCGTTGGCGAGGCGGTCGGTCCAGTACGCGCGGTGTTGCGCGAAGCGTTCCGAGGAGCGGTACTCGGCATCGGCGTCCAGCAGCGGGCCGACCGGGCCGAACGGATCCGGCGGGACCTCGCCGCCGGCGGCCAGCGCGCTGTACGTATCGGCCAGCCGGCGGGCCACCAGCTTGTAGCTGTAGCCGTCCAGCAGGATGTGGTGGGCGCGCAGGGACCAGGCGTAGTGGTCGGCGCCCAGCGTGAACAGCGCATGGGTGAACAGCGGGCCGCTCTCCAGGTCCACCGGGGTGGCCAGGTCGGCGCGGATCCACGCCTCGGCCGCGCTCCGCGGGTCGGGCTCCGCGCTCAGGTCGATCCGGTGCAGCGGCCAGTCGGCCGGCTCGGCGGGCAGCACGCAGCACGGCCCGTCCGGGGTGTCGCGGAACCGCAGCGCGAAGGTCTGGGCCTCCGCCACCGTGCGCCGAAGGGCGGTCTCGAAGAGCGCCGGGTCGATGCGGCCGTGGATCTCGACGTACTCGCCGGTGTTGTAGGCGCCGTTGGCCGGGTCGAGCCGCTGGGCGAACCAGATTCCTTCCTGGGCGCCCGACAGTGGCCGGAGTTCTTCCTCATGGACTGACATTGCACCAACCTTCAGCGCGGAGCGGGAATACCGCAGGAGAGACCGACCGATGTGTTCGAGCAGGAGTCGGGGCGCGCGCGAGGAAATCTGCCGGCGTACCCGCGGAAAGCTCAAGAAAGGGAACGGTGAATTCGGGCTGAACGGAGCCCGACGTGGCGACGCGTCGCACCGGTGAATGCATTGGCGACGGTGATCATTCAGGCCTCATTATCAGGAGCCCCACTTGTCGGGTCAAGGTCAACTTTGAGGATGGTCGAGCGGGACAAAACCGGACAATCGACGGATCCGGCCAGCTCGGATGTGGAGGTTCCGGCTCCCGTGTCGGGACTCATTTGGCTGAGAACCCGCCGGAAGACGCGATTCGGCCATGTCTCGGAGGCGACCTTGGCGCATACGTGACCAGGTGAAAAGCTGAGCGCGCGGACCCCTTCGGCGGGTCCGCCGCAGCTACGGGGGACACGAATCTTGCTGCGGAAATCCGGATTCGGCTGAACCTGATCGGCTCGCCGTCCGTAGGACCGAACAGTGCGCCGTGCCACAGCTCGAAAGGCTCACCATGCAGCGCGCTTGCCCACGAGCCCGGCGGCGACCGCGGCGCAGCTGCTCGCGCGGGCACGGGCCGGCGACCGGCAGGCGCTCAACGACCTGCTGGCCCACATCGCGCCCTACGTCTCCCGCGTGTGCACGCCGATCGCCAGGCGTCACGGCCCGGACGCCGTCCAGGAGGCCCTGCTCGCGGTCTACCGCGGTGTGCACGGCCTGCGCGACACCGGTGCGTTCTACGGGTGGGTGCGCGCCATCGCCGTCCGTGAGGCCGTGCGCGCCGCCCGGCTCTCGGTGGCCTCCGCCGCGGACGCGCTCCCCGACGTCACCCAGACCGCCGACCCGCTGGACGTGGTGCACATCGACGACATCCTGGAGCGGCTCTCCCGTCAGCACCAACAGGTGCTCTCGCTCAGGGTGTTGGGCCTGAGCGAGGAGGAGATCGCGCGCACCCTGCAGCTCCCGGTCGGCACCGTCCGCTCCCGCCTGCACCGGGCCCGGCGCCGCTTCCGCCAGCACTGGAACGCCACTCCGGTCTGCTGACCCCGCCCGGGGAACCCACGACGGGCCGTCCTCTCGCGGGGTCAGCTCCTCGGCACGAGGGTGTTCTCGTTGCGGCGGCCGGCGGCGAAGTCGTCGACGTTGCGGGCGGTGGCGTCGATGATCTGGCCGACGGCGGTCCCGGTGAAGTAGGCCTGGTGGCTGGTGACCAGGACATGGGGGAAGGTGACCAGGCGGGCGAGGGTGTCGTCGGTGATGCCGTGGATGGAGCGGTCGGTGAAGAAGACGCCGGTCTCCTCCTCGTAGACGTCCAGGCCGACGCCGGAGAGCCGCCCGGCGCGCAGCGTCTCCACCAGGGCGGCGCTGTCCACGAGGCCGCCGCGGCTGGAGTTGACCAGGATGGCGTCGTCCTTCATCCGGGCCAGCGCGGCCGCGTCGATCAGGTGGTGGGTGGCCGGCACCAGGGGGACGTGCAGGCTGATCAGGTCGGAGCGGCCGAGGAGGTCGGGCAGCTCGGTGTAGGCCATGCCGAGCTCCAGGCAGTCCGGGTTCGGGGCGATGTCCCAGCCGAGCAGTTCGGTGCCGAAGCCGGTGGCGATCCGGGCGAAGCAGGTGCCGATCTTGCCGGTGCCGATCACGCCGACCGTCATGCCGTGGACGTCGCGGCCGAGCAGGCCGTCCAGCCGGAAGTCGAACTCGCGGGTGCGGACGGCGGCGCGGGTGAGCCGCCGGTTCACCGCCAGCGCCAGCGCCCAGGCGTGTTCGGCGACCGCGTGGGGACTGTAGTGGGAGACCCGCGCGACGGTGAGGCCGAGCTCGGCGGCGGCGTCCAGGTCGATGTTGTTGAAGCCGGTGGAGCGCTGGGCGATCAGCTTCGTGCCGCCGGCGGCCAGCACGGTGAGCGTCCCGGCGTCGAGCACGGCGTTGACGCTGCTGCTGACGACCGGGTGGCCGCTGGCCAGCGGGGCGGTGTCGCGGTTGAGGAAGACGTCCAGGCAGCGCAGTTCGTGCCGCCCGGCGAAGGCCCGCTCCAGCAGCGGCCGCTCGTCGGTCTGGACGCCGTACGCCAGGATCTCCATCGACTGGTTCCTTCCGTGGTGGGCCGGCCCACCGGTCACGCTAGCCGCTGCCGCCCGGCGCCGGGCGGGAACGACACCGGCCCCCGGGCGGCAACGCCACCGGCCCCCGGGCCGGAACGCCACCGGCCCCCGGGCGGGTGCTCGGGGGCCGGTGCCGCGGTGCTTCGTGCGGCGGTGCTCCTCGTGCCGCGGCGCGGCGGGGGCGGACGGGTCAGACGACCGTCTCGGCCTCCACGTAGCGCTCCTGCGGGACGGTCTTCAGCTCGGCGACGGCCTCCGCCAGCGGTACCAGGTTGATGTTGGTGCCCTGCAGCGCGGTGATGTGGCCGAAGGCGCCCTTGTGGACGGCCTCGATGGCGTGCCAGCCGAAGCGGGTGGCCAGCACCCGGTCGTAGGCGGTCGGCGTGCCGCCGCGCTGGGTGTGGCCGAGGATCACCGGGCGGGCCTCCTTGCCGAGCCGGTGCTCCAGCTCGCGGGAGAGCTGGGTGGCGATGCCGGTGAACCGCTCGTGGCCGTAGATGTCCTTGCTGCCCTCCTCCCAGTGCATGGTGCCGGGCTCGGGCTTGGCGCCCTCGGCGCAGACCACGATCGCGAACTTCTTCTGCCGGTCGAAGCGCTCGCGCACGACGGCGGTGAGCTTCTCGATGTGGAACGGGCGTTCCGGGACGACGATCGCGTGGGCACCGGCCGCCATGCCCGCGTTGAGCGCGATCCAGCCGGTGTGCCGGCCCATGACCTCGACGACCATGACGCGCTGGTGCGACTCGGCGGTGGTCTTCAGCCGGTCCAGCGCCTCGGTGGCGACCGAGACGGCGGTGTCGAAGCCGAAGGTCACGTCGGTGCAGGCGATGTCGTTGTCGATGGTCTTCGGCACGCCGACGATCGGCAGGCCGGCGTCGCTCATCAGCTTGGCGGCCTTGAGGGTGCCCTCACCGCCGATCGGGATGACGGCGTCCAGGCCGAGGTCGGCGCAGTACTGCTTGGCGCGCTCGACGCCGTCGCGCAGGTGGCTGGGCTGCACCCGGGAGGACCCGAGGATGGTGCCGCCCTGAGCGAGGATGCCGCTCACCGAGTCGAGGGTCAGGGGCCGGTGGTGGCCCTCCAGGAAACCGCGCCAGCCGTCCTCGAACCCGATGATCTCGTCGCCGTGGTCGACCACCCCCCGGTGGACCACGGAGCGGATCACCGCATTCAGGCCGGGGCAGTCACCGCCGCTGGTCAGCACTCCAATACGCATTGCTTTGCAACTCCCGAGCAGAACCGAGGAACGGCCGGACTACAGGCTGGGACGACGAGCCGTCACCGTAGCGGCCCGATCCCGCACCGTGGTGACGGGGAGGCGACCGTGGGGTGAAGGGCCGGCCGATTCGGACGGAACGCCCGAAAGCGGCCGGGGAGTCGAGCATACGGCCCCTGCGTCCGGCCGGGCAGGGGCCGACGCGGGAGCGGCGCCGTCGGCGCCCCCGCGCGGAAGTGCAGCCTGCTGCCGAGGAGGGTGTGCAGCCGGCAGCCCCATTGTCGTACGTCCGGGCCCGCCGGTGGGCCGGGTGACCGCATCGCGGGCACCCGGTCCGGGCGGGGACGTGCTACGCGGGGCGCGAAGTGGCCGCGATGCGCTCGGCGCGCAGCGCGTCGTACCAGGTGGTGTCGGCCGGCGGCAGGGCGTTGACGTCCAGCGCCAGCTTGATCAGCATGTCCGCCACGGCGGGGTTCCGGGCCAGCACCGGGCCGTGCAGGTAGGTGCCGAAGACCGTGTCCCGCCAGGCGCCCTCGGTGCCGTCCCCGGTGCCGTTGCCCCGGCCGACGGTGACGTTGGCGAAGGGCTGGACACCCTGGCCGAGGTGGGTGACGCCCTGGTGGTTCTCGAACCCGGTCAGCTGCGGCAGGCCCAGACGCGGGTCCACGTCGGCGAGCACGTCGCCGACGCACCGGGCGCCCTCGCCGCGGGTTGTCCAGACGTCGAGCAGGCCCAGGCCGGGCTCGCGCTCGCCGAGGTCGTTGATGAACTCGTGGCCCATGATCTGGAAGCCCGCGCAGACGCCGAAGATGATCGCGCCGTTCTCGGCGGCGCGGATCAGGCCGCTGTCGGCGCGCAGCCGCTCGGCGGCCAGCCGCTGCGGGCGGTCCTCGCCGCCGCCGATCAGGTAGATGTCCCCGCTGGTGGGGATCGACTGGTCGGAGCGGACGTCGATCCGGGTCACGTTGAGGTGGCGCTGGCGGGCCCGGCGCTCCACGACCAGGGCGTTGCCCCGGTCGCCGTAGGTGCTGAGCAGGTCCGGGTAGACCCAGACCACGCGCAGGCTGCTCTCACTCATCCTCGAAGGCCTTCCGTCACGCTCACTCGATGGGGCTGCTGGGCCGGCATCAGCCGGCCACGACCTTCCGCAGCTGCTGGAAGGCGGTGTAGTTGGCGATCGCCTCGATCCGGCCGGGCGGCGCCATCCGGACGGCCTGCTCCAGGGAGTCCACCACGTGGAACTGCAGCCCGGCGACCTCCAGGCGGACGGCCAGGTCCAGCTTGCGCTGGCCCATCACGAACACCGGGTGCCCGGCGAGGCGCTCGTAGTCGACGTCCCAGAGCCACGAGGTGTCGGTGCCGTCGGCGTCGAGGGCGTTGACGGAGAGGATGACCGGAGCCGGGGGGCCGTCGATCAGGGAGAAGGTCTCCAGCCAGCCGGCCGGGTTCTTGGCCAGCAGCAGCCTTATGTCCCGGCCCTGGTACTGCACCACGTCGTAGCGGCCGGCCACGGCGGTGACCGAGCGCATCCGCTCCAGCGCGACCTGGGGGGCGACGCCGAAGACGGCGGCGACCGCGGCCGAGCTGGTGGCGTTGGCCAGGTTGGCGCGGCCGGGCAGCTGGAGCTGGATCGGCCAGGCACCGCGCTGCGGGTCGATCACGTGGGTGCCCTGGAGCGCCCAGTGCGGGTTGGGGCGCCGGAAGCCGCAGTCCTGGCAGAACCAGTCGTCGCCGGGGCGCTGCATCACACCGCCGCAGGCGGGGCAGGACCAGGCGTCCTCCTTCCAGGCCTGGCCGGCGGCCACCCAGACCACCTTCTTGCAGGAGGAGGCGGCCCAGGTCACCAGCGGGTCGTCGGCGTTGGCGATGACCACGGCCTCGGTGTCCTGGAGGCCCTCGCGCCACTTCTCGGCCATCATGCGCGTCTCGGCGGCGCGGTCGAGCTGGTCGCGGGAGAGGTTGAGCAGGGCGATCGCCTTCGGACGGGTGTCGCGGGCGACCCCGGCCAGGTACTTCTCGTCCACCTCGATGACGCCGAAGCGGGCGTCCGAGCCACCGGCCAGGGCGGAGGTGATGCCGGCCGGCATGTTGGCGCCGAGGGCGTTGGAGACCACCGGACCGGCGGCGCGCAGCGCCTCGGCGATGAGTCGCGTGGTCGTGGTCTTCCCGTTGGTGGCGCTGACCAGCACCACGTCCAGGTGGTCGGCGAGGGTGGCGAGCAGATCGGGGTCGAGCTTGAGGGCGACCTTGCCGCCGATCACCGAGCCGCTTCCGCGGCCGGCCTTGCGGGACACGGCGGCGGCCACCTTGCCGGCCGTCACCGCGATCTTGGCGCGGGCGGGCAGCGAGGCGTCGCGTGCGCCTGTGGGCTCCGGTTCGGTGCCTGCCATGCTCAGTGGTTCCTCCTTGCTGCGGCACCGCCCGGGGGCCGGATAACGAGCCGTCGGGCGGCGGGGACGGGGTCAGCCTACCGACTCCGCCGGCCGGCTCGATGCTCCGGACCCCGCGCCGCCTGCTGCGACGGCCCCGGCGGCCCCCTCGCGGGTGCCCTGACGCGGTGTCAGGAAAGACGGTGTACGGAGGGGCCTTTCGCCGCTGGGGACGCTGATCCGGGGCCTGCCGGTTCCCCGCGGCGGGCGTGCGGCGGGCCGGACGGCGGGGCTCGCCGTCCGGCCCGAGGGGTCCGCGTGAGGATGTAGTGAAGAAACGATAACCGCCCGGTTGGTCGCCGGGTGATCGGCTACCGGACCGCCGGGTGACCCCGCACGGCCGGGCCGGCTGGTCCGGCGGCAGGATCGGCGAGGCGGGCCCCGCCGCCCGGCGGGGCTACCGGCCCGGGCGGGTCGGCCACGGGACGGGGAGCTGCTCCGCGGCCTCCGCCAGGTGCGCGGTGATCACCAGGGTGCCCTCCTCGACCTGGTAGTCCAGCGGTGCGGCCAGCCGGCGCATGGTGGCGATCAGGCCGGTGTTGGACGACTGGGTGACGGCGTAGACCGTCTCCACCCCCGCCTCCAGGGCCAGCGCGGACATCCGCCGCATCAGGTCCAGGCCCAGGCCGCGGCGCTGCCAGGCGTCCTCGACCAGGACGGCGACCTCGGCGCTGTCGTCGTCCCACATCAGGTGCCCGAGGGCCACGATCCGGCCGTCCGCCGCCTCGACCGCCAGGGTCTGGCCGTGCCGGGCGTCCAGCAGGTGGTCCAGGTAGCGGTCGGCGTCCCGGACGGGGCCGTGGTAGCGCTTGCGCAGGGTGTCCGGGGAGCAGCGGTGGTGCATGGCCAGCGCCGCCTCCTTGTCGCCGGCGTCGGCCCGCCGGACGGTCAGGTCGGTGCCGGCGGGCAGCGTCAGTCGCGCCCGGACGTCCGGGACCCGGGGGCCGAGCAGGGCGTCCAGCTCGACCAGGGCCTTCGCCCGGGCGAACTCGGTCGGGGTGAAGGGCAGCTGGGGGCGGCTGAGCTCGATCAGGTCGCCGGACGGCACCGGAAGCCGCAGCACGTGGCCGTCGACCCCGGCGACGGCGCGTCCGGCCCCGCCCGGGTACTGGCGGATGGTGCACTGGCCGAACAGCTGGCGCAGGGCGACCGGCAGCTCGGCGGCGTCCAGGGCGGTGCGGGTGGCCAGCGCCAGCACGTGGGTCGGCCCGTCCACCAGGTCGTGCGCGTCGGCGGGCGCGCTCCAGATGTCGTGCCCGCCGGCCGCGGCCACCAGCGAGGTCAGGTCGGCCCGGGTGAACGAGCGCGGGGCGCGGACGAAGAACTCGTCCACGGTGCCCTCGGGCAGCGGGTGGGACTGCATCGAGACGATGTTGACCCGCCGCTCGGCGAACGCCGTGCACACCCGTGCCAGGCTGCCGGGGGAGTCCTGCACGGTGGTGCGGATCCGCCAGAGCGCGGTCTCCTCGAAGTCGTCCAGGGGTCCCTTCAGGGGCTCCTTCACCGGCGCCGCGGCGGCCTGCGCGGCGCCCGGGGGAGCGGGCGCGTCCGGCGCGGGCGGACCGTGCAACTGGTGGCGGTGCGACCACCAGGCGTGGAAGAGCGCCGTGGCGACCAGGGCGGCCGCGGATGCGGCGAGGACCACCGGGCCGTCCGGGCCGTGCACCACGACCTTGGCCACGAGGTCGGCGGCGGTCACCGAGAGGAAGACCGCGGCGAGCTCGACGGTGTCGCGGCGCCAGCGGTGGTTGCGGGCACCGCGCCGTTGGGCACGGGAGGGGGTCGGCGTCTCGGGGGATGGGGTGGTCGGCTTCTCCGTGTGCTCCATGCCATCAATCTGCCGTCCCGGTGTTTCACGATCACGAATCCTCCGTGTCCGGTCGGTTAATGGTGCGCAGGTCGGCGGCGGCCGACTTCACCTCGGCCAGCAGGAGCGCGAGGTCGGCCTCGGTGGTGGCGGCGTTGAGGAGGCAGGCGCGGAGCATCTCGCGGTCGCCGAGGCGCGCGCCGGTGACGAAGACCCGGCCGCGGCCCTGGACCGCCGCGGGCAGCTGGCGGTTGAGCGCGTCGAGGGCGGCCTCGTCAAGCCCGGCCGGCCGGTACCGGAAGGCCGTGATGGAGGTCTGCACCTCGGCAAGCAGCTCCAACTCGGGGTCGGCGCAGACGAGTTCGCCCAGACGTCGGGCCAGTGCGGTGCAGTGGCCGATGTCCCGGGCGAGGCCGTCGCGGCCTCGGTGGGCGATGGTGGCCCAGACCTTGAGGGCGCGGAACGGGCGGGTCTGCTCGGTGCCGTACTCGGAGAACCAGCCGAGCGCGCCGGCCGCCTCGTCGCGCAGGTAGGAGGGGACGAGGCTGAAGGTGCCGCGCAGCTCGCCGGTGTCGCGCACCAGGGCGCAGCCGCAGTCGACCGGGACGCCCAGCCACTTGTGCGGGTCGAGGGCGAGCGAGTCGGCCCGCTCCAGGCCGGCGTAGCGGTGCGCGATCGCCGGGTCGAGCCGGCCGAAGGCCCCGTAGGCGCCGTCGACGTGCAGCCAGAGGCCCTGCTCGGCGCAGAGGTCGGCGATCGGGTGGAAGGCGTCCACGGCGCCGGTGCCGACCGTGCCGGCCGAGGCGACCACCAGGAACGGCAGCAGGCCGGCGTCCCGGTCGCGCGCGATCGCGGCGCGCAGGTCGGCGGTGTCCAGCCGGCCGTCGGGCCCGGTGGCGACGGTGCGCAGGTGCCGGCTGCCGAGGCCCAGCAGCTCGGCGGCCTTGCGGACGCAGGAATGGGTCTCGCCGGTGACGTAGCCGACCAGCGGCGGCAGGCCGGCCAGGCCGTCCTCGCGGACGTCCCACCCGGCGGCGCGGGCGGCACGGTTGCGGGCGGCGGCCAGGCAGACGATGGTCGCCATCGAGGTGCCGGAGGTCAGCAGCCCGCCGCCGGCCGGGTGCGGGAAGCCGACCAGCTCGGCGATCCAGCGGACCACCGCCCGCTCCAGGTGGACGTCGGCGTGGTCGCCGCCCGCCGAGCTGGGGTTCATCGCGGCGGCGGCGAGGGTGGCCAGGACGCCGGCCGGGGCGGGGGCGGAGTTGACCCAGCCGAAGAAACGGGGGCTGCCGTTGCCCATCGGGTACGGCAGCACGTCCCGCTCGACGGCGGCGAGCAACTCGGTGAGCGCGGTGCCGGCGGTCGGCAGGGGCGCGTCCAGCAGGGCCGCCCGGGCGGCCTCGTCCATGGGCTGCCAGACCGGGCGGGCGGGCAGCCCGTCGAGGTAGTCGGAGACCAGCTCGGCGGCGGCGTGCGCCGCGGTGCGGAAGTCGTCGCCGGCCGGCGGGGTGGTGCCGACGTGGTCGGCGCCGGGGCTGCGGAGGTCGTCAGGGGTCGTCACGGCGGGCTCCCAGGGGGTGCGGGGCCAAGGGCCTGGCGGCGCGGCGTCCTCGGCGCACCCGATCACCGCGATCCTACGGAAAGGGACCCGCGCCGTGCGGCGCGGGCCCCTTCCGGTGGCGAACGTCCGGTCGACCTGGCGACGCCTAGTCGAGCGAGGCGGAGAGGCCGCTCGCGGAGCGGCAGTAGCCCTGCATCTCCTTGTTGGTGATCTTGCCGCAGAGCCGGGCGGCCGCGCCGGCCTCGGTGTAGTTCACCGTGTAGTAGCTGACCAGGCCCTCGGCGCAGGCCTTGCGCTGCCAGCCGTCGGCGGCGGTCGCGCACTGCTGGGCGGCCCAGTCCTCGCGGTCCAGGTTGTACTTCATGGTCCGCGAGCCGACGCCGCGGCTGCAGTCGACGGCGCCGCCGGAGGCCTTGCCCGCCAGGCACCACTTGAGGGCGTCGGCGTAGACCTCGGGATGGTTCGGGTAGTCGTGCGAGGAGAGGTAGAAGGTCGGCGCGTAGAAGAAGCAGGCGGACTGGAACAGCGCCGGCTGGTCCTTGCACGGGTAGAGCGGGTCCTGGGCGAGCTTGTCGGCGGGCAGGTTCGCCTTCGCCTTCTCGTCCTCCTCGTCCGGGCCGAAGAGCTGCATGAACAGGCCCTCGGAGCAGCGGATCCGGTTCTGGTCGGTCGTGAACTTGTTGCACAGGTCGCGGGCCTTGGCGACGTCCTGCTTGGCGACGAACATCGTCCCGTGGCCGACGCCGTGGATGCACGGGCCGCTGTTCTTGGGGGCGCAGAGCTTCAGGAGGTCCACCTCGGGCTGCTGGGAGGCGTTCAGCATCTCCTCGACCGCGCCGTGCAGGTATCCGGCCGCGCAGGTCTCGTGCGGGAAGGAGATGACCTTCTGGAAGTCGGCGTTGAACCGCTTGACCGCCGCGTGCCCGAGCTCGTGCGCGATCGGGTGGCAGAACCGGACGGTGTACGGCAGCTGCTTGGTGATCCTGTCGAGGTCGGCCAGCGCGACGCCGGGGTCGGTGGCCTCCATCTCGGACATCAGCTTGTTGCGCAGCGTCGAGCGGGTCCACACCGCCGGGTCGCCGGTGGGGGTGGCGCTGGCACCGGTGACGGCGGCGCCGCCGGAGGGCGGTGCACCCGAGCCCGTCGCGCCGGTGGCCGCCGGAGCCGCGGCCGCCGCGGTGGTCGAGGGCGTCCAGTCGGTGACGGCCACCGAGCCGAGGCCCAGGACGCCCAGCAGCAGGGCGGTGAGAATCGCGAAGGCTCGCGGTTGCATGACGGAGATCCCCCGGCGGATCGATGCGGACGGTTCGCTCCCCATCCTGACGGCACGCGGGTCGGATTCCGCGTTTTCGGCCGCCATTCGGGAGGTGTCGGCGACGCTACCGCACGCCGTGCCGGCCGATCGACGCGGGATGGCCCGGGGCCGGCCGCCCCCGTACGGCGGCGGCCGGCCGCCGTACGGGCTGAGGTTCGGTCAGAGCTCCAGCTCCACCCGGTACTCGGTCAGCCAGGCGTTGAGGTCCAGCGCCAGGTCGACGCCGAGCCGGACGGACTGCGGGTCGGTGTCCGGGGCGAGCGCGTCGGTGAGCGCCCGGCGGTCCAGCAGGCCGAGCACCGGCGCGCTGCCGTCGTCGGCGACGGCGGCCAGCTCGGCGCGGAGCAGCGCCGGGTAGTGCGGGTCCTGGACCACCGGGTACGGGGCCTTGGGCCGCTGGGCGACCTCCTCCGGCAGCAGGTCCTTGACGGCGGCGCGCAGCAGGCTCTTCTCCCGGCCGTCGAAGGTCTTCATCCACCAGGGCGCGTTGAAGACGTACTGGACCAGCCGGTGGTCGCAGAACGGCACCCTGACCTCCAGGCCGTTGGCCATGCTCATCCGGTCCTTGCGGTCCAGCAGGATGCAGACGAAGCGGGTGAGGTTGAGGTAGGAGATCTCCCGCATCCGCCGCTCCAGCGGGTCGGCGGCGGGCAGGTGCGGGACCTCGGCCAGCGCCTCCCGGTAGCGGGCCCGTCGGTACTCGTGCACGTCGAGCTTGGCGACCAGGCCAGGGTCCAGCAGCTGCTCGCGCGGTCCCGCGCCGGCGCCGGCGAGCTGGCTCAGCGCGCCCGCCCAAGGGAAGTCCTCGGCGGCGACCAGCCGCGGGTCGTGGAACCAGCGGTAGCCGCCGAACAGCTCGTCGGCCGACTCGCCGGAGAGCGCCACGGTGGAGTGCCGGCGCACGCCCCGGAAGAGCAGCAGCAGCGAGACGTCCATGTCGCCGAAGCCGCCGGGGACGTCCCGGGCGCGCAGCACGGCGGCCCGCTCGGCCGGGTCGGTGAGCGCGCCCGCGTCCAGCTCGATCACGCTGTGGTCGGCGCCGACGTGCCGGGCGAGCAGCCGCGCGAACGGGCCGTCCGGGGTGGAGCGGACCTCGTCGGCCCGGAAGTGCTCGCTCTGGCCGGTGAAGTCGACGGCGAAGGAGCGCACCGGGCCGGCTCCGGCGGCGCGCAGCGCCCGGGCGGCGAGCGCGGTGACGGCGCTGGAGTCGAGGCCGCCGGAGAGCAGCGAGCAGAGCGGTACGTCCGCCTCCAGCTGGCGGTGGACGATGTCCTCGAGCAGGGCCCGGACGGTGGTCACCGTGGCGTCCAGGTCGTGGGGGTGTTCGCGGGCCTCCAGGGCCCAGTAGCGGCGCACCGAGACGCCCTCGCGCCGGATCCGGACCACGTGGCCCGGCCGGACCTCGGCGACGCCCCGGTAGACGGTGCGGCCGGGCGACTTGGTGACGGCGAACATCTCGCGCAGACCGTCCAGGTCGACCACCGGCCGGACGGAGGGGTGGGCGAGCACGGCCTTGGCCTCCGAGCCGAAGACCACGCCGTGCCGGGTGGGGTGGTAGTAGAGCGGCTTGACGCCCATCCGGTCCCGGACCAGCAGCAGCTCCTCGGTGCGGGTGTCCCACACGGCGAAGGCGAACATGCCGTTCAGCCGCTCGGCGAGGCGCTCGCCCCACTCCAGGTAGGCGTGCAGGACGACCTCCGTGTCACTGCGGGTGCGGAAGCGGTGGCCGGCGGCCTCCAGCTCGGCCCGCAGCTCGCGGTGGTTGTACACCTCCCCGCTGTAGGTGAGGGCGGCCAGCACCCGGCCGTCGTGCTCGACCGTCATGGGCTGGGTCCCGCCCTCGAGGTCGATCACGGCGAGGCGGCGGTGGCCCAGGGCGGCGTGCCGCTCCAGATGGACCCCGCCGGCGTCCGGTCCGCGGCAGAGCTGGGTGGCCGTCATCGCGTCGAGCACTGGCCCTTCGGCGGTGAGGTCGCGGTCGAAGGCGACCCATCCGGTGATCCCGCACATCAGCAAGCCTCCGGTTCTTCCGAGACGCGTCCGTGGAGGGCGCGTCTCTCCGATGCGTATGCGAAGAGTCACGCTACGTGTCGTGCCGGTGCCGCTACAAGGGGTCCGGCGACGGTCCGGGGGCGGTCGGGGGCGGGCATCGGAGCGCGAACGCGCTGGATTTTGAGCTGAATGCGGCAAGTCCTGCCCGAATTCGGGCAGGATCTTTGATCTCCGTGCCCTGCCCGGCCTAGAGTCCCGAGTTGTGTCCAGCGCTCCCGGTTCCTCGCACTCCCAGTCCCACCCCCACGAGGAGCTGCTCGCCCACCTCACCCGGACCAGCCCGCTCGGGCCCCGGGAGGCGGCGCGGGTGGTGGCGGAGGTCCTGGCGTACTTCTCCGAGACCACCGAGGAGTACGTCCGGCGCCGCCACGGCGAGCTGCAGGCACGCGGCCTGACCAACGAGAAGATCTTCGCCCGGCTCGCCGAGGAGCTGCCGGCCCGGCGCGTCGCCGCGCCCGGGTTCTCGGCCCGCCAACTGCGCCGGATCGTCTACGGCTGACCGGCGGCCCCTCGCCGGCCGTGCCCCGACCGGCCGGGGCCGGCCCCGCCCCCGGTCCGCCCGCGCCATCCGGAACACCGGCCCTCCCACGCCACCCCAGAAGGAGTCCATTCAGATGTGCGGAATCGTGGCCTACATCGGCCCCAAGGACGCGACGCCCTTCCTGCTGGAGGGTCTCGCCCGGCTGGAGTACCGCGGCTACGACTCCGCGGGCGTGGCCGTCGCCGGACGCACCGGCGGCATCAAGGTCCGCAAGGTCAAGGGCAGGGTCGCCGACCTCGCCGCCGCCGTCCCGGCCCGGTTCAAGGGCGGCACCGGAATCGGCCACACCCGCTGGGCGACCCACGGCGTGCCCAGCGACGCCAACGCGCACCCGCACCAGGACAACGCGGAGAGGATCGCGGTCGTCCACAACGGCATCATCGAGAACGCCGACGAGCTGCGTGCCCGGCTCACCGCCGAGGGGGCCGTCTTCCGCTCCGAGACCGACACCGAGGTGCTCGCCCACCTGATCGCCGCCCACGCGACCGAGGGTGTGGAGCTGGAGGAGGCGGTCCGCGCCGCGCTCGGCAAGGTGGTCGGCACCTACGGCATCGCCGTGCTGGACGCCGAGCAGCCCGACCGCATCGTGGTGGCCCGCAACGGCAGCCCGATCGTGCTGGGCATCGGCGAGAAGGAGATGTTCGCCGCCTCCGACGTGTCGGCCCTGGTCCGGTACACCCGCCAGGTCGTCCACCTGGAGGACGGCGAGCTGGCGACCGTCCGCGCCGACGGCTTCCGCACCTCCACCGAGGACGCCCGCACCACCCACCGCCAGCCGTCCACCGTGGACTGGGAGATCGACTCCTACGACACCGGCGGCTACGAGCACTTCCTGCTCAAGGAGATCCACGAGCAGCCCGGCTCGGTCGAGCGCACCCTCAGCGGGCGCCTCGACGAGCGCTTCGCCACCGCCCACCTGGGCGGCCTCAACCTGGACGCCCGCGAGCTGCGGGAGATCCGCCGGGTGAAGATCCTCGGCTGCGGCTCCGCGTACTACGCGGGCGAGATGGGCGCCCAGCTGATCGAGGAGCTGGCCCGCATCCCCGCGCACAGCGAGCCGGCCTCGGAGTTCCGCTACCGCAACCCGGTGATCGAGGCGGACACCCTCTACATCGCGGTCAGCCAGTCCGGCGAGACCTACGACACGCTGGCCGCCGTCCAGGAGGTCAAGCGCAAGGGCGGCCGGGTGCTCGGCGTCGTCAACACCGTGGGCAGCGCCATCGCCCGCGAGTGCGACGGCGGCATCTACCTGCACGCCGGCCCGGAGATCTCGGTCGCCTCCACCAAGGCGTTCACCTCCACGGTCATCGCCTTCGCGCTGCTCGCGCTGCACTTCGGTCGGATCCACGACCTCTCGCCGGCCGACGGGCGCCGGATCGTGGCCGCGCTCAAGGCGCTGCCGGACCAGATCCGGGAGGTCCTCGCGCAGAGCGACGCGATCGCCGGACTCGCCGCCGAGTACGCCGACTCCGAGGGGATGATGTTCATCGGCCGGGTCCGCGGCTACCCGGTGGCCCGCGAGGGCGCGCAGAAGCTCAAGGAGATCTCCTACGTCCACGCCGAGGCCTACCCGGCCAGCGAGCTCAAGCACGGCCCGCTCGCGCTGATCAGCCCCGAGCTGCCGACCGTCGCGCTGGTGCCGGACGACGAGCTGCTGGACAAGAACCTCACCACCCTCGGTGAGATCAAGGCCCGCTCCGGCCGGGTGCTGGCCGTCGCCCACCGCGCGCCGGAGGCCAAGCTGGCCGACCACTGCATCCTCGTCCCGAAGAGCGAGCCCGAGCTCGACCCGCTGCTGCTGAACATCCCGCTGCAGCTGCTCGCCTACCACGCCGCGGTCGCGCTGAAGCGCGACGTCGACAAGCCGCGCAACCTGGCCAAGAGCGTGACGGTGGAGTAGACGGTGGAGTAGGCGGCGTCCGATTGCCGAGGGAGGGCCGGTCCCGGACGGGGCCGGCCCGCCGTGCATCCAGATGCTTGACTTCACCAACCATTCGGACCTACCGTCGAGACAAGTGCTTGATATTGGCAACTATCAAGCGGCTGAAAATTTCTCGCCGGGAGTACTGTCATGAAGGCCACCACCCACCCTCGGCAAGGGCCCCGCCGAGGCGCACCGGACGGAGATCGCCTTCACCGTCAACGAGCTGGACCAGGTGCTGCCCGTGCTGGAGGTGCCCGACCTGGATGCGGCCATCTCCTTCATCACCGACCGGGAGAAGCCGCTCGCCCTCTACGCCTTCACCGCCTCGGAGACGACCAAGGAGCGGCTGGCCGCCGAGACCTCCTCCGGGGCGCTGGTCTTCGGGCTGTCCGTCTCGCACCTCGCGGTGCCCGAGCTGCCGTTCGGCGCGCGCGGCCAGGGAGTTGAGCAGCGCTGCGCCCCGCTCCGCATCGTCCAGGCTCACCGCGAACTCCGGCCCCGTGCGAGGGCGGACCACCAGGCAGGCGCCGCCGCGCAGCATCACCGTGGTGCCCGTGCCGCTCAGCCGGTAGCCCCAGCCGCCGACCTGGGCGGGGGTGCGGTCCTCGGCGCGGGCCGACTCGATCCGACCCAGCGGCCAGCGGCGGACCGGCCAGCCGAACGGGCCGAAGGAGACCTCCAGCCCCTCGGGCGAGACCACGGCCTGGACGAGAGCCAGGCGAAGCGCTCGCCGTCGGGGAGGGCGAGCCGCGGCCCGGCCGCCGGGGTGCCGGCGGGGGCGCCGGCCGGGGCGGCGGTGCGCCTGGCGGCCAGGTGCCCGAGCAGGCCGGCGGCGGCCGCGGCGACCAGGACGAGGACGACGTCCGGACCGACGTCGCCGGCCCCGGTCCAGTCGGTGCGGTCCAGGTTCAGTTCCACGAGATCCTCCCTGCTGTAGCCCAGCCGTGCGGCTTCCTCCACCAGCTCGGCGGCCCGGCCTGCGAGCCCGGCCCGCCCGTCGGCGCCGCCGGCGACGGTCACGCCCCGGCCCCGGCGGAACTCCAGGACGCCCTCGTCCCGCAGCGCCCGCAGACCGCGCAGCACGGTGTTGGCGGCATGTCGGTGAGGTCCAACTTCAGCAACATGATGCTATCGACAGTAGCACCATCATCGGGGCAAGGAGCCGTCGGTGCCGAGAGGGCCGGGCGCAGGCCCCGGGATGCGCCGCGGCCGGCCGGCACCCGGACCTCAGGGTGCCGGCCGGCCGTGCCGGTCAGTAGTCGACGCTGGGGGCGGTCGTGGTGGAGCCGAGGTCGGGCCGGTCGCGCAGTTCCAGGACGGTGCCGTGGGTGGCGAGTTCGAGGACGATCAGCTCGTTGCCGCCCGCGCGCCAGAGCGGGCCGGGGGCGTAGAGGGTTTGCTGGGGGCTGTCGGGGGAGTAGCGGCCGAGCAGGAAGCCGTTGAGCCAGAGGAGGCCGCGGCCCCAGCCGGGCAGGGCGACGAAGGCGTCGCCGGGCGCGTCGAGGTGGGCCTCGAAGCGGTGGAACGCCGGGTCCTCGTCGGCGGCCCCGACCGCGGGGTCGAAGGCCAGGCCGGAGAGGTCGGTGAGCGGCAGCGGCCGGATCTCCCAGTCGAACAGGCGCTGTTGACCGTGCGAGACGCCGCGGCCGATGCCCTTGTGGTCGTCCATCAGGGGCCCGTAGTTCACCCGGCCGAGCGCCTCGACCAGGATGTCCAGGGTCGCACCCGTCGGCCCGGTCTCCAGCGGCAGCGTCCGGCCGGGGGCGTTGCGCTCCAGGACGCCGAGCGGCGTGCCGTCGACGAAGACGTGGGCGCGGTCGCCGATGCCGTCGATCCGCAGCGGCAGCGCGCCCCGCGGCCCGGGGACGCGGGTGCGGTAGTGGATCAGGCCGAGCGACTGACCGACCCGCTCCATCGGCTCCGGCGCGGCCCGGCGGACCGGGTCGGAGAGGGCGTCGAGGGAGCCGAGTAGCCGGGCCCGGCCCCGGTCGGGCCGTCCAGCCGCTGCGGCGCGATCCGCGGCGGCGGCTGTGGCAGTTCGACGTCCGGCAGCGGCACGTACTTGCCGATGACCTCCCGGAAGGCGTGGAACTTCTCGGTGAGTTCACCCGCCTCGCCGATCGGCGCGTCGTAGTCGTAGCTGGTGACGTCCGGCTCGTGGCCGGCGTCGTACGGGTGGGCGCCGGTGTGGTTGGCGCCGGCCCAGAAGCCGAAGTTGGTGCCGCCGTGCGCCATGTAGAGGTTGACGGAGGCGCCGGTGGCGAGCAGGTCGTCGAGGGCCCGGGCGGACTCCTCGGCGTCGCGGACGTGGTGCGGCGCGCCCAGGTGGTCGAACCAGCCGATCCAGAACTCCATCGCCGTGAGCGGGCCCTTGGGCTGGTGGCGGCGGAGCACCTCGAAGCGCTCGGCCGCCCGGGAGCCGAAGGTGGCGGTGGCCAGCAGGCCGGGGATGCCGCCGCCCTGCTGCATGGTGTCCTCGGCGCCGTCGGCGGTGAACAGCAGGCAGTCGACTCCCCGGGCCACCAGACCCTCGTGCAGGTGGGCCAGGTAGGCGGCGTCGTTGCCGTAACTGCCGTACTCGTTCTCGATCTGGACGGCCACCACCGGGCCGCCCCGGCTCGCCAGCAGCGGCAGGAACTCCGGCACGACGGCGTCGAACCACCCGTCCACCTCGGCCAGGTAGGCGGGTTCGGCACAGCGCAGCCGCAGGCCGTCGACGGTGAGCAGGCGGGCCGGGAAGCCGCCGAACTCCCACTCGGCGCAGATGTACGGGCCCGGGCGCAGGATCACGTCGAGGTCGTTGGCCCGGGCGAGCCGGAGGAACCGGCCGAGGTCCCGCCAGCCGGTGAAGTCCTTCTCACCGGAGGGTAGTTCGTGGAAGTTCCAGGGGACGTAGGTGTCGACGGTGTTGGCGCCCATGGCGCGCAGCCGGCGCAGGCGGTCGTCCCAGAGGTCGGGGTGGATCCGGAAGTAGTGCACCGCGCCGGAGATGATCCGGTGCGGTGCGCCGTCGCGGCGGAATCCGCTGTCGTCGTAGTCGAGCATGAAGACCGGCCTTCGGGTGCGGGAGGCGAGGGGGAGCACGGTTTTCGGGTTACCGGGAAGGATAGTTGGGTTCGGCGTGCCGAAGGCGCGGTACGCGCGGAGCGGCGACCGCCGTCACCCCCGCGGGGTGTTCCCGTGACCGGGGCCGGGCCTAGACTGCGGAGCTCGCGCGGTATTACCGGCCGGTAGGGATGGGGAAGTCGGATGGCGGACGAGCGGGTCCACGCTTTCGGGGACGACGCGCTGGGGGAGCACGACGCGGTGGCGCTGGCGGCGCTGGTGAAGGCGCGCGAGGTCAGCCCGGCCGAGCTGGCGGCCGCCGCGTCGGCGCGCGCCGCCCAGGTCGACGCCGCCCTGGCACCGGTCGCCTTCGCCGCCCGCGGTGGCCCGCGGACGGCCCCGGCCGGCGACGGCGGCGCCCTGTACGGCGTGCCCAGCTACCTGAAGGACAATGTCGACCTCCGCGGGATGCCGACCACGCACGGCAGTTCGGCGTTCCGTGCCAGGCCCGCCCGGCGCACCGCCGGGTTCGCCGAGCAGTTCCTCGGCACCGGTCTGGCGGTGCTGGGCAAGACGCGGCTGCCGGAATTCGGCCTCAACGCCTCGACCGAGTTCGCCGAGGCCCGGCCGGTCCGCAACCCGTGGCGGACCTCGCACTCGCCCGGGGCGTCCTCGGGCGGGTCGGCGGCGCTGGTGGCGGCCGGCGTCGTGCCGATCGCCCACGCCAACGACGGCGGCGGCTCGATCCGGATCCCGGCCGCCTGCTGCGGGCTGGTCGGGCTCAAGCCCACCCGCGGCCGGCTGGTGCCCAACGACCAGGGCCGGCGGCTGCCGATCGACCTGGTCACCGACGGCGTGCTGACCAGGTCGGTGCGCGACACCGCCGCCTTCTTCGCGGCGGCCGAGCGCTACCGACGCAACCCGGCGCTGCCCCCGCTGGGCCTGGTGGAGGGGCCGGGCGACCGCCCGGTGCGGATCGGGCTGGTGGTGGACTCGCCGCTGGCGGTCAGCGACGAGCCGACCCGCCGCGCGGTCGAGCGGACGGCGGAGCGGCTGGAGGCGATGGGGCACGAGGTCGTCCCGGCGACGCTTCCGTTCGGTGAGGAGTTCTCCCGGGACTTCACCATGTACTGGGGCTACATCGCGTTCCTGATCGCCACGACCGGCAAGCTGCTGCTGGACCCCGGCTTCCAGGCCGGGAGGCTGGACGGCCTCACCACCGGCCTGCGGCGTTCCTTCCACCGCGAGTTCCACCGGGTGCCCGGCGTGCTGCGCCGGCTCCGCCGGGCCGAGGCGGCGTACGCGGGGCTCTTCCGCGATCACGACGTGATCCTCTCGCCGGTGCTCGCGCACACGCCTCCGCCGATCGGGCACCTGAGCCCGAACGTCGCCTTCGACGAGCTGCTGGAGCGGCTGCGGCGCTACGTGGCGTTCACGCCGGTGAACAACGTGACCGGCGGTCCGGGGATCGCGCTCCCGGGTGAGGCGGCCGGCAACGGTCTGCCGGTCGGCGTCCACCTCTCGGCGGCGCACGGCCAGGAACGGGTGCTGCTGGAGCTGGCCTTCGCCCTCGAGGCGGACCGGCCCTGGCGGCGGATCCAGGACGACGCGCCCGGGGTCTGAGGGTCCGGGTCCGGGGGGGCGCGGGTACGGCGGTCGGCGGTCGGAACGGTCAGTCCCCGGCGGGGGGGGATCGCCCGGGCGGCCCGGACCTCGCGCCGCAGCGGGTCCAGCACACCCTCCTCCCCGCCCGGGCCGCCGGCGGTGTCCGACCTTCCTTCCCCGCTCGGCCCTTCTCCGTTCGGCCCTTCTCCGTTCGGCCCGGAACCTTCGTCCGCCCCGCCCGGCACGGCCTCCCCGGTGCGCAGCGCGCCGGCGAGGTCGTCCAGCTCCCGGCGACGCTCCGGTACGTCCCGGCGACCGCCGACCGCTCCGGCACGCCGCCGCGCAGCGGCCAGCCGAACAGCGCGAGCGCCAGCACGACCAGGCCGCCGAGGGCGAGCAGCAGCGGCGGCTTCCACCAGGGGCTCGGCATCGGGAGACCGGCGCCGACGACGGCGTTGAGCAGGAGCAGCAGCCCCGAGGCGGAGGCGACGGCGCCGATCGAGGAGATCATGCCGGAGACCAGGGCGACGGCCGTGACCACGGCGACGGCCGTCCACCCCTGGTGGAAGACCAGCGTGCCGAGGGTGACGCCCAGGGCGCCGAACAGCTGCGGAACGGCGATGTTGAACAGCCGCATCCGGTAGGCGTCCGCGGTGTCGCCGATGACGGCGGAGAGCGCGCCCATGGACGCCAGCGCGCCGTACTCGGGCCGCCCGGCGGCCATGCCCACCGCCAGCGGGGTCGCGAGGCCGACCGAGGCCCGGGCGACGGCGGCCCGGGGGATCGCCGCCGGGTGGGGGCGCAGGCCCTCGGCGAGCCAACTGGGTGGTGCGAGCCGACCGGCCCGCGCGCTCCGTGCCACGGTTCCACGCTAGGGCGCCTCAGAGCCCGGCGGGCCCGTAGAGGACGTCGACGGTCAGCTGTCCGTCGGACCGGCGGGCCACCGCCGTGTTGTCGACCACCGTGATCAGGGCGTTGGAGTTCTTCGCGGTGAAGACGCAGACCCGGTCGCCGGGGGCGAACCCGTGCGGCGCGTAGCCGCTGGTGAACCGGTTGGCCACGGCGAGGCAGGCGTCCCGGGTGGCGGGCGCGTCGCTCGGGAGGAAGGCCGCCGCGTCCTTGTAGCCGGCGATCTCGCTGCCGTCGTCGGCCTTGCCGTACCAGCCGAACGTCTCGGTGGCGCCCCACTCCGACACGGCCGGGCTGCTCGGGTTGCCGAGGTTGACGGCCTTCCCCTGGGGGATGACGCTCCGGTAGCCCCCGGTCCACCCGGTGGAGGGCTGTGTCGGCGTGGCCACCGGGGTCGCCGCCGAGGTGCTCGGCCGCACGGTGGCGGGCGCCGGCGGGGACGTCCAGGCCGGCTGCTGCGCCGGCGGGGGGACGACCTGGGTCCCGCCCCCGCCCGGCCCGGTGCCGCCGTTGACCGCGCCGGTGCCGCCGCCTCCCACGCCGCCGACTGCCGCGCCACCTCCCGCGCCGCCGCCCGAACCCCCGGCCGCGCCGGCCGCACCGGAACCGCCCGTCGCGCCCCCGGCGGATCCGCCGCCGGACCTGCCGGTGCCGCCGCCGTTGCCGCTGCCGCCCGTGCCGCCGGCGCTGCCCGGTCCTCCCGCGGCACCGCCGGCACCGCCGGCACCGCCGCTCCCGCCGGTGGCGCCGTCGCCGCCACCGATGCCGTTCGAGGTGCCGGTGGCGGGCGGGGGGTTCTGCGGCCCGTCCGGGGCCGGCGGCGTGGCCCCCGGCCCGGACGGCGCCCCGCCGGCGGCCGGACGCTCGGAGGTCGGGGCGGAGGCCGTGGACGGGGCCGGGCCCGCCTGGCTCCGGCCGCCCTGTCGGGGATCGCCTGAGGTCAGCGCCGCGACGACGGCGAGCGCCGCCAGGCACGCGGACGTCACGACCAGCGCGACGGCGCCGCGCCGGGAGAGCCGCCGACCTGCACCGGCGGTCGGCGCGGTCATGTGGACCGTCGCCGTCCTGCTCTGCACGGTCACGCCGTTCGTGGTGCTGTCGCGAATGGTGCTGCGGACGCTGCTCCGGGCCTCCCCGGGCTTTCGGGCCTCCCCGGGCTTCCGGGCTTCCCCGGGCTTCCGGGCTTCCCCGGGCTTTCGGGCCTCCCCGGCACCGGTCGGGCCGGATCGCGCCGACTTGCCGTCCTTCTCCCAGTCCACGTGCCGACCCCCACGATCTCCCCGCGGATGTTCGATCCGCCCCCGGGAGGTGTCCTGCCCTGCCCTGCCCGGCCCCCAACCGACCCGTCGGGCACGAACATGATCCCGGGCCCCACCCCTCGGCGCATGCGGCCCGCACCCCGATCGCTCTGTGCTCCGGCGGTCAGGGTTCCTGAGCGGGACGGAGACTGACGGCCCGTCCGCTGCCCGTCCGGCCCCGCGATCTTCTAGAGTCGCCAGCGGTAGGACCGTAGGACGACCGCACCGGTGGTCACCCGCGGTGCACGACCGCACCGCACCACGCACGACCGCAGTACGTACGACCGCACCAGGCACGACCGCACCGCGTACACCACGGAGAGGCAGTACCCATGAGCGAGCAGCAGGCGCCCGAGCCGTTCGAGCCCGTCGACGAGGACTGGCAGACCGCCCTGGCCGTCGTCGCCCACCCCGACGACATGGAGTACGGCGGGGCCGCCGCCGTCGCCCGGTGGACGGCGCAGGGCAAGAAGGTGGTCTACGTGATGGTCACCAGCGGTGAGGCGGGGATCGACTCGCTGAGCCCGCAGGAGTGCGGCCCGCTGCGCGAGGCCGAGCAGATCGCCTCCGCCGCCGTCGTCGGCGTCGACACGGTCGAGTTCCTCGGTCACCCGGACGGCGTACTGGAGTACGGGTTGCCGCTGCGCCGCGACATCGCCCGGGCGGTCCGCCGCCACCGCCCGGAGATCGTCATCACCAGCAACTTCCGCGAGACCTACGGTGGCGTCCTCCTCAACCAGGCCGACCACATCGCCGTCGGCCGGGCCACCCTCGACGGCGTGCGGGACGCGGGCAACCGTTGGGTGTTCCGCGAGCTCACGGCCGAGGGGCTGGAGCCCTGGAACGGCGTGCGGCAGGTCTGGGCGGTCGCCTCGCCGGAGGCGCGGCACGCCGTGGACACCACCGACCACTTCGACCTGGGCGTCGCCTCGCTGGCCGAGCACAAGGCGTACCTGGCGGGACTCGGCGGCGCGATGGCCGAACCGCGGGAGTTCCTGGAGGGTTTCGGCCGCTCGGCGGGTACCCGGCTCGGCACCCGCTTCGCCGTTCCCTTCGAGGTGTTCCCGCTCCGGTAGCAGGACGGCGGGCGGGTGGGGAACGGCCGGGAGCCGCAGGGGACGCGGCGGCCGGTTCCGCTAGGGCTGGTCCCCCGGGGTCCGTGGCCCGCGCCGCTCCGGTGGTTCAGGCGGCTCAGGGCGCTCAGACGGCTCAGGGGGCTCAGACGGCTCAGGTGGTTCCGCCGGCGCCCGGGTGCCGGACGGCTCGGGCGCGTCCGGCCGCCCCTGCTCCGGCCCCCTGCGTTCCTGCTCGCCGCGCCGCCGGCCGCCGCGCCGACGGCGCACCAAGGCCCGGACGGCGAGCAGCGCGCAGACCGCGAGCAGGCCGAACAGCAGCCAGAGCTGGTAGCGGATAGCCGTCCGGTAGATGGTGCCGATGTTGGTGCCGGCCAGGTAGCCGAAGGCCGACCAGACGCCGACCCAGAGCGCCGCGCCGAGCACGTTGAACGGCTGGAACCGCCGCCACGGCATCTCGGTGGTCCCGGCGATGATCCCGTTGGTCTGTCGCAGCCCGTCCACGAAGCGGGCCACCGTGACCACCTTCCCGCCGTGCCGGGCGAAGAACCCGTCGGCGCGCTCCATCCGGGCCGGCGTGAGCGCCACGTAGCGCCCCCAACGGTGGACGAAGGCACGGCCCCCGGTGCTGCCGATCAGGTAGCCGAGGCTGTTGCCGACGACGGCGGCCGCGAAGGCGATCGCCACGACGGCGGCCAGACTGAGGTGCCCGGCGCCGGCGTAGACGGCGGCGAGCACCAGGATGGTCTGGCCGGGGGCGGGGATGCCGCAGTTGTCCAGCAGGACGAAGAGCGCCACCGCCGGATAGCCGTACTCGTCGAGCAGGGGAGCGAGCCCGGCGAGTGCGCCGGGCAGTTCGGGGGTGGTCGCGGACACGGGCTCACCACCCCGCGCCGCGGCGGCGCGGGGTGGTGGCGGCCTGGTTCAGTGGAGCGCCTCGCGGCGTTCGATGTTGCAGTCGGGCCCGGGGTAGATCAGGCCCACGTGGCCGTCCTCGAAGCGGACCATGTACGGCGGCTCGCCCCCCTGGCCCCGCACCTCGATGATCTCGCCCTTCTGGTCGACCATGCCTACCGACCTGCTGTGGATGTGGAGCTGGTCACCTACCGCTGCCTGCATGGTCTGCTCCTCGGGTAGCTGTGGCCGCGCGGGCGGCCGTTCTGCTTCCACTGTGCTGCGGCGGAGGCGGGCTCGCAACGCCGTGGTGGGCCGGTGCGCGGCCGTGTCGCGCTCCGGCCGGGGCCGGGTCGTACCGCCCGTTCCCGGGCGGGTGCGCGCGGTGTCCGGCCCGGCGGGGGGGTGTCCGGCCCGGCGAGGGGAGGCCCGGCGGACCGCTCCCGGCCTCGCTTCCGCGCCTCCGTGGGTCCGGCGGCCGTCAGCGCTGGCCGAACTGCGCGGCGAGGTAGCAGCGGATCAGCTGTTTGCACTCGGCGATCAGGGCCGGGTCGCCCTGCGGGTCGCTGCGGAACGCCAGCTTGAGGACGGCGTCCGCCGCCTCCAGGGCCACCCGCAGCCCGAGGGTGAGCGCGGCAGGGTCGGCCGCGGCGAACAGCTCGGCGCCGAGCGCCTGCAGGCGCAGCGCGACGGCCGTGTTGTTGTCGAGCTCGGTGTCCAGCAGGTGCTGGTCGTCCCGGACGCCGGCGGGGACGGTCGCGTCGGCCAGCCCGAAGTCCACCTGGCCGAAGCCGGGCACCGTCCGCTTCATGACGACGAACTCCTCGACCGCCAGGTCGGTGAACCCGGCCGGGCCGGCCGGGGACTCCACCAGCAGCCGCTGCTCGACGCGCCCGAGGTACAGATCGAGGTTGCGGCCGGCCAGCGCGGCCAGCAGGTCCTCCTTGCCGGCGAAGAACTGGTAGAGCGTGCCGATGGGCACCTGCGCGCGGTGCGCGACCTCCTTGGTGGTGAGCGCGCCGGCGCCGACCTCGTCGAGCAGGCCGGCACAGGCGTCGAGGATCCGGCCGTAGCGCTCCTGGCTGCGCTGCTGCACCGGGCGCCGGCGGCCCGGACCGGTCCGCTCGGCGGTCTGGTGACTCCTCGTGTCCGCACTCATGGGGCCACTGTGCCGCATCGGGCGTTCGCCGGGCCAGTCCCGGCCCCCCGCCGCTGCGCCGCGAGGGCCCCGCGGCCGGTGACGCCCGGTCCCGGGCCCGCTGCCACGGCTTCGGCCAAGCCGTGGTGCCCGGACCGCTTCGTTCCGCCCCGGACCGCTTCGTTCCGCCTCGCACCGTTCGCCGGAAGGCTGGACTCCGGATTCCGGGAGTTGTCCGTGAACAGTCGTCAGGAATGGTAGCGTCCTGCCCTGCCATGACCGCGGCACTCCTCCCCGGTGACCGTTCGGTTCCTGGCGTCCGTGCTCAGCACCGCCCCCATCCAGACCGCACGGGGCCCGGCCCCGTTCGCCACGACCGCTGCGACCGCCCCGGGTTCACCGCCCGGTCGTCCCCGGCCTCGCGCTCCCCGACCTCCCGCCGTCGGCGCGGCGGGTCGCCGCGATTCCCGGGACCGGGCAGCGGGGTGAACGGTCGCCGCCGCCTGCCTTGACCCACCGGGATGACGAATGAAGAAGCTCGTGCACCGCGCACTTGCGGCAGGGGCAGCCCTGTCCGCGTGCGTCGCGATGACCGCGGGAGCCGGCACCGCCGCCTCCGCCGCACCTGCCACACCCGCCGCCGCGCCTGCCGCCGTCGCTGCGCCGGTACCGCTCACCGGCTCGCAGCTCGCCGCCTCCTGGACCGCCCCGCTCAGCACCCGCGGGCGGTACATCGTCGACGCGAACAACCAGGCCGGCCAGGTCTCCCACAACCTGCCGCTCGGCCTGGACCGGGCGCCGATCGCCGACATCCTGACCGGATTCCACCGCCTCGGCATCAACAGCGTCCGGCTGCCGTTCGCCAACGCGATGATCCACGACACCGCGCCGGTGCCGGACGTCGCCGTCACCGCCAACCCGCAGCTGAAGGGGAAGACGAACGACACCTACGCGGTCGGCTACAGCGTCCGCTCCAACGCGATGTCCGCCCTGCTCTGCGCCCCGGCGGCGGCCGCGCTGCCGCAGTCCGGGCGGAACGTCTGGTTCGACCACGGCGACAACCGTCCCGCGACCGGTGGTTCCACGGGCAGCGACTGGGCGCCGGGCTACTACAAGGGCCAGTGCACGGACGACGAGTACGTCGCCGGTGTCGCCTTCACCTGGAAGTGGCTCCACTACGGCGTCCCGGACGCCCTGCTCTGCCACCCGGTGAAGTGACCCGGCTGAAGTGACCCGGGTGAAGTGATCCGGTGAAGTGATCCGGTGAGGTGGTGCGGAGGGAGCACCGCCCGACGTGCCCCCGCCGGCGGTCCGACCGCCGGCGGGGGCACCGTCGTCCGGGTGCGGACCCGGGTGCCGACCCGGGTGACGCAGGCCACGCCCGCCCGACCCGCTTGTACGGACAACTTCAGGCGTTCGTCTGACGTACAGCCGGCCGCCACGAGCGGTCCTCCGGCCGGTACCGCGCCCACGCTGTCCTTGGGGACGCCGTCCTCCCCCCGACACGCAGAGGTCACCCACCATGGCTGAGCTGAGCCGCCGGCGATTCTTCCAACTGACCGGCGCGACAGTCGCGTTCTCGGCACTGTCGCAGAGCATCGCGCGCGCCGCATCGATCGCCCCGCAGGGCACCACCGGCACCATCCAGGACGTCGACCACATCGTCGTGCTGATGCAGGAGAACCGTTCGTTCGACCACTACTTCGGGGCGATGAAGGGCGTCCGCGGCTTCGGCGACCCGCGCCCGGTGACCCTGCCGAGCGGGAAGCCGGTCTGGTACCAGACGGACAGCGCGAAGAAGGAGGTGCTGCCGTTCCGCCCCGAGGTGAACGACCTGGGCATGCAGTTCGTCCAGGACCTCAACCACGACTGGGCCGGCGGCCACAAGGCCTTCAACAACGGCAGGTACGACCAGTGGATCCCCGCCAAGACGGCCACCACGATGGCGTACCTGACCCGCCAGGACATCCCGTTCCACTACGCGCTCGCCGACGCCTTCACCATCTGCGACGCGTACCACTGCTCCTTCATCGGCTCCACCGACCCCAACCGCTACTACATGTGGACCGGCTACACCGGGAACGACGGTGCCGGCGGCGGCCCGGTGCTGGGCAACCAGGAGGCCGGCTACGGCTGGATGACCTACCCGGAGCGCCTGGAGAAGGCCGGGGTCTCCTGGAAGGTCTACCAGGACATCGGCGACGGCCTCGACGCGGCCGGCGGCTGGGGCTGGATCGGCGACGCGTACCGCGGCAACTACGGCGACAACTCGCTGCTGTACTTCAACAACTACCGCAACGCCAAGCCCGGCGACCCGCTCTACCAGAAGGCCCGCACCGGCACCGACGCCAAGGCCGGCGAGGGCCTGTTCGACGGCCTCCGCCGGGACGTGCAGGCCGGTACGCTGCCGCAGATCTCCTGGATCGCCGCCCCCGAGGCCTTCACCGAGCACCCCAACTGGCCCGCCAACTACGGTGCCTGGTACGTCTCCCAGGTGCTGGACGCGCTGACCTCCAACCCCGACGTGTGGGCCCGCACCGCGCTGTTCATCACCTACGACGAGAACGACGGCTTCTTCGACCACGTCGTGCCGCCGTTCCCGCCGTCCTCCGCCGCGCAGGGCCTCTCGACCGTGTCGACGACGGCGGACCAGTACCCGGGCAGCACCGGCTACACGGCCGGCCCCTACGGTCTCGGCCAGCGGGTGCCGATGCTCGTCGTCTCGCCGTGGAGCACCGGCGGCTTCACCTGCTCCGAGACCTTCGACCACACCTCGATCATCCGGTTCATGGAGCGCCGTTTCGGTGTCCAGGAGCCCAACATCTCGCCTTGGCGGCGAGCGATCTGCGGTGACCTGACCGCGGCCTTCGACTTCACCAGTTCGAACGCGGCGCCGGCGGCGCTGCCCTCGACGGCCGGCTACCTCCCGCCGGACCGCAACCGCCACCCGGACTACGTGCCGACCCCGCCCGCCACCGGCACCATGCCCAAGCAGGAGCGGGGCAGCAAGCCCACCCGCCCGCTGAAGTACGCGCCCTACGTCGACGGCGCGGCCGACACCGTCGCCGGCAAGTTCGGCCTCACCTTCAGCGGCGGGGCCGCGGCCGGCGCCCAGTTCCTGGTGACCTCGCCGGTCCGCACCGACGGCCCGTGGACGTACACCGCCGAGGCCGGCAGGTCGATCGCGGACGCCTGGAACACCAAGTACTCCAAGGGCGTCACCGACCTGACCGTGCACGGCCCGAACGGCTTCCTGCGGCGCTTCCGCAACCCCGGCAGGACCGCCGGCCCCGAGGTCACCGCGCGCCACAACGCGGCCACCGGCAACCTCGACCTGACGTTCACCAACGCGGGCAGCGCCGACGCCGTCCTGACCGTCACCAACGCCTACGGCGGTGCGCCCACGACGGTCACCGTCCGCCGGGGCGTGACGGTCGCCCTCACCCTCGACCTGACCGCCGGGCACCGCTGGTACGACGTGACCGTCACCTCCAGCACCTCGACGGACTTCGTCCGCCGCCTGGCCGGGCACGTCGAGACCGGTGCCTCGGGCGTCTCCGACCCCGGGATCCTCACCTACTGATCCGTCGCCCCGCCGATCCGTCGCCCCGCCGATCCGTCGGCGGGGCGAGGGCCCATGCCGCCCCGGGTGCCGCGGCGCAACGGCGTCTCCGCCCGGCGGGTGCGGATCCGCCGGCGGCCGGGTGGCGGCGGATCCGCGGTGTCGTGGGGCCGGATCGGCTGCCGCTCGGCCCGCACGATCGCCACGTCGCCGCCCGGCCGGGGGCCCTGGTGGGCCGTCAGGAGCCGTGGACGGGCCGGCGCAGTGCCTCCGGGGCCGGGTCGCCGCCGGCCCTGTGCCGGACGACGACGTGCCTCACCTCAGGTTCTGCGGCGTGCGGCTCACCGTCCGACCGGCCTTGGCGGCCGCCCGTGCGAAGGCGACGGCGTCCAGGGGAGCCGCACCGCCGGGGTCGTTGTTGAAGTACGCGTACACGTCGGCCTCATCGGGCCAGGCCTCGCCGACCCTCGCCACCCAGGTGGCCAGCGACTGCCGACCGTAGCGGGGCGGCGGCTGCGCCAGACCGGCGTGGAAGCGCAGGTAGCCCCAGCCGGCGGTCCGCCACAGCGGCGTGCCGGGCGGGCCCGCCGGTCCGCCCAGCAGAGGGCGGCGCCGCGCCGTTCGAGCACTGCCCGGATCTCCGGCACCCACCATGAGGCGTGGCGCGGCTCGACGGCCACTCGCACCCCGGGCGGGAAGCAGCCCAGGCAGCTGTCGAGGAGGTCGACGTCCGCCCGCAGGGTGGGCGGGAGCTGGAGCAGGACCGGTCCGAGCCGCGGGCCCAGCCCTGCGGCGGCCGACAGGAGCCGCTGCACCGGCTCCTGCGGGTCCTGCAGGCGCTTGATGTGCGTGAGGTAGCGGCTCGCCTTGACCGCCATCACGAACCCCTCAGGGGTCCGCTCCTGCCAGGCGGTGAAGGTCTCGGCCTTGGGCAGGCGGTAGAAGGCGTTGTTGTTCTCCACCGTGGCGAACCGCCGGGCGTACTCCTCCAGCCAGATCCGCTGCGGCGTCCCCGGCGCGTAGAGGACGCCACGCCAGTCGTCGTACTGCCAGCCCGAGGTGCCGATGTACAGAGGCACACCTCCATGGAAGCACGGAACGCCGCCGACTGTTCGGTGCCCTGAGGCGAACCGGTCTCCCGGACGACCCCGACCGCAGCTCGCGGCGGCGGCGCCGTCCGCAGCTCCACCCGGTTCGCCCCGCCTGCCCTCCGTCCGTCGTGCCGGGCTCGGGAAGCCGCGCGCGGCGGCGCCTGCCCCGGGCGGGACGGTCAGGCTGCCGGGCGGATGACGGCGCCGACGCACGGGAGCTCCTCCGAGCCGGTGGCGGACGCCGCGGCGCGGACGGCCGTCCGGACGGCCGTCCGGCGTGCGGTCATGCGGTCAGCCATCTGCGCAGTCTCCCCCCGCGGGCCCGGTCGACCCAGGGCGCTGCGCGGCCGGCCGGCACGCCGAGGCCGTACCCGGCGGCGGTGCCCACCGCGGCCCGAGCAGCAGCCTCTGGTGTTTCGACGGCTAGGCGCTAACATGAGTCTTCCTCATATTTTGCGGAGAGGGTGTGGCGGAGTGCCGAATCGGCATGACTTTCCGGCGGGCTTCCGGTGGGGTGTCTCCACGGCGGCGTACCAGATCGAGGGAGCGGTGGAGGAGGACGGGCGCGGGCCGTCCGTTTGGGACGTGTTCGCGGCTCGACCCGGGGCTGTCCTGGACGGCCAAAGTGGGCGGGTCGCCTGCGACCACTACCACCGCTATCCCGAGGACATCGCTCTGATGAAGGACCTCGGCCTGGACGGCTACCGCTTCTCGATCGCCTGGCCCAGGATCCAGCCCGACGGCACCGGCCCAGCCAACTCCGTCGGACTCGCTTTCTATGACAGGCTGGTGGACGCCCTGCTTGCCGCAGGCATCACCCCGATGCCCACTCTCTTCCACTGGGACCTGCCCCAGGGCCTCGAAGATCGCGGCGGCTGGCTCGACCGCGACACGGCGTACCGGTTCGCCGAATACGCCGAGCTGGTGGTGGACCGGCTGGGCGACCGGGTGCCGGCTTGGATCACGCTCAACGAGCCGTTCGTCCACATGGTTTACGGTTACGCGCTCGGCATTCACGCGCCCGGACGCGCCCTGATGCTCGATGCCTTGCCCGTAGCCCACCACCAGCTCCTCGGGCACGGGCTCGCGGCCGCCGTACTGCGCGAGCGCGGTCGAGAGGTGCTCATCGCCAACAACCTCACCCCGGTCTGGCCGGCGAGCTCCTCGGAAGCCGACCAGGCGGCCGCCGTCGCTTACGACGCCCTGCACAACCGGCTGTTCACCGATCCGCTGCTGTTGGGGCGCTACCCGGACCTGAGTGCGTACGGCGTCGGCGAGGACCTCGGCGGGAGCGTCCGTTCAGGCGACCTGAAGCTGATCGCCGGTCCGGGCCTGGACGGGCTCGGTGTCAACTACTACAACCCGACCCGCATCGCTGCTCCCACCGACCCCGGGCTCCCCTTCGCGGAAGCCGAGATCGAAGGCGTCCCGCGAACCGCCTTCGGCTGGCCCGTCGTTCCGGACGGCCTGCGCGAACTCCTCGTCGGCCTTCAGCGGCGCTACGGTGCCGCGCTGCCGCCGATCACCATCACCGAGAACGGCTGCTCCGTCACGGACGAACCTGGCCCCGACGGAGCCATCCTCGACCAGCCGCGGATCGACTTCTTGTCCGGCCACCTCGACGCCCTCGCTGCAGCGACCACCCAGGGTGTGGATGTTCGTGGCTACTACACCTGGTCTTTGATCGACAACTTCGAGTGGGCTCAGGGATTCGAACAGAGATTCGGCCTCGTGCACGTTGACTTCACCACGCAGCGCCGAACCCCGAAGTCCTCGTACGCCTGGTATCGCCAGGTGATCGAGGCCCATCGGGCCCGACATGCGGGGTAGCCTCGCGGCGGTCCCCGGGGGAGGCGATGCGGATCGGCGCCGCCTGACCAGACAGTAGACGGAGACTCCGGTCGCGCCAAACGACCACCCGGGCAGGACTCGTGCACCACCTCCCTGGGCCCAAGGCCGCTCCTGACCCGGCAAGACTCGAAGGCTCACAACGCCGTAACACCACACGCCCGGCTGCCGGCGGTCAAGCCGCAGCGGTGCCAGCAGTGCTTCGACTTGACCGGCGGTGTATGCCGACGGCGTCCAGACTCAAGGCGTCTCGGCCCCACCACGTTGCGACACCGTGGCAGGTGCGGCGCCTGGCCACCCGGCCGGGCGCCGCCGGGCCATCGGGCCGCCAGGGCGGTGTCGCTGTCAGTCGAGGATGACGGTCATCTTGCCCAGTGCCCGACCACTCTCCATCACGCGGTGGGCCTCGACGATCTGCTCGAAGCGGAAGGTCCGAGTCGGGCGTGCGCGCAGGGACCCTGCCTCGACCTTGGCGTAGATGGTGTCCAGCGGGATGTCGGAGAGGGGGAACTCAGGGCTGCCGAGGACGAACGCGCTGCCGAAGAAGCTGAGCCGGACGCCGCTGGGAAGGTCGCTGATCGGGTCGAAGTCGGGTACCGGTGCGAAGCCGCCCAGGAAGCCGACCTGGCAGACCCGTCCACGGGGCCGGACGGTGGCGAGCGAGTCGCGTAGGGCACTGTTGCCGACGACGTCCAGGACGGCGTCCACGCGGATGCTCCGGTCTCGGACCTGGGTGCTCAGTCGGCCGTCGTCGATGAGCACGTCCTCGGCTCCGAGGTCCTTGAGCAGGACGGCGTGGTCGGGGTTGCGGGTGGTGGCGAGGACGCGGGCGCCGTGGTCGACGGCGAGGTTGACGGCAGCCTGGCCGAGCGAGGAGGTCGCGCCGCGGACCAGGACCGTCTCGTCGGGGCGCAGCTCCAGGTTGCCGAACAGGCCGCTCCAGGCAGTCGAATAGACCTCGGGGACGGCTGCCAGGTCGGCCCATCCGAGTGAGGAGCGGACCGGCACCACGTTGGTCGCGGGTACCGTCACGAGTTCTGCATAGCTGCCGTTGCGGGTGCGGCCCATGCCGCCGAGGATTGCCACCACGGTTATGCCGGTGGGGAGTTCGCCGGACGGGTCGGCTTCGACGGTTCCGGCGCACTCGATCCCGGTGACGGCGGCGACCTCGCCCCAGGCCCCCGCGCGCATGTACGCCTCGGCGTGGTTGAGGCCGATTGCCTTGACCCGGATCAGTACCTCGCCCGCCGCCGGCACGGGGTCGGGCAGCTTGGTGAGGGTGAGTACCTCGGGGCCGCCGTAGGTGGAGATGATGATGGCCTTCATGATCGCTTCCTTTTCTTGAATGACTATTCAAATATTGGGCCGGAAGAAGGGCCACCGTGTCCGGTGGCCCTTGTCTGCTTCGTTGCGCTCAGTTGAGGGCGGCGAAGGCGTTGTCGGTGATGGCGCGCAGCAGCGCCTCGTCCGGGTTGGCCTTGCCCACGACCATCAGCCCCTGGCAGGTCGCGACCAGCAGCTTGGCGCTGCCGGCCGGATCCACCGAGTCGCGGATCTCGCCGCGACGGTGGGCGTTCTCCAGTGCCGTGGTCATGCAGCGTTCCAGGCGGGCGAGGTGGCCGCGGACGACGGCCGCCGCCTCGTCGTCCTCGGCCGCGTTCTCGATCGCGGTGTTCACCAGGAGGCATCCCTGTCGGCCCTCGGGGCTGAGCAGGTCCTGCACCAGTCCGTCGAAGTAGCCCCGCAGCTCCGCCAGGCCGGCGCCGGCCGCCTCCAGCTCGCCGAGTTTCTGCGGCACGACCAACCGGGAGTAGCGCTCCAGCGACTTCAGGAACAGTGCCCGCTTGCCTCCTGGAAAGGCGCTGTAGATGCTGCCCGGTTTCACTCCGGTCGCCTTCACCAGGTCCTCGATCGAAGTTGCCCGGTAGCCGCGTTCCCAGAACCGCAGCATGGCCCCGTTCAGTACGGTCTCGGGCTCGAACTCGCGGCGTCTGGGCATGGGACGAACATACATGAGCGACCATTCAAGAACAACCCATGCTCTGCGGTGCGAGGGGAAGAGCTCAGGCGGCGAGCAAGTCGCTGAGTAGAGCAATGCCGGCGAGGTCGTCTGCGGGTTCGACGGGCCGAGGGCTACCACCAGCGGTTCGGACGCGTCCACGTCGACTTCGAGACGCAGCGGCGCACCCCGCGCGCGTCGTACGCCTGGTATCGCGACCTGATCGCCGCTCGCCGGGCGCGGAGTTCGCGGTAGCTCACGCGTTGCTCCTCGGGGGACGGTAGACGGGAAGACCGGCCGCGCGACCTGGCCGCGCCATCAGATCCGGCAGGCTGTGCGGCCGCCAGGGCGAGCCTGCTCGGGCGGGGTCCGCCGCCGGGGCGCGCTGTCCGGTGCGAGTCGCGCGGCCACCGCAGGCGGCTCGCACCGGACCGCTGCGGTCACTCCTCGTCGTCGCCGTCAGCAGCAGGATTCTCGGGAGACCAGCGGAGCATGACGTCGAAGTGGACGCCGGCGGAGCCGCCCGCCAGGATCACGCCGACGCTACCGTCCAGTTTGACGCCGAACTTGACCTCGATCTCGTCAGGGCGGCGTGGCATGGCGCGGAACGCTTCGATCACGTCGGATGCCGTGTTGACCACGGTGTGCAGCGAGTCCCGCACCGTGGCGCCCGCTCTCTCCAGACTTCCCCGGCCGGCAGGCGCAACTCCTGCGCCGGTATCCTCGCTCTCGACCACCAGAGTCCCGCCGGACGCGAGGGTGAATTCGGTGCGTGTTGTCACTTGGCCTCCTGGCTCGGGGATCGTGAGGGTGCGCAGACGGAGTTCTTCGCCGACTGCGGATAGGCGTCGGCCTGGATCTTGTCCAGCCCGGCGAGGATCGTCGGCAGTCGGGTCGGATCGTTCAGGTAGTCGAGCACCGCGCGGTTGAACGCGGCCGCCATGGTGCTGGGCATGCTGTCCGAGGCGTCGAAGCACAGGGTGGCGGGCGAGGTCAGCAACTCGGCGATCCGGCGGGCGACGCTGCCGGGCGGCGCCATTCGCGTGGTGACGGTGTGGTTGGCGGAGAACGCGGATTCCGGCTGCCGGTCCGGCCAGATCTGCTGGGCCTGCGGGCTCGCGAGGTAGGCCATGAACTTCTCGGCCTCGGGCGAGTCGCGGAACATCGCGACGAGGTCTCCCGACACCTCGTACGCCGGCTTCGGTGTCGTCATCGGCTGGAACTGGGGGAACGGGACGAAGTCGTACTCCTTCCCCGAGACGGGTTCGGCCGGTGCCGCGGGGTCCGGGGCGACGAGGGCGCCGTGTTCGAGGTAGCAGCCGGGCGGTTCGGTGAAGAGCGGATAGGCCCCCTCGCCGTAGCTGGTCAGGAGCGCGGTCAGCCGGCCGCCGTGGATCGCGCCCTGTGCGGTGACGGTCCGGCCCCATTCCTGCCAGGCCGAGTCGACCTCCGGCGATGTCCACTTGAGCTTGCCGTCGACCCAGTCCATGTATGCGTCGGCACCCGACTGGTGCAGCAGGATGTCCTCGATCCAGTCGGTGCCCGGCCAGCCCGAGTTGGGCGGATCGGCCACGGCCAGGCACCAGGGCGTCTCGCCCTTCTGGGCCAGCGACTGGCCGAGGCCGACCAGGCCGGCCCAGCTGTCGGATGCCTGAGGGGCGAGCCGCCGGGGGTCGTACCAGATGAGGCTCTTGACGGAGGCCTTGACCACGACGGCGTACAGAGCGCCGGCCTTTGCCTCCCCGAGGCGATACCACGGGTCGTAGTCGGACTTCAGTAGATCGACGAGCCGGCTGCCGAGTGCCCTGTCCTGGAACCGGTCCAGCGGGACCAGCTCTTCCTGTTGGGCGTAGGAGCGCAGCGCCCCGGGGTTCGGCAGGACGGCCAGGTCCGGTCCCTCGCCCTTCTGGACGCCGGTCCGCAGCACCTGGTCGAGCGCCCTGGTGGGGGAGGCGCGGACGGTGATGCCTGTCTCGGCCTCGAAGGCCGTGAGCACGGCCTGGAAGGAGTCCTTCTCGGCGTCGGCGGTCCAGGGCGTCAGGATGCTCAGGACACGCCGGCCGGACGAGCCCCCGAGGCAGGAGGCGGACGCCGCCAGCAGGGTGAGGACCAGGAGGAGCCGGAGAGCTGCCTGGCGCTTGCGCTGCATCATCGGCCTCCGAACCGGTACTCGTCGATGCGCGGACCCAGGGCGCGAGCGGCCGCCGCGGCTGCAGCCAGGGGCAGCAGCACGAGAACTGCCAGGCGTTCGGAGAACCAGGCGCCCGCGTCGGTGACGCCGCGCGTGAACCTGGCCTCGGCCTGGGCCTGTCGGTGACCGGCCTGATCCGGCCCGACGGTCGCCGGCGCGGAGGTCGGCGGTGTCAGGTGGGTCCCGCAGGACGTGGCGGCCGGGCATGCCCGCGCGACGATGGCGAACAGGTCCGCGTCGGCTTCGGCGGCGGACCGGCTCGCCTGCTGCCGTGTCAGGGTGACGGCTTCCACGAACGGACCGTCCAGGGCGGAGCGAAGGTGCCCGCCCGAGGCATGGAGCGACAGACCGCACGACAGGGCCGCCGCGGTGAGGGCGAGCACAGCGGTCGTCAACGGGAGGCTCAACCGACGCCGGAACCGGCGACGCAGCACCGACCGTGTCCGAGCGAACAGCGCCAGTAGCAGCGCGAAGGGCACCAGGAACAGCAGAACCGTGGTGCCGGCCAGCCACACCGAGCCGCGCCGGGCGGTCAGTGCCGCGCTCTCCTCCTTCCGTAGCCGGTCCAGCGTGTTCAAGACCTCCTGGTACTGCAGGGTGGCGTACCACAGGGCCGGCAGGGCGCGGGTGATCTCGCCGGTCTGCTGGTAGTCGGCGGTGGCCTGCTCGATCTCGGCGTTGTAGTTGACGACGAGCCCTTCGACGAGTTGCAGATCGCTGCTGCCCGCCGGGCCGGCCACGTTGTATCCGGCCAGTTCCGCCAGGTTCTGGTTGATCGCGGCGATGTCGTTCCGGTAACGGTCGCCGAGTCCGCCGAGGACCACGGTGTCGTGCCGGAAGCCGTGCACCGCCACGCGTTGGGCATCCGCGAGCGCGCTGTACGCCGCCTCGGCCCGGAGCACGGCAGGGGCGGCCCGCCCACCGGCGGCGTCGATACCGGCGTGTGCGCGGCCGGACACCACCAGGCACAGCGCCCCGGTCAGCAGGCTGCCCGCCACCAGCGCCCCGCGGAGCCGGCGCAGGGTGCGCGCGGTCGTGGAGGGCGTCGCCGGTTCGTCCGCCGCCGGTTCAGGCACGACCGCGGTGGTGGCTGTCATCCGCCCATCACCGGTGAGCTGCCCGTGAACTCGTAGTCGCATTCGAGGTTCTCGCAGTACCGTGCCCCGGCCACCGCGACCCGGCCGCACCGCGGGCATTCGGGCCCCGGGGCCGACGGGTACCCGGGCGCCGGATCGGCACGCGGCGCGGGGTTGTGCGAGGGGCCGTACGAGGCGCTGGTGACCGTGCCCATCATGGCCTGCAGGACATAGTCCGGATCCAGCCCGGGGAGGAGGCTGACCACGCCGCGTACGGCATCCTCGACCCGGACGACCTTGCCCAGCCGCCGTAGCGCGTCCTCGTTGCGCAGCTCGGCGGCCAGCGCCACGGCGCGGCCCCAGGCATCGCACGCCCCGTGGCGATCCCCCTGGCGGTACAGTGCCCCACCCCGCCATCGGAGCGCGTACAGCTCCTTCTCCCGCTCGTGGCGGCGTCGATCGGCCCCGAGGACGGTCTCCGGGGCCGGCTGGTCGAGCCAACGCGCGCTGACCACCTCCACAGAGCTGACGGGTGTGGCCAGTTCGGTGCCGATCGCTCCGGTGACCACCTCGATGGAGGCCAGGGTCTCCGCGTCGGCGCCGACCGTCCGGTCGCCGGTCACGACGAAGGTCGCGACGTATCGGCGGGCCTCGCTGCTCCACGGGCCGGTCGGGTAGTCGGCCGCCGCTGTTCCGGCCAGTGGCAGGCGATGGCCGATCAGGTCGGCCAGCGCCGGGTGGGCCTGTTCGAGGACCGACACCGAAACTCCCGGTGCGCAGGGCACCCGCAGGGCCAGGTCGGACAGCGTGCGGCCCATCGCGGTGCGGATCAGTGCGCGGAAGTCGGAGGCCAGGTCGGCCAGGTCGGGTACCGCGTCCGCCGTGCCCTGGAGTTCCTCGGCGATCCGTCTCAGCTCGGCGGGTTCCCAGTCCGCTCCGATACCGCGGGCGTCGCAGGTGAACACGGAACGGCAGTCGGCGAGCACGGTCTCCATCGACCGGGCCGACCGGTCCTGATGCTCGTTGCGCCCATCGGTGAGCAGTAGCGCGTGGCAGATCAGATCGCCGTGCGGTTCGAGCAGTTCACGGGCCTTGTCGAGCCAGGCGCCGATGACCGTGCCCTGGGCGCCGGGGGCGATCCGGTTGACAGCCTGCTTCGCCTCCGCACGGGTAGCGGCGTTCGCCGGGGCGAGGAAGGACTCCCGAGGGTAGATCATGGTCGCCTGGTGGGTACCGGCGACCACCGCGAAGCGGGTGCCTTCGCGCAGGGTGTCGATGGCGGCGCAACTCGCCTCCTTGGCCCGTTGGAGCTTGGTGCGCGGATCGCTCATCGACCCCGACTGGTCCAGCAGGATCACCTCGGCGAACCGCGCACCGCGCGGCGGGTTCGCCGGCCGGTCGGCCGCGGTGGTGGCGACCACGCTGAGGTAGACGTGCACTTCGCGCTCGTCGAGAGAGCGGTACCTGTCGTAGTTGGCCTCCAGAGTGACGGTCGGTGCTTCGCTCACGTGCCAAGCTCCTCATCTGTGGGAAAGTTGACGGATGATTCGAAGGTCCCGGCTCACCGCGTGGTGACCGGCCTTACGGCATTGGCCAGATCGACGAGCACGGTGTGGCGGATCTCGTCCGGTGCCCACTTGGCGAACGCCCGATACTCCTTCTCCAGCCTCAACCGGATCTCGTGTTCCGTGACGTCGTCGTCAGACTTGGTTCGGCCCGGTTGCGGGCCGCGCCGGCGGTCGAGCCTTGCCTCCAGGATCAGGGCGGCGAGCCGACGCCGCTCTGGCTCGTCCAACGGCAGTGTGGCCAGAAGCTGCTCGGCTTCAGCGAGGTCCGCGCGCTCGGGCAGGCCCTCGGGGCCCGCGTCGAGCCGCCCTACGTGAATGCACAGCGCGGCGATCCGCGCCGCCCGATGGTGCGGTGAGGTGTCGGGTATCTGCCTCAACGCCGAGATCGCGCCGGCCCGGTCACCACGGCGGAGCCTCGTCCGGGCGTGGCCGAAGGCGGCGCTCTCGTGCCAGCTGTCGGTCCGCCACACCGACAGGTAGGCCGCCGCTGCGGCGTCGAGCTCCTCGTCGTTCGCCGCTCGGTTCGCCGCTCGGTACTCGGCGCACAGTGCCAGCGCGAGCTGCGGTGCGAGCTCACCCGGCAGCATCTGGTGGCAGGAGGTGAACATCTTCTCCGCGCCGCCGAGCTGCTGCTCGGCCAGTGCCATCAGTCCCTCATGCCAGTTGAGCCGCCAGCCGGGCCGCAACAGGCCCCTCGCCTGGTCCAGTGCGGCGCGCGCCGCCTCGAGGTCGTCAAGCCGCAGGTGGAGTCGACAGCGCAGCAACTCGACCTCGGGCGAGGACGCATGGGCGGAGGCCGGGGCGGGATCGGCGTAGGAGGCGAGCTGGGACAGCGCGACCGCCGGATCGGCGCTGACCGACGCCCTGAGGAACCCGGCAGCGGGGTCGCGGGCGTCGACCAGCGGCTCGGGCAGCCTGGCCGCTGCCATGACCGGCGTGGGCGGCGCGGTGGCGAGCGGACGGCAGCTGCCCTCGACCGCCGCCCGCAGCGCCGCGGAGCTCGTCCACCGGTCGAGCGGCGGCACCGTCCCGAGCCCGGGGTCGATCAGCGCGGTGGAGCGGGCGAAGAGCAGCGACGGCGCGGTGTACTGGGTGCCGTCGCGGCGTGATACCAACTCGCGGAGCACGCCGCTCAGTTGGCCTGCCATTTCGGCTGCCGAGGCGAAGCGCAGCTGCGGATCGTCATGGGTGGCGCGACTGATGAGCCGGTGCAGCGAGGTGAAGCGGGCACTGTCCGGGTCGGCGGTGTACCACCGGAAGAGCGACTCCAGGGTCCTGCCCACCGTATGGAGGTCGGTGGCGACAGTGGGCCCGGTGACCATCAGCTCCGGGGCCCTGTACTCCTCCGAGTACGCCCCGCTGCCCGGTGTCCCGGCCTCGCGAACCGCGCCGAGGTCGATCAGCTTGATCTGGGAGCCGTACACCATCAGGTTGCTCGGCTTCAGGTCGCAGAACAGGTACTGGTTGTCGTGGAGGTACTGGAACGCCCGCAGTACGCGCAGGACGTAGCCGATGACCTGCTCGGTCGCCAGTCGGCCGAACAGTTCCGGGTGCTCCAGGGAGTAGCCGGGTACGTATTCCATCACGAGGTAGCCGTGGTAGCCGCGCCCGGATCCGCCTGCCGGCTCGTGTGTCACGAAGTCGTAGATGTCGACGATGTCGTCGTGTCTGAGCTCGATCAGGAACCGCTTCTCCTCGCACGGTCGACCGCGTTCACCACGAGGACTATCGGCGAGCCCAACTCCTCCAACTGGCGGAAGAGATCATCGGTGACGCGATCGGTCAGCAGGCTCAGACCGAGGTGATCTTCGCACTGACCAGCCACGTACTGGCCGTCGAGCATCGTCCCGGCCCCGTGCACGCGCCCCCGGGTGTCCTCGATGCGCGCCAGCCAAGGATCCTCCCGCCCCATGGCGGAAGACGTTACGCCAGAAGTGATCTGACAGGTAGTCATTGAACGTGATCGGATCAGGCCACACCCCCCGGCCGGTGCTGCTCGGGTGCCCACCGGAGCCCGGGGATCGGTGCACTACCCCGGTATCACGTGCGACAGCGGCAGGCCTTCGAAGAGGCCACCGCCTCCTCGCGCCAGTGCGGGCGCCAGCCCCGGGCCTCGGTGCGGGCCGCATCGGCGCAGCGGCGCATGTCGGAGCGGAGCTTGTCGTCCACGCCCAGCAGCCGGGCCAGCTCGCGGACGTGCTCGACCGTTTCGTCGGGGCAGTGCGGGTCACCGAGCGCGGACTCCACCACGGCCCGCTGCGTCCCGTCCGCGGCGGCGAGCAGGGCGCTCACGGCGTAACTGCGGCGGCCGGCGCGGAGGTCGGTGCCGGTGGACTTGCCGGTGGTGCCGTCGTCGCCGAACAGGTCGAGGTAGTCGTCGCGGAGCTGGCCGCCGATGCCGACCAGGGTCGCGTACCGGCGCAGCCGTGCGTCGTGGCGGGCCACGTCCTCACCTGCGGCCAGCAGGCCCAGTCGCAGCGGGGCGAGCACGGAGTACCGGGTGGACTTGTACTCGCAGACGGTGTGCAGGAACTCCTCGTCCGGGAGCGGCCGGAAGTCGCGTTCAAGGTCGACGATCTGGCCGGTGACCGTCTCGGCGCCGGCGTCGAGCTGTACCTCCAGCATCGCCTGGCGCAGCTCGGCGGGGACGTCCGCGTCCAGCAGGACCCGCATCGCGAGGAAGGCGGCGAGGTCCCCGGCCAGGAGGGCCAGGCCGAGGGCGGTGCGGTCCGCCTCCGGGAAGTCCCGGCGGTAGGCGTAGTAGGTGGAGGGGCCGCCGCGGCGCAGGGGCGTGTCGTCGATGATGTCGTCGTGGACGAGCCCGTGCGTCTGGAGCAGTTCGATGCTCAGGGCGGCCTCGGCCAGGCCGGGTACCGGGTCGGTGGTCACCAGCCGGGCGGCCTCGTACAGCAGGGCGACCCGCAGCCGCTTGCCGCCGCGCAGTGAGAGGTCCCGCAGCAGTTCCAGGCAGCGTGGGGTGAACCGGCTGAGCGGCGGGGTGTCGAGGCGTTCCGGGAGGGCGGCGAAGTAGGCCTCGAAGCGGAGGTCGAACCGGTGCCGGTGTCCGGCGGCTCGCTCGCGGGCTTCTGCCATGATCGTCTCGTTCACGGGGCCCACCCTCTCATCCGCATGGGCGCGCCCCCGCCGCCGGGCCGTGGCCGGATCGTCCTTGTCGGCGGCTCAGGGCGCCGCCAGGGCGTCGATCCGCCGGAGTTCGGTGAGGATGTCGTCGAGCGTGCGGCAGCCGTCGGGGACGTGGGCCGAGGCGGTGGCGAGCGAGGTGGCGGCGGGCCCCCGGCCGTCGATGGCGTCCGCCACGGCCGCCAGTGCGGCGGTCACCTCCCGCCGGGCCGGCGGGGCCGGTCGGGGCGCGCCGTGTTCCAGGCGTACGGCGCAGGCGGTGGCGGCGTCGGCGATGCGTTCGGCACCGGCGGTGACGCGGAGCCAGTCCCGGTCCGGCGCCGTACGGAGCTCGGCAGCGGCGTGCTCGGCGGCGGTGCGGGCCTGTGCGAGCGCCTGGTACGCGGCACGACGCAGCACCGCCCGCCGGTCTGCGTGGTGCACGGCGTGCGCGTGGTGTGCGGAGCGCGCCTGGTGGGCGTGGTGCGCGTCGCGAAGGTCCGGGTCCGTGCGGTGCGGCTCCCCGGGTTCGTCGAGGATGTGATCCAGGTAGTGGTGGATGTCGCGCAGCGCCTGGGCGGAGCGGTGGCCCACGCCGGCACGGGAGTCGACGAGAGCCGGCAGGTGGCCGACCAGGAGCACGATCGCGCAGGCGATCGCGGTGTCGCCGAGGCGGGAGGTCACGGCCTGGGTGTCGCCGCCGAGGGTGACGAAGGCCAGCACGGTGACGGTGATGACGGCGGTCTGGAGTCCGAAGTGGCACAGGGCCGACGGCAGCAGGGCACCGGCGATCGCGACCGCCGCGACCGGCCACCAGGCGCCGGTTCCGGCCGCGCTCGGCGCGAACGCGGCGAGCACCGCGAACAGCAGGACGCCGACGGCCGTGCCCGCGAAGCGGTTGACGACGCGGGAGAACAACGGCCCGTAGTCCGGCTTGACCAGGAAGGCGGCGGTTGCCGGCAGCCAGTACCAGTGGTCGGTCCGCAGCAGCAGGGCGGCGGCGGTGCTGACGGTCACGCAGACGGCGACGCGCAGTCCGTACTCGCGTCCGGCGGGCCCGGCCGGGTGCACCCGGCTCCGTGGACGGCCCGGCGCGGTCCGTGGCGTCCCCGTGCGGTCGGTGCCGCTCAGCGTCCGGTCGGGCCGCCCGACGCCGGGGCCGGCGAGGCTGAAGGCCAGTCCGGCGTCGAGGAGGGCACGGTCGAACGCGGTGCGGGCCGGCGTGTCGGAGACGGGCGCGGGCAGCGGCCCGGGAGTCGTGTCGGTGCGGACGGCCGCAGCGAGGCGGCGCGGGCCGTCGCCGATCCGCTGTGGCAGGGGTTCGCTCTCCCACAGCAGTGCGACGGCCGCCTCGCAGAGGGCCGATGCGGCGGCCAGGCGTACGGACGCCCGGTCCGGCCCGGTCCGGCGGCGACCGGGCAGCGGGAGCAGGCGGCGCAGGCGCAGCGCCTCGTCGGCCCGGTCGAGTGCTGTGGTGAGGCGGCGCCGGGCCGCAGCGGCGCCGGGGGTGCCGACGGCTGCGAGCGCGTCCGCGAGGGCGTCGAACACGGCGGCGACGGCGAGCCGCTCGCCGGCGTCGTGTCCTCGGGCGGTGCCGCGCGGGCGGACGGCGAGCCGTTGCAGCACGATCCATGAAGCGCCGGCCAGGTAGCAGCACGCCTTCAGCGGACCGGGTGACTGGAGCGGCATGCCGCTGCCGACGGCGGCGAGGACGAGCAGCTGGACGGCAGCGGCCGAGCTGACCGGCCCGGCGACGCTGATCGCACCGGAGACGAGGCCGACGGCGCCCAGCAGCGGGACGGCCCACCAACCGTCGGCGACACCGAGCAGCAGGCCGAGTGCGCCGCCGAGAGCCGGGACGCCGATGTGCAGCAGACCCGCCCGGCGGGTACCGGCGCGGTCGTTGATGCCGGCGAACAGGGCGCCGAGCCCGGCGAGCACGGCCTCGTGGGGGTGGCCGAGGGCGACCCCGGCGGCGAGCAGCGGGGCCATCCCGAGGGCCCCGCGCAGGGCGGCCGTCCAGGGGACGGGGCCGTGCTGGATGCGCAGGGGGTGGGCGAGCCAGTCGGGCGGGTTCGGACGGCGCACGGTCCTCCTCGGATCCGGTACCGGCACCCCGCGTCCGCTACGGACGAGGCGGTGGATCCGGTGGCTGCGGCGGATCCGGCGGCGGCGACGGATCCGATGGCAGCGACGACGCTTCGCAGCGTAGGCGGGCGGATCGTCCGGGCTGCTGCGCCGCCGTTACGCTCCGGATAAATCCGTCGTCCGCGGCTACCGGCCGGTGCCGTCCGGGGTGCGGGTCGGCGGGGGGAGGCGCAGCACCGGGAGGGCGCAGAGGACGGCGGCCGCGGTGGCGCAGACGGCGGCCATGGCGAGGACCGTCCAGACGGAGGGTGTGCGGGCGATGCCCGCGCCGATGCCGCTCAGCTCACCCTGCCGGTCGATGAGCCGCCGGACGAGGGGGACGGCGACGGCCGAGCCTACGGCGACGGTGACGAGGGCGATGGCCGTCCCCCGGACTGCGAGGACCACGGCGGACTGGCCCGGGGTCAGACCGGTCGCCCGGAGCAGGCCGAGGTCCCGGCGGCGTTCCTGGAAGCCGGCGGTGGCCGTGGTGACCAGGTCGACCAGGCAGATGAGGGAGAGCAGGAGCAGGAGGCCGATCACGCTGACCCGCAGGGCACCGGGCCGGGTGACCGGGCCGGTCGGGACGCGGATCTCCGTCCGGCCGGCGAGGCCGGCGCGGGCGGGGAGGTCGCGCTGGACCTCCGCCGGGTCCTGGCCGGGGCGCAGGGTCAGCTGCCAGAAGTCGGGGTGGGTGGGATCGCCGGGCCGGTCGAGGGTGTCGAAGCCGGTGGACAGGACACGCCCGCCGTGTTCCGGTTCGAGATTGCGCCCGACGATGTGCAGGATGCGCGGGGTGCTCCCGGTGGTGAGCCGCACCCACTGGCCGACCCGGGCGCCGAGCAGGTCGAGGGCGCCCTGTCCGGCGACGGCCTCGTCGGTGGCGCGGATCGCCCGGCCCTCGACGAGGGTGTACGGGTACGGGGCGTCGGTGGTGCCGACGGCGCGGAGGGTGAGCGTCGCGGACTGGCCGGGTGCGAGGGCCTGCACCTCGGCGCCCGGGTAGACGCCCTGCACGGCGACGTCGCCGGCCAGGGCGGCGGCGAGCTGCCCGTCCCCGGGCGTCTGGTCGGGGGTGGCGCGGCGGGCGGTGACGGCCGGCACGGTGGCGCCGCCGTCGGGCCGGGTGACGGCGTCGAGGGTCGTCCAGGTGCTCAGGGCCAGGGTGGCGGCGACGACCGGGACGGTCAGCCGCAGGGCGCTTCCGACCAGGTCCGAGCGCCGGCGCAGGACGCCGCCCAGCCCGATGGCGAGGGCCGGCGGCAGCCGTCGGAGGGGGCCGAGCCGGACCGGTCGGCCCGTCATGACGGGCGGCCGGGTGCCGTCGGTCGGAGGCACGGGGGCGACCCGGGCAGCCCGCAGGGCGGGCAGCGCGGCGGCGGCCCCGACGGCGAGGAGCGCGGCGGCGATCACGGCGCCGGTGGTCGCCGTGCCGCCGGGGACGAGCCCGGGCAGCGCGTCGGCCCCGCCGCCGAGGGCCGGTACGGCGTGGACGGCGATCGCGGCCCCGCCGGCGCCGAGCAGCACGCCGGTGCCGGCCAGCAGGAGCTGTTCGGCGATGAACATCCAGGCGACCTGGCCGGCGGTGAAGCCGAGCGCCTTGAGCAGGGCGATGTCGCCGGTCCGCGCCCGGATCCGGCCGCCGGCCGCACCGGCCACCACGAGGGCCGCGGCGAGCAGGGCGGCGATTCCGCTGAGGCCGAGCAGCAGGCCGGCCAGCCGGTTGTCCTGCTGCCGGGCGGCCCGCGCGTCCAGCCAGGTGGTGATCCGGGAGACCCGCTCGGCGCCGAGGACGCTGACTACCCGCTGGGCCGCGTACCCGGCGTCGGAGGGGCGGGCCAGCTTCAGACCGAGGGTGAGTCCCTGCGCCGCCCGCTCGGGCTGCACGAGGTCGAGGGTGGCGGGAGGAGCCCAGCCGAGGTCGTAGCCGGCGGCCTGGCTGGGCAACTGGTCGGGGCTGTCCGCGATGCCGACGACCTGGAGGTCGACCGGGCCGCCGCGGGCGTCGAGGACGGTCAGGTGGTCCCCGGTGCGGGCCCAGGCGGCGTCGGCCGCGGACTGTTCGAGCACGATGCCGTGGAGGTCGTCCGGATCGAGCCAGCGCCCGGAGCGCAGCAGCGGGCGGGCCGCGTCCGGGGTGTCGCCGCGCAGGACGAGCGTCGTGCGGCCGGGCGGGCCGGCGTCCGCGGCGCCGTCGGCGTGCCGGCCCACCAGGGTGGTCTCGGCGGTGTGCTGGGACGGTGAGACGGCGAGCACCCCGGGCTCGCCGGCGAGCACGGCGGCCGAGGGTTCGTCGGCGCCGCCCCGGGCGGTCGCGGACGGGCGCAGGTCGATCCGGATGTCCGGTGATCCCGCGGCACGGAACTGCCGCTGCCACGGGTCGGCGGCGGCGCCGAGCAGCGTGCCGGCGAGCAGGAGGGCGGCGGCCGTACCGCCGGTGGCGAGGACGATCAGCAGGGCGTGGAGGCGGTGCGAGCGCAGGTCGGCCCGGATCCAGCGCAGGACGGCGGACACCGGCTCACCCGCCGAAATCGATGATGTCGCGGACCCCGACGGCGCGCCGCGAGGCGGGGGGCTCCTCCACGCGGGCGTCGTCGGCGATCCGGCCGTCGAAGAGGCTGACGACGCGGTCGGCGGTGCTCGCCGCCCGGGCGTCGTGGGTGACCAGCACGATGGTGGTGCCCTGTTCGTGGTAGCGGCTGAGCAGGGCGAGGACGTCGCGGGCGCTGCGGCTGTCGAGGTTCCCCGTGGGCTCGTCGTCGGCGAGGAGCAGCTCCGGCCGGTTGACCAGCGCGCGGGCCAGGGCGACCCGCTGGCGCTCACCGCCGGAGAGCTCGCCGGGCCCGGCGGCCGCCTTGTGGGCGAGGCCGAGGTCTTCGAGGAGTTCCTGGCGGCGTTCGCGGGCGGTGCGGCCGGACATGCCCGCGAGCACCGCGGTGAGTTCGATGTTGTCCGCGACGGAGAAGTCGGGGAGCAGGTTGCCGCTCTGGAAGACGATCCCGTAGTGCCGGCGGCGCAGGCGGGCCCAGGCGGACTCGCGCAGGCCGTCCACCCGGCGCCCGTCGAGCCGCAGCTCGCCCTCGTCGGGCCGCAGCAGGCCGGCGAGGAGGTGCAGCAGGGTGGACTTGCCGGCGCCCGAAGGGCCGGTGACGGCGACGAACTCGCCCCGGTCGATCCGCAGGCTGACGCCGCGGACCGCCGGTATCAGGGTCGAGCCGCTCAGGTGCGAGCGCACCACGCCGTCGGCGGCCAGCAGCGGTGGTATCGGCTCCGAGCCGGTCACGTGAGCTCCTCCTGGCAACGCTCCAGCCAGTCGAGGTCGGCCTGCAGGTGCAGGACCGCGCCCTCGATCAGCAACAGCGAGGTCCGGTTGCCGCGCTCGGTGGCGGCCAGCTTGTTGAGTCCGCGCATCGTGTTGATGCAGTGCCGGCGCTGGTTGTTGATCAGCGTCAGCCGGTCGGCGAGGTCGGTGCCTTCGGCCAGGATGAGCTTCATGAAGAACTCGTCCCTGACCCGGGGCCCCTCCGTGGGCGCCTCGAACCAGCCGGCGAGTTCCTCGGTGCCCTTCTCCGTGATCTCGTAGACCTTCTTGTCCGGCCTGCCCTCCTGCGTCACCTCGGTGCCGCGGATCAGTCCGGACTTCTCCAGTCGGCTCAGGGTCACGTAGATCTGGCCGATGTTCGGCTGAGGGTACGCCGCGCCGAAGGTCTGCTCAAGCCCCTGCTTGAGCTCGTACCCGTAGGCGGGCTGCCGGGCCAGCAGCGCCAGCAGCTGATGGCGCACCGGGCGTCACCTCTTCCTTCTCGTTCCTGCTCGCTGGTTACACCTCGGTCACACAGTACGGGCAGACGGGTCCCCACCAGCAGGGAGGCCGTATAAAGGGACGTGCGTCGGCCCCCACCCGTGCCGGCGGATCGAAGGAGCTCCATGGACAACCGGCCGCCCACCGGTCCCGACGCGGGCCGACGGCGCGTGGTGCGCGCCCTGGCGGGCGGGGCGGCGGTGCTCGCGGCCGGGGGCGCGTCCGCCTGGTACGGCCTGGTCGGCGGTGCGCGTGCGGCGGGTGACCCGGAGGGCGTCGGGCCGGTCACGCTGGCCACCGGCCGGGACACCACCCGCTACCTGCGCGGGCTGCTGGCCGACTGGAACGCCGAGCACCCGGACCAGCCCGCCGAGCTGGTCGAGCTGCCCGAGGCGGCCGACGAGGTGCACGCCCAGCTCGCCGGCGAGCTGTCGGCCGGCGGAAGCCGCTTCGACGTGCTCAACCTCGACGTAGTGTGGACGGCCGAGTTCGCGGCCAGGCGGTGGACCGTGCCGCTGGACGAGTCGGACTTCGCGCTGGACAGCTTCCTGCCGCCGGTCGTGCGGACCGGACGTTACGACGGCCGGCTGTACGCGGTGCCGTTCGTCGCCAACGCCGCCCTGCTGTACTACCGGAGCGACGTGCTGGCCGCCGCCGGTGAGCAGCCGCCCACCACCTGGGCGGAACTGGCGCGGCAGGCACGGACGCTGGCCCCCGCGCACGGGCTGTCCGGCTACGCGGGCCAGCTGAGCCCCTACGAGGGACTCGCCGTCAACGCGCTGGAGGCCATCCGTTCGGCCGGAGGGGACCTGCTGGCCAGCGACGGAACCGTGGTGGTCGACAGCCCGCAGGCCCTGGCCGGGCTGGAGTTCCTGGCCGGGGGCGTGCGCGACGGCTGGATCCCGCCCGAGGTGCTCGGCTACCAGGAGGAGGAGTCCCGCGCGGCCTTCGGCCGGGGCGGCCTGCTCTTCCTGCGGAACTGGCCGTACGTCTACCACGCGGTCGGCGGCGCCGGGTCCCCCGTGGAGGGGCGGTTCGGCGTGGTGCCGCTGCCCGGCCCGAACGGGCCCGGCAGCGGTGTGCTGGGCGGCTCGGGCCTGGCGGTCAGCCGGTTCTCCCGACGTCAGCGCACCGCCCGGGCACTGATCGGCTACCTGACCAGCCGCCGGGCGCAGTACCGCGTGCTGACCGACGGCGGCCTGCCGCCGGTCTGGGCCGACCTCTACGCGGACCCGGACCTGACGGCCCGGTTCCCGTACCTGCCCGTGCTGCGCACCGCGATCCTGGCGGCCCGGGGCGCGCCCCGGCGTGCCGCAGTACCAGCAGCTGAGCCTCGCGTTCAGCGAGGCGGCGTTCGAGGTCGTGTCGGGCCGTCGGACCGCCGAGGCCGCGCTGCCCCGCCTCGCCGCCGAGCTGCGCGCCATCGTCGGCTGAGTCGACGCCGACGACGACCGGGGGCGGTTCGTCCCCCTGCCTCGCGAGTCCGCTACCTACCGGTACCTAACGTGTATCTATCGTCGAGCGGGCGTCCCGTCGCGTAACTCCTGGGAAACGCCATCAAACAAGGGCTTAACAGTGCCGCCATCTGCCTGCTATACCTAACGCGAATGCATAACCGTTGGAGTAGCGAATGCCCCACCCCACCCTCCCCGACGGCGACGCGGTCACCCTGCCGCGCGCTCGTTCGCACGCCCCCACCACCGTCCCCACCACCGCCCCCGCCGCCCGTGCCTGGTGGCGCGACGCCGTGATCTACCAGATCTACGTGCGCAGCTTCCGCGACACCGACGGCGACGGCGTCGGCGACCTCGCCGGCGTCCGGGAACAGCTGCACCACGTGCGGCAGCTGGGCGCCGACGGCGTCTGGCTCAACCCGTTCTACGTCTCACCCCAGCACGACCACGGCTACGACATCGCCGACCACTGCGCCGTCGACCCGGTCTACGGCGACCTCGCCGAGTTCGACCGCCTGGTGACGGACTGCCGGCTGCTCGGCCTCAAGCTGGTCCTGGACGTCGTCCCCAACCACTGCTCACGTGAGCACCCGTGGTTCCAGAAGGCGCTGGCCAACGGCCCCGGCAGCCCCGAGCGGGCGCGGTTCCACTTCGCCGACGGGCGCGGCGAGGCCGGTGAGCTGCCGCCCAACAACTGGCGGGCCATGTTCGGCGGCCCGGCCTGGACCAGGGCCACCGAGGCCGACGGCCGGGCCGGCCAGTGGTACCTCCACCTGTTCACCCCGGAGCAACCCGACTTCAACTGGCGCAATCCCGACGTCGCCGCCCACTTCGAGGAAGTGCTGCGGTTCTGGCTCGACCGCGGCGTCGACGGCTTCCGGATCGACGTCGCGGCCGGGCTGTACAAGCACCCCCAGCTGCCGGACTCGCCCGACCCGGACGTGGACGAGCGCACCCGCGACTCGGTCAACCCGCTGGCCTGGAACCAGCCGGAGGTCCACGAGGTCTGGCGCCGGTGGCGCGCGATCTGCGAGGAGTACACCGTCCGCGACGGCCGGCAGCGGCTGCTCGTCGGTGAGGCGTCCGTGCCCACGCCGGCCGAACAGGCGCTGTACGTGCGCCCCGACGAACTGCACCAGGCGTTCTTCTTCCACCTGCTGCACGCGCCGTGGGACCTCGCGCACTTCCACCGGGTCATCGACGACGCCGTGCGGGACATCACCGCCACCGGGTCGACGGTCACCTGGGTGCTCAACAACCATGACCAGGTCCGCACGGTGAGCCGGTTCGCGGGGGAGGACCCCGCCTCCGGTCCCGCCCGGGCCACGGCCGCCGCCCTCCTGATGCTGGCGCTGCCCGGAGCCGCCTACATCTACCAGGGCGAGGAGTTCGGACTGCCCGAAGTCCTCGACCTGCCGGACGAGTCGATCACCGACCCGATCTTCCGCCGCACGGGCAGCCGGACCGGGATCCGCGACGGCTGCCGGATACCGCTGCCCTGGTCGGGCGCCGAGGCCCCGTTCGGCTTCAGCCCGCCGGACAGCCCGGCCGCGCCGTGGCTGCCGCAGCCGGCCTCGTTCGCCGCCCACACGGCCGAGCGGCAGCGGGCCGACGCCGGATCGGTGTTCCACCTGTACCGTGCCGCGCTCCAACTGCGCCGTGAACTCCCGCAGCTCGGCGAAGGCACGCTGCGGTGGCTCGAGACCCCGCCCGGCGTCCTCGCTTTCGTCAGGGGCGAGGGCCTGGTGTGTGCCGTCAACTTCGGCGACACCCCCGCACCGGCCCCCGTCGTCGGCCCGCCCCTGCTGGCCAGCGGCCCGTGCGACGACGGCGTCCTGCCGCCCGCAACGGCCGCCTGGTGGGTCAAGACCACAGCAGCCGAATCCATCTGACTACCCGTCACGTCCTGAAGCCCCCACCCGCCTCACGGAAGAAGACTCGACGATGAGACTCCGTAACGCTCTTCCCGCCCTGACCGCCTCCGTCGTGCTGGCCGCCACCGCCACCGCCTGCGGCAGCGGGGGAGGCGGCGGCGCCGCCGACTCCGCCACCCAGGAACTCAAGGGACAGACCCTGACCGTCGCCGCCGTGTGGAGCGGTACCGAGCAGGAGAACTTCAAGAAGGTGCTGGACGCCTTCACCGCGAAGACCGGCGCCACCGTCAGCTACACCTCCACCGGCGACAACCTCTCCACCGTCGTCGGCAGCAAGATCGAGGGCGGCGACCCGATGGACGTGGTCATGGTCGCGCAGCCCGGCGTGATCAAGCAGTTCGCCGAGAAGGGCTGGCTGGCGCCGCTCTCGCCCGCCGTCACCGATGCCGCGAAGAGGGACTACGCCAGCGTCTGGTCCGGCCTCGGCACCGTCGGCGGCACCCAGTACGGCCTCTACTTCAAGGCCGCCGACAAGTCGACCGTCTGGTACAGCCCCACCGCCTTCCAGAACGCCGGCGTCCAGCCCCCGACCACCTTCGACGACCTGCTGAAGGCCGGGCGGACGCTCTCCGACTCCGGCACCCCCGCCTTCTCGATCGGCGGCCAGGCCGGCTGGACCCTCACCGACTGGTTCGAGAACGTCTACCTCTCCCAGGCCGGACCCGAGCTCTACGACAAGCTCACCCGGCACGAGATCCCGTGGACCGACCCGTCGGTCCTCAAGGCCCTGACCACCCTCGGCAAGGTCTTCGGCGACAGGCAACTCGTCGCCGGCGGCGGGCAGGGCGCCCTGCAGACCGACTTCCCGACCTCCGTCCAGCAGGTCTTCGGAGCACAGCCCAAGGCCGCCATGACCCACGAGGGCGACTTCGTCGGCGGCGTCATCGCCTCGGAGCTGAAGAAGCAGGTCGGCACCGACGCCAAGGTGTTCCCCTTCCCCGCCGTGGACGGCGGCAAGGCACCGGTGATGGGCGCCGGCGACGCGGCGGTCGTCCTCAAGGGCGCCAAGCACCCCGGGGCCGCGCAGAAGTTCGTCGAGTTCCTGGCCGGCCCCGAGGCGGCGACCGTCTGGGCCAAGGCCGGCGGATTCATCTCGCCCAACAAGGCCGTCGACCCCTCGGTCTACCCCGACGACACCACCCGGCAGTTCGCCAAGTCGGTGATCGACGCCGGCGACGCCTTCCGCTTCGACATGTCGGACCAGGCCCCCGCCGCGTTCGGCGGCACCGCGGGCCAGGGCGAGTGGAAGGACCTCCAGGACTTCCTCGCCAACCCCTCCGACGTCCACGGCGCCGCGGCCAGGCTCGAAGCCGACGCCGCCAAGGCCTACAAGGGCTGATCCACCATGTCTCTGCGCTCACCCCGCAGCGGCCGGGCATCCGGTGGCGCCCTCCGGCGCCACCGGGGCCTCGCCCTGCTCTTCGTCCTGCCCGCGCTGCTGCTGCTCGGCGCCCTCGTCGTCTACCCCATCGGCTACTCGGTGGTCCGCAGCCTCTTCGACGCCTCCGGCCACCGCTTCGTCGGACTCGACAACTACGGCACCGCCTTTACCGACCACGCCACCCTCACCGCCGTGCGCAACAATGCGATCTGGGTCGCCGTCGCCCCGGCCCTGGTGACCGCCGTCGGCCTGGTGTTCGCGGTGCTCACCGAGAAGATCCGCTGGGCCACCGCGTTCAAACTGCTCGTCTTCATGCCGATGGCGATCTCCTTCCTCGCCGCCGGGATCATCTTCCGAACGGTGTACGACGCGGACCCGCAGCGGGGCGTGCTCAACGCCGCCGCGGTCGCCGTCCACGACACCTTCGACGACCGGCCGACCTACCCGGGCGCCCACCCGCGCCCCGGCGGCGGCCTCGACCAGGCCCAGGGCGGCGACGTCACGGCACCCGCCGGCACGCGCGTCGTGCTGCTGCCGCTGGTCGGCGTGCAGCCCGGCGCGCTGCCGGCCAACGCCCGGACGGCCCAGGAGCCGACCGGCGGCGACGGGGTCAGCGGCACGGTGTTCGCGGACTTCGTCCCGGGCGGCGGCGGCCACCCCGGCCGGCCGGACGCAGGGAAGAAGGGCCTGCCCGGCATCACCGTCCAACTCCGGGACGGCGGAAGGACGGTCGAGACCACCACCACCGCCGCCGACGGCACCTTCCGGTTCGCCGCGGCCCCGTCCCCCACCACTTCGGTGGTCATGCCGGCAGCGAACTTCGCCGCCCCCTACCGCGGCGTCGACTGGCTCGGCCCGGCGTTCATCACCCCGGCCGTCATCGGTGCCTACATCTGGATCTGGGCCGGCTTCGCCATGGTCATCATCGCCGGAGGCCTCGCCAACCTGCCCCGGGAGACCATCGAGGCGGCCAGGATCGACGGCGCCGGCGAATGGCAGATCCTCCGCCGCATCACCGTGCCCCAACTCGCCCCGGTCCTCGGCGTCGTGTTCATCACCATGGTCATCAACGTGATGAAGATCTTCGACCTCGTGTACATCATCGCGCCAGGGCCGGTGCAGCAGGACGCGAGCGTGCTCGCGCTCCGGCTCTACCTGGTCTCCTTCGGCGGCGGCAACGACCAGGGCCTCGGCAGCGCACTCAGCGTCCTGCTGCTGCTCCTCGTCGTCCCGGTGATGCTCCTCAACGTCCGACGCTTCCGAGGGAGCCGCGCATGACCACCACCCGGACGGCCCCGTCCGCCACCACCACGACCGTGCCCGCACCGGCGTCCGCCCGCCGACCCGCCCTCCCGGTCACGACCCGGCTCGCCGCCCTCACCCGGAGCGGCCTCGTCCAGGCCGTGCTCATCACCGCGGCCGTCGCCTGGCTGGTGCCCACCGTCGGCCTCCTGATCTCCTCGCTGCGCCCCAAACAGGTCGCCGCCACCGGAGGCTGGTGGACGGCACTCACCGAGCCCGCCCAGCTCACGCTGCAGAACTACACCGCGCTGCTCGGCGGCGGCGAGGTCCCCGAGGCGCTGTGGAACACCGTGCTCATCAGCGTCCCGGCGACCCTGCTGACCGTCGCCCTCGCCGCGGGCGCCGGCTACGCCTTCGCCTGGATGCGGTTCCCGGGCCGGGACGCCGTCTTCCTCGGCGTGGTCGGACTGCTGGTCGTCCCCGTCCAGGTCGGGCTCATCCCGGTCGCCAAACTCGAGGGCGCCGTCGGGCTGTTCGGCACCATCCCCGGCGTCGTGCTGTTCCACGTCGGCTACGGGCTGCCGTTCGCCGTGTTCCTGATGCGCAACCACTTCCTGGAGATCCCGGCCGAACTCCTGGAGGCGGCGCGGATGGACGGCTGCGGGGAGTGGCGGATCTTCCGCGCCCTCGCGCTGCCGCTCGCCGCACCGGCCGTCGCCTCGCTGTGCATCTTCCAGTTCCTCTGGGTCTGGAACGACATGCTGGTCGCGCTGATCTTCGCCGGCAACGACTCGCAGCCGCTGACCGTCTACCTGCAGTCCCAGATGCGGCAGTTCGGCAGCAACATGGACATCCTCGCACCCGGGGCGTTCCTGTCCCTCCTGGTCCCGGTGGCGGTGTTCCTCTGCTTCCAGCGGTTCTTCATCCAGGGAGCGATGGCCGGATCCGTGAAGTGAGACCGGCGGGCGCGGATCAGCGACGGACGGCCTCCCGGCCGGGCGTGCCCGGGGTCGGGCACGCTCACCGGTGCCCTGGGGAACCTGCGGTGGCCGAGGGAGGGTCGGGGGATGTGCCCGAAAGTGCACTTGTCGGCCGGGCCGCTTGGCCCGGTGGTTCGGCAGGTGGTCGAATCGCTTCGTGCGTCCGGGCCGGTCGGCCCGGACGGCGTCCGTTCCGGAAACTCGTCCACCCGGGAGAGACATGTCCCTGCTGTCCGACCACCGCAAGACCGTTGTCGGCGTCGTGGCTCTCACCACGCTCGCCATCTCCTGCGGCTGGGCCACCGCCGGCAGCTCCGCGGCCGCGACGGGCAAGGTCCTGTGGACCCCGAGCACCGGCAAGGGCCCGTCCTCCTTCGCCGCCGTGCAGTGCGCGCCGGGCGGCTTCGGCGTCGTGAAGGACTCCGCCAAGGGCAGCGTGTGGCGGGCGTTCCAGGCCGCGGGCGAGGAGCGCTGCGAGGTGCTGAGCCCCGACCTGAAGCAGGGCGACACCTTCTACCTCGGCTGGTCGTCCAAGGTGGACATCAAGGACGCGAACAGCCGCTACGTCTTCCAGCTCAAGTGCTCGCCGAGCACCGACACGGCGAACCACCCGATCGAGATCGACGCGACGGCCGGGCGCATCCGCCTCCAGGAGTGGGACACCGACCACGTCGCGCACACGCTGTGGACCGCGCCGACCGCCGGCAACCAGTGGCACTCGTACGCGCTGAAGATCCGGCTCGGCCGCACCGACGGCACCATCGACTTCTGGTTCGACGGCGTGAAGCAGACCTTCACCACCGGTTCCGGCACCTTCAAGGGCACCACCTGGGATGGCGACCGCAACTACCTCAAGTGGGGCTCGTACCACCCCTCCTCGGGGGACGCGACCAACACCTTCACCAGCCCGGTCATGGCGACCACCCTGGAGGCGGCCACCGCCGGCTCGTGAGACGCGGCCGACCGACGGACCGGCCGGTGGCGGCACCCGTCTGCTCGACCCTGACCTCCTCCGGGACGGCGACCGACCCGCCCGGCCCTCGGCCCGGCCCTCGGCGTCGCCCCTGGCCACCCCCGACGCGAACACCTCGCGCGGCGCGACGCCCTGACCCGCGCCCCTGACCCGCGCCCCTGACCCGAGACCCTGGGCAGCCGGCCCGGCAGCCGGCCCGGTGGCGCCGGCCCCGCGAAGGGCCGCTCCTCCCGACCCCACCCGGGAGGAGCGGCCCTCGCCGGTGAGCGGCGGCAGGCCCCTTGGCGGGTTGCCCGGGGAATCTTGTATGGTGCTTGGCGAATCATCCAGAGGGGTGGAGGGACCGGCCCTACGAAGCCCCGGCAACTCCCCGGTCGACTCGGCGTCCGAAGTACGCGCCGCGCCGTCCGGGATCAGTGCCAACTCCGGCCTGCCGCCAATGTGGCGCGGGAAAGATGAGGAGACACGGTGCTCTCAGTGCTGTCCTTCGCCCGGGCGCTTCCCGCCCAGGTCCTTCCGCGTACCCGTCTCGTGCCCGGCGCAGGCAATCGGCCGACTTCTCCGGCCTGCCCTCGCTGACCACCCCCCGGCTCCCCACGGGGAGCGTCCGCGAGTGAAGCCCTGCTGCCGCTCGCGGGATCTGAGACGGAGTACCCATCCATGGAGAACACGAGCGGCGTCGGCGTGCTCGACAAGGTCACCTCGATCCTCGGCACCCTGGAGGCCGGTCCCGCCACCCTGGCCGGACTCGTCACCGCCACCGGCCTGGCGCGCCCCACCGCCCACCGGCTCGCCGTCGCACTCGAACAGCACCGACTGGTCGCGCGGGACCTGCAGGGCCGGTTCATGCTGGGCCCGCGACTCACCGAGCTCTCGGCGGCCGCCGGGGAGGACCGCCTGCTGGCAGCCGCCGGACCGGTCCTCACCCACCTGCGCGACGTCACCGGCGAGAGCGCCCAGCTCTACCGCCGACAGGGCGAGATCCGGATCTGCGTGGCCGCCGTCGAGCGCCTCTCAGGGCTGCGCGACACCGTTCCCGTGGGAGTCACCCTCCCCATGAAGGTCGGCTCCGCAGCCCAGATCCTGCTCGCGTGGGAGGAGCCCGAGCGACTCCACCGCGGGCTGCAGGGCGCCCGTTTCACCGCGACCGCCCTCAGCGGCGTCCGCCGCCGCGGCTGGGCCCAGTCCATCGGTGAACGCGAGCCCGGGGTCGCCTCCGTCTCCGCACCCGTCCGCGGCCCGGCCAACCGGGTGGTGGCCGCCGTCTCGGTCTCCGGCCCGATCGAACGGCTCACCCGCCACCCCGGCGCGCACCTCTCCCAGTCCGTGGTCGAGGCGGCCGCCCGCCTCACCGAGGCCCTGTGCCACTCCTGATCGGCCGGCACCTTCGTCACGCCGCCGCTCCTCGCCGGGCGCTGGGACGGGCAAGTTTGTTTCCTGCGCTGAGTAGGAGTAATCTCGCCCAGTCGCTCGGCAGGGAGCACCGGACACGCATCGGCGCGGACGGTCCCGGGGCGGCCGATCCCTTGAAACACCACTCCTTCCCTTTCGGCTGGGTCGCGTCTCGTCGCGCTCCTGTTCGGAACGGGTCTATTCGGTGTGTGCGTTTATCGGATTGTCGCCGGATTCGCTTTTCGAAGCACAGGTCGGCTAGAGTTTGGAACGTCGGACGGGGCGAACAGCCACAGAAGACACCGGCGAGTTGGATGAACGAAGCCCCGGAAACGGAGCGGAAAACGTCTGATAAGCTCGGAACACGAAAGAACGAAGCGCCCGGAGGGTCGGTGTGAAAGCCGCCTGAAGGAAGTGTCCGTTCCTTGAGAACTCAACAGCGTGCCAAAAGTCAACGCCAGATATGTTGACATCCCCGGCCTCAGATTCTCTGGGGTTGGAGATTCCTTTTGAAATAACACAGCGAGGACGCAGTGCGCGGGGCCGCCCTATTCCGGTGGTTGCCGTGCCGCTCAACGCGAGTGTGAACCGGCCCTGTTCAATGTCGGGGCCGAGTAATCATTCACGGAGAGTTTGATCCTGGCTCAGGACGAACGCTGGCGGCGTGCTTAACACATGCAAGTCGAACGGTGAAGCCCTTCGGGGCGGATCAGTGGCGAACGGGTGAGTAACACGTGGGCAATCTGCCCTGCACTCTGGGACAAGCCCTGGAAACGGGGTCTAATACCGGATATGACCTTCCTCCGCATGGGGGTTGGTGGAAAGCTCCGGCGGTGCAGGATGAGCCCGCGGCCTATCAGCACAATGGGCGAAAGCCTGATGCAGCGACGCCGCGTGAGGGATGACGGCCTTCGGGTTGTAAACCTCTTTCAGCAGGGAAGAAGCGCAAGTGACGGTACCTGCAGAAGGTTGGGAACTAGGTGTTGGCGACATTCCACGTCGTCGGTGCCGCAGCTAACGCATTAAGTTCCCCGCCTGGGGAGTACGGCCGCAAGGCTAAAATCAAGCCGCCGATCTGGGGTTGGAGATTCCTTTTGAAATAACACAGCGAGGACGCAGTGCGCGGGGCCGCCCTATTCCGGTGGTTGCCGTGCCGCTCAACGCGAGTGTGAACCGGCCCTGTTCAATGTCGGGGCCGAGTAATCATTCACGGAGAGTTTGATTGGTGGGACAAGCCCTGGAAACGGGGTCTAATACCGGATATGACCTTCCTCCGCATGGGGGTTGGTGGAAAGCTCCGGCGGTGCAGGATGAGCCCGCGGCCTATCAGCTTGTTGGTGGGGTAATGGCCTACCAAGGCGACGACGGGTAGCCGGCCTGAGAGGGCGACCGGCCACACTGGGACTGAGACACGGCCCAGACTCCTACGGATGCCGCGAGGCGGAGCGAATCCCAAAAAGCCGGCCTCAGTTCGGATTGGGGTCTGCAACTCGACCCCATGAAGTTGGAGTTGCTAGTAATCGCAGATCAGCATGCTGCGGTGAATACGTTCCCGGGCCTTGTACACACCGCCCGTCACGTCACGAAAGTCGGTAACACCCGAAGCCGGTGGCCTAACCCGTAAGGGGAGGAGCCGTCGAAGGTGGGACCAGCGATTGGGACGAAGTCGTAACAAGGTAGCCGTACCGGAAGGTGCGGCTGGATCACCTCCTTTCTAAGGAGCAAGATGCCGGTTGCAGGCGAGTGTCCTGCACGGTTGCTCATGGGTGGAACGTTGACTATTCGGCACAGTTCAGACGATGTCTCCTAGTACTGCTTCGGCGTGGAAGAGAGTTCATGGTGTGGGTGTGTCGGGCACGTTGTTGGGTCCTGAGGGAACGGCCGTAAGGCTGTTGCTTCAGAGTCGCCGGTCCCATGCTTGTTCAGGTGGGTGACTGGTCGTTGTTTGAGAACTGCACAGTGGACGCGAGCATCTGTGGCCAAGTTTTTAAGGGCGCACGGTGGATGCCTTGGCACCAGGAACCGATGAAGGACGTGGGAGGCCGCGATAGGCCCCGGGGAGCTGTCAACCGAGCTTTGATCCGGGGGTGTCCGAATGGGGAAACCCGGCAGTCGTCATGGGCTGTCACCCGCTGCTGAACACATAGGCAGTGTGGAGGGAACGCGGGGAAGTGAAACATCTCAGTACCCGCAGGAAGAGAAAACAACCGTGATTCCGGGAGTAGTGGCGAGCGAAACCGGATGAGGCTAAACCGTATTGGTGTGAGACCCGGCAGGGGTTGCCAATACGGGGTTGTGGGAATGAGCTTCAGTCGTCTGCCGGCGGCTGGGCGAGTCAGAAACCGTATGGATAGTCGAAGGACATGCGAAAGGTCCGGCGTAGAGGGTAAGACCCCCGTAGGCGAAATCTGTACGGCTTGCTTGCTCATCTCCCAAGTAGCACGGGGCCCGAGAAATCCCGTGTGAATCTGGCGGGACCACCCGCTAAGCCTAAATATTCCCTGGTGACCGATAGCGGATAGTACCGTGAGGGAATGGTGAAAAGTACCGCGGGAGCGGAGTGAAATAGTACCTGAAACCGTGTGCCTACAAGCCGTGGGAGCGTCGTCAGTGGGCTTGCCGGAGGTAGAGCACTGGATAGGCGATGGGCCTCACCGGGTTACTGACCTTAGCCAAACTCCGAATGCCGGTAAGTGAGAGCGTGGCAGTGAGACTGTGGGGGATAAGCTCCATGGTCGAGAGGGAAACAGCCCAGAACACCGACTAAGGTCCCTAAGCGTGTGCTAAGTGGGAAAGGATGTGGAGTCGCAGAGACAACCAGGAGGTTGGCTTAGAAGCAGCCACCCTTGAAAGAGTGCGTAATAGCTCACTGGTCAAGTGATTCCGCGCCGACAATGTAGCGGGGCTCAAGCACACCACCGAAGTCGTGTCATTGCAGCATGAAGGGCTAACGCCTGCTGTGATGGGTAGGGGAGCGTCGTGTGCCGGGTGAAGCGGCGGTGGAAACCAGTCGTGGACGGTATACGAGTGAGAATGCAGGCATGAGTAGCGATACAAGAGTGGGAAACTCTTGCGCCGATTGACCAAGGGTTCCTGGGTCAAGCTGATCTGCCCAGGGTAAGTCGGGACCTAAGGCGAGGCCGACAGGCGTAGTCGATGGACAACGGGTTGATATTCCCGTACCCGCTTTGAAGCGCCAACGCTGAACCAGGTGATGCTAAGGCCGTGAAGCCGGCCCGGAGTCTTCGGACGATGGGACGTGGTGGAGCCGCTGAACCAAGCCTGTAGTAGGTGAGCGATGGGGTGACGCAGGAAGGTAGTCCAGCCCGGGCGGTGGTTGTCCCGGGGTAAGGGTGTAGGCCGTGAGGTAGGCAAATCCGCCTCACATTAAGGCTGAGACCTGATGCCGAGCCGATTGTGGTGAAGTGGATGATCCTATGCTGTCGAGAAAAGCCTCTAGCGAGTTTCATGGCGGCCCGTACCCCAAACCGACTCAGGTGGTCAGGTAGAGAATACCGAGGCGTTCGGGTGAACTATGGTTAAGGAACTCGGCAAAATGCCCCCGTAACTTCGGGAGAAGGGGGGCCATTCCTGGTGACGAGTCTTGCACTCCGAGCTGGGGGTGGCCGCAGAGACCAGCGAGAAGCGACTGTTTACTAAAAACACAGGTCCGTGCGAAGCCGTAAGGCGATGTATACGGACTGACGCCTGCCCGGTGCTGGAACGTTAAGGGGACCGGTTAGCTAGAGTTCGCTCTGGCGAAGCTGAGAACTTAAGCGCCAGTAAACGGCGGTGGTAACTATAACCATCCTAAGGTAGCGAAATTCCTTGTCGGGTAAGTTCCGACCTGCACGAATGGCGTAACGACTTCTCGACTGTCTCAACCATAGGCCCGGTGAAATTGCATTACGAGTAAAGATGCTCGTTTCGCGCAGCAGGACGGAAAGACGTGGGGTTGACCGGTACTAATAGGCCGAGGGCTTGTCCTCAGTTGCTCGCGTCCACTGTGTTGTTCTGAAACAACGACCCCCACCGCTCTGGCGGGTGGGTGGCGGATAGTTTCATAGTGTTTCGGTGGTCATAGCGTGAGGGAAACGCCCGGTTACATTCCGAACCCGGAAGCTAAGCCTCACAGCGCCGATGGTACTGCAGGGGGGACCCTGTGGGAGAGTAGGACGCCGCCGAACAATTCTTCTGAAGAACCCCCGATCCATTTCCTGGATCGGGGGTTCTTCGCATTTCGGAGGCGTTCGTACCGACCTGGCCGACGGCCCGGCCCCACCACGGCCGCCGCCTGCATCGGCCGGACGACGACGGCTCCGGAGCGTGCACGTGCGTGCCGGGCGGGTGGTTGCCGTGCGTGGTCACCTCCGGCCGTATGTCCCGCTCACCTCGGGCAGGGGACCATGGGTGTATGGCCAGAGACACGGGCCCCGTCACCCGGCCGCCTCTGCGCCGGCCGGGTGGCCGTCGTGGGCGGCAAGAGCCACGCGCAGTTACGGAAGAGCCTTCGGCGTACCGCCTGCGGTCGATGATGAACATCCGCAGCGTCGCCGGGCAGATGTTCGTCCTGCAGGTGTTGATCGTGCTGTTGCTCGTGGTGGCAGCCGTCGTCGCGCTGTTGATCCAGTCCCGCAGCGACCGGTACGACGCCGCCCGGGACCGCTCGCTCGCCGCCGCCCAGGCCTTCGCCCACAGCCCCGGGCTGGTGGACGCGATGCGGGGCCCCGATCCGAGCGCCGTGCTCCAGCCGCTGACGGAGGCGGCCCGCAAGGACGCCCACGTCGACTTCATCGTGGTGACCGACCGGAACGGCATCCGTTACACCCACCCCCAGCCCGAGCAGATCGGCAAGCAGTTCGTCGGCACCATCGGACCGTCGCTGAACGGCGCGGTCACCGTCGAACAGGTGCACGGCCCGCTCGGTCTGGAGTACCAGGTGGTGGTCCCGGTGGAGGACGCCGACGGTTCGGTCGTGGGCATCGTGTCGTCCGGGATGAAGGTCGCCAACGTTAGCAGCGCGGTCAACCGGCAGCTGCCGGTCGTCCTGGGCGCGGGCACCGTCGCGCTCGGCCTGGCCACGGCCGGTACGGCGCTGGTGGGCAGACGTCTCCTGCGGCAGACCCACGGTCTGGGGCCGGAGGAGATGACCAGGATGTACGAGCACCACGATGCGGTGCTGCACGCGGTGCGCGAGGGCGTGGTCATCGTCGGTGGCGACGGACGGGTCCGGCTCGCCAACGACGAGGCCCGTCGGCTGCTCGACCTGCCCGCCGACGTGGAGGGGCATGCCGTCACCGGTCTCGGCCTCGCGCCCCGGACGGCCCAACTGCTGGTCGCCGGCCGCGCGGTCAGCGATGAGGTGCTCCCGGTCGGTGAGCGTCTGCTGGCCGTCAACACCCGCCCCACCGACAGCGGCGGCGGTCCGCCCGGCAGCGTCACCACTCTGCGCGACTCGACCGAACTGCTCGCCCTCGCGGGGAAGGCGGAGGTCGCGCGGGGCCGGCTCAGACTGCTGTACGACGCGAGCATGTCCATCGGCACCACCCTGGACGTCCGGCGCACCGCCGAGGAGCTCGCGCAGGTGGCCACCCGGGAGTTCTGCGACTACGCCACGGTCGACCTCGCCCAGGAGGTCCTGCGGGGCGAGGAGCCGCCGGTCCTCACGGTCGGTGCCCCGGTGGAGCTGGAGCGGGTGGCGGTCACGGGCGTCCGCGACGACTCGCCGCTGTACCCCCAGGGGGAACTGGTCAGGTGGGCGGGGAGCACTCCGCACGCGGCGGGGTTCGTCAGCGGGCGTTCCGCGCTGGTCCGCGAGGTGGCGGCCGACGCCGGGTGGCGCAAGCAGGACGCCGAGCGCACGCGGGCGGTCATGGACTTCGGCCTGGTGTCGCTGGTCGCCGTCCCGCTGACGGCACGGGGCGTGCTGATGGGTGTCGCCTGCTACTGGCGCGGCCGGGACAAGGAGCCGTTCGACGAGGACGACCTCTCCCTGGGCGAGGAGCTGGCCGCCCGGGCCGCCGTGTCGATCGACAACGCCCGCCGCTTCACGCGCGAGCACACCATGGCCGTGACCCTGCAGCACAGCCTGCTCCCGCGCGGGCTTCCCGAGCAGAGTGCACTGGACGTCGCCTACCGCTACCTGCCCGCCCAGGCGGGGGTCGGTGGTGACTGGTTCGACGTCATCCCGCTGTCGGGCACCCGGGTGGCACTCGTCGTGGGCGACGTCGTCGGCCACGGCCTCCACGCGGCCGCGACCATGGGCAGGCTGCGCACCGCGGTGCAGAACTTCTCGACCCTCGACCTGCCGCCGGACGAGCTCCTGGGCCACCTGGACGACCTGGTCACCCACATCGACCAGGAGGCGGCCGCGGTCGAGGGGTCGCTCGCGATCACCGGCGCCACCTGTCTCTACGCCATCTACGACCCCACCACCGCCACCTGCGTCCTGGCCCGGGCCGGGCACCCCCCGCCCGCCCTCGTCCGCCCGGACGGCACGGCGGAGCTGCTGGACCTTCCCGCCGGTCCGCCGCTGGGCCTGGGCGGGATGCCGTTCGAGGCCTTGGAGGTGCGGCTAGAGCCGGGCAGCAGCCTGGTCCTCTACACCGACGGCCTGATCGAGGACCGCACCCGTGATCTCGGGGTCGGCCTGGACGTGCTCACCGCCTCGCTGGCCCGGCCCGACCTCTCGCCGCAGGAGGCCTGCGACGCGGTGATCGACGCCCTGCTGCCCGCCCGCCAGACCGACGACATCGCGCTCCTCGTCGCCCGCACCCGGGTGCTGGAGCCCGGCCGGACCGCCGTGTGGGAGGTGGCGAAGACCCCCGCGGCCGTGGGCCGGGCCCGGGCCGACGCCACCCGGCAGCTCACCGAGTGGGGCCTGGACGAGGCCGTGTTCGTCACCGAGCTGGTGCTCAGCGAGCTGGTGACCAACGCCATCCGGTACGCGACCGGTCCGATCACGATGCGGCTGCTCTACGACCGCACGCTGATCTGCGAGGTCTCGGACACCAGCAGCACCGCCCCGCACCTGCGCTACGCGGTCGCCGACGACGAGGGTGGCCGCGGCCTGTTCCTCGTGGCGCGGCTCGCCGAACGCTGGGGCGTCCGCTACACCCCGCAGGGGAAGATCATCTGGGCCGAGCAGTTCCTCGAACCGGGCGCAGGGACGGCGTGGCCGCTCGACGAGGCGGCCTGGCCCCTCGACGAGGCCGCCTGGCCAGTGGACGAGTAGGACGACAGGACGAGGGACGAGTAGGACGAGGGACGGGCGGTCGGCGGGCCGCGGCGGGTGCCTCCCCGGCCGGCCGGGGCTCAGCGGCGCGCGCGGCGCGCCCGGAGGTACTCGCGGCCGAGCAGCCGGAGCGCGGCGGGCTTGGAGGGGCCGGCCGAGCGGAGCAGCAGGGCGGGGATGTCCGCGCGGGCGGCGGCGCTGGTCAACTCGTCCAGGCCGATCAGGCAGCGGACCATGGGTCGGTGGGCCGGCGGCACGAGCGCGGCCACGGCGCGGCCCTCCGCGAGGGTGCGGTCGACGAGATCGAGCTGCTCGGTGATCATCGCCCGGACGGCCGGGAGGTCGCGGGCCTGCTCCAGGTCGGCGCGGCTGACCCCGTGCCGGTCGAGGGTCTGCGCGGGGATCGTCAGGCGGCCGTCGGCCAGGTCCTCGGCGAGGTCGCTGACGAAGTCGAGCCGCTGGCCGGCGTCGATGAAGGTGCGGCAGGCGGCCCGGTAGGCCGCCTGGTCGCCGTCCGGGCCCAGCAGGGTGGCGACGACCATGAACGCGGGCAGCGAGTAGGCGTCCACGTAGCGCTGGTAGTCGGCCTCGGTGGCGAATCCGGCGAAGTCGAGGTCGGCGAGGGCCCCGGCAAGGTGTTCCGGTGCGCGCTCGCGCAGGGCGGGGTGCGCGGCGACGGTGTTCAGCAGCGGACGCAATTCGGGGTTGTCGGTGCCACCGGTGGCGAGGCCGTGGGCGACCTCCTCCTCCCAGCGCGCGTACGCGGCCCTCCGCCCGTCGAGCGGGCCGCTGTCGAGCAGGCCGTCGGTGCGGTGCATGAAGGCGGTGGCCGCGATCACGTGCGGCACGAGCGGCGCCGGCAGGAGGAGCCGTGCGGCGAGCACGGCCTCCCGCTTGTACTCCGTGACCTGTCGGCGCTGCCGGCTGTAGTCCTCGCGCAGTCCGGGGTCGGTGATCCCCGCCGCGTCCAGAGCGCTCTCCCAGCTGCCCATTCGCGTTCGCCCTCTCCCTGGTTGGTGCCACCCCGAGCCTAGACGGCGGGTGATCACCGTCCGGGGGGAGGTGTGCGGTCCGGGGACCGGGCACCGGGCCCGCCGCGCGGCGGGCCCGGTGGTGCTCCGGACAGGGGTCGGCGGTCGGCCTCAGTGGGGGGAGAGGACCAGGCGGCGGGTGTCGTTGCGGTAGCCGAGGCGGTCGAAGGCCGCGGCCATCGGGGCGTTGACGAGGTCGGTGTCCGCGCGGACGCGTTCGGGTGCGGTCTCGGCGGCGAGGATCCGGGTGATCTCGGCGAGGATGTCGTCGCCGTACCGGCGGCCGCGGTGTTCGGGGACGACGCCGAGGTAGCCGACGACGGGGAAGGCGTGGTTGCGGGAGGGGATGCCGAAGCCGACCGGTTCGCCGTCGGGCGTGCGGGCGATGCGCCACCAGGAGCGGTCGCCGAGCATGGTGTCGCGGTAGAAGGCGACGTCGGCGCGGGCCTGGGCCTCGGCGCCGAGGCGTTCGGCCTCCTTGCGGGAGTCGGTGTCGAGGGTGCCCACCAGGACCCGGCGGAACAGGTCGACGAAGACCTCGTCGTCGGGCTCGGGCTGGAGGAGGAGACGGCCGGACGGCTCCGGGAGGCCGGCCGGGGGCGTCCACTCGTAGCGCAGGCGTTCCAGGCCCACCGGGAGGCCGGCGCGCCGGGCCGCCTCGCGGCGCCAGGCCACGGCGGCGACCGTCTCCGGGCGGTCGCGCCAGTCGCCGGGGAGGACGAGGTGGTACTCGGGGGCGGCGTCGGCGCCGGCCCCGGCGTAGGCCGTGTGGGCGGCGGTGAGCAGCTGCGCGGCCAGGTCGGTGCGGTCGGCGGCGGACCGCACCGAGTCGTGGACGAACACGGCGTCGAGGGCGTCGGGCAGGTCGCCGTCCGGGTCGCCCCACCAGACGGCCAGTGCGAGCGGGGGGCCGCCGGGGGCGTCTTCGGCGACCCACGTCCAGTCCGTGCGGTACTCGCCGTCGGCGAGGCGCGTCCGGTAGGTGTCGGCCGTCAGGCCGGTGGCCGGGTCGGGCACGATCAGCGGGAGGACCCGGTCGAGGTCGGACGGGGTGGTGGGGCGGACGGTCACAGTGGCTCCGCATCGGTGGAGTTGGCGGGAATCCTGGTCAGGGCGGTTCTATCGCACCCGATCGGTTCCGGGGGCGGAAGCGCCTCGACGGTGTGGCGCCGGCCGGCCAGGCCGGTGGCGGCCAGGAGCAGGCCGGTGCAGCAGAGCAGCAGGGCGCTGCCGCGGTCCCGGTCGGTGCCGAGGAGGCGGCCGAGGGTGGAGTCGAGCGGGCCGCCGGGGGACACCAGCGGCTCGCAGACCCGTGTGGCGAGCGGTCCGGCCAGCAAGTAGCCGAGCAGGGTGCCGGCCTGGGTGAACATCCGGCGCAGGGCGAAGACCCGGCCCTGCGCCTCGGCGGCCACGGCGGACTGCCAGAGCACCTGGGCGCAGCTGGTCACCACCGGCAGGCCGAGGAAGAACGTGAAGGCGGCCGACGCCAGTGCGGCGGGGCGCGGGTGGAGGCCCGCGGCCAGGACGGCGCCGCCGCTGAGGACGGTGGCCGACGTGACCCAGGCGAGCGGCCGGCGCGGCCCGGACCAGATCGACATGGCGACACTGCCGGCCGCCAGCCCGAGGCCTCCGGCGGTGCTGACCATGGCGACCGCGGCGTTCCGGCCGTCGGCCGGGGCGCCGGCCAGCACCAGGGGCAGCAGCAGGGCCGTGGCGGCGGCCTCGGCCGCATTGAGCACGGTCACCACGCGGAGCAGGTGCCGCAGACCCGGTTGGCCGGTGAGCAGCCGCCGGCCCTCCGCCAACTCGGCGCGCCAGCCGCGGCGTTGCCTCAGGTCGGTGGCGTGCGCGGGTGGGCGTGGGCGGTCCTGGTGTCCGGTGGGCTCGGGGAAGCGGGCGACCAGCAGGGTGAGCAGCCCGAGTGCGAACGAGACGACGTCGGTCAGCAGGACGGCGCGCAGCCCGCCCGCGCCGAGCAGGACGGCGGCGAGCATCGGGCCGAGCAACTGGGCCCCGGCCAGGGCGGTCTGGGTCATCGCCCCGGCCCGGCCGCGCTGCTCGGGCCGGACCACGCCGGTGACGGCGGCGGCGAGCGCGGGCCACTGGAAGGCGGCGCAGCACGACTCCACGACGGTGGTCGCGTACACCTGCCAGACGGCCAGGTGCCCGGTGGCCTCGGCGGCGGCCATCGCCACGGCGGCGAGCATGGCCGCAGCGTCCGCGCAGAGCAGGACGGTCCGGCGGCGGTGGCGGTCCACGAGGACGCCGGCGGCCGGGGCGGCCAGCATGCCCGGAGCGAATCCGAGCAGCAGGCCGGTGGCGAACTGGGTGACGGACCCGGTCTGTTGGTAGATCCACAGGCCGAGGGCGAAGCCGGAGATGCTGGAGCCGAGGGCGGTGAGCAGCCGGCCGGTCCAGATGAGGAGGAAGGTGGTCACGGCACCTCCGGAGGAGGCGGGGGAGGGGCGAGGGAAGGGCTCATGTCAGGGCTCCGCTACGGGGGGCGAGGAAGGGGCGGCGAGGAAGGGGCGGCGAGGAAGGGGGACGAGGGCACGGCGGAGGCGGGGTGGTGCGGCGGGGCCGCCGCACCACCCCGTCCGTCCGGGTCAGCGCAGGTGGGCGGCCAGGATCGGGCCGATCACGTCCAGGGCCTCCGGCGTGGTGAAGCGGCTGTGCGGGATGTCCAGCGGGTGGTTCTCGATCGGGCCGTCCACGTGCTCCGTCCACAGCTCGGTCAGCGGTGTGCCGTCGGCGCCGCGGCCGGGCAGGGCCTCGAAGAAGAGCACCCGTCCCCGGTAGCGGCCGGGCTGCTCGCCCCGGGCGAGCGCGATGTTGTTGGCGGTCACCTTCACCAACCGGTGGAGCGCCGCCGGGTCCAGCCCGGCCAGCACGCTGCCGCGCACCCGCAGCAGCTCCGACACGGCCGCGGCGGTGGGGAGTCCGTCACCCAGGGCGTCGCCGTCGCCGGCCGTGGCGGCCACGGCGTCCGTGGCCGCTGCGCCCAGCTCGTCGAGGTCGAGGCCGTCCAGCGCCAGTGAGAGGATCTCCGCGTCGCCGGGCCGGCCGGCGTGCCGGAACCGGCCGGTGGGGTGCGAGTCGAGCATCGCCAGCAGCGCCACCTCCTCGCCCGCGGCCTGCAGTTGGCGGGCCAGCTCGTGGGCCACCGTGCCGCCGAACGACCAGCCGAGCAGGTGGTACGGGCCGCTCGGCTGGACCTCGCGGATCAGCCGCAGGTAGTCGGTCGCCATCTCGGCGACGCTGCCCGGCAGTTCGCCGTCCCCGCCCAACCCGCGGGCCTGCAGCGCGAACAGCGGCCGGTCGCGGTCCAGATGGCGGACCAGGCCGGAGTAGCACCAGCCGAGGCCGCCGCCGGGGTGTACGGCGAAGAGCGGCGGACGGGTTCCGCCGGTCCGCAGCGGCAGCAACTGCCCGAGCCCGTCGGAAGATCCGGTGTCGCCCTCGCCACCGATCCGCTCGGCGAGCAGGGCCACGGTCGGGGTCTCGAACAGGGCCCGCAGACCGATCCGGACGCCCAGCTCGTCGCGGATCCGGGCGGTCAGCCGGGCGGCCAGCAGGGAGTGGCCGCCGAGGTCGAAGAAGTTGTCGTCGATGCCGACGGTGCCGGTGTTGAGGGTGGTGGCGAAGAGGCCGCAGAGGACCTCCTCGCGGGGGGTGCGGGGTGCGCGGCCGGTCCCGCCGGTCGTGGTGGCGGGCGCGGGGAGGGCGCGGCGGTCGAGCTTGCCGTTGGGGGTGAGCGGCAGGGTGTCGAGCAGGACGACGGCGGACGGGACGAGGTGGGCGGGGAGTCGGGCCGCGGCGGTGGCGCGGAGTTCGGCCGGGTCCGGGACGGCGTCGCCGGTGGGGACGAGGTAGGCGACGAGCCTCGGGTCGCCCGGGCTGTCCTCGCGGAGCAGGACGGCGGCCTGGGCGATGTCGGCTCGGCCGGTGAAGTGGGTTTCGATCTCGGCGGGGTCGATGCGGAAGCCGCGGAGCTTGATCTGGTCGTCGGTGCGGCCGAGGAACTCCAGCCGGCCTTCCTGGTGCCAGCGGCCGAGGTCGCCGGTGCGGTACATCCGCGAGCCGGGACCGCCGAACGGGTCGGGCAGGAAGCGCTCGGCGGTCAGGGCCGGGCGGCCGAGGTAGCCGCGGGTCACCAGGTCGCCGGCGATGTAGAGTTCGCCGCCGACGCCGATCGGCAGTGCCCGCAGCGCACCGTCCAGCACGTACATCCGGGTGTTCCAGACCGGCCGTCCGATGGTGATCACGCCGGAGGGCGCGGTGTCGCCGGGCTCGATCCGGAACTCGGTGCAGCCGACGGTGGTCTCGGTCGGACCGTACTCGTTGATCACAGTGGCGCCCGGGTGCCGGCGGCGCCACTCGTCCAGCACCTCGCCCATCAGCGACTCGCCCCCGAGCACCAGCTGCTCGCTGGGCGAGAAGCGCTCGGGCAGCGCGGTCAGCAGCGCCAGGTGGCTCGGGGTGGCCTTGACGAAGGTCGGGCGCTCGAACTCCCCGGCCGTGGGCGCCTGGTCGTCCAGCTCGATCAGCTGGACGGTGCCGCCGCTGGTGAGCGGGGCGAACAGGCCGGTGACGGTGAGGTCGAAGGAGACCGGCGAGTGGACCAGGGCGCGGCCGGCCACACTGCCGTAGGCCTCGCGGGCCCAGGCCAGGTAGGCGTCCAGCGAGTGGTGCTCGACCACCACGCCCTTGGGGCGCCCGGTGGAGCCCGAGGTGTAGATCACGTAGGCCGGGTTGCGTAGCGACAGCGGTGCCGACCGGTCGGCGTCGGTGAGCTCGTGCGCGGGCAGGGCGGCCAGTGCGGCCACCGTCTCCGGGCCGTCGAGCAGCAGGTGCGGGTGCCCGGTGGCGGGCAGCTGGGCGGCCGCCTCGGTGGTGGTGAGCACGCAGAGCGGCTGGGCGTCGGCGAGCGTGTAGGCGATCCGCTCCCCCGGGTGGGTGAGGTCGATCGGCAGGTACGCCGCACCGGCCTTCAGCACGGCGAGGACGGCCACCAGGGTCTCCACCGAGCGGGGTACGGCCAGGGCGACCAGCCGCTCGGGGCCGGCGCCGCGGGCCACCAGATGGCGGGCGAGGCGGTTGGCGGCGGTGTCGAGTTCGGTGTAGCTGAGGGCGTCGGTGCCGCAGGTGACGGCGGTGGCGTCGGGGGTGCGGGCGACCTGGGCGGCGAACAGCTCCGGCAGCGTCCGGCCGGGGAGCTCGCGGGTCGGGCCGTTCCAGTCGGTGAACAGGGCCCGGCGCTCGTGCTCGGTGAACAGGTCGATGTCGTGGATGGGGGTGTCGGGGTGTTCGGCGGCGCTGCGCAGGATGCGCTGGAACTGGTCGGCGAGGCGTTCGACGGTGGCGGGTTCGAAGAGGTCGGCGGCGTACTCGATGGTGACGGTGAGGCCGTCGGGCGCGCCGTCGGCGGTGCGGTGCTCGGTGACGGTGAAGGAGAGGTCGAACTTCGCCGTCCGGCCGGCCTCTCCCTCCGGGCCGACCGGCGCATCCGGTGCCCAACCGTCCGTCCCCTCGGTGGTGTTGTTGAGGGTGAGGATGGTTTGGAAGAGGGGGTGGTGGTGGGGGGTGCGGGTGGGGTTGAGGGCTTCTACGAGGCGTTCGAAGGGGAGGTCCTGGTGGGTGAGGGCGGTGAGGTTGAGGTCGCGGGTGTGGTGGAGGAGTTGGGTGTGGGTGGGGTTGCCGGTGGTGTCGGTGCGCAGGACGAGGGTGTTGACGAAGAAGCCGATGAGGTGGTCGAGGTGGGGGTGGGTGCGGCCGGCGGTGGGGGTGCCGATGGGGAGGTCGGTGCCGGCGCCGTTGCGGGTGAGGAGGGTGGCGAGGGCGGCGTGGAGGGTGTGGAAGAGGGTGGCGTGGTGGGTGTGGGCGTGGGTGGTGAGTTGGTGGTGGGTGGTGGGGTGGGTGTGGGTGGTGTGGGTGCGGGCCTGGTGGGTGGGGTTGGTGGGTCGGGGGTGGTCGGTGGGGAGGGGGATGGTGTCGGGGAGGTTGGTGAGGTGGTTGGTCCAGTGGGTGAGTTGGGTGTGGAGGGGGGTGCCGGGGGTGTCGGGGTTTCCGAGGTGGTGGTGTTGCCAGAGGGTGTAGTCGGCGTACTGGACGGGGAGTTCGGGCCAGTTGGGGGTGCGGCCGGTGGTGTGGGCGTGGTAGGCGGTGGTGAGGTCGTGGGTGAGGGGTTGCATGGACCAGCCGTCGCCGGCGATGTGGTGGAGGACGAGGGTGAGGAGGTGGTGGTCGGGGGCGAGGGTGAGGAGGGTGGCGCGCAGGGGGAGTTGGGTGGTGAGGTCGAAGGGGGTGGTGGCGAGGGTGGTGATGTGGGTGTGGGCGTCGGTTTCGTCGGTGGCGTCGAGGGTGTGGAGGGGGATGAGGTGGGGGGTGGCGGGGCGGATGTCCTGGTGGGGTTCGCCGTCGGTTTCGGGGAAGAGGGTGCGCAGGGTCTCGTGGCGTTCGACGACGTCGTCCAGGGCGGCCTGGAGGGCGGCGGTGTCCACGGCCTCGCTCAACCGCAGCACCACCGGCATCGCGTAGGCGCTGGTCCCGCGCTCCATCCGGTTGAGGAACCAGAGCCGTCGCTGGGCGAAGGAGAGCGGCAGCGCATCGGGGCGCTCCGCCCGGACCAGCGGCGGTAGCACGGCGGCGGGCGCGGCCCCCGCCACGCGTGCGGCGAGCTCTGCGACGGTCGGCGCCTCGAAGAGGTCACGGATGCCCAGCTCGGCGCCGAGCTCGGTGCGGACGGCCGCGACCAGGCGCATCGCCAGCAGGGAGTGGCCGCCCAGGTCGAAGAAGTCCTCGTCGATGCCCGGTGCGCGCTCGGTGCCCAGCACCTCGGCGAAGATCCGGCACAGCGCCGCCTCCCGCTCGTCGCGCGCGGCCCGGCCGGGGACGGCCTCCTGGCGGGGCGGAGCGGGCAGCGCCCGCCGGTCCAGCTTGTTGTGCGCGGTCAGCGGCAGCGCGTCGAGCACCACCAGCGCGGACGGGACCATGTAGCCGGGCAGTGCCTTCGCCAACTCGGTGCGCAGGGCTGCCGGTTCCACCTCGGCGCCGGGCGCCGGGACCAGGTAGCCGACCAGCTGCCGGTCGCCCGGCCGGTCCTCGCGGACGACCGCGGCCGCCGCCGCCACCGGCGTCAGCGCGGCCAACGCGGCCTCCACCTCACCCAGTTCGATCCGGAAGCCGCGGATCTTCACCTGGTCGTCCAGCCGTCCGAGGAACTCGATCGTGCTGTCCGCCAGCCGTCGGGTCAGGTCTCCGGTGCGGTAGAGCCGGGCGCCCGGCGCGCCGAACGGGTCCGGGACGAAGCGCTCGGCGGTGAGCCCCGGCCGGCCCAGGTAGCCGCGGGTCACCTGGGCGCCGCCGATGAACAGCTCGCCCGGCACCCCGACCGGCACCGGCTCCCCCCGGCCGTCCAGCACGTACGCCCGGACGTTGCCGAGCGGTCGGCCGATCGGCACGGTCGCGGTGGCGGCCAGATCCTCGATCCGCGGGTGGTGGGTGGTCACCCCGACCGTGGTCTCGGTGGGACCGTAGTGGTTGAAGACCTCGCACCCTGCCCGGCCCAGCACCTCGCGGACGAAGGTGCTGGTCGAGCCCTCGCCGCCGAGGATCAGTCCACGGCGGGGCAGCACCCGATGCTCGCCGCCCGGACCCTCCAGCGCCGCCAGGTGCGAGGGGCTGATCTTCAGGTAGTCGATCGCGTGCTCCTCGAAGTAGGCCGCCAGCCGGCGCCCGTCCGAAGCGGTGTCGGCGTCCACCATGTGCAGGGTGCCGCCGCCGAGCAGTGCTGCCGACAGCACCGTGACGCAGGAGTCGAAGGTGAACGGCTGGACCATCGCGTACCCGGCCTCCGGCACGAGGGCCAGCGCGGACACCACGGCGGTGCGGTAGTTGAGGACCTGCCGGTGCTCGACCACCACGCCCTTGGGGCGGCCGGTGGAGCCGGAGGTGAACAGCACGTAGGCGGCCTGGCCCGGGTCGACGGCCACCTCCGGGGCGGTGTCGGGCAGGGCGTCGAGGGCCAGCTCCTCCACCACGACCGCCTGCACGGCGGCCGGCAGCCGGTCGGCCGAGTCGGCGCGGGTGATCACCACGGGGGCGGCGGTGTCGGCGAGCATCATCGCCATCCGCTCCTGCGGCTGGGCCGGGTCGATCGGCACGTAGCAGCCGCCGGCCTTGAGCACGGCCAGCAGCGCCACCACGGTCCAGGCGCCCCGCTCCAGGCAGATGCCGACCGGGGTCTCGGCGCCGACCCCGAGCCCGCGCAGGTGGTGGGCCAGCCGGTTGGCCAGCCGGTCCAGTTCGGCGTAGCGGTGGGTGCCGTCGGCGCCGACCACCGCGACGGCCTGCGGCGTCCGCGCCGCCTGCTCGGCGAACCGGCCGTGGAAGGTGCCGGCGGACACCTCCAGGGCGGTCGCGTTCCAGCCGTCGAGCACCAGCGCGCGCTCGGCGGCGGTGAGCAGCGGCAGCCGGCCGACCGGGCGGTGCGGGTCGGCGCAGGCCTCGCGCAGCAGGGTGGCGTAGTGGGCCAGCAGGCGCTCGGCGGACCGGTCCTCGTAGCGGTCGGTGCGGTGCACCAGGGTCAGCACCAGGGTGTCGCCGGTCTCCGAGACGGTGAAGGTCAGGTCCCGCTTCGCGTCGGCCGGGCCGGCGCCGTCCAGCGGGCGCAGCACCAGCTCGCCGGGCGCGGCGGCGGACTCCTCGGCGGGAGCGCCGCCCGGGGCGGCCTGGTCGAGCACCAGCATGGTGCGCGCCAGCCCCTCGGGGGAGCCGGCCCGCAGTCGCGCGGCCAGCTGCTCGAAGGGCACCTCCTGGTGCTGGAGGTCGCGTCGCGTCGCCTCGGCGGCCCGGTCCAGCAGTTCGGCGAAGGTCGGCTCGCCGGTAGGGGCCTCCCCGGCGGAACCGGGGGAGAGGTCGCCACGCAGCAGCAGGGTGTTGATGAAGCAGCCGATCAGGCCTTCGAGTTCGGTGCGCTCGCGGCCGCCGACCGGGGTGGCGACCACCGGGTCCTCCCCGCAGCCGTAGCGGTACAGCAGCGTCTGGAGGGCGGCCAGTGCCACCGTGAAGAGGGTGGTCCGGTGCCGGGCGGCCAGGGCGCGGAGGCCCGCGGTCAGCTCGGCGGGCAGCTCCAGGCTGTGCGAGCCGGCGCGTGCTCCGCCCTCCGGGCGGCCGGTCGCGGTGGCCGGCGGCGGGGTGTCGGTCAGGCCGGACAGCCGCTGCTGCCAGTAGTCCAGGCTCTCCTGGTACGCGGCGCCGTCGAGGCGGCCGCGCTGCCAGGCGGCGAAGTCGCCGTACTGCACCGGCAGCGGCGGCAGCTCCGCACCGCCGGCCGGCCCCGCCGCCGACCGGTAGGCGGCCGCGACCTCGCCGAGCAGCACGTTCACCGACCAAGCGTCGACGGCGATGTGATGGGCCGTCAGTACGAGTACGTGCTCCTGGTCGCCGGTGCGCAGCAGTGCGGCCCGCAGCAGCGGCCCGGAGGCCAGGTCGAAGGGGGTGTGCGCCTCGGCGGCGAGCCGTTCGCGCACCTGCGCCCCGGCGTCCGCCGTCGACCGGAGGTCGGTCACCGGCAGCTCGAACCCCGCCTGCTCGTGCACCAGTTGCACCGGCGAACCGTCCGCCCCGGCGGCGAAGGTGGTGCGCAGCACCTCGTGCCGGGAGATCACCGTGCGGAACGCCCGGGCCAGCCGCTCGGCGTCCAGCGGTCCCCTGCAGACGACCGCCATCGGCACGTTGTACGCAGCCGAATCCGGGGCGAGCTGCTGGGCCAGCCAGATCTGCTCCTGGGCGAAGGAGAGCGGCACCGGTGCCCCCGGGGTGCGGCGCGGCACGCCGGCCGCGGCGGCCGGCCGCCGGGCCAGCCGCTCGCGCAGCCGCGCCTCCAGCCGGGCCCGCTGGTCGGGCGACAGCTCGGCGATCCGGCGGGCGGTGTCGGCGGCCCCGGCAGCGGTCGTACCGGCGGCGACAGTGCCGGCCTCGGCGGCGTAGCCGGCCGACGACGCGGTGGTGGCGGACTGGGTGGTGCTCACGGTGCTCTCCCCGGAGAAGGTCGGGCTGGCCCGAAGGCGCTGGGCGGAAGGCGGAGTTGGGGTGGTGGCGCGCGGGGCGGGCGGGGCCGGCGGAGCGCGCGCGGAGCGGTCAGAACAGGACGCGGGAGCCGGCGGCGGCCCGGGCGTCGCGGGACTTGCGCAGGTCGCGCGCCACGTTGACCCGCTTGAGCCAGCGGTCGGTGCCGTCGAAGCGCGCGGAGAAGGAGCTGCGGCCGTGCACCGCCCGGTAGTTGTCGACGAAGACGATCTCGCCGGGGGCCAGTGCGGCGCCGCCGAGGCGGCGGTCGATCTCCGCCGAGAGCCGCTGGAGCGCGCCCCGGGCCTCTTCGTCCAGCCGGTCCAGGTCCATGAAGTACGGGTCCAGGCAGAGGTAGGGGTCGGTGGGCGAACCGAACAGCACCGGCACGGGCGCGGCGTCGTCGCGCATCCGCTTCAACCGGTCGTACGCCTGGTCGAGCAGTTCCGCACCGCCCGCGAGCGCCCGGCCCGGTCCGCTGTCGAGCATCTGGAGGTGCGAGTTGTCCGGCAGCATGTAGAACCGCGGCTCGGCGAGCACCCGCCGGTCCGCGGCGGAGATCTCCAGGTCCTGCACGCCGACGAAGGTGGTCGGCACCCGGTCCGGGTTGCGCAGGCAGAGCAGGCCCACGTAGTCGCCCCGGTAGGGGTGGAAGGCGTCCTCGACGTGCCAGAAGATGGTCTGGTTGCTGCCGGTCCCGATCTGCTCGTCCTCGTGGCCCTTCACCGGCAGGACGTCGTGCACCAGGTAGCCGTCCTGCTGGGTGGCCCAGGCGACCGGCTCGCCGAGCAGGGCCCCGCAGAGCAGCAGGAAGATCTCCTCGCGCAGCGCCGGGGAGACCCCGGCGCGGTGCTGCCAGTGCGCGGGGGTGGCACCGATCCGGTCCTGGTCGACGCGGTAGCCGGAGACCACGCAGGCGCCGGCCGGCTCGTGCAACCGGAAGTCGGTCAGGAAACGGCGCAGGGCGAGCGGCAACCGGTGGGAGTGGAGGGCCAGTTCGTCCTGGAGGGCCTGGTCCTCGACGCTGTCGTGCCGGTCGGCCAGCTCGTCGAGCAGGGCGGCGACCGCGTCGGCGTCGGCGGGGTCGAGAGCGAGGGTGTGCATGGGTGTCACCTCGGTGGTCGGTGGTGCGGGAGGGCTCGGCGGAGCCCGGACGGAGGGGCGGCGGGGAAGGCCGGCGGTCGGGCCCGCGGCGGGCCTCAGGCGGCCGCGGGCAGCAGCGCGGCGAGCCGGTCGAGCCCGGCGGCGAGCTCGGTGGAGGAGCCGCCGAAGCCGAGCCGGATGTGCTGCGGGGCGCCGAAGCAGACGCCGGGTACGACCAGGACGCCGTGCTCGCGGTCGAGCCGGTCGGCGAACGCGGTCACGTCCGCCACCGTGGTCAGCTCGGGGAAGGCGGTGACCCCGCCGGCCGGCAGGTCGGCGCGCACCCGGTCGCGGTGCTCGGCCAGCCAGGCGGCCAGCACCGCGCGGTTCGCGGTGGCCTGGGCAAGCCGGGGACGGAGCAGCTCGTCGGCGTGCCGGACGGCGTGCGTGGCCACCGCCTCGACCAGCGGGGAGAGCGCCAGGCTGGTGTAGTCGCGGCGGCGCACGCAGCCGGCCAGCACCTCGGGCGCGGCCAGGGCCCAGCCGACCCGCAGGCCCGGCAGGCCGTACGCCTTGGAGAGGGTGCCGAAGGAGATCGCCCGGGGGTAGCCGGGGGCCGGGTCGGGCAGCGGCTCGCGGTCGTAGACCAGGTGCTGGAAGGCGTTGTCCCAGGCGAGCCAGGTGCCGTACCGGGCACAGGCGTCGACGACGGCGGCCTGCTGGTCGGCGGTGACCGTGGCGCCGGTCGGGTTGTGCGGGAAGTTGACCACCACCATGGCGGTGGCCGGGCCGATCAGCGCCAGCAGCTCGTCCTCGTTGGTGACCACGCCGTTCGCGGTGCGCATCGCCCAGGGGATGATCCGGCAGCCCAGCGAGGCGGCCACCTCGACCAGCGCGTGGTAGGCGGGTGCCTGCACCACCACCTCGTCGCCGGGCTTCAGCAGGGCCTGCATGACCAGGTAGATGGCCTCGCTGGAGCCCTGGGTGGCGATCACCGCGCCGGGGTCGGTGCCGTGCCGCTCGGCGAGGGCGGCGCGCAGCGGCTCGCCGCCCAGCGAGTGGCTGTCGCGGAACACGATGCCGCCGAGCGAGGCCGCGTCGGTCCCGGCCAGGGCGAGGACCTGGTCGACGGTGTAGTTCTCGACACCGCTGCTGCTGATGTCGTAGGTGGTGGTGAAGTACCGCTCGCGGAGCCAGTCCTCGAGCAGGGCGGGGGCGATGGTCACGGGATTCCTCCAGGGGCCGGGCCGGGTGGGGCCCGGCGGGTCGGGTGGGCGGTCGCCGGGGCGGGGTGGTCGGGCGGGTTTCAGGCCGAGGCGAGGCCGTCCTCGGCCTCCAGTTCGGCGAGCAGCTGCGCCAGGTCGTCCGGGTCGGTCCCCTCGGCCTGGAGCTGCACCACCCGCAGGGCCAACTCGGCGACGGTGGGTGCCTCGTAGAAGACGCGCAGGGGCACGTCGACCTGGCAGGCCTCGCGCACCCGGGCGGCGAACCGGGCGGCCAGCAGCGAGTGCAGACCCAGGTCGAACAGGTCGTCGTGGACGCCGACCGCCGGCAGGCCGAGCAGCTCGCCCGCGAGTTCAGCGATCTCCCGCTCGGCCGGGGTGCGCGGGGCGACCGCCGCGCCGCCGGCCAGCTCGGCCCGCCCGGGCCGGGGCAGCGCGCCGCGGTCGAGCTTGCCGTTGCCGTTCAGCGGAAGCGCGGGCAGCAGCACGATCGCCGACGGCACCAGGTACTCGGGCAGCCGCTCGCGCAGCGCGGCGCGCAGCTCGAAGCCGTCCGGCGCGGTACCGGGGGCGGCAACCGCGTAGCCGACCAGGCGCTTCTCGCCCGGCTCGTCCTCGCGGACCACCACCGCCGCGGCGCCGACCCCGGGCAGCTCGGCGAGCCGTGCCTCCACCTCGGCGGGCTCGATCCGGTGACCGCGGATCTTCACCTGCTGGTCCCCCCGGCCGATGAACTCCACCTCGCCGTCGGCCCGGTGGCGCGCCAGGTCGCCGGTGCGGTAGAGCCGGGCGCCGGGCGCGCCGAACGGGTCCGGGACGAAGCGCTCGGCGGTGAGGCCGGGGCGGCCCAGGTAGCCGCGGGCCAGGCCGGCGCCGCCGAGGAACAGCTCGCCGGGGGAGCCGATCGGCACCGGCCGACCGGCAGGGTCCAGCAGGTAGACGGTGGTGTTGGGCAGCGGGCGGCCGATCGGCAGGCCGTCGCCGCCCACCGGCTCGTCGGTGACCCGCCGGGTGGTCGAGGTGCAGGTGACCTCGGTGAGCCCGTACACGTGCACCAGCGGCACCCCGAGGCGCTGCCAGACGGCCAGCCGGTCCCGGCGCACCCGCTCGCCGCCCATCGCGACGAACCGCAGGTCCGGCGGGAGCGCGGCGCCGGTGCGCTCCAGGTCGGCGGTCCAGTCGTGCCAGTAGGCGGTGGTCAGCTCCAGGCCGGTGATCCGGTGCTCCGCCAGGTAGCGGGTCAGGTCGACGCCGCGGGCCAGCAGCCGGCTGCCGGGCAGCACCACGGTGGCGCCGGCCGCCAGAGCCGGGAACAGCTCCTCGACCAGCACGTCGAAGCCGGTGGAGGCCAGCTGGAGGAAGCGGTCGCCGGGGCCGAGGCGGAACTCCTCGGCCATCGCCAGGGTGAAGTTCACCAGGCCCCGGTGGGTGAACATCGAACCCTTGGGCAGGCCGGTGGTGCCGGAGGTGAAGAACACGCAGGCCAGCGACTCCGGTTCGGTCACCGGGACGGGGCGGGCCGGGACCGCCGGCCCGGCGTCGTCCGGCTCCTGGAGCGGCTCCTGGAGCGGCTCCACCCGCAGCCCGTCGAACAGCGGTCCGGCCGGGCCCCCGTCGGTGAGCACCAGCTCGGCGCCGGAGAGCTCCAGCAGCCGGCGCAGCCGCGCCTCGGGCAGCTCCGGATCCAGCGTGGTGAACGCCGCGCCCGCCTTCAGCACCCCGAGCAGGGCGGTCACCAGCTGCGGCGTCGGGGACGCGTGCACCGCGATCACGCTCCCTGCCCCGGCCCCCAGCCCGCGCAGCCGTGCGGCGCAGCGCTCGGCGGCGGCCTCCAGCTCGGCGTAGCGGGTCGTGCGGCCCTCGTGCTCCAGCGCCGGGGCGTCGGGAGTGCGGGCCGCGGCCGCCGCGACCAGGTCGTGCAGGCCGCCGGCCGGGACGGGGCGGGCGGTGTCGTTCCACCCGGTGAGCACCGTGCGGCGCTCCTCGGCGTCGAGCAGCGGCAGCGCGGACAGCGCGGTCCGCGGCGCCTCGGCAGCGGCCGACAGCAGCACGCCGAAGCGGTGCGCCAGGCGGGCGATGCCCGCCGCGTCGAACAGGTCCGTCGCGTACTCCACCGTGAAGGCCAGCCGCCCGTCCTGCTCGACGGCGGTGAACATCAGGTCCATCAGGCAGGAGCCGGTCCGCGCGTCCAGCGGCTCCACGTGCAGCCCCGCGAAGCCGGCCCGGGGCGCCCGGGCGCTCTGCAGGGTCAGCATGGTCTGGAACACCGGGTGCCGGGCGGGGTCGCGCTCGGCACCGACGGCGTCCAGCACCTGCTCGAACGGCACCTCCTGGCAGTCGAAGTCGGCCAGCGTCCGGTCCCGGGTGCGCTCCAGCAGTTCGGCGAAGGCCGGGTCGCCGGAGAGGTCGCCGCGCAGCGCCAGACTGTTGACGAAGCAGCCCACCAGGCCGTCCAGTTCCTGCTGCCCGCGGCCGGCGACCGGGGTGCCGACCAGGACGTCCTCGGCGCCGGAGAGCCGGCCCAGCAGGGCCTGGTAGCCGGCCAGCAGCACCATGAACAGGGTGGCGCCGTGCCGGGCGCCGAGCGCGCGCAGCCGCTCCGTCAGCTCGGCGGGGAGCTCGAACTCGTGCACCGCCCCGGCCAGGCTCGGGACGGCCGGGCGCGGCCGGTCGGTGGGCAGCTCCAGCACCGGCAGCGGCCCGGCCAGCCGCTCGCGCCAGTGCGCGAGCTGCCCGGTCCAGCGGCCCTCGGCGGCGCGGTCGGCCTGCCAGCGGGCGTAGTCGGCGTACTGCACGGGCAGTGGCGGCAGCTGCCGGCCGTCGTAGAGCGCGCCGAGGTCCTCGACCAGCACGCCCATCGACCAGCCGTCGAGCGCGATGTGGTGGATCACCAGCACCAGCACGTGCTCGGCCGGTGCCACCCGCAGCAGCAGGGCGCGCAGCGGCACCTCGGCCGCCAGATCGAACGGACGGGCGACGAAGGCGTCGACCACCGCCTCGGCCTGTTCGCCCCCGGCGAGGTCGCGCACGGTCAGCGGCGCCTCGCCGACCGGCAGCACCCGCTGCTCCGGTACGCCGTCCACCTCCGGCAGGACGGTGCGCAGCACCTCGTGCCGGGCCGTCAGCGCGCGCAGCGCGGCGGCCAGCGCCACCGGGTCCAGCTCGCCGCCGATCCGCACCGCGGTGGGGACGTGGTAGGCCGGGTTGCCCGGGGCGAAGCGGTCGAACAGCCACATCCGCTGCTGGGCGAAGGACAGCGGCAGCGGACGGCTGCGGTCCGCCGGGACGACCGGTGGCAGCGCGGGGGAGCCCTTGGCCGGGCCGCCGTCGGTGCCGGCCGCGGAGCGCAGCCGTTCGACCAGCTCGGCCTGGGTGGCCACCGTGACGGCGGCGAACACCTCGCGCAGCCGCAGCTCGACGCCGAACTCCGCGCGCAGCGCGCCCACCAGCCGGTTGGCCAGCAGCGAGTGGCCGCCGAGGGCGAAGAAGTCGTCCAGCACGCCGACCTCGGGCAGCTCCAGCAGCCGCTGCCAGATCGCGGCGATCGCGGCCTCGGTGGCGGTGCGCGGGGCGAGCCGGTCGGCCGCGCCGGCCGCCGCGGCCGGCGCGGGCAGTGCGGCCCGGTCCACCTTGCCGTTGGGGGAGAGCGGCAGGGCCGCCAGCTCCGTCCAGAGCGAGGGCACCAGGTGGCCGGGCAGCCGCTCGCGCAGCCAGGCGGCCAGCTCGGCGCCGGAGGCCGGAGCGCCGGTCGCGGAGGGCACCCAGTAGGCGGCGAGCCGCCGGTCGCCCGGGGCCGCCTCGCGGGCCACCACGATCGCGTCGGCCACGGCCGGGTGACCCTGCAGCACTCCGGTCACCTCGCCCGGCTCGACCCGGAAGCCGCGGATCTTGACCTGGTGGTCGGCCCGCCCGAGCAGCTCCAGCTCGCCGTCGGCCCGGCGGCGGGCCAGGTCGCCGGTGCGGTAGAGGCGCTCGCCCGGTACCCGCCCGTAGGGGTGGGGCACGAAGCGCTCGGCGGTGAGGCCGGGGCGGCCCAGGTAGCCGCGGGCCAGGCCCTCGCCCGCCACGCACAGCTCGCCGGGCACGCCGGCCGGCACCGCCCGCAGCAGCCCGTCCAGTACCAGCAGCCGCTGGTTGGGCAGCGGGCGCCCGTACGGGACCGGGGCGGTCGGGTCGGCGTCCTCGGGCACCGGGTACTCGTTGTTGCAGAAGGCGGCCTCGGCCACCCCGGCCGAGTTGACCACCCGGCAGCCCGGCGCGGCGGCGCGCAGCCGCGACGGCAGGGCGGGCGGCAGCACGTCCCCGCCGATCAGCGCGGCGCGCAGGCTGTCCAGCGCCAGGCCGTGCTCCTCCGCGGCGGCCAGCATCGCCTCGGTGCCGGCCGGTCCCATCGACCAGACGGTCACCCGGTGGCGGGCCACCAGCTCGGCCCAGTGCCGCGGGTCGCGGGCCGCCTCCGGCGCGGGGAAGACGGCGGCGGCGCCGACCAGCAGCGGCGCCAGGCAGTCGTGGACGGCCGGGTCGAAGCTCGGCGAGTGCAGCGCGACCATCCGGTCGCCGGGGCCGAAGCCGTGCGAACGGGCCAGCCCGGCGAAGGTGTTGACGATGGCGCGGTGGGCGACGGCGACGCCCTTGGGACGCCCGGTGGAGCCCGAGGTGTACACCAGGTAGGCCAGGTTGGCTTCGCCGGCGCGGGAGCGGCCGACGGCGGCGCGGTCCACGGGCCCGCCGCTGGAGCCGTCGGTGGAGCTGCCGGTGGAGCCGTCGTCCCCGCGGCCGAACTCCGGTCCGTCGGCGGCGATCTCCTCCAGCAGCAGCACCTCGGTGCCGGCCGGCAGCACGCCCGCGGTGGACCGGTCGGCGAGCACCACGGCCGGCCGGGCGTCGGCGAGCATGAACGCCAGCCGGTCGGCCGGGTAGGACGGGTCCAGCCCGAGGAAGGCCCCGCCGGCCCGCAGCGTGCCGAGCATGGCGGCGCTGAGCCCCGCCCCGCGCTCCAGGCACAGCGCCACCGGCACGTCCGGCCCGACGCCGCGCGCCCGCAGCCGGTGGGCGATCCGGGCCGCCCAGGCGTCCAGCGCCCGGTAGTCGAGGGAGCCGGACTCGTCGACCACCGCGACCGCCCCCGGGGTCCGGGCCGCCTGGCGGGCGAACAGCTGGTCCACCCGCAGGCCGGCCGGGAGCTCGCCGTCGGTGTCGTTCCAGCCGTGCAGCTGCTGCTCCAGCTCCTCCGGGGTGAGCATCGGCAGAGCGGACAGCCGGGTGCCGGGCGCCCGGACGGCGGCGGTCAGCAGGGTGGTCCAGTGGCCGAGCAGCCGGGCCACCGTCGAGGCGTCGAAGAGGTCCCGGGCGAACTCGGCGAAGCCGGTGAAGCAGCCATCTTCCTCGGCCAGTTGGAGGTCGAGGTCCAGGTGGGCGCTGGCCCGCGCCACCGCCACCGGCTCGACGTCGAGGCCGGTCAGCGCGGGCGTGACGGCCGGCGCGTTCTGCAGCACGAAGCCGACCTGGGCCAGCGGGTTGCGCGACAGGTCGCGGCTGGGCGCCAGCTCCTCGACCAGCCGGTCGAAGGGCAGCTCCTGGTGCTCGAAGGCGTCCAGCGCGGTGCCCCGCACCTGCTCCACCAGATCGGTGAAGCTCGGGTCGCCGGCCAGCCGGGTGCGCAGCAGCACCGTGTTGACCAGCGCGCCGACCAGCAGCTCCGTCCCCGGCGGGCGGGTGGCGGGCCCGGTGGCCACCACCACCTCCTCGGTGCCCGCGTGCCGGGCCAGCACCGCCTGGAAGGCGGCGAGCAGAACGATGTAGGGGGTGGCGCCGGCGGCCCGGGCGAGGTCGCGGACCGCCTGCGAGGCGGCCGCGTCCAGCCGCACCGGCACGGTCGCGCCGCGGAAGCTGCGCACCGCCGGGCGGGGGCGGTCGCCGGGCAGCTCCAGGGCCTGCGGCGCGCCGGCCAGCCGCTCGCGCCAGTGGTCGAGCAGCCGCTCGCCGAGGCCGCCGTCCAGCAGGGCCTGCCGCCCGGCCACGTGGTCGGCGTAGCGCAGCGGCAGGGCGGGCAGTCGGGCCGGCCGCTGCTCGGCCAGGGCGGCGTAGCACTCGGAGAGTTCGGACATCAGCAGGCCGAAGGACCACCGGTCCACCACGATGTGGTGCAGCACCACGACCAGCAGGTGCTCCTGCGGCCCGAGGGCGATCAGCTCGGCCCGCAGCAACGGCCCCTTGGCCAGGTCGAAGGGCTGCTCGGCGAGCCGGCCGGCCAGCTCCCGGACCTCCGCCTCGCCCGCGCCGGTGGCCTCGGTCACGCCCAGCTCGAAGACGCGGCGCGGCAGCACCAGCTGGACCGGGACGCCGTCCCGGGCCGGGAAGACGGTGCGCAGCGCCTCGTGCCGGTCGACCAGCAGCTGGAAGGCCTGCCGGAGGTGGTCGGTGGCCAGCGGTCCGCGCAGCCGCAGGGCGGCGGCGGTGTTGTAGACGCCGCTGGGGCCCTCCAGCCGGTCGATCAGCCAGAACCGGCGCTGGGCGGCGGAGGCCGGCAGCACCTCGGCGGTGCGGGGGGCGGTGGCCACGGGGTGCTCCTTCACGGGGGCGGGGTCGGGGGTCGGGCTGCTGGGGGCGCTCGGGGTGCGCGCGGCGGCGGTCACCGGCCCCCGCCCATCAGCTCCGCCAGCTCCTCGGCGGACAGGTCGTCGAAGCCGGCGGCGTCGGCCGGTACGGCCTCGCGCACCGGGGCGGCCGCCGGCTCGGGAGCCTCGGCGGCCGGGGCGCGGCGCACGGCCTCGGCGTACTCGCCCAGCACGGGAGTCTCGAACAGCGCCCGCACGGGCAGGGCGCGGCCCAGCGACTCGCGGACGCCGGCGGTCACCTGGACGGCCAGCAGGGAGTGGCCGCCGAGGTCGAAGAAGTCGTCGGCCAGCCCGATCCGGGCCACGCCCAGGGCGGCGCTCCAGATCTCCGCGAGCGCCCGCTCGGTGTCGTCGCGCGGGGCGAGCAGCGCGGTCGAGCCCGTGGACCAGTCCGGGGCCGGCAGCGCGGCCCGGTCGAGCTTGCCGTTGGCGGTCAGCGGCAGCGCGTCCAGCGTCACGAAGGCCTCCGGGACCATGTACTCCGGCAGCCGCTCCCGGAGGTGGGAGCGGAGCACGGGCACCAGGCGGCGGGCGGCGCGGCCGCGGTGCGGGTCGTTGGCCCAGTGCGACCAGGGCAGCCGCGCGTCGTCCCCGGCGGGCGGCAGCGCGGTCTCCGGCTCGGTGCCGGCCGGTCGGAACGCGGCGTCGAAGCGGCCCAGCGGGTCGCCGGCCGCCCAGCTGAGCTCCACGGCGTGCCCGTGGCGATCGGCCAGCTCCCGGAGTTCCTGCGGGTCCAGCGCGGGCTCCCCGGCATCGACGGCATCCGCGGTGTCCGGGCCCGCTCCGGCGGCGAGCCGCGCGGCGGTCCGGGCGTCGGCGTGCACCCGGGCGTTGGGGATGCCGGTGACCACCAGAGGGGAGCCGTCCAGCAGCGCCCGCAGCTCGCCGCCGGTCCACGGCACCGTGCGCACCGCGGGGGCGGCCGGCTCGGTGTCCAGGTGCAGGACGACGTCGTAGCGGTAGCGGGTCATCTCGTTGCGGTCGTGCCCGGGCTTCGGCAGCACCTCCACCCGGCCGATCCGGGGGATCTCCCGGCGCAGGGCCGCGAAGAAGCGCGGGTCGAGCAGCAGTTCGTCCTCCTGCCGGACGGCCTGGCGGACCTGGCGGGCCAGCTCGGCGTCGCCCGCCCCGGCGGGCAGACCCGGCTGCAGCACCGACACCTGGAAGGCGTCCAGCAGGGCGAGGTGCCGGACGTCGCCGACCACCATCCGGCCGCCCGGGGCCAGCAGCGCGGCGGCCCGGGTGAGCACCTCGACCAGGTAGCCGGCGCTCGGCAGGTACTGGGCCACCGAGTTGACGACGACGGTGTCGAACCCGCCGGCCGCCAGGTCGTCCAGCTCGTGGCCGGCGCGGCGCAGCAGCCGGATGTGCTCCCAGTGCGCCGGGAGGTGGCGGCGGACGTGGGCGACCGCGCTGTCCGACAGGTCGAGGGCGGTGTACTGCTCGCAGTCGCCGGCCAGCCGGAAGAGCAGCAGGCCGGTGCCGCTGCCGATCTCCAGGATCCGGCGCGGGCCGGTGCGCCGGACCAGCGCGACGGTGTCCTCCACCCAGCGCCGCATCTCCTCGGCCGGGATCGGCTCGCCGGTGTAACTGCTCGTCCAGCCGCGGATGTTGAAGGTCGGGTCGGCGCCGCCGACCTGCTCGTACTGCTCGTAGGCGGTGTCGAAGACCGTCCGCCACTGCGACACCTGTTCGGCGTCCTCGGCACGGTCCGCCGGCTCCTTGGGCGATCCGCCGTCCTCGGGGACCAGGTAGGCGACCAGTCCGGTGCCGCCGCCCGGGGCCTCGCGGGGCAGGACGGCCGCGTGCCGCACGCCCGGGTGGGCGCCCAGCTCCGCCTCGATCTCGCCGAGCTCGACCCGGTGCCCGCGGACCTTGACCTGCTGGTCGATCCGGCCCAGGTACTCCAGCGTGCCGTCCGGCAACCGGCGGGCGAGGTCGCCGCTGCGGTAGAGCCGTTCGCCGTCCCCGAGCGGGGAGGGGACGAAGCGCTCCGCCGTCAGGCCCGGTCGACCCAGGTAGCCGCGGGCCAGGCCCGGCCCGCCGACGCACAGTTCGCCGGGCACGCCGGGCGGTACGGGCTCGCCGCGCCGGTCCAGCAGGTGCACCGCGAGATCGGCGAGCGGGCGGCCGATCACGCTGCCGGGGGCGGCCAGGTCGGCCGGGCCCAGCCGGTGCGCGGTGACGTGGACGGTGGTCTCGGTGATCCCGTACATGTTGACCAGCCGCGGGCCGTCGGGGTGCCGGGCGGCCCAGGTGCGCAGCGCGCCCGGCTCCAGGGCCTCGCCGCCGAACACCACGTGCCGCAGCGCGAGCGGCCGGCCGGCCGGTCCGGCCTCCGCAGCCTCGGCGTCGGCCTCGGCGTCGGCGTCGGCGAACTGGCGGAAGGCGGTGGGCGTCTGGCTGAGCACCGTGACGCCCTGGGCGCGCACCAGCGCGTGGAACGCGGCGGGGCTGCGCCGGGCCTCCTGCGGCACCACGGCGATCCGGCCGCCGTGCAGCAGCGCGCCCCAGATCTCCCAGACCGAGAAGTCGAAGGCGGCGGAGTGGTACAGCGACCAGACGTCGTCCGGGCCGAACGGCACCTCCGTGGCGGCCGCCTCGAAGAGCCGCAGCACGTTGGCGTGGGTGAGCAGCGCGCCCTTGGGGCGCCCGGTGGTGCCCGAGGTGTAGATCACGTACGCGAGGTGGTCAGGTCCCAGCGGGGCCGGCTCCAACGGTTGCTCGGCACCCGCCGGGTCGAACTCCTGGTCGACCGTCAGCACCGCGATTCCGTCGGCCAGTTCGGCGTGCTCCGGATCGGCGACCAGGGCCACCGCACCGGAGTCGGCCAGGGTGTAGGCGAGCCGGTCGGCCGGGTGGCGGGGGTCGAGCGGGACGTACGCGCCGCCGCTCTTCAGGATGCCCAGGATGCCGATGACCAGCCGGACCGAGGGCTCGACACAGATCGCCACCCGGCTCTCCGGTCCCACCCCGAGCTCGCGCAGCCGCCGCGCCAGGGCGTCGGAACGGTGGTCCAGCTCGGCGTAGCTCAGGCTCTCCCCACCGCCGTCGACCGCGATCGCCGCCGGGCGCAGCCGGACCTGCTCGGCGAACGCGGCCGGCAGGCTGCGCGCCCGCGGAGCGGCGGCGCGCCGGGCGGCGCCGGCCGCCAGCTCGGCGCCGCGCTCACCCGCGTCCAGCAGCGGCAGCGCGTCCAGCCGGGTGTCCGGGGCGGCGACCGCGGCGGCCAGCAGGTGCAGCCACTGGTCGACGAACCGGCGCACCGTGCGCTCCTCGTACAGCTCGGTGCTGTAGTCGGCCAGGCCGGTCAGGCCCTGCGGGGTCTCGGTGACCTGGAGGTGCAGGTCGAACTTGGCGGTGCCGGTGTCCACCGCGGCCACGTCCATCCGCAGGCCGGGCAGCTCGATGGCGGTCTCCGGGGTGTTCTGGAGGACCAGCAGCAGGTTGGCGAACGGGGTGCGCCCGCCGGCGTCGCGGTCGGGCCGGACCTCCTCGACGATCCGCTCGAACGGCACGTCCTGGTGGGCGTACGCGGCGAGCGCGGACTCCCGCACGCGGTCCAGCAGTTCGCGGAAGGTCGGGTTGCCGGACAGGTCGGTGCGCAGCGGCAGCATGTTGACGAAGAAGCCGATCAGGCCCTCGGTCTGCGGGTGGTTGCGGTTGGCCACCGGGGAGCCGACCACCAGGTCGCTCTGCCCGCTCCAGCGCTGCGCCACGGCGGTGAAGCCGGCGAGCAGCGCCATGTAGAGGGTGGCGTCGTGCTCCCGGGCCAGCGCGGTGAGCCGGGTCGCGAGGTCACCCTCCAGCCGCCACGGGAAGCAGGCGCCGGCGAAGCCCTGCCGGGCGGTGCGCGGCCGGTCGGTGGGCAGGTCCACGGTGCTGGGTGCGCCGGCCAACCGCTGGCGCCAGTGGTCCAGTTGGGCCTCCAGCGCCTCGCCCGACACCCGCTGGTGCTGCCAGAGCGCGAAATCGGCGTACTGCACCGGCAGTTCGGGCAGTTCGGGCAGTTCGGTCGGTTCGGGCAGGCGGGGCAGCTGACCGTCGTCGGCCGGCTCGGTGCAGTCGGGCCGGTAGTGGTGGGCCAGTTCGCGGACCAGGATGTCCAGCGACCACCCGTCCGCCACGATGTGGTGAACGGCGAGCACCAGCAGGTGCTCCTCCTCGGCCAGCCGGGCCAGCCGGCCGCGCAGCAGCGGGCCGGCGTCCAGGTCGAACGGGCGGCGGCTCTCCTGCTCGGTCAGCTCGGAGAGGGCGGCCTCCCGGGCGTCGGCGGGCAGCGCGGACAGGTCGGTGAGCGGCAGCGCCACCTCGACCCGGGCGTGCACCACCTGCTCGGGCCGGCCCTCCTCGGCGCGGAAGGTGGTGCGCAGCGCCTCGTGCCGGTCCACCACCCGGCCCAGCGCCCGCTCGAGCGCGCAGGCGTCCAGCCGGCCGGTCAGCCGGACGGTGCAGGCGATGCTGTAGAGCGGGCTCGGGCCGGCGAACTGCTCGACGAACCAAAGCCGTTGCTGGGCGAAGGAGAGCGGCAGCCGAACGGTCCCCGCGGGGCGGGGGGTGATCAGGCCGGCGGCGTCGGTGCGGGCGAGGCCCTGCTGCTGGAGCAGCTTGGCGAGCAGGCGGCGCTTCTCGGCGGAGAGTGCGGCGCGCTGGGGTGACTGGCTCATGCGTGGTCCCGGGCGGTCGAAGAGGCGGTCAGGGCGGTCAGGGCGTGTGGTGCGGAAGCGGGAACTCGCGGCAGAGCCGGGCGACTTCGCCGCGCACCTCGGAGCGGACGGCCGGGTCGAGGGCGAAGCCGGTGTTGCCGCGCGGCACCAGGGCGGTGAGCACCCGGTCGACGAGGGCGGCGCAGCGGCGCAGCTCGGCCGGGCCCATGCCGCGCAGCGCCAGGGTGTTGGTACCGAAGCGGACGCCGCTGGTGATCCGCGGGCCGTGCGGGTCGCCCGGGATCCTGTTGCGGTTGACCACGATCCCGCAGTCGGCCAGGGCGGACTCGGCGATCGCGCCGGTCAGCCCGCGCCGGCCGACGTCCAGCAGCACCATGTGGTTGTCGGTGCCGCCGGTGACCAGGGTGTGGCCGAGGCCGGCGAAGGCCTCCGCCAGCTCCCGGGCCCCGGAGACCACCCGCTGCGCCAGGGCGCGGAACTCCGGTTGGGCGGCGAGGTCGAAGGCGCGCGCCTTGGCGGCCACCGCGCCCAGGTCCGGGGTGCCCTGCAGGAACGGGAAGGTGCCGTGCGCGATCGCCTGGGCGAGGGTCCGCCGGGTGCCGGGCAGCGGCAGGTCGGCGTCCCGGCCGAGCAGGATCAGGCCGCCCCGCGGGCCGTACAGCTGCTTGTAGGTGCTCGTGGTGGTGGCGTGCGCGTGGTCCACCGGGCTCGGGTGCAGCCCGGCCGCGACCAGGCCGGCGATGTGCGAGATGTCCGCGAGCAGGAAGGCGCCGACCTCGTCGGCTATCCGCCGGAACCGGGCGAAGTCGACCGTGCGCGGGTAGGCGCTGGCACCGCAGACGATCACCTTGGGCCGGTGCGTGCGGGCCAGCTCGGCGACCTGCTCGTAGTCCAGCAGGCCGGCGGCGTCGGTGCCGTAGCCGACCGCGTGGAAGAACCGCCCCGAGACCGAGGCCGGCGAGCCGTGGGTCAGGTGGCCGCCCGCGCTCAGCTCCATGCCGAGCAGCGTGTCGCCCGGCTCCATCAGGGTGCAGAGCACGATCTGGTTGGCGGTGCTGCCCGAGTGCGGCTGCACGTTGGCGTAGCGGGCGCCGAACAGGGCGCGGGCCCGCTCCACCGCCAGCCGCTCGACCTCGTCGACCAGCTCGCAGCCCGCGTGGTAGCGGGCGCCCGGGTAGCCCTCGGTGGTGACGTTGGAGATGGACGCGCCGGCGCAGGCCAGGACCGAGGGGTCGGCGCTGCTGGAGGCGGCCACCATGGCCAGGGTGTCGTTCTGCCGGGCGTGCTCGCGCTCCAGCAGGTCGGCCAGCAGGGGGTCGGCCTCGGCCAGGCGGTGCGCGCCGAGACCGGCGTACGCGGCCAGGACGCCGGTGCTCGCGGTGGTGGTGGTCATGCGTGGCTCTCCTCGTGCTGCTCGTGGTGCTGCTCCTGGCCCAGGTGCTCGTCGTGTCGGGCGAGCAGCCCGTGGGCCTCGTCGTCGGTCATCTCCAGCAGTGCGGCGGCGATCCGCGCCACCGCCGCGACATCGGTGCCCGCCTCGCGGCCCCGGGCGACCAGCCGCTGCGCCTGCTCGGCGAGGGTGGGCGCCTCGAACAGCTCGCGCAGCGGCAGCTCGACGCCGAAGGTCTCCAGCACCGCCGAGGCGAGCCGGGTGGCGAGCAGCGAGTGCCCGCCGAGGGCGAAGAAGTCGTCCTCGGCGCCGACCCGGTCGACCTCCAGCAGTTCGGCCCAGAGCGCGGCCAGCACCCGTTCGGTGTCGTCGCGCGGGGCGACGTACGCGGCGGCGGCCCGGTCGGCCGCGGCGTCCGGCTCCGGCAGGGCGGCGCGGTCCACCTTGCCGTTGGGCGACAACGGCAGGGCGTCCAGCGTCGTGAAGACCGCCGGGACCATGTACTCCGGCAGCTCGGCCCGGAGCAGCGCGCGCAGTTCCGCGGCGGCCGGGGCCGTGCCGCCGTCCCCGGCCGGTACCAGGTAGCCGACGAGCCGCCGCTCGTCGCCGCTGCCGTGGGCCGCGACCACGGCCCGTTCGACGCCCGGGTGACGGCGCAGCACCGACTCGATCTCGCCCAGCTCGATCCGCAGGCCGCGCAGCTTGACCTGGTGGTCCAGCCGGCCGATCAGCTCGATCACCCCGTCGGTGCGGGTGCGGGCCAGGTCCCCGGTGCGGTACAGCCGCGCGCCGGCCGGCACCGGCCCGGTGCCGGCGCCCGGGTGAGGGCGGTAGCGGTCCGCGGTCAGGCCCGGGCGGCCGAGGTAGCCGCGGGTCAACCCGGTGCCGGCCAGGCAGAGTTCGCCCGGGACGCCGACCGGGGCCGGCTCCAGCGCCGGGGTCAGCACCACGGCCTGCTGGTTCACCATCGGGCGGCCGTACGGGATGCTCGTCCAGGCCGGGTCGACCTCGCCGACCGGGTAGGTGATCGAGTGGACGGACGCCTCGGTGGCGCCGCCGAGCGCGATGAAGGCCAGCTCCGGCGCCAGCCGGCGGAACCGTCCCACCAGCGGGACCGGGATCCAGTCGCCGCCGAAGAAGGCGACCCGGAGCCTCGGCAACCGGACGTTGCGCTCCTCCCCGGCCCGGACGAAGGCGTCGGCCAGGGCCGGGGCCGAGTTCCACACCGTCACCCGGTGGCGGCGGACCAGGTCCACCCAGTGGTGCGGGTCGCGGGCCCGGTCCGGGTGCGGCATGACCACCGCGCCGCCGGCCGCCAGGATGCCGAGCGTCTCGTAGACGAACATGTCGAAGCTGGGGGAGGACAGGCCGAGCACCCGGTCGCCCGGCCCGACGCCGTAGGTGTCGTTGAGGTCGAGCAGGTTGTTGACGGCGCCGCGGTGCGGGACGGCGATGCCCTTCGGCGCGCCGGTGGAGCCCGAGGTGTGGATGACGTACGCCAGGTTGTCCGGGGTCAGTCCGGCCGGGCGTCGCCGGGCGGCGGGCCACTGCCCGGCGTCCTCCACCTCCAGCAGCGCGGCCCCGCCGGCGGCCGGCAGCAGTCCGGCGAGGGCGCGCTCGGTGAGCACCACCGGCGGCGCCGCGTCACGGAGCATGAAGGCCAGCCGCTGCTCCGGGTAGGCCGGGTCCAGGGGCAGGTAGGCGCCGCCGGCCTTGAGCACGCCGAGCACGGCGGCCACCAGTGCCGGGCCCTTGGCGAGGCAGACGCCGACGGTGGTGTCCGGGCCGACGCCCAGCTCCGCCAGCCGGCCCGCGACCCGCTCGGCGAGCCCGTCCAGCGCCGCGTAGCTCAGCTCGCCGCCGGCGTGCAGGACGGCCGGCGCCTCCGGGTGCCGGCCCAGCTGCTCCTCGAACAGCTCGTGCAGGCAGGCGCCGGCCTGCGGGTAGGCGTGGGCGGTGTCGTTCCACTCCACCAGGGCGCGGTGGCGCTCCGCCGCGGTCAGCATCGGCAGGGCCGACAGCCGGGCGTCGGGGGACGCGACGGCGGCGGCCAGCAGGGTGCGCCAGTGCCCGAGCAGCCGCTCCACCGTGGCGGGGTCGAAGAGGTCGCTCGCGTACTCGACGGTGCCCGTGAACGCGCCGTCCACCTCGCGTAGTTGGAGGTTGAGGTCGAGCTGCGCGCCGCCGCGCGGCACCTCCCGGACGGTCACCGCCAGGCCGGGCAGCTCGGGGGCGGCCAGCGGCGCGTTCTGCACCAGCAGCAGCGCCTGGACCACCGGGTTGTGGCTGAGCGCCGGGCCGGCCGAGCGCTCGGGCAGCATCCGCTCGAACGGCAGCTGCTGGTGCTCGAAGGCGCCCAGTGCGGCCCGGCGGACCCGGGCCAGCAGATCGGCGAAGGTGGGGTCGCCGGCCAGCGAGGTGCGGATCGGCAGGATGTTGACGAAGCAGCCGATCAGCCCCTCGGCCTCGGCCGGGCGCACCCCGGCGCCGGTGCCGACGACGATGTCCTCGCCGCCGCTGTGCCGGGAGAGCACCGCCTGGAAGGCGGCCAGCAGCGCCATGAACGGGGTCACCCCCGCCCGGCGGCACAACGCCTTGACGGCGGTGGACAGTTCGACCGGGAGCCGCACCGGCAGCGCGGCGCCGCGCAACGACTGCACGGCGGGGCGCGGGCGGTCGCAGGGCAGCTCCAGCAGCTCGGGTGCGCCGGCCAGCCGCCGCCGCCAGTACGCGCGGTCCTCCTCCTCGCCGGCGGCCTGCACCTCACCCTCCCAGACGGCGAAGTCTCCGTACTGGATGGGCAGTTCCGGAAGCTCGGCGGCCCGGCCGGCGTAGCACTGCGCCAGCTCGGCGAGCAGGATGCCGACCGACCACATGTCGGCGACCAGGTGGTGCACGGTGACGGCCAGTACGTGCCGCTCCGGCGCCAGCCGGTGCAGCACCGCGCGCACCAGCGGGCCGCGGGCCAGGTCGAAGGGGCGGGCGGCGTCGGCGGCCAGCACGGCGTCCAGCTCGGTGGCCGGGGTCGGCCGGATCTCCAGGGCGAACGGGACCGGCTCGCCGACCAGCTGGAGCAGCTCGCCGTCCGCCTGCTCGAAGCAGGTGCGCAACGACTCGTGGCGATGGACCAGTTCGGTCAGCGCGGCGGTCAGCGCGGCGGTGTCGAGCGGGCCGTCGAGCTCCAGGGCGAACGGCAGGTGGTAGGCGCTGGTGCCGGGGGTCAGCCGCTCCACCAGCCAGATCCGGCGCTGCGCCGAGGTGGCGGGAAAGGCGAACTGCTGCATGGTCTGCTCTGCTCTCTGCCGGTCGGCCGGCTCGGGCTCGGGGCCGGGCCCGGAGCCGGGGGCGTGGGCGCGGGCGGGTTCAGTGGGTTCCGGGGCGGGGGCGAGCCCGGTGGCGGGGGCGGTCATGCGCCGGTCACCAGGTAGGCGGCGGCCTCGGCCCCCAGGCCGGCCGGTATCCGCAGGTCGGGCCGGACCGGGGCGGTGGTCCGATGGCCGGCCGCGTGCCGGGCCCGGCCGCCGCCGGTGACGTGCAGCAGCACGGTCTCCCCGGGCCGGATCCGCCCTGCGGCGACCGCCTGCCGCAGCCCGGCCAGCGCCACCGCCGCGGCCGGCGCGACGTCGACGCCCTCGATCCCGGCGAACAGCCGCCCGGCGGCGATCGCCTCGGCGGTGTCCGCGGCCCGCAGCTCCCCGCCGCTCTCGGTGAGGATCTCGCGTACCCCGCCGGCCACCGCGTAGGGCGGCTTGCGGGTGGTGAGCTCCTGGGCGTGGGAGGCGGCGATCGCCGCCCGGACGGCCGGGCCGGAGCCGACGACCGGCTCCGCCAGGCCGTCCTGCCAGGCGCGGACCATCGGGGCGAACGCGGTGTTCTGGCAGAGGGTCAGCCGGGGCAGCCCACCGTTCGGGCCGTCCGCGCCGCCCCGGCCGTCCGCGGCCGGGAAGCCGGCCGCCAGCAGCCGCCGGGCGGCCTGGTGCGCGGCGATCGCGCCGGCCCCGCTGCCCACCGCCTGCACGTAGTGGTCGGGCAGCCGGCCGATCGTCTCGGCGGCCGCCAGCAGCGCGGTGCCGAGGCCGTCGCGCCGGGCCACGTTGCGGGTGCCGCCCTCGGCGCGGTGGCCCGGCCGGGCGGCGATCGCGTCCGCCAGCTCGATCGCGTCGGTGTAGTCGCCGGCGACCGTCACCAGCCGGACGCAGTCGGCCCGTTCACCGGCGGCGGCGAGCACGGGAAGCGCCGTCTCCGGCACCACCAGCACGCACTCCACAGCCTGCTGCGAGCAGGCTCGCTGGAAGGCCGCGGCGGTGTTCCCGGCGGACGCCACCACCAGGACCGGCGGCCGCTCGGGCAGCCGGGCCAGCACCGCCTGCGCCTCCAGCTCCTTGAAACTGCCGGTGGCGAGGGCCGCGCCGCGCTCGGGCCAGTAGCCGCTGAAGGCGACCCAGAGCTCGGCCAGGCCCAGGGCGCGGCCCAGCCGCTCGGCCCGGTAGGTGACGCCGCCGCTGCCCTCGGGCAGGGCCCGCCCGGCGGTCGGCAACCAGCAGCGGTAGCGGAACGGGCCGCTGCCGGGGCCGGGGACGAACGCGGTGGCGTACTCGGTGCTCAGCAGACCCGGCCGGTGCGCCGCGCCGCAGTCCAGCCGAAGGCCGTCGTCCTGGTAGCTCTCCCGGCAGACCGGACAGCGCAGCAGGTACGGGCGGTCCGCCGGGGCGGCCGGTCCGGCGGCCGGCCGGGCGGAGGGGACGTAGGGGGCGGAGGTCATCGGCCCTCCCCGGAGGTGGACGGGTTGCCGGTGGACGGGCGGTCGGTGGACGGACCGCCGGCGGACGCGCCGGCGAGCGCCGGTCGCAGCGCTCCGTCCGAGCCGCGGCTGACGGCGTACCGGGAGCGGTCCACCCGGGTCAGCCCCGGTCGGCCCGCGACGCCCGCCCGCCCCGGCCGCGCCACCGCGGCGTCCACCAGGGCGGCCACGGCTGCGACCGTGGGCCGCTCGAAGAGCCGGTGCAGCGGCAGCTCGGCGCCGAACTCGGCCCGGGCGCGCTCGGCGAAGCGGGCCAGCACCAGCGAGTGCGCACCCCGGTCGAACAGGTCCTCGTGCCGGCCGACCGGACCGGTCCCGAGCAGCTCGGCCAGGAGCGCGGCGATCCGCTCCTCGGTCGGCCCGAGCGGCGGCTCGGCGCCGCCCGCCGGCCGGTCCGCGGGTCCGCCGGCCGCGGGGCCGGCCTCCGGCACGGGCAGCGCCCGCCGGTCGACCTTGCCGTTGGCGGTCAGCGGCAGCGCGTCCAGCGTCACCAGCAGCGAGGGGACGGCGTAGCCGGGCAGGGTCCTCCGCAGCTGCTCGCGCAGCTCGCCGGGCGCCGCGAACGGGCGCTCCCGCGCGGGGTCCTCCTGCCCTGCGCCGTGCTGCGCCGGGTCCTGCTGCGCCGCGCCCTGCTGCGCCGCGCCGTGCTGTTCGAGGAAGGCGACCAGCCGGGCCCGGACGCCTTCGCCGTCCACCACGACCGCCGCCCGGCGCACCGCGGGCAGCCGTTCCAGCGCGGTCTCGACCTCGCCCAGCTCGATCCGGTGCCCGTGCAGCTTGACCTGCGTGTCGGCGCGGCCGACGAAGAGCAGCGCACCGTCCGGCCCGCGCCGCACCAGGTCGCCGGTGCGGTAGAGGCGGCCCCCCGGCTCGGTGCCGAAGGGGTCGGGCACGAAGCGCTCCGCGGTCAGACCGGGACGGCCGAGGTAGCCGTGGGCCAGGCCGTCCCCGCCGATCAGCAGTTCGCCGGTGACGCCGGCGGGGACCGGCTGCAGGGCCGGATCGACCAGGTGGAGGCGGGTGTTGGCGACCGGTGCGCCGAGCGGCAGCTCCCCGCCGGCCACGGTCAGCTCGCCGCGCACCGACCAGACGGTGGTCTCGGTGGGGCCGTAGACCTGCCACAGCCGGACGCCGCGGGCCAGCAACCCGGCGGCGAGCTCGGCCGGCAGCCGCTCCCCGCCGCACAGCGCCGTCAGCCCGGGGGTGCCCGACCAGCCGGCGTCGAGCAGCAGCTGCCAGGTCACCGGAGTGGCCTGGAGGTGGCTGACCCCGCCGGCCTCCAGGCAGGCCCGCAGCCGCGAGCCGTCGCCGGCCGTCGCCGCGTCCGCCAGGTGCACGGTCGCGCCGGTGGCCAGCGGCAGGAAGTACTCCAGAGCGGCGATGTCGAAGGCCGGGGTGGTCACCGAGAGCCAGCCGGAGCCCGGGGCGGGCGCGAGGTCGCGCTCGAACGAGGCCAGCAGGTTCGCCAGCGCCCGGTGCGGCACCACCACGCCCTTGGGGCGCCCGGTCGAGCCGGAGGTGTGCAGCACGTAGGCCGCCGCCTCCGGGTGGATCGTGGTGTCGGCCGTGCGCCGGGCCTCGCCGATGGTGTCCACCGGCAGCACCGCCCAGTCGCCGGCGGGCACCCGGTCGGCGGGCAGGTCGGTCAGCACCGCGGCGGCGCCGCCGTCGGCCAGCACCAGCGCCAGCCGCTCGGCCGGGTGGCCGGGGTCCAGCGGCAGGTAGGCGGCGCCGGACTTGAGCACGCCGAGCAGCGCGACGAGCAGCCGCGGGGTGCGCGGCAGCAGGACGGCGACCGTCCGGCCGGGGCCGATGCCCAGGGCGCGCAGCCGCTCGGCGACGCCGTCCGCCAGCCGGTCCAGGGTGCCGTAGTCCAGCTGCTCGCCGCCTCCGGGGCCGGCGGAGCGGACCGCCACCGCCAGCGGGGTGCGGGCGGCCCGGGCCTCGAAGCGGCGCACCACGCCGTCGGCGGGGTCGTAGGCGAGCGCGGTGTCGTCGCCCTCGACGAGCACCGCTCGGCGCTCCGCCGGGGTGAGCAGCGGCAGTTCACCGACCGGCCGGGCGGCGTCGGCCGCGATCTCCGCGAGCAGGGCGGCGAACCGGGCGGCGAAGCGCTCGGCGCTCACCGGCAGGTAGCGGTCGGTGTCGTAGCGGACCGACCCGGCCAGGCCGCCCGCGGCCGCCCCCAGCGTGAGCTGGAGGTCGAACTGGCTGCCGCCGACCGGCAGCGCCAGCGTCGAGCACTCCAGGGTGCCCAGGGTGAACGGGACGCCGTCGCGCCCGGTGGCCATCGCCACCAGCGCCTCGGCGTGCCCGCCCGGCGCCTGCTGCAGGCTGAACAGGCTGCGCACCAGCGGCCGGCCGCCCTGGTCGCGGTCCGGCCGGACCAGCTCGACCAGCGCGGGGAACGGCACCTCGGCACCGTCCAGCGCGGCGCCCGCGTCGTCCCGCACCCGGGCCAGCAGCGCGGTGAAGGGCTCGGCGGCGTCGATCCGGGCGCGCAGCGGCACGGTGTTGACCAGGCAGCCGACCGTGCCGGCGAACTCGGCCTCGGTACGGCCGTGCGTCGGCGAGCCGACCACCACGTCCGACTCCCCGGTGCAGCGGGCCAGCAGCAGCTGGAAGGCGGCCAGCAGGACGACGTACAGCGTGCTGCCCTCGCGCCGGGCCAGCGCCGTCAACGCCTCGGTGGTGGCGGCGTCCACCGTCAGCGGCACGGCCGCGCCGCGCATCCGCTGGCGCTCGGGCCGCGGCAGGTCGGCGGGGAGCGTCGTGCCGGTCCGGACGCCGGCCAGCGCGGTGCGCCAGCTCTCCAGCCGGCGCTGCCCGGCGGGGGTGGTGGGCAGCGCGGCCTGCCGGCGGGCGAAGGCCGCGAACGGGGCGGCGGCGGTGTTCGCGGCGCGTCCGACCGGCTCGCCGCGCAGCGCCGCCGGGTAGTCGGCGGCCAGCTCCTCCAGCAGCAGGGAGAGCGACCAGAGGTCGGCCACCAGGTGGTGGGCGGTCAGCACCAGCCGGTCGCCGTCCTCGGCGCCGGTGAACAGCCGGGCCCGCAGCAGCGGTCCCGTCTCCAGGTCGAAGGGCTGCTCGGCCGCGGCGGTCAGGCGCTCGGCGAGCTCGGCCGCGTTCCAGCCGGCGGCGTCGACCTGCTCGAAGACGGGCGGGAGCTCGGCGTGCACCCGCTGCACCGGACCGGACGCGGTGCCCGGGAAGGTGCTGCGCAGCACGGCGTGCCGCCGGGCCAGGCCGGCGAGGGCGGTGCGCAGGGCGGCCGGGTCGAGTCCGCCGTGCACCCGGAAGGCGGCGGAGACCAGGTAGGCGGGGCTCTCCGGGGCGATCAGGTGCAGCAGCCGCAGCGCGGCCTGGTTGGGGGAGAGCGGGTGGTCGCCGGGCTCGGTGGCCGGGTCGGGCGCGCCGGGCGCGGTGGACTCCGGGGCTTCCGCGGGCGCCTCGTCGAGGCGCCCGGCGAGCAGCCCGGCCAGCCCGGCCAGGTCCAGGGCGAGCGCTTCGGTCAGCCCCAGGTCGACGCCCAGGGCGGCGCGCAGCTCGTGCCGCAGCCGGACGGCGCCGAGCGAGTCCAGGCCCAGCTCGGCGAGCCGCTGTCCGGGCGCCAGCTCCTCGGGGGCCAGCCCGAGCCGGGCGCCGAGCAGCGCACGCAGCGCGGCCAGCAGCAGGGCCGGACGCTCCGCCGGGGCGGCCGCCCGCAGCGCCTGGGCGTCCAGCTCCGCCGCCCGCTCGTCCGCGGTGCCCTGCGGACGGCCGTTGTGGGCGAGCGCGGCGAGGCTCCCCTCGCGGTAGGAGGCGGCGCACACGTGGCGCTGCACCTTGCCGCTGGACGTGCGGGGCAGCGTCGCGGCGCGGATCAGCACCACCGCGGCCGGCCGCACCCCGTGCGACTCGGCGACCGCCTCGCGCACCGCGCGGGCGAGTGTCGGCAGATCGCCGTCCTGGTGGTCGCGCGCCACCTCCTGGACGATCACCAGCTCGGCGGAGCCGGCCAGTTCGACCTGGACGGCGGCGCCGCAGTTGGCGCGCAGCGCGGGGTGGACGGCGGCGACGGTCTGCTCGATGTCCTGCGGGTAGTGGTTGCGGCCGCGGACGATGACGAGGTCCTTGAGCCGCCCGGTGACGTACAGCTCGCCCTCGTGCAGCAGGCCCAGGTCGCCGGTGCGGAGGAAGGCGGCACCGTCGGCACCTCCGGGCCCACCGGCACCCCCGGCGTCGTCGGCTGCGAGGCGGGCACCGAACGTGGCGGCGCTGTGCTCCGGACGGTTCCAGTAGCCCTGGGCCACGCTCGGGCCGGACAGCCAGATCTCGCCGATCGCGCCGGCCGGCACCGGCCGGCGGGTCACCGGGTCGACGATCTCCAGCCGCTGGGAGGCGTCCGGGCGCCCGCTGCTGACGAGCTCGGTGCTCCCGGCGATGCCGCCGCTCGGGTCGGCGGGGCCGGGTGCACCGGCCCCGGTGACCGCGGCGCCGGCGAGCAGGGAGTTCGGGGCCGCGTAACGGGCCGGCGCGGTGCCGTGCGGCTTGCAGGAGACGATCAGCGTGGCCTCGGCCAGCCCGTAGCACGGGGTGAAGGCCTCGGCCCGGAAGCCCGCCGGGGCGTAGGCGGCGGCGAACCGCCGGAAGGTTTCGGCACGCACCGGCTCGGCACCGTTGAACGCCACCTCCCAGCTGCTCAGGTCGAGCCCGGCCAGCACCTCGGGGGTGGCCAGGTCGGCGCAGAGGTCGTAGGCGAAGTTGGGTCCGCCGCTGACCGTCGCCCGGGTGCGGCTGATCTCGCGCAGCCAGCGCAGCGGGTCCTGGGCGAAGGCGGTGGGCGCCATCAGCGAGCAGGAGCCGGCGTAGTACAGCGGCTGGAGCATGCCGCCGATCAGGCCCATGTCGTGGAAGAGCGGCAGCCAGGACATGCCGCGGGTGCTGCCGGTGGTGCGGAAGGCCCGCTGGATCAGCGCCGAGTTGTGCAGCAGGTTGCCGTGCGTCAGCACCACGCCGCGCGGGGCCGAGGTGGAGCCGGAGGTGTACTGGAGGAACGCCACGGTGTTGGCGCCGACCTCCGGGCGCACCCAGCCCTCCGCCTCCTCCTCGGGCACCCGGTCGGACGCCAGCAGCCGCAGCACGTCCATCACCGCGCCGTCCGGGTCGCCGGGCAGCAGCCGGTCGCGGACGGCGGCGGTGGTCAGCGCCACCGTCGCCCCGCAGTCCGCGACGATGTCGACCAGCCGCTCCAGCGAGCGCGGCCGGCGGGTGGGCGGGTACACCGGCACCGCGACGGCCCGCGCGTACAGGCAGCCGACGAAGGAGATCACGTAGTCCAGGCCCGGCGGCTGGAGCAGCAGCACCGGACGGTCGGTCAGACCGAGCCGCCGGAGCCGGGCGGCGACGGCCCGGGCGCGGCGGTCGAGCTGTCCGTAGCTCAGGCGCTCGGCCGGTGCGTCCTCCCTCCCGGAGAACTCGAAGGCCGTGCGGTCCGGATCCGCCGCCGCGGTGGCGGCGATCGCCGAGATCCAGTCCTGGTGCTCTAGTCGCGGGTCCACGCGTTCTTCCCTCACCGTTCGGTGTCCGATGCCCTGTGTCTGCCGTTGTCGGCGGCCGGTCCGGCCGGCCGCTGCCCGCTCAGCCGGCGGCCGGGACCGCGTCGGCCTCGGCGGCCGCGGCGGCCTGCTGCGCCATCGCCAGGCGCAGGCTGAGCGGCCGCATGTCGGTCCACACCTCGTCGATGTGGGCCAGGCAGTGCGCCTTCTCGCCCCGGGTGCCCTCGGCGCGCCAGCCGGCCGGCAGGTCCCGGTCGGCGGGCCAGATCGAGTACTGCTCCTCGTGGTTGACGACGACCTGGTAGACGGTGGTGTCCTCGTTGCTCATGGCTGTGCTCCGATCCGATGGATGGGTGTTCCGGTGGTTCCGGTGAGGGGCCCCGGTCGCCGGCCGCTGCGGGGCCGTACGGGCGGGCCGACCTGTCATCGATGCTGTCGTTCCGCCCTGACCGCGTCCTGGGCCCGGGCTGGGCGGAGGCGGATGCGGTTCCGGCGCCCCACCGGCGGCTCACCGGCGCGGGACCGGCCCCGGACTGGCGCCGTACGGACGACGTGCCGACGGCTCGCTGGCGGCTCACTGAACGCCGGCTGAAGCCCTCGGCCCGGTACGGGAGCCGGGGGCCGGGAACCGGGGGCCGGCGCCGGGAGCCGGGAGCCCGGGCCCAGGACCCCTGGCGGGAGCCGGTGCGGGCCCGGCCGTGCGAGTGGTGGCCCTCAGCCGCCCTGGTGGGCCCGGTCGAGGTCGGGGAAGAGCCGGGCCTCGGCGGCCTCGCGGAGGTAGGAGGCACCGGCGGTGCCTCCGGTGCCGCGCACCTGACCGATGATCTTCATCGTGATGCCCCAGTGGGTGCGCTTCATCGCCCCCCACGCGTCGTCCAACTGCGCCATGACGGGGTGGAGTTCGTCCTGCGGAAGGCTGCTGTCCAGCACTGCGCGGTGCAGCGCCGGGCAGGACCGCTCGACGGTTCGGTACGCCCGGGACTGCACGGCGCTCCGCCCGTCGGTGTTGGCCCGGATCACCGCGAAGGCGTCCCTGGGCATCGTGGTCAGGACCCGGAACACCGCTGACGTCCCGGCCACCTGTTCGGCGGCCCCCGCCAGCAGCTCCCGCGCCGCCCCGGTCCGGCCGGCGGCCACGGCCTTGGTGGCCGCCCGCACGGCGTCGGCGACCGCGGCGAAGACCGCCTCGAAGATCTGGATCACCCGGATGAACATCTGCTCGTCGTGGCTCGTGGTGGTCGGTGTCAGCGTCAGTTCCACGGCGCGGAGCACGTCGGCCGGCACCGCGGCCCGTGCCGCGGCGACCGCCTCGGCGCAGGCGCGGACGAGCTCGGCCGGCTCCGCCGGGGCGCCGTGCTCGGCCGGGAGTCCGGCCGCCGCGGTGAGGGCGCGCAGCGCGGCCCGGGTGCGGGCCAGTCCGGCGGGAGCCCCGGCGAGCGTGGCGGCCTCCACGGCCACCACGTCGGCGAGCAGGGCGGTGATCACCCGCGCCGTGCCCGCCCCGGTCATCGCTGTCGAGGCGTAGACCGGGCTGCCCAGATAGCTGTCGTAGTCGCCGTCCCGGCCGTCCACCACCTGGGGCAGCCAGTCCGCGAGCAGCCGCTCCGCCGGGTCGGCCGTCCCGGCGCGGGGCGGTTGGACGGCGCGCAGGGCCGTCAGCAGCTCCGGGCCGACCGAGTTCTTGCCGACCGCCCGGTAGTGGCCGAGCACCGCTTGGTAGGGGAACCGGTCGGCAGCCCGGCCTTCGGCCTGCCAGCGCGCCAGCTCGTCCAGCGCGCGGCGCGGGTCGGCGTCGGCCCGGTCCGGCCGGGCGGCGGCCAGGCTCGGGCCGCCGACACCGGGCGCGCGGGCCGGGTCGACGGTGGGTGCGGGACCGGGGTCGGGGGCGGTGGTGGCTGCGGCCGTGGGGGCGTTGCCCGGTATGGACGTCCGGGCCGGCGGCGCCGGGTCGGCGGCCTGGGCCGCATCGGCGGCGGGCGTAGCGGCCGGGCCGGTGGCAGGGGCCGGGGAGAGGGCGGTGGTCACGGGGCGTTCCGTTCGGTGGTCGGCCGGGCCGGGAACGGCCCGGTGGGGCGGTGCCCGCGGGCGGCTGCCTGCGGGCAGGACGGCACAGCCCGGCCGGGCGCGGACCGGGAGGTCCGCGCCGGCCAGGCTGCGGGAGTGGGTCGGAGGGCCGCGGTGGACCGGCCGTCAGGCGGTCGGCCCGGCGAGGTCGGCCGGGACGGCCGGGTCGGCCAGCACGTAGCCGTCGCCCGCCCGGTGGGCGCGCGAGCGGCGCAGATCGGCGAGCACGAAGGTGCGCTGGAGCCACCGGTCGGTACCGTCGAACCGGGGACTGAACGCGGTGCGCCCGTGCACGGCGATCCGGTTGTCGACGACGGCCAGGTCGCCGGGTTCCAGCCGGACGGTCCGGGCGGTGCGCTCGAAGAGCCGCTGGAGCTCGTCCAGCGCGGCCGCGGCCCGTTCGGTCAGGGGCTCGGTGGCGGCCATGTCCACCCGCAGGTCCGGGTCCTCGGGTGCGCCGCCGAGGACCGGGTGCGGCTCGGCGGGGCCGTCGGTGGCGCCGAAGGAGGGCGGCGGCGCGGTGCGGAACTCCGGGCGCCGCAGGTCCCGGCGGGTCCGTTCGTCCAGCAGCGGCAGCACCTCGCGCACACAGGAGGTGCGCAGTCCGGCGAGCCCGTCCGGGTCGGCGCGCAGGCAGAGCAGCATGACGAAGTCCGGCCGGTGCGGGTGGAAGGCGTTCTCGTTGTGGAACGTGAGCAGCACCGAGCCCGCGTTGCCCTGGAACTCCTCCTGCCCCGGGACCGGGACGACGTCCTGCACCAGCGCCCCGGTCTTCTCCGGGCGGAAGGCGGCCGGGTCGCCGAGCCCGCACGCGGCGAGCATCAGCACCGCGGCCGGCACGGTGGCCGTGCGCTGCACCGAGCCGCCGGTCAGTGGTGTGCGGCCGAGCGCGGGCGCCGCGACCGGGAGGCCGCGCACCAGCAGCGCGCCGCCCGGTCCGGGGTCGCGGCGGAAGGCGCGCAGGGCGCGCCGCAGCCGGGAGGGCAGGTCCTCCCAGCGTTCACGGGCCTCCGCCACCCAGGCGGGCTCGTCGACCAGGGCCTGCGGCGGGCCGCAGAGCAGTGCGGCGACCCGTTCGGTCGCGGCGCTCTCGGCCCCGGTCAGCACCAGGTCCGGTGCCGAGATCTCGATGTCCGGTGAAACCGGCACAGGTGTCAGCCTTTCTCGAAGTGTTCGGGGGCGGCCGGCCGGTGAGGGCCGGCCGGCGGGCGGTCAGCGCCGGTCGGCGGCGTCCAGCTGCCCGGCGACCACGGCCCACAGGCTGCCCACGGTCTCGAAGGCCTCCGGGCTCAACTCCTCGTCGGGGATGGCCACCTGGTAGGCCTCCTCGAGCCGCACCAGCAGTTCGACGGTGGCCATCGAGTCGAGCCCGGCGGTGCGCAGCTCGCGGTCGGCGGGCAGCGGCCGTTCCTCGGCGAGCCGGGGCATCAGGTCGGTCAGGACGGCCTCGTAGCGCTCGTCCCAACTGGTCTTCGCGGTCACGGTGTTCAGCTCCTCATGTCGGTGGGGTGGTGTGCTGCGGGGTGGTGCTCGGTGGGGTGGCTCTCGGCCTGGCCGTGTTCGGCGGGGCGGTGCCCGGTGGGGTGATCGACGGGCCCGGTGGTGCGGTGACCGGGCACCGGCTCGCGCCTGAGGGCGAGGCGGTCCGCGCCGACCACCCGGCCGTCCCGCACCGTGACCTCGACCGGGGCCGGGCGGCTGAGGAAACCGAGCAGGCTCGCGGTGGCGCCGTACGCGCCGACGTTGGGCACGGCCAGCAGGTCGCCCGCCAGCGGGGGGACGGTCTCGGCGGCCCGGCTGATCACGTCGGCGGGAGTGCAGAGCGGTCCGACCAGCGCCACCCGGCGGGTCCCGACCGCCCCGTCGGCGACGGCGGCCGAACCGGCGAGGCGCAGCGGTTCGGCGCGCAGCGAGGGCAGCCGGCCGACGCCGGAGAGCCCGCCGAGGTGGTTGATCCCGCTGTCCAGCACGCCGTACGCGGTGCCCCGGCTCTCCTTGACCTCGGTGACGGTGCAGATCAGCCGCCCGCTGTCGCCCACGAGGTACCGGCCGGACTCGAAGGCCAGCTCCAACCGCTCCCGCCAGCCCGGCAGGTGCTCGTCCAGCGCGGCCGTCAGCGGTTCGCGCAGCGCCTGGTAGTGCGGCCGCTCGCCCGGTGCCGCGTACGGGCAGGCGAAACCGCCGCCGAGGTCGAGCATCCGCAGCGGCAGGCCCCAGTGGGCCTCCAGTGCCGCGGCCGTGCGGATCGAGGCGACCGCCTCGGCGAGCAGCCCCGCCGGGTCGGCCGCGTTGGTCAGCGGGAAGAAGTGCAGGCCGCACAACTCCGTTCCCGCCACGGTGAATTCGGCGAGGTCCGGCAGACCGTCCGCGATGTCGTGGCCGAACTGGGAGGCCCCGCCGGTCATCCGCAGGCCGACGCCCGCACCCGCGCCGGTGCCGTTGATCCGCAACAGGCAGCGCGCGGTGACCCCGAGGGCCCGGGCCTCGGCGCCGACCCGGCGCAGGTCGGCCGGCGACTCGACGGAGAAGGTGCGCACCCCGGCCGCCAGCGCCTCGCGCAGCTCCTGGGCGGTCTTGCCCGGGCCGCCGTAGAGGCAGTCGGCCCCTTCGAAGCCGGCCGACAGCGCGGCGGCCAGCTCGCCGGTCGAGCAGATCTCCGGGAGGCAGCCGGCCGTGCGCAGGGTGCGGACCAGCTCGGGGTGCGGGTTCGCCTTCAACGAGTAGTACAGCCGGGCGCGTTCGGGCAGGGCCGCGCGCAGGTCGGCGGCGGCCCGGGTGACCCGGTCCAGGTCGTAGACGTACAGCGGACTGCCGTAGCGGTGCACCAGCTCGGCCGCCAGCGCGTCCTCGGCGAGCCGAAGCACCTCGGCGGGCGGCTTCTCGGCGGGCGCTCCCCCGGCGGGCACCCGCCCGGGGGCGGCGGTCGTTCCGGGGCCGGGGGAGTGGTCAGTGCGCATCGGTCTCCAGCGCCTTCCGGTCGATCTTGCCGTTGGGGGTGAGCGGCATCCGGGCGAGGATCCGGCAGACGGCGGGCACCTTCGCCGGCTCCAGCCGCTGCTCCAGGCCGTCGAGGACCAGGCGCGCGCTCAGGCCGTCGTCGCCGGTCACGACCAGCCGCAGGTCGTGACCGTCCCGGGGCGGCAGCGCGGCGGCCGCCCGGACACCCGGCACGTCCAGCGCGGCGGCCTCGATCTCGGGCGTCCCCATCCGGACGCCACGCCGCTTGAACTGGTCGTCGAGGCGCCCGGCGAAGTAGAGGTGCCCGTCCTCGTCCAGCCGGCCGTGGTCGCCGGTGTGCAGCCGGATCCGACCGGAGCCCGGGTCGGGACGGTAGCGGTGGGCGGTCAGCTCGGGCGCGTTCCAGTAGCCGGACATCACGTGCGGGCCGCCGACGACGATCTCGCCCACCTCGCCCGGCGGCAGCGCGCGGCCCCGCTCGTCGAGGACCTCGACCGTGGTGCCGTCCAGCGCCCGGCCCACCGAGCCGGGGCGTTCGCGGTCGGCGTCCGGCTCCGCGATCGTCACCCGCTTGCACTCGGTGATCCCGTACATCGCCACCACGGCCGCGCCCGGGAAGCCGGCGCGCAGCGCCTCGACGGTCGAACCGGCCAGGGCGGCCCCGGTGTTGGTGAACAGCCGGACGTGCTCCGGGGGCGTGCCGCGGGCCGCGAGCCGGCACAGCATCTCGGCCAGTGAGGGAACCACCGGGACGACGGTGGCCCGGTGCTCGCGCAGCGCGGTCAGCACCCGCACCGGCGCGGCCGCGTCCGCCAGCACCACCTCGGCGCCGCCGATCGCGGCGAGCAGGAGCTGGTAGAGGCCGTAGTCGAAGGAGAGCGGCAGCGCGGCGAGCACCACGTCGTCCGGCCGGTACGCGAGGCGGCGGGCGATCGCCCGGGCGGCGAAGACCACCTGGCGGTGGGTGCAGACCACGCCCTTGGGCGCCGAGGTGCTGCCGGAGGTGTAGATCAGCTGGGCGACCGCGTCGGCGGTGACGTCGGTGTCGGCCGGCTCGCCGCGGGCCTGCGCGCCGCCGTGGGCCAGCAGCTCGGCGGGCCCGGCCGACCGGGCGCCGCAGGCGGCGACCGTCTCGCGGACCGGCTCCCCCTCGGACGGGTCGAGCACCACGACGGCGGGCGCGGCGTCGGCGAGCACCCCGCGCAGCACGAAGGACCTCATCTCCGGGTTCAGCGGCACCGCGACGGCGCCGGCGCGCAGCACGCCGTAGTAGAGGGCGGCGAACTCCCGCCGGTTGCCCAGCCGCAGGACCACGCGGTCACCCGGCGAGACACCGCCGGGTCCGCGCAACCAGGCGGCTGCCGTGCGGCTGGCGCAGGCCAGTTCGGCGTAGGTCCAGACGCCGTTCGCGTCCCGGACGGCCGGCGCGGCGGGGCGGGCGGCGGCAGCCGCATCGAGCAGGTCGACGACGAGGGTGCCCTCCCCGCCGGGCGTTCCCGGCGCACCCGCAGGAAGGGCCGCGTCCGGCACGCCGCCCACGGCGAGGGTGCTCATGAGCACCCGCCCGCGGGATCGGTGATCTCGACGACCGCGCTGGTGCAGCTGTAGCCGGTTCCGCCGCCGACCAGCAGGACCCGGTCGCCCGTGGCCACCTCGCCGGTCTCCAGCAGTTCGTTCAGACCGGCGATGTGGTCCCCGGCGCCCAGGTGGCCCACCTCGCGGCAGAACTCCCAGGTGGAGCGCTTCTCGTCGACGCCGAGCTGCTGTTCCAGCTGCCAGAGCATCCGCTGGTGCCCGGTGGAGTTGAGGACGACCCGGGCGATCCGGTCGATCGGTGTGGCGGCCTCGGCCAGCGCGGCCCGGATCGACTCCGCCGCCACCTCGGCCGTCCGGACCGTCACGGCCCGCAGGTTGCGGTGGGCGCGGAAGTACTCCTCGCCCCGCGCCCCCAGGTCCACCGGCCGGTCCGCCGCCTCCGGGCCGGGGCGGAACCCGGTGCCGCGGGCCAGGCCCTCCAGCGTGTTGTCCACCCTGGTCGCCGTGGCCAGCAGCCGGCCGACCGCGTTCTCGGGGGAGGAGCTCAGGACCACGGCGGTGCCGCCGTCGCCGTAGACCATGCCCCGCTCGGCCCGCCAGCGGTCGAAGGCCGGCGGTGCGAAGCGGTCGGCGGTGGTCAGCAGCACGGCCTCCTCCCGGCCCGGCTCGCAGGCCCGGAGCTGGCGGGCCGCCAGCTCCATTCCGGCGAGCCCGGCGTTGCACTGCTGCAGCAGGTCGAAGGCGGGCACCGCCGGGCCGACCGTGTGCTGTGCCACGTACGCGGCGGCCGGCCACAACTCGGCACCCTGGAACCACAGGTAGCTGTGGAACACGGTGCCGACCCGCTCGGCCGTGCGGCCGGCCCGGCGCAGTGCGGTGCGGGCCGCGCGGACCGCCATCTCGGGCGGTGCCAGGTCGTCCGGACCGCCGGCGGTGGCCGCACTGACCGAGTCGATCCGGTTGACGGCGTGTTCCCGGGCGTCGTACGCACCGGCCGCGACCGCCGCGGCGGCGTCCGCGCGGTCGGCCAGCCAGACACCCGTGCCGGCCAGGTACACCTGCTCCCAGCGCATGTCCCTCCGATCTCCGGCCCCGTGGCAGCGCTCTGCCGGGGGCGACTGTCGGTGACGATGCTTCCGCCCGCCGCCTGCCGCGCGGTTGCTCTCCACTGGCGCCCGGTCGGTGCTGCGCTGGCCTCCGTCTGACGGCGCACGGACGGCGGACTGACCGGCCCGGGTGGGGCCGCTGACGGCGGACGGACCGCCGACCGGCGGCGGACCGCAGCGGCAGTGGAGGGGCACTGGAGCGGCACTGAAGCCGCACTGACGCAGCGCTGGACCCGCGCCGGAGGCCGCCCCGAACCGCCCCCAACCGCCGTGAACCGTCCTGAACCGCCACGAGCACCAACGGTGCCCGCCCCCGGCCCGTCGCACGCCGGTGCCCGGCCCCGCCGTGGGCGGGACCGGGCACCGGGAGGGGCCTGCGAAGGCGCTCCGGAGGCTGCGACGCGGCCTCAGGGGGTGAGGCGCAGGCGGTCGCGGGCCGCCGCGTCCACCGCGGCCGTCCCGTACGGCCAGGTCAGGCTGTCGCCCCTGGCCCAGAGCTTCGTCTGGTCGGTGTAGGTGTCCGCGGTGGCGTGGCCGGAGGCACCGGTCAGGTTGATCCAGCGCGAGCGCTCGAAGTCCGCCAGGTCCACCACCATCCGCATCGAGGGGACCCAGACCACCTCGAAGCCCTTCTTCGGGTCCCAGCCGTTGGCGAGCACCGTGTCGGTGCCGCCGCCGACGCCGATCGGGTCGGCGTTCAGCAGCCACTGCAGCGGGGCGGGGCCGGCGGTGCCCAGGGTGGGGTTCTCCAGCGTCAGGGTGTGCAGGGCGCCCCAGCGCCACTTCTTCGGGTCGTCGCCGAGTCGCTCCTTCAGGTCGGCGGCGGCCTGCTCCATCGCCCGGCGCAGCATGGCGTCGCGGCCCCGGACGCCGGGGTCGGCGGTACTCGTCCACCAGAGGCTGTCCGGCTTGTCGAGCAGGCCGCGCACCACCTCGAACCAGTGGCCGCCGCCGTCCGGGTAGGCGTAGCCCTTGACCCCCGCCCGGCTCAGCCGGTCGGTGAACGCCTCCTTCAACAGCTCGCGCCAGACCGCGTTGAAGTAGGCGGCCGGGGCCGAGTCGGCGCCCTGGGTGAAGTCCCAGCCGCGGAGCAGGTCCCGGGCCGGCCCCGCCTCGGCTCCCACCTGGACCCGGAGCAGGTGCGGCACCAGGGTGGCGGCGTTGCCGTTCCAGGTGTCCTGGGTGATCCGCTCCATCGCCGCGACGTCCAGCCTGCCGGCCTGCTCGATCAGTTCGGCGATCCGGCGGCTGCGGTAGCCGGTGCCCCAGTCGGCGCCGATCAGGTGCGGGTAGCCGGGGCCGACGACCGCGTTGTTGGCGGTGACGATGTAGCCCTCCGGCGGGTTGAAGCTGGTGGGCAGCTGGTCGAAGGGCAGGTAGCCGGTCCAGTCGTAGGCACCGGTCCAGCCCGGCACCGGGCGGCGGCTGTCGCCGGCCTTGCGGACGGGGATGCGGCCCGGCGTCTGGTAGCCGATGTTGCCGGCGGTGTCCGCGTAGATCATGTTCTGCACGGGGGAGGCGAAGACCGCGGCGGCGGCGCGGAAGTCCTTCCAGTCCCTGGCGCGGTCCAGGGCGAACAGGGCGTCGACCGTGGGGGCGGGATCGAGGGCGGTCCACTGCATCGCCACCGCGTAGCCGTCCTGCTCGCCGTGCGGCGGGACGTCCGGCACCCGGCCGCGGTCGGCCACCTCGTGGGCGGTCTTGAGCACGTCCGAGATCAACGGGCCGTGCAGGGTGGACCGCACGGTCAGGTCGACCGGACGTCCGCCCGCCACCGCGATCCGCTCCTGGCGGAGGGTCAGCGGCAGCCGGTTCCCCTCGTGCTCGTAGGTGGAGCCGTCGACCCGCTCCACGAACAGGTCGGAGTCGGCGGCGCCGAGGTCGGTGAAGCCCCAGGCGATGTCGGCGTTGTGGCCGATCACCACGCCCGGCATGCCGGCGAAGGTGAAGCCGCTGACGTCGAAGGCGCAGTCCGGGCCGACCCGGGTGCAGTGCAGGCCCACCTGGTACCAGATGCCCGGGAGCGAAGGGGTCAGGTGCGGGTCGTTCTCCAGCAGCGGCTTGCCCGTGGTGCTGCGACTGCCGGCCACCACCCAGGAGTTGGAGCCGATGCCGGTGCCCTGCGGGCCGAGGACGGCGGCCAGGACGGTGCGCACCGCCGCGCTGTCGGCCAGCGCGGCCGAGGCCGCTGCGGGGACGGTGGCCGGGGCGGGCGCCGACGGTGCGGGCGCCGGCGGTTCGGCGGGGTTCCCCCTGATGGTCGGCCGCCGGCTGGGCGGCGGGCGCCCGGTCGGGGACGATGGGTGTCCAGCGCCGGTAGTCGTAGTCGGGGAAGAGGTCGTCGGACGCCCCGTCCGGCAGGTCGGCGGGCAGCATCGCGTGCTCGAACTGGTCGATCATGCCGGTGTTGAGGTTCCAGGCCATGGTCTTCAGCCAGGAGACCGAGTCGGCCGGGGTCCACGGGTCGGGCCGGTAGTCGCCGGCGACGAAGCCGAGCACCGGGTACTCCACCGACAGCTCGGCACCCTCGTGCCGACCGAGGTAGGCGTTGACGCCGTCAGAGAAGGCCCGCAGGTACTCCTGGGTCTGCGGCGACAGCATCGTCACCTCCTGCTCGGCCACCCGGTACCAGCCGAAGGTGCGGGCCACCTTGTCGGTCTGCACTTCGCTCGGGCCGAACATCTCGGCCAGCCGGCCGGCGGTGACGTGCCGTTGGACGTCCATCTGCCAGAACCGGTCCTGCGCCTGGGCGTAGCCCTCGGCGAGGAAGAGGTCGTGCGCACTGTCGGCGTATATCTGCGGGATGCCGGAGGCGTCCCGGACGATCCGGGCCTCGCCGTGCAGTCCCGGCACGGTGGTGCTCCCGGACAGCTGCGGCAGCGAGCGCTGCACCGTCCAGTACGCGTAGCCGGCCAGGCTGGCGGCCGCCAGCAGGACCAGGGCGGTGAGGACGACCGCGGTGCGCTTGAGGATCCACAGCACGCGTCGCCGCCGTGGGCGCGGGGCAGGAGCGGCGTCGGCGCCGGCGTCGGCCGCCGCCCCGGCCGGCATGCCGGCGGCGGCCGTGTCCGGGGCAGGGGCCGGTGCGTGGCCGGCCTCCGGTACGGCTGCGGCCTCCGGTACGGGTTCGGCCGGTGCGGGTTCGGTGCCCGGACGCGGATCGTCCGGCGCGGGGGTGTGGGTCTGGACTGTCACGGGGCGGCTGCTTCCTTGTCTCGACGGGATTCCGGCCATGGCAAGTGCCGCCGTGCGCGGGCGGGCGGGCGCTGGCGCACGGCGGCGGGGGGCAGGGACGAGCGAACGGGGACGGGCGAACGGGCAGACGGAAGGGCAGCCGCGGGGGCGGCCGCGCGGGCAGCGGGGGCGCGGCGGACGGGCAGAGATCCGCGCACGGCCGGGCGCCGCGGTCGCCGGTCGATCCGGCGTCCTGGCGCGGGGGGTTCACGGCCGTGCGATCCCCGACCGCACGGGACGGGACGGGACGGGCCGGGGTGGCCCGGAGCCGCCGGTCCGACGCCTCAGCGGGCCAGCCGGGTCGGACCGTCGGCCCAGGGACCGCGTGCGGCTGCGCGCGGTGCGGGCACGGTGGCCGGCGTGGTGCCGACCAGAGCCAGGTGGGGCCGCCCCGCTGCCGGCTCCGCACGGTGCGCCGCCGCCGGCGCCGCGGGTACGTCACGGCCCGGAGCCGGGTCGCCGCCCGGCTCGACCGGGCCGGCCGCAGGGGCGAGGGAGAGCGGGACGGCGGGGCGGGCCGGTACGAGCGGATCGGGGCGTCCGGCGAGGATCGCCTCCTCGATGCTGCGCAGCTCCGGCCCCGGCAGCAGGCCGAGGTTCTCCGTCAGGGTGTGCCGGGCCCGCTGGTACGCGGCCAGCGCGTCGGCCTGCCGGCTGCCCCGGTAGAGCGCGGCCATGAGCAGGGCCCAGAGCCGCTCGCGGTACGGGTGCTCGGTGGTGAGGACGAGCAGGTGGGGCACCAGCCAGGCGTGGCCGCCGAGTTGGAGCGCCAGTTCGGCGTGCTCCTCGACCACGGCGAGGCGCAGCTCCGCGAGCCGGGCGCGTTCGACGTCGAGCAGCGGGCCGCTGACTCCGGTGAGTGCGGGGCCGGACCAGGAGTCCAGCGCGGCGGCGAGGGTCCGTTCGGCGGCCTCGGGCTGCCCGGCCGAGCGCAGCGCCCGGGCATCGGCCACCGACCGCTCGAAGCGGCCGAGGTCGCACTGGTGGGGGCCGACGGAGAGCCGGTAGGAGGCGCCGATCCGGGTGAGCACGCCACCGGTCGTGCGCGGGGCCCGGTCGGGTTCGAAGAGCCTGCGCAGCTTGGAGACGTACGCCTGCACCAGGTTGGCGCCGTCCGCCACGGTGGCGTCGCCCCAGATCCCGTCGATCAGGTGGTCGCGGCTGACGGGTGAGCCGGCGCGCAGCAGCAGGACGGCGAGCAGGGCGCGCTGGCGGGGCGCTCCGAGCGGGAGTTCGATGCCGTCCCGCCAGCCCCGGACTTCACCCAGCAGTTCGAAGCTGAGGCCGTCCGGGTGGGTGGTCGGAAGGAGAGGAGAGGTGGTCATGGCAGCCTCCGCCGAGCCGGGGCCGTCGCGTGGTGGCTCGGACGCAGTTGTGGGAGCTGGTGCGGGGTCAGGGCCGCGCCGGGGAAGGTCCGTTCAGGGTCGGTCGGGGCCGGGGCGGCGCGGGTCCGGGCCGGCCGGACGGTGGTGCCGGGCGGGCCGGCGCCGGTTCACCACTGCCAGCCCATGTCGTCCGTGTCCGCGTTGTGGTGCCCGGAGCCCGTGTTGGCGGTGGCGGTGCCGGCGGTGTGGGCCGCGGTGGCGGCCGACGTGGCCGGCTCCTGGCCGGCGAGGGTGGCGGCGCCGCGGTCCGGTGCCACGGTCCCGGTACCGGCGGCGAGCCCCGCGGCGGCGCCCAGGACCACGGTGGCGGCGGCGAGGGCGGAGACGAGACGGAACTTCAGGGCGAACATGGTGGCTCCTTTCGGGCATGGGGATGCCCGGTCGTGCGGTGTGTGGGTGGTCGGTTGGGCGGCGGTCCGTTCCGGTGGCTGCTCGCCGCACTTCGACACTTCGATTCTGCCCGGCCCGCAAGCCGGTTGTCCCTGCTCTCGGGTGACACAAGTTGTCGCTGGCATATCTGTGTCAGCGGCCGTGGCCGGATCGTGCCGGGGGCGGTGCGGCGGTCAGACGTCCACGAACCACCCTGTCAGTTCGGGGGTTCTGGCGATCGCCTGGGCGCAGACGGTCAGGCAGAGGGCGCGCGCGGTGTCCGGGCATGGTGCGATCACGAACATCACGCCGCGCGCGCCGGCGCGCGAGCCGTGTACGCGGATGTGTTCCGGGCCGCGGTGGAGGTGGGCGGCGGCGTGCAACGCGGCGGCCACCGTACCGTCGGCCGGAACCGGCGCGTCGCGGGGGCGGGTCATGGTGAAGTGAACGACATGCACGCAGCCACGATGGTGGAAGTCGGGCGCCGACAGGCGGGCCCGGGCGGGCACGTTCTTGCCATGGCCTGCCTGTGCCAGCCCGAAAGTCCGGTTTCCCGTGATCGATCCCGTTCTGCGATCGCCGGCCGCCGTCCGGTTCCCGCTCGCTCCCGGTGCTCTCCCGTCCGGTTTCGTCCCCCTGTGGTGGCACCGAACACCGGCTGATCGGGGGGTGCCTGGGTTTTCGGCGGCGGTGGTATTTTCTGACCTGGACCTGCTCAGATGTGCACGCCGGAGCTCTGTGTCCATTACTGTACGTGCGCGAACCGATTCCTGGTTGCGGCGCAGCCCGTCTCATGTCAGGGGGCCGATCGAATGCTGACCACGCTGGGACTCACGCGCGAGGCCGAGGCCGTCTACCGCCTCATGCTGAGTCAGCCGGACTGGGGCGTGGTCCGCATCGCCGAGTCGCTCGCCTGGGCCGAGTCCGCCGTCCGCGCCGCGATGGACGAGCTGGCCGACCACGAGCTGATCCGCCCGTCCTGGGAGGGCGGCGGCGCGATGCGCACGGTCAGCCCCAAGGTCGCCTTCGAGGCGCTGATCGCCCGCCGGCAGGCCGAGGTCGCGCGCAAGCAGCACGAGGTCGAGTCCAGCCGGGCCGCGATCGCCGGGCTCGTCGCCGAGTACTCCATGCTGCGGCCCGAGGAGGGCTCCGGCGGCGTCGAGCACCTGACGTGCCTGAACGAGATCCGGGCCCGTCTGGAGGAGTTGGGCGCCCAGGCCTGCCGCGAGACGATGTCCTTCGCCCCCGGTGGCAAGCAGACCCCGGAGAACCGCGAGGCCAGCCGCCCGATCACGCAGGCGCTGCTGGACCGCGGGGTCAAGGTGAAGACCGTCTACCTGAGCAGCATCCGCAACGATCCGGGCAGCGTCGAGCACGCCAACTGGCTGGCCGCGCAGGGCGGCGAGACCCGCACCACCAGCGTCCTGCCGATGCGGATGCAGATCGTGGACCGCGAGGTCGCGATGGTCCCCCTCGACCCCGACGACCTGACCAAGGGCGTCGCCGTGATCCGCGAACTCGGCGCCGTCGCCGGCCTGTGCGCGCTCTTCGACCAGATCTGGGAGCAGTCCGAGGTGCTCGGCGCAGCCCCCGTCACCCCGGCCGGCGAGATCACCCCGCAGCAGCGTGAACTGCTCCGCCTGCTCTCCGCCGGCCTCACCGACGAGGCCGCCGCCCGCCGCCTCGGTGTCTCCCTCCGGACCGAGCGCCGGATGATCACCGACCTGATGGAGCAGCTCGGTGCCCAGAGCCGGTTCCAGCTCGGCCAGCGGGTCACCGAGCGCGGTCTCCTCTGACGACCCGCCGGGCGGCGCTCCCGGCGCGTCCCGGCGCGCCCCGCGGGCCCGCCCGCGCTCCCGGCGGATCCCCCCCGCGGACGGGCCCGCCCGACCGCCTCAGATCACGGAGGGCCAGGGGACCGTGGTCCGGACCGGGGCGTCGTAGTCCGTCCCGGGGACGTGCCACCCGTAGAGCCGGCCCATTCTGCGCCCGGAACCAGTCGGTGTCCGCGAGCCCGGCCAGCGTGTCGGTGGTCGCGGCGGCCCGGCGTTCCTGGACCGCGGCCTGGACCTCGTCGTCCATCTCCCAGCCGTCCAGGCGGATCCGCTGCTCCTCGTCGAACTGGAGCGGCGCTGCGCCGGTGAGCTGCTGCCGGAGAGCGGTGGCCTGCTGGGCGGTGCTCCGGAAGTCGTGGCCGAGTGGGGTGCTGCGCGTCCGGCGGCTGTGACGCGCCGGAGGTGCGGTCCAGAGGAAGCCGGTACGCGGGCCGGTGTGCAGGCGAGGTCCTGCACGCCGGCCCGCGGTGTGGCCGTGGACGGGGCCTCAGCCCGTGATCGGCTTGAGCGCGGCGGTCAGCATCGCCGCCATGCCGGCGGCGCCGTTGTAGGAGCCGACGGTGGCGTCGTTCCCGGCGTTGATGATGTCGTCCCCGGCGACCTGGTTCCCATCGCCGACGATGATCGTCCCGTAGTTGCCGCCCGTGGCCTGGGCGGCGTCCACGGCGGAGCCGGCCACCCCGCTGGACCCGTTGCCGGATCCGACGGTGGCGTCGTGACCCGCGTTGATGATGTCGTAGCCGGCGACCTGGTTGCCGTCGCCGACGATGATGGTCCCGTGGTTGCCGCCGGAGACGACCTCGGCGCTCGCGGCGGTCGGCACGGCGGCGAGGCCGGCGGCGGCGAGCAGGGTCAGCATCCGGGTGAGGTGACGATGCATGGGGGATTTCTCCGCTTCTGTCATTGAATGTCCCGTTCGGGCGAAGGCGACAGTAAGCACAGCTCCCCGGCGCGGCGGGCGATGGTCCGCCGCCCGTGGCGTGTCGGCCGGTCGGGTCGGGGCCGGTCGGGTCAATCTCCGGACCCTGGGCGTCGGTCCGCGCGGGCCCGAGCCGTCCTCGTCCGGGTTTCGAGTCCGTTTATCGGACGTCAACCTGGCGTTGGTGGGATCGAGGCTCCCTGTCAGGACACCGACAAGAAGGAGTGTCTTCCGTGACCTCTCACCCCGGGCGCACCACCGGCCGCACGCGGACGCTACCGGCGCTGATGGCGGCGCTGTGCGGGATCATCGGCACCGGCGCGGTCGGTACGACCCCGGCGGCTGCGGCCGCGGCCGCAGCCGACCAGCGCCACCCGATCTACGCCATCGCGCACCGGGTCGACACCCTGGACGGCGTGGACGCCGCCCTCAACCACGGCGCGAACGGCATCGAGATCGATGTCTGCGCCTGGTGGAACCCCAACGAATGGCGCGCCTACCACGACTGCTCCTCGGCCGGTGACAACCGGCTGGGCCCGAGCTTCGACAGCATGATCGACCGCATCGTGTCCAACGCCAACGCGGGGCGTCGGCTCGCACTGGTCTGGCTGGACGTCAAGGACCCGAACTACTGCGGCGAGCAGCAGAACCGCGGGTGCAGCGTCGCCGGCCTGCGCGACAAGGCGCAGCGGCTGACGGCCGCCGGGATCCAGGTGCTCTACGGCTTCTACGAGTACCACGGCGGCAACACCCCGGACGTCGGCGGCCGCGGCTGGAAGAGCCTGGAGGGCAGGCTCGGCCCCCTGGAGGGCATCACCACCACCGGGACCCGCGACCAGGTCCGCAACGCCTTCGACCGGTCCGGCTCCGGATTCCCGGCCGGCCACCGGGTGATGGACTACGGCGACAGCGACATCACCAAGGGGTTCGGCAACTGCACGGAGGTCACCTACAACACCTGCGCGGAGCTGAAGAAGGGCGCCGGCGACCGTGCCGCCGGCCAGCTCGCGGCCACGCTCTCCTGGACGACCACCTACAACGACCCGTGGTACGTCGACAAGCTGCTGGGCGATGCGCGCGTGGACGGCATCATCGCGGGCTACGGCGCCTTCACCGGAGTGCGCGAGTACGACAACGGCTGGCAGTGCGCCAATGCCGTCAACCTCGTCCGCGACTGGGTGAACCGCCACCGCGGCACCCATCGGATGGCCAGCGGCGGTGACCGCCTGTTCCGATAGCGGCACCCGGGCCCGTGGGCGCTGCGCCGCGCCCGCGGGCCCGTCCGCCTCCCGCCGGGGTGAGGGATCCCCGGGCCGGGGGGCCGGGCTTCTGGGACCATGCCCCCATGGACACCGAGACGCTCGTACGTACGCGCCGGGCCCTGCACGCGGTGGCGGAGCTGGTCCTGGCCGGGCCGCAGTACCGGGCCGGCGGCACGATCCGGCTGCGCGCCCGTCCGGGCGGCTTCGCCACCGTCGTCGAGCCGGAACTGCGGGTGGTCGGCGCGGAGCTGGTCGCGCCCGGGCGGGTGCTGTCCCTCGAACGGACCACCTGCAGCGAGCTCGGCACGGCCCTGGGGCTCGCGGTCGGCGCTCCCGCCGGGCTGTACCACGACGGGCCGGGCGTCGCGGCCGACGACCCGGTGGAGGCGGACCCGTCCGCCGCCCGCCGGATCGCGGACTGCTTCGCACTCGGCGACGCCGCGCTCCGCGGGCTGTTCACGGGCGCGGACCCGGTCATCTGGCCCGAGCACTTCGACATCGGGGTGACCGTCGACGAGGTGAACTACGGCGTCTCGCCGGGCGACGCCTTCCAACCGGAGCCCTACGCCTACGTCGGCCCGCACACCCCGCCGCGGCCGGGCGGGTTCTGGAACGCGCCGTTCGGCGCCGCCCGGACGGTCCGCGAACTCGGCGACGTCGGCGGCCTCACGGCCTTCCTGGACCAGGGCCGCCGACTGGCCCACGGCGCCTGACGGGTCCGGGGCGTCCGACAGGTCCGGCGGGCGGGCCTCAGGGCAGCAGGATCAGCTTGCCCGTCATCCGGCCGCTCCGGCTGAGCCGGTGCGCCTCCTCGGCTTCGGTGAGCGGCAGGGTCTGCGCGAGGGAGACCCGGAGGCTGCCGTCGGCCACCGCCGCCACCAGGGGTTCCAGCCGCCGGCCGGTGGGCCTGCCGAGGATGCTCCGGGAGCGCCGCGGTGCGACGAGCAGTTGCAGGAGGGAGGCCGGGTCGTCGCCCGCCACCATGATGTGGAGGCCCCGGGCGGACAGCAGCGCCCGGCAGCCGGCGGCGGAGTAGCCGCCCACGCAGTCGATGACGAGGTGGAAGGGGCCGTGGGCGCGGGCCTGGGCCAGCGCGTCACCCGATCCGTAGTCGATCACCGCATCGGCGCCCAGGCCGCCGACCAGCTCCGTGTTCCGCGCCGAACAGACCCCGACCGTGAAGGCCCCCTCCGACCTGGCGATCTGCACCGCGAACTGGCCCACGGCCCCGGAGGCGCCCAGGACCAGCACCCGCCGCTCGGCCGGCTGCACCCGGCGGATCCGGCCCAGCTCCACCACCGCCATCCGGGCGGTCACCCCGCTCACCGGGAGGGCGGCGGCCACGGTGAGGTCGACCGAGTCGGGGACCGGGCAGAGCTGGTCCGCGCGCACCACCACCGAGTCGGCGTACGAGCCGCGCTGCCGCCGGGAGAAGTCGGTCCCGCCCACCACGCGGTCGCCCGGCGCGAAGCCCGTGACCCCCGGGCCGACCGCGTCGACCACCCCGGCGAAGTCCATCCCCACGACCACCGGAGGCCTCGGCCCCAGCACCCGGCCGGCCAGCCGCAGCGGACCGTAGCTGCGCATCTTCCAGTCGATCGGGTTCACCCCGGCGGCCCGCACGCCGACCCGGACCTCCCCCTTGCGCGGCTCGGGTGTGGGCAGCTCCACGAGTTCCAGCCGTTCGCCGGCCTTCCAACTGCGTTGCGCCATGGCTCTCATGACGCAGTAGCCTACGGCGCCCGGCGGCCGGCCGGTACGCCCCCGCGGCGCGCCGCGCCCGACGCCCCGGGGCCGGTTCCGGCCCGCTACACCTCCTCGCCGGCCGCGGGGGCCGGGGATCCGGCCGTGGCGGGCGCGGCCTCCCCGTCCCCGGGCCTCGACGGCAGGCGGCCTCGGGCCGCCCGCCGGCCGAGCCTGCGCTGCTCGGCCCTCGCCCAGCGGTCCACCCGAGCCGGGTCGAGCGGCGCGCCGTGGCCGACGTGGAGCCGGGCGGGCCCGAGGGCGAGCATCGCCCGGAGGCTGGCGAGGTTGGCGAGCGGGTCGTCATGGAAGGGCGGGTTGGCGGGCCGGCCCGGGAGCAGGCCCAGGAAGGAGTTGGCGACGAGGTCGCCGGCCACCAGGTCCCCGTCGTCGGTGAGGAGCGAGACGGACCCGGCGGTGTGGCCCGGGGTGGGGATGATGCGGCCGTCGACGCCGAAGTCCGAGACGTCGGTCTCTCCGGTCAGGACGATGTCGGGTTCGAACGGCTCGGCCGGTTCGTGGAGCTTCCGGTTCCGGGCCATCAGCCGCCCCATCGGCCCGGTGGGCAGGTACGGCAGGCGGCCCCGCCCGGACCGGTAGGGCCCCAGGTCGGCGGCGTGCGCGGCGATCGGCGCGCCGGTGAGCCGGCGCAGTTCGGCGGCGGAGCCGAAGTGGTCGAGGTGGCCGTGGGTGACGACGATGAGGCGGACGTCGCGCGGGTCGACGCCGTGCGCGGCGACCTGTTCGACGATCCGCGGGCCGCTGCCGGGGGTTCCGGCGTCGACGATGATCGGGTGGCGGCCGAGCAACAGGTGGGCGTTGACTGCTCGCCGGCCCACGACGGGCAGGGCGACGACCTCGGTACGGGACAACGGGAGACTCCTCCGGGAGGCGGGGCTGAGGGTGGGTCGGGGGGTTCAACGGGTGGACGGGTGGGGGTGGAACCGGCGCCGGTACTCGGCCGGGGTGGTGCCCAGCCGCCGGCGGAAGGCCCGGTGCAGCGTCTCGACCGACCCGAGTCCGCTGGCCGCCGCGATGTCGGGCAGGCCGTGCGCGGACTCCTCCAGGAGGCGGCGGGCGGCCTCCACCCGGACCGCCTCCAGGTAGTCGGCGGGGGTGCGGCCGGTGGACTCGCGGAAGACGCGGGCGAAGTGCCGCACGCTCAGAAAGTGTTGGGTAACTGGGTGATCACTCGCTCGTGAGGTCGTCGGCGAGGCGGCGGGCTGCTTCGATCTCGATGGGGCCGTGGGGTTCGATCGTCTCGTCGGCGAGGCGGGCGGCCATGAGGCGGATCATCGCGACCTTGATCATCGCTTCGGCGTGCGCGGTCTTGCGCTCGTAGTCCCGTGCCAACCGTCTGCACCGTCCCAGCCAGGAGAATGTCCGCTCGACCACCCACCTGCGGGGCAGCACCTGGAAGCCTTTCACATCCGCATTCCGGGGCACCGCGACGATCTCCAGGTTCTCCCGCTCCGCCGCCCAGCCGACGAGCCCCGCATCGATCGCGTTGACGTAGCCCCCGTCCACCCACACCAGTCCGACCTGCGGAAACGCATCGCGGACACCGGCGAGGACCAGCTTCGCCCCGGCGCGCTCCTGCACCGAGGCCGAGTGCACGACCGCCCGCAGCACGAGGCCGCAGGTGTCCACCAGAAGGTGCCGCTTGCGGCCCCGAACGCGCTTGCCCGCGTCGTAGCCGATGGCCTCGCCGCCCTGGTGACTGCGCACGGATTGTGAGTCCAGCACCGCCGCCGACGGCTGCGGATCTCGGCCGTCCGCCACCCGGAGCCGCTCGCGCAGCGCATCGTGGACCCGGTCCCAGGTCCCGTCCGCCGTCCAGGCGCGGAACCACCGGTAGGCCGCATCCCACGGCGCGAGATCGTGGGGCAGCAGCCGCCACGCACAGCCCGTGACCAGCACGTACAAGACGCTGTCCACGACGAGTCGACGAGGGAACTTCAACGGACGGCCACCCCGGCGCGGATCCCGCCCGGGCAGCAGCGGCTCGATCACCGCCCACTGAGCGTCCGTCAACGACGAGTCATAGGACGGCTTGCAGGAACAGGCACACATGGTGGTGATCTTCGCGGACCCGTCACCCACGAAGATCATCGCCAGCGCATCACGCCATGCAGTTGATCAATTACCCAACACCTTCTCAGGTGCAGGCGGGCGGCCATGGTCTCGACCGAGATCCGGGCGGCGAGGTTGTCGTCGATCCAGCGGCGGAGCCCGTCGATCCGGTCGTCGGCCGTCGTCTGGAGGGAGAGCGGCACGCTGAACTGGCTCTGACCGCCGGGGCGCTTGACGTACATGACCATGGCGCGGGCGGCGTCGAGGGCGAGCGCGGGGCCGAGGTCCTCGGCCACCATGGCGAGGGCGAGGTCCAGGGCGGAGGTCACGCCGGCGCAGGTCCAGGTCCGGCCGGCGCGGATGAAGATCGGCTCGGGGTCGACCGCGACGTCCGGGTACTCCGCGGCCAGTCGGTCGGCGGTGAGCCAGTGGGTGGTCGCGGGCAGACCGGCGAGGAGCCCGGCCGCCGCCAGCAGGTGGACGCCCGCGCACACCCCGCCGACGCGCCGCGCCGCCGGGGCCGCCGTGGCCAGCCACGCGACGACGTCGGGATCGACGACCGCCTCGTGCCGACCGTCCGCGGTGGTCATCGCCCCGGCCACCAGGAGGGTGTCGACGCCGGGGCCCACCTCCGCCAGCGACCGCGCCGCGACCAGGTCGATCCCGGCGGCGGTGGGCAGCGGGCCGGCCTGCGGGGCGGCGACCTCGACACGGTAGGCGGGGGCGTCCCCGGCCACCAGGCGCGAGGCGATCGAGAACACCTCGGCGGGGCCGGTCACCTCCAGTAGTTCGACGCCGGGGAAGGCGGCGATGACGACGGTGCGCGGTTCGGGCATGCGGCGATCCTTCCGCCGGGCCGGAGGTGTCCGCAATGACGGGGTTCTGTCGGATCCGGCCATCGGCCGCTCGCGCGGGCGAGACCGGGCGGGACCGGGCGGGACCTGGCGGGACCTGGCGGCGCCCGCCCGGGGCTCGGGCGGGGCGTCCGGGCCGTGACCGCCGGCGCTCCGGGCCGCGCCGTCGTGCGACCTCCTCGCGGCGAAGGGCCGTTCGGGGTGGTCAGGCGGTGCGGCGGTAGGAGGTGACGGAGATCCTGACCGGGCCGTCGTCGGTGGCGGTGCCGAGGGTCCGGATGATCGCGACGTCCTGGCTGCCCGGGGCCCGGACGCAGAACGCGCGGTCGGCACGCAGGCGCGCGAAGGGCAGGCCGGAGACGGGCTGGGTCTCGATGCCCTTGAGGCAGTCGGCCAGCGTGAGCGTGCCGGTCGGGGCGATGTGGGCGTCGCTGTCCTCGGGGATGTAGAACTCACCCGCGTGCCGCCCCAGGTACCAGGGGGCAGTGTCCTGGGGGACCACCTTCCCCGCTCTGAGGTCGAACTCGTGGAACTGGTCGGGGGAGGTGAGTTCGAGGTTGCTGAAGGCGACCGTGTAGCCGGGCGCCGTGGTCGGCTGAGCGGACGTGGCGGAGGCGGACGGCGCGGCGGCGCCGCTGGTCGGGGGGAGACTGCCGGTGGCGGCGACGGTCTGGTCGTCGAGGTCGTCGAGGTATCCGGGATCCAGGAGCACGACGGCCGCCGCGGCGCCGACCAGGAGGGCGACGGTGGTCAGCAGGGCGGTGCGGGCACGGCGGCGGGTGGTGGCCGCGGCTCTGCGCCGACCGGGGGCGGGCCGGGGCGGCTCCGGCTGCAGCAGGGTCGGGGCGGGGACGGGGTGGACGCGGGCGGTCGGGGCGTCCGCCGCGGCCCGGGCGGGGTCGAGGGCGGTGGCGGGCGGGGGAGGCGTGGTCGGCAGGTTGCTGTGGCGGTACAGCTCGGTGCTGACCTGTCGGGGCAGCCAGTCGTCGGAGAAGCGCAGCTCGCCGCCGGTGGCCGGGTGGCTGCGGGCCGCCTCGATCAGCCAACCGGTGTCCGGACGGTCCGCGGGGTCCTTGGCCAGACAGCGCAGCGCCAGGTCGTGCAGGCCGCGCGGCAGGCGGGAGAGGTCGGGTTCCTCGTGCACGGCGCGGTAGAGGGAGGCGGACTCGGGGCCGTCACCGAAGGGCGCGCGGCCGGAGCCGACGTAGGAGAGCAGGGCGCCGAGGGCGAAGACGTCGGTGGCGGGGGTGGCGGTCAGGCCGAGGGCCTGCTCCGGGGCCATGAACCCCGGGGAGCCGATGCGCAGGCCGGTGCCGGTGAGCGGGCTGGCGTCGGCGGCCCGGGCGATCCCGAAGTCGATGACGCGCGGGCCGTCGGCCGCGACGAGGACGTTGCCGGGCTTGAGGTCGCGGTGGACGACGCCCGCGGAGTGGATCGCCTGCAGGGCCTCCGCGATGCCGGCGAGGAGGAGCAGGACGGTCCGCTCGGGCAGCGGGCCGTGCTGGGCGACGACCTGGTGGAGCGAAGGACCGGGTACGTAGGCGGTGGCGAGCCAGGGGGTGGCGGCCTCGGCGCCCGCGTCGACCACCTGGGCGGTGTAGAGGCCGTGGATGCGCCGGGCGCTGGCGACCTCCTGCGCGAAACGGTGCCGGAACTCCGGGTCCTCGGCGAGTTCGGGCCGGATCGCCTTGAGCGCGACCGGCCGCCCGCCGGGGGTGTAGGCGAGGTAGACGCGACCCATACCGCCCGCGCCGAGCCGCGCGCAGAGGCGGTAGCCGCCGATCGCGTCGGGGTCGTCGGGGGAGAGCGTCTGGAAGGCCGAGGAGACGGCGGCGCCGTAGGGTTCTGCGGACATGGTGGCTCCCAGCGGGTCGAACGGTCGGGACGGAGACGTGCAGTGGCGCGGTGGCGGGCCGGTCCGGGCGCGCGGGGGCACCGGGCAGGGCGCGCGGGGGCACCGGGCAGGGCGCGCCGGTGCACCGGCGTCCGGAGTCGCACCGGATCATAGCCCCGACTGGAGTTTCAGTCAGGATCGCCCTCGCAGGGACCTCCGGGACGGCCTGCCGGGTAAGGTGATCCCTTGTGGCTGACCGTCGAACCTTGATCCTGGAAGCGGCCGCGCGGGTGATCGCCCGGCGCGGTGTCCGAGGGCTGCGCGTGGAGGAGCTGGCCGCGGAGGCCGGGGTGTCCACGGCGCTGATCTACTACCACTTCAAGGACCGCGCGGGGATCCTCCGCTCGACGCTGGAGTTCATCAACGACCGGGCCGAGCGCTACACGACCGAGCGTGCGCCGGACGCGCCGCCGCTGGATGCCCGGGGCGAGCTCGAACAGACCCTGCTGCTGGAGTTCCAGGACACCCCCGAGGTGCGGGAGAACAGCACGGCCTGGGGTGAGCTGCGGGCGAGCGCGGTGTTCGACCCCGACCTGCGGGAGGACCTGGCCCGGGCCACGCTCGTCTGGGTGCAGGAGGTGGCCGAACTGCTCGGCCGGGTGCGGCCGATGAACGGGGCCGCCGCCCTCGCCGCCTCCGCGGAGCGGCTGACGGCGCTGCTGGAGGGGCTGAGTGTCCGCTGGCTCAGCGGAAGCCTCCCGCTGGAGCATGCGCGTGAGCTGATGGCGAGCGCGATCGACGGCGAGCTGGCGCGTCTGCGGAGCTGATCCGGCGCGGCCGAGCCCGCGCCGGCCTGCCACGCGGCGGCAGGCCGGTGGGGCGTGGGTCACGGGCCCCGGGCCGTCCGGCCCGGGGCGTTGCGCATACCGGCGGGGAGGGGTGGCCGGGCATGCGTCCGGTTCGGGTGCACCCTTGGCCGAGTGTTTGACTGAAGATTCAGTCAGTGCCACAGTGGGGAATGCGGAGCGCCGGTCCGTCCGGTGGGCGATACTCGATTCTGGAGATCCGTATGAGCGACACCCGCGGTGACAGCCGTTCCCTGTTCGGCCGCCTCTTCGGCGCCCCGCCGCCCGCGACGGAGCGCGCGCCGCGGCGCGACCCGGAGGGGGACCTCCCGCAGTGGTGGGTGGACAGCGACGACGCACCGCACGCCCGCACCTGGATGTCCTGGCCCTCCCGCAGGTCCGTCTGGGGCCGCCGGCTGGCCGGCGTCCAGCAGGACATCGCGCTGATCGCACGGACGATCGCCCGCTTCGAACCGGTCACCCTGTGCGCTCCGGACGACTACAGCGTCCGGCAGGCCCGCTCCCTGTGCGGGCCGTCGGTCACCGTGACCGACGACGTCCCCACCGACGACCTGTGGATGCGGGACATCGCCCCGGTGTTCCGGCGGGACGGCGACGGGCGACTCGACGCGGTCGGCCTCAACTTCAACGGCTGGGGCGGCAAGCAGACCCACCGCGACGACGCCGAGGCCGCGCGCGGCATCGCCGGGATGCTCGGACTCCCCTTCTCCCGCGCGGAGTTCGTCGGCGAGGGCGGCTCGGTCGAAACCGACGGCGACGGCACCCTGATGGCCACCGAGAGCAGCCTGGTCAACAGGAACCGCAACCGGGGGATGAGCCGGGACGAGATCGAGCAGGCCGTCCTCGACGCGTACGGCGCGGACAGGATGATCTGGGTCCCCGGCATCAGGGGCAAGGACGTCACGGACGACCACATCGACGTCACCTCGCGCTTCGTCCGCCCCGGCGTGGTCATGGTGCAGCTGCCCCCGGCCGACCGGCACGACGTCTGGGCCCGCGACGCCCGCGAGCAGTTCGACATCCTCTCCCGGGCCACCGACGCCCGGGGCCGCCGGCTCCGGGTGATCCGGGTGGACGGCCCCGACACCGTCCGCTCCCGCGATCCGCGGTTCGTCGACTCGTATCTCAACTTCCACGTGGTCAACGGCGCTGTGATCACGGCCCAGTTCGGCGACGCGGTCAGGGACGACGCCGCCCGCCGCACCCTCGCGGAGGCCTTCCCCGGACGCGAGGTCGTCCAGCTCGACGTCGACCGCCTGATGGCCGGAGGCGGTGGCATCCACTGCTCCACGATGCAGGAGCCGCTCCCGTGACACCGGGGACCGCCCCGGGCCGGTGCCTGCGGTCCGGACCGGCCGTCCCTCCCGTTCCCCGTCCCTCCCGTTCCCCGGCCCTCGCCGCCCCCGTGACCACGGCGGGGGCGCCACCGGCCCACGCCCGCAGAACCCGCACACCCTCGTCCAGCCGGAGTGTTCCGTGACCAGTCCCTCCTCGTTCTCCGCCGCCCGAGCCACCCCCTCCCGACGCACGGTGCTGCGCGCCGCGGCCGGCGCCGGCCTGCTCACCCTCGGCGCCGCGGCCTGCGCCCCCTCCGACGGGGCCGACGAGGGGCTTCCCTCCGGGCCGGCGTCGCCGTCCGCACCGGGCGCGTCCGGGCCGGCCCCTGGCGGGACGGGCGCGCCGCCCGGCCGCAGGTTCGGCGCCGAGTGGGAGAGCCACGCCCGGACCTTCATGTCCTGGCCCGCGTCCACCGGCATCTGGGGCGACCAGCTCCCCGAGGTCCGCGGGGACATCGCACGGCTGGCCCGGGCCGTCGGGGCGTACGAGCCGGTCGTGATGTTCGCCCGGCCCGCGCAGGTGGACGCGGCGCAGAACGCCTGCGGCAAGGACGTCGAGGTGGTTCCGCTGCCCGTCGACGACCTGTGGGCCCGTGACACCGTGCCCGTGTTCGTCGAGGACGGCGGCACGCTCAAGGGCGTCGACCTCAACTTCAACGGCTGGGGGAACAAGCAGAAGGAGCACGGGAACGACTCCGCGCTGGCCGCCGCCGTCCTCGGGAAGTACGAGGTCGAGCGGGTCCGCACGTCGCTGGTCGCGGAGGGCGGCTCCCTCGAGACCGATGGCGAGGGGACGCTGATGGTCACCGAGAGCTCGGTGGTCAACCAGCGCCGCAACCCGGGCCGGAGCCGGGACGAGATCGAGGCCGAGTTGAGGAAGGCGCTCGGCGTCACCAAGGTGATCTGGTTCGCCGGCGTCCGGGACCAGGACATCACCGACGCGCACGTGGACTGCCTGGTCCGCTTCGCGGCCCCCGGCGTCGTCCTGCTGGACCAGCCCTTCCCCGGGGCGCCCGCCGACGTCTGGTCGCGCTCGGCCGCCCAGGCCCGGGAGGTGCTGAAGAACGCGACCGACGCCCACGGCCGGCCGCTGAAGGTGATCGACCTGCCGCAGCCCGATCCGAGCCGGATCACCGGGCGCGGCGACGCCTTCGTCTCCTCGTACATCAACTTCTACGTCGCCAACAAGGCCCTGTTCCTGCCGCGCTTCGGCGACGCCAGGGCCGATGACCAGGCCCAGCAGATCCTGCGCGACCACTTCCCGGGCCGCGACATCGTCCCGGTGGTGATCGACGGCATCGCCTCCGGTGGCGGCGGGATCCACTGTTCGACCCACGACCAGCCCGGCACGCCGGCATCCTGACCCCCGTCACCCCCCCCGGCGCTGCTGGCGCAGGAGCCCCCGAGCCTTCCCGAGGTCCGGGGGCTCCGCCCTCGTCGGTGGGCCGGGGCAGGCCCACGCCGACGTGCGTCGGGGGCTCTGCATCGACTGAGAGTCCGGTCAGGTGCAGGGATGTCCCGGCCGGCAGCGTGCCGTCTCCGCGTCGATCGCCTCGCCGAGCAGGTGGCGAGCGTGGTCGAGAGGGAGCGAGCCGCTCAGCCAGCGCACGCTGAGCCCCTCCAGGAGTGCGGTGAGCCGTTCCGCGGCCACGGCGTGTGCGGGGGCGGTGCCGGCCGGGTGCGCCCGGCCGAGCAGGTCGGCGATCTCGTGCACCCAGCCGTGGGTGGCCCGGGCGAGGTCGTCTCGCAGACCGGACTCGAACACCGCACTGGCCCTCAACTCGCCCCAGGCGGTGCTGTTCTCGCGCACTTCGGCAGAGTCCTGGAGTTCCAGGAGCAGGGTCTGCTCCAGCTCTGTCCTGGGGTCGCCGGAGGGCTGTGCGGGGTCGGGTTCCGCGGTGTAGCGGTCGGCCCGTTCGCCGATGAACTCCAGGGTCTCGCGGAGGATGCCGGCGCGGTCGGAGAAGTGGTAGTAGATCAGCGAGGTCGAGACCCCGGCCTCGGCCGCCAGTTCCCCCACCCTCAGTCCGCGGACGCCGCGCCGCGCGATGACGCGGGTGGCGGCCTTGACGATCTCTGTTCGACGGTCTGACACAGGCGTTCACTCTACCTCCGTACGGGCCTGCGCGGCCTCCAGCGCTGACTGAATCTTCAGGATTCGGGGTCAGGCCGCCTCCGCCGCCGGCGCCCGGGGCTGGGATCCAGGGGGCGGCTATTCGGTATGTCTACGGACTGAGTCGATTTTTCGGGCTTCTCAGTGTGGCGGCCGAAAGTGTCGCGCCCGAGTCTTGACTGAACTTTCAGTTCGGACCAGGATGTGGGCACCCCACACCTCCCGATCCATGCAAGGGAGCCCTATGAACACCCCTCACACCCCTGCCCCCACGCGCCGCAGCCTGCTGAAGTTCGGCGCGGCCGCCGTCCCGCTGGCAGCGCTGGGCGTGGCCCTCCCCGCGACCGCCAAGGCCGCCACGACACCGGCCGGCGCCGTGCTGAGGATGCCGGCGGAGAGTGACCGGCACACCCGCACCTTCATGGCGTGGCCGGCGCTTTACTCGATCTGGCAGAACCAGCTGTCCGCCGTACGCCGGGACATCGCCAAGGTCGCCCACGAGATCTCCCGCTTCGAACCGGTCGTCGTCCTCGCCCGCCCCGGGCAGGCCGCCGACGCGCGCTACTACTGCGGTTCCGGCGCCTACTACGCCATCGACGTTCTGGAGATCGCCAATGACGACCTCTGGATCCGCGACTTCGGTCCCACCTTCGTGGTCGCGCCCGGTGCCGTCGCCGGCGTCGACACCAACTTCAACGGCTGGGGGAAGACCGGTACGTCCTACTACCAGCCGTTCGCCAACGACGCCGTGGCCGCCACCGCCCTGCTCGCCGAGTACGGCGTCGAGCGGATCCGGGCGCCCTTCGTCGGCGAGGGCGGCTCCCTGGAGACCGACGGCGAGGGCACCCTCCTGGCCACCGTCAGCTCGCTGGTGAACCCCAACCGGAACCCGGGCATGTCGCAGGACCAGGTGGAGGAGGCACTCAAGACCTCGCTGGGGATCGACAAGGTCGTCTGGGTCCCCGGACTGGCCGGTCAGGACATCACCGACTGCCACATCGACTGCCTGGCCCGCTTCACCGCCCCGGGCAAGGTGATCCTGGACCAGCCCGGGCCCGGCGTCGACGCCCGTTGGGTCGCGGTCTACAACGAGACGAAGCGGGTGCTGAGCAGCGCCACCGACGCACACGGCCGCCGCCTGCACGTCACCGAACTGCCCGGCCCGGACCGCACCCGGATCCGCGGCCGCGGCAAGGACTTCCTCTCCAGCTACACCAACTACTACACCGTCAACGGCGCGGTCATCGCACCGCAGTTCGGTGACGGCTACGCGGACGGCGTCGCCCGCGCCGTCCTCCAGGCCGCCCATCCGGACCGCCGGATCGTCCAGGTCGGCATCGACTCCATCGCGAGCGGCGGCGGGGGCATCCACTGCGCCACGCAGTCGCAGCCCGCCGTCCCGTAGCGCGCCCCCGCCCCTTGCGACCCCCATCGACCGATCGCACAGAGAAGAGTCCCACCGTGAGTACCCGTGGTCACCGCATGCCCGCCGAGTGGACCGAGCACGAGGGCTGCCTGATGGCCTGGCCCACCAGGGCCGACCTCTGGGGTGCGACCTACGACGAGGCCAAGCGCGAGTACGCCGGGGTCGCCCGGGCGATCGCCGCGTTCGAGCCGGTCACGATGGTCGTCCGCCCCGGGCAGGGCGACGAGGCCCGCGCACTGTGCGGGGACGGCGTCGAGGTGGTGGAACTGCCCATCGACGACTCCTGGTTCCGCGACTCCGGCCCGATCTTCGTGCTCGACGAGGACGGCCGCCGGGCCGGCGTGGACTTCCGCTTCAACGCCTGGGGGCGCAAGCACCACCCGTTCGACGCCGACGACCGGATCGCCGGCGCCCTGCTGGAGCGCATGGGCGTCGAGCGCATCGACTCCCGGATGATCCTGGAGGGCGGCGCCGTCACCGTCGACGGCGAGGGGACGCTGATCACCACCGAGCAGTGCCTGCTGCACCCCAACCGCAACCCGGGCATGACCAAGGCCGAGATCGAGGCCGAGCTCATCGAGAAGCTCGGTGTCACCACGGTGATCTGGCTCCCGTACGGCGGGCTGCTGGACACCGAGACGGACGGTCACGTCGACGGCGTCTGCGCGTTCGTGGCGCCGGGCAAGGTCCTCGTCCAGCTGCCGAGCGACCCCGGCCACCCGGACCACTTCCGGATGCTGGAGAACCGCGCCGTCCTGGAGGCCGCCGTGGACGCCAGGGGTCGGAAGCTGGAGATCGTCGAACTGACGCAGAGCGCCTTCGTCGAGGTCGACGGCAAGGAGACCGAGGTCGGCTACCTCAACTTCTACATCGCCAACGGCGGCGTGGTCGTCCCGGTCGCGGGCGTCCCGGAGGCGGACCAGGGGGCGCTGGCCGTGATCGCGGCCGCGCTGCCCGGCCGCAAGGTGGTCGGCGTCCGCTCCCGGGTGATCGCCTACGGCGGCGGCGGTGTCCACTGCATCACCCAGCAGGTGCCCGCGGCTCCCCGCACCGCGTGATACGCGCCCCCGCGTGACGCCCCGCACCGCGTGACGCACCCCTAGCCGGGCCGGCGGGCCGCGGCCCGCTTCCGCCGGTCCGCCGGTCCGCCGGTCCGACGACCCTCGCCACCCCCGTCCCGCACGGAAGAGAGCCACCTGCATGCCAGACCACCGGAACGGGTCGAGAACGACCCGCAGAGACCGCCGCCGGCACCCGCTCACAGCCGTGGCCGCCGCCTCCCTCGTCACGGCCGTCATCGCGACCGCCTGCGCGGGCCCGCCGAAGAGCGGCGGCGACGGCGAGACGTACCGGCTCTCCGCCGGCACCCCCACGGCCAAGGGCGAACTCGACTCCTTCACCTGGGCCGTCTACGCCGAACCGCCCACCCTCGACTACGTCTCCGCGTTCGACTACCCGCAGAACACCGTGCTGTCCAACGTCTGCGAGAGCCTGATGCGGTGGACGCCGCAGCTGACCCTCGCCCCGGGGCTGGCCGAGAAGGCGTCCAACCCGGACCCCACCACCTGGGTCTACGACCTGCGGCCCGGGGTCCGCTTCCACGACGGCGGCACCATGACCGCCGACGACGTCGTCTACAGCCTCGGCCGGCAGATGGACCCCCGGAACGCGGCCGCGTGGGCCCAGCAGTTCCAGAACGTCGGCTCCGTCAGCAAGACCGGTCCGCTCCAGGTCACCGTCAAACTCACCCGGCCCGACTCGCAGTTCAACCAGTACATGGCCACCGCCGCCGGCGTCGTCGCGTCCAAGGCGGGGATCGAGGCGGCCGGCAAGGACTACGGCACCGGCGGTGGCCTCGCCTGCACCGGCCCGTTCAAGCTGGGCACCTGGACCAAGGGCCAGTCGATCGAGCTGCAGCGCTTCGACGAGTACCGGGGGGCGAAGGCCAAGTCGGCCAAGGTCGTCTTCCGCTTCCTCACCGACCCGTCGGCCCGGGTCAACGCCCTGCTCAGCGGCGAGGCCGACGGCGGTTACCTGATCCCCACCGAGGCCTACGGACGGCTGCGCGCCGCAGGCCCGGGCACGCTCTACTTCGGCGAGGGCCTCAGCACCGTCAACGTCAACGTCACCAGCATGCAGGGCGTGCTCGGCGACGTCCGGGTCCGCCGGGCGCTCTCCCTGGCACTGGACCGCTCCGGCTTCGTCCGCACCGGCCTGGGCGGCGCCGGGAGCGTCACCGGATCCCTCACCAGCCGCGCCGCCTGGGCCACCGCACCCGAGGAGGTCCGCAAGGACGCCTTCGACGGGCTCACCCCGACCGCTCCCGACGTCGAGCAGGCCAAGGCGCTGGTCAGGGAGGCCGGCGCCACCGGAAAGACCCTGACCGTCGCCACCAGCCCCATCGGCCAGGACGTCTCGGTGCTGGCCACCGCCGTCCAGTCCGCCGGCGCGAGGATCGGCCTCGACGTCCGGTTGAAGACGGTCGCCCCCAACGCCTTCACCGCCCTGTTCACCGACCCGGCGGCCCGCGAGGGCATCGACATGTTCCCGGAGACGTACTACGACTCCATCACCGACCCGCTCGACCTGCTGGCCAACTTCAGGACGGGCGCCTACCAGAACTTCGCGTCCTTCAGCGACCCCGCCTACGACGAGCTGGTCGAGCAGGCGGTCGGCGCCACCGACCCGGTCCGGCGGTTCGCCGCCACCGCGCAGCTCCAGAAGAGCGCCTCGGAACAGCTGCTCTGGATCCCGGTCGCCGAGTGGCCCACGGCGGTCTTCCTCAACAAGCGCATCACCGGTGCCCCCACCACCATCTCCTACATGTACTACCCGTGGGCGGCCGACGTGGGGGCGGCCCGGTGAGCTTCCTGCGCTTCGCCGCCCGCCGGCTGGTCGAGATGGCCGCCACCCTGGCCGGGGCGTCCTTCCTGATCTTCGGCGCGATGCACCTCGCCCCGGGCAGCCCGGCGAGCTTCCTGCTCGCCGGCCGCTCGGCCTCGCCGGACGCGCTGCAGGCGATCAACGCCCAGTACCACCTGGACGAGCCGTTCCTGGTCCAGTACCTGCGCTGGGCCGGCCGCATCCTGCAGGGCGACTTCGGCCGTTCGATCACCTACCGCACCGACGTCTCCCGGCTGCTGGCCGACCGGCTGCCCGCCACCCTGCTCCTGGTCGCGATGGCGCTCGTCCTGGTCGTCGTCCTGGGCCTGCTGCTCGGCTGGATCGGCGCCGTCCGCGGCGGCGCCGCCGACTCGGCCGTCCTGGTCTCCACCACGGTCGCCGTCGGCACGCCCTCGTTCGTCGCGGCCGTGCTGCTGCAGGGCCTCTTCGCGGTGAAGCTGGGCTGGTTCCCCAGCGGCGGCACCGGGGACGGGCCCGGCCCGATGCTCTGGCACCTCACCCTGCCCGCCGTCGCCCTCGCCCTCTACCTGATCGGCATGCTCGCCCGGGTCACCCGCGCCGCCATGGTCGACGTCCTCGGCCACGAGCACGTCACCGTCGCCCGCACCCGCGGCGTCACCGGGCACCAGGTCGTCCGCCGCCATGTCTTCCGCAACGCCCTGGGCACCGTGTTGACCACCGGCGGCCTGATCGTCTCCACACTGCTGGTCTGCACCGTCCTGGTGGAGACCGCCTTCAGTGTCGGCGGCGTCGGGCAACTGCTCGAACTGTCCACCACCACCAAGGACTTCCCCACCGTGCAGGCCATCTCCCTGATCATGGTCGGTCTGTTCATGGCCGTGAACCTGGTCGTCGACCTGCTGCACCCGCTGGTGGACCCGCGGGTCACCCTCGGAACCCGGAAGGCCGCCGGATGACCGTCACCCTGCTGCGCCGGCCGGGCGTCGCCCGCCTGCGCACCACCCGCGCCCCGCTGCACCGGATCTGCGTCGGCTTCGTCGCCCTGGCCGTCCTCGCGGCCCTGCTCGCACCGTGGATCGCACCCCAGGACCCGAACGCCGTCGAGCTGGGCGACGCGCTCGCCGGCCCCTCCGGGGAACACCTGCTCGGCGTCGACGCCTCCGGACGCGACACCCTTGCCCGGCTGGTCACCGGAGCCCGCACCTCCCTGCTCGGACCACTCGGCGTGGTGGGCTTCTCCACTCTGGCCGGCGTCGCCGTCGGCGTCACCGCCGCCTGGCGGGGCGGCTGGCTGGACTCCGTCCTCTCCCGCGGCACCGAGCTGGTCTTCGCCTTTCCCGGCCTGCTGCTGGCCATCCTGATCGTCTCCGTGTACGGCGAGGGGCTGCTCGCCCCGGTCCTCGCCCTCGCGGTCGCCTACCTGCCCTACGTCAGCCGCCTCACCCGCTCGCTCGTCCTCGCCGAACGCGCCCGCCCCTACGTGGAGGCCTACCAGGTCCAGGGGCACTCCGGGCTCCAGATCTGCCTGCGCCACGTCCTGCCCGGCATCGCCCCGGTGGTCCTGGCCCAGGCGACGGTCAACTTCGGCTACGCACTGATCGACCTGGCCGGCCTCTCCTTCCTCGGACTCGGCGTGCCGGCCCTCACCCCGGACTGGGGCCGGATGGTGTTCGACGGCCAGTCCGCCGTCCAGCACGGCTACCCGCTCTCCGCGGTCCTGCCCTGCCTGGCGATCGTGCTGACCGTGGTCTCCTTCAACGTCGTCGGCGAGCGCTGGGCCGACCGGGTCGCCAGGAGGGACCGATGACCTCACCCCGTACGACCACCTCCGGCACGGCCGCAGGCGCCACCGCCGGAGCCGACCCGATCGCACTCGACGTCCGGGCCTACCGGCTGCGCCTGCCCGGCACCGCCCGGCCCGTGCTGGCCGGCGTCGACCTCACCGTGGCCGCCGGCGAGACGGTCGCCCTGGTCGGGGAATCCGGTTCCGGAAAGAGTCTGACCTCACGTAGCGTCCTCGGACTCCTGCCCGAGGGCGCCACCACCGAGGGCGCGGTGCGCGTCAACGGCGAGGACGTCCTGACCATGACGCCGGACCGACTGCGCAGCCTGCGCACCGGCACCGCGGCGATGATCTTCCAGGACCCCCGGGCCGCCATCAACCCGATGCGCCGGCTCGGCGACTTCCTCACCGAGGGCGTGCGGCTCAACGGCGGGCTCACCGCTGCGGCGGCGACCGGGCGGGCCGTCGAGATGCTGGAGGCGGTGGGCCTGCCCGCCACCGTGATGGACCGCCACCCGCGCCAGGTCTCCGGCGGCATGCTGCAGCGCGTCATGATCGCCGCCGCCCTGATGGGCGATCCCGCGATCGTCCTCGCCGACGAGCCCACCACCGCGCTGGACGTCACCTCCCAGGCCGAGGTGGTCGCGCTCCTCGGCGAGCTCCAGGAACGGTTCGGCACCGCCCTGCTGTTCGTCACGCACGATCTCGGCCTGGCCGCCGCCATCAGCGACCGGGTCGCGGTGATGTACGCCGGCCGGATCGTCGAGACCGGCCCTGCGGAGGCGCTGTTCCAGCGGCCGCGCCACCCCTACACGGCCGCACTGCTCGCCTCCACACCACGCCTGGAGACCCCCGGGGGCCGCCTCGCCGCGATCGAGGGCCGGCCGCCCGGCCTGCGGGACGAGCTGACGGGCTGCCCGTTCGCGCCCCGCTGCCCGCTCGCGACCTTCCTCTGCACCCAGCAGGAGCCCGCGCTGCTCCCGGTCGAGGCCGAACCGGCGCGCCGTGCCGCCTGCCACCACAGCGACCGCACGGGGGAGGGGAGCGCGGATGCGTAGACCCGCCGTCACCGCCGTCCGTCCGAAGGGAACGCCGCCGATGCGACAGCCGAACACCGGGAGGCCCGTCCTGGAGGCCGTCGGCTTGCACCGCGCCTACGGCAGCATCCGCGCGGTCGACGACGTCTCCTTCAGCCTGGCCGAGGGCGGATCGCTGGGCGTCGTCGGCGAGTCCGGCTCCGGCAAGACCACCACCGCCCGGATCGTCGTCGGCCTCGAACGGGCCGACTCCGGCCGGGTCCTGGTGCACGGCCGGGACCGCACCGAGCACCGGCGTGCCGACCGGCTCGCCCGGGCACGCGAGGTCCAGATGGTCTTCCAGGACCCCTACCAGTCCCTGGACCCGCGTACCACCGTCGGGGCCGTCCTGCGCGAGACCCTGCGCCTCCACTTCCCCGACGCGGACCACCCGCGCCGGATCGCCGAACTCCTCGACCAGGTCGGCCTCGGCGAGCGCGAGGCCGGCGCACTGCCCCGGCAGCTCTCCGGCGGACAGCGCCAACGCGTCGCGATCGCCCGAGCCCTGGCGGTCGAGCCGGCCGTCCTCGTCCTGGACGAGGCGGTGGCGGCGCTCGACGTCTCGGTCCAGGCCCAGATCCTCAACCTGCTCGCCGACATCCGCGAGCAGACCGGCATCGGCTACCTGTTCATCACCCACGACCTGGGTGTGGTGCGGTGCGTCACCGACGACGTGATCGTGATGCGGCACGGAGAGGTCGTCGAGTCCGGCCGGACCTCCGAGGTCCTCGCCCGCCCGCGACACCCCTACACCCGGCTGCTGCTGGACTCCGTGCCCAGGCCGGGCTGGGACCCGCGGTCCATCGTCGCCGCCCGGCGCGCCCTGGAAGAGCGGGCACCCTAGGAGCCCCCGGTGCCCGGTCCGGACCGTCGGCGCTCCCACGGCGGCGGTCCGGACCCCTTTCCCCCGACCGGCGGCGGGCCGGCTCACCGGCTCGCCGCCCCCACTGTCGGATGCAGCCCGTCCTCGGGCGCGTCCGGCACGTGAGGGGACTGCCGTGAGAGAACCGCGCCTGACCCGGCGGGCCCTCCTGCGCTCGGGGGCCGCGGCGGCCGCGCCGGCAATCCTGGAGGGCTGCGGCTCCGAGGAGGAACCGTCCGCCGGATCGCCTTCCACTACGTGGTCAACGGCGCCGTGATCATGCCCCGGTTCGGCGACCCGGCGTCCGACGACCGTGCGGCGGGCGTCCTGGCCGACCTCCACCCCGGCCGCGAGGTGGTGCCGGTGGACATCCATGCGATCGCCGCCGGAGGCGGGGGCATCCACTGCTCCACCCAGCAGCAGCCGGCGCCCTGACCCGGGCGCGTTCCCCGGCGTCCCGCCGCTCCGCGCGCCGGCGTCCAGCCGCGGTTCGGGATCGGGTGGGCGGTCGCCGGTGGTCATGGTCGGGCGGCCGCCCCGGGCCGGCCGGGGAGCGGGCCGCCGGCGGTGGCGGCGGGCGGGGACGACCAGGGGTTCGGGCCGTGGCGCAGTCGCCAGGCCGGGGCGGGAAGGTACTCCCGTTCCCAGTACCAGTGGTCGGGCACGGGCACGGCTCCGGGGCCGGGGAGCGGGGCCACGAGGCGCAGGTCGGCGGCGTCCGGCGGGTGCGGGTCGCTCCCCCGGGACCGCCAGACGACTTCGTGCAGGGCGTCGGGGTGGGCGTGCAGCACCGTCACGCGGTAGGTGTCGAGGATCTCCCGGAGGCGTTCGGGGTGGGTGGCGCGGGCCGGGTCGGCGCAGAGGACCTGCGGGACCCCGAGGGCCAGTGGTCCGGCGACGGCCAGTGGGTGGCGGACCAGCCAGTCGAGATCGGCGGCGCACCAGAAGACGTCGGCCGGACCGCGGAGGCCGAGGCGGACGGCGGCGGCACGCTCGTCGGGGGCCGCGTCGGAGGGGCGGCGGCCGGCCGGAGGCGCGGTGCGGGCGGGGTGCCATCCCTGACCCCCGCCCTCCCCGGTTCCGCCGGGGCCCCCGGTCGGGCGCACCGTCAGGACCGGCGGTGACGGGGGGGAGGAGGCCCCGGTCCCGCCCCCCGCCGGCCCCCCATCGTGGGTCGTCACCAGCAGCCGGACGCGCCGCAGGCGCCGTCGGGCGAGCTCGTCGGCCGGATCATGGCACCGGGACGCCGGGGGGAGGGCGGTGGCGACGGCGCCGACCCGGGTGCAGGCCAGCAGAACGGCCACGGCTTCGGGGGTCGGGGGCAACTGCAGGGCCACCCGGTCGCCCGGGCGCACTCCGTACCGGCGCATCGCGGCCGTGGTCCGCTCGACCTGTGCGTCCAGCTCGCGCCGGGTGACGGTCCGTCCGGTGCCGGCCGCGTCGACGGCGTACAGCGCCACCGCACCGTCCGGGTCGGCGGGGGCGGGCCGTGGCGACGGGTGGGGGATGGGGTCGGTGCTGGTCGGCCGCATAACGGGCTCCGATCGGTCGGGGCGGTCGGTATCGGTCGCGTCGGTGGGACGCCGGGCGGGTCGCTCAGACGCCGGTCGGTGCGGACAACCCCTGGGGGCTCCACCAGGCGGCCCGCGAGGAGCAGTCGCCGACCGCCAGCGGCACGTCGGGACCGTCGTCGAGCAGGCAGCCGGTGCCGTCCTGGGTCTTGATCCGCAGACAGTCGGGGGTGGCGGAGCCGTCGGCCGAAGCGGCACCCGGCTGCGGCCGGCGGTCGGTGAGCTGCCAGCGCTGGGCCGAGGCTTCGGCGGTGCCCGCGTCGGGGGCCTCGTCCCGGACGGCGACGGTGCCGGCCGGCTCCGCGGTGACCAGCCTGGGTACGGGGGCACCGCTGGAGAGCAGGGACTGCAGGACGAGGCCGCCGTCCGGCTCGGTCCACGCCAGCCACTCCTCGCCGTTGGCGCCGGTGGGTGCGGTGGCGCCGACCCGGGCGCCGTCGGGCACGTCGGTCAGCGGGGCGTCCAGGACGGCCAGGCGCCGGCCAGAGTCGCAGGCGGTCAGCGTGCCCAGGCCGCCGTAGGCGGGGGTGCGCGGACCGTCGGGGTCGAGCACCGCGCCGCTCGTCGGCGCCGTGGCCGGATCGCCGATGCCGCCCGGGAGCACGGCGTCCTCGGCAGCCGCCGACCCGCCGCCGAAGGCGTCCGGTGCCGCCGCCGCCCGCTTCGCCGTCGCGGAGACGGTGTGGGTGCCGGTCCCGCCGGCGCACCCGCAGGTCAGCAGCACGGCGGCGGCCGCGAGGGCGGCGAGTGGCCGGTGCGTCGGAGGGCCGGCGGCGGCCCTCCGCTCGTTTCGTTCCGTCGTCGCCCTGTGCGGCGCCATCCGTTGTTCCCCTTCCTACCGTCCCCCGATGGGCGAGGGGCCGACCTGTGCGTGACGGGTGCGGCCGCTCGACGGAGCCCAACCGTCGGACGCCGCCGGTGGTCACGCTAGGACCGGCCGGACGGTGGCGGATGACGGTCGGAACCGAAGGATTTGGCCGGTTGACGGCGTTTCGGCCACAAGCGCGGAGCCGGGGTTCGGTCCGACCGGTGGCCGCCCCGGTACCGAAAGGTTTGGTACCGGGTACCGAGAGTTCTTCCCGATCCGGGCCGGAGCACTCGTCGGCGGCCCCGAGGATCGAGGGGAGCCGCCGGGAACGGCCGCCTCCCGCCGGAACCCGGCGGGAACAGCAAGAACAGCATGAGGAGTGCGCGTTGAGCAACGAGAGCCTGGCCAACCTGCTCAAGGAGGAGCGGCGTTTCGCCCCGCCGGCAGAGCTCGCCGCCGGCGCCAACGTCACCGCGGCCGCGTACGCGCAGGCCTCCGAGGACCGTCTGGGCTTCTGGGCCGAGCAGGCCCGCCGGCTGAGCTGGGCGGTCGAGCCCACCGAGACGCTGGACTGGTCGAACCCGCCGTTCGCGAAGTGGTTCGCCGACGGCCGGCTGAACGTCGCCTACAACTGCGTCGACCGCCACGTCGAGGCCGGCCTGGGCGACCGGGTCGCGATCCACTTCGAGGGCGAGCCCGGTGACGGCCGCTCGATCACCTACGCCCAGCTGCGGGACGAGGTCTCCCGCGCCGCGAACGCCCTGCTCGAACTCGGTGTCACCAAGGGCGACCGGGTCGCGGTGTACCTGCCGATGATCCCCGAGGCCGTGGTCGCGATGCTGGCCTGCGCCCGGATCGGCGCGACCCACTCGGTGGTCTTCGGCGGCTTCTCCGCGGACGCGGTGGCCTCCCGGATCCAGGACGCCCGCGCCAAGCTGGTCATCACCGCCGACGGCGGCTACCGCCGCGGCAAGCCCTCCGCCCTCAAGCCCGCCATCGACGAGGCGCTGACCAAGGTCGACGGCGTCGAGCACGTGCTGGTGGTGCGCCGCACCGGCCAGGACACCCCGTTCACCGCGGGCCGGGACGTGTGGTGGCACGAGATCACCGGCCGCCAGAGCGCCGCGCACACGCCCGAGCCGCACGAGGCCGAGCACCCGCTGTTCATCCTCTACACCTCCGGCACCACCGGGAAGCCCAAGGGCATCCTGCACACCTCGGGCGGCTACCTGACCCAGGCCGCCTACACCCACCACGCGGTGTTCGACCTCAAGCCCGCCACGGACGTGTACTGGTGCACCGCCGACATCGGCTGGGTGACCGGGCACTCGTACATCGTGTACGGGCCGCTGGCCAACGGCGCCACCCAGGTGATCTACGAGGGCACCCCGGACACCCCGCACCAGGGCCGGTTCTGGGAGATCGTCCAGAAGTACGGGGTGACGATCCTGTACACCGCGCCGACCGCGATCCGCACGTTCATGAAGTGGGGCGACGACATCCCGGCGAAGTTCGACCTGTCCTCGCTGCGGGTGCTGGGCAGTGTCGGCGAGCCGATCAACCCCGAGGCGTGGGTCTGGTACCGCGAGCACATCGGCGCCGGCCAGGCCCCGATCGTCGACACCTGGTGGCAGACCGAGACCGGCGCGATCATGATCAGCCCGCTGCCCGGCGTCACCGAGACCAAGCCCGGCTCGGCCCAGCGCGCGCTGCCCGGCATCGCCGCGACCGTCGTCGACGACGAGGCCCGCGAGGTCCCCAACGGCTCCGGCGGCTACCTCGTCCTCACCGAGCCCTGGCCCTCCATGCTCCGCACCATCTGGGGCGACGACCAGCGCTACATCGACACCTACTGGTCCCGCTTCGGCCCCGGCCGATCCGCGCCTGGCGGCGGGTGGCGCTACTTCGCCGGGGACGGGGCGAAGAAGGACGAGGACGGCGACATCTGGCTGCTCGGCCGCGTCGACGACGTCATGCTGGTCTCCGGCCACAACATCTCCACCACCGAGGTCGAATCCGCCCTGGTCGGTCACCCGGCGGTGGCCGAGTCCGCCGTCGTCGGCGCCACCGACGCCACCACCGGCCAGGCCATCGTCGCCTTCGTCATCCTGCGCGGCACCGCCACCGAGACCCCCGAACTCGTCGAGGAACTCCGCGCCCACGTCGGCAGGACCCTCGGCCCCATCGCCAAGCCCAAGCAGATCAAGGTCGTCGGCGAACTCCCCAAGACCCGCTCCGGCAAGATCATGCGCCGCCTGCTGCGCGACATCGCCGAGGGCCGCGAGGTCGGCGACACCACCACCCTGGCCGACAGCACCGTGATGAGCCTGATCCAGTCCCAGCTCCCGCCCGCCGGCAGCGAGAGCTGAGCCCGGCCGCATGACGTAGGGGCACGGACGACTTATCAGGCAGTTACACGTGCTCGGCAGGATGGAGGTCCGGTCGGTTCCGGAGGGTCGTCGACGACCCTCCGGAACCGACCGGACAACCGGCCACCGGCCGGTCCCGGAACCCGACCAGCACCCTTGAGCACCGATGCCTGAACTCTCCGCCGTGACGTCCGCCCCCGCCGTGCCCCGCCCCCGCAGCCGTACCGCCGGCCCGGTCGCCGGCCGGCCGCGCCGCCGCTCGGACGACCCCCTGCTGATCGGCCGCGAGCGCGAACTCGAAGCACTGGAAGGGCTGTTGAGGCAGGGGGCGGTGAACGGGACGTTCGTCCTGATCGAGGGTGAGTTCGGCACCGGCCGGACCGCACTGCTCCGGGCCGCGCTCGGACGGGCCCGCCGCGACGGCGACACCGTCCTGTCGGCCTGGGCGGACCCTTCCGAGCAGGGGGTGGAGCTCGGTGTCGCCCGGCAGCTCTTCGAGCCGGCACTCGTCGCCGCCGGCGGGGCCGACGGCCCTCCCGACGCCCCGCACGCCGGACCCGCGGCGCGCGCCGCCGAACTCCTCTGGCCCGCCGGGCCCTCGGCCCCGTCCGCGCCCGCCGACGACCCGACCGCCGCGACGCTGAGCGCGCTGTACCGGCTGACCGCGGACCTCGCCGCCCGCGCCCGCCTCGTCATCGGCATCGACGACCTGCAGTGGGCCGACCGGGCCTCGCTGCTCTGGCTCCAGCGCCTGCTCCGTCGGGCCGACGAACTGCCGGTGGTCGTCGTCGCCACCGTCGGCCCCGCCCCCGCGACAGCCGACCCGGACGTCCTGGGCCGGCTGGCCCCGCTCTTCCGGCACCGGGTCGCGCTGACCGCCCTCGACGACGAGTCCGTGGCCGCCGCCACCGAGGCGCTCCTCGGCGAGCCCGGCGACGACCGCTTCCGCGAGGCCGTCCGGACCACGACGGGCGGCAACCCGTTCCTGCTGCACACCCTGCTGCGCACGATCAAGGCCGCCGGGCGCGCGCCCGACACGCAGACCGCGGCCCGGATCACCCGCTTCGTCCCGGCCGACGCCGGCCGGGCGCTCGACCTGCTCGTCACCGCGGCGGGCCCGCACACCCGGGACGTCGCCCGGGCGGTCGCCGTGCTGGGGGGCACCCCGGCCCTCGACGTGGTCGCCGCCGCCACCGGCCTGCCGGAGCCCGCGGTCCTGGACGCCGTCCACGCACTGGAACGGAGCGGCCTGATGCGCCGGGCCGGGCACAGCGCCGCCTTCACCTGTCCGATGATCGGGATCGCCCTCGCCGACGACGTCCTGCCCAGCATCCGCCAGGACGTCCACGTCCGAGCCGCCGAGCTGATGCTCGCCCAGGACGCTCCCGCGGAACAGACCGCCGCCCACGCCGTCCACGCGTCGCTGGGCCTGCCCTGGGTGCCCGAGGTGCTGGAGCGCGCCGCCGCGGCGGCGCTGAGCAGGGGCGCCGCCGACCGCGCGGCCGAGCTGCTGCGCCGCGCGCTGCGCGAACCCCTGGAGGACGAAGTGCGCGCCACCCTGGTCATCCGGCTGGGGGAGGCGGGCCTCGCCTTCGACGTCCCGGAGGCGGTCCGCAACCTCTGGCTGGGGCTGGACCTCTCCCGCGACCCGGCCGAACGGGCCGCCGCGGCGCGCCGCCTGGCCGGCGCGCTGTTCGCCGTGGACCGCTACCCGGACGGCCTGGCCGTCCTCGAACGCACCGCCGCCTCGCTGCGCGGAACCGACACCGCACTCGCCCTGCGGCTGGAGATCGACCACGTCTACGCCGGCCTGCACGAGGTCGAGTCGGCACCCGGAGTGCTGCCCCGGCTGCTGGACCTGCGGATCGAGGACGCCGCCGGCACCTCGGCGCAGCGGCCGCTGGCGGCGCTGCTGGGCCTGCGCGCGATCCTGCGCGGCGAGTCTGCGGCCGAGGCCGTGGCCCTGGTGCGGCAGGCGCTCACGCACGGGATGAACCCGGCGGACGACGAGTCCTTCGTCTACTCCGGCGCCGTGCTCCTCCTCGGCGCCACCGGGGAGACCGAGCTGGCCCTCGACTACGCCGACGCCGCCGTGGAACAGGCCCGCACCCGCGGCTCCGCCTTCGCCCTCGCGCACAGCCGCATCATCCGGGCGTCCGTCTACGGCCAGCTCGGCCGGGTGCCGGACTGTCAGGACGAGGCGGAGGCCGCCCTGGCGGCGCTCCGGGAGATCGGCGTCGACCCGCGACACAGCCACAGCGTCCTGGCGGCCGCCACCCTCACCGAGGCGCTCGTCCTGCAGGGCCGGCTCACCGAGGCGCAGGACCTCCTCGAGCGGGCCGGACTGACCGGCGAACTGAACGGCCACTGGATCAACGACCACGTCCATCTCGTCCGCGGCCGGCTGAGGGCGGCCCAGGGCCGGCCCGCCGAGGCGCTCACCGACTTCCGCGAATGCGGCCGGCGGACCGGGGCCCGGGGCATGCGCTGCCCGTGGATCTACCCCTGGCGCTCCGAGGCCGCCCTGGCCCTGGCGGCGCTCGGCGAGCCCGAGCAGGCCCGGATCCTGGCGGCGGAGGAGTTGGAGCTCGCCCTGCGGTGGGGCGTGCCCGAGGCCGTCGGCGCCGCCCGGCGCGCGCTCGGCCTCGCCACCGGCGGGCCGGAGGGTCTGGAGCTGCTGCGCGAAGCCGTCCGGACGCTGGCCGGCACCCCGGGCCGGTCCCGGCACGCCCAGGCCCTGGGCGACCTCGGGGCCCGGCTGCGCCGCGCCGGGCGGGTGGCGGAGGCCCGCGCGTGCCTCCAGGAGGCCGTGACCGTGGCCCACCGCTGCGGGGCGGTGCTGGTCGCCGACCGCGCCCTGGACGAACTCCGCGCGGCCGGCGACCGCCCGCGCACCCGGTCCTTCCACGGGCCGGCGTCCCTCACCCCGACCGAGCACCGGGTGGCGGGCCTGGCGGCCCGGGGCATGACCAACCGGGAGATCGCCCAGCACCTGTTCGTCGGCCTGCGCACGGTGGAGGTCCACCTGACCCACGTCTACGGCAAGCTCGGCATCGACGGCCGCCCCGGGCTGGCCGCGGCGCTCGCCCCCTCGAACCCGCCCCGGGCCGGGTCAGAGACGGCCTAGCAGGTCGAGCGCCGCGGTCTCGGTGTCCTGCCGGTGCAGCCGCCGACTGGCCGTCACGGCCTGCTCGGCCCGCGCCGCCGCCTCGGCCGGCCGGCCCGCCTCCAGGTGGCAGTTGGCGAGGTGCAGCAACGCCATCGGCTCGAAGACCAGGAACCCGTGGGCGTCGGCCAGTGCCAGACCCTGTTCGTGCAGCGAGATCGCGCGCTCGGTGTCGCCGAGGACGCGCGCCGCGCGCCCGGTCGAGTGCAGGGCGTAGACCTCGCCGAACGGATCGTCGAGGGCGCGGAACAGGGCCAGGCTCCGCTCGGCCGCGCGGACGGCCGTCCCGGCGTCGCCGCGGGTCAGGTGCCACGGGACGCTGGTGGCCATGGCGTTCGCCGTGGTCCAGGCGCTGCCGCACTCCTCGGCCAGGCGGACCGTCTCGGCGTGCAGGACGTGTGACTCCTCGGTGCGCTGCCGGATGTGGGCGATCATGGCGCAGACGTTGAGGACCTCGGCCAGCACCGGCAGGTCCCGGCAGCTGCGGGCCTGATCGGCGGCCCGGGCGGCGACCGGTTCGGCCTCGTCCAGCCGGCCCAGCTGCATCAGACCGCCACCGAGCATGTAGCCGGCCCGCCCCTCGGCCCGGGCGTCGCCCCGGTCGGCGGCCTGCCGCATCGTGCGGCGGCAGACGTCGATCAGCTCGCGCCACCGGAACCCGGCCTCCAGGTGCGGGTCGAGGGCGAGCAGCAGATCGGCGACGACGCGGTGCGCGTCGGCGATGCCGAGCGCCTGCTCGGCCAGGGCCAGCAGGTTCCCGCCCTCCTCGTCCAGCCAGCGGCGCGCGCCCGCGCGGTCGGACAGCGCCGGACCGGCCGCTGGCACCGCCCCGATCGCGTCGGCGATGGCATGGGAGGGGCGGACTGTCCGGTAGGCGTCGGCCGCGGTGGCCACCGCCTGGTCGACCATCCGGAGGATCAGAGCGGCGCGCTCCTGCGGCGAGTCGAGCTGCTCGGCCCGGGCCTGGGCGAACAGGCGCAGCAGGTCGTGGTACCGGTACCGGTCGGGGGCCGGGCACTCCAGCAGACCGGCGTGGACGAGGTCGTCCAGGACGTCCAGGGCGGCGTGTTCGGTCAGCTCCAGGGCCGCCGCGGCGGCCGGCAGGGACAGGTCGGCGGTCTGCGGGACGGCCAGCAGCCGGAAGGCGTGCGCGGCGCCCGGCGTCAGCTGGTCGTAGCTGAGCTGGAAGCAGGCCTCGACGGCCAGGTCGTGCAGGGTGAGCTCCGCCAGCCGCTGCCGCCGGTCGGCCAGCCGGGCGCCGATGGCGGCGAGCGACCAGTCCGGGCGCAGGGCGCTGCGCGCGGCGACGATCCGGATGGCCAGCGGGAGGTGACAGCAGGCCGCGAGCAGTTCGCGGGCAGCTTCCGGCTCCTCGGCGACCCGCCGGCGGCCGGCGATCCGGGCGAGCAGTTCGAGCGACTCGTCCGGCTCCAGGACGTCCAGGTCCACGTGCCGGGTGGGGGCCAGGCCGAGCAGGCTGGAACGGCTGGTGACGAGGACGGTGCTGTGCTCGGAGCCGGGCAGCAGCGGGCGCAGCTGGCCGAGGTCGCGGGCGTCGTCCAGGACGACCAGGACGCGGCGCTCGGCGAGCAGCGACCGGAACAGCGCGGACCGCTCCTCCAGGTGGTCGGGGACAGCGCTCTCGGGCACGCCCAGCGACCGCAGGAAGTGGACCAGGACCGCCCCGGGTTCCATCGGGTCAGGGCGGCCGCCACGCAGGTTGACGTAGAGCTGCCCGTCGGGGAAGCGGGCGCGGACCCGCCGGGCGAGGTGGACGGCGAGCGCGGTCTTGCCGACGCCGCCCATGCCGGCGACGGCGACGATGGTGGGGGCGAAGGCGGGCGGCTTCTCCACCAGCTCCACCAGGGACCGCACCAGCTCCCGTCGGCCGGTGAACTCCGATGCCTCCGAGGGAAGTTGCTCGGGTCGCGGGCGGTTCGCCCGCCGCTCCGCGGCCGTCGGCGCGGGATTCGCGGGAGCCGCGGCCGGCACGGCGAGGCCGGGGTCGCCCCGCCGGATCCGCTCGTGCAGTTCGCGCAGCGGGAAGGTCGGTTCCACGCCCAGCCCGGTGTCCAGGGCGCGGCAGGTGGCGGTGAACGTCGCCAGGGCCTCGGCCGGTCGGCCGCTGCGGTACAGCGCGGTCATCAGCAGCCCCGCCAGCCCCTCGTGCAGGGGGAACTCCTCCACCAGGGCGGTGAGCTCGTCCACCTGCTCGGCGTGGCGGCCGAGCTCCAGGTCGAGTTCGAGGCGCTCGTGCAGGACGGCGAGGCGGAGCTGGGCGAGCCGTTCCCGCTGCCGCTCGGCGTGGCCACCCGGGACGCCCGCCAGCGGCGTCCCCGTCGGCAGTTCCAGTGCCCGGCGCAGCTGCGCGGCCGCCCCGGCGGGATCGCCCCCGGCCCGGAGGCGGGCGGCATCCTGGGCCAACTGCTGGAAGACCGCGAGGTCCGTCCCGTCGGGTGCGAGCCGGAGGGCGTAGCCGCCGCCCACCGAGACCAGCAACTTCGGTGCGGTGCGGTCCTCCTCCAGCACGGAGCGCAGCCCGGAGACGTGGTTGCGGACGGCGGCGACGGCGTGGTTCGGCGGGTCCTCGCCCCAGAGACCGTCGACCAACTCCTCGGTGGTGACCGCACGGCCCTCGGCTCCCGCGAGCACGGCCAGCACCGCACGTCGCTGGGCCGGGCCGAGCGGGAGCTCCGCGTCACCTCGCCAGGCCCGTACCGGTCCGAGCAGGGATATCCGAATGCCGGTCACGTCTCTTCCACCCGTTCGTTCGTGTGCCGTTCCCGCCCCTGCGACGCCGGGACTCCGCGGCGCGCCCACCGCAGCGCGGCGGCCGGGGCGAGACGAACGGGGCGAGACGGGCCAACCTACCCGGTTCCGGCCGCCGGGACCGTTCCCCGGTGGCGCGCGGCGTGCCCGACGGGCATGGGACAATCCCATCGGAGACGTCGGTATCGGGTGGATCCGGGCGCGCGGCGGTGACGGACAGTCACGAGGCCACGGGGCCGATCGGCGGGACGGTTCCGGACGGGAGCCGGGGGGAGCCGGTCTCGTCGCGGTGGTGTCGTGGAGGGGCGGGGCGGGGGATGACGGGGCTGCGGATCTCCGTGCTGGGGCCGGTGCGGGTCCGGTACGGCGGCCGGGAGGTGGCGGCCGGGTCCGCGCAGCGCCAGGCGGTGCTGGCGGCGCTGGCGCTGCGCGCCGGGCACGTCGTGCCGGCCGACGCCCTGGCCGGCCTGGTCTGGGGGGAGAACGCGCCGGCCTCCGCCGGTGCGGTGGTGCGCAACCACATCTCCAAGCTGCGGGCCGCCGTCGGTGCCGCCGGGGGCGACGCGGCAGCGGTCCTGGCGTCCCGGGGCGGCGGGTACGCGCTGGACCTCGCGGGTGACGGACTGGACGCCGCCGAGTTCGACCGACTGGCGGACGCGGCCCGGCGCCACCGGGAGTGCGGCGAGCCGGCGGAGGCCGCCCGCCGGTACCGCGAGGCCCTGGCGCTGTGGACGGGCACCGCGCTGTCCGGCGTGCCGGGCCCCGACGCCGAACGGCAGCGTGAGCGGCTCGCCGAGCGCCGGCTGACCGTCCTCGAAGACTGCCTGGAGCTCGAACTCGGCCTCGGTGAGCACGCCCGACTGATCGAGGAGCTGACCGCGCTGGCGGCCGAGCACCCGCTGCGCGAGGGCCTGCGGGCCCTGCTGATGACCGCCCTCTACCGCGCCGGCCGGCAGGCGGAGGCCCTGGAGGTGTTCGCCGACGCCCGCCGGGTGCTGGCGGAGGAGATCGGCGTCGAACCCGGCCCGGAGCTGCGGGGGATGCAACAGCGGATCCTGCGCGCCGATCCCGGACTCGCGCCGCCCGCGCCCGTCGCCCCGACCCTGAGCGCTTCCGCAGCCCCGGCCGCGCCCGCGTCAGCGTCCATGCCCGCGTCAGTGTTCGCGCCCGGACCGGCCGCCCCGGCCGCACCGGCCGTGCCGGCGCAACTGCCGCCCGATGTCGGTGACTTCACCGGCCGCACGCCAGAGGTGGAACTGATCGCCGACGCCCTGACGGGCGATGCCGGGCGGCCGGGAGCGACCGTGGTGGTGGTCTCAGGTGCGCTCGGGGTCGGCAAGACCACGCTCGCGGTCCGTGTCGCCCGGACGGTGCGGGGCACGTTCGCCGACGGCCAGCTCTACGCCGACCTGAACGGCACCGGGGACGAACCGGCCGACCCCGGCACCGTCCTGGCCGGCTTCCTCCGCGCGCTGGGCGAGCCGGCGGAAGGGCTGCCGGAGCGCACGGCGGACCGTGCGGAGCGCTACCGGGCCCTGCTGGCCGGTCGGCGCGTGCTGGTCGTGCTCGACGGTGCCCGGGACGAGGAGCAGCTGCGCCACCTGCTGCCCGGCGGGCCGGCCGCCGCCGTGCTCGTCACCGCCCGCTCGGGTCCGACAGGGCTCGCCCCGTCGCTCGCCGTGCGGCTCGGCCGCCTGGCGCCGCGGGAGTCGGTGGAGTTCCTGTCCGCCGTGGCCGGTCGTGCCCGCATCGCCGCCGAGCCGGCGGCGGCCGACGCCATCGCAGCGGCCTGCGGGCACCTCCCGCTCGCCCTGCGGGTCGCGGCCACCAAGCTCGCGGCCCGGCCCGCCTGGAGCGTCGCCGCCCTCGCCGACCGGTTGCGCGACGAGCACCGCCGGCTCGGCGAACTGCGGGTCGGCGGGCTCGCCGTCGAGACCGAGCTCCGCCGCAGCCACCGGCTGCTGCCGGCGGACCTCGCCGCCGCCCTTCCTCGGCTCGCCGCCCTCCCGGTCTGCACTGCACCGGAAGCCGCCGCCGCGCTCGGTGTGCCGGAGCCCGCGGCCGGCGAGATCCTCGCCGGGCTCACCGCGGCAGGGATGCTCGATGCCCCGGTCCGGGGCCACTACGCCTTCCACGACCTGGTCCGGCTGTTCGCCCTGAGCCGACCGGGGGCCGGAGCACGAGGGGCAGCGTCCGTACATGGCGCCCGTCATTTGCCTGAGGCGTCGAAGCGGGAGTAGTGTTCACAGGTCGCTCGGCAGGGAGCACCGGACACGCATCTGCGCGGACGGTCCCGGGGCGGCCAATCCCTAGAAACACCACTCCTTCCCTTTCGGGCTGGGTGCGCTTTGTCGCGCTCCTGTTCGGAGCGGGGTCTATTCGGTGTGTGCGTTTATGGGGATTGCGGCCGGATTCGCCTTTCGGGGCGGGGATCGGCTAGAGTTTGAAACGTCGGACGGGGCGTCAAGCCCTAGAAGACACCGGCGAGTTGGATGAACGAAGCCCCGGAAACGGAGCGGAAATCGTCTGATAAGCTGGGAACACGAAAGAACGAAGCGCCCGGAGGGCCGGTGTGAAAGCCGCCTGAAGGAAGCGTCCGTTCCTTGAGAACTCAACAGCGTGCCAAAAGTCAACGCCAGATATGTTGACATCCCCGGCCTCAGATTCTCTGGGGTTGGAGATTCCTTTTGAAATAACACAGCGAGGACGCAGTGCGCGTGGCCGCCCTATTCCGGTGGTTGCCGTGCCGCTCAACGCGAGTGTGTCGCCTGCAGCTCTTCATCGAGCACAGTCGGGCAAGCATTCACGGAGAGTTTGATCCTGGCTCAGGACGAACGCTGGCGGCGTGCTTAACACATGCAAGTCGAACGGTGAAGCCCTTCGGGGTGGATCAGTGGCGAACGGGTGAGTAACACGTGGGCAATCTGCCCTGCACTCTGGGACAAGCCCTGGAAACGGGGTCTAATACCGGATATGACCTTCCTCCGCATGGGGGTTGGTGGAAAGCTCCGGCGGTGCAGGATGAGCCCGCGGCCTATCAGCTTGTTGGTGGGGTAATGGCCTACCAAGGCGACGACGGGTAGCCGGCCTGAGAGGGCGACCGGCCACACTGGGACTGAGACACGGCCCAGACTCCTACGGGAGGCAGCAGTGGGGAATATTGCACAATGGGCGAAAGCCTGATGCAGCGACGCCGCGTGAGGGATGACGGCCTTCGGGTTGTAAACCTCTTTCAGCAGGGAAGAAGCGCAAGTGACGGTACCTGCAGAAGAAGCACCGGCTAACTACGTGCCAGCAGCCGCGGTAATACGTAGGGTGCGAGCGTTGTCCGGAATTATTGGGCGTAAAGAGCTCGTAGGCGGCCTGTCGCGTCGGATGTGAAAGCCCGGGGCTTAACCCCGGGTCTGCATTCGATACGGGCAGGCTAGAGTGT
>NZ_JAKNTA010000109.1 GCF_022288725.1 Kitasatospora sp. A2-31 | reverse complement strand
CCCGCCCCGGCGCACCCGCCCCGGCGCACCCGCCCGGCGCCGTCGCCGTCAGGCGCGGCGGACCCGCACCCCGCAGGCGGCGAACGCCTTCGCCTGGGCGTCCGTCAGGCCGGCGTCCGTCACCAGGTCGTCGACGTCCGCGAGCGGACAGATCCGCGCGAAGGTGACCCTGCCCGCCTTGGTACTGTCGGCCAGGACGACGGCGCGGGCGCTGCTGCGCAGGAACGCCCGGTCGGTCTGGGCCTCCATCTCGTCGTGCGTGGTGCAGCCCTCCTCGGCCGTCAGGCCGTCCACCCCGATGAACGCGACGTCGAGGTGGTACCGGGAGAGCATCAGGTCGGCGGCCGGGCCGACCAGCTCGTAGCTCGCGGTGCGGGCGATGCCGCCGATCACCACCAGCCGCACCTCGGGCCGGACGATCAGGTCCGCGGCGACGTTCACCGCGTTGGTCACCACGGTGATGCCGCCGCGTTCGGCCAGCACCCGGGCCAGCTCGCTGGTGGTGGTTCCGCCGCTGAGGCCCACCACCGCACCGTCCGGCACGAGTTCGGCGGCGGCCTGGGCGATCCTGCGCTTCTCCTCGCGCTGCTTCTCGCTGCGGTGGCGCAGCGGCAGTTCGAGGTTGACCGGGCCGGTCACCGCGCCGCCGCGCGTGCGGTGCAACAGCCCCTGCTCGTGGAGCTCCTGGAGGTCCCGGCGGACGGTCGCGGTGGAGACGCCCAGGAGCCCGGCGAGCGCGTGCACGTCGGCGCTCCCCGCTTCGGTGACGTGCGCGAGTATCCGCGCGGATCGATCAGCTTTGAGCATGCCGCGAGTCTAGCCCCGGGCCCGGCCTTTCAGGCCTGCTGCGACCGGATTCCGGGCCCCCGAGGGGCTGTCCTGCCGCTCGAAGCTGACTATGATGGCAACTCTTCAAGCAACTTCACTCAGCCAAGCCCCCGAAGTCCTGCTTCCGGACGTTCGTTCCTGACCAATCGGACGCGCCCACGGTGCGGAAGCACGCCTGCCCGTCCAGATGCCCGTCCAGAGCCCAGGGGGGTGGCCGCGTGACTGTCGCGGACCGTACTGCACTGTCCGGCGCCCGGCTGGTCCTTCCGTCCGGGGTGGTCGAGGACGGCCGTCTGGTGGTGGAGGGCGCGGTGGTGGCCGGTGTCGGCGGCGCGGTGGCGCCGGGGGACCTGGACCTGTCGGGGTTCACGGTGGTGCCGGGGTTCGTGGACCTGCACGTGCACGGCGGTGGGGGTGCGTCGTACGCGTCGGGGGTCGCGGAGGAGGCGCTGCGGGTGGCGCGCACCCACCTGGAGCACGGGACGACGACGACGATGGCCTCCACGGTGACCGGGGAGATCGACGAGGTGGCGCGGCAGGCGGCGGTGCTGTCGGAGCTGGTGGAGGACGGCGTGCTGGCCGGGATCCACTTCGAGGGGCCGTTCATCTCGCACAACCGGTGCGGTGCGCACCGTCCGGATCTGCTGCGGGATCCGGATCCGGCTCTGGTGCGCAAGCTGGTAGACGCGGCGCGGGGGCGGGCGCGGATGGTGACGCTGGCGCCGGAGCTGCCGGGTGGGCTGGAGTCGGTGCGGATGCTGGCGGAGCTGGGGGTGGTGGCGGCGGTGGGGCACACCGATGCGGACTACGGGCGGACGCTGGAGGCGGTGGAGGCGGGGGCGACGGTGGCGACGCACCTGTTCAACGCGATGCCGGGGATCGCGCACCGGGCGCCGGGTCCGATCGTGGCGTTGCTGGAGGACGAGCGGGTCACGGTGGAGCTGATCAACGACGGGGTGCACCTGCATCCGTCGGTGCTCGACCTGGCGTACGGGACGGCGGGGGCGGCGCGGGTC
>NZ_JAKNTA010000108.1 GCF_022288725.1 Kitasatospora sp. A2-31 | reverse complement strand
GGGGGGGGGCAAGCGGCAGGGGGGCGACGGCCGGGCACGGCCCGGCGGTACGGCCGGCCCGGACCGGGAACGTGCGCCTCCGCTTGCTGAGCCCGCGGCGAACAGGGCCCGCAGGGGGACTCGGCACCCCCGCCGGACTGTTAGGAAGGTGTCGGACAGACGGTGCCGACGCACCCATTCACGGGGAGAGAACACGCATGAGCGACGAACGGTCCGAGAGCCTGTACGACGCCGTCGGCGGCATCGACGCGCTGCGTCGGCTGAGCAACACCTTCTACGAGGGTGTGCTGGCCGACCCGGTGCTGGCGCCCGTCTTCGCGAACTTCACCACCACCCACATCGAGCACGTCGCCGTCTGGCTGGGCGAGATCTTCGGTGGCCCGGCCCGCTTCACCGACGAGCTCGGCGGCCACCAGTCGCTGCTCCGCTCGCACCTGGGCCTCGCGATCACCGAGGAGCAGCGCGGTCGCTGGATGGAGCTGATGGGCGAGGCGGTCCGGAAGGAGCTGCCCGACGACGAGCTGCTGCGCCGGCGGGTGCTGGAGTACTTCGACTGGGGCACGAAGATCGCCAAGGACGTCTCGGCGGCGCCGGCCGGAGCCGACCTCGGCGACCCCGGCCCGACCCCGCGCTGGGGCTGGGAAGGCCTGCAGTGACGTCCCGCACCGGGGACCTCCTCGCCGCGGAGCCGCACCCGACCCCGAACTCCCCGACCCCGAACTCCCCGGCCGGGGCCACCGAGGGGGCGGCCGTCACCCCCGGCCTCTCCCTGTCCGGGGGCGGGCTGCTGCTGCGCCCGTTCCGGGACGAGGACGCGCCCGCGCTGATCGCGATCCACCGCGACGAGACGCTGCGCCGCTTCACCCGGACCCCGGTCACCGACCCGGCCGAGGCCGCCCGCTGGCTCGACCTGCAGCGCCGCGGCTGGGCGGAGGGCCACCGGTACAGCTTCGCCGTCCTGGAACGCCGTGACGGCCGGGACGACGGCCGGGCCGAAGGCTCGGACGACGCCCGAGTCGACGATCGGGCCGACGCCCCGGCCGAGCTGGTCGCCAACGTGGTGCTCAAGCGCGCCGAGCCCGGTGGGCCGGCGGCCGAGGTGGGGTACTGGACGGCCGCCGCCGCCCGCGGCCGGGGCGTGGCCCCGCGCGCGCTGGAGGTGCTCACCGGCTGGGCGTTCGCCGCCTTCGCCGCCGACGGGCTGGTCCGGCTCGATCTGCTGCACCAGGTGGACAACACGGCGTCCTGCCGGGTCGCGGAGAAGACCGGGTACGGCTTCCGGTCCGTGCTCCCGGCCCTGCCGCCGGAGTTCCCGCTGGACGGTCACCTCCACAGCCGCTCCGCATAATCGCTGGACCGGCAGGCGGCGCCGGGCCAGAGTGGCCGGCATGGCTTCTCTTGTACGACACACGACGATCGACTGCGCCGACGCCTACCGCCTGGCGCAGTTCTGGGCCGAGGTGCTGGACGCCAAGGTGAGTGACGACGACAACCCGGGTGACCCGGAGGCGCTGGTGCAGACGGCCGGCGCCGGGCTGCTCTTCATCCAGGTGCCCGAGGGCAAGTCGGTGAAGAACCGCGTCCACCTGGACATCCAGCCGCAGGACCGCACCCGGGACGAGGAGGTCGAACGTCTGCTGGCGCTCGGCGCCACGCTCCACGGTGACCACCGCACCCCGGACGGCAAGGGCTGGGTGACCCTGCTCGACATCGAGGGCAACGAGTTCTGCGTCGAGCGGAGCGAGGCCGAGCGGGCCGCCACCGCCTGAGGCGGCGCTGCCGCCGGCCACCGCCGCCGGCCGCCAGCCCTCGGGCACGGCCGCCCGCCGGGTCCACGAGGCCTTGCGCGGGCGGC
>NZ_JAKNTA010000107.1 GCF_022288725.1 Kitasatospora sp. A2-31 | reverse complement strand
GCAGGCCGATGAAGTCGGCGGTGCGCTCGACGCCCTCGGCGAGCAGGCCGATCGGCAGGGTGGAGGTGTTGGAGCAGAGCAGCGCGTCCGGCGCCACCACGCCCTGGACCTCCTGGAACACCTTCTGCTTGAGCTCGGGGTTCTCGAAGACGGCCTCGATCACCGCGTCGCACCCGGCCAGGTCGGCGGGCTCGGCGGTGGGGGTGATCCGGGCCAGCAGTTCGTCGCGCTGCGCCTCGGTGGAGCGGCCCCGCGCCACCGCCTTGTCCAGCAGCCCGGCGGAGTAGGCCTTGCCGCGCTCGGCGGCCTCGGCGGTGACGTCCTTGAGCACCACCTCGATGCCCGCCCTGGCGCAGGTGTAGGCGATGCCCGCGCCCATCATCCCGGCGCCGAGCACGGCGACCCGGCGGACCGCCCGCTTCTCGATCTCCTTCGGGCGCCCGGCACCGGAGTTGACCGCCTGCATGTCGAAGAAGAGCGCCTGGATCATGTTCTTGCTGGTCTGCCCGCAGGCCAGCTCGGTGAAGTAGCGGGCCTCGATCACCATCGCGGTGTCGACGTCGACCTGGGCGCTCTCCACCGCGGCCGCGAGCACGTTGCGCGGTGCCGGGTAGGGGGCGCCGGCCAGCTGCTTGCGCAGGTTGGCCGGGAAGGCGGGCAGGTTGGCCGCGAACGCCGGAGTGGCCGGGGTGCCGCCCGGGATCCGGTAGCCCTTGACGTCCCAGGGCTGGACGGCGGTCGGGTTGGCCCCGATCCAGGCCCGGGCCCGGGCGGTCAGCTCCTCGGGGGTGTCGACCAGCTCGTGCACCAGGCCGTGCTCGAGTGCCTGGGCCGGCCGGTACTGGCGGCCCTGGAGGAGCACCTTCAGCAGGGCGTCGGTGATGCCGAAGAGCCGGACGGTGCGGACCACGCCGCCGCCGCCCGGCAGCAGGCCGAGGGTGACCTCGGGCAGGCCGATCCGGCTGGCCGGGGTGTCCAGGGCGATCCGGTGGTGGCAGGCGAGCGCGATCTCCAGGCCTCCGCCGAGCGCGCTGCCGTTGAGGGCGGCGACCACGGGCTTGCCGAGGGTCTCCAGCGTGCGCAGGGCGCGCTTGATCCGCATCGACTTCTCGAAGACGGCGGCGGCGTCCTCGGGCCGGGCGGCCGAGAGCATCCGCAGGTCGCCGCCGGCGAAGAAGGTCTTCTTCGCCGAGGTGACGACCACGCCCCGCAGCTCGTCGCCGAGGCCGGCCAGCCGCTCCACGGTGGCCTCGAAGTCGGCCGTGAAGGCCTCGTTCATGGTGTTGACGGACTGGGTGGGGTCGTCGAGGACGAGGGTGACCACGCCGTCCTGGTCCTGCTCCCAGCGGATGGTGGTGGTGTCGCTCATGAGGTTCGGGTCTCCAGAAGGGGCCGGGGAGGGAGGTGCCGGGGCGGGATCAGATGCGTTCGACGACGGTGGCGATGCCCATGCCGCCGCCGACGCAGAGGGTGGCCAGGCCGTACCGCAGGTCGCGCCGCTCCAGCTCGTCGATCAGGGTGCCGAGGATCATCGCGCCGGTCGCGCCGAGCGGGTGGCCGAGGGCGATCGCGCCGCCGTTGACGTTGACCTGGTCGGGCCGGAAGCCCATCTCGCGGACGAACCGGAGGACGACGGCGGCGAAGGCCTCGTTGATCTCGACCAGGTCGATGTCGGCGGCCGTCAGCCCGGCCTTGGCGAGCGCCTTGCGGGTGGCGGGGGCCGGGCCGGTCAGCATGATGGTGGGCTCGGAGCCGGACACCGCCGCGGAGACGATCCGGGCGCGCGGGCGCAGGCCGTAGCGCTCGCCGATCCCGCGGTTGCCGATGGCGACCAGGGCCGCGCCGTCCACGATCCCGGAGGA
>NZ_JAKNTA010000106.1 GCF_022288725.1 Kitasatospora sp. A2-31 | reverse complement strand
GCCAGGTGACCCTCGCCTCGTCCGGCATCGGCGAGTACCCGGTCACCTGGGCGTCCCGCGCCGAGGACCCGAACGGCAGGACCAGCCCCGAGGAACTCATCGCGGCCGCGCACTCCGCGTGCTTCTCGATGGCCCTCTCGCACGCCCTGGCCGGCGCGGGCAACCCGCCCGCCAAGCTGGACACCCAGGCCGACGTCACCTTTCAGCCCGGGACCGGCATCACGGGCATCCACCTGACCGTCACCGGCGACGTGCCCGGCCTCGACGAAGCCGGGTTCGTGAAGGCCGCCGAGGACGCCAAGGCGAACTGCCCCGTCAGCAAGGCGCTCACCGGCACGACCATCACCCTGACGGCCAAGCTGGCCTGACGCCCCGACGGTCCGACGCCCCGTCCGGCCGGCTCGCGGCCGGCCCGGACTCGGCGCGTCCCGGCGCTCGACCAGCGCCCGAGGGCGCACGGCGGAGGCACACGCCCCTGGCGCACATCATGTGATGTGTACCGGGGGCGTCTGCATGTATCACCGCACAGGACCTGAAAGCGGGCGAATCACCCTGGCGGCGGTCACCGCGCGTTGCCGCCGCGTCTTATGATCGGCCGCAGCGCCCTGTTCTTCACGCGGATCCCCCCGCGGACGTTCCACGCGAGCGTTCCACCGGACTGCGAGGACCTCGACAGAGTGCGGGAGCCGGCCGCAGCAGTCCCGGGCGATCGGCCGGACCAGCGTCAAGCATCAAGCGTCAGCAGCGGACGGGAGTATGCCGTGCCGGGCCAGAACGAGGGGGCCGACGCACACCACTCGGGCGTGCGGCACGAGGAACCGCACCAGCACGGCCACCGGTTGTCCCCGCTCCGCCGTCCGGCCAACGGCGCCACCGCCGACGGCACCACCGGTCTCGCCCTGGACGACTCGCGTGACGTCGACCACGCCCCCGGCCTCGACGGCGTCCTCGGCGCCGGTGATCCCCGTGAGCCCCTTGATGACCGGGGCGCGCTGCGCGACGGACTCCGCGCCGGGCTCAGGGCCATCGACCTCCGCGGCAACCACGGCAACCACGGCAACCACGGCACCGTCGCACCGGTCGACGTGACCGGCGGCGCGGTCGGCACCGACCTCCTGCTCTGCCCGACCTGCTCCGCCCCGCTCGCGACCGGCTCGCACCGACCGACCGACGGCCCCGGCCTGCCGGCCGAGGGGACCGACCGCCTGCTCGCCGCCCTGAGTGCCAGCGAGTCCCGCTTCCGGGCCGCCTTCTGCGACGCCGGGATCGGCATGGCCCTGATCGACCCCGACGACCGGATCATCGAGGTCAACCCCGCCTTCGCCGCCCTGGTCGGCTGCACGTCCGCCGACCTGGTCCGCACGCACATCCACGACGTGGTCGACGCGGACGGGATGCCGGACCGCCTCTTCCCGGAGCTGGTCCGCGGCAAGCGGGAGCGGCTGCGGGTGGAGAAGCAGCTCAAGCACCGTGAGGGGCGCACGGTCTGGAGCAAGGTGACCGTCTCGCTGATCCGGGACGGCTCCGGCAAACCGCTCTACACGCTCGCCATGGTCGAGGACATCACCGAGCAGCGCCGGCTCGGAGACCGCCTGGAGTACCAGGCCCTGCACGACCCGCTGACCCGGCTGCCGAACCGGACGCTGTTCTTCGAGCGCCTCGACGCCGCCTGCCTCGCGATCGCCGGGCCGGTCGCGGACGACGTCAGGGACGACGGCCCGGGTGACGGCCCGGGTGACGGCCCGGGCGACGGCCAGGTTGCCGTCGCCGGCGGCGATGCGGTCGCCGGCGTCCGGCCGGACCAGGGCCTACCGCTGGGCGCGGAGGGGCAGGCGGCTCCGGGCGGCACGCCCGGCGAGCGCCGGG
>NZ_JAKNTA010000105.1 GCF_022288725.1 Kitasatospora sp. A2-31 | reverse complement strand
TGCCGCCCACGGCGTCCTTCAGCGCGTCGATCCAGGTGCGGCGGTCCGGCGGGTAACGGCGGGCGGGGCGCCCCCCCCCGGGGGGGGCCCGCGGATAGCGCCAACGGGCCCACGGGGAGGACGGCTTGGCCAGGCGGACGGAGGCGACCACGGAGACCAGGGGGACGAGCAGCCCGATCACGCCGACGGCCGTCTTGCCCTTGAGGATCGCGCAGACGCAGAACGCGACGTTCACCAACATGAGCACGGCGAAGGCGAGGTGGTTGGCGGTGCCCGAGCCGACGTCGGAGAACGGGTTGAAGCCGGCGACCAGCAGCAGGCCGACCGCCACCGCCAGGAACGTCGCGTCGACCGACTTGCGGCCCTCGCTGCTCCAGTAGACGTCCTCCAGGTGCAGCCAGAGCGCGAACTCGTCGAGCGTCAGGGCGGCACCGGCGCCGAACATCACCGCCAGGACCTGTACGCCGGGACTGTCCGGCCGGTAGGCGAACTCGATCGCGCCCGACACCAGCATTCCGATGATGCCGTACACCTCGTGGTGCAGGTGGGTGCCGCCGACGCTCACGTCGCGGAACGGCCCGCGGCCCGCCCGGATCATCCTGGTGATGGCCCGGGTGCCCGCGAAGGTCAGGATGAACGCCCCGAGCATCCAGAGCCCGATTCCCTGGTTGGGCACGGTGATGACCACTTCGACCTCGACTGCGTCGTGCCGCACGGCCGCCCCGTTCCGTCAGCTTGGTGCGCGGGCACCGGGAGTGGGTCGCGAACTGGGCGGAGGGCAGGCAGCGCCGTCAGAGCGGCAGGCCGGTTGCCGGCGCCTCCTCCGCACTGCCGAGCGTAGGCCACTCCGCGGCGCGTCCGCGGCACCGACCCGCTCCCGGCGGTGCCGCGGCGCCCGAGGGTCAGGTGTGACGCGGGTCGTCGGAGGGACCGGGGTGCGTGTCCGCTCCTCCTCGTGATCGCGGCCGGCCGCCGCTTCGCCGCCCGCCCCGCCTTCGTCCGAGCGGCGTGCCCTGACGCCGATCCGACCCCGTCGCCGGAATATCCGCCCGGCCGCCGGACGTCAATGCCTGCCGACCGGCAAATAACTTCCGGTGCGACCGGCGCATGACGGTCTGTCCGGTTTTGCGAAGCGGCAAATAGTTTCCGGTTGACAGTCGCCCAGGTGTATTGAATTCTTTCAATCGCCGGGGCGAGCAGCTCCCCGGATTGTCGGGAGAGGCTCCGGGGCCGGTGCCGCCGACGGTTCAGGAATTCACCGGATCGAGGCCGGGACCGTTCTGCGCACCGCCGCCGATGCCCTCCCGCTCGGTCGACGTCGGCCTGCCCGGCCTGCTCGGGCATCGGTCCGGCCGTGGTTTCCGTACGTACTCTGGACGGTTCTGCGGGCACCTGCCGGTAGCCCGGAATTCGCGAATTCCGATCGGGCCGGCCAGCGGGCCCGGAATTTCCGTGCCGAAATAACAAGGAACGTGGCGTGCACTCATACATGAACATCAAGAAGTCCGCGCGGATCAGCCACGACTTCTGGGAGGTGACCGCCGGGGCCGGGATGTTCGACATCGTGGTGTCCGGCCTCGGTGACGGCCGGCACCGGGCGCTGGCGGACGGCCACGAGTTCGTGAACATGTCCTCGTACTCCTACCTCGGCCTGGACACCCACCCGCGGATCGTGCAGGCGGCCGCCGACGCGGTGCTCGCCGAGGGCGCGCTCAACAGTTCGACGTCCCGGATGCGGATCCGGTTCGGCTCGCTGCGCGAGGCGGAGACGGCGCTCTCGGAGCTGTTCGACGTCGAGGCCCTGACCGTGGCTTCCTGCGCGGCCGCCGCCTGGGCGAGCCTGCCGCTGCTCGCCTCCGGCCTGCTGACCGGCGAC
>NZ_JAKNTA010000104.1 GCF_022288725.1 Kitasatospora sp. A2-31 | reverse complement strand
CCAGCGGCGCGTCGAAGCCGGCCGGCGGCTCCGGCGCGAAGAGCTGGCCGGGCAGCACCCCGCCCCAGAGGTGGTGCATGCCGCCCTCGGGGTCGCAGACCGACATCGGGTGGAAGGTGTCCCCGTGGTAGCCGCCGCGCCAGGTCAGCAGCCGGCGCTTGGCCGGGCGGCCGACGGACTGCCAGTACTGCAGGCACATCTTCATCGCCACCTCGACCGCCACCGAGCCGGAGTCGGCCAGGAAGACGTGCTGCAGCGGCTCCGGGGTGATCTCCACCAGACGGGCGGCCAGCCGGACGGCGGGCTCATGGGTGAGCCCGCCGAACATCACGTGGCTCATCCGGCCGAGCTGGTCGCGCACGGCCGCGTCCAGCACGGGGTGCCCGTAGCCGTGCACCGCCGCCCACCAGGACGACATGCCGTCGATCAACTCCGTTCTGCCCGCGACCGGTCGGGCGAGCCGCAGTCGCACCCCGGACGCGGACTCGACCACGTACGGGGTGACGGTGCCGGGCATCGGACCGTACGGGTGCCAGACGTGCGCCCGGTCGAGGGCGAGCAGGTCATCGGTGGGCAGGTGGGCCATGGCGGTGGAGCTCCTCGGGTTCCCGTGCGGTTGCGGTTCCGGTTGCGGTACGGCGATCAGGCGTTCGGCGCCAGCTCGGTGCCGGCGCCGCGGCGGCGGACCCGGACCAGGTCGCTGCGCAGCTCGCCGTTCGGGTTCCCGTCCGCCGCCCCGCCGTCCGCCGCCCCGCCGTCCGCCGCCCCGCCGTCCGACGCCCCGCCGTCCGCCGCCCCGCCGTCCGACGCGCCCGCGGCCGGCGCCTCGTCGCGCGCCGGTTCCGCACGGTGGCCGCCGCAGGGACCGCAGCCGTGCCCGCCCTGGGCGTCGCCCGGAGCCTCGGCCGGGCCGCCGGCCGGCTCCTCGCCGTGCCCGCCGCACGGGCCGCAGCCGCCGCCGGCCGTCCCGCACGCGCCACCGGCTGCGGCGGCGGCCGCGACGTCGGCGCGGTGGCGCGGCAGGGTGGCCTCGCCGGCGCCCTCGACCTCGAAGCCCGCGTCCTTGATCATGTCGAGGTCGGCCTGCCCGGCCTGGCCCTCGCTGGTCAGGTAGTCGCCCAGGAAGATCGAGTTGGCGAGGTGCAGCCCCAGCGGCTGCATGGTGCGCAGGTGGACCTCACGGCCACCGGCGATGCGCACCTCGGTGTCCGGGTTGACGAAGCGGACCATCGCCAGGATGCGCAGGCAGCGCTGCGGGGTGAGGTTCCACTCCTTGGCCAGCGGCGTGCCCTCGAACGGGATGAGGAAGTTGACCGGCACCGAGTCCGAGCCCAGCTCGCGCAGCGCGAAGACCACGTCGACCAGGTCCTCGTCGCTCTCGCCCATGCCCGCGATCAGGCCGGAGCAGGCCGACAGGCCGGCGCCGTGCGCCTTCTGCACGGTGTCCACCCGGTCCGCGTAGGTGTGGGTGGTGGCGATGTCGCCGTAGGTGCCCTCGGAGGTGTTCAGGTTGTGGTTGTACGCGTCGGCGCCGGCAGCCTTCAGCCGCTCCGCCTGGTTGTCGGAGAGCAGGCCCAGGCAGGCGCAGATCTCGACGGCGGGGTCGGCCTCCTTGATCGCCGAGATGGTGTCGGCCACCCGGTCGATGTCACGGTCGGTCGGCCCGCGGCCGCTGGCCACCAGGCAGACCCGCTTGGCGCCGCCCGCGACGCCCGCCTTCGCCGCCTCGGCGGCCTGGTCCGGCTTGAGCCAGGTGTACTTGAGGATCTCGGCCTTCGAGCCCAGCCGCTGCGAACAGTAGGAGCAGTCCTCCGGGCAGAGGCCGCTCTTCAGGTTCACCAGGTAGTTGAGCTTCCCCCGGCGGCCGAACCACCGCCGGCGCACCCGACCGGCGGCCGCGACCACGTCCAGCAGCTCGTCGT
>NZ_JAKNTA010000103.1 GCF_022288725.1 Kitasatospora sp. A2-31 | reverse complement strand
TACTGAGGATGATCCCGAGCATGTTGGTGGCGGCCGACCGGAGCACGGTGTCGTCCGTCGCCTGGAACTCGAGGCTCCGGCGCAGGGAGTGCTCCGCACCCTGGAAGTCGCTGGTGAGACCTTGAAGGGCACCGATGGCGAAGTGGACGCGGGCGAGCGCTTCGCGGTCGTCGCCGGCGTTCTGGCCCGCGATCTCCAGGGCCCGACGGACCCGGGGCCCGTGCGTCGGGTCCGCGCCCAGGCTGTTCAGCAGGATCAGCAGGTCGACCGCCGGGTACCGCAGTTCTCGCGGCCCGTCCGTCGCGGCTTCCACGGCCCCGAGGATCAGCGCGTTCTCGGCGCGGAGCCAGCCCCGTGCGGCCTCGCTCGTCGCCAGTGCCAGGCCGGTCGACGCCGGTGGGTTCAGCGGGTCGGGGAACTGGTCGTCCGGCTCGATCGCGCGGGCTGCGTTGGAGACGGTGGCCAACAGGAGGTCGAGCAGGCGCAGCATGGCCAGCCGCTGTTCCTCGGCGTCGCCGGTGCGCTCGTTCTGGCGCTGCGCATAGAGCCGGAGCAGGTCGTGGTACCGGTAGCGCCCCGGCGTGAAGCACTCCAGCATGTTGGCCTCGACCAGGGCCTCGGCGAGGTCCTCGGCGGTGGTCTCGTCCACGCCGAGCAGCGCGGCGGCGGCCGCGAGCGGGATGTCGGGGGAGTCGATCAGCGAGAGCAGTCGAAAGGCACGCGCCTCGGCCGGGGACAGCTGTCCGTATCCGAGGCCGATCGTGGTCTCCACCGCGAGGTTTCCGAGCTGGAGCTCGTCCAGCCGGCGCCGTTGGTCGGCTAACCGGCGGGCCAGGTCCGAGACGCTCCACCTGGGCCGGCTGGCCAGCCGGGCTGCCGCGATGCGGACGGCGAGGGGGAGGAAGCCGCAGGCCGTCACGACCGCCATCGAGGCCTCGGGCTCGGCGGCGACGCGCTGTTCGCCGACGATGGCCGAGAAGAGGGCCAGCGCCTCCTGCGGAGTGAGTTCCTCGACGTCCACCAGGTGCGCGCCCGGGATGCCGGCGAGCCGGCCACGGCTGGTGGCGAGCACGGCGCAGCCGGACACCCCCGGGATGAGCGGTCGGATCTGCTCGGCGTCCTGGGCGTTGTCGAGCAGGATCAGCATCCGCCGGCTGGCGAGCAGCGAGCGGTAGAGGGCCGCACGCTGTTCGAGGGAGTCGGGATTCTCGGTGACGCCGAGAACGTGCAGGAAGTCGCCGAGGACGACCGCCGGGTCGGCAGGCGACGCCCCGGCGCCGCGGAGGTCGACGTACAGCTGCCCGTCCGGGAACTCGGCCCGCACCCGGTGGGCCACGTGGACGGCGAGCGTGGTCTTCCCGACGCCGCCGATGCCGGCGAGCGACGTCACCACGACCGCCTGCCCGGTGGCGTTCATCAGGACGGAGGACAGCTCGGCGACCAGCCCCTCCCGTCCGCTGAAGTCGGAGACGTCGGCCGGGAGCTGGGCCGGCGGAGGTGGCGTGACCGGACCGTCCTCGCGGACGGGGGTGGCGGGCGCGCCGGTGGGAGTCAGCGTCGGGTCTGCGGCGAGGATCCGCGCGTGCATGGCCGACAGGCCGGCGCCGGGTTCGACGCCGAGCTCGTCGATCAGCAGCTTCCGGGTGTCGGTGTAGACGCCGAGGGCCTCCGCCTGGCGCCCGCAGCGGTAGAGCGCCAGCATCAGCAGTTCGCGCAGGCGCTCGCGCAGCGGGTGCTCGGCGGTGAGCGAGTTCAGCTCGCCGACCACCTCGGCGTGCAGGCCGATGTCGAGGGCGGCGGTGCACCGCTCCTCGGCGACGGCGATCCGGCGCTCGCCCAGGCGGAGCCGTTGCGCCTCGGCGTACGGCCCGGGGACGCCGGTCAGCGGGCGTCCGCTGAAGAGGCCGAGTGCCTGCAGCAGCAGCTCGTGCGCCTCCTGC
>NZ_JAKNTA010000102.1 GCF_022288725.1 Kitasatospora sp. A2-31 | reverse complement strand
CGGTCAAGATGGCCACCATGCCCGGCCCGGGCGGCAAGCCGCTGCCGACCTTCATCGGCGGGTCGGACCTCGCCGTCACCGCGAAGTCCCCGGTGGCCGCCCTGGCGGCGGACTGGATCCGGATGTTCACCGGCACCAAGTCGCAGCAGGCGCTGGCGGACCGGGACATCCTGCCGAACAACCTGACCCAGCTGGGCCCGCTGAAGAACAAGCCGGCCACCGCGGCCGCGGCCAACGCGGTGCCGGACGCGTGGTTCACCCCGCTGGCACCCGGCTGGGGCGCGATCGAGAAGCAGAAGATCCTGCCGGACATGCTCACGGCGATCCTCAAGAACAACAAGCCGATCGACCAGGCCACCAAGGACGCGGACGCCGCGATCGACCAGCTGATCAACAAGGCCGGCTGACCCGCCGCCGCGGAGCCGCGGGGCCCGGCCCGACCCCTCCCCACCAGCGGGGGAGGGGCCCGGGTCGGCGCCTCGACTGTGCTCCCGGGTGGGGGTCCCCGTAGGATTGCCGCAGGAAACACCGCAGCGAGTGTGCGGACTCGCCGCCGTAGAGGTCCCCACCGGGCATCCCCGCCCGCGTGGGGTGGAACCATCTCATCGGAGGCACACCCAAGATGTCCGACACGCAGACTGTCCCCGTCCCCGGCCGGATCATGGCGGCGGAGATGGCCGAGCAGCCGGCCGTCCTCCAGCGCATCCTCGACGAGGGCGCGCCGAAGATCTTCGAGATCGCGGCCGAGATCGCCGCCCGCAACCCGCGCTTCGTCCTGCTGACCGCCCGTGGCACGTCCGACAACGCGGCGCTCTACGCGAAGTACCTGATCGAGATCCTGCTCGGCAAGCCGGCCGGCCTGACCTCGATGTCGACCACCACCGCGTACGGGGCCAAGCCGGACCTCACCGACGTGCTGGTGATCACCGTCAGCCAGTCCGGCGGTTCGCCGGACCTGGTGGCCTCCACCAAGGCGGCCCGCGAGGCCGGCGCCATCACCCTGGCCGTCACCAACAACGCGTCCTCGCCGCTGGCCGAGGTCTCCGAGTTCCACATCGACGTGCTGGCCGGCCCGGAGAAGGCGCTGCCCGCCACCAAGACCTACACGGCCGAGCTGCTGGCGCTCTACCTGCTGGTCGAGGGCCTGCGCGGCGGCGACGGCGCGGCCGCGAAGGAACTGCCGTCGCTGGCCGCCGGCATCCTGGCCCGCCAGGCCGAGGTGAAGGCGCTGGCCGAGCGCTACCGCTTCGCCCAGCGCCTGGTCATCACCTCGCGCGGCTACGGCTACCCGACCGCCCGTGAGGCGGCGCTCAAGCTGATGGAGACCACCTACATCCCGGCCTCCCCGTTCTCCGGCGCCGACCTGCTGCACGGCCCGCTGGCCATGGTGGACAACGTCTCCCCGGTCATCGCGATCGTCCCGGACGGCAAGGGCGGCGAGGCCCTGCAGCCGGTCCTGGACCGCCTGCGCGGCCGCGGCGCGGACCTGGTGGTCATCGGCCAGCAGGCACAGGTGGAGGTCGCCTCGGCGGGCTTCGCGCTGCCGGCCGGCGTGCCCGAGGAGGTCCAGACGATCCTGGAGATCCTGCCGCTGCAGCTGCTGGCCTACGAGGTCACCATCGCCCGCGGCCAGGACCCGGACGCCCCCCGCGCCCTCGCCAAGGTCACCGAGACGCACTGATCTGTCGCCCGCTCGCCTCCGGGCCGCTCCTGGCCCGGGGCCGACGGTCGGCGCTCCAACGTCCCTCGTGCCTCGGGTCGTCCTCGCTTCTCCCTTTCGGCCCCGGCGCGGTCCTTCGGCTCGGGGCGGGGTCGCCCGCTCGCCTCCGGGCCGCTCCTGGCCCGGGGCCGACGGTCGGCGCTGCGGTGCCGGTCGTCGCCCGGGCGGCGTGCGCAAGGCCGAGCCCCCGTCCACAGGGTGTGGACGGGGGCTCGGCCTTTGAGCGGCTGGGGAAGCCGGGTG
>NZ_JAKNTA010000101.1 GCF_022288725.1 Kitasatospora sp. A2-31 | reverse complement strand
TAGTAGTCCAGGACGTGCAGGATCAGCGCCCGGCCGTCGGGCAGCGGGCGCAGCGGCTTCGGCAGGTCGTCGCCGTCGCTGCGCTGGCGCAGTCCGAGGCCGCCGCAGAGCAGGACCACCGTCGGGCGCCCGGGGAACGGCCGGGCGTTCACGCGGCCGCCTTGCGGATCACCAGGTCGTGCAGGACCAGCACGTCCAGGTCGGTGGAGAGGAAGCAGCGCAGGGCGTCCTCGGGCGTCTCCACGATCGGCTCCTCGTTGTCGTTGAAGGAGGTGTTGAGCAGCACCGGCACGCCGGTGAGCCGGTCGAAGGCGCCGAGCAGTTCGCACAGCCGCGGGTTGAGCTCCGGGGTGGCGGTCTGCAGCCGGGCGGAGCCGTCCACGTGGGTGACGGCGGGGATCACCGCGCGCTTCTCCGGGCGGACCTGCGGCACCAGCAGCATGTAGTGGGCCGGGACGGCGGAGGCGAAGTACTCGGTCTGCCGTTCCTCCAGGACCACGGGGGCGAACGGGCGGAACGCCTCGCGGTGCTTGACCTTGGCGTTGATCCGGTCCTTCATCGCGGGGTCGCGCGGGTCGGCGAGGATGCTGCGGTTGCCCAGGGCGCGCGGCCCGATCTCGGAGCGCCCCTGGAACCAGCCGACCACGGCGCCGTCGGCGAGCTCCCGGGCCACCGTCGCGCAGAGGTCCTCGGGGCGCTCCACGGTCAGCCGATCGGCCCGGGCGGCCACGGCCGCCTCGATCTCCTCGGCGGCGTACAGCCGGCCGAGGTAGGGCGAGAACAGCCCGGCGGCGGGGGCCCAGGGGTTGCCGCCCAGCGCGTGGTGGCCGTGCAGTGCGGCGCCGATGGCGGTGCCGTTGTCGCCGGCGGCGGGCACGATGTGCACCCGCTCGAAGGGCGTCTCCCGGAGGATCAGGTGGTTGGCGACGCTGTTGAGGGCGACCCCGCCGGCCAGGCAGAGGTCGGTGGCGCCGGTCTCCCGGTGCAGCCAGCGGGCCAGCTCGACGACGATCCGCTCGGTGTTGGCCTGGACGGCGTACGCGAAGTCGGCGCGGACCTGCTCGGCGGCCTCCGCGCCGACGGCGCGGGCGAGTTCGCCGGCGATCAGGGCGCGCACGGCCTCCTGCTGGGCGAGCGACTGGCGGAAGTCGCCGTCGGTCAGGTCGTACAGCCCGGCCAGCGCCTCGACGTAGCGCGCAGTGCCGTACGGGGCCAGGCCCATGGTCTTGCCGGGGGCGCCCATGCCGCCGACGGTGTGGAAGCCGATCTCCTTGGAGACCGCCTCGTACATCCAGCCGATGGAGTTCTCGTAGGTGTCGTCGAGCCGCTGTTCGGCGGTGGCGATCCGGCCGGTGATGCCGCGCAGCAGGGTGAGCCCCCGGGCGTCGCCGGTGTAGAAGCTGATCGTCTCGCCGTGCCGCTCGCCGTCGCGTTCGACCTCGGAGCCCCGGCCGTCCATCACCATGACCGCCGCCCGCTGGAACGGAGAGGTGTAGAAGGTGCTGGCGGCGTGCGAGAGGTGGTGGCCGATCCACTCGATCCGGTCGCGGTAACGCAGCGAGTACACCGGGTTGAGGAAGTCGTTGGCCACGATCAGGTCGACGTCCTCCGGCCCGAGGCCGGCCTCGGCGAGGACGTAGTCCGCCGCCAGGCAGCGCTGCAGGCGCGGCCCGAGGCCGAAGGCGATCTTCACCCGGGTGAGGCGTTCCTCCTCGACCGCGGCCACGATCCGGCCGTCCTCCACCAGGCAGGCGGCGAAATCGTGGTGGGACCCTCCGAGTCCGAGAATGCGCACGGGGGTTGTTCTCCTTACTAGTTCGGACACGCGGTGCGGGATCGGCGGCGCGGCCGGCGCCGGTGCTACGACGGCTCGGCGACGCCCGGCGGTATCCGCTCAGACGCGCAGCAGGGTGCAGGCCCAGTGCATGCCGTTGCCGGTGCTGGTGAGGGCCACCGGCTCGCCCGCGGGG
>NZ_JAKNTA010000100.1 GCF_022288725.1 Kitasatospora sp. A2-31 | reverse complement strand
TAGTAGTCCAGGACGTGCAGGATCAGCGCCCGGCCGTCGGGCAGCGGGCGCAGCGGCTTCGGCAGGTCGTCGCCGTCGCTGCGCTGGCGCAGTCCGAGGCCGCCGCAGAGCAGGACCACCGTCGGGCGCCCGGGGAACGGCCGGGCGTTCACGCGGCCGCCTTGCGGATCACCAGGTCGTGCAGGACCAGCACGTCCAGGTCGGTGGAGAGGAAGCAGCGCAGGGCGTCCTCGGGCGTCTCCACGATCGGCTCCTCGTTGTCGTTGAAGGAGGTGTTGAGCAGCACCGGCACGCCGGTGAGCCGGTCGAAGGCGCCGAGCAGTTCGCACAGCCGCGGGTTGAGCTCCGGGGTGGCGGTCTGCAGCCGGGCGGAGCCGTCCACGTGGGTGACGGCGGGGATCACCGCGCGCCTCTCCGGGCGGACCTGCGGCACCAGCAGCATGTAGTGGGCCGGGACGGCGGAGGCGAAGTACTCGGTCTGCCGTTCCTCCAGGACCACGGGGGCGAACGGGCGGAACGCCTCGCGGTGCTTGACCTTGGCGTTGATCCGGTCCTTCATCGCGGGGTCGCGCGGGTCGGCGAGGATGCTGCGGTTGCCCAGGGCGCGCGGCCCGATCTCGGAGCGCCCCTGGAACCAGCCGACCACGGCGCCGTCGGCGAGCTCCCGGGCCACCGTCGCGCAGAGGTCCTCGGGGCGCTCCACGGTCAGCCGATCGGCCCGGGCGGCCACGGCCGCCTCGATCTCCTCGGCGGCGTACAGCCGGCCGAGGTAGGGCGAGAACAGCCCGGCGGCGGGGGCCCAGGGGTTGCCGCCCAGCGCGTGGTGGCCGTGCAGTGCGGCGCCGATGGCGGTGCCGTTGTCGCCGGCGGCGGGCACGATGTGCACCCGCTCGAAGGGCGTCTCCCGGAGGATCAGGTGGTTGGCGACGCTGTTGAGGGCGACCCCGCCGGCCAGGCAGAGGTCGGTGGCGCCGGTCTCCCGGTGCAGCCAGCGGGCCAGCTCGACGACGATCCGCTCGGTGTTGGCCTGGACGGCGTACGCGAAGTCGGCGCGGACCTGCTCGGCGGCCTCCGCGCCGACGGCGCGGGCGAGTTCGCCGGCGATCAGGGCGCGCACGGCCTCCTGCTGGGCGAGCGACTGGCGGAAGTCGCCGTCGGTCAGGTCGTACAGCCCGGCCAGCGCCTCGACGTAGCGCGCAGTGCCGTACGGGGCCAGGCCCATGGTCTTGCCGGGGGCGCCCATGCCGCCGACGGTGTGGAAGCCGATCTCCTTGGAGACCGCCTCGTACATCCAGCCGATGGAGTTCTCGTAGGTGTCGTCGAGCCGCTGTTCGGCGGTGGCGATCCGGCCGGTGATGCCGCGCAGCAGGGTGAGCCCCCGGGCGTCGCCGGTGTAGAAGCTGATCGTCTCGCCGTGCCGCTCGCCGTCGCGTTCGACCTCGGAGCCCCGGCCGTCCATCACCATGACCGCCGCCCGCTGGAACGGAGAGGTGTAGAAGGTGCTGGCGGCGTGCGAGAGGTGGTGGCCGATCCACTCGATCCGGTCGCGGTAACGCAGCGAGTACACCGGGTTGAGGAAGTCGTTGGCCACGATCAGGTCGACGTCCTCCGGCCCGAGGCCGGCCTCGGCGAGGACGTAGTCCGCCGCCAGGCAGCGCTGCAGGCGCGGCCCGAGGCCGAAGGCGATCTTCACCCGGGTGAGGCGTTCCTCCTCGACCGCGGCCACGATCCGGCCGTCCTCCACCAGGCAGGCGGCGAAATCGTGGTGGGACCCTCCGAGTCCGAGAATGCGCACGGGGGTTGTTCTCCTTACTAGTTCGGACACGCGGTGCGGGATCGGCGGCGCGGCCGGCGCCGGTGCTACGACGGCTCGGCGACGCCCGGCGGTATCCGCTCAGACGCGCAGCAGGGTGCAGGCCCAGTGCATGCCGTTGCCGGTGCTGGTGAGGGCCACCGGCTCGCCCGCGGGG
>NZ_JAKNTA010000010.1:130397-354186 GCF_022288725.1 Kitasatospora sp. A2-31 | reverse complement strand
GATCGCCGGGGCCAAGGGCCTCGACGCCGGCCTCGGCCCGCTGCTGCGCGTCCAGCTGGCCGACGCGTCGATGCGGGCGGCCCTCGACGCCGGTGCCACGCCGCTGGTGGCCACCGCCGTGGCCGACGACCACGCACGCACCGTCCGCGCCTACGACACCGACGGCAGCGTCCACACCCTCGACGCCACCGCGGTCCCCGACCGGCCGGTCTACCTCGTCGACATCGACGCGTCGAAGGCGATGGCGGCCGGTGTCGACGTGCTGCGCAGGGAGTTCACCGCGCGCGGCCTCGCCGGCGCGCAGGCCGCCGGCGGCTGGTGGGCCACCAAGATCGACAGCATCGAGGTCTCCGACGACCAGGAGCCGTGGTTCAAGGGCGCGGCCGAGATGTTCAGCCTGGTCACGGGCTTCGGGCAGGACGGCAAGGTCCGGGTCGACTCGGTCGCCATGCCCTACCTGCGCTACGACGGTACCGTGTACAACCCGAACCAGATCCTGGTGAACTGGTCGAACTACAAGTACAACCTGGCCGACGTGGTCCTGATGGAGGACGACGGCGACACCAACTACCTGGCCCTCGCCCAGGCCGTGGCCGCGGTGCTGCTCACCATCGCCGACCAGGGCGCGTACATCCCGCTGGTCAACGCGGTGCTCGCCGCCCTGCCGAGCTCCTGGTGGACCGACGACCCGGACTACGTGGAGTCCTGGTACACCCTGGCCCGGACCAGCTCCGGCCGCCTCAACGGCGCCACCGGCAACGGATGGATGACCGTCGCGCCGTACTGGGTGGAGCAGTTCTGAGGTAGTGCGCCACCCGGCGGTCGCTCCCGCGCCTTCGAGGCGCGGGGCGGCCGCCGTCCGTCTTCCGGCGCCGTCACGCCCGGCGGGTGGCGGCCTGGTGGCGGCCGTAGCAGGCCGCCAGGCCGGCGATGACTCTCACGCCACCGTGTCGTTCGCGCGTGGCCGGCTGGGGTGCTGGACGACCAGGTAGGGGGGGCGTTCGAGCCGCTGGACGTACTCCGGGCCGGTGGTCCACTCGCAACCGCCGGGCTCGGGCCGGAGGTAGGCCAACCCGTTGAGGGTGTCCATGTAGACGCCCTCGGTGGGGGCGCCCGTGGCGTTCCGGTGCGCGAGGTCCCGGACGACCTCACCCACCTTCGGTGCGTCCGCGGGCATACGGGGGCAGCTGGGCATGTTGTCTCCCATGGTCGCTGTGAGTCCCGGATCTCTCACCGGGTGTAGCCATGGTGGCCCGGTGGGACGTACGATGGCCAGGGTTCCACCGTTGACCAGTTGGTCATGTGAAAGGTCCTCAGTTCTTATGGGACAGACGACAGTTGATGTCATCTCCTCGCCGGCGATCCGATTCGGGCAGGAACTCCACAGGTCGCGGCGGGCGCGGGGCTGGTCCCAGGTCGGGCTGTCGAAGCGGATGGGGTACTCCAACACGTTGGTGTCGTACGTCGAACGAGCGAAGCGTGCTCCAACAAAGAACTTCGCTGTTAAAGCCGACGAGGTGTTCGAGACGGGTGGGACGTTCTACGAACTCTGGCGCCGGCACGCCAAAGCGAGTCTGCTGGAGGGATTCCCCGAGTTCGCCGAGGCCGAGGCCCGGTGCCGTCGGCTGCGGGAACTCGCCCTGACGATCGTCACGGGCCTCTTCCAGGTGCGCGAGTACGCCGAGGCGCTGGCCTACGCGGCCGTCCAACGTGGAGCGATCACCCAGTCGGCGGCGGAGCAGCGGGTCGACTTCCTGGCCGCCCGTCAGCGTCTCCTGGAGCGGACGAAGCCGCCGCTGATCCACGTGGTGCTCGACGAGAGCTGCCTGGTCAGGACGGTCGGCGGAAAGGCCGTCATGCTTCGGCAGCTCGACCACATCGCGGAGCTCGCGGCGAGGCCGAACATCACCGTCCAGGTGGCGCCCTTCCACCTGGGCGAGCACCTGCCCTTCAAGATGCCGGTCACCTTGCTCGACCTCCCGGACGGCTCGGTCGTCGGCTATGCCGAGTCACACGCTCGCGGCCATCTGGAGCGGAAGCGAGAAACGATCACGGCATGGGAGAGGGAGTACGATCAGCTGGTGGTGGAAGCCCTGCCCAAAGCGGCATCCCTGGCACTGATCCACAAGGCTCGGAAGGAGCTAGCCCCATGAACCCCGACCTGTCCGGTGCGTCCTGGGTCAAGTCCTCGTACTCCGACAACGGCGGCCAGTGCGTCGAAATCTCCGCGAGCCTTCCCGGCGTCGTCCCCGTCCGTGACTCCAAGGACCCCGAGGGACCCGCTCTCGTCTTCCCGGCCGATGCCTGGCACTCGTTCATCGCCGGTGTCCGGACGGGAGAGTTCGGCACCGACTGACACTCCGGGCCGTGCCGGTCTCCGTCGGCAGGTACGGCAAACGGCCGCCCTCGTGAACCACGAGGGCGGCCGATCTCCGGTGACCTACTGGTCGCTGCCCTGGGCTGAGCCTGGTGGTCAGGCCTTCCGGATGTTGTACGCCACGCCGCTGCCGGCGCAGCTGCTGGTGCTCTGCGAGCCGGTGACGACCCATCCTGCGGGGATGGGGGAGAAGGAGCAGACGGTGGCGTAGGTCTGGGTGGTGAGCTTGGCGATCGTGTAGGCGACGCCGGTGCCGGCGCAGCCTGCGCTGCTGTACGAGCTGGTGACGACCCACCCTGCGGGGATGGGGGACATCGAGCAGACGGTGGCGTAGGTCTGGTTGGCGGTGTTGGCGATGGTGTAGGCGACGCCGGTGCCGGCGCAGCCTGCGCTGCTGTACGAGCTGGTGACGACCCACCCTGCGGGGATGGGGGACATCGAGCAGACGGTGGCGCGGGTCTGGTTGGCGGTGTTGGCGATGGTGTAGGCGACGCCGGTGCCGGCGCAGCCTGCGCTGCTGTACGAGCTGGTGACGACCCACCCCGCGGGGATGGGGGACATCGAGCAGACCGTGGCGTACGTCTGGTTGGCCACATCGGCGATCGTGTAGGCGACGCCGGTGCCGGGACAGCCGCTGCTGCTGTACGAACTTGTGATGACCCACCCCGCGGGGATGGGAGAGTTGGAGCACACGGTCGCGCTACCGGTGAGTCGCTGCGGGGCCGCCTGTGCTTGCGCGGCGGCGGTCATCATGCCCAGGAGCATGAGCACGACCGTCACCAGGTGAGGTATGCGGTTCCGTACGGTCTTCAAAGCGGGCCTCAAATCTCTTGGACACTTCTGCAGCCACGTCGGTGTGGCCGAGGTGAACAGTTGGCACACTGTCCCTTCACCTCGCTGAGATGGTGTCAGAGTTGCTCCAGGGGCACCAGCGCCCCCGGACGCCGGCGTCCCGAAGTCCGCGGGGAGAACGCCCTATCCGAACGTGAACCAGTTGAGGTTGACGAAGTCGGCGCTCTGCCCGCTGGCGAAGGTGAGGTACACGGTGTGCTTTCCGGTGGTCCGGGCGATGTCGGTGGGCACCGTCCGCCAGCTCTGCCAGCCGCCGGTGTTGGCGACGGCGAAGCTGCCGACCGGTGCGGCGGTTGGGCTGTCCAGCCGCACCTGGACCAGCCCGCTGACCCCGGGCGCGGCGCCGGAGGCCACCCGGGCCTGGAGCCGCGTCGCGCCGGAACTGCCGAAGTCCACGCCGGCGTAGCCGAGCCAGTCGCCGTTCGAGATCCAGCCGACGTCCCGGCCGCCGCCGGTGTCGCCGCAGTTCTCCACCGCGGTGCCCGACTGTGAGCTGTAGGACTCGGCCTGGATGGTGCCGAACGCGCTGGTCCCGCCCCCGGGTTGTGGCGAGGGCGTGGGGTCGGCCGGGCCGTGGCCGCCGCCGACGGTGACGGAGAACAGGCGCGGGCTTGCCGACTGCACCCTGCCCTCGAAGTCCACGCCGGCCGGGTGGACGTCGTCGTAGGGGAACGCGTAGCCGAGGTGGTCGGGGTTGGCCGCGTGCAGGATGCGGGCGTAGTGGTTGGTGCGTGCTGCGGTGTAGAAGGCGGCCGGGTTCTCGCCGTTCGGCTGGTGCGGATTGTCCAGCAGGGTGGTGCGGTTGAGGGCGGCGGCGAGCCGCGCGCTCAGGTTGCCCATCAGGTCGTTCCCGGTGGTGAACGGCGCCGAGCTGCAGTTGAAGACGGCGGCGGTGGAGGGCTGGGCGAAGCCGCCGACGCCGGGGAAGGTCAGCACGCCGTTGCCGACCCGGCCGGTGACGGTTCCCCAGCCCGCCTGGGTGTCGATCACCAGGTCGGTGTTGCGGTACTTCTGCCACACGGCGGTGAGGTAGCTGTCCAGATAGCCGTTGAACAGCGAGGGATTGGCGCTGATCGCCGTGTTGGGGCTGAGGATGCGCAGCGTCCGGCCGGCGGAGTCCGGGACGATCAGCCGGGCCCAGTCGCCGCCGTCGACGGTGGCCTGCGTACGCAGTGCGTTCGCGGCGGACTCCAGGCCGCCGGCGGGCAGGCCGCTGACGCTCTGCCGCCCGTCGCCGGTGGTCAGGTCGAACGCGATCGGGACGGCGGCGAAGTCGACGTAGCTGATGTTGGCGTACAACTGGTCCGGCCCGTAGGTGAATTCGCAGAATCCGTAGGACGTACCGATGTTGGGGTCGCTCGGGTTGCTCACCGAGGGCAGCGCGATGCCCGGGCCCGGGTTGATCCGGAAGACCAGCTCGCGGCCGACGGAGAAGTAGATCCGCCCGCTGGAGAGGTACGGCAGGTGGATCCGCCGCGGGGCACCGCCGGCAGTGCCGAGCGCGATGGCGCAGTCCGCACCGAGCGGCGCACCCGGCGAGGCGGGGGAGGGCGGGTGGTAGAGCGTGCTGCCGTCGGAGCGAAGGAAGGCCCAACTGTTGCCCTGTGCCGGGTCGAGGCCCAGGACGTAGGCGTAAACCGGCTGGGACGACACGGTGTTGGCCAGGTCGACGTCGAGCCTTTGCGGCGTGGTACTGCCGTCCGCGGTCTGCGAGAGGGCGAAGAGTGTGGGCGCGGTCAGGGCCGCGACGGAGGCGCCGAGCATGGTCCGACGAGTGATCACGAGGGCTCCGGGGGTGTGGGGTTGGGTTGGCGGCGCGGACTGCACCGCCCAGCCGTCACCCTCCCGCCCGGGCCCGGACACGTCAATGTCTGAAACCGTAAGTGGCCCTTAAGCCTGATTGTGTTGATTTCTTGAAGGATAAGCCGGGGGTGGCCTGGCCCGGCCGGGCCGGAGCCGATGGCGGCCCGGCGGGGGAGCGGTGCTCGGCCGGGCCGCCTCTTTCGTCATCCGGTCAGCCGCAGAACTCGGCCTCGGCGAGTCCGAGCTCGCCGGTGAACCAGTCGGCATTGACGTTGAACGCCACCGCGTGGCCGCCGTCCCGGGTGGTCAGGGCGAGGGTGGAGGAGCCGTGGATGCCGCCCTCGTGGCCCCAGACGGTGACGCCGCAGGAGAGCGTCGCGCCGCCGATGCCCAGCCCGCGCTTGGCGTCGGCGCCGCCGCCGAGCATCTCGTCCAGGGCGGCCTTCGGGAGGAGTCGTCCACGCATCAGCGCGGAGAGGAAGCGGGTGAGGTCGTCGCCGGTGGAGATGATCTCCCCGGCCGCGCCGCCCCAGGAGGGGTTCAGTTCGGTGGTGTCCACCGGCGGGGTGGTGCCGCCGGCGAGCGTGGAATAGCCGCGGGCGTGCGGTCGGGGCAGGCCGGCGGCGGTGCCGGGCAGGCTGGTGGCGGAGAGGCCGAGCGGCCGGATGATCCTCCGTTCGATCTCCTCGCCGTAGGGGTGCCCGGTCACCCGGGTGATGAGCATCCCGGCCAGGACGAAGTTGGTGTTGGAGTACTGGCGCTGCGCCCCCGGGGGGAACTGCGGCGGGTGCGACATCGCGATCCGCACCAACTCCTCCGGACGGTAGGTGTCGTAGCGGTGGGCGAGGAAGGCCGGGGTGAACAGCAGCTCGGCCAGCCCCGGGTCCTCGTCGTAGCTGAACAGGCCGCTGGTGTGGGCGAGCAGCTGCCGGACGGTGATCTTCGACCCGTCGTTCCCGTTGCCGCCGACGACGCCCGGCAGCCACTTCTCCACGGTGTCGTCGAGGTCGATCCGCCGTTCGGCCTGGAGCTGGAGCAGCACGGTGGCGACGAAGGTCTTCGTCACGCTCCCGATCCGGTACCGCTCCCTCGGCGAGCGCGGCTGCGCCGTCGAGGTGTCGGCCACACCGGCGGCTGCGGACCAAGTCCCGTGCCCCGTATGGGCCGTGGCGATCACACCGGGCAGGTCCTCGGCCCGGAGCGCCGCCCCCATCGCCGTCCTCGTCGCGCCGTGCCCGGTGCCGCCGGCCGCCGCCGGTAGCGCCGTCCCCACCACCAGCGCGGATGCGGCCGCAGCCGCGGCAACCGTGCGCCGGATCGTCCTGCTGAGAGCCATCGTGTCTCCTGAGGTCCGTAGGCCTCGTCCCCCGCCCCCGTGTTCAGGAGGACGAGGCGACAGGGCCGGACGGTTGCGGGGGCCGCAGGCGTGCCCGGAACCGTCCCGGAATCTGTCCGGAACGCGCCGGAACGTGCCGGAACTCGCCCGGACGGGCCCGGTGATCGGCCGTGGGGCCTTCCTCGGGAGGTGAGGGCGGGGGGCCGATCGACTGTATATGCAGTCGATCGACATATCCAGATCGATGGCCTATGTTGATGCGTATGGCGGACCGCCGGCTCCGGAGAACGGACGAGCCGTGGGGGTGGGCGTCCGCCGTGCACGTGTGGTCCGGCAGGTCGCCGGACCGTCAGATCCCGTGGGAGGACCGCAGTGCATCACCGTTCCCGCATGCCCGGACCCAAGCTGCTCGGTGTCGCGCTCGCCGTGGTGCTCGGCCTCGGAGTGGGCGTGCCACCGGCGTTCGCCGGCCCCGCGACCGGGCCCGCCACCGGACCGGCCGGGGCGCCGTCGGCCGACGCCGACCCGGTGCCGGGGCTGGTCTCCGGGTCGGAGACCACCGCTCCGCAGCTGGTCACCGGCCTGGCCGACGCGGCCCCCGGCGACAACCCGGCCGACGCGGCCCGTGCCCATCTGGCCGCCCATCAGGACCGCTACCGGATCGACCCCGCGCAGCTCGCCGAAGCCGGGACGGAGCGTGCCGCCGACGGCCGGCGTACCGTCAAGTTCGACCAGCAGCACGGCGGTGTACCGGTTTTCGGGGCCAGGTACCTGGTCCACCTGGTCGGCGAGGGCGCCGGACAGCGGGTCGAGTCGGTCGGCGGCAAGTTCTTCACCGGCCTCACCGTCCCGACCGCGCAGACCGTGCCGGACGACGTACTGCGCCGGCTCGCGGTCGACGCGATCCAGGAGCCGGCGGCGCGCGTGGGAGCCGCCGCCGAGGACCACGGCCTGGTGGTGCTGCCCGGCGGCGCCGGCCGGCTCGCCCGCCACTTCACCGTGCGCGGTACCGACCCGGCGCTCTGGGCGGCCCAGGCGCGCGAGGTGTTCGTGGACGCCGCCGTCGGCGAGGTGGCCCTCAGCTACGAGGTCCGCGCGCCGTACCCGCTCGGCGACTCCTCCGCCAGGTCCGTCGCGCCCTCGGCCAAGGCGCCCGCACCCTCCGCCGGGGCCGCCGGCGCCGAACCCGCCACCGGCACCGCCCTGGACGCCCTCGGCCGCCCCGCCCAGGTGAACATCGGCCGCCTCCCGGACGGCAGCTACCAGCTCGTCGACCTCACCCGTCCCGCCGCCATCACCACCTACGACGCGGCCGGCCGGGACGTCATGGACTTCAACCGCTCCCTGCCCGTCGACGCCCGCCCGGCCACCTCGGCGAGCCCCGACTTCCCGGCGTCCGCCGGCACCAGCGGCGCCACCGACGCCCACCTCAACGCCGCCGCCGTGTACGACTTCTACCGCGCCCGGCTGGGCCGCGACGGGATCGACGGCAAGGCCGGACCGATCACCTCCGTCGTCAACGTCACCAGCTTCGGCGGGCCGCTGGAGAACGCCTACTGGGACGGCGAGAAGATGATCTACAGCGGTGGCAGCGAGAAGCGCCACCCGTTCTCGGTCGCGCGTGACGTCGCCGGACACGAGATGACCCACGGCGTCGTCAAGCACACGGCGGGGCTCGTCAACCTCGGCCAGTCCGGCGCGCTCGACGAGGCCGTCGCGGACTACTTCGGCAACGCGATCGAGGTGACCAGCCGCGGCATCCCGATGACCGACCCGAGGGCCGCGCTGCTCGGCGAGGACCTCTGCCGCACCGGCACCCCGGAGGCCTGCGCCGACCGCCGGCTGGACGACCGCCGCACCACCGTCGCCGACTACGTCGGTGCGCCGGCCGGTGTCGACAGCGGCGGCGTGCACCTCAACTCCACCATCTTCTCGGGGGCGTTGTGGGACATCCGGCGCTCCCTCGACCCGCTCCTCGCCGACCGCCTGGTCTACCGCGCGCTCGCCGAGTACCTCACCCCGCTGGACGACTTCGTCGACGCCCGCAACGCGGTGCTCGCCGCCGGCCGCACGCTCGGCCTCAGCCGCGCCCAACTCCACATCGTGGCTGACGCGTTCGACGCGCACGGGATCAAGGACGGCTGGCAGCGGCGGATCGGTGTGGACAGCCGCCCGCTGCTGCGCGAGCTCTCGACCGAGGGCGTCGCGCCCGACGTCGCCGCCGGCCGCTGGGTGGCGGCCACCGCGGGGAAGGGCGCCACGGGCAGTATGGCCGTGCACGCGGGAGCCGTCAGCGGCTCGGCCGAGCCCGTCCGGCTCAGCCCGGAGGACGGCCGCTCGCACGGCTGGCCCGCCACCGACGGCACGTCCGCCGCGTGGGTGGCCATGGGCGTAGGAGCCGACGGCACCTGGGGCATGGAGGTGCTGGCCCGGCCGCTCGACGGCGGCCCGGTGCGCAGCGTCCACCGCGCGCCTCACCAGTTCGTCGGTGACGTGCGGATCTCCGGGGGCGACGTGGCCTTCGTGGCGAACGACTTCGCCGCCGGGCAGAGCGGGCCCGCACTGTCCCGCAACGGCGCCCCGGCGGTGCGGATCCCGCTGCCGGACGGCCACCGCGCCTCGGACCTCTCGCTCAAGGACGGCCTGCTGGCCTGGACGGAGAGCTGGCAGGTCGGTGAGCGGACGGTGAGCGCGCCGACCGTCTACTCGATCGCCGCCGGCAAGGTCGTCGCCCAGTACGTGGTGGACGACGCGAACGCCGCCGCCCCCGGGACCACCGTCGGCAGCACCCGCCTCGCCGGTGGCCGGCTGCTCTGGGTGGAGACGCCCGGCGACCGGGCGAAGGGCAGCGCGATCCGCTCCGGCGCCCTGGACGGGTCCGGCGTGACCGACGTCCTGCCCGGTGGCACCGCGGAGCCGCGCCGGATCACCACCCTCACCGCCTCCGACCGGGCGGTCACCTTCGGCACCGCCGGTGGCCGGGTGACCGGCAGCACGAAGAACGCCGACCTGCCGAAGCTCTGGCAGCTTCCGCTCACCGGCGGTACGCCCGAGCGGGTCTCCTGCAACCGGGGCGGCCAGTACGCCCCGGTTGCCGACCGGGGCACCCGGGTGGTCTGGCTGGACGCCACGGCCGGCCGCACCGATCTCGTCGTGCGCGAGCGCGCGGCCGGCACCTGCTGACCGGGCGCCGGCTGCCCCGGGCACCGTTGCGAGGCGCCTGACCCGGGCACCCCTACCGCGCCCGCCCCCGGTCGCCCGCCCGGCCGCCGTTCCCCCGTGGCGGCCGGGCGGGTTCCGCGCTTGCCCCTGCCGGTTGTCCCCGGGCCGACGATGCTGGGACGCACATCGCCCCGGCCCTCGGCCGGAGGCGCCGGCGCCGTTGCGGCCCCGGCCTCGCGGGCTGCTCCGGGCGGACCGGCAGGGTGAACCGACCGGGTGAACCGCCGCGCCGGCACGAGGCCGAGCCGGTCCGCGGACACGGCCTGCGCCCCGTCCGCCCCTACGCCCGGACCCTCGCGGCCGTCGGCACCACCACCGCCGGACCGGGCCGCGCGGCGGCGCCGGGCCGTCCCGTCAGCCTGACGGCGAGCGGCGCGGCGAGGCCGGTCAGTGCCAGCAGCGCGCCGACGACGTACCAGCCCGGGCGGCCCCAGGTGAGGCACAGGGCGATCAGCAGGCCCGGCCCGACCGCCTCGGCCAGGCCCGCGCCGAGTCCGAAGACGCCCTGGTACTGGCCGGTGGCGGGCTCCGGCGCCAGCGCGAAGGAGATCTCGAAGCCGCCGGCTGCGTGCCAGAGTTCGCCGACCGTGTGGACCACCACGGCCGTCAGCACCAGCACGGCGGCGGCCCACGCCGGGGTGCCCGCGGAGAGCGAGAACAGGGCGCAGGAGAGCAGGAACGCCAGGCCCGCCCGGCGGTAGGCCCGCGCACCGGCGGCCGGCGAAGTGACACCGCGGCCCGCCCGCACCTGGCAGCCGACCACCAGAGCTGTGTTGACCAGCATCGAACCGGCGACCAGCCAGCGCGGGGCGGCCGTCGCGGCGACCAGCCAGAGCGGGACAGCCACCGTGAGCACCTTGAACTGTATCGCCATGACGCCGTCGATGGCGGTGAGCAGCAGGTAGGGCCGGTCCCGCAGGGCGGTCCAGCGGGGGCCTTCGACGGCCGGCCGGGGGGTGACCGGCGGGAGCAGGAGGATCACCGCTGCGGAGGCGGCGAAGGCGGCCGCCGTCCCGAGCACCAGGAGCCGGTAGGCGAGGGGGGTGCCGGACTGGACGGCCCAGCCGGCCAGCAGGGCGCCGAAGGAGACGCCGACGTTGGTGACCGCCCGCAGGTAGGCGCGGAACTCCTGGGGCCGCTCGCCGCCGTACCGTCGGATGATCGGTCCGCGCGCAGCGAGCCCGGCGGCCTGCGCGCCGGCGGCGGCGCAGACCGCGAGGAGGAACGGCCAGAAGGTGTCGGCTGTGAGGAAGGCGAGCGTGGCGAGGGCCCGCACGGCCAGAGTGGCCGTGTAGACGCCGCGGGCGTCGCGGGTGTCGGCGAGGCGCCCGGCGGCGACGCCCACCCCGAGGGCGAGCAGGCCGGCGACGCCGAGACCGAGGCCGACCTGGCCGGCCGGCAGGTGCGCCGCCTCGGTGAAGTAGAGGACTCCGGCGGTCAGGTAGAGCCCGCTGCCGAGGGTGTGGACGAGGTTGGAGGCGGCGACGACGCGCCGGGGGCCGGGGTCCGGGAGGAGACGGGGCACGGTGGGGCTCCGGTTCTGAGGAGGGGAGAGGACCGGCTCCGTGCTCAGACGCCGGTCGGGCGGCGGCGCTCGGCGAGGGCCGTGACCGCGAGCGCCGTGGCGGTGAAGGCGGCGAGCAGGCCCCAGGCGGGCGCGAAGCCGTGCGTGGCGTCCCGCAGCAGGCCGAGCACGGGCGGGGCGGCGATGACGGCGACCTGGTTGACGGCCATGGCCAGGCCGAGGGCGAAGCCGGTCCGCTCCGTCGGCGCGGACTCCGCCACGTACGCGACCCAGGGGCCGTACCAGCCGAGGCCGAAGAACCCCAGACCGACGAGGAGCAGGCAGGCGGCGACCGCCGAGTGCCCGAGCGGGGTGGCCAGCGCCGCCGTGGCGGCGGCCGTGGCCGCCATGCAGGACCTGACGGTGGCGTAGCGCCCGGAGGTGCGGCGGTCGCTCCAGGCCGCGAGGCAGATGCGGCCGACCGCGCCCGCACCCTGCGCGGCCACCAGGACGAGCGCCGCCGCCCCCGGGCCGAGCCCGGCCGCGTCGTGGAGATGGAGCACGGTCAGCACGAGTACCCCGCTCTGCACCGCGACGAGGCTGGTTCCGGAGAGCATGATCCTCGCCGTGGCGGGCTCGCGGACCGTCCGCAGCCGCTCGCGGAGACCTCGACGCAGCCGGGCGCGTGCGGCGGGCGGCGCGTCGACGAGCCGACCGGCCGCAGGCGCGACCGCGGGCCCGCCGGGCGGCGGACGGTAGAAGCCGGTGAAGACCGCCGCCCCCAGCAGCGCGACCAGCCCGCCGCACAGCAGCGTCGACCGCCAGCCGAACGCCTCGGCCAGCACCGGCTGGACGGCCGCGGCCAGGGCGCCGCCGAGCGGCAGACCCGCCTGCCGGATGCCCATCGCGAGCCCCCGCCGGGACGGGTCGAACCAGGCCGCCACCGATTTGCTGCCGCCGGGCTGCGCCGTGCTGTAGCCGGCGCCGACGACGACCAGGGCCGACAGCAGGGCCGGGTAGCCCGGTGCCGCGCTGCCTGCGAGCAGACCGGCCGCAACCACGCAGGCCCCGGCGCCGACGATCCAGCGCTCGCCGTACCGGTCCAGCAGCTCGCCGGCCACCAGCAGTCCGACCAGCGGTACCGCCTGGGCCGCCGAGAGCAGGAGCCCCAGCTGAGCGGTGCTCAGGTCGAGGTCGTGCCGCAGCTGCACGCTCGTCGCCCCGATGCCCTGGACGAAGAAGCAGGAGGCGACCTGGGCGAACGTGGCGACGCCGAGCACGGTCCACCGGTATCCCGGCCGGGCGGAACGAAGGTGACGGCCAGTCAGTACCTTTTCCGGAGGCGGACCCTGTGCCGTGACGGGGGGCTGTGTCATGCGGACCAGCGTGCTGTAATGGCCTTGTGCACCTCAACCCTTACGGCGCGGACGCCGTCAACCTCGCCGCCGACCTGGCGAACCGCCGCCCGACCGGCGTCGAGGACCTCGCCGACCGCTGCCGCGCCGCCGGGCTGACCCTGGAGCGCGCGGTCGGACCCGACGACCTCGACCGCACGCTGGCCGCCGTCGACGCCTGGGAGCGCGTCGTGGACGCCGCCCCCGGGAGGGAGCGCGCGGAGCGGCTCAACCGGATGCTCGCGCAGGCCTCCGCCCACCCGCGGCTGACCGACCACGCCGACAGCGGTTGGCACCTGCACTACCGGGACGAGCAGCAGCCGCTCGGAGCCGTGCTGTTCTCCCTGTTCGCCGTCGGCACCGCCCTGCACCTGGCCGGCCGCGGCATGGACCGGATCGGCCGCTGCGCGGTGGAGGAGTGCACCGTGATCTTCGCCGACACCTCCCGCACCGGGCGCCGGCGCTACTGCTCCCAGCGGTGCGCCAACCGCGACGCCGTCCGCCGTCACCGGGCCCGGGGCGCCCCGGCGCAGGTGTGACCCGCCGGGGCCCGCCCGCGGCCCGTCCTCACCCGGCCGCGAACGTGCGGCGCAGGCAGGTGGCCAGGCGCTCCGGGGTCGGCGTGGCGAAGCGGCCGGCCAGGTAACCGTCGGGCCGGACGAGGAAGGCCTCCCCGGGGCGGGGCCGGTACGCGGCGGCGAACTCGGCCGCGGCGTCGCGCACCGGCGGCAGGCGCCACTGCGGCGCCGGCGCGCCGGGGGCGAGCACCGCGTAGACGTCCAGCTGCCCGTGGGCCGCGGACAGGGCGGCGACCGCGCAGGTGGTGACCTGGTCGTCGGGGGCGCCAGGGTCGACGTGGAACAGCAGCGTGTGCCGCGGGCTTCGCAGCAGGTCGAACAGGCGGACCGGGTACGTCGCCAGGTCGCGCTCCAGGCCCCGGCAGTCCGGCGCCCGGTCGCCCGGCGCCGGGCCGGCGGGCACGGCGTCCGCCGCCTCCGGGGACGGCTCGGTCAGCGGGCCGTCCGGGTACCCGACGAGCAGCTGCGCCTCGCGCCGCAGCACCGTGTCGAGGTCCTCGGCGTCGGCCGGCACGCCGGCTGCCCGGGCGTGCCGCACGGTCCGCCCGACCACCTCCTCGCCCACCGGGTGCCGCTCGGCGTGGTAGCTGTCGAGCAGGCCGTCCGCGCCCAGCCCCCGCACGACGAGCGCCAGCTTCCAGCCGAGGTTGTAGGCGTCCTGGATACCGGTGTTCATGCCCTGGGCCCCGGTCGGCGGGTGGATGTGCGCGGCGTCGCCGGCGAGGAAGAGGCGGCCCGCCCGGTAGCTGTCCACCAGGCGGTGGCTGATCCGGAAGGTGGACGACCAGCGCAGCGAGGAGGCCCGGGCCGGCCGGGGGGAGAGCCGGTCGAGCACGGCCTGGATGTGGTGCAGCTCGGGGGCCCGGCCGCCCTCCAGCCCGTGCTGCACACCGCCCGCCGGGTCGGCGGCCAGCTCGTCCGGCACCATCATCGACATCCGGTAGCGGCCCCGCCCCGGGAGCGGGATGCAGACCAGCGCGTCGTCGACCCGCCCCTCGCCGTCGTGGTGGGTGGACCGGACGCCGTAGCCGGGCGGGAGGTCCCAGTCGACCTCGACGTCGCCCAGCATGTACTGCTCGGGGAAGGCGTCGCCCCCGAAGCTCAGCCCGGCGGCCTTCCGCACCGGGCTGTGGGCGCCGTCGCAGCCGACCACGTAGTGCGCCCGCACCTCCCGCGGCCCGGCCGGGCCCCGGAGCCCGGCCCGGACGTGGTCGGCGGCCTGCTCCAGGGAGACCAGCTCGGTGCCGCGCTCGACGCGGGTGCCGAAACCCGCGAGGTGCTCGGTGAGCAGGCGCTCCGTCGTGTACTGGGGCAGCGCGGCGAAGCAGTACGGGACGTCCGGCGGCAGGACGAGGTCGATCCGCGGACCGGGCTTCCCGTCCGAGAAGAGGAGCTGGCCGAGCATCGGCACGGCCTCGTCCAGCGCCGCGCGGACCAGGCCCATCGTGTCCCAGACCTCCATCGTGCGCGGCTGGACGCCGACCGCCTTCGCGTAGTGCTGCGGGGCGGCCAGCCGGTCCACGATCCGGCAGTCGACGCCGTGGCGCCGCAGCTCGGCCGCGGCCGTCAGCCCGACCGGGCCCGCGCCCACCACCAGCACGTCGATCTCGTCCATGGCCGCTCCCCGGGGGCTCGTCCGACTCCCTCCAGGCTGCGCCCGACCGGCGGTGGGCCGCCACCGGTGGCCGGCGCTGCGCTGCGACCGTGGAGAGCAGTCGGCCCGGGCGGCGAGGTGAACGGCCGGCGCGGGCCGCCCGCGTCGGATCGCGACCAATTCTGAACACTTGGCAACAAAGACGATCAAGTCCTGACGGCCAGTCAAACAGGCTTCTACGCTTCCTGCGGCTCCGGTCGATCACTCGAGCCGCCACCGTGCGGCACGGCTCACCGTGCCGCACACCTGCCCCGTCCCCCGACGAGCCTGGAGAAACCCCTCGTGAGAATACGTCGTTCACCCCGCCGCGCCTGGACGGCCGTGGTCGCCACCGGTGCGGCCACGGCCGCGCTGCTGGTGCAGCCCGGCACCGCCGCGGCGGCCGCGCCGCCGCCGAACGTCACCGCCACCGTGGCCGTCGCGGCCTACCCGGCGGGCGTGGCGCTGGCACCGGACGGCGCCCGGGCCTACGTCGCCAGCCAGAGCAGCGGAGCCGTGACCGTCCTGGACACCGCCACCAACGCCGTCGCCGCCACCTTCACCGCGGGCACCGGCTCGTACGCGGTGGCCGTGGCGCCGGACGGACGGCACGCCTACCTGACCCACCACCTCGACGGCACGGTCAGCGTGGTGGACACCGCGAGCAACACCGTCACCGCGACCGTCCCGGTGGGCGCCGGGGCCTTCGGCGTGGCCGTCGCTCCCGACGGCGCCCACGCGTACGTGACCAACGCCGGCGACGCCACCGTCAGCGTGCTGGACACGGCGACCAACACCGTGACCGCCACCGTCGCCGTCGGTGCGGAGCCGCACGGCGTGGCCGTCGCCCCGGACGGCGCGCACGTCTACGTGGCCGCCTCGGGCGCCCAGTCGGTGGAGGTGATCGACACCGCGAGCAGCACGGTGGGCGCGCACATCCCCGTCGGCCACGGGGTCTTCGGGCTGGCGCTCAGCGCCGACGGCTCCCGGCTCTGGACCGGCAACGGCGGCGACTCCACCGTGAGCGTCCTGGACCCGGCCGCCCGCACCGTCACCGGCACCGTGACGGTCGGCACCAACCCGTTCGCCGTCCCCCTCGCGCCCGACGGGCGCCACGCCTACGCCTCCGACTACGCCGACGACACGCTCAGCGTCATCGACACCGCCACGCTCGCGGTGTCGGCGACCGTCCCGGTCGGCGCCGGCCCGTACACGCTCGCGCTCACCCGCGACGGGCGGCGCGGCTACCTCGCCGGCTTCACCGCCGGGACCGTCACCGTGCTCGGCTTCCCGCTGCCGGCACCCGCGGTGACCGGGATCAGCCCCTCCTCCGGACCGCAGGCCGGGGGCACGACCGTCACCGTCACCGGCACCGACCTGGCCGGTGCGACGGCGGTGAGCTTCGGCGCGGCCGGGAACGCCACCGCCTTCTCCTGCACCGCGACCAGCTGCACCGCCGCGGCGCCCGCGGCCGCCGCGGCCGGCGCCGTCGACGTGCGGGTGACCACTGCGGGCGGCACCAGCGCGCCGGTCGCCGCGGACCGGTACACCTACGTCGCGCCCACCGCCGACCTGGCCGTCGCCCTCGGCGCCACCCCGGTCGGCGGACTGCTCGCCGGGCGGGTCGACTACACCCTCACGGTGACGAACCACGGCCCGAACGCGGCAGCCTCGGGCACGGTCACCGCCGACCTGCCCGTGGGGATGATCGCCTCCTCCACGGACTGCACCGTCGGCTCCGGCCGGCTGACCTGCACGCTCGCCGCGCCGCTGGCGTCGGGTGCGAGCACCACCCGGCACCTCTCGCTGCACGTCGGGCTGTTCAACCTCGGCCGGACCTTCACCGTGTCGGCCGTCCGCACCGCGAGCGCGCCCGCCGACCCGGTCCCGGCCAACGACAAGGCGTCCCGCACCTGCACCTCCAGCCTCGCGCAGCTGAGCTGTAGCTGAGCTGAGCTGCCGCTGAGCGGCGACCGCGTCCGCGTGGCCGGGCCGCGCCGGGCCGCCGGGGCGCCGCCCGGTCACCGGCCCGGTCACCGGCCCTCGATCGGGTGATCCGCGCCGGCCCGCGGCGACCGCCCCCTCCCCACAGCAGGGGAGGGGGCGGTCGCCGTTCCGGGTCAGGCGCCCTGGACGAATCGTCCAGACTGGACGTACAGTCCAGGCATGACCGCAGAGACCCCCGACCCGCGCGTCCGGGCCTGGTCGCCCGTCTGCCAGGCCGTCGCGCTGCTGCTCGGGCCGTACGCCGAGGTGGTACTGCACGACGCCGTCCGGGACGAGGTACTGGCCATCTGGAACCCGATGACCGCGCGCGCCCCCGGCGACCCGTCGCTGCTCGGCGAGCTGGACCGGCTCGGACCGTCCGCGCCCGACGTCTACGGGCCCTACGCGAAGCTGCTGCCCGACGGCCGGCGGCTCTCCTCGGTCAGCGCCGTGCTGCGCGACGCCGACGGCACGCCTTCGGCGGTGCTCTGCGTCAACCTCGACCGCGGCCCGCTGGAGCAGGCCTCAGCCCTGCTGGCCGCCTTCGCCGCTCCGACCGCGCCCCGCCCCGCCCCGCTCTTCGAGCGCGACTGGACGGAGCGGATGAACGAGGTCATCGGCGGCTACGTCCGCGCCCACGGCCGCCCGCCGGAGCGGCTCACCCGTGAGGACCGGATCGCCGTGCTGCGCCGGCTCGACCAGGCCGGGGTGCTCGCGGTGCGCCGCGCGGTGCCGGCCGTCGCCACGGCGCTCAAGGTGTCCCGCTCCACCGTCTACACCCTGCTCGCCGACCTCAGAGCCGTCCCCGGCAACGCCCCCGGCCCCGAGCCCGACCTCGCCCCCGAGCCCGAGCCCGCCCCCGAGCCCGCCCCCGAGCCCGGATCCGAGCCCGGATCCGACCCCGACTCCACACCCCGACCCGCCGCACGATCCAGGACGACGCGATGACCAAGCTCCCCGACTTCCGGCTCGAAACCTACTTCTCCCGCTGGGAGTTCACCGCACGCCACCACCTCACCGCCTCCGACGCGCAGACCATGGCGATGTCCGAACTGCTCGACCTCGCGAGCCCCGAGGACCGCCACGCCTGGGACACCCTCACCCTCGGCTACACCGAGACCTTCGGCGACCCAGGACTTCGCCGGGCCATCGCCGGCATGTACGAGCGGGTCGAGGCCGACGACGTGCTCTGCTTCGGCGGCGCGCAGGAGGGGCTCAACCTGGCCATGCAGGTCCTGCTCGGCCCGGACGACCACGCCGTCGTGGTGACCCCCAACTACCAGTCCGCCGAGACCGTCCCGCTCTCGCTCTGCGACGTCACCGGCGTCGCCCTGGACGCCGACCGGGGCTGGGCGCTCGACCTGGACGAGGTGGCCGCCGCGCTGCGTCCGAACACCCGGGTGGTCTCGGTCAACTTCCCCAACAACCCGACCGGCGCGGTGATCGACGCCGCCGACTTCACGCGCCTCGCCGAACTCTGCGACGAACGCGGCATCCACCTGTTCAGCGACGAGGTCTACCGCGGCCTGGAGCGCGACCCGGCCCGGACCCTGCCGAACGCCGCGGACCTCTCCGAGCGCGCGCTCTCGCTCAACGTCACCTCCAAGTCGCTCGGCCTGCCCGGCCTGCGGATCGGCTGGATCGCCTGCCGGGACCGGGAGCTGCGCTCGAGGCTGGAGCGGGCCAAGCACTACACCACGATCTGCAACTCCGCGCCCAGCGAGGTCCTGGCCCGGATCGCGATCGGCAACCGCGAGCGGATCCTGGAGCGCAACCGCGCGATCATCGCCGCCAACCTGCCGCTCTTCGACGAGTTCTTCGCCGCGTTCGCCGAGCTCTTCGACTGGCAGGCCCCGGACGGAGGTTGCGTCGCCTACCCGCGCTACCTCGGGGCGGACGGCGTGGAGGCGTTCTGCACCGGGCTGGTGGAGGAGGCCGGCGTGCTGCTGCTGCCCGCGAGCATCTTCCGCTCCGGACTCACCCCCACCCCGGCCGACCGGTTCCGGATCGGCGTCGGCCGCCGCGACCCGGAGCCCGCCCTGGACGCCTTCGCCGGCTGGCTGAAGGGCCGCCGCCGGTGACGGCCCGGGGCGCGAGGGTGACGGCCGCGGGTGACGGTCCGGCGCGAGGGTGACGGCCGAGGCACGACGGTGACGCTCCGGGGCAGGGGCCGCCGACCGCCCGGCGCGGGCCGTCAGCCCCTGCGGGCCGCCTTGGCGCGGTGCTTGAGGCCGAGCAACGCGCCGGAGAGCCCGTGCGGGACCAGCCAGGAGACGTCCTCCCGGTCCACCGCGTCGAACCGGTACTTGTACGGCTCGGTGCCGCGCAGGAAGTCGAAGGTGGCCAGGCCCTGGTCGGCGGCGGCCCGGACGGCCTCGGCGATCACCGCCGTGCCGAGCCGCAGCGGCGCCCAGGTCTGGTCCCAGCCGATCTGGTAGTAGGCGAAGGCGTCACGCCACAGGAACCCGTAGAGCACACCGACCGCCTCGCCGGCCCGCTCGGCGACCAGGAAGGCCGGACCCTCGCCACGGCCGGTGGCGGCGGCGCGCTCGATGAGCCGCAGGTGCAGCGGCGCGCGGACGGCGTCGAAGGTGGTCGGCCGGCCGAGGGCGGCCCGCCGCTGCCGGTGCAGGCGCAGGACGGCGTCCAACAAGGCTTTGCGCTCGGCGATTTCGACCTCCCGGACGGCCGGGCCGACCCAGCGGAAGGTGATCCCCTCGGTGGCCAGCTTCCGTCCGTACCGGCGGAGGTTCGCGCGGAACCGGCGGGAGCCGAGCGCGTCCGGTCCGGCCGTGAGATCGGCGCGCGGGCAGGGGGTGCGGCCGGTCTCCACCGCGCCGGGCGGCAGCAGGCCGGTCTGCCCCGGGTCGAGGTCGGTGAGCAGCAGCGTCGCCCTGCGACCCCGTCGCCTCAGCCAGTCGGCCACCTCGCCGCGCCGCTCGGGCGCGGCGGTGAAGCCGCAGTGGTCGGCCGCGCCGGGGCCCGAGCCGAGTACGGTGAGGCAGGGGACGGCCAGCGGCACCCGGGGGTGGAGACGGCGCCGGGTGTGCAGCAGCGGGACCACGGCGGAGACCCGGCCGTCGGCCTCGCGCCAGACGGTGATCTCGCCCGTCCCCCGTTGCGTGCCGAGCGTCTCCCACCAGGAGAGCGCCCACTCGGGCGTGGTGAACCACGATCCGGCCGGATCGGCGGTCGCCAGCGACCGCCAGCCGTCGAGCACGTCCACCGGCAGCGCGGGGGACCGGTAGCGGACCGGCCGGGCGGCCGCCCCGCCCGCCGGTCGCGCCCGGACGGTCGCGGCGACCACCGCTTCCGCTCCCGGGGCGCTGCCGCTCCTGCGGTCCGTGCCCTCTGCTCCGCCTGCGGGCGTCCCGTTCTCGGTGATCCCCAAAATCCCAACCCCCCAGTGCCGTTCAGACCCCGCCGCGCAGCCGGTGCACGGCCGGGTGAAGCCCGGAGAGAATTGTGTCGAACCGGTCGCGGCTGGTGGTGGAGTTCACCCGAAGACGGCTGATCCGCAGCGGCTGTCCGGGCAGCAGCCGGTCGTGCCGGTGGTCGAAGAGGAAGCCGACGCGGTAGCCGAGGCGCCGCAGCAGGGTGTCGGCGCGCCCGTCGAAGTTGCCGTTGGGGTAGGCGAAGGCGGTCGGCGCCTCGCCGCCGAGCCAACTGGTGAGCGCGTCGTGGGAGCGGGTGATCTCGTCCTGGACGGTGTCGTCCTCGCAGCGGTCCAGGCAGGGATGGCCGGCGGTGTGGTTGCCGACCGCCACCCCGGAGCGGTGCAGCGTCAGCAGGTCGTCCCGGGTGAGCTGCTCCCGGCGGGGCGCGCGGGCGCCGGCGCTCTCCCGCAGTTCGGCGAGCGCGGTGCGGCGGTCGGGGTCCGGCAGGGCCTTCAGCCGGCGCACCACCGCTCCGGGAGGGCAGCCGACCAGGCTCCGGGCGGTGCCGCCGTGGGTGGCCAGGAACGCGGCCTCGGCCCACCAGAACGGTCGGTCGCCGTCGACGTGTTCGGTGACCACGAAGGCGGCGGCCGGGATCTGCAGCCTGGTCAGCACCGGCAGTGCCTCGGTGAGGACGGTGCGGTCGCCGTCGTCGAAGGTGACCAGTACGCTGCGGGCCGGCAGGGGGCGGCCGTCGTGGACGGCCTGCTCGATCCGGGCCAGCGAGACCGGGCGGGCGATCCGGACCAGCCGGGCCATCTGCAGGGCGAAGGTCCGGGGGTCCTCGATGCCGTGGTAGGCGAGGACGGCGAGCCGGCGGGTCGCCAGGAGGCGGAACAGCGGCTGTGCGGGGGAGTGGCGGAGCAGGGCGTCGACGGTGCTGCGCCGGTCGGCGAGGCGTCCGCGCGGTCCGGGCGCGGCGGGCGTCGCGGGCGTGGTCGGCGCCTGGGTCTGCCCGACGTGGTCGTGCAGGTGGCCGGTCCTGCGCGGGTCCTGGCCGATCGTCACCCGTCGGCGGTCCGCGCCCGCCGGGCCGGTCGCGCCGTCCGGGCCGGTCGGCCTCGTGCCGGTGGGCGGGCCGGCGCCGGCCCCGGTCGAATGCGTGGGCCCCTCGGGCATCGGCACGCTCCCCCTTCGTCCGCGTAGGTCCTGCGGTGGCGGGGGTGGTGCACGGTGCGCGGCAGGCTCCGCCGTGTCGGCATGTGCCAGCCGGATGGGCGGCCCGCCCCGCCCCGGGTGAATTCCCAAGATAGTGCAAAATCCCATGCTCCGAGAGGGGTTGCGCGGGCCGGGCGGTGTTCGGCGGGAGGTTGGCGCATTGTTGACGGGGCCTCGGCCCGAGTACGAGCCGGGAGGCTCCTGGGGGTGCTGCTGGGAAGGGCGAGGGGGAGGGGCCGGGGAGGGGGCCGGGGCTGCTGCCCGCCGTCCCGATCCCCACCCGGCCCCCGACTCGGCCCGGCTTCACTGTTCGCTGCCGGCCCCCACGGGCCTCACCTCGTCGAACGTCGACCGGACGCCTTCACCCGGACGACGGTGACGGGTTATCACCCGCCAGGCCCCGTGCGGGGTCTCATTCCGCCAGACGGCGACGCGGCCACGACGGCCGGTCCGCCGACGGGTCATCACTCACCGCACCGCGGCGTGATCAGAACGGGCCGGTGCAGGTGGTCACCCGCTGGGTCGCGTCCAGGGCCGGGCCGCCGGTGGCACAGATCATCTTGAGGTCGTGGGTGGAGACCCGCGGGGTGACCGCCTTGACGAGGCCGGTGGTGATGGTGGTCGCCGAGGCCGTGGTGATCCACGGGCTGCCCCAGGCCTTCTGGGTGCGGACCTCGACCTGGACCATCGTCAGCTGGCCCGGGTCGGCGGCGGAGAACTGCGCGACGCCGACGACGCCCCCGCCGTCCTTCTCCTGCCAGACGCAGGGCCGGTCGACCACGGCGGCGCAAGCGGCTGCGCCGGTCTCGGCGGACGCGACCGCCGCCGAGGCGGGGGCGATCGTCGCCGCCGTGATACCTGCCGCCGCGACCATCAGAGCTGCGATCCGAGCGCGCATGATGTGAACCTCCTTGGAAAGAAAGGGAATCTCACTGGGTGGGATGAGTCTTGCATATTTCGAACGTGTGACATACGTGCGCTACATCACACTCCAGGTGACCGTTCAACTACATGCTGCAACGGGGTGATGTGTCACTGACCGTTCCGAAGCGTTCAACTGTCGATCAACTATGCTTACGAATCATGTGTTTGACGCCAGGTCGGAGCGACCGGGAGCGTGCGCCGCACCGGCGTTCACTCGTCCGGGTGGCGTGGCCACGGGAGCCGGATTCGGACGGCTACGATCGATCCGATCCACGGAGGTGGTCCGGATGGACACGGTCATCGTCCAACTGCCCGATCCCCGCCCGGAGTCCGCGTCCGGCGGGCGATCCGCCCGGTCCTGCGCCGGGCCCGTGCACCCCGCTGCCGCCGCCCGGCGCCCGGCGTCGCCCAAGCCCGCCCTGCTGCACCTGGGCCCGGGCGAGAGCGCCGGGTTCGGGCGCGGCGAGCCCGGCCGGCCCGCCGTCATCCCGCTCGCCGACCAGGGCATCTCGCGCCGCGCCGGGGAGGTCACCGCGGCGGAGGACTACTGGCGGCTCTCCAACTTCAGCCCGTCCGCGACCTACGTGGTGGAGAACCTGGAAGGCGCCGGCGAGCACGTCAAGGTCGCTCCCGGCCGGCTCGGTGCGCCGGTGCCCTTCGAGTTCTCCCGCGTCCTGCTGCCGGCTCTCGGCGAACCCGCCGAGTTCAAGGTCTTCGCTCCCCAACACGCCTATCTGGACGGCGGACCGGAGTCCCGTTCCGGCGAGCTGACGGTCAGCCCGTTCGCGCTCGACCCCACCTCCAAGTACTTCCTCGTCCTGCTCGCCCTCTGCGAGCCCCGGCTGCGCTCGCCCTCGGCGGCCGTGGTCCCCGGTGCCACCGACGTGGTGGAGCGGCTGCGGGCCCTGCCGTCCTGCCGCGGGCTCACCCGCTCCGCCGTCAACTACCACATCGACTACCTGGTGGCGACCAAACTCCGGTTGCGCGAGGCCCCGGAGGAGGCCGCCGCCCCGGGCGCCCGCAGCGGCGGCAAGCGCGAGGAACTCGTCGCGCTGGCACTCAAGTTCGACCTCGTCCGGGAGGAGCACCTGGCCCTGCTCCGGCCCCGGCACGGGCGCTGACCCGCCGTGCGGGCGACCGGCCGGCCCGGCGATCCGCACCCCCCGGCGCCGGCGGGCGACCCCCGTGGCCCGGTGCCGCCCGGCTACCGGGTGGCCGGCTACCGCATCGGCGAGCGGATCGGCGCCGGCGCCTGGGGCAGCGTGTACGCCGCGCGCCGGACCGGCGGACCCGGCGAGGCCGCGGTCAAGTTCCTCGGCCCGGCCCGGCTCAGCCCGGGGCAGCGACGCACCATGGCGCAGGTCGCCCGCAGCGAGACGCGGTTCAGCCGCCGGGCCGACCACCCCCACCTGATCCGCACCCTGGCCGTCGTCACGGTCGACGACCCCGCACACCCGGAGCTCGACGGCGCCGTGGCACTGGTCATGGAGCGCGCCGCGCGAAGCCTCCAGGACGTCCTCGCCGCCGCCCGCCCGGGCAGCCCCGTCCCGGACGCCGACCGCCTCCTCGCCGAGGTCTGCGCCGGACTGACCCACATGCACGCCGCGGGCTGGGTGCACGGGGACCTCAAACCCGGCAACGTCCTGCTGATGCCGGACGGCACCGCCAAGCTCGCCGACTTCGGCCTCACCGCCGAACTGGAGGGCACCCACGGCTACGCCCCGCCGCTCGGCTCGCCGGACCACGTCCCGCCCGAGTGGTGGTCGGAGCGGACCGGGGCGCGCGGCATCGCCCTGCGGCCGAGCGCGGACGTCTGGGCCTTCGGCGTCCTCGCCCACCAGCTGCTCACCGGAGGGTTGCACCCGTTCCTCGGCGCCACGGCCCGGGCCCGCTCGCTCGCCGCCCAGGCGTACGCGCGCGGCGCCGCGCCGCTGCGGCTCGACGACGCGCTGCCGCGGCGGTGGCGGCCGGCGGTGACGGCCTGCCTGGCGGCGGACCGGGAGGAGCGGGCGCGGGTGGACCTGGTGGCCCTGCTGCCGCGACCGGGCGGCCCGGGCGGTCAGGGTGGCCCGGTCGGTCAGGCCGGCCCGGGCGGCCCGGGCGGGAGCGGCGACCGACGGGCCGCCGGGGCGAGACGCGCACGGCGGGTCGGGGCGGTGGCCGGCGCGGGCGGCCTGGCGGCGGTGGCCGCCCTGCTGCTCGCCCTGGCCGGCGGGCCCGAGCCGGCGTCCGCCCCGTCCGCCGCGGACGGCTCGTCGCCGGGCCGGCCCGTGACGGCGCAACCCGCCGTCCGTCCGGCCGTCCCGTCCTCGGGCCGGCCCGCGCCCGCCGGTGCCATCCCGGCGGGCGCGGACGTGCCCCTCGCGCTGCGCGGGCCGATCGAGGACGCCGCCCGCCGCTGCCCGGAGCCGGAGATCACCCCGGTGCTGATCGCGGCCGTGCTCAAAGCCGAGAGCGGCTTCGACCCGCAGGCCGCCCGGCCGGAGTCCGGCGAGTACGGCGTCGCCATGTGGACGCCCGCGGTCTTCAACGCCTGGGCGCAGGACGGCGACCACGACGGCGTGAAGGACTACATGGACCCGGCCGACGCGATCGTCTCGATGGGCAACTACGTCTGCTGGCTCGACCAGCAGTTCAAGCACCGCGGCTTCACCGCCGACCTGCCCGCCCTCGTCGCGGCCGGCTACCGGACGAGCGACAAGACCGTCGCCGACGCCGGCGGCGTCCCCGAACGGGTCCGACCCCATGTCACCAAGGTGCTCGGCTATCTCGCGGAGTACGGTGGCTGACCGGCCGGACGGCTCTCCGCAGAGCCGCTGAGCCGGGTCCCGTCGGGGCGGGTGCCCGGCGACGTTGCGCGGCGGACGGGAGCCGGTCTGCGATGGTGACCGCATGCTCCCGAAGCTCCGCGCGGTCGCCGCGCAGTGGACGGTCGTCGTCCCCGTGGCGGCCTTCGTCGTCCTCGTCCTGACCTGGAAGCGGGACCTGCCCGGGTGGGGGGTCGGCCTGGTGGCCTGCTTCCTGGCGGGTGCGGTGCTGGCCGCCGTGCACCATGCCGAGGTCATCGCCCACCGGGTGGGCGAGCCGTTCGGCTCCCTGGTGCTCGCCGTGGCGGTGACGGTCATCGAGGTGGCGCTGATCGTGACGCTGATGGCGGACGGCGGGGACAAGGCGGCCACGCTGGCCCGGGACACCGTGTTCGCCGCAGTGATGATCACCTGCAACGGCATCCTCGGTCTGTGCATCCTGGTCGGCGCGCTCAAGTACCGGGTGGCGGTGTTCAACGCCGAGGGCACCGGCGCGGCCCTGGCCTGCGTCGGCACCCTGGCCACGCTCAGCCTGGTCCTGCCGACCTTCACCACCAGCTCGCCCGGCCCGCAGTTCTCCACCACCCAGCTGGCCTTCGCGGCCGTCGCGTCACTCCTGCTGTACGGGCTCTTCGTGGCGACCCTGACGGTCCGGCACCGCGACTACTTCCTGCCGGTCACGGAGGAGGGCGAGGTGCTCGACGAGGACGACCACGCGCACCCGCCGACCACCCGGGCGGCCCTGGCCGGCCTCGGGCTGCTCGGCGTGGCGCTGGTCTCGGTGGTGGGTCTGGCCAAGGCCGTCTCGCCGACCATCGAGTCCGCGGTCTACTCGGCGGGCCTGCCGTCCTCGGTGGTCGGCGTCGTGATCGCGATGCTGGTGCTGCTGCCGGAGACCATCGCGGCCCTGCGCGCGGCGCTTCGCAACCGGGTGCAGACCAGCATGAACCTGGCGCTCGGTTCGGCACTGGCCAGCATCGGTCTGACCATCCCGGCCGTCGCGCTGGCCACCGTCTGGCTGTCCGGCCCGCTGGTGCTCGGCCTCGGCCCGTCCCACCTGGTACTGCTCGCGCTGACCGTCGTCGTCGGCACCCTGACGGTCATCCCGCGCCGGGCCACGCCGCTCCAGGGCGCCGTGCACCTGGCCGTCCTGGCGGCCTACGTGGTGCTCGCGGTGAACCCCTGAGACGCTCCCGCCCCCCGCGACGGGAGCGGCCCAGGGGAGATACGGCGGCGGGCCGGCGACCAGGTGGTCACCGGCCCGCCGTTCGCGGTCCTGCCTGGCGTCAGGAGGACTTGCGGGTCCGGCGGGTGTAGACCACGGCGCCCGCGCCGGCCAGCAGCAGCGCGGTACCGGCGCCGGCCACCAGCAGGGTGCCGTCGCTACCGGTGGACGCGAGGTCCTTGCCAGTCTGGGTGGCGCCGGTGATCGGGGTCGGGACGCTGACCTTGGCCGGCATGATCAGCGGCTTCTCCGGGTTGACCACGGTGCCGGCCGGCGGGGTCTGCACCGGGACGGTGGCGGTGGGGGCCGTCGACGGGGCGGAGGTCGGCGCCGGGGCCTCGGTGGTCGGCACGGCCGACGGCGAGGTGGTGGCGGACGGCGAGGCGGAGGGGGTCGCGGTGGCCGTCGCCGACGGGGTGGTCGACGGGGTGGCGGTCACGGTCGGCGTGGCCGTCACGGTGGGGGTGGCGGTCGGCGTGGCCGGCGGGGGGGTCGGCGGCGCGGTCTTGGTGGGGGTCGCGGTCGGCGACGGCGTCTGGGTGACGGTCGGCGTCGCGGTCGGCGACGGCGTCTGGGTGACCGTCGGCGTCGGGGTCGCGGTCTTGGTGGGGGTGGCGCTCGGCGACGGCTTGCCGGTGGGCTTGGTCGGAGTCGGCGTCGGGGTGCTGCCCCCGCAGTCCACCTTGAACACCTTGTGCTTGGGGTTGTTCAGCTCCGGCTCGGCCGGCAGCTTGCCGTCGGTCATCTCGACCGAGGCCCAGTACAGCTTGTAGTGGCCGTCCGGGAGGTTGATGTCCTCGGTGCGGACGTGGCCCTTGCCGTCGACCGGCAGGTCGCCGTAGGCCACCGCGGTCTCGCTCTTGTCGTGGACCTCGGCGATCAGCCAGATGACGTCCTGGCCGGGGTCGAAGCCGAAGGAGTCCAGGTAGAACGTGCACACCTTGGGCTCGTTCCGGGTGTCCTCCTGCCCGGTCGCCGCGTCGTGGATCTTCACGGTGCCGTTGTTGCCCTTGGCGGGCTTGCCGCCGGCGGCGGCCTGCGCGGTCGGGGCGAGCAGCAGCAGAGCGGCGGCGGTGGGGACGGCGACGAGGGATCGCGCCGCGGTGGAGCGGATGCGCATGCTGGTTCCATCGTGGGTCGGCGGCCCGGAAGGGCCTGCGCGGCAGGTGGGAGAGCCCTCGTCCGTCCCGCCGGTCCGGTGACGGACCGTGACGGTGAACGAGAGGGCCTAAGGTCCCGCAGCTGCCGCTGTGACGCAAGGTCGATTTGGTCGGATTGTCAGTTCGTCGCCCCAATTGCGCTGGATAGTCCAGTGCAACGATCCGGTCACCCGATTGTGTGCGTGATGTGCGACGCGTGGACGCGCGCCCGGATGCTCCCCTCCGCGCCCGCCGGACGCGTCCTTCCGCGCCCGCCCGGCGTACCTCCGCGCCGTCCCCGGGGCCTCCCTCCCCGGCTGCCCGGTGCCTGCCCCCGGCGGTACGGGCCGCCGGCGGGGGTGCGAGGATGACCCCGACCGCCCCCGACGGCGGACCTCCGCCGACGGCCGCCCCCTCACCCCGGGGCGGCCCGATCAAGGGCACACGGCGATGCGGTCCGCACTGCGTACCCGGCAGCCACTCCGGCGCGGCGTCTCCCCGAACGCACTCCCTCACCTGCGAAGAAGACGCATCGCGATGCACCACACCCTCGTTCCCTCCGTTCCCCCTCCCGTCTCCGCGTCCGCGCCGGTCGCGGCCCCGGCCGGCGCCGGCCCCGCCCGCTCCCGGTCCCCGCTGCGCACCGCCGCCGCGCTGGGCGCGGGCGGGCTGCTGCTCACCGGCTGCGGTGGCGGCGCCACCCCGGCCGCCGGCAACAGCGACGACCTGCACGCCCGGCTCCCCCAGGCGGTCCGCTCCGCCGGAGTCCTGAAGATCGGTTCCTACCTCAACTACCCCCCGGTCGACTTCCGGGACTCGAACGCCTCGCCGGCCGGGATCGACCCGGAACTCGCCAAGGCGATCGGCGGCCAGCTCGGGGTGAAGGTCGAGTTCGTCGACATGCCGTTCGAGAAGCTGATTCCGGCCGTCCAGGCCAAGCAGATCGACCTGGCGATGGCCGCGGTCATCGACACCAAGCAGCGCCAGCTCGGCGCCGCCGACGACGGCCACCAGGCCGACCCCGGGGTCGACTTCGTCGACTACTTCGGCTCCGGGACGGTCATGGTGGTCAAGGCCGGCAACCCGCTGAACCTCTCCAGCCTGGACAGCCTCTGCGGTCGTGCGGTCGCAGTCCAGCGCGGCACCGTCCAGGACGAGCTGGCCGCCCGACAGGTCCCGGCCTGCCAGCGGTCCGGCAGGTCGCTGCAGATCCACCGCTTCGACTACGACGACCAGGCGCTCGCCGAGGTCGCCTCGGGCGCGGCGGCCGCCGACCTGAACGACTACCCGGTGGCGCAGTACAACACCACCCAGCCGGGCCGTGCCGGGACGTTCCAGCTGGCCGGCACCAACTACCTCCAGGCCGGCCCCTACGGCATCACCGTCGCCAAGGGCGACACCGCGCTGCGGGACGTGCTGGCGAAGGCACTGGACACCCTGATCCACAACGGCGAGTACGACAAGATCCTGGCCAAGTGGAACGTGCGCCGCGGCGCCGTCTCCAGCGCGGTCGTCAACGGCGGCCTCTGACCGCCGGCCGGACTCCCCGGCGGCCTCCGACCGCCGGCCGTGCGGCTGCTCCGGCGGACCCTGGCGCGTCGCCCGGCAGGGCCCGCCCCGATGGCTGGTAACGACCGGTCGTCGGGGCGGGTCCGCGTGTCGGGGCGCGGCGCGGAGGCCGCTTTCCCTATCGTCTGAGACCGCTGACTCCGCTTCGTTCCGCCGATTCCGATGGTTCCGCAGCCGATCCGACCCGTGGGAGTACGTGATGCCCGGCCCAGAGCAGCAGTTGTCCGACGCCGGCTCCGCCGCCGACCCGGCGCGGGGGCGGGACAGCGCCGACGTGATCGTGGTCGGTGCGGGCCCCGCGGGCTCCACCGCCGCCTACCACCTCGCCCGCACGGGGCTGGACGTGTTGCTGCTGGAGAAGTCGGCGTTCCCGCGCGAGAAGGTCTGCGGCGACGGCCTCACCCCGCGCGCCGTCAAACAGCTGATCGACCTCGGCATCGACGTCTCCGAGGAGGCCGGTTGGCTGCACAACCGCGGGCTGCGCCTGGTCGCCGGGCACCGCACCGTCGAGCTGGACTGGCCCCGGCTGTCCGCCTATCCGTCCTTCGGACTGGTCCGCCGGCGTGCCGACTTCGACGAACTGCTCGCCCGTCGCGCCGCCTCGGCCGGCGCCCGGCTGGTCGAACGGGCGAATGTGGGGGGTCCCCTGGTCGACGAGCGGACCGGCCGGATCACCGGCGTGACGGCCCGTCTCGGCGAGGAGAAGCAGCCGGTCTCGTACCGCGCGCCGCTGGTGGTCGCGGCCGACGGCAACTCCACCCGGCTCTCGCTCGCGATGAAGCGCTACCGCCGCACCGACCGGGCGATGGGGGTCGCCTATCGGACGTACTTCACCACGCCGCGACACGAGGACCGCTACCTGGAGGCCTGGCTCGACCTGCGCGACCCGCGCGACCCGGGCCGCCGCCTGCTGCCCGGCTACGCCTGGGTGTTCGGCATGGGCGACGGCACGGCCAACGTCGGGCTGGGCGTGCTGGACACCGCCGCCGTCGCCCGCGAGGTGGACTGGCGGGACCTGCTCCGCCGCTGGTGCGCCGACCTGCCCCCCGAGTACGGCTACAGCCCGGAGAGCGTCACCGAACCCGTCCGCGGCTCCGCCCTTCCGATGGGACTCAACCGCCAACCGCACTACGCCGACGGCCTGTTGCTGGTCGGTGACGCCGGCGGCACGGTCAGCCCGGCGACCGGCGAGGGCATCGCGTACGCGATGGAGTCCGGCCGGTACGCCGCCGAGACGATCGTCCAGGCGCTCGCCCGGCGCACCGACCGCGGCCGCGACCTCGCCCTGCGCGCCTACCCGCAGGCGCTGCGCGCCGCCTACGACGGCTACTTCGCGCTCGGCCGGCTCGCCGCCGACGTGCTCGGGCGACCGAAGCTGATCGGCGCGGCCGGTGCCATGGGGCTCGGTCATCCGGCCCTGCTGAAGGTGCTCTTCCGCCTCATGGTCAACCTGACCGAGCCGAACTCCCGGGACTCGCTGGACAGGCTGTTGCACCTCCTCGGCAAGGTGGCGCCCAGCAGCCGGTAGGACGCGCGGCCGGGGCGGCGGCGGCCGCAGGTGGCCGGCGGCCGTCCGCCACTACGCCCCGGCCTGCGGCCGCCTGCCGGGGACGCCATCTGACGCGCCGATTCGCCTTCCGGCCGGACGGTCGTACGCGCGCGCGATCACGCCTTCCGACACGGCCATCAGCGCGCGGCCGTGGCCGCGGCCCCGACGGTCGGCGCGGACACCCGCCCCTCGACGTACCCGCCCGCAGCGCCCGCCCGTCGTACCACAACTGCCTTTGCACGACCGCGGCGTGGCCGATCAACTCGCCGCCGTCGCGGGCCGGCGCGTGCGCCCCGCCGAGGGTGTGCTCCCGGTCCTCGTCCGCGAACACGCCGAAGACGCCGACCAGCAGGGACCGCACGGCCGCCGGCACCGTGCCGTCCGACTCGGACGTGTGGGTGGTGCACACCTCGATCACGCCTCGATCCCCGCGCAAGACCCAGGGCGTCCCGCCGCCGCTTCCGGCCCGGCGGCGGCCGCCCGATGGTGCCGGAAATCCGCTGGCGCCGCGGGCGGGAGGCGAGGTAGGAAGGCCGGATGAGCACCGTCGACTCCATCTCCGACCAGCGCGCCTTCGTCCCCGTCACGCTGGACCTCGGCGACATCGTCCTGCGGCCCTGGAGCCGTCGGACGGAGGTCCGCGGCGGCGTGGTGGCCCGCCTCCTGGAGGCGGCGGCCGACCCGGCCGTCGCGCTCTGGAACCCGATCCGCGCGACCGACGAGGCCGGGGCGGCGGCCTACCTCGACCGGTGGGAGACCGGTTGGGACTCCGGCAACGCCGCGGCCTTCGCCGTCGTCGACGGCGGCGACGGCGACCTGCTCGGCAACGTCGCGCTGCGCTGGACCGACCGGGCCGACGGGCTCGCGATGATCGGCTACTGGCTGATGCCGGCCGCCCGCGGCCGCGGCGTCGCGACCCGCGCCACCCGGGCCGTCACCAGCTGGGGCATCGCCACGGCGGACGCCCGCCGGATCGAGATCGCCCACGCGGTCGGCAACGCGGCCTCCTGCCGGGTGGCCGAGCGCTGCGGCTACCCGGCCGAGGGGACGCTGCGCGCCTCCTACCGCTTCGGCGACGGCGAGTACCACGACGAGCACCTGCACGCCCGGCTGGCCACCGACCCCGAGCCGGTGTAGCGGCGGGGACGGGGCCCCGGCCGACGCCCTCCCGCCCCGTTCACACGCCCAGCCGGTTCGTGGGCCCGCCGGGCTCGCCCTCGCCGGTCGGGCGGCCGCCCGGCCGTCCGGGCGCCGCACAGGAAGTCGGGTGGTTCGACTTCCTGCCTCGGAAGACGGGGCGGTCGGCCGACCGGGTGACGGTCGGCAGGGGGCCGCGACTCCGGCGGGTGGAGCGGCGTTAGCCGGGGCAGTCGTGTCCCGCCGGCCGAGGAGTACCCCCTGTTGCGCCGCTTCGTCGCGGCGGCGATCGCCGCCGCCACCGCCTCGCTCCCGATCCTCGCCGGGCCGCAGGCCGGGGCCGCCACCCGGTCCTCCAGCGCCTGCACCCACCACCCCATCGAGGGCGGCCCGCAGGTGTGCATCCGGGTCGAGGGGACCGGCACCCATGTCGATAAAGCGGTGGCGATCTGGACCAACCCGCCCGCCGGAGTGAACGAGCGCACCGCCCACCTCTTCCTGAGCGGTCACGAGGTGCACTACCCGCAGAGGGCGACCCGCCACGGCAGCACCCTCAGCGCGGAGTGGGGCTGGTTCGAGCACTCCGGCGAGCTCTGCGTCGAGTTCGACGGCATCAGGAACCGCCGGGCCTGCGAGGACGTGTACGACTCCGACCACGCCTGACGCCCGCCGTGAGGACTGCAGGCCACGAGAGGCAACCGGTGACCCCGTGGCCCACCGGTCCGGCCGGCCGTCGACCAGCGCCTTCATCGACGCCTTACGCCGCACCTTCGGCCACACCGCCCCCGGTCCCCGGCCGGCCCGGGACAGGGTGTCCCGGCTGCGGTGGGGCGCCGACAGCCGGTGGTGGCGCTCCGTGGCGGGCGCGCGCTGGGGCGGGGGCCTAGTCTGGAAGGGCGCGCCCGTGCGTGGCACGGAATGGGAGCGGTGGGCCATGACGGTCATCTCGGCGGCACTCTTCGGTACCGATTGGCGCGGTGCGCCGGCCACCGGTACCGCGTCCGCGGTGCGCCCGCCGGCATCCGGTGACGCCGAGCTGCTGCGCGAGTGCGACGCCCGGGGCTGGACGGTGGTGCTGACCGGACCCGGTCCGGTCGGGGCCCCGGCGCTGACCGTGGCCGCTCCCGGCTCCGACCCGGTCGGGGCCGCGCTCGGCCTGGTCGACGGCGAGCCGTCGCACGCCGTGTTCGTCGCCGGCAGCGTTCCCGAGGTCCAGGCGGCACGTCGTGCGGCTGTCCCCTGCGTCGCGCTGGAGACCGCCGTCGCGCGTGAGCCCGAGTTGCTGGCGGCAGGTGCGGCGGAGGTGCACCACGACGCCGCCGCCTTGTTGCAGGCGCTGGACGACAGCCTGTTGGCCCGCCCGCGGGCCTTCGGGGCCTGCCGTCCGACCGCTGCCGCTGCCGCACCGGCCGGTCGGGGCGGTTGACGCACCCCTGAACCGGGCATCCGCCCGGATGCGAGAACGACGTCACCGGACGTGTCGGAGGTGACCGAGATGGACGGACCCGCATTGAGCGGTCGGGAGCGACGGCTGCTGGAGGAGATCGAGTGCGATCTTCGCCAGGACACCAAGCTGGACCGGCGGTTGAGCACCATGGGGGCCAAACAGCCGAGCCGGGTCCGGACCGTGCTGCAGGGCTCGGTGCGCAAGGTGCCGCCCGGGGTGCTGATGACCGCACTGGTGATGTCGGCGATCTGCCTCAGCATCGGCGTGCGCGCCCCGACGACGGCGGCCGTGGCCACCGTCGCGGTCGTCTGGGCGGCCAGCGTGGGCATCGCGTTCGGCGTCGCGGTGTTGCTGCGCCGTCGCCGTCCCGGCGCCGAGGGTGGCTCTGCCGGGGGTGCTCCCGGCGGGGGCGGCCGTACGGACGGGGACCGGGCGGACGGCACCGGCCGTGCGGGCGGGGGTTGGTGGACGCGCCTCGACCGGCGCGACCGCGGCGACCGCCAGGAGCCGCCGGACCGCAGGCCCTGGGACCGGCCGGAGGCGTGAGTGCCATGACGACCGAACTGTGGGAGTACCGACCCGGCTCCCACCACGCCGCCGACCTGAGCCTGGTCGGGTACGAGGTGGAGGCGACCGACGGCCCCCTGGGCCGGGTCGAACAGGACGCCGGGGACCACCTGGTGGTCGACGCCGGTCCGTGGGTGCGGGGCACCCGGCTGCTCCTCCCGGTGGGGCTGGTGGCGCGGATCGACCACCTGGAGCTGGTGGTCCACCTGGACTGCCCGCGGGCCCGCGTCCGCTCCGCCCCGCCACCGGCCTCCGTCGAACTCACCGAGCACGGCCGTTCCGTCCTGGCCGACCACTACGCCAGGTGAGTTCGCGATGCCGCCGCTGGTCACGCTGATCGGCCGGTCCGTCGCCTTCCTGGTCGCCCCGGAGGGCGCCGAGCAGGTCGAGCTGACCACCCCGTGGCAGGCTGTGGCGGAGGCCGGCGGGACACCCCGGCTGGTCTCGACGCGGGCCGGGCTGGTGCAGGCGTTCGAGCACCTGGACCGGGCCGACACCTTCCCGGTGGACGACGTCGTCGGCGAGGCCGACCCGGCCCACTACGACGCCCTGGTCCTGCCAGGCGGCGTCGCCAGCCCGGACCAGCTGCGGACGGACGGCCGGGCCGTCGGCTTCGTCCGCGCCCTCTGCGACGCAGGCCGACCGGTCGCGGTGGTCTGCCACGGCGCCTGGACGCTCGTCGAGGCGGACGCGGTGCGCGGCCGCACGCTCACCTCGTGGCCGAGCCTGCGCACCGACCTGGTCAACGCCGGTGCCCGGTGGGTGGACGAGGAGGTGCAGGTGTGCCGGGACGGTCCGGGCGTCCTGGTCTCCAGCCGCAAGCCCGCCGACCTCCCGGCCTTCGTGGAGGTCTTCGTCACCGAGTTCACCCACGCCCGGGCCTCCGGCGCGAGGCCGCCCTGGCCGACCGCGCACGCGCCCGAGCCCTCGCGCCACGTGCCGGGCAAGGGGGCCGGGCGGGCGGCGTGACGGGCCGGGTGCGGGCGCGTCCCGAGTGCCGGCCGCGTCCAGCGCGCCCAGGGGGGAGCTGACGGCAGGTCGGATCCGGGCGGCGGTCCCCGGGTCAGTCGCCGCGCAACCGCACGAAGGCCGCCATCGGCGGGCGCCCGGTGACGGTCACCTCCGCCCGCAACGGCGCGGTGAGCGGGCGGACACTGCCGTGCTCGGGATCGCGGACCGCCCTGCCGAGCCGGCCGTGCACCGCCTCGGCGACCCGGCCGGCCTGCACGGGGGTCAGCCGCGGCGAGGAGAGCATGACCCGCCCGTCGTCGAGCTCCAGCACCAGCGCCTCCGGCCGGGCAGCCGAACCCGCCACCGCGCGGACGGTCGCGTCGAGGGTGTCGCTGCGGCGGTACTTCACCCAGACCCGGCCGGCGCCGCGCGGGCGGTAGGCGGAGCCGGCCGCCTTGCAGACCAGGCCCTCGACACCGGTGTCGGCCAGCTGCTCCATCCAGGTCAGCGCCTCGACCCGGTCGGTGGTGGCCATCACCGGCTGGATGGGCGGCGGTACGTCGGCGAGCGCCGCCAGCAACAGCCGCCGCCGGTCGGCGAGCGGCAGCTGGCGGACGTCCCGCCCGGGCAGCGCCAGCACGTCGAAGGCGATCAGGCCGAGCGCCGTGGACTCGGCGGCGCGGGCCTGCCGGGTGCGCAGCAGCTCCTCGAAGGCGAACCGCCCCTCGCGCCAGGCGACCAGTTCGGCGTCCAGCACCAGCCCCGCGGGCAGCCGGGCGACGGCGGCCGTGATCGGCGGGAACTCGGCGGCGAGGTCGCGGCCGGACCGGGACTGCAGGTACGGCGGCCGTTCCCCGCGGGCGAAGGCCACGCAGCGGAAGCCGTCCAGCTTCAGCTCGTACAGCACGCCGGACCCGTCCAGCCCGTCCGTCGGCGGCACCGCCGTGACGGCGGCCGGGCGCATCACCTCGACGGGCGGCTCCAGCACCAGCGGCGAGCGGGTGCGCGCGGGTGGCTGTCGGGCGGGAGCGGGTGCGGAGCCCGCTTCGGAGGCTGCTGCGGCGGCAGCGGGAGCGGCCGAGGCGGCGCCGGTGGGGTCGGGCCCGGGGGAGGGCGCCCGTTCGCGGGTCCGGCCCGGCTTCTCGGGGCCGGGGAGCGGGCGGGCACGGTCCGGGTCGAGCAGGGGAGCGAGCAGGTCGCCCAACTCGGCCAGGCGGCCGGGCACCTCGGCCAGGGTGAACACCAGGTCCTCCTCGGTCCGGGCCTGCTCCAGCTCCGCCCACGACACCGGTGTCGACACGGTCGGCCGGGGCCGGGCCCGGAGGGTGTACGGCGCGGCGGTGGTCTTCTTGGCCGAGTTCTGCGACCAGTCCACGAACACCCGGCCGGCGCGGCGGGCCTTGGCCATGGTGTGCACCACCAGCTCCGGGTACGCCGCCTCCAGCGAGGCCGCCAGCGCCTTGGCGTACCCGGAGACCCGGCTGCTCGGCGTCGGCACGATCGGGGCGAGCAGGTGGAGCCCCTTGGACCCGGAGGTCTTCACCCAGCAGTCGAGCCCGTCCGCCGTCAGCCGCTCGCGCAGCAGGACGGCCACCGTCCGGCAGGTCAGCACCGAGGCGCCCTCGCCCGGGTCGAGGTCCAGCACCAGCCGGTCCGCCAGGCCGGGGGCGGTCGCGTGCCACTGCGGTACGTGCAGCTCCAGGCACCCCAGGTTGGCGGCCCAGAGCAGGGCCGCCCCGTCGTCCAGGACCACCTGCCGGAGCTCCCCGCTCCTGCTCGGCACCTCGACCGTCCGCACCCAGCGCGGCGTCCCGGCGGGCGGGTTCTTGGCGATGAACACCTCGGCCTCGACCCCGTCCGGACAGCGCAGGAAGGAGACCGGACGGTCGTGCAGGTGCGGCAGCAGCGCGGTGTGCACGGCCGCGTAGTACCGGAGCACTTCGCCCTTGGGCGTGCCGGTACGCGGGTAGTACACCTTGTCGAGGTGCGAGAGCGCGAGGGTGCGCCCGTCCACCACCATCTGCGGCATGGCCGCCTCCGAGTCGCGCGGCTGGGCTGCGCCGGCCCGCGCCGGAGCTCGCGGGGCCTGCGCAGCCAGTCTGCCCGTGCACCGGCTGCGGCGCGAGCAGTGTCCGGCCCGTCCGGCGGCTCCGGCCCGTCCGGCGCAGCCGGCCCGTCCAGCCCGTCCGGCGCGGCCGCGTTGCCGCAGGCTCTCGGGTGGGCCGCGGTCCCCGTGTCAGCCGGTCACCAGGGCGTGGGCGTCGGTGACCAGATCCTCGATCCGGGCCCAGTCGACCGGTTCCACGTCCAGGCGGACGCCGACCCAGCCGCGGTGGCCGACGTACGGGGGACGGAAGAAGCGGGTCGGGTCCTCCGCGATCAGCGCCGCCTGGGCCCCGGCCGGTGCGGGGCACCAGAAGGCGAGCCGTTCGTCGTGATGGTGGTCGGCGAGCATGGTGAACACCCGCGCCCGCCGGCCCGTGCCGCCGAACCAGGTCGGCTCCCCGTGACTCTCACGTTCCTCCACGGCCGGCAGCGCCAGGCAGACCGCCCGCAGCCGCTCCACCGCGTCGCTCCCGCCGACCGGGTCCTCGCGGGACGGACGCCGCTCGGAGGGACGACCACCGGCCGCCGCCGCGGCGGCGGACCCGGCCTGCCGGGACACCACGGCCTCAGCCGGCCGCGGGCCGCGGCGAGCCCGGGTAGGTGCCGAAGTACCAGCGGTTGCCCTCGGGATCGGCTGCCGCGAAGTCCCGCGACCCGTAGTCGGTCTCGTGCAGCGCCGTGGTGATCCGGGCTCCGGCGGCGACCGCGCGGGCGTGCACCGCGTCCGGGTCGGCCGTGACCACGTAGGCGGTGAAGCCTCCCGGACGGCCCGGCCAGACGTCGCTGCCCCCGGGTTCGGGCCGGTCGGAGCCGAGCATGACGCCGCCGCCCTCCGGCCAGGCCAGCTCGGCGTGCGCGACGACGTCGCCCTCGCCGTAGACGACCACCTCCTGGAAGCCGAAGGCGTCCGCCAGGAAGCGGATCAGTGCGCGGGCGTCACGGGCCCGCAGGCTGGGCCAGACCTGCGGCGGGGGCGTCTCGGCGTCCGGAGCGGGAACGGCGGTGTCCATGGCGAACTCCTTCTGAGCGGGGCGGGGGCCCGGGCCAGGGGCGGCGTGAGACCCGGGCCAGGGGCTGTTCCGGTCTGCCGGCCGGTACGACCGCGGTACGGCCGCCGAGCGGCTCTTACGGCTCCCACTCTGGCGCCGGCACGCCTGCCCCGCCTTGGACGTTTCGGAACTTCGCCGCGTCCGCGCCCTCCGCCGCCAGCCAGACACTCGGCGCGCAGCCGGCCAGGGCACGGAACTCGCGGGCCAGGTGCGCCTGGTCGAAGTAGCCGCAGCGGACGGCCAGCTCCGCCAGGCGCGGTACCGGTCCGGGAGCGCCGAGCAGACGCCGCGCGCGATCGAACCGGATCACCCGGGCGGCGGCCTTCGGAGCCAGCCCCGTCTCGCGCCGGAACCGGCCCTGCAGGTGCCGACCGCTCCAGCCGGTCTCCCGCGCCAGCGCGGCCACCGGCAGCCCCCCGCCGCTGCGCAGCAGTGCCTGCCAGGCCCAGAGCACCTCCGCCGGTACCCGCCCCGACGGGCGTGCCGCCCGAAGGAGGGCGTCGTCCAGCGCGGCGAAGCGCGCCGGCCAGTCGCCCGCCTCCCGCAGCCGCTCCTGCAACCGCCGCCCCGCGGCCCCGAGCACCGCCTCGGCGGGCACGTCCAGGCCGGCCAGTTCGCCGGCCGGCAGGCCGAACAGCGCCCGGGCGGCCAGCGGATGGACCGCGATCTGGACGCCGGACTGCCGGCCGTCGTGCGTGATCAGCGCGGGCCGGGTGTGCAGCCCGCCGAGCAGGGTGGCGTAGTCGTCGCCCGGCTGCGCCGGATCGGGGTGCTCGGCGACGGTGAGCGGTTCGTCCAGCGTGAGGATGAAGGTCAGGTAGGGCGACGGCAGCCCGCGGTGGACGGCGGGTGCGATCCCGCGCTGGCGATAGCCCGAGTACCAGGCCACGTAGGGCCGCAGCGCCGTCGCGGGCCGCGCCCGCACGGCTTCGTCGACGGCATCGACGGCATCGGCGAGGTTCCGCGTCACGCCCCCAGTATCGGCCGCCGCCGCGCCGCGGGCACGGGTGGCGGTACGGCTGACGGCCCGCGCGGCGGCCTGTGCGCCCGCGCCAGGGCCCGCCGCCCCTCCTCCGGCGCCGGGCTCCGCGGCTCGCGGGAGCCGGAACTGTTGCTTATGGTGATCGCACCGGAACACCCGGTACTCGGGGGCAGACCTGACAAGGAGTCCCAGTGACCACTGCCCGAGACATCATGCACACCGGCGCCCAGTGCATCGGCGCCGACCAGACTCTCGCCGAAGCCGCCATGATGATGCGCGACATGAACGTCGGCGCACTCCCGATCTGCGGCGACGACCAGAAGCTGAAGGGCATCATCACCGACCGCGACATCGTCATCCGATGTATCGCCGAGGGCAAGGACCCGGCCGACATGACGGCGATGGACATGGCCGGCCACCTCCACTGCGTCCGCGCCGAGGACAGCATGGACACGGTGCTCAAGAAGATGGAGCAGCACCAGATCCGCCGCATCCCGGTGATCGACGGCGACCGCCTGGTCGGCATGATCAGCGAGGCCGACCTCGCCATGGGCCACCGCAACGGCCAGCGCCTGACGGATCAGCAGATCATCGAATTCATGGACAGCGTCTACATGATGCGGTGACGTCCACCTGATGCGGTGATCGGTGCGCCTCGGACCGACGCCCCGGTGTGTGCCCCCGTCGCTGCACCGTGCAGCGGCGGGGGTGCTCGCCGTCTCTGCCCCCCCGCCGGTGCCGCTGCGTCGTGCGGTCCCCCTCCTGGCAGGATGACGGCATGGAACGTGTGCTGGGAATCGGTGGGTACTTCCTGCGGGCCGCCGATCCGGCTGCCCTGAGCGCGTGGTACCGGGACTGCCTCGGCGTGGACTTCGACGAGTACGGCCTGTGGCGCCAGGAGGCCGGGCCGACGGTGTTCGCGACGTTCGAGGCCGAGACCGACTACTTCGGCTCCCGCGCCCAGCAGACCATGCTCAACTTCCGGGTCCGCGACCTGGATGCGATGCTCGCGCAGTTGCGCGCCAAGGGGGCGGACGTCGCCGAGGAGACGCAGGACATGGAGGGCGTCGGTCGGTTCGGCTGGGTGACCGACCCCGCGGGCAACCGGGTGGAGCTCTGGCAGCCCGTGTGAGCGTCGAGTCGTGGACCGGCTACCCGCCCGCCGGTGCCGTCGACCGGCTGCCCCGGGGGGCGGCCGACGTCCAGCCCTTCCGGTGGAGGCGGTCGATGCCGTCGAGGAGCAGGTCGAGGGCGAACTCGAACTCGAACTGGTCGTCGCAGCCGCCGCTGATCACCGAGCCGTCGGTGTGCACGGCGGAGGCGGCGATCTCGGCGATGTACGGGTAGCGGGCGGCGAGTTCGGCGGCCGGTGCCGCCGTCCCCGGTGCCGCCTGCCCCGGAGGGGTGTCGCCGGGCGGGGAGGCGTCGAACAGTTCCTGGGAGAACCCCAGGACGCGGCCGCCGAGCGCGTGCATCGCATGGTGGGTCAGATCGGCCGAGAGGCCGCCGGAGCGGAACGTGCCGATCACCGAGTCCAGGTGGGCGAGCATCGCGGGTGTCGGCGCCGGCAGCGACTCGATCACGCGCGGCGCCCAGGGGTGGCGGCGCAGCACCCGGCGGGCGGAGAGCACGCGCTGCCGGACCACGTCCTTCCAGCCGGCACCGGGGGCGGGCGGGTCGATCTCGCCGACGACGGCGTCGACCATGCCGGCCAGGAGCTCCTCCTTGCCGGCGACGTGCTTGTAGAGCGCCATCGGCACCACGCCCAACTCCTGGGCGAGCTTGCGCATGCTGAGGGCCTCGATGCCGCCGCCCGAGCCGCCCGTCGTTCCACCGGCGCCCGGACCGTCGGCGAACGCCACGGCGGCCCGCAGCACGCGCTCCCTGCTCAGCGGGGTACGGCGCGTCCCCTCGGCCATCTCCACTCCTCCCGCCACGGGTCGACTTGACGAGTGTACGGCGTACGCCTACTTTGTGCGAAGTGTACGCCGTACACCTAGGTGGGCTGCAGAGAGGGGATTCCGGTGGAGCGGTCGGCAGGCAGGAGAACGGCAGTAGTCGCGGGCGTGCTGTTCCTGGTAACCGAAGTCGCTGCGATAGCAGGGATGTTGCTCTACGGGCCGGTGCTCGACGGCGCCGCGTACGTCGCCGGGCGCGGGCCGGACGGGCGAGTGGCGGCGGGGGCCCTGTGCGAGATGGTGCTGCTACTGGCCGTGGTCGGCACCGGGGTCACGCTCTACCCGGTGCTGCGGCGGCACCAGGAGGCGGTGGCGCTCGCGTACGTCTGCGGCCGGCTGCTGGAGGCGGCCGTGATCGCCGTCGGCATCGTGAGCCTGCTCGCCGTCGTCACGCTGCGGAAGAACGTGGGCGGCGCGGCGGCCGACGTCGCACAGGCTCTGGTCGCCGTGCACGACTGGACCTTCCTGCTCGGGCCGAACGTGGTGCTCGGGGCGAACTCGCTGGCGCTCGCGTACCTGATGTACCGCTCGCGGCTGGTGCCGCGGGCCGTCGCTGTGCTGGGGCTGGCGGGCGGCTCGCTGATCTGCGCCTCGGCGGTGGCGGTGCTGTTCGGGCTCTACCCGCAGGTGTCCACCGCCGGGTCGCTGGCGGCACTGCCGGTGTTCGCCTGGGAGGTCACGCTGGCGATCCGGCTCATAGGGCGGGGCTTCGACGCGTCCTCGGTGCGGCTCGCGGCAGTGGGTCGGCCGGCTCTCGGCTGAGCAGGCTCCGGCGGGTACGGCCGCGGGTCGGGCGCGGGTGGCGTGTCCGTGAACGCCGCGACGCCGTTGCTCCCGGGCCCGGTGTGGTGGTCGGGTGGGGGTGCAGCGGCGTTGTCGGGGTGCCGGTGGGGGCGGGGCCGGGTGGGGGCTGGGGGTGTTACTTGGTGAGGCCGGCCTTGACGGAGCAGACGGGCCAGGCGCCGGGGCCCTGGGCGGCGAGGACCTTCTCGCCGATGGCGATCTGCTGGGCCTTGGTGGCCTGGTGGGCCTGGGGGGCGTAGGCGGTGCCGCCGAAGGCGGCCCAGGTGCTGGAGGTGAACTGGAGGCCGCCGTAGAAGCCGTTGCCGGTGTTGATGGCCCAGTTGCCGGTGGCTTCGCACTGGGCGACCTTGTCCCAGACGGAGGCGGGGGCGGCGGAGGCGGCGTTGGCCGTGACGAGGCCGGCCACCGGCAGGGCGGTGAGGGCCCCGGCCATGAGTGCCATGCGGACGCGGTTGCGGCGCTTGGTGGCGGTGGTGGCGGGGGGGGGCTCGTTACGGAAGGCCATGGGGTTTCCTTTCGGAAGGGGTGTGCGGGCGCGCGGAACCAGGCCCGGTCGGGGGGTGTGGTTGCGGGGACGCGCGCGGTTCGCGTGGTGGGGGCACCGGGGTCGTCCGTGGGCCGGTGGGGCCTGGTGGGCGGTGTCGTTCGGTGCAACGGGTTCGAAGTTACGGGGGTGGGTGGGGGGTTTCAAGGATTGTGAGGTTTGGGCTGGTCGGGGGGTGGTTACCTGAGGTATTGATCTAGGGATTGGGCTGCTTTGAAGGCAAATGTCCCATTTTTCAAGATCGAACACGGCCGTGGAGTGGCCCGCGCCACACGGATGGGGTTGTGAGGCCGCGCACATCGTCGACGCCGGGTGACGTTTCTGCACCGGCCCGTGCACGACGTGGGGGTGGTGCACCCGTCCCGGCGTGGCCCGCACCACAGCCCTCACCCGCCGTGGCCCGCACGGTCACGGGGCGTGCCCGGGCATAGCCTCGGGCCATGACCTACGAGAGCGATGCAGGGGCCGTCGGGGATGCCGAGGAGCCGGAGGCGGCGGCCGCACCGGCCGGATTCGAGCTCGGGACGGACGGGCCCCGGGTGATCCTGGCCGGGCTGGACGGCTCCGACGCCTCCTGGCGCGCGACCGCCTACGCCGCGGGCCTCGCACGGCGGCAGAACGCCACCCTGGCCGTGGCCTACGTCCAGCCCGTCCTGGGGGCGGCCACGGCGCTCGCGGGGGCGGCCGTCGGCGAGACCACCCGGGAGATCGCCGACGAGCTGCTGGCCGCGCTGCGCGAGTCCGAGCGCCGGCTGAGCGACGTCTGGCGGTTGGACTGGCGCTTCGTGACCGTCCAGGGCGACCCGTTCACGGGCATGGCCCGGCTGGCCGACGAGCTGCGGGCCGACGCCGTGGTCGTCGGCGCCTCGGAACGGGCCGGGCACCGCCTGATCGGCTCGGTCGCGGTGCGGCTGGTCAAGGCGGGCCGCTGGCCGGTGACCGTCGTGCCGTAGGCGGCCGGCGCCGCGGGCCCGGCGCGAACACGGAGGAAGGGCTGCGGACCGGCGGGGAGCCGGGTCCGCAGCCCTTCGGCTGACGAGGGGATTCGGGGTGGGCGGCGGGGGGCCTAGCCGCCGAGCAGCGAGATGCTGTTGCCGCAGACGTTGAGCTGGAGATTGATCGGGATCTGGATCTGGTTGCCGGACAGCACGCCCGGGGAGCCGGCGACTATGCCGCTGGCGGTGGCGCTGCCGGTGTTGATGCAGACGGTGCCGGCCCCGGAGCCGTCGAGCAGGGCGGCGGCCATGGCGGCCGCATCGGAGGCCAGCGGGTCGGCGGCCCTGGGGGAGCTGTACCTGGACGTGTCGAGGTCGGCGGCGAAGGCCGGTCCGGCGGAGAGGACGGCCAGCGCGGCGCTGAAGCCGGCGGCGATCAGGTACTTCCTGGTGTTGGTCATGCGGAAGGAATAGCCAGCCGACACGCCGGACTGAACACGATCCACCCCTGAACCCACTCGAATGCAGGCGTGATGCGACCCCGATGCCGGAGCCCGGCCACCCGGTCGGAGCACTCCGGCGGGCGTCGCGGCCCGGAGCGCCCTGCAGGACCAGGGCCGGGGCCCGCCGGGTCGCCCCCGATAGGGTTCGTGACCATGACGGACACCCCGACCGCCACCACGTCCGGCAGTGATCTGCACCTCGAACTGCCCGCCCGCGGCGGCCGCCGCGCCGCGCTGATGGCCGCACTGCGCGAGGCGATCCGCAGCGGTCGGCTCGCCCCCGGGACCAGGCTGCCGCCGTACCGCGCGCTCGCCGCGGACCTCGGCATCGCCCGCAACACCGCCGCCGACGCCTACGCGGAACTCGTCGCCGAGGGCTGGCTGACCGCGCGTCAGGGCTCGGGAACCGCCGTCGCCGACCGCGCCGAACCCGTCGCCCCGACCGGCGTCCGCCGGCCGCCCCGGGTACTGCGCCCCTCGCACGACCTGCGGCAGGGGCAGCCCGACGCGTCCTCCTTCCCGCGCACCGCCTGGCTCGCCGCCGCGCGCCGCGCGCTCACCGCCGCGCCCAGCGAGGCCTTCGGGCCCGGAGATCCGCAGGGCCGGCGCGAGCTGCGCACCGTCCTGGCCGACTACCTCGCCCGGGCCCGCGGCGTGCGCACCGATCCGGACCGGATCGTCGTCTGCTCCGGGTTCGCCCACGCGCTGCGGCTGCTGTTCGAGGGTGCGGGTGCCGTACTGCCGGCATCCGGAGACGGCCCGCTGGCCGTCGAGGCGTACGGGCTCGGATTCCACCGCGGGCTGCTGGCCCGCGCCGGAGTGTCGACCGTGCCGCTGCCGCTGGACGAGCACGGTGCGCGGATCGACGGACTGGCGGCGCGGAAGAAGGTCCGGACGGTCCTGCTCACCCCGGCCCACCAGTTCCCGACCGGCGGACCGCTGCACGCCTCCCGGCGGGCGGCGGTGGTCGACTGGGCGCGCCGGAACGGTGGGCTGGTGCTGGAGGACGACTACGACGGCGAGTTCCGCTACGACCGGCAACCGGTCGGCGCCGTGCAGGGGCTGGACCCGGAGCGGGTGGTCTACCTCGGCACGGCCAGCAAGAGCCTGACCCCGGCGCTGCGGCTCGGCTGGATGGTCCTGCCCGACCACCTGGTGGACCGGGTACTGGCGGCGAAGGGGGAGCGGGAGGCCTGGGCGAGCGCGCTCGACCAGCTGACCCTGGCCGAGTTCATCGAGTCCGGCGGCTACGACCGGCACGTCCGGCGGATGCGCCGCCGCTACCGGGACCGCCGCGACCACCTGGTGGCCGCGCTGGCCGAGCACGCGCCGCACGTCGAGGTGTCCGGCATCGCTGCCGGCCTGCACGCCGTGCTCCGGCTCGCCCCCGGCACCGAGCGGTCCGTCCTGAAGGCGGCCGCGTACCACGGCCTGGCGGTCGACGGGCTGGCCGACTACCGCCACCCGGGGATCGGCCCGGCGCAGATGCCCGTGACGGACGGCCTGGTGGTGGGGTACGCCACCCCGCCGGACCACGCCTACCAGGCGGCGGTCGCGACCCTCTGCGGCATCCTGCCCCCACCGGTCTGAGCCCGGGCCGGCCTTGCCCGCCCGAGCCGGTGCCGACGCCGGTGGGACGCGGGCGGGGCGGGAGAGTAGAGGGGGGCCGCCGCTTCCGGCGGTCCCTTCGCCCCCTGGAGCGCAGGCAATGGCCCGCCGCGTCCGCTCCGCTGTCATATGCCCGTACTGGCCGGGGCGGAGCCTGGTGCCGGGACCGGCGGCGGTCCCTACGCTCGTTGGTCATGCGCACATCACTCATGAGCCGTTCCGGTCTTGCCGCGATCCTGGCCCTGGTCCTCGGTCTGCTCCTGTCGGCCGCTCCCGCCCGGGCGGACACCCCGCTGCTGTCCGTCAGTTCCGACAAGGCGACGGCGACCCCGGGCTCCTCGGTGACCCTCACCCTGACGCTGACGAACCCGCACGACACCCCCGTGCAGTTCGTCTACCAGTCCATCCAGCCGACCTACGGCACCAGCCAGGCCACCGGCCTGAAGTACGCCTTCTCCGCCTGCGGCGGCAACGTCGCCGGCTGTGACACCGGCGCCACGAACGGGCTGGTCCACCACACCGTCCCGGTCGCCCCGGGTGCCACCACGACGGTGACGCTCACGTACGACATCGCCGCCGATTCGGCCTGCGGGTCCGGCGCGCGGATCGACTTCTACACGTACCTGTACTACGAGTACCGGTCCGGTGCGGCCGTGGACTCCGGGATCTTCGACGTCCCGGGCAACGAGGTCACCTGCGCCGCCTGAGCCACCCCGTCCCCGTCCTCCCGCACGAGCTCCCGACCGGGAGCCCCCGCCAAGCCCCCGTCAGGTGCCGGGCAGCCCCCGTTCCGGCACCTGACGGGTCATCCGTTCGTGGGCCCCGGTCCGGCCCCGGGGTCCTTCGGACGGGCTGTCCGCGCCGGGCGCGTGCAGGGGTTGTCGGTGCCGGATGGCAGGCTTGGGCCATGGCCGAACCGCTGACCACCGACGCGCCCGACGCCGCGTCCGACACACCGCCCGCGAGCCCCGCGCCCGCGCCTGCGCCCATCCGCGCGGCCGGTGCCGACACCGGTGCCGACATCGGTGCCGACCCGGCGGCGGCCGTCGCCGGGGCCGCCGCCGCGCCCGCTGCCCGGAGCGCTGCCGGGGCCGGTGCCGACGAGCTGCCCGGGATGCCGATGCCCTACGCCGTGTACGCCGCGATCCGCGAGCGGGCGGGCGAGGAGACGGCGCCGCAGGTGGACCGACTGCTCCGCCACTCGCTCGTCCTCGTCCCCGCGGACGAAGCCGACGGCGACGCCGACGCCGACGCCGGCGGAGCCCCGCCCGCCGGCTCGGGCACCGCCCCGACCGCCGGGCGGCTGGGCGGTCTGCCGGCGCTGCCGGCCGGCACCGAATGGCCGGAGTTCGGCGGCCGGCCGATGCAGTTCCTCGCCCAGCTCGACTGCGCCGGGCTCGCCGCTTCCTTCCGCGCCACCGGCCCGGGCGGAGACTGGCCGCTGCCCGACCACGGGCTGCTGCTCTTCTTCCACGACGAGTGGCTGTCCGACTTCTCCGGCCGCGGCTGCCGGGTCCTGCACGTGCCGGCCGGCTCGGCGCTCCGGCCCGCGCCCGAGCAGGACCGGTGCAGGCCCGCCGTCCCGGCCGTTCCGGTGCGGGCCCACTGGGAGCTCTCCGCGCCCTCCTACCAGGACCGCGAGCTGGAGAACCTCTTCCCGGACGACTTCATGATCGCCCTCGACCTCGCGGCCGACTTCCGCGACCACCTGCCCAGACCCGCCGTGCGGGTGCTCGGCTGGTGCGACACCGACACCGGCCGCCCCGCCGACCACCGTCCGCTGCTCCAGATCGAGAACGCCGCCCTCGACGTGGACTGGGGCGAGTGCGTCAACGTCTCGTTCTGGATCACCGGGGAGGACTTGGCCGGCGGCCGCTTCGACCGGGCGCGGCACGGCTTCGAGATCGCCTGACCGGCTGCCGCGGCGGCGTCCGGGCCGGCGGTCCGGAATGCTCCCCGGGTCACGGTCCGAGCGGCCGCGTCCGGCGCAGCAGCCCCGCCCCGGCCCGATTAGGCTGCTGACAGTGGCCGGGGAACCCGGCCGCGGGGCCGGGGCCGGAGTGAAGCGGTGAAGCTGAGGGGCCGGAGCCAGGAGACCGACCGGGACGCGCGGGAAGCGCCGGAGCCGCCGGTCGGCGAGCTGGTGCGCTCGATCCGGGAGCACCCGTCCCGGCTGCCCGAGACGCTGGCCGTCTTCGCCGTCCGCCACCGCGGCCCGCGGGCCGCCCGTCGGGTCGCCGCGTTGCGGGCGGCGCACCCGGACGCGGCACCGGACGAGCTGGTGGGGCTGGTCGTCGAGCGCGGCCGCCGGGTGACCACGAGCGAGGGGGCGTTCGTCGGCGGGCCCTTCCTCTGGCTGGTCCCGTTCGCGTTCTGCACCGCCCTGCTGGCCCAGGGGCAGCTCCTCCTGGAACTCGCCGCCCTCGCCGGGCGGGACCCGGCGGACCGGGCCCGGATCGCCGAGCTCATGGTGCTGCAGGGGGCCTACCCCGACGTCGAGACCGCCGAGCGGGCGCTCGCCGCCGAACCGGGGGAGGACACGGCCGGCGCGGCCGGGTCCGTGCCCGGCCCGGAGGCCGGAGCCGCGTCCGGCGGCGAGCGGCCGCTCGGCGGGCCGCCCGACCGGCCGGCCGGCGGAGCCCGGCCCGCCGCAGGGCCCGGGCCCGAACCCGCCCCGGGGTCGGAAGCCGCTCCGGGGTCGGAAGCCGCTCCGGGGTCGGAACCCGCTCCGGCGGCGCCCGCGTCGGGCCGGTGGCGCTCGTTCTGGTACCTGATCTGGCGGATGGCCCGCCTGCTCGGGCTGACCAGCGAGGGTGCCGATCCGCCGCCGTCCCGCTGGCGCACCGCGGGAGAGTGGGCGCTGGTGGGGGTGGTCCTGCTGATCGGGATGGTCGTGCCGCTGGTGTGGCTGCCGTACATGGCGTACTCGTACAACCGGGCCACCGGCCGCGTCGCGGCCACGGGTGTCTCGTACTACTTCGGCGGCCACGCCACCGGGTGGCTGGAGCCCGGTCGGTCGCGGACCGACCCCGGCCTCGCCGCGGCCACCTTCCAGGCCGTGCTGTCGGTGCTCGTGCCGGTGGGTACCGTGCTGTTCCTGCTGGCCACCGACATCCGGCTGGCGGGGAGCCGGTGGCCGGTGCTGGCGCTCGCCCTGGTCGTGGTCTCCGGCGTGGTCGGCGCGCTCTGGTACCGGAGCCACCGCCCGCGGCGTCGCCGTCGAGCGACACCACCCGCCCCGTAGTGGCCTGCTGTTCGACTGTCGTACGCGCGTTCCGGTGCGTCGCGGACGGGAGCCCGGCCCGCGGGCCGGGTCGTCGATCCGTTCGGATCGGAGGGGTGGTTCCGACCTGCGGGCGTTTCGCGTGCGCAGGGAATCGACGGTCCGTCTAGAGATGGCTGGGGGATTCCAATCTCTCCATGGTCGAGATTCACCCTATCGGGCGGCACTTGCGGCCCGTTCCGGGTGGGCCGGGGATCGGTGATCTAGGGTTCCCGATGGGCCGCCCGAGAAGGCGGAGCGCATCGCGGTACATCGCCAACACCCCCACCATGACGCCTATCTGACGATCCGACACGGCTTCGCCGCGGCGGGTCGGCGTGACCTGACCAGATGAAGGAGAACCCTGCCGATGCCGGTGGACACCAACCCGGAGACACAGCAGGTGCCGCAGCAGTCGAGCCTCACCACCGCTGCCGCCCGCAATCTCGCCACGACCACCAAGTCCGCGCCCCAGATGCAGGAGATCACCTCCCGCTGGCTGCTCAAGGTGCTGCCCTGGGTGCAGGCCGCCGGTGGCGCGTACCGGGTGAACCGCCGCCTCACCTACACCGTGGGTGACGGCCGGATCGAGTTCATCAAGACCGGATCCGAGGTGCGGGTGATCCCCCGCGAGCTCGGGGAGCTGGCCCTGCTGCGCGGTTTCGACGACGACGACGTGCTGACGGCCCTCGCCGACCGTTGCGAGCAGCGGGACTTCGGCCCGGGCGAGGTGCTGGCCGAGCGCGGCGCCGCGGCGGACCGGATCTACCTGATCGCCCACGGCAAGATCAACCAGGTCGGCACCGGCAAGTACGGGGACGAGACCGTCGTCGGCGTCCTGGGCGACGGCGACCGGTTCGGCGAGCAGGCGGTCCTCGACCCCGACGCCGTCTGGGAGTTCACCGCCAAGACCGCCACCGCCGGCACCGTGCTCTCGCTGCCCCGCCGGGACTTCGAGGCCATCCGCGAGGGCTCGCCCGCGCTGCAGGCGCACCTCCGCGAGTTCCTGGCGCTGCCGCTCCAGCGCCAGAACGAGCGCGGTGAGGCCGAGATCGCCATGTCGGCCGGCCACCACGGCGAGTACGAGCTGCCCGGCGCCTTCGTGGACTACGAGCTGAAGCCGCGCGAGTACGAGCTGAGCGTCGCGCAGACCGTGCTCAAGGTGCACACCCGCGTCGCCGACCTCTACAACCAGCCGATGAACCAGACCGAGCACCAGCTGCGGCTGACCATCGAGGCCCTGCGCGAGCGCCAGGAGTTCGAGCTCATCAACAACCCGGAGTTCGGCCTCCTCAACAACGCCGACTTCGACCAGCGGATCCAGACCCACTCCGGCCCGCCCACCCCGGACGACCTCGACGAGCTGCTCAACCGCCGCCGTGACCCGGACTACCTGCTCGCCCACCCGCGGACCATCGCGGCGATCGGGCGCGAGCTGAACGCCCGCGGCCTCTACCCGCACCACGTCGACCTCGGCGGGCAGCAGGTGCCGGCCTGGCGCGGCGTCCCGATCCTGCCGTGCAGCAAGATCCCGATCACCAAGGAGAACACCAGTTCCATCCTCGTGATGCGAGTCGGCGAGGACAACCAGGGCGTCATCGGCCTGCACCAGACCGGAATCCCCGACGAGTACCAGCCGAGCCTCTCGGTCCGGTTCATGGGGATCAACGAGAAGGCCATCATCTCCTACCTGGTCAGCGCCTACTACTCCGCGGCGATCCTGGTGCCGGACGCGGTCGGTGTCCTGGAGAACGTCGAGATCGCCCACGGCCGCCACTGAGCGGTGGGGCGGCCGCCGCCCACCGGCGGCCGCGCCCGGATCCGGTCCGCCCGTAACCGGTCGGCCGCAAGATCGTTTCACTTGATGTCGGACGGCCCGCCCCACCAGGCGGGCCGTCCGGTGTCGGGCGGACCTTCCGGGAGGTGCCGACCGACGCGGACCGGTAGGAGAGGTGCCACCGATTCCGTTCCCACGTTCCCCGCGACGCGAGAGGTGCATGGAACCCATGCCGCAACCCCAGCAGCCCCGACGGATACCGGTGGACGGGCAGCCGTGACCGCAGACCTGATCGTGGTGGGCGGCGACGGCGGCGGAGCCCGTGGACGGCGCGCCAGGCTGGCCGGTGCCGCGGCCGGGGTGGCCGCACTCTGCGCCCTGCTCAGCGGCGCGGCCGGTGCCCGGGCGTCCGAACACCACGGTGGCGGAAGATCGCACGGGCCGGTCGTCGAGACCTGCGTCTCGACGGGGACGGACGTCTCGGTGTCGGTCGGCCCCGGCGGCGTGGACGTCGATGTCGACGTCGACGTGGAGGTCGGGGTGACGGTCGGCCACGCGGGGAAGCCGAGCCACCCCAAGCCCGAGCCGCACCCGAAGCCCGGCCACCACCACCCGTGCCCGACGCCGTCCCCGACTCCGCCGTGCCCCAGCCCGACGCCGACCCCCAAGCCGACCCCGACGCCGACCCCCACGCCGACGCCGAAGCCCACGCCGACGCCCGGCCCGACCCGCACGCCGACCCCTACGCCCGTGCCGACACCGCCGCCCACCGCCGCGCCGGTGCCGCCACCCGCGCCCCCGCCGACGCCGCGGCCGACCCCGCCGCCTCCGTCGCCCCGGCCGACGCCGAAACCCACGCCGAAGCCGACCGCACAACCGGTCGTCCCGCCGCCCGCGCCGGCGCCCGAGCCCCCGGCCCCGCCGGAACCGAGCCCCAGCCCGCCCGTGCCCGGCCCCGTCCGGCCGAAACCGGTGGCGAAGCCGGCCAAGGTGCCGCTCGCCCCGCCGATCCAGGCGCCCGAGCGGCACCACGGGGGCGCGACCACCAGGACGATGCTCGTGGTCACCGTGCCGGCGGTCCTCGCGGCGGCCGCCCTGCGACCGCGAGGCCGGTCCGGCCGCGGCGGCTCCGGCCGCTCCTGACCGCCCCCGGCGGACCGCGGCGGGCCCCGGTGGACCTCCGCCGAGGACTCGTCACCGATCCGGTCGCGGACACCCGTCCCGGCTGCCCGGCCGTCGGCGACTGCGGTCCCCGACACCGTGGGTGGCCGGAGACTCCGGCCCTCGGCAGTGCGGGTGGCCGGCAGCCCCCGGCGCCCGACCGCACTGCTCCCGGCGGCCACGGCCGCAGTCGCCCGCGATCGTCACGGCGCCGCGAACCGCGTCCGACGGCGCCCGGCCGAACCGGGTGCCGCTCGGCGACGCCGTCGTTCCCGCGCACGGCTCGGGCCGCGGACCGGTCCCGCCGCGCGTCTGCTGCGGCCCCAACCCTGAAATCCCGAACCCTGGAAAGGAGTTCCCATGTCCGAGTGGTTGGCGCTGGCCATCGCCATGTCGGCGGCCTGTGCCGTCGTGGTGGCGGTGGTGCTGCTGAGGCACCGCCGGGTCAGCGAGGACGAGAACACCGACGAGACGCCCGATGTCATCGAGTACATGACGATGATGATCGGCGTGGTCTACGCGATCGTGCTCGGCCTCGCCATCGCCGGCGTCTGGGAGGCGCGCGGCGCGGCCCAGGACGACGTGTTCCGCGAGGCGCAGTCGCTGCACGAGGTGAGCGAGCGCGCCCAGGTCTACCCGGTCGAGTTCCGCGACAAGGTCCAGGCCGACGTGGACGCCTACGTCTCCTACGTCGTGGACGTCGAGTGGGACTACATGCGCGAGCACGGCGAGATCTCCGCCCGGGGCACCGAACTGCTGGACAAGCTGCGCCAGGACGTCGCCACCCGCACACCCGCCGGCGACCTGGAGGCCCAGGCCTACCAGCCGATCATGGACCGGATCAGCGTCGCCGACGACGCGCGCAACGCACGTGGGCAGAACGCCGGCCCGACCATGCCCGGCGTGGTCTGGTTCGGTCTGATCGTCGGGGCGGTGGTGACGGTCGGCATGGTCTTCGCCCTGCAGATCCGGCGCTCCTCCCGGGAGTTGCTGCTGGCGGGGGCGTTCAGTGCGCTGATCGCCTTCCTGCTCTTCCTGATCTGGGACTTCGACGACCCGTTCGGCCGCAGCGTCTCGGTGACCACCCAGCCGTTCACCGACCTGTTCCCCACCCTGGGCGGCGGTCAGGACTGACGTACCGCTGCGGCGGCGTGCTCGGATAACCTGATCAGGCCGTCGGGGGCCGGCTCCGGCGCGCCAGCGTGCCGAGAGGAACACCAGCCGTGACCTACCCGACGCCCGGTCCGGGCGCCCAGTTCCCGCCGCAGCGACCCGAGCGGGCATGGTGGTGGCTGCCAGAGAAGGAACGTCGCCGGCGCAAGGCGCAGCGCCGGGAGTGGCTGGCGTACAAGCGGCGGAACAAGAAGAAGAAGGACCGCGACTGGTCGGACGCCTGTGACGGGGCGGACTGCTGCTGCGACCTCGGTGACCCCTGCCTGATCGCGCTCGTCCCGGTGATGACGGTCGCGGGGGTCCGGTTCGCCCTGACCGGCGGCCGCGGCGGCCGCCGGGGCACGGGCGGGGGTGCCGGTGCGGATCCGGCCGCGCCGGCGCCGGGCGGGTTCGCGGCGGGGGTGCTGTACGGCGCGGTGCGGTACTACCGGACCGAGGTCAGCCCGAAGCGGCCGGCCTGCTGCCCGTACACGCCGAGTTGTTCGACCTACGCCGTCCAGGCGCTGCACCGGCACGGCGCGGTGCGCGGCGCCCGGCTGACGGTCGGGCGGCTGCTCCGCTGCCGCCCGGGCGTGGCGCGCCGCGGGACGGCCGACCCGGTGCCGGGGCGCTGAGCAGCCGGGGGCCGCGCGGGTCGCACCCTGATCCGCGCGGCCCGCGCCGCTCCGGCGGGCCGTGGCGGTGGACTCTCCAGCGGTGCGGTCACCTTGACCGCTCGGCAGCGCCGCCGTCAGCGGACCGCTGCGCACCCGTGGTCGGGCTGCGCCACGACACCAGAGGTGGGACCGGAGCGGCATTCCCCGCCAACGGTGTCCGGCCGGTGGGCGGTTCCGCGCCGCGGCTGCGGTCCCGGCCACTGTTCGGCCGCCGCTGAGCGCTCCGGAACGGCCCCGCCGGTACGGTGGCGTACGGGAGCAGCCCCGTCGAGTGGAGGAGAGCCATGGAGAGCCGGGACTGGGACGAGCGCTACGCCGCGAGCGAGTCGGTCTGGGGCGCCGAGCCCAATCGCTGGGTGGTCCGTGAGCTGACCTCGCTGGCTCCGGGCCGGGCGTTGGACGTCGCCGCCGGGGAGGGCCGGAACAGCATCTGGCTGGCTCGCCGGGGCTGGCACGTCACCGGCCTGGACTTCTCCGCGGTGGCGCTGGAGCGGGCCGAGCGGCTCACCGCCGATCTGCCCGACGAGGTCGCGGACCGGCTGACCTGGCGGCACGGCGACGCCCGCGAACTCGAAGTCCCGTCGGAGGGCTACGACCTGGTGCTGGTCGCCTACCTGCAGCTCCCCGCCGAGGACCGCCGGGCCGCCCTCGTGCGGGCCGCCGCCGCGCTCGCCCCCGGCGGCACCCTGCTGGTGATCGCCCACGACAGCACCAACCTCACCGAGGGCGTCGGCGGTCCGCAGGATCCGGGCGTCCTCTACACCCCGGACGACGTGCTCGCCGACCTCGACGGTGCCGGACTGCACACGGTCCGGGCCGAGCGCGTCCGGCGGCCGGTGGACGCCGAGGGCGGCCACCGGTCGGCCGCCGTCGCCGGGGACGCGGGCGGTGTCGTCCTCGGGGCCGGCGGCGACACCGGCGCGCCGCGGCGGACGGAGGCGATCGACGCCCTGGTGCGGCTGGAGCGCACCGCCTGACGCCGGGCGGTGGGCCGGGCCGGCGCCGGCTCCGTCGAGGTCGGCGGGCAGCGGGACGATGCCGCCGCGCTGCGGTGTGTCAGCCGCCGCCTGTCGCCTCGTCGTGCTCGGATGGTCCCGTCCTCGCAGCGGCGTGGTCGAACCATGTGGTGCGGATCGTCGGAGCGGGGTACGTGCTCCACGGGGAGGCGGACCGCGCGAGGAGCCCCGGACGCGGCCGGTCTCTACAGTGCTGTAGATTCAAGCCGCAGGCGGAGGAACGAGGAGGGCGCGATGAGCGTTTCGCTGGCCAAGGGGCAGAAGCTGAGCCTGGAGAAGGCGGGCGGTGGCCGGCTGGGCGTGGTCCGAATGGGCCTCGGCTGGCGCGCCGCGCAGAAGAAGGGCTTCTTCGCCAAGCTGCTGGCCCCCCAGGAGATCGACCTGGACGCGTCGGCGGTGCTGTTCGCCGGGAGCAAGCCGGTGGACGTGGTGTTCTTCCAGCACCTCCAGAGCAACGACGGCTCGGTCCGCCACAGCGGCGACAACCTGACCGGCGGCGCGGGCGACGCGACCGACGACGAGTCCATCACGGTGGACCTCGACCAGGTGCCGGCCGTGGTCGACCAGATCGTCTTCACCGTCAACTCCTTCACGGGGCAGACCTTCCAGGAGGTCGAGAACGCCTTCTGCCGGCTGGTCGACGAGCAGACCGGCGCCGAGCTCGCCCGGTACACGCTGACCGGCGGCGGCCCGTACACCGCGCAGATCATGGCGAAGGTGCAGCGCACCGGGAACGGCTGGCAGATGGCCGCGATCGGTCAGCCGGCGAGCGGCCGCACCTTCCAGGACCTGATGCCGGAGCTGGTCAAGCACCTCTGACGAGCGCCGGGCAGGGCGTCGCCACGAGGCCGGTGGTTCCGACCGGACGCCGCCGGCCGCTCCGCCCCCCAAACCCCAGAACGGCGGCGCGGCACCCGTCCGATCTCCCCCCGGACGGGTCCCGCGTCCGCTGCGGTCCCGGCCCCGACCGGGCGGCCGCACCCCGGATCGGTCACGGACCCGGGCCGCTCGTACGGCGGTTGCTTCCGGACCCCGGCGGCCCGCCCGCGAAGAGCGTGCCACCGGTGGCGCTCGGTCGGGTGGACTTCCGCGATACCGCTGCGACGCCCTCCACCGGTCCGCTAACACTGGCCGCATGGACGACGACGCCGTGCAGTTGCCCGCGCACCTCACCCTCCGGGTCGGCGCCACCGACGACCCGGTGGCCGCCGTGGTCGGGCTGGAGGCCTGGGAGTCCCGCGAGAAGTACCCCCGGCTGATGATGATGCCGCCCGTCCTCGGCAGCCTGGAGCGGGTCGGTCCGCGTGCCTGGCGGATCCTCGACTTCCATTCCACCACCCCGCAGATGGCGCGGGACGACCTCGGCCACCGGTTCCGCTGCTGGGCACGGACCGAGCCCGGCCACCCGTTCGCCGCCTCCTGGGACATCACCGCGCAGGAGCGCGCCGCCTACACCGCCGCGTACCGGCGGATGGACTGGGAGGCGCTGGACGAGATCGCGGTCGCGGGCCGGGAGTACCGCATCTTCCGGGCCGAGCAGGTGCTGCGCTCGGGGCCCGAGGGCATCGAGCCGCCGCGCCCCACCGACCCGGACCCGGCCGAGGTCGGCAAGGGCCACCGCGCGCCGTCCCGGGTGCGGGGGTTCGTCATCGACCCGGCCGCCGCCGTCACGCTGGTCGACGGCATCCTGCGGCTGGACCTGACGGCGCTGGTCCCGGCCGGTCACGACGTCCCCGAGGACGTCCGGGCCGATGCCCGGCTCGCCTCCCACCTGTACCCGAACGTCCTCGTCCTGCCGGTGCACTGTGCCGTCGCCGAGTACGCGAAGGGCCGTTGGGCGCCGATGACCGCGGCCTGCGAGTCCCCCCAGGCCGCCCGGGACAGCCTGGCCGCCTACCTGCGCGACTTCGCCCCGCGATTGCTGCCACGGCTGACCGCGGACGAGCGCGCCCGGTACGCCGCCGCCGCCGACCGGCTCGACGCCGAGCGCGGCCACGAACTGTCCGTCGGCGAGCGCCGGTTCCGCCTGGTCCGGGTCGAACCCGTGGTCCGCCTCGGCCCGGACGGGCCCGAGCTGCCCCGCACCTCCGACTGGGACCCGGACCTCCCGGTCAGGCTGCAGGAGCAGCGCGACCGCGAGGCCGGCATCCGCTACGACGACGAGAACGACGGCCACGGCAGCCACGGCCACGGCGACGGGGGCGGGGGCGTGGTGGACGAGGGCGAGTCCGGCGGGAACTGACCGCCCGCCGCCCCGAGCGGCTGTCCCCTCGTCAGCCGTCCGCGGTCAGGTGGCAGGCACGCGAGAGCGGGGGACCAGGGTGGGCCGGATCCCCCGCTCCGTGCGGTGTCAGTGGGCCGACGGCGAGGGCGCGGCCGAGGGTGAGACGCTCGCCGACGGAGCGGCCGCGGGGGACGCGGCAGCGGAGGTCGACGCGGTGGGCGTCGGGGACGGGGTCGGGCAGCCGGGGACGGTGGGCGACGCCGTGGCGGTCGCCGACGGGGTGGCCGTGGGCGTGGCACCCGCCGTGGCGGGGGCGGTGGCCGACGGGGAGGCGGTCGGGTTCGGGGTGCCGGTGGCCGACGGGGTGGGCACCGGGCAGGTGGTGGGCGTGGCCGTCGGGGTACCACCGGGCGTCGTGGGCGGGGTGCCGGTCGGGGTTCCGGTGGGCGTCCCGGTCGGGGTTCCGGTGGGCGTCGCGCTGGGCGAGGTGCTCGCGCTCGGGGTCGGCCGACCGCTCGGCGACGTGCTCGCGCTCGGACTTGTGCTCGCACCCGGGGTGGCCGAGGGGGACGCCGTGGCCGGTGCTGTCGACGGCGAGGAAGCGGCCGACGGAGCCGGCGCCGACGGAACGGGCGCGGTGGGCGAGACCGGCGCGGCGGGTGTGGTGGGCGCGGCGGGTGTGGTGGGCGCGGTGGTGGCGGCCGGAGCCGGACGGTTCGGGACGGTGGTCGCCGTCCCGGTGCCGAAGTGGGCCATCCAGTTTTTGACGGTCCGCAGGTACTCGTCGGAGTGGTTGTAACCGAGGATCGCCCGGTCGAGCTGCGCCGGGTCGGCGAGGTCACGCCCGCCCGCGCACAGGTAGCGGCCGGCGGCCTGCGCGGCGTCGAAGACGTTGTTGGGGTCGGCCGTGCCGTCGCCGTTGGCGTCCACGCCCCAGGACGCCCAGGTGGAGGGGATGAACTGCATCGGACCGACGGCCCGGTCCCAGACCCGGTCGCCGTCGTGGCGGCCGCCGTCGGTGTCCGGGATCGCCGCGAAGCCCTTCCCGTCGAGGACCGGCCCGAGGATCGGCCGGTACGTCGTCCCGCCGGCGTCCACGGCACCGCGGTCGGCCTGGCCGGACTCGACCTCGCCGATCGCGGCCAGCAGCTGCCAGGGCAGGTGGCAGCCGGGCGAGCGCTGCGCCAGGGCGGTCTCGGCCTGCCGGTAGGCGGCGAAGACGGTCTCCGGCAGCGCGGGACCGGTGCGGAACGGGCCGGCCGAGGGGTCGCCGGGCAGCGCCGTGGGCGGTTGCGGCAGCGGGACGGGGCCACCGCCGTCGACGGGTGTGCCGGGCCCGCCGGGCGTGTTGGGAAGCGTCGGACGAGCGGCGCCGGGCACGGTGGTGGCGACGGCCTGGGTGGCCGTGGCGGGGCCCGTGGGCTGCGGCGCGTCGGCCGCGGCGACCGGGGCCAGGCCCAGGCCGGTCACCTGGGAGCCCGTCAGCGCGGCCAGTGCGGTGAACACCGCCGCCGTGCCGGCCATCCGCTTGCCCAGCCGCAGCCGGTGCCCCGTCCGGCGACCGCCGCCCAGCCCTGCGCTCATGCCGTGCCCCTCCCCGTGACCGTTCGGACTACCGCGGAACGGACCGCCCGCCGGCATGGCGCCTGACGGTGCATGACAGATCGCGTCCCCGGGACGATTAGTATCACGACGATCTGACGCCGTGCAGGTGGCGAAAGGTTGCTTGCGGCGCCACCGTCGGATGAACGCGCAGGTGGCGGTGGGACCGACCGGCGGGGCCCACCTGTGCGCAGCCCCCGGGTCCCCGGTGCGCCGGGCCCCGACCGTCCGGGCCTCGCCTCCCCCCGGGCGCTCCCCGCCGGTGGCCGGCGGTCAGACCTCGATCAGCATCCCGTCCTCGGCGACGGCGGCGCCGGCCGCGGCGAGCTCCCGGGCCAGCGCCCCGGTGCCGGGGGACCCCGGGTGGGCCAGCGGATTGGTGTTGTTGAGATGGGTGTAGAGGTAGCGGGGCCCGGGGAGGCGGGCGAGGTGCGGCAGTGAGTCCCGGACCGCCAGGTGGCCCATGCCCCGGGAGGTGCGCGCACCGCCGGTGCGCCCGGCCAGTTCGTCGTCGGTGCTGAAGGTGCCGTCCAGGATCACCACGTCCGCACCGGCCACCGCCCTGTCGACCGCCGGGGTCCAGGCGGCCAGCCCGGGTGCGTACACGGCACAGGAGCGGCTGCCGGCGGCGGTGAAGCGGTAGCCGACCACCCAGTCGGACCGGCCCTCCCAGCCCTCGCCGGGCAGGTCGGCCGCGTAGCGGGGGCGCTTGCCGCCGAGCGCCAGCGGCTCGGCGCGCAGCCCGCCGTCCAGCTCGACGGGCTGGCCGGGGGCGACGGTGTGCCAGCGGGCCTTGGTGTACGGCGCGAGCAGCGGGCCGACCGGGAAGCCCGAGTGCAGGGCGTAGCGCACCGGGAGGGTGGCGTGGACGGTGAGGGCCGCCGCCTCCCGCAGGGTCAGCAGGCCGAGGGTGTGGTCCAGTTCGGCGCTGGTGAGCAGTGCGCCGCGCAGCGGGGTCTCCCGGCTGCCGGGTGCCGGCGCGAGTTCGGGCGCGGCCAGGAGCTGGCCGCGCAGGTCGGGGGAGGCGTTGACCAGGTACCAGGCGGCGCCGTCGGCGCTGACGGCCAGGCAGTCCTGCGTGCGCGCGGTGCCGGTGCGGCGGGCGGTGGTGCAGCCCCCGCAGCCGCAGTTCCACTGGGGCACCCCGCCGCCGGCGGAGGTGCCGAGGATCCGGATCTTCAGCGCAGCCTCCGTGGGACGGGCGCCGGGGTGTCGGCGGGGGCGGGTCCGGTGACCAGGTGGTGGTGCGGGGAGAGCCGGCAGGCCGGGTCGGTGGCGCCGGCGTCGCCGGTGAACTGGAAGGCCTGGCAGCGGCAGCCGCCGTGGTCGACCTCGCGCAGCGCGCAGCTGCGGCACGGCTCGGGCATCCAGTCGGTGCCCCGGTAGCGGTTGAACGCCGGGGAGTCGTGCCAGATCGCGGCGAGCCCGGCGGTGACGGCGTTCGGCACCGGCAGGCCGGGCAGCTGGGCGGCGGCCAGGCAGGGCAGCACGTCGCCGGTGGGCGCCACGACCAGCTGACGGCTGCCCCAGCCGTCCATGCACGGTTTGACGGTGCCGTCGTGGTGGTCGGCGGCGACGTGCACGATCTCGATCCGCCCGCCGTGGCGCTCGCGTGCGACGGCGACGTCCCGCTCGGCCTGCCGGACCTGGGCCTCGTCGGGGGCGAGGTGGGCCCGGTTGCGCCAGGCCCAGCCGTAGAACTGGGTGTGCGCCAGCTCGACCCGGTCGGCTCCGAGCGCCACGGCCAGCTCGACCAGCGCGCCGAGGCGGGGCAGGTTGCCGCGGTGCAGCACGGCGTTGACGGTCAGCGGCAGGCCGGCGCCGGTCAGCAGCGCGGCCGCGGCGAGCTTGCGCTCGTGCGCGGCCAGCCCGGCGACGGCGTCGGCCCGGTGCACGTCGGCGTCCTGGACCGAGAGCTGGACGTGGTCAAGACCGGCCTCGGCCAGTTCGGCGGCGCGGGCGCCGTCCAGCGGCAGGCCGCTGGTAACCAGGTTGGTGTAGAGGCCGAGGCCGCGGGCGTGGGCCACGATCCGGACCAGGTCGCGGCGGAGCAACGGCTCGCCGCCGGTGAGGTGGACCTGCAGCACGCCCAGCCCGCGGGCCTGGTCGAGGATGCGCAGCCACTGCTCGGTCGCCAACTCGTTCCGGAAGCGGGCGAGCTCGACCGGATTGGCGCAGTAGGTGCACTGCAGCGGGCAGCGGTAGGTGAGTTCGGCGACCAGGCCGAGCGGTGCGGGCCCGCGACCGGCGGCGCCGGGCAGTCCGGCGGCCGGCTGCGGGCGCGCCGGCGCGCCGGTGCCGTCGAGGGCGAGCAGCCGCCGTTCGGCGAGGTCGGCCAGCAGCTCGCGCACGTGGCCGCCGTCCACCCCGTCGTACTCGGCGGTGAGGTCGGCGGTGATCCGCCGGGCGTCGCGCCGGCCGTCGCAGTGCCGCAGGACGGCGGCGGCGCTCTCGTTGAGCAGCAGGACGCCCTCGGGGTAGAGCAGCGCGGCCCGGTCGCGGACCGGGTCGTGCACCAGTCGCACGCCGGGCCGCAGCCCCGGCCGCAGCACGGCCGCCGGGTCGGCGGTCGGGGCCGTGCGGGCGGGAGGTGCGGGAGGTGCGGGAGGGGCGGACGGTGCCGGCGGCGTGTCCGGGGCGCGGTCGGCCGCCGTCGAGGGGACGGCGCTCACCGGTCGGCCCCGTAGTCGACGGCGTCCAGCATGGCGCGCAGCACCTCGCACTTGAACGCCAGCGCCTCCACGGCGGCCTGCTGCTGCGCGGCGGTCGTGCAGTGGTCCAGGACCAGCTCCAGGGTGCGGGCGCTGTCCCGGCGGGCGGTGGGGATGCGGTGCTCGAAGTAGGCGTACCCGGCCGGGTCGATCCACGCGTAGTGGGTGCGCCACGCGGCCACCCGCCGGGCCATGTGGTCGGGTGAGAACATCTCGGTGAGCGCCGCCGCGACGCCCTCGGTCCACGGCCGGGTCTGGCAGAAGTGCAGGTAGCCGTCGACGGCGAAGCGCACCCCGCGCGCGACGTGCCGCTCGTCGGTCACTTCCGCGCGGTCGAGGCCGACCGCCTCGGCCAGCACCAGCCAGTCGGCCAGGCCGCCCTCGTCGCCGTTCGGCCCGTCCTGGTAGCCGAGCCGTTCCACCCAGGCCCGCCGCACCTCCGGCAGCGGGCAGTTGGCGATGATGGCGGCGTTCTTGCGGGTCAGGCAGAGCTGGTAGTACCAGCGGTTGGCGACCCAGCGCCGCAACTCCGGTGGCGTGCAGCCACCGGAGTGCAGGCGCAGGTGGAACGGGTGGGTGTCCCAGTACCGTCCCCGCAGGTCGTGCAGCCTGGCTGCGAACCGCTCGCGGGTCAGCGGTTGCGCCACTGGGCGGCCCGTCCGGCGTACGCGGTGACCTCGGCCCCGGTGCGGTGGCACTCCACCGCCGGCGCGGACCAGCTGGGCTTGGCGGCGCCGGCCGGGCGCACCGGCGGTGCGGCGGGGACGGGGCGGGGCTGGGCGTTCTGCTGCATCGGTCCTCCTCGGGCCGGGGAACTGGGAGGGGGCGCGTGCGCCCCCTGGGTCAGGACGCTACGAGCCGCCGGGCCCGGCCGCCGGTCCGAACCGCGCGATCCGCGGACAATCGCGCTCGAACGGGTGACGGACGGCGGCCGGGCCCCGCACGGTCGCGCCCGGCGGGGCCCGGCCGGTCCTGGCGGAACGCCTCGTGGTCGCGCGCGACCGGCCCGGGCGGAGGCCGAGGGCGTGTCCTCCCGGGGCCACCGGTTCAGGAGGCGCGGCCGAAGGCGATGAGGTGGCCGTCCTTGGTGCCGACGAACACCCGCCCGTTGTCCGTCGCCGGAACGGAGAACCTGGTCACCGTGCCGAGCGGGAAGCTGCGCCGCATCTTCAGCGTGCCGTTGACCGGGACCGGGTCGTAGACCCGCAGTTCACCGTTCTGGCCACCCGGCCCGGTGCCGGAGTAGACGAGCCAGACCAGCGCCGAGCCGCTCGTCGTCCCGTTGGACGTCACCACCGGGGAGCCGGAGGCGTAGCCGAACCCCTCGGCGCTCGTCCCGGCGCTGGTCAGCTGCGGGTTGCCGCTGCCGTTCACCGAGTACTTGAGCGCGCGCAGCGACCCGTAGTTCTCGATCATGTAGACGTAGCCGCCGTCCCCGCCCCAGACGCCGGGGTGGCCCCAGACGCCCTTGTAGGGGCCGGTCGTCCCGACCACCGCGTCCGTGCCGTTCGGCCCCTGGCCCATACCGCCCAGGTTGTCGCGGTCCAGCAGGAAGATCCGCCCGTCCTTGCCGACCTGCACCAGCAGGTGCGGGTGCGCGGAGGTGCCGAAGCCGGTCGGCAGCGCGGCCGGACCGCCGGAGCCCAGGTCCAGGTCGTCGTGGTCGAGTTGGCGGTTGTTGGACGGACTGAAGAAGTCCTTCGGCGCGAGGCTGCCGTCGCTGTTGACGCCCAACCGGACCACGGAGTCGGCGAAGTGGCCCTGCGGCTTGTCGCCGGGCCCCTTCGGCGGGGACGAGCCCTCGCCCGCGCCGTTGCCGGTCGCGATGAAGATCCGCCCGGAACCGTCCGACACGAGCCCGCCGCCGCTCATCCAGACGCCGCCGTTCTGCGACTTGGAGCCGGACTCGGTGGACCAGAGGGTCAGCTTGCGCGTCGAGGTGTTGACGCCGGCCACGTGGCCGACGTACGTGCCGACGCCGCAGTCGGAGGCGAAGCCGAAGTACACCGCGCCGTTCAGCAGCAGGAGCCCGGCCCGCTGTGCGGAGGTGCCCGGGTCGAACGGGACGCCGGGGCTGTTCACGGGATCGCCCTGGACGGTGACCGGCCAGCCGCTGCGCTCGGCGCCCGAGGCTGCGTCGAGGGCGTGTACGGAGAAGTGCGCGCCGTTCTCGTTGGACTTGGCCACCAGGTAGACGGTTCCGGTCGCCTTGTCGTACACCGGCGTCGAGGTGATGCCGGTCCCGGGGGAGAGGCAGGCCGTCGAGGACGGTACGGGCGTGCCGAGCGCGCGCTGCCACAGGATCCGGCCGTCGGTGGCGCTCACGCCGTAGACGTGGTTGGTCTCGGTGGCCACCACCACCGTCGAGCCCGCCACCAGCGGCTGCGCGAACACCGCGCCGTCGACAGCGGTGGACCAGCGGCGGCCGAAGTCCGAGGCCGAGACCTGTGCCGGGCCGAGGTCGGGCTCGGCCGCGTCCCACGCGGTGCGCAGGGAGTTGAGCGAGATGGTCGGGTTGTCGGCCCGCGCGGGTATCGCGCTGACCAGCGACCCGGCCGCGGCCGCGGGGGCGAGCAGGACCAGTCCGGAGAGGAGGGCGGTCCCGGAACGGGACGCGCGGGCCCTGCGCCGGACGGCCCGGGCGGGGGGTGGGTGGAGTCGGCTCATACGATCCGCCTTGGCTGTGGGGGGATTACGGGTACGGCGCCGTGGGTCATTCTGTGAACGCCCGCGCCGCGCCCGCATCCGCCCGCCGCTCCGGCCCCGGCCCCGTTCACGCCCCGGAGGGAACCGGCTGCGCCGCCCGGCGCCCCCGGCCGCCTTCGAACGGCCCAGGCCCGGGGACGCCCCGGCCCGGTTCGGGCCGGCGGCCGTCAGCCGTCAGCCGCCGAGCGACTTGGCGAACACCAGGGCCAGGCTGCCCTCCGCCGCCGCCTCCAGCCCGGCGTTGACCGCGTCGCCCGGGCCGCGGTCCTTCACCACCTCGACCTCGTAGGTGTGGCCGCCGGTGACGAAGAAGGCGACGGGGTGGGCGTGGTCCTTGCGGGTCGCGATCACGGCCTCGGTGCCGACGCCGGGCAACGGGGCGACCGACTTCGCGGGGTCCGCCTTGGCGGAGGCGAGGATGCCGGGCGCGACCTCGCGGAGGGAGGCGTAGGACTGGCGGTTGCCCCAGGTGCAGCCCCAGACCGGGCTCCCGTCGGACGCCGCGTCGGGGCGGGTGGTGTTGAGCGGCTCCACCGCGTTGATGGTGGCCGCCACCTGGGCCGGCACGACCAGGGTGCAGGCGTCCTTGGGGCGGGAGCCCGCAGTGCCGGTGGTGTCGGAGCCGGGCGGTGCCGTGGGGGCGGCGGTCGGGGCTGCCGCCGAGCCGCCCGTCGGGGCGGCCGGGGCCGAACCGGAGGCTGCGGCGGGGGCGCTGGTGGCGGAGCCGCTGGTGGCGGAACCGGCCGGGGAGGCCGCCACCACCTTGCTGCTACCGGACGAGCACCCGGCCAGCGCGGCGCCCGCGAGCGCCAGAGCCGGCAGCCAGAGGTGTCGGCGCTGCTGTCGGAACGATGCATGGAGCTGCACGGGAATCCCTCCGCTGACGCCCGCCGGTGCGGCGGACTCGGACGCTACAGGATCGTAGTGGCCGGTCGATCGCGATATCTCCCGTTCCTGCAACGGGTGTTGTACAGCCGCGTGACAGCCGGGAACGCCGGACGCGCAGGCGGGCGCCGCCGCGTCCGCCTTCTGTCGCGTCCTGCCGACCGGCGTCCGCCCGCCCCATAGCAGGGGAGGACCGGTCGTGGTCGAGCTCTGCACCCTGGGCTCCCCGGACGGGTGACGTTCGGGTGAAAGTGGTCATGCCAGGAATGGCCGCCCGGCATTCTTGGGCCGGTGACCAGGCGGATCCGCACCCGGCGGATCCCGTGACCAGGCGGACGGAGGCCCTGACAGTGAGCACGAACCTGCCGGAGACCGTGGCGGAGGGCCAAGGCGTCCTGCCGGCGCCGCCCCGGGTGGTCGACGACCTGGCACGAGACCTGACCCACGCCGCGGCCGCGGTGCGGGCCGTCTCCCGGGGTGCCCGCTGTGGTGGCGGCGACGTGTCCGTCGCCGCCTACACCGCCGTCGTCTGCACCGGCCGTTCGGCGGCCCGCGCCCTGGAGGAGGCGGCCGCCTGGTGCCGCCAGGCACCCGAGGCCGAGGTGCACTCGCTGGCCTGGGCACGCGTGCCGGGCCACCGCGACGACGTCTTCGAGTACCGGGCCACCCTGGCCGTCAGCTTCCCCGACCACGAGACCGGCGAGCACACCGGCGACACGCACCACCACGCGCCGCGCTGACCCGGGGTTAGGATCGCCCGCATGGACCATGGGGGTACGAAGGACGTGGACGCGACGGAGCCCGAGGAACGCGCAATCCCCACCGGGGCGGCCGTCGCCGTCGGCGTGGTGGCGGCGCTCGGTGCGGCGGCGGTCCTGCTGGCCGTCTTCCACTGGCTGGGCTGGACCGTGCCCGGTCTGGGCTGGTTGCTCGCCAAGGGGGCCGTCAAGCTCTGCACGGTCGGGGCGGTCGGCCTGATCGCCGGCATCGCCTGGCTGCGCCGGCGCGGTCGCCGGAACTGAGCGTCGGCCACCGCCGCGGACCGGGCGCCTGTCGGGCGGGGCCAGGGCGAGCGTGACGGCTCAGGGCAGCAGCACCAGCCGGCCGCGCAGTCCACCGCGGTCGAGCCGACGGTGGGCGTCGGCGGCGCGCTCCAGCGGGTACGTGTCGGCCACCCGCAGGGTGAGCGAGCCCCGGGCGGCCAGCTCGGCGAGCCCGGCGAGGGCGGGACCGTCCGCGGCGATCCAGACGGTGTCCACCCGGATCCCGCGCAGGCCCGTCGGTGCGCCGCCGGAGACGGCGACGAAGGCACCCCGGTTGCGGACCGCCCCCAGCGCGAGCGTCCCCAGCAGCGCCGCGTCGAGCGCGCCGTCCACCCCGCCGGGAACCAGCCCCCGAACCGTGGCCGCCACCTCGGCGGTGCCGCGCGGGACGAACCACTCGGCGCCCAGCTCCCGAACCGCCGCCTCGTCCTGCGGGCCGGCCAGAGCGACCACCCGAAGCCCCCGCAGGACGGCCAGTTGGACGGCGAAGCCGCCCACCGCGCCGGCCGCACCCGTGACCAGCAGGGTGGCGCCGTGCGGCAGGTCGAGCAGGTCGAGCGCCTGAACGGCGGTCAGCCCGTTGAGCGGGAGCGTCGCGGCCTGGACGGCGGGCACGCCGGACGGCGCCGGGGCGAGCGCGGATGCGTCCAGCACCACGTACTCGGCGTAGGTGCCGAGCGGCACGTCGAGCCGGTCGCGCAGGCCGATCACCGCGTCGCCCGGAGCGAAGCCCGTGACGCCGGGGCCGACCTCGTCGACCACCCCGGCGACGTCCCAGCCGATCCCGGTCACCTCGCGCGGTGCCATCAGTCCCGCCTCCACCAGGATTCCGGCCCGGGTGACGGAGTCGACCGGGTTGACGCCGGCGGCCTCGACCTTCACCCGCACCTGCCCGGGGCCGGCTGCGGGCACGGGAACCTCGACCAGCTCCAGGGCTTCCGGCCCTGCCGGGGTTCGGACCACTACGGCACGCATGGTGCACTCCTTCGGATCGGCATCGGGGCTTGCGAACACCGCCCAGGCTAGGGAGAGTTGCTCTCCATCAGGAAGTACGCACCCGCAGGTGCGTACCGGACGGGGAGGAGAGCCCGTGGCCACCATGACGGCCGCCCAGCGCCGCGAGGCCGCCCGGGTCGGATTCGACGCCTACATCGCCGAGTGCCCGGCCCGGCAGCTACTCGACCGGATCGGCGACAAGTGGGTCAGTCTGGTCGTCAACGCCCTGGCCGACGGCCCGCAGCGGTACAGCGACCTGCGCCGCCGGCTCGCGGGGGTCAGCGAGAAGATGCTCACCCAGACCCTGCGCGCCCTGGAGCGCGACGGCCTGCTCACCCGTACCCTCACTCCGTCGGTGCCGGTCCGGGTCGACTACGCGCTCACCCCGCTCGGCACCGGGCTGCTGCCGCTGCTGCAGTCGATCAAGGCGTGGGCCGAGGAGCACATGCCCGACGTGCTCACCGCTCGCGCGTCGTACGACGCCTCCGCCGGCGAGCGGAGATGACCGATGGCCGGACGGCGAGGCCCGGCCCGGGCGGGCGGGCCGGGCCGGAGCGTGGGCCGTGCACCGGGGTGTTCCCCCGGGCACGGCCCGTCGGCGTTCGGCGGGGAGGGCCCGACTAGACCCCGCCCGCGTGGGGCCCGATGCTCCTGGTGACGCCGGTCAGGACGGGCTGGAGCCGGTCGGCCAGCTTCTGGTAGTCGGCCTTCCGGCCGTCGGACCACTGGCCGAGCCCCACCACCAGGACGCGGTCGACGCCGGCGAAGGACTGCACCCGACCGCTGTCGGCGGGCAGCGCGGGCAGGCCCCGTCCGATCGGCGGCGTCTGCGCCGGTACCTGGGGATCGCCGGCGGCCTGGGCCAGCTCGATCAGCACCTTGGCGGTGTCCCGCGGGTCCCGCAGGGTGAACACCGCCAGGCTGAACCGGTTGTCGTGGCCGTCCCGGTAGAGCGCGGTCTGCTCACCGGCGCAGCCCTTGCCCTGTTTGAGCAGGCCGGCCAGCCGCGGGCCCACCGCCCCCTCCGGCGGGCAGGAGAGCTGGGTCCTGGCGCTCACCCGGGTGTAGACCGTGCCGTCGGCCGCCTTCACCTCGGCGGGGAACACCTGGTCCAGCGGCGCGGCGGGTCGGTCCGCGGCCGGTACGGCGGTGGCCGGCGGAGCGGAGGCCGCCCGGTGGCCGGAGCTGCCCTCGTCCGAGGATCCCACGGTGGTCATCACGCCGTACGCGGCCGCCGCCGCGGCCAGCGAGAGCGCCAGATTGCGCGGCCACACCGGCCTCGGTTCGGGTCGGCCGTCCTGGCCGGGGAGGTCATTGCTGCTGTTCACCCCGGCACAGTAGCGCCAACGGGACCGAACTGATGATCGCCCGACGGGTGCACGTCCCCCGATGATCGAGGAAGCGGTTCGGAGCACCCCTGGGCTCTGGGTGAGTGAGGAGGTGCTCATGGGAGCGATGACAACCGACCGGGACACGGAGTTCCGGATCTTCATGGCGGCAGTGTGGCCGCGGCTGTTGCGGACGGCATACCTGCTGGCGGGCGATCAGCACGCGGCCGAGGACCTGGCGCAGTCCGCCTTCGAGCGGGCCTACGCGGCCTGGGGCCGGGTGAGCCGGGCCGACGACCCGCTCGCCTACGTGCGGCGGATCCTGGTGAACCAACACGCCCGGTCCCACCGCCGGCGGCCACCGGAGCTGTTGGTCACCGCCGTCCCGGAGAGCGCGATCCCGGAGGACGGGTTCGCCCGGTCCGACCAGCGGTCGGCCCTGTTGTCGGCGCTTGCCGCGCTGCCGCCGCGCCAACGGACGGCGGTGGTGCTGCGGCACTGGGAGGACCTGAGCGACAGCCAGGCCGCGGCGGCGATGGGTTGCTCGGTCGGGGCGGTGCGCAGCCAGGCGGCGAAGGGGATCGCCCGGCTTCGCGAGGTCGCACAACTGAAGGAACTGCAGGAAGTCGGACGAGTCGGAGGTGCGGTGTGAATGGTCTGGACGGTGTGAACGGTCTGGACGGTGCGGGTGGGCCGGGTGGCGCGGGCGCGGCGGACGGTGCGACGGCGCTGATCGGCTCCGGGCTCGCGGAGGCGGCCGAGGCGGTCCGCGTGGGGCCGGCTCCGGTCGGCGCCGCGGTCGCAGGGGGGCGGCGGATCCGTCGGCGCCGCAGGACGCTGGTCGGCGCGGTGGTGCTGGGCTCGGCGGTGCTGGTGGCCGGTGCGGGCGCGGTCGGCCTGCACGACGGTCCGGCAGCCGCCGGCGTGGCGGTTCCGGCCGCCGGCGGCCCGGCCCCGCTGGTCGAGCCCGGGCCGGTGGTCCCGGAGCCGGCGGTCGGCCCGGCGGTGCCCCCGGCGGTCGGGAGCGGGGTCGAGGCGAGCCCTCGGGGGGAGCGCGATCCGCTCTCCGCTGCGCGGACGGTGGTGGGCGAGGGAACGGCGGACGGCCGGGCGTGGAAGGCTGTCGCCGCGCTCTGGCCGGCCGCGGCCGACCGACTGCAGGCGCTCGCGCAGGCCCGGACGATCTGGCAGGAGCAGCGGACGGCTGGCTCCGACCTGACCGAGCCGACGGCGGCCGCCATCGACCAGTACTGGCAGCCCGGACAGGACATCGTCGATGTCTACCTGACCGTCGACGGTGTCCGGATGCCCGACGACCACACCTTCCTGACGCCGGCCCCAGGGGCCCGGGCCGGGACGGGCCTGACGGGTGCCACCGGCGAAGGCGCACTGATCGGCTACCGCGGCAAGGGCGAGACCGAGCCGCCGGTCGACGTGCTGGTGGTGGCGGTCGGGCCGTCGGTCGGCAGGGCGACGGTGACGTGGACGGACGGCACCACCAGCGAGGTGCCGCTGAGGGGCCTTGGAACGGGATCCGAGTCCCGCTGGTTGGTGATGTCCCGGCCCGCCGGGGCCAAGGCGTCGGCCTGGCACCTCTACGACCGGCAGGGCTCACCGATCGCCGGCGATCTCGGCTGGTTCAAGTAGGCCCCGGGCGCCGGTCCCGCACCGTTCACGGCGGCAGACCGCTCGCGTCGGCGACCGGTGGGAGGAGGGGGCGGTCCGCGACGGTCCGGGGCCGGGCGGCGCGCGGGCCGGGTGTCGGTCCGCGGCTTTCGGTGGGGTCGCCGGTGGCGGGGCGTCGGTCGGTGGCGCGGGCGTCAGGCGGGCGGGGCGGGGCGCCGGTCGGGTGGTGGGGGCGTCAGGCGGGCGGGGCGGGCGTCAGGCGGGCGGGGGCCGGTGGTCCAGGCGCTGCTGCCAGGTGGTCAGCAGCGCCTCGAGGGCGGCCGACTCCTCGGGGCTGAGCAGGCTCAGCAGGCGGTGCTCGTTGCGCATGTGGGCGGTGAAGGCCTCGTCGATCAGCCGGCGGCCGGCCTCGGTGAGGGCGACGACGCGGGCGCGCCCGTCCTCCTCGCTGCGCCGGCGGGTGACCAGCCCGGCCCGCTCCAGCCGGTCGATCCGCTTGGTCATCGCGCCGGTGGTGACCATCGTGTGGGCGGCCAGCTCGCCGGGGGCGCGCTCGAACGGGGCGCCGGCGCGGCGCAGCGCGGCGAGCACGTCGAACTCGCCCTCGCCGAGGCCGTAGCGCCCGTACACCAGGCCGAGCTCGTCGGTGAGGCGGGCGGCCAGGCGGTGGAGCCGGCCGATGACGGCCTGCGGGGAGACGTCGAGGTCGGGCCGCTCGCGGCGCCACTCGGCCTGGATGCCGGCCACGTGGTCCGGGGTGGGGGGAGGGGTCGGGTTCGCCGTCGGGCCGGGCTGCGTGGCCGGGTCGCCGTGCTGCTGCTCCATGCGGCCATCCTAGCCGGATGGCTTCCCGGGAAGATATATTGGCTTCCATGGAAGCCAATCTCCGCTGGGTGCTGCTGACCGCCGTCGCCCCGGTGGCATGGGGCGCCAACTACTACGTCACCCACGAGTTCCTCCCGGCCGACCGCCCGCTCTGGGGCGCTGCCCTGCGCGCCCTGCCCGCCGGACTGGTCCTGCTGGCGCTCCGGCCGCGCCGGCCGCGCGGTGCGTGGTGGTGGCGCTCGGCGGTGCTCGGCCTGCTGAACACGGCCGTGTTCTTCGTCCTGCTCTACGTCGCCTCCCAGCTGCTGGCCACCAGCGTGGCCTCGACCGTCATGGCGGCCTCCCCGCTGGCGATGATGCTGATCGCCTGGGCCCTGGTGGCCGAACGGCCGGCCCGCGCCCACCTGGTCGGGGCGTCGGTGGGGCTGGGCGGCGTCGGGCTGATGCTGCTCACCCGGCCGGGTGCGGTGAGCCTGCCGGGGCTCGCCGCTTCGGCGGCGGCCATGCTGGTCTCCTCAGGCGGCTACGTCCTCGCCGGTCGGTGGCGGGACGGCGCCGACGTGCTGGCCTCGACGTCCTGGCAGCTGACGGCGGGCGGGCTGCTGCTGCTCCCGGTCGCCGTGGCCGTCGAGGGCGCCCCGCCCGCGCCGACCTTGCCGCAGCTGCTCGCCTTCGGCTACGTGACCCTGGTGGCCACTGCGCTGGCGTTCGCCGCCTGGTTCGCCGGCCTGCGGCACCTGCCGGCCGGAACGGTCGGCCTGCTCGGGCTGCTCAACCCGCTGACCGGCGTCCTGCTCGGCACCGCGGTCGCGGGGGAGAGGCTGGGCCCGCTGCAACTGGCCGGTCTCGCCCTGGTGTTGGCAGGCGTCGTGCTCGGCCGCCCCCGCGCCCCCGCCCGCCGCAGGCGGCGCGACGTCGCCCCCTCCGCACCTGCCTCGACCCTTGCGCCCCCACGTCCACCGTGCCACGACACCCCCTGAAGGGTCACCGGGGCCGCGGCTTGCGAGCTCCGGGACGTTCGACCGCAGCCGCCGCCGGCGAGCGGGAGGGGCGGGCGGAGGGCGCCGGCAGCGCCGTGCCGGGAGGCGGCGGGTGACGTGACGGCGTGTCCGAGTGACGAGGTCCCGGCTCCCGGGGCGACACGGAGGGCGGTTCGGTGGGCTTCCTGCACTGGCCCGACATCGACGAGGAGGCCTCCACCGAGGAGCGCGCGCCGGCGGGTTGGTGGTGCCCGGAGTACAGGCAGGCCGATGTCGGCATCGCCTTCGTCAGGCCGAGGTCGTCCTCCAGCGGTGGGATGGCCGCGCTCTGGTGCGGGGCGCATGTCGTCGCGGAGTCCTCCTGGGGAACAGCTCCGCGCCGGAGTCCGGGCAGGTCTGGAGCCGGCAGGAGGCGTGGCGCGAGAGGCCGGTGCCCGACTTCACGGTGATTCCGCCGGTCTGGCCACCCGTGGGCAGTTCAAGGCCTCGACCCGCGGTGCGTCGGTCCTCCCCGGGGCGGGCGTGGAAAACCGGGTGCCCGTGGTCTGGTGCCTTCCCTACACTCGGCTCCCGGAGACGCGCTGCCCACCGGCCCGGGGGTGGCGCACCGTGACGAGTGCAGGGAGGGGCCGGTCGTGCGCTACCGCACCGCTGTCGTCGTTCCCTCGTCCCGGTACGAGGTGATCCTGGTGTCCTCGTGCGCCCGGTGCCCGCTGCGCGGCCGGCACCGGTAGTCCGCGACGAACGCCTGAACCGCACGTCCCCCCCACACCCGTTGGTACCCGCCGGATCGACTCCCGCATTCGGCTCCGCACAGGCGGGCCGGTCCGGGTCGGTGGCGGGCGATGTCCCGTACGGCCGTGTTCTCCGCGGCCGTGCCCCGTCGGCGCCGTCGTCGCGGCGAATCGCGCAGTCCGACCCCTCGTCACGCCATGAAAGGCACCGGGCCATGCGCACCGACCTCGTCACCACGACCACCGCCGGCACGACCACTGCTGCCACCGCCGCGATCGCGACGGTTCGCAACCTCGGCATCCTCGCCCACGTGGACGCCGGCAAGACCACCGTCACCGAGCGGATCCTCTTCCTGACCGGCGCCACCCACAAGCGCGGCGAGGTCCACGACGGCACCACCGTCACCGACTTCGACCCGCAGGAGCGCGACCGCGGCATCACCATCTTCGCCGCCGCCGTCAGCTGCTCCTGGGACGGCCACCGGATCAACCTGATCGACACGCCGGGCCACGTGGACTTCGCGGACGAGGTGGAGCGTTCGCTGCGCGTGCTCGACGGAGCGGTGGCGGTGTTCGACGCCGTCGCGGGCGTCGAGCCGCAGAGCGAATCGGTCTGGCGCCAGGCGGACCGGCACGGCGTGCCGCGCATCGCGTTCGTCAACAAGCTCGACCGTGCCGGCGCCGACCTCGACGCCGCGGTCGCCTCCATCAGGGAACGGCTCCATCCGGCGCCACTGGCCGTCCAGCTGCCGATCGGCCGGGAGGACGGCTTCACCGGCGTGGTCGACCTGCTCGGCATGCGCGCCCTCACCTGGACGGACGGCCCCGGCGCGGACGGCTACCGCGAGGGCCCCGTGCCCGCGGACCTGCGGGAGGAGGCCGAACGGCGCCGCCGGGAGCTCGACGAGGCCGTGGCCGGGCTGCACCCGGGCGCGCTGGAGGAGTTCTGCGACCACGGGTCGCTGGCTTCCGGCACGCTGGCCGCCGCCCTGCGCGACCTCACCCGCACCGGCGAGGCCGTGGTCGTGCTCTGCGGCTCGGCCTACCGCAACCGGGGGATCGAGCCGCTGCTGGCCGCCGTGACCGCGTACCTGCCCTCGCCGCTGGACGTGCCCGCCGTGCGCGGCGAGTACGACGGCGCCGAGCAGGAGCGCGTCGCCGACCCGGCGGGTCCGTTCGCGGGACTGGTGTTCAAGGTGAACGCCACCGCCACCGGCCGGCTCACCTACCTGCGGATCTACTCGGGCACTCTGCGGAAGGGGGACACCGTGCTGGACGCGGGAACGGGACGCACCGAGCGGATCGGCCGGATCCTGCGGGTGCAGGCCGACCGGCACGCCGAGACCGAGTCGGCGACCGCGGGCGACATCGTCGCCGTGGTCGGGGCGAAGGCCGCCCGCGCGGGCGCCACGCTCTGCACGCCCGGCGAGCCGCTGGTCCTGGAGCCGACCGTCACCGCCGACCCGGTGGTCACGGTGGCCGTCGAGGCCCGGCACGCCGTCGACACCGACCGGCTGGCCACAGCGCTGGCCCGGCTGGCGGAGGAGGACCCGTCGCTGGTGGTCCGCACCGACCCGGAGACGGGTCAGCGGGTGCTGTCCGGCATGGGTGAACTGCATCTGGAGGTGGCGGTGGAGAAGATCCGTCAGGTCGGTCACGGGCTGGAGGTCACCGTCGGACGGCCGCAGGTCGCCTACCGGGAGACCATCGCGGCGGGCGTGACCGGACTGGTCCACCGGCACGTCAAACAGGACGGCGGCGCAGGCCAGTTCGCCCACGTCGTCCTCGACGTGGCGCCGCTGGTGGGCGGCGACGGCGCCGGGGCGGCGGAGGGGTTCGAGTTCCGCTCCACCGTCACCGGCGGGCGGGTTCCGAAGGAGTACGTCCAGGCGGTCGAGGCGGGTTGCCGCGACGCGCTCGCCGAGGGGCCGCTGGGCGGCCACCCGGTCACCGGCGTGCTGGTCACGCTGACCGACGGGGCCACCCACGCCAAGGACTCGTCGGACCTGGCCTTCCGCACCGCCGGACGCCTCGCCCTGCGCGAGGCGCTGCGGCGCTGCCGCCCGCTGCTGCTGGAGCCGGTCACCGAGGTCACGGTGACCGTGCCCGAGGACGCTGTGGGCGGTGTGCTGGGCGACCTCGCGGCGCGCCGCGGCCGGGTGAACGGCTCGGTGCCGAGGGGCGGCACGGCGGTCGTGACGGCCACCGTGCCGCTGGCCGAACTCTTCGGCTACGCGACCAGGTTGCGCAGTCGCACCCAGGGCCGGGGCACCTTCACCGCCCGGCCCGCAGGCTACGCCCAGGCGCCGCAGTAGCGGACCGCCGGCCAGGCTCCGTTCCCGCTCGGGAGCGGGGCCCGGCCGCGGGTCGGGTGGCGCGTGGGTGGCGCGGGGTGGACGGTGCGGCGGCGGGATGCCGCCGTGATGCCGGCCCGCACCGAGCCGCGTCGGGCCGGTCCGCGTCGCGCCGGTCCGCGTCGGCACGGTGTCTGCCCCGGCGGCCGCCCCTTCGTGGCACCGCCACCCTGTCATCCGTCAGGGACCGCTGCCGCCGGACCGCTCCTACGCTGCTGAGCACTGGCCAGACCAGCCACATCAGAGGAGATCCACCATGCGCAAGATCCTCCACGCCGCCGCCGCGCTCGCGCTGGCGACCGCCGCCGTCACCACCGTGGGTGCCACCGGCGCCCAGGCGGCCGACGGTGCCTGGGACGGCTGCCCGTACGGGGCGGTCTGCATCTACGGCGAGGGCGCCCCCACCTCCACCCCGCCGACCGACATCTTCTGGAGCTACGGCGCCCACAACCTGCAGAACAAGACCGGCTGGCACTGGGTCCTGAACAACCAGTCCGGCGGAGCCCACGCCCACCTCTGCCTCGGCTACAACGGCACCAACTGCAACTACGACATGCCGGCCCAGAACGGCGTCTGGGCCGACCTCACCCCGGTCAACTCCATCACCTTGGACCGCCCCTGACACGACCCTGCCCCGCCCACCTGCCCGCGTCTCCGTCCTGCTGACGCCCTCGGTGGCCGCCGGATCCCTCCGGCGGCCACCGCCGCGTTCGGCCGGGGGCGCGGCGCGGGTCCGCGCCGCCGTCGCCAGCAGCAGCCGGTGGTCGTCCGGCGGTCAGGACGTCAGCTGCGGCGCGCCGCAACTGACGTCGCGGCCGGGTATCCGATCGGCCAGCAGGTAGGAGTCGACGAGGTCGCGGACGCAGTCGTCGGGGCCGGGGTACTGGCCGTGGTCGCCGTTTCCGGTGACCGTGACCAGGCGCGATCCGCGCAGCGCCCGGTGCGCGCCGAGCGCCGCCTCGTAGTAGGTGGCCGGATCGTGCACCGAGTTGAGCATCAGCGTCGGCGGCAGACCCGCGCCCGTGACCCGCACCCGGGGCGCCGTTGGCGCCGGCCACGAGGCGCAGACCGCCGAGAACGCGAGCGTCCGGGCCCCCGCCAGAGGCCATCGGGCGGTGTACTCGGCGCCGCGCTCGGCCCAGATGGTGAGGTCTCGTGTCCACGGCGTGTCGGCGCAGGTCACCGCGAAGTACTCGGCGAGGAACTCCGGCGAGAGGTACCGGCCGAACACCTGGTTCGCGGCCTGCCGGCCGGCGGGGTCCGCCGCCGGCCAATCCTCGAGCGCCGCGAGGGCGGCGGCCAGCGCGGGGAAGCCGTCCTTCTCCTGGTAGACGGCCTGGATGGTGCCGCTGTCCAGCTGGTTGGGGCCGACGGTGAGGGCGCCGTCGGTGAGCGGGGCGTCGTGCAGGGCGGCGCGCCGCCGCTCCCAGTGCGCCTTCGCCTCGGCCACAGTGGCGCCGTAGTGGTAGGTGCTGTCACGAGCGGCCAGCCAGGGGAGGAAGTCCTCCTCGAAGCGGCGCTGGAAGCTCATCGGCTGCCCGAGCTCGAAGCGCTCCCAGGTGCCGTCGAAGCCGATGTTGCTGTCCAGCACCATCCGCTCGACCCGCTGCGGGAAGAGTGTCGCGTAGTACGCGCCGATCATGGTGGCGTAGGACGGGCCGTAGTAGCTGATCCGCCGCTCACCGAGCAACGCGCGGAAGAGGTCGAGGTCGCGAACGGTCTGCTCGGTGGTCAGGTACGGCAGCAGGCCTCCGCTGCGCCGTTCGCAGTCGGCCGCCAGTTGGCGGGAGCCGGCGATGACGCGGGCGCGGTCGGCAGGGGTGTCGTCGCGGAAGTCCCCGGCGAAGAAGTCCCGGAACTCCTCCGCGGTCTGGCAGGTCGGCCGGGTACTGTGGCCGACCCCGCGCTGGTCGAAGCCGACCACGTCGTACGCCGCGCCGACGGCCGGTGCGGCGCGCACGAAGCCGGCGGGGCGCAGCAGCCCGGCGCCGCCGGGCCCGCCCGCGGCCATCAGCAGCGTGCCGCGCCGCTTCGCCGGGTCGGTGGCCCGGTGCCGGGAGACCGCGACGGTGACGTCGGGCCCGGCGTCCGGGTGGTGCCAGTCGCGGGGGACGGCCATGGTGGCGCAGTCCAGTGCGGGCGCCTCTGCGCAGGGTTGCCAGGCGAGCTGTTGCCGGGCGTAGCGGTCGGGGACCCGCACGCCGGCGGCGTCCGATGCGGCCGAGGCCGGTCCGGCGCCGGTGACGGCGGGCAGGCCGACGGCGGTCAGGAGCACGGTGGTCAGGGCGGCGAGAGGGGCCCGCCGGCGCCGGGGGCGCCGGGTGGGCGCGGTGGCGTTTGCGGCCGCAGCGGTCGGGTTCGTCGTTGCGCTCAGGTTCACGGTGATGATCCTGGTCGCCCGGGGCGGCCGGATCGATAGTGCACACACCCGTCTTTCCGGTGGTGCAGGCGACACCCTCCGAACGGCGGGGGCAACCGGTTCGCCCGGTCAGCCGTTGCGGCACGCCGGCCGGTCGGTTCGCGCGGCCGGTCGCTTCACGCGGCGCGGTCGGTTCGTCCGGGCTGCCATGGCCGGCGGGTGCGGTGGCCCGTCCGGGCGCAATCGCGGTCGGCGACCAGGCGCGGCGCGGCACTGCTCTGCTCTGCCGAGGGCCCCGTGGCGGTCCGATCCGGGGTTCCGCTCGACGTAGGGCGCGGCCGGGGACGCCCCCACCGGGAACAAGGGGAGGAGAGCGCGACGCCCGAGCGGCGGACCCACGATCCGACGATCACGGTGGACGGCTTCCCGAGCGGCTCGGGCCGGCGGCTGGAGGCGCCCTCCGGCGACGGTGTCGACGGCCTCAACGGCTGGAGGTTCGCCGCGATGCGGGGTCACGGGTCGCGACATGGTCGGACGGCAGCGCGGTCCCCGGGCCGGGTCCGGGCCTTCGTGGCGACCGGGGCCGGGACGTGCGGCCCGGGCGGGGCAGCCCCCGTCCGGCAGCACCGGGTGGCCGGCCGGCCGGGGACCGCGCTGGCCTGGCCTTGGCTCCGGTGCTGGCGGGCAAGGTCCGGGGTGAGCGGCTGCTGGACAACGGGAGCGAGGCGTTCGACGGCTGCTGGAGCCGGGTCGCCCGGACGGTCGCCTCCCCGGCCGTCCCCCAGGTTCGCCCGGCCAGCCGCCGACCATCGGCCCGGCCGCCGACCTGCCGGCCGCCGGCCCGCCGGCCCGTCAGCCACTGCGCCCTGCTCGGCCGCTGCGCGCTCGCGCGGCCCGGCCGGCCACGGCACCGCCGCCGCCGTACCGCCACGGCACCGCCGCCGCCGTACGGCCACGGCCACCGCCGCCGGCCCGCGCCTCAGTACGCAACGGTGAACCGCAGACCGCGGTGGGCCGGCCGTTCGGCCTCGTCGACCAGAGCGACCGCGAGGTCTTCCATGGAGATGGCCGACCGGCCGTCGGCGTCGACGACCAGCTCGTCCCGCCCGAGGCGGTAGCGGCCGGTGCGTTCGCCCGGTTCCAGGAGGGCGGCCGGGCTGAGGTACGTCCAGTCGACCTCCGCGGAGGCCCGGAGCAGGTCGAGCTGTTCGCCGCAGGCGAGGGCGATCGGCCGCCAGGAGGGCGGGAACTCGGGATCGTCCAGGACGGTGGCCCCGTTGCCGCCCGGCAGGGCCAGACTCCCGGCGCCGCCGACGGCGAGCAGCCGCACGCCGGTCCCGGCCAGTCCGGCCAGCAGGCCCTTGGTGGCGACGGCCAGCTCGGACTCGCTGCCGGGCGCCGGCCGGGTGGCGGTGATCACGACGTCCTGACCGGCGCTCAGCCGGGCGACGTCCTCGGGGTCGGCGGCGTCGCCGGTGGCGATCACGGCGGCGGCCGGCAGGGCGTGCGGCCGGGCGGGATCGCGGAGGACGGCGGTGACCCGGTGGCCGCGGGTGAGCGCTTCGGCCACCACTCGGCTGCCGACGTTGCCGGCTGCGCCGAACACGGTGATACGCATGGGGATCCTCGGGAGGGTCGACCGGTCCGGGAGGACCGGGTGCGGATGGTGTGAGGGGTCAGGCCCGGGAGCCGGGAGCGGTCGCCGGTTCGGGGGCGGGCTGGTGGGCCGGCTCCGGCCCGGCCGTGGCCGGTGCCGCGGCCGGCCGCCGGATCTGGGCGGCGGCCAGCGAACCGAGCACGATCACCGCGCCGAGCGCCTGGACGGGAGCGAGGTCCTGCCCGAGGACCAGCCAGCCGAGGGCGGTGGCGACCACCGGGCTGAGCAGGCCGAGGAAGGTGACGGAGGTGGGCGGCAGCGCGCGGAGCCCGCGGAACCAGAGGCCGTACGCGACGGCCGCGCCGATCAGGGCGAGGTAGCCGTAGCCCAGCAGGTTGGAGCCGGTGAGGTGGGACGGCGGCGGGCCCTCCACCAGCAGGGTCACCGGGACCAGCAGCAGACCGCCCGCGGTGAGCTGCCAGCCGGTGGTGGCGAGCAGCGGAGCCGGCGAGGTCCACCGCTTCGCGAGTACGACGCCGGTGGCCATCACGACCGCGCCGCCGAGTGCGGCCGCGACGCCGAGGGCGTCGAGCTGTGCGTTGGCCCGCAGGACCAGCAGGCTGACGCCCACGACGCCGGCGATGCCGGAGAGCAGGGTGCGCAGCGTGAGCCGGTCACCGAGGAGCGCGGCCGACAGACCGGCGGCGATCAGCGGCTGGACGGCGCCGACGGTGGCCGCGACGCCGCCGGGCAGGCGGTACGCGGCGACGAAGAGGAGGGCGAAGAAGGCGCCGATGTTGAGTGCGCCCAGGACCGCCGAGCGCCACCACCAACTCCCCTTGGGCAGACGGCGGGTGACGGCGATGAGGAGCAGTCCGGCGGGCAGGGCGCGGAGCACCCCGGCGAGCAGCGGGCGGCCGGGTGGCAGCAGTTCCGTGGTGACGAGGTAGGTCGAGCCCCAGATGGCGGGGGCGAGAGCGGTCACCAGCACGATTCCGAGTCGATTCCTTAGCACTAAGCCAATGTATCTCAGCGCTAAGGCAACTGGGGCGGTCGAGCCCGCTGACGGGGTGTGAGGTATCTCACCGCTAAGCAATCGTTTAGGCTGGGCGGCGTGGCAGATCACGTGGACCGAGTGGTGCGGCAATGGGGTGCGGAGCGCCCCGACCTCGACGTCTCGCCGATGGAGGTGATCGGACGGCTCAAGCGGCTCGCCCGTCTCGTCGACGCCGAGCTGAAGAAGACCTTCGCCGAGCACGACCTCGACGCAGCCTCCTTCGACGTGCTCGCCACCCTGCGCCGCAGCGGCCCGCCCTACCGCCTCACCCCCACCGGCCTGCTGGAGTCCTCGATGGTCACCTCGGGGGCGATCAGCCAGCGCCTCGACCGGCTGGAGGCGCGCGGCCTGGTCACCCGCACCCCCAGCGGGTCCGACGGCCGCAGCCGCGAGGTGGCCCTCACCCCCGAGGGTCACGCGCTGATCGACCGGGCCCTCCCCGACCACCTCGCCACCGAACACCGTGTCCTCGCCGGCCTCGACGAGCCGCAGACCGAGGCGCTGGTGGACGCCCTGCGCACCCTGCTCACCCACCTCGGCGACACCAGCCGGCGCGGTGGCCCGGCCGCGGAGTGACCGCCGCGGAGTGACCACCGGCCGCACAGGAGGCCCGCTGCGGCCGGCGTGCGCCGCGGCGGGTCACGGCCTGACGGCCAGCGCCTTGAAGAAGGTGTAGTGGAAGGTGCCGCCCTGCTCCGCGGTCCGGTGCAGGTCGGCGATGCCCCGGTCGAACTCCTCCGCCGTGGTGAGGCCTGCCGCCAGCGCCTCGGCCCGGGCGGACTCGACCATCGCGATGAACGTGCGCCGGGTGAAGCCCTCCACCAGATCCGGGCGGCTCCCGTCCGCGTACACGGTGCGCGGGCGGACGGTGATGTCCCGGAAGCCCGCTCCGGTCAGCAGCGGATGGAGCCGGCGGCCGATCAGGCCGTCGCCGCCCGCGAGGCTCTGCAGCCGGACCAGGTGGTCCACCGTGGCCCGGGCCGCAGCGCTCTCCGGATGGAAGAACGTCGAGCCGTGGTCGCCCTCGACCACCGTGATGGTGCCGCCCGGCTTCAGCACCCGGCGCAGCGCCGCCAGGGCCGCCGGCGGGTCGGCCAGGTGCTCCAGCACGAAGCAGACGAAGAGGTGGTCGAAGTCGCCGTCGACGAACGGCAGTCGGTGCAGGTCGCCGTGGTGCCAGTCCACTCGCGCCCCCGGTGCGAGCGCCGCCACGTGGGTTCGTGCCTGGGCGAGCGAGTCGGCCGAGACGTCGACCGCGGTGAGGTGGATGCCCGGGCTGCCGGCGAGCAGGTGGACGGTCTGCGCCCCGACGCCGCAGCCCACTTCCAGCACCCGACTGCCCGGTGGGTAGGCCGTGCCGGCGTGGAGGAGCTCGACGAGGGTGTTCGCCTGGTCCCCGAGGCGCCGGGCCTCCGTCTCCGAATAGCCGTGCACGTAGCCGGTCGCGCTGCCGGTCGGGTACGCGAGCGCACCGGTCGTGGTGCCGGTCGGCGAGGTCGTAGGCCGCGTGGTTCCCGCCCGGTCCGCGGCCGTCGCAGGGTCCGTCGTCGCCGTAGCCGTCTTCGCAGTCGTCGTGGTCATCGTCATGTCCCCACCCTGGCCCGCACAATGGACCGGTGAACAGGTCCAATCAGACGCCCACCGGCAGGTCCAAAGGCCGCGCCGAACGCGACGCCGAACCCGCGCCCGCCGCCGACGCCGAACCCGACGCCGAACCCGCGAACGCCGCCGCCACCGTCGAAGCCGTGACGTCCGGACCCGCCGGGGCCGACTTCCTCCAGCTCGACCCGGCCGCCGCCCCGCCCGGCGGACTCGCCGACTGGCTGGCCGCCCGGCTCCGCGCCGCCATCGCCGACGGCCGTCTCCCCACCGGCAGCCGGCTGCCCGCCACCCGGGTGCTCGCCGGGGAGCTGCGGGTCTCCCGAGGGGTCGTCACCGACGCCTACCGACGGCTCACCGAGGAGGGGCAGATCGCCGGCCGGGGGAGGGCCGGCACCGTCGTGCTGGCCGCCCCCGCACCGCCGCCCCCGCCACCCGCACCGCCCCTACCGGCGCCGCCCGCGCCGTTCGACACCGCGCCCGCCCCCGAGAGCTTCGACGTGCTGCGTGCCGCCCCCGCGCGGATCAACCTCGCCCCGGGCGTCCCCGACCTCGCCGCCTTCCCCCGCACGGCCTGGCTGAGAGCCGAGCGCGCCGTCCTCGACGACCTCCCCGCCCAGGAGTTGGGCTACGGCGACCCGCGTGGCACACCGGCACTGCGCCGGGCCGTCGCCCACTGGCTGGCCCGCAACCGGGGCATCCGCGCCGACCCGGACGAGGTGCTGATCGTCGCCGGGGCCGCTCAGGCCCTCACCCTGCTCGGCCAGGTCCTCTCCGGGGACGGCGTCACCGAGGTGGCCGTCGAGGACCCCGGTTCGCTCGGTACCCGCCAGCACCTCGGTCACTGGCTCACCGCCACCCCGCCGGTCCCGGTCGACGCCGAGGGCATCAGGGTCGACGCCCTGCGCGCCACCGGCGCCCCGGCCGTCCTGCTCACCCCCGCCCACCAGTTCCCGACCGGGGTGGTGCTCGGCGGCGGGCGGCGTCGCGAACTGCTCCGCTGGGCCGGCGAGGGCGGTCTCGTCCTGGAGGACGACTACGACGCGGAACACCGCTACGACCGCCCGCCCGTGCCCGCGCTGCGCGCGGTCCACCCCGAACGGGTCTGCTACACCGGCAGCGTCTCCAAACTGCTCGCCCCCGCCCTGCGCACCGGTTGGCTGCTCACCCCGACCCGCTACCGCGAGGCCGTGCTGTCCGCCAAGCGCTTCGCCGATCTCGGCAACGCCGCGCTGCCCCAACTCGTCCTCGCCCGGCTGATGGAGACCGGTGAACTGGAGCGTCACCTGCGCCTGTTGCGCCCGCGCCACCGGCGCCGCCGGGACGCGATGATCGCGGCGATCGACGCCCACCTGCCGGGAGCCGTCGTGCACGGTGCGGCGGCGGGGCTGCACCTGACGGTGACCTTCCCGGCCGGCCTCGACTGCTCCGACACGGACCTCGCGACAGCCGCGCTCGCCCACGGCGTCAAGGTTCAGCCGCTCTCCTGGCACGCCCGTCTGCCGCACCCGCCCGGTCTCGTCCTCGGCTACGCGGCCGGCTCGGTCGGTGAGATCACCGAGGGAATCGCGATCCTGGGCCGGCTCCTCCGCCGGACCGGGTGAAGCGCGTCCGACGATCCGCGTCGGGTTCGGCGTGCCCCCGGCGCTGCGTGGCCCCGGCGCTGCGTGGCCCCGGCGTCGCGTGCACTGGCGGGAATTCGTGCTGGTGGCCCTTCGTCAGGCGGTCGTCTGGGCCAGGTGGGTGCCGAGACGGTCGCGGGGGGTGGGGCCTGCAAGGGGCCCGGCGCGGCAAGGGGCGGGGGCGGTTGTGGCACCGGTACCCTGACCGACCGGACCGACCGCGCCCGCGGCCCGTCACCCCTGCTCACCGTTCCCCTCCCCGGAACGCTGCACCCGCACCGATCACCCGGTTCAGCCTCACCGTTCCGCCCCGCACCACTCCCGGGAGTCACCATGTCGTCGCCTCGGCGGGCCGCGCACGTCGCGGCACTCGTCCTGCTGCTGACCGCCCTGAGCCCGGCGCCGGCCCCGGCCGGCACCGCACGCGGGTCGCACCGGCCCGTACCGCCCGTCAGGGAGGAGACGTCCGCCATGCCCTCCGAGGACTCCGCTCGGCTCGCCGGTCGCCGGATCGTCTACTCCTACCCCGGCCCCACCCCGCCGCCCGCCCTGCTCCGCGCCATCCGCGAAGGCCGTGCGGCCGGCGTCATCCTGTTCGGCGAGAACATCACCTCGCCCACCCAGCTCCACGCCGCGGTGGAGCAGCTGCGCCGGGCCGCCGCCGAGGCGGCGGAGCCGCGGCCGCTGCTGCTGATGACCGACCAGGAGGGCGGCCGGGTCCGCCGACTGCCCGGCGCACCGGAGCTGTCCGCGCGCCGTACCGGTCTGGCGGCCGACCCGGTCGGCGAGGCCGGCCGTTCGGGAGTCGGCGCCGCCCGCAACCTGGCGGGCGCCGGCCTCAACGTGAACCTCGCCCCGGTCCTCGACGTCTACGACGCGCCGGACAACTTCATCGACCACCGCGAGCGCTCCTACGGCCAGGACCCCTCCGTGGTCGGGAGGTTGGGCACAGCCTTCCTCGCCGCCCACCAGGGCATCGGCGTCGCCGCGACCGCCAAGCACTTCCCCGGACTCGGCGCCGCCCCGCGCGACCAGAACACCGACGAAGGCCCGGTCACGCTGCCCGTGTCCCTCGACGAGCTGCGCGCCCGCGGGGAGGAGCCCTACCGGGCGGCGGTCGCCGCCGGTGTCCGACTCGTCATGGCCTCCTGGGCCGTCTACCCCGCCCTCGACCCGGCGCGCCCGGCCGGCCTCTCGCCCGCCGCCATCCAGGGCGAGCTCCGCGGCCGCCTGGGCTTCACCGGCGTCACCGTCACCGACGCACTGGAGGCGGGCGCCCTCACCTCCTACGGGGACACCTCAGCTCGCGCCGTCGCCGCCGCGGAGGCCGGGATGGACCTCCTGCTCTGCTCCGGCCGCGACGTCACCCAGGGCGAGGAGGCGGCCGCGGCCCTCGCCACCGCCCTTGACAGCGGTCGCCTCGACCGCACCGCCTTCCTGGCCGCGCTGCACCGCGTGGACGACCTCCGATCCTCCCTGGCGCAGTGACCGACTCGCCCTGCCGAATCGGGGCCGGGCGGTCGGGTGGTCCGGCACCGGCTGTGGACGTCGCGGGGCGGGCCCGGTCGCAGCCGCGGGGAGCTTGCAGTCGCGGGGAGCTCTCGGCCGCAGTCGGGTCGAAGCCCGCGCGGACCCGCGTTGCGCCAGGTGAAGCGGGTTGGCCGGCTCAAGGGAGATGACGGCTCGGTGAAGACTGGTGGGGCTCTTGGGGGCCGTGGGGCGTCAGGCCCGCGACGGGGGCGGAGCGGCTGGCAGCATTCGCGCCATCCAAGGTCGTTTTCCGGTCTGTCGGGCCGTTTCTCGATCTGATCGTCATTCAGACATTCGATTCGCATGCCAGGGTTGAGGCCTGCCGCTAGTGCAATGTCACATGTGGCAGGTTTGAGTTTCCTAGCAAGATGAACGGAGAGTCAGATGAACCGAATCGCTCTGATCGCGGCCGGCGTCGCCGGTGCGGCGACGCTGCTGGCCGCCCCCCAGGCCGGTGCTGCGACGGCCACCGCCACCGCCACCACCGTCACCTGTGGTTCCTCCGGCCTGCAGGCCGGCCTGTCCACCAAGGTCTGTGCCGAGATCACCGGTGACCAGGTCCAGCTGTACGGTCAGATCAGCCTCGCCGGCCCGCCGAGCCCGGGCAGCCCGGCCCCGCAGCCCCAGGAGCTGATCACCGGCCTGTCCGGCCAGGTGGTCGGCGGTGCCTCGCTCGGCTCGGTGAACGGCTACACGCAGTTCACGGCCAGCACCGTGCAGGTGCGGGGCGTCGGCGGCACCGTGGCCTGCGGCTCGACCGTTCACGCCAGCTTCAGCGTCGCGAAGTTCCCGTGGAACCCGGCTCCGGTGACCCTGGACGTCGTCGTCCCCTGCTGATGACGGTCACTTGCCGATGACGTTCACCCGCTGAGGAGGCGCCCGCAGCACGAAACGGGCGCCTTCGCAGTGCGGCGCGGCCCGGGCCCTGGGGGGCCCGGGCCGCGCTCCTTTCCGCCTGTGGGGCAGGTCCGCCGGACAGGTCCGACGCGGGGATTTGCGGGACCGCGGGACGGTGGGTGCGGGCGCTCCGCAGGATGACGACTTGAAGAAGTCTTCATCCGCAGGCGATGATGCTCCCCGGCCTCCGGCCCGACCCGTCGGCCGGACCGTCCGGGGCCGGCGGAGGAGCGCGCCACCCGGGCGCCGCGGCCGTCGCGGCGCACCCCGGTCCCGGGTCGCCCGTCCATCGAGCACCAGGGAGGAAGCGGACGTGCCGGTCCCGCTGTACCAGGCCAAGGCGGAGTTCTTCCGCACTCTCGGGCACCCGGTCCGGATCCGGGTGCTGGAGCTTCTGCAGGACGGGCCCCGGCCGGTGCGCGAGCTGCTGGCCGCGATCGAGGTCGAGCCGTCCAACCTCTCCCAGCAGCTCGCGGTGCTGCGCCGGACCCAGCTGGTCACGGCCACCCGGGAGGGCAACACCGTGGTGTACGCGCTGAGCACGCCGGACGTGGCCGAGCTGCTGCGCGCCGCGCGGCGCATCCTCACCGAGCTGATCACCGACCAGGGCGAACTGCTCACGGAGCTCCGGGTGCCCGGCAGGTCCGTCGCACCGGCCGCGCGGGCGGCGGGCGGCGGCGCCGGCCCCGGGGGGCCACGGTGACCCGACCGCAGCACCGCGCCGCCCCACCGTCGGACGAGGCCTCACCGTTCGGGGCCTCACCGTTCGGGGCCTCACCGTATGAGGCCCCGGCGCCCGAGGTTCGGCCACCAGCCGTCCGCCGCCCGCCCGACCGCCGCCCGCCCGTCCGCCGCCCCACCGTCCGCCGCCCGAAGGAGACCCAGGCGATGTCCGACAGCACCGGCTCCGACAGCACCAGCGAGGAGAAGCGCAGGCGAAAGGCCATGCTCATCCGCGCGGGGATCTACATCTTCGCCACGCACCTCTTCGCCGGCTTCGTGCTCTTGCTGTTCGCGCTCGGCGACCGGCACTGAGCAGCGGCCCGGCAAGGCCGTCGAGCACGGTGTCCGTCACCGAGCGCCCGTCGCCGGGCTACCGTCACCGAGCGCCCGGCCGGTAGCGGTGGCTGGTGCCGGCCCAGACGCGGACGCCGTCGACCAGCTCCCGGGTGCCGTCGAGGTACCACTGGCCGGCCGGGTGCCGCAGCCCCAGGCGGTGACGCAGCTCCGTGCTCTCCTCCTGCAGCCGGGCGATCCGGGCGCGGACGGCCCGGATCGCCGCGCGGCGGGTGCAGCCGCGGACGCGTTGCAGCGTGAGCACGGTGTTGAAGGCGGCGACGGGCTGGCGTTCCTCCCGTTCCAGTGAGCATAGGTCGTTGATGAGCGTCGCCGCGTCGGCGGTGTGGGCGCGCAGCGTGTGGAGGCCGGGATCGGCGTGCAGCCGGGCCGGTGCCTCGGCGCCCTGGACGCGCTCCAGTATGTTCATGAACGGGTAGAGGCAGCTGGCGTGGCGGCGCAGCCGCACCGTCTCGGGCAGGTCGGGGACGGTGCGGGCGGCGCGGTGCCGGGACTCGGTGAGGAAGGTCTCCAGGCAGGCCCGCCACTCGGCGGCACTCCGCTCGCGCCACGCCGGGGACATCGTCGCGCACTGGCGCTGCCACAGCTCCTGCCAGGAGCGCAGCAGCGGGGGGTCGTTCGGGACGGCCGCCCGGGCGGGGCCGCCGGCCGGTACGGCGAGCAGGGGCTCGATCAGGCGCCGGGCCTCGGACGGACTTCGGCCGGGCGGTCCGTCGAACCGGTCGTCGAGGAGGGTGAACCAGCCGAGGACGTCGATCAGGAGGTCCAGTCCGGCGCCGTGTGCGCGGGGGTAGGCGTGGCCGATCAGCTCGGGGAGCGTGTTGGCGTGGTAGCGGGGCAGGTCGGCGGGGGTGAGCAGGCCGTGGCCGAGCATCCAGTCGTCGTGACGGGTGGCGGCTGCGCGCAGCTCCCCGGGGGAGCGGTGGGCGGCCGGGCCGGGCGGGGGCCCGGAGGCGGCTCTCGTGGGGCCGGCGGGTCGGGGGACGGTGGCGGTTCGCGCGGCCCGGGCGGCGAGCGCCCCGGGAGCGACTCGGGGGCCCGTGCGGTGCGTGCCCGGGGTGTCGCGCGGGTCGTGCCTGCCCGGGGTGTCGTGTCTGCCCGGGACGGCCTCGCTGCGCGGGGCCTGAGTGCCCTGCGGGGTCCGGCCGGCGCGCGGGGCGAGTCGGACGCGCAGGCCCTGGGCCTGGACGGTGGTCCACACGACCTCGTGGGCCCGGGCGCCCGCCACCGCCGTCGGCCGCCAGCGGCGCAGGATCGCGGCGGCGGCCACGATCAGCTCGGCCCAGGCGAAGGCCTCACCGATGCACTTGTGCTTGCCCGCGCCGAAGGGCAGGAACGCCTGGCGCCCGCTGCCGGCCGGTCCGCCGTCGGCCGCCGGTCCGCTGCCGGCCGCGGCGTCGTCCGACCGCCAGCGGTCCGGGCGGAACCGGAGCGGCTCGGGGTGGAGCCGCGGATCGCGGTGCACGGCCGTCAGGCTGTAGAGCAGCTCGGTGCCGGCCGGGATCCGGTACGGGCCGAGCTCCACCGGCACGCGCGCGGTCCGCATCAGGAAGGCGTTCGGGGCGTGCAGCCGGACGACCTCCTGGGCGACGCTGCGGGTGTACGTCAGCCGGGCGAGCGCCTCCGGCGTCGGCACGGTGCCCGCGGGGAGGTGCTCGTCCAGCTCGGCCAGGACCCGCTCCTCCACCAGGGGGTGGCGCAGCAGTTCGTCGATCAGCCAGGTGAGCGTGGTGGAGACGGTCTCGGTGCCCGCGCCGAACATCGTGATCGCCTCGGAGCGTACGTCGGCCTCCGTGAGCGGGCGTCCGGTCGCCGGGTCCGTGGCGGCGCGCAGCAGTCCCGGCAGGGTCCGGTCCGGCCCGCCGGCGAACGGACAGCCGCCGGTGGCGCCGGTGTCGCCCGCGCCACCCGCTGCGCCGGAGTCCTCCGGCCGGGCAGGGGCGTCGACCGCCTGGTCGACGACCCGGTTGAGGACGCGGACGGCGGCGGCGAAGCGCCGGTTGACCGGTAGCGGCAGGCGTGCGAGCGCCGGGTGCGGGTAGAGCGACTGGACGATCTGGCCCTTGACCATGTCGGGCAGCGCCCGGTGGAAGGCGAGCGCGGACTCCTCGTCCAGCCGCGCGTCGAACAGCGTCCGGGTGACGATGTCGAGGGCGAGGTGGTTCATCTCCTTGGCGACGTCCACCACCTGGCCGGACCGCCAGCTCGCGGCGCGCTCCTCGGCCACCCGGTGCATCACCGCGAGGTAGTCGCCCATCCGGTCCTGACCGAAGGCGGGCTGGACGATCCGGCGGCGGTCGCGGTGCGCCCGGCCCTCGGACATCAGCAGGCCGTCGCCGAAGGCCGTCCGGAGGGTGTCCTGCACGGCCCCGCGGGGACAGTCGTGCGCCAACGCGACCAGCAGGGTGTGGACGAGGCGCGCGTCGGTGACCACGCAGACGGTGCGCGGTCCGAGCCGGATCCGGACCACGCCGCCGTGGCGCGCGAGTGAGCCGAGGAAGCCGAGCGGGTCGCGCAGCAGTGCCGGGGCGTGGCCGAGGCCGGGGACGGCGCCGGGTGCGAGCGGGGGAGGGCCCGAGGGGACCGGGCGGGGTGTGCTTCCGGACCGGGCGGCCGGTCTGCGGGGCTCGGTCGTCAGGGTCATGACACTGCCTCTCACCACATCGAGCCGCCGCGGCGGGACGCCGGAGCCCCGCCGCGACAGGCGGAATCCGGGGGCCGGACAGCGCTGACGCAGACCCCCGCGCACGCCACCATCAGAGGGGGCGCACGCCATAGGAAACGCGCCGGCCGGGCGGGCGTTGCGCCGTACTCGAGGGGATCACCCCTTCGGCGGACACCGGCCGGCACGCCGGCGAGCGGGGTCCGTGGCCCTGGTGGCAGGCGTTCCGCGTGACGGCAGGTGCCGCGGTGCCGGCGTGCCTCGGCGCGGCCCGGTCGGACGATCCGGGACCCGGCCCGGGACCCGGTCCGGGGGCCGGTCCGGGGGAGGGGCGTGCCGGGCCGGGGCATGAGGGTCTTTCGACCCTCGGCCGGAGACCTCCTCCAGGTCCAGCATGGTGCCTGACCAAGGAGGATCCTGATGACCCGTCTGCGCCACCGGCCCGCTCCCGACGTGCGGGTGGAGATCCGTGGCGAGCTGCCCCGGGAGGACGCCGAGTACGCCCGGACCCAGGCGGTGGAGCTGATCTCGGCGCTCGGCCCGGACGCGCACACCGCCCGGGTCCGGGTCACCCGCCTGCGGCACCGGGCACTGACCCGGCCGGTCGTGGTGCAGGGGTCGGTGGAACTGGACGGGGTCGGGCGGGTCCGGGTCCAGCTGGCGGCCGCGAGCGCCCGCGAGGCGGTGGACGTCGCGCTCGGCACGCTGGCCGGCCGGGCCGCGCGGCTGCGCGAGCAGGGGCACATCGGCCTCGCGGTGGCCTACCAGAGCGCCTACTGCCCGCAGTACGCCCCGCGCCCGCTCGCCGAGCGGCAGATCGTCCGGTACAAGACGGTGGTGCCCGCGCTGCGCACCCCCGACCAGGCCGTCCGTGAACTGCTCGCCCTGGACCACACGTTCCACCTCTTCGTCGACGCCCTCACCGGCCAGGACAGCGTCGTCCACCGCGCGCCGGTCGACGGTGGACTCCGGCTGGTGCGGGCGCACTCGGCGGCCCGGTTCGGGAGCGGCGGGCTCCCGCTCACCGAGAGCCCCTACCCCGCGCCGCGGCTCGATCCGGCCGAGGCGGCCCGCCGGCTCTGGCTGACCTGCTGGCCGTTCGTGTTCCACACCGATCCGGACGACGGCCGCGGCCGCGTCCTCTACCGCCGCTACGACGGGCACTACGGCCTGCTGCGGCCGGAGGGGCCGGAAGGACCGCAGGGACGGGACGTGCCGCAGGCGCCGCCCGGACCGGAGGCCTGACGGAGGCCGAGCGGCATCCCACCGCGTCGGAACACGCCGCCGCCGGTACGCGCCCGCCGTCGGTACGCACCCGCCGCCGGCACACACCCGTGAGGCGGCGCCCCCGGGCACCCACCCGAGGCGCACCCCACACGCACCGAAGCACCACCCCCCAGGCACCACCACCGAAGCACCACCACCGAAGCGCGCCCGGCGGAACACCACCGGGCGGAAGACGGGAGCAGGGACCATGGACTGCGAGGACGTCATGCTGACCGTCCGGATCACCGCGGCCGAGCGGGCCCTGCTGCGGGCGCTGGCGCGCGGCCACGGCAGCGACGTGTCCGAGGTCGCGGCGGACGGCCTGCTCGACGTGATCCCGGCTCTGACCGGCGACACCCACACGCTCCGGTTGGTGCGGGTCCTCGCCCGTCCCGCGCCGTGCGCGGTGACGTTCTGGCTGCCGGCCGCGATGGTCGACCTCCTGCCGCTGGTGGGCGACCGCGTGACCCGGCTCAGCGGGGTGCGGGTCGGGCCGGCCAGTGGCGCGCTGTCCGCCGCACTGCGGCTCTGGCTGGCCGGCGATCCGGCCCGGCTGGCCGCCTCCCTCACCGCCATGCACGCGCCGGCCGCCCGCCGGTCCGCTCCCCGTCCGCTGGGCGTCGCGGCCTGACCGATCCGATCCGGCCGTTTCGGTTCGCGCGGACGGGCCGGGCCAGGTGGGCGGTGTCCGTCGGCGCGCCGGTTCGGCCGCTCCGGGGCCGATGGGCCGGATCCGGAGTGACGGCTGCTCCGGGGTGGGGCCGAGGGGGCCCGAGCGGTGGGCCGGATGGCATGTCCTGGGCGGGAAATTGGCTGGTCAGGACTCTGGTCACGGCCTTCCGGCGGGTCTAGCATTCCGGACACGGCAGCCGGATTCCGAACCCCCGGAGAGCCCGGCCGGGTGGCCGTCGCCACCCCCTGTCGGGGAGCGCGTACCCCCCGAGCGCGCTCCCCGGCACCGCCGTGGCCCGGGACGTGTCTCCGTCTCCGGCTCGGGCGCACGCCGGACCCTGCGCGCCCTCCCCTCCCGGAGGCCCCCGCCCGTCCGTTCCGGTGCACGGTCGCCCCGCGTGTCGCCCTGCCGCGCCCCGCACCCCCTCCCGCGTGACGCCGGCCCCGCCGTCGGCGCATCCTCCTCCCGACCCGCCGTCAACTCGCCGCGACGCGCCCGGAACCGGCCCGGGATGCGCCGGTGCACGAACCGGACGTGCACTCACCGCCCCCGTCCGTACGGCTTCTCGCCAGTCTTCCCGAATTTCGAAAGATGTTTCTGTTATCCCCTCCAGCCCCTCCCGGTCTCCGGAGTGTCGGAAGGCCCAGCAGTCGCCCACGCGGCACGCGGGCCGTCGCACGAGGAGAGGAGAGCGGCATGGGACACCGGAGTTCGGAGCTCCGCCGCAGGAAGCGGCGCCGGTCAGGGCGTCGCACGGCGCTGGTGGCGGTCGCGGTGACCGCCGGTCTGGTCGCCGGCGTGCTGGGGATCCAGACTGCGCTGGAGCCGTCCGGCAAGGGCGACGTCGCGGCGGTGGCGGGTTCGGCCGACCGGGCGGAGGCGGTCGCGGCCGGGGCGGTCGCCGACGACGGCGGGCCGGGCGAGACGGGCACCGCCGAAGGCGCCACGCAGGCGCCGGCCCCGCACCGGGACCAGAAGGCCGCGCCGATCCGCGAGATACCCAAGGACCAGCCGGAGCGCGGTCTGGTCTATGCCGGTCTCACCCTGCCGGCCGGTGACCGGTGCGCCGGTTCGCTGGAGGTCTCGGGCGGCCAGCAGTGCAGCCACGGGCCGGACGCCCCGCCCAAGGACGTGGACATCCACAAGGACGTGGCGCCGGTGACGGCGACGGCCGTCCAGCCCGCGACCCTGACGCCGCCCGCCGACGCCCAGCCCCCGGCCGCCGCCGACCTGGTCAAGGGTTCGGCGCAGGTCCTCGACGTCGGCCAGAAGGCCGTGGTCGGCGAGGCGCCCACGGCCGCGGCCGCGGCCGCCGCTGAGCCCGCCGCGGGCTCGGCGCCCCAGCAGACCACCCCTGCCGCCGGCGGCTCCGCGGTGGTCTGTGACGGCGACGGCAGCACCGGCAACCGGGTACAGGTGGTGTACGTCCACGCCCCGGGCAACGACCGTTTCGGCCAGTACCTGGCCTCGTTCAAGAAGTGGGCCGCGGACGTCGACGTCATCTACAACGCCAGTGCCCAGGAGACCGGCGGAGTCCGGCACGTCCGCTTCGTCACCGAGTCCGACTGCACCGCCTCGGTGCTGAACGTGCAGGTCTCGGACTCCGAGATCGGGGACTTCAACGCGACCAACCGGGGTCTCGCCGCGCAGGGGTTCAACCGCAAGGACCGCAAGTACATGATGTTCACCGATGCCAAGGTCTACTGCGGCATCGGCACCTTCGCGGGTGACGAGCGTCCGGGCCAGGACAACCTGAGCAACTTCGGTCCCTCGTACGGGCGCACCGACGCCGGCTGCTGGGGCGGCCACACCGCCGCGCACGAACTCGGGCACAACCTGGGCGCGGTGAGCAACAGCGCGCCCAACTCGAGCAAGGGCGGCCACTGCGTCGACGAGTGGGACCTGATGTGCTACTCGGACACCCCGTACTACCCGGCGATGAAGACCGTCTGCCCGGACAACGCCAGTGACTCGCGCCTGGACTGCCGGCACGACGACTACTACAACACGTCGCCCGCGCCCGGCAGTTACCTGGCCACGCACTGGAACGTCGCCAACAACCGCTTCCTGATCGCCGGCGGCGGCACCGGTCCGAACCCCAACCCGAGCCCCACCGCGACGGCCTCGCCCACCCGCACCCAGACCCCGACGCCGTCCCCGACCGCCACCGGGTCCACCACGCCGACCCCGACCCGCTCGCCCTCGCCGACCGGCACCACCACCCCGTCGCCGACCGGCACGCCCACCCGGACCGGCTCGCCCTCGCCGACCGCCTCGCCCACCGGCGGCACCACCACCGGCCCCGAGGTGACGGCCAGCCAGGTCACCCAGATCTCCGCCATGCTGAGCTGGCCCGCCGTCCAGGGCGCCACCGGCTATGACGTGGTGCTGAACGGCCAGACCGTCGGCACCGTCCGCGGCACCGTGGTCGGCCTGGTCCGCCTCGCCCCCAACACCGCCTACACCGTCGCGATCGCCGTCCGCGACGCTGCGGGTGCCGTCTCGAAGCCCGGCCGCGAGGCCGCCTTCCGCACCCTCTCGGACGCGGGTCAGCCGCAGCCCGGCACCCGCTACACCATGGTGAACGGTCTCACCGGCCAGGCCGCGGACCTCTGGGGCAGCTCGATGAACGACGGCACGGTGGCGATCGCCTACCAGCGCACCGGCTACGCGAACCAGAAGTGGACCTTCGAGGACGCCGGTTCCGGTACCGTCCGGATGAAGTCCGTCCGCTCGGACAAGTGCATGCAGCTCGGCGGCAACCCGGTGGCCGGCCAGTACCTGGCGCAGCGGCCCTGCTCCGACACCGCCGGCCAGAAGTTCCGGGTGACGACCGCCGGTGGCGGGGTCACGCTGACCGCCGAGGGCTCCGACCTGGTGCTCGGTGTCAGCAACCGCTGGTACTACGGCGGTTGGCTGCTGGAGCTGCAGAAGCCGAACGGCCAGGCCTACCAGTCCTGGTCGCTCCAGAAGACCTCTTGATCCGATTCCGATTCCGATTCCGATCCGATCCGGTTCCGATCTGATCTGAGTCCGCTGCCGATCCCGATCCCGACCGCGGTTCGGATCGGCTCCTGAGCCCAGGACGTGCCCGGCCACCACCGGGCACGTCCTGGGCATTGGTCTTCAGGGCCCAGGCTGCGGCCGCCCACAGCTGTGCACCGGCGCGCCCGTGGCCGCCGATCCGCCGGGCACGGGAACCGACGCGTCCGAACCACCGTCCAGGCAGGTAGAGGCCGTCACCGGGACGACCGACCAGGGTAGGAGCATCCGGGTATGAAGAAGGTCCTGATCACCGGTGGTGCGGGCTACATCGGCAGTACCGTCGCGTCCGCACTGCTCGACCAGGGCATCACGCCGGTCATCCTCGACGACCTCTCCAAGGGCCGGGCCGAGTTCGTCGAGGGCCGCGTGTTCTACCGGGGCGACATCGCCGACGCCGGACTCCTCGACCGCATCTTCGCCGAGCACCCGGACATCGAGGCAACCCTGCACTGCGCGGCGCGCATCGTCGTCCCGGAGTCCGTCTCCGAGCCGCTCTTCTACTACCGCGAGAACGTCGGCAAGACGGTCGAGCTGCTGGAGTCCCTGCAGCGCAACGGCTGCACCCGGGTGGTCTTCAGCAGCTCCGCCTCGATCTACGCGCCGACGCCCGACGCCCGGGTGGACGAGACCTGCGCGGTCGCCGCCAACAGCCCCTACGCCCGCACCAAGCAGATGATGGAGCAGGTCCTCCAGGACTGGACCAAGGGCGACGGCGCCGAGCGGATCCGCGTCATCGCACTGCGGTACTTCAACCCGATCGGTGCCGACCCGCAGCTGCGCACCGGCCTGCAGAACCTCAACCCCACCCACGCGCTCGGCAAGCTCATCGAGGCCTACACCGACGGCACGCCGTTCACCGTCACCGGCGTCGACTGGGCGACCCGGGACGGCTCCGGCATCCGCGACTACATCCACGTCCAGGACGTCGCGGACGCCCACGTCGCCGCGCTCACCCGGTTCGACGAGGTGGTCGAGCCGGCCGCGGACGACCGCTACCGCGTGATCAACATCGGTACCGGCGAGGGCACCACCGTCCGCGAACTGGTCGCCGCCTTCGAGCAGGCCGTCGGCGCCCGGCTGGACGTCCGCGAGGCCGACCCGCGGCCGGGCGACGTCATCGGCTGCTACGCCGCCGTCGACACCGCGCGGGAACTGCTCGGCTGGAAGGCGCAGCGGGACATCGCCCAGGGCGTCGCGGACGCGCTGGCCTGGCGGGCCAAGTGGGCCGCCCACCTCGGCGCCGCCTGACGCCGGGGCTCGCCTTCCCGGCCATGACGGCGGGCCCGCGCACGAGGGGAGCGCGGGCCCGCCGGCCCGTCCGCGTGCCTGCGCGTCCGCGTGCCCGGGTGCTGGGGTGCCGGGGTGCCGGGGTGCCTGCCGGAACCGTGGGGCGGCACTCCGCGTCTTTCGGCGCAGGCCGATGAGTGACAGGAGTGACGGGTGGGGAAGCGGACGGTGGCCGTGGCGAAGCCGGGCCGGCGGGGGTGGACCAGGCGGGTCCTGGTCGGGGTCTGCACACTCGGCCTGGCGCTGCCGGCCACGCTGTCGGTCGTCCGCCTCGGCGGCTGGGACGACGGTACGGCGCTGGCGATGCCCATGGTGCTGCTGCCGTACGCGGCGCTGGGCACCCTCGTCCTGCTGGGCGTGCTGCTGGCGCTCCGCTCGTGGTGGGTGGCGGGCGTGGCCGGGCTGCTCGCCGTGCTCCAACTCTGCTGGCTGGTGCCGCGGTTCATCCCCGAGGACGCCTCGATCGCGGCCGACGCGCCACGCCTGCGAGTGGCCACCAGCAACGCCTACATGGGCCGGGTCGACGTCGCCGAGCTGATCCGCCTGGTGCGCGAGCAGCGGGTGGACGTCCTCGCCCTGGAGGAGTTCGGCGGCCCCGTGCGGGCCGCTCTGGAACGCGCGGGGATCGCCGAACTGCTGCCCTACCGCCGGCTGCCGGAGGGGCGCGACACCGTCCTCTACTCGCGGTTCCCGCTGACCCCGCCGGACGCCTCCGCCCCGGCGGCGGCGCGGGCGCAGGTCACCGCCGACGTCTCGGTCGGCGGGCGGACCGTCCGGCTGACCGCCGTGCACACCTACTACCCGCTGGGCGACGCCGCGGCCTGGTCGGCCGACTTCGCCGAGCTGCGGGCGGCGGCGTCCGAGGGCGGCACCCGCAACGCCGTCCTCCTGGGCGACTTCAACGCGACCCTCGACCACGCGCCGATGCGCGCCCTGCTGGCCACCGGCCTCACCGACACCCACGCCGAGCTCGGCCGCGGCGTCTCGCCGACCTGGCCCGAGGACAACGACGACTTCCCCTACCTCCCGCCGGTGATCCAGATCGACCACGTCCTGCACGGCGACGCCCTGACCGCCGTCTCGGTCGCCGAACACCGCCTCCAGGGCACCGACCACCGAGCCGTCGTCGCCGAACTCGCCGTCACCGGCTGACCCCTGACCCGGCGCCGTCATCACCTCCGGCTACCCTGGCGGCCATGGACTGGCTCGATCGGGTGGCGAAGCTGAGGCGGTGGACCAACAACGACGTCCGGGCGCCGCACAAGCCGCTGCTGCTGCTGTACGCCCTGGGCAGCTACCAGCAGGACGCCCGGGGCGGGCTGCGCTACAGCGTGATCGAGGAGGAGCTCAAGCGGTTGCTCGCCGAGTACGGGCCGGCGCATCCGACGACTCCGGCCTACCCCTTCCACCACCTGGTCAGTGACGGTGTGTGGGAGGTGCGCACCGACGGCGGCGCCGGGAGCCCGGGGAGCGGGGTCCGGGCGCTGCGTTCCAGCGGGGCGACCGGGAGGCTCGCGCCCGGCCTGCGGGCCGCCCTCGCCGAGGAGCCGGCCCTGCTGGGCCGGTTGGTCAGGGTGCTGCTGGACACGCACTTCCCGTCGTCCCTGCACGGCGAGCTCTGCGCGGCCGTCGGCCTCGACCTGGAACTCGCGGAGACCGGCTCCGGGACCGGCGCGGACCGGGCGGCCCGGCGCCAGCGGGACCGGCGGATGCGCGACCTCGTCCTCACGGCCTACGAGTTCCAGTGCGCGTTCTGCGGCTACGACGGCACCTTGGGCGCGACCGCGGTCGGCCTGGAGGCCGCCCACGTGCGCTGGTGGTCCCACGACGGGCCGGACGAGGTCGACAACGGCCTCTGCCTCTGTTCGCTGCACCACAAGCTCTTCGACAAGGGCGTGTTGGGGTTGGGGGAGGACCGTCGCATCCTGGTCTCCCAGCGGTTCGTCGGCCGCAGCGAGGCGAGCCGGCAGCACGTCCTCGCCCTCGCCGGCCGGCCCGTCATCGGCCCGCAACGCGGCCTGCCCCCGGTCGCCGACCAGCACCGCCGATGGCACGAACGCCAGGTCTTCCACGGCACCGCCCGCCCACCCGTCAGCCTGGAGCCGGTCGGGTAGCGGGCGGGCGGCGGCACCGGGTCAGACGTGGGCGGACGGGTCGTTCATGAGCTGCCGGATCGCGGCCAGGATCGCGTCGAGGGCCGTCGGGTCGGCGGCGAGGTCGGCGAGGGGCACCGAGGGCCAGCCGCGGTAGCCCTTCTCGCTCTGCGCCGCCAGCTTCTTCTCCAGGGCCGGGACGGCGGGGAGGGCGGCGGCGAACGCGGCCGTCCCGGCGGGGCCGAGGTGGTGGGTGATCGAGCCGAAGCTGAAGGCGAGCTCCTCCTTCGCCGGGCCCTCGTACAGGGAGAGCGTCCAGACCGGCACCTGCCGACCGCGGACGGGGTAGTAGACGGACATGCTCGGGTACCTGGCCGTACCGCCCTCCAACCGCCCCTCGGCCGCGGCGTGGTCGAGCAGTGCCGTGGCGATCCGCCCGGTCTCCGGGGCCAGGCGGGCCGCGATCGCCGCGTCCAGGTCGGCGCGAGTGGACCGCTGGGCGACCCGCCGACCGGTGGGGGACTTCGCTGCGGTGGCGACCTCGCCGTGGATGCGGGGAACGAGGACGCGCAGGTCGCCGTCGCCCCGGTACTGGGTCAGCTCGACCGCGTACACGTCGGTCTGCCGCAGCTGCCGGTTGAGGAACTCCACGATCGCCCTCAGCTCCACCGGGATCCGGTCCGCGACGAACAGCAGGCGCATCTGCCCGGCGGTCAGGCGTTCCTCGACGGCGGACCAGAACTCCTCGGGGGAGCGGTCGCCGAGCAGGTCCCGGTAGGCGTCGTCCGGGGTCCGGCCGTCCGCGGCGCAGGTCTCCTCGAAGGAACGCTGCAGCAACGCCGCCGGCCAGTAGCGGGCCCCGTTCGCCGCGTAGTCCAGCATCTGGCCCACCACCTCGCGCCGGATGCGGGTGTCGCTCGCCCGCTTGACCTCCACCAGTGTCGGAATCCCGTCGGCGTCGACGAAGAGGTGGTCGAGCCGGTACGTCGGACCGCTCTCGGCGCTCGTCGGGACGCCCATCTCCCGCGCCACCAGCACGAGTCGCAAGGGCCGGCCGTCGGCCAGCGAACCGAAGTCCAGGACCCGCGGGTGGCGGGCCAGCAGCTCCTGGAACTCGGCCTCCGTCTCGAACACGGCCGGCTCCAGGGCGTGCAGGCCCCCGCCCAGGACGAATACCGACTGATCGGTCACGTGCTCCCCACCCCTGTTGACGCTCGACCGCCGCCCGGCTCCGGGCGGGGTCACACGACCGGGCCCCGGCGGCACGGTCTCCGCACCCATGGATACCGGACGCCACCGACAACCGCACCCGTCGACCCCGGACCCACGCCCGGCCCGCCCGCGGCGGACGCGCCGGTGAACGCCGGACCCCGACCGCGGGCGTGCGGTCGGGGCTCCGGGGGGGGGCGGCCGGTGCAGCCGGGTCGGCCGGTGCAGTGGGGTCGTCAGACCCGGCCGGCGGCCTTCTGGGTACGGCGGGCGAGGGAGTCGACGACCACTGCGGCGAGCAGGACCGCACCGGTGATCATGAACTGGATCGCGTTGCTGAGGCCCTCGATGTTCATGCCGGACTGGATCGAGCCGATCACCAGCGCGCCGAGCAGCGCCGACCAGGTCGAGCCGCGGCCGCCGAAGAGGCTGGTGCCGCCGATGACGGCCGCCGCGATGGCGTTCATCAGCAGGTTGCCGCCCCCGGACGTCTGGCTGGCGGACTGGATCTGGGCGGCGAGGAAGAGGCCGCCGATCGCCGCCATGGTGGAGCAGATCATGAAGACGCTGATCCGGGTCCAGGAGATGTTGATGCCGGCCCGGCGGGCGCCCTCGATGTTGCCGCCGAGCGCGAACACCTGCCGGCCGTAGGTGGTGCGCCGCAGGACGAAGTCGAGCACCACGATGAAGATCAGGAAGATCAGCAGGGCCAGCGGCAGGCCCTTGTACTGGTTGAGGGTGTACGCGGCGAGGAAGGCGATGACCGCCAGGACGACCGTGCGCAGGGCGATGTCCGCCGCCGGCCGGTACGGGACCCCCGCGCCCCGGCGCCGTCTGGTGTCGGCGAGGGAGGCGCCCAGGAAGAGCAGCACCCCGATCGCGGCCGCGCCGTACGCGGCGATCTGCTGGCCGTAGATGGTGCTGTAGAGGCGCGAGACGATGTCGTTGCCGGGGAGGTTGACGGTGCCGCTGGAGCCCAGGATCTGCAGCATCGCGCCGTTCCAGCCGAGGTTCCCGGCGAGGGTGACGACGAAGGCCGGCACGCCGACCTTGGCGAAGAACACGCCCTGGATCAGGCCGACGACCGCACCGCCGAGGACGGCGCAGATCAGGGCCACGTACTGGTTCACGCCGTGCGTCACGCTCATGACCGCGTAGATCGCCGCGCAGAGGCCGCTGACCGAGCCGACCGAGAGGTCGATCTCGCCGAGCAGCAGGACGAAGACCACGCCGATCGCGATCATGCCGGTGCCGACGATCTGCTGGGACAGGTTGGAGAGGTTCTGCGCGGAGAGGAAGCTGCTGTTGAGGCTGCCGAAGACGGCCCAGATCACGATCAGTGCCAGGACGACCGGCAGGGAGCCGAGTTCGCCGCTGCTCAGCCGCCGGCGGAACTCGCCGAGGTAGCCCTTGATGCCCTCCTGGCGGACGATCAGCCGGGGGTCCACGGCGGGGGTGGCCTCGGCGGCCACCGGGACGGGGGCGTTGACGCCGCCCTTGGGCATGCTGTCCTCGGGCAGCGGGACGTGGTGTCCCGGCTCGCCCCCGGGCGGGGTGTTCTCGCTCACTGGGAGCCCTCCGTGCCGCGGGCCTGTCGGCGGGTCACCGCGTTGTCGGTGGCGCCGGTGATGGCCGAGATGATCTGTTCCTGATTGGTGTAGCGCTTGTCGAAGACGCCGTTGTTGCGCCCGAGGCGCAGCACGGCGACGGTGTCGGCGACGGCCATGACGTCGGCCATGTTGTGGCTGATCAGGATCACGCCGAGGCCGCGTTCGCGCAGCCGCTCGACGAGGTCGAGGACCTGTGCGGTCTGTTCGACGCCGAGGGCGGCGGTCGGCTCGTCCAGCATCACGACCTTGGGCTCGCCGATCAGCGCGCGCGCGATGGCCACCACCTGGCGCTGGCCGCCGGAGAGCGAGGCGATGGGGATCCGCACGCTCGGGATGCGGATCGAGAGCGTGTCGAGGAGTTCGCGGGAGCGCTTCTCCATCTCCACCTCGTCGAGCACGGTGAAGCGCCGGATCTCGCGGCCGAGGAAGAGGTTGCCGACCACGTCGAGGTTGTCGCAGAGCGCGAGGTCCTGGTAGACGGTGGCGACGCCGAGGTGCTGGGCGTCCTGCGGGCGGTGGATGGTGACCGCCCTGCCGTGCCACTCGATGACGCCGTCGTCCGGCTGGTGAACGCCGGCGATCGCCTTGACCAGGGTGGACTTGCCGGCGCCGTTGTCGCCGACCAGGGCCACCACTTCGCCCGCGTGCACTTCGAGTTCGATGTCGGTGAGCGCCTGCACGGCGCCGAACCGTTTGGAGACCCCGCGCAGGGCCAGAACGGTCTCACCTGCCACAGTGATCAACTCCCTCGTGCCCCGCCTTCCCGGGAAGGCGGGGCGTCGTCGGCTACGGGTACGGCCTGGGGTGTTCCGGGGCGGAGGGCCCGCGGGTCACGTGAGGCCGGCCGCGGAGCACGCGGCGGCGTAGTCGGGCGTGCAGATCTGCTGGACGGTGTAGAGGCCGTCGGCGACCACGGTGGTCTTGATGTTGTCCTTGGTCAGGACGATCGGGGTGATGAGGTCGGCCTGCACCTTGTTGCCGCTGCCGTTGGTGACCGTCACCGGCACCAGCTTCGCGTCGAGGGGCTTGCCCTGGGCGAACGTGACCGCCATGGTGGCCGCCGCGTCCGTCTCCGGCTTGAAGGGCTTGTAGATCGACATCGTCTGGGTGCCGGCGAGGATCCGCTGGACTGCGTCCAGCTGGGCGTCCTGGCCGGTCAGCGGGACGCTGAGGTTGGCGGCCTTGAGCGCGGTGGAGATACCGGCGGCCATGCCGTCGTTGGCCGAGTAGACGCCGACCACGTTCGGGGCGCCGATCGCGGTGATCGCGGCGGCGGCCTCCTGGTTGGCGTTGTTCGGGTCCCAGTTGGGAGTGTCGTACTCCTTGCCGATCTTGAGCTTGCCGTCGATCGCGCTGTGCGCGCCGGCCTTGAAGTCGGCCGCGTTGGGGTCGGTGGGCGAGCCGTTGATCATGATGATCGAGCCGGAGTTCGCCTTGTCTCCGACCGCGTCGACGAGGGCCTTGCCCTGCAGCTCGCCGACCTTCTTGTTGTCGAACGACACGTAGGAGTCGACCGGGCCCTGCGCCAGGCGGTCGTAGGCGATCACCTTCACGCCCGCGTCGTGCGCCTTCTGGACGGAGGACTGGATCGCCTTGGAGTCCACCGCGTCCAGGATCAGGACCTTGTCGCCCTTGGTCAGGGCGGTGTCGACCTGGGTCTGCTGGGTGGTCGCGTTCTCGTTGGCGTTGTAGTAGTCGATCTGGGCGTCCGGCGCCAGCTCCTTGATCTTCTGCTCGATCAGCGGGCGGTCGAACTGCTCGTACCGGGTGGTCTTGGTCTCGGGCAGCAGCAGGCCGATCCGGACCGCGCCCACCGCGGTTCCGCTCGGGCTGCCGCCCGTCGACGTGGTCCCGGTGGACTGCTTGGCGCTGCCGCACGACGCCAGACCGAGACCGAGGGTAACGACTGCGGTCGCCGCTACGACGCGGCGAAGACCGATGCTCATGGGATGCCTCTCCAGTTGAGTCCACCCCCGTTGGCTCCACCCCCGCCCTACGAGTCTGTGAAGACCGGCGCGGCACCACGATTCGGGCTGAGCCGAACGGGTTGCGCATGTCCCCCGGGGGACGTAGGGGCCGGCGTCCGGCCCGGTCCGGCGGTCGGGCGGACCCGGAGCGCAGGCGGTGCGGAACGGCGGAGGGGACCCGGACCGGTGTCCGGGTCCCCTCCGCCGTGTCATGTCACGGCTGCGGCCTCAGCTGGCCTCGGGCCCTCCCGCCGCCGTGCTGCAGGGCGGCAGCGTGGACGGCGAGGTGGTGGCACAGGTCGCCGTGGCCGCGGTGGTGGTGCCGGTCGCCGTCGTGGTGGCGGTCGCCGACCCGCTGGTCACCGTGGTGGTCGCGGTGGCGGTGGCGGTCGCGGTGGCCGTCGCCGTCACGGGGGCCGTCGCGGTGGCGGTGACCGTCGCCGTCGCCGTCGCGGTCGCCGTCGTCGGCGGGCCGGAGGAGGCCGGCGGCGAGGAGGTGCCACCGGCGCCGGGGCTCTTCGAGGTGGCCGTGGACGTGGCGGTGCTCGCGGAGGACGACGGCCCGGACGGCGAACCCGAGGTGCTGGAGGCCGAGGTGGAGCCCGACGGGGAGCCGGAGACCGAGGCGGGCGCCGAGACCACCTTCATGGGCTCGGCCGGCGGGATGCCGGGCGCCAGCTCCTTCGGAGCCTTCACCGGCGTGTCCTCCACCTTGATCTGCCCGGTCACCCGGGCGAACCAGCCACCCGTCTCGACGTTCACCAGGACGATCTCCCGCACCGGCTGCGGCGCCGCGACCACGATGATCACCTGGGACGGCTGGAAACCGGCCCAGGACTTGCCCGTGTACTTGGCGTCGGAGACCAGCTGCGGCGGCTTCAGCGGGTTGCCGCAGCCGCAGCGCACCCGCGGCACGCCCTGCGCGTCCACCAGGACGGAGGTGCCGGCCTGGAGGACGGACTGGTAGGCGACCGCCGCCCCGCCCTTGTACCCGTGGTTGGTCACCCGGGTGTCCACCCGCAGGTACGCCGAGGTGAGCGAGCGCATGTAGCCCGGGATGTCGGCCTGCTGGATGCCCTGGGCGGAGGCCCACGCCCGGCCGGAGTCGCCGGTGGACGTCATGGAGATCAGCTTTTCGACGTCGCAGCTCGGCTTGGACATCGTCCCGGCGTAGAGCCCGGCCGAGGAGCCCTGGACGCTGTGGATGCCGGTCGGCGACGCCGCGGCGGTGGTGGTCTGGGTGCCGGTGGTCGGTCGGGCCGGTGCGGAGGTCGGCTGCGGGGCCGAGACGGCGGCGGTCTCCACCGACGGGGTGAACGGCGCCGGACCGGGATCGCTCGGTTGCTGCAGCGCCACCTCGTTGGCGGCCGGGATGGCGTCGCCGGGGGACGAACCGCTGTTGCTGTTGACGATCAGCACCGTTGCGATCACGGCCAGCACCGCCGTCCCGGCGACCACGGCCAGCTTGGGCCAGGAACGCCACCAGGGTGTCGGCCGTTCGCCGGGGGGGCCGCCCGGGGCGCCGCCGGCGCTGCCCGGACCGGATGGGCCGGACGGGGGACCGGGCGGGCCCGAGCGTCCGCCGGACGGGGGACCGGAGAGCGGGCCGGACGGGGGCCCGGAGGGCGGACCGTACGGCGGCCCGGACGGGGGCGGTTGGGAACTCATCGACGCTCCGTTTCGCAGGCGGCCGGCGAAACGGCCGGCACAGCAGGCTCCTGCCACTGGCTTCCATTTCTGCCCCCGGTGTGCGCGGGCCGCAACAGCAGGTCACACCGCGGTCGCCGTCCGTGCGAGTGTGCCGGCCGGGGCCGGGGCCGGGGCCGGGGCCGCGGCCCCGGCCCGAGTCCGGTCCGGGCCGCGCCGAGTCCGGTCCCGCCCGGGCCCGCTTCGCACCCCCGAGCTCCAGGGGCGGTGGCGCGCGCAGCGCGCGGCCTCCGGCCCCGGGTGTGAGTCTGGTTCCGGACGCCGGCCCGTGGTGGCCGGAGGCCGCAGGCCCGGCGAGCGGGGCACCCCGGCCCCCGGTGCCGGCAGCGGTGGCACCCGCGCCCTCGGCCCGGCAGGCCGGGACGCAGCCGTCGTGAACCGAGCACGCACCCGTCGCGCCGAACGCCGAACGCACACCCGAACCCGTCAGGAAGGAGCCCCCATGCACCCGGAGCCCCCCACCCCGGCACCCGGCCCGCCCGGCTTCCTGCGAGGCTGGCTGGACGCGCTCGCGGTCGTCCTCGCGGGGCTCGTGGCGATGGCCGCGGTGGCCGCGCTGGGGCTCTGGGCGGCCGGCGCCGACGAGCTGCCGGGGGGCGGCTTCCCCTCCGTGCTGGCCGCGACGCTGGCCCTCGCGGTCGGCGGCACGGTGAGCCTGGACGGCGGGGCCGGTTTCTTCGCCCAGGTGGACGCCGGGATCACCGCGATGCCGCTGTCCGTCGGCCTGGTCGGAGCGCTGGCCATGGTGGAGGTGTTCCTGCGCCAGCTGCGCTTCCGCGCGGTCGCGCACGGCGGTGAGCTGCTCGGCCGGGTGGCCCGGACCGCCGCCGTCTGGGTGGTCGCCCTCGCCCTGCTGACGGTCGGTGCCAAGCACACCTTCGCCGTCCCGCTCGGCAACGACCTCGCCGAACGGATCGGCGGGCTCCTCGGGGTCAACCCCGAGGTCGGTTTCCACGCCGAGGCGGCCACGACGATCGGCCTCGGCCTGCTCTGGCTGCTGGTCGTCCTGACGGCCGCCTTCGCGGTCTCCCGCCGGGCGCCGCTGCCGCGCTCCCTGGTGCCGTTCCAGCAGGCCGTCCGTCCGGCCGCCTTCGCGATGCTGGTGGTGCTGCTCGCCTATGTGGCGATCGGGCTGGTCGTGGGCCTGATCACCGCCGTCGTCCACGGCAACGCCCGGGAGACGACGGCGGTCCTGCTCCTGGCGCTGCCGAACCTGGTCTGGCTCGCCTTCGGGGTCGGCATGGGCGCCCAGTGGCACGGCCACCTGGTGGGTGCGGTCGGCCTGCCGGTGCCCAAGCCGCTCGCCGAGGCGTTGCGGGCTCCGGACGGCCAGGAGGCCACCGTCAGCCTCGGCACCCTCGCCGAGCAGGACGGCCGCGCCTGGTGGCTGCTCCCGCTGGCGGCCGTCCTGCTGCTCGCCGCCGGCGTCCTCGCCGCCTACCGCGCGCCGCGCGGCGTGCGGCCGTGGCAGCACGCCGTCCGGCTGGCGGCCGCCGCGGCCGTGACGATGCTGCTGGTGGGCGTCTGGACCCGGGTCTACGCCGAGTACGGGCTCTCGGTGCTGGGCGTCGGGGTGGGCGAGGGCGGTCTGGGCGACCTGCTCGGCTCGGTGCTCGGCGGTACCAACCCGCTGGCCGGCCTGGGCGGCGGCACGCTCGTGCTGGAGCCGCAGCTCTGGGTGGCCGTCCCGCTGGCGGCGGGTTGGGGCCTGGTGACGGGCTTCCTGGGCGCTCTGGTGGCGGCCCGGCTCGGCCGGCGCGGCGAGGTGGAGCCCCCCGCCGGCCGCTGAGCGGCCGCGACCGTGCCCCATGAGCGGGTGCGGCCGCCACCCTCCGCGGGAGGCCGCTCAGCCGGCCACGAGGTGGGCGATGACGACCACCGCCGGCGGCACGGCCTGGGCGAGCGCCCCGCGCCAGACGCGGCGCTCGGAGGCGAAGAGGGTGACCCCGGCCGCGATCATGAAGGCGCTGACGAACAGGACCAGCGCGCGGCCGGTGGCCCGGTCGTCCGTGTGCAGGGCCGCCACCCCCGCGCCGAGGCCGAGGGCCAGGTACAGGTTGTAGAAGCCCACGTTGAAGCGCCAGAGCCGGACCTCGGGCGCGTCCGCGGTGCTGCCGGTGAGCAGGTAGCGCACCCGCGGGTGCCCGTAGAGGAAGCTCTCCAGCGGCCACACGATCAGGTGGACTCCGGCGGCGATCAGGGCGAAGACCTGGCTGACGGCGTTCATGGGGGCTCCGCGTTCGGAAGGGCCGGAGGGCGGGGGCGGGGGCGGGGGCGGGGGCGCAAGGCGCGAGGGCCGGAGAGCGGGGGCGACGGCTCCGGTCGCCGGGTCAGCGCACCGGCGGGCTGACCACCGGGGCCGCCCAGGACGGCGGCTCGGGGACGCCCGGTGGCGCGGTCGGGCCGTGGGCCGGGACCACCACCTCGGTCCGCGGGCCGCCGCCCGGCCAGGGCTCGGCGGGCGCGCGTCCCTCGGCGGCCGAGGCGATGATCGCGGCGCGCAGCCCGGCGACGAACGGCAGGCAGCCCTCGTACCGCTGGTCGGGTGACTTGGCGAGCGCGCGGGCCACCGCGTCGTCCACGGCACCGGACAGGTCGGGGCGGCGCGCGCGCAGGCTGGGCGGCGGGTCGTTGAGGTGGGCCCAGAGCAGCGCGAGGTCGCTCTCCCGGCGGAACGGCGGCTCCCCGGCCAGCATTTCGAAGACCACGCAGGCGAGGCTGTACTGGTCGCAGCGGCCGTCCAGCGGGCGGCCGGAGATCTGCTCCGGCGCCGCGTAGTCGAGCGTGCCGACGATCTGGCCCACGTTGGTCAGCCCGCTGAGCGAGAGCGACTTCTTGGTGAGGCCGAAGTCGGCCAGGTAGAGGTGCTCGGGGTGCTCGCTGTCGGTGCCGGCGGCGACCAGCACGTTGCCGGGCTTGACGTCCCGGTGGACCAGGTCGTGGGCGTGCGCGGCGTCCAGCGCGGAGGCGATCTGCAGGGCGAGCTGCGCCGCCCGCTCGACCTGGAACGGGCCGTCCCGCCTGATCAGGCCGCGCAGGTCGCCGCCCTCGACGAAGCGCATCGCGATGAACAGGATGCCGTCGGCCTCGCCCGCCTCGAAGACCGGGATGATGTGCGGGTGGTCGATCGCGGCGGCCGCCTCCGACTCGTGGATGAAGCGCTTGCGGAACACCTCGTTGCGGGCCAGCTCGGGGGCCAGCAGCTTGACCGCGACGGTCCGGCCCAGCCGCAGGTCCTTGGCCCGGTAGACGACGGCCATGCCGCCGCGGCCGATCTCGGACTCCAGCCGGTAGCCGGCCACCCGGCGGCCCACCTTGCCGGCGGGCAGGCTGGGGACGTCGTCGGTGGCGCGCTGCGGGCGGGGCGGCGGCCCGGAGGCGGCGGGCGGCGGTTCCGGGGGACTCACGGTTCACCCGTCCGGGTCGGCTCGTACCCGCCCGGCGGGGCGGCCGGTCGGGCGCCCGGCGGCCGCGGGGCCGCCGGGGCGACGGGCGGGCGCGGGGCCACCGGCCCGCCGGCCGAGCTGGGGTTGGAGCGCGGCCGGCCGGAGGCGGCGTAGGTCTGCAGCTGCAGACCGTCGCAGTAGCACCAGCGGTCGTGGGCCGCGTCGAACACCCAGAGCGCCTCGCCGTCGACGACCAGCCCGATCCGCAGGCCGCGGGCCCGCTCCCGGAAGGTCTCCAGGTCGACCTGGGCGGCCGCGAGGTCCTCCAGCAACGAGCGGTAGCGGTTGAGGGCGCCCTCGGCCTCGGCGAGCGCCGGCCGGGGGTCGGCGGTGCGGGCGGGGGGCGCGCCGGCGGCCGGCGGGGTGTCCGGGAGGGCGACCAGCAGCCGGCCGTCCACCCAGGTGGACCAGCCGTTGGAGCAGAGCACGTACGCCCAGTCACCCCGGCGGTCGATCAGCCGGACCGGCAGCAGCGGATCCAGCGGCGTCGACGGCTGCGACGGGTCCGGCGCCGCCCAGGTGGCCATCCCGTCCGGCGCGGCGACGTGGGTCGGGCGGAACGCGAACTCGTCCATGGGCGGCTGCCTGTCTCCTGACTGCTTCGGCGGGGCCCGACGCTCGCCGGGCCGCCTCCGTCACTTCCGCGTGTTCCGTCACTTCCGCATGATCGCGGGCTCCTGCCGGCGCAACAGCGCCAGCACGGCGAGCCCCAGGACCGCCGACAGGGCCACCAGCAGGCCCAGACAGCGCAGCCAGGTGGTGCGGTCCGGGCGGAACAGCGGGTCGGCGGTGATGGTGGTCGGGAAGACCGTGTGCAGGTCGATGCTCTGGGCCATGGCCGCCAGGCCCCAGCGGGACGGCACCAGCCAGGCGAACTGCTCCAGGCCGGGCACGCCGTACAGCTTCAGCATGGCGCCGCTGAAGACGATCTGCACCACCGCGAGGAGCACCAGCATCGGCATGGTGGCCTCCTCCTTGCGCACCAGTGCGGAGACCAGCAGACCCAGCATCATCGCCGAGAAGGAGAGTGCCGCGACGGCGATGATCAGTTCGACCAGCGGCGGCAGCACCACCCCGCTCTGCAGCCGAACCCCGTTGGCCAGGACCGGGCTCAGCTGCACCCCGGCCAGGCCGACGGTGGTCAGCACGGCGGCCTGGACCACCGTGATCGTGCCCAGCACCACCACCTTGGAGACCAGGTACGCCGATCTGGACAGGCCGACCACCCGCTCGCGCTGGTAGATCGCCCGCTCCTTGACGATCTCGCGCACCGCGTTGGCCGATCCGGTGAGCAGACCGCCGATGCAGAGGGTGAGCACGACGTTGATCGCGTTCTCGGAGGAGATCCGGGAGCCGGCCATGGCCCGGCACATGATGCCGATGATGAACGGCAGGGCGATCATCACGGTCAGGAAGAGCCGGTCGGCGGCCAGCACGGAGGTGTACCGCCGCACCAGGGTGGTGAGCTGGGCGAACCAGCCCTGCGGCTTCTCCGGGCCGATCGGGCTGCGGGCCGCCCCGGCCGGTCCCGCCGCGGGGGCGGGCGCCGGCGCCGCGGCGGGCGGCAGCGCGGCGCCCGCCACGTACCGCTCGTGCAGCGGGGACTCTCGGAACCGGCGCTGCCAGCCGGCGTGGTCCTCGTTCTCGAACGCCTCGAAGGCCTCGGGCCATTCGGAGAAGCCGAAGAACGACAGGGCCTCGTCGGGCGGGCCGTAGTAGGCGACCCTGCCGCCGGGCGCCAGCACCAGCAGCCGGTCGCAGACGTCCAGGCTGAGCACGCTGTGGGTGACCACGACCACCGTCCGGCCGTCGTCGGCGAGGCCGCGCAGCATCTGCATCACCGAGCGCTCCATGCCCGGGTCCAGGCCGGAGGTGGGCTCGTCGAGGAAGAGCAGTGACGGCTTGGTGAGCAGTTCGAGGGCGACGCTGACGCGCTTGCGCTGGCCGCCGGAGAGGCTGGAGATCACCTGGCCGGAGCGGGCTTCCAGGCCGAGTTCGCGGATCACCTCGTCGACCCGGGCCTCGCGCTCCTCCCGGGCGGTGTCGCCGGGGAACCTCAGCTCCGCGGCGTAGGAGAGTGCGCGGCGGACGGTGAGCTCCTTGTGGAGGATGTCGTCCTGCGGCACCAGGCCGATCCGGCGGCGGAGCTCGGCGTAGTCGCGGTAGAGGTCGCGCCCGTCGTACAGGACGGTGCCCTCGTCGGCGGGGCGCAGCCCGGTGAGCGCGTTGAGCAGGGTGGACTTGCCCGCGCCGCTGGGGCCGGCCACCGCGAGCAGGGCCTTCTCGGCGAGCGGGAAGCCCACGTCGTCCAGCAGCACCCGGTGGTCGGGGCCGACCCGGACCACCAGGCCCTGGACGTGCAGGGAGATCTCGCCGGTGTCGGTGTACTCGACCAGCTCGTCGCCGGCCAGGCAGAGGGCGGAGTGGCCGATGCCGATGATGTCGGCGGGGCCGACCGGCGCCCGTTCCACCGGCCGGCCGTTGAGGTACGTACCGTTGTGGCTGGAGAGGTCGACGATCTCGTGGCCGCCGTCCGGCAGGGTGCGCAGCTCGGCGTGGTGGCGGGAGACCACCAGGTCGTCCAGGACGAGGTCGTTGTCGCCGGCCCGGCCGATGCGCACCGTGCGACCCGGGAGCCGGATCACCGCGCTGGGCCGGCGGAAGACCCCGGAGGCCTGCGGGGCGATCAGCGACGGCCGCTCGCCGGGCGTGGGGGCCGGCAGGCCGGCGAAGATCGCGGACGGACCGTCGGCCGCGTTGCCGAACCGCAGCCGGGTGCCGGGTCCGACGTCCTCGTGCCGGATCCGGCGGCCGTCGGTGAAGGTGCCGTTGGTGCTGCCGACGTCGTCGAGCAGCCAGTGGCCGTCGTCGGCGTGGAGCACGGCGTGGTGCCAGGAGACGCGGGGGTCGTCGAGGACGATCTCGCTCGTCGGGTCTCGGCCGACGTGGTACGCCCGGCGCGGATCGATCAGCTGCGAATCCGTGTCGGTGACGAGAACCAGGGGCGGCGCGGTCGACGCGCCTGCGCGGTCTCCCATGCCTCGGATTCTAGTCCGGCCGGGCGGACCCGGCCGGTCCGGCGGGCGGCGGTCGGGCGGGTGGGGTGCCCGGGCGAAGTGGCCAATTGGACTGGACCACTGGATCCGGTCCGGTGTGCTGCCCTATCGTTCGGGGTGCCGCCCCCCGGGACGAGGGGTGCTGCGCACCACTCCCCGCGAGCACCCCGGGACGGACCCATGAGCCTCTGGCCGCAGTTGCGCAGATCCCGGGTCGTCCGGGCCGGCCGGGCCTCCGGGGCGGTGCTGCGCTGCGGGCTGATGGACACCATGCTCGCCGACCTCTCGGTCTCCGTCGTCCTCTGCTACGAACAGGTGCTGGACGAGGACCGGCTCGCCGCCGGCCTCGCCCGCGCGCTCGAACGGATCCCGGTGTTCGCCGGCCGGCTCCGCACCGAGGCCGGCGCGCTGACCGCCGTCTGCGACGACTCCGGTGTGCCGATGGCCAGTTACGACGTCGACGGGACCCTCGCCGAGGCGATGGGCCGGATCGGCGCGGCCGGTGCGCAACTGGTCGACCCGGTGGACGCGCCGGCCGCCCGGACCGGTGCGGCGCCGCTGCTCACCGTCCGCGTCACCCGGCCCTCGGCCGGCGGCACGGTGCTCGGCTGCTCCTGGCACCACGCCGTCGGCGACCTGCACAGCTTCATGCTGCTGCTGCGCGCCTGGTCCGCTGCCGTCGAGGGCGAGGAACTGCCCGAGGCCGAACTGGTCGCGGACCAGGACGCCCTGCTGGACGAGGTGCTGCCCGCCGAGGACTGCGGCCGGCCCGGGTTCCGGCTGCCCGGCCCGGCCGAGGCCGCCGCGCTGGCCCGGGAGGTGGCGGCCGGGCCGCGCGCCAACCGGACCGTCCAGATCCACTTCGGCGACGCGGAACTCGCCCGGATGCGGGAGCGGTTCACCGCCGAGGCGGGCCGGCGGCTCTCGACCGGCGACGCACTCTGCGCCCATGTCGTCCACACCGTAAGGGAATTGGACGGCGACACGGAGGCGCGCGGGCTGACCGTCCCGGTCAACGTCCGCCGCCCGCTCGGCCTCCCGTCGGCCCTGGTCGGCAATCTGCTCAGCGAGATCCACCTCACCCAGCACCCCGAGGCCGGGCCGGCCGTGCTCGCCGCCGAACTGCGTTCCGCGGTGACGGCGTTCACCGCCGAACACCTCAACCTCCGCGCCAACCTGGGATTCCTGGAAACCATCGGCCGGGACCGGCTCGGCGGGTGCGTGCCGCTCGGCTTCGACCCGGAGCGCAAGCGGTTCAGCTTCTCCAACTGGAGCCGGTTCGGCGCCTACCGGGTGGCCTTCCAGGGGCAGCGCCCGGTGTTCTTCAGCCCCACCGCCAACTACCCGCTGCCGTGGGTGTCCTGGACCGTCGAAGGGTTCCACGGCACCGGGCTGCTCACCACGGTGGTGCTGCCGGCGCGGCTGGCCGCCCGGCTGCGCGGCGCCGAGGGGCGCGCGGCGCTGCACCGCTTCCGGGACGCGGCGGACCGCCTGCCCGCCGTGGCCGCCGCCGTGCCGAAGGTGCTCTGAGCGGGCCGGGGAGCAGGGGAGGGGGGCGACCGGCGGCCGCCCCCCCTCGTCGTTCCCGCCCCGGCGTCGGTGCGGGGCGTCAGGCCCGGCCCTCGGTCAGGCGCCAGCCGGTGGTCGGGCCGGTGGTCGGGCCGGTGGTCAGGCTGTTGGTCGGGCTGCTGGTCAGGCCGGGAAGGCCTCCTCGATCGCCGTCCAGAGCCGCACCCGGGCCTGCAGGGCGAGCCGGACGGTCTCCGCGCAGGCCGCCCACTTGGCCTCGTCCTCCCCGTTGAGGTCGATCAGCATCTGCATCGCCATCGGGGTGTGCTGCTCACCGTCGACCTCGATGTGCCGGGCCAGGTAGTCCTTGAAGACGGTGAGCGCGCCGTCCGGGTCCTCGATCCGGATCACCTGGGCGAACATGTCCGGGATGAGGTCCTCGCGGCCGAACGCGAAGGCGGCCGCCCGGCAGTGCACCGGCGCGTTCTCGATGATCTCCCAGGTGGTGGCGGTGAAGTCGACGGCGGCCTGCGGCACCCCGGCGGCCTTCAGTGCCTCCGGCACCGGCGTGCCCGCGCCCAGCAGCGCGAGGAACTCCTCGACCGGTCGCGGATCGGCGCCGGCCTGCCGCATGCCCTCGACGTAGAGCTCGAAGTGGCTGATGAACCCCTCGCCCAGCTCGTCGCTCTCCTCCACCAGCACGATCTCGTTGATCAGCCGGCGGCTGGCGGTCGGCCCGTTCGGAACCCACGGGACGTCGACGCAGGTCAGTTCGCGCTGCAGGCTCTTCAGCAGCGACATGAAGTCCCAGACGGCGAAGACGTGCCGGTCCAGGAAGGTGCGGACGCGCTCGATGCTGGTGAGCCCGCCGTACACGGTGTGGGAGACGACTTCGCGGCGGAGCGGCTCGATCGCCTGCTGCAGGCCGGTCAGGCCCGGGTGCGAACGGTCCCAGTGGTAACGGTTGGTGGACATGTGAAGCTCCTTCACGTGGGGAACCGGATTCTGACACGAGGTGCACATGAAGCAAAGGGGTTGCGCGATAACGGAGTTACTTCACGACGGCGCGCAGGGCGTGCCGCAGCTGCTCCCGGCCGGGCTGGAGGGCGCGGTCGAGTGCCGGGGCGAACGGCAGTACCGCGCCGTCCGGGCGGGTGATCCGGCGCGGCGGGGCGGTGAGCCGCATCTCCTCGGCGGCGGTGGCCAGCACCTCGGCCCCGATTCCGCAGCTGCGGTTGGAGTCGTCGACGACCACCAGGCGGCCGGTGCGATCCAGCGAGGCGGCGAGCGCCGCCCAGTCGAACGGGTGGAGGGTGCGCGGGTCGAACACCTCGACCGAGATCTCGTCGGCCATTTCCCGGGCCACCTCCAGCGCGTCGTGCACCAGGTGTCCGATCGCGACCAGCGTGACGTCGGTGCCCGACCGGTGCACCCGGGCCGAGCCGAGCGGGACCGGCGCGAGCTCCCAGGTGACGGTCTCGCGCACCGGCAGGGCGGCGGCCGGGGCGAACACCACCACCGGGTCGGGGTCGCGGACGGCCGAGCGGAGCAGGCCGTAGGCGTCCGTCGGGGTGGCGGGCACCACGGTCTTCACCCCGGCATGCGCGAACAGGCTGTACGGGTGGTCCGAGTGCTGGCCCGCCCAGCCGTCCCGGGAGCCGGAGCCCGGGACCAGGCAGGTCAGCGGAACGCCCGCCTGGCCACCGGTCATCAGCGAGAACTTGTGCGCCTGGTTGACGAGTTGCTCGTACACGAGGAAGAGGAGCGAGGGGATCTGGAACTCCAGCACCGGGCGGCGACCGGACAGGGCGGCGCCGATCGCCATCGCGGTGAAGGCCTGTTCGGAGAGCGGGGTGTCGACGATCCGCCCGGGCCCGAAGCGGTCCAGCAGGCCGAGGGTCGGGCCGGCCATGCCGGCGCCCACGTCCTCGCCGAAGACGCAGACCGCGGGGTCCGCCGCGAGCTCGTCGGCGAGCGCCCGGTTGAGCGCCTTGGTGTAGGAAAGCTTCATGCGCCCGCCTCGCTCCGCTCGCCAGGGGCATTCGCCCAGCCGCACCTTTCGATGATTCGCTCGCTGCGCTCGCTCATGCGCCCGCCTCGCTCCGCTCGCCAGGGGCATTCGCCCAGCCGCCCCTTCCGATGATTCGCTCGCTGCGCTCGCTCATGCGCCCGCCTCGCTCCGCTCACCAGGGGCATTCGCCCAGCCGCACCTTTCGATGACTCGCTCTCCGGGTGCGCTCATGTTCCCGCCCCCGCCCGCGGGCGCAGCCCGTCCGCGTACAGGTACGCGGACGCGCCGTCCGGGTCGGGGTGGGCGGAGGCGAGGGCGAACCGCTCGGCCGCCGCCAGTTCGGCCGCCACCTCGGCGTCCAGCGCACCGGCCTCGGCCGGCCCGATCGCGGCGGCGGCTCGCGGCAGCGGGTCGCGCTCGCGCCAGGCGGCCACCTCCTCCGCGGTGCGGTAGTGCAGCTTCATCCGGCGCTCCATGGTGTGGTGGCCCTCGAAGCGGTAGGTGCGGCATTCCAGGAACCCCGGGCCCCCGCCGGCGCGGGCCCGGGCCACCGCCTCCTCGGCGGCAGCCCGGACGGCCTCGGTGTCCATCCCGTCGACCGCGACCGCCGGGATCCCGAAGGCGGCGGCCCGGCCGAGCGCGCTGCCGGCGACCGCGCTCGCGGCGGGCAGGGTGGTGGCGTAGCCGTTGTTCTCGCAGACGAAGACCACCGGGGCCCGCCACATCGCGGCCAGGTTCAGCGACTCCAGGAGCACGCCCTGGTTGAGCGCGCCGTCGCCGAAGAAGGAGACCGCCACCCCGTCGTGGCCGGACTCCCGGGCCGCCCAGGCGGCACCGACCGCGATCGGCGCGCCGGCGCCGACGATGCCGTTCGCGCCGAGGATCCCCAACGAGAGGTCGGCGGCGTGCATAGAGCCGCCCCGCCCCTTGTTCAACCCGTCCACCCGGCCGGCCAGTTCGGCGAGAAGCCGGTGCGGCGCGGCGCCCCGGGCGAGGACGTGGCCGTGGCCGCGGTGGGTGGACGTGAGCCGGTCGGCGGGACCGAGCGCGGCGCAGACGCCGACCGCGACGGCCTCCTGCCCGATGTACGGGTGGATGCCGCCGGGGATCACCCCGCTCCGGACCAGGCCGAGTGCCGACTCCTCGAAGCCGCGGATCAGGCGCAGCATCCGGTACCGCTGCCCGGGAGTACCGAGGGGCGCGATCGCGGACGACTCCGCGGGACCGGCGGACGACTCCGCGGGACCGGCGGACGACACCGCCGGTCCGGTGGCCGGCTCCACGGGCCCGATGATCGACGCCTGGGGCGTCACAGGGCTCCCCGCCAGATCGTCGGGCAGATCTCCGGGTCGGCGTAGTCGGGCCGGCCGTCGGGTGTGCGCCGGACCACCACGTCGTGGTTGTAGACCACCGGGCTGCCGTCCGGCCGGGTGTGGCCGCGGTACTCGTTGCCGCCGTCCTGCAGGTGCAGCGAGACCGCGCGGCGGGGGACGGCGGCGAGGTTGGGCCCGCTGCCGTGGTACGTCCGGCAGTGGTGGAAGCTGACGTGCCCGCGCGGGATCACCATCGGGACCTTGCGGACCTCCTGGCCGTTGAACCGGGCGTTCGCCGCGAGGAGCTCCTCCAGCTCGGAGCGGTCGCGCCGGGCGAAGTGCCGGGTCGAGTCCTCGCCGGAGTCCAGCTCCCGCCAGCGGTGGCTGCCGTCGACCATGGTGATGGTGCCGTTCTCCTCCCGGCAGTCGTGGAACGGCAGGAACGCGGTGAGCATCCGCTCGGAGCTGGAGGTCTGCCAGTAGTGCTTGTCGAAGTGCCAGGGCACCTGGTTGGTGGGCTCCTCGGGCACCGGGGGCTTGTAGATCAGGGTGGCCTGGAACACCCGGATCTCCGCCGCGCCGGAGAGCAGCGCGGCGACGGCCCCGAGCAGCGGTTTGCGCAGGATCGCGCCGATCGCGTGGCTCTCGTAGTGCACGTAGTCGTTGTGCCGCTGGACGGGCCCGTGCGCGGGCTCCCAGGAGGCGAGGTTCGGCGGGCGGACGGGCAGCTCGCGGTCGCGGTGGCCCTCGTAGTACTCCTCGGTGGCGGCCTGCAGGGCGTCCAGTTCCTCGTCGCCGAAGAGCCGGCGGGAGAGGTACCAGCCGTGCTCCTGGTAGCCGGCCACCTCCTCGGGGGTGGGCAGCAGCGCGTGCTCGGCCTCGGTCAGGCGGAACGCGGTCGCGGTGGTCACGGGTCGGGCCTCCTGTTCTGGTCGCAGCGTCCGGTCGGCGGTGCCGGCCGGCGCCACTGGTCGGGTCGGGGCGGGGGCGGTCAGACGGAGGCGGCGGCGCGCTGCCGTTCGACGGCCTCGTAGAGGGCCTTGATGTTGGCGGTGCCGAAGGTGCCCGCGCCCTGGCGCTCGATCAGTTCCAGGAAGAACGTCCGGCGCGGGTGGGTGGAGCGGGCGAAGATCTGGAAGAGCTGGCCGCCGTGGTCCTGGTCGACCAGGACGTCCAGCTCGCGCAGCGTCCCGACCGGGATGGCGGTGCCGCCGAGCCGTTCGGCCAGCGCGTCGTAGTAGGCACCCGGTGTGCTGAGGAACTCGACGCCGCGGGCGCGGCCGGCCCGGACGGCGGTGGCGATGTCGCCGGTGCGGAAGGCCAGGTGCTGGACGCCGGCGCCGTCGTGGTCGGCCAGGAAGGTGTCGATCTGGCCGGGCCGGCGGGCGGTGTCCGGCTCGATCAGCGTGAAGGTCACCTCCCCGGATGCGCTCTGGACCACGCTCGAGTCCATCGCCTGCTCGCCGACCTCGATGTACTCGCCGAAGATCCGGTGCAGGCCGAGGGCGGCCTCGCAGAATCGGACGGCGGGGGCCAGTTCGCCGGCCGGGACGCAGATCGCGGCGTGGTCGAGCGCCTCCAGCAGCGCGTCGGCGGGCGTGGGAGCCGTGGCCGGCCCCGCCGCCGGGGCCCCCGCGGCAGCAACGGCGGCGGCCCGGTCCGGCTGGGGCACGAACCGCAGGGCCACGTCCCCGAAACCGGCCACCAGCCCGCCGGCCCGGTCCAGCACGACGGCGCCGTGCCGCTCCGCGCGCTCCAGCGAGGCCCGCGGGTCGGTGCAGCCGAGGGCGATCACCGCGACGCCGTCGCCGTGCCGGGCCGCGTACCGGGCCACCGGGTGGGCCGGATCGGTGGCCGAGTGGAAGTGCAGCCGGATGGATCCCTGGCGCAGCCGGACGGTACGCAGGCCGTCCGGCTGCGGGACGCCGGGCTCCACGGTGAAGCCGTAGTCGGCGCCGAGGCGGGCCGCGGCCAGGCCGGCGTCCGTGCAGTGGAACTCGACATGGGTGATGGACTGGATGGACAACGGGTTCTCCCCGGGGGTGGCGTGGGACGGGTGGCCGGGCGTGGGGCCGACCGGCGCGGGATGCACGCGCGGCCAGGGCGCCGCGCGCCCGGCAGGATCCGAACGAGCGGCCCCTAGGCCCTGCGGTCGGACCGGGTGGATGCCGGGCCGAAGACCAGGCTGAGGTTGTGGCCGCCGAAGGCGAAGGCGTTGCTGAGCGCGGCCCGCAGCGGTGCGGACCGGGCTGCGCCGCGGACGTGGTCGAGCGCACAGGCCGGATCGGGGTCGGTGAGGTTCACCGTGGGCGGCAGCGTTCTCCGGGCCACTGCGAGTGCGGTGACCGCTGCCTCCAACGCCCCTGCGGCGCCCAGCAGATGGCCGGTGGCGCCCTTGGTGGAGCTGACCGCCGGGCCGTGCTCACCGAAGACGGCGCGCAGCGCGGCGCTCTCGGCGGCGTCGCCGAGCCTGGTGCCGGTCCCGTGGGCGTTGACGTAGCCGATGTCGGCCGGTGCCAGACCCGCGTCGGCGAGCGCGCCCCGCATCGCGTCGGCCGCGCCCGCGCCGTCCGGGCGCGGCATGGTGGGGTGGTGGGCGTCGGTGGAGGCGCCCCACCCGGTCAGGTCGGCGTAGCCGGCCGCGCCGCGGGCATCGGCGTGCTCGGCGCGTTCCAGCACCAGGACGGCGCTGCCCTCGCCGAGCACGAAGCCGTTGCGGCGGGCGTCGAAGGGGCGGCTCGCCTGCGCCGGGTCCTCCCAACCCGAGGAGAGAGCCCTGGCGTTGGTGAAGGCGGCGGCGATGGTCGGATGCAGCGAGGACTCGCTTCCGCCGCACACCACCACGTCGGCGTCGCCGGCCCGGATCAGTCGCAGGCCCTCCGCGACGGCCTGGGCGCCGGCCGCGCAGGCCGTCACGATCGCCGAACTGAAGCCGCGGATGCCGTGCTTGATGGCGACCCGGGCGGTGGCCATGTTGGAGAGCATGCCGGGCAGCAGGTAAGGGCTGACGCCTGGGCGGCCGCGCTCCAGCCGGCGGTGCGACTGCTGCTCGAAGGTCTCCAGTCCGCCCCCGCCGGTCGCAAGGACGACCGCGGTGCGGTGCGGGTCGGCGTCGCGGCCCACCACCAGCCCGGCGTCGGCGAGCGCGTCGTCGGCCGCGGCGAGGGCGAGCAGGACGAAGCGGTCCACGCACCGGGTCTCGGTGGGCGGCAGCACCTCGCGGCCGTCCAGCGGCGGTGCGACGCCGGCGGCGGTGAGCCAGCCGTGCGCGGCGTGCTCCTCGGGCAGCGCGCGGATGCCGGAGCGGCCGGCGGCGAGGGCGTCGAAGACCTCGGCGGGCTTGCGGCCGACCGGTGTGACCAGGCCGATGCCGGTGACGACGGCGCCCGGACGGCCGGTGGTGCGTGCGCGGGCGCTCGCCAGCGGGCCGGTCATCGGGTGGCCGCCGCGGCGTCGAGGTGGCGCCGGCGCAGCAGAACCTTGCGGACCTTGCCGGTCGGTCCGAGCGGAATGTCGTCGCCGCCCACCACCAGCACCCGGCGGACGGTGGCCGCGACGGCCTCGTCGAGGGCGGCGGTGACGGCCTCGGTGCGGTCGGCCGCCGGGTCGGCGTCCGCGCTCAGGATCAGCAGCACATCGGTGACGACCTGTTCACCGTCGCGCACCGCCACGACCGTGCAGTCGACCACGTCGGGGCAGGCGGCCAGTACGCGTTCCTCCGACAGTGCGGTGAACAGCCTCCTGCCGTCGCCGAGTTCGACCGAGTCCACGGCGCGGTCGACGTGGTAGTAGTAGCCCTCCTCGTCCCGGTACATCAGGTCGCCGGTGAGGAAGCGGCCGCGGATCCTGGTCCGGAACGTGGTGACCGAGTCGTTCCAGTAGCCGAGTGCCAGGGTGGGGGAGGCGGTGGCCAGTTCGCCGACCTCGCCGGGGCCGAGCGGTTCGCCGTCCGGGCCGACCACCTCGCAGTCGACGAAGGCGTGCGGGCGCCCCACGCAGCGGCCGTACCGCTCGGTGCCGGGGCCGTGGGTGATGAAGAAGTGCGAGTGGCCCATCTCGGTGGAGCCGAGGCCGTCGACGAAGAGCGAACCGGGCTCGCGGACCCGGCCGCGGCGGGTGACGGCCTCCCGGCTGCCGGTGGCGATCAGGCGGCGGATGTGCACCTCGTGGGCGCAGTCACCGGTGTTCCACCAGAGCGAGACGGAGTCCAACTCCCGTCGGGACAGGTCGTGGTGGGCCAGCTCGGCCCAGGTCGCGGCGAAGCCGACCACGCCGCTGGGCCGCCAGCTCTCGATCGCGTCCAGCACGCCGGCTCCCGACTGCCTTGACAGCAAGGCCAGTTCGGTGTGGGAGCTGAGGGCGAGGTTGACGGCGATCAGGGTGGCGGCGTGCGGAGCCGGCAGGGCGCTGAGCATCCGCTCCTGGCCTTGCGGGCGGGGCAGCCGCAGCCGGTGGCGGATCGCCGCGTACAGGCCTGCGTGCGAGTGGACGACGGCCTTGGGCATGCCGGTGGTGCCGGAGGAATGGGTGATCGCCACCGGATCGCCGGACCAGGGCCGGTGGGGCGCCGGGGCGGCGTCCGGGTCGCCCGCGCCGAGGGTGGAGATCTCCGGGAGGACGGGGGCGCCCGGGGCGTGGTCGGCCAGCGCGGCCAGGTGCTCGGCGTCGGCGAGGACACCGACCGGGCGGAGCCCGGCGATGTAGCGGGCGGCGCGCTCGCCGTCGACGTTGGGGTTGAGCAGCGCCGGGATGGCGCCGAGCCGGGCGAGCGCGAGGAAGGCCAGCACGTGGTCCGCGGCGTCCGTGGCATGGACCGCCACCGGGTCGCGGCGGGTGATGCCGAGCGCGTGCAGGGCCGCGGCCCGGGCGCGGACGGCGCGGTCGAGCTCGCGCAGGGTGAAGGGCTGCCAGGCGGGGTGGTCGTCCACCGGGGTGTCGAAGGTCAGCAGTGGTTCGTCCAGTCCGAGGCCCAGGGCCAGCCGGGCGGTCAGGACGTTGCCGGCGCCGACGTCCGGGTCGTCCGCGAGAAGGGTGCGGATACTGCGGATGCTCACGGTGGTTGATCCCTCCCATGGTGCTGGGCGTGCTGCGGTGGGACGCGGCGTGTGGGGCCGCTCGCGCGGGGGTGCGGTGGGTGGCGGGGTGTACGGGTGTGCGGGTGTGCGGGTGGAAGGTGGGGGCGGCGCGGGAGCGGGCGGTCAGGCCGTGGTGACCAGGACGGCCACGGCCCGGTCGGCGCCGGTCCGGGCGGTGGCGGTGGCGGCGGCGGTGGCGTCGATGGTGGCGGGCCCGGCGTCCCGGGCGTGGCCGGTGCCCGTGCCGCTCCCGGTCCCGGGCTCCGGTGGGGTGCCCGCCGGGGAGCCTCCGGCGGGTTCGCCCTGTTCGGCGGCGATGACCAGGACGTGGTCGGCGTCGCCGTCCGCGAGGAGCAGCGCCGCCAGCTCCAGGGCGTCCTGCGGCACCCGCCCCGGCGGCGACCCGGCCGGGCTGATCGCTACCACAGGGCCGGTCAGGCCCCAGCGGGCCGCGATGTGGCCGAGGACGGCGCTGGGGTTGGACTGGAAGAAGAGCAGCGGCGGCACCCGGCGCCCGGAGGCGGCGGCCTCGTCGATGGCGCGCGCCGTGGCGCGGTCGCCGCCCGCGCTGGCCAGCAGCAGCGCGGTCCGGCCGGGGGCCGGGGCGGTGCCGTGGTGGGCGCGCAGGCAGCGTTCGGCGGTCTCGGCCACCAGGGGATTGAACGAGGAGGCGGAGAAGCCCGGCACGGGGGGCAGCCGGTCGGGCCGGCCCGGTGCGGTCCGGTCGGGGTCCGGCCAGTGGGCCTCGGCGAGGATGCGCAGCTCGGTCACGGGGCGGCCACCAGGAGTGCGGTGTTGGCCCCGCCGAACGCGGAGTTGAGGGTGAGCGCGTGGCGCGGCCGGGCGGCGCGCGGGCCGTCCAGGACGAGGTCGAGCGCCAGCTCCGGGTCCGGTCCGAGCCAGCCGGCGTTCACCGGTAGCCGGCCGTCGCGCAACGCCGCGATGGTGACGGCGAGTTCGAGCAGGGCCGAGGCCTCCAGGGCGTGGCCGTGGACTGCCTTGCTGGAGCTGACCGGCAGCCGGGCGACGTGCGCTCCGAACACCCGGCGCAGCGCCCTGGCCTCGGCCCGGTCGGCCAGCGGGGAGCCGGTCCCGTTGGCGTTGACGTAGCCGATGTCCGAAGGCTCGACGCCGGCCCGGGCCAGGGCGGCCTCGATGGCCCGGGCCGCGCCGTCGCCCTCCGGCTCCGGGCGGCAGACGTGGTGGGCGTCGCCGGCCCGGCCCCAACCGGCCAGCCGGGCCAGCACGGGCGCACCGCGCCGTGCGGCGGCCGGCTCGGCCTCGACGACCACGGCGGCCGCCGCGTCGCCCAGCAGGGTGCCGGTGCGGCCCGCGCTGAACGGGCGCAGCTCGCCGTCGCGGGCGAGGGCCCGGCCGGCGTCGAAGGCGGCGAAGACGCCCGGCTCGACCAGGTGCCCGGCCGTGACCAGGACGCGCCGGTGCCGGCCGGCCGCCACCGACGCGGCGGCGTCGGCGACCGCGGTGCCGGCCGCCACGCAGGCGCCGGTGTAGACCCGGGTGACGCCGGCGGCCCCCCACCTGGCCGACACGCCGGCGGCGACGGCCGCGGCGACCTCCCGGGTGCGCAGGTCGCTGTGGAGGGCCAGCAGCACCGGCAGGGCGGCGCGCCCGTCCGCGCCCCCGCCCCCGCCGCCCGGGTCGTCGGCGGCAGCGGGGCCGGTGGCAGCGGGGCCGGTGGACAGGCCGGCTTGGCGGCAGGCCTGGTCCACCGCCGTGAGGACGGCGTCGGCGAGTGGCGGCGGCCCGGGCAGCAGCGCGGCGCGCGTGGTGCGGCGCGCGGACACGTCGAACCGGTCCACCGCCGTGAAGGCGGCCTTGCCGTGGGCGGTGGCCTCGGCGAGCGCGGCGAGTCCGGCGCCGGCCGCGCTGAGCACGCCGACGCCGGTCACCACGGGCCGGACGGCGGGCGGGGCGTGGCCGGTCATGGCTGTGCGGCCCCGGGTGTCGCAGCGGCGGCCGCGGCGGTGGCACCGGCGGCCAGGACGGCCGCCCGGAGCACCTCGGTGGCGGTGTCGACCGTCCGGACGGCCTCGAACTGCTCGTCGTCGAGGTCCAGCTGGACGCCGTAGCGTTGCTCGAACTCGGCTATCAGCCAGGTCAGTTCGAGGGAGCCGAGCTCCTCGGGGACGTCCTCGGCGGCGCGCTGCCCGAACGCCGCGAGGATCGTCCGGACGTCGGCCCGGTCGGGGAGGGCGGGGCTGGTCACGCCGCGCTGCCCGAGGCGGCGGCGGTGGCGGCGGTGGCGGCGATGCGCGCGGCGACGTCGGCGGTGAACTCGTCCAGCGTCATCATCGCGGTGCTCTCCATCTCGTCCATGTCGAACTTGACGCCGAATTCGTCCTCGACCTGCACCGACAGGTCGGCGAGGGCGAGCGATTCGAGGTCGAGCCCGGCCGGGCCGAGGTCGGTGTCGCCGGTGACCTCGGAGACGTCGTACTGCATCTCGGTGAGGGCGGCGAGGACGAACGCGCGGATGCGGTCCTGCATGGTGTGCTCCTAGGGCTCGCGCAGCGTGCGTGTGCGCGGTGATCGTCGGGGGTGGTGGGGGCGGGCGTGGTGCCGGGGGAACGGCGGGGGCCGCGGGGGGGGGGGGGGGGCGGGGGAAACGGCGGGGCCCGCGGGCGGGTGGTGCGGCCGGGCCGTCGTCCGCGGGCGCCGACGGCCCGGCGGGGGAGAGCGGTTCGGGCGCCGGCGGTTCAGCCGGCGGCCGCGCGCAGCGCCGCCGGGTCGCGCAGCAGCTTCCCGGTGGCCGTGCGCGGCAGCCGGGCCAGGAAGGCCAGCCGGCGGGGCCGCTTGTAGGCGGCGAGCTGCCGGGCCAGTCCGTCCCGGACGACGTCCTGGTCCGCGCCCTCCTCGGTGGCCAGGTAGGCCTCGATGGCGCCGGCGTCGAAGACCACGACCGCCTCGCGCACCCGTGGCAGGGCGGCGAGGGTCTGCTCGACCTCGGTGAGGTCCACCTTGAGGCCGCCGATCGAGACCTGCGAGTCCCGGCGGCCGAGGACGGTGACCCGTCCGGTGGCCTCGTCCAGGCGGGCGGCGTCCCGGGTGTGCAGCCAGCCGTCCGACCAGCGGGTCGGGTCGTCCAGCCCGGGGTAGGGCGAGGTGGCGGTACGGATCTGCAACTCGCCCCGCACCAGACGGAGTTCCACCCCGGTGACCGGTTGCTTCGCCGGGTGCAGGGCGCCGTCCAGGTCGGTGGCGATGACGCCGAGCTCGGTCATCCCGTACATGGTGCCGAGCGGGACGCCGTACGCGGCGGCGAAGGCGGCGGGCAGGCCCGGTCGGACCAGTTCCCCGGCCACCACCATCCGGCGCAGCCTCGGCAGCGGCGGGGGCGCGGCCACGCCGGCCAGCAGTTCGGCGTGGAAGGGCACGCCGACCACGGTGGTCGGGCGCTCCTCCTCCTCGGCGACGGCGGCGAGGATGCCCGCGGCCGTCATCCGTTCCGGCACGGTCAGCGGAGCGCGGGCGTACAGGCTGTTCAGCAGTCCGCCGACGAGGCCGAGCACGTGCACCACCGAGGAGAGCAGAACGGCCCGCTCGCCCTCGCCGGGGAACCCCGCCAGCTGCCGGTAGCAGTCGAGTTCACGCAGGAGGTCGCCGGCGGTGCGGCCGACGACCTTGGCCGGGCCGGTGGAGCCGGAGCTGAGCTGGACCAGCGCGTGGCCGGTCCGGGCCGGCCGGCCGTTCGGCAGCCGGACGGCGACCGGGTCGGCGTCGGCGAAGCCGCGAAGCGCCGCCGACGGCCGGTGGGCGGACCTCACCAGCACCTGAGGAGCCAGCCGTTCGACCGCGAGCTCGCTCTCGTGGTCGGTCAGCCGGTGGTCCAACAGGGCCACTTGGGCGCGCAGTCGCCAGCCCGCCAGGAGCGCCGCGACGAAGCCCAGGGAGGGCGGCAGCCGCAGGGCTGCGGTGCCGCCCGGTCCCAGGCCGGCCGCGGCCAGCCGTTCGACCTGCTCGTCGACCAGGGCGCGCAGCGCACCGCGGCCGACGGGAGTGCCCAGCCGCAGGCACTCCTCGCCCACGGGACCGGCCAGCAGTAACCGTTCGACCCAGTCGTCCGGGGCGTCGGAGTGCGGCGGCGAAGAAGGCGGAAGCGGAGAAGGGGAAATGCCGGTCAACGCCACTCCACACAGTGAGGAGATTTGTCATGGACGCCGTTCACAGGAAACGGCCAATTCCGTTGCCAGACCTTTGCACAGACGATTGGTCAAATCAAGGTCTATACCAATGCGGTCCCAACCTCCTACGCTGCCGAGCCGGGACTGGTCCGAGCGTGGCCGTCCGGGAGCGAGGATGCCCGTGGGACCACTCACGCCGGCCGGGATCGAGCGCGCTGCACGCGCCCAACTCCCCACCGAAATATGGGACTTCATCGAGGGAGGGAGTGGGGCGGAACGCACCCTCGCCGGGAACCGGGAAATGTTCGGCCACTACGCACTGCGGCCGCGCACGCTCGTCGACGTCTCGGCCTGCTCGACCCGCACCACGCTCCTCGGCGCCGAGCTCGGCCTCCCGGTCGGAATCGCCCCGATGGCCTACCACCGGCTGGTCCACCCGGACGGCGAGACCGCGACCGCCCGGGCGGCCGGCCGGGCCGGCGCTCTCCTGGTCGCGGGGATCTTCGCCAGCCGCACCCTGGAGGAGATCGCGGCCGAGGCCGCCGGACCGCTCTGGCTGCAGCTCTACTGGCTGCGCCGCCGCGACGCGCTCGCCGCACTGGTCGCACGCGCCGAGGCGGCCGGCTTCGCCGCACTGATGCTCACCGTCGACGCCCCGCGGATCGGGCGCCGGCTGCGCGACCTGCGCAACGGCTTCGCCGTCCCGCCGGAGGTCCGCGCCGTCAACCTCGACCCGGGGTTGACGGCCGCCAGCCATCGGGCGGGCGCCGGCTCCTCCGGCATCGCCGAGCACGCGCTGGAGCAGTTCGACCCCACCCTGACCTGGGCGGACCTCGCCTGGCTGCGCGAGCGCACCGGCCTGCCGCTGGTCCTCAAGGGCATCCTGACCGCCGAGGACGCCCGGCTCGCCGTCGAGCACGGAGTCGACGCCGTGGTGGTCTCCAACCACGGCGGCCGCCAGTTGGACGGCGCGCTGCCGGCGCTGGCGGCCCTCCCGGAAGTGGCCGCGGCCGTCCCGCCGGACCTGCCGGTACTGCTCGACGGCGGGGTCCGCACCGGCACCGACGTCGCCGTGGCCCTCGCCCTCGGTGCGCGCGCCGTGCTGGTCGGCCGCCCGGTGCTCTGGGGGCTGGCCACCGGGGGCGCGGACGGCGTGGCCGACGTCCTCGGTCTGCTCCGGGACGAACTGGAGCACGCCCTGGCCCTGCTGGGTCGCCCGACGCCGGCCGACCTCGACCCCACCGCGCTGGCTCCGTGGCCGGCGCGCCGCCCGGACGCCGGTGTGGCCGCCCCGTAGCCGTGCAGCACTCCGACCGCAGGGCGGCACGGCACCGCCCGCCCGATCCGGCGCCAGCACCCCCATTTTCCAAGGAAGTTGCCCGCACGGGCCGGCCGGACCGCCGGACCCGCCGCCACCGCGCACCGCACCCGGCCCGGCTCCGGCCCGGCCCCGACCGGCGCGGTACACCCGCCAGGGAGACCACCGACATGACGAAGCAGGACGCCTTCCCCGGCTGGGACTGGGACGACCCCGAGGGCCTCGCCACCCGCCTCGACGAGATCAGTGCCCGGGTCGCCACCTGCAAGACCCTCGAACCGGCCGGCCGCCTCCCGCACGGCCCCGCCGACTTCCGGGAACTCGGCGTCACCGGAATCGAGTTCGCCGCATTCCGCACCGCCCACCCGAGCGGCCTCGGCACCGACCTGACCGCCCTGCGCAGCCCCGACGCCACCACCGAACCCGGCACCCTCTACCGGGTGGACGGCGACCGCTGGTTCACCCAGCTCGACATCGCCCGGCCGCTTCCCTTCGCCGACGCGAGCGTCGACTGGGTCTACGCCGAGCACCTGATCGAGCACGTCACCCTGCCGGTCGCGACCGGCTGGCTGCGCGAGGCCCGGCGGGTGCTGCGCCCCGGCGGCGTGCTGCGCCTGACCACTCCCGACCTCGCCCGCTACCTGGTCGGCTACGCCACCGGTGACGGCTTCCTCGCCAAGCACCGCCGCCGGCTCACCGCCATGGGCTTCGGCCCGCCGATGCCGCAGCGCCCGGCCTTCCTGGTCAACCAGATCTTCCGGTACTACGGCCACCAGTGGATCTACGACCTGGACGAACTGCGCCACGTGCTCACCCTGGCCGGGTTCGAGCTCGACCGGATCCGCCCCTGCGGCTACCGCCAGGGCGCCCGCGCCGACGTCGCCGACCTCGACACGCCCTTCCGCACCGACGAGACCGTGTACATCGAGGCCGACCGCTAGAGCCTCTCAGCACAGCCGGTACGACCGCCCGAACGCCCGGGTGACCCCCGGGCTCCCGACCACCAGCCCGACGGGACGACGACCACCCATGCCACTGCACCCCCAGGCTCAGGCCCTGCGCGAGCGCCGCGCCCGGGCCGGCACCCCGGCGCTCTACAGCCTCACCCCGGCCGAGGCCCGGGCGGCCGACCTGGCCGACATCCGGGCCTCGGCCGGTACCCCCGAACCCGTCGCCGCCGTCGAGGAGCACCGGATCGCCGGCCCCGGCGGCCCGCTCGCCGTGCGCCTCTACCGGCCGGAGCCGCCCGGCCGTGAACTCCCCGCGCTGCTCTACCTCTTCGGTGGCGGCTGGACCCTCGGCTCGCCCGACACCAGCGACGCGATCTGCCGCCGCCTCACCAACGCGGTGGGCTGCGTCACCGCCTCCGTCGGCTACCGCCTCGCCCCCGAGCACCCCTTCCCGGCCGCCGTCCACGACTGCCACGCGGCCGCCCGCTGGCTGGCCGAGCAGGCCGGCGCGCTCGGCGTCGACGCCGCCCGCCTCGCCGTCGCCGGGGACAGCGCCGGCGGCAACCTGGCCGCGGCGCTCACCCTGCTCGCCCGTGACGAGGGCGGCCCGGCGCTGCGCCACCAGGTGCTCGTCTATCCCAACACCGACCACCGGGCCGACACCGCCTCGCTGCGCGAACACGACGACCCGCTGCTGTTCAACCGCCGCTCGGTCGCCTGGTACTGGGGCCACTACCTGGCCGACCCCGCCGACGGTGACCACCCGTACGCCTCACCGCTGCGCGCCCCGAGCCTCGCGGGATTGCCGCCCGCCACCGTGATCACGGCCGAGTACGACCCGCTGCGCGACGAGGGCGAGCGGTACGCGGAGGCGCTGCGCGCGGCCGGCGTCCCGGTCGAGGCGCGGCGGTACGACGGGATGCCGCACGGCTTCTTCGCCATGACCGGGGTGCTGGACGCGGCCGGCGAGGCGCAGCGCTACGCCGCCGAGCGGCTGCGCGAGGCCCTGCGGTGAGCGCCCGCGACGGGGCCGCCCGCGACGGGGCCGCCCGCGACGAGGCCGCCCGCGATCTGGCCTTCCCCGACACGGCCGCCCCCGAGCGGGCCGCCGGACGCGGCCAGGCCGGGCCGCCGGCACCCCTGCGGCTGGGCGACCTGCACGCCTCGCTCGCCGATCCGCTGCTGGACGCGATGACCTTCCTCAACGAGGTCACCACCCGCTACCCGCAGGCCGTCTCCTTCGCGCCCGGCCGCCCCTACGAGGGCTTCTTCGAGCCCGCCGATGTCCACCGGTACCTCGACACCTATCTCGACCACCTGGCGGCCCGCGGCGCCGGCCGGGACGCCGTTCGCAGCACGCTCTTCCAGTACGGCCCGACCAAGGGCGTCATCGCCGACCTGGTCGCCCGCACCCTGGCCAACGACGAGGGCCTCACCGTGGCGCCGGAGGCCCTGGTGCTCACCGTCGGAGCCCAGGAGGGCATGCTGCTGACGCTGCGGGCGCTCTGCGCGGGCCCGGAGGACGTGCTGCTGGTCAGCTCGCCGTGCTACGTCGGGGTGACCGGCGCCGCCCGGCTGCTCGACCTCACCACCCTCCCGGTGCCGGAGGGCCCCGGGGGCGGGCCCGATCCGGCGGCGGTGCGCGCCGCGGCCCGCGCCGTCCGGGCCGGGGGCCGGCGCGCCCGCGCGCTCTACGTCGTCCCGGACTTCGCCAACCCCTCCGGCACCAGCATGCCGGTGCCCGCGCGCAGCCGGCTGCTGGACGCGGCGGCGGAGGAGGGCCTGCTGGTCGTCGAGGACAACCCGTACGGCTTCTTCGCCCGGGACGCCGGCGAACGGCCCACCCTGAAGGCGCTGGACCGCCGCCGCCAGGTGGTCCACCTCGGCTCCTTCGCCAAGACCTGCTTCCCCGGCGCCCGCCTCGGCTACGTGGTGGCCGATCAGGAGGTGGCCGCCCCGGGCGGGCGGCGGACGCTGCTGGCGGACGAGCTGGCCCGGCTGAAGAGCATGACGACGGTCAACACGCCGGCGCTCAGCCAGGCCGTGATCGGCGGCATGCTGCTGCGGCACGACTGCCGGCTGCGGGAGGCCAATGCCCCGGCTGCGGCCCACTACGCGGCCAACATGGCTCTGCTGCTCGGCGAGTTGGAGCGGCACTTCCCGGCGTCCGAGCGGCGCCGGCTGGGGATCTCCTGGAACGAGCCGGAGGGCGGCTTCTTCGCCGTGCTGTCCGTGCCGTTCGCGGCCGACGAGGCCGCGATGGAGCGGTGCGCGCGCGATCACGGCGTGCTCTGGACGCCGATGGCGCCGTTCTACCCCGCCGGCGGGGGAGAGCGACGGCTCCGGCTCTCGATCAGCTCGCTGACAGAGCGTCAGATCATGCACGGGGTGGCCGCCCTGGCCCGGTTCGTCCGCGCCGAGGCCGGCTGACGCGCCGGCGTCCGACCGGCCGGTACTGGGAGAAGCGCCCGTACGGGGGCGGCGGCGGGCCGGGGGGTCGTCGCCCCCCCGGCCCGCCCGTTCGGGTGCCCGCGCTCAGCGCACCCGGCGGGAGAACAGCCGGGCCGACCAGGAGACCGCCGCCACCGTCATCAGCACGACCACCAGCAGCCCCTGCCAGACCACGTCGTCACCGACGTGCCCGGAGAACAGAGCGCGCATGCCCTCGACGGCCCAGTAGAAGGGATTCCACCTGGCCATCGTCTGCAGCCACATCGGCGCCAGCGCCAGCGGCAGCAGGACGCCGGAGAGCAGGGCGATCGGCTGCGCGAGGGTGTTCACCACGGGGGCCATCGCCTCGTCGGCCGGGAGCAGCAGCGCGATGCCGTAGGAGATCGCCGAGGTCATCAGCGCGAGCAGGCCGAGCAGCAGGTAGGCCAGCAGCAGATCCACCGGCCGCACCCGGAGGCCGAACGGCAACGCGAGCAGCGTGATGATGACGGCCTGCACCAGCAGGGCGACCGTCTCGCGCAGCGCCCGGCCGAGCAGCAGTGCCAGCCGGCTGACCGGCGTGACCCGGGAGCGCTCGATGATGCCGGCCTTCAGCTCGCCGAGCAGGCTGAAGCCGGTGTACAGGCCGCCGAAGATGCAGAGGACCGCCAACAGGCCGGGCACGTAGATCTGGTAGGCCTCGGCGTAGGTGGTCGCGCCCATCGGCGCCAGCACCTTCTTCAGCAGCGGCGCGAACAGCAGCAGGTAGAAGACCGGCTGGATGACGCCGACGGCGATCCAGACCGGCGTCCGCCACATCAGCAGCAGCTGCCGCTGGAAGACCAGCCAGGTGTCGCGGGCGAGCTTCATCGCGCCTCTCGTTCTCGGATCAGGACTGCTCGATCGAGCGGCCGGTGCGGGCCAGGAACACGTCGTCCAGGCTGGGGCGTTGCAGCTGCACGGTGCGGGGGACGACGCCCGCGCCGTCCAGAGCGCGCATGAGCAGTGGGATCGCGGCGGCGCCGTCGTCGAGGTAGAGCCGGATCCCGTCCTCGCCCTGTGCCTCCAACCGGTGCAGGTACGGCTGTTCGCGCAGGGCCTTGGCGGCCCGTTCGGCCTCGCCGGCAGGCAGGCCCACCAGTACCACGTCGCCGGAGATCTCCCGCTTGAGCAGGTCGGGGGTGCCCTCGGCGACGATCCCGCCGTGGTCGACGATGGCCACCCGGTCGCAGAGGGCGTCGGCCTCGTCGAGGTAGTGGGTGGTCACCACCACGGTCATGCCCTCGGCGCGCAGGCGGCGGATCTCCGCCCAGACATGGCCGCGGCCGGCCGGGTCCAGGCCCACGGTGGGCTCGTCGAGGAAGAGCACCCGGGGCGCGTGGATGACGCCCAGGGCGATGTCCACCCGGCGGCGCTGGCCGCCGGAGTAGGTACGGCAGGGTCGGTCGGCGAACTCGGTGAGTTCGAACGCCCGCAGCGCGTCGTCGGCGCGGCGCAGGGCCTCGGCCTTGCCGGTGCCGTGCATCCGGGCCTGGTGCACCAGCTCCTCGCGGCCGGTGACGGCGTCGGTGGTGCCGCCGCCCTGGGCGACGTAGCCGATCCGGCGTCGGACCTCGGCCGGGTCGGCGAGCAGGTCGGCGCCGGCGACCCGCGCCTCGCCGCCGTCCGGGCGGATGAGCGTGGCGAGCATGCGCAGGGTGGTCGTCTTGCCGGCGCCGTTGGGGCCGAGGAAGCCGAAGATCTCGCCGGCGGCCACGCCGAGGTCGATGCCGCGCACGGCGTCGACGGCGGCCTGGCCGCGCTTTCCGGAGGGGTAGGACTTGCGCAGTCCCTTGGTCTCGATCAACCAGAACTCCCGTGCGGGGATGGGTTGCCGGGGCACCGTGAGGTGGTGCTGCGGGCCCACCCTAGGGTCTGCGACCCTCCGGAAACAATGGCCTAGACCAATGGATTCCTCGGCTCCGCCCGGCCCGCCACCAGCGACTCCAGCCGGTCGGCCGCCGCCACCGCCCCGCCGCCGGCCAGCAGTTCGGCCCCGACCCGGGCCGCCGCCGTCCGGTAGCGGGGTTCGTCGAGGACGGCCCGGAGCCGCACCGCCAGCTGCTCCGGCGTGGCCCGGGGGAACGGTGCCCGCAGCCCGGCCCCGGCCGCTTCCACCTGCGCCGCGACGAACGGCTGGTCGTGCCGGATCGGTGCCGTCACCAGCGGGATCCCGTGCGCCAGCGCCTCGCCCACGGTGTTCATCCCGCCGTGGCAGAGCACCGCGTCCAGCGTGCCCCGCGCCAGCAGCTCCAGGACCGGCACCCGCTCCGCGGCGATCGCGTGGTCCGGCAGTTCCGGCAGCAGGCCGTGCGGCGCCGCGATCACCGGCTGCACGTCGTCGCCGCACAGGGCGAGTGCCCGGACGGCCCGGGTGTGGAAGTCGGCGCCGACGTCCCCGGCCAGGGTGCCCATGGTGACCAGCACCCGGCGCCGCCCGGACGCCAGCCGCTCCCACGGGAACGCCGGGTCGCCCGGGCGCGCAGCCAGGACCGGCCCGATCTGCGCGAGCGGGCCCGGCGGCGCGACCCCGGCCGGTACGCGGCCGGTGAGCGCGGGGCCGGTCGGCGCCAGCACCAGCGCGGGCGAGAACCGCGGGTCGGTGAACTCCTCCTCGGGCAGCCCCGCCCGCTGCCAGAGGCCCCGGAGCAGGCCGGTCATCCAGGCCTCCACCTGCGGCAGGCCGCGGAACGGCCGCCCCAGCTCCATCGCCCCCGGCGCCAGGCTCGCCCACGGCAGCCGGTGTCGGTGCGCCACCAGCGCCCCGGCCGGGGTGTGCTGGTCCACCAGCACGGCGTCCGGGCGGTACGCCCGCACGGCCGCGTCCAGCGGCTTCGCGGTGAACCGCGCGTACGGGACGATGAAGCCCTCCCAGAGCGAGCGCAGGGCGGCCAGGCCGTGGCCGCCCTGGGTGCGGAACGCCCTGGTCCCGGTGCCGAACACCTGGGCCTGCGGCCCCAGCAGCGGGCGCAGCACCGTCTCGGTCCCGGTCCAGGCGACGTCGTGGCCGCGGGCGGCCAGCTCCCGGGCGATGCCGACGGTCGGGTTGACATGGCCGGTCAGCGGCGGGACCACGAACAGGAAGCGGCTCACCGGCCGGCCTCCGCGGCGGGCAGCAGGCGCTGCACGTCGGCGACGGTCAGCGCCTCCAGGGCGGCGAGGTCCAGACCGGCGCGGAGCCGGCCGAGGTCGGCGGACGGTCCGAAGCGGTTGACCAGCAGGGCGTCCAGGGCGGCGAGTTCGTACTCGTCCAGCATCAGGTCGGCGTCCAGACGCGCCTGCGGGGTGACCCTCTCGGCCCACCCCGGGGGTGCGTCGGCCGCCTCGACCAGCAGCGCCACCAACTCGGGGCGGACCGGGTCGGCGTGCGGCGAACCACCGGGTGCGGCGGCGGCGTGCAGCGGCTCCGGGCGTACCGGGGCCGCGGGAACGGAGGGTTCGGCATCAGCCATGGGGGGCTCCACCAGCTCGACGGCAGGGGGCGGACGATTCCTCGAAGGGCCGGAGATCACTTGTGCGACCCGTCGGGCGTCGGAATACTAGCCCGCGTGACCGCACTGGAGGCAGTGGCCGTTCACCTCCCCCACCACGCCGTGCCCATCGAGGCGGTGGGCGAACGGATCGGCCTGACCCCACGTCAACTCCGACTCTTCCGCCGCTTCCACGGCCTGGACCAGCTGCGACTGGACCCGGACGGGACGCTGCCCGACCTGCTCGACGCCGTCGTCGAGGCCCTGCCGCAGCTGCGCGGACGCGAACGGCACGTCCGCTTCGTGATCCACGCCCGCAGCATGCCGGTGGCGGTGCCCTATCCGCTCAACCCGCTCCACGACCTGATCGCCCGCCGTGGCCTGTCCCGGGCCGTGGCGTTCACCGTGACCCACCACGCCTGCGCGGTAGGTCTGTTGGCCGTCGACCTGGCCGGCCGGCTGCTGTCCGGCTGTCAGGACCCCGACGCGCTGGCCCTGGTCCTCGCCGGGGAGAAGACCTTCACCAGGGACGCCCAGGTGGTGCCCGAGACCGGGATCTTCGCCGAGGGCGCCGCCGCCTGCGTGGTCCGCGCGAGCGGAGAGCATGACCGCGTGCTCTCCTTCGCCGTGCGCCACCGCCCCGAGTTCGACGGCCGGCTGGCCGAGGACCCGGACCTGCTCGCCCGCTACCAGCGCGAGTACCCCGCGGTGATGATCGAGGCAGTGGAGGCCGCCCTCGACCAGGCAGGTCTGGACCTCTCGGACCTCGCCGCGATCCTTCCGCACAACGTCAACCAGGCCTCCTGGCGGATGATCTGTCGCCGGATCGGATACCCGGTCGAGAAGGTGGTGCTGGACAACGTGCGTTCGGTCGGGCACAGTTTCGCTGCAGACGGCCTCATCAATCTTCACACCGCCACCACGCGGGGGCTGCTGCGCCGCGGCGACCGCTACCTGATCGCCGCCGCCGGCATCGGAGCCACCTTCTCCGCCATGGCCGTCGAGCACTGACGGGCCGTCAGTGCCGCACGCCGGAGCGGCTGTGCGTCGGACCGGCCGCGCCGGCCGCACCCGCCGCCGAGCGCGCCCCGCGCCCCCATCCACCTCTCAGCACGACGGGACGGGACACCCATGCCAGACCCAGTGGTCCAGACCACCGAAACCGAGCTGCGCGACCGGATCCTGCACGGCCTGGGCGAGCTGCTGCCACGCGTCCTCAAGCGCGACCTGCCCGAAATCCCGGCCGACGCCTGCCTGTTCGACGACCTCGGCCTCACCTCGGCGAGCACCATCGAGCTGATCCTGGAGATCGAGGAGGCGCTGGACATCCAGGTCGACGTCGAGCAGATCGGCGAGGACGACCTCCGCTCGGTGACCAGCCTCGCCGACTACATCGCCGGCCACGTCATCGCCGAGGACTGACCGGGTGCCCGCCGCCTCCGCCCCGCCGCCCGGAACCGTGCTGGGGCTCACCCGGATCCTGTCGTCGTACACCGACGGGCGGTCGGAGACCTCGCTCGATCCGGACCTGCGGGTCTTCGTCTCCGACCTGGTCCGCCCGTACGGGCTGCCGCTGCGCGAGGACCTGCTGCAGCAAGGCGTCGGCCACTCCTACGCGGAGCTGGCCGAGGGCCTGCTGCGCGAGGCGGTCGCCGACGGGCGGCCGGTGGACCTGCTGATCCTGGCCTTCGACTCGCCCGACGTCCGCCCCGGCGCGCCCAGTTCACTCGCGCTGAGCCGGTCATGCCCGGGGGAGCCGCTGGCCTTCGCGCTCTGCGACCAGGGCGCGGCCGGGGCGTTCGGCGCGCTGCGGATCGCCGCCGCCCATCACCGCACCGGTGGCTGCCGCCGGGCGGTGGTCGTCCTGGCCGAGCAGACCGCGCTGCACTACCGGCCCGCCGCCCCGGTCGAACCGCCCCGGCGGCACTGCGCGGTGGTCCTGGTCTGCGACGAGATCGACGAGACCGCCGAGATCGACGAGACCGACCGGACCGGCGGGGGCCACCGGACCGGTGCACGTGGCGGCGCTCTGGCGGTCAGCCAGGAGCCCTGCGCGGAGCCCGAGCCGGCGGTCGAGGCCGTGTACGACCGGCTGCGATCCGCCGGGGCCGAGGCGGCACTGGTGCTCGACGCCGGCCTCGCGGGCGAACCCGCCCTCGGCAACGCCGCCACGGCGGTGGCCCCGGACGGGCAGCCGTTCACCGGCCTCTGGACGGAGCTGGCGCGGGCGCTCCCCGCCTGGCAGGCCGGGCGGCGCCCCGTCGTGGCCGCGGGCCTCGACCGCAGGCTCGGCGTGCTCAGCACCCTCACCCTCGGGGCCGGGCCGTGACCGTCCCGCCCCCCGTCGACCGGGTCGACCTCTGGATCATCCCGACCGACCAACCGGACGGCGCCCTGGCCGAGTTGCACCCGCTTCTGGACCTCGACGAACGGGCCCGCGCAGCCGGACCGGATCCCGCCCCGGGCCGGCGGTTCACGGTCGTGCGCGGCGCCGTCCGGCAGCTCGTCGCCGAACGGCTCGGCGTCGCCCCCACCGAACTGGGCTGGCGGTACGGCCGCCACGGCAAACCCGAGCCGGTCGACGGGCGCGGACCGGCGGGCGGACGGCTCGGCGTGAGCTGGTCGGCCTCCGGGGCGCTCGCCGTGCTCGCTCTGGCCGAACGGCGGCAGGTGGGCGCCGACGTCGAGGAGATCCGTGACGCGCGGGTGGCCTCCCGCATCGCTCACCGCTACTTCCCCGGCCGCGAGGCCGAGTTGCTGGCCGCCGCCCCGACGCCGGCCGCCCGGGCCGAGCGCTTCACCGAGCTCTGGTGCCGCCGCGAGGCCTGCGTCAAGGCCTACGGCGGCCGCCTCGTCCAGGGCTTCGGCCTGCCGCTGGCCGGCCCGGCGCCGCGCGTCCTGGCCGACGCCGGCGCGCTCGGTCCGGGCCCGTGCCGGATCGACGACGCCCCCGTGCCAGGCCCGTTCCGGGCCGCCGTGGCCGCCGTCGGCGACCGCCCGTTCCGGCTGCGCATCCACCGGTGGCGCCCGTCCGCTGCACCGGCCACCACGACCTGACGACGCACTGGAGGATCCAGTCGCCCTCCCGGGCATTCGGCCCGGACCCCTCGGCGGAGCGCTGGCAGCACCGCCGACCACACCCCCCGGTGGCACACCCGCAGCGCCCCGGCGAGCCGAAAGGCGCGGACGACGTGACAGAGAACGACCGGCGGATCACGGTCCGGTTCGGCGGCGCGAGCAGCGGCTCCGGCCCGCTCACCCTCGGCCAGGACAACATGGTCCGCTGCATCCGGCGCGACCGGCCCGAGCAGATCAACAAGGAGTCCGTCTGGCCGGTGCCCGAGGGGACCACCCTCCCCGCGGCTCTCGACGCCCTGCGCGCCCTCGTCGAACGGCACGACTCGCTGCGCACCGTCTTCCCGCCCGGACCGGCGCCGGACGGCTTCCCGGAACGCCAGGAAGTCCGCGCCGAGGGCGAGTTCACCGTCACCGTGCTCGACGCCGACGGCCTCGGTGACACCGGACTCGACCTTCTGGCCGACCGGTCGGGCCGGGCCGACGTCGCCGTCCCCTTCGAGCTCGCGAGCGGGATCCGGCTCCGCTTCACCCTCCTGGCCGACGCGGACCTGGTGCGGCGCCTGGTCGTCACCGTCTGTCACGCCGGCGCGGACGGCGCCGCGACCACGCTGCTGCTCCAGGACTGGATCGCCCTGGCCGCCGGCAGGGAACTGCCGCCCGTCACCGCGCGCACGCCGTTGGAGGTGGCGGCTCTGGAGCACAGCGACCAGGGCCGGCGCAGGACCGCCGCCAGCCTGCGGCACTGGGAGAAGGCGCTGGCCACCGCCCCGCAGGCGGTCTTCGCCGACTCCCGGATCACCGGCCCGCCGGAGGGTCTCGCGACCGTCGTCCTGCGCTCCCGCGCCGCCGCGGCCGACCTCGCCGCGGCCGCGCAGCGCACCGGCGCCAGCCCCTCGGTCGTCCTGCTCGCGGCCTTCTCCGCCCTGGTCGCCCAGCGGGCGGGCCGGTCGGAACTGGTCTTCGCCGCCCTGTCCGCGAACCGCCAGCGCGCCGTCATGGCCGACCACGTCGGCACCCTCGCCCAGGACGCCCTGCTGGTCCTGGACACCGGCACCGCCGACCTGGACCAGCTGATCGGCCGCACCAAGGCGGCCTCGCTCGCCGGCTACTGGCACAGCACCCTCGACTCCGCGAAGGTCTGGCAGCTGATCGAGGACGTCGCCCACCTGCGCGGCGCCCGCTTCACCCGCCACGTGGTCGTCAACGACCTCAGCCTGACCATCCCCGAGCTGATGTCCGACGCCCGCCCGGCCCCGGTCGCCGACCCCGAGCTGACCTGGCTGCCGGACCAGCCGCTCGGAGTCCGCGTCATGCTCAACGTGCTGCGGGCCGTCGACTGCCTGGAGTTCGTCCTGCTCGCCTGCCCGCAGGTGCTCGACCGCGCGGAGACCGAGCGCTTCGCACGCGCGCTGACCGCCGTCCTCGAGGCCGCCGCCCGGGGTCCGGTCCCGCTTTCCGCCCTGCCCGCCCTCACCGGACTGCGGCCCGCCGCCCGGACCGGCGACTGGCACCGGATCGACAACTGCTGGATCGACCTGGACGCCGTCCGGGGCCTGGTCGCCGACGCCCTCGGCGCCGCCGCCACCGCGGTCGACGTGGCCGGGGGCCGGATCACCGCGCGCATCGCCACCGCCGACCCGGCCGTCACCCCGCTCACCGCCCACCTGGCGGTGGTCGCCGCCCTTCCCGGCCGGGACACCGCCATGGCCCCGCACCACTACACCGTTCACGCCCTCCAAGCCGCCCCGGCCGCTGGTGCCCGGGACGCTGGTGTCCGGGACGGACAACCCCCGGCCGGCCCACCGGCCTGGGAGTCCCTCCCGGTGACCGGAGAGGGCACCGGCCGCTCGCCCGAGATCGCCGCCGCCCACCCGGGCCTCGTCTGACGGGCCCCGGCGGGCACCGCCCCGCACCGTGCTCCCGCGCCGTGCCCCGCGGCCACCCGCCGCTCCGGCCCCCGCGGCCCGGTGCGGGGGAGCGGGGCTCGGGCCGGGGGACCAGACTGGGGGTGGATCCTGCCGCCGAGGCTGGGAGAGCCATGCTGCTCGGACTCACCACCGCCCTGGTCGCGACCGGCTGCTTCGGCTTCGGGTCGGTCTTCCAGGCCCGCGGCGCCAGGTCGGCGCCCCGCGCGGACCGGGTACGGGTCGGACTGCTCGCCGCACTCGCCCGGTCCTGGCAGTTCCTGCTCGGTACGGGGCTCGACATCGCCGGTTTCGCGCTGAGCATCGTCGCGCTGCGCACCCTGCCGCTGTTCCTGGTCCAGTCGGCGACCAACGCCAGTCTCGCGGTCACCGCACTGGCCGCAGTCTGGCTGCTCGGTGCCCACCTGCGGCGCAGCGACCTGCTCGGCATCGCCGCCGTGGTGGCCGGCCTGACGCTGCTCGCGCTCGGCTCCGGCCAGGAGGGCCGCGACCACGCGCCCCCGGCGTTCCACTGGGCCCTGCTCGCGACCACGGTGGTGATGCTCCTGCTCACCCTCGGGCTCGCCCGGCTGAACGGCAACGCCGCCGCGGCCGGCCTGGGCCTGCTCGCCGGCGTCGGCTTCGGCGTGACCAGCCTCGCCGTCCGCGTCCTCGACGTCGACGGTGTGGCCGCCGTCTTCACCGACCCGGCCGCCTACGGCCTCGCCCTGGGGGGCCTCGGCGGCTACCTCGCGTACGCGCTCGCCCTCCAGCGGGGCACGGTCACGGCGGCGACCGCCGCGGGCACGGTCGCCGAGACCTTCGGCCCGGCCCTGGTCGGGGTGGCCGCCCTGGGTGACGCGGCGCGCCCCGGCTACGGCTGGTGCGCCCTGACCGGCTTCGCCGTGGCGGTCGGCGGCACGTGCGTGCTCTCCCGCTTCGGCGAGGTCGAGGCGGAGGTCGGCCCCACGGCCTCCAGCGCGTCCGCCGCCCCCGCCGACCGGACCTCCTCGGCCCGGTAGCCCGAACAGCCTCGCCGTGCGAAGGTGACTTGCCGGACAAAACGGACGGCGCGGCGCGAACAGAGCGGCAGGAGCCATGACGGACGTAGCCCATCGACCCTCCCGACGACCGCGGCTCCGCCCCGCGGGCCCGCCGGTGGCCCTGATCACCGGCGCCTCCTCCGGCATCGGCGCGGCCACCGCAGCCCGGCTCGGCACCGCCGGCTGGCGGCTGCTGCTCTCCGGCACCGACCGCACCCGGCTGGACGAGGTCGCCGGCCGGACCGGCGGCCGTCCGCTGCCCGAGGACCTCGCCAAGCCCGACGGGCCGCAGCGCCTCGCCGAAGCGGCCCTCGCCGCCGGCGGCCGGGTCGACGCCCTGATCGCGGGCGCCGGGCTCGGTTGGCGCGGCGCCTACGCCGAGACCCCCACCGACACCCTGGACCGGATGCTGGAGGTCAACCTCGCCGCCCCGCTGCGGCTGACCCGCCTGCTCCTGCCCGGCATGCTGGAGCGCGGCCGCGGCCGGATCGTGCTGCTCGGCTCGATGGCCGGGGAGGTCGGCGTCCGCGAGGAGGCCGCCTACGCGGCCACCAAGGCCGGGCTCGCGACGTTCGCCGAGAGTCTCTGGTACGAGCTGCGCGGCACCGGCGTCGGCGTCCGGCTGGTCCTCCCCGGCGCGGTGGACACCCCGTTCTTCGCCCGCCGCGGCACGGACTACCAGCGGCAACGGCCGCGCCCGGTGACGGCGGAACGCGTCGCCGACACCGTCTTCGCGACCCTCACCACCCCGCAGGATCGCCTCTTCGTCCCGCAGTGGCTGGGCTTCCCGGCCCGGATCCACGGGGCCGCGCCGGGGGTGTTCCGGCGCCTGGCGTCCCGCTTCGGCTGAGCGCCCGCCGATGGACCGGGCCCGTGCCGCCCGCCGGGCCGCCCTCGCGGGCGCCGGCGTCCAGCTCCTCCACCTCGCCCCGGCCGCCGTCCGCCTGACGCCCCTGCGCCGGACGGTGGCCCGCGGGCTGGCGGGCCGCGGCACCGACCCCCGGCACATCGCGCTCACCTTCGACGACGGGCCCGACCCGCGCAGCACCCCGTACGTCCTGGACGCCCTCGACCGGCTGGACGTCCGCGCCACCTTCTTCCTGCTCGGCGCGATGCTGGAACGCGCACCGGACCTCGGCCGCGAACTGACCGAACGGGGCCACGAGGCCGCCGTGCACGGCTGGCACCACCGGCAGCAGTGGTACCCGGCGCCCGCCCGCGACCTGCGCGAACTGCGCCGGGCCACCGAGGCCGTCGCCGAGCTCTGCGGCGCCCGGCCGCGCTGGTACCGTCCGCCCTACGGCGTCCTCACCGCCGGTCCGGCCCTCGCCGCCCGCCGCCTCGGCCTGCGCCCCGTGCTCTGGACGGCCTGGGGCCGGGACTGGACCGAGCAGGCCACCGGCGATTCCGTCTACGCCACCGCCCGCCCCGGCCTCACCGGCGGCGCCACCCTCCTCCTGCACGACTCCGACTGCACCTCCGCCCCCGACTCCTGGCGCGCCACCCTCGCCGCCCTCCCCCTGATCGCCGCCCACTGCCAAACCCGCTCCCTCACCCTCGGCCCCCTCCGCCACCACGCCCTCCGGTGACCCCGGAGCAGCCGGACCTCGTCCGCACGGGTGAACCGGTGCGCCTCCCGGCCTGGGCGGGGCCGTCGACCCGGCCGTGGGGGCCAGGAACTGGACCGGGCTGCTCGCCGCTGCCTCCCCTGCTCGCCGCCGCCCCCTGTTCGCCTCGGGTGCGGGCCCCGCCCCCTCGGGCGGGTTCGACGGGCCGGTCAGGGCGTCGTTGCGGGATCCCCGGGCTCACCGGCCGCCGCTGCGGGTTCCGCCCCCGCCAACCCCACCTGCCGCAGGGCCGCCGTGAAGCCGGTGCGCCAGGCGGTGGGGGTGGCGCCGGGGGACGGGGGCGGTGCGGGGCGGGTCAGGGCGGCGAGGGCGTTGCGGACCACCTCGGCGGGGCGGGCCGAGGCCACGTCGGCGTGGCCGAGTTCCAGCTCGTGCTGGAGGTTGTCGCGTCCGTGGCCCTGGACGACGTCCAGCAGCAGCAGACGGCGGCCCAGGGCGCGGGCTTCGCTGCAGGTGTCCCCGGAGCTGGTCACCACCAGGTCGGCGGCGGCCATCAGGGCGGGGATCCGGTCGGTGTAACCGAAGGGGTGCAGGTTGGGCCGGTGGCGCGCGGCGCGGTGCAGCCGGCGCTCCAGCTCGCGGTTGCTACCGGCCACGGCCAGCACGTGCGGCCCGGCGTCGGAGAGCTGCGCGGCCGTACGGGCCAGCGGGCCGAGGCCCCAGGAGCCGGACATCAGCAGGACGCACCGGGCGGTCGGCGGCACCCCGAGCTCCGCCCGCGCCTCGGCCCGCCCCGGCGGGTGGTAGAACGGCTCGCGCAGCGGGGCCGGCAGCACGGCGACCGCCGCGTCCGGGCGGTAGCGCCGGACCGCGCAGGCGGCGACCTCCGAGGTGACCAGGAAGAGGTCGGTGCCGGGCTGGACCCAGAGGCGGTGCGGCGTGACGTCCGTGCAGAGCACCATGTGCCGGAACGCCGGCTCCGGCCCGGGTCGAGGTCCGCGGCCGTCCCCCCGGCCACGCCAGCGTCCCCACCCCCGGTCCGGGGCGAGCAGCTGGTTCACCGCCGAGGTGGCGGTGGCGAACACGGAGACCACCAGCGCCGGCCGCTGCTCGTCCAGCAGCGCGCGCAGGGCCGGGACGAGCCGCCGCCGGGCGGCGGCGTCGGCGGCCAGGGCGATCCGCGCGCCGGGGCGCAGCGCCGAGAAGTGGAAGGCGTCGTAGACCCCCGGCAGGTCGAGCAGCCGGCGGAAGACCGCCTCGCCGGCGGCGCCCGCGCGCTCGCCGAGCAGGGCCATCGCGTCGACGGTGGCGGTGGTCCAGCCGCGGGCCTCCAGCGAGTCGGCGCAGGCCCGGGCCATCACGTCGTGGCCCTGCCCCAGCGAACCGGAGACCAGCAGCGCGTGTGGCACCGGGCCCCCGCCTCAGGCGGCGCCGGACGGGCGGCCGGACCTGGGGCGGGCCGTGGCGGCCGTCGCCTCCCGGTACCAGTCGGCGTACCGCCGCACGCCGTCCGCGAAGTTGGTCCGCGGTGACCACCCGAGGAGCCGCTTCGCCTGGGCGGCCGAGATCCGCCGCCCGGCGTAGTCGGCCGCCCGGGCCTCGATGTGCTCGATGCTGACCGGCCCGAGCAGCCGGTCGACGGTGTCGGCGATCTCCCGCACCGAGATCGCGGTCGAGCCCTCCAACGCGAAGGTCTGGTCCTCGGCGGCGGGGGAGAGGGCCCGGACGTGGGCGTCGGCGAGGTCCTCGACGTAGACGAAGTTGCGGCTCTGCCGGCCGTCGCCGGCGATGGTGATCGGGCGGCCGGCGAGGGCGGCCTGCACGAACCGGGCGACCACCAGCTCGTCCCGCATCCGCGGCCCGTACGGGATGCCGTAGCGCAGGATGGTGAAGTGCTGTCCGTAGAGCTCGCGGTAGCTGTGCACCAGCATCTCGGCGGCGAGCTTGGTGGCGACGTAGAGGTGGCCGCTGTGCTCCAGCTCGATCGGCACGTGCTCGTCCAGCTCCTGTTCACCGCCGTCGAGTTCGTTCTCGGTGAGGGCGGCGCCGTAGACCCAGACGGTGCTCGCCAGCACGGTGCGGCTGAGCCCGCTGCGCCGGGCCGCCTCCAGGACGGCCTCGGTGCCGTCGATGTTGGTCCGCACCGCCCGTACCGGGTCGGCGGCGACGCGTTCGACGTCGGCCATCGCGGCGAGGTGGAACACCACCTCGCTGCCGTCCAGGGCGGAGGTGAGGGCGGGCAGGTCGAGGACGTCGATGCGGGCGTGCTCGGCGGCGGGGTTGAGGTACTGGTCGGTGGTGTCCACCGCGAGCACCTCGTGTCCGGCGGCCAGCAGCCGGTCCACGACGTGCGAGCCGATGAATCCGCAGCCCCCGGTGACGGCTATGCGCACGATCTCTCTCCTTCTCCGGCCCGCCCGGGGGCCCGTCCGCTTCGGCGGACGGCCCGGACGGGACGCTGGGACGGACTCTCTCGGGCCGCCCGGGGGGGCGGCTCCGGCATCACCCCGCGAGCCGCCGGTGGACGGCGGTGACCGCCTCGATCACCTGGTCGGTCTCGTCCTCGGTCATGTCGGAATGCACCGGCAGGCAGATCTGGCGGGCGCAGAGGTCCTCGGCCACCGGGAGCGGGCCCCGCCGGTAGGGGGCGAGCACCGGCTGCAGGTGCAGCGGCAGGTCGTACACCTCGCCGGAGAGGCGGACACCGAAGTCCTCGGCCACGGTCTGCTTGAACGCGGCGCGGTCGACACCGGGCGGCAGCAGCGCCACGTACTTGTAGTAGTTGCTGCGGGAGCCGGTCGGCTCGGTGATCGGCTGCAGGCCGTCGAGCCCGGCGAGCGCCGCGTCGTAACGCTGGGCGACCCGCCGCCTGGTCTCCACGAACTCCTTGAGCCGGCGCAGGTGCACCGCGCCGACGGCGGCGTTCAGCTCGCTCATCCGCCAGGAGGCGCCGAGCCGGACGTGGTGGTTGGTGGTGAACGAGCCCTTGCCCTGGTCGCGGTAGATCCGGGCCTCGTCGCGCAGTTCGGCGGAGTCGGTGAGGATCATGCCGCCCTCGCCACTGGTGGTGACCTTGGTCGGGTAGAACGAGAAGGCGCCGGCCAGGCCGAAGGTGCCGGCGGCGCGCCCGTCGTGGCTGCTGCCGTGGGCGTGGGCGGCGTCCTCGACCAGCGGGACGCCCCGGCGGTCGCAGATCGCGCGCAGGGCGTCCACCTCGGGGGTGACCAGCCCGCCGATGTGCACCAGGACGACGGCCGCGGTGGCCGGCGTGAGCGCGGCCTCCAGGGTGGCCGGGCTCAGCGCCAGGGTCTGCGCGTCCACGTCGGCGATCACCGGTCGGCCGCCCGCGTGCACCACGGCGGCGGCGGTCGCGTAGAAGGTGACGGCCGGGACGACCACGTCGCGGTCGCGGACGTCGACCGTGCGCAGCGCGATCTCCAGCGCGGCCGTCCCGCTGGCGACGGCGACCGCGTACGGGGCGCCGTGCTCGGCGGCGAAGGCCTGCTCGAACCGCTCGGTCCACGGGCCGAGCGTCAGCGCGCCGGTGGCGAGGATCTCGGTCACCGCGTCCGCGACGGCCGAACGGTCGATCTCGTCGAACACGATGCGAGCGGCTGGCACGCCCATCGGGCCTCCTCCGGCAGCGGGGTGAAGACAGCTTCGGACAGAACGATCGGATCCGGGCGGACCGGGAGGAACCGGTCGGGCCAGGCACATCACGCTACTTCGCCCGACCGGCCCCGGCCCGTCGTCGCCGCCCGGCCGGGTGATCCCGGGGCGCGCGCCGCAGGTCAGCGCCCGTTCGCGGGCCCGGTCGAGCGGCCGAGCGGGCGAGCGGGCGGCTCGCAAGGTCGCCGGCACGCCGGCACTGCGCCGGGCGGCGTTACCGGCAGCGTCGAGTGACAATTGAATTGACAGGGATCCGCTCAACTTTCATGAGCGGTCGAAAGGAGTGGCGGCGAGGCCCGCCGGCCGGGCCGCTCAGGAGGGAGGACCGCGATGGCTCGCTCAGTCGGGATCGACCTGGGCACCACCAACTCCGTCGTCTGCGTGCTGGAGGGCGGCGAGCCCGCCGTCGTGCCGAACGCGGAGGGTGCCCGCACCACGCCGTCGGTGGTCGCGTTCGCCAAGGGCGGCGAGGTGCTGGTCGGCGAGGTGGCCAAGCGTCAGGCGGTGACCAACGTCGACCGTACGGCCCGGTCGGTGAAGCGGCACGTCGGCGATGCGCAGTGGCGCTTCCCCGAGGCCGGGGACGTCGACGGCAGGAGGTACACCGCGCAGGAGATCTCCGCCCGGGTGCTGCAGAAGCTGAAGCGGGACGCCGAGTCCTACCTGGGCGAGGACGTGACCGACGCCGTGGTCACCGTGCCCGCCTACTTCAACGACTCCCAGCGCACCGCGACCAAGGAGGCGGGCGAGATCGCCGGTCTGCGGGTGCTGCGCATCGTCAACGAGCCGACGGCCGCCGCGCTGGCCTACGGCCTGGACAAGGGGAGCGACCAGACGATCCTGGTGTTCGACCTCGGCGGCGGCACCTTCGACGTCTCGCTGCTGGAGATCGGCGAGGGGGTCGTCGAGGTGAAGTCCACCAACGGCGACACCCACCTCGGCGGTGACGACTGGGACCAGAAGGTCGTCGACCACCTGGTGCGGCAGTTCAAGAACGGCTACGGGATCGACCTGTCCAAGGACAGGATGGCCGCGCAGCGTCTGCGCGAGGCCGCCGAGAAGGCCAAGATCGAGCTCTCCTCGGCCACCGAGACGACGATCAACCTGCCCTATGTGAGCGCCTCCGCCGATGGGCCGCTGCACCTGGAGGAGAAGCTCACCCGGGCCCAGTTCGAACAGCTCACCGCCGACCTGCTGGAGCGCTGCCGCGGACCGTTCCACCAGGCCGTGGAGGACGCGGGCATCCAGGTCTCGGACATCGACCACGTGATCCTGGTCGGCGGCTCGACCCGGATGCCGGCCGTCACGGAGCTGGTCAAGTCGCTCACCGGCAAGGACCCGCACAAGGGCGTCAACCCGGACGAGGTGGTCGCCGTCGGCGCCTCGCTCCAGGCCGGCGTGCTGAAGGGCGAGGTCAAGGACGTCCTGCTGCTCGACGTGACGCCCCTGTCCCTCGGCATCGAGACCAAGGGCGGCATCATGACCAGGTTGATCGAGCGCAACACCACGATCCCGACCAAGCGCTCCGAGATCTTCACCACGGCCGAGGACAACCAGCCGTCCGTGCAGATCCAGGTCTACCAGGGCGAGCGCGAGATCGCCGCGTACAACAAGAGGCTCGGCATGTTCGAGCTGACCGGCCTGCCGCCGGCCCCCCGCGGCGTGCCCCAGATCGAGGTCACCTTCGACATCGACGCCAACGGCATCATGCACGTCGGCGCCAAGGACCTCGGGACCGGGCGGGAGCAGAAGATGACCGTCACCGGCGGCTCGGCGCTGCCGAAGGACGACATCGCACGGATGATGCGGGAGGCGGAGCAGCACGCGGAGGAGGACCGGCTCCGCAAGGAGGCGGCGGAGACGCGGAACCAGGCCGAGCAGCTCGTGTACTCGACCGAGAAGGTCCTCGCCGACAACCCCGGCAAGGTGCCCGAGGACGTCAGGTCCGAGGTGGAGACGGCCCTCTCGGAGCTGCGGGAGACGCTCAAGGGTGAGGACACCGCAGCCGTCCGCGCCGCGACGGACCGGGCGGCGGTGGTCGCGCAGAAGATCGGCGCGGCGCTCTACGCCCAGTCCGCCGATGGCCAGGCGTCCGGTGCGCAGGCCGCCGGGGCCGAGGGCGGCGGGGCGGCCGGCGCGGGGGAGGAGGAGGTCGTCGACGCCGAGATCGTGGACGAGGACAAGCCGAAGGGCGGGACGGGCTGAGCCGGTGCGGGGCCGGGAGCGGGGCCGGGGCGCCCGAGGGCGGGCCCGGTCCCGCCCCCGCCCGTGCGGCATGGCCCGGGCGGGGCGGGGAACGCCGAGGGGTGAGGGAGGGAGGCGGCGGTGGAGCAGGCGGACCGGGCGGATCCGGTGCCGGCGAGGGCGAGCGCCCACGCCGGTGACCGCGGCGCGGCAGCGGGACCGGCCGAGGCGTCACCCCCACCCCCCGTCCCGGTCGCCGACGTGTGGGTGGTCGGCATCGACGTCGGCGGCACCGGCGCCCGGCTCGCCCTGGCCCCGGCCGACCGGTCGGACGACCTCGTCGGCGTGCGGACCCGCGACCTCCCGGTCGCGGCGCGGATCACGGCATCCGGCCATGACGCCGACGCGCTGCTCGCCCGGCTGATCCCCGAACTCTCCTCGCTCGCAGCGGACTTGCCGCACCACGCACACATCGGTGCGGTCGCCGTCGGGGCGACCGGGATGGCGCTGCTCGGCCGGGACCTGGCCGCCGGTCTTCCCGGCACCCTGGCCCGCGCCACCGGCGCGGAACGGCTGGTCCTGGCCGGGGACGCCGTCGCCGCCTACGTCGGAGCCCTCGGCACCCGGGCCGGCGTGACCGTCGCGGCCGGGACGGGGCTGGTCGCGATCGGCCACCGTCCGGGCTCCGGCTGGCGACGGGCCGACGGCTGGGGCCAGTTGCTGGGCGACTGCGGCAGTGGCGGCTGGATCGGCCGGGCGGGTCTCGAAGCGGCGCTGCGCGCGTACGACGGCCGGAGCGGCGGATCGCCCGCACTGCTCGAACGGGCCGAGCGCCGCTACGGCCCGGTGACCGGCCTGCCGGCCGCGCTCCAGCCGCGCCCCGACCGGGCTGCGCTGCTCGCGGCCTTCGCGCCGGAGGTGGCCGGGGCGGCCGACGACGGCTGCCCGGTCGCCGGGGTGATCCTGCGGCGGGCGGGGGAGGAGATCGCGGCCACGGCGGCGGCCGCGGCGACCGCGGCCGGTCTGGCGGAGCCCCGCCTGGCCCTGACCGGGGGACTGTTCAACCTCGCACGGCTCCGCTCGGCCACCGAGGCGGCGCTGGCCGACCGCCTCCCCACCGCGCGCCTGCGCCGGCCGGACGGGCCGCCCCTGCTCGGTGCGCTCCGCCTCGCCGCCGCCGCGGCCGCCGCCGCCCCGCTGCCCTGGCCGATCGAGCCGCCCCTGCTCGCCGTCCACCGCCCGGGCCGGCCCTGACCCCCGCTGGCCGGCGGGCGGTTCGGCCCCCGGAGGTGGAGGTCGCTCGGCGATGACCTCGGCGCGGTCGGTCCGGCCTCCGGCTCGGGCGTCGGTACCTCGATCCGCTCTCCGCCGACCGGCGGAGCGGAGGTCGGATGGCCGAGCACGTCCTGACCGATCAGGCCTGCAGGCGGGCCCAGGTGCTGAGCACCACGGCGATCGCGGAGGCAGGTCGACGCCGCGCCCTGCCCGGGGGCCGTCCAGCTGCTCGGACAGACCGGCCGGGAGCAGCCCGCCGGGCGGGACGCGGAGCGGTCTCTGCAGCCGGAGCCGTGACGAGGGGCCGGAACGGGCGTGACACGCGGTGTGATCTGCGGCGCGATCCGTCCGGGCCGAGGCGCTGCTGACGGATCGTAGGATCGGTTTCCCGGCGCGGGTGTCGTGTTGACAGGCGGCGTCGGCCGACACGTATGGTTTACGCCTGTAGCCGACGTGACGGTGCTGTACGGAAGCTACTGGTCGAAGATCACCCTCGGCTCGGTGGCGGGGTCCGGCGCCCTGGGAAGCGCCGCACGAAGGACCGCCGTCATCTCCTACTGGGCTTGGTGACGACATGACGGGGGATTCGTTGCGCACGACTGCGCCGAGCGAACTTGTGGGTAGGTGCCTGGCCGGCGAACCGGACGCCTGGGACGAGCTGGTGGGCCGCTACACGCCGCTGGTCTTCGCGATCGTGCGGAGCCATCGGCTGAGTGCGGCGGACTGTGAAGACGTCGTACGGGCCGCCTGGCTGAGGGTCGTTCGACACCTCTCCGAGCTCCGGCCGCCGGAGCGGATCGTGCCGTGGATCGCAGCCGCGGCCCGCCGGGAGAGTCTGGCGCACGTCGAGCGGTCGGGGCGACGCCTTCCGGCGGGGGAGTCGGAGGGGACCGATCGGCCGGAGGCCGCCGGTGGCGGCGTTCCGAGCCCCCTGCCGGACTCCGAGCAGGACGACGAGGTGCTGCGCGCCTTCCGCCGGCTGCCGGAGTGCTGCCAGGCGCTGCTGGGTCTGCTGGTGGCCGACCCGCAGATGCCCGACGACGAGATCGGCGCCGCCCTCGGGATACCTCCGGAATCCGTCGGGCCGAAGCGGGGTCGTTGCCTCGCCCGTCTGGAGCGAACGGTGCGGGAGCAGGCCGGGGAGCCCGGCCGGACCGACGGCACCGTGGCCGATGTCCGGCGGGCGTGCGACTCGTGCGCCCCTGCGGACGGTCCCGCGCTCGCGATGCGGGGCTGAAGCGCGTCGCGAGCCTGCCGCGGGCCGGGGGAGCCTGACGGCGCAGGCGTGCCAGAGCCCTCCCGGGTGCCCCCGGTCCGCCCTCCGGCCGGTCCGGTTCAGTTCTCGCGTGCCGGGGGGGCGGTCGAGGCGTGCAGCGCGGCGTTCGCCGGCAGGTCGTACTCCGTGAATTCGCCGAGTTCCCCGGAGTTCGCTGTCTGGGAGTTTCCTGGGAGTTCGGTGGACCCCCCTGGGGACTCGGTGAATTCCTGTTCCGGGGAGGCGTCGGATTCCCGCAGAACGCCGGTGGGTGCGGGGGCGGCCGCGAGTGACTGCCGGATGGCCTGTTTGACCTTGGCTGTCAGGTCGGCCGGCATCGGGCCGATGGCTCGGGAGAGCCGCTCCAGTGCCTGCTCAGAGTCGTCCAACCTGACCCCAGGGTTCGCTAGTTTATTGCTCAATGAGTCAATTCACGATAGTTGCTGCCCTTGATCTGTGGCAAGAACTCTCCACGAGCCATTGACGGTGTTCACGGGGGAACTCCGGCGCTGCGGTCAATGCGGTGACGGCCGCCGACCGGTGCTGCCGCTGACCGGATCTTCAGGCGGACGGCCCGCCGGGCGGACCGGCCCGGGCCGTTGCAGGATGGAGGTTCCCGGAGACCTCCGGAACCGGCCGGCGATGGGAGGCCGCGATGATCGGCTCGGCGGACATCAGGGAGTGGCGCGGCCACGCCGTGGTCGACGAGAAGGACCGCCGGATCGGCACGCTCGAATCCGTCTACGTGGAGACCGCGAGCGACCTGCCGTTCTTCGCCACCGTCACGGTCGGCCTGCCGTCCCGGCGCCGGCTGGTCTTCGTGCCCCTGGACCACGCCGTCCTCGGGCCGGGGTACGTGCGGGTGGCGTACCCGAAGAGCATGGTCAAACAGGCGCCCTCGATCGGTACGGACGACGTCCTGCCGGCGGAGGACGAGCCGGCGGTCTTCGCGCACTACTCGCTGGACTACACCCCCGGCGCGGGTGGGGAGCGCCGCCTGGCCAGGCGCTGACCGGCCCGCCCCCTCGACATCCGGTGCACGCCCCGCCCGTCCCCCTCGACATCCCGTCCAGCGCTCGCCCCGTGCGGCGCTCGCCCCGTCCGTCACGGCTCCGGCCATCGCTCGCCCGGGCACCGCGGCTCTGCCCGGGTGCATGGGGACCGGACCGGCGCCGATACCCCACGGGGTACACTGGCCACCGGTCCGAGCAGCGGAAGGCGGCCAGAGATGCAGGTGGACGAGGAAGCGGTCGGTGCGATCCTGAACCGGCTCCGCCGCGCCCAGGGGCAGTTGGCGGGCGTGATCGCGATGATCGAGGCGGGCCGCGACTGCAAGGACGTGGTGACCCAGCTCGCGGCCGTGTCGCGGGCGCTGGACCGGGCCGGCTTCAAGATCGTGGCCAGCGGGATGCGCCAGTGCATGGCGGCCGCCGACGAGAACGGCGCGCCGATGAGCGAGGCCGAGCTGGAGAAGCTCTTCCTCACCCTGGCCTGAACCGGAGCGCGGCCGGCCCGAGCCGGAGCGCGGCCGACCCTGGGGACGGCCGGCCTGAACCGGCTGGCGGTCGGCCGGGAGCGGCGGTCGGCCGGCAGGAGCGGCCGCGACGGGCACCGTCCGCACCGACGCCCGCCCCGGCGCGTCGGCTCGCCCGGCCGCGGCCCGGGTGGGAGGCTCGCATGCCTGCCACGTCCCCTCCACCCCACCGGGCCCGCCACCGATGACCGTCTCCATCGCCCTGTTCACCCAGGACCTGCGGCTGCACGACAACCCCGTGCTCCGCGCCGCCGGCGCCGCCGCCGACGAGGTCGTGCCGCTCTTCGTGCTCGACCCGGACGTCACCGCCGCCGGTTTCGCCGCGCCCAACCGCGTCGCCTTCCTCGCGGACTGCCTCGCCGACCTGGACGCCCGGCTGCGCCCGCTCGGCGGCCGGCTGGTCCTGCGCCACGGACCGGCCGCCGCCGCGGTCGCCAGGCTCGCCGACGAGACCGGTGCCGCCTCGGTGCACGTCGCCGGCGGGGTGAGTGCCTTCGCCCACCGTCGCGAACAGGCCCTGCGCGCCCGTCTCGGCGCCCGCCTGCACGTCCACGACGGCGCGCTCACCGTGGTCGTGCCCGGCGCCCTCGCCCCCGCCGGCAAGGACCACTACGCCGTCTTCACCCCGTACTTCCGCTCGTGGCAGCAGGCTCCGCGCCGCACCGTCCACGGCCCGCCCCGGGCGCTGCGCACCCCCGAGGGCATCGCGAGCGAGCCGCTGCCCACCGCCACGCCCGAGTCGCCGGGCCTGCCGCCCGGCGGTGAGCGTGCCGGGCGCCGGCGCTGGCAGCGTTACGACCTGGACCGGTACGCCGAGCTGCACGACGACCTCGCCGCCGACGGGACGTCACGCCTTTCGCCGTACCTGCACTTCGGCTGCCTCTCCGCGGCCGAGCTGGTCGCCTCCGCCGAACGGCGCGGCGGCGGCGGGGCGGAGGCGTTCGTCCGGCAGCTGGCCTGGCGCGACTTCCACCACCAGGTGCTCGCTGCCCGCCCGGACGCCGCGCACCACGACTACCGGTCCAAGGGCGACCGCTGGCTCTCCGACACCGCGGAGGCCGAGGCCTGGCGGGCGGGCCGGACCGGGTTCCCCCTGGTGGACGCCGGGATGCGCCAACTCGCCCACGAAGGCTGGATGCACAACCGGGCCCGGCTGGTCACCGCCTCCTTCCTGACCAAGACGCTCTACCAGGACTGGCGTCCGGGGGCCCGGCACTTCCTGCGACTGCTGGTGGACGGGGATCTGGCCAACAACCAGCTGAACTGGCAGTGGGTGGCCGGGACGGGCACCGACACCCGGCCGAACCGCGTCCTCAACCCCCTCGCCCAGGCCGACCGGCTCGACCCGGACGGCGCCTACGTCCGCCGCTGGGTGCCCGAACTGGCCGCGCTGCCCGGCCGGTCCGTGCACCGGCCCTGGCGCCGGCACCGCCCGCCGGCCGACTACCCGGCGCCGCTGGTGGACCCGGAGGCCGTCGCCGCCCGGCTCCGGCAGGGCCGCGGCCTCGACTGAACCGCCCCGCTCCCCCGTGCCCCTCCTGTCGACGGCTCGGGTTCGAGGGGCCGACGTGGACGTGGACCGGAAGACCGGCAAGGTCACCTGCACCATGACCAACGACGGCACGGTCGCGTTCCCGTACAAGGGACGGCCGGGACGGCCGGATCGACATCGGGGTGCCGATCGTGACGGCCGGCAAGCAGGTGAACGTGCTCTGGCCGCTGGACGGTCAGGGCCGCTACGACGTCGTGGTGACGGCCGGCACCGGCCGGCGCTCCGCCCGGCGCTATGCGGGCCGGGTGCACTGACGGAGCCTCGCGGCGGCCGGCGGAGACCCCCGGCCGCCCCCGGCCGGCCGGGGGCGCCGAACCGGTGACCCCCGGCCGTGGCTCGGCCGCCCGGCCGGGGGCCGCGGCTACCGTCGGGCCATGCAGAAGATCACCACCTTCCTCTGGTACGACGACCGGGCCGAAGAGGCCGCCCGCCTCTACACCTCGCTCTTCCCCGACTCCCGCATCACCGGGACCACCCGCTACGGCGACGTCGGCCCCGGGGAGCCGGGCACCGTGATGACCGTCGAGTTCGAGCTCGCCGGCCAGCGCTACACCGCCCTCAACGGCGGCCCGGTGTTCCACTTCACCGAGGCCGTCTCGCTCCAGGTCGACTGCGCCGACCAGGCGGAGGTGGACCGGCTCTGGGCGGGGCTCGTGGCGGACGGCGGCGAGGAGAGCCGGTGCGGCTGGCTGAAGGACCGCTTCGGCCTCTCCTGGCAGATCGTCCCGCGCGTACTGACCGAGCTGATCTCCGGCCCGGACCGCGCCAAGGCCGACCGCGTCATGGCGGCGATGCTGCAGATGCGGAAGATCGAGATCCAGCCGCTCCTCGACGCGGCGCGGGGGTGACGCCGTGACCGTCCCGGCCGTCCGCCACACCGTCTACCTGCACGCCACGCCCGAGCACGTCTGGCACGCCCTCACCAACGCGGACGAGTCCGGCGTCTACTGGGGCCACCGCAACGTCTCCACCTGGCTACCCGGCGCCGCCTGGGAGCACCGCCGCACAGACGACTCCGGCATCGCCGACGTGGTCGGCACCGTCGTGGAGGTGGAGCGCCCGCACCGGCTGGTCACCACCTGGGCCGGCCCGGATGAGCACCGCCCGGGCGGCCCCTCCCGGGTGACCTTCCGGCTCCAGGGCCACCGCGACCTCACCCGGCTCGTCGTCACCCACGAGAACCTCGCCGACGAGCGCGAGCAGGCCGAGGCCGAGGCAGGCTGGTCGGCGGTCCTGTCGAACCTCAAGACCTACCTGGAGACCGGCCGCCCGCTCCCGCAGGAGCCCTGGCTGATGCCGTGACCCGCCGCCGCCCGGGGCCCGGCCTCAGGGCTGCCCGGCCCGGTCGCCCGCCGGCGGACGCTGCTCGCGCCGCCGCCGCCGGGCCGGCCGCAGCCGGTCGGCGCGCAGGCGCTCGCCGCGTGCCAGCCTGCGCAGCCAGGCGAAGCGGGAGAACCGCTCCCGGCTCGCCACCGCCGCCCGGTCCAGCTCCTCCATCAGCCGCCGGCCGCGGTGTTCGAGGTCCAGCTCGTCCAGGATCCGGTCCACCTCGGCGAGCAGCGAGCCGTGCAGTTGCCAGGCCTCCGGGTGCTCCTGGACCCGTTGCAGCAGCAGCTGGGCGACGTTCTCCCGGCTCGCCCAGGAGGCCGCCAGCTCGGCGGCGAGCCGCTGCTCGGCCTCCTCGGCGTTGCGGCTGACCGGGGTGGTGACCAGGACGGCGAAGCTCACCAGCGCCCCGCCGAGGTGCGCCAGCAGTTCCTCCAGCGCCACCGCCACGTCGACCGGGAAGAGCCGCTCGCCGGGCGCCCGCCGCTTGGCCAGATCGGTGATCGACCGGGCCAGGACCCGGATCACCACCACGCAGATCTCCAGGGTGTCCAGGCCGGTGCGCAGCACCAGCCGGGAGAGCAGGCCCTCACTGATCCGGGGGTTGAGCCGCAGGCTGTCCTCGGCCTGCCGCAGTGCGGCGTCGACGTCGGCGATCGCCTGGTCGAGCCGGCGGGCCTCGTGCAGCCGCTCGGCCGCGCGCTCCACCGGGGTGGGCCGCCCCAGCTCCTCGCCGATGCCCAGCAGCAGGTGGCGGGCGCGCCGGGCGAGGTCCTCGATCGACTCACCGGCGGTGTCGAGCCAGACCGGCGGGGCGAAGACCAGGTTGAACAGCAGCCCGACGACGGCCCCGATGAGCGTCTCCAGCACCCGGTCCCAGGCCTGCGAGGTCACCTGGGAGACCCCCAGGATGAGCATGGCGCTGATCGCCACCTCCTGGACGAACTCGTCCACCCGGACGAACCGGCCGATGGTCAGCGAGGCCAGGATGATCAGCCCGAGGCTCCACCAGGAGAGGCCCACCACCGAGCTGAAGCCGATCGCGATCAGGACCCCGACCACCACCGAGTTGACCCGGCGGATGCTGGTGGTCAGCGTCGAGTAGACGGTCACCTGGACCACCAGCAGGGCCGTCAGCGGCGCGGTGAGCGGCGCCGGTTCACTGCTCAGCTGGGTGGCCACCGCGTAGGACAGGGTGGCGGCGACGGTCGCCCGGATCGAATAGACGACGAAGGGCTCGCGGGCACCGCGGCGCACCACGGTGGCGACGGACTCCCGGGAAAGGGCCATGAGGCCGTTCTTCCCCGTGACGGCCCCGCACACCGCCGATCCGGCCCACGGATACCCGAAAGAGCCGTTCCGGCCGACCGGCGCGGGCGGCTGCTACGACTGCTTGCGGTGCCCGAGCCGCAGCTTCCAGGGGGCCATCGCCGACTCCACCTGCACGCCGAGGCTCATCTTGGAGGCGCCCTTGACCCGCTCCTCGAAGCGGATCGGCACCTCGCGGATGGTCAGCCCGCGCGTGACGACGCGGTAGTTGAGCTCGACCTGGAACGAGTAGCCGTTGCTGGTGACCGACGGCAGGTCGATCGCCCGCAGCGTCTGCGCCCGCCAGGCCTTGAACCCGGCGGTGGCGTCCCGGACGCCCAGGCCGAGGATGGTGTTGACGTAGAAGTTGGCCCAGGCGGAGAGCGCCTTGCGGTGCCACGGCCACTCCTCGGCGGTGGAGCCGCCCGCCACGTACCGGGAGCCGAGCACCACGGCGGTGTCGTCGGCCAGCAGGGTCTCCACCATGAGCGGGAGCACCGAGGCCGGGTGCGAGAGGTCCGCATCCATCTGGACGACGACGTCGGCGCCGTCCTCGAGGGCCCGGGTCATGCCGGCGACGTACGCGCGCCCGAGGCCGTCCTTCTCGGTGCGGTGCAGCACGCCGACGGTGCCGGGGGAGTCCGCGGCGAGCTTGTCGGCGACCTCGCCGGTGCCGTCGGGGGAGTTGTCGTCGACCACCAGCAGGTGCAGACCGGGCATCCGGAGGTCCGCGAGCAGGCCCGCGAGGACCGGGAGGTTCTCCCGCTCGTTGTACGTGGGCACGACGACGACGACCTTCGGGGAGGCCTCGACCATGTTCTGTCCCTCGGTTGATCCACGGCCGGTGCCGCGCCCCTGGCGCCCGCTCCCGACCGGACGTTTGTCCACTCCGGTCGGGCGAGTCTAGCCGGGGTGGTGCGTGCCCGTTCCCACCACCCGCGGCTCCCGGCCGTCACCCCTGCTCAGGCCGGGTGAGCGCCGAGCGGGGGACGCGGCCGGGGCGCGCCCTCGGCGTTGCGCGGCAGCGGAGCTCCGGTCACATAGCCTGACGGGACGGTCCGTCCGGCGACCGGTGGCCGGTGTGCGCGGACCGTTGGCCGGCGCGTCGGAGCCGACGGCCGGTGGCCGGCCGGGCCGGTGGGTCGGGAGCCGCGCGCGGTGGGCGGCCGGAGTCGTGGACAGGAGTGCAGGTGAGCTCGTCAGCTTCGGCCGATCCGGGGGCGGCGCCGTCGGCGCGGGGCGGGAGGTTCCGCGCGTGGCTGCTCGAAGGCCTCTCCGACATGGCGAAGCAGCATCCGGGCCCGCACGCCCAGACGCCGGTCGAGCACAAGGGCGCCCGGTGGTGGCGGGTGATGTGCCTGACCGGTCTGGACTACTTCTCCACGCTCGGCTACCAGCCGGGCATCGCCGCCCTGGCGGCCGGTCTGCTCTCCCCCGTCGCGACCATCGTGCTGGTGCTGGTGACCCTGCTCGGCGCGTTGCCGGTGTACCGCCGGGTGGCCAAGGAGAGCCCGCACGGCGAGGGCTCGATCGCCATGCTGGAGCGGCTGCTGTCGTTCTGGCAGGGCAAGCTCTTCGTGCTGACGCTGCTCGGCTTCGCCGCCACCGACTTCATGATCACCATCACCCTCTCGGCCGCCGACGCCACCGCGCACCTGGTGGAGAATCCGCACCTGAGCAGCGCGCTGACCGACAAGGAGGTGCTGATCACGCTCGTCCTGATCGCCCTGCTCGGCGGCGTGTTCCTCAAGGGCTTCAGCGAGGCGATCGGGCTGGCGGTCTTCCTGGTGGCCGTCTACCTCGCGCTGAACGTGATCGTGGTGGTGAACGGGCTCTGGCACGTCCTGGAGTCCCCGCACCTGATCACGGACTGGGCGGACGCGCTGACCGCCGAGCACGGCAACGCGATCGCGATGATCGGGGTCGCCCTGATCACCTTCCCCAAGCTGGCCCTGGGCCTGTCCGGCTTCGAGACCGGTGTCGCCGTCATGCCGCACATCGAGGGCGACCCGGACGACACCGAGGAGAAGCCCACCGGCCGCATCCGCGGTGCCCGCAAGCTGCTCACCACCGCGGCGCTGATCATGAGCGTCTTCCTGATCACCACCAGCTTCATCACCACCCTGTTGATCCCCCCGGCGGCGTTCGAGCCCGGTGGGGCGGCGAACGGCCGCGCGCTCGCGTACCTGGCCCACGAGAACCTGGGCAGCGCCTTCGGCAGCGTCTACGACCTCTCGACCATCCTGATCCTCTGGTTCGCCGGCGCCTCGGCGATGGCCGGCCTGCTCAACCTGATGCCCCGCTACCTGCCCCGCTACGGCATGGCCCCGCACTGGGCCCGGGCGGTCCGCCCCACCGTGCTGGTGCTCACCGCGATCGCCTTCCTGGTGACGTGGATCTTCGACGCCAGCGTCGACGCCCAGGGCGGTGCGTACGCCACCGGTGTGCTGGTCCTGATCAGCTCCGCCGCCATCGCGGTGACCATCGCCGCCCACAAGGCCCGCGAGCGCAACTGGACCGTCGGCTTCGCCGTGATCGCGGCGGTCTTCCTCTACACCACCGCGGTCAACATCGCCGAGCGGCCGGACGGTGTGAAGATCGGTGCCTGCTTCATCGCCGGCATCATCCTGCTGTCGCTGGCCTCCCGGCTCAAGCGCGCCTTCGAGCTGCGGGTGACCGACGTCGAGCTGGACATGGTCGCCGAGCGCTTCGTCCGCGACTACACCCACCGCCCCATCCGGCTGATCGCCAACGAGCCGAACGGCCGCGACCTCGCCGAGTACCAGGAGAAGAGCCGGCAGATCCGCACCGACAACGACATCCCGCCCGAGGACGACCTGGTCTTCGTCGAGGTGACGGTCCGCGACCCGTCCGAGTTCGAGGCGGTGCTCAGCGTCCACGGCGAGGTGCTGCACGACCGCTACCGGGTCCTGACGCTGGAGCACTCCAGCGTGCCGAACGCGCTGGCCGCACTGCTGCTCGAAGTGCGCGACCTGACCGGGCAGCAGCCGCACATCTACTTCGAGTGGACCGAGGGCAACCCGTTCGCCCAGTTCTTCCGGTTCTTCCTGCTCGGGCAGGGCGAGGTGGCCCCGGTCACCCGCGAGGTGCTGCGGGAGGCCGAGCCCGACCGGGACCGTCGCCCCCGCGTCCACGTCGCCTGACGCCGCTGCCGGCCCGCCGGCAGGCTCCTGGGCGCCGGACGGCGGCCCAGGGCCCTAGCGTCGGGAGCGGGACCTCGTCCAGGCCGGGGCGACGAGGGCGACCAGGGCGACGGCGAAGCCCAACTGGAGCAGGTGGCGGATCCAGTCGATGCCGCTGGTGTGCCGTACCCCGATCCACCCGGCCACGGCGTTGCCGAGCAGGGCGCCCCCGGCGCCGAGCAGCATGGTCAGCCACCAGGGGATCGCCTGCGGGCCGCGCAGGAGCAGCCTGGCCAGCACGCCCAGCACGAAGCCGATGAGCAGAATCCACAGGAGCTGGAACATCGTATTCCCGCCTTTCGAGGGGTGTTGTCCCATGATTCTCCTGTTTGTCCGCCCGGGCACGTCGGCCGCCGGACCGGGCCGGGCGGGCCGGCGCACCGTCGGAGCGGGGGGCACCGGACGCGCTGTCAGTCCCTGGGCATAGCTTCTGCGGTGTCGCCGGGCACGCCGCCCGCACCGACTCCCGCCGAGCGCCCGGAAGGGGCCCCGCATGCCTGTCGCCGCCGACGAGCAGACCACCTACCTGGAGCTGTCCGAGGACACCGGCAGCGCCCACAAGTTCTACGAGGTCCGGGTCGCCGGCGTGGACGTGACGATCACCTACGGGCGGATCGGCGAGGGCGGCCAGGCGAAGACCACCAGCTACCCGTCGCCGGAGAAGGCCGCCGCCGCGGCCGCCAAGAAGATCGGGGAGAAGGTCCGCAAGGGCTACGCCCCGGCCGTGCGCGGGGTGCGGCAGCGCCGCGCGGTGACCCGCCGGGCGATCACCAGCAGCCGCTCGACCGCCCGCCAGGCCCCCGTGCTCTGGCGGTTCCGCTCCGGCGCCGCGGCCTTCGGCATCTTCGTCGGCGAGGAGCACGCCTGGGTGGGCAACGAGCGCGGCGACGTCTACACGCTCACCCACGACGGGCAGGTCACCGGCCGCTACGGCCTGCCGGACGGCGTGAAGTGCATCGTCGCCGACGACTGGTGGATCTACGCCGGCTGCGACGACGGCAAGGTGTACGACCTCGGCGGCAAGGTGCCGCGGGTCGCGTACGAGATCGCCGCCGACGTCGACATCTACTGGCTGGACATCCACGACGGCGTGCTCGGCGTCGCCGACGCCCGCGGCGGGATCACCACCGTCGACCACGAGGACGAGTTCCAGTGGCGGGGCAAGGCCGCGGGGACCGACGGCTGGATGGTCCGCTGCGACGAGGACGGCGTCTACCACGGTCACTCGCGCGGGGTGGCGCGCTACGCCGCGCGCGGCGGCGAGCCGCTGTGGCACACCCGGACCGACGGCGACGTGCTGTTCGGCTGGCAGGAGCGCGACGAGGTGTTCGCCGCGACCTCGCGCGGCTCGGTGCACCGGCTGCGCAAGGCCGACGGCTCGGAGACGGCCCGCTACCGCTGCGACGCCTCCGTGTTCTCGTGTGCCGCCTCGCCCGACGGCCGCTACGTCTTCGCCGGCGACAACCACTCCTCGGTGTACTGCTTCGCGGCGGACGGCACCCGGCTCTGGAAGCTCGGCACCGGCTGCGGCTCCGCGTACAGCATGCAGTACCGCGACGGCCGGCTGTACCTGGTGACCACCGACGGCTCGTTGGTCTGCCTGGACGCGAGCGAGGAGGCGGTGCGGGCGGCCGAGGAGGGCCGGGTGCCGCAGGCCGCCGAGGTGGACGGCAGCGGCTGGACGGCGGCGGTGGCCGGTGCCGAGGTCGAGTCGGTGGTCGCCGGATCGGCGGCGGCCGCGGGCGGCATCGAGGTCGAGTGCGTGGCGGAGGGCGGCCGGTTGCGCGTCCGCGTGGTGTCGCCCGGCTTCGACCCGGCCCGCCGGGTGCAGTTCCCGAAGGACATCCGCGAGCCCGGCGCCCGCTACCTGGTGGCCGAGGTGCTGGAGTCCGGTTCCGGGGCCTTCTACCGGGCCCGCGGCGACATCAAGCGCCTGCTCTAGGCCTGTGACACACCGGGCGCCGCCTGTCAACGGCGTCAATCGCGTCGGGGACCGGACCGGAAAGCCACTGTCCGTGTCCGGTCACCCGCCGATAGGAATATGCCAGGTGCGGACGGACCGCGCCGACGAGAGGAGCCGCTCCGTGTCCCGTCTCCGTGCCGCAGCCCTGACCCTGGGCGCCGCTGCCGCCGCACTGACGCTGTCCATGACCACCGCGCACGCCGCGCCCGGTGACACGGTGAACATGTGCGGGAGCTCGCTCACCCCCAGCGGCTACGTCGACGTGCAGTGGTGGAACAGCGCCGGCTGCGGGTCGGGCACCTTCACCCCCAACAGCAAGAAGATCATGCAGCTCACCGGCTACCCGGTCGGCACCGTGGTCAACGCCTGCGCCTCGACCTGGCCGCCGGCCGGCTGGGTGCAGGTCAGCGAGTTCTACAGCTCCGGCTGTAACTACTCGGCGGTGCCGAGCTTCGGCAAGAACAGCTGGCAGCTGAAGCGCGTCTCCTGACGCCGTTCCGGCCGGTCCCGCCGACCTGCGCCGGTCCACTGCCCCTGGCCGGTCCCGCTGGTCCCACCCGCCCCGCGGCCCCCGGTCCTCGGGAGCCGCGGGGCGCAGCGGGCCGTCAGGCCGCCCGGAAGGGCCACCGCCGGACGTGTCGGCCCGCGCCGGGCCGTCCGGTCGTCCATGATGGGCCCACCGTGCGGGCCGCGGGGGAGGCGCCCCCGCGGCCCGCACCGGGGAGTGACCCCGCCGACCCGAGGAGAGCCGCGCCGTGAACGTGCGTCTGCTGCGCCTGACCGGAGCCGTCACCGCCGTCTACGGGCTCGCCGTCGCCCGCCGCCCGGGGCTGCTGGCCCGCCCGTCCGGGATCAGCGCGCCGGACGGGTCGGTCCCCGCGGACGTGGCCGCCTGCCTGCGCCCGCTGGCGTTCCGGGACGCCGCCTGCGGTCTCGCCATGGTCCTGGCCCCGGACGCTTCGGCGCTGCGGACCGCCACCCTGGTGCGGATCGCCTCCGACCTGGGTGACGCCACGCTGCTCGCCACCGCGCTGCCGAAGCGGCGGCACCGCACGATGGCCGTGGCGGTCTCGATCGGGTGGGCCGCGCTCTCCGCGGCCGGCCTGCTGGCGCGCCCTCCGGCGCACGCCGGGCGCGCAGCGTACGGGCCCGAGCGGCAGGGGCCCCCGCGCCGCCGCCCGAGGGGCACCGGCCCGCGGCGCGCCGCCGGAAAACTCAGCCGGTGAAGTATCTCGACGATTGAGAGATAGGATGCGGCGAACCGTCACCGGCCCCGCCACGAAGGGCGCTCCACGATGCTCACCGGCAGCCCCACCGCCCGGCGCCGAGCCCGGCTGCTGATCCCGCTCGCCCTGCTGGTGGCCTGGCTCGGCCTCGGCGGTGCCTTCGGCCCGTACGCGGGACGGCTCTCCGAGGTCGCCACCAACGACCGGGCCGCGTTCCTGCCGCGAAGCGCCGAGTCGACCGAGGTCGCCCGGCTGGGCGAGGAGTTCCAGGCCCCCGCCACCCTGCCCGTGATCGTGGTCTGGGAGAGCCGCACCGGCGCCGTCGAGGCCGCGCAGCGCTCCGCCGCCGAGGGCGCGCTGCGCGCCGCCGCGACCGTCCCCGGCGCCACCGGACGGGTCTCGCCCGCCCTGCCCGCCGCTGACGGCCGAGCCCTCCAGGGCGTCGTCCAGCTCCGCTCCGACCTCGGGCGGCAGACCGGCGACAGCGTCCGGGCCGTGCGCGCCCTGGCCGAGCAGGTGCCGGACGCCGAGGTCGGGCTGGCCGGCCCGGCCGCCGTCGCGGCCGACCTGGGTCGGGCGTTCGCCGGCATCGACGGTCTGTTGCTCGGCGTCGCCCTCGGCGTGGTGCTGCTGATCCTGCTCGCCGTCTACCGCAGCGTACTGCTCCCGCTGCTGGTGATCCTCGGCGCGGTCTTCGCCCTCGCCACCGCCTGCGCCCTGGTCTACCTGCTCGCCGACCACGGCCTGGTCCGGGTGGACGGCCAGGTCCAGGGCCTGCTCTCGATCCTGGTGATCGGCGCCGCCACCGACTACGGCCTGCTGCTCTCCGCCCGGTTCCGCGAGGAACTGCACCTGCACGGAGACCGGTTCGCCGCGATGCGCACCGCCTGGCGCCGGTCGGTGGAGCCGATCGCGGCCTCCGGTGCCACCGTCGCCCTGGGCTTGCTCGTCCTGCTGCTCTCCGACCTCACCAACAACCGGGCGCTCGGGCCGGTCGGTGCGATCGGGATCGGCTGCGCCGTGGTCTCGGCGCTCACCTTCCTGCCGGCCGCCCTCACCCTGTTCGGCCGCACCGCCTACTGGCCGGCCCGCCCCGCCGCCGACGGGCGGGCGCCGGTGCACGCCGTGTGGCAGCGGGTGGCCGCGCTGGTCGGCCGCCGGCCCCGGACGACCTGGGCGGCGAGCCTCGCGGTGCTGGCCGCGCTCGCCGCCTTCGCCCCGACGCTCGACTCCGGCGGCGTCCCGCAGTCCGAACTCTTCGTCAAACCGCAGCCCTCGGCGACCGGCCAGCGGATGCTCTCGGCGCACTTCGCCGGCGGCGCCGGCAACCCGGCGGTGGTGCTCGCCGCGGCCGACCGCGCCGAGGCGGTGGCCGCCGCGGCCGCCGTGCCCGGGACGGCCGGCGTCCGGCCCTACACCGGCGGGGCGCCGGGGGCCGCGCCGAGGACGGTCGACGGGCGGGTCCGGCTCGACGTCACGCTCGCCGACCCGGCCGACAGCGACGAGGCCATCGCCACCGTCCGGCGGCTGCGGGAGGCCGTGCACGCCGTACCGGACGGGGACGCGCTGGTCGGCGGGTACACGGCGCAGCAGTACGACACCCGGGTCACGGCGGAGCGTGACCGGTCGCTGATCATGCCGGCGGTGCTGCTCTGCGTCCTCGCCGTGCTGGTGCTGCTGCTGCGCTCGCTGCTGGCCCCGCTGCTGCTCGCCGCCACCGTCGCGCTCTCCTACCTGGCCACGCTCGGCGTCAGCGCGGTGGTCTTCCCGCACGTCCTCGGCTTCACCGCCACCGACCCCTCGGTGCCGCTGTACGGATTCGTCTTCCTGGTCGCGCTGGGGGTGGACTACAACATCTTCCTGATGACGCGGGTCCGGGAGGAGGCGCTGCGGGTCGGCACCCGGGAGGGCGTGTTGCGGGGGCTGACCGCGACGGGCGGCGTGATCACCTCGGCCGGGGTGGTGCTCGCCGCGACGTTCGCCGCGCTGAGCGTGATCCCGCTGGCCTTCCTGGCGCAGATCGCCTTCATCGTCGCCTTCGGCGTGCTGCTGGACACCCTGCTGGTGCGCTCGCTGCTGGTGCCGGCGCTGGTCCGCGACCTGGGCGACCGGGTCTGGTGGCCGGCCCGGGTGCGGCCGGCGGTGGAGCGGGCGGCCGTCCCGGAGCAGGTGGGCGAGCGGGTCTGACGGTCCGCCGGTCGGTGGGGGCCGACGAGGTGGGGCCGGTGCGGCGGGCGGCCGATAGGCTGATCGGGTAAACGCCGTACGCGACCGGAGCGGATCACCTTGTCGGAGCAGGAGCCGAGGACCACCCCGCCCGCCGTGCCCGCCCCGGCCGGCGCGCCCGCCCCGGCCGACCCGGCGGTGTCGGACGCACCGGCGCTCGGCCGGCTGCTCCAGGACCTCGCCTCCGAGCTCAACCTGCTCGGCCACGGTTTCGCCGCCGCCAGCGGCCTGCACGCCACCGACGTCCAGGCGCTGCTGGCCGTCATGCGGGCGACCCGCGATCCGGACGGCGGCCAGGGCGGGATCACCCCCGGCCGGCTGCGCGAGGAGCTGGCCCTGACCTCGGGGGCGGTCACCGCCGTGCTCGACCGGCTGGAGCGGGCCGGGCACATCCGCCGCACCCGGGACGCCGCCGACCGCCGCCAGGTCCACGTCCACCACCTCCCGGGCGCCGGACGGATGGCCGCCGAGTGGTTCGCTCCGGTGGCGCGGCGCACCGAGACCGTGCGCGGCGAGTTCACCCCCGCCGAGCTGGCCGCCGTGGCGCGCTTCCTCGGCCGGATGACCGACGAGCTGGAGTCCCTGCGCCACACGCGCTGAGCCCGGGCCCCGGCGGTCCCGTTCAGCTCCCCGCGTGCCGGCTCCGGCGGGCGATCAGGGCGTCCAGCCCGTCCAGGATGCGCTCCAGGCCGAACTCGAGCGCCTCGTTCCGCCCGCCCTCGACGGCCGCCTCCCGGGTGGCGGCGGCCAGGGCCGGGAAGCGGTCCGCATGCTCCTGGAGCAGGCCGCCGAGGGCGGCCAGCAGCTCCGACTCCGGCTCGCCCCCCGGCCCCGCCGCGCGGGACTGCTCGGCGATGCTGCGGACGTGGCCGGCGAGCAGGACGGCGGCGTCCATCCGCTCGGGCCCGGTCAGCCCGGTGCCGTCCAGCGCGGCCACCACCCGCTCCAGCCAGGCGAGTTCCCGGGGACCCATCAGCCGGGGGCCCACGGTGGCGTCCAGCAGCCAGGGGTGGGCGGCGAACGCGGCCGTCAGGCGGTTCGACCAGTCGAGGAGTCGACCGCGCCACCCGGACGGCTCGACCGGTGTCCCCGGTCCGGCGGGCTCGCCGACCGCCGCCTCCACCATCAGGGCGACCAGCTCGGCCTTGCCGGGCAGATAGCGGTAGAGCGACATCTTGGTGTAGTCCAGCAGCCCGGCCACCCGCTGCATCGAGACGGCGCCGAGCCCCTCCGCGTCCGCGATCTCGATGCCCGCCCAGGCGATCCGGTCCAGGGTGAGGGCCGGCTTCGGGCCGCGGGTGGGTTTCGGTGGTGGGCCCCAGAGCAACCGTGCCGTCGCACCCGCCCCGGCGCCGGGTCCCTGGCCCGGTCCGCCGCTCGGTCCGCCTCCGGCTCCGCTCCCCGAGGTGCCGCCGCGTCCGCTGCCAGATGCACTGCTCAATCCCGCTCCCCGCGTCCCGTCTTGTCGAACCGTCGAACTGTGTCTACCGTACACAGCAATGATCGGTGTCCGCCGGACACAGTTTTTTGGATTCCATCGAACGGAGCATCCCCGTGGGCACGAAGGTCCTCATCTCCGGCGCGAGCATCGCCGGCCCCGCACTGGCCCACTGGCTGGCCCGGTACGGATTCGAACCCACCGTCGTCGAGCTGGCGCCCGCCCTGCGCGGCGGCGGCCAGGCGGTCGACTTCCGCGGTGCGACCCACCGCACCGTGCTGGAGCGGATGGGTGTGCTCGACGAACTGGGGGCGATCGCCACCGGCGGTACCTCGATGAGCTTCGTCGACCGGCAGGGTCGCCGACGGCTCCACCTGCCGGCCGACTTCGCCGGCGGCGAGCTGGAGGTGCCCCGCGGCGAACTGGCCCAGGTGCTGTACCGGCACAGCCTGCCCGGTGCGGAGTACGTCTTCGGCGACTCGATCACCGCGCTGGAGCAGACGCCCACCGGCGTCCGGGCCGAGTTCCGGCACGGCTCGCCCCGGGTGTTCGACCTGGTGATCGGCGCGGACGGCCTCCACTCCAACGTCCGCGCACTGGCGTTCGGCCCCGAGCGGCACTACGTCCGCCACCTCGGCTACTACGCGGCCACCTGGCAGCTGCCCAACTACCTCGACCTGCCGCCCGGTTCGGTCGGACTGAACGTCCCGGGCCGGCTCGCCGCGATCGGCGGCGACCACCGGGACCGCTCCAGGGCCGGTGCCTTCCTGCTGTTCGCCGCCCCCGAACTCGACTACGACCGGCACGACACCGGGCAGCAGAAGGAGTTGATCCGCAAGTCCTTCGCCGGACTCGGCTGGGAGGTGCCCCGGCTGCTGGCGAGCCTCGACGACGCCCCCGAGCTCTACTTCGACTCGATCAGCCGGGCCGACGTCCCCGCCTGGTCCACCGGACGGATCGCCCTCGTCGGGGACGCCGCCTGCGGCGCCACCATCGGCGGCATGGGCACCGGCACCGCGGTGGTCGCCGCCTACGTCCTGGCCGGCGAGCTCGCCCGGTCCCGCGGCGACCACCGGGCCGCCTTCACCCGCTACGAGAACGCCGTCCGCGGCTACGCCGAGGGGTGCCAGAAGGGCGGCGACCGCACCGGTCCCTTCCTCGCGCCCGGCACGGCGGCCGGACTGCGGCTGCGTAACGCCCTGCTGGGGCGGAGCTGGATCCTGAACCGGATGCTGGAGCTGGGCAAGAAGGTCAGCACGATGGAGCTGACCGACTACCCGGCCGACCTGACCGCCCGTTGACCGGTCCAGAGCGGGGGCCGGTCCCCGGAGCCGGACGGTCCCGGGAGCCGGACGGTCCCGGGAGTCGGATGGTCTCCGGAACCGGCCGGTTCCCGGAGCCGGCCGGGGCGCGGGTCAGCGGAGCGGGGCGATCCGGGTGCCGCCTTCGAGCACGCCCTCGACCGTGACGGCGGCCCGGGCCGGGCGCTCGACGGCGAGGGTGTGGTCGGGCGCCGGGCGGTCGGCCGTCCAGTCGGGCCCCTTGACGCCGATCCGGGCGACCCGCCGGCTGCCCGCCGCCAGCAGGAACTCGGTGCCCTGCGGGGAGCGCCACCACGTCCAGCCGACGGTGTCCTGCTCGAACCGGCTGCAGGCCCGCCCCGGGCCGCCGCCGGTGCGCTGCGGCCCGCGCGCCCCGGGCAGCAGGACGGCGGTGGCCGCACTGCCCTCGCCGTCCCAGCGGTCGGCCCGCAGGCACACCCAGGACGCCGCACCCGCGTTCTGCGGCAGCTGCTGGACGGCGAACGTCCAGAGGTCGAGCTGTTTGACCCCCGGCGAGGAGTCCGGCACCGCGCAGCCGCCCCGCGCCCAGGCCTGCAGCGCGTCCGGACCGGCGGCCTCGCGCGGCTCCCGGGCGGGCCGGGCGCGGTCCGGCGGCGGCGTGTAGGTGAGGTGGGCCGGGACCAGCCCGCCGAGATCGGCCAGCAGGAAGACGTGCTTCTCGGCGATGGCCGGCGAGGAGCGCAGCTGCAGCACCGCGGCGCTCCGGCAGTCGGCGAGCGGCCCAGGGGAGGCGGTGGTCGCGGGCGCCGCCGCCGCGGCGGTCACCCCGTCCGTCCGCTCCAGCGGTCTGCCGGGCGCGTCGGGCTGGTCCGAGCGCCGCAGGTCGGCGGCCTCGATCCACGGCGCGAGCAGGTACCGGGCGGAGGTGCCCTGACGGCGCAGCACCACCGCGGCGGCCGTGGTGACGTCCGCGTCGTCGGCCCGGGCGAGGTCCAGGCCGCCACCGCGCCCGTCGGTGTAGCGGGCGAGCCGACCGCCGTCGTACAGCACCACCACGGCGGCGCCGTCGACCGTACCGGCGAAGAGCAGGTGCGGCGCGCCCTGCGGCGGGGCGGTGTCGGTGCCCGGCTCGGCCCGGGTCTGGGGGCCGGGCTGCGCCCAGGCGGCCAGGGCGCGTCCGAGCAGTGCGGGGTCGTCCCGGCGGTCGCCCCGGGCGGGCCAGGCGGAGAAGTCCATCCGCGCGGTGTGCTGCCACCGGTCGGCCGGGGTGCGGACCACCCGCCCCGGATCGGGCGCCGTGCCGCTCGGTGGGACGGACCGGGGGCGGGCGGCGGCCGTACCACCCCCGCCGGCGCCGGAGCCCGCGCCGGCCAGGACGGCGGCGGAGGTGGTGAGGGCGAGCGCGGCGACCCCCAGCGAGACGCCCCAGGCCCGGCGACGGCGCAGCAGGTCCGTGGGCTGGACGCGGACGGCGCACGGGTCGAAGGCCGGCCGCCCCGGCTCCGATCCGGCGCGCAGCCGCTCGGCCCGCTCGACCGCCGGGTCGGGCTCGGCCGCACCGGCCTGGCGCAGCGCCCCGGCGGCCTGAACCGGCGTCAGCCCGTCCACGGCGAGCAGGGCGAACGCCGCGCGGGCGGGCGCGTCGAGGCCGGCCAGTTCGCGGTCCAGCGCCGCGTCCTCCTCACCGCCGCCGGGGGTGAACAGCCGCAGTCCCCAGACCCGGGGCGCGAGCAGGCGCTCGCCCGGCCGCGGCCGCAGCGCGGCTCGCAGCACCCGCTGCCGCAGGGCGGCGTAGAGCGAGTCCTCGTCGGGCCCGACGGGCTCGGCCAGCAGGTCCCGCAGGGTCCAGCGTGACGGCAGCGCCCGCTGGACGGCGGCGTGTGCGGCGAGCACCCGGCCGTGGCGGTCCCGGTCGGCCGGCAGCGCCAGGTACGCCAGCCGGACCAGCCGCCGGTAGTGGCGGACCAGTGCCGCCTCGGCCTCCGCGACCGGCCGCCCGACCGTGCCCCGCAGCGGTGTTCCCGCGTCTATCCGTCCTGCCAACGCTTCCTCCGCCGGGCCGTCCGTGGTGCCGTGTGTGTCGTGGTGGACGGTCCAACGAGTCGATCATGTGATGGTTGCGCCGCGTGGGGCGGCCTCCTGCCGGGCCGCTTCCGCGCGTTCGGCGATCCGCCGGGCCATGCCCCCGAACACCGCCGCGTGGAACGGCGCGATCGACCACCAGTAGGCGTGCCCGGCCAGCCCGTGCGGGTGGAACAGGGCCCGCTGGCGGTAGCGGCTCCCGCCGTCGCCGTCCGGGCCCACCGAGAGCTCCAGCCAGGCGAGGCCGGGCAGCCGCATCTCGGCGCGCAGCCGCAGCAGCCGGCCCCGCTCGATCTCCTCCACCCTCCAGAAGTCCAGCGAGTCGCCGATCCGCAGCCGGGCCGGGTCGCGGCGGCCCCGGCGCAGGCCGACCCCGCCCGCCAGCCGGTCGAGCAGGCCGCGCAGCGTCCAGGCGAGCGGGAACGAGTACCAGCCGTTCTCGCCGCCGATGCCCTCCACCACCCGCCAGAGCTCCGCCGGCGGGGCGCCCACGCGGCGCTCCCGCACGTCCTGGTAGAGGCTCCCGCCGGCCCAGTCGGGGTCGGTGGGCAGCGGATCGCTCGGCGCGCCCGGGACTGAGGCGGAGGACCAGCGGGTGGTCACGTCGGCGTCCCTGATCCGGTGCAGGGCCAGCTCCACGGCCCGGTCGAAGCCGGTGAGCCCGCCGGGCGGGTCGGGCACGTACCGGGCGATGTCGTGCTCGCCGCAGACCACCTCGTGCCGCAGCGACTCCACCAGCGGCCGGGCCAGCCGGTTCGGCACCGGCGTGACCAGCCCGACCCAGAGGCTGGAGAGCCTGGGGGTGAGCACCGGAACCGGCAGGATCACCCGGTGCGGCAGCCCGGCGACGGCGGCGTACCGCTGCATCATCTCCCGGTAGGTGAGGACCTCGGGGCCGCCGAGGTCGAAGGCCCGGTTCACCTCCGGCGGCAGGAGCGCGGCGCCGGTGAGGTGGCGCAGCACGTCGTGGACGGCGATCGGCTGGATCCGGGTGCCCACCCAGCTCGGGGTGACCATCACGGGCAGCCGCTCGGTCAGGTAGCGGAGCATCTCGAAGGAGGCCGAGCCGGAGCCGATGATCACGGCGGCTCGCAGCTCGGCCGTGGGCACACCGCAGGAGCGCAGCACCCGGCCGACCTCGGCGCGCGAGCGCAGGTGCGGGGAGAGCTCGTGCGGCGGCACACCGCGGGGGAGCAGCCCGCCGAGGTAGACGATCCGGCGGACGCCCGCGCGTGCGGCCGCCTCGCCGAAGGCCCGGGCGGCGGCACGGTCGGTCTCCTCGAAGTCGCGGCCGGTGCCCAGCGAGTGCACCAGGTAGTACGCGACGTCGATGCCGGCGAAGGCCCCGGGCAGCGTGTCGGGGCGGGTGACGTCCCCCCGGGCCGCCTCGACCCGGGCGCGCCACGCGTGGTCGCGCAGCCGCCCCGGGTCGCGGACCAGGCAGCGCACCGAGTGGCCGGCGGCGAGCAGCTCGGGGACGAGCCGGCCGCCGAGGTAGCCGGTGGCGCCGGTGACCAGGCAGCGCAGCGGGTGAGCGGGGGCGGTCGGTGCGGTCATGGCGGCTCCAACGCCTCGGGGCGGTGGTGACGGGGACGGCGCGAAGTGATGCGGTCCGGGGGTACCGGTCTCTCCGAGCAGCTTCTCCCCGACGGGTGCGGGCCGCCACAGCACGGGCGGGCGGCGGTGCGCGCCGGGCTTCCCGCCGGCGGTGAACCGCGTGTCCGGCGGTGAGCGGGAGATTCGCCGGCGGTGAGCGGGAGGTTCGGCGTCAGGGGCCGTTGGTCCCGGGTTTTCAGCCCCTTGGCCCCTGGCGGTCCCCCGCCGCCAGGGGCGATGCTCCAGGTACCGCGGCCGGACGACGGTCGTCCGGCCGACATCGCTCGCGGACGAGGTGAACCGGCGTGCGGCATGCCAGCGTCGAATCAGTGATGACCAGCCCCGTGGTCGGGGTCGCGCCCGAGACCGGCTTCCGGGAGATCGTCGCCCTGTTGGCCGAGTACGACATCACCGGGGTGCCGGTGGTCGACAGCGAGGGCCGGCCGCTCGGCATCGTCTCGGAGGCGGACCTCCTGCTCACCCTGGCGGCCCAGGAGGACCCGGGCAGCCTGCTGCCGGCCCCGGAACTGACCCGCACGGGGCCGGGCGGAGCCGTCACCGCGGCGGACCTGATGACCGGCCCGCCCGTCTGCACCACCCCCGGCACCAGCGTGGTCGCGGCGGCGCGGCTGATGGCCCGGCACGGCGTGAAGCGGCTGCCGGTGCTGGACGAGGACGGCCGGGTCGTCGCCATGGTCAGCCGGGGCGACCTGCTGCGCGTGTTCCTGCGCGAGGACCGGGTGATCCGCCGCGAGATCGTCGAGGAGGTGCTCGGCCGGATCGAGGGGGTCAGCCCGGCCGAGGTGGGGGTGGAGGTGGACCACGGTCGCGTGGTGCTCAGCGGCACCGTCCCGGAGCCGTACCTCGTCCCGATCGTGCTGAACCTCTGCCGCTCGGTCGACGGCGTCGTCTCGGTCACCGACCGGCTCGCCAGCCTCCACGGCTTCGGCGGAGCCGGCGCCGAGGTGGCCGGGATCGGCTGACGGCCGCCGCGGCCCGGCCGTCCCCGGCCGCTCCCCGGCCGCCTCCCCGGCCCGGACCTTCACGGCCGCCACGGATCCGGACGGTCCGCTTCGCATAGTGCGGAGCGTACCGGGTAAGTCACCCTGTGTGTCCGCCGGTGGAGGGCCGGCGGCGCGCAGGGGCACCGGGGAGGCGGCCGTGGCAGTCGTGTTCGACGCGGACTTCACTTCGACCAGGCAGTGGACGGCGGGGCGCAGCAGCGCCTATCCCCGGATGGGGCCGACCAACCGCGGCGACCACAAACTCGACTACCTCAGTCGCGCGTACTGCCCCGGCGGCGTCTTCGCCGCCACCCGGCGCCGCGGCAGCGACCTGTGGACCTGCAACCTGCTCACCACCGAGGGCAGCCCGGAGGGATTCCAGGTCCGCACCGGGGACGTGCTCGGCGCCGAGGTCACGCTCCCGGTCGAGCTCGGGGCCTGGCCCGCGATCTGGACGTGGCGCGACGGCGGCAACGAGGTGGACGTCTTCGAGTACCACCCCGACAACCCGGACCTGCTGGAGATCTCCAACCACGTCCGCGGCGGTTACCGCTACTGGCACGGGGCCGAGGCCGGTATAGCCCCGGGCGCGACCTTCGCGATGCGCACGGTGTTCGGCGCCCAGTCCGTGGACTGGTTCGTCGACGACACGCTGATCCACGCCGACCGGCGCGGCGTCGGCCCGGACTGGCACGCCTATCTGATCGTCAACCTGTCCGTCTCCGACGGCACCTACCACGCCCGGCCGCCCGTGCTCGGGCCGCCCCGGCTCAGCTGGGTCTGCCGCGCGCTCTGGGTCGAGCGCTGAGAGCGACCGCCCGGGACGGCGGACCGGGACGCCGGACCGGGACGGCGGCGGGCCTGGGCCGCCACCTTCCGGGCCCGGCTCAGGAGTCGGGAGGCAGCGTCGCGGTGATCAGGCCGCGCGGGCCGGTGCGCTGGAACCAGACCACCCGGCGGTGCGGACCGATGTACGCGGGGTGGGTCACGTACAGGTCGTTGCGCGGGGCCCGCTCGTTTCCGGGGGCGAGCGCCGCGTCGACGGCATCGGCGGCGATGGCGCGCAGCAGTGCGTGCGCGGTGGTGGCGGCTGCGGACGGGGCGATGGCCAGGGCCGTGAGCTCGTCCCAGAGCCGGGTCGAGACGTAGGAGATCGGCGAGTAGCCGAGGGCCGGGTGCAGGCGCCCGTCCTCGTAGCGGCGGAGCACTCCGGTCGCGACGAGCCGCTCGGGGTCGTCGATCGGCGGGTGTCGGTCCATGGTCAGTAACGCTACCCCCGGTGGGTCGCCCGGCGGGCCGGGAGGTCGGTTCCGGGCATTCTCAGACAATCCTCACGCTCGTCCGGTCGGTTCCGGGCGCACGATGGGTGGGTGGGGGCCGGTCGCCTCGGCGGCTCCGGTCCCGGGCCGGCAGAGGAGGTCCGCGATGTATCACTGGAACGGGCACGGGCACAGCCACGGCTTGAGCGGCTGGGGGATGGGTCTGCTGGCGCTCGGGATGCTGCTGCTCCTGGCGGTGCTGGTGCTGGCCGGGATCGCGTTGGTCCGCCACCTCTCGCGGACGTCGCGGCCCGTCGCGCCGGCTCCGTGGGGGCCGGCCGGATCGGGCGGTGCCGCTGGTGCCGGGGGAGCGGTGGCGCCGGTGGGACCGGGCGGGCCGGTCAGGGCCGCCCCGCCGACGGCCGAACAGTTGCTGGCCGAGCGGTTCGCGCGGGGGGAGATCGACGCGGAGGAGTACCGGCACCGGCTCGACGTCCTCCGATCGGTGGGTGGAGCCGGCGGTCCGGGTGGCGCTGCTCCGGCCGGGCCTGGTCCTGCCGGGCCGGGCCCGGGTGCGGGCGGAGCGGGCGGCGGCGGGCCGGCCGGCTAGCGGAGCGCTCGTGCCCACCGCCGTCCGAGCCGTCCGAGCCGTCCGAGCCGTCCGAGTCGGACGAAGCGGCCGGGACGGCCCCGAACGGGCGAAGGGCCCGCCGCGCGGGGTGCGCGGGGGCCCTTCGCCCGCCCGGGTGGAGCAGGTGGGTCGGTCGGTGTCACTCGACGACGAGCTCCACCGGGATGTTGCCGCGGGTGGCGCGGGAGTAGGGGCAGACCTCGTGGGCCTGCTTGACCAGCAGCTGGCCGCTCTCGCCCGCGAGGGAGTCGGGCAGCTCCACGCGCAGGACCACACCCAGGCCGAAGCCGGCGCCGTCCTTGCCGATGGAGACCTCGGCCGTGACCGAGACGTCGCTGGTGTCGACCCGGGCCTGCCGGCCGACCAGGCCCAGGGCGCTCGCGAAGCAGGCCGCGTAGCCGGCGGCGAACAGCTGCTCGGGGTTGGTGCCCTGCCCGTTGCCGCCGAGGGCGGGCGGCATCGCCAGGGCGAGGTCCAGCTGTCCGTCGGAGCTGACAGCGCGGCCCTCCCGGCCGTTCGCGGTGGCCACTGCGGTGTAGAGCGCGTCCATGGGTCCGTTCCCTTCCGTCCTGCGTCGGTCGTGCTTCTGTCCTCGGCGGCCTGATCGGGCCGCCGTACGGGGATAAGTAGAGCACGCAATTCAATTGCGCACAACTGAATGGCGTGTGTGGTCGGTACGATAGGGGCATGGCCACGCCCCCCGAGACCGACGACACGTTCCGCGACCCCGGCGGGTTCCGCGACGTGCGCGAGCTCCGCAACGCGCACGAGCTCCGCGATGCGGACGAGTTCCGTGATGCCGAGCTGCTCCGCCTCGACCAGCAGATCTGCTTCTCGCTGAACGCCGCCTCGCGCGCGTTCGGCGGCGTCTACCGGGTGCTGCTCAAGGGCCTGGGGCTCACCTACCCGCAGTACCTGGTGATGCTGGTGCTCTGGGAGCACGGCGAGCTGCCGGTGAAGCGGATCGGCGAACTCCTGCGGCTGGACTCGGGCACGCTCTCCCCGCTGCTCAAGCGGCTGGAGGCGGCCGGCCTCGTCCACCGGGAGCGCAGCCCCGCGGACGAGCGGTCGGTCACGGTCAGCCTCACCGACGCCGGGCTGGCCCTGCGCGACCGTGCCGGTCAGGTGCCCCGCCGCCTCCTCGCCGCGACCAGCCTCCCCGTCGAGGACCTCGGTGCACTGCGGGCCCTGCTGGACCGTCTGACGGGTGCGCTCGACGCGGCGGTCCTGGCGGCCGGCGCCGACGGCTGACCTCCCTCGTTTCCTCGGGCGGGCGTCCGGTCTCCGGTCCGGAGCCGTCCCTGGGGCTGTGGAACGGCCCGCCTCCCGAACGTCTCGGGGGGCGGGCCGCCGTCGTCCCAGGACTCCCGCCGGGTCGGGGTCGGTCGGGCTCGGCCTTGCTCAACCTATCGAAAGTCGATAGATTCCCATCGCAACTCGATGGAGGGATGGGTCGTGGGAAGACTGACCGTGCGTGCGCTGCGCACCGTGCTCGTGGTGGTGCTGGCCGGCACCGTGGGTGTGCAGGCGCTGATGGTGTGGGCGCTGGCCACCGATCCGGAGGACGGGTCGCTCCCCCTCACTCCGCTGCGCCTGGTCACGATCCTGGGGCTGGCCGCGGTCGAGGTCGCCGTGGTCTGCGTCTGGCGACTGGTGGCGATGGTGCGGCGCGGAACCGTGTTCTCCCATGCCGCCTTCCGGTACGTGGACGGCGTGATCGGCGCGATCGTGGCGGCCGCCCTCGTGTGGTTCGCGGTCACGGCCATCAACGCACCGGGCCAGCGGGAGGACCCGGGCGTCACGGTGATCATGGCCGGCGTCGGCGTCGCCATCCTGGGCGTCGCGCTCATCGTGCTCGTGCTGCGCATGCTGCTCGCCCAGGCCGTCGCGCGTGACGTCGAAGCGACGCAGATGCAGGCCGAGTTGGACGAGGTGATCTGATGCCGATCGCCGTCGACATCGACGTGATGCTGGCGAGGCGGAAGATGTCCGTGGGCGAGCTCGCGGACCGCGTGGGCATCACGCCCGCCAACCTGGCGGTACTCAAGAACGGCCGCGCCAAGGCGGTGCGCTTCACCACGCTCGCCGCGCTCTGCGAGGTGCTCGAGTGCCAGCCGGGCGACCTGCTGCGCTGGGAGGCCGGGACCGCCGCGGATGGGTGACGGGCCGCACCGGCCCCGACCGGGCCGGTGCGGCACTCCTCAGCTCGGGTAGGTGATCGAGCCCAGCGGCGGACAGGGCGCGAGCACGGTGCCGGCGCCGGGGCGCTCGACGAAGGCCCGGGCCGCGCCCGCCTGCAGGCGGTGGGACTCCAGTTCGTCGGCGTGCCAGGCATCGCGCCTGGCGCGGGCGTAGTCCCAGGTGTCGTCGATGAGGCTGAGGCTGACGTTGCCCGAGCTGCGTCGGAGGTCCTGCTTCACGGCGGCCTGCTGGAGCGCGGTCTGGGTCGCGGCGAGGTCCAGGCGGGTGACCAGGACGCCGGGGGTGTTCGGTTCGCGGGTCGGCAGGGGGGCCTGCGGGAGCAGCGACACCCCGGTGTCGAGACGGCCGATGTTGTCGAGGTTCGCCCGCTGGGCGTCCCGCGCCATGATCTGTATCTCCCGGTGCAGCCAGAAGAACTCGTCGAGGTCGGCCTGGGTGATGCGCATCCGCTGGTACAGGGCCTGGAAGCGGGGGTCGCGGTGCAGCGGGCGGATGGGCGGCAGGTGGAGCGCCACGCAGTCGTTGTAGCCGGCGTTCACCGCGGCGTCGAGGTGGAGGACGAACCGGTCCGTCTCTCCGCGTGCGAAGGCCACGTCGGCGAGGCCCGCATGGCCCGCGGCGACGAGCCACGTGCCCTCGGGGCCGAGCGCCGTGGCGCGCGCGACGACGTCGTGGAGGCTCGCGGTGCCCACGGCGGGGGCGCCGTGGGTCAGGAGTTCCACCAGGACTTCGTGAACGCGGGCGATCAGGGAGTTGACGGTGTCGGCCATGGATCTCCTCGGACTTCGGCGGTGAAGGGCGGGAAGCGGTGTCGAGCACGCGTCGGCGTGTGCGGTTGTGGCAGTCCCATGGAGATGACGGGTGGGCGGGGTGAGCGGTTCCTGCTCGTGCCCCGCCGCGGTAGGCGATCCCGGTGAGGAATCGACCGTCCCGCGCCCGGCACCGGCGTTGCCGTCGGCCGCGGGCGCGTGAGCGCGCCTAGGTTCGAGGGCGACAAGCACCCCGACACCGCGTGCTTCGACACCGCGAACCCGGCACCGCGTGCCTCGACACCGTGTGCCCGGGATCCGCTCCGGTGCCGCGGGAGGTCGGGGTCCCGACCCGGAACTGGGAGACCGCACCGTGGCAAGGATCCTCTTCGTGATGACCGGCGCCGACCGCTGGACGATGGCGGACGGCACCAAGCACCCGACCGGTTTCTGGGCCGAGGAAGCCGCCGTTCCGTACGAGCTCTTCAAGGGCGCCGGACACGAGGTCACCGTCGCCACCCCGGGCGGCGTGGTTCCCCCCGTGGACCGCGCGAGCCTCGCTCCGGAGGTGAACGGCGGGGCGGAGGGGGCGCAGCGGGTCGCCGACACGCTCGCGGGATTCACCGAGCTCCAGCACCCCGTCCGCCTCGCGGACGTCGAGCTCGACGACTACGACGCCGTGTTCTACCCCGGCGGCCACGGCCCGATGGAGGACCTCGCGGGCGACGCCGACTCGGGCCGGCTGCTGGCCCGCACGCTGCACTCCGGCAAGCCCCTCGGCGTGGTCTGCCACGGCCCGGCCGCCCTGCTCGCCGCGGTGGACGCCGACGGCGCCAACGCCTTCGCCGGCTACCGTGTGGCCGCCTTCACCAACGACGAGGAGACCCAGGCCGGCCTCGCCGACAAGGCGCCGTGGCTGCTCCACGACCGGCTCCGCGAGGCGGGCGTCCTGGTCCAGGAGGGCGAGCCGTGGGCGCCCTTCGTGGTCGCGGACCGCAACCTGGTCACCGGTCAGAACCCCTCCTCCGCCGGGCCTCTGGCCGAGGAGCTGCTGAAGCGGCTGGCCTGACCCCGCGGCCGCCGGGTGCCGGGTGCCGGGTGCCGGTCCGTCCGGAGCTGAAGCGGCTGGTTCAGTCTGCCGCCGGTCGGTGATGCGTCCGGCTCCAGCACGTCGGTTGCCAGGGCGTTGGCCGGCAGGGCGTCAGGTCGGCAGGGCGTCGAGGGCCAGGGCGGCGGCGCCGACCAGGCCGGCGTCGGTGCCCAGTCGGGCGGGCAGGACGGTGACGCCGGAGGCGAAGGGAAGGGTGGCGTAGTCGGCGAGGTGGCGCCGCAGGGGCTCGAAGAAGACCTCGCCGGCCTGGGCGACCCCGCCGCCGATCACGGCGGCTTCGATCTCCACCAGGGTGGCGGTGGCGGCGATCCCGGCGGCGAGCGCGCGGGCGGCGCCGTCGAAGGCCTGCCGGGCGATCGGGTCGCCGGCCCGGGCGGCCTCGGCCACTGCGGCGGCGGAGGCGTCGGCCGGGCCGCCGGGGCCGGTCGCGCCCCCGGTGCCGGTTGCCACCTCGGTGCCCGCCGGGCGCCAGCCGGCCTCGCGGGCGGTGCGGGCGATGGCGGTCCCGCTGGCCAGGCCCTCGATGCAGCCGCGCGAGCCGCACGGGCAGGGGCGGCCGTCGAGGTCGACGGTGATGTGGCCGAGATGGCCGGCGTTGCCGGTGGGCCCGGTGTGCAGCCGCCCGTCGAGGATCAACCCGGCGCCGACACCGGTGGAGACGACGATGCAGAGCGCGTTCCGGTACGGGCGGGCGGCGCCCCGCCAGTGTTCGGCGGCGGCCATCGCGACGGCGTCGCCGCCGAGGACGACCGGCCGGCCCTCGGCGCCCGGGTGCGCGGCGACGGCGTCGCGCAGCGGAAAGTCGCGCCAGCCGGGGATGTTCACCGGGCTGACCGTGCCTCGCCGGATGTCGACCGGTCCGGCACTGCCGACACCGACCGCCCGGGCGGTCGCGGCCAGCGGGTGCTCGGCGACGAGGTCCAGGACCCGGTGCACGGTGGCGAGCACCGCGTCGGCGCCCTCCCGGGCCGGGGTGGGCAGCTGCACCCGGTGGAGGAGTTCGCCGTCCGGTCCGACCAGGCCACCCGCGATCTTGGTGCCGCCGACGTCGAGCGCGGCGAGCAGGGCGGGCCGCTCGGGGCGCTGGTCGTCGGGGGCGGCGGCCCGGTCATGGCTCATCGTGGCTACTCCGGCGTTCGTGGGCGGGCGGGTGTCCGGTCACCGGGCGGGGCCCCGCAGGCGGTCGGTCGGGCCGATTCTCACCAACTCTGACAACGTTGTCCAGGCGATGGGCCGGGACGGCAGCCCGGGCATCCGGGGAACCGATCAGGCCGTCCCCCCGGCCGCGGAGAGGATGGCGCCGAGAGCGGCCGCACCGTCGAGCAGGGCCTTGGAACGGGTCGCGAGCTCGGCGTCCCGGGCGGCCAGCGCGGTGGTGACGTCCGGCGACCGGTGCGCCCGCCGGAGTTCCGGGACGAGTGCCCGCAGGGGTGCGATGCGATAGCCGGCCCTGCGCAGCTGGTGGACGATCCGGGCGTCCCGCACCTGGGCCGGCGTGTAGCGGCGCGCTCCGCGCACGGGGCCGCGGTCGGGCACGACCAGGCCTTCCGCGTCCCAGTGCCGGAGCGTCGAAGGGCGTACGCCGAGAGCGGCGGCGAGCTCGGAGACGCTCATCGCGTCCGAAGCGCGGACGTCCCCGATCGGCTCGTCGGCAACAGCCCGCGCGGCCTCCTTGGCCCGCCCCAGTTCCGTGCGCTCCAGGTGGAGCCGGGCGTGCGCCGCGTCGAGCAGGGCGAACACCTCCGGCGAGGCCGGGAACCGGTGTGCGGCGCGCACGATCCTCCGGGCCTCGGCCGGGCCGCAGCCGGCGGCCAGGGCCCGGTAGGCCAGCGCGGACTGCAGGTGCACCTCGCCGTGGACCCGGTAGCCCGCGGCCGTGCGGGTCGCGGGCGGCAGCACGCCGTCGCGTTCGAGGTTGCGGATCTGCTGGACGGAGCATCCGACCTGCCGCGCCACATCGACCGTGCGCAGACCACCTGATTTGAGACTCGGCACCCTGGGGAACCGTCCTTTCGTCCTCTAAGTCTCCACGAGCACGTGAATGCCACGCTGGAGCAATGACACCAGAGGAGATCATCGACTTCGTGGACGGCCTCGACGGCGTCCTCACCCTCAGACCGGCCCCCGGCGACGGCACCCCGGAGATCAGTTGGGGCGACGCGTTCTTCTACTACGCGCCCGACGGCGTCACCCCCACGCGCACCCAGCCGTTCGCGACGGTGGTGACCAAGGACTGTCCCGGCGACGCGGCCTCACGTCTGGACCGGCCGGGCGCCTTCCGCGTGAACGTCGCCGCCGGGAGGGCGGCGTTCGAGCGGTGGACCGGGCACGCCCCCGGCGATCCGGCGGCTGCCGCGGTCGACCCCGGCGAGGCCGACACCGTGATCGCGCACCCCGTCTACGGCGCTGCCGGCTGGCTGGCCGTGGTGAACCCGGGCCCCCGGACGGGCACGGCAACACGCGACCTGCTGGGCGAGGCCCACCGCCTGGCACGCTCGCGGTACGAGCGACGCGCCGGGTACGAGCCGCGCTGAGCCCGGGTGGTGAGCGCGTCCCCGCCACGCCGGCGCCGGCCGCCGTACGCGGGCCGCCGTGCGCGGGCCGGGACAGCCTGCGCCCGTGCAGCTCCGTCCCCTCCGGCACGTCGGCCACCGGAACGAAGCCCGACCGCCCGGGGCCGAGCGTGCGGCCGGGCAAGGGGGCGAGTGGCGTGCGGCGCGGCGGCGCTAGGCTGCGGTGGCATGACCAGGAGCAGAGCCGGATCCCGACCGACCATGCGGGACGTGGCCGCGGCGGCGGGCGTCGGGCTCAAGACCGTGTCCCGCGTCGTGAACGGCGAGAGCGGCGTCACACCCGCCACCGCCGCGCGGGTGCGGGCGGCGATCGCCGAGCTGGGATTCCGCCGCAACGACAGCGCCCGGCTGCTGCGCACCGGCCGGACCGCGAGCATCGCCCTGCTGCTGGAGGACCTCGGGGACCCCTTCTCCTCGGCGCTGTCGCGCGCCGTGGAGGAGGTGGCCCGGGCCCGGGAATGCCTGCTGTTCGCGGGATCCAGCGCCGAGGACGCGCAGCGCGAGCGCGAGCTGGCACTGGCCTTCTGCGCCCGCCGGGTCGACGGGCTGCTGATCGTGCCGGCCGGGGACGACCACCGCTACCTGCTGCCCGAGGCGGCCGCCGGCACCCCGGTGGTCTTCCTCGACCGGCCCGGCGCCGGGATCGACGCCGACGCGGTGCTCAGCGACAACGCGGTCGGCGCCCGGGTGGGGGTGCGGCACCTGATCCGGCACGGTCACCGCCGGATCGGCTTCGTCGGCGACCTCCCGCACATCCACACCAGCGCCGAGCGCCTCCGCGGCTACCGGGAGGCCATGGCCGAGGCGGGCCTGCCCGTCGACCAACGGTGGATCGCCACCGGCTCCACCGACCGCGCCACCGTCGCCCGGGCGGTGGCGGAACTCACCGGTGGACCCGGCGCCGTCACCGCGCTGTTCACCGGCAACAACCGGATCACCCTCGCCGCGCTGCACCACCTGCCGACGGGCGCCGGACGGCCCGCCCTGGTCGGCTTCGACGACCTCGAACTCGCCGACCTGCTCGCCCCGGGCCTGACCGTCGTCGCCCAGGACCCTGCGGGCGTCGGCGCGAGCGCCGCCCGGCTGCTCTTCGACCGGATCGACGGCGACCACGGCCCCGCCCGGCGGATCGAGGTCCCCACCCGACTGATCGCCCGCGGCTCCGGGGAGACCCCGCCCCCTGCCGGCTGACCGCCGCCGACCGTGCCACCCGACCCGGCGCGCGGTAGCCATCCGAGCGCCCCCGGCGCGCCATCGCGCCCCCTGCAGCGCCTGCACACCCCGTCAACTTCAGCCATTGGCTCGCCAGTTCGCCTGCGCGTGCCGACCAAGTCCTCCTAGGGTGTCGGCTGAAAGCATGATCCTATGGACGGAGTACATGAGGTGGACATCGGGCTGGCGGACGCTGTGGCGGCCGTGCGGGACGAACTGCTGGAGGCCGCGGCCCGGGGCGCGGGCCAGGACCTGGCCTTCACGGTCGGGCCGGTGGAGATGGAGTTCGAGGTCGAGCTGCGGGCCGACGCCAACGCCAAGGGTAAGTTCAAGGTCTGGGCGGTGACCGCCGAGGCGGGGGCCGGAGTCTCCCGCGGACGTACCCACCGCGTCTCGTTCACCCTGACACCGAGGAGCGCCGACGGCGCGGACCTGCTGATCCGCGGAGCGGCGCCCAGGCGGAAGGGCCCGGGGAACACGGCCGAACACCGGCCGGGCTGATCGGCACGGGAGCCGGGCGGGGTCGGAACGGAACGGTCGCAGGGGGGGCTGGTGGAGCGGGATCGCGTGGTGGCGGTCGAAGGGCCGGAGGACGGCTACGGATCCGGCTACGTGGTCGGGCGCCGGTTGGTCCTGACCTCGGCCCACGTCGTCCGCGAGGCGGAGACGGTGGAGCTGTACCGCCCGGGCGGGGGAGCGACGTATCGCGGCCGAGTGGTGTGGCGCGGCCGGAGCGGCGGCCGTGACGACGCCGCCCTGGTGGAGGTCACGGACGAGCGGTGGTGCCCGCCCAGGAGCGCGTCGACCCGATGGGGGAGGCTCGCGACCTCGCTGCCGGCTCACCCGTGCGAGACGCAGGGCGTGCCGGACGCGGCCCAGGACGATCCCGAGTTCAACGAGAACCGGCACCTGGCCGGGTGGATCAACCCGGGTAGCGGCCTCGTCGGCAACCGGTACGTGATGAACCTGGAGGGCACCCCGCCCGGCTGGGTCGGCCGACCGGGGCAGCCGTGGGGCGGCCTCTCGGGCGGTGTGGTGGTCTCCGGCACGATGGTGATCGGTGTCGTCGTCTCGGAGAGCCGCCACTTCGGCCACGGCGAGGTGCAGGTCGTGCCCGCGTACATGCTGCACCGCGACGACGGCTTCCGGGCGGCGCTGAAGCGGTACGGCGCCGACTCGCTCGCCCTCGAGCCGGCCGAGTTCGCCGACCTGGTCGGCGGCGAGGCCGTCGACGTCGCCAGTCCGAACGGTTCGCCGACCGCACTGCTCCAGGCCGAGCGGCAGGTCGTCGGCTTCCACGGCCGCGGACCACTGCTGGACGAGCTGGTCACCTGGTGCCGCCAGGACGGCTTCGGCAGCTGGCTGCTGCACGGCCCCGGGGGCCAGGGCAAGACCCGTCTCGTTCGTGAGCTGGGCCGGCGCCTGACCGCAGAGCCGAAGCCGGACGACGATCCGGACCGGCTGCCGTGGACGGTGGTCTGGTTGCGACCCACCGTCCCGCTGGACGAGCCCTCGCTGAAGAGGCTGCGGGAGACGACCGGCCCGCTGCTGGTGGTACTCGACTACGCCGAGGCCAGGGTGGACCAGCTGGCGCTGCTCCTCGGGACGGTCCGGGAACGGCAGGTGCCGTTCAAGCTTGTGCTGATCGCCCGGACGGCCGGGCACTGGTGGAAGCACGCCCGCACCGCCGGCGGCGCCGCCGCGGACCTGCTGCGCCGCGCGCCCGTGGTGGAACTGCCGCCCCTGGCGGCGGACAAGGCCGAGCGGGCGGCGTTGTACCGCCGGGCCGCGGAAGCGTTCGCCCGGAATCTCCCGCACGTGCGCGGGTGCTCCGGCCCGAAGTGGCGGGACCTGGCCGCCGGGCTGCCCCTGCCGGACCTGGGCCGGGCCGGCTTCGACAACGTCCTGACCCTGCACATGACCGCCCTGGCCGACCTGTTGGACGAGGGCATGCCGGCCACCGCGGGCTCGGCGTCCGCCGACCCGGACGACGTCGAGACGCGACTGCTCGTGCACGAGTCCCAGTACTGGCGCCTCACGCTGAAGCAGGGTGAGGAGGAACCCGGGTACCTGGCCTTCAAGGACGCCCTGGCGGCCGCGACCCTGCTGGGAGCGGACGACTACGAGCGGGCCGACGCCGTCCTGCGCCGAGTGCCCTCCCTGCCCGACCACCTTCTGGACACCGTGGACGGGTGGATCGCCAAGCTGTACCCGCCGGACGGCACCGGCCGCCGGCCGTGGGGGAGCCTGCAACCGGACCGGCTCGCGGAGCGGTTCGTCGGCGAGCACGTCCTGGAGCGCCGACGCCTCGTCCCGGCGCTGGTCGAGGGCATCGACCGGGCCGAGGCGGAACGCTTCCTCACGCTCCTCGCCCGCGCCGCCCACCACCGCCCGCTGCGCGACCGGCTGGCCCCGTTGCTCGCCGGGCTGTGCGGCGGCCACGCGGACGTGCTGGCGCTGCCCGCGATCGCCGTGGCCACCCAGGTCGAGGAGCCCGAGCCGATCCTGGACGGTCTGCGGAACCTGCTCGACGCGCCGTCCACCGGTGCCGAGGACCTGGCGGTATGGGCCGCGGCCGTCCCGGACTTCTCCTACAACCTCGGCCCCTGGGCCGTCGAGCTCCTCCGGCGGCTGGTCGAGATCCGCCGCGCACGAGGTGTCGGTGGTCCTGAGGAGACACTGGCCCTCGCCGGCGATCTCCGCGACCTGTCCAGGAACCTCAACGCGGTCGGTGCGGAGGCCGAGGCGCTGGTCCACGGCGATTCGGCCGTCGAGCTGCTGCGCCCGCTGGCGCAGGCCCGGGGCATGGAGGATCCGCATGGTGTACGGGCGTGGAACGGGCTGGCGGCCGGGCTCAACAACCGGGCAGCGGTGCTCGGGAAGTTGGGCAGGCGCCAGGACGCGCTGGAAGCGGCCGAGGAGGCCGTCGGCATCTTCCGGAAGCTGGACACAGCCGGCGCCGCCGAGAATCCGGCTCATCTGTTGCGTTCCCTGGCGACCCTGGCCGTCCGACAGGGGCGGCTCGGCTTCGGCCGGGAGGCGTTGGCGACCATGGAGGAGGTCGTGGCGCGCCAGCGGCACCTGGCGCGCGCAGGCGACGAGGAGGCTCTGGCGGATCTCGCCCTGGACCTGAACAACCTGGCCGTCTGCTGCTCGGCCGAGGGACGCCGCGAGGGGGCGTTGGAGCGGAGTCAGGAAGCGGTCGAGTTGCTCCGGCCGCTGGCCGAACGCCGACCGGACGCCCACCGGCCCCAGCTTGCCGTGGTCCTGGGCACACTGTCGAGCGCCCTGGGAGCCATGGGCCGGATGCAGGAGGCCCTGGAGACGATCGAGGAGGCGATGATCATCCGGCGCCGGCTCGCCGACCGGCGCCCGGCCGAGTACGGGGCGGATCTGGCGCTGGGTCTCAACGCCCTCGCCGTCCGGTTGAGAGCGGTCGGCCGCGGCAGTGAGGCGCTCGCCCGTATCGAGGAGTCGGTCGTCCTGTACCGGGAGCTGGCCGCAGCGGGACCCGTCGCTCACACGCAGGATCTGGCCATGGCCCTGCACAGCCAGGCGGACGAGCTTGCGGACGCCGGCGACGTGGAGGAGGCGCTTCGCGTGGCGGAAGAGTCCGCCGAGCTCTACCGCAGACTCGACCAGGACTTCCCCGAGGCGTTCGCCGAGGACTACGCGAAGGTCCTGTCGTCCCTGGGGAGCCGCCTCGGCACGGTCGGCCGGGTAGACGAGGCCGTCGAAGCCCTGCAGCTGGCCTCGCGCATCTACCGGTCGCTGTCGGACGGCCGCGCCGACGCGGTACGTCCCGGGCTGGCCCGGTGCCGGGACACACTCGGCACCGTCCTCCTGGCCGCCGGGCGGACCGCCGAGGCGCTCGCGGTGGTCGAAGAGGCCGTTGCCGTCAGCCGCGAGCTGGCCGCTGCCAACCCCGCAGCATTCGGACTCGATCTCGCCCGCGCCCTTACCCACCAGTCCTACTGCCTGCGGGACCTGGGCCGGATGGAGGAGAGCGTCCCGCTCGCGCTGGAGGCCGTGGAGGCGGCCCGATCGACCGCGGCCTTGCCCGATTCGGCCTTCCTGCTGGGCCTGCTCAGCGAGCTGCTGATGCTCGCGAGACGGTCGACCGAGGCGCTGGCGGCCGTAGCGGCGATCGTGTCGGCGCGCCGCCGACTGGCGGAGCTCGACCCCGTCCGGCACGGGCCGTCACTGATCGACACGCTCCAGCTGTTCGCCATTCAGCTCGGCCGCACGGGCCGTCTCCCGCAGGCGATGACCGCCACGGAGGAGTTGGTGGGGCTTCGTCGTCGGATCTGGAAGGAGACGGACACCGCCGCCGCGCGGATCGCGCTCGCCGAGTCTCTGGGCAACCTGGGCAACCTGCTGATGCAGGCGAACCGCCGGAGCGAGGCGCTCGAGCAGGTGGAGGAGGCCGTGGCGCTATGGCGGGGGCTGCCGGAGACGGAGCGGGCCGCCTATGGTCCGGGCTGGGCTTCGGTCCTCACCAGCCGGGCGATGCTGAGCTGGGCGGCCGGCCGTGGTGGCGAGGCGGTGGCCGCGCTCACCGAGGCGGCTGCCGCGTTCCGGCAGTTCCCGGAGACCTCGCCGATCCACCATGCCGGAACCGCGATGGTACTGACCATGCACGGCAGCCTCCTGGCCGAGTTCGGCGACCCGGCGGGGGCGTTGAGGGTGCTGGAACAGGCGGTGGCGGCCGGCCGGGCCGTCATGGGCGCCGGGATCGAGGCCTACGAGAACGTCCTGGCCGACGCACTGATCGCCCTTGCCCAGTGCCGGGCGGAGGCCGAACCCCCGCATCCCGGAGCGCTCGCCGAGGCCGAGGAGGCCATCCGGCTCTGCGAGCGCCTCGCAGCGACCGAGCCGGACGTCTACGGGCCGAATCTGGCCAGAGCCCTGCCCACCCTCGCCCTCTGCCTCGCACAGTCCGGGCGCACCGAGGAGGCACTGGCGACCGCCGAGGAAGCGGTGGAGCTCGCCCGTCGGAACCTCGCCGAGGACCACGCCCTGACGGACGTGCTGCTGGCGGGCGCACTTCTCGTCCAGGCCAAGGTCCGGCTGCTGGCCGACGTGAGGCTCGGCGAGGCCCTCACCGCAGTGGACGAGGCGATCGTCCTCATGGAGGGCCGGGCGGCCCGCGAACCCGCCCTGGTGGCGCGGGGGCTTCCCAAGGCGGCGGAGCTGCGCGACCGGCTGACGGCTCGCCTGGAGCGGCCGGAGTGAGCGACCGGGGCGCCCGGCCGACCCGGGACCCCACCCAGAACGTGCCCGGTGCATCCGGGACCCGACGAATCGAAAGGACACAGCGATGGGCAACACCCCCGACGAGGACCGGCTGGATCTCGCGGACGCGATCGCGCTGCTGCGCGGTCAGATCGCCGAGGCGCAGGGTCGCCTCAACCACCCCGACGGCCGGGGCAGCCAGGGTGTGGTGTTCGGCCTCGGCGAGATCACCCTGGAGCTCGGTATGGAGCTGACCCGCACCCGGGGCGCCGACGCCGGGCTGCGCTTCAGCGTCGTCAGCCTGGGCGGTAAGGCCGAGAAGGCCGCGAAGTCCACCCACAAGGTGACGGTCCGGTTGCAGCCGCGGGCGTCGGACGACGGGCCGGTCAGGGTCGGCGACAAGGAGTAGCAGGGAACCGGATGCGGATCGTAGGGGGAGGAGAGGATGGAAGACGATCGGGTCGTGCAGGTGCGGCGGTACGCGCCCGGCGAGAGCGGGGCGGACTTCGGCACGGGCTACCTCGTGGGACCCCGGCTGGTCCTGACGGCCGCTCACGTCCTCGGGACCCGCAAGGGCCCGGCACCCGGAACGGTCACGGTGGAGCGGCCCGTGCCCCGTCCGCTCGACGGACCGTGGACCGCTCCGGCGGTGCGGGGCCTCCCCGCCACCGTGCGGTGGTACCGGTACGACGAAGTGATCGACGCGGCACTGATCGAGGTCGATCGGGACGACGCCTGGTCCGTGCCCGAGTCCCTGTCGGACCTCACCGACCGGCCGCCGCAGCGCTGGGGCCACTTCATCGGCTCCAGGCCGTACGACGTCTCGATGGTCGGTTACCCACGCCATCAGAAAGACGGGGCGAACGGGCAACGCGTCGACGAGGGGCTGCCCGGGGAGGTCAGCCCGCGGACCGGTTCGCTCGCCCGCCGCTACGAGATCTTCTCCACGTACGCCCCGCCCGCGGGCGAGGAGGGCTCGCCGTGGCGGGGGATGTCGGGCGCGGCGGTCCGCGCCGGTGACCTGCTGTGCGGGGTCGTCTGCGAGGACCGCCGGTCGGTCGGCGGCGTCCGGCTGACCGCCACCCCCGTTTCCCTCCTGCTCGCGGACGCGGCGTTCCGTGGCTTGATCGAGCGGCACAGCGGCGGGTGGACACCGGTGCTGGAGCCCGTGGAACCCACCGCGGGGCGGCAGCGGGTCCTGAGCCCGGCGGCCGTCGAGCGCCGTCTGGACTCGCCGGCGGGCCTGCTGCGGGCGGACGCCGAGGCGGTGCCGTTCCACGGCCGGGAGGCGGAGCTCGCCGAGCTGACCGCCTGGTGCACGGAGGGCCGGGCGGCGCTCTCCGCCCGGGTGCTGGTCGGCCCCGGCGGGCAGGGCAAGAGCCGGCTGGCCCGGCAGCTGACGACGGACCTGGCGCACACCGGTTGGGTGACCGGGCACCTGGACCCCCGCCTCCGGGACGGCGTTCCCTACACCCTCGACGTCCTGGAGACCGAGCTGCCGATGCTCCTGGTCGTCGACTACGCCGAGACCCGGCCCGAGCTGGTCCGGGAGGTCACCGCCTTCCTCCAGGAGTCGCGGCACCGGGTCAGGCTGCTGCTGATCGCCCGCGCCGACGGTGAGTGGCGGACCGACACCCTGACCGCCGACTACCGCACCAGGAGCGTCCTCAACACCGCGGTGGTCATGCCGCTCGGGCCGCTGGTGCCCCGCGGCGGGCCGAAGGAGGAGCGCCTGGAGGCGTTCCGGGACGCGGCGGGCCACCTCGCCCGGTTGCTGCCCGCGGTCCCCGGCCTCCCCAGCCACCCGTGGGCCGAGCTGGCCGCCACCGTGGAGCCGCTGGACGGCCTCGACGGCCCGCGCTACGACAACGCCCTCACACTCCAGATGACGGCCCTGGCGACGCTGTTGCAGAACGGACCGAGGCCGGTGCCGGTGGCCGCCGGCGAAGGCGCCGAGGGGATCCTGCAGGCCCACGAGGGGCGGTTCTGGCACGAGAGCGCCAAGGCGCCCGCGTTCCGGCTGGACCTCGGGGACACGATCAAGGACCTGGTGGCCGTCGCGGCGCTGTGCGGGGCCGCGGACATGGACGAGGCGCTGGCCGTGGTGGCGGCGGTGCCGGAACTGCCGGCCGAGAAGCGCCGCGCGGCCGTTCAGTGGCTCGCCCGGCTCTACCCGCCCGCCCCCGACCGGTTCTGGGGTTCCCTCCAGCCGGACCGGGTGGCCGAGTTCCATGCCTCCGACCGGGTCGTCCGCGGTGGAGTGACGCTGCCGGCCGTGCTGGCCGCCGCCACGCCCGACCAGCAGGGCCAGCTCGTCACCGTACTCGCCCGGGCGGCGGTGGCCCACTACGACAACGACCGGCAGGCGCCCTCCCGGGACGTGCTGGACGCCCTGAACGCCGCGCTCGACCAGACCCCCCTGCACTTCGACGCGCTGCGCCCGGCCGCGCTGGCCCTCGCCGATCCGGCGCGGATCGTCGCCCCGCTCGCGCTGCGGCTCATCCGCGAGCGGATCGAGGGACTGCGTCTGCGGGTGGCCGACGACCCCGCCGCGTTCGAGCCGCTGCTCGGTCGGGCCCGCGACTACCTGGCGTCCTGCCTCGCGCGGGCCGGCGACCTGCACGGGGCGGTGGCCGAGGGCCGGGCGGCGGTCGCGCTCCTGGAGCGCCACGGCGATGCCGACCGGGAGGCCCGGGCGGCCTGGGCCCGGTCGTTGACCAACCTCGGCATCCACCTGTCCGAGGTGGGCCGATGGGACGAGGGCCTGGCTGTGGCCGAGGCCGCGGTGCGGATCGCCCGGGAGCTGAGCGACGCCGAGCCCACCGATTCCGGGGCACTGGAGGACCTCGCCGGGACGCTGAACAACTTCGGGCTGCGGCTGTCCGAGGTGGGCCGGGCGGAGGACTCGCTCGAAGCGGCCCGGGAGGCCGTGGCGATCGACCGCCGGTTGACCGGCCTCGACCCGGCCACCCATGCCCGGGGACTGGCCCGGGGCCTGCTGAACCTCGGCAACCGGCTGGCCGAGAGAGGGAAGTGGGAGGAGGCGCTGCAGTGCCAGCAGGAGGCCGTGGACACCATGCGCCGCCTGGCTGCGAGCAGCCCCGCTGTGTACGAGTCCAATCTCGCCGACGTACTGATCAGCCTCGGCGCCCGGTTCTCGGATCTGGGCCGGTGGCCGGAGGCGCTGGCCGCGGAGCAGGAGGCGGTGGCCATCCTGCGCCGGCTCGTTCCGGACAACCCGTCCGTGCACGAGCCCGACCTCGCCCTCGCCCTCTCCAACCTCGGCAACTTCCTGTCAGACCTGGGCCGTTGGCCGGAGGCGCTGGTCGCAGTGGCCAAGGCGGTGGAGATCTACCGGCGGCGCACGGCCGCCGACCGGCCGACGGTGCTGCGCCCCCAGTTGGCGATGGCACTGCACAACCTCGCCAACCACTGGTCCGACGCAGGGGACCAGGACACCGCGCTGGCCCGGATGGAGGAGGCGGTGGAGATCCGGCGCGAACTCGCCGCGGAGCTGCCGGCCGTCCACGAACAGGACTACGCCGTCTCACTGTTCAACCTGGGTGTGCGGCTGCGCGGGGCGGGCCGGCCGGTGGACGGGGTACGTGCCGTGGAGCAGGCCCTGGAGATCTACCGGCGGCCTCGGCCGGGGGACGACCGGACGCGCGGACGTGCACTGGCGCTCGCGCACCTGGCCGGCGCCCTGCCGGGTCTCGGCCGGGGCGGGGATGCGAGCGCCGCAGCGGAGGAGGCCGCCGGGCTCTACCGACAACTGGCCCAGACCAGCCCCGCCTTCGAGCACGAGCACGCCGGAGTGCTGGCCTGTCTGGCGAACCTGCGCTGGGAGGCGGGCCCGGACGAGGACTGGCGCGCCCCCGCCGAGGAGTCGGTGCGGATCTACCGCGGCCTGGTGGCCGAACGGCCAGGGTTGTTCGACGACCGGTTCGTAATGGCGCTCACAAGCCTGGGGACGAAGCTGGCGGAGCCCGGACGGTTCGCGGAGGCCGTCGGGGTGTTGGAGGAGGCGGTACGGTTGCTCCGCGGGCTGGTGGTCACCGACTCGTCGATGGCCGACACATGGGCCTATGCCGTCACCGGCCTCGCCGCGTGCCTGTGGGAGCTGGAGCGTCCGGAGGAGTCCGTGGCGGCCACCGAAGAGGCGATCGGCGCCCTCCGGCCGCTGGCGGCGGCCGATCCGGCGGTCTTCGAGCCCGTCCTCGCCGAGGCCCTGTACGCGCTGGCCGCGCGTCTCGGCGGTACCCCCGAACGGCACGACGTAGGTCGCGCGGTGATCGTGGAGTCGGTCGAGATGTTCCGGGGCCTCGCCGCGCAGGACGTCGGTGCCTTCGGCCTGCCCGCGGCGCACGCACTGGTTCTGGCGGCGGGGTATCGCAGCGCGTACGAGGAGTTCGCCGAGGCGCTGGCGCTGCTCTCCGAGGCGGAGGAGCTCCACGTGGAGCTCGACCGGATCCGTCCCGGGGCCCACCGGGAGCAGCGGGACGCGGTGGCCGCCGGGCGCCGTGAGATCGAGGCGCACCTCGGCGGCGCGGCCGGGCGACCGGACGTGTGACGACCCCTGCGACGACGGGCCGGGCGAACCGTCCGGCCCGTCGCCGTGTGCTGCCCGCGCGGCCACCGCGGTGGCGTCCGGCGCGACCCGGCGCGCCGCCCCGGGCGCCTCACCTGGAACGAGAGCTCCGCTGATCGCTTCCCAGCTCTGGCTGTGTCACATGTGAAATGGTAGCTTCGCCGTGAGCAGACCAAACAAGATCGGAGGCTCATGGTGGAACGACAGGGTGGGTCGCGCGGCGTGCAGAGCCATGACCGCGCGGTGCCGGACGCGTTGGCCGCGTGCTTCCAGCAGGGGTGGGCGGACACCGGGCTGAAGCTGCCGCCGGTGCCCGGGGCGGTGTACGCGGCCAAGCGGCGCGCGGCGCTGTCCGAGCGGTTCCCCGGGGAGCGGATCGTCGTCCCGTCGGGCGGGATCAAGGCCCGGAGCAACGACTTCGACTACCAGTTCCGGCCGCACTCCGCGTACATCCACCTCACCGCGGAGCTCGGCACCTCGGCCGTCCCGGACAGCGTCCTGGTCTTCGAGCCCACCGGGACCGGGCACGACGTCACCCTGTTCACCCGGCCGCGGTCGCCGCGCGACGGCGGGCCGAACAGCGCGGAGTTCTACCGCGACCGGCAGCACGGCGAGTTCTGGGTCGGACGGCGCCGGACCCTGTCGGAGACCGCCGACGCCTTCGGCATCGAGGCCGCCGCCCGCGACGACCTCGAGCGCGCCCTCGGCGGCCACGTCCCGACCCGGGTGCTGCGCGGCGAGGACGCGCTGGTCGACGCCCTGGTGCCGCGCGACGACGCGGCCGAGGCCGAACTCCGCACGTACCTCTCCGAATCCCGCCTGGTCAAGGACGAGTGGGAGATCGAGCAGCTGCGCACGGCCGTCGGCTCCACCGTCGCCGGCTTCCACGACGTCGTCGGCGAGCTGCGGCACGCCACCGGCGTGGCCCGCGGCGAGCGCTGGATCGAGGGCACCTTCAACCGCCGGGCCCGGATGGACGGTTACGGCCTGGGCTTCGAGACCATCGTGGGCGCCGGCGCACACTCGTGCGTCCTGCACTGGATGCACAACGACGGCCCGGTCCGCGACGGCGACATCCTGCTGCTGGACGCCGGCGTCGAGGCGGACTCCTTCTACACCGGCGACATCACCCGGGTGCTGCCCGTCAGCGGGCGCTTCACCGACGTCCAGCGCAAGGTGTACGACCTGGTCTTCGCCGCCCAGTCGGCGGGCATCGCCGCGCTCAAGCCCGGCGCCCGCTTCGGCGACTTCCACGACGCCGCGGCCGCCGTCATCGCCGAGGGCCTCGACGGCTGGGGCCTGCGGCCGGGCGGCGAGCCGGCCCTCGCGCCGCACTCCACGCTGTTCGGCCGGTACACCGTCTGCGGCTCGGGCCACATGCTCGGCCTCGACTGCCACGACTGCGCGAGCGCCCGTCAGGAGACCTACCTGGGGGGCGTGCTGGAGCCCGGCCACGTCCTCACCGTCGAGCCCGGCCTCTACTTCCAGCCGGACGACCTGACGATCCCCGAGGAGCTGCGCGGCATCGGCATGCGGATCGAGGACGACTTCCTCATCACCGCCGACGGCGCGGTCTGTCTGTCGTCCGGTCTGCCGCGCCAGGCGGACGAGGTCGAGGCCTGGATGGCGTCGCTGCGATGACCGAGCGCCGCCCATTGGTGGAGCAGGTCTGCGGAGAGCTGCGGCAGGGCGGCGCGGTGGCGGTGGTCGGACCGACCGGGTTCGGCAAGTCCGCGGTGCTGGACGCCGTCTGCACGCAGTGGCAGGCGGCCGGGGACCCGGTGGTGCGGCTCAGTTCGGCGCCCGCCGACGCCGACGTCGCGTACGCGCCCCTGGTCGACCTGTTCACCGCCTGCCCGGCGGAGGTGTCCGGTGAGCTGTCGGACCACCAACGCCGGGCGATCGACTGGGTGCTGCGGCGCGTCACCGGGCCCGAGCCCGACACCACCACGCTGCGCGTCACGGTGCTCTCCTGTCTCCAGACCTGGGGACGCCGGGCCCGGCCGCTGCTGGCCGCCGACGAGGTGCACTGGTGGGGGCCGGCCAGCCTGGACGTCTTCGGGTTCGCGGCCCGGCGGATCCGCGGCAGCGTCTCCCTGCTGGCGGCGCTGCGGCCGGACGGCCCCTCGCCGCACGACGTCCTCGGCGGCGGGGCGGTCGAGATCGGGATCCCCACGCTCGGCCCGGAGGAGTCGGCGGCCGTCGCGCGGTCCCTGGGGATCCCGCTGCGGACCGCCGGCCGCATCCACACCGCCACCGGCGGCAACCCGCGGCTGGTCTCGGACATCGCCGCCGGGCTCGCCCGGGCCGGCACGCCGGCCACGGCGCTGGACACCCGGCCGCTGGCCCCGTTCGCCCGCAAGGCGATCCGCGCCTGGCTGGCGGACCTGGCCGAACCGGTGCGGCGGGTGCTGCTGCTGGCGGCCCTGGCCGCCGACCCGTCGGTGGCCACCGTCCGCCGGGCCGGCGGGCCGCCCGCGGACGCGGCCCTGGCCGCCGCGGAGGCCGCCGGGCTGGTCCGGGTGGTCGGCGGCGCGGTGGCCTTCCCGGCACCGGTGGTGCGGGAGGGCGTGGTCGCGGAGGCCGGCGACGAGGCGGTGCGCCGCGCCCACCACGTGCTGGCCGGCGCCTCGGCCGGGCCCGCCGACCGGGCCTGGCACGAGGCGTCCGCCTGGGCGGCGGCCGAGATCCCGCCCGCCCTGGTGGAGGCGCTGGCCGCAGCCGCCGTGGGCGCCCGGGAGGGCGGCGACCGGGTGCGCGCCGCGGAGCTCGGCCTGCTGGCCGGCGAGCGGGCCGGCGGTGCCCGGCCCGACCTGCTGGTCGCGGCCGCCCGGGACGCCGAGGCGGCCGGGCGGTTCGACCTCGCCTGGACCGCCCTGGAACGGATCGGCCGGACCAGGGCCGGGCCCGCCGCACGGGCCCGGGCACGGATCGCCGTCATCGACGCCGCCGGGCGGGGCGCCGCCCTGCTGGAGGGCGTCGCGGTCCAGGCCCTGGTGGACGCCGGCGCCGGCGACGAGCCCGCGCTGGTCTCGGCGGCGCACCTGCGGCTGGCCTGGAGCGCCCACCTGAACCGGGGCTTCTGCGCCGAGGCCCTGGCCCACGCCCGCGACGCCGTGGAGTGGGCCGAGCGGGCCGGCGACCCGGCCGCCCGCGCCGCCGCCATGACGCTGACCGCCCGGATCGAGCAGGGCCGCGGCGCGGTGGAGCACACCGCGACGCTGCGCCTGGCCCTGGCACCGGGTTCGGCGGGTGCAGCCCCGCGGGTCACCGCGGACCCGCGGCGGGCCGCCGCCTGCTTCGCCCTGCTGGACGACCGGACGGCCGAGGCCGGCCGGCTGTTCGACGAGCTCCGACCGGTGGTCGCCGGCAGCGGCGGCCCCGCCGACCTGCTCTGGCTGCTCGACGGCTCCGTCCAGGTCCACGCGGCCAGGGGCGAGGGCCGGGCCGCCCGCGAGGAGGCCGGCCGGCTGCTCGACCTGGCCCGCACGCTGGGCGCCTCGCCCGGACCGCCGTGGTACGCCGCGGCGACCGCCGAGCTGGCGGGCGGGGAGCTGGAGCAGGCGCTCGCCTACGCGGAGCTGGGCCTGGCGGCCTCGGAGGAGGAGGCCGACGTGCTGGTCGCCGCGCACTGCCTTCACCTGTCCGGCCTGACCCGGCTGCTGCTGCGGGACACCGTGGGCGCCCTGGCGGACCTGCTCCGGGTGCGCGACCTCGTCCGGGAGCTGGCGATCGCCGATCCGGCGTTGATCCGCTACGACGCCGACCTCGCGGAGGCCCTGGTCGCCGCGGGCGATCCGGCCGCCGGGGCACGGCAGGTGGCCGGCGCCCGGCGCCGGGCCGAGGAGCTGGGGCGGCGCGGCGTGCTGGCCTCGCTGGACCGTGCCGAGGCGCTCTGCCGGACGGCGGCCGGCCAGTTCGGGCCGGCCGAGGAGCTGCTGCTCCGGGCCCTCGACACCTTCGACCACCTGGGGTACCCGCTGGAGCGCGGCCGGGTCCTGCTGGCCCACTCGGCGGTGGAGCGGCGGCGCCGTCGCCCGGCCCGGGCGAGGGAGCTGCAGGCGTCGGCCGAGGCGGTGTTCCGGGCGGCGGGTGCGCCGCTCTGGGGCGCCGCCCGGTCGGAGCGGTCCGGGGCGTCGTCCTGGCTGGCCGGTCTGACGGACGCGGAGAAGCGGATCGCCGAGCTGGTCGCGGACGGGTACGGCAACCGGGACATCGCGGCCGCCCGGTACGTCAGCGTCAAGACGGTGGAGGCGGTGCTGACCCGGATCTACCGCAAGCTCGGGGTGCGGTCGCGGGTCCAGCTGGTGGCGCTCGCCCGCAAGGACGAGCGCCGGCCGGACCGGTGAGCGGTGACTGGTGAGTGGTGAGCGGTGACCGCTGACGGCGTGGCGCGGGCGACCGACCGTGCGGGCCGGACCGGTGACCGCGCGGCGCGGCCGGGAGCGGCGACCGCGCCGGCCGGCCGCCGTCCCCCGGCCCCCGGGCACGGTCACCGCTCCCGGGGCCGGTACCCGCTCACGCGGCCCAGGCCGCGGTGCCCAGGATGCTCGAACCCGGCGTCCCGGGTGCGGAGCCCAGCGGTGCCGGGACCTCGTAGCGGACCGGGCAGCCGGCCGTCCGGCCGCCGATGACGAGCGGGCCGAACACCGCCTTCGTCGACAGCGGCCGGTACTCGCGGCTGCCGGTGTCGAGCACGGTCACGGCCAGGTCGGCACTGTGGACGGCCTGCTGGACGATCCAGGTGCCGGCCTCCCGGGCCTTGGCGATGACCGCCTCCCACTCGGCCGCGCCGGTCCGGAAGCCGAGGTGCACGTCGGCGTTCTGGTCCCCGTCGGAGCGCTTCAGCACGAACTCCTCCCGCCGGCGCACCAGCAGGTCGGTCAGCCTCCAGGACTCGCCCTCGAACTCGACGGCCTCCTCCCGGATGCTCCGCGACCAGGGGAGGTAGGTGGCGACGAACTCCCGGTCGTCGTCGGTCATCCAGTCCAGCCCGGCGGACAGCGCGGCGAAGAGCTGCTTGTTCGCCGCCTGGTAGGAGCTCTGCGGCGTCAGCACGGTGGCCCCGCACTTCCTGATGGTGAGCAGCGGGGTGAGGTCCCGTCCGGCGTCGAGCCATTCCTGCGGCACCACCCGCTCCAGCACCAGCGGGAACTCGCCCGCACGGGTGGCGAGGGCGTCGGTGAACTCGCCGGTGTCGAAGTACTCGGCACCGATCCCGCCCTTGCGCAGCGCGTCGATCTCGATCTCGTAGTAGCGGCGGTCCGTGACGAAGACGTCGGGCAGGTAGCCGATCAGGGCCAGGCGCGGCTCCAGCCCGTACTCCGCGAGGACGCCGCGGAGCAGGTCGTTGCGGGCGGCCATCGGGTCGGCGAGGACGAGGGAGTCCGCGGCCCGGCCGGGCAGCAGCTGGCGCCAGAGGTCGTTCAGCAGGTGGGTGAAGACCTGCCCGCCGGTGGCCGAGCAGAAGTTGAACTCGATGAACTTCCAACCGGATGCGGTGAGCACGACGTCGGGTCGGCCGATCGCGGTGGCGTGGGTCTGCTCGAACTCCTCGTCGGCGTAGAAGCCGGTCAGCCGCTCGTCGAGGCCCAGGGCCCGGTGCCGGGCCAGGCAGTCCGCGCCCAGGCCCGAGGCGGCCCGGCGCAGCAGGCCGGCCAGCCGGACGGAGGCCCGTTCGAGCTCGGCGCCGCGCGCGGCCGGCAGGACGAGGGGGCCGGCGGGGGAGATCCGGTCGAACCAGAAGGTGCGGAAGCCGCGGAACTGGTGGTCGAGCGCATTGAGCAGCAGCTGCGGGTCGGTCGCGGTGGCCGCGGTCGTGGCGGTGGGGGTCGCGGCGGCCGACTGCGGCGCCGTCGTGGTGAGGTCCATTCGCTACTCCTGGGAGAGGGGTCGTGCCGACGGCGGGGCGTCGACGGGGAGCGTTCGCGGGCGCAGCAGCGCGGCGTAGCCGAGGGCGGCGAGCGCGCCGACGGCGGCGCAGCCCAGCCAGAGGGCGCCGGTGCCGTAGGCGTCGATCAGCAGGCCGCTGGTGAGCGGGGCGAGGAAGCCGCCGACGGACCAGGTCAGGGCCATCACGCCCTCGTACCGGCCGCGGGCCGACGCCGGTGCCATCGCCGGCACCTGGGCCTCGCTGGTCGGCACGTAGACGATCTCGCCCAGCGTGTAGACGACGGCGGCGAGGGCGTAGAGCGGCACGGTGTCGGAGCCGGCGTTGAGGGCCGCGCTGAGCCCGACGAGTGAGGCCCCCGCGGCCAGCACCCGGCCGGCCGGCCGGTGCTGGGTGGACCGGGTCACGGCGAGCTGGAGCGTGACGATCATGATGCCGTTGACCGCGGCCACCAGGCCGTACTGCGCGGGGGAGAGGCCCGACTCGGCGGTGGAGAGCGGCAGTGCCACGTGCCGCTGGCTGAACACCGCGACCACCAGCAGGTTGAGCCCGACCAGGCACATGAACCGGCGGTCGCGCAGCACCTGGACCGTCGACGGGCGGGGATCCTGCGAGCGGACCGCCGTCGGCGCGGCGGGCCTGGTCTCGGGGAGCCTGAGGAACACGAGCACCGCGCAGAGCAGCGTGGTGGCGGCGTCCACGAGGTAGAGCGTCAGGTAGCCGAACCCGGCGAGCGTGCCCGCGGAGAGCGCCGAGACGGAGAAGCCCAGGTTGAGGGCCCAGTAGTTGAGCGCGTAGGCCCGCGGCCGGGCCTCCGGCGGGACGAGGTCGGCGAGCATCGCCCCGACCGCCGGCTGGGACGTCTTCAGCGTGACGCCCAGCGCGAGGGCCCAGAGCGCGATCAGGTCGAGCCGGTCGGCGAAGCCGAGGCCCAGCGTGCAGACGGCGGCGCCCAGTTGGCCGGTGAGCATGGTCGGCCGCCGTCCCCACCGGTCGGCGAGGGCGCCGCCGGCCAGCGAGCCGAGGATCCCGCCGAAGCCGTACAGGGACACCACCAGGCCCGCCGAGGTCGCCGAGTAGCCGCGCTCCACGGTGAGGTAGAGGGACAGGAACGGCATCACGAAGAGGCCGACGCGGTTCACCAGCGTCGAGGTCCACAACCACCAGAAGCCCCTGGGGAGCGGGGGACGGTGAGGTTCGTTCACGCCGGTCCCGTCAGCGCGGGACGCACCTCGCGCCGGCCGAACTCCGCCTCCAGCGGGATCGCGGCCCGGAACAGGCCCGCCTCGCCGAAGCGGGGGCCGACCAGCTGCACGCCGATCGGCAGGCCGTTCCCGGCGAAGCCGAGCGGCAGCGACATGGCGGGGTGCCCGGTGAGCGCGAACGGGATGGTCTGCATGTCGTTGGCGAGCCGGGGCGGCGGCCAGTCGCGCGGGAAGTCGTCGAACCGGGCCGCGGTGGTCTGGCCGCAGGCGGTGACCAGCACGTCGTGGCCGGAGAAGACCTGACGGTCGAGCGCCTCGGCGAGCCGGCGCCGCACGTCCAGTGCGCGCTGCAGGTCCTCGGCGCCGATGCCGGCCCCGGGCATCAGCTTCTGGTAGGTGAAACGGCCGAACTCCCGCGGTGCCTCGCGCAGGTTCCTCTCGTGGGTCGCGAAGCCCTCGGCCGCCATGACGATCCGGCCGCAGGCGTTGAACAGCTCGTACGGCGGCAGCTCGCACTCCTCGACGATCGCGCCGAGCCCCTCCAGGTGGGCGAGGGCCCGCTCGATCCCGCGGGTGATCTCCGGCAGGGTCGCCGGGTCGGCCGCGTACCAGGCGCTCGAGTACGCCACCCGCAGCCCGCGCACGTCCCCGGTCAGGCCGGTGAGGTAGTCCGGGGCCGGTGCGTCGCGGGTGCGCGGGTCGCGCGGGTCCGGTCCGGCGACGGCCTGGAGGGCGGCCGCGGTGTCGGCCACCGTCCAGCCCAGCGGCCCGAAGTGGTCCATGGTGGGCGACAGCGGGGTGGCGCCGTGCCCGGAGACCAGTCCGTACGTCGGCTTCAGGCCGACCGTCCCGCAGTGGAAGGCCGGGCCGCGCATCGAGCCGGCGGTGTCGGAACCGAACGCGACGCGCAGGAAGCCGGCGGCCACCGCGACGCCGGCCCCGGAGGAGGAGCCGCTGGGGATGTGCTCGGTGTTCCACGGATTGCGCGCCGGCGGGAAGGGCAGGTCCGGGCTGGGGCCGCCCATCGCGAACTCGTACGTGGTCAACTTGCCCAGCAGGACGCCGCCGCCGGCCCGCAGCCGCTCCTCCACCGCGCTGTCGGCGGTGGCGACGTCGTCGAGGGTCAGCCGGGACTGGTTGGTGGTGGGCAGGCCCTCGGCGGCGAAGACGTCCTTCAGCGCGTACGGGATGCCGTGCAGCGGGCCGCGGTCGATGCCCTCGCGAAGCTCCCGGTCGGCCTGCCGGGCGCGCTCCAGCGCCTGCTCCCGGGTGACCAGCACGAACGAGTGCAGGGACGCGTCGTGGGCCTCGATCAGCTCCAGCGCGTGCACGGCCAGCTCCACCGCGGAGAGCCGCCCGGAGCGCAGCAGCGCCCCGGCCTCCGCGACGGAGAGCTCGGCGAGTGCACCGGGCGCGGCGGCGGGGGTGGTCGCGGAGGCGGCGGCGGGGGTGGGGTCAGACATGGCGGCCCCCCAACGGGCCGTCCGTGCCGTCCAGCCCGCGCAGCAGGGCCGCCATCGCCCGCATCGGGCGGTAGCCGGCCAGGACGCCGGGCGCCAGGTCCGGCGGCATCTCGATGCCGAGGCGGGCCAGGGCGGCGGCGAACTCCCGGTCCGCGGTCTCGGCCTCGGACGGCCGGGGGCCGTGCGCCCCGGTGTCCGGGTCCTTGCCGGCGTGTGCCACGTGCGGTCTTCCCTTCGATGACGTTCGGATGTTCGGCGAGCAAGGCCTGCCGGGCAGGCCAGGCGTGCCAGGCGTGCCAGGCGTGCCGGGCCTGCCGGGCGTGCCAGGCGTGCGCACGCCCGCAGGCCCGCACGGACCGGCGTTCAGCGGTGCGTGCGCCCGACCAGGTGGGCGCAGGTGATGAGGTCCAGCGAGGCGTGGCCGGTGGAGCTGAAGACGGTCGGCCGGGCGTCGAGCCCGGTGTGCCCGCCGGTCTCCAGCGCCTCCAGGTCGAGCGCCGTGCGGTGGATCGCGCCGGCCTCGGCGACGGCGATGCCGATGTCCTCCACCACGACCGTGACGGCGGCCAGCAGGGCGTGCGACACCTCACGGGACTCCGTGGTGTGTGCGCCCATGCAGTTGATGTGCACGTGCTCCGGCAGGTCGGCCGCGATCGGCAGCGGGAGCACCGACGTCGTCGCCGTGGAGACGACGTCCGCGCCCGCGGTGGCCTCCTCGGCCGAGGCACAGGCCACCGCCCGTGCCCGGCCGAGGGCGTTGATCCGCGCGCACAGCGCCTCGGCCCCGGCGGGGGTGCGGGAGTGGACCCGGACCCGGGTGATCTCCCGCACCGCCGAGACGCCGAGGTACTGCTGCCAGGCCTGCACCCCGGATCCGACGATCCCGAGGTCCGAGCTGCCCGGTGCCGCGCAGCGGTCGGTGACCAGGGCCGTGACGGCCGCGCACTTCAGATCGGTGACGGCTGCGCCGTCCAGCACCGCCAGCAGTTCCCCGGTGGTGGCGAAGACCGGGACCACCGCGGTGACGGTCGGCCCGGGCCCGTCGGTGATGGTCGCGGTCTTGGAGACGTAGAGCCCGAAGTCGGCCGAGACGGCGGGCATCGCCAGGAACCTGGCGCCCTGCCCGTCCTCGAGGGTCAGGCGCAGCGGCACGGACATCCGCCGTACCGCGCCGCTGCGCAGACCGCTCCGCATCAGGGCGGCGACCGCCCTGACGTCGTCGGCCGAGTGCTCGGGCCGCCCCGGTCGGGGGAGGGTCACCCGAGCCCCGCCAGGACGTCCAGCAGGTCGGCGGCGAACCGTTCGGTGAGCTCCGTCGGCATGTCGCCGCGCAGCATCATCCGGACGCCGGCCTGACCCTGGGCCACGATCGGGAAGAACATGGCCGAGCAGTAGTAGCCGCGCTCGTAGAGCTCGTTCGACAGCCGTACCGCCCGGTCGTTGTCGCCGGTGACCACGAACTTGATGTGCGACCCGGTGCCGCGCAGGTCGTGTCCGCGCAGCCGCTCGTCGAACAGCTGGATGTTCCGGGCCAGTTGTGCCTGGCGTTCGTCGAACTCGGGGCTGCGGTGGACCTCCAGCGCGCCCAGGGTGGTGCCGATGGCGGCCGTGCGCAGCCCCTGCGACCAGGCCAACGGACCCGACCGGTAGAGGAAGTCGAACACCCCCCGGTCCCCGGTCATGGCGATCCCGCCGGTACTGCCGAAGGCCTTGGCGATCGAGGCGACCACGATCGTCCGGGAGTCGAGCTCGTCGAAGACCGTGCGGGCGAAGCCGACGCCCCGCTCGCCTACCGCCGACAGCGCGTGCGAGTCGTCGAGGTAGACGAACATGCCGTAGCGGTCCTGGAGGGCCTTGATGCCCGCCAGGTCCGCCTGCCCGCCGACCGAGTAGACCCCCTCGCAGACGTACGCCACCCGCGGGTACTTCCGGCAGACCTCCTCCAGGTACGCCATGTCGTTGTGCGGGCAGGTGAGCACCAGCGTCTCGTCGGCGAGGATGGGCTTGAGGAAGTTCATCGAGAAGTGCGCGAACCGGTCGAAGACCACGACCAGCGGCTCCCCGTCGGTCAGGTGCCCCGACGCCAGCAGCGGCAGGATCGCCGCACTCAGCACCCCGCAGGACACCGACGGCAGCACGTGCGCGCCGAAGTGCTCGGAGAGCTCCTCCTCCAGCCGCTCCATGATCCCCAGCCGGATCCGGAACTCGCCCATGGACAGGCCGGTGATCCGCTCCTCCGCGAGGGCGGCGCGCCCCGCCTCCACCACCGTCGGGTGGCTGTTGAGGCCCAGGTAGGAGCAGGACGACAGGTTGGCGAACTCGTGCCCGCTGCGCACCTCGCGCAGCCGGTTCTGGCCGTCGACGGCCTCGACCACCAGGCCGAGCATGCCGTGCTTCTGCGCGAGGCCCCAGGCGGCCTCGCTGGCCGGCACCATCTTCTGGTTGTTCCGGTACCGGTGCGGCCCGGTGATGGACTCGGCGGGCTCGACGGGCCCGACGTGATCGGTCATCGCGCCGCACCCCCGCTCCGGGTGCGCAGCCACTCGCCGAGCCGGGCCACGGCCTGGCGGGCCTTGTCCAGCCGGGCGTGGTGCAGGTGCCAGACGTGGACCATACCGGGCCAGACCTCCAGTTCGCCGGTGCAGCCGGCGTCCCGCAGCGCGGCGACGAACCGCTCGGCGTCGCTGAGCATGACCTCGCGGCTGCCCACCTGGACGAGCACCGGAGGCAGGCCGGTGAGCTCGCCGAACAGCGGGGACACGTAGGGGGTGGTCGGCGCGGTGCCGGCCAGGTAGGACGCGGTGACCAGCGCCACGACGTGCTGGCTGATCATCGGGTCCTGGTCCGCCAGGGTGCGGTGGGTCTCCCCGCTGCCGGTCAGATCGGTCCACGGCGAGATGCACGCCGCGGCGGCCGGCAGCGGCACGCCCTCGTCGCGGAGCCGCAGCAGCGTGGTGAGCACCAGGCCGCCGCCCGCCGAGTCCCCGGTGAGGACGACGTCCTCGGGGGCGGTCCCGTCGGCCAGCAGGCTCCGGTAGGCGGCCACCGCGTCGTCGAGCGCGGCGGGGAAGGGGTGCTCGGGGGCCCGCCGGTAGTCCACGAAGAACATCCGGCAGCGGGCCGCCCGGGCGATCTCGGCCACCATGGCGCCGTGGCTGCGCAGCGAACCGTAGACGTAGCCGCCGCCGTGGAAGTAGAGCCCGGTGCGGGTGCCCTCCGCGTTCGGCGGGGTCAGCAGGTAGCCGCCGTCGCGCGGTTCCACGGTGACGTCGTCGGCGATCGGCGTGCCCCACGCGTCGTAGAACAGTCGGGCCTCGGCGATGTCGTCGGGCCAGTCGTCCGCGGCGAGCAGCGCCAGGAGCTCGTCGAGCTCGGCGGTGTCGCGGGCGGACATGGCCGGCACGCCGGTGTCGGTGGTGCTCATCAGCCGGCGGCCCCGTCCTCGGTTCCGACCGGGGCGATGCCGCGGTGGTAGCGCTCGCGCGAGGCGTCGTCCGGGGCCTCCATGATGGGGGCGGGGACGTCCAGGCCGTAGTGAGTGAACCACTTGGCCAGCTCGACGCCCTCGGCGAACTGGTACTCCAGGTGCCGGATCGGGCGGCGGGAGGGCAGGGCCGGGTCGACCGGGCGGGGCTCGGAGCCGGCGTGCGCGAGGCCGCCGTCCACCTCGTTGAGCAGGACGACCATCGCCAGGTCGGCCGAGAGGTCGACGTCGAGCGCGCTGGCGTAGCCGGCCAGGATCGGCTCGGCGTGCTCCTCGCGGACCGCGACGTTGTAGCTGTGCGGCATCAGCTCGACCAGGTCGCCCGGGGCCACGCCCGCGTCCCGGCAGTAGGCGCGGGTGTCGCAGATCACCGGGACGCCGCCGCGGATGTTGGTGTTGGGCCCGTAGATGTTCCCGACGAACGGCGTGGCGGAGTCGAAGTGCACGCACTTGGTGGTGAGGAACTCGCGCTCGGCGGTGTGGTCGCCGTTCGGCGTGAAGGAGGTGTTCTTGTTGTAGCCGTCGACGTCCATGCCGGCGATGCGGTCGTAGTCCATGGCGACGGGGCTGAACGGCGCGACGTCGATCCGCTCGCCGAAGGCGCGGAAGAGCGACTCCAGGTAGTCGCGGCCCACCGCGGCGTGCTGCTCGTCGTGGACGTCCAGGCCGTGGTGCTCCAGCGTCCTGGCGACGCCGTGGCAGACGGCGACGCCCTGGCCCTGGGTGACCAGGCGGACCAGTTCGGAGACCAGCTCGTCGCCGACGGCCTGCAGGCGGCCGTCGACCAGCTCGGTCGGGTGGGCGGAGACGTCGATGAGGGCGTGCTGGGGCAGGGTCTTCACAGGGGGCTCCCCGGTTCGTGGTGAGGGTACGGGTGCTGGGGTGGTGCGGTGGCGGTGCTGTGGCGCGGGTTCGGGCCGCACGGGTGCTCGGATCGCGCCCGTGCTCGGGCCGCGCCGGTGCTCGGGCCTCGGGGCGATCGGCCCGCCGGTGCTCGGGCCTCGGGGCGCTCAGGCCTCGGCGGGCGCGTGGAGTGCGAGCATGCGCCGGGCCCGCAGGACGAACGGCGGGGCCAGCACGCGGTCCTTCTCCACCGCGAAGCCGGACGGCGTGGCGTCGTAGTCCGCGACCACCCGCCGGTACTCGGCCAGTTCGTCCGCGCCGACCGTGAAGGCCTCGGCGATCACGGGCACCTGCCGGGGGTGGATGGCCGCCTTGCCGGTGAACCCGGCCTCCCGGGCCGCCCGGCAGGACGCCGCGACCACGTCGAGGTCGTGCAGCTCGAAGGAGTTGGTGTCGATGGCGGGCACCCGGTACCGGGCCGCCGCGACGCAGAGCCGGGCCCGCGCGTACTCGAGGTAGGCCGCGTTCTCGGCGTACATCTCGGCCGTCAGGTCCGCCTGGCCGAAGCAGAGGCCGTCGCTCACCTCGGCGATCGCGAACGCGTTCTCCACGGAGTCCACGGTCTCGATGAAGCTGCAGATCTGCGGCGCGTTCGAGGTGAGCCCGAGCAGCGACCGGTAGATCGCGACGTCGCCGGGGCCGGCGATCTTGGGGATGAAGACGACGTCGATCGGGACGCCGCCGATCACGGCGTCCAGTTCGAGCAGCGTCCGCATGTCCTCCAGGCCGTCCGGGGTCGCGATGCTGTTCACCCGCAGGCCCAGGGCCGGCAGCCCGGCCCGGGTCAGGTCCGCGCCGGCCAGCAGTGCCCGGGCCTCGGCCTTGCGGGCCGGGTGGGTGGAGTCCTCCAGGTCCAGGACCAGCATGTCCGCGTGCATGCGGCCCGGCTCGGCCACCGACGCCAGACGCAGCGCCGGCGTGTAGAGCAGGCTCGCGTACGACCTCACCGCGCGCCCTCCCGTCCGAACAGCAGGTTCATCTTCTCCAGCGAGAAGTCCTCGTAGCGGATCGGCTCGTACTTGGCCGGGCGGTCCGCGGTGAACTTCGGGAAGCACTCGATGACCGTGTCGTCGTTGGCCAGCTTGAAGAACACGATGGACTGCCGCCGCCGGTCCGCGAGCCGGACCCGGTGCGGGGTGGAGACGTACTCGTCGTTCGACCAACGGGCCATCAGGTCACCGATGTTGACGATGAAGCTCTCCCGGTCCGGCACCTGCACGTCCAGCCAGTGGCCGGCGCGGTCGCGGAGCTGCAGGCCCGGTCCGTCCTGGGTGAGCAGCGTGATCAGCGTGCCGTCGGTGTGCTGCCCCATGCCCTGGTCGTTGAGGAACTCCGGGGCGACACCGGGGTAGAGGTGCGAGCGCAGCGAGTCGTTGGAGGTGTGGGTGCGGGTGGCGAAGAAGTCGCGCGGCAGGTCCAGGGCGAGGGCCAGCAGTTCGGCGATCCGGCCGGCGACGCTCTCGCAGGCCGCGAAGTACCGCTTCAGCGCCGTGCGCAGTTGCGCGCCCTGCTCGTCGGCGGGGAACGGCAGGTCCTCGGTGTCGTCGAGGATCAGCCGCCCGGCGCTGAACTTCTCGACGTAGTCCGAGGGCATGCCCGGCCGGCCGGTGTAGGCGTACGCGTTCTCGGAGAGCAGCGCGCTGTAGCCGTAGGGGCTGTAATCGTTGTCGCCGCGTGCGGTGCTGGTGCGCATCGCCAGCTCGCGCTTGGCGTCCAGCGGGCGCGCGAAGAAGTCCAGCGACGTGCGGTAGGCGTCGTCGAAGACCTCGCGGGCGATGCCGTGGCCGCGGACGACGAAGAAGCCGGTGTTGCGGCACGCGTCGGAGATCTCGTCGGCGATCCGGCGTTCGGCGCCGGCGTGGTCCGCCTCGGCCGGTCCGGGTTCCAGGGTGATGATCGGGATCATCGGTCGGCCTCCTGCCGGGGGACGAGGATCGTCCGCTCGAATTCGATCACTGGCACACCGTCCTGGTTGAGGCCGGTGGTGTGGACGGTCACGATCCCCTCGCCGGGCCGCTTGGCCGACTCGCGCTTGCCGAGGATCCGGGTCGTCGCGTAGAGGGTGTCGCCGACGAAGACCGGCGCGGTCATCCGCACCTTGTCCCAGCCGAGATTGGCGATGCACTTGGCGCTGATGCTCGACACCGTCATCCCGTTGACGATCCCGAAGGTGACCAGGCTGGACACCAGGATCTTCTGGAACGCGGTCTGTTCGGCGTAGACGGCGTCGATGTGCAGCGGGTGCTGGTTGAGGCAGAGCAACGAGCTCCAGGTGTTGTCGCTCATGGTGATGGTCCGGCCAGGCCGGTGCTCGACGACCTCGCCGGGGACGAAGTCCTCGTAGACCATGCCGTCGTCCTCCCGGTAGACGCCGGGGGCGACGGAGAGGTAGGAGTTGCCCTTCACTGTGCTTCCCGTACTCCCTCGTCGAGGCCGGCCCGGCGCAGGGCCGAGCGGGCCGAGCGGTGCGCCGCGCCGGCGGCGGTGGCGGCCAGGCCGATTCCCCAGACCGTCCGTCCGCCCGTCTCCAGCGCGGTGAAGCAGGCTGCCGGCTCGCCGGCCGCGGCCGCCGTGCCGGTGGCCACGACCCGGGTGAACGCGACCCCGTGCGCCGCGGCCTGCCGGGCGACCGCCTCGTGCTCGTCGGCGGCGTCCGCCGGGGCGGGCGAGTCGTCCAGGCAGTAGGTGTCCCGGAGCAGCTGCCAGAGCTCGGCCGGCTCCAGCTCGCGCCCCAGGGTGTCGGCGGCGCCCTGGACGACGGAGGCGAAGTCCCGGCGCAGCTCCGCCGGCAGGTCGACGCCCCAACCGGCCTTCAGCACGTAGGCGATGCCGCCCTTGCCGGACTGGCTGTTCACCCGGATGATCGCCCGGTAGTCGCGGCCGACGTCCTTCGGGTCGATCGGCAGGTACGGGACCTGCCAGGCCAGCTCCGCGACGTCGCGGCCCTCGCGGTCGGCCCGGTCCGCCAGCGCGGCCAGGCCCTTGGCGATGGCGTCCTGGTGGGTGCCGGAGAAGGCGGTGTACACCAGGTCGCCGGCGTAGGGGTGCCGGGGGTGCACCGGCAGGCGGTTGCAGTCCTCGACGACCTCGCGGACGGCGTCGATGTCGGAGAGCTCCAGCTGCGGGTCGACACCCTGGCTGAACAGGTTCAGCGCGAGCGTCACCAGGCAGACGTTGCCGGTGCGTTCGCCGTTGCCGAAGAGCGTGCCCTCCACCCGGTCGGCGCCGGCCAGCACCGCCAGCTCGGCCGAGGCGACGGCGGTGCCGCGGTCGTTGTGCGGGTGCACCGACAGGACGATCGCGTCCCGCCGGTCCAGGTTGCGGTGCATCCACTCCACCTGGTCGGCGAAGACGTTGGGGGAGTGGGTCTCCACCGTGGTGGGCAGGTTCAGCACCAGCGGCCGGTCGGGGGTGGCCCCGACGGTCGCGGTGACCAGGTTCGCGATCTCCAGCGCGAACTCCGGCTCGGTCAGGTTGAAGGTCTCCGGTGAGTACTCGAACCGGACGTCCGTGCCGCCGGCCCGCTCGGCCAGCCGCACCAGCTGCTGCGCCCCTTCGAGGGCCATCCGCCGGACCTCGTCCCGCGACATGCCGAACACCACCTCGCGCCAGAGGCAGGCCGTCGCGTGGCACAGGTGGACCGTCGCGCGGTCGGCTCCCTGAATTGCCTCGAAGGTCCGCTCGATGAGCTCCGGGCGGGCCGGCGTGAATACCGAGACGGTGACGTCGTCCGGAATTCCGTCCTTGCTCACCAGTTCCCGGACGAAATCGAAGTCGTCGGTACTGGCCGCCGGATATCCGATTTCGATGTCCTTGAAACCGGTCGACACCAGCAGATCGAACATCCGCCGCTTCCGGCGCGGGTCCATCGGTTCCGCCAGGGCCTGGTTTCCGTCCCGGAGGTCGACCGACGCCCAGACCGGGGCGCGCTTCGGCTCCTGGTCCGGCCAGCGTCTCAACCATCCTGCGGTGGGCGTCGGTTCGCTCCGCGCATAGCGTCGGAACGGCATCGACGACGGCTGTTGCACCATTCCGGTGGTCCGCTCCGGGAAAGGCAGTGGTGAATCCGTTCGGGGTGCCCCCATGCTGCCTCCTCTCGCTGTTCTTGACGGTTCGACACTACGGAGCGTCAGCTGCGGGGGGGAAGCCGAGGATCTTCTAGACCGGACCCTGGAATCGGACCTATCCGGCGCATCCCGACCAGTCCGGCAGACGAGCCGGTTGACGCCCCATCGGGCCCGGCTAGGATTTCCGGGCACCGCTCGGCAGGAATTCACCGCCTCACCGGAAATGGCAGCCGCATGGCCAACTCGACCAGACTCGACAACGACGCGCCGGCCCTGGACGATGCACCCCCGAGACCCCGCCGGGTCCTCACCGCGGCGAGCCTGGCGACCGCCATGGTCGTCATCGACATCAGCATCGTGAACGTGGCGATCCCGGAGATCCGGGCCGGCCTCGGAGCGGGTCTGTCGACGATGCAGCTGGTCGTCGACGCGTACGCGGTCGTCATGGCGAGCCTGGTGCTGGCCGGCGCAGCGCTGGTCGGGCGGTTCGGGGCGGTGCCCGTCTTCCGTGCGGGCGTCGCCGTGTTCGGGGTGACGTCCGTGCTCTGCGGCCTCGCCCCGGGCGGCGCCGCCCTCGTCGCCGCCCGGGCGCTGCAGGGCCTCGGCGGGATCCTGCTGACGCCCGCCACCCTGGTGATGCTCACCGACACCTACCGCGACCCGGACGACCGGGCGAAGGCCGTCTCGGTCTGGGCGATGGTCGGCGGCAGCCCGGTCGCCTTCGGCCCGATCCTCGGGGGCGCCCTGGTCGCGGCGGTGGGGTGGCGCAGCATCTTCCTGGTGAACGTGCCGGTCGTGCTGGCGATCCTCTGGCTGTCGGCCCGTCACATGCCCAGGAGCGGAGCGGGCGTGCGCAAGGAGCCCCAGGACGTGCCCGGCCAGCTGCTGGCCGCCGTCGTCCTCGGCGGCATAGCGGTGGCGCTCACCGAGGGCCGGGAGCTCGGCTGGAGCAGGCCGCTGCCCGTCGCGGCGGCGGCGACCGCGCTCCTCGCGCTCGCCGCCTTCGTGGCCCGCCAGCGCAGCTGCGCCCACCCGATGATCCCGGGCGACCTGTTCCGGGCCCCCGGCTTCCGCAACTTCGTGGCGGCCGGACTGCTGCTCTTCGCCGGCTACTACGGGCTGGTCTTCTCGATCAGCATGTTTCTCCAGCAGGTGCGCGGGTACGACCCGGTCACCACCGGGCTCTGCTTCCTGCCCTCCGCCCTGCCGATCACCCTGATGCCCCTGGTCGCCGGGCGGATCCACGCCCGCCTCGGCGCTCCACGGGTGCTCGGCATCGCCGTCCTGCTGACCCTGGTCGGCGGAGTCCTGCTGGTCCTCGTCGGCAGCGACGCCCCGATCGGCACCGGCGCCGGGCTCACCTTCATCGGCCTCGGCTTCGGCCTGGCGACGGTTCCCCAGATCACCCTGGTCATGGCGACCGCCCCCGAGCACCGCTCGGCGATCGCCAGCGGGCTGATGTCCGCCGGCCGCTCGTCGGGCACCACGATCGGCGTCGCCCTCCTCGGCGGCCTGCAGTCCCGCAACGGCATCGCCGCCCCGGCGGTGGCGGCCGTCCTGATCTACCTGCTGCTGGCGCTCGCCGTCGGCCTCGGGGCCCGCCGACTGCCCGCCGACGCAGCCTGAGGTCCCGGGCGGCGGGGCCCGGGCACCGGCCCAACGACCCCTCACACACCGGAGCACCCATGTCCGAACACCAGCCGGGCCGCGACCTCGCGGCCCGGGCCGCGGCGCTGCGCGCGCACGACCCCGACTTCACCGCCTCCGTCCCGTCCCCTGACGTCGCGGAAGCGGTCCGGGCGTGCGAGGGCGGCCTCGTCGCCACCATCGAGACCGCCGTGCGCGGCTACGCCGACCGTCCGGCCCTCGCCCGCCGCGCCGAACGGATCGTCCGGGACACCGCCACCGGCCGCAGCACCCGCGAACTCCTGCCCGCCTTCGAGACGGTGAGCTACGCCGAACTCTGGCAGCGGGTCGGCCGGCTCGCCACCGCCTGGGCCGACCCGGCCGGCGGCGGCCTGCGGCCCGGTGACTTCGTCGCCACCCTCGGCTTCACCGGCGTCGACTACGCCGTCATCGACCTGGCCTGCATGTACCTGGGCACCGTCTCCGTCCCGCTGGCCACCGGTGCACCCGCGCCCCGGCTGGCCCCGGTGGTCGCCGAGACGGAGCCCCGCCTGCTCGCCGCCGACATCGGCTCGCTCGACGCCGCCGTCGACACCGTCCTGGCCTCCGACAGCGTCGAGCGCCTGGTCGTCTTCGACTGCGACCTGCGCGTCGACGACCACCGGGAGGCGCTGCGCGCCGCCGCCGAGAAGCTGGACGGCCGGGCCGCGGTGGCGCCGCTGGCGGACGAGCTGCGCCGCGGCGCCGAACTCCCGCGCGCCGCACCGCACGAGGGCGATCCGGAACGGCTGGCCGGCCTGATCTACACGTCCGGGAGCACCGGCACCCCCAAGGGTGCGATCTACACCGCCGCCATGATCACCCGGATGTGGCAGAAGGCCTCCGGCGGCATGGCCGCGGTGGACGGCATACCCGTGCCGACCATCGTCCTGCACTACATGCCGATGAGCCACGTCAACGGCCGCTCCTGGCTGGTCTCCGCGCTCGCCTGCGGCGGCATCGGCCACTTCGCCGCCCGCGGCGACCTGTCCACCCTCTTCGACGACATCCGGCTCTCCCGCCCCACCGTGCTCAGCCTCGTCCCGCGGATCTGCGACATGGTCCACCAGCGCCACCTGCTGGAGGCCGAACGCCGCACCCGCGGCGGCACCGCCCGTGCCGAGGCCGAGGCGGCCGCGCGCGAGCACGTCCGGGACGGCATGCTCGGCGGCCGGATCATGAGTGCCCTGTGCGGCAGCGCGCCGCTGTCGGCCGCCATGCACACGTTCATGGGCGACGTCCTCGGCACGAAGATCATCGACTGCTACGGCTCCACGGAGACCACCCGCGCCGTCATCGTCGACCAGCAGGTCCGCCGCCCCCCGATCCTCGACTACCGCCTGGTCGACGTCCCCGAGCTCGGCTACTTCGCGACCGACCGGCCCCACCCCCGGGGCGAGTTGCGGCTCAAGTCGACCGACATGGTGCCCGGCTACTACCGGCAGCCCGAGGTCACCGCCCGCACCTTCGACGAGGACGGCTACTACCGCACCGGCGACGTGTTCGCCGAGGTCGGGCCCGACCGCCTGGTCTACGTCGACCGGATCAACAACGTCGTCAAGCTCTCCCAGGGCGAGTTCGTCGCGGTCTCGAAGCTGGAGGCGCTCTACTCCACCAGCCCGCTCGTCGCCCAGGTCTACGTCTACGGCAGCAGCGAGCAGGCGTTCCTGCTGGCGGTGGTCGTGCCCGACCGGGAGCGGCTGGGGCGGGCCGACGACGCCTGCGCCCGCGCGGCCGTCCTCGACTCGATGCGCGAACTCGCCCACGGAGCCGGCCTGTACGCCTACGAGATCCCGCAGGACGTGCTGATCGAGCGGCAGCCGTTCGGCCTCGCCAACGGACTGCTCTCGGGGGTCGGCAAGCTGCTGCGCCCCGCCCTCAAGGAGCACTACGGCGCCCGGCTGGAGCAGCTGTACGCGGACATCGCGGCCGGCCGGGCCGGCCAGCTCGCCGAGCTGAGCGCCCGCGACGGGGCGGTGGAACCGCTGGAGGCGGTCCGCACCGCCGTCCAGATCACCCTCGGCCACCCCGCGGCACTGGTGCGTCCGGAGGCCACCTTCGCCGAGCTCGGCGGTGACTCGCTCTCCGCCCACACCTTCGCGACCGTGCTGGAACGGGTCTTCGACACCGAGGTGCCGGTCCAGGCCGTGCTCGGCCCGTCCGCGACGCTGGCCCGGATCGCCGACCGCCTCGGCCGGGGCGCCGGGGCTCCGTCGCCGGGGACCGCGCCGGTCGGCCGCGAGCCGTCCGGCGCACCGGCGTCCGGCGCCACGGTGCCGCGGGCCAGCTTCGCCTCCGTGCACGGCGCGGACGCGGTCGAGGCCCGGGCCGCCGACCTCACCCTCGACCGGTTCCTCGACGCCCGCCTGCTCACCCCCGCGTCCGGGGCCGAGGCCGGCGCGCCGGACGGCCCGGCCCCGGTCCACGACGTGCTGCTCACCGGCCCGACCGGCTACCTCGGCCGCTTCCTCGCCGTCGAATGGCTCGAACGCCTCGCCCGGTCCGGGGGGCGGCTCACCTGCCTGGCCCGGGCGGAGGACGACACGGCCGCCCGCCGGCGCGTCCTCGACTGCCTGCGCGCCGCGGCGGGGGAGGAGCGGGCCGACCGGCTCGTCGAGGCTGCCGGGGACCGCCTCGACGTCCTGGCGGCGGACCTCGCCGAGCCGAAACTGGGCCTGGACGACGCCACCTGGGCCCGGCTCGCCGCCCGGACCGACCAGATCGTGCACGCAGCCGCCCTGGTCAACCACGTGCTCCCGTACCGGCGCCTGTTCACCCCGAACGTCGCCGCGACCGCTGAGCTGATCGCCCTGGCGCTCACCGGCCGCCCGAAGCGCTTCGCCTACGTCTCCACCATCGCCGCCGCGGTGCGCCCCGACGCGACACTGCTCGACGAGGCGGCCGACATCCGCGAGGCGCTCCCCGCCCGCCCGCTCGACGACTCCGACGCGAACGGCTACGCCACCAGCAAGTGGGCCGGCGAAGTGCTGCTGCGCGAGGCGCACGAACTGACGGGCCTGCCGGTCACCGTCTTCCGACCGGACATGATCCTGGCCCACCGCAGCCTCCCCGGCCGGCTGAACCTGCCGGACCGGTTCACCCGCGTCGTCCTCAGCGTCCTCGCCGCCGGCATGGCACCGCGCTCCTTCTACCGGCTCGACCGCGACGGCAGGCGCAGCGACCGCGCCCACTACAGCGGCCTTCCGGTGGACTTCACCGCCGAGGCGATCACCGCCCTCGCCGCCCACGGCGCGGCGGGCTTCACCACCTTCCACACCGTCAACGCGAACGACGACGGCATCTCGCTGGACGGGATCGTCGACTGGCTGATCGCGGCGGGCCACCCGATCGCCCGCTTCGACGACCACCGGGAGTGGCACATGCGCTTCGAGGCGGCGCTGCGCGGCCTGCCCGACCACCAGCGCCGGCTCTCCCTGCTGCCCCTGCTGCCGGCCTACGCCCGCCCCGGCGAGCCGCGGCCGGGCTCCGCGACCCCGGCCGCGCGCTTCACCGCCGCGGTCCGTGAGCTCGGCGTCGGCGGGGGCGAAGTGCCCTCGCTCACCCCGGAGTTCATCGGAAAGTGTGTCGCCGACCTGCGGTTGCACGGCCTGCTGTAGGGCGTCCGTGGGAGCACGGCCGGCCCGCACCGAGGGTGCGGGCCGGCCGTTCCGCTGCGGGGCGATCTGCGGGCGACCTGCGGGCGACCTGCGGGCGACCTGCGGGCGGCTCAGCCGCGGACGCGGGCCATCCAGGCCTCGACGTCGTCGGCCTGCCGCGGCAGACCGGCCGAGAGGTTCTCGTTGCCGTCGGCGGTGACCAGGATGTCGTCCTCGATCCGGACGCCGATACCGCGGTACTCCTCGGGCACGGACAGGTCGTCGGCCTGGAAGTACATCCCCGGCTCGACGGTGAGCACCATCCCGGGCTCCAGCGTGCCGTCGACGTACGCCTCGCGGCGGGCCACGGCGCAGTCGTGGACGTCCAGGCCGATCATGTGCCCGGTACCGGCCAGCGTCCAGCGGCGGTGCAGCCCCAGCTCGAACACCTCGTCCACCGAGCGGTCGCCCAGGAGGCCCCAGGCGACCAGGTGCTCGGCCAGCACGCGCTGGGCGGCGACGTGGAAGTCCCGGAAGGCCGCACCGGGCTTGACCGCGGCGATCCCGGCCTCCTGCGCGGCGTACACCGCGTCGTAGACCTTGCGCTGGATCGGGCTGAACCGGCCGCTGACCGGCACCGTGCGGGTGACGTCGGAGGTGTAGAGGTTGTCGGTCTCCACGCCGGCGTCGAGCAGCAGCAGCTCGCCGGGGCGGGCCTGGCCGTTGTTGCGCACCCAGTGCAGGGTGGTGGCGTGCTCGCCGGCGGCGCAGACCGACTTGTAGCCGATGTCGTTGCCCTCGGTCCGGGCGCGCAGGAAGAAGGTGCCCTCGATCACCCGCTCGGGGGTCGGCGTGTCCGCGCCCATCGTGCGGACGACGTCCTCGAACCCGCGGGCGGTCGCCTCGCACGCGAACCGCAGGTCGGCGATCTCGAACTCGTCCTTGACCAGCCGCATCCCGGACAGGAACTCGCGGAACTCCTCGTCCGCGCGCAGGCTCACCGCGTCGCTCAGCGCGGCCTCGACGTCCGTGTCGTGACCGCGCAGCAGCCGGACCGGGCCGGTGGCCTCGCCGAGCCGCTCCAGCAGCGTGCGGACGTCGCGGCAGGGCAGGCCGAGGAGCCGCTCGTTCTCGGTGAGGCTGGGGCGCCGGCCGTCCCAGAGCTCCCCGTGCAGGTCGAGCCAGAACTCGCCGTTCTCGCGGTCGGAGCGCGGCAGCAGGTAGGCGACCGCCTGGTGCCCGCCGTCCGCCAGGGGCTCCAGCACCAGGGCGGCGTCCTCGGACTGGTCGCCGGTCAGGTAGACGTAGTCGGACGACGGCCGGAAGGGGTAGTCCGTGTCGTTGGAGCGGACCTTCGGGTTGCCGGAGGGGATCACCAGCAGCTCACCCGGGAAGCGGGCGGAGAGCACGGCCCGGCGGCGGGCGGTGTGCGCGGCCTGCGGGATCGGCTCCAGATCGCGCAGCTCGGTGTCGCCCCACCCCTGGCGCATGTGCGCGGCGAGCTCCTCGCTCACCCCCTGGAGCAGGCCGTTCTTCCGCTTCTTGCGCTCGCTCACGGGGGCCTCGAACTCCTGGTTGTCGGGTGTCCGCTCGGTCACAGCCGTCTCCTGAATCGAATGGGGGTCCGGGCTGCCGCTCGACGGCAGCCGGCCGGCAGCCGGTCGGACACGGCGCGCGCTCCACCCCGGTCGGGGGAGCGAACGGCATCATGGCCTGGTCCGCCGGCACGACCTGTACGGTATATCGAACGGCATCGGGAGGAAAGAGGAAGCGTGAGCGCCACCGAGGGCTCGGTCCGGGACATGCTGGCCGCCAATCTGAAGCGGGTCAGGACCCAGCGAGGGCTGTCGCTCTCCGAGCTGTCCCGGCGGTCGAAGATCGGCAAGGCCACCCTCTCCCAGCTGGAGCAGGGCACCGGCAACCCGACCATCGAAACGGTGTTCAGCCTCGCCCGCGTCCTGGAGGTGCCCATCTCCGACCTGGTGGACCGCCCGCCGTCCCGCGAGGTGACGGTGGTCCGCGCGGCCGACGTCGAGGTGCTCAGCGGCAAGGGCGTCGACCTGCGCCCGCTGCGCCGGATCGAGTCCGCCGACGCCGTGTTCGAGGTCTACGACCAGCAGGTGCGGGCCGACGGCACCCAGGACTCCCTCGGCCACACCGGCACGGAGCACACCATCGTCCAGACGGGCCGGCTCGGTGTCCGGGTGGACGGGCGCGAGGTGGAGCTCGGCCCCGGCGACTACATCGCCTTCGACGCGGCGATGCCGCACTCCTACACGGCGCTGGACGGCCCGGTCCGGTCCGTCCTGCTGCTCCACTACCGGGCCGAGCAGCGCCTCCACCTCAGCACCCCGGCCCCCGGCGACTGCCGCCCCGACACCGCCCGGTGGCCGTCCCCGGACGCCCCGGCCGGGCAATGACCGGGCAGTGAGCAGGCGCCAGCCGTTTGGTTTACCGAACCCCCAGCCGTCGTACGGGTGCGGGGTGCGGGGTGCGGGGTGCGGGGTGCGGGGTGCGCGGGGCGTGGCGGCCTGGGGTGCGGGGTGCGCGGGGCGTGGCGGCCTGGGGTGCGGGGGGCGTCGGGTGCCGCCGGGCCGGGGCGCCGTCGCCGCGGGCGCCACCCGCCGGACCGGGTCGCGCCGACGCCCGGCGGACCGTCACCTCTGTTCGGTGGGCTGCGCCTGGGGCGTCGGTGCTTCGGCCGTCGGTGCTTCAGGCGTCGGTGCTTCGGGCGTCGGTGCCCCGGTGGGCGGAGTGAGGCGGTGCGCCAACGTGGTGAGCGTGGTGCCGAGCGGAAGTGCGACCGTCGCCACCGCGAGGTCGTCCCCGCGCGTCGAGCCCTGGTTGACGATCGCGACCGGCCGGCCGCTGCGGGCGGCGTGGCGCACGAACCGGAGCCCCGAGAGGACGGTCAGCGACGAGCCGAGGACGAGCAGCGCCCGCGCCGCGTCGACCAGCCGGTAGCACTGTTCGACCCGCTCCTTGGGCACGGCCTCGCCGAAGAACACCACGTCGGGCTTGAGTACGCCGCCGCAGGCCTCGCACGGCGCGATCCGGAACGCGGCCACCCGCGCGTCCGCCAGCTCGACGTCCCCGTCCGGGTTGAGCGTTGCGCCCGTCTCCCGGAAGCCGTCGTTCAGCGCCTCCAGCCGGCGGTCCAGCTCGGCGCGGGCGGTGGTGCGCCGGCACCCGAGGCAGACCACCCGGTCGAGCCCGCCGTGCAACTCCACCGCGTCAGCCGTCCCGGCCGCCCGGTGCAGCCCGTCGACGTTCTGGGTGATCACCGAGGACACGTGTCCCGACCGGCGGAGCGCCTCGACCGCGCGGTGCCCGGCGTTCGGCTCGGCGGCGGCGATCGCCCGCCACCCGACGTGGCTGCGCGCCCAGTACCGGCGCCGGGCGGCCTCGCTCCCGGTGAACTCCTGGTACGTCATCGGTGTGCCGCGGCGCCGACTGCCGGTGGCACCCCGGTAGTCGGGAATCCCGGACTCGGTGGACAGGCCCGCCCCGCTCAGGACGGCCACCCCGCGACCGGCCAGCAGCCGCTCCACCACCTCCAGCCCCGCGCCTGCCGCCGCGGTCCGGTAGGGGACGGCCGCGGTCCCGTCCGCCGCGGGGGACCGGCGCGCCGGCCCGGCTCGGCGTGCCACGGACTCCCCGGACGTCGGATACGCACCCATGGTCAGCAGCCTAGTCCTGCGCATCCGTGTGCGGATGGGGTCGGCGAGGGCCGACTGCGTCCGCACACGGATGCGGTCGGCCCGCGGCTCCCCGGTCTCGCCGGGGGACGCCGTCGGGGCGGCCCGGGGCGAGGTCGGGCGCGGTGTGCTCGTGTCCCCGGTCAGCGGCGAACCAGCGGGACACGGCCCGGCCGACCGCCGATCGAGGTGAGCGTGATGCCTGCTGCTGTGGCTCACGTGCCGTGGGCAAGCGATTCGGACCACAGGCTGGGGACGACACTTCCGCCGCCACCGTGAAGCAGTTCCGGCCCACCGGGCAGAGGGTGGACGGGAGCAGGGGTTGGACGGGCGCACCTGTGTCGGCCGGCGTCGCGGCACACGCCACTGTGTGCCGGGCCCGGGACGCGGTCGGCGCAGGAGGCCGAGCTGCCCGGGGAGCGCGCCGTCCGCGCCCGACGAAGCCCGCCGTCCACCCACGCGGGCGGGGCCGCAAGGGCCCCGCTCCGTGGGACGGTCCGGGCCGGCCGTCAGGTCAGCCGCTGCTGCGCTCGTTGACGCAGAGGATGTTCCCTTCGCTGTCCTTGAACCAGGCCGCGCGCATGCCCTCGGCCTCGGCCACGCCGTTGACCGTCTTCAGGCCCGGCATGTCGTACTCCTCGAAGGTGACTCCGCGGCCGCGCAGTGCGGTCATCGCGGCGTCGAGGTCGTCGACCTTGAAGCTGGCCAGGGTGTGCGCCGCCTGGCCCGCGCTCGGGGTCTCGTAGATGCCGAACTCGGTGCCGCCGCACTCGAACGTCAGGTCCGGTCCGCTGTCGTCGCTGAGCTTCGCGCCGAGGGTGTCGGTGTAGAAGCTCTTGGCCCGTGCAATGTCGGCTGCCGGGATGATGGCCACCAGTGGTGCGTCTCCAAGCATGTCCATCGCCTCCTCCTACTCACCAGGCTAGGCCTTGTCCGGCCGCTCGCAGGTCGACGCCGGTGTGACCGCGTTCGCGGCGCGACGGCGTCCCCGGTGCCGTCGCCGATCCGTGGCGATCCGGCCGGATCGCTCCGCGGACGGGTGCGGTGCTCCGGCGCACGGTGCGTCCCCGAACGGACTTCGGCAGGGACAAGGCGCTGCAGGTCCGGTACCGGGCGCCCCCGGCCCACGCGACGTCCACCACCGACTGCGCGGGCGTACGGAGCCGGCTCGGCCGAGGTCGCGGCGGTCGAGGCGGCCCGGTCGGCGGTCGACGTCGACTGACCCCGGCACCGACCCGATCCGTGACGGCGGCCGCCCGGGCGGCACCGGGACCGCCGTCACGGCGTGCCCGGTGCCGCCGGCTACCGTTGCGGCCGCCAGTCGTGCGGCACCCGCTCCAGGACGCCCCCGGCGAAGACCTCGTGGAGCGGCAGGGTCTCCAGGTGGACGTAGCCGATGTGGCAGTCGCAGACCGGCAGCGGGCAGGGGCGGGCCCGCAGCTGTGCCAGGTACGAGCCGTCGTACAGGTTGCCGAGGACGTCCCGGACGAAGTGGCAGCGGCGGACGGTGCCGTCGCCGTCGACCGACAGCACCGACTCGCCGGTGCGGCAGGGAAGGCCCGCGCTGGGGTGGGCGTGCCGGCTGTACCCGAAGTGCGGGTCGAGGGCCTGCCAGTCGGCGGCCACGGCGTCGGTGTAGGTGCGGCCCTCGGCCGCGTTCACCCACAGGTAGACCGCCGGGGAGAGCTCGGCGCGGAGCCGACGGGCCGCCGCCAGGTGACCGGGCTCGCCCACCACGCCGACGCTGTACCGCACGCCGAGCCGGTCGAGCTCCCGGCACTTGGCGAGGAAGCGCTCGTGGCCGACCTGCCCGGGGTGGTACGTCACCCAGAGCGCGAGCGTGGCGAGGTCGGCCTCGGCCAGCCAGTCGGTGCGGCAGCTGAGGTTGGTCTGGATCGCCACCCGCCGGACGTGCGGCAGACGGCTCAGCCCGACGAGGGCGCGCCGGTACCAGGACCGCACCAGGCCCTCGCCCCACGGGGTGAACAGCACCGACAGCGTGTCGCCCGTCCCCGCCCGGTCCGCGACCCAGCCGGTGAACCGTTCCAGCGCCGCACGGTCCGCCCGCAGTTGCTCCGGGGTGTCGCGCCGCTTCGCGAACGGGCAGTACGGGCAGTCGTAGTCGCAGGAGGCGAGCGGGCCCCGGTAGAGCAGGGACAGGTCGACGCCGCCGCCGGGCGCCGCGGGTGCCGGTGACCCGGCGGGTAGGGGTGACCCGGCGGGGGCGACGCCGGGCCCGGGGCCGCGCGAGGGCATGCCGAGGAAGGTCATTTCGCCTCGTACTCCGCCATCAGCCGGCGCACCTCGCCGGAGAACAGCAGCGGCCCGACCGCGTCCGAGTGCGCCAGCCCTTCGGGGGAGAGCACCAGGCGCCGACCGTTCCCGTCCGCCAGCCAGCCGCGTGCCTCGAACGCGGCCAGTTCGGCCGGGAAGTCCTCGGCGGGCGCGGAGCCGAACCTGGCCCGGTAGTCCGCCACCTCCATACCCTCGGCCTGGAGCAGCGACTGCAGGAGGTGGCGCCGCCGGGCCTCCTCGGGCGTCGTGTACCGCCCGTACTCGGCGCGGTGGAAGTCCTCGGTGGCCACGTACGCGTCGATGATGCCGCGGACCTCGCCGGCGTCGACGGCGTAGTCGAACGAGTAGTGCAGGCGTGAGGTGTAGGAGCGGGCGCCACAGCCGAGGCCGACCATGCCGTCGGTCTGGCAGGCGTACTCGCCGGCCGTGGCCTGCGGGGACGCGGCGCGGCGGAACATCCGCATCGAGACCTGCCGGTACCCCCGGTCGAGCAGGTGGTCGCGGCCGGTCCGGTAGAGCGCGAGCCGCCGGGCGTCCCACGCGGCCTGGCCCTCCGGCTCGCCGCGCCGGGCCAGGCCGGTCAACGGCCGGACGTACAGCGGGTAGAGGTAGAGCTCCTCGGGCTGCCAGGCGAGGGCGGCGTCCAGCGAGTGCCGCCAACTGGCCTCGGTCTGGCCGTCGATGCCGTAGATCAGGTCGATGTTGAGGACGGGGAACCCGGCGGTGCGGATCCGCCCGAGGGCGGCCTCGACCTCAGCGCGCTTCTGCGGGCGCACGGCGGAGCGGGCCTCGCGGTCGACGAAGGACTGCACGCCCAGGCTGAGGCGGGTGGTGCCGCGGGCGGCCAGCACCTCCAGCCGGTCGGCGGTCGCGGTGGCGGGGGACGCCTCCACGGAGAGCGGGACGGCCTGCAGGTCCGCGCCCATCCGCTGCTCGGCGATGTCGCAGAGCCGCTCCAGTTCACCGGCCGAGAGGTAGGTCGGCGTCCCCCCGCCGAACGCGGCCAGCGCGAACCGGGCGTCGCCGGCCAGCGCCTCGCGGACGGCCGCGGCCTGGCGGTCGAGCGCGTCCAGGTAGGCGGTGGTCAGGCCTTCGGGGCTGCCGATCCGGGTGAAGAGGTTGCAGAAGCCGCAGCGCACCTCGCAGAACGGGATGTGCAGGTACAGCGAGAGCGCGTGCTGCGGCTCACCGGCCCAGAGCTCGCGCAGTGGCGGGCGCTCCGGCAGCGCCCGGTAGGCGGTCTTGTGCGGGTAGGCGTAGACGTACGACTGGTACGGCGAGCCGGACTCGGGGGTGGCCGTTGGCGCCGGGCTGGCCGAGGTTCCCGGGGCGGTCGGGGTGACGGCGGGGGTGACGGCGGGGGTGACGGTCATGCGGTCGCTCCGGTGGCGGGGATGGTGAAGTGCGCGTACGGGACCGTCCAGACCACCTCGTGGCCGATCCGGTGGCCGGTGTAGCCGTCCTCGCCGTAGGCCGTGCCGTGGTCGGAGCAGACGATGGCGAAGCACGGCCGGCGGGCGCTCATCGTCGCGAAGAGCCGCCCGATGTGCGCGTCCACGTACTCGAGCGCTGCCGCGTGGCTGGCGCGGGAGTCCCCGTCCGCCCGGGTCGCTCCGGCCAGGTGGAACCAGTTGGGCTGGTGCAGGGCCGACACGTTGAGCAGGAGGAAGAGCGGCTGCTCCGGAGGCTGCTCCGCGGCCACCCGTTCGGCCCGGGCGACCTGTGCCTCGAAGGAGACGGGCGAGGGAACGCCCATCTCGGGCTCCCAGTGGCTCTCCTGGAACAGCCCCGGCAGTACCGAACCCAGGGCGCCCTGCTTGTTGAAGAAGCCGACGCCGCCGATGCAGACCGTTCGGTACCCGGCCGCGGCGAGGGCGCTCGGCAGATCGGGCGTGTCGAACACCCAGGTGCGCGGGGCGGTGGTCTCCGAACCGGCGAAGCGGGCCGCGAACAGCCGCGGGTGCGGCCCCTGGGGGGAGGCCGGGGTGGGCAGGAAGCCGGCCAGGATCGCCTGGTGCGCGGCGTAGGTGAAGCTGCCGGGCGAGTGCCGGCGCTCCCACCGGCCGCCGGGCAGGTGGGCGGCGAGGTTGGGGATCCGGCCCGCCGCCGCCAGCTCCTCGGCGACGTCGAAGCGCAGGGTGTCGAGGGTGACCAGGAGCAGGTCGTGGCTGCCCACCACGGCGTTCATGTCGGGCGCGGCGTTGACGGCGTTCGCCGTGACGGCGCTCGGGTCCGTGGCGGTGGTCGTCACGGTCGGGCTCGCGTCGGCGTCCGTGCGGTGGCGGGCGGGCGGGTGCTGGTGGTTCATCTGATCGGTTCCAGGCGTGGGCGGTCGGCCGGTCCGGGCCGGCCGTCGGGGTCGGTGCGGGGGAGTGCGGCGAGCTGGGCGGCGTAGGTGTCGAGTCCCTCGGCCGGGCCGCCGGGCAGACCGGTGAGATTGGGCAGCAGGTCGCCGAAGGCGTTCACCTCGCCGACCAGGCCCCGCCGCCAGCCGCCGGCCGGCAGCACGTCGACACCGACTACGGGGGAGTTCGGGAAGCAGGCGGCGGCCCGCTCGGCCGTTTCCAGCAGGGCCGGCCAGGCGTCGCCCGCGGCCCGCTGCGCGAGGTCGAGGCTGCCGCGGGCGCCACCGAGGTGGAGGTTGGTGATCGGCTGGGTGCTGGTCCGCACCACCGCGTGGGTGGCGCGCCCGCCGATCACCACCACCCGCAGGTCGGCCGAGCGCCCCGACTGCGAGGACTTGGGGATCCACTGCTCCACGTGCAGACCGTCGGGCGCGAGGCGGTCGACCAGCTCGGCCACCGTCCGTTCGTCCCGAAGGCGACGGACCCGCAGCGAGTTGTACAGCCGGCCGTCCGCCGACTCGACCGAGGTGGTGGCCAGGACCTGGCCGCGCGGGCCGAACTCCAGCGCCACCACACCGGACGCCGAGGAGCCGTGCACCGGTTTGACGAACACGCGGCGCAGCCCCGCGGCCCCCAGCCGGGCCCGCAGGTCCTCCCACCCGGCCACGGGCGGGCCGGCCAGGGCCCGGGGGACCGGCACCCCGGAGGCGGCCAGCCGGGCGTGGGCGCGGCGCTTGTCGAACATCACGGCGATCTCCTCGGGATCGCCCAGCAGGCGGACGCCCGGCACCCGGGCCACCGAGCGCAGGGCCGCCACGACGCCCGCGTACCAGGCCGCCCCGCCCTCGACCCGCGTCGGCTCGTAGCCGGCGCCCAGCACCGGTCGGCGCAGCAGAGCGTCCACGGCCTCGTCCTCACCCGGGGAGTCGATCCGCAACAGGCTGCCCTCGGGCACGCGGTACGTGCCCCGCAGGACGTCGATCCACGGCACCACGACGGGTTCGGGCAGGCCGGCGGCCCGGGCCGCGGCGGCGAACAGCGTCACCCGCCGGTGGCCCGGGTTGCCCAGCACCGCCAGCCGGCTACTCGGCGACCGCGACATAGCGGTCCTCCGGGTCGTCCTCGTGCTCGGGGTCGGAGAGGTCGACCTCCACTCCCGGCAGGGCCTGGCGCAGCCGCTCCTGCATCGGTTCGGTGAGGTAGTGGTGGTGCAGGTCGAGCGCCCGCAGGTGGGTGAGCGGCTGGCCCTCCAGCAGGGCGGCGGCGCCCTCGTCGCTGAGGACGCCCATCGAGAGGTTCAGGGACTCCAGCCGTGCCACCACCGGGGCCTGGGCGACGGCGGCGGCGATCTCGTCCTGGATCTCGCTGTTGGCCAGGCCGAGGTGGCGCAGTGAGGGGAAGCGTGCCCCGTCCAGGACGGGGGCGAGGTCGCCGAGGCCGGCGTCGCCGCCGTACTCGTCCACGCCGAGCCAGAGGTCGAGCCGCTCCAGCGCGGGCAGTTCGGACGCCGCCACCGCCTCCACCACCGAGCGCGGCAGGCCGCCCGCCTCGAACCGCAGGACCCTCAGCCGGTCGTGCTGGAACGCAGTGAGCGCCAGGCCGGTGCCGCCGCGCACCACGAGTTCGGTGAGCTGCGGGAACACCGTCGGCAGCGGGGTGACGTCGGCCATCTCCAACCAGGAGATCTCGCACTCGTCGTACGTCACGTCCGCGACGAAGAGCGCTTCGAGCGCCGGGAACAGCGCGGCGTCGCGGACGACCGCGGCCAGCGCGGCGGTGACGGGTTCGTAGTCCTCGGCCCACCAGGGGCCGATGACCAGCGCCTTCACCGCGGACGGGTCGACGGCGGCGTGGAAGGCCCGCCAGACGTCCTCGAACCCGGTGCCGGAGCCGTAGTCCACCGCGATCCGCCAGGCGACCGCGTCGGCGGCGGGCAGCTCCCGCCGGTCGCCGGGATCGGCGGAGAACGCGAACACGGGCAGCCCGTGGAACTCTTCGATGTGGCGGGAGACGGCCATGGTTTCTCCTGGCGGTGCTGGTGCTGGTGCTGGGGCTGGTGCCGGTGCTGGTGCTCGGCTGACGTGCGGGTGCAGGGTACGGGCCGGGGCGGGCCGCGGGGCGGTGTCGCTACTCGGCCACGGCGACGTACCGCCACTGGTCGTCGGGCTTGCCGGGCGCCGAGAGGTCGACCGCCACGCCGGGCAGGGCCTGGCGTACCCGTTCCTGCATCGCCTCGGTCAGGAAGTGGTGGTGCAGGTCGAGCGCCCGCAGGTGCGTGAGCGGCTGACCCTCCAGCAGGGCGGCGGCGCCCTGGTCGGTGAGGACGCCCATGGAGAGGTTGAGCGATTCCAACCGGGCCACGACCGGCGCCTGGGCGACGGCGGCGGCGATCTCGTCCTGCATCTCGCTGTCCTGCAGGCCGAGGTGGCGCAGCGCCGGGAACCGCGAGCCGTCCAGGAACGGCGCCAGGTCGTCCAGGGTGGCGTCACCGCCGTAGCCCGGCACGCCGAGCCAGAACTCCAGCCGCTCCAGCACCGGGAGATCGCTGCTCGCGACGGCCCGCAGCACCCGGGCCGGCAGGCCGCCCGACTCGAAGCGCAGGGCGCGCAGGTGCTCGTGGCGCACCGGCTGCAGCCCGATGCCCTCGCCCTCCACCGTCTCCCCGGCCGCGCCGCGCACCACCAGCTCCCGGAGCAGCGGGAACGTGGTGAGCACCGGCGTGACGTCGACCATGTCGATCCAGGAGATCTCGCTCTCCTCGTACGTGATGTCGCCGATGAACAGGCCGCGCAGCGCCGGCAGCCGGTCGGCCGACGCGAGGACGGCCGCCAGCGGTCCGGCGAAGCTCTCCGGACCGTCGTGCGACCACTCGCCGATCACCACCGCGGTGACCCGCCCGGTGTCCACCTTCTCGACGAAGTGCTCCCAGAGCTCCACGAACGTCCACGACGCGTCGAACTCGATGCCGACCTTCCAGGCGACCGACGCCGCGTCCGGCAGCTCGCCGTCCTGCTCGACCGCCCGGTAGAGGTCGAAGACCGGCAGACCGTGGAACTGCCGGATGTGCTCGTTGACCGTCATGCGCTGCTCCTCCGGGGTCGGGACCGAACAGATGTCTACCAGTCGGGTCGGACAATCCGGCGGCGGGGGCGTATTCCGGGCGCGTTGTCAGACCCTCGGTCTACGTTCCGGCCGTGGGAATCCGACGTCCGGTCGGTTCGAACGAGGGAGGGCTGATGTACCGCCAGGGTGACGTGCTGATCGTGCCGGTGGAGGAGGCCTCGGTGCCGCCGCGGGTGGCCGAGCTGCCCGGGCAGCCGAGGGACGTGCGGGGCCGGCTGGTGCTGGCCCTGGGCGAGGTGACCGGCCATGCGCACGCCGTGGTCGGCCCCGGGCGGCTGCGGCGGGAGGCCGGCCCGTTCGGCGCGGCCTGGCTGCACCTGCCCGAGGGCGGCCGGGTGGTGCACGAGGAGCACGCGGCGATACCGCTGCCCAAGGGCTGGTACCGGGTGGTCCGCCAGCGCGAGTACGTGCCGGGCGCGGTGCGGATGGTCGCGGACTGACGGGCCCACCACGGCCGGGCGGCCACCTGGCGGGCCGGCCGTCGGGCCGGTCGGGTGCCGTGGAGTCGGGCGCGCCCGCGCGGGCGGTGGCGGGCCGGTGCGGCCGCGCCGCCGGGGGGGGGGCAGCCGCAGGAGCGGGACGGGACACGGAAGTCGGACGGCCGGGCGGAGCGCCCCGG
>NZ_JAKNTA010000010.1:15183-130021 GCF_022288725.1 Kitasatospora sp. A2-31 | reverse complement strand
CCCGCCGCTCCTCGTCGGTCGGCTCGCCGAGGATGTCGAGGGTGCCGTCGGCGACGGGCTCCGGCATGAACTGCACCAGGTGTGCCCGAGCGGCCTCCCGGCCGAGCTCCACGAAGTGCACCGGCTCGCCGACGGCCGCCGCGAGGGCGTGCGCCTGCTCGCGCGGGGAGACCGGTTCGGGTCCGGTCAGCACGTAGGTCCGGCCGGTGTGTGCGTGCCCGTCGCGCAGGACGGTCGCGGCCACCGCTGCCAGGTCCTCCGGGTCCACGGTGGGCAGGGCCACGTCGCCGAACGGCGCCGGCACGGTCCGTCGGGTCCGGACCGGCTCGGCCCAGGCGAAGGCGTTGGAGTGGAAGCCGCTCGGCCGCAGGATCGTCCAGTCGAGCCCGGACGCCCGGACCGCCTCTTCGTACGCCACCAGTGGCGCGTGCGAGACGGATCCGGGCCGGGTCCCGGAGACCTGGGAGGAGAGCAGCACCACCCGGCGCACCCCCGCCGCCCTGGCCGCGTCGAGGAGCGCGTCCGCGCTCTGACGGTCCGCACCTGCCAGCACCTCGCCGGAGAGGAGGAGGAACAGCGCCTCGGCGCCGCCCAGGGCCGGCCGCAGGCTCGCGGCGTCCGTCAGGTCGGCCGGGTGATGTCGCACGCCCACCGGGAGCGAGGCGTCCGAAGGCCGCCGCGAGACCGCCGTCACCTGCTCGCCCGCCGCCGCGAGAGCCTGCACCAGCGGCCGCCCGACATTGCCCGTCGCACCCGTCACAACGATCATCACAGCTGTCCCGTCCATCGGTGGAAGTCGATTGAACTCGCCTGTTGAAATGGAGAGTTGACGTCATCGCGGAGGATCCCGTTCGCGACGACAGGGAGACGCTAACAGCCTGCGTACAGTAGGTACCTAGGGGAAAGTGACCCGGCTCGGAGGGGGAGCGCTGTGGGTGAGGCGGACGGGTGGAAGGCGGGCGGGCCGAAGGCGGACCGGGCGGCGGTCGACGGATCGACTGACCCGGGCCAGGCGTGTCCGATCGGCCCGGTGGTGGACCTGGTCTTCAGCCGCTGGACCACCCCGATCCTCTGGGCGCTGAACGAGCACGGCCGCCAGCGCTACGTGGAGCTCCAGCGCCGGATCACCGCGATCACCCCCAAGGTGCTCACCCAGCGGCTGCGTCAACTGGAGCGCGACGGCCTGGTGCAGCGGACGTACCACGCCGAGGTGCCGCCGCGGGTCGAGTACGAGATCACCGAACTCGGCCGCAGCCTGGCGCCCCTGTTCGCCAGCCTGGTGGAGTGGTCGGCCGCCAACCTGGACCGCGTCGAACGGGCCCGCCAGGACTACGACCACACGACTGCCCGCTGACCTCTCGACCGGCCGCCGCCGGGGCGCGGTCCGGCCGCCGCCGGGGCGCGGTGCGGCCACCGTCGGGGCGCGGTCCGGCCGCCGCGCGGTCGCCGACCTGCGAATCTTGACCCTGACCCCACGTCAGGGCGCACCGTTGGGGAGCGAGCGAGCGAACGAGCGGCGGCCGGCGACGGGACGCCGTGGACACGGGTGCGGGGTGCGGCAATGAGCTGGTCGGTCGGGCAGGTTTCCGGGTTCGCCGGGGTCACGGTGCGGACGCTGCACCACTACGACCGATCCGGGCTGCTCGCGCCCAGCGAGCGGAGCCCGGCGGGATACCGCCGTTACAGCAGTGCGGACCTGGCCCGGCTCCAGCAGATCCTGTTCTACCGTGAGCTCGGCTTCACCCTGGAGGAGATCGCGGCCATCCTGGCCGACCCGCAGGCCACCGCACTGGACCACCTGCGGGCCAGGCGCCAGGCCCTCACCGACCAGATCGCCAGGCTGCAGAAGCTGGTCGAGGTCGCCGAGCGGGCGATCGAAGTCCAGCGCACCGGCGTCGAACTGACTCCCGAGGAGCGGTTCGAGGTCTTCGGCGACGTGGTCTTCGACCTCAGCTACGCCACCGACGCCCACCTCAAGTGGGGCGAGCGGGAGGGCCACCAGCAGGCGCTCGCACGGGCCGCCGGCCACTCCAAGGAGGACTGGCGCCGGCTGATGGCCGAAGCCGCAATCTGGCGCCGGAGGCTGCTGGCGGCTTTCGCGGACGGTGCCGCCCCCGACAGCGAGCGGGTCCTCGACCTGGCGGAGGAGCACCGGCAGCACATCGCCCGCTGGTTCACCCCGTGTCCACCGGAGATGCACTGCCGGATCGCCGACGACTACGAGGCGGACGCCCGGGCCTTCGCCCTGGTCGTTCCGGTCGGCGACCAGCGCCCGGGACTGGCGGCCTACCTCCGTGCGGCCATCGGCGCCAACGCCCGCCGCAGCAGCGGTCCCGGCCGGCCGGGGCCCGACCGCACCGCCATCCACCCGGGGGCTCGCTCCACCCGTTCCGCATGTCCGGACGCCACCGCAGGAACCCCCGCCCACCCCGAGGACGACCAGTGAAGATCCTGATCGCGGCGGCCGGTTCGTACGGCGACGTCGCCCCCTACACCGGCCTCGGCGTCGGTCTGCGCGAGGCGGGCCACGACGTGGCCCTCGCTGCGCCGGAGGCCTTCGCCACACTCGTCGGCGACAGCGGCCTGGACTTCCGCCCGCTCCCCGCCGACCCGCGCGTCGACCCGCGCGCCGACCCGCGCGCCCACACGGAGGTCGACGCGCCCGGGGTGGCGGCTGGCGTCCGCGCTGCACCCACCCCGTCCGGCCCGGCGACCCGGCGCTCCTCCCTCCTCGCCAAAGCGGCGGCCTTCGTCGACCGCCTCGGCGACGGGCTCGCCGACGCGGCCGCCCCCGGTGCCGACCTGCTCCTCCTCTCCACCACCACCGCCCCGCTCGGTTGGCACCTCGCCGAGGCCATGAACGTCCCGAGCCTCGGTGTCTACCTGCAACCCACCCTGCCCACCGGGGAGTTCCCGCCGGTGGTCGGCAGCGCCAGGTCGCTCGGCCGCTGGGGGAACCGTGCGGCCGGCGCGCTCGGCCAGCGCGTCGTCGACCGACTGCACGCCGACGCGGCCCGCCGCCTGCGCGCCCGGCTCGGCCTGCCCGCCCTGACCCAGGGCGCCCAGCGCCGCCGCCGTGAGCGGGAGGACTGGCCGGTCCTGCACGGCTTCAGCACCGCCCTGCTGTCCCGACCGGCGGACTGGCGGCCTGGGCTGAGCGTGGTCGGCAACTGGTGGCCGCACGTGCCGTCCGCGGCGCGGCTCCCGGACGTCGTCGAGGACTTCCTCCGTGCCGGACCGCCGCCCGTGTTCATCGGCTTCGGCAGCATGGCAGCCGGCGCGGGGGAGCGGCTGGGTGAACTGGCCGTCCGCGCGCTGCACCGGGCCGGTGTGCGGGGCGTGCTCCAGTCCGGCTGGGCAAGGCTGTCGGCCGACGGCGACGACGTCCTGACGGTGGGCGAGCTACCGCACGCCCTGCTCCTGCCGCGCACCGCCGCCGCCGTCCACCACTGCGGTGCGGGCACGACCGCGGCCGCGCTGCGTGCGGGGGTTCCGGCGGTCCCGGTGCCCGTCATGGCGGACCAGCCGTTCTGGGCCTCCCGGCTCACCGCGCTCGGCGCCGCCACCGCACCGGTCCCCTTCGCCGAGCTGACCGCCGACCGGCTGGCGGCCGCCCTGCGCCGAGCAGTCCGGGACGATGCGCTCCGCACGCGGGCCCGTGCCACCGCTCGCGCGATGGCGGCCGAGGACGGCGCCGCACGCGTCGTGGAAGCGGTCGCCCGGATCGCCGACGGGCACCGGGCGATCCTTGATCAACTCGATTGACCCGGCGGACCACGGATGGGACGGTCGCCGCAGGCCACCCGGGCCGCCCGCGGGGGTCGCGAGCCCGGGCCGCCGTCACACGGGGCGGCGCATGAAGAGCCGTGGCCACCTGTCCAGGCCGTGGGCCGCTTCCCTGGCGCGGATGTCCAGTTGGCCCGGGCCGAGCAGGTCGTCGTCGAGCGGTCGGAACCCGCAGCGTACGTAGTAGGGGGCGTTCCACGGCACGTCCGTGAACGTGGTGAGGGTCAGCGCCGGGACGCCGTGGGCCGCCGCCCGTCCGGCGAGGTGGTCCAGCAGGGACCGTCCGATGCCGCGGCGTGCACTGTCAGGGTGCACCGAGACCTGCTCGACGTGCAGGTTGCCGTCGACGTGCTCGGCGACGAGATAGGCCACCGGAACGTCGGCCTCGTCGACGGCCACCCAGGCCAGCCCCGCCCGCTGGTACCGAGCGAGCTCGTCGAGCGGCAGCGGTTCGTCGTCCGCGATCTCGGGCATGCCGATGTCGCGGAAGCACCGCCCGGCCGCCCGCTCGACGTCCTGGAGCAGCGGCAGGTCCTCGGTGCGGACTTCTCGTATACGCATGACCCGATTGTCCAGGGCCGGTGCCCTGCGCGGGAGTCGATTTCGTCCCGGGGAGTCCCCCCTGACGGGTGACGCTTCCGGGTCCTCGGAAGCGTCACCCGAAAGGCGCCACCCTGAGATGGTGTCCCAGGCCCGCGGCCTGCCGGACGGAGTGTCACGGCCCGGTCCGCCTGCCACCGGGCGCCACCTGCCACCGGGCCCGGCCTGCCACCGGCCCACCTGCCGCCAGGGCCGACCTGCTACCAGGCCCCACCGGCCACCAGGCCGTCCAACTCGTCCCGGTCGACGTTGAGCGTCACCCCGCCGTATGTTTCGTCGGCGCCGCCCCGGTACTGATGGATGCGGCGGCCGGTCCACAGGTCGTCGGGCAGCCCGGCCTGCCCGGTGGTCGTGGGGTGGCCGTCCCAGCGGGCGTACCAGATCGCGTCGGGCAGGGGGGTACGGCCGGCCCGGGCGGCGGCGACCACGTCGGCGATGCCCGAGTTCAGGCTGGAGTAGAAGCCCGACCGGTATCCGGCCGCCTGGAGCGCCCGAGTCCAGCCGACGGTGAAGTCGACCACCGCCCGGCTGCACACCGCGTCGCCCGTCGGATAGGCCTCCATGTCGAGGTACACCGGGCTTCCCGGCCCCAGACCCAGCACCCGCAGCGCCGCCGCCGCCTCGGCGGCCTCCTCTGCGCCCTGCTCCTCGGCCCGGGCCGGGTCGATCCGCAGCGGCTTGTCATCCCGCTCGGCGCACGGTGCCTGCAGCCCGACGTGCGTGGGCACCAGCCGCCACCCCATCGCCCGGACCATGCCGACCCACTGCGGCGTCAACCGGGTCTGCGCGCAGGCGCGTTGGCTGCCACTGCTGTAGATGTTCACCGCACCGTACGGCGAGGCGACGCGCCAGGCGGACATGGCCTCCACCGGTGGGGCCGAGCAGGCGTCGAACCCGGCCCCGGTGAACCGGTACTCCGGTAGTCCGTCCACGGAATCGTCCGGCGGCGCGGCGAAGGGCGCGGCGAACGGCGCGGGACGGGCGACCGGAGGTACCGCCCGAACGGCCGTCGGATCCCACCCGCCGAGCTCGCTCCCGCGGGCGGTACCGGGGAGCATCACGAGCGCAACCGCGAGGAACGCGGTCCGAGAGAGAAGGTGCATCCCCCCGTCCTAGCCGCCCGCCCACGGGCCTCCCGTGCGATCGGGCCGACGCGCCGCGTCCGTTCACCCGGAATCACCACCCCTCCGGCTCCGGACTCTCGCCGCTCCACCGTGCTCCGGCCACCTCCCGTCACCCCGTCACCCCGTCACCCCGTCACCTCCCGTCACCCCCGCCACGTCGCTCCGGCAGCGGCACGGGCGAAGCGGACGGGGTGTGGCGGTCGCCGGTGGCCAGCCGGTGGAGCAGTCCGACAGTCTCCTCCTCGTGCGACGCGAAGACTCCGTGGTCGCTTCGCCAGGCGAGCGCCCGCGTTGCGCGAGCGGCGAACCGGCGTTGCAGGTCCGGGTGCACGGCGCGGTCCTCGGTGCAGACGACGTAGGTGCTGGGCCGCTGGTGCCAGGCGGCGCCGGTCGTCGGCTGGTGGCCGGGGGCCATCAGCTGGGGGACGAGCTCGGCGGCATGGCGGGCACGTTCCTCCTCGTCGAGTTGGGCATGGAACAGCCTTCCCGCCGCCTCCCGGTCGATCGTCGTGGTGCCGGCACGATCGCCGATCATGCTGGTTCCGAGCTCGGTGGGCGGCGCGCCGGCGAGAAGGCCCAGGGCGGTCTCGCCGCGGTCGGGCATCATCGCGGCGAGGTACACGAGGTGGTCGACCTTGTGCGGTGGCAGACCGGTGATGACGGCACCGCCGTAGGAATGACCGCACGCGACGGCGGGGCCACCCGCGTCGGTCAGCCGGTCCAGTGCGGTCTCGGCCGCGGCGACGTCGGCTGCCAGCGACCCGCGGTGCAGCTCGGCGACGGCCACGGCGACGCCACGTGCCCGCAACCCGGCCGCGACGCCGTCCCAGGCACGACCGGTGTGCCATGCGCCGTGGACCAGCAGCACCCCTCGGGGTGCACGTGAAGATGGGGAAGGGTTCACCAGGGCCTCTCGGTGTTCGGACGATCGCGGAACGGGGGCCTTCTCCGACACGCCCTCACAGCCCGCTCGACCATAAGAGCCACCGGCCGGGAAAAGGATTCGGCCTCCGCCGGGGCGGGTGCGGACCCTGCCCGGGGTGATCGACCGGAGTTGGGACCTGTGCCGGCCCGGGTCAGTATGGGAAGGAGGCCGTGCGCCCACTCGTCGGCCCGAACGAGGTTCGACACTGCGCTGTTCGGTCCGGTCGTCCCCCGGTGGACCGCGACGGGAAGGAGACGGTTTCCCTTGGTACGAACTCCGCTGCTGGCCGTACGCGGCATCTCCAAGCGGTTCGGCGCCGTCCAGGCGCTGAGCGACGTCGACCTCGCCATCGAGGAGGGGGAGGTGGTCGCGCTGGTCGGGGACAACGGCGCGGGCAAGTCCACCTTGGTCAAGGTCGTCTCCGGGGTGTCCGCGCCGGACAGCGGGGCGATCGAGTGGGAGGGGCGGAGCGTCGACTTCCGCAGGCCGCTCGACGCCCAGAACCTCGGCGTCGCCACCGTCCACCAGGACCTGTCACTCTGCGACAACCTCGACACGGTCGCCAACATCTTCCTCGGTCGTGAACTGCGCAGATTCGGCGTTCTCGACGAGATCGAGATGGAGAAGCGCTGCCGCAGACTGCTGAGCGCCCTGTCCCTCCGGATCCCCAGCCTGCGCGTCCCGGTCGGCTCGCTCTCCGGCGGCCAGCGTCAGAGCGTCGCCATCGCTCGCGCGATGATCGGCGAGCCCCGGATGGTCGTCCTGGACGAGCCCACCGCGGCCCTGGGGGTCGGTGCCACCGCAGTCGTCCTGGAACTGGTCGAGCGTCTGCGGGCGCAGAAGCTCGGCGTGCTGATCGTCAGCCACGACCTGGACAACGTGCGGGCGGTCGCCGACCGGGTGGCGGTGCTGCGCCTGGGCCGCAACGGGGGCTTCTTCGACACGAAGTACGCGACCCAGGAGCAGATCGTCTCGGCCATCACGGGCGACCACAGTACGGCCGTGACCCTGCAGCAGAGCCTGCTGCCGCACGGGCTGCCCGAGCAGGAAGCCCTCGACGTCGCCTACCGCTACCTGCCCGCGCAGTCGGGCGTCGGCGGGGACTGGTTCGACGTCATCCCTCTGTCGGGCACCCGCGTCGCACTGGTGGTGGGGGACATCGTCGGTCACGGTGTGCACGCGGCCGCCACCATGGGCCGGCTCAGGACGGCCGTGCACAACTTCTCCATGCTCGACCTGCCCCCCGACGATCTCCTGGCGCACCTCGACGAGCTGGTCAGCCGGATCGACAAGGACGACGTCACCACGCGTGACGACCCCGGGATCACCGGAGCCACCTGCCTGTACGCGATCTACGACCCGGTGTCGCAGTCCTGCGAGCTGGCTCGCGCCGGCCACCTCCCGCCCGTGCTCATCACGCCCGACGGCACCGCGGAGTACGTCGACCTGCCGGCCGGACCTCCCCTCGGCGTGGGCGGACTGCCCTTCGAGACCGCGCGGCTACGGGTGCCCGACGACGGCCGGCTGGTCCTGTACACCAACGGCCTCGTCGAGGACCGGCGCCGGGACATCGACAGCGGACTCGACGTCCTGCGCACGACCCTGGCCGGCGCCCGGCGCGCCCCGGAGGAGACCTGCGACGCGGTGCTCGAGGCGCTGCGGCCCGGGAGCTCCACGGATGACGCCGTCCTCCTCGTGGCGCGGACCCGTGCGCTGCCGGCCGACCGGATCGCCCGGTGGGACGTCCCGCCGGATCCGGCGGCAGTGGCCGGCATCCGGGCCGAGGCCGGTCGCCAACTGGAGGCGTGGGGGCTGGCGGAGCTGGAGTTCACCACCGAGCTGATCCTCAGCGAGCTGATCACCAACGCGATCCGCTACGGCACCGGGCCGGTCGGCGTCCGCCTCCTCCTGGGCCGCGCGCTGATCTGCGAGGTTTCGGACACCAGCAGTTCCGCCCCGCACCTGCGCTACGCCGCGGCCACGGACGAAGGCGGACGCGGACTCTTCCTCGTCGCCCAGTTGGCCGAGCGCTGGGGGACGCGCTACACGCCCGACTGCAAGATCATCTGGGCGGAACAGGTCGCCTCGGGTCGGTAGGCGGTGCGCAGCAGGGCGCTGCCCTCGGAGCTGGGGGTGGCGCCGGCCCGGACGTCGGCCCTGCCCGAAGGCTTCGGCCGGGGAGGCACCGCGCCCGGTGACCGGGGATTGCGCAGCGGCGTACGCCGTACGGGCGGCCTGTCGCCGACCCCGCACGTGCCGGATGCGCCGGTCCGCGGACGCGACGCATCCTGGGGGGCATGGACGTCGAACGGCGCTCGGCCGAGGCGAGGCCGTGGGGGCGCGTCCCGGCCCTGGTACTGGTACCGATCGGTCTCCTCGTGGTGCTCCTCGTGGTGATCGTCCGGTCGCCCGAAGCGGTTCGGCTCGGCCCGCTGCTCGTGGTCGCCCCCGCGCTGACCCCGTCGTTCGCCGGTCCGCGGGTGACGGCCGCCGTCGCGGTGCTCACGGTTGCCGTCGGCGTCCTCATCGCCGTCCTGCGCGGGGGCCTGACCACGGACAACCACCCGGCCCAGCTCGTCGCACTCGTCGCCCTGTCCCTGATGATCGTGGTCTTCGCAGTGGTCCGGGAGCGCCGCGAGCGGCAGCTCGCCCGTGCCCAGTCGGTGGCCGAGGCCGCCCAGCGCGCCCTGCTGCGCCCGATTCCCGAGCGGATCGGCCCGCTGCAGATCGCGACCGTGTACCTGGCCGCCGAGCAGGAGGCGCAGATCGGCGGTGACCTCTACACGGCGACCCGCACCGGCGACGGGGCTCGGATGATCGTCGGCGACGTCCGGGGCAAGGGCCTGGCCGCAGTCGGGGAGTCCGCCCTGCTGCTCAGCGCCTTCCGGCTGGTGGCCGCCGAGCACGCCACGCTGCCGGAGCTCGCCCGGACGCTGGACCACAACGTCAGCCGGTACCTGGTCGACTTCGCCCAGGCCGAACGCGAAGCCGCCGAGCACTTCGTCACCGCCCTGTTCCTCGACATCCCCGACGACGCCCCCGTGGCCCGGATGACCAACTGCGGACACCCGCCCCCGCTGCTCGTGCACCACGACCGCGTGATCGGCCTCGACGGCGCTGGTGCCGCGCCGCCGCTCGGCCTCGGTGCCCTGGGGGCTGCGGACTACCCGGACGAGACGTTCCCCTTCGAGATCGGGGACGTGCTCCTGCTCTACACCGACGGCGTGGTCGAGGCCCGGGACCGTTCCGGCGCGTTCTACCCGTTCGCGGAACGGGTCGCCCGCTGGGCCGGCAGCACGCCGGAGGCGCTGGTCAACCACATCCGCCGCGATCTGCTGGCGCACGCCGGGGGGCGGCTCGGCGACGACGCGGCCGTGGTCGCCGTCCGGCGTACGGACGGACGGTCCGGACACCGTCTGCACGCGGTGCTGTAGGCGGCCCACAGTCCCGCGCTCTCCCTCGCCCCCGCCCCTGTACTCGGGCTCGGGCGGCAGATCGGTCCACGGCCGGTGGCGCCGGGCACCGCTCGCGGGGTCCGGCCCCCGGGTCAGGCCGCCGCGGCCGGGGCCGTCGCGCCGGACCTGGCCGGCGTTGCTCCTCGTGACGACCGAGTGGTGGAGCGTGCCGCAGCCGAGTCCGTCTCCTGCCCGCGCAGGTACGCGACGAGCTCTCCGGCGGACGTCAGCACGGCGCCTCCGCGGTCGGTGAGCCGCTGCCGCTGGCTGCTGGCCGCCGGTCGCCGGTCGCCGGCCGAGCGGGCGAGCGCCTCGGGCCCGCCGGCGCCGCCGACCTGGTGCAGCACCGTGGCGATGTGGGCCGGGGCCCCGGCGCCCCGGCAGGTGGGCGAGCCGGGCGTCGCGGAGGTCGTCCGCGGTGGGAGGTGCGGGCGTGTGTTGTGCGGGTCGCGCGCCGGTCCGAGGAGCCCGGCGCGTTCCCACATCGGTCTCGGCCGCCGCGCGCAGGGACGGCGGCCTGCACTGCCTCCGGGCCAACCGGGCCGGCCCGGCGCCGGCTCAGCCGGCCGAAGGCCGGTAGACCGTCAGGGCGTTGGGCGCCTTGGCCAGTCGGAGGGCCCCTGCGGCCGGCACGCTCTCCCCGTCGACGGCGATCCGGTCGGCGTCGCCCAGGGAGTCGAGGTCGAGCGCGGTGAGCCGGGCCGCGTGGTAGACCCGTGAGCGCGCCATGGTGCCGGACAGGACGGCGGCCGCCAGCCGGGTACGGGCGAAGGGGCGGCTGCCGTCGACCACCCTGACGTCCAACAGCCCGTCGGCCAGGCCGGTCCGGCTGGTCGGGGCGAAGCCGGGCGGATCGTAGGCGCCGTTGCCCGCGAACAGCAGCCAGAGGCGCCGGTCGCGGCCGCCGGCCCGGACGGTGACCGGCTCGGCGGAGGCCAGCGACCGGCCGACCGCCACCGCCAGGGCCGGCCACTTGCCCAGGCGACCCTCCAACGACTCCCGCATCCGGACCAGTTCGGGGTAGACGCCGAGGCTGAAGGTGTTGAGGAAGACCCGGCGCGCGGTGCCGTCGGTGGCGAGTCCGAGATCCACCCCGCAGGCGGAGCCCGCCACCACGGCCGCCGCGGTGTCCGCGAGCGACTCGACGCCGAGGTCCAGCGCGAAGTGGTTGAGCGTGCCGCCCGGGAAGACCGCGAGCGGCAGCCCGCGCTCGGCGGCGAGGGAAGCGCCCAGGTTGACGCTGCCGTCGCCGCCGCAGACCCCGAGCGCCCCGCCGGCCCGGGCCGCCCGGTCGGCGGCCTCGGCCAGCATCGCGGGCAGGTCGTCCTCCGGGCCGCAGAGCAGCACGTCGGCGCGTGGCAGCAGGGCGCGCAGCTCGGCGACGGTCTCCTCCGGGCCGGCCGCGAGCAGCGCCCCGTTGCCGGAGCCGCTGTTCACCACCACCGAGAGGCCCGCGCCCTCCGGCAGCGCCGGAGCGGTGCGTGGCGGCGGTCCGGCCGGCGGCGGGGTGTCGTTCGCCCGGGGCCACCACCGCACGGTGACGGCGGCCGCCGCCGCGCCGAGCGTGAACCCGGCCAGCACGTCGCCGGGGAAGTGGGCGCCGGTGTAGACCCGGGAGGCGCCGACGGCCGCGGCCACCGGTGCCAGCGCGGCGCCGAGGAGCGGCGACTCGATGGCGACGCCGGTCACGAAGGCGGCCGCCGAGGCCGAGTGCCCCGAGGGGAAGGAGGTGGTCACCGGCTGGCGCAGCAGCCGCCGCACGGCGGGCACCAGATCGAGGCCGGGGCGCGGCCGCCGGCTCAGCTGCTTGGCGGCGATGTTGGCGGCTGCCGAGGCGAGCGCCAGTGATCCGAGGCCGCGCAGCGCCGCCCGCCGGCCGGTCCGGCCGCCGACGGCGCCGAGCACCGCGGCCGCTCCGAACCAGAGCTTCCCGTGGTCGGCGGCGTGGCTCAGGCCGCGCAGCCACGGTTGGGTGCCGCGCAGGCGTGAGAGCGCCACGCGGTCGAACAGGGCCCGGTCCACTGCGTCGAGTCGCCTCATCCCAGCGAGCCTAGGCGGCGGCGGGGGATCCCGCACGGAAACAGCGGAAGGTGCCGCGGGTGTGTCACACGCGGTGCCCGGCGGGGACGGCGGCCCGGGCACGGGCGTCTGCCATCCAGCGCCTGCGCCGCGTGCCCGGGATCCGGGTGGCCGGCTCGGCGAGGCCGGGATCATACCGACGTGCCGCGAACCTTCGAGGATCTGATCGTCCGGCACCTCGGACGGGAACGCTCCGGCGCGGGGGCCCTGCGCTCGAATCCGCTCGGCGAGGCGGCCGGGGCGTTGTCGACGATCCCCGCGGTGAGGCAGAAGGGCCCCGAGGACACGATGAAGACGTGCGCGGGAGCCGTCTCGGCGCTCGGGTGCGCCGCCCCGGGGCCCGTCCCGCACGCAGCGTGGTGCGGTCCGGTCCGAGGTTCCGAATCACCGGATCTTCCGGCGCCCGCCCCCGTCCTGTTCCGCCCGCCCCTGCCCAGCCGCCAAGCGGCGCCGGACCACCGTGAGGTCGAGCCAGGCGAGGCCGGCGAAACCCGCGCACAGCGCGCAGAAGAGGGCGTACGTTCCCCGGTTGGGCGCGGGGCCGGGACCGGCCAGGGCGGCGAGTACCGCGAAGGCCACCGCCCCGCAGACGAACAGCACCAGGAAGATCCGGGCCAGGAGCCTGCGCAGCTCCAGGTCCGACCGGGCGTTCACGGGCTCCGTACCCGGCCGCACCGACGGCTGCGCCCGCCACTCGGGCGTGGTCCTGCCCGGTCCCTGGGGTGTGTGCGGGAAGTCGTGCCGCTCACCCGCCCGACGACTCTCCCGCTGCGCACGCCTGTGCTGCTCTTCCATCACTGCCTCCCAAGGCTGCTCCGCCGCCCCGCGCCCCACGCGCCTACCCGCCACGAGCGGGGCAACCCCGCGCCGGCCCATGCTGTCTCGCCGGCGAAGGAGGAGAAGGCGGACTCGGAGGCGGAGGGGGCGAGCGGGTGCGGGAGTTCCGGTGCGCACGTCCGGAGTGTGGGGCCGGTCCGGGCGGGGCAGCCGCCTCGCCGGAAGACCCGAGGAAGGAGACGGTCATGCCCGATGCGCTCACCGTGGCCCGCGCCCAGGGACTGTTCAACCTGGTGGGCGGCCTGTGGCCGGTCCTGTCGCTGAGAACCTTCGAAGCGGTCTACGGTGCCAAGACGGACCGCTGGCTCCAGCGCACCAACGGCGCCTTGCTGGCTTCCACCGGCATCAGCCTGCTGCTCGCCGAACCCGGCAGCGCGGGAGTGCGGCACGCCCGCCGCGTCGGTCTCGGGAGCGCCCTCACTCTCCTGACCGCCGACGCGGTCTACGTGCCGCTGCGCCGGATTCCCGCCACCTACCTGCTCGACGCCGCCAAGGAGGCGGCGTGGGTGGCTGCCTGGTGGGCCGTCCGGAACCACGAGCCCGCTCACGAGTCCGCCACTCGACCTCGTCGACCGGTCCGGCGGGGTCGACGGCGGTGACCGACTGACGGCTCAGCGGGCGAGGGAGACGGCGAAGGGCTTGAACCCGTGCCGGCGCAGGAGATGGGGAACCACCAGGATCATGGCCTCGGTGGCGCGGGCTGTGGTGATGCCGCCGAGGTCCTCGATCCAGGCGGGGTGCCAGCCCAGGTCGCCGAGCAGGCCGGTGACGGTCTCCTTCGCGTTCCGGTCGTCGCCCGAGAGGTAGGCGGTCGGCGGGGTGGCCAGGGTCTCGGGAGCGGTCATGACCGTGAACAGCATGGTGTTGAGGGTCTTGACCACCCGGGTGTCGGGGAGGGCGGCCTGGAGTTGCTCCGCGAGGCTGCTGCCGGGGTAGTACAGGTCGCCGGGCAGGCCGTCACCGGCGTCTCGGGTGGCGTTGGAGACATCGACGAGGAGCTTTCCGGAGAGCTCGGTGCGCAGGCCGGCCAGGCGGTCCAGGGAGGTGTCGCCGGGCGTCGCGTTGATCACGACGTCCGCGGTGCGGGCGGCGGTGCGCTGGTCGGTGAAGGCGATCTGCGGGGCGATGCCGGCGGCACGCGCTGCGGTGTCCTCCGGGTCCCGGACACCGAGGGTGACACGGTGTCCGGCTGCGGAGAGCTTGGCGGCGAGGTTGGCGCCGACCCGGCCGGCGCCCAGGATGCCGATGCTGGTCATCAGGTGAATGCTCCTTGCGGTCTTCGGGATGGGTGGGAGCGGAGGTGCCCGGTCAGGCGATCGGCGACAGGACCTCGAGGGCGGCGGTGTGGATGCCGGGGGCGGCGGCCAGGAAATCGCGGCTGCCCGTGTGCCAGGGCTCGCCCGCCAGGTCGGTGACCGTACCTCCGGCCTCGGAGACCAGCAGCGCACCGGCCACCAGACCGGAGCGGACGTCGGAGAACTGCCAGAAGGCGTCCGTGCGTCCCGCGGCGACGTGGATGAGCTGCATGGTGGCGGGAACGGACACGCGCACGACGAGGCCGTTGACGAGCATGGCGGTGACGGAGTCGCCGATCCGCCGGAAGGTGCGCTCGTCCTCGCCGGGCCTGGCCTGGCCGGTGCCGACGAGCGCGGCGCCCAGATCGGTCTTGGCCGACACCGTCAGGGGCCGGTCGTTGAGGCGGGCACCGCCGCCGGCGACGGCGGTGTAGGTGTCGCCGGTCAGCGGCAGATGGACGACGGTGAGCACCGGCCGGTCGTCGCGGACCAGCGTCGCGGTCACGGCCCAGTCCGCCATGCCGTGAACGTGGTTGATGTTGCCCTCGGCGGGGTCGACGACCCACCACTCCCCGGGCGGGAGCGCACCGCCGGCGAGCTCGTCCTCGGCCCACTGGGATCCGGGCCGGGCCCGCAGCAGGGGCTCCCGGAGCACCGCCAGCACCGCGTCGTCGTTGGCGTGGATCTCCGCGACGACCTCGTCGAGGCTCACGCCCCGGGCGTGCGGGGTGTGGCGGTCGCGCAGCGTGAGACCGGCGGTCCTCACCGCGGCGGTCACCTCCGACAGGAGCGTCGTGTCGGCGGCGAAAGGCATGGCAGTGCTCATGGCGGGCTCCCTGGATTCGATGTGTGCCGGCGGCTCGTCTCGCGCCTGCACTTCGAAGGTAGGCGCCGCAATCGTTAACAACAAGTGCATGTCAGGCACTTGTAGAGTTACTGCCATGCAACTGGATCTCAACCTCCTCACCGCCCTGGACGCCCTGCTGGAGGAGGGCAGCGTCGCCGGCGCCGCGGCCCGCCTCCACGTCACCGCACCGGCGATGAGCCGCTCCCTGGGCCGCATCCGCAAAGCCACCGGCGACCAGATCCTGGTCCGCACCGGCCGCAGCATGGTCCCCACCACCCGCGCACTGGCCATGCGCGCCCAGGTCCACGCCCTCGTCCAGCAGGCCCACCACCTTCTCTCCGCGCAGCAGGAACTCGACCTGACGGCCCTCGACCGCGTGTTCACCGTGCGCTGGCACGACGCCCTGACCGCCGCCTGCGGCACCGCCCTGATCACCGCCGTCCACCGCCAGGCCCCCGGCGTCCGGCTGAGGCTGTCGGCCGAACCCGGAACGGACGACGCCGAGCTGCGCCGGGGTGAGGTCGACCTCGAATCGAGCTCCAGCGCCCCCACGCTCCCGGACATCCGACACCGCCTCGTCGGCAGGGACCGGCTGGTCGTCGCCGTCCGACCGGGCCACCCCCTCACCGAAGGCCCGCTGAGCACCGAGCGCTACGCAGCCGCCGAACACCTCACCGTGTCGCGACGCGCAAGCCTGCGGGACCCGATCGACGACGCCCTCACCACCCGCGGCCTCGAACGACGCGTCGTCGCCGCCGGTCCCACCGCCGCGTTCGCCCTGCAACTCGCCCGCGACACCGACCTGGTCGTCACCCTCCCCGACGCGGTCACCTGCGCAGCCCGGGAACACCTCGGTCTGGTCACACTGCCGCCGCCGCTCCCGCTGCCCGAGGTCCCCCTCTACCTGCTGTGGCACCAGCGCTACGACGACGACCGCGCCCACACCTGGCTGCGAGAGACGGCCACCGAAACCGTCCAGGCGCTGTTCGTCGCACCCCCGACCGCCCTTCACCGACCCGTCACCGGCCGGACCGGACAGTGACGGAGGCCGGCGGGAGGCCCTGCCGCGGCTGATCGTACGCAGTCGCGGGAGCAGGCTGGCCCGGACCGGTACGAGTGGCCGGGGGTGCGTGCAGGTCCGCGACGCAGGCGGGCGGCGCGCGGCTGCGCACGTGCCGCGGGGCGGGGCGGACGGTTCACAGGCTCGCACCTTCGCGCCGGTTCGTCCGGACCGGCCGGGGTAGCCGCTCGGTGTCCGGCCAGCAGGCAGCCATGGCCGACCGGGGAAACGCACCGACCGAACGATGACGGTCGAGTACCGCGGGCGTCCCAGAGGTTTCGCCGTCCGGCCACCGACGACCGCCGTGAAGTTCAGCAGACGCCCGAAGGAGTCACGGCATGACCACGGATCCGGCGCTCCCCGGCGCCACCGCGTCCCCACCGCCACCGCGGATCTTCCTGCGGCCGCTGGCCACCCCGCTGCCCCTCGGGTTCCTCGGCCTGGCCGTGGCCACCTTCGTCCTGTCCGGGCTGCAACTGGGCTGGGTACCGGTGGGCCAGGCGCATCAGGTGGCCCTCGTCATGGTGGCCTTCGCCTTCCCCGCCCAGCTGATCGCGGCCCTCTACGGATTCCTGTGCCGTGACGCCGCAGCCGCGACCGGGATGGGCGTGCTGGCGGGCACATGGCTGACCCTCGGCCTGATCACGCTCGGCAGCCCGCCGGGGGCGACGAGCGAGACCGCCGGGCTCCTGCTGCTCGCGGCGGGTCTGGTGCTGTTCGTCCCGGCGGTGGCCACCGTGCCCTCCAAGGGAGTCGCCGGCGTCGTCCTGTTCACCGCCGCGCTGCGCTTCCTGTTGACGGGTGCCTACCAGTACGGCGGCGGCAGCAGCTGGAAGACCGCCGCCGGTGTGACGGGCGCGGTCCTCGCGGCGTTCGCCCTGTATGCGGCGCTCGCCCTCGAACTGGAAGGCCAACGCCGACGTACCGTCCTGCCCACCCTCCGGCGGGGCGGGAGCACCGGGGCCGCCCCCGGCACGGCGGTGCAGGACGAGGCGCTCGGTCGCGAGCCGGGCGTCCGCGGAGAGCTGTAGCCACCGCCCGCCCGACCTGCATCGGGCCCTCCCGACGGCGGCATCGGGAGGACGGGGCCGGTGCTGCCCGGGCGAAGCGGGCCGCTCCAGGACGGGGCCCGGCCCCTCGGAGCCGCCCGCTCGGCACGGATCGGGGGTGGCGGTCGCGTGAGGTTCGTTCGGACGGAGTACCGCCCGCACCACCGTCGTCCCGGGTCGTTCCCCCCGGCGCCCCTCCGTTCGCGATCGTCCGGAGGCCCGTCTCGCAGCGGGGGGCAGCCGGGGCGGCCGGGCCGCGGACGCAGCGGGCGGTGCCCGTCACCGGGAGCCGGGCGACCGGCGGACCGAGTGGCGGGACCGACGGGGCTTGCGAAAGCTGGTCCGGGGGCAGCGGACCCGGATCCGCGACGATCGAAAGGACCGCCATGGGGAGCTTGCCGACCGACCACATGCATGCCGTCGTCACGGGAGGGGCGGGCTTCGTGGGCTCCCACCTGTGCACGGAACTCATCCGGCTCGGCCATACCGTCACCTGCGTCGACGACTTCTGCACCGGCTCGCCGGACAACGTGCGCCATCTCGTCGGCCGCCCCGGCTTCGAACTGCGCGAGGCGGACGTCACCGACCGGCTCGACGTCGACCGCCCCGTGGATCTCGTCCTCCACCTCGCCTCCCCGGCCTCGCCCGCCGACTACCTCCGGCTCCCCGTCCACACCCTCGACGCGGGCAGCCTGGGAACCCGCAACGCGCTGGCGCTGGCCCAGCGGCACGGCGCGAGGTTCCTGCTCACCTCGACCTCGGAGGTCTACGGCGATCCGCTGCAACACCCGCAGAGCGAGACCTACTGGGGCAACGTCAACCCGGTCGGTCCGCGGAGCGTCTACGACGAGGCGAAGCGGTTCGCCGAGGCGCTGACCACGGCCGAGGCCGCCGCCGAGGGGGTGAACACCGCGATCGTCCGCCTGTTCAACACCTACGGACCCCGCATGAGGTCCCACGACGGGCGGGCGGTGCCGACGTTCATCCGCCAGGCACTGGCCGGCGAGCCACTGACGGTGACCGGTGACGGCAGTCAGACGCGCTCCCTGACCTACATCAGCGACACCGTGAACGGCATCCTCGCCATGGCCTCCTCCGAGCTGGCCGGTCCGGTGAACCTCGGCAACGACACCGAGTTCACCATGCTGGAACTGGCCGGGCTCGTCATCGAGCTCACCGGATCCCCGTCGACGGTGGAGTTCGTCGCACGCCCCACCGACGACCCCGCGGTCAGGCGCCCGGACATCACCCTGGCCCGCGGAAAGCTCCGCTGGGAACCGACGGTGCCCGCCCGTGAGGGGCTCGCCCGCACCATCGAGTGGTTCCGCGAGCACCCCGAGGCCTGAGCAGCCCGTTCCGACCCGACCCACCCCGACGTGCGGGCCCGCCGCCGATCCGGAAGGCCGTCACCATGCGCATCCTCGGCATCAACGCCCTCTTCCACGACCCTGCCGCCGCCCTCGTCATCGACGGGCGGACGGTGGCCGCAGCGGAGGAGGAGCGTTTCAGCCGCCGTAAACACGGCAAGCGCCCGCTGCCGTTCTCCGCCTGGGAGCTGCCCGAACAGGCCGCTCGCTGGTGCCTGGACCACGCGGGCATCCGTCCCCAGGACCTCGACCTGGTGGGCTACTCGTTCGACCCGGCACTCGCCCGTCCCGCCGAGCAACTGGGACTCGACGACCCCTGGGACCACCTGCGCCTCACCTACGCCCGGGAGGCCCCGAACTTCCTCGCCGAGGTGCTGCCCGGGTTGGATCCCGCCAGGGTCCGGTTCGTCCCGCACCACGTCGCGCACGCCGCGTCCGCCGCCTTCGCGGCCGACGGGCAGAGCGACCCCTGCTCGGTGCTGGTGCTCGACGGCCGGGGCGAGGCGGCGTCACATCTGGCCGCCCGCCGGGTCGGTCCGCGGTTGGAGCAGCTCGCGGCCCAGGAACTCCCGCACTCCATGGGGCTGGTGTACGAGGAGCTGACCCAGCATCTCGGCTTCCTCCGGTCCTCGGACGAGTACAAGGTGATGGCGATGGCCTCGTACGGGTCGCCGACCTCGGTGGCGGAACTCCGCCGGTACGTCCACCCCACCGGCGACGGCGGGTTCCGCGCCGCCGGCGTGCCGTGGGCCGAGTTCGCACCGGCACTGGAGCCGGGCCGGGAGTGGACCCCGGCCCACGCTGACCTGGCGTGTTCGGCGCAGCGGGTGCTCGAGGAGGTACTGCTGGACCTGGTGCGCTGGCTGCACGGGCGCACCCACGACGGCCTGCTGACACTGGCCGGCGGAGTGGCGCTGAACTGCGTGGCCAACTCCCGCATCGCCGCCGAGGGCCCCTTCGACCGGGTCTGGGTGCAACCGGCCGCCGGAGATGCGGGCACCGCGCTGGGCGCCGCGCTGCACCTCGCGGCCTCCGCCGGCGAACAACCGGAACCGATGCCCGGCGCCGACCTCGGCCGAGGCTGGTCGGACGGGGAACTGGAGGCCTGGCTGCGCGGCGCGGCCGTCCCCTACGAACGGCCGGAGGACGTCGCCGCGGAGGTGGCCCGGGAGTTGGCCGCGGACGGCATCGTCGCGTGGTTCCAGGGCCGGTCCGAGTTCGGCCCGCGCGCGCTCGGCCACCGCTCCCTGCTCGCCCACCCGGGCCGGGCCCGGAACCTCGAACGGCTGAACGACGTCAAGGGACGGGAGCAGTTCCGCCCCGTGGCACCGATGGTCCTCGCCGACCGGGCACCGAAGATCTTCAGCGGCCGGCATCCGAGCCCCTACATGCTGTTCGTCCACGAGGTCGCACCCGAATGGCGCGACCGGATCCCCGCCGTGGTCCACGTGGACGGCACCGCCCGGATCCAGAGCGTCGATCCCGTGGACGACCCGCTGACCGCACGCATGCTGGAGCGGTTCGAACTGCTCACCGGCCTCCCCCTGGTCGTCAACACCAGCCTCAACACGGCGGGACGCCCGATGGTGGACGACGTCCGGGACGCCCTGGAGTGCTTCGGCTCGGCGCCGATCGACCTGCTCGCCCTCGGCCCGTTCGTCGTCCGCCGGGGCGACCTGTTCACCGGGGCGGGCCGCTCGGAGGCACGGGCATGACGAACGGTGCCGATCCCTCGTACGCGGTGGTCATCCCCACCCTCGGCCGCCCGAGTCTCTCCGTCACCCTCGCCGCACTCGCCGGCGCCCGGGGTCCGGCGCCGAAGCGGGTGGTCCTGGTGGACGACCGGCCGCCGACCGACCGCGGGCCGCTGGACGTCGAGATCCCGCCATCCCTCCGGGACCGGGTCTCGGTGGTGGAGAGCGGGGGGAGCGGCCCGGCGGCTGCCCGCAACACCGGCTGGCGGAGCGTCGGACAGGAGTGGATCGCCTTCCTGGACGACGACACGGTGCCCGGACCGTCCTGGCCGGCCGATCTGGCCGCCGACCTCGCGGCCTGCGGGCGGCAGACCGGTGGAAGCCAGGGCACCATCGTGGTGCCGCTGCCCACCGACCGGCGGCCGACCGACTGGGAACGGTCGACGGCCGGGCTGGAGCGATCGTTGTGGATCACCGCCGACATGGCGTACCGCCGCGTCGCCCTGGAGCAGGTCGGTGGCTTCGACGAGCGCTTCCGGCGGGCGTTCCGTGAGGACGCCGACCTCGCGCTGCGCGTCGTCGACGCCGGCTGGCACCTCAGCCAGGGCGCACGGACGACCCTGCACCCCGTCCGTCCGGCCGACCGCTGGGTCTCGCTGCGCCAGCAGGCCGGCAACGCGGACGACGTCCTGATGAACCGGCTGCACGGTCGTCGCTGGTGGCACCGGGCCGGGGCGGCGCGCGGTCGGCTGCCCCTGCACCTGGCCATCACCGGCTGCGCGGCCGGCGCAGCCGTCGCCGCACTGGCCCGTCGCCCCCGCGCCTGCCTGGTGCTGACGGGGCTCTGGCTGGCGGGCACCGGGGAGTTCGCGCTGGCGCGGATCGCGCCCGGGCCACGGATCGCGGAGGAAGTCACGACGATGCTGCTCACCAGCGCCGCGATCCCTCCCGCCGCCGGCTACCACTGGGCCGCGGGAATCCTGCGGCACCGCCGCGAGGCGCCCTGGCGGCCCGTGCCGGACGGCGCGCACCGGTCCGCGCACCCGACCGACGGCGGCCGAGCGGTTCCGGCCCACCACTGAGCCCCGCTGGGGCTTGCAGCCGAGGAGAGCACCCACCATGACGCTTCCCACCGACTCCACCGCACCGGCTGGGCCCGCGCCCGGCCGCCCGGCCGCGGACGGCCTGCTGCCGTGGATCCGCGCGACCGGGCCCGCGGGCCGGGCGGACCGCCCCGGAGCACCGCGGGCGGCCGTGCTCTTCGACCGCGACGGCACGCTCGTCCACGACGTGCCGTACAACGGCGATCCCGGGGCCGTGCGTCCGGTGGCCGGCGCGAGCGCCGCCGTCGCCGCCCTGCGGTCGGCCGGAGTCCGGGTGGGCGTCGTGACCAACCAGTCCGGGGTCGCGCGCGGACTGCTCACCCGCCGGCAGGTCGACGCGGTGAACCGGCGGATCGACGCACTCCTCGGGCCGCTCGACGTCTGGGCCGTCTGCCCGCACGGGCCGGAGGACGGCTGCCGCTGCCGCAAGCCCGCCCCCGGCCTGGTGCTGGCCGCCTGCCGGGCCCTCGGTGTGCCGCCCCGGCGGGCGGTCGTCATCGGGGACATCGGGTCCGACGGCGCCGCGGCCGAGGCTGCCGGGGCGTTCCCCGTCCTGGTGCCCAACCCGGTCACCCGGGCCGAGGAGACGGCGGCGGCGAGGACCGTCGCCAAGGACCTCGCCGAAGCCGTCCGGACGGCGCTGAGCCACCTCCTTCCCCCCGGGCGGGCGGCGTGACGAGGACCCTCGTGGTACGCCTCGACAGCACCGGCGACGTCCTGCTCGCCGGGCCCGCCGTGCGAGCCGTCGCAGCCTCCTCCGCGTACGTGGCCATGCTCTGCGGGCCCCAGGGCGCCGCGGCGGCCGAGATCCTGCCCGGTGTCGACCGGACCATCGTCTGGGAGGCTCCCTGGGTCGGCTTCGACCCGCCCCCGCTGGACCCCGACGACGTCCGGGCCGTCGTGGGGGACCTCGCCCGGCTGCGCTTCGACCGCGCCGTCGTCCTCACCTCGTTCCATCAGAGCCCGCTGCCCACGGCCCTGTTGCTCCGGCTGGCCGGCGTGGCCGCCATCGCCGCCGACTGCGAGGACTACCCGGGTTCGCTGGTCGATCTGCGCCACCGGCGCGCGCCCGGCCGGCACGAGGCCGAGGCCGCCCTCGACCTAACCCGAGCGGCGGGGTTCCCGCTCCCCCCGCACGACGACGGCCGACTGCGGGTGCTGCCACCGCCCGACCTGCGGCATCTGACCGGTCCGGACCCGTACGTGGTCGTCCATCCCGGCGCGGCCGTTCCCGCCCGCGCCACCGGTCCCGCGGTGCTCGCGGCCGCCGTGCGCGCCCTGGCCGGGTCCGGACGGCGGGTGGTGGTCACCGGCGGCCCGGCGGAGAAGGAGCTCACCGCCGAGGTCGCGGGGGCGCACGCCCTGGACCTCGGCGGCCGCACCGACCTCAGGGCCCTCTCGGCGGTCCTGGCCGCGGCCGACGCCGTGGTCGCGGGCAACACCGGTCCCGCCCATCTGGCCGCCGCCGTCGGCACCCCGGTCGTGAGTCTGTTCTCGCCGGTCGTGCCGGCCGAACGGTGGCGGCCGTTCGGCGTGCCGCACCTGCTGCTCGGCCGGCAGGACGCGCCGTGCGCCGCGAGCCGCGCCAGGGTCTGCCCGGTCGAGGGCCACCCCTGCCTGGACACCCTGACCGGTGCCCAGATCGCGGCGGCCGTGGACCGGTTGACGAGCGGAGTACCGGGCCCGGGCGGGCAGTTCCCGCCCGCCCGGCCGAGCACCAGGAAGGTGAGCTCATGAACATCCTGCTGTGGCACGTGCACGGCTCCTGGACGACCGCGTTCGTCCAGGGCTCCCACACCTACACGGTGCCCGTCCTGCCCGAGCGGGGCCCGGACGGACTCGGACGCGCCGTGACGTTCGACTGGCCGGCCGGAGTCGTCGAACGGACCCCGCAGGAGCTCCGGTCCGCCGAGATCGACCTGGTGGTGCTCCAGCGCCCGCACGAGGCCGAACTCGCCACCCGGTGGCTGGGCCGCCGGCCAGGACGGGACGTACCGGCGGTCTACCTGGAACACAACAGCCCGCACGGCGCCGTCCCCGACACCCGCCATCCGATGGCGGACCGCGACGACCTCGTCATCGTCCACGTCACCGACTTCAACCGACTGTTCTGGGACTGCGGGCACACCCGCACCCGGGTGATCGAGCACGGCATCGTCGACCCCGGCCACCAGTACACCGGAGCGCTGGCGAGATCGGCCGTGGTGGTCAACGAGCCGGTCCGCCGCGGACGCACGACCGGCACCGACCTGCTGCCGTTCTTCGCGCGGCAGGGCCCGCTGGACGTCTTCGGCATGGGGACGGCCGGGCTCGCCACCCACCTCGGCCTGACCGAGGACCGCTGCCGGGTCGCCGACCTTCCCCAGGCCCGGTTGCACGCCGAGATGGCTCGGCGCCGCCTCTACCTCCACCCCGTGCGCTGGACCTCGCTCGGTCTCTCCCTGCTGGAGGCCATGCACCTGGGCATGCCGGTGGTCGCCCTGGCCACCACCGAGGTGTCCCGGGCGGTGCCGCCCGGGACGGGCGTGGTCTCCACCAGCCCCACCGAGCTGGCCGACGCCGTCCGCCACTACCTCACCGACGCCGCGGCCGCCGCAGCCGACGGCATGCGCGCACGCCAGGCGGCACTCGGCCGCTACGGACTGAAACGGTTCCTCGACGACTGGGACCGCCTGATCGACGAGGTGACACGGTGACCGGACCCCTGGCCGTCTCCCTGGTCTCCGAACACGCCAGCCCGCTCGCGACGCTCGGCGGCGTGGACGCGGGAGGCCAGAACGTCCACGTCGCCGCCCTCGCCTGCGCCCTGGCCGACCTGGGCCACCAGGTGGTCGTCCACACCAGGCGCGACCACGCCGAATCGGCCGAGGAGGTCGTGATGCGCCCCGGCGTCACCGTCCACCACGTGCCGGCCGGACCGGCCCGACCCGTGCCCAAGGACCAACTCCTGCCGTTCATGGTCGAATTCGGCGAGCAGCTGGCTCGCTACTGGGACCGCCGCAGACCGGACGTGGTGCACTCGCACTTCTGGATGTCGGGGCTGGCCTCCCTGCGCGGAGCCCGGCACCTGGGCATACCGGTCGCCCACACGTATCACGCCCTCGGCACGGTCAAGCGCCGCCACCAAGGCTCCCAGGACACCAGCCCCGCGCAGCGGATCGCGCTGGAGACCCACCTCGGCCGCACCGCCGCACGCGTGATCGCCACCTGCAGCGACGAGGTGGGCGAACTCCTCGCGATGGGCGTCCCCGCGGACCGCATCCGGATCGTGCCGTGCGGTGTCGACCCGAAGCGGTTCAGCCCGCAGGGCGACGTGGCACCCCGGTCCGCGCGGCACCGGCTGCTCATGGTCGGGCGGCTCGTGGCGCGCAAGGGCGGTGCCACCGCGCTGGAGGCACTCGCCCGGCTGCCCGACACCGAACTGGTGATCGCCGGTGGCCCTCCGGCCGACCGGCTGGACACCGACCCGGAGTGCCGACGGTTGCGCGCACTGGCCGTCGACCACGGTGTGGCCGACCGGCTGGTCCTGCTGGGCGGCGTGCCCAGCACACGGATGCCGGCCCTCCTGCGCAGCGCCGACCTCGTCGTCTGCCCCGCGCACTACGAGCCGTTCGGCATCGTCCCGCTGGAGGCGATGGCGTGCGGGGTGCCGGTGGTCGCCACCGCGGTCGGCGGGCACCTCGACACGGTGGCCGACGGCCGGACGGGCCTGCTGGTGCCCGCCGGGTCCGGTGCGGCGCTGGCCGCCGCGGCCGCCAGGCTGCTCGGCGACCCGCGGCTGCGCCGTGGGTTCGGGGCGGCAGGGCGCCGTCGCGTCCTCGCCTTCTACGGCTGGGACCGGGTCGCGGCGAACACCGAGAGGATCTACCAGGAGACGGTGCGCCCCCTGCCCGCGGCCCTTCCGCCGCGGGCCCGTACCGGAGCACCGTCGGGAGGACTGTGATGAGCGCTCACTTCCACGAGTCGGCGCACGACGTCGCGGAGGCCGCGCGGCACTGCACGGCCCTGGAGGACGCGGTGCGGGCGCTGCGCGGCGGGCAACTGCCACTGCTCACCAGCTGGGGCCAGGCCCTGGCCGGCCTGCTGCCGGCCGGCGGGCGCCTGCTCGTCGCGGGCAACGGCGGAAGTGCCGCGCAGGCCCAGCACCTGACCGCCGAACTCGTCGGCCGCTACCGCGCCGAGCGGGCCCCCTTCTCCGCGCTCGCGCTGCACGCCGACACGTCCACGCTGACCGCGATCGGCAACGACTACGGCTTCGAGGAGGTCTACGCCCGCCAGGTGGCCGCGCACGGGCGGCCCGGCGACGTCCTGATCCTGATGTCGACCTCGGGACGGAGCGGCAACCTGCTCAGGGCCGCCGACGCCGGCCGGAGGGCGGGTCTCGGCGTATGGGCGATGACGGGCCGGGCCCCCAACCCGCTGGCGGGCCGGGCCGACGAGACCCTCGCCGTGGCCTCCGCGACGACCGCCACCGTCCAGGAGGTCCACCTGATGGCCCTTCACCTGATCTGCGAGGCGTTCGACGCGGCGCTGGCTCGCCGCACGGGAGGGCCCGCGCTGCCCGGGGACGTCCGGCCGGCGGGTGAGGTCGCGTGAACGGGCCGTTCGTGGTGGTCGGCGACAGCCTGCTCGACGTCGACGTCGACGGCGCGGCCACCCGGCTCGCGCCCGACGCGCCGGTCCCGGTCGTCGACGTCGAGTCGGAGCACAGCCGGCCGGGGGGCGCCGCGCTCGCCGCCGTCCTGGCGGCGCGCACCGGACGGGAGGTGGTCCTGCTCACGGCACTGGGCCGGGGCGAGGCCTCGGCCGAGCTGCGCCGCACCTTGGGGGGCCGCGTCGGGTTGGCCGAGATCCCGCTGGACGGTGACATCCCGGTCAAGACCCGGATCCGGGTGGACGAACGGCCGCTGATCCGGATCGACCGCGGCGGGGGGCGCCCCGGCAGCCCGGACGCCGCCGTCCGCCGGGTACTCGGTTCCGCCGGAGCCGTGCTGGTGGCCGACTACGGCCGGGGCGTGGCGGACGTGCTCGGGCCGCTGCTCACCGCGGCCACCCGACGCTGTCCGCTGGTGTGGGACCCGCACCCGCGCGGCGGTCCCCCCGTCCCGGGCGCACGGCTGGTGACGCCCAACGCGGCCGAGGCGCGGTCCATGGCAGCCGCCCTCGACGCAGGGTCAGGCTCGGGGGACCGCCTCGCCGACCACACCCGGCGGGCCGCGCTCCTGGCACGCCACTGGCAGGCCGCGGCGGTGGCGGTCACCCTCGGTGCGCGCGGCGCCCTGCTCAGCCGCGGCACCGACAGCCCGATCCTGCTTCCCGCGCCCTACCGGGCGAGCGGCGATCCGTGCGGCGCCGGCGACTGCTTCGCGGCGAACGCCGGCGTGGCCCTGGCCAGGGGAGCGATCACCGAGGAGGCGGTGCACAGCGGAGTGGTCGCCGCGGCCGAGTTCGTCGCCTCGGGCGGCGTCGGCGCGCTCCGCCCGCGGCAGCCGGCCGGCCGGTCCGCACAGCGGCTGCCGGCGAGTGCCACGGAACTGGCAGCCGCTGTCCGCGCCCGGGGCGGAACCGTGGTCGCCACCGGAGGCTGCTTCGACCTGTTGCACGCCGGGCACGTGGGCCTGCTGGAATCGGCGGCCCGGCTGGGCGACTGCCTCGTGGTCTGCCTGAACTCCGACGCCTCCGTCCGCCGCCTCAAAGGTGCCGGGCGGCCCCTCAACCCGGTCGAGGACCGGGCCAGCGTGCTGGCGGGGCTCGGGTGCGTCGACGCCGTAGCCGTCTTCGAGGAGGACACGCCGCACGCGGTCCTGCGCGCACTGCGCCCGCACGTCTGGGTGAAGGGGGGCGACTACACCGTGGACGGCCTGCCGGAGGCCGACGTCCTGGCCGAATGGGGCGGTCACGCCCTCGTCCTGCCCTATCTGAGCGGGAGGTCCACGACCGCCCTGGCGAACCGGGCCGCCGCCGCCGGCTCGGCCGGACCGAGATCCGCGGGGGCGAGCGCGTGAGCACCGCCGGGGCCCGGCCGCGGTTGCTCGTCCTGCGCGCGCTGGGCCTCGGCGACCTCCTCACCGGGATCCCGGCCCTGCGGGCCCTGCGCCGGCACCACCCCGGCCACGAGCTGGTCCTCGCGGCGCCCGGCCGGCTGGCCCCGGTGGTGGCGGCCACCGGCTGCGTCGACCGGTTGCTGGTCACCGATGCCACCGGGCGCCGGGTGCCGGGCGAACTGCACTGGACCGGGCCCGCGCCGGCGCTGGCCGTCGACCTGCACGGCTGCAGCGAGGAGAGCCTGCGGCCGCTCCGGGCCCTGGAGCCCCGGCGGCTCATCGGCTACGCGGCCCCGGAGGCCGGCGGCGCCAGGTGGCGCGCGAACGAACACGAACGGGACCGCTGGTGCCGTCTGCTGCGCTGCCACGGCATCCCCGCGGACCCGGCCGACCTGCTGATCCGACGCCCGGCGGTCCGTTCCCCCGCTCCCGGGGCCGTGGTGCTGCACCCGGGTGCGGACGCAGGGGCACGCCGCTGGCCGGCCGCCCGCTTCGCCACGGTGGCACGGGAACTGCGCCGCGCCGGCCGGCCGGTGGTCGTCACCGCCGGCGCGCGCGAGGCGGATCTCGCCCACGAGGTGGCCACCCTCGCCGGCCTGCCCCCCGGTTCGGTCATCGGCGGGGCCGCGGACGTACCGTTCGAGACCCTGGCGGCGCTGGTCGCCGAGGCGAGCGCCGTGGTCGCGGGGGACACCGGCCTCTCCCACCTCGCCACAGCCCTCGGCACCGCCTCGGTCACCCTCTTCGGCCCGGTCTCGCCCCGTCTCTGGGGACCGCCCGCCGACGGCCGCCACCGGATCCTGTGGCGGCCCGACCACCCCGGGGACGACCGGCCAGGCGACGCCCACGGCGAGGACCCCGACCCACGTCTGCTGCGGATCGGCCCGGACGACGTCCTGTCCGAACTCCGCGCCCTCCGCCTGCGCGAAGGGGGGAGGTGAGGGCGACCGATGGCGAGCCCGTCCGTGGCCTCCGCACCCCGGATCGGCGTCGTGGTGATCACGCGCAACCCGCCCCGGCTCGCGCTCCTGCCCGTCAGAGGAAGAGGATCTCGCGCGAGCCCAGCCGCGTGTCGCCCACCGAGGCCCCACCGTTTCGCCCGCCGGCCGGATCCGCGACCCGGCCGGCGCACAGGGCCCGGCGCTTGAGGCGCTCCGCCCCCGGGGACAGCGACACCCGCGAGGCGCGCTGCCAGGGCTCCCCGCACCCCTGGGAGGCCGCACAGTGGCCGGGCACCCAGTACTCCACCAGCGGCGGTCTCAAGCGCAGTGAACACGCCAGCAGGGCGGCCCACCGCGCCGCCCCGGCGGCGGTCCCCCGGTCCCCGCACCACGGCGCGGCACAGAGGTCGGCTCCGCTCACCAGCAACGAGAGATGGCGGACGGCCTCGTCACAGCCCGTCGCCTCCAACCACTCCAGCTCCGCCTGCGGAGCGCCCAGGAAGGCCAGCACCTCACGCGGCGGGGCCGCGTGCGGGGCCGGCCCGGCGTCGGGCACCACGACGCGCAGGCGGACCCCGGACGCCGCCAGCATCGCCATGCAACCGCCGAAGCCGACGACCGCGGCATCGAGGGGGGCGGCGACGACCACGGCGTCCCGCACTCCCTCGGGCACTCCGGCCACCGGCAGGCAGGCGGACAGTCCGTCCACTCGTCCAGCCTGTTCCATCGGCCGTCGTCCTTCCGGGAGAGGGGGAAGTCCGGGAGAGGGGAGAGGAGAACCGCGTCGGGAGCGCGCGGCGGCCTGGTCCGCCGAGGCCGGCCCGCGGTGGCCGGGTACGTCGACGCGGCCGGGGAGCACGCGGTGGCCGGGTACGTTGACGCGGACCGGGAGGCCGTCTGCTCCTACGACCAGCGTTCACGATTCCCTCGCGGACCGCACGCCGGGGCTGCCGCCCCGCCGGGGCGGGAGGGCCGACCGCGCCGGCCCGGTCGCGGAGCGTCACACCGCACCGGACGGAACTGCCGACCGGCACGGTGTGATGGACGCCACCGCGCGGACGAAGCCGCTGGTCAAGCCGGTGTGTCGACTCTCCCGCGCGGCGGTGTGACGCGATCGACGGTCCGGGATCCCGCCCCGAGCGGTCAGGATGGACGGCGCCGCTCCGTCGCTCCGGCGTCCGAGCCGCCCCGGCTCTCGTACGGCGACCACTCGCCCGGAGCCCTCCCCGTGCCCACACCGAATCCAGATGTGAGACGTGCTGCCCACCACCAAGGCGTCGCCGGCGACCCCGAACGTCCTGCTACCCGCCCAACGACGCGGCCCGGACCGTGCTGCTCCGAGTCGTGCCGTCCCCCCGACCGCCCCGGCCGGCTCCCGCGCCCCGTGGCGTTCCCTGCGCCACCGGAGCATGCGCTGGTGGTCGCTGGCGAACCTGGCCTCGAACGCCGGTGCCTGGATGCAGCTGACCGTGCAGAACCTCCTGGTCCTCCAGCTGACCGGCTCGGCCGCCGTCACCGGACTGTCGCTCGCCCTCCAGGTCGCCCCCGGCCTGCTGCTCGGACTCGTGGGCGGCGCCGCGGTCGACCGCTGGCCGCGCAAGCTCACGGCCACCGTCAGCCAGGCGGTGCTGGCCGGGATCGCCTTCGCCACCGCGGCCCTGGTGGCGCTCGGGGCACTCAGCGTCCCGGCCCTGATGGTGCTCGCCGTCCTCACCGGGCTCGTCGCCACGATCGAGGGGCCGGCCTGCGCTCTCCTGGGCAACGATCTCGTGCCGCCGGAGGACGTCCCGTCGGCGATCTCGGTCGGCTCGGTCGTGCACAGTGTCGGACGACTGGCGGGTACCGCATCGGCCGGCGTCGTCGTCGGCTTGTTCGGGATGGCGAGCGCGTACGTCGTCAACGGCATCTCCTTCGTCCTGGTGGCGGCGGTCATCCCGTTCCTGCGGCCGGCAGCGGGCGCGGTCGAGGCCGACGCACACCAGCCGCCGCCCGAGGGACGGGGTGTCCGGGACGGTGTCGCCTTCTTCTGCAGCCGGCGCCGCCTGGTGGCGCTGGCCTGCCTGACCGGCATGGGCTCGATGCTGGGCCGCAACTACGGCCTGACCCTCGCCGCGCTGGTCAGCGGTGCCCTGCACGGCGGAGCGCAGGAATACGGGGTGATCGCCACCGTCCTGGCCGGCGGCGGAATCACCGGGGCGGTGCTGGCCGGACGGCTGCGCAGCCCCTCCGTACGGCTGGTGGCCGCCCTGACGGCGGCCGGCGGCGTCCTCCAGTGCCTCGCCGCGCTCTCGCCCACGCTCCTGTTCCTCGCACTGCTGGTCGTCCCGATGGCCGTGCTGGAGTCGCTGAGCGACACCGCCGTCTCCACGATCCTGCAGACGGACCCACCGGCTCATCTGCGCGGACGGGTCCTGGGCGCCTGGCGCAGCGTCAGCACCGTCTGGGGCCTCGCCGGACCGCTCGTGCTCGGTGTGTCCATCCAGGCCCTGGGCGCACGGGGAGCACTGCTCTCCGGAGGGCTGCTGGTCGGTGGGGCGGTCGGTGGGGCCGCCGCGGTGCGGCGCCGGCCGGCCGGTCCCGCCGCGGCCGTGGAGCAGGTTGCCGTCGTGGTCTGAGGTCCGCGGTCTGAGGCCCGCCCGCCCGCTCACCGGTTCCCGGCGGCTCATCGCCGGACGAAGGCGAACCCCCGCTACGGACGCCCTGCGCCGGCCGACCGGCTGCCCAGGGCCTCCCGGTAGACGAGTTCGACGAGGGCGGCGGCCCGGCCGGGGGTGTGTCGGCCCGACGCCCGCGGCCCCCGCGGATCCGGCTGGTCCCCGTCTCGCGGGACCAGCCGGATCCGCTCCTCGGCGACGCCCATGGCCCGCAGGACGCCCAGCTCGTCGCGGCAGGTCGCGAGCACCCGGTCGGCCTGCCGCCCGACCGCGGTCTCGATGGCGATCCGGCCGGACGCGCTCACGCCTCGACCGTCGTCGTGGCCGCCCACCGCGCTGCCGCCGAGCGCGTGGAAGGTCTGCACCAACGGGATGCCCAGATAGTGGGCGCCGGGAAGACCGACGAGCCCCGAGGTCCAGAAATGCGCGTGCGCGATCGTCGGCGGGTGGTGGATCCAGTAGTCGGCGAGCCGCTCACCGAAGGCCGCCATGCGGCGCAGCACGTCCTCCTCGGAGGTGCCCCGGGCCGGGCCATCGCCCACGTGGTGCACCAGGACGCCCGGGCAGAGCGGAACGTGTTCGCCGGGGCGGGCGTCCGCCCGCCAGGTATGCACGGTGACCTGGTGGCCGCGGCGGGCGAGGGCCCGGGACAGGGCTGCGACGTGGGCGCCCCACGGGTCCGCGCCGCCGCCGGGCGGTGCGAGGGGGCTGACCCTTTCGGACACCAGTGCAATCCGCAGGGGTCCCATCAGTTCCTCACCTCCCGGATCAGTCTCGCCTCGCCTTGCGGAGCACGCGAGCCGGCCGGCCGTCCCTGATCCTCGAGGCCCGGGCCGGCGGGGCGGCGGCTCCGCCACCTGCGGGTGCGGTGATGGCCGCGGCGGTGATCCCAGGTGGGAACCCTCGGATCAGGCGCCCCGTCGAGCAGTACTTCTGTCGCCCTGTGACCCGTGTCACACCAGACTCCCGTCAGGAATCCGGGTGCTGTCCCGCTCAAGTCGCTGAAGCCAAGCGGCCAGAGTCGCCGAGGTCCCCGCGAAGCCTCTCCACCTGAGCGTCGAACGGTCCTGATGGTCGTACCGTCGGGCACCTCCGGTGTACGGGGCGCCGGAGGGCGACGCCGGGCCGCGACCTCGTCCCGTCACCCGATCGCGGCCCGCGGGTCCGCCCGGAGCGGGGTGCGGCCCCGGGCCCTGGCGGCGTGTGGCCCCCGGCCCCGGGCGACCCCGCGCGGCCCCGGCAGGCCCGCGCGCTTTCGGCCATCCGGATGCCGAGCGGCGCAAGACGCCGTCTTGCCGCGCTCGCCTGATCGCCGTTCCATGGCGCCATGGCCCGCAGCGAGCTCGTAGTGATGACCGACCACAGCTCCACCGAGGGCAGCCGGGACGTCCTCGCCACCGCCGTGCGGACGCTCACCGGCAGACCACCCGTGCTGGTCGACGCGCGGCACTTCATGACCGGCGGCACCGGCCGGATCACCCGAGCCGCCATCCCCGAGGTCGGCGCCCTGCGACTGGAGGTGCCCGCCGAGGGGATCGCCGTGACGGCGGAGGCCGTGCTCGTCTACGAAGTACCGCCGCACCGCCGCCGGGACTTCGAGGCGTTCCAGCGACTGCTGCGCGACCACGGTGCCCGCTCGCTCGGTACGGACGCGGAGGCCTGGCGGACGGCCACCGAGAAGGACCTCACCGTCGAGCGGTTCGTCCGCGACGGCATCCCGCACATGCCCACCCTCACGCTCTCCCGGCCGAGCCCCGAGGCCGCGGCCGAGGCCTTCGACCGCCTCGGCGGGGACGTCTGGGCCCGGCCGACCGTCGGAATGGGCGGCAGCGACGTCTTCCACATCACCACCGGCGCCCAACTGGCCGCCGCCGCCCGGCACTACGCCGAGGCGGGCACCGACTGGCTGATCGCCCGGGACGCCGCGAACTTCGCCCCCGACGGCCGGCGGCACCAGTACCGGGTGGTCGTCCTGGACGGGCGCGTCGTGCGCGCGGTCGAGCACGTGCAGGCGAACCCCGACGCCCCGTGCAACGAGTGCCGGGGCGCCGTCTCGACCCTGCTGGAGGAGGGGGAGCTGCCGGGCGGGCTGGCCGAGCTGGCCGTGGCGGCGACGAAGTCCCTGGGCCTCCCGCTGGCCGGCGTCGACCTCGCCGCGGAGAACGGCGGGGTGGTGTTCGAGGCCAACGTCCACCCGGTCTTCGGCTCGGTCGGCGGCCTGGAGACGGTGGCCGTCCCGTACGCCGCCGCGCACCTCGGTCCCTGGTAGGCCCGGTGGACGGAGGCGGTCGCTCCGGCCGCCCTCCGGTCGACGGATCCGCTGGTCACGGCCGCCACGGCAGGACCCCGGTCGGAACGACCCGTGCACGGGTACTAGACTCGGTGCGGTTGTGAAGGCACCTCGTTCGGTGAGGCGTCGCCACGGACACAGGCCACTGACCCCACGACGTCGAGAGACGCCCAGGTTCAGGACAGGTCTCCCCGGCCTAAGGGGTGACCCCAAGTGGCTGCACCCGTCGGGTGCTACGCCGTGGCGTGCCAAAGCTCTGACGAGATCAGGGGTGCCCGCCTGACTCCCGCGGACGTGCACGTCCGTGGCCGCTCGGTGCGGATCCTCCTGGTGCCCGGTTGCGGCGACCCGGTGTGCGGGCGCCCCGGCGGTGAGGAGGTGAGAGCTGTGGATTCCAGTAGTCCGGGCCGAAGTCGGCCCCGCCCCAGGACGTCCCCCTCATCTCCTGGCACCCGGCACCCCTCCTCTCGTACCGCTCCCACCCCCTGCCGCCGCACCGCCCGCCGCTGACCCCGGTGGGCGGGCGCCGTGCGGCCGGGCGCCGTGCGCGGTGGAGGCAGGCCGGGCGCCTCCCGCCCGCCCCGCCCCGGCGACCCCTGCCCGTCCCCGGGAGCGGCGGCCACCGAACCGTGGAGGTACCCCGCCATGTCCGACTGGCGTGTGCGCGCCGTGCGTGCGAGCAGGCTCCCGTTTTCCCGTCACGTCGCCACCACCCGGTCCGGCGAAACCGCGCCGGCGCCCGAGCACTCGATGGACCCGCGGCCCGACCAGCCCGTCGCCCCGGTCACGCTGGAGCGCTCGCTGGTGGACGCGGCCGTCTACCACGGAGGCCGCCGGGTCGAGACGCCGTCCAGCCTGTCGGACATCTACCGGGAGCTGCCCGGCAAGCCCGGCACGATGGCCTGGATCGGGCTGTTCCGGCCGGCCGAGGCCCAGCTCCTGGAGGCCGCCGAGCGGTTCAACCTGCACGAGCTGGCCGTCGAGGACGCCATCGTCGCGCACCAGCGGCCCAAGCTCGAGCGCTACGGCGACACCCTCTTCGTGGTCCTGCGAGCCGCCCGCTACCTGGACGACGTGGAGGAGGTCGACTTCGGCGAGATCCACCTCTTCGTCGGCCCGGACTTCGTCCTGACCGTGCGCCACTCGCAGGCGCCCGACCTCTCCGCCGTCCGCCGCCGCCTGGAGGCCGACCCGGAGCTGCTCGCCCTGGGCCCCGAGGCCGTGTTGTACGCGGTGCTGGACGCCGTGGTCGACGGCTACGCCCCGGTGATCGCGGGCCTGCAGCACGACATCGACGAGATCGAGACCGAGGTCTTCGGGGGTGACCCGCACGTCTCCCGGCGCATCTACGAACTCTCCCGCGAGGTCATCGAGTTCCAGCGGGCCACCCGGCCGCTGCTGGAGATCATGAAGAGCCTGGAGGCCGGCTTCGGCAAGTACGGCACCGATGACGAGCTCCAGCGCTACCTGCGCGACGTGGCGGACCACGCCACGTACGCCGCCGAGCGGGTCGACGGGTTCCGGCAGATGCTGCAGAACATCCTCACCGTCAACGCGACGCTGGTGTCACAGCGGCAGAACGAGGAGATGAAGCAGCTCGCGGAGGCCGGGCACGCGCAGAACGACGAGATCAAGAAGATCTCCTCCTGGGCGGCCATCCTCTTCGCGCCGACGCTGATCGGCACCGTGTACGGCATGAACTTCGACACCATGCCCGAGCTGCACTGGGCCTTCGGGTACCCGTTCGCGATCGGTCTGATGGCGCTCGTGTGCACCAGCCTCTACCTGATCTTCAAGCGGCGCGACTGGCTCTGAGGCCGCCGCGCCGCCCCGCGGCCCCTCCGCCCGTACATCACAACTCGGCTTCACCGGGCGTCCGTTGACTGGTGCACGCTTCGCCCGCCGGGGATGCTCGGTGGACCGGGGGACGCGAGGGGGCATCCGTGGGGCGGTATGACGTGTCGGGGGAACGGGCCGGAGGCAACCTGCGCCTTCTCCTGAGCCTGGTGGTGGCAGCGGCCGGATTCGGCGGAGTGCTCGGCCTGGGCGTCGCCATCTGGGCCGTCATCTTCACGGACTGGCTCGACACGGCGAAGGAGCTCTACCACCACTACTGCTTCGTGGTCTGGGGCGGTGGCTGCCGGAGACAGGCCCCCTGACCGGGGCACGTAGCCTTCCGGCGTCCCCCGTGGCGCGGTCGGTGTCCCCGGCAGGGAGTGCGCCATGAACACCGGGGCATTCCGGGGAGGCCCGGGAGTAGCCGGGCTTCGTCGTTCGCACAGGACGACCGAGTGGTCGTCGAGCCGTCACCGACCGGTCCCGACCAGGTCGCCCGACGCGGCTACGGCGCCCGGTGGCCGCCCCGGTCGGTGGTGAGCCGCCGGTGTTCGGCCTCCGGGTCGGCCTGCATCCGGTACGCGAAGTGCAGCCTGACCACGCCCCCGGCGTCCGCCAGTCCGGCGATCGGCCCCTGGCCCGCGGCCAGCGGCCTGGCGGCGGGCCACTGTTGGGCCACCACCGCGAGCGCGGTCCCGTCGGCGGTCTCGGCGATCCAGGTGGCCCGGCCACCCGCGATCGACGCGAGGTAGCCGGTGCCGCGGACCGCGTCGAGCACGTCCTGCACCGAGGCGTCGTCCGGCACCTCCCGCACGGCGGCATGCGGTGCCCACACGTCGTCGCCCATCGCGACGCTGTCCCTGGTCAGTTCGACTCGCATGACGGCAGCCTAGGACCGGACAGGGCCTGGACGGCCGACCGCCACCGCGTGCCGTACGACGGCGGGCAGGGCCCGCCCCGGCGTGCCGGGCCCGGCCGGATTGACAAAACGGCCTGTCACAGCAGCAGATAGGAGGCATGGCCAACGCCTCGCACGACGACCGCTCCCACCGGACCCACCGAGCCCGCCGCAAGGGCGCTGCCCCGGATCCCGCCGCTCCGGCCTCGGCCGAGGGGACGGAGCCCGGTGACACCGGAGCCCTCAGCGACGAGCTGGCCGGCGTACTGGAGGCCGTCGGCCCGCGGCTGCGTGCCCTGCGGCGGGAGCGCGGTGCCACCCTGGCCGGCGTGAGCGAGGCGACCGGGATCTCGCTCAGCACGCTCTCGCGCCTGGAGTCCGGTCTGCGCAGGCCCACCCTGGAGCTGCTGTTGCCGCTGGCCCGGGAGTACCGGGTGCCGCTGGACGAGTTGGTGGGCGCACCGGCCACCGGCGACCCGCGGGTCCACTCGCGTCCGTTCACCCGCGGCGGCCAGACCTTCGTGCCGCTCACCCGTCACTTCGGCGGGCTGCACGCCTACAAGCAGATCATGCCCCCGGGTTTCCGGGCCGGTCCCGAGCTGGAGCCGAAGGTCCACGAGGGGCACGAGTGGGTGTACGTCCTGGCGGGAAAGCTGCGGCTGCTGCTCGGCTCGCAGGACCTCGTCCTGACGGCCGGTGAGGCGGCCGAATTCGACACCCGGATCCCGCACGCGTTCGGCAACGCGGGCACGCAGGCCGTAGAGTTCCTCAGCCTGTTCGGGGCGCAGGGCGAGCGCATCCACGTCCGGGCGAAGCCGGGAACCTCCGTTCGTTAGCTGACAACGGGGGGTCCGCGTCGGGCCCCACCGGGCCGTTCGGAGGGGGCCGAGGAATGAGCGTCGACAACACCGGGGAGACCGGCGGAGCAGGGGAGGGCGGCCCGGCCGTGCCGGCGCCGGAGCAGGGCGGCCCGGCCGTCGCCGTCGCCGCGGCGGATCCGGGCACCGGCCGCCCGGAGTCACCCGCGGATCCGGGCACCGGCCGCCCGGAGTCACCCGCCGAGGCCTCGACCGACGGCGGCGACGGGGACGGCCGGCCCGCGCGGCGCAAGCGCCCGTTCTGGCAGGAGCTGCCGATCCTGGTGGTGGTCGCCCTGCTGCTCTCACTGGGCATCAAGACCTTCTTCGTCCAGGCCTTCTCGATCCCCTCGGGCTCGATGCAGCACACCCTGGAGAAGGGCGACCGGGTGCTGGTCGACAAGCTGACTCCGTGGTTCGGCGCCGGGCCTGAGCGCGGCGAGGTCGTCGTGTTCAAGGACCCGGGCGGCTGGCTGGAGGGTGCGCCCCACGCGACCGACGACTCCTTCCTCGGGAGCATCAGGAGGGCGCTGAGCGTGATCGGCCTGATGCCCTCCGACGATGAGAAGGACCTGATCAAGCGGGTGATCGCGGTCGGCGGCGACACCGTCGAGTGCAACAGCGGCAGCCCGGTGAAGGTGAACGGCGTGGCGCTCGACGAGCCGTACCTCTTCCCCGGGGCGACGCCGTGCGGGGATGCGCCGGTCGGCACGGTGAAGGTGCCCAAGGACCGGATCTGGGTGATGGGCGACCACCGCAACAACTCCCGCGACTCCCGGTACCACGTCAACGAGCCCGGCGGCGGCTTCGTCCCGGTGGACAACGTGATCGGCCGCGCCTTCGTCGTGGCCTGGCCGGTGACGCACTGGGACACGCTGCCGGTTCCGGACACCTTCGACCGGAAGGAGCTGGACCAGCGCGCGGGCGCCGGCGGAGCGGGGGCGCCGGGCGGGGCCGGTCCGCTGGAGGAGCTGCCCGCTCCGGAGGCCGCCGCGCTCGCGGTCGCCGTTCCGCTGGCCGTGTGGCAGCGCCGCCGCTCCCGGGCGGCGGGGCGGACGCGGCCGACCGAGTCGTCCTGACCCGGGTCCGACCGGGCCGACGCTGCTCCCCTGCCGGAGGACCGGTGGGGGAGCAGTCGTCTCCGCCCGCCGACCGTCCCGGAGCCCGGGAGCCCGGGAGCCCCCCGGAGCCCCGGAGCTCGGAGTGCGGTATCCCGGGCCCCGACCGGGCGTCACCGGTCATGTGCGGCAGGCCCCGGCGACAGGTGGGCGGGTTTCGCCGCGCCGTCCTCTACAGCGTTGTAGAGTCGGCGCGGTGTGCCGTACGTCCGGCTGCGCGGCCACCCGGACGGCGGAGCCGCGGCCGGATCCGGAACGGAGGCGGAACCGTGGTGGAGAGCGGACGCGGTGCCGGCGCCGCGGGCCCGGTGGGTGCGGTCACGGCGGACGTCGAGTGGGTGTACCAGCCGGTCGAGGTGCACTTCGCCGACGGCGACTGGGCGCTCGGGCGGATCAGCGCCTGGTGGCGGGACGCCACGGGCACGCGCTGGTGCCGTCTGCGGGTGGCCCGCAGCGGACGACCGGCCCGCTGGGAGCCGTTCGACGAGGCCCGGGTGGTGCTGCTCCCGGCCGGCGGCCTCTGACCCGGCCGCGGTCCCGCCCGCCGTCCGGCGCCCCGGCGCCCCGGCGCTCCGGTGCCCCGGCGGCGTGGACCCCGCGCCCCGGCTCCACCGGACCCGGCGTCCCTGGCTCCGGCGCGGCGCACCACGCCCGGCGCGGCCCCGAGGCCCCTGCCCGCGACCGCCCGCGCAGGCGCTCCCGGCGCCGCCGGGTGCGCGGTTGCGACAGGGTGCGCCGTGTACGAATATTCACGGCAGTGCGCACTGCGCGCGACGGCGCGGACACGGCGCCGTGCGCGGTCGCCGTCCCCGAGCTCGACGACGTGCGGGATCACCACGTCGCGCCCTCCGGCCGGCGGCCGGCGGAGCCGGCCCTCGTCAGGGCCGTCAGACCCGAAGCCACCGTCCCCAGGGAATCGCCATGCCGATGCTGTTGATCAAGGGCTCGTTCCACGTCTCCGCCGCCGCCAGGCCGGACGGCGACACCGTCGCGTTCATCCCGGACTACGTCGGCGAGTGGAAGCTCGTCGAGGGCGGCCGCCCGCTCCGCCCCAAGGCCGACGGCCACATCAACGTCCGGCTGGAGGCCATCGACACGCTGGAGACCCACTACCCCGGCGCCAACGACCACGACGAGCGCCAGCCCCCTGCCTTCGCCCGTGCCGCCGCCGACGAGTTGCTCTCCTGGCTCGGCTTCCGGGACATCGTGCGCCACGAGGACGAGACCGTCAGCGTCACGCCCGACCACGTGCCCGGCTACATCCTCACCCGGGGCGGCGACAGCAAGGGCCGCTGCGTGGCGCTGGTCGGCCGCGGCGCGCCGCCCGGCCCCAGCGGGTACGAGCTCAACGTCGACAAGGAGCTGCTGGCGGAGACCGCCAACCACCACCTCCTGCAGAAGGGGCTCGCCTACGCGACCTTCTACGCCGGTTTCCCGTCCGACCTGCGCCGTGCCCTGATCGACCTGGTCCACCAGGTGCAGGCCGCCGCCCCGCCCGCGAACGGCCTCTGGGCACTGGACGCGACCGTCAACGGCGCGAAGATCACCAGCATGGACTCGATCACCAAGGACGTGGTGATCCTCCCCAAGCTGTTCCGCAGGCTCAAGGACTACTTCGACCTGGGCAGCAACGCGTTGGACCACTTCCCCGCCTTCCTCGCCGGCGCCGACGACGTCTTCAAGATCGACGGAGCCGGCCCGGAGATCCGCGGCCTGCACCACATCCTGGAGATCACGGACGGTCAGACCCTGCGGCTCCTCCACCCGGCGGAGGATCTGGTGTTCATCGAGGAGTGACCGCGCGTCGCGTCCGTCGGGGACCAGAAAGCGGCTGGGAGGGGGGAGGCGGTCCGGTCCGTGGGGCGGCGCTTCAGTCCACCTGATCCTGATTGGCCCTGGTCGACGCTCCCGCGGCAGCCGAGGATGAACGGCATGGACGACTTCGACCGCGACCCCCCCGCCCCTGCCCCCGCCCCTGCCCCTGCCCCCGTCCCCACGCCAGGCCCCGTCCCCGCGCCGGCCACCGCCTCCGGCCCGGCCACCGCCTCCGGTCTTGACGCCCGTCCGGGCCCCGACGGCACGCTGCGCCGCGAGAGCCGGGCCGTCCACCCGCTCGTCGTCGAGGTGGCCGGAAGCCGCCCGCTCGGGGTGCCGTTGCACCAGGGCCACCTGTTCGCCTTCGAGGACTCCGCCTCCCTGGTGGACGCGTTCGGCGGCCCGGACGGGGCCTTCCTCTACAACCGGCACGGCAACCCGACCGTCCGCTCGCTGGAGAACGCCGTCGCCGGGCTGGAGGGCGGGGCGGGCGCCCTCGCGACCGCCTCCGGCATGGCCGCGATCAACACCGTCCTGCTCGCCCTGCTGCGCTCCGGCGATCACGTGATCGCCCAACAGAGCCTCTACGGCGGCACGTTCGCGATGCTCGCGGACCTGTCCGACCGCTGGGGCGTGCAGGTCACGCACGTCCGCGGCGACGACCCGGCCGAGGTCCGGGCCGCACTGCGCCCGAACACCCGGCTGCTGCACCTCGAGACCGTCTCCAACCCGACCACCCGGGTCACCGACCTGCCGGCCCTGCTTGCCGTGGCCCGGGAGGCCGGGGTGGTCGGCGTCGTGGACAACACCTTCGCCTCCCCGCTGCTCTGCCGGCCGATCGAGCACGGCGCCGACGTCGTCGTCCACTCCGCCACCAAGTACCTCGGCGGGCACGGTGACGTCCTGGCGGGCGTCGCCGTCTTCGCCGACTCCGAACTGCACCGGAGGGTCTGGCACCACGCCGTCGAGCTGGGCGCCTCGGCCGATCCGCACGCGGCCTGGCTGACCCTGCGCGGCCTGCAGACGCTGCCGCTGCGGATGCGCCGTCACTGCGACTCGGCGCTGGACCTGGCCCACCGGCTGGTCGCCCACCCCGCGGTCTCCGCCGTCCACTACCCGGGCCTGCCCGGGCACCCGGACCACGAACTGGCCCGCCGGCTTCTGCCCGAGGGCCAGGGCGGGGTGCTCTCCTTCGACCTGGCCGGCGGCCGACAGGCGGCCCGCACCTTCACCGAGTCGGTCCGGCTCGCGGCGCTCGCGCCCTCCCTCGGCAGCGTGCAGACCCTGGTCCTGCACCCGGCCAGCACCTCGCACCGCCAGCTCGACGACGCCGCGCTGGCCGCCGCAGGCATCAGCCCCGGCACCGTCCGCGTGGCGGTGGGCGTCGAACACCCGGAGGACCTCTGGTCGGACCTGGCGCAGGCGCTCGCCAGGGTCTGACTCACCGTCAACCCCCGGGCGGCCGGGCCGATGCGGCGGCCGGCGGAGCCGCCGGCCACGGGCCTGTGCGCCTCGCCCGGTGCGCGTCGCGCCCAGCGCCTCGCCCGGGCAGTTCGTACGGGGGCCTCCCCTGGCCGGTCCCGACCGGCCAGGGGCGGTACGCGGTGGCACCGGTCGGGACGGGGCCGGTCGGGACGGTACCGGACGGCGCTACGCCACGTCCGTGTCCACGTCCCCGGCCCGGCTCTCGGCCTCCCACTGCGGGTGCTCGCTCCGCGCCCAGGCGCGGCCCACCGTCCCCGTGCGCATGCCGCGCCGGGCCTCGGGATCGCGCACCGCCATCAGGACGTGTCCGGCGGTCACCACGAGGACGGCCGCCGCGAGCCAGTCGTGGACGAAGGTCGCGCCGGTCCGCCACGAGGGCGGACTCAGGTGAGTGAGCCACATCAGCAGGCCCGTGCCGATGGCCACCGGCATCGCCCCGAGGGTCCACTGCGCGTACAGCTTCTGCCCGGCGTTGAACTTCCCCGCCGGGCGGTCGGGCGTCCTCGTGCGGACCGCGCGCAGCCACGCGCGGTCCGCCGCGGTGAAGCGGCTCAGCCGGGACACGTCCGCCCGTACCGCCCGGAAGGCGAGGCCGAGCAGCAGCGGCACCGGCAGCGCGAGGCCGCACCACACGTGCACCGTGACGACCAGGCGCCGGCGCCCGACCAGTTCGGCCAACGGCGGCAGGTAGAGGCAGGCGGCGGTGGCCAGGCAGGTCAGCATCAGGGCGGCGGTGGCCCGGTGCACCCGGCGTTCGGCCCGGGTGAAGCGGAGCAGGCGGTCAGACGGTCGGGGCATCGTCACGTCCGTTCGACCGGCCCACCCAGGCGTCGACGTCATAGCCGTACTGCTCCCAGTAGCCCGGCTGCACCCCGTCGGTGACCGTGATCGAGGACAGCCACTTGGCCGACTTGTAGAAGTACATGGGGGCGACGTAGAGCCGTACCGGTCCGCCGTGGGAGTGGGAGATCGGCTGGTCCTGGAGCCTCAGCGCGACCAGGACGTCCTCGCGACGGGCCTGCTCCAGGGTGAGGCTCTCGGTGTACGCGCCGTCGAAGCAGCCGAAGCGCACCGCTCCGGCGCCGGGCCGCACGCCTGCGGCGTCCAGCAGGTGCGCCAGCGGCACGCCCTCGAACGGTGTGGCCGGCACCCGCCAGCCCGTCACGCACTGCACGTCCCGGACGAGTCGGCGCTGCGGCATCGCCCGGAGGTCGTCGAGGCGGTGGTTCGCCGGGCGCTCCACCAGTCCGTCGATGGTGAGGGTGTAGTCGTCGGGGCCCCTGTGCGGTACCGACGAGGCGACGGAGTAGTACCGGAACCCGCCGCCGGCCGGCAGCAAGCCGGTGAGGCCGGTCGGATCCTTGCCGGCCACGGCGTCCTGGGCCCGCTGGAGGTACGGGCCGGCCGCGACGCCCGCGACGCCGAGCCCGAGCATGCCGAGCACCACCCGGCGGCCGACCGGTGTGCCCTCGGGGTGTTTCGCAGTTCTGTCCACGGCTCGATTCGACCAGGACCGACCGGACCGCGGCCAGGGCCGGGGCGGTGCCGTCAGTCTTTCGTCATCTTCGGTCGCGCACCGCACCGTCCCGGGAGCGGTGTGTCATCTCCGGGCCGCCCGCCTCGGCTCTGGCCGGCGCGGCGCCGCTCGGCTCGTTCCGGCTCGGCTCGGCTCGGCGGCCGGACCGAGCCGAGCCGAGCCCGGCCGAGCCCGGCCGAGCCCGGCCGAGCCCGGCCGAGCCCGGCCGAGCCCGGCCGAGCCCGGCCGAGCCCGGCCGAGCCCGGCCGAGCCCGGCCGGGCCAGGCGGGCGTCGGCCGAGGAGAGCCGGTCAGACCGCGGCGAGATCGGCCGCTCCGAAGGTGACGGAGAACCGCTGGCACCAGATGACGGTGCTGTGGAAGGCGGTGACGTCGGTGCCGGCGGGGACGGCGTAGTTCTGGTTGCCGTGGTTGCCCTTGAGCTTGCCGAGTTCGAGAGGCTTGTCGCCGAGGTCGTCCCGGCGGGACCGGTCGGCGGGCAGCGTCGAGAGGTAGACCCGGACGTCGGGTCCCTCCGAGGTGTCGAGGCCTTCCAGCCGCAGCACGGCGGAGCCGTCTGCGAGGCGGACGAGACGCGCGGTGCCGGTGGTGGTGTGCTCGCCGGACCGGAAGCCGCCGCGCGCGAGGTCGACGGGCCCCGCCGGGGCGGGCGTGGCCGCGGCGGCGGTGGCGGAGCCCGGCGCGGCGCTGGCCGGGGGTGCCGGGGCGGTGGACATGGCGGCCGCGGGGGCGGGAAGCGCTTCATCCACGGTGGTGTTCGTGAAGGCCTTCCAGGGTTGGAAGACGTAGAGGCCGAGTCCGGCACCGAGCAGGACGAGTACGGCCGCGGCTGCGAGCGCGGGGCGGAGGATCCGGCCGGAGCGGCGAGGGGTGTCGGACATCATGGGCTCCCGTGGGCAGTGGTGGCGCGTGTGTGGAAGCCAGAACTATCGCGGCGCGGCGACCGCTGACCAGGGAGATCGGCCCCTGGTCACAGACCCGTAAGGGTTCGGCCCCGCCTGCACGCGGCTGCACGCGCCTGCACGCCCTGCCCTGCCCGTTCCCCAGCACCGGATCGCCGGGCCCGCTGTCGCCGACGGTGCAGCAGCGGGCCCGGTGCTCTCCGGTCGAGGAACTCGGCCGCTCAGCGGCTCAGTTGACGTACACCGCGGGGCTTCCGGGCTGCGAGGTGTCGGTGACGGGGCCGTAGGTGGCGGAGAAGTAGCCGTCACCGGGGCAGAGGGCGGAGCCGCCGCTCTTGGCGAAGTGCTCGTTGCGGAAGGTCAGGCTGTGGGCGGCGTTGTCCGCGTTGCCGGTGAACTGGCCGCTGAGCTGGTAGGTGCACGTGATGGTGCCGAACCAGCTGTTGAGCACGGCGGTCGCCTGGATCGGCCCGGCGGCCCCACCGGTGAGGGTGACCGGGAGGCCGGCCGCGTCGTCGACGGCGACACCGTAGGGGAGGTTGCCGACGGTCAGGCTCCGGACGGAGGTGACCCCGGTGACGTTGCTGGTGCACGTCCCGAAGGTCAGCCCGGTGAGCGACTCGGTGGCGACGCCGGGCGCCGCGGGGTTGCTCACCGCCTTGGCCGAGAGCTGCGAGACGGCGCAGGTGACGCCGGTCGTACTGGTCGCGGTCGAGTAGAAGGTGGCGCGGGTGCCGGTGGCCAGCGGCGCGGCGAGCGAGTCGCCTGCGGCGACCGCGGTTCCGCCCGCGCTTCCGGTGGTCAGTACCGGGCCGGCGGCGGCGGGGCCGGCCGTCGCGGACGCGGGAACCGCGCCCACGGCGAGCGCGGCGACCGCGGCGGTGAGGGCAAGGTGGCGGCGAAGGCGCATGGGGGAAGCCTCTTCCTCGGTGAGGGGGGAACGAGAAGACGACCGTTCGCTGCTCCCGGTGGTGGGGGATCGGGGAGCTGACTACGTTGTAGAGCCGTGTCCATGCACCGTCAAGATTGTGCGCGGAACTTCCACCCCGGGCCCGCGCCGCTCCGCTCCGCTCCCTGAATGACGCACCATGCGCGCAGAGGTGACTTGACGTCAGATCCGCACCCGGGCATCGGCGATCGCCGGTCTGTGCGACCTTGCCGCCGGGGATCCGCGGCGCGATCGCCTCGCCGCCCGGCTGCCGCACGAATCCGGCCGATTCCCGAGCGATAGCGGTGGGCTCACACGAAAGGAGCGCGCCGGGCAGGGAACAGCCCGGCGCGCCCACGGATTTCGGCCCCGGGCCGCCTCAGTTGCCGCTGAAGACGATCAAGGACAGTGTCGCCCCGCCGATGGGCTTGGTGCACCCGTACCGGTTGAAGGGGTACTGGCGTCCCAACGTGTCCTGCACGTATCCCACATAGCTGCCCGAGCACGCATTCACGGCACCCTGGATGTTCATGGCGCCCACGTAGCCGCTGGCCTTGTTGCCGTCCCAGACGTAGCAGTAGGCGCCGCTCTTTCCGTTGACGACGTAGTTGACCTTGACGACGCTCGACAGGCTGCAGCTGGAGTTCACGACAAGGGCGTCGGCCGGGGTCGCGGCGATGAAGCCGGTGGCGGCGAGGCCGGCGGCTATTGCTCCGGTTGTCAGCTTGCGGACGAGTTGCATACGGACTCCTCGGCTCCGCTACCCGCTCCCTGCGGGCAGGCCCTGAACAGCTAACCACTCTCCTGTGCATGACAACAGGGGACATGCCGGGAACACGTCAAGGCTTCGGAGATCCACCGGCCGCCCGGCCGGGCCGCATCGAACTGGTGCTGCCCCCCCGCGCGATCTGCTGCCCCTGCTGGTCGGTCCGTCGTCCCAGCTGCCAAACCCCCGCGGGCGGGTGGGGGCGGAAAACCCGGTGCGGACGGGGTCGGTCGGGCCGCACACTGGCCGGGCATCCCCCTGAACCGAAGGAGCCCCACTTGCAGGGTGCCGTCACCGTGTCGCCGTCCCAGGCACCGGAGTTGTTGCTGGGTCTGGCCACCGTCCGCCCGGTCTTCCTGTGGGGAGCGCCCGGCATCGGGAAGTCCTCGCTGGTACGGGAGTTCGCCGACTCCCTGGGCCTGGAGTGCGTCAGCCTGATCGGCACCCAGCTGGCGCCGGAGGACCTGGTCGGCGTTCCGCAGATCACCGCGGACGGCCGCTCCCGGTTCTGTCCGCCGGAGACGATCGCCCGTGACGAGCCGTACTGCCTGTTCCTGGACGAGCTCAACGCGGCGACACCGGACGTGCAGAAGGCCTTCTACTCGCTGATCCTGGACCGCCGGATCGGCTCGTACGAGTTGCCGCCCGGCTCGATCGTGATCGGTGCCGGCAACCGGGCGACCGACGGCGCGCTGGCCCGCCCGATGGCGTCCGCGCTGGTCAACCGGCTGGTCCACGTCCATCTGCGGGCCAGCGCCGCCGACTGGCTGGCCTGGGCGGCCGGCAGCGGCATCCATCCCTGGGTGCTGGACCACCTCACCGACCGGCCGGACCACCTGTGGTCGGCGCCGCCGAAGTCGGAGGAGCCGTTCTCCACCCCGCGTGCCTGGCACATGCTCTCCGACGCCTTGCACTCCTTCGGCCCGACGCTGGAAGAGGAGACCCTCAAGGTGCTGGCGCACGGGCTGCTCACCCCGCAGCACGCGGTGGCGTTCTGCGGTTACGCCAAGATCGTCCGCAACGCCTACGGGCTGGACGCGATCATCAAGGGCGACGCCCGCTGGCCGAACCGCCTGGAGGACCGCGACCTGCTCTACTACCTGGCGGACGCCTTCCGCGGCCGCCTGGTCAAGGAGCTGCCGGCCCGCAAGGAGCACGTCTCGCCGCAGCTGAAGCAGACCGCGTTCCGGGCGAAGTCGCTGCTGGTGCAACTCGCCGAGATCTCGGTCGAGGTGGCGCAGACGGTGATCGCGGACGGCCCGGACGGCAACCCGGTGCTGCCTGCCTGGTTTCTGATCGAGGCGGCGCGGGACATGCCCCGGCTGGTCGAGGCCCGCCGGTGAAACCTGCCCCGGCCCGCCCCGACCCGGCCCGCCCCGACCCGGCCGCCGAGGCGTACGCGGACGGCCTGGCGATGCTGCGCGGCAACCACGCCCTCGCCTCGATCGACGCCCGGTTCTGCCGCGACCCCGACTGCGCCCTGACGCCCGAGGACGGCTGGGCAGTGGTCGACTCGGCCGGCTACGTGCACGTCAACGTCCGCCGCCGGGCCGAACCCGCCGAGTGGGCCTGGGTGTTGGCGCACTGCCTGTTGCACCTGGGCTTCGGCCACGTGCCCGCCGCCGGTACCCCGCGCAAGGCCGGCGACGCGTACGAGCTGGCCGCCCGTTGCGCGGTGGTCAACCGCTTCCTGTCCTCCTTCTCGATCGGTCGGGCACCCTTCGCCCTGCCGCCGGCGGTGAGCGGCGACGAGGAGGAGCTGGCCGCCCGCTGGCGCCGGGACGGTCTGCCCCGGATCCCCGGTGCCGCCGGGCGCGGCGGCGACCAGGCGCTGGTCTCCCACCACCCGCACTGGGCGCCGGAGGACTGGACGGTCGGCTTCGCCGCCGCGCTCACCCGCACCATGTCCGCCGCGATGGACGTGGCCGGCGGGCGCCGCGAGGAGGTGACCGGTGACCGGCTCCCGGAACGGCCGTGGACCCGTGCGCTCAACTGGTTCATCTCCTCCTACCCGCTGCTCGGCGGCATCGCGGCCGGCATGACGCTGGTCGCCGACGCCGAACTCGCCCGTGCCCAGGGCATCTCGGTCGCCGCGGTCAACGCCGGGTCCGGAGAGATCTACCTCAACCCGCTGCGCCGTCACAGCGACGAGGAGTGGCGATTCATCCTCGGCCACGAGATGCTGCACGCCGCGCTCAAGCACTCCGAACGGTGCGGCGCCCGCGACCCGTACCTGTTCAACGTGGCCGCCGACTACGTGATCAACGGCTGGCTGGTCGAGATGGGCATCGGCGAGATGCCCGAAGGATTGCTGCACGACCCGCAGTTGAAGGGCCTGTCGGCGGAGGAGGTCTACGACCGGATCGTCCGCGACCGGCGCCGGCTGCGCCGGCTGGCCACTCTGGCCGGGAAGGGCCGGCCGGACGTCCTGGGGGAACCGCTCGGGGCGCCGCGCGACTACGTCGACCTGGACGACTTCTACCGGCGCGGACTGCAACAGGGCTTCGAGCTGCACCAGCGCGAACGAGGTCTGCTGCCGGCCGGGTTGGTGGAGGAGATCCGGGCGCTGGCCCATCCGCCACTGCCCTGGGACGCTCAACTGGCCCGCTGGTTCGACGAGTTCGTCCCCTCGCCGATGGCCGTGCGGAGCTATGCCCGGCCGTCCCGGCGGCAGGCCTCCACCCCGGACATCCCGCGCGCCGGACGGCACTTCCCGCCCGAGGAGGTGGCCCGCTGTACCTTCGGTGTCGTCCTCGACACCTCGGGCTCGATGAGCCGCACCCTGCTGGGCAAGGCGCTCGGCGCGATCGCCTCGTACGCCGCCGCCCGGGACGTCCCGGCGGCCCGGGTCGTGTACTGCGACGCCGCGCCGCACGACGCGGGGTTCCTGCCGGTGGACGACATCGCCGGACGGGTCCGGGTACGCGGGCGCGGCGGCACCGTGCTGCAGCCCGGCGTCGACCTGCTGGAGCGGGCCGAGGACTTCCCGCCCGGCGCTCCGGTCCTGGTGATCACGGACGGGGAGTGCGACGTGCTGCGGGTGCGGCGGGAGCACGCGTACCTCGTCCCGCACGGCGCCGGGCTGCCGTTCACGCCGCGCGGGCCGGTGTTCCGGATGCGCTGACCCGACCGGCCGGGGCGGGTTCGACCGGACGGCGCCGGCCGGGGGGTGCCGGCCGGCGGGTGCGGCGTGCGGGGGTCAGACGGCGGACGCCGCGGCGGCGGCGAGGTCGAGGTGAGCCTGGACATAGGGCACGGCCAGGCCCTCCAGCGCCCCGCTCGCGCCGAACGCCGGGTGGACGTTGATCTCGAAGACCCCCCCGCCGCTCTCGGCGGCCAGGTCGAGGCCGGCGTACGGGAGGCCGACGGCCTCCGCGGCTGCGGCGGCCAACGCGTGGAGGTGGCCGGGGAGGGCGTCGGGGGGCAGCGGGGTGGAGGTGGCGCCCTGGGCGACGTTGCACGGCGCGTCGGAGTCCGGCTGGACGTGCTCGGCCACCAAGATCACCCGTCCCTGCAGCACCACGACCCGGTACTGGTGGCGCAGGCCGTCGGGGTTGTAGTTGCGGGCGTCGCTGGTCAGCAGCCAGCGCTGCCCCGCGGCCGCGTAGCGTCGCGCCGCCTGCCGGAGCACGGCCTCGTCGGTGACGTGGAAGACGTCCTGGCCGCCCATCCCCGACACGGGGCGCGCCCACACGTCGCCGCCCAGTTCGGTGAAGGCGTCCAGCACCGCCGCCTCCCCGGCGTCGGGCGGGAGGCAGAGCGACGGCATCTGCGCGACGCCGGCCGCCGCGAACGCCTTCACCATCGCCTCCTTGTCGCTGGCGGTCCGCCAGGCGCCGGCGCCGGTGCCGAGGCACGGCACTCCGGAGCGGGCCAGCACGTCCTGGAGCGGCTCCAACGCGGGACGACCGGCCGGCGGTATCTCGTAGACGACGACGGCGGCCGGGTCCACCACCCGCACGCCGTCGGCTTCGAGGACCAGCCGGTCCGCCACGATCTCCGCCCGGCCGGGCCCGGACGCGGTGAAGTCCCGCGCGTCCAGGCATATCGGATCGGACCCGGTCAGGCGGAGCACGGCCTGGGCCAGCGCCGCCCGGCTCCCCTCGGTCTCGCCCTGATCGGTCATCAGTACTACTGCATCCGTGAACACGGGCACATCAAACCGGCTCGACCCGCGATTGATCAAAACGCCCGATCAGCACCCCCGATCCGCGCCTCCGATCGGCACCCCCGATCCGCGCTCCCGACCAACGCGCCCCCGACCAACGCGCCCCCGGTTCCCGCGGGGCCGGGCGGGGCCGGGTACCGGCCGTGACGGGACCGGGCGGATGGCGGGCGCCGGGCGGACCGGGGCTCCGAGGGCCGCGGGGCCGGTCCCGCGGCGGCGCAGGCCGATGGCGCAGACGGGCGGAGGGACGGACGGGCCGGGCAGGCGGGCCGGGCAGGCGGACCTCCGTCCGCCGGGGCGGTACCGGGCGCGGGGCCGAACAGGTGCTCGCGTACCCTGTCGCCTTGCCATCGGGCCTGGTGGCGCACGGGGAGCGACTCGGACAGGAGCACAGGGTGAGTTCGGCTGACACGGGGGCGATACCTTCGGCGCGCGGCGGGAGATTCCGCGCGTGGCTGCTCGAAGGCCTCTCCGACATGGCGAAGCAGCATCCGGGCCCGCACGCCCAGACGCCGGTCGAGCACAAGGGCGCCCGGTGGTGGCGGGTGATGTGCCTGACCGGTCTGGACTACTTCTCCACGCTCGGCTACCAGCCGGGCATCGCCGCCCTGGCGGCCGGTCTGCTCTCCCCGATCGCGACCATCGTGCTGGTGATCGTCACCCTGGCGGGCGCACTGCCGGTCTACCGGCGGGTGGCCAAGGAGAGCCCGCACGGCGAGGGCTCGATCGCCATGCTGGAGCGGCTGCTGTCGTTCTGGCAGGGCAAGCTCTTCGTCCTCGCGCTGCTGGGCTTCGCGGCGACCGACTTCATGATCACCATCACCCTCTCGGCCGCCGACGCCACCGCGCACCTGGTGGAGAACCCGCACCTGAGCAGCGCACTGTCGGGCAAGCAGGTGTTGATCACGCTGCTGCTGGTCGCCCTGCTCGGCGGCGTGTTCCTCAAGGGCTTCAGCGAGGCGATGGGTCTGGCGGTGGCGCTCGTCGGCGTCTATCTCGCGCTGAACGTCGTCGTGGTGGTGAACGGCCTCTGGCACGTCCTGCAGGCCCCGCACGTCGTGACCGACTGGTCGGACGCGCTGACCGCCGAGCACGGCAACGTCTTCGTGATGATCGGCGTCGCCCTGGTGGTGTTCCCCAAGCTGGCCCTGGGCCTCTCCGGCTTCGAGACCGGCGTCGCCGTGATGCCGCACGTGGAGGGCGACCCGGACGACACCGAGGAGAAGCCCACCGGCCGCATCCGCGGAACGCGGAAGCTGCTCACCACGGCCGCGCTGATCATGAGCGCGTTCCTGATCACCACCAGCTTCATCACCACCCTGCTGATCCCCAAGGAGGCGTTCGAGCCCGGTGGGGAGGCGAACGGGCGGGCGCTCGCGTACCTGGCCCACGAGAACCTGGGCAGCGCCTTCGGCAGCGTCTACGACCTCTCGACCATCCTGATCCTCTGGTTCGCCGGCGCCTCGGCGATGGCCGGCATGCTCAACCTGCTGCCCCGCTACCTGCCCCGCTACGGCATGGCGCCGCACTGGGCGCGGGCCGTGCGGCCGATGGTGATCGTGCTGACCCTGATCGGCTTCCTGGTCACCTGGATCTTCGACGCCGACGTGGACGCCCAGGGCGGCGCGTACGCCACCGGCGTGCTGGTCCTGATCAGCTCCGCCGCCATCGCGGTGACCATCGCCGCCCACAAGGCCCGCCAGCGCAACTGGACCGTCGGCTTCGCCCTGATCGCCGCGGTGTTCCTCTACACCACCGCGATCAACATCGCCGAACGCCCAGACGGCGTGAAGATCGGCGCCTGCTTCATCGCCGGCATCATCCTCGTCTCGCTGCTCTCCCGGCTGCGCCGGGCCTTCGAACTGCGGGTCACCGACGTCACCTTCGACGAGGCGGCCGAGCGCTTCATCCGCGACTACACGCACCGGCCGTTGCGCCTGATCGCCAACGAGCCGAGCAGCCGCGACCTCGCGGAGTACCAGGAGAAGAAGCGCCAGATCCGCGCTGACAACGACATCCCGGCCGAGGACGACCTGGTCTTCGTCGAGGTGACGGTCCGCGACCCGTCCGAGTTCGAGGCGGCGCTGACGGTTCGCGGCGAGGTGCTGCACGGCCGCTACCGCGTGCTGTCCCTGGAGCACTCCAGCGTGCCGAACGCCCTCGGCGCCCTGCTCCTGTCGATCCGTGACCGTACCGGGGAACAGCCGCACATCTACTTCGAGTGGACCGAGGGCAACCCGTTCGCCCAGTTCTTCCGGTTCTTCCTGCTCGGGCAGGGCGAGGTCGCCCCGGTCACCCGCGAGGTGCTGCGGGAGGCCGAGCCCGACCGCTCGCGCCGCCCCCGCGTCCACGTGGGGTAGGACGCCGCTCCCGGGGATCGGCCCGGGGCGGACCGGCGGTCGTCGCCGGTCCGCCCCGGGCGCCGGTGTGAGGCGCCTACCGCGTGCTGCCGACCCGGCACCGTGATCCCCCTTCGGCCCGACGCCGCCTTGCGGGTGATCTCTGCGCCCCGACCGGCCGGTCGAGGGGGTGACCCGCGCCCCGCCGGGTGCAGACTTCGCTCCGAATCCTGTCTGGTTCGTGCAAGATCTGAACTGGGGGGCGAGTCATACCAAGGTTCGTGAAGCACCTCTCCGTGCAGGCGTGGGGATGCCTGGCGATTCTCGCCGCACTTCTGTCCGTCTCCGCGCGCCCGGCCGCGGCGGCCGACGAGGACCGGTGCGAGGTCCAGCAGCTGGCAGCGGCCCGGGTCACGGCTTCCATCGCCCTGGACCACCGGGATCTCACCTACGTACGGGCCCGCTCGGTGATGACGATCGAGGTCCCCCAGGAGTGGAAGTACGCCGCCGACCTGAAGCTGAGCGTGGCATCGGACGAGTACCGCCGGGCCATGCGGTGCCTCGTCCGGCAGCAGGGGGAGTTCTCCACGACGCGCTACGACGAGTGGATTCCGCGGCACCCCAGGGTGACGGCAGCCGGAAACACCACCACCGTCCACTACGAAGCGTTCTCGTGGCTCGACCGAGGCGACTTCTACTACGTCGGCCCCTGGAGGATCGAGACGCAGGGGGCACACTGGGGAGTGACCCTCGAACGGCCCAGCGCCCTCCAGGCGGCGTGGTGGAAGCGCGTCGAGGTCGACCCCAACGGAATCGACGTGACGCGGCTGCGCGTCGCCCCGTCCGAGAGCGACTCCGAAACCCTCGCGTGGGTCACTCCGTCGGGGTCGCCGGCTCCCGCGGTGGAGGTGTACCTGCTTCCACCGTGGCAGCAGGCGCTGGCGGCGCGTGCGAACGACTCGCCGTGGCGGGAGCTCAGCAGCTTCGGTGGTCTCGCCTGGTGGTTGGGCGTTTCACTGCTCGCCGTCGTCCTGGCACGACGGGCGTTCCTCGCGTCCGGCGCGGTGGCGGGGAGATCCGCCAGCCTCACGCTCATGCACTGGGGCGGCGTCAGCGCGGCTACCGCCGTCCTGCTGGTCGGGGTGTCGGGGCTGACGCTGGGGGAGCCGGGTGACGGTAGGGACGATTCCCTCCTCTGTCTCGCAGTGGGGTGGCTGCTGGTACTCCTCGCCAGGCCCACCGCTGCGACACTGCTGGCCGTCTCGGTGGCCGGCGTCGAGGCGTTCCTGGTGGTCCGTGCACCGCAGCTCTTCGGGCTGCCGCCGGAGCTCTTCTCCGGATCCGCCGCGATCGACGGCCGCGCTCTCCTGACCATCACGCTCGTGGGGACGGTCGTACTCTGGATCTGGCTGGTGGGGATCGCGGCCTGGGCCTCACGGATGTTCCGCAGCGGGTCCGTGGACGGGGGGCCGTCCCGCCGTCGCGGTGGACCTTCGGACTCCTGCCCGTGTCCGTAGCCGTCATCGGCTGCTACGTGTGGGCGACCGAACGGGACTGGCAGCGCGCGTCCTGGCTGCACGAGAGACTGAGCCCGACCTACGGCCCCGACCACCTCGGGGCCCTGGGGCGGGATCTCGACTGGCTGCCCCGCGAGGTCCCGACGTGGGCGTACTTCCACTGGTCGTGGGTGCTGACGGGACTTGCCGTCGCAGCCGTCCTGAGGGCCTGTCCGAGTGCGTCCTCGACCTGGTTGGAGCCGGGGCGCCGCGACAAGCTCCTGATCGCGCTCTTCTTCGCGGCCGTGGTCGCCCTCGAGCTGGGGTGGTATGCGGCGAACAGCCTTCTCGAACCGCTGTGGCTCCTGTTCAACATCGCTGTCATCCTGCTCCTGCTCAAGGCGGGGAAGCGGTATTCGGTGCTTCGCCAGCGCCTACTGGGCGATCGGCCCGGTCCGATCCGGTGTTGCCTCGGTCCGGACGACCGGGACGGACTCGTGACCCGCGCCCGGTGCTATCGGGAACTGCATTCCCAGCTGCGCCATGCGGACCAGAGCAAGTCGGACGAATCCGGGAAGAGCAGGAGCGACCTCGAACGCGAGTTGCTGGATCTGCAGCGATGGCCTGCCGACCCGACCGACGACTCCGCCCGCACGTCGTTTCCTCCCCAGGTGACGCCCGTGGACGTCGCACTGAGTCTCGGCCCGCGCGACAACTGGTGGGACAACGGCCGCCGTGCAGCCATCCTGGCGAGCGTGGTGGGGATTCCCGCGAGCGGAATCATGGTGTGGGAGGACTACGTCAAGGGGAGCGCGTGGACGACGACCCTCTACACCTACCTCGGTCTGCCGAGTCTCGTGGTCTCGTTCCTCGCCTGGCAGGTGACCTGGGCCGGTGCGGGGTTCACCCTGGGCGTTCTCTGGCGCTCGCTGCCCGGACGCCGTGGACCGGCGAGGGCGCTCGGCCTGGGAACCGCGTTCGCGCTGCCCGTCGCGATCGACATCCTGGTCCGACACCTGCTCGACCAGCCGCCCGGGAACACCGCCGTGGCGGCGTCGCTGATGCTCCTCGTGCTGACGCTGACCAGCCTGCAGATGGACATCGACACGTTTCACAGCGAGCGGCAGTACTGGCCGACCCGGGTGGGCCTGCTGTTCTCCCTCTACCAGATGCGCGCCTTCTCGGTCCAGGTCGCCTACCTGGTGGCACAGATCGTCGCCATGCTGACGATCTGGCAGTTCTTCAGCAGCGGCGCCGGCCACCCTCCCAAGAGCTCGGACAACCCCTGACCCCGCGCCCGCCCCGGAGCGACGAAGCGTCTCGGCTGCGACCCTTTGCCCTTTCTTGGGTTGACGATCAGTCACACACCTACTTCACTCATTAACTATGGAAGTAGATAAACCAGAGCAGGAATCCTGCCCCATCGAGTTCCGTCTGGATCCGGCCTCCGGTGTTCCGACCTACCTGCAACTGGTGCAGCAGGTCGAACAGGCTCTCCGGCTCGCGTGGTTGAAGGAAGGGGACCAGCTGCCCCGGGTGCGCGAGGTGGTCGCGGGGCTGGCGATCAACCCCAACACCGTGCTCAAGGCGTACCGCGAGCTCGAACACCGAGGGATCGCCGTCGGCCGGCGTGGTCAGGGCACGTTCGTTCGCGGTCTGCCCGCGGGCGTCGTGCCACTGCGCGAACGGGCCGCGCTGCGAAGCGGATTGCTCGACTGGATGCGCACCGCGCGGGGGGCCGGGCTGGACGAGGAGGGGATGGCCGCGGTGTTCGAGGACGCACTGCGCGACCTGCGGAGCGGGGACGACGGGGTGGTGGCGTGAGGGCGCCGGACACGGTGATCGACTGTGGCGGGCTGGGCAAGCGCTACCGTCGCTCATGGGCGCTGCGGGACTGCCATCTGGCCGTCCCGTCCGGGCGCGTGGTGGCGCTGGTGGGCCCGAACGGCGCCGGCAAGTCGACGCTGCTCAACCTGGCCGCCGGGCTGACCGCCCCGTCCGAGGGGAGACTGAGGGTGCTGGGCGGTGAACTTCCCGGATCTCCTGGGGCGTTGGACCGGATCGGCTTCGTCGCGCAGAATGCTGCGCTCTACCCCGGCCTCACCGTAAGTGAGTTGCTGCGGATCGGCCGTGGCTTGAACCGCCGCTGGGACGAGGCCCGTGCCCGTACCCATCTGGACGGCCTCGGCATCCCGCTGGACAGCCGCTACGGCCGCCTCTCCGGCGGTCAGCAGGCCCAGGTCTCGCTCTCCCTGGCTCTCGCCAAGCGTCCGGAACTCCTGCTGCTGGACGAACCGTTGGCCGCTCTCGACCCGCTGGCCCGGCACGACTTCATGGCCGTGCTGCTGACCGCCGTCGCCGAGGACGGCCTGTCGGTGCTGTTCTCCTCGCACGCCGTCGCCGAGCTGGAGCAGACCTGCGACTACCTGGTGGTGCTGGTCGGCGGCCGGGTCCAGGTCAGCGGCGAGGTGGACGACCTGCTGGCCGGCCACCGGATGCTCACCGGCCCCACCGCCGAGGCCGACGCGGTCGCCGCCGCACTCCCGGTCGTCCGCGACCGGCGGGCCGGCGTCCAGTCGCACCTGTTGGTGCGCACCGGCGGCGCGGACGCCCCGGTCGGCGGCAGCTGGCGCCAGCAGCGTGTCGGTCTGGAGGAGCTGGTGCTCTCCTACCTGCGCGAACCCGCCGCATCCGCACTCCCCGGCCCCAGCGGGGCCGTCCGTCGATCCGAGAGGGTGCTGCAGTCGTGAGCGCTGTTGCCGCCGCTTCCTCCCCTTCCTCCGCCGCGTACCGGGCGGGCGTCCTTCAGGCGTCCTGGCTGCGCCACCGCTCCGCCCTACTGACCCTGCTGGGGGTGCTCACCGGTACGGCCGTGCTGCTGGTGGCCACCGGGTGGTACGTCCGCACGGGCTTCGAGGACTCCGGAGCCGCGAGCTGCGACCCGGGTGCCGAGGCCTGCGCCCGGGCCTGGAAGGCCTTCCTGCGCGAGTACGGTACGCCGATCCGGGTGGGTGCGGCGCTGCTGCCACTCCTTGGTGGCGCGCTCGGCGCCTTCACCGGCGGGCCCCTGCTGGCGCGCGACTTCGAGCACGGCACGTTCCGGTTCGCCTGGACCCAGGGGGCCGGCCGGGCCCGCTGGACGGCGGCCGGACTGGCTCTGGGCGGTGGGCTGCTGGGGATCGGGGCGGCGTTGCTCGGTCTGCTGCTGGCCTGGTGGAGCGAGCCTGCCGAGCGGCAGTGGGGCCGGTTCAGCCCGGCCGTCTTCGCGCAGAGCGCGCCCTCACTGGTCGGCCGGTCGCTGCTCGCGTTCGGGGTCGCGGCGCTGGCGGGCGCCGTGCTGCGACGGACGGTGGTCTCGGTCGGGGTCGGCCTGGTGGTCTCGCTGGTGGCCTCCTACGCCGGGGAGGCGCTGCGGTTCCACTACCTGCCTCCGGTGGAGGGGGTCGCGCACTCCTTGCTGGAGCCGGCCGCGGACCAGCGCTGGATCGGGAGCGCGTGGTTCGCCGACCCGTCCGGCCGCCGCCTCACGGATGACGAGTTCTACCGACTCGGCCACGGGTTCGATGAGCTGGAGCGGTTGGTTCGGGACGGCGGCTACTCGGTGCACCAGGTGTACCAGCCGGGCGAGCGCTACTGGCCGTTCCAGCTTGTCGAGTCGGGCTGGATGGCAGCGGTGGGGATCGCCTCCTGCGCCGGGGCGGTCTGGTGGATACGCCGCCGGGCGGCCTGAGGCCCATCCGGAGGCCCGCTGGTCGGCACCCCGTCGGAGCGGTGGCACCGACGTCGGCCCCGGGCGATCCGTCCCGGGGCCGGGCGGTCAGCGGAGGGCGCCTCGTAGGGGTGCGCCCTCCGGGCGGGGGCGTGGGCGGGCGGCGAGGACGGCGATGTCGTCCTCGGCGCCCGGCGCGGACGGGCCCGTCGGGGCGAGGGCGTGCAGGACGGCGTCGAGCAGATCGTCCAGCTCGCCCTCCGCGGGGAGCCGGAGCGCCGCGAGGCGTTCGAGGGAGACGTCGATGTCCTCGTCGCGCCGCTCCACCAGCCCGTCGGTGTACATCAGGAGCGTCTCACCGACGTGCAGGTCGACGGCCGTCTGCTCGTAGCCGCCGAGCCCGGTGCCGAGCGGCGGACCGGTGGGGATCCGCAGCAGTTCGGTGGGCCGTCCGGTGGCGATCAGGGCGGCCGGCAGGTGGCCGGCGCTGGAGAGCGGGCGCGGGCGCGGGCACGGGTACGAATGGGTGGGGCGGTCGTGGGCGGGTTCAGCCCCTGGCGGCCGGTCCCTCCTGGGGGCGAGGCTGCTTGAGCTTGGCCCAGACGGTCTCCAGGGCGGCGATGTCGGCCTCGTCGAGCCGGTCGTCGAACACCTCGGCGAGGGCGGCGCGCCGGGTGGCGTCGGCCTCGGCGAAAGCCCGGCGGCCGTCCGCGGTGAGGGCGATCCGCACCGAGCGGGCGTCGACGGGGGAGGGGGCGCGCTCGACCAGGCCGCGGGCCCGGAGAGCGTCGACCACCCGGGAGACCTGGCTGCGGCTGAGCAGCGTCTTGGCGCCGAGGTCGGAGGCGGCCACCGGTTCGTCCTGGCCGTTCAACCAGAGCATCACCTCGAACCAGGACAGCGGGAGGTCGTGCGCCCTGGTGAGGGCCTGGTCGACCAGGGCGCTGAGCGTGGTGCCCGCCCAGACCAGGCCGTAGAACGCGTGGTCGCGGGTGCTCAGCTCGCCCAGGGTGAGATCGGTGCGCGCCATGCCGAGCACTCTACCTGTTTGCGTGTGCGTGCACGCATTGCCTATGGTGTGTGTGCACGCACATGGTGTGTGTGCACACACGCAACCCCTCGCATCCCTCGGGAGCCCCCATGGCCACCACCCGTGTCGTCCTGATCACCGGCACCTCCTCCGGCATCGGCCTCGCGGCCGCCGTGGCCGCCGCCCGCGCCGGCCACCACGTCATCGCCACCATGCGCGACACCGGCCGAGCCGGCGCCCTGCGCGCGGCGGCCGCCGAGGCCGGCGTCGCCGAGCGGGTGGAGGTCGCCCGGCTGGACGTCACCGACGCCGCCTCCGTCGCCGAGTGCCTGGACGCGGTGGTGGCCCGCTACGGCCGGCTCGACGCCGTCGTCAACAACGCCGGCGCCGGCTACGTCGGCACCGTCGAGCAGGACGGCCTCGACCCGGTCCGCGCCACGATGGAGGTCAACTTCTTCGGCGTGGTCGACGTGACCCGGGCGGCGCTGCCCCACCTGCGGGCGAGCGGCGGCCGGCTGATCACCGTCACCAGCGTCGGCGGCGTCATCGGCCAGCCCTTCAACGAGGCCTACTGCGCGGCCAAGTTCGCCGTCGAGGGATTCATGGAGTCGCTCGCCCCGGTCGCCGCGAGCGTCGGCGTCCACGTCGCCGTCGTCGAACCGGGCGCGGTGTCCAGCGAGTTCATCGGCAACCAGGGCATCGACCTGCCTGCGCTGCTCGAAGCGGCCGGCCCGTACGCCCCCGCCCTCAAGGCCTACGTCGACCGCACCCTGGCCGCCTTCGGTCAGGCGCAGACCCCGCAGGAGGCCGCCGAGCCGATCGTCGAGGCCCTCACCACCGAGCGCCCGCCGTTCCGCGTCCAGACCTCCGACCGCGCCCGCGCCTTCGTCGGCACCAAGCTCGCCGACCTCGACGGCTCGGCCGTCCAGCACCTCACCGGCTCCTGGGTTGCCTGACGGCTGACGGCTGACGGCTGACGGCGGCGGGCCGGTCACCCCGGGCCATCGCACCCGCCTGCCAGGTTGACAAGCGGTCATACTGGGCGGTGCCCAGGGCGGGCGCCGACGGGGGCGCCCCGCACAGCGCCCGAGACCGGAGGACACCCGATGAGCCGCCACCTGCCGACCGCAGTTCCGCCGGGCGCGTCACCGGCGCAGCCGTGGAACCGGCAGCGGCTGCGCAGCAACAACGAGTGGTTGCTGCTCGAACTGCTGCGCACCGGCGGTCCGTCCTCGCGCGCCCAGCTCGCCCGGGACACCGGGCTCTCCAAGCCCACCGTCTCCGCCGCGCTGGCCGCACTGGAGCAGGCCGGGCTGGTCCGCGAGGCGGGCCGGTTCGTCCCCGAGCGCGGGCGCACGGCCGTGCTCTACGAGCCGGATCCGGCCGCCGGCCACGTGCTCGGGGTCGACATCGGCCGGGCCCGGCTGCGGGTGGCGGTCGCCGACCTCACCGGGCGGATCGTCGCCCGCCGGGACGTCCCCAACAAGGGCCGCTCGGCCAACGCCGTCGCCGACGCCGTGGTCGCCGCCGCCCGGGAGACCACCGCCGAAGCGGGCCTGGCCGCCCGTGAGATCGTCCACGCCGTAATCGGCACCCCCGGGGTCTGGGACGAGCAGCGGCGCGGCGTCCGCTACGCCACCAACCTGCCGGGCTGGGGCAGACGCGGGCTGTTCGACCGGATCGCGGCCGGTCTGGAGACGGAGATCACCGTCGGCAACGACGCCAACCTCGCCGCGCACGGCGAGTTCACCCTGGGCGCCGGCCGGGGCAGCCGGATGTTCGCCTACCTGCTGGTCGGCACCGGCCTCGGCGTCGGCGTGGTCAAGGACGGCGAACTGCTCTCCGGCGCCCACGGCGCGGCGGGCGAGGTCGGCCTCGTCCCGCTGCCCGCCCGGCCGGACGGCGAACCGGGCGGCACCCTCGAACAGACGGCCGCGGCCGACGCGGTGGTCCGCACCGCGCTGGAACTCGGGATGGGCGGCCCGCTGACGGCCAAGCAGGTCTTCGATGCCGCCCGCGGCGGCGACCCGCGCGCCGCCGGGGCCGTGCAGCGGGCCGCCGAACAGCTCGCCTACGCGGTCGCGGTCCTGTCGGCCGTCCTGGACCCGGACCTGGTCGTCCTCGGCGGCGGCATCGGCAACAGCGCGGACCTCCTGCTGGAGCCGCTGGAGCGGGCCCTGCACCGCCTCACCCCGCTGCGGCCCAGGCTGGCCCCGAGCGAGTTGGGCGAGGAGGTCGTCCTGCTCGGCGCCGTCGCGACCGCGCTGGACATCGCCCGCCCCGAGGTCTTCGAACGGCGCAGCGCCCTGGCGAACTGAGCCGTCCCCGGGAACCGGGCGGACCGGGCGGACCGGGCGGACCGGGCGGCCCCGGTGGACCGAGCGCGGCTGCCCCTCCCCGGGCCGGGGGAGGGGCAGCCGCGCTGTGCTGCGCCGGGGTGGTGCTCCGCCGCCGCTACGGGCAGCTGATGAGGGTGTCGCCGGCGGTGGAGGTGCAGCTGTCGAAGCCGGGGCCGCCGATCAGGGTGTCGGCGCCGCCGGTGCCGGCGAGGGTGTCCGCGTTGGCGGTGCGATGATCGTGCAACCGTGGGCGTTGTTCACGGTGGTGGTCGCCGTGGCGGTGTTGTCGGCCGGGACGGGGTCGGCCTGGGCGTCGCCGACGGTCGCGGTGTCCGAGACGGTGCAGCCCGCACCGGGTGCTGCCGGCGCGGGGGCGGCGCGTCGAGCCGCGGGTGGCGAAGTTGTCACCGCCTGACGACAGATCAGTCTTCTGTGCGAGTGCCGGAATTCAGCCCGGGGCGGCTGACATGGGGTGCGGCGGCGGATTCACCGGTAGCTGTCGCACCCGGGGTGGGGTCCGTTGACGCCCCGGGGGAGTGGAGGAGTCGTGCCGGATGGGAAGATTGGGAAACTTTCCTAACGAAAGTCATTGACCGTGCGGCCCGTGGCCCCGATTCTGTAGGCGTCCGGGGTGGCCGCCGCCGTCCACCGCGGTACCGTCCCGTCTCCCCTGATCCGCCGTCACCGCGTGGCGGATCGGCGAAAGTGAGTTGACATGCGCACGTCTGTCGTAGCCCGCCTCGCCACCCCGCTGCTGGCCGCAGTCCTCGGTCCGGCCGCCCTGCTGGCCGCACCGGTCCAGGCGGCGGCCCTCCCCGCCCCCGCCGCCGCGGCCGCCGTGCCCGGGATGGCCGCCGCGCCCTACGAGTACCTCGGCTGGGGCAACCCGCAGAAGCCCACCGACGTGATGAAGGCGACCGGGGTGAAGTGGTTCACCCTCGCGTTCATCCTCTCCGACGGCGGCTGCAACCCGAAGTGGGACGGCAGCCGGCCGCTGACCGGCGGCTCCGACGCGGCCGCCATCGCGTCGATCCGGGCCGCCGGCGGGGACGTCATGGTGTCCGTCGGCGGCTGGAGCGGCAACAAGCTCGGTGAGAAGTGCTCCAGCGCGAGCGCGCTGGCCGGCGCCTACCAGAAGGTGATCGACGCCTACAAGCTCAGGGCGCTGGACATCGACATCGAGAACACCGAGTTCGCCGACGCGACGGTCCGCCAGCGGGTGGTCGACGCCCTGAAGATCGTCAAGAGCAGGAACCCGGGCATCGTCACCTACGTCACCCTGGGCACCACCCCGACCGGCCCGGACGCCAACGGCAAGGACCTGATCAAGCGCGGCGCCGCGGCCGGTCTGGCGAACGACGGCTGGGTGGTCATGCCGTTCGACTTCGGCGGTCACAGCGGGAGCATGGGCCAGGCCACGGTCAGCGCCCTCAACGGCCTGAAGGCCGCGGTGAAGAGCGCCTACGGCTACAGCGACGACGCCGCCTACCGGCACATCGGCGTCTCCTCCATGAACGGCAGGACGGACGAGGCCGGCGAGACGGTCACCACGGCCGACTTCCGCACCATCCTCGGCTACGCGCAGCAGCACCACCTGGCCCGGTTCGCGTTCTGGGCGGTCAACCGCGACCGCGCCTGCGGCTCCGGCACGGACGCGGATGCCTGCAGCGGCGTCGCGCAGTCCCCGTACGAGTTCACCAAGATCGTGGCGCAGTACCAGGGCTGAGTGCGCGCGTCGGCGGGGCGGCCGGTGCGTCGGCGGGGCGGCCGGTGCGGCGCGGGGGGTGCGTCCGCGCCTACGCCGGCCGCCCCTCGACCGCCGGCTGTCCGTCGATCGCCGCCTCCCGGTCGATCTCGTCCTCCCGGACGAGCCAGAGCGCGAGCGCCGCGCCGACCAGGCTCACCAGGCCGCCGAGCAGCAGCACGACGTTGAGACCGTCCAGGAACCCGGCCCGGGCGGCGGCCTGCGCGGCGTCCCGGGCGGGTTCGGGCAGGGCGGCGAGCGCCTGCGGCAGGCTGCCCGAGGAGGTGGCCTCGATCAGCTCCCGCGGACGGGCGCCCTCGGCGAGCGGCGTACCCGCCGTCAGCTCGCGGACCCTGTCGGCGCCCCGGCCGACGAAGATCGCCCCCCAGACGGCGATGCCGACCGCGATCCCGACCTGCCGGAAGGTGTCGTTGATGCCGGCCGCCATGCCGCTGTTCTCCTTGGGCACCACGCTCACCGCGACGTCGGCGATCACCGGGTTGATCAGGCCGACGCCCGCGCCGGCGACCAGGAAGCCCGCCAGCAGGCCGGTCCACGAGTCGTCGGGTTGGATGTCGCCCATCAGCAGCATGCCCGCGCCGACGGCGACGAGACCTGCGCAGAGCATCAGCCGGGCCTGCACCCGGGAGAGCATGAGGCCGGCGACGGGCGCCACGACGAAGCTCAGCGCCGTGATCGGCAGGTACCGCACACCGGCCGCGAACGGCGAGAGCCCCAGGTAGTTCTGCAGGTAGAGCGTCAGATAGAGGAAGAGCGCGAAGAGCGAACTGGAGACGGCGAACGCGGCCAGCTGCACCCCGGTGAAAGCGTGCCGGCGGAACAGCCCGAGCGGCAGCATCGGCTCGGGGACGCGGCGTTCGACCACCACGAAGACGCCCAGCAGAACGACCGCGCCCACGAACAGCGAGACGATCAGGGCGCTGCCCCAGCCCTCGGCGTTGCCGCGCACCAGGGCCAGTACGAGCAGGAAGAGTGCGCAGCTGAAGGAGGCGACCCCGGCCCAGTCGATCCGGGTGGCGGCGGGATCGCGGCTCTCGTTCACCCTGAGGGCGGTGACGACCAGCGCCGCCGCGCCGATCGGCAGGTTGAGGTAGAAGATCCACTCCCAGCCGAGCGAGTCGGTGAGCGCCCCGCCGACCAGCGGGCCCACCGCCACGGCCACGCCGATCGTCGCCCCGTAGATGCCCATCGCGGTGCCGCGCTCGCGCCCGGGCGGGAACTCCTGCGCGACCAGGGCGAGGGAGACGGCGAACATCACCGCGCCGCCGACGCCCTGGATCGCGCGGGAGACGTTGAGGAACACCGGGTTCGGCGCCAGTGCGCAGAGCAGCGACGCGCCGGAGAAGATGACCAGGCCGGCGGCGAAGGACCGGCGCCGGCCGAGCCGGTCGGCCAGCGAACCGGCCGTCAGCACCAGGGCGGCGAGGGAGAGCGCGTAGGCGTCGAACACCCACTGGAGGTCGGTGAAGCTCGCGCCGAGGTCCTCCCGGATCGACGGCAGGGCGACGTTGACCACGGTGATGTCGAGCAGCAGCATGAAGGTCGCGACCGAGACGGCGATGAGTGTCCACCACTTGCGTTGCACGGCAGCGGGTCTCCTTCGGCGGTGGGGCGCCCGGCCCGGCGGCCGGAGGTCGGCCGCGACGTCACCGACCGTACGCAACGCCGGGTGCGGAGCGGGGCGGACCCGGCCGGACGCGCCGCGGGAGGCCCTGTCCGGCGGACGCCGCGCCGCCTCGGGCCGACCGACCCGTAGCCCCGCCGGACCGGGCGATCGGCTGGGACGCCGTCGCCCGGTCGACGAGGTCCACCCGCCGCTCAGGCGTCCACGGGTCGCCAGGCGGGCCCGTCCGCGTCCTGCTGTACGCGTCCGAACACCACGTCGGCGAAGTGGACGCCGAAGCCGATCGTGTCGGGCTCCGCCAGCTCGGCGACGAGGCGGCGGCGGTGGTCGGCGGTCCGGGCCCGGTCGTGGTCGAAGGCCGCGGACCACGCGGGGTGGTCGATCTGGAGGGGCGAGTGCACGGCGTCGCCGAAGGCGATCAGGCGGCGTCCACCCCCGGTGATGACGTACTCGGCGTGCCCTACGGTGTGGCCGGGGGTGATCCGCACGCGCACGCCGGGGAAGATCTCCTGCCCGTCGGCGATCGTACGAACGCGCGGGGCGAGGGCGGCGACCTGCTCGGTCATGCCCTGCTCCTCCAGGATGTCCCGCCGCTCCCACTCCGACTCGGAGATCAGGTACTCGGCGCGGGTGAACACGGGCCGGTCACCGCCGGGTGCGGGATGGCAGGCCCAGCCAAGGTGATCGACGTGGAGGTGGGTGAAGGCCACCGCCTCGATGTCCTCGGGGCTCCGGCCGAGCTCGGCCAGGCTGTGCGGGAGCGCACCGCCGTGGATCACACCGACCGGGCCTTCCGGCATCTCCAGCGTCTGCGGGCCGAAGCCCGCGTCGATCAGCAGCGCCCGGTCGCCGTGCTCCACCAGCAGGCTGCCGATGCTTCCCACGAGGTGGCCGGTGGCGTCCAGGTACTCCGGGTGCGCCGCCCAGACCTCCTCGCTGGTGTCCTGGAGCAGGTCGAGCGGCCGGAGCCGCACGTCGCCGTCCGGTACGTACGACACCTTGGTGTCGCCCAGCCGTATCGAGCGGATTCCCGCAGGTCGGCGCAGTCGCTCGTTCTGGTTCACCGTCACGTCGGTCATGAGTCCTCTCCCCTTGTGCGCCGCCGGCGGCACGGCGCCGCGCTCTTCACGGCCACGGCGGCCACCATAATCATCAAGCTTGAATCATTCAAGCTAGAAATATGCTGGCTTGATGGAGTTGCTAGACTGGCGGCATGCCGACGTCCCCGGAGTCACAGGCCATCGCCGAGCGACAGCTGTGCGGGCTGGTGAACGGGCTGGCCCAGCGGATCGCCGAGCACGTCCGGGAGCGTGCCGCCACCCTGGGCCTCACCTCGGCCCAGGCGACCGCACTGCGGGAGATGAGCGGGCCGATGACCATGCGGGAGCTCGCCGAGCGGATGTGCTGCGAGCCCTCCAACGCCACCTTCGTGGTCGACAGGCTGGAGAAGCAGCGCCTGGTCGAGCGCCGTCCGCACCCCACCGACCGGCGCGCCAAGCACCTCGTCCTCACGGCCGAGGGCGCCGCACTGCGGGAACGTCTTCTCGGACTCCTCGCCCTGGACTCCCCGCTGTCCACCCTCACCGCCGAGGACCAGCGCGTCCTGCACGGGCTCCTGGAGCAGGTCGTCACGGGTTCGTGAGGCTCCGGCGCCCGGGGTTCAGCGGCCGGGGCGGGCGGCCCGGCCGGTGACGGTCCGGGCGGCGGCCAGTGACTCCCAGAACAGCTGCTCGTACGCCTGCAGGAGGGTGCCGTACTCGCGGGCGGTGGCGAAGTCGTTGCCGCCCGGGGATTCCGGGGCGAGGGCGTCCGCGGCCTGCTCCTCCAGGGCGTCGGCCGGCCGGGCGAAGAAGTCGAAGAAGGCGCAGGCCTCGTCGGAGAAGCCGTAGTGGCGGCGGAGCCCGTCGGCGACGGCGGCGCAGTAGCCGCCCCAGGCGGTGAAGTTGGCGACCATCGCGACCACGACGGCGGCCGGTCGGCCGTTGAGCGCGAGCCAGGCCAGGTAGGCGGGGTAGGCCTGGCAGCCGGGCAGTGGTGGACGGGCGGCGGTCTCGTCCGGGCCCAGCCCGCAGGCGGCGGCGAGCGCCGGCAGGGTGCGCAGGGCCGCGCTCTCGCCGTCGGCGAGGCCGGCGAACCAGGCGCCGAGCGGCCGGTCGGCGCACCGGGTGGCGAGTAGCAGCAGGCTGCGGCGGTCGGAGACGATGATCCGCTGCTGCTGGGCGGCGAGTTCGGCGAGCGCGCCGAGCGGGGCCTCGCCCGAGGCGACGGCCCGGACCAGCGCCGGCTGGTCGCCGTTCGGAGCCAACTCGCTTCGGAGTGCGTGGAGTCGTGCGGCGATGTGCTGGTCCACCGTGCGCCTGTCCTTGCCGTTGCCGTGTTCCGCCCCCGGCTGTCATTCCTACCCCGGTTCGCCGACGGCGCGGCGCCGACCCGCCGTCCGGGCGGCGGCGGGTCGGCGGGGTCGGCAGCCCGGCGTACCGGCGGGGGCCTGCTCAGGGCCTCCGGCCCGGGATCGACGCCCGTGCCGAGTGCCGAGCCGGCCGGCCGACGCGCCACCCCGGCCGCGAACCGAAACCCGTTGGTGGGTGCGGATCGGCGGCCCGTAGACTCCGGTGCTCGTGACCGAGACGAACGCCGATTCGACCACCGTTCCCCCCGCGGAGACCGCGGAGACCGCGGCAGGCGCAGCGACGTGGCCGTCTCCGGCCAACGCGGCCGCCGCTGCGGCCGTGGCCGCCGTGGCCGCCGACGCCGAGCTGGTCGGCGCCGCCGTGACCGCCGCCGGCCGTGGACTGGTCGACCGCGAGACGGTGGCCGAGGTGGTCACGCTCTGCGCGGTCGCCGGGGAGCACCTGCTGGTCGTGGGCGCGCCCGGCACCGCCAAGTCCGAGGCCGTGCGCCGGATCGCCGGTCAGCTCGGCGGGCGGTACTTCGAGTACCTGCTCGGCCGCTTCACCGAGCCGAACGAGCTCTTCGGCCCCGTGGACCTGCGCGGTCTGCGCGAGGGCCGGGTCGAGTTCGAGACCGCCGGGATGCTGCCCGAGGCGGAGATCGCCTTCCTCGACGAGGTGTTCCTCGGCTCCACCGCAGTGCTCAACACCCTGCTCGGACTGCTGAACGAACGGGTCTTCCGCCGCGGCCGCACCGTCCTCGACAGCCCGCTGCGGGTCTGCGTGGGAGCCGCCAACCGGTTGCCGGAGGACCCGGCCCTGGCCGCCTTCGCCGACCGCTTCCTGGCCCGGGTCTTCGTCGAGCCGGTGGCCGACGCCCGGCTGGAGGAACTGCTGGAGGCCGGCCGCCGTCCGGCGGCCGCCCCGGCCGCTCCGGGCGGCCTGCTCGGTGCGGTCGACCGGCTCGCCACCGCCGCCCGCACCTGCGACCTCGACGACGTCACCCCGCTGCTCGGCACCGCGTTGCGCCGCCTGCGCAGCGCCGGCGTGCCGCTCAGCGACCGGCGGGCGGTGCGCTCCCAGCGCCTGGTCGCGGCCGCCGCCGTGCTGGACGGCCGGACCGCCGCCTCCGCGCGCGACCTGTGGGTGCTGCCGCTGATCGCGCCCACCGCCGACACCCAGGCGCTGGCCCGCGACACCCTGGCCGACCTGGTGGAGAAGGCCGCCAACCGCAGTCTGGCGCACGCCGCCGAGGAGCTTTCCCGCAGCACGGCCGCGCGTGCCGAGCGGCTGGCCCGGGCCGGCAGTGCGCTGCTCGCCGAGCACCGCGGCCTCCCCGCCGGGCGTGACTCCCGGCTGCGGCTGGAGGCGGCGCTGCGGGAGATCGACGCCGGCTTCGACCCGGCGGACCTCCCCGCCGCCCTGGCGGGGATACGCGCCGACCTGGTCGCGGCGGTCACGCCCTCGTGACCACCGCTCAGCCGCCGCGCCCGGCCGGCCCGTACGACTCCGGGCCCGGCCCCGGCACCCGGCCGCCGGCGTTCGCGCTCCGCTGGGAACGCCGGGAGCCCCCGCTGCCCGCGGCCGCCGTCCTCGCGCTCGGTGACGCCGTGCCCGCCCTGGCCGCCGCCGCCCGGGAGCGGCTGCGCGCCGGCGCCCGGCTCGGCGTGCTCGTCGACGACGACCCGAGCCTGCCCGCCGCCGACCGTGCCCTGCTGGTCCTCGGCCCGGAGGCCGACCTCCCGTGGGCCGACGGTGCCCGCTACCTCGGCCGCGACGCCGGACTGCTGGTCCCCACCACCGCCCGTCCCGGGCCGGCCGCCGTGCTCTGGCGCCGGGCCCTGGGGGCGGCGGAGGGGCGGCTCTGCGCCCTCGTCCCCGGCCGGGCCCTCGTCGCCGACCCGCCCCCGCCGCTCACCTCGCCGGACGCGCTCGACGCCCTGGCCGGCCCCGCCGCGTCCGCGGCCGGGAGCGCGTCCGGCCCGGCGGCGACTGCGGCTCGGGCCGCCGCACCGCGGAGCGTCCGCCGATGACGAGCAGCCGCCTGCCCGCCGCCCTCGCGCCGTGGGCCGCCGCCCTGTCCGCGGTCAGCCCCGAACTGGCCGTGGCCCTCGGCCCGTTGCTGCTGCGCCTGGACCGCCTCGTCGGCGACCACGAGTCGGTCGTCGACACGATCGGCGAGCCGGACGGCGTCGGCGGCCTGGCCCGCACCGGCCGGCCGGACCAGCTCCTGCCCTCCGAGTGGCTGCTCGCCGACGAGTTCCCGGACGAGTTCCTCCGCCGCCTCGCCGACGGCGAACTGCTCCACCTGGCAACCGAGTTCCGAAGCCCGGCAGGCCGCGGCCGGATCGCCGCCCTGGTCGACGCCGGCCCCACCCAGGCCGGCGCCGGGCGCCTGGTCCAGCTCGCCGCGCTCCTCGTCCTGCACCGCCGCGCCGCCGCGCGCGGCACCGAACTGGTCGTCGGCGTCCTCGGCGACCCCTCCGGCCGCTGGCTGACCGGCGGGCTCGCCGAGCTGCTGCCGACCTGGCTCGCCGCCCGCCGGTCGGCCGACCCGACCCCCGAGGACGTGCAACGGGCCCGGGCCGCGCTGGACGACGCCGACCAGGCCTGGCTGCTCACCTCGCCGCGGCTCGCCGACCGGCTCCCCGCCCACCCCCGGACACTGACCGCCGAACCCGCCCGGTGGACCGCTGACGGCGCCGACCGCGTCCTCGTTCGGCTCGCCGGCGGTACGGCCGAACTCCCCCTGCCCGCGGGGGACATCGCCGTCCGCGCACTGCGCGGCGCGGAGTTCCGGCGACCCGGGCCCGCCGCCGGGCGGCGCGGCCGCCCTCGGGCGGCGGCTGACCGAGCACTGCCCGCCTTCCCCAACGGCGCCCGCACCCTGATCGCCCGCGGCGCGGAGCCCAGCACCCTGCTCGCCGTCAACCTGCCGCACGCGGACGGCCGCCGGACGGTCGGCGTCCGCGCGCGCCGCCACGACCTGGCCGGGCCGGTGCTCGCCGCCGGGCGCATCGCCCGGCGCCTGGTCGCCCTCCAGGTCCGGGGCGACCGGCTGGTCCCGCACGTCGTCGGCCGACCCTTCGGCGAGCCCGGCGGCTACACCGTCGACCTCGCCGACCTCGACACCGACCCCGACGCGGTGGCGGAGCACTTCGCCCGTCCGGTCCTGCCGCTGCTGCGCGAGGGCGACGACCTGCTGCTGCCGCTGTCCGGCCGCTGGTGGCGGATCGCACCGGACGGCACCGCCACCCCCGACGGCGAGGCCGGCCGGGGCACCCATGACCGGGAGCAGTTCAACCCGTTCCGCGAACCGCGGCTGTTCACCATGCTCATGCCGCTTCCCCAGGCCGTCGGCTCGCGCCACTTCCTGCACGGCAATGGCGCGCAGGCCTGGTCGGACGACGGGCGGTCGTGGCACGTGATGGACCAGCTGGGGGAGGAGTCCAGGATCTCCTTCCAGGAGCAGGCCGACGTGATCGGCCTGGTGAGCGGGCGTCAGCCCGCCCTCATCACCTGCAGCCGGGACGGGCGGACGGTGCGCAGCGTCCGCGCCGACGGCGTCCGGACGCTGAGCCGCTTCTCCGGCGGCCTGGGACCGGTCGCCGTGCACCCCAGCGAGCCGCTGATCGCCGTGGAGAAGGAGGCCGGCCTGATCCTGATCGGCGACGCCAACACCGGCCGGATCGACTTCCAGTTCTGGAGCGCGGAATGAGCGCCACCCCGGGCGCGGAGTTCCGCGCCACCGTCACCGCCGCCGGCTTCGTCCTCGACACGCCGGTGATCGGCACGGCCGAGGCCGCCGAGCGCGTCCTCGCCGACTGGCAGGAGGGTGCCGCGCTGCACGCGCTGCCGGACGGCCGCTGGCTGCTCACCCTCGTCGACCCGGTCGAGGCCCGCGCCGACCGGGCACCCGGCCTGCCCGTGGTGCGGACGGACGGCGGTGCCCTGGCCGCCGTGGGCGCCGACCCGGCGGCCGCCGCCGCGGGCCGACTCGCCGTCTCCGCAGGTGGGGTGACGGTCGTGCACCGGCTGTCCGCCCTGGCCGAGCTGGACCCCTCCGGTTGGCTCGATCCCGCGGGCCTCACCCTCCACCGCCCCCGGCCGGTCGGCCCTGCCGAACCGGAGGCCGTGCCCGTCCGGGAGGACCTGCCGCAGCGACCCCGGCCGGACCTGCGGGCGGCGGCCGGCATCGGGCCGCGGAGCGAACGCGCCCGGTGGCTCACCGAGGGCGAGGGGAACGACGGCCGCCGGCCGGGCGGACTCCGCCGGCGGTTCGCCGTGCGGCTCGGGCAGCCGTCGTGGGCCGGACGGCGGCTCCACCGGCCCTCCCCGGGCGGGCGAGCCCGCCGGACGCGGCCCGCCGGACCGATCCGTCTCGTCGCCAGGGTGCTGCTCGGTGCTGTGGTGGTCCCCGGACTGCTCATCGTCCTCTACCGCCGGCTGACCGGGGAGGACAGCCCGTACCCGGGACTCGGGTTGGTCGTGCTCGCGATGGTCCTGGCCGGCGCCTCCGGCGGCCGCCGCACCGCCGGTGCGGGGACCGCGGCCGGCGACGCTTCGGCGACCGGGCCCGCGGCGGCTGCCGGTTCGGCGGCTACCGGGTCCGCCTCGGCGGCCACCGGGTCCACGGCGGCCGGGGCCGCCCGGCGCCGCCGTCCCCGGGGCCCGCTGCTCCGCGGGCTGCTGGCCCGCCTGGCGCTGCGCAGCCCGGCCGGCGCGCTGATCCGCGACCGCCACGCCCGCTACCTGCGCGAGCTGACCCGGGCGTTCGAGCAGCGCCGGTGGGAGGCGGCCCTGCGGGACGCGGTCCGGCTGGCCGGAGACGGGCAGGCCGAGCACCGGCCGTGGCTCGCGCTCGGCCTGCCCCGCCGCCACACCGGCGCCCTCCGCCCCACTCCGCGGGTCGGCACCGCCGGCGGTGCCTCACCGCTCTCCGGGCCCACCGTCCACCAGCACCTCGCCGCTCTCTACCGGCGCGCCGCCGAGGAGTTGGAGCACGCCGGCCGGATCGACGAGGCGGCGTACGTCCTCGCCGACCTGCTGAACGCCCCGGCCGAGGCGGTCGCCCTGCTGGACCGGCACGGCCGCAGCGGCCAGGCCGCCGAGCTGGCCGAGGGCCGCGACCTCGCCGCCGACCTCGTGATCCGGCTCTGGTGGCGGGCCGGCGAGCGCGAGCGGGCCCTGCGCATCGCCCACCGCCGGGCCGCCTTCGCCGCGGCCGTCGGGCGCCTCGCCGCCGACGACCCGGCCGCCGCCCGCGAGCTGCGCCGGGCCTGGGCCGCCCACTGCCGGGAGGCCGGCGACCACCTGGGCGCCGTCGAGGCCCTCTGGCCGGAGGAGGCCCTGCGCCCCGCGGCCGCCGCCGACCTGCGCGATGCGGTCGCCCTCGGTGGGCCGACCCGCGGCCGCGCCCTGCCGTACCTGCTCGCGCTGGGCGCGGGGGAGGCCACCCGGGCCCTCGCCGTCGCCGTCCTCGACGGCAACGGGGACGGCGTCGCCACCGGCCGCTCGGCGCTGGCGGCCGCACTGGCGCAGCTGCCGGCCGCCGATCCGGCCGCGGACCGCGAACTCGCCACCGCCGCGGCCCGCGCGGTCGTCCGCGACGGCGGTTTCGGCGGCACCCTCGGCGAGCCCGACGTGCAGGCCCGGTACCAGCGGCTGCTGAAGCGGGCCGATCCGCTGGTCGCCGCCGACCTGGCGAAGCCGCGTCCGGCCGCCCGCCCGGCGACCGGCCCCACCGTCCACGCCCATGTCGCGGCGGACCGGCCCGGGACGCTGCCGGTGCTGGACGCCGTCCTGCTCGGCTCCGGCGCCGTCCTGGTCGCCTGCGGGCAGGCCGGTGTCCGGCTGCTCGCCCCCGACGGCCGCACCAAGGCCCGCTGGGACGTGCCCGCCGACCAGCTGGTGCCGGCCGACCACGGCGGCGCCGTGCTCCTGGTGGCCGGCTACGGCCAGGTCCGGGAGATCTCCCGGCTCAACCTCGCCACCCGGTCCGTCCGCCCCTGGACGACGCTGCGCGCGCGGCAGATCGTGCGTTCCTTCGACGGCCGCCACCTGATCACGGTGGACCAGGACGGCATCGCGGTGCTGGACACGCTCGCACCCCGGCCGACCGTGGTCTGGCGCGAACTCGGCGACGGTGAGCGGCAGGTGGGCGGGCTCGCCCGCACCGCCACCGGGTGCGCGGGCGTGGTGCTCTCGCCGGTGCGCGACGGCTCCGCGCTCGTCGAGCTCTGGCGCTGGGACCTGCCGGGCTGGGAGCTGCGCTCGCGGCTGCGACTGGACGGAATTCCCGGCCGGTCGGCGGCGCTGGCGTGCGGCGGCCTGCTCACCGTGCACCCGGTCGCGGGCGAGGGGCCGCCGGCCGGTGCGGGGCCGTCCCCGGGCGCCGGGGCGTCACCGGACGGTCGGCCGCAGGGCCGCACCGAGCTGCGCTGGACCGCCGAGCACCCGGTCACCCGGCCCGTCCCGGTCGTCGACGGCTTCGCGCCAGACGGCCCGACCTCCGACGGCGACCATTGGGCGCTCGCCGTGCCGGGCCCCGACGGCAGCGGCGTGCTGGTCCACACCGGCAGCGGGCCGGGTACCGAGCCCACCGCCACCGTGTTCGTCCCGAACGCCCACCCGCCGGCGCTCGGCCTCCGCCGCCACGGCGACGCCGTCACCCACTGGCACCGCTCCGGTCGCGTCCTCGCCACCACCCCGGACGGTGCGACCCTCCTGGCCAACCTGCGCGTCACGGCCGACTGACGGCGGCCGGTCGACGGCGGCGGCGACGTCCCCGCCCAGCCGGGGCGGAGCCGGGACGGGCGCGCCGTGGTCGCGTGCCGCCGCGGGCCGGGAGAGCCGGCCCCGGCGGCGCTACGACGAGGTCAGCACCAGGCGGCGCCGTCGTGACTGGCGGTGAGTTCGAGGGTGTGCTCGCCCTCCGGCACGGGCTGCAGGGCGCCGCCGGCGGCGTGCGCGTCGGCGAAGGACAGCGAGAGGTGGACGGTCAGGCCGTCCCGGGTGCGGGTGAAGCACAGCGACCTGCTCGCCGGGGATTCGGGCTCCTCCGGCAGCCAGCCGCTCCCGGCCGCGGTGGACCGGACGGAGGCGATGACGTCCTCCCGGGAGCCCGGGTGGTCGAAGTCCCGGCCCGCGTAGGCGAAACCGTCGTCTTCGTCGCACCCGGAGTAGAGGTCGCCGGTCCGGGTGGTCCCGGGCCGCGCCTCGTTCAGGATCGGGTCCGCGGCCAGGTCGTCGGCGAGGCGGGCATCCCGCAGCGTGCACCCGGTGAACGCGCCGGTCGTCACCCACGCCCCGCCGAACACCGCGGCCGCCACGACCAGCCACACCAGCGCCGCGGTAGGGCGGCTGTGTTTCGTCATGGCCGCGGAGTCTAGGAGCCGCCCGGGAAATGATCAACGTCGTGCGTCCTGGTGCAGGTGGTGCGGTCCTGGTGCCGGTGGTCGGGGAGTGGAGGTCCCGGGCGGCCGGCGGTCCGCCCACGGTCCGTCGTGGCGGTTGCCGGTGGAGACGGCGGTCGCGGACGGCCGGTGCCGGTCAGCCGATGAGGCCCAGGCGATCGCCGCCCCGGTCGTGCAGCCGTCGGAGGAAGCCCAGCACGCCGGCGGAGCCGCCGGCCCAGGTGGCGCTCGGCCGGGTCAGACCGGTGTCGGGGAACACCGGGCGGGAGGCGGTGCCGCCGCTGCGGCTCAGGATGATCGCGGCGACGGTCTCGGCGGCGTCCCAGAACTCCTCGGAACCGGACGCCCCGGCCACGTCCACCATCAGCTCGCCGACGCCGGACAGGCCGCAGCACTGGGTGACCAGCGGCATCCGCGGCGCCAGCGCGGCGCAGGTGCGGGCCGCCTCCCGGGCGAGGGCGAGGTACTCCGGTTCGCCGAGGCGGTCGGCTGCCCGGACGAGCACCGCCCCGATCCCGGCCAGGCCCCGGCACCACGAGCCGTAGCGGCGGGTCGCTCCCGGGCGGGTCGCGGCCGCGACGATGCCCGGGGTGAGGGCGGCGAGGCCGGCGCAGGCGCGTTCGGCCCTGGTGACGGCGGCGGGGTCGCCGGTCGTGGCCGCGTACTCCACCAGGAAGTACGCGACACCCGCGTCGCCGTGGGCGAGGCCTTCGCTCAGCGCGGCGTTGCCGGTCCTGTCGGCGGCGGGCGTCAGGCGGGCGGCGCCGGACGCCAGCATCCGGTCGCACGCGGCGGCGACGGCGAGGTGCCGGTCGGCGCGCGGGCCGTCGCCGTGGGCGGCGGCGCGCCGGGCGAGCAGCAGGCGGCCGATGCCGATACCGGCGACGCCCTCGATCAGGTCTGCTTCCGGTGGCCCGCCGCCGGGCCCGCGGGTGGGCAGCGCCGGGTGATCTCCCGGGGCCGCGTCGGCGGGCCCCGGTGCCGCGCCGGCCTCGGCGAGGAAGAGCTCGACGCCGGTGCGGCCGGAGTAGAAGCCCGGCGAGAGGGTCCTGGACTGGCCCGCGGTCCACCGCGCCAGGGCGTCCACGGCTTCGCGCACCCCGCTCCGGTGGAGGTGGTGGAGGAGTTCCAGGCCGAGCCCGGAGCTTCCGCCGTAGACGTCGACCGGCGTCGGGACGGCCGCGCGGGCGGTGAGCCCGCGGTCGGCGATCCGGCGGGCCTCGTCGACGCAGAACGCGGCCGTGTGCTCGATGACCTCGTCGAGCAGGCCGCCGTCGAACCGGACCCGGTCGGGCCCCCGCGACGCCAGGGATGCGCGGGTCGTTCCGGCCGTCCCGGCTTCAACAGCCGCTCCGGCCGCTCCGGCCGTCCCGGCTTCAGCGGCCGCTCCGGTGCGGAGCCGGTCGGCGCCCGCGGTCCGCACGGCCGGATCGAGGCTCGTCAACTCGCCGATGACGGCCCGGATCCACCGGTGTTCGTCGCCGGGCAGGGCCCAGGACAGACCGGCGAGGGTGCGGTCCCGGTTGACGGCGGTGTCGGTGTCGACGATCACCGGATCCATGCCGGTGGCGGCGAAGCAGAGGGTCATGCCGAGGGCGTAGTAGTCGTCGGCGGGCTCGGCCGGTCCGGTGCGGCGGCGGACCGGGTCGCTGTAGCCGGGGGTGGAGCCGTCCGGGCCGCTGCCGTCCAGCGCGCTGATCCCGTAGTCGATCACGTGGCACCGGTCGGCGGCGTCGAGCACGACGTTGTCGGGCTTGAGGTCACGGAAGACCACGCCCCGGCGGTGGATGCCGTCCAGGACGCGGAGCAGCTGCGCGGCCAGATCGGTGAGCGTGCGCGTCCGCCGGGCGCCGCCGCCCTGGTAGGGGCCGTTCTCCTGGACCTCCCGCCGCAGGTCCCGGTCGCCGCAGCTGGTGATCACCAGGTACTCGTCCGAGCGGTGCCGGAAGTAGTCGAGTGCACGGGGCACACCGGGGACGGTGTCGAGCGCGGCGAGGACCTTCCGCTCGTTGCGCAGCCGGTCCCGGGTGTCGGCGCCGGACTCGTCCTCCGCCACGAAGGCCCGCGCCTGCTTGACGACCACCGCCAGCCCGGTGGTCCGGTCGACCGCGCGGTAGACGTTGCCCTGCGGCTTGCGGGCGATGCCGCCGGTGACCCGGTAGCGGCCGCCGCCGAGTCCGGCGGGACCCTGCGGAGGACGGGCGGCGTTCCCCGGCCGGTTCCGGAAGGGGTCCTCGGCCCAGGGCGGGCACCGGTACGAACCGCCGGCCAGGCCGTCGAAGGCCCGGCCGTCCGGGCCCACCATGACCGACTCCAGCCGCCCGCTGCGGCCGGTCCGGTAGTCGCCGGTGAAGGGCCCGTAGCGGTAGTAGACGGGGGCGTGCGGGTCGACCCGGCGGTCGCTGACGATCGGCGGACCCTCCCGGTCGCGCAGCACGGCGACGAGTTCGTCGGCCAGGGCGACGACGGTACCGGGTGCCGGGTACAGCGTGACGGCCTTTCCGACGACAGCCGCACTCGACGCACCGGAGTTGATCTCGCGCAGGGTCTCCGGACTCCGGGCCCACTTCGCGTGGCACACGTGGCGCGACAGCACCGGCAGGACGAGGGCGATCACGGCGTCGAGTTCGCCGGGCCGGGCCGAGACGTGGAGCTTCCAGCCGTGGTCCATCGCCGGCATCCGCGGATCGTTCAGGTACGACCAGGTCTCGTCGGACCATCCGCTGCGGCCGGCGATGGACTCGGTCACCGTCAGGAGTTGAAGTCGCAGGCGTAGTGGGTGGTCGCGGTCACCCACGGGTCCGCCAGACAGGCCGTCGCGTCGTGGTCGCCGCGGTCGTCGTCCTCGAACACGATGGCCTCGTCGTCGATCGCGAGCGGGCCAGCGTCGCGGACCTCTTCGAGCAGGGCTGCGGGCATGTGACGCCTCCAGGTCTTGTCGTGCGTCCGGCGACGGCGCGGGTTGCGGCCGTCGCGGAACCACCGGGCCCGACGGGGCCGGAGTCCTGACCATGACGGTAGGTAGGAATGATTGGTCTGACAAGAGGTCAGTACTCATAAACTTCACCCCGTTTGCACATCTGTGGAGAAATGATGTGCACAGCTGGGGAGTGCACCCCCGGCCTGCGGCGGTGACGACCGGCAGCGGCGCCGAGGTGCGCCTCGCGGCGGCCGGCCGCCGGCGTAGGCCTGCGCCCGGTCCGGCGCCGGGTGGTCCGGGGGCGCCCGGCACCGGCGCGGCAGGGCCCGCCCCCTGACCGGACCGTGAACCCGACCTTGCTTCCAGGTGAATGAAGGCCGGTTGGACCATCCGTGGCCGCTGCGCCGGACCGCCGTCGGCGTGGTCCCGGTCCGGTCCGCGGCATGTCGCAGGGCGGTAGCGCCGTGCCGCGGCCGATATTGGCCGGGTCACCCGCTGATCGTCGTCCAGGAGACCCCGATGCCTGCCCAGGCTGCCTCGCCCCGCCACCGGACCCCGGTCCGTGCCGCCACCGTGGCTGTCCTCGTGCTGGCGGGGTCGGGCTGCGGGTCCGGCGCCGAGACCGCGACCGAACCGGCCCCCCTCCAGCGGACCCGCCGCCATCGCCTGCGACGGGTCCGGGCAGCTGCTGGGCGCGGGCTCGACCGCACAGGCCAATGCCATGGACATCTGGAAGAACGCCTTCAGCGCCGCCTGTCCGGCGATCACCGTCAACTACGGCGGTGGCGGTTCCGGCGCCGGTGTGCAGCAGTTCATCCAGGGCAAGGTGGCGTTCGCCGGATCCGACTCGGCGCTGAAGCCGGAGGAGGTCGACGCCACCAAGGCGGTCTGCACCGGCGGCCAGGGCATCGACCTGCCGATGGTGGCGGGCCTGGTCTCGATCGTCTTCAACGTGGAGGGCGTCGACAGGCTCGTCCTCGACGGTCCCACCATCGCCAAGATCTTCGACTCGCAGATCACGAAGTGGAACGACCCGGCGATCGCCGCCCTGAACCCGGGTGCCAAGCTGCCGGACGCCGAGATCCAGGCACTGCACCGCTCGGACGACTCCGGCACCACCGCCAACCTCACCGCCTACCTCGCCGCCACGTCAGGCGGCGCCTGGCCGTACCCGCCGAGCAAGACCTGGGCCGGCAAGGGCGGCCAGTCGGCCAACGGCAGCGCCGGCGTGGCCGCCCAGGTCAAGCAGGTCGACAACTCCATCGGCTACGTCGAGCTCTCGTTCGCGCAGACCAACAACCTCAAGAGCGCCGCCGTCGCCACCGGCGCCTCCCAGCCGGTCGACGCCACCGCCGCCAACGCCGCCAACACCTTCGCGAAGGCCCAGGTCGTCGGCACCGGAAGCGACCTCACCCTGAACCTCGACTACGCGACCAAGGAGGAGGGCGCCTACCCGATCGTCCTGGTCACCTACGAGATCGTCTGCGACAAGGGCAACAAGCCCGCCAGTCTGCCCGCGCTCAAGTCCTTCCTGACCTACACCATCAGCGACGAGGCCCAGCAGGCCATCGGCCAGAAGGGCTACGTCCCCCTGCCCGCCGAGATCACCGGCAAGGTCAAGACCGTGATCCCGCAGCTCTCCTGACGCATCCGCCGGCCCCGTTCCCGCCGCGGGGCGGGAGCAGGCCCCGACCGCGGCGGGCCGCTGCGCCGGTCACGGCCGCCCGGCGCCCGGGACGCCCACCTCGACGGCGAGGACGCGACCGCTCCCGGGGCGAACGGGTTCCGCTCCGGGGCCGAGCCACTCGGCGGCCGCGACGAACAGGGTGCGGCCGTCCGGGCCGCCGAGCGTGCAGGAGAACCCGCCCCGGTCCAGCTCCACGGTCTCCAGCACCTCGCCGCCCCGCCGGACGCGCACGCAGCGCCTGCCCGGCACCGTGGCGTACCAGACCGCGCCCTCGGCGTCGATGCAGATCCCGTCGGGCGCGTCGGCGCCGAGCTCCGCCCACGGCCGGCCCTCGGACAGGCTCCCGTCCGGCCCGATGTCGAACGCGACGAGACGCCCGGCGTACGAGTCGGCGACGACGAGGGTCGAGTCGTCGGGCGTGACGGCCATGCCGTTGGGGAAGAGGAGGCCACCGGCGACGTCACGGGCCGTCCCGTCCGGCGTGACGAGGGTGACGTGGCCGGGCACGGGCTGCTCGCCGGCGAGCATGTCGAACCCGATGCGGTTGACGTAGGTGTTGCCGCGGCCGTCGATGACGACGTCGTTCCACCAGTGACCGAGCGCGCCGAGTTCCGCCCGGACGGTGAGCGTCCCGTCCGGCTCGCGGCGCAGCAGCCGTGACCGGGCGGAGTCCACGATGGTCATCCGGCCGTCGGGGGACCAGGCCGTGCACAGGGGGAGCGACGCCACCGACGCGACGACCTCCACCGTGCCGTCGAGGCCCACCGCACACACCTCACCGGCGGTCCAGTCGGACACGTAGAGGCGGCCCTGGTGCCATCGAGGCGACTCGACCAGTCCCATGCCCGTGGCGAGGGTCCTGATGCGTGACACGGGATTCCCCTTCCGTTGACCCCCCACGCCTCCCGGCGAAGGGGGGCGACCGGCCCGGGCCGCCGACCCGGGCTCCCGACGCGCCGGGCTCAGCCCTCGACCGGAGTGAGAACGACGAAGTCCGCGTTCGACCGGTCGAGACAGACGGCCAGCCGGCCGACGCCCTCCACGTCCGCCGGCCCCATCTGCACGCTGCCGCCGTTCTCGCTCACCCTCGCGACCGCGGCGTCGCAGTCGGCGACGGCGAAGACCGGGTGCCAGTACGGCCGTCCGCCGGTGAGGGCGAGGTGTTCCTCGGGGAGTTCCATGAGCCCGCCCTGCATGCGCTCCTCGGGCAGCCCGGCGGGGGTGATGAGGGTGTACGAGCCCCCGCCGCCCGGCAGCTCCATGTCGCTGAAGCGCCAGTCGAAGACACCGCCGTAGAAGGCCTTGGCGGCCGCCGCGTCGCTCGTGTACAGCTCGGTCCAGGACAGCGATCCGGGCTCGTCCACCAGGTCGACGCCCTTGCTCGTGCCCGGCTGCCAGACGGCGAACTGGCCGCCCAGCGGGTCGCTGTACTGCGCCATCCGGCCCCAGCCGTCGAGGTCCGTCGGCGCCACCCGCACCGTGCCGCCGGCGCTCTCCACGGCCCGCGTCGTGGCGTCCGCGTCGGCGACGCTGTAGTAGATCATCCAGGCCGAGCGCGCGCCTTCCTCGGTGAGCTTGCCGAGGCCGGCGACGATCTTGCCGTCCTTGCGGAACATGCCCCCCTCCATCTCCTCCCCCTCGCCCATGGATTCGTACTCCCAGCCGAGCACGGCGCTGTAGAAGGCCGCGGCGGCGGAGACGTCGGGGGCGCCGAGGTCGAGCCAGCAGGGGGAACCGGGGACGAACTCCGTGGTGATCACGGCGGTGACTTCCTTCCGTAGAGACTGCGTGAACCCAGCGTGACACCGGGGGTGCGGGATCGCTCGCCGGCGGGTACTGCTCGGCCTGCACGGCCAGGTCGCCCTCGCTGACCGTGACGCCCCCGGGTCCCCACGGATCGAATTGCGGCCGTCTCGAAGTCCCCGGCGAATCAGGCGGGGTGCGGTGAAGCCTTGGCGGTACGGTGCGCGGCGCGTTTGCCGAGCAGGCCGGCGAGCAGCATGACGAGGACGCCGAGTCCGGCGCCGCACAGCGTCCACAGCACCCGGTAGCCCTCGGCGGCGTAGTCGGAGGGTTGTGGGAGGTCCAGCAGGATGAGGACGGCCGCGGCGATGGCTGCGCAGTAGTAGGCGTAGTTCCAGAAGCGGATGGCCGCGCCGTGCATGAACAGGATGAGCGCGACCACTTCGAGTCCCCGGGTGACCGCGAACAGTCTGAGTCCGTGTTCACTGGTGGGGATCAGCAGAACCAGCGCGGCCGTGACGGCGCCGATCAGGGCGCCGGCGAGGCGCTGGGCGGCGACGACGGTGCTCTGTTCCAGGCTGGGCTTCATGGCGACCATGGCCGCGATCGGCATCCACAGGCCGTGGTCCAGGTTGAGTCCGAACGCGAGGGCGACGGTGGCGAACATGACCAGGGCGCGGATCACCGCGAACATGATCATCGGCGCGGTCAGTTTCCGCCGCGTGGTGTCGCCGGGGAGCTCCGCGACCGGCTGGGGCCGGTCCCGGCGCCCGTGGATCAGCCATCCGATGAACGTGATCAGGATCCACAGCGCCGACCCTCCGGCCCACGCGACCGCCTGGGCCCAGATGTAGCTGGTGATGTGGGCGGAGTGGTGGAAGCTGTAGCCGAGGGCGAGGGCGATGATGAACCAGATGTTGAGGAGCAGGGCGTTCACGAATCTTCGGACGCCGAACGCGGCCATCAGGCCGGCCGCCAGGGTGACCACGAAGGCCGTCAGCGCCATCCAGCCCCAGGCCTGTCCGCCGATGCCGAATCCCAGCGCGGTCACGCCCGCGCCGATCAGGCCGAAGAGGGCCAGGTGCCAGGCACGCCTCCCGTGGCCGCCGCCCGGGTCCTCCAGTGCCGCGAACAGGAGCCCGAAGAGTGCGCTGAGCAGGTACTGCTCGTACCCGATCGCCCAGAAGACGACGAGCGGCACCAGTGCGACGTCCAGGAACATCACGGCCCGCGGCCAGTTGATCCCCGCGGGGTCGAGCGCGAAGACCTTCGCCGGCCAGCTGGTGGTCCTCCCCCCGTGAACAGGGTGTGATGGTTGTCCGCTGGTACTGGTCACGGTCGCCCTCGCTCGCCCGGAGTCGTCGAGTGTGCTGCTCTACAGGTCCATGAGCCGGCGGACCTCGTCGTCCGTCAGGTGGTCGGAAGGAGGCGAGGTTTCGTGCGGCACTGCCGTCCACCAGCAGCTCGTTGCGCTCTTTCGGGCCCTGGAACGGACAGTACGGACCCTGGGGGGTGTTCGGCACGCGGACTTGCTCCATCCCGGGAACGACCACGACCCCGACGTGTCCCGGCCGGGTGACCCGTTGGTCGTCACCCTTCCCGGCTCCCGTCCTGGGAAAGCCCTCGGCCCGGCGTGCCCGGCCGGCGCGTCCACCGGTGCGCGGGCCAACGGCCCGCCCCGGGGTGCGGGACCCCGGGGCGGGCCGACGCCCACGACAGCCGACGGCCCCTACAGCGCCTGACGGGCCGCCAGTGCCCTGGCGAGCACCTTCGCGCGGAACGGGTTGCGCTCCTCCAGGGCCTGTGCCACGGCGACCGCCTCGTCCAGCAGTGATGCCCGGGCCTGGGGCAGGTCGCGCAGCGCGGGCGAGCCGGCCGCCTCCACCAGCACGTACGCCAGCTTGGAGCCGTACACCTCCGGCGCGACGGAGGTCATCAGCCGGTACACGCCCAGTGCGTCCGGGCCGCGGAGGACCCGCCGGTCGGTAGTCGTCAGCAGCATCCGGGCCCGCAGCACCGCATCCTGGTCCACCATCTGTTCCCCCTCGCTCGGCCACTCGTCCTCCCGGCCGCCGGGGCAGCACGACGTGCGTCCCGGCACCCGGGACGGGCGCCGGCACGGGGCCGGGGGAGTGGATGCCGACGAGTCTGCGGGGTCGACGCGGTGCCGGACAAGGCCGGTCGGGCGTGTGCTGAGTCCTACCGGAGACACTCCTGACCTGGCATGATGTGGTCTGACACGCTGCCGCGGCCCTCCCCGGCGGCGCCGGGATCCCGCCGAAGGCGTCGGCCCCCGCCACCGCTGACGCCGCGCCGGGGGCGACCGGCTAGCCTGACGGCATGTTCGTACTGGAGCTGACGTACACCGCGCCCCTGGAGCGCATCGACGCCGTGTTGCCGGAGCACGTGACCTGGCTGAAGGGGCATTACGAGGCCGGGACGTTCCTCGCCTCGGGGCGCAAGGTGCCGCGGGACGGCGGGATGATCCTGGCCGTCGCCGAGGACCGCGCGACGATCGAGGCGATCACCGGCAGCGACCCCTTCACCCTGGCCGGGCTGGCCGAGTACCGGGTGACGGAGTTCGTCGCGACCACCACCGCCCCGGCTCTGGACGCCTACCGCGAGCAGCTGCCCGCCTGACCGTCGCGGCCGGGGGAAGCGGATCCTGCCCGACCGGCTCCTGCCCCTGCCCACCCCCGCTCCGTTCCGTCACCGCCCGGTTCCGTGCCCGGTACGGGGCGGGGGCATGTTCTGGTTACGATCGGTGAGCACGGGGCAGGACGCGCCGGGCCGCGCGACCGCGGCCGGCGCACGGACAGGGAACAGGTGGGAGACACCCATGGCACACGCACGGGCCGGCCAGCCGGCACAGCCGGACGACCTGGTCGACGTGGCGCGGCTGGTGACGGCGTACTACGCGCTGCACCCGGACCCGGAGGAGCCGGGCCAGCGGGTGGCGTTCGGCACTTCGGGGCACCGCGGCTCCTCGCTGGACGCGGCGTTCAACGAGGACCACATCGCCGCGACCACCCAGGCGATCTGCGAGTACCGGGCCGAACAGGGCATCACCGGCCCGCTGTTCCTCGGCGCGGACACCCACGCGCTCTCCGAGCCCGCCCAGGTGACCGCGGTGGAGGTGCTGGCCGCCAACGGCGTCGACGTCCTCCTGGACAGCTCCGACGGCTACACGCCGACCCCGGCCGTCTCGCACGCGATCCTCGCGCACAACCGCCGCCGCCCGCAGGCCCTCGCCGACGGCATCGTGGTGACGCCCTCGCACAACCCGCCGCGCGACGGCGGTTTCAAGTACAACCCGCCGAGCGGCGGGCCGGCCGGCTCCGAGGCCACCGGCTGGATCCAGGACCGCGCCAACGCGCTGATCCGCGACGGCCTGCGGGGCGTCAAGCGGGTGCCGTACGCGCGGGCACTGGCCGCCGCCACCACCGGCCGCCACGACTTCCTCACCACCTACACCGACGACCTGGTCTCGGTGCTGGACCTGGACGCGGTCCGCGCGGCCGGCCTGCGGATCGGTGCGGACCCGCTGGGCGGCGCCTCCGTCGCCTACTGGGCGCGGATCGCCGAGACGCACCGCCTCGACCTGACCGTGGTCAACCCGGTCACCGACCCGACCTGGCGGTTCATGACGCTGGACTGGGACGGCAAGATCCGGATGGACTGCTCCTCGCCCGCCGCGATGGCCTCGCTGATCGGCCGCCGGAACGAGTACGCGATCGCCACCGGCAACGACGCCGACGCCGACCGGCACGGCATCGTGACCCCGGACGGCGGGCTCATGAACCCCAACCACTACCTGGCCGTCGCCGTCGACTACCTCTACCGCCACCGCGCCGACTGGCCGGCCGACGCGGCGGTGGGCAAGACCCTGGTGTCCTCCTCGATGCTGGACCGCGTCGCGGCCGACCTCGAGCGCGAGCTGGTCGAGGTCCCGGTCGGCTTCAAGTGGTTCGTGGACGGGCTCCTGGAGGGCTCGATCGCCTTCGGCGGCGAGGAGTCGGCCGGGGCGTCCTTCCTGCGCCGTGACGGCGGCGTCTGGACCACCGACAAGGACGGCATCCTGCTCGCCCTGCTGGCCTCGGAGATCACCGCCGTGACCGGCCGCACGCCGAGCGAGTACTACCGCGACCTCACCGAGAAGTTCGGCGCCCCCTCCTACGCGCGGGTGGACGCCCCGGCCGACCGGGAGCAGAAGGCGCTGCTGGCGCGGCTCTCCCCGCAGCAGGTGAAGGCCGGCGAGCTGGCCGGGGAGCCGATCACCGCCGTCCTCACCGAGGCGCCCGGCAACGGAGCGGCCATCGGCGGCATCAAGGTGTGCACCGAGAGCGCCTGGTTCGCCGCCCGCCCGTCCGGCACCGAGGACGTGTACAAGATCTACGCGGAGTCCTTCCAGGGCGACGAGCACCTCGTCCGGGTCCAGGCAGAGGCCCGCGAGCTGGTGAGCGAGGTCCTGGCCGGCCCGGCGAGCTGACCCCGCACCGCGCGGGCTCCCTGCACCCGCGCGACCCTGCTGCGCCCGGGCCCGTGCACCCCTGGGCGCCCGCGCCTCGTGCCGCGTCCCCGTCCGGTATCTCCGGGCGGGGACGCTTCGTTCCGGCCACCGACCGTTCCGACGCGGCGTCAGGACGGGAGGGCCGGTGAGCTGCGCCGATGCGTCCCAGCCGGTCGGCGGGGGCCGAACGGCGGGTCTGTTTCAAGCCGGGTGACTCATTGTCATGGGCAGATTAGACATCAAGTTACTTTCCGGTAATCTCGGGTCGTCCCACGGGTGAACCATGATCCACCCGCAGCGGTGAACCATGATCCACCGCAGCTCCCCCGCAGCTTCCTGAAGGAACCACACACGTGTCCCTGTCCTGGTCCCGCCGGTCCGGCCGCCTCGTGCGGGCGGCCCTGGCCGCCGCCGCAGCCACCACCCTGCTCGCCGTCGTCCCGCCCCTGCCGGCTCACGCCGACACCGCGTCCGGCACCGCGGGGGACGCCGCCGACACCGCCCATCTCGACGCGGTCGAGCGCGCTCTGCGCGAGGTGGCGCCGGGCCTGGAAGGCACGGTCTGGCAGCGGACCGCGGGCAACAGCCTGCACGCCGACGCCGGGAACCCGGCCGGCTGGCTGCTGCAGACCCCGGGCTGCTGGGGCGACGCCGCCTGCACCGACCGCCCCGGCACCCGCGCCCTGCTGGACCGGATGCGGGCCGACGTCTCCGCCGCCACGCGAACGGTCGACGTCTCCACCCTGGCGCCGTTCCCCAACGGCGGCTTCCAGGACGCCCTCGTCGACGGGCTCAAGGCCTCCGTCGCCGCGGGCAACCGGCTCCAGGTCCGCATCCTGGTCGGTGCCGCGCCGGTCTACAACGTCAACGTCCTGCCGTCCCGCTACCGCGACGAGCTGGTCGCCAAGCTCGGCCCCGCCGCCGGCTCGGTCACCCTCACCGTGGCCTCCATGACCACCTCGCGCACCGCGCTCTCCTGGAACCACTCCAAGCTGCTGGTGGTCGACGGCCGCAGCGTGGTCGCCGGCGGCATCAACGGCTGGAAGGACGACTACCTCGACACCGCCCACCCGGTCTCGGACGTCGACCTCGCCCTGACCGGCCCCGCCGCCACGTCCGCCGCCCGTTACCTGGACACCCTGTGGGAGTGGACCTGCGGCCGCACCGGCGTGTTCGACAACGCCTGGTTCGCCTCCAGCAACGGCGGCTCCTGCCGCCCGTCGCTGGAGCGGGACCTCAACCCCGCGGCGCCCGCCACCGGCACCGTGCCCGTGATCGCGGTGGGCGGCCTCGGCGTCGGCATCAAGACCGACGACCCGTCCTCGGCGTACCGTCAGGGACCGGTCCCCGGCGTCTCCGACACCAAGTGCGGGCCGCTCGCCCTGCACGACAACACCAACGCCGACCGCGACTACGAGACGGTGAACCCGGAGGAGAACGCCCTGCGCGCGCTCGTCTCCAGCGCCACCAGCCACGTCGAGATCTCGCAGCAGGACATGAACGGCACCTGCCCGCCGCTGCCCCGCTACGACGCCCGGCTCTACGAGCTGCTGGCCGCCAAGCTCGCGGCCGGCGTCAAGGTGCGGATCGTGGTGAGCGACCCGGCCAACCGCGGCGCGGTCGGCAGCGGCGGCTACTCGCAGATCAAGTCCCTGTCCGAGATCAGCGACGTCCTCAAGTCCCGGCTGACCGCCCTCACCGGCGACCCGGCCAAGGCCGGCGCCGCGCTCTGCGGCAACCTGCAGCTCGCCTCCTTCCGCGTCGCCGACGCCCCCACCTGGGCGGACGGCCACCCGTACCAGCTGCACCACAAGCTGGTCGCGGTGGACGGCTCGACGTTCTACATCGGTTCCAAGAACCTCTACCCGGCCTGGCTGCAGGACTTCGGCTACGTCGTCGAGGACAAGCCGGCCGCGGCCCAGCTCGACCGCGACCTGCTCGCCCCGCAGTGGCGCTACTCCCGCGCCGCCGCGACCGTCGACTGGACGACGGGCCTCTGCAGGGCCTGACGCCCCGGCGTGACCCGTCGCGCGCCCCGGACCACCGCGTGGTCCGGGGCGCGCGGCCGTCCTACCGGTGGGTGCGTCGCAGGTCAGGATCGGTCGTCGAGCAGACCCGCGTCGCGGGTCCGTTCCCGGGAGCGGCACGGGAGGTGACGGCTCAGCGCGTCACCGCAGTTGGCGGCGGCGAGTCGGCGGAGCACCTCGGCGATCCGGGTGGTGAGGGGCCGGGCCCAGGAGCGCAGGGCGGCCTCGGCGCGGGCGTCGGCACGGACGACGGCGGCGGCGAGGCCGCGGCCGGCGCGGAGCAGCGCGGCGGCCACGCGGACGGCGCTCCGGCAGGCGATCTGCAGGGGACGGGCGAAGCGGTTCACGCGCATGCAACGTGTCGGTGACCAGGGTGGTTGTGGTCGGAGCCGGACCCGCGGACGCACGGGCCGCAGCGCGCGCCCCTCGCCCGCGCCGTGCACCTCGGTGCACCCCGAGCCCCCGCACACCGCGCGCCCGGCCCCGCACGACGCTCCACCGACCACTGGATGAGTACGCGCAGTGGTCCCCCTCCGGCCAGCCGCTGCCGCAACCGGGAGCAGGCCGCGCGAGGGGCAACCGCGCGTGTACGGGTCCCATGACGCCATGGGCTCCGTCACATTCTCGGCGGTCGCCATCCCGCTCACCTCGATACTTTCCTGTAGGTGGTTACCTCACCAGCAAGTGGCTACTTACCGATAGAGAGTGACCAGGTCAATCTGGGTTCGTCACGCCGCGAGGCGCTCACCCCTCGTTCCATGACCGTGTACGACCCTGCCATCACCCGGAAAGTTGCCGACCATGTCCTCCCGCACAGTTCCCCCGCACACCGCGTCCACCCGCGCCGCGTCCGCCCGTACAACCGTCCGCGTCATCGGGCGGCGCGCGCTCGTCGCCCTTACCGCCACCTCCGCGGCCCTGACCGCGTTCACGCTTCCCGCGACCGCCGCCACCCCCGGTGGCCCCGCCCACGCCTCCCAGGGCGGGAACGGCGACCAGGCGATCACCCTCGACGGCAGCCGCGCGTTCCCCGAAAGCGTGGCGGCCGACCGCCACTTCGTCTACGCCAGCAGCATCGGCGACGGCACCGTCTACCGGGGACGCACCGGGGCGACCACGCTCGAACCCTTCCTGCCGGCCGGCCAGGACGGCCGCACCCAGGCCACCGGCATCAAGATCACCGGCAACCGCCTGCTGGTCGCCGGCGCGTTCACCGGGCGCTTCTTCGTCTACAGCACTTCCGGGAGGCTCGTCGCGGCCTACACCGTCCCTGATACCGGCGAGCAGACCCTCGTCAACGACGCGGCCGTGGCCCCCAACGGGGACGTCTACATCACCGACTCGCTGCGCGCCGTGGTCTACCGGATTCCGGCCGCCGAGGTGGACGGCCCCGCCACCGGCGCCCACCGGACCCTGCAGGTGGCCTACCACCTGCCGGACTACGTGGCCGGCCAGTCCAACGGCAACGGCATCACCACCGCCCCCGACGGCACGTCGCTGATCATCGGCTACTGGTACAGCGGCGCCCTCTACCGGCTCGACCTCACCACCGGCGATGTCCGCAGGATCGACGCACCGCCGCTGCCCAGCGCCGACGGCATCGTCCGGCGGGGAAACACCCTGTACGTCGCGCGTTCGGTGAACAACGTGGTCACCGAACTGCGACTGTCCGCCGGGAGCACCCGGGCAGTCGTCGTCTCCGAACGCACCTTCCCAGGCGCCGACACCACCACCGGCGTCGCCGTGAGCGGGGGCCGGCTGCTGGTGACCAACTCCCAGATGGACACCTACCTCTACGGCGGACCGCTGACCAGCCCGGCCTTCACCATCGAGAGCCTGCCGCTGCGCTGAGGCCCGGTCGGGGACGCCCGACGCGCGGCGCGGGCCCTGACGCGGACAGGTGCCGGGGTCCGCGCCGAAGGCCAGGGGGCCATACGAAGGTCATGCTGATCTGCTCACGGCAGTACGTTCCAGAGCTGCGACTGAACGTCACTGATGCCCATGATCACCCGAACTTGCTCGGACAGTGAGCGTTTTCAGGGCGGGCACCGATCGGGTGACGGCGGGGTGCTCCGGCGTGAGGGCAGAACGAACGAGGCTCCCGGGCGGTTGAGCGAGATGTCTCACGTCTCAAGCAACCGGCCAGGGAGCCTCGTTGGTCACCTACCCTGCCGCACTGGACCTGCCCCGCACCCGGCTCAGCTTCCGGGGAGGATGCGGCGCGTTTCGTAGGCCCACATCGCGATCTCGACCCGGTTGCGGGCGCCGAGTTTGGCCATCAGGCTGGCCAGATGCGTCTTCACCGTGCTGAGGCTGATGTGCAGTGCATCGGCGATCTCGGTGTTGGTCAGCCCGCGAGCGACGGCGAGGAGCACCTGCTCCTCGCGGGCGGTGACGGGGGAGACCGGCTGGGCCGGGGGCCGGCCGGCGGGCAGGTCCGCGAATGCCCGGAGCAGACGGACGGTGACGCTGGGCGCGATGAGCGCCTCACCGCCGGACGCCGACCGTACGGCCTGGGCCAGGAGGTCCGGTCCCGTGTCCTTGAGGAGGAATCCGCGGGCGCCAGCACGCAGCGCGCCGTAGACGTACTCGTCGAGGTCGAACGTGGTGATGACGACCACGGCCAGCGGGTCGGCGACGCCCGGGCCGGCGATCAGCCGGGTGGCCTCCAGCCCGTCGAGTACGGGCATCCGGATGTCGAACAGGCAGACCTCGGGGCGTAGTTCGCGGGCCAGACGGACCGCCTCCCGCCCGTCGGCGGCCTCGCCGACCACCTCGATGCCGGGCTGGGCATTCAGCATGATCCGCAACCCGGTGCGGATGATCGTCTGGTCGTCAGCGACGAGGACGCGAATGGACACCGCTCTCGTTCCTCGCTCTCGGCAGTTCGGCGTCGACATACCACCCCCGGTCGTTACCCGGGCCGGCTCGAAGTGTGCCGCCGAGCAGCGTCGCGCGCTCGCGCAATCCGGTGAGTCCGTATCCGTCGCGACCCCGGCCGGTGCGCCGGCCGTTGTCGCGCACGCTCACCCGTACCGTGTGCCGTTGCTCGGAGACCCGGACGACGACCTCGGTCGCGTCGACCGCGTGGCGCAGCGCGTTGGTCACCGACTCCTGCACGATCCGGTAGACGGCAGCGTCCACGGCCGGGGGCAGCGCGGCCAGCTCGCCGTCGAGCCCCAGGTCGACCTTGAGGCGACCACCCGGGGTGCGCACCAGGCGCTCCAGGTCCGCGACGCCGGCAGGCGGCGCCAGTTCGGCGCCGACCCCGCGGTCGCGCAGCGCGGCGACCATGGCGCGCATCTCCTCCAGCGTGCGCGCCCCTTCCTCCTCGACCCCCTCCAGCGCCTCGACGGCGGCGGACGGGTCGGTGCCCGCGAGCACCCGGCCCGCCTGGGCGATGATCACCATGGCGGACACGTGGTGGGCCACCGTGTCGTGCAGTTCCCGGGCGAGCTGCTCGCGCTCGCGGGAGCGCACCTGCTCCAACTGCCGCTCGCGAGCGGTCCCCCGGAACCGCACGGCAGCCCCGAGCACGCCGGGCAGCAGCAGGAAGACGTAGCCCCCGACCTTGTCGACGACCGGGGTGTCGTCCGTGACGACACACAGCGCGCCGACCACGAGGATCAGCGCGCCGCCCAGCACGATCTCCCGTCCCGATCCCCACCGGGGCAGCGCGTACACCAGCACGAGCACGACCGCGCCGGTGTACAGGCCGACGGGCTCGTGCCGTGCGGCGACGAGCGAGGCCACCGGAAGCAGGACCACCGAGCCGAACGCCAGCGTCACCGTCGCCAGCGGGCGGGTCCGGCGCCACAGGGGCAGCAGGCACAGCCAGACGGCGTACACCACCGCCACCGGCCGCCACACGACGTCCTCCCGCAGGGTGGCCTCCAGCGCCACAGCGGCGAGGCACGCGGCGAGCAGCGCCCAGTCCCGCCGCACCCGGGCGGGCGCGCCGGGCGGCCGGGGTTCGGTCCACAGGGTTCGCAGGTCGTCTCGGAGCACGGTTCTCAGCCTACGGACCGCTGCTTGCCGCGCATCGGCCGAAAGGACGGGTCGTCAGTCCGCCCCGGGGCCGACGGATCCGCGGCCCGCGGGCCGATGCCGCGGAGCGCCGTGGCGACGAGCCTCGACATCGGCGGCCGTACAAGGACGGCCGGCGAGGTGGTTGGAGGACCCGATGCTCTCGAAAGCCCTGTTGCGCCTGGGCGCAAGCGCCGCCCGCCATCCCTGGCGGGTGATCGCGGCATGGCTGGTCGCCGCCACGCTCGTCGTCCTCGCCGCCGTCGCCTTCGGCGGGCGGAATGCGGATTCGATGACCGCTCCGGGACTGGACTCCCAGCGGGCCGCGGAACTGATCGAGCGGGCCGGCACCGGCCAGGAGGGGATGACCGCCCACGTGGTCGTCACCCCCCTCGACGGCGCCGCGACGTTCTTCGACCACGACAGCGCGCGCACCGCTCTCGCACGGCTGCAGACCGAGGTGCAGCGGCTGCCGCACGTGCTCGGCACGAGCGACCCGGCGGGGGCACTCGACGCGGCCCGGGACACCACCGTGCGCGGCGGCCTCGTCTCGGCCGACGGGCGGATCGCGCTCGTCCGCGTGCAGTACCCCGACCAGAGCCGGCTGTCGGCCGAAGACCTCCATGCCCTCGTCGATCTCGGCGACCGGCTGCGCGCCGAACTGCCCCTGCGCATCGAGATGGGCGGGACCCTCTTCTACGCCTTCGCCGACCCCGACGGCGGCGTGAGCGAGCTGATCGGCCTTCTCGCCGCGGCCGCGATCCTGTTCCTGGCGTTCGGTTCGCTCGTCGCCGCCGCGCTGCCGATCGGCATGGCGGTCTTCGGGCTGACCGTCGGGGTCGCCACGATGACGGTACTGGCGGGAGTGACGGACGTCCCCACCTTCGCACCGGTCCTGGGCAGCATGGTCGGGCTCGGAGTGGGCATCGACTACGCGCTGTTCGTGCTCGCCAGGCACCGGGAGTACCTCGCCCGCGGGCTCGATCCGCACGAGGCGGCCGGACGGGCGGTGGTCACGGCGGGGCGGCCCGTGGTCTTCGCCGGCGGCACCGTCGTCGTGTCGATCCTCGGCATGGCGGTCGCGAACGTGCCGTTCATGACGGTGGGCGGCCTTGCCGTCTCGATCGTCGTCCTGACCATGGTGCTGGCGTCGGGGACGCTGTTGCCGGCCTTCCTCGGCGTGGCCGGCCCGCGTCTGGGCCGGGCCAGTCGGATCGGCGGGGCACTTCGGGCGTGGCGGCCGGGCCGATCCGGCCGGCGGCAGGACACGGAGGCGGGCGCCGCCCCCGCCGCCGGGTGGCGGCGCTGGATCGGGCACGTCAGCCGGCACCCGGTGCCGTACGCGCTCGGCGCGGCGGGGCTGCTGCTGACGGCGACGCTGCCCGTGCTCGGCCTGCGCGTCGGCCTGCCCGACGACGGGTCGCTGCCGCGGAGCCGTACCGAGCGCCGCGCGTACGACCTCGTCGCCGAGGGGTTCGGCCCGGGTACCAACGGTCCCCTCGTCATCGCCGCGGACCCCGCCGGTGATCCGGAAGTGCTGGACCGTCTCGTCGGGGCGGTCGTGGCGGATTCGGGCATCGCCTCCGTCGCGCCGACGCACATCGACCGGGCCACCGGCATCGCGACCCTGGTGGTGTTCCCGACCAGCGGTCCGCAGGAGAAGAGCACGGCCGACACCGTCGCCCGGCTGCGCACCGAGGTGCTGCCCACGGCGATCGGGCACGGCCCGGCGAGGGCCCACGTCGGCGGCGCCGCCGCGAGCCTGTCCGATGTCGGCCGACGCACCAGCCAACGCCTGCCGGTGTTCGTCGCCGCCGTGCTGGCGATGTCGTTCCTGCTGCTGATGCTGGTCTTCCGTTCGGTCCTCGTACCGCTCAAGGCGGTATTGCTGAACCTGCTGAGCATCGGCGCGGCCTACGGCGTCATGGTCGCGGTCTTCCAGTGGGGCTGGGGAGGCGCACTCATCGGGCTGGAAGCGACGGTTCCGATCGTGTCGTTCATCCCGATGTTCCTCTTCGCCATCCTGTTCGGCCTGTCGATGGACTACGAGGTGTTCCTCCTCTCCCGCGTCCGCGAGGAGTACCTGCGCACCGGCGACAACGGCACGGCGATCGTCGAGGGTGTCTCGGGCACCGCCCGGATCATCACCTCGGCCGCCCTCATCATGGTGGCGGTCTTCCTGTCCTTCGCCGTCGCCGAGGACCCGTCCGCCAAGATGTTCGGGCTCGGCCTGGCCACCGCGATCTTCGTCGACGCCACGGTCGTACGCATGGTGCTGGTGCCGGCGACCATGACACTCCTCGGCCGGGCCAACTGGTGGCTGCCGAGGTGGCTGGACCGGATACTTCCCCGAGGCCCGGTCGGCATCGACGCCGCCGACGACACTGACGTGGAATCCACGGGCGAGGCCCCTCGTCCACGGCTGGTTGACCGTTGACTCGACCCCTTGGCCGCCCTCGGGGTCCGGCACCTCAGCGCGCCACCTACGGCGCATGTCGAGTCGTGATCACCGGGTGGCTGGTAGACCCGCGCCCGATGACGGCGATCCGTACCTCCTCAACTTCGGCCACGGGTACGGCTTCGGCTTCGTCAGGCCCGATCACCGCGGAGGCCGCTTCTTCTGGGAGTGCTGACGAGCGCCCACCGGCGGCCAGGGCGGCCAGGGCGGTCAGGGCGGTCAGGGCGGTCAGGGCGGCACGGTCCGGCACGGTCCGGCACGCCGGGTGTGTCGCGGTGCTCAGCCGGTGGCGAGGGTGGTCGCCTCCTCCCGGATCAGGTCGCGCAGGGCGGCCAGGCGGGGTCGGTGGTCGTCCAGTCGCCACTGCATCTCCAGCGGCAGGGCGGCCGGTCCGGCGAGCGGGACGGTGACCACGTCCTCGGTGAGGTGGCCGGCCAGTGAGGCGGGGACGAGGGAGAAGGCGCGGCTCTGCGAGAGCAGGTAGAGCCGGGAGCCGACGATCCTGGGCGGGCTGACCAGGACCGGCGGCTCCACGCCGTGGTCGGTGCAGAGGCCGAGGACGTGGTCGTAGTAGCGCGGGTGCTGCTCGCGCGGCCACAGCAGCAGCGGGAGGTCGCCGAGGTCGGGCAGGCGGACGGCGGCGCGCCCGGCGAGGGCGTGGCCGCGGCTCAGCGCCACCCGGACGGGTTCGTCGAGGAGCTTCTCGCGCCGGTAGCCGGGCGTCTCGTCGAGGAACCGGCCGAGGCCGATGTCGGCGTGTTCGGCAGCCAGGGTGGCGGAGACCTGGCCGGTGTCGACGGCGAGCTCGACGGTCTCCAGTGCCGGCAGCTCCCGTTCGGCGCGGCTGACCACGGCCGGCAGCAGACGGTTCATCACGCTGGGGGAGGCGACGATCCGGGCGAGACCGAGCCGCGACTGCTCGTGCAGCCGGACCCGGGCGAGCAGCGTTCCGGCCCGGTCGAGCAGCCCGGCGGCCTCGGCGGCCATCACCTCGCCCGCCGACGTCAGCGCCACCGCCCGTCGGCTCCGGTCGAAGAGTTCGACCCCGACGGTCCGCTCCAGCCGGGCCACCTCCTGGCTGACCGTCGGCTGTGAGATGTGCAGCCGCTCGGCGGCCCGGCCGAAGTGCAGGGTGTCGGCGACGGCGAGGAAGACTTCGAGCTGACGCAAGGTGAATCCCATAGGCGGAAGGCTATGGGAAGGACCAGGACTCATTCTGGATACCGATGCGAACGATCCCTAGGCTGAGCCGCGGTTGCCACACCGTGGTGGCATCGCAGAGAGAGTTCGTGCCATGACCGGACTGCCCATCCGTATCTCCGACGAAGTCACCCAGGCCGTTGCCGACGGGCGCCCCGTCGTCGCCCTGGAGTCGACCATCTTCACCCACGGCCTGCCGCGCCCCCGCAACCTGACGGTCGCGCTGGAGGCGGAGGAGCGGCTGCGGGCCGCGGGCGTGGTGCCGGCGACCATCGGCGTGTACGCGGGTGTGCCGACGGTCGGCCTCGCCACCGAGCAGATCAAGGAACTGTCGGAGTCGGACGACCTCGACAAGGCGAGCCTGCGCGACCTGCCGGTGGTCGCCGCGCTGGGCCGGCACGGCGGGACGACGGTGGCGGCCACCGCGTTCCTCGCCCACCGGGCCGGGATCCGGGTCTTCTCCACCGGCGGGCTCGGCGGCGTGCACTTCGGCGCGTCCGAGACCTTCGACGAGTCGGCCGACCTGACGACGCTCGCCGCCACGCCGGTCACCGTGGTCAGCGCGGGAGTGAAGTCGATCCTCGACATCCGGGCCACCCTGGAGCGGTTCGAGACGCTGAACATCCCGGTCGTGGGCTACCGGACCCGCAAGTACCCCGGCTTCTACGTCACCGACTCCGGCCACGAGATCAACTTCAAGGTGGACACGCCCGAGGAGGCCGCCCGGGTGATCGCCGCCCGGGACGGCCTGGAGCTGCCGCAGGCGGTGCTGATCGCCAACCCGGTCGACCCGGCCAAGCAGCTGCCGCCGGAGGAGCTTGACGAACTGCTCGGTCGGGCCTGGGCCGAGGCCGAGCGCCGGGGCATCACCGGCAACGCCTCGACGCCGTTCCTGCTCGACTTCATCCAGCGCGACACCCGTGGCCGCAGCCTGGACGTGAACGTCGAGGTCTACCGCGGCAACGTGCGGCTCGGCGGCGAGATCGCCACCGCGCTGGCGGCCCTGCGCGACGAGGCCTGAACCCGTGCTCGGGGTACTCGGCGACCTGGTCGAGGACGTCGTCGTCTGGGTCGACGGCCCGCTGCGGCACGGCACCGACTCCAGCGCCCGGGTGTTCCGGCGCCGCGGCGGCAGCGCGGCCAACGTCGCCGCCTCTTTCGCGGCCGCCGGCCAGGGGCCCGTGCGCTTCATCGGCTGCGTCGGGAACGACCCGGCCGGGGACGGCGTCGTCGCCGAACTGGCCGGCCACGGCGTGGACGTCCGGGCGGCCCGCCGGGGCGAGACCGGCAGCATCGTGGTGCTCATCGACGAGGCCGGCGAGCGGACCATGCTCCCGGACCGGGGCGCCGCCCTGCTGCTCGACGACGTCCCGGACGCCTGGCTGGCCGGGCTGACCCACCTGCACGTCCCCGCCTACTCCTTCGACGGGGAGCCGATCGGCTCCGCCGCGCTGGACGCCGTCCGGCGGGTGCGCCGGGCGGGCGGCACCGTCTCGCTGGACGCCTCCTCGACCGGCATGCTGGCCGCGTTCGGCCGCGAGCGCTTCCTCGCCCTCACCGCCGAGCTGGCGCCCGACCTGCTGTTCGCCAATCGGGAGGAGTCCGCGTTCCTCGGGCTGCTCGTCGACGGCCGTCCCGGCCCGGAGCGCGCCCGGCTGGCCGCCACCACGGTGGTCACCAAGTCCGGCGCGGAGGCGACCACCGTCGACGCCCCCGGCCGGGACGCGTTCGCGGTGCCCGTCCCGCCGGTCGGCGAGGTGCGCGACCTGACCGGCGCCGGCGACGCCTTCGCCGCCGGCTTCCTGGCCGGCTACCTGGCCGACCGGGACCTGCGGGCCGCCGCCGAGCGCGGCCACGCCTGCGCGGCGAAGGTCCTGGCGTCGCCGGGTGCCTCCTTCACCGGCGACTGAGCGGACCGGGGGACGCGCCACGGCGCCACCACGGCACCCCGCCGGCCCGAGGGACCGGCGGGAGTGTCCGCCGGACCGCCGTCAGCCCCGTGCCCGGGCCGGCGCACGGGGGCTGACGCGTGGCGGCCTGACCTGCGGGGCGGGACGCACGGGCGCCTGCCGCGCGGGGCGCTCGTCGCGGCGGGGCGCTCGTCGTGGCGGGGGCGCTGACACGCCCTCGGACGGCGCAGCGTCCGCGAACGGGCGGGCTGCTTCGGATAGGAATCGCTCGTCCGATCCCGATCCCGAACCCGATCCGGAGGTCCCCGAGATGAACCCCGTCCTGTCGAACGCGAGGAAGTGCGCCGCTCGTGCGGCCTGTTCCGTGCTGCTGCTGGCGGCGCCCGTGGTGCTGCTCGCCCAGCCGGCCGCCGCCGAGGGGCCGAAGACTCCCCAGGAGGCGGCCGTCTGCCGGGGTGTGCTGACCACCCTGCTCGGCGGGGCGCCGTTCGGCGCGGGCGGCGTCAACGCGCTCTGCGCCGTCCAGCCGGGACCGGCCGACGGCTCCTGACCGTTCCCGAACGTTCCTTACGCTTCCGGGTCGTTCGCGCCGGGAGCGCCGCGCGGGCGGACCGGCGGACCGGCGGACCAGCCGGCCCCGCCCGCCCGGACGAGTGCTCGGAGGACCGCTCGGAGGACATCTCGGACGGCAGCTCCGCTGTGGCGGGGAGGATGTGCGGCGTCAGGCCGTGGGGAGGTCCGGAGACGACGTCTGACTGCCTCCCGGGCCGTCCGGTGCTGCCCGGTCGCGGCTACGGCTGCGGACCGCCGGGCGGTCGTGGCCGGAGCTCGTCCTCCGCGGCGAGCTCGGGCTCCAGTCCCTCCGGGAGCCCCGCCGTCCGGAGTCCGCTCTCCCGCCGCCAGGCCTCGAACGCCCAGGCAGTCGAGGCGACCAGCGCGAGCCCGAGCAGCCAGCCGCCGAGGACGTCGCTGGCCCAGTGCACGCCGAGCGCGATCCGGGTCAGGCCTGTCCCGAGCACCGTCACGGCGGCGAGCGTCCAGGCCGCTGGGCGGGCCCGTCGGGGCACGACCGGGAGCAGCACGAGCAGCAGGATCGCGCAGGAGGCCATCGCGGTCATGGCGTGCCCCGACGGGAACGAGAAGCCGGGCGCGTGTGCGACCGGCTCCGGGAGCCGGGGCCGGACGCGGGCCACCGAGACCTTGACCAGCAGGCCGGTCAGGCCGGCGGCTGTCTCGGTGAGCCCCGCCCACAGGGCCAGCCGCCAGGCCCGGCGCACCAGCAGCCAGCCGACGGTGGCCGCCACCAGCAGGCGCATCGTGACCGGGTCCCAGATCCGGTTGCTCAGGACCCGGGTGGTCTCCAGCAGGAGCGGGTGGTGCCGGACGGCCTCGTTCAGCCGCGCCGCGGCGTCGGCGTCCAGCTCCCGCAGCGGCCCCCAGCCGGCCTCGATCAGGACCAGCAGGACGGCGGTCGGCACCGCCGCCACGGCGAACGCCAGGACGGCCGCGACCAAGCGCTCGCCGAAACGCCGGTCGGCCCGGCGCCGGGTGAACCGCCGTCGGATGAACCGGCGCCGGGAGAGCCGGCGCAGCGCGGGGAGCGGGGTGCGGGCGGGGCTCGGGTGCGGCCTCCGGTCAGCTGTCATCGCCCCTCGCCCGCCCATGACCTGCGGCATCATCCTCGGGATCCGGCAGCACGGGTTCGTCGATGCCGGCCCGGTCGGCCTCCAGCTGCGCGGCGAAGGCGATCCCGAGGAACAGCGCGATCGCCGTCAGGTAGGCCCACATCAGGAGCGAGATGATCACGCTGAGCGGTCCGTAGACCGCGTCGATCGAGTTGCTCAGCCGCAGGTACAGGCCGAACAGAGCGGTCAGCCCCACCCACAGCACCAGGTACACGGCGGCGCCGAAGGCCAGCCAGGTGTAACCGGGCTGTTCGCGGCGCGGTGCCCGGTGGAAGATGACGCTCGCGGACAGCAGGGCGAGCACGATGCCGACCGGCCATCGCAGGACCGCCCAGACGAGGGCCTCCCGGTGGGCCCCCGGTCCGCCCGCCTCGACGACCGCGGCCGCGATCTCCCGGCCCGCCACCAGCAGGATGAAGCCGAGGCCGAGCGGCAGGCCGGCCAGCACGGCCATCAGCAGTCCGCGGCCGTACTTGCGGTGGAAGGGCCGGTCGCGTTCGATGCCGTAGATCCGGTTCGCTCCGCGCTCGATCTGGCACATCGCGGTGGCGACGTTGACGAGGGAGAACAGGGCGCCGCCCCACAGGGCGACGCTCCCGCCGTCCCCCGCGCGTTCGCGGCTGCGCCGCAGGACCTGGTCGACCAGGTCCGAGCTCGGGCCCGCGGTGAGCCGGGTGATGGTCAGCTCGGTGACCCGGCCGAGCCACTGGGTGTGCAGGACGGAGGAGAGGCCGACCACGGCGATGGCGAACGGCACCAGGGCGAGCACCGTCTGGAAGGCGAGGGCCCGGGCGTGGCTGAAGCCGTCGGCGAAGCGGAACCGGATGAAGGCATCCCTGAGCAGCTGCCACCGGCCGTACTCGCGCAGGGCCGTGACGGCTTCGTCGGCGGAGAGCTCCTCGGGCTCGCGGCCGCGGCGGTTGATGCGGGTTGCGGTACCCATCAGGCGCTCCGTTCGGCCGGGACGGGCTTCGTCCCGGCCCGCCGGGGGTCGTCGCCCTCGGGTGCGGCGACCGGGGGCCCGTCCAGCGGGGGCTCGTCCAGCGGGGATTCGCCGCACGGGGATTCGCCCTCCGGGGACCGGTCGACCGGGGACCCGTCACCCGACGGTGTGTGGACCAGTAGGGCGGCGGGCCGGACGGCCAGGCGCAGGGTGCGGCCCGGTGGCAGCGACTCCCCGTCGAGCTCGCGGGGCTGGTCGCCGTCGGCGGTGAGGTGGATCCGCCGGGCCTGGAAGTGTTCGAACGGCGCGGCCCCGCCCCCCGGGGCGACCCTCCCTGTGAGCAGCCGCGCCGCCGCTGCGGACCAGCCGGCGAGGCCACGCGGGTGGAGGAGCACGAGGTCGAGCAGGCCGTCGTCCGGCCGGGCGCCGGGCAGCAGTCGGATCCCGCCCTGGAGTGCGCCGACGTTGCCGATTAGGGCCATCGCGGCCCGCCGGTGGATGGGGCGGCCGTCGTCCAGGGTGATGGTGAGCCGCATCCGGCGGTCGCCGAGGTGGCGGACCAGCGGGGGCAGGTAGGCGGGCCAGCCGAGGCGGTCCTTCGCGCTGCGGCTGGTGTCGGCCATCGTCGCGGCGTCGAGGCCGATGCCGGCCATGGCGCTGACCACCGTCGCGGGGATGCCGTCCCCGTCGGCCAGGGCCAGGTCGATCCGGCGGGGGCCGCCGTCGAGGGCGTCCGCCAGCGCCCGCGCCGGGTCCGAGGGCAGGCCCAGGTTGCGCGCGAGCAGGTTGCCGGTGCCGCAGGGGGCGATCGCCAGGGCGACGCCCGTCCCGGCGAGGGCGTGCGAGCAGGCCGTCACCGTGCCGTCTCCACCGCAGGCCACCACCAGGTCGGCCCCGGCGGTCACGGCGTCCGCCGCGGCGCCCCGGCCGGGGTCGTCCACGCTGGTGGCGGTTCTGGTCGGTGCCGCCCAGCCGCGCTCGGCGAGGACGCGGTCGATCCGCCCGAGGGTGTCGTCGTCCACCAGTACGGGGTTGTAGACCACGACCGCCCGGCCGACGGACGCGCGGTCGGACCCGACGGGCGCGCGGTCGGCCCCGGCACTCGGCGTGCTCCGCCCGCGGTCGGCGAGGAAGGCCCGCCACATGATCCAGAGCGTGGTACCACCGTTCGCCAGCCCGGCCAGGACGTCGGTCGGGTGGTGCATGCCGCGGTACAGCCGGCTGAACGCGACCAGGACCGGCAACAGCGCCGCCAGGACGCAGAGCAGCGGCCGCAGCCGTCCCCGCACGCGCAACGCCGCGAGGACGGCCAGCCCGCCGTACAGCGCGACCGCCGCGCCGACGTGGCCGGACGGGAAGCTGGAAGTCGGCGGCGCGGTGTCGAGGGGCGGCGCAGTCGGGCGGGGCCGGTCGACGCACAGGGTGACCAGCAGGAAGACGGCGGACTGGGCGGCGACCGCGCCACCGAGGAAGGCCGCCTCCCGCCACCGCCGGCGGGACCCGACCAGCAGCGCCAGCACCGCGACGCCCGCCACGGCCACCACGACCCCGGTGCTGGCGAGGATCGAGAGCCACGCGGTGACGTTGTCGAGGGCGGGCTCGCGGCCCGCCGCGAGCCGGTCGGTGAGGCCGTTCTCCCCCGGCCGCCAGAGGTGCAGCGGCGGATGGGTGAGCGTGAGGCCGACCAGGACCATGAGCACCGTCTGGGTCACCAGTGCCGGCGCGATCGTTCGGAGCGGATGCCATACCCCTGTAGTCACGAGCCCCGTCTGCCCGGACACCGCCGTTTCATGGCAGGGCCGCCGATTTCGTCATGAGCAGTGGAAGATCGCACAACGCGGCCGGAGACGGTCGCAGCGGATTCGGCCCTTCCGCATCTGACCCGGCGACAAGGTCCGCACACCCGGCAGCGTGTGGCGTTCCGGGCCTGATCCGGGACGTCAGGGGCAGGCCTCGCAGCCGTGGGCCCTGGTGCCAGGCCGTCGTCGGACGGCCCGGCGCCAGGGCAGAGCGGTACCCTCGCGGGCTGGCATCCCGCTCCACGACCCCGCGTGACGCGGACGGTCTGCCTTCTCCAGGGGGTGATCAGGACGCCGTCGTCGGCGCCGAGGTGTTCGGCGACGCAGGCCTGCAGGTCGTGGCGGATCTCGTCGGCGTCCCATCTCCCGTAGATCGTGATCACGGATGGGAAGGTCAGGCCCGGGACGCTCCGAGGAACCGCAGCACGGCCAGGACGCGGCGGTGGTCCGCGTCGACCACGGGCAGGTCGAGCTTGGCGAAGATGTTGTTGATGTGCTTCGCCACGGCGCTCTCGCTGACCACCAGCGCCTGCGCGATGCCGGCATTGGAGCGGCCCTCGGCCATCAGGCCGAGCACCTCCCGTTCGCGGGGGGTCAGCCGCGCGAGCGGATCGCTGTCGCGCCGCAGCAGCAACTGGGCGACGACCTGCGGATCCAGGGCCGTGCCCCCGTCCGCCACCCGCCGGACCGCCGCCACGAAGTCGGCGACATCGGCGACCCGCTGCTTGAGCAGGTAGCCCACACCGCTGGTGTTCGCAGACAGCAGGTCAGCCGCGTACCGCTCCTCCACGTACTGCGAGAGCAGCACCACCGGCGTCCCCGGCCAGCGCCGACGGATCTCCATCGCCGCCCGCACCCCCTCGTCGGTGAAGCCGGGCGGCATCCGGACGTCGATCAAGGCAAGGTCGGGCCGGTGCTCCGCCACCGCCGCCAACAGCCCCTCCGCATCACCGGCTTCCGCGGCGACATGGAACCCGCCCATCTCCAGCACCTTGATCAGGCCGACCCGCAACAACACCGAATCCTCGGCGATCACCGCGCGCACGGCAGCTCCGCGGTGACGGTGGTGGGCCCGCCGACGGGACTGCTGACGTGGAAGGCCCCGTCGAGGGAGCCGACCCGCTTGGCCAGTCCGGCCAGCCCCGTGCCGGCGTCGGCGTCGGCACCGCCCAGCCCGTCGTCGGTAACACGCACTCGCAGCACCTCGCCTACCTGGCGGACCGTCACCTCTGCACGCATCGCGTGGGCGTGCTTCGTCGCATTGGTCAGAGCCTCCGAGATCACGAAATACGCGACCGACTCCACGCTGGGCGCCAGTCGCTCCTCCAGATCGACCCGCAGCCGCACCGGCAGGGGGGCGCGGGCAGCCAGCCCGGACAACGCCGCGTCCAGACCCCGGTCTTCGAGCACGGCAGGGTGCAGCCCCCGCACCAGGTCGTTGAGTTCGGCTATCGCCTCCTTCGCCTCCAGGTGCGCTCTCGCGATCACCTCGCGGGCGTCAGGCAGGTCCGGGCGGGTGGCAACGGCCAGACCCAGGTTGACCGCGAGAGACACCAACCGCTGCTGGGTGCCGTCGTGCAGGTCGCGCTCGATCCGGCGGCGCTCCGCGTCGACGGCCTCGATCAAGTCGGTCCGGCTCACGGCCAGCTGATCGACCCGCTCCTGGAGCCGCTGCGCCCGGCTGGGCCCGAGCAGGCCCAACGCCAGCCGCGCCTCGGCCCGGGCCACGGCCCGCGCGGTCCAGGGCAGGGCGCACAGCAGGAGGAGTCCAGCCGCCGTGTATGCCGGCAGCTGGGTCAGGTAGCCGAACCAGTCCTGGCGGATTCCGGTGGGCAGCGCCCATGACCAGGCGTAGGCGATGACGCCCGCCAGGCACGCCGCTGCCACCGCGAGCACCAACAGCTCAAGCAGCGCGAGCAGCGGGCCCAGCACGAGGTGGTAACCGATCTTGCGCCAAGGCCGCGTCGCCGCGAGCCACCGGGCGGTCGAGGCCCACGTCCGTTGCTCCGGCGCGGTGGGGGTGAGCCGGGGGACGTCCACGCCGATGAGCACCCGGTAGCGGGCCCGCTGAACGGCCGTCAGCACCGGACTGCCGAGCAGGACCAGGAAGGCCGACACGGAAACCGTGAGGAGCCAGTTCCCCGTCCTGGCGGTAGTCGCCGCCGCCCAGGCCCACACGGGCACCAGCGCCAGGTGCGGCAGCACACCGGCGGCCAGAAAGCCGGTGTCCCGCCGTGCCCGAAGGGCCGACCGTCTCAGCCCCGCTGGAATCGTCATGGCACCACGCTAGGGCACCGCAAGACGACGGTGCCATGAAACCTGTACCCGATCTCATGGTGAACCTAGTACCAGCTGTAGGCCTTGATCCTGCCCTGGCTTTGTTCATGAGTTTCGACAACAGATGTTCACGACTTCGGGAGGCAGCTCGAGGGTTCCCTGTTCGATGTTCACGAGAAGCGACAGCGCGTCCTGGGGCAGACGGTCAGGACGCGAAGAACTTCACCAGGGCCGGGGCCAGGACGTCGGCTGCGACCTCATGAGTCTGGTCCGGGAGGCTCCGGTACTCGGCGCTGGGAACTGCGGCGGCCACCGCGCGGGCCGGGGCGCGCAGCAGTTCGGGGCTCGCGCCGCCGTCGAGGACGAGGACGGGCACGGTGATCTTGGCCAGCGCGCCGGCCGGGACGCTCGCGCCGACTCCGGCGTCGAGGACCGCGGCGTCATAGGCCAGAGTGGGCGCCACCTCCTCGAACGCGGGCCACACCGGCGAGCTGCGCAGCTGCTCGACCGTCGGCCCCGGCGCGCCGACGAAGGCCATGAACCGGCTGACCGCTTCGCCGCGGCGCTCCTCGGCGAGGTCCGCGGCCAGGCCGGTCGCGTAGTCGGTGAAGCGTGCGCGTTGCGCGTCCTCGGTGCTGAACGGCGGCTCGTACACGCCGACGTGGGTGATCCCGATGTCCCGGGTGGCGGCGTGTAGAGCCAGTGCAGCGCCGGAGGAGATGCCGACGACCGCCGCCCGCCCGCCAGCGGCGGCGATCACGGCGGCCAGGTCCTCGACCTCCCGTTCTACGGCGTAGGGCGCGGTGTCGCCGCTGGCGCCGCGGCCGCGGCGGTCGTAGGTGTAGACGGTGTGGTGCGCGGCAAGCTGCTCGGCGACCGCCTGGGAGGGCCCGAAGGCCCGGTGGCACAGGGCGCCGTCCACGAAGACGACGGCCGGCCCGCTTCCGGTGACGGTGTGGGCGATGGGTGGTGCCGTCGGCGGAGACGATGCTGGTCATGGGGAGGAGTCCTTCTCGGGTGGGTCAGCGGGTGGTGTTCTCGGCGAGGGCATAAACAACCCGGGCGTTGGCGTGGCCGTGGCCCAGGCCGTGCACGGTCTTCAGCCAGGCGACGAGCTCCATGTGCCCGGTCAGCGGTGAAGAGCGGATCAGGTCCTGCCAGTGGCTGATCGGTCGGCCGTACTTCTGCTCGATGGAGGGGAAGTAGGTGGCGGGGCCCTTGGCGGGGCTGGTCATCCGGAGCTCCTGGTCGTTGAGAGGGGGTCGGGTCAGTTGTCGGCCGGGCCGTAGACGGTGTGCAGCACACCGGTGGTGAAGGCGGTGCTGTCCAGGAGCTTGAGCCGGACCGGGTCGGCGGTCTCGTCGAACAGGCGCAGGCCCTTGCCGATCGCGATCGGGTGGACGAACAGGTGCAGTTCGTCGATCAGTGCGGCGGCCAGCAGGGCGCGCACCACCGAGATCGAGCCCGAGATCCCGATCGGGCCGCCGTTCTCCTGCTTCAGCTCGGTGACGGTCTCGACCAGGTCGCCCTTGAGCTGCTCTGAGTTGCGCCAGGTGAACTTCAGCTCCGAGCGGGAGACGACGATCTTGCGGGCGTCGCCGAGCGCCTTGGCCATCGGTGCGTCCTCGCCGCCCGCGGTCTCCCTCTCCGGCCAGGCGCCGGCGAAGGTCTCGTAGGTGACGCGGCCGAACAGCACGGTGTCGGCCGCGCCGAGCTGCGCGGTCACGGCCGCGCCCATCTCGTCGTTGAAGTAGGGGAAGTGCCACTCGTGCGGGCTCTCCACGACGCCGTCGGCGGCGATGAACAGTCCGGCGGTGATCTTCCTCATGGGGCGCTCCCTGTGCTGCTCGGGTGTCGGTCGCTCTCACCCGGTCAGACGGGGCACTGCCCGCGGACTCATCGGTCGCGGCGAAAATCTTTGAAGATCTTCTTCCGGCGGCCGTGGCTGCCGATGAGTCGCGCACCGTCAGGCAGCCCCAGTAGGTGTGAAGACGCTGCTGTTCCCCGTGCCTCCGGTCCTTCCGGGCGAAGGCCCGGCCCTGCCCGAGCACCTGCCCGAGCACCTGCCCGAGCACGTGGCCGGGCTGCTCGCCGAGCAGTCCGATATCCGGCTCGTGGTCTGCGAGGTCGCATCCCTGACGGCACCCGGTCGCGCCGACCTCGACCGGCTGGCCCGCCTGAGCCTGGTCGCCCGGCGGGCCGTCGCCGATCTCCTCCTACGCGGGGCCGGTCAGCGCCTGCGGCTGCTGCTGGTGCTGACCGGCCCGGCCGAGGCGCTGCGGTGCGAGGACCCCTCAGACACCAGCGGAGGCGCCGGTGGCCGGCAGCCGCATCGGTAGGCCCCACAGCGGGAACAACCGCTCGGTGTCCATGTGGTTGGTCATGGCGGCGATCCGCCCGTCGGTGATCTCCAGCACCGTGATGCCCCACGGCGTCCAGCCGTTCTTGTCCTCGGCCGGCCGGTATTGCGCGAAGGCAGGTGAGCCGTTCGCCTCGACCGCCAGCAGCCGCGACCCGCGGCAGCCGCAGCCTGCGCCGAGCCACCACTCGCCCAGCTCGACCGCGCCGCGCACCCACATCTGGTAGGGCGGCATGTTGAGCACGGCGTCCTCGTGCAGGAGCTTCTTCAATCCCTCGATGTCTAATGCCTCGAACGCCTGGACGTACCGAGCCAGCAGGGCCTGCTGCGTCTCGTCCAGCGGCTGGTACGTGTCGCTCACCGGGATCCCGCCGCCCTCGGCCAGCGTGGCGCGCGCCCGCTGCAGCGCGCTGTTCACCGAGGCGACCGTCGTGTCGAGCAGCTCGGCGGTCTCCGCCGCCGACCACGCCAGCACCTCCCGCAGCACCAGGACCGCCCGCTGTCGCGCCGGAAGCTTCTGCAGCGCCGTGACGAACGCCAGCCGAATGGTCTCCCGGCCCACGGCCAGTTCGGCCGGATCGCCGCCCAACACCCGCCGGTCGGGGACCGGTCCCACCCAGATGTTCTCCTCCAGCTGCGTCAGGTCCGGCGCGGACGCCGCGACCGGCGATGTCAGATCCATCGGCCGGGCCCGCCGCTGCGCCGCCGGCGCCATGTCCAGGCACACGTTCGTCGCGATCCGGTACAGCCACGTCCGCAATGCCGAACGCCCTTCGAACCCCGAGTACTTCGACCACGCGCGGACCAGCGTCTCCTGCACACCGCATCCTCCGCTTCGAACGCGGAACCGAGCATCCGGTAGCAGTACGCCATCAGCTCCCTCCGGAACGGTTCGAGCTGCTCGACGACGTCATCACGATCCTTGGTCACAGACACGGGCCCCACCCTAGCCGCCAGACCCCAACCAAGATCATCACTCGTGCCCCAGGAGCCGCTCACCGGCCTGTCAGGTGCTGTCCAAACCCGCGAGGATTTCGAGTCGGCGCGGACGGCGAGCGACTCCCGAACTCATGGATGAGTGCTGTCCGTCTTCATGCACAGAGTCACTGTCCTGTGGGCGGCCACCATCTCCGGTCGGTAGACAGGCTTCTGCTGAGGACTCGGCTCATCGGCAGCGAGAGCTCAACGGTCCGGCCGGCGCCTCGCCCGTACCTTCAAGGAGGGGCGGTCCTGACCGTCGAAGGTCTGCTGGCCCCTCGGGAACAGCCGAGCGGGGGAACGCGGGCCACCCGAGCCGACCACCGTCTTGTCCGCGGACCACATACGTCCCTTCCCTGGTACGCCGGAGCCCGGCGCCGACACCGCTCCGGGCCGCCACAAGATCGCGAATCCGGACTGAGAGGTGTCAGGAGCGGTCGAACAGAGTGACCACGCTCTGCGGTGCTTCCTGGCCGAAGAAGACCTCCAGGTTCTGCGCCGAGCGGCTGGCGGCGTCGCCACTACGCAGGAACAGCCGCTCTTCGTAGGCGGTGAGCGCGACCTCGAGGTCGGGGTGCTCAACCAGCTTGCTCGCCAGGTCCGCGCCGTCGTACATGGCGAGGTTCGCACCCTCGCCGGCGAAGGGCGACATCAGATGTGCGGCGTCGCCCACGAGCGTCACGCCGGGCACCCTGTCCCATGTGAGCCCGACGGGCAGGGCGTGGATGGGTCGGAGCCTCGGCTCCACGTCGCTCTGTGTCACCAATGCGGTGAGCAGCGGCGACCAGCCATGGAACTCGTCGGCAAGTCGGCGGAGGCTGGCGGACGGGTCGCCGAAGTCGATCGACCTCATCCTCTCCTCGGGCTTGTTCAGCGCCGCGTATCCGCGAACGCGCCCGTCGGCGTAGCGATGCGCGATGATGCCTCGGCCCGGCGCGACCGCCATCAGCGTGCCGCTGCCGATCGCGGCCACGCTCGCCCCGCAGTCCCGGCCGCCCGAGGCGAGGGCGATCTCGATGAAGAGGGTTCCGCTGTAGACGGGCTCGGCGGGGGTGAGCAGCGGACGCACCTTCGACCAGGCCCCGTCCGCGCCGACGACGATGTCGGCGCGCGCGGCGGAACCCTCCGCGAAGGTGAGGTCGTAGCCGCCCTCCACACGGTGCCGGATCGAGGCGAGCTTGTGACCCCACCTGATCGTCCCGGGCGCCAGCGAGCGGATGAGCAGGTGCCGCAGTTCGCCACGATCCACCTCCGGACGGGCCGAACCGGGGTCCGCCGGCATGTCGAACAGGACGGTGCCGTGGCGGTCCATCACGCGCTTGGCATCCTCGCCCGGGCGGACCAGAGTGAGGAACTCGTCGTACAGACCGGCTGCACGAAGCGCCACCTGTCCGGTTGCCACCTGGATGTCGAGCAGGCCGCCTTGCTCACGGGCCTTCGCTGAAGCCTCACCCTCGTAGATCGTCGCGGCGACGCCGTGAGCCTGAAGCACCCGCGCGAGCGTCAGCCCGCCCAGTCCTGCTCCGATAATGGCGATGGTCTTCTGCATGCTGCGCTCCCTGGTTGCGCCGACACGCGCCGGCGATGGTCAGCGCCAAAAGCGGACAGGGTGCCCGATCTCGGCAAGGAGACGCTCACCGATCAGAACCATCTGCATCGATGTACGAGCGATGTCCGGCGGGTGGACCGCGGAACACCGTTTTTCGCGACCTCGTGACTATAGCTCGGCATCCGCCTCGCGGTGACCGAAGAGGACCGCTCACACGGCGACGCACCGCGTCGGCCAACGCTCCTCCTCGACAACCTCCGCTCCGCACCGAATCAGTGAGAGCCCGCCTCGTGCGGAGTGCTTCCGTGTGACCCTGGTCGCGCGTGGTCGAGGCGATCAGTACAGGGCATCCCCCATGGGGGAGCCCTCGCCCGTGACGTAGGCGCGGATCGTGGCCAGGTACTGGGCACGGCCGACGCGCCCGTCACGGTCGTCGTCCAGGGCGTCGAAGGCCGCGTCGGCGTTGTCGGCCCGGTTGCCCAGTGCCTGGCGCAGCAGCGTGAACTGCGTCCGGTCCAGGGCCCCGTCCCGGTCGGCGTCGGCGAGGTCGAACAGTGCGCCCAGGGCGTACTGGCAGACGGTGTCGAACTTCTCGGCGTCCACCCAGGCGGCGTACTCGTCGTAGGTCATCACGCCGTCGCCGTTGGAGTCCATCGCGGCCCAGGCCGTTCGCCCGTGGCCCGGGCGGCGATGACCAGGGGGTCGTCGTCGCCGCGACCGGTTGCCCGCTGGACCCGGTCGATCCGGACGAAGTAGTCGTGGCGGGAGGCCACGCCGTCTCCGTCCGTGTCCAGCATCGCGTAAACGCGGGACTTCGGGGATCCGTGGCGGGTCGAGGCCGTCCGCGGCTCAGTCCGGGGCAGGGGCATGTCGGGTCTTCCTTCGCGTGAGGGGTGGCTACCGGCGGCTGGGAGGTTCAGTGAGTGAGGCGGAGCACGACGGTCGAGTCGACGGCGCTCTCGCCGACCGGGGTGCCGCATCCGGTGCCGGTACTGGTGCCCACCGCGTTGATGGTGTCGTCGGCGAAGCGCGCGCTGTCGGCGGTGACGGCACCGGTGATGACCAGCGAGGCGGTGCCGTTCACCTTCACCACGTCGATCCTGTCGAACCTGAAGGTGGAGGCGGTCTGGTCGGCCCAGTGGACGGTCGTGGTCGCGGTGTCCCCGTGTTCGTCCCCGGTGCACTCGGTGGCCGGCATGGCGACGGTCCGTTCGAAGGTTCCGGTCGCCAGGGGCGCTCCGGCGGCGTCCACGCACGACAGGGTGCCGGTCATGGCGAGCGTGTCGGGCACGGGGACGTCGACACCTCCCGGGGCGACGGCGGTGGCGAAGACGCCGTGGCCGTTCAGCACACAGGTGGCGTCGGTCGTGGCCTCGGCCGTGCCGACAGGAGCCGAGGCTCCGGCGAGCAGCGGGACCGCGGCCACGGCCAACAGGAAGGGCGCGATGCGGCGCCTGGAGCAGCGGAGAATGGTCATGCCGTACACGTACCAGCCTGCGGCGCCGGCGGCCGTGACCTACGGCCCTTCGTAGCGTGCCGCTGCGCTACCTTGACGACCTGCCAGGCGCATGGCGGCCCATGCGGACTCCGACCCGGGCCGACTGCGGCCAGGTCCCGAAGAGTCGCGCGCCTGCGAGCCTACGCCGACGGCCGTGAGATCGCCGCCTCGCATGCGGTCGACCTCGGTGTCCGCACTGCCATCAGGGCTATGGCCGCCGATGAGCGGCTCGCCTCAGCCGACCTCGAAGCGGGGCCCTTCGGGTGTTCCTTCCCCGGCGGCTGACCGCGCCCGCGGGGGACAGCCGCGGGGTAGGTGGTCACGGACGTGCCGATCGGGTCCTCCCCGCACCCGCGGGGGTCAGCCGCGGTGGATCCGACGACGCCCTGCAAGGGGAGGGTCCTCCCGCACCCGCGGGGGACAGCCGCCGGTTGGCCGACCGCCGCTCTGCCTCCCACTCCGCTGTCCCGAACCCTCGCCCTCGCCACCGGCGTCTGGCACAACTGGACCACCGGTGCGGAGAATGTCGAAGTCATTTACCTAGCCACTACCGGCCTAATCCGGGCCCACCTGGCTTAAGAAGCGATTCCCAAAGCGGACGTAGCTTCAAGTCTTCGCTGTTCAGGCATGTGGTCGTCGCCGGGTAGGCAGGCTGGATCCGCTGTGTTCACGCTCGCTGTGTGCGGAGGTGGCGGATGCCGTCGGTGCTGGGGCTGCTGGAGGAACGCGAACGGGCCGCGCTGGCCCGAGTGGAGGAGTTGCGCGCCGAGCTGGAGCGGGTCCGGGCGGCGGTGCTGGAGGCAGAGGAGGCCGTGCGGCGCGCGGCCGTCGCCCGCGAGGAGGTCGTCGATGCCCTGGCCGCCGCGTCGGGCGTGCCGGACACCGCGGTGGCGGGGGCTGCGGGTGGTGTTGCGGCCAGGGTCGAAATCCCGCCGTGGCGTCAGGGGTTGGATCTTGCGGTGCTGCCGGGTGACTGCGCGGCGATCGTGGCACTGGTCCAGGACGACGCAGCCGGTGGCGGGGGCGGCGTGCGGGCCCGGCAGATGCGCGATCATCTGGGCTGGCAGGCCAGTGACGCGCGCGAACAGGCCGCTCGGTTCCGTGCCAAGCGGCTGGTGGAGCGCGGGTGGTTGTGCGAGGACGGGCCGGGGTTGTTCAAGCCGCGGCCGGGGCGGGCCGGCTGAGGCGGCGAGCGTGGAGGGCGTGCGGTCGAAGATGAAGCGGCTGGCGGACCGGGGCTGGGCCGACGAGCCGTCCCCGGGCCGGTTCACGCTCGCCGCCGGGCCAGCCTGCGGGTCATGAGCATCGTCATCGACCACAGCACCATCTGCTCGTGGACGGCGGGCAGCGTCTCGTAGTCGCGCACCAGCCGGCGCGAGCGCATCAGCCAGCTCAGCGTTCTCTCCACCACCCAGCGCCTGGGCAGCACCACGAAGCCGGACACGTCGTCGTTCCGCTTGACGATCTTCAGAGTGAGCCGCAGTGCCTGCTTCGCCCATGCGACCAGGCGGCCCGCGTAACCGCCGTCGGCCCACACCAGGATGATCTTCCGGTAGCGGGCCCGGAGCTGCTGCAGCAGCGGCATCGCGGCGTCTCGGTCCGTCACGTTCGCGGCGGTGACCAACACGGCCAGCAGCAGCCCGAGGCAGTCGACCACGACGTGGCGCTTGCGACCGGGGACCTTCTTCGCGCCGTCGTATCCGCGTGAGGACGCCGGCACCGTGGCCGCCGCGCGCAGGGACTGCGCGTCGACCACCGCGGCGGTCGGCTCCGGGTCGCGGCCGGCGTCCTCGCGGACCAGGCCCCGCAGTCGGTCGTGCAACTCGGCCAGCAGGCCCCGCGCACGCCACCGCCGACAGAAGGCGTAGACCCGGTCCCACGCGGGGAAGTCCGCCGGCATCGCCCGCCACTTGATCCCGTTGTCGACCAGGTAGCGCACCGCGTCCAGCAGCTGCCGGTGACAGTAACCCTCCGGCTGCCCGCCCCGCCCCTCCAACCACGCCGGGACCGGCATCGCGTCCCGCACCACAGCCCACTCCGCGTCCGTCATGTCCGAGTCGTAGCGGCGCGCACGGTCCGGCCGGTCACCCGCGTTCCCGAACCGGTGAGCGAGACAATCACACGACCGGGTAACCGAGTTGGACGACACGGGCATGGAAACGCAAGACTGCGACACAGGGCCTCCCGGCCAGCTCGTTTGGACTTCGACAATCCCGAGCTGGACAGGAGGCCCTGCCTTCATGCGCGCCCCGAGGAAAGATCACTCAGCCGTGTGGCCGCACTCGAACCGATGTCCACCATGATCGGTACGACAACGGCTTCTCACGCTCGCTGTGTGCGGAGGTGGCGGATGCCGTCGGTGCTGGGGCTGCTGGAGGAACGCGAACGGGCCGCGCTGGCCCGAGTGGAGGAGTTGCGCGCCGAGCTGGAGCGGGTCCGGGCGGCGGTGCTGGAGGCAGAGGAGGCCGTGCGGCGCGCGGCCGTCGCCCGCGAGGAGGTCGTCGATGCCCTGGCCGCCGCGTCGGGCGTGCCGGACACCGCGGTGGCGGGGGCTGCGGGTGGTGTTGCGGCCAGGGTCGAAATCCCGCCGTGGCGTCAGGGGTTGGATCTTGCGGTGCTGCCGGGTGACTGCGCGGCGATCGTGGCACTGGTCCAGGACGACGCAGCCGGTGGCGGGGGCGGCGTGCGGGCCCGGCAGATGCGCGATCATCTGGGCTGGCAGGCCAGTGACGCGCGCGAACAGGCCGCTCGGTTCCGTGCCAAGCGGCTGGTGGAGCGCGGGTGGTTGTGCGAGGACGGGCCGGGGTTGTTCAAGCCGCGGCCGGGGCGGGCCGGCTGAGGCGGCGGGCAGCGGGGGCACCCCGGCGGGCCAGTCGCCGGGTGGCGGGGATGCTCGCCGCCCACCAGAGCATGGCTTCGGCGCTGTCGGTGCGGGTCTCGTAGTCCCGGGCCAGACGTCGGGCCCGGATCAGGTGAGAGAAGCTGCGTTCGACCACCCAGCGGCGCGGCAGCACGGTGAACCCGGATGCGTCGTCGGGGCGCTTGACGATGGTCAGGGCGAGGGAGAGGACGGCGCGGGCAAAGTCGACGAGCCAGCCGGTGTAGCCGCCGTCGGCCCAGACCAGGGTGATGGCGCGATGCCGGGCGCGCACGCGCTCCAGCAGGTCGCGGCCGGCGTCGCGGTCGCTGACCGAGGCCGCGGTGACGATCACGACCAGCAGCAGGCCGAGAGTGTCGACGGCGATGTGTCGTTTGCGGCCGTTGATTCTCTTTCCGGCGTCGTAGCCGCGGGAGGCGGTGGGAACGGTGGCGTCGCCCTTCACCGACTGGGAGTCGATGATTGCGGCGGTGGGCTCGTCCTTCCTGCCGGCCAGCTCGCGCAGGCGGGCGCGCAGCCGGCCGTACAGTTCCTTGATCAGGTCGTTGTCGCGCCAGCGGCGGAAGAACCGGTACGCGGCCCGCCACCTGGGGAAGTCGGCCGGCAGGCTCGCCCAGCGCACGCCCTCGGCCACCAGGTAGCGCACGGCGTCGATCATTTGACGGTGGCAGTACCCTTCCGGGCGCCCGCCGCGTCCGTTCATCCAGGCCGGGACCGGCAGCAGCGGCCGGACCAGGGCCCATTCTGCGTCGGTCAGGTCGGAGGGGTAGCGGCGGGTGCGGTCCGGATGGTCGGCGGCGTTGCCGAACTGGTGGGCGAGGCAGTCGCACGGCGACACGCCGAAGGTAGACGCGGACGGGGCGGGCACGCCACAGTGGGACACCAGGGCCTCCTGATGCTCAGTTGACTAGACATCACCGAGCTGTGCAGGAGGCCCTTTCCCTATGTCTCAATCAGCGCCCGATCACCCGAACGAGGTCGACACGCGCGACAGTTCGATCAGCAGGCGTGTCATCCGCTTTGGGAATCGCTTCTAAGAAGCGATTCCCAAAGCGGACGTAGCTTCAAGTCTTCGCTGTTCAGGCATGTGGTCGTCGCCGGGTAGGCAGGCTGGATCCGCTGTGTTCAGAAGCCGTTGTTGTACCGAACTTGATCGGCGTGTTTCCGCAGCTCAGGCATGACGCCGGTGTTGGCGAGGCAGGCTCGGGTGGTCGGGTTGTCTCGTCGGTGGAGGTGCCGGGATGGCGTCGGTCGTGGGTCTGCTGGAAGAGCGGGAGCTGGCCGCGCGAGAGCGTGTGGAGGGGCTCCGGGAGGAGGCGGATCGGGTGCTGGCCGCGCTCGCGGAGGCGGAGACGGACTGGCAGGAGTGGCTGATCGCGCGTCAGCGGGTCGGCGAAGTCCTGGCCGCGCCGCAGCCCCGGGAAGCCGGCCCGGCGGCCGGTCCGGAACCGGTCAGGGAGCCCTTGGCGCCGGAGCCGGTGATCGTCCCGGACGCGCCCGCCGAGGTGCCGACGCCGCGAGCGGCTCGCTCGGGTTCGATCGTGCCGGTGTGGCGGCCCGTGCTGTCGACGGACGCGCTGGCCGCGGACTACCAGCAGATCTTGTCCCTGCTGGCCGAACGCCGCGCGGACGGGGAAGACGTGATGACGTGCCAGGAGATCACCGCCGCCTTGGGGCTGGCGGCGGTCCCGGCGAGCGTGGAGGGCGTGCGGTCGAAGATGAAGCGGCTGGCGGACCGGGGCTGGGCCGACGAGCCGTCCCCGGGCCGGTTCACGCTCGCCGCCGGGCCAGCCTGCGGGTCATGAGCATCGTCATCGACCACAGCACCATCTGCTCGTGGACGGCGGGCAGCGTCTCGTAGTCGCGCACCAGCCGGCGCGAGCGCATCAGCCAGCTCAGCGTTCTCTCCACCACCCAGCGCCTGGGCAGCACCACGAAGCCGGACACGTCGTCGTTCCGCTTGACGATCTTCAGAGTGAGCCGCAGTGCCTGCTTCGCCCATGCGACCAGGCGGCCCGCGTAACCGCCGTCGGCCCACACCAGGATGATCTTCCGGTAGCGGGCCCGGAGCTGCTGCAGCAGCGGCATCGCGGCGTCTCGGTCCGTCACGTTCGCGGCGGTGACCAACACGGCCAGCAGCAGCCCGAGGCAGTCGACCACGACGTGGCGCTTGCGACCGGGGACCTTCTTCGCGCCGTCGTATCCGCGTGAGGACGCCGGCACCGTGGCCGCCGCGCGCAGGGACTGCGCGTCGACCACCGCGGCGGTCGGCTCCGGGTCGCGGCCGGCGTCCTCGCGGACCAGGCCCCGCAGTCGGTCGTGCAACTCGGCCAGCAGGCCCCGCGCACGCCACCGCCGACAGAAGGCGTAGACCCGGTCCCACGCGGGGAAGTCCGCCGGCATCGCCCGCCACTTGATCCCGTTGTCGACCAGGTAGCGCACCGCGTCCAGCAGCTGCCGGTGACAGTACCCCTCCGGCTGCCCGCCCCGCCCCTCCAACCACGCCGGGACCGGCATCGCGTCCCGCACCACAGCCCACTCCGCGTCCGTCATGTCCGAGTCGTAGCGGCGCGCACGGTCCGGCCGGTCACCCGCGTTCCCGAACCGGTGAGCGAGACAATCACACGACCGGGTAACCGAGTTGGACGACACGGGCATGGAAACGCAAGACTGCGACACAGGGCCTCCCGGCCAGCTCGTTTGGACTTCGACAATCCCGAGCTGGACAGGAGGCCCTGCCTTCATGCGCGCCCCGAGGAAAGATCACTCAGCCGTGTGGCCGCACTCGAACCGATGTCCACCATGATCGGTACGACAACGGCTTC
>NZ_JAKNTA010000010.1:0-15173 GCF_022288725.1 Kitasatospora sp. A2-31 | reverse complement strand
CGCAGCCGGCCGTACAGTTCCTTGATCAGGTCGTTGTCGCGCCAGCGGCGGAAGAACCGGTACGCGGCCCGCCACCTGGGGAAGTCGGCCGGCAGGCTCGCCCAGCGCACGCCCTCGGCCACCAGGTAGCGCACGGCGTCGATCATTTGACGGTGGCAGTACCCTTCCGGGCGCCCGCCGCGTCCGTTCATCCAGGCCGGGACCGGCAGCAGCGGCCGGACCAGGGCCCATTCTGCGTCGGTCAGGTCGGAGGGGTAGCGGCGGGTGCGGTCCGGATGGTCGGCGGCGTTGCCGAACTGGTGGGCGAGGCAGTCGCACGGCGACACGCCGAAGGTAGACGCGGACGGGGCGGGCACGCCACAGTGGGACACCAGGGCCTCCTGATGCTCAGTTGACTAGACATCACCGAGCTGTGCAGGAGGCCCTTTCCCTATGTCTCAATCAGCGCCCGATCACCCGAACGAGGTCGACACGCGCGACAGTTCGATCAGCAGGCGTGTCATCCGCTTTGGGAATCGCTTCTAAGGGCGGCCAAAGTCGGCGCCGACCGCGCCGGAGGCGAAGCCGGCGACAGCGCGGGTTGAGTGCCCAGCCCAGCAGGATGCTTGACGCCCGCAGCGAGACCGTGGAGTTCACCGGCCGCGAGGCAGAGCTGGGCCGGCTCCGCCCGTGGCGCGACCAGCCAGTGAAGACGGCCGTGCGGTGGTTGCACGGACCCGGCGGTGCAGGCAAGTCCCGCCTTGGCTTGGCAGCGGCACCGTGCCGGGTGCCCCGGATCAGAGCTCCGGGTACTCGTCGAAGCCGTCGTGACCGGCGCCGGCCCTGGTGAGTGCGAGCCAGCCGTGACCGCGGACGGGGGTGCCGGCGTCGATCGCGGCCGGGTCCACGGACAGGTGCGCGGCGGCGGTGTTGACGGCGGTGGTCTCAGCCCGGCCGGGGTCCTCGGCATACGCCTCGTACTCGTCCGGGTCGTCCGCGAAGTCCGCCTCGGTGAGCACGGTCTCCCAGGGCAGCGGCGTTCCGGTCCATTCGGAGTCCTCGTGGCGCCAGTAGCCCCGGACCACTTCGCCGTCCTCGGCCGCCGCCCAGATCACCGCGTCGGCGAACGGGTCCTGATAGAACACCTGGGCCCGGCCGCACGCTTTGCTGAGCCGCTCGATCACCTCGTGCAAGCCCCAACGCGTCGTCCCCAGCGGCTCTTCGGCGTAGATCAGCCGCCAGCCCGCGTACTCCGGTGTGACGAACACCCGGTGCACCGCCTCCGGCACGTACTTGGTGTCCTCCCCCTGCGCACCCTGCCCGTACCGCACCGTCACCGGGATCCGGTCGTGCAGGCCCAACGCCTCGAACGCGGCCTCGTACGTCTCGCCCGGCACCGCCAGCCACCAGTGGTCGGGCTGCTCCTCAGGCCGTTCGGCGGCGAAGGCCTCGCGCGCGATCCGCTCCCACCCGGCCCGGTCGTGGCCGGCGGATTCAGCGGTGGCCAGCAACACGTCGACCAGACGGGCGAGATCGGTGTCGGTAGGGATCGCGGTGTTCATTCTGGCGAGTCTAAGCCGAACCAATGACGCCGCGTCACGGAGGGTTCGGGCTGTGCATCGGAGTCCCACCTGCGCGCTGGTCACCCGCGAGGTCTCACCACCCTGCTCGGACCCGCCTCCGAGCCCGTCCGCACCCTCGCCGCCGGCCGCCCGGACCGCGCTGCCGAGCTGCTCGCCCCGTGGCGGGACCTGGTTCGGCCCCCACCTGCGCCAGGAAGCCGTCCCCCTGCCCCGCACCGGCACCGGCACCGGCACCGGCTCGCTGTGCCTGGCCGCCCGCACCGTGGGCCTGGCCGCGGACCTCGACCTGCTCGCCGTCCTCACCCACGCCACCCGCTACGATTCTCAGCGTGTCGCAGCGGAGGAACAGCGGCGGCTGGCGGTGGGCCGAGCACTCACGGCCCAGGCGGAGAACATCCGTGATACTGAGCTTCTTCGAGTTGGCCGCCGATCGGGTGATTGCGACTGAGCGCTTCCGTGCCGAGTGGGCGGCTGCAGCGTCAGGTGCAGCAGCTTGGTGAGCCGGGACAAGGAGTCCCTCGAAGCTTGCCGGCCTGAACGCCAACCTGGCGGCGAGGCCAGTGAGCGACGATCAAGCTGTTGTCAGCCGCTGGTTCTAAGGTCGGGCTATGGCATCAGACCTGGTCCAGGACTCATGGACTCGCATCGACGCGTGGCTTCGCGAGCACGCGCCCCGCACGTTTGCCACGCTTCGGCCGCCTGCAGGTGGCGAGGAGATCGCGGCAGCGCAACAGGAACTGAGGGTCACCTTTCCTCCGGACCTGGTCGCTTCGCTCCTTCGGCACAACGGGGCGCTGGAGGGACCTGAGGCTTTCCGCTTCAGCACGGGCGACCGGCTGCTCGGAGTGAGCGGGATCATCGGGTACACCGGGTTCATGCGTGGCATCGACCAGGGCCTCGACGGGGAGACCGAGGACTACTGGCTTCACGATTACGTGAAGTTCGGTTCTTACGACGTGACGTCGGACGGTCTTCTGATGGATTGCCGTACCGGGCGGAACTCCTTCGGCGCGATCGGGCGGTTCTTCGACGAGACCGGCACCAGTTTCGGGGAGGCCGACTCGCTGGGTGAGTATCTGGCCGAATTGGCCAGCATGCTTGAGCGCGGCCAGGACGCTGGTGTCGTCACCTTCAATGGCCGGCTGTTCTGGGAGGGGCGTCCGCCTGCCAGGCCGCAGTACAGTGCCGACGAGCCCCTTCCCGGGCCGGATGAGCAGCTGCCAGAGCTGGACCTGTCCTACAGTCCCACCGACCTCCTCCATGTGAGCCACCTGGACAGGCATGAGGAACTCGGTGCGCTGATCGCAGTCCTGCCGTATGAGCAGGTGGTCGACGCCGCGCGGAAGCAGCTGCGCAGACTGGCGGTCGAAACGGGCCTGAACAACTACCCGGAGGTCAGGACAGCCCTGGACGCGTGGGAGTGCGGTGTGGCCCCGCCGCAGCCGGACCAGACCGGCCCGCTCGCCTTGCGCCTCCGCGCGGTGCTCGCACAGGCCGACACCGGCCGAGACCACACCCGCAGGTGGGCCGCGGAGAAGATAGCCCTTGGGATCTGGGGATCCCCATACAGGTCCGTGTGCGAGACCGCGGAAACCCGAAGTCACTTCACTCTCGGCTGGCGTGCGGATCTGCATGCGGACCTGGGCAATCAACCCCTGCCACCGATACCTGACGACCGATTCTGGGGGGCGCTGCGCAACCCCGCCATCGATTCCAGTTGGTACGCGGCCCAGTACAGCCAAGATCAGGACTGACCTCAGAGGTCTCGGTTCCGGGTGAGCGCTTCATGTGGCGGCTATCGCCAGACGAAGCGCTCACTAAGGATCTTCAGCGCTGCCGCTCCAGCGTGAGGATGGCCTTGGCGATTGACGTCATGCGGTTGGGGCTACACCGGGAGCTACGGAAGATCCGCCAGGACTTCAGGCTCGCGACACCGCGTTCAACGGGCGCTCGTGCTGCGGCCAGCGTCCGGTTGAGGTCTTCTCGGTGGGGCAACGTGATCGAGACGTCAGACATCTCGATCAACAGCTCGAGGGCCTCGTTCGTTGCGCTTCACGACCATCACCCGATCGGTGGCCAACTCGAAGAAGCTCACTGATCGCTCTGGAATGCCTCGCCCTCGGCAGTGAAGTCGTCGAGGAGCTGGAACAGGACCTTGATCGCGTGCTTCTCGTCCTCGGGCGCCGATCCCGGTGGGCGATCTTCGATTCGGCATGGTCAAGTTCCTCACGCGCATAATGCTCGCGGAGTTCGACGAATGCCCGCCCGGCGACGCGTCAGTCTGGGGACGTCCTGGAGCATTCGTGAGCTGGCGCGAGCAGCGCCGTCGACTCGTCGCCGGGCTGGACCCCTTGACCGGGGAGCCGGACCCCTATGCCGAGATGTTCCCGATCTTCGATGAGTGACTTCATGCTGTCTGGTCATCACAGATCAGCGGCAGCCGGGCGACTCGGCTGGGATTTTTCGAGGTGCGAGAGGCTGAGGAGCCGATAGACCGTCGACTGGGAGACCTTGAACGTTGGTGAAGGAGCTGTGCTACCTCGTGCCACAGGCCGAGAGCTGGTGCATGGTGCGCTTGGTGACCGCTTCGGGGCGAAGCTGTCCGCACTGCGCCCCAGCTGGACGGCCGGGGCACGGCGTTCTCCGGCACGCCCTGGACGTCGCCGCCGCATTCGGCCTTCTCGCCCGGGCTATGCTGTTTCCGGCAGTGCGCCTGCCAGGGTCCGATCCGATGCACCCACGCGGCATTGCGAACCTGACGACCAAGGGTCTACGACTCGCGCGACTGCAGGACTGTGTCCACGGCGAACACCCGCCCGGACGCGGGGGATCCGGCTCGGAAGAGACCGTGATGACTGCTGACCGGCACGCAAGCTTCCTCGCTGGCCCCCAGCGCATTGTTCTCACTGCGCAGTCGTTGACCATCGACGGCGGCTGGATGCCCCACTGAACCACCACAACCACCAGGGAAGAAGCCCCATGAAGGAACGCGTCCGCGCCGTCCTCCTCACCACCGCCGGCACGATGCTCGTCATCAACCGCATCCGCCCCGGCATCCCCGCCTATCAGGTTCTCGTCGGCGGCGGCGTCGAGCCCGAGGACACCGGGCTGGAAGCCGCCCTGCTGCGGGAGATCCACGAGGAGATCGCTGGCACGGCCACCGATCTGCTCCCCTTCCACGAGTTCAAGAACGACAAGGGCGAGACCGAGCACTTCTACACCGCTCGGATCGTCAAGTGGGACTTCGCCGATCGCACCGGGCCCGAGTTCCAGCGTGACGACCGCGGCGAGTACCTGCTCGAGGAGGTCCCGCTCACCGCCGAGGCCCTTGAGGCCCTGAACCTGATGCCGCCCCAGGTCAAGAACGCCTTGCTCGACGCGATCCGTGCAGGCAGCCTCGCCGCCCCCGGGGCGTAGGGCGGTATGGCCTACTCGCCGTGATGTCGGCACCGGTCCGCCTCTTCGGTTCGGTGCCAGACACCAGTCACCGGAACGCGGTTGGTGCCGGTACTACTGGCTGGCGTTCAGCCGGTGAAGGCCGTCCGGACGAAAGAGCACCGGGCGGTGGGCGAGCTCGGAGACCGGCGCGTCGACGACCTGACCGCCGCCCTCGCCGGCGCCGACCCGACGGTGCTGGCCACCGAGTTGCCCGAGTACCGCCACGCCAACCCGCAGGACCTTGTCGGCCACCCAGCCACGCCGCTGCTCGTCGACTGCCGCACCACTCTCGACCCGGACCCGTGGCGCGCAGCGGGCTGGACAGCCCACCAGCTCGGGCCGCCCCGGCAAGTAGCCAGCCGTCGCAGTACGACGGCAGGGCCCGGAAGCCACCCACAGCGGCTTCTTCAACGACAGCACCACATGCCGCGGTCGGCCCGCGCCTTCCGCCTGCTCCACGCCCGACGCCACCGCTCCCCACCACTCGGCGCCCTCGTGGTTCGATCAGCAGCGCGGTTCGACGATGGACACTTCACGCCTGTGTGGGGGCCGGATCGCCCGAAGAGCCAATGTGTAGCGGCACCTGGCCGGGCTGCCGCTGGAGACGGTCGGTGCCGCCGCGCCGCCGCGCCGCCGCGCGTCAGCCGAGGTTGCATGCCCCGGCGCTTGGCCAGAAGAAGCGGTCCGGCGAGCAGTTCATCGGCGGTGGCACCGGTTGTGTGACTGTGCATCGGTTGCGGATGAGCGGTTGGTCGTGATCATCGGTGTGGCGAGGCGCGGGGCGGTCGGGGCAGTCGGGGAGGCCGACTGCCCCGCCCTGGGATCTGAACCGCGCCGAGGTCAGCCGACCGGGTGGCGATGATGTTCTGGGTGCCGTGGCTGGTCACGCCAGAGAAGTCGGGCACAGCGGAAGCGGCCGGCCGCTGTGAACCGGGAGTCAGCGCGGGGGTGTGCGACCTCCGGGCCCGCCGGTCGCCCGACGGTCTGCGTCGCGCGCGTCAGGGCCGTTGTGCGAGTCGGACCGTGGACCAGGGGCGTCTCCTGGGCGGTAGGCGAGCGTTCTCTTCCGGGCCTGGCGGCGGCTGCCCCAGATGAACGCCCCGATGAGGAGGGTTACGACCAGCACGGCCGGAATCACGAGGGTGGCACCCGGCAGGGACGCTGCGATCTGGACCACTGGGTCGGTCATGCGCGCTTTCCTTCCGATCGACGACGGGCGGGGTGGAGGGGACCGGCGCGAAGCCGCGACCGTCCTCGCCGCTCTCCCGGCATGCGTCTATCCGCTCCGGCCGGACCCAACCGTCCGAAGGATCACCGTCGGCGCCGTGCCCCGGTCGCGTGGCCGGGCACCGCTGTGCGATGCGGTGTGCCCGGGCTCAACCCCGGCCTGCTCGCTTGCGCGCTCTCCGGCTGAGCCGGTTCCTGGCTGGCCCCTCCCCGCTCGCACGTGGATCGAGACGGGATCTGGCGACGCATCTGCCGGGACGGAGCGGTCCGGGCGTGCCGTCGGCGTCCTTGGGCAGGCCCTTCGGGTGAAGGCGCGTACTGGACGGCTATGACCGTGCAGGGGCGGCACGGACATTGGCGCGGGTGAAGGGGTGCCGGGAGAACCGCATTGCTCGCCTCGTCCCCGGCCGTGTACAAGGAGCCCGGGCTCTGGCCGGGGGAGGGGTGGGAGGAGGGAGTCGTGCCCGCTGGGCAGGGGAGGCCACGACTACACCGGCAACGTCCTGTGCCTATGCCCGAACTGCCACACGCAGTTTGACCAAGGCGGCCTCTACCTGACCGACGACCTGCACATCGTGGAGACCGTCACCGGGACAGTGCGCGGCCGTCTCGCGACCGACCCGCGCCACGACGTTGACCTGGAATGCATCCGCTGGCACCGTACACGCTGGGCACGGCACATCCTGCCCTCGCCACCTGGCCAGGCCCACCGCACAAGCGACAGAACTCAAGGTCGGTGATCTCGGCGCGCCTGTGCCCGGCTCTTGTCACCGGGCAGGAAGTAGACCGGCAAGCGCCGAGAAGCCTCACACCCGCCACAGGCGCGGCGTTCGCAGGCCCCTCCCGGTGGCGGACGCGGGCCGGGTGACCGCCTGTCAAGGGGGGCGGAGCCGACCACGGGCGAGGCTGCGGCCCAGCAGCAGTCGGTCGGACGGCAGATCGCCCCGGTGTCGGAGTGGGCATTCCGCCTATTCCGCTGCCATTCGGGTATCCGGGTCGTAGATTTGATATCAGAACCGCGATTGACGAGGTAACGGGAGCCCTGGTGGCAGGTACAGAGACGTTCGGTACGGACAGCGGCGTGGGATCGACGATCGCCCTGCTGGAAGCGACACTGCCAGGGGTGCGGGAGCGGCGCCGGCAGCTGGAGGACGAGCTCGCGGCCGTCGTGGCGCAGGAGAACGCCATGGTCAGCGTGCTGCAGGGCCTGGAGGCTCTCGCGGGTACCTCGCTGGCCGGCCGGAGCGCGATGGCGGCGACCGCGGGCAGGGCGTCGGCAGAGGCGGTGGAGACGGCAGCCGGGCCGGACGAGGCGGATGCCGCACTGGCGCCCGCAGAGCCGGGTGGTATCGCGGATGTGTCCGCCACCGAGAAGCCCGAACCGCAGCCCACCCCGGCGAAGACCGCCCGTAGGCGCAGCGACGCGTCCCCGGCCCAACAGACTGCTGCAAAGAAGACGCCTGCCAGGAAGACCCCTTCGAAGAAGAAGGCTACGGCAAGCGCCCCGCTCACCGGCGCCCCCAAGCAGGACGCCGCAACAGCACCCGCCCCCACCAAGAAGACAGCCGCCCGGGGCGCCACCAAGAAGACCGCAGTGAAGAAGACCGCAGCGAAGAAGGCGGCCGTCAAGACGACCGTCACAGCGGAGCCGACGCCTTCTACCCAGGAGCAGACGGCTTCCACACCGGCCGTGGCGTCCGGCCGGAGGCGGCGCACCGATGCCAAGAGCGTCCTGGCCGTTCTCGCCGACGCCCACGACTCGCTGCGGGCCCGCCAGGTGGCCGACCTGCTCGGCCTGGACGGTTCGGACTCCGACGTGAACGCGGTGCGCACCACGCTGGAGCGCCTCGCCAAGAACGGCACCGCTCAGCGGACCGGCCGGGGCCTGTACGCGGCTGTCTCCGGCTGACACCCAGGAAGCGGCACGGCCTGTTGCGCCGTCTGTGCCCGCCGGTTGCCGCCGTACAGGTGAGCCGACGGGCGCCGCCGCCTTGCGGCCAGGGCCTGTGACCTGGCCAGATGCTACCGCGACCTGCTGGTCAACCGGCGCGGCAACGTGCTGCCGGACTGGATCCGCCAGGCCGAGCAGGACGCCCCCGCACCGGTCCGCTCGTTCGCCGGCTTCCTCCGCCAGGACCTCGACGCCGCACCGCCGGCCTCACCCTCGAATGGAGCTCCGGGGAGGTCGAAGGCAACGTAGATCGGGTCAAAACGCTCAAGCGCGCCATGTACGGCCGGGCGTCGTTCCGACTTCTGCGAACTCGGATACTCACGCGGCCGTGATCGACCCGGCTGTCAGTGTGAGCGACGGCGCTTGGACTTCGCACTCGCACGCTCGCGAAGGAGGGCTTGGTAGAGGGCCGATCTGTTGTCGTCGAGGTCGATGAGCTCACACAGGTCAGCCGCCGTATCGGCGTCGTCCGCGCTGCCCGTGAGCCCGAGCTGCAGGATCAGCCACAAGCCCTCCCTGGCTTTGGCTCGGCACTCGTCACCGAGACCGACTCGTCCCAGAGCCTGCTCGGTGTTGTGGGCGTCACCGGCGGCCAAACGCCACAGTGTGATCAGGAGGTGGTCTCGGGCCAGAGCCGACAGCTCGCCGGCCAGCGCCGCCAGGATCACGCTGACCGCCGGCACGGCAACCTCGAAGAGGTTCTCGTTGAGCTCGAGGTGATTGTCGAGGGTGTATCCGATCATGTCCTGAGGCGTCTCTGCTTCGATGATCGCCTCGAACATCAAGGGCACATGCTCTGCGGAGTCACCGCATCCGCACCGCAGCGCGCCCCAGTCTTGCCGTTCCAGCTCAACACGCACCAACTCGCTAACACCCAACGCAGCCCCCTCCATCGGCCTGGTCGTCAACCTCGCCCACGAGGTGGCCAGGCAGCAGTGATCAAGGATCCCTTATCAGCCAGGACCCTCGCCACCAGCTACTTCACGGAACTCCGGGCAGAGCCAAGTTCGCGGGTTCTCATCAGAGGTGCTGCAGCCGGCTGGCCGGGGTGAGTTCCAGGAACTCACCCCGGCGCGGAGCGTGGGCCGGGCGAAGCGGATCTCGGTGCCGCGTTGCGACCGGGAGCAGGGTCCCCCTCCCATCGGCGGGTGAGGTAATCCCCCGGGCCGATCGGGGGGTGCAGCGGATGGTGCGGGGCGCCCCTGAGCGGCGAGGGTTGGCATCATGATCACGCACAAGGCCCTGCTTGCCGCCCTGCTCGTCCCGCTCGGTGCCACCCTGGCCGTCGCCCCGGCCGCTTCCGCCGCCACCCCGCCCGCGGCATCGGTCTCCGCCGATGCCGCCGCGTTCCGTTCCCCCGAGGCCGCCCTGGACCGGGTGGCGCACCCGCTGCGCACCACCGAACCCCGTGGCAGCCTCGCCGACCTGCGCGCGTTCGGCGCAATGGTCGGCGACGCCACCGTGGTCGGCGTGGGCGAGGCCACCCACAGCTCGCACGAATTCGTCACCCTCAAGCACCGGGTCTTCCGCTACCTGGTCGAGGAGAAGGGCTTCCGCACCTTCGCCTTCGAAGCCGCCTGGAGCAGCGGACTGCGGATCGACGCCTACCTCACACGCGGTGAGGGCGACCTGAAGCAGATCATGGACGAGGAGTTCCAGGGCACCTACCGCTGGTGGAACAACGCCGAGAGCCGGGACCTGCTCCAGTGGATGCGCGCCTACAACATCCAGCACCCCGACGACCCGGTGCACTTCGTCGGCGACGACAACGGCTTCGCCGGCCCCGGGCTGTACGACAAGGTGAACGCCTTCGCGGCCGCGTCCAGCCCCGAACTCGGCGCGCAGATCGCCGAGCTGTACCGAGGACTGCGGCCCACCACCAGCGCCGAGACCTACGTCAACGACTACTTCGCGAAGCCGCTTGCCGACCGCAAGGAGCTCGCCGAACGGACCGGCCGGGCGGTGGACCTGCTCAAGCAGCACCCCGGCGCCGACGCCGACGCCCATGCCTGGGCCCTCCAGCACGCCACCGCGATCCACCAGATGACCACTCTCTACGCCTTCGACTGGGACGACCCCCGGAACATCCCCGCCGCCATGCTCTATCGCGACCGCGTCATGGCGGACAACACCGCATGGTGGCAACTGCACACCGGCAACAAGATCATGATCTCCGCCCACAACACCCACATCGCCCTCAAGACCTACGCCCCCGCCAGCCACCCCCGTGTCCAGGGCGAATTCCTGCGCGAGCGGCTGGGCGCCGGCTACCTGAGCGTCGGCCTCTCCTTCGACCACGGCACGTTCAACGCCTTCAACCAGGACGGCGCCCCGCAGCTCTTCACCATCGGCCCCGCCGCCTCCGGCACCGCCGAACACACCCTCGACAAGGTCCGCTACCGCGACTACGTCGTCGACCTGCGCAACACCCCCACTGCGGCCCGCACCTGGCTGGCCGAACCCCACACGATCAAGAACATCGGCGCCGCCTACCCCGGCATTGCCGACGCCCCTCAGATCCGCCTCGCCCAGACCCACGACATCCTCATCCACCTCCAGCAGGTCCAGGCCGCCCACATGCTCAACTAGAGACGTCTTCAAAGATCAGATCCAGAGCAGGATCGAGGCGAGGGTGACGGCGGCCTGGTAGGGCTCGCGGGTCCTGTCGTAGCGGTGGCGAGGTCGCGCCATTGGTTGAACCGGTTCTGAAGCAGCGTTCGACGACGTTGCGGAGCCGGTAGGTGTGTCGGTCGAAGACCGGTGGCCGGCCTCCGCGTGAGCCGCGGTCGAGGCGACCGAGGGTCGGTCGACGCGTCCGGGGATGGTGTGCCGGATTCCGCGTCGGCGCAGGTAGGCGCGGATCTTTCGCCAACCCCCCGCCCCACCAGGACGGTCCGCTACGCCCACTCGACGCCGTGTTCGGCGAGTTGCGCGAGCCGGCCCGGGGTGAGCTTGGCTCGGCGGGCTCTCTGGTTGTTGAGCCAGGGGTCAAGGGTTCTCAGGGTCTGAAATGGTGCGGCAGACCCTGACCCAGTAGCCGTTGGGCATGGAGCCTCCCGTGTGGGGGAGTGCATCTGACTTACGGGTTGGTCTCGGACGAGCGTCGGCGGGCGAGAGCGAGGCTTGTCAGCGTCGTGATCGCCATGGCGCCGATGCCGACCAGCGCCGCGGTGGTGTAGGCGCTGTCGTCGGGGAAGAGGCGGCCGGGGCCGGTGCCCGCGGTGAGGATCAGGCCGCCGATAGCGCTGCCCAGGGAATACCCGACGCTGCGGACGACGTAGTTGAAGCTCATGGCGCTCGACGTCTCGCTCTTGGGGGTGACGGCCAGGATGACGCCGGGCATCGCGGCCGAGAAGCCGCCGACGCCGAAGCCGAGCACGCCCATCGCCGCGAACAGATCGGCCAGGTCCGACCGGGCCGCCGCGAACAGGGCGAACCCGCCGCCGACCACGACGGCGCTGCCGGCCAGGAGCAGGGGGTCGGCGATCCGCGTCCGGACCCGCGGCGTGAGCTTGCCGGCGACGAACCCCAGCACCGAGAACGGGATGAGGACCAGGCCGGCGACGAAGGTCGTCAGCCCGAAGCCGTAGCCGGCGCCGTGCGGCGTCTGCGCGTACCGGGTGATGAGCGTGAGCAGGAGGTACATGCCGATCCCGCCGACGAACATGGCGAGGTTCGCCCCGGCGACCGCCGGGTGCCGCACCGCCCGCACATCGACCAGGGGCGTCGTGCTGCGCAGCTCAATGACGGCCCAGACGCACAGCAGTACCACCGCGACGACGGCGAGGCCCGAGGCCACGGCGAGGTGCCGGCTCCACAGATTCCGTTCGCCGGCGAGGAACAGCACCAGGAGCAGCGCAGCGGCCAGGACGACCGCACCTGCCACGTCCACCTGGGCCAAGCGGCCTTGGGGGGCTTCGGGCATGGAGCGCCACGCGCCAAGGAGGGCGGCGGCGGTGACGACCAGGCCGAGGCCGTAGGCTGCCCGTACCCCGCCGAGCTCGGCGAGCAGTGCGGCCAGCGGGTAGCCGACGCCGGCGCCGATGATCGAGACCACCGAGATCAGGGCGATCACGGCCGGGCTGCGCTCCTCGGGGAGGTGGTCCCGGGCCACGCCCATCATCAGCGCCGTCAGCCCGAGCCCGACGCCCTGGGCCGCCCTGCCGGCCAGCAGCCAAGCGAACGGCAGGGGCAGCACGGTGAGCGCGCTGCCGGCGACGACGACCGCCAGCGTGGCGAGGATCGTGGCCCGCCGGTGCGGGCCGGCTCCGAGCCGGCCCAGGACCGGCGTGGCGACGGCGCCGCTGAGCAGCGCGACGGTCAGCGTCCACTGGGCACTGACGAGCGGGACGTGGAACGAGGTCGCCACGCTGGTGATGAGTGGCGTCCCGAGGCTGGCGACCGCCGCCACGACCAGAGTGATGAACATCAGGGCGGGGACCAGCAGCCGCGCCTCGGAACGCGCCACCGGGAACGCCTTCGCCGCGACCCCGCCGGCCGGGTGCCCGGTCACTGCTTCCTCCCTTGCCGGTCCTGGCTTTCGAGCTCTGCCAGATGCTTCAGCGCCGGAAGCGCCGCCACCAGCGCCTCGATCTCGTCGTCGGTGAGCTCGCCGATCAATCGTTCGAACGCGTGGACGCCCGCTTGGCGCCGCGTCCGGACATAGGAGGCGCCGGCCTCGGTCAGGCACACCAGCGTGACCCGCTTGTCGGACGCGTCGCCGCGCCGCTCGACCAGGCCGGACTCCTCCATCACCCGTACCAGGGCGGTCATCGCGGGCTGGGTGACGCCCTCGACCGCGGCCAGATCGGTGATGCGCCGCGGGCCGGTCCGGTCCAGGGTGGCCAGGGTGGCGGCGGACGTCAGGCTCATGTCCCGGGGCAGGCGTCTCGCGGCCCTGGTGGCCAGCCCGTAGAGGGCTGCCCCGATGGCGGCGGACGCGCTAGGAGCGGTGTCTTGACGACTCATGCTCGAAGCATAGCGCTTTTATATTCATAATTTATGGAAGTCTCGCCGGGTGCGGAGGTGTGTTCGCACCATGGACGACCTCGCCGGCATTGCTCTACTCGGCGACTTGCTCGCACTTCCCGATCGGCGGCCGAGTCGTCGTGGGGTGCTGGGTGGCGAAGCCGCGGAAGCCACGCGACGGCAGCCGACTGATAGCCGCACCCGGCACCCCTGGGCCACCCAACCTTCCGAATGGCCCGATCAGCCCTGCTCAGAAGGTAGAGCCGACTGAGGTGCTCGTGCAGGCTGCGGCCCCGGGGCCGCCTCGTCCGACGACGCGAGGCGGCAGCTTCGGGGGTCAGGGCAGGAGGACGGCCTTGCCCTGATTGCGGTGGGCTTCGAGGTCGGCGTGGGCTTGGGCGGCTTCGGCCAGGGGGTAGGTACGCCAGATCGGCAGGGTGATCTTGCCGGCGGCGGCCAGCTGCACCAGTTCCGGCAGGGCGCCCTCGCCCTGGTCGGCGGTGCCGGCGCTGAAGCGGACGCCGTGCTGCTGGGCCGACATGTCGGCGATGGTGATGACCTTGGCCGGGTCGCCGGTCAGGGTGACGGAGTCGGCCAGCACGCCGGCGCCGGAGGCGTCGAACACGACGTCCACCCCGTCCGGGGCGGTGGCCTCGACCCGCTCCACCCAGCCGTCGCCGTAGCGGACGGCGGTGGCACCGAGCGCGGTGACGCGTTCCAGGTCGCGCTCGGCGGCGGTGCCGATGACGGTGATTCCGCGCGCGGCGGCCAGCTGCGCCGCGATGACGCCGACACTGCCAGCAGCGCCGTGGACGAGCAGGGTCTGCCCCGGCTGGACACCCAGCTGGCCGAGGACACGGTGCGCGGTCTGGCTGACCGTGACCAGCGAGGCGGCGACCTCCCACGGCAGTGCCTCGGGCTTGGCCACCGGACGCTCCAGCAGCGCGTACTCGCCGTAACTGCCGCCGACCGTGGCGCCGAGGACCTCGTCCCCCACCGCGGCGCCGGCTCCCTCGCCGATGGCGTCGATGACACCGGCCGCGTCCAGGCCCGGAATCACCGGGAACTGGGCCGGGGCGACCTTGGCCATCAGGCCGGAGCGGATCTTCAGGTCGAGCGGGTTCACCGAGGCGGCCTTGACCCGGATCCGGACCTGGCCGGGTCCCGGCTCAGGCGGGGCGACCTCGGTCAGCTGGAGTACCTCGGGTGCGCCGTACTCGGAGAAGGTGATCGCAGTGGACATCGGAAACTCCCAGGAGAAGACGGTGAGGGGGAGGGAAGGGAGGGAAGGTCGCACGTACTGGCTCACTGTGCGGCCGTGAAAGCGGCCACACAGGTCCGCCGGTCAGTCGCTGAGGGCGGGGTAGTCGGTGTAGCCACGGTGGTCGCCGCCGTAGAAGGTGGCCGTGTCCGGAGTGTTGAACGGGCCGCTGGCGGCCAGGCGGGCCGGCAGGTCGGGGTTGGCGAGGAACAGGGCGCCGTAGGCGACCATGTCCGTCGTCCCGTCCTCGACCAGCTTCAGCGCCTCGGGGCCGGTGACCTCGGGGTACGTGAAGGGGTTGAGGACAAACGTGCCGGGCCAGGCCTTGCGCAGCCGGGCGGTCAGGTCGCGGTCCGGGCCCTCCAGCAGGTGTAGGTAGGCCAGGTCCAGGCTGGCGATCCGCTCGAGCAGCGCCTCGTAGACCTCGCCTGGCTGGTCCTCGGCGATGTCGTTGTAAGGGTTCCCGGGCGAGATCCGCAGACCGACCCGGTCACTACCGATCGCTTCCGTTATGGCCGTGACGACCTCGACGGCGAAGCGGATCCGGCCCTCGACCCCGCCGCCCCAGCCGTCCGTGCGCAGGTTGGTGTTCGGGGCGAGGAACTGGTGGACCAGGTAGCCGTTGGCGCCGTGGATCTCCACGCCGTCGAACCCGGCCTCGATGGCGTGGAGGGCCGCGGTGGCGAAGTCGGCGATCGTCTGCCGGATCTCCGCCTCATTCAGTTCCTTCGGCGTCACGTACTCCTTCGGGCCCTCGTGGGTGAAG
>NZ_JAKNTA010000001.1:1088483-1093703 GCF_022288725.1 Kitasatospora sp. A2-31 | reverse complement strand
ACCGCGACACTGGGCCCGACCGTCACCGCCGTCGGCGTCCAGATGCCGGCGGTCTTCCTGGCGGGCTTCCTGCCGATGCTGCTCGTCGCGTTCGCCTACAAGGAGCTGAACAAGGACTTCCCGGACTGCGGCACGTCCTTCACCTGGACCGTCAAGGCCTTCGGCCCCCGGGTCGGCTGGATGGCCGGCTGGGGCCTGACGGTCGCCACGATCATCGTGCTCTCCAACCTGGCCGGTGTGGCGACCGACTTCCTCTACCTCATGCTCGGGGAGATGACCGGCAGCGGCTGGGTCGCCGAGCTCAACGACACCAAGGCGATCCACCTGCTCACCGTGGTCGTGCTGATCGCCGCCGCCACCGCGATGAGCTACCGCGGCATGACGGCCACCAAGTGGTTCCAGTACAGCCTGGTCGGACTCCAGCTCGCGGTCCTGCTGCTCTTCTCGGTCATCGCGATCGCCAAGGCCGCCGCCGGAGACCTGCCGGACTCGACCGGCTTCTCCGCGTCCTGGCTCAACCCGCTCGACGTCTCCTCCTTCAGCGCGTTCACCGCCGGGCTGTCGCTCTCGATCTTCATGTACTGGGGCTGGGACACCTGCCTGACCATGAACGAGGAGACCAGCGGCAGCGCCAGGACCCCCGGGCGGGCCGCGATGATCTCCATGGTCACCCTGGTCGGCTCGTACCTCCTGGTCGCGGTCGCCTCCCAGATGTTCGCCGGCGTCGGCAGCGCCGGCACCGGCCTCGGCAACCCGGAGACGGCCGACAACGTCTTCGCTGCGCTGGCCCGCCCGGTGCTCGGCTCGCCGTGGAGCGTCCTGCTCTTCCTGGCGGTCGTCGCCAGCGCCGCCGCCAGCCTGCAGACGACCTTCATCCCGGTGGCCCGCACCCTCCTCGCGATGAGCGCCTACAAGGCCGTCCCGCCGCGCTTCGGCACCGTCCACCCGCGCTTCCGCACCCCCGGCTACGCCACCGTGGCGGCGGGCCTCGCCACCGCCGTCTTCTACGTGGGCATGAGCGTGATCAGCGAGAACGTCGTCGAGGACACCATCCTGGCCCTCGGTCTGATGATCTGCTTCTACTACGCACTGACGGCCTTCGCCTGCGTCTGGTACTTCCGCCGCTCGCTCCGCGACAGCCCGCGCGACCTGCTGCTCAAGGGCGTCGCCCCCCTGCTTGGCGGTGTCCTGCTCAGCGGTGTCTTCCTTCAGACCCTCACCGACGCCTGGAACCCGGAGTACGGCAGCGGCGCCGTCCTCGGCATCGGCTCGGTGTTCGTCATCGGTGTCGGCATCCTGCTGCTCGGTGCCGTGCTCATGCTCTGGTACGGCGTGGTCCGCCCGGAATTCTTCCGCGGCGAGACCCTGCGCAAGGAAACTCCCGCCCTCGTCGTGGAGGACTGACGCTATTCTCGAACGCATGAAGCGCTTCGCAGGTCTCAACTGGTGGCCGTCCTAGGACGGCCACCAGCCACGCCTGACCAGGGCCGTCCGGATGGACGGCCCTGACGCGTTTTCCGACGGAACGGGCCCGAGCCCCGGACGGCCGCCAACCCACCGCCGTACCGAGGAGAACCCCATGACCGTCGCCACCACCGCCACCGAGGCCACCCCCACCGCCGCCACTACCACCGCCACCGCCACCGCCACCGAGGCCACCGCCTCCGTCGGCCTCGACGAACGGATCCGCCGCAACCCCGGCGCCCACCGCGTCCTCACCGGCGACCGCCCAACCGGCCCGCTCCACCTCGGCCACTACTTCGGCACCCTGCAGAACCGGGTCCGCCTCCAGCGCCTCGGGGTCGAGATGTTCGTCGTGATCGCCGACTACCAGGTGATCACCGACCGCGACATCGCCGACCGTCTCGCCGAGCACGCCGAGAACCTCGTCCTCGACTACCTCGCCACCGGACTCGACCCCGACCGCGCCACGATCTTCGCCCACAGCGCCGTCCCCGCCCTCAACCAGCTGCTCCTGCCCTTCCTCAGCCTGGTCAGCGTCTCCGAGCTGGGCCGCAACCCCACCGTCAAGGACGAGATCGCCCACTCCCGCCAGTCCGCCGTCAGCGGGCTGATGTTCACCTACCCCGTCCACCAGGCCGCCGACATCCTCTTCTGCAAGGCGGACGTGGTCCCGGTCGGCCAGGACCAGCTGCCCCACCTCGAAGTCGCGCGCACCGTCGCCCGCCGCTTCAACGAGCGCTACCCCCACCCGGACGGCGCCGCGGTCTTCCCCCGCCCCGAGGGCCTGCTCTCCGCCGCCCCGCTGCTGCTCGGCACCGACGGCACCAAGATGAGCAAGAGCCGCGGCAACGCCGTCGCCCTCGCCGCCGACGAGGACACCACGGCCCGCCTGATCCGCTCCGCCAGGACCGACACCGAGCGCCGGATCAGCTACGACCCGGTCGCCCGCCCGGAGGTGTCGAGCCTCGTCCTGCTCGCCGCGCTCTGCCAGGACCGCCGGCCGGAGGAGGTCGCCGAGGAGATCGGGGACGGCGGCGCCGCCGCGCTCAAGCGGACGGTGATCGAAGCCGTCAACGAGCACCTCCGCCCGGTTCGCGCCCGCCGCGCCGAACTCGCCGCCGACCGCGGCTACGTCCGCCAGGTCCTGCGCGACGGCGCCGAGCGCGCCAAGGCCGTGGCCGACGCCACGCTCGACGAGGTTCGGGCGGTGATGGGATCGGTCTGAGGAGCACGGGGCATACCTCCCTACTGGGGGCGGCACCGCAGGCCCGGTGAACGGACCACTCCGGACCCCTGCGGCGCCCGTCCCGTCCCGCCGCAGCGCGCCACCCCGCCCCTCGCGCCCCAGCCCGGTCACGCCGCGCCCCACCGGCCGGGCCGCATCACCCGGCCACGCCGCGCCACCCGCACCCTGGAAGGATCCCGGCCATGGACCAGCACCCGACCACGCCCGGCCGAGGGCTGACCCGCCCGCCGCACCTCCGCCCCGGGGACCACGTCACCGTGGTCGCCCCCAGCAGCCCGATCGACGCCCAGCGGCTCACCGCCGGGGCCGAGATCCTGCGCTCCTGGGGCCTGCGGGTGACCGTCGCCCCACACGTCCTCGACACCCACCCCGTCCTCGGCCACCTCGCCGGCACCGACGCCGACCGCGCCGCCGACCTCCAGAGCGCCTGGCTCGACCCGGCCGTCGACGCGGTGATCTGCGCCCGCGGCGGCTACGGCGTCCACCGCATGGTCGACCTGCTCGACTGGGACGCGCTGCGCACCGTTCCGCCCAAGGTGCTCGTCGGCTTCAGCGACGTCACCTCACTGCACGAGGCCTTCGCCCAGCGGCTCGGCGTCGCCACCCTGCACGGGCCGATGAGCGCGGCCGCGTCCTTCCTCACCGACGGCCCGACCGCCGAGCACCTGCGCCGCACCCTCTTCGAGCCGGCAGCCACCACGGTCCTCACCTCGCCCACGGCCACCACGCTCGTGCCCGGGCGGGCCCGGGGCATCACCGCCGGAGGATGCCTCACCGTCCTCACCGCCGAACGCGGCACGCCCGCCGCCCGGCCCTCCTTCGCGGGCAGCATCCTGCTCCTGGAGGACGTCAACGAGCACCCGTACCAGCTCGACCGACTCCTCACCCAGCTGCTCCGCTCCGGCGCCCTGGACGGCATCGCCGGCATCGCGCTCGGGTCCTGGGACGGTTGCGGCCGACCCGAACGGGTCCGGGACGTGATGCTCGACCGCCTCGGCCCGCTCGGCGTACCGATCGTCTGGGAACTCGGCTTCGGGCACGCCGCTTCCACCCTGACCGTCCCGCTGGGCGTCCCCGCCCTCCTCGACGCGGACACCGGCACGCTCACCCTGGAGCTGCCCGCACTCGTGCCGCCCGTAGCCGCTCCCCGCGGAACGACTCCGGCTGCGGCGGACGGTGAGTAGGGTGCGCCCCATGAACGAGGACACCCTCACCGCCCTCGCCCTGGGCCTGCTGCACGGCCCGGGCAGCAACGCCCGCACGATCCTCGGACTCGCCGGACCGCCCGGCGCCGGCAAGTCCACCCTGGCCCGGCACCTCGTCGCCGAGGTCGAACGACTCGAAGGTCCCGGCAGCGCCGCCTACCTCCCGCTCGACGGATTCCACCTCTCCGCCGCCCAGCTCGACCGCCTCGGCCTGCGCCACCGCAAGGGCGCTCCGGCCACCTTCGACGCCCATGGCTACGTCGCCCTGCTGCGCCGGGTCGCCGCGGACCGCTTCCAGCACATCTACGTCCCCGACTTCGACCGGGACCTCGACGAGCCGGTGGCCGCCCGGCACGTCGTCGCGCCGCACGCCCGGCTCGTCATCACGGAGGGGAACTACCTGGCCGCCGCCGAACACCCCTGGCCGGAGGCCCGTCGGCTGCTGCGCGAGCTCTGGTGGGTGGAGACCGATGACACGGTCCGCGAGGAGCGCCTGCTCCGTCGCCACCGCGACGGAGGCCGTGACGAGACCGCGGCCCGGCACTGGGTCACCTCCAACGACCACCCCAACGGCGAGTACGTGAAGGCGGGCCGCTCGCTCTGCACGCGGATCGTCCATGGGACCGGGTTGCCTTCGCTCCCGGATCGGCGTAGTGTTTCCTAGTCGCTCGGCAGGGAGCACCGGACACGCATCGGCGCGGACGGTCCCGGGGCGGCCAATCCCTAGAAACACCACTCCTTCCCTTTCGGGCTGGTTGCGCTTTGTCGCGCTCCTGTTCGGACCGGGGTCTATTCGGTGTATGCGTTTATGGGGATTGCGGCCGGATTCGCCTTTCGGGGCGGGGATCGGCTAGAGTTTGAAACGTCGGACGGGGCGTCAAGCCCTAGAAGACACCGGCAAGTTGGATGAACGAAGCCCCGGAAACGGAGCGGAAAACATCTGATAAGCTGGAAACACGAAAGAACGAAGCGCCCGGAGGGCCGGTGTGAAAGCCGCCTGAAGGAAGCGTCCGTTCCTTGAGAACTCAACAGCGTGCCAAAAGTCAACGCCAGATATGTTGACATCCCCGGCCTCAGATTCTCTGGGGTTGGAGATTCCTTTTGAAATAACACAGCGAGGACGCAGTGCGCGGGGCCGCCCTATTCCGGTGGTTGCCGTGCCGCTCAACGCGAGTGTGCCGCTCGATTACGAGCAAGCATTCACGGAGAGTTTGATCCTGGCTCAGGACGAACGCTGGCGGCGTGCTTAACACATGCAAGTCGAACGGTGAAGCCCTTCGGGGTGGATCAGTGGCGAACGGGTGA
>NZ_JAKNTA010000001.1:1012220-1088473 GCF_022288725.1 Kitasatospora sp. A2-31 | reverse complement strand
GCCCCCTTGTGGTCGGTATACAGGTGGTGCATCCGTAAGGCGATGTATACGGACTGACGCCTGCCCGGTGCTGGAACGTTAAGGGGACCGGTTAGCTAGAGTTCGCTCTGGCGAAGCTGAGAACTTAAGCGCCAGTAAACGGCGGTGGTAACTATAACCATCCTAAGGTAGCGAAATTCCTTGTCGGGTAAGTTCCGACCTGCACGAATGGCGTAACGACTTCTCGACTGTCCGATGCAGCGACGCCGCGTGAGGGATGACGGCCTTCGGGTTGTAAACCTCTTTCAGCAGGGAAGAAGCGCAAGTGACGGTACCTGCAGAAGAAGCACCGGCTAACTACGTGCCAGCAGCCGCGGTAATACGTAGGGTGCGAGCGTTGTCCGGAATTATTGGGCGTAAAGAGCTCGTAGGCGGCCTGTCGCGTCGGATGTGAAAGCCCGGGGCTTTGGCCTAACCCGTAAGGGGAGGAGCCGTCGAAGGTGGGACCAGCGATTGGGACGAAGTCGTAACAAGGTAGCCGTACCGGAAGGTGCGGCTGGATCACCTCCTTTCTAAGGAGCACATAGCAGCTTCGGGCGAACGTCCCGGAGTGCTCGCTCATGGGGGTTGTCGTCAGCTCGTGTCGTGAGATGTTGGGTTAAGTCCCGCAACGAGCGCAACCCTTGTTCTGTGTTGCCAGCGAGTAATGTCGGGGACTCACAGGAGACTGCCGGGGTCAACTCGGAGGAAGGTGGGGACGACGTCAAATCATCATGCCCCTTATGTCTTGGGCTGCACACGTGCTACAATGGTCGGTACAAAGGGCTGCGATGGCGGGCGGGGACGGACGAACCTCTGGTGTGCCAGTTGTTCTGCCAAGGGCATGGCTGGTTGGCTACGTTCGGGAGGGATAACCGCTGAAAGCATCTAAGCGGGAAGCCTGCTTCGAGATGAGCACTCCCACCTCCTTGAGAGGGTAAGGCTCCCAGTAGACGACTGGGTTGATAGGCCGGATATGGAAGCCCTGTGAGGGGTGGAGTTGACCGGTACTAATAGGCCGAGGGCTTGTCCTCAGTTGCTCGCGTCCACTGTGTTGTTCTGAAACAACGACCCCCACCGCTCTGGCGGGTGGGTGGCGGATAGTTTCATAGTGTTTCGGTGGTCATAGCGTGAGGGAAACGCCCGGTTACATTCCGAACCCGGAAGCTAAGCCTCACAGCGCCGATGGTACTGCAGGGGGGACCCTGTGGGAGAGTAGGACGCCGCCGAACAATTCTTCTGAAGAACCCCCATCCGGATTCCCGGATGGGGGTTCTTCGCGTTTCCCGCCAAGTTCCCGCCCGCGAACCGGAGCCGGAAAGCCGGCGTGGTCTGGAACCGCGCGGGGGTGGTGCTAGGTCCACCTCCGTAATGGGGTGCGACGGCCAGTGCCCCGCAGACGGCGTTCGGGAACACTGAATCAGGACGATCGGGACCGGACTCAGGAGCATCCGTGACAGCAGCGACTCGAACCGCCGGCGCGACCCTGCGCGCTCAGGCGGAGGAAGCACTCGCGTCGGGCGGCCGCGGCCTGGCCCGGCTCGTCCTCCTGGTGCTGGGCATCCTCCCGGTCACGGTGCTGCCGTTCCTGGCGGCGCTGATGGCCGGCGGAGCGGTCGTCTCGGCACTGGACCCGTACAGCATGGCGGAGCTGTTCGGCATGGCAGCGGCCGGCGTGGTGGGGGCCGCGGTGGCTGCGCTCTTCGTCCGCGGGGTCGCCCGCCGGACGCGCGACCAGCTGTCCCGCTGGTGCGGCATGAAGCTGCCCGTGTCGTACACGCCCCGGCCGGCGCTGGAGAGGGACGAGCGCGGTCACTGGTGGACGGGGTACTCCTGCCACCGCTCGTACGGCGTGGCGCGGATCGCCCGGTTGCTGCACTGGGGGCTTCGTGACCGGGCGACCCGGGCGGAGGTCCTCTGGCTCGCGGTCAGCCCGATCGTGGTACTGGGCCTCGCCGTGCCGGTGGCCGCCCTGTTGCTCCTGGGCCTCGGCTGCACGGTGGCCTTCAACGATCCGGTGCTCGCCGACGGCTACGCGACGGGCGGTGAGCGGATGCTCTCGCTGCTGCTGAACGGCCTCCTGGGGTTGGGGCTGATGGCGCTCGGAGTGGCGGTGGCGCCGCTCGCGGTCCGCGCGTACGCCGAGATCGCGCGCCGCGTGCTGGGCCAGGGCGACCGTGCCTCGCACGCCCAGCTGACCAAGCGGGTGGCCGAGCTGACCGAGACCCGTGCGGACGCGGTCGGGAACCAGGCGGCCGAGCTGCGGCGGATCGAGCGCGACCTGCACGACGGCGCACAGGCACGGCTGGTGGCGATCGGGATGACGCTGGGCACGATCGAGCACCTGATGGACACCGACCCGACGGCGGCCCGCGAACTGCTGTCCGAGGCGCGGCAGTCCTCGGCCCGGGCGCTGCAGGAACTGCGTGACCTGGTCCGCGGCATCCACCCGCCGGTGCTCGCCGAGCGCGGACTGGGCGACGCGGTGCGGGCACTGGCCCTGGACAGCGCGCTGCCGACCGAGGTCTGCGTCAGCCTGCCGGACCGTCCGCCGGCCCCGGTGGAGGCGGCCGCCTACTTCAGCATCTGCGAGCTCCTGGCCAACGCCGCCAAGCACTCGGGCGCGGAGCAGGTCTGGGTGGACATCCTCTACCGGGCCGGGACGCTGCGGATCACGGTGACGGACGACGGCGTCGGTGTGGCGGACCCGACCAGGGGGACCGGGCTGCGCGGGATCGAGCGGCGATTGGGTACCTTCGACGGTGTCCTCGCCATCGACAGTACGTCGGGCGGTCCGACCACCATCACCCTGGAGCTGCCGTGCGAGTTGTCCTCGCCGAGGACCTCTACCTCCTCCGTGAAGGCCTGATCCGCCTGCTGGAAGCGCACGGCTTCACCATCGCCGCCGCCGTGGAGACGGGGCCGGAGCTGCTCGACGCGCTGCTGACCCACCGTCCGGACGTCGCCGTCGTGGACGTCCGGCTGCCGCCGACGCTGACCGACGAGGGACTGCAGGCGGCGCTGAAGGCGCGGCGGGAGATCCCGGGCCTGCCCGTCCTGGTCCTGTCGCAGCACGTGCAGCAGCTGTACGCGCGGGAGCTGCTGGCGGACGGCACCGGCGGCATCGGCTACCTGCTGAAGGACCGGGTGTTCAACGCCGAGCAGTTCATCGACGCGGTCCGCCGGGTGGCGGCCGGTGGCACGGCGATGGACCCGGACGTGATCGCCAAGCTGATGCAGAGCACCTCCCGCCGCCCGGGTCCGCTGCAGCGGCTGTCGCCGCGCGAGCGGGAGGTGCTGGAACTGATGGCGGAGGGCTGTTCGAACTCCGCGATCGCAACGCGGCTGGTGGTCAGCGACGGGGCGGTGGCCAAGCACATCGCGAACATCTTCACCAAGCTGGAGCTGGCCCCGGCCGACGACGCGAACCGCCGGGTCCTGGCCGTGCTCACCTATCTCAACGGCACGGCAGCGCGGGCGCGCTGACGTTCCGACCGGTGGTCGGCGGGGGAGCGCGGCAGACGGTGACACCCTGGGCTGCGGAAACGCTGAAACAGCTGTACGAGTAAACTCCGGTGGGCCGAGCCCGGAGGTCGCTCAGCCGTCCGGCGCCCCGACTGGCGGGAACCGGCAGCCCGAGCAGCGTACGGCCTAGGCCGACATCCAGGGGTTGATAGACGTTATGGCACGCCCAACGCTCACCAAGGCTCACCGGGGCCTGCTGGGGCTGGTCGCCGCCGGGGCCTGCCTGATCTCGGGCATAGGTTTCGCCGGGTCGTACAACGCGGTGCGCGAGCTCGCCGCCGAGAAGGGGTTCGGCACCTTCGCCTACGCGTTCCCGATCGGTGTGGACGCGGGCATCGTGGTGCTGCTGGCGCTGGACCTGGTGCTGACCTGGCTGCGGATCCCGTTCCCCCTGCTGCGGCAGACCGCCTGGCTGCTGACCGTCGCCACCATCGCCTTCAACGCCGCCGCCTCGTGGGGCGATCCGCTCGGCATGGGCATGCACGCGGTCATCCCGGTGCTGTTCGTGGTCGTCGTCGAGGCCTCGCGGCACGCCGTCGGGCGGATCGCCGCGATCACGGCGGACCGGCACATGGAGTCGGTGCGGCTGATGCGCTGGGTGCTCTCCCCGGTGCCGACGTTCCGGCTCTGGCGGCGGATGAAGCTCTGGGAGCTGCGCTCCTACGACGAGGTGGTCCGGCTGGAGCAGAACCGCCTGGTCTACCGGGCCCAGCTGCGCTTCCGCTACGGGCGGGGCTGGCGCCGCTCGGCGCCGATCCAGGCGCTGCTGCCGCTCAAGCTGGCCAAGTACGGGGTGCCGCTCGACCCGGCGGTGCTGGACCGGCTGGACGAGGAGGCGCGCGCGGCCCGCGAGGAGCGCGAGGCCAAAGAGCTGCGGGACGGCCGGACCGTGGCCGCGGCCATCCCGGCGGGAGCGGCCGCGCCGCCGGCCGTCGCCGCCGCGCCGCCGGCCGTCGCCGCCGCGCCGCCCGCCGCCGTTGCCGCGGCCCCGGGGTCTCAGCTTCAGCAGCAGCCAGCCGCGGCCGCGGCCCAGGCCCGGCCGCAGCAGCAGGCCGAGGGGGCGCCGGCCGTGACGCCGGTGCTGGCCGAGGTGGCCGCGCCGATGCTCGCCAAGCTCGCCGCGGTACGACTGCGTGCCGCGAACGAGCCGGAGGGCGGCCAGGAGCAGGTTCCGCCGCCGCGGGAGGAGCTGAACGTCTGGACCGAGCGCCCGGTCCGCACCACCGGCCCGCACGCCCAGGCCGCAGGGGCGACCGGTGGCGGTCGGGTGCCGGGTCAGGCCTCGCCGTGGTTCAAGCCGCCGCGGCCGACCGCGGCCGAGCCGGCTCCGGAGCCGGCTCCCGCGCCGGTGCGGCAGCCCGCCGCCGTGGTCGCCCAGGGCGCTCCGGCCGCCGCGCCGCGGCCCGTCCACGCTGAGCAGCCCGCCTATGCTGAGCAGCCCGCCTATGCGGAGCAGGCCGCCTACGCGGAGCAGGGCGACTACGCCGACCAGGGCGAGTACGCCGAGGAGACCGGGTACGTCGAGCACGAGCCGGCGGGCCCCCAGGGTCCGGACCACGCCGAGCAGCAGGACGGCCTTCCCGCGCCCGGTCCGTCGGGCGAGCGGACCGGCCCGGCGCCGCGCCCGGGGCACCACCGGCTCGACCCCGAGCTCGCCTACGAGGCGCTGGTCAGCTACATCGACATCCACGAGCACCAGCCGGACCCGCAGCGGCTCGCCGACTGGCTCACCACGAGGTACGGCGTGACCGGCAACCGCCCGGACGGCTCGGTGCACCCGAAGGACGTCGCCGAGCTCTACCCCGAGCTCAAGGACCGCTACCTGGCCTCCGGGAGGGACTGACCCGGCGCCTTCGGTTCGACCGGCCACGGCCGGGAATCGCAGCAGGACCGCCGCCCGGGGCCCATCGGCCCCGGGCGGCTGCGCGTCCACCGCTCGGTCGGCCATTGACGCCCGTTCCCGGCGGGGCTACCTTCGCCTCAACAAATTGTTGAATCGCGGGCCCGTCGGGGCCGGCGAGGCGCGGAGGAGGACGGATGTCGCAGGTCGAGGTGGACGGTACCGGACCGGCGGGCGGGGGCCCCGTTCTCCGACGCGGCCCGCGCCGCCGTGGACGCGCTGCTCGCCCCGGTCGACGCCGCCCTCGCCCGCCGCTACCCGGGCGACTCCGGTACCCGGCAGCCGGTCCACACCGTCTACGTCCCCGCCGACGCCTTCGCCGCCGACACCGTCCGCGAGTGGGGCCGCCAGGCCCTGGAGGCCTTCGACACGCACGCGGGCACCCCGGCCGAGCTCGCCCGCGCGCTCGGTGTGGCGGACGACGCGCTGCTCGCCGACGTCCACGCCCGCGTCCGGGCCAAGCTGCAGCGGGAGCCGATCGAGGACCTGCGGATCGACTTCGAGGACGGCTACGGACCGCGGCCGGACGCCGAGGAGGACGCCGCCGCCGTCCGCGCCGCCGAGCTGGTCGCCGCCGCGGTGGCGGACGGCAGCGCCCCTCCGTACATCGGGATCCGGATCAAGTGCATGGAGGCGGCCGTCCGGGACCGCGGCATCCGGACCCTGGAGCTCTTCCTCGCCACCCTGCTGGCCTCCGGCGGCCTGCCCGAGGGTCTGGTGCTGACGCTGCCCAAGGTCACCTACGCCGAGCAGGTCACCGCACTGGTCCGGCTGCTGGAGGACCTCGAGCGCTCGGCGGGGCTGCCCGCCGGCCGGATCGGGTTCGAGATCCAGATCGAGACCACCCAGGCCATCCTGGGCCCGGACGGCCGCGCCACCGTGGCCCGGATGATCGAGGCGGCCGAGGGCCGGGCGACCGGACTGCACTACGGGACCTTCGACTACAGCGCCTCCTGCGGGGTCAGCGCCGCCTACCAGAGCATGGACCACCCGGTCGCCGACCACGCGAAGGCGGTGATGCAGGTGGCCGCCGCCGGCACCGGCGTCCGGCTCTCCGACGGCTCGACCAACGTCGTCCCGACCGGTCCGACCGAGCAGGTGCACGCGGCCTGGAAGCTCCACCACGACCTGGTCCGCCGCTCGCTGGCCCGCGCCTACTACCAGGGCTGGGACATGCACCCGGCCCACCTGCCCACCCGCTACGTCGCCGTCTACTCCTTCTACCGCGAGGGCCTGGAGGCCGCCGCGGCCCGGCTGGCCGCGTACGTGGCCAAGGCCGGCGGCGACGTGATGGACGAGCCGGCGACCGCCCGTGCGCTCAGCGGCTACGTGTTGCGCGGGCTGGACTGCGGCGCGGTCGACCCGGCGGAGGTCACCGCGCTCACCGGTCTGGACCGCGCGCAGCTGGACGCGCTGGCCGGACGGTGAGCGGCGGGCGGCGGCCATGAGCCGACCGATGTCCGGGACCACGCGGACAGGGCCTAGGCTGGCGGTACTGCCCAGGACCTCCCGGCCTTCGGGTCGGCGGGTCCTCCCGGGCGGTACCGCCGGCCTCCTCGCGCTCCGTCGCCCGGCCGCGGAGCCGTCCGCCGTCGCCGCCCGCCGCCCCGCCGTCTCGTTGTCCGGGAGGACCACCGCACCATGTCCGCCACCCCGGAGCCGACCCCCAGGCGGTACCTCACCATCCGGCGTGCGGTCAGCCACGAGATCGAGATCAAGAAGTCCCGCTTCATCTGCCACCTCGCCCGGGTCGCGGACGAGGACGAGGCCCAGGCGTTCATCGCCGGCATCCGCAAGCAGTACTGGGACGCCCGCCACAACTGCACCGCCTTCGTGGTCGGCGACGAGCAGCGCCGCGAGCGCTCCAGCGACGACGGCGAGCCCGGCGGCACCGCCGGGGTGCCGATGCTGGAGGTACTGCGCCGACGGGGGCTGACCGACACGGTGGCCGTGGTGACCAGGTACTTCGGCGGGATCAAGCTCGGCGCCGGCGGCCTGGTCCGCGCGTACGGGAGCTCGGTGTCGGAGGCCGTGGACGCCGTCGGGGTGCTGGAGCGGAGGCCGGTGGCACTGCTCGCGGTGACCGCGGACCACACCCGCGCCGGGCGGGTGGAGAACGACCTCCGGGCGGCCGGGTACACGGTCAGCGACCTGGTCTACGAGGCGGCCGGGGTGCGGATCGAGGTCGGGGTGCCCGAGCCCGAGGTGGCCGGGTTCCACACCTGGCTGGCCGAGGCGACCGGCGGAACCGCGGTTGCGGAGGCGGCGGGGCGGACGTACGTCGAGGTGCCGGTCTGACGCGCGCGCGGCCGTCTTCGACGGTGCGGTGCCGCCGTTCCGGGGTGGACCGGACCGGGCGGTTTTCGGCCAGTGTTTCGGACAGTTCGGATCCAGCTGTTCGAAGGTTCGAGCCGTCTCCCTAGCCTGGCCGGAACCGAGCAGGGAGCCGACCGGGAAGCCGAGCCACGATGCCCGTTGTCCAGACCGTCACGCTGCCGCCGGGCGGCAGCACCGGCTGGCACTACCACCCGGGCCGGGTCGCGGTGGTGGTGCTGTCGGGGACGCTGACCAGGACGCTGGCCGACGGCCGGGTCGAGGTCAGTGACGCGGGGGACTCGCTGGTGGAGGAGGCGGGTCCGCTCCACGTCCACGTCGGCCGCAACCACGGCACCGTCCCGGTGGTGCTGATCGCCGACTACGACGCTCCGGAGGGCTGTCCCCTGGCGGTGCCGGTGGCGGAACCGGAGTGGAGCCGCAGCGCCGGGACGGCCGGGGACTGAGCGCGTGCCGGGCTCCGGGTGCACGCCGGGGACCGGACGCGCGTACCGGGCGCCGTGTGACGGCCACGCACTGCCGATCGCGCCGGCGGCTTGAGCGGATTCACCCCAGATTCACTCGAACGTATTCACGTGGCCTCGATTTGGAACTTCCGCTCCGGGTTGTGGCGTTTCCTGGGCAAGGATCCGGCCGAACCGGACGAACCCCCCATCGATGGAGGACGACGGACCCCACCCCCGCCACGGAGGTATGCGCATGACCTCAGACCGCTCCACGTCCCGAGCCCGCGCCGATCTACCCGGCCCCAGAGGCCCCGCGACGCCCTACCGGATGACCGTCACGACCGCTCTCCCGCACGCCGACGCCGTCGCCCTGGCCGACCAGCGCCTCGGCGCCTGGCTGAAACAGGAGGGCTGCGAGGAACCCCCGCCGCCGGCCCCGGCACCCGTCCGCCCGGCACCCGTCCACTCGGACCGCGCCCGCTCCGGCCCCCCCGACCCCACCGGCCCCACCGATCCGGCCGCCCCGGCCGGACACCTCGCCGACACCGGTCGGCGCAACGCCCGCCCCGCCCCCGCCGACCTGCTCGGCCGTGTGCCGGTCGTCGCCGACGCCCCGGCCGAGCGCCTGCGGCTGGGCGGCCGCGCCCTGCTCGACCGCGACAGCGGCCCGCTCCGCGGTCGGGCCGGCCGCTACGACCGCCGCCGCCTGCGCACCCCTGCCCCGCACGGGACCCACCAGCTCACGCTGACCATAGCCACCGGGGCCGACGGTCCGACCTGGGTCCGGCTGGAGGCGGAGACGCACACCACCGGCAGCGGGGTGCGGACGCCCTGCCGGGTGCCGGTGCCCGAGCTGGCCCGCGCCCTGCTCCCGCTCCTCGACGCCGCCGACGGTCCGGCCGCCGTCCAGTTGGCGCCGCGGGTGCTCACCGCCGACGAGGTCGACGGCCTGATCGACGAGCTCTGCGACCCGGAGCGCCGGCTGCCCACCGTGGTGGCCAGCGTCCCGGCCGACCGGGGGATCGACGAGTGGGTCGCCGAGGTGGTCCGTCCGCTCTGCGGCCAGCTGCCCGGCCTCGCCACCGCCTACGTCCTCGATCCCGGCGCCCGCACGGAGTTCAACGTCGCGCTGGAGTACCACAGCGTGTACGGCGGCGCGGTGCGCACCTACCTGCCCGAGGTCGATCCGGCCTCCCGGCACGACGGTGCCCGGCACCCGGTACTGGCCCGTCGCCGGATCGAGGAGGACCTCCGCCGGGCGGCGGGGCTGCTGGCCCGGGAGCCGCGCCGGATCGCCGCCGAGCAACCGCTGCCGCCGCCGCTGGCGGCCGTGCCCGTGCTGCGGGTGGCCCCGGTCGTGCCGCGCGCGGGCAGCGGCCCCGACGCGGCCGCGTCGGCGGCCGAGCTCGCGGTGCTGGCCCACGAGGAGCAGCAGGACCGGGCCGAGGAGCAGGCCAGGGCCGACGAGCTGCAACGGGTCCGGCACAGCCTCCGCCGGGAGCGGCGCGGCGGGGCCCAGGTCCGGGCGCTGGCCGGCCGCTTCTGCGGGGGCTCCGGCGGGGTGGCCGCGGCGGCCGGCCGCACCGGGCGCCTTCCCGGCGGCCCCGGAATCCCCGGCGGCCCCGGAGTCCCGGGCATTCCGGGAATTCCGGGCACCTTCACCGAACTCATGGCCAGGATCGACGAGTTCCCGTTGCTGACCTTCACGGGCGACCAGAAGTCCGCGCTCGCGCTGGACGAGATCCAGTGCCCCGGCGCGGGCTGGGCGCGGCTCACCTGGGACGGCCTGACCGCCCTTCAGGAGTACGCCGAGGCCGCGGTGCGGGGGGAGGCGGGCGGCGACTTCAAGCAGTGGTGCGAGCACACCCCGGCCGGCTGCCACCGCTTCCCGCCCCGCAAGGCGGTGCGCGGGGAGTCCCGGACGGTGTTCAGCCACACCAAGTGGAAGCGTGAGCGGATGCTGCCGGTGCCGGAGTGCGTGGACGCCTCACGGCGCGCGTTCATGGGCGCGCACCTGCGGATCGGCGGCGGGCGGACCGCCCCGCGGCTGCACTATCTCGACGACTGCTCGGGCAGTGGCCGGATCTATGTCGGCTACATCGGTCTGCACCTGACCAACACCAGGACCAACTGAGAGGCTTGGCTGACCGGTGCGCCCGTTCGGTGGACAATGACCGGCAGGGGCGGGCCGCGGGGTCGCCGGCCGGCCCGGGCAGGTGCCGGACGAGTATGGGGGAACGACCACCGATGCAGTACTCAGTTGACGGTCACTCGGACGGCACGGTCACGGCCCCTCAACCCGGCTTTCTGGCCTCGGTCTTCCGGGACCTCGGCGTCGAGGGGCCGGGCGGTCCGGACCTGCCCGACGGGTTCGACAGGTTCGACGGGTTCGACGGGCGCGCCGAGGGCTCCGGGGCGGAGGGACCGACCACCGCGCCGGCCGGCCGCCCGGCCGACGCCCCGGACGACACGCCGTCCGGGGCGGGCACCGCTGCGGGCGCGGGCGCGGGCGCGGGCGCGGGCGCCGACACCGGCGCCGGGACGGACGAGGCGGTCGCCGCCCACGGCCGGGCCGCCGCGCTGACCCACCACCGCACGCTCACCGTCCAGGCCGAGCACGAGCGGCTGGCCGACCTGCTGCGCCGGGCGGCGCTGCCCGTCTCGGCGATGGACTTCGAGAGTCAGCTGCGCCACTACGAGCCGCGGCCCTACCCGGCCGGCGGGGCCGAGCCGGCCGGCTCGGATGCCGAGCCGCGCTGGGAGGACTACGCCCCCGCCGAGCCGCCGGCCGCCGACCCGGACGGCTCCCCCGCCCGACGGCTGCTGGACTCCGGCTACCAGCGCGAGCTGGCTCAGGCCCGGCTCGCGCACCAGCGGGCCCTGCGGGAGTGGCGCACCCGGCAGGCCGAGGGCGGCAGTCCGGCCGGGGACGAGTCCCGCCGCGCCCACGAACAGGCCGAACAGGCGCGGGCCCGCGCCGTGCGGGAGTACAACGACAGCCTGGAGGAGTGCCGCCGGGCGTACCGGCTGGCCGAACCGGCCGCCGTGGAATCGCTGCTGGAGCGGGCCCTGGCCGCGGCAGAGACGGCCACCCAGGACCTTCCCGCGCCCTGCCGGGCCGTCTTCCGCCCGCTGACCCGCACCGCCGTGCTGGACCTCGACCTGCCGGCGCTCGACCTGGTGCCCTCGCTGAGCGGTTACCGGCTCGGTGCCGGCGGCGAGATCCTGCCGGTGCCGAGGCCGCCCGCCGACCGGGCCACCGACTACCTGCGGCTGGTCGCCCGACTGGCGCTGCGTGCGCTGCAGGCGGCGGACGCCGTCGACACCGACGAGATCCTGGCGGGCGTGGTGCTCAACGGCTGGCTGCGCGAGGGCGGTGGCGGGGAACCGCTCTGCCTGCTGAGCGTGGACGCCGACCGCGACGCGCTGGCCCGGACCAGGCTGATGCCGCCGGCCGCCCCCTCCGCGGAGCCCGACGGCGAGGGCGTCTACGCCGATGCGGAGCAGGACGAGGCGTTGGTGCGGCTGCGCCAGCTCGGCGCCGCCGTCACCCCGGACCCGTACGCCCGGGCGGCGGTCGAGCCGGCCGCGGTGGCGGGGCCCGCGGTGCCGTCCGCGCCGGACCTCTCGGCCAACGAGTTCGCCCAGCTGGTCCGCGAACTCCTCACCAGGGGCGGTCTGACGCAGTGGAGCGTACGGCTGCGCGGTCCGGCCGGGCTGGTCGCCACGGGGGAGGGGCCGGCGGGCAGCGCCCTGCCGGGCCGCTGGGTCGTCTGGGCCTCCCGGGGCGCGGAGCCGGTGGGTGAGGAGGAGATCAGGACGCTCGCGGAGGCGGTCCGGGAGGAGTCCGCCGAGCGCGGGCTGCGGCTGACCACCGGCCGGTTCACCGACGAGGCGCTCGACCTCACCGGTGAGGACGGTCACCAGCACATCCACCTGGTCGACGGCGACGGCGTGAGCGAGCTCGCCCGCACCCACCTCGGCCTCCCGCTCGCCACCGTCCACTGAGCCGGAGGTGAGCCGGAGCTGAAACGGAGGTGAGCCGGAGCTGAGCCCGGAGCTCAGCCGGGACGACCCGGGACGACCCGGGATCAGCACGACCGGGGTCGGCGCGAGCGACCCCGGGCCTGAGGCGGCCCGAGCAGCGGCACGGTGACGGCAGCGGGGAGCCGGGCCGCCGCCGGCGCGGCTCACCCTGACGGCCCGTCCGGAGGGCGGCCGTCCGGGGACGGCGCGAGGCTGGTGCGCACGGGTGCCGGGGCGGACGGTCGGGACACGGGGGAGGAGCGGTGGGCACGGTGCCCGGTACTGGGGAGGTGCGGTGACCGCGATCCTGGTGGCCGCCGGGGCGTTCCTGATGACGCTGATCGGCGGCTACGTGGCCCAGCGCACGGGCGACCGGCGCCACCTGGTGCTCGGCTTCGCCGCCGGGCTGATGCTCGGCGTGGTCGCGTTCGACCTGCTGCCGGAGGCGCTGCACCAGGCACCCGAGGAGGTCCACGGGGTGCCGCAGGCCCTGCTGATGTTCGCGGCCGGGTTCCTGACCATCCACATCATCGAGCGCGCGGTCGCGATCCACCGGGGGCACGAGGCCGAGTACGCGGAGCACACCCACGGTCAGCGGCCCGCCCACGGTCACGCCCATGCGCACGGCCACACGCCCCCGGCCGGGACGCAGGGCGTCGGCCTCACCGCGGCGCTGGCCCTGGTGGGTCACAGCGTGATGGACGGCTTCGCCATCGGCGCGGCCTTCCAGGCCGGGACCACGGTCGGGACGGTGGTGGCCATCGCCGTGGTCGCCCACGACTTCGCCGACGGCTTCAACACGTACACGATCACCCGGCTCTACGGGAACAACCGACGCCGGGCGCTGACCCTGCTGGCGGCGGACGCCCTGGCGCCGGTGACCGGTGCCGCGATCACCCTGCTGTTCACCATCCCGGAGCGGCTGCTCGGTCTCTACCTCGGGTTCTTCGCGGGCTTCCTGCTCTACCTGGCGACCTCCGACATCCTCCCCGAGGCGCACAGCCCGCACCCCTCGCGCACCACCCTGCTCTGCACCCTGGCCGGCGTCGGCTTCATGTGGCTGGTGATCGGCTTCGCGGCCTGAACGCCGCTCCGCGGCGCCGTAGCTGGCGCCGTGGCCGCGCCGCGGCCGCGCCCGGGCCCGCGCCGTGGCCCGCGCTGCCGGTCCGCCTGCTCGGCCCGTGTGTCGGCACGACGCCCGCCTCACCCGTCGAGGGCGGCCCACCGCTCCCGCATCGCGGCCAGCGCCTCCGTGATCGCCGGGCGCCGGGAGGCCTGGGTGCGCCAGATCGCGAAGACCCGCCGGGAGGGCTCCGGCACGACCGGCCGGGCGACTACCCCCGGGGGCAGCGCGCCCCGCCCCAGCCGCGGCACCAGGCCGATCCCCAGGCCGGCCGCGATCAGTGCGATCTGGGTCTCGAACTCGCCGACCTGGTAGCGGACGTCGGGCTCCTCACCGGCCTCGCGCAGTGTCCGGACCAGCCAGTCGTGGCAGATGTTGCCCGGCGGCACGCTGATCCACCGCTGCCCGCAGAGCCGTCCGACCGGCACCACGGCGAGCTCCGCCAGCGGGTCCTCGGCCGGCAGCAGCAGGTCCACGGCGTCCCGGCCGAGGTCCAGCCGGGAGAGCCCCGCCTGGACCGGCAGCGGCACGGTCGGCCAGTCCTGGACCAGCGCCAGGTCCACCTCGCCCCGGGCGACCAGCTCCGCCGCCAGGTACGGGTCGCTCTCCAGCAGCCGGACGTCCAGGTCGGGGCAGCGCCCGCGCAGATCGGCGAGGACCCCCGGCATCAGCCCGCGGGCGCCGGTCGCGAAGGCGGCCACCAGCAGCCGGCCCACCGCCTGGCCGCGCTGCTCCTCCAGCCGCACCTCGGCCTGCTCCACCAGCCCCAGCACCGCCTGCGCCGTGGCGGCGAGCTCGCGGGCGGCGTCCGTCAGCACCACACCGCGGCCCTGGCGCTCCAGCAGCACCGTCCGGGTCTCGCGCTCCAGCTTGGCGATCTGCTGGGAGACCGCCGAGGGGGTGAAGCCGAGCGAGGCGGCCGCCCCGCCGACCGAGCCGTGCACGGCCACCGCGTTCAGCGCCCGCAGGCGTCCCAGATCCATCATGGCGACCATCATGCAGCACTGCTGAACGGTGCACTTCAGAATTCATCGCTGGTGCTACACGGTTCCCCCGGTCATCCTCGATCCATGACCGCCACACCGGCCGCCCCCGGCGGCAGCATGAGCCCGCGTCACATCGGCCTGGCCGTCCTGGTCGCCGCCGTCTGGGGCCTCAACTTCGTCCTCATCCACGTCGGCTTGGAGAACTTTCCGCCGCTGCTCTTCTGCGCCCTGCGGTTCGCGGTGGTCGCGGTGCCGGCGGTGTTCTTCGTCGGCCCGCCCAAGGTGGCGTGGCGGTGGGTGCTGGGGGTGGGGTTCGTGCTCGGCGTGGTCAAGTTCGGACTGCTCTTCCTCGGCATGCACGCCGGGATGCCGGCCGGGCTGTCCTCGCTGGTGCTGCAGAGCCAGGCGGTCTTCACGGCCCTGTTCGCCGCCGTGCTGCTCCGCGAGCGCCCCGGCGGCCGGCGGCTGGCCGGTCTCGCGATCGCCTTCGCCGGGATCGGACTGTGCGCCGTCGACCGCGGGCTCGGCGGCCCGGGCGGGGCGTTCGCCCTGGTCCTGCTGGCCGCGGTCGCCTGGGGGCTGTCCAACGTACTGACCCGCCGGGCCGCCCCGTCGGACGCGCTGCGCTGGATGGTCTGGGTCAGTGCCGTGCCGCCGCTGCCGCTGCTCGGGCTCTCGCTGCTGGTCGAGGGCCCGGCCGAGGACCTGCGGGCGTTGCGCGAGATCACCCCGGCCGGCCTGGGCGCGATCGGGTACGTCGGGCTGGTCTCCACCCTGTTCGGCTTCGTCGCCTGGAGCTACCTGCTGCGCAGCTACGACGCCACCGCGGTGGCGCCCTACTCGCTGCTGGTGCCGGTGTTCGGGATGTCCTCGGCGTGGCTGCTGCTCGGCGAGCGCATCAGTCCGCGGGCCGCCGGTGCGGCGCTGCTGGTGATCGCCGGCATCGGGATCACCGCGTCGCGCCCGGGGGCGCTGTCCGCCGCGCCGGGGTGGTGGCCCCGTACGCGGCCTCGGCGGACCGCAGCGCCCGCAGCAGCAGATCCTGTTCCGCGGGGCTGACCGGTCCGAAGTACTCCAGTGCCACCTCGTGCCGGACCTGCCCGATCCGCTCGACCGCGGCCTGGCCGGCCTCGGTCAGCACGATCCGCACGGCGCGCCGGTCGGCCGGGTCCGGGGTCCGCTCGACCATGCCCGCCTCCTCCAGCGCGTCGACCACCGTGGTGGCCGAGCGGGGGGCGATGTGCAGGCGGTCCGCGAGCTCGCTCAGCCGCATCGCCCGGTCCGGCAGCTCGCAGCCGGGCGCGTGCGCGAGGGTGCGCAGGGCGCGGCCCTGGCCGGGGGTGATGCCGTAGGGCTCCAGCCGTTCGCTGGTGCGGCGGCGGATCCGCTTGATCGCCCGGGTCATCGCGTCGGCCAGCTCGGCGGCGGTGTCCTGCGGCGTCGCCGCGGCGTCGGTGGGGGTGCCGCCGGAGGCGCCGTGGGGAGTGCCGGGGGCCGGGGAGCCGGGGGAGGAGCTCGCCGCGTCGTCGGTCGGCGTCGTGGTCATGGGCGGCTCTCCTCGGCAGGTGATTCGACCAAGCGTATCGGCCGGTCCGGGAGCCGGAAGGCGGACGGGGAGGCCGACGAGGAGGGCCTTCGCAGAGGCCGGGGCCAGGGCGGCCCCGAAAAGTGTTGAGTGAAGCTCACTATCTGAGTTAGCGTAGATTCAAGTGAGGGCACCCTAAGTTCCCTCCCAGACCTTGGAGGGCCTGTGCCCCGCTCCGAAGCCCGCGTCGCCACCGACCGCCCGGGCCGTTACGCCAAGCAGCTCGCCGCCCACATGGGCCGCAAGATCGAGGCCGACTGGTCCGACGAGACCGGCCGCGGCACCCTCGTCTTCCGCATCGGCACCGCCACCCTGGAGGCCGCCCCCGACGCCCTGCTGCTCGCCGTCGAGGGCGAGGCGGAGAACCTGCCCGACCTGGAGGACGTGGTCGGCCGTCACCTGGTCCGCTTCGGGACCCGCGACGAGCTGGTCGTCGCGTGGCGCCGCGACAACGGCGAAGCCGGCCACGTCCACCGCAACGACGAGCCCGCCGAGGGCTAGCGGGGCCGCCGCGCTCGGTCGGTTCCTGCCGGTACCCCTAACGGGTCGACGGTCGGGGGGTCGACGCGTCGGGCGAGGCCGCGGGCGGCGGGGGACCGGCGGGCAGCCACCGGGCCAGGGCCCAGAGCACCAACCCCGCCAGGCACCAGCCGGCCACCACGTCCAGCAACCAGTGGTAGTCGCTCCAGACCAGTCCGAGGCCGACCCCGACCGACAGCAGGGCGGCCGCTCCGCAGAGCCGGCGCCGGCCCGCGGCGCCGACGGTGCGAGCGACCAGCAGCGCGGCCACGCCGTACGAGAAGGCCGCCGTCGTCGTGTGCCCGGACGGGTACCAGCCCCACTGGTCCGGTGCCAGTGGCACCCCGAACGGGCCCGGCCGGCCGAACCACGCCTTCGCCGGGACGACCAGCAGCGGGATCAACCCGGCGGTCAGCACCGCCACCAGCGGCGGCAGCCATCGGCGCGGGGCCCCCGCCCGGTGGGTCCGCCAGGCGGCCACCGCCCCGCCGGCCAGCAGCACCGGGATCGCCGGGACGGAACCGCCGAGGTCGGACAGGGCCTTGCCGAGGTGGTTGAGCAGCGTGCTGTGCAGCTCGTGCCGGCTCTCCCGGACGGTGTGCCGGACCCAGCGGTCCAGCCCGAGCAGCGGCCCGTCGACGGCCACCTGCCAGGACACCGGAACCAGCACGGCGACCAGCAGCGCCGGCAGCGCGGGAGAGGCGGCGAACCGGCGCAGGACGCGAAGCGGCCGCCCCGGAGCAGGGGGGAGAGCTCCGGGGCGGCTCTGATGATCGCCGTTCCGTGCGCCCCGGGGGGTGTGGGTCGGACGGTCGGTCGATCGGCCTTCGGTGTGCGCCGCCTCTTGCGGGGCAGCCTGGTTGTCCTCACGGCCGGCACGCGGACCGGCCTCCGGGGGCGGTGCCGCGGACGGTTCCGCCAATGGCTTTGGCTCGCTGTCCATCTGTCATGACACTACGTCAACGGCCCTGCTCCGTTGAGGAGCTTCAGCGATTCCGCACAGCATCTTCACCGCGGCCGATCGGTGCCCCGCACGGCCCGCACACGCCGCCGGACGCACGGCCGGTCACCTGCCCGCGGGCGCGCGCGTCCGCACCCTGCGGGCACGTCCGAACGGCCCGGAGAAGACCGAACGGCCCGCGGGGACTCTCGTCCTCGCGGGCCGTTCAGCGCTGTCCGGACATCCCTCCGGCGGGGTCTGTGGCGCCTGCCCCCGGTCAGGCGGCGGTGACGCCCTGCAGGGCGAAGGCACCCTCGATGATGTCCAGGCCCTCGTTGAGCAGGTGCTCCGGCATCACCAGCGGCGGCAGGAAGCGGAGCACGTTGCCGTAGGTGCCGGCGGTCAGCACGACCAGGCCCTCGGCGTGGCAGGCCTTCGCCACGGCGGCGGTGATCTCCGGGTTCGGCTCCTTGGAGCCCGGCTTCACCAGCTCGATCGCGATCATCGCGCCGCGGCCGCGGACGTCGCCGATCACGTCGAACTTCTCCTGCATCGCCGACAGGCGGCCCAGCATGATCTCGCCGATCCGCTGCGCCTTGCCGTTGAGGTCCTGCTCCTTCATGGTCTCGATGGAGCCCAGCGCGGCGGCGCAGGCCACCGGGTTGCCGCCGTAGGTGCCGCCCAGGCCACCCGCGTGCGCGGCGTCCATGATCTCGGCGCGACCGGTCACCGCGGCCAGCGGCAGACCGCCGGCGATGCCCTTGGCGGTGGTGATCAGGTCCGGGACGATGCCCTCGTCGTCGCACGCGAACCACTGGCCGGTGCGGCAGAAGCCGGTCTGGATCTCGTCGGCGACGAACACGATGCCGTTGGCCTTCGCGTACTCCACGATCGCCGGCAGGAAGCCCTTGGCCGGCTCGATGAAGCCGCCCTCGCCCTGGATCGGCTCGATGATGATCGCAGCGACGTTCTCGGCGCCGATCTGCTTGTTGATGATGTCGATCGCCTGGGCGGCGGCCTCGGCGGCGCAGTTCTCCGCACCGGTCAGCCAGCGGTAGGGGTACGCCACCGGCACCCGGTAGATCTCCGGGGCGAACGGGCCGAAGCCCTGCTTGTACGGCATGTTCTTCGCCGTGAGGCCCATGGTGAGGTTGGTGCGGCCGTGGTAGCCGTGGTCGAACACCACGACGGCGGTGCGCTTGGTGTAGGCACGGGCGATCTTCACCGCGTTCTCGACCGCCTCGGCGCCCGAGTTGAACAGCGCGGTCCGCTTCTCGTGGTCGCCCGGGGTCAGCTCGTTCAGCTGCTCGGCCACGGCCACGTAACCCTCGTACGGGGTCACCATGAAACAGGTGTGCGTGAAGGCGGCCAGCTGCTCGGACGCCTTGGCCACGACGGCCTCGGCGCTGTTGCCGACGTTGGTCACGGCGATGCCGGAGCCGAAGTCGATCAGCGAGTTGCCGTCCACGTCCTCCAGCACGCCACCGTTGGCGCGGGACACGTACACCGGCAGGGTGGTGCCGACGCCGGCCGCCACCGCACCCAGCTTGCGGGCCTGCAGCTCCTGCGACTTCGGACCGGGGATCGCGGTGACCAGGCGGCGCTCCTGCGGGAGCGGCGTTGCGGCGCTCATCAGTTTTCTCTCCAGACTTCTCGGCTCGATGCTTCGCAGGCTACGGCCGCCCTCCCCGGCCGGGCATGCGCCACTCGGTAGCACTGAGCCGTCCGACTTGTCCGAGGCGGCCAGGCGGGTGGTACGGCTACCGGGAGGCTCCGCTCCACTACATTGAGCGCGGGCGTGTCGCCGGTGCGGTGGCATGGGTATGGCGGGACCGACGACGGTCGGGCCGGGCGGGCGAGGGAGCGGGGCCGGACATGGAACTGGACGGGGCACGGGGCCACGGCGAGCGGACCACCACCACACCCACCCCACCGGTGCCCCACCAACGCCCGCTGCCCCCGGCCTTCGACCTCCCCACCTGGGTCGCCGCCCCCCGCCCCCCGGCCCCCCCGGGCATCTACCGCCAGGGCTACGCCCAGATCGACCCCGACCGCGCCGAAGACGCCAAGGTCCCGACCTGGCCGCTGCTCCTCCGCGCCGGACTGAACGCGGTGGTGGGGTGGTTGGCCTATGTGTACGGCGTCGAGTTTGCCAAGTACGGGACCACGTTGATCGGTGTGCTGCCGACCCAGTCGGCCTTCGTCGCGGTCTCGGTCATCCTGACCCTGAACGTGCTCGTGGCGGGCATCGTGATCAAAGTCTTCGGCCGGATGGGTCGTTGGACGGAGGTGTGGCGGCGGTATGCCGCGCCGCTGCTGTCGCGCGCCGTGACCGAGGCTGAGCCCGCCGAGGGCGAGGACACGGCGGCGGAGCGGCCGGACGACCCGTGGGCGGAGCTCAGACACGGCGGCGCGGCCGCGGCGGCGGGGCGGCTGGCCGGGGAGGCGGTCGGCGACGTCGACTACGTGCGGATCCACCGGGCCTGGGAGTCGGCGCAGGCGGACCCGGTGTTCGTCCCGGCCTTCGTCGAGCAGGTGACGGCCCGTGGCGCGGCGGCGTTCGCCCACCCCTCGGAGGTGCGCGAACTGCCGGGGCGGGTCGAACGCCACGACCTGCTGCTGCGTCAGGTGCGGCTGGGTACTACCCAGGACGTGCCCAAGAACCCGCTGACGCACCGCGCCGCGGGCTTCGCGCTGGACCCGGCGGTGCTCGGCACCTCGCTGCTGGCGGTCGGCCCGGCGGGGACGGGGAAGACGGCGCGGCTGGCCCGGCCGGTCGCCGAGGCGCTCTGCGTGCAGGCGCTCGCGGGGACCGCCTGCGCGGTGGTGATCGGCGCGGCGGACGTGGACCTGGGGCCGGACACCTGGTACGACGTGGTGATCGCCCCCGGCGACCAGGGGTCGGCCTACGGACTGGACCTCTACGGCGCGGCGCAGGACCCGGACGAGGCGGCCGCCCGGCTGGCCGAGGCGCTGCTCCCCGACGAACTGACCGCCCGTGCGGAGACGGCCCGGACGACGCTGCAGCAGGTGGTCGGCCCGTTCCACGCCGCCCATGGCCGCTACCCGGGGGTGCGCGAGCTGCGGTCGCTGCTCGGCGGTGAGCCGGAGGCGATGGAGGCGCTGGTGAAGGCGCTTCGCGTCGCGGGGCGGCTCGAGGCGTACGAGCGGGACCTGGAGCACCGCGAGCGCCAGCGCGGCCGGGCGGACGATCCGGGGTCTCTTCTGGCGGACCGGCTGGCGCTGCTGGACCGGCCGGCCTTCCGGGGGGCTTTCGCGACCGACGGAACCGGGCGCCCGCCGTTCGCGATGCGGGTGCTGGACCACCCGCTGCGGGTCCGGGTGAAGCTGCCGGAGCGCAGCCACCCGGAGGCGGCGCGGATGCTGTCGCGACTGGTGGTGGGTCAGTTCGTGCAGGCCGCGGCGGCGCGCGAGGACCGCTCGCTGTTCGCGGGCCTCGTGGTGGACGACGCCACGGCGGCGCTGGACGCGAACACCGTCCGGGGGCTGCAGCGGCTGCGCGCGACGAACGCGGGTGCCGTCCTGTTGCTGCGGACCCTGGTCGATCTGCCCGAGGCGCTGCGGGCGCCGCTCTTCGGGGCGGTCGGCTGCCGGATGGCGTTCCCCGGGATCGCGCCGTGGGACGGGAAGCTGTTCTCCGAGGCCTGGGGCACGCACCTGGTCCGGGAGACGGCGGTGACGCACACTCCGGACACCTCGGGCGGCGTGATCCGTCGGGCGGGGCGGTTGGGGCGGAAGGCGTTGTCGGGGACGACGGCGCAGACCGAGTCGGTGACCACGCGGGACGTCGAGCGGCTGCGGTGGTCGCCCTCCGACCTGGCGCACGCGCTGCCGGCGGGGCACGCGGTGGTGTCGCTGACGGCGGTGTCGGGCGAGCAGGTGCCGCCGCTGCTGGTGGATCTGCGGAGCTGATCCGGTGGCCCGCGGGCGGTGTGGGCCCGGGCGAAGCCTGCCTCCGAGGTGGATTCGGCAGTGCCGGTTGTCCGGAGCGTCCATAATGAGAGGAGAGACCCCTCCCTGACCCCAATCCCGGCCGCACGGCCACCCAGCCCCCACCGCCTCTCCTCGCCCGGCCGCAACGGCGCGGTCAGGTCGTTTCCCCGAAGGTGCCATGCCTCCCACACTCGCCTCCGTCGTCCGCAACACCTCGCTCCATCTGACGGTCCTCGCCGGTGCGGACCACCTGGAGCGGCCGGTCCGCTGGGTGCACACCAGCGAGCTGGACGACCCGACGCCGTTCCTCGAAGGCGGTGAGCTGCTGCTCACCACCGGCATCAAGCTGGGCCGGACCGCCGCCCAGCTGCAGGCGTACGTGCACCGGCTGGCCGACGCGGGCGTGGTGGGGCTGGGGCTCGGCGTAGGGCTGTCGCACACCGAGGTGCCGCAGCCGCTGGTGGAGGCGGCGGCGCAGCGCGGGCTGCCGCTGCTGCGGGTGCCGGAGCCGACGCCGTTCATCGCGATCAGCAAGGTGGTCTCGGCGGCGCTGGCGGCCGAGCAGTACGAGGCGGTGACCACTAGCTTCGAAGCGCAGGAGGAGCTGACCCGGGCGGCGCTGGGCAAGGACGGCACCACCGCGGTGGTGCGACGGCTGGCGGCGCGGCTGGGGGGCTGGGCGGCGCTGTACGACGGCTCGGGGGCGCTGTCGGTGGTGGCGCCGGACTGGGCGGCGCGGCGGGCGGGGCGGCTGGCGGCCGAGGTGGACCGGCTGCGGCGGCGCCCGGCGCCGTCGAGCGCCGCGTTGCAGGGGCGCTCGCCGGGGATAGACACGGCGGACGAGGACTACGTGGTGGTCCAGTCGCTGGGGGCCGACCGGCGGGCGCGGGGCTTCCTTGCGGTGGGGACCGAGGACCGGATCACCCCGACCGAGCGGTACGTGCTGAACGCGGCGGTGGCGCTGCTGACCCTCACCCTGGAGCGCTCGCGCGAGCTGCGGCAGGCCGAGGAGCGGATGGGCGCGGCGCTGCTGCGGATGGTGCTGGCGGGCGAGGTGGCCACGGCGCGGCAGGTGGCCGCGGGGCTGTTCGGCGGGCTGCCGGAGGGCACGGTCCGGGTCCTGGTGGCCGGTGCCGGCCAGGGCGTGGACGCCTCGGAGGCGCTGGGCGAGCTGGGCGACCGGGCCGAGCAGGCGGGGGCCCGGGTCGGCGAGAAGCTGCTGGTGGCGCGTGAGGACGGGACGCACGGCGCGCGGCTGATGGTGCTGGCGCTGGACAACGGCGCGGTGCACCGGGCCTGCCTCGGGGTGGTGGAGGAGCACGAGGGGATGTCGCTGGGCGTCTCGGCGCCGGCCGCGCTGGAGGAGGCCGGGACGGCGCACGCGCAGGCCGAGCGGGCGCTGGCGGTGGCGCTGCGCGGCGGCCGGCGTTCGGTGGACCACGAGGAGGTCGGCGCGGGGTCGCTGCTGCCGCTGCTCGGCGAGGACGCGGTGACGGCGTTCGCGGAGGGGCTGCTGCGCCCGCTGCGCGAGCACGACCGGACGGCGCGCGGTGACCTGGTCGCCTCGTTGCGGGCGTGGCTGTCCCGACACGGGCAGTGGGACGCGGCTGCCGCCGATCTCGGGGTGCACCGGCACACGCTGCGCTACCGGATGCGTCGGGTCGAGGAGCTGCTCGGCCGCTCGCTGGACGACACCGACGTCCGGATGGAGCTCTGGCTGGCCCTCCGCTCCGGCGAGGAGTAGGCGTTCCGCCCCGGCGAGGAGTGGACGCTCCGCTCCTGCAGCCGGACGAGCCGGCCGGAGGACGCGGGCGGAGCGGACCTCCGGAGCGGGCGGGGCGGCGCGGACCGGCTCCCCGCCGCGGCCCGCTACCGCATTCGGCGACCGAACGTCTGGACGTGTTGGAGTGGCGTCCGTGGCGAACGCTACTTCGCGGCCAATCCGGTCGGCGCGTCGACGCCCCTACCCTCGATCCTGGTTCCACGTCCGTGGAGCCGTGAGGACGACGAGGAGAGGGCCGGTACCACGGTGACCACCACGTACGAATTCTGGCTGGCCGGCCGCCGGGCGAGCGGCGACGCCGACTTCGAGGTGCACAACAGCTGGGACGGCCGTCTGGTCGGCAAGGTCAGCGTCCCGACCGAGGCGCAGGTCGAGGAGGCGCTGGACGCCGCCGTGGCCGCGCTGCCGGTGTTCGCGGCGACCCCCGCGCACGTGCGGGCCACCGCGCTGGACCACGTGGCGAAGCGCCTGGCCGAGCGCACCGAGGAGATCGCCCAGCTGATCACCGCCGAGAACGGCAAGCCGATCAAGTGGGCCCGCGGCGAGGTCGGGCGTGCCGTCTCCGTGTTCCGCTGGGCGGCCGAGGAGGCCCGCCGCACCAACGGCGAGACCATGCGGCTGGACACCGACCCGGGCGGCGTGGGCCGCTTCGCGGTGGTGCGCCGGTTCCCGCGCGGCGTGGTGCTGGGCATCGCCCCGTTCAACTTCCCGCTGAACCTGGTCGCCCACAAGGTCGCCCCGGCGATCGCGGTCGGCGCGCCGATCATCCTCAAGCCGGCCCCGGCCACCCCGCTCTCCGCGATGGTGCTGGGCGAGATCCTGGCCGAGACCGACCTGCCGGCCGGCTCCTGGAGCGTCCTGCCGGTGCCCAACGACCGGATGCCGGCGCTGGTGCAGGACAAGCGCCTGCCGGTGATCTCCTTCACCGGTTCGGACAAGGTCGGCTACCAGATCATGGACTCGGTGCCGCGCAAGCACTGCACCCTGGAGCTCGGCGGCAACGCCGCGGCCGTGGTGCTCGCCGACTGGTCCTCCGAGGCGGACCTGGACTGGGCCGCCACCCGGATCGCGATGTTCGCCAACTACCAGGGCGGCCAGTCCTGCATCTCGGTGCAGCGGGTGATCGCCGACGTGTCCGTCTACGACCGCCTGGTCGAGAAGGTCGTGGCCAAGGTCCAGGTCCAGGTCACCGGCGACCCGAACGACGACGCCACCGACGTCGGCCCGCTGGTCGACGAGAACGCCGCCAAGCGGGTGGAGTCCTGGGTGGACGACGCCGTCGCCAAGGGCGCCAAGGTGCTCACCGGCGGCACCCGCGAGGGCGCGACCTACGCCCCGACCGTGCTGGCCGACCTGCCGGCCGACGCGATCCTGGCCAAGGCCGAGGTGTTCGGCCCGGTCCTGTCGCTGCACAAGGTCGACGGCACCGACGAGGCCTTCGCCGCCGTCAACGACTCGGACTTCGGCCTGCAGGCCGGCGTCTTCACCCACGACCTGCAGACCGCCTTCCGCGCCCAGCGGGAGCTGGAGGTCGGCGGTGTGATCATCGGCGACGCGCCGTCCTACCGCGCCGACCAGATGCCGTACGGCGGCGTCAAGGACTCCGGCGTCGGCCGCGAGGGCGTCAAGTACGCGATGGACGACTACACCGTCGAGAAGGTCATGGTCCTCACCGGCCTGGACCTCTGATCGACCCTTGACCGGCCGCTGATCGGCCGCTGATCGGCCGCTGATCGGCCGCTGATCGGTAACTGAGCAGCGGTCGGTCGACCGGTCGACGTGTTCCCGTGTGCGGGGCCCGGTTCGTCGAACCGGGCCCCGCACGCGTCCGCGCCCGCGGACGCCGTCGGTCACCCGACGCCCTGGATCGCCCGACCCCTCGGTCAGCCGACGCCCTCGATCACCCGACGCCCTCGATCAGCCGTCGTGCCCGGCCGCGGCGGCGACGGCCTCCTCGACCGTCGCGTTGCCGGCGACCAGTTCCAGCGTCTGCCCGGCGGTGCCCGGCTCGTGCAGCAGCGCGGCCAGCACGGCGGCCACGTCGGCCCGGTCCACCGCGCCGTGCGGGACGGAGGGGGCGAGCCGGACCAGGCCGGTGCCGGGGCCGTCGGTGAGCCGGCCGGGCCGCAGCACGGTCCAGTCCAGCGTGGTGCGGGCCCGGATGGCGTCGTCGGCGGCGCCCTTGGCCCGCAGGTAGGTCTCGAAGACCGGGTCCGCCGCGTGCGCCGCGGCGTCGGCCCCCATCGAGGAGATGATCACGTAGCGCCGCACACCGGCGAGTTCGGCGGCGTCGGCGAGCAGGACGGCCGCGTCGCGGTCGACGGTGTTCTTGCGGGCGGCGCCGCTGCCCGGCCCGGCGCCGGCGGCGAAGACCACCGCGTCGGCCCCCTCCAGCAGTCCGGCGAGTTCGGGGACGGTGGCGGACTCCAGGTCGAGCAGCAGCGGCTCGGCCCCGGCGTCGGCCAGGTCGGTGGCCTGTTCGGGCTTGCGGATGATTCCGGCGGGCCGGTCGCCGCGCTCGGCGAGGAGCCGTTCCAGCCTGAGCGCGATCTGTCCGTGGCCCCCGGCGATGACGGTACGCATGGCTCCGACGGTAGCCGCGCGGCGTCCCGGCGTCCTGGGGAGTGCGTCGGGCAGGACACAATGGGCGCATGACTTCGCTCGCCCACCCGCAGCTGCGTTTCACCTCCGTGGTGAAGGACCCCTCCGGCCCCCGGGAGCTGGTGATCCTCGGCTCCACCGGTTCGATCGGCACCCAGGCCATCGACGTGGTGCGCCGCAACCCGGACCGGTTCAGGGTGGTCGCCCTGTCGGCGGCCGGCGGCCGGGTGGAACTGCTCGCCGAGCAGGCGCTGGAGCTCGGGGTGCACACCGTGGCGGTGGCCGACCCGGCGGCCGAGCCGGCGCTGCGCGAGGCGCTGGCGGCGAAGGCGGCGGGCCGTCCCCTGCCGGCCGTGCTGGCGGGCCCGGACGCGGCGACCGAGCTGGCCGCGACGGAGTGCCACTCGGTGCTGAACGGCATCACCGGTTCGATCGGCCTGCGGCCGACGCTGGCCGCGCTGTCGGCCGGCCGGGTGCTGGTGCTGGCCAACAAGGAGTCGCTGATCGTCGGCGGTCCGCTGGTGAAGGCGGTGGCGCAGCCGGGGCAGATCGTGCCGGTGGACTCCGAGCACGCGGCGCTGTTCCAGGCGCTGGCCGGCGGCACCCGGGCCGAGGTCCGCAAGCTGGTGGTCACCGCCAGCGGCGGCCCGTTCCGCAACCGCAGCCGCGAGCAGCTGGCGGGCGTCACCCCGCAGGACGCGCTGGCGCACCCGACCTGGGCGATGGGTCCGGTGGTGACGATCAACTCGGCCACCCTGGTGAACAAGGGCCTGGAGGTGATCGAGGCGCACCTGCTCTACGACGTGCCGTTCGACCGGATCGAGGTCGTCGTCCATCCGCAGTCGGTCGTGCACTCGATGGTGGAGTTCACCGACGGTTCCACGCTGGCGCAGGCCAGCCCGCCGGACATGCGGATGCCGATCGCCCTCGGCATGGGGTGGCCGGACCGGGTGCCGGACGCGGCGCCCGCCTGCGACTGGACCAAGGCGGCCAGCTGGGAGTTCTTCCCTCTGGACAACGAGGCCTTCCCGGCGGTGGACCTGGCCCGGGAGGCGGGCTCGCTCGGCGGCACCGTTCCGGCGGTCTTCAACGCGGCGAACGAGGAGTGCGTGGAGGCCTTCCTGAAGGGCCGCCTCGCCTTCACCGGAATCGTGGACACTGTTGCCAAGGTCGTGGCGGAGCACGGGGCCCCCGCGGGGGGAACCTCCCTCACGGTCGAGGACGTCCTGCACGCGGAGGACTGGGCCAGGGCCCGGGCGCGCGAACTGGCGGCCGGCTGACGGTTCCGGTGGCGACCGAAACTGCGGTAAGACAAGACGACGAGCGGAGCGGCATGACGGAGGATCAGCGGTGGCAACGGTGATGACGGTGGTCGGCATCCTGGTCTTCGCGGTCGGGCTGCTGGTCTCGATCGCTTGGCACGAGCTCGGCCACCTCTCCACGGCCAAGCTGTTCGGCATCCGGGTGCCGCAGTACATGGTCGGCTTCGGCCCGACCGTCTGGTCTCGCAAGAAGGGCGAGACCGAGTACGGCATCAAGGCGATCCCGCTGGGCGGCTACATCCGCATGATCGGGATGTTCCCGCCCGGCGCGGACGGGCGGATCACCAAGCGGAGCAGCTCGCCCTGGCGCACCATGATCGAGGACGCCCGGCAGGCCTCCTACGAGGAGCTCCAGGACGGCGACGAGGACCGGCTCTTCTACACGCGCAAACCGTGGAAGCGCGTCATCGTCATGTTCGCCGGTCCGTTCATGAACCTCGTCCTCGCGTTCGGGCTCTTCCTGACCGTGATGATGGGTTTCGGCGTCTCGATGACCGTGCCCACCATCGGCACCGTCTCCCAGTGCATCGTCAAGGCCGGCCAGCCCACCGACACCTGCCCCAAGGACGCGCCGCCGACCCCGGCCGCGCAGGTGCAGCTGAAGCCGGGCGACAGGGTCGTCTCCTTCGACGGCGACCGGATCCGCGACTACGAGCAGCTCCAGGCGGACATCCGCAGGTCGGCCGGGAAGACGGTGCCGATCGTCGTCGAGCGGGGCGGCCAGCAGCTCACGCTGGTGCCCACGATCGCCGTCAACGACGTGCAGAAGTACGACGGCAACGGCGTCCCGATCAAGGGCGAGACGGTGCAGGCCGGCTTCCTCGGCTTCACGCCGACCACCGGCATCGTCCGGCTGGGCTTCGGGCAGTCGCTCGACCGGATGTACGACATGGCGGAGAACGGCGTGAAGTCGCTGGTCGCCCTGCCGGGCAAGATCCCGGGCCTGTGGCACTCGGTGGTGGACGGCGCCCCCCGCGAGGTGGACTCGCCGATCGGCATGGTCGGCGCGGCCCGGGTCAGCGGCGAGGTCTTCGCCCTGGACATCCCGGGGACCCAGCGGATCGCCTACTTCGTCAACCTGCTGGCCGGCATCAACCTGTCGCTCTTCCTGTTCAACATGCTGCCGCTGCTCCCGCTGGACGGCGGTCACATCGCCGGCGCGGTCTGGGAGTCGGTGCGCCGCCGGTTCGCTCAGCTGTTCAGGCGGCCCGACCCCGGGCCCTTCGACGTGGCCCGCCTGATGCCGCTCGCCTACGTGGTGGCCAGCGTCTTCGTCGGCTTCACCGTGCTGGTGCTGGTCGCCGACCTGGTGAACCCGGTCAAGATCAGCTGACCGTCCGGGTACGGCGGGTGTGCTCGGGCCCGTCGGCGTGCCGTACCGTTGGAGCCCGGGTGCGCGTCGACCGTCGCGCCCGGCCCCGGCCTTCCCGAACGGCCGGACCGACCACACCTCAACCCCGGGGAACCCTGCGCACATGACCGCGATCTCGCTCGGTATTCCGTCTCTGCCGCTCAAGCCGCTCGCCAAGCGCCGTTACTCCCGGCAGATCATGGTCGGCAACGTGCCGGTCGGCGGCGACGCGCCCGTCTCGGTGCAGTCGATGACCACCACGGTGACCGCGGACGTCAACGCCACGCTGCAGCAGATCGCGGAGCTGACCGCGTCCGGCTGCCAGATCGTCCGGGTGGCCTGCCCGTCGCAGGACGACGCCGACGCGCTGCCGATCATCGCGAAGAAGTCGAAGATCCCGGTGATCGCGGACATCCACTTCCAGCCCAAGTACGTCTTCGCGGCGATCGACGCCGGCTGCGCGGCGGTCCGCGTCAACCCGGGCAACATCAAAGCCTTCGACGACAAGGTCGGCGAGATCGCCAAGGCGGCCAAGGACGCCGGCATCCCGATCCGGATCGGCGTCAACGCCGGCTCGCTGGACAAGCGCCTGCTGGAGAAGTACGGCCGCGCCACCCCGGAGGCCCTGGTCGAGTCCGCGCTCTGGGAGTGCTCGCTGTTCGAGGAGCACGACTTCCGCGACATCAAGATCTCGGTCAAGCACAACGACCCGGTCGTGATGATCAACGCCTACCGCCAGCTCGCCGCCGCCTGCGACTACCCGCTGCACCTCGGCGTCACCGAGGCCGGCCCGGCGTTCCAGGGCACCATCAAGTCCGCGGTCGCCTTCGGCGCGCTGCTCGCCGAGGGCATCGGCGACACCATCCGGGTCTCGCTCTCCGCCCCGCCGGCCGAGGAGATCAAGGTCGGCAACCAGATCCTGGAGTCGCTCGGCCTGCGCGAGCGCGGCCTGGAGATCGTCTCCTGCCCGTCCTGCGGCCGTGCCCAGGTCGACGTCTACAAGCTCGCCGAGGAGGTCACCGCCGGCCTGGAGGGCATGGAGGTGCCGCTGCGCGTCGCGGTCATGGGCTGCGTCGTCAACGGCCCGGGCGAGGCCCGCGAGGCCGACCTCGGCGTCGCCTCCGGCAACGGCAAGGGCCAGATCTTCGTCAAGGGCGAGGTCATCAAGACCGTCCCCGAGTCCAAGATCGTCGAGACCCTGATCGAGGAGGCCCTCAAGCTGGCCGAGCAGATGCAGGCGGAGGGCGTCGAGTCGGGTGCCCCGACCGTGACCGCCGCGGAGTGACGGGCGGACTGCGGAATTCCGGAAGCGGGGCCGTCCGTGTGCGGACGGCCCCGCCGCCGTAGCCGGGTGGGGCCAGGAGTAGGGTGCGGCCAGAGTCGTCTCAGTGAGGTGCTGTCTCGATGCTCGATCGAGGTGTGATGCTCCCCAGCTCGTTCCAGGCCGCGCGCGCCCTGGCGACCACGCGTGTCCTGGAGGCCTCCGACCTGGCGGACACCCTGGAGGTGCTGCACCGCGACCCGGTCGCCAACGCCTTCGTCGCCACCCGGGTGGAGGCCGTCGGACTCGACCCCTGGCGCCTCGGCGGCGAGATGTGGGGCTGGTACGACGAGCACGGCGAGCTCGACGCGCTCTGCTACGCCGGTGCCAACCTGGTCCTGGTCAACGCCGGGCCGCCGGCCGTCCAGGCCTTCGCCGAACGGGCCCGACGCCAGGGCCGCCGCTGCTCCTCGATCGTCGGCCCGGCCGAGGCCACCGCCGCCCTCTGGGCGCTGCTGGAGCGCAGCTGGGGTCCGGCCCGCGAGGTCCGCGCCCACCAGCCACTGCTCGCCACCACCGTGCCGTCCGCCGAGATCGCGCCCGACCCGCTGGTGCGGCGGGTGCGGCGGGACGAGGTCGAGGCGCTGATGCCGGCCTGCGTGGCGATGTTCACCGAAGAGGTCGGAGTCTCCCCGCTGGCCGGCGACGGCGGCCTGCTCTACCAGGCCCGGGTCGCCGAACTGGTCTCCACCGGGCGCTCGTTCGCCCGGTTCACCGAGGACGGCCAGGTGGTCTTCAAGGCCGAGATCGGCGCCGTCACCGAGGGTGCCTGCCAGGTCCAGGGCGTCTGGGTCGACCCGGCCCACCGCGGCCGGGGCCTCTCCGAGACCGGCATGGCCGCCGTCCTGGACATCGCGCTGCGCGAGGTGGCCCCGGTGGTCTCGCTCTACGTCAACGACTACAACCTGCGCGCCCGTGCCGCGTACCGGCGGGTGGGCTTCCGCGAGGTCGGCGCGTTCATGAGCGTGCTGTTCTGAACCGTCCCGTTCCGCACCCCGCCGCCCTCCGGCGTTCCGTTCTGCAGCGGCTGTTCTCCGGCCCCGCGCCGTGCCCTGCCCCGTTCCGCGGGCAGGTTGTCGGCTCGGGGCCGCACCGGGCGGGCGCCGGTAGTAACGTCCGGGGCATGGATCAGCTGACCGGGGTGACGATCGAGGCCATCGACCTTGCGGCATGGGCTCCGCAGGCGCTCGATGTCCAGGCGGTGGCGTTCGGGCTGTCGCCCGAGGAGGTCATGGTCCGGCTGCACATCGTGGGCCGGCACGCGCAGCAGCCCGGGGTGATCGCGCTCGGCGCGTTCGACGGCGGGCGGCTGGTCGGCTTCGGCTACGGCATGCCCAACCGGCGCGAGCACTGGTGGAGCACCGTGATCCAGCCCTACCTGGAGGCCGGCGGCCACGGCGACTGGCTCGACGGCGTCTTCGCGATCACCGAGCTGCACGTGCTGCCCGGGTTCCAGGGGCGCGGGATCGGCTCCACGCTGATCCGGACCCTCTGCGAGCGGTCCGGCCTCCACCGCAGCATCCTCTCCGCGATCGACGCCGAGACGCCCGCCCGCCGTCTCTACCGCTCGCTCGGCTACCGGGACCTCGCCCGGGCGGTGCACTTCCCGAACACCGAGCGCCTCTACGCCGTGATGGGCGCCCCGCTGCCGCTGCCGGCCGGGCGGGGCGGTCAGAGCGCCCCGGCGAACTCCAGGTAGAGCTCGGCGTCCTCCCCGCGGCCGGCCGCGAGCGCGCGCAGGCCGAGGTCGGTGGCGCGGAACAGCGTCCAGCCGCGCAGCCGCTCCCGGTCCACCTCCAGCGCGTCGGAGAGCTGGTGCAGCCGGCGGCGGACGGCGGCCGGGACGCCGGGGGAGCCGACCAGGGTGTCGGCCCGGTCCAGGGCGAGCCGGGCCAGGTCGAAGGCGCGCTCGCCGACCAGCGGCCGCGGGTCGATCGCCAGCCAGGGCGCGCGGTCGGCGGCGAGCACGTTGCCGTGGTGGAAGTCCCCGTGCAGCAGGAACGCCTCGGTGGCGGAGTCGACGAGCCCGTCGGCGGTCTCCAGCGCCTCGGCCACCAGGGCGTCGGCCTCGACGGCGCCGGGCAGGCCGCGGTGCCGGCGCAGGCCGTCGGCGAGGTACCCGGCCCGGTCGGCCAGCGAGGGGAACCGGTGGCCCGTGCCCGGCTCCACCCAGAGCCGGTGCAGCAGGCTGGTGGCCTCTAGCATGGCCTTCGCCTCGGCGAGCGAGCGCAGCGGGATGTCGCCGTGCAGCCGCTCCAGCAGCAGCACGCCCTGGGCGGGGTCCGCGTCCAGCAGGAGCACGGCCCCGCGGCCGGCCCAGTGGGCGAGCGCGGTGTGCTCGGCGGCCGTCTCGGGGGTGGTCCGCCCGGACTTGAGGACGGCGGGGCTGAGGTCGTCCCGGCGGACGTATCCGACCAGGCTCAGGCTGCCGCCCGGATCGAGCACCCGCTCCAGGGTGAGGTCCCAGCGGGCCAGGTGTGCGGCGACCCGGGCCGGCAGCTCCGCCAGCCAGCGCCGCCCCTCCTCGTCGGCGCCGACGCTGCGCGCCAGCCACTCGGGGACGGTGATCTCTGCTGGTGCTCCCGACACGCCGGCCTTCCGGTAGCTGTTCCCCCGTGGTGTTACCCGTCCATTGTCGACCATGGGCCTGAAACCGCAGGTCAGCGACGCGAGAGGGAGCCGGCGGGAGGGTGTCCGCGGCCCGGACCCGGGCGCGGGCGGGGCGTGGGGGCGACTTCCCGCGGAGCGCCGCAGGTCAGGGGGTGGCGGCGGCCGTCGGGGTGGCGGTGGCGGTCGCGGTGTCGGCGAGGCCCGGGAACGGGGTGGGCGTGGCGCCCCAGCGGTGGGCGCGCAGGGCGCACTCGCGCAGCGCGTCGGCAGCAGCCGTGCGCTGGGCTCCGGCTACGGCCGCGACCAGGTCGGCGTAGACCGCGGTGAGCCGGGTCTCGAGGTGGGCCGCGAGGCGGACGGCGCCGGCCCCGTCGGTCACGGCGAAGGGGAGCTGGTAGCCGGCCGCGGCCGCGCTCGGCGTGGCGCCGACCGTCCCCAGCAGCCGCTGCCAGGAGTCCCGGCGGGCCTGGTGGGCGGCGAGCGCGGTGCGTGCGTCGGTCCGCTGCTGGTCGTCCGGGAGCCGGGCGCCCACGACGCCGTAGCCGTAGACCGCGGCGTGCTCGGCGCCCAGCGCGCCCTGGAGCGCCGTGACGGCTTCCGGGCCCGCGGCCGGGGCGCTGCCGGTCCCGGCCGGCGGAGCCGTGGCCGGCGCCGTACCGCCCGGGGGCGGGCTCGACGGCGACGCGGAGGCGTCGGCCACGGCGGTGGCCGGCGGCACGCCGGGCGAGGCGGCCGGTGCCGGGGCGGACGCCGGGACCGGATCGCCCAGGGCGACGGCGTGCAGCACCCCGGCCGCGGACACCGAGGCGAGCAGCCGGGCCAGCTGCGGCGAGGCGGCGCCGAGGTCGGCGAGCCGGGACTGCGCGGTCTGCCGCTCCAGCGAGGCGAGCCCGGCCGGGGTGGTGACCGCGGACGAGGCCGACGACGCGGACGCCGAGGACGACGGCGAGGCGGACGACGCGGCCGCGGACGGCGAGGGCGGGGTGGAGCCCGGGGCGCCGCCCGAACCCCCGGCCAGTGCCTCCCGGTGCCGTACCACCTCCGCCCGCAGCGGCTGCAGCAGCGCCGCCTGCCCGGCGCCCGGCCCGGCGAGCAGCGCGTCGTACCCGGCGAGCAGCGTGTCGGTGGCGGCGACGGCCCGCAGCCGGACCGGCTCGTCCGGGTCGGGCCGGCGCGGCTCGCCCCGGCCGCCGCCGTCGTCGCCGCCGTGGGAGCCGGTGCACGCGGACAGCGTGCCGCCGCCGGCGAGGAGCAGTCCGAGGGCCAGGAAGGTCCGTCTACGGGGCGGCTTCATCGGTGTCACTCCGGGGCGTGTACGGGAGGACGGCCTGCCCGCCTGCCCTCGTTGGCGTGAATGATTACAGAATCCTCACGCCCCGAGCCCGGATTCCAGCGGGCGGAGGCCTCCCGGGCCGGTGTGACCTTGCTCGCAGTGGGTGGCGGCCCGGCCGGGGTGCGCAGGCCGGAATCGGTGGTTGGCGGCTTCACCGGATAGGCTTTGGGCCGAGCTGCCGCGACCCGGCCGGCGCCGGACCGGCGCCTGGGGACGCGGCACACCCTTCTGACAACAGCAGACGCGGCCGAGGAGTCCACCCGGATGAGCACCACCCACACCGACCGGCTGCGCGCGTTGCTGGAGCCGCTGGCCGCCCAGGCGGGCCTGGACCTGGAGGACGTGAAGGTCACCCAGGCCGGCAGCCGCCGCCAGGTGCAGATCGACGTGGACGCCGACGGCGGCGTGGACCTCGACACCATCGCCGAGTTCAGCCGTGTGGTCGGTGAGGCCCTGGACGAGTCCGACGTGATGGGCGCCGGTGCCTACGTGCTGGAGGTCGGTTCGCCGGGCGCGGAGCGTCCGCTGGTCGAGCCCCGCCACTGGCGCCGCGCCGAGGGCCGGCTGGCCAGGATCCACCTGGTCGACGGCGGGGAGATCGTCGCCCGGGTGCTGGAGGCGGACGAGGACGGCGCGCTGGTCGAGGTGCAGCCGGTGAAGGGGCGCGGGCGGCCCAAGGAGCGCCGTCTGGCGTACACCGAGGTGGACCGGGCGCGCGTCCAGGTGGAGTTCAACCGCAAGGACGAGAAGCTCCTCGACGAGGCCGCGGACTTCGCGGACGACGACGCCCCGGACTTCGTGGACGACGCCTCGGCGGACGACGGCGCCGAGGAGGGGGACGACGGTGCGCAGTGACGGACTGCGGACCGACCGCACCATGACGAACGTGACGAAAGACGAGGAGGCGTAGCCGTGGACATCGACATGAGTGCCCTGCGCACGCTGGTCAACGAGAAGAACATCCCCTTCGACCTGCTGGTCGAGTCCATCGAGTCGGCCCTCCTCACCGCGTACCACCGCACCGAGGGCTCGCGCCGGCGCGCCCGCGTCGAGCTGGACCGCAAGTCCGGCCACGTCACGGTCTGGGCCACCGAGGACCCGTCCGAGCTGGACGAGGGCGTCGAGCCGAAGGAGTTCGACGACACGCCGAGCGGCTTCGGCCGGATCGCCTCCAGCATCGGCATCCAGGTGATGATGCAGCGCCTGCGCGACGCCGCCGACGACCAGACCTTCGGCGAGTACGCGGGCAAGGAGGGCGACATCGTCACCGGTGTCGTCCAGCAGGGCAACGACCCGAAGAACGTGCTCGTCGACATCGGCAAGCTGGAGGCCATCCTCCCCCCGCAGGAGCAGGTCCCGGGCGAGGACTACCGGCACGGCACCCGCCTCAAGTGCTACGTCGTGGCGGTCCGCCGGGGCGTCCGCGGCGCGTCCGTGACGCTCTCGCGCACCCACCCCAACCTGGTGAAGAAGCTCTTCGCACTGGAAGTCCCGGAGATCGCGGACGGCAGCGTGGAGATCGCCGCGATCGCCCGTGAGGCCGGCCACCGCACCAAGATCGCGGTCTGGTCGCGCCGGGCCGGCCTGAACGCCAAGGGCGCCTGCATCGGCCCGATGGGCAGCCGGGTGCGCGCGGTGATGGGCGAGCTGCACGGCGAGAAGATCGACATCGTGGACTGGTCGGAGGACCCCCGCGAGATGGTCGCCGCCGCGCTGTCCCCCGCGCGGGTGACGAGCGTGGAGATCGTCGACGCGGTCCAGCGCTCCGCACGGGTGATCGTGCCGGACTACCAGCTGTCGCTGGCGATCGGCAAGGAGGGCCAGAACGCCCGCCTCGCCGCCCGCCTCACCGGCTGGCGGATCGACATCCGGCCCGACACCGAGGGGCAGTCCGAGGACGCCGGCCGCCCCGCGGGTGACTGACCGTCGAGGGAATTCCGGCCGAGCAATCGGCGTTGTCGTAGGCTCCCCGCCGTTCCCTCCCGGTTCGGCGGGGCGGCGCCATGTCCCTTCGGAGGGGTAGACTTGCCTTCGTCTGGCCGGACGCATGTCCGAGCACGCCCGGAACGCACCTGCGTGGGCTGCCGCAAGCGCGCGGCCAAGCACCAGCTGTTGCGTGTCACGGCGGTCGAGGGCGTCTGCGTCCCCGATCCCCGTGGCGCACTGCCGGGCCGGGGTGCTCACCTGCATCCCGATCCGGCCTGCCTCGACCTCGCGGTCCGCCGACGGGCGTTCCCCCGGGCCTTCCGGCTCCAGGGCGCGCTCGACACGGAGCGGCTCCGCGGGTTCATCGAGGAGCGGGAAGGCGACACCCCGGAGGCCTGATTCCCTCAGGCCCGTCCGGTGGGGCACCTCCCGCGACGGCCGCCGCTAGCCGCGGCGGAGAACCACCGCAACAAGCACGGCGGGCGGGCAGCCGCGCGCCGTGCCACCAGTCAGGTACCTCGCGATGTGGAAGTAGGTCGAGATTGCGATGAGCACTCGATGAGTACGCGATGAGTACGCGATGGGTACGCCCATGAAGTAGCGACGGTCCGGCGGACGAGACACCCCGGACTCATAGACAGGAGTGAAGTGGCTAAGGTCCGGGTTTACGAACTCGCCAAGGAGCTTGGCTTGGAGAGCAAGGCCGTCATGGCCAAGCTCACCGAGCTCGGTGAGTTCGTCCGTTCGGCGTCCTCGACGATCGAGGCGCCGGTCGTGCGCAAGTTGACTGACGCTCTGGGAGTCGCCCCCACCGGTGGCGCTGCCAAGCCTGGCCCGCGGAAGCCCGCGGCGCCCCAGCCCGCCGGCGGTTCCGCCGGTGCGGCCGCACCCAAGCCGGGTGCCCCGACCCCGGGTCCGCGCCCCAGCGCGACCCCCGGTCCCCGTCCCACGCCGGCCGCGGCCCCCGCCGCGTCGGCCCCCGCCGCTCCCGCGGCGCCCGCCGCCCCGCGTCCGGGCGCGCCGACTCCGGGCCCGCGCCCGGCGACCCGCCCCGCCGCCCCGGCGGCTCCGGCCGCTCCCGCGGCCGAGTTCTCCTCGCCGGCCCCGGCCGGTGAGAACCAGGCCTCGCGTCCGGCCGCCCCGCGTCCGGCCGCCGCCGGCCCCGCCGCCGGTGGTGCCCGTCCGGGCCCGCGTCCGGCCGGTCCGCGTCCGGGCAACAACCCGTTCACCTCGGGCAGCGCCACCGGCATGGCCCGCCCCGGCGACCGCCGTCCGGCCGCGCCCGGTGCGCGTCCGGCCGCTGCGGGCGGCCAGGGTGCGGGTGCCCCCCGTCCGGGTGGCGACCGTCCCCGTCCGGGTGCCGGTGCGCCCGGTGCCGGTGCCCCCCGTCCGGGTGGCGACCGTCCCCGTCCGGGTGCCGGTGCGCCCGGTGCCGGTGCCCCGCGCCCCGGCGGCGACCGTCCGCGTCCGGGTGCGCCCGGCGCCCCGGGTGCCGGTGCCCCCCGTCCGGGTGGTGCCCCGCGTCCCGACGGCATGCCGCGTCCGGCCGGTCCGCGTCCCGGCGGCCCGACCCCGTCCGGCATGCCGCGTCCGAACCCCGGCATGATGCCGCAGCGTCCGGCTCCGGGCCCGCGTCCGGGCCCCGGCGGCCGTGGCCCGGGTGGCCCCGGCGGCCGTCCCGGTGCTCCGGGCGGCGCGCGTCCCGGCTTCCAGGGCCGTCCGGCCGGTCCGGGCTCGCGCCCGGCGGGCGGCGGCTTCGGCGGCCCGCGTCCGGGTGGCGGCGCCCCCGGTGGCGGCGGCGGCTTCGGTCCGCGTCCCGGTGGCTTCGGCGGCCGTCCCGGCGGCCCGGCCGGCCGTGGTGGCACGCAGGGCGCCTTCGGCCGTGGCCCCGGTGGCCGTCCGGCCCGTGGTCGCAAGTCGAAGCGGGCGAAGCGCCAGGAGTACGAGGCCATGCAGGCCCCGTCCGTCGGCGGTGTGATGCTGCCCCGCGGCAACGGCCAGACGGTCCGCCTGTCGCGTGGTGCTTCCCTGACGGACTTCGCCGAGAAGATCAATGCCAACCCGGCGGCGCTCGTCTCGGTCATGTTCAACCTCGGTGAGATGGTCACCGCGACCCAGTCGGTCTCCGACGCGACCCTCGAGCTGCTGGCCGGCGAGATGGGCTTCGTCCTGGAGATCGTCAGCCGGGACGACGAGGACCGCGAGCTGCTGGAGTCGTTCGACATCGACTTCGGTGCCGACGAGGGCGACGAGGACCAGCTGGCCCCGCGCCCGCCGGTCGTCACCGTCATGGGTCACGTCGACCACGGTAAGACCCGCCTGCTGGACGCGATCCGCAAGTCCAACGTGGTGGCCGGCGAGGCCGGTGGCATCACCCAGCACATCGGTGCCTACCAGGTCGTCACCGAGGTGAACGGCGAGCCGCGTCCGATCACCTTCCTCGACACCCCGGGTCACGAGGCGTTCTCCGCCATGCGTGCCCGTGGTGCCAAGTCCACCGACATCGCGATCCTGGTGGTCGCGGCCAACGACGGTGTCATGCCGCAGACGGTCGAGGCGCTGAACCACGCCAAGGCCGCGGGTGTGCCGATCGTGGTCGCCGTCAACAAGATCGACGTCGAGGGCGCCGACCCGACCAAGGTCCGCGGTCAGCTGACCGAGTTCGGTCTGGTGGCCGAGGAGTACGGCGGCGACACCATGTTCGTCGACATCTCCGCGCGCCAGGGTCTGCACATCGACCAGCTGCTGGAGGCCGTGGTCCTCACCGCGGACGCCTCGCTCGACCTGCGGGCCAACCCCGACCAGGACGCGCAGGGCATCGCCATCGAGGCCCACCTCGACAAGGGCCGCGGCGCCATGGCGACCGTGCTCGTGCAGCGCGGTACCCTCCGCGTCGGCGACTCGATCGTGGTCGGCGACGCCTACGGCCGCGTCCGCGCGATGCTGGACGAGAACGGCAACAGCCTCACCGAGGCCGGCCCGTCCCGCCCGGTGCTGCTGCTCGGTCTGACCTCGGTGCCCCGCGCCGGCGACAGCTTCATCGTCGTCGACGAGGACCGCACCGCCCGCCAGATCGCCGAGAAGCGCTCGGCCCGCGACCGCAACGCCGCCTTCGCGCAGCGTCGGGTCCGGGTGTCCCTGGAGGACCTGGACAAGGCCATCGCCGCCGGCTCCATCGAGCAGCTCAACCTCATCATCAAGGGTGACGTCTCCGGTTCGGTCGAGGCCCTCGAGGACGCCCTCGTCAAGCTGGACGTGGGCGAGGAGGTCGAGCTCCGGGTCCTGCACCGCGGTGTGGGTGCCATCACCGAGTCCGACGTGGACCTGGCGATGGGCTCGGACGCCATCATCATCGGCTTCAACGTGCGCGCGGAGGGTCGTGCGCGCGCCGCGGCCGAGAAGGAAGGCGTGGACGTCCGGTACTACTCGGTCATCTACCAGGCGATCGAGGAGATCGAGAACGCCCTCAAGGGCATGCTCAAGCCGGAGTACGAGGAGGTGCGCCTCGGCGCCGCGGAGATCCGCGAGGTCTTCCGCTCCTCCAAGTTCGGCAACATCGCCGGTGTCCTGGTCCGCGACGGCGTCATCCGCCGCAACGCCAAGGCCCGCCTGCTGCGCGACGGCAAGGTCGTGGCGGAGAACCTCTCGATCGAGGGGCTGCGCCGCTTCAAGGACGACGCGACCGAGGTCCGCGAGGGCTTCGAGGCCGGTGTGACCCTGGGGTCGTTCAACGACATCAAGGTCGACGACGTCATCGAGACCTACGAGATGCGCGAGAAGCCGCGCGCGTAAGCGGGTGGTGTCCGGGGCCGGTCGGCGGGTGGAATTCCCGTCGACCGGCCCCGGTCTCGCTGTGTAGGGTCCTCGGGTAGCCGGATGACGCGGCACCAGCCCGGTTCCGGGCTGTCCCCGAGGCCTCCAGGTCGGCGAGACCTGTCATACATGTTCGTGGGAACACTCACCTTCGACCTGCTGCTGGGCGACGTCCACTCGCTCAAGGAGAAGCGTTCGATCGTGCGGCCCATCGTGGCCGAACTGCAGCGCAAGTACAGCGTGTGCGCTGCCGAGACCGGGAACCAGGATCTGCACCGCCGGGCCGAGATCGGCCTCGCGGTGGTGTCCGGCGAGGCCGGGTACGTGACCGAGGTCCTGGACAGCTGTGAGCGGTTGGTCGCCGGCCGCCCTGAGGTGCAGCTGCTCTCCACCAGGAGGCGCTACCACAACGACGACGATGAATGAGGTCTGGGGGACGGACCGGCGCAAGTCGCCGTTCTCACACAGATCAGGACCGAGAGCGCCCGCAAGGCCGGGCGCGGGCCGGTACTTTGGGGCGTGGGCCCCGACGGGCAGGCAGCACGCCCGGGTTACCGGCCCACTGCACGAGGAGGCAACGTGACCGACACCGCAAGGGCGCGCAAGCTCGCCGACCGCATCCAGGTGGTCGTCGCCCAGACCCTGGAACGGCGGATCAAGGACCCCCGGCTGGGGTTCGTGACCATCACCGACACCCGGGTGACCGGCGACCTTCGCGAGGCCACCGTCTTCTACACCGTCTTCGGTGACGAGACCGAGCGCGAGGCCACGGCCGCCGCACTGGAGAGCGCCAAGGGCGTGCTCCGCTCCGAGGTCGGCAAGCAGACCGGGGTGCGCTTCACCCCGTCGCTGACCTTCGTCGCGGACGCCCTGCCGGAGAACGCCCGGAACATCGACGACCTGCTCGACCGGGCCCGGGCGATCGACGCGGCCGTGCGCACCACGGCCGCGGGCGCGACCTACGCAGGCGACGCCGACCCGTACAAGGTCCCGGCGTCCGAGCGTGACGACGAGGACGAGTAGTCATGGCGGGTGAGCCGGCGCCGGCCGGTTCGACGGCCGGAGCAACCACGGGGGCGTCCTCCACCACCACGGTGGAGGGTGCCCTCGCGGTGCTTCCGGGGCCGCGCGCCGAGGAGAGCGGCTTCGAGCTGGTCTGGCAGCAGGTGGTCGCGGAGATCGGGCGGGCCCGTTCGATCGACCTGATCTGCCACATCTGCCCGGACGGCGACGCGCTCGGCTCGGCCCTGGCGGCCGGGCTGGCGCTGCGCGGGCTCGGGTACGAGGTCCGGGTCTCCTTCGGCGACGACCCGCAGATCGTCCCCGAGTCGCTGTCCTTCCTGCCCGGCCAGGAGCTGATCGTGCCGGCCTCCGAGGTGCCCGACACCCCGGAGCTGGTGCTCTGCTTCGACGTCGCCGCGGAGAGCCGGCTCGGGCTGCTGCACGACAAGGCCTTCGCCGCGCCCGTGCTGGCGGTCTTCGACCACCACGCCTCCAACCCCGGCTTCGGCACCCACCAGCTGATTGACCCGAGCGCGCCGGCCACCGCCGTCCTGGTGGACGAGCTGCTGCGCCGGCTCGGCGTCGAGCTGGACCAGGAGCTGGCCACCTGCCTCTACACCGGGGTCGCCACCGACACCGGCTCCTTCAAGTACCGGGCCACCACGCCCGAGACCCACGAACTCGCCGGGCGGCTGCTGGCCACCGGCATCCGGCACGACCTGATCTCCCGGCAGCTGTGGGACACCTCGTCCTTCGGCTACCTCAAGGTGCTCGCGGCCGCGCTCGACCGGGCCGTCTACGAGCCGGACGCGGCCGACGGCCTGGGCCTGGTGTGGACCTGGGTGCCCTACCAGGACCTGGCGCTGTTCAGCGTCACCGTCGAGGAGATCGAGGGCCTGATCGACATCGTCCGCCGCCCGGCCGAGGCGGAGGTCGCGCTGGTGCTCAAGCAGGACCCGGACGGCACGCTGCGCGGCTCCTCGCGCTCCAAGGGCGCGGTCGACGTCGCGGCCGCCTGCGCGGAGCTCGGCGGCGGCGGGCACACCTACGCGGCGGGGTTCTCCGCCCGTGACGGCGTCGAGGCCGTGGTGGCACGGTTCCGGGCCGCGCTGCGGCCGACCGGTTGACCGGCCGGCCGTCGAACCCGGCCACCGGACCCGACCGTCGAACCAGCCGTCGAACCAGCCGTCGAACCCGGCCGGTCGACCCCAGAAGACCACTCCCACAGAAATGAACAGATGAAGCGCAAAGGAACCGGTCCGGACGGCCTGGTCATCGTGGACAAGCCGGAGGGCATCACCTCGCACGGGGTGGTGGCCAAGCTGCGCTGGCTGGCCGGGACGCGGAAGGTCGGCCACGCCGGCACGCTCGACCCGATGGCCACCGGCGTCCTGGTGATCGGCGTCGAGCGGGCCACCCGGCTGCTCGGCCACCTGATGCTCACCGCCAAGACGTACGAGGCGACCGTCCGGCTGGGCCAGACCACCGTCACCGACGACCGGGAGGGCGAGGTCACCTCCTCGACGGCGGCGGACGGCGTCACCCGGGAGGCCGTCGAGGCCGGGATCGCCCTGCTCACCGGCGAGATCATGCAGGTGCCGTCCAAGGTCAGCGCGATCAAGATCGACGGCAAGCGCTCCTACGCGCGGGTCCGCGAGGGGGAGGACTTCGAGCTCGCGGCGCGGCCGACCACCGTGCACTCCTTCACCGTGCACGAGTACCGCACCGCCGTCGCCGAGGACGGCACCCCGGTGCTCGACCTCGACGTGACGGTGGAGTGCTCCTCCGGCACCTACATCCGGGCGCTCGCCCGCGACCTCGGCGCCGGCCTCGGCGTCGGCGGCCACCTGACCGCGCTGCGGCGCACCCGGGTCGGCCCGTACGGCGTGGAGTCGGCGCGGACGCTGGAGCAGCTGGAGGAGTCGGTGCACGGCGAGGCCGCGACCGGCCTGGACGTGCTGCCGATCGGCGCGGCCGCGGCGGCGGCCTTCCCCCGCTGGGACCTCGACGCCGAGCAGGCCAAGCTGCTCTCGCACGGGGCCCGGCTGAAGGCGCCGGGGCTGGGCGTGGACGGGCCGATCGCGGTGTTCGGGCCGGACGACCGGTTCCTCGCACTGGTGGAGGAGAAGGGCGGCCAGGCGAAGCCGGTCGCGGTGTTCGTCGGCTGACCGGGCGCTCGGCGGCCGCACCGGACGGCTGCCCGGTGCGGCCCCGGCGGCGGCCCGGCGACCCCTCGGAGGGCTGATGCCCCCGTGGGGGTGATGCCCCCGTACGGATGAGGCGCGGGGCCGTCCCGGAGCCCGCGGCGGACCGGTGGTCCGGGAACGGACGAGCCCCTGCGGCCCGGTGGGCGGCAGGGGCTCCGTGCTGCCGCGTACTGCCGACCGCTGCCCGGTGCGGCCTCGGCGGCGGCCCGGCGACCCCTCGGAAGGCTGATGCCCCCGTGGGGGTGATGCCCCCGTACGGATGAGGCGCGGGGCCGTCCCGGAGCCCGCGGCGGACCGGTGGTCCGGGAACGGACGAGCCCCTGCGGCCCGGTGGGCGGCAGGGGCTCCGTGCTGCCCGCGTGCGCCGGCCGCTGCCCGGGGGGCCCGTTCGATGGCCGGCCTTCACCCGCGCGGGGGAGCGCGCGAGGTGAACGCCGGTGGTGAGCGGCGCGGGCGCGGTCGGGTCCGGCCGGCCGCGGGCAGGCTCCCGGTCGGCGAGCAGGTCGCCGCGACGAGTCCGCTCCCGGGCCGGCCGGCCCTGCGGGGAGGGCTGCGCGAATGCCGGGATTCCTGGACGGCGACGAGGTGGCGGGCGATCCGGGGCGCTACCTGCTGCGGATCCGCGCCCTGGACGGACGGCTGCGCGGGCTGGGGTTCGTCGCCGACCCGCAGGGCACCGTCCTGACCGCGCACGAGTGCGTGGCGGGGCTCGATCGGATCGTCCTGCACACCCCCGGCGGGCAGACCCGCGTCCTGGGCCCGGACAGCGTGCTGCCGCTGCCCGCTCACGGGCTCGCCCTCCTGCGCACCGACGCCGTCGGCGGGCTGCCCGTGCCGCCGCTGCCGATCGCGCCCGAGGGGGTGACGGGCCCGGGCCGGGAGGTCGTGCTGCCGGTGCCGGCCGGGGAGGACGGGCGGCTGGTCGCGGTGCGCTGCGGCGTCCTGGGCGCCACCGGTGCGGTCTACACGGCCGGACCGCCGGCCGCCGACGGGTGCCCGGGGCCGGGGCCGTTCCACCTGCTGGGCGGTGTGCTGCTGCTCGGCGTCCCGGGCGGCGCGGGCGGCGCGGCCGCGGTGCCGGCCGGGGCCCCGGTGCTGGACGCGCGCGGCGGCGCGGTGGTCGGGGTCGCCGCGCCGGCGCTGCGGGCCCCGGAGCAGGCGGGCACGCTGACCGTCGCGCCGGCGACCGGCGGCGGACCGGCGCAGGACGGTCCGGAACTGGCGGCGGCGCTGGCCCGCAACGCGGCCGGCGTGCCCGCGTACGGTCCGGCGCTCAACCTGGCGGGCGTGCTCCGGCTGGCGGCCGCCCGCTCGGCCGCGGCGAGCGCGGGACCGGGGCGGGTGGCAGCGCTGGCCGCGGACCGGATCGACCGCCCCGACGGGCTGGTCGGCGACGAGCCGTCGGCGGTGGTCACCGTGCTGGTCGGCGCGCCGGGCTCGGGCCGGAGCACCGAACTGGCCGCCCTGGCCGCCCGCCGGGCCGGCGGCGACCGTCCGCTGCCCACGCTCTGGCTGCGCGGCGCGGACCTGGACGCCGGGGACGTCTCGCTCGCCGGCGCGGTGCGGCGCGCGCTGGAGTCGGCCGCAGCGGACCTGGCCACCCAGCCGCCGCCCGGGCCGGAGGCGGTGGCCGCCCTCTGCGCGGCGGCGGGGCGGCCGCTGCTGGTCCTGCTCGACGGGCCCGAGGAGGCGCCTGTTCCGCTGGACGCGGCCTGGCTGCGGGCCGCGGGGGAGTGGCTGGCGGCCGCCGGCGGGAGGTTGGTCACGGCCTGCGGGGAGGAGGCCTGGGCGGCCCTGGCGCCGGACGGGGACGACGCGGCCCCGCAGTCCGCCGTCCACCTCGCTGCCCGGACCGCTGCCGTCGACCTCGCTGCGCCGACCGCCGCCGGCGCGGCCGCAGCCGCGCGCCGTCCGGCGCTCGCCGTGCACCGCCTCGGTCCGCTGCCGGCCGATGCGGCGGACCGGGTCCGCCGCCGGTACGGGCTGCCGCCCGGGTGGCCGGCGGCGCCGGACGCCCGGCACCCGCTGGCCGTCCGGCTGGCCGGGGAGCTGTGGGCGGAGGGGCTGCACGGCGAGCCGCCGTCCCGGAGCGAGCTGTTCGCCGCCCACCTGGACCTGCGCTGCCTGCGGGTGGCGCAGCGCCTCGCCGCCGACGGCCGGCCCCGGCGGGGCGCCCACCGGCGGGGCGTGGGCCGCCCCGCCGGGCCCACCCACGGTCGGGTGCGGCGGCTGGCCGCGGCCGTGGCCGGCCGGGTGCACGAGGCGGCCAGGCGGATGCTCGGTGCGGAGGAGGGCGGGCTGAGCCGGGCGGCCTTCGAGGAGTTGTTCCCGGTGGCCGGGGGCTGGGCGGCCGCCGTGCTGGCGGAGGGTCTGTTCACCCCGGCCGGGCCCGGCTACCGGCTGGCGCACGGAGAGTTCGCGGACTGGCTGCAGGGCCTCCACCTGGACCTCGACGGCGCACTGCGGCTGCTGCTCGGCGAGGCCGAGGACACCCGCCCGGCCGGGGCGGACCGCGCGGGGGAGGACGGTCCGGGCGGGGGCCGGGGGCGGCGGGCCCGGGCCGTCCCGCGGTACCGGGTCGGCCCGGTGGCCGCCGCCCTGGGGCAGCTGGCCGGGGCCTGGGGCGCCGCCGCGCTGGATCCGTGGCTGCACCGGCTCTGGCGCGCCCTGGACCTGCGCCCGCCCGGCAGCGAACCCGCCTGGTGGGCGGGCCGGTTGCTGGCCGCCGGGCTGAAAGTCACCCCGGACCTCACCGAACACCGCGCGCTGCTGGACCAGTTGGCCGCCCGTATCGCCGAAGTCGCCCCGGCCGCGGGCGGGTTCGAGCGACTCCCGGCGGACGGCCTCGGCCGGTTCGACGCCGCCTTCTGGACCGGCCTCGGGCTGCCCGCCGCGCGCGAACTGGAGCTGCTGCGCCGCCTGGTGACCGCCGACGGGCCGGGGCGGCCCTTCCTCGCCGCCGTCGCCGCGCGGCTGCGGGCCGATCCGGCCGGCGCCGTCCCGCTGCTCTGCGGCTGGTTCGAGGACCCGCGCGGTCTGCCCGGCCGCCCCGGCACCACCGTCGCCGACCTCGCCCACGACCTGCTCTACGCCCACCGGGCCCTGGCCCTGGACGAGTTGACCGAGGCGCTGGCCGACGCGGCGCACCCCCGGGCGGACGCCCTGCTCACCGTCCTCGCCGCCGCGGAGCCGTCCGCGCTCTGCCGGGCCGTCGACCGCTGGAGCCACGACCGGCGCCCCGAGCGCCACGTCGCCGCCGCCGTCCACGCGCTGCGCGCCGCCCCCTACGCCCGCGGCGCGGCTGCGGAGCTGCTGCGCCACACCGCGCGCACCCTGCTCGCCCGGGACGAGGAGCCGGGCCTGCACGGAGCCGCGCTGGCGCTGCTGGTCGCCGACCGGGAGACCAGGGCGGCCCACCTGCCCGCGGCGCTGGCCGCGTACCGGCGGGGCGCGGACGCCTTCCTCACCGCGCGGACGCTGGCCCCGGCGCTGGAGACCGACCCGGAGCCGGTGCTGGCAGCCCTCGCGGACCGGCTGGGGCGGCCGGGGGCGCCGGTCGCCGAGACCCTGCGGGTGCTGGCCGACGTCCGCTCGCCGCTGGGCGGCCGGTGCGGTGCGGAGCTGGCGGCCCGGCTGCTGCGGGTACGGCCGGCCGCGGCCGGCTCGGTCGCCGTCGACTACCTGGGCCGCCGTCTGGCCGGCGGGGCCGCGCTGGGGCCGGCGGCCCGGCTCGAGCTGCGACTGCTGCTCGGCAGCGCCCTGGCGGCCCGCGCGGCGGCCGTCCGCCGGACGTTCGCCGAGGTGTTGGCGGTGCCGGTGGCCGACGCCCACGGCAACGCCCTGCGTGCCGAGCTGCTGGACACCGTGCTCGCCACCGAGGGCGACCCGGAGGTGCTGGCCGCCCTGGTGGAGCGCTCGGCCGAGCACTGCGCCGCCGAGCGGCCGGCCCGGGCCCGGACGGTGCTGGCCCGGGCGGCGGCCGGGCTGCCGGACGCGGACCGGTTGCTGGTGCGCTGCGCGGGCCGCTCGGCGGCGTTCGCCCTGCTACTGGCCGACTGGCCGGACGGCTGGCCGGTCCGCCCCGACGGACCGCGGCTGGAGCGGATGCGGGAGCTGGTCGCGGCCGGCTGGGATCCCCGGGACGCGGCCGCGCAGGCCGGTCGCGCGGGCGGGGCGGAGCGGGGCGCCGAGGCTGCGGAGCGGGGCGCCGGGGCCGGGCGCGAGGACGCCGTGGAGGCCCTCGGCCCGCTCGCGTCCGGGGCCCGGCACCCGGCGGTGCGCGCAACCCGCCTTCCGGTGCCGAACCAGGGGCAGGCGCATGGCACGCTATAGGGGTTCGGGTTTTGAGCGTTTGAGCGTACAGAAGGTACGCGCCGTACGGAACAAGGAGCGGTCAGGGTGCAGCGCTGGCGTGGCCTGGAGGAGATCCCCGGTGACTGGGGACGCAGCGTCGTCACCATCGGCTCGTTCGACGGTGTGCACCGCGGACACCAGCTGATCATCAACCGGGTGGTCGAGCGCGCCCGGGAACTCGGTGTCCGCTCGGTCGTCGTGACCTTCGACCCGCACCCGAGCGAGGTCGTCCGCCCGGGCAGCCACCCGCCGCTGCTCGCCCCGCAGCCGCGCCGCGCCGAGCTGATCGCGGCGCTCGGGGTGGACGCCGTGCTGGTGCTGCCGTTCACCGCGGAGTTCTCGCAGGAGTCCCCGGAGACCTTCTTCCGGCAGGTCCTGGTGGACGCGCTGCACGCTTGCCTGGTCATCGAGGGCCCGAACTTCCGCTTCGGGCACCGGGCCGCCGGCGACGTCGCGCTGCTCACCGAGCTGGGCCGGGCCGCCGACTGCGGCGTCGAGGTGGTCGACCTGCAGGTCCGCGGGGCGGCCGGCGACGGCGAGCCGTTCTCCTCCACCCTGACCCGTCGGCTGGTCGCGGCCGGCGACGTGGCCGGGGCCGGCGAGGTGCTCGGCCGCCCGCACCGGGTGGAGGGCATCGTGGTGCGCGGGGCGCAGCGCGGCCGCGAACTCGGCTACCCGACCGCCAACGTGGAGACCGTGCCGCACAGCGCGATCCCGGCCGACGGCGTCTACGCGGGCTGGCTCACCGCGAACGGCGAGCGCATGCCGGCGGCGATCTCGGTCGGCACCAACCCGACCTTCGACGGCACCGCCCGGACCGTCGAGGCCTACGCCATCGACCGGGTCGGCCTGGACCTCTACGGGCTGCACGTCGCCGTCGACTTCCTGGCCTACCTGCGCGGGATGGAGAAGTTCGACTCCGTCGAGGCGCTGCTGGACCGGATGGCCGACGACGTCAAGCAGGCCCGTGAGCTGACCGACGCCGCCTGACGCGCGCACCACGAGGGCCCGCCGGCCGTTCTCGGAACCGAGACGGCCGGCGGGCCCCCGTGCGTGCCGGGCCCGGTGTCCGGGCCCGCCGCCGCTCCTACTGCTGGGGCTGCTGCGGCTGCTGGGGCGGGTGCGGGTACCCGTACCCCGCGGGCGGCTGCGCGCCGGGCTGCGGCTGACCCGGCTGCGGGTAGCCGTACCCCGCCGGGGCCGGGGGCTGCTGCCAGTCCGGCTGTCCGGGCTGGGCGCCGGGCTGCGGATAGCCGTACCCGGGCGGGGGCGGCGGCGTCTGCCCCGGCTGCGGGGCCCACGGCGCGCCGGGCGCGGGCTGGCCGGCCGGGTAGCCGCCCTGGCCGGGCTGCGGGTAGGGCTGCGGCTGCCCCGGCTGCTGGGGGTGGCCCGGCTGCTGCGGGTCGGCGTAGGGCTGCGGCTGGCCCGGGACGGCCTGCTGCTGCTCGGCGTACGGGTACGGCGCGGCCGCCTGCGGCGGCTGCTGCGCCTGCTGCTGCCAGCCGGTCTGCTGGGCCGCCTGCTGGGCGCGGACGATGTCCTCGCCGACCAGGGTGGCGAGGTCGAAGTACGCCTCGCGGACCTTGGGCCGCATCATGTCGAGGTTGACCTCGGCGCCGGCCGCCAGGGACTCGTCGAACGGCACCACGACGACGCCGCGGCAGCGGGTCTGGAAGTGCGCGACGATGTCCTCGACCTTGATCATCTTGCTGGTCTCGCGGACCCCCGAGACCACCGTGATGCTGCGCTGCACCAGGTCCGCGTAGCCGTGCGCGGAGAGCCAGTCCAGCGTGGTGGAGGCGGAGGAGGCGCCGTCCACGCTCGGCGTGGAGACGATGATCAGCTGGTCGGCGAGGTCGAGCACCCCGCGCATCGCGCTGTACAGCAGGCCGGTGCCGGAGTCGGTCAGGATGATCGGATACTGGCGGCCCAGCACGTCGATGACCTGGCGGTAGTCCGAGTCGTTGAAGGTGGTCGAGACGGCCGGGTCGACGTCGTTGGCCAGGATCTCCAGGCCGGAGTGCAGGTCCTGCGAGGTGAACTGACGGATGTCCATGTAGCTGCGCAGGTGCGGGATGGCCGTCACCAGGTCGCGGATGGTCGCGCCGGTCTGGCGCTTGACCCGGCGGCCCAGGGTGCCTGCGTCCGGGTTGGCGTCGATCGCGATCACCTTGTCCTGGCGCTCGCTGGCCAGGGTCGCGCCGAGCGCGGTGGTGGTCGTGGTCTTGCCGACGCCGCCCTTGAGGCTGATCACCGCGATCCGGTAGCAGCTCAGCACCGGGGTGCGGATGATCTCCAGCTTGCGGGACTTCTCGGCCGCCGCGGCCTTGCCGCCGAACTGGAACCGGGGCTGCTGGCGCTGCTGCTTCGGCTGGCTGCGCAGCAGGCGGTCCGAGGACAGCTCGACGGCCGCCGTGTAGCCGAGCGGTGCGCCGTGCGCGGTCGGCTGCGGGGAGGCGGCCTGCTGGAAGGCCGCGGGGGCCTGCGGCGCGCCGGTCTGCTGCGGCCACGCCTGCGGAGCCTGCTGGGCGGGCTGCTGCTGGTGGGCGGCGGGCTGCGGCCAGCCGGCCTGGCGCGGGTCGACCGGTGCGGCCGGCTGGGGCACCGGCTGCGGGGCGGGGACCGGCTGGCCCGGCGCCGGCTGGGCGACGGGCCAGCCGGCGGCCGCCTGCGGGTCCTGCGGCTGCACCGGCTGCCCGGGCGGGACCGGCTGGGCGTACGGGTGGGGCTCGGCGTACGGCTGCGGCTGGGCCGGGACGACCTGCTGCGGGTCCGCGTACGGGTGCGGCTGTGCCGCCTGCGGGACGGGCTGCTGCTGCGCCGGGTCGGTCGCCGGCCAGGGCTGGGCGACGGCGGCGGGCTGCTGCTCCACCACGGGCACCGGGGCGGGGGCGACCGCCTCGGCGGGCGCGGTGTACGCGCCGGCCTGCGGCTCGACGGGGGCGGCCGGGACGGGGACGGCTCCCGCGGGCACGCCGGTCGCCGCCGGCTCGGGCGCTGCCGGGGCGGTTGCGGCGGCGGCCTGATCGGGCGTCGGTACGGGCGGCTGGGCCGGCCCGCCGGCAGGCGCCGGCGCCGGAGCCGGAGCCGGGACCGGCTGGGCGACCGGCGGCCCGCCCACGACGGTCGGCGCGGGCGCGGGCGCGGGCGCAGGTGCAGGTACGGATGCGGCCCCGGCCGCCTGGGCCGCCTGAGCCGCCTGAACGGGCGCGGGCGCAGGCGTCGGCACCGGCGCGGGCGCCGGAACGGCCGCAGGCGCCCCCGCGCCCGGAACCCCCGGCACACCCGCACCCGGAACACCGGGAGCACCCGGCGCCCCCGCGCCCGGAGCCGCTGTCGGCGCCGCCGGCCCCTGCCCCGGCCCGGGGGCCGCGGGCGCAGCCGCCGGCCCGCCCGCGGGCTCCGACTGCACGTACCAGGACGGGGGAGTGTAGTCGGGCGCGTCGGACCAGTCGTCGTCGTCCTCCGCCGCGTTGTCGCCGACGTAGACGCCGTCCCGATCGCTGCTCACCTAGGGCTCCCTCGTGTTCGCCGCCGCTTGGTAGCGGTGCCGTTGCCGCATCAAAGACTAGGCCGTGCGCCACCCCTCGATGAAGGCGGAGTCGCATCTCACCCGCGGAACGGCCGGGAGGCGCCGGGGGCGCACGGGGTCAGTCCATCCGGCGCGGACCGCCCAGGACCTGCTGCTCGGCCTGTCCGGGAATGGTCCGCACGTACTGGCGGCGCATCCGGGTGGTCCACAGCGTCATGTCGTCGCCGAGGGTGGGCAGCGCGGCGACGTCCTGCGGGCCGAGCGAGAGCACCCGGCCGACCAGCTCGGCCTCCTGCGGAGAGATGCGCTGCAACCCGACCAGGTCGGCGGCGTTCAGCACCCGGGACGCGTTCGGACCCAGGTAGGGCAGCAGGGTCAGGGTGGTCTGCCAGGGCGCGGCCGAGAGCCGGCTGCGCGGCGGGCGCGCACCGAGGTCGCGGACCACCAGCACCGGCGAGTTCACCGAGGCGCCCTGCGGGCCGAGCCGGCCGACCTGGTGGACGGTCACGCACGGCTGCCCGCCGCCCGCCGCCTGCGCCATCGGGCCCCAGAGCTGGCCGCGGGCGGTCTCGACCGCGATCCGGGCTCCGGTGGCGGCCGCCCGCAGGGCGATCACCTGGGCCGTCCAGACCCCGCCAACCAGCACCAGGTCGTAGGCGCTGGGCCGGAACAGGCCGAGCACGGCCGGCTGCTGCTGCACGTCCTCGCCGATCAGCACCCCGTCGTCGCCGACCGGGAGGGCGAGCGCGCCGAGCTCCTCGACGGTCAGCACGTGCTTCTCCCGCCGGGGGCCGCGCAGCCCGAAACCGGGCAGGATGCGGGGCCGGACGCGGGACTGCTCGGCGGAGCCGGGCTGCGGACCGGGCGTGGGATAGGTCTGGTACGCCATCAGGAAGCACCTCCCAGGGGCAGGGTGGCGAGCACGCCGGGGGCCTGCTCCAGGTCGAGCCGGGCGAGGCCGATGCCGGCGCTCTGCGCCCGGGCCTCCACGAGCCGGCCGATCTGGACGACCTCGCTCTCGCTGCGCCCGGTCACCCGGACGTGGCCGCTGATCGCGACCGACCCGCCGGTGCCGTGACCGGCGGTCAGGCTGAAGGTGCTGGCGAGCGCGGGCGAGCCGGTGACCAGGTTGACCAGGTCGGGCGCGGAGATCCGGCCGGGGGAGCCGCCGGGGCGGCCGAGCTGCGGCCACCGGGAGACCCAGTAGGTGCTGTGCCAGCGGTCGTCGATCCGCCAGAAGCGGTTGCTCTCCTGGGTGCGCCGGCCGCTGCCGCCGCCGCTGCCGGTGCCCTGGCGGCCGGCCACGGCGAGCGGGTTGGCGCAGGTGGAGATGGCGAGCGTGGCGATCAGCTCGCGCTCGTCCAGCACGGTGGCGTTGAAGCCGGCGCTGTTGAGCCGCCCGGCGAGCTGGTCGGTGACCCGCTGCAGGGCCTTGCGGGCGCCCTCCTCGCCGCCGCCGCGGGCGCGGACGGCGGTGGCGGCCCGCTCCGGGTCGAGCTTGAGCGCCACCCAGGTCAGCCGCAGTCCGGGCGTCGCGGTGCCGTCCGGCAGCTCCCGGTAGGCGCGGGAGGCCAGCGACTGCTCGGGCAGGTGCGGGGCCGGGGCCGGCTGGGTGTGCTGGACCACCTGGACCGACTCCAGGGTGATGTCGTCCACCCGCAGCGCCGAGCAGACCAGGTCCATCGGCAGCGGCAGCGCGGTGCGCACCGGGCGCAGCGGCTGGTCCTTGGCCTGGACGAGCAGCACCGAGGTGAGGAAGGTGCCGTCGCCGACCATGCCGGTCTCGCGGCGGATCGGGCGGCCGCCGAAGTCGGTCTCGGTGGCGTGGGTGCAGGTGCGCAGGGCCGGCTCCAGCTCCAGCGCGGGGGCGATCGCCGGGTCGGTGCCGACCGGCGGGACGTTGGTCCGGGCCTGCTTCCGACGGGCCTTCAGGGCGCCGCGCACCCGCAGCAGCTCCGGGATGGTGCGGCCGCGCACCGGGATCGCCGCGAGGACGACCAGGGCCAGCCCGACCGCACCGAAGGCGCCGGCCACCGGCTTGCTGATGGTCCAGCCGACGGCCACGAGCGCCACCGCGACCTCGACCAGCACGAGTTGCTGGAGCCTCAGCCGCCCGCCGAGCAGCCCCGGGCGGGGGTGGACGCGGACCTGCACGGGGGCCCCGGGCCCGCCGGAGGGTGCCGGCCGGGTCGCGGCGGCGGCCGGGTCGGGCTGCGCCCCTCGGCCGGAGCGGCGCGATCCCCTGCCCTGTGCCGTGCTGCGGCGCCCTGGAGCGGTCTGGCTTGGCATCCCCCGAGTGGCCCTTCCTGATCAGTTGTCGCGGCCCGGTTGGCCGGTCCGCGAACCGTACCCGTACCGTACTCACCGTCTGCTGCCGCATCGTAGAGGGTTCGAGCTCACGCTCGCCGGGCGGGTGCGGACCACGGGGAGTGTCGGTCAGACAGGGGAGACGACAAGCATGGCATCGCGCCGCGACGAGCTGAACGCCTACACCTTCGCCCGCAAGCGCACGGTCGGGGCCTTCCTGCTGCCCGGTGGCGGGGGGAGCGACGAGGACGCGCCGCGGCCGCTCAAGGCGGTCCTGCCGAGTGTCGTCGCGGGGGCGCTGGTGGTCGGCGGGTTCGGGGTCTGGGGGGTGTTCAAGCCGAGCGCCCCGGTGGGCTGGGACAACGGCAAGAACATCATCCAGGGCAAGCAGAGCACCACCCGGTACGTGGTGCTGCCGGATCCGGACGGCAAGACCAAGCGGCTGCACCAGGTGCTCAACATGGCCTCGGCGCGGCTGGTGCTGCCGGCGGACGCCAAGGTGGTGGTGGTCGCGGACGACGTGCTCGACCGCTACCCCAACCACGGTCCGACGATCGGCATCCCGTACGCGCCGGACAAGCTGCCGACCAAGGAGAACGTCAGCAAGCCGATGAAGTGGTCGGTCTGCGACCGCCCGGGCTCGGACGACCGCCAGGAGACCGTCAACCAGGCCGTGTTCGTGGCCGGAGGCGCCGACGCCAAGGCGCTGGAGGCCAAGGACCGGGTGCTCGACGTCGACCAGGCGCTGCTGGTGCAGCAGGTGGACGAGCAGCAGGTGTCCGTCCAGCCGGGCGCGGGCCAGGCGCCGGCCCCCCAGGCCAAGTTGAAGCTCTTCCTGGTCGACGCCAAGGGCCGCAAGCACGCCATCGGTGCCGAGAACGACCCGGACAGCACCCGGACGCAGCTGATGGGCGCGATCTTCGGGTCGATGGCCGCCCCGCAGCGGGTGAAGAAGGACTGGCTGGACACCCTGGTGCCCGGCAGCGACATCGTCTTCCCGAAGATCGACGGGCTGGGCGCCAACTCGTCGGTGACGCTGCAGAAGCCGGAGGACCGCAAGGTCGGCCGACTGGTGAAGTTCGGCGAGCGCTACTACGTGGTGGGCAAGGACAGGCTGCTCCAGATCACCCCCTTCCAGGCCGAACTGATCCGGCAGAACCCGCTGTTGCAGCCGCTCTACAACCAGGACGCGGACAAGACCCCGCGGGTCACCGAGATGACGCCGGCCGACCACGCCGCCTTCAAGAGCGACGCCCTGCTGATGGGCGAGGGCGCCGGGGACTGGCCGACCAGGCCCGGCGCGCCGGCCAACAACTGGCAGGCCCCGAAGGACGCCAGGACGGTGGTCTGCAGCACCTTCGACGGGGTGGCGGAGGACGGCCGGACGCCGCGCCGCAGCGTCTGGGCCGGACCGGACTACCCGGTGAAGTACAGCAGCGGCGCCGTCTCCGCACATGTGACGCCGGGTCACGGGCTCTACTACCGCGCGCTGGACAACGGCGCGGACGGCTCCGGCAGTGACTACCTGATCACCGAGACTGGCCTGCGCTACGCCGTCCCGGCCAACAGCACCGGCGGCAAGGGCGGCGCCCCGACCGCCGCCCCGGGCCGGCCGAGCCCGAGCGCGGTGGCGAAGACCCCGTCGGCCCAGCCCACCGATCCGGCCGCGCCGCAGCAGCCGGAGGAGGTCGGCGGCAACCAGGCCAGGCTCGGCTACCAGGGTCTGCAGCCGGCGCCGGTGCCGGTGCAGTGGTCGAACCTCGTCCCGGCCGGTCCGGCGCTGAACTCGAAGAGCGCGACGCAGCAGCAGAACGCCTGACGGGCGGGCCTCGTAAAGGAATTGGCCGCTGTGTCATGGTCTGGTAACTAGCCGTCTCCCGGTGTTGGGCGAGCTGCGTGTGCCGACTACAGTGCTGCAGGACATCACGCCGTGATGCGACGGGGTGGCCGGAAACGGCCCTCCGGACACAATGTCTGTCTCATGGGGGACGGTAGAGCATGGGTCAGTTCAAGACGACCGCTCAGGAAATGATGGCCTTCGCCAAGCACATGGACGAGGTCATCAACACGATCGACGGTGAGATCAAGGGCCTCAACACCCTGGTCGACTCGGTCAAGGGCGGCTGGCAGGGTCAGGCTGCCCAGGCCTACACCAACCTGCAGCGCGAGTTCAACGAGGACGCGGTCAAGCTGAACCAGTCGCTGAAGGCGATCAAGGACGCGATCGAGATCACGACCAAGCAGTACTCGGCCACCGACGCGGACCAGCAGGCCGCGTTCAAGGCCTGATCCGCCTCTGCCAGGTAGTCATCGACGCCCGCCGTCGAGGGCGGCGTCGCCATCCAGACCAGGAGACAGACATCGTGTCCGAGGGCAACATCCTCGTCAATTTCGAGCACGTCCGTAGCGCCGGTACCCAGGTCCGCAACACCGCGAACCAGATCAAGCAGCAGCTCGAGGAGCTGAAGTCGGGCGTCACCAAGATCGCCCTGAGCTGGGAGGGTGTCGCGCAGGAGGGCTACCGTGCCCACCAGGCGCAGTGGGACCAGCGCGCCGCCCACCTCCAGGAGACCCTGGCGAAGATCGCCACCGCCCTGGACAACGCGGCCGACAGCTACAACAACACCGAGAACAACAACAAGAACCTCTGGACCTGACGGAGCCGCCGCCCCGTCAGGGGCGCGTAGGACTCCGCTGAGGGGCGGGTGCCCGGACCCCGGGCACCCGCCCCTGGCGTGCAACACGGCTGGACGACATGAGGGGTGGCAGGGTGTCCGTGGTCAGGTACCGGAAGACGGCCGCGGCGGTGGCCGCGCTCGCGGTGCTCGGCGGTCCGCTGGCCGCCCCGGCGTACGCGGACGGGCCCGGCATCGCCGCGGCCGGCGACTGCTCCAAGAGCGCCCAGAACGTGCAGGCCGTGCCGTGGTCGCTGCAGCGCATGGTGCTCGACGAGCTCTGGCAGGGCGGCCGGACCACCGGCGCCGGCGTCATGGTCGCGGTCATCGACACCGGCGTGGACGACCAGAACCCGCAGCTGGCCAAGAAGGTCACCGACGGCGGCTCGCTGCTCAAGGAGAAGGACGGGCGCAAGCCCGAGGGCGGTGGCACGGTCGACCCGGTCGGCCACGGCACCAAGGTGGCCGGCATCGTCGCCGCCGCGCGCAACGACCAGACCGGGTTCGTCGGACTCGCCCCGGACGCCACCATCCTGTCGCTGCGCCAGAACGACGCGGAGGGCAGCGGCGACGTCCACACCCTGGTGGACGCGATCAACCAGGCGGTCCAGAAGGGCGCCAAGGTCATCAACATCTCCCAGGACGTGCGCGGCGCGGGCGACACCAAGTTCGCCGGCTACGCCGAGCTGAAGGCCGCCGTCGAGGCCGCCGAGGCCAGCAACGTCGTGGTGGTCGCCTCCACCGGCAACGACGGGAAGAAGGGCGACACCTACCCCGCGGCCTTCCCCACCGTGCTCGCCGTCGGCGCCTCGGACCGCAACAACGAGCGCGCCCCGTTCTCCCAGTACGGCGACTTCGTGGACGTCGCCGCCCCCGGCGTCGACATGCTCTCCACCGTCCCGCACGGCGGCCAGTGCGTGGACAACGGCACCAGCTTCGCCGCACCCTACGTCGCGGGCCTGGCCGCGCTGCTGGTCGGCGCGCACCCCAACTGGAAGCCGAGGCAGGTCCGGGCCTGGATCGAGCAGACCGCGCAGCGCACCGACCACAAGGCCAACGAGTACGTCGGCTGGGGCGTGGTCGACCCGGTGAAGGCCGTCACCAAGGCGCCCGACGTGGCCCCGGAGACCGCCACCGAGGACAAGCCGGTCGAGCTGGCCGCCGCCCCGATCGTGCCGCAGCCGGTCGGCCTCGGTGAGACCCAGGCCGACCGCGACCGCCGCACCGCGACGTACGTGCTGGGCATCGGCGCCCTGCTCGTCGCCCTGCTCATCGGCGGCGGCGTCGTGCTGCGCGACCGCCGCCGCGCGACCCTCGCGGACTGACCCGCAGGGTCCTGCCTCCCCGGCTGTCCCCTCCCGCCGCGCCCGCCGCATCCCACCGGTGTGACGACGCCGGGCAGGGGACGCAGTGGGACGGGGGCGGGCGGATCGGTGCCACGCGCGAGACCGGGGACGCGCAGTTCGTGGAACTCGTGGCGAGCCGCACCGGCCCACAACCGGCCCGTCGTGGCGCGCACGGACGACGGAAGTGCCCCGGGCGAGGGGGAGCCCGGGGCACTTCCGTGTGGGGGTGGGGTGGTGGTCGACGGGCCTCAGGCCTGCTGCTGGTCCTCGGGGAGGGTGATCACCCAGTGGGTGGCCTGGCGGGGACGCAGGTAGAAGAGCCAGTAGAGGGTGGCGGCGGCGGTGATGCCGCCGGTCCACAGCAGCGGCACGGTGTCCAGCTGGGTGATGATGTAGACGAGCACCACGATCAGCAGCACCGGGACGGCCGGCCACAGCGGCATCCGCCAGGCGGCGGCGTGCTTGTGGTGGTTGCGGCGCGACAGCAGCGCGGCGACGGCGACCAGCAGGTACATCCCGGTCACGGCGACGCCGGTGATCTCGCTGAGCAGGTCGCCCTCGACGAAGCAGAGCGCGGCGCCCGGCAGGCCGACGGCCAGGGTGGCGACCCACGGGGAGCCGAACCGGCCGAGGGTGGAGAAGGCCTTGTTGACCGGCTCGGGCCAGGCCTTGTCGCGGGCCGACGCGAACAGCACCCGGGAGTTCTGGATGACCATGACGATGCCGGCGTTGATGATGGCCAGCGCCACGCAGAGGCTGATGAAGGTGCCGACGGCGGAGTTGCTCCAGGCGGTGACCAGGCCGGAGATGTCGCCGGAGCTCAGGGTCGCCAGGTCGGGGGCGCCCATGGTGATGGCGGCGACCGGGACGAGGATGACGGCGGCGGAGATGGCCAGCGTCCAGAGCACGGTGCGCGAGACGTTGCGGCGGGGGTTCTCCAGTTCCTCGGAGAGGTAGACCGCGGTGGAGAAGCCCTGGGTGATGAAGAGGGCGATGCCGAGCGCGCCGACGATGGCGCCGATGCTCACCGTGGTGGCGGCGCCGTCCTCACCGGCGACCACGCCGTGCAGCATGCTCGGGGCGCCGCTGTTGGCGTGGGCGAAGCCGAGCACCGAGACGACGCCGGCCGCGACGACCTCCAGGACCAGGAAGATGCCGGTGATCCAGGCGTTGGCGCGCAGGTCCAGCAGGCCGGCCAGGGTGGCGGCGAGCATCACCGCGGCGCCGGCGATCGCCTTGTCGACGTGCAGCACCGGGGCGAGGTAGTCGGCGGTGCCGAGGGCGATCACCGAGGGGACGATCAGCACCACGATCAGCGAGAGCACGAACACCAGCCAGCCGGCCAGCCGGCCGGCCAGCGTGCCGACCATCGCGTACTCGCCGCCGGCGCTGGGGATGAGGGTGCCGAGCTCCGAGTAACAGAAGGCGACCGCGATGCAGAGCACCGAGCCGATCGCGATGGCCAGCGCGGTGGCGCTGCCGATGCTGGAGAACAGCTCCGGGACGATCACGAAGAGCGTGGACGCCGGGGTCACGCAGGAGAGCGTCAGGAGGGTGCCGCCGACGACGCCGATCGAGCGCTTGAGCGTCTGGGGGGAGGCGTTCGCGCCCTCGGCGGCCGTGGCGGGGGCTACGGCGCGTGGCGGGCGAAGCGTGTCGGTCATCTGGCATCCGATCGGCTCTGGGCGGGTCCTGGAGAGGGAGCGGTATCGCCTCCGCTGGCTGGTGCTGTCGGTCTCGGTCCTGTCGCTCCCGGGTCGCCATGGAACCTTGGCCGTAAAGAGTGCGTCAATGGCGGAAATGCTTCGGAATCCGTTGCGGACAAGGGCATAAACATGCGAATCGGTGATCACCCACGGTCATTGCGATGTATGTCCGACTTGTTACCTCCCTTGTCTGACGCTTGAATCCAAGGTGAACATGGGATTGCGGCCCGTGTTTCGAAGGTGGTGCCCCGGCGAGGGGCCAGCACGCCCAGGCACCGTTTAGCGGCCCGGAAGCCGCCGGGCCGGGTACGGGAACCGCAGCCCCGGGCCCGAAAGATCTAGATAACGTTTCGGCACGTGGGACGCCGAAGGGCCGGGCTCCCGAGGAGCCCGGCCCTTCGATCACCGTCCGTGACCGCCGCCCGGAGGCAGCCGTGCATACCGGGCCGTGCCCGGACCGGACTAGGCCGACGGCAGCCAGCCCGTCTGGACCATCTGGCCGTTGGTCGCCCGGCGCGAGACGAACACGCCGCGGCCCGGCGGCAGCGGCTGGGGCTTCACCGTGCCCAGCAGCGCGCCCTCGTCCTTGTTCCCGGACAGGATCACGCCCTGCCCGCCCAGCTCCCGCATCCGCTGCATCACCGGCTCGTACAGCGAGCGCCCGGCACCGCCGGCGCTGCGCGCGATGATCACGCGCAGGCCGATGTCCCGCGCGAACGGCAGGAACTCGGCCAGCGGCCCCAGCGGGTTGCCCGAGCTCGTCGCCACCAGCTCGTAGTCGTCCACGATCACGAACATGTCCTTGCCGCTGTACCAGCTGCGGTTGCGCAGCTGCTCGGCGGTCACGTCCGGGCCCGGCAGGCGGCGCGAGCAGGCCCCGCGCAGCATCTCCACGATGCTGGACATCGCCGGCTGCGCGGCCGCGTACTCCACCAGGTACTCCTGCGGCACCACACCGAGCAGCGCGCGCCGGTAGTCGCCGACGACGATGCCCGCCTGGTCCGGCGTGTACCGCTCGGTGATCTGCTTGATCAGCATCCGCAGCAGCGCGGACTTCCCGGACTCGGTGTCGCCGAAGACGATGAACAGCGGGTCGGTCTCGAAGTTGACGAACGCCGGCGCCAGCTCGACCTCGTCCACGCCGAACGCGACCCCGCGCTCGGGGTGCTCGAAGCCCTTCGGCAGCGAGTACCCGTCCAGTACCGCCGGCAGCATCCGGACCTGCGGCGCGCGCGGGCCCGTCCACGCCGCGTTGACCGCGGCGACCAGCCCGGCCACGCCGTCCTGCAGGTCGTCCACCGAGTGCGAGCCGTCCAGCCGCGGCAGACCGGAGAGGAAGTGCAGCCGGTCCGGCGTGACACCGCGGCCCGGCATGGACGGCACGCTCTGCGCCACCTTCCGGTCCACCTCGGACTCCATCGCGTCACCGAGCTTCAGCTCGGTCCGGTTCTGCAGCAGGTCCTTCAGCGCCGGGCGGACCTCCGCGTAGCGGGCCGCCGTGATGATCACGTGGACGCCGTAGCCGAGACCGCGCTGCGCGATGTCGCCGATCACCCCCTCCAGCATCTCGAACTCCTGCTTGAAGGTGTTCCAGCCGTCGATCGCGAGGAACACGTCGCCGAACTGCTCGTCCGGCAGCTGCCCCGCCGCCCGGCGGGCCCGGTAGGTCGCGATCGAGTCGATCCCGGTCGCCCGGAACAGCTCCTCGCGCCGGTTCAGCACCCCGTGCACCTCGCTGATCATGCGGCGCACCTTCTCGACGTCCAGCCGGCCCGCGACCCCGCCGACGTGCGGCAGGTCCTGCAGCGACTGGAAGCCGCCGCCGCCGAAGTCCAGCAGGTAGAACTGCGCCTCCAGCGGGGTGTGGGTCAGCGCGAACGCCGCCACCGTGGTGCGCACCAGCGTCGACTTGCCGGAGCGCGGACCGCCCACGATCAGGCCGTGGCCGGCCGCGCCCGAGTAGTTCTGGTGCAGCACGTCGCGCCGCTGGTCGCGCGGCCGGTCCACGATGCCGACCGGCACCTCCAGCCGGCCCAGCGCACCGAAGCCCGGCGAGGTCAGCCCGCGCTCGGCGGTCGCCTGCAGCGGCGGCAACAGCTGGTCCACGCTCGGCGCCTCGTCCAGCGGCGGCAGCCACACCTGGTGCGCGGCCGGGCCCTGCCCCGCCATCCGCTGCACGAACACGTCCAGCACGGTGTCCACCAGCGCGTCGTCCGGCTCCTCCGCCACCGGCTCGACCTCCTGCACCGGCGGCTCCAGCACCGGCACCTCGGCCGCGGTGAACAGCACCGGCTGCGCCGTCACCAGCCGCCCGCCGGTGGCGCGCTGCTGGCCCGGCGCCCGGTACGGGCCGGAGACGTACGCGGCCTTGAACCGGTCCATCACGTCGGTGCCGAACTTCAGGTAGCCGACACCCGGCACCGGCGGCAGGTGGTACGCGTCCGGCACCCCCAGCGCCGCCCGCGACTCCGCCGCCGAGAAGGTGCGCAGACCGATCCGGTACGAGAGGTAGGTGTCCAGGCCGCGCAGCTTCCCCTCCTCCAGGCGCTGCGAGGCCAGCAGCAGGTGCACGCCCAGCGAACGGCCGATCCGGCCGATCTGGATGAACATCTCGATGAAGTCCGGCTTCGCGGTCAGCAGCTCGGAGAACTCGTCGATGATCAGCACCAGCGAGGGCAGCGGGTCGAGCGCCGCACCCGCCGCGCGGGCCCGCTCGTACTCGTGCAGGTTGGCGTAGTTGCCCGCCGAGCGCAGCAGCTCCTGGCGGCGGTTCAGCTCGCCCTCGATCGCGTCCCGCATGCGGTCGACCAGGGTGAGCTCACCCTCCAGGTTGGTGATCACCGCGGAGGTGTGCGGCATGTCCGCCATGCCGGCGAAGGTCGCGCCGCCCTTGAAGTCGGCGAGGACGAAGTTCAGGATCTCCGAGGAGTGCGTCATCGCCAGCGCCAGCACCAGGGTCCGCAGCAGCTCGGACTTGCCGGAGCCGGTCGCGCCGACGCACAGGCCGTGCGGGCCCATGCCCTCCAGCGCCGCCTCCTTGATGTCCAGGTAGACGTGCTCGCCGCCGGCCCCGACCCCGATCGGCACCCGCAGCTTCTCGTGCTGCGCCCGCGGCCGCCAGCTGCGCGACACGTCGAAGGAGCCCGGGTCGCCCGAGTTCATCAGGTCGGTGAAGTCGAGGTTGGACAGCAGCGGCTCGTCGTCGCCGCCGGCCGAGATCCGGTACGGCGCCAACTGCCGTGCCAGCGCCTCGGACTGCCAGGCCGACAGGGTGTCCGGCTTGCCGGAGTAGGTGGCGCCCGAGGCCGAGCGGAGCACCAGCTCCTCGGGGCTCACCGTGACGATGAGGTGGCCGGTCGGCTCGTCCAGGTCGCCCGGGACCACCTCGATGATGGTCACCCCGTGCACGCCCTCGGGCCCCGCCAGCAGCGAGTCGTGCGGCACCGAGGCGCCGTCCATGACCACCACGATGTGCGGCTGCTCCGTCGTCGGCGCGGCGTCCCGCACGAAGCGCTGGCGGCCCGCCAGTTCGTCCTGGAGCAGGTACTCCAGCTCACCGAGGCCGGTCGCGATCAGCCGGCGCGAGCCCGCGCCGTCGTTCTCCTTGCGGTGCTGGTTGTGCGGGAGCCACTTGGTCCACTCCCACTCCTCCACCGCGCCGGGCGCCGCGGCCACCGTCACCAGCAGGTCGTCCGGCGAGTGCAGCGTCGTCAGCTGGGCGATCATCGCCCGCACGTTGCCGTACACGGTGTCCGGGTCCCCGCACACCGTGATGTGGTAGAAGGCGCGCAGCGACACCGCCAGCGGCAGGTCCTGCAGCGTGCCGTGGGCCTTGAGGAAGGTGTGCATCGCGGCCGCGGAGAGCGGCTCCAGCTCGTCCATCGGCGCGGTCTGCGGCGCCACCAGCGGCGTCGACAGCTGCACCGGCCCGCGGCCCACCCGGATCTGCGCGAAGTCCGCGTCCCCGCTGCGGCGTTCCCAGATCCGCCGGCCGTCCGCGACGATCGACCAGAGCTGGTCCGGCTCCGGGTTCAGGAACAGCTGGGCGCCGCGCTGGCGCTCGGCCGTGCGGCGCACCTGGCGGCGCATCTGCTGCAGGTACTTCAGGTAGTCGCGGCGCTCGTCGGCGGTGGCGGTCGAGCCGCCCTTGCGCGCCCGCACGATCTGCGCCAGCGCCATGCCGACCGTGGAGACGATCATCAGACCGCCCATGATCTTCATCGGGGCCGCGGCGCCGGGCGAGAAGAAGAACACCGCCGAGCCGCCCATGCCGAGCATCGGAAGGATGCTCATCAGCCAGTCCTCGCCGCCCGATCGGGGCAACTCGGGCGGACTGACCAACTCCACCGGCTCGTCCGGCACGGCCGGGGGATAGGCCCGCGCCGGGCGCTTGACCGTGATCACGCTCATGCTCCCACCCCGCAGCCTCGAACGGACAGCTCGTTCACTTCGGCATCAGCCCTCACGCAACTGGATACGTACGGGTGAGGGCGCCCCGTGTGACGCCGCCCCCGCTCCGCCGACCGCAGGCGCCCCGGGGAGGAGCGCGGCTCCTTGCCCCCGTCGCCTTGCGCAGGGGCCGATCCTACTGGTCGCCCCCGGCGACCCACCGGCGGCACCCCACCGGCCCCTGCTCGACCGGACCCGGGAACGGAGCGGGTAGGGTAACGCCGCGCCAACTCAAGGCCGGATCGGACGAGTTCCCCGGCCCGGCGCCCGCGCAGTGCAGCAGGAGACCGACCGCCGCCCGCAGGGCGGCACCGTCAACAAGGGGGAGCGCCCAGTGCGTCGAGCGATCGAGGGGTGCGCGATGAACGCCGGCGAGGTGTCAGCATGACCACGTCCGCCACCACCGGCTTCTGCCGGGTCACCGTCGTCGCACCGGACAGCCGGATCGACGTCGCCCTGCCCGAGGACGTCCCGCTCGCGGACGTCTACCCCGAGGTGCTGCGCCTGTCCGGCCAGACCCAGCCCGACGGCGCGCCGACCGGCTTCCACCTCGTCCGGCGCGACGGCACCGTGCTCGACAGCGGCCTGCCGCTCGCCGCCCAGCAGGTCCGCGACGGTGACCTGCTCAGCCTGCGCCCGTTCGCCGAGTCGCTCCCGCCGGCCGTCTACGACGACGTCGCCGACGCCATCGCCACCGCCGTCGAGGCCGACCGCCGGTTCTGGAGCCCCGAGCTGATGCGGGCCTTCGGCCTCATCGGTGCCGGCGTGCTGCTCACCCTGCTCGGCTTCGCGCTCTGGTTCTCCGACCTGCGCCACGACATGCACGGCCTGCCCGGCGTGCTCTCCGGCGTCACCGCCGTGGTGCTCACCGCCCTGGCCGGCGTCCGCGCCCGGGTCTACCAGGACGCCTGGGCCGCACTCGCCCTCGGCCTCGGCGCCCTCCCGCACGCCATGATCGGCGGCAGCGGCGTCATCGCGCCCGCCCACGCCTGGGACGGCCCGGGCCGGCTGCAGTTCCTCACCGGCTGCGTCGCCGTCCTCGTCGTCGCCGTGCTGCTGGTCGGCCTGCTGCCCGAACGGGACTCGCTGTTCGTCGCCGCCGCCTTCGTCGCCGCCGCCGGCGCCCTCGCCAGCTTCGCCGCCGTCCTGCTGCCCGGCACCCCGGTCGGCCACATCGCCGCCGTCACCGGCGTCGCCGCCGTCGCCGTGATCGGCTTCCTGCCCGGTCTCTCCGCCCGCTTCGCCCGGCTGCCCGTCGGCTTCAGCGCCCCCGGCCAGACCCGCACCCGCAGCCGTGACTACGACGAGGAGGCCGGCCGCGCCGAGGCCGTCCAGTACGAGCGGATCGCCCACCAGGCCCGCCGCGGCCACGAGGTCCTCGTCGGCCTGGTCGGCGGCTGCGCCGCGGTGATCGTCGGCGCCTGCGCCGTGCTCGGCTTCACCGACGCGCTCTTCCCGGAGCTGCTCGCGCTCACCCTGGGCATCGCCACCATGCTGCGCGCCCGGCTGTTCCGCTACACCGCGCAGGTCTTCAGCCTCACCATCGCCGGCCTGATCGGCCTGTCGCTGCTGATCGTCGGCCTCTCCCTGCACACCCCGCTGTTCATCCTCAAGGCCGCCAGCGCCACCGAGGTCGACCTGCGGACCATCTGGCTGGGCACCTCGATCGCCTTCGGCGCCGCGGTGCTCACCGCGATCGCCCTGGTGGTGCCCCGGCTGGGCGTCTCCCCCTTCTGGGGGCGCATCCTGGACCTGGTCGACAGCCTCACCCTGATCGCCCTCGTCCCGCTGGCGCTCGCCGTGCTCGACGTCTACACCCTGGTCCGCGGCGCCACCGGCTGACCGGGCCGCCGACGGGCCGCGGGGCGGCACTGGTACGCTTGCTCTTCGAGTGCAGCCGTGTGTCCGCCCCCGTGGGTCGCAGACCGCAGGCCGCACTCAGCCGCGACACCGAGTTCTCGCAGAGTCCTGTGCCGTAGACCAGGACCGCTCGGTATCACCCCGAAGGAGTTGCAGTGGCACTCGCCTCTGACGTCAAGAAGCAGATCATCGCCGAGTTCGGCACCAAGGAGGGCGACACCGGCTCCCCCGAGGTCCAGGTGGCCATGCTCTCCCGTCGCATCTCGGACCTGACCGAGCACCTGAAGGCCCACAAGCACGACCACCACTCGCGCCGTGGCCTGCTGATCCTGGTCGGCCAGCGTCGCCGCCTGCTGCAGTACCTGGCCAAGAAGGACATCGAGCGCTTCCGTACGCTCGTCGACCGCCTGGGCATCCGCCGCGGTGCCGCCGGTGGCGCCCGCTAAGACCGCCGCTCGGGGCGGCTCCCCACACCGGGGGGCCGCCCCTCGCGCGTATGCCGCGGCCGGTGCCCGCGGAGCACCGGACAGACGACCGCGCATAACAACTCGCGCGCACCTCCCCAGGTGGCCGAGGATTGCACCGTAGGGTTGTGGGCATGCCGGGTGATGGCGCGACACCGCGCCACCCAGGCGAAAGACCCAGACCCCCCGCGGGACGAAGGCTTCAAACGGAAGCCGCCCGCATCCGAGAGAGCGCCCAGACGCGGACCGCCCGTCCAGGCCCGGCAGCCGAGAGGCGCCGGTCCTCGGTAGTGGCCGCCGGAAGCCCCGCAGACGAGCGGGGCCCGCCGGAGGCTTCGATCGAAGACCGGCCCGACTGCCTCCCTCTGCGCAAGAGGGTCCAGGGCCACCGACCGGCTGTGCGCGGGGGCGCTCTCCCGGAGACGTACGAAAGAGGAGATCTTCCAGGTGGAAGAGAACGTGTTCTACGCCGAGGCCGTGATCGACAACGGTTCCTTCGGCACCCGTACCATCCGCTTCGAGACCGGCCGTCTGGCCCGCCAGGCCGGCGGCTCCGCCGTCGCCTACCTGGACGACGACACCATGGTCCTGTCGGCCACCAGCGCGTCCAAGCAGCCGAAGGAGCACTTCGACTTCTTCCCGCTGACCGTCGACGTCGAGGAGCGGATGTACGCCGCGGGCCGCATCCCCGGCTCGTTCTTCCGTCGTGAGGGCCGGCCCTCCGAGGACGCCATCCTCACCTGCCGCCTGATCGACCGCCCGCTGCGCCCGTCCTTCGTCAAGGGCCTGCGCAACGAGGTCCAGGTCGTCGTCACCGTGATGGCCCTCAACCCGGACCACCTGTACGACGTGGTGGCCATCAACGCCGCCTCCGCCTCCACCCAGCTGGCCGGCCTGCCGTTCTCCGGCCCCATCGGTGGCGTCCGCGTCGCCCTCATCAAGGGCCAGTGGGTCGCCTTCCCGACCCACAGCGAGCTGGAGTCGGCCGTCTTCGACATGGTCGTCGCCGGTCGCGTCCTGCCGGACGGCGACGTCGCGATCATGATGGTCGAGGCCGAGGCCACCGACAAGACGATCAAGCTGGTCGCCGACGGCGCCGAGGCCCCGACCGAGGAGGTCGTCGCCGCCGGTCTGGAGGCCGCCAAGCCGTTCATCAAGGTGCTCTGCGCCGCCCAGGCCCAGCTGGCCGCCCAGGCCGCCAAGCCGACCGGCGAGTTCCCGGTCTTCCTGGACTACCAGGACGACGTGCTGGCCGCGCTGACCGCCGCCGTCAAGGACGAGCTCTCCCAGGCCCTCACCATCGCGGGCAAGCAGGAGCGCAACAACGAGCTCGACCGCGTCAAGGCGCTGGCCGCCGAGAAGCTGCTGCCGGAGTTCGAGGGCCGCGAGAAGGAGATCAGCGCCGCCTACAACGCGCTGACCAAGAAGATCGTCCGCGAGCGCGTCATCAAGGACAAGGTCCGCATCGACGGCCGCGGCGTCACCGACATCCGCACCCTGGCCGCCGAGGTCGAGGCCATCCCGCGCGTCCACGGCTCCGCCCTGTTCGAGCGCGGCGAGACCCAGATCCTGGGCGTCACCACGCTGAACATGCTGCGCATGGAGCAGCAGCTCGACACGCTCTCCCCGGAGACGCGTCGCCGCTACATGCACAACTACAACTTCCCGCCGTACTCGGTCGGCGAGACCGGCCGCGTGGGCTCGCCCAAGCGCCGCGAGATCGGCCACGGCGCGCTGGCCGAGCGGGCCATCCTGCCCGTGCTGCCGACCCGCGAGGAGTTCCCCTACGCGATCCGCCAGGTCTCCGAGGCGCTCGGCTCCAACGGCTCCACCTCGATGGGGTCGGTCTGCGCCTCCACCATGTCGCTGCTGAACGCCGGTGTGCCGCTGAAGGCCGCCGTCGCCGGCATCGCCATGGGCCTGATCTCGCAGGAGATCGACGGCGAGACCCACTACGTCGCGCTGACCGACATCCTGGGCGCCGAGGACGCGTACGGCGACATGGACTTCAAGGTCGCCGGTACCCGCAACTTCATCACCGCGCTGCAGCTGGACACCAAGCTCAACGGCATCCCGGCGTCGGTGCTGGCCGCCGCGCTGAAGCAGGCCCGCGACGCCCGCCTGCACATCCTCGACGTGATGAACGAGGCCATCGACGCGCCCGACGAGATGTCGCCGAACGCGCCGCGCATCATCACCATCAAGATCCCGGTGGACAAGATCGGTGAGGTCATCGGCCCCAAGGGCAAGATGATCAACCAGATCCAGGAGGACACCGGCGCGGACATCACCATCGAGGACGACGGCACCATCTACATCGGTGCGGTCGACGGCCCCTCGGCGGAGGCTGCCCGTACGACGATCAACCAGATCGCCAACCCGACCATGCCGGAGGTCGGCGAGCGCTACCTGGGCACCGTGGTCAAGACCACGACGTTCGGCGCGTTCGTCTCGCTCATGCCGGGCAAGGACGGCCTGCTGCACATCTCGCAGATCCGCAAGCTGGCCGGTGGCAAGCGCGTCGAGAACGTCGAGGACGTGCTCGGCGTCGGCGCCAAGGTCCAGGTCGAGATCGCCGAGATCGACCCGCGCGGCAAGCTCTCCCTGATCCCCGTCATCGAGGGCGAGGAGGGCGGCGAGGCCGCTTCCGAGTGAAGCGCCGCTAGCCCCCATTCCTAGAGCCCGGTCGCGGCCCGCACGCCCCCGTCGGCGTGCGGGCCGCACCCGGTTGTTCACCCATGCTTTCTACGGAGGTACCCCCGTGGCCCAGGCCTCGGCGGCGAAGCAGCGCCCCGGCACCACCCGGACCCTGCTCAAGGGCGCGGACGGCGCCGGCACGGTGCGCCGCACCGTCCTCCCCGGCGGCCTGCGGGTCGTGACCGAGACCCTTCCGACGGTGCGCTCCGCGACCTTCGGCATCTGGGTCGGCGTCGGCTCGCGGGACGAGACCCCGCAGCTGAACGGGGCCACCCACTACCTGGAGCACCTGCTCTTCAAGGGCACCGAGCGGCGCAGCGCGCTGGACATCTCGGCCGCCCTGGACGCGGTCGGCGGCGAGATGAACGCCTTCACCGCGAAGGAGAACACCTGCTACTACGCGCGGGTGCTCGACACCGACCTGCCGCTCGCCATCGACGTGGTCTGCGACATGCTCACCGGTTCGCTGATCCGACCCGAGGACGTGGAGGCCGAGCGCGGCGTCATCCTCGAGGAGATGGCGATGGCCGAGGACGACCCGGGCGACGTGGTGCACGACCTCTTCGCCAAGGTGATCTTCGGCAGCGGCCCGCTGGGCCGCCCGATCCTCGGCACCCAGGAGACCATCAAGGCGCTCACCCGGGACCAGATCGCCGGGTTCTTCCACCGCCGCTACCGCCCCGAGCACCTGGTCGTCGCCGCGGCCGGCAACCTGGACCACCGCAAGGTCGTCCGGCAGGTCGAGCGGGCCTTCGCCCCGCTGCTGGCCAGGTCGGACGCCGGCCCCGCCGAGGCCCGGCGCGGCATCAAGGCGCTGCGCACGTCCGGCAAGGTCGAGGTGCTCAACCGCGGCACCGAGCAGGCCCACCTAGTCCTCGGCGTGCCCGGCGTGCCCCGGCACGACGAGCGCCGCTGGGCGATGGGCGTGCTCAACGCGGCCCTCGGCGGCGGCATGAGCTCGCGGCTCTTCCAGGAGGTCCGGGAGAAGCGCGGCCTGGCCTACTCGGTGTACTCCTACTCCTCCTCCTACGCGGACAGCGGCCTCTTCGGCATCTACGCGGGCTGCCAGCCCAAGCGCGTCGAGGAGGTCCTGCGGATCTGCCGCGAGGAGCTCGCCAAGGTGGTCGCAGACGGCATCACCGAGGAGGAGCTCCAGCGGGCGATCGGCCAGATCTCCGGCTCCACCGTGCTCGGCATGGAGGACACCGGCTCGCTGATGAACCGCATCGGAAAGGCCGAGCTGAGCTACGGCCACCACCTCTCGGTCGACGACATGCTCGCGAAGATAGCGGCCGTCACCCTGGAGGACGTCCACGAAGTGGCCCGCGACGTGCTGGGCGCCCACCGGCCGTCGCTGGCGCTGATCGGCCCGATCACCGACAAGCGGGCCGCCAGGCTCGCCGACCTGCTGGCCTGAAGGGAACACTCACCATGACGCTGCGTGTCGCCGTGATCGGCGCCAAGGGCCGGATCGGCTCCGAGGCGGTCAAGGCCGTCGAGGCCGCGCCCGACCTGGAGCTGGTCGCCACCCTGGGCCGGGAGTCGAAGCCGGAGGAGCTCACCGAGGCCGGGGTGCAGGTCGCCGTCGAGCTGACCCACCCCGACTCGGTGATGCCCAACCTCGACTACTGCCTGCACCACGGCATCCACGTGGTCACCGGCACCACCGGCTGGACCGAGGAGCGGTTCGCCACCGTCCGCGGCTGGCTGGACGAGGCGCCCGGGCTGGGCCTGCTGATCGCCCCGAACTTCTCCATCGGCGCCGTGCTCGGCATGAAGTTCGCGCAGACCGCCGCCAGGTACTTCGAGTCGGTCGAGGTGGTCGAGCTGCACCACGACCGCAAGGCCGACGCGCCCAGCGGCACCGCCACCCGCACCGCGCAGCTGATCGCCGCCGCCCGCGCCGAGGCCGGCCGCCCGCGCCAGCAGGACCCGACGACGCACAGCCTCCCCGGCGCCCGCGGCGCCGACGTGGACGGGGTGCCGGTGCACGCCGTCCGGCTGCGCGGCCTGCTCGCGCACCAGCAGGTGATGTTCGGCGACACCGGCGAGACCCTCACCATCCGGCACGACTCGCTGCACCACAGCAGCTTCATGCCGGGCATCCTGCTCGGCGTGCGCAAGGTCGTGGAGACCCCCGGGCTCACCCTGGGCCTCGAGAACTTCCTGGACCTGTGACCGTGCCGGCCCCCTGGAGTACGACGTGACCTCCCGAACCGGCTTCTTCGTCCTCGCCGGCGTGCTGCTGCTGGTGGCGCTGATCTGCGTGGGCGAGGGCGTCCAGCTCATCGCCACCGGCAAGCCGCTCGGCATCGGCATGGGGCTCTGCGCCTTCGTCATCCCGGTGATCGGCGTCTGGTTCCTGCGCCAGACCGTCCGCTTCGGGCGCGACAGCGAGCGGCTGGCCCGTGAGCTGGAGGCCGAGGGCGGCCTGCCGGTGGACGAGCTGAAGCGCACCGCCGGCGGGCGGATCGACCGGGACTCCGCCGACGCCGTGTTCGCCCGCCGCAAGGCCGAGGCCGAGGCGGCCCCCGGCGACTGGCGGGCCTTCTTCCGCCTCGCGGTCGCCTACGCGGACGCCGGCGACACCCCCCGGGCCCGCAAGACCATGCAGCACGCGATCCGGCTGCACCGCACGACCGGTACCACCGGCACCACCCGCACCACCATCGACAACCCTGCGAGGAGCAGCGCGTGAGCGACGAACCGACGGCCCCCCAGTTCCGAAGCGACGTCACCGTGGAGCTCGTCCGCAGCGCTGCGGCCGACTCGGACGTGATCTGGGCGGCCCGGGTCTCCACGGCGGGGGAACAGTCCCTGGAGGCGCTCCAGCAGGACCCGGAGAAGTCCAAGGGCCTGATCAACTACCTGATGCGGGACCGCCACGGCACGCCGTTCGAGCACAACTCGATGACCTTCTTCATCAGTGCGCCGATCTTCGTCTTCCGCGAGTTCCACCGCCACCGCAGCGGCTGGTGCCTCGCCGGGGACACCGAGATCACGCTGCAGGGCAAGGACGGCTCCCTCAAGCGTCGGACCATCGCGGAGCTGCACCAGCAGTGGCACGTCGGCATCGAGGACCGGGTAGCGGCCCCGAAAGGCGGGGTGACCTGGCACAAGAAGTCCGAGAAATGGCGGGCGCAAGTCAAGTTCAAGGGTGAGACCCACCACCTGGGCCTGCACGACTCCCGTGAGGCGGCCGAGGCGGCCGTCGCGGAGTTCCGGGAGCAGAACCCCGGAAAGCGCACGCGCAAGCTGGAGTCGGTCCGGCGCAACCACGTGCGGTGCTTCGACGAGCGCACCCTCCTCGCCGGGCGGGCGAAGATCGTCGACGTCATGGAGTCCGGCGTCAAGAAGCTCATCAAGCTCACCACAGCCGGCGGAAAGCAACTGCGCTGCAGCAGGGACCACGCGATCCTCACCCCGGACGGCTGGCGCAAGGCGGGGGAGCTGGCCGTCGGGGACGCGGTGATGACCGGCGGTACCGCGGCCCGCCCCTCCGAGGCCCTGGTGCCGCCGAGCCTGCGACGGGGCATCGGGGTCTGGACCTCGATGCAGCGGAATCGGCTCATCGACGAGCTGGACGTCTGCTACCTGTGCTCCCGCAGCTTCCCCCGCGAGGCACTGGAGCTCGACCACGTCGTCCCGGTCGCGCTCGACCTGGGCAAGGCGCTCGACGAGAAGAACCTCGCGCCCGCCTGCCAGGACTGCCACGCGGCGAAGAGCGCCGACGAACAGGCCCTGGCGAAGCGCGGCGGCAAGGTGGCCCTGGCCAAGGCCGACCTGGTGACCGGGATCGCCGAGGACGGCGAAGAGATGACGTACGACCTCGCCGTCGAGGGGCCCTGGCACAACTTCCTCGCCGACGGCATCGTCGTCCACAACTCCTACAACGAGGAGTCCGGTCGCTACCGCGAGCTGCAGCCGGTGTTCTACGTGCCCGGAGAGGACCGCAAGCTGGTCCAGGAGGGCCGCCCGGGCCGCTACGAGTTCGTCGAGGGCACCCCCGAGCAGCACGAGACCGTCACCGGGGCCATGGAGACGGCCTACCGCGAGGCGTACGGGCGCTACCGGGAGATGCTGGACGCCGGCGTCGCCCGCGAGGTGGCCCGCGCAGTGCTGCCGGTCGGCCTCTTCTCCTCCATGTACGCGACCTGCAACGCCCGCTCCCTGATGCACTTCCTGTCGCTGCGGACCAAGAAGGAGAACGCCGCCGTGCCTTCCTTCCCCCAGCGCGAGATCGAGATGGTCGCCGAGCAGATGGAGGAGCAGTGGGCCCGGCTCATGCCGCTCACCCATGCGGCCTTCGAGAAGCACGGCCGAGTCGCGCCCTGACCTGGGCCGACAGGCATATGGGCGGCTTGCCTGGCATGTCTGGATTGCGGCTTTTCTGGCCGCTCCCTACGCTCGTGACACGGATTCCGGTGCTGCATGAACCCCCGAGCATGCAGCACCGGAATCCCACGTTTCCGCCGCCCGTGCGCTACACCTGTCCGAACCCTGGACCGGCCTGGGTACCGCCCCACCGCCTACGAGTAGCTTTGGACGCATGGCTCCGACCTCCACCCCCCAGACGCCCTTCGGCCGGGTCCTGACCGCGATGGTGACGCCGTTCACCGCTGACGGCGGGCTCGACCTCGACGGCGCCCAGCGCCTCGCCGCACATCTCGTCGACTCCGGCAACGACGGCCTCGTCGTCAACGGCACCACCGGCGAGTCCCCGACCACCAGCGACGCCGAGAAGGCCGACCTCGTCCGTGCCGTGGTGGAGGCGGTGGGGGACCGCGCCCACGTGGTGGCCGGCGTCGGCACCAACGACACGCACCACAGCACCGAGCTGGCCCGCCAGGCCGAGGCCGCCGGAGCCCACGGCCTGCTCGTCGTCACCCCCTACTACAGCAAGCCCCCGCAGGAGGGCCTGTACCGGCACACCACGCACATCGCCGACGCCACCGAACTGCCGGTCATGCTCTACGACATCCCCGGTCGCAGCGGCGTGGCACTGAGCCACGAGACGCTGGTCCGGCTCGGCGAGCACCCGCGGATCGTCGCCAACAAGGACGCCAAGGGCGACCTCGGCGCCGCCGCCTGGGCGATCGCCCGCTCCGACCTGGCCTGGTACTCCGGCGACGACATCCTCAACCTGCCGCTGCTGTCCGTCGGAGCCGTCGGTGTGGTCAGCGTGGTCGGGCACGTGGTGGCCGGCGAACTGCGCACCATGATCGAGGCCTACCTCGCCGGCGATGTGTCCAAGGCCACGGCGATCCACCAGAGCCTGCTCCCGGTCTTCACCGGTATCTTCCGCACCCAGGGCGTGATCCTCACCAAGGCCGCGCTGGAGCTCCAGGGCCTGCCCGCCGGACCGCTGCGGCTTCCGCTGGTCGGCGCGACGCCCGAGGAGATCGCGCAATTGAAGAAGGATCTCGCCGCAGGCGGGGTAAACCTGTAGCAGACACAGACGTGCGCGCCCCGGCTCGCCGGACCTCCCGGAGGTCTGCCGCTGAACCGGACGAAGGCGCGAGAGCACCGACCCAGTAGGAAACCGACACTGAGTACGCACGCCATATGTCTCGCGGGGGAGGACCCCGGGCATATGGCGTGCGTCGTGAGGAGAGTCTTTTGAGCCACCCGCATCCCGAACTCGGCGCGCCTCCGGCCCTGAAGGAGGGCGCCCTCCGTATCACTCCGCTCGGCGGCCTCGGCGAGATCGGCCGCAACATGACGGTCTTCGAGTACGGGGACCGCATCCTCATCGTGGACTGCGGCGTCCTCTTCCCCGAGGACGAGCAGCCCGGCGTCGACCTGATCCTCCCGGACTTCACCTACATCCGGGACCGCCTCGACAAGGTCGACGGCATCGTCCTGACCCACGGCCACGAGGACCACATCGGCGCCGTCCCGTACCTGCTCCGGGAGAACCCGGACATCCCGCTGATCGGCTCGAAGCTCACCCTCGCCCTGATCGAGGCCAAGCTCGCCGAGCACCGCATCCGCCCCTACGTCCTGGAGGTCGCCGAGGGCGACCGCGAGCGGATCGGCCCCTTCGACTGCGAGTTCATCGCGGTCAACCACTCCATCCCGGACGCCCTGGCCGTGGCCGTGCGCACTCCCGCCGGCATGGTCGTCGCCACCGGCGACTTCAAGATGGACCAGCTGCCGCTCGACGGCCGTCTGACCGACCTCCCCACCTTCGCCAAGCTGGCTGAGGAGGGCATGGACCTGCTGCTGGTGGACTCGACCAACGCCGAGGTCCCCGGCTTCATCCCGCACGAGCGGGACATCTCCGCCGCGCTGCGGAACGTCTTCGCCAACGCCGACCGGCGCATCATCGTGGCCTCCTTCGCCAGCCACGTGCACCGCATCCAGCAGGTGCTGGACGCCGCGCACGAGTACAAGCGCAAGGTCGCCTTCGTCGGCCGCTCGATGGTGCGCAACATGGGCATCGCCCGCGATCTCGGCTACCTGAAGGTGCCCGGCAACCTGATCGTCGACGTCAAGCAGCTGGACGACCTCCCGGACAAGGAGGTCGTGCTGATCTGCACCGGCTCGCAGGGCGAGCCGATGGCCGCGCTGTCCCGGATGGCCAACCGCGACCACCAGATCCGCATCGTCGAGGGCGACACCGTCGTCCTGGCCTCCTCGCTGATCCCCGGCAACGAGAACGCCGTCTACCGGGTGATCAACGGCCTGACCCGCTGGGGTGCCAAGGTCGTGCACAAGGGCAACGCCAAGGTGCACGTCTCCGGCCACGCCTCGGCCGGCGAGCTCCTGTACTTCTTCAACATCTGCAAGCCGCGCAACCTGATGCCGGTGCACGGCGAGTGGCGTCACCTGCGGGCCGCCGCCGATCTGGGCATCCTCACCGGCGTGCCGCGCAACCGCGTGGTCATCGCCGAGGACGGCGTCTGCGTCGACCTGGAGGGCGGCGTCGCCCGCATCGTCGGCAAGGTGCAGGCCGGCTACGTCTACGTCGACGGCTCCTCGGTCGGCGACATCACCGAGGCCTCGCTCAAGGACCGCAGGATCCTCGGCGAGGAGGGCTTCATCTCGGTCTTCGTGGCGGTCGACTCGACCAACGGCAAGATCGTGGGCGGCCCGACCATCCAGGCCCGCGGATCCGGCATCGACGACAACGCGTTCGTCCCGGTGGCGGCCAAGCTCCAGGAGGCGCTGGACCGCTCCGCGAGCGACGGCGTCCTGGAGGTCCGCCAGGTGCAGCAGCTGGTCCGCCGCACCATCGGCAAGTGGGTGGCGGACAACTACCGCCGCCGCCCGATGATCGTGCCGGTCGTCGTCGAGGTGTGATTTGACGTGGGGCAACCCGGTGCGTAATGTTCTCCGGGTTGCCCCACGGGACGGCCCCTGCGGAAGCCCTCGAATCGAATTTCGAGTGGTGAGCGGGAAAACGGCCCGAGAAACTCTGCTAGAGTTCGGGAGCGCCGAAAGGCCGAAGCGAATCGGATGAATGAAACTCCGGAAAACGGAGCGGAAATCATCTGATAAGCTGGAAACACGAAAGAACGAAGCGCCCGGAGGGCCGGTGTGAAAGCCGCCTGAAGGAAGCGTCCGTTCCTTGAGAACTCAACAGCGTGCCAAAAGTCAACGCCAGATATGTTGACATCCCCGGCCTCAGATTCTCTGGGGTTGGAGATTCCTTTTGAAATAACACAGCGAGGACGCAGTGCGCGGGGCCGCCCTATTCCGGTGGTTGCCGTGCCGCTCAACGCGAGTGTGTCGCCTGCAGCTCTTCATCGAGCACAGTCGGGCAAGCATTCACGGAGAGTTTGATCCTGGCTCAGGACGAACGCTGGCGGCGTGCTTAACACATGCAAGTCGAACGGTGAAGCCCTTCGGGGTGGATCAGTGGCGAACGGGTGAGTAACACGTGGGCAATCTGCCCTGCACTCTGGGACAAGCCCTGGAAACGGGGTCTAATACCGGATATGACCTTCCTCCGCATGGGGGTTGGTGGAAAGCTCCGGCGGTGCAGGATGAGCCCGCGGCCTATCAGCTTGTTGGTGGGGTAATGGCCTACCAAGGCGACGACGGGTAGCCGGCCTGAGAGGGCGACCGGCCACACTGGGACTGAGACACGGCCCAGACTCCTACGGGAGGCAGCAGTGGGGAATATTGCACAATGGGCGAAAGCCTGATGCAGCGACGCCGCGTGAGGGATGACGGCCTTCGGGTTGTAAACCTCTTTCAGCAGGGAAGAAGCGCAAGTGACGGTACCTGCAGA
>NZ_JAKNTA010000001.1:1008865-1009667 GCF_022288725.1 Kitasatospora sp. A2-31 | reverse complement strand
GGGACGTGGTGGAGCCGCTGAACCAAGCCTGTAGTAGGTGAGCGATGGGGTGACGCAGGAAGGTAGTCCAGCCCGGGCGGTGGTTGTCCCGGGGTAAGGGTGTAGGGCGTTGTGTAGGCAAATCCGCACAACACGTAGCCTGAGACCTGATGCCGAGCCGATTGTGGTGAAGTGGATGATCCTATGCTGTCGAGAAAAGCCTCTAGCGAGTTTCATGGCGGCCCGTACCCCAAACCGACTCAGGTGGTCAGGTAGAGAATACCGAGGCGTTCGGGTGAACTATGGTTAAGGAACTCGGCAAAATGCCCCCGTAACTTCGGGAGAAGGGGGGCCATTCCTGGTGACGAGTCTTGCACTCCGAGCTGGGGGTGGCCGCAGAGACCAGCGAGAAGCGACTGTTTACTAAAAACACAGGTCCGTGCGAAGCCGTAAGGCGATGTATACGGACTGACGCCTGCCCGGTGCTGGAACGTTAAGGGGACCGGTTAGCCAGAGTTCGCTCTGGCGAAGCTGAGAACTTAAGCGCCAGTAAACGGCGGTGGTAACTATAACCATCCTAAGGTAGCGAAATTCCTTGTCGGGTAAGTTCCGACCTGCACGAATGGCGTAACGACTTCTCGACTGTCTCAACCATAGGCCCGGTGAAATTGCATTACGAGTAAAGATGCTCGTTTCGCGCAGCAGGACGGAAAGACCCCGGGACCTTTACTATAGCTTGATATTGGTGTTCGGTTCGGCTTGTGTAGGATAGGTGGGAGACTGTGAAGCAGCAACGCCAGTTGTTGTGGAGTCGTCGTTGAAA
>NZ_JAKNTA010000001.1:1008717-1008845 GCF_022288725.1 Kitasatospora sp. A2-31 | reverse complement strand
AGTCGTCGTTGAAATACCACTCTGGTCGTGCTGGATGTCTAACCTGGGTCCGTGATCCGGATCAGGGACAGTGTCTGGTGGGTAGTTTAACTGGGGCGGTTGCCTCCTAAAGGGTAACGGAGGCGCCC
>NZ_JAKNTA010000001.1:1008543-1008697 GCF_022288725.1 Kitasatospora sp. A2-31 | reverse complement strand
GGTAACGGAGGCGCCCAAAGGTTCCCTCAGCCTGGTTGGCAATCAGGTGTTGAGTGTAAGTGCACAAGGGAGCTTGACTGTGAGACTGACGGGTCGAGCAGGTACGAAAGTAGGGACTAGTGATCCGGCGGTGGCTTGTGGAAGCGCCGTCGCT
>NZ_JAKNTA010000001.1:1007697-1008533 GCF_022288725.1 Kitasatospora sp. A2-31 | reverse complement strand
CGATTGTGGTGAAGTGGATGATCCTATGCTGTCGAGAAAAGCCTCTAGCGAGTTTCATGGCGGCCCGTACCCCAAACCGACTCAGGTGGTCAGGTAGAGAATACCGAGGCGTTCGGGTGAACTATGGTTAAGGAACTCGGCAAAATGCCCCCGTAACTTCGGGAGAAGGGGGGCCATTCCTGGTGACGAGTCTTGCACTCCGAGCTGGGGGTGGCCGCAGAGACCAGCGAGAAGCGACTGTTTACTAAAAACACAGGTCCGTGCGAAGCCGTAAGGCGATGTATACGGACTGACGCCTGCCCGGTGCTGGAACGTTAAGGGGACCGGTTAGCCAGAGTTCGCTCTGGCGAAGCTGAGAACTTAAGCGCCAGTAAACGGCGGTGGTAACTATAACCATCCTAAGGTAGCGAAATTCCTTGTCGGGTAAGTTCCGACCTGCACGAATGGCGTAACGACTTCTCGACTGTCTCAACCATAGGCCCGGTGAAATTGCATTACGAGTAAAGATGCTCGTTTCGCGCAGCAGGACGGAAAGACCCCGGGACCTTTACTATAGCTTGATATTGGTGTTCGGTTCGGCTTGTGTAGGATAGGTGGGAGACTGTGAAGCAGCAACGCCAGTTGTTGTGGAGTCGTCGTTGAAATACCACTCTGGTCGTGCTGGATGTCTAACCTGGGTCCGTGATCCGGATCAGGGACAGTGTCTGGTGGGTAGTTTAACTGGGGCGGTTGCCTCCTAAAGGGTAACGGAGGCGCCCAAAGGTTCCCTCAGCCTGGTTGGCAATCAGGTGTTGAGTGTAAGTGCACAAGGGAGCTTGACTGTGAGACTGACGGGT
>NZ_JAKNTA010000001.1:1006376-1007677 GCF_022288725.1 Kitasatospora sp. A2-31 | reverse complement strand
TGAGACTGTGGGGGATAAGCTCCATGGTCGAGAGGGAAACAGCCCAGAACACCGACTAAGGTCCCTAAGCGTGTGCTAAGTGGGAAAGGATGTGGAGTCGCAGAGACAACCAGGAGGTTGGCTTAGAAGCAGCCACCCTTGAAAGAGTGCGTAATAGCTCACTGGTCAAGTGATTCCGCGCCGACAATGTAGCGGGGCTCAAGCACACCACCGAAGTCGTGTCATTGCAGCATGAAGGGCTAACGCCTGCTGTGATGGGTAGGGGAGCGTCGTGTGCCGGGTGAAGCGGCGGTGGAAACCAGTCGTGGACGGTATACGAGTGAGAATGCAGGCATGAGTAGCGATACAAGGGTGGGAAACTCTTGCGCCGATTGACCAAGGGTTCCTGGGTCAAGCTGATCTGCCCAGGGTAAGTCGGGACCTAAGGCGAGGCCGACAGGCGTAGTCGATGGACAACGGGTTGATATTCCCGTACCCGCTTTGAAGCGCCAACGCTGAACCAGGTGATGCTAAAGCCGTGAAGCCGGCCCGGAGTCTTCGGACGAAGGGACGTGGTGGAGCCGCTGAACCAAGCCTGTAGTAGGTGAGCGATGGGGTGACGCAGGAAGGTAGTCCAGCCCGGGCGGTGGTTGTCCCGGGGTAAGGGTGTAGGGCGTTGTGTAGGCAAATCCGCACAACACGTAGCCTGAGACCTGATGCCGAGCCGATTGTGGTGAAGTGGATGATCCTATGCTGTCGAGAAAAGCCTCTAGCGAGTTTCATGGCGGCCCGTACCCCAAACCGACTCAGGTGGTCAGGTAGAGAATACCGAGGCGTTCGGGTGAACTATGGTTAAGGAACTCGGCAAAATGCCCCCGTAACTTCGGGAGAAGGGGGGCCATTCCTGGTGACGAGTCTTGCACTCCGAGCTGGGGGTGGCCGCAGAGACCAGCGAGAAGCGACTGTTTACTAAAAACACAGGTCCGTGCGAAGCCGTAAGGCGATGTATACGGACTGACGCCTGCCCGGTGCTGGAACGTTAAGGGGACCGGTTAGCTAGAGTTCGCTCTGGCGAAGCTGAGAACTTAAGCGCCAGTAAACGGCGGTGGTAACTATAACCATCCTAAGGTAGCGAAATTCCTTGTCGGGTAAGTTCCGACCTGCACGAATGGCGTAACGACTTCTCGACTGTCTCAACCATAGGCCCGGTGAAATTGCATTACGAGTAAAGATGCTCGTTTCGCGCAGCAGGACGGAAAGACCCCGGGACCTTTACTATAGCTTGATATTGGTGTTCGGTTCGGCTTGTGTAGGATAGGTGG
>NZ_JAKNTA010000001.1:929769-1006366 GCF_022288725.1 Kitasatospora sp. A2-31 | reverse complement strand
CCGCCGAACAATTCTTCTGAAGAACCCCCATCCGGATTCCCGGATGGGGGTTCTTCGCGTTTCCCGGCGAATGCGCCACGCCATCCCGATGGGCTGCCCTCGGGCGACCGTTGCCCGGGCTCCGACACGGCTCCTCAGCCGTCAATATGGCGCTAAAACTGCCTGATCACCGCCCAGATCGCTGGAGAATCACCGGTTACGCCGTAGTCTCCAAGGTGAGGGGAACAGGTGTCCGGGGTGGTACCCCGGACGGGTCCGATCAAGAATGGTGCTCATGGGACGCGGCAGGCTGCGGATCTACCTCGGGGCGGCTCCCGGGGTCGGCAAGACGTACGCCATGCTCGCGGAGGCGCACCGGCGGCTCCAGCGCGGTACGGACGTCGTGGTGGCGTTCGTGGAGGACCACGGGCGTCGGTACACCGCAGAGCTGGTGGCGGGCCTGGAGGTCGTGCCGCGCCGTGAGCTGACGCATCGGGGTGCCGTGTTCACCGAGATGGATCCTGACGCCGTGCTGGCCCGCCGGCCGCAGGTGGCGCTGGTGGACGAGCTCGCCCACACCAACGTGCCCGGCTGCCGCAACGACAAGCGCTGGCAGGACGTCGAGGAGCTGCTGGCGGCCGGGATCGACGTGATCTCGACCGTGAACATCCAGCACCTGGAGTCACTGGGTGACGTGGTCGAGGGCATCACCGGGGTCCGGCAGCGGGAGACCGTGCCGGACGAGGTGGTCCGCCGGGCCGACCAGATCGAGCTGGTGGACATGTCCCCGGAGGCGCTGCGGCGGCGGCTCGCCCACGGCAACGTGTACGCGCCGGAGAAGATCGACGCCGCCCTCGCCAACTACTTCCGCCCGGGCAACCTCACCGCGCTGCGCGAGCTGGCGCTGCTCTGGACGGCCGACCGGGTCGACGAGTACCTGCAGAAGTACCGGGCCGAGCAGGGCATCAAGGGTACCTGGCAGGCCCGGGAGCGGATCGTGGTCGGCCTGACCGGCGGGCCCGAGGGCGCGACCCTGATCCGCCGGGCGGCCCGGATCGCGGCCCGCGGCTCCGGCGGCGAGCTGCTGGCCGTCCACATCTCCCGCTCGGACGGCCTGGCCGGCTCCGGCTCGGGCTCCTCCCGCGCGCTGATCGAGCAGCGGGCCCTGGTCGAGAACCTCGGCGGCAGCTTCCACGCCGTCCTCGGCGACGACCCCGCCGCCGGGCTGCTGGACTTCGCCCGCGGCGTCAACGCCACCCAGATCGTGCTCGGGACCAGCCGCCGGCCGGCCTGGCAGTACATCTACGGTCCGGGCGTGGGTACCACGGTGACCCGTGCCTCCGGCGACATCGACGTGCACATCGTCACCCACGAGCAGGCCGCCAAGGGCCTCGGCCGGCTGCCGATCCGCCGGGTGACCGACCTCGGCCGGACGCGGACGGTGGCCGGCTGGGCGATCGGCCTCGCCGGGCCGCCGCTGCTGGCCCTGCTGCTCACCCACGTCGAGGGCCTGGGACTGACCACCGACATGCTGCTGTTCCTGTCGCTGACGGTCTGCGCGGCGCTGGTCGGCGGGCTCTTCCCGGCGATCGCCTCCGCGCTGGTCGGCTCCTCGGCGCTGAACTACTACTTCGCGCCGCCGATCCACACCTTCACCATCGACGAGCCGCAGAACATCATGGCGGTGGCGATCTTCACCGCCGTCGGCATCGCGGTCGCCTCGGTGGTGGACCTCGCGGCCCGGCGCACCCACCAGGCGGCCCGCAGCCAGACCGAGGCGCAGACCCTCAGTGCGCTGGCCGGCACCGTGCTGCGCGGCGCGCAGAGCGGGGACGGGGTGCTGACCGCCCTGCTGGAGCAGGTCCGGGAGACCTTCCAGCAGGATTCCGCGGCCCTGCTGGAGCGGCCGGATCCGCTGGGCCCGTGGCAGCAGGTGGCCGCGGCCGGCCCGCATCCGCCCTTGCGCCCCGAGGCCGCCGACGTGGACGTGCCGGTCGGCGACTCCCTCGCCCTGGCTCTGCGCGGGCGGGTGCTGCCGGCCGAGGACCGCCGCCTGCTGAGCGCCTTCGCCAGCCAGGCGGCCGTTCTGCTGGAGCACCGCCGGCTGGCCGAGGAGGCCGCCGCGGCCCGCCGTGCGGCCGAGGGCAACCGGATCCGCACCGCGTTGCTGGCCGCCGTCTCACACGACCTGCGCACGCCGCTGGCCGGCATCAAGGCCTCGGTCAGCTCGCTGCGCTCGGAGGACGTCGAGTGGGACGAGGCCGACGAGGCCGAGCTGCTGGCCGGGATCGAGGCCGGCGCCGACCGGCTCGACCACCTGATCAACAACCTGCTGGACATGAGCCGCCTGCAGACCGGCACCGTCACCCCGCTGATCCAGGAGACCGACCTGGACGAGGTGGTGCCGCCCTCCCTCGGCGGCGTCCCGCCGGAGGCCGTCCGCATCGACGTCCCGGAGACGCTGCCGATGGTCCGGGTCGACGCCGGACTGTTGGAGCGCTCGCTGGCCAACCTCGTCGAGAACGCCGTCAAGTACAGCCCGCCCGGGGCGAAGGTGCTGGTCAAGGCGGATGCGCTGGTGCCGGCGGACGGCCCCGCCCGGGTCGAGCTGCGGATCGTCGACCGGGGCCCGGGCGTGCCCGAGGAGGCCAAGGAGCGGATCTTCGCGCCGTTCCAGCGCTACGGGGACGCGCCGCGGGGCGCCGGGGTGGGGCTCGGGCTCGCCGTGGCCCGCGGCTTCGTCGAGGCGATGAACGGCACCGTGAGCGCCGAGGACACCCCGGGCGGAGGCCTCACCATGGTCGTCACCCTGCCGGCCGTCGGCCGCCCGCCCGAGCGGGCGGCCCCCGCCGCGCCGGGGGGCCGACCCGCCGAACGGGCCGAGCCGGCCGGACGGCCGTTCCCCGCATGACCACCGATCTTCCGACAGCTGTGAAAGGCGGAGCCCGCATGACCCGGGTCCTCGTCGTGGACGACGAACCGCAGATCGTCCGCGCGCTGGTGATCAACCTCAAGGCCCGCAAGTACGAGGTGGACGCGGCCCACGACGGCGCCAGCGCACTGGAGCTGGCCGCCGCCCGTCACCCGGACGTGGTCGTCCTCGACCTCGGCCTGCCCGACATGGACGGCGTCGAGGTGATCAAGGGGCTGCGCGGTTGGACCAGGGTCCCGATCATCGTGCTCTCCGCCCGGCACGCCTCCGACGAGAAGGTGGAGGCGCTCGACGCGGGCGCCGACGACTACGTGACCAAGCCGTTCGGCATGGACGAGCTGCTCGCGCGCATGCGCGCGGCCGTGCGCCGCGCCGAGCCGGTCGCCGGGGAGGACGACTCGCTGGTCGTCACTGACGGCTTCACCGTCGACCTCGCGGCGAAGAAGGTCAACCGGGACGGCACCGACATCCGCCTCACCCCGACCGAGTGGCACCTGCTGGAGGTGCTGGTCCGCAACGCCGGCCGGCTGGTCAGCCAGACCCAGCTGCTCCAGGAGGTCTGGGGCCCTGCGTACCGCACCGAGACCAACTACCTCCGGGTCTACCTGGCCCAGCTGCGCCGCAAGCTGGAGCGCGATCCGTCACACCCGCGCCACTTCATCACCGAGCCGGGCATGGGCTACCGCTTCGAGAGCTGAGCGGGGACGGCCGGGCGGGCACCCGTTCCCCCGCTCGGCCGAGCCCGTCCGGGCCCAGCCGGCTCCCGTCCGGACCCGTCCGGCCCTCGTGCGACCTCGCGACCTGCCGTCGGGAGCCCCGAAACCGGTACCCTTCCCGCATGAGTGGTGACAACAGCAGCGGCCAGCCGCAGGGGCGGTTCCGCCGCCTGCTCAGTCGGCTGACCTCCTCCGCGGAAGAGCTGGAGGCGGAGGAACTGCGCCTGGAGAGCGCGGCGGAGACGGGCTGCACTCCGATCGCCAGCTGCGGGGACCGGGAACTGGTCACCGTCGCCGGCACCCTGCGCACCGTGACCCTCCGACCGCGGGCCGGTGTGCCCGCCCTGGAGGCGGAACTCTTCGACGGCACCGAGGCGCTGGACGTGGTCTGGCTCGGCCGCCGCTCCATCGCGGGTATAGAGCCCGGCCGCCGGCTGGTCGCCAGCGGCCGGATCAGCCATGCACGCGGACGCCGCGTGCTGTTCAACCCCCGCTACGAGCTGCGTCCGGTCGGACACGGGAGCGAATGAGCGTGAGCAATCAGCCCGGCGGCGAGCCCGCCACCCAGCTCGGCGCGGTCCGGGTCGACCCGGAGGACGACGCCGCCGCCGAGGCGGCGCGGCAGGCGGCGGCCTCCAGGGAGGCGGCCGACACGGTGATGCAGGCCTTCGGCGGCGTCCGCGGCATGGTCGACATGACCCTGCCCGGCCTGGTCTTCATCGTGACGTACAACATCACCCACCAGGTGTCCGCGGCGGCCTGGGCGGCGCTCGGGCTGAGCGGCCTGTTCGTGGTGGCGCGCCTGGCCAAGCGGGAGACCGTCCAGCACGCCTTCAGCGGCGTCTTCGGGGTGGCCATCGGCGCCTGGATCGCGATGAAGACCGGCAAGGCGGAGGACTTCTACCTGCCCGGCCTGCTCTGGAACGTCGGCTACTGCATCGCCTTCGCCGTCTCGGCGCTGGTCCGCTGGCCGCTGATCGGTGTGATGCTCGGCCCGGTCACCGGGGAGATGTTCACCTGGCGCCGGCAGAACCCCGGCCGCCTTGCCGCCTACGTCAAGGCGACCTGGGCCTGGGTGGTGATCATGGGCATCAAGCCGGTGATCCTGTTCCCGCTGTACTTCACCCACAACGTCAACCTGCTCGGCTGGCTCAAGGTGGCGCTCGGCATCCCCCCGATGCTGCTGGCGATGTACGTCACCTGGCAGATCCTGCTGAAGGCCCCGCCGCCGATCAAGGCACAGCTGGACGAGGAGCCCGAGGAGCAGCCCGCCGGCGCCGACCGGCCCTGAGCCACGGCGACAGCCGGGCCGGAGAGGCCCGGCGGAGAGCCGACGAGGACCGACGGGGGAGGGCCCGCACTCGACGAGTGCGGGCCCTCCCTGTTGGTGCGTGCGGGCGTGTGCCGGCTACTGGGCGCCCTCGGAGGCGGAGAGCAGGGTCTCCAGTTCCTCCTCGCGCTCCTGCGCGGCCACGAAGAGCAGCTCGTCGCCGCCCTCCAGGGTGTCGTCCTTGCCCGGGGTGAGCACCCGGCCCTCGCGGATGATGGTCACCAGCGCGGTGTCCACCGGCCACGGGACGTCGCCGACCCGGGTGCCGACCAGCTCGGTGTCGGCGGCCAGGGTGAGCTCGACCAGGTTGGCGTTGCCCTGGCTGAACCGCATCAGCCGGACCAGGTCGCCGACGCTCACCGCCTCCTCGACCAGGGCCGACATCAGGCGCGGGGTGGAGACGGCGACGTCGACGCCCCAGGACTCGTTGAAGAGCCACTCGTTCTTCGGGTTGTTGACCCGGGCGACCACCCGCGGCACGCCGTACTCCGTCTTGGCGAGCAGCGAGACGACCAGGTTGACCTTGTCGTCACCGGTGGCGGCGATCACCACGTGGCAGCGCTGCAGGGCGGCCTCGTCCAGCGAGGTGATCTCGCAGGCGTCCGCCAGCAGCCACTCCGCCATGGGCACCCGCTCCACCGAGATGGAGTTCGGGTTCTTGTCTATCAGCAGGACCTCGTGGCCGTTCTCCAGCAGCTCGCCCGCGATCGAGCGGCCGACGGCACCGGCCCCGGCAATGGCGACGCGCATCAGTGGCCCTCCCTCTCCGGCGCCTGGGCGAACGCGGCCTCGACGGCCGCCAGGTCGGCGCGGCGCAGCATCACGTGGATGAGGTCGCCCTCCTGGACCACCATGGTCGGGGTGGGCAGCACGCCCTCGCCCAGCCGGGTGACGAACGACACTCGGGCGCCGGAGGCCTCCTCCAGCTCGCTCAGCCGGCGGCCGACCCAGAGCGGGTCGTAGGCGACCTCGGCGAGCTGGACGGCGCCGCTCGGGTCCTGCCAGAGCGGCTCGGCGCCGCTCGGCAGCAAGCGGCGCAGCATCTGGTCGGCCGTCCAGCGGACGGTGGCGACCGTCGGGATGCCCAGACGCTGGTAGACCTCGGCGCGCCGCGGGTCGTAGATGCGGGCCGCGACGTTCTCCACGCCGAAGTTCTCCCGGGCGACCCGGGCAGCGATGATGTTGGAGTTGTCACCGCTGGAGACGGCCGCGAACGCGCCGGCCTCCTCGATGCCCGCCTCCTTCAGGGTGTCCTGGTCGAAGCCGACACCGGTCACCCGGCGGCCGTTGAATCCGGCACCCAGCCGACGGAACGACGTCGGGTCCTGGTCGACCACTGCCACCGAGTGGCCCTGTTTCTCCAGCGCTCTCGCGAGGGCGGAGCCCACGCGGCCGCAGCCCATGATGACGATGTGCACCGGCGCTACCTCACCCGTCCCGTTGGGTTCTTGACCTGCGCAAACACCGTTCATCTTCCTTTCCCGCCCGGCTGTCCGGGGCGAGCGTCCTGGTGGGGGCCCGACGCGACAACTGGAGTGTTGCCCGCCTCCTCGTATCCGACACGCTAGCCGGTCCACCGAACACAGTCGCGACGAAGGGGGGGATGTAAGTCGGACCCCGGGGCAAACAGCCCCTACGATTCCTTACCGTGCCTATGCCGACTGACCTTCCGAAACGCATCCTGATCGGGCGCGCGCTGCGCAGCGACAAACTCGGGGAGACCCTGCTCCCGAAGCGCATCGCGCTGCCCGTCTTCGCCTCGGACGCGCTCTCCTCGGTCGCGTACGCGCCCGAGGAGATCCTGCTGACCCTCTCCGTGGCGGGTGCCTCGGCGATCCACTTCTCGTGGCAGATCGGCGTCGTCGTCGCCATCGTGATGCTCGCGGTCGTGGCCTCGTACCGGCAGAACGTGCACGCGTACCCGAGCGGAGGCGGCGACTACGAGGTCGCCACCGTGAACCACGGCCCCAACTCCGGGCTGGTGGTCGCGAGCGCGCTGATGGTGGACTACATCCTCACCGTGGCGGTCTCCACCACCTCCGGCGTCGCCAACGTGGTCTCCGCGGTGCCCTCGCTGCGCGGCCACGAGCTGACCCTCTCGGTAGTCGTGGTCATCCTGCTGATGGGCATGAACCTGCGCGGCGTCCGCGAGTCCGGCAGCGCGTTCGCCGTCCCGACGTACGCCTTCATGGTCGGCGTGATCGGCATGGTCGTGTACGGCTTCGTCCGGCATTTCGGCCTCGGGCAGGACATGCCCGCCGAGAGTGCGGGCTTCCACCTGGAGGCCACCGCCGGGAACGACTCGCTGGCGGGCTTCGCGATGGTGTTCCTGCTGCTCAAGGCGTTCTCCTCGGGCTGTGCCGCGCTCACCGGCGTCGAGGCGATCTCCAACGGCGTGCCCGCCTTCCGCAAGCCGAAGAGCAAGAACGCCGCCACCACGCTGCTGATGATGGCGTCGATCGCCGTGGTGATGTTCATGGGCATCATCTGGCTGGCCCGCCTCACCGGCGTGCAGATGGCCGAGGAGCCCGCCGAGCAGCTGATCGGTGCGGGCAGCGACTACCACCAGAAGACCGCTCTCGCCCAGATCAGCGAGGCCGTCTTCTCGAACTTCACGCCCGGCTTCTACTTCGTCGCCGCCGTGACCGGCCTGATCCTGGTGCTGGCCGCCAACACCGCCTTCAACGGCTTCCCGGTGCTCGGCTCGATCCTCGCGCAGGACCGCTACCTGCCGCGCCAGCTGCACACCCGCGGTGACCGGCTGGCCTTCTCCAACGGCATCATCCTGCTGGCGCTGGCCGCGATCCTGTTCATCATCGCCTTCGACGCCGACCCGACCCGGCTGATCCAGCTCTACATCGTCGGCGTCTTCGTGTCGTTCAACATGAGCCAGTCCGGCATGATCCGGCACTGGACCAGGGAACTGCGCACCGAGACCGACCCGGCCAGGCGCCGCCACATGCAGCGCAGCCGGGCGATCAACACGTTCGGCCTGGTGATGACCATGGCCGTGCTGATCGTCGTCCTCGCCACCAAGATCAGCCACGCCTGGATCGCGATCGCCGCGATGGTCGTGCTGTTCGTGATGATGAAGGCGATCCGCCGCCACTACGACCGGGTCTCCCACGAGCTGGCCGCCGCCGAGGCGGCGGACGACGTGGTGCTGCCCACCCGGGTGCACGCCATCGTGCTGGTCTCCAAGCTGCACAAGCCGGCCCTGCGGGCGCTGGCGTACGCCAAGCTGGCGCGCGCCCACACGCTGGAGGCGGTCACCGTCAACGTGGACCCGGCGGACACCGCGGCGCTGCGCGCGGAGTGGGACGAGCGCGGCATCGAGGTGCCGCTGAAGGTCCTGGACTCGCCGTTCCGCGAGATCACCGGGCCGGTCCTGGACTACGTGAAGAACCTGCGCCGCAGCAGCCCGCGCGACGTCGTCTCGGTCTACATCCCCGAGTACGTGGTCGGCCACTGGTACGAGCACCTGCTGCACAACCAGAGCGCGCTGCGGCTCAAGGGGCGCCTGCTCTTCAAGCCCGGTGTGATGGTCACGTCGGTGCCGTGGCAGCTGGAGTCCTCGGAGCGGCGCAAGCCGCAGAAGGCGTGGTCGGCGCCGGGCGCCGTCCGCCGGGGTGAGCCCGCGGCGCCGAAGGCCGTAAAGTCGAATGTCTCGACCACGACCGGCGACTCCGCCGGCAGCAGCAAGGACTCCGCCAAGTGACCCGCAACACCCCGCCCCGCTCCCACGGCTCGTCCGGCGCGTCCGGCAAGGGTGCCCGCAAGGGCGCCGGGAAGGGCGGCGGCGCCAAGCCGGGCCAGGTCGCCCGGCCCCGCTGGGGAAAGCCGGTGCGCCCGGCCGCGACCGACCGGGAGGGCCTGACCGCGCAGACGGCGCCGCTGGCGCCGGGGGAGCGCGCCCCGGAGCAGCCGGCCGGTGAGCGCGCCGGCCGTGGCGAGCGCGGCGAGCGGTCCGAGCAGGGCGGCGCGGGGAAGGCCGGCGCTGCCAAGGCCGGCGCTGGGAAGGGCGGCGCGGGGAAGGCCGGCGCCGGCAAGGGCGGCGCCGCCACGGCCGGTGGCGCGAAGGGCGGGGACCGTCCGCGCAAGCAGACCGTCCGCCCGCCGAAGCTGCTCCGCACCGCCCGCACCTCGCGTACCGAGGCCGCTCCCAAGGGGCCCGGCGGCGACCCGCTGGTCGGCGAGCGGTACGAGGTCGAGGTCGGCCCGGTCGCGCACGGCGGCGGCCACTGCGTGGCCCGGCACGAGGGCCGGGTGCTGTTCGTCCGGCACGCGCTGCCCGGCGAGCGCGTCGTCGTCCTGGTCACCGAGGGCACCACCAAGTCGCGCTTCCTGCGTGCCGACGCGGTGGAGATCCTGGAGCCGGCCAAGGACCGGATCACCCCGCCCTGCCCGTTCTCCGGGCCGGGCAAGTGCGGCGGGTGCGACTGGCAGCACGTGTCGCCGGGCGGGCAGCGCAAGCTCAAGGTGCAGGTGCTCACCGAGCAGCTGGCCAAGCTGGCCGGCCTCAGCCCGGCCGAGGCCGGCTGGGACGGCAGCATCGAGCCGGTCGGCGGCAAGCTCCCGGCCGGGCAGGTGCCGGCCTGGCGCACCCGGGTCCAGTACGCGGTCGAGCCGGAGACCGGCAAGGTCGGTCTGCGCAAGCACCGCTCGCACGAGATCCAGCCGATCGACCGCTGCCTGATCGCCGCCGAGGGCGTCAGCGAGCTCGGCATCGAGGCGCGCGACTGGCCGGGCGTCGTCTCGGTCGAGGCGATCGCCGCCTCCGGCTCCTCGGACCGCCAGGTGGTGCTCACCCCGGCGCCCGGCGCCCAGCTGCCGCTGGTCGAGCTGGACAAGCCGGTCTCCATCACCCGGGTCGACGACCAGGGCAACACCCACCGGGTGCACGGCCGCTCCTTCGTGCGCGAGCGCGCCGCCGGCCGTACCTGGCGGATCAGCAACGGCGGCTTCTGGCAGATCCACCCCGAGGCCCCGGACACCCTGGTCGACGCCGTCCTGGACGGGCTCGACCCGCAGTGGGGCGAGAACGCGCTCGACCTGTACTGCGGCGTCGGCCTGTTCGCCGGCGCGCTGGCCGACCGGGTGGGCGAGGACGGCGCGGTGCTCGGCATCGAGTCCGCCAAGCAGGCCGTGATCGACGCGCGGCACAACCTGGCCGCGCTGGACAACGTCCGGATCGAGTGCGACCGGGTGGAGACGCTGCTGCCGCGCACCGGCATCACCGCCACCGACCTGATCGTCCTGGACCCGCCGCGCGCGGGCGCCGGGCGGGAGACCGTGGAGCACCTGGTCGGCCTCTCGGCCCGCCGGATCGCCTACGTCGCCTGCGACCCGGCCGCGCTCGCCCGGGACCTCGCGTTCTTCCGCGAGGGCGGCTACCGGCCGGTCTCGCTGCGCGCGTTCGACCTGTTCCCGATGACGCACCACTTCGAGTGCGTGGCGATCCTGGAGCCGGTGGAGTAGTCCGCGCACCTCGCACCGCGTGGGTGCGCCGGGTGCGCCGGGCGCGCGCCGGGTGCGCGCCGGGTGCGCGCCGGGTGCGCGCGTCCGAGGCCCTTTCCGGGCGGGGAGACCCGGTCCGGGAGGGGCCTCGTTCGACTCGGTGACCCGGGCGGCCAAGGGGGGAGAAGGCAGGAGGAGAGACAGGCGTGAACATCCTGGTGACCGGTGCGGCCGGATTCATCGGCTCGCACTTCGTGCGGACGCTGCTCGGCGGCGGATACCCCGGCCACGAGGACGACCGCGTGACCGTGCTGGACCGGCTGACCTACGCCGGAACGCTCAACAACCTGCCCCGGCACCACCCCCGGCTGGACTTCGTGCGCGGCGACATCTGCGACACGGCCCTGCTGGAGCAGGTCTTCCCCGGCCACGACGCCGTGGTGCACTTCGCCGCCGAGTCGCACGTCGACCGCTCGGTCGCGGGCGCCGACGCCTTCGTCCGCACCAACGTGCTCGGCACCCAGGCCCTGCTGGAGGCGGCCCTGCGGCACGGCGTCGGCGTCTTCGTCCTGGTCTCAACGGACGAGGTGTACGGGTCGATCGAGCAGGGGAGCTGGACGGAGGAGGAGCCGCTGCTGCCGAACTCCCCGTACGCGGCCTCCAAGGCGTCGGCCGACCTGATCGCCCGCGCGTACGCGCGCACCCACGGGCTGGACGTGCGGATCACCCGCTGCGCCAACAACTACGGCCCCGGCCAGCACCCCGAGAAGCTGGTACCGCTCTTCACGACCCGCCTGCTCGACGGGCTGCCGGTGCCGCTGTACGGGGACGGCTCCAACGTCCGCGAGTGGCTGCACGTGGACGACCACTGCCGGGCCGTCCGGCTGGTGCTCGACCGCGGCCGGCCCGGCGAGATCTACAACGTCGGCGGCGGCACCCACCTGACCAACCGGGAGATGACCGGTCGACTGCTGGAGCTGTGCGGGCGCGACTGGGACCTGGTGGAGCGGGTGGCGGACCGCAAGGGCCACGACCTGCGGTACGCGGTGGACGACTCGAAGATCCGCCGCGAGCTGGGCTGGGCGCCGCGCCGGTCGCTGGAGGAGGGGCTGCGCGAGACGGTGGCGTGGTACGCCGCCCACCGCGACCACTGGGCGGCGGTCCCGGAGGAGGAGCCGGCGGCGCTGCTGCGCTGAGGCTCCGGGCGGCTCGGCCGAGGCTCCGGGGGCCGGGTGCCGCGTGCTGGGGGCGGCGGGCCGGGGCTTCGGGTGCCGGGGACGCCGCTCCGTTCAGCGCAGGTCCTGCTCCTCCTCGTCCGCGCTGTGCGGCAGGGTGATGCCGTGCTGGGCGGCGAGCCTGATCAGTCCGGCGATCCGGCCCTCGTAGGCCTGGACGCCGTCGGCGTCCCCCTCGGCCCGGGCGGCCGCGAGTTCCTTCCGGGCCCGGGCGAGCTGCTCGCGCAGCTCCTGGTCGAACATGGCAGTCATTGCCGGCCTCCGCACAGGTCGGTGTCGCTCCGGGGGAACGCCCGGGGCAGTTCAGAGTCTCCGAAGGTGAAGAAGTCTTCAAGTCCACGTCGCCGCGACGGCGGCGCGGCGCGGCCGGGGAGCGAAGCGGACGTGCGTGCGCCCTTGTCGTGCTAGCACTTCAGCGCTAGCGTCGAATTCATGGGTAAGAAGCAGCTGAACGTCCGGGTGGACGCCACCACCGCGGAGATGGCCCGGGAGCGGGCGGAGCAGCAGGGGATCAGCATGAACCAGTACATCGAGCGCCTGGTCCAGCAGGACATGGGCGAGGCGGGGCGGGCGTTCGTGGACGCCGCCGCGCAGTTCATGAAGCAGTACGAGACGGCTTTCCTGGCCGAGTTCGGCGAGCGGAGCGCGGCCGACCTCCAGGACGTGCGCCGTTGAACCTGGAGGTCGACCTCTCGTGGCTGCTGATGACCGCCGAGCAGTACACGCCCGGTGACCCGCAGGTCACCGACTACGGATCGCTGCTCGCGGCGGTCGCCCGCCACCAGGCGGAGATCTTCGACATCGCCGTCTACCCCGAACCGCAGGACCGCGCCGCCGCCCTGATGCACCAGCTGATCCGGGTGCCGGCCCTGGAGAAGACCAACGAGCTGTTCGCCACCGCCGTCGCGTACGCCTACCTGGTGGCCAGCGGCTGCACGGTCGCGACCACCGCCCGCGAGGTGCGCAGCCTCGCGCGTGCCATCCGGGAGGGCCGGCTCGGCGTGTCCGGCGTGGCCGAGCGGTTGGGCGCGTGGGTGGTGGACGAGGCCGAGGGGGAGGGCGTCAGCGGCGAGGACGACGAGGACTCGGACTGAGCGGCCGGGCCGGCCCGCGGCCGCAGCCGGTTCGGCGGGCAGTGCCGGTTCGGCGGGCGGGCCGGGGCCTGCCGGACCGGGCGGATCCACCGGGCCGGGCGGCTCCGGGAGGCCGAGCCGTTCTGCCGGACCGGTCAGGCGCCGGGCGCCGGCTCGGCCGCGGCCTCGGCGATCAGCGCCGTCGCGAACGGGCGGAAGCCCGCCCGGCGGTAGATCCGGGCGACGTCCTCGTCGGCGGCGGACAGGAACACCGTCCGCACGCCGTTGGCGCGGGCGTGGGCGACCAGGGCCGCGGTGACCGCGAGGCCCAGGCCCTGCCGGCGGGCCGTCGGCAGGGTGCCGACCCCGGCCACCTCGGTGACCGCGCCCACGGGGTTGTGCTGGCCCGCGCAGAGCGCCACGCCGTCCCGGACGGCGGCGGCGAGCACCGTCTGCCCGGCGGTGATCCGCCCGGCGATCCGCTCGACCGTGCCGTCCGCCGCCGACTTCTCGGCGGCCGCGGCGAGCTCCTCCGGCCCGACGGTGCCGCGGGCGGTGCCCGGCTCGCCGAAGGCCAGGTGCGGGACGGTCACCGCGCTCGCCAGGTCGGGGTCGTCGGCGGTCATGATCCGGACCGCAACGCCCTCGCTCGACGAGCCCGCGCCCGGCGCGGTGGCGGGCGGCTCGGGCTCGTCGTCGGGGCCGAGCACCAGCAGCGGGTGCTCGTGAACCGTCAGCCCGGCCTCCTCGACCGCCGCGCGCAGCCCGGGATCGTGCTCGGCCACCCACTCGAAGGCCTCCGGAACGCCCAGCTCCCGCTGGCGCTCCAGTACCCGGCGGACGTCCTCGGCGGTGGCCGCCGGGCCGGTGTGCCCGAGCGCCGGGCGGGCGTAGTACGGCCAACCCTGGCCCTCGCGGACGAACAGGCTCAGCGGGCCGAAGTCCTCGACCCGGGCGGCGGAGCGCGGAACGGCGTCGTAGTACCCCTCGATCTCGTCGAGGAGGGGGCGCAGGGCCGGGTCGATTCCGGGAGCGGAGGCGGCGCCGGCCGGGGCGGCGGACTCAAGATCATCAAAGGTCACGTCCTGCATCCTGACAGCGGTGTCGCGTTCCTGCCACCCGTTTGGTGCGAGGGAAGTGGTGGGAATACGAGCGGCCCCGGTGGGGCGCAGGCACGGCGAGCGGCCGGGATCCCGGGCAATTCGGACCGATTGTTGCCGAACGCTTACAGGCCGGGCGATCTTGCGTGCAGACCCCGTGGCATCCTGGGGGCCTTTACAGCTCTGCCGGACGGGAACGGCGGACGTCCGTGCCGGGTGAGGCGAGGGGGATGACAGGCTCGATGAGGCTCTGCTTTCTGGTCGAGGAACACTACCGGCACGACGGCATGCCGCTCGACGTCGTGCGCCAACTCACGGCATGGGGGCACCGGGTCGACGTGCTGCGCCCCGGGGACTCGCTGATGGCGATCTCCGAGGCGGTCCGGGCGGGCAGCCACGACGCCTGGGTGCTCAAGACCGTCTCCGGCGGCCCGGGGCTCACCCTCCTGGAGGCGGCCGCCGCCGTCGGCCTCACCACCGTCAACGACGTCCGCTCCATCCGGGGCGTCCGCGACAAGGCGCTCGCTGCGGTGATCGCGCGCACCCGGGGCCTGCCCGTCCCCGTCACCTACGCCGCCGCCCGCTGGGAGCGACTCGCGGAGATCCCCGCCGCCGAGTACCCGCTGGTGGTCAAGCCCGCCGACGGCAGCTCGGGCCGGGCCGTGCGGCTCGTCCCCACGCCCGACCACCTGGCCGTACTCGGCCCGCAGCTCGCCGGCGAAGGCCTGCTGATCGCCCAGCCCTACGTGCCCAACTCCGGCACCGACCTCAAGGTCTACTGCGTCGACGGCGAGTTCTACGCCACCGAGCGCTGCTCCCCGCTCCACCCCGGCCAGGGCGTGCGCGAGCGCCAGGTGCCGCTCGGCGCCGACATCGCGCGGATCGCCGCACAGGTCGGCGAGGTCTTCGGCCTCGACCTCTACGGGGTGGACGTGCTGCTCGGCCCGGACGGGCCGGTCGTCGTCGACATCAACGACTTCCCCAGCTTCCGGAAGGTGCCGGACGCGGTGGCCAAGGTGGCCCGCGCCGTGCTCCGGCTGGCCCGCACGGGCACGGCGGTCTCCGCCCCGGGGCCCGCGCTGCTGGCCGAGCCGTCCGCGCAGGTGGCGGACGCGGTGCGGCTGCCCGCCCCGAGCGGCACCGCGCTGGGCGTCGGCGGCTTCGGCGCGGCGGGGCTGGTGGGCGAACCGGACCTGGTCGGCGGTGCCGGGCTGGTCGGCGGCGGGCTCGGCGGTGCCGGGCTGGTCAACGGTGGCGCCGGGCTGGTCAACGGCGGTGTGGGCGGAGGGATATGAGGATCTGCCTGCTCACCCCCGACCCCGGCCACCCGCTGCTGGCCGCCGCCGCGGCCCTGCTGGCCACCGGCCACCGGGTCGATGCGCTCGACCCCACCGCCGGCGACGCCCCGCCCGCCGAGCTGTTCGGCCCCGGCCCGCTCGCCGACGTCTACCTGCTCAAGGCCCGCACCCCGCGGGCCCTCGCACTCGCCCGGTACCTGGAGGAGCGCGGCGCCCCGGTCGTCAACTCCGCCGCGGCCACCGAGTTCTGCCAGGACCGCACCGCCATGGCCGAGCTCGCCCACCGCTCCGGCCTGCCGTTCGCGGCTACCCGTACCGCGGCCACGCTCGCCGACCTGCCGGACCCCGACGGGCCGATCGTGGTCAAGAGCCGCCACAGCCGGCGCCACGACCTCGTCGCCCGGGTCGACGACGCGGCCGCGCTGCGGGCGCTCGCCGCCGAGTGGCCCGACGAACCCGTGATCGCCCAGCCGTTCATGGCGAACTCGGGCTGGGACCAGAAGCTCTGGGTCGTCGACGGGCAGGTCTTCCACGCCCGTCGCCGCTCCGAACTCGCCGATCCGGTCGATCCGGTCGCGGCGGTCGATCCGGTAGAGACGGTGGATCCGGTCGGCCCGTCGGGCGCGTCCCGACCGGTGGCCGACGGCGAGCGGGGCTTCTGGCCCGCCGACCTGCCGGCCGACCGGGCCCGGCTGGCCCTGCGGGTCGGTGAGGTCTTCGCCCTCGACGTCTACGGCGTCGACCTGCTGGACGGCCCCGACGAACCGGTCATCGTCGACGTCAACGCCTTCCCCGGGATCCGCGGCCAGGCCGGCGCCCCCGAGGCGCTCGCCGGGCTCGCCCTGCGCACCGCCCGCCGCGGCACCCCGGCCGCGCCGCGCCTGCCGGGGCAGCGCCAGGCACGCCCGCGCGCCACAGATCGCTAGTCTTGCTCTCTCCGGCCGGACCGCACGACCGGATGGCGAGAGAAGACGGACGTTGCTGCAGGACATCGAGCGCTACCTGGCCTGCCCCCACTGCGCGCAGGCGCTCACCCTCGACGGGCGCGCCCTGCGCTGCCCCGCCGGGCACAGCTTCGACGTCGCCAAGCAGGGCTACGTCAGCCTGCTCGCCGGCGACGCGCACACCGGAACCGGTGACACCGCCGACATGGTCGCCGCGCGCAGCGGCTTCCTGGACGCAGGCCACTACCGGCCGATCTCCGACGCCCTCACCGCCGCAGCCGTCGCCGCCGCCCCCGAAGGCCTGGTCGCCGACCTCGGCGCCGGCACCGGCCACTACCTCGCCCACGTCCTCGACGCCCTGCCCGACCGGCCCGGCGCCGCCCTCGACATCTCCAAGTACGCGCTGCGCCGCGCCGCCAAGGCCCACCCCCGGATCGGCGCCGTGGTCTGCGACGCCTGGCGCCCGCTGCCGCTGCAGGACGCCTCCGCCGGCCTCGTGCTCAACGTCTTCGCCCCGCGCAACGGCCCCGAGATCCGCCGCGTGCTGCGCCCCGGCGGCACCCTGCTGCTGGTCTCCCCGACCCCGCGCCACCTGCGCGAGCTCGTCACCGAGCTCGGTCTGCTCTCGGTCGACGAGGAGAAGCAGCGCCGGATCGACGAGAAGCTCGGGCCCCACCTGACCCCGGCCGGCCGGCAGGAGGTCGAGTGCACCCTGCGGCTCTCCGCCGCCGACGTCCGCACGGTGGTCGGCATGGGGCCCAGCGCCTGGCACACCGACCAGGAGCAGCTGGCCGCCCGGCTCGCGGCACTGCCGGACCCGGTCGAGGTCACCGCCTCCGTGACGGTCGCCGCCTACCGCCGCTGAGCCCGCCGGGCCCTCGGGTGAGCCCGCCGGGCCTCGGCTGCCCGCCGGGCCCTCGGCCCTCGGGTGAGCCCGCCGGCCCTCGGCGAGCCGTTCGGGAGGCTGCCGGGGCGGCCTGCGGCGCGCCCACCCCGTTGGGATGAATCTGCCGGGCAGGCACGTTTCTGCCGACCCGGCGGCGGCTAACGTCCGACGGGTGAACCGCGACGCCACCCGGCCCGCCGTGCCGGCCCACCCCCTCCAGCGGACCGCGGACGCCGGTCGGCCCCCCGTGCAGCGCCCCACCGTCGAGGAGCTCCGGCTCACCTCGTTCAAGTCCTACCGGCGCGCCGCCCTGCCGCTCGCACCGCTCACCCTGCTGCACGGTCCGTCCGGCGTCGGCAAGTCCAACGCCCTCGACGCGCTCGCCGTCCTCTCCCGCCTCGCCCTCGGCGAACAGATCGCCGACTCCCTCGACGGCCTGCCCGGCCGGGCGGGCCCGCTCGCCACGCCGGTCCGCGGCGGACTGGCCGGCTGCGTCCCGCACGGCCGCAACGCGATCATCCTCGGCTGCACCGTCCGCTCCGCCGACGGACCGGTCCGCCTGGAGGTCGTCGTCCGCACCGACGGGCCGGTCCGGATCGCCCGCGAGCAGCTCACCCTGGACGGCCGGATCCTCGTCGAGACCGGCGAACAGGACCTCCGCAACCACCGCGTGAACGTCAGCTGGCACAACGACACCCGGCAGGGCGACATCCGCGCGCCCTTCCCCAACGGCGTCCTCGTCACCGCGCAGATCCCACTGCGGGTCGCCGGATCGTCCCCCGGCGAACGGAAGGTGCTGGCCGCCGCCGAACACGCCCTCACCGCCCTGCGCGAGGTCTTCCCGGTCCACCCCGTGCCGGCGCTCATGCGCGGCTGGGCCCGCCCCGACCCGCAGGCTCGCCTGGTCGGCACCGCCGCCAACATCTCCGCCGTCATCGCCCGGCTGAGCAACGAATGCGCGCGCCGCTACGGCCAGCTGCTGCGGGTCGTCCAGACCGCCGCCCCGCACCCGCTGCTCGGACTCGACCTCGCCCGCCGCGGCACCGGGGCCGCAGAGCGCGTCCGCACCGTCTTCGACGAAGGCGTCCTCGGCCGCACCGGCGCCGACCAGGCCTCCGACGGCATGCTGCGCCTCCTCGCCTTCGCCGCGGTGCTGCTCACCGGCGCGGCCGTCCTCGACCTCGACCCGGCCGCCGAGGTCCCCTGGGCGCACCGGCAGCTCACCGTGCTCGCGGAGGACCTCGGCGCCGGGCTCGGCACCGAGCAGACCGCCGCGCTCGTACGGCTCGCCCGCGAGATGACCGCGCGCAACCAGCTGCGGGTGCTGGCCGCGCTACAGGATCCGGCGGCCGCCCGGGAGGCGCTCGGCGGGGAGGCGCGCGCGGGGGAGGGCGAGCTGCCGCCGGGCGTCGCGCTGGTCGAGTGCCGGCGCGACCCGGACTCCGGGCACACCGTGCTGCGCACCGAGACGGCCCGGGTGCCGGCCCAGGTGTCGCGGAGCACGGCAGGGGGCTCCGGGGCCGCGGTGCCGGGGGTGCCGGACGGCGAGGCCGGCCCGGGGGTGCCGGTGGGGGAGGCGGGCACGGCGGCGGATGCGGTAGACCTGGACGGGTGAGCGAACAAGTGACGCAACCCGCCGACCCGACCCTGGAGAGCCTGCGCCGACGGCTGGTGGAGTTCGCCGCCGCGCGCAGCTGGGAGCCCTTCCACACGCCCAAGAACCTCGCGGCGGCGCTGTCGGTGGAGGCCGGTGAGCTGCTGGAGATCTTCCAGTGGCTGACGCCCGAACAGGCCGCCTCGGTGATGTCCGACCGGGAGAGCGCGCACCGCGTCCGCGACGAGGTGGCCGACGTCCTCGCCTACCTGCTGCAGTTCTGCACGACGCTGGGGGTCGACCCGCTGGAGGCCCTCGCCGCCAAGATCGAGCGGAACGAACTGCGCTTCCCCGCTCCCGGGGCGAAGCCCGCGCCGCAGCCGGACGTCAACCCGGGCGTGGGCGACCCACCCATGTGAGGGACGGAAGTTGTCCACAGCCCCCGGGTTTTCCACAGGTTCTGGGAAGGGAGCTGCGCCGTACCGCCCCTCGGCGCACGCTTTCGCCGTGACCACCTGACCGCCCTGCGGCGGCCCGTGGTCCGACGGCGACAGCGAGCGGGAAAGGGGTGGCGGCCGATGGAGGCGCTGCGACTGATCAAGACGGCCCGGCACGCCCTGGCCGAGGCCAGGGACGTGGCGGACGTGCTGGCGGAGGCTCGGCAGGCTGTGCTGCTCACCGAGGCGGTCGGGGCCCGGCTGACCGAGCTGGAGGGGCCGGACGGCGATGAACTGGTCGGCCTGGGGCAGCAGTTGGCCGAGGCGGGATCCCACGCGGCGGGCTGCCTGGACCAGCCCGTGGGGGAGGCCCTGTCGGCGCTGGGCGCCGGTGGACGGGCGGCGCGGCTCACCGAGCTGGGGGCGCTGGCGCCGATGCTGGCCGAGCTCGACGGGTTGCTGCGGGACGCGGGGGAGACGCTGGTGGTGCTGGCCTGCGGTGCGGAGACGGAGAGCCTGTACTGGACGTGCATCGATGGGGTCGACGCGGTGGCCGAGTGCAAGGACTTGGTCGGCCGGCTGCGGCGGGCCGTGCGGCGGGCGGCGGAGGACGGCGGCCGGGAGGCCGCGGGGACCACGGCGGCCGACCCGCCGCCGAGGCCGCCTCAGAGACCGGCGGAGGAGGCGCCGCTGGTCGTGGTCACGCTCGGGCCGCCGACGGGTCCGTCGGCGGCCCGGGCGCCGGACGACTGCAGATCGGCGAGGTCGGCGGTGACCGAGGCGAGCAGTTCCTGCATCTGCTCCAAGAGGCTCTTCGGGGTGGCCGGCGCCGTCGACGGGTCGGTGGGCGACTGCTGCTGCGAGGGCAGGGCGGATGCCTCGGACCGGGGTTCGGACATGAGCGGACCTCTTCGGATCGGTAGTGCGGTGTGAAGCGCGTGGGACGGCTGGCGGTGGCAGGCCCGCGCACCGCGCCACCCGGGCGGAGCCCTGCCGCTGCAACCAACGAACCGCTTTCGGCCGGGTCACCTGGCACCACCCGATGCGGTCCGACTCCCTTTCCGGGTAAGCCTCCCGGGTGACCTCGGCTTGCCGTGGCCGAGCGGGCTGGGCTAGGCCGGGCCGATCGGGGAGCGGACTGCCACCGGTGCGGGTGTGGGCGAGCGCTCGCCCACACCCGCACCGGTGGAGGGCCTGTGGCGGGGTGAGGACGACAGGGGCTGTGCGGTCCTCCCTGCACGGCAGCGGCCCCACAGGGAGGGCCGCACGGGGAGAGTCGCAGGGAGGGCCGCACAGCAGGGGCCCATGGGATGGCCACGAGCAGTGGCGCGCGGAGTGGCCACGTTGAACGGCCACGCGGATCGGAATGGCCACGCTGAATGGCCACGCGGATCGGAGTGGCCACGCGGAGAGGCCGCGTGGAGAGCCCGCGGAGAGCCCGCGGAGGCGCCAAGCGACACAGGAACGGGGAGGTGGGTGGGAGGGGGAGGGGGGTGGGCCCCCGGGAGCGGAAACAGCGAACAGCGCACAACGAACAGCAAGGGCCTCGGCGCCGATTCGGCGCCGAGGCCCTTCCCGTGCGAGGCCCTCCTACGGAAGGCCTCCGCTGCGCGGAACGCCTTTCCTGCCCGGAACCACCGGCAGGAAGATCAGTTGTGCGCGTGCAGTTCGGCGTTCAGGCCGCCCCAGGAACCGGAGCGGGCGATGACCTCGACGGCACCGGTCTGGGAGTTGCGGCGGAAGAGCAGGTTGTCCTGGCCGGACAGCTCGACGGCCTTGGCCACCTTGCCGTCCGGGGTGGTCACCCGGGTGCCGGCCGTGACGTACAGGCCGGCCTCGACGACGCAGTCGTTGCCGAGGGAGATGCCGATGCCGGCGTTGGCGCCGAGCAGGCAGCGCTCACCGACCGACACGACCTGCTTGCCGCCGCCGGAGAGGGTGCCCATGATCGAGGCGCCGCCGCCGATGTCGCTGTGGTCGCCGACCACGACGCCCGCGCTGATCCGGCCCTCCACCATGGAGGTGCCCAGGGTGCCGGCGTTGAAGTTGACGAAGCCCTCGTGCATCACGGTGGTCCCGGGTGCCAGGTGGGCGCCGAGCCGGACGCGGTCGGCGTGGGCGATGCGCACGCCCGACGGGGCGACGTAGTCGGTCATCCGCGGGAACTTGTCGATCCCGTACACGGCGAGCTGGCCGCCCTGGGCGCGGACGGCCAGGCGGGCCTGCTCGACCTTGTCCACCGGCACCGGGCCGATGCTGGTCCAGGCGACGTTGGCGAGCAGGCCGAAGACGCCGTCCAGGTTCTGGCCGTGCGGCTTCACCAGGCGGTGGCTGAGCAGGTGCAGCCGCAGGTAGGCGTCGTGCGCGTCGATCGGCTTCTCGTCCAGCGAGGCGATGGTGGTGCGCACGGCGACCACCTCGACACCGCGGCGGGGGTCGGCGCGCAGCGCCTCGGCGGCGCCGGCGCCCAGCTCGGCCTCGGCCTGCTCGGCGGTCAGGCGGACGGTGCCGGCCGGGCCGGGCTCGGCGGCCAGTGCGGGGGCGGGGAACCAGCTGTCGAGGACGGTGCCGTCGGCGGCGATGGTGGCCAGACCTGCGGCGACGGCGCCGCTTGCGAGGGAGGTGGATTCTGCAGTCACATCGTGCACGTTAACGAATGCGGGGCGCCGCTGCCGAACACGCTCACCGTGCGGACGGGGCGCCCGGGGTGACGCGGCGGCTCCCACGCCGGACAAAACCCGGTGCTGACCGGGCTGCCGCTCGGCGATACTCGGGCAGGTGTTCATGTCGATCTCCACCACCGGCACCGCCGAGAGCCCGGCCTCCGACCTCGGCTTCCTGCTGCACAAGCACCCGGGCAAGGTCCAGCGCTTCTCGACCTCGCACGGCGAGGCGCACGTCTTCTACCCGGAGGCGGGCGACGAGCTCTGCACGGCCGCGCTCCTGCTCGACATCGACCCGATCGCGCTGGTCCGCAAGGGCCGGGGCAAGGGCCGGGGCGGCTCGCCCGACTTCGCCCTCGCCCAGTACGTCAACGACCGCCCCTATGCCGCGTCCTCGCTGCTCGCGGTCGCTCTGCGAACGGTGTTCCGAACGGCCATGAAGGGCGTCTGCGAGGCGCGCCCCGGGCTCGCCGAGCTTCCGCGGCCGCTGCGGATCTCGCTGCCCGCGGTGCCCGCCAACGGTGCCGGCGAGAGCGGCGGCCCGGCGATGGCGGCCCGGCTGTTCGAGCCGCTGGGCTGGCAGGTCCAGGCGTCGGCGATCCCGCTGGACGAGGCGTTCCCGGAGTGGGGCGAGTCGCGCTACGTGCGGCTGGAGCTGGCCGGCACGGAGGTCCGGCTCGCGGACGCGCTCCAGCAGCTGTACGTGCTGCTGCCGGTCCTCGACGGCGCCAAGCACTACTGGGTCGCCCCGGACGAGGTCGACAAGCTGCTCGCCGCGGGCGCGGGCTGGCTCGCCGACCACCCCGAGCAGGCGCTGATCGCACGCCGCTACCTGTCCCGGCGCTGGGCCCTCACCCGGCGGGCGATGGAACGCCTGGAGCTGGCCCGGCTAGCGGAGGCCGACGACCGCGAGGTCGAGGAGATCGACAACGCGGTCGACGATTCCGCGGACGAGTCCGCCGACGACTCCGTGAACACCGTGGACGCCGCCGCCGGTGGCACGGTCGGCGCTGCCGAGGCGGGCGACGGCCGTGCGGAGCACCCGGAGCCGGCCGCGGAGCGGAAGGCCTCGCTGGCCGACCAGCGCCGGGCGGCGATCCTGGCCGCCCTGGGCGAGGTCGGCGCGGCACGGGTGGCCGACCTGGGCTGCGGGCAGGGCGAACTGATCGGTGCGCTCCTCAAGGACGCCCGGTTCACCGAGGTGCTCGGGGTGGACGTGTCCGCGCGGGCGCTGTCCGCGGCCGCGCGCAAGCTGCGGCTGGAGCGGATGTCGGAGCGCCAGGCGGCCCGGGTGCGGCTGGTCCAGGGCGCGCTGACGTACACGGACGCGCGGCTGAAGGGCTTCGACGCGGCGGTGCTCTGCGAGGTGATCGAGCACCTGGACCTGCCCAGGCTGCCGGCGCTGGAGCACGCCGTATTCGGGGCGGCCCGGCCGTCGGCGGTGGTCGTGACCACGCCGAACGCCGAGTACAACGTCCGCTGGGAGAGTCTGCCGGCCGGGCACGTCCGGCACGCCGACCACCGGTTCGAGTGGGACCGCGTGCAGTTCCGGGAGTGGGCCGAGCGGGTGGCGGCGACGTACGGCTACACCGCGGTGATCCGGCCGGTCGGGCCGGAGGACGCCGAGGTGGGCGCGCCGACCCAGCTCGCCCTGTTCCGGATCGGTGGCCCACCGGACGCGGCGCCGCAACCGGCGCCGGCACCCGCCGTCCCCGCCACCGCCGTCCCCGCTCCGACCGACACCACCACGACGCCCGAAGGGGGCGAGACCCGATGACCGACGACGCACTGCCCCCGGACGCCACCGACGCCCCGGGCGCCGCCGCACCCACCGCCGCCGCACCCACCGCCGACGCACCCACCACCGCCGCACCCACCGCCGACGCCCCGGGCGCCGACGCACCCACCGGTGCGCCCCCGACCGGCGCGACCCCTGCCCGGCCCCGCCGCCTCCCGGTGACCGACGTCTCCCTCGTCGTCCTGATCGGCACCAGCGGCGCCGGCAAGTCCACCTTCGCCCGCCGCCACTTCCTGCCCACCCAGGTGGTCTCCTCCGACTTCTGCCGGGGCCTGGTGGCCGACGACGAGAACGACCAGTCCGCGTCCGCCGAGGCCTTCGACCTGCTGCACTACATCGTCGGCAAGCGCCTCGCCGCCGGCAGGCTCACCGTCGTGGACGCCACCAACGTCCAGCCGGAGGCCCGCAAGCAGCTGGTCCGGATCGCCCGCGAGCACGACGTGCTGCCGATCGCCATCGTGCTGGACGTCCCGCCGGGCGTCTGCGCCGAGCGCAACCGCACCCGTCCGGACCGCCAGCTGCCCGCCCACGTGATCCCGCGCCAGAACCGCGAGCTGCGCCGCTCGCTGCGCGGCCTGGAGCGCGAGGGCTTCCGCAAGGTGCACATCCTGCGCGGCGAGGCCGAGGTCGCGGCCGCCGAGGTCGTGCCGGAGAAGCGCTTCAACGACCTGCGCCACCTCACCGGCCCGTTCGACATCGTCGGCGACGTCCACGGCTGCCGCTCCGAGCTGGAGACCCTGCTCACCCGCCTCGGCTACGTGCTCACCCGGGACGACGCGGGCCGCGCGGTGGACGCCGCGCACCCCGCGGGCCGGACGGCCGTGTTCGTCGGCGACCTGGTCGACCGCGGCCCGGACACGCCGGGCGTGCTGCGCCTGGTGATGGGCATGGTCGCCGCCGGACACGCGCTCTGCGTGCCGGGCAACCACGAGAACAAGCTCGGCCGGTCGATGGACGGCAAGAAGGTCACCGTCTCGCACGGTCTGCAGGAGTCGCTGGACCAGCTGGCGGGGGAGTCGGAGGAGTTCCGCGCCGAGGTGCGGGCGTTCATGCGCGGCCTGGTCAGCCACTACCTGCTGGACGGCGGCGCGCTGGTGGTCTGCCACGCCGGGCTGCCGGAGAAGTACCACGGCCGGGCCTCCGGCCGGGTCCGGTCGCACGCGCTGTACGGGGACACCACCGGCGAGACCGACGAGTACGGCCTGCCGGTGCGCTACCCGTGGGCGGAGGAGTACCGGGGCAGGGCGATGGTGGTCTACGGGCACACACCGGTGCCGGTGGCGAGCTTCCTCAACAACACCATCTGCCTGGACACCGGCTGCGTCTTCGGCGGCAGCCTCACCGCGCTGCGCTACCCGGAGCGGGAGCTGGTGTCGGTGGAGGCCGAGCGGGAGTGGTACGCGCCGGTCCGGCCGCTGAAGGCGGACGCGCCGGGCGCGCGCGAGGGCCGTCCGTTGGACCTCGCCGACGTGGCGGGGCGCCGGGTGGTGGAGACCGCACTGCACGGCCGGATCGCCGTGCGGGAGGAGAACGCGGCGGCGGCGCTGGAGGTGATGAGCCGGTTCGCGATCGACCCGCGGCTGCTCGCCTACCTGCCGCCGACCATGGCGCCGAGCGCGACCTCCCGCCGCCCCGGCTACCTCGAGCACCCCGAGGAGGCCTTCGCCGCCTACCGCGAGGACGGCGTGCGCGAGGTGGTCTGCGAGGAGAAGCACATGGGCTCCCGCGCGGTGGTCCTGGTCGCCCGGGACGCCGGGGCGCTGGACAAGCGGTTCGGCCTGGCAGGGCCGGGCGCGATCTGGACCCGGACCGGGCGTGCGTTCCTCGGTGACGACGGCCTCACGGCCGCCGTCCTGGATCGGGTGCGGGCCGCGGCCGAGCGCTCCGGCCTGTTCGACGAGCTGGCCACCGGTTGGCTGCTGCTGGACGCGGAGCTGATGCCGTGGTCCCTCAAGGCCACGGACCTGCTGCGCCGTCAGTACGCGGCGGTCGGCGCGGCGGCGGGGGCGGCGCTGCCGCAGGTGCTCGCCGCGCTGGACCGGGCGGCCGAGCGCGGGCTCGACCTGGGCGAGCTGACGGCCCGCCAGCGGCAGCGCGCGGCGGACGCGCAGGCGTTCACCGAGGCGTACCGGCGCTACTGCTGGCCGACCGAGGGGCTCGCCGGGATCCGGCTGGCGCCGTTCCAGGTGCTGGCGGCCGAGGGGGCGAACCTGGCGGTGCGCCCGCACGACGAGCACCTGGCCTGGATCGACCGGCTGGTCGACGCCGACCACGGGGCCGAGCCGCAGGCCCCGGTACTGCACCGGACCGGCCGGCTGGTGGTGGACACCGCCGACGAGGCGTCGGTGGCCGCGGGTGTCGCCTGGTGGGAGGAGCTCACCGGGGCCGGCGGCGAGGGCATGGTGGTCAAGCCGCTGGCGTCGCTGGTCCGGGTCGGGGCGGGGGCGGGCCGTCCGGGTGGGCTGGTCCAGCCCGGCGTGAAGGTGCGCGGGCGCGAGTACCTGCGGATCATCTACGGCCCGGACTACACCCAGTACCTGGACCAGCTGCGGCAGCGGTTCCTCGGGCACAAGCGCTCGCTGGCCCTGCGTGAGTACGCGCTGGGGCTGGAGGCGCTCGACCGGCTGGCGGCGGGCGAGCCGCTCTGGCGGGTGCACGAGCCGGTGTTCGCCGTGCTCGCCCTGGAGTCGGAGCCGGTGGACCCCCGCCTCTGACCGCTCCCCGACACGGCACCGTCCTGCCGGTCGGAGGCCGGGTCCTGCGGTGACCGCCGCAGGGCCCGGGGGCCATGCATACAAATTCCGAGTGTCGTATAGAATTGCCGCTTCGCGGTCCGTCCACGTCACCCCAGGAGCCCGGCATGGCGTTCAACCTCCGGAACAGGCACTTCCTCAAGGAGCTCGATTTCACGGCCCAGGAGTTCCGCTTCCTGGTGGATCTCGCCGCCCAGCTCAAGGCGGCGAAGTACGCGGGCACCGAGCAGCCCCGGCTGCGGGGCAAGAACATCGCGCTGATCTTCGAGAAGACCTCCACCCGGACGCGCTGCGCCTTCGAGGTGGCCGCCCACGACCAGGGCGCCACCACCACCTACCTGGACCCGTCCGGTTCGCAGATCGGCCACAAGGAGTCGATCAAGGACACCGCCCGGGTGCTGGGCCGGATGTTCGACGGTATCGAGTACCGGGGCCACGGGCAGGAGATCGTCGAGGAGCTGGCCGCGTACGCCGGCGTCCCGGTCTGGAACGGCCTCACCGACGAGTGGCACCCGACCCAGATGCTCGCCGACGTGCTGACCGTCCGGGAGCACAGCGCCAAGCCGCTGACCGAGGTGGCCCTCGCCTACCTCGGTGACGCCCGCTCCAACATGGGCAACTCGCTGCTGGTCACCGGCGCGCTGCTCGGCATGGACATCCGGATCGTCGCGCCCCGGGCGCTCTGGCCCGCCGAGGAGGTGCTGAAGGCCGCGGAGGGGCTGGCCGAGACCAGCGGCGCCCGGATCACGCTCACCGAGGACGTCGACACGGGCGTGGCCGGCGCCGACTTCCTCTACACCGACGTCTGGGTCTCGATGGGCGAGCCCAAGGAGGTCTGGGCGGAGCGGATCGAGCTGCTCAAGCCCTACCAGGTGTCGATGGACACCGTCCGGGCCACCGGCAACCCGGACGTGAAGTTCCTGCACTGCCTTCCGGCCTTCCACGACCTCGGGACGGTGGTCGGCCGGCAGATGTACGAGGCGACCGGGATGACCGAGCTGGAGTGCACCGACGAGCTGTTCGAGTCGGCGCACTCCGTCGTGTTCGACCAGGCGGAGAACCGCCTGCACACCATCAAGGCGGTGCTGGTCGCGACCCTCGGAGCCTGACCCCGCCGGCCGCCCGGCCCGGTGCCACGGCATCCCGGGACCCCGAGCCTCCGGGGCTCCGGGCAGGCCCGGGGCTCCCGCGACCCCGAGCGGCTCCCGGGCCTCACGGCTGCAGCTTCACGCAGGCGGCCCGGTCGGCCGCGCCGTGCCGACCGGCCGGGGTGCCGGCGTGGAGGACCAGCGAGCGGGCCTCGCCGGGTCGCGGCTGCCAGGCCACCGCGGTGGCCGCCGTGCCGCCGCCCCGGGAGTCGGTGCGCAGCGTCAGCCGCAGTTCGTTGCGGTCGTTGGCGTAGGCCGGGTCGGTGGAGGGGCGCACCGGGTCCACCGCGTCCTGGTAGTGCGGACCGGAGGCGGTCGGGTCGGCTCCGCAGGGGCCGGTGTGCAGGTGGGCCGGGAACGCGTGGTCCGCGGCGACCCCGGCCACCGTGACGGTCAGTACCGTCCGTCCGGGGAACGAGCGGTCGACGACGACCCGGACGTGCGAGCCGTACGGGACGAGGTCCGGCGCGTGGCTGATCGCGGTCGGCGGAACGAAGGCCGTCGCCGGGTCGAAGTCGGCCTCCACGACGGAGACCGGCGAGTCCGGTGAGACCCGGCCCGAAGGGTCGGCCGAGCCCGAGGGGCCGGTCCCGGCGGCCCCACCGGCCCGGCCGGCGGCCGGCCCGCCACCCCGGAGGGCGCGGGACCTGCCGCTCCCGGAGGCGTGCGGCTCGGCGCGGTCCCGCAGGCCGGGTTCGTCCTCGCGGCGGCCGCGGCGCTGCTCCTGGCGCTGCGTGCCCCGGCCGGCCTTGCGGTGCTGGGCCTGGCGCTGTTCGGGGTGCTGCACAACGTGCTGGAGCTGCGCTACGTGGCCGGCCGGTTCGCCGCCGTGCTGGCCGGCCCGCTGCTGCGACTGCTGCTGGTGCTGGTGACCGGCATCGTCTTCTGCCGACTGGTGCCGCCCTCGCTGGTGCCGCGTCCGGCGGCCCAGGCGGCCGAGATCCTGCTGGCCTACGCGCTGCTCGCGGCCGCCTGCCGGTCGGGGCTGCGCGGGCGCCCGTTGGTGCTGGCCGGGAGCGGTGCCGTGCTGGCGGGAGCGGCGGCCGGGTCGCTGGCGTTCCCGGCGTACCACTTCGTGGTGCTGGCGCACCTGCACAACGTGGTGCCGCTGCTGTTCCTGTGGGAGTGGTCGCGCGGCCTGGCGCGGGGCAGGGGGCTGTTCCTGGCCCTGCAGTGCGGTTGGGTGCTGGTGGTGCCGGCGGTGCTGCTGTCCGGTGTCCTGGACGGCGCACTCGCGCCGGGGACGGGCTGGACCGCGCGGCTCGCGGTCGCGTACACGCCGCCGGCGTGGCTGACGGCGGGCGTGGGTCTGCGCTTCCTGGCGGTGTTCGCCTTCCTCCAGACCATGCACTACGTGGTCTGGGTCTGGTTCCTGCCGCGCCACGCGCCGGACGCGACCGGGGCGTTCGAACGGCGGGTACCGGCGCTGCGGGGCGGGCGGGCCTGGTTGCTGGGCGCGGCCGTGGGCGGGCTGCTCGCCGTGCTGTTCGCGGCCGACTACGGGCAGGGGCGGACGGTGTACGCGGCGCTGGCCAGTTACCACGCCTATCTGGAGTTCCCGGTCCTGCTGATGCTCGTCCTCGGCCTGGCGGAGCCCCGGGTCGCCGCACCCGCGCCCGCACCCGCGCCGGCACCCGCCCCGGCGTCGCCCGCCCGCGCGCTTTCGAGACCGCCGGCACCCCCTACATCCCCGACATCCCCGACGACGCCGGCACCCCGGACAGCCCCTGTACCCGTTCTCGCACCCACCGAGGAGTCCTTGTGACGACCGTCCCCCCGACCGCCGCCCTGCTCGCCGACGTCGCCCCCGGTCCGGGCGGCTCGGACGGCAGCCTGGTGGCCGTCCTGTTGCTGGCCGCGGCCGTGGTGGCCGGGGCGGTCTGGCTGATCCGGCTGGAGCGCAAGCGGCGCGACTCCGACCCCGGGAGCGGCCCGGACGCCCGCTGAGCACTTCGCGGACACCCGTTCACCGCGCCCCGGACCCGCCCCCGACGCGCGCCGGACCCGCCCCACGCGGTAGGACAGTTCCAGGGGCATGCCTGAGGTGGTGCCGGCGGCGCCATGCACTATGGTTTATCTCGACATCGAGATAACTGCCCCTTAGGATATATCTCGACATCAAGATACTTGCCGAGAGGCGCTCACCGGCGGTGCGGGCAAGGTAAGCCTAAGTAAGGCTGACCTTGCCATCGCGGCGGCCGGCTACCGCACGAAGCACCTAGAAGGAGTCAGTCGTGTCCGCGAACAGCTTCGACGCCCGCAGCTCGCTGCAGGTGGGCGACGAGTCGTACGAGATCTTCAAGCTCTCCGCCGTCGAGGGTTCCGAGCGGCTGCCGTACAGCCTCAAGGTGCTGCTGGAGAACCTGCTCCGCACGGAGGACGGCGCCAACATCACCGCCGACCACATCCGCGCCCTCGGCAACTGGGACGCCGATGCCCAGCCGAGCCAGGAGATCCAGTTCACCCCGGCCCGCGTGATCATGCAGGACTTCACCGGTGTGCCGTGCGTGGTCGACCTCGCCACCATGCGCGAGGCCGTCAAGGAGCTGGGCGGCGACCCGGCCAAGATCAACCCGCTGGCCCCGGCCGAGCTGGTCATCGACCACTCCGTCATCGCCGACAAGTTCGGCACCCCGGACGCCTTCGTCCAGAACGTCGAGATCGAGTACGGCCGCAACAAGGAGCGCTACCAGTTCCTGCGCTGGGGCCAGACCGCGTTCGACGAGTTCAAGGTCGTCCCGCCGGGCACCGGCATCGTCCACCAGGTGAACATCGAGCACCTGGCCCGCACGGTCATGGTCCGCGGCGGCCAGGCCTACCCGGACACCTGCGTCGGCACCGACTCGCACACCACCATGGTCAACGGCCTGGGCGTGCTCGGCTGGGGCGTCGGCGGCATCGAGGCCGAGGCCGCGATGCTCGGCCAGCCGGTCTCCATGCTGATCCCGCGCGTCGTCGGCTTCAAGCTGACCGGCCAGCTGCCGGCCGGCACCACCGCCACCGACCTGGTGCTCACCATCACCGAGATGCTGCGCAAGCACGGTGTCGTCGGCAAGTTCGTCGAGTTCTACGGCGACGGCATCGGCGCCATCCCGCTGGCGAACCGCGCCACCATCGGCAACATGTCGCCGGAGTTCGGCTCGACCTGTGCGATCTTCCCGATCGACGCCGAGACCATCAACTACCTGAAGCTCACCGGCCGCGACGCTCAGCAGCTCGCTCTGGTCGAGGCGTACGCCAAGGAGCAGGGCCTCTGGCACGACCCGTCGGTCGAGCCGGTCTACTCCGAGTACCTGGAGCTGGACGTCTCCACCGTCGTCCCGTCGATCTCCGGCCCGAAGCGCCCGCAGGACCGCGTGGTCCTGGCCGAGGCCGCGTCGAAGTTCGCCGAGGCGCTGCCGGCCTACTCGGCCGAGGCCTCCAAGCCGACCGCCGTCACCGCCCCCGACGGCTCGTCGTACACCATCGACAACGGCGCGGTCGTGATCGCCTCGATCACCTCCTGCACCAACACCTCCAACCCCTCCGTCATGCTGGGCGCCGCCCTGCTGGCGAAGAAGGCCGTGGAGAAGGGCCTGACGGTCAAGCCCTGGGTAAAGACCACCCTGGCGCCCGGCTCCAAGGTCGTCATGGACTACTACGAGAAGGCCGGCCTGCTCCCGTACATGGAGAAGCTGGGCTTCAACCTGGTCGGCTACGGCTGCGTCACCTGCATCGGCAACTCGGGCCCGCTGCCCGAGGAGGTCTCGGCCGCGGTCAACGAGTCGGACCTGGCCGTCGTCTCGGTGCTCTCCGGCAACCGCAACTTCGAGGGCCGGATCAACCCCGACGTCAAGATGAACTACCTGGCCTCGCCGCCGCTGGTGGTCGCCTACGCCCTCGCCGGCAACATGAACGTCGACATCACCAAGGACGCCCTGGGCCAGGACGCCGACGGCAACGACGTCTTCCTCGCCGACATCTGGCCGAGCGAGCAGGAGGTCGCCGACGTCGTCGCCGGCTCCATCGACCAGGACATGTTCGACAAGGGCTACCAGGACGTCTTCGCCGGCGACCACCGCTGGCAGTCGCTCCCGGTGCCGACCGGCAACACCTTCGAGTGGGACGCCGAGTCCACCTACGTCCGCAAGCCCCCGTACTTCGAGGGCATGGCCAAGACCCCGAGCCCGGTGACCGACATCGCCGGCGCCCGCGTCCTGGCCAAGCTGGGCGACTCGGTCACCACCGACCACATCTCCCCGGCCGGCAACATCAAGCCGGGCACCCCGGCGGCGCAGTACCTCACCGAGCACGGTGTGGAGAAGCGTGACTTCAACTCCTACGGCTCGCGCCGTGGCAACCACGAGGTCATGATCCGCGGCACCTTCGCCAACATCCGCCTGCGCAACCAGATCGCGCCGGGCACCGAGGGCGGCTACACCCGCGACTTCACCCAGGCCGACGGCCCGGTGTCGTTCATCTACGACGCCTCGCAGAACTACCAGGCCGCCGGCATCCCGCTGGTCGTCCTGGCCGGCAAGGAGTACGGCTCCGGCTCGTCCCGCGACTGGGCCGCCAAGGGCACCGCGCTGCTCGGCGTCAAGGCCGTCATCGCCGAGTCCTACGAGCGCATTCACCGCTCGAACCTGATCGGCATGGGCGTCCTGCCGCTGCAGTTCCCGGAGGGCGAGAACGCCGACTCCCTCGGCCTGACCGGCGAGGAGACCTTCTCCATCACCGGCGTGACCGAGCTCAACGAGGGCCGCACCCCCAAGACCGTCAAGGTCAAGGCCGGTGACAAGGAGTTCGACGCGGTCGTGCGCATCGACACCCCCGGTGAGGCGGACTACTACCGCAACGGCGGCATCCTGCAGTACGTGCTGCGCAGCCTGATCGGCTGAACCGAGCAGTAGCGCCGAGAGGCCGGACCGCGCACGCGGTCCGGCCTCTTGTGCGTTCCGGCGCAATGGACTAAACCTCATTGTCAGTCTGGTCCAGACCATTTGACGATGCCTCAGAGGACAGGTCCGGTATGCCCACACGCGCCTCCGCCATGCTCGCCGCCGCCACCGTCGCCGCGCTGCTGGCCACCACCACCGCCACCGCGACCGCCGCCGAGGCGCACCACGGCCCCAAGCTCAAGGGGCAGCGGGTCGGCTACTTCACCCAGTGGGGCGCCGACAGCTCCGCGAAGCGGGTCCAGGAGTCCGGCCAGGCCGGGAAGCTCACCGTCGTCAACTACGCCTTCGGCAACGTCTCCGCCGACGGCACCTGCTTCGAGACCGCCGAGGCCGGCCAGGGTGACGCCCACGACGACTACCAGCGGGCGTTCCCGGCCGCCGAGTCGGTGGACGGCCGGGCCGACTCCGCCGACCAGCCGCTGAAGGGCCACTTCAACCAGCTGCGCAAGCTCAAGGCGAAGAACCCGCAGCTCAGGACCGTGATCTCGTTGGGCGGTTGGAGCTGGTCGAAGTACTTCTCGGACGCCGCCGCCACCGAGGAGTCCCGGCGCAGGTTCGTCTCCTCCTGCATCGACCTGTACATCAGGGGCAACCTGCCCGTGCTCGCCGGATCCCCGGAGGGCGGCACCGGTGCGGCCGCCGGGGTCTTCGACGGCATCGACCTCGACTGGGAGTACCCGGGCGGCGGCGGTGACGCCGGCAACGTGGTCCGCCCCGAGGACGGGCGCAACTTCACGCTGCTGGTGCAGGAGTTCCGCCGCCAGCTGGACCGGCTCTCCGGTCGCAAGGGCCCGCACTACCTGCTCACCGCGGCCGTCGCCGCCAACGAGACCGTCGCCGCGCGGCTGGAGCTGCCCGAGCTGGCGCGCTCGATCGACTGGCTCAACCTGATGACCTACGACCTCCACGGCCCCTGGGAGGGCAAGGGCCCGGCCAACCACCACGCCAACCTCTACGCCGACCCGTCCGACCCGGAGCCGCGCCGGCGCAGCGCGGACGGGGCGGTCCAGTACTACACCCGGCACGGCCTGCCGGCCGCCAAGACCGTGCTCGGTGTGCCGTTCTACGCCCACGGGTGGACCGGTGTCCCGGCCGGCGACCGCGGGGGCCTGTACCAGCCGGCCACCGGCACCACCGCCGACCGCAGCTACAAGGAGGTCGGCGCGCTGCCCGGCGAGGTCCACGTCGACCGCGACCACGGTGCTTCCTGGAAGTACGACGGCAACGACTTCTACAGCTACGACACCGCCGAGGTGCTCACCCAGAAGGCCCGCTACACCCGGTGGAACGACCTGGGCGGGGTGATGGTCTGGTCGCTGGACGGCGACGACGCCCGGGGCAGCGCGATCGCCGCCCTCGACCGCGGCCTTCAGCGGGGCTGACCGCCGGCGCGGCCGGGCACCGACGCACCGACGCACCGGGGCCCGGCGCGCGGACAGCGCGCCGGGCCCCGGCGGTCTTCGGCCTCGGGCCGAGGCGGCTCAGAGCCGGTCGCAGGCCTGCGCGCGCAGCGCCCGGGCCAGGTCGTCCCGGCACTCCAGCACCAGCCGGCGCAGCGCGGGGGCCGCGTCCGGGTGGCCGTCCAGCCAGGCGTCGGCCTCGGCCAGGGTCTGCTCGTCGACCTGCGCCCGCGGGAAGAAGCCGCCGACGATCCGCATCGCGATCTCGATGGTCCGCTCGGACCAGATCCGCTCCAGCAGCTTGAAGTACGGCGCCGCGTACAGGGCGGTGAGGTCGCGGTGCGAGGGCAGCGCGAACCCGGCGATGTTCGCCTCGACCAGCGCGTTGGGCAGCTCGTCCGAGTCGACCACGGCCGACCAGGCGGCGGCCTTGGCCTCGGGGGTCGGTCGGGCGGCCAGGCACTGGGTGTACTGGCGGTTGCCGCTGGCGGTGTTGTCGGCCTTCAGCTCCTCGGCCAGCTCCTCGTCGGCGGCCTGGCCGGCCGCGGCCAGCGCCAGCCAGAGCGACCAGCGCAGCTCCTGGTCGACGTCCAGGCCGTCGATCCGGGCGGTGCCGGCGAGCAGGCCGCGGACCAGGCCGAGGTGCTCGGAGCCGTTGGCGGTCTGCGCCAGGAAGCGCGCCCAGGCGAGCTGGTGGTCGCTGCCGGGCGCGGCCGCGCGCAGCTCGCGCAGCGCGCCGTCGGCCAGCAGCCGGCCGCCCTCGCCGCGCCAGGCCGGGTCGGCGTAGAGGTCGACGGCGCCCTTGGCCTGGGTGTGCAGCGACTGCAGCACGCCGATGTTGGACTCCTGCCCGGCGAAGCGCAGCACCAGGGCGATGTAGTCGCGGGCCGGCATCAGGCCGTCCCGGGTGAGGTTCCAGACGGCGGACCAGGCGAGCGCCCGGGCCAGGTCGTCCCGGACGTCGCCGAGGCCGGCGCGCAGCGTCTCCATCGACTCGGCGTCGAAGCGGATCTTGCAGTAGGTCAGGTCGTCGTCGTTGAGTAGCACCAGGGCGGGGCGGGGGCGGCCGACCGCCTCGGCGACGACGGTGCGGGCGCCGGTGACGTCCAGCTCGATGCGGTCGGTGCGCACCAGCGCGCCGTCGGCGTCCCGGTCGTAGAGGCCGACGGCGATCCGGTGCGGGCGCAGGACACGCGGCGGCGTCGCAGGGTCGTCCGCAGTGCCGTTGCCGGCGTCCTGGAGGACGGCGAGCTCGGTGATCCGGCCCTCGGCGTCGACGGTGACCTGCGGGGTGAGCGCGTTGACGCCGGCGGTCTGCAGCCAGGCGGCGGCCCAGGCGGTGAGGTCGCGGCCGCTGGTCTCCTCCAGGATGTCCAGCAGGTCGGCGAGCTCGGTGTTGCCGAAGGCGTGCCGCTCGAAGTAGCGGCGGGCCCCCTCGAAGAAGGCCTCCGAACCGACGTACGCCACCAGCTGCTTGAGCACCGAGGCGCCCTTGGCGTAGGTGATGCCGTCGAAGTTGAGCTTGGCGTCCTCCAGGTCCCGGATGTCCGCGGTGATCGGGTGGGTGGTGGGGAACTGGTCCTGCCGGTAGGCCCAGGCCTTGCGCTGGTTGGCGAAGGTGATCCAGGCCGAGGAGAAGCGGGTGCGGGCGCCGACGAGCGCGTAGGAGCCCATGAAGTCGGCGAAGGACTCCTTCAGCCAGAGGTCGTCCCACCAGCGCATGGTGACCAGGTCGCCGAACCACATGTGGGCCATCTCGTGCAGCACGACGTTGGCGCGGCCCTCGTAGGCGGCGTCGGTGACCTTCGAGCGGAAGACGAACTCCTCGCGGAAGGTGACGCAGCCCGGGTTCTCCATCGCGCCGATGTTGTACTCGGGCACGAAGGCCTGGTCGTACTTGCCGAACGGGTAGGGGTAGTCGAACTGCTCGTGGAAGAAGTCGAGCCCGAGCTTGGTGGTGCCGAGGATCTCGTCGGCGTCGAAGTAGGGCGCGAGCGACTGGCGGCACATCGCGGAGAGCGGGATCTCCAGGGTGGTGCCGTCGGCGAGGGTGCGGCTGTAGTGGTCGCGCGCCACGTGGTAGGGGCCGGCGACGACCGCGGTGAGGTAGGTGGAGATCGGCTTGGTGGGCGCGAACCGCCAGGTCCGGGCGTCTGCCTCGGCGGTGACCTCCTCGTGCACCGCGTTGGACCAGACGTCCCAGGCGGCCGGCGCGGTGACGGTGAAGGAGAACGGCGCCTTCAGGTCGGGCTGCTCGAAGTCGGCGAAGACCCGGCGGGCGTCGGCCGGTTCGTAGTGGGTGTAGAGGTAGGTCTCGCCGTCCACCGGGTCGGTGAAGCGGTGCAGGCCCTCGCCGGTGCGGCTGTACGCGCAGTCGGCGTCCACCACGAGGACGTTCTCCGCGGCGAGGCCGTCGATGTGCACCCGGGCGCCGTCGAAGGCGGTGGCCGGGTCGAGCTCGCGGCCGTTCAGGGTGACCGAGCGGACGGCGGGCGCCAGCAGGTCGACGAAGGTGGCGGCGCCCGGCTCGCTGCAGCGGAAGGCGATGGTGGTGGTGGAGCGGAAGGTGGTGGCGGCCGGGTCGGGCGCCGAGGTCACGTCCAGCCGGACCCGGTAGCCGTCCACGGCCAGGATGCTGGCCCGCTGCTGGGCTTCGTCGCGGCTCAGGTTCTTGCCCGGCACGGCGGTACTCCTTTGTCCGGCTCGCACGGTGGTGCGGTCATCGCTGGTGCGGCCGGGACGCCGCACCGTGGTCGGGGGCGCCGCACGGTGGTCGGCGCGGCACGGTGGTGCTGCGGGCATCCTTTCACGCCGCCCGCGGCAGTACCATTGCACAACGTGCCGGCCCCGTCGCGGAATCAGCGGCGTCGCGCGGGTGTTGGGCCCGGGGGAGCCCCGCGCGGGGGCCCGATCCACCCTCCGACGACGGACGTAAGGACAGCCGTGACGACTGCCGCTGAGCGCAAGACCGCCGACTTCTGGTTCGACCCGGCCTGCCCGTGGGCCTGGATGACGTCCCGCTGGCTCATCGAGGTCCAGCGGCTTCGTCCGGTGGACGTGAACTGGCACGTGATGAGCCTGTCCGTGCTGAACGAGCACCGCGACCTGCCGCAGGAGTACCGCACGCTGCTGGACAACGCCTGGGGTGCGGTCCGGGTCTGCATCGCCGCCGCCCAGCAGCACGGCGACGAGGTGCTCGGCCGCCTCTACACCGAGCTGGGCACCCGCTTCCACAACCAGGGCCTGCCGCAGAACCGCGAGACCGTCGAGGCGGCGCTGGTCGCGGCGGGCCTGCCGGTCGAGCTGGCCGACGCGGCCGACACCGACGCCCACGACGAGGCGCTGCGCGCCTCGCACAAGGAGGGCATCACCCTGGTCGGCGAGGACGTGGGCACCCCGGTGATCGCGGTCGAGGGCGCGGACGGCGAGCGGGTCGCGTTCTTCGGCCCGGTGGTCACCCCGGCGCCGCGCGGCGAGGCCGCCGCCCGCCTCTGGGACGGTACCCTGCTGGTCGCCTCCACCCCGGGCTTCTACGAGATCAAGCGCACCCGCACCGCCGGCCCGTCCTTCGAGTGACACCCGGCGCATGCCGAGGGGCCCGGTACCGCCACTGCGGTACCGGGCCCCTTCGCGTCCGCGCTACCGGACGGCCGCGGCGTCCCTGCGCTGCTTGAGCAGGCCCGCCGTGATGAGCAGGGCGACCAGCACGCCGGCCGCGTACAGCTGCTCGCGGTTGCCCTCGGTGGTGGTCATCAGGGCGAGGATGCCGGCCACGGCGGCCATCGCGACCCAGGTCAGGTAGGGGTAGCCCCACATCCGGACGGTGAGCAGCTCGGGGGCCTCGCGCTCCAGGCGGCGGCGCATCCGCAGCTGCACGACGCAGATGAAGAACCAGACCACCAGGATCGCGACGCCGGTGGTGTTCATCAGCCAGGTGAAGACGGTGTCCGGCCAGAACTTCGAGGCCAGGACGGCGCCGAAGCCGAACAGGCAGGAGGCGAGGACGGCGGCCCGCGGCACGCCGCCGCTCACCTTGGCCAGCGCCTTGGGTCCCTGGCCGCGGGCGACCAGCGAGTACGCCATCCGGGAGGAGCCGTAGATATTGGCGTTCATCGCCGAGAGCAGGGCGACCAGGACCACGGCCTCCATGATGGTGCCGGCGCCGGGCACGCCCAGGTGCTGCAGGACGGTCACGTACGGGCCGTTCTCGACGACCGACGGGTCCTTCCAGGAGACCAGGGTGACCACCAGGGCCATCGAGCCGATGTAGAAGATCGCGATCCGCCAGACCGCGGTGCGCACTGCGTTGGCGACGTTGCGCTTGGGGTCGTCGGACTCGGCGGCGGCGATGGTGACGGTCTCCAGGCCGCCGTAGGCGAAGACCGAGGCGAGCAGGCCGACGATGAGTCCGCTGACGCCGTTGGGCAGGAAGCCGCCCTGGCCGGTGAGGTTGGCGGTGCCGGGGGAGCCGGTGCCGAGGACGCCGGCCACGCCGAGCGCGCCGAGGACGAGGAAGGCGACGATCGCGGCGACCTTGATCGCGGCGAACCAGAACTCGAACTCGCCGAAGTTCTTCACCGCGGTGAGGTTGCTGGCGCAGAAGAAGACCATGAAGAGGCCGACCCACACCCAGGCGGAGACGCCGGGGATCCAGCCGTTGACGATCCTGCCGGCGGCGGTGGCCTCGGCGGCGACACCGCAGCAGAGCATCACCCAGTACATCCAGCCGGCGGTGATCCCGGCCCAGGGGCCGATCTCCTTCTCGGCGTGGACCGAGAACGAGCCCGAGGCCGGCCGGGCCGCCGACATCTCGCCGAGCATCCGCATGATCAGCATGACCAGCAGGCCGGAGAGGGTGAAGGCCAGGATGATGGCCGGGCCGGCCGCCGCGATGCCCGCGCCGGAGCCGACGAAGAGGCCGGCGCCGATGACCCCGCCGAGCGCGATCATCGAGAGGTGGCGCTGCTTGAGACCGTGGGAGAGCTGCCGGCCGCCGACCTCGGTGCCGCCGGCGGCACCGGTGGCGGAGGTCGTCGTCCCGGGCGCCGGGGGCGCGGAGGTACGGGCCATGGGTGGGATCCAGACTGTTCGGATGGCGGTGCGAGTTGCCCAATATCCGGGGACGCGGGTGTCAACGCCAAGGTGGAGGGCGCCCGGATCACGATGCGGACCGGATCGTGACGGAGGTTGGCCGGAACCGTCACGTTAGGTGGCGATCACTGCGTCGGACCCCACAAGGACGGCCTCCGGGGCTTTGTCCGAATCCCTGACGGTCCCCGTGGCGATCACCGCGTAGGTTCACAGGTGTTCACTCACCTGATCCCCGGAGGAGGCCACCGATGGCCACTGCCAGCACCCCGATACCCAGCCGCGCCGTCCTGGCGGACCTGCTGCCCGCCGCCTCCAGCCGGTTCGGTGCGCAGGCCCGCGACCTCGCCCTGGTGGCCGGCGGCGCCGCCCTCACCGGCCTGGCCGCCCAGTTCTCGGTGACCGTCCCCGGCTCCCCGGTGCCGGTGACCGGCCAGACCTTCGCCGCCCTGCTGGTCGGCACCGCGCTCGGCACCCGCCGTGGCGTCGCCTCGCTCGGCCTCTACCTGCTGGCCGGCATGGCCGGCCTGCCCTGGTTCGCCGAGGGCACCTCCGGTTGGTCGATGCCCTCGCTCGGCTACGTGCTCGGGTTCGTCCTGGCGGCCGCCCTGACCGGCGCGCTGGCCCGCCGCGGCGCCGACCGGAGCCCGGTCCGCACCGCCGCCGCCATGGTGATCGGCAGCCTCGCGATCTACGCCGTCGGCGTCCCCTACCTCGCCTTCGCGCTGGACGTCCCGCTCGCCCGCGCCGCCGAGCTCGGCCTCTACCCCTACCTGGTCGGCGACGCCCTGAAGGCCGTCCTCGCGGCCGGCGCGCTGCCGCTGGCGTGGAAGCTCCTCGGCCGCCGCTGAGCACCGCGCTCACGGCAGGACCCGGGAGCGGGCAGCCGGGCGCCGACCGGCCCCGGCACGCGCCCTCGGCCCCCTGCGCACCCCCGGTGGGCGCGCATGCCACACTCGTGCCATGCGCGTCTACCTGGGCTCCGACCATGCCGGATACGAACTGAAGAACCACCTCGTGGAGTGGCTGAAGGAGGCCGGCCACGAGCCGGTCGACTGCGGGCCGCACATCTACGACGCCCTCGACGACTACCCGCCGTTCTGCCTGCGGGCCGCCGAGCGCACCGCGGCCGACCCGGAGGCGCTGGGCGTCGTCATCGGCGGCTCGGGCAACGGCGAGGCGATCGCCGCCAACAAGGTCAAGGGCGTGCGGGCGGCGCTGGCCTGGAGCGAGCAGACCGCCTCGCTCGGCCGCGAGCACAACAACGCCAACGTGATCTCCATCGGTGGCCGGATGCACACCCAGGAGGAGGCCACCAGGTTCGTCGAGGTCTTCCTCAACACCCCGTACAGCGGCGACGAGCGGCACACCCGCCGGATCGCCATGCTGAGCGAGTACGAGACCACCGGCGAGCTCCCGCCGATCCCGGCGCACCACCCGCAGCAGGGCTGACCGCCCCACCCGCACACCGGCCGGCCGCGCTCCCGCAGCGCGGCCGGCCGGCGCGTTCCGGGGGCGTGCGCGACCCTGTGGCATCGGCCACAGCGCCCCCGGAGCCGCCACGGCGCACGAACCACCCCGCGCGCGGGGGGCATGCGCCGCCCGTGTGGTTCGTACGCCCAGCCCCCGCACGCCTCCTGACGCCACGACCGCCGCCCTCCGCAATCGGCCGAAACCCGCTGACGCGCCCGCGCCACCCCGGAGCCGCCCGGGCCCGGGCCGTCGACGCCGGGCCGCAGCGGTGGATATGGTCGGTCCCCATGGCTGGCAGAGCGCCGGGCACACCGCCCCAGACGACTGCGACGAGGCCCGGCGCCGCCACGGTGCCCGACCCCGTGACGGCCCGGCTGGCCAAGGGGCTCCGCCGGGTCCGCCGAAAGCTGCGCACCGCCGGTGTCGACTACTTCCGCGGCGGCGCCGCCGACTGGCCGGTGCTGATCGTCCTGGCCCTCACCGTCCCGGTGCTGATCCTGCTCAACATCTGGATCCCCGCCTGGGCCCCGCCCACCTCCCTGGTGCTGCCGATCCTGGCCGCGGCGCTGCTGCTGCGCCCCGGGAGCCTGGTGGTGCTCTACGCACTGGCCGCGCTCGGCCTCTCCGCCGAGTCCGTGATCCACACCGGCGAACGGGTCGCCAGCGCCGACCCGGCCGCCTACACCTACGGGGTCACCCCCGGCGCCGCCCTGGTGGTCGGCGCGGCCGGGGTCGGCGGCCTGCTGCTGGCCCAGTTCCGCAGCCGGGTCGGCGTCCCCTGGTGGGGCGGCTCCACCATGCTCTTCGACCTGCGCGAGCGGCTGCGGGTGCAGAGCCGCGTCCCGGCCCTGCCGGACGGCTGGCACGCCGACATGGCGCTGCGCCCGGCGGGCGGGCAGTCCTTCTCCGGCGACTTCGTGGTCGCCGCCCGGACCGGCCCCGGCCGGCGGGTGCTGGAGGTGGTCCTCGCGGACGTCTCCGGCAAGGGCATGGACGCCGGCTCGCGCGCCCTGCTGCTCTCCGGCGCCTTCGGCGGCCTGCTCGGCTCGCTGCCCGCGCACGACTTCCTGCCCGCCGCCAACGGCTATCTGCTCCGGCAGGACTGGGAGGAGGGCTTCGCCACCGCCGTCCACCTGGTGCTGGACCTCGACACCGGCGAGTACGAGCTGCTCTCGGCCGGGCATCTGCCCGGGATGCAGCGGCTGGGCGGCGCCGGCCGCTGGGAGATGAAGGAGGCCGCGGACGGCCCGCTGCTCGGGATCTACGACGGGGCCAAGTTCGAGGGCGTGCGCGGGCGGCTGAACCGGGGCGACGTCCTGATGCTCTGCACGGACGGCATGGTCGAGGCGCCCGGCCGGGACCTGTCCGAGGGGATGGACCGGCTGATGGGCGAGGCCGACCGGCTGGTCCCCGGCGGGGGCCCCGGCGGCGGCAGCGGCGCGGCCTCCCGGCTGATCGAGACGGTCGCCCGCGACATCAACGACGACCGCGCCGTCCTCCTGCTCTGGCGCGATTGAGGGCGGGCCGGGTCCGCTCGCCCGGGCAATTGCCGGCGGCAGCTGCTGTCAAGCCTGGGAGCTGATCTTCGGCCAATTCCGCAGGCCCGTCACCGTTGTGGACCTGCCCGTTCCGCTCCCGCCCGCCAGGCGCTCCACGGCCGCTCAGCGGCGCCCCGTGGACGATCCGTCAGAACGTCTCGGCTATCGTCTCGGTCGGCGGAAACTCGTCCCGCACCGCAGGATATCGGGGCCCGGCTGTCGGTCAGACCTTTACGCAATCGGCACGGTCGACCACACTGAGTCTGGGCGGGACTGGTCAGGATTCGGGGGATAGGGGGCGTCACGTGCGGCAGGACGGACAGCGTGCGGCCGTACCGGCTCCCATTCCGGCCGCGACGGGTCGGACGAGCCGCAGTTCCGCCTCGGGACCGTCGGACAGGCCGGGGTCCGGCTTCGCAGGGGCTGCCAGGTGACGGCACCCCGCTATGAAACGAGGAAGTGAGTCCGGGTGGCACTCTCCGTCTCCGCACTGGTCCTGTTCGGCATCATCTGCTTCATCTTCATCCGCAACAAGCAGCTGAAGACCGGCCACTTCATCCTGGCCGCACTGTTCGGCTTCATGCTCAACCAGAGCACGGCCGCCAAGCCGATCCAGGACTTCCTGAGCCAGATCGCCAAGAGCATCTCCAGCATCGCCAGCTGACCTCGGGGCCCCGTCCGGGGCCCACCGGGGGAGCGAGGCCGGCCGCCCGGTTCACCGGCCGGCCCGTCCGGCCTGCCGCCAGCGCGCGAGGAGTCCCCGGGGCCGAGCCGCCGGGGCCGGGGGGCGGACCGGCGCAGGTGCCGCCGGGCCCGTCGGCACGGCCGGCGGCAGCGCCGTCTCCCGGGTCGTCAACAGGACGAAGAGCCGCGCCCAGCACAGCCGTTCGCCGCGCGGCCAGTCCAGCGCGCGCAGCGCCGCCGAGGCGCCCTCGGACACCTCGCCGTTGATCCGCACCTCGGCCACGTCGTCCCCGGCCTTGCCGCCGAGGAACAGCTTCACCCCGTTCGGCCGCCCGACGGCCAGCTCCGGCAGCAGCGCCGGCGCCAACGCCGGCAGCACCCGGTGCTCCGCCAGCCAGCCCGCCAGCCGCTCGTTCCCGAAGCCGAACACCGCCGCCGGCCCCTGCACGGCGTGCCAGTGCGGCAGTTGCGGATAGTCGGCGTGGTCGCCGTGCTCGCCCCGGCCCTCCGTCAGCTCCACCAGTGCCGAGGCGGTCGTGGTCGCCCACATCCGCACCGCGTTGGCGAGCTTCTCCTCCTCGGTCTTGCCGAGACCGGCCGCGCAGTCCCAGACCACCGGCGCGTCCGCGCGGCCCAACCGCAGGACGTAGCCCAGGTCGACATGGCCGGCGCCGTCGTCGCCGGGGTGCTCCCGGACGGCCACCGCGGTCGTTCCCGGACCGCGCACCACCTCGCCGTCGACCGTGAACTCCTGCCCGAATCGCGCCATTTCCCGGACCACGCAGCGCTGGATGACGGCCAGTCGGTCCTGGGGACGCACGGGTTCTCCTCCGTTAGGGCGCGCAGTGTCCTCGAACTGCGCTCGAACGCCGCCGAGGCTATCGGCCCGGGCCCCCGCCGGGAAACCGCGACGACCGGCGCACCCGGCCCTGACCGGTCCGGACGCCCCGGCGCGGCGCCGGCGCTCGCGCCCGCGCCGCTCCTCCCGCTCCTCCCGCGCCCGCTCGCGGCCGCCGCCCCGGGCGCTGCCCCCGGCGGTGGAACCGAACCGGCGCGTCGAGGCCCTTCCGGTCGCGGAAATGCCCCTTATGCCCCACTTTGGGTAGCGGTAACCATAGGCCACGCCTGGAGAACCGATGCCCCGCACCGACCTGACGCCGCTTCCGCCGCCGCTCATCGCCCCGGACGGCACCGGCCTGGTGGCCGAGATCGAGGCGTACCTCGCCTCCCTGCCCGCCCCGGCCCGGCCGACGGTCCCCTACGTCTGCCCGCTCGGCTCCGCCCTCCAGCCCTGGTACGCCGGCCATCCCCTCCCGCAGGCCACCCTGCTGGACCGGGTGCTGCGCCGCCCGGCGCGCCCCGTCCCGGTGAGCGCCGCCGAGCACCTGCGGCTCGCCTCCCGCTACATCGCCGCCGCCGGCTGGCTGCAGGGCGCCATGTGGGACGCGGCCGGCCGCGTCTGCCTGCTCGGCGCGCAGGCCGCCGTCCTCGCCCACGGGTACGGCACCGCGCCCACCGTCCGCACCGCCCGGGTCCAGCTGATGGAGGTGCTGCACGCCACCGGCCGCCCGGTGAGCTCCCCGGACGTCTACAACGACCGGCCGACCACCCGGCAGGCCGACGTCCACCAGCTGCTCGACCGGGCCGCCGCCCGTGCCGCGCGGCTCGGCCTCTGACCCCGGACGGCGGGTCGGGGACCGGAGGCCCTGACCGGCGGTCGGTGGCCGCGATCGGGAGCGGGTCGGGAAACGCGGCCGGGAAGCGGACCGGGAAACGCGGCCGGGAAACGCGAACGGCCCCGGCGAGACGGTTGTCTCTCCGGGGCCGGACGGTCGGAGCGGGCGACGAGAATCGAACTCGCGTGACTAGTTTGGAAGACTAGGGCTCTACCATTGAGCTACGCCCGCATGATCCCCCGGCCGTCGCCGGACGGAAGGTCGGGAACAGCGTACCTGGTCCGGTCGGCTGCGCGCACACCACATTCATTTCGGGGGCCTCGGATATGTCGGAGAACCCATAGGGCCCGGCGTGTACGCTTCCTCTCGGCACCACGGGGTGTGGCGCAGTTTGGTAGCGCGTCCGCTTTGGGAGCGGAAGGCCGTCGGTTCGAATCCGGTCACCCCGACAGTGCGGCAGGGTCTCGCCCTCGGCGGGGCCCTGTTTTGCGTCTCCGGCCACCCTTGGAGGACGCTCCTGCGCATGCCGACGGCGGCGTCCTGGCGTCGGCCTTTCGTGGTACCGGTAGGATGGGGCGCTGGCGGTAGTCCCTGTGGCGTCCACCCAGGTCAACCGCACGAGGGCGAGGAGTCACGCTCACCGTCCACCCCCACGGGAGATGCAGCTCCAACCGCCCATCGCCCGTCTCGCCCGATCCGATCCGCCAGGCCCCGGCCGGCGGCAGGGGAGGGCGGAGGCAACCTGACCGCAAGCCCATAGGAGACCCAACCGTGAAGAGCGCCGTCGAGACTCTGAACCCGACCCGGGTTCGACTCACCGTCGAGGTGCCCTTCGAGGAGCTCAAGCCCAGCCTCGACGCGGCGTACAAGAAGATCAACCAGCAGGTCACCGTTCCGGGCTTCCGCAAGGGCAAGATCCCGAACCGGGTCATCGACCAGCGCTTCGGTCGTGGCGCCGTGCTGGAGGAGGCCGTCAACGACGCCCTCCCGCGCTTCTACACGCAGGCAGTCGACGAGGGCAAGATCGAGGTCCTCGGCCAGCCCGACATCACCAACATCGAGGGCGTCGAGAAGATCGCCGACGGTGGCGACCTGAAGTTCACCGCCGAGGTGGACGTCCGTCCCGAGATCACCCTCCCGGACTTCTCGTCCATCGAGGTCACCGTCGACCCGATCGTGGTCACCGACGAGGACGTCGACAAGTCGCTGGAGCAGCTGCGCGAGCGCTTCTCCTCCGTCAAGGACGTCGAGCGCGCCGCGGCCGCCGGTGACATCGTGGTCGTCGACCTCGAGGCCAAGGTCGACGGCGAGGTGCCGGAGGACGGCACCGCCGCCGGCGTCAGCTACGAGATCGGCTCGGGCCGCCTGATCGACGGCATCGACGACGCCGTCATCGGCCTGGAGGCGGGTGGCACCGCCACCTTCACCACCGAGCTCAAGGGCGGCACCCAGGCGGGCAAGACCTCCGAGGTCACCGTCACCGTCACCGCCGTCCAGGAGAAGGAGCTGCCGGAGCTGGACGACGAGTTCGCCCAGCTCGCGAGCGAGTTCGACACCCTGGAGGACCTGAAGGCCGACTCCCGCAAGCGCCTCGAGCGCATGAAGGAGTACGACCAGGCCACCCAGGCCCAGGAGAAGGTCCTCGACGCGCTGCTCGGCCTGGTCGAGATCGAGTTCCCGGAGAAGCTCCTCAAGGACGAGATCGAGACCCGCAAGCACAACCTGGAGCACCACCAGCTGGAGCCGATGGGCCTCGACCTCGCGACCTACCTGGAGACCCAGGGCAAGTCGGAGGAGGAGTACCTGGCCGAGGTCGAGGAGCAGGCGAAGAAGGGCATCAAGACCCAGTTCGTCCTGGACCAGATCGTCGCCGACGAGGAGCTGGGTGTTAACCAGGAGGAGCTCACCGAGCACCTCATCCGCCGCGCCGCCGGCTCGGGCCTCACCCCGGACCAGTTCGCGCAGCAGGTCGTCCAGGGTGGCCAGGTGCCGCTGCTGGTCGGCGAGGTCGCCCGCGGCAAGGCGCTGGCCACCGTGGTCGAGGCCGCCAAGGTCGTCGACACCGAGGGCAACGAGATCAACTTCGACGACGACGAGACCGACGAGTCGGCCGAGACCGTCGAGGCCCCGGCCGCCGAGGCCGAGGAGACCACCGAGGCCTGATCGCCCCGGTCGCCCCGACGCAGCAGCGGGCCCGGACGCCGTACGGCGTCCGGGCCCGCCGCTTTCCCGGCGGGCGGGCTCCCGGCCGCTGCCCGGTCCCGCCCGGGGAGGGTGGTGAACCCTGCGCTCACAGCGAACAGTTCTGCGTGAGGGATTCTGCGGCCCGGCCTGCGCGTTAGGGTCCTTGGACAGCAACAATCACGACGTGATACCCGGAAGCTGTGCGACACCGTGACGGCCGTGGAGCGACCGTCCAAATCGACTGAGCAGGTGGCTAAGTGACGTTCCCGCAGATGCAGATGCCTGGCCCGATGGCGCCGCACGCCGCCTCTGGTGACGTGCTCGGCGGCCTGGGCGACCAGGTCTACAACCGGCTGCTCAACGAGCGGATCATCTTCCTCGGCCAGCAGGTCGACGACGACATCGCCAACAAGATCACCGCCCAGCTGCTGCTGCTGGCCGCGGACCCGGACAAGGACATCTTCCTCTACATCAACTCCCCGGGCGGCTCGATCTCGGCCGGCATGGCGATCTACGACACCATGCAGTACATCAAGAACGACGTCGTCACGATCGCGATGGGCATGGCGGCCTCGATGGGCCAGTTCCTGCTGACCGCCGGCGCCAAGGGCAAGCGCTTCTCGCTGCCGAACGCCAACATCCTGATGCACCAGCCGTCCGCCGGCCTCGGCGGCTCGGCCACCGACATCCGCATCCAGGCCGAGCAGCTGCTCCGCACCAAGAAGCGGATGTCCGAGCTGATCGCCTTCCACAGCGGCCAGTCCTTCGAGCAGATCACCGCGGACTCCGACCGCGACCGCTGGTTCACGCCGGAGGAGGCCCTCGAGTACGGCCTCATCGACGCGATCATGCACAGCGCCGCGGACGTCCCCGGCGGCGGCGGCACCGGCGCCTGATCCCGGCCCGGCCACGAGACCACAGCCACAACGCTCCGGAGGACCAGAAACCCCATGAACATCCCCAGCCTGTCCAGCGCCAAGGCACGCGTCGAGGACATGCGCGCCGAGGGCCGCTACATCGTCCCGCGCTTCGTCGAGCGCACCTCGCAGGGCATCCGCGAGTACGACCCGTACGCCAAGCTGTTCGAGGAGCGCATCATCTTCCTCGGCTCGCAGGTGGACGACGTCTCCGCGAACGACATCATGGCCCAGCTGCTCTGCCTGGAGTCCATGGACCCGGACCGCGAGATCCAGATGTACATCAACTCGCCGGGCGGCTCGTTCACGGCGCTGACGGCCATCTACGACACCATGCAGTATGTGAAGCCGGACATCACCACGGTCTGCATGGGCCAGGCGGCCTCCGCGGCGGCCGTGCTGCTCGCGGCCGGCACCCCGGGCAAGCGGATGGCACTGCCGAACGCCCGTATCCTGATCCACCAGCCGTACACCGAGACCGGCCGCGGTCAGGTGTCCGACCTGGAGATCCAGGCCAAGGAGATCTTCCGGATGCGCGAGCAGCTGGAGGAGATGCTCTCCAAGCACTCGAACAAGAGCGTCGAGCAGGTGCGCGACGACATCGAGCGCGACAAGATCCTCACGGCCGAGGAGGCCGTCGAGTACGGTCTCGTCGACCTGGTCATCTCCACCCGCAAGGCCTCGCTGACCTCCTGAGGTCGGCATCCCTGCGCCGCCCGGGCCCCGGGCGGCGCAGGGCCCGTGGGCGGGGCGCGCACGCCGTTGCGCGCCCCGTCGCCGGCACCCCGGCGGTACCGGCGACGGCATCTGTTCGGTATCAATTCGCCCAGGGCGTAGGGCAGACCTGGCGAAGAGGACGGAATCAGGGGCCCGGCAGAGTACCGTCGGATAGCGAGACCGATCGCCGTCGGCGTTGACGGTCCACAGCACCAGGCCCCGGAACCCCCGCGGGGCCCCTGGCGAAGGGGAAGCACCTCGTGGCACGCATCGGAGACGGTGGCGACCTGCTCAAGTGCTCGTTCTGCGGCAAGTCCCAGAAGCAGGTGAAGAAGCTGATCGCCGGCCCAGGCGTGTACATCTGCGACGAGTGCATCGACCTGTGCAACGAGATCATCGAGGAGGAGCTCGCCGAGACCTCCGAGGTGCGCTTCGAGGAGCTGCCGAAGCCGCGCGAGATCTACGAGTTCCTGGACCAGTACGTGGTCGGCCAGGACCTCGCCAAGAAGGCGCTGTCGGTGGCCGTCTACAACCACTACAAGCGCGTGCAGGCCGGCGAGGCGGGCCGCAGCGGCGGCAACGGCCGTGAGGACGCCATCGAGCTGGCGAAGTCCAACATCCTGCTGCTGGGCCCCACCGGCTCCGGCAAGACGCTGCTGGCGCAGACGCTGGCCCGGATGCTGAACGTGCCGTTCGCGATCGCCGACGCCACCGCGCTGACCGAGGCCGGCTACGTCGGCGAGGACGTCGAGAACATCCTGCTGAAGCTGATCCAGGCGGCGGACTACGACGTCAAGAAGGCCGAGACCGGGATCATCTACATCGACGAGATCGACAAGGTGGCCCGCAAGAGCGAGAACCCGTCGATCACCCGGGACGTCTCCGGCGAGGGCGTGCAGCAGGCGCTGCTGAAGATCCTGGAGGGCACCACCGCCTCGGTGCCGCCGCAGGGCGGGCGCAAGCACCCGCACCAGGAGTTCATCCAGATCGACACCACCAACGTGCTCTTCATCGTGGGCGGCGCCTTCGCCGGCCTGGAGCGGATCATCGAGGGCCGCGCGGGCGCCAAGGGCATCGGCTTCGGCGCCAACATCCGCTCCAAGCGCGAGCTGGACGCCAGCGACCACTTCCGCCAGGTGATGCCGGAGGACCTGGTCAAGTTCGGCATGATCCCCGAGTTCATCGGCCGCCTCCCGGTGATCACCAGCGTGCACAACCTCGACCGCGAGGCGCTGCTGCAGATCCTCACCGAGCCGAAGAACGCGCTGGTCAAGCAGTACCGGAAGCTCTTCGAACTGGACGGCGTGGAGCTGGAGTTCACCCGGGACGCGCTGGAGGCGATCGCCGACCAGGCGATCCTGCGGGGCACCGGCGCGCGCGGTCTGCGGGCCATCATGGAGGAGGTGCTGATGTCCGTGATGTACGAGGTGCCCTCGCGCCAGGACGTCGCCCGCGTGGTGGTCACCGGGGACGTCGTCTCCAAGCACGCCATCCCGACCCTCGTCCCGCGGGACATGATCAAGCGGGAGCGGCGCGAGAAGAGCGCCTGACCCTCCGGACGCGGAGAGGGCCCCTGGTGACCGGTCGGTCACCAGGGGCCCTTCGTCGTTCGCTTCGTCGTCCGGGCGGTGCCGCAGCCGCTCCGGCACCCGGGACCGCTCCGGCCCGGCGGGCCGCTTCGGCCCGACGACCTACTTCGGGACCTCGGCGACCGCGCGCAGGTCGCGGGCCTCGGTGGCGAGCTTCTCCAGGTCCGGCGCCTTGCCGTCCTCCGGGGCCCGCATCAGCATGACCAGGCTGCTGTTGTCGGCCCAGGCGCAGACGCCCAGGTCGGTGCCGGACTGGGTGGCCTTGGCGCACTCCATGGTGCCGCCCTTGGGGCCGGCGTCCACCGCGTGCCGGTCGCTGACCGTCGGGCCGCCCTGCTCGAAGCCCTTGAACATGGCGTCCATCTCCTGCTTGGGCAGCAGGACCTTGCCGTAGCCGCCGACCACGATGAGCTGCGGCGTGTCGTCGCTGTCCTGGTAGACCGCGCTCACCCCGGTCGGGTTCCAGGCGCCGTCGCCCTTGCCGAACTCGGAGGTGATCTCCTTCTCCATCTCCCGGGAGATCTCGTTGTCGTCGTCCTTGCGGAGGTCCTTGAAGGTCGCCGGCAGGACGATCTTCTGGGTGCCGGCGTTGGAGGTCACATCGAGGACGAAGTACGCGACGGCGCCGCCGATCAGCGCCAGCACGACGGCGAAGACGCCGAGCAGCACCCAGAGCGTCTTGCGGGACTTGCGCTGCGGCACCGGGGCGTACGCGCCGTACCCGGGGTAGCCGGCCGGGGCGCCCGGCGGCGGGGCCTGCGGCGGCACCGCGCCGTAGCCGGGCTGCTGGGGCGGGACCGGCGGGGCGCCGTAGGGCTGGCCGGCGGGCGGCGGCGGGGCGCCGTAGGGGTTCTGCTCGGTCACGCTGGCCCTTTCTGGGACGGACGGGGCACGCGCTGCCCGGGGCCGGGCAGCGCGGTCGTGCACTGCGCCGGGCCCGCTACTTGGCGGTGATCATGGCGTCGCGGATCGCCCGGGTCTTCTCGGCGGCCTGGGCGGGGGTGAGGTTGCTGCCGCCCACCTTGATGAAGGACACCCGTGCGGTGGTGGAGCTGTCGGCCCAGACGCAGACGGTGGTCGAGCTCTTCGGGGCGCCGCCGCCGATCGAGATGCCGTAGGTGCCGCAGGAGAGCTTGGCCGAGGAGTCGTGGCTGTACTGCGCCGGGAAGTCCGTCATCGGGCTGGTCCAGGTGGCACCGCCGTTGGTGTCCTTCTTGGAGTCCTCGATGATCGCGTTCGGGTCCTTGATCCTGCCGTAGACGCCGAGCACGCTGATGGTGCCGTCGGTGGCGTCCGAGCCCTTGGCGTAGCTGGCCAGAAGGACGTGCAGGTCGGTGCCGATCTTCTCCGACTCGCTGGCCTTGGCCGGGTCGGCCGCCTGCTCCTTGGCCGACTTCTGGGTGTAGCCGTCGGGCAGCGTCTGCGGCGCGGTGATCTTGTAGTCGCCGCCCGAGGAGCCCCCGAGCAGCTTGAAGGCGGCGAAGCCGCCGCCGCCCAGCACCAGCGCGCCGATCAGCAGACCGACCACCAGGCCGGCCTTGCCCTTCTTCGGCGGCGGCGCGACCGGGTAGCCCGGCTGCCCGTACGGGGCCTGCTGCGGCACGCCGTACGGCGGCTGCGGCGCGCCGTACTGCGGGGCCGGTGCGCCCTGCTGGTGCGGGTACCCGTACGGCTGCTGCGGCGCGCCGTAGGGCGGCTGGGCCCCGTACGGCGGTTGCGGCTGCTGCGGTGCGCCGTACTGCGGCGGCGCCCCGTAGGGCTGCGGCTGACCCTGCGGATACTGCTGACCCTGGCCGTACATCTGCGTCTGTGCTCCCCCGCCGCACCCGCGGCCTGTATGCGTGTCCGTAGTCGTCCGGGTCGTACCGTGCATCGGACGAGTGTCGGGGCACGGTACCGCACCGGGCCGACGCCCGTCCGGGCCGGACGCGCCGACTCCGCGGACCGAAAGCGGTTCGTAACCCACGTCCGCGGTTACGTAAACTGTGCGTCGTGACCGACACCACGAACCAGCGCCCCGCGAGCACGCACCCCGGGGACGACGCAGCCACCCTCCCGACGACCTACGCTCCGGCGGACGTAGAGGGCGAGCTGTACGAGCGCTGGGTAGAGCGCGGTTACTTCACGGCCGACGCCAAGAGCGAGAAGCCGCCGTACACCATCGTCATCCCGCCGCCGAACGTCACCGGTGCGCTGCACCTGGGCCACGCCTTCCAGCACACGCTGATGGACGCGCTGACCCGCCGCAAGCGCATGCAGGGCTTCGAGACGCTCTGGCTGCCCGGCATGGACCACGCCGGCATCGCCACCCAGAACAAGGTGGAGCAGCAGCTCGCCGAGTCCGGCCTCTCCCGCCACGACCTGGGCCGCGAGGCCTTCGTCGAGAAGGTCTGGGAGTGGAAGGAGAACTACGGCGGCCGGATCCTCGGCCAGATGCGCCGCCTCGGCGACGGCGTGGACTGGTCGCGCGAGCGCTTCACCATGGACGAGGGCCTCTCCCAGGCCGTCCAGACCATCTTCAAGCGCCTCTTCGACGACGGCCTGATCTACCGCGCCGAGCGCATCATCAACTGGTGCCCGCGCTGCCTGACCGCGCTCTCCGACATCGAGGTGGAGCACGAGGAGGTCCCGGGCGAGCTGGTCTCGATCCGCTACGGCGAGGGCGAGGACTCGATCGTCGTGGCCACCACCCGGGCCGAGACGATGCTGGGTGACACGGCCGTCGCCGTCCACCCGGAGGACGAGCGGTACAAGCACCTGGTCGGCCGGACCATCAAGCTGCCGCTGACCGACCGGGAGATCCCGGTCGTCGCCGACGAGCACGTCGACCCGGAATTCGGCACCGGCGCCGTCAAGGTGACCCCGGCGCACGACCCGAACGACTTCGCCATCGGCCAGCGCCACGGCCTGCCGAACCTGAGCGTCATGGACGAGCGCGGTGTCATCACCGTTCACGGCCCGTTCCTCGGCCTGGACCGGATGGAGGCGCGCTCGGCCGTGGTCGGCGCGCTGCGCGAGCAGGGCCGCATCGTCGCCGAGAAGCGCCCCTACATGCACGCCGTCGGCCACTGCTCGCGCTGCCACACCGTGGTCGAGCCGCGGCTGTCGCTGCAGTGGTGGGTCAAGGTCGCCCCGCTGGCCCAGGCGGCCGGCGACGCGGTCCGCGACGGCCGGGTGGAGATCCACCCGAAGGAGCTGGAGCGCCGCTACTTCGACTGGGTCGACAACATGTACGACTGGTGCATCTCGCGCCAGCTCTGGTGGGGCCACCGGATCCCGGTCTGGTACGGCCCGAACGGCGAGGTCGTCTGCGTCGGACCGGACGAGCAGCCGCCGACCGGCGAGGGCTGGCACCAGGACCCGGACGTCCTGGACACCTGGTTCTCCTCCGGCCTGTGGCCCTTCTCGACCCTCGGCTGGCCGGAGCAGACCCCGGACCTGGAGAAGTTCTACTCCACCGACGTCCTGCTCACCGGCCACGACATCATCTTCTTCTGGGTCGCCCGGATGATGATGTTCGGCCTGTACGCGATGGACGGCCAGGTGCCGTTCAAGACCGTCGCCCTGACCGGCCTCGTCCGCGACGAGTTCGGCAAGAAGATGTCGAAGTCCTCCGGCACCGCCGTGGACCCGCTGGACTGGATGGACGCCTACGGCGCCGACGCCGTCCGCTTCACCCTGGCCCGCGGCGCCAACCCGGGCGCCGACGTGCCGATCGGCGAGGACTGGGTCAAGGGCTCGCGCAACTTCTGCAACAAGATCTGGAACGCGACCCGGTTCGCGCTGATGAACGGCGCGACCGTCGAGGGCCCGCTGCCCGCGCCGGAGAGCCTGACCGCGGCCGACCGCTGGATCCTGTCCCGGCTGAACAGCACCGTGGCCGAGGTCGACGCGCTGTACGAGGACTACGAGTTCGCCAAGGTCTCCGACGCGCTGTTCCACTTCGCGTGGGACGAGGTCTTCGACTGGTACGTCGAGCTCTCCAAGACCACCCTGGCCAAGGGAGGGGAGCAGGCCGACGCGGCGCGGCGGGTCCTCGGCGAGGTCCTGGACGTCACGCTGCGTCTGCTGCACCCGGTGGTCCCGTTCGTCACCGACGCGCTGTGGACGGCGCTGACCGGCGGCGAGTCGCTGGTCGTCGCCGAGTGGCCGAAGGACGCCGGCTTCCGGGACACCGACGCCGAGTCGGAGATCGCGCTGCTGCAGCAGGTGGTCACCGAGGTCCGCCGGTTCCGCAACGACCAGGGCCTGCGGGACACCCAGAAGGTGCCGGCCCGGCTGGAGCTGGACGGCACCCGGCTGGCGGCGCACGAGGCGGCCATCCGTTCGCTGCTGCGGCTGACCGTCCCGGAGGAGGGCTTCACCGCCACCGCCTCGCTCCCGGTCGCCGGCGCCACGGTGGCGCTGGACCTCTCCGGCACCATCGACGTCGCGGCCGAGCGCAAGCGCCTGGCGAAGGACCTCGCGGCGGCCGAGAAGGAGAAGACCCAGACCGCCGCCAAGCTCGGCAACGAGGCCTTCCTGGCCAAGGCGCCCGACGACGTGGTCGCCAAGATCCGCGCACGTCAGGAGGCCGCCCAGGCCGACATCGCCCGGATCACCGCCCAGCTCGCGGCGCTGCCGCAGGCCTGACGCGCCGGCTCCCCGAGGGGCCGCATCCCGCCGACGCGGGGTGCGGCCCCTCGGCCTTTTCCGCGGTACCCCTCATTCCCGCACCCAAGCCCTTTCTGCTCCCAATAGCGCAATGGCGTTGCTCCCTTCCGGCGAATATTCATCCTGGACCGGGTGAGGTCCTATTCCGCCCGAATTCATTCCGGTCTTGCCCGCGCGGGTTCGCCGAAGTTTGCAGGTCGGATGTGTACGGTGTGCAGGACGTTCTGCTGAGCCGACGGGTGACGGGAGGGTTAGGCGTGGTGGTGACGGTGGAGTTGGCCGACGAACTTCCCGCTGAAGCGGTCGATGAGGCCAAAGCCAGGGCGGCGACCCTGCTGCTCGCGTTCCGGCACGGAAACCAGCTGGCGTTCGACGACGCGCTGGACCGGATCCTCGAGGAGCACGCGCACCGCGAGGTGACCACCCTGCTCGCCTGGATCGCCGCCGAGGCCGTCCGCAAGGCGTACGCGCCGGCGGTGGGCGACCGGGTGCTGCGGGCGATGGCCCGGCGGGCACCGGCCGACACCGCCGCCGTCGACGTGGACGAGGAGACGGCGGACGCCGCCCGGCTGATCGAGGCGGTCGCCGCAGGCCGGGTCGCCGAGGTCCGCGGGCTGGTCGCGGCCACCGCCGACACCACCTTCCTGCTCGGCGGCCTCCTCCAGGGCGTCGCCATGATGCTGCCGTTCCTGCCCGACGGCGAGGTGGCCGAGATCACCGCCGAGCTGCGTCGCCGGCACTCCGGCGCGGGCCCCGAGATCCCCGAGGCCCGCGCCGGGGGCTGACCACGCCGCCGGGTGCCTACGGCCCGGCGTGCGGATGTGCGCCGCCGGTGCAGGCGGGCCCGTCGCCCTCCTGACGTCCAGTCGGTCGACCAGGTCATCGTCCCGCCGATCCCGGAGCCCCCGGGCGTGGCGGGTTCGAAGCTCCCGCAGTCGGCGCCCGCGGCCGGGCAGCCCGGCGCGCCGTTCACCACGCCCGAGCCGGGGCCGGCGCCGGGGTTTGCACCTCAGGGAGCTGTCGAGAGCTCAAGTCCCCTTCGGGGCGGAAGGCTCGCCCCGGCAGGTGGACCAGCCGATCCGGCTGACCGGAGGACCGGCGCCGGGCCCCGTGCTCCTGGCCGCAGCCCCGGCCGCTACGCCGCGGCCAGGACCGCGGCGGGCCGCCCGGCCAGCTGCGCGGTCAGCCGGGCGATCCGGGCCGAGGCCGACCCGTCCCCGTACGGGCTCGGGGTGGCGGCCAGCCGGGCCAGCCGCTCGGTGCGGTCGGCGAGCCAGGCGCGGGCGAGTTCGCCCAGCTCGGCGCCGGGCCGCACCAGTGCGGCGAAGCCGGCGTCCACGGCCTCCGGGCGCTCGGTGGAGCGGCGCACCACCAGCAGCGGGCGGCCGAGCACGGTGCACTCCTCCTGCACCCCGCCGGAGTCGGAGACCAGCAGTGCGGCGTGCCGGGCGAGGCCCAGGAACTCCGCGTATCCGACCGGCTCGGTGACGGTGAGTCGGTCCAGCAGGCCGTCCAGCGCGAAGCGCTCGACCGCGGCCCGCGTGCGCGGGTGCATCGGGAACAGCACCGGGGTGCCGGCCCGGGCGATCCGGTCCAGCTCGGCGAGGACGGCGCCGAGTGCCTCGGCGGTGTCGGTGTTCTCCGGCCGGTGCACGGTTGCCAGCACGTAGCCGTCCGGCGCGACCCCCTGCCCGGCGAGCAGCGCGGCCCGGGCGGGCGCGTCCGGCAGCCGGCGCCGGACCACCTCGACCACGGTGTTGCCGGTGACGGCGATCCGCTGCTCGTCCAGCGACTCGGCGCGCAGGTTGGCGGCGTTCTCGGCGGTGGCGGCGCAGAGCAGGTCGGAGACGTGGTCGACCATCACCCGGTTGTGCTCCTCGGGCATCGCCCGGTCGAAGCTGCGCAGACCGGCCTCGACGTGCACCAGCGGGATCCCGCGGGCGTTGGCGGCGAGCGCGCCGGCCAGCGTGGCGTTGGTGTCGCCCTGGACGACGACGGCGGCGGGCCGGTCGTCGGCGAAGGCGGCGTCGAGCTGGCCGAGGGACTGGGCGATCTGGCCGGCCCGCGGGCGGCCGCCGACACCGGTCAGCAGTTCGGGGCGGGGGAGGCCGAGGTCGCGCAGGAAGCGGCCGGACATCGCCTCGTCCCAGTGCTGACCGGTGTGCACCAGTCGGGTGGCCGCGCCGAGTTCGTGGATCAGCGGGGCCAGCTTGACCAGCTCGGGCCGGGTGCCGAGGACGACGGCGACGCTGGCGGGGGGCAGGCAGGGGCTCATGGGGGCGTCTCTCCGGGGACGGGGGCGGCTCGGCGCCCGACGGGGGTGCGGGCGGCCGGGGCCGACGGGGTGGGGGAGGCTCAGGATTCGAGGGCCGTGGGGGCGCCGGCGGCGACCGCCTCGGCGTTGCGCCGGGTCTTGGCCCAGCCGTTGCGGCCGAGCAGCAGCCGGGCGGCGGCCCGCACGGCGACCGCGAACAGGTGGTAGGCGTAGAGCCAGACCAGGACGCCCCAGAGCAGGCCGGTGAGCCGGCTGCGGTCGGGGTGGACCAGGCGGCGGTAGGCGAGGCCCCAGAACACCATGGGCAGGGTGGCCAGCACGAAGGCGAGCAGCATGTAGGGCCCGAACCTGAACTGGAACTCGGCGGTCTCCGCGGGGAAGAGCACCAGGCCGGCCGCCGTGATCGCGAGCGAGAGCGGGGTCAGCAGGACGAGCAGCACGCAGACCACCGGCTGCAGGAAGGTGTACATCACCTCGGCCTTGCCGGCCGCGGTGTAGTGCGGGGAGCGCAGTACGCGGCCGGTGTAGCGCAGGCACTGCATGTTGCCCTGGGCCCAGCGGGTGCGCTGGGTGAGGAAGCGGCGCAGGGAGACCAGGCCCTCCTGGGAGACCTGGCGCTCGGTGACGTGGGTGAGCCGCCAGCCGGCGAGGCGCAGGTCCAGGCCGGACTCGTAGTCCTCCAGCAGGGCGCGCTCGGGCCAGGGGCGGCCGGCCCGGCCCTCGTCGGCGGTGAGCGAGTCGAGGGCGGTGAGGCGGACGAACTGGCCGTTGCCGCCGAGTCCGACGCTGCCGGTGCGGCGGCGCAGCAGCTGCATCCCGGCGTTGTTGGCCTGGAACTCGACGTCCTGCATCCGGACCAGGGCGCGGGCGAGCGCGTTGGCGGTGCGGCCGCGGCCGGGCAGCGGGAGTTCGTCGTCGGCGTTGCGCATCCGGACGCCGATCTGGACGGCGCCGGTGTCGGGGCGGCCGAGGGCGTGGTCGCTGCAGACCTGGGCGAGGGTGCCGGGGTCGAGCTGTCCGTCGGCGTCGACGACGCCGATCACCACCCGGGAGCGGTCGGTCTCCTCGGGGAGCTGTGCGGAGATCTCGCGGTAGGCGGCGTTCAGCGCGGCGCCCTTGCCGATCCGGGCGTGCGGGCGGCGGCGCTGGACGAGGTGGATCCGCGGGTCCTGCGCGGCGGCGGCCAGGACCAGCTCGCGGGTGGCGTCCTCGCTGTCGTCGTCGATCACCCACAGGTGTGCCCGGGGTGCCGTGGCCCGGAGTCCGGCGAGGGTCTGGGTGACCACCGCCTCCTCGTCGCGGCAGGGGATCACCAGGTGCCACTGGAAGGCCGCCGGGTCGCCGGGCTCGGCGGGCCGGTCGTGGCGGAAGGCGTGCCGGGAGCCGGCCCAGTACACCAGGAAGCGCCCGAAGACGAGGACCATGTAGCCGACGAGCGCCAGCGAGACGAGCCCGGATAACCAGACGACGGTCTCCTGGCGGGTGGTGATCCAGTCGTGCAGGGCGTCGGGCATGGCGCGTTGCTCCTCATGATCGATGGTCGGGCGGCTCCGGCGGAGTGCGAATCGATGCTTCGTCGCGGTTCAAAATCGCAAAATCAATACTAAACCGGGCAAAATGGGAACACTGGGCGAAGTGGTGGTTCTCACCCAGTGGGGAGCGGCCGGCGTCGCTCCGTAGACTGTGGTCGTGAGCGACAAGGCCGACCCGAACCCGTACACCCTCCGCCCCGCCGACGGCACCGCCGGCGGCAGCACCGGCGACGCCCTGCGCGACGTCGAGCTGGAGCTCTCCAAGCGCTGGCCGGAGAACAAGCTGGAGCCCTCGCTCGACCGGATCGAGGCGCTGATGGACATCCTGGGCCAGCCCCAGCGGTCCTTCCCCTCCATCCACATCACCGGCACCAACGGCAAGACCTCCACCGCCCGGATGATCGAGCAGCTGCTCAACACCTTCGAGCTGCGCACCGGCCGCTACACCAGCCCGCACGTGGAGACCGTCACCGAGCGGATCACCCTGGACGGCGCGCCGATCACCCCCGAGCGGTTCGTCGAGGTCTACCGCGACATCGAGCCGTACGTGCAGATGGTCGACGCCCAGCAGCCCGTCCCGATGTCCTTCTTCGAGGTGCTGACCGGCATGGCCTACGCCGCCTTCGCCGACGCCCCGGTGGACGTCGCGGTGGTCGAGGTCGGCATGGGCGGTTCCTGGGACGCCACCAACGTGATCGACGCGGCGGTCGCCGTGCTCACCCCGATCGGCCTCGACCACACCGACAAGCTGGGGGAGACCACCGGCGAGATCGCGGTCGAGAAGTCCGGGATCATCAAGTCCGGTGCCGTGGCGGTCGTCGCCCAGCAGCAGCTGGACGCGGCCGAGGTCGTCCTGCGGCGCGCCGTCGAGGTGGACGCCACGGTGGCCCGCGAGGGCATGGAGTTCGGCGTGATCCGCCGTGAGCTGGCGGTCGGCGGGCAGCTGGTGACGCTGCGTGGGCTCGGTGGCGAGGAGTACGAGGACGTCTTCATCCCGCTGCACGGCGAGCACCAGGCGCACAACGCCGCCCTGGCGCTGGCCGCGGTCGAGGCCTTCTTCGGCGTCGGCGGCGCCCGCGGCGGCCAGCTCGACCAGGACAAGATCCGCCAGGCCTTCTCCGGCGTCTCCTCCCCGGGCCGCCTGGAGGTCGTCCGGCGCAGCCCCACGATCATCCTGGACGCCGCCCACAACCCGCACGGCGCCCGCGCCACCGTCGCCGCGATCACCGAGTCCTTCGGCTTCACCCGGCTGGTCGGCGTCATCGGCACCAGCGGCGACAAGGACGTGGCCGGCCTGCTGGAGGCCTTCGAGCCGGTCCTGGCCGAGGTGGTGATCAGCCAGAACTCCACCCACCGCGCGATGGACGTGGACGCCCTGGCCGCGCTCGCGGTCGAGATCTTCGGCGAGGACCGCGTCCAGGTCGAGCCCCGGCTCGACGACGCCATCGCCGCGGCCGTCACCCTCGCCGAGGAGGAGGGCGACCTCGGCGGCGCCGGCGTGCTGGTCACCGGTTCGGTCATCACGGTGGGCGAGGCCCGCCTGCTCCTCGGGAGGAAGTGACGATGAGGACGCTCTGCTCCTCCACCCTGATCGGCGAGGCGCTGCTGATCCTGTTCGCGGCGCTGGTCGCGACGCAGCTCTCCGACGTCTCGCCGGCCACGGTCTGGACCGTCAGCGGCGTCGCGATGGTCCTCTGCATCGCGCTCTGCGGCATGATCAACCGCCCCGGTGCGGTGCCGATCGGCTGGGCGCTCCAGCTCGGCCTGGTCGCCAGCGGCTTCATCCTGCCGACCATGTTCGCGCTCGGTGTGGTCTTCGCCGGCCTGTGGTGGTGCTCGGTGCACTACGGCCGCAAGGTGGACGAGTTCAAGGCCGCCCGGGCCGCCGCCGAGGCCGCCGCCCAGGGGGCCTAGGCCCGGTCCGGAGGCCCGTCCGGCGAGGGCCGGGACCGGGGGCTCGGGGGTCGCTCACGCAAGGTAACCTCTGCGGGTAGCCGCACTCCGCACGCCCGAGCGCGTGCACGCCGAACCGATCCCCAGGAGACGCACCGTGTCCCAGCGCACTCTCGTCCTGCTCAAGCCCGACGCCGTCAAGCGAGGCCTGGCCGGCGAGATCATCAGCCGCATCGAGCGCAAGGCCGGCTGGAAGCTCACCGCCCTGGAGCTGCGCACCTTCGACCGGGCGACGCTGGAGCACCACTACGCGGAGCACGTCGGCCGCCCGTTCTACGAGCCGCTGCTGGAGTTCATGACCTCCGGTCCGTCCATCGCCATGATCGTCGAGGGCGAGGAGGTCGTCCCCGGCATCCGCATGCTGGCCGGCGCCACCAACCCGCTGGAGGCCGGCGCCGGCACCATCCGCGGCGACTACGCGACCATCACCCGCGAGAACCTGATCCACGCCTCCGACTCGCCCGAGTCCGCCGAGCGCGAGATCAAGATCTTCTTCCCCGCTCACGCCTGATCCCGGCCCTCGCGACACGCCCGAGAGACGCCCGGGTGCCCCGGTCGGGACCATTGGCCCGGCCGGGGCATTCTTATCGTGAAATAGGGAACTGAGGGCGCCGACACGGCGTCCCAATGCCCGGAGAAGCGATCACGCCCCGGACAATGGACGGCATGCCCCACGTCGACGTCCGTACCGGCCGGCGTGACTACGATGGACGCGACTCGAGGGCCCGTCACGGCCGGTCAGCTGGTTCCCGCCCAAGCCGCGGGCGTACGTTCGTCGTCAACCCCCCGCAATGACTCCGAGCCCGGGAAGGCACCCACACCCCATGGCAACCAACCTGTCGTTCATCGGCCGCGACCTGGCGATCGACCTCGGAACCGCCAACACGCTGGTGTACGTCAGGGGCAAGGGGATCGTCCTCAACGAGCCGTCCGTCGTCGCGGTGAACACCAACACCGGCGGCATCCTGGCGGTCGGCGCCGAGGCCAAGAAGATGATCGGCCGCACCCCCGGCAACATCGTCGCCATCCGCCCGCTCAAGGACGGCGTGATCGCCGACTTCGAGATCACCGAGCGGATGCTCCGCTACTTCATCCTCAAGATCCACCGCCGCCGCTACCTCGCCCGCCCGCGGGTCGTGGTCTGCGTGCCCTCCGGCATCACCGGGGTCGAGCGCCGCGCCGTGATCGAGGCCTCCTCGCAGGCCGGCGCGCGCCAGGTGCACATCATCGAGGAGCCGATGGCCGCCGCGATCGGCGCCGGCCTGCCGGTCCACGAGGCCACCGGCAACATGGTCGTGGACATCGGCGGCGGCACCACCGAGGTCGCCGTGATCTCCCTCGGCGGCATCGTCACCGCGCAGTCCATCCGGGTCGCCGGCGACGAGCTGGACAACGCGATCGTCCAGCACATCAAGAAGGAGTACTCGCTGCTCCTCGGCGAGCGCAGTGCCGAGCAGATCAAGATGAGCATCGGGTCCGCCTTCGCCCTGGAGGGCGAGAAGGACGAGCACGCCGAGATCCGCGGCCGCGACCTCGTCAGCGGTCTGCCCAAGACCGTCGTGATCTCCGCCGCCGAGGTCCGCGAGGCCATCGACGAGCCGGTCAACTCGATCATCGACGCCGTCAAGACCACCCTCGACCAGTGCCCGCCCGAGCTCGCCGGCGACGTCATGGACCGCGGCATCGTCCTCACCGGCGGCGGCGCCCTGCTCCGCGGCCTGGACGAGCGGCTGCGCCGCGAGACCGGCATGCCGATCCACATCGCCGAGAACCCGCTCGACTCGGTGGCCCTCGGCTCCGGCAAGTGCGTCGAGGAGTTCGAGGCGCTGCAGCAGGTACTCGACGCCCAGCCGCGCCGTTAGCACGACCGACAGACCGGACAGTCAAACTGAAACGGCCCCCGCCCGGGCCCCGCGGCCCGGGCGGTCGGCCAGGTACGAAGGGGCAGTACCAGCACCGTGAGGGACACACGAGAGAGCCGGCTGCTGCTCATCCTGCTGGTGGCCGTCGCCTTCGCACTGATCACCGTCGACATCAAGGGCGGTGAGGACTCCCCGCTCGGCGGCGCCCGGCGCGCCGCCGCCGGCGTCCTCGGCCCGGTCGAGCGCGGCGCCGCCACCGTCGTCGACCCGGTCGCCGACACCGTCCGGGCCTTCCGCGACGCCGCCACCCACAGCGGCCGCACCGACCAGCTCGCCCGCGAGAACACCGAGCTGCGCCAGAAGCTCGCCTCCTCCGACGCGGCCGGCGCCCGCACCAAGCAACTCGACGACCTCCTGCGCACCGCCGGCGCCGGCGGATACACCGTCAAGGCCGCCCAGGTCATCGCGATCGGCCCGGCCCAGGGCTTCTCCTGGACCATCACCATCGACGCCGGCAGCGACGACGGCCTCACCCGGGACATGACCGTCATCAACGGCCAGGGCCTGGTCGGCCGGATCACCACCGTCGCCCCGACCACCGCCACCGTGCTGCTCGCCTCCGACCCCGGCTTCAGCGCCGGCGCCCGGCTGGAGGGCAGCGGCGAGATCGGCTTCGCCTCCGGCGGCGGCACCAGCGCCATGAAGGTCTCGCTGCTCAACGGCAAGGCCCAGGTCAAGGAGGGCGACCGGCTGGTCACCTTCGGCTCACAGAGCGGCCGCCCGTTCGTACCCGGCGTCCCGGTCGGCAAGGTGGTCCAGGTCGAGGCCAACCCCGGCCAGCTCACCAAGACGATCCTGGTCGAGCCCTTCGTGCAGTTCACCCGGCTCGACCTGATCGGCGTCGTCGTCGTGCCGCCGCGCACCGACCCGCGCGACGCCGTCCTGCCGCCCGCGCCGGCCGCCCAGGGCCAGGCCCCCGCGGCGCCGGCCGCCGCCGTACCGCCCGTCAAGCCCTCCGGGGGGAACTGAGCCATGCGCCTCGCCCGCGTCCCCGTCACCGCCGTGCTGATCCTGCTCGGCCTGATCCTCCAGGTCAGCGTCTTCGGCCGGCTCCAACTCCCGGGCGCCACCCCGGACATACTGCTGCTCGTGGTGGTCGGCCTGGCCATGGTCTACGGACCGACCGGCGGCTGCCTGGTCGGGTTCGCGGCCGGCCTGCTGGCCGATCTCGCACCGCCGTCCGACCACGCCATCGGGCGCTACGCCCTGGTGCTCTGCCTGATGGGCTACGCCGCCGGGCTGCTCCGACCCGACCACGGCCGGCAGCGCTCGGTCTCCAGCGCGCTGCTGGTGGTGGCCGGCGCGGCGATCGCCTCCACGCTGCTGTACGCGATGGTCGGCGCCCTGGTCGGTGACACCGCCGCCCGGCACGTCGGCCTCGGCAGCCTGGTGCTCACCGCCCTGCTGTACGACCTGCTGCTGGCGCCGTTCGTGGTGCCCGTGGTGATGATGATCGGACGCCGCTTCGGCAAGGACCCGGTCGCCGCCGCGGCCGGCGACGACGAGGGCGGCCCCGGGCTGGGCACGCTGGCCCGCTACCGCACCACCCGTGAGGCGTCGGCCGGGCCGGGCTACCGGAAGAAGCGCTCGCTCGGCTTCGCCAAGCGGCCGTAGCACCGGCCCGTCGACGCCCGTGATCCCCGTGATTCCCGTGATTCCCGGAACCCCGCACTCTGGAGCGCACGCGACGTGAGCAACATCCCCGAGACCGGCCGTACCCGGCGGGTGACGATCCGTCTGGTGGTGCTGCAGATCCTCGTGCTGTCGCTGCTCGCCACGCTCGGCGGGCGGCTCTGGTACCTGCAGATCCGCAACGCCAAGGAGTACACCGCCAAGGCGACCGGCAACCACATCCGCGAGGTGGTCGAGCCGGCCGTGCGCGGCGAGATCCTGGACGCCTCCGGACGAATCCTGGCCGGCAACGAGACGAAGCTGGTCGTCTCGGTCAGCCGGACCGCCCTGCTGCAGCAGAAGGACGCCGGCAAGGCGGTGCTCGGCCGCCTCGCCGAGGTGCTCGGCATGCCGGCCAAGGACGTCCAGGAGAAGGTCCGGCTCTGCGACGCCAAGACCTCGCAGCCCTGCTGGAACGGCTCGCCGTACCAGCCGATCCCGGTCACCAAGGAGGCGACCACCCAGCAGGCGATGCAGATAATGGAGCGCCGCGAGGACTTCCCCGGCGTCACCGCGCAGCCCACCGCCGTGCGGCACTACACCGGCGTCGAGGGCGCCAACATGGCCCAGGTGCTCGGCTACCTCTCGCCGGTGACCGACGAGGAGGTCTCCAAGACCGCCGGCAAGACCGGTCTGGACCGCTACCTGCCGGCCGACCAGATCGGCCGCGCCGGGCTGGAGTCGGTGTACGACCGCGACCTGCGCGGCACCGCCGGCATCACCAAGCTGGAGGTCGACAACCTCGGCCGGGTGATCGGCACCGCCGGCACGGTCGCCCCGCAGACCGGCAACAACCTGGTGACCAGCATCGACGCCCGGGTGCAGAAGGCCGTCGAGGACAACCTGGCGCAGGCGATGAACGACGCCCGCAAGACCTTCGACAAGGTGACCAACCGCAACTACGAGGCCGACTCCGGCGCCGCCGTCGTGATGGACGTGCACACCGGCCGGATCGTGGCGATGGCCAGCGCCCCGACGTACGACCCGAACCTCTGGCAGGGCGGCATCGCCGGCAAGGACTACCAGGCGCTGACCAGCAAGGAATCCAACTTCCCGCTGCTGAACCGGGCCATACAGGGCCAGTCCGCCCCCGGCTCGACCTTCAAGGTCATCTCCACCACCGCCGCCGTGCAGGCCGGCTACTCGCTGGACGGCACGTACCCCTGCCCGAAGAGCCTGACCATCGGCGGCCGCGAGTTCAAGAACTTCGAGAGCGAGAACTTCGGCTCGATCACGCTGGAGAAGGCGCTGGAGGTCTCCTGCGACACCGTCTTCTACGGCCTGGCGTACGACCAGTGGATGAAGGACGGCGGCATCAAGCCGAAGAAGGACCCGGCCGACTGGTTCTACAAGACCGCCCACCAGTTCGGTCTCGGCGCCAAGACCGGCATCGACCTGCCCAGCGAGGTCACCGGCCGGGTGCCGGACCGGCAGTGGAAGCAGTCCTACTACGACAGCAACAAGGACGCCTGGTGCAAGCAGGCGGAGAAGGGCGGCACCAGCTACTCCGACCTGATCGCGAAGGAGAACTGCATCGACGGCTACCAGATGCGGGCCGGTGACTCCGTCAACTTCGCGATCGGCCAGGGCGACACGCTGGTCACCCCGATCCAGATGGCCCGGATCTACTCGGCGCTCGCCAACGGCGGCACCTTCTACCGGCCGACCATCGGCAAGGCGGTGATAAGCCCGAGCGGGGAGCTCGTGCGCGAGATCGCCCCGCACGAGGACGCCAAGTTCCCCGGCGACCAGAAGCTGCTCGGCTACATCGACCAGGCCACCGCGGGCGTCATCACCAGTGGTACCGCGGCCTGGAAGTTCGCCGGCGCCGGCTGGCCCCAGGGCAAGATCGAGCTGCACGCCAAGACCGGTACCGCGGAGGTCGAGGGCAAGCAGACCACCTCGTGGCTGACCACCTACAGCGACGACTACGCGGTCGTGATGACGATAAGCCAGGGTGGCACCGGCTCCGGCGGCTCGGGTGACGCGATCCGCCGGATCTACCAGGCGCTCTACGGCGTGGACGACAAGGGCAACGTCGACAGCAGCAAGGCGCTGCTGCCCAAGCCGCAGACCGAGCTGCCGAAGTTCAACCCGGACGGCACCGCGATCATCAAGCCGGCCTCCTACCAGGGCTCCGCCGCCGGCGACCCGGGCGTGACCGGCGGCTCGCCGCGGGTCTTCCTGGACCCGGCGCAGCCGTCCGGCCCGGTGGTCCTGCTGGCCGCGGCCGACGCCGCGCTGGAACCGAACCGCGGCAACGGAAGGAGCCGGGCATGACCTCGTACGGTTCGTACCGTCAGCTGCGGCTCGCCCCGCAGCAGCGCAGCGGGGTCTCCAAGAAGTCCCTCGCCAAGGACTCCCCGCTCTGGCGGATCGACTGGATACTGCTGCTGGCCGCCCTGGTCCTCTCGCTGGGCAGCTCGCTGCTGGTCTGGTCGGCCACCCGCGGGCGGGACTCGCTGACCCACGGCGACCCGCAGTACTTCCTGTTCCGGCACCTCACCAACGTGGTCGTCGGCATGGTGCTGTGCGCGGTGGTCATAGGGATAGGGAGCCGCCGGTTCCGTACCGTGGTGCCGTTCCTGTACATCGCCGTGATCGTGATGCTGCTGGCCACGCTGAGCCCGCTCGGCTCGACCATCAACGGCCAGCACTCGTGGATCCAGCTCGGCGGCGGCTTCTCCGTCCAGCCGGCCGAGTTCGCCAAGCTGGCGATCGTGCTCGCCATGGCGGTGGTGCTGGCCGACCAGGTCGACGCGGGCGAGCGGGAGTTCCCCTCGCACCGGGCGGTGTTCCGCGGGCTGGTCTGGGCGACGCTGCCGATGGCGATCGTGATGCTGATGCCGGACGCCGGCTCCGTGATGGTGATGGCCGTCATCGTGCTGGGCATCCTGCTGGCCTCCGGCGCGGCCAACCGCTGGGTGTTCGGGCTGATCCTGGCCGGCGTCGGCGGCTGCATCGCGATCTGGAAGCTCGGCGTGCTGAGCAAGTACCAGATCGACCGCTTCGCCGCCTTCGCCAACCCGGCGCTCGACCCGTCCGGCGTCGGCTACAACACCGCGCAGGCCCGCATCGCGATCGGGTCGGGCGGACTGACCGGCAAGGGGCTGTTCCACGGCACCCAGACCACCGGCCAGTTCGTCCCGGAGCAGCAGACCGACTTCGTCTTCACGGTGGCCGGCGAGGAGCTGGGCTTCCTCGGAGCCATGGCGATCATCGTGCTGCTGGGCGTGGTGCTCTGGCGGGGCTGCCGGATCGCCCGGCACGCGACCGACCTGTACGGGACGATCGTCGCGGCCGGTGCGGTCGCGTGGTTCGCCTTCCAGGGGTTCGAGAACATCGGGATGTGCCTGGGCATCATGCCGGTCGCGGGCATCCCGCTGCCGTTCGTCTCCTACGGCGGGTCGTCGATGTTCGCGACCTGGGTGGCGATCGGGCTGTTGCAGGCGGTGCAGAGCCAGCGGCCGATAGCGGCCTGAGCGGTCGCGCGGTGCAGGGCCGGTCCGGGAGCCTCCCGGGCCGGCCCTTCCGCACGACGCCGGCCCTTCCGCACGCCGTGCGCCGCGTGGCGCCGTACCTGCCGCGTGGCGTCGGGGCGCGGGGCCGCCGTCCTGCCGGCTCCGGGCCGGCGTCGCGCCCGCGCTACGGCAGCAGGCAGTCCGCGGCGGCCAGCACCGCCCGGGTCTGGTGCGCCACCTGGGCCTCCACCGGTACCCAACGGGCGCCGAGCCGGCCGAGCCGCTCCAGGCTCCCGGTGACGATCCCGCGGGCCCGCTCCCGGGCGCCGTCCGCGGCCGGGCCCCCGGCGTCGCCGAGAAGCCGCAGCAGCATCGAGGCCGCCCGCAGCGGGATCCGCTCGGCGACGATCCTGGCCGTGGTCACCCGGGAGACCGCCAGCGGGCGCTCGCACCAGTCGGCCAGCCACTCCCGGGCGAGCAGCGGACAGGCGCCCAGGTTGAACTCGACGGCGCGCAGCAGCGGCCCGTACGCCGCCCGGGCGTGCGCCGGGACCAGCGGCAGCAGCTCGGACAGCTGCTCGGCGCGCTCGCGCAGGGCCACGGCCGCGGCCGCCACCGCCCGCCGCACCTCGGGGTGCAGCCCGGCGTCGCCCACGGAGTCCACCGCCCACATCGGAACCTCCAGCAGGGCCGTCACCCCGCCGTACCGGCCGGCGTACGCCCAGGTCGAGCGCGCCGGGTCGTCCGGCAGGGCCCGGGGGAGGTCGCCGCGGCCGCGCCCCGGCAGCACGTACACCCCCGGGGCCGGGCTGTCCCAGCCGACCGCGTCGTAGGAGTCGACGTCCAGCGGCACGCCGCCGCGGGCCACCGAGCGGGCGAAACGCTCGGCCAGGCCGGGGACCGGCCGGGTCAGCTGGACGAAGGCCCCGCCGAAGTCCACACCGTGCAGCGAGCACTGCAGGAACGGGCGCAGCTCGTCGATCAGCCCGGTCAGCACCAGGCTCTCCGGCATCGGCGTGCGCTCGCCGCCGACCGGCGGCAGCAGCTCCGGCTGCTCCTCGAAGGCGGGCCGGAAGAAGTGCTCGTAGTGCCGCGGGGCGGTGAGCGGGCCGGTGAGCCAGCCCTCGTTGAGCGCGGCGCCGTCCGGGTCCAGGCAGAGCAGGACGTGCCAGGCCAGGCCGGGTCTGGGCGGCCGGGCCAGCACCAGCGCGGCGAGGCGCAGCGCGGCGGCGACGCCGACCGGCTCGTTGGGGTGGGGGCCGCCGACCACCAGGACGGCGTGCGGGCCCTCGTCGACCGAGATCACGACGAGCGGCCGTCCGCCCCGGGAGCGGCCCACCTCGCGGACCCGGCAGCGCTCGGGGTGGCGCAGTGCCAGCCGGCTGGCGGCGGCCGCCGCCCGGGGCGCCGCGGGGTAGCGGTCGAGCGGTCCGGGAGGGCTGTCGCGGCGGGGCATCCGCCGGCCGGTGTCGGTCATCCCGCGAGGCCGGTGTCGGTGCCGTCGTGCATGGGCGCCTTCCTTGTCCGATGGCGTGCGGGGCCTCCCGGCGGAGCCCTGCCAGTACCGCACGGGCCGTCCGGGACTGTCAACAGCCGCCGCTCCGGTCGGGCGCCCCCGCAGCCCGGCCGGGCCGCGGGCCGGATTCGGCTACCCTTGAGGGTCACCCCTCCCAGACGTCGCCCACCGCCCCGAACCGGGACCAGGATGCGCGCGACACCTCTCAACGTCGTAAGGGTTCCTAGTACATGACTGTCGAATCGGTCTTCCCACGCCTGGAGGCCCTCCTCCCGCACGTCCAGAAGCCGATCCAGTACGTCGGCGGCGAGCTGAACTCGACCGTCAAGGACTGGGACGCCTGCGACGTCCGCTGGGCGCTGATGTACCCCGACGCCTACGAGGTGGGCCTGCCCAACCAGGGCGTCATGATCCTCTACGAGGTGCTCAACGAGCGCGAGGGCGTGCTGGCCGAGCGGACCTACAGCGTCTGGCCCGACCTGGAGGCGCTGATGCGCGAGCACGGCGTCCCGCAGTTCACCGTGGACGCCCACCGCCCGGTGCGCGCCTTCGACGTTCTCGGCCTCTCCTTCTCCACCGAGCTCGGCTACACCAACATGCTGACCGCGCTCGACCTCGCGGGCATCCCGCTGGAGGCCCGCGACCGCACCGACGAGGACCCGATCGTCCTGGCCGGCGGCCACGCCGCGTTCAACCCCGAGCCGATCGCGGACTTCATCGACTGCGCGGTGATCGGCGACGGCGAGCAGGCCGTGCTCGACATCACCGAGCTCATCCGCGGCTGGAAGGCCGAGGGCCGCCCGGGCGGGCGCGACGAGCTGCTGCTGCGCCTGGCGCGCACCGGCGGGGTGTACGTGCCGAAGTTCTACGACGTGGAGTACCTGGCCGACGGCCGGATCGGCCGCGTGGTGCCGAACGCGCCGGGCGTGCCGTGGCGGGTGTCCAAGCACACCGTCATGGACCTCGACGAGTGGCCCTACCCGAAGCAGCCGCTGGTCCCGCTGGCCGAGACCGTGCACGAGCGGATGTCCGTCGAGATCTTCCGCGGCTGCACCCGCGGCTGCCGCTTCTGCCAGGCCGGCATGATCACGCGCCCCGTGCGGGAGCGAAGCATCACCGGCATCGGCGAGATGGTCGAGCGCGGCCTGAAGGCGACCGGCTTCGAGGAGGTCGGCCTGCTGTCGCTGTCCAGTGCCGACCACACCGAGATCGGTGACATCGCCAAGGGCCTGGCCGACCGCTACACCGAGGACAAGATCGGGCTGTCGCTGCCGTCCACCCGCGTCGACGCGTTCAACATCGACCTCGCCAACGAGCTGTCCCGCAACGGTCGCCGGTCGGGGCTGACCTTCGCCCCCGAGGGCGGCAGCGAGCGCATGCGCAAGGTGATCAACAAGATGGTGTCGGAGGAGGACCTCATCCGCACCGTCGCCACCGCGTACGGCAACGGCTGGCGCCAGGTGAAGCTGTACTTCATGTGCGGCCTGCCGACCGAGACCGACGAGGACGTGCTCCAGATCGGCGAGATGGCGAAGAACGTCATCCAGAAGGGCCGCGAGGTCACCGGGCAGAACGACATCCGCTGCACCGTCTCGATCGGCGGGTTCGTGCCCAAGCCGCACACCCCGTTCCAGTGGGCGCCGCAGCTGTCCGCGGAGGCCACCGACGCCCGCCTGGCCAAGCTGCGGGACTCGATCCGCGGCGACCGCAAGTACGGCAAGAACATCGGCTACCGCTATCACGACGGCAAGCCCGGCATCGTCGAGGGCCTGCTCTCCCGCGGCGACCGCCGGATCGGCGCCGTGATCCGCGCGGTCTACGAGGACGGCGGCCGCTTCGACGGCTGGCGCGAGTACTTCTCGTACGACCGCTGGATGCTCTCGGCCGAGAAGGGCCTGGCCGGCACGGGCGTCGACGTCGACTGGTACACCACCCGGGAGCGCACCTACGAGGAGGTGCTGCCCTGGGACCACCTGGACAGCGGCCTCGACAAGGACTGGCTGTGGGAGGACTGGCAGGACGCCCTCGAGGAGGTCGAGGTCGACGACTGCCGCTGGACCCCGTGCTTCGACTGCGGCGTCTGCCCGCAGATGCAGACGGCCATACAAATCGGCCCGACGGGCAAGAAGCTGCTCCCGCTGACGGTCGTCGGCGGCGCTGACCAGCAGAAGTAGCCGGCGACGTGGGTGATACGGTGAGCGATCTGTGTGACTTACTTCACAGCCTTCCGGAGGGTGAGCGGGAGCTCGTCCTGGGCGCGCTCGGCATGACGCGCGCCCAGGGCGGGCCCGTCCCCGCCCCCGGAAAGGCCCGGCAAGGCGGCCAGAGGACCCCTCTGCCCACCGCCCGGAGTGCCCCGGGCATCGAGTCCTCCATCGAGTGGGTTTGAGCCCTTGAGGGGGGCGTAGAGCCCTCCTCAAGTCCATCGGGGAGGGCTCCGCGCATGTTATCTAGGCGCACCGACTCCGCGATCCTGCAGATTGCTGCCATTGCGGCCCCCAAATTGGGATCATGCATGGGTGTTGAGCGCTTCTCCTGCGCTGCCCTGCTTGAGATCTCACCCATCTCGACGGTGCTGCTTTTAGCTGGGGACGCGGCTGATGAGGCCTGCGGGAGCCGGCTCGTCCGAGCATTCGTGGTGGCGGCGGAGCGCACGTTGGCCCTTCCGCGTGAATTAACGATCCATATTCTGGACACGAGCCCTCAAGGTCTTTCGATCTGCGCGCCTCCTGTTGTCCTAGGTGTATGGATGAGAACGTGGAATTGCCGCAGGCGCTTCGCCCTCCAGCTGGAGGCGAACCAGTCGAGTTCATCTGGAAGACTCAGATTGGCCCTAATGCGAGCATTGGGGAGCTGGCTATGCGACTTAAGGATCTTGAAACTGCGGTTCAGCTAGGCGCGCGCTGGGGATTGGCGACGGCCCTGGCGGCATCGCGCTGGCAGCTATCTCAAAAGCTCTCCAGTGATATGAGAAAGGGGAGAACGTCGGGAGCTGGCTTGGGTGAAATCTTCTCGGCGTGGACTCCCCTTCTCGTAAGAGAGCGAAGTGCAGACCTGAAGGTGCTAAATGATCTGGGGTCGCCAATTCGAGTTCGGAAGATTTCCTATGGTAATCCTCTTCAGGATTACCTTGATGGATCTGGCTACTACGTAGCGGGAGCGATTGCCGTTCTTCGAATGGTGAGAGATTGGAGCGGGATTCGCCGAGCTCGCGATCTGAAGATCGAGAGGGATGAGATTCTTAATGAGGCCCTAAAGTGGCTGGTCTCCCAGAAGCAAAATCCCGTACCGCCCGGCGATCTTTTGGCGCTGATTCGCGAGGATGATGCAAGCGCATTGGATCGGCTCGCGGCCGATGAGGTCGATCTGGAGTTGCCAGCCGATATTGACGGCTTCCTTTCGGAATGATCTAGTTTCATCCCAGATACCCGCACCATGACAGCATTCCGCTGCCCAAAGGTGGCCCGCTTCACCACCAGTACACAGTGCGTGCCATGGCAGCGTCCCGTTGTCGGCAGGAGCGCAGGGTGCCGGGATGCGGCCGATGTGGGCCGGTGCGCCCCTGTCAGGATTTCGCCTAACGGCAGTGAGCTGTGACCGCAACAGCTGAGGCTGCTATCCCCGCCATCTCGGGGATGTGCTTCGGGCATTTGGCGTCACGATGGGAAGCTCTCGCTCAAGAGTCCGGCGGCAGCCACGTTCGAGTGATATCCGATATCTGTCAGTTACCGCCTATGAGTGACAGATGAGAGCTGGCCGACCGGGACAGGCTCACAAGGATGGCCTTGCCCTTCTCCGCCGTTCCGAGCGACGGGCGGCCGATGATGCCGTTCTGGGTGTAACCGGCCATGCCGAGAGTGAGGAGGTGGGGACGCTCTGGAGCGTCGTGGTCGTCTTCTTCGATGCCGTCCCGGACGAGGTGAGGCGCGCCGTGGAGGAGTAGTGACACCTCCAGCTCGCCGCCGTGCATGTCTTCGGCGCTGGAGCTTTTCAGCCCGGCAGCCTCGCGGGCTCGGTGCCAGTCCTCGCGGGCGGGGAACAGGGCGACATGCGAACCGGCGGTGTTGGCCTCCTGGACCACGTTCGAGAGGACGTAGTTCTCGCCGTGGCCGTTCACGATGAGTAGGCCGGGGACACCGGATGCCTGGAGGGACCTCCATGTGTCGTTGATCACGGCGTAGAGGGTGGCGGCGCTGATGCTGACGGTGCCCGGCATGTGGGCGTGCTCGTGGGAGCAGGACAACGTGATGGGCGGCAGGAGGAAAGGTCGTAGTCGGTCGCGATCCGCCCCTGCGGCCGGCTCGCCGTCCGCTGCCGCAACCGCCGGGCCTCCCGCTGTGCGCCCTGCTCGCGTGAGCACAGCGGCGACACCTTCCACCTGGTCCGCTCCGGCCTCACCGGCGGAAAGGGAGTCCCGGACACGGTCCGGATGCACCCGCGGCTGTTCGTCACCCTGACCGCGCCCTCCTTCGGCCCGGTCCACCGCGCGGGCGACTGCCACCCGGCCCGGCGCCGACACTGCCAACACGGCGGCCGGCACGGCTGCGGCCTAACCCACTCCGGCGACGAACCGCTCATCGGACAACCGCTGTGCGCCGACTGCTACGACTACCCGGGCCACGTCCTGTGGAACGCCACGGCCCCGGCGCTGTGGAAGGCCTTCCGCGACAACCTCTACCATCACGTCGCCGCCCGGGCGGGCGTGGGCCGGTCCAAGGTGCGCACTCTGGTCCGGGTCTCCGCGGCCAAGGTCACCGAGTACCAGAAGCGCGGCGCCATCCACTTCCATGCTGTCGTTCGCCTCGACGGCCCCGACGGCCCTGCCAGTCCGCCTCCGTCGTGGGCCACGGGTGACCTTCTTCTGGAGACCGTCCACTCGGCGGCTACTGCTGTCGCTCTCCCGTGCCCCGACTCGGCGGCCTATTCCGGCGGGCGGCTCCGCTTCGGTACTCAGCTCGACGCTCACCCCCTCACCGGCGGGGACAGCGGCCGACTCACGGACGACGCGGTCGCCGCCTACGTCGCCAAGTACACGAGCAAGAGCGTCGAAGCCGCCGGCGCCGTCGACCGTCGTATCGAGTCCCTCGCCGAGATACGGGCGCTACGCGTGACGGCTCACGTCCGAGCACTGATCGCCACCGCCTGGCGCCTCGGCGGCCTGCCCGAACTGCAACACCTGCGCCTGCGCGCCTGGGCGCACATGCTCGGCTACCGCGGCCACTGCCTCACCAAGACCCGTGCCTACTCCACTACATATGGACAGCTCAGAGCCGCCCGCGCCGATCACGCCCGCGCCCTGGCCGGCGCCCGAGACCTGTACGCCGACTGGGACAGCGAGACCGTGACCGAGAGCGCCTGGCGCTTCGCCGGAACCGGGCACACCCCCGCGGAAGCCCTCATCGCCGCCGGCATCGCCGAAGACCTCGCCGCCAATCGGCAGGCTATGCGCGAGGAGCAGAGGTGACCGGCCGCCGTTCGGGCGAGGGCGCGGAGCGGACGACTGCACTCGTCATCGAGAGCGAGATCGTCGTGATCGATCAGGACGGCGATGAGGAACCCTTCGACCCGGCGAGATGGCGGGGAGAGGCGCCGGGCGAGCATCGGGCCTCTCCCCTCTGACTAGAACTTCTCGCCGAAGTGGTCCTCCTTGACCACCAGGCGCTTCCGCACGTCCTTCGGGATGAGCAGCTTCAGGTGGACCTTGGGGGCGCGGACCTTCGGGATCTTGGTCCTGGTGACCTTGCACGTGATGCCCACCCGGAGGAGGTCGGCGGCCATGGCCTCCATGCCACCCTCCTCCCACTGCTCGCGGAACGTCTTCCCGTTGTGGACGTTCACCCATCGGTCCTTGGTGGACTCGGGGTCGATGGCTTCGAGATCGGCGATCAGCTTGTCGAGCGTCGCCTCCGCCTGTTCGCGCGTGAACCTGGTCTTCGCGAAGCGGCCGCCCGGCTCCAGCTCCCTCATGTAATAGGCGACGGACTCCTCAAGCCGCTTCTGCTCCTTACGGGCCTCCGCGCCCTGTGCGTAGGAGCGCGTCTGAACCGGCTCGTCCCCGAGGACGGACAGCACGTCCGCGACCAGCTTGCTGTAGACCGCCTCCGGGTCGGGTGCGCCCAGACCTCCCGCCTTGCACTTCTGGCAGCGGAGGTACTGGTAGACTCTCTCGCCCTTCGTCGTCTTCTGCACGTACATGTTGGTGCCGCAGTCGGCACAGACCATGACGCCGAGGAACTTGGTCGCGCCGCCCGGCTGCCGCTGCGGCTGGTCCTTGCTGCGGAGGTCAAGGTCGGCCTGCAGCTCGTCGAACTCGTCCTCAGTGAAGATCCCTTCCGCCACCCTGATCGGTTTGGCGTCCTTGCCGAGCACAAGCTTCGACCGCCGGGCGCCGCCTTGCTTGTCCTCCTCTACCCGGTAGCCCATGAGGGCGGGGTTGCGAAGCTGGCGCAGGAGAGTGCTGGTGGTGAGGCCGTCGCTCGCCAGGCCGGCGCGCTTCAGGACCATGACCATGCGCCGGGCCGGGACGTGCCGGTGTGCCATGCGGCGGCACCAGTGCAATGCCGTATGGGCGTCCGGGTCGATGGCGAGGACCACCCTCCCGTTCTCGTCCTCAGTGGTCATGTAGCCGAACGGGGGTTTGCCGACCAGCCACTCGGACTGGGTCTTCGTGTAGTCCCACAGGCTCGCCACCCGGGTGCTGGTGTTGGCCGCTTCGATTTCCGCGATGCCGCCGATGATCGTGACCATGATCTTCCCGGCCGTGGTGGTCAGGTCGATGCTGTCGTGCTTGGAGACGAGGTTCTTCCCGTACCTGAGGCACCAGTCGATCATGGTCGACAGGTCCGAGAGCCGGCGGACGAAGCGGTCCAGCTTCCAGAAGAGAAGGACGTCGAACTCGGGCGCGCGGTTGTTCAGCCACTCGCCCAGCTGCTTGCGCTTCCACGGGGGCACCTTGGTGGCCGACACGTTCAGGTCGCTGGCCACGCCGATGACCCGGCACCCCATCTCCTTCGCCTTGATGCGGAGGTCGAGCTCCTGGCGCACGGGGGAGGTGGTGTCGTCCGTGAGGACGGAGAGCCGGACGGACAGCAGCGCTCGCGGAGCGTCGTCCGGCAGCAGCGCTTCGGCCCGCTTCAGGTCCTCAAGAAGAGAGAGGTCCGCCTCGGACCACTCCGTACTCACGTCGTACGTCCGCTGCTCGGCGGCTGCCCGTGTCCTGGTCCGTTTCCCCATGTCTGGACGGTAGGGGTGGTTCTAAGCCCGTGTCTATATGGCCGCAGATTCAGACTGAGATCCAGATCGGCCCCACCGGTAAGAAGCTGCTGCCGCTGACCGTGGTCAAGTAGCCGTCGCCTGGTGCGGTGCCCCCGCCGGAGTGCTCCGACGCTGTTGGTTAATTGCTCCGCCCCGCTGGTCATCCAGCGGGGCGGAGTGCTGCGAACGACGTGATGCGGGTGGGGGCCAGGGGCTGGCCAGTGAGCCAGGCGTCGATGCGGATGAGGTTGATCGCCGCCCCGGTGAACAGGTTCTGCAGGTGGGTCTTGGCGAGTCCGCGATAGCGGGATCGGCGCATGTCGAGGGCGTTGACGGCCTGGGCGATGGTGCCCTCGACGCCGGCGCGAACGTTGTAGCGCTTACGCCACTGCGGGGTGTCCTGCTGCGGCCTCAGCCGCTGGAGGATCTCGTGCTCCGCGCGTGGCCGCAGGGTGATGTAGCGGCCGTTGGGTGAGCTGGTGCAGTCCTGACGGGCCGGGCAGGCGGTGCAGTCGCGGGCCGCGAACTTCGCCCGGACCACGGGCGTGCCCCGGTGGCTGGTGGTCTCCCGCCAGGTCGTGCTGGTCCGGCCGTTCGGGCAGGCGACGTGCCTGTTGTCCCAGTCAACGGTGAAGCGGCTGTTGTCGAAGCCCGCCGACTGCGTCGTCTGCCGGTTGGTGTCCCGGGCGAGCGGGCCCACGAGCTCGACGCGGTGGTCGCGCCAGGCCAGGTGGACCTGTTCGGCATCGACGTAGCCGGCGTCCGCCAGGTGCACATCCGGCAGCAGGCCGCGGTCGGCCAGCAAGGTGTG
>NZ_JAKNTA010000001.1:372898-929759 GCF_022288725.1 Kitasatospora sp. A2-31 | reverse complement strand
AACGCCGTCCGCAGCGTCTCGACCACGAACTCCAGCCGGCTCAGGTCCCGGGTGACCGCGAGGACATGCGTGGAGTCGGTGCGCTGACGCCCTCCGCTCTTGAGCAGCCCAGCCCGCTGGGCCGCGTCCAGCAGCGCGTCGAACACCCGCTGACCCGTGTCCGACGCGGCCAGCCGGGCACGGAACTCGCTCAGGACCGAGAAGTCGAACCCGGTGTCCGCCAGTTCCAGCCCCAGCGCGTACTTCCAGTCCAGGCGCGAGCGCACCGCATGGGCGGCCTGCCGGTCCGTCAGCCCCTCGGTGAACTGCAACACGGACACCACCGCCAGCCGGGCCGGCGATACCGCAGGGCGGCCCCGGACCGCGTACAGCCCCGCGAAGTCCGCGTCCGCGATCACCACCTGGAGGTCGTCCCGCAGCCGCATCGCCAGGCACCCCTTCGGGAACACCGCCCGCGCCAGCCGAGCGGTCTCCTCCGGCACCTCGCCCAGCCCCACCCCTCGCAGCGACACCCCAGTCCCTCCCAAAACGCAACGTCGGCCTGCCCAACCCCAACGGGGTCGGACAGGCCGACGTCACGCAGCCCCCGGATTAACCAACAGCGTCGGAGTGCTCCGGCGGGGGCATCGGCGTGTCAGGCCCCCGGCCCGGGCGGCAGGGGGCCCGACCAGGGGCGGAGCGAGCCGGGCGTGCGGGCGCGTACCCTTTGAGGTGACAGAGTCCGGACAGTGGCGCACGACCGCCGCGCCGGACGGGGACAACTGACTAAGGACTGAGCGACCCTGGCACGCCGTACGCCCGACGGTCCGCCGCCCGCGCCGACGGTGCAGCGGATCCGTCTCCGCTACACCAAGCGCGGCCGGCTCCGCTTCACCAGCCACCGCGATTTCCAGCGCGCCTTCGAGCGCGCCCTGCGCCGGTCGGCGGTGCCGATGGCCTACTCGGCCGGCTTCACCCCGCACCCGAAGGTGTCGTACGCCAACGCCGCTCCGACCGGGGTGGCGAGCGAGGCGGAGTACCTGGAGATCGGCCTCGCCGACGTCCGCGACCCGGAGCAGCTGCGTGCGCAGCTGGACGCGTCGCTGCCGAACGGGCTGGACGTCATCGACGCGGTCGAGGTCCGGACGCCGAACTTCGTGGAGCGCTTGGAGGCCTCCGAGTGGCAGGTCCGGCTGGACGGTGTCACTCCGGAGGAGGCCGCCCGTGCGGCCGCCCTCTTCCTCGCCGAGGAGCGGGTGGAGGTCGAACGCCTGACCAAGAACGGCGTCCGGGTCTTCGACGCGCGCGGCGCCGTGGCGGCGCTGGAGATCCTCCCGTCGCAGGTCGACGCCGGTGCGGACACGGTGGGCGAAAGGGGCCGCGATGTTCGGACGGCCCGTCCCTGTGCGATACTGCGCCTGGTAGTACGACACGCCACACCCGCCGTACGACCCGACGACGTATTGTCCGGTCTCCGTGCGACGGCCGACCTGGCGCCGCCGGTCCCCGCAGAGGTGACCAGGCTGGCGCAGGGGCCGCTCGACGAGGGGACCGGCACGGTGACCGACCCGCTGGCGCTCGACCGCGCCGCGGCCCCGGCCGGCCCTGTGGCGGCCGCCGAGCCGCGCGCAACCGCGTCCGCCTAGCGGGCGGAGGCCGGGCCCGGTAACCACTGGGCACGCTGGTCCTCCAGGCCCCCGCGGCTCCCCAGGGGAGCGAGCGTCGTCGAAGCACAGGCCGGCCTCTTGCGGCCCGCCGACCCCGATGGTCGGTGGGCCCGAGGACCCCGTCCGGGAGCCACCCGGGGTTGGGGGACGGCGCAGCTTGGGAAAACCTCAGAAGACTGGTCAGACCAGAAGACTTTCGACACCCCGCCGAGCGCGGGGCGCCGAGCGAGACTACGAGCCCCTGTGCGGCCTCGCGTCCGCACGGCGGCACCGTGAAAGGGTCCGGCCCGAGCATCGTCGCGATGCCGGCCGGCCACCGGTGCCGCGCCGTGCCCGGATGCGGAGCCCGGGGGCCTGACGGGAGATCCACCCGCATGCTCGATAACACCGATCCGCAGCAGTCTGCGGCGCCGGAACAGAACGATTCCACCGCCACCGGTGGCGAGGGCGCGTCCGCCGCGCCGCCGCGCCGCCGTCGCCGTGCGGTGTCCCGCCCGGCGGGCACCCCGCAGGGTGCGGCCGCGGAGGCCGCCGAGACGGTGATCCCGGCCGAGGCGCCGGTGGCCGAGGCCGCCGAGGCTGCGCCCGCCGAGGCCCCGGCCGCCGAGCCGGTGGCCGAGAAGCCGGTCCGGGCCCGCCGCACCCGCAAGCGTGCCGAGGCCCCCGCCGGGGCACCGGAGGCCACCTCGATCGTCGTCACCGCGCCGGAGGCCCCGCAGGCCGCCGAGGCGCAGGCCGCCGAGGCCGCGCCCGCCGAACCGGTGGCCGCCGAGCCGGTGGCCGAGAAGCCGGTCCGGGCCCGCCGCACCCGCAAGCGCGCCGAGGCCCCCGCCGGGGCACCCGCCGCCGAGGCCGCGCCCGTCGAGACGCCCGTCGAGACGCCGGCCGAGACCCCGGCCGCTCCTGCCGCCGAGGAGGCGCCGGCTGCGCCGGCCCGCCGTACCCGCCGCCGCCGGGTGGTCGAGGAGACCCCGGCCGTCGCGGAGGCGCCGGTCGAGGAGCCCGCCGCCGAGACGCCGGCCGAGGAGCCCGCCGTCGAGGAGGAGGCCGCCGAGGCCGAGGCCGCCGCGCCCGCCCCGGCACCCGCCGCCGAGGCCGAGCCGCCGCAACGGGTGCGCCGCCGCGCGGTCCGCCCGTCCACCGCGATCTTCCAGGCTCCCGTCTTCCAGGAGCCGGCCCCCTACGTCGCCCCGCCCGCCGCGCAGCCGGCCGCCGCCGCTGCGGCCGCTCCGACCGAGGCCGCCGCGCCCGCCGTCCAGCCCGGGGAGGACGACGAGTACGAGTACAGCGGTGTCGGCCGCCGCCGCCGTACCCGCACCCAGGTGCGGGTGCAGGCACCGGCCCGCCGCAAGCCCGTCGTCGAGGAGCCGGCGGAGGCGCCCGCCGCCGAGGCCCCGGCCGCCGTCGAGGCGCCCGCCGCCGCCGGCCCGGAGACCGAGGGCGAGTGGGAGGAGGACGGCCGTCCGTCCCGCCGTCGCCGCCGGGGCGGCCGTCGCCGCCGCCGCGGCGAGGCCGAGGAGTTCGAGGCCGAGACCGCCGAGACCGAGCAGCCCGCCGAGGAGCCGGCCGCGGTCGTCGACGAGGAGGAGGGCGACGAGGACGACGACGAGCTGTCCGCCGGCCTGGCCTCGTCCCGCCGCCGTCGCCGCCGTCGCCGCCGCAGCGGTGAGGCCGGCGCGGTCGAGACCGCCGAGACCACCGAGGACGGCGTCCGTACGGTCGTGAAGGTGCGCGAGCCGCGCCGCCGCTCCACCGAGCCGTCGTTCGACCCGGACGAGGTGCAGTCGATCAAGGGCTCGACCCGTCTGGAGGCGAAGAAGCAGCGCCGCCGCGAGGGCCGCGAGCTCGGCCGCCGTCGGGTGCCGATCATCACCGAGGCCGAGTTCCTGGCCCGCCGCGAGTCGGTCGAGCGCGTCATGGTGGTGCGCCAGAACGGCCAGCGCACCCAGATCGGCGTGCTGGAGGACGGCGTGCTGGTCGAGCACTACGTCAACAAGGAGCAGGCCACCTCGTACGTCGGCAACGTCTACCTGGGCAAGGTCCAGAACGTGCTGCCGTCGATGGAGGCCGCCTTCGTCGACATCGGCAAGGGCCGCAACGCCGTGCTCTACGCCGGTGAGGTCAACTTCGGTGCGCTGGGCGGCCACGGCGGCCCGCGCCGGATCGAGTCGGTGCTGAAGTCCGGCCAGTCCGTGCTGGTGCAGGTCTCCAAGGACCCGATCGGCCACAAGGGCGCCCGCCTGACCAGCCAGATCTCGCTGCCCGGCCGCTACCTGGTCTACGTGCCCGAGGGCTCGATGACCGGCATCTCGCGCAAGCTGCCCGAGAACGAGCGCGCCCGGCTGAAGCAGATCCTCAAGAAGATCGTCCCGGACGACGCGGGCGTCATCGTGCGCACCGCCGCCGAGGGCGCCTCCGAGGAGGAGCTGACCCGCGACGTCCAGCGCCTGCAGCAGCAGTGGGAGGACATCCAGAAGAAGGCCGCCAGCGGCAACGCCCCGGCGCTGCTGTACGGCGAGCCGGACATGACCGTCCGGGTCGTCCGCGACATCTTCAACGAGGACTTCACCAAGGTCATCGTCTCCGGCACCGAGGCGTGGAACACCATCCACGACTACGTGTCCAACGTGGCCCCGGACCTCGCCGAGCGGCTCCAGCGGTGGACCTCCGAGGTGGACGTGTTCGCCACCTACCGGATCGACGAGCAGCTGATGAAGGCGCTGGACCGCAAGGTCTGGCTGCCCAGCGGCGGTTCGCTGGTGATCGACCGCACCGAGGCGATGGTCGTCATCGACGTCAACACCGGGAAGTTCGTCGGCCAGGGCGGCAACCTGGAGGAGACGGTCACCCGGAACAACATCGAGGCGGCCGAGGAGATCGTGCGCCAGCTCCGGCTGCGCGACCTCGGCGGCATCATCGTGATCGACTTCATCGACATGGTGCTGGAGTCCAACCGGGACCTGGTGCTGCGCCGCCTGCTGGAGTGCCTGGGCCGTGACCGGACCAAGCACCAGGTGGCCGAGGTCACCTCGCTGGGCCTGGTGCAGATGACCCGCAAGCGGGTCGGCCAGGGCCTGCTGGAGTCGTTCTCCGAGCCCTGCGTGCACTGCAACGGGCGCGGCGTGATCGTCCACATGGAGCAGCCGAGCGCCCACGTCCACGCGACGGCCAGCCAGGCCGCCGCGGCCGGCGAGGCGGGCTCGGGCGGCGGCAAGCGCCGGCGCCGGGGCAAGGGCGGTGCGGCCCCCGAGGAGCCGCAGGCCGTCGCCGAGGCGGTCGTCGAGGCGATCGAGGCCGCCGAGGCGGTCGTCGAGGCCCCGGCGGAGCTCGAGTCCGCCGAGGTCGTGGAGCCGGTCGAGGCGCTGCCGGCTGCCGAGGTCGAGCCCGAGGTCGAGGTCGCCGAGGTCGCCGAGCCGATCGGCGAGGTCCCCGCCCAGCCCAGCCTGGTCGAGATCCCGGCCGCCGCCGCGGCGCCCGCCGGCCGCACCCGCCGCCGGGCGGTGCGCAAGGCGACGGCTCCGGCCGGCGCGCCGGCCGAGGCGGAGATCGTGGTGCTGCAGGCCCGCGCGGACGCGGCCCTGGAGGCGGCCTTCGCCGCCGCCGAGGCTCCGGCCGCCACGCCGGCCGAGGCTCCGGTCGAGGCGCCGGCGGAGGTCGTCGCCGAGGCTCCGGTCGAGGCGCCGGTGGAGGCCGTCGAGGCGGTCGTCGCCGAGCCGGCCGCCGAGGCCCCGGCCGAGGACGCTGCGGAGACCGCCGAGGCCCCGGCCGACGCCGCTGCCGAGGCACCCGCCGAGGAGGCGCCGGCGCCGAAGAAGCGGGCCGCGCGCAAGACCGCCGCCAAGAAGACGGCCGCCAAGAAGACCACGGCGGCGGCCGCGAAGAAGACCACCGCCCGCAAGACCGCGACCAAGCGGACCAGCGCGGCGGCCAAGAAGGCCGCGGCCGCCGAGGGTGAACCGGCAGCCGAGTAGTGCCCGTGTCCCGGGGGCGGGCGATCGCCCGCCCCCGGGGCCGTACGGTCCGGTTTGCCCCCGTGGCGGCCGGTCCGTATTCTTGACCCTCGGCGTGTCTACGCCATGCTCCCGAGCACTTTCACCTTCCGGGCCCCTAACCGAGCCCGGGAGAGGCCCCTGTGTCCGTACCCAGGCGGCTGGCATCTGGAGCTCCGACCGAGTTAGAAATGGGGTACCGCATGTACGCGATCGTTCGCGCAGGCGGCCGCCAGCACAAGGTCGCCGTCGGCGACGTGCTGGAGATCGACCGTATCGAGGCCAAGCCGGGTGACTCGGTGGAGCTGTCCACCATCCTGGTCGTCGACGGTGACGCTGTCACCTCCGACCCGTGGGTGCTGGCCGGCGTGAAGGCTCACGCCGAGGTGGTCGACCAGACCAAGGGCGACAAGATCGTCATCCTGCGCTACAAGAACAAGACCGGTTACCGTCGCCGCCAGGGTCACCGCCAGCAGCACACCGCTGTGCGGATCACGAGCATCGACTCCGTCAGCAAGTAAGGGGATAGCGAGATGGCACACAAGAAGGGCGCAAGCTCTACCCGCAACGGCCGTGACTCGAACGCCCAGCGCCTCGGCGTGAAGCGCTTCGGCGGCCAGGTCGTCTCCGCCGGCGAGATCCTCGTCCGCCAGCGTGGCACCCACTTCCACCCGGGTGCCGGTGTCGGCCGCGGTGGCGACGACACCCTGTTCGCGCTGACCGCCGGTGCCGTGCAGTTCGGCACCCGCCGCGGCCGCAAGGTCGTCAACATCGTGGCCACCGAGGCCTGAGTCCGACAAGACTCACAATGAAGGGTGGGCCGGAATGTTCCGGTCCACCCTTCGGCTTTACCGCAGGCAGACCCATTGACTTCGCACTGGAGGCACTCCCCATGACCACCTTCGTGGACCGCGTCGAGCTGTACGTCGCCGCGGGTAACGGGGGCCACGGCTGCGCCTCCGTGCACCGTGAGAAGTTCAAGCCGCTGGGCGGGCCGGACGGCGGCAACGGCGGCGAGGGCGGCAGTGTCATCCTCACCGTGGACGCCCAGGTCACCACCCTGCTCGAGTACCACCACTCGCCCAAGCGCAAGGCCACCAACGGCAAGCCGGGCGCGGGCGGTCACCGCACCGGCGCCGACGGCCAGGACCTCGTGCTCGCCGTACCGGACGGCACCGTGGTGATGGACAAGCAGGGCAACGTCCTGGCCGACCTGGTCGGCCACGGCACCAGCTTCGTCGCCGCCGCCGGCGGCCGCGGGGGCCTCGGCAACGCCGCGCTGGCCTCGGCCCGCCGCAAGGCGCCCGGCTTCGCCCTGCTCGGCGAGCCCGGCGAGGCCCGCGACATCGTGATGGAGCTCAAGTCCGTCGCCGACGTGGCCCTGGTGGGCTACCCGAGCGCCGGCAAGTCCTCGCTGATCTCGGTGCTCTCCGCCGCCAAGCCGAAGATCGCGGACTACCCGTTCACCACCCTGATCCCCAACCTCGGCGTGGTGACCGCGGGCGACACCGTCTACACCATCGCGGACGTGCCCGGCCTGATCCCGGGCGCCAGCCAGGGCCGGGGCCTCGGCCTGGAGTTCCTGCGGCACGTCGAGCGCTGCTCGGTGCTGGTGCACGTGCTGGACTGCGCGACCCTGGAGCCGGGCCGCGACCCGCTCAGTGACCTGGAGACCATCGAGGCCGAGCTGGCCGAGTACGGCGGTCTGGAGGACCGTCCGCGCCTGGTCGCGCTCAACAAGGTCGACGTGCCGGACGGCCAGGACATCGCCGACCTCACCCGCGCCTCGCTGGAGGAGCGCGGCTACCGCGTCTTCGAGGTGTCGGCGGCCTCCCGCAAGGGCCTGCGCGAGCTGAGCTTCGCGATGGCGCAGATCGTCGCCGAGGCCCGGGCCGCCAAGCCGGTCGAGGAGTCCACCCGGATCGTGCTGCGGCCCAAGGCCGTGGACGACGCGGGCTTCACCATCACCGAGGAGGACGGCGCCTACCGCATCCGCGGCAGCAAGCCGGAGCGCTGGGTCCGCCAGACCGACTTCTCCAACGACGAGGCCGTCGGCTACCTCGCCGACCGGCTGGCCCGCCTCGGCGTCGAGGACCAGCTCTGGAAGATCGGCGCCCACGAGGGCGACACCGTCATCATCGGGCCGGACGAGAACGCGGTCGTCTTCGACTGGGAGCCGACCATGGCCGCCGGTGCCGAGATGCTCGGCCGCCGTGGCGAGGACCACCGCTTCGAGAGCCCGCGCCCGGCGGTGGACCGCCGGCGCGAGAAGCAGAAGGGCCGGGACGCGGCCGAGGCCGAGTTCCTCGCCTTCGAGGCGCTCTCCAGCGGCCGCCAGGCGGCCATCGAGGGCGACGACGAGGACTACTGACCCTGACGGTCCGTCGAACCCGACGGACTGCCGGGCCCGACGGAGACGGCCCCCGCCACCCTGAGGTGGCGGGGGCCGTCCGCGTGGTGTCGCGGTGTCACTTGCTCCAGGAGGCCTGGAGCTTGAGCGGGTCGTTCAGGTCGGTGTAGCCGACCGCGCTGACGGCGTTGCCCGGCAGCGAGACGATCTGGCACCCCTTCACCTCGGAGCCCTTCGCGAAGCCCTGGAACTTCGCGCCGGTGCACTTGGGCAGCGGGGTGGCGGCGTTGATGACGAAGATGCCGTTCTTGCCGTTCTGGTCGTAGGCGACGAACTTCGAGTCCGGGGCGGTGAAGGAGAGCGTGGTGTCGCTCAGGTTCTTCATCGTGTAGCTGAGGTACACGATGGTGCGGCCGTCCAGACCCGTGGTGCTGATCTTGGCGGCCTTGAGGTCCTCGACCGACCCGGTCTCCCAGCCGGTGACGGTGACCTCCAGCTTGGCGCTCTTCTGGCTCTGCTTGTCGGTGAAGTCGACCGTCGCCTTCTGGCCGACCTTGACCGCGGTGGCGGCCTTCGGCGGGGCGCCCGCGCCCCCGGCGGCGCCGGCCGCAGCACCCGCGCCGGCCGCAGCGCCCGCACCGGCGGAGGCACCGGCACCCGCCGCGGCGCCGGCCGCGGCGCCGGCCGCAGCGCCCGCACCGGCGGAGGCACCCGCACCCGCCGCGGCACCCGCCGCCGCACCCGCGGCAGCGCCGCCGGCGGGCGAGGTGGCGGTACCGCCGGCCGCGGCGGCACCCGCACCGGCGGCACCGCCCGCCGGCGTGGTCGCGGCCGCCCCGGCGCCCGCGCCGGCCCCGGCCGCGGCGTCCGCGTTGTCCGGGCCGCAGGCGGCGAGCGAGAAGGCGGTGGCGGTCGCCAGCGCGGCGACCGTGAGCTTCATGGTGTTCGAACGCATCTGTGCGCTTACTCCTGGGCACGCGCCCGCGAAACCGTTTCCGGCCTGCCCGTGCGGTGCTGCCCGTCCAAGATGGTTGGAGACATGGGTACAGCGGGCAAGAAGCCGTCCCCCGATCTGGCTTGCGGTCAGGGACCATACCAGTCGCCCGGATTGCCGGCCGCGCTGTGGCGGAGCCGTGACCGGCCCGGGTCCAGCCGGTGAAACGCGCTGCGGGCGCGCTGCCCCGATCGCGTAGATTGCGGGGGGACGGCGGGGCACGCGCCCGCCGCACCCGCACCACACCGGAAGGGCGAACAGCGAGATGAGCGACGACTCACTGCGGGAGGAGGTGCTGACCGCGCGCCGGATCGTCGTCAAGGTCGGCTCCTCGTCACTCACCACGGCGGCCGGCGGCCTCGACGCCGACCGGGTCGACGCCCTGGTCGACGCGCTCGCCAAGGTGCGCAGCCGCCCGGACGCCCCGGAGGTGGTGCTGGTCTCCTCCGGCGCCATCGCGGCCGGCCTCGCCCCGCTCGGCCTGGAGAAGCGCCCCAAGGACCTCGCCCGCCAGCAGGCCGCGGCCAGCGTCGGCCAGGGCCTGCTGGTCGCCCGCTACACGGCCTCCTTCGCCCGGTACGGCATCCGGGTCGGCCAGGTGCTGCTGACCGCCGAGGACGCCAGCCGCCGCGCCCACTACCGCAACGCGTACCGGACGCTGGACCAGCTGCTGGCGATGGGCGCGATGCCGATCGTCAACGAGAACGACACCGTCGCCACCGCTGAAATCAAGTTCGGTGACAACGACCGGCTGGCCGCGCTGGTGGCCCACCTGGTCCGGGCCGACCTGCTGGTGCTGCTCTCCGACGTCGACGGCCTCTACGACGGCGACCCGAGCCGGCCCGGCACCAGCCGGATCGCCGAGGTGGCCGGCCCGCACGACCTGGACGGCATCGAGATCGGCAGCGCCGGGAAGGCCGGGGTCGGCACCGGCGGCATGGTCACCAAGGTCGAGGCGGCCCGGATCGCCACCGGTGCGGGCATTCCGGTGGTGCTCACCGCGGCCAGCCACGCCGCCGACGCGCTGGCGGGCCGGCCCACCGGCACGCTGTTCCGGCGCACCGGCAGCCGCTCGTCCGACCGGCTGCTCTGGCTGGCCCACGCGAGCAGCCCGCGCGGCGCCCTGCACCTGGACGAGGGCGCGGTCGCCGCGGTGGTCTCCGGGGGCGCCTCGCTGCTGCCGGCCGGGGTCACCAAGGTCGACGGCGAGTTCGCCGCGGGTGATCCGGTGGACCTTCTTGCCGAAAACGGCCACATCGTGGCGCGCGGACTGGTCAACTTTGATGCGAGGGAGTTGCCCCGCCTGCTCGGCCGGTCCACCCGCGACCTGGCCCAGGAGTTCGGCGCAGCCTACGAGCGGGAGGTCGTCCACCGCGACGACCTCGTCGTCCTGCGCGGCTGACCGGCCCGAGGGCGCCACGGACGGCTCCGCACGGGGTGGAGGCCCGGCCACGGGCGAGGAGGGGCGCAGCCGTACGCTCCGGCCGGGGCCGGCGGGTACGACGACACGACATCGCCGAACAGGAGGCCGCCGGTGGAACGCAGGCGCGAAGCAGCGCTGACCGGAGGAACGGCGGGTCGACGGCTGACCAGCATCGACGGCGGGCGCGCGAGCGAGGATCCGGCCGGTCCGGCCGGTCCGCCGCCGCACGGGCCGACCGCGGTGCGCGGGGCCCGGCCGGACCGGCGGGGCGAGGGCGAGCCGCCCGCCGCCCCCGAGCAGGCCCGGCTCTGGCACGTGGTGCTCAGCGTCTCCGGGCCGGTCACCCCGCTCACCGAGCTGCGGGCCGGGCTGGAGCGGTTGGCCCACGACCACTCGTTCTTCCTGACCGCGCGCTACGCGGCCGACCACGCCGAGATCCGCTACTGGGAGCAGGCCCGTGACCTGCACGACGCGGCGGCGATCGCGCTGCGGCTCTGGGGCGAGCACAAGGCGACGGCGAAGCTGCCTCCGTGGGAGATCGTCGGCCTGGAGGTGGTGGACCGGGCGACGTACCACAAGCGGGTCGCCGAGGGCTTCGGCGACCCGCCCCCACAGCTCGGCGGCGTGCACCCGTACTGATCCTCGGCGCCTCGGCTCGGCGGCCGGCCGGGGTGTCTCACCGGGCGAAATGGCGGTCGGAGGGTGGGGGCGCAGTCGCTACCCTTGGCGCATGACCAGCGACCTCGCCACCGCCGACAGCCCCGTCCTCGCCGTAGCGCGCCGAGCCCGGGAGGCCGCCGCCGCGCTCGCCCCGCTCCCGCGCCGGGCGAAGGACGACGCGCTGGCGGCGATCGCGGACGCCCTGGTGGCCCGCAGCGCCGAGATCACCGCAGCCAACGCCGAGGACGTCGCACGCGCCCGCGAGGCCGGCACCGCGGAGTCGGTGATCGACCGGCTGACCCTCGACGACGACCGGATCGCCGCGATCGCCGCGGACGTCCGCAAGGTGGCCGGCCTGCCCGACCCGGTCGGCGAGGTGCTCCGCGGCTACACCCTGCCCAACGGCCTGGACGTGCGGCAGGTCCGCGTCCCGCTCGGCGTGGTCGGCATCATCTACGAGGCCCGCCCCAACGTCACCGTGGACGCCGCCGCGCTCTGCCTGAAGTCCGGCAACGCCGTGCTGCTGCGCGGCTCGGCCTCCGCCTACCGTTCCAACACCGCGCTGGTGGCCGTCCTGCGCGACGCCGTGGTCTCGGCCGGACTGCCGGCCGACGCCGTCCAGCTCGTCCCGGGCGAGAGCCGTGACTCCGTTCGGGAGCTGATGCGCGCCCGCGGCCTGGTCGACGTGCTGATCCCGCGCGGCGGCGCTTCGCTGATCCGTACCGTGGTGGAGGGCTCGACGGTCCCGGTGATCGAGACCGGCACCGGCAACTGCCACGTCTACGTGGACGCGCAGACCGACCTGGCGATGGCCGTCGGCATCCTGCTGAACTCCAAGGCCCAGCGGGTCAGCGTCTGCAACTCGGCCGAGACCCTGCTGGTGCACCAGGACGTCGCGGACGCCTTCCTGCCGCTCGCGCTCGCCGCCCTGGCCGAGGCCGGGGTCACGGTGCACGGCGACGAGGCGGTGCTCAAGGCCGCCGAGGGGTCGCCGGCCACCGTGGTGCCGGCCACCGAGGAGGACTGGGAGGCCGAGTACCTCTCGTACGACCTGGCGGCCGCCGTGGTGCCCTCCCTGGAGGCCGCCGTCGCGCACATCCGCCGCTGGTCCTCCGGTCACACCGAGGCGATCGTGACCCCCTCGCAGGCGGCCGCCCGCCGCTTCACCCAGCTGGTCGACTCGACCACGGTGGCCGTCAACGCCTCGACCCGGTTCACCGACGGAGGTGAGTTCGGCTTCGGTGCCGAGATCGGGATCTCGACCCAGAAGCTGCACGCCCGCGGCCCGATGGGCCTGCCGGAGCTGACCAGCACCAAGTACATCGTCACTGGTGACGGCCATGTCCGGGGCGAGGCGGCGCAGACCGTGGGCGGGGCGGGCGACGCCTGCTGAGCCCGGCCGCAGAGCGGTCCGTCACACGTGTGACGGACCAACTGCGAGGAGCCACAGACAAATCGCCCGCCCGGTAATACGCTGAATCCCGTGGCTGAGGATGTGGGGGGCTTGCCGTACCCCGACGGCGCCGACCACGGTGGTGCGGACGACGAGTTCGCCACCGTGGTCTTCGATGAGGCCTTCGTCCGCTCCGCCGCCGTGCACGAGCCGACGGCCAAGGAGCGGCAGCTCGCCGCCGCCGAGGCCAGGTTCGAGCCGGACACGGCGGGGGCGGGCTGGGGCTATGACGTCCCGGCCGGTGACGGGCTGCCGCTGGAGCTGCGGCCTTACCCGGGCGGGCTGGACGACGACCACCTCTACCCCGATCCGTGGTCGGGCCCCGGCCGGGCGGCCGGGCGCCGGAGCCGCAGGTGGGGCCGGGGCGGCGGCTTCGACCCGGCGAGGGCCCGGCGCGGGCGCTACGTCGCCCAGCAGCGCTGGCACCGCCCGGTGGCCTGGGTGCTCGCCGTGATCATGGGCGTGAGCCTGGTCGCGGTGGCGGTCGCGGCGGTCTACCAGGGCGTGGGCGGGTCGGGCGGCGGTACGCCGCGGCGGCCCGAGTCCGGCAGCAGCAGCGCGGGGCTCGACCCCGCACCGCCGCCGGCCGAGCCCTCGCTGGTCGTCACGGCGCCGGCGGGCTGACCTGCCGGGGCGGCGCGCCCGGGGCCGCGGGACGGTCGTCGGGCGCCCGGGGAAAGTGCGCGAGCACCCTCGTGGCGGGGCCGGGCGCGCCTTACCCTGGTGTCATGGGTGACCCGCGCGAGCCTCCGGAGGGTGCGCCCGAGGGTGGTTCGGGAAACGAGGACGAGTACCGGTCCGTCGTCTTCGACGAATCGTTCGTCCGGGCTGCCCGGATCCAGGAGCTGTCCGCCCGGGAGCGGCTGGCCGGCCCGTTCGGCCGGGCCACTCGGCCGCGGGTGCGGCTCGGCCCGCTGGGCAGCGTGCCGCGGCAGGCGCTCGCGCTGCTGCTGCTGATCCTCCTGGCCTTCGCGGCCGCCGTGTACTTCGGCGTCAGCTCGCCGAACCGACAGTCGGCGCGGCCGGAGGGCAGTCAACTGACCGTCAGCCTGGTGGCGTTGAGCCCGGCTTCGGTGGTCCGCCCGGTCGCCGACCCGGCCGCTCCGTTCGCCTCGCTGCCCGCCGGCTACAGCGACGGCGCGATCGGCCTGGGCACGCCCGCGGGGGCCGCCACCCAGCACTTCAGCCGGGTCGAGGTCACCAAGGCGCTCGACACCGTCCAGCGCTACCTGGTCGCCTCCTCGCTGACGCCGGCGGCGCTGACCCAGGGGGCCACCGCGGAGGTGCGGGCCTTCGTCACCCCCGGCGAGCAGGCGCACTTCGACGCGAGCGTGGCCCACCCGGTGGACGACCGCCACAACGCGGCCACCGGCTGGGTGGTCCGTTTCGACCCGGCGCAGGTCGCGCTGGCGGCCGACACCGTGAAGGTGGCCGGCGCGATGCGGATCGACGAGGCGGACAGCGGCACGCTGCAGATCACCACCGACCACACCTTCGTCTATGCGCTGAAGCAGGCCGGTGCGCCGAGCGGTGCGCCGGTGACCCTGGAGACCGTGCGGCGCCAGCTGACCTTCCAGTTCGACCGGATCGACCTGGCCGCCGCCCAGCTGCGGCTGGTGGACTCGGTGCTGCAGGCCGGTCCGGCCAACTGCGCCGGCTCGATGGCCGCGTACCTGCAGCCGGTGCTGGCCGGTCCGGACGGCACCCAGCCGCCGTCGCCGACGGCCGTGGACCCCGGCAACCACGCCCACCCGGCCTGGCAGGTCTGCGGCGTGCTGGCGGGCTGACCTCCCGGCGTCCGGCCCGGCGGGTTGGCGTCCGGGTGCCGGCGGGCCGACGTCCCGGTGCCCGGGGCCGCGGGTCCGGGAGCCGGCAGGGGCCGCAGCCGCCGGCCGGGAGACGCCGACGGCCCCCGGCGGGTGGGCCGGGGGCCGTCGGGACGAGCCGGGGTCAGTCCCGGTCGCGGTCGTCCCGGCCGTCGCGGGGGCCGGGAACGTCGGCGTCGCCGGTGCCCTTGCTGCTGCCGCCGCCGTTGCCGCGGGCGGCGTTGGCGAAGGTGTCACGGAGCTTGCCGCCGACGTTGGCCGCGCCGCCGGCCATGTCGCGGATCAGGCCCATCAGCGGGTCCTTGCTCTCCTTCACCGAGTTGCTGTAGTGCTCGGCGGCGGCCTTCCACTGCTCGCCGACCGAGGCGTCCGGGTCGTCGGTGCGGCGCGGGTAGGCGCCGGCCAGGATCGAGCGGTACTCGTCGCTCTCCGCCCACTTCTTCAGCTTGGCGACCCGCACCACCGCGAACGGGTGGCTCTGCGGCAGCACCTGCAGCAGCTTGAGCACGCCGTCGCGGAGGTCGCCGGCCTTCTCGTACTCCTCGGCCTGCTCCAGGAAGGCGTCCACGTTCATCTCGGCCGTGTTGTGGCCGCCGGCCAGCTTCATCAGGGCCCGCATGGAGGCCTGGAGGTCCTGGCCGGCGAGCAGTCCCGCGCGGTCGCTGGAGAGCTCGGCCTTGCGGAACCACTCGTTGAGCGCCGTGACGATCGCCATGATCGCGATGTTGCCCAGCGGCACCCAGGCGATCCGGGCGGCGATGTTGGTGAGGATCAGCAGCATCGTCCGGTAGACCGCGTGGCCGGACATCGCGTGGCCGACCTCGTGGCCGATGACCGAGCGCAGCTCCTCCTCGTCCAGGAGCTCGACGAGCCCGCTGGTGACCACGATGATCGGGGAGTCGATGCCGATGCAGTACGCGTTGACCGTCGGGTCCTGGCTGACGTAGAGGTCCGGCACCTTGTCGAGGTCCAGTACGTAGGCCGCGTCGCGCACCATTTCGTGGAGCTCGGGGAACTGCCGCTCGGACGTCTTGACGGCGGTGGCCAGGAACATCAGCCGGATCGCGCGCTCGGAGACGAGCCCGGCGAGCTTCTTGAGCACGTCGTCGAAGCCGGTCAGCTTCCGCAGCGCGACCAGGGCGGAACGGTCCGCCGGGTGCTCCCAGGCCCGGGTGGAGATCTCCGGGAAGCGCTGGCGGCGCCGGCTCGGGGCCTTCGCGGTGATGTCGGTCATGGTGTGGGTACCCTCCTGGTCGACGGCGGCCCCGGCCGGTGGCCGGCCCCCGCTGGTCTTCGCCTGCAACGACTGTCAGTCCAACGTCCGCGGTTGCGTACTCGTCCCCGGACGGGCTCCTCCACGGCACCCGGACGGGGCCGGAGGGGGCCGTGGGCGGCGGCGGTGTGAGGGCGGTTTACCCTGAATGCCCTGGAGAGCCGGGACCAGCCTGGCCGCGGTACGCGTACGTCCGAGGAGCCCGCAGATGTCCACCGACGCCCTTGTCAGCCTGGCCGGACCGATCTCCGAGGAGGGCGGCCCGGGCCTGTTCCTGCGGATCATCGTGGTGGCCTCGTTCGTGGGCGTCGGTCTGCTCGCCTGGATCCTGCTGCGGGCCGGCCGCAAGAGCTGAGCGGCCCCCTCCCGGCCCGGCTCCGGCCGGGCCCCGCTCACGCCGGATCAGACGCGGTGGGCCGCCGAGCGGTTGCCGTGTAACCCCCCGTACGATGACGGGTGGGCCCTCACCGGCCTGCACACCCCCTGGTCCGTCATCCGAGCCGAGAAGGTCCCGCCGACCATGAGCACTGCCGCCGCACTTCCCGTCCTGAACCTGCTCGCCTCCGAGGGCGAGGGGGGCAACCACGACAGCCTCAACCCCTACCTGACCGGTGGTGGCGCGCTGTTCATCCTGCTGCTGCTGCTCTACGTGACCACCCGCTTCAACCGGGACCGCTGAGCCCGCCTCCGGGGACGGCTCGGGGAGCGTCCGGCGACCGCGCCGGCCGCTCCCTCACGCATCTGCGGGCCGCGTCCGCCGGTTCCGACCCGGCCCGCGGCCGGCCCCCGGCCGGGACTCCGGGGCCGTCACCCGGCCGTTCCCGCACCGCAACGGGCGTCGCGTATGGTGTGGCGACATGGGAGAACAGACCGGGAATCCCGGCGGACCGGCACCGGTGAAGCGGCGCCTCGGCGTGATGGGCGGCACCTTCGACCCGATCCACCACGGACACCTGGTCGCCGCCAGTGAGGTGGCGAGCGCGTTCCACCTGGACGAGGTGATCTTCGTGCCGACCGGACAGCCGTGGCAGAAGACCGACCGCCACGTCACCCCGGCCGAGGACCGCTACCTGATGACGGTCATCGCCACCGCGGAGAACCCGCAGTTCTCGGTCAGCCGGATCGACATCGACCGCGAGGGGCCGACGTACACCGTCGACACCCTGCGCGACCTGCGCGCGCTGCACCCGGACGCCGACCTCTTCTTCATCACCGGCGCCGACGCGCTCGCCCAGATCCTCTCCTGGCGGGACTCCGACGAGCTTTTCTCGCTCGCCCACTTCATCGGCTGCACCCGGCCGGGGCACACTCTTTCGGACGCCGGGCTTCCGGTGGGCGGGGTCTCCCTGGTGGAGGTCCCCGCGCTGGCCATCTCCTCCACGGACTGCCGCGACCGGGTCGCCAAGGGCGAGCCGGTCTGGTACCTCGTCCCGGACGGCGTGGTCCGCTACATCGACAAGCGGGCGCTCTACGCGCCGGACCGGACCTGAGTCCCGGAGGGGCGTGCGCATGAGTGACCGCAGGGGCGGCGGACAGCAGCCCGACGACTGGTCCACCGGGCAGTACCAGCAGCACCGGCAGCCGTACCCGGGCCGTCCGCAGCAGGGCGGCTACGACCAGCAGCCCTACGAGCAGCAGTCGTACGACCAGCAGTCCTACGACCAGCAGCCCTACGAGCAGTACGACCAGTACGGGCAGCCGGCCCAGCAGGGGCAGCCGGTCCAGCACGGGTACCAGCAGCAGGGCGGCTACGGCTACCAGGAGCAGCCGTACCAGCAGCAGGGCTACCAGTCGTACGACCAGCAGTCCTACGAGCAGTACGACCAGTACGGGCAGCCGGTCCAGCAGGGGCAGCCGGTCCAGCACGGGTACCAGCAGCAGGGCGGCTACGGCTACCAGGAGCAGCCGTACCAGCAGACCTACGACCCTTACCGGCAGCAGGCGCAGCAGTACGCGACCGCGCCGCAGCCGGCGGTCGCCGACCCCGAGCCCGCACCGGAGCCCGCCGCCCCGGCGCCGCCGCGCCCCCGCACGCCCCGGCCGGCCGCCGCCACTGCTGCCGCCGCCACCGCGCCGACCCGGCCCGAACCGCCGTCCGAGCAGGTCGGCGGCAGCCGCGCCGCCAAGGCCAAGGACCCCAAGGCCTCCTACGCCACCGGCCAGTTCACCTTCGTCGACGAGGAGGCGGAGGAGACCGAGGACGTCATCGACTGGCTGAAGTTCGCCGAGTCCCGCAGCGAGGTGCGCGCCGAACGCCGCCGCAAGCTGCGCAACCGGCTGATCGGCGTCGGCGTGGTGGCCGCCCTCGCGGCGGCCGGTGCCGGCGGCTACCTCTGGTTCACCGGCGACAAGCAGACCGCGGCGACCGCGGCCGGCCCGCGCCAGGTCAACGTGGTGCACCTGCGCGACCTGCAGGGCAAGGTCTCCAGCGCGCTCCTGGTCAACGACGCCGCCGGGAAGAAGGGCACCGTGCTGCTGCTGCCCGACACCCTGCGGCTGCCCGGTCCCGGCGACCCGCCGGTGACCACCGTCGGCCAGGCGATGGACGCCATCGGCCCGTCCTCCACCCGCGACGGCCTGGCCACCGTCCTCGGCGCCCCGGTGGCCGGCACCTGGCGGCTGGACACCCCCTACCTGGAACTGCTGGTCGCCCAGCTCGGCGGCGTCCGGGTGGACACCAACGCCGAGACCCACGAGGGCGGCAAGCCGGACGGCAAGCTGCTCTCCGCCGCGGGCAAGAACACCCTGCTCGGCGGGAAGGCCGCGGTCGCCTACGCCACCCTGCAGGGCCAGGGCGAGAGCCGGGACGCCCAGCTGGCCAGGTTCGGCCAGGTGATGGACGCGGTGCTGCGCACCATGCCGACCGACTTCAAGGACGCCAAGGACGACGTGCACCGGATGAACGCGGTGCTCGACCCGTCGCTGCCCGAGGACGCGCTGGCCGGGGTGCTGGCGCAGCTCGCCCAGCAGGGCAAGGACGGCCACCTCGGGACCACCGCGCTGACCGTCAAGCCGGACGGCACGCTGGACGAGGCCACCGCCGGCAAGCAGGTCAAGGACGTCCTGGGCGGCACCGTGAAGTCCGCCAGCACCACCGACGCGCCGGCCCGGGTATCGATCCAGGACGCCACCGGCAACGACCAGGCGGCCGCCGCCGCGCAGGTCCAGGTGGTCAACGCGGGCCTGACCTTCGTCCCGGGCGGGGCCAAGAGCGCCCCGCAGGCCGCCAGTGAGATCCGCTACACCGACGACGCCCGGCAGGCCGCGGCGAAGTCGCTGGCCACCAGCCTGAACCTGCCCGAGACGGCGGTGAAGAAGGTCACCGACGCGCAGAACGCCGACCTGGTGGTCGTCCTCGGCAAGGACTACCAGCCGCCGAAGTCGCAGTAGGCCCGTGCCCGGCGCGGCGGGCGGTCCCGGAAATCGGTTCCGGGGCCGCCCGGGCGGCGTGAGATCCTGGAAGGCGATGCCCGGCCGTGCGCCGGGCGCGCCCCCAAGCCGCCGAGCCGGAAGTACACCGTGACCGCCACCGAGCACAGCCAGGAACTCATCACCGTCGCCGCCCAGGCGGCGGCCGACAAGCTGGCGCACAACATCATCGCGTTCGACGTCAGCGAGGTGCTGTCGATCACCGACGCCTTCCTGATCGCCTCCGCGAACAACGACCGCCAGGTCAAGTCGATCGCCGAGGAGATCGAGGACAAGCTGCGCGAGCAGCTGGACGTCAAGCCGGTGCGCCGCGAGGGCGAGCGCGAAGGCCGTTGGATCCTGCTCGACTACCTGGACATCGTGGTGCACGTCCAGCACTCCGAGGAGCGCTCCTTCTACTCGCTCGACCGGCTCTGGAAGGACTGCCCCGAGCTGCCGCTGCCGGCCGACGCGCTGGCCTCGCGCAACCGCCCCGACGCGCTCACCGACGCGGACGGCAACGCCGTCTCGCCGGCCGAGGCCGCCCCGGCGGACGACTTCGGCGCCGAGGACTACAGCTGAGCCGGGAGGCGCGGGGCCCGCGCATCGTCTTCTGGCGGCACGGTCAGACCTCCTGGAACCTCGAATCGCGGTTCCAGGGCACCACGGACATCGAGCTCACCGGCCAGGGCGTCCTGCAGGCCCAGCGGGCGGCCCGGCTGCTCTCGGGCCTGCGGCCCGACCTGCTGATCTCGTCCGACCTGAAGCGCGCCCGGCGCACCGCCGAGGAGCTGGCCGCCGTCACCGGCCTGGACGTGCAGCACCACGAGGGGCTGCGCGAGACCTATGCGGGCTCCTGGCAGGGGCTGACCAACGCCGAGATCCGCGAGCGCTTCCCCGAGGAGTACGCGGCCTGGTCGCAGGGCGAGCCGGTCCGGCGCGGCGGTGGCGGCGAGCTCGCCACCGAGGTGGCCGACCGCGCCGTGCCCGTGGTGCTGGAGGCGGCCGCCAAGCTGCCGGAGCACGGCACCCTGGTCGTGGTCAGCCACGGCGGCACCATCCGCACCATGCTCGGGCGGCTGCTCGGCCTGGAGCCGCCGCTCTGGGAGTGCTTCGGAGGCCTGTCGAACTGCTGCTGGTCCGTGCTCGGCCGGGGCGCGCGCGGCTGGCGACTGCTGGAGCACAACGCCGGCACCCTGCCGCAGCCGGTGATCGGCGACGACACCTGAGACGGCGCCCGGGGGGAGCGGTCGGCGGCACCCGGGCGGGCCGCCGAAGGCACCCGCACCGGGCGGTCGGGCAAGGCCCCCGAGGGGGTCCGCGGGGGCGGATTTCGCAGTTCCGGGCCTGACCGGCTAGAGTCTTCCTCGTTCGCACGGAGGGAACGCGGCCCGGAAGGGAAGCGGGAGATCCGGTGAGTGCGGGGCTGTAGCTCAGTTGGTAGAGCGCTTGCATGGCATGCAAGAGGTCCGGGGTTCAATTCCCCGTAGCTCCACTCCGCACCTGCGGTCCGCGAGGACCGTGCGTGTCGCGGGGCTGTAGCTCAGTTGGTAGAGCGCTTGCATGGCATGCAAGAGGTCCGGGGTTCAATTCCCCGTAGCTCCACAGACCGTACGAAGGCCGTCACCCGTCGGGTGACGGCCTTCGGCGTTCCCGCCCCGCTCGCCCGGGGCGGGCCGGGGGCTCAGGACCTGCCGGCCCCGCCGGCCCGAGCGACCTCGCCGGCCCCGGGTGCCTCGCTTCCCCCGGTGGCCTCGCCGGCCTCAGCGGCCTCGCCGACCTCAGTGGTCTCGCCGGCCTCGCCCGAGCGGGGGCCGTGGCGGTCCGGGTAGCCGCACTCGTGGCAGGGGTCCAGCCAGCCGCCGGGCGGCAGCGCGGCGAGCCGCTCGATCCGTTCCTGGTCCTGCGGCCCCTCCGGGAGGTAGACCACCACGTAGGTCTCCGGCACCCCGGGCATCGTCAGGTACGAGGCGTTCAGCCGCAGCACCCCGACCTTCGGATGCCTGAACACCCGCAGCCACACCTCCGGCGGCGCCACCTCCTGGCGCTCCCACAGCTCCCGGAACAGCTCGCTGCGCGCCGACAGCCGCTGGACGTGCTCCTCCCAGGCCGGCTCGCCGACGTGCTTGCCGTACGCGGACCGCAGCACCGCCACCATCCGCGGCAGTGCCTCCGCGCGGTTCACGAACGGGTTGCAGCAGGGCGGCGCGAGCACCGTGCACCAGATGCTGTTGAACCGCCCGTTGGCCGTCGTGATCCGGGCGGCACCGAACAGCGACTCGTACGGCCGGTTGTACATCAGCACGTCGAACCGGGTGTTGGAGACCGCCGCGGGCAGCGGCGCCAGCGCGTCCAGGATCACCTGGGTGGACGGGTCCAGCACCGGCGGGTCCGGCTCCGAGAAGTCCGGGGACAGCCCGGCGAGCCGGAACAGGTGCTCCCGCTCGGTGCCGTCCAGCCGCAGCGCCCGGGCCACCGCCGCCAGCACCTGCTCGCTCGCGTTGATCGGCCGCCCCTGCTCCAGCCACGTGTACCAGGTGACGCCGACCCCGGCGAGCTGCGCCACCTCCTCGCGGCGCAGCCCCGGCGTGCGCCGGCGCACCCCGGGCGGCAGACCGACGTCCTCCGGGGCCACCCGGGCCCGGCAGGCCTTCAGGAACCTGGCCAGCTCGGTCCGGCGGCGCTCCTTCTGCTCCCTGCGGCCCGGCTCGGCGTCGGCGGCGGTGAGGTCGTCCAGGACGGTCATGCCACCAGCCTGCCGCACAGCGCGGTGCGGAAACAGGTGCTGCCAGTACCAGGATCACCAGGCTCTAACCACCAGTACCCGCCGCGGGCGAACCTGACTCCATGACGGATCTTCAGACCCGGCCCAGCGCGGTCGGCAGCAGTACCGAGGCCCGGGCGGTACGCCCCGGGCTGCTCCTCGCCCTCGTCCTCTGCGGCCAGTTCATGGCCATCCTGGACGTCTCCATCGTCAACGTCGCGGTGCCGACCATCCGCACCGACCTGAACGCCTCCGGCGCGGCCCTCCAGCTGGTCATCGCCGGCTACACCATCGCCTACGCGGTGCTGCTCATCACCGGCGCCCGGCTGGGCGCCCGCTACGGCTACAGCCGGCTCTTCCGGGTCGGCCTGGCCGGCTTCACCGCCGCCTCGCTGGCCTGCGGCCTCGCTCCCGCCACCGGCTGGCTGATCGCCTTCCGGCTGCTCCAGGGGGCCGGTTCGGCCCTGATGGTGCCCCAGGTGATGAGCCTGCTGCAGCGGACCTTCACCGGCGCCGCCCGGACCAGGGCGCTCGGCCTCTACTCGGCGGTCCTCGCCGGGGGCATGGCGATCGGCCAGGTGCTGGGCGGGGTCCTGGTCAGCGCCGACCTGTTCGGCACCGGCTGGCGCCCGGTGTTCCTGGTCAACGTGCCGATCGGGCTCGCCCTGCTGGCGGCCGGGGCCCGGCTGCTGCCGAACCTGCCCGGCGACCGGAACCGCGGCTTCGACGTGCCCGGCCTGGTGGTGCTCGGCGCGGCCCTCGGCCTGCTGGTGGTGCCGCTCGTGCTCGGCCACGAACTGGGCTGGCCGGCCTGGGGCTGGGCGATGCTGGCGGCCAGCGCGGCCCTGTTCGCCCTGTTCGTGGAGGTCGAGCGCCGGATCGCCCGGCGCGGCGGGCAGCCGCTGATCTCCGGCCGGGTGCTGCGGGCGCCCAGCCTGCGCCCGGCGGCCCTCGCCCTCTTCATGATCATGGCCGCGTTCGCGGGCTTCCTGTTCGCCTTCGCCCTGCACCAGCAGGCCGGCCTCGGCCACGGGGCGCTGCGGGCCGGCCTCTGCTCGGCGCCGGTCGCGCTCGGCTTCGGTCTCTCCAGCCTGCACTGGCACCGGCTGCCCGCGCGGCTGCACGGAGTGCTGCCGGTGATCGCCGCCGCCCTGCTCGCCCCCGGCTACCTGCTGCTCGGCGTGCTGCTGCGGGACGGCGCGGACATCGGCGCGCAGGCGCTGACGGTGACGGCGGTGCTCGGGCTGATCGCGGGCTGCGCGTACTCGCCGCTGTTCGCCCGGGCACTGGCCAAGGTGGACCCGGCCGACGCGGCCGACGCCAGCGGGGTGATGGTGACGGTCGTCCAGCTCGGCCAGGTGGTCGGGGTGGCGGTGCTCGGTTCGGTGTTCCTCGGCGGGGTCGACCTGCCGGCGCCCGCCGGGGAGTCCGGGCACGCGCTGCTGGTGACCACGGCCGCGATCGCAGCTGCCGTCGCGGTGGCCGCGGTCGCCGCTGGCCGGATCCGCCGGACGGCGAGGGGGTAGCGCAGTGCCGGGCCGCGCGTGTGCCGCCGGGAGCCCCGGCGGCACACGCGCGCGGTGCGGCTCGGGGCGGCGGGCGGCTGGCACGGGCGCCGGCCGGTCTCCGTCGAGGGGGCTGCCGGAGGGCCGGCGAGTGGCATCCGAATACGGATTCGTGGAGCACCCCGTCGACCGTGTAAAGTAGTCGATGTCGCCGAGGGAAACCGCAGGAAACCTCCGGTGACACTGCAGGTCAAGGGGCTGTAGCTCAGTTGGTAGAGCGCTTGCATGGCATGCAAGAGGTCCGGGGTTCAATTCCCCGTAGCTCCACAGGAATCGAGGGCCGCCTCCCGCTTCGGGAGGCGGCCCTCGGCGTTGTGACCGGTAGTCGGCGGTGGGCGGTCGCCGGTCGCCGGTCGCGGGTCGCGGGTCGCGGGTCGCGGGTCGCCGGTGACCGGCGGGTGACAGGTGGCGGTGGGCGGTGGGGACCCGGTCGGGCCCGCGGCCACGTCCCGGGCCCCGACCCGTTTTCCGGCAGGCCCCGGCGGCCGGCCCCGGCGGACCGCTACCGTCGTCCCATGGCCGACCTGGAGCGCAGACGCAACGAGGAGCTGGCCCGGATACTGCACCAGCTCGGCTGGAGCCCGGAGCGCCTCGCCCGCGAGGTGAACCACACCCTGCCGCCCGGCCTGGCGATCAGCTCCACCGCCCCCTACAAGTGGCGCGACCGCGGCATGGTCCCGCGCAGCCCGCACGACCAGACCGTCTGCGAGGTGCTCGGCCGCGCCCTCGGCATCGCCGTCACCTACGAGCAGCTCTGGGGCCGGATGGGCGGCAACCGGGGCGCCAAGATCCTCTCCCCGCACCTGCTCACCGATCCGTGGACGGCCGACACCGCCCAGACCGCCCTGCGCGATGCGGCCACCGACGCCGGACCGGTCCGTCTGACCGACCTCTTCCGCAGCGCCGACCTCGACCGGGCCGCCGGCCGGCTGGCCACCCCGCCGCCCCCGGTCGGCGGGGGAGAGGGCGCGCTGAGGATCGCCCCGGCCCTGGTCGAGGAGCTCCGGCTCTCCCACCGGAGCAAGCTGCGGCTGGAACAGGCCTGCGGAGGCGGGCTGGTGCTCGGACCAGCCCGGGCCGAGCTCGCCCTCGTCGCGAAGCTGCTGGAGCTCGGCGCCTACGACGAGCCGCTCGGCCGGGCGCTGTACGGCACGGCCGGCCGGTTCGCCCGGCTGGCCGGCTGGGCGGCGTACGACCTCGGGCACGACGCGGCCGCGCAGCGGGCCTTCGTCGCGGCCCTGCGGGCCGCCCACCTCAGCGGTGACCGGCGGCTGGGGGTCGGCGTGGTCGGCGGGCTGGTGGTGCTGGCCACCCAGAGCGCCGGCGGGCGGGGGCTGGAGGCCGTCAGCGCGCTGGCCGGCGCCCTGGAGGCGGCCGGGGACGCCCTCGACCCGGCCGACCGGGCGCTGCAGCTCGGGCGGATCGCGCGCGCGTACGGGCGGCGCGGTGAGAAGGACGCGGTGCGGGAGGTGGCGGAGCGGGCGTTCGCGGAGCTGGACGTGGCAGCTGGCCCGGTGGGCGGCGCCGGGGCCGGCGGACCTGCCGGGGGCGGCGTCGGGGTGGGAGGCGGCGAACGCGGCGCGGCCGGCGCGGCCGGGGGCGACGCCACGGGCACGGCCCGGGACCGCGGGGAGGTGCGGGCGGATCTCGCCGGGATGGTGGGGGAGGGCTACCTCTTCCTCGGCGACCACCGGCGCGCCCAGGCCCTGCTCGCCGAGGCGGTGGCCGGCCTCGGGGCCGGGCGGGCCCGGGCGCGGGCGCTGCTGATGGTCCGGCTCGCCGACTCCCAGCGCCGCACCGGCCGCGACCGCGAGGCGGCGGCCACCGCCGACCGCGCGCGAGCGCTGGCCGCCGGCATGCAGTCCGAGCGGGTCGCCCGTGCCCTGCGCGACTTCGACGCGGCCTCCCGGACGGTATTGCCGGGAGGGGCCTGACACCCTTGCGGTACCCTGAGCCCATGCGAACCGTGCGCCTGCTCCTTAGCCGGCCGCGCTGACCAGGACCGGCCCCGCTCTCGGGCGGCTGCCGGAGTCGGCGTGGCGTCCCCTCCTGCGAGGGGCTTTTTTGTTTTCCACCGCCTTCGCCACCGCCCTCCCGGGCCCGGCCGGCCGAGTGTGCGGTTCGCCCACTACATCGACGGAGCCAGAAGGACCATGAGCGAGACGACCCCTGCTTCCGGCGCGGCCGAGGCCGCAACCGAGCCGTTCCGGTACAGCGCCACCCTGGCGGCGGAGATCGAGTCCCGCTGGCAGGACATCTGGGAGAAGGAGGGCACCTTCCACGCCCCCAACCCCACCGGTGACCTGGCCGACCCGGCCGCCGGCGACGTCTCCGCGAAGCCGCACAGCTTCATCATGGACATGTTCCCGTACCCCTCGGGCGCGGGCCTGCACGTCGGCCACCCGCTGGGCTACATCGCCACCGACGTCTACGCCCGCTACCAGCGGATGACCGGCCACAACGTGCTGCACACCCTGGGCTACGACGCCTTCGGCCTGCCCGCCGAGCAGCACGCCGTCGCCACCGGCCAGCACCCGCGGATCACCACCGAGGCGGCCATCGCCAACATGCGGCGCCAGCTGCGCCGGCTGGGCCTGGGCCACGACCCGCGCCGCTCGATCTCCACGATCGACCCGGAGTACTACCGCTGGACCCAGTGGATCTTCCTGCAGATCTTCAACTCGTGGTACGACGAGGCCGCGCAGAAGGCCCGTCCGATCGACGAGCTGATCGCCCAGTTCGCCGACGGCTCCCGGCCGACCCCGGACGGCCGCGCCTGGGCGGCGCTGACCGCCACCGAGCGCGACGAGCTGCTGGGCGAGTACCGCCTGGCCTACGCCAAGGAGGTGCCGGTCAACTGGTGCCCCGGCCTGGGCACCGTGCTGGCCAACGAGGAGGTCACCGCGGACGGCCGCTCCGAGCGCGGCAACTTCCCGGTGTTCAAGTCCAACCTGCGCCAGTGGATGATGCGGATCACCGCCTACGCGGACCGCCTGATCTCCGACCTGGACCTGCTGGACTGGCCCGAGGCCATCAAGCTGCAGCAGCGCAACTGGATCGGCCGCTCCGAGGGCGCCCGCGTCGACTTCGCCGTCGACGGCGAGAAGATCACCGTCTTCACCACCCGCCCCGACACCCTGTTCGGCGCCACCTACATGGTGCTGGCCCCCGAGCACGGCCTGGTCGACGCGATCGTCCCGGCCGCCTGGCCGGAGGGCACCCGCGAGGAGTGGACCGGCGGCGCCGCCACCCCCGGTGAGGCCGTCGCCGCGTACCGCGCCGCGGCCGCCGCCAAGTCCGACGTCGAGCGCCAGGTCGAGGCCAAGGTCAAGACCGGTGTCTTCACCGGCGCCCACGCCGTCAACCCGGTCAGCGGCGAGCCCGTGCCGGTCTTCATCGCCGACTACGTGCTGATGGGCTACGGCACCGGCGCCATCATGGCCGTCCCCGCCCACGACCACCGCGACTTCGCGTTCGCCCGCGCCTTCGAGCTGCCCATGCGCTGCGTCGTCCGCCCGACCGACGGCCGCGGCGACGACCCGGCCGCCTGGGACGACGCGTTCGACACCTACGACTCCGTCATCGTCAACTCGGCGCACGACGAGGGCACCGCCGACGGCATCTCGCTGAACGGCCTGAGCGTCGTCGACGCCAAGGCCGCCGTCACCGCCTGGCTGGCCGAGCGCGGCATCGGCGAGGGCACCGTCAACTACCGCCTGCGCGACTGGCTGTTCAGCCGTCAGCGCTACTGGGGCGAGCCCTTCCCGATCGTCTACGACGAGGACGGCGTCATGCACGCGCTGCCCGAGTCGATGCTGCCGGTGCAGGTGCCCGAGGTCGACGACTACTCGCCCCACACCTACGACCCCTACGACTCCACCTCCTCGCCGAAGACCCCGCTGTCGCGGAACGAGGACTGGGTCAACGTCGAGCTGGACCTCGGCGACGGGCCGAAGAAGTACCGCCGCGAGACCAACACCATGCCCAACTGGGCCGGTTCCTGCTGGTACGAGCTGCGCTACATCGACCCCACCAACGGCGCCGCCGTGGTCGACCCGGCCAACGAGCAGTACTGGCTGGGCCCGACGGCCGGCAAGCCGGGCGGCGGCGCCGACCTGTACGTCGGCGGTGCCGAGCACGCCGTGCTGCACCTGCTGTACGCCCGCTTCTGGCACAAGGTGCTGCACGACCTGGGCCACGTCGCCTCGGTCGAGCCGTTCCACAAGCTGTTCAACCAGGGCATGATCACCGCGGACGTCTACCGCGACGAGCGGGGCTTCCCCGTCCCGGCCGCCGAGGTCGAGGAGCGCGACGGCGGGTACTTCTGGCAGGGCGAGCCGGTCAAGCGCGAGGCCGGCAAGATGGGCAAGTCCCTGAAGAACGCCGTCGCCCCGGACGAGATCGCCGACGAGTACGGTGCCGACACGCTGCGCCTGTACGAGATGTCGATGGGCCCGCTGGACGTCTCCCGCCCCTGGGACACGCGTGCCGTGGTCGGTTCCTACCGCTTCCTGCAGCGCCTGTGGCGCAACATCGTCTCGGAGTCCACCGGCGAGCTGGTGGTCACGGACGAGGAGCCGGACGAGGCGACGCTGCGCGCGCTGCACAAGGCCGTCGACGGCATCCGCGGCGACATGGCCGGGCTGCGCTTCAACACGGCCGTCGCCAAGGCGATCGAGCTGAACAACTACCTGGTCAAGCGCGGCTCCACGCCGCGGGCGGTGGCCGAGCAGCTGGTGCTGATGGTCGCCCCGCTGGCCCCGCACATCGCCGAGGAGCTGTGGCGCCGGCTGGGCCACGGCGACTCGCTGGCCCACACCGACTACCCGGTGGCGGACCCGGCGTACGTCGTCGACGAGGCCGTGGTCTGCGTCGTGCAGATCAAGGGCAAGGTCAAGGCCCGGCTGGAGGTCGCGCCGTCGATCTCCGACGCCGAGCTGGAGGCGCTGGCGCTGGCCGACCCGACGGTCGTCGCCGCGATCGGGGACGCGCCGGTGCGCAAGGTGATCGTGCGGGCGCCGAAGCTGGTCAACGTCGTCACCGGCTGACGGTTGGCCGCTGGCCGTTCGTGGCCGTTCGTGGCCGGGTGGGCCGTTTGTGGCCGTCGGTCGACGGTCTGCCGGGCGGGTGCTCCTCGGGGCACCCGCCCTTCGGCGTTTCCGGGGGCAGGCCGGCTGCCGGCCCGGGCGGCCTCGGGGGACCTTCCGGACCTCGGGGATCTCCTCCGGGGCTCCCGGGGGAGATCCCCGATCTGTCCCTGATCTCGGGCGCCCGCACCCGTCTGGCGATGCCGGAGGCCCGGTGGGGCGGATACCGTGGAACCCAAGGCGGTCCGGCCCGCGTTGGGCCCGGTGGGGGCCGGTTCGGCTGGCGGAAGGTGGCTCGTGATGGACGTGCTCGGCGTGATGGTCGGCCTCGCCCTGCTCTTCGGACTCGCGATGGTGGCGCTGGTGGTGGTCGGCGTCGTCAAGGCGGCGAAGGCGGTCGGCGAGAAGGTGGAGCGCCACGAGGCCAACGCCCGGCGTGCCGTGGAGAACGCCACGCTCAAGGCGAAGACCTTCACCAAGCCCGGCCCGCAGGGCCAGATCGCATCGGTCCGGCTGGGCCTGCGCACCTCGCTCGACGGCACCCGGCAGGTCCTGGAGAGCGGCCTCGCCCAGGACGGCCAGCTCGGCGAGTCGCTCGCCCTGTTGCGCCGGCTGGACGCCCACGCGGCCGAGCTCGACGGTGAGCTGCGGATCCTGGAGCGCGAGCCGGACACCGGCCGGATCGCGGCCAAGCTGCCCGAGCTGCGGGAGCGGGCCGAGCGGATCAAGCACTCCGCCGAGACGATGCGCTGGGCCGCCCAGGACCGGATGCACCGCTTCGCGGACGACGAGCTGAACCGGCTCAGCCAGGAGTGCGAGAACGAGGCCGGGGCGCTGCGGCACTGGGACGCCCCGGGCGGGGACGGTGCTTCCCGTGGTGGCGGTGCGGCTGCCGGTGGCGGGGCTGCCGGTGGGGCCGCGTCCGGCGGCGCCGCGTCCGGCCGGCCGTCGCCGCAGCGGGCCGGGCTGACCGACGGGAAGAGCGGGCGGCCGAGCGCCGAGGAACTGCTGGGCCTGGGCGACCCGCTGGCCAAGCTGGCGGAGCGGCTGCGGAAGCCGTCGGCGGGTCCGTCGGCCGGCTGAGCAGGCGGGGAAGCAGGTGGTTTCGCGGTGAACCGCCCGCACGCGCCACGTCGCCGGTGGGCCGGGGGCACCCCGGTCGGGCCGCTGTCATCCGGGCCGGACGCGGGGTAACCTCCGCCTCATGCCCGCCGACCTCGCCCTCGTCACCGATTCCACGGCCTACCTGCCGCAGGAAGCCGTCGACCGCCACGGTGTCGCCGTGGTCCCGCTGAGCGTCGTGGTCGGCGACGCCGTGCTCACCGAGGGCGTGGAGATCTCGCCCAAGGACGTCGCCGAGGCCCTGCGCGGCAAGCAGCGCGTGACGACCTCGCGGCCCAATCCGGAGTCCTTCGCCGCCGCCTACCGGGCTGCCGCCGAAGCGGGTGCGCGGGGCATCGTCTCGGTGCACATCTCGGGCGAGCTCTCGGGTACGGCGGAGGCGGCCCGGCTGGCGGCCTCGGAGTCGCCCGTCCCGGTGAGGGTGGTGGACAGCCGGCTGGTCGGCATGGCCCTCGGGTACGGGGTGCTGGCGGCGGCCGAGGCGGTCGCGGCCGGCGCGGAGCTCGACGAGGTGGCCGCCGCCGCGACGCGGCGGGCGGAGGCGACCACGGGGTTCTTCTATGTGGACACGCTGGAGTACCTGCGCCGGGGCGGCCGGATCGGGGCGGCCCGTGCGCTGCTCGGCTCGGCGCTGGCGGTGAAGCCGCTGCTGCACCTCGACGGGGGGCGGATCGAGCCGCTGGAGAAGGTGCGCACGGCGTCCCGGGCGATCGCCCGGCTGGAGGAGATCGCCGTCGAGGAGGCGGGTGGTCGGGAGGTCGACGTCGCCGTCCACCACCTGGCGGCGGAGGAGCGGGCCGAGCCGCTCGCGGAGCGCCTGCGGGCCCGGGTGCCGGGGCTGCGCGAGCTGTACGTGGGTGAGGTCGGCGCGGTGATCGGCGCGCACGTCGGCCCGGGGCTGCTGGCGGTGGTGGTCTCGCCGCGCTGAGCGGCGCTCGCGCCGGTGCCGGGCGGCGGTGACGTGCGCTGGGGCCGGGCGCCCGTGCCGGGTGCTGGGGTCGGTGTCGTCTGGTGTCCTCGGTGCTGTGGTTGGCCCTGCCGCTGTCGCGTCCGTGGTGACGACCGGTCACCTAGGCGGGGGACCCGGTCAACGCTGAGCCGTTCTCCTCGCTCGTGTGAGTGACCTGAGTTATCCACAACCCCTGGGTTGTCCACAGGGTTTCGCCAATTCCCCCGCCAGTCCTGGACGGGCTCCTACTGTGCCCCGCATGACGAGCACGAGATTCAGCGCGAGCAAGCGCCAGGCGATCAGCCGCACCGCCAGGGCGCGGATGGCGGTCCTGCTCCCGGCGGCCGACGGCCCCGGGCAGGGGCGGTCCGCGGAGCCGGACACGGCACCTGTCCCGTCGGCGGACGGGGGATTGCCCGCGTCGCCGGTGGACGTTCCGGCGCCGGAGAGCCAGGCGACACAGGGCCCGATGACGGAACGTCCGGTGACGGAGGCTTTGGCGCCACTCGGGCCGGTTCCGGGCGCGCCGACGGCCGACCCTCCGGCCGTCGGCGCAGGCGCGGCGGGCGAGCCGTCCGCCACCGGGCCGCCGCGGCCCGGACTCCCGACCGGGGCGGCGCAGGCCTGGAAGGACCTCGTGTCCGGGCATCTCACCGAGCCGCTGCCGGGGCTGCCGTCCGACGAGGGGGACGCGGCGCCGCCCGACGAGGGTGCCGCGGTCGGGCCACTCGGTCGCGCACGGTTCCGCCCCGGACCGGCCGTGCTGCTGGACCGGCGGGCCGTGGCGGGGCTGATCGTCCTGGTGCTGCTGGCCGTCGGCTACGGCGCGCAGCACTTCTGGCTGGCCCGCCCCCGGCCGGTCGAAGTCCCCGCCGTGGCGGTCGCGACGTCGGAACCCGGTGCCGGCGCTGCGCCGCCGTCGGACGCCGTCCCTGGCACACCCCGGTCGACGGACGGCCCCGGCGAGCCGGCAGGCACGGTCGTCGTGGACATCGGCGGCCGGGTGCCCGCTCCCGGGCTCCACACGCTGCCCGGCGGGGCGCGGGTGGCCGACGCCCTGCAGGCGGCCGGCGGCCCGCTGCCCGGGACGGAGACCAGGAACCTCAACCTGGCCCGGCTGCTCACCGACGGTGAGCAGATCCTGGTCGGCGAGGTCGAAGGGGCTCCGCCCGCCGGCGGGCCGGGCGGCGGGCCGGCGGCGGTGACGCCGAGGCAGCCGGTCAGCCTGAACCACGCCACCCTCGAACAGCTCGACACCCTGCCGGGCGTCGGTCCGACGCTCGCCCAGCGCATCATCGCCTTCCGCCTGTCCCACGGATCCTTCCGCTCCGTCGACCAGCTCCGCCAGGTCAACGGCATCGGCGAGCGCACCTACGCGGAGATCAGACCGTTGCTGACCCTCTGACCCGGTCGGCCCGTACCCGGACCCCCTTGAGCCCGCCGGCTCACCCCGCCCGACCGACTCGGCCCATCCGCTGCGTCGACCGTTCGCGCGCCGCCCGCCGCCGGCCGCTCGCCGCTCGCCGCTCGCCGCGCGCCGCCGGCCGCCGATTGCCCACTGACCGCCCGCCGTGAAGGGAGGTGCCTCATCACCAGCCCGTCCGTGACCGCGAAGCCGACCGCCGCTCACTCGTCCTCCACCCCTTCGACCGCCGAGGATCTCCGGCTGCTGCTCCCCGCCGTCGCGGCGTGGGCCGTGACGGCGGGGGTGCTCGGCCTGGGCCCGGGCCACGGGCCGGTGCTGCTCGCTGCCACGGGTGCCGCCGTGCTGCTCGCCGCTGTCCTGCTCACCAGGCGTCCGGGCGGACGTCCCACCCGGGAAGGAGCCCGACGCCCGGGGACCGGCGTCACCGTGGCCGCCGTGCTCCTCGTCGCTGCCGCCGCGACGGCCGTGACCCTGCTCCACACGGCCGACCTCCACCGGGGGCCGGTGCCCGCGCTCGCCCGGGCCGGGGGCACCGCGCCCGAAGTGACCGTCGAACTGACCGTCACCGGCGACCCGAGGACGCACGCCTCCCGGACCAGGGGGACGGCTGCCGGGCAGACCGTCCTCACCGTGGACGCCGTGGTGGACCGGGTCTTCTTCCCCGACGTGCCGACACCCGCACCCCGCGTAGCTTCGACCCGGACGCACACGCCGGTGACCGTACTCGCCCGCGGGCCGGACATCGACCGGTGGCAGCTGCTGCTCCCGTCGACCCGGGTTGCCGTCGAGGTCGATGTCCGCCCGCCCGGGGAGGGGCACGACGACGAAAGCGCCGCGTTGCTGGTCGTGCACGGCCCACCCCGTGAGCTTGAGCCACCGAGCCTTCCCCAGCGGATCGCCGGGCGGCTGCGCGAGGGCCTGCGGTCGGCTGCGGACGGGCTGCCGGCGGACGCGCGGGGGCTGCTGCCGGGCCTCGTGGTCGGCGACACCTCGCGCCTGCCCGTCGACCTCCTGGAGGCCTTCCGGGCCACCGACATGGCCCATCTGGTCGCGGTGAGCGGTGCCAACCTCGCGATCGTCCTGGGCGTCCTGCTCGGTGCGCCCGGCCAGGCCGCCACCCCTGAACGGCGCGGCCTGGCCGGGTTCCTCGGACTCACCCTGCGCAGCACGGCGCTGCTCGGCACCGGCGTCACGCTGGCCTTCGTCACCGTCTGCCGGCCTGAGCCCAGTGTGCTGAGGGCGGCCGGTACCGGGCTGATCGGGCTCCTCGCGCTGGCCACCGGCCGTCCGCGCCGGGCGTTGCCGGCCCTGTCGGGGACGGTGCTGCTCCTCGTCCTGCTCGACCCCTACCTGTCACGGTCCCTGGGCTTCCTGCTCTCGGTGCTGGCCACCGCCGGGCTGCTGGTGCTCGGTCCGCACTGGACGGCGACGTTGCGGGCGCGGGGCTGGCCGCAGCACCTGGCGGGTGCCGTCGGGGCCACGGCCGCCGCCCAGGCGCTCTGCGCGCCGGTGACGGTGGTGCTGTCCGGCCACATCAGCCTCGTCGCGGTTCCGTGCAACCTGCTGGCCGAGCTGGCGGTGGCTCCGGCGACCCTGCTCGGATTCGCGGTGCTGGTGCTGGAGCCGCTCCTGCCGGCGCCGGCCCGGCTGCTCGCCGAGGTGGCCGGTGTCCCGGTCGGCTGGCTGGCGGCGGTGGCCCGGCACGGGGCGGACCTGCCGGGGGCCCGACTGTCGTGGCCGGGTGGGTTGCTCGGCACGGTGACGCTCGCCCTGGGGACGGTGGCGGTCTGCTGGACGGTGCCACTGCTGGTGCCGCGGCGGGTCGCGGCGGGCGGGCAGCGCGGGGGTGGGCGCTGGGCCAGGGCAGCGGTGGCAGGGCTGCTCTTCCTGGTGCTGCTGGCCGTGCTGCTGCGGCCGCCCGTGCTCACGCGGCTGGCCACGGGCTGGCCGCCGCCGGGTTGGCGGCTGGTCATGTGCGACGTAGGGCAGGGCGACATGGTGGTGCTGCCGGCGACGGGGGCGGTGGGTGATCCACCTGACAGCGCAGTCGTGGTCGACGCCGGGCCGGATCCGCACGCGGCCGACCGGTGTCTGCGGGAGCTCGGGATCACCCGGGTGCCGCTGCTGCTGGTGACGCACTTCCATGCCGACCACGTGGAGGGCGTCCCGGGGGTGCTACGGGGTCGCGCGGTGGGGGCGATCGAGGGGACCACGGTGGACGATCCACCGGGTGAGGCGGCCCAGGTGTCCGGGTGGGCGGCGGCCTCCGGAGTCCCGCTGCTGCGGGCGCGGCGGGGTGAGCGCCGGTCGGTCGGGCCGTGGCTGTCATGGGAGGTGGTGTGGCCGGACACCGTGCCGTCGCCGGAGGCGACGGGCGCCAACAACGCCAGTGTGGCGCTGCTGGCGACGGTGGCGGGCGGGCTGCGGCTGGCACTGCTGGGCGATCTCGAGCCACCGGCTCAGTCGGCGTTGCTGGGGAGAACGGGAGGTGGGATGCAGGTGGACGTTTTGAAGGTGGCACACCATGGTTCGGCGCATCAGGACTGGGACCTGGCTGCGGCGTTGGGCCCCCGGTTGGCCTTGATCTCGTGCGGGGAGGGCAATCCGTACGGGCATCCGTCGGCGCGGACGGTGGATCGTCTGCGCTCTCTCGGGGCCACCGTGCTGCGGACGGACGTGGCCGGTGACATCGCGGTGACGGGCGACAGCCCGGCCCACCTCGGCGCGTCGGTGCACCCGCACGCCCTCCACGGCCCGCGCGGTGCCCGTGCCGCCCGTGACGTTGCCGAGGCCGGCGGGCCGCGTGGCCCGCCGGCCTGAGTTCACCCGCCCGGCTCACTCGCTCGCCCTCCCCACCAGGAGGAGGAGAGGAGGTGGGGAGGGAGGGCGAGGGGGGTGGGGGGCGGGGCGGGGCCCAAGGAGACGACGCGCCGGCCCCGGGCCGATGCCCGGGGCCGGCGCGGGTGGAAGCGGCCCCCGGTACGGATGGACGGGCCGCCTCGCTCCCGACCTGCCGGGAGCGAGGCGCCAGGGCCAGGACCCCCGGGACGGCCAGGGATGGCCAGGGACGGCCGGGGACGGCCAGGGACGGCCGGGGAGGCCTCCGGAGCGGGGATGCAGGTGGCGCGGGGCGCCACGAGGTCCGTGCACGCCGCCTCGCTCCCGGCCGACACCCATGCACGAGAAGTCGGCCGGTCCGACTTCTCGTGCAAGCGCCGTCAGCTCTCCTCGCGCCAGCCGTCGTACTCGGCGGCGACGGCGTCCAGGGCGCGCAGCAGGGCGGCGGTCCAGCCCTCCTCGGGCGGCTCGACGACCACGAGCCACTGGGCGTCCTCGGCGTCGTCCTCGCCCGCGAGGGCGTCCCGGACGATCTCCAGCTCTCCGAGGTCGGCGTGGTCGGCGCTGAGCTGCTCGGCGGCCTCCTCGGCGGCATCGCGGTCGGGCAGGACGAGCAGCTGCCGGGCGTTCGGGTCGAAGGCGTCCGGCTGGTTGGTGGTCAGGTCTTCACTCACCCGGCCATTCTCCAGGGCGTGATCTTCCTCCTGACGGAGACCCCCGGGCCGGGCCGGCTGCCGGCACCCCACGGGGCGCTGCACCGAGCAGGGCTGTCCGTGCCGCGTGGGATGCTGGTAGGCGATGGCCAGGAAGAGTGCACCCGACGACCTGCTCGCCCCGCTGACCCTCGCGGTCGGTCAGGAGGAGCTGCTGCTGGACCGCGCGGTAGCCCAGGTGGTGGCGGCCGCGAAGGCCGCGGACCCGGACACCGACGTGCGGGACCTCGCGCCCGGCAGCCTCCAGCCGGGCAGCCTGGCCGAGCTGACCACGCCCTCGCTGTTCGCCGAGCGCAAGGTGATCGTGATCAGGGCCGCGCAGGACCTCTCCGCCGACTCCGTCAAGGAGGTCAAGGCGTACATCGAGGCCCCGGCCGAGGAAGTGATCATGGTGCTGGTCCACGCGGGCGGCGCCAAGGGCAAGGGGCTGCTGGACGCCGGGCGCAAGGCCGGCGGCCGGGAGGTGGCCTGCGCCAAGCTGGCCAAGGCGTCGGAGCGGCTGGCCTTCGTCAAGGGCGAGTTCCGCACGCTCGGACGGTCCGCGACGCCGGAAGCCTGCCAGGCGCTGCTGGACGCGCTCGGGAGCGATCTGCGCGAGCTGGCCGCCGCCTGCAGTCAGCTCACCTCGGACGTCGAGGGGACCATCGACGAGACCGTGGTGGCCCGCTACTACAGCGGTCGGGCCGAGGCGACCGGCTTCGAGGTGGCGGACCTCGCCGTCACGGGCCGGGCGGCCGAGGCGCTGGAGCGGCTGCGCTGGGCGCTGGCCGTGGGGCAGCCGCCGACCGGCATCACCTACGCGCTGGCCTCCGGGGTCCGCAGCATCGGCCGGCTGGCGACCACCGGGCGGAACATGCGGCCCGCCGACCTGGCGCGCGAGCTGGGCATGCCGCCGTGGAAGGTGGACCGGGTCCGCCAGCAGATGCGTGGCTGGACGGGCGACGGCGTGGCCGCCGCGCTGACCGCGATCGCCCAGGCGGACGCTGCCGTCAAGGGCGGTTCCGACGACCCGGCCTTCGCGCTGGAGCGGGCCGTCGTCGCCGTCGCCCGGGCCGCGCGGGCCGGCTCCCGCCAGTACTGAGCCGCGGCGGCAGGGAGCTCCGGCCGTAGGGAGCTCCCGCCATAGGGAGCTCCCGCCGTAGGGAAACCGCGGCCGTAAGGAACCACGGCCGTAGGGGGCCCCGCGGCAGGGAGCTCCGCCCGCACCGAGCTCCGGCGGCGCGGAGCCAGGGCCGTACCGAGCTCCGACGACACCGAGCCCGGAGCTCCGGTCCGCGCCCCCCGCCGGCTACTTCCCGCCGATCGCCTTCAGGATGTCCCGGGTGTCGTCGAGCATGGCCCGGCGGACGCTGTCGCGGTCCAGGGTGTGGTTCTCGCTGACCTGGTAGTTGTCCGTCCAGTACAGCGAGTAGGTCATGCCCCCGTCGCGGACCTGCAGGTAGTAGTTGATGTCGTGGAAGCTCCTGTCGGAGCTGGTCGGCTCATCGCCGTAGGCGTAGTAGGCCTCCTGGCCGAGGTCCGGCACGTCGGCGACCTCGTACTTCTGCTGCTCGAAGTAGTGCCGGGTGGCGGCGAACTCGGGCGAGGAGTCGACGGCCTTGTGCAGCTCGACGCGGATGTCCAGCGTGGCGTAGTCCGGGGAGTCGCTCCCGCTGACGGTGCGCTTCATCAGGGCGTAGCAGCGCATCACGTCCATGGAGTCGCTGCGGCCGGTGTGGTCCAGCGGGTAGTTGTCGACCATCTTGTACTTCGCCCGGAACGCGGTGAGCTTGCCGGTGTCGCAGATCCGGTCGACGGCGTGGTAGCCGTGGAGGCTCTGCGCCGCGGGGCGGCTCTGCACCAGGTCCGGGACGAGGGCCACCGCGCCGGACCAGACGATCGAGGCGAGGACGGCGCCGACGAACGCCCAGACGGTGTTCCGGCGCAGGCTCCCACCCTTACGGCGGGGCGCGCCGGGCCCGCCGGGCGTCGCGCTGCCGGCGACCGGCGGCCGGCCCGGTGCGGGCGGGAGTCCGGGGGCGGCGGGCAGCCCGGGCGGCGGGCCGAATCCGGGGGTGTTCCCGGCGGGCGGCTGTTGCTGCTGCGGAAGTCCGGCGAACCCGGATGCGTCCTGGGACGGTGGTGGCGGTGGCGTAGCCATCGGTGGTGCCCCCCTCAGCCTTCGAACCTCGACCACCGGCACGTGATCGGCGGCGTGACCCGTGACCGACCATAGCGGTCGGAGCACGGAACGCGACAGGCGCCGCAGCAGCCTCTGGGGAAGAGGTCCGCTACGGCGCCTGCCGTACTGCCTGTGCACCGCACCCGCGTGGCGAACGCAGGCCGCGTGCGGTGCGAGTCTCGATCTCGCCTCGGGAGTCCGGGTAGAGGGCCGGTTCGTCCCGAGGGGGTGGGGCCGGAGCCCCGGTGGCGTCAGGCCTGGACGGCGTTGACGCGCTTGGTGATGGCCGACTTCTTGTTGGCGGCCTGGTTGGCGTGGATGACGCCCTTGCTCACGGCCTTGTCCAGCGCCTTGGAGGCGGCGCGGGCCAGCACGACGGCCTTCTCGGTCTCGCCGGCGGCAGCGGCCTCACGGGCCTTGCGCAGAGCGGTCTTCAGCGAGGACTTGACGGCCTTGTTGCGCAGGCGCGCCTTCTCGTTGGTCTTGTTGCGCTTGATCTGGGACTTGATGTTCGCCACGAAAGTGCCTCAGTCTGTGTCATTTGGTTGGAACGGGCTGCACCGGGCGGCCGTCGGACCAGCTGAGAGGGCATGCCGAGGCCAGGTGCAGCGCCCAACGCTACCAGGGGCGCGCGGCTCGCCCCAAACCGACCGGGCACCGCGCACGCGCGTGCGGGCGACCGCTCAGGCGCTGAGCACCGGCTCGCCGTAGTGCTCCACCTCGGGGAACGGCGCGTAGTAGTGGTGCAGCAGCTCGCGCCAGCGCTGGTACTCGGCGGAGCGTCGGAATCCCTCGGTGTGGTCGGTCAGGTGCTCCCACTCCACCTGGAGCAGGAACCGCGAGCCGCGCCCCGCGTCCAGGCAGCGGCGCAGTTCCAGGCAGCGGAAGCCGCGCTGGACCGCGATCAGCGGCCGGGCCTCGGCGAAGGCGGCGAGGAACGCCTCCTCCTGGCCCGGGACGACGTCGAGCAGGGCGCTTTCCAGGATCATGCGACGCCATCCTGCCGCAGCGCAGGCGCCGGCGGGCCCGTCCGGCTGCGGCAGTGGAGGGGCCGCCCGTGGAGCGGCCGGGGCAGGTCCGTGGACGGAGCGGAGAGCTGACCGGCGGCGCACGCCGCGCTCGTGGGAAGATGGGAGGGACTATTTCGATCGGACGACTGTCCGGTCCCCGGGAGGCCGGTCAGCGATGACCCGGACACCCCCGGCCCCCGGACCAACGGAGAATCGGACCAAGGTGCCCGCGACCCCCAGCAATGTGCCAGAGCCCAGCCGTACCGACCCGGCGCTGATCCGCAACTTCTGCATCATCGCCCACATCGACCACGGCAAGTCGACGCTCGCAGACCGGATGCTCCAGATCACCGGCGTGGTCGACCCGCGGCAGATGCGCGCCCAGTACCTCGACCGCATGGACATCGAGCGCGAGCGCGGTATCACCATCAAGTCGCAGGCCGTCCGCCTCCCGTGGGCGCCGAAGACCGGGCCGAACGCCGGCACGACGCACATCCTCAACATGATCGACACCCCGGGCCACGTGGACTTCACGTACGAGGTGTCCCGCTCCCTCGCCGCGTGCGAGGGCACCATCCTGGTCGTCGACGCGGCCCAGGGCATCGAGGCGCAGACCCTCGCCAACCTCTACCTGGCGCTGGAGAACGACCTCACGATCATCCCGGTGCTCAACAAGATCGACCTGCCGGCCGCCCAGCCGGAGAAGTACGCCGCGGAGATCGCGCACATCATCGGCTGCGACCCGTCCGACGTGCTCCAGGTCAGCGCCAAGACCGGCCTCGGCGTCGAGGACCTGCTGGACCACATCGTCAACACCATCCCGGCCCCGGTCGGCGTCAAGGACGCCCCGGCCCGCGCGATGATCTTCGACTCGGTGTACGACGCCTACCGCGGCGTGGTCACCTACGTCCGTGTCGTCGACGGCCAGCTCACCAAGCGCGAGCGGATCGCGATGATGTCCACCGGCGCGACCCACGAGCTGCTGGAGATCGGCGTCATCTCGCCGGAGCCCAAGGTCGCCGACGGCCTCGGCGTCGGCGAGGTCGGCTACATCATCACCGGTGTGAAGGACGTCCGGCAGTCCAAGGTCGGTGACACGATCACCTCGCAGAACAAGGGCGCCACCGAGCCGCTCGGCGGCTACAAGGACCCGCGCCCGATGGTGTTCTCCGGCCTCTACCCGCTGGACGGCTCGGACTACCCGCTGCTGCGCGACGCCCTCGACAAGCTGCGGCTGAACGACGCCGCGCTGGTCTACGAGCCGGAGACGTCCGTCGCGCTCGGCTTCGGCTACCGCTGCGGCTTCCTCGGCCTGCTCCACCTGGAGATCATCCGGGAGCGCCTGGAGCGCGAGTTCAACCTCGACCTGATCTCCACCGCCCCCAACGTGATCTACCGCGTGGTGATGGAGGACGGCACCGAGCACACCGTCACCAACCCGAGCGAGTTCCCCTCCGGCAAGATCGCCGAGGTGCACGAGCCGATCGTGCGCGGCACCATCCTGGCGCCGAACGAGTTCGTCGGCGCGATCATGGAGCTGTGCCAGTCCCGCCGCGGCAACCTGCAGGGCATGGACTACCTCTCCGAGGACCGCGTCGAGCTGCGCTACACCCTGCCGCTGGCCGAGATCGTCTTCGACTTCTTCGACCAGCTGAAGTCCAAGACCCGCGGCTACGCCTCGCTGGACTACGAGCCCATCGGCGAGCAGAGCGCCAACCTGGTCAAGGTCGACATCCTGCTGCACGGCGACGCGGTGGACGCCTTCTCCGCGATCGTCCACAAGGACAAGGCCTACAGCTACGGCGTCATGATGGCCGGGAAGCTGCAGAAGCTGATCCCGCGCCAGCAGTTCGAGGTGCCGATCCAGGCCGCCATCGGTTCCCGGGTGATCGCCCGTGAGACGGTCCGTGCGATCCGCAAGGACGTTCTCGCCAAGTGCTACGGCGGTGACATCTCGCGTAAGCGCAAGCTGCTGGAGAAGCAGAAGGAAGGCAAGAAGCGGATGAAGATGGTCGGCCGCGTGGAGGTCCCGCAGGAGGCCTTCATCGCCGCGCTGTCCACCGACGCCGAGCCGCCGAAGGACAAGAAGTAGCGTCGGCAGGCGACGGACGGGAGGGCCCGGGGCGGACAGCCCCGGGCCCTCCCGCGTTCCGGTGACGCAGGAGCGCGGGCCGCATTCCCCCAGGCCCGCCCGCACGCCCGCCCGCCCGCACGCCCCCGCCCGCACGCATGCCTGCCTGCCCGCAGGCCCGCCCACGCCCGCCCGCGCCCGCAGGCAGGCGCGCCCGCTACCGCAGCGACCAGACCACGGCGTTCACGATGAGGGCCTTGATGAGCCGTCCCGTCCGGCCGGTGAGCACGCGCGGCCGCATCGAGTCGTCTCCGTGGATGAGCTGCACCAGCGCCTCCCGCCGGCCGAGGCTCAGGCACTGCGCCGTGTACCGGAACGCGAAGGGCTTGCCGGTGCGCCCGGCGAGCAGCCGGCCGACGTAGCGGCCCATCGGCAGGGCGGTGGCGCAGGCCATCCGGAGGGTGCCGGTGCCGGGAACGGTGACCTCGGCGGCGTCGCCGATCACGTGGACGTCGGGGTGCGAGACCGACCGCAGGTACCCGTCGACCACTGCCCGGCCGGCGGCGTTGACGGTGAGTCCGGCCTCGGCGGCCAGCGGGAGCGGCTCCATGGAGGCGGCCCAGACCACGATGTCGCCCGGGATCCGGCCGCCGGTGGTGTCCAGACCCTCCGGGTCGACCGCGGTGACGGTGGCCTGCTCGTGCACCTCGACCCCGAGCCCGGCCATGACGGCCAGGACGTGGGCCCGGCCGCGGGCCGAGAACCAGCCGCCGACCTGGCCGGCGGTGACGATCCGCACCTTCCACTCCGGGTGCGCCTCGGCGATCTCGGTGGCCATCTCGATGCCGGTGGCGCCGCCGCCGACCACGGCCACGGTGCCGGGGCGGTCCGCGGTGCGCAGCCGCTCGCTGATCTCGGTGGCCCGTTCGGCACCGTAGGCGTGCTCCGCGGCGCCGGGGACGCCGTGCCATGCGGTGCGGCTGCCGAGGGCGTAGACCAGGGTGTCGTAGGCGAGGGTCTCGCCGGTGTCCAGGAGGACCTTGCGGCCGGCGAGGTCGAGCTCGGTGGCCCGGGCCTGGACGTGCCGGACGCCGCGGCCGCGCACCACCTCGGCGACGGCGGGCCGGCGTGCGGGGTGGCCGGCCGCGGTCTCGTGCTGGCGGACCCGGTGCCGGAAGCGGGTTTCGGGGGCGACGAGGGTCACCCGGTTGTGCTTGCCGGCCCGGGTGGCCGCGGGGAGGCCTGCGCAGCCCGCGCCGAGTACGACGATGTGCTTGCCGTTCGCCTTGCTGGTCATGGTGCTCGTCTCCCCTTCGAAGGGCCCGCGAGGGGCGCCCTGTGCGCCTGCTCGGGAAGGGGACGACGCGACCGGTCAGGATGTGACGGTGATCGGCGTCACACGGGTGAGCTTCTCCGGGTTGACCACCACGTAGGCGTCGGTGATCCGGCCGCCGGGGCTGACGTTGAAGCCGACCACGCCCTCCACGGCGCCCGTGGAGGCGCTGTGGAAGAGCAGTCCGGGCAGGTCGTTGACCAGGGCGGAGGCGATGCGGGTGTCGGGAGTGAGCCACTTGGCGACCAGCCCGAGCACCAGACGGGCGACCTTGTCGGCTCCGAACACCGGCCGGGCCGCGGCGCGGACGATGCCGCCGCCGTCCGCGTGCCAGACCACCTCAGGGTCGAGGACGTTCATCAGGCCCAGGATGTCGCCCCGGGCGGTGGCGGCGGCGAAGGCCTCGACCGCCTGCCGGTGCTCGGCGGGGTCGGCGGTGCTGCGCCGGCCGCCCTCCTTGACCCGGCGGCGGGCCCGGGAGGCGAGCTGGCGGGTGGCGTCGGGGGATCGGTCCAGGGTGGCGGCGATCTCGTCGAAGCCGACCGCGAACACGTCGTGCAGGACGAATGCGGCCCGCTCGGCGGGGGTGAGCTGCTCCAGGACGGCGAGCAGCGCCATCGAGACGGACTCGCCGAGCTCGGCCAGTTCGGCGGGCGAGGCGGGGGCGGCCGTGGTGGAGACGGACGGCTCGGGCAGCCACTCACCGAAGTAGGACTCCCGGCGGGCCCGGGCGGAGCCCAGCTGGTCGTAGCAGAGCCGGGTGACCACGGTGGTCAGGAAGGCCCGCGGGTCGGCGACGGTCGTACGGTCGGCGGACTGCCAGCGCAGCCAGGCCTCCTGCAGGACGTCCTCGGCGTCGGTGAAGGAGCCGAGCAGCCGGTAGGCGACCGAGCCCAGGTAGCGCCGGTTCGCCTCGAAGGCGTCCGGATCCGGTGCGGGGGCTGACGGCTGGTCACTCACAGGCCTACCGTAGCGCCCGCCGCCACCGGGGAAGAAGAGCGGGTACCGGGCTGGGGCGAGCCCGATCGCTGGGACGAAGCGACCCCGCCCGAGCCGGGCCGGCCCGACCGGCCCCGGCGGGAATGCCGGAGCCGGAGCGGGGGTGTTCGGTTCCCGCTCCGGCTCCTGCGTGCATCCGCCGCGCGCCCCGCCCGGTACCGCCCCGCCCGGTAGCGCCTCGCCCGGCACCGCCCCGCCCGGTAGCGGGTCGCCCGGTACCGCCCCGCCCGGTCGCGCCCCGGTCAGTCGACCTCGGCCACCGCCTCCGCGAACTGCGCCTTGTACAGCCGCGCGTAAGCGCCGTCGGCCGCGATCAGCTCGTCGTGCGTGCCCTGCTCGACGATCGAGCCGCTCTCCATCACCAGGATCACGTCGGCGTCCCGGATGGTGGAGAGCCGGTGGGCGATCACGAAGCTGGTGCGGCCGCTGCGCAGCCTGGCCATGGCTCGCTGGATCAGCACCTCGGTGCGGGTGTCGACGGAGCTGGTCGCCTCGTCGAGGACGAGGATCGAGGGCTGGGCGAGGAACGCCCGGGCGATGGTGATCAGCTGCTTCTCGCCGGCGCTGACCCCGGTGCCCTCGTCGTCGATGACGGTGTCGTAGCCGTCCGGCAGGGTGCGCACGAAGCGGTCCACGTGCGCGGCCCTGGCCGCCTCGACCACCTGCTCGCGGGTGGCGCCGTCGGCGCCGTAGGCGATGTTGTCGGCGATGGTGCCGCCGAACAGCCAGGTGTCCTGGAGCACCATGCCGATGCCGGAGCGCAGGTCCTCGCGGGCCATCGCGGCGATGTCCACCCCGTCGAGGGTGATCCGCCCGGAGCTGACCTCGTAGAACCGCATCAGCAGGTTGACCATGGTGGTCTTGCCGGCGCCGGTCGGCCCGACGATGGCGACGGTCTGCCCGGGTTCGACCTTGAGCGAGAGGTCCTCGATCAGCGGCTTCTCGGGGTCGTAGCGGAAGGAGACGTCCTGGAAGACGACCCGGCCGCGGATGGCGTCGGGCCGCTCCGGCATGGCCGGCTCGGGGGTCTGCTCGGGCGCGTCGAGCAGTTCGAAGACGCGCTCGGCGGAGGCGACGCCGGACTGCACCAGGTTGGCCATGCTGGCGACCTGGGTGAGCGGCTGGCTGAACTGCCGCGAGTACTGGATGAAGGCCTGGACGTCGCCGATGGACAGCGCGCCGGAGGCGACCCGCAGGCCGCCGACGACGGCGATCAGCACGTACTGGAGGTTTCCGATCAGCATCATCGCGGGCTGGATGATCCCGGAGATGAACTGGGCCCGGTAGCTCGCCTGGTAGAGGGCCTCGTTGTGCTCGCGGAAGGTCGCGGCGGACTCCTGCTGCCGTCCGAACACCTTCACCAGGGTGTGGCCGGTGTACATCTCCTCGATGTGGGCGTTCAGCTGCCCGGTGGACTTCCACTGCTGGACGAACTGCGGCTGCGCCCGCTTGCCGACCCGGGTGGCCACGACCACCGACAGCGGCACCGAGACCAGGGCGATGAGCGCCAGCAGCGGGGAGATCCAGAACATCATCGCCAGCACGCCGACGACGGTGAGCAGCGAGTTCACCACCTGGCCCAGGGTCTGCTGCATGGACTGGCTGATGTTGTCGATGTCGTTGGTGACGCGGCTGAGCACCTCGCCGCGGGGCTGCTTGTCGAAGTAGCTGAGCGGCAGCCGGGTCAGCTTGGCCTCGACGTCCTGGCGCAGCCGGTAGCCGGCCCGCTGGATGGCCTTGGTGGCGAGCCGGCCCTGGAGGACGCCGAAGACGGCGGCGGCGACGTAGATGGCGAGCACCCAGAGCAGGACGGTGCCGATGGCGCCGAAGTCCATGCTCTGGCCTGGGGTGAAGTCGGTGGAGGAGAGGAGGTCGGCGACGCCGCCGTTGCCCTGGGCGCGCAGGCCGTCGACCACCTGCTCCTTGGTGGTGCCGGGCGGGGTCTGCCGGCCGACCACGCCGGCGAAGATCAGGTCGGTGGCGTCGCCGAGGACCTTGGGGCCGGTGACGGCGCAGCCGATGCTGAGCACGCCGAGTGCGAGGACGCCGGCGAGCAGGGGGCGTTCGGGGCGCAGCAGGCCGAGCAGCCGCTTGCCGGAGCCCTTGAAGTCCATGGACTTCTCGACGCCCTGGCCGCCCATGAACCGGCCGGGGCCGGCCGGGCCGCGGCGGGCGGCGGCGGCCTGGGAGTCGCCGGGCAGGTGGCCGGGGCCGCTGGCGGGCTTGGCCGGTGCCTTCTTGTCCGCGGTGGTCACGCCGCCTCCTGCTCGGTGAGCTGGGAGAGCACGATCTCCCGGTACGTCGGGTTGTCGGCCATGAGTTCGCGGTGGGTGCCGCTGCCGACGACGGCGCCCTCGTCGAGGACGATGATCCGGTCGGCGTCGCGGATGGTGGAGACGCGCTGGGCGACGATGAGCACGGTGGCGTCGGCGGTCTCGCGGGCGAGGGCCTTGCGCAGCTTGGCGTCGGTGGCGTAGTCGAGTGCGGAGAAGGAGTCGTCGAAGAGGTAGACGTCGGGCCGGCGGACCAGGGCGCGGGCGATCGCGAGGCGCTGGCGCTGGCCGCCGGAGACGTTGCCGCCGCCCTGGGCGATGGGTGCGTCGAGTCCTTCGGCGAGCTGTTCGACGAACTCCTTGGCCTGCGCGACCTCCAGGGCGTGCCAGAGTTCCTCGTCGGTGGCGTCGGGCCGGCCGTAGCGGAGGTTGCTGGCGACGGTGCCGGTGAAGAGGTAGGGCTTCTGCGGGACGAGGCCGACGGTTTCGGCGATCGCCTCGGGGGCGAGTTCGCGGACGTCGACGCCGTCGAGCAGGACGCGGCCGGAGGTGGCGTCGAAGAGGCGGGGGACGAGGCCGAGCAGGGTGGACTTGCCGCTGCCGGTGGAGCCGATGACGGCGGTGGTCTGGCCGGGGCGGGCGGTGATGTCGATGCCGCGCAGCACGGGAGCCTCGGCGCCGGGGTAGCGGAATTCGACGTCGCGCAGTTCCAGGTTGCCGCGGCGCAGCAGCTCGGTGACGGGGGCGGCGGGCGGGACGACGCTGGAGCGGGTGTCGAGGACTTCGTGGATGCGTTCGGCGCAGACCTCGGCGCGCGGCACCATCATGAACATGAAGGTGGCCATCATGACGCTCATGAGGATCTGCAGCAGGTAGGAGAGGAACGCGGTGAGCGCGCCGATCTCCATGCCGCCGCTGTCGATGCGGTGGGCGCCGAACCAGAGCACGGCGACGCTGGAGATGTTGACCACCAGCATGACGGTGGGGAACATCAGGGCCATCAGGCGGCCGACCTGGAGGCCGACGTCGGTGAGGTCGTGGTTGGCGCCGGCGAAGCGGTGCTGCTCGTGGTCGTCCTTGACGAAGGCGCGGATGACCCGGATGCCGGTGATCTGCTCGCGCAGCACGCGGTTCATGGTGTCGATCCGTACCTGCATGGCGCGGAACTTGGGGCGTAGCGCGCGGACCAGCAGGACGACGACGACGCCGAGGACGGGGACGACGGCGAGCAGGAGCGCGGAGAGCGGCACGTCCTGGTTGAGCGCCATGATGACGCCGCCGACGCACATGATGGGGGCGGCGACCATCAGGGTGAAGGACATCAGGACCAGCATCTGGACCTGCTGGACGTCGTTGGTGGTCCGGGTGATCAGGGAGGGGGCGCCGAACTGGCCGACCTCGCGGGCGGAGAAGCCCTGCACCCGGTCGAAGACGGCGGCGCGGACGTCGCGGCCGACGGCCATCGCGGTGCGGGCGCCGTAGTAGACGGCGCAGATGGAGCAGAGCGCCTGGATGACGGTGACGCCGATCATCACGCCGCCGACGCGCAGGATGTAGCCGGTGTCGCCCTTGACGACGCCGTCGTCGATGATGTCGGCGTTGAGGGTCGGCAGGTAGAGCGAGGCGAGCGTCGCGACCAGCTGGAGCAGGACCAGCAGGGTGATCGGGCGGGAGTACGGGCGCAGGTACGCCCTGAGCAATCTGATCAGCACTGGCACACTCTTGTCGTCGGCGGTGGGATTCGCACCCCAATTCTCGGTCTTCGGTGGTCTTCTCCAGACCATTGGGCATGCGGCGACCGGAGGTTTGTCCAGTCCTTTGCCGAATGTTTCGGCGGGGGCCGGGACGGGGCTGCACCGGGGGTGCGGGGGCGTGCCAGCTGCCTCTGCCCCCTTACGCATTGACCGGTTTCCCCCTAGGCTGCTGGTGGCCCCCTTGTTACTCGCTGGTATCGAACCGGTGAACCCGGGGCCCGGCGACCGCCCCCACGGGAGCCGCGACCACCCCTCAGACGGCCACCCGCCACCGGAGGTCCTCGTTGAGTTCCGCGCAGTCCCTGATCGGCTCCGGCAGCGCCGACATCGTCGCCGGGCGTCCGGCCTCCGTCGCCCACCTCTTCCTCGAGCGGGTCGCCGCCACTCCCGGCGCCGAGGCCTACCGCTACCCCGCCCCGGTGGACGAGCAGGCGGCCGACGGTGCCCCGGGCGCCGAGCAGTGGCGCTCGCTGACCTGGGCGCAGACCGCCGTCCGGGTGAAAGCGGTGGCCGCCGGCCTGATGGCGCTCGGCATCCGGCCCGAGGACCGGGTCGCCCTGGCCTCCTCCACCCGGGTGGAGTGGATCATCGCCGACCTCGGCAACATGTGCGCGGGCGCCGCCACCACCACCGTCTACCCGAGCACCAACGCGGACGAGACGGCGTTCATCCTCGCCAACTCCGGGTCGAAGGCGCTGTTCGCGGAGAACGCCGCGCAGCTGGCCAAGGCCGTCGAGCAGATCGAGCAGCTGCCCGAGCTGCGCACCGTGATCCTCTTCGACGCCCCCGGGGAGGCCCCCGAGACGGCCGGCCTCGACCTGCTGACCCTCGCCGAGCTGGAGCAGCGCGGCGCGGAGTACCTGGAACAGCACCCGGACGTGATCGAGAAGACCGTCGCCGGGCTCGACAAGGAGCAGCTGGCCACCCTGATCTACACCTCGGGCACCACCGGCCGGCCCAAGGGCGTGCGGCTGGTGCACGACTGCTGGGCGTACGAGGGCCGGGCGCAGGAGGCCAGCGGGCTGCTGCGCGCCGACGACGTGCAGTTCATGTGGCTGCCGCTGTCGCACGTGTTCGGCAAGACGCTGATCTCCGGCCAGATCTCGACCGGCCACGTGATGGCGGTGGACGGCCGGGTGGACCGGATCATCCACAACCTGCCGACGATCCGACCGACGATCATGGCGTCGGCGCCGCGCATCTTCGAGAAGGTCTACAACGGCATCGCCGGCCGGGCCCGGGCCGAGGGCGGGGCCAAGTACAAGATCTTCCTCTGGGCCGCCAAGGTCGCCCGCGACTACGCCCGGACCACCCAGGCCAACCGGATCGCCACCGGCCGCGACGGCGTCCCGGCCGCGCTGCGGCTGCAGCACGCGCTCGCCGACAAGCTGGTGTACGCGAAGATCCGGGCCGCGTTCGGCGGGCGTCTGCGCGGCGCGGTCTCCGGCAGTGCGGCGCTCGCCCCCGAGATCGGCTACTTCTTCCTCGGCGCCGGGGTGCCGATCCTGGAGGGCTACGGCCTGAGCGAGACCAGCGCCGGCTCGACCGTCAACCGGGCGGAGGACATCCGGATCGGCACCGTCGGCCGGCCGCTGCCGGGCACCGAGGTGCGGATCGCCGAGGACGGCGAGATCCTGCTGCGCGGCCCCGGCATCATGCGCGGCTACCACGACCTGCCGGAGAAGACCGCCGAGGTGCTGGAGTCGGACGGCTGGTTCCACACCGAGGACATCGGCGAGCTCAGCCCGGACGGCTTCCTGCGGATCACCGACCGCAAGAAGGACCTGTTCAAGACCTCCGGCGGCAAGTACGTCGCGCCGAGCGAGGTCGAGGGCAAGTTCAAGGCGGTCTGCCCGTTCGTCAGCAACGTCCTGGTGATCGGCAACGGCCGCAACTACTGCACCGCACTGATCGGCCTGGACGAGGCGGTCATCATGCCGTGGGCCGCCGAGCACGGCCTGGCCGGCAAGTCCTACGCCGAGCTGGCCGTCGAGCCCCAGGTGCAGCAGCTGATCGAGGGCTTCGTCAAGCGGCTCAACGGCGACCTGCAGCGCTGGCAGACGATCAAGAAGTTCCACCTGCTGCCGCGCGACCTCGACGTCGAGCACGGCGAGCTCACGCCGAGCCTGAAGATCAAGCGCCCGGTGGTCGAGAAGACCTACGCCGACGCCGTCACCGCCATGTACGCGGGGGCCAACGAGGCCTGATCCGCCCTGCTCCGGTACGGCCCGCGGGCTTCCGCGGGCCGTACGGGACAATGGGGGCATGCCCTCCGCACTTCCCGACGGCGAACCCGTGCCGTCCGACGGTTCCCTGCCCGCGCACGCCCTCACCGGGCTCGGGTCGCGGCCGTTCGGCTTCTACCTGCACGTGCCGTACTGCGCGAGCCGCTGCGGCTACTGCGACTTCAACACCTACACCGCCACCGAACTGCGCTCCTCGGGCGCGGTCGCCTCGCAGGAGACCTACGCGGACAACGTGGTCGCCGAGGTCAGGCTGGCGCGGAAGGTGCTGGGCTCCGCCGAGCTGCCGGTGCGGACCGTCTTCCTCGGCGGCGGCACGCCGACCCTGCTTCCCGCCCGCGACCTGGTGCGGATGCTGGCCGCGATCCGGGAGGAGTTCGGGCTCGCCGAGGACGCCGAGGTGACCACCGAGGCCAACCCCGAGTCCGTCGACCCGGCCTACCTGGCCGAGCTGCGGGAGGGCGGCTACAACCGGATCTCCTTCGGCATGCAGTCGGCCCGCCCGCACGTGCTCCAGCTGCTGGACCGCCACCACACCCCCGGCCGTCCCGAGGCCTGCGTCGCCGAGGCCCGCGCGGCCGGCTTCGAGCACGTCAACCTCGACCTGATCTACGGCACCCCCGGCGAGTCCGACGACGACTGGCGGGCCTCCCTGGACGCCGCGATCGGCGCCGGACCGGACCACGTCTCGGCCTACTCGCTGATCGTCGAGGACGGCACCCGGCTCGCCGCCCGGGTCAAGCGCGGCGAACTGCCGATGATCGACGACGACGTGCACGCCGACCGCTACCTGATCGCCGAGGAGGCGCTCGCCGCCGCCGGCTACTCCTGGTACGAGGTCTCCAACTGGGCCACCGCTCCCGAGGGCCGCTGCCGCCACAACGAGCTCTACTGGACCGGGGCCGACTGGTGGGGCGCCGGTCCCGGCGCGCACAGCCACGTCGGCGGCGTCCGCTGGTGGAACGCCAAGCACCCCGCCGCGTACGCGCAGGCGCTCGCCGAGGGCCGCACGCCCGCGCAGGGGCGCGAGCTCCTCTCCGCCGAGGACCGCCGCGTCGAGCGCATCCTGCTCGAACTGCGCCTCGCCGAGGGCGTCCCGCTCGACCTGCTCACCGCCACCGGCCGGGAGGCCGCCGACCGGGCCCTCGCCGACGGTCTGCTCGCCGCCGGCCCCTACGCCGCCGGCCGCGCCGCCCTGACCCTCCAGGGCCGCCTCCTGGCCGACGCCGTCGTACGTGACCTGGTCGACTGACATTCGTTAGCGTGGTGTCAGCCGTCGGAGGGAGCGCGCGATGACCGCCATCGATGATCGGATGACCGGGATCTTCGAGAACCTGGAGGTGCCGGAAGGCGTCAAGGCCGAGCTCATCCGGGGGGAAATCGTGATGATGGCCGGGCCTGATCTGGCCCACAACCTCATCGTCGAGTCGATCGTCGATCAGATTCCCCGCGCCCGCTGGAACCGGCTCCAGACCCAGGACCTGGGGTTCACCCACGAGGCCAGTGAACCCCAGCCGGACCTGGTGGTGATCGAGCGGGGTTCGGTCGAAGCTCCCGCGCAGCTGCTCCCGGCGCCGGCGGTGACCCTGGCCGTGGAGGTCGTGTCGAAGACCAGCGTCCACCGGGACTACCACGTCAAGCGGGAGATGTACGCGGGCGGAGCGATCCCGGCCTACCTGATCGTCGACCCGATCAAGGGGGTCTGCGTGCTGCTCACCGAGCCGAGCCGGACGACCGCCTCCGGGCTGCCGGACTACCTGTCCGAACGGACCAGCAAGTTCGGCGAGCCGGTCCCCGTCGACCTGCTCGGCGTCACGCTGGACACCACCGAGTTCCGGACCTACGGCTGACCGGGGCTACTCCGTCACGAAGTCGATCAGCTCCTCGACCCGGCCCAGCAGCTCCGGCTCCAGGTCCTTGTAGGAGTCGACCTTCGCGAGGATCCGCTTCCACGCGGCGGGGGTGTCGACCGGCCAGCCGAGGCGGCGGCAGGTGCCCTCCTTCCAGTCCTCCCCGCGCGGGACGGCGGGCCAGGCCGGGATCCCGACGCTGGCCGGCTTCACCGCCTGCCAGATGTCGACGTAGGGGTGGCCGACCACCAGGACGGCCTCGCCGGTGACCCGGGCCGCGATCCGGTGCTCCTTGGTGCCGGGGAGCAGGTGGTCGACCAGGACGCCGAGGCGCCTGCCCGGGCCGGGGGCGAACTCGGCGACGATCGCCGGCAGGTCGTCCACACCCTCCAGGTACTCGACCACCACGCCCTCGATCCGCAGGTCGTCGCCCCAGACCCGCTCGACCAGCTCGGCGTCGTGGCGGCCCTCGACGTAGATCCGGGACTCGCGGGCCACCCGGGCGCGGGCCCCGGGCACGGCCACCGACCCGGAGGCCGTCCGCCCGGGCGTCCGGACCGGGGCCGGCCCGGCGGGGCGCACCAGCGTGACGGTGCGGCCCTCCAGCAGGAAGCCGCGCGGCACCAGCGGGAAGACCCGGTGCTTGCCGAAGCGGTCCTCCAGGGTGACGGTGAAGCCCTCGGCGGTCTTCTCGCAGCGCACCACCGCCCCGCAGAAGCCGGTCACCGCCTCCTCCACCACCAGGTCCCGCTCGGCGGGCACCTCGGGGGCGGGCTGCGGCGTCTTCCACGGCGGGGTCAGATCGGGTCCGTTCTGGCGGCTTCGCATGCAGGTGACTATAGGCAGCGTCGCCGCGCCGCGCCGACGGCCCGTCAGAGGCCCGGCGCGCCCCACACCGGGAACCAGCGGGTGAGGTCCTTCTCCAGCCGCAGGTCGTTCCCGAGCGAGGCGTTCACCTGGAGCTCCAGCGGGCTGTTGCGCTTCTCCCCGCCGCCGGGCATCGGTGCGAAGGGGTAGAAGGTGCCGCGCTTGTAGAGGTAGACCAGTGCCAGCGAGCGGCCCTGCTCGTCACGGAACCCGACCATCGAGCAGAGCAGCTGCGGGCCGAAACCGTTCCCCTCCAGCTCGCTGTTGACCGCGTGCAGGTCGGTGACCAGCTCCGGCAGTTCCTCCGGCGGGTGCCGCACCAGCAGCCAGGAGTAGCCGTACGCGTCCGTGGAGGCCTCCACCGGGACGCCGCCGCGCCCGGTGTCGGCGTCCAGCAGTGCCCGCACCTGCCGCTCCACCTCGACGAAGGCGCCGCCCTCGACGGAGGCGAAGCAGACCGAGCCGAGCCCGGTCGGGCGGAAGCCGGAGGCCGCCTCCAGGGTCAGCGCGGCCGACGGCACGCCGAACAGCTGGTCGAGGTCGGGCTTGACCGGCTTGGTGCGGCCGAACAGCGCGTCCAGGATTCCCACGACGGTCCCTTTCCGGAGCGGCGGGTCAGCGGCCGAGCCGGGCCGAGATCCGGGCCAGCTGCTCCAGCCGCCGCTCCAGCGAGGGGTGGGTGGAGAACAGCTGGGTGGCGGTCTCCCGGGCGCTCAGCGCGGGGGCGAAGTAGAAGGCGTTGTACGGCTGCGCCTGGCGCAGGTCCTTGGTGGGGATCGCGGCGATCTGCCCGGTCACCTTGGTCAGCGCCGAGGCGAGCGCGCTGGGCCGGCCGGTGAGCTGGGCGGCGGCCCGGTCGGCGGCCAGCTCCCGGTAGCGGGAGAGCAGCCTGGTCAGCAGGAAGCTGATTGCGTAGACGACCACCGACACCAGCGGGATGATCAGTGCGACGATCGCGGCGTTGGAGTCGTTGTTGCTGCGGCCGCCGGCGAACCCGCCGTACACCGCGATCCGGGTCATCGCCCCGGCCAGCACCCCCAGGAAGCCGGCGACGGTCATCACCGCGACGTCCCGGTGGGCGACGTGCGACAGCTCGTGAGCGAGGACGCCCTCCAGCTCCTCCGGCTCCAGCCGCCGCAGCAGCCCGGTGGTGACGCACACCACGGCGTTCTGCGGGTTGCGGCCGGTGGCGAAGGCGTTCGGCATGTCGTTGTCGGCGACCGCCACCCGGGGCTTGGGCATGTCGGCGAGCGCGCAGAGCCGGTCGACGGCGCCGTGCAGCTGGGGGTACTGCTCGGGGGTCACCCGGTGGGCGCCCATCGCCCGCTCGGTGATTTTGTCGCTGAACCAGAACTGGGCGACGAACAGGCCGCCGGAGATCAGCACGATCAGCGGCCAGGCGCCGCGCAGCAGCGCGATCAGCAGCCCGGTGAAGCCGACGTAGAGCAGGCCGATGAAGAACATCGTGGCGACCATCCGGCCGGTGAGGCCGCGGTCCGGTGCGAAGCGGGTGGGCTGGCCCGAGGTCGACATCGCTGTCCTCCGTTCGCCGTCTGCTGTCGATGCTCCCACCCGGACCGCCGCAGGGCATCATCCGGCGCGCGACCCGCCGCCGCGTACTGCGGGCAGGATCACTCCGGCCGGGCCGTTCCTGCCGTGGGACCCGGGCCTTACACTGGCAGGTACGGTTCTGGCACTCGTGTGTTCAGAGTGCCAAGACCGGGGTCGCCCGGTTCGGCCCGGAAGCTGCAGGTACGGAAACACATGTCACAACGGACAACGTGCGAAGACGGAGGTGCGTGCCCCATGGCCGGTGAGGTCCGCCAGCTGGACGACCGCAAGCTCGCGGTGCTTCGCGCCATCGTCCAGGACTACGTGGGCACCGAGGAGCCGGTCGGCTCCAAGGCCCTGGTCGAGCGGCACAACCTCGGGGTGTCACCGGCGACGGTCCGCAACGACATGTCGGCGCTGGAGGAGGAGGGCTACATCCACCAGCCGCACACCAGCGCCGGGCGGATCCCCACCGACAAGGGGTACCGCCTCTTCGTCGACAAGCTGGCCGAGGTCAAGCCGATGAGCGCGCCCGAGCGGCGGGCGATCCGGCACTTCCTGGACGGCGCGGTCGACCTCGACGACGTGGTCGCCCGCACGGTCCGGCTGCTCGCCCAGCTGACCCGCCAGGTCGCGGTGGTCCAGTACCCCTCGTTGTCCCGTTCCACCGTGCGGCACATCGAGCTGGTGTCGCTGGCCCCCGGCAAGGTGATGCTGGTGCTGATCACCAACACCGGCCGGGTCGAGCAGCGGATGGTCGACTGCCCGGGCGCCGTGGGCGAGGTGGTCCTCGCGGACCTGCGCGCCAAGATCAACACGCGGGCCGTCGGCCGGCGGCTGCCGGAGGTCCCGGAGCTGCTGGAGGACGTGCCGGCGCAGTTCGAGGCGGCCGACCGGCCGACCGTCACCACCGTCCTGGCGACGCTGTTCGAGGCGCTCGCCGAGCAGAACGAGGAGCGGATCATGCTGGCCGGCACGGCCAACCTGACCCGTTTCGGGCACGACTTCCCGCTCACCATCCAGCCGGTGCTCGAAGCGCTGGAGGAGCAGGTCGTCCTGCTCCGCCTCCTGGGTGAGACCGCGGACGCCGGGATGACGGTGCGGATCGGCCGCGAGAACGCCTACGAAGGGCTCAATTCCACCTCGGTCGTCTCGGTCGGCTACGGTTCGGGCGACGAGAGCGTGGCCAAACTGGGTGTGATCGGTCCGACCCGGATGGACTATCCGGGCACAATGGGGGCGGTGCGAGCGGTGGCACGGTACGTCGGCCAGATCCTGGCCGAGTCGTAGGAACGGCCGCCGTCGGGAATTCCGGCGGTGGTCCCAGTCGCAGGCACTTCTACAGGCGGAACAAGCGGAGCATTTGGTGGCCACGGACTACTACGCGGTACTCGGCGTCCGACGGGATGCGGGGCAGGACGAGATCAAGAAGGCGTTCCGGCGCCTGGCACGCGAACTGCACCCGGACGTCAACCCGGACCCGAAGACGCAGGAGCGGTTCAAGGAGATCAACGCCGCCTACGAGGTGCTCTCCGACCCGCAGAAGCGGCAGGTCTACGACCTCGGCGGGGACCCGCTCTCCCCGAACGGCGGCGGGGGTGCGGGCGGCTTCGGCGCCGGCGCGGCGGGCTTCGGCTTCTCCGACATCATGGACGCCTTCTTCGGCGCCGCCTCCGGCCAGCGCGGCCCGCGCTCGCGGACCCGGCGCGGCCAGGACGCCATGATCCGCCTGGAGATCACCCTGGAGGAGGCCGCGTTCGGCACCACCAAGGAGCTCCAGGTCGACACCGCCGTCACCTGCACCACCTGTAGCGGTGAGGGTGCCGCGCCCGGCACCTCCGCGCAGACCTGCGACATGTGCCGCGGCAAGGGCGAGGTCTCCCAGGTCACCCGGTCCTTCCTGGGCCAGGTCATGACCTCCCGGCCGTGCCCGCAGTGCCAGGGCTTCGGCACCGTCGTGCCGACCCCGTGCCCCGAGTGCGCCGGCGACGGCCGGGTCCGCGCCCGCCGCACCCTGACCGTCAAGATCCCGGCCGGTGTCGACAACGGCACCCGGATCCAGCTGGCCGGCGAGGGCGAGGTCGGCCCCGGCGGCGGCCCCGCCGGCGACCTCTACGTCGAGATCGCCGAGACCACCCACACCGTCTTCCAGCGCCGCGGGGACGACCTGCACTGCACGGTGACCATCCCGATGACGGCCGCCGCGCTGGGCACCCAGGTGCCGCTGCAGACCCTGGACGGCCTGGAGGAGGTCGACATCCGGCCCGGCACCCAGTCCGGCCAGTCGATCCCGCTGCACGGCCGCGGCATCACCCACCTGCGCGGCACCGGCCGGGGCGACCTGATAGTGCACGTCGAGGTGCAGACGCCCACCAAGCTCGACCCCGAGCAGGAGGAGCTGCTGCGCCGCCTGGCGGTGCTGCGCGGCGAGGAGCGGCCGGCCGGCCAGTTCGCGCCGGGCCAGCAGGGGCTGTTCTCCCGGCTGAAGGACGCCTTCAACGGCCGCTGACCCGTCCGACGGCCGCTGACTCCGTCCGACGGCCGCTGACCCGTCCGACGGCCGCTGACCGGGCCGTCGCCCGCACCGCCGGTGCCCGGTGATCCGCGAGGATCGCCGGGCGCCGTCGTTCCCCCGCCCGCCCGACCTCCAGGACCCGCCATGACCGCGCCCGTGTTCGTCGTCGAGACCGCCCAGCTCGCCACCGCCGCACCCGGCGCGGTGGTCCGGCTGGACGGCCCGGAGGGGCGGCACGCCGCGGCCGTCAAGCGGCTGGAGCCGGGCGAGGCGGTGACCCTCGCGGACGGCCTCGGCCTCGGCGTGGACGGCACGGTCGCGGCGGTGCACGGCAAGGACGCGGTCGACGTGGCGGTGGCCGCCGTCCGCCGGGAGCCCGAGCCGGCCCCGCGGATCGTCGTCGTCCAGGCGCTCCCCAAGGGCGACCGGGGTGAGCTGGCCGTGGAGACTATGACCGAGGTCGGCGTGGACGCGGTGATCCCGTGGTCCGCCTCCCGCTGCATCACCCAGTGGAGGGGCGAGCGCGGCGCCAAGGCGCTCGCCAAGTGGCGGTCCACCGCGCGCGAGGCCGGCAAGCAGTCCCGCCGGCTGCGCTTCCCCGAGGTCCGCGAGCCGATGACGACCCGCCAGCTGGCCCCGGTGCTGGCCGCCGCCGCGTTCGCCGGGGTGCTGCACGAGGAGGGTGCCGAGCCGCTGGCCGGCGCCGCCCTGCCCGCCGCGGGGGACATCGTGCTGGTGGTCGGCCCCGAGGGCGGGGTCTCGCCGGACGAGCTGGCCGCCTTCGCGGAGGCCGGCGCCAAGCCCTACCGGCTCGGCGCCTCGGTGCTGCGCACCTCGACCGCCGGGGTGGCCGCCGGCGCCCTGCTGCTGGGCCGCACCGGCCGCTGGAGCTGACCCGGCGCCCGTGGGGGACGGCCGGACCCGGCCGTGGAGCCGGCCGGCGCCGGGGCGACGGCCGCCTCCCGGTCCCGCCGTCGCCCACTGGGGGAGGCTGTTGCCGAAAAGCCGGTGCGTCGTACGCGTACGTGCCTAGGCTGGCGGGGTGAGCGAATCCCCGAGCACCTCCGCCGGCGCCTACCTGCGCCACCCGCACCTGCACGGTGACCTGGTCACCTTCGTGGCCGAGAACGACGTCTGGCTGGCCCCGGTGGACGGCGGACGGGCGTGGCGGCTCACCGCCGACCACGCCCCGGTCCGCAACCCGCGCTTCTCCCCGGACGGCCGGGACGTCGCCTTCACCTCCACCCGGGACGGCGCCCCCGAGGTGCACGTCGCCCCGGTGGACGGCGGCCCGTCCCGCCGGCTGACCTACTGGGGCAGCGTCCAGACCCGGCTGGAGGGGTGGACCGCCGACGGCCGGCCGGTCGCCACCACCACCGCCGGGCAGTCCACGCTGCGCCGCACCTGGGCGCACGCCGTGCCGCTGGACGGCGGCGAGCCGGTCCGGCTGCCGTACGGGCCGATCGGCGGGCTGGCGTTCGAGCCGAACGGCGACCGCGTGCTGCTCTCCACTGTGAACAACCGGGAGCCGGCCTGGTGGAAGCGGTACCGGGGCGGCCGGGCCGGCAAGCTCTGGATCGGCCGGGAGGAGTTCGTCCGGGTCCACGAGGACCTCGACGGCCAGCTGTCCTCGCCGCTCTGGGTCGGCGACCGGATCGCCTTCCTCGCCGACCACGAGGGCGTCGGCGAGCTCTACTCCAGCCTCCCCGACGGCTCCGACCTGCGCCGTCACACCACCTCGCGGGACGGCTTCTACGCCCGCAACGCGAGCACCGACGGCACCCGGGTGGTCTGGCACAGCGCCGGCGACCTCTGGCTGCTGGACGACCTGGCCGGCGCCGAGCCGCGCCGCCTGGACATCCGGCCCGCCGGCCAGCGCGCCGGGCGCCGCCCCCGCCCGGTGTACGCCGCGCACTGGCTGGAGACCGCCGCCCCCGACCGCACCGGCCGGGCCGGCGCCGTCGTCGTGCGCGGCACCGTGCACTGGCTGACCCACCGGGAGGGCCCTGCCCGGGTGCTGGACGAGACGCCCGGCGTCCGCGGCCGGCAGGCCAGGGTGGTGCCGGGCGAGGACGGCGGCCAGGGCGTGCTCTGGGTGACCGACGCCGAGGGAGACGACGCGCTGGAGTACGCCCCCGCCGTGCTCGGCGCCGAGCGCCGCCGGCTGGCCGGCGGCCGGCTCGGCCGGGTCCGCTCGCTGGTCGTCTCGCCGGACGGCAAGCAGGCCGCGGTCGGCTCGCACGACGGCCGGGTGCTGCTGGTCGTGCTCGCCGACGGCACCGTGCACGAGCTGGAGCGCAGCACCGACGGCGAGGTCAGCGGCCTGGCGTTCAGCCCCGACTCGGCCTGGCTGGCCTGGTCCCGCCCGGCCCCCGGCATGGGCCCCTTCTCGCTGCGCCAGATCGTGCTCGCCAACCTGGCCACCCGCACGGTCAGCGAGGTCACCCCGCAGCGGTTCGTCGACACCTCGCCCGCGTTCACCTCCGACGGCCGCCACCTGGCGTTCCTCTCGGTGCGCAACTTCGACCCGGTCTACGACTCGCACGTCTTCGACCTGTCGTTCCCCAACGGCTGCCGCCCGTACCTGGTCACGCTGGCCGCCGACACCCCGTCCCCGTTCGGGCCGCAGCGGGCCGGGCGGCCGGTCGGCGGGGACGAGGACGAGTCCAAGGGCCGGAAGGCGGACGGCGAGGAGTCCGCCGGGGACGCGCCGCCGGTCACCCGGGTCGACCTGGACGGCATCGCCGACCGGATCGTCCCGTTCCCGGTCGAGGGCGGCCGGTTCGGCACCCTGCGCGCCGCCAAGGACGCCGTGCTCTGGACGAGGGTCCCGCTGATCGGTGAGCTCGGCGACGAGGCGGCCTCGCTGGAGGACGAGCGGCCGCGCCCGGCCCTGGAGCGGTTCGACCTGCGCAAGCGCCGGGTCGAGCAGCTGGTCGACGGCCTCGACGGGTTCGCGGTCAGCGGCGACGGCAGCCGGATCGCCGTACTGGACGAGGGCGGGCTGCGGATCGTCCCGGCCGACCACAAGGCCGGCGAGGACGACGAGGTCGACGTCGACCTCGCCCGGCTGCGTGTGACCGTCGACCCGGCGGCCGAGTGGCGGCAGATGTACGAGGAGAACGGCCGCCTGATGCGCGACAACTTCTGGCGCCCCGACCTCGACGGGGTGGACTGGGCCGGCGTGCTGGACCGCTACCGGCCGCTGGTGGACCGGGTCGGCTCGCACGACGACCTGGTGGACCTGCTCTGGGAGGTGCACGGCGAGCTGGGCACCTCGCACGCCTACGTGCTGCCGCACGGCGTCCACACCGAGGCCGCCCGCCGGCAGGGCCTGCTCGGCGCGGACCTCGTCAGGGACGGGGACGTCTGGCGGATCGCCCGCATCCTGCCCGGCGAGTCCTCCGACCCGCGGGCCCGCTCACCGCTGGCCGCGCCGGGCGCCGCGATCCGGCCGGGCGACGCGATCCTGGCCGTCAACGGCCGCCCGGTGGACCGGGTCACCGGTCCGGCGCCGCTGCTGGCCGGCACCGCCGGGCAGCCGGTCGAGCTGACCGTGGCCGGCAAGGACGGCACCGACCAGCGCCACCCGGTGGTCGTCCCGCTGGCCGACGAGGAGCCGCTGCGCTACCACGACTGGGTGTCCGGCCGGCGGGCGGCCGTGCGCGAGCTGTCCGGCGGCCGGCTCGGTTACCTGCACATCCCCGACATGCAGACCACCGGCTGGGCGCAGATCCACCGGGACCTGCGCTCGGAGATGGCCAAGGAGGGCGTGATCGTCGACATCCGGGAGAACCGGGGCGGCCACACCTCCCAGCTGGTGATCGAGAAGCTGGCCCGCCGGATCGTCGGCTGGGACGTCGCCCGGGACATCACCAGCCCGGTGCCCTATCCCGGCGACGCCCCGCGCGGGCCGGTGGTGGCGCTCGCCGACGAGTACTCCGGCTCGGACGGCGACATCGTCAACGCCGCCATCCAGGCGCTGAAGCTCGGCCCGGTGGTCGGCACCCGAACGTGGGGCGGGGTGATCGGCATCGACAGCCGCTACAGCCTGGTCGACGGCACGCTGGTGACCCAGCCCAAGTACGCCTTCTGGCTGGAGGGCTACGGCTGGGGCGTGGAGAACCACGGCGTCGACCCGGACGTCGAGGTGCCGTTCGCGCCGCACCACTGGGCCGCGGGGGAGGACCCGCAGCTGGCGGAGGGCGTCCGGATCGCGCTGGCCGCCCTGGCCGAGACCCCGGCCAAGACGCCGCCGCCGATGCCCTGGCAGTAGCCGCGGGGGAGCGGGGGGTCGGCCGGTCCGACCTTCCGCTCCGGTCCTGGGTAGGATGCGGGGCTGTTCTTGATCATCGGTAGGTACGGGGGCGGTCGTGGCACAGGGATATCCACCGGGTTCGTACGGTTCGCAGCAGTACGCCCCGCAGCCGTACCCACCCCGGCAGCCCCACGGGCAGCAGCCGTACGGCGGGCAGCAGCCCCACCCGCAGCAGCCCTACGGCGGGCAGGCCCAGCCGTACGGGCAGGCCCAGCCGTACGGGCCCCCGCAGCAGTACGGGCAGGTGCCGCCGCCGGCCCAGCCGTACGGGCACCCGCAGCAGTACCCGCAGGCCCAGCCCTACGGCCACCCGCAGCAGCCCTACGGGCAGGAGCCGCAGCAGCCGTCCTACGCCCGGGTGCCCCGGCCGAAGGAGGCGAGCGGCTTCCGCCGCTACCCGGCGATCCTCCTCGACTGGCTGCTCGCCGTCGTCCTGGGCGTCATCGCCGCCAAGGCCGTCGGCGGTCCGAAGAGCGACCACCCCGGCTCCTACTTCATGGCCCTGCTCGCCGTCGGCTTCGGCGTCTCCTACGTCAACCAGGTGCTGTTCGCCCGGCTCACCGGCTTCAGCGTGGGCAAGGGGCTGATGGCGCTCCGGGTGATCCGCAAGAAGGACGGCAGCCGCCCGCACACCTGGCGGCTCACCAAGCGCTGGGCGATCGGCTTCGTGATCATCGCGGTCTCGCTGATCACCGAGGACTTCGAGGACGAGGAGGTCTTCGGCGTCCGCGTGGTGCGCTGGAAGCATCTGAGCGAGTACCAGCAGGCCAGGGCGCGGCTCGGCTAGCATGCGGCCGTACGCCCCGACCGACACCGTGCGACACCGCGAGGAGACCCCGATGGCCGGCGAGCCGCAGCCCGACTGCCTGTTCTGCAAGATCGTGGCGGGCGGGGGCCCGGCCACCCTGGGGCGCAAGACCGAGCGCACCGTCGCCTTCCGCGACATCGCCCCGAAGGCCCCGACCCACGTCCTGGTCATCCCGCACGTCCACTACCCGAACGCCGCCGCGCTGGCCGCGGCCGAACCGGAGATCGCCGGCGAGCTGCTCGCCGAGGCCGGCCGGGTCGCCGAGGACGAGGGCATCCAGGACTACCGTCTGATCTTCAACACCGGTGCCGGCGCAGGGCAGACCATCTTCCACGCACACGTCCACGTGCTCGGCGGCGTCCCGATGAACGAGCGCATGGTCTGACCGTGTCACAGCGCGAACTCGTCGTCCTCGGCACCGCCAGCCAGGTGCCGACCCGGCACCGCAACCACAACGGCTACCTGCTGCGCTGGGACGGCGAGGGCCTGCTGTTCGACCCCGGCGAGGGCACCCAGCGGCAGATGCTGCACGCCGGGGTCTCCGCCACCCAGCTGACCCGGATCGCGGTCACGCACTTCCACGGCGACCACAGCCTGGGCCTCGCCGGGGTGATCCAGCGGATCAACCTGGACCGGGTGCCGCACCCGGTGGACGTCTACTTCCCGGCCTCCGGGGAGGTCTACTTCGAACGGCTGCGGCACGCCACCGCCTTCCACGAGACGGCCGTGCTGCGCCCCCGCCCGATCGAGGAGCCCGGCCCGCTGCCGGCCCCCGGCGCCCGCTTCGCGCTGGACGCCGTCCGGCTCTCGCACCCGGTCGAGTCCTTCGGCTACCGGCTCACCGAGCCCGACGGCCGCCGGCTGGTGCCCGAGCGGCTCGCCGCCCTCGGCATCGCCGGCCCGGACGTCGGCCGGCTGCAGCACCTCGGGGCGATCGAGGTGGACGGCCGGCGGATCACCCTGGACCAGGTCAGCGAGCCCCGGCCCGGCCAGAGCTTCGCCTTCGTGATGGACACCCGGCTCTGCGAGGGCGTCCACGAGCTCGCCGAGCGGGCCGACCTGCTGGTCATCGAGGCGACCTTCACCGACGCCGACGCCCGGCTCGCCGAGGAGCACGGCCACCTCACCGCCGGCCAGGCCGCCAAGGCGGCCGCCGAGGCCGGCGTCCAGACCCTCGTCCTGACCCACTTCTCGCAGCGCTACCCGGACCTCGGCCAGCACCTCGCCGACGCCCGCAAGCACTTCGACGGCACCGTGGTGCTCGCCGAGGACCTCGCCCGGGTGCCCGTGCCGCCCCGGCGCCGCCGGTGACCGTCCACAGCGGCCCGGGCGGGGACCGGGCGGGGACCGGGTGCCGACCGGGGCACGGCCGACCGGCGGAGCGGCCCCGACCGGCGTGGAAAACCGCTCGCGCCGCCCCGCGATCTGCCGCAGCATCGTCGGGTGCGGCCCCGCCGCCCGCCGCAGCGATCACGTGCGCGGCGTACCCTGGTGCCCCGGAGAGAACCGAGCGGCCCACGAGAGACGGATGGGATGAGGCAGGCCCCAGCGCCGACCTATGAGTGACACATCGCAGACCCGTACCGACGGACAGTCGCGCCCCGAGACGGCCGACGACGGCCGCGTCAGCACCCGGATCGTCGTCCCCGAGAAGCACCCGATGGTCACCCTGCTCGGCACCGCCGACTCGCTGCTGCGGGTGATCGAACGGGGCTTCCCCGCCGCCGACATCCACGTCCGCGGCAACGAGGTGACCGCCACCGGAGAGCGCGCCGAGGTGGCCCTCGTCCAGCAGCTCTTCAACGAGATGATGCTGGTGCTGCGCACCGGCCAACCCCTGACGGAGGACTCCGTGGAGCGCTCCATCGCCATGCTCCGGAGCGCCGTCGACGACCCGGACAGCCCGGCGCCGTCGCAGGTGTTCACCGCGAACATCCTGTCCAACCGGGGCCGCACCATCCGCCCCAAGACCCTCAACCAGCAGCGCTACGTCGACGCGATCGACAAGCACACGATCGTCTTCGGCCTCGGCCCGGCCGGTACCGGCAAGACCTACCTCGCGATGGCCAAGGCCGTCCAGGCCCTCCAGGCCAAGGAGGTCAACCGGATCATCCTGACCCGTCCGGCCGTCGAGGCGGGGGAGCGGCTGGGCTTCCTGCCCGGCACCCTCTACGAGAAGATCGACCCGTACCTGCGCCCGCTCTACGACGCGCTGCACGACATGATGGACCCGGACTCCATCCCGCGGCTGATGGCGGCCGGCACCATCGAGGTCGCCCCGCTCGCCTACATGCGCGGCCGCACCCTCAACGACGCCTTCATCATCCTGGACGAGGCCCAGAACACCTCGCCCGAGCAGATGAAGATGTTCCTCACCCGCCTCGGGTTCAACTCCCGGGTGGTCGTCACCGGCGACACCAGCCAGATCGACCTCCCGGGCGGCACCCGCAGCGGCCTCAAGGTCGTCCAGGAGATCCTGGCCGACGTGCCCGACATCCACTTCTCCGTCCTCACCAGCACCGACGTGGTCCGCCACAAGCTGGTCGGCCGGATCGTGGACGCCTACGAGCGCTGGGACGCCCGCCAGGAGGCCGAGGACACCGCTCCGCCGGCCGCCGCCCGCAAGCCCGCCCAGCGGCGTACCGGCAAGGCGACCGCGCCCCGCGCACCCCGACAGTCCCATCGCACCGAAAGCTGAGTAACCAGCCCGTCATGTCGATCGACATCGCCAACGAGTCCGGTTGGGACGCCGACGAGGAAGCCATCCTCGACGTCGCCCGCTACGCACTGGACAAGATGCGGATCCACCCGCAGTCCGAACTGTCCGTGATCCTGGTGGACGGTGCGGCGATGGAGGAGCTGCACATCCAGTGGATGGACCTCCCGGGCCCGACGGACGTGATGTCCTTCCCGATGGACGAGCTGCGCCCCGGCAAGGAGGGCGAGGAGCTGCCGCAGGGTCTGCTCGGTGACATCGTGCTCTGCCCCGAGGTGGCCGAGCAGCAGGGCAAGGCGGCGCCGTCCAAGCACTCGATGGACGAGGAGCTGCAGCTGCTGACCGTCCACGGCGTGCTGCACGTGCTCGGCTACGACCACGAGGAGCCGGACGAGGAGGAGGAGATGTTCGGCCTCCAGAAGGCCATCCTGGACGGCTGGCGGGCCGGCCGCGGCCTCGGCGGCATCTCCCCGGCCCCCACCACCCACTGAGCGCGGAGCCCGAACCCCTGTGAGTGGTGAGAGTACGAGCTTCATCCTCGGTGCCGTGCTGCTCGTCGTGCTCGGCTGGCTGGCCGCGTGCGCCGAGGCGGGCATCTCCCGCGTCTCGAAGTTCCGTGCGGAGGAGGCCGTCCGGGCGGGGCGGCGCGGGTCGGCCAGGCTGCTGACGGTGGCCTCCGATCCGATCCGCTACCTCAATCTGGCCACCCTGATCCGGGTGGCCAGCGAGATGGCGGCCGCGGTGCTGGTCACCGTGGTCTGCGTGCGCAACCTCGACGAGACCTGGCAGGCCGTGCTGCTGGCGTTCGGCGTGATGGTGCTGGTGTCGTTCGTGGCGGTCGGCGTCTCGCCGCGCACGATCGGCCGCCAGCACCCGCTGACCACGGCGACGGCGGCCTCCTTCGTGCTGCTTCCGCTGGCCGCCGTGCTCGGCCCGATCCCGAAGCTGCTGATCCTGCTCGGCAACGCGCTGACCCCGGGCAAGGGCTACAAGGAGGGTCCGTTCGCCTCGGAGGCGGAGCTGCGGGCCCTGGTCGACCTCGCCGAGAAGAACGACGTGATCGAGGACGAGGAGCGCCGGATGGTGCACTCCGTCTTCGAGCTGGGCGACACCATCGTCCGCGAGGTGATGGTGCCGCGCACCGACCTGGTGATGATCGAGCGGCACAAGACCGTCCGGCAGGCGCTCACCCTGGCGCTGCGCTCGGGCTTCTCGCGGATCCCGGTGGTCGGCGACAACGAGGACGACGTGGTCGGCATCGTCTACCTCAAGGACCTCGTCCGCCGCACCCACATCAACCGGGAGTCCGAGTCGGACGAGGTGGGCAGCGTGATGCGGCCGGCCGTGTTCGTCCCGGACTCCAAGCCGGCCGCCGACCTGCTGCGCGAGATGCAGCAGATCCGCTCGCACGTGGCGATCGTGATCGACGAGTACGGCGGCACGGCCGGGCTGGTCACCATCGAGGACATCCTGGAGGAGATCGTCGGCGAGATCACCGACGAGTACGACCGGGAGATCGCGCCGGTGGAGGACCTCGGCGACGGCTCCTACCGGATCACCGCGCGGCTGCTGGTGGAGGACCTGGGCGAGCTGTTCGGCATCGAGCTGGAGGACGAGGACGTCGAGACCGTCGGCGGCCTGCTCGCCAAGCACCTCGGCCGGGTGCCGATCCCGGGCTCGTCCTGCGAGATCCCGCTCCCGGAGGACAGCACCTCCACGCTGTCCGGGATCCGGCTCACCGCCGAGAGCTCGGCCGGCCGGAGGAACCGCATCGGCTCGATGGTCGCCCTCCCGGTCCGCCGGTCCGCCGACCGCTCCGTCGAGGAGGTCGGCGAGTAGCGCCCCGGCGGCGGTGGGGCGACGATGGCGTCATGAGTCATCTACTGCGTGCGGAGTACGGTCCGCGGGGTCGGTCGGCCGGGGCGAGCACCTGGCACGTCGTCCGGGCCGCCGATCCCGCGACGGCCCTCTGCGGCCGCACGATGGACACCGACGCCGAGACCCGGGCGGAGGAGGAGTGGGGCACCGGTCTGCGCTGCTGCCAGCAGTGCGGCTCCCTCTACATGCACGAGGTGCCGCACATGCAGGGGAGCCATCCCTACAGCTAGCCGTCCGGCGGCCGAGCGCTTCCGGGAGACCGGAGTAGCGTGGACAAGGCCGTCCGACGTCTCCAGCGGAGGTCACCATGAAGCTGAAGGACGAACTGCCCGTCGACCGCAAGCTCGCCACGGTGTGGCGGATCGGTGCGGGGCTCGGAGGAGTCTTCCTGATCGTGTTCGGCTGCCTCGGGCTGGCGGACCATCCGGGCTTCCTGTCCACGGAGGGCAACGACGTCGCCGGGATGTCCACCAACGGGGCGCTGAGCATCCTCTCCGTCGTGGTGGGCGGCATCCTCGTGATCGGCGCCTTCATCGGCGGCAACGTCGCCGCCAACCTGAACATGGCGGCCGGGGTGCTGTTCGTGCTCTCCGGCTTCTACGGCCTGACGGTGCTCGGCCGGCCGGACGCCAACATCCTGAACTTCCGGATGGCCAACGTGCTGTTCGCATTCATCTTCGGGCTGGTGCTGACCACCTTCGGGATGTACGGGCGGGTCAGCAGCCACCTTCCGCACGACAACCCGTACTGGAAGCGGCGCGCCGACAACGAGGAGCCGCTGCCGTCCGGCCCCAAGACCTTCGTCAAGGTGATGCGGCCCGGACCGCCGAACCCGATCGGCCACTGAGGCTCGAACCCGCCGGCCGCGGAGGCCGAGGCCGGTGCCGGCCGGCGGCCGCGGTGGAACGTCTGGACGGCCGACCGGAGCGGCGTCCTATGCTCGGCGGCATGAGTGACATCGTCGAGATCGACCCCGAAGACAAGAAGATCATCACCCTGGCCCGCTCCGCCCGCGCCCGCAACGGCGTCGCGGAGGGGGCCGCGGTGCGCGACGAGACCGGGCGCACCTACGTGGCCGGGACGGTCGCGCTGGAGTCGCTGCGGCTGAGCGCGCTGCAGACGGCGGTCGCGATGGCGGTGGCCAGCGGTGCGAAGTCGCTGGAGGCGGCGGCCGTGGTGACCGAGGCGGGGGAGCCCGCCGAGGCCGACCTGGCCGCCGTGCGGGACCTCGGCGGGGCCGGGACGCCGGTGCTGCTGGCCGGTCCGGACGGCGCGCTGCGGCTCTCGGTCGGGGCCCGCTGACCGACGACGCACCTCCGGGCGCCCGGGGCCGCGACCCGGGGCGCCCGGCCCGCGCTGTAGGGCCGACTTCGTTCAGCCGATAATCTCACCGGAAGTTGGCGCGGTGAGAGGGCTGGGGGAGATGGGGCCGTACGCGTTCTTCGCGGGGCTGCTGCTGGGCGTGATGGGCATGGGCAAGTGGCAGGAGACCGGTTCGCCGTTCTGGCTCTGGGGCTCGGTGGCCTTCCTGCTGATGGTGCTGATCATGGGGATCTCCTCGCTGGGCGGCGGCAAGAAGGGCTGACCGTGGCGGTGCGTCCGTCCCGGCTCGGGTGATCAGGGAGAATGGAGCCCATGAATGCCCCTTCCTCCTCGTACCGCTCCGGCTTCGCGTGCTTCGTCGGCCGTCCCAATGCGGGCAAGTCGACCCTGACCAACGCCCTGGTGGGGACGAAGGTCGCGATCACCTCCGACCGCCCGCAGACCACCCGGCACACCGTCCGCGGCATCGTGCACCGCCCGGACGCCCAGCTCGTCCTGGTCGACACCCCCGGCCTGCACAAGCCGCGCACCCTGCTCGGCGAGCGCCTCAACGACCTGGTCCGCACCACCTGGGCCGAGGTCGACGTGATCGGCTTCTGCCTGCCCGCCGACCAGAAGCTCGGCCCCGGCGACAAGTTCATCGCCAAGGAGCTCGCCGAGATCAAGAAGACCCCCAAGGTGGCCATCGTCACCAAGACCGACCTGGTCGACTCCAAGCGGCTCGCCGAGCAGCTGATCGCGGTCCAGCAGCTCGGCGCCGAGCTGGGCATCGAATGGGCGGAGATCATCCCGGTCTCGGCCCTCGGCGACAAGCAGGTCGACCTGGTCGGCGAGCTGATCACCAAGCTGCTCCCCGAGGGCATGCCGCTCTACCCGGACGGCGACCTCACCGACGAGCCGGAGCAGATCATGGTCGCCGAGCTGATCCGCGAGGCGGCGCTCGAGGGCGTCCGGGACGAACTGCCGCACTCGCTGGCGGTCGTGGTCGAGGAGATGCTCCCGCGCGAGGGCCGCCCGGCGGACCGTCCGCTGCTGGACATCCACGCCAACGTCTACATCGAGCGCCAGAGCCAGAAGGCGATCGTGATCGGCGCCAAGGGCTCGCGGCTCAAGCACGTCGGCACCACCGCCCGCAAGCACATCGAGGCGCTGCTCGGCACGCCGGTCTACCTGGACCTGCACGTCAAGGTGGCCAAGGACTGGCAGCGGGACCCCAAGCAGCTGCGCAAGCTCGGTTTCTGACCCCAGGTCGCACGCTCGGCTCCCGGCCCGGAGCCGCGACGGCGGCCCGCCCGGAGACCTCCGGACGGGCCGCTGTTCCGCGTCGGGCGACCGGTGCTAGGCGCCCTCGCGCAGCACCAGCGAGACCAGCTCGCGCTGCGACTCGGTCAGCTTGGGGTCGGCGCAGTGGACCGTCCGGCCGTCGACGGTGATCTCGTAGTGGAAGCCGTCCGGCACCCCGTACGAGGGCGCCCGCAGCCCGCCCGCGACGGCCTCGCGGGCGAGCGCGTGCACGTGCGGGGCGTCGATCCGCTCGGTGGTGTCGAGTTCCGCACGGCGGACCTGGCCCGCTAGGCCACCGGTCCGGGTCACCTGGATACGCATGGTGTCCATGGTGATGCGCAGGGATGGTGTTTGCCGGGGTTTTCCCGGACCTTGACCTTGCGGGATCCGCCGCCCGGCCGGCGGTCCGGGGATCAGCCGGCGCTGACGCCGACCTGCGCCCAGGCCGCCGTCACCGTGTCGGCCACCGAGGGTTCGGGGTAGCGGGCCCTGGCGGCCGCGACGGTGGCCCGGGCGAAGGCGGTGAACCCGGCGTCGGAGGGCAGCCGCCGACCGGTCAGCGCGTCGTACCAGATCCGCCCCGCCCGCTCCCACGCCGGCCCGCCGAGCGCGGTGGCGAGCAGGTAGAACGCGTGGTTGGGGATGCCGGAGTTGATGTGCACGCCGCCGTTGTCCCGGGCGGTGCGGACGTAGTCGCGCAGGTGGGCCGGCTGCGGGTCCTTGCCGAGCCGGGGGTCGTCGTACGCGGTGCCGGGGGCTCTCATCGAGCGCAGCGCGACGCCCTGCACGCCCGGGGCGAGCAGACCGGCGCCGATCAGCCAGTCCGCGTCGGCGGCGTCCTGGCCCAGCGCGTACTGCTTGACCAGGGAGCCGAACACGTCGGAGACGGACTCGTTGAGCGCACCGGGCTGGCCGCGGTACTCCAGGCCGGCGGTGAACTGGGTGACACCGTGGGTGAGTTCGTGGCCGATCACGTCGAGGCAGGCGGTGAAGTCGCCGAACACCTCGCCGTCGCCGTCCCCGAAGACCATCTGCCGGCCGTCCCAGAAGGCGTTGTCGTAGTGCACCCCGTAGTGCACGGTGGCGTCCAGCCGCAGGCCCTCGCCGTCGATCGAGCGGCGTCCGTAGACGTCGGCGAAGAGTGCGTAGGTCGCGCCGAGGCCGTCGTAGGCGTGGTCGACCGACTGGTCGTCGACGGGGCCCTGGCCCTCCCGGCGGACGGTGCGCCCGGGCAGTTGCTCGGTGTGTTCCGCGTCGCCGATCACCCGGTCGAGCCGTTCGGAGCCGGGCCGGGGCGGGGCGGCGGTGAGGCGGGCCGTGCGGTGCACGGCGTCGAGGGCGAGGGAGCGGGCGGCGGGCTCGTGACCGTCCTCGGCGAGGCGGTCCAGGACGTACGGCGGAACGATCGCGCAGAGCGCCGGTTCAGCGGTCATGTGGCCAAGAGTGAGGCAAGCGTGACGTGTTGTCACCGGCGCGGACGAAATCGCGCGCCGTCTCAAGGAGTGGAATGTCCGCCCGGCTCGCTTCGGGGGCGCGCTCCGCTCGGTTACGCTGGAGCACATCATGCGCAACTGGCTGCTTCTTCTTAGCTGCCGCGTCGAGGGCCTGTAGTCCACCAAGGGCCGGCTCCCTCGCCGCGGGGACTGTGCTGTGCGCGTAGGAATCGGGCGATCCGGCGACGGGTCGCGAGCGGCAGCAGGCCGGCCAGTCGGGTGTCCACCTCACCCCGACACGCCCCGCATCCACAGGAAGCCGAGAGTCACCTCCATGACCGAGCAGAGCTCCGCCGCGTCCGTCCCCGCCGGTCGGGCCTTCACCGACCGTCCCACCCCGATCACCGCCGCGACCGTCCGCCAGCAGCCCGCGGGCATGCGTCACGGCCGCTACCTGCCGTTCGGCACCGTCGACCTGCCGGACCGCACCTGGCCGTCGAAGGTGATCACCAAGGCGCCGCGCTGGCTCTCCACCGACCTGCGGGACGGCAACCAGGCGCTGATCGACCCGATGTCCCCGGCCCGCAAGCGGAAGATGTTCGACCTGCTGGTCGCGATGGGCTACAAGGAGATCGAGGTCGGCTTCCCGTCCTCCGGCGCCACCGACCACGCCTTCGTGCGGTCGCTGATCGAGGAGGGCGCGATCCCGGAGGACGTGACCATCTCCGTGCTGACCCAGGCGCGCGAGGAGCTGATCGAGAAGACGGTGGAGTCGCTGGTGGGCGCCCCGCGGGCGACCGTCCACCTGTACAACGCGACCGCGCCGCTGTTCCGCCGGGTGGTCTTCCGCAACGACAAGGAAGCCACCAAGGCGATCGCCACCGACGGGACCCGGCTGGTGATGGAGTACGCGGACAAGCTGCTGGGGGACGACACCGTCTTCGGCTTCCAGTACTCGCCGGAGATCTTCGTCGACACCGAGCTGGACTTCGCGCTGGAGGTCTGCGAGGCGGTCATGGACGTCTGGCAGCCGGGCGAGGGCCGCGAGATCATCCTGAACCTGCCGGCCACCATCGAGCGGGCCACCCCGAACGTCCAGGCCGACCAGTTCGAGTGGATGTCGCGCAACCTGTCCCGCCGCGAGTACGTCTGCCTGTCGGTGCACCCGCACAACGACCGCGGCACCGCGGTCGCCTCCGCCGAGCTGGCCTACATGGCCGGCGCCGACCGGATCGAGGGCTGCCTGTTCGGGCAGGGCGAGCGGACCGGCAACGTCGACCTGGTCACCCTGGGCATGAACCTGTTCTCGCAGGGCATCGACCCGCAGATCGACTTCTCCGACATCGACGAGGTGCGCCGCACCGCCGAGTACTGCAACCAGATGGAGGTGCACCCGCGCCACCCGTACGCCGGCGACCTGGTGTACACCTCCTTCTCCGGCTCGCACCAGGACGCCATCAAGAAGGGCTTCGATGCCCTGGAGGCGGACGCGAAGGCGGCCGGCGTACCGGTGGAGGAGCACACCTGGGGCGTGCCGTACCTGCCGATCGACCCGAAGGACGTCGGCCGCACCTACGAGGCGGTCATCCGGGTCAACAGCCAGTCCGGCAAGGGCGGCGTCGCGTACGTCCTGAAGAACGACCACAAGCTGGACCTGCCGCGCCGGATGCAGATCGAGTTCTCCCGGATCATCCAGGCCAAGACCGACGCCGAGGGCGGCGAGGTCACCCCGGCCGACATCTGGGCGGTCTTCGAGGACGAGTACCTGCCGACCACGGCCAACCCGTGGGGCCGGATCGCGCTGAGCGGCTCGCGGACCCTGACCACCGAGGACGGCCGGGACGCGCTGACCGCCGAGGCCGTCGTCGGCGGCGTGCCGGTCACCCTGGCCGGTACCGGCAACGGCCCGGTCTCCGCGTTCGCCGACGCGCTGGCCCGGATCGGCGTGGACGTCCGGGTGCTGGACTACGCCGAGCACGCGCTGAGCGAGGGCGGTGACGCCCAGGCCGCGGCGTACGTCGAGTGCGCGGTGGAGGGCAAGGTGCTGTGGGGCGTCGGCATCGACGGCAACACGGTGCTGGCCTCGCTGAAGGCGATGATCAGTGCCGTCAACCGCGCGCAGCGCGGGTAGTTCGTACGAGTGGTAGTCGCCGGGCCGTCCTTCGGGGCGGCCCGGTGCCGTTCCGGGCGGCCGGGGCCGGGCGGGGCGCCCGCGGGGTGTGGCCTGCGCCACACTTTTTCGGATTCCGGGCCGTTCGAGGTGCTGACACGTGCCGGTAACCGTGGCAACATCGACGCACCGGAAAGCCGGGCCGGTGGGACGGCCTCGGTGTCCGGTCGCGTGACCTGCCCATGGTTGTGCAGGCCGCCTGCCGTGTCTGGGGAGTGGCGCCGTGACAGGGTTGTGGGGTGTTCGCCCGCGGTGGCGGACTGACGTTCTCGGTGAATTCTTCTGCCCGGGCTGCGGTGGCGACCGCAACTACCGCCGGCAACACGGCCGGCGGTGGCTGCGGTTGCTGGGTACCCCGGTGCTGCCGCTCGGCCCCGTCCTCGGCAGCGTGCAGTGCACCACCTGCCACGGCCGGTACGGGGTGGAGAGCCTGGAGCAGCCCACCTGCGTGCGCCTCGGCGGGATGCTGCGCGACGCGCAGTACACGGTCGCGCTGGCCCTGCTCGCCGCCGGCGGCACCGCGCACCGGGCGGCCCGCGAGGCGGCCTGCGCGGCCGTGCGGGAGGCCGGTTTCGAGGACTGCGGCGAGGCCCAGGTGCTGGCGGCGCTGGCCGCCCTCTCCGGTCTCGGTGGCGAGCTCCACGACGCCCACGGCGTGGCCGCCGGCCTGGCCGTCGAGCTGCACGCGGTGCTCGAACCGCTCGCCGTGCACCTGGCCCAGCAGGGCCGGGAGCGGCTGCTGCTCCAGGGGGCCGCGATCGCCCTGGCCGACGGGCGCTACCTGCCGCAGGAACGCGAGGCGCTGGCCGCGGTCGGGCGCTGCCTGGACCTGCCGCAGAGTTCGGTCGGGGCGCTGCTGGAGGCGGCCACCCGGGCTTCGCGCTAGGGCCCCGGCCGAACCGGCGCCGCCCGCTCCGCAACCCGACCCGCTCCGCAACCCGACCCGCTCCGCAATCCCACCCGCTTCGCGATCCCACCCGCTTCGCGATCCCACCCGCTTCGCGATCCCACCCGCTTCGCAACGGGCGACAGGATCCGAGACCCCCACAGAACCGGGCCCGCGCCCCTCCCGGGCCCGCCGTGACCCGCGCCGACCGGCACACCCCCACGGCCCCCGGTGCGGGCACACGGCTGCCACCGCTCGGTGCGCCGGCCGCCCGCCGTCCTGCGCGACAATGGTGGGATGTCCACACTGTTCGACGCCGGCCGCGGGGCCGCGGCATGAGCCTCTTCCGGGACGACGGCGTGGTGCTCCGGGCGCAGAAGCTCGGCGAGGCCGACCGGATCATCACCCTGCTCACCCGCCAGCACGGCAAGGTGCGTGCGGTGGCCCGCGGGGTGCGCAAGACCAAGTCCAAGTTCGGTGCCCGGCTGGAGCCGTTCTCGCACGTGGACGTCCAGTTCTTCAGCCGCGGGAGTGAGCTGGTCGGCCGCGGGTTGCCGCTCTGCACCCAGGTGGAGACCATCGCCCCGTACGGCGGCTCGATCGTCACGGACTACGGCCGCTACACCGCCGGGACGGCCATGCTGGAGACGGCCGAGCGGTTCGCCGAGAACGAGGGCGAGCCGGCCGTCCAGCAGTACCTGCTGCTGGTCGGCGGGCTGCGCACGCTGGCCGCCGGGCTGCACGAGTCGCACCTGGTGCTGGACGCCTTCCTGCTGCGCTCGCTGGCGGTCAACGGGTACGGCGCGAGCTTCACCGACTGCGCCAAGTGCGGTCTGGAGGGCCCGAACCGGTTCTTCTCGCTCCAGGCGGGCGGCGTGCTCTGCGCGGACTGCCGAGTGCCCGGATGTGCCGTACCCTCCCCTGAGACACTGGTACTGCTCGGGGCGCTGCTGTCAGGGGACTGGCAGACGGCCGACACCTGCGAGCCGAGGTACTGGCGGGAGGGCAGCGGCCTGGTCGCGGCCTACCTGCAGTGGCACCTGGAGCGGGGCATCCGCTCGATGAGATACGTGGAGAAGTGAGCACATGGCAGCGCGACGGCTCTTCGGCGGCGGCAAGCAGCGGGCGTACGTCCCCCCGACCCCGCACCCCAGTGGCGCCCAGCCCCCGAAGATCCCCGGCGAGCTGGTGCCCGACCACGTCGCCATCGTGATGGACGGCAACGGGCGCTGGGCGAAGGAGCGCGGGCTGCCGCGCACCGAGGGCCACAAGGTCGGCGAGAGCGTCGTGCTGGACGTCCTCAGGGGCGCGATCGAGCTCGGCGTGAAGAACATCTCGCTGTACGCGTTCTCGACCGAGAACTGGAAGCGCTCGCCCGACGAGGTGAAGTTCCTGATGAACTTCAACCGGGACGTCATCCGCCGCCGCCGCGACGAGATGGACGCGATGGGCGTGCGGATCCGCTGGGCCGGCCGGATGCCGAAGCTGTGGAAGAGCGTCGTCCAGGAGCTCCAGATCGCCGAGGAGCAGACCAAGGGCAACGACGCCGTGACGCTCTACATGTGCGTCAACTACGGCGGCCGGGCCGAGCTGGCGGACGCGGCGCAGGCCATCGCGGCGGACGTCGCGGCCGGCAGGCTGGACCCGCGGAAGGTCAACGAGAAGACCATCGCCAAGTACCTGTACCACCCGGACATGCCGGACGTGGACCTCTTCCTGCGCCCGAGCGGCGAGCAGCGGACGTCCAACTTCCTGCTCTGGCAGTCCGCGTACGCCGAGTTCGTGTTCCAGGACGTGCTCTGGCCGGACTTCGCCCGCCGGGACCTCTGGCGGGCCTGCGAGCAGTACGCGATGCGCGACCGCCGCTTCGGCGGGGCGATCCCCAACGAGGTGGCCCAGCCGGTGGCGGCGGAGCTTCCCTCGCAGCGCTGACGCGCCGGAGGGGGCGGCGCCGACGCCGGGGACGGCGCGGTGCTGACGCCCGGACAGCCGCAAGGGCCCCGCGGGACGCGTCCCGCGGGGCCCTTGCGTGGTCCGTACCGGCCGGCTGCCTGCTCAGGCCTGCTTCTTGGCGCACTCCGCGCAGGTGCCGAAGATCTCCAGCGTGTGCGCGATGTCGCTGAACCCGTGCTCGGCGGCGACCGAGTTGGCCCAGCGCTCGACGGCCGGGCCCTCGACCTCCACCGTGGCGCCGCAGTGCCAGCAGACCAGGTGGTGGTGGTGCCCGCTGCTGCAGCGCCGGTACACGGCCTCGCCGTCGGCGGTGCGCAGGACGTCCACCTCGCCCGCGTCGGCGAGCGACTGCAGCGTGCGGTAGACCGTGGTCAGGCCCACCGAGTCGCCGCGGTGCTTGAGCATGTCGTGGAGCTCCTGCGCGCTGCGGAAGTCCGCGATCTCGTCCAGGGCCGCCGAGACGGCGGCACGCTGCCGGGTCGATCGGGCGCGCGGCGACGGGCCTGCGGTGGTCACCGTGGGTCCTCCTGGGGGTGTGGGCGTCTCGCCCCTCATTGTGCCAGTCCCGCCCTCCGCTCCGGAGTGGTCGCGTCGGACGGGCCCCGACCGGACGGACCGCGGCCGGAGGGACCCTGGCCGGACGGACCCTGACCGGGCAGCCGCACGTCGCAGACCGCCGGGCCGGCGTCGGCGGCCGGCCGGTGCCGGCGGCGGGCCAGCGGGCCGGCGATCGCGCTGAAGACCGCGAACACGACGATGGCCAGCAGCACGATGGCGGGGCCGGGGGGCAGTTCGGCCTCGAAGGAGGTGGTGACGCCGGCCAGCGAGACCACCACGCCGAGCGCGATCGAGGCCGCCTGGGTGACGGCGAAGGAGCGGGTGAGCTGCTGGGCGGCCACCACCGGGACCACCATCAGCGCGCTGACCAGCAGCAGGCCGACCACCCGCATGGCCACGGTGACGGTGACCGCGGCCATCACGGCGAGCAACAGGTTGAGCAGGCGCACCGGCAGGCCGGTGACGCGGGCGAAGTCCTCGTCCTGGCAGATCGCGAAGAGCTGGCGGCGCAGGCCGACGGTGACGGCGATGACCACCGCGCCGAGGACGGCGATGGTGACGAGGTCGGCCGGGTCCACGGTCAGGATCGAGCCCCAGAGGTAGCTCTCCAGGGCGGTGGCCCCGCCCTGGGCGGAGGTGGAGACCAGCAGCTTGCCGCAGGCCATGCCGCCGTAGAAGAGCAGGGCGAGGGCGATGTCGCCGCGCTGGTTGCCGCGTGAGCGGACCAGCTCCATGGTGACGGCGCCGAGCACGCAGACCAGCACGGCCATCCAGACCGGGCTGGTGTCGAAGACGAAGCCGAGGCCGACGCCGGTCATCGCGACGTGGCCCATGCCGTCGCCCATCAGCGCCTGGCGCCGCTGCACCAGGTAGATGCCGACGGCGGGCGCGGTGAAGCCGACCAGCACGGCGGCGAGCAGGGCGCGCTGCATGAAGTCGTAGCTGAGCATCTCGGACAGGTCGATCATGCGAGCAGCCTCGGCGGGGTGTGGTCGGCGTGCGGGTGGACGTGGTCGTGGCCGGGCAGGGCGTGCAGGCCGGTGTTGGGGACGGGCGGCCCGTCGTGGGCCACGCAGCCGTCGCGGAGCACCACCGTGCGGTCGATCAGCGGTTCCAGCGGTCCCAGTTCGTGCAGCACCAGCAGGACGGCGGCGCCGCGCGCGACCTCGCTGCGCAGGGTGTCGGCGAGCACCTGCTGGCTGGCGGCGTCCACCCCGGCCATCGGCTCGTCCATGATCAGCAGGTCGGGCGAGCCGACCAGGGCGCGGGCGATCAGCACCCGCTGCTGCTGGCCTCCGGAGAGGTCGGCGACGCCGTCCGAGGCCCGGTCGAGCATGCCGACGGCGGTCAGGGCGCGGTCCACCGCCTCCCGGTCCCGGCGCCGGAACGGCAGCAGCCGGTGCTGCGGCAGCCGTCCGGTGGAGACCACCTCGCGGACGGTGGCCGGGACGCCGGAGGCGGCGGTGGTGCGCTGCGGCACGTAGCCGATCCGGTGCCAGGCGCGGAACTTGGCGAACGGCGTGCCGAACAGCTCCAGCTCGCCGTGCTCCAGGGCCACGGCGCCGGTCACGGCCTTGACGGTGGTGGACTTGCCGGAGCCGTTGGCGCCGAGCAGGGCGACGACCTCGCCAGCGGCCACGGTCAGGTCGACGCCGCGCAGCACCGGCCGGCCGCCGCGGGAGGCGACGGCGGCACGCAGGTGCACGGCCGGGGGTGTCGGGTGGGTCATCGCTTCTGCCGTCCTGTCAGCTGGTGGTGGCGCCGAGTGCGGCCCGGAGGTTGGCCAGGTTCCGGCGCATGACCGTCAGGTAGTCGTCCTTGGCCGGCTCCTTGACGCCCTCCAGCGGGTCCAGGACGGCGGTCTTGAGGCCGAGGTCCTTGGCGACGGTGTCGGCGAGCTTGGGGCTGACCAGGGTCTCGAAGAAGATCGTGGTGACGCCGTTCTCCTTGGCGGCCTTCTGGACGTCGGCGAGACGGGCCGGGGTGGGCTCGGACTCCGGGTCGACGCCGTTGATGGCGACCTGGGTGAGGCCGTAGTGCTCGGCGAGGTAGCCGAAGGCGGCGTGGCTGGTGACGAAGGTCCTGCTCCCGGCGTCCTTCAGGCCGGCCTTGAACTCCTCGTCCAGGGCGGTGAGCCTGGCGACCAGGTCGTCGGTGTTCTTCCGGTAGTCCTCGGCGTGCTCCGGGTCGGCCTTGGCGAACTCGGCGCCGACGCTCCTGGCGACCGACGCGTAGCGGGTCGGGTCGAGCCAGATGTGCGGGTCGCCGGCGGCCCCGTCGTGGTCGTGCCCGTCGCCCTCGGCGTGGTCCTCCGCGAGGTGGTGGTCCTCCAGCGGACTGGCCGCGGCGGCGTCGACCACGTGCTTGGCGGAGGACCCGGCGACCGCCTTGTCCACGGTGGGCTGCAGGCCCTTGAGGTAGACCACGGCACCGGCCTTCTTGACGGCGGCCACCTGCTTGGCGGTGAGCTCCAGGTCGTGCGGTTCGACGCCGGCGGCGGTGAGGTCGGTGACCTTGACGTGCTCGCCGCCGATCTGCGCGGCGAGGTACTCCATCGGATAGAAGGAGGCGACGACGTCCAGCTTGCCGTCCGTGCCCTTGGCGCTGCTGTCCCCGCCGCAGGCGGTGAGGAGGAGGGCGGCCGCGAGGGTGGTGGCGGCCAAGGCTATGGAAGTGCCGGCGGGTCGTCGGATCATCATGACAACCATTCTCAGGTTAATTGGAAATGATTGTCAAATCACTCGGGCGGGTGAACGGTCGGTCGGGGTGGCCGGGACGGGCCGGGCGATACCGATTTGAACCTCGTACCCGGATGGCCGGTAACCTGAGGTATTCGGGAACGTGCAACCAGCCGTGCCCTGACCGTGCCGTCGTACTGAAGAGAGCACTGTGGCCGCCGACAAGATCGACACGATCGTCAGCCTGAGCAAGCGCCGTGGCTTCGTCTACCCCTGCAGCGAGATCTACGGCGGCACGCGTGCCGCCTGGGACTACGGGCCGCTGGGCGTCGAGCTGAAGGAGAACATCAAGCGCCAGTGGTGGCGCGCGATGGTCCAGGCCCGTGAGGACGTCGTCGGACTCGACTCGTCGGTGATCCTGGCCCGCGAGGTCTGGGAGGCCTCCGGCCACGTCGCGACCTTCAACGACCCGCTGACCGAGTGCCTCTCCTGCCACAAGCGCCACCGGGCCGACCACCTGGAGGAGAAGTACGAGGCCAAGCACGGCTTCCCGCCGCCGAACGGCCTCCAGGACATCAACTGCCCGGACTGCGGCACCAAGGGTTCCTTCACCGAGCCCAAGGACTTCTCCGGCATGCTGAAGACCCACCTCGGCGTCACCGAGGAGGCGAGCGGCCTGGCCTACCTGCGCCCGGAGACCGCCCAGGGCATCTTCACCAACTTCAAGGCCGTCCAGACCACGTCGCGCAAGAAGCCGCCGTTCGGCATCGCCCAGACCGGCAAGAGCTTCCGCAACGAGATCACCCCCGGCAACTTCATCTTCCGCACCCGCGAGTTCGAGCAGATGGAGATGGAGTTCTTCGTCAAGCCGGGCGAGGACGAGCAGTGGCACGAGTACTGGCTCCAGCAGCGCTGGGACTGGTACGTCGACCTCGGCCTGCGCACCGAGAACATGCGCTTCTTCGAGCACCCGAAGGAGAAGCTCTCCCACTACGCCAAGCGCACGGTGGACATCGAGTACCGCTTCAACTTCGGCGGCAGCGAGTTCTCCGAGCTGGAGGGCATCGCCAACCGCACCGACTACGACCTCACGGTGCACAGCGAGGCCTCCGGCCAGGACCTCAAGTACTTCGACCAGGAGTCCGGCGAGCGGTACTTCCCGTACGTCATCGAGCCGGCAGCGGGCCTCAACCGCGCCATGCTGGCCTTCCTGATCGACGCCTACTTCGAGGACGAGGCGCCGAACGCCAAGGGCGTCATGGAGAAGCGCGTCGGCATGCGGCTCGACCCGCGCCTGGCCCCGGTCAAGGTCGCGGTGCTGCCGCTGTCGCGCAACGCCGACCTCTCGCCGAAGGCGCGCGGCCTGGCCGCCGACCTGCGCACCGCCTGGAACGTCGAGTTCGACGACGCCGGCGCGATCGGCAAGCGCTACCGCCGCCAGGACGAGATCGGCACGCCGTTCTGCGTCACCGTCGACTTCGACACCCTTGAGGACAACGCCGTGACCGTGCGCGACCGCGACAGCATGTCGCAGGAGCGCGTCTCGCTGGACCAGGTGAAGTCGTACCTGGCGGCGCGGCTGATCGGCTGCTGAGGCCCTTCCGTCCGACCGGAGCCCCCGTTCGCCCTTCCGGGCGGGCGGGGGCTCCGGCGTTGCCGCGGGTGGCGCCCGTGGCGGGTGGCGCCGGTCGGCGGCTCGGCGGCTCGGTGGCGCGGTTGACCGGTGGCGGCTGGGCGGTGTTCGGGCGGCTGGGCGCCGGCGCGGTGGCTCGCGCGGCGCCGCCGCTCAGCGCCGGCCCCAGCGGGAGCGGGGCCGCCCGGCGGGGGTGGTGGGCAGCCCGGTCGTGCGGAGGGCGGCGAGCGTGGTGCGGTGGCGGCCCTCGTCCGCGGTCAGAGCGGCCAGCAGCCCGTCGTAGAGTTCCCGGCGGTCCTTCAACGCGGACGCCAGCTGGACCAGTTCCGCGGACGGGCGGAGCGCGGCCAGCTCGTGCAGCAGGGCGGCGGGCAGGGGCGCGGGCAGCGTGCCGACCAAGGCGGCGAGGTCGGCGGTGGGCCGGCCGGCCGCCTGGCGCAGCAGGGTCCGGACGTCGCCAGGGCGGCCCGCCCGCTCCAGGGCGGCGGCGAGGGCGGCCAGTTCGGTGGTCGGCGCGGAGCCCCAGTTCCAGAGCAGGGTGGCGCCGTCGGCGGGCTGTCCGGTCTGTTCCAGGGCGGTGAGCAGGGCCGGCAGGGCGTCCACCGGGTGGCCCCAGAGGGCGTGGAACAGCTCGGTGGCCTCCTCGGCGAGGCCGGCCTGGCGCAGCTCGGCGAGGGTGGCGGCGATCTGATCCGGCTCGCCGTTCGCGGCGCCGCGGGCCAGCTGGACGGAGGCGCCGTCCGGGCCGCCCCGGACCAGTAGGGCGGCGAGGCGGGCGGCGTCGGGCGGCAGGAGGAGGGCGGCGGCCTGGTCGAGCAGGGCGGCGCTCTCCCGGGCGGCGCCCTGGCGGTGCAGGGCGGCGATCCGCTCGGCGAGGGCGGCGAGTTCGCCGGGGGAGCGGCGGCGGGGCGGCCTGGGTGCGGGCGGTGGTGCGGGCGACGCCGGGGCGGCCACCGGGGCTGCGGGCTCGTCGGGGTGGGCCTGCGTGCCGGCGGAGCGGCCCTGCGCGACCCCGGGCCGGGTGCCGGGGGCCGAACGGGTGCCGGTGGGGGACCGGACTCCGGTGGCGGCCTGGGGAGCGGGTCGTGGCGCCGACGGGGCGTACGGATCGTCGTACGCGCCCCCGAACCGGGTGTCGGCGCTCGGGCGGGGGACCGGCCCCGGGCTCGGCCCCGACCCCGGTGGCGCCTGACGGGGGGCGGGTTGGCGCAGGCGGTGCTCCAAGTCCATGAGCTGCTCGCTCAGTTCCAGGCAGCGTGCGCCGATCTCCTCGCGCAGTGTCCGGGCCCTGGCGAGCTGTCGCAGCAGTTCCGCGTCCGGCCGCTGCCGCTCCGGGACGGCCCGCACCGCATCGGTGAGCCGGCGCTCGCGCTGGTCGGCGTACTGCCGTGCGCGGAGTAACTCGTCCAGCTCCGCCCGCAGTTCGAGGGCGTCCTGCTCGCTCTCACCTGTGTGTTCGGCTCGGGGTTGTTCCGTGTGCCGTATCCGCATGATCGCCGCACCCTGTCCATCTCGACCCTGACTGCGGGTCATCCTGGCGTCGGTATACGGCGTTCACGTTACGAGAGTGCGTCGAGTGGCTTGCGACTGGCGTCCAGGAGTGCGCACACGGCGCCCGTGGTGCCGAGCGCGACGACGGCCGCCCGGAGGAGCGCGGCCTCGTAGTAGGGGTCGGTGAAGCAGAGGACGGTCAGGCAGCCCGCGGCCGCGCCCGCTGCGGCGGGGAGCGCGAGCCGGGCGGCATGCCGGGCGGTGGCGGCGACCAGTACCACGGCGCCCGCCGCGGCGGCGAGCGCGGGCGTACCGAAGCTCCCGGCGTACCGGACGGCGAGCGCGGGGACGAAGAACAGCACGAGCCCCCGGCCCAGGGCGTCCGCGAGCGCGGTGACGCGGGGGCCGGGTGGACGGTCGGACCGGGGGACGAAGCGGGTCGCGCCGAGCACGGAGAGCGCGACGAACGCGCGTGACAGCCGCTGTTCGTCCAGCCGGGCGAGGTTGTAGAGCAGCACGGTGTCGTAGAGGACGAGCATCAGCTGGCCGTACGCCCACAGCTCGACCGCGAAGACGACCGGCCGGGGTGCGGCCGGCGCGGTGTCCGGCTCGTGCGCGGCGATCCGGGCGAGCAGCAGCGGTGTGAGGAGCGCCGACGCGATCCGCAGGGCGATGTCGTCCACCGTGTAGGGATTGCGCAGGTCCCATTCCACCGCGCAGAACGCCGCGGTGTAGGAGGCGGCGGCGAGCGGCAGCAGGGGCGAGGCGGCCACCCGGGTGTACAGCGAGCGGTCCAGCCGGCGCAGCACCGCGGCGAACGCCAGCAGGACGAGTGGGAGTTCGAGGAACGCCTGGACGCGCAGGACGGACGGCGCGAGCAGTTCCGGCGCGGGGGTGTGCGCGGCGAGCCAGTCGATCGGCCGGCTGTCGCGCGGCACCTCGAACCACCCGGGCGGGAGGTGGCGCGCGATGAACGCCGTGCTCCCGTCGTGCACCCGCCGGACGTGGACGGCGAAGGCCAGTTGGTTGAGGAGGAACAGCGCCCCGACGAGCGCGAGCAGCGCCTCCGGCCCGGGTGCACGCCCGGGCCGGGGCCCTGTGTCGAGCCGGGCGTCCGGCCCGGTCGGGGTCCGGTGCCCCGGCCGGGCCCCGGGGCGCAGGACCCGGGGTGCGAGGGCGAGTGCGGCCCCCGTCGACAGCACCACCGTGCCGTCCAGCACGGGAGCGATCGTGCTCACCGCGCCAGCCTGGTGCGGGCCTCCATCAGGGCGAAGCCGAGCAGGTTCTCCCCCCGCCAGTCGGCCGGACGCTGCGCCCGCTCGTCGTCGGCGGCGAGCCCGATGCCCCAGATCCGGTCCACCGGGCTGGCCTCGACCAGGACGCGACGATCGGTGCCGAGCAGGTACTCCCCGAGCGCTTCGTCCTGCCCGAACTTGGCGAGGTTGCCCTGGACGACCAGCTCGAACCGGCCGGCCGTCCAGGCCGCGGCGTCGAAGCCCTTGACCATCCGTCCGAGCTTCTTCGCCTCGGCGGGGGTGGCGGCCCCGAGGATCCGGGGCACGATCGCCTCGTCCCCGAACATCCGCGCCTTGCCGGCCATCATCCAGTGCTCGGCGGAGGCGTACTCGACGCCGTCGACGGTGAAGGTGCACGGCCACCACTGGCTCAGCGCCCCCGGCCCGATCGACCCGTCCCGTTGCGGCCGGTGCCCCCAGAAGAGCAGCCACTTCGGCTCCGCGCCGCCGGCGACCGCGGCCACCAGCTCCGCACGGTTGCGGGCGTCGAGCGGGTTCCCCGTGAATTCCTTGCTCATATCGTCATACTGACACAAAGGGGTGGCGGCCGGCCAACGGCTTTCGGGCGAGGCCGTGACGCCGGGCCGGCGCGGATCGTGCTGCGTCTCGGCCCGGTGCGTCGACGGGCCTGCCTGGCCGGTCGTCCGCCCGGCGCGTCGACGGGCCTGCTCGGCGATCCGCCCGGCGCGTCGCGGGCCCGCCTGGTCGCCCGCCCGGCGCGTCGACGGCCCGAGGTGAGCTCCGCCGCTCGTGGTGTCGGTGCCGCTTGGCATCATGATCGGCATGAGCCACAACATCTCGTACTCGACCGCCGACAAGGCCGACGTCCTGGCGTTCCTCGGTTCCGGCGGCAACCTGACGGAGGACCAGCAGCGCCGCCTCGGCAACATGCGCCGGCTCGCCCAGGCCTACCAGGACAGCCTCGACCACCAGGACGTGGACTGGGGGCTGTCCGTCCCCGAGGCCCTCGACCACCTGATAGCCGGACGCGCGGACTCCGACGCGGCCTGCGCGGGCAACGCCTACCACGCCGCCATGCAGCTCGTCATCGATCGCAACGCGTCCGACCCGTCGCAGCTGGGCACCTACTCCAAGCCGTCGACGTTCTTCGGCCTGGTCGACGACGAGATGCGCCGCCTCGGCGTGCCGGCCGATCTGCTGCCCCACGGTTACCTCTACGGCGGCCTGCCCGACGAGTTCCCCGACATCCCGTGGTCGCTCGACGGCTACCCGGCCATCGGCCACCTCCCGCTGGCCAAGGCCAAGCCCGCGGCCGACGCCTACCGCGCCGTCCTGGACCGGATGGACCCGGACTTCCGCTACGACGTCCAGGAGCTCATCGAGAAGCTGGAGTTCGAGCACGAGGAGTGGGAGCGCGCCACCCGGGACATCGACTGGTACACCCAGGACACGCTGTTCTTCTCCCTCACCTGAGCGACCTGCGGTCGAAGCGGGCCACCCGGGTGGCCCCGGGCGGTCTCGGGCGGTCCCGGGCCCAGGGCGGTCCCGGGCCCTGGGGCCACGGCCGGTCCCGGGCCCCGGGGGCCACGGCCGGTGGAACGTCACCCTCGGGAGCTTGCCCTGCGGGTCGACCGCAGCCGGTGGTCGGGACGACGAAGCGGCCCCCGCCGCTGCGATGAGCGGCGGGGGCCGGGTGCTCGGCCGTGACCCGAGGGCGGACCGTCAGCCGATCGAGCGGGGGAGCCGGAGGGTCAGGCCGAGGATGGTCAGCGCGCCCAGCAGTTGGATGCCGAGGCAGAGGGCCAGCGCCCGGTCCATGCCGAGGGTGGGGGCGAGGGCCAGGAAGAGGGAGCCCAGGGTGGCCACGCCGAGGGCGAGGCTGGACTGCTGACCGGTGGCGAGGACGCCGCTGCCCACGCCCGCCCGGTCGGCCGGCACCTTGGAGAGGACCACGCGGAACAGCGGGGTGCCGATCAGGCCCTGGCCGATGCCGGCGAGGGCGACCCCCGGCACCATCCGGAGGGGGGAGAAGTGCGCCCAGTCGGCGAGGACGGTCGCCGCCAGGACGGCCAGACCGCTCGCCTGGACGAGCGCACCCGCGGTGAGCACCCGGCTGCCGAAGCGGCCGATCAGCCGGGGGCCGGCGAGCGAGGCGGCGAAGTAGCCGACGGCCATCGGGACCAGCGCCCACCCGGCCGTCACCGGGTCGAGGTGGAGGCCCTGCTGGAGCGCCACGGCGATGACGAACATGAACCCGCCGAACCCGGCGAAGAAGGGGAGCGCGATGCCCAGGCCGCGCCGCATCTCGGGGATCCGCAGCATGGTGGGCGGCACCAGCGGGGAGCCGCCGTTGCGCTCGGTGCGGCGCTCGACCAGGACGAACGCGGTGGCGAGGACCGGGAACAGCGCGAGCAGGACCCAGGACCAGAGCGGCCAGCCGGCCGCGCGGCCCTCCATCAGCGGAACCAGCAGAGCCAGCAGCGCGGCGGCGAGCAGCACGGTGCCGGGGACGTCGACCCGGGCGGCCCGCTCGGCGCGGGTCTCCGGCACGTACCGGACGGCGAGGACGAGGGCGAGCAGCGCGCACGGCACGTTGATCAGGAAGACCGAGCGCCAGCCGGTGCCGAAGACGTCGGCGGCGACGAGGATGCCGCCGAGCACCTGCCCGATCACCACCGAGATACCGCCGACCGCGCCGTAGAGGCTGAGCGCGCGGCCGCGCCGGGCGCCGTGGGTCGCGGCCGTGACGGTGCCGAGCACCTGCGGGATCAGCAGCGCGGCCGAGGCGCCCTGCGCGGCGCGGGCGGCGACCAGCGACCAGGCGTCCGGGGCGAGCCCGCAGGCGAGCGAGGTCAGCGCGAACGCGGCGGCGCCGGCGGTGAAGAGGCGGCGGCGCCCGAAGATGTCGCCGAGCCGGCCGCCGAGCACCAGCAGGACGGCGAAGGCGATGCCGTACCCGGCGGCCACCAGCTCCAGCACGGCTGGACCGGCGGCCAGGTCCTGGTCGATGGTGGGCAGGGCGACGTTGACGATGAAGAAGTCGAGCATCGTCAGGAACGCCCCGAGCAGCAGGGTGGCCAGCCCGGCGGTGCCGAGCGGGGCGACGCCCGCCGGGGCGGCACCGGTGGTGGCGGTGGTGGCTCCGGCCGGTTCGGGGGACGCGGCGACGGTGGTCCCGGCGACGGTGGTCTCGGCGGTGGTGGTCCTGGCGGTGGTGGGCCTGGCGACGGCGAGTTGTTGGGTCACGGGTCATACGATGTGCCGCCCGACAACCTGGTACCAGAGTGTGCTTATCCAGGTATAAGAAGTACCTGGCAATAGGCTCCGCGCTGGCGCATGCTGGGGCCATGAGCCTGACGACAGCCCCTGCCCCCGTCCCCGGGGGCGCCGCCCCCGTCGCGCCCGCCGAGGCCCGGCGGCACGAGCTCGCCGCCTTCCTGCGCAGCCGCCGGGAGCGGATCGCGCCGGAGCAGGTGGGGCTGCCGATGACCGGCCGCCGCCGGACGCCCGGGCTGCGCCGCGAGGAGGTGGCGCAGCTCGCCGCGGTCGGCGTCACCTGGTACACGTGGCTCGAACAGGGCCGGGACATCCAGGTCTCCGCCCAGGTCCTGGACGCGGTGGCCCGTGCGCTGCTGCTGGACCCGGCCGAGCGGGGCCACCTGTTCGTGCTGGCCGGGGCGGAGGACCCGGCGCCGGTGCGGGAGTGCCTGACGGTGACGCCGGCGATCCGGCTGGTCCTGGAGCAGATGTCGCCGATGCCCGCCGCGGTGGTCAACGTCCGGTTCGACGTCCTGGCGTTCAACCGGCCCTACACGCACATCGTCGGGAACATCGACGAGCTGCCGTTCGAGGACCGGAACCTGATGTGGATGGCGTTCACGCCCTCCCGCTTCCGGGAGGTGCTGGTGGACCACGAGAACGAGCGGGAGACCATGGTGGCCCGGTTCCGTGCGGCGATGGCCGACCACGGTGCCGAGCCGGCCTGGAAGGCGCTGCTCGCCCGGCTGCGCAAGGCCTCGCCGGACTTCGAGGCGGCCTGGCAGCGGCACGACGTGATGACCCCGGGCAACGGGCTGAAGCGGTTCATGGTGCCGGGCGTCGGGTTGCTGCACTTCGACTACACCAGCTTCTGGCTGGGGCCGCGGCCCAGTGCCCGGCTGGTGGCGTACACGCCCCGGGACGAGGAGACCCGGGCGCGGCTGGACCTGATGGCCGACGGGCTGTAGCGGGCGGACCCCCGGTGGGAGGGCCGGTCGGCGGTGGGCCTGTGCGGCCGGGCTCCGCCGGCGCAGCGTTGGGCGGGTCGGCCGTTGCCTGAGGGGCGGAAGGTCAGGCGCGGGCCGCCGAGCACCGGCCGAGCGCCAGGCAGACGGCCGCCAGCGGCAGTTCGACGCAGCCGGCCATCACCACGGCGGCGAGCAGCGGCAGGCCGTGGCCGGCGGTGCCGACATCGGCCAGGGCATCGCCGGTGAGCAGCACCGCGACCGCGCAGGCCGCCGGGAACGCGGCCGGGCTCCGGCGCCGCAGCAGCGCGTCCAGCCGCAGCAGGGCGGCCAGTTCGCCGAGGTCCAGCGCGACCCAGGCGGTCTCGTGACAGACCGCCAGCACCGCCAGCCAGGGCAGCAGCGCGGCGGCGGCCACGGCGGGGAGCCGCCGGGCCCAGGCCGGCAGCGAGCCGGCGGTGCGGGCGGGGGAGTCGGCCGGGCGGGCCGGTGCGAGGGCGCGGGACCGGGGCGCCGGACGCGCCGCCAGGACGGCGGTGCTCACAGCACGCTCCCGGCCCGCAGCGGGAGCCGCCGCCAGGGGCGCACCCGCTCCAGAGCCTGCCGCTCGCAGCCGCCCGCGTGCCGGACCAGCACCCCGTCGAACCGCCCTTCGGCCCAGGCGAGCCAGAACTCATCGGCCACCGTGACGACTTCGGGCACGGCGACGATCCGACCCGGGCTCCCCGGCCGGTGCAGCCGCCTGCCGGTGAACCCCACGGTGGGCACGGTGCCGCCGGACGGCAACCGGCCCCAGGCCAGCGCGGAGGACCCGCGCGCCCCGCGGAGTGCGCAGCGCCGGGCGCCCCGCAGCAGCGGTAAGCCGAGCCGGGTGGCGACCAGCACGTCCGCCAACTCGCCGTACTCGTAGACCTCCAGGGCCAGGCGCCCGCGCGTCGCCCGGGTGCTCCGTACGGACCACGGCCCGGCCGGCCCGGTCGGGCCCGGGGGCCCGACCGGCAGCGGACCCTCGGCGCCGTCGGCGCCCTCGGCGGGGCGCCCGGACGGCGGGGTTTCGGAGTGCGGCGCAGTGCTCGTCATGCCGTCAAGACTCCCGTCCGGCAGGGCTCCGCGTCGGTAGTGCGCCGCACCGAATCGGGGGTGTAGCCAGGTACACCCCTACTCGGCAGCCCCCTTCATGGAAGCTGTCGATCACCGCCCTCTACGCTGTCGGCCGTGCCCACCACGACGCTGCGCCGCGCGCTCGCCAGGGGCGCCGCCCGGCCGCCGTGGTCGGCGGCGCCCTGGCGCGACACGCGCTTCGTCGCAGCCGGGATCCCGCCGGCCCTGCCGATCTGGCTCGCCGTCATGGCACCGCGGGTCGCCCTGGTGATGCTCGGCCTGGTCCTGCTCTGCCTGCGGCCGCTCACGGCCCTCCAGCGCAGCCGCCTCCGTGCCCTGCGCGGGATCGAGGTGCCCCCGCTGCTGCGGGCGGACGACGCCCCGAGCGGCCTGCTGCCGCGGATCCGCACCGGCGTGAGCTGGCGCCAGGTCGGCTACCACCTGCTGGCCGGGCCGCTGCTGGCGCTCGGCGCGCTGGTGCTCGTCTACGCCTGGGGCGTCGCCCTGGCGGGCACCACCGTCTGGGCGTGGGCCTGGCTGATGCCGGTCTCCAGCCCGGTGCGGCACCAGTGGTACCAGCTGGACGTCCCGCTCTCGGCCGGCGGCGCCGTGCTGCTGGCGGTGCTGCCGTGGGCGGCGGCCCTGCTGGCCCGGCTGGAGGAGCGGGCGGCCGTGCGGCTGCTCGGCCCGGGGCTGGCGGAGACGCTGGAGCACCGGATCGAGGAGGTCGTGGAGAGCCGGGCGGGCCTGGTCGACGCCGTCGACGCCGAGCGCCGCCGGATCGAACGCGACCTGCACGACGGCGCCCAGCAGCGGCTCACCTCGCTGGCGATGAACCTCGGCCTCGCCCGGCGCACCCTCAGGGACGTGCCGCCGGAGGTCATGCAGGTGATAGTCGAGGCGCACGAGGAGGCCCAGGCCGCCATCGACGAGCTGCGCGACCTGGTCCGCGGCCTCCACCCGGCCGTCCTGGAGGACCGCGGTCTGGACGCGGCGCTCTCCGGCATCGCGGCCCGCGCGCCGCTGCCGGTCCGGCTCGACGTCCGGCTGGCCGAGCGCATAGCCCCGACCGTCGAGGCGGTCGCCTACTTCACCGTCTCCGAGGCGCTGACCAACGTCGCCAAGCACGCCCGGGCCTCCCGGGTGGACCTCTCGGTGCGGACGGCGGGCGGCCGGCTGCGCCTGGTCATCAGCGACGACGGCGTCGGCGGCGCGGACGCCGCGCGCGGCACCGGGCTCACCGGCCTGCGCAAGCGCGCCGCCTCGGTCGACGGCACGCTGTCCGTTCTCAGCCCCCTCGGGGGCCCGACCACCATCACCGTGGAGTTGCCGTGCGCGCTGTGATCGCCGAGGACTCGGTCCTGCTCAGGGTCGGTCTGGTCAAGGTCCTGGAGGCGGTGGGCTTCGAGGTGGCCGCCGCGGTCGGGGACGCCGAGGCGCTGCTCGCCGCGGTCGAGGAGCACCGCCCGCAGGTGGTGGTGGCCGACGTCCGGATGCCGCCGGGCTTCACCGACGAGGGCGTCCGGGCCGCGCTGCTGATCCGCCGGCAGTGGCCGGAGATCGCTGTGCTGCTGCTCTCCCAGTACGTCGAGGAGCGCTACGCCGCAGACCTGCTGGCCACCAACACCAGCGGGGTCGGGTACCTGCTCAAGCAGCGGGTGGCCAATGTGGACGACTTCGTGGAGGCGCTGCAACGGGTCGCCGAGGGCGGCACCGCGCTCGACCCGGAGGTCGTCGCCCAGCTGCTGGTCCGCCGCCACCGGGACCCGCTGGAGAAGCTGACCCCGCGCGAGCGGGACGTGCTCGGCCTGATGGCGGAGGGGCGGTCCAACGCCGCGATCGCCGCCGCCCTGGTGGTCAGCGACAGCGCGGTGGCCAAGCACATCAACTCGATCTTCACCAAGCTCGACCTGCCCCCGGCCGACGACAGCCACCGCCGGGTGCTGGCGGTGCTGCGCTTCCTGGAGGTCGGATAGCCGTGCGGGAGGGTCGGGTCTGGCGGACGGTCGGGGCGCTGTCCCTGGCGGCGGTGCTGGTCGCCGGGGCGGTGCAGACCTGGGCCGTGGCGGTGCAGCAGCAGACGGTGTCGGAGCGGACGTACCCGGTCGCGGCGACCAGGGTGGTGCTGGACACCGGCCCCGCGGCGGTGGTGGTCAGGCCGGGTGCCGAGGGCCAGGTGGTGGTCCGGCGGCGGCTGGACTGGACGGTGCGCAAGCCGGTCGTCTCGGCCGAGTTCCTGGGCAGCACGCTGACCGTCGCGATGCGGTGCAACCAGTTGCTCCCGGGGGTGGACGTCAGCTGCGGCGCGCTGATCGAGCTGGAGGTGCCGCCCTCGGTCGCGGTGGAGGGGCAGGGCTCCTCCGGCAGCCTGCAGGTCTCGGGCCTGAGCGGGGAGGTGCGGCTCTCCTCCACCTCGGGGGAGATCCGGATGAACGGGATCTCCGGGTCGGTGGTCGCGCGGACCACCTCCGGCTCGGTGCGGGGCAAGGGCCTCTCCTCCTCCCGGGTGGAGGTCGGGGCGACCTCCGGTTCGGTGTCCCTGGACTTCGCCAGGCCGCCGCACCTGGTGGACGTCGGTGCGACCTCCGGCTCGGTGGAGCTGGTCGTGCCCAAGGGGTCCCGATACGCCTTCACGGGTGAGGCGGGCTCGGGCAGCCGGCACGTCGACCCGCTGCTGGCGGACCCTTCCAGCCCCGACCGGATCCGGGTCGCGGTGACGTCCGGATCGGTGAGCGCGACCTCCTCGGACGACTGACCGGGCGGCGGGAAGAGAACGACGGGCGGACCGGGGCCGGCCGGCACGACGCGAACGTCGGCCCGACGACGACCGCCCGACGACGACCGCCCGACGACGACCGCCCGGCGACCACCGCCGGGCGCCCCGCCGTCCCCGGTGGCCGGCCCCGGTGGCCGTTCCCGGTGGCCGTTCCCGGCGGCCGGCCCCGGGCGACCGATTCCGACGCCTCCGGAGTCGTCCGCCGAGTGGGGGACAATGAAGAGTCCCGCATCCCCGTCCCCGAGGTCAGCCGCGCATGACAGCCACGCCCGCACCCACCGTGACCACCGACGAGTTCGCGCCGCTGACCATCGGCCCGATGCAGGTCTGGCCGCCCGTCGTGCTGGCTCCGATGGCCGGCATCACCAACGCTCCGTTCCGCACCCTGTGCCGCGAGCAGAGCGGCGGCAAGGGCCTGTACGTCTCGGAGATGATCACCACCCGGGCGCTGGTCGAGCGCAATGCCAAGACCATGCAGCTGATCAAGTTCGACGCGAGCGAGAAGCCCCGCTCGATCCAGCTCTACGGGGTGGACCCGGTCACCGTCGGCAAGGCGGCCCGGATGATCGCGGACGAGAACCTGGCCGACCACATCGACCTGAACTTCGGCTGTCCCGTCCCCAAGGTGACCCGGAAGGGCGGCGGCTCGGCCCTGCCCTACAAGCGGAACCTGCTCCGCGAGATCCTCCGGGAGGCCGTGGCCAACGCCGGTGACCTCCCGGTCACCATGAAGATGCGCAAGGGCATCGACGACGACCACCTCACCTACCTGGACGCCGGCCGGATCGGCGCCGAGGAGGGCGTGGCGGCGATCGCCCTGCACGGGCGCACCGCCGCCCAGCACTACGGCGGCACCGCGGACTGGTCGGCGATCGCCCGGCTGCGCGAGTCCGTCCCGGCGCACGTCCCGGTGCTCGGCAACGGGGACATCTGGTCGGCGGACGACGCGGTGCGGATGATGCGGGAGACCGGCTGCGACGGCGTGGTGGTCGGCAGGGGCTGCCTGGGCCGGCCCTGGCTGTTCAAGGACCTGGTCGCGATCTTCGAGGGCGAGGTCGACTACGCCCGCCCCAGCTTCGCCGACGTGTCGCGGGCGATGGTGCGCCACGCGCAGCTGCTCGGCGAGTGGCTGGGCGACGAGGCCCGGGGTGTGATCGATTTCCGCAAGCACGTGGCCTGGTACACGAAGGGCTTCTCGGTCGGCTCCGAACTTCGGGTGAAGCTGGCCAACTCGTCCTCCCTGGCCGAATTGGCCGAAACGCTGTCCATGGTGGAGCAGTCCCAGTTGTGGCCGGCCGGTGCGGACGGCCCGCGCGGCCGGACGAGCGGCAACAACCGGGTGGTTCTGCCCGAGGGCTGGTTGGACGATCCGTACGACTGCGCGCTGCCCAGCGCGGACGCCGAGTCGGACACATCTGGCGGATGATCTGTCCATAGTGGCGAAAAGGACTCGACGGGGGCCCTGGACGCCGCGGCCCAGCCCTCTTGTCCAATCCGGCCAAGAGGGCTCCCTTTTGGCGCTTTGGCGTCACTCAGCGGGCATGCTTCTGGACGGAGTGCGACGATCGGCGCAGGTGGACTACGCCCGATCGGCGAGATGCGCTCGTGACGCTTGCCACATACGGTGGGTGCTGACGGTTACTCAGAGGACGAATTGGCCAGTTCGGCCGGGAATCGCTTCCCGAAGGGGAGTGGTGCGGATCGGCCGGTCGGGGTGCAGGAAATCAAGCCGGGGGGACGCACTCGACCGCCGGTCACTACCCTGCGTCCCGCTCGTGTGATCTTCCGGTTTCCTTGTGTTCAAGACTTGAACGCTCGCTCGCGTCATCCGGACGATTTCACCAACAGAGGTGAACGCCTTTATGTGCATTCGATCTGCTGGGTTACCGCGCCGTACTGGCCACGTACGGCCTATCGGCGACGCAAAAGTGCCTTCGAAATGGGTATGTTCTCCGGCGTCAGGGCAACCGCGTACGAGGAGACCGACCCGTGCCGTCCCAGCAGAAGTTTGTTTACTCCTTCACCGAAGGAAACAAGGACCTCAAGGATCTTCTTGGCGGCAAGGGCGCGAACCTGGCCGAGATGACCAACCTGGGACTCCCCGTCCCTCCGGGGTTCACCATCACCACCGAGGCCTGCAAGGTCTTCCTGGAGACCGGCAGCGAGCCGGCCTCGCTCCACGAGGAGATCAGCGCGCACCTCGAGTCGCTCGAGCAGGAGATGGGCAAGAAGCTCGGCCAGGCCGACAACCCGCTCCTCGTCTCGGTGCGCTCGGGCGCCAAGTTCTCCATGCCCGGCATGATGGACACCGTCCTGAACATCGGTCTCTCCGACGCCTCGGTCGTCGGTCTGGCCGCGCAGTCCGGCAACGAGCGCTTCGCCTGGGACTCCTACCGCCGCCTGGTCCAGATGTTCGGCAAGACCGTGCTGGGCGTCGACGGCGAGCTGTTCGAGGAGGCCCTGGACGAGGCCAAGCACGCCAAGGGCACCACCAACGACCTGGACCTGGACGCTTCCGACCTCCGGGAACTGGTCGAGGTGTTCAAGGGCATCGTCGAGCGCGAGACCGGCCGGGCCTTCCCCCAGGACCCGCGGGAGCAGATGGACCTCGCCGTCCACGCCGTCTTCCACTCCTGGAACGGCGACCGCGCCCGGCTGTACCGCCGCCAGGAGCGCATCCCGAACGACCTGGGCACCGCGGTCAACGTCTGCACCATGGTCTTCGGCAACCTCGGCGAGGACTCCGGCACCGGTGTCGCCTTCACCCGTGACCCCTCCACGGGCGCCCAGGGCGTCTACGGCGACTACCTGTCCAACGCCCAGGGCGAGGACGTCGTCGCCGGCATCCGCAACACCCTGCCGCTGTCCGAGCTCGAGAACCTCGACAAGAAGTCGTACGACGAGCTGATGGCGATCATGCAGAAGCTCGAGAACCACTACCGCGACCTCTGCGACATCGAGTTCACCATCGAGCGCGGCAAGCTCTGGATGCTGCAGACCCGTGTCGGCAAGCGCACCGCCGCCGCGGCCTTCCGGATCGCCGTCCAGCTGGTCGACCAGGGCCTGATCGACCTGGACGAGGCCCTGATGCGGGTCACCGGCGGCCAGCTCTCGCAGCTGATGTTCCCGCGCTTCGCCCCGAACGCGGAGTCGAAGCAGATCGCCTGGGGTCTCGCCGCCTCCCCCGGTGCGGCCATCGGCAAGATCGTTTTCGACTCGTACACCGCCGTCAAGTGGTCCCGCTCCGGTGAGAAGGTCATCCTGGTCCGCCGCGAGACCAACCCGGACGACCTGGACGGCATGATCGCCGCCGAGGGCATCCTGACCTCGCGCGGCGGCAAGACCTCGCACGCCGCCGTCGTCGCCCGCGGCATGGGCAAGACCTGTGTCTGCGGTGCCGAGGAGCTGGAGGTCGACACCAAGCGCCGCCGGATGACCACCGCCGACGGCATGGTGCTGGAGGAGGGCGACGTCGTCTCGATCGACGGCGCCACCGGCAAGGTCTACCTGGGTGAGGTGCCCGTCCTGCCGTCCCCGGTGGTCGAGTACTTCGAGGGCACCCTGCACGCCGGAGCCGACGTCCAGGGCGGCCTGGTCCAGGCCGTGCACCGCCTGATGTCGCACGCCGACGGCCGCCGCCGGCTCGCCGTCCGCGCCAACGCCGACAACGCCGAGGACGGCGGGCGCGCCCGCCGCTACGGCGCCCAGGGCATCGGCCTGTGCCGCACCGAGCACATGTTCCTCGGTGAGGAGCGCCGCAAGGAGGTCGAGCACCTGATCCTGGCGGACAACGACAAGGACCGGGAGCTGGCCCTCTCCACCCTGCTGCCGCTGCAGAAGGGCGACTTCCTGGAGCTCTTCCAGGCGATGGACGGCCTCCCGGTGACGGTCCGCCTGCTCGACCCGCCGCTGCACGAGTTCCTGCCCGACATCACCGAGCTGTCGGTGCGCGTCGCCCTCGCCGAGGCCCGCAAGGACCCGAACGAGAACGACCTGCGCCTGCTCCAGGCCGTGCACAAGCTGCACGAGCAGAACCCGATGCTGGGTCTGCGCGGCGTCCGCCTCGGCCTGGTCATCCCCGGCCTGTTCGGCATGCAGGTCCGTGCCATCGCCGAGGCCGCCGCCGAGCGCAAGCTGGCCGGCGGGGACCCGCGCCCCGAGGTGATGATCCCGCTGGTGGGCACCGTCCAGGAGCTGGAGCTGGTCCGCGACGAGTGCGAGCGCGTGCTCGCCGAGGTCGCCCAGTCCACCGGCGTCCAGCTGGACATCAAGCTCGGCACCATGATCGAGCTGCCGCGCGCCGCGGTGACCGCGGGCCAGATCGCCGAGGCCGCCGAGTTCTTCTCCTTCGGCACCAACGACCTCACCCAGACCGTCTGGGGCTTCTCCCGGGACGACGTGGAGGCCTCGTTCTTCACGGCCTACCTGGAGAAGGGCATCTTCGGGGTCTCGCCGTTCGAGACCATCGACCGCGACGGCGTCGGCTCGCTGGTGAAGCACGCCGTCGAGGCCGGCCGGGCCACCCGCCCCGACCTCAAGCTCGGCGTCTGCGGCGAGCACGGCGGCGACCCGGACTCGGTCCACTTCTTCCACGAGGTGGGGCTGGACTACGTCTCCTGCTCCCCCTTCCGGATCCCGGTGGCGCGCCTGGAGGCCGGCCGCGCCGCCATCGAGTCTGCGGGCAGCGACTCGCGCTGAGGAAGGCATCCCTCCAGCGCGGTTCCATTCGCTGACCGCAATCCCTCCCGTCGGGAGGGCGTACACCGGAGCTCGGCGCAGGAGAACCGGCGTACGTAACGCAGCCGGGGCGGGAACGGACAACGGCGTCCGTTCCCGCCCCGGCCGCATGTTGTGCGGGGCGGCGCGGCCGGGCCCGCCGTCCGCCTCCGAGGCCCACCCGGCTGCGAAGCTGGGCCCATGACCAGCAGAAGCCGCCTGCCCGCCCGCCTGCCCGCCCCTCTGGCCGTCCGCCTGCCCGTCCGCCTGCCCGTCCGCCTGGCCGTCCGTCTGGCCGTGCTGCTCTGCGCCCTGGCGGTGACGGCCGGGTGCACCGGCACGGATCACCACGCCACCGCCACCGCGACCGCCCCCGATGCCGCCTCCGCCGGCGCGGCCACCGCGCCCCGCCCGAGCGCTCCCAAGCCCTCCGCGCCCAGGACGACCACCGCCACTCCTGCCCCGGCCGGCACCTGGGTGCCCACCGACCCGGCGCTCGCCGACGTCTGCCGCACCAGGCTGCCCGCGCAGGCGCTCGACACCCTCGGCCTGATCGCCGGGGGCGGGCCGTACCCGTACCGCTCGGACGGGATCGTCTTCGAGAACCGGGAGAACCGGCTCCCGCGCAAGGCCTCCGGGTACTACCACGAGTACACCGTCGTCACCCCCGGCTCGGCCGACCGCGGCACCCGACGGATCGTCACCGGAGGCTCCGGCGAGCAGTACTGGACGGCCGACCACTACAACAGCTTCCAGGAGATCGACGCCCGCTGCTGACGGGCCCTGACCGGCCGGCAGAACCTTCTGATCAGCAGAGCTCTCCTTCAGGAACTACTTTCCAATCTGGAAAGTATTTGCCATAGTGGAAGCGTCGAGGCGCTCCGACGGGGTGCCGAACTCCAGGGGGGATTCCATGGATGACGCCGTTGCGGCCGGCCTTCCCGCGGGGGAGGCGCTGCGCGTCGCCGAGCGGGCCCGTGCCGCGGCCCAGGCCCCGCGCTCGTTGCCCGGCTGGTTCGGCCCGGTGTACGCCGCGGCCTTCACGTTCTACGGGGCCGGAGTCGGATTCGCCACCTACGCCCACGCGGGCTGGCTGAGCGGTGTGCTGGCCGTGGTCTTCGCCGCCCTGACCGGGGGCCTGACCGCGGTCTCCGCCCGCTCCGGGGGGATCGTGCAGTGGCCGGCCAGTGACCACCGGCGCCTGATCTGGCGGGCGTTCGGGCAGGTGGCCGCGGCGGCGCTGGTGGCCGCCGGGCTGGCCTACGCCGCCGGCGCCGACGCCCGCGGGCTCGGAGCGGCGATCGGCGCCGCGGCGGGCGTGGCGTTCTGGGTGACGGCCCGGTGGCTGAACGCCCGGATCCGGCGCGAGGTCGAGGTCCGCTGATGCCCGCCGGACTCGACCCGCTGCTGCAGCACCCGACCAGGCTCGCCGTGCTCGCCTTCCTGAGCGCCTGCCGGGAGGCCGAGTTCGGCGCCGTCCGGGACCACTGCGAGGTCTCCGACTCGGTGCTCAGCAAGGCCGCGACCGCCCTGGAGGAGGTCGGCTACGTCAAGGTGAAGAAGGGCTACGTCGGCAAGCGTCCGCGCACCTGGCTCGCCGCCACCAAGTCCGGGCGTGGCGCGCTGGCCGGGCACATCGCCGAGCTCCAGCGCCTGGTGGCCGCCGCCGAGGCGGCCGGCGCGCAACACGACCGGGAATAGCCCGGCCCGCCCGTGCGGGACCGTCCGCGTCGGACGGCTCGTGTCCTCCCGCCCCTGCCCTCCTGTCCGCCCTCCGCTCGTGCCCTCCGTCCGTGCCCTCCGCCCGTGCCGGCCCACCCGGACCCGGCTCGGGGCCCGGGCTCACCGCGCCCGGCGCCAGCTGACCCGGGCATGAGGCCCGTGCGGCCCGGAGGCGATCAGGGCGGCCAACTCCCGCAGGACGGGGGCGGGATCGCGGCGCAGCTGGACGGGGGTGGCGCGGACGACCGGGAGGCCGGCCGCGGTCAGCCGGTTGGCGCGGGCCAGGCTCCGCTCGTGGTCGGCCGGTCGCAGGTGCCAGGCCCGGGAGTCGATCTCCAGGGCGACGCAGGCCTTCGGCCAGTACGCGTCCGGAACGGCGAGGAAGGCGCCGTCGAGGAAGAGCACCGGGTTCCAGAGCGGCTCGGGCAGGCCCGACCCGCGGAGCAGCTCCCGCGCCTCGCCCTCCGCCACCGAGCGGACTCCGGCCGTGAGGTCCTCCACCACCTCTGCCACGTGGGGAAGTTCGGTCGTTCCCGGTCGCGCGAGCAACTGCTCCAGCAGCTCACCGAGTCCGCAGTGCCGCCGCTGCACGGCCTCCGCGCAGAGTGCCCGGTAGCGCCGCCGGCCGGTCTCCCGCGGTGCCAGGTCCGCGAGCGCCCGGGCGACCGTGGTGCTCCAGAGCCCGTCGTCCCGCTCGAAGCCGCCCGGCCTCGGCCCGGCCGCGCGGTGGATGCGGACGTACTCCCGGTCGGCGACCCGGCGCGGGCCGGGGACCAGCACGTCGACCTCCGTGAGGTCGGCCGGGTGCCCGGCGCTCGGCAGTCCGGCGTCGGCCAGGACGGCAGCCCCGGTCAGCAGCACCTCACCCGCCTGCGGCGCGCGGCCCTTCGGCCCCGCGTACGCGAGCGCCGAGCGCAGCCGCTGATGCGGCGTCAACCGCCCGGTCTGCAGACAGATCACCCGCGGCAGGACCTGTTGCCACGGGCCGCCCGGTCGAAGCCGGTACGCGATCGTGCCGGACGGCACGCCGAGGCGGCGCAACTGCGCCCGGGTGACGATGTGCGTGCTGGTCGGCGCCGAGCAGCAGCAGTGGGGCGATCGGATCGGCTCGACTCATGCCGGGGTGCTTCCCACCAGGGTCGGAAGTATGCGAAACATCCCCCGCCGGGGAGCGGGCCGGTATCGAGGTTGACGCGGAGCAGCCCGCGCGGTGAGCTTGGACGCGATGACGACCCCTCACTCCGGCCCCGCGCTCGACGCATTGAACGGCCTCTCCGTCGGTGACGCCCTCGGCGCCCAGTTCTTCGTTCCCGCCACCGCCGCGGCCCACCTCGCCGCCCGTACCGTTCCGCCCGGCCCCTGGCCGTGGACCGACGACACCGAGATGGCCTGCTCGGTGTACGCGGTGTCGACCGAACGCGGTTCGGTCGACACCTTCGACCTCACGCACTCCTTCGCCGGCCGCCACGACTTCGACCGCGGCTACGGCCCGGCCGCGAACCGCCTGCTCCGCCTGGTCCGCGAGGGCGGCGACGCCAGGGCACTCGCCGCCGAGCTCTTCGACGGCCAGGGCTCCTACGGCAACGGTGCCGCGATGCGGGTGGCCCCACTGGGCGCGCTCCACCACGCCGATCCCACCGGGGCGATCCGGCCGGCCGCCGAGACGGCGCTGATCACCCACACCCATCCGCAGGCCGTGGACGGCGCGATCGCCGTCGCGGTGGCCGCCGCCTTCGCGGTGCAGGTGGGACAGCGGGTCCGGATGACCCCGGCCACGTTCCTGGAGCGGGTCCGGGCCCACACACCGGCCGGCGCGGTGCGGGACGGCCTGGCTGAGGCCGTCGCCCTGCTGGGCGAGCCCGATCCCGCGGTCGCCGCGCGGGTGCTCGGCAACGGCAGCCGGACCAGCGCCGCCGACACCGTGCCGTACGCGCTCTGGTGCGCGGCCCGTCGGCTCACCGACTACCCGGCCGCGATTTGGGAGGCGATCGGCGCCGGCGGGGACATGGACACCGTCGCGGCCATCACCGGCGGCGTGGTCGCCGCGTGCACCGGCACCGCCGGTATCCCGGCCGCCTGGATGGCCGCCCGCGAGGCCCTCCCGGCCTGGGCGTTCCCCGAGCCGGGGAGCGTCCCCGGCGGCCGCGGCCGGGACGACATGCTGGTGCCGCGCCCCCAGCCCGTCCCCGACCTGCGGTGGAGCGAGGAGGAGTGGCAGCGGATCCGGCGCGGGCCGCAGGAGATCGGGCCGGACCGCCGGTGGTCCGTGCACACCCACGAGGGCACGGTCCGGATCTGCCGCTCGCGGCGGGACCCGGTGTGGGAGCTGACCGTCGTCCGCGGGCGGGACGGCTGGCGCCCGGTCTCCGCGGTGGCCGAGGCGATCGACCGCCGGTGGTCGCTGTCGGAGGGCGGCGAGCGCGATCCCGCCCTCCTCGTGCAGGTGCTGCGGGCCGCCGCCACCGGCGAGCGGCCCTGACCCGGCCCGGTGGGCCACGGCGCGAGCCGTGCCCACCGGCCGGACGCGACCCTTCGCGGACGGGCGCCGGGCGGACGGACTCCGGGTCAGGACGGACTCCCAGGTCCGGACGGAACCCAGGTCCGGACGCGAGCGCCGGCACCGGAACAGCCCGGCCCCCTGCCCGGGCCCGTTACGGAACGGCGGGGCCCCCCCCCCGGGGGCCCCGCCGCGCCGTCAGGCCGTGATCAGCTGCCCGGCGCCGCCGCCGTGTCTAAGGCACTCCTGGTTGATCGCCGGGTCCGGGGCGCTCGGAGACGTGGCGGCGGCGATCCGCAGCTCGATGATGTCCCGCACCGCCGGCCACTCGGCGTCGAGGATCGAGTAGAACGCGGTAGAGCGCACCACGCCGTCCAGACCGCGCGAGTGTGCCCGGCGGACGCCCTCGGAGGTCGCGCCGAGCCGCTCGATCGCCGCCCGGGACCGCATGTTCCGGGCGTCCGCGCGCATCGAGATCCGCTGCACGCTCCACTCCTCGAAGGCGTACCGCAGCATGAGCAGCTTCGCCTCGGTGTTGATGCCGGTGCCCTGGGCGCGCGGGGAGAGCCAGGAGTTGCCGATCTCGGCGGCGTCCGGCACGGCCGTGGCCGGGTCGCCGAACGGCACGCCCGGCACCGGCGGCCAGACGACCGGGCCCTGCCAGTAGTCCAGTTCCAGGAACCGGGTGGAGCCGACCACCCGGCCGTCCGCGAGGTTCACCGTCGCGAACGGCAGCGACCGGCCCGCGGCCTGGTCGGCGAGGGCGCGCGCGATGTAGTCGCGGGCCGCTTCCAGGCCGTGCGGGACGGGGGTGAAGGCGTAGGTCGTACGGTCCTCGGCGCCGGCCTCGGCGATGGCCTCGGCGTGGTGCGCGGCAAGGGGCTCCAGCCGCACGGTGCGGCCGGTGAGGATGACAGGTACGGGCACGGAACCTTCGGTCCTTCATCGGTCGTAGGGCGCGTCCCGCGCCGGGGTGCGGCACAGGACGCGGTGGACGTTCGCCCCGGTCCGGGGCCCGCCCGCCGGTACCCGTGCACGCCGGACGTCCGGTCGAGCGGGGCGGGGGCGGCGGCCCGGAGGCGGGCAGCGCGGTGCCGGAACGGACGCGGGTCCACGGACCGGTCCGGCGGGATGAGCGAGGGGACAGTGTGCGTCCGCGAAATGGCCGAGGAGGAAACGAGAGCGCGAAGGGAAGCAGGCGGCCAGGTGAAGGCAAGATGCGTCGTGGGTGGCTGGCCGAGCACCGGTCCGGGACGTGATCGACGGCGTTACGGTACGACGTGACGACGACGCGACGATGCGAGGCAGCGAGAGGACGATACCCGCCAGAAGGCGGTGCGTCACTTCGCAGCACACTAATGGGCGCGCCGCACTTCCCGACGCGGCCGCCGGAGGCCGTCCGGACGCCGGTGACCAGGGGGTTTCCGGCCGGATGCGATCATGGTCGGGACGAGCCTGCGAAGGCGCTCCGAAGGTGCTCCGGGAGCACTTCGGGAGCGCCCCGGAGGTTCCCCGGCCCCCGACCGGCGGCCACGTCGTCCCGCCGCCGGCCGGCGGCGGGAATTCCGGCGCGCCCCGGCACGCTGGACACGAGGAGAAGCAGGTACGAGTCGACGATCAGGGAACGGGGTTGGGTTCGCGGTGCGTGATCCCCAGGCGCTGTACGAGCTGGATCAGCAGGGCGTGGCCGCCGTGGCCGCGGCGAACGCCGCGTTGGCCGACACCGGCGCCGGGCTGGTGCTGCTCCACCACTTCGAGGGCTTCATGGACGCCGGCGAGGCCGGCGGCCAGGTGGTGGCCCACCTGCTCGCGGAGGGCTCGCCCCAGGTGGTGGCCCGCTTCGACCACGACCGCCTGGTGGACTACCGGGCCCGGCGCCCCGCGATGGTCTTCGACCGCGAGAGCTGGACGTCCTACGCTTCTCCGGAGATCCTGCTCCAGCTGGTCCACGACGCGGCCGGCTCGCCGTTCCTGCTGCTCACCGGGCCTGAGCCGGACGTCGAGTGGGAGCGCTTCATCGCCGCCGTGCGCGAGCTGGTCGAGCAGTTCGGCGTGCGGCTCACCCTGGACTTCCACGGCATCCCGATGGGCGTGCCGCACACCCGCCCGGTCGGTCTGACGCCGCACGGCAACCGGCTGGACCTCGCGGCCGGCTACCCGCAGTGGTTCGAGCAGGCGCAGGTCCCCGGTAGCGCCCAGGCCCTGCTGGAGTACCGGCTCGCCGAGGCCGGGCACGACGTCCTCGGCTTCGCGGTGCACGTGCCGCACTACGTGGCCCGCTCGGAGTACCCGGCCGCGGCGGTGCTGATCCTGGAGGCGGTGCAGTCGGCCACCGGCCTGGTCCTTCCCGGCACCGGGCTGCGCGCCCGGGTCGGCGAGGTCTACGCCGACATCGAGGAGCAACTGGCCCAGGGTGACGGCGAGCTGCGCTCGGCGATCCGCGGCATGGAGGGCCAGTACGACGCGGTGGCGGGCGCGGAGGGCCGGGAGAGCCTGCTGGCCGAGCCGGTGGACCTGCCCTCGGCGGACGAGCTGGGCCGGCGCTTCGAGCAGTTCCTCGCCGAGCACGAGCGCGGCCCCGAGTAGCCGGGCCCGCGTTCGGGGGCCCCGCGCCGGAAGACGGCCGGCGCCCGCGGGCCCCGCGCCGGAAGAAGCCGGGCCCGCGTCCGTGCGGCGGATCACCGCCTGCGGGAGCGGGGGAGCGGGGGAGCGGGGGAGCTGGGGAGCGGGGACGGAAAATCCCGCACCCGGGGCGGGAGTCATCCGACGCGGTCCGTTCGTTGAGGCAGAGGTGCCCGGGGGACGGGCCGCCGCAAGGGAGAGACGTCGCCGTTCCGACCCCCGGGGGGATCCATGCCTGTGCCCGCACGCCCGACGACCGCGGCCGTCCTGTCCGCCGCCCTCACCGCGCTGCTGCTGGCCGGCTGCACCGGCGGCGGCTCCGAGGGCTCCGCCGCCCCGGCGTCGGACGGCCCGCGGCCGCTGCGGGCCACGCCGACGGCCACCCCCACCCCGACTCCGCCCCCCACCGGCCCCTACGTCGCCCTCGGTGACTCCTACACCTCGGGCCTGAAGATCGCCCCGCAGGTGGGCGAGCCCGCCGGCTGCGCCCGCTCGGCGGTCAACTACCCGTCCCTGGTGGCCAAGGCGCTGGGCCTGGCGGCCGGGCAGTTCAAGGACGTCAGCTGCAGCGGCGCCCGCACCGGGGACCTCACCGGTTCCCAGCAGACCGACGGCGGGGCCAACCCGCCGCAGCTCGAAGCGCTCACCCCGGCGACCCGGCTGGTCACGGTGGGGATCGGCGGCAACGACGCCGGGTTCATGGAGGTCGTCGGCGCCTGCGCCCGGGAGAACCTGGTCGACGCGGTGAAGGGTCTGGTCGGCGCGGCCCGGACGGAGGCGCCCTGCCGCGAGCACTACGCCTCGGCCGGCGGTGCCGGCGACCAGGTGCAGCGGAAGGTGGACGCGGCCGGCGAACGGCTGGGCCGCATCCTGACGGACATCAGGCAGCGCTCCCCGCAGGCCAGGGTCTACGTGGTCGGCTATCCGACGCTGCTGCCCGCCGACCCGGCGAGCTGCCTCCCGGTGCTCGGCAGCGCCGTCGCCCCCGGCGACCTGGGCTTCCTGGTGGAGAAGGAGCAGCAGTTGAACGCCATGCTCAAGCACCGCGCCGAGGCCGCCGGTGCGGTGTTCGTCGACGCGGCCGCGCCCTCCGCCGGCCACGACATGTGCGCCGGCCAGGCCGCCCGCTGGGTCGAGCCGCCCTTCCCGGCGCCCGGCCTGGCGGCGATCCACCCCAACGCCAAGGGGCAGGAGGGCGTGGCCGCGGCGGTGCTCAAGGCGGTGCGCGGCTGAGCCGGGAGCCTCCCCCGGCTCGGTCGCACACCGGGCGAGCGCGGGCGAGGATTCACGTCCCGGCCCGCGACCCGTCGCGCGCGGCATACTTCCGGTGTCGGACGTCCGGCGTACCGTGAAGGTCATATGGACGACACCGCGCAGAGCCTCATCGCCGCCCCGAGCCCGTACGACCACGCCGCCGAGGCCCGCTGGGTGCCCGAGCCGGACAAGCGCCCCGGCCGGACGGCGTTCCAGCGCGACCGTGCCCGCGTGCTCCACTCCGCCGCCCTGCGCCGGCTGGCCGGAACCACCCAGGTGGTGGCGCCGATGCGCAGCGACTTCCCCCGCACCCGGCTCACCCACTCGCTCGAATGCGCCCAGGTCGGGCGCGAGTTGGGCGCCGCGCTGGGCTGCGACCCGGACCTCGTCGAGACCGCCTGCCTCGCCCACGACATCGGCCACCCGCCGTTCGGCCACACCGGCGAGGAGGCCCTCGACCAGGCCGCCGAGGCCTGCGGCGGCTTCGAGGGCAACGCGCAGTCGCTGCGCATCCTCACCCGCCTGGAGCCCAAGCGGTTCGCCCCGCAGGACGACCAGCCGGCCCGGCTCGCACCGTGGCCCGGCCGCAGCGTCGGCCTCAACCTGACCCGCGCCGCGCTCGACGCCGCCACCAAGTACCCCTGGACGCAAGGCTCCCACCCGGTCGACCCGGCTTCGCACAAGTACGGCGTCTACGCCGACGACCTCCCGGTCTTCCGCTGGCTGCGGGCCGGTTCCCCGGCCGGGCGCAAGTGCTTCGAGGCGACCGTCATGGACTGGGCCGACGACGTCGCCTACTCCACCCACGACGTCGAGGACGGCCTCCAGGCCGGCCACATCGACCCGGCCGCGCTGCGGGCCCCGAGCGAGCGGGCCGAGCTGTTCAAGGTGGCCGAGCGCTACGCCCCGGACGCCGAGCCGGAGGAGCTGGCCGCCGCGCTGGACCGGCTGCTCGCCCAGGAGTGGTGGCCCGGCTCGTACGACGGCTCGGCCCGCGCCCGGGCGGGCCTGAAGGACCTCACCAGCCAGCTGATCGGCCGCTTCTGCCTGGCGGCCGAGCAGGCCACCCGCGCCCGCTACGGCCCCGGCCGGCTCACCCGGTACGCGGCGGAACTCGTGGTGCCGCGCGACGTCCGGCTGGAGTGCGCCGTGCTCAAGGCGGTCGCCGTCCGGTTCGTGATGCAGCGCGACGAGCAGGCCCAGCTGCGGGCCCGCCAGCGGATCGTGATCGCCGAGCTCGCCCACGTGCTCGACCGGCGCGCTCCGGAGGGACTGGACCCGGTCTTCGCTGCCCTCTACCGGGAGGCGGAGGACGACCGCGCCGCCCTCCGCGCGGTGATCGACCAGATCGCCACCCTCACCGACGCCTCCGCCCTGGCACTCCACGCCAAGCTGGTCGGCGCCGCCTGGACGTGATCCCCGGGGCCGCGGCCCCGCCGGTGAGGCGCCGCTCACGCCGACCCCGCCGGCCCCCGGGAAAGCCCGACCGCCCCAGTAGACTTCCGGGGTGGCCGGGCGGATCAGGGACGAAGACGTACAGGCGGTGCGCAGCGCACTGCCGATCGACGTGGTGGTCGGCGACTACGTACAGCTGACCAACGGTGGCGGTGGCGAGTACAAGGGCGTCTGTCCCTTCCACGACGAGAAGTCCGCCTCCTTCTACGTGAACCCCTCCAAGGGTGTCTTCCACTGCTTCGGCTGCCAGGAGAACGGCGACACCATCGCCTTCCTGATGAAGATCGAGCACTTCACGTTCGCCGAGGCCGTCGAGCGGATGGCCGCCCAGGCCAACATCACGCTCCGTTACGAGGAGGGCGGCTACAGCCCCCGCCACCAGCAGGGCGAGCGGACCCGGCTGGTCGAGGCGCACAAGGTGGCCGCCGCCTTCTACCAGGAGCAGCTCGCCTCGGCCGAGGCGGAGATCGGCCGCCGTTTCCTGGCCGAGCGCGGCTTCGACGAGGAGGCCGCCCGGACCTTCGGCGTCGGCTACGCCCCGGCCGGCTGGGAGCACCTGGTCCGCTACCTGCGCGGCAAGGGCTTCAGCGACAAGGAGATCCTGCTCGGCGGCCTGGCCTCGCAGGGCCAGCGCGGCGGCCTGATCGACCGCTTCCGGGGCCGGCTGGTCTGGCCGATCCGCGACATCGCGGGCGAGGTGGTCGGCTTCGGCGCCCGCCGCCTGCGCGAGGACGACAACGGCCCGAAGTACCTGAACACCCCCGAGACGCCGATCTACAAGAAGTCCCACGTGCTGTACGGCATCGACCTGGCGAAGAAGGAGATCGCCAAGTCCGGCCGGGCCGTGGTGGTGGAGGGCTACACCGACGTGATGGCCTGCCACCTGGCTGGCGTCACCTCGGCGGTTGCCACCTGCGGTACCGCTTTCGCCGAGGACCACATCAAGATCATCCGCCGGTTGATGATGGACAACGCCAGCTACCGGGGCGAGACGGTCTTCACCTTCGACGGCGACGCGGCCGGTCAGAAGGCCGCCCTGCGCGCCTTCCAGGACGACCAGAAGTTCGCCGCCCGGACGTCCATCGCGATCAGCCCCGGCGGCATGGACCCGTGCGACCTGCGGCTGGCCAAGGGCGACGAGGCCGTCCGCGAACTGATCGACAACCCGGTGCCGCTCTTCGAGTTCGCGCTGCGCTCGGCCGTCGCCCGGCACCGGGTGGAGAACCCCGAGGGCAGGTCGGCGGCGCTGGAGGAGGCCGCGCCGATCGTCGCCCGGATCAAGGACCGCTCGATCCAGCACGAGTACGCCGTCCGGCTGGCCGGGATGCTCGGCATCCTGGACGAGCAGTTCGTGGTGCGCCGGATCTCCCAGCTCGCCCGCTGGGAGCGCGAGCGCCAGCAGAACCCGCGCGCCAACGGCCAGCAGCGCCGCCCCGACCCCGCTCAGCCGGTCCGGCCCGCCCGTCCGGCCTTCGTGCTCAATCCGCGCGACCCGGCCCAGTTCGTTGAGCGCGAGCTGCTCAAACTCGCCCTCCAGCACCCGGACCTGGTCTCGCCGGCCTTCGACCACTACGGCGAGGACGAGTTCCCGACCCCGCCGTACACCGCCGTGCGCCGAGCCATCGCCCAGGCGGGCGGTGCCGCGTACGGGGCCGGCCTGGCCGACTTCACCGGCGCGGTGCGCGAGGCGGCGCCGGACGACCAGGTCCGCTCGCTGGTCACCGAGCTGACCGTGGAGCCGGTGCGCTCGCGCCGCAAGGCGGACGCGGTCTACGCGGGGGAGTTCCTGGTGAAGCTGCGCCTGCTGGCGGTGGACCGGCGCGTGGACGAGGTCCGCGCCCACCTCCAGCGCCTCGGCACCCGCGCCTCCGCCGAGGAGCTGCACGCGGTGCAGACCGAGCTGTGGCAGCTCCAGCAGTACGGCCAGCAGCTGCGCAGCCGGGGCGCCGCCGCGCTCTGACCGGGTCCGGGTCTCCCTCTCTTGGCTGGCGGTCGGTCATCCCGCTTTCTGCGGCCGTCGTAGCCGCCGGAGCCCTCGCGCTGGAGTGCTCGGGGCCCGCGGCCGGCCGGTGAACCGGGCCCGGCCGCGGAGCCGTTCTGCCTGGTGTCCGACCGGCCCCATCCGCCGTGCTAGCGCCGGACCCGCAGGGAAGAACAGGTGGCACTCGTCGCGGCCGGCGGCATCGTGCTCGCCGGCCACCGTCGCCGCGGAGCCCACCGCCGCACCTGACGGGAGCGGCCGGAACCCCCGTCGCTCCGATCGGGCGCGGCGGGGCGCGAGCCGTGCGGCACGTGCCGGAGAGCGCTCAGAAAGTCGGCGCACGAGTCTCGGCCACGGAGTGTGGCGTGCCGCACACTGGAGGGCGTCCCAGCTCCGTCCAGCGCGGGTCCGCCAGAGTCGCGCCCGCCCCGAGGGGATGCCCGTGGACCAAGGCTCTGCCACGACCGCCCGCCCGATCACCGACCAGCTCGCCCCCCACGACGACCACGGCCGGGCCGGGGCTCCGGCCTCGGACGGGGCCCGGGTGCCTTCCCAGGGCCTCCCCGAGGGCCACCCCGAGGCGTGCGACGGTGGCGAGGAGTCCGGCGAGCTCAGACCCGGGCCCGCCCCGGACGCCGAAGCCGCCGCCGACGACGACGCCGAAGCCGCCGAAGCCGACGCCGACGCCGCCGCTGACTCGGAGCCCGACGCCGCCGACGACCCCGGCCCCGTGGCCGCCGGCGCGAGCGGCCCGGCCGCCGACCTGCTCCGCCAGTACCTGCGCGAGATCGGCCGGATCCGGCTGCTGACCGCCGCCGAGGAGGTGGAGCTGGCCCGCCGGATCGAGGCCGGCCTGTTCGCCGAGGAACGGCTGCACCGCGAACCCGTGCCCGCCGACCCGCTGGCCGGCGAACTGGACGCCCTGGTGGTGATCGGCCGGATCGCCAAGCGGCGGCTGATCGAGGCCAACCTGCGCCTGGTGGTCTCGGTCGCCAAGCGCTACGTCGGCCGTGGGCTGAGCCTCCTCGACCTGATCCAGGAGGGCAACCTCGGCCTGATCCGGGCGGTGGAGAAGTTCGACTACGCGCGGGGCTACAAGTTCTCCACCTACGCGACCTGGTGGATCCGGCAGGCGATGAGCCGGGCGCTGGCCGACCAGGCCCGGACGATCCGGGTGCCGGTGCACGTCGTCGAGCTGATCAACCGGGTGATCCGGGTCCAGCGCACACTGCTCCAGGAACGCGGCGTGGAACCGACCGCGGCCGACATCGGCGCCGCCCTGGAGCTGACCGAGGAGCGGGTGCGCGAGCTGCTGCGGCTCGCCCAGGAACCGATCTCGCTGCACACCCCGGTCGGGGAGGAGGACGACGTGGCGCTCGGCGACCTGATCGAGGACGCCGACGCCGCCTCACCCGCGGAGTCGGCCGCCTTCCTGCTCCTGCGTCAGCACCTGGAGGCGGTCCTGGCCACCCTCGGTGAGCGCGAGCGCCAGGTCGTCCAGCTTCGCTACGGCCTGGACGACGGGCGCCCGCGCACCCTGGAGGAGATCGGTGTGCTGTTCGGGGTGACCAGGGAGCGGATCCGCCAGATCGAGTCCAAGACCCTGGTGAAACTCCGCGACCACGCCTTCGCCGAACAGCTCCGCGGCTACCTCGACTAGAGGCCCTGTCCGGAGAGCTACGGCGCGGCCGACTAGGAAGGGTTGGCCGTCGCCGTCGCCGTCGCCGTCGCCGTCGCCGTGGCTGCCGGGGCCGAAGGGCTGGCGGCTGCGGAGGACGGGGAGGCCGGGGGCGGGGAGGCCGGGCCGATCGGGATCGGGGTGGAGGCGACCAGCTGGGCGAGGTGCGAGACGCTCGCCGTGCAGTCGTCCCCGGCCGGCTGGTGCCCGCAGACCCGGAAGGTGGTGGCCGGGTCGCCGGCGTTCACCATCATCGAGTAGTTGTCGTAGCCCCAGTGGATCAGGGCGGTCTCCTCCTCGCCGGCGCTGCTGGTGACGGTCGCGCTGTCGCCCGGCTGGCCCTCGGTGATGGCGGCCCAGGCGGCCTGGCACTTCTGGCTGTAGCGGAGGTAGATGACCACCTTGCCGATGTTGCCGGTCTGCAGCGTGCGGGCGTCGGCCCCGCAGCCGGTGGTCTTGGGGTCCTTGTGCGCGCAGCCCATCGCCTGGCAGCTCGGCCCGGGCGGGGCCGGGGAGGCGGGCTTGGCGGACGGGGTCGTACCGGCCGTCGCGGTCGGAGCGGGCTGTGCGTGGGCGGTCGGCTCCTCCGCGCCGTCGCGGCTGTACCGGAATCCGGCCGCGCCCAGGAGGACCGCCAGCACCAGGCCGCCGGCCACCAGCGCGACCGGACGCCGCCACCACGGCCCGGTCGCCCGGCCGGTCGGCACCGGCTCGACCTCGCGCTCCTCGGCGGAAGGCCGGCCGGCGGAGAGGTGTCCGGCGGACGCCGGATCACCTGACGGGCCCTCGACCGGGACCGCCTCGGCGGCGGGCCGCTCGGCCCCGGCGTCCGCGGCCAGGGGATCGGCGGCGTCCGCCGACGACTCGGCGGACTCCTCGGCAGCCGCAACGGCCGGCACGGTCTCCGGCACCTCCGCCCCGCCCGCCGCGTCCGGCCCGGCGCCCTCCTCGGTCGCGACGACGGCCGCCGGGGCCGAGGCCTGGACCCAGAGCGCCCGCAGCGCGGGCCCGTCGCACTCGACGGTCCCGATCAGTGCCTCCAGCGCCTGCTCGGTGATGACCCGTTTGCCGTTCAGCCAGCGCTCCCAGGAGGCCCGGCTGTAGTGGGTCCGGGTGGCCAGCTCGGACAGCGAGAGTCCGGTCGCGTCCTTCACGGCGCGCAGCCGCTCCGTCAGGCGCGCAGCGGGCTCGGACAGTTCGTCCGGCAGTTCTTTCCAGGCGGATGCCATGCGGTCTTCCCAACACGAGAGACGGGGGGACGCGGGGAGCGAACGGGGTCGGGAGGTGCACCGGCCCGGCCCAGGGGCGGCGTCGCGTCTCCAACCTCACCGACCAGCCGTCTCAAACCCCAGGTCACCGCTCTGAGACGGACGGAAGTGTCTCACAACCCCGGTCACGGCTCGAACATTCACTGGTCAGTCGTGCAGAGTTCTCGCGTCGGCCCACTGCGGAGCCCGGGTCCTTCGTCCGGAGACCGCCGTGGACCTGGCTCCCTGCCGTCCCGAATCCCCCACCGGTCGGGGCAGCCTCGCGGGGGGAGGCTGCCCCGGATCGCAGGGACGCGCGGCGGGGGGGGGGGTTTCGGCCGCCCTCCCCGCCGCGACTTCGTTTCGCCTCCGCGTGGCGGGCCGTCAGGGCCGCAAGGCCGTCGGACCCGGCACACCGCTCTCTGCGACGGAACGGCTCCTTCCTCCACCGCCCAGGTCGGCCCCGCAGTCCCGCGGCCCCGTGGTCGCCGTGACGGCTCGAAGACGCCGAAGCCTCGAACACGCCGACCGTCCCGCACGCACCGACCGTCCTGAACACGCCGGCCGTCCCGAGAACGCCGACCGCCCCGAACGCGTCGAACGCCGTCCCACCCGTCGCCCGGGGCCCCACCGGACCCCGGCCCGGCTCAGCCGGCCGTCTCCGGGTGGATCTGCTCGCGGGCGGCCCGGAACTGCTGGCGCACCGCCGAGCCGACCGGCACGTCCTGCTCGGCGTCCGGCGCGACGGTCTCGGCCCCCGGCAGCTCCCAGCGCGGCGGCTCAGCGGTGCCGGCCAGCGCCCAGGCGGCCTGCCGGGCGGCGCCGCGCGCCGCGTGGGCGCCGGGCGGCGGCACGACGACCGGGACGCCGAAGACCAGCGGGGCGATCTGCCGGACGGCGGGCAGCCGCCCGGCGGTCCCGAGCAGGAAGACCCGGTTCACCGGCACGCCCCGGGCGCGCAGGACGTCCAGCGCGTCGGCGAGGTTGCAGAGCATGCCCTCGACGGCGGCCCGGGCGACGTGCTGCGGGGCCATCGACTCGGCCCGCATCCCGGTCAGGGTCCCGGCCGCGTGCGGCAGCGCGGGCGTCCGCTCGCCGTCCAGGTAGGGCAGCAGCACCAGCCCGTACGCGCCGGGGCTGGACTGCAGGGCGAGGTTGCTCAGGCCCTCCAGGTCCTGCCCGAGCAGGGCGGCGGTGGAGCGGAGCACCTGGGCGGCGTTCAGGGTGGCGACCATCGGCAGGTGGCGGCCGGTGGCGTCGGCGAACGAGGAGACCAGGCCGGTGGCGTCCACCACGGCCTCCCCGTGCACCGCGAAGATGGTCCCGGAGCTGCCGAGCGAGACCGCCGCGTCGCCGGGGCCGAGGCCGAGGCCGAGCGCGGCGGCCATGTTGTCGCCGGTGCCGGCGGAGATCAGCAGGCCCTCGGGGGTCTGCCCGGCGGGCTCGGCGGGGCCGAGCACGTCGGGGAGCTTCAGACCGTGGCCGAGCGCCAGCTCGATCAGGTCCTGGCGGTACTCGCCGGTGATCGGCGACCAGTAGCCGGTGCCGGAGGCGTCGCCGCGGTCGGTGGTGCGCCGCTTGGGGTGTCCGAGCAGCTGCCAGACCAGCCAGTCGTGCGGCAGCAGCACCTCGGCGATCCGGCGGGCGTTGGCCGGTTCGAACTCGGCCAGCCAGCGCAGCTTGGCGATGGTGTACGTGGGGCCGGGGACGGCGCCGATCGCCGCCGTCCAGGCCGCCGGGCCGCCGAGGGCGTCCACCAGCGCGGCGGCGGCGCCGCTGGAGCGCGGGTCGTTCCAGAGGATCGCGGGCCGTACCAGCACGCCGCCGGCGTCCAGGCCGATCATGCCGTGCTGCTGCGCGCTGACGCCGATCGCCCGGACGCCCTCCAGCAGGCCGCCCGCCGCGGCGTCGCCGAGCGAGTGCAGCCAGAGCTGCGGGTCGGCCTCGCCGGCCCGTGTCTCCGCCCGCTCCGGCGCGGGGTGCGGGGCCTTGCCGGACCGCAGGACCGCGCCGGTCTCCGTGTCGCACGCGACGATCCGGGTGCGATCGGTCGAGCTGTCTATCCCCGCGACGATGGCCATGTCGAGATCATGCCTCAGCGGGCGCGCCGACGCTGGCGACCCGGGCAAGTGTTGCCCGGCCGGTTCCCTCGTACCGGCGCGGCGTACGGCCTGCCGTCACCTCCGCGTCACGGACGGAAGGTACCCCAGCTGTCGTCCTCCGTCCGGGGACGGTTGAAGTACGGCACCCGGTCCGTCACCCGGTTCGGCAGCCGGTCCCCGACCTTGTCCGCGACGGCTCCGGCGGCCTTCCCGGCGACCGCCCCGGCCTGGTGCTTGGCCTTGTCGGCGGCGCTCTGCACCTTGGGGTTCTGGGCGACCTGCCGGGTGACCTTGGCGATCTGCTCGTACCGCTGGCGCCCGGCCCGCGAGCCCAGGACGTAGCCCGCCGCGAGTCCGACGATGAACGACAGCTTCCACATGATCGGATTCCACCCTCTCCTGGCGGCCTCTGCCGCATTGCCCTACCCGTCCGTCGGGGCGGCGAACCGTCCGTGCTCCCAGCATCTCCGGACGGCGGGCCGGGCGCGCGGGGGGCGCGCCGGACGGGCGCCGGGGCGGCCGGGGAAAGCGATTGGCGGACCACCCCCCCGAGTGCGCTAATGTATGTCCCGCAGCGAGCGCCGAGGAGCCCGGGAAGCCGGGGGCCGAAGCGGAAGCCCGATCCCCCATAGCTCAATTGGCAGAGCAGCCGACTGTTAATCGGCAGGTTATTGGTTCGAGTCCAATTGGGGGAGCTCAGGTGGACGGCCGGAAGGCCGGTTCTCCTGTCCGTGGTGCGGCAGTTGCCCGCCGCGATCCCGCATAGCTCAATTGGCAGAGCAGCCGGCTGTTAACCGGCAGGTTTTTGGTTCGAGTCCAAATGCGGGAGCTGCACCGGGTGCGCCCGGTGACTGCTCAGAGCGAAGGCCCCTCGGACGACCGGGGGGCCTTCGTGTTGTCCCAGGGCGGCCGGCGCCGCACGGCCGGGTGTTGCGTCCGTCACGTCCTCGCCCTCGGGGTCGCTCGCACGCGACGGGCCCGGCGGGCGGCACGACGGGCCCGGCGGGCGGCGCGGCGGTCCGGCTCAGGCGGTGGCCCGGCGGTAGAGCTCGGCGACCCGGTCGTCGAAGGCGACGCTGTAGGAGGTGCCGTCGGTCTCGCCGCCCTCCTGGTAACCGCCGATCACGCCGACCACCGTGCCGGCCGCGGTGACCCAGGGGCTGCCGCTGGTGCCGTTGGTGTAGCCACCGCAGTCGAAGCGCTCCTGGGTGGGGCTCTGCGAGCTGGTCCGGGCCGAACAGGTGATCGGTTCGTCGCTCTCGTTGGGGTAGCCGGTCACCGAGACGGCCAGACCGACGCCCTGCCCGGTGGCGAGCGGGTTGCCGCCCACCGCGTCCTCGACCTCCCGGCCGCCGATCGCCCGGACCGTGACGAACGCCACGTCGTACTCGGGGTCGTCCTCGGCCGCCCAGCGCGGGTCGACGGTGATCGACTGCACCGGCCAACTCCCGTAGGGCGAGTAGCCGTTGCGGTAGCCGGGGGTGAACACCAGGCCGTCCAGCAGGCCGATCCGGCGGCTCTGCACGCAGTGCGCGGCGGTCACCAGCAGATTCCGCCGCGGGCTGTGCACCACGCTGGCCGTGCAGGCCCGCGGGCCCTGGGCGTCGCGGATCGAGAGGGTGCCCACCCGGTCGCCGGCCGGGCTCGGCGGTGCCACCGCGGCGCTCGGAGGCTTCTCCTCCCCACCGCCGCAGGCGGCGCCGGCCGCCAGCAGCAGGGCCGCCAGCACGGCCGCCTGGGCCGTACGTGCGGGCCGTACCGGGCGGGGGGCCATCCGGGCGCTCCGTCTCGTCCTCGGGGGCGGGCTCTGCGGGTCGTGCGTTCCGCCGTTCGTGAGGAAGATCTACCAGGCCCGGCCCGGCGACGCCACCGCCGGGTCCCCGGCCACCGGACTCACCCGGTGGCGCGGTCGTACAGGGCCTGGACGCGGGCGCCGAAGTAACTGCTGTAGGAGGTGTCCGGGGTGTTGCCGCCCTCCTCGTGGCCGCCGATCACGCCCACCACGGTCCCGGTCCGGGTGTCCGGGTCGAAGTCGGTCACCCAGGGGCTGCCGCTGGTGCCGCCGGTCCAGTCGGGGCAGTCGATCCGCAGCTGGGTGGGGCTCTGCTCGGAGGTGGTGTTGCTGCAGGTGATGGGCACCTCGCTGGTGCCCGGATAGCCGGTGATCTTGACCGGCAGCCGGTAGCCGCGGTCGATGCCCAGGCGGTTGGCGCCGAGCACCTGCTGCACCTGCTGCCCGTTCCGGGCCTGCACGACTGCGAAGGCGACGTCCACGTCGGGGTCGCCGCCGTCCTTCCAGGCCTGGTCGACGGTGACCGACAGCAGGGGCCAGACGCCGCTCGGGGTCTCGCCGTCCCGGTATCCGGGGACGAAGACCAGGTCCGAGCGCTGCCCGAGCTTCGGGTCCCAGACGCAGTGCGCGGCGGTGACGATCAGGTCGAGTCCGGCGCTGTCGACCACGCTGGCGGTGCAGAAGTGGTCGCCGTCCGCGTTCCGGGTGAACACGGCGCCGACCAGTCCGTTGAGCACGGTGGGCTTGGCGGTCCGGGTGACGCCGGTGTGCCGGCCGAGCGCCCCGCGCAGGCGTTCGCGGCTCCAGCCGTGGCTGTCGGCGGCGGCCGAGGCGGGCCGTGAGCTCACCGTCGGGGTGGCGCCGCCGGGGCCGGCCGCCGTGGTGCAGCCCGCGGCCGTCAGGACCGCCAGGGCGGCGCCGAGCACCGCCGGCTTACGTGCCGTCATCCGCCCAGGCTGGCCGGAGGTCGGGCCGGGCCGCCACCGGGGCTGCGCCGCGCGGGGAGGCGTGCGTCCGCGCGTACCCATGTGCGCCCCCGGCGCGCACCACGGGTGATCGACCGGCTATGCTGCCCGGGACGGCCTCGCGGGGCCGTCTGCTGCTGCCGGACCGGGTCACCGGTGCGGGCGGCGAACCGGGGCGGTAGCTCAGCCGGTTAGAGCAGGGGACTCATAATCCCTTGGTCGTGGGTTCGAGTCCCACCCGCCCCACCCTTCGCCCGGACGACCGGGCTTGACCAGGTGCGGTCATCTGCACGAACTCTAGTGACCGCGGGCCCCGGCGGACGTGCCGACAGGCCGGATGTCACTCGAACAGGTCCGCCCCGAGGGCGCGTTGACGTCGGCCCGGCCAGGGCCGGGCCCGGAACGCCGTCCTGGCGCCCGGCTCGCCCCCACCGGGCGCTCGCACCCGGTGCCGGCGGCCGGCGGTGGCTCCGTATCCTGGCCCGATGCTCGAACCCGCACTGCTGCCGACCCCCCTGCTGGACTGCACCGACGAGGTGCTGGCGCGGGCCGGCGTGGAGCTGCGGCTCAAGCGGGACGACCTGCTGCACCCGACCGTGCCGGGCAACAAGTGGCGCAAGCTCGGCCCCAACCTGTCGGCCGCGCTGGAACAGGGCCACACCCGGCTGCTGACCTTCGGCGGGGCCTACTCCACCCACCTGCGCGCCGTCGCGGTGGCCGCCGGGGCGCTCGGCCTGGAGAGCGTCGGGCTGGTCCGGGGCGAGGAACTGGCCGCTGCACCGCGCAACTGGTCGCTCCGGGCGGCCGAGGCGGCCGGGATGGAGCTGGTCTTCCTCTCCCGGTCGGCCTACCGGGAGACGGCCGCCCGCTGCGCCGCCGACGCGGTGGTGGCGGCCGAACTGCAGCGCCGCTGGGGGCCCTGCCTGGTCCTGCCGGAGGGCGGCTCCAACGCGTCGGCGGTGATCGGCGCGGCCGCGATCCCGGGTGAACTCCCCGACCTCGGTGAGCGGGACGTGGTCTGCTGCCCGGTCGGCACCGGCGGGACGCTGGCCGGCATCGCGGCCGGGCTGCCGCCGGGTGCGCGGGCGCTCGGCGTGGCCGTGCTGCGCGGCGGCGAGGGGTATCTGGAGGGCGAGGTGGCCGGGCTGCACCGGGCCGCCTACGGGCGCGAGTTCGCCAACTGGCGGATCGACCACGGGCACCACGGCGGCGGCTACGGCCGGGTGCCGGCCGAGCTCGCCGCCTTTGCGGAGGGCTTCGAGCGGCGCCACGGTGTCGCGCTGGAGCGCCGGTACGTCGCCAAGCTGCTCGCCGGCCTGTACGCCGGGGCGCGGGCCGGGGCCTTCCCGGCGGGCACCCGGCTGACCGCCGTGGTCACCGGCCTTCCGGACCCGGACCAGGAGCAGGACCCGGCCGAGGGCCCGGACGAGGCCGAGGGCACCGACAAGGACTAGGAGAAGGACGGGGCCCGGACCCGGCCGCCTGAGCGGACAGGGTGCGGGCCCCGGCACCGGTGGCGCGGCACACCGGCCCTGGCGTCAGCCGAAGGTCAGGTCGGCGCAGGGGTCGGTGTCCGCCCCGCGGGCGTTCTCGGCGATGCCGGTGGGCACCCCGCTCGGCGTCGCCGAGGGACCGCCGGAAGGGCGGCCGGACGGGGCGTCGGACGGGGCGTCGGACGGCGCTGCGGTGGGGCCGGCGGCGGCCGCGCCGAGGGAGTCGATCCCCGTGGACGGCACCGGGCGGTAGTCGCGGCCGAGCGTCACGGTGATCCCGTCCGAGCCGGGCTCCTCGACCAGCCGCGCCCCCGGGAAGAGCGGGGCCAGCTGGTCGGCTGCCGCCTTCTGCGCCGGGTCGTAGGCGATCTCGGTGGTCAGCCGGCTGCCGTTGACGGCGCCCAGCTCGACGTTGGTGAAGCCCTTGCCGCGCACCGCCTTGGCCGCGCTGCCGGCCAGTCCGGGGGTTCCGACGCCGTTGACCACGGTGACCGGCACGGCCGCCTCCTCCGGGCTGAGCGCCGTCGGCGAGGCGGTGGGGGCGGGGGCGCCCGAGGGGGAGGCGGACGCCGCGGCGCCGGCCTGGCCGGTGCTCTGGCCGTCCAGGGTGCGGTCCTCGCGGAGCAGCTTCCAGAGGGTGTCCACGTCCGGGTGGACCAGGGCGACCCGGTCCCCGGCGAAGCGCCACGGGGTGGTGACGAAGGTGATGTCGGAGAGCTTGATGCTCTGCAGCGACTGGGCGAAGTCCACCAGCTTCATCGCGGTGCCGAGGCCCTCGTCCACGGTGAGCGAGCGGGTGGCCGCGTCTGCCAGCGGGAGCAGGGTCGGCAGCGAGAACCCGAGGCCCTGGACCTTCCTGATCATCGAGGAGAGGAAGGCCTGCTGGCGCTTCATCCGCCCGATGTCGGAGTTGTCGCCGAACCCGTAGCGGGCCCGCAGGTAGTCCACGGCCGGCTGGCCGGAGAGCCGCTGCATGCCCTTCTTGAGCCGGATGTCGTGCGAGTTCACGTCGTTGGGGACGCAGACGTCCACGCCGTTGATCGCCTCGGTCATCGCGGCGACGCCCTTGAAGTCCACCACGATCGTGTGGTCGATCCGCAGGCCGGTCAGCGTCTCGACGGTGTTCTGCGTGCAGGCCGGGTTCCCCTTCGGGAACTCGCCTATGGTGAAGGCCGAGTTGAACATCTGGTTGGTCTTGGACTTCGTCCAGCTGCCGTCCGGCAGACGGCAGGACGGGACGGTCACCAGGGCGTCGCGGGGTATGGAGACCCCGACGGCGTGCTTGTGGTCGGCGTAGACGTGCAGCAGGATCGCGGTGTCGGAGTGGCCGACGCCGATGTCGCCGCCGCCGAGGTCGGCGTTGCCGTCGTCCCGGGTGTCCGAGCCGAGCACCAGGACGTTGACCGGGACCGAGGCGCCCGGGGTGACCGGGACGGGTGCCGGCGGCCGCTCGGTGGCGACGCCGCCCGCGTCGAAGGTGGTGATGTTGCTGTCCAGCCGGTGGTAGAACCAGGCTCCGGCTCCCGCGACGGACAGCACCAGAACGGCGGCGAGGCCCACAGCGATCCGTATGATGCGCCGACGTCGTGAGCTGCTGCTCATCCTGCCCCGGCCCCCCGTCTTCTGGTGTCGTTCTCCACACGCACCGCCCCAGGGCAGGCCGGTGCCGAGTCTCGAACCTTAGACGTTTCGCGGGAGTGTTCGGTTACAGCCCCGGCCCGGTCAATTGCCCCGGACCGGCCCGGAGGGCTGTGATGCTGCTCACGCGAGGGCGGCGGACGCTCACGCTCCGGGGCCGGAGGCGCCCGCGAGCATCCTGCGGAGCAGGTCGCGCAGCACCGTCCGCTCCTCCGGCCCGAGGGCGGCCAGGGGCTCCCGGGCGAAGTTCAGCGACTCGCGCAGCTCCTCGGAGGCGGCCGCGCCGGTCTCGGTCGCGGCGACCAGCTTGACCCGGCGGTCCTGCTGGTCGGCCTCCCGGGTGACGAAGCCGCGCGACTCCAGCCGGTCGACGATGCCGGTGATGTTGGACGGCTCGCAGCTGAGCGTCTGGGCGATGTGGCGCATCGGCATCGGCCCGCGCCGCAGCAGGGCGAGGACCTTGGCCTGGGCGCCGGTGAGCGAGCGGGCGGCGGCGGCCTCCTCGTACTCGCGGTGGAAGAGCCCGACCAGGTTGGCCATCAGGTCGACGACCTCGCGGGTGATCTCGTCGGGCTGGGAGGCGACGGTCGGGGCGGGCTGGGTGTCCATGCCTCCGAGTCTACCTGAACAGTTGACAACATGAACCTTTCATGTCCATCGTTACTTCAGTAAGTCAACCTTTCATGCACGAGGAGCACCACCGATGGCTGAGCACGAAGCGCCCGTCGCCGCCCGCGAATGGCACCTCGCCGCCCGCCCGCAGGGTTGGCCGGTGCCGACCGACTTCGCCCTGGTCGAGGCCCCGGTCCGGGCCCCGGAAGAGGGCGAGATCCTGGTCCGCAACGCCTACCTCTCGGTCGACCCGTACATGCGCGGCCGGATGAACGACGTGAAGTCCTACGTCCCGCCGTTCCAGCTGGGCCGGCCGATGGACGGCGGCGCGGTCGGCTACGTGGTGGCCTCGGCCGCCGAGGGCTTCGCGCCCGGCGACGCCGTCCTGCACGGGCTCGGCTGGCGCGAGTACGCCACCGTGGCGGCCGGGCACGCGGTGAAGGTCGACCCGTCCGTGCCGCTCTCCGCCTACCTCGGCGTGCTCGGCATGACCGGCCTGACCGCCTACGCGGGCCTGCTGGAGGTCGGCGGCCTCAAGGAGGGCGACAAGGTCTTCGTCTCCGGTGCGGCCGGGGCCGTCGGGTCGATGGTCGGCCAGATCGCCAAGCTCAAGGGCGCCGCGCTGGTGGTCGGTTCGGCCGGCTCGGCGGAGAAGGTCGCCAAGCTGGTCGGCGAGTACGGTTTCGACGCCGCGTTCAACTACAAGGACGGCCCGGTCGCCGAGCAGCTGGCCAAGGCGGCCCCGGAGGGCATCGACCTCTACTTCGACAACGTCGGCGGCGAGCACCTGGAGGCCGCGATCGGCGCGCTCGGCGTGCACGGCCGGGCGGTGCTCTGCGGCGCGATCGCGCAGTACAACGACACCTCCGCCCCGGCGGCCCCGCGCAACCTCGCGATGGCCATCGGCAAGCGGCTGCGGCTGGAGGGCATGCTGGTGAGCGACCACTCCGCCCTGCAGCCGCAGTTCGTCGCCGAGGTGGGCGGCTGGCTGCGCGAGGGCCGGCTGCGCAACGAGGAGACCGTGGTGGACGGCTTCGAGAACACCGCCGAGGCCTTCCTCGACCTGCTGCGCGGCGCCAACACCGGCAAGATGGTGGTCCGTCTCGCCGGCTGACGACCACTCGGGTCCGATGCGAACCGCCCCGCCGCCCCGCCGCCCCCCGGGACCGGCGGGGCGGTTTGCGTACCGGGCGCAGGGGATTCGGCCGCACTACCGCATTCCGGCCGGATCCGAAAGCGCGTCAGCCGCGGTGCGGGGCGGCGCGGTACGGTGGTCCCGCCCGGCGATGGGGCCGTTCGGGGGAGAGATCCGACCGAGGGGTGGACCTCGTTGGGGATTCGACTAGCATTGAGCGAAAGCCTGTCCGTTTTGCTCAATTTAGTGGCTTAATGTCGGCTAACGTGGGTAACTGTGGATCAACTGCAGGCACGAACGCGAGGCAGCTGGGGAAGGCGACCCTCGTCCACAGCCTGGAGGTCCCGGTGACGACACGTGGAGTCCTGTACGTCCACTCCGCGCCCCGCGCGCTGTGCCCGCACGTCGAGTGGGCCGTCGCGGGGGTGCTCGGTGTGCGGGTGAGCCTGGACTGGATCCGCCAGCCGGCCGCGCCCGGACACTGGCGCGCCGAGCTCTCCTGGCAGGGGGAGCCCGGTACGGCCTCGAAGCTCGCCTCCGCCCTGCGGGGCTGGCAGCTGATGCGGTACGAGGTCACCAGCGAGCCCTGCGCCACGGCCGAGGGCGAGCGGTACAGCAGCACCCCCACGCTCGGCATCTTCCACGCGGTCACCGGGATCCACGGCGACATCCTGATTCCCGAGGACCGGCTGCGGGCCGTCCTGCTGCGCGCCCGCAGCGAGGGTGCGGACCTGGAGGCGGAGATCTCCCGGCTGCTCGGCAAGCCCTGGGACGACGAGCTGGAGCCCTTCCGCTACGCGGGCGAGGGCGCCCCGGTGCGCTGGCTTCACCAGGTGGTCTGAGCCGGCACCCCGGAACGCCCGAAGGGGCCGGCGCTCGTCACGAGCGCCGGCCCCTTCGGGCACGGGGGTCAGACGGTGCGGAAGGCCAGCACCACGTTGTGGCCGCCGAAGCCGAACGAGTTGTTCAGCGCGGCGATCCGGCCCTCGGGCAGCGCGCGGGCCCCGTCCCGGACGATGTCCGCGTCCACGTCCTCGTCGAGCTCGTCGACGTTGATGGTCGGCGGGGCGACCCGGTGGTGCAGCGCGAGCACGGTGGCGACGGTCTCGATGCCGCCGGCGCCGCCCAGCAGGTGACCGGTCATCGACTTGGTGGCCGAGACGGCGATGTGGTCCAGGTGCTCCCCGAGCTCCTTGCGCAGCGCCTTCAGCTCGGCCGTGTCACCCTGCGGGGTCGAGGTGGCGTGCGCGTTGACGTGCACGATCTCGGCCTTGTCCAGCGGGTTGCGGTCGAACAGGTCGGCCAGCGCGCGGGCCACGCCGGCGCCGGTCGGCTCCGGCTGGGCGATGTGGTGGGCGTCCGAGGAGAGGCCCTGGCCCACCGCCTCGCAGTAGATCCGGGCGCCGCGGGCCTCGGCGTGCTCGATCGACTCCAGTACGACCACGCCGGCGCCCTCGCCGAGCACGAAGCCGTCGCGGCCCTTGTCGTACGGGCGCGAGGCGCGCTCGGGATCGTCGTTGTTCTTGGACATCGCCATCATGTTGGCGAACGCGGCGATCGGCAGCGGGTGGATCGCGGCCTCGGTGCCGCCGGCCACCACGACGTCGGCGCGGCCGCTGCGGATCATCTCGATCGCGTAGCCGATCGCCTCGGCGCCGGAGGCGCAGGCGGAGACGGGGGTGTGCACGCCGGCGCGGGCACCGACCTCCAGACCCACGTTGGCCGCCGGGGAGTTGGGCATCAGCATCGGCACGGTGTGCGGCGAGACCTTGCGGGCGCCCTTCTCGCGCAGCACGTCGTACTGGTCGAGCAGGGTGGTGACACCGCCGATGCCGGAGGCGATCACGGCGCCCAGGCGCTCGGGCGCGAGCTTGGAGGACTCGTCGGTGGCCGGGGTCTCGTAGCCGGCGTCGGCCCACGCCTCGCGGGCGGCGATCAGCGCGAACTGCGCCGAGCGGTCCAGCTTGCGGGCGACCGGGCGGGGGAGGACATCGGCCGGGTCGACGGCGGTGCGCGCGGCGATCCGCACGGGCAGGTCGGCGGCCCACTCCTCGGTCAGGGCAGCCACCCCGGAGCGCCCGGCGACCAGGTTCTCCCAGGTGGTGGCGGCGTCGCCGCCCAGCGGCGTGAAGGCGCCGATACCCGTGACGACCACGGTACGGTTTTCAACGGTCACTGGATCTTCTTCTCTCACGTTCGTGCGGGGCAACGGCGGCGGGCCGGGGGTGGGCCCGGCCGGGCGCCCGGTGGGGCGTCCGGCCGGCGGGTCGGCCGACTCGGGGAGCCGGCCGACGACGGCGTCGAACGGGTCGGACGCTCAGGCGTTGGCGATGATGTAGTCCACCGCGTCGCCGACGGTCTTGAGGTTCTTGACCTCGTCGTCCGGGATCTTCACGTCGAAGCGCTCCTCGGCGGCCACGACGACCTCGACCATGGACAGCGAGTCGACGTCCAGGTCGTCGGTGAAGGACTTGTCGAACTCGACGTCCTCGGTCGGGATGCCGGCGATCTCGTTGACGATCTCAGCGAGACCTTCCAGGACCTCGTCCTTGGTAGCCATACTGGCTGCTCCTCTTCGGTGTTGAATGCGCTCGCCCCGGCGGACGGACGCAGGTTTGTGATGAGTGGGGCGGAAGTGCCTAGGGGAGCGTAACGACTGCCGCCGCGTAGACCAGACCCGCCCCGAACCCGATGATCAGGGCGAGGTCGCCGCTGCGGGCCTCGCCGCTCTCCAGCATGCGTTCCATCGCCAGCGGGATGGACGCGGCGGAGGTGTTGCCGGTCTCGGTGATGTCGCGGGCGACCGGCACCGTCTCGGGCAGCTTCAGCGCCTTGATCATGGCATCGGTGATGCGCATGTTGGCCTGGTGCGGGATGAACGCGCCCAGCTGGTCGGCGGTGACCCCGGCGGCGTCCAGGGCCTGCTGGGCCACCTTGGCCATCTCCCAGACCGCCCAGCGGAAGACCGTCTGACCCTCCATCCGCAGGGTCGGCCACTTGATCTCCTCGCCGGCGCCGTTGACGGCGTCGTCCTTGGCGAAGGCGGTGTCCCAGGCCTGGGTCTGCGAGATGACGTCCTTCTGGGAGCCGTCGGAGCCCCAGATGACCTTCCCGATGCCGGGCGTGTCGGACGGGCCGACGATCGCGGCGCCGGCGCCGTCACCGAAGATGAACGCGGTCGAGCGGTCCGACTGGTCGGTCATGTCGCTGAGCCGCTCCACGCCGATGACCAGCACGTACTCGGCGCTGCCGCCGCGGATCATGCCGTCGGCCAGGCCCAGGCCGTAGCCGAAGCCGGCGCAGGCGGCCGAGATGTCGAAGGCGGGGGCGGTGCCGCAGCCGAGCCGCTCGGCGATCTCGGTGGCGATCGCGGGGGTCTGCTTGAGGTGGGAGACGGTCGCGACGATCACGCCGCCGATCTGCGAGGCGTCGATCCCGGCCTGGGCGATGGCCTTGCCGGCGGCCTGCACCGACATCTCGGCGACGGTCTCCTCGGGGCCGGCCCAGCGGCGCTCGGCGATCCCGCTGCGGGTGCGGATCCACTCGTCCGAGGAGTCGATCCAGTTCAGCACCTCGGCGTTGGGAATCACCCGAACCGGTCGGTACCCGCCGACACCGTGGATGCGCGCGTACTGGGCGCCGGTGACCGGCTTGATCTGGGGGGCGCTCATGCCTTGGGCTCCTGACCGCCGTGCTCCGCGACGATCTCGCGGGCCTTGTCCAGGTCGGCGGGGGTCTTGAGGGCAAGCGTCGCCACACCCTTGAGGTTGCGCTTGACCAGTCCGGTGAGGGTGCCCGCGGGGGCGAGCTCGATGACGGCGGTCGCGCCCAGCCGCTCCAGCGTCTCCATGCAGAGGTCCCAGCGGACCGGGTTGGAGACCTGCGACACCAGGCGGTCCAGCACCTCGGCGCCGGACGTGACGACGCCGCCGTCCTTGTTGGAGACGTAGGCGACCTTCGGGTCAGCGACCGTGAGGGTCGGGGCCAGCTTGGCCAGGCGCTCGACGCCGGGCGCCATGTGCTCGGTGTGGAACGCGCCCGCGACCTTCAGCGCGATCAGGCGGGCGCCTGCCGGCGGGTCGGCCCGCAGGGCGTCCAGCTGGGGCAGCGTGCCGGCGGCGACGATCTGGCCGCCGCCGTTGTTGTTCGCCGGGGTGAGCCCGTGCTCGGCCAGCTTGGCCGCGACGACCTCCGGCTCGCCGCCGAGGACGGCGATCATGCCGGTCTCGGTGGCGGCGGCGGCCTCGGCCATCGCCAGGCTGCGCTCGCGGACGAAGGTCAGCGCGTCGTGGGCCGAGAGCACCCCGGCGCCGGCGGCGGCGGTGATCTCGCCGACGCTGTGGCCGGCCACGGCGCCGACCAGCTCACGGGCGCGGTCCTCGTCCGGGAACAGCGCACGGGCCGTCACCAGACCGGCCGCGACCAGCAGCGGCTGGGCGACGGCGGTGTCCTTGATCTCCTCGGCGGACGCCTCGGTGCCGGCGTGCACCAGGTCGAGCCCGGCGACCTCCGACCAGCCGCGCAGGCGGTCGGCGACGCCGTCGAGCTCCAGCCAGGGGCTGAGGAAACCGGGGGTCTGGGCACCCTGTCCAGGGGCGACGATTACGAGCACGGTTCAACCCTCTCTCGCCGGACGCCCGGGGGCGGGTAGGCGACGGTAACGAAGAAAAGCATCGGGGATTGTAAGTTCCCTACATCGGGCTCAGCTCTGCTCGCCGGCGGCCGTGAGTCGACCCAGCGCCAGTGCGATACGCAGCGTGAACGCCGAACGCACGTCCGACGGAGCGTATCCCGTGACGTCTGTCACACGTCGGAGCCGGTAGCGCACCGTGTTGGGGTGGACGAAGAGCATCCGGGCGGCTCCCTCCAGCGAGGAGGCCTGCTCCAGGTAGACACTCAAGGTCTCCAGCAGCGCCGAGCCGGCCTCGTCCAGCGGTGTGTAGATCTCCTCCACCAGCTGACGGCGGGCCGCCTGGTCCCCGGCGAGCGCCCGCTCCGGGAGCAGGTCGTCGGCCAGCACCGGGCGCGGCGCGTCCGGCCACGCGGCGCAGGCCCGCAGGCCGGCCGCGGCGGCGTGCGCCGAGCGGGTCGCCGACAGCAGGTCGGGCACGGTGGGGCCGACCACCACCGGACCGGGCGCGAACTGGCCGATCAGCGCCCGGGCGGCGTGCACCGGCTCCTTGTCGCCGCCGACCACGACCACCAGCCGCTTGCCCAGCACCCCGGTCAGCACGTGCAGCTTGGCGTAGCGGGCGGCCCGGCGGATCGCCTCCACCACCAGCTCGCTGTCGCCGTCCGGGGCGCTGCCCATCACCACCCGGACCTGGCTCGGCTGGCCCCAGCCGAGCGCGGCGGCGCGCGAGAGCACTCCCTCGTCGGCGTCACCGGAGAGCAGCGAGTTGACGACCAGCGCCTCCAGCCGCGCGTCCCACGCGCCGCGCGCCTCCGCGGCCTGGGCGTACACCTGGGCGGTGGCGAAGGCGATCTCGCGGGCGTAGACCAGCACGGACTCGCGCATGTCCGCCTCGTCGCCGGGGGCGGCCACCTCCTCGATGGCCTCCTCCATCACCTCGATCGTGGTGCGGATCAGCTCGACGGTCTGGCGCAGCGTGATGGCCCGGGTCAGCTCGCGCGGCGCGGTGCCGAACACGTCGGTGGAGATCGCCTGCGGGGCGTCGGGGTGGCGGTACCACTCGGTGAAGGCGGCGATGCCGGCCTGCGCGACCAGGCCGATCCACGAGCGGTGCTCCGGCGGCATCCGCCGGTACCAGCCGAGCTGGTCGTCCATCCGCGCGATCGCGTTGGTGGCCAGCTTGCCCGAGGACTTCTCCAGCCGCTTGAGCGTCGCGGCCCGGCGCTCGGCCCGCTCGGCGGCGAGTCTGCGCTCCTGCGCGGTCAGCCGCGGCGCCGCGCGGCCGGGCCGGTCGCGGCCGGCCCCGGGGGTCGGGCCCGGCCCGCTCTGGTCGGGCTTGGCGGTGGGTTCGCTCTGGGAGTTCGCGGAAGCGGCTGGCACAAGGACAAGACTGCCTCACCGGAGTGACTGCTCGTGCACAACCCCCGGCGCAGCGACGCGGTGGCAACCGTCACACCCGCACTCCGGAGGGCACGCCGGGGCCGGGGCGGGGGCGCCCGGAGCGCGTCCGGGGGCGCGCTACCGTGGGCCCGTGACCGACGCTCCCGCCCGCCCCCGCGCCGACCTGCGCCGCACCGCCGAGCGCTACCTCTCCACCCCGGCCGAGGGCATCGAGACCAGACACGCGTTCTCGTTCTCGGGCCACTACGACCCGCGGAACACGCACTTCGGGGCGCTGCTCGCGTGCAACGAGGAGCTGCTCGCACCGGGCGCGGGGTTCGACGAGCACAAGCACCGGGACACCGAGATCCTCACCTGGGTGCTGGAGGGCGCGCTGGCGCACCGGGACTCGCGCGGCCACAGCGGCGTGGTCCGTCCGGGCATGCTCCAGCACCTGAGCGCGGGCTCCGGCGTGACCCACACCGAGCGCAACGTCGGCGGCGCCGAGGTTCCGGTCCGCTTCGTCCAGATGTGGCTCCAGCCCGACGCCTTCGACGCGCCCCCGGCGTACGGACTGCGCCGGGTGGAGCGCGCGCCCGGCGGGTTGACGCTGCTCGCCTCCGGGATGGAGCGGGACGCCGGCACGGACGCGCTGCGGCTGCGCCGCAGCGACGCCGCGCTCTGGTTGGCGACCGCCGACCCCTGGCAGCCGCTGCCCGAACTCCCGGCCGCGCCCTGGCGCTACGCGCACCTGACGGCCGGTGCGCTCGGCTACCGGACGGTGCCCGGGCCGCAGGGCGGCGGGCGCTCGATGGTGCCGGGCGACAGCGTCCGGATCACCGGCGGCGCCTTCGCCGACCCGACGGCCGGCGGGACCGGCGCCGAGCTCCTGCTCTGGGAGATGCACTCGCCGGTCTCGTACGGCTGACGGCTGACGGCGGGCCGGCGGGCTGACTCCGTCCCCGCCGGGCCGACTCCGTTCCTGCCGGGCCGGCCGCCCCCCGGCCGGGCCGACCGCCCGGGTCTCAGCCGCGCAGCTCGGCCAGGACCGCGTCGCTGAACTGCGGCCAGACCTCGGCGGCCCACGGCCCGAAGTCCCGGTCGGTGAGCGCGATGCAGGCCGCGCCGGCCTCCGGGTCCACCCAGAGGAAGGTCCCGGACTGGCCGAAGTGACCGTAGGTGGCGGGGGAGTTGGCGGTTCCGGTCCAGTGCGGGGTCTTGCCGTCGCGGATCTCGAAGCCGAGGCCCCAGTCGTTCGGCCGGCGGTGGCCGAAGCCGGGCAGCACGCCGCTGGTGCCCGGGAAGGCGACCTCGCGGGTGGCGGCGCGCAGGGTGGACGGGTCGAGCAGCTTGGGCGACTGCAGCTCGGCGGCGAACAGCGCGAGGTCCGCGACCGTGGAGAGGCCGCCGGCCCCGGCGGGGGACCTGTGCGCGGTGTTGATGAGCGTGTCGCGCATGCCGAGCGGCTCGAACAGCGCCTCGGCCGCGTACCGGCCGAACTCGATGCCGGAGGCCTGCTGGAGGGCCTGGGCCAGTACGTCGAAGCCGGCGTTGGAGTAGAGCCGGCGGTTGCCCGGCTCAGCCATCACCCGGTGCTCGTCGAAGGCGAGGCCCGAGGTGTGCGCGAGCAGGTGGCGGATGGTCGACCCCTCGGGGCCGGCCGGGTCGTCCAGCTCGAAGACGCCCTCCTCGACCGCGACCAGCACGGCGTACGAGGTGAGCAGCTTGGTCACCGACGCCAGCGGGAACAGGTGGTCCTGCGGGCCGTGCCCGCCCAGCACCGCGCCGTCCGCACCCCGCACCACGGCCGCCGCCGCGCGGGGGACGGGCCAGGTCTCGATCATCCGCAAGCTCTCCATGGGCCCGACTCTAACCGGCCGCAGCCGGCGGGGTTCCGGGAGTACCGGGCTGGCAGGCTTGCTTCGAGTGCACTCCAACTCGCTAGCGTCTTGAACCGGCCCGCCAGGACGCGGGCCGCTCACCACTGGGGGTTTCGACCATGGCCACGCTCGCGTCGATCGAGATCGACCTGAGGACCTGCTCCGAGGTGTTCGCCGCGCCCGTCGGCGTGCCCGACCGGACGCCCCGGCACAGCATCAGCGAGGTGGCGGCGGCCAGCGGGCTGACCGTGCACACGCTGCGCTGGTACGAGCGGATCGGCCTGCTCGACCCGGTCGACCGCGCCGCCTCCGGCCAGCGCCGCTACTGCGACGCCGACCTGCACCGGCTGGCCTTCCTCGGCCGGCTGCGGCTGACCGGCATGCCGGTGGCCGACATGCTCCGCTACGTGGAGCTGGCCCGCGAGGGCGAGCGGACCGCCGAGGACCGGCGCGAGCTGCTGGTGGCGCACCGCGAGGTGGTCCGGCAGCAGATCGCCGACCTTCACGCCACCCTCGCCGTCCTCGACTTCAAGATCGACATCTACGCCGGGAAGCTCGCCGCCTGCGGCGTGCCGGCGGATGCGGCACGGACCGCGCAGACCCCCCAAGCAGCACAGATCCCCCAAGCAGCGCAGACCCCCCAAGCAACGCAGGCAACGCAGGCAATGCAGACGTCACAGCCGACGCAGACGTCACGGACTTCGCACAGGAAGCAGCAGAGGGCATGACGAACCCCACTCTCCCCACTCTCCCCACGGTCCGGCTCGGCAACGACGGCCCGGCCGTCGGCGTCCAGGGCCTCGGCTGCATGGGCATGAGCGAGTTCTACGGCCCGACCGACACCGCCGAGGCCCTCGCCACCCTGGACGCGGCCCTGGAGGCCGGCGTCACCCTCTTCGACACCGCCGACGCGTACGGTTCCGGCCACAACGAGGAGCTGATCGGCCCCTTCGTCCGTGCCAACCGGGACCGGGTCGTGCTGGCCACCAAGTTCGCCCTCGAACGCCGCGCGGACGATCCGGCCTACCGGGGCATCCGCAACGACCCGGCCTACATCCGCTCCGCCGTGGACGCCTCGCTGCGCCGGCTCGGCGTGGACGTGATCGACGTCTACTACATGCACCGGCGCGACCCGGCCGTGCCGCTCGCCGAGTCGGTCGGCGCGATGGCCGAACTGGTGGCGGCCGGAAAGGTGCGGTACCTCGGCCTCTCCGAGGTGAGCGGCAGCGAGCTGCGCGAGGCGTACGCGGTGCACCCGATCGCGGCCCTGCAGTCCGAGTGGTCGGTCTTCGCCCGGGACGTCGAGAGCTCGGCGGTGCCGGCCGCGGCCGAGCTGGGCGTCGCCTTCGTGCCGTACTCGCCGCTCGGGCGCGGCTTCCTCACCGGCTCGTTCGCCGCCGCGGAGGAGCTGGCCGCGGACGACTTCCGCCGCAGCCAGCCCCGGTTCCACGGGGAGAACGCCGCGGCCAACCTCGCGCTGGTCGAGCCGATCCGGCGGATCGCCGCGGCGCGCGGGGCGACCGCCGCGCAGGTGGCCCTGGCCTGGGTGCACCAGCGGGCCCAGGTGCACGGCCTGACGGTCGTGCCGATCCCGGGCACCCGCAAGCGCAGCCGGCTCGCCGAGAACACCGCGGCCGCGGCGGTTCGCCTCACCGCCGAGGAGCTGGCGCTGCTGGAGCCGATCGCCGGCCGGGTGGTCGGCGACCGCTACACGGACATGACCTTCACCTCGGCCGGCCGGGAGTAGCGGGCTGCGGGTCCGGGCGGGAGCGGGCCGCGGGTCCGGGCGGCGGGACCGGGGAGCCCCGGCCCCGCCGCCCGCCGGGGCGGGCCGGGGCGTCAGACCTCGCGGCCCAGGTAGGCGGCCAGCCGGGTGGTGGCGTCGGCGTCGGCCGGCGCGGGCCGCACCGCGCCGAACGGGACCGGCCCCCCGCGGTTCTCGGCCGGCAGCACGGACTCGGCGACGGCCAGTGCGGCCCGGCCCAGCTCCTCGTCCAGGGCGAGACCGCTCCCGAGGGCGCGTGCGATGTCCCAGGAGTGGGTGACCGCCTCCATGACGTAGCCGCCGACCGCGGCCCGCCCGGGCACCTCGCCCCAGGGCGCGAAGGACGGGCGGTCCAGCTTGGCGTCGTCGGCCCAGGCGGCCGTGACCCGGGCCCGGGCCCGCTCGAACGCCGCCGGCCAGGCGTCGTCGGCCAGGTCGCCGGTGGCCGCCACGACGTCCTCCGCCCGGCCGCCCTCGCCGATGTAGGCGAGCCGGTGCACGCCGCCGACCACGTGGCTCAGCAGCTGCCGCAGGTCGTACTCCTCGCACGGGGTCGGCCGGTCCAGCGTGGCCGGGGCGGCCTCGGCGATCAGCTTCTCCAGCTGGCCGAGCGCGAGCAGGTACAGCGGGCGGGGGTCCTGGGTGGTGTCCATGCGGGATCAACTCCGTCGTCGGAAGGGGGTTTTCGCTTCGGAGGCAATCTCCCGGCAAAACCTGACAACGAGCGTCATGATTTCTGTCATCCTCGTTCGCATGAAGGCCGACCGCCTGCTCTCGATCCTGCTGCTGCTCCAGACCCGCGGCCGGGTGCCCGCCACCGAACTGGCCGAGCGCCTGGAGGTGTCGGTCCGTACCATCTACCGCGACGTCGAGGCGCTCTCGGCGGCCGGCGTCCCGGTCTACACCGAGCGGGGGCGGCACGGCGGCATCGCCCTGTTGCCCGGCTACCGCACCGACGTCAGCGGCCTGACCGCCGACGAGGCGCGGGCCCTGTTCGTGCTCTCCGCCCAGGGGGCGCACAGCGACCTCGGCCTGGACGGCGCGCTCGGCTCGGCGCTGCGCAAGGTGATGGCCGCGCTGCCCGCCCCGCACCGGCCTGCCGCCGAGCGGATCAGCGAGCGCATCCTGGTCGACCCGGTCCGCTGGCTCCAGCCCGGTGGGAGCGCCTCCGGGCCGGACCTCGGCGAGCTGCAGCACGCCGTCTTCACCGACCGCCGGCTGCGGCTGCGGTACCGGCACAGCGGCGCGCCGACCCCCGCGGAGTACACCGTCGACCCCTACGGCCTGGTGAGCAAGGCCGGTGTCTGGTACCTGGTGGCCGATCTGAACGGCGAGCCGCGGCTCTTCCGGGCGGAACGGGTGCTCGCCGCCGAGACGGCGGAGGAGTCCGTGCGGCGGCGTCCGGGGGTGGGGCTCGGCGCGGTCTGGGCGGTGCTGCGCGACCAGGTCGAGCGGCTGCCGAAGGAGGTGCAGGTCAGGGTGCGGGTCCGGCGCGGGCGGCTGGACATGTTCGTCCGGATCCACTCCACCCGGCTCACCGCCCCGCCGCCCGAGTCGGGCGCCGGAGCCGCCGACGACTGGGTGGAGCTGGCGATGGGCTTCCAGGCGCTGCCGGCCGTCCGCGCGCTGCTCGCCTTCGGGGCGGACGCCGAGGTGCTCTCGCCGCCCGCGGCCCGCCGGGAGCTGGCCCGCGCCGCGGCGGAGGCCGCCCGGCTCTACCGGGACTGACCGCCGGGGGCGGACCCGCCTACTGACCGCCTGGGGCGAACCCGCCTACTGACCGTCGGAGGCGGACCCGCCTACGGAGTGTCCGCGGGCGGCCGGACCACGTTCTCGTAGCGGCCGAGCGCGACGGCCGCGAAGTTGTGCAGGCTGTCGGTGCCCTCGGCGAAGTAGCCGTTGTGGCCGGAGGAGCGGGCCGAGGAGATCTGTTCGGCCCCGAAGTCGGTCGAGGTCGGGTCGGCGCCGTGGCCGAGCCCGCCGACCTCCAGGTACGGCACGTTGCCGATCCAGTCGCTGCCGTTGCGGGTGGCCCAGACGTGCACGCCGGTGCCCAGCTCGGCCGTGCTCTGCACGCCCATGCCCGGGCTGCCGAACACCATCAGGTCGGTGATCCCCGAGGTGTCGGACGGCGAGGCGGCCGCCCGCGGGATCTCGGGGGCGGCGCTGCCGCAGACCACCGAGCCGTAGGAGTGGCAGAGCAGGGACGGCGGCGCGTCCGGCCGGGTGGTCTCCTTGAGCCCGGCGAGCAGTCGCTCCAGCCGGGGCGCGCCGACGTCGGCGAGCCGGGAGGTGACGGCGTCCGGCCCGAGGCCCGAGGGGGTGACGTAGCCGGTCCAGGCGATCACCGCGGTCCGGGTGCGCGGCGCCTGGCGGTGCTCCTCGGCGTACAGCGCGCGGGCCATGCCGGCGGGGGAGCGCAGCGGTTCGACCGCCTGGTCGAAGTGGCCGAGGTCGGCGTCCGAGCCGGGGACCAGCACGGCGATCCGGTCGGCGTTGCCGAGGTCGCCCCAGACCTCGGTGACCAGGCCGCGCCCGCGCGGGTCGAAGGCCAGGACCTGGCGCTCGGGCGCCAGCAGGTGCTCGACGTCGTTGGCGCGGGAGACGGCCAGCGCGCGCTGCTCGGAGTCCAGCTTCCGGTCGGCGGCACGGGCCCTGGCGCGGTCGCGTTCGGCGGCCAGCGCGATCCGGTTGGCGCGGTAGCGCAGGTCGACCGGGGCGCCGTCGAAGTTGCCGACCACCAGCGGGTAGTCCTGGATCAGCCGGTCCAGCTCGGTGGGCGCCAGCGAGGCGAAGAACTCGGCCGCGGCGGCCGGGGTGGTGGTGGCCGGGTCCGGCAGTGACCGCCCGAAGGTGTGGTCCTCGACCCAGGCGGCGCTGCCGGCCGGGGGCGTGGAGATCGCCAGCTGCTCGGTGGAGGCGGCGGCCTGGGCCGCGGCGGCGCCGGCATCGGCGAGCACGGCACAACCCGCGAAGGCGCCGATCAGAACACGCTTCCACCGGCGACGGCGCATCGCGTCAACTCCCTTGGGCCCGTGACCGTTCCGCGGGCGGGGCCCGGAGGGTGGTACGACTGCCAACTTCCTTGCGCAAGCCTAGAGGCCCGGAGAACCGTCGTCGCCGCGCCAAACTGTGGGATGGATCACATGAACCGTGGGTGTCCGGTCGGTGTCAACTGTTCGTGGCCGCGTCGAAGTCGCGGACCATGCGTGTGGGGGCGGTCCGCCGCCAGGCCTCGGTGAGCAGCTCCCGCAGCTCAGCGGGGTCGACGCGGTCGAGCCGGATGCCGATCCAGCCGTGCCGGCCGACGTACCCCGGGTAGCCGAACACCTCGGGGTCCGCCGCGAGCAGCTCCGCCTGGTCCTCCTTGGAGGCCTTCACGCTGACGCTCCCGCCCTCCGGCGAGCCCATCGCGAAGATCTTCGAGCGGACCCGCAGGGTCTCGATCTCCCAGGTGGGCTGCTGCTCCGCCCCGGGAAGGGCCAGGGCCATCGCCAGGAACTCCTCGAACGTCACCATGGGGGCAGCCTAGAGCCTGCTCCGGACAGCCGGCCGCGGCCGCTCCGATGCGCCCGGCGCGCACCGGGAGCGGCTGCCGGGCCGTCAGATCAGCGAGTTCCAGCCGCTGCAGGAGCGGTCCGCGGCGACCTGGCGGTCCGGGTGCCCGCTGCCGTCGTTGACCGCGATCCGGCGGTAGCTCTCGCCGTGGAACACCCAGTACTCGCTCCGGCCACCGACCCGCTGGAGGTCGGGCACCGGCAGGAAGCAGTCGACCGAGGTGATCCCGCCGAGCGAGGTCCACTGGGAGAGCTCGCGGTCGGTGCGCTCGATCACATCGGTGTGGGCGGCGCCGTCGGCGATCGAGATCAGCCGGTAGCGCTGCCGCCCGCCGGTGGTGTGGAACACCCAGTACCAGCTCTTCCCGCCGATCCGCTGCTGGTCGGGCACCGGGAGGAAGCAGTCCACCCGGTCGACGCCGGCGAGCGAGTTCCAGGCCGTGAGGTCGCGGTCCGCACGTTCGAGGGCGCCGGTGTGGCCGCTGCCGCAGGTGACGGAGACCGTCCGGTACTGCTGGCGACCGCCGGTGCTGTGGAAGGTCCAGTACCAGCTCTTGCCGCCGGGGTTCTGCAGGTCGGGCATCGGTAGCACGCAGTCGATCCGGCCGATGCCCCGGAAGCAGTCGTGGCCGCTCAGCACCGTGTCGCCCTTGACGGTGCGGTCGGTGTGGGCGGAGCCGTCGTCGACCGAGATCTTCCGGTAGCGGTCGCCGTGGCAGGCCCAGAACTGGGTCTGCCCGCCCTGGCGCTGCCGGTCGGGCACGGCGACGAAGGCGTCGACCGGGTAGGCCCGGGCGGGCGCCGGGGTGGTCTGCCCGCCCTGGCCGCCCTGCTGCGCCCGGCCGACGAGCCGGCCGTCGGCGAGCGCCCTGAGCGTGCTGATGGACGGCGCGAAGGCGTAGACCGAGCCGGTGGTCCGGACGAACTGCGCGAAGCTCAGCGGGGTGTGCTTGATCGCGCCGTCCGGGCCGCGGCTCTCGAAGTCGATGTCCGGGGCCTCCTGGGTCACCGGGTCCTTGCCGGGCAGCGGGTTGCGCTTGGGCGGGAAGTCCGGCTGGTCCATCCAGTCGGCCTGGATGAACTCGAACTGCCGGGCGATGTCCGCCTGGTAGCAGACGAAGAGCAGGCCGCGCGGGTCGTCCGGGCCGCCGGGGCCCTCGGAGGCCGGGTCGAACGGGTGCCCGTACGGCGCGCCGCGGCGCATGATCCGGCGCCCGTCCAGGACCTCGGCGTCGAACGGCGGGTGCGCCGGGTCCTCCTGCAGCCCGGCGCGCGGGCTCGTCTTGCGCAGGTGCGACCAGAGCGGGGTGACCAGGCCCTCCAGGTCGTCCCGGAAGTCGAAGTCGTTGTCCGACGCGGCCGTCGGGTCGTTGGGGACGTCCCGGTCGGGGTGGTGGCAGACGGGTGCGCCGGAGCGCCAGCGGCCGACCATCCGGGCCGCCAGCCACTCGCTGGTGGCGCTCTCCGGGACGGCCTTGGCCTGCTTGAGCTCCTTGAGCTTGACGGAGACCTGCGACCACCAGCCGGGGACGTCCTGGGCGAGGCGGCGGACCACCTGGAAGGAGCCGTTGCGCGCCCACTCGGGGAAGTCGGTGAAGCTGCCGGGCGCGGGCTGCTCGCCGCAGACGAACTCGCCGGCCGGGATGATCCGGCTGCCGGGGTGGCCCTCGACCTCCCCGGGTCTGGCCGGGTCCGGCCGGTCGAAGAACCGGACTCCGGGCTCGCTGATGCCGTCCTTGAAGCCGAAGTGCTCCTTGCCGCGCCGGCTGCCGAGCAGGGTCTTGGCGTTCTGCTGGTAGACGACGACGATCCTGGACTCGGCCGCCGCCAGCCGCTGGGCGTCGACGGCCGTCCGCAGGTCGTCCTCGGTGTCCGAGGCGATGGTCAGGACGGCGTGCACCGGCTGGCTCCGGCCGTTGCCGAAGAGCCAGAACTCCGGGGAGTTGTCACCGGTGTCGCCGAGGGCGCCGGCCCGCCTGGCCGAGCCCTCCATGAACGCCTCCAGGCCGCTGCCGACCGGCGGGGGCTGTTCGAACGGGTCGGTGGCGGAGAGCTCGCGCATGCCCGGGTAGGTGAGGCTGACGCTCAGCCAGGTGGCCTTGAGGGTCCTCGGGTCGTCGCCGCCCGAGGTCCTCCGGGCCTCGCTGAACGCGTCGTTGAAGGCGGCGACCTGGCGGGTGGTGGCGATCTGCGGGGCCAGCCCGCGCAGCCACCCGCGGGCCATGGCCTGGTCCTCGAACTTGAGGAACAGCAGGCTGACGTTGTCCTTCTTGAAGCCGGCGATGATGTCGCCCTGGATCTCGTCGCTCTCGCGCAGTCTCAGATCCGTTGCCATGGGGTTTCCTCCGGGTGGGGTTCGGGGGGATCAGGCCGAGGAGCTGAGCTGCACCCACTGCGCGACGCTGGGCACGCCCTGGTCGTTGAGCAGGAAGAGCATGTACCAGCCGGGGGGCGCGGCCTTGGCGTCCGGCGGGGCCTGGAGCTCCAGCCGGTTGCCGGCCCGGCTGCTGAGCCGCAGTTCGAGGTGGCGCTGGCTGGTGTTGACCGAGTGGGTGGAGGTGGTCGGTGCGAGCAGGACGGCCTTGGCGGCGCGTTCCGGGGTGCTCGTGGTGACCTGGAACTTCTTGTCGTAGCCGATCGCCGTGGTGGGCGCCCGGTCCAGCGAGGGTCGGTTGCCCTGGTGCAGGTAGGCCGGCTCGTAGATCTCGATGGTGCCGTTCATGTCGTCGTTGATGTCCGGGTCGTTGGCGAGCTGCTGGAGCTCGTCGCCGGTCACCATGACGCGGCCATCGGGCAGGACCACGGCGTTGGAGTGGTAGCCGCGGGGCAGCCGCTGGACCGGGCCGAGCCTCCAGTTGCCCTGGGCGTCGCGCAGCTCGGTCTGCCGGTACTTCAGGTCGGCGTTCGGGTTGTACGGGCCGTTGCCGTAGTCGCGGATGTCGTACGCGCCGTTGACCGTCATCAGCGTGCCGTCGGGCATCAGCAGGGTGTCGTCCTGGGTGCGGCCGAACGCGCGGGACTTCTCGGCCGTCCAGTTGCCGTTCGAGAAGCGCAGGGTGCTCGGATTGTCGCGGTCGCCGCCGAGGATCAGGGCGGAGTCCGGGCCGTTGACGCCGCCGGGCAGCATGACGGCCGAGCCGTAGTTGCGCTTGTGGCCGTCCGGGCGGGCGGTGAGGTCGCTGCGGGACTCCGCGACAGGGTCGAAGCGCCACTGCTCGGCGGCATGGCGGCCGAAGCCGTAGACGTTGCCGTCGCGCAGGGAGAACAGGTGCGGGTAGTCCAGGCTGAACGGGGCGTCCGCCTTGAACCGGTCGACCGGGGTGTTCCTGGGGACCTGGGTCTTGGTCTGCGGGACGTCGTAGCCCTTGGCGGGGAAGCGCTCGACCACGGGGGTCGGGGTGCCCCAGCCGAGCTCGGACTGGCCGGACATGATCAGTTGCCGGCCGTCGGCGCCCGTCACCACGGACGGGTACCAGCGGCCGACCGACATGTCGGGGTTGCGGGTCCAGGTCTCGGTCCACGGGTCGAAGACCAGGGACAGCTTGGCACCGGTGCCCCCGTTGCCGCCGAGGTTGCCGCCGAAGACGCCGAGCATGCCGTTGGGCAGGAAGGAGTGCCCGGCGCAGAAGAACGGCGCCGGGCGCGGCTGGTCGAGGCCGTCCGGCATGTCGACCACCGGCGGGGTGACCTTGGTGAAGGCGCCCGCACCGGAGCCCTTGGCCGGGTCCCAGAGGTAGGCGCGGCCGGCGTTCTCCTTGCCGGTGGTCTGGGTGGGGGCGGGCTCCTTCTCGGGGTTGCTCTCGATCCGCTCGAACGAGAACACCAGCACCTTGCCGGTCGGCAGCAGGGCGATGTGGTCGCCGAAGTCGGGCGACGGGAAGTACTCCTTGAACGCGCCGAAGACGGTGGGGTCGAAGCCGGCGTTGGTGCGGGTCTGGGAGTCCGTCAGGGCCTTCAGCCGGTTGATCCGGGTGGTCTGCGGGTAGTCGCCGATGCCGCGGACGGCCGCACGCATGCGGGCGTGCTCCTCGGCGTGCTCCGGGCCGAGCGCCGCCACCTCGTCGTCCCGCAGCTCGGCCAGCACGCGCGGGGCGGTGACGTGCGGGGCGGTGTCGTCGCCGCCGTGGGTGCGGACCAGCGCGGTGGCGGGGGTGACGGCGGCCAGCAGGGTGCCGGCGGTGAGTGCGACGACGGCGGCGGTGGCGACGGCGGACAGCCGGCGGGAGGACCGCGGCCGGCGTCGTGGCCGCGGTGTGGGCAGGGACATGGGGCTCCTCGGAGGGGGAACGTCGGGAGGGGGCCGGCGGGATCACGGGCGACGGGGCCGTGGGCGGGCTCAGTGGCGCCGGGTGGTGGCCGACCGTCACAGGAGATCACAGACAGTGGTGGTTCGCATGCGGATCCATTGCTTCGGTGAACGCGTGTCGCAGGCGAACGGGGTGTGGGCCCGGAGCCCGTCACAAGGACGGGCTCCGGGCCCACACCCCGTCATCCCCTGCCCGGCGGGCGGCCGTTCGGGCCGCGACCGGACGGCCCTGTGCCGCATGGACGGCCCTGTGCCGCACGGACGGGCCACCCCGCGCCGCGCGGACGGGCCGGCCCGGTCCCGGCGTAGTGCGCCCGGTCAGGCGGGCCGTCGCCAGTCGCCCGCGAGGGCGGGCCCCAGCTGGTCGAAGTAGCGCCCGATCAGGGCGATCATGCCCTCCGGGCCGGACTCCTCCTGGTCGGCGTTCCAGGACAGGTGGGCGGCGCGCAGCACGCTGCCGAAGACGGCCGCGATCACGGTCGGGCGCAGGTCCTCGGCCGGGTCGAGCCCCTCGCGGGCGGCGATCAGTCCGGCCACCACCCGCTCCTGCTCGGCGGCCCGGCGCAGGTGGGCGGCGAGCAGGGTGGGGGTGTCCTCGATGATCTGCAGCAGCTCCAGCGCACTGGTGACCGAGCCGGGGCCGGTCCGGTGCTCGGCGCCGAGATCGCGCCAGGACTCGACGATCGCCGCGCGCATGGCCTGCAGCGGGTTCTCCTCGGCGGGGCGCCGGCGCAGCCGGTCGATGAAGTAGTCCTCGGCGATGGCCAGGACCGCGAGCGCGACCTCGTCCTTGTTGGCGAAGTAGCGGAAGAAGGTGCGCTGCGAGACGTCGACGGCGGAGGCGATCTCGTCGACGGTCGTCTGCGCGAAGCCCTGTGTCAGGAAGAGTCGGTGGGCGGCCTCGATCAGCGCCGCCCTGGTCCGCTGCTTCTTGCGCTCGCGCAGGCCGGGGCCGCCGGTGGTGGCTGCAGTGTCGGCGGGCGGGAGCTGAGCGGCCATGGCGAGGGCCTTCCGGACGGTGGTGCGGGTGGGGTTCAGGAGCACCACTGTAGCGTCCTGACAAATGTCAGTTCGGGCCAGAAGTCAGTGTTTGCCGAATGGCAGTAGCTGACATAATCTTCCCCGGGTGGCGCCCGCGGGCCGGGTAACTCGTGGGGACGGGTGGGCCGGGGCGCCACGCCCATGCCTGTCCGCCGCACCGACCCGGAGAGCCCCAGATGAGCCAGTCCGTCGTCAAGAGCGCCAAGGCGGACGCCCCGCCGCAGCGCAAGACCCCGCCCGGGAGAAGCCTCCAGGGCCACCCCTGGCTGACCCTGCTGACCGTCGCCGTCGGCGTGATGATGGTCGCCCTGGACGGCACGATCGTCGCGATCGCCAACCCGGTGATCCAGGAGAAGCTGCACGCGGCGCCCTCCGAGATCCAGTGGGTGACCAGCGGCTACCTGCTTGCTCTTGCGGTCTTCCTGATCACCGCGGGCAAGATCGGCGACCGGTTCGGCCACAAGTCGACCTTCCTGGTCGGCGCCGTCGGCTTCGCCGCCACCTCGGCCGCGATCGGCTTCGCCGGCAACATCGAGATGGTGATCGCCTTCCGGGTCCTCCAGGGCCTGTTCGGCGCACTGCTCCAGCCGGCCGCGCTCGGCCTGCTGCGCGGGGCGTTCCCGGTGGAGAAGCTCAACATGGCCATCGGCATCTGGGGCGGCGTGATCGGCGCCTCCACCGCGGCCGGGCCGATCGTCGGCGGTCTCCTGGTCGAGCACGTCAACTGGGAGTCGGTGTTCTTCATCAACGTCCCGGTCGGCCTGATCGCCCTCGCCCTCGGCGTCTGGGTCCTCAAGGACGTCCGGGCCGAGAACGCGGCGAAGTCCTTCGACCTCCCCGGCATCGCGCTGCTCTCGGCGGCGATGTTCGCGCTGGTCTTCGGCATCATCAAGGCGCCCGAGTGGGGCTGGGGCGACGTCTCCACGCTGCTCTTCCTGGGCGGCGCGGCCGTCCTGATGACGGCCTTCGCGCTCTGGCAGCGGGTGGCCCGCGAGCCGCTGATCCCGCTCAGCCTGTTCCGCTCGGTGCCGCTGTCGGCCGGCACCCTGCTGATGGTGCTGATGGCCTTCTCGTTCTTCGGCGCGATCTTCTTCGTGACCTTCTACTTGCAGAACGTGCACGGGATGTCGCCGGTCTCGGCCGGCGTCCACCTGCTCCCGATGACCGGCATGATGATCGTCGGTTCGCCGCTGGCCGGTCTGGCCATCGGCAAGCTCGGCCCGCGCATCCCGATCGTGACCGGCATGCTGCTCACCACCGTCGCGATGTTCGGCATGTCCACCCTGGACACCGGCTCCGGCACCGGCGTGATGTCGCTCTGGTTCGTGCTGATGGGCCTGGGCATCAGCCCGGTCATCGTCGGCGCCACCGAGGTCATCGTCGGAAACGCCCCGCTGGAGCTGTCCGGCGTGGCGGGCGGCGTGCAGCAGGCCGCGATGCAGGTCGGCGGCAGCCTGGGCACCGCCGTGCTCGGCGCGCTGATGGCCGCCAAGGTCACCGACGTGCTGCCGGACAACTGGGCCAAGGCGGGCCTGCCGCCGGTCGAGGGCGCCCACGCCGAGGGCCTCAACCAGGCCGCCCAGCTCGGCATCGCCCCGCCGGCCCCGGCCGGCACCCCGCAGCAGGCGGTCGACGCGATGGCCTCCGCCGTCCACGACTCCTTCGTCAGTGGCATGTCGCTCGCCTTCGCGGTCGCCTCCGTGGTGGCCTTCGGGGCGGCCCTGCTCGGCCTGCTGACCCGCCGCGGCAGCACCGACGCAGGCCCGGCCGTCCACATCTGACCCGGGCGCCACGGCCGCGGCCCCGGACCGGGCAGGGTCCGGGGCCGCGGCCGTCCCCGCTCCGGAGGACGAATCCCGCCCGGGGCGGGGCGGGGCGGGGCCGGGAACGGCGAAGGGCCGGACCTCCGTGGGGGAGGTCCGGCCCTCAGTGCCTACCGGCCGATCAGGCGTCGCCGCCCGCGGCGCCCGGGTCGGCGGCCGCCACGTCCAGCAGCTGGTAGCGGTCGATCGCGTCCTTCAGCGCGCTGCGGTCGATCTTGCCCTGCTTGGCGAGCTCGGTGAGCACCGCCAGGACGACCGACTGCGCGTCGATGTGGAAGTAGCGACGGGCCGCACCGCGGGTGTCGGCGAAGCCGAAGCCGTCGGCGCCCAGCGACTGGTACTGGCCCGGCACCCAGCGCGAGATCTGGTCCGGCACCGCGCGCATCCAGTCGGAGACGGCGACGAACGGGCCCTCGGCGCCCTGGAGCTTCTGGGTCACGTACGGGACGCGCTCCTGCTCCTCGGGGTGCAGCAGGTTGAACTCCTCGGCCTCCACCGCGTCGCGGCGCAGCTCGTTCCACGAGGTCGCGGACCAGACGTCGGCCTTGACGTTCCACTCCTCGGCGAGGATGCGCTGGGCCTCCAGGGCCCACGGCACCGCCACGCCGGAGGCGAGGATCTGGGCCGGGATCTGGCCGGCGGTGCCGGGCGCGTACCGGTGCAGGCCCTTGAGGATGCCCTCGACGTCGACGTTCTCCGGCTCGGCCGGCATCTTGATCGGCTCGTTGTAGACGGTGAGGTAGTAGAACACGTCCTCGCCGTGCGGGTGCTCCTCGCTGGAGCCGTACATCCGCCGCAGACCGTCCTGGACGATGTGCGCGATCTCGAAGCCGTACGCCGGGTCGTACGCGACGACGCCCGGGTTGGTCGAGGCGAGCAGGTGCGAGTGGCCGTCGGCGTGCTGCAGGCCCTCACCGGTCAGCGTGGTCCGGCCGGCGGTGGCGCCGAGCACGAAGCCGCGGGCCAGCTGGTCGGCCATCTGCCAGAACTGGTCGCCGGTGCGCTGGAACCCGAACATCGAGTAGAAGACGTACACCGGGATCAGCGGCTCGCCGTGGGTGGCGTAGGACGAGCCCGCGGCGATCAGCGAGGCGGTGCAACCGGCCTCGGAGATGCCGTCGTGCAGCATCTGGCCGGTCGGGGACTCCTTGTACGCCAGCAGCAGCTCGCGGTCGACCGACTCGTAGGTCTGGCCGAGCGGGTTGTAGATCTTCGCCGACGGGAACAGCGAGTCCATGCCGAAGGTGCGGTACTCGTCCGGGGCGATCGGCACGAAGCGGTTGCCGATGCCCTTGTCGCGCATGAGGTCCTTGAGCAGCCGGACGAACGCCATGGTGGTGGCGATGGTCTGGTTGCCGGAGCCCTTCTTGACCGCCTTGTAGGCGTCGTCGCCCGGCAGCTCCAGCTTGCGCGGGCGCACCTTGCGGGTCGGCACGTAGCCGCCCAGCTCCTGGCGGCGGTCGTGCATGTACTGGATCTCTTCGGAGTTGCGGCCCGGGTGGTAGTAGGGCGGGTAGCCCTCCTCGAGCTGCTTGTCCGTGATCGGCAGGTGCAGGCGGTCGCGGAAGCGCTTGAGGTCCTCGACCGTCAGCTTCTTCATCTGGTGGGTCGCGTTGCGGCCCTCGAAGTTCGGGCCGAGGGTCCACCCCTTGACCGTCTGCGCGAGGATGACCGTCGGCTGGCCCTTGTGCTCGCGGGCCGCCTTGAACGCCGCGTAGATCTTGGCGTGGTCGTGGCCGCCGCGGCCCAGGTGCTGGATCTGCTGGTCGGTCATGTTCTCGACCATCTTGCGCAGCCGCAGGTCGCCGCCGAAGAAGTGCTCGCGGATGTACGAGCCGGTCTCGGTGGCGTAGGTCTGGAACTGGCCGTCGACCGTGGTGTTCAGCTTGTTCACCAGGACGCCGTCGCGGTCCTGGGCGAGCAGCGGGTCCCAGCTGCGGTCCCAGATCAGCTTGATCACGTTCCAGCCGGCGCCCCGGAACTGGGACTCCAGCTCCTGGATGATCTTGCCGTTGCCGCGGACCGGGCCGTCGAGGCGCTGCAGGTTGCAGTTGACCACGAAGGTCAGGTTGTCCAGGCCCTCGCGCGCGGCGAGCGACAGCTGGCCGAGCGACTCCGGCTCGTCCATCTCGCCGTCGCCGAGGAAGGCGTAGACGTGCGAGTCGGAGGTGTCCTTGATGCCCCGGTGCTCCAGGTAGCGGTTCATCCGCGCCTGGTAGATCGCGCCGAGCGGGCCGAGCCCCATCGAGACGGTCGGGAACTCCCAGAAGTCCGGCATCAGCCGCGGGTGCGGGTAGCTGGAGAGACCGTACGGGAACTTCGACTTCTCCTGGCGGAAGGCGTCGAGCTGCTGCTCGGTGAGTCGGTCCAGGAGGAACGCGCGGGCGTAGATGCCGGGGGAGGCGTGACCCTGGAAGAAGATCTGGTCGCCCGACTCGCCCTCGGCGTCCTTGCCGCGGAAGAAGTAGTTGAAGCCGACGTCGTAGAGCGACGCCGAGGAGGCGAAGGTGGCGATGTGGCCACCCACGCCGATGCCCGGACGCTGGGCGCGCGAGACCATGACGGCCGCGTTCCAACGGGTCGCGTTGAGGACCTTGCGCTCGATCTCCTCGTTGCCGGGGAAGAAGGGCTCGTCCTTGGTGGCGATGGTGTTGACGTAGTCCGTGCTGCGCATCTCGGGCACGGCGACACGCTTCTCGCGGGCGCGCTCGATCAGGCGGAGCATCAGGTAGCGGGCACGCTCGCGCCCCCGCTCGTCGATGGCCGCGTCAAGCGACTCCAGCCATTCCGCGGTCTCCTCGGGATCGAAGTCCGGGACCTGACTCGGAAGGCCGCCAATGATGATCGGGTTGCGATCGGATCCGGAAGCCACGCTGTTCCTTCACTGTCGGTCGAAACTTAGGTGTGTCGCGCCGCCTCCATCGTGCTACCGCGCTCGGAGATCCGTCATCTCTACCGATCGGTAACCGTTCCGCCCGGTGGGCGGAACGGTCTGGCGGTGTGCGGAGCGGGCGCTGTTGCCGGCGCCGCGCACCACCGGGTGTTACGAAAAGAGGTGGTCCGACCTGGTTGCCCGTCCGTCCGATGGCGGGCGGTCGGGGTGAGGGCCAACAGGAGACTCTACGCCCGCGCACGCGCGGACCCCGAATGCCGTTCGCATCTCGGGCACGCGTACGGCCTGCGGACCGGGACCACCCGAAGCATCCTTGTCCTACGCAGAGAAGGGCAAATCGGTGTGATTCGCGACACCTCCCACGGCGTGTCCCGGTGCGACACGTCAACCTTTGGAGGGGATCGGGGGTCGGGTACTTGCGCGAACCGCCGCGCCCGTGTGGACTACGGCCACAGCCTCGGCATGGATGCCGAGCCGAATACTGGAGGTTATTCCCGTGAGCGCGACCGCGGATCCCGCGGACAAGTCCAACCCGGCGCACCGTCTCGGTTTCGAGAAGGACCAGATCATCCAGGAGCTGGGGTACGACGAAGACACTGACCAGGAACTCCGCGAGGGCATCGAGGAGATCACCGGGACGGATCTCGTCGACGAGGACTACGACGACGTCGCCGACGCCGTCCTGCTGTGGCACCGCGACGACGACGGGGATCTGACCGACGCCCTCGTCGACGCCCTGGAATACCTGGCCGAGGGCGGCCTGATCTGGCTCCTGACGCCCAAGACCGGCCGTGACGGCCACATCGAGGCCTCCGACATCGCCGATGCGGCCCGTACCGCCGGCCTCTCGCAGACCAGCTCGATCGCCATCGCCAAGGACTGGGCCGCGACCCGCCTGGCGACCAAGGCGGCCTCCAAGGGCGGCAAGCGCTGAGCGCCCCCTGACGCCGTCGGACCGGGCCCCGCTGGAGCTTCCTCCAGCGGGGCCCGGCCGTTCCGGCCTCCGGGCTGGAGCCCCTGCCGGGGGTGGCGTTCGCCCAGGGCGAAAACGGCCGTTCCGGACGCGGGCGGCCTCACCCGTCCGGCCGAACCGGTGCCGACGAATGCGAGGATGGCGCTCGTCGCGCCCGCCGCGCGGCCCCGTCGCGTCAGAAAGGTCCCACCATGGCCATCGAGGTCGGTACCGAGGCTCCGGACTTCGAGCTGAAGAACCAGCACGGCGAGCTGGTCAAGCTCTCCGACTTCCGGGGCGAGAAGAACGTCGTCCTGGTGTTCTACCCGTTCTCGTTCACCGGTGTCTGCACCGGCGAGGTCTGCGCGATCCAGAAGGAGCTGCCGCGGCTGCAGAACGACGAGGTGCAGGTGCTCGGCGTCTCCAACGACTCGCCCTTCACCCAGCGCGTCTTCGCCGAGCAGGAGGGCCTGGACTTCCCGCTGCTCTCCGACTTCTGGCCGCACGGCGAGGTCTCCCGCGCCTACGGCGTCTTCAACGAGGAGAAGGGCTGCGCCGTGCGCGGCACCTTCGTGATCGACAAGGCCGGCGTCGTCCGCTGGAGCGTCGTGAACGACCTGCCGGACGCCCGCGACGAGCAGGAGTACCTGAAGGTCGTCGGCGCGCTCTGATGCATCCGGGGGCGCTCGGCGCCCCGCGCGCGACCCTTGTGGACGACCCCGCGCACACCGCCGCGCGGGACACCCCGCGGGACCCTCCGGGCCCGGCTTGGCGAGATTCGAACAGCCACGCCGGGCCCGTTCCCTGCCCAGGACGGGAACCCGGCACTACGATCGGTCCGTTGGCTGGTCAGAGGCCCGGCGGCAACCGCCTCCGACGCCTTGAACCGCACTACGGGGGCACCGGGCGTGCCTCCCGATTCTTGGAGGACAAGTGGGTGTCAGCCTGAGCAAGGGCGGCAATGTCTCGCTCACCAAGGAGGCCCCCGGCCTGACCGCCGTGGTCGTCGGCCTCGGATGGGACGTCCGTACCACCACCGGCACGGACTTCGACCTGGACGCCAGCGCCCTGCTCTGCAACGACCAGGGCAAGGTCGGCACGGACGGCAACTTCGTCTTCTTCAACAACCTGAAGAGCCCCGACGGCTCGGTCGAGCACACCGGCGACAACCTCACCGGTGAGGGCGAGGGCGACGACGAGCAGATCAAGGTCAACCTGGCCACCGTGCCGGCCGACGTGGCCAAGATCGTCTTCCCGGTGTCCATCTACGACGCCGAGAACCGGTCGCAGAACTTCGGCCAGGTCCGCAACGCGTTCATCCGCGTGGTCAACCAGGCCGACAACAAGGAGCTGGCGCGGTACGACCTCTCCGAGGACGCCTCGACCGAGACCGCGATGGTCTTCGGCGAGCTGTACCGCAACGGCGCCGAGTGGAAGTTCCGCGCCATCGGCCAGGGCTACGCCTCCGGCCTGCGCGGCATCGCCCAGGACTTCGGCGTCAACGTCTGAGTCCCGGAACCGGGCCCGGCGGGCCTGAGGCAGCACCAGCGGGCCGGGGCGGCCGCGGACGTGACGCGTCCGTGGGCGCCCCGGCTTCGTGCTGTCCCGGCGCACTGGAAGGATAGGAGTTCAGGAAGTTCAGCCGGCCGGACGAGGCCGGACGGGGCCGCGGGGGAATAGACCTGAGATGCGCCCCGGAGGAAAGGGAGGAAGGACAGCCATGAGTGTCACGCTCGCCAAGGGTGGAAACGTCTCGCTGACCAAGGCCGCGCCGAACCTGATGCAGGTGCAGATCGGCCTCGGCTGGGACGCCCGCTCGACCACCGGCGCGCCGTTCGACCTCGACGCCAGCGCGCTGCTCTGCTCGGGAGGGCGGGTGCTCGGCGACGAGTACTTCGTCTTCTACAACAACCTGAAGAGCCCCGAGGGCTCGGTCGAGCACCAGGGCGACAACCTCACCGGTGACGGCGAGGGCGACGACGAGGTCGTGCTGGTCAACCTGGACCTCGTGCCGCCGCAGGTGGACAAGGTCGTGTTCCCGGTGTCGATCTACGACGCCGAGTCGCGGCTGCAGAACTTCGGCCAGGTGCGCAACGCCTACATCCGGGTGGTCAACTCCCTGGACGGCCAGGAGATCGCGCGCTACGACCTGACCGAGGACGCCTCCAGCGAGACCGCGATGATCTTCGGCGAGCTGTACCGATACGCGGGCGAGTGGAAGTTCCGCGCGGTGGGCCAGGGTTACGCCTCGGGCCTGCGCGGCATTGCCCTGGATTTCGGCGTAAACGTACAGTAACGGCTCGAAACACGCAGACGTCGTGTTCGGTGCCATGAACTCGAAAGGTAACCAAGTCCCGTGTTCCTCCGCACATTCGGCTGGTCATTCGCGATCACCGTCATCGGGCTGATCGCAGCCGGCCTGCTCTGGGGAGCCGAGGGATTCGGCATTGTGCTGATCCTCTCCATCCTGGAGATCTCCCTGTCGTTCGACAACGCGGTGGTCAACGCCACGGTGTTGAAGCGGATGAACCCGTACTGGCAGAAGATCTTCCTCACCGTCGGTGTGCTGATCGCCGTCTTCGGCATGCGGCTCGTCTTCCCGCTGCTGGTCGTCGGCCTCACCGCGCACCTCAACCCGGCCACCGTCATCGACCTGGCGCTGCACTCGGACAAGACGTACGAGGGCATGACGTACGCCCAGTACCTCGAGGCGGCCAACCCGGCCATCGCGGCCTTCGGCGGCGTCTTCCTGCTGATGATCTTCCTCGACTTCATCTTCGAGGAGAAGGACTACAACTGGCTGGCCTGGATCGAGCGGCCGCTGGAGAAGGTCGGCAAGCTGGAGGCCTTCTCGACGGTCGTCGCGCTGGTCACCCTGCTCCTGGCGTCGAACTTCTTCGCCGGTGAGCACGCCGAGACGGTGCTGCTGGCCGGTGTGCTCGGTCTGGTCACCTACCTCTCCGTGAACGGACTGGCCTCGATCTTCGAGGCGGGCCTGGAGGAGGAGGCCGAGAAGGAGGAGGAGGCCGAGAAGGCCGGGAAGTCCATCGTCCAGGTGGGCGGCAAGGCCGCGTTCTTCCTCTTCATGTACCTGGAGGTCCTGGACGCGTCGTTCTCCTTCGACGGCGTGGTCGGCGCGTTCGCCATCTCCAGCGACATCTTCCAGATCACCCTGGGTCTCGGCATCGGCGCGATGTACATCCGCTCGCTGACCGTCTTCCTGGTCCGCAAGGGCACCCTGGACGACTACGTGTACCTGGAGCACGGCGCGCACTACGCGATCGGTGCGCTCGCGGTGATCCTGATGGTCGGCATCGAGTACCACATCCCCGAGATCGTCACCGGCCTGATCGGCGTCGCGTTCATCGGTCTGGCCCTCGGCTCGTCCATCCTGCGCAACCGCCGCGCGGCCGCCGAGGGCGGCGACGGCGAGGAGCAGGAGCTGGTGAGCTCCAACAAGTAGGCGCCGCCCCGGCGCAGACGCGAACGGCCCGTCCCCTGCGAGAGGGGGCGGGCCGTTCGGCGTTCCGGGGTGCTCCGGGGGCGTTCCGGGGGCGGTCCGGTGGTGGTCGCCGGTGTCGTCCGGTGCCGGTGTCCGGAGCCGGGGTGCGGTCAGCCGAGCTGCTGCTCGATGGCGCGCAGCTTGCGCTCCAGCGAGTCCAGCTTGGGCATCGACAGGGTGTCGTCGTCGGCCGTCAGGTCGACGGTCGAGCTGCGGTAGGACGAGGACGACGAGCTGCTCCGGTAGGAGGGCTCCTCGGAGGTCCCGAGCGAGGACGAGCCGAGCGAGGAGGAACCGAGCGAGGAGGACGAGCCGAGGGCGGAGGAGGAGCCGAACGAGGTGCCGACGGCGGCCCGCGGGCGGCGGCCGGCCTCCAGGGCGCTGCGCGAGGCCGGCTCCAGCGAGGAGGCGGCGTTCTGGGAGGTGGTGGCGTCCGCTCCGGCGGCTAGGGCAGGCTCCGTAGCGCTCGGGCCGTCTCCGGCGGCGGTGAGGGCGGGCACCTGGCGGCCGCCGCGGGCCCGGGCGAGCATGCCGCCCTGGCGGGCGATGGCCTTGAGCTCGGCGCGCTCGCGGCGGTCGGCCGTCCGGGCGCGCAGCTTGGCGTCCAGCTTCGCCTGACGCTCCTCGCGCACCTCCTCGACGGCCTCGTCCAGGCTGCGGACGTTCTCCAGCAGCATCAGCGACCAGGCCGCGTAGGTCTCGCGGGGGGCGCGCATCCAGCGCACGATCCGGATCTGCGGCAGCGGGCGCGGGACCAGGCCCTGCTCGCGGAGCGCGGCCTTGCGGGTCTGCTTCAGCGCACGGTCGAACAGGATCGCGGCCGAGATCGACATGCCGGAGAAGAACTGCGGGGCGCCGTCGTGCGACACGCCGCGCGGGGCGTGCACCCAGTTGAACCAGGCCGAGGCGATGGCGAACACCCAGACCAGCAGGCGCGAGCCGAGCGCCGCGTCACCGTGGCTGGCCTCGCGCACGGCGAGCACCGAGCAGAACATCGCCGCGCCGTCCAGACCGAACGGGACGAGGTACTCCCAGCCGTTGGAGAGGCCGAGGTTCTCCTTGCCGAAGCCCACCAGGCCGTGGAACGACAGCGCGGCCGCGACGCCGGCGCAGCAGAACAGCAGGACGTAGGAGGAGATCCCGTAGATCATCTCCTTGCGCCGGCGGCGCTCCTCGCTGCGCTCCCAGGAGTCGCCGGGCTCCTCGGTCTTGCTGTTGTTCTTGAAGCGCAGCGTCGCCACCAGGATGGCGGTGAACAGCAGGGCTGCGCCGCCGATGACGGTCCAGACCAGCTGTATGGAGGTCAGGTTCATTGCGGGTCGGGCCTCGGGTTTCCGCAGGGGACAGGTCACAGTGCGACACGCGAGGACAGGAACCCTCCCCGGACCGGGTCCTGACGGTGCGTCGCTGCTGCCGGTGCGCCTCCGCACCCCTGGACGGGGGCGGGCGGGACACCTGTGCGGCAAGACGATATCGCGTCCGAGGGGGCGGCATGTTACGGGAGGGGAGCTTCGGCCCGCCAATCGACCCGCCGGTGGGGGTGGCGGTACCCTGCCGCGGCCGTCGGCGCCGCTCGGCGGTGTCCCGGGTGCCGGGGTGGGTAGGGAGTTCGGTACCCGGCGGGCGCGGTGATGCCCGATCATGGAACGGCGGACCGTCAGACCGCCTGGCGGCCCTGGGGGAGGACTGGGATGGCCTCGATTTGGGAGTACCTGCGCGGGGAGCGGAACACGCTCGACCCGGGCGGGCAGTACAAGGTCACGCTCACCAAGTCCACCCCGCAGCACGCGATCACCGGGGCGGCCGCCACCACCGGCTACCTCTACGTCAATCTGCACTGGACCAACCGGATAGAGGCCCCGCGCACGTCCGGCCGGGACGCGCTGCGGCGGTTCTTCAACCCCCGCATCCTCAGCCCGATGGAGCCGGACGCGCAGCACGCCCAGGTGAACGTGGACCTCGACCTGGCCTGCATGTACGAACTGGCCGACGGCAGCCGCGGTGTCGTCCAGCCGCTCGGCGGCTACTTCGGCGACCTCCAGCGTGCGCCCTACGTCAAGCTGAGCGGGGACGACCAGTACGGGGCGCCGTCCGGCGAGACGATGTACGTCAACCTGGAGAAGAAGGACCAGTTCAAGCGGCTGCTGATCTTCGTCTACATCTACGACGGCACGCCGGCCTTCGAACAGGCCAACGCGGTGGTGACGATCGTGCCGCAGACCGGTCCGCGGATCGAGATCAAGCTGGAGGAGCGCGCCCACGCCGCGCGCTCCTGCGCCGTGGTGCTGATCGAGAACACCGGGGACAACACGCTCACGGTGCGGCGCGAGGTGCGGTACGTGAACGGGTTCCAGGCGGACATCGACCGGCTGTACGGCTTCGGGATGCAGTGGCAGCGGGGGTACAAGAGCAGCTGACCGGCCGGCCGCCGGTGGGTCCTCCGGCGGCCGGGTGGCTCAGCGGGGCTGGAACTGGGGGCCCTGCGGCGGCAGCGCGAACTCCTCGGCGCCGGCCGGCCGCTGCCCCTGCCCCTGGTGCTGCCCCTGGTGCTGCGGGGGCTGGTGCTGCGGCTGCGCAGCGGTGTTCGGCTGGGGGTAGCCGTAGCCGCCCTGTTGCGGGGGCTGCTGGGGCTGCTGGTGCGGGTAGCCGTAGCCACCCTGCTGTCGGGGATGCTGCTGCTGGGGGTGCTGAGGCTCGGGGTGCTGAGGCTGGGGGTAGGGCTGGTTCGGTGCCGGCTGGGGGTAGCCGTAGCCGCCCTGTTGCGGGGGCTGCTGGGGCTGCTGGTGCGGGTAGCCGTAGCCACCCTGCTGCTGGGCGTGCTGCGGCTGCGGGTAGCCGTACCCCGGCCGGGTGGTCGGGGGCGCCGGCGGGGTGGGCGGCAGCGTGGGCGGCGCGGTCGGCGGCGGGGGGGTGTTGACCGGGACGCCCGCGGTCGGCGCGGCGGTGGGCGGCGCGGGCGTCTGCGGCGCGGCGGGCAGCGGGACTGCCGGGGCCAGGGTGTACGTGCCGGGCTCCGGGCGAGGGGCGGGGCGGGGGTCCGGCAGCGCGGTGCGCGGGTCCACCGCCGGGGCGGCCGGAGCGGCGGCGCCGGCGCCCGTCCCGGCGCCCGTCTCGTCCTCGACGGTGATGCCGAAGTCGGTGGCCAGGCCGATCAGGCCCGAGGCGTACCCCTGGCCGACGGCCCGGAACTTCCAGGCCCCGGCCCGGCGGTAGAGCTCGCCCGCGACCAGCGCGGTCACGTCGTCGGCCTCGGGCATGGCGAACTCGGCGAGCGCGGGTGCGCCCTCGCCGCCGGCGGCGTCGTAGAGCAGGACCCGCAGGCCGGTCACCGAGCGGAACGAACCGCCCTCGGAGGAGCCCGCCAGCACCACCCGGTCGACGTCGAGCGGCAGCTTGCCGAGCTCGGCCTCCACGGTGTCGGCGATCTCGGCGCCGCCGGCCGTCTGCTGCTTGGGCAGGTGGCGGACCAGGCCGGAGGGGTGCCGTGGCTGGTTGTAGAAGACGAAGTCGGCATCCGAACGGACCCTGCCGTCGGCGCCGAGCAGCAGCGCGGAAGCGTCCACGTCCGGCGCACCGGGCGTGGCGCTCCAGCGCAGCACGGCGCGGACCGCCGCGACCGGCAGTGCGATGTTGGCGCCCTTGGCCATCACGTGCGTCATAGCCGACCATCCTGCCTGTTCGCCACCCCTTCGGACAACGTGACCGAAGGTGGCGAACCGGGGCGACTTTGCCAACACTTGCGCTTTGTGAAGCGGAGGGTAATCTTCCGAGAATTCGATGTTTCGGAACCGCATTCGACCGGAAGTCGTCCGTACGATGGGCGGCCAGAGGCCCCGGGAGGGTCCGCAAGGCTCCGGCGGGGTTCGGCAAGGGGTTCGGCAGGGGGTGGCAGGAGCGCATGCCCGGGAACCACCACGCCCGGAGAGTCGGTTGATCCTCCGGAGGACCCGTCCGTGCGGGGCGGGATCCGACGGTCCCGTTCCGAGTCCAGCACCACGACACCCCGCCCGACCTCCCGCCCGACGTCCGCCCGATGCCGCACCGGACCCGCGCCCGAACCGGCGCCCGAACCGGCGCCCCTCCTCCGGCTTCCACCCGCCATCGCCGCCCGCCCATCGCCGCCCGCCCCGTGCCCCGTGCCCGGTCCCGGTGCCTCCGGCACCCCGAGCCCCCGTCGAGCCCCCTCGGCCCGCCCGACGAGCCCTTCGCACACCCAGAACCCCGCTGAGAAGCGGTCGCAACCCCTGAGGAGAGCACCTTGCGCCATTTCGGCCACCTCGCCGACGACGTACGCGGCCGGCTCTTCCTCGAACCGCCCCGCGACTTCTCCCCGGAGAGCGACGCGGCCGTGCTCGCGACCGCACTCGGCGCCACGCTCTACAGCCCGGCCACCCGGCCGGGCCTGAAGGCGGACATCCGCAAGCAGGCGGCCCGCGGCGTCGTCTCGATGGTGCTCTGCCTGGAGGACTCGATCGCCGACCACGAGGTCACCGGCGCCGAGGCCAATCTGGTCGCGCAGCTCGGCGCCCTGTTCGAGGAGGCGGTGGGGGCGGACGCGTCGGCGGAGAAGGCGTCGGCCGGGGGCGCCTCGGCAGGGGAGACGCCGGCCGGGGGTGCCTCAGCCCGGGGAACCTCCGCGGGGGCGGTCGCGGAGGGCGGGGGCGCGCAGCCGAATGCGGGCGCCGCGGGGGTCGAAAACTCCATCGATTGCGCACAGAATCTGCCCCTCCTCTTCATCAGGGTGCGTGCCGCCGCCCAGATCACCGACCTCGCCGAGCGGCTCGGCCCGGCGATCGGGTTGCTGACCGGGTTCGTGTTCCCCAAGTTCACCGACGAGAGCGGCGCGGAGTACCTGGAGGCGCTGGCCGCCGCCGAGGCGGCCACCGGGCGGCGGCTGTTCGCGATGCCGGTCCTGGAGTCCCCCGAGCTGGCGCACCTGGAGACCCGCCGTGAGCAGCTGTTCGGCATCGCCCGCCTGCTCGACAAGTACCGCGAGCGCGTCCTCGCCGTCCGGCTCGGCGTGACCGACCTCTGCTCGGCGTACGGCCTGCGGCGCTCGCCCGACCTCACGGCGTACGACGTCGCCCTGGTCGCGGCGGTGATCGGGGACGTGGTGAACGTGCTCGGCAGGGCCGACGGCACCGGGTTCACCGTCACCGGGCCGGTCTGGGAGTACTTCCCGGTCCAGGAGCGGATGTTCAAGCCGCAGCTGCGCCGCACCCCGTTCGCCGAGGCCGAGCCCTCCGGGGAGGCGGTCCGGCAGCGGATCATCGAGCACGACCTGGACGGTCTGATCCGCGAGTTCGAGCTGGACCGGGCCAACGGCCTGCTCGGCAAGACGTGCATCCACCCCAGCCACGTCCCCGCCGTGCACGCGCTCTCGGTGGTCACGCACGAGGAGTACTGCGACGCCCGGGACATCCTCGACCAGGAACGCGGCGGCGGTGGCGTGCTGCGCTCGGCGTACACCAACAAGATGAACGAGGCCAAGCCGCACCGGGCGTGGGCGGAGCGGGTGCTGCTGCGCGCCGAGGTGTTCGGGGTGGCTCGGGAGGACGTCAGCTTCGCCGAACTGCTCTCGGCCTGCCTCTGTGGCTGAGGCCTCGCGCCGGTTCCCGGTGGCCGGGTGGCCGGGTGGCCGGGTGGCCCGGTGACCGGGTTGCCGGGTTGCCGGGGGCGTCCGCCGGCACCGTTCACGCCCTGGGCGTGACCCCCGCACCACCTGCACGACCCCGCACCACCCGCAGGACCCCGCCGATCCGCACGATCCGCAGGACCCCGCACGATCCGCATGACCCGCACGATCCGCAGGACCCCGCACGACTCGCACCATCGAAGGCAGGACCCGTAGTGACAGCACAGCAAGAGTGGACCGGCCGCTGGGTGGCCGACCGTGCCGGAGTCGCCCTGACCGGCTCGGACCGCCTCCCCGAACTGGTCGGGCTGGCCCTGCGCGAGAACCGCAAGCGCGCGCACCTGCTGGTCTCCACCGTGCTCGGCAAGCACGTCCCGCAGCGCCCGTCCGTGGTGCACGGCGCCGGCCTCGACCTCGGCCGCCGGGTGCGCGAACTGCTCGGCGAGGCGGCGGCCGCGCGCGCCGTCGTGCTCGGCTACGCGGAGACCGCGACCGGGCTCGGCCACAGCGTCGCCGACGGCCTGGACGCCCCCTACCTGCACTCCACCCGCCGCCCGGTCGCCGGCGTGGCCCCGGTCGGCGGCTTCGAGGAGGAGCACTCGCATGCCACCTCCCACCTGCTGCTGCCCGCGGATCCCGGCCTGCTGGCCGGAGAGGGCCCGCTCGTGCTGGTGGACGACGAGTTCTCCACCGGCAACACGGTGCTCAACACCATCCGCGAGCTGCACCGCCTCCACCCGCGCGACCACTACGTGGTGGTGGCACTGGTCGACCTGCGCGGCGAGGCGGACCGTGCCCGGCTGGCCGACACGGCGGCCGAACTCGGCACCCGCCTCGACCTGGTGGCCGCCGCCGGCGGTCGCGTGGAACTGCCGGCCGACATCCTGGACCGCGCCGAGCGCCTGATCGCCGAGGTCGGCCCGGCGCCGGAACCGCCCGCCACCGTGCCGGCCCCGCTGGTCCGGGTCGAGCTGGACTGGCCGGAGGACCTGCCGGACGGCGGCCGGCACGGGTTCACCGCCGCGCACCGCGAGCAACTGAACGCGGTGCTGCCGCGACTGGCCGACCAGCTGGCAGCAGCGGTCGAGCCGGTAACGGGAGAGCCGGCGGCCGGGGATGCGGTGGGCGGCGTGGAGGGCGACGGTGCCGGCGACGCCGGGCCGGCCGAGAGCCGGGCCGCCGGCCGGGTGCTCGTCCTCGGCTTCGAGGAGCTGATGTACGCCCCGCTGCGCCTGGCCGGCGCCCTCGCCGAGCGGCTCCCGCACGGAGACGAGCGGGTCCACTACTCCACCACCACCCGCTCGCCCGTCCTCGCCGTGGACGACCCGGGCTACGCCATCCGCACCCGGCTCGCCTTCCCCGCTCACGACGACCCGAGCGACGACTCCCCGCGCGAGCGCTTCGTCTACAACGTCGCACCCGGCACCGACCCGGGCCGCCGCTTCGACACCGTCGTGCTGGTGGTCGACGACGTCGCCGACACCCCGGCGCTGCACGAGGGCGAGCGGGCCCTGCTGACCCAGCTGCGACAGGTCACCGACCGGGTGGTCCTCGCCGTGCTGCCCTCGCACCGCCCGGTGCGCCTGCCGCGTCCCCAGTACGGCCCCGACTTCTCCTCCTACCGTGCCGACGAGGTGGCCTGGCTGCTCAAGGACCTCTCCGACGTCGCCCTGGAGGCCCCGACCGAGGAGCGCGAGGAGGCCGTCCAGAGCGGTGGCGCCCACTACGCCGAGTCGCTGCCGGTCGAGTACCAGCCCAGCCCGGAGTACCAGGAGCTGTTCCACCAGGCGCTGCGGGTCTCCGCCCGCCGGATCGCCGTCGCCGTCGGCACCGTCGCCGAAACGCTGGTGCGCGAGCGCGGCCGCGGCGTGGTCCTCGCCTCGCTGGCCCGGGCCGGTACGCCGGTGGGCATCCTGATCCGCCGCTGGCTCGCCTTCTCGCACGGTCTGGACACCCCGCACTACGCGGTCTCGATCATCCGCGGCCGCGGCATCGACCCCGTCGCGCTGCGCTACCTGGCCGCCCACCACCACGCCCCCGACGTGGTCTTCGTCGACGGCTGGACCGGCAAGGGCGCGATCACCCGCGAGCTCGCCGACGCCGTCGCCGGCACCGCTTTCAACCCCGAGCTCGCCGTCCTCGCCGACCCCGGCCGCTGCGTGCGCACCTACGGCACCCGCGACGACTTCCTGATCCCGTCGGCCTGCCTCAACTCCACCGTCTCCGGCCTCGTTTCGCGTACCGTGCTGCGCGCCGACCTGATCGGGCCGGACGACTTCCACGGCGCCAAGCACTACGCCGACCTGGCCGGCGCCGACGTCTCCGGGGCCTTCCTGGACACCGTCTCCGACCACTTCGCCGCCGTTCGCGAGGAGGCCCTGGCAGCGGCCGACCAGCTGGCCGGCGCCGACCGCGCCCCCGACTGGGCCGGCTGGGCGGCCGTCGAGCGGATCAGCGTGGAGTACGGCATCGACAACGTCAACCTGGTCAAGCCCGGGGTGGGCGAGACCACCCGCGTCATGCTGCGCCGCGTCCCCTGGCGGGTGCTGGCCCGGCGCGGCGCCGGCGCCGACCTCGACCACGTCCGTCTGCTCGCCGCCCAGCGCGGCGTCCCCGTCGAGGAGGTGGACGACCTGCCGTACTCGTGCGTCGGCCTGATCCACCCCCGCTACAGCCGCGGAGCGACCGGCGCCTCCGGCACGGCCGTCCTCCTGAAGGAGTCCTGAACCCGATGAGCAGCACCGGCAGCTTCCTGGTCGCGAGCGACCTCGACCGCACGCTGATCTACTCCAACCGCGCCCTCGCCCTCGACGTGCCCGACCGGCTCGCCCCGCGCCTGCTCTCGGTCGAGGTGCACGACGGCAAGGCGCTGTCGTTCATGACCGAACGGGCCGCCGCCATGCTGGTCGAGCTCGCGCGCGAGGCCGTGCTCGTGCCGGCCACCACCCGGACCAGGACGCAGTACGAGCGCGTCAACCTGCCCGGCCCGACGCCCGGTTGGATCCCCGCCTACGCGATCTGCAGCAACGGCGGGCGCCTGCTGGTCGACGGCGTGCCGGACGAGGACTGGCAGGCGGAGGTGGCCGGCCGCCTGGCCGCGACCTCGGTGCCGCTGGCCGAGGTGGTCGAGCACCTGGCGCTCTGCGCCGACCCGGAGTGGACGCACAAGCGGCGGGTCGCCGACGACCTCTTCGCCTACCTGGTCGTGGAGCGCGCCGGGTTGCCGGTCGGCTGGCTGGATGAGCTGACCGGCTGGTGCGCCGAACGCGGCTGGAACGTCTCGCTGCAGGGCCGCAAGGTCTACGCCGTGCCGGCGCCGCTCAGCAAGAGCGCGGCGCTGGCCGAGGTCGAGCGGCGGGTCGGCGGGGCCACCGTGCTGGCGGCCGGCGACTCGCTGCTTGACGCGGACCTGCTGCTCGCGGCCGACGCCGCCTGGCGCCCCGGGCACGGCGAGCTGGCCGACGGCGGCTGGACGGCACCGGGCGTCACCGCGCTCGATCAGGTCGGCGTGGCGGCGGGGGAGGAGATCGTCCGTCAGTTCCTGGCACGGGTGCGCGGCGCGGTCGACGCGGTGGACGCCGTCGCGGCGGGGTGACCCGTCCGGCAGCGCCGCCCCGCCCGGCAGGGCTGTCCGTGGGCGGGGGCGTCCGTGGCCGCGGTCCCGGGCCCTGGGCCGCGGACGCCCCGGGGCGACCGGCCGCTCAGCCGCAGCAGCCGCCCCCGCAGCAGCCGCCGCCCCCGCCCCCGCCCCCGGACGGGGCCTGCCGCGGGGCGCCGCCGGAGGCCGCGCCGGTGACGGCGACGGTCGACAGCAGCTTCACGGTGTCCTCGTGCCCCTGGGGGCAGACCGCCGGGTCGTTGGCCTGGGCCATCGTGCGGCGGAGTTCGAAGGTGGCCCCGCAGGAGCGGCAGCGGAAGTCGTAACGTGGCATACCGGCAGGGTACCCAGCCTCAGGGCGTGCGGCGCTTCTCCCGGACGTACAACTGCTTGCGGACCCGGGCGACCACCGAGCCGTCCGCCGCCAGCACCTCGGTGTCGAACCAGACGAGGGCCTTCTTGCCGTCCTGGGTGAGCTCGCGGATCTCGGCGAGGCGGTCCTCGGTGAGCACGAACTCGGCGAAGATGTCGCCGCGTCCGGGGGAGACGAAGCTGATCTCGGCGGCCGCGTCCCAGACGACGTAGTCGCGGCCGAGGTTCTGCATCACCAGCAGCATCCAGAACGGGTCGGTCATCGCGAAGATCGAGCCGCCGAAGTGCGTGCCCACCCAGTTGCGGTTCAGCCGCCCGAGCCGGAGGCGGACCTTCGCCCGGCGGTAGTCGTCCGAGACGCCCAGGACCTTGATCCCGGCGAAGAGGAACGGCGGCCAGAGGTTGATGCCGCGCCGGAACGTGCGGGCGGAGACGTTGCGCTTACGAGCCATGGCGCGACTCTAGCCCACGAAGTTACTCGCGGGTAACCCTTCGTGGGAACCTCTCCCCTCTCCCCTCTCCCTTCACCCTCCCTGTCCCGCCCCCCTGCACCTCCGTCGCGCGCGGCCCCCGCGCTCCCGCCGTCTCCCCCTACGCCGCCTCCGCCGCTGCCCGCTCCCGTACGTCCTACCGGTGGCCGCCGATGTCCCCGCGGATCATCCCCACCACCTGCGCCGCGGTCTCCCGCACCCCCGCCAGCTCCGTGAGGAAGTGCCAGTAGTCGGGGTGCCGGCCGGCTGCCTCCAGCTCCGCGACCGCCCGGTCCAGCCGGCCGACCGCCGCGTCCAGCGGGGCGGCGTGCCGCGGGTCCGGCGCCTGCCGTCCCGCCATCGCCAGCCGCTGCGCGTCGCGCAGGGCGAACCTGGTCCGCTCGACCTCCCGGTTGGGATCGTGCTGCACCTCGTTCAGCTGCCGCAGCCGCTCGTTCACCGCGACCACCGAGCCGTCCGCGGTGTCGAGCAGGGCGCGCACCGTGCCGATCGCGCCCGTCGCGTCCGCCCAACGCTGTTCGTCGCGCGCCCGCGCCGCCTCCGTGAGCTTCTGCTCCGCCGCCCGCCCGGTCTCCGCGACCTGGTCCGGCACCCGCTGCAGGTCCTGCCAGCACGCCGTGGAGAACCGCCGGCGCAGCTCGCTCAGCGCCGGCTCGACCGTGGCAGCCTTCGTCTCCAGCGCCTGGATCCGGGTCCGCAGGCTGGCCACCCGCCGGTCGATCTCCCGGGCCCGCTCCGGCAGGTGCTCCGCGTCCGCGGCGATGGCATCCGCCCGCTCCGTCACCCGCTCGGCCCGCTGCAGCGTCGCCGCCACGCCGTGCCGGGCCGCGCCCTCGTTCAGCCGGCCCAGCTCCGGCGCCAGCTCGGCCAGCCGGGCCGCCAGGTCGTCCGCCTTCAGCCCCGCCCCGCGCACCGCCTCCAGCGCGGTGGTCGCCGCCAGCAGCGACCGCTTCGCCTGCTCCACCGCCGGCGTCACCCGCATCAGCTGCGACTCCGCGTGCTGCAGCACCGGCTGTAGCCGCTCCAGGAAGCCGTTCAGCTCCGCCTGCGCGGAACCGAGCTGCCCCTTCACGTCCTCCAACTGGTGCCGCGCCCGCGCCGCCGCCCCGGACTCCAGCTCCGCCGCGTCCAGATCGTGCGCGTCCAGCGCCGCGAGGTAGTTCACCGTCACCTGGTCGACCCGGCCGGAGATCGCCTCGAAGTCCGCCGCCGCCCGCTGGGCCGTCGCGCCGTCCGCAGCCGCGCGCACCGTCTCCACGGCCAGCCGCACCTCGCGCTGGGTCGAGTCCAGCTCGTAGAACGCCTGCTGCGCCGCGTCCCGGGCCGCCTTCGCCTCGGCCCGCATCCCCTCGCCGCTGCGCCGCCCCCACCAGCCGCCGCGCCCAGTGCCCGCACTGCCGAACGACGCCGCTCCGGCCGCCGCCAGCGCACCCCCGACCACCAGCGGCAGCACCAGCGCCTCGGCCACCGCGCTCCCCGGCCGCCGCCCCCGCCTGCTCCCGCCGGCCACCCTCACTGCGCGCTCCCTGTTCCGACCGCTGATCCTCCGCCCATTCTTCCCGATCACCCCACCCCACCGGCACCCCACCCGTCCCACTCACTGACCACCTGCACCGGACCACCGTCCGGACCAGGTACCCTAGGCAGTCGTCGTCGCCCCCTCCCGGGCCACGCCGGGGGCGCGTAGCTCAGCGGTAGAGCGCTGCTCTTACAAAGCAGATGTCGGCGGTTCGAAACCGTCCGCGCCCACAGCTTGAACAGCTGAAACGTAGGCTGCGGCCCAGGTCAGGGCAGATGTCCCGACCTGGGCCGCAGTCGCGTATGTAGGCTTCCTGTATGGCATCTGAGTCTGTTTGATGTCTGGCTCTGGGGGCGCCGCCCCTAAATTCCCCCTAAATGATCATGGCATTCGTGCAGGTCAGGTGCGGGGCGGATGTGGAAGCGCCCCCGGCCGGTTTGGACGGCCGGGGGCGCTCACGCCGAGGTAGAGGGGTGGTCGTAGGCCACCTCGGCGCGTTGGGCCTCGGGTGCAGGGAGCTCCCGAGGTGCATGTGGGGGTGTGGGCTTATGGCCAACCGGGGTATTCGAACACTAGTCCCTTTGATCGTTCAACCCGTTCAGCTTTGTACTAACAGCTTGATCCGAGCCTCTGACCTGCGCAAGGTCTTGGGCGCCCAAGCATTCGAACGCCCCCCTACGGTTTGGTCACAGCCACCTACCGGCCACCGTGACGACGTACAGGGACGTGCATGCCTCGGGTCGCGCCGCCATACCAGCGCGTCGCCGCAGAGATCCGCCGCAGGATCGCCAGCGGCGAATGGCCCCCCGGCCGCCAACTCCCCTCCCGGGCCAAGCTCGCCGCCGAACTCGGCGAGACCGACGCGGCCGTACGCCTCGCCATGACCCTCTTACGGCGCCGCGGAGAACTCGAAGGAACCCAGCGAACGCGCCTCTTCGTGGCGCATCCTCCTGCTGTGCGTACCCTCCTTGACCCGGACCGGGACTGGCCATACCCCACCGGCGACGGAGCCACGGGCAGCAGCCGAGCCGACGTCGACCTCGCCGCCCGTCTACGCGTCCCGGTCGGAACCCGCCTCCGCTGGCGCCGAGACGAATGCCTCGACCCCGACTCCCGGCCCAGCCACCTCGTCACCACCTGGTGGACGGGTGAGCGGGCCCGGACCTGGCAGCAGTGCAGCGCGGAGGCTCAACTCCACCAGCTCACAGCAGCAGAGGGAGACCAGCTCGGCCTGCCACACGGTGTGCCAGCCTGGCTGATCCAGCGCACGCGGTACAGCAGCACTGGTCGGCCGGTCGAGACCGCGGACATGGTGCTGCCCACAGACCGGTGGCGGATTCGCCTGAAGTAGCCCTGGCCGACCGCGCCGCCGCACGGCCAGCCAGGGGGCCAGTGCCTACTCGGTCGGGGGCGGGTTCGGCGGCGGCGGGGTGCTCGGCCCGGCCGGCGGAGCTTTCGGACCGCCGATCCCGCCCGAGCCCCCGGACGCGGGGTTCTGGCCGTCGTCGTGCATCTCGTCCTCCTCGATCTCCTCGACCACCGGAATCTGATCCGGCGGCGGCATAGGGGGGTGGCGCTTCTGCCGGGTCGGGCTTGCGGCTCCGCCGCGACGCCCAGGCCAGCGGCCCTGACGGTCATACGGGACGGTGGCGCTCAAGGGGCCTCCTCTGTGATGCGACCAGGCCACCCATGGTGGCGCGGACGCGAGGGAGCCGGAGCCGATTCAGCGACTCGCGGCAACCAGCAGCAGCACTGCCAGCACGAGTACCGCAGACACCGAGATACCGAACGCGGCCGTCAGCCTGAGCGGCTGCGGAGCCCCACACCGCTCACGGTCTGCGGCCGCCCGGTAGGCGGCCTGGTCGTCGATCACCGGTGTGCCCGGTACTGATGCCGCTCCATGAGTACGCGGATGTCCACCGCTGCGGACCGGTCGAACCGCGCCGTCGCATCGGCGTGTCGGGTCGCCAGCTGGTGGCACTCCCCGCACCGCGGCACAGGCGGCAACAGTGTGCCGAGGGCCACGCCGCCTGCAACGCTCACTGCTCCGACTCCTGAACCGGCGGCAGCGCGGGCGGCGTCGATCCCATGATGTCAGCCATGCTCCGCAGCTCCGGCTCGGCCGGGGGCTGCTGGTCGGGGGTGGCGGTCACTGCGGCTCCTTCAGGCATGCAGGGTGAGCGACGACGGCCCAGCTGAGCGGGGCCCGCCCCTGGCTGGTCGGCATGGGGTAGTGGCCGGCCGGAACCAGCTCGCCACCCTCGCAGCCGCAACGGATGCAGGCCTGTGCCTGAAGCTGGGCACGGGTGGGTTGCTGAGCCGAGGGCACGGCGAGATACCTCCGCCAGTAGGCTGCTACCGCCAACTGGCGGCAGGGATAATCGTCGTCCCGAAAGCGGACGTCCTGAAGGTCTCGCAGAGGACTCTTTGAGGACTCTTACAGGACCTAGTGGCCGGTCATATGCCCGAGCAGTCCCCTAAGAGGCCGACCTCCCCGTAGTGTTGAGCCAACATCGGCTCCGCGGAGGACACCGTGCCCAACACCGCGCTGAAGGCGGCCCGGCTCGCGGCCGGCTACAGCAGCCAGCAGGCTCTCGCCACTGCCCTCACCAAAGCCGCTCCCCAGCTCGGCCTGGCAGGCATCGCTGTAAGCGTCCGCCAGGTCCGGCGCTGGGAATCCAGCAAGCCGCCGTGGCCTCAGGAGGACTACCAGCGACTCCTCATCCACGTCCTCCACCTGCCGATCGAGGACCTCGGTTTCCGGCCGCCGTGGGACCAGGGGGCCGGCCCGGCCCAGCCCGCGGCACCCGCTGTCCCCGTGCAGCCTGCGGTCACGGTTCTCCGTGCTGCACTACCCCGGCCCCCTGGTCGCAGCGGTGTCCAGCCCGGGACCATCGGGGCTGACTACGCGATAGTGACCGAAGCTCACCGCCGCCTCTACCTGTCCGTCGCGCCGGCGATCCTGCATCGGGCCGTGAGCGAGCACGCCAGCCTAGGCACAGCACTCCTCGGCGAGACCTCCGGCACGGCCCGGCGGATCCTCGCCGCAGCGCTCGCCGAGAGCTTGTTGCTCGTGGGCCGGATCGAGTTCTTCGACCTCCGCCAGCCCGACGCAGCTGACGCCACGTTCGTCCGTGCGCTCCAAGCTGCAGGCGAGGCCGACGACAGTTTGCTCGGCGCGGCCATCCTCGCCCACAACGCATTCGTCCCCGGATGGGCCGGCCGTCTCGGCGACGCACGCGAACGCATGCAGGCCGCCCGCACCTACGCCCGCCGCTCGCCCGCGTCCGCCGAAATGCTCGCGTGGCTGGACGCCGTCGAGGCTGAATGCCTCACCCGGTGCGGCGATCACCGCGGCGCACTGGCTCTGCTGCGGCGGGCGGAGGAGACGCTCGCCGCGGGCGGCGACGCCACCAGCCCGGATTGGTTCACCTGGTTCAGCCCGGTGAGGCTGCATGCTTTCCGCGGCAACACTGAGCTGCTGGCCGGCCTGATCCCGCAGGCCAGGACCACCCTGGAGCAGACGCTCGCCGAGCTGCCCGAAGCCGACGGCAAGCAGCGCGTCGTCGTCCTTGGGGACCTGGCCGCCGTCGAGGCCGCCGCCCGGCGCCCCGAGGAAGCGTGCGCACTGCTGGAGCAGGCTCTCGACCAGCTCGCCATCACGTGGTACGCCACCGGCATGGACCGGGTACGCGAAGCCCGCCGGGCGCTCACCCCGTGGGAGGACTCGGCGGCCGTCCGGCGCGTGGACGACCGCCTCTACTCCTGGTCCGCGACCCTCAGCTCCCTGCAGCGTTAGCCTTCGCGATCAGCTCCGGCAGCTCCGCGAGGGAGTCGATGCGGAACGTGGCCTGCTCGGCGGCCGGGTCGTGCTGCTGGATCCAGCCCCACGGCCCGCGCCGAATCAGCGCCGTCTGCATCCCCGCCCGGGCCGCCGGCAGCACGTCGTTGTCGAGCCGGTCGCCAACGTAGAGGATCTCGTCGACCGCGGCCGGCGTCACCTCGGCGACCCGCTCGAAGAACAGCGCGTCCGGCTTGCTCGCGCCCCAGTCGTCCGACGTGCCGATCAGGTCCACGTCGGCCGTGAACAGCTCACGGAGGATGCCGCCCGCTCGGACGGTCTGGTTGCCGGCGATGGCCAGCCACAGGCCGTCCGCCCGGAGCCGAGCGAAGGCGGGCCGAACATCCGGGTAGAGGTCCGCCTCGCCGAAACTCTCAGGCTTACCCGCAGCGGCCCGCTTCTCGCGCTCCTCGTACAGGTCGAAGCCCGGCCGGAACACCTGGAACGTCTCCCGGTAGTCCCGGCCCTGCGCGATCACCGCCCCGAACTGGGCCACGAACGTATGTCGCGGCACACCCAGCCAGTCCGCCCACGTGCCGTACTCCCTGGTCTCGTCGACCAGGCACTCCCCAACATCGAACACGACAGCCTTGATCATGGCCGCAGCCTAGCGGGGTGAGGACGTCCTGTCGGTGGACTCTCGTACCATGGACGGGTGTCTGATCTCGTAGCCCTCCAGCAGGCCGCACTCACCGCCGAGCAGGCCATGGCCGACTACTGCCTCACCGTGCAGACCCGCCGACGCGAGCAGCACCCCGACGACGTCATCGCCCGCTGCACCTGGGACGACGCCGAGCAGGCCGAGCTGGACCGCCTCCGTGATGCCTACCTCGCAGCCGCCGCCGCAGTCGTCGCACACCCCGACCTCGCCGCAGCGCGTGAGCGGGGCGAGCACTACAAGGTGTGGTCGGACAGCAAGACCGAGGCGAAGAAGGCGCTCGCCGCCGCGGCGTGACTGGCGGGTAGGGCACAAACCAGTCACGGACTCGTCACTCTCCACACCCACCCGAGCGCACGTCGATACGGTCTCCCCACCACGACCGCACCAGTCCCAGGGGGGACCATGCGCCGCACCACCCTCACCCTCCTTGCCGCCGCTGCCACCCTCAGCCTGGCCGCCTGCGACCCCACCCCCACCAGCAGCAGCGGAAGCAGCACCGCCGCAGCACCCCCGCCAGCAGGCGCCGCCCCCCCCTCGGCAGCCCCGGCCGCCACCGCGCCCGCCGGCCCCCAGGTCAAGGCCGCGGCCCTCCCCAACTTCGTCGGGATGGGACTGCAGTCCGCCCAGAACGCCGCGCAGGCCGCCGGCTTCTACACGCTGACCAGCCACGACGCGCTTGGCCGGTCGCGCAATCAGATCGATGACCGCAACTGGAAGGTGTGCGCCCAGACGCCCGCGCCGGGCGAGCAGCCGACGAACGCAAAGATCGACATGGGAGCGGTGAAGCTGGACGAGCAGTGCCCGACTCAGGATCAAGGCGCCAGTGCCCCCACCAAGGCGGGCACGGTGATGCCCGACTTCAAGGGCAAGGCCGTCTCCATCGTCCACGACACCCTCGACAAGGCCACGTCAATCAGCGCGAAGGACGCCACCACGCAGAACCGAATGGTCCTGGTGGCCTCGAACTGGCAGGTGTGCTCCCAGGACCCGCCAGCCGGCGCCACGCTCACCGGGCAGCCGGTCACGCTCAAGGCCGTCAAGTTCGGTGAGAACTGCCCGTAGTCGTGCACGACGAGACGCCCCGCCCTCCCGGAGGAAGGCGGGGCGTCCTATTGCCGGGAATTCGCCTCCCGTGTAGCCCATTTGGGGCAACCCTCTTGCACTATGTCCGACGGTCGGACATAGTTGGAGGGTCGAGAGAGGGAGGGCCCGATGACCGCCATCACCGCCACCAACGCCGCCACCCAGGCCGGAGTCACAGTCGCCACCATCCGCACCTGGTGCCGCACCGGCGCCGTCGCTGCCGTCAAGAAGGCCGGCCGCTGGGCCATCGACGCCGCCTCCCTTGCCTACCGCATCAAGCTCCCCACCCTCCTCCGCAAGCGCCGCCCGGTCGTCTTCACCCCCGAGGCGATGGTTGCCATCGGCGGCAAGCGCTGGCAGCGCAACGGCATGGACCGGGTGTACTTCGACAACTGGGCCGAGCTCGCAGGACTGGACGTGTCCTACTACAAGTCCGGCAACATCTCCGACGCCACCTACCGCGACGAGGCCATCTCCAACTCCCAGGCCCGCCTCATCCTCGGCAGCCTCTCCAAGGTCTGGTTCGACACCGCCGACGGCAAGCTCCACTGCCGCCTCGGCTGGACCGACTCCCGCATCGCCACCCGCGACGAGATCTTCAAGCACGCCGTCGCCGGCATCCGCACCGCCATCACATCCCTCTGAAAGGACCACGCCCCATGCGAACCCACTTCACCGCCTGGCTCGTCAACGACGTCTCCTGCTTGGCCGGCGACAACTGCGACGTCACCGTTCTCCCGGACGAGGCCCACGACTACGACAACGACGGCGAGGAAGTCATCAGCTGGGTGTCCACCGGCACCGACGTGTTCCAGGCCGAAACCACCGTCGACGCCCGCGACGGCGACATCAACCAGGCCATCCGCGAAGCCGAACAGCTCCTGGAGGACGCCGGCTGGCGCATCACCGGCAGCTGGGAGGCCGTCGACAACGCCTACGTCGCCGAGGTCGAGCGCTGGGACAGCGACGAGACGTGGACACTTCAGCAGGCCGCGGACCACATGGGCGCCGCTTCCACGGACACCGCCTCCAAGGCCTTGCGCCGCCTCAACGTCACGACCGTCGGCCGCGCCCCCGGCCGGGGCGGCCAGTCCATCTACAACACTGCCGAAGTCATGTACGCCCACGCCACCCGCCCCGGCCGCGGCGCCCGCACCGACCTCATGGAGAGCACCGAGTGAACGAGCCATGCAAGGCGTCCCCGGCGGTATGCGGTACGGCGTCGGGGTGGCGGACAGGTGGCCGCTGCCAGCGATGCCGTGCGGCCCACAACGCCGAGACCGCCCAGGCCCGACGGGCCCGCAACGCGCCCAGGCCGGAAATCGTCGACGCCTATGCGGCCCGGCTCGAAGCCGGGGCCGACCCCACCGCGGCCGCGCGAGACCTTGGAATCCATCCCGCGCGGGCCCGCGCCCTGGCCAAAGACCACCCGCGCATCGCCGTCGCACTCGCTGAACAGGCCGCGCTGGCCGAACAGGCCACGCCGGAGCCGCGCCGCCTCGCCCCCGAGCGGCAGGCGGACTACCTGAAGGCGCTGGTCGACCAGGGCGGCTCGGTGGCTGCAGCCTTTCAGCAGACCGACGCCCGCCAGGCGATCTATCACTGGCGGCGCACAGACCCGGAGTTCGCTGCCGCTGAGCAGGCGCTCCGGAACTGGCTCAGGACCGCCACCGGCCCGAGGGGGAGGAAGAACAAGGCCCGCACGGCAGGCACGGCCGAGATCGAGAGCTTTCTCACATTCCTGGAGGATCCCACCGAGACGCTCATGGGAGCGGCACGCAAAGCAGGACTGACTCAGGGCCAGGTCTACAACCGTATCGCCCGCAACGCTGATTTCAGGGCGCGGGTCGACGCACTCCGGCCCCGCACGGCCAGCGGACTCCGGGTCCGCCCGCCCCGGATCTCCGGCACCGAGGAACGCCTGTGACAGGAGTGGCCCAGCTCCGGGTCGTCGATGCTGGCGACCGAACGGGTCAACGTGTGGCGCCGCTGACGACGAAGCGCCCCCGCCCGGCACACGGCCGGACGGGGGCGTTGTGGTTCAGCGGTCGTCGTCGGGAGGGCGGTCCGGTTGGCGCTGGGCGTCCGCGATCAGGCGGACCCGCTGCACCATGCTGACCGCGAGGACCACCAGCAGCACCGTCCGAGCGATCCGGAGGCAGGCGGCGACCGGGCCGGTCGGCCAGACCGAAACCACCACCGTGTACGCGCCCAGCAGGCCCAGCGCCACGGTCACCGTCATCACGTGCCGGCCGATCCTCGTCCGGCGCCACGGCGCCCGCAGGTGGTAGGTGACCGCCGCCGCGACCGACGTGGCCGCCAGCAGCGCGCTGGCCGCCCAGTTGGCCAGCTGGTCGGGACTCAGATCGGCGAGGCTCACGAGCGGCCTCCCTCCAACGACAGGCGGATGCGCTCCGCGAAGTGGTTCTGGCTGCGGCACTCGCGCAGCCGCTCGGCCGTCTCGGCTACCTCGGCTGACCGGGCCAGCGCCTCGGTCCGCGCCTGCTCCGCGCGGCGCAGAGCCTCCACTGCCTCCCGCTGCCCCGACGTGGGTCGAGGAGACTGGCGGACCAACGACACCCTGCTACGTCTGCGGAGCCAGGCCGGAATCCAGGGCATCGGTCACCCCCTCGACCGTAGGTCTGGGGCTCGGCAGAGACCGCAGCATGTGGTCAGCCGTGCGGGCCAGCTCCAGCAACTCGGCCGCCTGGTCCTGGGCGATGTGCCGGGCCTCCTCGGACCGGTCGTGCGCCGCGTGCCACGCATCCCGCTCCGCTGCCAGCTCGGCCAGCCGGGCGTCCCGGTCCGCGCGGACATCCTCCACCACGGACCGGGGCACCAGCCGTCCGACCAGGATCAGCATCACAACCGCGGATAGGATCGCCGCCGCCCCACCCTGCACCACCAGGCCGCCCGCCAAATCACCCACCGTACGCGTCGTCAGCCACCGCGCTCAGCGACGGCAGCGGCCTCGACGCCGACACCGGCGCCGTCACCTGCGTACGCGTCCACATCGCCACCGCCGCAGCCACCAGCGACATCGCCACGGCCTGCTGATCCGCGGACCAGTCCAGCCCGTAACCCACCGCCAGAGCGATCGTCGCCTGGACCAGGCCGAGGATCGCCGCCGCCGCTCCGTCGTGGACGGCGAACGCCACGACCGCGCCGACCAGCGCCGCAGCCAGGGCATTGACGAGTGCCTGCTGGTCCGGCGTGACCTGCAGGCCGAACGCAGCGCCGGCCTTCACGAGGACCGCGACGAGGCCGAGCCACAGGGCGGGCTCGCGGCCGAGGATACGAGGCATGATCAGTTTCCCTTCGGGGTGATGGTGATCTCCAGACCGGCCCCGAGCGCCTGCGCGACAGCGGGACCGACAGCAGCGGAAACCGCAGCCGTGACCTTCTCCTCCAGCGCCGATGCTGCCAACCGGTTGTCCACCACCGCGGCCACGCAGGACTGGAACGCCTGGTGGTACCAGGCACACAGGTTCTTCAGGTCGTCACTGGCTCCGGGCGGCGCCTCACCGGCCAACGCATAGGCCAGCAGGTAGGCATCCGCGTAGGCATCCCGGTCGGCCGGCGGACCGGACCGGACGGTGTCGCGGACGATCTCGCGGATGGCCTGCTTGTCGGCGTCGTTCAGGGGCATGTCGTCCTCCTGGGTGGGCGCCGGGGTCGGCGCCGGGGCGGGTGGGGTCTGGCCGTTGGCGGCCGCGATGATCCCCGGCATGATCACGTCGTGGAACTGGCGCACACGGGCGTCGCCGGGGCAGGCGGTGCCGCCGTCCGACCAGTCGGGGAACAGGCGGTGGTAGCCGAAGCCGGGGTCGGTGGCGCTGCGGCAGACGCGCAACGGGATGCCGTGTTGCTGGTGCAGCCAGACGCCGAGGCGGATGATCGTCGCGATCTGGGCGTCGGTCCACGGGTCCGTGTGCTGCAGGTTGCTGGCCGACTCCAGGCTCACCGCGCCAGTGCCATCCGCCCGCAAGTTGGCATGCATGTTCGCATCAGCCCTGGTCTCCGTGCCGATGAACTGCGCGAGCGACCCGTCGTAGCCGAGACCGAAGTGAGACTCCAGGTTCGTAGAGTCCCGCCAGTACTCGTAGATCCGGCCAGGCGTCCACGGAGCCGCGATGCTGTGCAGAATGAGCTGCGTCGGCCGGATCGCCGGCTGCTGATCGGACTCAGGCTGGAGCTCCAGCTTCTGAGCCCCGGGGTACCACGCCATCCCCAGACTCCTCAAGGGTCGCAGGTCGTTCGGCTGGTACCACCCAGCCGGACGGCAGTCTGACAACCGCCCGTGACGCACCCGTCTCCGGCGACTCTGGAGTGCACCCGCAGGCCGGCAGCCGCTTCAGATCCGGTGCACACGCCGACTGGTGCACACGGCCTGCCGCGTCCAACGCGATCGCGTGCAGTCGGCAGGCGAGTACCGCCTCCACGTCCTCGGCAGCACCTGCCATCCGGCGCATCCACTGCACCTCCGGCAGCTCCGTGCAGCCGTCCGCCCAACACGCCGTAGGCCCGCTCACGCGTGCTCCCACTGCACGGTCATCCCGGTCTGCGTCGGCACCGTGTTCAGCGACCCTCCGGACGTCTGGTACACCTTGCCCTCGACATAGTCGGCGACCGACAGCGGCACGATGGTCTTCGCCTGCCACACCGCGGAGACACCCGCGGTCGGGGCGATCATGTTGAACTGGCCCAACTGGATCACGGTGCCGTTCTTGTGGATCTCGATGACGCGGTCGCCCACCGCGTTCGCCACCAAACCCACGCTGATCAGCACGGAGTAGTAACCAGCCGCTCCGGCCGGACACGTCCACCGGGATGTGTTCACGCTGAGGTCGTGCCCGTTGTACGAGTCGATCACCTCAGTGTCGAGGAGAAGCGCGGTCAACGAGCCGGAGCTGATGGCCTGCGCCGCGGACTGGTAGCCCTTGAACAACGGCCGGTTGGTGAGGAACGTCGCCGCGTCCGTGACGTCCTGCTGATAGGTCGCCCCCGTGATACGACTGCCAGCCGCCCGAGCGGTCAGGAACGGTACTGAAACGGGCATGAGACCTCCTAGAGGGCGAGGATGGTGGGCTGGTAGAGACGGACGTCAGCGCCGACCGGCTGGGTCTTGGTGACGCCGTTGACGGACCGGGTGACGGTGAAGGTCTGCGGGCTGCTGGCCCCAGTGACCGCGGTGACGGTCACCTGTTCCCCGGCGATCATCACGTCGAACGGCACGTCCGTGGTGGTCCACACTGGGCCGCTGATCGTGGACACCTGCAGGCTCGTCGCGGCCGGGCCCGCCTCCACCGCAATCTGGCTGCCCGCGGTGTCCAGCCGCGACAGCACGGCGTCCTCAAGGACACCGACCCGGTACGGCGACTCCGGCGCGCACGTGAACGAGATGCGGTGCTCGAACTGCGTGATGCGCTCCTTGAAGCCCAGCACCAGCTGCGAGAGGTCACCCGGCGGCAGCCACGACGGCAACCCGGTCACGGCAATCCGATCACCCTGCTTGACCGCCAGCAGCTGGGTCCGCAGCGACGGAGTGATCGACGGGTGCGCCAAGTTCACCGCGATCACCGGGTAGCGGGGCTCGTCCACTGTCCCCAGGTGGACGCGCCATCCGGCCTGGTCCAGCAGGTCGCTATCAAGCTGGACGTTCACTGTCACCGCGGTGTCATACCGGCCGGCACCTGCAGGCGGGGTGAGGATCGACATCGGCCCGTCAGCCTGCACCACCCGGGCCGACGAGCCACCGCTACGACTGGTCGTGATGTCGTTGCGCGTGTACTGGTCGTCATCCACCGGGGTGGGAATCTCCGCCAGCTGGTTGCCCGTGTACGACAGCGTCACCGCCGGGGACTGGTTCTCCAGCGTGGGCCGCGGCCGGAACCCCAGGCCGACCGCAGACGTCTGCTCGTACAGGATGCCGCCGTCCACCTCGGCGCACTCATCGATCAGCGACCGGACACCAGACGCAGTCTGGGCGCCCATCCATGACCTGATCGTCAGATCGCCCCCGCTCTCGAACGGGACACCGGCGATACCGCACAGCCGCTCCACGCGCTCCCCTGCGTGCTCTCCCGCGTAGGCGTTGAGCACGTAGTAGATGTCGTAGAAGTCAGCGGTCGTCAGGAGTCGAATGTGCCCGATCGCAGTGTCGCCCAGGCCGCGGTCGAAGCCGGCCACGATGCTGATGACCTGCCCGATGTTGGTGCTCGGCACCGTCACCGTCGCACCACCGCGGCCGATCGAACCGACCTCCTGGGCCCAGACGCTGGCGTCGTAGTCGGTCCCGTAGTTGATCAGCTCGATTGAGCAGTTCACCAGCAGGCCCTGAACCGGCGTTCCGCCGAACCCGGAGTAGAGGACGACACCGGCCTCGGTCATCCCGCGCATCCGCATGAACCCATCGGCGGCGTCGTAGTACGCCTCCCAGATAGGCACCGTGCCGTTCGTCCGCACCCACATCAGGCTCTGCCCGTCAGCCAGCCCAGTCTGCGGCACGGCCATCAGCCACTGCACTGACGTCACGTCCGTCACCGTGTAGGCCGGCACCGTGCCAGTGAACGAGGCGTCGCGCATCATGGGGATGGCCTCGGAGCAGACGAACGCGGTGCTGCTGCCGAACGTCGGCGAACCCGCCACCGCCATCGGCCCCACCCCGGCGACCGCAGACGCCACGGATGTTGCCCCCTGCCGGTCCTCACACGGCCAGTACACGACCGGCGGGTGGTTGTCAGCATCGGACGTCAGGGACAGCTTCAGCGCGGAGGACACCGGGGACGTCCCCTGCCCGAGCCGACGCAGAATCCCTGACGCCTCCAGCTCCACCCATACATCGGTGCCCGTGGTGTCCCAGTGCTGCGGCCATTGCGCCACCTCGCCCTGGAACCGGTACGACTTGTCGTTGCCGGACGGCACCGAGATCCGCAGCGGCGTGTTGCGCCCGATCAGCCCGTAGTACGGGCCCGCCGGGTTCCGTGGCGTGAACCGGCCGTCCCGGTTGTTCAGCTGAAACGTGGCCCGCGCCGGGTCCGTGTTGGCGGACTCGTTCGGCTGGCCGCGCGAGATGTCCACGGAACCGCTGCCGTCCCGCACCATCACGTAGGACGTGATGTCCACCCAGGTGCCACCCAGCAGCAGTTCGACCTGCAGGAACTGACCGTTCGGAGACTCGCCGCTGCCCGCGGACACGGGTCCGAGCGGGCCGGCCTGTCCGCCCAGACGGCGCTGCCAGCCTGCGACCCGCGCGGCAATCGACGGCATCGGCTACTCGTCCCACACAACCCAGCAGCGCAGGTCCACCGCCGTGGTCGGCGTTGTCGCCCGCACCCGCAGGAACTTGGAGATGGCAACGGTTGGTCGCTCGTCCGGCATCCACTGGTAGGCGTAGGACAGCGACGACTCGCCTGACACCGATGACAGCGATACTGCGTCGAACACCCGAGTGGCGGTAATGGCACCCTCGGCGGTCGCGGTGTAGCCGGTCGCGCTGGCGCCCAGCGTCAGGAGCGATGGTGGGGCGTTGGGGTCGAGAGACTGGATGCCGGAGGCCACATGGGCCGTGACAGTCGCGGCGACGTCGGTCTGCAGCAGCTCGATCACGCCGTCGGCGCCCGGCGGATCGTCCAGGCTGAACCCCCAAGCTATCGGCTGGAGCTGTCGCGTGGACGGCGTCGCCAACTGCAGCATCGTCTTGATGGACGTGCCCGTGGTGACGCTGGCCTGTGCGGCCGTTGTCGGCATCGGCCCGTTCCAGATCTTGTACCGGTGCATCAAGCCCTCCCAAGGACCGTCTGAACGTTGCCGCCGCGGACGCGGACGGCATTGCGGAGCAACTCCACCAACAGGTCGTCCAGCCGGGACCCGCCCGAGCGGATCTCCAGGACCAGCGGCCCGCCCCCGTCGGCGGCCGAAGCGTCCGCCATCGTGCGGGACTGCCCGGCCGGGATGACCGTTGAGCCGCCCGGCAGTCGAACCAGCTCCGGGCCCTGCTCACCAACCCAGGTCAGGCCGCCCCGCGGGCCGCCCGTCGCGGCGCCACCGATGATGCCGCCGTGGGCGAACCGGCCGGCACTGCTGCCCGAGTAGTTGCCGCCACCCATCTGGAAGTACTCGGTGATGTAGATCGTCTTGCCGTGCAGAGCATTGACCTGTGCCTGAGCCTCGGCGAGGTCCCGCTTCAGCCCGTCGATCTCGGCCTGCAGTCGTACCCGCTTCTCGCCGGTCGTGCCCCTGATCGCCCACTCGGCATCGGCCAGCTTTGCCTTCAAGTCCTCGACATCGCCCCGCAGGTAGGCCGTCTTGTCCGGCGTCGCCAAGATCTCGTCGGTCAGGTGGCGAGCCTCCTCGCGGGTAAGGCCCATCTGCATCGCGACCTGCATCAACTTGTCGCGGCCCCGGTCGTAGATCTTGTTGACGTACTCCATGGACTCACCGGAGTTCAGCGCGGCCACCCCGGCTGCGTCGGTCTTGGACGCCAGGTCCGTCAGCGCTGCTTCGGCGGTCCTGGACTTCTCGGATGTCAGGTCCAGCTCGCCGTGGTTGATCTTCAGCGCGCCGCTGTTCTCCGTAGCGGCCTTCGCCGCGTCGTCGATCGCGGCCTCGAAGCCGGCCATCGCGTCGAGCGCACTGCGGTTGACGTCGTTCAGGTCCGAAATGGCTTCTTTCAGGCCCTTCGCCGTCATCTTCTGCTCGTCGAGGTGTTTGCTCGTCTCCATGGCCTGCTTGCCGAGCTCGCCCATGCTGGCAGCGGCGATCTCCTCGGTCTGGGCCGTGGCAGCCAGCGCGTCCTGATACTTGTGCATCTCCGCGCCGAGCTGGCCCGCGTCACCGCCCTTCGCCGCAAGCGCATCCTGCAGCTTCTTCAGGGCCGCGGCGGCGAGGTCGGCGTGGCCGCCCTGCACCATCCCGGCGAGCGCCTCGTCGATGCTGTTGATCTGCTTGGTCGCGTCCTTCAAGCTGTTCGACTTCGCCATGCCCAGCGAGAAGATCGCGTTCATGGTGTCGTTGAACTTGTCCATGCCGGACGCCTTGCCGGCCACACGATCGACGGCGTAGGAGAGCTTCTCCAGGTCGCCGCCGAACGTCTCGGTCAACTGCCCAGACTTGGCACCAGCGTGGCCCAGCGCCTCCAGAGACGTCGTCATCCGGTCGACCGACGGCGCCGCCTTCTGGCTGGACTCGCTCAGCTTGTAGGCAACGGCGACGATCAGGCCCAGCGCGGTCGCCGAGACGGCGATCTTGGCTTTCGTGGACAGGGCCGTGAAAGCCGCGCCCAGCCCGTTGACGCCGCCCGTCGCAGCCACAGACGCCGCCTGCGCCTCGATGACACGGGTGTAGTAGGCGGCCATCGCCCCACCGACGGCCTGAAACGCTGTGACCAGTGTCTGGACCCCCGCGATCACCTTGCTGAGGACAGCGAATCCCGCGAGGGCGGCAACGACGACGCCAACACCCTTCGCCATCTCGATCATGGTGTCGCGATTGTTGAGCATCCACGTCGTGGCGTGCTGCAACGGCGGGATCAGCTTCTCGCCAAGGGTGATCATCAGCGCTTGGAGGGAGCCCTCCAACTCCCTCGTCTGCTGCTGGAAAGTCTGCTGGGTTCGCTCCCACGCCGCGCCGAACCCCTTGGCGCCCTCCTCCAGCGCCGGGTACTTCGACTCCAGACGCTCCATCTGTCCGACGAGAACGTTGAGGCCGGCGCCCGCCTTACGGCCGAACGCGTCCGTGATGATCTGGCCCTGCTGGTCGGCGGTGATGCCGGCCGCGTTCATCCGGCCGACGAGGTCCTCAAGGGCGAGCTTGAGACCGCCACGCTGCATGTCCTCAGCGAGAGTGGTCGCGGTCAGGCCGAGGGTCTTCAGCGCCGCCTCGCTGGTGCTGACAGGCTTGGCCAGCGCCATCACCGACATGCGGAGTTGGTTGCCCGCCAGGGACCCGCGGATGTTGTTGTCACCGAAGACGGCAAGCGCAGCGCCGACGTCTTCGATAGTCAGACCGAAGCCCTTGACGGTGGCGACCATGCCGCTGCCGAACGCCTGGGCCAGGTCCTGCATCTTCATGTCGCCGACGCCGACCGTGGCGTTGAGGACACCCATCGCCTGGTCGAGGTCCTCGACGCCGGGGATGCCGGCCGCGACCGCCGCGGTCAGGGCGTTGGTGACGTCGACCAGGTCGGCGTGACCGACGGCCGCGCCCTTTGCCGCGGTCTCGGTCAACTTCAGGGCCTGCTGGGACGTGATGCCCATCGACTCGAAGTTGGACTCGACGTGAAAGAGCGCTTCGGCCAGCGAGTCCGGGTCCTGGCCGACCTTCGCCGCGATCCCGAGGACGCCCTTCTTCAGCCCGTCGAGCTGGTCCTCTGCCACGCCGGCCTGGGTGACCAGCAGCGACATCTCCCCGTCGAACTTGCTGGCCATCTTGACGGCTTCGAAGCCGACCGCGGCGAGGGCCACAGCGCTGGCGTTGGCCACGGCGTTGAGCTTGCCCATGGAGGATTCCATCGCGGAGGCGCCGGCCTTGGCCTCGGCGAAGGCGGGCCCGGTGAGGTTCTTGGCGGTGACGACGATTTCGACGATGTTCACTCAAGCACCCCCTTCGGTTGGCCCAGATCAACGATCCGCAGCAAACGCAACATCTCTGCCGGCTCGGCCAGCACCTCGCTGGGCAGCTTGTGCCAGCGATCGCATAGGCCGAGCACGTATCGGGCCTGCCTCAGCTCGTCCGGCTCGGTGAGGGCACGTCCATCGGAATCGACGCCTCCAGGGACGGCTGCCCATCGCTGGAGGCGGGCGGCAAAGGGGCGGGCACGCCGACCATGGCCTTGGTCCACTGGTCGATGAGTACGGCGTTGAAGCTGGCGTCCTGCGCGAGCAGGCCCTCCAGGGTCGGGGGGATCGGCAGGCCGGTGTCCTCATCCTCTGCGTTCCAGCTGACGAGTGCCGAAGCCAGCATCTCCGTCATCTGACGCGTTGCACCCACACCGGTCTCGCCGCCGGCCTCGCGTGCAAGTCGGGCGGCCTCCAGCTCCAGCATCTGTCCAGTGTTGAGGCCCCGGATTCTCACCTCTAGGCCGTCGAACTCGGTGCCCTTGAAAGTCAGCTGGTAGGTGTTGCGCTGAACCTTGTATCCCATGGTCAGCTCCAGGTGGGGACGGTGCCGTCGGCGAGGACTGCGGGCACCGACCACGTCAGCTCACCCGAGGAACTCCGGGACAGCTGATAGTCCGTCAGCAGAACCTCATTGTTGAGGGAGACGCCGTTGACGGTGAGCGACAGCGTGCGGTTCACACTGGTGGACGGCACCGTCTTGAAGACGTCGTGGGCCTGGCCGGAGGCGGCGTTGAACACGCCCTTCAGGGTGGCGCTGAAGTCAGCGAGCAGGAGCAGCCGCTCCATTGCAGACTTGTCGATGCCGGTGATGTCCTGCACCGCACGGGGGGTGCTGAACTGCAGGTCGGTCACGTCGTTCTTGATCGCCTTGGCGACGCCGGACGAGTCGTCGACCGAGCACGTCGTCCATCCGAGACCGGATGCCTTGGCCATGGTCAGCCCCTTTCCAGTTGGTCGGCGAGACGCTGCTGGTGCTCACCGAAGTCGTCGATCCAGTCCTGCGCGGTCAGGGCCTGGTTCCGACCGGTCGGGTTGCCGCGCCAGTCGCCGTCCTGCAGCAGGTAGTGCTCCGGCCGGTCGAGCCGCACCTGATGCCCGCCAGCGAAGCACTGCTGGCCGGCCTCGAACTCGAAGCGAGTCAGGCCCGATTCCAGGCGCTCCTCGACGAAGCGCCGCCCGGACTCCTTGCGGATGTAGTGCGCTTGCCGCTGGCCGAGGTCGGTGGCCTCGTCGATCGTGGACCGCCAGCCGTTCAGGTGGGCCTCGCACTCTGCCTCGGCGCAGGTAGCGGGCCGGAAGTGGGTGCTCTGCGGCGACAGGATCCGGTACGTCTTGTAGGCCGCGACCGGCATGTTCGGCTCGATCCGGTTCACTAGAACACCACCCCCGCCACATCGTTCTTGGTCACGTGCACAGCGAACGTCACGCTCGTGACACCGCCGCTGGTGGTGGTGACCGCGCGCAGGTATCGGCGGATGGTGGCGGTGTTGCCCGTGGCGACGCGCTGGGTGAACGGCGCCGCCGTGACCGCGGTGAAGGTCAGGCCGGCGACGTCGGCGAAGCTGACGTTGTCCGCCGAGTCCTGGATCTTGATGGTGACATCGGTGCCGGTGAACGCGGTGACCTGCAGGTATGCCTGGGCGCCGAACGCGGCCGAGGCGGTCGTGTCGATGGACGCCCCGTTGGTTGCCGCGGTGTCCGTCCGCAGGCCGGCCGTCAGCAGGACGCCCCACTCCAGGCCGTAGGAGTTGGCCTCGGCATCCACCGAGAACACGAACTCGCCGCTGCCGGACCGGTTACCGTCGTAGTTGATCTGCTTGGCGACGAGCGACGCACACGGGCTGCCGAGAGTCGTGCCCCGGCAGTACGTGGCGACCACGTCCGCCGTCGGGAGCGCGCTCAGCACCGGATGTGCCGCACCGACCGCGGTGTTGAAGAAGGCCTTCCACGACATGGAGGCATCCCGTACGCCGCCGATCCTCTCGGGCGCCAGCTTGTTGATGCCGGTGACTTCGATCGGCTTGTGCCCGCCCTGGACCTTGTCGACAGATCCGATGTCGCCGGACAGGTCGTACCCGCCCGAGTAGAAGTTGTCGCCGAGCCCGCCGGACTTGGTCATCTATGCCTCCTCGTCCCATGCGTCATTGACGACCACAGGCAGAGTGATCGTGAACACCCGGTACAGCACCTCGTCCTGCTTCAGGTAGCCGGCCTGGCCATCAAGCGGCGGCCCCTCGACGCCCCGCACATCGATCCCGCGGACCAGGCCGCCCAGCGTGAAGTCCCCGATGTACGCCGTGAACAGGGCGTCGATGACGCGCACCATCTCCGGGTCGATGGCGTCCTGCGGTTCCTGAAGCGTGCTGGTGTACAGCCGGATGTTGAACACCAGCAGCGTCGACGTGGCGTCCAGGCCTGAGGACTGGACGGGCCGGATGTGGTCGATCCACACGGCGGCGGTGATGCCGTGGCCCGGCCGGTTCTTGGGCTCGTGCTGGTTGATCTGGTCCAGGTAGCCCGTCGCCGCGGCATGGGATACCAGGGCGTTGAGGACGCCGTCGATGTCGACCGCCATCACAGCCTCCCCTGGGTCTGGGCGAAGATCGCGGCGAAGGTGCGGTCGGCCCTGGCCTCGACGCGCTTCGCGACCCGCTGGAAAGTGCCGTAGCCCTTGAAGTTCGTCTCCGCGTTGCGGCGGCTGGTGCCTTCCAGCCACGGCCCGTACACCACCCCGCCGTCCGTGATCGCGAAGCTGTCGTTCGAGACCCGGTTCACAGTGACCTGCGACTGGTAGTAGCCCGTCGGGTGCCGCAGCACCTGCTCCAGGACGCGCTGCACCTCGCCCTCACCCCAGCGGGCAACCTCCTCGCCGCCCTCCCGAGTGAACCGGTTGACCAGCGCCGACGCGGTGCCGTTGAACAGCGGGCCCGACGCAAGAACAACAACCTCCATCAGACCGCCCTCACCCTCGCCTTGCGCCCGTGGGAGACGTAGACCTGTTCCCGGAGGGCGTCGAGGCCGGCGCCGTAGGCGGTCTTGGTGACGGTCCCGCCACCGACCTGCCGGGAGGATGTGCCGGTGCCGGTGGTGCGTGCGTACCCGGAGGACTCCTGCAGGAGCGTGTTGACCGCCTCAGCGATGACGAGGGACCGAACCGGGCCGGGCGGATTCCAGCAGTAGGCCGGGGCGTTCTGGGCGATCGCTGCCGCCGTGGTGCCGAGGGCACCGCGGGTCACGGTCAGAGAGCGGGAGGCGTAGATCGTGGGGGCAGCGTGGGCGGCGAGGGTAGAGCCGTCCCATGCCCGGTCGACGATCAGGTTGTTGCCGGCGATGTCGGTGATGCGCATGCGCTCGGCGTCGAGGAGGAGCACCTCGCCGACGGCGAACGCCGTACCGTCCGCCACGGCCACGGTCTCTGCGTTCTTCGCGGCGGTGAGCGGCGTCTGCAGGGCCTGGCCGGTCGACGTCATCGCCCGCTCGGTGACGACGAGACGCTCGGTGCCGATGCGGAGCACAGATCCGACGCCGACCGCGGATGCGTTGCTGACGACCACGGTGGTGACCGTGTCGCTCGCCGTGGCCGTGACCGTGCCGGCCGGGGACTCGTCGTTGCGGTAGCCCCACAGGCCGGTGATGGTGATGTCCCGCTGGGGGGTGGAGCCGCCACCGAACGCGGAGTCCGTGTCCAACTGGATCTCGACGCGGTTGTACGGCGGGCCGCAGCGGTTCGGCTCCAGGTTGATCCGGCTGGTCGGGATGGTGACGCCGCCGGAGGAGACGGCGGTGAGGCTGATCAGCTCGGAGTCGTCCAGCCACAGGCGCCACGGCCGGGCGTACTGGTCCGGCCAGTCGAAGTACCTGGTGCCGTAGTCCGGGTAGAACCGGCGGTGGCACAGGCCCTCGACCAGGCGGGAGGCAGCATCGATCGCCCGGTCGACCTGCCCGTTACTGCGGGCGGTTTCCTTCAGGTCGAGCGCGTTCTTCACGTCCTCGCGGGTGGCGTACCAGGGCTGCACCGTCACCGGATCACCGCCCGTACAGGGAGAAGCTGACCCCAGTGAATACGGGGTTGGTGCCGGTGAGGACCCAGCGGATCCGGCCGATGTCGGTCAGCTGGTAGCCGGTCGAAATGTTCCCGTACGTCGTGCCGCTGGTCCCGAGCGTGGCACCGCTGATCGCGGTGGCGTTCGAGACGAGGCACCAGTTACCGAGTGCGTCCCGGACGTCGAAGAACACGGCGAGAGCCGGGGTCGTGCCGGTCGGCGCGTTGGCTGCGGTTACGACGAGCAGGCCGTTGCTGACCTTGGACACGTCGATCGTGCCCGCCGTCGAGCCGGTCAGGCTGTTCGTCGTGCCCGCGGTGACGGTGTCGCTGTTCGAGTTCAGCGTGAGCCCGCTCGCACGGAACAGCTCACCGGAGCGGTAGATGCTCACGACGACGCCTTGTCAGAGGTAGGTGCCGTCGGGTCGCCATCCGTCCCACGGGCAGTAGAGCTGTCCGTCTGGTCCGTTGCGGAGCGGCTCGCCGTCGTTCGGGCACGCGACCGGCCCTTGGGCGCGCTCGGCGTCTCGCTCTGCGGCGGCTTCGGCGACGATGTCTCGGAGCTGTTCCCAGGAGATGTCTCCTCCTCGGGGGTGATGACCGCGGCGGGGCCGCCGGGAAGGTTGAGCAGTTCAGGACCGGGCTCGCCGATCCATCCCATGCGGACCGGCTCGGCGTCGTTAGTGGCGCCGCCGTGCTGGCTGATCTTCGGCATGGTTCCCTCCTCGTAGTGGTCGGTGCCGCCGCAGTGCGGGCAACACGGGGCGCCCACCGAATAGGCGGTGGTGCACCCCGCGCAGACCCAGAGCGCCACGTCAGGCCGCCGTCACCGAGGCGCCGTTGTCCAGCGGGATGTAGGTCAGCGACCACTTGACCGAGCCGGTGTCCGAGGCGTCGGTGACCAGGTCGATCGTCCCGATCGGCACCACGTAGGGGTTGTGGGCGGGCAGCTGACCACCGCCTCCGCCGTTCTTGACCACGAGGGCCGAGCCGGACGCGGACGGCAGGGTGATCAGGCTCCCGACCTCCTTCGACGTCACCGCGGTGGTCGATGTGAGGTCGACGTCCGTGCCGGTCGTCGGGTTCGACGTGACCTTGAGGGTGGTGGCGGTAGCGCCCATGACGGTGGTGACTTCGCCGACCAGGCCGGTGACGAGGACGCGGCCGCCGGCCACGGTGAAGATCGCGGCCTGCGCGGTCTGCGGCAGGGCCGCGGTCGCCCGGTCCACCTTGGTGCCGACGAGGACCGTACGGAGCTGGTCTCCCTGGATGATGGCGGACATGGGTCACGCCCCCATCGCGGGCAGGTTCGCCGCGGCGCGCTGGGTGGCCAGGTCGTGGGTGAGCGCGTTGACGGTGCCCGCGCCAGTCGACGTCAGCTTCACGTACTTGTACGTGTCGGAGAGCTGGGTGCCCAGCACCTCGACCACCATGGCGTTCTGGGTGGCCGTGGCGGCGGTGACGACGGTCGCGGCGGCCGCCTGGGTGCGTCGGGTCCACGCGTCCGAGCCGTCACCGGTGTTGGTGTGGTACTCGGTGATGCAGGCCAGGTTCTGGGCGCCGGTGCCGCCGCTGTCCTTGGCCTCCTGCAGCGTGTAGGTGTCGCCGGCCGCGCCGGCGAGGTAGCAGAGGAAGGCCACTGCCCCCGCGTCGCGGAGGGCGATCCACTTGCCGTCGGCGGCCGGCGAGCTGTTGAAGCCGGAGCCGAGTCCCTTCTGGGCCATGAGCTGTACCTCTCGTGTCTGGGGTGTCCTGCCGGGGCGACACTGCCGGCCCGGGTAGAAGCCGGCGCCGGGGTGTTGATGCCGGCGCCGGCCGGTTGGGGTTAGCGGGCGGCGAGCTCGACGAACGGCGACAGGGTGTTGCCGCCGTTCTTCGGGGTGATCGCCGACCTCAGCCACGGACGGCCGTCGACCCGCTGGATGATCCTGAAGGTCGTCTTGTCCGAGCCGAAGTTGAAGTCGGTGGAGCTGTCGGCGGTCATGGTCTGCCGGTCGCCGACCAGGTAGTAGCTGAGGTCGGCGAAGACAATGTCGCCGCGGGAGCCGAGCGTGCCGGCCTTCTCGGAGACGATGAGCGGACGCCCGAAGATTGTCATCGGCGCCGGGCCCGCCGCGTTGGCGACCATGACGGGGCTGCCACCGGTACCGACCGCGAGAGCCATGGTGAACAGCTCCGGCAGCGCGTCCGGCGAGCAGATCCACACGGCCTTCGCCAGGCTGCTGGGCAGCATCCGGGAGTACATCTTCACGATGTTCTCGAAGAGGATCGTGCCGCTGGCCTGGCCCGCCTCCGCCGCCACCGCGATCGCCGCAGTGTTGCCGGCACCCATGAAACCGAGAGGCTCGCCAACACCGGTACCGCTCATGAAGGCGGCATCCTCGCTGAAGGCCAGGGCCTTCGGCCACAGGGACTCGATGAGCGCGCTGAAGCTGACAATGCTGTCCTGCAGCAGCTCGTTCGGCACGGCGCTGAGACCGGTCAGCTTCTTGGCGTCGAGCTCGGCTCGGCCGAACTTGGGGTTGGAGTCGGTGAGGGCGGCGCCCTCCTCGCCCCAGTACGCGACCATGCCGCCGAACACCGAGCCGGAGTTGGTGGTGGCGTCGATCATCGGCATCGGCACGCGGGCCGAGTCCATCGGCACGACGGTGGCGAGCGGCCGCACGACCGACTCTTCCAGAGCGATCTGCAGGAGCTGGCTCCTCAGGACCTCGGGGACGAGGAAGCCGCCGTCCGAGGGGGAAACGCTGGACGCAGCGTTGCGGAGCGCCTCCAGCTTCTCGCCGAGGTTCGTCGCCGGGTTCTTGTGCCAGATGGTCTGGACGTAGTCGATGCCGTCGTCGAAGTGCTGGTCGAGGAGGGCGCCGGCGGCGCGCGGGTTGTGGGCTGTGCCCTGCCGGTGCGAGGTCAGCATGCTCGGGGTGCGCTTGGCCTGCGGGTTCAGGTCGAGGCGCTGGATCCGCTCCTTGGCGTCCCTGTCCTGGCCGTTCTCGCGGAGCATGTTGGCGAGCTGACGCTGGGTTTCCTCCGCCACAGCGCGGTTGAGGTCGGTGCCGTCGCCCTGCTGGGCCTGGGCGTAGGCGTTGATGAACTCGCCGAGGGCCTCGCGGTTGGCGAGGACCGGAGCGAGGCGGCCGGGGTCGGCCAGCATCTCGGCGAGCTCGGCCGAGTTCTTCGGAACGGGGGTGGCGGCGGTGGTCACAGCAGTGCCTCCCTGAGGCGTCGGAACGCGTCCTCGGGGGACGGCGTGATGGTGAGGTGTGCGGTGATGCTGGCCCAGTCGTCGGCCGCTGGGGCCGGCTCCGGGGTGTCCTCGGTGATGGCGGCCGGCGCGGGGGCGGCCGGCTGGTCGGGCTCGGGGCCGTCAGCCGCCGGATCGACGGGCGTCTCGGCCACGGCGGCCGGGGTCTCGGCCGGCTCGGCGCACGCAGTGAGTGGCGGAGCGGGTGCCTCGGCCCGGCTCGGGTACCGGAAGATCGACAGGTCCCACTCGGCCGTCGGTGCGGTCGGGGTGGACGAGTTGTCATCCGTCGGACTTTGGGTTGATGGGGCGGCGAGCTCATCGGCGAGACCCGCGGCCACCGCCTCGGCAGCCGTGTACCAGGTCTCCGCCGTCATCAGGGCCCGCCACTCCTCGACGGTGCCGCCGGCCTTCGCCGCGTAGACCTCGGCGATGTTGTCGGACTGGCGGTCGAGGAGCTCGGCCATCTCCCGCATGTCCGCGGCGTTGCCGAGGCAGATGCCGGACCCGTCGTGGATCATCATCTGGCTGTTCGGTGCCATGACGACGCGGTCGCCCGCGAGCGCGATGACGCTGGCGATGCTCGCGGCGAGCGAGTCCACGTAGGTGACCACGTTGGCAGGGTGCGCACGTAGGGCGTTGGCGATGGCGATGCCGTCGAAGATCTCCCCACCCGGGGAGTTGATGTGCACCTCGATCAGCGACGCGTTCACGGCCGAGAGCTCACGTACGAAATCCGAGGCGGTCACGCCCCAGTAGCCGATCTCGTCGTAGATGTGCACGGTGGCGGTGCCGCCGCCGATGCTGTTCGTGATCCGGTACCAGTCGGTGCGGCCCTCCCGAAGCTGGGCACGGGGCCGAGCGGTCCGTAGCCTGCCAGCCATCCAGCCTCCTCGTGACGGTCGCGTCACAAGGGATGAAACCGGGCGGCTGCTACTGCCAGCGGCTATGCGCCGAGCTTCAGCGGCCCGCCAGCTGTCGGGGTGGCGCCGCGGAAGGCGATGTCAGGCAGGCCGATGGCGGAGCAGGCGGCGGCCGGGTCGAAGCCGGCGTTGACCAATGCGACCACGGCATCGACCTTGGTGGTCAGCTCGGCGTTCTCCGCTGCCTCGTCGTCCGGCACCGGGCTGCAGTAGTCAAACTCCAGCCCGGCCGCGGTGGAACCGAAGAGCGGCAGCAGGTCGAAGTTGAGGGCGGACTTGAACCTCTCCAGCCGAGGCACCGTCATCTGCTCGGCGAACCAGACCCGGGATGCGTCGGCGGTGGCCCGGTTCACGTCGGCGACCTCACCGAGGGCGAAGGCCGGCATGCCGAACGCCTCGCGGATCACGTCCCGGGAGACGGACCGCAGCTCGGCGAACTGCATGTCGCGCTGGGTGAACTTGCGGTCGACCCACCTGCCGGCTTCGAGGATGGCCACCCGGTGGGCGGCGGCTACCCCGCGGTGCTGCTCGTTCCAGCGCATCCGTAGCTGGTCGAACTCGGCGTCGCCGAGAGTGCCGGGGACTTCGATGATGCCGCCGGGCTCGGCACTGTTCAGGAAGAAGTTGCGGTTCCACTCGGCGCTGTACCTGGTGGCGTCGAGGTCGGTGAGGATGGACTGGACGGGGCCCATGCCGCGGTAGGGGTCCAGCGGGTTGGGCATGCGGAGCTGAATGACCTCGTCGAGGCGGAGGGGGATCCGCTCGCCGTCGGGGCTGGTGTAGATGTAGCCGGACAGGTACGCCGTGGGGGACGGCACCGGGTCCATGCGGTCCGGTCGGACAGGCCACAGTTCCAGCGGGATCGGCGAGCGCGGGTCGCGGGCGATCACCCACCAGCCTTCGCCCGTCAGGTCGATGTGTTGCTGTTCGACCTCGACGAACTCAGTCCGGGGCATGAACGGGTTCGGCTTGTTCCACAGGTCGAGTGCGGCGTGCGAGGTGACCTCAGTGCGCTCGGCGCCAGGCTTGGCGGCCTTGCGGTACAGCTTCCACTCGACCTGCGCGGTCGAGGTGGAGGTGCGGTTGACGATGCTGAACAGCGTGCCGACGCTGCCCATGGCGCGCATCTGCGCGGTCATCCCGGAGGGCTGGCCCCACGAGGTGAAGTAGCCGTTGCCGCGGTTCGGGGCGAACGAGACGGGGCTGACTGCGGCCCGGTTGAGGAGGGTGCGGATGAACGACGCCATCAGGGTCTCCTCAGCGGTTGGACGGTCGGCGGTCCGAGATGGCCATCTCAACGCACAGGCACGACGTGCCGGCGCCGAGGTAGCCGAGGGGCGGCCACGCCATCCACAGGCCGTAGGACAGCAGGCCGAGCCCGGCGACAACGAGAACGACCGGCAGGAGCGGGCGGAGGACGGCCCGTACGAGGGCGGCGAGGCGCTGGTAGGGGATCACAGCCACCTCACCCGGGGCTGCGCGACGAGGTCGCGTTCGGCGACTGCGTAGCGCATGGTGTCCATGCCGTGATCGTCCTGCTTCACTGGGGCCTCCTTCGGGGTCTTGCCTGGCTGAGCGTCCCAGACGTACCCGACGATCTCTTCGACCGTGCACGTCGGCTTCTTCGCTTCGGCGAGTGCCGCGTCGCGGTCGACCAGGGCGTCTTCGCACAGGTAGATACGGGGCTTGCCGTCTCCCGCGACCTTGAAGCGGGCCTGCACGGCGTCAAGGCCGTCCTTGACGGTCTTGTGTGCGGCGCGGGTGCCCATGCCGAGGTGCCGTTCCAGGGTGGCGCGGTCTTCGGCGTCGTGGTCGCAGATGACGACCTGCGGCCGGGCCTCAGTCCAGACCCGGAGGCCGGCGGCGACGTCCTCGTTGATGTCCTTGGCGGTGAGGACGGTGCGCTGCGGCACCTTGCCGATGACCTTGGTGACTTGGAGGAGGATGTCCCTGGCGTGGTCCTCGACGAGGGTCTTCGTCTTGTAGATCTCCCGGTACATGTACAGCCGGCCGTCGGGATCCTCGGCCCACCATTGCGCGCAAAACGGGTTCGTGAAACCAAAGTCGATGACGAGGCGCCGGGTCCAGCCGGGCTGGATGACGGAGCGGGGGACGACGTGTATGGCTGGGTCGAACGCCTCGTAGATGAGGCCTTCGGCGGCGGCCCACTTGCCGTCCCGCAGGCGCAGGCGGCGCACCCCGGTGAGGGCGTCGAGCTTGGCCATGTAGTCGACGCCCTTGGTGGTGAGCGTTCCGTCCGCGTTGACGTAGGCCGGGTTGTCGCGGTGGAGGGAGGTGAGGAGGCGCAGGGCCCCGGCGTCGCCGCGCTGCTTGATCCAGTGGGTGGGGTGGACGGGGTTGCAGGCGGCGATCTGCTGCTGCCAGGAGAGGACGCCGTTCCGGAGGCGGGTGCCGAGTGTCTCCCAGTCGGTGATGGTGAGTTCGGTCGCCTCATCACAGAAGATCAGGTCGTACTCGGATGACAGCACCTTCTCCGGCTTGTCGAGGCCGCCGACGTTGATCACGGAGCCGTTGCTGTACCGGTAGCCCGGGGCCTCGCGCGCACTGCCGCCGAACCACGAGATGACGCCAGCACGCAATGCCTCGGCAGCTACCTTCTTCTCGAAAGTGACGAGGGTGGTCGAGCCGAGGCTCACGCCGGTCTTGCGGGCGATCAGGCAGCGGATGCCGGGGGTCCTGAGTGCCGCGAGGTGGACACGGAACAGGCAGGCGAGGGACTTGCCGGTGCCAGCCGCGCCTGCCATGACGACCTCGGAGGTGCGGGTGCGGAACAACTCGCGGGCTGCACCGCGCGGCTCGTACCGGACGACGGCGCTGATCATGCCAGGTCGCCAGCATCGACCCCGACGATCTCGTAGGTCAGGCCACCAGAGACAGCGGTCTTGGTGGGGCTGTCCAAGCCGAGGAGCTTGCGGCGAGACTCGCCGTTTCGCTGGATCGCGTCCTCGATGCGGATCAGCCGGTCCACGGCCTTGAGGATCCAGTCGTCGTCTGGGACTGCCGCGCCGTTGTCCAGGTAGACGACGCGGCCTTGGGACACGGTGACGTGCTCCCGCTCAAGCACGCCTTGCACGTGGCCGCGGGCGTCCTCTAGCCGCTGTAGGCCGCGGTCCAGGCGCTCCAGCTCGAAGGCGACCGCGGCTTCCGCCGGCTCGGTGATGACCTCGGCCATGGCTCGGGCGACGGCGTCGTGCGCGGACTGCGGGTGGCTGAAGCCGAGCTCCGCGGCGATCTGCCGGTAGGACTTGCCTTCGGCGCGGAGCTGGGCGGCGTGGGCGTCGCGCTCGACCGTGGCGGGGTCGCGGGTGTAGCGGCCGTTGCCTCCGCGGAGCTGGTCGTGCTGGTCGGTCATGGGGTCCCTCCTCCTGCTGGGCAGGGTAGGGAGGGCGTGGGTCAGCCCCCGGGCCCGTCGCTCCCGGGGGCTGTGTGGGTGCCCCGCCCAACCGTTGGGGTTGGCGGCCCGCTCGGGGGGAGGGGCGGGCCGCCGTGACCCCGAAGGCAGAGTGGCGCAGGGGTGGGACAGCTACTTGCGGCGGCCGGCTCGGACGGCGGCGACGATGCCGACGGTTACCGCGGCCAGGGCGAGCAGGAACAGGACGACGATGTGCCAGGGCTCCACGGGGGTCTCCTCAGCTGGATGGTGGCGGCCATCCTGCCGGAGACGCCTGGGGCGTGGGGAGGCTTTGGTCAAGCCCCGGGTGCCCACTCGGGCCGGTAGCCGGGGTGGCCGGCGTACGGCAGCGCGAGCAGGCGGAGGACCGGCCGCAGCTGTCGAGCATCCTCGGCCCGGTTCTCGTCGTAGTAGCCCTCGGCGTCCTCGGCTGAGTCCTCGACGGCGGAGGTGTACCGGCTGAGGATGCGCCGCTTGGCGTCGACCTCGGCCAGTACCCGCGCCGGGTCGTGGCGGGCGATGTGAGCGGCCCGTGCCTCCGCATCGCGCTCCTCCATGCCGTCGGGTGTGATGGCCACCGGGTGGGCGCTTGTTTCATCCGCGACGACAGCCACAACGTCCGGATCTGCCCACCACTGCAGGCTCCATGACGGCATAAGGTCCCGGTTTATCTGGACCCACGACTCCGGTTCGGCAGCGGCCCGGGCTGCCTCCTCGTCCTCGTCGAGGCGGGCACGGAGGAACGCCACCAGGTCAGCGGTCACGGCTCAGTACTCATTCGGGTAGTCGAACGGCCGGAGGGCTTCGGTGAGCGCCTCGTGCAGGGTGGGCGGCGGCAAGGTGGCCGTGATCTCGGGGTTGAGCTTCTTGACGATGGCCTCGCCGAGCTGCCTCAGCAGGTCGGCCTTCATGTACTCCCGGTACTGCTCGTCCCGGTCCCACGCTTCAGCCTCGGCGAAGGTCTGCGCCGCGAGCCGCTTACCGTTGATCTCGATGACGGTCCTGAGGGCCACCTTGCCGGGCGGTGCCTCGTAGTTGCTGGTGGTCATGCTTCATCCTCTCGCAGGACCGCCCGCCCCGGGTAGGACCTGGGGCGGGCGGGTTGGTCACTGGCTGGGGGCGGGCTGCGGGTCGGGTGCGGGGGTGAGCCAGACGCTGATGCCGGGCCCGCGTTCCTCGACGCGCGGCTCGGGCTGCTGGGGCTGGGGCTGGGTTCCGTCGGCGTACGCCATGATGGCGGTCTCCTCTACTGCTGGTGCGGTGGGTGGAGGGCCCGGGGCGGCCGGCGTGCTGGCAGGCTTCACGGCCGCCCCGGGGCGAGGTCAGGCGGGCAGGAGCTCGTACAGGCGGGTGATCTCGTCGCGGGTCTCGCGGAGTTGGGTGGCGATGCGGCGGCGGTCGTTCGGGTCGTCCGCGGCGTCGACGAACGCGAGCTGCAGTTCGGTGAGCCGAGCTTCGGCGTCGGCGAGCTGCTCGATGGTGGTCACTTCGGTGGTCCTCTCAGGAGCTATCGGGCGGGTGTGCAGGAGTTGGCGTGGTTGGCGGCTTCGCGCTGGACGAGGTGGATGCCGGTGTCACGCTGGGGCCACGTCTCGTAGGTGAAGACGGCGGGTTCGCTGTGGGTGCCGCAGGTGCAGCGCCAGCTGATGGCGGAGTTGCCGGTCTGGTCGTCGTCAGTGCTCTCGACGGTGACGGTGCCGTGGGTGCTGACGGTCTCGGTGGTGATCACGAGGGCTCTCCTGGGAGGGTAGGCGGGGCCGGTAGCTGGTCGGGTAGGGGGCCGGTAGGGAGGTAGGTAGGCATGCTCTGACCTGCGGTTCCTACCGCCTACCGGTCGCCCTGGGGCGGGGCGCGGACGCCGCGGGGAAGGGGGGTCACGCGGCGCTCTGGGCGGCCGCCGTCGGTACGGGCTGGCGGATGGCTGGGACGGGCGCGGAGTCAGCCTCGGGGAGGGCGGCCAGGAGGACCGCGCTCCGGTTGAGGTTGCGGCCCTCGACGGTGAGCTTCTTCTGCCCCACGACGGGCACCCCGTATGAGGCGAGCTCCTCGGTCAGATCGGCCACCGTCCAGTCCCCGAATTCCCCCCGCCGCTGCCCCTCCTCCAGCACCGCTTGGAGGTGGGCAGCGGTGCCCTGTCGGGTGAGTGCCGCGGTGTGCCGGATGAGGGCCCACAGGACGGCCTCGGGGGGCGAGTCCTGGATCCACTCGTCGGTGTCGTCCGGCTCGCCGGCGGCGGCCGGGGCCGCGGGCTCGGCGGGCTCGACTTTGGGGGCCGTCTCGTCGGCTCTGGGGGCGTGCATCATCGCGGCGATGCACCACACGCCAATGCCGGACCAGGTGGCCACTGGCACCCACGGCCCGACCAGCGCCCAGGAGACGGGGCCTGCGACGACAGCGACCAGGGAGGCGCCAACAACGACGTCGGCGGCCTGGTCGCGCTTCTCCGCGCGAGCGGCCCTGTCGGCCTTGGCGTGGGCAGCCTTCCGTTCAGCGATGGCCTTCTCGTCGGTGAGCTTGGCGAGCTCGGCGGCGCGGGTCTCAGCGATCGCCTTGGCGATGGCCTCCCGCTCCTGGGATGCCTGGTCCAGGCGTGCGCCCGCAGGGGCCCAGAGGCGGGCGGCCAGGACCGGGCTGCCGGCGATGATGGCCCGGACTGGAACGGCCGCGTTGGCGATGGCGTGGCGAAGCATCAGGCACCCACCACGGCCTTGAGGAGGCCGGTGGGCAGGGTGACCGGCAGCATCCAGAGTCCGCCTGCCGCGGTGAAGACGGACGGTGCGATGGCTCCGAACAGGGCGTCCTTCCAGGGGCGGGCCTTGAGGCCGAACACGCCGATGGTCAGGAACGCGGCGGTGGCGCCGGTCTTCCAGTCGCCCAGCCCGTTCGTCTGCTGGAACGCCTGGGTGAACTGGGTGCCGATGGTCCCGAGGTTGCTGAACGCCGCCCCGGTGCCGGCGCTCACGAGGCCGATGCCGTAAGCCCAGTAGGGCACGTGCTCCTTCTCGATCTTGATCTTGTTCTTACCTCTGACGCCGACGAGGAGGGTGAAGCTGCCGATGGCGGCGGCGCCGCCGCTGCCGAGCGCGATGATCCCGTCCATGAGGTGCCTTCTCTCAGGTGGTGGGGAGGATGGATAGGGCGGCGACGAGGCCGGAGGCGACCGGGATCCGGCAGACGACCAGCACGGCGATGCCGAGCGGGTGGCGGATCTCGCTGATCCGGATGCGGCCCCAGCCTCGGAGGCGCAGGTCGAGGGCCCATCCGGCGCCGGATGCAAGCAGAGCGACACCAGTCCCGCCAGCGGCGAGAGCCTGGGGCAGGCTGAGCGCGTATCCGGCTGAGGCGGAGATGGCGGTGAGGATGCACCAGCGGCGGAAGCGTCGGGTGCGGCCGCTGGGGCCAGCTGTGGCCTTCTGCCTGGCACGTGCTTCCTTGCGCTTGGCCTCCCGGGCTTCGGCCTTGTGACGGGCTTTGCGTTGGTCGGGGGTCTCCCCTGCCGCTTCGAACTGGGCCTCACGTTCGGCGTGCTGGCGTTCGCGGCGTTCCTCGGGGGTCTCGGCGATGAGCGCTCCGAGGCGGTCGGCGAAGGCGAGCAGCGCGGCCCGGTCGTCGTCCTGCTCGGTCTCGGGCTCGTTGTCCTCGACCGGCTCGATGTCGAGGGGCGGATTGATGGTGGCCGGGGGCGGGCCGACGGCCGGCCGGTAGGTGGGCGGGGGCGGGATGGTGGTCACGGTCAGCTCCCCTTTCGGGGGCCGCGGCCGCCGGCCCGGAGCCAGGCTGCGGTGCCGGCGTCGATGCGGCGGATCTCGGCGGAGCGGCGGGCTTGCTCCCCCGCACTGCGGCTGGCCGGGGTGGTGGCGGTCTGGCCGCCGGTGAGCTTGGACCAAAGGCCCATGGCTATCTCCAAGTGATGATCAGGGTGATGCAGGTGGCCCAGAGGGCTGCGGCTCCGGCGAGGCGGAGCGTCTGGCGGATCGGGTGGTCGGCCGCGCGGTACAGGCCGGCGAAGGCGAGGACGGCGGGGAGCGCCCACCAGAGGGCGGCAGTCATGCGTAGCCGCCGTTGCCGTTGCGCCGCTCGTACTCGGCGCGCTCGTGCTCGGCCTGTGCCGCTGCCTCAGCGGCCAGCTTCTCCTCGGTCTTCCGGGCGCGGGAGAGGGCGGTGCGGATGTACGTGGTGTCGGTGGCCATGCCCTGGAGAGCGAGGTGCTGGGCGACGGTCTTTGCGTCGGCGTCGAGGCCGCCGAGGTGGCGGGCCATGGTGGTGATCGCTCCGGCGAGGGACATGCCGTTGACCTGGGGCGCATCACCGCGCATCACGTGGGCCGGGTCGAGCGCGGGGTGTTCGTCGACGTTCGGCGGCTTGGGTACCCGGTCGAGTCGGACGGTGGGCACGGCGGCCCGTTCGAGCAGCAGTCCGACCTGCGCGGCGCTGAGGGTGACGCGGTAGGTGGCCAGGATCTCGGCGATCTCGGCGTCGTCGGCGCCGGGGTTGGCGGCGGCGACGCGCTGGACGGCGGCGGCCGGGCCGATGTTGGCGAACTCGGCGGCGATGACGTCCTCGGCGGTGCGGGCCGGGGGCAGTGATGCGGGCTGATGCGCGGGTGATGCGCCGCTGGTCACGTGGGCACGGGCGCGCTGCTGGAGCGCTTCGGCGGCCTGCTGCGGTGCGAGGACCCAGCCCCACAGTCCGTAGGTGGGGAGACGCATCGGGGACTCGCCGCGTTCGGCCCGGGCGTTGGCGCGGGTGGCGGCCCACGAGAGTGCCGAGAGGACGAGCAGGCCGACGGCCGGGGTGGCGAACATGACCTCGGCGGGCAGGCCGCGGCCGATGATCCGTGCGTGCTGGATGTTGAGGTAGACGCTGATGCTGGCCATGCCCAGGGTGGCGATGATCGCGGTGAACGCGGATCGGCCGGCGCGTACGGCCTCGGTTGCCTGGTACAGGCAGCCCATGCCGATGCCGTCGAAGACGGCGACGCAGAAGAAGGCGAGCCAGTGGGGCATGCCGTAGTGCCTGGCGACGACGTAGAGCGACCAGCCGGCCATGGCGGCGGCGGCCGGGCGGACGATGGCCATGGCGGCGTGCCAGGCGATGCGTGCGGGCCGGACGGCGAAGGGCCAGTCGAAACGGCCGGGGGGCGACGTGGTGGTCATGGGTGTGCTCCGGGGAAGCGGGGCGGGTGGTTGGTGGGCCCGGCGGCCGGGGTGATCACGGCCGCCGGGCCGGCTTTGGGGACGGGTCAGGTGGCGACGGTCCAGCGGTCGACCCAGGCGGTGTGGAGCGCGTCACGGTAGGCGCGGTCGGCGTCCGGGCAGTCCTCCCAGGCGCGGCAGCGGGGGCAGTCGGCGGCCGGGTGAGCCAGGTCGGCGGCGGCCTGGATCGCGGCGTTGGCGGCGTGCGCCGCCCGGCGGGCCTGGTGCCGCTGCTCGCTGGTGGGGACGGCGTGGCCGTGGGCGGTGAGGAGGCGGTCTTCGGCGGCATCGATCTGGCGCAGCCGCCACTCCAGGTCGGCGGCACCGTGGTGCTGCCAGGTGGGCAGCCAGGCGGTGATGCGCTGGATGGTGGCGAGGTCGGTGGCCACGGCGGGGTCCTGCTCGTACGGGGCGGCCGGGTCGAGGGCTCGGCGGGCGGCGCGGATCGCGGCCGGGTCGATCGGTGCGAGCACGGTGGCGGCCCCGGCGAGGATGGCAACGACGCGACCAGTGGTGCGCGCGGTGAAGTTGGTCTACGCGGCCTCCGAGTAGAGGCGCTGGGCGGCGGGGCGGGTGGCCTTGTAGGACCAGAGGCCGGCGACCAGGGCCGGGGCGTCGGGGGCGTAGACGTACACGGCGATCCAGCGGTTGGTGGTGCGGTGCTGGACCCAGGCGCGGGGGGCGTCGGTGCCGGTGGTGTCGCGGTGGGCCTTGGCGACGTGGCGGCCGTACCAGGACTGCTGGCCGTCGGGGAGGTGGATGCCGAGGCGGTCGAGGTGGTCGCCGGTGCGGGTGATCTGGCCGCGGTCGAGGGCGGCCTGGAGCCAGCCGTTGAGGGTGGCGTACTGGATGTGGCGGCTGGTGGTGCGGGCCTGGGCGGTGTTGCGGCGGCGGGTGTTGGCGGTGGTGCGCATCGGGTTCCTCCCCCTCGCGGTAGCGGTGGTTCCTGCTTGGCTCTATGATTGCATCATGAGGTTGCAACGTCAAGATGCATCACGAGGTGGCAAGTATCGGACCTATCAGCGAAGGAGGCAGGCGTGGCATCATCGGGGCATGACCAGCACTGATGATCAGCAGGCAGCACGCGACCGGCTCGCCAAGCTCAGTGCTGCCTACCTCGCCGCCGAAGCTGAACTCGAAGCCGCACGCGACGCCCTCAACACGGGCATCGTCGACGTGCTCAAGGCCCGCGCCCTCGGCCCGTCCGAGGTGACGCGCATCGTTCCGTACGAACGGCAGCACGTCGGCCGGATCGCCAAAGCCGGCGGCGTCCCGCCCCTGCGAGAGCGCACCGTCGTCAGCGCCAAAACCCCTACCGCCGACCCCCCGTCAGCCTGACGCATCACCACGCATCACGGCCCCGCCCGACGTCTCGGGCGGGGCCGTTGTCATCCCCCCTGGCCTGCGGCGCATCACTGCCGCATCACCGGCGCATCACTCCTCCCACCACCGCGGCTCCGGCGTCGCGACCCCCGCCCGACGATGCGCCTGCCGCACCGCGTCCCACTGGATGCGAAGCCGGCTCGCGATGCCCGCCCGGGACAAGCCCTCGGCCATCAGCTCCGCAGTGTCCTCGACCACGGCCTGCACCCGCGACACCTCGACCCCGTACTCCGGAACCGCATCCGCAAGAGCGATGGTGTCGTCGTCCCACACGGCGAGGGGATGCCAGCCTCGGCGGTCGGCCAGCTGCCGGGCCCGCAGCGTGGCCGTGTGGGTGACGCCGCACGCCTCGGGCCGGCGGGACCACAGCTCGCGGGTGAGAAGCCGGACCCGCTCCTCAGTCCCGACGCTGACGCCCTGCTCGCACCGGTTCAGCAGCTCGTGCACCAGCTGCAGGCGCATGCCCAGCGCGGCGGCGAGAACAACCGGTGGCCAGCCTGCGACGACCAGGCCCTGCAGCCGGCGGCGGGTGCCGTGCGGCGGGACAGCGGAGGTGGACCGGGTCGGCCCCGCGGCCGGGGTGGGCCGGACCGCGAGGACCCGCGCCTCCGTAGCCCGCAGCACCGGGGCGCCAGCGATGATCCGGTACAGCGTGTCGCGGCTGATCTTGGCGGCAGCGCGGATCTGCCCGTCGGTCATGCCGGCTCGGCGTAGGCGCCGGATGTGGGCGGCGGCCCGGTCGCCGGGGATGGTGGCGCGGTGGCCAGCGGCGCGGCGGATGCGGGCGGCTTTGAGCTGGCCGGGGGTGAGGGTGGTGGTGCTCATGTGCTGTCCCTGGGGGTGCTCGTCGGGTTGGTCAGGCGTCGGTGCGGAGCTGGTAGGTGGCGAGGTCGGGGAGCGGTTCGGCGGCGGCGGTCTCGCGCCATACGGGCCAGGGGCGGCGCCACCAGGGCGGGTAGGTGGGGGTGTCATCGAGGTCGAGGCAGCCGTCGAGGAACTCCTGCCGCTCCTCGTCGGCGGCCCCGTCCCACCAGGTCTCGAAGTCCTCGATCACGGTCGGGCCTCGGCCGCGGTGGTGGCCCCGTCGAGGGCGGCGATCGTCGGGCAGGGTGCGCAGTCGCCGCACACGATGCAGGCCTGGTCGTGGCTCTGGTCGTGGGGGCAGTGCTCCAGCACGGAGTGGTGGGTGATGGGCCGGTGGAGCGCCCGTACGGCGGCGATGCGGGCCTCGGCCTGCTCGGCGCGGGCGGCCTGCCGCCGGGCCTCGACGATGGTGGACTGCCATGCAGCGGTGGCGTATCGCAGTTGAGCGGAGTCTCTGGTCCACAGCTCGACCCAGAGACGGAGTGTCTCGCGGGTGAACCCGAGCTGTTCGGTGAGCTCGGCGACGTGACGGCGGAGCCGGCCGCACTCCGTCTCGCTGGTGTTCCGTTCGGCGATGGCGCGGTCGCGCTGGTGGATCAGGTCCTGGGTGTAGGCGCTGGGGATCATGCGGCGCTCCGGGGTGTGCTGGGCTGCTGGTTGCTGTCGAGGGCGGCGGCGAGGCGGGCGGCGGCTTCGAGTGCCCGGGTGATGCCAGCAGCTCCACAGTCGAAGTCGAGTTGGCCGGTGCGGTGGGCGAGGACGACGGCGTGGGTGGTGCTGCGGGCGCCGAGCTTGCGGCGGGCGGAGGCAGTACGCGTGAGGACGGCTTCGCGGCTGATGCCGAGGCGGCGGGCGGTCTGCTCGCTGGTGTAGCCGTCGGCGGCGAGCGCGAGCGCTTCGATCTCGACGCGGGTGAGGGCCTGGCCGGGCTGGGCGTTGAAGGTCATCGGCTGGCCTTCCTGGCGGCCCGGGCGGTGGCCCGGCGGGTGGCTCGGTTCGGGCGGGGCGGAACGGCCTGGGGGCCGTCGACGATCCAGGGGGTGACCCGGGTTGAGCCGCCCCACGGTCCCTCGGGGGCGGTGACGACGACCTCGTTGGCAACGAGGCGGGTCTCCCAGGTGGCGCCGGGGCGGGGCGCGTGCTCGCGGGTCACGGTTGCGGCTCCTTCCAGTTCCGTTCGAGGGCCGTGATCTGTGCGTCGATGTAGGCGTCAGTGATGGGCGGGGGCACGTACGGGCGGGGGCTGGCCGGGGGCTGCTGGCTGCGGTGGCCGAGGAGGATGGCGGCCCACAGCAGGACGATGAAGGCGACGATTCCGGCGGCGATCCAGGCGGCGTTCACTGCGGGTCCTCGGTGGGACGCGTGCCCGAGCCGGCGCACGGCTCGGAGAACGGGAGGCCGCGGCCCATCCCGTCACGGGACCAGTGCTTGCGCAGGGTGCCGTCGGCCTTGAGCTGGTAGCGCCGGCTGCAGCTGGGGCAGCTGCCGTGGGTTGCGGTCTTCTCGGGGGCTAGCTGCAGATTGAGGCGCTGCTCGACACGCGCCATGACGTCGTTGAGGTACATGCGGTGGTCGTGGCGGTCGTTCACGATGTGCCTCCGGGTTGGGGGATGAGGCCGCTGGTCTCGGCGGCTTGGCGTACGGGGTCGGGCTGTTCGGCCTGCTGGTGGTCGCGGCGGTGGGGGTGGAGGGCGAGGAGGGTGGCCGTGGTGCCGGCGCCGAGGAGGGCGCCGGCCACGACCAGCCAGGGGGAGACCGTCATGCGGTGGGCTCGGCGGTCTTGGCGCACCAGCAGCCGCAGTTGCCTGTTGGCTCGGGCTGATCGGTTGCGGCAGCGTGGGCGCGGTCCTCGTCGTCGGCCCAGGGGTGCGGGGCGGGCGGGGTGTAGTGCTGGCCGAACTGGCAGGGCCAGCAGAGGGTGGGGCAGATGATGGCGCCGGTCATTGCTGGCCGCCGTCCTGGCCGAGCACCGCGCGGGCGACGGCGAGGGCTTCGTCGTGGGTGTTGATGCCCCACGAGAGCTTGAACCCCTTCGGCGCAATCTCGGCCTTGGTGGTTTCGCACTGGGCCCAGATCTCGGCCTCGCGCTCCAGCCAGTTCGCGACGGCGAGGCCGACGGTGGGCGGCACGCGGGTGAGGTACTCGTTCACGGCTTCCAGCCGTTGGGCCCACGTCTCGATGAGGACGGTCGGCGCCGCAGCGTCGTCGACAACGACGGGGCTTCCGTTGCGGAGGGTGTTGCCGAGCGTCCAGGTGGTGCGGCCGCCGTGGATGGCGCCGGTGGCGGCGGAACGGAGGATCTCAGCTGCGGCGGTGAGCAGGTCGGCGGGCTGGTCGGGCACGGTGGTCTCCTCGGGGTGGGGCCGCCCGCGGTCACGGGCGACGTCGGGCGTCGGGCGTCGGGGTCAGCTGGTCGTGGCGCGGGCGGCGTCGTCGAGGGCGGTGGCGGCGCGCTGGAGGGTGTCGAGATCGAGGGGCTGTCCGACGGCGGCCTTGTCGTGGGTGGAGCGGAGCAGGGTGGCGGCGGACTGGGCGGCGATGCGGAGCCGCTTGTTCTCGGCGTCGCGGGCGTCCAGCTCGGGCTGCACGACGGCCAGCACGGCGGCGGCCAAGCCCTCGGGGCTGCCTTCGATCCGTACGACGTACCGCCACGGTGCGGGCCGGCGAACCGGGTGGGCGGCCTCGCACTCGTCCTCGGTGGCGCGGCAGTCGGTGCCGTCACAGGAGTAGGCGGCGGCGAGCAGGCCCAAGGCGATGCGCTGCTGGAGGGTGGCCGGCGTTGGGGTGGTGGTCACCGGGCACCGCCGGCGGCCTCGATGAGGATGTCGGCGGCGTCGTACCACTCGCCGTGCCGCTCCCAGTCGCTCGGGCGGATGTCGTCCTCGCCGACCTCGTCGAGCCGGGCGGACGCGGTGGTGCGGATCATCTCGGCGGCCTCGGTGAGGATCTCGGCGCGGTAGGCGTCGAGGAGCTGGGCGGCCTGCTCGGGGAGCTTGAAGCTGACGTGGAACGCGCGCTCGATCTCCTGGCGGGCGGTGCGCTTGGGCATTGCGGGTCTCCGTGGCGTGTGTGGCGTGGCGGGGTGTGTGGGGGCTTGTCGTGGGCGCGGGGTTCCGTGGGTCCGGTCCCGCGCTGTGAGGCCGTCAGGCGGGCCGCTGCGGGCCGTCCTGGGCGTTCCGGACGGCGGCGGCAAGTCGGGCGTTGTGGGCCATGGCGTGCCCGACGGCGTCGCCGATGCTGGCGTGCGGGGTGCCGAAGTGGGCGGGCCAGCGCTCGGCGCGGAGCTCGTCCTGCTTGGCGATGGCGCGGTCGCGGAGGTCGGTCATCTCGACCAGCTCAGCGGTGAGGCGTTCGACCTCGGCGACCAGGGCGGGCACGTCGGTGCGGGCGGCAGCGATGAACTGGGCGTCAGGGTGGTCGATGCCGACGACGTCCTTGCGGTAGATGTGCTCGGACCAGGCCGCGACCTCGTACTCGACCATCTCGTCGGCGGGGTGCATCACGTAGTCGCGGGCGAATCGGGGCCGGGCGCCCTGCATGCCCCAGCGCTTGAAGTCCATGACGGTGAGTCCGCCGCGGTGGGGGGTCTGGAGGCGGAGGTGACGGGCTTCGGTGTTGCCTCGCCACCGCCACGGTCCGGGGGTGGCGGCCTGCACGCGGGCCTTGATGGCGTCGAGGTCGAGGGGCGCGTTGGGCTGGTCGCTCATCGGGCGGTCTCCTCGGCAGCGATGCGGCGGGTGCAGGTGGGGCAGGTGATGGGGGTGTCGTCGGGCTTGAGCTCGTCGCGCCGGCCGCTGGTGTGACCGCAAGGGGTAACGAGATAGGTCGGTTCGAAGCGGCTTGCCACAGCTCGGGCGGCGTGGGTGTTGCGGCCGCCGTGGAGGCGGAGCCGGTGCTGGTAGGCGGTCATCGGGTGGTCTCCTCGGTGGCGGCGTGGACGAGGGCGTGGGCGGTGTCGGTGCCGGCGTGCACGATCTCGGCGGCCGGGGCGGGGTCGATGTGCTCCAGGGAGATGCCGCCGACGTAGCCGTCGACGAGGACGACCGGCTCGCCGTCGCCGAGCGTCCAAGCGACTGAGCGGGTTCGGGTGATGAGGGTCTTGGCGGTCGCGCCGATCTCGGCGGCGTACTCAGGACGAAGCAGCGGGTAGGCGATCACGGGCGTGCCGACCGGGTGAACGTCGTTCCACTGCTCGGCGGTCAGGGGCTGGGCCATGGCGGGTCCTCAGGCAGACGGGACGGCGGGGGTGCAGGTGCAGCGGCTGCTGATGCCGCCGACGTAGGCGCACGACGAGTCGTGGCCGCCGCACGGCGGGAAGGCGTCGTGGTCGTCGGCGGGGTGTTGGTCGTGCCTCCACCAGCCGCCGGTCGGGCAGTCGATCCACTCGATGGCGGTGCGGCAGACGGCGCACATGATGGGCTGGGTCACGGTGGTCTCCTGGTGGGTGGTCAGGCGGCAGGGCGGGTGTGCTGGTGGGTGCGCCAGGCGTCGAGCCGGCTGGGGTGGCTGCCGGTTGTGAGGCGCCGGCCGCGGGGGCTGCGGCAGGGGGTGCCGGGCTTGGCGCGGCAGGTGGGGACGGGGCAGGGGATGGCCCACTCGGGCGGGTGCTCGCGGTGGCGGAGGCCGGCGGGCATCGGGGCGCCCATCAGGCGGCCCGGCGGCGGTCGGCGCCAGCCATCGGCACGACGGTGACCATCTCGGCCAAGCGGGAGGCGATGCGCTCGCCGAGGGTGCTGGTGAGGTCGGGGCCGGTTGCGGCGCGGGGCGGCAGGTTGCTGGTGAAGATCGTCGGCAGACACTGGTTGTACCGGTGGTTGATCAGTCGGTAGGTGATCTCCTCCGTCCACTCCGAGGTCTTCGCGGAGCCGAGGTCGTCGAGCAGCAGCAACGGGATCTCACACAGCCGCTTCAACCCCTGCTCGCTGGCGCCGGCGGAACCGGTGGGGCGCAGGTTGCCGTACAGGTCGGCGGTAGTGGTGGCGATGAGCCGGTAGTCCTTGAGGCCGTGGGCGGCGATGAGCTTGAGCGCACCGAACGCCTCGTAGGTCTTCCCGGTCCCGGTGGTGCCGGTGATGAGCAGGCTGGACGCGTTGTCGGGGTTGGCGATGACGTCGGCGGCCCAGGCGATGACGGTGGGGTCGGTGGCGGCGGCGTGCTGGTAGCGGGGTGGGGTGGCGGTGGTCCAGCGGGAGAGGGCGACGGTGATGCGCTGCTGCCGGTGGAAGTGGGGGTGGCCGGGTTCGTCGGGGCTGTAGCCGTCGATCTCCTGGTCGGTGGGGGGCTTGATGCCGCGGGCGGCGAGGATCTCGGCGAGGCGGGTGAGGGTTTCGGCGTTGCTGATGAGCCAGGGCTCAGCCATGGTCAGAATCCGTTCTCGTACACGGAGTGGTCGCTCGGGTTGGTGTAGGGCTGCCAGCCGCCGGCGACCGCGCGGAGCGGAGGACGCTGGCCAGCCGGAGCATCGGGCTCGTCGTCGTAGCAGCCCTTGTTCAGCCAGGTCGCCGGGTACTTGGTGTACTTCGGGTCCTCGTTGACGCGTTCGCGGGCGTAGGTGGTGGCCGCGCTGACGATGCACTGCGGGTTGGCACCGCGCTCGATGGCTTGGCACCAGGCGCGCTTGGCCTCCTCGCGGGCCTTCTTCTTCGGGTAGACGAGCCAGAAGGCGCCGAACGCTTCGAGGTGATGATCGACCTTCGGGGCGGCGGCCTTCTTGGGCTGCCGCGCGGGGGTCGGAGAAGAGTCTCTATCTGTTGAGGGGGCTGAGGGGTATGAGGAGAAGGGGGGAGCCACGGCACCTTCTGAAGGAGCCACGGCTCCTTCTGAGTGAGCCCCTGCTCCCCCTTGGGCGGGGGAAGGGGTAGCTACGGCTCCCCCTAGAGAGAGCCCCTGCTCCTCCTTCGACTCGGAAGGGAGAGCCACGGCTACCCCTTCGAAGGACGGAACGAGGAACGTCATCCGAACCCCGGGCACCGCATACAGAGCCCGCCCGTCCTTGCCCTGGCCGATCGGGATACGGAACTCCCAGCCGGCGGCCGCCAGCCGCTTCAGCGCGTTCCGTACAACGCTGGCGTCCTTCGCTCCGGTCCACCGCGCCAGGTCCTCAAGGGCGGCCCAGCTCTTCCGGGTCTCCTCGTTGGCGTCGTCCGCGATCTCCAAGGCCACGGCGCGCTGAAGGCCAGTCACCTGCGGGCCCAAGGCCTCCCGCAACTGGCGTCGCAGCTCGTAGCCCACGTGTCCTTCTTCCGGTAGTGCGGTCGGTGGTTGGTGTCCCGGGGCGGGGGACGGTGCCGCCCCGCCCCGGGAGGTGGGTGGGTCAGGCGTCGGACTGGTTCAGCGGCCCGAACTCGGCGATGACCTTGCTGAGCAGCCACGGGTCGTCAGCGATGCCGACCAGGTCCATCAGCGGCTCGCCGTACTTCCCGTCACGACCGGCGTACTGCCACGGGTCGCCGTGCCTGTCCTCGTACGTAGCGGTCAGGTCGAACCGGGCGCCCATGACCACGGCGTCGGTCCGGCGGAGCGGGCCCGCCCACTTCTCGGCGACGCCGTCCCGGGTCTTCTTCTCGTTGTGCACGGGCATCACGAAGCCGATGAAGTCGCCGTCCTCGTTGGCCAGCACCAGCGGCGAGCGCGGGCCGTCCTGCCAGGCGTGCAGCATCGGGCCGATGCCCTTGAAGCGGGCCAGGTAGCGACTGTTGAACCCGGTGAAGCCGGGGTCGGCCGGCTCGCGCTGGATGATGTCGCGGGCCAGCTTCCGCCAGTCCGGGAAGTGCTGGCGGTGCGAGGTCTTGTCGGGCACCCGCATCGAGCCGACGAGCGACTGCAGCACGATGACGGTGTCATCGTTGATGACCTCGGTGCTGAGCTCGATGACGGCGCCCGGGTTGAGACGCTCCAGCCAGGCCACGACGACGGGAACGTCATCGCGGCGGAGGTGGGCTGCCCACGGTCCGTTGTCGATGGTTTCGACGCGGTTGATGGCGAAGGTGTACCGGTCGGTGGCGATGGTGAAGAGGTAGCCGCCGCTGGCTTCGATGCGGACGGCGTTCAGGGCGTCGAGCTCGGTGTCCTTGCTGACGTGGGGGAGGGCCCTGGTGAGGCTGGCGGCCAACTCGGCGGCACGGATCGGGGTGCTCACTGCTTGGTCTCCTGGGGGTCTGGTGGTTCGGGGCGCCCGTTCTCGCGGGCGGGGGTGTGGTCGGGGCAGCGCCATCCGGTCCGGTACCAGCGGGCGGTGCGGCCGCAGTAGCGGTCCTCGCCTGCCGGCTGGTCGTCCTGTCGGGGCAGCGGCTGCCGGCAGGCGCTCACGGCGCCGGCTGGTCGAGGCCGAGGGCGTCCAGCAGCAGGACCAGATCGGCCGCGTCCAAGGCGCGGGAGGCGACGTACCGGCGGGCCCGTTGGCGGTCCTCCTCGGGCACCGCAGTGGCCGTCTGCGTGGCACCGTGCGACTCGGCCTGAACAGCGGGGTCCGGGTATCGTCGGGCTGTCACGCCGCCACTCGCTTCCGGCGCTCGGCCAGCCACCGAGTGACCGTCCGCTGGGCCACACCGAGACGAGCCGCGATCTCGGCATGCGACTCGCCGTGCGCCGCCAGCGTCCAGGCCTGATGACGTTGTTCGTCCTCCAGCACACCGTGCGCGCCGCTTGGCGTCTCCGGCCAGCGCTTCAAGTGGGTCAGTGCTCGGACCGTGCCGGGCAGCAGGGGGATTCCCGCGGGTCGTCCGTGCTCGTCCCACGTCACGTGGCCGAGGACGTCCTGCAGTTGGGCGTTCGGGTCGACCATCGATGCCAGTACGACGATCAGTGCGGTGCGCTGGGTGTCGTCGAGGCGGGCAATGGTGCGCTGGATGTCCTCCGCGTCGCCGTCCCCGTGGGTCAGACAGGCGAGTCGACTCGCGTACGGCAGCATCTGCTCGGCGAGGTCGCCGTGCTCCTCGGGGGTCACGACGTCACCCCCTGCCGGGGAATGATCGGCCAGTGCCGGTGCGTGGTGAACGCCGGTTCGGTGCGCTGCCGGTAGGCCTCGTACCGGGCGGCCTGCTGCGGCGCCCACTCGGCCTGTGCGGCGTGCAGCTCGGTCGGAGACATCCGGCCCACCGAGGGGTAGCGCAGGCCGATCTCCACCGCGACGCGCACCGCGGCGAGGGCGTCGGCCGTCGCGTCGTGCGCCGCCGTGAGCGGCACCCCGTAGTGCAGGCACAGCGACCCGAGGTTGCGGCGGCCGGGCCGGTACCGGTCGACGTGCCGGTCCAGGACCAGCGGGTCGATCACCAGCGGCTCGCAGCCGGCCTGGTTGGCCAGCGTCGGCAGGTCGTGGCGCAGGAACTCACGGTCGATCAGGCTCAGGTCGTACGGGGCGTTCATCACCACCAGCGGCGTGCCCGCGGCAACGTGCTCCGCCAACGCGACGCCCAGACCCTGCACCACCTTGGCGGCCGGCCAGCCCTTCGCCCGCGCCACCTCCGTCGTCACCCCGTGCACCCGGGCCGCCGCCTCCGGGATCTCGATCCCCGGATCGGCCAGCCACGACAGCCGGTCCGGCGTCCAACGGCCCTCGTCGTCCTCCGGCCACTTCCCGCGCTGGGCACGGACACCCAGCACCGTGGCGGTCACCACCCGGTCCGCCTCGACGTCCAGGCCCGTGGTCTCCGTGTCGGCAGCGGCCAGCGGCCCCTCGTACCAGGCGCTCATGCGGCCACCTCGCCCGTGCCGATGTACCGGGCGTACACCAGCGCGTCGCCCTCGCTGCCGATCCGCACCTGGGCCTCGAACGAGCCCGCCGGCTGATAGGCGACCAGCCGCCCGGTCTCGATCGAGCGGGCCGCGGTCTTCGCGGCGCCCTGCCACACGTAGTTCCCGACCAGCCCCCATTCGCCCGGCAGGGCCTGCAGCCCATCGGCGATCGGCTGGTGCCGCAGCGGCGTGTGCCGGGCCTTCATGTTGCGCCTCACTCCGCACCCCCAGCGGTCAGCTCCGGCAGGACCAGCGCGGCCAGCTCGCCGGTCCGCCACGCGCGGGCCACCTGGTCCCGGCCGTCCTTGTCGAACCGCACGCTGTGCGACCGGGACCGCGTCGGCCGGATCTCCACCCCCGGCACCGCATGCACCTCGCCCGTCTCGGTGTTGCACCACTGGGCGACACCCGCGGCGGTCATCTCCGCCAGCAGCGCGACCTGCGTCGCCGGCCGCACCTCGGTCACCAGACGCCGGGTCACGGCGTTCGGGTCGGGGTGGTGGTCACGGACCCAGGCGGTGAACGCCGCCGGGTCGGTGACGACCGCAGCCGGCGTCGGGTCGGTCAGGCTGACCTTGGCAACCTGCCGCCCGTTCGGCAGCACCGCGGCGACCTGCTGCACGCCCCGGTTCTCGTCCAGCGCGGCCTGCACGTCGGCGCGGACCGCCTTCAACTGCTTGTCGATCTTGTCGGCCAGGGCCTTCAGGACCGCCTCACGGGCGGCCAGCTCGGACAGGCTCACGCGGCAGCCCTCCGCAGGATCTCGGCCATCTCGGCGAGCTGCGACAGCTCAGCCCGCGAGATGTCCACGCCGTACGACTGCAGGAAGTCGGCCTCGATGGTGTCGGCGACGCCGGCCGCGATCGCGGCGCCTCGCAGGGCGTCCAACGCGGCATCGCGGTCACGGGTGGGCGAACCCGCAACAGGAGCCGTCGCAGCCGCCCCCGCCGTGCCAGATCCGAGCGTGGAGGCGGGCGGTTGAGTAGGTCCCGCCTCGTCCTCGACGATCTCGGCGTCCACCGGCCCCGCCGCGGTCAGCTGGCCGCCCCGGGCAACCAGGTACTCCCGCAGCGACATACTCCCGAGCGGAGTCTGGACCGGCACCTCCAGCAGCCCGGCGTTCCCGGCCGCCTGCCAGATCTGCCGTACCACGCTGGCATCCGTCGTGTGCGCGGCATCCTCCGCAGCCTGCTGCGAGTCGGCGGCCACGTCCTGCACCGTCACGCTCTCGCTCGGGACGGATCGCAGCGGCTGCACCGGCGCGTCCACCGGGTTGCCGTCCTGGTCGACGTACGCGCCCAACTCCTCCGGCGTGTAGTGCAGACCGAACAGCACGTCCTCACACGCGTCCCGCGCAACCTCAGTGATCGCACGGGCCTTCAGCATCGCGGCCGGGTACTTCTCCCACGCCGTCGGCTTCCCGTTCCGGTCCCGCGCCCACGGCTTACCGTTCTTGATCTGGCACAGGCCAGCCTGCTCGGCCCGCTCCAGGTCCCACGTGCACTCGTACGTCCACTCCGGGTCGTCGGCCCGGATGATCTGCGCGGTCGCCGTACGACCGTCGCCCTTGACCCGGAGCTTGTGACCAGCCTGACGGACCAGCGCCCCGATCAGGCCGGAGCTGGCGGAGGGCTTGCCCTCGATGACGTGGATGCCGGTCAGCGCGGCGAGGGGGGTAATACCCAGGGTGCGGCCGTACTCCATGGCGTACAGCACGTTGGCCGGCCGGCCGGCGAAGCCCTTGGGCAGCATGTCGGCCTTGGCCAAGTGTTCGGCGTACCGGACCATGTCCGGCAAGTTGGTGGCGACCGGTGTCGCCCGCACGATGTCAGTGCTCAACGTCTTCTCCGTCGGAGAGTGGCCGGGGCACGGCGGCCCCGGCCGGGGTTGATCAGTTCTTGGGGTTCGGGAGGTGGCAGATCAGCCACCCGCTGCCGTCGGCGCGCTGGAGCTCCAGCGCCGGCCAGGGCCAGCAGGCGATGCGGCGAACCCGCAGGCCCGCGAGGGTCCGGAGGCGGCGGCTCACCGGCCGTCGTCCTGCCGCAGCGACACGTACCGGATCGCCTCCGGCGTCACGTCGGCCGCCGGGACCGGCCGCACCCGACGACGCGGGCGGCGGTCCCACCACAGGCCCAACGCCAACATGACCACCGCGATGGCGGTGAGGGGCAGCCACATCACGCCACCTCCCCGTGCTGGTGCGGGAACGCGATGACCTCCGCGGCCTGGGCCGCCTCGCGCCGGGCAGACATCGTCAGCGGCGCCGCCGCCAACAGCTCGTCCGCCAGACGCTCGGCGTCCAGCTGCGTCAGCTCGGTCTCCGGCTCCGGCATCTGCAGGTCGGCCTCGACGTCGTCGACCGCCGCGTCCCACGCCGGGCCGCCCTGCTCGACCACCGCGGCCAACTGGTCCAGCGCCCGGATGACCACGTCGCGGTCCTCGGCCCACGCCTCCGCCAGCACACGCAGCGTCTCGTACCGCGGCCCGCGGTCCCGCAGGATCACGTGCATCCACATCGCGTCGATGCGGGCGTGCAACATCCCGTCCCGGCTCATCAGCTCTCCGCCCTCAGGATCTCGACGCGGAGCTGGGCAACCATCGCCGAGTACTCCGCCACCACCGCGTCCGACCACTCGGCGGGGTCGCCGTGCTCGTCCATGAACCGGCTCATCAGCGCCTGCTCACCCGGCATCCGCCGCCGCACCGGCAGCTCCGCCGAGTGCTCCGCCATCCGCCGGACCGCCGCCTGCTGCGGCTCGCTCAACGTCGCCATCACGCCGCCACCTCCAGCCGAGCCGCAGCCGCGGCCTCCCGGTCCTCGATCGCCCACTGGCGGGGCATCCACTCGCACAGGTCCCGCACCAGCGCCGTACGCGGCAGCCGCTCGAACTCGGCCGACAGCGTGGTCAACTCCACCCGCACACCCGGCAGGTCAACCCGCGGCGGCAACTTCACGAACCAGGCGAGGCCCCCGCAGTCCCGCGAAGCCGTCGCCCCCGACGCCCCGCCAACCGCCTCGTACCAGGCCGCCAGCGCGGTCACGTCCGCCACCTGCAGCCGGGCCACCGAGCCGTCCAGCGACACGTCCACCGACTCCACCCCCGCACCCGGAACCCCAGCCACCAGCGCGGCGACCGCATCGCGCACCTCGTCCACGTCGACCACCTCGGCGGGCAACCACCGCAGCACCGACACATCCACCAGCGGAGCCATCACGCCGCACCGCCAGCGATGCTCAGCTGAGCCGGGGCCTCCGGGTAGTCGGCCGCGTAGTACCGCTCCCACGTCTCCTCGAAGACCGGCAGCGCGGCGTACGTCCACGCCACCGTCTCCCGCACCGACCCGCGCGCTGTCTCCTCAGTGCGCGTTCCCGGCCGCTCGCCGTGTTCCGCCTCGTACAGGGCAGCGGCACGCCGGCCGAACCACGACTGCACGCTGAGGATCTGCGACTTCTTCAGACCCTTGCTCTTGAGGAAGTCCGGCACGTACAGCGGCCGGTCCTCCGACGCCACCTCCGGCTCCTCGCCGAGCGCCCGCGCCGCCACGTGGCGAGCCTTCAGCTCCAGCCACTTCGGGTCGACGATCCCGCCGGCCGCCGCCAGCACCCGCATCTGCAGGGCCGCCAGTTCCGCCCGGTCCACCGCCTCGGAACGGGCCGCGGTCGACGCCGACTCCTCGACGTTCAGCAGGTACTCGCGTACCCGGTGCGCGACCTCGCTGCCGGTCAACAACTGGCCGACGTTCAGGATCGTCCGCCGGGTGAACAGGGTGAAGTTGCGGGCACCAGTGAGGGACAGGGTGTCCCTCACCTCCGCGAGCTCGGAGCCGCGGACCACCCGCAGCCCGTTCTCCGTCAGCTCGTCGCGGTTGCGCTGGACGAGCTTCTTGATGGTCTCGACATCGACCTCGTAGAAGCCGGCCACCAGCTCGGTTGTGGCGTGCGTGTTGTCCGGGAGCAGGACGAGCGCCTTCACCTTCGTGAGCGCCTCGGTCCGCTCGACCGTCGCGGCCCGCATCGTGCGGGACTCGGTCAACACCAGCTCGGTGTTCTCTGCCAAGATGGACACAGTCCACCTCTCTTTCGTGTGCTTCGCGGTTGGTGGGCGAGGGCCTTCGTCCGGGTGCCACCGGGTGGGGGCCCGACCCGCGTCAGGGGTGGATCAGGCGGCGCGGCGGCCGCGGGTGGCCGGGTTCGACTCGCCGGCCTGCTGGATCTCGTAGATGTGGTCGAGGCGGAAGCGGATCTTCCCGGCGACCTTGGTGTGCGGGACGCGCTTGCGGTACGCGGCGTCCTTGAGGGTGCCGATCGTGTGAGGCAGGAGCCCCAGCGCGATGACCTCCTCCGGCGAGTAGAGCCGGAGCCGGTCCGTGGCGGTCAGCCACTCCGGCAGCGTGGTGGTCGCGACCTTCTTGGTCACGGCTGTTCCTCTCGGTTGATGGCGGCGACAGGCACGTGGAGCGCGTCCGCGATGTCTCGGAGGGTCGATTCGCTCGCCCCCTTCAGCCCCCGTTCGACCTTCGAGAGGTAGCCCCGGTCTCTGCCCACGCGGGCCGAAAGCGTGCGGAGGCTCACTCCGTGTGCCTGTCGGATGCTGCGGATCGCAGTGCCGTTCGGTGTCACATGAGAATCACACCACAAGAAGGCTCACTGAGCAAGCATCTAGGCTCACTCGGACTACAGGTTTGTGAGCTTACTCAGAGTGCCTTCCGTGGCATTGGATGCCCTTCGGGGCTTGCGGGGCAACCATTGCGCCCCTTCAGTGAGCCTCAACCCCAGCTCAAAAGGGCTTGATATGTGTGCACGGGTTGCCTCAAGGTGAGGCATGATGTGCTCATGGAGCAGGATTGGGGACGGCTCGGTAGGGCTGTCAGGGAGGCGCGCGAGGCTGCCGGCCTATCGCAGGTCGAGCTGGCCGAGTTGGCCGGCCTCAGCCGCAGCGCGGTGCAGAGCATCGAACGAGGGCGCGCCTTCGGTGCCCCGCAGCTATCGCACCGCAGCGTCGCTCAGGTCCTCGGCTGGACACCCGACTCCATCGCACTCGTGCTCGCCGGTGGCGAGCCAGCCCGAAGCACACCGTCTGCCATGGCCTACCAGCCCACGGTCAGCGTGGCGACGTCGTCCGAGACTGAGTCCGTTGACGGCCTCCTCGACGACCTTACGGAGCGCGTGCGTACAGCACTCCTCGGCGGGACCGTCGCCGATGCCGACGCGATCGGCCTTGGTGACGAACCCGACGATGGCGAGGTGGTTCTGATCTGGAAGCGCGGCCAGCGGCCCGACGCCACCCCGGAACAGCTCCGCGCCGACCTCAAGAAGTGGGCCCGTCTCCAGCGCGTGGCCCGCGAGATCCTGGCTGACGACACCCCGTCAGCCTGATAAGTCGACAATCATTACGACACGCCCGCAAGTCCCTGCGCATATGCCAAAGGTGTGCAAAGATTCCGCTTACCTGAGAGGGGTGGTCACCCAACAGGTAAGGGGGAGGACCGCCCCATGCGGATCCAGCGCGTACCGGACATCCCCCACGACGAGCTCGTCATAGTCGTCAGAAAGCCGGGCCGCGAGCCCGTCGTTCTGCTGAACGCTCGCCTCGTCACAGAGGCCCAGGCGGCGCAGTTCGGACGTCGGATCGCCAACGGCCTCGACGGCAGCGGTGGGCACGGCGTGTAGCACCTTGGCAAGGCGGGGCCTGTGGGATAGCAGGCCCCGCCTGCCCAACAGGAGGTGCATATGGCCTACGCCGAAAAGGTCTACAAGGTCCGCAACGGCAAGCCCACCAAGCAGTACACCTGGCGCTGCCGCTACAAGCTCCCGGACGGCAGCACGGGCAGCGAGCCTGGGTTTCCCACGAAGAAGACCGCCGAGGACTGGGGCAACGAGCAGGAAGCCGCGATCCGCGCCGGGCGGTGGCTCGACCCGAGCCTTGCGCGTAAGCCCTTCGGCGAGTGGGCCCGGGAGTGGATGGCGGCGAAGGAGCCCCGCGGCCGGACGCGAACCACCCGCTGGGACCGATTGGACGCTCACATCCTGCCCCGCTGGGAGAACGTCCCGCTCAACGCGATCACCTGGTTCGACGCTGAGAACTGGGCGAACAACTTGGAGTGCCACGACGTCACGGCGACGCAGTGTCTGACGCTCATGTCGCAGATCATGACCGGCGCGGTGGATGCCAACTACCTGCAGGCGAACCCGCTGTTCGGCCGTCGGCGGAGCCGTTCCGCGGCGGCCAAGGCTGCCGTGCCGAAGCGCGACAGCGGCGAGCTCTGGGCGCCGCCCGAGGTGGTTTTGAGGATGGCCCGCAGAGTCGGCCCCCGCGATGGCATGCACATCCTCACCACCGCATTCAGCGGCCTGCGCTGGGGCGAGAGTCTTGGCCTGCACCGGGATGACGTCCTGCGGGAGCGCCGGATCCCGCACCGCGGGAAGTGGTGGACCTGTCCGATCCTGCGAGTTCACCAGGAAGTGGCCGAGTATCAGACGCGCAGCGCGGACGGGTCCAAGGGCCCGATGGTGCTGGACATTGAGCCGCTGAAGAACGAGCACTCCGCGCGCGACATCGACGTGCCGCCGTTCCTCGCCGAGCTCCTCGTTGTCCATCTCGATGCGGTGAAGCACCCGTTCGCGTTCATGACGAAAGACGGGCAGCACTGGCGTCGCGGGAACTTCGGTCGGCAGGTGGTCCGTCCAGCCGCCGACGGGCGGACGGCGTTGGCTGCGTCGAAGGGACATGCGCCGCGGGAGGCATGGGAGCCGATCATGCCCGGGCTCACGATGCGGGCACTGCGGCACACCCACGACACCTATCAAGCCGAGATCGGCGTAAAGCCGGTGCTTGCGTACGAGCAGGCAGGGCACCGGTACCCTGGAATCAAGGGCACCTACCAGCATGCGACGCCGGAGATGCGGCAGGAGCGACTGGAGGGCCTGCAGCAGATCTACGAGCGCGGGATGGCGGCGCTCGGCTGGGATCGAGTGTGGGAAACGAGTTGATCTCCCAAATCTCTCCCAAAGGATCTTCAAGGGGTGCATCGGTGCAGCTAGGCGGAGCGAGAGAGCCGTTCTTACAAAGCAGATGTCGGCGGTTCGAAACCGTCCGCGCCCACCAGCGCAAAAGGCCCGCAGCGATCACGCTGCGGGCCTTTTGACTGCGCTGATTGACGGCAACCGCTGATGTCGGCTCATCGCCGTGCCGCAGGTCGGGCGGGCTGGTTCAGCGCGGGGTCCTGCTTCGCTTGCCGATGTGGCTCCAGACGTGGCGGTGGCGGGCGACGGTGAAGACCCGGTCCACCCTGTTCGGGGAGAGCTCGGCCGGCCGAGCGGGCAGGACCGAGGCGATCTGCTCGCCGTCGATGACGGCCACTCCGGGTGCTGCCCCGAGCGTGATCCTCTGAGCGCCCACGACGGCGATGACGGGGTGGACGGGGACGTCGAAGCCGCACCACTCGGTCAGCAGTCTGGCGGTGCGGCTTGCCTCGAACTCGGAGTTCTCCAGGTACGGGAAGCCGTTGCGGTTGACCTTCACGATCCTGTCCCCCACCCACACGGTGGCGCCGGGATGGTGCTTCGAGTTGACCGTGAAGACGCCCGGCGGGCCGATCACCACGTGGTCGATGTCTGCACCGGAGGGCAGCGGTACGCCGTGAAGGACCTTCCAGCCGGCGGCCTTCAGCGGTTCCAGGCTGGCTCCGACGATCTGCTCGCCCTCCAGCCCGCGGAGGGTGTGGGCGTCGCCGAGACGCTGCCGGGAGAGCTTGGCCGCCAGACGGACGAGCAGGTTGTACTTCTTCTCGCTCTCACGGACCAGGCTCTCCAGCCCGGCACCCGGAAGGTTCCGCGCGAGGTCGTCCTCTTCGCGCATGGGAGGGAGGAACGGGACCTCTAACCGAGGCCCCGGCAAGGGAGACGGCGTCGCCTTCTCCGGCTGGTTGCCCTTGCCCCGGCGTCGCACGGTGCGCGGTGGTACGTGGTCGCCGGAGGTGCGGCACCACTCTTCGACCTCCGCCAGCGCGACGGCTTCGAACTCCGGGACGTCCACCGTGACCACCCCGGTCCTGCAGTCCAGCCAGGCCACCGAGTCGCCGCGGGCTCCGGCCTTGTTCACGTAGAGCCGTTCTCTGCCCGGCACGCGCCACTGCTTGACCACCAGTTCCGTCATGCCCGCCCCTCCCGCGCGCCCTCCCTGACAAGGGATCAGCATGCCCACGTACCGATGAGCGGGAACGCAGCGAGCCAAGCGGCCGGACCGGCGCGGCGTGGCGGTGGCGAGCGGGGTCGGGTGGGGCGGGGGAGGATCGGGGAAGGCGGAAAGGGGGAGCGAGACGAGTGGATGTGGGCGGTGATGGAGGAGCAGATCGGCGCGGCCGGGGCGGGGGAGAGTCGGGCGGAGCTGTCGGCGCGGCTGAACTGGTTGCGGGCGGCCGTGCTGGGGGCCAATGACGGGGTGGTGTCCACGGCGGGGATCGTGACGGGTGTCGCCGGGGCTTCCGGGTCGCGGACGGCGCTGTTGGCGGCGGGGGTGGCGGGGCTGTTGGCGGGGGCGATGTCGATGGCGGCGGGGGAGTACGTCTCGGTCAGCACCCAGCGGGACACCGAGCGGGCGGCGCTGGCGAAGGAACGGCGCGAGCTGGCGGAGGACCCGGAGGGGGAGCTGGACGAGCTGACCGACTTCTTCCGGGGGAGCGGGCTGGACGACGGCCTGGCGCGGCAGGTGGCCGTGGCGCTGACGGAGCGGGACGCGCTGGCCGCGCATGCGCACACCGAGCTGGGCATCGACCCGAAGGCGCTGACCAACCCCTGGGAGGCGGCGCTCGCCAGCGCCGCCGCGTTCACGCTGGGCGCGTTGGTGCCGCTGCTCGCGGTGCTGCTGCCGCCGCAGGACTGGCGGTTGGCGGTGACCGTGGCGGCGGTGCTGGTCGCGCTGACGGTGTCGGGCTGGACGAGCGCCCGGCTGGGCGGCGCCGGGCCGGCCCGGGCGGTGCTGCGGAACGTCGTGGGCGGCGCGCTGGCGATGGTGGTGACGTACAGCGGCGGCGTGCTGCTCGATCACGTCACCGGATAGCGGAGCGGGGGGCGTTTCGTCCCGACAGGCGGGCCGCGGGGGGCTGTGTTTGTGTGGGCCCAAACCCTTGGGAGAGGTGGTCCACCGTGACGATGCCCCCGTTCGGATCGAACGATCCGTTCTCCGATCTGCTCAGCCGCTTCTTCGGAATGAGCCCGATGGCCTCCCCGCCCGCCGTCCAGCGGGTGCCGATCGGGCGGCTGCTGAGCGAGTCCGCGCAGGAGCTGCTCTCCCTCGCCGCACAGCGCGCCGTCGAGGACGGCAGCAGCAACCTCGACACCGGGCACCTCGCCTGGGCGGCCACCCGGGTGGAGGCCTCGCGTCGGATGCTGGAGCGCGCGGGGGTCGACCCGAAGCAGCTGGCCGACGACCTGAGCAAGGCCCTGCCGGTCGGGGACGGCCCGGTCACGCCGAGCGGGCAGCCGTCGCTCACCCCGTCGGCCAAGCGCGCACTGCTCGCCGCCCACGCCCGCTCCCAGGCGGCGGGGGCGTCGTACATCGGGCCGGAGCACATCCTCGGCGCGCTGGTGGAGGAGGAGCGGTCGGGCGCGGGCACGGCGCTGCGCGAGGCGGCGCCCTCGCAGGAGGCGCTGCGCACGGTGCTGGACGGGCGCGGCGTGGGCGGCGAGCGCAGCGGCACCGGCGCGCATCCCAGCCCGACACCCACGCTGGACCAGTACGGCCGCGATCTCACCGACGAGGCCCGGGCCGGGCGGCTGGACCTGGTGGTGGGCCGGGCGGAGGAGATCGAGCAGACCGTCGAGATCCTCTCCCGCCGCACCAAGAACAACCCGGTGCTGATCGGCGAGCCGGGCGTCGGCAAGACCGCGATCGTCGAGGGGCTGGCGCAGCGGATCGTCTCGGGCGAGGTGCCGCAGAGCCTCAAGGAGAAGCGGGTGGTCTCGCTCGACCTGACCGCCCTGGTGGCGGGCTCCAGGTACCGGGGGGAGTTCGAGGAGCGCCTGAAGTCGGTGATCGACGAGGTCACGGCGGCGGACAAGAGGGTGATCCTCTTCCTGGACGAGCTGCACACCGTGGTCGGCGCGGGCGGCGGCGGCGAGGGCTCGATGGACGCCGGCAACATCCTCAAGCCGGCCCTGGCCCGCGGGGAGTTGAGCGTGGTCGGCGCCACCACCCTGGACGAGTACCGCCGGCACGTGGAGAAGGACGCCGCGCTGGAGCGCCGCTTCCAGCCGGTGCTGGTGCCGGAGCCGACCGTCGACGAGACGATCGAGATCCTGCGGGGCCTGCGGGACGCCTACGAGGCGCACCACCAGGTGCGGTTCACCGACGAGGCGCTGGACGCCGCCGCGACCCTGTCCGACCGCTACGTCAGCGACCGCTTCCTGCCGGACAAGGCGATCGACCTGGTGGACCAGGCCGGGGCGCGGGTGCGGCTGCGCAGCCTGAGCGCCTCCACGGAGGCGATGCCGGTCCAGGAGCGGATCACCAAGCTGCGCCGCGAGTTGGAGGAGGCCGTCGCGGACGAGGAGTTCGTGCGTGCGGCCAACCTGAAGACCGAGTTGCGGAAGACCGAGGACGAGTTGGCGGCGATCGGGGAGTCCCGCGAGGAGGTCGTCGACGTCACCGCCGACGACATCGCGCAGGTGCTCTCGGGTCGGACCGGCATCCCGGTCGCCGAGCTGAACGCGACCGAGCGCGAGCGGCTGCTCCGGCTGGAGCATCACCTCCACGAGAAGGTGATCGGGCAGGACCAGGCGGTCACCGCGGTCGCCCAGGCGGTGCGCCGCGGCCGGGCCGGGATGGGCGACCCGGAACGGCCGACCGGCTCCTTCCTCTTCCTCGGCCCGACCGGGGTCGGCAAGACCGAGCTGGCCAAGGCCCTGGCCGAGCTGCTGTTCGGCGACCCGGACCGGATGATCCGCTTCGACATGAGCGAGTTCCAGGAGAAGCACACCGTCTCCCGGCTGGTCGGCTCCCCGCCCGGGTACGTGGGGTACGAGGAGGCCGGGCAGCTCACCGAGGCGGTCCGCCGCAAGCCGTACAGCGTGCTGCTCTTCGACGAGGTGGAGAAGGCGCACCCGGACGTCTTCAACCTGCTGCTCCAGGTGCTCGACGACGGCCGGCTGACGGATTCCCAGGGGCGCACGGTCGACTTCCGCAACACCGTGGTGATCATGACCAGCAACATCGGCTCGCAGCGGATCCTGGACCACGCCGGTGACGTGGACGAGATCCGCGACGACCTGATGCGCGACCTCCGGGCGCAGTTCCGCCCGGAGTTCCTCAACCGGATCGACGAGGTGATCGTCTTCCACGCGCTCACCCGGAAGGACCTGCTCCAGGTGGTGGACCTGATGCTGGACCGCAGCCGGCGCCGGCTGAAGGCGCAGGGCGTCCGGCTGGAGGTCACCGAGGGTGCCAAGGAGTGGCTGGTGAACCGGGGCTACCAGCCGGAGTTCGGGGCGCGGCCGCTGCGCCGGACGATCCAGTCGGAGCTGGACAACCGGATCTCCAACCTGTTGCTGGACGGCACGGTGCAGGAGGGGGACACGCTGCTCGCCGAGGTGAGCGACGGCGACCTGGTGGTGGCGCGCGCCCGGCCGGAGCCCTCGGAGCCCTCGGAGCCCTCGGAGCGCTCCGAGCGCTCGGAGCCCTCGGCGGCTGCCTAGGGGCGGCGCCCCCGCGGCGTAGCGCAGCACGACGGAACCGCGAGGGCGGGGGTGGGGTGGGGTGGTGCCCAGGACCGGCCGGCCCCATCCCACCCCCGCCCCGTCGATCCTGCGGCGGTCAGTCCCGCCCCGGATCCTGCGGCGGTCAGTGCCGCCCCGGGAGTCCTGCGGCGGTCAGCCCCGCTGCGGGAAGACCTCCCGCAGCAGCGGGTCGGGCAGCCCGCGGCGGTGCCACTCCCGGGGGTAGCCCAGCGAGACCTCCTCGAAGCGGATGCCGTCGTAGTGGGTCACCCGGGGGATGTGCAGGTGGCCGTAGATCATCGCGGCGGTGTTGAAGCGGCGGTGCCAGTCGGCGGTCAGCTCGGTGCCGCACCACTGGGCGAACTCCGGGTACCACAGGACCTCGGTGGGCTGGCGGACCAGCGGGTAGTGGTTGACCAGGACGAGCGGCAGCTCCGGGTCGTGGGCCGCGAGCCGTTCCTCGGTGAGGCGGACGCGGTCGCGGCACCAGGAGTCGCGGTCCGGGAACGGGTCGGGGTGGAGCATCCGCTCGTCCGTGCAGACCACGCCGCTGCTGTAGGCGGCGGCCAGGGACTCCTCCTTGGTGGTCGTCCCCGGGGCCCGGAAGGAGTAGTCGTACAGCAGGAACAGCGGCGCGACGGCGACCGGGCCGCCGGCGCCCTCCCAGACGGGGTACGGGTCCTCGGGGGTCACGACGCCGAGGCCGCGGCAGAGTTCCACCAGGTGCTCGTAGCGGGCCACGCCGCGCAGCTGCACCGGGTCGTCGGGGTGGGTCCAGAGCTCGTGGTTGCCGGGGGCCCAGATCACCCGGGCGAAGCGCTCGGCCAGGAGCCCCAGGGCCCACTCGATCGAGGTGGTGAGCTCGGCGACGTCGCCGGCGACGATCAGCCAGTCGTCGGGGGACTCGGGCTGCAGCTTCTCCACCAGGTCGCGGTTCTCCTGGTAGGAGATGTGCAGGTCGCTCACGGCGAGCAGACGGCCGGCCCGTCCGGCCCCTCCCGCCCGTGCGGCGCCCGCGTCGCTGCGGTTCTCGGTGGTCACTCCAGCCCCCATGTGGTCACCCGGCCCATGGCGCCACAGTACGTGGTGGATGCGGACGGTGTCCCGGGTTGGCCGGATCATGCCGGAGAGCCGGGCGGCGGCCTGAGCGGGGCTCAGTCGCCGATCTGCCAGAGCATGCCGTGCGCGGTGGCGTTGGTGACGACGAGGATGACCAGCGCGGCGACGCCGAGCACGAGGCCCAGGACGGCGCGCCCGCGGCGGCTGGTGCCGCGGACCAGGGCGAGCGTGGCGAGGGTGATCGCGAGCGGGCCGAGGACGAGGTTGAAGAGCAGCAGGCCCGGCAGGCCGAGCAGGAACGAGGCGACGGCCAGGTTGTCGGCCTCGGCGGTGTCGTGACGGGGCGTGACGGTGCTCATGGTGGCGGTGGTCCTTCCCGAGTGGAAAGCGCGCGGACGGAGGCGGACGTGGGTGTGCCCGGCGCGTGTCGGCGCCCGCCGGTACGACGGCGGGGCGAGGCCGGGGCGAGGCCGGGTCGCGGCGGCCCGGGCTGGCGGCTCAGCGCTGTCGCAGCCGGGCGAGGCCCTCGCGGGCGCCGAATGCCAGTAGCCAGGCGGTGATGGCGGCGGAGGCGGTGAGGAAGACCGGGAGCGAGGTGTGCGCGGCGGCGCCGACCAGCGCGCCCAGGGCGATGAGGGCGGTGAGCAGGATCATGGCGGTCCCCTCCAGAGGCCGTGCGCCGTCGGTTCGGCACGGCGTTCGGTTTACAACTGTTCGCTGAATCCTCTGCCACTCTACGCCTGGCTGGCCAAGTTCGGCAAACACTTGTTTACTGAATGGCGTGAGTCACACCATGGGGGCCAGGCAGGCCCAGAAGCAGCAGAGTCGGCGTGCGTTGCTGGATGCGGGGCTGCACCTGTTGGCCGATCAGAACCTGGCGAGCCTCGGCGTGCGCGAGGTCACCCGTGCCGCCGGGCTCTCGCCGGCCGCGTTCTACCGGCACTTCCCCGACCTCGCCGCGCTCGGCGTGGCCCTGGTCGAGGAGTCCCTCGCCAGCCTGCACGTCATGATCCGCTCGGTGCTCGCCGGCGGGGACGGGGCCGAGGAGGTGATCGACCGGGCGGTGGAGGTGATCGAGCAGCACGTCCGCGACCACCGCCCGCACGTCCGCTTCCTCGCGCGGGAGCGGCACGGCGGGGTCCGCCAGGTGCGGGAGGCGATCGACGCCGAGCTGGGGCGCTTCGCCGCCGAGGTCGGCGCGGCGCTGGCACTCCAGCCCGCGTCCGAGGGGTGGAGCCCGGAGGACCTGCGGATGCTGGCCGAGCTCTACGTCGACCGGATGGTCTCCACGGCGGCCGCCTTCCTGGAGGCGCTGGAGGCGCTGGAGGCGCCGGCGGCCGGCGCCGACCCGGCCGCCGACCCGGGCGCCGACCCCGCCGCCCGCCCGGAGGCTTCCCCGGCGGCCGGCGCCGACCCGGCCGCCGTGCGGCGGATCGCCGCCGCCGCCGGGTTCCAGCTGCGGCTGATCAGCCTCGGACGCCGCCACTGGCACGGCAGTTGACCCCCGCCGGCCGGACCGGCCGGACCTGACCTCCCGTTGTGGTCGGACTCTTGACATCACGTCATGTCCGCGCCAGCTTTGGTGCACCCCCACGACGAGAGGTCTCTCATGAAGAAGCCGCTCATAGGCATGCTCGCCACGCTCCTGCTCGCCGGGGCCACCGCCCTGGCCGGTGCCCCCGGCGCGGCGGCCGCCCCGTCGCCGACGGCCCTCGCCGCGGCCGGGACCGAGACGCAGGACCAGGGCCCGGCCGCGGCGCAGGGACAGGCGCAGGCCGCCGCCGTGAACTTCGCCGGTACGGTGGCGCTCAGCAACTGCTCCGGCTCGCTGGTCCGGCTCCCCGGCTCCGCCGCCAACGACCCGGCGCTCGTGCTCTCCAACGGCCACTGCCTGGAGACCGGGTTCCCCGGCCCCGGTGAGGTGCTCGTCAACCGGTCCTCCAGCCGGTCCTTCACGCTGCTCAACTCCACCGGTGCCAAGGCCGCCACGCTGCGCGCCACCAAGGTGGTCTACGGGACGATGACCGACACCGACGTGTCGATCTACCAGCTGAACACCACCTACGCCTCGATCCAGTCGCGCTACGGCATCGCCCCGCTCACCATCTCGGCGAGCCACCCGGTGCAGGGCACCCCGATCAAGGTCGTCTCCGGGTACTGGAAGAAGATCTACTCCTGCTCGATCGACGGCTTCGCCTACCGGCTGAAGGAGGGCAGCTGGACCTGGAAGGACTCGGTTCGCTACACCTCCAGCTGCAACACCATCGGCGGCACCTCCGGCTCGCCCGTGGTCGACGTCAACACCGGCCAGGTCGTCGCCGTGAACAACACGGGCAACGAGGACGGCCAGCGCTGCACCGACAACAACCCCTGCGAGGTCGACCCGAACGGTGTGGTGACCGTCCGCCAGGGCATCAACTACGCCCAGGAGACCTACGGCATCCCGGCTTGCTTCGCCGCCGGCAACCGCCTCGACCTCACCCTGCCCGGCTGCACCCTGCCGCGCCCCTGACCAGCACACCTTTCGCCGGTGGGCCATCCGCGATCCCGCGGGTGGCCCACTCGGCCGTCTACCGGACGGCCGACCCGACCGGCAGCCGCCCGCCGGCTGCCGGAGAGTGTCCGACAGTTCCGTTGAATCGATGGAGAGTTGATGTCAACCAAGCTCAGAAGGCTGCTGGCCGCCGTCCTGCTCATACCGCTGATCGGCCTGGGCGCGGCGACGCCCGCCCTGGCGCAGCCCGATCCGGGGGCGGTCGCCGGTGCCCCCGGTGCCGCCGGCTCCGTCGCCGACGACCCCTCGGCCGACGTCAAGGCCCGGCTCGCGGCGATCCCGGGCATGACCGTCACCGAGGAGAAGCCCGCGGGCGACGCCGAGCACCGCTACTTCCTGCTCACCTACACCCAGCCGATCGACCACTTCCGTCCCTGGCTGGGCACCTTCCAGCAGCGGCTGAGCGTGCTGCACCGCGGGTACGACCGCCCGACCGTCTTCTACACCAACGGCTACACGCTGCGCACCACGCCGTCCCGCACCGAGCCGGCCCGGCTGACCGACGGCAACCAGGTCTCGATCGAGTACCGCTACTTCACGCCGTCCCGCCCGGAGCCCGCCGACTGGACGAAGGCCGGCATCCGGCAGGCCGCCACCGACTCGCACCGGATCATCACCGCGCTCAAGCGGATCTACCAGCGCGAGTGGCTCTCCACCGGGGCCAGCAAGGGCGGGATGTCCTCCACCTACCACCGCCGCTTCTTCCCCGACGACGTGAACGGCACCATCGCCTACGTCGCGCCGAACGACGTCGACAACCGCGAGGACTCCGCCTACACCGAGTTCTTCCAGAACGTCGGCACGCCGGAGTGCCGCGCCGCGCTGTCGGCGGCCCAGCGCGAGCTGCTGGTCCGCCGCGACCGCCTGGAGGCCCGCTACGTGGCCGACAACGCCGCCGCGGGTTCGACGTTCGCCACCACGGGCAGCGCCGACCGGGCGTACGAGGCCGGGGTGCTCGACACGGTCTGGGCGTTCTGGCAGTACAGCACCGAGGCGGACTGCGCCAAGGTGCCGGCCGCAGCCACCGCCACCGACGACCAGCTGTACGCGTGGTTCGACGAGCAGGTCGGCATCACCGGCAACAGCGACCAGTCGCTCGCCGCCTACACGCCGTACTACTACCAGGCGGGCACCGAGCTGGGCTCGCCCACCTTCGCCGTGCCGCACCTCAAGGGCGTGCTGAACTACGACTTCAAGGAGCTGTACTCGCCGCGGACGTACGTGCCGAAGGACATCCCGATGCGCTTCGATCCGTCCGCGATGCGCGACATCGACCGCTGGGTGCGGCACTCCGCCGAGCGGATCATCTTCGTCTACGGGCAGAACGATCCGTGGGGCGCCGAGCCGTTCCGGCTGGGCTGGGGCAGTGAGGACAGCTACGTCTACACCGTGCCCGGCGGCAACCACGGCTCCAACATCGGCAAGCTGCCGGCGGCGGAGTCGGCGGAGGCCACCGCCAAGGTGCTGGAGTGGGCCGGCCTGGCCGACGCCGCAGGCGCGCGTTCGCTCGCTCAGAGCCACCGGATCCCGCCGTTCGGCCCGCTGGACGAGGAGGGCCTGAAGGTGGAGCGGGACCGCCCCTAAGGCCTGTCCCTTCGGGGCCACCCGCCGGCAGCGCGCCGGGGGTGGCCCCTTCGCATGCTCGTGAGTGTGATGCTCCGTCCATGCTCCGTGCGCGCCCCCTCCCCTGAGTGCTCCCTCCCGGGCGCGCCCCCCCTCCCGGGCGCGCGCCCCCTCCCCGAAGCGCTGAATCAGTGCTTCAATGCTTCCATGGCCTACCGACGCACGCCCGCCGTCCAAGCCCGGCTCGACGCCCAGCGCGAAGCGGTGCTCCAGGCCGCCGTCGGGCTGCTCGCCGAGCGCGGGTACGGCGGCTGCTCGATGGCGGCGGTGGCGGACCGCGCCGGGATCGCCACCGGCAGCCTCTACCAGCACTTCGCCAACAAGGCGGAGCTGTCGGTCGAGCTGTTCCGCCGGGTGGTGAACCGGGAGATCGACGCCGTCCACGAGGCCGTCGCCCGCCGCGAGACCCCAGAACAGCGGATCGCGGCCGTGGTGGAGACCTTCGCCGCCCGTGCCCTGCGCGCCCCGCGGCTTGCCCACGCGCTGCTGGTCGAGCCGGCCGATGCCGTCGTGGACAGCGAGCGGCTGGTCTTCCGGCGGGCCTTCCGCGACGTGATCGCCGCCGAGATCGCGGTCGCGCTGGCGGCCGGCCGGCTGCCCCGGCAGGACCCGGAGCTGACCGCCGCCGCGATCGTCGGTGCGGTCGGCGAGGCGCTGGCCGGGCCGCTGGCAGCCGCCCCCGCACCACCGGCACACGGCCGAGCGCCGGCAACGGCACAGGACCGAGCGCAAGCTCCGGCACACGGCCGAGCGCCGGCAACGGCACCGGCGCCGACGGCCGCACCCGCTCCACGGGACGCCCTGCCCGACGTCGTCCCCGCTCTGGTCTCCTTCACCCTGCGTGCCCTGGGAGGACGCGATGACAGCGACGCATGAGGTCACCAACCAGGTGCCCCTGCCGTACGGACACGACACCGCCGCCGACCCGGCCCTGATCGCCGCCCTGCACCGGGCCGGCGCCGGCTGGGCCGAGGACGAGCTGCACGAGCTCGGTCGCCTGGCCGGCTCCGAGCAGGCCGCCGAGTGGGGCCGGCTGGCCAACGAGAACCCGCCCGTCCTGCGCACCCACGACCGCTTCGGGCACCGGATCGACGAGGTTGAGTTCCACCCGCACTGGCACGAGCTGATGCGCACCGCCGTCGGCCACGGCCTGCACGCCGCCCCGTGGCAGGACGACCGGCCGGGCGCGCACTCCGCCCGCGCGGCCAAGTTCCTCGTCTGGGGCCAGGTCGAGGCCGGCCACACCTGCCCGGTCTCGATGACCTACGCCGCCGTCCCGGCCCTGCGCGCGACCCCGTCGCTGGCGGCCGAACTGGAGCCGCTGCTGGCCTCCCGGGAGTACGACTTCGGGCTGCGCGAGCCGCACGGCAAGCGCGGGCTCATCGCCGGGATGTCGATGACCGAGAAGCAGGGTGGCTCGGACGTACGGACCAACACCACCACCGCCGTCCCGCACGCGGACGGCACCTACCGGCTCACCGGGCACAAGTGGTTCACCTCGGCGCCGATGTCCGACCTCTTCCTGACGCTCGCCCAGGCGCCGGGCGGACTCAGCTGCTTCATGGTGCCGCGGATCCTGCCCGACGGCGGGCGCAACCGCTTCCACCTGCAGCGGCTCAAGGACAAGCTGGGCAACAAGTCCAACGCCTCCGCCGAGATCGAGTACGACGGCGCGGTCGGGTGGCTGGTCGGCGAGGAGGGGCGCGGTGTGCCGACCATCATCGAGATGGTCAACATGACCCGGCTCGACTGCACCATCGGCGCCGCCTCCGGCATGCGCCTGGGGGCCACCCGGGCTGTGCACCACGCGCTCCACCGGCGGGCGTTCGGCCGGGCGCTGGTCGACCAGCCGTTGATGCGCAACGTGCTCGCCGACCTGGTCGTCGAGTCGGAGGCGGCCACCACGGTCGCGATGCGCCTCGCCCAGACCACCGACGGCGCGCTGGCCGGGGACGGCACCGAGGCGCTGGTCCGGCGGCTCGGGCTGGCGGTGAGCAAGTACTGGGTCTGCAAGCGGGGTCCGGCGCACGCCGCCGAGGCGCTGGAGTGCCTCGGGGGCAACGGGTACGTCGAGGAGTCCGGCATGCCCCGGCTCTACCGGGAGGCGCCGCTGGTCTCGATCTGGGAGGGCTCGGGCAACGTGGCCGCCCTGGACGCCCTGCGCGCCATGGCCAGGCGCCCGGAGACCGTCGAGGCCTTCCTCGGCGAGCTGGACGCGGCGGCCGGTGGGGACCGCCGCCTCGACGCGGCGGTGGCCGACCTGCGCAAGCAGCTCGCCGACCCGGGCGAGCTGGAGTTCCGCACCCGCCGGCTGGTCGAGTCGATGGCGCTGGCCTTCCAGGGCTCGCTGCTGGTGCGCCACGGCGACCCGGCGGTGGCCGACGCCTTCTGCGCCTCCCGCCTCAGTGGCGACCACGGTGCCGCCTTCGGCACGCTGCCCGCGGGTGTGGACGCCGGGGCGATCATCGACCGTGCCCGCCCGGTGCCCGCATGAGCGGCGGGCACCCGGGCAGTACCGGGCACCCGGGCAGTACCGGGAACCCGGGCAGCCCCGGGCGGCAGACGAACGGTCAGGGCGACGCCCCGCCCAGGGCGGTCGACGCCGCCGGGCAGGGCGACGCCGCCGGGCAGGCCGGCGCCGCCGGGCGGCGAGACGGCGCGGAGGTGGAGGCGGCCGAGGTCCGCGCCTTCTGGCAGGGCCTCGGCCTCCCCGGCCTGGTCGACGTGCACACCCACTTCATGCCGCAGAACGTCCTGGACAAGGTGTGGGCGTACTTCGACGCGGCCGGCCCGCTGGTGGACCGGCCGTGGCCGATCACCTACCGCGAGGCCGAGGACGAACGGGTCGGCCGGCTGCGGGACTTCGGCGTCCGGGCGTTCACGTCCATGCTCTACCCGCACAAGCCCGGCATGGCGGACTGGCTCAACGGCTGGGCCGCGGGATTCGCCGCCCGCACCCCGGACTGCCTGCACACCGCCACCTTCTTCCCGGAGCCCGGCGCGCCCGGGTACGTGGCCCGGGCGCTCGCGGAGGGCGCCCGGGTGTTCAAGGCGCACCTGCAGGTCGGCGGGTACGACCCGGCGGACCGGCTGCTCGACGAGGTCTGGGGCCTGCTGGCCGAGACCGGCACGCCGGTGGTGACGCACTGCGGCTCGGGGCCCGTGCCCGGCAAGCACACCGGTGCGGGGCCGATCGGCGCGGTGCTCGCCCGGCACCCGCGGCTGCGGCTGGTGGTGGCCCACCTCGGGATGCCGGAGTACACCGACTTCCTCGACCTCGCCGAGCGGTACCCGGAGGTCCGGCTCGACACCACCATCGCCTTCACCGACTTCGCCGAGCGCGACACGCCGTTCCCGCCCGCCGAACTGCCACGCCTGGCGGGGCTCCGGGAGCGGATCCTGCTCGGCAGCGACTTCCCCAATATCCCGTACCGGTACCGGCACCAGCTGGAGGCGCTGGAGCGGCTGGGGCTGGGGGAGGAGTGGCTGCGGGCGGTCTGCCACGACAACGCGGCCCGGCTGTTCGGCCTGCCCGCGCACCCGGCCGGCTGACGGGCTGACGGGCGGCCCGGCGGCCGTACGGCGCAGCCCACCGCCCCGGCGCAGCCCACCGCCCCGGCACGGCCCACCGCCCCGGCACGGCCCACCGCCCCGACGGGCTCACGCCACGGTGGCGAGCACCCGGAGCACCTCCGCGTGCAGCCCGGGCGGGGCGGCGAGGAAGCTGTCGGAGGCGGTCGACCAGACCGCCCCGGCGGCGTCCGTCACCGCAGCCCCCGCCTCGGCGGCGATCAGCGCCCCCGGCAGCAGGTTGACCGCGTCCGCCCCGTACTCCCAGAACAGCGTCAGGTGTCCGGATCCCACCTGCGCCACCTGCAGCGCGGTCGGCCCGAGGTTGCGCACCGCCAACACCTCGGCCAGTACCGCCGTCAGCGAGGCGCCGGCCCGGCGCAGCGCCGGGCCGTCCGCGGCCACCCGCGGCGGCTGGCTGGTTCCGGCGACGGCCACCGCGAGCTCCCGCTCCAGCGGCGCGACGGGCCGCCCGTCCAGCTCGGCCCCGCCGCCCCGCACCGCGCGGTAGGTCCGCCCGCCGAGCTGCGGCGCGTGCACCACGGCCAGCACCGCGGCCCCGTCCCGGACCAGGGTGGCGGTGACCGCCCACTGCTGTTGCCCGAGCAGGTACTGCACGGCGCCGTCGGTGGCGTCGCAGAGCCACCACTCGCCCTCGGACGGCACCGTGCCCTCCAACTCGTCCGCCACCCAGCCCGCCCCCGGCCGGAGTTCGGCCAGCCGGGCCCGCAGCTCGGCGGCGGCCGGGCCGTCCAGTTCGGCGAAGTGCGCCATCGCCTCCGCCACCGTCCTCCCGGGGACCGGCTCGGCCGGGCGCACTGCAGCCAGCCGCGCGCCCACCGCCCGGACCGCCGCCTCGACACCCGGCAGCAGCTCCCTGAGCTCCCGGACCTCGTCGTTCATCGCCGACTCCCCTCCTTGCGTCCCCGGGCCGAGCGGGACTTCCCCACCGGCCGGGCTCTGCTCGCTTCAGGACAAGGAGTACCGTCATGGCTGCCGAACAGGACGCTCGAACCGGGCCGGACGACGGAGATCGGACACCGTGGACCTCTCAGCAGCTGATCCGGACACCGTGTTGGACGTCCTCGACCGCCGGCTGGTCTGCGCGCTCCAGGTCGACGGCCGGGCCGAGACCGGCCGGATCGCCGAGGTGCTCGGCGTCTCGGCCCGCACGGTCACCCGCCGCCTCGCCCGGCTCCAGCAGTCCGGGCTGCTGCGGGTGGTCCGGATGCCCGACATCGAGGACGCGGCGGTCGGTGCCCTGCTGCTGCGGGTCCGGGTGCTCCGCGGCAAGGTCGACACCATCGCGCGGGCGCTGGCCGACCGGTCGGACGTGCCGTTCGTCGACGTGATGCTCGGTGGCCAGGAGGTCGGCGCGGTGGTGCTCAGCGATGCCGGCTCCCGCGACCGGCTGCTCTACGGGCAGCTGCCCGCCACGGCGGCGGTCACCGAGACCACCGCCCACGCCGTGCTGCACGCCTACGCCGACGCCGGCCAGTGGCGGGCCGGTTACCTGGACGAGGCCGAGGCGGCCGCCCTGGCACCGCCGTCCGTCCCGCGGCCGGCGGCGGTGGAGACGCCGCTCGACGCGCTGGACCGCGCACTGCTGGCGGGGCTCGGCACCGACGCCCGGCAGTCCCACGCCGCGCTGGCGGCGGCGGTCGGCGCGCCCGAGTCGACCGTCCGCCGCCGGCTGCACCGGCTGGCCGAGGGCGGGCTGCTGCGCACCCACACCACGATCGACCCGCGCCTGCTGGGCATGGCCGTGGACGCCAACCTCTGGCTCGACGTGCCCCCGGGCCGGCTCGCCGAGGTCGGGGCGGCACTGGCCGGCCACCCCCGGGTGCACGGGGTGTTCGCCACCAGCGGCCCGGCGAACCTGATGGCCACCGTGTTCTGCCCGGACCACGCCGGCCTCTACCGCTTCGTCACCGGGACGCTCGGCCCGCTCGGCATCACCCGGGCCGAGACGGCGATCGTCGGACGGGCCGTCAAGCGGGCGGGCATCGTGCTGAACGCCGCCGGCCCGGCGGGCGTGGCGGGCCCCCGGGACCGGCGGGCCGGGCCGTGAGCTGATGTGCCGGGCCGAGGAGTCGGCCCGGAGCGCCGGTCGGAGCCGGCTGAGCCGTCGCCGTTCGCGCCGGCCGCGCAGCAGCGCCCCCACGCCGGCGGCGGTGTCGCCGCCCGCCGGAGCGGTTGCGGCCCCCCGACTTGCCCGTCGTCCTCGTCGTCCCCGCCGCCCCCGCGCCGTTCATGCGGGGAACGCCGGCCGCCGTGGATCAGACTCCGGTAGTGGATCCGGGGCGGATGATCATCAGAACCACCACCACGGCCCAGAGCAGGTTGAACACCCCGGCCGTCATCGGCAGCAGCTTCAGGCCCTGGACGGCCTTGCCGTGCTCCGCCGCCTCGGCGTCGAGGTCGAGCGCGTCCACCGCGGCCTGCTGCGCGGGCAGGACGAAGAGCAGCAGCGAGAGGCCCGCGAGCGCGGTGAGCACCATCGAGACGATCAGCCAGGACTGCCCGAGCACGTCCATCACCTGGGCGACGCCGATGCCCATCACCGGGACGGCTATCCCCAGCAGCGCGTAGACCTGGGTGATCCGGTGCAGCGTGCGCAGGATCCCCGCGTCGGCCGCCCGGTCGGGCCCGCCGGCCAGTGCGGCCCGGGCCTTCCGCGGGAACATGCTGACGGCCACCGCGACGGGGCCGATGAACAGCACCGAGGCGAGGACGTGCAGGCTCAGCAGGAACTTGGCCATCGCGGGGACACCCCTTGGGTCCAACGGGGGCTGCGCGCCGGTGCGGCGGCACGGGCAGCCGGGGCGTGCGGTTCCGGCCCCGAGCACGCACGCTAACACCGCTTATCCGGAGGTCCTCGGCGCGGGTCCGCGGCTCGGGAGGCGGTGGGAGGCCCCCGCCGGTCCTGGCCTCCGAGGCCTCAGCCGGCCTCGGGCGCCAGCACCACGATGCGCGGGGCGGCGGTGCTCGCCGCGCAGACCACCGCGCCCCGGACGGGGTCGGTCCAGTCCACCAGGTGGAGGTCCTGGTAGCGGCTGCGCAGCGGCCGGCCGGGCGGGACGTCCAGCGGCAGCGCGGAGAGGTCGACCTCCGCGAGCCCGTCCAGGCTGGTCCGCCCGAGCTTGATCAGCGACTCCTTGCGCACCCACTGCCGCAGGAACGCCCGGCCCGGCTCCGGGTGCGCCTCCACCTGCCGCAGCTCCGCGGGGGCGAGCACCCGGCCGGCGACCTGGAGGAGCGAGCCGCTGCGCGCCGTCAGCTCGACGTCGACGCCGACCGGGTGGTGGCCGGCGGCGGCCGCGACCACGCCGTGGGTGTGCGAGAGGCTCACGTGGACGTCCGGGTGGTCCGGGAGGGACGGGCGGCCGTGGTCGGCCTTGCCGCAGTCCGGGCAGTTCTGGGCCAGCGTGATCGTGTCGGCCGGCACGCCGAGCAGGCGGGCGGCGCAGAGCCGGACCAGGATGTGCGCGGCCGTGAAGTCCACCCGGCCGGATTCCTGCCGGAACCGCGCGGCGCGCTGGCGCTCGACCGCGGTGAGCAGGTGCTCGCCGGCTGCGGGGTGCCGCAGCACGTCCGCGCTGGCCGACACGGCGGCGATCGGGGCGTGCGGGTCCTGGTCCTCGGAAGTCATGCCCCCAACCTAACCGGACGCGCAGGCGCCGGGGGCGTTGGCCCGTCCGGATGATTGCCGGATCGGTGTTGATGGTCCGTAGGGTATGTTTCGTCCGATTTCGTGACTTATGTCGTGGATCTGCCGGACGTGATCCGGTGTCAAGTGAGCTGCGGGGCAGAGCCGTGTGGCCTGCCCCCTTCGCGGTGCGGAGGACGTTTCGATGGGTCAGGGCAGCGCCGGTACGCCGGAACAGAGGACAACCGCCACCAGGGGGCCGGTCGCGGTCCGGCGGCGCCGTGCCGTCCGGATCGGCGTGGCGACCGCGGTCGCCGCACTGCCGATGGCCGCCGTGCTGACGGCCGGTTCAGCCGCCCCGCTGGCGCCGCCGCTGGGTGCCTGCACCGGGCCCGACTGCCCGGCCACCTGGCCCACGCCCCCGCACAACGGCGACTTCGCCGGGCGGGACGCCACGATCAACGTCTTCACCGGCGGCGACTACACGGTCACCGGCCGGGCCGCCGAGGTGGAGGGCCGGATCGTCACCCTCGGCGACCTCACCGTGGACAGGAGCCAGGGCGGCGGTGCCTTCAACATGGGTGTGGTGGGCGTCGGTTCGAGGGTGGTGCCGCCCGACGGGAGCGACTTCGTCACCGTCGGCGGCGACGTGGACGTGAAGTCCGGCAACCGGATCCTCATCGGCGGCAGCGACTCCACGCACCGGGCCTTCGGCAACCTGCGTCATGCGGGCGACCTCAGCGGTACGGTCAACATCGATCCCACCGGGCGGGCGATCAGGGACGCGGGCGCCGTCGGGCCCTTCCTGGGGCTGCGGACCCGGATCGAGGAGATCTCCACCTGCACCGGCAGGGCGACCGCCACCGGCACCGTCACCGTGACGAACAGCGAGGCGACCTTCGCCGGCGACGGGACCAGCAAGCGGCAGGTCTTCAACGTCGACCGGAACCTCGGCACGGCGACCCGGCAGATCGGCCTGGTCTTCACCGGCATCCCCGCCGGCGCCACCGTGGTGGTCAACGTCCTGCCGGACGACGCGATCATCAACACCTACACCGGCACCGGCCTGCCGGGGGACCGGATCACCGAGCTGCGCCCCCGACTGCTGTGGAACTTCCCCACGGCCACCACCGCGCGGCTGCTGGGCGGTGCACAGTTCCAGGGCTCCGTGATGGCCGGCAACCCGGCCTCGACCACCACCATCGCCATGCCCGGCGTGAACGGCCGGGTCTACCTGGCCGGCAACCTGGTCCAGACCGGCAGCGGCGGCTACGAGATCCACAGCTACCCCTTCGACGGGGACCTGCCGGACTGCACCGCGACGCCGAGCCCGTCGCCGACCTCGCCGTCCCCCTCCCCGACCTCGCCGAGCCCGAAGCCGACCTCGACCACCGCCTCCCCGAAGCCGACCACCACCTCCCCGAAGCCCACCTCCACCTCGCCGAAGCCGACCACGACCTCGCCGAAGCCGACGTCGCCGAGTCCGACCTCCCCGACCCCCACCTGGACGCAGTCCGGCTCGTCGAGCGCCTCGCCGACCGGCGCGACCACGCACCCGACCGGCCACCGCCCCACCAGCCACCGGCCGACCGGCGGCTCGCCGACCGGCGGCGCCGAACTGCCGTCGACCGGAGGGGGCGACGGCCCGGTCGTCCTCGGCCTGGCCGGCGCCGGCCTGCTGGCCCTCGGCGGACTCGGCGTCCTGGCCGCCCGCCGCCGCGGCCGGCACAGCTGAGCAGGCCCCGCAGCGCCGGACGGCCCCTCGCCAGCGCCCCGTGCGCCGGCGAGGGGCCGTCCGGCGCGTGCCCTCAGTGCTCGTCGAAGAAGCGCGCCACCGTCGCGCGCTCGGCGGCCACGGCCGACACCGACTCGCCGACCACCCGCCCGGCCAGCTCGACGGCCAGCTCGCCCACGTCGTGCCGGAGCGTGACGGCTGCGAGCGCCTGGTCCACGGCTATCTGTGCGTGCGCCTCGCCGACCAGCCGGTCGCGCTCCCGCAGGCCCTCCTCGCGGGCGGTCGCGATGAGCGCCGCGCCCTGCTCGGCGGCCTCCTGCCGGATCCGCGCCGCCTCGTGCCGGGCGTCCGCCAGCACCTTCCGGTAGGCCTCGTAGGTCCGGTCGGCCTCGGCGTTGAGCTCCTCCGCACGCTCCAGCCGGCCCTCGGTGGCGTCCCGGCGATCGGCCTGCACCCGCTCGATCCGCGGCAGGACCTTGCGCCCCAGCAGCCAGATCATCAGGAAGAAGCAGGCCAGGCCGACGATCAGTGCGGCCGGCTCGGGCTTCAGCGGTCCGAGCTTCTCCAGGTCCATGCATCCCTCCCGGGGTCTGACGAACTGTCATGAGGGATGCTGCCCTTGGGTGTTGCGATGAACCTTCCGGGCCGGGCGGTGTGGGGAAGGCCACCGGCCCGGCGACGGATGTCCGTCACCGGGCCGGCGGCCTCCGGGCCTTCGCAGACCCCGTGCCTCAGGTCACCTCGCCGCGGCGGGAGAAGCGCTCCTCGCGCCACTCGCCGCTCTCCAGCACCTCGGCCAGCTGCTGCGCGGCGTCCCAGACGTCGGTGTGGGAGAGGTAGAGCGGGGTGAAGCCGAACCGCATGAGGTCCGGGGCGCGGAAGTCCCCGATCACCCCGCGCTCGATCAGCGCCTGCACCACCGGGTACCCGTCGGCGTGCCGCAGGGCCACCTGGCTGCCGCGCCGGGCGTGCTCGCGCGGGGTGGCCACCTCGATCCCGTCCAGGCCCTCCACCAGGGAGATGAACAGGTCGGTCAGGGCCAGGCTCTTGGCCCGTACCGCGGCCAGGTCGGCCTGCTCCCAGACGTCCAGGGAGGACTCCAGGGCGGCCTGGCCGAGCAGCGAGGGCGAGCTGGTGAGGAAGCGGCCGATGCCGTCCTTCGGGTCGTACCCGGGCTCGAAGGCGAACGGGCGGGCGTGCCCGAACCAGCCGCTCAGCGGCTGCTGCGGCCCCGCCGCGAGGTGCCGGCGGGCCACGTAGAGGAAGGCCGGCGAGCCGGGACCGCCGTTGAGGTACTTGTAGGTGCAGCCGACGGCGAAATCCGCGCCGGCCGCGCCGAGTTCGACCGGGAGCGCGCCCACCGAGTGGCAGACGTCCCAGATCATCAGGGCCCCCGCGGCCTGCACCCGGGCGGTGATGCCGGGCATGTCCAGCAGCTCGCCGGTGCGGTAGTCCACGTGCGAGAGGACGACCGCGGCGACGTCCCCGCCCAGGTGCCGGTCCAGCTCCTCCGGCGCGACCAGGACGCTTCGCGCGCCCTCGAAGAGCGCGGTCACGCCCTCGGCGATGTACAGGTCGGTGGGGAAGGCCGCGCCGTCGCCGAGCACCGTCCGGCGGCCGGGCCGCAGCCGCAGCGCGGCGGTCAGCACCTTGAACAGGTTGACCGAGGTGGTGTCGCAGACCACCACCTCCTCCGGCTCGGCCCCGATCATCGGCGCGATCCGCCGGCCGAGCCGGTACGGCTGCTCGAACCAGCCGGCCTCGTTCCAGCTGCGGATCAGCTCGCGGCCCCACTCCTCCTCGACGACCTGCCGCACCCGGCCGGGGGTGCGGGCCGGCAGTGCGCCGAGCGAGTTCCCGTCCAGGTAGACGACGCCGTCCGGCAGGGCGAACTCCTTGCGGAACGCCGCCAGCGGGTCGACGGCGTCCAGCGCCGCGCACTCCTCGCGCGTGATCATGCCCACCTTCTTGCCCACTCTCTCGCTCACTGCTCGCTCACATCTCGTCCCGGACGGACCACAGCTCGGGGAAGACGTCCTGCTCGGCGGCCTTGCGCAGCCAGCTCAGGCCGCTGGAGCCGCCCGAACCCGGCTTGGCGCCCATCGCCCGCCGGACCGCCGCCAGGTGGCGCTGGCGCCAGCGGGTCACCCGCTCGGCCACGTCCAGCAGCGCCTCGGCGAGCGGCTGGAGGGAGGCGAGGTCCGGGTCGGTGTAGACCCGGCGCCAGGCCGCCTCCACCGCGGGGTCGGTCCGGTGGCGCTGCTCGGAGGGCTCGTGCGGCACGGCGAGCCCGCGCCGGGCCAGCAGGGCCAGCGCGTCGTCGTACAGGCTGGCGGAGCGCAGTGCCTCGGCCAGCTCGGCGCGCGTCTGCGGCACCTCGTCGTACATCCGCAGCAGCGCGGCGTTCTTGTTGCCGAGCAGGAACTCCAGGTGCAGGAAGGCCGAGGACTGGAAGCCCGAGGCCTCGCCGAAGACCGAGCGGAAGGCGTTGAACTCCTGGGGCGTCATGGTCGCCAGCAGGTCCCAGGACTCCACCAGCACGTCCTGGGCGTGGGTGCCCCGGCGCAGGGCGGCCAGCGCCTGCGGCAGGTCGTCCTCGCGCAGCGCCTGCTGGGCGAGCGTCCACTCGTGCCGCAGCAGGCCGAAGAGCAGCTCCATCACCTGGGTGGTGACGATGAACGACAGCTCGGCCGGCACCTTGCTGCGCGGGTTCTGCAGGCTGTGCAGCTCCGCGAGCCGGGCGTAGCGCGCGTACGGGGTGCCGTGACCCGGCTCGCCGCCCCGAACGAACGACAGGTTGGGTGTCTCCACCGAGTCGTGCCCCATCCCGATCCCTCCTGATGACCCCGTCCCTTGCGGGGGCCCCATTGTGCGGCGGTCCCGGCCTGCTCTTGAATGGGTTCCGGGCACGGCAACCGCGCCCGAACCTTTCGTTCGCGAGGTCTTCGGGCCGATCGGCTTTACGATCGTGAAATCGCCGCCGGAACCCCGCTGACCTGCGCCGAACGGCCCGCCGCAGTGCCGGCCGGCCCACAACTCCCGGGAGTCGCCATGGACGCCGTCGACCGCCGCCTGCTGGCCGAGCTGCAGGCCGACGCCCGGCTCTCGTACAACGAACTCTCCCGCCGGGTGAGCCTCTCCGCACCCGCCGTCGCCGAGCGGGTGCGCCGTCTGGAGGCCGACGGGGTGATCGCCGGCTACCACGCGCACGTCGACCCCGCCCGGGCCGGGCTGCCGATCACCGCGCTGGTCCAGCTCCAGTGCTACGGCCCGCGCTGCGTGCTGCGCGATCCCGAGGTGGCGACCTGGCCGGAGGTGCTGCAGTTGCACCGGGTGACCGGCGGGGCGTGCTGCATCCTGCTGGTCGCGGTGCCCGCGATGGCGGACTTCGAGGCGCTGATCGACCGGCTCGGCGCCCACGGGCAGCCGGCCAGTTCGATGATCCTCTCCAGCCCGGTGCCGTGGCGCCCGGTGGTCGCGCCGTGAGGCCCCGGGGCGCCGTCCCCGCTCAGTGGCCCTCGGCCATGTGCACGCCGAGGCCGGCCAGGCCGTTCAGGAAGAGCTCGACGCCGACCGCCGCGAGCAGCAGACCGAGGAGCCGGGAGAGCACCTCCAACGAGGTGCGGTGGGCGCGCTGCATCAACGGCGCGAGGGCCGCCACGCAGAAGTAGTTGATCACCACGACCGCGACGTAGGCGCCCACCACGGTGGTCCGCCAGCCCCAGTCGTCCTTGAAGAGCGAGGCCACCAGTACCGCGGTGACCGCCAGCGGGCTGGCGATGTAGGGCAGCAGCAGTTCGCGGAGGCCGTCCACCATCGGGTTGCGCAGGTGCTCGTCCTCCTCGTCGCCGCCGGCGCCCAGGTGGACGCCCAGGACCAGCGCGACGGCGTAGATGAAGAAGATCACGCCACCGGCCAGCTGGAGCGACTGGTCGCTGATGTGGAACAGCGAGGTGACGGCGTCGGCGGTGTAGGCGAGCACCAGCCCGATCACCGCCGAGATCACGGTGGACCAGGCCGCCAGCCGGCGCAGCTCCCGGGTGCTGCGGGTGCCGGCCAGCCGGGCGAAGGAGAGCAGGACCTTCGGCGGTCCCACCACGGCGAAGAAGGCGATGAAGGCGCTGCTCAGGTTGAAGACGAACATGTGCCAAGGATGGCCGGGGTGATCATCGGAGCTGGACCGCCACGCCCTCGGAGCGCAAGGTGGCCAGGATCGCGCCGAAGTAGTCGAGCCGCCGCTCGCCGATGACGACGGTGCCGGTCAGGTGCCGCCGGGCCGTCCCGGCGTCCTCCCAGACCAGGGTGAACGGGGGCGTGGGACCGAAGCCGCCGTGCAGGCAGTCGGCCAGCGCGTCGAGGTTGGAGCCGTAGTAGCCGCCGGGGCCGTTCAGTGCGGCGCCGAGGGCGGTGTAGAAGGCGGCGCGGTCGGTGATCCCGCGGCCGTCCAGGACGTAGACGGGCGGTTCGGGCCGGGTGATGCTCATCGGCTCGCTTCCTGGGCGCGGCGGTATTCCTCGACGACTCGATGTTCGCCCGGATGGCGGTCCCGAGTCGAGTCGGCACGCCCTTTCGGCTCCCATGGAAGCCGGATCACCCTCCGCTGGAACGAGGATTCGACATGTGTCTGAACCGTAAGGACCTGGGCCTGCTGGCCCTGCGCGGCGCCGTCGGCGGGGTGCTGATCGCGCACGGCACCCAGAAGCTGTTCGGCTGGTTCGGGGGCGGCGGCCTCGACGCCACCGCCCAGGCGATGGAGCACATGGGCTTCCATCCGGCGCGCCAGAGCGCCCTCGCCGCCGGCGTCGGCGAGGCGGGCGGCGGCGCGCTGCTGGTGGCCGGGCTGGCCACGCCGGTGGCCGGCTCGGTGGTGGCCGGCACCATGGCCGGCGCCGTCGCGGTGCACGCCCCGGCCGGCTTCTTCATCACCTCCGGGGGCTACGAGTACCCGGCCTTCCTGGGGGCGACCGGTCTGGCGCTGGGTCTGGCCGGCCCGGGCCGCTACTCGCTGGACCACTGGAGCGGGCATGCCTTCGACCGCCCGTGGGTGGGCGTGCTGGCCTTCCTCGCCAGCGCGGCCGGGGCGTACGGCGCGGTGGCCCGCCGCCGGCACGTGATGCGGCTGCGCGAGGAGCGGGCCGTCGTGGAGTCGGAGTTCCAGGAGGGCTCCGGGCTGTCCTGACCCCGACCGGAGGGCGGGAGGCCCCGGATGCACCGGGGCCTCCCGCACGTCCGCGGCCGGCCGGCCCCACGGGCCGCCTCACCCGGATGCGCCGTCCTGCTGGCGGGCCCGCCCGGGGCGCCCGAGGGTGGGCCGGGAGGTGTGCCGGGTACCCCCGGCGCCGGGCAGAAACGAGGACCCGATGGACCGCCAGTCGGACCGCCAGCCGTTGACCGGGGCGACCCGCCCCACCCGCACCACCGCCGCCGACCTGACCGCCCCGGTGGTCCGCCGCCCGCGGCGCGCCGTGGCCGGCGTGCTGGCCGCCGCCGTGCTCGGCGGCGCGGCGCTGGCAGGCTGCTCCTCGGACGGCAAGGCGAGCAGCGCCGTCTCCTCGGCCGCCGGAGCCGTGGAGTCCGGCCTCTCCGCCGCGGCGTCCGCGGCAGCCTCCGCCGCGGCGTCGGCCGCCTCCTCGGTGGCGAGCGGGCTCTCCTCGGCGGCCGCGTCCGCCGCGGCGTCGGCCGAGGCGGCGGCCTCGTCGGCGGTCGCGAGCGTCAAGGGCGGGCTGGACGCCAAGGGCGACGTCACCACCGGCGCGGTGACGATCGGCTCGGACGGCAAGGCCTCGGTGCCGCTCACCGTGAAGAACAGCGGGCAGCAGTCCAACCGGTACGTGATCCAGGTCAACTTCACCGACGGCTCAGGCAACGTGCTGGACGCGACGGCGGTGACCGTTCCGGACGTGGCCGCCGGGCAGAGCGCCCAGGTCACCGCGACCGGCAACCGCAAACTCACCGGCACGGTCAGGGCTGAGGTGGCCAACGCCGTCCGGTACTGAACCCGGGAGCGCGGAGGCCGGCGCGGGGGAGGTCCGGAGGGTGCCGGACCCGGCGCGGCACCGGGCCCGCAGGCGGCACCGGGCCGCAGGTCGGCGGCGGTGCCGGTACCCGGGCCGGAAGAGGGGGCGGGGCAGGGGGCGGGGCAGGGGCGGGGCAGGGGGCCAACCTTAAGGGCGGCTCAAGGCGAACCGGCACCCCTTGACGGGGTAGTTGGTCTAGTCCATTTTAGTGCCCAGGTGCAGGGAGCCCCTGAACCGGCGTCAGCGGTCCGCCGCCGGCGCCGGTTCGGCATATCCCGGTGTCCGCCAAGGCATGTTCCCGCTCGATTCCCTCCCCCTTTCTGTCATGTCCTGGTCGTGCGGCCCCACCCCGTACGTGTCCCCCAGCGCCGACGGAATCCCCCACAGACCAGGAGTCACGCACCCATGCTCCGTTCACGCATCGAAAGGGCCGGCAGCCCGGCCCCGGAGCCCGGCCGCCGCCGGCGCCCGAAGAGCCTGGCCGCCCTCGCGGTCGGGACCACTGCCTCCCTGCTGCTCGGCGCCGGCCTCGCCCTCGGCGGGGGCGGTGCGGCCAACGCGGCCGTCACCAACTCCACCGGCGCGCCCGCCACCAGCGGCGGCATCAAGGTGGCCTACTTCGACCAGTGGTCGATCTACGCGAACGCGTACTACCCCAAGACGATCCAGGACACCGGCGTGGCCGGGAAGCTGGACTACCTCATCTACTCGTTCGCCAACATCCACCCGACCGACCTGGGCTGTTTCGAGGCCACCAAGGCCGCCAACCAGGACGACAACAACCCCAACGCCGGTGACGGCGCGGGCGACGCCTTCGCGGACTACCAGAAGAGCTTCGGTCCGGACATCTCGGTGGACGGCGTCGGCGACGTCTGGGGCCAGCCGATCGCGGGCAACTTCAACCAGCTCAAGAAGCTGAAGGCGAAGAACCCCAACCTCAAGATCCTGATCTCGCTGGGTGGTTGGACCTACTCCAAGTACTTCTCGGCGGCGGCCGCCACGGACGCCTCGCGCAAGCACCTGGTCTCGTCCTGCATCGACATGTTCATCAAGGGCAACCTGCCGACCGACGCCGGCTACGGCGGCCCGGGCTCGGCGGCCGGCGTCTTCGACGGCATCGACATCGACTGGGAGTACCCGGGGGGCGGCGGCCACACCGGCAACCTCTCCAGCCCGAACGACAAGCAGAACTTCACCCTGCTGCTGAAGGAGCTGCGCGAGCAGCTCGACGCCCAGGGCAAGGCCGACGGCAAGACCTACGCCACCGCGGCGGCGGTCGGCGCCGGCCAGGACAAGATCCGGAACGTCGAGACCGACAAGATCGGCCAGTACCTGACGTTCCTGGACATCATGACCTACGACATGCACGGCGCGTGGGACGCCAAGGGCCCGACCAACCACCAGGCCCCGATCTACTCCGGCCCGGACGACCCGATGACCCCGGCCGCGCCGGGCCACGGCAAGTACTCGGTCGACGCCGCGATCAAGGCCTACACCGCCGGGGACGCCGACTACGGGATCCCGGGCGGCTTCCCCGCCAAGAAGATCAACGTGGGCATCCCGTTCTACTACCGCGGGTGGACCGGCGTTGCGAACAACGGCCGCAACGGCCTCTTCCAGTCCGCCACCGGCCCGGCCGCCGGCGCCTCGATGTCCGGCAGCGTGCCCGGCATCCAGATGTACAAGGAGCTGGCCGGCTTCGTCGACAACCCGGCGAAGACGTTCTGGGACGACACCGCGAAGACCACCTACTTCTACGACGGCACCACGTTCTGGAGCGGTGAGGACACCCGCTCGATCCAGGCCAAGGTGGACTACGCCCACTGCAACGGCCTCGGCGGTTCCTTCGCCTTCTCGCTGTACGACCTGGGCACGAGGACCGCGCTGTTCGACAAGATGGTCGAGGCCACCAACGGCTCCGCCGCGGGCTGCCCGGCCGCCCCGACCACGCCGCCGACGACCCCGCCCACCACGCCGCCGACCACCCCGCCCACCACTCCTCCGACGACCCCGCCGACCACGCCTCCGACCACCCCGGCCGGCTGCGCCGGGGCCCCGGGCTGGGACGCGGCCGCCACCTACGCGACCGCCGGCACCAAGGTCTCCTGGAAGGGTCACTACTACACGAACAAGTGGTGGACCAAGGGCGAGGACCCCACCACCACCGGCCAGTGGGGCGTCTGGACCGACAACGGCCCCTGCTGACGCGGCACTGAGCCGATGAGGGCCTGACCGACCCTCGCACCCACGAGTCCGGCCCGCCGGGGGAGCTGCCCCCCGGCGGGCCGGACCGCTGTCGTCCCCGGGCGCCGCCGCTCCGCCGCCCTCGTCCCCCCGCCGCCCTCGTCCCCCCGCCGCCCTGCCGCCCGCCGCCCTCGCGGGGCGGGCCGGGCGGTGTCGTCAGTCCAGGTCCGCGGTGCGCCCCAGGGCGTCCGGCTGGGACTCCTCGATCCGCCGCAGCATCCGGGCCAGCTGGTGGGAGAGGACGGCGCGTTCGTCGCCGGCGAGGTCCTGGAGCAGCTCCTCCTCGAAGACGGCGGCCATCCGCATCGACTCCAGCCACTTGTCGCGGCCGTTCTCGGTCAGCTCGATGATCACCCGGACCCGGTTGGTCTCGTCGCGCTCGCGGGTCACCAGGTCCTCGGCGACCATCCGGTCGATCCGGTGCGTCATCGCCGCCGGGGTCAGGCCGAGCCGCTTGGCCAGCTCGCCCGGACCCAGCCGGTACGGGCTGCCGGCGACCACCAGGGCCTTGAGCACCTCCCACTCGGCGGAGGTGATTCCGAGCACAGTCAGCTGCCGGTCGTAGGCGACGCCCATCCGCCGGGCGACCCGGGAGAGCGTCTGAACGATGGTCTCCACCTGCGGGTCCACGGTGGGGAATTCCCGCTGGTAGACGGCCACCTGCTCGGCGATGCCCAGCTCGCGGGCGGTGGCCGGCGCGGGCTTCTCTGCTGTCATGCGGACCAGTGTCGCACGCGAGGTGCACCCCTTAAGCCTTTGACTCCGCACTCTTCTGGTGCTAAGACTATATCTCGCAAGACTTTAGCTCTTAAATCTTCTGGTCTTAAGAGTGTCCAGTGAAACAGTGAAGGGGTGTGCACGGTGGCCGGCACGGTGAAGCAGCAGAGGCAGCAGTCGCGCGGGGCGGGCCCGCTGCGCCGCGTCCAGATCGGGAACGCACTGAGCGCGTTCGGCAGCGGGTTCACGATGCCGTACATGTTCGTGTACGTGGACCAGGTGCGCGGCCTGGGGTCGCTGGCCGCGGGGATGGTGTTCACCGTCTTCGCGCTGGCCGCGCTCGCCGTGCTCCCGCTCACCGGCCGCGGCATCGACCGGTACGGCCCGCGCCCGGTGCTGCTGGCCGGCGCTGCCCTGGCCGCCACCGGTGCGTTCGCCTTCGGCCACGCCACCGGGACCACGGCCCTGCTGGTCTCGTCCTTCCTGTTCGGCGCGGGCGTCACCACCTGCCAGCCGGCGCTGGCCACGATGATCGTCCGCTGCTCGACCGCGGCGACCCGCTCGCACGCCTTCGCGCTGCAGTTCACCCTGGTCAACCTGGGGATGGGCATCGGCGCACTGGTCGGCGGCCAGATCGTCGACGTCGCCGACCCGGCCAGCCTGACCCGGCTGTTCACCATCGAGGCCGCGACCTTCCTGGGCCTGGCCCTGGTCACCGGCACCGCACGGATCCCGAACGCCGCGCCCGCCCTGGTCCAGGAGAAGGCGGACGGCCCGCAGGGCCTGCGCGCCCTGGTCGCCGACAAGGCGATGCTGCGGCTCTGCGTGCTCGCCGGCCTGATCTTCTTCACCTGCTACGGCCAGTTCGAGTCCGGCGTCGCGGCCTTCGCCACCGACACCGTCGGCACCGCGCCCTCCACCCTGGGCATCGCCATCGGCGCCAACGCGCTGACCATCGTGGTGCTGCAGATGTTCATGGTGCGGATCACCGCGCGCCGCCGCCGTACCACCGCGATGGCCGCGGCCGGCGTGGTCTGGCTCGGCGCCTGGGCGATGGCCCTGGTCGCCGGCCTGATCCGGACCGAGACCATGGCCGCCACGGTCGCGATCGTCTCGATCTACGCCCTGTTCGGGGTCGGCGAGTCGCTGCTCGCCCCCACCATGGGCCCGATCGTCGCCGACCTCGCCCCGGCCCGCCTGCTCGGCACCTACAACGCCGGGTACGCCCTGGTGAAGCAGATCGCCGTCGCGGTCGGCCCGGCCGTCGGCGTGCTGCTGGTCGGCTCCGGCACCTGGCCGCTCTACCTGGCGGCGATGGCCGGCTCCACCCTGCTGGTCGTCGCCCTGGCGCTGCGGCTGCGGCCGCACCTCACCGCCGCCCAGGACAACGCGCCGGCCCCGGCCCCGGTCCGCACCCTCCCGCTCCGGGAGCTGCAGACCGCCGCCTGACGGCCGCCGTACGACCCCCCGCACGGCCGTGCGACGGGCGCCCACCGGGTCACCTGGTCGGCGCCCGTCGCGCTTGGTTTCCCGCCGACCGGCACATAGTGTCGGTTGCTGTTGACCGCCCGGCCCCGGCCGGCATAGGCGAGACAGGCGAATCGGCGAGGCAATGACGCAAGCGGCGCTCACGCACCCACCCGCACCCCCGGCCCCCGCAGCCCCCGTACCGGCTCCGCGGGGGCTGCTGCGCCGGGCGGCCGACTGGTCCGGCTGGCTCGGGCCGATCGGGGTCGCGCTCTTCGCCGGGCTGCTGCGCTTCTGGGACCTCGGTTACCCCAACGCCTTCGTCTTCGACGAGACGTACTACCCCAAGGACGCCTGGTCGCTGCTCCGGCAGGGCTACGAGGGCACCTGGCCGGACAGCGCCAACGCGGACATCCTCGCCGTCCCGCAGCAGGTCCCGCTCACGTCCGCGCCCGAGTTCATCGCCCACCCGCCGCTCGGCAAGTGGGTGATCTCGCTCGGCGAGTGGGCGTTCGGCCTGCACCCCTTCGGCTGGCGGTTCATGACCGCCCTGCTCGGCACCGTCACCGTGCTGATGCTCGCCCGGATCGGTCGCCGGCTCTTCGGCTCCACCCTGCTCGGCTGCACCGCCGCCCTGCTGATGGCGGTCGACGGCCTCCAACTGGTGATGAGCCGGATCGGCCTGCTCGACGGCGTCCAGATGTTCTTCGTGCTCGCCGCGTTCGGCAGCCTGCTGATCGACCGCGACCGCACCCGCGCCCGGCTCGCCGCCGTCCGGGACGGCCGCGGCGGCGACGGCGTCCGGCTCGGGTGGCGGCCCTGGCGGATCGCCGCCGGTGTCCTCATCGGCGCCGCCGGCGCGGTCAAGTGGAACGGCGCCATGGTGCTGGTCGCCTTCGGCCTGCTCACCGTCCTGTGGGACCAGTCCGGCCGCCGCTGGGCCGGGGCCCGCCGCCCCTGGCGCTCGATGCTGCGCCGGGACGCGCTGCCCGCGCTGCTCGCGGTGGCCGGTTCGGCCCTGGTGGTCTACGTCGGGGCCTGGGCCGGCTGGCTGGCCACCGGCGGCGGCTACGACCGGCACTGGGCCGACGACCGCGCCGGGCTCTCCCCGGCGCGCTTCCTCGGCGTCCCGCTGCCGCAGGTGCCGATGACCTGGGTGCCCGCGCCGCTGCGCAGCCTCTGGCACTACCACTCGCAGATGTACGACTTCAACACCGGGCTGAGCACCCCGCACACCTACCAGTCGAACCCGTTCAGCTGGCTGGTCCAGGGCCGCCCGGTCTCCATGTACTGGGAGCAGGTGCCGGCCGGGCAGCAGGGGTGCACCGCCTCCGGCGGCTGCGCCGCGCAGATCCTCGGCCTCGGTACCCCGCTGCTCTGGTGGACGGCCTGCTTCGCCCTGGCCTACCTGCTCTGGCGCTGGTTCTTCCGCCGGGACTGGCGCTCGGGCGCGGTGCTCTGCGCCGTCGCCGGCGTCTACCTGCCCTGGTTCCGCTACCAGGAGCGGACCGTCTTCTCCTTCTACATGGTCGTCCTGGTGCCGTTCCTCTGCCTCGCCGTCGCCCAGATGCTCGGCGCCATGCTCGGCCCGGAGGGCTGCTCACCCCGCCGGCGCCGGATCGGCGCGGCCGGGGCCGGGCTGATCGTGCTCGCGATCGTGGGCTGCTTCGCGTTCTTCTATCCGCTCTACACGGCGGAGGTGATCCCGATGTCGTCCTGGCAGGACCGGATGTGGTTCACCAGCTGGATCTGACCGCCGTGACCCGGTCGGCGGCCGACCAGTTGCTGCCGGTCACCCCCGGGCTCGGGGTGGTCACCGCCGTCCTGCTCGCCGCCGCCGTGGCGGTGGCCGGCCGGGGCCTGCTCGGCCACGGGCACGCCGTGCTGCGGGCCGGGCTGCGGGCGGCGGTGCAGCTGGCCGCCGTCGCGCTGGTGATCACCTGGGTGGTCGGCTCGCTCTGGTGGTCGGCGCTGTTCGTCCTGGTGATGTTCGCGGTCGCGGTCCGGACGGCCGGGCGGCGGATGACCCGGGGGCCGGCCTGGGTCTGGGCGGCCGCGCCGATCGCGGCGGGGGTGGTCCCCGTCCTCGCGCTGCTGCTGGCCGTCGGGCTGCTGCCCCCGAAGGGCCTGTCGGTGATCCCGGTCGCCGGCATCCTGATCGGCGGCGCGCTCACCGCGACCTCGCTGGCCGGCCGGCGTGCGCTGGACGAGCTGCGGCAGCGCCACGGCGAGGTGGAGGCGGCACTGGCGCTCGGTTTCGAGGAGCGCGACGCCCGGCTGGAGATCTGCCGCACCGCGGCCGCGACCTCGCTCGTCCCGGCCCTCGACCAGACCCGGACGGTGGGCCTGGTCACGCTGCCCGGCGCGTTCGTCGGCATGCTGCTCGGCGGGGCCACCCCGGTGCAGGCGGGCGCGGTGCAGCTGTTCGTGCTGGTCGCGCTGCTCGCGGTGGAGTCGGCGGCGATCGTGGTGGTGCTGGAACTGGTGGCCCGGGGCCGGGTGGCCGCCGGGCCGGCGACCGGCGGGAGGCCGGGCGGCATCGGGTAGGCTGGACGGCGTTGAAGGGGAGTAGCCCTCCACCGGACCGTCGACATACTGGCCCCCCGCGGGGCCCGGCGCCCGGGGCACGCGTCTTTCGGGGCGGTGCCGGCGAGACCTTCGGCCGCAGTGCTGTGACTTCTGACCAGTGCTGTCGGGCCGGAGCGACCCCTGACGGAGCTGCCCAGGCCGGCAGCCCGACCGAGGGATACCGATCTCCCCATGAGCCTGACCGTCGCCGTCATCACGTTCGGCATCGTCTTCCTGGCCGAACTGCCGGACAAGACCGCACTGGCCAGCCTGATGCTCGGCGCCAAGTACCGCGCGAGCCACGTCTTCGCCGGCATCGCCGCCGCCTTCGCCCTGCAGGTCGGCATCGCCCTGGTCGCCGGCCACCTGCTCTCGCTGCTGCCGCAGCGCTGGGTGGAGGGCGTCACCGGCGTGCTCTTCCTGGCCGGCGCGGCCATGCTGCTCTTCCACGGCGGCGGGGACGACGACGGGCACGCGGCCAAGGAGCCGTCCTCGAACAGCTTCTGGAAGGTGGCCGGGGCCAGCTTCGTGGTCGTCGCGGTGGCCGAGTTCGGCGACCTCACCCAGATCATGACCGCCAACCTGGCCGCCAAGTACGCCGACCCGCTCGCCGTCGGCCTCGGCGCCTGGCTGGCGCTCTGCGCCGTCGCCGGCATCGCGATCCTCGGCGGTCAGAAGCTGCTGAAGCACGTCCCGATGAAGGTGATCATCCGGGTGGCCGCCGGTGTGATGGTCCTGATGGCCGGGGTCAGCATCTTCCGCGCCGTCACCGGCTGACGGCCGCTCAGCAGCCGCCCGGGTCGCTCTCCAGGGCTGCCCGGGTCTTGGGGCCGTAGACCGGGGCACCGGCGTTGACCTCGCCCTTGATCTTGTTGCTGCGCTGGAAGTCGCCCAGCACGCTCTGGGTCCACCAGTCGAAGGTGCCGGTCGCGATCGACTTGTCGACGAATCCGCAGGAGGCGGCGGAGAGCCGCAGCTGCATGTCCTTGACGTCCGGTCCGCTCATCCCGCGCTCCAGCACCCGGGTGGTGGGCGTGGGGGTCGGCGTCTGGGTGGGGGCGGTCGGCGTCGGGCTCGGCGGCTGGGTGGTGGGCGCCGGCGCAGGGGCCGCCACGGGGGGAGCCGCGACCGTGGTGGGGGTGGCCGCCGGGGTCGGGGTCGCGGTCCTGCTCGGCTTCGCCGTTCTGCTCGGACTCGGGCTCGGCGCCTCGCTGCTGGACGGCGGCGCGCTCGGGCTCGGGGGTGGTGCGGGCGTGGTCGGGTCCACCGGCGCCGGGGCCAGGGTGCGGGACGGCAGGGGCTGCGCCTGCCGCTCGGGCTCGCCGGAGGGCGTCACCGCGTAGGCGAGGCCGACGGTGAGCGCCAGCAGGCCGGCGCCGGCCGCGACCACCAGACCCCGGCGCCGGGCCAGTGGGCCGCCCGCGGCCTGCTCCTGCGCCCGCCGGGCGGCCCGGCCGCCGGTGCGGGCGGAGCCGTCGTGGGCGTCGGGGGCCGCGCCGGCGAAGGCGAACAGGCCGATCTCGTCGCCACCGTCCGCCGCCGGTTCCTCCGCGCCGTCGTAGGGGTGCCGAGGGTCGTGCGGGTGCTGCTCGCCGTAGCCGTGCTGCGGGTCGTGGGACTGCCGGCCGTACGGCGCCTGCTGACCGTACGGCGGCTGCGGGGCGGTCGGGGCCTGCTGAGGCACCGACATCACCGGGGGCAGCACGGTGGTCGCGTAGGCGTCCGCATCCGGACCGGCCGGCGGGGCGACCGGCGGCAGGAGGGTGGTGGCGAACGGGTCCGCCGTGGCGCCGGCCGCCGGGGCGTCCGTCACCTGACCGGCGGCCAGCGGCACGTACGGGCGCACCAGCGGCGGGCCCTCCAGGTGCGGCAGCACGGCCGTCTCGGTGAGCGCCGTCTCGGTGAGCGCCGGGTCGGTGAGCGCCGGGTCGGGGAGGCACCTGCACCCGGCGGAGCGTGCGGTGCCGCACGTCGGGCAGTGCTGGTCCGGCATCGGCCGGCCCTCCTCGGTCTCGGATCTGGCCCCCTGTCTGCTCGGAAGCGTGTTCCCGGGGGGGGGCGAACGCGCCTGATTATGCAGGACGTCTCTGTGGGTGGACAGGGGCGTCCGGCCCGGTCCAGGGGTGTTGTGCCGGTTGGTGGTGGTTGTTGCCCGATGAACGGTCGGCGCTCCGGAAGCGTCCCCCGGATGGCGGCGGGAATGACGTTCGGCTCAACTGAACGGCGCAAACCAGGGCATTTCTGACAGCATGGTGAGTCGGGAGTGATCGTTCCCACGGACCGGCCCGACCGGGGCCCGCGACCCCTACGGAGACCCCATGACGGATCCGATCGCCGCGTCCGGCCGGAGCCCGGCGAGCGAGCCGGGTCCGCCGCAGGTCACCGTCCACAACCTCTGGGTGCCGATCGGCGCCCTGCTGCTGGCGATGCTGCTGGCCGCGCTCGACCAGACCATCGTCTCCACCGCGCTGCCCACCATCGTCAGCGACCTCGGCGGCCTGGAGCACCTCTCCTGGGTGGTCACGGCCTACCTGCTCGCCTCGACCGCGGCCACCCCGCTCTGGGGGAAGCTCGGCGACATGTACGGCCGGAAGCGCTTCTTCCAGGCCGCGATCGTCATCTTCCTGGTCGGCTCGGCGCTCTGCGGCGTCGCCAGGAACATGGGCGAGCTGATCGCCTTCCGCGCCCTCCAGGGCCTCGGCGGCGGCGGGCTGATCGTGCTCACCCAGGCCATCGTGGGTGACCTCGTGCCGCCCCGGGACCGCGGCAAGTACCAGGGCCTCTTCGGCGCGGTCTTCGGCGTCACCAGCGTGCTCGGGCCGCTGCTCGGCGGCCTGTTCGTGGACCACCTCAGCTGGCGCTGGGTCTTCTACATCAACCTGCCGATCGGCGTGGTCGCCCTGGTGGTGATCGCCGCCGTGCTGCACGGCGTCGAGGTGAAGCGCCGCCACCGGATCGACTACCTCGGCACCGTGCTGATCGCCGCGGTGGCCACCTGCCTGGTGCTGATGACCTCGCTCGGCGGGACGACCTGGGCGTGGGGCTCCTGGCAGATCGTCGGCCTGGGTGTGCTGGGTGCCCTGCTGCTGGTCGCGTTCGTCCTGGTCGAGCGGACCGCGGCCGAACCGGTGCTGCCGCTGAGGCTGTTCCGCTCGCGGACGTTCAGCCTGGTCGCCGTCATCTCGTTCGTGGTCGGCTTCGCCATGTTCGGCGCCCTGACCTACCTGCCGACCTTCCTCCAGGTGGTCATGGGCGTCTCGCCGACCCTGTCCGGCATCCACATGCTGCCGATGGTGCTCGGGATGCTGGTCACCTCGATCGGATCCGGCCAGGTCGTCGCCCGGACCGGTCACTACCGGGCGTTCCCGATCGCCGGAACGGCCGTCACCACCGTCGGTCTGGTCCTGCTCTCCCGGCTCGACGAGAACACCGGCACCTTCGAGACGAGCTGCTACTTCCTGGTCTTCGGCCTCGGCCTGGGGCTGGTGATGCAGGTCCTGGTGCTGATCGTGCAGAACTCCGTCGGCTACCAGGACCTCGGCGTGGCAACCGCCGGTGCCACCTTCTTCCGCTCCATCGGGGCGTCCTTCGGCGTCTCCGTCTTCGGGGCGGTCTTCGCGAGCGGCCTCACCGACCGGCTGCGGGACGCCCTGGCCGGCGTGCCGCTGCCGTCCGGCTTCGACCCCGGGGCGATCACCGCCGACCCGCGCGTGATCGACGGGCTCCCGGAGGCCACCCGGACCGCGATCCTGCACGCCTACGCCGAGTCGATCACCCGCGTCTTCCTCTACGCGGTGCCGATCGCCGCCCTCGCCTTCGTGCTCTCGCTGTTCCTGCGCGAACAGAAGCTCCGCGAGACGGTGACCGCCCCGGACCTGAGCGAGTCGATCGGCGTCAACCCGGTGGAACGCTCCTCGCTGGACGAGATCGCCCGCGCGCTGTCGGTGCTGAACAGCCGGGAGGCCCGGCGCGACCTCTTCCGCCGGATCACCGCCACGGCCGGGCTCGACCTCAAGCCGGCCTCCAGCTGGCTGCTGCTGCAGATGCACCACCACGGCTCGGTCGAGCCGGCGGAGCTGGCCGAGCGCCGGATCGTCCCGTTCACGGTGATCGACGAGGCCGTCCGCGAGGTGGAGGGGCGCGGTCTCGCCTCCCGCACCGGCGGACTGCCGCTGCGTCTGACCGAACCGGGCGAGGCGGTCGCGATCCGGCTGGTCGAGGCCCGTCGGGAGCAGCTGGCGGAGCTGCTGGGGGACTGGGACGAGAAGCAGTTCGACGACCTCGCCGCGCTGCTGACCAGGCTCTCCGCGACGCTCTGCGCCGACCGCCGGGACCGGCCCGACCCGGTCGGCCCGGAGCCCCCGTACCGGGGCGAGGGCCGGTCGTTCTGACGCCGCGGGAGGCCGGTCGGGGTGTGACGCCCGGGGGCGGTGGGGCCCGTGCGGCCGTCCGCGGTCCGGGAGGCCCCCGGGGCTCGCGGTGCGGGTGCCGACCGGTGTGGCACAAGTCATAAGCATGGCCCGGCGTCCGGCGGGGGAGAGAGTGCATGACAATGCGTCGGCGACGCCGACCGGTTCACGACGCGGGCTCAGGACGATTGCTAAGCCATCCCGGCCGGATTCTCATCGACGGCACCACGGGAGTCCACAAGGATGGGTGATCAGTTGTTCGTCGAACCTTTGGGGGAGGTTCGCTATGACCTGCAAATCATCGTGGACCGTGCGCGGACCGGTCGCGGCGGCTGCCGCGGCGGCGGTGCTCACGGGCGGTTCGGTGGCGGAGGCACAGCCTGCCGCCGCCGGTGACGCGGTGCCGGTGGTCGAAGCGGCGGTGCCCGCGGCCGACGCCGGTGCCGAGGCCTGGACGGGCGGCGGCCTGAGCGCCGTGGCCCACTTCTACGGGGCCCTGAGCACGGGGAACACCGGCCTGATGGCGCGGGCGGTCAGCCAGGACTGGGTCGACGTCCCGACCCACCCCGGTCTGGGCACCGGCGTGGCCGGGGCCCAGCAGCTCGTCCGCGAGATCCGGGCGGTCTTCCCGGACCTGGTGGAGGCCGTCACCGGCATCACCCGCAGCGGCGACCGGATCCACGTGTCGCTGCAGCACTGCGGCACGCACTCGGCGGAGTTCGCCGGCGTCCCGGCGACGTACAAGTACGTCTGCTTCCGCGGCGAGGAGACCCAGACCGTCACGAACGGCCTGATCTCCACCACGGAGCACTGGGAAGACATCGACGGATTCCTCAAGGAGGTCGGAAAGTGACCGCGGACATCACCCCTCGCCGGGCGGACGACTCGGGCGATCTGAAGAACTACCTGCTGGACAGCACGGACCTGGTGAAGATACCCGGCCTGGTCCGCAGCGAGACGGTCAGTCAGGAGGAGTGCTACCGCCTCATGGTGGAGGGCACCAAGGAGACCTACTCGCACGAGGAGGTCTTCGGCCAGTACTGCTCGCTCGGTGAGTACATCGACGTCCCCTACGACGTCGTCTTCGAGTACGCCGCCAACATCCACTCGATGGAGGAGTGGACGTTCAGCGTCCGGGACCTGCGCCACGTCGGCGGCGGTCTCTACCGGGGCACCGAGGCCATCCAGCCGAACACCGAGATCTTCATCCGCGCCGACGTGATGAAGGGCCCCGAGCACGGGCTGGTGTTCTACCCCTGTGCCTGGGACCAGGGCAAGGAGCTCTGGATGCGCTACTACTTCACGTTCATCGACGCGAACAAGACGCTGGGCCGCCCCGGCACCGTGGTGCTCTGGACCAACTGCAAGCACCCGTACTACGACCGGTCCGTCACCGACGTCCCGGACTACATCGCCGAGGGCCGGGCCCGCACCGACCGCTACTGGGTCGGTGACATCTGGCCGAACTTCGACGCCATCCACCGCATCGAGACGGCCAACCTCAAGCGGATCCTGGAGCACCGCTTCGGCAACGGCCGGGCCAGCGGCTGACACCATGACGACGGAACCGAAGGGCCGCACCACCGGCCCGCAGGCACAGCTGATCGACGTGGTGAACTTCCTGCCCGAGCGGGTGGTCTCCAACGCCGGCGGCCCGGGCGCCGACGACGACCTCGGCGACCACGAGTTCTTCCGCGGCGTCGCGGAGCGCAGGTTCGCCTCGCCGGACCAGACCTCGGCCGAGCTGGGGGCGGGGGCCTGCGCCAAGCTCCTCGACCGCACGGGGCTGGCCGCCGACGAGGTCGACCTCATCATCTACAACTGCATCTTCAACGACACGTTCTGGCCCGGGATCGGCTCGGCCGTACAGTCGGCGATCGGAGCCACCCGCGCCACCGTGCTCCAGCTCGACACCAGCTGCTGCTCCTGGCTGTCCGGGCTGCGCACCGCCAAGGCGTTCGTGGAGTCCGGCATCCACCGGAACGTCATCGTCCTGACGGTGACCAACTTCGTCTCCCGGCTGCCGGAGTTCCAGAGCTCCAAGCGCTCCAGGGTCCTCGGCGACGGTGCCACCGCCACGCTGGTGGCGCCCGGCCGCCCGAGCATCCTCTCCACCTACGAGCGCTCGCACGGCGAGAACTACGGCCTGCTGCGCTTCGAACCGGAGCTCGTCGACGGGGTGTTCCGCAACTACTGGGAGCGCGGCTGCGGGCCGATCACGGTGAACTTCACCAAGGAGCGGCTGGCGGCCATCCGGGAGAACTCCATGTCCCTGGTGCCGGACGCGGTCGCCGCCAGCCTCGCCGAGGCCGGTCTGAGCAGCGACGACGTCGACTACCTGATCACGCACCAGCCGAACGAGGACTTCCTCGCCGAGTGGCGCAAGCGGTGCGGGATCGAGGAGGCGCGGACGCACGACACGCTGGCGAAGTACGGGAACCTCTTCGCCGGCTCCATCCCGGTGACGGTCGCGGACGCACTGGACCGTGGCCTGATCAAGGACGGCGACATCCTCGCCTTCGGGACCTTCGCCAACGGCGGGGACCTGGTGAGCGCCATGACCGTCCGCTGGCACGCGGGCCGGTGACGGAGAACGCCGCCCGGCCGGGAGCGTGACCGGGGGCGGCGCGGAGCGGAACGGGACGGCCGGCCGGACCGGTGGGGACACGGGGACGGCCGGCTGTTCCGGCGTGCACGGGAACGACGGGGAGGCCGGCCGGACCGGCCTGACGGGGGACCAACGGGGAGAGAAGGCAGGGGGAGAGATGGCAGGGCCAACGACGAGGACGACGAGGACGACGGGCACGACGACGGGGACGACAACGGGGACGACAACGGGGACGACGGGGGCGACGGCGACGGCGCCGGGGGCCGCCGCGGCGTCCGACCGGGCCGGGTCGGCGGCATGGTCGGCGACAGGGGAGGACCGCGCGGGAGAGACCGCGGCGACCGCGGCCACGGTCGCCGACGCGCTGGTCACGTCGCTGCGCGACTGGGGCGTGCGGTACGTCTTCGGCGTCAGCGGCGCCAACATCGAGCATCTACACGACGCGATCCGCCGCCTCGGCCGCGGCCGGCTGGCCTCGGTGCTGGCCCGCCGCGAGGACGGCGCCGCCTTCATGGCCGACGGGCACGCCCGGGTGCACCGCACGCTCGGCGTCTGCTGCTCGACCTCCGGCGGCGCGCTGGTCAACCTGGCGGTCGGACTGGCCGAGTCCTACGCGGAGTCCGTCCCGGTGCTCGCGCTGGTCGGACAGCCGCCGCAGGCGCTGGCGGGCAAGGGCGCGTTCCAGGACGGCTCCGGCATCGGGCGGACGGTGGACTCCGCGCTGCTGCTGTCGGCCGTCACCAAGCGCACCGTGACGCTGACCGACCCGGAGCGGTTCTGGGACGAGCTGGCGGAGGCGGCCCGCACCGCCCTGTCCGGTCGCCCCGGCCCGGTGGCACTGCTGGTGCCCCGGGACGTCTTCGAGCGGACGGTCCCCGAGCGGCCGGCCGACTGGCCGTCCGCGCCGGAGGAACTGGTCGAGCGGCCCGAGGTGGACGAGGACGAGGTGCGGGCCCTGTTCGACGCGCTGCGGGAGGCGCAGCGGCCGGTCGTACTGCTGGGGCACGGCGTGCGCCGCAGCGCGGACCGCGACGCCGTGGCGGAGTTCGTCCGGGAGGCGCGCATCCCGGTTGCCACCACCATGTCGGCGCGCGCCGAGTTCTCCAACTCCGACCCGCTGTTCCTCGGCGTGGCCGGTGTGGTGGGCCACCCCTCCGCGCACGCCGCGGTGCGGGACTCCGATCTCGTGGTGGCCGTCGGCGCGGGCCTGAACGCGATGACCCGGGGCCCGCTCGGCGATCTGAGCGGGGACCGCCTGGCGGTGGTCAACATCGACCCCGGGGAGGCGTCCCGTGCGGCCTCACCCGGGCTGGTGGTGCGGGCGGACGCCGGCGCGGCGGCGCGGCGGCTCCTCGAGCTGCTGCGCAAGGAGCCCTTCCAGGCGGAGGAGTTGGCGGGCTACCGGCGGACGAGGTTCCGCCCGCGGCTGGCACCCGGGCTCGACCCGGCGCCGGTCGGTGGCGGCCTGCTGCAGAGCGAGGCGATCGCCGCGCTGACCGCCTGGCTCCCCGCCGAGGGCCACCTGGTGCTGGACGCGGGCAACTGCGCGTCCGCCGCGATCCACCTCAGCGACGTGCCCGACGGGACCAGCTCGACCATCGCGCTCGGTGCGGGCGGCATGGGCTACAGCCTCGGCGCGGCCGTCGGTGCCCAACTGGGCTCCGCCGCCGGCGCCCGCACCGTGGTGATCCTCGGCGACGGCGCGTTCCTGATGAACGGCCTGGAGGTGCACACCGCGGTCGACCTGCGGCTGCCCGTCCTGTACGTGGTGTTCAACAACGCCATGCACGGCATGTGCGTGACCAGGCAGCAGACCTACTTCGAGTCCCGGATCGAGTCGGTGCGCTACGCGCCGGTGGACATCGCCACGGTGGCGCGCGGCCTCGGCGGCCCGGACCGCCTCTGGGTGGCGAGCGTCGACAGCCGGGAGGAGCTCGACCGGGCCCTGGCCGAGTACGCGGCCCGCAGCGCCGCGGCCCCCGACGGGACCGGCCTGCCGGGGCTGCTGGAGCTGCGGCTCGCCCGGGAGGAGGTGCCGCCGTTCACGCCGTTCCTGCCGCTCGACGAACCGACCTACTTCGTCGACGAGGCGGTGGCGCCGGTGGCGGTCACGGTGCCCGCACCGCGCTCGGCGGCGGCGGACCGCTCGGTGGCGGACCGCTCGGTGGCGGACCGCTCGGCGGCGGACCGCTCGGTGGTGCCGGGCCGGACGGGGGTGTCGGCGTGAGCGAGGGCTCCGGCGGGAGCGGGGGACCCGGCGGGAGCGGGGGACCCGGCGGGCCCGGGGGTGCCGGCGGCAGCGGGGGAGCCGGGAGCGGCGGGCTGACGCGGGCCGAGCTCGACGCCGTCCCCTCCTACGTGGTGGACCCGATCCCCGAGCGGAAGATCAACCTCAGCACCAACGAGGTCCCGTTCGGCCCGCTGCCCGGCGTGGCCGAAGCCGTCGCGCAGGCCGCCGCCACGGTGCACCGCTACCCGGACATGGCCGCGACCGAGCTCCGCGACGCCCTGGCCGCAAGGCACCGGGTCGCCCCGGAACGGCTGGTCACGGGCGCCGGATCCGCCGCGCTGATCGAGCACCTGGTCCGGGCGACGGCCGCCGGCGGCGGCGAGGTGGTGCACCCCTGGCGCTCCTTCGAGGCCTACCCCGTGCTGATCGCCGGGGGCGGCGGGCGCTCCGTCCCCGTGCCCTGCACCCCGGACCACCGGCACGACCTCGACGCCATGCTCGCCGCGGTGACCCCGGCCACCCGGATGATCCTGCTCTGCCACCCCAACAACCCCACCGGCGTGGGCCTCACCGGTGCCGAGCTCGCCGACTTCCTCGACGCCGTGCCCCCGCACCTGGTGGTGGCGGTGGACGAGGCATACCGGGAGTTCGTCAGCGACCCGGCCCTGCCGGACGCCCTCGTCGAGCACGGGCACCGCCCCAACGTGGTGGTGCTGCGCACCCTGTCCAAGGCCTGGGGGCTGGCCGGGATCCGGCTCGGCTTCCTGGTGGCGAGCGCGGCGGTGGCGACGGCCGTCCGCAAGGTGGTGACCCCGTTCTCCACCAGCGCACTCGCCCAGGCGGCGGGGCTGGCGGCCCTGCGGGCCGAGCCGGAGATGTTGCGCCGGGTCGGCCTGGTGGTGTCCGAGCGCGACCGGGTGGCCAAGGCGCTGTCGGCGTGGATCGCCGGGATCCCGGCAGGCCAGGCCAACTGCGTCTGGCTCCCGGTCGGGGAGCGGGCGGTCGAGCTCGCCCGGGCGTGCGAGGACCGCGGGGTGCTCGTCCGGCCGTTCGCGGGCGAGGGCGTGCGGGTGACGGTCGGGACCAGCGAGGAGAACGACGCCTTCCTGGCGGCGATCGCGGAGGTGCTCGCCTGATCGCTCTCCGACGAGCGGAGTGATCTGTGCCGAGCTGTACCGAGTCGAGCTGTACCGAATCGAACCGAGCTGTACCGAACCGAGCTGTACCGAACCGAGCTGTACCGAACCGAACCGAGCTGTACCAAACCGAACCGAACCGAACCGAGCCGATGGCGACCCGACGCGATCCCGCGGTCGGTCGGCTCACTCTGCCGTGAATGTGTGAAGGGAAGGAACGAGTAATGACTGTTCTTGTCATCGGCGCGACGGGGTTCCAGGGCGGTGCCGTGGCCCGGCTGCTCGCCGAACAGGGCCGGCCGGTGCGCGGTTTCGCCCGGACCGCCCCGACCGCGGACAAGGCCGTCCCCGGTGTGGACGTCGTCACCGGCGACCTCGGGGACGCGGACTCCGTGCGGAAGGCCTTCGCGGGCGTCACCCACGCGTCGGTCGTGATCCCCCAGGTCTACGACCGCGACACGGTGGTGCGCTTCGCGCGGAACGTCGCCCGTGCGGCCCGCGAGGAGGGCGTCGAGCGGCTGGTCGTGAACGGCAACACCCGCGTCCCCGCGCAGCGCACGGAGTTCACCGGCTTCGAGACCCGGCGGGAGGCCGAGCAGATCCTGCTGGAGTCCGGCGTGCCGACGACCGCGCTGCGCCCGCCGATCTACCTGGACAACCTCTACAGCCCCATCGCCGGGCCCGCGCTGGTCAACGACGGCGTGCTGGCTTTCCCGGTGCCGCCGTCGGTGCGGATCGCCTGGCTGTCCCACGAGGACCTCGCCAAGGCCACGGTGGCCGCCCTGACCACCGCCGACCTCGCGGGGAGGACGATCGACCTGGGCGGCGCCGAGCTGCTGACCGGCCCCGAGCTGGCCGAGCGGTTCACCGCCGGCCTCGGCCGCGAGGTCCGCTACATCCCGCTTCCGCCCGAGCAGTTCGAGGCCGGGCTGGCCCAGGCCTTCGGACCGGAGACCGCGGCCGGGATCGCCGGCACCTACCGCTGGGTCGCCACCGAGGAGGGGGCCGGCCTGCTGGAGTCCGACCCGGCGGCGGTGGAGTCGGCGTTGGGCATCCGGCTGACCCCGGCGGTCGATTGGATCGCCGCCCGCGACTGGCAGGTCTGGGCGGCGCGCTGAGGCGCAGAGCGGTGCCGTGAAGCGCCGCGGGCCCCGAGCACTCGGCTGCTGGGGGCCCGTGGCCGTTCCCCTCCGGGCGGCCCTCCGCCGGCTGGGCATGAGTCCTGCACCGTGCCTGCACGGGATCGGAGCCCGGGCGGGAGCCGGGACGGTGTGCGGCGCTCGGGACGGTCCGCGGCCCTCGGTCAGGACACCGCGCGGACCGTCGGGCCGTGGAGGCCGGGGCCGTGGTGGCCGGGGCGACTGTCCCGGTACTCGCCCGGCGGCATCCCGAACCACTTGCGGAAGGCGAGGTGGAAGCCGACGCTGCTGCGGTAGCCGACCGCCTCCGGAATGACGGACAGGGCCCGGTCCGTCTCCGTGAGCAGGCGGGCCGCCTCCCTCATCCGGCGGGCGGTCAGGTGCCGGCCGGGGCTCTCGCCGACCAGATCGCGGAAGGCCGCGGTGAACGCCGTCCGGGACATCCGCGCCTCGCGGGCCAGCCGTTCGACCGTCCACGGCTCCTCGAACCGGCCGTATACGGCGAGCAGCGCCCGGCTGATGCCGGGGTGGTTGAGCGCCCGCATCGCCGGATAGTCCTCGGCCAGGCGCTTCGCCGCCTCGCCGCGCAGTGCCAGGCCGAGGGCCAGCACCAGAGCGGTCTCGAAGCCCCGCACGCTGATCAACCGGCGCTCGCCGGGGTCCCCGTCGGGCTCCGCGGACAGCGCGTCCAACGTGTGGTGCAGCAGCGGCTGCCGTCGGACGAGGCTGCGGTCCAGCACGATCATCGGCGGCAGCGCTCGGTACAGCGCGGACTCGCCGACGGAGTTGTAGGACAGGCCGCCGCAGAGCATCCGGGTCTCCGGTCCGGGACCGGGCAGCCGTACCACCCCGAACCCCTCGGACGTCCCGGGCGGCACCGGAGCGGGGGCCGCGTGGGCCGCCACGGGGCGCTCGGCCGTCCGGCCGGCCAGGACGGTCGGCAGCGGCACGGCCTCCCGTCCGGGCCGGTCGCTCAGCGCGTGCGGAGCTCCCCACGGGAAGATCGCCAGATCGCCCTCGCGCAGCACCGAGCTGCGCAGGTGGAGTGCGGCGCCCGGCAGTTCGACCTCGTCGGCGAGCGTCGCCCAGCACGAGCCCTCGACGATGTAGTGGAGCACGGCGCAGTTCTCCGCCGGGCCGCGGATCCCCCAGGGCGCCCGAACGCGCCAGTGGGTGTGGAACGCCCCCTCCAGACGGAGCGAGCCGAGCAGTTCGCCGAGTACGTCGTCCATGAGTCCAGTCCCCCCGGCCACAGGCTACTGCGGACGGGGGCTGCTCCTCATTGCGTAAGCTTTAAAACCCGGCTGGCGCGGTGTTGCACAGCATGACGCACCGTCAATTTGGCGTCGGATGCACCGGATTGCGGCCGAGGCGTCGCCGCTGGCGGGACTCGCGCTCCGGGGAGCGCCGGGAGTGCGACCGCCCGCACCGCGGCAGGGTGCCGCGGTGCGGGCGGTCGGGGTGCAGGTGCCGGGTACCGCTCGGCCGACCTCAGTCGAGGCGGACGTGACCGCCGCGGTTCAGGTAGTCGACCATGCCCCAGGAGGCCTCGTTGTTGCGCAGGTTCGAGGTCAGGCTGCCGCCGCGGCCGGCCGGGACGTAGTTGGCGTCGCCGTAGAACCACGGGTAGACCCAGACGCCGATGGTCCCGCTGCTGGCGTTCTCGACGGATGCGGCGTTGTTGCGCACCTTCTGGCCGTAGCCGGCCGAACCGTACTGGTCCTTCTTCCAGAAGGTCTCGGAGATCTCGCCGTCCTGGAGGCCGTACTCCATCGTCATCGCGCCTTCGGCGCTCGGCGAGTAGTAGATGCAGAAGGTGACGCTGGCGCCGTTGCTGTCCTGGCAGCGGACCGGCGAGGACCAGGTGCTCCACCCGTTGATCCAGGTGACGCTGTCGGCGTTGGCCGGGCCCGCGCCGGTGAGCATGGTGGTGCCGGCGACGGCGAGGGCTGCCGCGCCGGTGGCCAGGCGGCGGCCTGCGGACTTGAGCTTCATCGGTGTGTGGCTCCTTCACTCGGTGGTGGTGTCGGGCGGCCCGCGGAACCGGTCCGCGGGCGGGGAGAGGTGGTCAGAGGGCGGGCGGCGCGGCGGAGGACCAGTCGTGGTCGAGCAGCCGCCCGAGCGAGCGGACCTCGGAGTCGAGCGCCGCTTTGACGGTCGCCAGGTCCTTCGCGTGCCGACCGATCGCGGCGTTCTGCAGGGTCGACTCGGTGGCGAACCAGACGCCGATCAGGTTGGTGCGGCGCTTGCAGTCGACGTCCGCCACCGCCTGGGCGATCTCGCCCTGACCCGGTGCCGGGTCCTTCATCGACGGCACGGCGGCGGGCGCCTGCAGCGGATCCGGCAGGTCGAAGCCGTGCTCCTTCATGCAGCCGGTCCAGGCGGCGGTTGCCGCGGCCACCTCCGGAGCGGACTTCGACTCGGTGAAGCTCCCCGACTTGATCTCGGTCACCGTGCCCTGCGGGCCGTTGCCGGGCCCCTGCGGGCCGCCGGCCGCGCCCGGCATGATCCGGTCGAGCTCCGCGAAGCAACCCCCTTCGGGCAGCGGCTTGCCCTGGTACGAGGTCGCCCGGGTGCCGTGCTCCGGGTCCACGCCGAGCAGAACGGTCCGCGCGGCTACGGGCAGTGCGGCCAGCGCGACCGGCTGCTCGGCCGCGGTGGGTGCGGAGGCGGTCAGGGGGACGTGGTAGCCCCAGTGGGCGGCGGCGTCCGGGTCGGTGATGCCGTAGCGGCGGTTCATCGGGGCGTAGGTGCGGACTGCCGTGTCGCCCGGCCCCGGCTTGGCGGGCACGGGGTAGTCCAGCCCGTACCGCTTCATGCAGGCGCCGGTGGCCGCCTTGCGGACCCATTCGAACTGCACCGACTGATAGGGCGTCAGCATGTACTGTTCAATGGGAAGATGGAGATCGTCCACGCCGGTGCCCGCCGACGGTGTCGCCACCGGTGTGGTCGGCGGCACGACGATCGGCGCCGCCGCGGGCGGGCCGCCGGCGCAGCCGCTCAGCGTGGTGAGGGCGGCGAGGGCGGCGAACGTCGCGAGCAGCCCGGTGCCCGGGCCGACGGCGCCCGGCGCGCGGCCGGACGTTCGGCCGCGGGCAGTCCTTCCGCTCCGGCTCAAGGGCATGGCGGATCGCTCCTCGGTTCTGGGGCTGGGGTTCGGCCGGTGCGGCTCGATGCGTCGCGCCCGGCGGGGCCCGGTCGACGCCGGGCGGTGGCCCAGCCTAGGTGCCCGATCCGGACGGATCGCCGAAGTTCGATCCCGTGGGACGGAGCAGATCTCGTCCCATCGCGGTGACCAGCGCTTTGAGACGTCACGCAGCTCCGAAGTGGAGACGTCCCACGGTCGCCGGCGTCAGGTGTAGGAGACTGCTCGCACGAACAGAACCGGGATTCGCCGAGCCCCGGTGGATGAGGAGGCGCGTCGTGTCCGTCGTGAAGATCAACGTACTGACCGTTCCGGCCGAGCAGCGGGCGGAGCTGGAGAAGCGGTTCGCGTCGCGGGCCGGGGCCGTCGAGAACTCGGACGGCTTCGAGTGGTTCGAGCTGCTGCGTCCGGTCGAGGGGACGGACCAGTACCTGGTCTACACCCGCTGGCGCAGCGAGGAGGACTTCAAGGCCTGGATGGAGGGCCCCATGCAGGCGGCTCACCGCCAGGGCCCGCCGGCCGCCGAGGGCGAGGCGCCCAAGCGGCCCGCCGCGTCCGGCTCCACCCTGTGGTCCTTCGAGGTCGTCCAGTCCGCCGGCCCCAAGGCCTGAGGCTCCACCCACCCGGCGCGCCCGGACACCCGTCCGGGGCGCGCCGGCGTCGGTTCGAGGAAGGGGCGGCCCGACGACCGGCACGATCAAGCTTCTCGCTCTGGCATCGTGACCAGGATCTGGAAGTGGCCGAGCGACATCCGCGCGGCCATCGAGATCAGCGACCATCACGAGGAGCTGCTGTGACCGTCACCTCCCCCGAGTTCGTGGCCGGCCTGGCGGCCGACGCCGAAGCCGCTGGCATCACCAGCCTCGTCGTCGGCGCCGTGATCAATTACGACGGCCGGGTCCTGCTCGTGCGTCGCAACCCCGACGACTACATGGGCGGGATGTGGGAGATCCCCTCCGGAACGGTCGAAACCGGGGAAACCGTCCTGGACGTCCTTCACCGGGAGACGGCGGAGGAAACCGGCCTGGCCATCGAGCAGGTCACCCGCTACATCGGGCACTTCGACTACCGGAACAGCCGGGGCGGCATCACCCGCCAGTTCAACTTCGCCGTCACCGTGGAGAGGACCGAACCGGTCGTCCTCACCGAACACGACGCCTACCAGTGGGCACTCCCGGCGGACCTTCCCGAGGTCAGCGACGCAGTCCGCAACCTGATCGCCCCCTGACCCAGAGCCGCCCCCCCCCGGAAGCTGCGCGGCGCGGCTCGCCTCTCGGCGCTCCGAGAGTCGGGCCGCGCAGGTGTCAGTGGCGGCGTCCAATTGAGGGCTACTTACCACAACGACCAGGCGCACAAGGCGCGTTGTCACACGCGCCCCTGATCACATTCAGCACCCGTCTCCGGCGAGGCCATATGCGCTGGTCGGTGTGGGTGGCGCGTGCTCCCGGGTGGCCGGGCCGGTTCACCGACCCGGCCACCCCTTGCGGTTACCTGGCGGCGAGGAGTTCCCCGCGCTCGACGGCGTTTCGCAGGACGGCCGCGATCTCCTGGGGCAGCAGGTTGACCGCGTCGAGGGCGTCGGCGGTGAGGGGGATCTCCTCCAGGAGGTATTCGCCGCGGCCCTCCTGGCTGAACTCGGGGCCGGTGCGGTCCTCGAAGCTCCACTTCTCGATGGTGGCGAGGTAGAAGTCCTGGCGTTCGTCGGAGGTCTCGATGGTGTGAAGGACCCTGACGATCTCGGCTTCGCCGGCCATCTCCTCACGGACCTCACGCCGCACGGCGTCCTCGGGGCTGGCGTCGGTCGGTTCGATCTTGCCGCCGACGATCACGCAGTACGGGTCGATGCCGGGGCGGATGCGCTTGATCAGCAGCATGGTGTTGTTCGGGGTGAGGAGGACGGCGCGGACGCGGTGCTGCATGGTGGTCTGTCTCCTGTTCGGTGGGACGGGCCGGTCAGTGGAGGAGCCAGCCTCCGTCGACGTGCAACGACTGGCCGGTGATGAAGGACGTGCTGGGACCGGCGGGGAAGCGACCGCGGCGGCGACATCCTCGGGCCGCCCCCGGCGCCGGACGCACTGGCGGCGGATCTGGCCCTCCGGGCGTGCGCGGCGGTGGGCGGGCAGGTCGTTCTCCGCCTCGACCTGGATGGCTCCGGCTACGACAGTGTTCACGCAGATCCCGGCCGGTCCAAGTTCCGCCCTTCACCGGGAGACGGCGGAGGAGACCGGCCTGGCCATCGAGCAGGTCACCGGTTACATCGGGCACTTCGACTACCGGAACAGCTGGGGCGGCACCACCCGTCAGTTCAACCTCGCCGTCACCGCAGCGACGCAGTCCGCAACCCGATCATCCCCTGATCCAGAGCCGCCCCCCCTTCACCCGGCGCGCCCCGGGACCTGTCCGGGGCGCGCCGGTGTCAGTTCCGGCCGTACTCGCGGATGTGGATGGCTTTGGAGCGCCAGGGCTCGGGGATTTCGTCGGCGGAGGCCAGCCGGAGCATCCACGCGAGCTGATCGGCGAAGTACTGCCAGTAGGGAGTGCCGGCCTCGGTGCCCTTGTCGAAGACGAGAATCGGGCCGTCCGTGCCGCGCTTGCCATGGCCGTAGAGCATCACGCGTAGCTCGATCCTGCTGCCGTCGCCGACTACACCGACGCCGCGTTCGCGATCGGACTGCGGTCGCCGGGACTGTTTCGGCAGGAGGTGTGGGCCGGCTACGACCGGTTCGGCACCGGGCGTTTCGAGGTCTGGGACGGCGGGTCGTACGCCCACTGCCGCCTCGCCGACTGGGACGGTAAACACGCCGTCTCCCAGTCCGGGCCTCGCAACCTGTGGGACGAGCTGACGGCGGCCCACGCCTGGTGGCGGCGCCAGGGCTCACTCGGACTGACCCGCTTCGGCCTGACGGTCACCGTCGCGGGCGAACACCGGGTGTGGCTCGACGAGCCGGGTCATATCGTCGGCTGACCAGCTGATAAGGGCGCACCCCGGGCTGTCGGCCGGGGTGCGCCGCTCGGGTTCGGGGTGCGCGCCGGGTGGGGTGCGCTTGCGCCGCCCGATCGGGTGACACGAAAGGGAATTGAGTGCCCGGCTGCGGCATTACGGTGACGATTGCGGCGCGGGTGCTCGGAAGGGTGCCCCGTGTTCGACGAACAATGAGCCCCGGCGGTGCTGGAACACCCCGGGGTATGGCACCAGGAACGAGACTCCCGAATGCACATTCATCGTATCCCCCGGCATGCGCCCGGGTACACGATCCTCGACAACGGGCATGTCGTCCGGAAGCACTCGCTGAGTTGGGCCGCACGCGGGCTGCTCGGCTACCTGCTCAGCCTGCCCGACGGCTCCCGCGAGGACGTCCGCACGCTCGCCGCGAAGAGCGTGGAAGGGCGCGCGACCGTGGCCCGCGCGCTGCGTGAGCTGGAGGAGGCCGGGCACTACATTCGCCGGACGCACCGCGACCCGGTCACCGGCCAGGTCCGAACGGTGGTCTCCGTCCACGAGGTGCCCGTGACGGGCAAAGCCGTTCACGCAATGCCGCCGCTTCCCGTACCCCCGGCCGCCGGTCGGCCCGGAGCTGGTCCCTCGGGCGGCGGGATCGCGGGAAGCCCCTCCGTAAAGGAAGCGGTGAAGGATGCGGAAGAACCTTCCGTCCCTCCGTCCGAGGAGCCGACGGTGAAGGTCGCGCCGCCTCGCCCGTCGCGCACGACGGAGGGCATGGCACTGTTGCTCGAACTCGGCTGCCGCAACCCTCGGTTCGCCCTGGCCGGCAAGCCGTTGAGTGATCAGGCCACCCGGGTGGAGGGCCTGCTCGCGGGTGGCTGGACCGCGGACGCGCTCACGAGCATCCTGGCCGCGCCACTGCCGGAGAGGATCACCCACAGCGTCGGGGCGATCGTCTCGGCGAGGCTGGCGGCGGTGCCGCCGAGCCCGAGGCGCGAGCCCGTTGCCGCCGCGCAGGTACCGAGCGCCGTCGGCCATGAGTGTCCCGGGCGGGACGGCCTCTGCGGGCGGCCGGTGGCCATGGCCGGAAGGGTGTGTCCGGCGTGCGGGGGGTAGCGCCGTAGGGGCGCCGGTCGGCGCCGATCACTCGTTCGGCCAGCACCGGGCGTTCGGCCTCACTACACTGGGTAGGTCTGACTGGCAGTCAGGAGTTGTCCCGGGGCTCCGGCCCCCTTGAGTCGGCCGGGCCGAGTGAAGGAGCGCCATGCCACACTGGCAGAGCTTCCTGTGTGGAGCTGTGGGCGGTGGGCTGATCTTCCTCGTCTCCCTCTACCGCCACCTCCAGACCAGGCGACAGTGGCCTTGGCACGTCAAGAACGGGCCCACCTTCGGGATATATCTCACCGGCGAACTGATCCGCATCATCCTCGGCGCCATCGTCGCGTGGGGGCTGGCTGCGTCAGGTCCGCTCGGGACGTTGGGCGCACTGATGGCCGGAGCGGGCGCGCCGGCCATCCTCGAACAGTGGCAGCGCATGGGTCCGCAGGTGGCAGCCGCCAGCCAGCTGGACGGCGACACTCCTGCCAGGACCCCCCGTCAGGCCACGAGGACGTCGCGCGGGCGAAAGCCTGCGGCAGAGGCCCCCGAAAGCCTGTCCACATCGACGGTATCCGAAGGTGGTGCGTGAAATGGCTGCGAAACTCTCCGATGCCCTGGCAAGGCGTGGGCCCGGCTACGAAGTCGACACCGCGGACAGCTGGTCCATGCCGCGGAACTCCCGAATCGGGCAGCTTCTCGATGCCGTCACGCACAGCGGCCCGGGGTACTCGCCGGCCTCGGCGCAGGAACTGCTCGAGAGCCTCACCGCAGAGCGGCAGGCCAAGGCGCACCTCGCGGAGTTCCTGGCGGAGTCCGTCAAGAGACTCCTGGCGTTACAGGAGCACATGGAGGGGCGGCAGTCCGGCGACGCCCAGAGGTGTGAATTCCATCGGGCCAAGTTCAGGGAGGGGCTCCGCAATCTCAATCTCTTCTTCGACCTGGAGTTCCAGTCGATCCTGCGCGAAATGAGAGAGAGCGCCGGGCCACTGGACCTTCGGCAGCGCTACCTGATCGCGCGGTTCTCCAGGCTGCACCGGAAGACGAGTGCGCTGATCAAGGAGCTCGAAGACGAACTGAAGAAGCAGGAGAAGGTCCCCGACTGTCCTGCCGTGCCGATCGGCGGTGTCGCCGGACGAGTCCTTCCTCGCCATGGTTCGGTGAGTGCAACCCGGCAGGTCAACCGTTCGCTCGCGAGCCTGCTGAACTCGGCGGTCCGGTAGCGGGTTCAGGCAGCGAACCGGGGGCCCTCCGGCCGACGGGAGAGCCCCCTCACGCCTCCGGCGGGTCGAAGGTCGCCGGGGCGTTGAAGGCGGCGCGGCGGGTCGCCCGGCGCAGGGCGCGCAGGACGGAGGTGCCCAGGGTGAGGCAGAGGACGACGGTGAGCGCCGCCCGGGGCAGGTCCCAACCGAGCGAGGTGGCCAGGCAGTAGGCCGTGAACCGGACCAGGTTGGCACTCACCGGGTCGCCCGGGACGAACGAGATCGAACCGGCCAGGCCCGCGATGTAGGGCCAGCCCTGGAGGTTCATGATCGTGCCGTAGAGGAGCGAGGCCACGGCCCCGTACGCCGCGAGCATGACGAGCTCGCCGCGGCCGCGCAGGGTGGCGGCGCCGGGCAGCAGGCCCGCGCCGAGGCAGACCCAGCCCATGGCGAGCATCTGGAACGGCAGCCACGGCCCGACCCCGCCGGTCAGCAGGGCGGACGCGAACATCGACAGCGAGCCGAGGACGAAGCCGAAGCCCGGCCCCAGCACCCGCCCGGCCAGCACCATCAGGAAGAACATCGGCTCCAGCCCGGCCGTCCCGGCGCCGAGCGGCCGCAGTGCGGCACCTGCGGCGGCGAGGACCCCGAGCAGGGCCACCGACTTGGCGTCCAGGCCGGGCGCGCCGCCGCCCGCCGAGCGCCCCTCGGAGATCTGGGCGACGACGACGGCGAGCAGGAGGGGCAGCAGGAGGGCGAACAGCCACGGGGCGTCGGTCGCGTGGCCGACCAGCGCGGAGTCGGTGGCGGCGAGCAGCGGCCAGCCGAAGCCGGCCACGCCGACCAGCGAGGTGAGCGCCAGCACGGCGATCGAGCGGCGGCCGAGCGGGACGGGTCGGGCGAGCCGGCGGCGGGTGGCGGCGATGTCGTCCGCACCGGGGGCGTCCTTCGGGTGGTCGGCGGCGGTCACGACGGCTCGACCTCCGCCAGGGCCCGCTCGACCTGGTGCACGGTGAGCCACGGGCCCGGGGCGAGCACCTTGGCGACCTGCGGTGCGAAGGCCGGGGAGGAGACCACCACCTCCGGCGTCGGGCCGTCCGCGACGATCTCGCCGTCCGCCATGATGACCGTGCGGTGGGCGAGTTCGGCGGCCAGCTCGACGTCGTGGGTGGCGAGCAGGACGGTGTGGCCCTCGGCGGCGAGCGTGCGCAGGATCTCGACCAGCCGGGCCTTGGCGGCGTAGTCCAGACCGCGGGTCGGCTCGTCCAGCAGCACCACCGGCGGGCGCGCGGTGAGCACGACGGCGAGCGCGAGGGTGAGCCGCTGCCCCTCGGAGAGGTCGCGGGGGTGCGCGGCGTCGGGGACGCCGGGCAGCAGCCGCTCGACCAGGGCGCGACAGGTGCCCGGGGCGGCGCCCGCATCGGTGTCGGCGGCGGCGCACTCGGCGACGACGCTCTCCCCGTACAGCAGGTCGCGCGGGTCCTGGGGGACGAGGCCGACCCGGCGGATCAGTTCGGCGGGCCGGGTGCGGTGCGGCGTGCGGCCGCCGACCCGGACGCTGCCGGACGCCGGGGCGTGCAGGCCGACGAGCGTGCCGAGCAGGGTGGACTTGCCGGCGCCGTTGCGCCCCATGAGCGCCGTGATCTCCCCCGGGTGGAGGGCGAGGTCCACGCCCCGCAGGGCCGGCACCGGGCCGCGCCTGACGACCAGGCGTTCGGCCTCCGCCACGGGTGCACCGGTGGTCGACGGCACGGCGCCCGGCTGCAGGCCGTCGAGACGCGTCCGCAGCGCGGCGGCCTTGCGGCGGGCGTCGCGGACCGAGAGCGGCAGCGGACGCCAGCCGGCCAGCCGGCCGAGGCCGACGACCGGCGGGTGGACGGGGGAGTGGGCCATCACCGCGGCGGGCTCGCCGAGGACGGGCGGCTCGCCGGGGGTCAGCAGCAGGACCTGGTCGGCGTACTGGACCACCCGCTCCAGCCGGTGCTCGGCCATCAGCACGGTGGTGCCGAGGTCGTGGACCAGTCGCTGCAGCACGGCCAGCACCTCCTCGGCCGCGCCCGGGTCGAGCGCGGACGTGGGCTCGTCGAGGACCAGCACCCGCGGGTGGGCGGTGAGCACCGAGCCGATGGCCACGCGCTGCTGCTGGCCGCCGGAGAGGGAGGTGAGCGCGCGGTCGCGCAGGTCGGCGAGGCCGAGCAGGTCCAGCGTCTCCTCGACCCGCCGCCGCATCACGTCCGGTGCCAGTCCCAACGACTCCATGCCGTAGGCCAGTTCGTCCTCGACCGTGTCGGTGACGAAGTGCGCGAGCGGGTCCTGGCCCACGGTGCCGACCAGGTCGGCGAGTTCGCGCGGCCGGTGCTCCCGGGTGTCGCGGCCGCCGACGGTCACCCGACCGTGCAGCACGCCGCCGGTGAAGTGCGGGACGAGGCCGCTCACCGTGCCCAGCAGCGTCGACTTGCCGGAGCCGGACGGGCCCACCACCAGGCAGAGTTCGCCCTCGGGCACGGTCAGGTCGACGCCGCTGAGCGCCGGGGCGGCGGCGTCGGAGTACTGCACGGAGACCTGCTCGAAGGTGATCACGAAACCCTCCGGGGCGGATGCGGGGCGGCGAACGCCGGGACGAGGCCGGTCAGGACGGCGAGGACGGCGGCCAGGGGCAGGGCGGGGGCGGTCGGCGGCACGACGGTGGGGGCGAAGGCGGCCGGGTCGACGCCGGCGAGCCAGATCGTCGACGCGGCCACCGCGGCGCCGGATCCGGCGGTCAGCCACTCGGGCAGCGCCCACGGATCGGGGCGGTAGCGGGTCCGGACCGAACGGCGGCTGCCGAGCAGCAGGCCGGCGGAGGCGGCGGCCAGGCCGAGCAGCAGGACCGGCACCGCCCAGCCGGCACCGCCGGCCGTGAGCAGCCCGTACGCGGCGAGGCAGATCCCCAGCAGGCCGGCCAGGGTGAGTAGGGCGGTGGTGCGGGCCAGGCTCCGCGGGACGTCGGCGGTGCGGCCGAAGCCGCGGGTGTCCATGGCGGCGGCGAGCGCCACCGAACGCTCCAACGCGCCCTCCAGGACGGGAAGTCCGACGCTCAGCACGGCGGCGATGCCGCGGTCGGTGCGGCCGCGCAGGCGGCGGGCGGCGCGCAGCCGCCGGACGTCGGCGACCAGGTTGGGCGCGAAGGTCATCGCGACCACGACGGCCACGCCCGCCTCGTAGAGCGCGCCGGGGAGCGTGCGCAGCAGCCGCGCCGGGCTGGCGAGGGCGTTGGCGGCGCCGACGCAGACCAGCAGGGTGGCCAGCCGCAGGCCGTCGTAGAGCGCGGCGAGCAGGCCCTCCAGGGTGACCCGGCCGCCGATGCGCACGCCCTGGGCCCAGTCGGGCAGCGGTACCTCGGGGAGGGTGAGGAGGACGTGCGTGCCGGGAACCGGCGAGCCGAGCAGCACGGCGAAGACCAGGCGGATGCCGAGCACCACCAGGCCGAGCCGGAGGAACGCGCCGTAGGAGCGCGACCACGGCGCATCGCCGCGCCGGGCCGCCACGACGTAGCCGGCGACGGCGGCGAGCAGGAGCAGCAGGAGCGGGTTGGTGGTCCGGGTGGCGGCCGCGCCCAGGCCGAGCGCCCACAGCCACCAGGCCCCGGGGTGCAGTTGGCGGGGGCCTGCGGGCGGGCGTCGGGTGGCGCGGGGCGGGCCGGAGACGCGGGGTTCGGTCACGGGAGAGCGGTCCAGGGTCGGGTACGTGCGGGGCTGGGGCCGGTGCGGTGGGGGACGGGTGCGGGCGGGGCTGCGGCCGGTGCGGGCGGTGCCGTTTCGGAGCAGGAAGTCGGGCGGCCCGACTTCCTGCTCCAGGGGACGCTCCAGGGGTGGGGCAGCGGGCGCCGCTCAGCGCCGGCGGCGGGCCTGCACGACCGCGCCCGTGGCCAGGACGGCCACCAGCGCGGCGCCGGCGATCAGGCCGATGTCGGGGCCGGCACCGCCACCCCCGCCACCGGCCGCGGTCCCGCCTCCGCTCCCCGTGCCGCTGCCGCCGGCGGCCTGTGCGGTGGGCTTGTCGGCCGCGCCGAGCCGGTCGCCGCAACCGGACTTCGGGTAGCCGGCGATGGCGCAGAGCAGGCCGTTGGTGTCGTACCGCAGGGGCGGGGCGACGGTGGCCAGCACCTCTGCCGAGCTGGCGTCGGCGGGGACGACGGCGCACGCCGTCCGGGGCTCGGGCGGGGTCTCGCCGGCGGCGTCCGCGGCGGTGCCGAAGTCCAGGACCACGGCGACCCGCTTGCGCCCGGACCGTTCCGGCGTGCCGCCGCAGATCGTGGCGAAGTCCCCGGGGCCGCCGGGCCGGGCGGCGTCCCGGCCGCCGTCCGGGCTGACCGCGAAGCGCCACCCGTCCGTGCCGCCGTCCTGCGGCACGTACACGGCCGGGCCCTGCTGCTGGTACGCCCAGGCGCCGTCGGACCACTTCCAGAACGACCAGTACCGGTATCCGGCCCCGGCCGCCTGAGCCGCTGCTGCCTGAGCCGCTGCTGCCTGAGCCGCTGCCGCCCGAGCCCCGGCAGCCCGAGCCCCGGCCGCCTGGGCCGGGGCCGCGGCGAGCACCAGCAGGATGAGCAGCCCGGTGAGCACTCCGGCGGCGAACCGGACGACCGCGGGCGTCACCCGCCGGCAGCGCCGCTGCCCGTCGGGCGCCGACAGCTCACCCGCCACCACCGGGCGGGACGCTGCAGCCGGACCGGACGCGACGCCCGGACCGGACGCGACGCCCGGGCCGGCCGCGGCGTCCGGCCCGGGGGTGGCGGGGCCGGTCACAGCTTCGGGCCGCGCTTGCGCTGGAGGCTGAGCACCAGGCCGCCGCCGATGCCGATCAGCAGGCCGACGCCGATCAGCCACCACTGCCCGATGCCGCCGTCCTTCTTCTCCTCCTTGGCCGGAGCCGACGACGCCGCAGCGGTCGGGGCGGCCGAGGTCGCCTTGGGCGCCGGGCCGAGGGCGGTCAGCTGCGCGACCAGGTCGCCGCCGAACGAGGCCGGGTCGCGCTGGGCGGCCTGGGCGACCATCAGCAGCGTGGCGGTGGCGGCGGCGTCGGTGCCGCCCTTGGTCCAGGTGCCGCCCTCCTTGGCGAGCCAGTCCACCGCGCCGGCGGCCTGCTGCGGGTGGCCGCCCTGGATCAGGCCGAGCGCGGCCCAGGCGGTGGCCGTGTAGTCGGGGGCCGGCGGGGCACCCGGCGTGGTCAGCACGAGGTGCTGTCCGCCCGCCGCGAGCTGCGCGGTCAGGTAGGCGCCGACCGCCTCGGCGGAGTCGGCGTGCGCGACCGGCGCCCCCGCCGGAGCCGACCCCTGACCCGAAGCCGGCGTCGCGGCCGAACCGTCGGTGCACGACAGGGCCTTGGGCGCGGCGTCGGTCCGGTTGGTGTTGGTGACCGGCAGCTTCCCGCCGGCCGCGGCCAGCGCGGCCTGGCCGGTGGCGAGCGCGTTCGCCCCGAGCGCCCCGTCCGGCTTGGGCTGGTACGCGAAGGCGCCGCGCTGGTCGGCGGGGGCGGCACAGCCGAGCTGGAAGAGCGCCAGCCCGTCGAAGGCGTTCTTGCCCGCCTTGGCGACGCCGGCCGGGTCGGCCTTGGCGGCGAACAGGGCGTTCACGGCCAGGCCGGTGGAGTCGGCGTCGCCGGGGCTGCCGGGGTTGTAGGCCCAGCTGCCGTCCGCGTTCTGGTTGGCCTTGAGCCACTGGACGCCCTTGTCGACGGCGTCCTGGTGCCCGCCGAGCGCGATCAGGGCCTGGACGGCGACGGCGGTCGCGTTGCTGTCCTCGGTCTTGGCGTCGCACGCGGCCGCGGTGTCGGCCCGGAACGACGGCCAGCCGCCGTCCGCGCACTGCTGGCCGGTGAGCCAGGAGACGGCCGAGTCGGCGGGCGTCACCTTGGCACCGGCCAGGGCGGTGAGGGCGAGCGACTGCCGCCACACCCCGTCGTAGGTCGGGTCGCCCTTGCCGTACAGGCCTTCGGGGGCGGCGGGGGCGGCGGGGGCGGCGCTCGGGGAGGGGCTGTCGGCGAGGGCCGGTGCGGCGGCGGTGCCGGTCAGCAGCGCAGCGGTCAGGGCGGCGGCGCCCAGGCGGGCGGCGGTGAGCATGGTCGGTTGAGCCTTTCGGTGAGCGGTGTGGTGGCCCGTGGGCCGATCCGTAGTCCTCGACGGTGCCGGGCGCTGCTCCTGCCCGGACTGGCCGCTCGCTTCGCCCCGGGCACTCCGACTCGCCCGGCCGTCCGGCGCCGGGCTCACGGTTGCGGGTCAGTGCCGGATTCGCACCGGCTTTCCCCGGGGGAGAAGCGGGATGGAGTTGTCCTGCGCGTCGACTCTAGCCGCCGCGCGGGGCCCGTCGGACCGACGTGGTCGAGAACACGTTCCACTCGCGGCTCCGCGCGGTCCGGCGCGTCGGGCCGGCCGCGGCCGTGGGGGCGTTCGAGGCCCTACCCGGGCCCCGTCGGGGGCCGGTGCCGGGCGGTGCCCAGCGGGGAGACCCCGGGAAGAGGTGACGGAGGGCCGGGGGAGGCGCGGTGGAGGAACGGCGTGCGGGCCCGGCCCCGAACCGGCGCGGGGCCGCCCCGACGGAGCGCGGCCCGGCCCCCACGCGCCCCCTCAGGGCAGGGTGAGCAGCCGCGCCGCCGTGTGCAGGTCGGCGCGGACCTCCGCGATCGAGGCCCGGCCGGACAGCCACGACACCAGGGCCGAGTGCCAGGTGTGCTCGATCACCCGGACGGCGGCACGCTGGCTCTCGGTGGGCGGGCCGGACTGGCCGATCGCGTCCAGGATCAACTGCCCGGTGGCCGAGCTCACGAGGTCCACCTCGGCGCTCACCGAGCGGTCGGCGAAGGAGAGCGCCCGGACCATCGCCTCGGCCAGCAGCGGCTCGCGCTGGAGCGCGTGGAACGCCCGGGTGAGCGTCTCGGCGACCCGCGGCGCCGGCTCCCGCTCCCCCGGCGGATGGCGCCTGACCTGCTCCTGGAGGCCCTGGAGCTGTTCCAGCATCACCGCCACCAGCAAGTGCACCTTGGACGGGAAGTACCGGTACAGGGTGCCGAGCGCGACCTGCGCGCCCTCCGCGACCTCGCGCATCTGCACCGCCTCGTACCCGCCGCGGGCGGCCAGGACGGTGGCGGTGCGGAGGATCCGCCGGCGCCGCTCGGCCTGGCGCGCGGTCAGCGGCGGGTCGGTCGCGAACGACCCGGACGGAGCAGTGGAGGGCGATCCGGGCGACCGGGCGGAGGAGGCGCCGGCCGGCGCCTCCTCCGCGGCCCCGGCCGGGGGAGCGGGAGGACCCGCGGCGTCTGCGGCGGAGGAGGCGCCGGCCGGCGCCTCCTCCGCGGCCCCGGCCGGGGGAGCGGGAGGACCCGCGGCGTCTGCGGCGGAGGCGGCGGGGGGCGCGGGCGTGGCGGACGACGGCAAGGATGCTCCCGGGGCGCGAGAGTGGCGAGGTGTCCAACATGGTTCCGACGTGGTTCAGAACCGATCCGGAAACCGGTCCGGCGGAGTCGCTCCGGCAGGTCCGGCCGGGTGGTCCGGCGTGGCGTGAATCACCAGCCCTGGCGTCTGACGGAATGCTACGGGCCGGTATCTTCGAGGTCTCTCATTGTTCACATGGTCACTGGTGAACTCCACACCACACTGAAACCTGATCTACTTTAGCGACCGGCAGCACACCCGGCAGCCGACCGGCAGCACACCTAGCAGCAGAGATGGGGGCCGACGATGACCGCGCAGCCGCTGCGGATCGCCCTGTTGTCGTACCGCGGCGACCCGTTCTGCGGTGGCCAGGGCGTCTACGTACGGCACCTCTCCCGTGAACTGGCCCGCCTCGGGCACCACGTGGACGTGATCGGCGCTCAGCCGTACCCGGTGCTGGACGAGGTGGAGGGCCCCGGCTCGGTCCGCCTGGTCGAGCTGCCGAGCCTGGACCTCTACCGCGCCGACGATCCCTTCCGCACCCCCGCCCTCGCCGAGTACCGCGGCCTGGTGGACGTGCTGGAGGTCGCCACCATGCGCACCGGTGGCTTCCCCGAGCCGCTGACGTTCTCGCTCCGCGCCCGCCAGTACCTGGCCCGGCACAAGGGCCGCTACGACGTGGTGCACGACAACCAGACCCTCGGTTACGGCCTGCTCGGACTGGCCCGGCACGGGTTCCCGCTGGTCACCACGATCCACCACCCGATCACCGTCGACCGGCAGCTGGAGCTGGACGCCGCGACCACCCGGCTGCGGCGGCTCTCGCTCCGCCGCTGGTACGCGTTCACCCGGATGCAGCGCCGGGTCACCGCCCGGCTGGACCACATCGTCACCGTCTCCGGCTCCTCGAAGCGGGAGATCGTCGAGCACCTGGGCGCCGCGCCCGGCACGGTCTCGGTGGTGCCGATCGGCGCCGACACCCGGCTCTGGTCGCCGTCCGACCGGATCGCCCGGGTGCCCGGCCGGATCGTCACCACCTCCAGCGCCGACGTCCCGCTCAAGGGCCTCGTCCACCTGGTGGAGGCGCTGGCGAAGGTCCGCACCGAGCGGGACGCGCACCTGGTCGTGGTCGGCAAGCCGCAGAAGGAGCAGGGGCCGGTCTCGGACGCGGTGCGGCGATTCGGGCTGGAGCAGCACATCGAGTTCCGCACCGGGCTGACGGACGGGGAACTGGTCGACCTGTACCGCTCGGCCGAGGTGGCCTGCGTGCCGTCCCTCTACGAGGGCTTCTCGCTGCCGGCCGCCGAGGCGATGGCCACCGGCACGCCGCTGGTCGCCACCACCGGCGGGGCGATCCCCGAGGTGGCCGGGCCGGACGGCGGGACCTGCCTCGCGGTGCCCCCGGGCGACGCGGGCGCGCTGGCGGCCGCGCTCGGCCGGCTGCTGGACGACCCGGAGCTGCGCCGGACCCTCGGCGAGGCCGGTCGCGAGCGGGTGCTGGAGCGGTTCACCTGGCGGCGGGCCGCCGAACTGACCGCGGAGGCCTACCGGAAGGCGATCGCCACCGGGACCGGGCGGCGGGCCCGCTCCGGTCCGGGCTGGCGCTATGTCGCCTGACGGCGCGTCGGAGCGTGCTGTCCGATCCGCGCCGGGCCCGACCCCGGCGCTGGCCGCGGCGTCGGTCGCGCCGGCCGCCGCGGGCGGCCGGTCAGGCCCGCCCGGGTCGGCCCGGGGTCGGCTCCAGGTCGCCCCGGGGCCGGAAACGTTTGGTACCGAAGGAATGGGAGCCCGCAGTGCTGACCGTTGATTTCTCGCGCTTCCCGCTCGCCCCTGGCGACCGGGTGCTCGACCTGGGCTGTGGCGGGGGGCGGCACGCGTTCGAGTGCTACCGGCGCGGGGCCAACGTGGTCGCCCTCGACCAGAACGCCGAGGAGATCGCCGAGGTCAGGAAGTGGTTCGCGGCCATGGAGCAGGCCGGTGAGGCCCCCGAGGGCGCGTCGGCGGTCGCGATCGAGGGCAACGCGCTGGCCCTTCCGTTCGAGGACGAGTACTTCGACAAGATCATCATCTCCGAGGTGATGGAGCACATCCCGGACGACAAGGGCGTGCTCAACGAGATGTTCCGGGTGCTCAAGCCCGGCGGCCTGCTCGCCGTCACCGTGCCGCGCTGGCTGCCGGAGAAGATCTGCTGGGCGCTGTCCGACGAGTACCACGAGGTCGAGGGCGGCCACATCCGGATCTACCGGGGCGACGAACTGCTCGGCAAGCTCAAGGACGCCGGCCTGGAGCCGTACGGCACCCACCACGCGCACGCGCTGCACTCGCCGTACTGGTGGATCAAGTGCGCGGTCGGCGTGGACAACGACAAGGCGCTGCCGGTCAAGGCCTACCACCAGCTGCTGGTCTGGGACATCGTCGGCACCCCGGTGATCAGCACCCTCACCAAGGCCGCCGAGAAGGCGCTCAACCCGGTCATCGGCAAGAGCTTCGTCGCCTACGCCTCCAAGCCGAACCGCGCTCCGGGCGGGGTGGCGTGACCGCCGCCGTTCCCGAGGTGCTGCTGCTGGACGGGGTGCTCGACGCCGAGCAGGCCGCCGGCACCGTCCGCAGCATCCTCGCGGAGCAGCAGCGCGACGGCGCCATACCGTGGTTCACGGGGCACCACCTCGACCCGTGGGACCACACCGAGGCCGCGATGGCCCTGGACACGGCCGGCGAGCACGCCGCCGCGAAGGCCGCCTACCGCTGGCTGGCGGACCGCCAGAACGCCGACGGCTCCTGGTACGCGGCCTACGGCTACGGCCACGGCGGCCCGGACGGCGAGGTGGTCAACGCCGCCAAGGAGACCAACTTCTGCGCGTACGTCGCGGTCGGCGTCTGGCACCACCACCTCAGCACCGGCGACGACGCGTTCCTGGAGTGGATCTGGCCCGTCGTCCGGCGCGCGCTGGACTTCATCGTCGGCCTGCGGCTGCCGGGCGGGCCGATCGCCTGGCGGGTGGCCGAGAACGGCGAGGCGACCGACGAGGCGCTGCTGACCGGTTCCTCCAGCATCCTGCACGCCCTGCGCTGCGGCCTGGCGATCGCCGACTACCTGGAGGAGCCGCAGCCCGACTGGGAGCTGGCGGCCGGCCGGCTGCGGCACGCGATCGCCCACCACCCCGAGCGGTTCCTGGACAAGGACCGCTTCTCGATGGACTGGTACTACCCGGTCCTCGGCACCGCGCTGCGCGGCCCGGCCGCGCTGGAGCGGATCGAGCGGGAGTGGGACCGCTTCGTCGTCCCGGGCCTGGGCGTCCGCTGCGTCAGCGACCGGCCCTGGGTGACCGGCGGCGAGAGCGCCGAACTGGCGCTGGCGCTCTGGGCGGTCGGCGAGTCCGACCGCGCGGTGGACATCCTGCGGTGGATCCAGAAGCACCTGCGGCACACCGACGGCTCGTACTGGACCGGCTACGTGTTCGAGGACGACGCCATCTGGCCCGAGGAGCGCACGACCTGGACGGCGGGGGCGCTGCTGCTGGCCGTGGCCGCGCTCGGCGGCGACCCGGCCACCGTGGCGGTCTTCGGCGGCGACGACCTGCCGACCGGGCTGGTGGTCCAGGACTGCTGCTGAGCGGTCCGGCGGCCCGCCCGTGAGCGGTTGCGTTCCGCGGGGTCGCGCGCCCCGGGTGCCGTCGTGTCGTGCGCGGTCGCGCGCCCGCGGAGCCGGCGTCAGGACCCGTGAGCGCCGAAGGGGCGGGACCGGAGTGGATCCGGTCCCGCCCCTTCGGCGTGGTGCTGTCCGTCGTCCGGACGTCAGCCGCGCTGGATGCCCGTGGTGTCGACCAGCACGCCCTGGGTGCCGTCCTGGAGCTGGGCGACCAGCGCGGTGCCGCGCTGCTCGACCGCCAGGTACCAGGTGCCCGGGATCAGTTCGCCGACCGGGCCGCCGGCCGGGTTGTCCTTCGGGGCCAGCTGGCGCGGCGCCGGAACGGCGAACCAGAACGGCGCGAAGTCGGCCGCCGGAGCCGCCGGGCCGGGCTGGGCCTGGACGGCCGGGGCCGGCTGCGGGGCGGCCTGGGCCGCCGCGTCCTGCGGCTGGCCGGGCTGGCCGGCCTGCGGGGCCGGGTAGCCGTAGCCGCCGGGCTGGCCGCCGAAGGCCGGGGACTGCGCCTGGAGCGGGTCCTGACCCTGGGCCGGGTAGCCGTACTGACCGGGCTGGCCCGGCTGCGGGCCCGGGTAGCCGCCGGCGAAGCCCTGCGGGGCGGCCGGCTTGTCGGTGACGAGCGGCGCCTTCAGGGCGGGCACCAGCGGGCCGGCCGCGGCCGCACCGGCGAGCACGATCAGCGCGATGACGGCGAGCCAGGCGCCGAAGCCGTGGTCCAGGCCCTTCGGGCCGCCGCCCAGCGCCCAGATCGAGGTCCAGAGCGCGGTGACGGCGAAGGCGATGCCCCACTGGTCCAGCCGCAGGCCGAGCACCTGGCGGTTGGCGGCGGCGGCGCCCTGGAAACGCTGCACCAGGATCAGCGCGGCGGCGATGATGCCGAGCAGGAAGACCGAGGGCAGGATGGGGAACAGGTCGCTGTCCCAGGCGTTCGTCGAGGTGTCGCCGCAGTACCTGCCGCTGCAGTCAACGGTCCAGTACGGCAGGAAGGAGGCGATGAAGAGCAGGACGGCCGCACCTGCGACGGCAGCGTCTCCCCTGGTGAGAGCGCGCAGATTCACTAACGTTCCCCTCGTTGGTGTGTCGTGGTCGGCGGTTTTGCGTGGTCGGCTTGGCCGGCCCGGAAACTCCGAACGGACCAGAAGCCTAGGGCCAACCGCCTCGCGGGTGCACAGCGGGCTCGGGAATGGGGCGAAGTCGTTGCAAACTGCGCGCGTCCGTCCCCCTGCCGTCCACCGTCGGGTCGGACGGTTCCTTCCCGCCCGGACGCGGTCCCGATCCTGCCCGCCGCCTACCGCGTGGTCAGAAACGTCGTCAGGGCGTCGGCGATCCCCTGGGCCGCCTGCTGGCGCCACTGAGGGTCCGTCATCCGCTTGGCGTCGGCCGAGTTGCGCATGTTACCGCACTCGATGAACACCTTGGGGACGGTCGAGAGGTTCAACCCGCCGAGGTCGGAGCGGGTGTCGAGGCCCTGACTCGCCGTGTAGTCGGCGTACGGCTCACCCGTGGCCGAGCGGAAGCCGTCGCGCAGCAGTAGGCCGAGCCGGTGCGAGGGCGAGACGATCGCCGAGGTGTCCGCCTTCCCCGCGACCACCTTGGCGGGCATGATCACGTGGAAGCCGGTGCCGCCGGCCGGACCGCCGTCCCCGTGCACCGAGACCGCCGCGTCGGCGTGCGCCTCGTTCCCGGCCTTCGCCCGCTCGTCGATGCACGGGCCCCACGGCCGGTCGCCGTCCTGGACCAGCACCACGGTGGCGCCACGGGCGGTGAGGATCGCCCGGGCCCGGCGGACCACGTCCAGCGTGAACTCGGCCTCGGTGAAGCCGGCGTTCGTGGAGGTGCCGGTGGTGTCGCACTCCTTGCGGGCGTTGCCGATGTCCACCTGGCGGTTGATCTCGGCGGTGTGGGAGAAGTTGCCGGGGTTGTGGCCGGGGTCGAGCAGGACGGTCCGGCCGGTGAGCGCGGTGGCCGGGAACGTCCCGGGGGCCGCCGGGACGGCGGGAGCAGAGGCGCCGGGTGCCGGGGTGCCCGGTCCGGTGGCCGGCGCCGAGGCGCCCGGTGCGCTGGGGGCGGCCTCCGCGGGCGCGGTGGCGGAGGGCGCCGCGGGAGAGCTCGGCGGGACCGCCGCCGTACCGCTCCCGGTGGCCGGGCCGGCGCCGTCCGGGCCGGCCGTCCCCGACCCGCTCGCCCCGCCGGGGGTGCCGGTCGCACCGGCGGGGGCCGCGCCGTCCGCCCGGTCGTGGCCGTCGACGGCCTGCCAGCCCAGCCAGCCGGCCAGGCAGAGCGGCACCACGACGCCGACCACGGTGGTGGTGCGCAACAGGAGGGAACGGCGGGGTCGGTCGTCCTCGGGCGTGCCGGGGGTGGTGCGGGTCACGTGTGGTTCAGATCCTGTCCTGGGTGCGCGTGGTCAGGCCGTAGGAGTCGGCGATCGGCTTCCACTTCGCCACGAAGTCCTTCTTCGCCTGCGTGGCCTGCGGGTTGAGCTCGTCGGCGCGCTTCTTGTCGGCGGTGTTCGGGGCGGTGCCGGAGCAGCCCTGGGCCGACACCGCGCGCGCCCAGCTCGCGTACGCGCGGTCGATGTCGGCGGACAGCTGCCAGGCCGACTTCAGCGTGGCCACCGCCTCCGCGCCGCCCGGCAGGTCGGTGACGGACAGTGCGGCGAGCTTGGCGAGCAGCTGGTCGCGCTGCTTGGCGCCGCTGTCGAAGACCTGCGCCGAGCTGTCGATGTCCGACTTGGCGGGGCAGCTGTTCACCTTGGCGACCGCGTTGCCGATCGGTGCCTTCGCGCTCTCGCCCTGGGTCAGCAGCTCGTCCAGGGCCTTCGCCTGGCTCTGCGCGTTGGGGCCGGGCGCGCCGGCCGTCGGGCTGGCGGACGCGCCGGGGGAGGCGGTGTCGCCGGCGGTCGGGCTCGGCGCGCCGGCCGCGTCGGTGGGCACCGGGGCGGGCTGGGGGCTGCCGGAGCCGGTCGGGGCGGCCGCGGTGGCGGACGGGGCCGGGGCGGCCTGCTCGGCGGAGGAGTCCTTGTCCTTCACCGCCCAGAGGATGCCGCCGCCGAGCGCCAGCACGAACAGCACGGCGAAGGCGAGCAGCAGCGGTGCGCGCTTGTTGCCGGGGCGGTCCTCGCCGTCCAGCTCCTCGTAGCCGGTGGCGTAGTCCGGCTGCCCGTAGCCCTGCCCGTAGCCCTGCCCGTAGGGCTGGGAGCCGTAGGGCGCGGCGTCGTACGGCTGCGGGTACGGCGGCTGGGGGTGGCCCTGCGGCGGGGACGGGGGGCCCCGCGGTGCCTGGGCTGGTGCCGCCGGGTAGCCGGGGACGCCGGCCGGGGGCTGCGGGGCGCCCGGGTACGGGCCCTGGCCCTGCGGGGCCGCGTGGTCCGGGAAGCCCGTGCCGCGCGGGGCGGCCGGCGGCGGGGCGGACGCCGGGAAGGCCGCCGCGGTCGGGGCGTCGTGAGCGGGGGCCGGGGACAGGTACGGGCGGGCGCCGAGCGGCGGGCCCTGGTCGCCGACGGCGCCCGGCGCGGGCGGCCGGGCCATCGGCGAGTGGAGCGGCTGCCGGGCCCCGGGCGGCTGCGCCTGCGGCGGCTGGGGTGCTCCGGCGGGCGGGGCCGGGGGCGCGGCGGGGTCCGGCGCGGGCGCGGTGGCCGACTGCTGCTGCGGGCCGCGGACCCAGCCGCCGGCGCCGCCGCGCGCGGTGGGGTCCCAGACCGCCGGAGCGGTGTTCTGCTGGTCGGTCATTGCGCTGGCCCCCACAGTCCGCCGGATGCTCTGCCTGGTGTCGTGTCGCCGCGTGCCCGTGCGGCCGGTCCTGGGGCTGCCCGGTCGCCTGCCGCTCCGGCCGAACGGCCGCGCGGACACCGTATCGTTCGAACCCCCGCCCGACAGCCCCGGCACGACGTTAGAGCATCCGTGATCGCCCGTGGGGGCGGTCCGCGGATCTACCCGGGGGTACGCCGGGAGCGCGGTGCGGGTGGCGGGTGGCGCGCGGCGGGGGCGGGTCGGGGGCTGCGGGGCGGCGGCCGGGGCGCGGGTGGCGGGTCGGCCGGTGGCGCGGGTCAGCCGGCGGTGCGGCGCAGCACGCGCAGCGAACCGGTGACCGAGATCTCCTCGAAGCCCTCGGCGAGCGCCCGCAGGTACACCCGGTAGGGCGCCTGGCCGCCGTCCGCCGGGTCGGGGAAGACGTCGTGCACCACCAGCAGGCCCTCGGGCGCCAGGTGCGGCACCCAGCCCTCGTAGTCGCCGGTGGCGTGCTCGTCGGTGTGGCCGCCGTCGATGAACACCAGGCCGAGCCGACCGCCCCAGAGCGCGGCGATCTGCGGCGAGCGGCCCACCAGTGCGACCACGTGCTCCTCCAGACCGGCCGCGTGCAGCGCGCGGCGGAAGCGGGGGAGCGTGTCCATCAGACCCACCTGCGGGTCCACGAGCTCCGGGTCGTGGTACTCCCAGCCGGGCTGCTGCTCCTCGGAGCCGCGGTGGTGGTCGACGGTGAGCGCCACCGTCCCCGTCTCCCGGGCCGCCCCGGCGAGCAGGATCGCCGACCGTCCGCAGTACGTGCCGATCTCCAGCACCGGCAGCCCGGTGCGCCGCGCGGCCGTCACGGCGGCGGCGTACAGCGCGAGGCCCTCGTCGACCGGCATGAAGCCGGTCGCGCCCTCGAACGCCGCCAGCACGTCGGCCCCGGGGTGGGCGGTCTCCAGGAGGTCGGACATGCGGGGCTCCTTGCCGGGGGATCGGTGCGGCTGCTTCGCCGTCGGACCCTACTCGACGGTACGGCCCACCGTCGCCTCCGGCCCCGGCCCCGGGCCCGCCGGGCGCCGCCGCTGACCTGCGACGCCGCGACCCGTCCACCTGTCGACGTACCGCTCGGCCCGGGGCGTCCGGACCCGCGGGTGGAACGTGTTCTACTCCGTGCGGGCACGGCGTGCCAGAATCGGCCGCGACCCACCGATCCGAGGGGACGGGAGCAGCCCCATGCGCGCAGCCATCCTGCACAACACCGGCCAGGACGCGCTCGACGTCCGCGACGACGTGCTGGCGGTGGGCTTCGGCCCCGGAAAGGTGCGGGTGCGCCTGCGGGCGGCCAGCCTCTGCCACTCGGACCTCTCGGCGATGAACGGCGTCCTGCCGCAGCCCGCGCCGTTCGTGCCCGGACACGAGGGCGCCGGGGACGTCGTCGAGGTCGGCGAGGGCGTGACCGGCATCGCGGTCGGCGACCGGGTGGTGCTCTGCTGGATGGCCCCCTGCGGCCGCTGCGCGCACTGCGAGCGCGGCCGCGGGCACCTGTGCGTGGCCAGTCTGCGCCGGCTCGGCGCGCCGGGCTTCCGCTTCGACGAGGGCCGCGCGGGCGGCCCGGTCGAGGCCTCCGCCTTCTACGGCACGGGGTCGTTCGCCGAGGAGGTGGTGGTCGAGCGCAACGCCGTGATCAAGGTCCCCGCCGACCTGCCGTACGAGCTGGCCGCCCTGATCGGCTGCGGGGTGACCACGGGCATCGGCGCCGCCGTCCACACCGCGCGGGTCGAGCCGGGCGCCTCGGTCGCGGTGCTCGGCGCGGGCGGCGTGGGCGTCGCGGCCGTGCAGGGCGCGCGGGTCTGCGGCGCCGGCCGGATCGCGGTGGTGGACCCGGTGGTCTCGCGGCGCGAGCGGGCGCTGGCCTTCGGGGCCACCGACGCGCTCGCCCCCGAGGAGCTGAAGGCGTTCGCGAAGGGCCTGCCGGGTGGCGGGTTCGACTACGTCTTCGAGGCGGTCGGCCGGGCGGCCACCGTCCGGGCGGGGTACGACGCCGCGCGGCGCGGCGGCGCGGTGGTGGTGATCGGCGCCGGGGCGCAGGACGACCTCGCGCAGTTCACCATGGGCGAGCTGTTCTTCAACGAGAAGCGCCTGCTGCCCTCGCTGTACGGCGGAGCGCCGGTGCCGCGCACCGTCGCGCTGGTGGTGGACCTGTGGCGGGCCGGGCGGATCGACCTCGCCGGGATGGTCACCCACCGGGTCGGCCTGGCGGACGTCAACGAGGCCATCGCGCAGATGCGGAGCGGCGAGGCGCTGCGGACGGTCGTCACGCTGGACTGAGTGGGCCCCGGGGGCGGCGGTCGGCGGCGGGCGGCCGGCGGCCGGGCGGGGTCGTCGTCGGGCGGGTGCCGGCGGTGAACGGAAGGGCCCGCCGGGGTGACCGGCGGGCCCTCGACGTGACGTGGTGCGGGGTTCAGTTCTGCGCGGCGGCGCGGTGCCTGCCGTGCGGGTCGGCCTCGGGCCTGTCGTCGGCGGCGGAACGGCCGCGGTGGCGGCCGTGCGACGCGGTGTCCTCGGCCGTGATCTCGTCGGCGTCGGTCCCGTGGGCCGCGGGTCCGGTGGTGTCGGTGAGGGTGTCGGACATCAAGATCGTCTTCCGTGGGAGGGTGCGGATGCTTCGGCGCCTGGCTGGCGCCACGGGCGCGAGCGGGCGCGTGAACGGCGCGACCGGCAGGGCCGGTACGGCGCCGGCGTGACCGGTGCGATCGGCCGCGGTGGTCGCGGTGGCCGCGCCGGAGCCGGTGATCACGGCCCGTGCCCCGGCCACCATAACCGCACGGGTGGACGAGATCCTATCGAGATCACGACGGGCGCCCGGGGAGCGGTCCGGCGTGGTAAAGGCCGGCACGGGGGCCGGTGGACCCCAGCCGGTGGCCGACCCGTTCGCGGTAGAGCGGGGACAGGGCCAGGGGCTGGCGCTCGCCGGCCGAGAGCGTGCCGGGATCGGCGATCACGCCGTCCGGGCTGTGTGAGGGCGTGCGCGGCCGGGGGAGCGCCCTGCCGAACGGGTCGCCGGCACCCCCCCCGAGGGGCCGGTGTCGCGGCCCCGGCCCGGGTGGCGGCCCGGGACCCGGGTCACCCCGGCCGGCCGGTGCGCAGGAACGCCGCCAGCAGCTCGTGGAGCACCGCGGCACCGTCCTCCGCGAGCACCTCGTGCCCGGAGCCGGCCGCCTCCACGTACCGGAAGTCCGCGCCCTCGGTGCGGCCGATCCGCAGCAACTCGTGCCGCAGTGAACGGGACTGGCTCACCGGGACGACCTCGTCCCGGTCCCCGTGCACCACCAGCAGCGGCGCGCTCAACCGGTGCGCCAGCTGCAGCACGTCGCGCGGTCCGCGGGCGTCCGCGATCAGCTCGCCGCCGCCCAGCCGCGTGGTCAACGCCCGCACCGGAGCGGCTGCTTCCGCCAGCAGCCGGGCGCCGGACAGGAACGGTGCGACCACCGCGCACCGGGCGACGTGCTCGGTCGGCGCGTGTGCGGCCGCCAGCAGCGCGAGGAACGCGCCGTAGCTGACGCCGAACAGGGCGGGCGGCTCCAGGCCGAGCGCCGCGCGCTGGCCCGCGATCCCGTCCAGCAGGTGCAGGACGTCGTCGAGGTCCGGCCCGCCCCAGGAACCCCGGATGGCCATCGCGTGCGCCACCCCGTAGCCCGTGGAGCCTCGTTGGTTCGGCGCGACGACGGCGAGCCCCTCGGCCGCCATCCGCTGCAGGGTCGGGTCGAACTCCAGCCGCCAGGCGTCCGCCGGGCCGCCGTGCAGGGCGAGGACCAGGTGCGGGCTGCTCAGCCAGGCCTCGCCGCCGTACACCACGGCCTCCAACGGGCCTGCCGGACCAGCGAGTTCGAGGCTGTGTGCCGGGTGCCAGCGGCCACCGTCCCCGGGCTGGGTGGAGCCGTCGAGCCGCCAACCGGGCGGCGCGGTGAGGGGGGTGTGCGTGCCGCCGGGCTGCCAGGGCAGGACGGTGTCCCGCCAGGGGCCGGGCAGGCCGGAGCGGAGCGGGGCCAACTGCAGGGGCAGCGGGGCCGGTCCGGACGCGGGGGCGGCCGGTCCGTGCGCCAGCAGGGCGTCCACGTCCAGGCCGGCCAGGGCTGCCGGATGGTCGGGTGCGGAGTACGGCATCCGCAGCGTCGTCTCCGACCAGTGCGCGACGGCGCCGAGCCGCCCGGGCGGCACCGGCAGCGGGTCGAGGCGTCCGAGGGTGGGCCGCCAGAGCGCGAGCGAGGAGCCGGCGCCGTGGTCGATCTGGATCGCGACGCGGACCCCGTCCGCGGCCGACCGCAGCGCCACCGGCCGCAGGAACATCCCCGCCACGTGCAGGCGTTCGGGGAACCGCAGCGGCTCGCCGCCGCCCAGCACGCCCCAGCCGAGCCGGTCGCTGCCGGGGGCGTCGCTGCGCACCATCGCGAAGCGGCTGTCGGGGTCGAACAGTGCCAGCCGGTCGTTGCTGCGCTCGCCGATCTCTAGCAACGGGGTGATCGCACCGCTACGCAGGTCCAGGACCACGGTACGGACGATGCCGTCGGCCACCCGGTCCAACGCCAGGAGTGCACCGGTGCGGTCGAGCCAGACGCCGCCGCCGTGCAGCCCCGGGATCTCGGCGACCTGCCGGGGCTCGCGACCGTCGCCGTGGACCAGCCAGACGGTGGTGGCCGGCCGGGTGTCGCTGCCCAGCGCGACGGCGACCGGTGCTCCGGGGTCGGCCGGGGCGTCCGCCGGGAGCGGCAGCAGCCGCAGGCCGGGGCGCCGGAGAGCGGCCAGCGGGGTCTCCAGGGTGGCCGGTTCGGTGCCGGGCGGGGCGGCGGTGAGCTTCACCAGCTCGTGCCGTTCGCCGTCGTGCCGGCAGACCAGGACCGATCCGTCGGGCAGCGCGACCAGTTCGGAGCGGAGGTTCTCGGACCGGTTGCCGGGCAGCGCCAGCGGGGTCGGGACGGCGGGGCCGCTCGCGGGCAGCTGCCAACTCTCCGCGTACCAGCCGCCGTCGGCCGCGGAGGCCAGGCAGGCGGCATGGCTGCCGTCGGCGGCGAAGGTGAAGCTGAGCCGGCGCAGCGCCTGCGTCGCGGCGCGGACGACCACGTTCACGTCGTCCTCACCTCGCCGGTCCGGGCCCGGTCTTCACCCGGCCGGCGCCGTACCTCGGCGGTGCCGGCCGGCGCGTCGTCCGCCCGGCTCGGTACCCCGGTGGTGCCGCGCGGCAGGTCCCCGGTCCCGGGCGTTCCGCCGGCGGCGGGACGGTGCACGGGGCGCGCCGGTACCGGGTCCACCCAGAGCCGGGGGCCGCCGTGCCGGAGTCGGAGCAGGAAGGCGAGCGCGCCCGCCGTTCCCGTGCCGTACGCGGCGGCGCAGCCGGTGCCGGTCCCGTCGGGCAGGACCAGCAGGCCGTCGCGCAGCGCCGACCTGGCCGCGATCAGCTGGGCCGACTCCTCGGCGCCGGTGCGGAATTCCGCATCTCCGGCCACCGGGCGGGGGACGTCGCCGCGCGCGGCCTCCGCCAGGGCCTCCCGCACCCGGTCCAGGCCCCACCGCAGCTCCGGCTCCTCCGCCCGCAGTCCCAGCACCACCGGTGCCAGCCGTCGCGCGGTCTCGCCGGAACGGGCGGCGAGGGCGAGCCAGCGGCCGAGCCGGTCGGCGACCGGGCGGGCGTGCGGCAGGTCCTCGGGCAGCAGCGGGTCGTGGCCGGTGGCGAGCAGGAAGAACAGCCCGCCGAGCGCGTAGCGGTCGGCCGCCGGCTCGGCCACGCACAGGCCGTCCGTGACCCGGCCGGGCCGGCCGACCCGGCGGCCTGTACCGGCAGCCGCACCCGCCCCGGCACCCGCACCCGCCCCGGCGGCCGTGCCGGCCGGGGCCGCGCCGACCAGAGCCAGCCGGCCCGGCCCCTGTTCGGGGGCCCGGTACCCGGGGGTGCCGGCCGAGCCGACCCGGCGGCCGGCCTCCGCGGCCAGCTCCAGGTCGACCAGCCGCAGCGAGCCGTCCGGTTGCACCAGGACGTTCCCGGGGGAGAGGTCGCGCAGCACCAGCCCCAGCTCGTGGACGCGTTGCAGCAGGTCGAGCAGCCTCCGCGCCATCGGCCCCGCTTCGGCCCAGTCGACGTCGGGGCGGCTGTCGCGACGCAGCCGGGCCGCGACCCAGCTGCCCAGCGGTTGACCGGCGATTCGTTCCTGCACGAGGAAGAGCGAGTCGTCCTGCTCGACCAGCTCGACCGGGCGCGGCGCCAGTTCGTGTCCCTCCAACCCGGCCAGCAGGGCTGCCTCGTGCCGCAGGGCGGCCCGGGCGTCGGTGCCCGCGCGGTCCACGTCGATGTGCGCGCGGGCCTGCTTGACCACGACCTCCGCGCCGCCGTCGGTGTCCCGCCCCAGGAAGACGCCGCCCTTGGCGCTGTGCCGGACCGCGCCCGTGATCACGTACCGCCCGGCGAGCAGGACCCCGCCGGCGCCGCGCCGGGCGGCGGTCGGCCTGGCCGCTCCGGGGCGGTGGCCGGTCGCGGACCGCCCAGCCGCTTCGCTGCCGGCGGCCCCGACGCCCGGGCGCCCGGTGCTGCCGTCGGAACCGGCGCCCGCGCCCGCACCGCCACCGCGCCCCGGCACGGGCCCGTCGTCCGAGCCCGCCGGGCGCGTGGGATCGCGCAGGGGGTCCCGCGCCCACGGCGGGCACCGGTACGACGCCCCGCGCACGTCCTCGACCCGCTCACCGGCCGGCCCGCGCAGCATCGAGCGGTAGCCGCCGTCGTTGCCGAGCTCGGCGCGTACCGCGAAGGCGCCGTACCGGTAGTGCACCAGGCTGCCGGGCCGGTACGGGCGGTCGGAGAGGATCACCGGGCCGGGCAGGCCGTCGGTCGCCAGGTGCAGGGCGGCGGCCAGCCGCCGGAACTGCTCCTCGCCCGCCGGGTACACGGTGATGAACTTGCCGGCCGAACCCCGCTCGTCGTTGCGTGAGTTCATCTCGTGTAGCTGCTCCTGTCCGGCCGCGAACCTGAACGCGCACGGGTCGTCGGCCAGCGTTTCGACGACCGCGGCCAGCACCGCGCCCCCCACCGCGGGCGCCGCGCTGACGTGGAGCTTCCAGCCCTCCCCGGCCAGTTCCCCCTCGGCCGGCCTGGCCGTGCACCAGAAGCCGTCGACGGTGACCTCCCAGTCCCCGTCGCCTCCCCGGCTCCCGGCGCCGGCCAGGGCCGACCGCGCCACCTCCGGCCACCCGCCGACCGCACGCGGCGCGTGGTCCGCCGATCCCGTTCCCCCGGCCGTCCGAAGCGATGTGCCTGCCCCCATCCGCTCTCACATCCCTTCGTCTCTGCCGCCGCCCGGCGGGTGCACACTGCTCCGGCACCCGGGCGCGCGGCCGCGGCCTGATCGGTTCCCCGGAAGTACGGAAGCGCCGCCCCGGCCGCGTCCGCCGCGGAGCCGGTCCGATCCGGCGGTCCCCTGCGGCGGAGCGCCCTTCCGACCCCCCGGTCGGGGCAACTCCCGTTCGCGGAAGTGAAGTTACTTTCGGTTTCGGCACGGCCTCAACGCGTGGCGAGTCACTTCACTCGTAAGGGTGATCTGCGCGCGATTTCGAATTCGTGCGAACCGGCCGGTGTGCGCGCCGGCACCCGCGCACCCCGGCGGCAGGGGCGCCCGGACGGCGCGCACACCGGCTCCGACCGGCGCGCGGGGGCGGCCCGACGGCATCCGAACGCCGCTCACCGCAGGTTGACGCGCACCTGTGCGTCCCGTCCCCCACACCGTCGACCCGCACCACCGGCCGTCCCGCGCACCCGCCCGCCCGCGCTACCAGAGCCCTCCGCCCGACCGCCGCAGCCGCCCGGGCGGCCCGGGCGCCCCTGCGCGCACGGTAGTCTCGACAGGTGCCGAATCTGTCCGACGTCATCACCGCACTCGAAGAGGTCTACCCGCCCCAGTGGGCGGAGTCCTGGGACGCCGTCGGCCTGGTCTGCGGCGACCCCCAGGCCGAGGTCCGCCGCGTGCTCTTCGCCGTCGACCCCGTGCAGGCGGTCGTCGACGAGGCCGTGGAGTGGGGGGCCGATCTCGTCGTCACCCACCACCCCCTCTACCTGCGCGGCACCACCAGCGTCGCCGCGACCACCTTCAAGGGCCGGGTGGTGCACACGCTGATCAGCAACGGCATCGCCCTGCACGTGGCACACACCAACGCCGACCACGCCGACCCGGGCGTCTCGGACGCGCTGGCCGAGGCCGTCGGCGTCCGCGTCACCGGTCCGCTGGTGCCGGACCCCACGGACCCGCTGGGCCGGCGCGGCGGCGGGCGGGTCGGCCTGCTGGAGCCCCCGCTCACCCTCTCCGTCTTCGCCGCGCAGGTCGCCAAGGGCCTGCCGGCCACCGCCACCGGGGTGCGCGTCTCCGGCGACCCGAACCGGCTGATCAGCCGGGTCGCGGTCTGCGGCGGCTCCGGTGACAGCCTCTTCGCCGAGGTGCGGGCGGCAGGCGTCGACGCCTACCTGACCGCCGACCTGCGCCACCACCCGGCGTCCGAGGCCGCCGAGGCGGCTCCGGTCGCCCTGCTCGACGCCGCGCACTGGGCCACCGAATGGCCCTGGCTCGCCCTGGCCGAGCGGGCGCTGCACGGTGCCGCCGAGAAGCGCGGCTGGGCCGTGGAGACCAAGGTCTCCCACCGGGTCACCGACCCGTGGACCGCGCACGCCCCCATGTCCTTCACCGCCTGACCCGATTCACAGGAGCTCTCCGCTTGAACGCCGCGCCCGCCGACCAGATCCGCCTGCTCGACCTCCAGGCCATCGACTCGAAGCTCGACCAGCTGGCCCACCGGCGTCGCAGCCTGCCCGAGCACGCCGAGATCGACAAGGCCACCGCCGACCACACCGCGCTCAAGGACCTGGTCGTCGCCGCCCAGGCCCAGCAGGGCGACACCGCCCGCGAGCTGACCAAGGCCGAGCAGGACGTCGAGCAGGTCCGCGCCCGGGCCGCCCGCAACCAGCAGCGCCTGGACTCCGGCGCGATCACCTCGCCGAAGGACCTGGAGAACCTCCAGCACGAGATCGGCTCGCTGGCCAAGCGCCAGGGGGACCTGGAGGAGGTCGTGCTGGAGATCATGGAGCGCCTGGAGACCGCCCAGACCCGGGTCACCGAGCTGAGCGCCCGCCTGGAGCACTCCACCGTCGTGCTGACCGAGGCCGAGGGCCGCCGCGACGCCGCCTTCGCCGAGATCGACGCCGAGGCCGAGAAGGTCAAGCGCGACCGCGAGACCGTGGCCGCCGCCATCCCGGCCGACCTGCTGAAGATCTACACCAAGCTGCGCGAGCAGCAGGGCGGCGTGGGCGCGGCCCGCCTCTACCAGCGCCGCTGCGAGGGCTGCCGCACCGAGTTCTCCATCACCGAGCTGAACGCCATCAAGGCCGAGCCGGCCGACAAGGTCGTCCGCTGCGAGAACTGCTCGCGGATCCTGGTCCGCACCGCCGACTCGGGCGTCTGATCCCGTGGCCGGGCGCAGGCTCATCGTCGAGGCCGACGGCGGCTCCCGGGGCAACCCGGGGCCGGCCGGTTACGGCGCGGTGGTCCGGGACGGCGACACCGGCCAGATCATCGCCCAGGCCGCGGCGTTCATCGGCCACGCCACCAACAACGTGGCCGAGTACAAGGGCCTGATCGCCGGCCTGAGGGCGGCCCGGGAGATCGACCCGGACGCCTCGGTGGACGTCCGGATGGACTCCAAGCTGGTGGTGGAGCAGATGTCCGGGCGCTGGAAGATCAAGCACCCGGACATGCAGCCGCTCGCCGCCGAGGCGCGCACCGTCCTGCCGCGCGGCCAGGTCGAGTACACCTGGATCCCGCGCGAGCGGAACAAGGACGCCGACCGGCTCGCCAACGAGGCGATGGACGCGGGCAAGGCCGGCCGCGCGTGGGAGCCCCGGCCGCTCGCCGGTACGGCGGCCGCGCCGCGGGGCGCCGGTTCCGCGGTGGAGCCGGTGGAGCCGGTGGAACCCCCGCTGGAGAAGGCCGTCCCCAAGGCGGGCTGGGCCGCCCCCGCGGACCTCGGCACGCCGACCACCTTCGTCCTGCTCAGGCACGGCGAGACCCCGCTGACCCCGGAGAAGCGGTTCTCCGGCAGCGGCGGCAGCGATCCCGCGCTCTCCGAGAAGGGCCGCTGGCAGGCCGAGCGCGCCGCCGCGGCGCTGGCCGCCGCCGGTTCGGTCCAGGCCGTCGTCAGCTCCCCGATGCGCCGCACCCGGGAGACCGCGGAGACCGTCGCGGCGCGCCTCGGCCTGGAGGTCCGCTACGAGGACGGGCTGCGCGAGGTCGACTTCGGCGCCTGGGAGGGACTGACCTTCGCCGAGGTGCGGGAGCGCCACCCGGACGACCTCAACGCCTGGCTCGCCTCGCCGAAGGCCAAGCCGACCGGCAGCTCGGAGAGCTTCGCCACCCTCACCCACCGGGCCGCGGTCGCCCGCGACAAGATCCTCGCCCGCTACCCCGGCAGGACGGTGCTGGTGGTCTCGCACGTCAGCCCGATCAAGACGCTGGTCCGGCTGGCGCTCGGCGCCCCGCCGGACTCGATGTACCGGATGGAGTTGTCGGCGGCCTCGCTCTGCGCCGTCCAGTACTACGCGGACGGCAACGCCTCCGTGCGGCTGCTCAACGACACCGGGCACCTGCGCTGACCGCGGCGGGCTCCGGACCGGGGCCCGCCGGCGATCGCCCGCCCGCGCTCGGCCGCCCGCGTTCGCCCGCCGCGCCGGCCGGCCACGCCGTCAGTGCACGTCGGTGACCACCACGTCCAGCTGCCACGGCTTGCGGGCCGTGCCCTCGGCCGCGACCTCCACCCGGTGGCCCAGCTCCAGCAGCGCGTCCACCAGCTCGCCCGGCGTCTTCGGCTCGGCGCCGGCCACCAGCAGGTCCCGGACCAGCCGGCCCTTGGTCGCCTTGTTGAAGTGGCTCACCACGGTGCGGCGGCCGTCGCGCTCCTGCAGCACCCGGACGGTCGCCGTCCGGGACACCACCTCGCCGGCGGGCTTCCACGCCGCCGCGTAGGCCGAGCTGCGCAGGTCCAGCACCAGTCCGTCCGCCGCCTCCGGCAGCACGGACGCCATCGCGCCCCGCCAGAACGCCCCGAGCGCCCCCAGACCGGGGAGTTTCACGCCCATCGAGCAGCGGTACGGCGGGATCCGGTCGCCGATCCGCACCGCGCCCCAGAGCCCGGAGAAGACCAGCAGCGCACGCCCGGCCCGGTCGTACGCGGCCTCGTCCAGGGTGGCCAGGCCGAGGTTGTCGAACAGCACCCCGGTGTACACCTCGCCGGCCGGGAACGCGCCCGCCGTCGGCAGGCCCGCGTTGCGGGCGACCTCACCGCGCAGGCCCGGGCTCAGCCCGAGCACCTCGGCGGCGGTGTCCTCGTCACCCCGGCAGAGCCCGACCAGCGTCTGCAGCACCTGCGTCCGCGCCGCCGTCAGCCCGGGCAGCGAGAGCCCGTCCAGCGCGACCGGCACGCCGTCCCCGGACGCGGCCTTGCCCTCCGAGGGCGGCAACAGCACCAGCACAGCGGACTCCTCGACATTCTGTGGCGGCGGACGCGATCCCCGCCACCCTACGCAACCGCGTCCCGCTGCCGGTAACCCGCGACCGCCACCGCCCCGGCCCCGGCGCCGAGGGCGAGGCAGAGCGGTGAGTAGTAGCGGGCGTCGAGCCGCCGGAACCGCGCCGACTGCCCGCTCAGACCGAGGCCGGACACCAGCAGCCCGCCCGCACCGCGCGCCAGCATCACCGCGGAGACCGTCCGCACCCCGGCCCGCCGCACCCGCGCCGGCCCCGCCGCCGGGAGCACCCCGGACTCCGCCCCCACCAGGTACGCGGCCGCCCCGAGCGCCCCGGCCACCGCGAGGCACGCCGCGGCCGGCGGCATCTCGTCACCCCAGCCGGCCACCGCGTCCGCGAGCTCCGCCGGCGTCCGCAGCGGCCACGGGGACACCGCCCACACCGCGTGCAGCACCCCCGTCCCCGCCAGCACCCCGGCCACCACGGCCCCCGTCGTCTTCACCGCACCCATCACCCAGCCCCCTTCGCCGTACCGATGCCTGCCCCCACGCTACGGCCCTTTACGCGTCCGGCCCCGGCCGCCCTGAAACGGGTGGCCGCCGCCGCCCGGCGCGCCCTACCGTCGAGCTGAACGAGGAGAGTGACGCGATGACCCTGAACCCCCTGGACCTCGCCGCCGGCGGCGACGCCGTGGAGGAGTCCCTGTCCGTCCGGCTGCCCGCCGACCTGGCGCCGGAGACCAGGCAGGCGCTGGAGTTCGCGCTGCGTGCGGCCGCCCAGGCCGTGATGGCCGGCCGCGTGCGGGTCAGCGAGGCGCCGGGTGCGGACCGCGCGGAGCTCGCGTTCGAGGTCCGCCAGTCCGAGCTGCCGGACGCCCTGGCCGAGCCGGTCCGCGCCGAGCGCCCGGACCGCGCCGCGCGCCGCGCCGCCATGGTCGGCCGCATCCGCGAGGCCAACGCGGAGACACTGGAGAGGCTGAAGGACCTGTGAGCGGACCGGGGGGGACCGGGATCGAGTACCTCGACCTGGAGGACGTCACCTACCTGGCCGGCGGCCCGGAGAACATCCGTGATCCGGGCGCCCTGCTCTCCGCCCTGGCCCGCCCGCAGACGAGCCTGTTCGGTGCGGACGCCTACCCGGACCTCTGGTCCAAGGCGGCCGCGCTGGGGCAGAGCCTCGCCCGCAACCACCCGCTGGTCGACCGGAACAAGCGCACCGCCTTCGAGGCGATGCTGCTCTTCCTCGACTACAACGGCGAGCCCTACACCGACCCGCCCCCGGATGCGGCCGTCGCCTTCGTGCTCCGGCTCGCCACCGGCGGCTACGACGACGACGTCGCCCTCGCCGCCGAGGACCTCCGCGAGCTGCTGGGGCGCTGAGCCCGGCGGGGCCGCAGCCGCGGAGGCGGGGGCCGTGGCGACCCCGCCACCCGGACGGTCGGTTCCGCACCGGTCCGGAAGGGTCCGCGGGGGAGGATCGGAACGTGCCCGCCCCCGCCTCCGCGGCGTCCGCCGCCGCCCCCGCCTCAGCGGCGCCGGCCCCCGGCCGGCGCCGGAGGCTGCTGATCCTGGCGATCTGCTGCCTGAGCCTGTTCATCGTCGGCCTCGACAACACCGTGGTGAACATCGCGCTCCCGGAGATCCAGAAGGACCTGGGCGCTCAGGCCTCCGGCCTGCAGTGGGTCATCGACGCCTACACCCTGGTACTGGCCTCGCTGCTGATGCTGTTCGGCTCGGTGGCCGACCGCTTCGGACGGCGCCGGGTGTTCCAGACCGGTCTGCTGCTCTTCGTGCTGGGCTCGCTGCTCTGCAGCATGGCGCCGAGCCTGGAGTGGCTGGTGGTGTTCCGCGCGGTGCAGGCCGTCGGCGGCTCGATGCTCAACCCGGTGGCGATGTCGATCATCACCAACACCTTCACCGAACCGCGCGAGCGGGCCCAGGCGATCGGCGTCTGGGGCGGCGTGGTGGGCATCTCGATGGCGCTCGGCCCGCTGCTCGGCGGGTTCCTGGTGGACGGGGCCGGCTGGCCGTCGATCTTCCTGATCAACGTCCCGGTCGGCCTGGCCGCCTGCCTGCTGACCGCCCGCTACGTGCCCGAGTCGCGCGCGCCCCGGGCCCGTCGGCTGGACCCGGTCGGGCAGTCGCTGATGGTGGTCCTGCTGGGCTGCGGCACCGCGGCGATCATCGAGGGCCCGGAGCACGGCTGGACGTCACCGCTGATCATCGGGCTGGCCGCCGTCGCACTGGCCGCGCTGGTCGCCTTCCCGCTCTGGGAGCGGCGGGTCGCCGAGCCGCTGGTCGATCCGCGGTTCTTCCGCAGCGCGCCGTTCACCGGCGCCACCGTGACCGCGGTCTGCGCCTTCGCCGCGCTCGGCGGCTTCCTCTTCCTCAACACCATCTACCTGCAGGACGTCCGCCGCTACAGCCCGGTCGAGGCGGGCCTGTGGACCCTCCCGATGGCCGGGATGATGCTGGTCTGCGCCCCGGTCTCGGGCCGGATCGTCGGCAGCCGCGGCCCGCGCGGCCCGCTGGTCGCGGCCGGCCTGGGCCTCGCGGCGAGCGGGGTGCTGCTCACCCGGCTCGCGGCGGACTCCCCGGCGGCCCTGCTGCTGGTCGCCTACGCGCTCTTCGGGTTCGGCTTCGGCATGGTCAACGCGCCGATCACCAACGCCGCCGTCTCCGGCATGCCGCGCGCCCAGGCGGGCGTGGCGGCGGCGGTCGCCTCGACCAGCCGGCAGGTCGGCCAGTCGCTGGGCGTCGCGGTGATCGGCACCGTCGTCACCTCGGCCGTGGTCGGCCCGGTGCTGACCGGCTTCGCCCCCGCCAGCCACGCGGGCTGGTGGATCGTGGCCGGCCTCGGCGTCGCCATCCTCGTCCTGGGCCTGGTCACCACGACCGCCTGGGCGACCGGCACCGCGACCCGGGTGGCCGCCCGGCTCGGCGGTGAGCCGCCCACCGTCCGGCCCGGCGTACGGGAGGCGCCGCCCGAGCGGCTACCATGACCACTACGGCGGAAGAGCCGGCCGGGCGGTCGCGACGGGTCCCAGACCCGCCGAGGAACGTCCGGGCTCCACAGAGCAGGGTGGTGGGTAACGCCCACCCGGGGTGACCCGCGGGACAGTGCCACAGAAAACAGACCGCCCGCCGCTTCGGCAGCGGGTAAGGGTGAAACGGTGGTGTAAGAGACCACCAGCGACCGGGGTGACCCGGCCGGCTCGGTAAACCCCACCTGGAGCAAGGTCAAGATCGGTGCCCTCGGGCGCCGTGCGCGGATGTCCGAGGGCTGCTCGCCCGAGTCCGCGGGTAGACCGCACGAGGCTGCCGGCAACGGTAGCCCTAGATGGATGGCCGCCTCCCCGGGCCGCGCGAGCAACCCGGGAGACAGAACCCGGCGTACAGGCCGACTCTTCCGCCCCCTTACCCCCCGACTGCCCGTCAGGACGGGCGCGCGCCGACCGCGTCGCGGATCTGGTCGCCGAGGCCGCCGTTGACGCGGGCGCAGTTGGCGCAGCAGAAGAACCGGCCGGCCACCTCCACGCCGTGGCCCACGATCCGGACCTGGCACTGCTCGCAGCGGGGCGCCAGCTTCTCCATCGCGCACTCGAAGCTGTCGAAGGTGTAGGTGTCGCCCGTGATCGTCTTGATCTCGAAGGCGAGCCAGTAGTCATTGCCGCAGGTGACGCAGATGGCCATGGTGGCCGTCTCCCTTCCGGTGGGGGGCTGACCGACCGGGTGGGCGCTCAGCCCTTCCCAGTGTCGGATCGGCCCCCGGGACCGGCCACTCGGAGCGCGCCCGCGGGCTGACCTCCCCCGCCGCTCCCCGCCGACCCGCCGTCCCCGCCGTCCCCGCCGAGCACGGCGCGGCTCAGCCGGACGAGGCCGAGAGCTCCTCCAGGGCCCGGACGGCCCGCTCGGCGTCCTCGGCGGCGACGAACAGGTGGTCGTGGTGGAAGCCGGCCACGACGTTGCAGCTGATCCCGGCCTCGGCCAGCCGGCCCGCCACGGCGGCGGTCAGGCCGACGGCCTCCAGCGCGGAGTGGATCTGCAGGGTGATCCAGGCGGCCACGTACGCGTAGCGCAGGCCGAGCGAGTCGGCCTCCTCCTGCGCCACCACCACCGTCACGCCCTCGGGCTCGGCGACCGTCACCACCGGCCGCATCCCGGCGGGCACCTTCGCCGGGAGCGAGCAGTAGACGTACCGCCCCGGGTTGAGCAGTGGGCGCATCCCGCGCAACAGCGTCGCTAGGTCTCGTTCACCGGCCATGCCCGCCACCGTAGCGGCCGGCCGCCCGCGCACCGGGTTGTCGGGCGGCTGTGTCGGAAACCGTTGACGAGCGACAGTCACCGATATATCGTCGAGTTATCGAGACAGTTACTCGACTGTCCGGGCGACTGCCCGGCGCGCGTCGACCGGTCGAAAGGCCGCTCGGTCGGTGCGTCTCGATCAACGACAGGTCGACCGGCGGGCGCCGCTCGGCGACCGGAGACACAACGGAGGTGAGCGCCATGCGCTCAGGACGTTTTCGTGAGGAGGGCCCGCGCGGCCGACGCCGCGGCCCGGGCCCGGAGTTCGTGGGCATGCCCGGTGAGGGCTTCGAGGGCCGGGGGGCGTTCGGCCCCTTCGGGCCGCCGCCGTTCGGACCGGGGCGCCCGATGGGCGGGCCGTTCGGTCCCGGCTTCCGCGGGCACGGCGGGCGCGGCCACGGTCCGCGCGGCCGGCGCGGCGGGCGGGCCCGGCGGGGCGACGTGCGCGCCTCGCTGCTGGCGCTGCTCAAGGAGCGGCCGATGCACGGCTACGAGATGATCGCCGAGATCACCGAGCGGACGGGCGGGGCCTGGCGGCCGAGCCCCGGCTCGATCTACCCCAACCTCCAGCTGCTGGAGGAGGAGGGCCTGATCACGGCCGAGGAGGTCGGCGGCAAGCGGCTGGTCTCGCTCACCGAGGCGGGCCGGGCCGAGGCCGAGGCGGGCTCCGCGGAGCCGTGGGCGGAGGCCGGCCGGGAGGTCGACTGGGAGGCCGTGCAGGAGGTCGGTCAGGCGCTCGGCGCCGTCGACCACGCGATCCGGCAGGTCATGACGACGGGCACGGAGGCGCAGCGCGCCAAGGGCCTCGCGGTGCTCAACGAGGCCCGCAAGAAGCTCTACCTGATCCTCGCCGAGGATGAGTGACGGTCCTGGGGGGACCGGTGGGACCCGGCCGCGGGTGAGGGCGGCCGGCGGCGGAGGCGGTGCGGCTGCTCAGGCACAGGGCGCTCGGGTGCTCAGGTGCTCAGGCCCTCAGCCGCGGACGGCGAACAGCGCCGCGCACGCGAGCAGCAGCACCGCCCAGCCGAACCAGAGCCAGCCGTTCGAGCCGATCACCGCGCTGTAGAGGCTGACCGCCACGAGCAGGGCGCCGGTGACGGCGGCCGCCTGCCGGTTGCGGTGCGCCGCCGCCGCGGACCGGCTCCTGGACTGCTGGTGGCGTGCGGTCCTCGCCATGGCCGTCCTCCCGGGGGGAGTGGCGGTCGTCACCCGGAGGCGCGGGCGGTGGCCGCCTCGTCGTACTCGTAGCGCCAGAACCAGCGGACGCCGTCCAGCTGCTTGGCCCGGACGTACACCAGTGTGCGCGCGGGAGTGTCCCCGTGCGCGGGGACCGGCACCTTGTAGGTCTTGGGCACGCCGTACATCGGCCCCAGGGGGATCGGGAGGATCCGGCCGTCCAGGGGGCCGCCGACGAATTCGGTGTCCGTGCTCTTCACCCCACCAGGGTCTCACCCCGCCCGGCCGAACCGCCGTGCGCGGCGGTCCGGGGAGGCCCTGTGCGGTCCGGGGGAGGCCTTGTGACGTGGGCGTGCCGGGAGTGTGACCGGAGAGGCACCGCCCCCGGTCATCCGAAGGCTCCGCGCACCCTTATCCTTCCTGTACGCCCTCGGGGTTCACCCGGGTCAGCGGGCCCCGTACGGGCCGGGCGAGGCGCACGTCGGTGTGCCCGTCGGGCCGCCGAGCCGCCGCCTGCGTGCTGCCGCGACTCCGTACCGTGACCCGGGCGTCGGCCGTCCGGCAACCCCGGCTCCGGCCGACGGGGCGTGGACGGCAGGGCCGAGCACCGCCCCGGGAAGCAGCGGGGGGCGCCGCGCGTTGCGTCGGAGTGGTACGTCGAATGCTGTGTCACACCAGGCACGGCAACGCGCGGAAGGGGCCCGATGGAAGCCGGCGGCAGGTGGACGACCTGGTGGCAGAGGCGTGATCGTCAGCGGGCCCGGTCGGCCGGCGCGGACAGCCCCGCAGCCCGACTGGACCAGTTGCTGGGCGCCGTGCGCGCAGGCTTCCCGCTGGCACCGGCCGCACATCCGGCCGGTCACCGGTGTTCCTGTGACCGGGTCGCCTGTCCGGCGCCGGCCCAGCACCCGGTCTCCTTCGCCTGGCAGACCCAGGCGACCACCGATCCCGAGCAGGTCGCGCGCTGGCTCTCCCGGGACCCGCAGGCCAACTTCGTCACCGCGACCGGCCGCGTCCACGACGTGCTGGACGTGCCCGCCGAGGCGGGCCGGCTGGCGCTGGAGCGGCTGACCGCGCTGGGCGTCGAGGGACCGGTGGCGGCCGTCGGCGACGACCGCTACCTCTTCTTCACCGCCACCCGGGGCACCCCGGTCGACGAGGACGAGTGGTGGCCGAGCGCCCTGGACTCCACCCCGGACACGATGTCCGAGCACCCCGGGCTGCGCTGGCACTGCCGCGGCTCGTACACCCTGCTGCCGCCGGCCGCGCTCCCGGACGGCTCCGCGGTCCGCTGGCTGCGCGGGCCCGACCAGCCGCTGCCGGACCCGCTGCGGGTGCTGGACGTGCTGACCGACGCCTGCACCGAGGTGGGCGCGGTGGCCGAGGAGCAGTGGCTGATCGGCTGATCGGCGCTGATCGGACCGTACGGCCCGGTCCCGCACCCGAGCATCCACGGACGCACCGGCCCACGGACGCACCGGCCCACGGGCTCACCGACTCACCGACTCACCGACTCACGGGCTCGACGAGAAGGCCCGGGCGCTCCCGCCCGGGCCTCTTCGTCTTCGGCCTCTTCGTCTTTCGCGCCACGGCCCGCCGGTCGGCTACGGCAGGGTGAGGATCTCCGCGCCGTCCGCCGTGACGACGAGGGTGTGCTCGAACTGGGCGGTGCGCTTGCGGTCCTTGGTGACGACCGTCCAGCCGTCGGCCCAGATCTCGTAGTCGTAGGTGCCCAGCGTCAGCATCGGCTCGATGGTGAAGGTCATCCCGGGCTTGATCACCTCGGTCGCCCGCTCGCTGTCGTAGTGCGGGACGATCAGGCCGGAGTGGAACGACGTGTTGATGCCGTGCCCGGTGAAGTCCCGCACCACGCCGTAGTCGAAGCGCTTGGCGTAGGACTCGATCACGCGGCCGATCACGTTGATCTGACGGCCCGGCTTGACCGCCTTGATCGCCCGGTTCAGCGCCTCGCGGGTCCGCTCGACCAGCAGCCTGGACTCCTCGTCGACGTCGCCGCAGAGGTAGGTGGCGTTGAGGTCGCCGTGGACCCCGTGGATGTACGCGGTGGCGTCGATGTTGACGATGTCGCCGTCCTGGAGGACGGTCGAGTCCGGGATGCCGTGGCAGATCACCTCGTTGATCGAGGTGCAGATGGACTTCGGGAAGCCCCGGTAGCCGAGGTCGGACGGGTAGGCGCCGTGGTCGCACATGTACTCGTGGGCGACGGCGTCCAGGGCGTCGGTGGTGACGCCGGGCGCGATCAGCTTGGCGGCCTCCTCCATCGCCCGGGCGGCGATCCCGCCCGCGATCCGCATCTTCTCGACGGTCTCGGCGGTCTGCACCTCGGGCCCGGTGTACGGCGCCGGCGCGGGTCGTCCGACGTACTCGGGGCGGGCGATGTGCGCGGGGACCTTGCGGGTGGGGGACTGGGTGCCGGGTACGAGAGCCATGGCCGCGAGTCTATCCGCCGGGCCCCGCGCCGCCCGGTGGTGTGCGGGCGGCCCCGGTCCGGGGAATGATCGGTACGACCGATCGGTTCGGCCGGTCGGCGCGACGCACCTCACGGACGGGAGACCGCCATGCCCTTCGGGTTCCACCGCAAGCCCACCGGCAAGCCCGGCGAGTGGTTCTACTGCATCAAGCACGCCAAGGTGGAGGAGGGCCCCGAGTGCCCGGCCAAGGACCGGCTCGGGCCGTACGCCAGCCGGGAGGAGGCCGCGCACGCGCTGGAGATCGCCGACGAGCGCAACCGCGAGTGGAAGAACGACCCGCGCTGGAGCGACCGGCCGGCGGCGGACGACACCGAGTAGCGGGACGGCCCGCGGTGGGGAGCTGACGGTCCGACGGCCCGGCGCCCGAGCGGGCGTCAGCCGGACCGCCCGCCCCGGTACTCGGCGCTGGTCAGCGGGGCGAGCACCTGCCAGCCGAGCGCGGTGTACAGCGCGCGCCCGTCCGGGGTGCCGGCCAGCACGCCGGTCCGGGCGCCCTGTTCGTACGCCGCGGCGACCAGCGTCCGGATGACCAGGCTGCCCAGGCCCCGGCGCCGGTGCTCCGGCGCGGTCTCGATCTGGTCGACGACGGCGGTGGCGCCGGTCGGGGCGATCTGGCCGCGAGCCGCCAGCGCGCCGTCCGCCGCGGTGACCAGGGCGCGGACCACGCCGCCGCGGGACCAGGTGCGCAGGCGGTAGCCGTCCGGAGCAGTGAGCCGGTGGGCGGGCGCCGGGGCGAGCGGGGCGGTCATCAGGTAGCCGGGCTCGTCGTCGATCCACCACTGCGGGCCGAGCCAGGGCGAGGTGACGCCGGGGTCCGCGAAGACCTTGAGCCACGTCCCCTCGGCGCGGACCGCGCCGGCGACCTCGCGGACGTCCTCCTCCCGCACGGCGTCGCCGACGGCGTCGAACACGTGGCGGGTCACGTGGCCGCTGAGGCCGACGTCGACGGTGTAACCCCACGGCTGGACGACGGCCGGCGCGGCGGCCCGCGAGGCCGTCCATCCGTCGACCCAGCTCCGGACGACGTTCTCCGACGTGATCTCCAGCACGGCCACCCCTTCCGTTCGGCGGTCCGCCCATCCGGACCGAGGGGCAGTGTAATAACCCTAGCTCGCTAGTGCCACTTACTTTCCGCGGGCCGCCGGTCGGCTACCAGCGGCCGAGCGTCGGCCCCGCCGTCAGCCGGCCGGCCAGGTCGGCCAGCCGGGCGAGCGCCGAGCGGCGCGCCGGGGAGTGCCCGGCGGCCGCGCTGACCAGGTGCTGGGCCAGGTCGAACGGCTCCGTCTCGGCGGTGCCGACCGCGAGCCGCTCGTGCGCCAGGGCCGCCAGCTCGGTCGGCCCGGCGGCGCCGTCCAGGGCGAGCACGGTGGCCCCGCCGTGCCGGGCGTCCTGCACCCGCTGCAGCAACTGCTCCCCGGCCGCCGCCGGGGCCACCACCAGCACCGTCGACCCGCGCCCGGCCGCGGCGAGCCGGCGCAGGTCGTGCGCCAGATGGGCCGGGGCCCGGGCCGGCACCCGGTGCCGCAGCAGGGTGGGCCTCAGCCGGGGGGCGTCCGACCAGGCGGCCTCGTCCGCGAGGTGGGCGGCCAGGTGCCAGGGCTCGTACGCCTCGGTGCCGACCAGCAGCAGGCCTGCGGAGCCCCGCCGGTCGACCGCGTGGCGCAGCGATCCGGCGAAGCCGCCGGCCGCCTCCAGCCAGCCGGTGCCGGCGAGCCGCTCACGGAGTGCCGAAACTCTCACCGCGTCCATGGGCCACAGAATGTCGTGGCCGACCCACGGTTTGGCAGGATCGGCCCATGACTTCCCTCGATTCAGCGACAAACCCCGCCCATGAGCTGCCCGACGTCTCGCAGCTGGTGGTGGGCGTCCTCGGCGGCACCGGCGACCAGGGGCGGGGACTCGCCCACCGGCTGGCCAAGGCGGGCCAGCAGGTGATCATCGGCTCCCGCGACGCGGCGCGCGCCGAGGCCTCGGCGGCCGAGCTCGGCCTCGGCGTGCGCGGCGCCGACAACGCGACCACCGCGCGCGAGAGCGACATCGTGATCGTCGCGGTGCCCTGGGAGGGGCACGCCGCCACCCTCAGCGCCCTGCGCGAGGAGCTGGCCGGCAAGATCGTGGTGGACTGCGTCAATCCGCTCGGCTTCGACAAGCAGGGCGCGTACGCCCTGGTGCCGGAGGAGGGCAGCGCCGCCCAGCAGGCCGCCGCGCTGCTGCCGGACTCGCGCGTCACCGCGGCCTTCCACCACCTCTCGGCGGTGCTGCTGCAGGACGAGTCGATCGAGCGGATCGACACCGACGTGATGGTGCTCGGCGAGGAGCGTGCCGCCACCGACGTGGTGCAGGCGCTGGCCGGGCGGATCCCGGGGATGCGCGGAATCTTCGCGGGCCGGCTGCGCAACGCCCACCAGGTGGAGTCGCTGGTGGCCAACCTGATCTCGGTCAACCGCCGGTACAAGGCCCACGCGGGCCTGCGGATCACCGACGTCTGAGACCGTCCCCGCGCGCCGGGCACCCCGGGCCGGCGGGTACCGGCGACGCGCCGGCCGCCGACCTCACCCCTGGCCCCGTTCCGGAGGTGAGGTCGGCGACAATGGGGGCCGACCGTCAGCCCGCGCTAGGAGCCAGCCACCATGCCCCGCACGTCCCTCTTCGCCGCGATCGTCGTCGTCCTCGCGCTGGCCGCCGCGGTGGTCTCCGTGGTGAAGGACAACTACTGGGGGCTGATCTGGCTCCCGCTCGCCGGCATCGCCAGCAACGTGGTGTGGATGAACCTGCGCCGGGCGAAGCTGGCGAAGGCCGCCGCCGAGCAGGGCTGAGCCCGGCCCGGCAGGCGGCCCCGGTAGGCCACCCCGGGGGCGCCTAGTCCTGCCAGAAGCGGAACAGGTCGTGGCCGAGGGCGGCGAAGGCGTCGTCGCTCACGCCGAACAGGTGCATCAGCCCGTACACGGCGTCGAAGAAGAAGCGGTTCACCTCGGGCTGCCAGAGCAGCGCGAACACCGCCAGCATCCCGTACGGCGCGAACGGCTCGACCGCCCGCCTGGTCCGGTACGACAGCCACGGTTCGACGATGCCGTAGCCGTCCAGGCCGGGCACCGGCAGCAGGTTCAGCACCGCCGCGCTCAGCTGGAGCAGGCCGAGGAAGGCGAAGGCGCAGGCGAGCGGCGAGTACGGCAACTGCATGCCGTGCCACTCGACGGGGGTGGTCGGGTCGTCCAGCCAGCCCGCGCCCACCGGGACCAGCAGCAGCGCCGCGCAGACCAGGTTCACCAGCGGGCCGGCCGCCGAGATCAGGCTGTGCTTGAGCCGCCCCTGGATCCGGTGCCGCTCGATCCAGACCGAGCCGCCGGGCAGGCCGATGCCGCCGAGGATCACGAAGACGATCGGCAGCACGAAGCTGAGCAGGACGTTGGCGTACTTGAGCGGATTGAGCGTCAGGTAGCCCTTGGCGCCGACGGTGAGGTCGCCGCCGTGCAGTGCGGTGCGGGCGTGCGCGTACTCGTGCAGGCAGAGCGAGACCATCCAGCCGGCCACCACGAACAGGAACACCCCGAAGCGGGCGTTGCCGTACCCCGAGTGGACCGCCCACCCGGACGTGCCCAGTATCGCGAGGAGCACCCAGAACACCGGACTGATCCGGCGGTCCTCGCTGCGCGAGCGCTGCGTTGCGGCGAAGGTCATGAGTGGGTGCTCCGGGGTCTGGGGGAGGGGGCAGGGACCGATCATGCCGGGCCGGGAGGTCGCCGGACAAGCCGTCCCGGGTGAACGTCCGGGGCCCCGCGCGGGGTTCCGCGGCCCGGTGGCGCCCGGACAATTGTGCGTGCGGGCCGCGCCCATCGACCAGAATGGGCGAGTGCACTACGGCATCCTCGGCACCACCACGGCCCACCACGACGACGGCACGCCGGTCCCGCTCGGCGGGGCCCGGCTGCGGGCGCTGCTCGCGGCGCTGGTCCTGCGGCAGGGACGGCCGGTGGCGGCCGACCTGCTGGTGGACGAGGTCTGGGACGCCGAGCCGCCCCAGGACGCGCCGGCCGCGCTGCAGACCCTGGTCGGCCGGCTGCGCCGGACCATCGGCCGCGACCAGGTCGGCTCCGGGCCGGCCGGCTACTGGCTGACCGAGCCGCACACCGACCTCGGCGAGTTCCAGCGGCTGGCCGGGGAGGGACGCCGGGCCCTGGAGGAGGGCGACCACGGGCCCGCCGCCGAGCGGCTGCGGGCCGCACTGGCTCTCTGGCGCGGTCCCGTGCTCGCCGACCTGCCCGACCGCAGTGGCCCGGCCACCAGGCTGGAGACCCAGCGGGAGGAGGTGCGCCGGCACCGGATCCTCGCCGACCTCGGCCTCGGCCGGGCGGCCGAGCTGGTCGCCGAGCTCGCCGAGCTCTGCGCCCGGCAGCCGCTGGACGAGTCGGTGCAGTACCTGATGGTCCGGGCGCTGCACGAGAGCGGGCGCACCGCCGAGGCGCTGCGCCACTACGAGCGGACCAGGCGCACCCTCGCGGAGGAGCTCGGCGTCGACCCGGGCCGCCGGCTCCGGACCCTCTACGCCGAGCTGCTGGCCCCTGCTGACCACCCACCGGCGGACCGTCCGGCCCCGGCTCCCGCCCCGGTCGCGGCGGCGGCGACCGCCCCCGGGCCCGCCGCCCCACCCACCACCCCGTCCGCCACCACCCCGTCCGCCGGCACCTCGTCCGCCGGCACCCCGTCCGCCACCGCCCCGCAGCCGCCCCGCAGCGCGGGCAACCTGCGCACCCGCCTGACCAGCTTCGTCGGCCGCGAGGGCGACCTCGCCGCCCTGCGCGGCGCCCTGACGCGCAGCCGGCTGGTCACCCTGACCGGCCCAGGCGGGTCCGGCAAGACCAGACTCTCCGTCGAGGCCGGCCGCGCCGAGCAGGCGGCCGGCCACTGGCCGGACGGCGTCTGGCTGGCCGAACTCGCCCCGCTGGAGAGCCCGGCCGCGGTGCCCGCCGCCGTGGTCTCCGCGCTCGGTCTGCGCGAGACCGTGCTGCACACCGGCGGCATGGTCGCCGAGGTCATCGAGCCCCGCTCGGAGGACCCGCTGCGCCGGCTCGTCGAGTACTGCGGCCACCGCCGGATGCTGCTCGTCCTGGACAACTGCGAGCACCTGATCCAGGCTGCGGCCGACCTCGCCGACCGGTTGCTCGCCGAGTGCCCCGGCCTGACCGTCCTCGCCACCAGCCGCGAACCGCTCGGCGTCCCCGGCGAGACCGTGCTGCCGGTGGAGCCGCTGCCCGACCCGGTCGCGCTGCGCCTGCTCGCCGAGCGCGCCGCCGCCGCCCGACCCGGCTTCGACCCGCAGCGCGAGCCCGAGGCCTGTGCCGAGATCTGCCGGCGGCTGGACGGCCTCCCGCTCGCCATCGAGCTGGCCGCCGCCCGGTTGCGGGTGATGACGGCCCGGCAGATCGCCGACCGCCTGGACGGCCGGTTCGCGCTGCTCACCGGCGGCAGCCGCACCCTGCTGCCCCGCCAGCAGACCCTGCGCGCGGTGGTCGACTGGAGCTGGGAGCTGCTCGGGAAGCGGGAGCGGGCGGTGCTGCGGCGGCTGTCGGTGTTCGCCGGTGGCTGGACGCTGGAGGACGCCGAGGCGATCTGCGCCGACGACGTCGAGGTGCCCCGCGAGGAGGTCGCCGACCAGCTGCTCTCGCTGGCCGACAAGTCGCTGGTGGTGGCCGACCTGAGCGGGGACGGCTCGTCCCGCTACCGGATGCTGGAGACCATCCACGAGTACGCCGAGGAGCGGCTGGCCGAGGCGGCCGAGCGGGCCGAGGTCGAGCGGCGCCACCTGGTGCACTTCCGCGAGCTGGTCCGGACCGCCGACCAGCACGTCCACGGCCCGGAGCAGCTGCGCTGGCTGGCGGTGCTGGAGCGCGAACACGACAACATCCGGGCCGCGCTGCGCCGGGCGGTGGAGCGCGAGGAGGAGCAGGAGGGGCTGGCCCTCGCGCTCGGGATGAGCTGGTACTGGTCGCTGCGCGGCTTCAGCCTGGAGGCCCGCGGCTGGTACGACGCGGTGCGCGCGCTCGGTCCGGACCCGTTCGACCCGGCGGGCCCGCCGGCGGAGCCCCTGGAACGGCAGGTCCTGGAGTACGGGGTGCCGATGCCGCCCGGGGTGGCCGCCGAGGCGCGCCGGCAGCTGGAGATCTTCCGGCTGGTCGGGCTCTTCGAGGGGAACCTCGACGTGCTGGCCGACCGGGAGGCGATTCGGGTGTCCCAGCAGCTGCTGGAGGCCTACACCCCGGACCTCCCGCAGAGCTACCGGTTCCCGGGGGTGATGCGGGTGTTCGCCGCCTTCCTGGCCGGCCGGCTGGACGTGATGCGCGACCTGATGGAGGAGGCGGTCGCGGGCTCCCGCCGGCACGGCCGCGCCGCCGACCTGGCGTTCGTCCTGCAGATCCGGGCCAAGACGATGAACGACTGGCCCGGCGGCCTGGAGCAGGCGCTCCGGGACGGCGAGGAGTCGCTGGAGCTGTACCGCAGGATCGGCGACCGGTGGGGGATGTCCCAGGCGTACGCGGCCCACGGCGAGGCGCTGGCGGGCCAGGGCCGCTCCGCGGAGGCGGTCGCCGCCTACCAGCGGGCGATCGAGCTGGCCGAGGAGCTGGACGCGCCGCAGGAGGTGCCGATGCTGCGGGTGCACCTGGGCAGCGCGATGCTGGAACAGGACCTCGACGCCGGCGAGCGGTACATCCGCGAGGCGCTGGACACGATCGATCCCGGCAAGATCCAGGCGGCCGACGGCGCACTGCTCTTCGGGCGCCTGATGCTCTGCGGGATCAGCGCCCATCGCGGTGCCTACGACGAAGCGCTGGCCGAGCTGGACCGGGTGAACTGGGCCAGCCGGATCGGGACCTTCGCCCCCGACCTGGTCGGCGGGATGCTGACGGTCACCCGGGGCTGGATCGTCGCGCAGGCCGGCGATCCGGAGCGGGGGCTCGCGATCCTGGACGAGGGGCGCCGGCTGCTGCGCGCGGTGCCGCCCGAGGGCAGCGGCTTCGCGGAGCAGCTGTCGGTCATGCTGGTCCCCCCGGCGGCCGGGGTGCTGCGGATCTTCGCCGAGCGCGACCACGACCTCGTCGCGGGCCGCAAGGCGGCCGTGCTGCTCGGTGCGCACACCGAGCTGAACGGGCCGAAGGGCGGCTACCTGGACCGGCTCGAACGGGCGGCCTCCGAGGCGAGCCTGCGGGCCCTGCTCGGTGACGAGGCGTTCGAGGCGGCCCACGCCGAGGGGGCGGGCCTGTCGCTGCCGCAGACCAGCTCCCTGCTGGACGACCTGATGGCCTGACGGCCGGTCGGGCCGCGGGTGGAGAGGCCGAAGGCCGGCCGGTCGACCCCCCGTCCCCAGGGGCCGGCCGACCGGCGGTTCCGGTGGCTGCGACGGCCGGCTCAGGTCCGCTTGCGGAACCGGGCCACCGCGAGCGGGGCGAAGACCAGGGTGACGCCGACCGACCAGCCCAGCACGATGAGCACCGGGTGGGCCAGCGCCCCTTCGCCGTTGAGCAGCGAGCGGCAGGCGTCGGCGAGCGCGGAGAGCGGGTTCACCTTGGTGAAGGACTGCAGCCAGCCCGGCATGGTGTCGGTCGGCGCGAAGATCGAGCTGCCGAACTGCAGCGGCATCAGGACGAGCATGGCGACCCCCTGGACGGCCTGGGCGCTCCGCAGCGCCATGCCGAGCAGCATCGAGATCCAGACGATCGACATGCCGAACACCAGCGAGAGGCCGATCGCGGCCAGCACCTCCAGCGGCCCGGTCTTCACCTCGAAGCCGAGGATCAGCGCGAAGCCGATCAGGATGGCGAAGGAGAGCATCGCCCGGCAGGTCTCCGCGGCGATCTTGGACAGCAGGACGGCGGCGCGGCCGATCGGCAGGGTGCGGAAGCGGTCCATCACGCCGGTCTGGAAGTCGCTGTTCAGACCGGTGCCGACGGCCATCGCCAGGGTGATGCCGGTCTGCCCGAGCAGGCCGGGGATCATGTACTGCTTGTAGGCGTCCTGACCGCCGGAGATCGCGCCGCCGAAGACGTAGACGAACAGCACGGTGAAGATGATCGGCATCAGCACGGCGTCGAACATCGACTCCGGGTCCGCCTTGATCCGCATCAGGTTGCGGCGGGTCAGCGCGCCGACGTGGCGCAGGTGGCCGGCCAGGTCGATCCGGGAGTCCTCCACCCGGGCGGTGGCGGCGGTGGCGGTGGTCATGCGACGGGCTCCTTGGCGAGGCTCGGGGCGGGCACCGCGGCGGCCGCGGGCTTTCCGGTGATGGTGAGGAAGACCTCGTCCAGGCTGGGCACCTTGGTGTCGATCCCGGCGACGGCGAAGCCGTTGGTGCCGAGCACCCGGATCACCGCGGTGAGCTGCTCCTCGCCGGTGATGGGCACCGAGAGCAGCCCGGTGTCCGCGGAGAAGGTGGCCTCGGCGATGCCCGTCCCGTGCAGGCAGCGGGCCATCTCGGGCAGCTCGGCCCGGTGGACCGGGCGGACCTGCAGGGTCTGGCCGCCGACCTGGGCCTTGAGCTCGGCGACGCCGCCGGCGGCGATCACCCGGCCCTTGTCGATCACGGTCAGCTCGTCGGCGAGCTGCTCGGCCTCCTCCATGTACTGGGTGGTGAGCAGCACGGTGGAGCCTTCGGAGACCATCCGCTGCACCTCGTCCCAGACCTCGTTGCGGGTGCGCGGGTCCAGGCCGGTGGTGGGCTCGTCCAGGTAGAGGACCCGGGGGCGACCGATCATGCTGGCGGCCAGGTCGAGGCGGCGGCGCATGCCGCCGGAGTAGGTCTTGGCGACCCGCTTGGCGGCGTCGGTGAGCGAGAACCGCTCCAGCAGCTCGGCGGCGCGCTCCTTGGCGTCCTTGCGGGAGAGGTCGAGGAGCCGGCCGATCAGGTAGAGGTTCTCGTAGCCGGAGAGCATCTCGTCGACGGATGCGTACTGGCCGGTGAGGCCGATGGTCCGGCGCAGCTGCTTGGGCTGGCGCACCACGTCGTAGCCGCCGACGTGGGCGGTGCCGGCGTCCGGCTTGATCAGCGTGGAGAGGATGCGGACCAGGGTGGTCTTGCCGGCGCCGTTGGGGCCGAGCACGCCGAGCACGGTGCCCTCGCGGACGGTGAGGTCGACGCCGTCCAGGGCCTTGGTGGTGCCGTAGTGCTTGACGATGCCGCGGACCTCGACGGCGTTGCCGGCGGTGCGCCCCCGGTCGTTCGGGGCGGTGGCGATTGGTGTCATGCCCTCAGGTTGTCCGGCCCGGCTGTCAGCGTGCCGTCACCGCCCGGCGGGGGCGGGCGGGAAGCCGTCGGCGCGCTGTCACCTCGCTGTCATCCCGCTGTCGGGGCCCGGACGCGGCGCCCTCGTGCACGGCGGGCCCCCGGACGCGGCCGCCCTCGTGCACGGCCGGGCCCGGACGCGGCCGCCCTCGGACACGGGGACGCGGGCACGACGGGGCCCCGCCCCCTCGGGTGAGGGGACGCTGTTGGTGAATTGTGGCTGATCGCCTGCGGTGTGTGACGCCGGTCTCCGAGACTTGTCTCGGAGACCGGCGTTCCTTGTTGTGGGGGTGTGTGGTGTCGATGCGTGCGGACGGGCCGGGTGAGGTTCCGGTGGAGACGGTGCGGGTGGCTCGGGCGGCGTTCCCGAAGGGCAGCCTGGCGATTCGGATCCGGGACGAGCTGGGGGTGCTGTTCACGGATGACCAGTTCGCCGACCTGTTCGCGGTGCGGGGCAAACCGGCGTGGTCGCCGGGCCGGCTGGCGTTGGTGCTGGTGCTGCAGTTCGTCGAGGGGCTGACCGACCGGCAGGCCGCGGAGGCGGTCCGGGCCCGGATCGACTTCAAGTACGCCCTCGGGCTGGAGCTCGGCGATCCGGGCTTCGACTTCTCGGTGCTGTCGGAGTTCCGGGACCGTCTGGTCGAGGCGGACGCCGGGCGGCGGGTGCTGGACGCCGTCCTGGTCGCGGCCCGGGACAAGGGCCTGCTGAAGACGGCGGGCCGGGCCCGCACCGACTCCACGCATGTGCTGTCGGCAGCCCGTGAGCTGTGCTTTCTGGAGCTGGTCGCGGAAACGCTGCGCGCGGCGTTGAACGCGCTCGCCCAGGCCGCCCCCGAATGGCTGGCGGAGGTGGCCGAGCCGGACTGGTTCCGGCACTACGCGAGTCGGGCCGAGGACTCCCGCTTTCCGAAGGCGCGTGCCAGGCGGGAGGAGGTGGGCCTGCGGATCGGCCGGGACGGCATGCGACTGCTCGAAGCCGTCCTCGCACCCGAGGCGCCGCCCGGTCTGCGCGCGCTTGCCGGGGTCGAGACCCTGCGGCAGGTATGGGTCCAGCAGTTCCACGTGCTCGGGGGCGAGGTGAGGCGCCGGGACCCAAAAGACCGCCCGCCGGGCGCGACACGCCTGGTCACGCCCTATGACGTCGCAGCCCGGGGCAGCGTGAAGCGCGACATCATGTGGGACGGCTACAAGGTCCACGCCACCGAGACCTGCGAACCCGACACCCCGAACCTGGTCACGAACATGGCCACCACCGTCGCCACTGTCCCCGACAACGTGATGGCCGGAGCGATCCACGACCAGCTCGCCGCCCGCGACTGCCTGCCCGACGAGCACTGGGTGGACGCCGGATATCCCACCGCCGCCCAGATTGTGGCGGCACGCACCGACCACGGCGTCGACCTGCAAGGGCCGATCGCGGACAACACCGCCGCCTCCGCCGGCGGCCCCTACGGACAGGACGCCTTCACCATCGACTGGGAGCGTGAACACGTGACCTGCCCGAACGGGGCCACCAGCACCCAATGGCACCACCGGCACTCGCAGCACAACCTGCCCGTCATCCGGGTCCGCTTCAGCCCCGCCGACTGCCGCCCCTGCCCCCACCTGCGGGAATGCGTCAACTCACCCAGGGCCGAACGACGCGAGCTCAACCTGCGACGCCGGGACGAATACGAAGCCGTCCACGCCGCCCGCGCCGAACAGCGAACCGACGCCTGGAAGGACCGCTACAAGATCCGCGCCGGCGTCGAGGGCACCATCTCCCAGGGCGTCGGGCGCTGCGGCCTGCGCAGATCCCGCTATCAGGGCCTCGCAAAGACCAGCCTCCAGCACCAGCTCACCGGCGCCGCGATCAACCTGGCCCGCATCGACGCCCACCTCACCGACACCCCCCGGGCCCGCACCCGCACCAGCCACTTCGCAGCACTTCGCCCCGCCGAGCAACAGCCCGACGGGGCGAAGTGATCAGGACCCCGAATTCACCAACAGCGTCCTCGGGTGAGGGGAGCGGGGCCCGGTCCAGTGGTGCGGCGACCGTCAGTGGAAGGTGTGCTCTGGCGCCGGGAAGGCACCGGAGCGGACGTCCTCGGCGAACTCGCGGGCGGCCTCGCCGAGCACGGCCCGCAGGTCGGCGTACTGCTTGACGAACTTCGGCACCCGCCCCGCGGTCATGCCGGCGAAGTCGGTCCAGACCAGCACCTGGGCGTCGGTGCCGACACCTGCGCCGATGCCGACGGTGGGGATGGCCAGCTGCTCGGTGACCTGCGCGGCCAGCTCGGCCGGCACGGCCTCCAGGACGACGGCGAAGGCGCCGGCCTGCTGGACCGCCTTGGCGTCGCGCAGCAGCTGGTGCGCCGCCTCGTCGCCGCGGCCCTGGACCGGGTAGCCGCCGAGGGCGTGCACGGACTGCGGGGTGAGCCCGATGTGCGCCATCACCGGGACGCCGGCCTCGACCAGCAGCTCGATGGAGCGGGCGCTGCGCTCGCCGCCCTCCAGCTTGACCGCGCCGACCCCGGCCTCCTTCATCAGCCGGGCGGCGTTGTGCATGGCCTGGGCGGGGGACTCCTGGTAGGAGCCGAAGGGCAGGTCGGCCACGATCATGGCCCGCTTGGTGCCGCGGACGACGGCGGCGGAGAGCATCACCATCTGATCCATGGTCACCGGGACGGTGGTCTCGTAGCCGAGGTGGCAGTTGCCGGCCGAGTCGCCGACCAGCAGCACGGGCGTGCCGGCCTCGTCGAAGACGCCCGCGGTGAGGGCGTCGTACGCGGTGAGCATCGACCACTTCTCGCCGCGCTGCTTGGCGGCGGCGAGGTCGCGGACGGTGACGCGGCGGTTGGTGACCCCGCCGTAGAGCGAGGCGGTCGACGCCTGGTTCTGGGCAGGCGACGGCGAAGAAGCGTTCATCGAACAGGCTCCTGAAGGGTTGTCGTCTCGTGGCGCCGTGTGGCGTCCCCGGATCACCTCCATGCTTGCACGCCCCGGCACGGGCGCAAAGAGGGGTGCCGCCGTGCCGGTGCGATCTACGGCACACCGGGCGGCCGGGCGGGGGCCGGTCCGCCGGGCGGGGCCGCGCGGTCCGGCCCGGGGCGGCCCGTTCTTTGCCCATGTTTTACGAAACGGATTCGTCTCGTATCGAAAATGGCGCTACGCTCGCCACGGGGGTTACGAGACGCCATCGACTCGGAAATGCCCGCCAGTGTCACGCCACCACGGACGGGGAGACCGCCATGACCACTGCAGCCGCGCCACCACGGGTACCGGAGGCCATCCATCGCCGCCGCTGGGCGATCCTGGGCACGCTGGTACTCGCCCTGCTCGTCGTCGTCCTGGACAACTCGATCCTCAACGTCGCGATGAAGACCATCGCGTCCCCGGCGCCCACCGGCATCGGCGCCAGCCAGAGCGACCTGGAATGGGCGATCAACTCCTACACCCTGGTCTTCGCGGGCCTGCTGTTCACGGCCGGCCTGCTCGGCGACCGGTTCGGCCGCAAGCGCGCCCTGCTCGCCGGCATGGCGGTGTTCGGGATCGCCTCGCTGCTCTCCTCGCTGGCCGCCTCGCCCGGCGAACTGATCGGCTACCGCGCGCTGATGGGCGTCGGCGGCGCGCTGGCGATGCCGGCCACGCTGGCCATCATCATGAACGTCTTCGAGCGCGCCGAGCAGCCCAAGGCGATCGGCATCTGGGCCGGCGCGGTGGGTCTGGCCATCGCCATCGGCCCGATCACCGGCGGCGTGCTGATCGAGCACTTCTGGTGGGGCTCGGTCTTCCTGATCAACGTCCCGATCGTGATCATCGCCCTGATCGCGATGGTGCTGCTGGTGCCCGAGTCGAAGGACCCGAACCCGGGCCGGCTCGACCCGGTCGGCGTGCTGCTCTCGATCATCGGCCTGGTCTCCCTGATCTTCGGCATCATCAAGGGTGGCGAGCTCGCCGACTTCACCTCCCCCGAGGCCTGGGTGCCGATGCTGGTCGGCGCCGCGGCGCTGGCCGCCTTCGTCTGGTTCGAGCGCCGCACCGCCCACCCGGCACTGGACGTCACCTGGTTCCGCAACAGGGTCTTCAGCGCCTCGGTGGCCGTCGTCGGCGTGGTCTTCTTCGCCCTCATGGGCGTCTCGTTCTTCGGTGTCTTCTACACCCAGAGCGTGCGCGGCTACAGCGCCCTCCAGGCCGGAGTGCTGATGCTGCCGCTGGCCGTCGCCCAGCTGCTGTTCGCCCCGCGGGCCAGGCTGGTGGTCGACCGCTTCGGCGTCCGGGCCACCTGCGCCGGCGGCATGGCGCTGATCGCGGTCGGCTTCCTCGGCTACCTGCTGCTGGACACCGACACCCCGATCTGGGTGCTGGTGGTGCTCGGCCTGCTGATGGGCACCGGCATGGCGCACGTCATGCCGCCGGTCACGGTCGCCATCATGGGCTCGCTGCCGCGCGAGAAGGCCGGCGCCGGCTCGGCCATCAACAACACCTTCCGCCAGGTCGGCGGCTCGCTCGGGGTCGCCGTGCTCGGTGCGGTGCTCTCCACCGTCTACCGCGACGGCATGGCCGACAAGCTGGACGCGCTGCCGACCGAGGGCCTGCGGGAGAAGGCGGGCGAGTCCCTGGAGGCCACCCTGGCCGTCGCCGGGCGGCTCGGCCCGCAGGGCGCCGGGCTGGTCGGCCCGGCCAACGACTCCTTCATCAACGCGATGCACGTGGTGGCCGGGCTCTCCGCCGGAATCACGGTGGTCGGCGCGCTGCTGGCCTGGTTCCTGCTCCCCGGCCGGGTGCCGGCCGCCGGCCCGGGCGGCGCCGGCGGCCAGGGCGGTGCGCCCGGCGCGGCGCAGGCCGGCCAGGCCGGCCCCGAGGAGGCGGCCGACCCCGCCGGGAAGTCCCGTCCGGCGGCCCCCGCACGCGCCTGACCAGCGGCTGCGCTGAGCGACAATGGGCCCTGCCCGTCCGGATCCGTCCGTGCGGGCAGGGCCGCGGCCGTACCGGGACTTCCCGGATCCGGGGCCGCGGACGACAATCGGGAGGTTCGGGAGTGGGAGACGGCGCCGCGTGCACGCGAGCGGCCGGGCAGACAGGAGCGGCGATGACCACCGACACCACGACCGCGTCGGACTGCGCCGCCCCGCGCCGGGGCCGCCCCCGCAGCGAGGCCGCCGAGCAGGCCATCTTCGCCGCGGTCGAGGAGCTGATGGCCGGCGGCACCAGCCTGCCCGAGCTGACCATCGAGGGCATCGCCGCCGCGGCCGGCGTCGGCAAGGCCACCATCTACCGGCGCTGGCCCAACAAGGAGGCGCTGCTGGTGGACATGGTCAGCCGCCTGGAGGAGCCGCTGCCCTCCGCCACCGGATCGGTCCGCGGCGACCTGGTCGCCATGATCGAGTACATGCGGCTGCGGGGCCTGGCCAAGCGCTCCCGCTGGGTGCTCAAGGCCGCGCTCGGGCAGATGCACAGCTCGCCCGAGCTGCACGCCGCCTACCGCGAGCGGGTGATCAAGCCGCGCCGGCAGGCCGCCCGTGAGCTGGTCCGCCGTGGCATCGAGGAGGGGGAGCTCCGCTCCGACCTCGACGAGGACCTCGTCGGGGACCTGCTGGTCGGCCCGATCCTCGCCCGCAGCGTCCTGTGGGACGACTCCGACCTGGAGGACCCGGCGCTGGCCGTCAAGATGGTCGACGCCCTGCTCCAGGGCCTCGGCGGCCCGGCCGCCCGGGGCTGAGCGGCCGCCGCTCCCGCCGCGCGCCCCCGGCGCACCCGCCGTGGTGTGGCTCACCAAAGCGGGCCACGCCGGAACCCGGTCCACCGGACCGGCGTCTGTCCCGGCATAGGCTGAGCCGGGAATCCGATCGAACCGGCACCGGCCCGGCGCCTCGCCCGCCCCGCCGGCGGCGTCGCGGGGCCGCCGGACCGGCAGGCGGCACGAACGACGGGAGCCACGGCATGGCGAAGGCTGACAGGACGGACCGGACGGCGGCACCGGAGGCGGGGGGCAGTGGCCCGGCCGACGGCGGCTCCGGCTCCCGTCCTGACGGCCCGGGCGCCGACGGCGGCTCCGACCCGCGCCCCGACGGCTCGCGCCCCGACGGTCCCCGCCCCCAGGATCCCCGTCCCGAGGGTCCCCGCCCCGAGGGTCCCCGCCCCGATGGCTCGCGCCCCGAGGGTCCCGGCGCCGGCAGCGGCGGGTTCCTGGGCCTGCGGCACTGGGGCCGGGACCGCAGGGGCAGCACCACCTGGCGGCGCGGCCTCGCGGTCGCCGCCCTCGCCCTGCTCACCGCGGCCCTGCTGGGCCTGCACGCCGACGTCCCCAACACCGTCGGCAACCTCGGCAGCCTGCTGGAGACCTTCCTGCCCTGGCTCGGCCTGGCCGTCCCGGTGCTGCTGGTGCCCGCGCTGCTGCGCCGCTCGGCGACCGCCCTGGTCGCCCTGCTGCTGCCGACCCTGATCTGGTTCAACATGTTCGGCGGGCTGCTCAGCGACAAGAGCGGCGGCACCGGCGACTTCACGGTGGTCAGCCACAACGTGGCCGCGGCCAACACCGACGCCCAGGGCACGGTGAAGCTGCTCAAGGACTCCGGCGCGCAGATCGTCGCCCTGCAGGAGCTGGCCGGCAGGCCGCTGCGCGGCTACGAGACCGGCCTGGCCGACGCCTATCCGTACCACGCGGTCGAGGGCACCGTCGGGCTCTGGTCCAAGTACCCGATCAGCGGGGTCTCGGTGGTGGACATCAAGATGGGCTGGACCAGGGCGTTCCGCGCCCAGGTCGCCACCCCGCAGGGCCCGGTCGCGGTGTACGTGGCGCACCTGCCGTCGGTCCGGCTGAAGGCCGAGGGCGGCTTCACCGTCAGCCAGCGCGACGCCAGTGCCCAGGCACTCGGCGACGCGATCGAGGCGGAGCAGCTGAAGAAGGTCCTGCTGCTCGGCGACCTCAACGGCACCATGAACGACCGCAGCCTGGCGCCGATCACCTCGCAGATGCGCTCGGCCCAGGGCGCGGCCGGCGACGGCTTCGGCTTCAGCTGGCCGGCGTCCTTCCCGATGGCCCGGATCGACCAGATCATGAGCAAGGGCGGCCTGAAGCCCACCGACTCCCGCACCCTGGGCCGGGACGGCAGCGACCACCTCGCGGTGGCCGCCACCTACCGGTACTGACCCGGTCGCGGGTTCAGCCCCGGCGCCACCGGTTGGTGATCGGGAGGCGGCGGTCCCGGCCGAAGCCCTTGACCGAGATCTTCGGGCCCGGCGGGTACTGCCGCCGCTTGTACTCGGCGGTGTCGACCAGCCGGACGACGCGGTCCACCACCGCCGGGTCGAAGCCCGCGGCCACGATCGCGTCGCGGCCCTGGTCGCCCTCGACGTAGAGGTCGAGCACGGTGTCCAGCAGGTCGTAGTCGGGCAGCGAGTCGGTGTCCTTCTGGTCCGGCCGCAGCTCGGCGGACGGCGGCTTGGTGATGGTGTTCTCGGGGATCGGGGGCACCTCGCCGCGCCGCTCGGCCTCCTCGTTCCGCCAGTTGGCCAGCCGGAAGATCAGCGACTTGTAGACGTCCTTGATCGGGCCGAACGCGCCGACCGAGTCGCCGTACAGCGTGGAGTAGCCGACCGCCAGCTCGCTCTTGTTGCCGGGCGCGAGCACGATGTGCCCCTCCTGGTTGGAGATCGCCATCAGCAGCGTGCCGCGCAGCCGGGACTGCAGGTTCTCCTCCGCCAGGCCGGTCAGCTCGGTGGCCGCCATGTAGGCGTCGAACATCGGGGCGATCGACACCGTCCGGAAGTGCAGCCCGGTGCGGCGGGCCAGCTCGGCGGCGTCGTCCCGGGAGTGCTGCGAGGAGTAGCGGCTCGGCATCGAGACGCAGTGGACGTTCTCCGCACCGATCGCGTCCACCGCGATGGCCGCCACCAGGGCCGAGTCGATGCCGCCGGAGAGGCCGATCAGCACCGAGCGGAAGCCGTTCTTGCGCACGTACGCCTGGGTGCCGGAGACCAGCGCGGCCCAGATCTCGGCCTCGTCCGAGACCCGCGGGGCCACCTCCGCGCGCAGCGGCTCGGCCGGGGCCGGGCGCGCCTCGCCGTCCAGCTCGGTGCGGACCAGGTGCAGGCCGTCGCTGAGCAGCAGCCCGTCGGTGTGGTCGCTGCTGGCGGCCGGCAGGTCCAGGTCGAGGACGAGCAGGTGCTCCTCGAACTGGGGGGAACGGCCCAGCACCTCGCCGTCCGGGGCGACGACGATCGAGTCGCCGTCGAAGACCAGCTCGTCCTGGGCGCCGACCATGTTGACGTACGCCAGCGGGCAGCCCGCCTCGGCGGCGCGGCGGCGGACCAGCTCCAGCCGGACGTCGTCCTTGTTCCGCTCGTACGGGGAGCCGTTGATCACCAGCAGCAGGCCGGCCTCGGCCTCACGGGCGGCGGTGACCCGGCCGCCGTCCTGCCAGATGTCCTCGCAGATCGCGAGCGCGACGTCCACCCCGTGCAGCCGCAGGACCGGCAGCTGGTCGCCGGGGACGAACCAGCGGTACTCGTCGAAGACGCCGTAGTTGGGCAGGTGGTGCTTGGCGAACCGGGTGACCACCTCGCCCCGGTGGAGCACGGCGCCGCAGTTCTGCGGCGAGCCGGCCGGGCGGCCGAACCGCGGCGAGGCCTGGTCGGAGCGGCCGAGGTAACCGACCACCACCGGCAGCTCGCCCAGTCCCTCCGCGGCCAGCCGGGCGGCGAGCTCCACCAGCGCGGACCGGGACGCCTCGACGAACGAACGGCGCAGGGCGAGGTCCTCGACCGGGTACCCGGTGAGGGCCATCTCGGGGAAGGCGACCAGCTGGGCGCCGGCCTCGGCGGCCCGCTTGGTCCAGCGCACCACCTCATCGCTGTTGCGGGCGATGTCGCCGACCCAGGGGTCGGTCTGGCTCAGGGCGAGACGGAGATTGGGCATGGCCCCGAGTGTAATCGTCTATCTGACGCAATGTCCCGGGCGGGGGTCACCACTGCCCTGCGGGGCGGTGATCCGCCATGATGGGGAACAGGCGCTCCCAGGTGGTTTCCGGGCGTAACACGAACGTAAAGAGCAGAGGTGAGACTGTCCCCATGGGCAAGCAGCAGGAGTTCGTGCTCCGGACGCTCGAAGAGCGTGACATCCGTTTCGTCCGGCTGTGGTTCACCGACGTGCTCGGGTTCCTGAAGTCCGTGGCGGTGGCACCGGCGGAGCTGGAGCAGGCCTTCGAGGAGGGCATCGGCTTCGACGGCTCGGCGATCGAGGGCTTCGCCCGGGTCTACGAGTCCGACATGATCGCCAAGCCGGACCCGACCACCTTCCAGATCCTCCCGTGGCGCTCGGAGACGCCGGGCACGGCCCGGATGTTCTGCGACATCCTGATGCCGGACGGCTCGCCGTCCTTCGCCGACCCGCGGTTCGTGCTCAAGCGCACCCTGGAGAAGGCCTCGGAGCAGGGCTTCACCTTCTACACCCACCCCGAGATCGAGTTCTTCCTGCTGAAGAACCTGCCCGGCGACGGCACCCCGCCGATCCCCGCCGACCAGTCCGGCTACTTCGACCACACGCCGCGCGGTGTGGGCCACGACTTCCGCCGCCAGGCGATCACCATGCTGGAGTCGATGGGTATCTCGGTGGAGTTCTCCCACCACGAGGGCGCCCCGGGGCAGCAGGAGATCGACCTGCGCTACGCCGACGCGCTCTCCACCGCCGACAACATCATGACCTTCCGTCTGGTCATGAAGGAGGTCGCGCTGGAGCAGGGCGTGCACGCCAGCTTCATGCCGAAGCCGTTCTCGGACCACCCCGGCTCCGGCATGCACACCCACCTCTCACTCTTCGAGGGCGACCGCAATGCCTTCCACGAGTCCGGCGCCGAGTACCAGCTCTCCAAGGTCGGCCGCTCCTTCATCGCCGGCCTGCTGCGGCACGCCGCCGAGACCGCCGCCGTCACCAACCAGTGGGTCAACTCGTACAAGCGGATCTGGGGCGGCTCCCAGCGCACCGCCGGCGCCGGTGGCGAGGCCCCGTCGTACATCTGCTGGGGCCACAACAACCGCTCCGCGCTGATCCGCGTCCCGATGTACAAGCCCGGCAAGCAGGGCTCCACCCGGGTCGAGGTCCGCTCGCTCGACACCGGCTGCAACCCCTACCTGGCCTACGCCGTCACCCTGGCGGCGGGCCTCAAGGGCATCGAGGAGGGCTACGAGCTCCCGCCCGGCGCCGACGACGACGTCTGGGCGCTGACCGACTCCGAGCGCCGCGCCCTCGGCATCCAGCCGATGCCGCAGAACCTCGGCGAGGCGATCGACCTGATGCAGCGCAGTGAGCTGGTCGCCGAGACGCTCGGCGAGCACGTGTTCGACTTCTTCCTGCGCAACAAGCGCCAGGAGTGGGAGGAGTACCGCTCCGAGGTCACGCCGTTCGAGCTCCGGAAGAACCTCCAGGTGCTCTGACGATCAGTCAACTGCCAAGTGGGCTTGCTCCGTTCGGAGTGAGCCCACTTGTGGTTCGTGGAGGCGGGCGCCCGTTCCGGTGGCCGTGGCGGGTGGGCCGGGGCGGGCCGGGGCGGCGTCCCCCGCGCACGCTAATTCGTTAGGCCGATGCGGTTACACCCCAGCGGTGCGAACCGTGAACGGATGACGGAGGGGCGTATTCAGAAGATCCGTTTTGCGGATCATCCTGGAGCGTCATGCGTACTCGAATCACCACCCTGGTCCTGTCCGGACTGGCCTCGGCCGCCCTCGTGTGGGGCGCGGACGGCACGGCCTACGCCTCACCCCTCGTCGACCACGGCGCAGCCTCGGAATCCGTGGAGGCCCAGGGCGAATGGGTCGACAGCCTCCTGCGCCTGGCCGAGGAGGACACCGGCTCAGCCGCCGGTACCTGGACCTTCACCGGTCGCAGCACCATCCACTCCTCGCCGGTGGTCCGCCCGGCCCACCGGGCCGAGACCGGCACCGACACCGAGGCCGAGGGCGCCTGGGCCGACGGCCCGGCGTGGGAGTCGGCCGAGGGCGACGCCGTGGAGCAGGACGAGCCGGCCCGGCTGGGCGAGGACGGCGTCGTGCGCACCCGACCGGCGGCTTCGGCGTCGCCGGAGCTCGTGACCCCCGAGGGCCGGCCGACCGGTGGCGGCGAGCACGGCGAGCACGGCGGCGAGCACTGCGACGAGAACGGGCAGGGCCACGGCGACGGTCACGGGCCGTCCGACTGCGACTGCCAGTCCGGTGACCACGGCGGTCACGAGGGCCACGGCGGTCACGAGGGGCATGGTGGTCACGAGGGCCACGAGGGCCACGGTGGTCATGAGGACCACGGCGGTCACGAGGGCCACGAGGGCCACGAGGGTCATGGCGGCCACGAGGGCCACGGCGGGCAGGGGCAGGGGCAGAACCAGGGCCAGAGCAACGGCCAGAACCAGGGGCAGGGCCAGAACCAGGGCCAGCAGCAGGGTCAGGGCCAGGAGCAGGGCCAGAGCCAGAGCGGCGCGCAGAACCAGGGCCAGGACCAGCACGTCAGCGTGACCGTCGTCGTGCAGAACAGCGTCACCAACAACCTCGACAACAGCGCGAACAACATCGCCGCCAGCAGCTCGAACAACTCGGCGCACAACAGCGCGCAGAACGCGGCGCACAACAGCCAGTCGGCCTCGCAGGACAACAAGCTGTCCAACGCCCAGAGCCAGAAGAACCAGCAGGCCTCGCACAACGTGAACAAGACCAGCCTCGTCGGGCAGGCGGGCAAGCCCTCGACGGTTGTTCACCACGGCGGCGGCGAGCACGGCGGGAAGCCCGTGCACCACGCCTCCGGCCAGGAGCACCCGAGCGGTCACCACGGTGGCGGCAAGGACCACCAGGGCAAGCCGCACGGCAAGGACACGGAGCACAAGTCCGGGCACCACCACGGCGAGCTCGCCGAGACGGGTTCCCAGGGGATGCCGATCATGCTCGGCCTCTCGGCCGCGCTGCTCGCGGCGGGCGTGGCGGCGATGCGGGTCGGCCGGCGGCGTGCATGACCGCACCCGTCCCCCGGGCCGCCGGGTGACGGTGCGCGGGCCGCGCTGCGCGGTCGTCCGGGATGCCGCCCCGGCCGTGCAGCGACCGGGGCGGCCGGCCGGGGGCGAGGCGCACCGCGCGCCCGTCCGCCGGCCGGCCTCCACCGGTCGCCCCTGAGAGGGGCCCGGCTACCGCAGCTCGGCGGGAGGCGTTCGAGCGGCGTCCACCGGCTGCTCCCGGACCAGGCTGCCCCAGACGGCCATCCGGTGGAGCGAGGTGTAGACCGGCGTGCAGGTCGTCAGGGTGATGTAGCGGCCCGGCCCGGTGTAGGGGGAGCCGGTGGGCACCGGGGCGATGACGCCGGTGTCGTCCTTGGAGGTCTTCGGCAGCGTGGCGTCGACGCGGTACACGTACCAGCGGTCGCGGGTCTCCACAACCAGGGGGTCGCCCGGCTTCAGCACGTCCAGGTCGTGGAACTTCGCGCCGTGGCCGTCCCGGTGGGCGGCCAGGGCGAAGTTCCCCTGGGGCTCCCAGGGCATGGCGGAGGCGTACGGCTCCGTGTAGGCGCCGGCCACGCCCTCCGCGAGGGTCCTCTCGTCGGTGCCGGACTTGATCAGCACCTGGTAGCCGGCGCCCATCGCGGGCACGTGCAGGAAACCGATGCCGTCGTCCTCCCCGAACGGGGCCGGGGCGGCGGCGTCCGCGCTTCCGGTCGGCGGCGCCGGCGCCACCGTCGGCGGTGCCGCCGGGACCGCCGCCGACCAGCGCCGGCGCAGTTGCTCGGCGGCGAGACCCGCGTGCCGGTCGGCCGTGAGGTCCGTCCACCACAGTGCGTGGACGACCAGCAGGGCGAGCAGCACGCCCACGGTGAACAGCAGGTCGCCGAGCGCGCCGACCACGGCCCGGCGCGGGCGCCGGCGCGGGGATCGGGCCGCGGGCGGGTGCACGGTCGCCATGACGCTGTCCTTCGGCTGAGGCAGGGGTGCGGACGTCGGACCGGGGTGGGGCCGCGGTCCGCACGGCGCGGCGGCGGGCACGCCGTGGCCCGAGCCGTCCGGACCGGTCATGGCGTACTCCACCGCGCCCCGGACGGGCGGGCAAGCCGACACGCCACACCGCCGGCCGGGCGGCGTCCGGTCCGCGGTCATGCCCGGCACTGCGCCGTGGGGGCGCGTAACCTGCTGAACGGAGGGATGGAGGGGCCATGGCGGTGGAGGAGCAGCGGGCCGGGAGCCGGGTGAGCCGACCGGAGATCCGGCTGGTCCGGCGCGGGTTCACCGATCCGGCGCAGGCCGTCCGGCTGCTCGCCGGCCCCGGCCTGGAGGGCCTGGCCGACGACCCGGTGCTGCTGGACGCGCTCGGCGCCACCGCCGACCCGGACCTCGCCCTGTTGGGCCTGGCCCGCCTGCTGGAGGCCGCCGACGAGGCGGACCGGCGCGCCCTGCGCGACACCCTGACCACCTCCAAGCCGCTGCGCGACCGGCTGCTCGGCGTGCTCGGCGCGTCCACCGCGCTCGCCGACCACCTGGCCCGGCACCCGCACGACTGGCACGCCCTGGTCACCTTCGAGCTGCGCGACATGCATCCCGGCCCGGACGACTTCCTGCGCGCGCTGCAACAGGCCGTCCGGGCGGAGGGCGCGGGCAACCCGGCGGACGCCCTGCGGATCGCCTACCGCCGCTGCCTGCTGGCCATCGCCGCCCGCGACCTCACCGGCACCACCGACCTGGCGCAGACCGCCGCCGAGCTCGCCGACCTGGCCGGCGCCACCCTGCAGACCGCCCTGGACCTCGCCGCCGAGCAGGACCCGGAGGCCGCCCGGGCCTGCCGGCTGGCCGTCATCGGCATGGGCAAGTGCGGCGGCCGCGAGCTCAACTACGTCTCCGACGTGGACGTCATCTTCGTCGCCGAGCCGCAGGACGGTGCCGACGAGCACGAGGCGCTCAAGGCCGCCACCCGGCTCGCGGCCGCGCTCACCCGGCTCTGCGCCGACACCACCGGCGAGGGCACCATCTGGCCGGTCGACGCCAACCTTCGCCCCGAGGGCCGCAACGGCCCGCTGGTGCGCACCCTCGCCAGCCACACCGCGTACTACCAGCGCTGGGCCAAGACCTGGGAGTTCCAGGCCCTGCTCAAGGCCCGTCCGGTGGCCGGCGACGCCGAGCTGGGCGCCGCCTACCTCGCCGCGCTGGAGCCGATGGTCTGGCAGGCCGCGACCCGGGAGAACTTCGTCGCCGACGTGCAGCAGATGCGCCGCCGGGTGATCGACTCCATCCCGGCCACCGAGCTGGACCGCCAGCTCAAGCTGGGCCCGGGCGGGCTGCGCGACGTGGAGTTCTCCGTCCAGCTGCTCCAGCTGGTGCACGGGCGCACCGACCCGGCGCTGCGCAGCGGCAACACGCTGGAGGCGCTGGCCGCCCTCTCCCGGGGCGGGTACGTCGGGCGGGCCGACGCCGCCTCGCTGGACGCCGCCTATCGCTTCCTGCGCTCGATGGAGCACCGGATCCAGCTGCACCGGCTGCGCCGCACCCACCTGATGCCCACCGGCGAGGAGGACCAGCGCCGGCTGGCCCGCTCGCTCGCCCCGCTGATCAACGACGACACCCGGGCCGACCCGGTGGCCGCGCTGCAGCGGGAGTGGAAGCGGCACGCCGTCGAGGTCCGCCGGCTGCACGAGAAGCTGTTCTACCGGCCGCTGCTGGACGCCGTCGCCGAACTGCCGCCCGGCGCGGCCGGCCTCACCCCGGACGCCGCGCGGGCCCGGCTCGAGGCGCTCGGCTACGCGGACCCGGCCGCCGCGCTGCGCCACCTCACCGCGCTCGCCTCCGGCGTCAGCCGCAAGGCCGCCATCCAGCGGACGCTGCTGCCGGTGCTGCTCGGCTGGTTCGCCGACTCGGCCGATCCGGACGCCGGGCTGCTCAACTTCCGCCAGGTCTCCGACGCGCTCGGCCGCACCCCCTGGTACCTGCGGCTGCTGCGGGACGAGAGCGGCGCCGCCGAGCAGCTGGCCCGGGTGCTGTCGGCCGGTCGGCTCGCCCCCGACCTGTTGCTGCGGGCGCCCGAGGCGGTGGCCATGCTGGGCGACCCGCAGGGTCTGGTGCCGCGCGGCCGGGCCGCGCTCGAACAGGAGATACTGGCCGCCGTCGGCCGGGCCGACTCCGCCGGCGCGGGGGTCGCCGCCGCCCGCGCGGTGCGCCGGCGCGAGCTGTTCCGCACCGCGGCCGCCGACGTGCTCGGCCGGCTGGGTGACGACCCGGCCGAGGCCCTGGACGCGGCGGGGGAAGCGCTCACCGCGCTGAACGCCGCCACGCTGCAGGGCGCGCTGCGGGCCTGCATCGCCGGCTGGGAGGCCGCGCACGGCGGCCTGCCGACCCGGATCGCGGTGATCGCGATGGGCCGGTTCGGCGGCCGCGAGCTCGGCTACGGCTCGGACGCGGACGTGCTCTTCGTCCACGAGCCGCTGCTCGGCTCGCTGGAGCAGGACGCCGCGCGGGCCGCCCAGGCCGTCTGCCACGAGCTGCGCACGCTGCTGGCCGCGCCGTCCACCGAGCCGCCGCTGCTGGTCGACGCCGACCTGCGGCCGGAGGGCCGCAACGGTCCGCTGGTGCGCACCCTCGCCTCGTACGCGGCGTACTACCGGCGCTGGTCGCACGCCTGGGAGAGCCAGGCGCTGCTGCGGGCCGAGCCGGTGGCCGGGGACGAGGACCTGGGGGCGCGGTTCCGGCAGCTGATCGACCCGCTGCGGTACCCGGGGCTCGGAGTGCCGGAGCGGGACCTCATGGAGATCCGCCGGATCAAGGCCCGGATCGAGGCCGAGCGGCTGCCGCGGGGGGCCGACCCGACCACCCACACCAAGATCGGCCGGGGCGGGCTGGCGGACGTCGAGTGGACCGTCCAGCTGCTCCAGCTCCAGCACGGGCACGAGCTGCCGGCCCTGCGCACCACCCGGACCAGGGCCGCGCTGGCGGCCGCCGCCCAGGCCGGGCTGGTGGACGCGGAGGACGCGGCGGTGCTGGACACCGCCTGGGTGCTGGCCTCACGGGTGCGGTCCGCGGTGATGCTGGTGCGCGGCCGGCCGGGGGACAGCTTTCCCGCGGACGCGCGCGAGCTGGCCGGGGTGGCGCGCTACCTCGGCTACGGCGCCGGGCACAGCGGCGAGCTGGTGGACGACTACCGGCGGGCCACCCGGCGGGCCCGGGCGGTGGTGGAGCGGCTGTTCTACGGCTGAGGGCCGCCTGCCCCGGGGCGTGCGGTGCCCGCCCGGGGTGCGCGTCCTTACGTCCGGGCGGCGCGCCCGGGCTGCGCGCTGCAGGGTGCGAAGAGGGCCCGGCGAGTGGTCACCGGGCCCTCTCGGGCGTCCTCGGGTCGTGCCGTACGGCGGTCAGCGGCGGGCGGTGCTCACGGCCGGCTCGCTCCACTGCTCGGGCACGGTGATCGGCTCCTCCGGGGTCTCCCGGGCGGGCACCCTCGGCAGCCTGTAGACCGAGGAGTGGTACAGCCAGCGGGCGGTGAGGAAGCCGACCAGGAGGCAGACCAGGCCGCCGACCGCGTCCATCCAGAAGTGGTTCGCGGTGGACACGATGACCACCAGGGTGGCGGCCGGGTAGAGCAGGCCGAGCACCCGGACCCAGGTCCGGCGGGCCAGGAAGAACAGGGTCAGGCCGCACCACATCGACCAGCCGATGTGCATCGAGGGCATCGCCGCGAACTGGTTGGAGACGTGCGTGGCCGGGCCGGAGGCCATCGAGCCCCAGGTGCCGTGCGTCTTCACGGTGTCGATGAAGCCGCCGTCGGTCATCAGCCGGGGCGGGGCCAGCGGGAAGAAGTAGAAGCCGACCAGGGCGAGGCCGGTGGTGACGAACAGCACCGTGCGGACCCCGACGTAGCGGCCCGGGTGGCTCCGGTAGAGCCAGACCAGGACGCCGATGGTGACGACGAAGTGCAGCGTCGCGTAGTAGTAGTTCATCCCCGTGATGAGCCACCCGACGCCGTCCACCGCGTGGTTGACCGACCGCTCGAACGCGATGCCCAGGCTGTGCTCGAAGTCCCAGATCCAGGAGGCGTGATGCTGGGCTATCGCCTCCTGCTCGGGCACCGCGTTGCGGACAAGGGAGTAGAGCCAGTAGCTGATGCCGATCAGCGCCAGCTCGAACCAGATCCGCGGTCGGGCCGGCGAGCGGCGCTGGTCGCGGACGCGGCTGCGCAGGGCGGCCGACCGGGACTGGGCGACCCGGGTGGCACCGTCGGGCATCGGGCCGGGCTCGGCCGGGGCCGTCGCGGGAGTGCCGGGTTCCGCGGCCGTCTGCTCGGCGCCGGGCTGCTGGATGTCGGTCGGTTCCCCCATGGACGAGAAGTCTGCCAGACGTCCCGTAGCCGTCTGCTCATCCTGTGGAAGTGGATTCTTCACCGGCTGTCCCCCTTGAGGGCTAGGGGGTCTCTCCCACCGGGGTAGGGGGTGCGGACGGGTCTGGTGCGAACCGGTGGGACGGGCATAGCTCCCATTGTCACGCCGGGTGGATCGGCCGGCGCAATCGGGGGTCGGGAACCGGTACGAGGGGCGTATTTTCCCTCCCCGAAACCGTTTCTGCATCTTGCTGAAACAGATTGCAGCCCGCTAGCGTCCTCGCAACTCGATCACCCCTTTCCCCCGCAGGGAGCCCTCCGTGGCCGATGTCACGCCCCGCCGCCGGCGGAGCACCACCCGTAGACCCGGCCGGACGGCGGTGCTGCTGGCCGCCTCGCTGCTGGCCGCCACGCTCGGCACCGCCCCGGCCGCGTTCGCCGCCGCCCCGCCGGCACCCCCGTCGGACGCCGCGCTGGCCGCCACCGCCGGGCGGCACGACCTCACCCGCGAGCAGTTCTACTTCGTGCTGCCGGACCGCTTCGCCAACGGCGACCGGGGCAACGACACCGGCGGCATCACCGGCAGCCGGCTGGAACACGGCCTCGACCCCGCGGACAAGGGCTTCTACCACGGGGGCGACCTCGCCGGGCTGATCCAGCGGCTCGACTACATCCAGAACCTCGGCACCACGGCGATCTGGATGGCCCCGATCTTCAAGAACAAGCCGGTCCAGGGCACGGGTTCGGACGTGTCCGCCGGGTACCACGGCTACTGGATCACCGACTTCACCCAGGTCGACCCGCACTTCGGCACCAACGAGCAGCTCAAGGAGCTGATAGCCAAGGCGCACGCGCGCGGGATCAAGGTCTTCTTCGACGTCATCACCAACCACACCGCCGACGTCATCGACTACCAGCAGAAGCAGTACGGCTACCGGAGCACCGGCGCCTACCCGGTGCTGGACGCCGACGGCCGGCCGGTGGACGAGACCGCGCTCGCCGACGCACGGGCCGCGTGGCCGAAGCTGACCAGGGACTCGTTCCCGTACAGCCCGGTCTTCCGCAACCCGGCCGACGCCACCGCCAAGACCCCGGCCTGGCTCAACGACCCCGCGCTCTACCACAACCGGGGGGACTCGACCTTCGCCGGCGAGTCCGCCACCGAGGGCGACTTCTCCGGCCTGGACGACCTCGACACCCAGAACCCGCGGGTGGTGCAGGGCTTCGAGAAGGTCTACCAGCAGTGGGTCAAGGACGCCGGCGTGGACGGCTTCCGGATCGACACCGTCAAGCACGTCAACATGGCCTTCTGGCAGCAGTGGGCTCCGGCACTCAAGGACTTCGCCGCCAGGCAGGGCAACAAGCGGTTCTTCATGTTCGGCGAGGTCTACTCCGGCGACCCGGCGATCACCTCGCCGTACGTCACCAAGGGCAGGCTGCAGGCCACGCTGGACTTCCCGTTCCAGAACGCCGCCCGCTCCTACGTCTCGCAGGGCGGCCCGGCGAAGGCCCTCGCCGACGTGTACGGCCAGGACTACCGCTACACCACCGCCGACACCGACGCGTACGAGCTGCCGACCTTCCTGGGCAACCACGACATGGGCCGGTTCGGCTCCTTCCTGCTGAGCGACAACCCCGGTGCCGACGACGCCACCCTGGTGAAGAAGGACCGGCTCGGCACCGAGCTGCAGTTCCTCACCCGCGGCCAGCCCGTCGTCTACTACGGCGACGAGCAGGGCTTCACCGGTGCGGGCGGCGACAAGGACGCCCGGCAGGACCTCTTCGCCTCGCAGACCCCCTCGTACAACACCGACCGGGTGCTCGGCGGCACCGCCGGCTCCGCCGACCGCTACGACCAGGGCGGCGCGCTCTACCAGGGCATCGCCGGGCTGGCCCGGCTCCGTCGCGACCACCCGGCGCTCGCCGACGGCGCCCAGATCGAGCGGTACGCCGCCGACGGCGCGGGCGTCTACGCCTTCTCCCGGATCGACGCCGGCCAGCAGGTCGAGTACCTGGTCGCGGTGAACAACGCGACCGAGGCGAAGACCGTCACGCTGGACACCTTCGCCGCCGGGCAGGGCTTCGACCGGATCTACCCGACCGCGGGCGAGCGGCTGACCAGCGGCGCGGACCGCAAGGTGACCGTGACCGTGCCCGCGCTCTCCTCGGTGGTGTTCAAGGCCGCCGCCAGGCTGGCCCCGGTCGCGGCCGCACCGGGCCTGGCGCTCCGGCCGCCGGCCGACGGCAGCAGCGGCACCGTCACCGTCGGCGCCGACGTCGACGGGGGCGGCTTCAACCGGGTCACCTTCGCCGCCCAGATCGGCACCGGGCCCTGGCAGACCCTCGGCACCGCCGACAACGGCACCTACCGGGTCACCCAGGACCTCGGCGCCGTGGCGCCCGGCACCGTCGTCCGCTACAAGGCCGTGGTCCAGGACTCCAGCGGCCACCTCCGCTCGGCCACCGCGAGCTACACCACTGGCGCCCCCGCGCCCCAGCCGGTGCCCAGCGCGGCCGCCCGCCCCTACGCCGTCGTGCACTACCAGCGCCGGGGCGGCGACTACGACGGCTGGAACCTCTACGCCTGGGGTGACATCGCCGACGGCGAGGGGACCCAGTGGCCGGCCGGGCACGGCTTCACCGGCCGCGACGCCTACGGCGCCTTCGCCTACGTCAGGCTCAAGCCCGGCGCCTCGGACGTCGGCTTCATCGTGGAGAAGGGCGGCGTCAAGGACGTGGACGCCGACCGCCACATCGACGTCGGCGCGACCGGCGAGATCTGGCTCAAGGAGGGCGACCCGACCGTCCGGACCACCAACCCCGGGCCGGTCGGCACCCCGCCGGCCGGGACCGCCGTCATCCACTACAACCGACCCGACGGCGACTACGACGGCTGGGGCCTGCACGACTGGACCGGCGCCGCCCACCCCACCGACTGGGGCAGCCCGCTGATGCCGGTGCGCCGCGACGCCTTCGGGGCCGTCTTTGAGGTGCCGCTCGCGCCCGGCGCGACCAGCCTCAGCTACATCCTGCACCGGGGCAACGACAAGGACCTGCCCCACGACCAGTCGCTGGACCTCGCCGCCACCGGCCGCGAGGTCTGGATCCTCGGGGGCCGGGAGGGCTACCTGCTGCCGCAGACCGCGGCCGCCTCCTCCCAGGTGGACCTCGGCTCGGCCAAGGCGCAGTGGATCGACGCCCGTACGGTGGTCGTCCCGGCCGGCTACGGCGCCGGCGACGTGGCCCTGGCCGGCGGCACCAGCGCCCAGCTCGTCTACGACCCCGAGGGCGGCATCACGGCCGACAAGGGCGTGCTGAGCAAGGCCGGGCAGTGGATCCGCCTCACCCCCGTCCAGGGCGGGCTGACCGACGCGCAGAAGGCGAGGTTCCCGCACCTGGCGGGCTACCGCGCCTTCACCGTGGACCAGCGGGACACCGGGCGCGTCGCGCAGGCGCTCCGCGGCCAGCTGCTCTTCACCGAGCACCTGCCGAGCGGGGCCGCGCTGGCCGCCACCGGGGTGCAGATCCCCGGCGTGCTGGACGACCTGTACGCGCGCCGCACCGGGCGGGTGGACTTCGGCCCGGCCTACTACGACGGCAAGGTGGCGCTCTCCGTCTGGGCGCCGACCGCACAGGAGGTCTCCGTCCAGCTCTTCGACGGGCCGGACGGCGGCACCCCGAAGACCGTGCCGATGAAGCTGGACGACGAGACCGGTGTCTGGGAACTCGTCAGGGACAAGGCCGAGCTGGACGGCAAGTACTACCTGTACCAGGTGAAGGTCTGGGCCCCGTCGGTGCAGCGCACGGTGGTCAACACGGTGACCGACCCCTACTCGGTGGCGCTCTCCGCCGACTCGCGGCGGAGCCTGGTCGCCGACCTCGCCGCTCCGGCCCTGAAGCCGCAGGGCTGGGACGACCACGCCGTCCCCGAGGCCGTCCCGCCCGCCCGTGAGCAGATCCAGGAGCTGCACGTCCGCGACTTCTCGGTCGAGGACGCCACCGTGCCGGCCGCCGAGCGCGGCACGTACCTGGCCTTCACCGAGTCGCAGTCGGCCGGCATGAAGCACCTGCGCGAGCTGGCCGGGGCCGGTGTGACCACCATCCACCTGCTGCCGACCTTCGACATCGCCACCATCCGGGAGAACCGGGCCGAGCAGAAGCTGCCCGCCTGCGACCTCAAGGCGCTGGCGGCGGACAGCGAGAAGCAGCAGGAGTGCGTGGCCGCCGTCGCCGCCCAGGACGCCTACAACTGGGGCTACGACCCGCTGCACTACAACGTGCCGGAGGGCTCGTACGCCACCGACCCGACGGGCACGGCCCGGACGGTGCAGTTCCGGCAGATGGTGCAGGCGATCCACGCGGCCGGGCTGCGGGTGGTGCTGGACGTGGTCTACAACCACACCGCCGCGAGCGGTCAGGCCGAGCACTCGGTGCTGGACAAGGTCGTCCCCGGCTACTACCAGCGGCTGGACGCCGACGGCAAGGTGACGACGGACAGCTGCTGCTCCGACACCGCGCCCGAGCACGCCATGATGAACCGCCTGGTGGTGGACTCGGTGACCACCTGGGCGCGCGAGTACAAGGTGGACGGCTTCCGCTTCGACCTGATGGGCCTGGACCCGAAGTCCACCATGCTGGACGTGCAGGCCGCGCTGCGGCGGATGACGCCGGACTCGGACGGCGTGGACGGGAGGAACGTCCTCCTCTACGGCGAGGGCTGGAACTTCGGCGTCGTCGCGAACAACGCCCGGTTCGAACAGGCCACCCAGCTCAACATGGCCGGCACCGGCATCGCCACCTTCGACGACCGGATCCGGGACGCGGCGCGCGGCGGCAACTTCATGCTCTCCTCCGCCCCGCAGCAGGGCTTCGCCTCGGGCCTGTTCACCGACCCCAACGGCTCGCCCGCCAACGGCAGCCCCGAGGAGCAGCGGGCCCGGCTGCTCAAGCAGATGGACCAGATCAAGGTGGGGCTCACCGGCAACCTGGCCGGCTACACCTTCACCGACAGCTCCGGACGGACCGTCACCGGCGCCGGCGTCGACTACAACGGCGCCCCGACCGGCTACGCGGCCAAGCCCGGCGAGGCGGTCGAGTACGTGGACGCGCACGACAACACCGACCTGTTCGACGCGCTGGCCTACAAGCTGCCGACCGGCACCGCGCCGGCCGACCGGGCCCGGATGCAGGCCCTGGCGCTCTCGCTGACGGCGCTCGGCCAGGGCACCGGCTTCGCCCAGGCCGGCAGCGACCTGCTGCGCTCCAAGTCGCTGGACGCCAACGCCTACGACTCCGGTGACTGGTTCAACGCCATCCACTGGGATCCGGCCGACGGCAACGGCTGGGGCCGGGGTGTGCCGATGGCGGCCGACAACCGGGAGATGTGGCCGGCCGCCAAGTCCCTGCTGGCCAACCCGAAGCTGGCGGTCGGTGCCGCCGACATCCGGGCGACGGGCCTGCAGTACCAGGACTTCCTGCGGATCAAGCGGTCCTCGCCGCTGTTCTCGCTGCCCACCCTGGCGGAGGTCCAGCAACGGCTCTCCTACCCGCTCTCCGGCACGCCCGGCGAGACGCCCGGCGTGATCACCCTCCACCTGGACGGCACCGGGCTGGCGGGCGCGGAGAAGGGCGTCACCGTGGTGTTCAACGCCACGCCCGGCGCGCAGAGCCAGACCGTGCCCGGCCTGAAGGGCACCGCGCAGGCGCTGCACCCGGTCCAGGCCGGCGGGGCCGACCCGGTGGTCAAGCAGGCCGGATTCGATCCGTCCAGCGGCACGTTCACGGTGCCCGGCCGCACCGTGGCGGTGTTCGTCCAGCGCTGACGCAGCGCCCGGACCCGGGCCCTGCACCGCCCCGGGGCGGTGCAGGGCCCGCGTCGTCTTCCGGACCGGGCGGGGCGCCGGGTGGCCGAAAACCTTCGCCGGCACGGCCGGAACAGTGACGTGCCGCCGCTGCCCGGCGCCTCCGGCCGGGTTTCGGCGCGGGCGGCCGATCCGAGCACTGGTCAGTGCCCACCAGGGGTGGCCGAACGTTCCGGAGAAAATGAAAACGGTCGTCACGAGGTCTCATGCCTGTAACACAGTCAAGGGGCCGACCGGTATACGGTTTCGATCGCTAATCGGCCATTCCGTGGCATGCATCTGTCATTCATGACGCGTTTGCTGCCACGATTCCTCCGGCTGCAGACGAGGGGGCCCCACCCCCCGGTGCGGCTGTCACAGGTCAGGAACAGCGCGCCCCTACGGAAATCGTTCCACCCTGCTCCGCAACCGCACCCGCGCCGTACACCGGCGGCGGGGGCCCCCACTGAGCCGCAACCCTGCGGCCAGGTTCTCTCCACCGCACGCGAACCCGCGCCGGTCGGAAAAGGAGTCCGCATGTCCCGCTACACCCAGGCCCGGAAGGCGGCGGTTGTCATGGCCGCCACCACCGCGCTGCTGGTGACCGGCTTCCCGGTCATCGCGCAGGCGGCCACCCCGGACGCGCCGGCGGCCGTCGCCGCCCAGCAGGCCAGCCGTGCCGAGCTGCTCTCCTCGGCGACCCAGCAGTCCGCCTCCCTCGCCCAGACCCTGGGCCTGGGCAGCGAGGAGAAGCTGGTCACCAAGGACGTCGTCCAGGACGCCAACGGCGCCCGCCACCTGCGCTACGAGCGCACCCTCAACGGCCTGCCGGTGCTCGGCGGCGACCTGGTGGTGCACCAGGCCCCGGGCGGTGCGACCACGGGCGTGGACCGGGCCAGCAGCGCGGCGCTCACCGGTGTCAGCACGACTCCGAAGCTGGCCGCGCCGGCCGCGCAGTCCGCCGCGCTGGCCGCCGAGTCGGGCTCCGCGGTGGAGAGCGCGCCGCGCCTGGTGGTCTGGGCCGCCGACAACAACCCGCGGCTCGCCTGGGAGACGGTCGTCTCCTCGACCGAGGCCGACGGCACCCCGAGCAAGCTGCACGTGGTCACCGACGCGACCTCCGGCCAGGTCATCCAGAAGTTCGAGGGCGTCCAGACCGGCACCGGCAAGGGCGTCTTCGTCGGCAACGTCACCATCGGCACCACGCAGTCGGGTTCGACGTACCAGATGAAGGACGGCGCCCGCGGTGGGATGTACACCACCAACCTGAACCACGGGACCTCCGGCACCGGCACCCTGTACAGCAAGTCCACCGACAGCTGGGGCGACGGCACCGCCGCCAACAGCGAGTCCGCCGCGGTCGACGCCCACTTCGGCGTCGCGGCCACCTGGGACTACTACAAGAACACGTTCGGCCGCAACGGCATCCGCAACGACGGCGTCGGCGCCTACAGCCGCGTCCACTACGGCCAGAACTACGTGAACGCGTTCTGGGACGACAGCTGCTTCTGCATGACCTACGGCGACGGTGACGGCAACACCCACCCGCTCACCGAGCTCGACGTCGCCGGCCACGAGATGAGCCACGGCGTCACCGCCGCCACGGCGAACCTCAACTACTCCGGCGAGTCCGGCGGCCTGAACGAGGCCACCTCGGACATCTTCGGCACCATGGTGGAGTTCTACGCCAACATCCCGACCGACAACCCCGACTACCTGATCGGTGAGTTGATCGACATCAACGGGAACGGCACCCCGCTGCGCTACATGGACAAGCCGTCCAAGGACGGCCAGTCCGCCGACGTCTGGAGCTCCACCGTCGGCAACAAGGACGTCCACTACTCCTCGGGCGTCGCCAACCACTTCTTCTACCTGCTGTCCGAGGGCAGCGGCGCGAAGGTCATCAACGGCGTCAGCTACAACTCGCCGACCCAGAACAACATCACCGTCACCGGCATCGGCCGGGACAAGGCCGCCGCGATCTGGTACCGCGCGCTGACCACCTACATGACCTCCACCACCAACTACGCCGCGGCCCGCACCGCGACGGAGAAGGCGGCCACCGACCTGTACGGCGCGGGCAGCGCCGAGCTCACCGCGGTCGGCACCGCCTGGGCGGGCGTCAACGTCGGCACCGTGCCCCCGAACCCGGGCGGCGTCACCGTCACCAACCCGGGCAACCAGAGCACCAAGGTCGGCACCGCGGTCAACCTGGCCATCAAGGCCAGCGGCGGCACCGCCCCGCTCAGCTACTCGGCCACCGGCCTGCCGGCCGGCCTGTCGATCAACGCCTCCACCGGCGTGATCACCGGCACCCCGACCACCCTGGGCACCTCCAACGTCACCGTGACCGCGAAGGACGCGGCGAACAAGACCGGGACCACCAGCTTCACCTGGGCGGTCACCGACACCACCAGCACCTGCACCCCGGCCCAGCTGCTGGGCAACGCGGGCTTCGAGTCGGGCGCGGCCACGCCGTGGACGGCCAGCAGCGGCGTGATCGACAACAGCTCCTCGCAGGCCGCGCACGGCGGGTCCTGGAAGGCCTGGCTGAACGGCTACGGCTCGACCCACACGGACAGCCTCTCCCAGACGGTCACCATCCCGTCCGGCTGCAAGGCCACCCTCAGCTTCTACCTGCACATCGACACCGGTGAGTCCGGCTCGACCGTGTACGACAAGCTGACCGTGACCGTCAACGGCACCACGCTGAAGACCTACTCCAACGTGGACGCCGCCGCCGGTTACCAGCTGCGCACCTTCGACCTGTCGGCCTACGCGGGCCAGACGGTCACCCTGAAGTTCAACGGCACCGAGGACTCCTCGCTGCAGACGAGCTTCGTGATCGACGACACCTCGATCGCCACGAGCTGAACCCGGCCGGCAGGACCGGCTGAAACCAGGTGAGACAGGGAGCAGGGCCCGGCAGCACGGCTGCCGGGCCCTGCGTCGTGCGGTCCCGCCGCCCGACCGGCTCCTCTTTCGACGCCGGGCGGCGTCGTCCTCGCCCGGGCCACCGGGACGGCGTACGATCACGGCGTCCTCGGACACGGCACGACCCGCCCACGTCACCACCCACGCCACCGTCACCGTGCACCCGCACCCGTCCGACAGGGCCTCCGCATGAAGCTGATCACCGCGATCGTCAAGCCGTTCAAGCTGGACGAGGTCAAGAACGCGCTGCAGGCCGTCGGCGTGCACGGACTGACCGTCACCGAGGCCAGCGGGTACGGGCGGCAGCACGGGCACACCGAGGTCTACCGGGGCGCCGAGTACCGGATCGACCTGGTGCCCAAGGCCCGGATCGAGGTCGTGGTGGAGGACGAGGACGCCGAGCGGGTGATCGAGGAGATCGTCCGCGCCGCCCGCACCGGGAAGATCGGCGACGGCAAGGTCTGGTCGGTGCCGGTGGAGACCATCGTCCGCGTCCGCACCGGCGAGCGCGGCCCGGACGCCGTGTAGCCTCCACGGTCCCGGGTGGGCCTGACGACCGGTCGGCCCGACCGCGGGTCCGCCGCTAGGGCCGGTGTGCGCCGCGCAGGCCGGGGACCTGCTGCCAGGCCTCGTCGGCGGCGATCTGCTGCCACCGGGCCAGGTCGATCGGCGGGCTGGACCGGGTCCGGTGCGGGTTGAGGGACGGGTCGTCGGCGTCGTGCATCGTGCCGTTGTGGACGGCGAGTCCGACCCGGGTGCCGTCCGGGTACGGCGTCCAGATCCGGTAGGTGGTCCAGCCGGTGTCGGCGCTCACCAGCACCTCGACGATCTGCGGGGCCGGGCCGGGCCCGCCGGCGGTGGTGCAGCTGTACCCGGCGGCCCGGGCGGCGTCGGTGCGGGCGCCGCAGGAGGGCGCGGTGGCGCCGGAGGCGGGGCCGTGCACCTCGACCGAGACGGTGGCGGCGCCCTGCCCGTCGTCGTACCTGGTCCAGAGCACCGCGTCGGTGGCCGGGTCGAGGGTGAGCTGGTCACCGCCGGCCTCGGCGTCCAGCGTGGTGCCGGGGCCGATCAGCCGGGCCAGGGTGTCCTGGAGGGCGGCGCGTTGGCGCTGCCGCAGCTCGTCCTGGTCGGAGGCGGCGCGGGTACTGGCGGAGCCGTCGGTGGGGGAGCCGTCGGTGGGTGAGCCGGCGGTGGGTGAGCCGGCGGCGGTCGGGGCGGCGGGGCCGGCGCTGTGGACGAGCGGGTCCGGCAGGCCGGTCAGGGTGACAGCGGCGGCCAGCGTGAGTACGGCCGCCGCGGAGGCGGCGGTGGCCAGCCGGCGGCGCCGGCGCAGCACGCGGCCGCGCCGGGTGGCCTCGGCGAGCATCACGGCGACCGGCGGGTGCAGGTCCTGGACGCTGCCGACGAGCAGCCTGCCGAGGTCGTGTTCGAGGTCCGGGTGGAGGTCCGGGTGGAGGTCCGGTTCGAAATCCGGGTCGGGGGCCAAGGCGGGCTCCTGGTCGGGTCGGGTCGGATGCGGCGGGGCGGGGCTGTGAGGGCTGCGGGCTGTGAGGGCTGCGGGCGGCGGGCGGCGGGGCCCGGGTTCAGGGCCGGAACAGCAGCTCGCGGTCGTCCGCCAGGACCTCGCGGAGCCGGGCGAGCGAGCGGGTGGAGAGCCCCTTGACGGCCGCCGGGGTGGTGCCCAGCATCTCGGCCACCGCCTCGATCGGGTGGTCCTCCAGGTACCGGAGCACCACCACCGCGCGGTTGCGCGGCGGCAGGGTCCGCAGCGCGGCCACGAGGGTGAGCCGCAGGTCGCTGTCGGCCGCGGGGTGGCCGTCCGCACCGGCCGGGGCCTCCGGCAGGTCGCCGACGGCGATCTCGCCGGAGCGACGCAGCCGGCGGTGCGACAGGTAGCAGCGGAGCAGCACCTTGCGGGCGTAGGCGTCGAGCGCCGGCTCGTCGTCTCCGCGGCGCAGCCGGCCCCAGACCGAGTACATCTTGGCCAGCGTGGTCTGGACGAGGTCCTGGGCCTGGTGCCAGTCGCCGCACATCAGATAGGCGACCTGGAAGAGCCGCCCGGCCCGATTGGCCGCGAACTCCTCGAAGTCGCCCGCCCTGTCCATGCCGCCCCCCGTGGTCGTCCGTGGCCGTCGCCGATCGCCGTCCGTAACCACGCCTCGGCCGGAGGGAAAGTCGCACACGAGTTTCCGGAGCTGCAGAAACGTTGCTTCCAAGGCCTTGACGGGCCCCCGCTCCGACCCTAGGTTCAGCGCTGCAAGTTTCCCGCAAGTTTCAGCAAGTTTTCACGCGCGGTACCCCAGGCTGCCCCCACCCCAGCCCCCAGGAGACAACGTGGTCACCACCGCCCCCGTCCGCCGGCCTGCCAGAGTGGTCGGCGCGCTGACCGCCTCCGCGGCGCTCGCGCTCTCGCTCACCGCGGCCCTCGGCGCCGCCCCCGCCGCCCGGGCCACCCCGCCGGCCAACGGAAAGGACGTCACGGCGACCCTCTTCGAGTGGCGATTCGACTCCGTCGCCAAGGCCTGCACCGACACCCTCGGCCCCAAGGGCTACGGCTTCGTCGAGGTCTCGCCGCCCCAGGAGCACATCCAGGGCAGCCAGTGGTGGACGTCCTACCAGCCGGTGAGCTACAAGATAGCCGGGCGACTCGGCGACCGGACGTCCTTCAAGAACATGATCGACACCTGCCACGCGGCCGGCGTCAAGGTGATCGCCGACTCGGTGGTCAACCACATGTCGGCCGGCTCCGGCACCGGGACCGGCGGCACCGTCTACAGCAAGTACAACTACCCCGGGTACTACCAGGACTGGGACTTCCACTCCTGCCGCACCGCGATCAGCAACTACGGCGACCGCGCCAACGTGCAGAACTGCGAGCTGGTCAACCTCTCCGACCTGGACACCGGCAGCGCCTACGTCCAGCAGACCATCGCGAAGTACCTGGACGACCTGGCCTCCCTGGGCGTCGACGGCTACCGGATCGACGCGGCCAAGCACATCGCCGCCGCCGACCTCGCCGGCATCAAGGCGAGGACGGCCAACCCGAACGCCTACTGGGTGCAGGAGGTCATCTACGGCGCCGGCGAGCCGATCCAGCCCTCCGAATACACCGGCACCGGCGACGTGGACGAGTTCCGCTCCGGCACCTGGCTGAAGAGCGCCTTCCAGGGCGGCCGGATCGCCGATCTCGCGTCCTGGGGTTCCGGGCTGCTGCCCACCGACAAGGCCCGCACCTTCGTCGACAACTGGGACACCGAGCGCAACGGCTCGACCCTGACCTACAAGGACGGCTCCGCCTACACGCTGGCCAACGTCTTCATGCTGGCCCACCCGTACGGCGCGCCCAACGTCTACTCCGGCTACGCCTTCACCGGCCACGACGACGGCCCGCCGAACGGCGGCACCGTCAACGCCTGCTACAGCGACGGCTGGAACTGCACCCACGCCTGGCGGCAGGTGGCCAACATGGTCGGCTTCCGCAACGCGGTGGCGGGCACCGGCATCACCAACTGGTGGTCCAACGGCAACAACGCGATCGCCTTCGGCCGCGGCGGCAAGGGCTTCGTGGCGATCAACCGCGAGTCCGGGCCGGTCACCCAGACCTTCCAGACCTCGCTGCCGGCCGGCTCGTACTGCGACGTCCAGCACGGCGACCCGGCCGCGGGCGGCTGCACCGGCGCGTCCTACACGGTCGGTTCGGACGGGCGGTTCACCGCCACCGTCGGCGCCGGCGACGCGGTGGCCCTCCACGTCGGCGCGCCCGGCGCCTCCGGTACCCCGCTGACCGGCGGCGCCTCGTTCGCGGTCAACGCGACCACCGTGTTCGGGCAGAACATCTACGTGGTGGGCAATACCGCCGCCCTCGGCGGCTGGGACACCGGCAAGGCCCTGCCCCTCTCCTCCGCCTCGTACCCGGTCTGGAAGCTGAACGTCTCGATGGCCGCCGGCACCGCCTTCGAGTACAAGTACATCCGCAAGGACGCCTCGGGCACGGTGACCTGGGAGTCCGGTGCCAACCGGTCCGCGACGGTGCCGGCCTCCGGCTCGGTGGCGCTGAACGACACCTGGCGCAACTGACCCGCCCGGGACCCGCGGCCCGCCCCGCGGACGCGGCCCGGCCGACGGCCGCCCCTGCACACGACGGGGCGGCCGTCAGCCTGTTGTGCCGGTGGTTCGCTCGGGGGAGTGGCTTCGCGGGGTTCAAACCCCCGGGTCGGGTGAACGCTGCCAGCATCGCCGCATGAGCACCACCCCCGTCGTCCTCGACATCGAACTCTGCGGCGGCCGCTGGGACGGCCACCGCAAGCGCGTGAACGCCGCCGCCCCGCCGCCCTCCCTGCGGATGGTGCTGCGGGCCGAACTCCCCGTCACCGAGGCGGGCGAGTACTGGCCGACCACCAGCGTCTACCTGCTCGACGTGGAGGGCGGCCGGCGGCGCTACCGCCACTCGCACGACGACTAGGACGAGTAGATCCGATGTGCCAGCGGGCGAGGTCTCGAGAGCGCGCGTTTGGAGGGCTGGCCAGGCCACATCGGCCAACCGCTTCGCCGTTAGGCTGCGGTGAGTCAACCGAGGCCAGGAACAGGAGGCGCCCATGACGGTCGAGCAACGGTGGCCGTTGGACGAGACTCCGTGGCCCGAGCGGGCCACTCTGGCCTACGGCGAGTTGGTGGAACTGACGACTCCGCATCCACCCATACAGGAGCTGGGCTGGCTTGGGCCGGAGATCGTGGGCAGCCGCGGTGTGATCGTCGCGTGTGTCATCGAGCAGGACGAGCGCGACGGCTACGTCGGACCGTTCTACTCGGTGGAGACCGAGGACGGCAGCCCCTGGAGGCTACGGCCAGAGTTCCTGATTTCGCGGGGAAGACTTCATCCCGACATGCCGCCCCGCTATCGCAGCGACCTGCCCGAAGGAACCCGCGTCCGAATCCACATCGAGTCGGACTCCTTGAGCGAGACGACGGCTGTCGGGGAGATCACCGGGATCTGGTGGACGACATCCCTGGAGCCGCCGAAGGGCTACATCGTGGAGGTTGGTGGGTACTCCCACTGCGTGGCCCCAGGGCAGACCGAGGTTCTCTGACCCGGCGAGAGCCTGCCTGCGGTCATTTCCGGATGCCGTCAGTGGTCGAACTCGATCAGCGAGCGGCTGACGGGTGCGCCGGTCTGGTTGTTGTGCCAGATGGCAGTGGCCATCGCCAGGACTCGCTGGGCCACCCGAATCGCGACGCCCTCGAAGGTCCGCCCGCCGTATTGTTCCAGGTCAAGCTGCCCTTTGAGGGTGTCGTTAACCGACTCGATGAGCTGGCGGACCTTCTTGAGCATCGGCTCGCCGAACCGCTTCTTCTCGCGCTTGAACGAGGGGCGAAGCAACTCGATTCCCAGGTCGGCGAGTTCCTGTTCGAACGCCTTGGAAGCAAAGCCCTTGTCGGAGATGAGCACAATGCCCTCACGCCGAGCGACCAGATCGGCGTCGACTTCGAGCATCGCGGCCAGCACCTCCCGCTCGTCCAGCTTCGGGTTGTCGGTGAGCAGAGGCGGGCGGCCCAACCATCGCGTCCCTCCGATCCCGTCGTCGATCTTCACGTACAGTGCGGTCAAGAGGGTGTTCAGGTCGGTCGTCACAAGCTGATCTTGGATACCCTCGGCCCTTCGGCGGGGCGGAACTTCGGATCTACTCGTCTAGGTTCTGTCCGCGCGATCATGAGCGGAGCCAGATGACCAGTGCGGCGACCGTGACTGTGCCGAGGAAGACGTAGACGCGTTTGTCGTATCTGGTCGCGACGGCGCGGAAGTTCTTCAGCTTGTTGATCGCGCGCTCGACGACGTTGCGCTTCTTGTATCGCTCCTTGTCGAACCCGGGCGGCCGACCGCCGGCGCTTCCCCGCTTGCGGCGGTTGGCTGCCTGGTCGGCCTTCTCGGGGATGACGTGTCGGATCGCTCGTCGCCGCAGGTAACGGCGGGTGCGCCGGTTGCTGTACGCCTTGTCGGCACTGACGCTGTCGGGCGTGGTACGGGGGCGGCCGGTCGTCGGACGTGGAACCCGGATCTTGTCCATGACGGGCTCGAACTGGGTGCAGTCGGCGCGCTGCCCCGGCGTGATGACCAGGGACAACACCCGACAGCGACCCTCCGCACTCAGGTGGATCTTGGTGGTGTGGCCGCCCCGGGAGCGTCCGAGGGCCTCGCCGGCCGCACCACCGCCACCAGGCAGTTGAACAGCTCCGTCCACATCCGAGCATTCCTGATCGCGTGCGCGGCGCCCCCTTTGAGGACCGGCGGCGCATGGCGGGCTCCGGCCGCGTGGTGGTGCGCGCGGATCGACGTGGAGTCGACGGAGATGTCCCAGTCGATCCCACCGGCGGCATCCGACTCCGCCTGGACCCGCTGAAGCAGGCGCTCCCACGTCCCGTCCGCCGACCAGCGGCGATGCCGCTCATGGACCGTCTTCCACGAACCGTAGCGCTCCGGAAGGTCCCGCCACGGCACGCCCGTTCGCGTCCGGTACAGGATGCCGTTGATCACCTGCCGATGGTCCCGCCACCTGCCACAACGCCCGTTACTCACCGGCAGCAGCGGCCGAAGCCGCTCCCACTGGCCGTCAGTCAGATCACCCCTACTCCCCATAGTCGTATCAACGACTCAACTGATCGGCAGGACACGGCCTAGGGCCGGCGGCGCCGGCGGCCGGTCCGGGCCCGCGCGCCCCGGTCTCGGCGGCGTGCGGCGCGGTCCGGCGCCCGGTCTCCGCTGCGCGGCCGCGCGCCTCAGCCCCGGCCGATGTACGGCATGGCGGTGGCCATCACGGTGGCGAACTGGACGTTGGCCTCCAGCGGCAGCCCGGCCATGTGCCGGACCGTGCGGGCCACGTCGGCGACGTCCATGGTGGGCTCGACCGCGACCCGCCCGTCGGCCTGCCGCACGCCCACGCTCATCGCCGCCGTCATGTCGGTCGCGGCGTTGCCGATGTCGATCTGCCCGCACGCGATCCGGTACGGGCGGCCGTCGAGCGACAGCGACTTGGTGAGCCCGGTGACGGCGTGCTTGGTCGCGGTGTAGGCGATCGACTGCGGGCGCGGCACGTGTGCCGAGATCGAGCCGTTGTTGATGATCCGGCCGCCCTGCGGGTCCTGGGCCTTCATCTGCCGGAACGCGGCCCGGGCGCAGAGGAACGCCCCGGTCAGGTTGAGGTCGACCACCGCGCGCCACTCGGCGACGTCCAGCTCGTCCACCGGGGTCGGCGCGCCGAAGGTCCCGGCGTTGTTGAACAGCAGATCGACCCGGCCGAACCGCCCGGCCGCCGCGGCGAAGAGCACGTCCACCGCCTCCGGGTCGGTGACGTCGGTCGGCACCGCGACCGCCTCGGCGTCCGGAGCGGCCGCCCGGCACCGGTCGGCGGTCCCGTCGAGCGGCTCCTCGCGCCGCCCGGCGAGCACGAGCCGCCAGCCGGCGGCGGCCAGCTCCACGGCCACGGCGCGGCCCACCCCGCTCCCGGCTCCGGTGACGACGGCGATCTGCTGGGGCATGGCGGTCTCCTCGGACGTGGTGCGACGGGCGAGCCGATCGTGCCCGATCCGGAGCGCGGCGTCACTGGTGCGAGGGCCCGAACCGTGGCGGCCCCGGCACCGTTCCGGTTGTGCTCCCCGCCGTCCGGTGGGGGCCGGGGCCTGCCGGACGGCGGGCCGGGTCGGACCCTTTACCGGATCGGGAACAAACATTGGATTGCCGCTGGCGGTAGCGCAACCGGCTTGACGCGAGTCACGTCATAAGATCGCAGGGCGGCGCGCCCCCGCGAGGGACGGCGCGCCGGTCCCCGGGGCCGCGGACGACGTCGCGCCCCGGTCATGTCCGGCCCCACCCGGGGGCCGCCGTCCGGCTCCCGAGGGGAGCGGGCGTGACACCGGTCGGAGAGTCCTCACCGTGCAGCCGCAGTCCACCCGAATCCGCGCCGTGCTGACCGGCGCCGCCGCCTTCACCCTGGCCGCCTCGTTGGCGGCCTGTGGCAGCACGGACGGTAGTGAGAAGGGGGACTCCGCCAAGGGCGGCGGCGCGGGCGCGACCGGCGCGGCGGCCTCCGGCGCTCCGGCGGCGGGCGGCAGCGGCTCCGCCGCGGCACCGACCGCCACCCCGACGCCGACCCCGACGGCGAACCCGGCGAGCAAGGTGCTGATGCCGACCGGTCCGGCCGCGCCGATGACCAAGGCCCGGGACACCGCTGCCGGTGCGATCATGGTGACCACGCTGAACGGGCTGAAGTCCGGCGTGTCCGGCAAGGTCTGGATCTGGCTGCCGCCCGAGTACAACGACCCGAAGTACGCCAAGACCGGCTTCCCCGTCCTCACCCTCTACGCGGGCGGCCAGAGCAACGGCTACAACACCTGGACCGACAACCAGCTGCCGATCCAGGAGGAGAACGTCGCGCTGGTCAAGGCGGGCAAGGCGCACCCGTTCATCATGGTCATGCCGGTGCAAAACTTCACCGCCGACGAGAAGAACGCCCTGGACTGCTCAGACATCCCGGGCCAGCCCAAGATGGGCACCTGGATGGCCGAGGACATCCCGGACTTCGTCCGAGCCAACTTCCGCACGCTCAAGGGGCGCGACGGCTGGGGCGTGATGGGTGCCTCCACCGGCGGGTTCTGCAGCGCGAAGCTCGCCCTCCAGCACCCGGACAAGTTCAAGGCCGCCGTGCCGATCGACGGCTACTTCAACCCGGACTCGGGGCTCTGGAAGGGCCACGAGACCGAGCGCCAGGCCAACAGCCCGGACGTGATGGTCTCCCAGGGCAAGGCCGACGTGAAGATGCTGGTCACCGCCGGCGGCGCCAACCCGTACGAGACCAAGCTGGTCAAGGCCTGGGTCGCCAAGGCCGCGCCGCCGCTCTCGCTGGAGTACTACGAGCAGCCCGGTGGCAAGCACCTCACCAGCGACTTCAAGAAGATGATCCCGGACACGCTGCAGTGGTTGTCCAAGAACCTGGCGGGTCCGGAGAGCGACTGACGCTCCACTGCCGTGCGGTGCCCCGGCGCCGCGTGCGACGCCCCGGTGGTCGGCTCTGCGCGGGCCGGCCACCGGGGCGTCGGCGTTCCCGCGGGCGTTCCCCGCGTCGCTCCGGCGACGTCCGGCGGGGTGCGGCGGGGTGCGGCGTGCTCCGGTGTGGTGCGGCGGGGTCGGCATCGCAGGGCGGCGGGCGCGAAGCCTCCGCAACGCGCTGACCTGCGCGTCAATCGGACATTGATTCATGCCTGATCGACTGTGGTCACTGTGGTGGGACTGCAATCCGCCGCCGCGGTCGTCCGTGGCGATGCCGCCAGCCGTGCCAAGTCGTGAAGAGAGTGCCATGCCGAGCCACCTGCTGCCCGTAGCGTCCCCGTCCGTTCCCGCCCAGGGCGAGCCCTCGCGCGACCGGGCCGCCGACGTGGCGCCGCAAGCCCTCCGGTTCGCCGGGCTGCGCCTGGTGCACGCCGCGCTCCGCCGCGACCTGGCGCGGCTGCCCACCTCGCTGCGGCTGATCCAGCCGGGCGAGGACGAGAAGGGCGCGGCGCTCCTGCGGCACTGGCACTTCGTCACCGCGATGCTGACCTGCCATCACGAGCAGCAGGACACCCGGCTCTGGCCGCTCGTCCGCCGGTTCGCCCCGGAGCTGCGGCTGCTGCTCAACTGGCTGGAAGCGGACCACCACAACCTCGACCACTCGTTCACCCGGGTCACCACCCTGGTCCGGATCGCCAGCCGGGACGCCGGCAGCGCCTGGCCGGTCGCCTACGCCATGGAGGACCTCGCCGCCCGGCTGGAGACCCACCTGCGGATCGAGGAGCGCCAGCTGCTGCCCCGGATGGAGCTGGTCTTCGCCGACTCCTCCCGGCTCGGCAGCCTGCCCGAGCTGCTGGACCTGCTGCGCGCCGCCGACGGCCCCGGGACGGCCGACGCGCTCGCCTGGCTGCTGGACGGCGTCGAGCCGGAGGTGGTCGAGCAGCTGATCGCGGAGTGCGACGACGACGTGGCCCGCAACTGGCCGCACTGGCAGGCCACCTACCAGCGCTGCACCGCTCCGCTCTGGGGCCCCGCCGACGTCCGGGAGCACCTCGCCGACTGACCGCCGGCCCTTTCGCGAGCCGTCGATCCAACGCTGCGCGCGACCACTGCGCGCCGGGATGCTCCCCACCCCGTGGTCCGGGCGGCGCCCGGTACCCCGCGGGCGGCCCGCCCGCTACTCGGGAAGGCGGTTGAGCCAGGTCAGCGGGGTGACGTGGATCGCCTTGTCCGGCGAGCCGTTCCACTCCACCGGCAGGCCGACCGCCTCCAGCGCCGCGACCACCTCGCGGCCGATCTCCACCGTCCGCCGCTCCGCCGACTCCTTCGGCTCACCGGCGCCCCGGAAGCCGCCGTACCGGAGCATCAGCCCGCCGCCGGCGGCCGCGCTCTCGGTGTCCTGCTGGTGGAAGAAGACGAAGCCGCGCGATCCCTCCTCGGCCTCGCCGCCGATCTCCGCGTAACCGCAGCTCGCGCAGCAGGTGAAGTCCATGGCCGCCACGACGCCGCGCTCCTCCAGCGCGTCGAAGGCCGACGCCAGCCGGTCCACGTCGGTGGTCTCCGGCCAGGACGCCTGCTCGGCCAGCCGCTCCCGCCAGAGCGGGCCGACGACGGCCGCCGCGTCCTCCGCCGAGAGCCCCTCCTCCTCGAACTCGTCGGCCAGGGACTCGGCTATCTCGTCCGATTCCTGGAAACCGCAGCGGATCAGCTCGCGGGCGCGTTCCTCGGCCTCGCGCCGCAGGTCGGAGGCGGGTTCGGGCTCGGGGGTCACGGTCTCCTGGTCCATGGCCGCATCCTCGCACCGACCACCGACAGTCCCGCCGCCGGGGCCCGCGCCGCGTGCGGCCGGCGGCCTCAGCCCGAGGCGAGCCGGAACTCCAGGTTGCCGAACCGCACCTGGTCGCCGGGCCGCACCCGTACCCCGCCGGCGATCCGCAGGCCGTTCACATGCGTCCCGTTGGTCGAGCCGAGGTCGTACAGCACCCAGTCGTCGCCCTCCCGCCGCAGCTCGGCGTGGTGACGGGAGACGGATATGTCGTGCAGCCGCAGCCCCGAACCGGGGACCCGGCCGATCGTCAGCTGCCGCTCGCCGCCCTGGGGCAGGCTCAGCCCCGGCAGCCGTTCGAACCGCCACGCACCGCGCAACCGCACGCCGAACGCCGAGAGCTGACCGACCGTCCGCAGCACGAACCGCCCGACCGGGTTCCCGGCCGGCAGGTCCGCCAGCGCCGAGTCCAGCTCGGACCGGGTGTTGGCGTGCAGCACCAGCTCCATCCGCCCGAGGAAGGTGTCGTGCGACAGCCGGCCGCTGCCGGCGCCTTCCCGCAGCACGTCGAGCGCGTGGTCCCGCTCGGCCTCGGACGGCCGGACCACGTGGGTCCGGATCTCAGGAGAGCTCATGGCCCGATTGTCGGCGCAGCCGGCCCCGACTGTCCAGAATCCCCCTCGGCCGTCGACGACCCGTATCAGGACGGTTTCCTGGCCGCAGCGAGGATCTTGACGGTGGTGTGCAGGAAGCGGGCCGTGGCCGAGCCGCGGTAGGACCTGCCGAAGAGGTTGGCGGGGGCGTTCCAGCGGCCGTCCCGGAGGTGGACCACCACGTACGCGGTGCCGGCGTCGGCGCCGATCACCTCGTAGTCGCCCTTGGGCGAGGTGTACGGGACGGGGAAGTCCGCCGGCAGCGGCTCGGTCAGGAAGTTGACGACCAGCCGGACGTCCGGGGTCACCTCGACGCCTGCGAAGGGCTCGGCTGCGAGCACCGCCTCGACCTCCTCGACGGTGCGCAGCAGCACCGGCACCGGGAAACCGAGCGCCTCCTCCAGGTGCTCCTCGATCCGGCGGGTGAGCGCGGCGCGGTCCGGCTCGTCGGTGGTGAAGAAGACGTTGCCGCTCTGGATGTAGGAGCGGACGTCGTCGAGTCCGAGCTCGCCGAAGAGGGCCCGCAGCCGCTCCATCTTCACCGTCCGGCCGGCGACGTTGACGGCCCGGAGGAAGGCGATGTACGTGGTCGTGGTGGTCACCGGGCCAGTCTGGCACCGGCCGCCGACACTGCGCCGCGCGCCGGACCGCGGCCGTCGGTGCCGGGTGCCAGACTGGCGCCATGGCTACCTGGCAGGACTTCGAGTACGAGGCCCCGGATCTGGCCCCCGCCGTACGGGCGCGCTTCGAGGCGAACAAGCACCACGTCCTGGCGACGCTGCGCAGGGACGGCTCGCCCCGGGTGAGCGGCATCGAGGTGGACTTCACGGGGGCCGATCTCACCTTCGGGTCCATGTACGGCGCGATGAAGGCGCGCGACCTCCAGCGGGACCCCCGCTTCGCGCTCCACGCCCACCCGGGCGACGAGACCCTGGCGGGTGGCGACTCCAAGGTCTCCGGCAGGGCGGTGGAGATCACCGACGAGATCGAGATCGCCGCCTGGGTGGCCGAGCTGCCGGAGCCGCCGCCGGGCCCGTTCCACGCCTTCCGGCTGGAGCTGGAGCAGGTGGTGCACACCACGGTGGAGGACGAGCACGTCTGGATCACGTCGTGGCGGCCGGGGCGACCGGTGCAGCGCGTCCGGCGGGAGTGACCGCGACGCGCGGGCCCCGGCCGGGTCCCGCGCGTCGGGGGGTGGAGTGACTGCCCTACGGCAGGACGGAGTTCAGGGCCTCCGGGGTGCGGGCCACCACGGCGTGGCCGTCGTCGGCGGTGATGATCGGGCGCTGGATCAGGATCGGGTGCTCGGCCATCGCCGCGATCCAGCGCGCCCGGTCGCCCGGCTCGCGGGTCCACTGCTTCATGCCGAGGTCCTTGGCGGCCTGCTCGTCGAGCCTGGTGATGTCCCACGGCTCCAGTGCCAGCCGCTCCAGGACCTGCTCCAGCTCGGCGGCGGTCGGCGGGTCCTCCAGGTAGCGCCGCACGGTGTACTCGGCGCCGGCGGACTCCAGCGCGCCGAGCGCCGTCCGGCACTTCCCGCAGCGCGGGTTGATCCAGATCTCCATGCCGCCAGCCTACCGACCGGCCCTCCCGGCCGCGCCCTTCCGCCGTGCGTGCCCGAGCGGACCTGCCCGACAGCCCCCGCCGCCCGGGCGAACCGGTCACCCGTGAACGCCGCCCGGGGCGTCCGGAGGGAACTCCGGGAACTCCGGACGGGACGGCGGCGGTTCACGAGGCAGGACGCGGGGTCTCGGGAGGGGAGAGCCGGATGGACGGCGAAGCGATCATCGGACAGCTGATGACCACCGGGGGCCGGGCCGACCCGTACCCGTTGTACGCCCGGGCGCACGAGCTCGGCGCCGCCGCCCCGGCCGGGCCCGGCACCGTCCTCGCGATCGGCCACACCGCGGCCGACCAGGTGCTGCGCAGTCCGGCCTTCGTCATGGAGGACATCGAGGACCGGCTGCGGGCCGACCCCCGGCTCGCCCGGCACACCTCGGTCACCCTGTTCGGCCGCTCGATGCTGCAGCGCAACGCGCCCGACCACGCCCGCGTCCGATCGCTGGTCGCCTCCGCGTTCAACGCCCGCCGGGTGGCCGCGCTCCGGCCCGCGGTGGAGGCGGCGGTCGGCCGGCTGCTGGACCGCCTGGCCGAGCAGGGGGCGGACGGCTCGCCGGTCGACTTCATGGACGACTTCGCCTTCCGGCTGCCGGTCGAGGTGATCTGCGAGCTGCTCGGCGTCCCCCCGCGGGACCACTACCGCTTCCGCACCCTCGCGGGGGACCTCGCCGTCGCCCTGGAGCTGGTCCAGGACCTCGACGAACTCGGCGCCGCCGACGTGGCCGCCGACGAGCTGACCGGCTACTTCACCGGGCTCGTCGCCGAGCGCCTGGCCAGGCCCCAGGACGACCTGGTCAGCGACCTCGCCCGGATCGCCGCCGACGCGCCCGAACGGATCTCCGGCGCGGAGCTGCTGGCCAACCTGGTGCTGCTGCTGGTGGCAGGCTTCGAGACCACCACCAACCTGCTGGGCAACGGCCTCGCACTGGCCTTCCGGCACCCGGAGGTGGCGGCCGGGCTGCGCACCGGTGCCGTGGACCCCGCGGCCTTCACCGAGGAGGTGCTGCGCTTCGACTCACCGGTGCAGCTCACCACCCGGATCGCCGCCGCCGACGGGCTGGACGTGGCCGGCGTCCCGGCTCCGGCGGGCACCATGGTGCTGGTCCTGCTGGGCGCGGCCAACCACGACCCGACCCGCTACCGCCGGCCGGAGCTGTTCGATCCCGCCCGGCCCGACATCCAGCCGCTCAGCTTCGGCGGCGGCGCGCACTTCTGCCTCGGCTCCCGGCTGGCCCGGACGGAGGCCGAGGTCGCCTTCCCGGCGCTGCTCGACCGCTTCCCGCGGCTCGCTCCCGGCGGCGTGGCGACCCGGCGGGACCGCCTGGTCCTGCGCGGCTACGAGACCCTGCCGGTCACCGTCCGCTGACGGGGAAGCCGGTAGCACCCGGCCGCCCCGCCGGCTGGCCGGCCGCCGGAACCCTCCCGTGGTGTGCCACCCCGTCACCGCCACTCCGAGGGCCGACCATCGCGTGCGGGCCGGGGACCGGCCCGGCCGGCTCGACGCCCCCCGAGACGTACCCGGCCGGGGCTTCGTCCTGCTCGCCACGGCGCCGGTTCCGCACGCCGAAGCCCCCGCCCCGGCAAGCGAATTCGGGACGGGGGCCGCAGCGTGCGGAACCGGCGCGGAGGCCTGCCGGCGGTCCGGCCTACAGGTCGTAGTAGAGCTCGAACTCGTGCGGGTGCGGGCGCAGGGCGATCGGGGCGATCTCGTTGCTGCGCTTGAAGTCGATCCAGGTCTCGATCAGGTCCGGCGTGAAGACGTTGCCCGCGAGCAGGTACTCGTGGTCGGCCTCCAGCGCCTCCAGCACGGCCGGCAGCGAGGACGGCACCTGCGGGACGTTGGCGTGCTCCTCCGGCGCGAGCTCGTAGAGGTCCTTGTCGACGGGCTCCAGCGGCTCGATCTTGTTCTTGATGCCGTCGAGGCCGGCCATCAGCATCGCCGAGAAGGCCAGGTACGGGTTGGACGACGGGTCCGGCGCGCGGAACTCGATGCGCTTGGCCTTGGCGTTGGAGCCGGTGATCGGGATGCGGATCGCGGCCGAGCGGTTGCGCTGCGAGTAGACCAGGTTGACCGGCGCCTCGAAGCCGGGCACCAGCCGGTGGTAGGAGTTCACCGACGGGTTGGTGAAGGCGAGCAGCGACGGGGCGTGCCGGAGCAGGCCGCCGATGTAGTAGCGGGCCGTGTCGGAGAGCCCCGCGTAGCCCTGCTCGTCGTAGAAGAGCGGCGAGCCCTCGCTCCAGAGCGACTGGTGGACGTGCATGCCCGAGCCGTTGTCGCCGAAGATCGGCTTCGGCATGAAGGTGGCGGTCTTGCCGTTGCGCCACGCGACGTTCTTGATGATGTACTTGAACAGCATCAGGTCGTCGGCGGCGTGCAGCAGGGTGTTGAACTTGTAGTTGATCTCGGCCTGGCCGGCCGTGCCGACCTCGTGGTGCTGGCGCTCGACCTCCAGGCCGGCCGCGGCCAGCTCCAGCGACATCTCGGCGCGCAGGTCGGCGAAGTGGTCGACCGGCGGGATCGGGAAGTACCCGCCCTTGTACTTGACCTTGTAGCCGCGCACGTCGCCCTCCGCCGCGCCGGTGTTCCACGCGCCGGCCTCGGAGTCGATGTGGTAGAAGGACGCGTTGGCACTGGTCTCGAAGCGGACCGAGTCGAAGACGTAGAACTCGGCCTCGGGGCCGAAGAACGCGGTGTCGGCGATGCCGGAGGAGGCGAGGTAGGCCTCGGCCTTCTTGGCGACGTTGCGCGGGTCGCGGCTGTAGGCCTCGCCGGTGACCGGGTCCTGGATGAAGAAGTTGATGTTGAGGTGCTTGTCCTTGCGGAACGGGTCGAGCCGGGCCGTGGCCAGGTCGGCGACGAGCGCCATGTCGGACTCGTGGATGGCCTGGAAGCCGCGGATCGACGAGCCGTCGAACATCAGCGTGTCGGCCGGGTCGAAGGTCGCGGCGGGCACGGAGAAGTGCTGCATGACGCCCGGGAGATCGCAGAACCGGACGTCGACGAACTTCACGTCGTTGTCCTGGATGAACTGCTTCACTTCGGCGGCGTTGTTGAACATCCATCCTCCTCGGCGTGCGAATGGGGCTCACCCTAGGAATGGCCCGTTTCCAACCGGTGACCCGGTCGTTTCCTGAATGTTAACCGCCCTCGTTGAACGGGCGGCAAAGCCGTACGCTCCGGGGCAAATCGCTTCGCCGGCCCAGGCGGCGGCGCCGAAGTGGTCTGGACCACTTGGCGGCCGCGGTGGAAAGCCGGGGGCGGCCCGGTTCACCCTCCGGGGGAGTCGGTGGCGGTTCCCGGTGTACGCCCGGTTAGTGTGGATTCGTGGACACCAGAGAAGCGTTGGGATCGTGGATCGACGGCCCGAAGGCGGCCGCCGAGAAGATGGGCGCCGACTTCGGCTACCGCGGTGAGCGCCTCGGACTGCCCAAGGAGGGCACCGGCTCGGTCGCCGGGCCGGCCCGCCGGCTGGGCGCGCTGTTCGTCGACGGCTGGCTGGTGTCCCTGGTCGCCTTCGGGCTGCTCGCCAAGGGATCGGCGGGCTCGGCCAACCTGTGGACCACCCCGCTCTTCTTCGCCGTCACCGCGGTGCTGCTCGCCACGACCGGGACGACGGTCGGCAAGCGGCTGTTCGGCCTCCGGGTGGTGCGCCTGGACGGCAGCCGCGCCACCATCCCTCAGGTGATGCTGCGCACCCTGCTGCTCTGCCTGCTGGTGCCGGCCCTGGTCTGGGACCGGGACACCCGCGGCCTGCACGACAAGGCCGTCGGCACCGTCGAGGTCCGCATCTAGGCTCTTCCCGGGTTCCCCCGGCGCTTCCGCGCCCGGGGCCCGACGGCCGACCGGGCTCCGAGCGGCCCGACCGGCCCGAGCGGCCGAGGCCCGACGCCCGTCGCCCGTCGCCCGTCGCCCGTCGCCCGAAACATCGAACGGCCCCGCCGCGGAGGTTCCGCTGCGGGGCCGTTCGGCTCGATGGGGAGGGTGGGTCAGCGGGCCTGGCCGCCCTTGGGCATCCGGGCGCCCTTGGGCATCGGGCCCTTGGGGATCGGAGCCTTGGAGAGCAGGTCGCCCAGCGCGCGCAGCCGGTCGTTGGTCTCGGTGACCTGGGCCGGGGTGATGGCGCGCGGCAGCCGCATCAGGTGGATCTGCAGCTTCTTCAGCGGGACCTCGTCCGCGCCGTTGCCCACGACGATGTCGTAGACCGGGACGTCGCCGACGACCCGGGACATCTTCTTCTTCTCGGACGCCAGCAGCTGGCGCACCCGGTTCGGGTTGCCCTCACCGATCAGCGCGATGCCGGCCCGGCCCACGGCGCGGTAGACCGCGTCCTGGTTGCGGGTCACCGCGACCGGGGTGGAGCTGGCGCTCCAGCCGCGGCGGATGTTGTTCAGCACCGCCGCGACGGCCCCCGGCTGGCCCTCCATCTGTCCGAACGCGGCGCGCTCGGCCCGGCGCCCGAAGACGATCGCCATGGCCAGGAAGGCCACGATGAAGCCCAGGATGCCCAGGTAGACGGGGTGGTCGATCGCGAAGCCGATGGCGAGGAACACGCCGAAGGTCAGCAGGCCGACGCCGGCGATGATCAGGCCGATCTTGGTGTCGACCTTCTTGGTCATGGTGTACGCCAGGCGGATCTGCTTCAGTCGCCCGGGGTTCTCGGATGTTTCCCTCGCCATAACGCTCATGGTACGTGCCGTGGGTACGGGATATCCAAGCCCGGGTACCCGTTCGCCCCGAACGTGACCCTGGTGAACCCGTGCGGTCGCGCAGCGGTACCGGCCTCAGCGCCGCGCGGCCTCCGCTGCCGGTCCGACCGGCAGCGCGTCGCGCTCCCGGGCCGCCGCGTACCGGCGGTTCTCGCAGACCGCGGCCCAGGCGTTGCGTCGCGCCTGACGCTGGCCGCCCGCCAGCAGAACGCTCTCGGCCAGCCGCAGCGCGGTGCCCACCGACCGGATGCCGACCTGCATGTCGAACAGCTCCCCTCGTGGTGGAAATGGTTCGAACGCCCCCATCGTCACCACCCCGTGTTACCAGGCCGTGACCTGCCAGTCAAAGCCCGGTGAACCGGAAGGGGCGGAGCCGTGGCTCCGCCCCTTCGGATGGCTCAATCCGGCCGGCGCGAACGGGCCCGGCCGGCTCCTGCGGCCGTCAGACCGCGGTCTGCGCCCGGTGGTCCAGCGCCTGCCGGTACAGGCGCCCGGCGCGGTACGAGGAGCGCACGAGCGGGCCGGACATGACCCCGGCGAAGCCGAGCTCCTCGGCCTCCTGCTGCAGCTCGACGAACTCCTGCGGCTTCACCCAGCGCTCCACCGGGTGGTGGCGCAGCGACGGGCGCAGGTACTGGGTGATGGTGATCAGCTCGCAGCCGGCGCCGACCAGGTCGGCCAGCGCCTGGCTGACCTCCTCGCGGGTCTCGCCCATGCCCAGGATCAGGTTGGACTTGGTGACCAGCCCGGCCGCGCGGGCCTGGGTGATGACGTCCAGCGAGCGCTCGTAGCGGAACGCGGGCCGGATCCGCTTGAAGATCCGCGGGACGGTCTCGACGTTGTGCGCGAGCACCTCGGGGCGGGACGAGAAGACCTCGGCCAGCTGCTCCGGGACCGCGTTGAAGTCGGGGATGAGCAGCTCGACGCCGGTGCGTCCGGCAGCGCGTCCGGCCGTCATCGCGTGGACCTGGCGCACGGTCTCGGCGTACAGCCAGGCGCCGCCGTCCTCCAGGTCGTCGCGGGCGACGCCGGTGATGGTGGCGTAGTTGAGGTCCATGGTCACGATGGACTCGGCGACGCGGCGCGGCTCGTCCCGGTCGAACTCGGCGGGCTTGCCGGTGTCGATCTGGCAGAAGTCGCAGCGGCGGGTGCACTGGTCACCGCCGATGAGGAAGGTGGCCTCGCGGTCCTCCCAGCACTCGAAGATGTTCGGGCAGCCGGCCTCCTGGCAGACCGTGTGCAGCCCCTCCTTCTTCACCAGCGACTGGAGGGCGTTGTACTCCGGGCCCATCTTCGCGCGGGTCTTGATCCACTCGGGCTTCCGCTCGATGGGGGTCTCGCTGTTGCGGACCTCCAGGCGGAGAAGCTTCCTGCCGTCCGGCGCGACAGCGGACACGTGCGACTCCTAGAACTAGACGGGGTACCCCCAGGGTACGCCTGTGCTTGTACGGCCTTCGCCGGGCCCGCGGCCCGCAATCGCAGGGCAACAGTGCTACCGGCGGGTAGATTCCCCGGGCCCGGTCGGGGACCGGCCCGCGGCACGGGCCCGCGGGCCCGGGGCTCAGCGGCCGGGCGCCGGCTCCGGCAGCTCGGCGAACACGTCCGCCAGGTGCTTCTCGACCGCGGTCAGCGCCTCCCCGACCGGGAAGTCCCGGCCCAGTTCACCGGAGAGCGAGGCCACGCCGGCGTCCCGGATGCCGCAGGGCACGATCCGGTCGAACCAGGTCATGTCGGGGTCGCAGTTGAGCGCGAAGCCGTGCATCGTCACCCCGCGCGAGACCCGCACGCCGATCGCGGCGAGCTTGCGGTCGTCGCCGCGCTGCCCGGCGTTGGAGGGCGCGTACTCCGGGCCGGCCAGCCGCGGGTCGATGCCCAGCGGCAGGCCCATCCGCAGGGTGAGCTTGCCGATGTCGACGACCTGCGACGGGTCCACCACCGCGTCGGGGATGGTCTCGCCCAGCACCCAGACGCCGCTGCGGCCCTCGACCCGGGTGGTCTCCACGCCGAACTCGCCGCAGGCCCGGATCAGCGCCTCCTCGAGCCGCCGCACGTACGCCACCACGTCCATCGGCTCGGGCAGCTTCACGATCGGGTAGCCGACCAGCTGGCCGGGGCCGTGCCAGGTGATCTCGCCGCCCCGGTTGACCTCGACCACCGGCGTGCCGTCCAGCGGGAGGTCGGCCGGGTTGGTGCGCCGGCCCATGGTGTAGACGGGCGGGTGCTCCAGCAGCAGCACCGTGTCGGGGATCTCGTCGGCGACCCGGAGCGCGTGCAGCCGCTGCTGCTCCTCCCAGGCCTCCTGGTACGGGACCGCGCTCTCGCCCATGCCCATGCGCACGAACCGTATGTCCTTGCTCATGCGCCCACCTCGTTGCGCTCCGTGGTCACTGCTGCTCCTTGCCAGGCGTTCGAGACCAACCTCGCCACTGTACGCCTCGGCCGGTGGCGCCGTTCAGGCGCCCGAGAGCAGCTGCAGCCGGAGCGCGAGCTGGAGTTCCAGCGAGCGCTCGGGGCGGTTCCAGTCCCGCCCGAGCAGCACCTCCACCCGGTCCAGCCGCTGCACCACGGTGTTCACGTGGACGTGCAGCTCGTCCTTGGCCCGGGTCAGGCTTCCGCCGCAGTCGAAGTAGGCGCGCAGGGTGCGGACCAGCTCGGTGCCGCGCCGGGCGTCGTAGTCCAGCAGCGGGCCGAGCGTCGCGCCGACGAAGCCGTCCACGTCGTGGCCGTCGCCCAGCAGCACGCCGAGGAACCCGAGCGCCCGGGCCGAGGCGCCCTCGCCGGACCGGCCGAGCACCCGCAGCGCCCGGACGCAGCGCAGGCCCTCGGCGTGCGCTGCGGCCAGCGCCACCGGGCCGGCGGCCGGGCGGCCCGCGCCCACGGTGACCGGGAAGCCGGCGAGCCGGGCCAGCCGCTCGGCGGCCACCTCGGCCGCCCAGCGGGCGGGGTCCGCGGCGTCCGGCCCGTCGGGCCCGCGGCCGCCCGGCGGGGCGTCGTCGGCCGGGACGAGCAGCACGACGCTCTCGCCGTGCTCGGCTCCGATCCCGCGCGAGCCGAACAGGTACCGCTCGGCGGCGCGGGCCAGCCGGCTGCGGTCGGTGGCGGCGGTGCCGGGTGCGCCGGCCGGCTCGGCCACCAGCACCACGTGCGGGCGGCCGAGGTCGACGCCGAGCCGGCGGCCGCGCGCGGTCAGCCCGGCGGGGTCGCGGTCGGGGGCGGTGAGCAGGTCGGCGAGCAGCTCGCCGCGGACCCTGTTCTCGGCCTCGGCCACCGAACGGCGCAGCAGCAGGAGCAGCGCGGTCACCACGCTCGCCCGCTCGAACAGCCGCCGGTCGGCGTCGTCGAGGTCCGGGCGGCCGCGCAGCACCAGGGTGCCGAGCGGCTCCTGGCCGGCCAGCACCGCGCAGACCCAGGCCTCGCCGTGCCGGACCGAGCGCCCCTCGGCCCGGGACGCGGCGACCGCCTCGGCCAGTCCGTCCGCGGCCGCCGCCCGCCCGGCCAGCGGTTCGCCCCCGGTGTCCAGGACTGCTATCTCGCCACCGAGGAGGGCGGCCACCGCGGCGGCCACGTCCGGCACCTCGGCCCCGCGCAGCACCAGGTCGGTGAGCCGGTCGTGGCCCTGCTCGGCGCGCTGGACGGCCGCCGCGTGGGCCCGGATCAGCTCGTTGGCCGAGTTCAGCTCGGCCAGCGCGGCCCGGGTGTCGGCCAGCGACTTGGCGGTGTCCAGGGCGATCGCCGCGTGCGCGGCCAGCGTGCAGAGCAGCGCGACCTCGTCGGGGGAGAAGGCCCGCGGGGAGCGGTCGGCGGCGAACAGCACCCCGATCACCTGCCCGCCGAGCAGCAGCGGGACCCCGATGATCGCCACCAGACCCTCGTCCAGGACGCCCGCGTCGATGGTGCCGGTGTGGTGGAACCGCTCGTCGGTCCGGTAGTCCGGGGTCGCGTACGGGCGGGCGGTCTGCGCGACCAGGCCGCCGAGGCCGTCGCCGAGGCTGAGCCGCAGGTTCTGGAAGAGGACCGAGACCGAACCGTCCGTCACCCGCATGTAGGTGTCGCCGGCCGCCTCGTCCGGCAGGGTCAGGTAGGCGGTGTCGGTGCCGAGCAGCATCCGGGCGCGGCGGACGATCGCCTGCAGCACGGTGTCGAGCTCGCGGGAGGCGGCGAGGTCCCCGGCGGTGTCGAACAGGGCGGTTAGCTCGGCCTCGCGGCGCCGGTGCTGACGCAGCGTCCGGTGCACCCGCAGGGCCTGCCAGGTGGCGTCGTCGATCTCGCTCAGCACCGCGGCCGGTGCCCCCCGGCGCCGGGCGTCGGCCAGCACGTCGGCGAAGTCCTCGGTGGCGGCGCCGGAGGCGAGCAGGTCGATCAGCCGGCGCAGCGCCGGTGCCGGGCCGGTGTGGGGGTCGGTCATGGTGCGGGCCGCCAATCGCAGTGAGCGGGAAGCGCGATGGTACGCCAGGGGTGCGACGGGCCGGCGCTCGCGAGGGGGCGAGCGCCGGCGCCGGGGGAGTGGCGGGCAGGGGCCGGGGAGGGGTCGTCAGGCCGCGGCGGTCTTCGCGACCGCGGCCGCCTGTTCGGCGGGCTCCGGCCCGGTCCCAACGTCCGCGAGGTCCCGGCCGCGGGTCTCCCGGGCGCAGAGCACGGCCCCCACGGTGATCAGGGCGGCGATCGCCACGTACACCGAGATCGGCGTCGAGCTGCCGTGGTCCTTCAGCAGCGCGGTGGCGATCAGCGGCGCGGGCGCGCCGGCCGCGACCGAGGCGAACTGGGCGCCGATCGAGGCGCCCGAGTACCGCATCCGGGTGGCGAACAGCTCGGAGAAGAACGCCGCCTGCGGTGCGTACATCGCGCTGTGGAAGACCAGCCCGACCGTCACCGCCAGCACCAGCCCGCCGAACGACTCGGTGTCCACCAGCCCGAAGAAGACGAAGGCCCAGATCCCGACGCCCACCGCACCGACCAGGTACACCGGCTTGCGCCCGACCCGGTCGGAGAGCGCCCCGAAGACCGGGATCAGGGCGAACTGGACCGCCGAGGCGATCAGCACCGCGTTCAGAGCGGTCTGCTTCGGCAGGTGAACGTGCGTCACCGCGTAGGCCAGGACGAACGTGGTCATCACGTAGTACGAGATGTTCTCCGCCATCCGGGCGCCCATCGCCACCAGCACCTCGCGCCAGTGGTGCCGGAGCACCGCGACCAGCGGCGGCTGCTCGGCCTCGGCCTGCGCGCCCTTGCGCGCCTCGGCCCGCGCCAGGGCCTCCTGGAACAGCGGCGACTCGTCCACCGCCAGCCGGATCCACATCCCGACCCCGACCAGCACCGCGGAGAGCAGGAACGGCACCCGCCAGCCCCAGGCGAGGAAGGTCGCGTCCGACTGCACCGTGGTCAGCAGCGAGAGCACGCCGGCCGCCAGCAGGTTCCCCGCCGGTGCGCCGCCCTGCGGCCAGGACGCCCAGAACCCGCGCCGCCGCTGGTCCCCGTGCTCCGACACCAGCAGCACCGCGCCGCCCCACTCGCCGCCGAGCGCGAAGCCCTGCACCAGCCGCAGGGCCGTCAGCAGGACCGGTGCGGCCGCCCCGATCGAGTCGTACGTGGGCAGGCAGCCGATCAGCGTGGTCGACCCGCCCATCAGCAGCAGGCTCACCACCAGCAGCTTCTTCCGTCCGATCCGGTCCCCGAAGTGCCCGAAGACCAGGGCGCCCAGGGGCCGGGCGGCGAAGCCGATCGCATAGGTGAGGAAGGAGAGCAGCGTCCCGGTCAGCGGATCGCTGGTGGGGAAGAACAGCTTGTTGAAGACGAGCGCGGCTGCTGTTCCGTAGAGAAAGTAGTCGTACCACTCGATGGTGGTCCCGATCAGGCTGGCGGCCACCACTCTCGGGAGTGAGCGGCCCGCCGCCGGGGCGGATGCGGGTGCGGAGGCGGTCATGGGTTCCTCTTCCTCGTTCCTTCTGTCGCGCCGCTCAGTGCGCGGTCCAGCCGCCGTCGATGGCGAGGCTGGCGCCGGTGATGTAGGAGGCGTGGGTCGAGCAGAGCCAGACGGCGAGCCCGGCCACCTCGGCCGGTTCGATCAGGCGCTTCACGGCGGTGCGGTCGAGCATGATCTGCTCCACCACCTCGTCCTCGCGGATGCCGTGGGCCAGGGCCTGGCCGGCGATCTGCTTCTCCACCAGCGGGGTGCGGACGTACCCCGGGTTGATGCAGTTGCTGGTGACGCCGTGGGGCGCGCCCTCCAGGGCGACCGTCTTGCTCAGCCCCTCCAGGGCGTGCTTGGCGGTGACGTAGGCCGACTTGAACGCGCTGGCGCGCAGGCCGTGGACGGAGGAGATGTTGACGACCCGCCCCCAGTCCTGCCCGTACATGTGCGGGAGGGTCCGGCGCAGGATCCGGAACGGGGCCTCGACCATCACCCGCTGGATCAGGGTGAACCGGTCGACCGGGAACTCGTGCACGGGCGCGACGTGCTGCAGGCCGGCGTTGTTGACCACGATGTCGGCGTCGTCCGGCAGGGCCTCCACCGCCTCCGGGTCGGAGAGGTCCGCGACCAGCGCGGTGCCGCCGATCCGCGCGGCGAGCTCGCGGGCCGGGCCTTCCGCGAGGTCGACGACGTAGACCCGGGCGCCGGCCTCGGCGAAGGCCTCGGCGCAGGCCCGGCCGATGCCCGAGGCGGCGCCCGTGACCAGGGCCGTGCGGCCGTCCAGCGGGCGGGCTGAAGTGGTGTCCATGGCCGAGAACGGTAGGAATCCGAAGGCTCGGCTCCTATGGAGTGGTCCGCTACAGCACCCGGGTGGACTGTGGTGGTCACCACTATGACGGCCGAACGTCGGTTCCCCCGTCCTGAGCCAAACCCATCCTGTCCTGGCTTCCCCACAATGGGCGCCGATGCTTCACCCGTTCGGAGGATTGCTCGGTCAGAACCACCCATAGCGCCCGAATGCTCGCTACATTCACGCCGATTCCCGACAGGGGGCGCCGCCACGGGCAGCCGAAGTGCTGGTGGAGCCGGTGCGGCGTCCGAGAGGTGTTGACTGACTATGCCCCAACTGCCTGCAACCGACAGCCCGGCGTACGGACCGCTCGACCCGCTCGACCAGCACCGAGGTCCGGTCGACCGGACCCTTCCGGACGCCCCCGACGCCCCCGACGCCCCGACCGCCGACGAGTTGCGGGTGCCCGCCCAGGCCACGTCCGTCACGCCCGAACGGCACCGGGGCGCGGTGGCCGCCCCGGACGGCCCCGGCGCGGCCGTGGCCGCCCCGCCCGCGCCGGGCCACGGCGGGCCGTCGCCGCAGAACGGCCAGCTCGCCGCGCTCATCGAGGAGGCCGGCTTCTCGCACGCCGGCCTGGCCCGCCGGGTCGACCAGCTCGGCCTGGAACACGGCCTGGACCTGCGGTACGACAAGACCTCGGTGACCCGATGGCTCCGCGGCCAGCAGCCGCGCGGGGCCACCCCGGCGCTGATCGCCGAGGTCTTCACCCGCCGGCTCGGCCGCCGCCTCACCGCCCAGGACCTCGGCCTGGACGCCTGCGCGCCGGTCTACGCCGGCCTGGAGTTCGCCGAGACGCCGCAGGAAGCGGTGGACATCGTGGCGAGCATGTGGCGCAAGGACAACGGCCCGCAGTCCGAGCTGCGCCGGATCGCCTTCACCCCGGCCGGGCTGGTCGTCCCCAGCCGGGACTGGCTGATCGGGCGGACCGACGAGCGGGTCGCCCGCGACGGCTCCACCCTGCCCCGGCCCGACGGAGCCGGTCCGCCGGCCACGGGCGCGGCGACGGCCGGTGCGCCCGCGGCCGCCGCGCCGGGCGCCTCCGCCGCGCCTGCGGCCCGCTCGGTCTCCGGCCAGGCCGGGGCACCGGCCGCGCGGGCCGCCGGAGCTGTCCCCGGGTCGGCCGCCGGCGCCACCGGAGCCGCTGCAGGGACGGCGCTCGGCCGGGTCCCGACCCAGAGCCGGCGCCCGCCGGTGGCCGTCGAGCCGCCGTACACCGACCCGGCCCGGGAGCCCCGCCCGGCGCTGCGCGTCGGCCGGGGCGACATCGCCGCCATCCGGGCGGTGGGGGACCTCTTCCGTGCGCTGGACCACGCCTACGGCGGAGGCCACGCCCGCCAGGCACTGGTCCGCTACCTGGAGAGCGAGGCGGAGCCGATGCTGCGCGGCCGCTACGGCGAGCAGATCGGCCGGGCGCTGTTCGGCGCGGTCGCCGACCTCACCAGACTCGCCGGCTGGACGTCCTTCGACATCGCCGCCCACGGCCTGGCCCAGCGCTACTTCGTCCAGGCGCTGCGGCTCTCCCAGGCGGCGGGGGACCGTGCGCTCGGCGGGTACGTCCTGGTGACGATGAGCCAGCAGGCGGTGCACCTCGGCCACGGCCGGGAGGCCGTCCAGCTGGCCCGGGTGGCCCAGCAGGGGGTGGGCACCGCCGTGCCACCCACCGTCCAGGCGCTGCTGCACGCCGCCGAGGCGCGCGGCCACGGCCTGCTCGGCGACGTCCGGGCCTGCACCACCGCGCTGGTGCGGGCCGAGCGCTCGCTGGCCGCGGCCCGATCCGGGGACGAACTCCCTTCCTGGGCGCGGTACTTCGACGAGGCCCAGCTCTCCGACGAGTTCGCCCACTGCTACCGGGACCTCCAGCAGTGGCGCACCTCGGCCCAGCACGCCGAGAAGTCGCTGCGGCTGCGCTCGCCCGCCTACGCCCGGAGCCGGATCTTCTGCCGGCTGGTGCTGGCCACCGCCCGGCTCGGCATGGGCGACCTCGACGAGGCCTGCTCCATGGCCACCGACGCGCTGCGGGCGGCGGGGGAGATGCGGTCGGCCCGCTCGCTGGAGTACGTCCGCGACTTCCACCGCCGCCTCACGCCCTATCGCGGCAGCCCGGTGGCCCGTGCCTTCGAGGAGACGGCTCGCCAGTCGGGGGTGATCTGACGGCGACGGCCGGTGCCGGGCGCCGGGGGTGCCGGGTGCCGGGTGCGGCGCGGGTGCGGCGTGTGGGGTGTCGGGTGTCGGGTGTGGGGTGCGGACTCGGCGCTGCGCACCCTGGCCGGCGCCCGCCGCGCCGGTCCACAGTGCTCGGCGTTCGCCGACGGCGGCGGCCGGTCGCCCTGGGCGGCCGGCGGGCGGACGTTCCCGCGCAACCGCTGCGCCGGCCGCGGGAAGGCGGACCGGACGGGAGACCGCTCCCCGGCGGCGCGCAGGATCGGCGGGATCGTCCCGAGCGCGGTGGTGGTGAGCGCCCGTTTGGCGAAGGCGCCGTTCGGCGGGCGGGGCCGACCGGCGCGCCCGCGACGGAGCGCGAGCACCATGGCCACCGGCCACGCGGCGGCCCGCCCGTCCGAGCGGGCCGCCGCGCAGCTCGGCGAAGTCGGCCTCGTGCCCGCCGCGCCGCGCCCGGCCGCGCCGACCTGGCCGCACCGACCCGGCCGCGCCGCGCCGGACCGCCGCCCGGTAGGGCGTCAGGCCGCCGCCGCCTCGGCGGCGCCGACCGGCAGTCCGAGGTCGCGGACCACGGCCTCCGCCGCCCGGCGGCCCGACACCAGGGCCCCCTGGGTGCTGCTGGTGTCCCGGTGGTCGCCGCAGACGTACAGCCCGGCCAGCAGGCGCACCGGACGCCGGCTGTTGTGCGGCGGCGGCATGGCCGGCACCGCGTCCGGGATGTGCCGAACGCTCAGGAACTGCCAGCCCCCGGTCGGCGTGCCGTACAGCTCCGCCAGCCGCCCGCGCACCGCCGGTTCGAGTGCGGCCGGCCCGCCGGCGTCGAACGAGCGCCGGCCGAGCACCGTGGTGGCGATCAGCGCCTGCCCGGCGGGGGCGTACGAGGGGTGCAGCTCGGTGAGCACCACCGAGTGCGAGACCAGCGCCGGTTGTCCGCCCGGCCGGTCGCCGTCCAGCAGGAGGACGGGCTCGCCGATCGGCGTCCGGTCGGCCGCGTGGTAGTAGGTCGTGACGGGGTGGAAGTCCGGCACCCGCAGGCCCGGCAGCAGCTCGGCGGCCGAGCGCGCGCCGGTCGCCACCACGACGGCCTGGGCGCCGATCCGCCCGTGCCCGGCGGTCTCCACGCCGTCGGCGGCGATCGCGGTGACCTCCACTCCGGTCCGCACGGTGGCCGCCGGGAGAGCGGCGGCCAGCTGGGCCGGCACGGCCGCGATCCCGCCGGCGGGCAGACAGAGCCGTCCGCGCGCGTAGCTGCGCAGGACCAGGTCGGCGATCCGGCTGCTGGTGCCGAGGGCCGGGTCGCTGAGCAGGGTGGCGAGCAGCGGGCGCAGGAAGCCGTCGACCGCGCGCGGTGCCGGACCGCGTTCGGCCAGCGCGCGGGCGGTGGTGGTCTCCGGTCGGCTCTGCAGCCGGCCCGCCGGGGTGCTGGCCAGCCGGCCGAGCCAGCCGCCCAGCCGGGCCCGGTCCAGCGGACTGCCCAGCGGCGCCCGGGTGGTGGCCTGGCGGGCCGCGGGCAGCTGGGGGTCGCCGGCGCGGTACCGGCGGCCGCCGCTGTGCACGAGTACGCCGGGGGCGAGCGGGCGCAGTTCGAGGCGGTCGAGGTCGAGGACCCGCCGCAGCTCGGGGTACGCGGTGTTGAGCAGCTGGCTGCCGTGGTCGAGCCGGAAGCCGTCCAGCTCGCGGGTGGCCATCCGGCCGCCGACCCGGTCCGTGGCCTCCAGGACCTGGACGCTCAGGCCGTGACCGGTGAGGACGCGGGCGGCGGCCAGGCCCGCGAGTCCGGCGCCCACCACGACGACGTCCGGGTCGGACTGTCGGCGGGCGCGGCGAATGAAGTCGTACGTGGGCACTGGCGTGCTCCCTCCCTGGGTTCCCGGGGCTCCGGCCGACGCGGTCAGCGGGGTGCCGGGCACGGTCCGACCATGTGATGCCCAGTCAGTAGGAGCGTCAGACAAGTGCATCGGGCCGGATCCGGGCTCCGGGAAGGGTTGGGCGGCACGGTACGGGGGCGCGGTCACGGACTGTGCGCCCAATCGGCCGCGTTCGGGGGTCGGCGGGCGCGCACGGTCACCGGGGGCGTGCGACGCGCCCACCGTGTGCTCCCGTGCGCCCCCTTCCGGGGACCCGCCCGACCCCGCACGGCATATGCCCCTGGCCAGCGCAGATGCCGTAGCGGGCGTACGCGGGCCCGCACCGGCCGGCGCGGACGCCCACGTGGACGCGCGCCGGCCGCGGCGTACACCCGGTGGCCGTCTTGACGTACGCCGCTGCGCCCACCGGCCCGGCGCGGGTCGGCCTTGCACGCGTGCGCCGGCCCGGCGCGGACCGGCATCCGCCGCCTCCCGCGCCGGCGGTCCTACAGCGCCGCCCGCCGGTGCCGGCGGCGGCCCTACAGCGCCGCCCGCACCGCCGAGTCGACGTCCGGGTGCTGGAACCGGAAGCCGGCCTCCAGCAGTCGCCGCGGCACCACCCGGTGGCTGCCGATCACCTCGACGGCCAGCTCGCCGAGCACCCCCTTGAGCACGGCAGCCGGCACCGGGAACGGTGTCGGCCGGTTCAGCACCCGCCCGATGGCCGCCGTCAGCTCGGCGTTGGTCACCGGCTCCGGCGCCGTGAGGTTGAAGGCGCCGCCGAGGTCCTCCCGGTCGATCAGGAACCGCAGCGCCGCGACCTCGTCGGCCAGCGAGATGAAGCTCCAGTACTGCCGGCCGTCGCCGAGCCGCCCGCCGAGGCCGAGCTTGAACAACGGGAAGAGCCGGCCGCCGGCGCCGCCCGCGGCGGAGAGCACCAGCCCGGTGCGCGGGTGGACCACCCGGATCCCGGCCCGCTCGGCGGGGCGCGCGGCGGCCTCCCACTCGACGCAGACCTCGGCCAGGAAGTCGTCCCCGGCGGGCGAGTCCTCGTCGACCACCGCGTCCCCGGTCTGGCCGTACCAGCCCACCGCCGAAGCGCTGACCAGAACCTTCGGCGGCTCCTTCAGCTCGGCCAGGGCGACGGCCAGCGTCTCGGTGCCGAGCACCCGGCTCTCCCGGATCTCGCGCTTGTAGGAGTCCGACCACCGGTGGTCGCCGACCCCGGCCCCCGCCAGGTGCACCGCCGCGTCCACGCCGGCCAGACCGTCCCGGTCGACCTGGCCGAGCAACGGGTTCCAGCCGATCGCCGTGGTCCCGTCCGGCTGCGGGCCGGTCCTGGACCTGTGCCGGACCAGCCGGACCACCTCGTGGCCGTCCGCCAGCAGCGAGCCGACGAGCGCCGTGCCGATCAATCCCGTGGAGCCTGTGACCGCGATTCGCATGGGGTCATCCTCGCAGCCCGGGACGGTCCTGCCGGTCAGCCCGGGAGCGCGTCCCGGCCGAAGGGCCCGTCGGGAGCGGGGCGGTGGCGGAAATTCCGTATCCGGCCCGGGCGGCGCTGACTAGCATGGCGCGCATGCACGCCGAAGATCTGATCATCCGCCCCGCGCAGGCTGCGGACGAGAAGGAGCTCTCCGAGCTCAACCGTGCCGCGTGGTCCTGGCTGAGCGACGTCTCGCCGCAGCCCGCCGAGGACCACAGCGTCTTCGACGAGCGCCACACCCCGGACCAGTTCCTGATCGCCCGGCTCGACGGTCGGCTCGTCGGCTACATCCGGGTGGTCCCGCCCACGCCGCTGGCCAGCAACCGGCACGTGCGGCAGATCCAGGGCCTGGCGGTCGGGGCCGAGGCCCGCGGCCGGGGGATCGGCCGGGCGCTGGTCGAGGCCGCCTGCGCGGCGGCCGAGGCGGACGGCGCCCGCCGGATCACCCTGCGGGTGCTGGGCCACAACGCCCCGGCCCGTCGCCTCTACGAGTCCTGCGGATTCGTCGTCGAGGGCTCGCTCGCCGAGGAGTTCCTGATCGACGGCGCGTACGTGGACGACATCTGGATGGCCCGCTCGCTGACCGCCTGAACCGGGCCCGAGCCCCGGCCCGAGCACGTCCCACCCGGCCCGAGCACGCCCCTCCCCGCGCGCGAACGCCGCAGCCGGCTCGTGCACGACCCGGACCCGGCTCGCGCACTGCCCGCACACCCTGCGCGCACCGTCCTGACACGGCACTGACAAGCCGTCAGATCCGGTGCGCGGGTGGTGCAGAGTCGTGACGAACCCGCCCTGTCTGGAGTAGCACCGCGCCGGGTACCGTACGGCCGTGAGCAACTCGACGCCTCCCGGGTGGTACCCGGTACCGGGAACGGACGGCACGGCCGGCCACGAGCGCTGGTGGGACGGCAGCGCCTGGACCAGCGACGTTCGCCCCGTCCAGGCGGGCGGCGGCCAGATTGCCGACGCCCCGACGCAGGTCTCCTGGCAGTCCGCGCAGCCGCCGGCCGCGCCGCCCTCCTACGGCTACGGCGCCCCGCAGCAGGGTTCGCCCGGGTACGGGTACCCCGCGCAGACCCAGCCCTCCTACGGCTACCCGCAGGGCTCCTACCCGCCGCCCCCGCAGCCCGGCCGGATGAAGGCCGGCGCGGTGGTCGGAATCGTGGTCGGCGTCCTGGCCGTGGTCGGCGTGGTGGCCGCGATCGCCCTGAACAGCGGCGGCGACCCCAAGGCGGACCCTGCGCCGAATCCGACGGTCACCGTGACGACCAATCCGAGCCCGACCGCGAGTGCGAGCCCGAGCCCGACCCGGAAGCCCGCTCCCACCCCCACGCCCAGCCTGCCGCCGGTCCCGGTCCTGAAGGAGACCGCGACCGACAGCCAGCACTCCATCACGGTGCCGGTCTACCAGGGCTGGGACGCCTCCACCGACACCACGCACTCGACGGTCTTCCTGGGCAGCGGGCGCTACACCTGCCCCGGCGGCGGCTCCTGCATCCGCGGTCAGTTCTCGATCGAGAAGGACACCATCTCGGGCACCTCCGCCCGGGCGGCGGCCGAGGCGGCGATGCCGGTCTACGCGTCGGCGATCTTCAACAACGTCACCTCGCACACCGACGCCGGCTCCTCCAACACCACGGTGGCGGGTGTCTCGGGGTACGCGGTCCGCTGGCACATCACCACCTCGGACGGCTCCAAGGGGTACATCCTGCTGGTGGCCGTCCCGGCGAAGGGCGGCGGCTACGTGGCCTTCGAGGGCGGTGTGGACGACGACCCGAGCGCCCCCGACCCCTCCGTGCTCGACCAGATCCTCAAGGGCATCAAGCAGGACGGCAGCGCCTCCGGCTCCGGCGCCTGAGCCGGTCCGCCCCTCCGGCCGGCGCGTAAGCAGGCCCCCGGCCGGCGGGGTCGCCGATCGGGCAGGTCGCCAGCCGGGCAGGTCGCCGGCCGTCCCCGCCCGCGTTCAGTCCCCGTAGCGCTCCCAGAGCTTGGGGAACCGTTTCGCCATGGCGGCCGGGTCGTCGAAGTCCAGGACCGGGCCGGCCGGCCGGGCGGGCTGCCGCCCGCCCACCTCGGGCAGCGGCAGCCCGGTCAGCTGTTCGTACGCCTCGTCGGCGGCGTAGCCGAGGTCCTCGGCCTCGCCGTCCTCCTCCTCGTCGAACTCGGGGAGCAGGTCGGCCAGGTCGTCCGGCTCGTGCAGCCCGCCCTCGAACACGTCCCGGCCCTGGCCGATCAGCCAGCAGCGGAAGTAGTCGAAGCTGTCGTCGGAGGCGCCGCCCAGCAGCAGGTAGGCCGCGCCCCACAGGTCGGTCCGGTAGGCGCGCTGGAACCGGGCCTCGAAAAGCCGCGCGAAGTCGATGACGTCGTCCGGGGTCAGTTGGACGAGCCGCTCCACCAGGCGGTCGGCCTGTTCGTCCGGGTCGCCCTCGGCGTCCTCCCGGGTGTCGTCGATGATCTGCCAGAAGTCGGTCTCGTCCATCACCGCTCCAGCATCCCCGTTCACCCGCGCCCGCGCATGCGATGGGGCCGCGAACCGCCCGTTCTACCGATCATCCGGGCCCGGACCGGCCACCGCGCGGCCTCGACGGACCGGCCACCGCGCGGCCTCGACGGACCGGCCACCGCGCGGCCTCGACGGACCGGCCACCGCCCGGCCTCGACGGACCGGCCACCGCCCGGCCTCGACGGACCGGCCACCGCCCGGCCTCGACGGACCGGCCACCGCCCGGCCTCGACGGACCGGCCACCGCGCCCGGGCCCGGACGCGCGGAACCCCGCGTCGTCCGGGGACGACACGGGGTTCCGGTACCTCCAGGGAGCCTTACAGGCCGAGCTCGACCTCGAACTCGCCCGCCTCCAGGATCTCCTTGACGGCCACCAGGTAGCGGGCGGCGTCGGCGCCGTCCACCAGGCGGTGGTCGTAGGAGAGCGACAGGTAGGTCATGTCGCGGATGCCGATGGCGGTGCCGCCCTCGGCCTCGATGACGACCGGGCGCTTGACGGTCGCGCCGATGCCCAGGATGGCGACCTGGTTCGGCGGCACGATGACCGTGTCGAACAGCGCGCCGCGCGAGCCGGTGTTGCTGATGGTGAAGGTCGCACCGGACAGCTCGTCCGGGCTGATCTTGCTCTCGCGGACCTTGGTGGCCAGCTCGGCGGTCTTCTTGGAGATGCCGGCGATGTTGAGGTCGCCCGCACCCTTGATGACCGGGGTCATCAGACCCTTCTCGGAGTCCACCGCGATACCGATGTTCTCGGTGTCGAAGTAGGTGATGGTGCCCTCGGACTCGTTGATCCGCGCGTTGATGACCGCGTGGCTCTTCAGCGCCTGGGCGGCGGCCTTGACGAAGAACGGCATCGGGGACAGCTTCACGCCCTCGCGGGCGTGGAAGGCGTCCTTGGCCTTGGCACGCAGCGACATGATCTTGGTGACGTCCACCTCGACCACGCTGGTGAGCTGGGCCTGCTCGTGCAGGGCCTTCATCATGTTGTCGCCGATGACCTTGCGCATGCGGGTCATCTTGACCGTCTGGCCGCGCAGGGCGGACGGCGCGGCGGCGGCCTTCGGCGCAGCGGCGGGGGCGGCGGCGACCGGGGCCGGGGCGGCCTTGGCGGCCTCGGCGGCGGCCAGGACGTCCTGCTTGCGGATGCGGCCGCCGACACCGGTGCCGGTGACGGCGGACAGGGCGATGCCCTGCTCGGCGGCGAGCTTGCGCACCAGCGGGGTGACGTAGGCGTCACCGGCGTCGGCCACCGGGGCGGCCGGGGCCGGAGCGGCAACCGGGGCCGGGGTGGCCGGGGCGGCCGGGGCGACGGGGGCCGGAGCGGCGACCGGAGCGGGAGCGGCAACCGGGGCCGGGGCGGCAACCGGGGCCGGGGCGGCCGGGGCAGCCGGGGCGACGGGGGCCGGAGCGGGGGCGGCCGGAGCCGGAGCAGCCGGAGCCGGGGCCGGAGCAGCCGGGGCCGGGGCGGCGGCGACGGCGCCCGCGGCACCGATCAGCGCCAGCTGGGCGCCGACCTCGGCGGTCTCGTCCTCGCCGACCAGGATCTTCACCAGGGTGCCGGCGACCGGCGACGGGATCTCGGTGTCGACCTTGTCGGTGGAGACCTCGAGCAGCGGCTCGTCGACCTCGACGGTGTCGCCCTCCGCCTTCAGCCAGCGGGTGACGGTGCCCTCGGTGACCGACTCGCCCAGCGCCGGCAGCAGCACCGGGGTGGCGTCGGCGGCCGGAGCGGCAGCGGGGGCGGGCGCGGCCGGAGCCTCGGCGACCGGGGCCGGAGCGGCGGGCGCCTCGGCGACCGGGGCGGCGGCCGGGGCCGGAGCGGCGGGCGCGGCCTCGGCGGCCGGGGCCGGGGCGGCAACCGGGGCACCGGAGCCGTCGTCGATGACCGCGAGCTCGGCGCCGACCTCGACGGTCTCGTCCTCGCCGACCTTGATCGAGGCCAGGATGCCCGAGGCCGGGGCCGGGATCTCGGTGTCGACCTTGTCGGTGGAGACCTCGAGCAGCGGCTCGTCGACCTCCACCCGCTCACCCTCGGCCTTCAGCCAGCGGGTGACCGTGCCCTCGGAAACGCTCTCGCCCAGCGCGGGCAGTGTTACTGAGACCGCCATGGTTTCAGCGACTCCTATCAAGTCTTGCGTACTGGAATGGGGGAATGGGAGGCGTGATCAGTCGTGCGCGTGCAGCGGCTTGCCGGCCAGCGCCAGGTGCGCCTCGCCCAGGGCCTCGGACTGGGTCGGGTGGGCGTGGATGAGCTGCGCGACCTCGGCCGGCAGGGCCTCCCAGTTGTAGATCAGCTGAGCCTCGCCGACCTGCTCGCCCATGCGGGCGCCGACCATGTGGACGCCGACCACGGCGCCGTCCTTGACCTGGACGAGCTTGATCTCGCCGGCGGTCTTCAGGATCTTGCTCTTGCCGTTGCCGGCCAGGTTGTACTTGAGGGTGACGACCTTCTCCTTGCCGTACAGCTCGACGGCCTTGGCCTCCGAGATGCCCACCGAGGCGACCTCGGGGTTGGAGTAGGTCACGCGCGGGACGCCGTCGTAGTCGATCGGCACGGGCTTCAGACCGGCCAGGCGCTCGGCGACCAGGATGCCCTCGGCGAAGCCGACGTGGGCGAGCTGCAGGGTCGGAGCGAGGTCGCCGACCGCGGAGATGGTGGGCACGTTGGTGCGCATGTACTCGTCGACGAGGACGTAGCCGCGGTCCATCGCGACGCCGTTCTCCTCGTAGCCGAGGCCGGCCGAGACCGGGCCGCGGCCGATGGCGACGAGCAGCAGGTCGGCGTCGATCTGCTTGCCGTTCTCGGTGGAGACGCGGACACCGGTCTCGGTGTACTCGACGCCGGAGAAGCGGGCCTTGAGCTCGAACTTGATGCCGCGCTTGCGGAAGGCGCGCTCCAGCAGCTTGGAGGAGTTCTCGTCCTCCAGCGGGACGAGGTGCGGCAGCGCCTCGACGATGGTGACCTCGACGCCGAAGGACTTCCAGACCGAGGCGAACTCGACGCCGATCACGCCGCCGCCGAGGATGACGGCCGACTTCGGGATGCGGTCGAGCTTGAGGGCGTGGTCGGAGGAGATCACGCGGTCGCCGTCGATGGTCAGACCGGGCAGCGACTTCGGGACCGAGCCGGTGGCGAGGACGATGTGGCGGCCCTCGATGCGCTGGCCGTTGACGTCCACCGAGGTCTGCGAGGAGAGCTTGCCCTCGCCCTGGATGAAGGTCACCTTGCGGGAGGCCACCAGGCCCTGCAGGCCCTTGTACAGACCCGCGATGACGTCGTCCTTGTACTTGTGGACGCCGTTGATGTCGATGCCCTGGAAGGTGGCCAGCACGCCGAACTCGGCGGCCTCCTTCGTCTCGTCGGCGATCTCGGCCGCGTGCAGCAGCGCCTTGGTCGGGATGCAGCCGCGGTGCAGGCAGGTGCCGCCAAGCTCACCCTTCTCGACCAGGGCAACGCTCAGACCCAGCTGAGCGGCGCGGAGCGCCGCGGCGTAACCGCCGCTTCCGCCTCCGAGAATGACTACGTCGAAAACGGTGCTGGCGTCGTTCGCCACGTCACGTCCTCCATGCAATGGGGTGGGTCGCCGGGCCGGTCGCGGTCCGGTGGGTCGGAAGCCTTTGTGGGGCGCCCAGTCGTGCCGGAAATACATCTTCGCACTTGTTCGCGGCGGCTGATGTCCGGGTCCACGCCAGGGGTGTCCCGCGGGGTGGTCACCGGGGTGGCCGAGGCCTCGGTGGAAGGGCATCGTCGCAGCTCACGGCAGGGTTGACAGCGGGAGAGGTCGGGCTCCGGAGGCCCCGGCGCCCAGCCGGTTCCGCAGTGTGGAACAAAGTTTCGCCCGCAGCGAACAGGGGTGCGGGCTGCGGGTTCGCCGCCTACTCGCAGGTAACCGGGCTACCGGCGGGTAGGCGCCGCGGAAAGCCGGACGGGGTCCGGCGCACGAGCGCCGGACCCCGTCGGGTGCAGGGTGCGGATCAGGCCTTGTCGGCCGCCGCGGTCCGCTCCGCGAAGCGGACCAGGGTGCGCACCGCGCTCGCGGTGCCGCCCTTGGGGGTGTAGCCGAACGGCGCGCCCTCGTGGAAGGCCGGGCCGGCGATGTCCAGGTGGGCCCAGTCGATGCCCTCGGCCACGAACTCCTTCAGGAACAGGCCGGCCACCAGGCCGCCGCCCATCCGGTCGCCCATGTTGGCCAGGTCGGCGATGGTCGACTCGGTCATGCCCTTGCGCAGCTCGGCCGGCAGCGGCATCGGCCAGGACTGCTCGCCGACCTCGCCGGCGAGGGCGTGCAGGGTCTCGCGCAGCTCGTCGTCGTTGGCCATCACGCCGAAGGTGCGGTTGCCGAGCGCCAGCACCATCGCGCCGGTCAGGGTCGCCACGTCCACGATGACGTCCGGGTTCTCCTCGCCGGCCCGCACGATGGCGTCGGCCAGCACCAGGCGGCCCTCGGCGTCGGTGTTCAGCACCTCGACGGTCTTGCCGCCGTACATCTTCAGCACGTCGCCCGGGCGGGTGGCCGAGCCGGACGGCATGTTCTCCGCCAGGGCCAGCCAGGCGGTGACGTTGACGGCCAGGCCGAGACGCTTGGCGGCGACCACGGCGGCGAAGACGGCGGCGGCGCCGGCCATGTCGCACTTCATGGTCTCGTTGTGGCCGGCCGGCTTCAGCGAGATGCCGCCCGAGTCGTAGGTGATGCCCTTGCCGATGAAGGCCAGGGTGGCCTTGGCCTTCGGGTGGGTGTAGGCCACCTTCACCAGCCGCGGCGGGTTCACGGAGCCGTTGCCGACGCCCAGCAGGCCGCCGAAGCCACCCTTGACCAGGGCCTTCTCGTCCAGCACCTCGACCTTGAGGCCGTGCTCCTTGCCGGCCGCCTGGGCGATCGCGGCGAAGCCCTTCGGGTTCAGGTCGTTGGGGGCGGTGTTGACCAGGTCGCGGGCGCGGTTCATCTCCTCGCCGACGACCGCGGCGCGCTCGACGGCGGCCTTGGCGTCCTTGCTGCCCTTGCGGGCGGCGAGCAGGACGAGCTCGCCCACCGGCTCCTTGCCGTTGCCGTTGCCCTTGTAGGCGCCGAAGGCGTACGAGCCGAGCAGACCGCCCAGCGCGACCGCCTCGACCTCCTCGGCCGACTCGGCCGGCAGGAGCAGCGCGGCCTTCTTGCTGCCGGCCAGCGTGCGGGCGGCGACACCGGCGGCGCGGCGCAGCGCCTCCAGCCCGTAGCCGTCCTCGGCGGCCTCGCCGAGGCCGACCGCGAGCACGAGCGCGGCCTTGAGGCCGGCGGCGGAGGGGACCTTGACGGCCTCGCCCTCGGCGCCGGTGGCGCCCAGGGTGGTGAGGACCTCGGCCAGCTTGCCCTCGAACGCCTCGTTCACGGCCTCGGCGCCGGGAGCCAGCACAATGCCCTTGGGGCCCTTCGCGACACCGATCACCAGGGCGTCCGCGCGCAGCGAGGCGGCGGCGGAGGTGCTCACAGACAATGCAGTCACGTAATGCGTCCTGTTCTTTCGCGGTCCACGACCGGTCGCGGCGTGGCTGCCGCACCGGCGCAGCCGGTTGCCGCGGCGGGCCTCCCGCCGCGGTGCCTGCCGGGTCCGGGGCCCCTGGCGCGGGCGCCCGCCGGTCGCGGCGGCCGCACACGCCGGAGACCCCGGCTCCTCGACGGGGCCGGGCGGGCAGGGCCTGCGACGCTGCAGGGCTGCGGTGCTCACCGCATGGTAGTCCGCATGGTGGGATCACGCGCCGCCGGTCTCCGAGCTGGGGCCGCGGGCTTCCCGGCCTTGTGGCCGACGGGGGTTCAGCCCAGCAGGGCGAGCGTCAGGAGTGAGCCGGTCGCGGCGGTCTCCGCCATCGCCCCGAGCACGTCCCCGGTGATCCCGCCGAACCGCCGGACACAGCGCCGCAGCAGCAGCCACGAGCAGCCGACCCCGACCCCGACGGCCAGCGGCAGCCGCAGTGCTGACCATCCGTCGGCCCAGGCCGGGACGGTCAGGAGCAGGGCCGTGCCCGCCGTCGAGGCGACGGCCGCGGCCGGGGCGACGGTGCCCGCCACCATCGCCCCGAGACCGCCCGGGCGGGCGGCCGGCACCGGGCGCAGGCAGCCCCAGACCAGGGCGCAGCGGGCGGCCGCGGCCGCGGTCAGGACGGCGAGCGCGCCGCGGGCGGGGGAGAGGTCGAACTGCCCGGCCAGCGCGGCGACCTGGGCCAGCAGCACGAGTACCAGCGTCAGTACGCCGAACGGGCCGATGTCGGACTGCTTCATGATGCGCAGTGCATCCTCGGCGGGCTTGCCGCTGCCCAGGCCGTCGGCGACGTCGGCGAGACCGTCCAGGTGCAGCCCCCGGGTCAGTGCGGCCGGCACGGCGACGGCGGCCACCGCGCCGAGCGGGGCGCCCGCACGCCAGCCCAGCAGTGCACCCGCGCCGGCCGCGACCGCGCCGAGCACCAGCCCGACCACCGGGGCGGAGACCATCGCGCGCCCGGCCGCCGGGCGGTCCCACCGGTCGACCCGGACCCGCAGCACCGACAGGGTGCCGAACCCGAACCGCAGCCCGTCCGCCCACGATGCCGGCGCGGCCGGCGGCTCGTCCCGCATGCCCCACCGCTCCTTCGTCCCGATCACCGACCGACCGATCACCGACCGACCCGCACGGCCGGGGTCGCGCCCCCGAGGCCTCCGGCGGCCCGGCCCGACGGCCTTCTCCGACGGCCCTTCTCCGACCGTCCGCTGCAGCCCGTCGCTAGGGACGGCCCAGCAGCTCCGCCGCCGTCGGCAGCTTCGCCGGCTCCTTCGGGGCCGCCGGGCCGAACGCCCCCGGCGCGTGCTCGGCGAGCGCGTCCGCCGCGGCCTGCAGCAGCGGCAGCGCCATCAGCGCGCCGACGCCCTCGCCCATGGTGATGCCCTGCTCCTGCAGCGGCGTGAGCGTCAGCCGGTCGTAGGCCTTCGCCTGGGCCGGCTCGCCGCTGGACTGCCCGGCCCGCCACCACTCCGGCGCCCGGAACGCGATCCGCTGCGCGACCAGTGCGCACGCCGCCGAGACCACGCCGTCCAGGACGACCGGGAGCTTGCGCACCGCGGCCTGCAGCAGGAAGCCGGTGATCGCCGCGAAGTCGGCACCGCCGGTGGCGCCGAGCAGCGCCAGCTGGTCGCCGAGCACCGGCCGGGCCCGCCGCAGCGAGTCCCGGACGGTCGCGCACTTGACCATCCAGACCTTGTCGTCGATGCCGGAGCCGCGCCCGGTGACCGCGGCCGCGTCCGTCCCGCAGAGCGCGCCGACCAGCACCGAGGCCACCGTCGTGGAGCCGACCCCGAGGTCACCGAGGACGATCAGGTCGGTCCCGGCGTCGGCCTCCTCGTCGGCGACGGCCATCCCGGCCCGGAACGCCGCGGCCGTCTCCTCCGCGGTCAGCGCGTTCTCGACGTCGATCCGGCCGGAGCCGCGCCGCACCCGGTGCGCCACGACCTCGTGGGGGAACTCCGAGGGGTCCGCGTCCACCGCGACGTCGACCACCCGCACCTCGGCGCCGAAGCGCCGGGCCAGCAGGGCCACCGGGGCCGTGCCGTCGAGCACGGCCCGCACCCGGGCCGCGGTGCCGCCCTGCGCGGGCAGCCGGGACACACCGAGGACCGCCACCCCGTGGTCGGCGGCGAACAGCAGCACCTTGGGCGCGGAGAGCGGGCGGACCGGGGAGCGACCCTGCACGGAGGCGAGCCAGCTGCCCAGCTCCTCCAGCCGGCCGAGGCCGCCGCGCCGCCGGTCCAGCGCGTGCCAGCGCTCCTCGGCGGCCCGTCGGGCACTCTCGTCGGGGCGCTCGACGAGCGAGGAGAACGTATCGAGATCCACGGTCGTGTCCATCGCGTCGAAGGCTACACGGCGCCGGAGTTCAGCCTGCGGCGGGCTTGACGGTCAGCACCTGCCCGGCCACCACCAGCAGCACCCGCTCCGAGGCGTCCGCCACCGCCATGTTGAGCCGGCCCAGGGTGTCGCGGAAGCGGCGGCCCGCCGCGGTGGCCGGGACGACCCCCATCCCGACCTCGTTGCTGACCGCCACCACCCGGCGGGCGGTGCCCGCCCAGGCCGCCGCCAGGGCCGCGCACCGCCGCTGCACGGCGGCCTCGCCGCCCTCCGTCCAGACCGCGTCCTCCCAGGCACCGCACTCGTCCATCACCGCGGTCAGCCAGAGCGCCAGGCAGTCGATCAGCACCGGGGCCGGGTCGGCGGTGTCGGCCAGCACCGCCTCCAGGTCGCAGGTCTCCGCGGTGCGCCAGCCCGCCGGGCGCCGCTCCCGGTGCAGCTCGACCCGCTGCGCCCACTCGGTGTCGCCGTCCCGGGTGCCGCTGGTGGCGACGTAGAGCACGTCCGGGTACGCGGCGAGCAGCTGCTCGGCCTTGGTGGACTTGCCGGAGCGCGCGCCGCCGAGGACCAGCGTGCGGGGGAGTGCGGGGTCGGGTGCCATGCGGCCATCCTGCCGGACGAGGCATACGGAAGATCGGGCCGGGCAGGCTAAGGTGCGCAGCACGGAGCTCAGTGCAACGGTCGTCGGCGGGAGGAGCCGGGCATGGTCTGGACGTGGCGGTACGAGAAGGCGGACGGCACGGTGGTGGCCGCCCCGAACGGCCAGGAGGAGTTCGCGGGGCAGGGGGACGCCGAGACCTGGATCGGCGAGACCTGGAAGCAGCTGGCCGAGGACGGCGTGGACACCGCGGTCCTGCTCGACGACGGCCGGGAGATCTACTCGATGAGCCTGCACGAGGCCTGAGCGGTCCCGGAGGTCCTCACCGGACGGCCCCCGGCCGCACCGCCCCGCCTACTTGGCGCCGAACACGTGCAGCAGCGCGGCGACCTGCCGGTACGGGTCGGTGCGGCCGGCCCGCTCCTCGGCCTCCAGCAGCTGGGCGAGCTGCCGGCCGTCCACCGGCGGTGCCATGTTCTCGGGGGTGTTGTCGGTGAAGACCCGGACGCCGTACCAGTGCCGCAGCGGCACCGAGACCTCGGAGAGGGTGACGGCGAGGTCGGAGAGGCGGTCGGCGCGGGCCGCCAGCCCGAGGCGGTTGTAGTACCGGTCGGTCTCGAAGGCGTGCGGGGCGGCCCGCCAGTCCCCGGCGGCGGCGGGCCGCAGCGCCAGGGCGTCGCGGTTGCGCACGAGCAGGGAGAGCAGCCCGCCGGGAGCCAGCAGCCGGGCCAGCGAGGCGATCATCGGGTCCGGATCCGGCAGGTACATCAGGACGCCGTGGCAGAGCACCACGTCGAAGCTGCGCGGCCCGAACCAGCGTCCGCACTGGTGGCCGTCACCGCTGAGCAGCTGGACCCGGTCGCGGACCTCGGGCGGCTCCTCGGCCAGCGCGGCCTGGGCGACGCCGAGCGCGATGGCGTCGGAGTCCATTCCGGTGACGTAGTGGCCGGCCCGGGCCAGCCGAAGGGCCTGGGTGCCCTGGTCGCAGCCGATGTCGAGGACGCGCTGCCCGGTGCGGCCGGCGAGTTGCTCGGCCAGCTGCCGGGCGACCAGCTCCTGCCGGACGAGGTTGCGCAGATCGCCGTGGCGGTCCGGCCGCGGGGCGTTGCCGCCGGCGAAGGAGCCGCTGCGCGAGGGCAGCCGGCGCTCCTGGGCGAGCCGGTCGTGCCCGCCGTCCCCCTGGCCCGGGAGCGCGTACAGGCTGGGCCCCTCCCAGGCAGGAGGGGCCCAGCCGGAGTCCACCGGTTCGGCGGTCAGGGCTTCTCCCCGCGCCGCACCTGCGGCTTGGGCAGCCGCAGCCGGCGCATCTGCAGGATGCGCATCAGGCCGTAGGCGACCGCGCCGCGGGTGTTCTGGCCGGCGAAGCGCTCGCCGAGCTGCTTGCGCAGGCCGAGGCCGAGCCGGAGGAAGTCCAGGATCACCAGGACGAAGAAGAGCAGGAACAGCACGGTGGAGAGCAGCTGGAGGGCCGGCACCTTGACGATGCTGAGCACCAGGATGACCACGGCGGCGGGCAGGAAGAACTCGGCGAGCGACCAGCGGGCGTCCACGTAGTCGCGGACGAACCTGCGCACCGGGCCCTTGTCGCGGGCCGGCAGGTGGCGCTCGTCGCCCTCCAGCAGCGCGGTGCGCTGCTTCTCGCGCTCGACCCGCATCTTCTCGCGGGCCTGGCGGGAGGCCTCCTTGCGGTCCTTGGGCACGGTCACGCGGGTACGCCGGTTGGCCTCGGCCTCACTGCGCTTGGGCGTGGGGCGGCCCTTCTTCGCCTGCGGGTCGCGCGGCTGGGTCGTCTGGTCCTGCTCCAGCACGGCGGCGGAGGCAGCGGCATCATCTGAACGGCGTCGGAACACACCCCCAGCGTACGGGGTGCGGCACGGCTTCTCGGGGTGCCCTCGGACCCAAACGCATATCGATCGGGACCGGCCGCCGCCGGCGGCGGGTTTCCGGGGGTGTTCCCGTAGGGGATCACTCGGGCGGAGGAGGGCGGGGATGAGGGGCGGATCCACCCCGGGGATGAGGCCCCCACCGGGTGCGCTGTAGCAGTCTTGTTGCAGGCAGGTGCACTGCGGCGACGGGCTCGCTGCACATACACTCGTCGTGTCTGGTAACGAGATAGAGACCGCAGGCCGGAGAAGGGGGCACCCGAGGCCCATGAGCGACGGAATCATGAAGCGTATGGGGCTGATCTTCCGCTCCAAGGCGAACAAGGCCTTGGACCGGGCGGAGGATCCGCGTGAGACGCTGGACTATTCGTACCAGAAGCAGCTCGAACTGCTGCAGAAGGTACGTCGCGGTGTCGCGGACGTGGCCACCTCGCGCAAGCGCCTGGAGCTCCAGCTGACCCAGCTGCAGCAGCAGTCCGCCAAGTACGAGGACCAGGGCCGCAAGGCGCTCTCGCTCGGCCGGGAGGACCTCGCCCGCGAGGCGCTCACCCGCAAGGCCAACATGCAGTCCCAGATCACCGACCTGGAGACGCAGTACCAGCAGCTCCAGGCCGAGGAGGAGAAGCTCACGCTCGCCTCCCAGCGGCTGCAGGCCAAGGTCGACGCCTTCCGCACCAAGAAGGAGACCATCAAGGCCACCTACACCGCGGCCCAGGCGCAGACCCGGATCGCCGAGTCCTTCTCCGGCATCTCGGAGGAGATGGGCGACGTCGGCCTGGCCATCCAGCGGGCCGAGGACAAGACGGCGCAGATGCAGGCCCGGGCGGGCGCGATCGACGAGCTGCTGGCCTCCGGCGCCCTCGACGACGCCAGCGGGCTCGGCCGCAAGGACGACATCGAGGCGGAGCTGGAGCGCGTGGCCGGCGGCTCGGACGTCGAGCTGGAGCTGGCCCGGATGAAGGCCGAGCTGACGGGCGGCTCCCCGGCCTCCGGTCCGCAGGCCATCGAGCAGGGCCGGCCGCAGGACGCCGCCCCGCAGCAGGACACCCCGCGCATCAACTACAACAAGTGATCTGAGCTTCACCCGACCGACCAGGGAGACGCACGGCATGATCATGAGGGTCATGGGGGAGGGCCAGTTCGAGGTGGGCGACGCCCATCTGAACCGGCTCAACGAGCTCGACGAGGAGCTCCTCGCCGCGCTGGAGTCGGGGGACGAGGACCACTTCCGGCGGGCGCTCGGCCAGCTGCTGAGCGCCGTGAAGGAGCACGGCAGCCCGCTTCCGGACGACTCCCTGGAGCCGTCCGACCTGATCCTCCCGAATGCCGATGCGACGATCGACGAGGTCCGGCTGCTGCTGCGGGCCGAGGGTGACGGCCTGATCCCCGGCATCCCCGAGTAGCCGACATCTCGTTCCGGACGCCAGACGACGAAAAGGGCGGGCCCCCTCCGCACCTTGAGTTCTACCGGTCGTTGCAACACCCCAGTTCAAGGGGTGCAATGTTCGAGATCCGGGAGAACCGGACGGTAGGTCAAGGGCCGAGGGCCTTGGTGCGGGAGCGGGAGGAATACTTCCGGCTTGTGGATCAAGGAATGGGGTTCGCCGAGGCCTGCGCGGTAGTCGGCATCAACGTCCGCACCGGCAAGCGATGGCGCAACGGCCGCAACGCGTCGGGCCGGAAGAAGGCGGCACCACCGATCTACGAGGTGGTGCCGCCTCCTGTCGCACCGGCCGAGCCCGCGGCGCCCGAGACCTCCCGCTACCTCAGCGAGACCGAGCGCATCCACATAGCCGACCGGCTGCGGGAGAAGGCCACGATCCGGGCCATCGCGGCGGAGCTGGGCCGCAGCCCCTCGACCGTCAGCCGTGAGATCAGGCGCAACCGCACGGTGCTGCCGAAGGGCGGCTGGTACTACCGCCCGCACGCCGCCCAGCGCCGTGCCGACCAGCGCCGGCCCCGCCCCAAGCCGAGCAAGATAGGCCAGAGCCCTGAACTGCGGGACTTCATCCAGGACCGGCTGGCAATCCAGTGGAGCCCCGAGCAGATCTGTCGCGCGCTCCGCGAAGGCTTCCCCGAGCATCCCGGGATGCACGTCAGCCACGAGACGGTCTACCAGGCCCTCTACACCCAGGGCCGGGGAGACCTGCACCGCGACCTGACTCGCAACCTGAGAACCGGGCGACGGCTCCGCCGCCCGCGCCGTCAGACGGACAGGCGCAGGTCCCGCCCCGTCAAGAACATGCTGATGATCAGCGAGCGACCCGTCGAGGCCGCCGACCGAGCCGTCGCCGGCCACTGGGAGGGCGACCTCATCGTGGGCCCCAAGTCGCGCTCCGCGATCGCCACCCTGGTCGAACGCAGCAGCCGCTACCTGGTCCTCGTCCACCTGCCTACCGGCCACACCTCCAACGCCGTGCGCCGCGCGCTCACCGACGTCTTCAAGACGCTTCCGGAGCAGTTGCAGCAGTCCCTGACCTGGGACCAGGGTTGCGAGATGGCCGCCCACCGAGGCTTCACCCGCGACACCGGCGTCCCGGTCTACTTCTGCGAGCCCGCCAGCCCTTGGCAGCGGGGCTCCAACGAGAACACCAACGGCCTGCTCCGCCAGTACTTCCCCAAGGGCACCGATCTGTCCGTCCACACCCCCGAGCACCTGGCCGCCGTCGCCGACCGACTCAACAGCCGCCCACGCAAAACGCTCGGCTGGGAAACCCCAGCCGAGCGTCTGCTTACACTGCTCGCGGCTTGATCAACTCACCACGTGTTGCAACGACCCCTCGAATTCGCCGCACGGAGGGGGCCCGCCCTTTGTCGCGTGACGACGGGAGCGGGGTGGGCTACGGCAGGGCGAGCATCCGGTCCAGCGCCGCCTTGGCGTACTTCTCGGTCTCCGGGTCCACGGTGATCACGTTCGGCACCCGGCCCTCGACCAGCGACTCCAGCGCCCAGACCAGGTGCGGCAGGTCGATCCGGTTCATGGTCGAGCAGAAGCAGACCGCGCGGTCCAGGAAGACGATCTCCTTGTCCGGGTGGGCCTTGGCCAGGCGCCGGACCAGGTTGAGCTCGGTGCCGATGGCCCACTTGGAGCCGGGCTCGGCGGCGTCCAGCGCCTTGATGATGTACTCGGTGGAGCCCACCATGTCGGCGGCCGCGACGACCTCGTGCTTGCACTCGGGGTGCACCAGCACGGTGACGCCCGGGATGCGCTCGCGCACGTCGTTCACCGAGTCCAGCGAGAACCGGCCGTGCACCGAGCAGTGGCCGCGCCAGAGGATCATCTTGGCGTCCCGCAGCTGCTCGGCGGTCAGGCCGCCGTTCGGCTTGTGCGGGTTGTAGAGCACGCAGTCGTCCAGCGAGAAGCCCATCTCGCGGACCGCGGTGTTGCGGCCGAGGTGCTGGTCGGGCAGGAAGAGCACCTTCTGGCCCTGCTCGAACGCCCACTCCAGGGCGCGCTTGGCGTTGGAGGAGGTGCAGATGGTGCCGCCGTGCTTGCCGGTGAAGGCCTTGATGTCGGCGGAGGAGTTCATGTACGAGACCGGGACGGTCACGTCGGCTATGCCGGCGTCGGTCAGCACGTCCCAGCACTCGGCGACCTGCTCGGCGGTGGCCATGTCGGCCATCGAGCAGCCGGCCGCGAGGTCCGGCAGGACGACCTGCTGGGCGTCCGTGGTGAGGATGTCCGCGGACTCGGCCATGAAGTGCACACCGCAGAAGACGATGTACTCGGCCTCGGGCCGGGCGGCCGCGTCCCGGGCCAGCTTGAAGGAGTCGCCGGTGACGTCGGCGAACTCGATGACCTCGTCGCGCTGGTAGTGGTGGCCGAGGATGAAGACGCGGTCGCCGAGCGCGGCCTTGGCCGCCCGGGCGCGCTCGACGAGGTCCGGGTCGGAGGCGGGGGGGAGGTCTCCCGGACACTCGACGCCGCGCTCGCTGTTCGGGTCGGCCTCGCGGCCGAGCAGCAGCAGAGCGAGCGGCGTCGGAGCGGGGTCGACGCCGTAGGTCTCGGTGGTGGTGGTCACGGGCGGGTGCCCTTCTGTGCGGCCGATCAGTCGGTGCAGCCTTCTCGTCTATCTGACGCTATCTATGATAACCGGTTAGCGTCAGACTGACGATGGCCATCCTGTCGATGTGACGAGAACCGCTCGCCAGATCGGTGCCCTCCGGTGGCCGGAGGAAAATGCTCCGGGTCCGGCGTGGCCGGAGCGATATCCACGGGCGGCCGGGTATGGCTGTGCCCCATGAAGGCAATCGTGATCCGCCGCTACGGCGGCCCCGAGGTGGTCGAGTACACCGAGCTGCCGGACCCGAAGGTCGGGCCGGACTCGGTCCTGGTGCAGGTCAGGGCGGCCGGGGTGAACCCGGTGGACTGGAAGGTCCGGGAGGGCCGGCTGGACGGCCTGATCGACGCGCACTTCCCGCTGGTGATGGGCTGGGACGCGGCCGGGGTGGTCCGTGCGGTGGGCGGCGGGGTGACCGAGTTCGAGCCCGGCGACGAGGTCTACGGCTACGTCCGCAAGGACACCGTCGAGCACGGCACCTACGCCGAGCTGGTCGCCGCGCCCGTCCGCACCCTGGCCCGCCGGCCCGCTGCCCTGGACTGGGCGCAGTGCGGCGGCCTGCCGCTGGCCGGGCTCACCGCGCTGCAGGCGCTGCGGGCCGTCCGGGTCGGCGCCGGCGACACCGTGCTGGTGCACGCCGCCGCCGGCGGCGTCGGCCACCTGGCCGTCCAGCTGGCCCGGGCCTTCGGGGCCCGGGTGATCGGCACCGCGGGCGAACGCAACCACGACTACCTGCGGGGGCTGGGCGCAGAGCCGGTGGCCCACGGCGAGGGCCTGGCCGAGCGGGTCCGCGCACTGGCCCCGGACGGGGTGGACGCGGCCGTCGACCTGGTCGGCGGCGGCGCGGCCGGGCTCTCGGCCACCCTGGTGGCCGATCCGGCCCGGATCGCGTCGGTGGCCGACTACGGGGTGCGGGCGCTCGGCGGGCAGTACGTCTGGGCCCGCCCGGACGCCGCCGGGCTGGCCGAACTGGCGGAGCTCGCCGACGCGGGTCGGCTCACCGTCACCGTCGCCTCGACCTTCCCGCTCGCCCAGGCCGCCTCGGCCCAGGCGCTGAGCGCCGAGGGGCGCACCCGCGGGAAGATCGTCCTGCTGACCGGGTGAGCTCGACGGGTTGATCGGTTGACCGGCCGAGTGCGGTCGGGCGCGGACAGGGCGTGGACACGGCGCGGGCCGGCACGGACGGTGAACGGCCCGGAACGGACCGACCGTCACCCGCGGACCGCCCACGGCGGTCATGCGCAAGCCGTGAACTCGGTCATGGCATCCGCCAGAATGGTGCCGAACCGTTTCTTCGGCCCGCCGACCCAACCCGCCGATCCCGTACGACCTGTGGAGCCCCGCACCGATGAGCAGCAGCCGAGCGCACGAGACGGTCGGGGCCGACCTCGACGAGACCGACCGTCTCCTGCTGGCCCGGCTGGGCAGCGACGGCCGCGCCTCGTACGCCGAGATCGGCCTGCAGGTGAACCTCTCCGCCACCGCCGTCCGCCGCCGGATCGACCGGCTGCGGGCGCGCGGGGTGGTCCGCGGTTTCACCGTCGTCCTCGACCCGTCGGTGCTCGGTTGGCAGACCGAGGCCTTCGTCGAGGTCTACTGCCGCGAGCGGACCGCCCCCGAGGAGATCCTGGCCAGCCTGCGGCAGTTCCCGGAGGTGGTCGCCGCCTGGACGGTCACCGGCGACCCGGACGCCCTGGTCCACCTGCGGGCCGTCGACATGCGCCACCTGGAGGCGGTCATCGAGCGGATCCGCCGCGAGCCCGGCGTCCAGCGCAGCCGCTCCTCCGTGGTGCTCTCCCAGCTGATCGGCTGACCCCTCCAGGCCGGGCGGCCCCCGACCCCGGACGGCCCGACCCGGGCCCCGCGCAGGAATCCTGCGCGGACCCCGCCGAAGACGCTCGAAACCTGCCTGACCAGCCGCGTTCGGACGCGCGGCGAGGGCCCGGTGCTGCCTACGCTGATCACGTCCGGCAAACGCGGTGGCGACGTCCCGCGCGGCCCGGCGGCCCCCGACCCCCACAGCTGAAAGGGACACCCGTGTCCGCAGCCCCCGACCGCATGCACCGGCCCGACAGCGAACTGGTCGACCTGGTTTTCGACTACATGCGCGAGCGGCTGCAGTACGACCCCGTCCCGCTCGACCACCCCGGTGACGGCGAGCACCTGCGCGCCCAGCTGGCCGGCCTGCTCAACCCGGACGGCAACGACCCGGCCGACGTGCTCAAGCTCTACGACCACGAGCTGTCCCGCGCGGTGATCTCCGCGGACAGCCCGCGCTACCTGTCCTTCATCCCGTGCGCCCCGACCAAGGCCGCGCTGCTCTTCGACATGGTGGTCTCCTGCGCCTCGCTGCAGGGCATCTCCTGGCTGGAGGCGGCCGGTGCGATCGCCGCCGAGAACCAGGTGCTGCGCCTGATAGCGGACCGCGCCGGGATGCCCGGGACGGCCGGCGGCACCTTCGTCTCCGGCGGCTCGGCCGGCAACCTCTCCGCCCTGGTGGTCGCCCGCGACACCGCCCGCCGCCGCCTGGGCGTCGGTCCGGAGGCGCGGCTGCGGATCGCCGTGGCCGACCAGGTGCACTCCTCGGTCAAGAACACCTTCAACATCATCGGCGTCGAGGCCTTCAAGGTCCCCACCGTGAACCGCCGGTTCACCGGCGAGGCGCTGCGCGCCGCGCTGGCCGCCGACCCGAACCCGGAGACGGTGATCGCCGTCGTCGGCACCGCCGGCACCACCAACGAGGGCATCGTCGACGACCTCCAGGGCCTGTCCGAGGTCGCCCGCGAGCGCGACATGTGGTTCCACGTGGACGGCGCCTACGGCGGCGCGGGCCTCTTCGCCCCGTCCGTCCGGGCCCGCTACAACGGCATCGAGCACGCCGACTCCTTCGTGGTCGACCCGCACAAGTGGCTGTTCGCCCCGTTCGACTGCGCCGCGCTGCTCTACCGCAACCCGCAGCTGGCCCGCGCCGTGCACACCCAGGACGCCTCCTACCTGGACGTCCTGCACACTGAGGGCGACGAGTGGAACCCCACCGACTACGCCTACCACCTGACCCGGCGCGCCCGCGGCCTGCCGCTCTGGTTCTCGCTGGCCGTGCACGGCACCCAGGCGTACACCGACGCCATCGAGACCGGCCTCCAGCTGGCCCGGGACACCGCCCAGCTGATCCGCGACACCGAGCACCTGGAGCTGCTGTTCGACCCGCAGCTCTCCGCGGTCTGCTTCAAGCGCAAGGGCTGGACCAACGACGACTACTACCGCTGGTCGCAGCAGCTGCTCGCGGACCAGATCGGCTTCGTCACCCCGACCGGCTGGGACGGCGAGACGGTCGCCCGCTTCGCCTTCCTGCACCCGGGCACCACGATGGAGATGGTCCGGGAGATCCTGGACACCATGGCCTGAGCCGACGCGCTCCGAGGACCCCCGCCCGGCTCGCCCGGGCGGGGGTCCCGGGCGTTCAGAGCAGCCCGCCGTCGGGCAGGTACGGGGCGGGCGGGCGCATCCCGCGCAGGCCCAGGTAGCCCCGGGTCTCCACGCTCAGGCCCACCTCCAGGCCGACGTCCAGCGCCCACTCCTGCTCGGCGGTCAGGTACTCGACCCGGGCCGGGACGCCGTCCGGCACCCTGGCCAGCGCCTCGCGCAGCAGCCGGACGGCGATCCGCTTCGAGGTGGCGGCCAGCAGCTTCACCTCGCCCCCGTCCCGGTAGCAGTAGCCGCTGCCCGCCAGGGCGTCGGCGACCAGCAACTCCTCGAAGTGGGCCAGCATCAGCTCGTGGTCCGACCCGTGCGCGGCCCCGCGCAGCCGGCGGTCCACCGAGTCCAGCAGGTGCCGGTGGGTGGCGTTGCCCGGGTGCACCGGGATGTCACCGGGGTCGACCAGCCCCGAGCGGTCCACCCGCCCGGTCAGCCGCATCGCCGGGTGCAGCGTGAAGCCCGCCCGGCGGTAGTGCCGGGCCGCCGCCGGCGACGGCGAGGCGCAGAGCATCCCGCGCAGGCAGCCCCGGCCGTGCGCGGCGGCCCGCTCCAGCAGCAGCCGCCCGACGCCCTTGCCCCGGGCCTCCGGCCGCACCGCGAGCAGGGCCAGGACCCACAGGCCCTCCCGGCGCAGCGACAGCACCGCGCCGACCGGCTCGCCGTCCCGCTCCGCCAGCCAGCAGCCCTGCGGGTCGGTGCGGACCAGGTGTCTGGTGCGGGCCGGTTGGTACACGGACGGCGGTGCGTCCCGCCCGCCGGGGCCGGGAGCACCGGGGCCGGCGTCGGGGAACGGGGCGAACGCGAGACGGGCGAGGTGCTGGACGGCCTCCGCATCGGCGGCGGTGTCCTGGACCAGTCGCAGGATCATGCCCACCATCCTGGCCGCGGCGGCGCCCGGAGGGGGCCGGTTCGTCCGGATCGGCGCACGGGGCGGTGACCGAGCCCCGCCGGTGTGCGAGCATGGGGAGCGTAGTAGGGGAGCCGGTGCACACCCGGCCCACGGAAATTCCGCCGCAGCAGACCACCGAAGAGCAGCGCCGCCCGGGAAATGAATCCGGACGGCGATCGGTTGGTACTGGCGGCAGACCGTCGTCAAGACCGGGAGAAAGCAGATGACCGTCCAGGACGAGACCACCGTCGAGAGTGGCATCCTCCTCACCGATGCCGCCGCGGCCAAGGTCAAGGGCCTGCTGGAGCAGGAGGGCCGCGACGACCTTGCGCTGCGCGTCGCCGTCCAGCCCGGCGGCTGCTCCGGCCTGCGTTACCAGCTCTTCTTCGACGAGCGTTCGCTCGACGGCGATGTGGTCAAGGACTTCAACGGTGTCAAGGTCGTCACCGACCGCATGAGCGCCCCGTACCTGGGTGGTGCGACCGTCGACTTCGTGGACACCATCGAGAAGCAGGGCTTCACGATCGACAACCCGAACGCCACCGGCTCCTGCGCCTGCGGCGACTCGTTCAGCTAGTCGGCAGACGGCGAAGGCGGCTCCGGATCCTCCGGGGCCGCCTTCGCCGTTCCTGCGGGCCGGGCCCCGGCTACCGCCCGGCGACGTCCGGGCCGGCCCCGTCCGGGTTCGGCCCGGCGGCCGCGTCGGTCTCCAGCGGCACGGCCTGGCCGTTCGAGGCGTCGAACACCGTCCGCCCGGCGAGCGGCTGCTTCAGATCGGCAGCCACGGTCTGCCGCTTGGCGAGCTCGGCGCAGCTCTGGCCGGCCGGCATCGGCGCCGCCAGCGTCACCCGCACGTCCACCCGGCCAGGCTTGGACTCGTCGGCCTTCAGCGCGTAGCGCTCGCAGATCCCGCCGTAGAACCAGACCGTCAACCGGTTGCCGTCCACCCGGTAGGTGATCGCCGGGCGCACCGCGGGCTTGCCGTTCGGATCCGGCTCGCCGACCGCGATGCCCTCGCGCGGCGGGGTGGGCGCCGGCGTCGGCGTCAGCGCCGGTACCGGCGGGACGGAGCCCGGCGTGGGGCTCGCCGGCCGGGGGTCGGGGGCGGTCACCGAGGGATCGGCCGACGGGGGCGCCACCGGGGCGGAGGCGGACGGCGCCGCCGGGGAGGCCGGAGCGGTGGGGGAGGCCGCGGTGCTCGCGGACGCCGTCGAGGAGCGGGTGGCCGACTCCGCGGCGGACTTGCCGCCGTCGCCGTCGCACCCGGCCACCGCGACGGCCGCCGCCAGCACCAGGGCGGCCACCGCCGCCGTCCGCCGCCCGCGCGGGCGGTCAGCGCGCGCGCCGCTCGTACGCCGGGGCATCGGCTCCAGATCCGTCAGGTCCATCTGTCCATCCTCCCGAGGGCTCAGCGGCACCGCCTCGGCGGCCGCACCGCGCGGATGTGACGTGGCCCGGACGGATCCGGTTCCCGTGGTTCCCGCCCGGCCCCCGCCGAGCCCCCCGTGCCCCCTTGGACGGCCCCGGGGGACCCGGCCCGCAGGACCGGCCTACATCCCGTACTCGGCCATGCCCGCGACCAGGCGCTGCGCCCCGGACGGGACGCGGAAGCCGGCCGGCGCGGGGGCGCTGGGCTCGGGGCCGGTCGCCAGCAGCGGCCAGAACCGCCGCAGCTGCCGGGAGGAGTCCACCAGCGCGTCCAGGGTCTCGCCGTCGGCATCGCCCCGCAGGGCGGCCGGAACACGCATCGGGTGCTGACTGGGCATCATCGGCCATGGCTCCGATCCAGGCTGCCGCGGCGGCGCTGCCGCGGCTCGGTCGGGGCCGGACCGGCCCCTGCCAGCGACCCTAGGCCGACCACCGGACCCCCACCAGGGCTACCCGGGGGTAGTACACGTTCGAGGGCGGGGGGTGCCAACTGCGGCGGTATTGCCGTCGTGCGCCCCGTCCCGGGTACCGTGGGTGGGTTCGCCCCCTGCTTTCCGTGGCCATGCCGCCATCCTGAGGAGACCTCCCGTGCGTATCGCCGTCGCCGGCTCGATCGCCACCGACCACCTGATGACGTTCCCCGGCCGGTTCGCCGACCAGCTCGTCGCAGAGCAGCTGCACACCGTGTCGCTGTCCTTCCTGGTCGACACCCTGGACATCCGCCGTGGCGGTGTCGCCCCGAACATCGCGTTCGGCATGGGCGTCCTCGGGCTCCGCCCGATCCTGGTCGGTGCGGCCGGCGCGGACTTCTCCGAGTACCGCAGCTGGCTGGAGCGCAACAACGTGGACTGCCAGTCCGTCCACATCTCCGAGACCCGGCACACCGCCCGCTTCATGTGCACCACGGACGAGGACCACAACCAGATCGCGTCGTTCTACACCGGCGCCATGGCGGAGGCCCGCAACATCGAGCTCAAGCCGATCGCCGACCGCGTCGGCGGCCTGGACCTCGTGCTGATCGGCGCGGACGACCCGCAGGCCATGGTGCGCCACACCCAGGAGTGCCGTACCCGCGGCTACGCCTTCGCCGCCGACCCGTCCCAGCAGCTGGCCCGCCTGGACGGCGACGACATCCGGGAGATCGTCGACGGCGCCGCGTACCTGTTCACCAACGAGTACGAGGCCGCGCTGATCGAGACCAAGACCGGCTGGGACGCGGAGGAGATCCTCACCCGCGTCGGCACCCGGATCACCACCCTCGGCAGCAAGGGCGTCCGGATCGACCGCAAGGGCGAGCCGCCGGTGCTGGTCGGCTGCGCCCCCGAGGAGAGCAAGACCGACCCGACCGGCGTCGGCGACGCCTTCCGGGCCGGCTTCCTGGCGGGCCTCTCCTGGGAGCTGGAGCTCGAGCGCGCGGCCCAGCTGGGCTGCATGCTCGCCACCCTGGTGATCGAGACCGTCGGCACCCAGGAGTACGAGCTGCGCCCGTCGGCCTTCCTGAAGCGCTTCGAGGCCGCCTACGGCGCCGACGCCGCCGCCGAGATCCGGGCCCACCTGGTCAAGTAGCGGTCCGGCCGGTCCGGTCCGCCCCGGGGGGAGCCTTCGGGCGGACCGGTCAGGCGCACCGGTCAGGCGGACCGCCGGACCAGGTAGGCCGCGCCCCGGTCGGCGCCGTAGTCGCCGGCCGGGGCCTCGCCCACGTACTCCTGGCCGCGCATCCCGCACCAGGCCGGGATGTCCAGCCGGGCCGCCTCGTCATCGGACAGCACCGCGACGGTGCCGCCCGGGGGGACGTCGCCGATCCGCTTGGCCAGCTCGATCACCGGCAGCGGGCACCGCTTGCCGAGCGCGTCGATCACCAGGTCGGCGGCCGGCCCCGGAGCCTGCGCGGCCTCCGGCGCCGCCCCGGCGGCCCCGGCGCCCGCCGGCGCGGGCAGGTCCAGCCCGAGCGGGGCGCGGACGCCGGCCACCAGGCCGGGCAGCACGGCCAGGAACCGCTCCACGTCCTCCTCCGCCGCTCCGAACGGCAGCGACACCCGGACGTTCCCCTCGGTGAGCACGCCCATCGCCGCCAGCACGTGGCTCGGCGTCAGGGTGGACGAGGTGCAGGAGGAGCCCGAGGAGACGGCGAAGCCGGCCCGGTCCAGCTCGGTCAGCAGCACCTCGCCGTCGACGTACAGGCAGGAGAACGTGACGAGGTGCGGGAGCCGCCGTACCGGGTCGCCGACCACCTCCACCTCGGGCACCAGCCGCGGCACCGCCGTCCGGATCCGTTCCACCAGGGCGTGCAGCCGGGCGTTCTCCCGCTCGGCCTCGGCCCGCACGGCCCGCAGCGAGGCGGCCGCGGCCACGATCGCGGGGACGTTGACGTACCCCGGCACCCGGCCGCGCTCACGCTCGTCGGCCGGCAGCGGCGAGGCGTAGCGGACGCCCTTGCGCACCGCCAGGACGCCGACCCCGGCCGGGCCGCCCCACTTGTGCGCGCTCGCCGCCAGCAGCGACCAGCCGGCCGGGACGTCCACACGGCCGGCGCTCTGCGCCGCGTCCACCAGCAGCGGCACGTCCGCGCACCGCTCGGCGACCTCCGCCACCGGCTGGACCGTGCCCACCTCGTGGTTGGCGGACTGCAGCACGGCCAGTGCGGTGTCCGGCCGCAGCGCGGCCGCGAACGCCTCGGGGGAGACCCGCCCGTACCGGTCGACCGGGACGGCCGTCACCGAGCCGCCGGCCGCTTCTCCGCCGGCCTCCGGCCGGGGCGACGCCCACCGCTCGGCGGTGTGCAGCACGCTGGAGTGCTCGACCGCCGAGTGCACCAGGTGCGAGCCGCGCCGCCGGTTGCCGGCCAGCGCGCCGAGCATCCCGAGCTGCACGGCCTGGGTCCCGCTGGGGGTGAAGGAGATCTCGTCGGCCCGGGCACCGAGCACCTCGGCGACGGTCTCCCGGGCGGCGTCCAGCAGCATCCGCGCCTGCCGGCCGGAGCGGTAGAGCCGGGCCGGGTCGGCCCAGCCCTCGTCCAGGGCGGCGGTCAGCGCCTGCCGCGCGACGGGGTGGAGCGGTGCGGTGGAGGCCACATCGAAGTACACGGTCACATTTAACGACACTCCCGGCCGCGTTCCGGTCCGGCCGCTCCACTCACCGGCCGTCAGTCGATCAACCCGAATGTCCGATTCGTCCGCACCGGACGGGCCGTCACCACGTTGTTCGAGGTCATCCCCCGATCGGGCGTAAGGGCCTCGAATGCCTACGATGACCTGCGACGCAGCCCTTGCCGGGCCTGATCGGGCGACCGGGCGGCGCGTTACCGGGACCTGCCCGTCAGCAGCGCATAAGGCTGGAGTAGGGTTTGGCCCGCATAAGCATTCAAACCGTGCCCGTGGTCGGGTCGCCGGGGAGGTCCAATCCTCTCCGGGGCGACGCGAAGGCGGGCGAGACTTCGGGAAGGCGCTACGTGAGTCCCAACGGCTCCGACCGCTCGCCGCGGCGCACGATGCGGCGGAAGCTGCCTCAGGCGCTGGCACTGGGCCTCGTCATCGCGACCGCCACCGGCTGCTCGGCCAACGACCTCCCCAGGCTTGGCATGCCAAGCCCCGTCACCGAGGAAGGGCCGCTGGTCCTCCACATGTGGCAGGGGTCCTGGATCGCGGCACTGGTGGTCGGCGCACTGATGTGGGGTCTGATCATCTGGAGCGTGATCTTCCACCGGCGCAGCCGCACCGGCGTGGAGATCCCCCCGCAGACCCGGTACAACGTGCCCATCGAGGCGCTTTACACCGCGGTCCCCATCATCATCGTCTCGGTCCTCTTCTACTTCGTCGCCCGCGACGAGACGAGGCTGACCGCCATCTCCGCCAAGCCGCAGCACACGGTCAACGTGGTCGGCTTCCAGTGGAGCTGGGCGTTCAACTACGAGAACACCGAGACGCCCGACCCGGCCAACAAGGACGCCGCCTACGACGTGGGCACGCCGGCCGATGTGCCGACCCTGTACCTGCCGGTCAACGAGTCGGTGAAGTTCGTCCTGACCTCCCGGGACGTCATCCACGACTTCTGGCCCGTCAACTTCCTGATGAAGATGGACGTCGTCCCGGGCGTGGTGAACCAGTTCGAGGTCACCCCGAACGTCAAGGGCGAGTACATGGGCAAGTGCGCCGAGCTCTGCGGCACCGACCACTCGCGCATGCTGTTCAACGTCAAGGTCGTCGACCGTGCCGACTACGACAAGCACCTGGCGGAGCTGCGGGCCAAGGGCCAGACCGGCGCGGTGCCCTCCGGCATCACGACCATGGGAAGTGAAGAGAAGTGACCATCCTCAACGAGCCCGCCGCGGCTGGCGGGGGCGCCGGGGCCGTCACGGTCGGGGCGCAGCGGACCCGCAAGCCGGGTTCCACCATCATCAAGTGGCTGACCACCACCGACCACAAGACGATCGGCACCCTGTACCTGGGCACGTCGTTCGCCTTCTTCCTGATCGGCGGCATCCTCGCGCTGGTCATGCGCGCCGAGCTCGCCCGTCCCGGGACCCAGATCCTGTCGAACGAGCAGTTCAACCAGGCGTTCACGATGCACGGCACGATCATGCTGCTGATGTTCGCGACGCCGCTCTTCGCCGGCTTCGCGAACTGGATCATGCCGCTCCAGATCGGCGCCCCGGACGTGGCGTTCCCGCGTCTGAACATGTTCGCGTACTGGCTGTACCTGTTCGGCTCGACCATCGCGGTGGCCGGCTTCGTCACCCCGCAGGGTGCGGCCGACTTCGGCTGGTTCGCCTACTCCCCGCTGTCGGACGCCGTCCGCTCGCCGGGTGTCGGCGCCGACATGTGGATCATGGGTCTGGCCTTCTCCGGCTTCGGCACGATCCTCGGCGCGGTCAACTTCATCACCACGATCATCTGCATGCGCGCGCCCGGCATGACGATGTTCCGGATGTCGATCTTCGTCTGGAACGTCCTGCTGACCGCCGTGCTGGTCCTGCTGGCCTTCCCGGTGCTGGCCGCCGCGCTGTTCGCCCTGGAGGCGGACCGCAAGTTCGGGGCACACGTCTTCGATCCGGCCAACGGTGGAGCGCTGCTCTGGCAGCACCTCTTCTGGTTCTTCGGCCACCCCGAGGTGTACATCATCGCGCTGCCGTTCTTCGGCATCGTGTCGGAGATCGTCCCGGTCTTCAGCCGCAAGCCGATGTTCGGCTACTCCGGCCTGATCGCGGCCACCATCGCGATCGCCGGTCTGTCCGTGACGGTGTGGGCGCACCACATGTACGTCACCGGCCAGGTGCTGCTGCCGTTCTTCTCCTTCATGACCTTCCTGATCGCGGTCCCGACCGGTGTGAAGTTCTTCAACTGGGTCGGCACCATGTGGAAGGGCTCGCTGAGCTTCGAGACCCCGATGCTCTGGACGGTCGGCTTCCTGGTGACCTTCCTCTTCGGCGGTCTGACGGGTGTTCTGCTCGCCTCCCCGCCGATCGACTTCCACGTCTCGGACTCGTACTTCGTCGTCGCCCACTTCCACTACGTGGTCTTCGGCACCGTCGTCTTCGCGATGTTCGCCGGCTTCCACTTCTGGTGGCCGAAGATGACCGGCAAGATGCTCGACGAGCGCCTCGGCCGGATCACCTTCTGGACGCTGTTCATCGGCTTCCACGCCACCTTCCTGGTGCAGCACTGGCTCGGCGCGGAGGGCATGCCCCGCCGCTACGCCGACTACCTCGCCTCGGACGGTTTCACCACCCTGAACACCGTCTCGACCATCGGCTCGTTCCTGCTCGGTCTGTCGATCCTGCCGTTCCTCTACAACGTCTGGAAGACCGCCAAGTACGGCGAGAAGATCGAGGTCGACGACCCGTGGGGCTACGGCCGCTCGCTGGAGTGGGCGACCTCCTGCCCGCCGCCGCGGCACAACTTCCTCACCCTCCCGCGGATCCGCTCCGAATCCCCGGCCTTCGACCTCCACCACCCGGAGATCGCCGCGCTGGACTACCTGGAGAACCACGGTGAGCCGGCCAAGCACCTCGCCGGTGTGACCCCGGCGAAGTACGACAACCCGCAGCTGGGCAAGGGCAAGAAGGAGGGCGACGCCTGATGAAGGAACAGGGAAAGATCTTCCTCGGCCTGGCGGTCTTCGTCCTCGCGATGGCGATCACCTACGGTCTGTGGACCAACAACTCGGACCTCGGCATCGAGGCGGCCGGTACCACGGCGCTCTTCCTGGCGTTCGCCCTCTGTGCCTTCATCGGGTACTACCTCGCCTTCACCGCCCGCCGGGTGGACAGCGGCGCGGGTGACAACCCCGAGGCCGAGGTCGCCGACGACGCCGGCGAGCTGGGCTTCTTCGCCCCGCACAGCTGGCAGCCGCTCTCGCTCGCGATCGGTGGCGCGCTCGCCTTCATGGGCGTGATCTTCGGTTGGTGGCTGCTCTACTGGTCGATCCCGATCATCCTGATCGGCCTGTTCGGCTGGGTCTTCGAGTTCTACCGGGGCGAGAACCAGAACCAGTAGGTTCCGTCCCTCGCACAGGGCCGGGCATCCCGCACGGGGTGCCCGGCCCTGTTGCGTCCCCGGAGTGAGGCCCTCACTCCGCCGGCCCAACGGCGCTTCCCCCGGATGTCGCTCCGCAGCCCACCGTTCCTACGATCTGATCAATCGTGCGAACCCTCGGAGGCGGTCATGGCCGACAGGCGCGGAATCGCAGGTATAGGCAGCATCTCGCTGGCCCTCGCAGTGCTGGTCCCGCTGGCCGCCTGCACGTCGGGCGACAAGGACGACTCCGCCGGGGCCGTCCACAAGGTCGACGCGGCCCCGCTCGTCCACGTCTCGGCCGAGGGCAAGGTGGACCCGTCCCAGCCCGTCACGGTGACCGCCGTGGCCGGCAGCCGGCTCACCGACGTCACCGTGGTCGGCCCGGACGGCCGGGTGGTGGCCGGGACGCTCTCGCAGGACCAGCGCAGCTGGCAGACCACCGGGCGGCTGAAGGCGGCCACCGACTACACCGTCCGGATCGCCGCGGACGACGGCAAGGGCGGCCGCGGTGAGACCACCTCGGCCTTCTCCACCCAGGCCGCGCAGCGACTGCTGACGGCCAAGCTCGGCCCGGACTCCTCCGGCACCGGCCTCTACGGGGTCGGCCAGCCGCTCACCGTCCAGCTCTCCGAGGCGGTCAAGGACCCGCAGGCCCGCCAGGAGGTCGAGCGCGCCCTGACCGTCACCTCGCAGCCGGCCGTCACCGGCGGCTGGTACTGGGTGGACGACAAGAACCTGCACTTCCGCCCGCAGGAGTACTGGCCCGTCGGCACCACCGTCAGCCTGGTCTTCGGGGGCACCGGCAGCCGGATCGCGGACGGCCTCTACGGCGGCGACCGCGCCGCCCTGGCGCTGCGGATCGGGGAGCGGGTGGAGTCGGTGGTGGACGCCGCGGCCCACGAGCTCACCCTCAAGCGCAACGGCCAGGTGGTCCGGACGATCCCGGTGACCACCGGCAAGCCGGGCTTCGACACCCGCAACGGCGTCAAGGTGGTGCTCGGCCAGGAGCGCCAGGTGCGGATGAGCGGCGAGACGATCGGCATAGCCGCCGGCAGTTCGGAGTCGTACGACCTGAACGTCGAGTGGGCCACCCGGGTGACCTGGAGCGGCGAGTACGTGCACGCGGCGCCCTGGTCGGTGGGCTCGCAGGGCTCGGCGAACGTCAGCCACGGCTGTACGGGCATGAGCACCGAGAACGCCAAGTGGTTCTACGAGAACACCCGGATCGGCGACCTGGTCACGGTGGTCAACAGCCACGGCGCGACCATGGAGCCCTTCGGCAACGGCTTCGGCGACTGGAACGTGTCCTGGACCGACTGGGTCAAGCACAGCGCCCTCGGGCAGACCGTCAACACCACGGCGCCGGCCTCCCGGGCCCCCGCCGCCGGGATGATCCGCCCGGAGGTCTGAGCGCCGCGGACCGGGCGGGGCCGCCCCGCCCGGTCCGCGAGCCCGCCCGGTCCGCGCCCTCCTCCGTCCCGTCAGCCCTGCCGGTCCGGCTCCCCGTAGGCCAGCCGCAGGGCGGTCTGCGCGGCCGCCAGGGCGTCCGCCAGCGGGACCCCGAGGCGCCGGGCCCGCTCGGCGTACTCGGCGGCGGCCGCGGCGGCCAGCCGGTGACCGGTGTCCCCGGTCGCGGCGATCAGCGTCCCGCGCCGCCCGTGCGTCTCCACCACGCCGTCCGCCTCCAGCTCACGGTAGGCCCGCGCGACCGTCCCGGCCGCCACCCCGAGCTGCTCGGCCAGGGCCCGCACGGTGGGCAGCCGCAGCCCGGTCGGCAGCTCGCCGCTGCGGGCCCGGTCGGCGATCTGCGACCGGATCTGCTCGAACGGGGGAGTGGCGGCGGCGGGGTCGACGGACAGCTCCACGATGGCTCCTGACGAGGGGTGGCGGACGGACGGGAAAGCCCGAGGGCCGCCGACCAGAGGAGTTCTGGTCGGCGGCCCTCGGGGGTGACGCGGGGTGCGACGGGATCAGTGGTGGCCGTGGCCGCTGGTGATCTCGTGGTGCTCCTCGGAGGTGGGCTTGGGGATCTGGCTGCCCTCGCCGTAGAAGCCGCGGGAGAGCTTGGCCCGGGTGCGGGTGAGGACGCCGGCCCTGCGGGCCACGCCGTTCTCGTCCGTCTGGGCCGGCAGCTCGACCGGCTGGATCTGCTCGTGCGCGGTGAGCTTGTACAGGTCGGCCTGCGGCAGCTGCGCGTGGACCTCGACGAACTCGCCGTGCGGCAGGCGCTTGATGACGCCGGTCTCGCGGCCGTGCAGCACCTTCTCCTTGTCCCGGCGCTGGAGGCCGAGGCACCAGCGCTTGGTGACGATGAAGGTGAGGACCGGCACCACGAAGAAGCCCACGCGGACGAAGTACGTCACGTCGTTGAGCGACAGGTGCAGGTGGGTGGCGAAGAGGTCGTTGCCACCGGCGACCAGCAGGACCAGGTAGAGGCTGATCCAGGCGGCGCCGAGCGCGGTGCGGACCGGGGCGTTGCGCGGGCGGTCCAGGATGTGGTGCTCGCGCTTGTCACCGGTGATCCAGCCCTCGATGAACGGGTAGACCGCGATCGAGACCAGCACCAGCGGGAAGATCACCATCAGCGGGATGAAGACACCCAGGTTGAGGGTGTGGCCCCACAGGCCGATCTCCCAGCCCGGCATGACGCGGATCAGACCCTCGGAGAAGCCCATGTACCAGTCGGGCTGGGCGTCGGTGGACACCTGGTCCGGACGGTACGGGCCGTACGCCCAGATCGGGTTGATCGAGGCGATCGCCGAGACGGCCGCGATCAGACCGAACACCAGGAAGAAGAAGCCACCGGCCTTGGCCATGTAGACCGGCATCAGCGGCATGCCGACGACGTTCTTCTCGGTCTTGCCGGGGCCCGCCCACTGGGTGTGCTTGTGGTAGAAGACCAGGATCAGGTGGGCCACCAGCAGGCCCAGCATGATGCCCGGGATCAGCAGCACGTGGATGGTGAAGAACCGCGGCACGATGTCGTGGCCGGGGAACTCGCCCCCGAACAGGAACATCTGGATGTAGGTGCCGACCAGCGGGGTCGCCAGGACGGCGCCCTCCATGAACCGGATACCGGTGCCGGAGAGCAGGTCGTCGGGCAGCGAGTAGCCGAAGAAGCCGTCGAACATGCCCAGGACCAGCAGCAGGAAGCCGAAGACCCAGTTGATCTCGCGCGGCTTGCGGAACGCGCCGGTGAAGAACACGCGCATCATGTGCACGAGCATCGCGGCCACGAAGACCAGCGCGGCCCAGTGGTGGATCTGGCGGATCAGCAGACCGCCGCGGACCTCGAAGCTGATGTCGACGGTCGACGCGTACGCCTCGGACATCTGGATGCCCTTGAGCGGGACGTACGACCCGTCGTAGATCACCTCGCCCATGGAGGGCTTGAAGAACAGCGTCAGGTAGACGCCGGTCATGATGATGATGATGAAGGTGTAGAGGCAGATCTCGCCCAGCATGAAGGACCAGTGGTCCGGGAAGATCTTGCGCAGGTTGGCCTTGGCGAGGGAGTAGATCCCCAGCCGGCCGTCCGTCCAGTCAGCAGCGGCTTCCCACTTGTTGGCGGGGTTGGCACGCGTGCTGGCGGGCTTGGCGGCACCGGAGGTGGTGCTGCTCGCGCTACTCATCGAGCACGCTCCCAGTAGCTCGGGCCGACGGGCTCCTCGAAGTCGCCGGTGGCGACCAGGAAGCCCTTCTCGTCAGTGGTGATCTTCAGCTGCGGCAGCGGGTGGCCGGCCGGGCCGAAGATGACGCGCGCGCCGTCCGACAGGTCGAAGGTCGACTGGTGGCAGGGGCAGAGCGCGTGGTGGGTCTGCTGCTCGTAGAGGCTGATCGGGCAGCCGACGTGGGTGCAGATCTTCGAGTAGGCGAGGATGCCCTCGAAGCCCATCTCCCGGGACTTGTCGTCCTTGATGTCCTCCGGCGCGATGCGCACCAGCATCAGGGCGTCCTTGGCGATCTGCTGCTGGAAGTCCTCGTCGTGGACGTGCAGGCCCTCGGGCATCGCGAAGGTCAGCGACCCCGTGATGATGTCCTCGGCCTTCATCGGCAGGTTGGTGTTCATGTTGATGAGCTGCAGCGGCTTGGCCTCGGTGGCCTCGCGCCACCCGGTGTGCGCCAGCTTGTCCTCGGGCAGCGGGCCCAGGTCGCGCAGGAGCACCACACCGGACAGCGGCACCAGCGCCATCGAACCGATGAGGGTGTTGCGGATCATCTTGCGGCGGCCGAAGCCGGACTCCGCGGCACCCGTCTTGAACTGCTGGATGACGTCGGCACGGAGCTCGTCGTCGGCCTCGATCGGGTGACGCTCGGCCGGCAGCTCGTGGTCCGACATCAGGGTGCGGGCCCAGTGGACCGCGCCCGCGCCGATCATGAACAGGGCCAGGCCGAGGGTCATGCCCAGGGCGAAGTTCATCTCGCTGATGTGGCCGAGCGGCCAGACGAAGATGATCTTGTCCGGGTCGATGGCCACGAAGGACGCGATGAAGCCGATGGTGGCCAGCATCGAGACCACGAACATCAGCGAGACCTGGCGCTCGGCGCGCTTGGCGGCCCGCTCGTCGATGTCGGTGCGACGCGGTTCGTGGGCCGGCAGGCCCGGGTCGGCGAACGGGTCGCCGTGGGCGGCCACCTCGTGGTGCCCGGCGGAGCCGTGCGACTCCGGGAGCTTCTCTTCTGACATGTCGTGGCTCATGACTTCTTGGCCTTGGTGGTGTGGGCGGCGACCCAGATCGCGACCGCGATGAGCGTTCCGAGACCGAAGATCCAGCCGAACAGGCCCTCGGTCACCGGACCGAGGCTGCCGAGCGTGAGACCACCGGGGTTCGGCTCATCGTTGGTGGTGTGGCGGACGAAGGCCACGATCTGCTTCTTCTGCTCCTCGGGCATGGTGGTGTCCGGGAACGACGGCATGTTCTGCGGGCCGGTCTGCATGGCCTCGTAGATGTGCTTGGCGTCCACACCCTCCAGCGACGGGGCGTACTTGCCCTTGGTCAGGGCACCGCCCTGGCCGGCGAAGTTGTGGCACTGGGCGCAGTTGGTGCGGAACAGCTCGCCACCCTTGGAGATGTCCTCGGGGTTGGTCGAGGTGAACTGCTCCTCGGTCGGCGTCACCGGGCCGGGGCCGAGCGAGGACACGAAGGCGGCGAGCTGGTCGATCTCCGCCTGCGAGTAGATGTTCTTCTTGCGCGGCACCTGGGCGCCGGGCTGCTGGGCCGGCATGCGACCGGTGCCGACCTGGAAGTCGACCGCGGCGGAGCCGACGCCGACCAGGCTCGGACCGTCGCTGCTGCCCTGGCCGTTCAGGCCGTGGCAGGAGGAGCAGCCCACGGCGAAGAGCTTCTTGCCCTCATCGATCGCGAGCGACTGCGCGGCGACGTCGGCCTGCGCCTTGTCGGCGGGCGCGAACGCGGCGTACAGCCCCCCGGTTGCCGCCAGGGCGAGAAGTAGGACGACCAGCGCCGCCAATGGGTGGCGCCGTCGTGCGGAGAGCTTTTTCACGGAATAACCCCGGTGTCAGGATCTGGTCGACTGGTGGGTGCACCCGGCGGCCGGTCTGGCCGGCACGAGGCTGCCTCTCTAGGGCTGCGCGCGCGGTCGGTCGGTGGGAGCGTCGGCACCGGACGAAGCGGCCCGTCGCCGGTGAGGGCGGGGCCGTGCGCCGGTGGCCAGCGACCTGATCAGCTGGTTACTTGATCAGGTAGATGGTCGCGAACAGGCCGATCCACACGACGTCGACGAAGTGCCAGTAGTACGACACCACGATCGCGGCGGTGGCCTGCTCGTGCGTGAACCGCTTGGCTGCGTACGTCCGTCCCAGGACCAGCAGGAAGGCGATCAGACCACCCGTCACGTGCAGACCGTGGAAGCCGGTGGTCAGGTAGAACACCGTGCCGTACGGGTCGGAGGACAGCGAGAGGCCGTCCTTCTTGACCAGCTCGGTGTACTCGAAGACCTGGCCGCCGATGAAGATCGCGCCCATCACGAAGGTGATGACGAACCACGAGCGGAGCTTCTTCACGTCCCCGCGCTCGGCGGCGAAGACGCCGAGCTGGCAGGTCAGCGAGGAGAGCACCAGGATCGTGGTGTTGACCGAGGAGAAGGGCACGTTGAGGGCGTGCGCCTTCTCGGTCCAGAACTCGGCTCCCTTGACGGAGCGGAGCGTGAAGTACATCGCGAAGAGGGCCGCGAAGAACATCAACTCGGAACTGAGCCAGACGATCGTTCCGACGCTGACCATGTTCGGCCGGTTGACCGATCCGTGCGCGTGCCCGGTTTCTACTGCTGTTGCTGTCGCCACGACGGACATTATGTCGGTCCCTTATTCCGTCTTCACGCCGGGGGGTCTCCCTCGGAGTGTCCGGTGCGTGCGGTATGCCCCGGTGGCGCCGGGCGGGGCGTCCGGACGGGGGCTGAGCAGCGGCGTGTCCCTTTTCTGATGGTTCTTCGCGGGGCCGTTCGACCCCCTTGCCCAGCGTGTCGCTGCACCGCTGCGGGGGGCGCGGGAAGTAAGGGGAGCGGCCCCGCGGTCGGCCGTACGGGTGGACTGCGTGCGCGGGGGTGACGGACCGTCCTCCGGGAGGGTGAGCCGGGGGCGCGGCGGCTTGAGGGGGATCGTGCGGGACGGCCTCCGCAGGAGGTGATCGGGAGTAGCATCCGGAGTGAGGTGAACGTGGTCCGGATCACACGTGAGGGAGCAGGGCCCATGGCGTACAAGTCCGACGAGACGCTGACCGTCCTCGTCTACAGCCACGACCGCAACACCCGCGAGCAGGTGCTGACGGCCCTCGGCCGCCGCCCCGCCGAGGACCTTCCGGAGCTGGACTACCTGGAGTGCGCGACGCACCCCGCGGTGCTGAAGGCGCTGGAGAAGGGGGGCGTCGACCTCTGCGTGCTGGACGGCGAGGCGGTGCCGGCCGGCGGGCTGGGGCTCGGGCGGCAGCTGAAGGACGAGATCTACGGCTGCCCGCCGGTGCTGGTGCTGATCGGTCGGCCGCAGGACACCTGGCTGGCCGCCTGGAGCCGGGCCGACGCCGCGATCTCCCGGCCGGTCGACCCGGTGGCGCTCGCGGAGGCGGCCGCCACGCTGCTCCGGGCCCGGGTGGCGAAGCGGACGCCGGCCGTCCGCTAGGGCGCGCCCCGCCGGCGCCCGTCTCAGTACGAGAGAAGAAGTCCGGCGGCGGGACTTCGGTGTCCCGCCGCTCGATAGGCTGGCTCCATCCGTACGGACATCCCTTCCGGGAACCGACAACAGCTGGAGTCAGCCATGGTGAACGTGAACCCTGCGAACGGCGGCAACGACCCCGTGCAGGTGGTCCGCACCTGGCCCGACGTCCTGTCGGCACTGCTCAGGGGCGAGGACCTCGACCGCTCCGCCTCCTCCTGGGCGATGGACCGGATCATGAGCGGCGAGGCCTCCCCGGCCCAGGTGGCCGGCTTCATGGTGGCGCTCCGCTCCAAGGGCGAGACGGTGGAAGAGGTCACCGGCCTGGTGGACGCGATGTACGCGCACGCCGAGCCCCTCACCATCCCCGGCCCGGCCGTGGACATCGTGGGCACCGGCGGCGACCGGGCCAAGACGGTGAACATCTCCACCATGTCCGCGATCGTCGCCGCCGCGGCCGGCGCCAAGGTGGTCAAGCACGGCAACCGGGCGGCGAGCTCCGCCAGCGGCTCCTCGGACGTCCTGGAGAAGCTCGGCATCAGCCTCGACCTGTCCGCCCGGCGGGTGGCCGAGGTGGCCGAGGAGGTCGGCCTCACCTTCTGCTCCGCGGCGCGCTTCCACCCGTCGATGCGGCACGCCGCGACCGCCCGGCGCGACCTCGGCGTCCCGACCGCGTTCAACATCCTCGGCCCGCTGACCAATCCGGCGCGGGTGACCGCGCACGCGGTCGGCTGCTTCGACACCCGGCTGGCCGGGCTGATCGCCGGCGTGCTGGCCGGGCGCGGTGCCCGCGCGCTGGTCTTCCGCGGTGACGACGGCCTGGACGAGCTGACCATCACCACCACCTCGCGGGTCTGGGTCGTCCGCGACGGCGAGGTCACCGAGACCACCTTCGACCCGCGCACGGTCGGCATCGAGCCGGTCGGCATCGAGGCGCTGCGCGGTGGCGACCCGGCGTACAACGCGGACGTGGCCCGCCGGCTGCTGGCGGGCGAGCACGGGCCGGTGCGCGACGCCGTCCTGCTGAACACGGCCTCGGCCCTGGTGGCGCTGGAGCTCACCGACGCGCCGCTCGCCGAGCAGCTCGCGGCGGGCATGGCGCGGGCCGCCCGGGCGATCGACTCCGGCGCCGCGCAGGATCTGCTGAAGCGCTGGGCGGAGGCCACCAGCAAGGCGTGAGAAGGCAGTTGGGGGCCCGCGGGGAGGCGTTCCCGCGGGCCCCTCGCGCTGTCCGGATGGCGGAACGCTGTTTGACCGCCCCGGCGGCCGCGACCTAGAGTCTTGGCCAGGTCATGAGTGACAGCGCGAAGCCCCAGCTTGCTGTCCGGCAACCCTCCGTCCGTGGCGGGGTGCCCTGGGTGAGGACCGGGCTCCGTGGCGATCCGTCCGCGGGGCAAGCGCGGACGCCGGGCGACATGCACCCCGGGGTCCCCACCCCGTGAAGGAGTGCACCCGTGTCGCTCGTCCCCACCGAACTCCGTGCCCCGCTCGCCGTCCTCGGCCGCGACGTGCAGGTCCCGCTCGCCGACGGTGCGAAGGTCGGGTACGCCGCGCTCGACTACGCCGCCAGCGCCCCGGCGCTGCAGCGGGTCTGGGACGACGTGGCCGCCTACGCCCCCTACTACGGCAGCGTGCACCGCGGCGCCGGCTACCTCTCCCAGCTCTCCACCGACCTGTTCGAGCAGAGCCGCCGCACCGTCGCCGAGTTCCTGGACCTGCGCGAGGGCGACCAGGTGGTCTTCACCCGGGCCACCACCGACTCGCTCAACCTGCTGGCCGGCGCCGTCCCGGCGGGCACCCGGGTCTTCGCCTTCGAGACCGAGCACCACGCCTCGCTGCTGCCGTGGGCCCACGCCGGGCTGGCCGTCACCTACCTGCGGGCCCCGCGCTCGCGGGCCGAGGCGGTCGCGGCCCTGGACGCCGCGCTGGCCGCGGCGCCCGAGGGGCCCAAGCTGCTCTGCGTCACCGGGGCCTCCAACGTCACCGGCGAGCTCTGGCCGGTCGCCGAGCTGACCCGGACCGCCCACCGGCACGGCGCCCGGGTGGTGCTGGACGCAGCCCAGCTCGCCCCGCACCACCGGGTCTCGGTCCGGGAGCTGGGGGTGGACTGGATCGCCTTCTCCGGCCACAAGATCTACGCGCCGTTCGGTGCCGGGGTGCTGGCCGGCCGCGCCGACTGGCTGGACGCGGCCGAGCCCTACCTGGCCGGCGGCGGCGCGACCCGGACGGTCGCCCGGGAGGCCGACGGTTCGGTCGACGTGCAGTGGCACACCGGCCCGGCCCGGCACGAGGCCGGCTCGCCGAACGTCATCGGCGCCTACGCCATCGCCTCGGCCTGCCGGGCCCTCACCGAGGCCGGCTGGGACGCGCTGGAGGCCCGCGAGCAGGAGCTGGTCGCCCGGCTCACCGCCGGCCTGGCCGAGATCCCGCAGGTGAAGGTGCTGAACCTGTTCGGCGCCGGCTCCGCACGGGTGGGCGTCCTCTCCTTCGTCGTCGAGGGCTGGAACAGCTCGCACTTCTCCGCCGCGCTCTCCGCCGAGTACGGCATCGGGGTGCGCGACGGCCTGTTCTGTGCGCACCCGCTGGTGCGCACGCTGCTCGGCGACGAGGAGGTGGCGCCGTCGGAGTGCGGCGCCCCCGAGCCGTCGCTGCCGGGTGAGCGGAGCCTGAACGCGATCCGGGTCAGCTTCGGGGCCGGCACCCCGGACGAGCACGTCGAGCGGTTCCTGACCGCCGTCCGCGAGCTGGTCACGGACGGCGCGGCGTGGACCTACCGCAACGAGGGCGGCCGCTGCGTCGCGGCGGTGCAGGTCGACCGGGGCCGGCGCGCGGGCTGAACCGGCCGTCGCGGACGGGGGCTACTCGTCCAGGCCGAGCGCGAAGGCGGCCTCCAGGTCGTGCTGGGAGTAGGTGCGGAAGGCGATCTGGGTCTCGGTGTGCGCCACGCCCGGGACCTTGTTCAGCCGGCCGGGGATGACCTCGGCCAGGTCGTCGTGGCGGCGCACCCGCACCATCGCCACCAGGTCGTAGCCACCCGTGACCGAGTAGACCTCGCTGACGCCCTCGATGGCCGCGATCGCCTCGGCGATCTCCGGGATGCGGTCGACGCTGGTCTTGATCAGGACGATGGCGGTGATCACTGTTCCGGCTCCTTTGTGAGGTGCCGCCAGGGTATCGGGCGTCAGCCGGGGCGTCGCGGGGGACGGGTGGCGAGCGTGCAGGCGTAGAGGAAGCCGGCGGCGAAGCCGATCACGTGCACCAGGTAGGCCACCCCGGGCCCGGCCGAGTGCACCGACCACCACTGGAGGGCGAACCAGAGCCCGAGCACCAGCCAGGCCGGGAAGCGCAGCGGCAGGAAGAGCAGCAGCGGGACGAGCGTGGTGACCCGGGCCCGCGGGTTCAGCCGCAGGTAGGCGCCGAGCACGGCCGAGATCGCCCCCGAGGCGCCGATCAGGACCCGGGTGGAGTCCGGCGCGTGCGCCTCGGCCAGCGCGAACCCGTACGTCGCCAGCGAGCCGGCCGCGAGGTAGAAGAGGGCGAACCGGGCCCGGCCGAACCGCTCCTCGACGGTGGGGCCGAAGACGTGGAGGAAGAGCAGGTTGCCCAGCAGGTGCAGCCAGCCGGCGTGCAGGAAGAGCGCGCTGAGCACCGAGAGCGCCGGGTGCTTGCCCGGCGTCGGGGCGGCGGGGCACCCGGGCACCGGGTCGGGGGCCTGCGCCAGCTGTTCGGCGGTCAGCGGCCGGCCCGCCAGCAGTTCGGCGGGGACGGCCCCCCAGCGCTGCTCGTACCGCTGCTCGGCGCAGACCCGGGCCTGCCCGCGGCCGTAGAAGGGGTTGATGCCGGCCGCCGGGCCGAGCAGGAAGACCAGGGTGTTCAGTGCGATCAGGGCGTAACTGACGGCCGGGACGCCCGCGGTCGGGCGACCGCCCCGCGCACCGGTGTGGTCGAGGACCGGGATCGCCATGCGGCCAAGCATCCCTCCGCCGGGCCCCGGTGACACCGGGCGTGCGGCAGGTGGGCTAACTGCACAACGCCCTGACCGGTGGCCGCGGTGGCTGCCCCAGGCAATAGGCTTGGGGCGGGCATTCCCGCCTCCCGCCGCCGATGCCGGGGCTCCGGGGGGAGCGCCTGAGCCCACCCAGGGACCACCCGAGAGGATCCCCGATGACCGTCCCCGCTCTGACGCCCGAGACCCGCTGGCGCTGCACGCTCTGCGGCAACCTCACCCGCTTCGACGTGACCCGGTCCCTGCGGGTGACCGAGTTCCTCCACTTCGACCTCGCCGGCGAGTCCGAGGTGGAGGAGACCGAGGTGCACAGCGAGACCGTCGAGTCGGTGCGCTGCCGCTGGTGCAACGCGGTGGACCAGGTCGAGCTGGTGGCCCGCCCGGGCGCCGAGGACGCGGCGCCGGCCGAGGGCGCCGAGCAGGGCTGATGCCGGGCCGTGCGGTGGGCGGCAGGGCCGCCCGCCGCACGGGACAATGACAGGCGGAGCGCACGGAGCGTGACGACGGGGGCGGCCGCGGACGGCCGTACCCGCTGGACCAGGATCGGAGCCGAGGACGTGGTGGACGCAGCGAACGAGCCCGCGGGGCCGCAGGGGCGGCAGCCCGCTGTGGACACGCAGGCGCCGGACGCGGCCGAGACCGAGGCCGCCCCGTCCGCAACCGCGGCCCCGGCCGGGCCGGCCGCCGGTGAGGAGCCCGGTGAGGAGCCGGCGGCAGGGCGCGCCGCCGAGCAGCTCGACCGGCCGCTGCCCGAGGGCGTGCGCCGCCGGGTGGTGGGCCTGGCCGCCGACGCGCTCGGCGGGCTGCCCGCCGGCGAGCTGCCGCAGTCGCTGCGTCAGTACGCGAAGTTCACCCCGGCCCGGCGGGCCAAGTACGCCGCCACCGCGCTGGCCGCGGCGCTGGAGTCCGAGCCGGCCTTCCGGGTGCGGATAGCGGAGCGGCTGCGGCTGGGCCAGCCCGACCTCGTCCGGGCGCTGGAGTCGGGCACCGTCCCCGCGGCCGCCGACCCGATGGACGTCGCCGCCGCCGCCTACCTGGTCCGGTCGGCGGGCTGGAGCCGGCTGGTGGCCGAGGCCGGCGACGAGGCCGAACGGGCCGGCGCCGAGGGTGCGGCGGCGGAGGCCGCCCAGCTGGTGGAGAAGCTGCAGACGGAGCTGGCCGAGCTGCGGGCCGCCGCCCGGGCCGATCTGGAGCGGCACCGGGCCGAGTCGGAGGACGTCCGCAAGGAGGGCGACTCGCTGCGCCGGAAGGTGCGGTCGCTGGAGAGCGACACCCGTCGGGCCCAGGCCGAGACCCGCCGGGTCTCCGCCGAACTGGAGGCGCTGAAGGCGCAGGCCGCCGCCGAGCGCAGTGCGGCCGAGAGCGAGGCGCGGCGGTTGCGGCACCGGATCTCCGAGCTGGAGACCACCGTGGAGCAGGGCCGCCGTTCGGCCCGCGAGGGGCGCAGCGTCGAGGACATGCGGCTGCGGTTGCTGCTGGACACCGTGCTGCAGTCGGCGCAGGGTCTGCAGCGGGAGCTGGCGCTGCCGGTCTCCCAGATCCGCCCGGCCGATCTGGTGGAGGCGGTGGTGCCGGGGTCGGCCTCGCCGCACGACGTGGCCCGGCGCGCCCTGGCCGAGGACGATCCGGCGCTGCTGGACCAGCTGCTGGCGATCCCGCAGGTGCACCTGGTGGTGGACGGCTACAACGTGACCAAGACCGGCTATCCGACGCTGCCGCTGGAGCAGCAGCGGATCCGGCTGCTGGGCGGTCTGGCGATGCTGGCGCAGCGCACGCAGGCGGAGGTCACCTGCGTGTTCGACGGGCAGGACCTCGACGTGCCGGTGATCATGGCGCCGCCGCGCGGCGTCCGGGTGCGCTTCAGCCGGACCGGGGAGACCGCGGACGAGCTGATCCGCCGCCTGGTGCGGGCCGAGCCGCAGGGCCGTCCGGTGGTGGTGGTCTCCACCGACCGGGAGGTCGCAGAGGGCGTGCGGAAGGCGGGCGCGCGCCCCGTCGCGTCGGTGCTGCTGCTGAACCGGCTGGCCCGGCCGTAGGCTTCCGGAATGGTCGGGCGGACCCGCGTGACGCCTGCTCAGCGGCCGGTTTGCGGCGATGTGGCGATCTCGTGAAGTCATGGCGGGCGGCCGGGGGTCACGCCATCGGGGGAGTGGCGGAAAGCCTGGATCTTCACTAGGGTCTGGCGTCAAACCTATTTTCCGGATTCTCACTCGTTCGGGTGAGTCCATTGGAAGAAGGAGCCGGTCCCTTGGCCTCCCACCGCCGTCCCAAGCAGCCGAGCCGCGCGCGGGTCTCCGTGCTCACCGCTGCCGCTGCGACCGCGGTCGCTCTCTCCGCCCAGGTCGCCGCCCACGCCGCGCCCAGCCCGTCGCCGAAGAAGGACGACGTCAAGGCGCAGATCGACCAGCTGCAGGAGGAGGCCGAGCAGGCCACCGAGAAGTACAACGGCGCCAAGGAGCGGGCCGACCAGCTCCGCAAGCAGGCCGACCAGCTGCAGGACCAGGTGGCTCGCGGCCAGGACGAGATGACCCAGCTTCAGGGCGGGCTGGCCGCGGTGGCCGGTGAGCAGTACCGCACGGGCGGCATCGACCCGTCGGTCCAGCTGATGCTCTCCTCCGACCCGTCGGGCTACCTGGACAAGGCCTCCAGCGTGCAGCAGGCCTCCTCCAGCCAGACCGAGGCGCTCAAGGGGCTGCAGGACCAGCAGCGCCGGCTGGACCAGCAGAAGGCCGAGGCCGCCGCGGTCCTCGCCTCGCTGGACAGCACCACCAAGGACCTCAACCAGGCCAAGACGGACGTCAACAAGAAGCTCAAGGAGGCCCAGGACCTCCTGAACTCGCTCAGCGCCGCGGACCGGGCCGCCCTGCGCGCCGCGCAGCAGGCGGAGGACCGCGCCTCGCGCGGCTCCGAGCGCGCGGACCTCGGCAGCCTGCCGCAGGCGAGCGGCTACGCCGGCACGGCCGTCTCCATCGCGATGAGCAAGCAGGGCTCCCCGTACGTCTGGGGCGCCACCGGGCCGAGCACCTTCGACTGCTCGGGCCTGATGGTCTTCGCGTACGGCAAGGCCGGCGTCTCGCTGCCGCGCACCTCGCAGGCGCAGGGCAACGTCGGCACCCGGGTGCCCTCGCTCGCCGAGGCGCAGCCCGGGGACCTGATCATCTACCGCAGCGACCGCAGCCACGTCGCGATGTACATCGGCAACGGCATGGTGGTGCACGCGCCGCACACCGGTGACGTGGTGAAGGTGATGAAGGCCGACGCGATGCCGATCAACACGATCCGCCGGGTCTGACGGACCGACACGCCCCGCTGGCCCCGGAACGCACCTGTGATCCGCGCCACCCCGATCTGGGGGGTGGCGCGGATTTCTCCTGTTCCGATGACAAGCGATCAGCTCCGTGTGCGGCACCGATCACGCCCGGTCATATTCACAAATGAACATGGATGATGTTCCGGCTTTTTTCTGACAAGGATTTGAACGGATCACGGTTCTGTTACTAGGGTCGGGCCTTGAACCACCGCACAGTCGATCACCCAGCCTGGGTGGCGGCGGAGGTTTACCGCCGAGTTCGCGAAGCAGCGGGACGGGCCGCAGGCCCGTCCGAGTGGGAGCCCAGTAGTCGGGGGCGCTGTGGAACGGAGCCGGGGAACCATGTTCCTCCGGGGTGAATCGGCGCCAGGTCGGCCGGTGGAACGGCCGGTGAGGCGTCGTAGGGCCTTCTTCCGGCCCGAACCCGTCAGCTCACCCGGTAGGCGGACGTTGGAAGAAGGAGTCCGCCTTCGTGGCGTCCCATCGTCGTCCCAAGCCCGCCGGCCGCGCCCGTGTCTCGATCCTGACCGGTGTCGCCGCCGCAGCCGTCGCCCTCTCCGCGCAGTCCGGTGCCCACGCCGACCCGACGCCGACCAAGGACCAGGTCAAGGAGCAGGTCGACCAGCTCAACGAGCAGGCCGAGGTCGCGACCGAGAAGTACAACGGCGCCCAGGCCAAGCAGCAGGAGCTGCAGAAGCAGGTCGGCGAGCTCCAGGACAAGGTGGCCCGTCAGCAGGCCGCGGTCACCGAGGCCCAGGGCGGCCTCGCCGAGATCGCCGGCGAGCAGTACCGGACCGGCGGCATATCGTCGACCGTCCAGCTGATGCTCTCGTCCAGCCCCGACAACTTCCTCAACCAGGCCGGGGCGCTGACCCAGGCGAGCAGCACCCAGTCCGGCGCGCTGAAGGACCTCCAGGAGCAGCAGCGCAGGCTCGACCAGGACCGCAACGAGGCCCAGGCCAAGCTCGGCGAGCTCGAGACCACCACCCAGCAGCTGAAGGCCTCCAAGGAGGAGGTCCAGGCCAAGCTGGCGAAGGCCCAGGACCTGCTCAACACGCTGACCGAGCAGGAGCGCCGCGCGATCCGCGAGGCCGAGGAGAAGGCCGCCGCCGAGGCGAAGGCCCAGGCGGACGCCGCCGCGAAGGCCGCGAAGGCGAAGGCGGACTCCGAGCGCGCCTCCCGCGACACCAACCGCACCGACCTCTCCGGCTCCGGCTCGGGCGCCGCCACCGCGGACCCCGCCCCGGCCCCCAAGCCGGTCGCCGCGGGCAGCTCGCGCGGCGCCGCCGCGCTCTCCATCGCCGCGGGCAAGGTCGGCAGCCCGTACGTCTACGGCGCCGCGGGCCCGAACTCCTTCGACTGCTCGGGCCTGATGGTCTGGGCGTTCAACCAGGCCGGCGTGTCGCTGCCGCGCACCTCCCAGGAGCAGGCCCACGCCGGCACCCGGATCGGCTCGGACCTCTCCCAGGCCCAGCCCGGCGACCTGCTGATCTTCTACAGCGACGCCCACCACGTGGGGATCTACGCGGGCAACGGCCAGGTGCTCCACGCGCCCAAGCCGGGTGCCTCGGTGCGCTACGAGGCGGTCTCGAACATGCCGCTGTCCTCCATCGTGCGCGTCTGATCCGCAGTCGGTTCCGACAGGCCCGGTCTCCCCAGGTGGGGAGGCCGGGCCTGCGGCTTTTCCGGGGGCTCGCCCTGGTGTCCGACAAGGAGTCAAATATTCGGGTTGGGAGGGGTTTGGACTCGCTTGCCCGGACTCGCTAACGTCTGCCACCGGACTCCCGTCGAGAGCCGCCCACCCCGGCGCGGCCGCGGGGCCGGGCCGCAGGATCGGAGCCGCCGTCGCATGTCCGTGCACCGCCGTTCCCCGCTGTCGGGGGCACACACCCTCGCCCGTGCGCTGGTGCTGACCGCCGCGGCCACCACCGTGCTCGGCATGGCGACGGGCGGCCCCGCCCAGGCCGCCCCGGGACCGGACGGACCGGTCAACCGCAAGGACGTCAAGGCCCAGGTGGAGCAGCTGTACGACGAGGCCGAGCAGGCCTGTGAGCGGTTCAACGCGGCGCAGGAGGCGCAGCAGCAGCTGCAGCACGAGACCGGCGCCCTCCAGCAGCAGGTCGCCGTGGCCCAGGACGAGCTCAACCAGCTGCGCGGCGACCTCGCCACCGTGGCCGGCGCCGAGTACCGCGGCGGCGGCATGGCGCAGACCGTCCAGCTGATGCTCGCCACCGACCCCGAGGGGTACCTGGCCAGGGCCCGCACCCTCGACCAGGCCGCCGAGCGGCAGAGCGAGACGCTGCGCGAGGTGGTGGCCCGCCAGCGGCGGCTCGACCAGCGCCGCACCGAGGCCTCCGCGAAGCTCGCCGAGCTGGAGCAGACCCGCCGCGCCCTGGCCGAGAGCAAGCAGCAGATCCAGCAGCGGCTGGCCAAGGCGCAGCGGCTGCTCAACAGCCTGGGCGAGGCGGAGCGGGCCCGGATGGCCGCCCAGGACGCCCGCGAGGCCGAGCAGCGCGCCACCCGCGGCACCGACCGGCTCGACCTGGGGACCGCCCCGCCCGCCTCCGAGCGCGGTGCGGCCGCGCTGGCCGCCGCCGTGAAGATGATCGGCTCGCCCTACGTGTACGGATCCACCGGGCCCCGCGCGTTCGACTGCTCCGGTCTGATGTACTGGAGCTGGCGGCAGGCCGGAGTGACCCTGCCGCGCACTTCGCAGGCCCAGGCGTCGGCCGGCCAGCGGGTCAGCCTCTCCGACGCGCGACCGGGAGACCTGGTGATCTTCTACCGGGACATGCACCACGTCGGCATGTACGCCGGCGGCGGGGTGATCGTGCACGCCCCCTACCCGGGCGCGAAGGTGCGGTACGAGAGCGTCAACGCCATGCCCGTCGCGGGGGTGATCCGGCTCTGAGCCGGTCCGGCCGCCCGCCCGCCCCCGCCGACGCCCCGGCCGACACCGCGGCCCGCCGTTGCGCGCTGTCCCGGCGCGGCGCCCTGCTGCTCGCGGCCGGCGGGCTGGCCCAGCTGTCGCTGCCCTGGGCCGCTCCCGCCGCACCGGCGGGCGCGGTGGCGGCGGACCGGCGCTCGGAGGTCGCGGCGGTGCTGGCCGGGCGTGCCCGCGCGCTGGCCGCCGGGGCGGCCGGGGTGCCGCTGGCCGAGGCGGCGTACCGCAACCTCCTACTGGGCCCGGCGGGTGCGCCGGACCGGGCCGTGGCCACCGCCGAGCTGGCCGTCCGGGTGGCCGGCTACGACGCGTACCCGGTGGTGCACCAGCGCCGGCTGGCGCTGCTGCGCACCGCGGCCGGGTGGCAGGTGGAACGGGAGGAGGGCGCGGGCGGCCCGCCCCCGGTCTGGGACCTCGGCACGGTCGCGGCCGCGAACGGCGGGTTCTGCCTGGTCCTCGGCCTGGCGGGCGGGCCGGACCCGGCCGAGCTCGCCGTGGTGGCCGACCGGGCCGTCCCGGCGGTGAGCGAGGTCTGGGGGACCGACTGGCCCGGCCGGCTGCTGCTGCACCTGCCCGCCACCGAGGAACAGTTCGCCCGGCTGCTGGAGGCCGACCCGGACGGCTGGACCGGCATGGCGGCCGTCACCACCGCGGCGTCCGGCGCGCCCCGGCACACCCCGGCCGACCGGGTGCTGGTCAACCCCGAGGCGTACGGCGGGCTGAGCGGCTTCGGCCGGCAGGTGGTCGTCACCCACGAGGCGGTGCACGTGGCGACCAGGGCCGACACCCGGGCCTGGACACCGCTCTGGCTCTCCGAGGGCGTCGCCGACTGGACCGGCTACCGCGGCTCCGGCCGTACGCCGAAGCAGATCGCCCCCGAGCTCGCCCGGGACGTCGCGGCCGGACGGCTGCCCGTGGCGCTGCCCGCCGACGAGGACTTCACGGCGGGGGCCGCCGGCATCGCCCAGGCGTACGAGCAGTCCTGGCTGGCCTGCGAGGTGGTCGCGCGCCGGTACGGCCCGGCGCGGCTGGTCGCGCTCTACCGGGCGGTCGGGGCGTCCGGCCCGGAGGGTGAGGACCGGGAGCCGTGGCTGGACCGCCTGTTCCGGTCGGAACTCGGGCTCGGGCTGGCCGAGTTCACCGCCCTCTGGCTGGCCGAGGTCCGGCGGCTCGCCTCCTGAGCGCCCGGCAGGATCCCTAGCGCCGCTCGCCGGTGGTGGCCGGGCGGTGGTCGATGCCGTCCAGCAGGTCCTGCTCGTAGGCGATGCCGGGCCGCACCGGGTAGGCGCCCACCGGCTCCGGCCGCTCCAGCACCACGGTGGCCGGGAGCTGGACCGGACCGCGGGTGGAGCGCCAGAGCCGGACGCAGGAGAGCACGGCGGCGGCCACCAGCAGCAGGTTGCGCAGGGCCAGCACGGTGATCGCGCCCGGCTCGCTGCCGACCACCTTGCTGAACATCAGGGGGAACTCCACCAGGGTCAGCGGCGTCGCGGCCAGGATCAGCACCGCCACCGGCCGCTGGCTGCTGCCGCGCACGGTCAGGCAGACCGCCGCCACGCCGACCAGCCAGACCAGGTACTGCGGGCTGATCACCCGGCTGGTCACGGTGAAGACCAGCAGGGCGGCCAGGGCCGCGTCGTACATGGTCGCAGCGTTGCGGCGGCGGGCGGTGAAGCGCCAGAGCAGCAGCCAGGCGAAGCCCAGCAGGGTGCCGGCCATCATCACCTTGCCGACCACGTCCACCCACGGCCCGAGCATCTCCACCGAGCCGTAGTTCATCATCACCTTGCCGTCCCAGGCCCCGGCGATCCGGGCGAAGTGCAGCGGCAGCGCGCCGACCGACTCCACCTCGACGCCGCGGTCCTTCTGGAACGTCAGGAACTCGAACGCGCCGTTCATCCCCGCCGCGAGCAGGAAGCCCACCGAGACGGCGGCGGCCACCGCGGACGTCCAGGCGCGGCGGGTGCGCCGCCCGGACGGGGTGCCGATCAGGCCGAGCAGCGGCCAGATCTTGACGATCCCGCCCAGGCCCAGCAGCAGACCGCCGAGCGCCGGGCGGCGGATCAGCGCCAGCAGGCCGGCCACCGCGACCGCGGTGACGATCACGTCGTACCGGTTGTAGATCATCGGGCCGAGCAGCGGCACGCCGGCCACCCAGACCCAGGCGCCGGTCAGCGCCCGGCCCTTGCGCACGCCGGCCCGGACCAGCAGGGCCATCGCCACCGCGTCGGCGACACCGCAGATCACCCAGAACGAGACCAGGTAGGACCAGGGGAGCAGCCCGGGCAGCATGATCACCAGGGCGGCTCCGGGCGGGTACTGCCAGGTGACGTCGTCCAGCGGGAAGGTGCCGGTCTGCAGCACGCCGTACCAGCCGTGGTAGATCAGCCAGACGTCGGCGGTGATGTCCCCGCCGGGCATCCGCAGCACACCGGTCACCAGCAGCACGAGCAGTGCCCGGGTGGCCAGCCAGGTCCCCCCCAGGGCGAGGAGCGCCCCGGTACGGCCGGCGGGGCCGCCGGGGGCACCCGGGGCGGGTGCGGGCTCCCGGCGGACGGCCAGGGCCGTGCCGGGGCCGTCGGCGCCGCTGGAAGTACCGGACTCGGTGGCCGGGGCCAACTCCACTGCGCTCCCTCGTTCGTCTCGGACGTCCCACCGGAGGCGCCGCGCGACGGACGCCCGGGCGGTCGGTGGAGGGCGCTGCGCCCTCGTCCGGGCGGGCCCCACCGGCTGCCTAGGTACTAGGACAGACCCGGGGGTGGAACGGTTGCCGTGCGCGGATGCGTTCCCGGCGGGTCGTGGTGTTGACCTATCGTACGGATCACCCAGCGGTACACCGAGCACCCCCCGACCGAGCGAGCCGTGGCCCGATGCACAAGACCTTGATCGTCACCAACGACTTCCCGCCCAGGCCCGGCGGTATCCAGGCCTTCGTCCACAACATGGCTGTCCGTCAGCCCGCCGGGAGCATCGTGGTGTACGCCTCGACCTGGCGCGACGGCAGCGAGGTGGCGCGCTTCGACGCCGAACAGCCCTTCCAAGTGATCCGGGACCGCACGAAGGTGATGGTTCCCACACCGCGGGTCACCCGCCGGGCCGCCGAGATCCTGCGCGCGGAGGGCTGTGACGCCGTCTGGTTCGGCGCGGCCGCCCCGCTCGGGCTGATGGCGCCCGCGCTGCGCCGTGCCGGGGCCGGCCGGCTGCTCGGCATGACGCACGGGCACGAGGCGGCCTGGGCCCAGCTTCCGGCCGCCCGGCAGCTGCTGCGCCGGATCGGCGCGGGCACCGACACCCTGACCTACCTCGGCGAGTACACCCGTTCCCGGATCGCCGGCGCGGTCGGCCCGCAGGCGGCCGCCCGGATGGTGCAGTTGCCGCCCGGCGTGGACGAGACGACCTTCCACCCGGAGTCCGGCGGGGCCGAGGTGCGCCGCCGGCTCGGCCTGGCGGACCGGCCGGTGGTGGTCTGCGTCTCCCGGCTGGTGCCCCGCAAGGGCCAGGACACCCTGATCGAGGCGATGCCGCAGATCCTCGCCGACGTGCCGGACGCCGTGCTGCTGATCGTCGGCGGCGGCCCGTACCGGGCGGAGCTGGAGAAGCTCGTCGACGCCCGGGGCGTGCGCGCCTCGGTGGTGTTCACCGGCTCGGTGCCGTGGGAGGAGCTGCCGGCCCACTACGGCGCCGGGGACGTCTTCGCGATGCCGTGCCGCACCCGGCGGGGCGGGCTGGACGTCGAGGGCCTGGGCATCGTCTACCTGGAGGCGTCGGCGACCGGGCTGCCGGTCGTGGCCGGGGACTCCGGGGGTGCGCCGGACGCGGTGCTGGAGGGCGAGACCGGATACGTCGTCCCGGGCGGCTCGCCGGCCGCGTCGGCCGAGCGGATCGTCCGGCTGCTGAAGGACGAGGAACTGCGGCGCCGGATGGGCGAGGCCGGGCGCCGCTGGGTGGAGCGCTCCTGGCGCTGGGACCTGCTGGCCGGGCGGCTCACCTCGCTGCTGGCCGGTTCCGACCGGTCGTAGCGTCCGGGGACGGCCGGTGCGGCCCGCCCCACCGTTCAGGGGGCGGGCCGCACCGGGGTTCGGGGGTTCAGCGCTGGTAGATGGCCTCGACGTCGGCGGCGAAGTCCTTCAGCACGACGTTGCGCTTGAGCTTGAGCGAGGGCGTGAGGTGCCCGCTCTCCTCCGAGAAGACGGTGTCCAGCAGGCGGAACTTCTTGACCGCCTCGGCGTGCGAGACGGCCGCGTTGCCGTCGTCGACGGCGGACTGGATGGCGGCCAGCAGGTCCGGGTCCTCGCGCAGCTCGGCGAGGGTGGCCGTGGCCGGCTTGCCGTTCAGCTCCTTCCACTTGGGGAAGAAGTCCTCGTCCACGGTGACCAGGCAGCCGATGAACGGCCTGCGGTCGCCGACCACCATCACCTCGCCGATCAGGGCGTGGGCCCGGATCCGGTCCTCGATCACCGCCGGGGCGACGTTCTTGCCGCCCGCGGTGACGATGATCTCCTTCTTGCGGCCGGTGATGGTGAGGTAGCCCTCGGAGTCCAGGGAGCCGATGTCGCCGGTGGCGATCCAGCCGTCCTTGAGCGTGGCGGCGGTGGCCTCCGGGTTGTTCCAGTAACCGGTGAACACCTGCGGACCCTTGAACAGGACCTCGCCGTCCTCGGCGACCCGGACGGCCGAGCCGGGCAGCGGCTGGCCGACCGTACCGATCTTGGGCTTGTCCCACGGGTTGAAGGCGGTGGCCGCACAGGTCTCGGTGAGGCCGTAGCCCTCCAGCACGGTGAAGCCGATGCCCCGGTAGAAGTGGCCGAGCCGCTCGCCGAGCGGGGCACCGCCGGAGATCGCATGGGTGGCCCGGCCGCCGAGCGCGGCGCGCAGCTTGCTGTAGACCAGCTTGTCGAAGACCGCGTGCTTGATCCGCAGGACCAGACCGGCGCCGCCGGCGTCCAGCGCGCGGCTGTACGCGATCGCGGTCTCGGCGGCCCTGTCGAAGATCTTGCCCTTGCCGTCGGCCTGGGCCTTGGCACGGGCGGTGTTGAAGACCTTCTCGAAGACTCTGGGCACGCCCAGGATCAGGGTCGGCCGGAAGGCCGCGAGCTCGGCGGTGACATCCTTGATGTCCGAGACGTGGCCGAGCTTGATGGGCGCCATCGCCGGGGCGATCTCGGCGATCCGGGCCAGCACGTGGGCCAGCGGCAGGAAGAGCAGCACCGAGCTCTCGCCGGTGCGGAACAGCGGCGCCAGGCGCTCGACCACGTTGCCGCACTCGGCCATGAAGTTGGCGTGGGTGAGCTGACAGCCCTTCGGCCGGCCGGTGGTGCCCGAGGTGTAGACGATGGTGGCGATCGCGTCGGCGTTCGCCACCGAGCGGCGCTCGTCGACGGTGGTCTCGGCGACGTCCTGCCCGGCCGCCGTCAGCGCGCCCAGCGCGCCGTTCTCGATCTGCCAGGTGTGCTTCAGCTCCGGCAGGCGCTCGCGGACCTCCGCGACCACCGCCGCGTGCTGGGCGGTCTCGGTGAGGACGGCGACCGCCCCGGAGTCGCCGAGGATCCACTCGACCTGCTCGGCCGAGGAGGTCTCGTACACCGGCACCGTGATCGCGCCGGCGGTCCAGATCGCGAAGTCCAGCAGCGTCCACTCGTAGCGGGTGCGGGACATCAGCCCCACCCGGTCGCCGGGCTCGATACCCGCGGCGATCAGGCCCTTCGCGGCGGCGCGCACCTCGACCAGGAACTGGGCGGCCGTCAACTCCTGCCACCGGCCGTCCACCTTGCGGCTGAGCACCGCGACGTCGGGGTGCCGCTCGGCGTTCTGGTGCACGAGGTCGGAGAGGTTACCGCCGCTCGGTACCTGGTAGAGGGCCGGAAGGCTGAAGTCGAGCAAGACTGCTCCTCGTTCGCGACGCTGCGGGACGGCAGGACGTTACTGCCCGGTAGGCAGCTTCGACCAGGGGGGTCGGCTCCGGTGTTCGAAGTGTCACACCTTTACCCGTCCGACCAGGCCGTGACCGGGTCGTTCGACTGGCACCCTACGGCAGGGCCCCGGTGACCGGCCGGTAGCCCGCCGTCCCCGCCCGCGGCCCGCCCGCCGGAGCGTCCCGGGCGGGCCGAGCCCCGGGCCGGACGCCGGCGCCGGGCGCGATAGCCTGCTCCGGGCGCACCCGACCGAGCAGGCTCGGCCGGGCCGGCAGCAAGGGACGACGCGGAGGGCCATTCCATGGCGGAGCACACCAGGTCGAGCATCACCATCGACGCGACCCCGGCGGCGGTGATGGCCGTGATCGCCGACTTCGCCGCCTACCCGGCGTGGACCGGTGAGGTCACCGAGGTCGAGGTGCTCGAGCGCGACGAGAACGGCCGCGCCGCCCAGGTGCGTCTGGTGCTCGACGCCGGCGCGATCCGCGACGAGCACGTCCTCGCCTACACCTGGGACGACGACCGCGAGGTCGGCTGGACCCTGGTGCGCAGCCAGATGCTCCGCTCGCTCGACGGCTCCTACGCGCTCGCCCCGCTCGGCGGCGGCCGCACCGAGGTGACCTACCAGCTCGCCGTCGACGTCAAGATCCCGATGCTCGGCATGATCAAGCGCAAGGCGGAGAAGGTCATCATCGACCGGGCCCTGGCCGGCCTGAAGAAGCGCGTCGAGGACACCGGCGCCGGGAAGCGCGCCGAGGGCTGACACCGAGGAACGGGGCAGGGCATGACGGCGACACGCACCATCCTGGTCAGCGGAGACGCGGCGGCACCCACGGTGGCGGCCGCCACCGCGCTGCACGCCGCCCGGCAGGGGCACCGCACCCTGCTCCTGGCCGCCGACGACCCGCACCGCACCCTGGACACGGTCCTCGGCACCCGGGTGGAGCCGGAGCCCACCGCCTGGGCCCCCGGGCTGCACGTCCTGCGGACCGACGAGCAGGCCGCCTTCCGGCACACCCTCGGCGAGATCGGCGGCCGGCTCAAGCCCGCCCTCGACCTGCTCGGCGCCGACCCGCTCGACCCCGAGGAGCTCACGGCCCTCCCAGGTACGGCCCGGCTCGCCCTGCTGCGCGCCCTTCCCGCCGCGGAGGCCGACGTCCTGGTGGTGCTCGCCCCGCCGCCCGCCGAGCTGATCGCCACCCTCGCGCTGCCCGAGCAGCTGGAGCGCTACCTCGCCCGGCTCGTCCCCGAGCAGCGCCAGGCGGCCCGGGCGCTGCGGCCGCTGCTGGCCGGCCTCGCCGGGGTGCCGATGCCCGCCGACTGGCTGTACGAGCTGCGGACCAGGGCCGCCGAGGCGCTCGCCGCCGCCCGGGCCGCGATCACCGCCCCCGGCACCAGCGTGCGGCTGGTCGCCGGCGCCGACGGCCACCCGTTCGAGGAGCTGCGCCGGATCCGCGCCGGGCTGGCCCTGCACGGCCACCGGCCGGACGCCGTGGTCCTCCACGGCGTGCTCCCGGACGCCGCCGCCGACTCGCCGGACCCGTGGCTGGCCGGGCTGGCCCGCCGCCGCCGCGAGGAGCTGGCCGAGCTGGCCGCGGCGAGCGACGTCCCGGTGCTGGCCACCGGCCCCGCCGAGGCCACCCTGGAGGCCGTCGCCGACCGCCTCTACGGCACCGGGTCCGGCCCGGCCCCGCTGGCCCCCGTACCGTGGACCGTGGAGGACCGGCTGGCCGAGGACGGTCTGCTGGTCTGGCACCTCGCGCTGCCCGGCGCCGAGCGCGCCGACCTCGACCTGGTCCGCCGCGGTGACGAGCTGGTGGTCGGCCTCGGCGCCCACCGCCGGATCCTCCCGCTGCCCTCGGCGCTGCGCCGCTGCACCGTCGCCGGCGCGGGGCTTCAGAACGGGGCGCTCGCCGTCCGCTTCGCGCCGGACCCGGCGCTCTGGCCCCGCGGCTGACCCGTCCGGGCCCGGCCCGCCCGGCCGGTGGTGCCGGTGTGCGGCAAGATCGCCCGGGCGGGATCCTTCGGGCTGTCCGGTAGCGTCGGAGACAGTGGCCGCGGGCGCGGCCGGAGCCGAGGAGACGCGCGATGACCACCGCCGACGACCGCACCGAGCAGGCCGCCGAGCACCCCTTCGGCCCGGAGCTGGGCCCGCTGGTGGACGAGGTGCGACGGCTGGCCTCCGCCGTCGGCCAGAAGGCGCAGGAGGCGAGCGCCGACACCCTGATCTCGCTGGCCGGCTTCGCCGACCGCCTGCGCGAGCAGCAGCCCGACGTGTACGGGCACCTGGCCGCCGCGGGGAGCGGCCTGGCCGCGGTCGGTGCCGAGCTGGTGGCCGCCTACCGGGCCGCCGTGGTCGGCCACGAGCACCGCTGGACCGCGGGCGACCGCGCCCGCAGCGAGCACATCGACCTCGACACCCCTGACGGGCCCTCCGACAAGCAGTGAAGCCCTGACATCCGACCGGTGATCGTCCGGATCCCGACCGTGACAAACCGGGTGGGAATGTACGACTTTTGAAGGAGTCCGGCGCGCTGGCCGCCAAATTGTCTTCGGTTAATGTATGCGACGGTGTGTACGGGGGCTGGGTTGGGCGGTAGCGTTCCGTCCAGCGGGAACGAGTGAATAGCTGAGGGACACATGGCTCTGACCATCGGCGTCGACGTCGGCGGGACCAAGATCGCGGCAGGCGTGGTCGACGAGGCGGGCGAGATCCTGGCCAGGACCAGGGTGCCCACCCCGGCCGACCCCCAGTGGGCCGTCGACGCCATCGCGCAGGCCGTACGCGAGCTCAAGGAGCAGTACCCCGACGTGGTCGCCGCCGGCATCGGCGCCCCCGGCTTCGTCGACCGCAGCCGCTCCACGGTGATCTTCGCCCCCAACATCGACTGGGAGGACGAGCCGCTGCGCACCCGGATCGAGGAGCTCACCGGCCTCGACACCGTGGTGGAGAACGACGCCAACTGCGCCGCCTGGGCCGAGTTCCGCTTCGGCGCCGCCGCCGAGCACGAGGACATGGTGCTGATCACCGTCGGCACCGGCATCGGCGGCGGGATCGTGCTGGACGGCCGGCTGCACCGCGGCCGGTTCGGCGTGGCCGGCGAGATCGGCCACCTCAACATGGTCCCGGACGGCCTGCCCTGCGGCTGCGGCGGCCGGGGCTGCTGGGAGCAGTACGGCTCCGGCCGGGCGCTGCGCCGCTACGGCCGCGAGAGCGCCGCCGCCGACCCGCTCCGCGGGGCGCGGATGCTGGAGCTCAACGACGGCGTCGCCGAGACCATCCGCGGCATCCACATCACCCAGGCCGCGGAGGAGGGCGACCCGCTCGCCCTGGAGTGCTACGCCGAGCTGGCCGACTGGCTGGGCCGCGGGATGGCCGACCTGGCCGCCCTCTTCGACCCCGGGGTGTTCGTCCTCGGCGGCGGCGTCTCCGACTCCGGCCGGCTGCTGCTCGACCCGGTCGCCAAGGCCTTCGAGCACTACCTGACCGGGGGGGTGCACCGCCCGCGCGCGGAGGTGGTGCTCGCCTCGATGGGCTCGGCCGCCGGCATCGCCGGTGCGGCCGACCTGGCCCGCACCGTCTGACCGCGGGCCGCACCCCGACGGCGGCGCGGCCGGAGCCCCCGGAGCTCCGGCCGCGCCGCCGCCGTGTTCCACCCCGCCCGGTGGGCCCGCTGCCGTACGGTCGTCACCGGAGCGCCACCGGACGCACGGGGAGGACCGCGCATGACCACCGGACCGACCGAGCTGCCGCCGCCCGGACCGGGCCGGCTGCGGTTGCTCAGCTACAACATCCGCTCGCTGCGCGACGACCGGCACGCCCTGGTCAGGGTGATCCGGGCCTGCGAGCCGGACATCGTCTGCATCCAGGAGTCGCCGCGCTACTGGCGCCCGCAGGGCCGGGCCGCCTGGCTCGCCCGGGAGACCGGCACCGTGGTGCTCTCCGGCGGCGGCCGGATCGCGGCCGGCCCGCTGCTGCTCGGCCGGCTCGCGGTGGACGTGCTCGCGGTGCACGACCGGCTGCTGCCCAAGACCCGCGGCCTGCACGCGCGCGGCTTCGCCGGCGCTCTGGTCCGGGTGGCCGGCTCGGTGCCCTTCTCCGTGACCAGTTGTCACCTGAGCCTGGACCCGGACGAGCGGTACGGCCAGTTCGGGATGCTGCTCGACCGGCTACGGACCGCCGGCCCCGGGGTCGTCGCGGGCGACTTCAACGAGCACCCGGACGGGCCCGGGTGGCGCCTGCTGGCCGAGCGGCTGCAGGACGGCCACCTCGCCGCGCCCTGGGGCGGCGAGTTCACGTCCGTCCCGGACAACCCGTACCAGCGGATCGACGCCGTCTTCGCCACTCCCGACGTCCGGGTCCTCGCCTGCGGTGTCCCGCACGGGCTGCCCGGGGTCACCGATGCCGACCTGCGGGCCGCCACCGACCACCTGCCGGTGCTTGCCGTCCTGGAGCTGCCGACCGGCTGAGGCGCCGGGCTGAGGTGCCGGGGCCGGGGCCGGGCGGCCCCGGACGGGCGCCGGGCCGGGCCTCTGCCGGGCCACCCCGCTGGCGCGCCGCGCCGGGCCTCTGCCGGGCCGGCAGAAGGGCTGCCGTCAGACGACGGCGCCGCCGTGCGGGTCCTCGGGCTCGTCCTCGTCGCGCTCCTTCATCCGGACCACCAGGGTGACGAAGCCGCCGAGGAAGGCGGTCACGCCGACCCAGGCCGGCCAGCCGGCGACCTCGCGCCAGACCACCGCGTCGAAGAGCAGCAGCGCCGGGCCGCCGAGCACGGCCAGCCAGGCGAACTTGGCGGTGGTGTCGGCCGGGGGCAGCGGCGGCGGCTCCGGCGGGACGAAGTGCTCCTCGTCGGTCTCCGCGGCCAGCTCGAAGTCCCGCGGACCCGAACCGGCGGCGGGCATCACCGGCCGGCCGGACCGGGGGCGGGGCTGCGGCGCGAGGTCGGAGAGGTCGTCCGGATCGGTGCGCGGCCCGGCGCCGTCCTTGAAGCCGCCCTTCAGCTCGCCGCGGGCGCGCAGGTCCTCGATCTCCGGCCAGTCCGGGTTGTTGAGGTCCACGGGGTCGTCGAACTGGGCGATCAGCGCGGCGAAGATCTCGTCCTGCTCCGCCTGGCTGCGCTCGGGGGCGCGCCGCACCCGCGGCGGCTCGGCGGCCCCCCGGGCCACACCCTCGGGGCCGGCGCCGCCGGGCGCCGCCTCGCCCAGGTCGGCCCTGCTCCGGTCCGCCTTCTCGAGGTCGGCGCGACCCGCGCCGGCCCCGGCCGGCCCGGCTTCCGCGGCCCCGGCGGAAGCCCTGCTGTCCTGGGCCTTCGTATCCTGGGCCTTCGTGTCCTGCGCGTCCTCGCGGGGCGCCTCGTCCTCGCCGCCCGCCGTGCTGCTCTCGTGCACTTCCGGCCCTTCAGCCCTGGTGATCGTCGGATTCGACCCGGGTGGCGCCCGCCGCGTGCGCGGAAGCCAGCCGTCGGATGAAGTCCCCACTGGCCGCGAATATTTCCGGCGCGTCGTGGTCCAGCGTCGCGACGTGGTAGCTGCGCTGGCACAGCCGCTCCGTCACGTCGGTCGAGGATATCCGGGCCAGCACCAGTTCGGAGTTGGCCGCGGAGACGACGTGGTCCTGCGGGCTGTGGAAGAGCAGCACCGGCTGGGTCACCTGAGGCAGCCGGCCCTGGACCTCCTTCCAGAGCCGGGCCAGCGACCACGCGGCGTGCAGGGGCGTCCGGTCGTAGCCGACCTCGACCGCGTCCGGCCGGGCGATGTCGTTGGCCACTCCGGCCATGCTCGGCACCACGTGCCGCAGCACCGGCAGGAGCACACTCGCGGGGTTGTCCGATCGCACCGACGGGTTGACCAGCACCAGCCCGGAGACGGTCGGACCGTGCAGCGCGGCCAGCCGCAGTGCCAGCGCGGAGCCCATCGACAGCGCGCAGACGAAGACCTGCTCGCACTCGGCCGACAGCGCCAGCAGCTCGCGCTCGACCTCGGCGTACCAGTCCTCCCAGCGGGTGACCTGCATGTCCTGCCAGCGGGTGCCGTGCCCGGGCAGCAGCGGCACCGAGACGGTGAAGCCGGCCGCCGCCAGCTCCTCGGCCCAGGGGCGCAGCGACTGCGGCGAGCCGGTGAACCCGTGGCAGAACAGGACGCCCACCGGCCCGCCCCGGTGGCGGAACGGTTCGGCACCGGGCAGCAGCGGCATGGCGGACTCCTTCGCGGGCGGGGACGCTGGAGGACGGGCGGGGACGCCGGAGGACGGGCGGGAACGCTGGAGTACGAGGACGCGGTGGCGGCGCCGGGAGGGGCGCGCGGGAGCGGGAGCTGCGGGAACCGCATCGTCCCACGGGTGCGCCCGCGCCGTACACCCCGCGGGACGGTGGCCGGACGACCGGTGGCGGAGTCCGGCGAGCGGCCCGCCGGGGCGGGGCGGGGCGCGGGCGGCGCCCGCGGGGCATTAGGATCGACCGGTCCGCATAACAGGAGGCCCGGGTTGTTCTACCGACTGATGAAGATGATCGTCGCGCCACTGCTTCGGATCTTCTTCCGGCCGTGGATCGAGGGCGAGGAGAACATCCCCGCCGAGGGTGCCGCGATCATCGCGAGCAATCACCTCTCCTTCTCGGACTCCTTCTTCTTCCCCGCGCTGATCAAGCGCCGGGTGACCTTCATCGCGAAGGCCGAGTACTTCAACACCCCCGGGGTCAAGGGCAAGCTGACGGCCGCCTTCTTCAAGGGCGTCGGCCAGCTCCCGGTCGACCGCTCGGGTGTGCGCGGCGCCGGCGAGGCGGCGATCCGCAGCGCGATCGCGGTCCTGGAGCGCGGCGAGCTGTTCGGCGTCTACCCGGAGGGCACCCGGTCGCCCGACGGCAAGCTCTACCGCGGCAAGGTCGGCGGGCTGGCCCGCGTCGCGCTGGCCACCGGCGCGCCGGTGATCCCGGTCGCGATGATCGACACCGAGAAGGTGCAGCCGCCCGGCCAGGTGGTCCCCAACTTCGGCATCCGTCCGGGCATCCGGATCGGCCGCCCGCTGGACTTCTCCCGCTACCACGGCATGGAGAACGACCGCTTCATCCTCCGTTCGGTGACGGACGAGGTGATGTACGAGATCATGCGCCTCTCCGGCCAGGAGTACGTGGACATCTACGCGACCGCCGCCAAGCGCCAGATCGCCGACGACAAGAAGCGCGCGGACGCCGAGCGCAAGGCCGTCCAGAAGGCGGAGCAGGCCGCCGCCAAGGCGGAGAAGGCCGAGGCGGAGAAGGCCGAGAAGGCCCAGAAGGCCGCCGAGCAGGAGCAGAGGGCCGAGCAGCAGAAGGAGAACGGGTCGGCCTAGGTCCGGCCCGGACGGGGGAGGGGCGGGGCGATGACGGACGGCAGCAGAGCGGGGTCGGTCGGCGGGGCGGTCGCGGCCGGCGGCATGTCCGTCGAGCTGCCGATCTGGCGGGCCATCTCGTTCTTCCGGGTCCTGGCGCTCGCCTACGCGGTGCTGCGCTACCTGGACTCCTACCTGGCCTTCCGTCACCCCGTCGCCGGCTGGATCTACTTCGGCGCGCTGACGCTCTGGACGCTGGCCAGCACCCGGGCCTTCGCGGGGCCGCAGCGCTGCACCTGGTACGTGCTGGGCACCGACCTCACCCTCGCCGTCACCGGGATCGTGATGAGCGGGCTGACCGACGATCCCGACCGGATCAGCCACGGCGCGCCCACCCTGCCCACCATCTGGGCGGCCGGCACCGTGCTCGGCTTCGCGGGCAAGGGGGGCTGGCGCTGGGCGGCCGCGGCCGGCTCGGTGATCGGGGTGGCGAACATCCTCGGCCACGGCGGTCCGACCGGTGACAACATCCACAACATCGTGCTGCTGATGCTGGCCGGCTGCGCCATCGGCTACGTGATCGAACTGGCCCGGGCCAGCGAGGCGACGCTCACCCGGGCGCTCCAGGTGGAGGCCGCCACCCGCGAGCGCGAGCGGCTCTCCCGGGACATCCACGACGGCGTGCTCCAGGTGCTCGCGCTGGTCCAGCGGCGCGGCGGCGAGCCCGGCGCGGACTTCGCCGAACTCGGCCGGCTGGCCGGCGAGCAGGAGCGCGCACTGCGGGCGCTGGTGAGCGGCGGTCCGCTGCCGGCCCAGCGCACCCCGCTGGAGCCGCAGGACTTGCGCACCCTGCTCGGACCCTACGCGGACGAGCGGATCACGCTCTCCGCGCCGGGGACCCCGGTGCTGCTGCCGGCCCCGGCGGCGGGCGAGCTGGCCGCCGCGGTCGGGGCCGCGGTGGACAACGTCCGCCGGCACGCCGGGTCCGGGGCCCGGGCCTGGATCCTGGTCGAGGACGAGCCGGACGCCGTCACGGTCAGCATCCGCGACGACGGCCCGGGGTTCGCCCCCGGCCGGCTGGGCGAGGCGGAGCGGGCCGGCCGGCTGGGCGTCTCCCAGTCGATCCGCGGACGCCTGCTGGACCTCGGCGGCACGGCCGAGCTGTACTCGGCGCCCGGGGAGGGCGTCGAGGTCGAACTCCGCGTCCCCAGGAAGGGTTCCGATGACCGACCAGCCGACCACTGACGGGACGACCGCTGACGGGACGACCACCGACCGGGCGACCGCCGACGGGGCGGCGGCCGGCCGGCCGGTACGGGTGATGGTCGTGGACGACCACCCGATGTGGCGCGACGCCGTCTCGCGCGACCTCGCCGAGGCGGGGCTGGACGTGGTGGCCACCGCCGGCGACGGCGAGGAGGCGGTCCGCCGGGCGCGGGCCTGCTCGCCGCAGGTGGTGGTGCTGGATCTCAACCTCCCCGGGCTGTCCGGTGCCGAGGTCTGCCGCCAGGTGGTCGCGCAGGACCCGTCGGTGCGCGTCCTGGTGCTCTCGGCGAGCGGCGAGCACGCCGACGTGCTGGAGGCGGTGAAGTCCGGCGCGACCGGCTACCTGGTGAAGTCGGCCGGCCGGGAGGAACTGCTGGACGCGGTGCGCCGGACGGCCGTGGGCGACGCGGTGTTCACCCCCGGCCTGGCCGGGCTGGTGCTCGGCGAGTTCCGCCGGCTCGCCGCCGAGCCGGCGGCCCCGACCGCGCCCGCGGTGCCGAAGCTGACCGCCCGGGAGACCGAGGTGCTGCGGCTGGTGGCCAAGGGCCTGTCGTACCGTCAGATCGCCGACCGGCTGGTGCTCTCGCACCGCACCGTGCAGAACCACGTCCAGAACACCCTGGGCAAGCTCCAGCTGCACAACCGGGTGGAGTTGGTCCGGTACGCGATCGAGCAGGGCCTGGACGACGGGATCTGAGCGGGGCGCGCCGGCCGGCGCGCCCCGCCCGCCCTCAGCCGCGGACGGCGGCGGCCTCGCGCAGGAGGCCGGCGACGATGTCCACGCCGTTGCGGGTGAGCACGGACTCCGGGTGGAACTGCAGCCCGGCGAAGCCGGCGCCGCGCAGTGCGTGGACGTCGCCGGTCAGCGGGTCGCGGGAGAGCTCGACCCCTTCGGCGGCGAGCCGGGCGGCGTCCTCGTCCGAGGCGCGGGCGGTGAAGGTGTTGTAGAAGCCGACCGTGTGCCGGGTGCCGAAGAGGTCGATCACCTCCTGCGCGCCCTGGAACGGGACGGCCTTGCGGGCCAGCGGCAGCCCGAGCGCGTCGGCGAGCAGCTGGTGGCTCAGGCAGACGGCGAGCAGCGGCGCGGTCCGGGTGCCGGCTCGGGCGGCCGCCAGCGCGTCGGCGACGATCGGGCGGAGCACGGCCATCTTGGCGTCGCCGACGGCCGCCGGGTCGCCCGGACCGGGGCCGAGCACCAGCGGGCCGCGGTGGGCGGCGACCTTCGCGCGCAGGCCGGGCTCGTCGTAGCGGACCACGCCGACCCGGTGCCCGAGCGAGGTCAGCAGGTGGGAGAGCATCGCGGTGAAGGTGTCCTCGCCGTCCACCACCAGGGTCGGCTCGGCCTGGACGGGGACGGCCGGCTGCTGCATCCGCAGCCAGAACGGGGCCAGGCCGGCGCGCCGCGCGTCCAGGGCCGCCTGGACGCGGTGGTCGTCGGCGAGTCGCGGTCCGACCGGGCCCGGGACCCGGGCGGGCGCCGGGCGGGCGCCGATCGCGGTGAGCACACCGGCGGCCTTGGCGTGGGTCTCGGCCACCTCGGAGGCCGGGTCCGAGTGCCGCACCAGGGTCGCGCCGACCCGGACCACCAGCCGGCCGTTGGCCGGGTCGATGTCGGCGGCCCGGATGCAGATCGGCGAGTCGAGCAGCTGGCCGCCGCTGGCGGAGCGGCCGATCAGGGCCAGCGCACCGGCGTAGTAGCCGCGCCCGCCGCGCTCGTAGCGGCTGATCACCCGGGCCGCGTTCTGCACCGGGCTGCCGGTGACGGTGGCGGCGAACATGGTCTCCTTCAGCACCTCGCGGACGTCCAGCGAGGTGCGGCCGCGCAGCTCGTACTCGGTGTGCGCGAGGTGGGACATCTCCTTCAGCCGCGGGCCGAGCACCTGGCCGCCGAGGTCGCCGACGGTGCACATCATCTTGAGCTCCTCGTCGACCACCATGGTGAGCTCCTCCAGCTCCTTGGGGTCGTGCAGGAAGGCGAGCAGCGAGTCGAGGTCGGCGCCGCCGGCCGGATAGCGGTAGGTGCCGGAGATCGGGTTCATCACGACGGTCCCGCCGCTCTGGCGCACGTGCACCTCGGGGGAGGCACCGACCAGGACGCGGTCCCCGGTGTGCACCAGGAAGGTCCAGTAGGCGCCCCGCTCCTGTTCCAGCAGCCGGCGGAAGAGCGAGAGCGCGAGCTCCGGCGGGCAGTGTCCGCCGGCGGCTCCGGCGCCGGCCCCCAGGGTGGCGGTGAAGTCGCGCCGGATCACGAAGTTGGCGCCCTCCCCGCGGCCGATCTCGTCCTCGATCACCCGCCGGACGATCGCGGCGTACTCCTGGTCGTCGATGTCGAACGAACCGCCGGAGAGCGGGACCGGCACCCGCGGGAGCAGCGGGGCGAGCTCGGCCAGCGGGAGGGCGTACTGCTCGGCCACCGAGAGGGCCCGCAGCGGGGTGGCGTCGTCGTGCACCTGGAAGCCGCGCTCGCGGAGCTGGCGGAACGGGACGAGCGCCAGCAGGTCGTGCACCGGGCCGTCGGCGGGGACGCCCTCGCGGACCGGCAGGTCGGCCAGGTGCTCGTAGTCGCCGACGGTGCCCAGGAGCACCTCGACGGTGTCCGGCGCGAGCCGGGGCGTGCGGCGGTGCAGCAGGGCGAAGGCGGGTGCGTCCGGGCCGGTGAGGCGGGCGAGCAGGTCGGCGGCGGTGGTCACGTGCGGCTTCCTTCCGGGTGGAGGGCGGGGTGCGGTGCTGGGTTCCGCTCCCGGGAGGGCCGCCTGGTGATACGCCGACGGCCGCCCCGGGGGGCGGCCGTCGTGTTCGTCTAGGAACGCGCGAGGAGGGGGCCGCCCAAGGGGTCGGCCCACCAGCAGGAGCAGGTGTGCGGCGCGTTCATGCGTCGAGACTAGCCGATGCGACGGACGGGTGAGGCCGGTCACGCGAATGTCCGCGACGTGTCTCATCCCTCGGGCAACGGTCACAAATCGGTTGTCGCACCCCGTAGCCTTGCCGTGTGACCGTGACGAATCCCCACCCCTGGCAGTCCCTGCCCGCGGCGCAGCAGCCTGAATGGCCGGACCAAGAGGCTCTGCGCAAGACCCTTGCCGAGCTCGCCTCGTATCCGCCGCTCGTCTTCGCCGGCGAGTGCGACCAGCTGCGCGCCCGGCTCGGTGCCGTGGCGCGTGGTGAGGCGTTCCTGCTGCAGGGCGGCGACTGCGCCGAGGCCTTCGACGGCGTCTCGGCCGAACACATCCGGAACAAGCTGAAGACCCTGCTGCAGATGGCGGCCGTGCTGACGTACGCCGCCTCGGTGCCCGTGGTGAAGGTCGGCCGGATCGCCGGGCAGTACTCCAAGCCCCGCTCCAAGTCGACCGAGACCCGCGACGGCGTGACCCTGCCGGTCTACCGGGGCGACTCGGTGAACGGCTTCGAGTTCACCCCGGAGTCGCGCATTCCGGACCCGGAGCGCCTGAAGCGGATGTACAACGCGTCCGCCGCGACGCTCAACCTGGTCCGCGCCTTCACCACCGGTGGCTACGCGGACCTGCGCCAGGTGCACGCCTGGAACCAGGACTTCGTGCGCAACTCGCCGGCCGGCCAGCGCTACGAGCAGCTGGCCCGTGAGATCGACAACGCGCTCGCGTTCATGAACGCCTGCGGTGTCGCGCCGGAGGAGTTCAAGACCGTCGAGTTCTACTCCTCGCACGAGGCGCTGGTCCTGGACTACGAGACCGCGCTGACCCGGGTGGACTCGCGCACCGGGGAGCTGTACGACGTCTCCGGCCACATGGTCTGGATCGGTGAGCGCACCCGGCAGCTGGACCACGCGCACATCGAGTTCGCCTCGCGGATCCGCAACCCGATCGGTGTGAAGCTGGGCCCGACCACCACGGTCGACGAGGCGCTCACCCTGATCGAGAAGCTGGACCCGGAGCGCGAGCCCGGCCGGCTCACCTTCATCACCCGGATGGGTGCGGGCAAGATCCGCGACCACCTGCCCACCCTGGTGGAGAAGGTCACCGCCTCGGGCGCGCAGCCGGTCTGGATCTGCGACCCGATGCACGGCAACACCTTCGAGGCCTCCAGCGGCCACAAGACCCGCCGCTTCGACGACGTGCTCGACGAGGTCAAGGGCTTCTTCGAGGTGCACCGGGCCCTCGGCACCCACCCGGGCGGCATCCACGTGGAGCTGACCGGCGACGACGTCACCGAGTGCGTCGGCGGTGGCGACGAGGTGCTGGTCGACGACCTGCACCAGCGCTACGAGACGGCCTGCGACCCGCGGCTCAACCGCAGCCAGTCGCTGGACCTGGCCTTCCTGGTGGCCGAGATGTACCGCGGCGGCCACTGAGCGACGGCGCCCGCTCGGACGAGCGGATGTGAGCGAAGCCTCTCCGGTCTCGGGACATCCGAGGCCGGAGAGGCTTTTTCACGCCCGGCCCATTGGGTAAGGTGAGGCTTAGTGAGCTAAGGCAAGCCTTAGTCAAGATCGTTCCAGGCCGAAGAGGCCCGCACCACCCCGGGAGAGACCGCGATGTACGTGTGCATGTGTCATGCGGTCACCGAGGACCAGGTGAAGAAGGCGATCGACGCCGGGGCCGACACCCCGCGGCAGATCGCCAAGGGCTGCCGGGCCGGCACCGACTGCGGCTCCTGCGTCCGCCGGATACAGGCCCTGCTGGGCGAGCACGGCGCGCGGCCGTGTCCGACCGCCCGGCTCGCCGCCAGGCTGGGGCTCGCCGACCCGGAGGCCGCGCCGTCGGAAGCAGCCCCGGCGGCCCCGTCGGCGCCGCTGCGCGCGGCCTGAGCGGGGCGGCTCAGGACTCGGGCTGCTCGATCAGCTGGGCCAGGTAGAGCGCCTCCCCGAGCTTCTCCAGCAGCTCCAGCTGGGTGTCGAGGTAGTCGATGTGGTGCTCCTCGTCGGCCAGGATGTCCTCGAAGATGTTGGCCGAGGTGATGTCGTTCTTGGCCCGCATCACCACGATCCCGCGCTTGAGCCGGTCGATCGCCTCGACCTCGACCTGGCGGTCCGCCTCGAACATCTCCTTGACGGTCTGGCCGATCCGGACGTGGAAGAGCCGCTGGTAGTTGGGCAGCCCGTCCAGGAAGAGGATCCGGTCGGTGAGCGTCTCGGCGTGCTTCATCTCGTCGAACGACTCGTGCCGGGTGTACTTGGCGAGCTTCGTCCAGCCGAAGTTCTCCTGCATCTTCGCGTGCAGGAAGTACTGGTTGATGGCGGTCAGCTCGGCGGTGAGCTGCTCGTTGAGGAATTCGATGACCTCTGCGTCGCCCTTCATGGCGGCTGCCTTCCTGCTGTGCGTCCGGATCCTCGGCCGTACCTCCCGGCTGCACGCATCCTGGCACCGGGATGGGAAGAAATTCCAGTAAGTTCACACTCACTAGGACATGTGTCGGAATATCCGATTTGGGTTGATCCTTGGCCCGTACGGGCGGGCGCACAGCCCCGGAAAGGGGCGCGCGCCGGGCGTCGCCCGCCGTCTGTCACCATGGAGCCATGGGTCAGTCCGAACGAGAACCGCTGCCGTCGTCTGACCCCAGGCTCCCACCCGGCCAGCGCCGACAGCGCGGATGGCCGGCCCTGCACTACGGTCCGGTGCCCCGCTTCAAGCCGCTGACCTGGGACTTCCAGGTGTTCGGTGCGACCGCCTCGGCGGAGAAGCACAGCTGGGACTTCGCGGGTTTCACCGCCCTGCCGCGCACCACCGTCCGTGGCGACCTGCACTGCGTCACCCGGTTCTCGCTGCTCGGCAACGAGTGGACGGGTGTGCCGGCGTCCGAGGTGCTGCAGCGGGTGCCGCCGGCGCCGGGCGTCACCCATGTGATGGTCTGGGCCGAGTACGGCTACAGCGCCAACCTGCGGCTGACCGACTTCGCCGACCCGTCGGCCGTCTTCGCCACCCACCGCAACGGCGAGCCGCTGAGCGCCGAGCACGGTTTCCCGGTCCGCCTGGTCGTGCCGCACCTGTACGCCTGGAAGGGCCCCAAGTGGGTCCGGGCGGTCGAGTACATGCGGGCCGACCGGCGCGGCTTCTGGGAGGAACGCGGCTACCACAACCTCGCCGACCCGTGGCGCGAGCAGCGCTACTCCTACCAGGAGGAGCCCGGCGACGGCCCGCTGCGCTAGGCGGGTCCGACCGTTCCCGCCGGGCCCGTCCGGCCTACAGGAACGGGAAGGTGACCGTCACCACGGTGCGCTGCGCGCGGCGCTCGCCCGCGGCGGGGGACTGGCTGGACACCTTGCCGGTGCCGAAGAGGTTGACCCCGCTGCTCTGCATCACGAACCCTGCGGCCTGCAGCGTCCGCGCGGCGTCGTCCTTGGACATCCCGGTCACGTCCGGGACCGGCACCATGCCCTTGCTGACCACCAGCGAGACCGGCGTGTTCTCCGGCACCTGCTGCCCCGCCGCCGGGGAACTGCTGATCACCGCGCCCTCGGCCACCGCGTCGTTGTACGTCTCGCTCACCCCGCCGCGCGCCAGCTGGGCGCCGGCCAGGGCGGCGGCGGCCTGGTCGGCCGGCTTCCCTGCCAGCTCGGGCACGGCGATCCGCTTCGGGCCCCGGGAGACGGTGACGCCGACGGCGTCGCTCTTGCGGGCCCGGGCGCCGACCCCCGGGTCGGTGGAGATGACCTGCCCGGCCGGGACGGTCTCGCTGTAGACCTCGGTGAACCGCCCGTGCATGCCCGCGCCGTCCAGGATCCGCTGCGCCTCGGCCCGGTCCTTGCCGAGCACGCTCGGCACCGTCGTGTAGAGCGCGGAGGAGAGCGCGTACGTGGCGCCGCCGACCAGCAGCACCAGGGCGGTCAGGACGGAGGTCCAGATCAGCGGCCTGCGGGGGAGGCGGCGCAGCCGGCCCGGCCGCGGGGGGCGGCCCGGCGGGGGCGGCTCGTCGTAGGGACGCGGCTCGGCGAGCAGCTGCTCCATCACCTCCGGCGGGACGTCCAGCACGCTGGTCCGCTCCACCGGCGGCGCGGGTACGGCGGGCTGGATCACCGAAGTCGGCTCGCTGGTCGGGTACTGCGGGCTGGGCCGGGTGGAGGCCGGCGGCTCGGCGTCCAGCTGGGCCGGAGTGAGCGTGCGGCGCACCCGCTGGAGGGCGGCCAGCAGCTCGACCGCGTCGTACGGCCGGCCCTGCGGGTCACGGGAGCAGGCGGCGGCCACTATCGCGTCCAGCTCGGGGACGACGTTCGGCACGGCGAGGGACGGCGCGGGGACGTCCTCGTGCAGGTGGCGGTACATGACCTGGACCGGGTTCTCGCCGGTGTGCGGGCGGTGGCCGGTGAGCATCTCGTAGAGCAGGATGCCGGCCGCGTAGACGTCGACCCGCTGGTCGGTGGGGGCGCCCGGGCGGATCTGCTCGGGGGCCAGGTAGGAGACGGTGCCGAGCACGGTGCCGGTGGTGGCGGTGCCCGACGTCGCCGCGCCGTCCCCCGCGTCGAGCAGCCGGACCAGGCCGAAGTCGGCGACCTTGACCAGGCCGCCGTCGGTGATCAGCACGTTCTCCGGCTTGACGTCGCGGTGGACCAGGCCGGCCCGGTGGGCGGCGCCGAGCGCGGCCAGCACCGGCTCCAGGACGTCCAGCGCGGCCCGGATGGACAGCGCGCCGCGGTCGCGCAGCAGGTCGCGCAGGGTGCGGCCGGGCACGTACTCCATGGCGAGGAAGACGGTGCCGCCGTCGGCGCCCTGGTCGAAGACGTTGACCACGTTGGGGTGCGCGAGCCGGGCGACCGCCTTGGCCTCGCGGATGAACCGGCCGGTGAAGCCCTCGTCGCCGGCCAGCGAGGGGTGCATCACCTTGAGTGCGACGATCCGGTCGAGCCGGGTGTCGGTGCCCTTGTAGACGGTGGACATCCCGCCGGACGCGATGCGCTGCTCGACCCGGTAGCGGCCGTCGAGGAGGGATCCGATCAGGGGGTCGTGCAGTGCCATGTCCGCCTTGTCCACCCGGCGAGTCTAGTGGCGGGGCCCGGGCACGGCGCCGCCCCCGGGGGCGCGCGCCTGGCTTCGTGGCCGGGCTGTGACAGTGCGAGGGTTCCGCGCGCGCCCGTTCCGGGCGGCCGGCCTCCGACGCACCGGCGGCCGGGGCCCGCGGTGGAGGGCGCCCCCCACCGCGGGCCCCGGCCGCCGGCCCCCGCTCCGTCAGAACGCCGGGTGCTCGCGGGTGTCCAGGTCGGCCCGGCCGGCCATCGCCGAGGAGGCCTCCGCGTGGAAGCGGCGCGGGATGCGGCCGGCCCGGTGGGCGAGCCGGCCGGCCTCGGTGGCGTGCCGCATCGCCTCGGCCATCAGCACCGGGTCCTGGGCGCGGGTCACCGCGGAGGCGAGCATGACGGCGGAGCACCCGAGCTCCATCGCCAGCGCGACGTCCGAGGCGGTGCCGGCGCCGGCGTCCAGGATGACCGGGACGCCGGCGCTCTCCACGATCAGCTGGAAGTTGTGCGGATTGCGGATGCCCAGGCCGGAGCCGATCGGCGAGCCCAGCGGCATGATCGCCGCGCAGCCGACGTCCTCCAGCTTCCGGGCCAGCACCGGGTCGTCGTTGGTGTAGGGCAGCACGGTGAAGCCGTCGTCGACCAGCGTCTCGGCGGCGTCGAGCAGCTCGATGGGGTCCGGCAGCAGGGTCCGCTCGTCGGCGATGACCTCCAGCTTCACCCAGTCGGTGCCGAGCGCCTCGCGGGCCAGCCGGGCCGTCAGCACGGCCTCGCCGGCGGTGAAGCAGCCGGCCGTGTTGGGCAGCACCCGGATGCCGTTGCGGGTCAGGACGTCCAGGACCGAGCCCTGGGTGCCGGGGTCGACCCGTCGCATCGCCACGGTGGTCAGCTCGGTGCCGGAGATCCGCAGTGCCTGCTCCAGCACCTCCAGGCTGGGGGCGCCACCGGTGCCCATGATCAGGCGGGAGCCGAAGGCCGTCCCGGCGATGGTGAGGAAGTCCTTGTCGTCGAGGGTGGTGTCGGCCATCGGTCAGCCCCCCTGGACGGCGGTGAGGATCTCGATCCGGTCGCCCGCCGAGAGCCGCGTGTCCGGCCACGAACTGCGCGGTACCACGGTCTCGTTGAGCGCGGCGGCGACGCCGGACCGGGCCTTGCTCAGGGTGGCCACCACTTCGGCGAGCGTGGTCGCTGCGGGCACCTCGCGAGGCCGGCCGTTGACGGTGAGGGGGATGTCGCTCATGCGGGGACCTTCGTGGTGAAGCGAGTGGGGGAGAAGGGCTCGGCGAGGGCCGGGAGGGTGCCGGTGGCCAGGTACTCGGCGAGCAGGTCGGCGGTCACCGGGGTGAGCAGCACGCCGTTGCGGTAGTGGCCGGTCGCGGCGACCAGGCCGGGCAGGGCGGTCGGCCCGAGCAGCGGCGCGTTGTCCGGCGAACCCGGGCGGAGTCCGGCGGTGGTCTCCACCAGCGGCAGCTCGGTGATCCCGGGGACCAGGTCGTGGGCGTCGCGCAGCAGCTCGTAGACGCCGCCGGCGGTGACGGTGGTGTCGTAGCCCTGCTCCTCGCTGGTCGCGCCGACCACCAGCTCGCCGTTCTCGCGCGGGACCAGGTAGAGGTGCTGCCCGCGCACCACCGCGCGGACGTTGCGGGACAGGAACGGCCGGTACGGCTCGGGGATGCGCAGCCGCAGGATCTGGCCCTTCACCGGGCGGATCGCCGGCAGCACGCCCGGTGGCAGGCCGGGCAGCCGGTGGCTGTGCGGGCCGGCGGCGAGCACGGTCCGCCCGGCCGTCACCACCTCCCCGGTGGCCAGCCGGGCGCCGACCGCCCGGTCGTGCTCGACCAGCAGCTCGACCGCCTCGGCGCGGTGCACGACGACGCCCGCGGCTTCGCAGGCCCGCAGCAGCGCGCTCAGCAGCCGGCGGCCGTCCACCTGGTGGTCGTCGGCGACGTGCAGGCCGCCCTGGACGCCGGGCGCCAGCATCGGTTCCAGCTTGCGGGCCTCCCGCCCGGTCAGCCACTGCGAGTCCAGGCCGAGCCGCCGGTGGAAGGCGTGCAGCTCGCGCAGCTCCTCGCGGTCGTCGGAGTCGAGCGCGACGGCCAGCGTGCCGCAGCGCCGGTAGCCGGTGTCCGCGCCGCCGCCCGCCTCGGCGAGCTCGGCCGCGAAGTCGGCGTACCGCTCGTTCGAGGCCATCCCGAGGCGCAGCAACGGCTCCTCGCCGTACTGGAGTTCGGTCACCGGGGCGAGCATGCCGGCCGCGACCCGGGCGGCGCCGCCACCGGGGTCCGGATCGACCACGCACACGCGCCCGACCCCGCGCTGCGCCGCCCGCCAGGCGACGGCGAGGCCGATGACGCCGCCGCCGATCACCAGCACGTCGGCGCGGGTGCCCGCTGCCAAGCGTGTCAAAGTCGCTTCTCCCTTCGCCGGTATGACCCGGATCAGGTTCGGACGGTCGCGGGCCGTGCCAGCCCGCCTCTCAGCCCGGTACGCCGGGCTCCCGTGATGGTGCCACCACCTTAGACCGAGCCCGGTCACGGCTGAAGGCGCGTACGAGGGGTGGGACCGGCCCGGCCGCCGCACCGCACACCAGTACAGTGACGGGCGTGGCAGATCTGAGCGGAACGGATCAGGTGGTCGTGGTCGGGGCCGGGCTGGCCGGGGCGCAGTGCGCTTCCGGGCTGCGGCGCGGCGGCTGGCAGGGGCGGATCGTCCTGGTCGGAGAGGAGCCGCACGCCCCGTACGACCGGCCGCCGCTCTCGAAGGAGGTCCTGCTGGGCAAGGCCGACGCCACCCCGCTGGACATCGACTTCCCGCACCTCGGCATCGAGGTGCACGCCGGCCGCCGGGCCACCGGGCTGACCCCGGGCGTGCTGCACACCGACGGCGGCGACCTGCCGTACGGCGCGCTGGTGATCGCCACCGGCGCCGCCCCGCGGGTGCTGCCGGGCGCCGAGCGCGCGCACCTGCTGCACACCCTGGACGACGCGCTGGCGCTGCGGGCCCTGCTCCGCCCGGGCCTGCGGCTGGTGCTGGTCGGTGCCGGCTGGATCGGCGCCGAGGTGGCCTCCGCGGCCCGCGCGGCCGGCTGCCGGGTCACCGTGGTGGAGGCGGGCCCGGCGCCGGTGCCCGGCGCGCTGCCGGTCGCGGTCGGCAGCGCGATGGCCGCCTGGTACGCCGAGGCCGGGGTGGAACTGCGGTGCGACGCGGCCGTGGCGGCCGTCGAGCCCGGTGCGGTGCTGCTGGCGGACGGCTCGCGCCTGCCGGCCGACGAGGTGGTGGTCGGCATCGGCGTCCGCCCGGCGACCGACTGGCTGGCCGGCTCCGGTGTCGAGCTGGACGCGGCCGGCGCCGTCGTGGTCGACGACCGGCTGCGCACCAGCCTGCCCGGCGTCTTCGCGGCCGGCGACTGCGCGAACTACCCGTCCGCCCGCGCCGGCGCCCGGCTGACCGTCCAGCACTGGGACCACGCGCTGCAGTCCGGCCAGGCCGCGGCCGCCTCGGTGCTCGGCGCGGACGCGCCCTACGACCCGGTGCCGTACTTCTGGTCGGAGCAGTTCGGCCGGACGGTGCAGTACGTCGGCCGGCACGGCGCGGGGGACGATCAGGTCTGGCGCGGCTCGCCGCAGGACCCGACCTGGGCGGTGCTCTGGCTGCGCGACGGCGCGCTGCGGGCCGTGCTCACGGTGGACCGCCCGCGCGACCTCACCCAGGCCCGCCGGCTGGTCGAGCGCGGCGCGGTGCTGGACCCGGCCCGGGCGGCGGACCCGTCGGTGCCGCTGAAGGCGGCCGTCGCGGGGTAGGGCCGGCCAGCGCGAGCGGCCGGTTGGTGCGCCGCGGGCCGCGGAGGTGGCAGTCTGGTGCCGTGAGTGAGATCGAAGCCAAGATTGAGTCCCTGGTCCCCGAGTGGCTGTACCTGCCCGACATCTCCGAGCGGTGGGGCGTCGTGGTCACCGAGGTCCGCAACATGGTCAAGAAGGGTGACCTGATCGCGGTCCGCCGCGGCCCGAACAAGTCGCTGCAGGTGCCGGCGGCCTTCATCGACGACGCCGGCCCGGTCAAACACCTGGTCGGCACGCTGACCGTGCTGCGCGACAGCGGCTTCAGCGACGAGGAGATCCTGGAGTGGATGTTCACCGAGGACCCGTCGCTGCCCGGTACCCCGGTCCAGGCGCTCTGGGAGAACCGTGCGACCGAGGTGAAGCGCCGCGCCCAGGCGATGGCGCTGTGACCACCGCGACGCCCGGCGCGGCGGCCCGCGCCCGGCTCGCCGACGCCCGGCTCTACCTGTGCACCGACGCCCGCCGCGAGCAGGGCGACCTCGCCGAGTTCCTGGACGCCGCGCTGGCCGGCGGGGTGGACGTCGTCCAGCTCCGCGACAAGGGCCTGGAGGCCAGGCAGGAGCTGGCCGCGCTGGAGGTGTTCGCCGACGCCTGCCGTCGCCACGGCAAGCTGCTCGCCGTCAACGACCGGGCCGACGTCGCGCACGCCGCCCGCCCGGACGTGCTGCACCTGGGCCAGGACGACCTGCCGGTGCCGGCCGCCCGCGCCGTCCTCGGCGAGGACGTGATCATCGGCCGTTCGTGCCACGCCGAGTCCGAGGTGGACGCGGCGATCGCCGAGCCGGGCGTGGACTACTTCTGCACCGGCCCGGTCTGGCCCACCCCGACCAAGCCGGGCCGCCACGCGCCGGGCCTCGGCCTGGTCGGGTACGCCGCGAAGCAGCCCACCGACCGGCCGTGGTTCGCGATCGGCGGCATCGACCTGGGCAACCTGGACGAGGTGCTGGCCGCAGGCGCCCGCCGGATCGTGGTGGTCCGCGCGATCACCGCCGCGGACGACCCGCAGGCGGCCGCCGCCGAGCTCGCCCGCCGCCTGCGCGCCTGACCCCACGGGGCCCGTCCTCGAACCCCCGCTCGCGGGGGTTCGAGGGCCACCGCGACCGGCGGCCCCGGGCCCGCCGCCGTCCCGGCCGGTACGTCTCAGTACTTGCGGACGGTGGCGGCCTCGGCCAGCGCCAGCAGCACCTCGCGGGCCCGCTCGTCGGCGAGCGGAGCCGCCTCCAGCGCGGCGAGCGACTGGCGCATCAGCTCGGCGATCCGCTGCTCCACCCGCTCGGGCGCTCCGCTGCGCTCGATCAGGCCGCGCAGCCGGTCCACCTCCTCGGGTGCGAGGTCCGGCGCGCCGAGCCGCTCGTCCAGGTGGCGGGCGTCGGCGGCCGGGAGGTCGCGCATCGCGTGGGCGACCAGCAGGGTCCGCTTGCCCTCGCGCAGGTCGTCACCGGCCGGCTTGCCGGTGACCGCCGGGTCGCCGAAGACGCCCAGCAGGTCGTCCCGGAGCTGGAACGCCTCGCCCAGCGGCAGGCCGAACGCCCCGTACGCCTCGACCAGCCCGGTCGGGGCGCCGGCGAGCAGCGCGCCGACCTGCAGCGGCCGCTCGATGGTGTACTTGGCCGACTTGTAGTGCAGCACCGTCTGCGCCCGTTCCAGCGCGCCCCCGTCGGCGGAGTCGCCGGCGACCGGCTCCAGCACGTCCAGGTACTGGCCGACCATGACCTCGGTGCGCATCAGGTCGAACATCGGCTTGGCGGCCAGCACCGCGGCCGGGTCGAGCCCGGAGCGCAGGAACAGCTCGTCGCACCAGATCAGCAGCAGGTCGCCGAGCAGCACCGCGGCCGAGGCGCCGTACTGCTCGCGGTCGCCGCGCCACCCGTGTTCGCGGTGCAGCGCCTCGAAACGGCGGTGCACCGAGGGCAGACCGCGCCGGGTGTCGCTGCGGTCCATCAGGTCGTCGTGGACGAGCGCGCTGGCCTGCAGCAGCTCCAGGGCCGCGGCCGCGTTGGCGATGCCCTCGCCGGCCGCCGGGCCGCCCGCCCCGCGCCAGCCCCAGTAGCAGAACGCCGGGCGCAGCCGCTTGCCGCCGTCGAGCAGGAAGTCGCGCAGGGCCTCGGTTGCGGGGGCCAGCCGGGGCGAGATCTTGCCGAGCAGGGCCGACTGGCCGTCCATGAAGCCGGCCAGGGCGGCGTTGACGCGCTCGCGCACGTCCTCCACGTCAATCGGGTTGGCCGGCCGGGGGCTGGACGAGGTCACGATGAGGCTCCGGGGGTTTCGCTGGGGTGCAGCAAGCCTAGCCGGGCGGCCGGGAACACCCGTACGGAGCAGTGCCCGCGGGGCTGATCCGCCCGGTCCCGGTCCGGGCCGGGGGGCGGGGCCGCCCTGTCCGCGAGCCGGTCCGGACGGCCGCGGGGCGGATGCGGAACGGTGTCCACCGCTTGTCTCAATAGCTGGGATCGAGTTGTCCGGGCCGTGCGACCGGTGGTTAACCTGCCAGCATGGCACTCGGCATCGCTTCCACCAGAACCGACCGCGCGTTGACGGTCCGCGAGCTTCTGGCGGCCGGCAAGCGGTCCTTCTCCTTCGAGTTCATGCCCCCGCGCACCGAGGTCGGCGAACAGCGCCTCTGGGACGCCATCCGCAGGCTCGAACCGCTCGACCCCAACTTCGTCTGCATGACGTACGGGGCCGGCGGCTCCTCGCGCGAGCGCACCGTCAACATGGTCGGCCGGATCGCCACCGAGACCACCCTGACGCCCGTCGCGCACCTGACCGCGGTCGACCACTCGGTCGCCGAGCTGCGCAACATCATCGGCCAGTACGCCGACCAGGGCGTCCGCAACGTCCTCGCGGTGCGGGGCGACCCGCCCGGCGACCCGATGGGCGAGTGGGTCAGCCATCCGGAGGGCGTCACCTACGCGTACGAGCTGGTGGAGCTGATCAAGGGGATCGGCGACTTCTGCGTGGGCGTCGCGGCCTCGCCGAACATGCACCCGCGGTCGACCAACTGGGACGACGACATCCGGCACTTCGTGGCCAAGATCCGGTCCGGCGCCGACTACGCGATCACCCAGATGTTCTTCGAGGTCGACGACTACCTGCGGCTGCGGGACCGGGTCGCCGCGGCCGGCTGCCACGCGCCGATCATCCCGGAGATCATGCCGGTCACCAACGCCAAGCAGCTGGAGCGCTTCCCGCAGCTGAGCGGCTCGGCCTTCCCGGCCGAGCTGGAGGCCCGGCTGCGGGCCGCGATCGACGACCCGGCGGCGCTGCGCGAGATCGGCATGGAGCACGCCACCGCGATGTCCGAGCGGCTGCTCGCGGAGGGTGCCCCCGGCCTGCACTTCATCACGCTCAACCACTCCACCGCGACGCTGGAGATCTACCAGAACCTGGGCCTGCACCGGCGTTGACCTGCCCCGCGTACCCGCCGCCCCGGCCCCGCGGCCGCCCGGGGCGGCCGGGAACGCGATGCGGTACCCCGGCCGTTGAACGGGTACAGTCGCCGCACACGCGCGGCGCGCGCGGGCACGCGACTGGAGGTAGCGGGCGGATGGGCATCGGGTACCTGCTGCTGTACGTCGCGTTGGCGGTGGTGGCGCTCTGGCTGGTGGCCGAGCTGCTGCTGCAGAACCGGGCTCCGCTGCACTGGCGCGGGCTGGCCCTGGTCGGCTTCCTCGGCGTGGTCGGCGGCATGACCCTGGGCTCCGTCGTGGTGATCGGCGCCGGCGCCGCGCTGTTCGCGGTCGGCCAGACCTTCGTCACCCTCTCCGTGAAGCGCGGCTACGCGACCGGCTGGTCGCTGCGCGCGGCCGACGGCAGCCTGCCCGGCCCGCTCGCCAAGGTGCCGCTGCTCGGCGCGCTGACCGGCGGCGGCGCGGCGGTCGCGGCCACCGCGGTGGCGGTGGAGCGGATCGGCACGGTCAGCGAGGTGGAGCCGACCACCGAGCCGGAGCCGTCCGACGAGGACCTCCCGGCCGTCGAGCAGACCGCCGCCTTCGAGATGCAGGAGCTCACGGCGGACGGCGTCTACTCCTCCTCCTACTACGAGCAGCAGGCGCAGGCCGAGACCCAGCTCCAGGCCCAGGTCCAGCACCAGCCGGACCCGTACGCGGACGCCTACCAGTCCGGCTACGACCCGGCCGCCCAGCAGGTCCAGCAGCAGGCCTGGGACCAGCAGGTCCAGCAGCAGTGGCAGGCCCAGCAGCAGCCGGCCTTCGCCTACGACCAGGGCTACGGCGGCTACCCGCAGCAGCCCCTCCAGCCGGACCCGTACGGCGGCTACCAGCAGCAGGTGGACCCGTACGGCGGGTACCAGCAGCAACCCGCCCAGCAGTACGGCTACGACCAGCAGCAGTGGCAGCCCCAGCAGCCCGACCTGCAGCAGCCGCAGCAGGGCATCCCGCACCAGCCGCAGTACGACTACGGCTACCAGCAGCCGAACACCTGGCAGCAGCAGGGCTGACCCGCGGGCGCGGGCCGGGCCCGCACGCCGCCCGGCCGGATCCCGGGGCCGGATCCCGAGCCGGCCTCAGGCCGGGCCGACGAGGCCGGCCACGATGCAGGCCGACATCCCGACGCGGGCCAGCCCGCCGCCGGGGTGGGCGGCGCCGCCGATCAGACGGAGGCCGGGCACCGGCGACTCGGTGGCGAGCTGCAGCCAGTCCCCGCCGCGTCCGGCGAGGGCCGGCCGGTGCACGGCGCCGCCGAACGCCGCGGTCTCCCGGCGGGTGTCCTCGGGCGTCCGGACGACCCGCCACAGCACCCGCTCGCGCAGGCCGAGACCGGCCGCGTCGACGTGCTCCAGCAGCCGGTCCGCGTAGCGCTCGGAGACGCCCGGCGCCGTCCAGTCGACGTCGCCCTGCACCGGGACGGTGGCGGTGAGCACGACGGTCTCGTGGTCGTCGTCGGGACGCAGCGCCGGGTCGTCCGGGCGCAGCACCTGCACCGTCGGACGTTCGCAGAGGCCGGCCGAGCGGGTCAGCGCGTCGATCTCCCGCGCCGGGACGGCGGCGTGCACCACGGTGCGGTGCGCGGTGCCCGCGGGCCGGGCCCCGCGCAGGGCGAGCAGGACGACGAACCGCCCCGTGAGCACCTCGGAGTGCCCCCCCACCTGCGGATCGCCGCCGGGCCACTGCGCGACCCGGTCGTGGAACAGCGTCCGGGCGTCCATGGAGGAGATCACCAGGTCGGCCTCGACGGGGCCCTCGGCGGTCTCCACGCCGCACGCGCGGCCGTCCTTCTCCAGCACCCTCGTGACCGGGGTGCCGAAGCGGAACTCCACTCCGCGCTGCTCGCACCGCCGGTGGACGGCGCCGGCCAGCGCGCGGATGCCGCCCTTGACGTACCAGACGCCGAAGGACAGCTCCATGTACGGCAGCACGGTCGCGCCGGCGGGTGCGGTGTCGGGGACGAAACCGAACCGCAGGGCGTGTTCGTTCAGCAACGCGGTCAGGCCCGGGTGGCCGCCCAGCTGGTGCCGCGCCACGTCGGCGAGGGTCCACTCGCGCGGGCCGCGCAGCCGGGCGAGCAGTCCGCGCTGCGGCGGGACGGGGTAGGGGTCGGTGTGCAGTGCCGTGCGGTCGGCCGGGAGCGGCTCCTCCAGCAGCGGGCGACGGGTGGCCTCCCAGACCGTGCGGCCGTGGTTCATCACCTCGGCCCACCGGGCGCCCGCACCGGGACCGAACGCGCCGTCCAGCGCCTGGACGACGCCGCCCCGGGAGGCGTTGGGCAGCACCAGGTCGGTGCCGTCGGGCAGCAGGTGGCGGCTCTCCGGGTCGACCGGGGCCAGCTCGACCAGCTGCTCCAACGGCTCCTTGCCGGTCTTCAGCGCGAGGTCGCGGTAGACCGCCGGCAGGGTGAGCAGGCCGGGGCCGGTGTCGAAGGCGAAGCCGTCCCGCTCGTAGCGGCCGACCATGCCGCCGTACGTGGCGCCCGCCTCGCAGACCGTCACCCGGTGTCCCAGGGTCGCCAGCCGGGAGGCCGCCGCGAGCCCGCTCATTCCTGCGCCGATGATGACGATCCGTGCCATGGCCCGAATCCTATGGCCGGGCTGCGGGCACCCCCGCCGCCGGTGCCGCCCGGCCGGCCGCCCGGGCGGCCTTCCGCTCGCGCCGGCGGGCCCGGAAGGCGCGGATCCGGTTGATCGCGAACCAGACCAGCAGCAGGCCCGCGGCCAGCAGGACGGCGGCGAGCGAGGCGGCCAGCCACGGGTGGAAGATCGCCAGGGTGACCAGGCCGGCCACCGCCAGGTCCTCGGCCAGGCTGACCGCGATGTTGCTCGCGGGCTCGGGAGAGGTGTTCACCGCCATCCGCAGCGAGGCCTTCACCAGGTGGCTGACCAGTGCGGTGGTGCCGCCCATCGCCCCCGCCGCGACCTCGCCCAGCGAGCCCGGATCGGCGCTCGCGAGCAGCGCCCCGACCGTCGCGCCGGCGATGGGGCGGACCACGGTGTGGACGGCGTCCCAGAGGCTGTCCACGTACGGGATCTTGTCGGCCACCGCCTCCAGCAGGAACAGGACGGCCGCGGCGGCCAGCACGTCGGTGCGCTCCAGCGCGGGCGGCACCGAGTCGGCCCCGCCGAACCGGCCCAGCAGGCCGAGCAGCAGGACCACCGCGTAGGCGTTGATCCCGCTGGCCAGTCCGCTGGTGAAGATCAGCGGCACGATCGTCATCCGGTCCTCCTCGACGGGGCGGGTGCCGGATCCGTCCGGCCCGCCGTACCGTACCGGGACGCCGGAGCCGTGCTCGTCGGTTCCCGGGGCCCGCCGAGTGAGTACGGATACTCAGAACCGCACTTGAGTACCCGAGCGGATGGCCCCCGACCTGCGGAGACGGGAGAGTGGTGGGCACCGGGAGGCGGCGCGTCGGGCGCCGCGCCCGGGGCTGCGGACACGTGGCGGCGCCGGTTCACGGGGACGGCGGCCGCCACCGGCGGGTCCGCACCGGAGCCGGCCGCAGGCGCGCACCGCCGACACGGGGCGGCGGAGCGGGTCAGGGGGGACCGGCGACCCGGGGAATCCGAAGCGCCGCCCGCGGGGGGACGGCGGTTCGGCGGGTGCGGGGCGGCAGGACGCGGACCGGCGGAGGGAGACGGTCGGCGGCTGCCGCCCGCACGCACGTCCGGGGGCGGCCCGGGGACTGCCCCGGGCCGCACCCGACGCATTGTCAGTGGCGCCGTTCACCATGGAGGAGCACGGGCCGTCCGGCCCGCGCGCTGCCTCGGAACGGGGGAGACCATGACCATCGGCCACCCTGAGAACGTCACCGCCCGCCTCCACTCCGCCGCCCATCGCCCGGGCTCCCACCGCCCGTCCGCCGCCGCCCCGGCCGGTGCCGACGTCCACCCGGTGCTGCGCCGGGTCGCCGCCCCGCCGGCCGCACTCGACCTGCTCGCCGAGGCGCACCGCACCCTCGCCCGGGCTCGCGCCCTGGAGGACCCGCTGGAGCGCTACGCGGCCGCCCACCTGGCCGCGCTGCGCACGGTCGCGGCCGTGCTCGCCGTCCGCGGCCGGCCGGAGAAGAGCGCCCGGCGGCGGCAGGCCATCCGCAGCGCCTGGGAGGTCCTGCCCGAGGCCGCGCCCGAGCTCGCCGAGTGGGCGCCCTACTTCGCGGCGGGCGCACGCCGCCGGGCCGCCGCGGAGGCCGGGATCACGGGGGCGGCCTCGGCCCGTGACGCCGACGACCTGATCCGCAACTGCGCGCTCTTCCTCCGTCTGGTCGAGCGGCTGCTCGGGCTGCACCCGGTGCCGCCCGCACCGCGGCTGCCACTGGACGGCGAGGCCGCCGGCGACCCGGATCCCCGGGGGTGACCGGCGGCACCGGGGCGCACCGACCGGTCTAAGGTGGAGGCCATCCGATCGATCTGCCGAGGAGCCCCGCCTTGTACCCGACGCGTCCCCGCAGCGCCCTGCGTACCGCCGTGGTCTGGGAGGTGGTGCGCGCAGCCCTGGAGAAGCGGGCGGCCGAGCTGGACCAGCCGGTGTTGGACGTGGTCGACACCGGCGGCGGCACCGGCAACTTCGCCGTCCCGGTCGCCCGGCTGGGCCACCGCGTCACCGTCGTCGACCCGAGCCCCGACGCGCTGTTCGCGCTGGAGCGCCGGGCCGCCGAGGCCGGCGTGACCGACCTGGTGCGCGCCGTCCAGGGCGACACCCAGACGCTGCCCGAGCTGATCGCCCCCGGCAGCGTGGACGCGGTGCTCTGCCACGGCGTGCTGGAGGTCGTGGACGACCCGGCCGAGGCGCTCGGCAGCCTGGCCGCCACCCTGCGCCGCGGCGGCTTCGTCAGCCTGCTGGCCGCCAACCGCAACGGTGCGGTGCTCGCCCGCGCGCTCGGGGGCCACTTCAACGACGCCCGCACGGTGCTGGACGCCCCCGACGGCCGCTGGGGCGGGAACGACCCGATGCCGCGCCGCTTCACCGGCGACGAGCTCGACCGGCTGGCCGTCGGCGCCGGTCTGCGGGTGGACTCGGTGCACGGCGTCCGGGTCTTCGCCGACCTGGTGCCGGGCGTCCTGGTGGACACCGAGCCGGGGGCGCTGGAGGCGCTGCTCAAGCTGGAGGAGGCCGCCGCCGGACAGCCGGCGTTCCACGCGGTGGCGACCCAGCTCCACCTGCTGGCCACCCTGGCGTGACCCGGCGATGAGCAGGGGGGGCGGCCCTGCGCCGGCCTCCGTCCGGTCGGCCGCGGGGGCACGCCCCTGCACCTCGGCTCCGCCTCCGCTCCCCGCCGGATCCGTGCCGTCCCCGCCGGAGCTGCCCAGCTCCGGACCCATTCCAGGGGATCGGGCACTTGTCCGGGCCGGACGGCGTTGAGTCCAGTGCGGCGCGGACCGTCCCATGCGGCCCGTCCCGCGCGTGGTCGACCACCCCGGAACGGGCCCGTGGACCGTATGATCTGGGTAAAGCCGGAAAGCATGACAGCCGGACGCTCGGGGCATATGGACGACACGGGCCCGGGCCCCCGCACAGGCGTCCGACCGCGCGTTCTCATGGCTGATTGGACTTGCCTCCCCGACCGGGGCGGCGGACCGGTCGCACCCGCGACCGACGAGTAGGAGGACTCCGTGCCGCTCTCGGAGCACGAGCAGCGACTGCTCGACCAGATGGAGCGAGCGCTGTATGCCGAAGATCCCAAATTCGCGTCGGCGCTCGAGGGAACCGGGCTGCGCACCTACACCCGTCGGCGGGTCTACCTGGCCGTCGGAGGCTTCGTGGTGGGTGTCGGCCTGCTGATGGGCGGCATGGTCGTCCCCGACCAGATCTGGGTCAGCGTCGTCGGGTTCCTGGTGATGCTGGGGTGTGCGGTCTTCGCTCTGACGGGTTGGCGCCGGGGTTCCGCAGGTCAGGCCGCCGGCCCCCGGCCGGCCGCCGCTCCGCGCCGCAAGGCGGGGATGATGGACCGGGTGGAGCAGCGCTGGCAGCGACGCAGGGACGAGCAGACCGGCGGGTTCTGAGCGGCCCCGCGGCCCCCGCGGCCCCCGCCGTACGAACCGGGCGGAACCGGGCCTCACGAACGCCGAGAGGGCGGGCAGTCGATCCGACTGCCCGCCCTCGGCGTTTGCGAGCGCTTTCGGGCCCCTACCACCCGTGAGCGGGGTCCTGCACCCGGTCCGGGACCGGAGCCGCGGCGGCTCCGGTCCCGGCTGCCCGGTCTCAGGACCGGCCGTCGTCCTCTCCGCCCCGGCGCCGCAGCCGGCCCCGGGCCCGGCGTACCGGTCCGGTGACCGCCCCGGTCACCCCGGCGACCCGGCGGCGCAGGGCGAGCCGGGCCCCCAGTGCCGCGTCGGAGATCCGCCACCAGAGCTGGGCCGAGGACGGGGGCAGCAGCACGGCCCTGGTCCGGACGGCCCGGCCGGCGCCGGCCTTCAGGCCCTCCCGGGCGGTCCGGACGTCCGCCGCGACCTGGTCCGACAGCTGGGCGGAGCGGGCGTAGAGGACCCGCTCGGTGGCCAGCGCCAGCCGCCCGGCGGCGGCCGCCGCCTCGGTGTCGAGCTCGGCGGTCTCCGCGATCCGGCGGGCTGCGGCGCGCGGGGTGCGCGACTCGTCCGGTGCGATGCCGGCGTCCCAGGCCGAGTCGATCAGCTCGTCCCAGGCGGCCAGTACCTGGGCGTCGGTGAGCTCCGTCGGGCCGTCCCCGCCGGGCCGGCGCCGCCCGCCCGCGCCCAGGCGGCGGCGGCGCAGCCGTGTCCGCCAGATCATCGGCGTGAGCAGCAGGGCGACGACCAGCAGTGCCACGGCGACGGCGACCAGCACCTGCCAGGACGGCATCCAGGACTCCTGCCGCGCCGCGCCGGCGGTCTTCTGCTCGTCCCCGCACTCGCCCATCCGGCGCAGCTTGGGGTCGCAGCTGCTGCCCGCCGAGGGCAACGTGACCGGCCCGGTGGCCTGCGCGGTGAGGGTCGGCTGCGGGACCGGGGCGGTGGTGGGCTCGACGACCGGTGAGGTGTAGCGGGGCTGCACGCCGAGGCCCTTGGTCGGCTCGAAGCGCATCCAGCCGTAGCCCTCGAAGTACAGCTCCGGCCAGGCGTGGTACATCCGGCCGGTCACCGAGTACGAGTTGCCGGCCTTCGCGTTCCCGGGCATGAAGCCGACCGCGACCCGGGCCGGGATCTGCAGGGTGCGGGCCATCGCCGCCATGGAGGAGGCGAAGTGGACGCAGAACCCACGCTTGTCGCGCAGGAAGGCCTCGATCGCGGTGCTGCCGCTGCCGCTGTCCTTGATGGCGGTGGTGTACTCGAATTCCGGGCCGGTGAACCAGTTCTGCAGGGCGATCGCCTTGTCGTACGGCGTCTTCGCGTTCCGGGTCAGCTCCACCGCCTGCAGTTTGACGCTCGTCGGCAGGTTCGCGGGCACCGGGGTGTACTGGTCCATGATCTTGGACGGCGCGGGCGGGGCCTTGCGCAGCTCGTCCGCCGTGGGCTTCACGTCCAGCGCGACGACCTTGTAGTTCAGGCCCTTGAGCGCCCGGTCCCGGTTCGGCACGACGGTGCCGGTGAGGGTGTCGACCCGCCAGTCCGAGCGGTTCGGGACGGTGACCGCGGACGCCGGGTAGGGCATCGGCAGCCAGCCCTCCTCCAGCCGGTTGCCGATCCTGAACTCGCCGGTCACCGTGGGCGCCTTGAGGTCCCGCAGGCCCTCCGGCTGCGGGAAGGTGCCCGGGAGCTCGGAGACCGCCGGCTTGCTGAGCGTCCAGGCGGTGCCGTCGAACTTGTCGAGCGAGCCGGTGCGCAGGTACGCGGTGTCGGCGAAGACGCTGTCCATCGCGTACGTGAACAGCTCGTCGTTGCTGGGGTTGGTCAGGTGCGAGGCCATGCTGACCAGCGGGTCGAGACTGCTGACGCCGCCGGAGCCCGAACCCGGGCCGCCGGAGCCGCCCGAGCCGCCGGCGTGGATCAGGCCGCCGTCCCACTGGGGGAGGAGAGGGGGGACCAGCAGGGCTAGCGCGAGGGCGAGCACGCCGACCCGCTGGCCGCTCAGGCTGAGCGACCCGGAGCCCTCGGTGCCGCGCGGCGTCCCGCGGAAGACCCGGCCCCAGCGGGAGACCCGGTCCTGGCCCTCGGCGAAGAGCAGCACCAGGTAGCCGGCGGCCGCGAGGCCGAACCAGACCCAGCTGCCGCGGTCGCCGGCCAGCCCGTTGCCGACCGAGTAGAGCGCCAGCAGCGGCAGTCCGGCCAGGGCCGAGCGCCGGTAGGTCACCGCGACGGTGTCCACCAGGACGGCGATCAGCCCGATGGAGCCGACCAGGATGAGGCGCAGGCCCGCGCTGGGCGGGGCCGGGATGGCGTACTGCTGGATGTCGTCCAGGCCGTGGGCGAAGACCCGGCCGAGCGCGGACACCGAGTGGGTGCCGGGCACCAGGCCGCCCCACGTGGCGGCGGAGCCCGCGAAGCCGATCAGCAGCATCAGGAACAGGGCGACCAGCTGCCCGAGCGGCACCGTCCAGCGGTAGAGGGGCGTGCGGCGCAGGCCCGCACCGGCCGCCGAGACCACGGCGATCACCAGGTAGGCGTGGGGGATCCAGCCCTTCGTGGTGAGCAGCGGGGTCAGGCAGAGCGCGGCCAGGGCGGTGGCCAGCGCCGAGTACACGGTCAGTTTGGCCCGGGTGGTCACGCGCCGGCCTCTTCTCGGTAGGGGGAGGGCGACTCGGCCCGGTCGACGGCCTGCCACAGCTCGGGGACGGAGTCCCCGGCGCGGACCGGCAGGACGGTCCAGCCGGCCTCGCGCAGCTGCCGGACCCTGGCCTGGAACTCCTCCCCGCCGGTGTCGGGGGCGACCATCCGCAGGCCGGCCCAGGTACCGGTGTCGAGCAGGAAGGCCACCGCGCCGCCGGTGCGGGTGCGCAGCCGCGCCAAGCGGGCGGTCTGCTCCTCGTCCAGGTCGCCGAGGACGGCGACCAGCAGGCCCTCGCCGGAGGCCCGCAGCGGGTCCTCGGCCCGGGAGAGCCCGGCGCCGTCGGAGAGGTCGACCACGGCGAGCGCGTCCAGGATCAGCCCGGAGGCGTCGGCCGCGCTGTTGCCGTCGCCGGCCTCGGGGCCGGGGACGCAGTGGCCGAGGTCGGTGAGCAGCCGGGTCTGGTAGCCGCGCTGCAGCAGGTGGACGGCGACCGAAGCGGCGCAGCCGACCGCCCACTCGAAGGAGGATGCCGGGCCGCTGCCCCGGTGGCCGATCTCGCGGGTGTCCAGCAGGACGGCGGCCCGCGCCTTCTGCGGCTGTTCCTCGCGGCGGACCATCAGCTCGCCGTAGCGCGCGGTGGACTTCCAGTGCACCCGGCGCAGGTCGTCGCCGGGACGGTACTCGCGCAGGATGACGTCGTCGTCGCCGGCCAGAGCCAGGGTGCGGGCCCGGCTCTCGCCCTGGCCGATCCACTCGCCGCTGAGCCGGACGTGCGGCAGCTGCTGCACCTGCGGCACCACGGTGAGCACGTCGGAGGCGGAGAAGGAACGGCTCAGCTCGCACATCCCGAACGGGTCGGCGAGGCGCAGCTGCAGGGGGCCGAGCGGGTAGCGGCCGCGCAGGTCGGAGCGGACCCGGTAGGAGACCTCGTGGTGCCCGCGCGGCTCGACCCGGTCCAGCACGAAGCGCGGGCGCGGCCCGAGCACGTACGGGACCTTGTCCTCCAGCAGCAGCAGGCCGGTGGGCACCCGGGAGACGTTGTCGATCCGCAGGTGGACCCGGGCCTCCTGGCCGGCGACGGCCCGGTGCGGGCTGAGCCGGCGGCCGCTGGCCACCCGGTACCGGGTGCCGGCCAGCAGCAGGGCGGCGGCCAGCGGGAGGGCGGCGAGCAGGACGCCGACGTGCAGCAGCGCGCTCTGGTCGAGCAGGTAGGAGCAGGCCACCGCGGTGAGTCCGGCGGCGAGGAAGGACCGGCCCCGGGTGGTGAGGCCGCGCAGGCCGGCGCGCAGGCCCGACGATTCGTCGGACGGTGACACCTCAGCCCCTCCGGACGGCCGGGCCGCCCTGCGGGCGCGGCAGCGGCATCCGGGCGACCAGCTCGGCCACGATCTGCTCGGCGGTGCGGCGGCTGAGGTGGCTCTCCGCGGTCGGCATCAGGCGGTGGGCGAGGACCGGGACGGCCAGGCGCTGGATGTCGTCCGGGGTGACGTAGTCGCGGCCGTCGAGGGCGGCGGCGGCGCGGGCGGCGCGCACCAGGTGCAGGGTGGCGCGCGGCGAGGCGCCCAGGCGCAGCTCGTGGCTGCTGCGGGTGGCGCCGACCAGGTCGACGGCGTAGCGGCGGACCGGGTCGGCGATGTGCACGGTGCGCACCAGGTCGATCAGCTTGAGGATGTCCGCGGCGTGCGCGACCGGCTGCAGGTCGTCCAGCGGGCTGGCGCCGCCGTGCACGTCGAGCATGGCCAGCTCGGCCTCGGGGCTGGGGTAGCCCATCGAGATCCGGGCCATGAAGCGGTCCCGCTGGGCCTCGGGGAGGGCGTAGGTGCCCTCCATCTCGACCGGGTTCTGGGTGGCCACGACCATGAACGGCGAGGGCAGCTCGTAGCTGGTGCCGTCGATGGTGACCTGGCGCTCCTCCATCGACTCCAGCAGCGCGGACTGGGTCTTCGGCGAGGCGCGGTTGATCTCGTCGCCGACCACGATCTGGGCGAAGATCGCACCCGGGCGGAACTCGAAGTCCCGCTGGTGCTGGTCGTAGATGTTGGTCCCGGTGACGTCCGAGGGCAGCAGGTCGGGGGTGAACTGGATGCGCCGCACGGTGCAGTCGACGGACCGGGCGAGCGCCTTGGCCAGCATGGTCTTGCCGACGCCGGGCACGTCCTCCAGCAGCAGGTGGCCCTCGGCGAGCAGGACGGTGAGCGCGATCCGGACGGCCTCCGACTTGCCCTCGATCACGCTCTCGATGTTCTGCCGCACCCGGTCCACGACGGCGGCGAGCTCGGGCAGGCCGACCGGGTGGTACCCGGGTGCCCGCTGGTCGGCCCCCGCACGACCTTCGAGACCGGCCTGATCGTTGTAGCTCGTCACCCGTACGCTCCCTGGCACCTTCGCCCGCCTCCCCGAGGCCGGGCCCCCACCCCATGCTTGACGCGACCCTTCGAGGAGCGGTTCCGCGGGGGAGACCGGCGCCGGGGAGGGCCTGCGGCCTGGCCGCCCCAGGTGGTTCGAGGTCAGACCGGCAGGCGCATTCTCCCCCGCGCGGTGGCCAGAAGTCACCCTCTTGCCCGGAAGCACCGGGGATGCGCTCCGGCGGGCGGGAGGCGGTGCGCGGTCGCGCCGCGGCGGGGCCCGGAGGGCGCCGGCAGGGCCGGGAGGGGCGGAGCCGGGAGGATCAGGAGATCTCGCGCAGCAACCCGGTGTGGACGTCGAAGACGAAGCCGCGCACGTCGTCGGTGTGCAGCAGGAACGGCGAGGTGCGCACCCGCTGCATGGACTGCCGGACGTCGCCGTCGAGGTCGACGAAGGACTCGACCGCCCACTGCGGGCGCTGGCCGACCTCCAGCTCCAGCTCGCGCCGGAAGTCCTCGGTGAGGCCGAGCAGGCCGCAGCCGGTGTGGTGGATCAGCGCGATCGAGCGGGTGCCGAGGGCGCGCTGGCTGATGGTGAGGGACCGGATGGTGTCGTCGGTGACGACGCCGCCGGCGTTGCGGATGACGTGCGCGTCGCCCAGCTCCAGGCCGAGGGCGGCGAACAGGTCGAGTCGGGCGTCCATGCAGGCGACCACGGCGATCCGCTGGACGGGACGGGCGTCCATCCCGCCGTCGCGGAAGGTCACCGCGTACTCGCGGTTGGCCGCCACGAAGCGGTCGATGATGGCGGGTGCGGTATCGGCAGCGGCGGACGGCGTGGGCCGGTCGGGGGTCACTGTCATGCTGGAGACGTTAGTGCGATTCACCGCCGCGCGGTGGGGTCGGGGCATACAGACCGGGCGGCTGTGACCGAGCGCATATCCACAAAACGGCACCGTCGCGGGCGTTCCGTGCCGATCCGCCCACCGGGGTGCGGGCGGCCGGGCCCGCCGGGGGCGCGCACCCCCGCGCCCGGCCGCCGGGCCGGCCGGTGGACGCCTGTCGGGGCCCCCGCGACCTGCGGTGATCCGTACCGCCGCCCGGGTGGTGCGCCGGAGCGGGCCATTGACTGCCGGGGGCCTCGCGATAGAGTTGCGGCGCAGTGGAGCACACCCGTCGGGGCCCGTCAACCGGGTCTTTCCGGCCGGTGCGGCGGCCGACGCGGCCCGTGGCCTCCACCCGCTCCGTGCCACCTGGCGCACCTTCCCCGGTGCCGGGCGGTCACGACCTTCCCCCTGAGCGGGCGGGGACCACGGGCCGCGTCCCGGCCCCGCGGGCTCCCCCCGTGCGCCGGTCCCGGCCCGCGGTGGGCCAAAATGGTCGGAGCTCCCGGACGTCGGGCTGCTCCGCACCGAGGAAGGGCGCCACCGCGCATGACCACCAACGATCCGGCTCCCAAGCACGTCCCGGTGATGCTGCAGCGGTGCATGGACGCGCTGGCCCCGGCGATCTCCCGGCCCGGTGCCGTGGTGGTGGACGCCACCCTCGGCCTCGGCGGGCACAGCGAGGCCCTGCTGACCCAGTTCCCGGACGTCCGGCTGATCGCGGTGGACCGCGACCCGGCGGCGCTGAAGCTCGCCGGCGAGCGGCTGGCCCGTTTCGGTGACCGGGCCACCCTGGTGCACGCCGTCTACGACGAGATCCCCGAGGTGCTGGAGCGCCTGGGCATCGACCGGATCGACGGCGTCCTGTTCGACCTCGGCGTCTCCTCGATGCAGCTGGACGAGGCCGAGCGCGGCTTCGCGTACTCCCAGGACGCGCCGCTGGACATGCGGATGGACCAGACCCGCGGCATCAGCGCGGCCGAGGTGCTGAACACCTACAGCCACGGCGAGCTGGCCCGGATCCTCAAGTTCTACGGCGAGGAGCGGTTCGCCGGGAAGATCGCCTCGGTGATCGTGCGCGAGCGGGAGAAGGAACCGTTCACCACCAGCGCGCGTCTGGTCGAGTTGGTCCGCAACGCCATCCCGGCCGCCACCCGCCGCACCGGCGGCAACCCGGCCAAGCGCACCTTCCAGGCGCTTCGGATCGAGGTCAACGGGGAGCTGGAGGTGCTGGACCGGGCGATCCCGGGTGCACTGGACGTGCTGGCGCTGGGCGGGCGGATCGTCGTGATGTCCTACCAGTCGCTGGAGGACCGCCTGGTCAAGCAGTACTTCGCGGCCGGCGCGACCAGCACCGCCCCGCCCGGGCTGCCGTTCGTCCCGGAGGAGCACCAGCCCTGGCTGAAGCTGATCACCCGCGGTGCCGAGCTGGCCACCGAGGCGGAGATCGAGGAGAACCGGCGTGCCGCGCCCGTGCGGCTGCGGGTGGCGGAGAGGATCAGGGACCGGAGCACCCGGGGCTGACCGGGCCGGGGTGGTGGGAAGGGCGGAGGAGACAGCGTGGTGGCCGGAGGCGGGGCGGGGAGTGCGGTACTCCCCGGGCAGGGCGGCAGGGCGCGGATCACGGTCCGCCCCGGGCGGCGGCCGGTGCGGGGGCGGACGCCGTTCGCGGTGCTGGTGGTGGTCCTGCTGGCGGCCGGGCTGCTCGGCCTGCTCGCGCTGAACACCGCGCTCAACGAGGGGTCCTTCGAGCTCTCCCGGCTGCAGCGGCAGACCACCGTGCTCACCGACGAGCAGCAGGGCCTGCAGCACCAGATCGACCAGAACTCCGCGCCGGACGCGCTCGCGCGCCGGGCCGCCGAGCTGGGCATGGTCCCGGCCGGCGGGATGGCCTTCCTGGACGTCCCGAACGGCGGCAAGGTGCTGGGCTCGCCCGGCGCCGCCCAGGACAACCAGCCGGTGAAGCGCTCCACCGCCGAGCCGTGGCCGGGCAGGCCGCAGCCTTCGCCGAGTGCCCAGCCGGGCGGCGCCGCGCCCACCGCGCCGGCGTCCGGCGGCGACACCACCGTGCGGGTCAACCCGGCGCCGCCGGCCGCGCCCGCCCCGGGCGGGGGTGCGGGCCGATGAGCGACTGGAAGCCCTCCGGCGGAGCGGGCGGCACCGGTCGGCCCCGGCCGACGGCCAAGGGCGCCGCGGCCCGCCAGACGCCCCGTGGCCAGACCCCGCGCGGCCAGGTACCGCGTGCCCAGGGCGGCCGCCCCCAGCCCGCCAAGGCGCAGCCGGCCAAGCCCCAGCCCGCTGCCCGGCCGAAGCAGCCGCCGAAGGCGCAGCCTGCGAAGCCCCAGCCCGCGAAGGCCCAGTCCGCGAAGCCCAAGCCGCAGCCGGCGCGGTCGCAGCAGCCCGCAGCCGCGGCCGCCAAGCCCGGGACGCCCCGCGGCCGGGACCCGAAGGCCGGCGCCCCGCGGACCCCGCAGCAGCGCCGCCCCGACGCCCGTGCGGCCGCCCGTGGCCAGGGGCCTGGCCGGCCGCGCCCGAAGTCCCGCCCGCCGCAGCCCCGGTCGATCAGGCTCGCCGACCAGCGCCGCCGGCTCCGGGTGGTCACGGTGGCGCTCTCCCTGGTGTTCTCGGTCTTCGCCGGCCGCCTGGTCCAGCTCCAGCTGGTGGACTCCGACGCGCTGGCCGCCGACGCCAACACCAACCGCTACCTGGACATCCCGATCACCGCCGAGCGCGGCTCGATAACGTCCGCCGACGGCGTGGCCCTGGCCACCACCGTCGACGCGTACGACATCACCGCCGACCCGGCCATGTTCACCCCGGAGGCCGCCGGCATCCCGGACGCCCCCGAGCAGGCGGCCGCGCTGCTGGCGCCGATCCTCGGCCTGCCCAAGGAGAGGATCGCCGCCGATCTGCACACCCCCAGGACCCGCTACAAGCGCCTGGCCGCCCAGCAGACCCCGGACGTCAAGAACCAGATCAGCGACCTCAAGTCGACCCTGGAGAAGCAGGCGGGATCGCGGTCCTGCGCGGCCCAGAAGCGGCTGCTGAACAAGCCCGCCGAGGACGGCGGGCGGACCAGGCTGGACAACGAGTGCGTCAACCCGCTGGCCGGGGTCTTCAACCGCGACACCCAGAAGCGCGTCTACCCCTCGGACGGCCTGGCCGCCAACCTGGTCGGCTTCGTCAACGCCGAGGGCGAGGGCGCCGGAGGCCTGGAGCAGCAGTACCAGAAGCAGCTGGCCGGCAAGGAGGGCCACAGCAGCTACGCCCAGGCCGGCGGCCGGCTGGTGCCCACCGCCGGGGGCTCGCTCGACCCGGCCGTGCCCGGCACCGACCTGCGGCTGACCATCAACCGGGACATCCAGTGGGCCGCCCAGCGCGCCATCACCGACCAGGTCGCCAACGCCGGGGCGGAGAAGGGCTACGTCATCGTCCAGGACGTGAAGACCGGCCAGGTGCTCGCGATGGCCACCTCGCCCGGCTTCAACCCCAACAGCCTGGGCAGCGCCAAGGCCAACCAGCTGGGCAACGCGGCGCTGCAGGACGCCTACGAGCCCGGCAGCACCGCCAAGCTGATGACCATGGCCGCGGTGCTGGACACCGGCAAGGCGAGCTGGGACACCAAGGTCACCGTCCCCTACCCGCTGGTCCGCGGTGACACGGCGTTCAAGGACGACGAGGTGCACGACACCTGGTACCTGACCCTGGCCGGGGTGCTCGCCAAGTCGTCCAACATCGGTACCATCGAGGCCGCCCAGACCCTGGGCGCCACCCAGCCCGAGGCCAACAGGGTGCTCTACGACTACCTGCGGAAGTTCGGCATCGGCCAGCAGACCGGCCTGGGCTTCCCCGGGGAGACGGCCGGCATCCTGGACAAGCCGGAGGACTGGAAGGCGTCGAAGCAGTACACCATCCCGTTCGGCCAGGGCCTGTCGGTCAACGCGCTCCAGGCGACCTCGGTGTACTCCACCATCGCCAACGGCGGGGTGCGGGTCGCCCCCAGCGTCGTCCAGGGCACGACCGCACCGGACGGCCGGTACACGCCGGCCCCGGCGGGGGCGGAGTCCCGGGTGGTCTCCGAGCAGACCGCCAGGACGCTCACCGAGATGCTGGAGTCCGTCGTCACCGACGAGCAGGGCACCGGCGGCCGGGCGGCCATCCCCGGCTACCGGGTGGCGGGCAAGACCGGTACTGCCAACCGGGTGGACCCGAAGACCGGCGGCTACCGCGGGTACACCGCCTCGTTCATCGGCTTCGCCCCGGCCGACCAGCCCCGGGTCACCGTCTCCTGCGTGATCCAGGACCCGGTCAACGGCCACTTCGGCGGCCAGCTCTGCGGGCCGGTGTTCAAGCAGGTGATGGAGTTCACCCTGAAGACCCTGCAGGTGCCGCCGAGCGGGAGCGAGGCGCCCAACCTGCCCGTCGAGTGGAAGCCGTGATCGACCATGGACAACGAGCGGGCCGGGTGGGACGACGCCACGGCGGCGGCCCGGTTTGGCAAGGGACGCCCTTCGGCGGATAGCCTTCCCGCCGTGCCGAAACCCGATCAAATCACCGTGAGCCCGCCCCGCCCCACCGGGGCCGCGGCCCAGCCGCTCGCCGAGCTGGCCCGACTGCTCGGCCTCGCGCCCGTCGAGGGGGGCCCGGTCACCGGCGTCACCCACGACTCCCGAGCGGTCCGTCCGGGCGACGTGTACGTGGCCTTCCCGGGCGCCAACCACCACGGCGCGGCCTTCGCGGCCCAGGCCGCGGCGGCCGGCGCGGTCGCGCTGCTCACCGACCGGGCCGGCGCCGAGCTGGCGGCCGGCACCGGACTGCCGATGCTGGTCGTCGACCGGCCCCGGGCCCGGATGGGCGAGCTGGCCGCCGCCGTCTACGGCCGGCCCTCCGAGCGGCTGCTGATGATCGGGCTGACCGGCACCAACGGCAAGACCACCACCTCCTACCTGGTCGAGGGCGGTCTGCGCGGCGCCGGCCGCAGCCCCGGGGTGATCGGCACCGTCGAGATGCGGGTCGGCGAGGAGCGGATCAAGAGCGAGCGGACCACCCCCGAGGCCACCGACCTGCACGCGATCCTCGCCGTGATGGGCGAGCGCGGCGCGGACGCGGTGACCATGGAGGTCTCCAGCCACGCGCTGGTCTTCGGCCGCACCGACGGCGTGGTCTACGACGTCGCGCTGTTCAACAACCTCACCCCCGAGCACCTCGACTTCCACCCGGACATGGAGGACTACTTCCAGGCGAAGGCCCGGCTCTTCCAGCCCGGAAAGTCCCGCCTCGGGGTGGCCAACCTGGACGACGCCTACGGGCGCCGGCTGGTCGCCGAGGCGAAGATCCCGGTCACCTCCTTCTCCGCCACCGGCGCACCGGAGGCCGACTGGCGGGCGGTGGACGTCCAGCTCGGACCGGTCGGCTCGACCTTCCGGGTGCTCGGCCCGGACGGCGCCGAGGCCGACGCCGCGGTGCCGCTGCCCGGTCCGTTCAACGTCGCCAACGCGCTGGCCGCGATCACCGTCCTGGTCACCGCCGGACTGCCGCTGGAGCAGGCCGTGGCCGGGGTCGCCGCGGTGCCCGGGGTGCCCGGCCGCCTGGAGCGGGTGGACGCCGGGCAGCCCTACGTCGCGGTGGTCGACTACGCCCACAAGCCGGACGCCCTGCAGGCCGTCCTCGACTCGCTGCGCGAGGTCACCAAGGGCCGGCTGCACGTGGTGGTCGGCTGCGGCGGCGACCGCGACCCGCACAAGCGCGCCCCGATGGGCGCCATCGCCGCCCGGCTCGCCGACACGGCCCTGCTGACCAGCGACAACCCGCGCAGCGAGGACCCCCTGGCGATCCTCGCCACCATGCTGACCGGCGCCGCCTCGGTGCCCGAGACCGAGCGCGGCGCCGTCCTGGTCGTTCCCGACCGCGCCGAGGCGATCCACCTCGCGGTGGCCCGCGCCCAGGCCGGGGACACCGTGCTGGTGGCCGGCAAGGGCCATGAACTTGGCCAGTACGTCCGAGACGAGATCCGCCCCTTCGACGACCGGGAGGTGCTGCGCGAGGCCGTCGCGCGGACCACGGCCGCCCGGGGCGCCGGAGTAGTGGAGCAGCCGTGATCGCACTGACCCTCGCCGAGGTGGCCGCAGCAGTCGGGGGCACCCTGGACGGCGCCGACCCCGCCACCCTCGTCACCGGCCCGGTCGAGGTCGACTCCCGCAAGATGCGCCCGGGGGGCCTCTTCGTGGCCTTCGCCGGGGAGCGCGTGGACGGCCACGACTACGCCGATCGGGCCGTCGCGGCCGGCGCCGTCGCCGTCCTGGCCTCCCGCCCCGTCGGCGTGCCCGCCGTCCTGGTGGACAGCGTCGTGGACGCGCTCGGCAAGCTGGCCCGCGCCGTGGTGGCCCGCGCCGAGGGCACCGCCGTGGTGGCGCTGACCGGCTCGGCCGGCAAGACCAGCACCAAGGACCTGATCGCCCAGCTGCTCCAGCGCCACGGCGAGACCGTCTACCCGCCGGGATCGCTCAACAACGAGATCGGCCACCCGATGACCGCGCTGCGGGTCGAGGAGGGCACCCGGCACCTGGTGATGGAGATGGGCGCCCGGCACAAGGGCGACATCGAGTACCTCACCTCGATCACCCCGCCCCGCATCGGCCTGGTGCTGAACGTCGGCACCGCGCACGTCGGCGAGTTCGGCTCCAAGGAGGCGATCGCCGAGGCCAAGGGCGAGCTGGTGGAGGCGCTGCCCGCGGAGGGCACGGCGATCCTCAACGCGGACGACCCGCTGGTGCGGGCGATGGCGGCCCGGACCAAGGCCAGGGTGGTGTACTTCGGCGAGTCCCGGGAGGCGGACGTCCGGGCACAGGATGTTCGCCTGGACTCCACCGGACGGCCATCGTTCACGTTGACCACCCCCACCGGTTCCGCGGCCGTGCAGCTGCGCCTGTACGGTGAGCACCACGTCTCGAACGCCCTCGCCGCCGCCGCGGTGGCGGTGGAGCTCGGGATGTCCGTCGACGACACCGCCGAAGCACTGAGCGAGGCGGGTGCGCTGTCCCGCTGGCGCATGGAGGTCGTCGACCGGGCCGATGGTGTCACCGTCGTCAACGACGCCTACAACGCGAACCCCGACTCGATGCGGGCCGCGCTGCGGGCGCTGGTCTCGATGGCGGGACGCGGCCCGGAGCGCCGCCGCACCTGGGCGGTGCTCGGCGAGATGCGGGAGCTCGGCGAGGAGAGCCTGGCCGAGCACGACGCCATCGGGCGGCTCGCGGTACGGCTGGACGTCACCAAGCTGGTGGCGGTCGGCGGGCGCGAGGCGGCCTGCATGGAACTGGGCGCGAGGAACGAAGGTTCGTGGGGTGAGGAGTCGGTGCTGGTGTCCGACGCGGACGCGGCGGTCGAGCTGCTGCGCAGTCAGCTGCGGCCGGGGGATGTGGTCCTGGTGAAGGCGTCCCGTTCGGTGGGGCTGGAGAAGGTGGCCGAGGCGCTGCTCGCGGACGGTGCTGCGTAAATGAAGCAGATCCTGTTCTCCGGCATGATCGGCCTGGTCCTCTCACTGCTGGGCACCCCCGCCCTGATCAAGCTGCTCGCCCGGCACGGCTACGGCCAGTACATCCGCGACGACGGCCCGAAGGCGCACCACAGCAAGAAGGGCACGCCCACCATGGGCGGCATCGCCTTCATCCTGGCGACGCTGATCGCCTACTTCGCCACCAAGGCGATAACGGGCGAGTCCCCGACCGTCTCGGGGCTGCTGGTGCTCTTCCTGACGGCCGGTCTGGGCCTGGTCGGCTTCCTGGACGACTACATCAAGGTGGTCAAGCGCCGCTCGCTGGGCCTGCGGGCCAAGGCGAAGCTGCTCGGCCAGTCCTTCGTCGGCCTCGCCTTCGCCGTGCTGGCACTGCAGTTCAGCGACGACCGGGGGCTCACCCCGGCCTCCCAGCACCTGTCCTTCGTCCGGGACTTCGGCTGGTCGATCGGCCCGGTGCTGTTCGTGATCTTCGCCTACTTCATGATCGCCGCGATGTCGAACGGTGTGAACCTGACGGACGGTCTGGACGGCCTGGCCACCGGTGCCTCGGTGATGGTCTTCGGCGCCTACACCTTCATCGGCCTCTGGGAGTACACCCAGAGCTGTGCGTACGCCATCACCGCCACCGCCAACTGCTACGACGTCCGCGACCCGCTGGACCTCGCGGTCGTCGCCTCCGCCCTGATGGGCTCCTGCTTCGGCTTCCTGTGGTGGAACACCTCGCCCGCCAAGATCTTCATGGGTGACACCGGCTCGCTCGCCCTCGGCGGCGCCCTGGCCGGTCTGGCGATCTGCTCCCGCACCGAGCTGCTGGTCGCCGTGCTCGGCGGCCTCTTCGTGATCATCACCCTGTCGGTGATCATCCAGGTCGGCTCCTTCCGGATGACCGGGAAGCGCGTCTTCAAGATGGCGCCCCTGCAGCACCACTTCGAACTCAAGGGCTGGACCGAGGTCCTGATCGTGGTCCGGTTCTGGATCATCCAGGGCCTCTGCGTCGCCGTCGGCCTCGGCCTCTTCTACGCGGGATGGGTGACCGGATGACCAACCTCCAGCCGGCCGGGCCGGAGTGGACCGGACTGCCGGTCACCGTCGCCGGCCTCGGCGTCTCGGGCATCAGCGCGGCCCGCGTGCTGCACGGCCTCGGCGCCAGGGTCACCGTCGTGGACGGCGGCTCCGGCGAGGGCCTGAAGGCCCGCGCGGCCGAGCTGGAGGCCCGGGGCGTCACCGTCCGCCTGGGCGACGGGGCGACCCTGCCCGAGGGCACCCGCCTGGTCGTCACCTCGCCCGGCTGGCCGCCGAGCAGCGCGCTGTTCGCCGCGGCCGACCGGGCCGGCGTCGAGGTCTGGGGCGACGTCGAGCTCGCCTGGCGGCTGCGCAGGCCGCTGCCGTCCACCGGCGAGCCGGCCCCCTGGCTGGCCGTCACCGGCACCAACGGCAAGACCACCACCGTCCAGATGCTCGCCTCGATCCTCACCGCCGCCGGCAAGCGCACCGCCGCCGTCGGCAACGTCGGGGTCTCGGTGCTGGACGCCGTGCTCGCCGAGGAGCCGTACGACGTGCTCGCGGTCGAGCTCTCCAGCTACCAGCTGCACTGGGCGCCCTCGCTGCGCCCGTACTCGGCGGCCGTGCTCAACCTGGCGCCCGACCACCTGGACTGGCACGGCTCGATGGAGGCGTACGCCGCCGACAAGGGCCGGATCTACGAGGGCAACGTCGTCGCCTGCGTGTACAACCTGGCCGACCCGGCCACCGAGGCGCTGGTCCGCGAGGCCGACGTCGAGGAGGGCTGCCGGGCGATCGGTTTCGGCCTCGGCGCGCCCGCCCCGTCGAACTTCGGCGTGGTGGACGGCCTGCTGGTGGACCGGGCCTTCGTGCCGGACCGGACCAAGAGCGCCGCCGAGCTGGGTTCGGTGTCGGACGTCAACCCGCCGGCGCCGCACAACATCGCCAACGCGCTCGCCGCCGCAGCGCTGGCCCGGTCCTACGGCGTCGACGTCAAGGCCGTCCGCGACGGCCTGCGGGCCTTCCGCCCGGACGCGCACCGGATCGCCGAGGTCGGCGTGGTCGGCGGCGTGACCTACGTCGACGACTCCAAGGCCACCAACACCCATGCGGCGGCCGCCTCGCTGGCCGCCTACCGTCCCATCGTCTGGATCGCCGGCGGCCTGGCCAAGGGAGCGGCCTTCGACGACCTGGTCCAGGGCGCGGCCGAGCGGCTGCGCGCCGCCGTGCTGATCGGCGAGGACCGCGCGCTGATCCGGGAGGCCCTGGCGCGACACGCGCCGGATGTCCCGGTCATCGAGGCGGCCGAGGGCCAGACTGGCGCGGTGGCGATGGCCGAGGTGGTCCGGACGGCCGCATCGCTCGCCCGGTCGGGTGACACCGTGCTGCTGGCCCCGGCCTGCGCCTCGATGGACATGTTCACCAACTACGGCGAGCGCGGCGACCTCTTCGCGGCGGCGGTCCGGGAGCTGGCGGACACGCCATAGCGGGAACGGCGAGCGGGCCGCGGAGACGAGGGAGCGCAGGAGTGGTGGCGGGGCAGGGCGGGGTGGGCGGTTCCGGTGCGCCGGAAAAGGGCGCTGCCGATCCCTGGCGGGTGATCTCGGCCACCACGACCGCCTACAAGTCGGCCGGCCCGCTGGCCCGCCTGCAGGCCTTCCGGGCCCGCCTGCGGTACACCCTGGACCGGCCGCTCACGCCCTACCTGCTGATCATCGGCTCGACCCTGCTGCTGGTCGTCCTGGGCCTGATGATGGTCTTCTCGGCCTCGCAGATCCTGGCCCTGGGCCAGCACCGCTCGGCGCAGTACTACTTCCTGAAGCAGCTGGTCGCGGTGGTGCTCGGCCTGGTGCTGCTGATCGGCTTCGCGTCCGTGCCGGTCGCGGTGCTGCGGGTGATCGTCTACCCGGTGATGTTCGGGGTGATCGGCGCGCTCACGTTGGTCGCGATCCCCGGCGTCGGGGTCGAGGTCAACGGGAACCGGAACTGGCTGGATCTCGGCCTGATGCAGTTCCAGCCGTCCGAGTTCGCCAAACTCGCCCTGGTGCTCTGGGGCGCCGACCTGCTCGCCCGCAAACAGCGCAACGGCACCCTCGACCAGTGGAAGCACCTGCTGGTCCCGCTGGTGCCGGGCGCGCTGCTGCTGCTGGCGATGATCATGCTCGGCGGTGACATGGGCACCTCGATGATCCTGGTGGCCATGCTCTTCGGCCTGCTCTGGATGGTCGGCGCGCCGCTGCGGCTGTTCGTGGCGACCCTCGGCGTGGCGGTCGTCGTCTGCACCGCCCTGGTGGTCACCGTCCCGCACCGGGCGGAGCGGCTCTCCTGCATCGGCGTCACCAAGCTCGACCCGGCCGGCGCCTGCTTCCAGGCGCTGCACGGCGTCTACTCGTTCGGCCTCGGCGGCCTGTTCGGCTCCGGCCTCGGCGCCGGGGTCGAGAAGTGGGGCCAGCTCCCGGAGGCGCACACCGACTTCATCTTCGCCGCGACCGGCGAGGAACTCGGCCTGGTGGGGACGCTGTCGGTGATCGGTCTCTTCGCGGCACTAGGCTACGCGGGTATCCGTGTGGCCATCGGTACGAAGGACCCCTTCGTCAGGTACGCCGCGGGAGCCGCCACCACCTGGATCATGGCGCAGGCCGTGATCAACCTGGGGTCGGCGCTGGGACTGCTGCCCATCGCGGGCGTCCCGCTCCCGCTGTTCTCCTACGGCGGTTCCGCCATGCTGTCGGCCATGTCCGCGATCGGGGTGCTGCTCTGCCTGGCACGCAGCAGCTCGGGCGCGAAGGCGGCCCTGGCCGCCCGGAGCAAGAACTCCCGGATCAGGAGACGACTGGCCCGGGTGCTGCCACGACGACGAACCACAGCGCGCCCGGCCCCCGGGCCGGCACGCAGGGAGCGGTGAATTTCGGTGCATGTCGTACTCGCCGGCGGGGGGACCGCCGGTCACATCGAGCCGGCCATGGCCCTCGCGGACGCACTCCGCAGGCACGACCCGTCCGTCGGGATCACTGCCCTCGGTACCGAGCGCGGCCTGGAGACCCGGCTGGTGCCCGAGCGCGGCTACCAGCTCGAGCTCATCCCGGCCGTCCCGCTGCCCCGCAAGCCCACCCCCGAGCTGATCACCGTCCCGGGCCGGCTGCGCGGTACCGTCCGGGCCGCCCAGGAGATCATCGAGCGGGTCAACGCGGACGTCGTGGTCGGCTTCGGCGGCTACGTCGCGATGCCGGCCTACCTGGCCGCCAAGCGGGCCGGTGTGCCGATCGTGGTGCACGAGGCCAACGCCCGGCCCGGCCTGGCCAACAAGATCGGCGCCCGGTACAGCGACTTCGTCGCGGTCTCCACGCCGGACAGCAAGCTGCGCGACTCCCGGTACATCGGCATCCCGCTGCGCCGCACGATCGCCACGCTGGACCGCAACGCGGCCCGCCCCGAGGCCCGGCAGTACTTCGGCCTCGACCAGCGGCTGCCCACCCTGCTGGTCTCCGGCGGCTCCCAGGGTGCCCGCCGGCTGAACGAGACCGTCACCGCGATCGCGCCGCGGCTGCAGCAGTACGGCGTGCAGATCCTGCACGCGGTCGGTCCCAAGAACGAGCTGCCGCAGGTGGACGACGTCCCCGGGATGCCGCCGTACCGCCCGGTGCCGTACGTGGACCGGATGGACCTCGCCTACGCCGCGGCCGACCTGATGCTGTGCCGGGCCGGCGCCATGACGGTGGCCGAGCTGGCGGCGGTCGGCCTGCCCGCCGCGTTCGTCCCGCTGCCGATCGGCAACGGAGAGCAGCGGCTGAACGCCCAGCCGATGGTCAAGGCCGGCGGCGGGCTGCTGGTCGACGACGCGGAGCTCACCCCGGACTGGGTGCTGCAGAACGTGCTGCCGGTGCTGACCGACCCGCAGCGGCTCTGGGACATGAGCCGGGCGGCGGCCGAGTTCGGCCGCCGGGACGCCGACGAGCTGCTGGTCGGCATGGTCTACGAGGCGATCGACGCCGCCCGGGGCGGCCGCCGCCGTGGCTGACGGCCGGCTCGCCGACCCGCCCCCGGCCGCCGGCCGGGGGTACCCGCGGGACGAGGTGGAGTTCGGGGACGAGGAGTACGCTCCCCGGCTCCGGCTCTCCCGGCGGGGCGTCGCGGTGCTGGGCGTGCTCGGCGCCGCGGTGGTCGGCGTGCTGGCCTGGCTGGTGTTCCTCTCCCCGGCCCTGGACGTGCGCAGCGTCGCGGTCCAGGGCGTGACCGACGACAGGCTGACGGCCGACCAGGTCCGCGCGGCCATCGGCGAGCTGGGCGGTGGCCCGCTGGCCCGGGTGGACCTGGACGACGTGAAGAAGCGGGTGGAGGCGATCCCGCGGGTGGCCGGCGCCGAGGTCTGGCGGGGGTGGCCGCACACCCTGCGGGTGAAGCTCACCCAGCGGACCGCGGTCGCCGCCGTGAAGGGCGAGGACGGCCGCTTCACCCAGGTCGACGCCGCCGGGGTGAGCTTCGCCACCGAGGCGGCGGCCCCGGCAGGCGTCCCGGTGGTCGAGCTCCGCTTGAGCCAGCAGGCCGCCGACGCGGAGCCGGTGCTCGGTCGGCCCCGACTGGTCCAGGCCGCCGTGGCGGTCGCCGCCGGGCTTCCGGCCGAGATCCGGCAACGGGCCGGGGCGGTGCTGGTGCACTCGTACGACGACATCCAGTTGCAGCTCGGTGGGGGTACCACGGTCCGCTGGGGGAGTGCGGAGCAAATCGATCGAAAAGCCCGGGTCCTGGTGGCACTGATGCATCAGAAGGGTACGAACTTCGACGTGAGTGCGCCCGAGGCGCCGGCGGTGTCCGGATGATCCGGTAGGTTCTGTGATCGAGGGAGGGGTTGACGGCTTTCGACGTCGGCCCGAACCTTGGTGGTCACCCCGGTTTCATCGGCCGGTCGATGATCACATAGGCTCAAAAGAAAAAGGGAAGCTCGGCGTGTTCGTTGAAACGCGTGCCAGCGGCCACCTAGTGTCCTGTGTCACCAGACTGTGTCCCCTGGTGATGTGACGGGGGCACAGGACTAACCCTAAAGGTCAAGTTTAGGGTTGGGGTCGGCGGTCGGCATTTCGGACATTCAGTCAGAAACCAGGCTCCCTACCCATCGACATCCGTCGGTACGACGCCCCACCGGGCGTCGGGCCGACCCGGAAATTCGAGGCGAGAGGCCTTCGACGTGGCAGCACCGCAGAACTACCTCGCAGTCATCAAGGTCGTCGGTATCGGCGGCGGTGGTGTCAACGCCATCAACCGGATGATCGAGGTCGGTCTCAAGGGCGTCGAGTTCATCGCGATCAACACCGATGCGCAGGCCCTCCTGATGAGCGACGCCGACGTCAAGCTCGATGTGGGCCGTGAACTCACCCGGGGCCTCGGCGCCGGCGCCAACCCCGAGGTCGGCCGGAAGGCCGCCGAGGACCACCGCGAGGAGATCGAGGAAGTCCTCAAGGGGGCCGACATGGTCTTCGTCACCGCCGGCGAGGGCGGCGGCACCGGCACGGGCGGCGCGCCGGTGGTGGCCAACATCGCCCGCTCGCTCGGCGCGCTGACCATCGGCGTGGTCACCCGCCCCTTCACGTTCGAGGGCCGGCGCCGCGCCAACCAGGCCGAGGACGGCATCGCGAGCCTGCGCGAGGAGGTCGACACCCTCATCGTGATCCCCAACGACCGGCTGCTGTCCATCTCGGACCGCCAGGTCAGCGTGCTGGACGCGTTCCGCTCCGCCGACCAGGTGCTGCTCTCCGGCGTCCAGGGCATCACCGACCTGATCACCACCCCGGGTCTGATCAACCTCGACTTCGCCGACGTCAAGTCCGTCATGTCGGACGCCGGTTCGGCGCTCATGGGCATCGGCTCCGCCCGCGGCGAGGACCGCGCCAAGGCGGCCGCCGTGATGGCGATCTCCTCGCCGCTGCTGGAGGCCTCGATCGACGGCGCCCGCGGCGTGCTGCTCTCCATCTCCGGCGGCTCCGACCTCGGCCTGTTCGAGATCAACGAGTCCGCCCAGCTGGTCAGCGAGGCCGCGCACCCCGAGGCCAACATCATCTTCGGTGCGGTCATCGACGACGCGCTCGGCGACGAGGTCCGGGTCACCGTGATCGCGGCCGGGTTCGACGGCGGCCAGCCGCCCGCCATCGTCCGCGACCCGGTCGTCAAGGCCGGCCAGCAGGCCCCGGCCGCCACCGCGCCGGCCGCCGCGCCGGAGCGCCCGGCGAACCGCCCGGCGTACGGGGGCATCGGCTCGGTGACCGCCCGCCAGGAGGCGGAGGCCCCGGCGCCGTCACGCCCGGCGGAGGCCCCGGCCACCGCGACCGCCGCCCCGGTGCCGCCGCAGGTGCAGCCGGCCCGCCAGCCGTTCGTGGAGAGCCCCGCCGAGGAGCTCGACGTCCCGGACTTCCTTAAGTGATCGATCGCACGGACCGCAACGGTGCTCACTTCGCCTTCACCACCCGGTGGGGCGGGGTGAGCACTTCGCCGTACGGGGAGCTGAACCTCGGCGGTGCGGTGGGGGACGATCCGGCCGCCGTCCGGGAGAACCGGGCGATCGCGGCCCGCTCGCTGGGGCTGGATCCGGCGGACGTGGTCTGGATGAACCAGGTGCACGGTGCGGACGTCGCCGTGGTGACGGAGCGCCAGCCGGTGGGTGAGGCCCCGGTGGTGGACGCGGTGGTCACCGACCGCCCGCTGGCGCTGGCGGTGCTCACCGCCGACTGCACCCCGGTGCTGCTGGCCGACCCGGTGGCGGGCGTGGTGGGCGCGGCCCACGCGGGCCGGCCCGGGCTGGCGGCCGGCGTGGTCCCGGCGGTGGTCCGGGCGATGCGGGAGCTGGGTGCCGAGCCCGGGCGGATCACCGCCGCGGTCGGCCCCGCGGTCTGCGGCCGCTGCTACGAGGTCCCGGACGCGCTGCGCGCCGAGGTGGCCGCGGTGGTCCCGGCGGCGTACGCGCAGACGTCCTGGGGCACCCCGGCGCTGGACGTGCCGGCGGGAGTGGCGGCCCAGCTCGCCGCTGCGGGGGTCACCGATTCGGTGCGATCATCGGTCTGCACCCTCGAATCCGCCGATCACTACTCCTATCGCCGTGAGCAGCGCACGGGCCGGCTCGCGAGCTACGTCTGGTTGGGCTCTGAACTCTGATGACGAACGACATCTACGGACCGTTCCCGGGCAGCCGGGAATTCCTCGCCGGCCTGACGGAGGGGCAGCGGGCCCGGTACGAGGAACTCGGCACCAACCTGGAGGTCGTCGAGCGGCGGATCGCGGACGCCTGCGCCGCTGCCGGGCGGGCGCGCGACGAGGTGAAGCTGGTCGTGGTCACCAAGACCTACCCGGCGGAGGACACCGCGCTGCTGGCCGCGCTGGGCGTCACCGACGTCGCGGAGAACCGCGACCAGGACGCCGCTCCCAAGGCGGAGCTGTGCAGAAACCTTCCGCTGGACTGGCACTTCGTCGGCCAGCTGCAGACCAACAAGGTCCGCTCGGTGGTCCGGTACGCGAACCACGTGCACTCGGTCGACCGGCTGCGGTTGGTGGAGTCGCTGTCCGCGGCGGTGCTCAAGTCGGACCGGCCGGAGCTGGGCTGCCTGGTGCAGGTCGCGCTGGACAAGGACGTGGCGGCCGGCGGCACGGCCGGGCAGGGCGGGGTCGAGCACCGCGCCGGGGTCGCCCCGGCCGACGTCGCCGCGCTGGCGGACGCGATCGCCGAGGCGCCGGGGCTCCGGCTGGACGGGGTGATGACGGTCGCTCCGCTCGTGGGCCCGCTCGCCGGTGACCCGGCCCGCGCCTTCGCGGTGCTGGCGGAAATCGCAACCGCCGTACGGACGGCCCATCCGGCTGCCACCATGGTTTCCGCGGGAATGAGCGGCGACCTGGAGCAGGCCGTTGCCGCCGGGGCGACACACGTGCGCGTCGGAACGGCGGTACTCGGAGTGCGGTCACCCCTCAGGTAACGTCACCGGGTAGTAGATCAGACTGCAGGACAAAATAGGACAGAAACTAGCAGCTTTCCAGAGCGCTAGCCAACCGTGGATCGCAGCTCCGCGGCCCCCTCCCCACGACTTCTGACCGGCCGTCGGCCCGGCGGGTCGTCGCGGGCGGAACCGTGGAATCCGCAGCGGGGCCGTGGGGCCCGGCCGCCGGGACGGTCCACCACAAGCGGAGGAGACAGGAGCATGGCCGGCGCAATGCGCAAGATGGCGGTCTACCTCGGCCTCGTGGAGGACGAGACGTACGACGGCCAGGGGTACGACCCCGACGACGACTACGACGCGGACCCCGAGCCGATCCGCGCCGGGCGGACCGAGGACATCCCCCGGCCGGCCGCTCCGGCACCCGCCCCGGTCTCCTCGATCACGCCGCAGCCGGTGCCGGCCGCGGTCCCGATCCGGCAGGAGGCCCCGAGGATGGCCCCAGTGTCGTCCATCACACCCGAACGCCGCCACAACCTGGAGAAGAGCGCCCCGGTGATCATGCCCAAGGTAGTGAACGAACGAGAGCCCTACCGCATCACCACGCTGCACCCCCGGACCTACAACGAGGCCCGTACCATCGGGGAACAGTTCCGCGGCGGGACTCCGGTGATCATGAATCTGACCGAGATGGACGACACCGACGCCAAGCGCCTCGTAGACTTCGCCGCTGGACTCGTCTTCGGTCTGCACGGCAGTATCGAGCGCGTGACACAGAAGGTGTTCCTGCTGTCGCCTGCTAACGTCGATGTCACGGCGGAGGACAAGGCTCGGATCGCCGAGGGTGGGTTCTTCAACCAGAGCTGACCCGGCCACGACTTTACGTGTGGATCTGATCGACAGCGAGTTAGCGACAGGCGGCACGGCCCGAGGGCCGAGAACCGGGGAGAGGGAAGCGCGATGGGGATCGTGTGGGCGGTGCTCTATTACGCACTGACCGTCTTCCTGGTGTTCCTGCTTGCGCGGCTGGTGATGGACTGGGTGTTCCAGTTCGCGCGTTCGTGGCGGCCCGGCAAGGCCATGGTCCTGGTCCTGGAGGCCACGTACACTGTCACGGATCCGCCGCTCAAGCTTCTTCGGCGGTTCATCCCGCCGTTGCGTCTCGGGGGCGTGGCGCTCGACCTGTCCTTCTTCGTACTGATGATCATTGTGTATGTCCTGATCTCGCTTGTGCGGCCCTAGTCGTAGGTGAGCGATGCGACAGGATGCCGGTGTGCCGACGATCACGTTGAGGTGAAGAGATGCCATTGACCCCCGAGGACGTTCGGAACAAGCAGTTCACGACCGTCCGCCTGCGCGAAGGCTATGACGAGGACGAGGTCGATGCCTTCCTCGACGAGGTCGAGGCGGAGCTGACCCGCCTTCTCCGCGAGAACGAGGACCTGCGTGCCAAGCTGGCCGCTGCGACCCGTGCCGCCGCGCAGAACCAGGCCAACATGCGCAAGGAGCCGCCGCAGGAGTCGCGGCCCGGCGCTCCCGTGCCGGCCGCCATATCCGGCCCGCCGGTCCCCGGCCAGCAGGGCGGCCCCGGTGGCCCGCAGCCGATGGGTGGCCCGGGTGGTCCGCAGCAGATGGGCGGCCCGCAGCAGCAGATGGGCAACCAGCCCCTCGGCCTGCCGTCCGGTGCCCCGCAGCTCCCGGCCGGTCCGGGTGGTCCGCAGCAGATGGGCGGCCCGCAGCAGCAGATGAACCAGACCATGGGCGGCCAGCAGCAGCTGGTCCAGCCGATGGGCGGTCAGATGCTCCAGCCGATGGGCGGCCCCGGCGGCCCGCAGGGCATGGGCAACCCGATGGGCCAGGGCATGGGCCAGCAGCAGATGCAGCAGATGGGCGGCCCCATGGGCGGCCCGCAGCAGATGGGCGGCCCGCTCGGCGGCGGCCCGATGCAGCAGCAGGGTCCCGGCGGCGACAGCGCGGCCCGCGTGCTCGCGCTCGCCCAGCAGACCGCCGACCAGGCGATCTCGGAGGCCCGTTCCGAGGCCAACAAGATCGTCGGCGAGGCCCGCAGCCGTGCCGAGGGCCTGGAGCGGGACGCCCGCGCCAAGGCCGACGCGCTGGAGCGGGACGCGCAGGAGAAGCACCGCGTCGCGATGGGCTCGCTGGAGTCCGCCCGGGCCACGCTGGAGCGCAAGGTCGAGGACCTGCGGGCGTTCGAGCGCGAGTACCGCACGCGTCTGAAGTCGTACCTGGAGACCCAGCTGCGCCAGCTGGAGTCGCAGGCCGACGACTCGCTCGCCCCGCCGCGCATCCCGGCCACCGCGTCGCTGCCGCCGGCCGCGTCGTCGATGGCTCCGGCCGGTGCGTCCGCGATGAGCGGCGGTGCCCCGAGCTTCGGCGGCAACCAGCCGTCCTTCGGCGGGAACCAGCCCTCGTTCGGCGGGCAGAGCTCGTTCGGCGGGAGCTCGGGTGCCCCGAGCTTCGGCGGGCAGACCTCCGGCGGCAACACCGGTGCCCCGCAGATGCAGCCGGCCGGGATGACGCAGCCGATGGCGGCCGTCCGGCCCCAGCCGCCGCAGCCGATGCAGCAGGCGCCGGCGCCGATGCGCGGGTTCCTGATCGACGAGGACGGCGACAACTAGTCGCGGTCGGCACTCAGGAAGCGCCCCCGCTCCGACCTTCGGGTCGGGGCGGGGGCGCTTCGCCGTTCCCGGACGCGCCGGCGGGCGGGCCGGGGCCGTCCGGGACCAGCCGTTCCGACCCGGGGTTCGAGCAGGAACGCCGGAGCGGCCGGCACCTCCCCGAGGTGCCGGCCGCTCCGGGCGGGGTCAGGCCTTGCGGAGCTGGAAGGCGAGGCCCAGGCCCTCGTCGGCGAAGGTCTCGGACTCCCAGTCGGCGGCGCCGGCCGCGAAGTCGGTGGCCAGCACCTCCTCGGCGACCAGCGGGCCGTGCTCGGCGACGGCCTCGGCGGTCTCCTCGTTCGTCGCCCGCCAGCGCAGGACGATCCGGTCGGCGACGTCCAGGCCGGAGTTCTTGCGGGCCTCCTGGATCTGGCGGATCGCGTCGCGGGCGATGCCGAGGCGCTTGAGCTCCGGGGTGATCGCCAGGTCCAGGGCGACGGTGGCGCCGGACTCGTTGGCGACGGCCCAGCCCTCGCGCGGCGTCTCGGTGATGACCACCTCGTCCGGGGCCAGCGTGACCGTCTCGCCGTTCAGCTCGACCGAGGTCCGGCCGTCGGCGCGCAGTTCGGCGGCCAGGCGGGCGGCGTCGGTGGCGGCGACCGCCTTGGCGACGTCCTGGACGCCCTTGCCGAAACGCTTGCCCAGCGCGCGGAAGTTGGCCTTGGCCGTGGTGTCGACCAGCGAACCGCCGACCTCCGCCAGCGACTCCAGGGTGGAGACGTTGAGCTCCTCGGCGATCTGCGCGCGCAGGTCGGCCGGCAGCTCCTCCCAGCCCTGGGCGGCGATCAGCGCCCGGGAGAGCGGCTGACGGGTCTTCACGCCGGACTCGGCGCGGGTGGCCCGGCCGAGCTCGACCAGGCGGCGCACCAGCGCCATGTGCCGGGAGAGGTCGGCGTCGACCAGCGACTCGTCCGCCTCCGGCCAGGTGGCCAAGTGGACCGAGGCCGGGGCGTCCGGGACGACCGGGACGACCAGGTCCTGCCAGACCCGCTCGGTGATGAACGGGGTGAGCGGGGCCATGAGCCGGGTGACCGTCTCCAGCGCCTCGTGCAGGGTGGCGAGCGCGGCGGCGTCGCCCTGCCAGAAGCGGCGCCGGCCGCGGCGGACGTACCAGTTGGAGAGGTCGTCGACGAAGCCGGAGAGCAGCTTGCCGGCGCGCTGGGTGTCGTACGCCTCGAACGCCGCGTCGACCTCGCGGACCAGGGTGTTCAGCTCGGAGAGCACCCAGCGGTCCAGCTGCGGGCGGTCGGCCGGGGCCGGGTCGGCGGCCGAGGGGGCCCAGCCGGTGGTGCGGGCGTACAGCGCCTGGAAGGCGACGGTGTTCCAGTACGTGAGGAGGGTCTTGCGGACCACCTCCTGGATCGTCCCGTGGCCGACCCGGCGGGCCGACCAGGGCGAGCCGCCGGCGGCCATGAACCAGCGGACGGCGTCGGCGCCGTGCTGGTCCATCAGCGGGATCGGCTGCAGGATGTTGCCCAGGTGCTTGGACATCTTCCGCCCGTCCTCGGCCAGGATGTGGCCCAGGCAGACGACGTTCTCGTAGCTGTTCCTGTCGAACACCAGGGTGCCGACGGCCATCAGCGTGTAGAACCAGCCGCGGGTCTGGTCGATCGCCTCGGAGATGAACTGCGCCGGGTAGCGCTTCTCGAACAGCTCCTTGTTCTGGTACGGGTAGCCGTACTGGGCGAACGGCATCGAGCCCGAGTCGTACCAGGCGTCGATGACCTCGGGCACCCGGGTCGAGGTGCCGCCGCACTCGCGGCAGGCGAAGGTGACGTCGTCGATGAACGGGCGGTGCGGGTCGAGGCCGCTCTGGTCGGTGCCGGTCAGCTCGGTGAGCTCGGCCAGCGAGCCGACGCAGGTGAGGTGGCCCTCCTCGCAGCGCCAGATCGGCAGTGGGGTGCCCCAGTACCGGTTCCGGCTGAGCGCCCAGTCGATGTTGTTGTTCAGCCAGTCGCCGAAGCGGCCGTGCTTGACCGTCTCCGGGAACCAGTTGGTGGCCTCGTTCTCGCGGATCAGCGCGTCCTTGACGGCGGTGGTCCGGATGTACCAGGACGGCTGCGCGTAGTAGAGCAGCGCGGTGTGGCAGCGCCAGCAGTGCGGGTAGCTGTGCTCGTACGGCAGGTGGCGGAAGAGCAGACCGCGCTCCTTGAGGTCCGCGACCAGCGCCTCGTCGGCCTTCTTGAAGAACTGGCCGCCGACCAGCGGGACCTCGGGGGCGAAGGTGCCGTCGGCGAGCACCGGGTTGACCACCGGCAGGCCGTACTTGCGGCAGGTCGCGAGGTCGTCCGCGCCGAAGGCGGGGGACTGGTGGACGATGCCGGTGCCGTCCTCGGTGGTGACGTAGTCGGCGTTGAGGACGTAGTGCGCGTCCTCGATCTCGACCAGGTCGAACGGGCGGCGGTAGGCCCAGCGCTCCATCTCGGCGCCGGTGAAGCGCTGGCCGGTGGCCTCCCAGCCCTCACCGAGGGCCTTGCCCAGCAGCGGCTCGGCGACGACCAGCTTCTCGTTGCCGTCGGTGGCCACCACGTAGACCACCTCGGGGTGGACGGCGGCGGCGGTGTTGGAGACCAGGGTCCAGGGGGTGGTCGTCCAGACCAGCAGGGCCGCCTCGCCGGCCAGCGGTCCGCCGGTGAGCGGGAAGCGGACGAACACCGAGGGGTCGACGACGGTCTCGTAGCCCTGCGCGAGCTCGTGGTCGGACAGGCCGGTGCCGCAGCGCGGGCACCAGGGGGCGACGCGGTGGTCCTGGACCAGCAGGCCCTTGTCGAAGATCTGCTTGAGCGACCACCAGACGGACTGGACGTAGGACGGGTCCATCGTCCGGTAGGCCTCGTCGAGGTCGACCCAGTACCCCATGCGGGTGGTCAGCTCGGCGAAGGCGTCGGTGTGCCGGGTCACCGAGTCGCGGCACTTGGCGTTGAACTCGGCGATGCCGTAGGCCTCGATGTCCTGCTTGCCGGAGAAGCCGAGCTCCTTCTCGACGGCCAGCTCCACCGGGAGGCCGTGGCAGTCCCAGCCGGCCTTGCGGGCGACGTGGTAGCCCTTCATCGTGCGGTAGCGGGGGAAGACGTCCTTGAAGACGCGGGCCTCGATGTGGTGGGCGCCGGGCATGCCGTTGGCGGTGGGCGGGCCCTCGTAGAAGACCCACTCAGGGCGGCCCTCGGACTGCTCCAGGCTGCGCCGGAACACCTTGTTGTCCTGCCAGAAGGAGAGGATCTGGTGTTCCAGGGCGGGCAGGTCGACCTGCGCGGGGACGGGATTGTAGGTGCTCATCGCGGGCGTCTACCTCCGGCGGATGTGGGCTGGATCCGACGGAGGGACGAGACGGCATGCCGCCCCGCGGTACCACCCTCCTTGGCCGCGGTGCTGCGTGCGGCCCTCTTGTTTGGGCTTGCTGCCGGGTCTAGTAGGCCGGTGGCCGTTCTTCCGGCGGCTCCGGGGTGATCTTCCCGCCGTGCACACCCCCGGGCTCGCACCGTCCCCGGGTCGCTGGTGGCTGCGTACGTCGGTACTCGTCCCATCTGCGCCTTGCAGGCCCAGTGTATCGGCCGCCGCAAGTCGGTTTGCCGGGTCGCCGCGGCGGCGCGCGGCCCCGTTTCCGGTGCGCTGTGCGGGGGTGGTTAGGAGGGGGTGATCTGGGCACAACTCTGGTCAGCGCGCAGGTGGGGCGGCTGTGGCGGCTGCCCGGGTGGGATCATGGTGAGGCGTCGGTATGTCATGTTGTGACCGGTTTTGATGGGGATTATCGTTCCGGCACTGGAAGCCGCCGGGAACCGGCGGCTCGATTCGTTCGTAGATGGGGTCGAAGCCATGGCTGATAAGGCAACCGGCGCGGGTACCGCCACCAAGCGGGCACGCAAGGCCGTGGCAGGAGAACCAGGGGAGGGGACCGTGACTACTACCGCACGGCACAAGACCAGCAACGACGCCACGCTCGTGGCCCCCGGCCGCGCCCGCACCGCGGCCGCCACGGCGGCCCGCGGCGCCGAGTCGGTGGACCCGGCCGAGCTCCCGGTCCGCCCGGGCGAGGACCCGTGGACCTCGGAGGAGGTGCACGAGCTGCACGCCGAGCTGATCAGCGAGCTCGACCGGCTGCGCGGGGAGATCGACGCCGCCGAGGCGGCCATCACGGGCCTGATGCGCGACTCCAACGACGGAGCCGGCGACGACCAGGTGGACGCCGGTACGAAGAACATCTCGCGGGAGAGCGAACTGGCCCTCGCCAACAACGCCCGGGACAGCCTCGCCCAGACCGAGCACGCGCTGGCCCGCCTGGAGGGCGTCGGGTTCGGCACCTGCGAGTCCTGCGGCCAGGCCATCGGCAAGGCCCGGATGCAGGCCTTCCCCCGGGCGACGCTCTGCGTCCAGTGCAAGGCCAAGCAGGAGCGCCGCTGACCGGGGCGACGCGGGGGGTCGGGCTTGCCGTACGCTCGACCCCGTAACGTCGCCCGATCGACTCGGGCGGGCGACCGGAGGCCCCCGCCCCCCGACGACGAGCGGGGGGACCCCCATCGGCAGCGGAGCGGATCATCAGTACGCAAGGTTCCCCCCAGACGCGGGACGAAGCCGTCCCCACCCCCGCCGAAGCCGTGGAGGAGGCCGTGGCCGAGCCCGGCGAGGTGACCGCCGCCCCGGCGGAGCAGGAGGCGCCGAAGGGCCGCCGACGGATCGGCGTCCTGCTCGTCGTCGCGCTGCTCGCCTTCCTGATCGACCTGGGCAGCAAGCTGCTCGTGGTGGCCAGGCTGGAGAACCACGCGGCCATCAAGGTGGTCGGCGACGTCGTCACCTTCCAGGTCATCCGCAACTCCGGCGCCGCCTTCGGCATGGGCCAGGCGCTGACCGTGGTCTTCACGATGATCGCCGCGGCCGTCATCGTGGTGATCTGGCGGATCGCCCGCAGGCTGTACAGCCTGCCGTGGGCGATCGCGCTCGGCCTGCTGCTCGGCGGCGCGCTGGGCAACCTCACCGACCGGCTGTTCCGCTCGCCGGGCGTCTTCCGCGGGCACGTGGTCGACTTCATCTCCGTCCAGCACTTCGCCGTCTTCAACCTCGCCGACTCGGCGATCGTCTGCGGCGGCATCCTGGTCGTCCTGCTCTCCTTCCGCGGCAGCAACCCGGACGGCACCGTCCACCAGCCGGCCGCGAAGGACGAGACCGGCCGGGGCGGCCCGGAGGCGAAGGGCGAGTAGCCGGGGACCGGGCGCGCAAGAGCGGGGCCGCGCGTCCGGCATACTCGTACGGGTGAGTACCGCAGCGCAGATCCGCAGCCTCCCCGTTCCCGACGGTCTGGAGGGCGAGCGTCTCGACGCCGCCCTCGCCCGGATGTTCGGCTTCTCCCGGACCAAGGCCGCCGAGCTGGCCGCCGACGGCAAGGTGACGCTCGACGGCGCCGTGGCCGGCAAGTCGGACCGGGTGACCGCCGGCTCCTGGCTCGAGGTCGAGATCCCCGCCCCCGCCGCGCCCGTGCGGATCGTCGCCGAGCACGTCGAGGGCATGCGCATCGTCCACGACGACGAGGACATCGTGCTCGTCGACAAGCCGATCGGGGTCGCCGCGCACCCGAGCCCGGGCTGGACCGGCCCGACCGTGATCGGCGGGCTCGCCGCGGCGGGCTACCGGATCTCCACCTCGGGCGCCGCCGAGCGCCAGGGCATCGTGCACCGGCTCGACGTCGGCACCTCGGGCCTGATGGTGGTCGCCAAGTCCGAGCGCGCCTACACCGACCTCAAGCGGCAGTTCCACGACCGAGTGACCGAGAAGAAGTACCACACGCTGGTCCAGGGCCACCCGGACCCGCTCAGCGGCACCGTGGACGCGCCCATCGGCCGCCACCCCAGCTCGGACTGGAAGTGGGCGGTCACCCGCGACGGCAAGCCGTCCGTCACCCACTATGACCTGATCGAGGCCTACCGGGCCGCCTCGCTGCTGGACGTCAAGCTGGAGACCGGCCGCACCCACCAGATCCGGGTGCACATGTCGGCGCTGCGCCACCCCTGCGTGGGCGACCTCACCTACGGCGCCGACCCGACGCTGGCCAAGCGGCTCGGGCTGACCCGGCAGTGGCTGCACGCGGTCTCGCTGGGCTTCGAGCACCCCGCCGACGGCGAGTGGGTGCAGTTCTCCAGCGAGTACCCGGCGGACCTGCGCAAGGCGCTGGACACCATCGCGTCGGAGAGCTGACCGCGGCCGCGGGCCGACGGATACCGGACACGGGGAGACTGGGATGAGCACGACCATCATCAGGGTGGCCGAGGGGGAGGCCGACCTCGCGCTGGTGCACGGGGTGCGGCGCGAGGTGTTCATCGTCGAGCAGGAGATCCCCGAGGACGAGGAGTGGGACGACCTCGACGGCACGTCGGAGCACCTGCTGGCGATCGGCGCGGACGGTGCGGCGCTGGGGACGGCCCGGCTGATCCACGGCGAGCCGGCGCTCAGGCTGACCGGTGGGACCGAGGGGCGGGTGCTCCTCGGCCGGCTGGCTGTGGTGCGGGCCGCGCGCGGCACCGGCCTCGGCGCCGAGCTGGTGCGGGCCGTCGAGGCGGCCGGGCTCCGGCGCGGGGCGCGTGAGGTCGAGCTGCACGCGCAGGTCCGGGCCCTGGGCTTCTACGAACGGCTCGGTTACACGGCCGAGGGCCCGGAGTACCTGGACGCCGGGATCCCGCACCGGACGATGACGCGGGTTCTCTGACCGGCGGATCCCCGGCTCGGACGGCCGGGGACGGAAGAGTGGAAGAGTGTTGACGGCGGCGCGCCTCGGTCGGAGGCGGGCCGCCGTTCGCGTGTCCGCAGGCCGGGGAGGTCCGGCCCTCCGCGCGGCGCCGCGTACCGGCCCCGGCGTCACCCGCGGCCGGCGGGCAGCCGGCCGGGCGTGATCCGCCCACGAACCGCTTATCGATCGGTTACGCGCATGGTGAATGGTCGGTCACGAGCGTCAGTGGTCCAGCCGAGATGGTGAGCGTGAGTCGGATGAGCAGCGGGTCGTTCCGGATCGACCTCGAGGAGGTCGAGGCGGCCGCCAGGAGGATCCAGTCCCTCGTCCGCGAGCTGGAACCGCTCGCCGCCGCGGTCGAGGCCGCCGTCCGGCAGGTCGCCCCCGTCTCGTACGGCACCGGTCCGGTGGGGGCGGCGCTCCTGGGCGCCGGGCCGGGGAGCGGGGGGCCGGGGACCGGCGGGCTGGTCGGACAGCAGGCGCGGGCGCTCCAGGGTGTGCACCGCTTCCTGGGGAACTCCGGCCGGATGGCCGAGAACCTGCTGCTGATGTGCCGGCAGTACCGCGAGGCCGACGGCGGGCACGTGGCCGCTCTGAAGGAACTGCTGGGGAGCTCCGGGGTGCCGGGCCTCCCCCCGGAGGCGGGCGCCGTGCCCGGCGGACGCGGTCCGTCCGCGCCGGCCCGGCCCGCCGCCGTCTGACCGTCCCCGGCTCCTTGCGCCGGTTCCTCCACCCGACCGCCCGGTTCGTCCGCCGGGTGTCCGCCGGGCGCGCGCCCGTGTCGGCCGGTCCGGCCGGTTCTCCCGGCCCGCCGGCCCGCCCGGTCCGCCCGAGAAAGCGACCAGTTTCATGATCGAGTTGCCCGCCGACCTGGCTGCGGTGCTCACGACCCTCAGGAGCCACGAGAACGGGGCGGGGATCGCCTTCCCCGACGCCGACGAGGACCGGCTCGCGGAGCTCGCCCGGGCGTGGGACACCTGGAACACCGCGGCCGAACCCCGGGTGCGCGCCATCGTGGCGAGCGCCCAGCAGGCCGCGGCGCACATGTCGGGGCCGGCCGCGGACGGCTTCCGGCAGTACCTGGAGAAGTTCGCCGGCCGCGACGACACCCATGCCGTCACCGTGCTGGAGAGCGGGCTCGCGATGGCGCGCTGCCTCCACGAGGCCTCCGGCACCGTGGGCCGCACCAAGACGGCCATGGTGCAGCAGCTCAGGTCGACCAAGGAGTACCTCGACGGCAGCATGCCCGGGGCCGCGCCCGCGGAGGCCGCGCGGTCGGAGGGCGTCGGACTGGCGGTGGACTCGTGCCGGCACTACGTCGGGCAGGCGAGCGCGGACGTCGACTCGATGCTCCGGCGGAACGCCGGCTCGGTCGACCGCATGGACAGCGCCGGGCAGGCCTGCGCGCTCGCGGGCGCAGGAGGTCCGGGCGCCGGCGCCGGGGGCACCGATGCCGGCGGTCCCGGGGCGGGGACCGGAGGAGGAACGGGTGGTGACGCGCGGCCGGTGCTCGCCGGTCTCGGTGCACCGGAGGTGCCGCGGACCGGATCCCTCCGGGCCGAGGTGCTCGACCGGGAGGGCGGAACGGCTTGCCGGCCGGGTGGTGCGGCCGTGCCGGGGCTGAACCTGGCCGGGTTCACCGGCGCCGGCACGGGCACCGGTGCGCAGGGCGGGTTGTCCGCCGGCGGTGCCGCCGATCCGGCGGGTGCCGGCGGCGCGTCCTCGAGCGTGCTCGGCCCGGGCGGTGCTGCGGGTGCCGGCGGTGCCGGCGGCCTCGGCGGCCCCGGTGGGCGCAGGGCCGGCGTCGGCGGCTCGGCGGGCCGGGCCCGGGCGGGTGCCGTGCCCTCCTTCGCGGGCGCGGGCCTCGGGCTGCCCTCCGGTACGGCGGCCGCCGCCGCTGCGGGGAGCCGGGCAGGAGCGGGCGGACACGGCCCGAGCGGTACGACGCGCCAGCCGTCGGGCGCGGGCGCGTCCGGGACCGGCGTGCGAGCGGGAGCGGGCGCCTCCGCCGTCGGCGCGGGTGTCGCCGGGCGTGGCCCCGTCCCGGGGGGCCTGCACGCTCCGGGCCGTGGCGGGGGCAAGAAGGGGATACGCGGCAGGCGCAGGCCCGACCTGGTCGTCGGACAGGCGCCGGAACAGGACGAGGCGGTGTCCGACGACGCCGTGCACGGCCCGGCCGCCGAGGCCCGGCCCGGCGACCGGCAGGAGCAGCGGGCGCACCGGCGGTGGCTGGACGACGCCCGTACCGAGGCCGGCGAACGGCGCCCGGCGGAGGCTCCGCAGGCCGCAGCTGCCGGAGCCGAGCCACCGCCGGACCCCGCAGCCGATCTCCTCACCCAGCTGACCAGCGTGGTGCTGGGACCGGACGCCGGGACCGGCGGCCGCCCGGGGGAGGGGACGACCGGTACGGCCGGCGGCGCTGTGGGCACGGGTGGTGCCGAGGCCGCCTCGGGGCGGACGGAGGGACGGTCGGCAGCCCCGGCCGCGCACCTGCGGGGCGTGGTCGGAGCGGCCCCGGCGGGCGCCGTGGGAGGGGCGCAGGCCGGGCCGGAGGCCGGCGGCAGGCCCGCACCGCTCCGGGAGGAGGGGGGCTATCAGGTGCCGAGCCCTCAGCTCCGGGCCGCCCTGGCGAAGCTGGCGGCCGCAGGGGAGTTCGACAGGCCCGCCCCCGGCGGGGCGGCACGGCAGCCGGCGGCCCGGGGGGACGGCCCCGTCGGTGGCCGGACCGGGAACGACGAGTAGTCACGCGTGCTGTCGGCCGTCGGCCGGCGCCCGCAGCAACACCGCTGACAGGTCGCCAGACCGCCGGCGGCACATCGGGGAGAGAGCGTCATGGAAGATCAGTTCGGTACGAAGGTGCACGGCCCCGGCGAGGCGGGGACGCCGGATCAGGCCCCCGTGATGGGGCTCGTGACGGCGACGAGGGCGGCCGACGCCACCGCCGCCGGTCCGGCGGCCGCAGCCGCCGCCGCACCGGCGGCGCCCGCGAAGAGCGCGGGGACGGGCTTCGAGGCCCACCCCGCGCAGTACCGGGCGGCGGTCTCGCCGATGCTCGTCGCCTCGGACCGGGTCTCCACCGCGTACCTCGCCCTGGACAGCTTCCTGACCAGCATGAACGCCACCCACCCGTGGGGCAACGACCACGCGGGGCACCAGTTCGCCGAGGGCGAGAAGGGCTATCTCGCGTACAGCGCCGGCACGCTCAAGGGCCTCAAGGGCCTCCCGGCCGCGCTGCGCCGGGTCGCGGAGGGCCTGCAGCGGATGGCGGACAACTACGAGAACACCGAGCGGAACCTCGTGAACGCCCTCAAGGGCCGTGCCGAGGGCCCGGGCACGGCCGCCCGCCCCGCGGACCCGCTCCCCGCGGCGGCCGCCCCGCCCCAGGCGCCGGGCCCCGTCGCACCGACCCTGCCCGCCCCCCACGTCGGCCCGATGGTGCACACCGGCGGGAGGCGCTGACCATGGCCACCGAGCTTCCCGAACCCCTCCAGTGGGTCCTGCTGCTGCTGTCCGGCACGCGTTGGCCCGAGGCCGACGAGGACAACCTGCGGAGCATGGCCGAGCACTGGCGCACCATGGCCGGGACCCTCAAGGACGTCGAGGAGTCCGCAGACGCCGCCGTCCGGCGTGCGCTGGTCGGTCAGGTCGGCGTGGCGGCCACCGGACTGTCCCAGTACTGGGACAAGTTCACCGTGGGGCAGGGCGAGAGCCAGCCCGGCGCCCTCCCCGGCCTGGCCAAGGCCTGCGAGGGCATGGCCGACATGCTGGAGTCGATGGCCAACTCCGCCGAGACGGCGAAGATCCAGATCATCGCCCAGCTGGGGATCCTCGCTGTGGAGATCGCCACGGCCGAGGTGGAGGCACCGTTCACGGCGGGTCTGTCGCTGGCCCAGATCCCCGTCATGGTCGGCATCAGCCGTACGGCCGTCCAGCAGATCCTGAAGAAGCTGGCCGTGGAGGCGATGAAGTTCGCCGCCAAGCAGGCCGTCCAGATGGCGGCCATCAACCTGCTCGCCCAGAGCATCCAGGTGCTGGAGGGGCACCGCAAGGGCCTCGACCTGAAGGAGCTGGGCGACAACGCGGTGGGCGGCGCGGTGGCGGGCGCCTCCGGCAACCTGCTGGGCAAGGGCATCGGCGCGGCCGGCTCGAAGCTGGGGCTCGGCAAGGTCATGGGGACGGTCCCCGGCAAGATGGTGACGGCGGGCGCGGCCGGCGTGGGCGCGGACGTCATCACCCAGGCCGCGACCACCGGGACGGTGGACAGCCACAGCCTGCTCGGCTCCGGCCTGAGCGGAGCGAGCGCCGCCGGTCTGCATGCGGCGGGCGCGGCGGTCAACGGACACTTCAGGACACCGGCGGAGGTGCCGCACGGCGCCGTCCCGGGCGGCGCAGGGGCGGAGGTCCCCGCCGGGGCGCACGTTCCGGAGCACGCGCCGGCGCCAGGCCCGGGCGAGTCGGCCGGGGCGGAGCGCCCGGCGGGCACCGACGGCAGCCGCAGCCTGCCGGCCGCGTCCCAGCACGTGGCCGGGGCGGACTCTCCTGCGGCGGGCGCCCACGGCGCACCCGCGGGCGCTCCGCACGAAGGCGTGCCCGCGGGCGGCCAGCACCCGGCGGCGGAGCCGGCCGGGGGCGGAGCCCATCCGACGCAGCACCCGGCCGCGGACGGTGCGGGTACCGCGCAGTCCCAGCCCCATCCGGCGGCTGCGCCGTCCGAGCACGGCGCCGCGGGCGGCGGTTCGCCGGTGCAGGGTGCGGGCCACGGCGGTGAGGGCGGCACGCCCGGGCCTGTGGGCCACGGCGGGCAGGGCGGCACGCCCGGGCACGCCGAGGCCTCACCCGCCCCTGGCGGTGGCCCGCACCCGCCGGTCACGGAGACGGCGGCGCCGACGGCTGCCGGCTCGCACGCGTCGGTGTCCGAGGGAACGCCGGCTCAGCACGTCGGCCCCGCCTCCACGCACGAGCCGGCGCACGGGGCGGCCACCCTTCCCCACGAGGGCGCGGCGACGCCCGCGGCGGGCCACGCCCCCTCCCTGCCGCCGCTGCACGAGGGGGGCGCGGCCGGCGTGCCGACCACGGCGGCGCACGAGACCCCCTTGCCGGCCGCCGGTGGCCACCACGGGGCGGACGTGCCGCAGCTGCACGTGGCGCCGGAGGTGGCGGCCGGTCCCGTGCATCCGGTGGGGGAGGGGCCTCTGACGATGCGGCATGTGCCGGAGGTGCCGCAGTTGCATGTGGCGCCGGAGGTGGCGGCCGGTCCCGTGCATCCGGTGGGGGAGGGGCCTCTGTCGATGCGGCATGTGCCGGAGGTGCCGGAGCTGCATCTGGCGTCTGGGGCGGCGGCCGGGCCGGTGCAGCCGGTGCATCCGGTGGGGGAGGGGTCTCTGTCGATGCGGCATGCGCCGGAGGTGCCCGAGCTGCACCTCTCGCACACCGACGCCGCGGCGGCCCACACCTCGCCGGAGGCGCTGGTCCGTCCGTTCGGGTCCGGGGCCGACGAGATCAGGCTCGCTGCGGGCCCGGCCGACGGGGTGTCCTCCGGTGCCGGCCGGCCGGTGAGCGGCCCGTCGGACGTTCACGGGACGCCGTTCCTGCACAGCAGCGCCACCGCGCCCGTCGCCGGTTCGCCGGCCCCGGCGGCGGTGCATCCCACCGCGCAGCCGGGCCGTCCGCCCGTTCCGGCGGAGTTCCGTACCGGTCCGGTCCGTCCGGAGGGGGCGCCGCACCTCCCGGGGGTCCGTACCGAGCCGGTGCCCGGTCGGGGCGAGGCGGCCCGGCCGGCCCGCTCACTGCACGAGCACCCGGCGGGGATGACTGCGCTGGCCTTCCCGCTCCAGTCGTCCGCGGGGCAGAAGGCGCTTTACAAGATGCACACGCTGCTGAGGCCGACAGCCGTGCCGGAGGGCATCCGGAACATGATGTACTCCCTGACGCACCCGAGCCCCGGGGGCACGTACCTGCACCCGGAGACCACCACTCGGGTACCTGTGGAGGCGATCCACTTCAACAAGCGGACGAACACGCTGAAGACCCGTCTCGACCCAACCACGCTCAACGACCTCGCCCCGCTGGCGTTCAATGGGATCAAGGACCTGGCCGCCGATCCCGTCGCACGCCGGGCCCCGGAGAAGATGCTGGCGAAGACCCAGGAGCGGGTCGAGGCGATGGCACGCATGGACTACCGGACCGCCGACTACTGGGAGGCCCAGGACGCCCGCCGTGACCGGCTCGACGACATGGTGGTGGCCAACACCCTCCGCAGGCCCCCGGGGTTGCCCGCGGAGGCCCTGGCCCGCGTGGACTCGGTGCTGCGGGAGGCTCCCGACGCCATCACCGCCGCCGGCCGGATCCTTCAGGACCACCCGGGGATCGTCCTGGGTGAGAAGCACGGGGAGCCACAGAGCTTCGACTTCCTGAAGAACAACATGGCCGCCCTTCGGGAGGCCGGGGTGCGGACCGTCTACCTGGAGGCGCTGCGCGGCGACTCGTTCCAGTCCCACCTGGACGCTCATCTGCGGGCTCCGGCGAACGCGGACATGCCGCCGCTGCTGGAGGCGATGGTCTCGCGCTACGAAAGAAGCCACGGCGAGGGCCTGCGGGCGACGATCGAGAGCGCCAAGGCCGAAGGAGTCGGAGTCCGGGCGGTCGACGGGCACCCCGCCCGTCGCGAGGGCGACGGCCCCTGGACGCTCTACGACCGTGCCGCGCGGTTCAACACCTACGTGGCCGACGCCGTCGGACTGGGCCAGGCCGGATCCGACGGGAAGTTCGTCCTGCTGGTCGGCAGGGCGCACGTCGGCCCGCACGACGCTCCGACCATGCCCGATCCGGACAACCCGGACGGGGTCGTTCCCCGGACCCCCGAGCACCGGATCCACCTCGACCTCCCGGCACCCGGTCTCTCCCAGCTGCTGGACGCTCCCGGGCTGGAGGTGAAGAACACGGACGAGGGCCGGCATTCTCTGCACCGGGTCTGAGGTCCTCTCGTTCGGATCCTGCCCGAGCGGCCGTCGGGGCCCTCCGGGTCCCGCCGGTGCGCGGGCACGCGGGAGGCCGCCGGAACGCCGTCGCGCGAGGCGGTGCCCTTATCAGGCCCCTACCCGAGGGACGGATACGATCACTCCCCATGAGGCTCGCAGGAGCAGGGCGCCGCTGGCGCGAGAGGCTGACGACCCGAAGACTGCCGGCGGCCGTCCTCGCACTGGCGGTGCTGGCCGGAGCCGGCACCTGGACGGTGGCCGCCGCAGGCGGCGAGCAGCCGGTCCGCGAGGAGAACCGTTTCCTCCCGATGCCCGAGACGCCCGGCAGCGAGCAGCGGATCGACCTCGACACCTCCTTCTTCACCACCGGGACGAGCCCGCGCCCGGCGGTCCTGCTCGCCCACGGCTTCGGCGGTTCCAAGGAGGGCGAGCGCGACCGCGCCCGGGAGCTGGCCCGGCAGGGCTACGCCGTGCTGACCTGGTCGGCCCGCGGCTTCGGGGAGTCCGGCGGGAAGATCGGCCTCAACGCGCCGGACCGCGAGGTCGAGGACGTCCGGCACCTGGTCGACTGGCTGGCGCAGCGGCCCGAGGTGCAGCTGGACGGGCCCGGTGACCCGCGGGTGGGCATCACCGGCGCCTCCTACGGCGGTGCGGTGGCGCTGCTCGGCTCCGCGTACGACCACAGGGTCGATGCGGTGGCGAGCCAGATCACCTGGTGGAACCTGGCCGACGCGCTGTTCCCGCAGGGCGTGCGCGGCTCGGGCGCGGTGGACGGCGTGTTCAAGAGGCTCTGGGCCGGGATCTTCTTCACCACAGGTTCGGCGGGCGACCTCGGCCCGTCCGGCGGCGCGCCGCCCGCAGGCAGCGGTTCGGCGCCGGGCACGGACGCCGGGGCGGGCAAGGGCACCCGGGGTCCCAGGGGAGCTCAGGGTGCCAAGGACGCCGAGGTCGGCTGCGGGCGCTTCCTGGACGAGCTCTGCCGGATGTACGACCGGGTGGCCGCGGGCGGGCACGCCGATCCGGAGGCCGTCGCGCTGCTGGAACGCTCCAGCCCGTCCTCGGTCGCCGACCGGCTCAAGGCGCCCACCCTGGTCGTCCAGGGCCAGCAGGACTCGCTGTTCCCGCTCGACCAGGGCGACGCGATCGCCCGGGCGGTCGCGGCCAACGGCGCGCCGGTGGCGGTGGACTGGTTCGCGGGCGGGCACGACGGCGGCACCGACACCAGCGCGCGGGTGGACGCCCGGGTGAGCGGCTGGTTCGACCACTTCCTGAAGCATCCCGACGCGAAGGACGCCGGCGGCGACACCGGCCCGGCGTTCCGGGTCACCCGCACCGGCGGCGTCGACTCCACCGGATTCCAGGCCGTGCTGCGCGGCGCCACCGCCGACGCCTACCCGGGCCTCGGCGGCACCGGCTCGCGGCAGCTGGAGCTGACCGGTGCCGAGCAGGCCTTCGCCAACCCGCCCGGCGGCGCGCCGCCCAACATCTCCGCGCTGCCCGGGGTCGGCGCGCTCAGCCAGGCGGCCTCACTGGGCGCCGGGCTCTCCCTGGACTTCCCCGGCCAGTCGGCCCGCTTCGACACCGCGCCGCTGGACGTGCCGCTGCACCTGACCGGGCAGCCGACCGTCGCGCTGCGGGTCCGGGCCGACCGGCCGGACGCGGTGCTCTTCGCCAAGCTCTACGACGTCGGGCCGGACGGCAGGCAGGCCCTGCCGCAGCAACTGTCCGCGCCGCTCCGGGTCACCGGCGCGGACGCGGCCGACGGCCGGACCGTCACCGTGGCGCTGCCCACCGTGGACCACACCTTCGCCGCCGGGCACCGGCTGCGGCTGGTGCTGGCCGCCACCGACCTGGCGTACGCCTCGCCGGTCGAGCCGGCCACCTACCGGGTGGCCGCGGCCGGGCCGCTCACCCTGCCGACCGTCGACGCCCTGGTGACCGAGGCCGCGCCGTTGCCCGCGCGGACCTGGCTGCTGCCGGTGGCCGCCGTCGCCGTGGCGGCCGTCCTGCTGCTGGTGCCCCGGCTGCGCCGGCGGCGGGGTGCCCGCGGCCCGGCGTTCGACCCGGCCTTGGCCGGCGTGCCGCTGCAGATCACCGGTCTGAGCAAGCGTTACAAGGGCTCGGCGGACCGGTACGCGGTGCGGGACCTGGGCTTCCGGGTGGAACAGGGCCAGGTGCTCGGACTGCTCGGCCCCAACGGGGCGGGCAAGACCACCACGCTGCGGATGCTGATGGGCCTGATCCGGCCCGACGTGGGCGAGATCCGGATCTTCGGGCACCTGGTGCGCCCGGGCGCACCGGTGCTCTCCCGGGTCGGCGCCTTCGTCGAGGGCGCCGGCTTCCTGCCGCACCTCAGCGGGCGGGCCAACCTGCGGCTCTACTGGGAGGCCACCGGGCGCCCCGAGGCCGACGCGCACCTGGAGGAGGCGCTGGCCATCGCGGGGCTCGGCGAGGCGCTGGACCGCGCGGTGCGCACCTACTCCCAGGGCATGCGCCAGCGCCTGGCCATCGCCCAGGCCATGCTGGGCCTGCCGGACCTGCTGATCCTGGACGAGCCGACCAACGGGCTGGACCCGCCGCAGATCCGCGAGATGCGCGAGGTGATGATCCGGTACGCGGCCGCCGGCCGGACGGTGATCGTCTCCAGCCACCTGCTCTCCGAGGTCGAGCAGTCCTGCACCGCCCTGGTGGTGATGGACCGCGGCCGGCTGGTGACCACCGGCGACGTGGCCGAGATCGTCGGCGCGGGCGAGCTGCTGCTGGTCGGCACGCCCGTCTCGTTCGGTCCGGAGGAGCTGGCGGCGGCCGCCGACAAGACGGCTGCGCTGGCCGGGGTCGGCTCGGCGGAGGCGGTCGAGGGCGGACTGCTGGTCCGGCTGGACGGCATGGCGGCCAGCCAGCTGGTGGCCGAGCTGGTCCGGTCGGGGGTGCCGGTGGAGCGGGCCGGACCGCACCGCCGGCTGGAGGACGCGTTCCTGTCGTTGATCGGAGGTGCCGCATGACGGCCGTTGTTCCGCCGGAGGCCGTCTCGCCGGACCACGCCGCCGGCTACCGGGCGGGCCGGACGCTGCCGCTGCGGGTCGAGGCGGTACGCCAGCTGCGGCGCCGGCGCACCCTGGTGATCGGCGGGGTGCTGGCGGCGATGCCGTTCGTCATCCTGGCCGCGTTCCAGATCGGCGGCACGCCGGGCCGGGCCGACCGGACCACCTTCATCGAGCTGGCCACCGCCTCCGGGCTCAACTTCGCGACCACGATGCTCTTCATGGGCACCGGCTTCCTGCTGGTGATCCCGGTCGCGCTGTTCTGCGGGGACACCGTGGCCTCCGAGGCGAGCTGGTCCTCGCTGCGCTACCTGCTGGCCGCGCCGGTGCCCCGGGCCCGGTTGCTGGCCCGCAAGCTGGTGGTGGGGCTGGCGTTCTCGGCGGCGGCCGTGGTGCTGCTGCCGGTGATCGGCCTGGCGGTCGGTACGGCCGCGTACGGCTGGGGGGACCTGCGGCTGCCGGCCGGGGTGAGCCTGCCGGCGGGCGAGGCCCTGCCGCTGCTGGCGATCGCGGTGGCGTTCGTCTTCCTGAGCGAGGTGGTCATCGCGGCCCTGGCGTTCTGGCTCTCCACCGCCACCGACGCGCCGCTGGGCGCGGTGGGCGGGGCGGTCTTCGCCTCGATCGTCACCGGGGTGCTGGACGCCGTCACCGCCCTCGGCGACCTGCGCGAGTGGCTGCCGGCGCACTGGCAGTACGCCTGGGCGGACGCCCTGCAGCCGCAGCCGGAGTGGGGCGGCATGCTGCAGGGCGTCTCGCTGTCGCTCTCCTACGCGGTGGTGCTGCTCGCGCTGGCCTTCCGCGGCTTCGGCCGCAAGGACGTGGTGTCCTGAGGGGTGCCGGTCGGCCGACCGGCACCCCTCGGGGCCGGGTCACCTGATCGGCGAGTAGACCCGCTCGACCTGCTGGGTGCCGGAGAGGGTGCGGTAGGAGCGCGTCCACTTGGTGGTGGCGTCCTTGCGGGTGCGGTCGGAGAGGATGTAGTAGTCCATCTGCGTCTGCTCCGGCGTGACCTCCAGGACGCCGTAGCCGTGCGAGTCCAGGTCCACCCACTTGATGTGGCGGTTGGCGGCCTTGATCGCGGCGACGGCGGCCAGGGAGACGGTCTGCGGCAGGACCTTGAGGGCGTCGTCGATGTTGTCCGAGGTCACCGAGGTGACCACGAACTCGGTCGCGGCGCTGCCGGAGAGCGGGTAGGTGGCGGCCTCGTAGGGGACGTCCGACGCCCAGGCGGAGTGGATGTCGCCGGTGAGGAAGACGGTGTTGGCGATGCCGTTCGACTTGAGGTGGTCGAGCAGCTCGCGGCGGTCGTGGGTGTAGCCGTCCCACTGGTCGGTGTTGACCGCCAGGCCCTCGCCGGGCAGGCCGAGCAGCTTGGCCAGCGGGCGCAGGATGTAGTCGGGCAGCGAGAAGAAGGCGACCGGGGAGATCATCACCTCGTTGCCGATCAGGCGCCAGGTGGTGTCGGAGGCGCTGAGGCCGGACTTCAGCCAGTCCATCTGGGCGCGGCCGGTGATGGTGCGGTCGGGCGAGTCGATCTCGCCGTTGCCGACCTTGACCTGCTGGGAGCGGAACGACCGCTGGTCCATCAGGTGCAGGTCGGCGAGCTTGCCGTAGCGCAGGCGGCGGTAGGTGGTGCCGGCGACGGACGGGCGGACCGGCATCCACTCGAAGTAGGCCTGCTTGGCGGCGGCGACCCGGTCCGCCCAGTCGCCCTCGGCGCCGGGGGTGTGGTTCTCGGCGCCGCCGGACCAGGCGTCGTTCGCGAACTCGTGGTCGTCCCAGATCGCGATGGTCGGGACCTGCGCGTGCAGCGCCTGGAGGTCCTCGTCGGTCTTGTAACGGCCGTGCCGGGTGCGGTAGTCGGCGAGGCTGAGGATCTCGTGGGTCGGCGCGTGCGGGCGGACCACGGTGCCGCGGGCGCAGAACTCGCCGGTCTTGTACTCGTAGATGTAGTCGCCGAGGAAGAGGAAGGCGTCGATGTCGCCGCGGGCCGCGAGGTGGCGGTAGGCGGAGAAGTAGCCGGCCTCCCAGTTGGCGCAGGACGCGACGCCGAAGCGCAGGCGGTCGAGCGCGGCGTCGGCGGCCGGGGTGGTGTGGGTGCGGCCGACGGGGGAGACGCTGCCACCGGCGGTGAAGCGGTACCAGTAGGCGGTTCCCGGGGTCAGACCGCGGACGTCGACCTTGACGGTGTGGTCGGCGGCGGAGGTGGCGGTCACCGTGCCGCTCGCGGCGATCCGGGTGAAGGCCTTGTCGGTGGCGAGCTCCCAGCGGACCTCGGTGTCGGGGCCGACGGCGGAGCCGGGGACGGCCTCGGGGGTCGGGGTCACCCGGGTCCAGAGCAGGATGCCGTCGGGCAGCGGGTCGCCGGAGGCGACGCCGTGCAGGAACTGCGGGGCGGTCACGGCGTGGGCCGCGGTGCCGAGGGTGAGCGGCAGGGCGGCGGCGCCGGCCGCGATGGCGGTGGCCTTCAGCACCTGGCGGCGGTGCGGGCGGGCGGCAGTCATGTCATCGACAAGGTCAGTCACGGCGCACAGGCTACCCGGCGGTAACGATGCCTTCCATACGTTGAACTGACTGTTTGTCGTCGATTCACCGCCGCGTGACGTCCGGCCACCGGTGGTCGGGTGCGCCGCCACCCGGCGGCCATGAGCGATGATGGGGCGGTTCGTCCCCTGCCCGCCCCCCGCTGCACCGAGGAAGTCCCGCCCGTGGCCCAGATCCTGCTCCTGCACTCCGTGTACGGCCTGCGCCCCGCCGTCCACGCCGCCGCCGACCGGCTGCGCGCCGCCGGGCACACCGTCCACACCCCCGACCTCTTCGAGGGGCGGACCTTCGAGGACATCGAGGAGGCCATGGCGCACAAGGAGGAGATCGGCAACGACGAGCTGCTGCGCCGGGCGGTGGGCGCCGCCGCCCCGCTGCTGGGCGCGGACACCGCGCTGGTCTACGCCGGCTTCTCGCTCGGCGGCTCGCTCGCCCAGAACCTCGCGCTCGCCGACGAGAACGCCCGCGGGCTGCTGCTCCTGCACGGGACCTCGGACATCCGCGAGGACGCGGCGACGTCCGTCCCCGTCCAGCTGCACGTGGCCGAGCCGGACCCGTTCGAGTCGGAGGACTGGCTCAACGCCTGGTACCTGAACATGCGCAAGGCCGGCGCCGACGTCGAGGTGCACCGCTACCGCGGCGCCGGGCACGTCTTCACCGATCCCGACCTGCCGGACTACGACGCCGAGGCGGCCGAGCAGACCTGGGCGGTGGCACTGGACTTCCTGGCGGAGCTGGACGAGCAGGCCGGCTGACGGGTCGACGGCTGACGGGTCGACGGCTGACGGCTCGACGGGCCGTCCGCGCGGCCGGGACAGGACGAGGACATGAGGATGGGCGACGGCCGGTACGCCCCCGCGGGGACGCTGATCGGGCTGGTGCAGCGCGGGCGGGGGCTGGGCGCGCGGATGGCCGCCGAGGATCCGGCGGCCGCCGCCGAGCTGGTGTACGGATGCATCCGCCGGGACTGGCGGTGGGGGGAGGCCGACCAGCGCGCGGTGTACCTGGCGCGGCTGGTGCGGGACCTGCGACTGCCGCTGGAGCCGGTGGTGGACGGCCTGGGCCGGGGGACGGAGACGCGCGAACAGGCGGCCCGGGTGCTGGGTCTGCTCGCGGCGAGCGGGTCGGCGCAGGCACGGCAGGCGTTGGGGGGCCGGAGGCCGGAGGGCGCGGACGGCGCCGCGCACCGGGCGCCGGTCGAGTGCGGACCGGCGCGGGACGTGCCGGCGCAGGACGTCCCGGCGCTGGTCGCCGAGCTGGAGCGGGCCTGGGTGGAGCGGGAGTGGTGCGGTGCGGACGGCGTGGCCCGGGAGCTGGCGGGGTTCGGGGCCGGGGCCCGCGGTGCGGTGTCGCTGCTGCGGCGGTTCTGGCTCTGGACGCCGCACTCCTGCGAGCGCGCGAGCTACCTGGAGGCGCTCGCGGCGATCGACCCGGCCGGGCTGGCGGAGATCCATGTCGAGTGCCTGTGGGGCTGCGAGGAGGACGAGAGGTCGCTGGCCGTGGCGCAGGCGCCGGACCGGCCGGAGGTGCGGGAGCGGCTGGCGTACCTGCGGGACGATCCGATGGAGGCGCCCGCGGTCAGGGCCGCCGCCGGGGAGCGGCTGGCGGCCCTGGAGCGGCCCTGAGCGGGCCTACAGGCCGGGGATCCGGCCGTTGCGGTAGAGGTCCACGAACAGCTGGTGGTCGGCGCGGGCCCGGGCCCCGTAGGCGTGCGCGAAGTCGACCAGCATCCGGGTGAAGCCGGCCTCGTCACGGGCGATCGCCGCGTCGATCGCGTGCTCGGTGGAGAACGGCACCAGGCTGTGCCCGCTGGAGGACTCGTCGGCCGCGGCGTGCATGGTGGCGGTCGCGTGGCCCAGGTACTCCGTCACGGCGAGCAGGTCGGGCAGCTCGTTGAGGTCGGTCCAGTCGAGGTCCGTGGCGTACGGCGACACCTCGGCGACCAGCTGGCCGCGCCCGTGCAGGGTGGTGTGGCCGAGCCACGGGTCGCTGTGGGCCTGCAGGGCGCGCTGCGAGATGACCGTGCGGTGGCCCTCGTGCTCGAAGTACCCGGCGATCGCCGGGTCGGTGACGTGCCGCGACACGGCCGGGGTCTGCCCCTGCTTCATGTAGATGATCACGTCGTTCTCCAGGGCGTCGGTGTGCCCCTCCAGCAGCAGGTTGTAGGACGGCAGGCCGGCCGAGCCGATGCCGATGCCGCGGCGGCCGACGACGTCCTTGACCCGCAGCGACTCCGGCCGGGTCCGCGAGGCCGGCGGCAGGGTGGCCAGGTACGCCTCGAAGGCTGCCAGCACCTCGGCCTTGGTGGGCTCGTCCAGCTCGATCGCGCCGCCGCCGAGGCGGAAGCGGCGGTCGTAGCCCTCGACGACGGTCTCGGCGTCGAGCAGTGCGACCCGGGTCTGCAGGCGGGCTTCGCGCAGCGTCTCCAGGACCGGGCCGGTGGCGGTGTCCAGGGTGAACGGCTCCGCGTCGCCGGCGGAGACGTGGGCGGCGATCCGCTCCCGGTAGGACGTGGCGAAGGCGGTGACCAGCTCGGTGATCGTCTCGTCGGAGAGCGCCTTGGCGTAGCCGATCAGCGCCAGCGAGGCGGCCAGCCGCTGGACGTCCCAGGTGAAGGCGCCGACGTAGGCCTCGTCGAAGTCGTTGACGTTGAAGACCAGCCGGCCCTCGGCGTTCAGGTAGGTGCCGAAGTTCTCCGCGTGCAGGTCGCCGTGGATCCAGACCCGGCTGGTCCGCTCGTCCAGGAAGGCGGCGCCGTGGGCCCGGAAGGGACCGGAGGCGAGATCGGCGTAGTAGAGCGCCGCGGTGCCCCGGTAGAAGGCGAAGGCGGAGGCGGCCATCTTCCGGAACTTCACGCGGAAGGCCGCAGGGTCCTTGGCGAGCAGTTCTCCGAAGGCCGAGTCGAAGACGCCGAGTATCGCCTCGGCGCGGTCGGTGTCGGCGGGCAGCGGGTGAGACATGGGCCATCCTTCGAGGCGCGGCGCGTGGCCGGAGACGGGTGCGTCCGGGAGCTAGAGTAGGGGCGTGAACGTGTGAGTGCTGGTCCGGGCCCCGGGAGTGGCTCGGGCCGTATCTGTTTCCAGGCACCCTCTGTGACCTGCACGTTCGCCGGCCAGCCAGACAAGCACGAGCCTCCGGAGGCCCCGCCTTGAGCGATCAGCCGTTCGCGCACCTGCACGTCCACACCGAGTACTCGATGCTGGACGGCGCCGCCCGGCTGAAGCAGATGTTCAAGGAGGTCGAGCGGCTGGGCCAGACCCACGTCGCGATGACCGACCACGGCAACATGTACGGCGCGGCCGAGTTCCACAAGCAGGCCACCGGCGCGGGCATCACCCCGGTGATCGGCATCGAGGCGTACGTCGCGCCGGAGTCCCGCTCCAACACCAAGCGCATCCTCTGGGGCCAGCCGCACCAGAAGAAGGACGACGTCTCGGCGTCCGGTGCCTACACCCACAAGACCATCTGGGCCCGGAACAAGGAGGGCCTGCACAACCTCTTCAAGCTGACCTCGCGCTCGTACTCCGAGGGCTGGCTGGTGAAGTGGCCCCGGATGGACAAGGAGCTGATCGCCGAGCTCTCCGGCGGCCTGATGGCGACCACCGGCTGCCCCTCGGGCGAGCTGCAGACCCGGCTCCGGCTCGGCCAGTTCGACGAGGCGCTCAAGTCGGCCGGCGAGTACCAGGAGATCTTCGGCAAGGAGAACTACTTCCTGGAGCTGATGGACCACGGTCTCGACATCGAGAAGCGGGTCCGCGACGGGCTGATCGAGATCGGCAGGAAGCTCGGCATCCCGCCCGTGGTCACCAACGACTCGCACTACACCACCGAGGCCGACGCCGGCGCCCACGACCTGCTGCTCTGCGTGCAGACCGGCAAGAACCTCTCGGACCCGGACCGCTTCCGCTTCGACGGCACCGGCTACTACATCAAGTCGGCCGCCGAGATGTACGCGCTGGACTCCTCGGACGCCTGGCAGGAGGGCTGCCGCAACAGCCAGCTGCTGGTGGCCGAGCGGGTCGACACCACCGGCATGTTCGAGTTCCGCAACCTCATGCCGCGCTTCCCGATCCCGGAGGGCTTCGAGTCCGAGGCGGACTTCTTCAGGTCCAAGGTCTGGGAGGGCATGGACTGGCGCTTCCCGAACGGGTACGACGAGGAGCACAAGAAGCTCGCCGAGTACGAGATGGACACCATCATCCAGATGGGGTTCCCGGCGTACTTCCTCGTGGTCGCCGACTTCATCATGTGGGCGAAGGGCCAGGGCATCGCGGTGGGTCCCGGCCGTGGTTCGGCGGCCGGCTCGCTGGTCGCCTACGCCATGGGCATCACCGACCTCGACCCCATCCCGCACGGCCTGATCTTCGAGCGCTTCCTCAACCCCGAGCGCATCTCCATGCCCGACGTCGACATCGACTTCGACGAGCGCCGGCGCGGTGACGTGATCCGCTACGTGACGGAGAAGTGGGGCTCCGACAAGGTCGCCATGATCGTCACGTACGGCACCATCAAGGCGAAGGCCGCCATCAAGGACTCCTCGCGCGTCCTCGGCTACCCGTACGCGATGGGCGACCGGATCACCAAGGCGATGCCGCCGGACGTCATGGGCAAGGGCATCCCGCTCTCCGGCATCACCGACCCCTCGCACCCGCGCTACAGCGAGGCCGGCGAGATCCGCGGGCTGTACGAGACCGACCCGGACGTCCGCAAGGTGATCGACACCGCGCGCGGCATCGAGGGCCTGATCCGCCAGCCCGGCGTCCACGCGGCCGGCGTCATCATGTCCGCCGAGCCCCTGACCGACCACATCCCGGTGTGGACCCGGCACACCGACGGCGTCACCATCACGCAGTTCGACTACCCCACCTGTGAGGGCCTCGGCCTTCTCAAGATGGACTTCCTCGGCCTGCGCAACCTGACGATCATGGACGACGCCGTCAAGGCGATCGAGAAGAACAAGGGCATCAAGATCAACCTGCTTGATCTGCCCCTGGACGACAAGCCCACCTACGAGCTGCTGGCCCGCGGCGACACGCTCGGCGTCTTCCAGCTCGACGGCGGGCCGATGCGCTCGCTGCTGCGCCTGATGAAGCCCGACAACTTCGAGGACATCTCCGCCGTCCTCGCGCTGTACCGGCCCGGCCCGATGGGCGTCAACTCGCACACCAACTACGCGCTGCGCAAGAACGGCCAGCAGGAGATCACCCCGATCCACCCGGAGCTGGAGAAGCCCCTGGAGGAGGTGCTCCGGCCCACCTACGGCCTGATCGTCTACCAGGAGCAGGTGCAGAAGGCCGCGCAGATCCTGGCCGGCTACTCGCTCGGCCAGGCCGACCTGCTGCGCCGCGCGATGGGCAAGAAGAAGAAGGAGATCCTGGAGGCGGAGTTCGTCCCGTTCCAGAAGGGCTGCCGGGAGCGCGGCTACTCGGACGCGGCGATCCAGGCGGTCTGGGACGTCCTGGTCCCCTTCTCCGGCTACGCGTTCAACAAAGCCCACACCGCCGGGTACGGGCTGGTCTCCTACTGGACCGCCTACCTCAAGGCCAACTACCCGGCCGAGTACATGTCGGGCCTGCTCACCTCGGTCAAGGACGACAAGGACAAGTCCGCGGTCTACCTCAACGAGTGCCGGAAGATGGGCATCAACGTGCTCCCGCCGGACGTCAACGAGTCGGACGCGGACTTCACCCCGCACGGCGACGACACCGTCCGGTTCGGCCTCACGGCCATCCGCAACGTCGGCGGGCCGGTCGTCGAGTCGATGATCCGGACCCGGAAGGCGAAGGGGAAGTTCGCCTCCTTCCCGGACTTCCTGGACAAGGTGGAGTCGGTGGTCTGCAACAAGCGGACCGTCGAATCGCTGATCAAGGCGGGCTCCTTCGACTCGCTCGGGCACACCCGCAAGGGGCTGATCGCACAGTTCGAGCCGATGATCGACAACGTCGTCGGGGTCAAGCGCAAGGAGGCCGAGGGGCAGTTCGACCTGTTCGGCGGCGACGCGACCAGCGACGAGCCGAGCTTCGGGCTGGACGTGGTCTTCTCCGAGGAGGAGTGGGAGAAGTCCTTCCTGCTCACCCAGGAGCGGGAGATGCTCGGCCTGTACGTCTCCTCGCACCCGCTGCACGGCATCGAGCACGTGCTCGCCGACAAGGCGGACTGCGCGGTGGCGGACCTCGCGGAGCGGCCGGACGGCACCATCGTCACCATCGGCGGCATCATCTCGGGCCTGCAGCGGAAGATGACCAAGCAGGGCAACGCCTGGGCGATCGCCACCGTCGAGGACCTCGCCGGTTCGATCGACTGCATGTTCTTCCCCGCCAGCTACCAGCTGGTCTCCTCGCAGCTGGTGGAGGACGCCGTGGTGTTCGTCCGCGGCAAGCTGGACAAGCGGGAGGACGTGCCCCGGCTGATGGGCATGGAGCTGTCCGTCCCCGACCTGTCGAACGCGCACGCCGAGGCGCCGATCGTCATCAACATCCCGAGCGGCAAGGTGACGCCCCCGCTGGTGGCCCGGCTCGGCGAGGTGCTGAGCAGCCACCGGGGGACGACGGAGGTGCGGGTGCGGCTGGAGGCGCGGAACAAGACCACCGTGCTGCGGCTGGACCGGCACCGGGTGAAGTCGGACCCGGCGTTGTTCGGGGACCTCAAGCAGCTGCTCGGGCCGAGCTGCCTGGCGGGGTGATCCCGCCCCCGGCGGCGGGTCGGTGCCGGTCCCGAGGGATCAGGACCCGCCGCCGAGGCCGGCGGGGACGGCGGTGTGCAGGGCCGAGACGAAGGCCGAGATCGCCGGGTGGGAGCCGGCGCCCGCGCGGAAGGCGGCCCGGGTGCGCCGGTACATCGGCAGCCGGGTGAGCACCACCCCCGGCGGGGTCTGCGCGATGCCCAGGTGGGGGACGAGCGCCACCCCCTGACCGGCCGCCACCAGCGCCAGCACCGTCGAGAAGTCGTCGATCTGGTGCCGGATCCGGGGCGCGAAGCCGGCGCTCTCGCAGGCCCGGACGGCCATGGCGTGGCAGAGCGTCCCCGGCGGCGCCATGATCCACGGGGCCGCGCGGTGCTCGGCGACCGTCCCCGGGGCGCGGGCCGCCAGGTACATCGGCTCGGTGAACACCGGACGGGTCACCGCGAGGCCGGGCTCCGGGTCGGCCGGGACGAGGTCGTACTCGTGCACCAGCGCCACGTCCAGCTCGCCCGCACGCAGGGCCGCCGCGACGGCCGCCGGGTCCACCTCGTTCACCATCGGCTCCAGCCCCGGGTGCCACCCGGCCAGCTCGGCGAGGACCGCCGGGATGATCGCCTTGGCCGCCGACGGGTAGGTGCCGATCCGCAGCGGACCGGCCAGCCCCTCGCGGGCGTGGGCGAGTTCGGCGTCCGCTTGCTCCAGCCGCGCCAGCACCGCCTCGGCGTGCCGCACCAGGTTCCGCCCGGCCGGGGTGAGCGCCACCCGCCGCCCGGTGCGCTCCAGCAGGGCGACGCCGGCCTCCTTCTCCAGGACGGACAGCTGCTGGGAGACGGCCGAAGGGCTGAACGACAGCGCCTCGGCGACGGCGGCGATGGTGCCGAGATGGGCGAGTTCGCGCAGCAGGCGCAGGCGTCGGACGTCGAGCATCGGCTCAGCTTACGAGAAGCGTCGGAAATGTGAACTGGACCTGCGGGACGGCGGGATCGCAGGATCATGGCCATGGAACTCAAGGGCATCTACGTTCCCCTGGTCACCCCCTTCGCCGCCGACGGCTCGGTCGCGCTCGACGCGCTGGACAAGCTGGCCCGCTCGGTGCTCGCCGAGGGTGCGGCCGGGCTGGTCGCACTCGGCACCACCGGCGAGCCGGCCACCCTGGACGCGGCGGAGAAGGCGGCGGTGGTCGAGGTCTGCGCCGCCGCCTGCGCCGAGCTGGGCGGGCAGCTGGTGGTCGGCGCAGGCGGTCCGGACACCCGGGCGGCCGCCGAGGAGCTGGCGGGCCTGCGCGAGCGGGTGCCGGGCGCGGCGGCCGCGCTGGTCACCGCGCCGTCCTTCGTCCGGCCGGGCGTGGCGGGGACGCTGGCGCACTTCCGGGCCCTGGCCGCGGCGAGCTCGGTGCCGCTGGTCGTCTACCACATCCCGTACCGCACCGGGCAGGCGCTCCCGGCCGCCGCGCTGGGCGAGCTCGCCTCCCTGCCGGGGGTGGTGGGCGTCAAGTACGCGACCGGCGCGATGGACCACGACGCCGTCGAGCTGCTCGCCGCCGGGCCGGCCGGCTTCGCGGTGCTGGCCGGGGACGACGCCTTCCTCGCGCCGATGCTGGCGCTGGGCGCGGCCGGTGGCATCCTGGCCTCCGCCCACCTGGCCGCGGCCCGGTTCGTCGAGCTGGCCGCCGCCTGGCAGCGCGGGGACGTCCCGCGGGCCCGCGCGCTCGGCCACCGGCTGAGCGCCCTGTCGGCCGCCGCGTTCGCGGCTCCCAACCCGAGCGTGGTCAAGGGCGTGCTGCACGCCCGGGGCCTGATTCCCACCCCTTCGGTGCGGCTGCCGCTGCTGCCGGCCGGTCCGGCGGAGACCGCGCGGGCGCTGGAGCTCGCCACCGGTCTGGACCACTGAGCGGGTCCGGGTCTCTCACACCGTGGAATGCCAGGTCGCGCACCGCCCGTGGCAAGGCATGATGGGCAGAGCGCGGCTGTGAACAGCAACATCAAGAGGAGTTGTCGGAATGAAGATCGGCATTGTCGGGGCCACCGGCCAGGTCGGCGGCGTGGTCCGCGAGATCCTGGCGGAGCGCGCGGGTCGCGAGGGCGGCCTGGGCCCGGTGGAGCAGCTGCGGCTGTTCGCCTCCGCCCGCTCGGCCGGGCGCACCCTGCCGTGGCAGGGCACCGAGATCACCGTCGAGGACGCGGCCACGGCCGACTACACCGGCCTGGACATCGTGATCTTCTCGGCCGGCGGCGCCACCTCCAAGGCGCTCGCCCCCAAGGTCGCCGCGGCCGGCGCGGTCGTGATCGACAACTCCTCCGCCTGGCGCCGTGACCCCGAGGTCCCGCTGGTCGTCTCCGAGGTCAACCCGGAGGCGATCGCCGACCGCCCCAAGGGCATCATCGCCAACCCGAACTGCACCACCATGGCCGCCATGCCGGTGCTGCGGCCGCTGCACGAGGAGGCCGGCCTCGCCGCACTCGTCGTCTCCACCTACCAGGCCGTCTCCGGCAGCGGCGTGGCCGGCGTGGCCGAGCTGCAGGACCAGGCCGCCAAGGTGGTCGACGGCGCCTCGGCGCTCGCCCACGACGGCGGCGCGGTCGAGTTCCCCGAGCCCAAGGTCTACCAGCGGCCGATCGCCTTCAACGTGGTGCCGCTGGCCGGCTCGATCGTCGACGACGGCTCCAACGAGACCGACGAGGAGCAGAAGCTCCGCCACGAGAGCCGCAAGATCCTCGGCATCCCCGAGCTGAAGGTGGCCGGCACCTGCGTGCGGGTGCCGGTCTTCTCCGGCCACTCGCTGCAGATCAACGCCCGCTTCGAACGCCCGATCAGCCCCGAGCGCGCGGTCGAGCTGCTCACCGGCGCCCCCGGCGTCGAGCTGAGCGAGATCCCCACCCCGCTGCAGGCGGCCGGCCGCGACCCGAGCTACGTCGGGCGCATCCGGGCCGACGAGACGGTGGAGCACGGCCTGTCGCTGTTCCTCTCCAACGACAACCTGCGCAAGGGCGCCGCGCTCAACGCCGTCCAGCTGGCCGAGCTGGTCGCCGCCGAGCTCCGGGGCTGAGCACCCGGCCGCAGGTGCCGCGCGCCCGGCCCCGGCCGCGCGCCAAGCGGGCCCCCGTCCTCCGGGACGGGGGCCCGTCGCGTTCCCGGCCGTTGCCGGACCGCGACATCCGCCGAGATTCGGCGCGCGAACCAGGGGTAAAGGTGACCCAACGATCGGGCGGCTGCGGGCCTCCCTCACCCCATCCGGGCCCGGCCGCCGGGCGGACCGCGCCCACCCGGCACCGCGACCGGCGGCGCCTGACCCGAGGGCGAGCGGAAAGAGGTGCGCGATGGACCGCTGTGTCGTCCTGGTGGACGCGGGATACCTGCTGGGCGCCGCCGCCAGCCTGCTCGCGGGGGACCCTTCGCGCTCCCGGGTCACCGTCGACCACACCGCGCTGATCACCGCCCTGCGCGAGCGGGCCGAGGCCGAGACCGGCCTGCCGCTGCTGCGGATCTACTGGTTCGACGCCGCCCCCGACCGCCGCCCGATGCCCGAGCACCGCCGGCTGCGGGTACTGCCCCGGGTGACCGTCCGGCTCGGCGCGCTGACCCGGGCCGAGGGTCGCTGGGTGCAGAAGGGCGTGGACGCCGCGATGCACGCCGAGCTCTCCGAGCTCGCCCGCAACCGGGCCTGCGCCGACGTCGTGCTGATCACCGGCGACGGCGACCTGCTGCCCGGCATGATGTCGGCCAAGGAGCACGGCGTGGTCGTCCACCTCTGGGCGCTGCAGGCCGCCGACGGGGACTTCAACCAGTCCGAGGACCTGGTCGGCGAGGCCGACGAGCGCCGGGTGCTCGACCGGGAGTGGATCGAGGGGTCGTTCAGCCTGCGCGACAACGCCGCAGTCTTCCCTGCCCCCGGGCCGCGGCACGAGATCGCCAAGATCCTGGCCGCGCCGCCGGCCGGCCCGCCCGGTGTGGTGCCGGTGCCGGCGGTCCGCCCCGAGCCGGCCCCGGCCGCGGTGCCGGCGGCCAACGGGCGACCGGCCCCGGCGGCCGCCACCGCGCTCAAGGTCGTCCCGACGCCCAAGGACATAGCGGGCCGCACCGCCCCCGCGCCGCCCGCCGCCGCGGGCCACCCGGCCGGCCCGGTGCTGCGCTGGTCCTCCGACCGCGGCTGGGTGGAGCGGCCCGCCGCCGAGCAGGCCGCCACCGCCGGCGACTGCCTGCCCACCCTGGCCCAGCTGACCACGGCCGAGCAGCGCTGGGCCGACCGCGAGGAGGACATCACCTCGATCGGCGGTGACGCCCACGAGGTCGGCCAGGTGTTCGCCCGCCGCTGGTGCGAGCGGATCGGCAACGCCGAGCGGCTCACCGTGCTCTGGCCCGACTACCCCCGCATCCCGCACCGGGTCGACGGCGAGCTGCTGCGCTACGCCGCCCGGTTCGGGCTGCTCGCGCACAAGGACGACCAGATCGACGAGCACGACCGGTACGCGATCCGGGCCGGCTTCTGGAAGGAACTGTCCGGGCGGGTGCCCGGCGGGGACGTCGTCGTGGACGACTGACCGCCGCGGCCGTCCTGCGCGGGTGATCAGGCCCCCTTGTCCGGTTCGCGGGCCGCACGGCGTAGAGTCTTCGCTCGTGAGTGAGGGCAGCGCGTGAACCGTCCAGAGGTGACCTCGCCGTGCTGTGCCGTACGCGACCTGGTCAAGACGTACCGCTCCGGGCGCGGTGCCGCGGCCGCCGACGTCCGGGCCAACGACGGCGTCACCCTGACCGTCCGGCGGGGTGAGATCTTCGGCCTGCTCGGCCCCAACGGCGCCGGCAAGTCGACCCTGGTCCGCCAGCTCACCGGGCTGCTGCGGCCCGACTCCGGCTCCGTCGAGATCCTCGGCCACGACGTGGTCCGCCATCCGGAGCGGGCCGCCCGGCTGCTCGGCTACCTCGGCCAGGAGTCCACCGCGCTGGACGAGCTGACCGTGGCGCTCGCCGCCGAGACCACCGGCCGGCTGCGCGGCCTGAGCCGGGCGCAGGCCCGGGCGGAGGCCGCCGACGTGCTCACCGAGCTCGCCCTCGAACCGCTCGCCCACCGCCCGCTCGCCAAGCTCTCCGGCGGTCAGCGCCGGCTCGCCTGCTTCGCCGCCACGCTGGTCGGGGAGCGGCCGCTGCTCGTCCTCGACGAGCCGACCACCGGCATGGACCCGGTCGCCCGCCGCGCGGTCTGGAGCGCCGTCGAGCGGCGCCGCACCGAGCTGAGCACGACCGTGCTGCTGGTCACCCACAACGTGATCGAGGCGGAGACCGTGCTGGACCGGGTCGCCGTGCTGGACGACGGCCGGGTGATCGCCTGTGACACGCCCGGCGGACTCAAGGCCCTGGTCGACGGCGACGTCCGGCTGGACCTGGTCTGGCGGGACGAGGCCCCGCTCACCGTGCCCGCCGTCGCGGAGCTGGCCGGGCGCGCCGAGCGCACCGGCCGCCGCTGGACCGTGCGCACCACCCCGGAGGAGGCCCGCGAGCTGGTCGCCGCCGTCACCACCGGCCCGGCCTTCGCCGCGCTGGACGACTTCACCCTGGCCACCCCGAGCCTTGAGGACGCCTACCTCAAGCTGGGCGGCCGCCATGGAGGACTGGTCAAGTGACGCTGCTCTCCGCGCCGCCGCAGACCAGCGGGACGACGGACGCCGGGCCCGCCCCGCTGGCGCCGGCCGCCCGGCTGCTGCCCGCGCTGGCCGCCGTGTACCGGGCGCAGCTGGCCCGCGCCAAGGTGGCCCGGATCCCGCTGCTGTTCGTCGCGACCTTCCAGTCGCTCGGCATCCTGGTGATGATGCGCGGTGTGGTCGACCCGGGGGAGACGGCGGCCGCGCGCTCGGTGGTGGCCGGGTCCAGCGTGCTGGTGGTGGCGTTCGTGGCGCTCAACCTGCTGGCCCAGTACTTCGGGCGGCTGCGGGCCACCGGAGGCCTCGACCACTACGCGACGCTGCCCGTCCCCGCCGCCTCGGTGGTGCTGGGCGCGGCCGCCGCGTACGCCTCGTTCACGCTGCCCGGCGCGCTGGTGACCGCCGCGGCCGGGGCCGTGATGTTCGGGCTGCCGCTGGGGCAGCTCTGGGTGCTGCTCGCGGTGGTGCCGCTGGCCGGGGCGGCCCTCTCCGGGCTCGGCGCGGCCTGCGGGCTGCTCGCGCCCCGGCAGGAGATCGCCACCATGCTGGGGCAGCTCGGCATGTCGGCGGCGCTGCTGCTCGGGGTGCTGCCGGTGGACCACCTGCCGCAGCCGGTGCTCTGGCTGCGCGACCTGCTGCCCTCCACGTACGGGGTCGAGGCCTTCGCCCGGACCTTCGCCGCCGATCCGGACTGGGCGCAGGTGGCGGGCAACCTCGCGGTCTGCGCCGGGGTGGGCGTGGTGTCGCTGGCCGTCGCCACCTGGGCGTACCGGCGGGCCACCACCCGGTAGCGGGTGACGCGGGTGCCCGGCCCGGGCGTCCACGGTGCGGGTGGCGGGTCCGTTCCGGCGGCGCTCGTGAAACGATGGGCGGGTGACCGTACCGAACACACCTCCGGATCCCCTGCACGCGGCTGCGGGCGCCGAAGCGGACACCTCCGCCCCGAACCCGTTCGCGCCGCCGGAGGCGCCGGACCGGGCCCTCGCACGGAAGGCGGACGGACCCGCGCTCCAGCGCCTGCTGCCCGAGCTGAAGGTCGGAGCGGTCACGGTGCTGGTCTGCCTGGTGCTGGGGGTGGCGATGGCGGCCCTCTGGGCGTGGCTGGCGCCGAAGGTGCCGCTGGTGGTCGACGGCAACAAGATCCTCTACGGCGACCCGGAGGGCGAGCAGCGGGCCGGGGCGGACAGCGTGTTCGTCCTGATCGGTCTGGGCATGGGCGCCCTGACCGCGCTCGGGGCCTTCCTGGCCACCCGGCGGCGCGGCGGCGGCATCGCGGTGGCGGTCGGCCTCGCGGTCGGCGGGCTGCTGGCCTCGGTCGGCGCCTGGGGCCTGGGCCGCCGGCTCGGCCCGGCCGGTGACCTGGTCGCCGAGGCCAAGCGGGTCGGCGACGGCGGCCACTTCGACGCCGACATCGACCTCGGGGCGTACGGCGCGCTGCTGGCCTGGCCGATGGCCGCCATGGTGGTGCTGCTGGCGCTCTCGGCGGCGTTCGGCAAGCGCGAGGAGGACCCGCCGCCGTACTGGGCCGGCCCCTCCGCGGGGCAGCAGCCGCCGGCCGGTCTGCCGTCCGGTCCCACGGACGTCGCGCAGGGCCCGGCCGGGGGGCCGCAGGACGGGCCGCGGCCGCCGGAGGACCGGCTGGGCTGAGCCCCCGGGCCGGGGCGGACCGGCGTCCGCTCGGGGCGGCGGGTCAGCGTCCGATCGGGGCGGTGCTGGCGCCGGTGAGCGTGACCAGGTCGGCGGGGGCCAATTCGACCTCCAGCCCGCGCCGGCCGGCCGAGACGTAGACCGTGGGGTGGCCGAGCGCGCTGTCGTCCACCACGGTGCGCAGCGGCCGGCGCTGCCCGAGCGGGGAGATGCCGCCGCGGACGTACCCACTGCTGCGCTCGGCGGCGGCCGGGTCGGCCATCGCGGCGCGCTTGCCGCCGACGGCCGCGGCGAGCGCCTTCAGGTCGAGCTGCCCGGCCACCGGGACGACGCCCACGGTGAGGACGCCGTCCACGTCGGCGACCAGCGTCTTGAACACCCGCTCGGCGGCGACCCCGAGCGCCTCGGCGGCCTCGCCGCCGTAGGAGGCGGCCGCCGGGTCGTGCTCGTAGGCGTGCACGGTGAACGCGACGGCGGCGTTCTCCAGGGCGACCGTGGCAGGTGTGCCCTGGCCGCCCTTCTTCGGCTTCCTGGCCATCTGCGGGACCTCCGGGGCGGGAGTCGGTCGGGTCTGTCAGCCGGGGCTGACGTGTCGGTGGGGCTGTCAGTTGGGGCTGAAAGACTGGCGGGTCAGGTCGACCGCCGGGAGCGAGGGCAGCCAGCTCAGCACGGACGTCTCGCGGCGCAGCAGCTCCAGCTCGGTGCGCAGCCGCTGCGCCGTGTCCGGGCAGGCGAGCAGCTCCTGCTTGACCGGCGTGCCGAGCACCGAGGCGGCGGCCACCAGGTAGGAGAGCACCTGCGGGTCGTCGGGCAGCTGCTGGTGGCCGACGGTGCTGGCCTCGCGGGCCCCGGCCAGCCGCTTCTGGTACGTCCGGAAGGCCCGTTCCACGCCGGCGGCCAGCGCCCCGGCACCCTCACCGGGCTGCTCCTCGATCGGCTCGATCTCGCCGACCAGGTAGGGGCCGCCGGTGTCGACCGAGCGCAGCCGGAACCGGGTGGTGCCGGTGACCAGCAGTTCGTACCGGCCGTCGGGCTGCTCCTGGGCGGAGGCGAGGTCGGCCACGCAGCCGACGTGGTACATCGCTTCGAGCGGGTCGCCGGTGACGGTGCCGAGGCCGTCCAGCGGACCGGCCGGGCCGTCGTCCGCCCGGACCGGCGCGACCTCGCGGCCGTCCCGGATGGCGAGGATGCCGAACCTGCGGGGCTGGTCCTCGGGCAGCGCGAGCAGGTCGGCGACGAGACGGCGGTAGCGCTCCTCGAAGACGTTCAGGGGCAGCACCAGGCCCGGGTAGAGCACGGTGTTCAGCGGGAAGAGCGGCAGCCGTTCTGTCACGGCGCACAGCGTAGTTCCCCGCGGCCCCCGTCCGCCCGGGCATTGCGGCCCGAAGCGGGGACCCAGCGCCTCGACGGGATCCGAAGGAGAGGCGCTAACCGCGCTGGAGCATCCGGGTGGCGCCGGCGGCGACGGTGGTGGCCAGCACCCAGCCGACGATCACCAGGCCGGAGACGACCCACTGGTCGGCGCCGCCCGGGTTCCAGCCCTGCTGACCGAGGTCCACGACCGGGAGCAGCTGGCCCAGCGCGTACAGCACCGGGTTCCAGTGCGGCCTCTCGTCGGCCTTGAGCGGCTGCAGCTCGTGGGTGGCGAAGTAGAGGCTGCCGAGCGCCCAGGCGAGCAGCAGCCAGAGCGCGGCCCGGCCGGGGCGGTAGCCGTAGCCGACGGTGGCGTCCTGCACCCGGCCCCAGATCCGGGCCGGCAGCGGCAGGGTCTGCCGGCGCCGGCGCTGCTTGGCGTAGAGCACCTCGCGGGCGTCGTCGTCGGCGCCGTCCCGGCGCAGCGCGGCGGCCAGCTGCTCGTAGGACTCGGGCTGGAACTCCACCGAGGAGCCCTCCAGCCAGGCGATCCGCTGCTGGACGCTGAACGGGGCGACCGGGCGCAGGCACTCGTAGGTGAAGCCGGTCAGCCCGAGCCGCCTGCCCCGCGGCCAGGCGTCGGGGTCGTCGACCAGGTTGCCGATCCGGGCCCGGGAGAGCGAGACGGTGCCGGTGGGCGGGACCTTGCAGCTGAAGCGGAGCTCGGGGGTCTGGATACGGCGCAGGGAGAGCTCGTCGTCCCCCTCCAGGTGGAACTCGCCGGAGATCAGGCAGGCGTTCTCGAACCGGCTGTCCGAGAGCCGGACCCTGCCGTGGGCGCGGAACGGCGTGCTCGGTGCGTCCGGCGCCGGGCTCTCGCCGTAGCCGGAGCCGTAGTAGGCCTGGGAGCCCACCCAGCCCAAGTCGGCGGAGCTGGTCAGGTAGAGCGTGTGGCCGACGGTCATCCGGACGGCGTTGAGGCAGGTGCGGTTGCCGGGAACGGCGTGCAGCTGGGCGCCGCGCAGCGACAGCCGGCCGCCGATCCGGCAGGTGCGCAGCGACAGCTCGCCGCGCACCTCGATCCGTTCGGCCTCGACGTCCTGGTGGACGCCGAGCCCGTCGGCGGAGACCGCCCGGCCGTACCGGTCGGCGCCGAGCACGCTCTGGTTGAGCAGCAGGTCGGTGCCGATCCGGGCGTCGGTGAGCCGCAGGCCCTCGGGTATTCGGCAGCGGGCCAGGTGGAGGTCGCCGGAGGTGACGAGGCGGGAGGCCTCCAGTCGCGGGAGCAGGCAGCCGACGAAGCGCAGCGTGCCCGCCTCGGCCTCGGACATCAGGACCTTCTGCTCGAACCGGCAGTCGTGCAGCTCGACGTAGTGCCCGATGGTGCCGCCGGCCAGCCGCAGCGGGCCGGTGATCCGGGCCCCGGTCAGCTTGAGCGAGGCGACCCGCCCGGGGACGGCGGTCGGGCCGTCCAGCAGCAGCCGGGAGAGCACCTCGGCGCGGACGGTCCGCTCCGGCCCCCATTCGGCCCCGCCGAAGGGGTCGTCCTGCTCGGCGTCGCCGGCCCGCAGGTCGTGGATCCGGCCGTGCCGGAACGCCTCCCAGAGCCCCTGCTCCACCCGGGTCCAGCCGTCCGGTGCCCGTTCCGCCATCGTTCCCCCGTTTCCCCCGGTCGTCTCGCCTTTCGTATCACGGACTGAAATGCGGGACCGGCGATTCCGGCCACTCCTTACACTGGTTGGCGTGATCTCTCGAATCGATCTGCGCGGCTCGCTCGACGACCCGCGTGACCTGCTGCCCCGTGCCGACTTCGACGTCGCGGCCGCCCTGGAGAAGGTGCGGCCGATCGCCGAGGACGTACGCCATCGCGGGGTCACGGCGCTGATCGAGCTCACCGAGCGGTTCGACGGCGTGCGGCTGGAGTCCACCCGGGTGCCCGCCGAGCAGATCGCCGAGGCCCTGGCGGGACTGGACCCGAAGGTGCGGGCCGCCCTGGAGGAGTCGATCCGCCGCGCCCGCACCGTCCACGCCGACCAGCGACGCACCGGACACACCACCCAGGTGGTGCCCGGCGGCACGGTCACCCAGCGCTGGGTGCCGGTCGACCGGGTCGGCCTCTACGTGCCGGGCGGCCTGGCGGTCTACCCGTCCTCCGTGGTGATGAACGTGGTGCCCGCGCAGGAGGCCGGCGTCACCGGCATCGCCGTCACCTCGCCGCCGCAGAAGGCCTTCGGCGGGCGCGTCCACCCGACCATCCTGGCGGCCTGCGCGCTGCTCGGCGTCACCGAGGTGTACGCGGTCGGCGGCGCCCAGGCGGTCGCCATGTTCGCCCTGGGCACCGAGGAGTGCGCGCCGGTGAACATGGTCACCGGTCCGGGCAACATCTACGTGGCCGCCGCCAAGCGCTACTTCTCCGGCCGGATCGGCATCGACTCCGAGGCCGGCCCGACCGAGATCATGGTGCTCGCCGACGACAGCGCGGACGCCACCGAGGTGGCCGCCGACCTGATCAGCCAGGCCGAGCACGGCCCGACCTCCGGCTCGGTGCTGGTCACCGACTCGCCGGCGCTGGCCGACGCGGTGGAGGCCGAGCTCAAGGAGCAGGTCGCCCGGACCAGGCACGGCGAGCGGGTGGCCCAGGCGCTCGGCGGTCCGCAGTCCGGCATCATCCTGGTCGACGACCTGGAGCAGGGCCTGACGGTGGCCAACGCGTACGCGGCCGAGCACCTGGAGATCCAGACCCGGGACGCCCACGCCGTCGCCGCCGGGGTGCGCAACGCCGGCGCGATCTTCATCGGCCGGTACACCCCCGTGTCGCTCGGCGACTACGCGGCCGGCTCCAACCACGTGCTGCCGACCGGCGGCTGCGCCTGCCACTCCTCCGGGCTCTCCGTCCAGACCTTCCTGCGCGGCGTCCAGGTCGTCGAGTACGACCGCGAGGCCCTGGCCGGCATCGCCGCGCACGTCGTCAACCTGGCGGACGCCGAGGACCTCCCCGGGCACGGCGACGCGATCAAGGCCCGATTCGACTGGAGTGTCCCCGGCTCGTGACGAAGATCGACGACCTCCCGATCCGCGACGAACTGCGCGGACAGTCCCCCTACGGGGCGCCCCAGCTCGACGTTCCCGTCCAGCTGAACACCAACGAGAACCCGTACCAGCTGCCCGAGGAGCTGGTGGCCCGGATCGCCGAGCGCGTCGCCGAGGCCGCCCGCAGCCTCAACCGCTACCCCGACCGGGACGCGGTCGAGCTGCGCGAAGGCCTGGCCGCGTACCTGACCCGCACCACCGGGCACCCGGTGGCCCGGGAGCAGGTCTGGGCCGCCAACGGCTCCAACGAGATCATCCAGCAGCTGCTGCAGACCTTCGGCGGCCCCGGCCGCACCGCGCTCGGCTTCGAGCCCTCGTACTCGATGCACGCCCTGATCTCCCGCGGCACCGGCACCGGCTGGATCTCCGGCCCGCGCAGCGAGGACTTCACCGTCGACGTGGCCGCCGCCGAGGCGGCCATCGCCGAGCACCGGCCGAACGTCGTCTTCGTCTGCTCGCCGAACAACCCGACGGGTACCGCGGTCGCCGCCGAGACCGTGCTGCGCCTGTACGAGGCGGCGCAGGCCGCCCGGCCCAGCCTGGTGGTCGTGGACGAGGCGTACGTCGAGTTCTCGCACCGGGACTCCCTGCTGCCGCTGCTGGCGGGCCGGCCCAACCTCGTGGTCACCCGCACCATGTCCAAGGCCTTCGGCGCGGCCGGCCTGCGGCTGGGCTACCTCGCCGCCGACCCGGCCGTCGTGGACGCGGTGCAGCTGGTCCGGCTGCCGTACCACCTGTCGGCCGTCACCCAGGCCACCGCGCTGGCGTGCCTGGAGCACACCGACACCCTGCTCGGCTACGTCGGCCGGCTCAAGACGGAGCGCGACCGGCTGGTCGACGCGCTGCGCGGGCTCGGCCTGGAGGTGACCGACTCGGACGCCAACTTCGTCCAGTTCGGCCGCTTCGACGACACCCACGCCGTCTGGCAGGCCATCCTCGACCGCGGCGTCCTGGTCCGGGACAACGGCGTTCCCGGGTGGCTGCGCGTCACCGCCGGCACCCCCGCCGAGAACGACGCCTTCCTGGACGCCGTCGCGACCGTGATCAAGGAGCTGTAACCCCGTATGTCCCGTATCGGACGCATCGAGCGCACCACCAAGGAGACCTCGGTCCTGGTCGAGATCGACCTCGACGGCACCGGCAGGACCGACATCTCCACGGGCGTCGGGTTCTACGACCACATGCTCGACCAGCTCGGCCGCCACGGCCTCTTCGACCTCACCGTGAAGACCGACGGCGACCTGCACATCGACACCCACCACACGATCGAGGACACCGCCCTCGCGCTCGGTGCCGCCTTCAAGCAGGCGCTCGGGGACAAGGTCGGCATCTACCGCTTCGGCAACTGCACGGTGCCGCTGGACGAGTCCCTCGCCCAGGTCACCGTGGACCTCTCCGGCCGCCCCTACCTGGTGCACACCGAGCCGGAGAACATGGCGCCGATGATCGGCAGCTACGACACCACGATGACGCGGCACATCCTGGAGTCCTTCGTGGCGCAGGCGCAGATAGCCCTGCACGTCCACGTGCCGTACGGGCGCAACGCGCACCACATCGTGGAGTGCCAGTTCAAGGCGCTGGCCCGGGCGCTGCGCTACGCCGCCGAGCGCGACCCGCGCGCGGCCGGCATCCTCCCGTCGACCAAGGGTGCGCTGTGAGCAAGTCCGCTGTTGTCCTCCTCTTCGCCGGCCTCTTCCTGGCCGGCGGCGTGATCTCGTTCTGGAAGCAGAAGCAGTCGAAGGGCGTCATCCTCGTCCTCGCGCTGGGCTCGGTGATGTGCCTGGTCTCCGGCCTGATGCGCCTGTAACCGTCGAGCCAACGAAAGACCGGGAAACCTGAACATGGGCAAGAACGTCGTCGTGCTCGACTACGGCTCGGGCAACCTCCGCTCGGCCCAGCGCGCCGTCGAGCGCACGGGCGCGAACGTCACCGTCACCTCCGACTACCGGGCGGCGATGGACGCGGACGGCCTGCTCGTCCCCGGCGTCGGCGCCTTCGAGGCCTGCATGCGCGGGCTCAAGGGCGTCCGGGGCGACTGGATCATCGACCGCCGGCTCTCCGGGGGCCGCCCCGTGCTGGGGATCTGCGTCGGCATGCAGATCCTCTTCGAGAAGGGCGTCGAGCACGGGGTGGAGACCCCGGGCTGCGACGAGTGGCCCGGCACGGTCGAACCGCTGGACGCGCCGGTCGTCCCGCACATGGGGTGGAACACCGTCGACGCCCCCGAGGGCAGCCGGATGTTCGCCGGCCTCGACGCCGACACCCGCTTCTACTTCGTGCACTCCTACGGGGTGCGGCACTGGGACATGGAGATCCACAGCGCGCGGATCGACCCCCCGATGGTCACCTGGGCCACCCACGGGCAGCCGTTCGTCGCGGCCGTGGAGAACGGCCCGCTCTGGGCCACCCAGTTCCACCCCGAGAAGTCCGGCGACGCCGGCGCCGCCCTGCTGACCAACTGGGTCAACACCCTCTGACGATCTGAGAGCTGACACCATGAGCCGCCTCGAACTGCTCCCCGCCGTCGACGTCCGGGACGGCCAGGCCGTTCGCCTGGTCAAGGGCGCCTCCGGCACCGAGACCTCCTTCGGCGAGCCGCTCGCCGCCGCCCTCGCCTGGCAGAACGCCGGCGCCGAGTGGCTCCACCTCGTCGACCTGGACGCCGCCTTCGGCACCGGCAGCAACCGCGAGCTCATCCGTGAGGTCACCGGCGCGCTGGACATCAAGGTCGAGCTCTCCGGCGGCATCCGCGACGACGCGTCGCTGGCCGCCGCCCTCGCCACCGGCTGCACCCGGGTCAACCTCGGCACCGCCGCCCTGGAGAGCCCCGAGTGGGTCGCCAAGGTCATCGCCGAGCACGGCGACCGGATCGCCGTCGGCCTGGACGTCGTCGGCACCACCCTGCGCGGCCGCGGCTGGACCAGCGACGGCGGCCAGCTCTTCGACGTACTGGCCCGCCTCGACGCCGAGGGCTGCGCCCGCTACGTCGTCACCGACGTCAACCGGGACGGCACCCTGACCGGCCCCAACCTGCAGCTGCTGCGCGACGTCTGCGCCGCCACCGACAAGCCGGTGGTCGCCTCCGGCGGCGTCTCCTCGCTGGACGACCTGCGCGCCATCGCGACCCTGGTCGGCGAGGGAGTCGAGGGCGCCATCGTCGGCAAGGCACTCTACGAGCAGAAGTTCACGCTCGAAGAGGCCCTGGAGGCGGTTTCAGGATGACGGAACGTCAGGTCGTGCGCGGTCGGGTCGGCGGAATCTCCCCCTGGGAGGAGGTGTTCGGCTCGGCGCAGGCGGTGGCCGCGGGCGACCACGTGCACGTGGCCGGCGCCCGGCCCTTCCAGGGCCGGGCCCTCGTCGGCGAGGGCGACCCGTACGAGCAGGCGGTCGCCTCCTTCCGGGTCGGCCTGGACGCCCTGGCCGCGTACGGCCTGACCGCCGACGACGTGGTCCGCACCCGGATGTACCTGACCCACGCCCGTGACGTGGACGCGGTGGGCCGTGCCCACCGCGAAATCTTCGAGACCGTACGCCCGGTGGCCGCCATGGTGGTGGTCCAGGGCCTGATCGACCCCCGGATGCTGGTCGAGGTGGAACTCGACGCCCACCGGCCCGGGCTGGCAAGCACTGTGGAAGGCGGACAGCCGTGACCCTCGCCGTACGAGTCATCCCCTGCCTGGACGTCGACGCCGGCCGGGTGGTCAAGGGCGTCAACTTCCAGAACCTGCGCGACGCAGGTGACCCGGTCGAGATGGCCAAGCTCTACGACGCCGAGGGCGCCGACGAGCTGACCTTCCTCGACATCACCGCCTCCTCCGGTGACCGGGAGACCACCTACGACGTGGTCCGCCGCACCGCCGAGCAGGTCTTCATCCCGTTGACCGTCGGCGGCGGCATCCGCACCCCCGACGACGTCGACAAGCTGCTGCGGGCCGGCGCCGACAAGATCGGCGTCAACACCGCGGCGATCGCCCGCCCGGAGCTGATCCGGGAGATCGCCCAGCGGTTCGGCCGCCAGGTGCTGGTCCTCTCGGTGGACGCCCGGCGCTGCCCGGAGGGCACCGAGACGCCGTCCGGCTTCGAGGTCACCACGCACGGCGGGCGCCGGGGCACCGGCCTGGACGCCGTCGAGTGGGCCGGCCGGGCGGCCGAGCTGGGTGCGGGCGAGATCCTGCTGAACTCGATGGACGCGGACGGCACCAAGGACGGCTACGACCTGGAGCTGATCCGGGCGGTCCGCAAGACCGTGTCCGTCCCGGTGATCGCCTCCGGCGGCGCCGGCAAGACCGCCGACTTCGCCCCCGCGGTGGACGCCGGCGCGGACGCGGTGCTGGCCGCCAGCGTCTTCCACTTCGGCGACCTGCGGATCCGCGAGGTCAAGGACGCGCTGCGCGAGGCCGGTCACCCGGTCCGCTGAGGCGCGCCGGACGGCAGCGCGGCGGAGCACGGCCGAACACACCGGGGCCCGCCCGCCGCACGGCGGGCGGGCCCCGGTGCCGTTCAGGGGGCCTGCGCGCTCAAGAGTCCTGCGGCTCGCCCTTGATCAGTGCGAACGGCGCGCCAAACGGGTCCGCCAGCCAGGCGATCCGGCCGACGTTCGGGACGTCCTCGGCGGCCATCAGCACCCGGCCGCCGGCCGCCTGCGCCCGGCCGACCAGCTCGTCCACCACCTCGGTGGCGAAGTACGGCGTCCAGGACGGCGGCTGCCCCTCGGCCATGACCGGGGCGATGCCGCCGAAGGTGGTGGCCCGCTGGTCTCCCTCGGCGGGGGAGACCACCAGGTACGTCATCCCCGGTGCGGGGAACTTCTCCGAGCGCCAGCCGAAGACCTGCCGGTAGAAGGCGAAGCCGGCCTCCGGGTCCGGGGTGTGCAGCTCCGCCCAGACCAGCGCGTTGTCGGTGGACACCGCGTCCAGGCCGGTGGTGGTGCCGGCCTGCCAGATCGCGAACTGCGCGCCCTGCGGGTCGGTCAGCTGGCCCATCCGGCCGGCCTCCATGACGTCGAACGGTGCGACCCGCACGGTGCCGCCGGCCTTCTCGACGGCGGCCGCGGTGGCGTCCGCGTCGGGCGTGCGGAAGTAGGTCGTCCAGGCGGACTGCGCGCCCTCCTCGGTCAGCGGACCGACGGCGGCCACGGTCTTGCCGGCGGCCTGCAGGAAGCCGTAACCCCCGGCCTCCGGCCCGAGGTCCTGGAAGGTCCAGCCGAAGACCGCGCCGTAGAAGGTCGCGGCCGCGGCCGGGTCCGGGCTGCCGAGGTCGATCCAGCAGGGCGAGCCGGCGGGAAAGTCGGTGGTGAGCATGGGGTGGTGCTCCTTCGACGGAAACGACGGCCGGTCGACCCCGGACGGGTCGGCGAGGCGGCCCCTAGCGAGTCTGCACCCCGCCACCGACATCCGCAGCCGGACACGCGCCGGCCCGCCGCCGTCCTAGGGCAGCGGCAGGACGTGCCGCAGCGCGGTGACCGCGTCCGGCGGACCGTCCACGGCCAGCTCTGCGCGCTCGCCGCGGCCGTAGACGAACAGCACCAGCTCGGCCGGCTCGCCGGTGATCCGCACCACCGGGGCCCCGGCCGGCCCGACCGTCAGGCTCTGCCCGTCCGGGCGTGCCAGCTCCAGCCGCACCGGGGAGCGGCGGCCCGCCTCCATCCGGGCCAGCAGCGGGAGCCGGCGCCAGAGCGCGTCCGCCCGCCCGGGCGGCACCGGCTGCGGGGTCCACTCCTCGCCGGCCCGGCGGACGTCCTCCGCGTGCACGAAGTACTCGACGGTGTTGGCGGCCTCGTCGGCGCCGGGCAGGGCGAATGGCGAGAGCATCGGGGGGCCGGAGCGGAACAGCCGCAGCAGCTCCTCGTACGGGCGCTCGGCGTACCCGGACTGCACCCGGTGGGTGTGGCCGGCGAGGGCGCCGACCCGGATCCCCGCCGCGGCGTCCGGCCGCCGCTCCCGGACGACGAGGTGGGCGGCGAGATCACGGGTGGACCACCCGGCACAGAGGGTGGGCGCGTCCGGCCCGGCGGCGGCCAGCAGCTCGGCCAGCCGGTGGCGCTCGGCGAGGGCGTGGTTCGACATGGTGTCAGCGTAGGCCGTCCTCACCGCGTCACTTGAGGTGCCCGGTGAGTTTGGGGGTGCCCGGGCGGGTGCCGGAGGTGAGCGAGCAGGTGTAGTCCCGCCAGCCCTGCTGGTACTGCGCCATCGGCGGCCCGATCGGCAGGGTGTAGAACGTCCCGCCGCCCTGGCGGGCCTCGGCCGCGGCCAGCGACTCCTTGCAACCGTCCCGGACGGCCTTGTTCAGCTGGGTCTCGGTCAGCCCGTCCGGCAGCAGGAGGTCGGCGACGACCTCCCCGTCGTGCTCCCCCTCGCAGGGGCGCGCCTCCGGCTTGGTGACGGTCCTGGTCTGCTGCGGGTGGTCGAAGCACGTCCCGACCGGGAAGAAGGTGTACGGCACCACCCTGCTCGGCGTCGGGGTCGGCGTGGGGGTCGCCGTGGGCGTCGGGGACGGCGTGGCAGTGGTCGGGGAGGGCGGCGGCGGGAGCGGGGCCCGCTCCTTCTCCGGCCAGAGCAGCACCGTGGCCACCACCGCGAGCAGCGCGGCCAGCACCGCGGCGACGGCGAGGACCAGGCCCCGCGGCGGGCGCGCGGCGGGCTCGGGCGGCTGCGCGGGGGTCGGCTGCTCGGAGGTCATGGCCACGAGGATGGCCCACCGCGGGCCCTCCCGGCAGGCGGTTGGCACAACTCGTACGAGCAGACCGGCGTGGCCGGTGCGGACCGGTGCGGACCGGTGCGGACCGGCGTGGACCGGAGCGGCCGGAGCGGACCGGGGCGGTCGGATAGGCTCGCCCCGGCACGACACGATCCCAGGAGCATGCGGATGCGCGTCGGAATCACCGGTCACCGGGGCCTGTCGGGGGGCATCACCGAGATGCTGGTCCGCGGGGACCTCTGGCGGCTCGTCACCACCTTCGGCCCGTACGAGCTGGTCGGTGTCACCTGCGCCGACGAGGGCCCGGACAGCTGGTTCGCCCGCTCGGTGCTGGAGCACGGCGGCAAGGTGGAGGTCGTCGTTCCCGCCGGGGCGCTCGTCGTGGGCCGCGCCGACGACCGGCACCGCGCCACCCGGCTGCAGCTGATGAACGAGGCCAACGCCGTCCACCGGCTGGCCCCGGCCGAGCACGGGGGCCTCGGTGACGACACCGGGCGGGCCCTCGTCGGCATGATCGACGAGCTGGTCGCGGTCTGGGACGGCGAGCCCGGCAGCGAGCCGGCCCGCGTCGCCGAACTGGCGCGGCAGGCAGGGCTCTTCGTCCACCGGATCTGGCCCGAAGGCTGCGCGAGGCCGTGATGGGCCCGCTCACGGCCGTGATGCGCCCGCTCACCGGACGGCGCACGTGTGCGCGGGGCCGGGCTGACACAATGGGCGCATGTCCACCACCCCCACCACGCCCGCCGCCCCCGGCTCCACCGCGCTGGCCCCCGAGATCGCCGCCCGGCTCAAGCGCACCCAGGACGGACTGCTCCCGGCCATCGCGCAGCAGCACGACACCGGCGAGGTGCTGATGCTCGGCTGGATGGACGACGAGGCGTTGCACCGGACCCTCACCACCGGCCGCTGCACCTACTGGAGCCGCAGCCGCCGGGAGTACTGGGTCAAGGGCGACACCTCCGGCCACGCCCAGCGGGTCGTGTCGGTCGCGCTGGACTGCGACGGCGACACGCTGCTGGTCAAGGTGGACCAGACCGGGGCCGCCTGCCACACCGGCGACCGCACCTGCTTCGACGCCGACGTGCTCCCGCTCGGCTGATCCCGCCGGCCGCAGCGCCGCGCCGCCCGCTCCACCGCCGAACGCCGCCAGAAGCCGACCACGACCAGAAGGTGCCGCCCGTCATGGATCTCGAAGCCTTCCGCAAGCTCGCCGCCGACACCCGGGTCATCCCGGTCACCCGCAGGCTCCTCGCGGACGGCCTCACCCCGATCGGCCTCTACCGCAGCCTCGCCGCCGAGCGCCCCGGCACCTTCCTGCTGGAGTCCGCCGAGCAGGGCCGCAGCTGGTCCCGGTACTCCTTCGTCGGCGTCCGCAGCGCCGCGGTGCTCACCGCCGACCCGGACGGGAACGCCCGGTGGCTCGGCACCCCGCCGGTGGGCATCCCCACCACGGGAGACCCGCTCCAGGTGCTGCGCGCCGCGCTGGAGGCGTTGCACACCCCGCGCCACGCCGACGACGGCCTGCCCCCGCTCACCGGCGGCCTCGTCGGCTACCTCGGTTACGACGTCGTCCGCCGGCTGGAGAAGCTGCCCGACCTCAACCCGGACGACCTCGGGCTCCCCGAGCTGACCATGCTGCTGGCCACCGACCTCGCCGTGCTGGACCACGCCGACGGCACGGTCCTGCTGATCGCCAACGCCGTCAACCACAACGACCTGGCGAGCGGCGTGGACGAGGCCTACGCGGACGCCGTGGCCCGGCTGGACGCCATGGAGACCGACCTGCTCAAGCCGGTCGACCCGGGCCTGGCCACCTTCACCCCGTCCGGCCCCGGCGAGGTGCGCTCGCCGTTCGGTGGCGCGCCCTACCGGGCGGCGGTGGAGGAGGTCAAGGAGCGGATCCGGGCCGGCGAGGCGTTCCAGGTGGTGCCCTCGCAGCGGTTCGAGGCGCCCTGCCCGGCCTCGGCACTGGACGTCTACCGGGTGCTGCGCACCACCAACCCCAGCCCGTACATGTACCTGTTCCGCTTCCCGGGGGCGGACGGCGGCGCGGAGGGCGGCTTCGACGTGGTCGGCTCCAGCCCGGAGGCGCTGGTCAAGGTCACCGACGGCGAGGCGATGCTGCACCCGATCGCCGGGACCCGGCACCGCGGCGCCACCCCGCACGAGGACGCCGAGCTGGCCGCCGAGCTGCTCGCCGACCCGAAGGAGCGGGCCGAGCACCTGATGCTGGTCGACCTCGGCCGCAACGACCTCGGCCGGGTGTGCGCGCCGGGCAGCGTCGAGGTGGTCGACTTCATGCAGATCGAGCGCTACAGCCACGTCATGCACATCGTCTCGACCGTGACCGGCCGGGTGGCACCCGGCAGGACCGCCTTCGACGTGCTGACCGCCTGCTTCCCGGCCGGCACCCTCTCCGGCGCGCCGAAGCCGCGGGCGATGCGCATCATCGAGGAGCTGGAGCCCACCCGCCGGGGCCTGTACGGCGGCTGCGTCGGCTACCTGGACTTCGCCGGGGACTCCGACACCGCGATCGCCATCCGCACCGCCGTGCTGCGGGACGGCACCGCCTACGTCCAGGCGGGCGCGGGCGTGGTCGCCGACTCGGACCCGCACGGCGAGGACACCGAGTGCCGCAACAAGGCGGCGGCCGTCCTGCGGGCGGTGGCCACCGCGAATACGCTGCGCACGCCGGAGGTGTGAGCCGCACCGGTGCGGTGCGGCGGCGAGGAGGCGGACATGTCGGACCAGCAGGACGCCGGATCGGCCTGGGACGCCCTCGCGGGTGTGCGCCTGCCGCGGGGGTACCGGGTCGAGATCACCGCGGGGAAGATCACCATGACCCCGCGGGGGCAGGGCCACCGGGAGGTCGCCCTCGATGCGGCGGCCCAGGTCGAGCAGCAGCTCGCAGGGCACGGCACCGTGCTGACCGGTGAGGTCGTGGACTTCCCGTCCCCGCGGTACGGGTACGCGCCCGACCTCGCGGTGATCGCCCCGGGGGCGCGGCAGGGCGCCCGCGGGCGGTACCGCTCGGACGACCTCCGGGCGGTGCTGGAGGTCGTCCCCCGGTCCCAGCAGGACGGTGACTTCGTCCGCAAACAGCGCTACCTCGCCGAGTGCGGCGTGCCGCTGTACGTCGTGGTGGATCCGGAGGCGGCGGCCTGCACCGTGCACAGCCACCCGGAGCCGCCCGGCGCCTACCGGGAGGCCGAGCGGGTGCCCTTCGGCAACGACGTGTTCCTGCCGTTGGCGGAACGCACCCTCGTACTGTCGACCGACGGCTTCGCGCCCGACCCGGGGTAGGGGCGGGGCGTGCGGTCGGGGATAGTGGACGGGTGAGCGTTCCCGAGCAGTCCCGTACCGAAGCCGCCCCCGCCGCCCCGGCCGCGCCCGCGAAGGCCGGTCGCCGCACGGTGGGCCTGATGCTGCTGCTGACCCTGCTGGGCGTGGTGCTGGTGCTGACGGCCGTCGGCCGGGTCTGGGCCGAGGGCCGGGTGGCCGGGGCGGCCGCCGGGACGCTGGAGGTCTCCGTCACCGGGAGCCGGATCTCCGAGCTGCCGGGCGGGCTGGCGCTGGTGGCACTGGCGGCGGCGGTCGCGGTCTTCGCGGTCCGCGGCGCCGGCCGGATCGCGGTCGGCGCGCTGACGCTGCTGGCCGGCCTCGGCGCCGCCGCGGCGGCCGCGGCCGGTGCGGGCGACAGCGCCGTGCTGGACTCCGAGGCGGCCCGCAAGCTGGCCCTGTCGGGCACCACCGCCACCGACGTCACCCACACCGCCTGGCCGTGGGTGGCGCTGGTCGGCGGGCTGCTGCTGGCGCTGGCCGGGCTGCTCACCGCGCGGTACGGGCGGGGCTGGCCGGCCATGGGCAGCCGGTACGAGGCGCCGACCCGCAAGGCCCCGGCGAAGGCGGCCGAATCCCCGGCCGACCTGTGGAAGGCCCTGGACCGCGGCGAGGACCCCACCGCGGCCTGATCCGGCCGGCGCCGTCCCCGGCCGGCGCCGCCCCCGCCCGGGCGCCGTCCCCGGCCGGTGCCAGGGCGGTCGTCGCCCGCCGCCCACCGCCGGTGACCGGGCCGGATGTGACCTGATAGACGAGCACCCGCCTTGGGGTGCCGATGTGTGGCCCGGCACAATGGAACGCGTCAACCCGCCAGGGGCCCGCAGGCCCGGCCGGGCCCCGAGAGCCTAGGAGCACCATTCAGATGGCAGCAGCAGCACACGGCCACACCCCCGCCGCCTGGACCGGCGTGACCATCGCCTTCATCGGTTTCGCGATCGCGGGCGTCGCCATGATCCTCCCGTCGGTGCTGCTGGTCTGCGCCGGCCTGGCGGTCGTCGTGCTCGGCGGCGTGGTCGGCAAGGCCATGGCGATGGCGGGCATGGGCAAGCAGCCGAGCCAGCACGTGACGACCGTGGAGGAGGACCAGGCCGCGCTCGCCGCCGCCTGATCCGAACCGGTCTTCGGGTACGAGGCACGACGGCGGGCGCCACGCCCGCCGTTCCGCCTTTCCCACCGGCCCGCTGCGCCCCGCCCGCTGTGTCACGGTGTCCGCTGCCGGGCCGGCCGGGCAGAATCAGGGGCGTGAACGCCGCCCCCACCGCCTCCGCCCGGCCGCCGGTCCTGCGCCGGCTGGGCGTGCCGCTGGCCGCCCTCGCCGCGGTGGCCGTCCCCACCAGCTACATCGCCCTGGTGGACCCGAACGCCCCCGGCCACTACCCGACCTGTCCGTTCCTGGCCGCCACCGGCTGGTGGTGCCCCGGCTGCGGCGGACTGCGCTGCGTCCACGCGCTGGCCCACGGGGACCTCAGCGGCGCACTGCACGACAACGCCCCCGCGGTGCTGCTGTTCGTGGTGCTGGCCGTGCTCTGGGTGCGCTGGGTCTGGGCCGCGGCGACCGGCGGACCGGCGCCCCGGCTCGTGCTCGGCGTCCGGCGCTGGGTGCTGGTCGCACTCCTGCTGCTGGTCTTCACGGTGGTCCGGAACCTGCCGATCGGGGCCGGTCTGGCACCCCCGCTGGTCTGAATCCGCCGCCCGGACGGGCCGGTGAAGTCCCGGCCGGGAGGGGCCCCGTGGCCGTCCGGGGGAGCGTCCCGAACCGCGAGACGCGCGCCGGGCGGATGCGCCCCGCGCCCCCTGGTGCCGATACCATCGAAGGGCCGGAGGCCAGACTGGCTGTCCGGCTTTCCGCTAGAACGACTAGCAGACCAACGATGGGGGCGCTCTCGTGTGCAAGCGGAGCCTGGGGATCCCCTCGGCCGGAGGCCGGGGGAGAACCCACCACAGGGGCGCGTCGCGTCCAGCGCCCGCCGAGCTGAGCGAGGTGGGTGCATGAGTGTCCTCGACACGATCATCGAGGGAGTCCGTGAGGACCTCGCCGAGCGGCAGGCCCGGGTCTCCCTGGACGAGCTCAAGGAGCTCGCCGCCAAGGCCCCGGACGCCAAGGACGGCGTCGCGGCCCTGAAGGGCGACGGGGTCCGGGTGATCTGCGAGGTCAAGCGCTCCAGCCCGTCCAAGGGCGCGCTGGCCTCGATCGCCGATCCGGCCGCCCTGGCGGTCGACTACGCGGCCGGCGGTGCCGCCGCGATCAGCGTCCTGACCGAGCAGCGCCGCTTCGGCGGGTCGCTGGCCGACCTGGACGCCGTCCGCGCCGCGGTGGACACCCCGCTGCTGCGCAAGGACTTCATCGTCACCGCGTACCAGCTCTGGGAGGCCCGCGCCCACGGCGCCGACCTCGCGCTGCTGATCGTCGCGGCCCTCGACCAGCCGGCCCTGGTGTCGCTGATCGAGCGCGCCGAGTCGATCGGCCTCACCCCGCTGGTCGAGGTGCACGACGAGGAGGAGATCGAGCGCGCGGTGGACGCCGGCGCGAAGATCATCGGCGTCAACGCCCGCAACCTCAAGACCCTGGAGGTCGACCGGAACACCTTCGGCAACGTCGTCCACGCGATCCCGGACGGCATCGTCAAGGTCGCCGAGTCCGGCGTGCGCGGCCCGCTGGACGTCATCTCCTACGCCAACCTGGGTGCCGACGCGGTACTGGTCGGCGAGTCCCTGGTGACCGGCAGCAACCCGCGCGCCGCGGTGGCCGACCTGGTCGCGGCCGGCGCCCACCCCGCCATCCGGCACAAGGACTGATCCCGCCGCCGTGAAACTCGCCTCCCGTCTCGCCCCCGGCTGCCGCCCGCGCGGCTGCCGCGCGCCCGCACGCCGTGTGCTGGGCAGACGGGTGCGCTACGTGATCGGCTGCGAGCCCGGGCAGGTGCCGGGCCGTCGATGGCGCAGGACGTACGGCTGATCCAGCCGTTCCGACGTCCACTGTCGTCATCTTCGAGAAGGACCCACCATGTCCGAGAAGGACCACCGGTCCGGCGCCGACGTGCCGGACACCCGCGGCTACTTCGGCGCCTACGGGGGCCGCTTCATCCCGGAGGCGCTGGTCGCCGCCGTGGAGCAGGTCGCCGAGGAGTACGAGAAGGCCAAGGCCGACCCGGCCTTCGCCGCCGAACTGGACGGGCTGCTGCGCGACTACACCGGCCGCCCCAGCCCGCTGACCGACGTGCACCGGTTCTCCGCCGAGGCGGGCGGCGCCCGCGTCCTGCTCAAGCGCGAGGACCTCAACCACACCGGCTCGCACAAGATCAACAACGTGCTGGGCCAGGCGCTGCTGACCCGGCGGATGGGCAAGACCCGGATCATCGCCGAGACCGGGGCCGGCCAGCACGGCGTGGCCACCGCCACCGCCTGCGCGCTGTTCGGCTTCGACTGCACCATCTACATGGGCGAGGTCGACACCCGGCGCCAGGCGCTGAACGTCGCCCGGATGCGGATGCTCGGCGCCGAGGTGGTGTCGGTCAAGTCCGGCAGCCGCACCCTCAAGGACGCCATCAACGAGGCGTTCCGCGACTGGGTCGCCAACGTCGACTCCACCCACTACCTGTTCGGCACCGTGGCCGGCCCGCACCCGTTCCCGATGATGGTGCGCGACTTCCACCGGGTGATCGGCGTCGAGGCCCGGCAGCAGGTGCTGGACCGCACCGGCCGGCTGCCCGACGCCGTCGTCGCCTGCGTCGGCGGCGGCTCCAACGCGATGGGCATCTTCCACGAGTTCATCCCGGACGCCGGCGTGCGCCTGATCGGCTGCGAGGCGGCCGGCGAGGGCGCCGAGACCCCCAAGCACGCCGCCACCCTCACCAAGGGCGACCCGGGCGTGCTGCACGGCTCGCGGACCTACGTCCTGCAGGACGAGGACGGCCAGACCATCGAGTCGCACTCCATCTCGGCCGGCCTCGACTACCCGGGCGTCGGTCCGGAGCACGCCTGGCTGAAGGACACCGGGCGGGCCGAGTACCGCCCGGTCACCGACGACGCCGCGATGCAGGCACTGCGGCTGCTGTCCCGCACCGAGGGCATCATCCCGGCCATCGAGAGTGCGCACGCGCTGGCCGGCGCCCTGGAGCTGGGCCGCGAGCTCGGTCCGGAGGCCACGATCCTGGTCTCGCTCTCCGGTCGCGGCGACAAGGACATGCACACCGCGGCCGAGTACTTCGGCCTGTACGACGAGCCGGCCGGCGACGCGGCCCGCGGGGGTAAGTGACCATGGCATCGAAGCTCAGTGACATCCTCGCCGCCGCCAGGGCGCAGGGCCGCGCCGCGCTGATCGGCTACCTGCCGGCCGGCTTCCCGAGCGTGGACGGCGGCGTGCGGGCGGTCAACGCGCTGATCGAGGGCGGCTGCGACGTCGTCGAGGTCGGCCTGCCGCACTCCGACCCGGTCCTGGACGGCCCGACCATCCAGACCGCCGACGACATCGCGCTGCGCGGCGGCGTCCGGATCAAGGACGTGCTGCGCACCGTCCAGGAGGTCGCCGCGGCCCACCCCGCGGCCGCCGTGCTGGTGATGACCTACTGGAACCCGGTCGAGCGCTACGGCACCGCGCGCTTCGCCGCCGACCTGGCCGCGGCCGGCGGCGCGGGCTGCATCCTGCCGGACCTGCCGGTGGAGGAGTCCGAGGAGTGGCGCAAGGCGGCGGACGAGCACGGGCTGGACACCGTGTTCGTGGTCGCCCCGAGCAGCAAGGACGAGCGGCTCGCCGAGGTCACCGCAGCCGGCTCCGGCTTCGTCTACGCGGCCGCGGTGATGGGCGTCACCGGCTCCCGGGCCCAGGTCGGCGACCTCGCCGAGGACCTGGTCGCCCGCACCCGGGCCACCACCGACCTGCCGGTCTGCGTCGGCCTCGGCGTCTCGACGGCCGACCAGGCGGCCCAGGTGGCCGGCTTCGCCGACGGTGTGATCGTCGGTTCGGCCTTCGTCCAGCGGATCCTGGACGCCGACGGCGACGAGCAGGCCGCGCTCGCCGCGGTGCGGACCCTGGCGGGCGAGCTGGCGGAGGGCGTCCGCCGCCGCTGACCGGACCCGCCCGACGGCCCGTCGCCCCCTCGCGGGGCGGCGGGCCGTCGGCGTCCCCCGGGCGGGCCGGGCCGAACGGAACCCGAACGAGTGAACAGCGGCGGGTAGACGCATCAGCGGCGATTGACCGGCGTTGAGTGGAGGGACGAGTGCACGAACGAGGTGTGCGAGGGCGGGAACGAGCGGAAGGGGTCGGCCGGTGGCGGGTCTCCAGCGAGCCGTGCTGCTGCGGGCGGCCGCGGCCGTCCTGGCCCTGAGCGCCGCCGTGGGGGCGGACGCCGTGGTCGGCCAGGCGCTGGCCAGGCGGGGTGCGGAACGGGCCGAGCGGGACGCCTACGTCTGCGCCGAGGCGGCCCGCGAGGACGCGGTGGCCCGGGCCGCGCGCGCGGGGCACGGCGGGCGGCGGGACCTCCTCGACCCGGGGTGGCCGGCGGGCTGCGACCCGAACGCCCGCTAGAACGGATTCGGACAGAACGTCATCAGACGTCACCCATCCGGCTTAATTCCTGAATACGGAGGAACCACCCTTCATCCCTTACGGTTCATCAGGAAGTGAACGTGTTTCCCGAGGGGGGTTTCCCGATGGCGGCCGGCCGGCTGGCGCAGTGGAGCGGAACGGCGTGGGTCAGCACGGCCGCCCGGCTCGGCCTGGCGGTGGTGTGGGGGTGGGCCGGCCTGGCCAAGATCGCCGACCCGGCCGAGGCCGCACAGGCCGTCCGCGCGTACGAGATCCTGCCCGAGTCCCTGGTCAAGCCGGTCGGCTACGCCCTGCCGTTCCTGGAGCTGGCGCTCGCACTGCTGCTGCTGATCGGCCTCGGCGTCCGCCTGGTCGCGATCGTCTCGGCGGTGCTGCTGCTCGCCTTCATCGCCGGGATCGCCTCCGCCTGGGCGCGCGGCATCTCGATCGACTGCGGCTGCTTCGGCGGCGGCGGGACGGTGGACGCCTCGAAGACCGAGTACCTGCAGGAGATCCTGCGCGACACCGGGTTCCTGCTGCTCGCCGGGTGGCTGATCCGCTACCCCCGGACCAGGTTCTCGGCGGACGAATGGCTGGCGAGCTGACCGGCCGGCGCAGTACCGCACCCCACACCCGACACCGACCCGGATCAGGCCCCGATTGTGAATGTCAAGGCAATGAGCGAGAAGAACCGAGAAGGCAAGCGCACCGCCCGCGAGCGGATGCTGGCGGAACGCGCGGCCGATGAGGCCCGCGCCAAGCGCAAGAAGAAACTGGTCGTCGGCGGGGTGGTGCTGGCCGTCATCGCCGCCGCGGTGATCACCGGCGTGGTGGTGCAGAACGAGCGCTCCAAGCCCGAGACCCCCACCGCCGCGCCCGCCGGTACGATCGGCGACAAGAACCTGGTCGTCCCGGTCGGCGCGGCCGACGCGCCCTCCGTGCTCACCGTCTACGAGGACCCGCGCTGCCCCGCGTGCGGCAGCTTCGAGCGCGAGTTCTCCCCGACGATCGACCAGCTGGAGGACGCCGGCAAGGTCGGCACCCAGTACCACATCGTCTCGTTCATCGACCGGGCCGTGCCGGGCAAGGGCTCGAAGACCGCCGCCAACGCGCTGGCCTGCGCCCAGGACGCCGGGCACTTCCGCGACTACCACGACGTGCTCTACCGCAACCAGCCGGACGAGACCAACGACGCCTTCGGCGACAAGGCCGTCCTGATCAGCCTCGCCAAGCAGGTCGACGGGCTGGTCACGCCCGCCTTCGAGGCCTGCGTCAACGGGAACAAGTACGGCGGCTGGGTCTCCGCGGTGCAGCAGGACTTCGACAAGTCCAGTTTCAAGTCCACCCCGACGGTGCTGCTCAACGGGCAGCCGGTCTATCCGAAGAACGGCAGCCAGGAGATCACCCCGCAGAACCTGGTGGAGGCCGTCGACGCCGCGAACCAGGGCAAGTCGCTGGGTAGCACCGGCTCGCACGGCCAGTCCCCGGCGCCCACCAGCACCGCTTCGGAGGCGAACAACCCGTCGCCGAAGGCCGGCTGAGCCCGGGCCCGCGGCACCGGCCGCCCGTCGCCCCCTCCCCGTCCGGAGGGGGTGGCGGCGTGTCGGCCACCCCGTCGGCCGGGATCTGTGAGCCGATCTGTGACCCGCGGGGTGTCCGAGCCGGGCCGCCGACCCTGTAGCGTCGGAGCTGCCATGGATATCGCCTACATTCCCAGCCCGTCTCGGGGCGTCCTGTACCTCGGACCGATCCCGCTGCGCGCCTACGCCTTCTGCATCATCCTCGGTGTCGTCGTGGCCGTCTGGCTCGGCAGCAAGCGCTGGGTCGCCCGGGGCGGTGGCAAGCACACGGTCGGCGACATCGCCGTCTGGGCCGTGCCGTTCGGCCTGGTCGGCGGCCGGCTCTACCACGTGATCACCGACCACCAGCTCTACTTCGGTGGGGGCCGGAACCCCTGGAACGCCTTCAAGATCTGGGAAGGCGGCCTCGGTATCTGGGGCGCGATCGCGTTCGGCGCGGTCGGCGCCTGGATCGGCTGCCGCCGCCACGGCGTTCCGCTGCCCGCCTACGCCGACGCGATCGCCCCGGGCATCGCGCTGGCCCAGGCGCTCGGCCGCTGGGGCAACTGGTTCAACCAGGAGCTGTACGGCCGGGAGACCACCCTGCCGTGGGGCCTGGAGATCAACAAGACGCTGCCGAACGGCGAGGTCGTCACCGGGACCTACCACCCGACGTTCCTCTACGAGTCGCTCTGGTGCGTCGGGGTGGCGCTGCTGGTGATCTGGGCGGACCGCCGCTTCACCCTCGGTCACGGCCGGGCCTTCGCGCTGTACGTGGCCGCCTACACGGTCGGCCGGTTCTGGACCGAGTGGCTGCGGATCGACGAGGCGCACCACATCCTGGGCCTGCGGCTCAACGACTGGGTGGCGATCGCGGTCTTCATCGCCGCCGTCACCTACTTCGTGATCGTCGGCAGGAAGCGCCCGGGCCGGGAGGACCCGGCCACCATCGACCCCTCGGCGCACGGACCGGAGGACGCCGGAACGGCGCCCGCCGACGGCCCGGCCGACGAGGAGCCGGCGAAGCCCTCCGCTCCGGCGGCCGGGAAGTCCGCCTCCGAGCCCGCCTCGGGGCCCGCCGACGCGGCGGCCGACCCCGCCGACAAGGACGCCAAGAACCTCACCTGACCTGGGACGATCCCGCCTTCCGGCCGCCCCCGCGATGCTCGCGGAGGGCGGCCGGAGGTCTGTTCGGACAGCCTTACTTTGCTGGAAATGCCCAGCTCAGACGGTCTACGTTCGACGCAGAGGAATCGAACGGGAGGGACCAACCGTGAGCGTGACCACCCTGGAGCCCGAGGCCGGGAACCACCCCCGCATCCCCGCCGCGGGGCACCACCGCGACGTGAACGGCGGCTGGCTGCGGCCGGCCGTCTTCGGTGCGATGGACGGGCTCGTCTCCAACTTCGCGCTGATGACCGGCGTGGTGGGAGGCGCGGTGTCCAGCGGCACCGTCGTGCTGACCGGGCTGGCCGGCCTGGCGGCCGGGGCGTGCTCGATGGCGGCGGGGGAGTACACCTCGGTCGCCTCGCAGCGCGAGCTGGTGCAGGCGGAGATCGAGGCCGAGCGGCTGGAGCTGAGCCGCAACCCGCACGGCGAGCTGGCCGAGCTGGCCCAGCTGTACATCGCCCGTGGCGTGGAGCCGGAGCTCGCGCACGAGGTGGCCCGGCAGCTGTCCGCCGACCCGGACCAGACGCTGGAGATCCACGCCCGCGAGGAGCTGGGGATCGACCCCAACGACCTGCCGTCGCCGTGGGTGGCGGCCGGCTCGTCCTTCGTCTGCTTCGCGGTGGGCGCACTGCTGCCGCTGCTGCCGTACCTGCTGGGGGCGACCACGCTGCTGCCGGCCCTGCTGCTCTCGGTGGCCGGCCTGTTCGCCTGCGGCGCGGTGGTGGCCCGGGTGACGGCCCGCAGCTGGTGGTTCAGCGGGCTGCGGCAGCTGGTGCTGGGCGGGACGGCGGCCGGGGTGACGTACCTGCTCGGCTGGCTGATCGGCGGGCACGTGGGCTGAGCCGAGCGGCGCAGGGGCGGGCGGGCGACGGGCGGGCGGCGGGTTGACCGGGCCGCCGGTCGCGGGCTCGTGGGATGGTACAGAGGCCTGCATGGTTATGCTGCGCAGCGCGTGACGTTCCGCACATGGAGTGCGGGCGCCACCTGGCCTAGTCTCAGCATCCGGGCTCGGGGGCCGCTGATTCGCATCCCGGGGACCGACTCCGGGAATGGATTCGCAGGTGGCCTTGATCGGCTTCCGTAGCCGGGGGATTTCGCCCCTGTTTCGGGCCGCCGACCGCCGGGCACAATCGTCGGGACGTGCACTGTGGCATGTCCCCCCTTCACCCTTGACCTGCGGGTCCGTCCGCGATGTGGACCGGATATTCCGCTTTCCGGGATCTTGGGCATCATGTAACTTGCACGAAATCGCATCAGGGCCAACGTCGTCCCTACTGCACCTGCACTTGAAGAAGACGACGACGGGAGAGCCGATGCTGTCTGCATCCATGCACTCCGCCAACGAGCTCCAGGCCGGCGCAGCCCGCCCGCCGTACGCGCTCGTTCCGGATGCGCGACCTGCTGCTCAGGGCCTGTACGACCCGCGGAACGAGCACGACGCCTGCGGCGTCGGCTTCGTCGCCACGCTGACCGGCATCGCCGACCACAAGATCGTCGAGCAGGCGCTGACCGTCCTGCGGAACCTGGAGCACCGGGGCGCCACCGGTGCCGAGCCGGACTCCGGCGACGGCGCCGGAATCCTGACCCAGATCCCGGACGCGTTCCTGCGCACCAAGGTCGACTTCGAGCTCCCCGCCGCCGGCGCCTACGCGGTCGGCATCGCCTTCCTGCCCGACGAGGACGCGGCCGACGCCGCAGCCGTCGCGAAGATCGAGGCCGTCGCGGACGAGGAGGGCCTGACCGTCCTCGGCTGGCGCGACGTCCCGGTCACCCCCGACCTGCTGGGCGCCACCGCCCGCAGCGTGATGCCGCGCTTCCGGCAGGTCTTCCTGAGCAAGGACGGCGTCGAGGGCCTCGCCCTCGACCGGATCGCCTTCGTCGTCCGCAAGCGCTCCGAGCGCGAGGCCGGGGTGTACTTCCCCTCGCTCTCCGCCCGCACCATCGTGTACAAGGGCATGCTGACCACCGGCCAGCTGGAGCCCTTCTTCCCCGACCTGTCGGACCGGCTGTACGCCTCCGCGCTCGGCCTGGTGCACTCGCGCTTCTCGACCAACACCTTCCCGAGCTGGCCGCTCGCCCACCCGTACCGCTTCGTCGCCCACAACGGCGAGATCAACACGGTCAAGGGCAACCGGAACTGGATGACCGCCCGGGAGTCCCAGCTCGCCACCGACCTGATCCCCGCCAACCGCAACGGCCAGGGCCTGGAGCGGATCTTCCCGATCTGTACCCCGGACCACTCCGACTCGGCCTCCTTCGACGAGGTCCTGGAGCTGCTCCACCTCGGCGGCCGCTCGCTGCCGCACTCGGTGCTGATGATGATCCCGGAGGCGTGGGAGAACCACGCCACCATGGACCCGGCCCGCCGCGCGTTCTACCAGTACCACTCCAACTTGATGGAGCCCTGGGACGGCCCGGCCTGCGTCACCTTCACCGACGGCACCCAGATCGGCGCCGTCCTCGACCGCAACGGCCTGCGCCCGGCCCGCTACTGGATCACCGAGGACGGCCTGGTCGTCCTCTCCTCCGAGGTCGGCGTGCTCGACATCGAGCAGGACAAGGTGGCCAAGAAGGGCCGCCTGCAGCCCGGCCGGATGTTCCTCGTCGACACCGCGGAGCACCGCATCGTCGAGGACGAGGAGATCAAGTCCGCGCTGGCCGCCGAGCACCCCTACGAGGAGTGGGTCGCGGCCGGCCAGATCCAGCTCGCCAAGCTCCCGGAGCGCGAGCACATCGCGCACACCCACGCCTCGGTGACCCGCCGCCAGCAGACCTTCGGCTACACCGAGGAGGAGCTGCGGGTCATCCTCGCGCCGATGGCCAGGACCGCCGGCGAGGCGCTCGGCTCGATGGGCACCGACAGCCCGATCGCCGCGCTCTCCGAGAAGCCGCGCCTGCTGTTCGACTACTTCGTGCAGCTCTTCGCGCAGGTCACCAACCCGCCGCTGGACGCCATCCGCGAGGAGCTCGTCACCTCGCTGCTGTCCAACCTCGGCCCCGAGGGCAACCTGCTGGGCGCCGAGGCGGCCTCCTGCCGCTCGGTCGGCATCACCTTCCCGGTGATCGACAACGACGAGCTCGCCAAGCTGGTCCACATCAACCACGACGGCGACCAGCCCGGCCTGAAGGCCGTCACGCTCTCCGGCCTCTACAAGGTCGCCTCCGGCGGCGACGGCCTGGCCGCACGCCTGTCCGCGATCGCCGCCGAGGCCGACGCCGCCATCGCCGACGGCGCCCGGATCATCGTGCTCTCCGACCGGCACTCCGACGCCGAGCACGCCCCGATCCCCTCGCTGCTGCTCACCTCCGCGATCCACCACCACCTCATCCGCACCAAGCAGCGCACCCAGGTGTCCCTGCTGGTCGAGGCCGGCGACGTCCGCGAGGTGCACCACGTCGCGCTGCTGATCGGCTACGGCGCCGGCGCGGTCAACCCGTACCTGGCGATGGAGTCCGTCGAGGACCTCGTCGCCCAGGGCGTCTTCATCCAGGGCGTCGAGCCCGAGAAGGCCATCAGGAACCTGATCAAGGCGCTCGGCAAGGGCGTGCTCAAGGTCATGTCCAAGATGGGCATCTCCACCGTCGCCTCCTACCGCGGTGCGCAGGTCTTCGAGGCGATCGGCCTCTCCGAGGAGCTGGTCGGCACCTACTTCGCCGGCACCACCACCAAGCTCGGCGGCATCGGCCTGGACGAGATCGCCAAGGAGGTGGCCGCCCGCCACGCCAAGGCCTACCCGGCCTCCGGCATCCCGGCCGCGCACCGCGCGCTGGAGATCGGCGGCGAGTACCAGTGGCGCCGCGAGGGCGAGCCGCACCTGTTCGACCCGGACACCGTCTTCCGCCTGCAGCACTCCACCCGCAACCGCCGGTACGACATCTTCAAGCAGTACACGGACCGGGTGAACGAGCAGTCCGAGCGGCTGATGACGCTGCGCGGCCTGTTCCGGCTGGACGCGCTCGGCCGCACCCCCGTGCCGGTCGAGGAGGTCGAGCCGGTCTCCGAGATCGTCAAGCGCTTCTCCACCGGCGCCATGTCGTACGGCTCGATCTCCCGCGAGGCGCACGAGACCCTCGCCATCGCGATGAACCGCCTCGGCGGCAAGTCCAACACCGGTGAGGGCGGCGAGGACCCGGACCGCCTGTACGACCCGGAGCGCCGCTCGGCGATCAAGCAGGTCGCCTCCGGCCGCTTCGGCGTCACCTCCGAGTACCTGGTCAACGCCGACGACATCCAGATCAAGATGGCCCAGGGCGCCAAGCCCGGCGAGGGCGGCCAGCTGCCCGGCCACAAGGTCTACCCGTGGGTGGCCAGGACCCGGCACTCGACCCCGGGCGTCGGCCTGATCTCCCCGCCGCCGCACCACGACATCTACTCGATCGAGGACCTGGCGCAGCTGATCCACGACCTCAAGAACGCCAACCCGGCGGCCCGCATCCACGTGAAGCTGGTCTCCGAGGTCGGCGTCGGCACGGTCGCGGCCGGCGTCTCCAAGGCGCACGCGGACGTGGTGCTGGTCTCCGGCCACGACGGCGGCACCGGCGCCTCCCCGCTGACCTCGCTCAAGCACGCGGGCGGCCCCTGGGAGCTCGGCCTCGCCGAGACCCAGCAGACCCTGCTGCTCAACGGCCTGCGCGACCGCATCGTGGTGCAGACCGACGGCCAGCTGAAGACCGGCCGCGACGTCGTGATCGCCGCCCTGCTGGGCGCCGAGGAGTTCGGTTTCGCGACCGCCCCGCTGGTGGTCTCCGGCTGCATCATGATGCGCGTCTGCCACCTGGACACCTGCCCGGTCGGCGTCGCCACCCAGAACCCGGTGCTGCGCGAACGCTTCTCCGGCAAGCCCGAGTTCGTGGTCAACTTCTTCGAGTTCATCGCCGAGGAGGTGCGGGAGATCCTGGCCTCGCTGGGCTTCCGCTCGATCGAGGAGGCCGTCGGCCACGCCGAGCACATCAACGCGCAGGCCGCGATCTCGCACTGGAAGGCCGCCGGCCTCGACCTGACGCCGCTCTTCCACGTCCCCGAGCTGCCCGAGGGCTCGGCCCTGCACTGCACCACCGCGCAGGACCACGCACTGGACAAGGCGCTCGACAACCAGCTGATCGAGCTGGCCGAGGACGCGCTGGAGCGCGGCGAGGCCGTCCGCATCCAGCTGCCGATCCGCAACGTCAACCGCACGGTCGGCACCATGCTCGGCCACGAGGTGACCAAGCGGTACCGCGGCGAGGGCCTGCCCGAGGGCACCATCGACGTCACCCTCACCGGCTCGGCCGGCCAGTCGTTCGGAGCCTTCGTGCCGAAGGGCGTCACCCTGCGCCTGGAGGGCGACGCCAACGACTACGTCGCCAAGGGCCTCTCCGGCGGCGTGGTGATCGTCCGCCCGGCGCGCGACGCCGCCGCGATCGGCGCCGACGCGCAGAACCACGTCATCGCCGGCAACACCATCGGCTACGGCGCCACCAGCGGCCGCGTGCACCTGCGCGGCAAGGCCGGCGAGCGTTTCGCCGTCCGCAACTCCGGTGCCACCCTGGTGGTGGAGGGCGTGGGCGACCACGGCCTGGAGTACATGACCGGCGGCCGGGTGGTCATCCTCGGCGAGACCGGCCGCAACCTCGCGGCGGGCATGTCCGGCGGCATCGCCTACGTGCTGGACCTGCGCCCCGCGAACGTCAACGACGGCATGGTGGGCATCGAGGCCCCGACCGCCGACGACCGCGACTGGCTGCGCGAGACCGTGCAGCAGCACTACGAGGAGACCGGCTCCACCGTCGCCGCCGAGCTCCTGGCCGACTGGGGCAGCGGGGTCTCCCGCTTCTCCAAGATCATGCCGACCGACTACAAGGCTGTGCTCGCCGCCAAGGACGCCGCTGAGCGCGATGGCCTCTCCGAGGCCGAGACCACTCGCAAGATGATGGAGGCGGCACGTGGCTGACCCCAAGGGCTTCCTGACCACCGGCAAGCAGCTGGCCGAGCGCCGGCCCGTGGACGTCCGTCTGCGGGACTGGAACGAGGTCTACGTCGAGCGCAGCCTCCTGCCGATCATCACCAAGCAGGCCGGCCGCTGCATGGACTGCGGCATCCCGTTCTGCCACAACGGCTGCCCGCTCGGGAACCTCATCCCCGAGTGGAACGACCTGGCCTACCGGGACGACTGGACCGGCGCCATCGAGCGGCTGCACGCGACCAACAACTTCCCGGAGTTCACCGGCCGCCTCTGCCCGGCTCCCTGCGAGTCGGCCTGCGTGCTGGGGATCAACCAGGACGCGGTGACCATCAAGAACGTCGAGGTCACCATCATCGACAAGGCGTGGGACCGGGGCGGCGTCACACCGCAGATCCCCGAGCGCCTGTCCGGCAAGACCGTGGCCGTCGTCGGCTCCGGCCCGGCCGGCCTGGCCGCCGCCCAGCAGCTCACCCGGGCCGGGCACACCGTGGTGGTGTACGAGCGCGCCGACCGGATCGGCGGCCTGCTGCGCTACGGCATCCCCGAGTTCAAGATGGAGAAGCGCCACATCAACCGCCGCATCGAGCAGATGCGCGCGGAGGGGACCCGCTTCCGCACCGGCGTCCACGTCGGCGAGGACATCACCGGCCAGCAGCTGCGCGAGCGCTTCGACGCGGTCGTCGTCGCCGCCGGCGCCACCACCGCGCGCGACCTGCCGGTGCCCGGGCGCGAGCTCAAGGGCATCCACCAGGCCATGGAGTACCTGCCGCTGGCCAACAAGGTGCAGGAGGGCGACTTCGTCGAGTCCCCGATCAGCGCCAAGGGCAAGCACGTCATCGTCATCGGCGGCGGCGACACCGGCGCGGACTGCCTCGGCACCGCGCTGCGCCAGGGGGCGGCCTCGGTCACCCAGCTGGAGATCATGCCGCGCCCGAGCGACTCCCGCCCGGGCCACCAGCCCTGGCCGACCATGCCGATGACGTACAAGGTCACCTCGGCCCACGAGGAGGGCGGCGAGCGCGTCTACGCCGTCAACACCACCCGCTTCACGGGGGACGAGGACGGCAACGTCCAGGAGCTGCACCTGGTCGAGGTGGAGTTCAAGGACGGGAAGTTCGAGCCGGTGCCCGGCACCGAGCGCTCCATCCCGGCGCAGCTGGTCACCCTGGCCATGGGCTTCACCGGCACGGACGTGCGGAACGGCCTGGTCGAGCAGCTCGGCGTCGAGCTGGACGCCCGCGGCAACGTGGCCCGGGACGGCGGGTTCGCCACCAATGTCGACGGCGTCTACGTCTGCGGCGACGCCGGCCGTGGCCAGTCGCTGATCGTCTGGGCCATCGCGGAGGGCCGTTCGGCCGCCGCCGCGGTGGACAGGTACCTGGGCGGCAAGACCCCGCTGCCCGCCCCGATCCGCCCGACGGACCGCCCGCTGGTGGTCTGACGCACGCCCGAGCCCGCCGGCGGCCCCACCGCCGGCGGGTCCGGACCCCCTGTCGCCCGGTGCCGCATCACCGGGAGTTCGAGCCGCTGCCCCCGCCAGCGTTGCCGGGCCTGCACGGTGCCACGGCGCCTGCCCTCTCCCCGACCAGTGGAGGGCGGGCGCCTTCACGCGTTCCCGGGCGGGGCGCCTCGCCGCGGTGCCCGGCCCTCCTGGGCCTGGAGCGGGTGCGCTGACGGACTGTTGTTTGTCGGTGCCAAGTGGCAGACTGCGGCCGACGGCCGGGGGGCTGCGCGAGGTGCGGAGGGTGACGCGATGAGCACGACTCAGGCCGGCGGGGGTGCCACGGTACGGCGCCTGCTGCTGGGTTCCCAGCTACGCAGGCTCAGGGAGGCCCGGGGCGTCAGTCGTGAGGAGGCCGGCTACTCGATCCGCGCGTCCGAGTCGAAGATCAGCCGGATGGAGCTCGGCCGGGTCGGTTTCAAGGAGCGCGACGTCGCCGACCTGCTCACCCTGTACGGCGTGGAGGCCGAGCAGGAGCGGGCCTCCGTGCTCGGCCTGGTCCGTGCCGCCAACGCCACCTCCTGGTGGCACACCTACGGCGACGTGCTGCCGGGCTGGTTCCAGACCTTCCTCGGCCTCGAGGAGGCCGCCGCCGAGATCCGCAGCTACGAGGTCCAGTTCGTCCACGGCCTGCTGCAGACCGCCGACTACGCCCGTGCCGTGATCACCGCCGGCGGGCACGTCACCGAGGCCGCCGAGGTCGAGCGGCGGGTGGAGGTCCGGCTGCGGCGCCAGCGGGTGCTCACCGCCGAGCAGCCGCCCCAAGTGGTGGCCGTCCTGGACGAGGCGGCGCTGCGCCGGCCCTGGGGCGGGCCGGCGGTGATGCGGGCGCAGATCGACCGGCTGCTGGAGCTCACCGACCTGCCCCGCGTGTCGATCCAGGTGATGCCGCTGGGCTTCGGCGGGCTGCGTGCCGAGGGCGGCGCGTTCACCGTGCTGGGCTTCGCCGAGCCGGACCTCGCCGACGTGGTCTACCTGGAGCAGTTCACCACCGCGCTCTACCTCGACAAGCCGGCCGAGGTGGCCGAGTACGTCGCCGCGATGGACGGTCTGGTGGCGGACGGTCTCTCCACCGAGCGGAGCCGGGAACTTCTGCGCTCGGTCCGCCAAGAGCTGTAGTCCGTACGTACGATGAGTGTCGATCAGATCTGATCGAGAGGGCCTTGACGCCTTCCCGAATCGGCACGAGAGGGATCAGATGTCGTACTTCTCCGAGTTGGCGCTGCAGTACATCGACGGCCAGTGGCGCGACGGCAGCGGCTCCTGGGACATCGTCGACGTCGACCCCTTCACCGGTGACAAGCTCGCCACCATGACCGTCGCCACCGTCGAGGAGGTGGACCAGGCCTACCGGGCCGCCGAGCGGGCGCAGAAGGAGTGGGCCGCCACCAACCCGTACACCCGCCGGCTGGTCTTCGAGCGCGCGCTGCGGATCGTCGAGGAGCGCGAGCAGGAGATCACCGAGGCGATCACGGCCGAACTGGGCGGCACCGCGCTCAAGGCCGGGTTCGAGCTCGCCCTCACCAAGGACATGCTCCGCGAGTCGATGCAGCTCTCGCTGCGTGCCGAGGGCCGGCTGCTGCCCTCGCCGGTGGAGGGCAAGGAGAACCGCCTCTACCGCCTCCCGGTCGGGGTGGTCGGCGTGGTCAGCCCGTTCAACTTCCCGCTGTTCCTGTCGATGAAGGTGGTCGCCCCGGCGCTCGCGCTCGGCAACGGCGTGGTGCTCAAGCCGCACCAGGAGACCCCGGTGGTCGGCGGCACCCTGCTCGCCAGGATCTTCGAGGAGGCGGGCCTGCCGTCCGGCCTGCTCAACGTCGTGGTCACCGACATCGCCGAGATCGGCGACGCGTTCATCGAGCACCCGGTGCCCAAGGTGATCGCCTTCACCGGATCCGACAAGGTCGGCCGGCACGTCGCCACCGTCGCGGCCTCGCACTTCAAGCGGACGGTGCTCGAACTCGGCGGCAACAGCGCGCTGATCGTGCTGGACGACGCCGACCTCGACTACGCCGTGGACGCGGCGGTGTTCAGCCGCTTCGTCCACCAGGGCCAGGTCTGCATGGCGGCCAACCGCGTGCTGGTGGACCGCAGCGTCCAGGCCGAGTTCACCGAGAAGTTCGTGGCCAAGGTCGCCTCGCTGACGGTCGGCGACCCCCGGGACCCGGCCACCCAGATCGGCCCGTTGATCAACCCCGTGCAGGCCGACGCCATCACCGCCCAGGTCGACCAGGCGGTGGCGGCCGGCGCCACCGTGCTGCTGCGCGGCGAGACCAACGGCTGCCTGATGGACCCGGTGGTCCTCGGTGACCTGCCCGCCGACGCGCCCATCCTGCAACGCGAACTCTTCGGCCCGGTTGTGCTGGTGGTGCCCTTCGACGGTGAGGACGAGGCCGTCCGGTTGGCCAACGACACCCCGTTCGGCCTCAGCGGCGCCGTCCACACCGCCGACGTCGAGCGCGGGGTGCGGGTGGCGCAGCGGATCGAGACCGGCATGATCCACGTCAACGACGGCACCGTCGCCGACGAGCCGGTGGTCCCGTTCGGCGGCGAGAAGAACTCCGGTGTGGGCCGCCTGAACGGCGAGTCCACCGTGGACGCCTTCACCACCGTGAAGTGGATCTCCATCCAGCACGGGCGCAGCCGCTTCCCGTTCTGACCGGTGCCGTGGCCGCCGGGGCGGTGGCCGCCGTGGGCCGCTTCGTGACGACGGAGCCCCGCCACCTCCGGAGGCGGTTTCCAGGGATCGTTGCAACACGTGGTCGGTTTGATCAGGCCGCGACGAGTTTATGCAGGCGCTCGGCTGGGGTTTCCCAGCCGAGCGTTTTGCGTGGGCGGCCGTTGAGCTGGACGGCCACCGCCGCGAGGTGTTCCGGGCCGTGGACGGACAGGTCGGTGCCCTTGGGAAAGTACTGCCGCAGCAGGCCGTTCGTGTTCTCGTTCGAGCCGCGCTGCCAGGGACTGGCCGGGTCGCAGAAGTAAACCGGAACGCCGGTGGCGACGGTGAAGCTCTTGTGGGCGGCCATCTCGCTGCCCTGGTCCCAGGTCAGCGAGCGCATCAGGTGTGCGGGCAGAGTCTGGACGGTCTCCGTGAGGGCGTCGCGCACGTGCTCGGCGGTGCGGCCGTTCGGCAGGTGCAGGAGCATCACGTAGCGGGTGTGGCGCTCGACCAGGGTGCCGATCGCGGAGGCGCCGTCCTTGCCGATGATCAGATCCCCTTCCCAGTGCCCGGGCACCGCCCGGTCCTCCGCCTCGGCTGGGCGTTCGCTGATCATGACCATCGGGTCGGTGAAACGGGGCTGGCGGCAGTTGGTCTGGCGCTGAGGCTTGCGGCGGGCCCGGCCGGGGCGCAGGGCGCCGGCCAGCTCGCGCCGCAGCTCACCGCGGCCCTGGACGTAGAGCGCCTGGTAGATCGTTTCGTGGGCCACGTGCATCTCCGGCCGGTCGGGGAAGGTTCTGCGCAGAGCGTGGCAGATCTGTTCCGGGCTCCACTGCTCGTCCAGGCCGGCCTGGATCGCGGCCCGCAGCTCGGGGTTGAGGGCGATCTTCCCCGACTTGGGGCGAGGGCGCCGCTCGTCGGCACGGGCCTGCGCGGCATGGGGTCGGTAACTGCCACTGTCGGGATGGCAGTTGCGTCGGATCTCCCGGCTGATCGTGGACGGGCTGCGGCCGAGCTCGGCCGCTATCGCGCGGACGGTGGCCTTCTCCCGGAGCCGGTCGGCGATGTGGATGCGCTCGTCCTCGCGCAGGTACCGCGACGGTCCGGATGCGCAGGCGGGCGCCCCCCCGGGTCGAGCGGGCGCCCGGAACCTGTTCGGGTCCGTCCGGCCGTTGCGCCACTCGCGTCCAGTCCGCTCGTGGACGCCCACCAGCCGGGACGCCTCCTTGTTGCTGTAGCCCTGTCGCACAAGCCGGAAGTATTCCGCCCGCTCGGCACGGAGCTTCCTGGGCCCCTGCGGCTTCCGCTCCCCGCGAATCTCGAAGTCCATCGCACACCTTGAGCTGAGGTGTTGCGACGACCGTTAGAACCCAAGGGAAGGGGGAGGCGGGGCTCCGTCGTTCCCGGTTCCCGCTCGGTTCCCGGACGGCGGACGCCCCGCCACCCGGGGAAGTGGGTGGCGGGGCGTGGACGGCAGGCGGTCCGGCCGGATCAGAAGACCGGCTGGCCGGCCCGGACCAGGCGCCAGGACTGGGCTGCGAAGTCGGCCGGGTCGATGACGCCCTTGGCCTTCACCCACGCGATCATCGCGTTGCGGATCTCGTCCGAGTTGGCCCACACCTTCTGGGCGGCCGCGACGTGCGGGAAGTTGCCGCCGCCGTTGGCGCGGTAGTTGTTGACGGCCAGGACGAACCGGGCCGACGGGTCGAGCGGCTTGCCCTCGAAGGCGAGGTCGACGATGCGCGAGCCGACCGGCTGGGCGATGTCGATGTCGTAGCTCAGGCCGTACAGCGAGTCGTAGTTGTAGTCCGGCGTGTTCTGGGCGTTGGTCAGCGTGGCCTTGTCCACCGGCGCGCCCGGGGCGAGCTGGTTGAAGTACCTGGCGGAGAACTCCAGGTAGTCCTTCAGCTGGGCGCCCGTGAGGATGCGGGCCTCCAGGGTGTTCTCGTAGATGTACAGGCCCGCCGCGTCCCGCAGCTTGACCTGGCCGGCCGGGATCCGCGCGGTGCGGTTGAACGGCGCGGCCTGGGCGATGACCGGCAGCCCGGCGTACTGGCCGCCCGCCAGCGCCTCCTTCACCACGTCGGCCTGGACCCGGCCGATCAGGTCGATGATCGGGGTGTCCTTGTACGGCGCCTCGGCGATCGACAGCTCGATCTTGGCGGTGCCGATGACCTGGTTGACGTACGCGACCACCTTCTTGTGCTGGTCGGACATCAGGTTGACGATCTCCGGGTCCTCCGGGACGGTGTTGGAGTTCAGCACCCGCGAGGAGAGCGAGACGACCCGCCAGGCACCGCGGTCGAACTCCACCTCGAAGTCGAAGCAGGTCAGCCGCTGGCCCCAGCAGAGCGGCTCGGAGAGCACGACCGTCCTGCCGGTCTCCTTGTTGACCACCAGCCGCTGCGGGATCTCCTTGTGCGCGTGGCCCACCAGGACGGCGTCGATCCCGGGCACCTGCTCGGCCAGGGCGACCGAGGCGTTCTCCGCCCAGGGCAGCTGGTCGCCGTAGGAGGTGGCCTCGTCCATGCCGGAGTGGCAGGCGACCACGACGACGTCGGCACCGGCCGCCCGGACCTTCGGCACCCAGACCTTCGCCGTCTCGACGATGCCGGGGAAGGTCATCTTGCCGGCCACGTTGGCCTTGTCCCAGATCGCGATGCCCGGGTTGGTCAGGCCGAGGATGCCGACCTTGAGGGCCGGACCGGAGCCGAGCTTCAGCTTGCGGATGACGTAGGGAGGGAACGCCGGCTTGTCGTTGCGGGCGTTCAGCGCGTTGGCGCCGAGCAGCGGGAAGTCCAGCTGCTCCTCATAGGCGCGCAGGGTGTCGATGCCGTAGTTGAACTCGTGGTTGCCGAGCGCGGCGGCGGTGTACTCCATGGTGTTCATGGCGAGCGCCATCGGGTGCTCGGGCGCCGTGTCGGCCTCGGTGGCGATCGGCTCCACCCGGGCGTAGTAGTACGTCAGCTGGGTGCCCTGGATGGTGTCGCCGGCGTCGATCAGCAGGCAGCGGTCCCAGCCCTTCTCCTCGCGGACCTGCTTGGCCAGCGTGGAGATCTTGGCGAGGCCGACCTCGTTGTGCGCCTTGTCGGCGTAGACCGCGTCGGTGAAGTAGTCCCAGTTGAGCACCCGGCCGTGCAGGTCGGTGGTGCCCATCACGGTGAAGGCCTGCTTCTTGCTCGGCTTGCCCTTGGCCACGGCGTCGTCCGGGCCGGCCGCTGCGGCGGGGGACGCGGCGGCGAGGCCGGCGCCCCCGACGAGGGCGGCACCGGCGGCGGTGGCGGCGGACCGGGTGACGAAGTCACGGCGGTTCAGGGACATGGACGACTCTCCCGGGTGGGCGGCTGCGACGGACCGTCAACGACGGTGTGGTGACGCGCGTAGAGGTACGCGCGTAGAAGTGTGCCGTGCGACCAGGCGGATTGATAGCCCCCGGACCTTTCCAAGGGGTGAGATCTTGGCGACTCCTTCGTGACGCGGACGGGGGAGTGCTGAGCTCTCGTCAAGACGTGGAGGGCCCGGTGAGGCCGCCCCGGAGTGCACGGCGCCCGCCCGTCCGCGCTCGGGGTGGCGGACGGGCGGGCGTGCTGGGGCACCCGGGCGGGTGCCGGCCGCGGCCTAGATGTATCCCTCACGGACGGCGTGGGCCACGGCGTGCGCCCGGTTGCGCAGCTGCAGCCGGGTCGTCAGGCCGTGCAGCACGTTCTTGACGGTGCGCTCGGAGTAGGACAGCCGGGCCGCGATCTCCCCGGTGTCCCAGCCCTCGGCCACCAGCCGCAGCACATCGGCCTCGCGCTCGGACAGCCCGGCCGGGGCACCGCCCGGCATCCCCTGGACGCTCCGCTGCAACCGGCCCACCTGGGTGATCAGCCGGCCCAGCAGATCGGCCGGCAGGTCGCCGTCCCCGCGTGCCGCCGCCTGCACCGCCCGGCCCAGCCGTTCGGCGGTCGCCTCGCGGCGCCAGAGGATCGCGGCCACCCCGCACTCCACCGCCTCCAGCAGCTCGCTCTCGCGCATCCGCTCGACCACCAGCACCACCCGCTGCTCGGCGCCGCGCACCAGCTTGCGGAGCGTCGCCACCACGGCCGCGTCCGCCTGCTCGGCGAGCAGCACGGAGACCGCGCCCGGACCGGCCGCCGCCTCCTCCACCAGCTCCAGGCCCGGGTCGCGGCGCAGCTGCGCCTCGGCGCCGGCCCGGGAGATCGGGTCCGCTGCCCGCACCACCACCGTGGTCCGGCCGACGGCGGCCGGGGCGGCGCCCGGCCGGCCGACATGGTGGGCGGGCAGCGGCCGCGGGGCCGCCGAGGTCCGCGGCAGCGCCGCCGCCCCGGGGACACGCCGGGCCGCGCCGCGGCGGTCGTGCTCGCTGTGCAGGACAGTCAATCTGGCCCCCTCCAGGAGAATCGCGGGCCCGCTCGCCGGACGGCCGGCCCGCTGCGCCGAGGGGGGCGCCGCCCGGTGAACGGGCGGGGCGGGGGCCGCGCGGTCGTGCGGCCCGGGAGCGACGGTGCCCCCGAGGACCTCCATGCTTCCCTCCGGGACGGGCCGCGGCCATCGTGGTCCACCACGAGATCGCGCCGCCCGCGTGGCATCGCCGCAGCGCAGCAGTGCCGCTCCCGGCCGCCGCGCGGACGGGGGTAGGGTTCTCGTCCGGGGGCGGGGCCGGAGCGGTGCGTGCACGAGCGGGCAGCCGGCCGGCCCGGTGCCGCCCGGTACGGGTTCGCCGGACCGCCCGGTCGTGCCGGACGTGCCCCGCCGGGAGGGCTGGACGGCGGTCGCCGGACCGGGCCGACCTGCCCGAACGGACCCGGTCGTTCCGGTCGCTCAGGGCGGGTCGTTCAGGGCCGGTCGTTCAGGGCGGGTCGCTCAGGGCTGGTCGTTCAGGGCGGTCGCTCCGGCTGGTCGTGGCGGTGGAGAGCACCACGGCCTCGCGGTGGGGCGGATGGGGCGACCGCGAGGTGGGGCGACGGCGGGGCAGTGCGACGGCGGGCCGTCGGCGCCGGACCCGGTCGACCGGCCGTCAGGTCGACTCCCCATGACGGCGAAGAGATCCCGACCGGCCACCGGCGGGAATCCCGGGGAGGGAAGCAGGATGAGCACCGTCAGTACCCGCGGACCGCGACCGGACCGGGTCACCCCGTTCCCACCGGCGCCACCGCTCGCCGCCCGCACCCCCCACCTGGAGCGGATCACCGAACTCACCGACCGCGCCCGGGCCGGTGCCGGCGGCGCCCTGCTGCTCACCGGCGCGGCCGGCACCGGCCGCAGCGCCCTGCTCGCCGAGGCCGCCCGCCGCGCCGCCGCCGGGGGCACCACCGTCCTCTGGGCCCGCTGTTCCGCGGACGAGTCCGACACCCCCTACGCCGCCGCCCGCCAGCTCTTCGAGTCCGGCCCCGGCCCCGGACTCTCCCCGGCGCCCGGCCGCGACACCCTCGCCGGCGGGGCGGTCAGTTCGGGCGGGTCGGGCGGGTCGGGCGGTTTCGGACCGCGTGCGTTCGGGCCCGGCGCCGTTCGGCCGGACGCCGACGGGGCGGCCGCCGAGGACGCCCTCTGGTCGCTCCTGCGGATCCACGCCGCCCACCACCCCGTCCTGCTCGCCGTCGACGACGTCCACCTCGCCGACCGGCCCTCCCGGGACTGGTTGCGCGGTCTCGCCCGCCGGATCGACCGGCTGCCCGTCCTCCTGCTCGCCACCGAGCGGCGGCAGGCCACCCTCGGCACCCCGCCCGAACGCTTCACCCGCGGCCTGCCCCCGGGCCTGGTCGACAGCCTCCGGCTCGACCCCCTCGACGCCCGCACCGCCGCCCTGCTGGCCGCCCTCCGGCTGGGCCCCCGTACCCCGGCCGCCGTCGCCGCCGACTGCGTCCGTGCCACCGGCGGTAACCCGCTGCTGCTCACCGCCCTCCTCACCGACCTTGCCGGCCCCACCGGCCCCACCGACCTTGCCGGCCCCACCGGCCCCACCGGCCTCACCGCCGACCCGTGCGGCCCGGGCCCCGGCCCCGGCGCCCCTCCCGACGCGACGGCCCCGGGCGCACTCCCCGACAGCTGCCCCCGCCCGGCCGACGGCGCCTTCCCCGAAGCCGTCGAGGAGTGGCTGCGCGGCGGCGGCGACCGCGCCCTCGCCGCCGCCCGTGCCCTGGCCCGGATGCAGGAGCACCCCGCCGCCCGCACCGCCCCGCTGCCCGGTGCCGACCCCTGCGCCCCGGCGGCCATGCTCGCCGAACTCGCCGGCACCGACCCCGACCGCACGGCCGCCTGGCTCGCCGAACTCACCGCCCAGGGCCTGCTCGACGACCCCGGCCCAGGCCAGTGGCCCCGCTTCGCCCACCCCCTGCTGGCCGACGCCGTCCTCGCCGGCCACGAACCCGGCCACCGCGCCCGGGTCCACCGCGCCGCCGCCGAGTACCTGCACCGCAGCGGCGCCCCCGACGAGCGCATCGCCGGACACCTGCTGCTCACCCCCGCCCCCGGCCCGCGCTGGGCCGCCGACACCCTGCGCGCCGCCGCCCGCAGGGCCGCCCGCGGCGACCGCCCGGCCGACGCCGTCGCCCTGCTGCGCCGCGTCCTGGACGAGCCGCTCGGCGACCGCCGACGCGGCCTCGTCCTCACCGAACTCGGCAGCCTGGAAGCCGCGCTCGGCCCGGACGAGCGCGTCGCCGGCGTCCGTCACCTCGCCGAGGCCGTCGACCTCCAGCGCTCCGACGAAGGCGTCTTCCGGACCGCCAACACGCTCGGCGCCGTCCTCGCAGCCCGCGGCGACGCCCCCGCCGCGCTGGAACTGATGGAGGAGCTGGCCGAGCGCTTCGGCGACCGCGACGACCTGGTGCACGCCGTCCAGGCCGCCGCCGCGCTGATCGCGGCCCACGACGGGCACAGCTGGCTCCAGGTGGTCGAGGGCGTCCGGCGGCTCGCCGCCCGCGGCGCCCAACGGCTCGCGCCGCCCGCGTACGCGCTGCTCACCGAGTTCGACTCCACCAGCGGCCTGCTCTCCGCGGCGGAGGTCGCCGGCCGCGTCCGGGAGCTGCTCGCGGCCCCGGTGGACCCGGTCTGCCGCCCCTACGTCCTGGTGTCCGCCGCCACCCTGGCCCAGTGGGCCGACCGGCTGGGCGAGGCGGACCGGCTGGTGGACCGCGGCCTGGCGGCGTACCGGGGGCCGTCGCTGGACCCCGGCTACCAGTGCCTGCTGAGCGTCCGGGCCGAGACCCGGGTGATGCGCGGCGAGTACCAGGCCCTGCTGGAGGACTTCGCGCTCACCGGGCCCGCCCCGGCCGCGCGCCGCAGCGCGGGTACGGGCGGGGCCGCGGGTACGGGCGCCGGCCCGGGTGCGGGTCCGGGTGAGGTGCCGCCGGGGGAGCCGGCCGGGCGGCGCGAGCGGGGGGAACCGCCGCTCTCCTGGTGGTGCGGCGGCGACCCGGCCGAGGACGGCACCGGCAGCGGCACCGGGCGCGACGGCCGGGTGGACGGGGCGGACCGCGCCGACCGGGCGGACCGCGCCGACCGGGTGGACCGCGCCGACCGGGCGAACCGGGCCGGCCGGGTGAACCGCGCCGACAGCCCCGAGGCGGCCCGCGCCCGCTACGCCGGCCTGCTCGGCCAGCAGAACGCCCACCTGGTCGCCCAGGCCGTGATCGCCCTCACCGAGACCGGCCGGTACTGGCAGGCCCACGGCCTCGCCCGGGCCGTCGCCGCCGACCACTCCCAGGACTCCTGGGAGTGGAACGAGTACCTGTACGCCCGCGGCCTGCTCCGGCTGGCCACGGGTGAGCCGGCCGCGGCGCTCATCGACCTGCTGGAGTGCGGGCGCCGGCAGACCGAACGGCAGGTCCTCAGCCCCATCGTCACCCCCTGGCGCTCGACCGCCGCCGACTGCCACACGCTGCTCGGCGAACCCGGCCCGGCCGTCGCCCTCGCCGAGGAGGAGCTGGCACTCGCCCGCACCTGGGGCACCCCCCGCACCGTCGCCCGCGCCTTACGCGCCCTGGCGGCCGCCACCGGCGGCCGGCACGGGCTGGACCTCGCCGCCGAGTCCGTCGGCCTGCTGCGCGGTGCCGAGGTGGAGGTCGAGCTGGTCCCCGCCCTGATCACCTATGGTCGGCTGCTCGCCGAGGGCGGCCGGCGGGGCGCCGCCCGCCGGGCGCTGCGCGAGGCCGCGAGCCGTGCCGAGCGGCTCGGCGCGGTACGGCTGCGCGGGGTCGCGGTGGACTCGCTGCGCGCCTCGGGCGCCCGGCTCGGCCGTGGCGAGCACGCGGGCGCCGAGGCGCTGACCGACAGCGAGCTGAGGATCTGCCGGCTGGCGGTGGCCGGCCACTCCAACGCCGAGATCGCCGCGATGCTCCACCTGGCGCTGCGGACGGTGGAGACGCACCTGACCAACAGCTTCCGCAAGCTCGGCGTGCGGCGGCGGGTGGAGCTGGCCGGGGTGCTGGAGGGCTGATCGCCGCCCTGCCGGCACCCGGGAGGTGCCGGGGCCCGGCGGGCGCGGTGGTCAGGCGCCCAGCGACACCGCCATCAGCTCCACCTCCAGGGCCAGTTCCGCCTCCGGGCCGGCTCCGGAAGCCGTCCAGCGGTCCCAGGTCCGGGCCCGCAGGTAGCCGTCCACCGCCACCGGCAGCCGCCGGGCCACGATCAGCTCGGCGGCCGGCTCCGGGCCCACCTCGCGCAGCCGCGTCAGCAGCCCGTCCAGCAGGCCGTCCAGGCGGGCGGACGAGGGGAACGGGACACCGTCCAGGTAGGCGGCCAGCTCCTCCAGCTCGGGCCAGGCCGGGCGGCGGGTCGGTGCCGGGGCCGGTGCCGGGGCCGGTGTCGGGGCCGTGCGGGGGCCCGCCGGCGTCGCCCGGCCGCCGGGCGCGGACGGGGAACCGGAGCCGCCGACCGGCCCGCTCGCGCCCGTGGACCCGCTCGCGCCCGCCGCTTCGCCGGACCCGCCCGCTTCGCCGGACCCGCCCGCCGCACCGATCCCGCCACCGGGCGGCTCGGCCGTCCTCCCGGACGGCCAGAGCAGCACACCGGCGCCGTACAACGCGGCCACGATCCCCGGCCACAGCGCCCCGCCGAACCCGGCGAAGTGCAGCCCCAGCCCGCCCGCCCCCGCCGCGCAGCCGACCAGGTTGCGGGTCGACTCCAGGTAGCCCCAGGCCCGCCGGCCGAACGACTCCCCGCCACCCGCGCCGCCGGTCGCCGGCCCGCCACCCCTGCTACTGGTAGCCACGGATCTCCTCGAACGCCCCGTCCAGCGACCCCGTCCCGTCGAACAGCTTCCCGCCGGTCAGCTCCGCGATCCCCTGCAACTGCCCCTTGGCGGCGTCACCGAACAGGATCGGGAACACCGGCACCGCCTTCTGCGCCGACGACAGCCCGTTGTAGAACGCCCGGAAGTCCTTGTCCGTCGCGCCCTCGTTGCTCTCGCCGTCCGTCATCAGCACGATGGAGGTGAACCGGTCGTCGCCCGCCGCGGCCTGCTGCCGCTCGATCACCCGGTACGCCTCCTCCAGCGAGCTGTACACCGCGGTGCCGCCGTCCGCCGACAACTGCTGCACGTCCGCGTTGATCGCCGACAGCTCCTCCTGCGGCCCCGGCCGGCTGCCGCTCGGCGGCACCGTGTGCGTCCTGGTCGACTTCACCTTGGACGCGAACGAGATCAGCGTGACCTCCTCGCGGTCCCGGAACCGCCGCACTCCCCGGGTGTCGTCCGACCCGGTCAGCCCGCCCAGCGCCCGCTTCAGCGAAGCCAGCCGGTCACCCGCCATCGACCCCGAGGTGTCCAGGACGTACACCGTCCGGGACGGCCGGCGAAGCTCGTTCTGGTACGAGGCCAGCAACCCGTCCGCCACCGCCCGGGTCCCCGGGAACGGCAGCTCCCGCCGCCGGTCGCCGGGCAGCGACGGCGCCGCCGCCGTACCGGCCGCCACCGGGCGGCGCAGCGTCAGCTCCGAGATCCGCTTCTGCACGTCGTCCCTGAGCAGGTACGCGGTCAGTTTCTGGAACGCCTCCCGCTCCCGCTGCGCCGACGAACCGAGCAGCGTCAGCGGGTAGTTCGCCGAGACCACGCCGTCCACCGGGCGCACCACGGTCAGCTGCTGGTCCGCCGGCAGGGTCTTGTTCAGCGACAGCAGCACCGACTCGTAGTTCACCAGCGCCCCGACCCGGCCCCGCTCCGCCCGGGTGTACGCCTGCGCAAGCCACCCGGACGAGCCCGAGGTCAGCTTCTGCCCGGTGAAGAACTGCTTCAGCGCCGGCGTCGCCTTCTGCACGTCCGCCTCGGTCAGTGCCGCGTCCGCCCCCGAGAGCGCCGACGCCACCGCCACCAGCGCCGAGAAGCCCGAGTTGGACCGCGACGGGTCGGACATCCCGTACGCCAGCCGCCCGCTCGACGCCGCCTCCGCCAGCTGCGCCCACGTCACCTTGGAACCGTCGCCCCAGCCCAGCTCCCCGAGCGTGGACGCCCGCACCCCCACCGCCACCGGGGACACCATCACCGGCGTCTCCGACAGCAACTTGGCCTTGGCGCCCTCGTCCAGCCGCAGGTAGTGGTTGGACGGGAACCAGATCGCGTCGTACCTGCCGTCCGCCCGGCCCGAGGAGACCGCCTCCGCGCCGTCCAGCGAACCGGTCCAGGCGAACTGGACGGTCACCCCGGTGGCCTGCTGCGCCTCCTCCAACACCGGTGCCATGTCCTGCAGTTCACTGCCGGCCAGCACCCGCAGCACGCCTGCCCGGGCGGTCGGTGCCGGCGCGTCGCTCTGCCGCGGGCCCGGTGACGGCGAGGGCGAGGACGTGCACGCCGTCACCGCCACCAGCACGGCCAGCCCCGCCGCCAGCCACCGGCCGCCGCGCCGCGCCGCGGCCGCCGCCCCCGCCATCGTCCTCATCGCCCCACCCGTCCTGGTCGCCATACCCCCGTCACTTCCCCTTCGCGGCGTCGATCAGCTTGGCCAGCAGGTCGGGCGCCGGCACCGGAGCCTGCTTCACCTGCGCCGCCGACAGGTCCGGCGCGAAGGCCGGCGACTCCTTGCGGTCGCCCACCTGCTTGGCGAAGGCGGACGGGTCGGCCTGCGGCCGGAACCCGTACTTCGCCTCCAGCCGGCGCAGCACCTCGTCGTCACGCAGCAGGCCGGCCAGCTTCCGGCCGGCCTCGGTGCGCCCGACCACGGTGTGGTCGGAGGAGACGGTGGTGTCCGGGTAGAGCACGGTCATGTCACCGGTGGACTTGCCCTCCACGGCCAGCTGGGCGGCCTGCGACTCGTAGGCGAGCACCAGCGGGTTGCCGACGTTGGTGAGGAAGTCCTTGAACGGCTGGTCGCTGCTGCTGCCCTGGATGCCCTGCTTGGCGGTCAGCGCCCGCAGCACGGGCTTGACCTGGTCCACCTCGGGGCCGCTCGACACCACCTGGTGGCCGTTGAGGACGTAGGAGGTGACCGCGAGGTAGAGCGCTCCGGAGGAGGATTCGGCGGGGTCGGTGGTGGTCATGAAGACCGCGCCCCTGAGGTCCGAGTTGCCCGCAGCGCCGGTGAGCTCCTCCCACTTCTTGCCGGCCTTCACCAGGTTGAGGTACGCGTCCATTCTGAGCGTCCACACCCCGGTGGCCTTGTCCCGGCTCGCCACTGCGTTCTGCTCCAGCACCTCTGCGGTCGGCCGGTGGGCCAGCACCACGAGCGGCGAGTAGAACGGCCGGATCGGCGCGTCCTTGAGCTGCAGCTGCCTGCGGATCTCCTCGGCCGGGGAGAGGCTCGCCGGGAAGGCGAAGTCGAGCTGGTCGAGCCTGCTGTCGCCCATCAGCCACGAACCGGTGGTCTGGGCGCTGACCTTGATCCCCTGCTTGGCCAACTCGGCCTTGACGTCAGGGTCCTCGAAGAAGTCGCGCTTCTCCGAGCCGATCACCCCGCTGACGGTGACGACCTTGGGCCCCGGATCGTCGCCGGGCCCGGTCGGTCGCAGCAGCGCGAACGCCACCCCACCGAGCAGTGCCAGTGCCGCGAGCACTCCGACCGCGCGCTTCATGCCGAACGTTCCCCCTCGTCCGATCCGTCTCCGGGCTCCCACCCGGGTGACGAGCGTCCTCCCGGCCTGCGAGCCGGGGAGGAAGCCGCGGTGAACGAGAGGTGAACACCCCTTCACGGAATCGCATCCTCGATGGGCTGTTCGGCTTCCCGGCGGGGGTGCGCGGGGTCCCGGCGCCCGCCGCCGCGTCAACCCGCCGACCGTCCCGGGCGTCAACCCGCGGGTCGGGCCGCCCCTCGATCGGGGCGTCCGGATGGCGTTGCGTCAGATTGTTCAACTCGCCTTCCTGCAAAGGTCATCCCGCTGTTCGGACCTACGGCGATGTTACGCGCCGGTAATGCCTACGCTCAGGGTATGCGCCGAGCAAAAATCGTCTGTACCCTCGGGCCCGCCACCGACTCGTACGACCAGATCAAGGCCCTGGTCGACGCCGGGATGGACATCGCCCGACTCAATCTCAGCCACGGCTCCCACATCGAGCACGAGGAGCGCTACCGCCGGGTCCGCAAGGCCGCCGACGAGACCGGCCGTAGCGTCGGTGTCCTCGTCGACCTTCAAGGCCCGAAGATCCGACTGGAGACCTTCACCGAAGGGCCGGTACTTCTCGAACGCGGCGACGAGTTCACCATCTCCACCGACAAGGGCGTCGTGGGGGACCAGAACGGCTGCGGCACCACCTACGCCGGCCTCGCCGGCGACGTCACCCCCGGTGAGCGGATCCTCGTCGACGACGGCCGGGTCTCCCTGGAGGTCGTCGAGGTGGACGGCCCGCGGGTCCGCTGCCGGGTCGTCGAGGGCGGCCTGGTCTCCGACCACAAGGGGCTCAACCTCCCCGGCGTCGCCGTCTCGGTGCCCGCGCTCAGCGACAAGGACGTCGCCGACCTGCGCTGGGCCCTGCGGACCGGCGCCGACCTCGTCGCGCTCTCCTTCGTCCGCAGCGGCCGCGACATCGAGGACGTCCACCGGATCATGGCCGAGGAGGGGCGCTTCGCCCCCGTCATCGCCAAGGTGGAGAAGCCGCAGGCGGTCGAGAACCTGGACGCCATCGTCGACGCCTTCGACGGCATCATGGTGGCCCGCGGCGACCTGGGCGTGGAGATGCCCCTCGAACAGGTCCCGATGGTCCAGAAGCGCGCCATCAAGCTGGCCAAGCGCAACGCCAAGCCGGTCATCGTCGCCACGCAGATGCTCGACTCGATGATCAACACCTCGCGGCCCACCCGCGCCGAGGCCTCCGACGTCGCCAACGCCGTCCTGGACGGCACCGACGCGGTGATGCTCTCCGGTGAGACCTCCGTCGGCAAGTTCCCGGTCGAGACGGTCCGCACCATGGGCCGCATCATCGAGGCCGCCGAGTCCGACGTCCTGTCCGCCGGTCTGCCGGCGCTCACCCCCGCCAACAAGCCGCGTACCCAGGGCGGCGCCGTCGCCCGCGCGGCCGCCGAGATCGGCGACTTCCTCGGCGCCAAGTACCTCGTGGCCTTCACCCAGTCGGGCGACACGGCCCGCCGCCTCACCCGCTACCGCTCGCCCATCCCCGTCCTCGCGTTCACCTACGAACCCGCCGTCCGCAGCCAACTCGCCCTCACCTGGGGCGTCGAGACCTTCCTCGGCCCCTTCGCCGCCACCACCGACGAGATGGTCGAGCAGGTCGACGCGGCCCTGCTCTCCCTCGGCCGTTGCCGGAAGGGCGACATCGTCGTCATCACGGCCGGCTCCCCGCCCGGCCTCGCCGGCTCCACCAACCTCGTCCGCGTCCACCACGTCGGCACGCTGGACGACTGACCGACCGCGGCGCGGCCCTGCCGAGGGGCCGCGCCGCCGTCAGTACTTCGCCCCGATGTGCGCGTCCATGAGGGCCACGGAGTCCTTGCGGGCGACGGAGATGTCGACCTGGCCGGTGGCGCGGGGCTTCGAGGCCTTCCACTGCACGCCGACGGCGTCGAGGGTGTCGGTGAAGAGCCGGATGATGTCGGTCGAGGTGTTGGTGAAGAAGCACCGCGGGTACTCGTAGCGCTTCCGGACGCCGCCGACCGTGCGGACGGTCCAGTTGGTGATCCGGCAACCGTCGGAGTGGACCAGCCCGCGCAGGAAGTCCTGGGGATGGGCGTCGACGACTTCCTGCTGCCCGGGCTGCAGGGCTATCGTGCGCTCGTGCTTCCTGCCGGGGCCGTGCTGGGGGAAGTAGCAGGTCAGGTGACCGGAGTAGACCTTGACGTCGCGACAGCGGGTCCGCCGGACCCGGCAGGGTTTGTTGTTGGGGAAGACCTGGCGGATGGCCTGTTCGACGGAGTCCATGATGCCCGGCTACTTCTCGTCGCAGGTGATCTGGAAACTCTGGGTCCTGCGGTACTCGTCGGGCAGCAGGATGTGGCCGCACGCGCAGAGAGACCAGTCATGCTGGTCGGCCTGCGGGCCGGAAGGTGATTCGGGGGCGACTCTGAGGTCGTCCACCCGAAGTGATGAATTCCCTGCCTACGGGAACACTGCCAAGGTGCCGGGTGCGGGATTCGAACCCGCATGTCCTTTCGGACAGATGTGTTTGAGACATCCGCGTAAGCCGATTTCGCCAACCCGGCTGGGTGCGCCTGCGACAGCATACCGCGTGGGCGACTGCGGATGGGTGTGGGTACCCTCATGCATGCAGTACCCCGCCGGAATGAGGAGCCCCGTGAGCACCGCCGACGAGCAGGCGCAGCCGCTTGAGACCGATTCGCCCCAGATCACCCGGATCGTGATCGCCGAGGACGAGGCGCTGATCCGCCTCGACCTGAAGGAGATGCTCGAGGAGGAGGGGTACACCGTCGTCGGCGAGGCCGGGGACGGGGAGACGGCGGTGAGGCTGGTCGAGGAGCTCCGCCCGGACCTCGCCATCCTGGACGTGAAGATGCCGGTCCTGGACGGCCTGTCCGCCGCCGAGCAGATCCACGAGAAGCACCTCGCACCGGTGCTGATGCTGACCGCGTTCTCGCAGCGCGAGCTGGTGGACCGGGCCCGGGACGCGGGCGCGATGGCGTACATCGTGAAGCCGTTCAGCAAGAGCGACCTGGTGCCCGCGATCGAGATGGCCGTCTCCCGGTACACCGAGATGAGGACGCTGGAGCAGGAGATCGCCGACCTGTCGCAGCGGCTGGAGACCCGGAAGCTGGTGGACCGGGCGAAGAGCGTGCTGCAGACCAAGTTCGGGCTGAACGAGCCGGCCGCGTTCCGGTGGATCCAGAAGACCTCGATGGACCGCCGGATGACGATGGCCGCGGTGGCCGAGGCGGTCATCGAGGAGGGCGAGGCCCAGGACCGCAAGAAGGCCGAGGAGGCCGGCGGGGAGTAGGCGGGGACGACGCGACGAAGGGCCCGGCGGTGCGCCGGGCCCTTCGTCGTGTGGTGGTGCGGGCGGGGTCAGTCCTCGCCGAGGTACGCCTTCCGCACGGACTCGTCGTGCAGCAGGTCCGCACCGGTGCCCTGGAGGACGATGCGGCCGGTCTCCATGACGTAGCCCTGGTCGGACAGCGAGAGCGCCGCCTGGGCGTTCTGCTCGACGAGGAGGATGGTCGTCCCGCTGGCCTTGAGCTCGACGATGGTCGCCATGATCTTCTGCATCATGAGCGGCGAGAGGCCCATCGAGGGCTCGTCGAGCATGAGCAGCTTGGGCTGGGACATCAGGGCCCGGCCCATGGCGAGCATCTGCTGCTCGCCGCCGGAGAGGGTGCCGGCGGCCTGCTTGCGGCGTTCGCCGAGGATCGGGAAGAGGCCGTAGGCGCGTTCCACGTCCGCGGCGATGCCGGCGGTGTCGCTGCGCAGGAAGGCGCCGAGGAGGAGGTTCTCCTCGATGGTCATGCGCGGGAAGATGTGCCGGCCCTCGGGGGAGTGGGCCAGGCCGAGCGAGACGATCTTGTGGGCGGGGACCGCGTTGAGCGGCTGCCCGTCGAAGGTGATCTTCCCGTTGGTCGGCTTGAGCAGCCCGGAGAGGGTGCGCAGGGTGGTGGTCTTGCCGGCGCCGTTGGTGCCGATCAGGGTGGTGACCTCGCCCTGGTTGACGGTGAAGCTGATGCCCTTGACGGCTTCGATCTTGCCGTAGGCGACGCGGAGGTCCTCGACCTCAAGGAGTGCGGTCACTGGGTGTCCTCCGGTGCTGCGGTGGTGCCCTCGGTGGCGGTGGCTCCTTCGAGCGGGGCGCCGAGGTAGGCGGTGATGACGCGTTCGTCGTTCTGGACGGTCTCGCGGTCGCCTTCGACGATCTTCTGGCCCTGGACGAGCACGGCGGTGCGGTCGCAGAGGTTGAAGATGAACCGCATGTCGTGCTCGATGACGAGGATGGAGACGCCGCGGTCGCGGATGGCGAACACGAGCTCCTCGGCGGCGCGGGTCTCCTGCGGGTTCATGCCGGCGGTGGGCTCGTCGAGGAGCAGGAGGCCGGGGTCGGAGGCGAGGGCGCGGGCGATCTCCAGCTTCCGCTGTTCGCCGTAGGGGAGGTTGCGGGCGAGGTGGTCGGCCTTCTCGGCGAGGCCGGTGAAGGCCAGCAGCTCCATGGCGCGTTCGCGGCTCTCGGCCTCGGCGCGGTGGTAGGAGGGGCCGCGCAGGATGGCGGCGAAGAGGCCTTCGCGGGTGCGGCTGTGCCGGCCGACGAGGACGTTCTCCAGGACGGTCATGTTGGCGAAGAGCCGGATGTTCTGGAAGGTGCGGGCGATGCCGGCCTGGGTGACGAGGTGGGGCTTGGGCGGCAGGACGGTGCCCTTGTAGGTGACCTTGCCCTCGGTGGGGACGTAGAGGCCGGTGAGGCAGTTGAAGAAGGTGGTCTTGCCGGCGCCGTTGGGGCCGATGAGGCCGATGATCTCGCCCTCGCCGACGGTGAGGGAGACGTCGTTGACGGCGGTGAGGCCGCCGAACCGCATGGTGACGCCGGCGACTTCGAGCAGCGGGCGGGCCGGGGCCGGCCGGTCGGTGACGGTCGTGGGGGCGTTGCTGGTGGTCATCTGGGTGGTCACGCCCCTGCCTTGGTGAGGGTGGCGGTGTCGCCGGTCGACTGGGCCGGGATCGAGGCCTCGTGGAACTCCAGCTGGCTGCGCCGGTTGGGGATGAGGCCCTCGGGGCGGACCCGCATCAGCACGATGAGGGCGATGCCGAAGGCGAGCAGCTGGTAGTCGGAGAGGAATTCGAGCTTCTTGGGGATGAGGAACAGCAGGGTGGCGCCGGCGAGCGGGCCGCTGATGGTCCCCATGCCGCCGAGGATGACGGCGGCGAGGAGGAAGGCGGAGTTGGGCGGGAGGGCCTCGGCGAAGGTGTACTGGTCGGGGGTGACGGTGTAGCTGACGTGGGCCTGGACGGTGCCGGCGAGGCCGGCGAGGCAGGCGCCGAGGGCGAAGGCGAGGAGCTTGAGGCGGAAGCCGTTGATGCCCATGGCCTCGGCGGCGGTCTCGTCCTCGCGGATGGCGACCCAGGCGCGGCCGATGCGGGAGTTGCCGACGCGGGCGAAGACCAGCACCACGAGGGCGGTGACCAGGAGCATCAGCAGGTAGTAGTTGGAGAACCGGCCGAGCTCGATGCCGAACAGGTTGGTGGGCTTGCCGAGGTCCCAGCCGAGGATGTTGAGGTCGGGGATCCGGGGGATGCCGTTGGAGCCGTTGGTGACCTTGGGGCCGGTGGTCCCGTTGAGGTTGAGCATGGTGATGCGGAAGATCTCGCCGAACCCGAGGGTGACGATGGCGAGGTAGTCGCCGCGCAGCCGGAGGGTGGGGGCGCCGATCAGGACGCCGAAGACCATCGACACGGCGGCGCCGGTGAGCATCGCGGCCCAGAAGGGGAACTGGACGTGGATGGGGGAGGCGGGAGAGCCGGAGACCAGGGCGGCGGCGTAGGCGCCGACGCCGAGGAAGGCGACGTAGCCGAGGTCGAGCAGGCCGGCGAGGCCGACGACGATGTTGAGGCCGAGGGCGACGGTGGCGAAGATCAGGATGTTGGTGGCGACCGAGGTGTACTGGTCGCTGGTCTGGGTGAAGGGGAAGCTGGCGGCGGCGGCGAACGCGGCGCCGGTGGTGACCGAGCGGTACTTGACGGTCAGCGTGCGCAGCCGGGGCAGCAGGCCGGACTTGCCGAGGGAGGCGCCGACGGAGGCGGCGAGCAGCAGGTAGGCGATGAAGAGCTCGCCGTACTCGGTGTCGATGCCGAAGGTGATGGCGAACAGGCCGATGCCGAAGGCGACGACGATGAGCAGGACCTCCAGGAAGGAGGGGAGCTCGCGGGCCGCGGGGAGGGGGCGGGTGGTGTTCGAGAGCCGCAGCCAGTGGTTGGCGAGGTGGCCGAGCTGGATGACGAGGACGGCCGCGGCGGCGATGGCGATGCCGCCGGCGAGGGCGGTGAGCACCGGTGCGACGGGCTTGTCCTCGGGGATGGCGTGGGTGGCGAACCAGACGACGGCGGCGACCGGGACGAGCAGGAAGAGGCGCCGGTCGAGGATGCGCAGGGTGACGCCGGTGCGGCGGTCGAGCGGGAGGCCGAGCGTGCCGGCGAGGGCGAGCAGGGCTCCGGCGCCGAGGACCCAGCCGCCGGGTTCGAGGTTGGCGAGGCCGCCGAGGTCGACGGCGATGGCCGCGATCGAGAACCAGGCGACGGCGAAGGCGCCGGTGGCTGCGAGGAGGACGGCGTTGTTGCTGCGGGTGGGGGCGGCCCAGCGCAGTCCGGGGACGCCCTGGGCGGCGAGCAGCAGGACGAGGGTGAGGAGGCCGCCGGTGAGGGCGAGCCACTGGAGGCCTGCGGGGGAGCCGTAGTAGGTGAGGTCGCCGGGGAACTCGTCGGTCCAGGTCCAGGACATCAGGGCGGAGGCGACGGTGGCGGCGGCTCCGAGGCCGGTGAGCAGGACGGCGGCGCGGGTCGGCAGGGGGATGACCGGGGTGGTCTCGGTGCCGGCGGTGGTGGAGGTGGTCGTCATGGTGCTCACGCCCTGTCCGCGACGCGTTCGCCGAGCAGGCCCTGGGGTCGGACGAGCAGGACGACGATGAGGAGTACGAAGGCCCAGACGTCCTTCCAGGCGCCGCCTCCGAAGAGGTGCATGCCGGGGAGGTGCTGGATGTAGCCGGTGGCGAGGGCTTCGGCGAGGCCGAGGGCGACGCCGCCGAGCATGGCGCCGTAGATGTTGCCGATGCCGCCGAGGACGGCTGCGGTGAAGGCCTTGAGGCCGAGGATGAAGCCCATCCGGAAGTCGACCTGGCCGCTGCGCAGGCCGTAGGCGACGGCGGCGACGGCGGCGAACGCGGCACCGATGGCGAAGGCCATGACGATGATGCGGTCGGTGTCGATGCCCATCAGCTTGGCGGTGTCGGGGTCCTGGCTGGTGGCCTGCATGGCGCGGCCGGAGCGGGTGCGGGTGACGAACCAGCCGAGGGCGATCATGCAGATCGGGGCGGCGATCAGGAGGAAGAGGTCGCTGCGCTGGATGGTGATGGAGCCGAGCGCGAACGGGTCACCCGGGATCTTGGGGAAGACGCGGGCCTTCTTGGCGTCCGGGTAGAAGGAGAAGACGAGCTGCTGGAGCAGGATCGACAGGCCGATGGCGGTGATCAGCGGTGCGAGCCGGGGGGCGGTGCGCAGCGGCCGGTAGGCGAAGCGCTCGGCGGCGACGGCGGTGAGGGTGGAGACCAGGATGCCGGCGATCAGCATCAGCGGTAGGGCCAGCCAGAGTGTGGTGCCGCCGGGGAGGGCGAGGTAGGCGGTCAGGGCGCCGAAGCCGCCGACCATGACGATCTCGCCGTGGGCGAAGTTGATGAGCTGGACGATGCCGTAGACCATCGTGTAGCCGATCGCGACGAGCCCGTAGAGGGCGCCGAGGATCAGGCCGTTGGCCAGCTGCTGCGGTAGGTCGTGCACCGCTGGGCCTCCGTTGTGCGTGGGGTGGGTCCGCGTGGGTGGTGGATGTGGGGCGCGCGGGGGGCACTCGTGGCGCCCCCCGCGCGTGTGTTCCGGTGTGCTGTGGCTGTTCGACGTGCGGGTCGGGTCAGCCGTTGAAGGTGCCGGACTTCTCCACGGCCCACTTGCCGTCCTTGACGGCGTAGACGGTGAGCTGCTTGTTGGTGGTGTCGCCGAACTCGTCGAAGGAGACCTTCCCGGTGACGCCCTCGAAGGAGACCTTCTGGACGGCCTCGACGATCTTGGCGCGGGCGTCGCTGGGGAGCTTGCCGCCGTTGGCGGTGACGACGGCCTTGACGCCCTGGATGATGGCCCAGGCGCTGTCGTAGGAGTAGCCGCCGTAGGTCTCGTAGGCGTCCTTGTAGCCGGCGCTCTTGTAGTCGGCGATGAACTTGGCGGCGGTCGGGAGCTGCTCGACGGGCAGGCCGACGGCGGTGGCGTAGTCGCCCTGGCTCTTGGGGTTGAGCTTGATGAAGTCGCCGCTCTGGATGCCGTCGCCGCCCATCAGCGGGATGTTGACGCCGGCCTCCTTCAGCTGGAGGGAGAGCGGGCCGGCGGCGGGGTACTCGCCGCCGTAGTAGACGGCCTCGGCGCCGGAGGACTTGACCTTGGTGACGACGGCGGCGAAGTCGCGGTCGTCGGGGTTGACGTGCTCCTCGCCGACGATCTGGCCGCCCTGCTTGGTGAACTCGCCCTTGAAGGTGGCGGCGAGGCCGGCGCCGTAGGTCTTCTGGTCGTCGATGAGGAAGACCTTGGTCTTCTTGGCGTCCTTCACCAGGAACTGGGCGGCGAAGGGGCCCTGGACGGCGTCGGTGGTGGCGGTGCGGAAGTAGGACTTGAAGGGGCGGGCCTTGACGCCGCTGGCCCACTTCTCGCCCTGGCTGAGGGCGACGCCGGTGTTGGCGGGGGAGATCTGGACGAGGTTGGCGTCGTTGAAGATCTGCTGCATCGACTGGGCGACGCTGGAGTTGAGCGGGCCGACGACGCCGAGGACGTCCTTGTCGGCGACCAGCTGGGTGGCGTTCTGCTGGCCCGGGGCGGGCTTGGCGGTGTCGTCGAGGGCCTTGATCTGGAACTTGATCCCGGGGACCTCGTTCTTCTCGTTGGCCTGCTTGGCGGCGAGCTCGACGGAGTTGCGGATGCCGAGGCCGAGGGCGGAGAGGTCGCCGGTGAGGGGGGCGTCGACACCGATGGTGACGGTGGTGCTGGACCCGGCGTTGTTGCCGTCCCCCGACTTCTTCTCGCCGCGGGAGCCGCAGGCGCTCAGGCTGAGGGCGCCGATCACGGCAATGCTCACGACAACTGCTGAACGATGACGCACAGGGGTCCCCTTCGGTTCAGGAGGGCGCCGCGCCTGAATGGCGGGAGCCGGGATGCGCGATGGGCTGCCTGGCCCAATCCGGTGGCGCGGTGACTGGCCGTGACTCTAGATGCCGTCGGGCGGGCTCCGGCAGTGGTGTGGCGAGGCTGTGATTCTCTTGTTATGAGCACACGGAGCGACTGTCTCACTATGTGGTCGTTTTGGCTCGATCGATCCGGCGCTGCCGGGGTTCTACCGGCCGGTAGAAAGGTGTAAGGCCCAGAAATGAGGGTTACTCCTGGCCTCTCCGATAATCGGACGAGACCGTCCGTTGTGCTCGTGTCGGGCGCGCTCGTCCGTATATCGGACGTTCATGGGGTTGACGAACGGACTTCCGTGTCACTCGGGTCGTCGGGGTCCCCTGTCGAGCGAATTCGCTCAATGTCACTCAGCGTTACACGGTTGAAATTCTGTGAAAACGCAGGGGCCCCCTTGTATAGACCAACGCCTGCCCAGGGCGGTCGAAGGTCAAACAAGGGGGCCCGTAAGGGATCTGATGGTCAGTAAGCCCGGCTGACCCGCCGTCGGGAGGGTCGCCGGGCCGACGGGGCGTCAGGGGGCGCGCCCAGGGGTGCGTCGGTCGGCCCGGGGTCGCGTCAGAGGTCGCGCAGCATGCAGGTCAGCCGGCAGCTGGTGATCCGGCGGCCGGTGTCGTCGGTGATCGCGATCTCGTAGGTGGCGGCGGTGCGCCCCTTGAACACGGCGGTCGCCACCCCGGTGACCAGGCCGGAGGTGGCCGAGCGGTGGTGGGTGGCGTTCAGGTCCACGCCTACCGCGTACCGGCCGGGCCCGGCGTGCAGCATCGCGCCGACCGAACCGAGGGTCTCGGCCAGCGCCGCCGAGGCGCCGCCGTGCAGCAGCCCGTACGGCT
>NZ_JAKNTA010000001.1:213527-372498 GCF_022288725.1 Kitasatospora sp. A2-31 | reverse complement strand
TCCCCGAGGGTGCGGTGGTGCTCGACGTACGTGGCCTGCCCCTGCTCGTCCTGCTCGACGTACGGGGTGCGGTCGAAGTACGACGCCACCGCCGTCAGCCCCTCGACGCCCGGCTCGTCCGGGAAGGCCCAGCGGATCGGGTGGGTCACCGAGAACACCCAGCGTCCGCCCGGCCGCAGCACCCGGTGCACCTCGCGCATCAGCCCGGCGGTGTCGGCGCTGAACGGCACCGCGCCGTAGGCGGAGCAGGCCAGGTCGAAGGCGCCGTCGGCGAACGGCAGCACCGCCGCGTCCGCCTGGACCACCGGGACGGGCGGGGTGCCGCGCGCCAGGTCGATCCGCCGGGAGTGCTGGAGCTGCCGGTACGAGATGTCCATGGCCACCGGGCGGGCGCCGCGGTGGAGCAGCCAGCGGGAGCACTGGGCGGCGCCGGCGCCGATCTCCAGCACGGTCCGGCCCGCGACCTCGCCGAGCAGGCGGGCGTCCGCCTCGTCCAGGCCCTCGGGGCACCAGGTGAACCGGTCGTCGCCGAGGAACTCGCCGTGCTCGTCCTGGTACTCGTCCGCGTTCCGGTCCCACCAGTGCCGGCTGGCGCGGCTGCTCTCGTCGACCTCGGCGTGCCGCCGTACCGCGTCGTCGCCGTCGTCGTCAAGATCGTGCAGATCCGGTGGGGGGGTGGTGGCCACGGTGATAATGCCCATCGCGTAGGGTGTGGTCTGCGGAAGCGCCGCTGCCGCGAACCGGTCCCATCAAGGGGCCGGATCCTGGCGGTGGCATCCGGGGAAGGGCTCCCTGCGGCCGCCACCCGTGAGGTGCGCAATCGGAGGATATGGCCTGATCCATACCGGCCTCCACCGTCTTGCCGCCCTTGGCGTTGACCGTGCCTGGCCGTCCCCGTATGCTACAAGTTGCGCTGCGGGCCTGCGCGCCTCGGACGGAGCAGGTCGCGCTCGCATCTGTCGAAGACCCCACGGTCGCAAGACGGACACCGTTTCCCGGTACCCGGGAGGATTCGGTGCGCCGTGTTCTTGGCTGTCCGGCTTTCGGTGGGAGCGAATACGGGCCCTCCGCGTGGCATTACCTACGACTTCATGTCCGTACCGGAGCCCTTTTCCTAATGACGAGCCCCACCGACTCCTCCCTCAGCACCACCCCGCAGGTCGCGGTCAACGACATCGGCGACGCGGACGCGTTCCTCGCCGCGATCGACGAGACCATCAAGTACTTCAACGATGGCGACATCGTCGAGGGCGTCATCGTGAAGGTCGACCGTGACGAGGTGCTCCTCGACATCGGTTACAAGACCGAGGGCGTCATCCCCTCCCGTGAGCTCTCGATCAAGCACGACGTTGACCCGCACGAGGTCGTCGCCGTCGGTGACAACATCGAGGCCCTGGTTCTCCAGAAGGAGGACAAGGAGGGTCGTCTCATCCTGTCCAAGAAGCGCGCTCAGTACGAGCGTGCCTGGGGCACGATCGAGAAGATCAAGGAAGAGGACGGCATCGTCACCGGTACCGTCATCGAGGTCGTCAAGGGTGGTCTCATCCTCGACATCGGCCTCCGTGGCTTCCTGCCGGCCTCGCTCGTCGAGATGCGTCGCGTCCGCGACCTCCAGCCCTACGTGGGCAAGGAGCTCGAGGCCAAGATCATCGAGCTGGACAAGAACCGCAACAACGTGGTCCTGTCCCGCCGTGCCTGGCTGGAGCAGACCCAGAGCGAGGTCCGCCAGACCTTCCTCACCACCCTGCAGAAGGGTCAGGTGCGCTCCGGCGTCGTCTCCTCGATCGTCAACTTCGGTGCGTTCGTCGACCTCGGCGGCGTCGACGGTCTGGTTCACGTCTCCGAGCTGTCCTGGAAGCACATCGACCACCCGTCCGAGGTCGTCGAGGTCGGCCAGGAGGTCACCGTCGAGGTCCTCGACGTCGACATGGACCGCGAGCGCGTCTCCCTGTCGCTGAAGGCGACCCAGGAGGACCCGTGGCAGCAGTTCGCCCGTACCCACCAGATCGGCCAGGTCGTTCCGGGTAAGGTCACCAAGCTGGTTCCGTTCGGTGCGTTCGTCCGCGTGGACGAGGGCATCGAGGGTCTGGTCCACATCTCCGAGCTGGCCGAGCGCCACGTCGAGATCCCGGAGCAGGTCGTCCAGGTCGGCGACGAGATCTTCGTCAAGGTCATCGACATCGACCTCGAGCGTCGTCGCATCAGCCTCTCGCTGAAGCAGGCCAACGAGGCCCTGGGTGCCAACCCGGCCGAGGTCGAGTTCGACCCGACCCTGTACGGCATGGCCGCCTCGTACGACGACCAGGGCAACTACATCTACCCGGAGGGCTTCGACCCCGAGGCGAACGACTGGCTGCCCGGCTTCGAGAAGCAGCGCGAGGAGTGGGAGCGGCAGTACGCCGAGGCCCAGGCCCGCTTCGAGCAGCACCAGGCCCAGGTCATCAAGAGCCGCGAGGCCGACGCCGAGGCCGCTGCCGAGGGTGGCGACGCGGTTGCCGCCGCCGCCGGCGGTTCGTACTCCTCCAGCAGCGACGAGGGCTCCGGCGCTCTCGCTTCGGACGAGGCCCTGGCCGCCCTGCGCGAGAAGCTGGCCGGCGGCCAGAGCTGAGGCTCTGACCCCGCTGGTGCCCAGCACCTGGCGATAGGCGCCTAGCGTCACCGATGGACCCCACCCGGTTTCCGGGTGGGGTCCATTGTTGTTTCCCTTGGCATATCCGTCCTTTATGTAAAGGTGTGAAGGATTTATGTGACTAGGGGCTCATTGGATTTCTATGGGCGATTCCACCCCGAGCGCCTACCTTGGGGGGAGTTGCCCGATGGGTCGCTCACCCGGCCCCAAACGCTAGGCACCCCCTGCACATGCGCCGTAGCACCGCTGTGACCCCCTCCTCCCGTACGTCCGCCGGCCCCGAGGTCGACGGACGCCTCGCCGCCATCGGCCGGTTCTGCTTCCGGCACCGCCGCTGGGTGCTCGGCTTCTGGGCGGTCATCCTGGTCATAGGCGTGCTGATCGGCGGACGGGTCTTCGAGGGCTCGGTGGCCGGCGCCTCCTCCACCGCCTCCGAAGCCGACCGCGGCAGCGCGGTCGTCACCGCGGCCGACCCGGCCAAGGGCACCCTCACCGCCGTCGTGGACGGCCGCCCGGTCGACGACCAGGCCGTCAGGGACGCCGTCACCCGGGCCACCGCCGAGATCACCGCGATGCCCGGGGTCTCCTCGGCCACCGACGCCTACGGCTCCGACCCGTCCGCGGCCGCGCTGCGCTCCGCGGACGGCAACGCGAGCCTGGTCTCGGTCCGGATGGCCGACGGCAGCACCACCGCGCAGACCGACGCCGTCACCCACCGCCTGGCCGACATCACGGCCGACGGTGCGAAGGTCACCGTCGGCGGGGACCTCGTGCTCCAGGACGAGGTCAAGAAGCAGACCGAGAAGGACACCCGCTTCGGCGAGATCGTCACCCTGCCGCTCACCCTGATCGTCATGGTGCTGGTCTTCGGAGGCCTGTCCGCCGCCAGCCTGCCGGTGATCGGCGCCGTCGCCTCGGTGGGCGGGGCGCTGCTGGCCATGTTCGGGTTCAGCAAGATCATGGACATCGACACCAGCGTGCTGCCGATCGCCACCGTGCTGGGGCTGGGCCTCTCGATCGACTACGCGCTGCTCATGGTGAATCGTTTCCGCGAGGAACGCGGCCACGGCGCGGGTATCGCCGCCGCCGTCGAGCGGACCGCCGCCACCGCCGGCCGGACCGTCGCCTTCTCCGGGCTCACCGTCGCCGTTGCCCTCGCCGGCCTGTTCGTCTTCACCAGCCCCGTCCTCGGCGCGGTCGCCGCCGCCGGCGTCAGCGTGGTGGTGATCGCGGTCGCCGCCGCGATCACCCTCGTCCCGGCCCTGCTCGGGTTCGCCGGCAGCCGGATCAGGACGCCCACCGCCCCGGTACCCGACGAGGGCTTCTTCAGCCGCACCGTCCGCCGGGTGCGCAAGCGGGCGGTGCCCGTCGCCCTCGCCTGCACCGCCCTGCTGATGGCCGCCGGAGCACCGTTCCTCCACGCCGACATGCGCAACACCGGCGCCGCCGTCCTGCCCTCCTCCTCGGCCGGCCGGCAGGTCGCCGAGACCATCGACCAGCGCTTCCCGGGCGCCTCGGCGGCCCCGATCACCGTCGTGGTCGAGAGCAGCGCGACGGTCGCCCAGGCCTACGCGGACGACGTGGTGGGCAAGCTGCCCGGCGTCAGCGGCGTCCGGGCGGTCACCCCGGTGAGCGACACCGTCTCCACCATCGACGTGCTGGTGCACGGCGACCCGCAGGGCGGCCAGGCCAAGCAGGTGGTCAAGGAGCTGCGTGCCGACCGCGGCGGGCTGACCACCCAGGTCACCGGCGGAGCGGCCTCGGTGGTCGACTTCCAGCACGAGCTGCTCACCCGCGGCCCGATCGCCCTCGGCCTGGTGGCGCTCGGCACCCTGGTCCTGCTCTTCCTGATGACCGGGTCGGTGGTGATGCCGGTCAAGGCCCTGTTGATGAACCTGCTCTCGCTGGGCGCCTCGCTCGGCGCGCTCACCCTGGTCTTCCAGGACGGCTGGTTCAGCGGCCTGCTCGGTGTCGGCTCCACCGGCGGGCTGGAGACCTTCATCCCGGTCCTGGTCTTCGCCTTCGCCTTCGGGTTGTCGATGGACTACGAGGTCTTCCTGCTCGCCCGGATCAAGGAGCTGCGCGACCGCGGCCACAGCAACGCCGAATCGGTGGAGCTGGGCGTGCAGCGCAGCGGCCGGATCATCACCTCCGCGGCCCTGCTGATGGTGATCGTCTTCGCCGGGTTCGCACTCGGCGACATGTTGATGGTCAAGCAGATGGGTATCGCCCTCGCCGTCGCCGTGGCGGTGGACGCGACGCTGGTCCGCTGCCTGCTGGTGCCGGCCACGATGAGCTTCTTCGGCGACTTCAACTGGTGGGCCCCGGCGCCGCTGCGCCGGCTGCACGACCGCATCGGGCTGAGCGAGCACGTCGAGCTGCCGGACATCGCGCCCGCCGTGCTGCCCATCCCGCGCCCGGCCGCGGAGACACTGGTCCCCACCACGCCTTAGGGCCCGATCGGGCGTCGCGTGTCGCCCCGGCGGGAAGCCGCCGGGGCGACACGCGTCCGGTCGGCGCAGGTGTGCCGGGTCGTGTCAGGCCAGGCGGCGGAGCAGCGCGACGGCGGCGCGCAGGGTCTCCCGTTCCCCGGTGTCGAGGCGGGCCTCGATGGCGGCGGCGATCCGCGCCTCGCGGCGGGCGCGCTGCTCGTACAGCGCGGTGCGGCCGGCCTCGGTCGGGGTGACCAGCAGCTTGCGGCCGTCGGTGGCGTGCGGCTGCTGGACGACCAGCCCGGCCTCGACCAGCAGCGCGACCGTGCGGGCCATCGACTGGTGCCGGACGCGCTGGTGGGCGGCCAGGTCGGCGACGGTGCGGGCGCGACCGTCGCGGACCAGCAGGCCGAGTACGGCGGCCTGGTTCTGTGGCAGCTCGTCGTCGGGGCGCAGGGCCCGGACGAGCTCGCCGACGGCGGAGCGCAGGTCGGCGGCGAGGTCGAGGGTCTCGGGGGCCGGGGTCTCGGGGGCCGGGTCGTTCACGGGAGAAGCGTACCGCGATTCTGTACAGCAAAACTGTACAGCCTTGCTGTATGTTCTGGGGCATGCGAATCACCAAGTCCGGCCACGCCTGCGTCCGCCTGGAACACGGCGGCACCACCGTCGTCATCGACCCGGGGGCGTTCACCGACCCCGCCGCCCTCGCCGGGGCGGACGCGGTGCTGATCACCCACGAGCACGTCGACCACTTCGAGGAGGCGCGGCTGCGCGAGGCGCTGGCGGCCGACCCGGCCCTGCGGGTGTGGACCAACAGCGCGGTGGCCGCGAAGCTCGACGGCCCCGGGCGGCGGGTGACCGCGGTCGGCGAGGGCGACGCCTTCGAGGTGGGCGGGATCGGCGTCTCGGTGCACGGCGAGTGGCATGCGGTGATCCACCCCGGGATCCCGCAGGTGCGCAACGTCGGCTTCCTCGTCGACGGCAGGCTCTTCCACCCCGGCGACGCGCTGACCGTGCCGCCGCACCCCGTCGACACCCTGCTGCTGCCGATCGCCGGGCCGTGGACCAAGGTCGCCGAGCTGATCGACTACGTCCGGGAGGCCGCTCCGCGGCAGGCGGTGCCGGTCCACGACGCGGTGCTGAGCCCGGTCGGGCTGGCCGTGCACACCCGGCTGGTCGGCTCCGGCGGCCCGGGGACCGGCGCGGAGCTGCGGGCGCTGGCCGACGGCGAGAGCCTCGACCTGGGCTGACCGTGCAGGTCCGGACGGGTCGAGCGCCCGGGCCGGTGGGCCGACCGGGCTCCCTGGCGGGCCCGCACGGCTCCCCGGCCGGGCTGACCGGGACCGGGGTCCGCCGGTAGCCTGGCGCCATGCTGAAGATCGGACTGACCGGCGGGATCGGTGCGGGCAAGAGCGAGGTGTCGCGGCTGCTCGCCGCCCACGGCGCGGTGCTCGTGGACTCGGACGTGATCGCCCGCGAGGTGGTCGCCCCCGGGACGGAGGGCCTCAAGGCCGTGGCCGAGGAGTTCGGCCCCGGCGTGCTCGCGGCGGACGGCTCGCTGGACCGTCCCGCGCTCGGCGCTGTCGTCTTCGCCGACCCGGAGAGGCTCCGGGCGCTGAACGCGATCGTCCACCCGCTGGTCCGGGCCCGCTCGGCCGAGCTGGAGGCCGCCGCGTCCGCGGACGCGGTGGTGGTGCACGACGTGCCGCTGCTCGCCGAGAACGGCCTGGCACCCCTGTACGACCTGGTCGTGGTGGTCGACGCCGAGGACGACGTCCGGATCGACCGGCTGGTGCGGCTGCGCGGGATGGCCGAGGAGGAGGCCCGGGCCCGGATGGCCGCGCAGGCCACCCGGGCCGAGCGGCTGGCCATCGCGGACGTGGTGATCGACAACAGCGGCCCGCTGGCGGCGCTGGCGCCCAGGGTCGCCGAGGTCTGGAACGGACTGAAGTCCCGTCAGAAGTGATCTGGTGCCCGGCCGCTCCGGTGTAGATCATGGAGGGATGAGCGAACACGCTGCCCCCGAGCCGCCCGAGGCGGTCCGTCTGGCCGAGTACGACGGGGCCGGCCTGCAGGAGATCCTGGGCTCCGGCGACGACCCGTTCGGCGTCGCGCACACCGGTCTGACCTGGCTGCCCAAGGAGATCCACTTCGGTGTCCGCCGGCCGGACGGCCGCCTGGCGGCGCACGCCGGTCTGCTGTCGCTGCCGCTGACGGTCGGCGGGGTGGACCTGGCGGCCGTCGGCGTCGGCGGGGTGGCCGTCGCCCCCGACATCCGGGGGCGCGGCCTGGCCCGGACGGTGGTCGGTGCGGCCGTGGCGCACGCCCGTACGCTCGGCCCGCGGTACGCGCTGCTGTTCTGCCGGCCGCCGCTCGTCGCGCTCTACCGCCGGCTCGGCTGGCGCGAGTTGCTGGAGGACGTCCACGTGGAGCAGCCCGGCGGGCGGGTGGTCGTGATGCCGCTGCGGACGATGTGGCTGCCGTTGCACGAGGGTGCACGGTGGCCCGAGGGGCCGGTGCGGCTGCGGTCGCTCCCGATGTGACGTGCGCGAGGGCCCGGGTGACGGTGAGGTCCCGCCCCGGCCCGGGCGCAACCCCGTGGTGCCCGGGCCGGGGCGGTGGTCCGTGGGCGCCGGTCACTCCGGCCAGGCGGAGCCCTCGATCACCGCGGTGAAGTCGGTCCGCTCGAAGCCGGGGCTGAACCGGGCCAGCACGTCCGCCTTGACGTTGCCGAAGGCGGTCTCCGGCTTCGGTGCGACGCCTTCGTGGAAGGCGCGCAGGATGCCCCGCTTGAAGTCCGGCCGCGGGTGCGCGTCGGTGACGGCGTCCCGGTCCCCGGGGGCCAGGTCGTGGTAGCCGATACCGAGCACGTCCAGCTCGACGCCGGCCGTGGTGAGCGCGATCTCGGGCTCCAGGAACTCCGGGATGCCGGGCGTGGTGTGCAGGGCGATCGCCTGCCAGACCAGGCGGATCCGCCGCTCGTCGACCTGGTGGCCGCGGAGGAACGCGGCGGCCGCCTCGGCGCCGTCGACCTCGAACCGCCGCCCGGAGGCGCGGTGTGCGGGCGCGAGGCCGAGGTCGTGGAACATCGCGGCGAGGTAGAGCAGTTCGGCGTCGAAGGCCAGGCCGCGACGCCGACCCTGGAGGGCGCCGAAGAGGTAGACCCGGCGCGAGTGGTGGTAGAGCAGGTCGGTCGAGGCGTCCCGGACCAGTTCGGTGGCCTCGGTGGCGAGGCGACTGTCGGGGATCCTCACGCCGGCGATCCCGGTCGTCATGCGGCCGCTCCTGCGGCGGTGGCGCCCGTGGGCCCGTCGGCCGCCGCGAGCCCGCCGTCGGCCGCCGCGTGCTCCACGGCGGCCGCGGCGAGTGCGCGGACGATCGGGTGGGCGCGGGTGCCGTCCCCGGCCAGCTCGGGCTGGAAGAGGGAGGCCAGGAAGAACGGGTGGTCGGGCAGTTCGAGGATCCGCAGGTCCCCGTCGTCGTCCGTGCCGCTGAACCGGAGCCCGTGCTCGCGCAGCCGGTCCAGGTAGGCGTCGTTCAGCCCGTACGCGCAGTGGTAGCGCTCCAGCGTGCGGGTGGTGCCGAGGATGCGCTCGGCCAGCGTGCCGGGGGTGATCCGCACGGCGCCCTCGTGCCCGACCAGCGAACAGGTGAGCGGCACGATCACCAGGTCCTCCCCGTCCGGGTGGGACTCGCCGTGCGCGGCGCCGCCGATGCCGCAGACGTTGCGCGCGTACTCCAGCACGGCGTGCTGGAAGCCGGCGCAGGTGCCGAGGAAGGGGATGCCGCGCTCGCGGGCCGTGCGGACCGCCGCCAGCGCGCCCGCCTCGCTGCGGTACGGTCCGCCGGGCAGCAGCCAGACGGCGTCGAAGCCGTCGAGTGCGCCCGGCACCGCGGCGTCCTCGCTGGGGATCCAGTAGGCGTCCAGGACGAGCTGGTCGCGGGTGGCGAGCGCGTCGAGCAGCCCGGGGACGCGGGCGTGCGAGCGGACGGCGGGGGAGCGGTCGGCGACCAGGGCGATGCGCGGGGTCAGGTAGGTCATGCGGCTATCCTGACCCCGCGTCGTGGATCAGCGCCAACGATGATTTCTGACCCGTGGATCAGGAGAACTGATAGCGGTGGACCCGCACCAGCTGCGCACCTTCGTCACCGTGGCCCGGCTCGGCTCCTTCTCCGAGGCGGCCCGGGAGCTCGGCTACACCCAGTCCGCCGTCTCCCAGCAGATCGCCGCGCTGGAGTCGGACGTCGGCACGAGCCTGCTCACCCGGCGCCCGGTCGGCCCGACCGAGGCCGGCGCGCGGCTGCTGGAGCACGCCGGGCCCCTGCTGCTGCGGCTGGACGCGGCGCGCGCCGACGTCGCCCGCCTGGTGGGAGCACCGAGCGCCCGTCTGGTGCTCGGCACCGCGCCGCTGGCGGTCGGCGCGGCGCTGGGGAGTGCGCTCGCCGAGGTGCGCCGGGCGTACCCCCGGGTGGACCTCACCGTCCGGGTGGTGGCCCGGGAGGCCCTGCCCACCCTGGTGGCCACCGGCGAGGTGGACCTCGCCCTGGTCGACGGCCTGGCCGCCCCGAGCGACCCGCTGCCGCTCCCGGACGTCGGCCCGCTGAGCACCGTCGCGGTGGACGAGCGGCCGCTCGCCGTCGCCCTGCCCGCCGGGCACCCGCTGGCCGGCCGCCGGGGCGTGGCCCTCGCCGACCTCTCGGCGGCCCGCTGGCTCGACGCCCCCGGGATCGCGCCGACGGCCGACCGGCTGCGCGCCGCCACCGCGGTGGACGGCTTCCGGCCGGCCGCCCGCTACCTGGGCGGGGACGTCCGCGGCCTGCTCGCGTTGGTCGCGGCCGGGCACGGGCTGGCCGTACTGCCGGCGGCGGCGCTGGACGGCGCTCCGGGCGTCGCGGCCGCGCCGGTGCGGGCGCCGCGGCTGGTGCACCGCACCGAGCTGGTGCACGGCAGCCTGCCGGAGGGTCCGGCGGCGCTGCTGGCCCGGTTGTTGGGCGGCTGACCGGCCTTGCCGGTCCGACGGGTCCGGCCGCTCAGCCGACGATCTCGGCGCCCTCGCAGCAGGGCCCGTCGAGCTGGTAGCACAGGTAGCGGAGGCAGCCGAGGCAGAGCTCGACGTTCTCCAGCCGCCAGGTGTCGCCGTGGCAGGCGCAGGCGGTCCGCCGGCGGAGCAGGGCGTCCCAGCCGGCCCGGCCGCCGATGCCGTCGTAGGACCGCCGGACGTAGTCGGCGGTCGGCCCGTCCAGCTCCTCGCCCCGGCGGGCGGCGGCCGATTCCCAGCAGCGGAGGGCGAAGAAGGCCTTTCCGTCCACCAGCCCGGCGGAGCCGCGGCCGCCCGCCTCCCAGCTCCGGACCGCCGCGCCGACCCGCTCGGGGAACGGGAGAGCGGGGTCGAGGAGCAGGGAGTTCCCGTCCTCCAGCGCAAGGTCGATGATCTGATCGTCGGTCAAAGCGGTCCCCTTTCACGCCCACGGTAGGCCACGCCGGACTCCGCGGCCCGACCGGCCCCGCCCTTCGGCGGGGGGTCGACGACGGTCGTTCGGCGGATGCCGGACAGGCCATCACGAGCCGTTCCGGAAAGCGGATGAGGTGCGATGGTCGAGCCGTTCGCGAGGGTACGAGCGTCAAGCCGTGCCGTGGGGCAAGGGCGTCGACTTGTGAGTCCTGGTCGAACCGGCTGCCGTGGTGGCCTGGGGAAAGCTCACTTGTAGTGTGCAGAGATGACTAGAAGCGAGCGGCTGGCAGAGCAGTTGGACTGGTACTGGCACAAGAACCTGCGGCCGCGGCTGGACGGCCTTGCCGACGAGGAGTACTTCTGGGAGCCGGTGCACGGCTGCTGGAACATCCGCCCACGCGACACGTCCGCCGTACCGGTGTCGGCGGACGCAGGAGGGTGGACGATGGATTCTGCCCACCCTGATCCGGTGCCGGCGCCGGTGACCACGATCGCCTGGCGGCTGGCCCACATCATCGTCTCGTGCCTGGGATATCGGGTCGGATGGTACTTCGATGGCCGGGACGTCGACTCCCAGACGTTCAACTATGCAGGGACCGCTGACGAGGCGTTGAGACAGCTCGATGAGATGTACGGGCGATGGCACGCGGGTGTCCGCGGGCTCTCGGACGCCGACCTGGAGAGTCCGCCCGCGATGGGTCCCGAGCAGTTCCCCATGGAGAACAGGGTGTTGCACGTCAACAGGGAGCTCATCCATCACGGCGCCGAGATCGCCTTGCTGCGCGACCTCTACCGTTGGCGGGACGGATCGGCACTGCGCCCGATGTGACAAGCAGTGGAGTGGACCTGCTCCGGCTCGCCCACCGCCCGGCTTCCGCACGACCGGCTGGTTCATTTCCGGCTTCTGTCGGGGGATCGGCGCCTGGTACACGGTTCGCGCCTGACGCCGCGCGACGGCCGGCCGGGCGCCCACGAGGGTGCCCGGCCGGTTGGGTGTTACGGGCGCTCGGCCGGCCGCCGGAAGAGCGCGGTGAGCAGGACCGGGATGCCGAAGAGCGGCGAGTCGGCCGGCTGCGGCTCCATCGGGCGGATCTCGATCTCGGTGAAGTCCGAGAAGAGGTGTCGCAGTTCATCGGGGGTGTAGGCGAGGCCGCCGTCGAGCCGGCCGTTGCGGTACAGCTCCTCGTCGGGGAGCTCGCTGCCCATCGCCCCGGCGGCGAAGGCGTTGACGACGAGGTGGCCGCCGGGCGCCAGGACGCGGGCCAGCAGGGCGAGGTAGCTGATCCGGCGGTGGGGAGGGAGGTGGTGGAGGCAGCCCGAGTCGTAGACCAGGTCGTAGCGGGCGTGCGGGAGTTCGACGTCGAAGATGTTCCCGCAGTGGAAGCGGACGGCGGCGCCGGCCTCGCGGGCCCGCTCCTCGGCCCAGGCGACGGCGGTGGGGGAGAGGTCGACGGCGTCGACGTCGAAGCCGCGCGAGGCGAGGTGGATCGCGTTGCGGCCGGGCCCGGCCCCGAGGTCCAGGGCGCGGCCGGAGGAGGGGAGAAGGCCGCGGTCGAGGTAGGAGACGAGGTTTTCGTCGGGCTTGGGGACGAAGAACGGGCGGTCGGAGGACCGGTCGGCGTAGAAGGTGTCCCACCAGCCGGCGGCGTTCTCCGTCCAGCGGTCGGCCTCGGGGGGGAAGAGCCGGTCGAGGAGGTCGAGGACGTCGTCGGTGGTACGGATGTCGCGATGCATTCGCAGCCCCCTGTACGGCGGACGGTCGGGTTGTCCGCTGATCTCGATGCTAGTGATCGGGCGCGGTGAAGTCGCTGGTCGGAGGCGGTGTCAGGGGCGGCGGTGAGGCGCCGTGGAGGCCTCTGTGCGGGCTGCGGGAGCTGCCCCTCCGAGGGGGATGCGGGGGAGCTGCATGGCCCCCGTGGTGGCCCGGTTCGGGCCCTTTGCGGGCGGCGGCGAGGTCCTGGTTCCGGGTGTGCCGGATAACGCTTCCACTACGAAGGGAGTGGGGCTTCGCGAGCGTCGTCGGCCGGAGGTGTGGACTGAGCTGGCCCCGTCGGGCGATCGCCCGACGGGGCCAAGAGGTCAGCCCTTGAGCTCGCCGTTGCGGATGGCAGCAATGAAGGCTTGCCAGGCACTGGTTGTGAAGGTGAGGGCAGGCCCGTCAGGGTCCTTGCTGTCGCGGACCGGCAGGATTCCCGGGAGCCCGTCAGCCACCTCGATGCAGTCACCTTCGCCGTTGCTGTATGTGCTCTTGCGCCACTTGGCGTCTTGGAAGTCCTGCGTCATTCGTTGTACTCCTCTGCGACTTTCCTCAACCAGGAGATGGACTTCTCGGGTTGGACTGAAGCCGCCATGAGGCGCAGGAACGCGTCCTCATGGCGGGCGACTTCAGATGGGCGCTCCGTGTAGATGCTGCTGGTCGTCACCTCGGAGTAGGCCACGCTGCCCGGGATGTCGCTGAATGAAAGCACCGAGAAGGACGCTCCCATGGCGGCGTGGGCCCCTGCTGAGAACGGGAGAACCTGGATCGTGACGTTAGGTCGATCATTGGCCATGTCGGCCAAGTGATGCAGTTGCTCGGCCATAGCGGCGCCATCGCCCACCGGGCGCCGTATGACGGCCTCGCCGATGATGGCCCAGAGCTGAGGTGGGTCGTGTCGATCGAGGATCTGCTGACGAGCCATTCGGAGCGCCACGCGGCGTTCGACGTCCTCGGAGGATTCTGTCGGCTTCATTGCCCGGATCACACTTCGGGCGTACTTCTCGGTCTGGAGTAGCCCCGGGACCAGCTCGCACTGATATGTGACGATCTTCGTGGCATCGGATTCGAAGCCCACGTAGGCGCGGAACCACTCCGGCAACGCATCGCCATATGCGTGCCACCAGCCTTGCTGGCGGCTCTGCCTGGTCAGGCTGAGGAAGTGCTTCACCTCTTCGGGTGAACTGACACCGTAGTGAGCCAGCAGCTTGGCCGCGTCCCGCTCCTGGAGCGGGACCTGCCCGCTCTCGATCCGGCTCAGCTTCGAAGCGGACCAACCAAGCGCTGCTGCCACATCCTTGGCGTTCATCTCGCGCGAGGTGCGCAACTTGCCGAGCTCGCCGCCGAGCCTACGCCGCAGCACGGTCGGACTGCCCACGCGTCACACCCCCTGGCTGGTTGGTTCCTTGCATAGTGTGCCACCCCCCTCTGGGGCTCAACCCCCGCTAGAGATCATGCAATTGCTCAAAGGAAGCGGTTGCATGCAATTGCTCGATGAGGGCATGCTACTCGCAGTAGCTCGACGGATCGTCTGAGTGATCACAATGGCTGCTCGCCGGGCATTCCCATGCCTTCGGCCGGCTCTCGTCCCCTGCAACTCGCCTTCTCCTCACTGCGCCTGGAAGGTGGCTCCCTCATGCCCGAAATCGCCGACTCGGCCCCCGTCCCCATCCCCGTCGCCCGGGCCGAACACTGGCTCTTGCGCAGCCGGCGATCGCCCGGTGAGGGCCGCCGACACCTCCAAGCGCTCCTCGCGGGCGCCCCGGCCGCTCAGCAGTTCGCCGACATCGGACTCCTGCTCGTCTCCGCTCGTCACCAACGCCGTCGTGCACGGCACGCCCCTCGGCAACAAGGTGCTCCTTGTGCTCGACCTCGCTCCCGCCCGTCTCCGGATCGAGGTGCACGACGCCCGGGGTGAACGGGAGCCCGTCCTTCGAACCGCCGGCAAGGACGACGAATCCGGCCGCGGGCTGGTCCTCGTCAAGTCCCTCGCGCACCGCTGGGGCTGCTGCCCTCGCCTGGGCATCGGGAAGATCGTCTGGGCCGAAGTCGGCTCCAGCGCCACCCCCGCGGAGCGTGTCGCATGAGGGAGGACCGCCTCGTCGCCGCCGAGATCACCGGCGGCATCCTGCCGCCGACGATCTACTCGCACCTCCCCGCCGCGCTCGACTCCCTCTGGAGCGCCCTGCAGTTCCGCCCCATCGGCAGATCTCAGTGGCAGTGGTTCGAGCGCTACCTCACCGGCCCCTCCGCCGACCGGTTCGTCGCCGAGTACCTCGACCGCACCGGCCCGCTCGACCTCCCCGTCGTCCTCCCCGAGGCCGTTCACCACCTGCGCCTCCACTGGACCGCCCCGGAGGTCGACCGATGATGCGCCCCCACCACCCCCGGTGGGCCGTCGTGGTCCGCCTCCTGCGGGCCGAACGCCGCTGCCTGGATGCCGAGTTGGCGACATTCCTCCCCGAGGTGTCGGCCCGCATCCGCCGCCGCGTCCTGTCCGCCCTGGCCGACGACCTCCGCTGAACCGCGCAGAGCTTCGCGCGCAGGAAGTCGGCCGGATCGACTTCCTGCGCGAGGCTCCGCGCCGCTGGCTAAAGTGACTCAATGACTGATCGTCGGATATCTCTCCGCCCGATCTCGGAAGCCGACTTGGCGCTCCTCGAAGCGCTCGTCCAGGATCCGGAGGCCATCGGCCCGCTGCAGTGGTACGGCTGGTCGGACCCCGGGCGCCTGCGGCGCAAGTGGGCGGAGAACGGGCTGCTGGGGGAGGAGCAGTCCCACCTGGCGGTGGCCGACGGCGGCGTGTTCCGCGGCTTCGTCGCCTGGCGGCGTCGTGCCGTCGTTCCGGTGGCGCCGTACTGGAGTATCGGCATCCAGCTGGCCCCGGACGCGCGCGGCCGGGGCATCGGCACCGCCGCCCAGCGGCTGCTGGTGGACTACCTGTTCGCGCACTCGCCGGCGGTGCGCCTGGAGGCCGACACCGAGACCACCAATCTGGCCGAGCAGCGCGCCCTGGAGAAGTGCGGCTTCGCCCGCGAGGGGGTGCAGCGCAGCCTGGTCTTCCGCGACGGCGAGTGGCGCGATGTCGTCCGCTACAGCCTGCTCCGCTCGGACCCGCGCCCGGCCTGAGCCGGCTCGGGCCGGGCGCCGGCGTCCGCCGCCCTACTGGACGACGAGCGTTCCGGTCATGTTCGGGTGGACGTCGCAGTGGTAGGCGTACGAGCCGGGGGCGGACGGCGCGGTGATCGTCGCCGACTGCCCCTGCTCCAGCAACCCGGTGTCGAACTCCTTGCCGATGGCCGTGAGCGTGTGTCCGGTGCTGTCCTGGTTGGTGACGGTGATCTTCGCTCCCGGCGCCACCGTGAAGGTGGCGGGGTTGAAGAGGAAGTTCTTGATCGTCACGGTGACCTGCCCCGCGGTGGGGGAGCCGGTGGCCGTCCCCGTGGCCGTCGGGGATGCCGCCGCGGTCGGCGACGGCGACACCGGGGAGGTCGGCGACGGGCTGGCGGTCGCGGTGCCGGTCGGGGTCTTCGGCTCGCCGCCCCCGTCGGAAGAGCAGCCGGCGGCACCGATCAGGAGGAGGGCGGCCGCCGCGCCGACGGCGAGGACGGTCCGGCGGTGACGGGAGGGGCGGACGGTCGACATGCTGCTCCAGCCTTGCTGCCTGCGGCGACGCGCCCACGCTAGACCGTCCCGGCCCGTTCGCCGGGCAACCGGAGCCGAGGGTCACCCGAACGTCGGAACGCCGCCCGCCCCCGCCCGCTACCAGGGCAGCGGCCGCCCGTGGCGGAAGAAGCCGCCGGTGGGGCCCGAGTCGGGCAGCGTGGCCGCCCAGACGACACTGGCGCCGCCCTCCTCCACCGGTCCGCCGCCGGGTCCGCCCATGTCGGTGGCGATCCAGCCCGGGCAGACCGCGTTGACCAGGATCCGCTCCGCCCGCAGTTCATCGGCGAGCTTCCGGGTGAGCGCGTTGAGGGCCGCCTTCGAGACGCCGTACGCGGGTGTCCCGCCGCCCATGCTCGCCAGCGAACCGGACTCGCTGGAGACGTTGACCACCCGGGCCCGGGCGGAGCGGCGCAGCAGCGGGAGGAACGCCTGGGTGGTGCGCCAGGCGCCGAAGAGGTTGGTGTCCAAGGTGCGGCGCACGTCGTCGAGATCGACGTCGATGGCGCGGGCTGCGGTGTCGTAGTCGATCGCGGCGTTGTTGACGAGGACGTCGAGCCGGCCGAACTCCGCCTCCACGGCGCGGGCCAGGGCGTGGAGGCCGTCGCCGTCGGTGACGTCCAGCCGGCGGGGCAGGACCGCGCCCGCGGACCCGGCCAGCTCGGCGGCGGCGCGCTCGGCGTCCTCCTGCCGCCGGGCGCAGAGCAGCACGGTGTGGCCGAGGCCGGCCAGCTGGCGTGCCGTCTCCCGGCCGATCCCCCGATTGGCGCCCGTGACCAGCGATACCGGTGCGTCCGTGCTCAACGTGCTCTCCTCCTGGCGTCCCGGCGCCGGCGGTTCCGGTTCCGTTCCCGGCAGGCTATGCCGCCGGCGAGGCCCGCGGACCGGTCCGGGGAGGTAGGCGACCGTGCGACCTTGGGCGTAGTCCGCCGAACGGAGTACCCGTCAGCGGCGTCGGCGGTCGGCGGTCGGCGGTCGGCGGTCGGCGGTCGACGGTCGGCTGCGTCAGCGGCCGTCGGCCTCCGCCGGGGCCGGCTCGGGGCCGGAGGCCGGATCGCGGGTGAGCAGGTACCGGGCGCCGGGGCCGGCCTCGCCTGCGCGGTCGCCGGCGTTGTAGAGGGCGCAGCGGTTGAGCGACAGGCAGCCGCAGCCGATGCATCCGGTGAGCTTGGCCTTCAGTCGCTCCAGTTCGGCGATCTGCTCGTCGATCCGGTCCTGCCAGGACGCGGCGACGCCGTCCCACTCGGCCCCGCTGGGGGCGCGGTGCTCGGGCAGCCGGTCCAGGGCGACCCTGGCCTCGTCGAGCGAGAGGCCGACGCGCTGGGCGGCCCGGACGAAGGCGACCCGGCGCAGGGTGCCGCGGGTGTAGCGGCGCTGGCCGCCGGTGGTGCGGGTGGCGTGGATCAGGCCGAGCTTCTCGTAGTAGCGCAGGGCCGAGGCGGCGAGGCCGCTGCGGTCGGCGAGTTGGCCGATGGTGAGCAGGTCGTGGCGGCTGGGGCCGGCTGGCTGCTCGGAGGCGATGGGCTCGGTCATGACGGCCACTGTAGCCGCTTGACCTCAAGTCGACTTCAAGTTGCACCATCGAGGACATGACGACGACGATCCCGGGCGGAGCCGCGTTCAGCGACCTCCCCGCCCTGATGGGCCTGATGACCGGCGACGAGAAGCACGGCCCAGCCGCCACCTCCACCCTGGACGCCCTGTGGGTGCTCTACGACCGCGTGCTCCGCGTCACCCCGGACACCGCCGAGGACCAGGACCGGGACCGGTTCCTGCTCTCCAAGGGCCACGGCCCGATGGCGTACTACGCCGTCCTGGCCGCCAAGGGGTTCGTCGACCGGGAGGTGCTGAGCAGCTTCGGCGCCTACGACTCGCCGCTGGGCCACCACCCCGACCGGACGCTCGTCCCCGGGGTGGAGATCGGCTCCGGCTCGCTGGGGCACGGGCTGCCGCTGGCGGTCGGTACCGCGCTCGGGCTGCGGGCCCAGGGGCTGAGCGAGCCCGCGGTCTGGGTGCTGCTCGGGGACGCGGAGTTCGACGAGGGCTCCAACCACGAGGCGGTCGCCTTCGCCGGGGCCGCCGGCCTGGAGCGGCTGCACGTCGTCGTCATCGACAACTCCTCGGCCACGCACGGCTGGCGGGGCGGGATCGCGGCGCGCTTCGCCGCCGAGGGCTGGTCGACGGCGACGGTGGACGGCCGCGACCACGAGGCGCTCCACGCGGCGTTCACCGCCGCGCACCCGGGCCGCCCGCACGCCGTGGTGGCCCGCGTCGAGCCCAAGAACGCCTGAGCGCCGGCCGTCCCGACCCCGCCGCCCACCGCCGCCCACCGCCGACGCCCGCCCCCACGATCACCGAACACCACCGAAAGGCACGGGACCCCACCGATGGACACCATGCGCGAGCGCTTCCTCGACGTCACCACCCGCCTGCTCGACGACGACCCCCGGCTGGCCGTGGTGCTGGCCGACATCAGTGCGGCCGGCTTCGCCGGCGCCGCCGAGCGGCACCCCGACCGGGTGGTCAACGTCGGCATCCGCGAGCAGCTGCTGATCGGCGCGGCCGGCGGCCTGGCGCTCAGCGGGATGCGCCCGCTCGCCCACACCTTCGCCAGCTTCCTGGTCGAACGGCCCTTCGAGCAGATCAAGCTGGACCTGGTCCACCAGGGTGTCGGCGCCGTGTTGGTGAGCGCGGCCGGCTCCTACGACTGGCCGGCCGGCGGCCGGACCCACATGGCGCCGGGCGACGTCGCCCTGCTGGACACCCTGCCGGACTGGACGGTCCACGTGCCCGGCCACCCGGACGAGGCGGAGCTGTTGCTGCGCCACGCCGTGGCCGACGGCGACCGCAACGTCTACGTGCGGCTCTCCGCGCACCAGAACACCGCCGCGGTGCCGGTGGAGCCCGGGCGGTTCACCGCCGTGCGCGAGGGCGTCGGCGGCGTGGTGCTCGCGGTCGGCCCGATGCTGGACGCCGTGCTGGCGGCCACCGAAGGGCTGAACGTGACGGTGCTGTACGCGGCCAGCGTGCGGCCGTTCGACCGGGCCGGCCTGCGTGCGGCCGTCGGCGGTCGGGCGGACGTGGTGCTGGTCGAGCCCTACCTGGCCGGGACCTCCGCCAACGAGGCGCACGCCGCGCTGAACGACCGGCCGCACCGGGTGCTCGCCCTCGGTGTGCCGCGCGAGGAGCACCGGCACTACGGCTCGATCCCCGAGCACCTGGCGGCCTACGGGCTGGACGCCGCCTCGCTGCGCGAGCGGATCGGCACGTTCTTCTGGTGAGGCCAGGGCCCCGGTGAGGCCATGGCCCCCGGCGAGGGCAGGGCCCGGTGAGGCACGGGCCCGGGTGAGGCACGGGCCCGGGTGGGGCGCGGGCGCCGCCGACGCCCGCCTCACACCGCGACGACCGCCACCGACTCCGCCGCCAGCCGCACCGCCGAGCCGTCCAGTACGCACTCCCCGAACGAGGCCGCCACCTCCCGGCCCGGCGCCCCCAGCGGGAGCGCCGCCGGCCCGTCGCCCAGGTTCACCGCCACCCGGTACGGCCCCCGGTGCACCACCAACCACCGCGCCGCCTCGTCGAACTCCACCCGGACGGCCGCCAGGTCCGGATCGGCCAGTGCCGCCCGTTCGCGCCGTAGCCGGATCAACCTCCGGTACCAATCCAGCAGTTCGGAGTGCGGGGCACGCCACGGCTCGGTCCAGTCGAGGACGGAGCGCAGTACGGTGGCCGGCTCCTGCGGATCCGGTACCGCCTCCGCCTGCCACCCGTGCTCCGCGAACTCCCGTCGCCGGCCCCGGCGGACGGCCTCCGCGAGGCCCGGGTCGGTGTGGTCGGTGAAGTACTGCCAGGGAGTGGCCGCGCCCCACTCCTCGCCCATGAAGAGCATCGGGGTGAACGGCGAGGTGAGCACCAGGGCGGCGCCGCAGGCGAGTCGGCCCGCCGACAGCACGGCGGAGATCCGGTCCCCGAGCGCCCGGTTGCCGACCTGGTCGTGGGTCTGCAGGTAGCCCAGCAGCCGGTGGCCGCCGCCCGGCGGGAAGGGCCGCCCGTGGCTGCGGCCGCGGAAGGAGGACCAGGTCCCGTCGTGGAAGAAGCCGCGGGTGAGCGTCTTGGCCACGGCCGCCAGCGGGGCGCGCGCGAAGTCGCCGTAGTAGCCGTGGGATTCGCCGGTCAGGGCGGTGTGCAGCGCGTGGTGGAAGTCGTCGCTCCACTGCGCGGTGATCCCATGGCCGCCGGCCGGGCGCGGGGCGGTGGTGCGGGGTGAGTTGAGGTCGGACTCGGCGATCAGGAACAGCGGCCGGTTGGTGGCGACGGCCAACCGCTCGACCCCGGCGGAGAGTTCCTCCAGGAAGTGGACGGCGCGGTCGTCGGCGAGGGCGTGCACGGCGTCGAGGCGCAGGCCGTCGATCCGGTAGTCGCGCAGCCAGGAGAGCGCGCTGCCGATCAGGTAGGCGCGCACCTCGTCGGATCCGGGGGCGTCCAGGTTGACCGCCGAGCCCCACGGGGTGTGGTGGCGGTCGGTGAAGTACGGCCCGTAGGCGGGAAGGTAGTTGCCGGACGGGCCGAGGTGGTTGTGCACCACGTCCAGGACGACGCCGAGGCCCTTGCGGTGCGCGGCGTCGACGAAGCGCTTCAGGCCGTCGGGCCCGCCGTACGGCTCGTGCACGGCCCAGATCGAGACCCCGTCGTACCCCCAGCCGTGCTTGCCGGGGAACGGGCACACCGGCATCAGCTCGACCAGGTCCACCCCCAACTCCACCAGGTGATCGAGGTGTTCGATGGCGGCGTCGAAGGTGCCCGCGGCGGTGAAGGTGCCGATGTGCAGCTCGTAGAGGACGGCCCCGGGCAGCGGGCGGCCGCGCCAGCCGGTGCGGGACCAGCGGAACGCGGCGTGGTCCACGGGCCGGCTGGGCCCGTCCGGCCCGTGCGGCTGGCGGGGCGAGCGCGGGTCGGGCAGGGGCGGGCCGCCGTCGAGCCGGAAGGCGTAGTCCCCGGCCGGGGCCTCGCCGCGCCACCAGCCGGCCCGTGCGGTGTCGCGGGCCAGCGGGTGCCGGTCGCCGTCGACCTCCACCTCGACCCGCTCGGCGGCTGCCGGGGCCCACACCTCGTAGTGGCGCGCGGTGTCCGTCCGGGGCCGTGCCGGCCGCGGCGCGGCCGCCCCATCCTCGTGGCCCGTCATGCCCCGCCCCTCCTGGTCAGCAGTGCCACCGGCTGCTCCGCCAGCAGCTCGGCCACCGGTACCTCGCCGGCGGCGTGGCGCCGCCGGGTCAGCGCGTCCGTCCAGGCGCCGCCGGCCGGCAGCGCCAGGGTGGTGTCCCGCCAGCCGCCGGCCCGCTCCAGGCCGTACGGGAGCCGGGTGACCGCGGTGACCACGTCCTGGCCGCGGGAGAAGGCGAGCAGGTGGCCGGCGGCCGGGCCGGTGGCGGTGAGCGGGCGGTAGGCGCCCAGCGGCCGGGACCGGCGCAGGTGCAGCGCGGTGGTGGTGAGGTGCAGCTTCTCCCGGGCCGGGTCGTCCGGCCGGGGCGTCGCCGAGTCGGTCAGCCGGACGGCGAGCGCGCCCAGGTCCACCACGCCCCGGTTGTCCGGGTCGACCAGGGTGTGCAGCGGCTCCTCGCTGCCCTGGTAGAGGTCCGGCACCCCCGGCAGGGTGAGGTGCAGCAGGGCGGCGGCCAGCGTGTTGGCACGGGCGTACGGGGCGATCGCCCGGACGAACCCCTCGATCCGCGGCAGCAGCCCCGGGTTCCCGTAGACCGCCCGGGCCCGCTCGGCGAGCGCCTGCTCGTAGCGCTCGTCGGGGGTCGTCCAGGAGGTGCGCAGCTTGGCCTCGCGGGCGGCCTTGAGCATGGCCCGGACCAACCGGTCCGGGGTGATCGGCCAGGCCGCGACGAGGGTCTGCCAGAGCAGCCAGTCGCCCTCCCGGTCGCCGCCGGGGCCGGCGGCGGTGGACCAGGCGGCGGCCTCGGCGGCCCAGGGGTCCGGCTGCTCGGCGAGCACCGCCAGCCGGGCCCGGGCGTCGGCGCTGCGCTTGGTGTCGTGGGTGGAGAGCACGGTCATGGTGGCCGGCCAGTGCCGCTCCACGTAGTGGCACCAGGCGTGGAAGTCCTCCGGGGGCAGGCCCGGGCGGGCCGGGTCCCCGCCGACCTCGTTCAGGCCGATCAGGGCGTTCCAGCGGTAGAAGGCGGTGTCCTCGACGCCCTTGGCGGCGACGGCGGCGGCGGTCTGGGCGAACCGCACGCAGAACTCGTCCTTCTCCGGGCCGCGCCCGAGCCGGCCGAGGGCGAGTCCGGCGACGAGCCGGTCGGTGGGGTCGGCGGAGCCGTCCAGGGCCGCCCGGAGCTGCTCCTGCGAGGCCGCGGGCGCGGGCTCGCCCGGCCGGACGTAGGGGCGGTAGGCCGGGTAGCCGGTGAGCACCCGCTGGAGGGCCGCGCGCAGCTGCCAGGGTGCGTGGTCGGCGTGCGCGGGGTCGGCGGCGCCGATCCGCACCGCGAGCCGGACCAGCCGGTCGACCTCGGCGGCCAGCTCGCCGAGCGGGGCGGTCATGTCGGCGCGGCCGCGCCGGGCGGCGGCCACGGCCGGGTGCGGGTCGGCGCAGGGTTCGCCGGCGGCCGCGCCGGAGACGAAGTGCTCGTAGTGCCCGGCCAGCCGGCAGGCGCCCGCGTGGTCGGTGAGGACGCCGTCGATCCGGTGCAGCGCGTCGTACCCGGTGGTGCCGGCGCAGGGCCAGTCGGTGGGCAGCCGCTCGTCGCCGGTGAGGATCTTCTCGACGACGGTGTAGGCGCCGCCGGTGGCGTCGGCGAGCCGGGTGAGGTAGCCGCGCGGATCGGCGAGGCCGTCGGGGTGGTCGATCCGGAACCCGTCCAGGACGCCGTCCGCGTGCAGGCGCAGCAGCACGCCGTGGGTGGCCTCGAAGACCTCGGGGAGCTCCACCCGGACGGCGATCAGCTCGTTGACGGTGAAGAACCGCCGGTAGTTCAGCTCGGTGCGGGCCAGTCGCCACCAGGCGAGCCGGTACCACTGGCGGGCGAGCAGCTCGGGGAGCGGCAGGCCGGGGGTGCCGGGCCGCAGCGGGAGGACGTGGTCGTGGTAGCGGAGCCGGTCGCCGTCGACGGTGAGGTCGCCGAGGACGGCGCCGAGCCGGTCACCGAGCAGCGGCAGCAGCACCCGCCCGCGGTCGGGGGCGTCGGCCGGTCCGGGCTGGGCGGCCCAGTCGATGTCGAACCAGCGCGCGTACGGCGAGTCCGGGCCGTCCCGTAGGACGTGCCAGAGCGGCCGGTTGAGCTGTTCGGGGACGGGGACGGCCATGTGGTTGGGCACCACGTCGGCGATCAGCCGCAGGCCGTGCCGGTGGGCCGCGGCGGCCAGCTCGCGCAGCGCCGGCTCGCCGCCGAGCTGCTCGCTGATCCGGCCGTGGTCGACGGTGTCGTAGCCGTGGGTGGAGCCGGGGGCGGCCTCCAGCAGCGGGGAGAGGTGCAGGTGCGAGACCCCGAGGGCGGCCAGGTAGGGGACGGCGGCGGTGGCGTCACGGAGGGTGAAGCCGGGCTGGAGCTGGAGGCGGTAGGTGGCGGTGGGGACAGCGGCCGGGCGGGGCTGCGCGGGCTCGGCGGCGGAGGTCATGTGTCCATGAGTACCCGCGCGAGCCCGCGGCCAAGACCCGCTGCTGATCCGAACAGGTGACCGGGCCCCGGTCACGCGGGCCGCTGCAGCACCATGAGCGAGCGGTCGGTGAGCCAGAGCGTGTCCCCGGCCTTCACCCGGGCGCCGGTCCCCGGGGCGGGCAGCCGGGGCAGGGTGGTGTCGACCACCACCTGCCACTCCTGGCCGTGGTCGGCGGGGACGGTGAACTCCAGCGGCTCGAAGTGGGCGTTGAACATCAGCAGGAAGGAGTCGTCGACGATCCGCCCGCCGCGCCGGTCCGGCTCGGAGATGGCGTAGCCGTTGAGGAAGACGGTGAGCGACTTGGCGTAGCTGGCGCCCCAGTTGCGCTTGGTCATCTCCTCCCCGCCGGGGGTGAACCAGGCGATGTCGGTCAGGTCCTCGGAGCCGCCGGCGGCGGGGCGGCCGGAGACCGGGCGGCCGTGGAAGAAGCGGCGGCGCCGGAACACCGGGTGGTCCCGGCGGAGCCAGATCATCCCCTGGGTGAACTCCAGCAGCCGGGCCTCCGGGCCGTCGCCCTCCGGCCAGTGCACCCAGGTGAGTTCGTTGTCCTGGCAGTAGGCGTTGTTGTTGCCGAGCTGGGTGCGGCCGAGTTCGTCGCCGTGCGAGAGCATCGGCACGCCCTGGGAGAGCATCAGGGTGGCGATCAGGTTCCGCTGCTGGCGGGCGCGCAGCTCCTCGACGGCGGGGTCGGTGGTCGGGCCCTCGACGCCGCAGTTCCAGGAGCGGTTGAAGGACTCGCCGTCCCGGTTGTCCTCCCCGTTGGCCGCGTTGTGCTTCTCGTTGTACGAGACCAGGTCGCGCAGGGTGAAGCCGTCGTGGCAGGTGACGAAGTTGATCGAGGCGATCGGCCGGCGGCCGTCGTCCTGGTAGAGGTCGGAGGAGCCGGTGAGCCGGGAGCCGAACTCGGCCAGGGTGGCGTTCTCGCCGCGCCACAGGTCGCGGACGGTGTCCCGGTACATGCCGTTCCACTCCGTCCACAGCGGCGGGAAGTTGCCCACCTGGTAGCCGCCCTCGCCGAGGTCCCAGGGCTCGGCGATCAGCTTGGCCTGGGAGACCACCGGGTCCTGCTGGACCAGGTCGAAGAACGAGGAGAGCCGGTCGACCTCGTGGAACTGCCGGGCCAGGGTGGCGGCGAGGTCGAAGCGGAAGCCGTCGACGTGCATCTCGGTGACCCAGTAGCGCAGCGAGTCCATGATCAGTTGGAGCACGTGCGGGCTGCGCATCAGCAGGCTGTTGCCGGTGCCGGTGGTGTCCTCGTAGAACCGCTGGTCCTGGGCGAGCCGGTAGTAGGAGACGTTGTCCAGACCGCGCAGCGAGAGCGTGGGTCCGAGGTGGTTGCCCTCGGCGGTGTGGTTGTAGACGACGTCCAGGATCACCTCGATGCCGGCCGCGTGCAGCGCCTTGACCATCGACTTGAACTCCTGGACCTGCTGGCCCCGGTCGCCGGTCGAGGAGTAGGACGAGTGCGGGGCGAAGAAGCCGATCGTGTTGTAGCCCCAGTAGTTGGCCAGCCCGAGGTCGCGCAGCCGGTGGTCGCGGACGAACTGGTGCACCGGCATCAGCTCGATCGCGGTGACGCCGAGTTTGGCCAGGTGCTCGATGACCGCGGGGTGGGCCAGGCCGGCGTAGGTGCCGCGGATCTCCTCGGGGATGCCCGGGTGGAGTCTGGTGAGGCCCTTGACGTGCGCCTCGTAGACGACCGTGCGGTGGTAGTCGGTGCGCGGCGGCCGGTCGGTGCCCCAGTCGAAGTAGGGGTTGATGACCACCGAGTGCATGGTGTGCGGGGCGGAGTCGAGGTCGTTGCGGCGCTCGGGGGCGCCGAAGTGGTAGCCGTAGACGGACTCGTCCCAGTCGATGTGGCCGCTCATCGCCTTGGCGTACGGGTCCAGCAGCAGCTTGGCGCTGTTGTGCCGCTGGCCCAGGCCCGGGTTGTAGGGGCCGTGGACGCGGAAGCCGTAGCGCTGCCCGGGTTGGACGCCGGGCAGGTAGGCGTGCCGGACGAAGGCGTCCGTCTCGCGCAGTTCGACGGCCGTCTCCGAGCCGTCCTCGGCGAGCAGGCAGAGCTCGATCCGGTCGGCGCTCTCCGAGAACACCGCGAAGTTGGTTCCGGCCCCGTCGTAGGTGGCACCGAGGGGATAGGGCTTCCCAGGCCAGACCTGCATCTGTCCCCAACTTCCTTGTGTAGAAAGACAACTGACATGTAGTCCGACAATCAGCCCGGACCCTTGCGCTCTCTTCCCGGCCGGGCGGCCGGACATGTGCGGCGGTCGCGCGCCGTGACGCACGGCACAGTCCGCATACTCCCCGACGCTTTCCCCGGCGGCGGGGCCATTTGGCGCGTGTTCGCCCGAACGGGTGTCCGGCGGCGGTCGGGCGCCCGGTCCGGTGGCGCCCCGCGCCCGGTCCTGCGCCCGGTCGGCGGCAGTTCGCGACGGCCGGCGGGTCGCGTGGGCCCCGCGGGGCCGGCGGGGCGGACGGGGCCCACGGGCGTCCCTCGGCCAACCGGCTGCGGGCGGCTCGCGGCGGGCAGTACCCTTGATCGTCCGGCCGCCCCCGCGCTCGTGGCGAACCATCAGAAGACGAGATTCAAGACCGACAGCAGTAGCTCCAGCAGGAACCAGGTGAGGTGGCGCATGGTGTACCCCGCCGGCGGCCGTGGCGGTGGGCCGGGCGGCCCCGACCGGGGCAACGCCCGCAGCGAGGCGCCGACCGTCGTCATGCGCCCCGCCCTGACCGGCCGCGCCGTGGTGCCGGCCCAGGGCGGGCCGGTCGAGATACCCGCCCTGGCCTGGTCCGGCGCCGAATGGGAGGACGCCTACCAGCGCGTCCGCCTCTCCGGGCGCGCCTACGTCTGGCTCAACCTGGTCGAGCAGCGGCTGCGCTCGCTCGTCGACGAGGTGCTGTACCCCATCTACGCACCCGCCCACGGCGAGGACTGGGTCACCGCCGCGGCCGGCCCCGCCGGCGAGGAGTGGGCCCACCGGGCGGGGGCCGTCCGCGAGGTCAGCCGCCGCAAGGGCTACCTGCTCGACCCGGCCGACGACGACCCGCTGGTCTTCCTCACCCTGCCCCAGCTGCGCGAGCTGATGGTCCAGCACTGGCCGTGCTTCGAGCCCTACCTGGCCGACCGCCGCGAGATCGAGCTGGCGCTCGACGAGCTGGAGGTCGCCCGGCACGTCGTCTCCCGCAACCGCGTCCTCACCCCGACCGTCCTCGCCCAGACCGAGCGCGCCGCGGCCCGGCTGCTCGCCGTCCTGGACGGCGGCGCCGGCGGCGTGCCCGCCGACGTGGTCGAGTCCCTGGTCGCGGGCCGGTACGCGGACGTCGTCGCGGTGCACCCCGACCGGGTCCGGCTCCAGCGCGACCTCCCCGTGGAGGACCTGCTGGACGGAGCGCGCCGGCTCGACGCGCTCGGCATCGGCCTGGGCATGCTCTGCCAGAACTACACCGGCAAGCGGCTGGTCCGGCTGGCCGGCGACGGCTGCCGGGTCCGGCTGCTCTTCCTCAACCCGGCCAGCAGCGCCGTCCGCCGCCGGGAGCGCGAACTCGGCCTCGGACGCGGCGAACTGGCCCGCTCGATCGAGATGAACATCATGCACGTCCGCCGGGTCCGGGCCCGGCTGCGGGACCAGGGCGGCTTCGAGATCCGGGTCTTCGACGAGACCCCGCGCTTCACCGCCTACCTGGTCGAGGGGGCCCGCCCGGCCGGCTCCGCCGGCGGTCCCCGCCGGCAGAGCCGCGACCTCGGCGTCGTCCAGCCCTACCTGCGCCGCGCCCGCGGCATGGAGTCGCCCGCCCTCGTCCTGCGCGGCGGCGCGGGCCAGGAGCCGGGCGGCACCGACGCGGGGCTGCTGGAGGTCTACCGGGAGGAGTTCGAAGGGGTCTGGGGGGACTCCCGGCCGGTGTCCTGACGCCGCCGGCCGGCTCGGCCGGGGCCGGCGCGGCCCGACCCAGCGGCGGCATTGTCGGTGGGTCGGGCGATGATAGGGGCTGTTTCGACCAGCAGGACGGAAGGACACACCCCTATGAGCTGGTGGCAGCAGCCACTGGTCGGCTTCGACCTGGAGACCACGGGCACGGACCCGGCCGTGGACCGCATCGTCACGGCCGCCCTCGTGGACACCCTCGGAGCCCGCCGGCTGAGCGCCACCGGATGGCTGCTCGACCCGGGCGTGCCGATCCCCGCCGAGGCCGCGGCGATCCACGGCATCGATGACGACACGGCCCGCAGCAAGGGCCGCCCGGCCAAGGAGGCGGTGGACGAGATAGCCGCCGCGCTCTGCGAGCGGCTCGCCGCCGGCCGCCCGGTGGTCGCCTTCAACGCCCCCTTCGACCTCTCGCTGCTCGACGCCGAGCTGCACCGCCACGGGCTCGCCCCGCTCGCCGAGCGGCTCGGCGGGCCGGTCGCGCCGGTGCTCGACGCCCTGGTCATCGACCGGGCCGTCGACAAGTACCGCAAGGGCTCGCGCACCCTGCAGCGGGTCTGCGAGGTCTACGGCGTCGAACTGACCGACGCCCACGAGGCCGGCAGCGACGCCCTCGCCGCCGTCCGGGTCGCCGTCGCGCTCGCCGAGCGCTATCCCGACCGGGTCGGCGCCGTCCCGCTCGCCGAGCTGCACGCCCGCCAGATCGACTGGTACCGGGACTGGGCCCAGGGCCTGGAGTCCTGGCTGCGCCGCGGCAAGGACCCGCAGGCCGTCGTCGACCCGCGCTGGCCGCTGCGCTGACCCGCCGCGCCGCTGCGCTGACCCGCCGCGCCGCTGCGCTGACCCGCCGCGCCGCCGCGCTGACCCGCCGCGCGGGCCGGAACCCGGCGGGGCTCCGGAGGCGGACCGGCCGCCGCGGCGCGGGAGGGGCGGGGAAGGGTCGAGGGACCGGTGGCGCCGGGCGGGTCACCCGGCCGGGAAGTCGAACCGGTAGCCCTGGGCGACCAGCCAGGGGAGCAGCTGCTTCAGCGCGGCGACGGTCTGGCTCCGGTCTCCGCCCCCGTCGTGGAGCAGGACCACCCCGCCGGGGCGCAGCTGGCTCTGTACGGACGCGACGATCGACGCCACGCCCGGGCGGGACCAGTCGCGCGGGTCCACCGACCAGCCGAGCGGGCGCAGCCCGAGACCGGCCGCGATCCGCTGGTTGTCGGCGGTGAACCCGCCGCCGGGGGCGCGGAACCAGGAGACCCGGGTGCCCGGCCCGCCGGCCCGCACGATCTGCTCCTCGGCGTGGGCGATCTCGTAGTCGGCCCGGTCGTGCGGGAGCGCGGCGAACGGCTGCGGGTGGTCCACGCTGTGGTCGCACAGCCGGTGCCCCGCCGCGACGATCCGCTTGACCAGCGCGGGGTTGGCGGCGGCCTGCTGGCCGATCTGGCAGAAGGTCGCCCTGGCACCGTACTGGGCGAGCAGGTCCAGCACCTGGCCGGTGGCCGGGCCGGGGCCGTCGTCGAAGGTGAGCGCGACCGTGCGGCCACCGGTGGCGGTGGAGCGGACCACCGAGGTGGCGCCGTCGTTCGCGGGCGGCGGCGGTGGCGGAGCCGGGGTCGCCGTGGGCGGCCGGGTGGCCGGCGGGGTGGTCGGGGTCGGTGAGTGGGCCGGGGGCCGGGTGGTGCTCGGGGCCGGGGCCACGGGCTCGGGCGGGGTCGGCTTCGGCGCGACCGTGGCGGGTGACGTGGCCGTCGCGGCCGAAGGGGCGGGCGCGGCGGGGGCGGTGGGCGGTGCCGGGGTGCCCGGTCCGGAGCCGGACGGTCCCGGGGACGAAGGCGTGCCGGTGGGCGCGGCGGACGGCGCGGAGGGCGTCGGGCCGGCCGGGCTCGACACGGCGGTGACGCTCGGCTTCGGCTGGAGCACCCCGTTGGCGGTGCCGCAGGCGGCGAGGCCGAGGGCGGCGGCCACGACGGCGCAGCTCGCGGTCAGGGCGCGTCGGCGGCCCCGGGCGGGTGGTGAGGTGCGGGGGGAGGTGGCGTGCGACGGCATGGCGGCGGCTCCCGGATACGGCGGTGGGTCCCGATCCCTCGGTCAGGCCCGGTTTCGGGCTGACTGTCAGACAGGACGCCGATCGGATCGCGCGCGGTTGCGGTCCACAAGGGCGCGGCCCACGGCGCGGCCCACGGTATGGTCCCGCCGGTACCGCCGCCGCTCCCGCCGCCACCTCGGGTCCCCGGCCCGAGATCCCACCCCGGCGTCAGAACGGGTACCAGCGCACGTCCGTCGCGCCCGCCCGCAGCGACTCCACCCGGCGACGGAACTCGGCCAGCGCGGCCGGGTTGCCCGGCGCCTGCTGCGCCACCCACGAGGCGCTCGCCGTCTCGCGGGCGCCGCGCAGCACCGCGAAGCCGGGCCACTCGCGGACGTCCCAGCCGTAGCCGTCGGTGAACGCCCGGTACTCCTCGGCCGGGACGCCGTACCGGTCGTGGCTGAGCGCCAGCACCACGAGGTCGTGCTCGCGCAGGTCGTGCGCCGCGTTCTCCAGGTCCAGGAGGACGGGGCCCTCCGGGCCGACGTGGACGTTGCGCGGCAGCGCGTCGCCGTGGATCACCCCGGCCGGCAGCTGCGGGACGAGGTCGGGCAGCGCGGCCGCGAAGGCGTCCCGGCGGTGGCGCAGGAAGGCGACGTCGGCGGGGTCGACGTGGCCCTCGGCGGAGGCGAGCCAGCGCTCGACCGGGGCGAGCAGGTCGCGCCGCTCCAGCGGGAAGGGCGGCAGCGGCAAACGATGCAGGGCGCGCAGCAGCGGCGCGAGGTCGGCGGGGCGGGCGGGCCGGACGGCCGGCGCGAGCCGGTGCCAGAAGGTGACGGGGTGTCCGTGGGCGAGCTGGGGCTCGGGCGCGAGGGCTTCGTACGGGCGGACCACCGGGATGCCCCGGCCGGCCAGCCAGTGGGCGACGGTGAGTTCGTGGTGGGCCCGGTCGTACAGCTCCGGTCCGCGGGCGACCTTGGCCACCACGGCCGGGTCTCCGAGGTCGAAGACGGCGTTCTCGCCGAGCGCGAGCAGCCGGGCGTCACCGGGGCCGGGCAGGCCGGCGGACTCGCAGGCGTGGGCGAGCAGCAGCCGGGCGCGGCCCTCGTCGAAGGGGAGCATGGGGGAGTCCGTTCCGTGGTGGCGGCCGACGCGTCGACCGGGGCTGTCGACCGGCGATCATTGTGGCAAACGCCGGCCGGGCCCCGCGGGAAGCGGGGCCCGGCCGGGTGTGCGGGCGCAGCTGTCGGGGCGTCAGACGCCGATCCGGCGGTGCCGGGCGCCGCCGGCCGGCTCCGGTCCGGCGGTGGAAGCCGGGCCGTGCAGGACCGCGGCGGCGCCGACCGGCGGGACGGAACCGCCGTGCGAGAGGTCGGGCAGCCAGCGCAGCCAGGCCGGCAGGTACCAGTTGCGCTCGCCGAGCAGGGTCATCACCGAGGGCAGCAGCACCGCGCGGATGACGGTCGCGTCGATCAGCACGGCCACCGCCAGGCCGACGCCCATCTGCTTCATCGCCTGCATGGAGAGGGTGCCGAAGACCGCGAACACCGCCACCATGATCACCGCGGCACTGGTGACCACCCCGGCCGTGGAGCGGATGCCGTGCGCGACGGCGGCCCTGGTCGGCAGGCCGCGGTCGCGGCCCTCCTTGATCCGGGAGACCACGAAGACGTGGTAGTCCATCGAGAGCCCGAAGAGGATCACGAAGAGGAAGAGCGGCACCCAGGACTCCACCGCGCCGACGCCGGCGGTGCCGAGCAGCGAGGCGCCCACCCCGTGCTGGAAGACCAGCGTCAGCACCCCGTAGGCGGCGCCGACCGAGAGCAGGTTGAGCACCACGGCGGTGGCGGCGACGGCGAGCGAGCGGAAGGAGGCGAGCATCAGCAGGAAGGCGAAGGCCACCACGAACCCGAAGACCAGCGGCATGGAGCCGGTCATCTTCGCGTTGAAGTCGTACGAGCCGGCGGTGCGGCCGGTGACCGGGGCCTCCGTGCCGGGCACCTTCAGCACGGTGGCGGGCACGATCTCCTCGCGCAGGGTCCGCAGCGCTTCGTTGCTGACCGCGTCGTTGCCGGTGCCGTTGAGCGGGATGTCGACGGTGGCGACGTTCTGCTCCGGGTGGACGGCGACGTCCACCGGCCCGTGCATCCTCCCGCTCGCCAGGGCCTTCGCCCTGAGGTCGGCGAGCGCGGCGGTCATCGCGGGGGAGTCGATGTCGGCGGCCTTGACCACCACCGTGGCCGGGGCGGGGCTGCCGGGGAAGGCGGCCTCGATCTTCTGCGAGACGGCGACCAGCTCGTTGCCCTCCGGCAGCTGCTGCTGGAAGGTGAGGTTGGCGGTGTGCATGGTGAGCATCGGCGTGGCGAGGCCGACCAGCAGGGCGCCGGCCAGTACGGCGGCGGCCAGCGGCCGGCGCAGCACCGGGGTGAGGAGGGCGTTCCAGACCCGGCCGCCGGTGGTGGCGGCGCCGGGCCGGCGCAGCCGTGCCAGCAGCGGGACGCGGCCCTTCTCGACCCGGTCGCCGAGCAGCGAGAGCAGCGCCGGCAGCACGGTGAGCGAGCCGAGCACCGCGGTGATCACGACCACGATGGTGGCGTAGGACATCGCCTGGAACTCCGCGATGCCGGTGAGGAACATGCCGGCCATGGCGACCACGACGGTCACCCCCGAGACCAGGACGGCCCGGCCGCTGGTGGCGGCGGCGATGGCCAGCGCGGTCGACGCGTCCCGCCCGGCGGCGCGCTCCTCGCGCTCGCGGCGCAGGTAGAAGAGGCAGTAGTCGACGCCGACGGCGAGGCCGACCAGCAGCATCACCGAGCTCGCGTTGTCGCTGGTGTGCAGGAATCCGCTGCTCAGCGCGACCAGTCCGCCGGCCGCGACGAAGGCGGTGATGGCCAGCACCACCGGGAGGACGGCGGCGACCAGCGCGCCGAAGGCGACCAGCAGGATGCCGAGGGCGAGCGGGACGGCGGTCCACTCGGCGCGGGCGAAGTCGTCGGAGAACTGCTCGCGGATCCACTTGCCCGAGCTGGCGTCGCCGAGTTCGACCACGGTGAGGTCGGGGTGCTGCTCCTGAACGGCGGCGACCGCGGCCAGGACGGCCGGGACGTTCTCGACGGCGTCCTGGTGCTCGCCCTTGAGGGTCAGCTGGACGAGGGCGGCGTGGCCGTCCGCCGAGACCGCCCTGGTGTCGTAGGGGGAGCGGACCTCGGCGGCCTTGCCGGTGGCGTCGATGCCGGCGATCACCTGGCCGACGGCGGCCCGGAAGGCGGGGGCGTCGGCGGTCAGGGCGTCGCTGCGGACCAGGACCGTCTCGCTCGCCGGGGACTTCAGCCCGGCGTCGTCGAGGATCCTGGCGGCGCGGGAGACCTGGCCCGGCATGGACTCGGCCTCCTTGACCTGTGTGCTGCCGTGCAGGCCGCCGAGGACGGCGGCCAGGACGACGAAGAGCAGCCAGCCGAAGACGGCGGTCTTCCGGTGCCGGGCGCTCCAGGCGCCCATGGCGGCGGCCACGCCGAGTCTGGTCTTCACGAGAGTTCCCCCAGGGAGAGCGGCGGCCGCCGCCGGCGGAGGGCGGCGGGTGCGCGGGGCCGGACGGCCGCCGGAAGCGGGCGCCGGTTGCAGGATCCGGCGTCGCAATCGACGGTAGAAGAGCCGGAGTTGAGGGGGTATCCGGCTGGCGGGGGAGTTACCCCGGGGGTCCTCCCAGGGGCATGGGGTGGGGTTTTCCCTACCCGGCGACCCTGACTTTCTCCTCCCCCGGTCCGGGATCTGGCTCCACCCTGAGGGGGAGATGTCTCCACCCCCAGCACGAGGTGAGTGGGCTGGTCGGCAGGCGAAGATGGTGCGGGGCCGCCGCTCGGCGTCCCCGGGGGGATTCGGCCTGCGGGGGAAATGGCTTGCCGGGCGGCTAGCAAGTTCTCGTAGGATGATGCCCACACAACACTTACCTGCCGACCGGCTAGGGGCGGGGGCGCCGTCGCCATGCCGTCATGCCGGTCCATCCGTCGCCCGACCCCGTCCCCCGAGGGCTGCGGTGAACCATGCCCAGGAGGCATCACGAGCATGTTCCACCGACTAGGACACTTCGTCGTCCGTCGCGCCTGGTGGGTGATCGCCGCGTGGGTGGTCGCGATGATCGCGATCGCCGCGAGCGCGCCGAAGATCACCGCGCAGACCGACGAGGCCGCCTTCCTTCCCAAGCACTACGAGTCGATCCAGGCCGCGCAGGTCCAGGAGAAGGCCTTCCCGGCCAGCTTCACGCCCTCGGCGCTCGCCCTGTTCGAGCGCACCGACGGCGCCCCCATGGGTGATGCCGACAAGGCCGCCATGGCCAAGATCGTCCAGGGACTCACCGACAAGAACATCGAGCACGTCGAGAAGATCATCCCGGTCGGCGAGCAGACGACGTCCAAGGACGGCAAGTACGCGCTGGCGCCGATCGCCATCGACAAGACGACCCAGCAGTCCGAGGCCTTCGGCGAGACCGCCAAGAAGCTGCGCGAGGAGGGCAAGGCGCTCGCCTCGGGCACCGACCTGAAGTTCCAGCTCGGCGGCGCCGCCGCCCAGCAGCTGGACCAGAAGGAGGCCTCCGGCGCGGCGGACGCCATCATCGCGCTCAGCAGCGTCTTCCTGGTCGCGATCATCGTCGGCATCATCTTCCGGAGCATCCTCGCCGGCATCCTGCCGGTCCTGCTCTCGCTGGCCGTCGCCATGCCGACGTCCAACGGCCTGATCGCCTACGCCACCAAGGCCTTCGACCTGGAGAGCACGCCGATCCTGTCGGCCATTCTGATCGTCGTCGTGCTCGGTGTCGGGACGGACTACTTCCTCTTCCTGGCGTTCCGCTACCGCGAGCGGCTGCGGGCCGGTGACGACCGCAAGGAGGCCGTGGCCAACGCGGTCGGCCGGGTCGGCGAGGCGATCGCCTCGGCCGCCGGTGCGGTCACCGTCGCCTTCGCGGCGCTCATCCTCTCCAGCCTCGGCATGTTCAAGGCGCTCGGCCCGGCGCTCGCCATCGCGGTCGTCGTCACCGCGTTCGCCTCGGTCACCCTGGCCCCGGCCGTCCTCGCGGTCATCCCGGCGCGCGGCGTCTTCTGGCCCGGCAAGAAGTGGATGACCGAGCCCGGCGACGCCCGCTTCGCCGCGCTCGGCCGCATGGTCCAGAAGCGCCCCGCCATGGTCGCCATCGCCTCCGGCGGCGTGCTGGTGGCCCTGACCGCCGGCGCCATCAACTACAATGGCACCTTCGACCTCGCGGGCAGCTCCATGCCCAAGGACAAGGAGTCGATGGTCGTCCAGGACAAGCTGGTCAACGGCTTCTCCGCGGGCGCCGCCGACCCGACGCACATCTACCTCTCCACCACCGGTGGCGGGAAGCTCGACGAGAGCAAGTTCGACGGCTACGTCGCCAAGCTCGGCGCCGTCCCCGGCGTGGCCACCGCGGCGCCGAAGCCGCAGGTCAGCCAGGACGGCTCGACCGCGGACTTCACCGTCCTGCTCAAGAACGAGCCGTCCAGCAACGACGCGATCGACACCGTCACCGAGCTGCGCGAGGTCGCCCACGCGCAGGCTCCGGCCGGCACCGAGGCCAAGGTCGGCGGCATCACCGCGATCTACAAGGACATCAACCTGGCGATGAGCCACGACTACAAGCTGGTGTTCCCGGTCGCAGGTCTGCTGATCCTGCTCATCCTGGGCCTCCAGCTGCGCAGCGTGGTCGCCCCGTGGTACCTGATGGCCTCGGTCGGCCTCGGCTTCAGCGCCACCCTCGGCTCCTCGACCCTGCTGTTCCAGAACATCAAGGGCGAGCACGGCATGATGTTCATGCTGCCGATCCTCATCTACCTCTTCGTGGTGGCGATCGGTACCGACTACAACATCCTGATCATCGCCCGTCTGCGCGAGGAGGCCCGCGAGGGCCGCAACCCGCGCGAGGCGGCCCGCGAGGCCGTGCGCCACGGCGGCCCGACCGTCGCGGCGGCCGGCTTCATCCTGGCGGTGTCGTTCGCGACCTTCATGCTCGCGGGCAACATCTTCATGCTGGAGTTCGGCTTCGCCATGGCCTTCGGCATCTTCCTGGCGGCCTTCGTGATGGCGATGTTCTTCACCCCGGCGCTCACCGCGCTGGTCGGCCGCGCCGCCTGGTGGCCCGGCCACGGTGACACCGGCGGCCACGACAGCGGCCCGGCGCCGCTGGCCGGCTCGCACGGAGTCCCGGAGCCGGCCGGACGGCGCTGATCGTCCCCGGGCACGGCAGGCAGGCGGCGTCCGCTTCGGCGGGCGCCGCCTGCCCCGTTCCGCGAGTTTGCAAACGTGACGTGTCCGGTGGAAATCCCCCGGTCAACCGGGGTGGTGGCGTGCTACAGTCGAAGCAGTTGCAGTTTTGGTTCCCATGAACGTTTGTGTGCGCCTGCTGGTTCCAACCAACAGGCGCATTTGTTTTGTCCGGTGTTTCAGTCTCCGGATGGGGATCGCGGCTACTTGGGGTCCACGAGGTGTGGGCCCTGATGCCCCAGTTTTAGAGGAGACGGTTATGGCTACCGGCACCGTGAAGTGGTTCAACAGCGAAAAGGGCTTCGGCTTCATCGAGCAGGACGGTGGCGGCGCCGACGTGTTCGCCCACTACTCGAACATCCAGGCTCAGGGCTTCCGTGAGCTGGTCGAGGGCCAGAAGGTCGAGTTCGACGTCACCCAGGGCCAGAAGGGCCCGCAGGCCGAGAACATCACCATCATCGGCTGACGTCAGCCTCCCAGCTGACTCGCGCGGCGAGGGCCCGCACCGCACGGTGCGGGCCCTCGCCCATGCCGCCGAACGGCCGGGGCGGCGCACTCCACTCCGACGGCCGACCAGCCCGCACCGGGCTGGGCCCACCACCGGACGGAGACTCCGTGACCACCCCTGCCCGCCCCTCGCGCGACGGCGACCGCACCCGCAAGCCCCGTAGCCGCGGCGGCGCCGCCCGCACCACCGGGGGCGCCCGCACCGACGGCCCCCGCACCCCCCGGCGCAGCGCCCCGCGCGCCGCCGTCCAGGCGCCCGCCGACTTCACCGTCGTCGAGGGCACCCCGGCCCGCCCGCCGGCCGCGAGCTTCGCCGAGCTCGACCTCCCCAAGGGCATCCTCGCCGCGCTGACCCGTGAGGGCGTCACCGAGCCGTTCCCGATCCAGGCCGCCACGCTGCCGGACTCCATCGCCGGCCGTGACGTGCTGGGCCGCGGCCGCACCGGCTCCGGCAAGACCCTCGCCTTCGGCCTGCCGCTGCTGGCCCGCACGGCCGGCCGGCGCGCCGACGCCCGGCACCCGCTGGCGCTCGTCCTCACCCCGACCCGTGAGCTGGCCCAGCAGGTCACCGAGGCGCTCACCCCGTACGCGACCGCCGTCAACCTGCGGATCGCCACCGTCGTCGGCGGCATGTCCATCACCCGGCAGGCCAACGCGGTGCGCCGCGGCGCCGAGGTGCTGGTGGCCACCCCGGGCCGACTGGACGACCTGATCAACCGCGGCGACGTGCGGCTCTCCGACGTGGCGATCACCGTCCTGGACGAGGCCGACCAGATGGCCGACATGGGCTTCCTGCCGCAGGTCACCAAGCTGCTGGAGCAGGTCGCCGAGGGCGGGCAGCGGATGCTCTTCTCCGCCACCCTGGACCGCAACGTCGACCGTCTGGTCAAGCGCTTCCTGACCGACCCCGTCACCCACTCGGTGGACCCGTCGGCCGGCGCGGTGACCACCATGGACCACCACCTGCTCCAGCTCGAGCCCGCCGACAAGGCGTCCGCCACCGCGCACATCGCCTCCCGCGAGGGCCGGCTGATCATGTTCGTGCACACCAAGCACGGCGCCGACCGCCTCGCCAAGCAGCTGCTCGCCAACGGCGTGAAGGCCGCCGCCCTGCACGGCGGCAAGTCCCAGCCGCAGCGCAACCGCGTGCTCGACCAGTTCCGCGACGGCCACGTCACCGCGCTGATCGCCACCAACGTCGCCGCCCGCGGCATCCACATCGACGGCCTCGACCTGGTCGTCAACGTCGACCCGCCGATCGACCACAAGGACTACCTGCACCGCGGCGGCCGCACCGCCCGGGCCGGCGAGTCCGGCACCGTGGTCACCCTGGTCCTGCCGGAGCAGCGGCGCGAGGTCAACCGGCTGATGACGGTGGCCGGCATCCGCCCCACCACCACCAAGATCCGCCCGGGCGACGCCGAGCTCGCCCGGATCACCGGTGCCCGCACCCCGAGCGGCGTGCCCGTCACCCTGGCGGTGCCGGTGCAGGCCGCGCCGGCCGAGGCCAAGCCGGAGGGCAAGGCCGGCGCCCCGCGCCGCCGCCCCGGCAAGCGCTCCGGGCTGCCCGCCGACGTCGACATGAACGGCAACCCGCGCCGCCCCCGCCCCAAGCAGCGCATCGGCGGTGCCCAGGGCGAGCGGCACCAGGCGGCCGGCTTCATCGGCCGCGCCTCGGGCCGCCCCAAGCCCGGCAGCGGCTCCAAGTCCGGCTCCAACTACGGCACCGGCCGCCAGCGCCGCAAGGCCGACTGAGCCCTTCCAGGTCCGACCACGGCCCGGCTCCCCTCCTGCGGGGGAGCCGGGCCGTGCGCATTCCGGCCGGATCGGCGGCCCCTCCGGCCTGCTCGGCCGTGCGCCGGCCCGCTCCGTACACCTTCCGTCCGTGGACGTACCGGTGGCGTGATCTCCACCCTCCCCCGTTGACCGTGAACACGTCGCACCCGAGACTTTCACGCGGCCTGCACAACTGTCGCACCGTCATCACGGTTCACGGGAACGCGGGTCGACCGGTTCACCGTCTCCGGAAGGACCTTCCCGATGCGTCGCACCGCCGCACTGCTCTCCGGCGCCGCTCTGCTCGGCGCGGCCGCCACCTTCGCCGTACCGGCCGTCAACGCCCAGGCCGCCGGGGGGTGCTACGCCTACACCGGCGGCTGGAACGCCTACGGCGTCTGCTCCGGCATCGACCCGCTGCAGACCTGGTACGTCACCGCCACCTGCCAGTACTGGAACGCCGACCACACGGTGCAGTTCTCCCGGCCCGTCAACGGCTTCCCGGTGGCCGGTGACGGCACGTCGGTCGCCTCCTGCGGGATCAACGACACCGTGCTCTTCCCGCGCGTCGTCTACGGCGGCCGGCTGCCCGCCCAGCCCGCCGGCCCGGTCGGCCAGATCACCGGCTACGCGGACAAGTGCGTCGACGTGAAGGGCGCCAGCAGCTCCGACCGCACGCCGGTCCAGATCTACGACTGCAACGGCACCGGCGCCCAGCAGTGGAAGATCGCCGTGGACGGCACGATCCGCGCCCTCAACAAGTGCCTGGACGTCGCCGGCGGCAGCACCGCCAACGGCACCAAGGTCCAGCTCTACTCCTGCAACGGGACCGGCGCGCAGCAGTGGCAGGTCCGGGCGGACGGTTCGATCCTCAACCCGCAGTCCGGCCGTTGCCTGGACGACCTGGGCTTCTCCACCACCAACGGCAACCAGCTGGGCATCTGGGACTGCAACGGCGCCGCGAACCAGGTCTGGCACGTCCCCGCCTGACCGCTCGCGCGGTCGAGTCCCACCGGACCGGCGGTCGAGCCGTCCGGACCACTCTCACGTCTTCCTCAGGAGCTTCCCCATGCGCAGAACCGCCGCCCTGTTCGCCACCGCCCTGCTCGCGGGGGCCGCCGCGCTCACCACCGCGCCGGCCGCCGGCGCCGCCGAGAGTCCCGCCCCCGCCCCGGCGGCCGTGCAGTCCGCCACGGCCGTCCCGGGTCCGGGCGGTGTCGGGAGCTGCACCCAGTCGGGCCCGTCCGCCACCTGTACCGGCCTCGACCCGATGCAGACCTGGACCATCGGGGGCACCTGCGCGACCTGGGACTTCAACACCAACATGTACACCTTCTCGCCTGCGTACGCCGGCTGGTACACCGGTGACGGCACTGGCTCCGCGACCTGCTTCGGTATGGGCATGTGGTGGGGTGGCGGCGTCTCGTTCGGGTCTCCCGTCCCGGCCGGCCCGGTCGGCCAGATCAGCGGCTACGCGAGCAAGTGCGTGGACGTGCGCGGCGGTAGCGCGGCCAACGGCACGCCCGTCCAGATCTGGGACTGCCTCGGCAACGTCAACCAGCGGTGGAAGGTCGGCACCGACGGCACGATCCGCGCCCTCGGCAGGTGCCTGGACGTCCAGGGCGGCCACACGGGCAACGCCACCCGGGTGCAGGTCTACGACTGCAACGGGACCGGCGCGCAGCAGTGGCGGGTCCGGGCGGACGGTTCGATCCTCAACCCGCAGTCCGGCCGTTGCCTGGACGACCTGGGCTTCTCCACCACCAACGGCAACCAGCTGGGCATCTGGGACTGCAACGGCGCCGCGAACCAGGTCTGGCACGTCCCCGCCTGACCGGACCACCCCCCTCACCCCTTCCTCAAGGAGCTTCCCCCGTGCGTCGTATCGTCACGTCGTTCGCCACCGCCCTGCTGGCCGGGGCCGCCGCGCTCACCACCGCGCCGGCCGCCGGTGCCGCCGAGACCGCGCCGTCCGTTCCCACCGGCGCGCAGGCCGCCGATCCGGCGGGCTGCACCGTCACCTCCACCATGTGGGACGCCACCGGTACCTGCACGAGCATGGACCCGATGCAGACCTGGCGGGTCAGCGCCATGTGCCAGAGCTGGAGCGCCAACGGCATCCCCACCTATACCGGGGCCTACAGCAGCGGGTGGGTGACCGGCAACGGCACCAGCACCGCGTGGTGCGGCTCGATGGAGACGATCTGGTCACAGGGCATCGCGCTCGGCCCCACGCCCCCGTCCGGGCCGACCGGTCCGATCACCGGCTACGTGAACAAGTGCCTGGACGTGCGCGGCGGTTCCAGCAGCAACGGCACCCCCATCCAGATGTGGGACTGCCTCGGCAACGTCAACCAGAACTGGCGGATCGGCTCCGACGGCACCATCCGCGCCGTCGGCAAGTGCCTGGACGTCCAGGGCGGCCGCACGGGCAACGGCACGTCGGTGCAGATCTACGACTGCAACGGCACCGGCGCACAGCAGTGGCGGGCCCGTCCCGACGGCGCGATCGTCAACCCGCAGTCCGGCCGCGTGCTGGACGTCCGGGGCTGGGACACCGCCAACGGCGCCCTGGTGCAGATCTGGGACTTCAACGGCACCGCCAACCAGCTCTGGCACGTGCCCGCGTGATGACCGCGGCAGTCCCGTCGACCGGATCACCCTCACTCCCAAGGACATCCCGAATGCGCCGTACCGCCACGTTGTTCGCCACCGCCCTGCTCGTGGGGGCCGCCGCGCTCACCACCGCGCCGGCCGCCGGTGCCGCCGAGACGCCGGCCCCCGCGGCCGTGCAGTCCGTGCAGTCCGCCACGGCCGTCCCGGGTCCGGGCGGTGTCGGGAGCTGCACCGAGTCGGGCCCGTCCGCCACCTGTACCGGCCTCGACCCGATGCAGACCTGGAGCGTGGGGGGCACCTGCGCGACCTGGGACTTCAACACCAACATGTACACCTTCTCGCAGGCGTGGAGCGGCACGGTCAGGGGTGACGGCACCGCCACCGCGGCCTGCTTCGGCATGGGCATGTGGTGGGGCGGCGGCGTCTCGTTCGGATCCCCCGTCCCGGCCGGCCCGGTCGGGCAGGTCACCGGCCTCGCGGGCAAGTGCCTGGACGTGCGCGGCGGCAGCATGGCCAACAAGACGCCCACCCAGATCTGGGACTGCCTCGGCAACGTCAACCAGCGGTGGAAGATCGGCGCCGACGGCACCATCCGCGCCGTCGGCGTCTGTCTGGACATCTGGGACGGCCGGACCGGTAACGGCACCCAGGTGCACACCGGCCCCTGCAACGGCAACATCGCCCAGCAGTGGTGGGTCCGCGGCGACGGCGCGATCGTCAACACGAAGTCCGGCCGCTGCCTGGACATCCGGGGCTACGACACCACCAACGGCAACACCGTGCAGATCTGGGACTGCAACGGCACCGCGAACCAGCTCTGGCACCTGCCGGTCTGATGCGGACCTGACGGTACGAGCCTGAGAGCACGGCGAAGCCCGGTCTCCCCTCGCCCGAGGGGGGACCGGGCCCGCTGCGTCCGGCGGTTCGCCGGACGAGCCGCCGGACGGTCAGGCGGTGAGGGCGGGGGCCGCCGCCACCACCCGCCGGGTCCGGTCGTAGCGGGTGAGGAGGAGGGCGGCGACCTCGGGGGCGGCACCGAGGACGTCGGCGAGGAGGTCGGCGGAGCCGGCGGCGGCCTCGGCGATGCGGTCGGGGAGGCGGCCCGGGGCGAGCAGGTAGGGGGAGACGGCCACCTCGGCGGCGCCGGCGCGGCGCAGGGCGGCGGCGGCGTCCGGGACGCGGGGGCCGGCGGCGGAGGCGTAGGCGACCTCGACGGCGGCCCAGCCGCGGGTGCGGCGCCACTCGGCGGCGACCGCGCGGGTGGCGGCGTCGGCGGCCGGGTCGGAGGAGCCGGCCGCGGCGAGGACGACGCCGGTGCGCGCCCGGACGGCGGGGGAGCCGAGGTCGAGCCCGGCCTCGGCGAGCCGCCGGTCCAGCGCGGCGAGCAGCAGCGGCGAGGGTCCGAGCACGTCGGCGACGGGGAGGGCCGCACCGCAGGCCCGCAGCGCGGCGGGGATGTCGTGCTTGGCGTGGAAGGCCCGGTTGAGCAGGAGCGGCACGGCGACGGCCGCGGCGCCGGCCTCCGCGAGCCGGGCCGCCACCCGGGGGATCCGCGGGGCGCAGTGGTCGAGGTAGGCGGTGGCCACCTCCAGCCCCGGGCGCAGCGCGCGGACCCGCTCGACCAGGGCGGCCACCGTCGCGGCGTGCCGGGGGTCGCGGCTGCCGTGGGCGATCAGCAGCAGGGCGGGGCCGCCCGCCGCCACGGGGGTGGCGGGGGCGGCGGTCAGCCGGCGGCCTTCGGACACGGCAGCCGCCTCACTTGACGGCGGCCAGCAGGCCGCGGTTGCGCAGGACCCGGCGCTCGACCGGGGTGAACACCAGCAGCTCGATGGCGATGCCGACGAAGAGGATGAGCAGGATGCCGAGCAGCACCCCCGCCATGTCGGAGAACTCGCGCTGGTTCTCCAGGTAGCGGCCGAGGCCGAGGCCCAGGTCGGGGGAGGAGGCGACCAGCTCGGCGGCCATCAGCGAGCGCCAGGAGAAGGCCCAGCCCTGCTTGAGGCCGGCCAGGTAGCCGGGCAGCGCGGCCGGCAGCAGGACGTGCCGGGCGCCGTTCAGGCCGGTGGCGCCGATGGTGCGGCCGGCGCGCAGGAACAGCGGCGGCACCTGGTCGATGCCGGCCACCAGGCCGTTGGCGATGGACGGGACGGCGCCGAGCAGGATCACGGCGTACATCATCGAGTCATTGATGCCGAGCCAGATGACGGCGGCCGGTACCCAGGCGACCGAGGGCAACGACTGGAGGCCGGAGAGCACCGGCCCGAGCGCGGCCCGGACCGGACGGACCCGGGCCACCAGCAGACCGATCGGGGTGCCGATGGCGAGCGCGACCAGGAAGCCGGACAGGCCGCGCCAGACGCTGGTCCAGATGATCGAGAACAGCGTGCCCGCGCTCCAGAGGTCCTCGGCGGCGTGCCAGACGTCGAGCGGGCTGGGCAGCTTGTACTCGCTGGTCAGGTGCAGGCTGTAGGCGCCCTGCCAGAGGGCGAGCACCAGGACGGCGCCGAGCAGCGGCGGCAGTGCCTTCTGCCGCAGCGCCTCGGCGAGCGAGCGGCGCGGTGCGGAGACGGCGTCCAGCGCGTCCAGGCCGGCGCCGACGTCGGCGGTGTCCGCGCCGACGGCCGCCGACGTCCTCGCGGCGGGGGCGGTGTCAGTGCTGGCCATGGCGGCGGATCTCCCCACGCAGTTCTTCGGTGATCTCGATGGACAGGTCGGCGACGCCGGCGGACTCGATCCGGCGCGGCTGCGGCAGGTCGATCCGCCACTCCTTGGCGACCCGGCCGGGGCGGGAGGAGAGCAGCACCACGCGCTGGGCGAGCCGGACGGCCTCCCGCACGTTGTGGGTGACGAACAGGACGGAGAGCTTGCGCTCGGCCCAGATCCGGGTGATCTCGTCGTGCAGGACGTCCCGGGTGATGGCGTCGAGGGCCGCGAAGGGCTCGTCCATCAGCAGCACCGAGCCGCCCTGGGCGAGGGCGCGGGCCATCGCGACGCGCTGGCGCATGCCGCCGGAGAGCTCGTGCACGCGCTTGCCGTAGGAGCCGGCGAGGCGGACCAGTTCCAGCAGGCGCTCGGCCTCGGGCCGGCGCTCCGTGCGCGGGACGCCGGCGAGCTTGAGGGCGAGCTCGATGTTCCTGCCGGCCGTGAGCCAGGGGAACAGCGCGTGCTCCTGGAACATCAGCGCGGGGCGACCCCCGGGCACCTCGATCGTGCCCGCGGTGGGCCGGTCGAGGCCCGCGACCAGGTTGAGCAGGGTGGACTTGCCGCAGCCCGAGGCTCCGAGCAGCGTGACGAACTCGCCGGGCGCGACGTCCAGGGTGATGTCGTCCAGGACGTGGGTCTGCGCGCCGGCGCGCCCGAAGGACTTGTGCACGTGCGAGATCCGGACGGCGGGCGATCCGTCCACGGCCTCGGTGCGCGGGGCGTCTTCCGTGGTGGTCAGTGCCGGGGTCATGGGCACCTCCTGAATCTGGGGACACCTCCCAGCCGAAGGCTGGTGGCGGTCAGGTTCCTCCGGCCGGTCGGCGGGGTCGGAGGGAGGGTGGCGAAGTCGGGGACCGGGGTCCGGCCCCCGCCCGTCCCGTAGCTGGGGCATCGATCGGGCATCGACCGGGCGGGCGGGGTTCCGGACCGCGGGGCTTGGCCGCGGCGGCGCGGGGTCGCCGCGGGCGGGGCTACTTGCTGCCGAGTCCGGCGTCCGCCACCGGGCTCCGGCCCGAGGCTGCGAGCACCTTGTTGAGCAGGGTCAGGTCGTAGATCCCGTTCAGGTTCGGCTTCTTGAGCAGGCCCGCGGTGACGGCGTGGTCGGCCTCGGCCTGCAGCGTGCCCGCCAGCGGGTCGTCCAGGAAGTCGACGTCGGCCCAGGCCGGGTCGAGGACGGCCGGCTCCAGGGCGTTGCCGGCCTCCTTCTTGATGGCCTCGTTGGCGTCGGCCTTGGCCTTCTCCGGGTTGGCCTTGATGAAGGCGTTGGCGGCCACCGAGCCGCGCAGCACGGCCTCCACCACGTCCGGGTGCTCGCCCAGGAACTTCTGCGAGACGATGATGTTGGTGATCACGAACTTCTTGTCCGGCCAGACGTCCTTCTCGTTGAGCAGGACCTTCGCGCCGAGGGTGACCAGCTTGGAGGCGGTCGGCTCGGGCACCCAGGCGCCGTCGATCGAGCCCTGCTTGTAGGCGTCCGGGGTGACCTTGTTGTCCGAGCGGACCACGGAGACGTCGCCGGCGCCGGACTGGGCGTCGACCTTGTAGCCCTTGCCGGCCAGGTAGTTGAGCAGCGCCACGTCCTGCGTGTTGCCCAGCTGCGGGGTGGCGATCTTCTTGCCCTTGAGGTCGTCCAGGGAGGCGACCTTGTCCGGGTTGACCACCAGCTTGACCCCGCCGGAGGCCGAACCGCTGATGATCTTCAGCGACTTGCCCTCGGACTTGGTGTAGCCGTTGATCGCCGGGGAGGGGCCGATCCAGCCGATGTCGATGGAGCCGGCGTTCAGTGCCTCGATCTCGGCCGGGCCGGCGTTGAAGACCTGGGTCTTGATCTGGGTGCTGCCGAGCTCCTTCTGGAAGAGGCCCTCCTGCAGCCCGACCAGGGCGGTGCCGTGGGTCAGGTTGGCGAAGTAGCCGATCTTCACGGTGTCGGCGGAGAGCTTCGCGCCGGAGGCCGCCGAGGACGCACCCCCGGCGGGGGCGGCGGAGGCGGACGCCTTGTCCGCGCTCTTCGAGCCGTAGCCGCAGGCGGAGAGCAGCGTCACGGCGGTCAGGCCGGCCAGGGCGGCAGCGGCGGTGCGTCTGATCCGGCCGGCGGCCGGGTGTGCGGGGGTATGCGGGGCGGAGGCGTGCGGGAGGGGCCGGTTCGGTGCCATGGCAGGAGTCCTGTTCACGGACGGACCGTCAGGGGACGGTCTCGGGAGGGAAGTCGGTCAAGGTGGTGCTTGCGGCATCGGGGGATGCCGGGCAAGCCGGATCGGCGCTGCTGTTCCGACGGGTGGGGAGGGACGGCGGCCGGTCCGGTGACAGGGCGTTCTCAGCCCTGTCGGCCCACACATCGGGTCAGGCCGCCCTGGCCGCTGCCGAGGACGCCGCTGCCGATGCGGCCGCCTTCCTTGTCCATGCCCGAGAACGCCTCGATGGGCATCAGACCCAGTCCTCCTCGTCGGGTGCCTCGGGGGCACCGGTGCGTACGGTGTCGAACGCCTCGCCCGCCATGCCGGCGGTGAGCGTGGTGCCGTCGGCCGGGTCGATCAGCAGGAACGAGCCGGTCCGGCGGTTGTCGGAGTAGCTGTCGAGCGCCAGCGGCTCGGCGGTGCGCAGCACCACGTGGCCGATGTCGTTGACGTTCAACCCCTCGGCGCCGGAGCGCTGTTCGAGGCTGTCGATGTCGATGCGGTAGGAGATCTCCTTGACCAGCGCGCGGACCGTGCGGGTGGTGTGCTTGAGCAGCACCCTGTCGCCGGCGCGCAGCGGGCGCTCGTTGAGGTGGCTGACGGTGGCCTCGACGTCCTTGGTGGGGACGGGGGCCGGGCCGGCCGCGATCAGGTCGCCGCGGGAGATGTCGATGTCGTCGGCGAGGCGGACGGTGACCGACTGGGGGGCCCAGGCGATGTCCGTCTCCTTGCCGAGCGCGTCGATCGCGGTGACGGTGGTGGTGTGGCCGGAGGGCAGCACGGTGACGGCGTCGCCCACGCGCAGCACGCCGGAGGCCAGCTGGCCCGCGTAGCCGCGGTAGTCGGGGTGCTCCTCGGTCTGCGGCCGGATCACGTACTGGACCGGGAAGCGGGCCGGCTCGACGCCGGGGTCGCTGCCGACCGGCACGGTCTCCAGGTGCTCCAGCAGGGTCGGGCCGCCGTACCAGTCCATGTGGGCGGACGGCTCGACGACGTTGTCGCCGGCGAGGGCCGAGATCGGCACCGCCACCACGTCCTTGACGCCGAGCGAGGCGGCGTAGGCGGTGAACTCGGCGGCGATGGCCGCGAAGACGGGCTCGGCGTAGTCGACCAGGTCCATCTTGTTGACGGCCAGCACGACGTGCGGCACCCGCAGCAGGGCGGCGACGGCCGCGTGCCGGCGGGTCTGCTCGACCACGCCGTTGCGGGCGTCGACCAGGACGACGGCGAGCTCGGCGGTGGACGCGCCGGTCACCATGTTCCGGGTGTACTGCACGTGCCCGGGGGTGTCGGCGAGGATGAACCGCCGGCGCGGGGTGGCGAAGTAGCGGTAGGCGACGTCGATGGTGATGCCCTGCTCGCGCTCGGCCCGCAGGCCGTCGGTGAGCAGCGCGAGGTCGGGCGCCTCCTGGCCGCGGCCCAGCGAGACGCGCTCGACGGCCTCCAGCTGGTCGGCCAGCACCGACTTGGAGTCGTGCAGCAGGCGGCCGACCAGGGTGGACTTGCCGTCGTCGACGGAGCCGGCGGTGGCGAAGCGCAGCAGGGACGTGGCGCCGGTCTCGGTGGTGGTGCTCATTAGAAGTATCCCTCGCGCTTGCGGTCTTCCATCGCGGCCTCGGAGAGCTTGTCGTCGGCGCGGGTGGCGCCGCGCTCGGTGAGGCGCGAGGCGGCGATCTCGGCGATGACGGCCTGGATGTCGGTGGCGTCGGAGTCGACGGCGCCGGTGCAGGACATGTCGCCGACGGTGCGGTAGCGGACCAGGCGGCGCTGGACCGGCTCGTCGTCCTTGGGGCCGCCCCACTCGCCGGCGGTCAGCCACATGCCGTTGCGGGAGAAGACGTCGCGCTCGTGCGCGTAGTAGATCTCCGGGAGCTCGATGCCCTCGCGCTCGATGTACTGCCAGACGTCCAGCTCGGTCCAGTTGGAGAGCGGGAAGACCCGGACGTGCTCGCCGACGGCGTGCCGGCCGTTGTAGAGGGACCAGAGCTCGGGGCGCTGGCGGCGCGGGTCCCAGGCGCCGAACTCGTCGCGCAGCGAGAAGACGCGCTCCTTGGCGCGGGCCTTCTCCTCGTCGCGGCGGCCGCCGCCGAAGACGGCGTCGAAGCGGTTGCCCTCGATGGCGTCGAGCAGCGGGACGGTCTGCAGCGGGTTGCGGGTGCCGTCGGGGCGCTCGCGCAGCCGGCCGTCGTCGATGAAGTCCTGGACGTGGGCCACGTGCAGGCGCAGGCCGTGCTCGGCCACGACGCGGTCGCGGTAGGCGATCACCTCGGGGAAGTTGTGGCCGGTGTCGACGTGCAGCAGGGAGAACGGGATCGGCGCGGGGGCGAAGGCCTTGAGCGCCAGGTGCAGCATGACGATGGAGTCCTTGCCGCCGGAGAAGAGGATCACCGGGCGCTCGAACTCCCCCGCGACCTCGCGGAAGATGTGCACCGACTCGGCCTCCAGCACGTCCAGGTGGGACAGCGCGAAGGGGCCCCCGGAACTCCCGTCCCGGGCGTCGGTGTGAACGGGACTGTCGGTCGCGGTGGTCATGCGAGGCCCCTCTCGGTCAGGAAGGCGTGCAGCTCGGCGGCGGACTCGGCGACCGCGCGGCCCTGCGTCTGCAGGCGCAGCTCCGGGTCGGCCGGGGCCTCGTAGGGGTCGTCCACGCCGGTGAGGCCGGAGATCTCGCCGGCCGCCTGCTTGGCGTACAGGCCCTTGACGTCGCGCTCGGCGCAGAGCTCGACGGGGGTGGCGACGTGGATCTCCAGGAACGCGGTGCCGTTGGCGGCGTGCCGGGCGCGGACCGCGGCGCGGGAGTCGGCGTAGGGGGCGATCACCGGGGCGAGCACCTTGACCCCGTTGGCGGCCAGCTTCTCGGCGACGAAGCCGATCCGGGTGACGTTGGTGTGCCGGTCCTCGCGGGTGAAACCGAGGCCCTTGGAGAGGAACTCGCGGATCTCGTCGCCGTCCAGGACCTCGACCCGGTGGCCCTCGGTGCGCAGCCGCTCGGCCAGGGCGAAGGCCAGCGTGGTCTTGCCGGCGCTGGGCAGCCCGGTCAGCCACACGGTGGCGCCGCGCTCGCAGGGGGCGGCCGCGGGGGCCGCCTCTGCGGCTCCGTCGGCGGCCGGGGTGTGGACTGTCGTCACGGTGGGGTCTCCAGGAGGGGGGTGGTGGGGGATCAGCGGGGGATCAGAGGTGGATGCCGCACTCGGTCTTGCCGGAGCCGGACCAGCGGCCGGCCCGGGCGTCCTCGCCCTCGGCCGGCTTGCGGGTGCAGGACAGCGGCGAGCAGCCGATCGAGGTGTAGCCCTCCCACAGCAGCGGGTTGAGCAGCACCCCGTGGGCGGCGACGTACGCGTCGACGTCCTCCTGCGTCCACCGGGCGATCGGGGCGATCTTGACCTTGCGGCGCTTCGGGTCCCAGGACACCACCGGGGTGTCCGCCCGGGTGGGGGACTCGTCGCGGCGCAGTCCGGTGGCCCAGGCGTCGTACCCGCCGAGTCCGCGGTTCAGCGGCTCGACCTTTCGCAGCGAGCAGCAGAGGTCCGGGTCGCGGTCGTGCAGGTTCGGCCCGTACTCGGCGTCCTGCTCGGCCACGGTCAGCCGCGGCGTGAGGGTGATGACGTTGACCGGCATCGTCGCCGCCACCGCGTCCCGGGTGCCGATGGTCTCCGCGAAGTGGTAGCCGGTGTCCAGGAACACCACGTCCACGCCGGGCAGCACCGAGGAGGCGAGGTGGGCGACGACGGCGTCCTCCATGGAGGAGGTGACGCAGAACCGCTTGCCGAACGTGTCGGCGGCCCACTGCAGGATCTCCTGCGGGGTCGCCTCCTCCAGCTCGCGGCCGGCCTTCTCCGCCGCCGCCCGGTGGTCAGTCGTCGTGCCGGTCACGTGGCGTACCCCCGTTGGTCGGTGACAGCAGGCCGAGGAACTTCAGCTGGAAGGCGCGGCGGCAGCCGTGGCACTCCCAGGCGCCGTGCCCGGCCTCGGACGGGCGCAGGTCCTCGTCCCCGCAGTACGGGCAGAAGAACGGTGCCGCTCTCTCGCTCATGACAGCTGCTCCTCGTCGGCCCGGGCCGCCCACTGGGCGAAGCGCTCGCCTTCGGTGCGGCCGGCCCGGTAGCGGGTCAGCACGCGCTCGACGTAGTCGGGCAGGCCGTCCTTGGTGACCTTGAGGCCGCGGACCTTGCGGCCGAACCCGGCCTCCAGCCCGAGCGCGCCGCCCAGGTGGACCTGGTAGCCCTCGACCTGGTCCCCGTTCTCGTCGGTGACCAGCTGGCCCTTGAGACCGATGTCGGCGACCTGGATCCGGGCGCACGCGTTCGGGCAGCCGTTGATGTTGATGGTGAGCGGCTCGTCGAAGTCCGGGAGGCGCTCCTCCAACTCGTCGATGAGCGTGCGGCCGCGCTCCTTGGTCTCGACGATGGCGAGCTTGCAGTACTCGATGCCGGTGCAGGCCATGGTGCCGCGGCGGAACGGCGACGGGTTGACCCGCAGGTCCAGCGCCTCCAGGCCGGCCACCAGCGACTCGACCCGGTCCTCGGCGATGTCGAGGACGAGCATCTTCTGCTCGGCGGTGGTGCGCAGGCGGTCGCTGCCGTGCTCGGCGGCGAGGTCGGCGATCCGCCCGAGCAGCTTGCCGTTGACCCGGCCCACCCGCGGGGCGAAGCCGACGTAGTACCGGCCGTCCTTCTGCCGGTGCACGCCGACGTGGTCGCGCCACCGGCCGCTGGGCTCCTCCGGCGCGGGGCCGTCCACCAGCCGGTACTTGAGGTACTCGTCCTCCAGCACCTGACGGAACTTCTCCGGGCCCCAGTCGGCGACCAGGAACTTCAGCCGGGCGCGGTTGCGCAGGCGGCGGTAGCCGTAGTCGCGGAAGATGCCGATCACGCCGCCGTAGACGTCCGCGACCTCGTCCAGCGGGACCCAGGCGCCCAGGCGCACCCCGAGCTTCGGGTTGGTGGAGAGGCCGCCGCCGACCCAGAGGTCGAAGCCGGGGCCGTGCTCCGGGTGGTTCACGCCGACGAAGGCGATGTCGTTGATCTCGTGCGCGACGTCCAGCAGCGGGGAGCCGGAGACGGCGGACTTGAACTTGCGCGGCAGGTTGGAGAACTCGGGGTTGCCGATGAAGCGGCGGTAGATCTCCTCGATGGCGGGGGTGCCGTCGATGATCTCGTCCTCGGCGATGCCCGCCACCGGGGAGCCCAGGATGACGCGCGGGGTGTCGCCGCAGGCCTCGGTGGTGGAGAGGCCGACGGCCTCCAGCTTCTGCCAGATCGCCGGGACGTCCTCGATCCGGATCCAGTGGTACTGGACGTTCTGGCGGTCGGTCAGGTCGGCGGTGCCGCGGCCGTACAGCTCGGACACCTCGGCGATCGCCCGGAGCTGGGCGACGGTCAGCCGGCCGCCGTCGATGCGGACGCGGAGCATGAAGTACTCGGCGTCCAGCTCGTGCGGCTCCAGGATCGCGGTCTTGCCGCCGTCGATGCCCTCCTTGCGCTGGGTGTAGAGACCCCACCAGCGCATCCGGCCGCGCAGGTCCGCCGGGTCGATCGAGTCGAAGCCGCGGTGCGCGTAGATCGTCTCAATGCGTGTCCGCACGTTGAGACCGTCGTCGTCCTTCTTGAACTGCTCGTTGGCGTTCAGAGGAGTGAAGTGGCCCATGCCCCACTGGCCCTCACCGCGGTGGCGGGTCGCCTTGCGGGCCGCGACGGGGCGGCGCGCGGCGGCGCCGTCGGCCGTGGGCTCGGCAGTCTCGGGGGTGGTGGCCATGGTGAAGTCCTTCGGGGCAGGTGGCTCTGACGCCGGGTCGGTCGCGGTGCGTGCTCGGCGGTTCGGTGCTGCTGTGACCTGCGGGGTTCTCAGGGCCGGGAGAGCAGTGACCGGGGCCGGGCGGGCGCCTGCGCATCCGCTTCGGCGGTTGCGGCGGGGGTGGTGGGCGCCGGGTGCGGTGGGTGTCGCGGGGTGGGCTCAGGTCACCGGACAGATGGCGCTGGACACGCGGAGGAGGTCGACGTGGAGTCGACCTACCAGGGTGGTTCCGGCGCTTGGCATGGCAAGAGATTCGCACGGCGCATGACTCGCGGTCCACTAACGTCCGTATTGTGGACGCGTTGGTTTCGAATCACGAGACAACCGAGCGTTCCCGCCGCTCCCCGCTTTCGGCCCGCCGTCGCCGCTCGGCGGTCCGGAGATCAAGGGACCGGCCCCGGCCCGATAACGTTGGGCCTGTGCAAGCAGCAGGCGAGACGACGAGACCGAACCCCGAGCGGCCCTCCCGTCGTCGGGGCAAGGGCTCCCGGCGGGCGGCCAAGCAGGTCACCTGGCGCAGTACCGCCTGGGCCCTGGTCAAGGACACCACCAACACGTGCGTCGAGTACCGGGTCACCGGGCTCGCCGCCGAGGCGGCGTTCTTCACCCTGCTCTCCATCCCGCCGCTGCTGCTCTGCCTGGCCGGAACGCTCGGCTACCTGGACGACTTCGTCGGCGCCGGCACCATCGACTCGCTGCGGCAGGACATCCTCAAGGCCTCCGGGACCGTCCTCACCGACTCGTCGGTCAAGGCGGTCGTGGTCCCGCTGCTGGACGACGTCTTCAACCACCGGCGGCCGGACCTCGTCTCGCTCGGCTTCCTGCTCTCGCTCTGGTCCGGCTCGCGCGCGCTGTACATCTTCATCGACACCATCACGGTGATGTACGGGCTCGACGGCAAGCGCGGCATCGTCAAGACCCGGACGATGTCGCTCGGCCTCTACCTCGGCGCGCTGGTGATCGGCTCGCTGGTGCTGCCGCTGCTGCTGGCCGGTCCGGGCCTGGTGCAGAACGCGGTGGGCGTCGGCCTCGCGTCGGTGGTCAACGCCTTCTACTGGCCGGTCGCGATCCTGCTGCTGATCGTCTCCCTCACCACGCTCTACCACCTGGCCGTGCCGGTCTCCACCCCGTGGCGCGAAGACATCCCCGGCGCCCTGGTGGCCCTGGTCGTCCTGGTCTTCTGCAGCGTCGGGCTCCGGTTCTACCTGGTGAGCTCGGTGGAGGGCCGCTCGGCGTACGGCTCGCTGGCCGCGCCGGTGGCCGTGCTGCTGTGGATCTTCGTGGTCGCGCTCGCGGTGCTGATCGGCGCCGCGATGAACGCCGCCATAGACCGCCGCTGGCCCACGCTGGAGACCGCCGACGCGCGCGCCGAGAACGAGCGCGCCCACGAGGAGGCGGCGGCCGCGGTGGTCCGCGAGGTGGCCGCCCGCCGCGCCGTCGAGCGGGCCCGGCGGGCGCGCGAGCTGGGTCTCGCGGAGGGCGCCGAGGAGGAGTCCTGGGAGGACGACGGCGAGGACGTGGACGTCCCCTCGGAGTACCCGGAGCGCTGGGCCGACGTGCTGGCCGCCGACAACGTGCGGGCCCGGCTCACCGCGCGCGGCGGCCCGCACCACCGGCCGGCCCCGCCGCCGCCGGACAGCGACCGGCCGACCGCGCCGCCGCCGGAGCGTCCGCTGCCCGGGCACCCGCCCCGGCCGCCGTGGGACCAGCAGCGCTGAGGCCGAGGTCCGCGTCCGCGGCGGTGTCCGGTCCGTGGACGGCCGGTGGACGGCCGGTGGACGGCGGTGGACGCCGGTGGACGCCGGTGGGCGGCGGCGGGCGGCGGGCGGTGAAGGATCCGGAGGCCCCGTTCCGGGGCGTGGAAGGTCAACGCCCCGGGTGAAAAACCGGTTGGCAGGGCCGGAGCGGCTCGCTACGGTGTGATCAGTCCGGTTCGAAGGGCCGCCGTTCTCGCGGCCCGTGGAGAGACACAGGAGGTGGGCCCGATGACTGTCACGGTCCTCACGGCTGCCCTGGGCAGCGCTCGCACTCACCTCTCCCTCCCGGCCGCCGGCTGACGCCGCTCTTCCGACGCGCGCAGCCGCAGCCCGGCGGGATCACATTCCTCCCGAAGGGCCCCCTGCGTTGTCCAACGCTGCTTCCGTTCCGTTCTCCTCCTCTTCTCCCTCCCCGCTCGACACTCCGGGCTCCCCGCTGGCCGCCTACGGCTGGACGGACGAGCTCGCGGAGCAGTTCGCCCCGTTCGCCGAGGCCGGGCTGACGCCGGCCCGCATCGTCCGGGTCGACCGCGGCCAGTGCGACGCCGTCCTGGTCGACCCGGAGAACGGCGAGCTGTGCACCGTCCGCGCCGACACGCGACCGGTCGCGGACGCCGACATGATCAACTGCGCGTGCACCGGCGACTGGGCGGCCGTGGACCTCGCGGCCCGGCCGATGACGGCCGTCGCCGCGCTGCTGCCGCGCTCCACCGCGATCATCCGCAAGGTGGCCGGAAAGCGCTCCGACGGCCAGGTCCTGGCCGCCAACGTCGACACCGTGCTGATCGCCGCCTCGCTCGCGGCCGAGCCGGACCTCGGCCGGATCGAGCGCTTTCTGGCGCTGGCCTGGGAGTCCGGCGCCGAGCCGGTGGTCGTCCTCACCAAGGCCGACCTGGTCCACGACGCTGAGTTCATCCGCGCCGACGTCGAGGCCACCGCCCCCGGTGTCACCGTGCTGGTGGTCAGCGCCGAGACCGGCGAGGGGGTGGACGTGCTGCGCGCCTGCATCCCCGGCACGACCGCGTTCATCGGCCAGTCCGGTGTCGGGAAGTCCACCCTCACCAACGTCCTCGCCGGTGCCGACGTGATGGCCGTCCAGCAGGCCCGCGCGGTGGACCAGAAGGGCCGCCACACCACGACCACCCGCGAGCTGATCGCGCTGCCCGGCGGCGGCGTGCTGATCGACACGCCCGGCCTCCGCGAGGTCGGCCTCTACGGTGGCGAGGGGGTGGCCCTGGCCTTCGCCGACATCGCGGAGCTGGCCGAGTCCTGCCGGTTCCACGACTGCGGGCACGCGAGCGAGCCCGGCTGCGCCGTGCAGGAGGCGCTGGCCGACGGCACGCTGCCGGAGCGTCGGATGGAGAGCTACCGCAAGCTCCAGCGCGAGAACGACTGGATCGCCTCCCGCTCGGACGCCCGGCTCGCCACGGCCCGGGTGAAGAAGTGGAAGGCCCTCACCAAGTCGATGCGCGCCGCGGGCGGCACCGTGAAGTGGTGACGCACGGCCGGCCGTTCCGCTGACGCGCGTGCCGCGCTGTCCGGACGCCTTCCGGGCAGCGCGGCACGGGCGCCCGTCAGCGCGGGTCGCCGGCCGGTTCCCGGCGCAGGTCGGCGACCAGCCGGAACCGCTCCAGGACGACCGGCGTGCCGTCGTGCACCGTGAACTCCGGGTCGCCCAGCGCGGCCCGCATCTGCGGACCGTGCCAGAACCCCTCGTGGACCTCCCGCCACTCGGCCACCGTCGTGTAGCCCTCGCCCTCGTCGAGCGCGTGCTGCAGGTCGACCTCGGCCAGCGGCACGACCCGCACCTCCGTCGTCTCGGTCACGGCCACCACCGTGCCGGCGGAGTCGATCACCGCGGAGCGCACCCCGGCCTGCGGCAGCGGCTCGTTCTCGTGCTCGTAGTCGGCGACCAGGCCGGTGGTGCTGGTCTTGGCACCGCTCAGCACGGCCGCGACCAGCTGGTCGCGCAGCGGGCCGGGGAAGGCGAACTCCTCGATCCGCAGCGCGGAAACCCGGGGGTCGTCCGGACCGGTGTACGGCTGCTCGTTCGGCTGCTCGCTCATGGGGCTCCTGTCCGGACGGCGGCCGGTCTGCCGCGGGTCGGCGCGCAGGTGGCGGGGCGCACCGGGGGTGGGTGTCGGCCAGCGTATCCGCCGACCCGGGCGGGCGGCGCGTGGTTTTCCGCCCGAGTCCCCGGCCGGCCGCAGGACCGGGGGCGGCCACCGTATGGCCACTCACGCCCACGTCCGATTTCCGCCAGTCGGTCGGCCGCGGGTGCCGCAGACTGGACAACGTGATCGACGACGACATCCGGTACCGAGCCGTGGACAGCCGCGACGCCCGCTTCGACGGCGTCTTCTTCACGGCCGTCACCTCGACCGGCATCTACTGCCGACCGAGCTGCCCCGCCGTGACCCCCAAACGTGCCAACTGCACCTTCTACCCCAGCGCGGCCGCTGCCCAGGGCGCCGGATTCCGCGCCTGCCGCCGCTGCCGCCCGGACTCGGTGCCCGGCTCGCCGGAGTGGAACCACCGGGCCGACCTGGTCGGCCGCGCCATGCGGCTGATCGGCGACGGCCTGGTCGACCGGGAGGGCGTCGCCGGCCTCGCCCAGCGCCTCGGCTACAGCGCCCGGCAGCTCCAGCGCCAGCTCACCGCCGAACTCGGCGCCGGGCCGATCGCCCTGGCCCGCGCCCGCCGGGCCCAGACCGCCCGGCTGCTGCTGCAGACCACCGAGCTGCCGATCACCGAGATCGCCTTCGCGGCCGGCTTCGCCTCCGTCCGGCAGTTCAACGACACCGTCCGCGAGGTCTACGACCGCACGCCGAGCGGGCTGCGCGCCGAGGTCGCCGCCGGGCGGCGCAGCGCCACCCCGGCCGGCGGCCTCACCCTGCGCCTCGCCTACCGGGGCGCCCTGGACAGCGACCACCTGATCGACTTCCTGGCCCTGCGGGCCGTCCCCGGCGTCGAGGAGGTCGTCCCCGCCGTGCGCCCCGGCGTCCGCACCTACCGGCGGACCCTCGCCCTCCCGTACGGGCACGGCATCGCCGAGGTGGACGGGCTCGCGCCCGCGGACCCGCGCACCCGCGGCTGGCTGGACTGCCGACTGTTCCTCGCCGACCTGCGCGATCTGCCGACCGCCGTCCAGCGGCTGCGCATCCTGTTCGACCTGGACGCCGACCCGGACGCGGTGGACGAGCAGCTCGGCGCCGACCCGCTGCTCGGCGCGCTGGTGAGCGGCCGGCCGGGCCTGCGCTCGCCCGGCCACGTCGACCCGCACGAGCTGGCCGTCCGCGCCGTGCTCGGGCAGCAGATCAGCGTCGGCGCCGCCCGCACCCTGGCCGGCCGGCTCGCCGAGAAGTACGGCACCGCACTGCCCGAGCCCGACGGCGGCCTGCGCCTGCTCTTCCCGACCGCCGGCGCCCTGGCGGTGGCCGACCCCGCGGACTTCGCCATGCCGGCCGCCCGCCGGAAGGCGCTCACGGGCCTCTGCGCAGCTCTCGCCGAGGGCGTCGTCCGCCTGGACGGTGGCGTCGACCGGGAGGAGACGGCGACTCGGCTGCTCGCCTTGCCGGGCATCGGCCCCTGGACCGTCGGCTACCTGCGGATGCGGGCGCTCGCCGACCCGGACGTCTTCCTGCCGGGCGACGTCGGCATCCGCCACGGCCTCACGGCGCTCGGCGCCCCGGGAGACCCCAAGTCGGCCGCCCGCACCGCCGAGTCCTGGGCACCCTGGCGCTCCTACGCCGTGCACCGGCTCTGGGCGGGCGCCACCCCTGACACCAGCACCGGAACGGAGAACACCCGCGCATGAGCACCACCGTCTTCACCGTCATGGAGAGCCCCCTCGGCCGCCTGCTGCTGAGCGGCGTCCGGCCGGCGGAGGGCGGACCGGCCGCCCTGGCCACGGTCACCGCCCCGGGCCAGCGGTACGCGCTGGCCGAGCCCGCGGACCACTGGCTCCACGATCCGGACGCACTCGCCGAGCCCGTCGCACAGCTCTCCGCGTACTTCGCCGGCAAGCGCACCAGCTTCGACCTCCCGCTCGCCCCGGCCGGCACCGACTTCCGGCAGAAGGTCTGGGCGGCCCTGGACGCCATCCCGTACGGCGAGACGGTCACCTACGGCCGGCTGGCCGCGCTCGCCGGCGCCGCACCGCAGGCCGTCCGCGCCGTGGGCGGCGCGGTCGGCGCCAACCCGCTGCTCATCGTCCGGCCCTGCCACCGCGTGGTCGGCGCCAACGGCGCGCTGACCGGCTTCGCGGCCGGGGTCGACCGCAAGCGCTGGCTGCTGGACCTGGAGAGCGGCGCGCTGTTCTGAGGCGCCGGCCTTCGGGCGGCGGGTGGTCCCCGGAAGGCCGGGCGGGCCCGGCCCCTAGACGCTCGCCGTGAGGTCGACGCGCCAGTCGTGGCTGCGCATCCAGCGGCCGGCGGGGAACTCGAAGTCGGTCTCGCCGACCAGGGTGAAGCCGGCCCTGCGGCAGACGGTGTTGGAGGCGGGGTTGTCCACCGAGGGGAAGGCGTGCAGGTACCGGAGCCGGGCCGTCGCCCGTGCCTCGGCCACCGCGGCGCGGGCGGCGGCGACCGCGATGCCCCGGCCCTGGTAGTCGGGGAGGACGTTCCAGCCCATCTCGTGGACGCGCTCGCCGTGCCAGGTACGGGTGCCGTAGCCGACCGTGCCGACGGGCTCGGCCTCCCCGGCCAGGACGATGCGGAACATGCAGCCCAGGCCGGACGGGACGAAGTCCAGGTAGCGCTGGTGGCGGACGAGCAGCTGCTCCTCGGTCTCCGGGCCGCCGACGTGCTTCTTCATCCCCGGGGTGTTCACCCGGCGCAGCAGCGCGAGGTCGGCGTCCGTCCAGGGCTCGATGCGGATCCGTGCGGCGGTCATGGCGGGACGCTAGCCGGAGCCGGGGCCCGGTGGACACCGGATTTTCGCGCCCCGCGGCGGACTACTCGGGGCCGGCCGGGCGGGCCAGGGCGCGGGCCAGGCTGTCGAGCGCGGGCAGCGCCTGCATGACGGCCTCGCGGTCGGCGGGGGAAAGGGTGCCGAGCGCGGCCGCGATGCGGCGCTCGTGGGCGTGCTGCCAGTCGTCCAGCTGGCGCCGTCCGGCCGGGGTGAGGGCGATCCGGGCGGTGCGGCGGTCGCCGGGGTCGGCCTGGCGGTCGACGAAGCCGGCCTCCAGCAGCTTGCCGACCAGTCCGCTGACGGTGTTCGGGGCGAGCCGCTGGCGGTCCGCGAGCTCGCCGACCCGCAGCGGGGCGGCGGCGAGCGTCTGGAGGAGTTCGACCTGCGCCATCGGCAGGGACTCCCACGGGTAGTCGGTGCGGATGCTGCTGCGCAGGGCGCGGCGCAGCCGGGTCACCACGTCGGTCAGCCGCCGGGCGCGCTCCAGCGCCGGGGGCGCGAGCTCCGCGGGTGACGCGAGGTCCGCCGGCGCCCCGTGGCCCGCCCGGCCTTCGGCGGGTCCGGCGGCGGGGGCGGGTACGGACGGCGACGGCGACATGGCGGACAGCGTATCGCCTGGTGGCGGCCGCCCCCGCAGCCGGTCGGACAACGATCAGATCGTAGAGAGAACATATCTGCATCCGATATATTTCCCACTATGGACACCGCGGCCCTAGCCTCCCGGCTGCTCACCGAGCGTCCCCGGCCGCGCCGCGTGGCCCGGTGGCGGTACGCCCCCTGGCTGGCGGTCGGCACGGTCTGCCTCGGGGCGTTCCTCGGACAGCTCACGGCGAGCATCACGGCCCTCGTCTTCCCGGCCCTCGGACGGCACTTCGACGCCGGCTTCGCCTCCGTCGAGTGGGTCGCGCTCGCCTACCTGCTGGTGCTGGTGGCCCTGCTGGCCCCGATCGGCCGGCTCTCCGACCTGGTCGGGCGCAAGACCGTGTACCTCGGCGGCTTCGCCGTCTTCGCGCTGGCCTCGCTCGGCGCCGGACTGGCCGGCGGCCTCTGGGCGCTGGTGGCCTGCCGGGCCGTCCAGGCCGTCGGCGGCGCGATGATGCAGGCCAACAGCGTGGCGCTGGTGGCGCGCGGTGTTCCCGAGCCCGCCATGCGCAGGGCGCTGGGCGTGCAGGCCGCCGCGCAGGGCCTCGGCCTGGCGCTCGGGCCGAGCCTGGGCGGCCTGCTGGTGGAGCACGCCTCCTGGCGCTGGGTGTTCTGGATCAACGTGCCGATCGGTGTGCTGGGCGTCCTGTCGGGCTGGTTCCTGCTGCCCCGCACCCGCCCCGAGGGCGTGCCGGGCCCGGGGGCGGAGGAGCCGCGGCAGCCGCGGGGTGTGCGGCGCGGGCCCCGCGTCCGGGCGCGGGAGCACGGCGGCGGCCGCTTCGACCTGGCCGGACTGCTCCTGCTCACCGGGGCGACCAGCGCGCTGCTGCTGGCCCTCTCCACCGCCTCCGGGCTGCCGCTGCCCGGCTGGGCGGCGGGCGTGCTGCTGCTCGCCGCGGTGGTGTGCACGCTCGGGTTGGTGCGGCAGGAGCGGCGCGCGGCGCGGCCGATCCTGGCACCGGGCCTGCTGAACACCCCGGGGGTGCGCTCGGGCCTGGTGGTCTCGCTGATCGGCTACCTGCTGCTGTTCTGCCCGCTGGTGCTGGCCCCCGTCCTGCTCGGCGGCGCCGGTGTGCCGGCCTCCCGGGTGGGCCTGGTGGTCACGCTGCTGCCCGCCGCGTTCGCGGTCGCCGCGACCGCCGGCGGCGCGCTGCTGCCGCGGGGCTGGTCGGACCCGGCCCGCTGCCGGCTCGGTGCGGCGGTCGCCGGCGCGGGGCTGCTGCTGCTCGCCCTGCTGCCGGTCCGCGGTGCGGGGCCGGGCGCCGCGGGGGTGAGCGGTCCGCTGCCGGTCGCCGCCGCGCTGGCGATCGCCGGCTGGGGGCTGGGGCTGCTGCTGCCCGCCAACAACGCGCTGGTGATGCGGGCGGTGCCGGCGGAGTGCTCGGCGGTCGGCGGCGGCATGGTCAACACGGCCCGGAGCCTCGGCACGGCCCTCGGCACCGCGCTGCCCGTGCTCGGCGTCCACCTGGCGGGCGGGGCGACCGGGGGGCGGGCGGTGCTGCTCGCGCTCGTCGCGGTCGCGGGCCTCGCGGTGGCGGCGTCGCGCCCGGCCCGGCGCCGCTGAGCCCGGCCGCCGTGCCGCTCACCCCGTCCGGCGTGCCGCTCACCCCGTCCGGCGTCGGCGCGGGCGGGCTGGGCATGGGCGGGCCGGCGGGGCGGGAAACGGAACCGGGGTGCGGCGGACGGTCGAGCCGTCCTCCGCACCCCGGCCGGGTGGTGCGTGCGAACCGTCAGGAGGCGGGGACGCCCGGGGCGGCGCCGCGCTCATGGAGCATGTCGGTGATCAGCTGGATCTCCGAGGTCTGCCCGTTCACCATCGACTGCGCGAGCCGCTTCTCGGTCTCGTTCTTCGCCATGTCGACGTAGCCCTGGGCCATCGCGACCCCGCCCTTGTGGTGCTCCAGCATCAGCTGCAGGTAGAACACCTCGGCGTCCCGCCCGCTCAGCGAACGCAGCTTGCCGAGCTGGGCGTTGGTGGCCATGCCCGGCATCAGCGAGCCGTCGTGCGCCTCGTAGGCGTGGTGCATGTTCATCCACGCCATCGGCTTGGCCGCGGAGTGCTGGGAGAGCCCCCACTGGTCGAGCCAGCCCATCATCATCCCGCGCTGGTTGGCCTGGGTGTTGATGATGTCGAAGGCGAGGGTGCGGACCGGCTCGTCGCTCGTCCGGTCCCGGACGACGAACGACAGGTCGACGGCCTGCTGGTGGTGGGTCGCCATGTCACGGGCGAAGCCGGCCTCGGGGGAGTCGTCCGCCGGCACGCTGAGCGCCGACGAGCCCGAGGCGGACGTCCCGCCGGCCACCAGGGCGGGTACGCCGAGGGCGAGGGCGAGCGAGGCGGCCAGCACGGCCGGCCACCACAGGCGCCGACGGGAGGACGCCCGGGGCGCCCCGCCGTCCTCCTCCGCGGGGGTCACCGCGTCCGCGGTCACATCGACCCCATGGTGCAGGACGCGCCCGGCTCCTGGGTCTGCTGGCCCTGCACGTACTTGGTGAAGAAGGCGTTCACCCGGGGGTCACTGGCGCTGTCCACGACCAGCTGGGTGCTCCAGGCGCTGAGGGTGATGGTGCCCTTCTCGTCCGGGTACGGGCTCATCAGGGAGTACGGGGTGGCCTTCACCTTGTCGGAGAGGGTCTTGATGTCCTCGGGGGTGGCCTTGCCGTTGTAGGTCACCCAGACCGCGCCGTGCTCCAGCGAGTGGACGGCGCGCTCGTTCTCGACCGGCTGGTCGTAGACGTGGCCCATGCAGTCCAGCCAGACCGCGTTGTGGTCGCCGCCGACCGGCGGGGTCTGCGGGTAGGTGACCTTCTCCTTGACGTGGTTGCGGCTCAGGTCGCCGAAGGTCTGGACGCCGTCGATCGGCGCGCTGGCGGCGGCCTCCTTGGCCTTCTTGTCCTTGTTGGCGTCCATCACGATCCAGGTGCCGGTGGCGATCGCAGCGATCACCAGGACGCCGACGACGACCGAGGCGATGATCTTGTTGCGGCGGTCACGGCGCTGCTCGGCGGCGCGGAGCTCGGCGATCCTGGCGCGGCGGTCGAGGCCGGCCTTCCCGCCGGGCTTGTTCGACTGCTTGGAGGCGGAACCCATGTGGTGTCCTTGTCCCCGCCGCGCGCTCGTGGCGCGGCGGTCTGAAGAGGGGGCGGAGGGGCGGATCCGTCGGTGGCGCCCGTCGTGCCGGCCGCTCGGGCGGGCAGGGGGCAGGACCGGCGGTGGGTTCCGCTCAGGACCGGTGTACTTGGAGTTCGTGCAGGTCGGGTGCCGGGTGCGGACCGTCCAGCAGCCCGGTCGGCACCACCCGGGGCAGGGCCTCGGGCAGCTCGGTGCCGGGCGTCACGGCGGGCTGGGGCTGCGGCGGCGGGTTGGGGAGCTGGGCGTCCTGCCCGCAGTACGGGTGGCCGGAGCAGCCGTTGTCGCGGTGCGGCGGCTCGCCGTCGGCGGAGCACAGCGTCCGGTGCCGCGGACCGTCGGCGTACCGGGCGTCGGCGCGGGGTCGGTCGGTGCGCGGGCCCGCGTGGTGCGGCGGTGCGCCGGCCGGGCCTTCCGCGGTGGGACCGGCCACGGTGCTCGCCGCGGCGGCCGGCTGCGGGGCGGAACGGTCGGCCGGGACGGCCGCGGACTGGCCCGCGCACGGCAGCGCCGTCAGCAGTCCGACCAGCAGCAGGACCAACAGCGCACCCACCGGGCGGCCCGCGAGTGCGGCCCTCCCCGGTCGGGGCGAACTGGGGGCCGACGCGGTCATGCGCACATTTAATCAGCCGAACGAGTGAAGCGATGCCCCTCCTTGGACCCCATTTTCGGCACCCTGAGGGGGCGAACACCCCGTAAACACCCTGGCCGGGGCAGTTCCGGCAAGCGCGGACGGAACGGAACCGGAACGCGGGGTGAATCCGGTGACCCAGATCATCCGATCAGTGCACGGTTTGTCGCCGAAAGCCGGACAGCGTCCTCGGCACTTGGAGACAATGACGCGAGTCCGGCCCCGCCGGGGGCGGCGCGACCACGGACCGACCAGGAGCCGCCAGATGACCACGACGGGTGCACCCGCACAGCCCCACCGGCCGGACGACAGCTGGTGGGACACGGTCTACGAAGGGCCGGCGGGCACCCTCCCGGACACCCCGGGCGCGGCAGCGGGGGAGGGGAGCGTCGACGACTGGTTCGAGACGGCCGCCGGGCTGATCGGCCCGCAGCGCACGGGCGAGGCGGCGGACGCGGCGGCGGGCGCCGCGGCGGAGGCACCGGCCGAGGTGCCGACGGACGGTCCGGTGGCGGAGGCGGAGACGGTCGCCTCCGCGGGCGGGGACGGCCCCGCCGGTGAAGCGCTGCTGGAACGGGACAGCATCGACGACTGGTTCGACACCGCGGCCGGCGTGATCGGACCCGAGTACACGGGGGAGCAGACGGGGACGCACAGGTTCCCGGCCCCCGCCTGGGCCGACGCCCCCCGCGAGCCGGAGCCGGTGGCGGTCGAGCCGGAACCGGAGCCGGTGGCGGTCGAGCCGGAACCGGAGCCGGTGGCGGTCGAGCCGGAGCCGGAACCGGCTGTCGCAGCCGTGCCCGAGCCACAGCCGGAGCCCGAGCCTGCTCCGGCGCCCGTCCTGCAAGAGACGCCGGAGCCCGTCCCCGAGCCCCAGCCGGAGCCGGAGCCGGAGCCCGAGCCGGAGCCCGAGCCCGTTCCCGAGCCCGAGCCCGAGCCGCTGTCGGAGTCCGCCCCCGAGCCGGCGGCCGAAGCCGAGCCGGCACCCGGAACCGCCCCCGCCGTGCCGCCCGGGACCGGCCCCACCGCCGCCCGCTCCTCGCTCGCCGCGGGAGGGCCCGTGATGCCGCACGTCGGCGAACGCCCGCCCACGTACGGGCCCGAGCCGACCGCCGTGCCGGAGGCGGACCCCGGCGCGCTCGGCGCCGTCGTGCCGGACACCGTGCTGGAGGGCGCGCAGTACGGCAGCGCGATCCTGCGCGCCGTCTCCGTCCGTGGCGACTCCGCCCGCTACCGGGGGGAGCCCCGGCGGGACACGCTGCTGGTGACCAGGTTCGGCGAAGCTCCCGACGGACTGCTGCTGGCCGCGATCGGGGGCTTCGACCGGACCGGCGGCGACGAGGCGGCCCCCGAGGCGGTCGCCGCCGCCACGGCCGAGGCCTGCCGTCAGCTCGCCGGTGCGATCGGACGGAGCCGGCCCGGACTGGCCGCCGACCTGCGGTCCGGCGCCCGCGACCGGCTCCGGTACGGCCTGCAGCGCCTCGCCACCAGCGCCGCCGCCCCGCTGCGGGCGCTCGCGCCCCGGCCGGAGGACGAGGGCGAGCCGTCCCCCGCCGCGCTGCACTGCCTGCTGGTCTCGCTCGATCCGGCGGCCTCCTACCGGGTGGCCTTCGGGGTCGGTCCGGGCGGGCTCTACCTGCTGCGCTCCGGCCACTGGATCGACGCGTACGCGGCGCGACTGCTGCACCACCCGGACGGCCAGCCTCCGGTCCCGGACGCCCCGGTGGTGGAGCCGCGGCCGTTCCGGTTCCGGATGGTCCCGGCGACGCCGGGCGACATCCTGCTGCTCTGCACTCCGGGCCTGGCCCGGCCGATCGCGGAGGAGCCGGCCGTCGCCCACTTCCTGTCCACCCACTGGGCGCACCCGCACCCGCCGGGCACCGTGGACTTCCTGCGCCAGGTGCAGGTCCGCGCCAAGGGCTACGCCGACGACCGCACGGCGGCCGCCGTCTGGACCGAGTGAGGGCCGAGCGAGGGCCGAGCGAGGGCCGAGTGACGGCCGTGCCGGGGGCCCGGCGGTGTGAGCCGTCAGCCCTCGGCGCCGAGCAGCGTGCCGCAGGCCGACCCGGCCAGGGCCAGGGCTCGGGTGCGCCCGGCGCCGGGGAGGCCGAGGGCCAGCGGGACGGCGAGGCCGTCGAGCAGGGCGCGGATCTGGGCGGCGCGCTCGGCGGCGGCGCCGGGCGTGAAGCGGCCGGAGGCGGCGCCCTCGTCGAGCAGGGCGACGAGGTCGGCGTCCCACGGCGCCTCGATCTCCAGCTGCCCCCGCCGTAGTTCCTCGCTGGCGGGGGAGCGGCCCCACACCTCGACCCAGAGGATCCAGCGGGGGTCGCCGGGCCCCTCGGGCAGATAGAGCCGGGTGTACTCGGACAGCCGGTCCCAGACGTCGCGGGCGCCGTCGGCCATGGCCTCGTGGCGGCGGCTGCCGAGCTGCTCCTCGCTCCAGCGCAGCGTCTCCAGCAGCAACTGGTCCTTGCTGCCGAAGTAGTAGAGCAGGTGCCCGGCGCTCATCTGGAGCTGCTTGCCGAGGCCGGCCATGGTGAGCTTCGCGAGCCCGTGTTCGGCGATCGCGGCACGCGCGGTGGCGAAGACCTCCTCGCGGGGGCGCGCCGGGCGGCGCGGGCGGGGGTCCGCCATCTGCTGTTCTCCTCTTGTGCCACTGGGGCCCACACCATACTGGCCGGGCCCGGCCGCCCACCTGGGTGGTGGCCGGCCGGGCCCGGCCACTCGGGCCCGTATGGGTCAGGCCTGCGGCTGCTGCTGGGTGATGCAGTGGATGCCGCCCCCGTTGGCGAAGATCTCGCGGGCGTCGACCAGCTCGACGGTCCGGCCCGGGTAGGCCTTCTCCAGGATGGCCTTGGCCTCCTGGTCGCGCGGGTCGGCGAAGGCGCAGAGGATCACGGCGCCGTTGGCCACGTAGTGGTTGATGTAGGAGTAGTCGACCGGCTCGCCCTCCTCGTCCAGCAGGACGGTGGGGGCGGGCAGTTCGATGACCTCCAGGGCACGGCCCCGGGCGTCGGTCGAGGCACGCAGGATCGCCACCAGCTCCTTGCACACCTCGTGGTCCGGGTGGGCCGGGTCCGGCTGGACGTGGGCGACCACGACGCCCGGGCGGACGAAGGAGGCCACGATGTCGATGTGGCCGCGGGTGCCGAACTCGTCGTAGTCGCGGGTGAGTCCGCGCGGCAGCCAGATCGCCTTGGTGGTGCCGAGGAAGGCGTGCAGCTCGGCCTCGACCTCCTCGCGGGTCCAGTCGGAGTTCCGGCCCTCGCCGAGCTGGACGGTGTCGGTGACGAGCACGGTGCCCTCGCCGTCGACGTGGATGCCGCCGCCCTCGTTGATCAGCCGGGAGGCGAAGCGCCGGACGCCGGTCAGCTCGCTGATGTGCTCGGCGATGTGCTGGTCGTTGTCCCAGCGGGCCCAGCCCTGGGCGCCCCAGCCGTTGAAGATCCAGTCGGCGGCGGCCAGGCCGCCCTTGCCGTCGATCAGGAACGACGGACCGATGTCGCGCATCCACGCGTCGTCCAGCGGGCGCTCGACGATCTCGACCTGCTCGGCGACGTACTTCCGGGCCTCCGCGGTCTCGCCGGTGTTGACCACCAGGGTGACCGGCTCGTACCGGACGATCGTGTTGGCGACCGCCGCCCAGGCCTCCCGGCCGGCGTGCAGGTGCTCGGCGCTGTCGAAGGTCGGGTTGGCGGTCGGGAAGGCCATCCAGGTGCGGTCGTGCGGGTGCCACTCGGCGGGCATCCGGTAGCCGAGCGAGGCGGGGGTGGGGGTGGTCATCGGGGTTTCCTAGGGGAAGGGGGTGAGGTGAGGGCGGGTCAGAGGAAGTAGAGGCGGCTGAGCGAGACGCTCTCGGCCGGCTCGGAACGCAGCGGTTCGCCGTCCAGCGAGACCAGGCCGGTCTCGGTGACCTCGACGTTGCCGATCCGCGCGTTGCGCACCATGTCGCGCGGCCCGATGCCGCGGGTGTTGCGGACGCCGACGCGGCGGCGCCGGGTCGGCAGGCCGTCGGCCGGCCGGTCCGGGTAGGCGCCGTCGGCGGCGGCCTGGGCGACGAAGGCCACCGAGATGTCGGCGGCGGTGGCGCCGTGGGCGCCGAACTGGGGGCCGAGGACGAGGGGTTCGCAGCGGTCGGTGGAGGCGTTCGGGTCCCCGACGACGCCGTAGGCGGGGAAGCCGGCCTTCAGCACCAGCTGCGGCTTGGCGCCGAAGTGGTCGGGGCGCCAGAGCACGATGTCGGCGAGCTTGCCGATCTCGATGGAGCCGACCTCGTGGGCCAGGCCGTGGGCGATGGCGGGGTTGATGGTGAGCTTGGCGATGTAGCGCAGGACGCGTTCGTTGTCGTCGCCGGCCTCGGTGGTGCCGTAGGAGCCGGTGCCGTCCAGCGGGCCGAGCTCGGCCTTCATCTTGCCGGCCATGGCGAAGGTGCGGCGCACGGTCTCGCCGGCGCGGCCCATGCCCTGGGCGTCGGAGGAGGTGATGCCGATGGCGCCGAGGTCGTGCAGGACGTCCTCGGCGCCCATGGTGCCGGCGCGGATGCGGTCGCGGGCCATGGCGGCGTCACCGGGCAGGTCGACCTTGAGGTCGTGCGCGGAGACGATCATCCCGAAGTGCTCGCCGAGGGCGTCCCGGCCGAACGGCAGGGTCGGGTTGGTGGAGGAACCGATGACGTTGGGGACGCCGGCCATCTTGAGGACGTTGGGGACGTGGCCGCCGCCGCAGCCCTCGATGTGGAAGGCGTGGATGGTGCGGCCTTCGAGGACCTTGAGGGTGTCCTCGACGGAGAGGCACTCGTTCAGGCCGTCGGTGTGCAGCGCGACCTGGACGTCGTACTCCTCCGCGACCCGCAGCGCGGTGTCCAGCGCCCGGGTGTGGGCGCCCATGTCCTCGTGGACCTTGAAGCCGGAGGCACCGCCCTCGGCGAGGGCCTCGACCAGCGGCGCCGCGTCGGAGGACGAGCCGCGGCCGAGGAAGCCGATGTTGACCGGCCAGGCGTCGAAGGCGTTGAAGGCGTGGCGCAGCGCCCAGGGCGAGTTGACGCCGACGCCCCAGACCGGGCCGAACTCCTGGCCGATGATCGTGGTGACGCCGGAGGCGAGCGAGGCCTCCATGATCCGCGGCGAGAGCAGGTGGACGTGCGTGTCGATGGCGCCGGCGGTGGCGATCAGCCCCTCGCCGGAGACGATCGTGGTGCCGGTGCCGACGACCACGTCCACACCGTCGAGGGTGTCCGGGTTGCCGGCCCGGCCGATGGAGGCGATCCGGCCGTCGATCAGACCGATCGAGGTCTTGCGGACGCCCTGGATCGCGTCGATCACCAGCACGTTGCTGATCACCACGTCGCAGGTGTCGCGGACGGCGGCGGGCTTGAGGTGGAGGCCGTCGCGGGCGGTCTTGCCGAAGCCGGCCAGGAACTCGTCGCCCGGAGCCTGGGAGTCCGACTCCACCCGGACGATCAGCCCGGAGTCGCCGAGCCGGATCCGGTCCCCGGCCCGCGGCCCGTGCACGGAGATGTAGTCGTGCGGGGTGATCGCGGTCATGACGGAACCTCCGCGTCGTCGAAGCCGGTCAGGTAGCCGGTCGCGCGGGCCTTCGCCAGCGCGGCCTCCTTGGCGCCCGGTGCGTCGAGCGGGCCGTCCACCAGTCCGGCGAAGCCGATCGCGACCCGCGCGCCGCCGATCGGCACCAGGCCGACCTCGACGGTGGCTCCGGGGTCGAAGCGCACCGAGGAGCCGGCCGGCACCGCGAGGTGGGTGCCGTAGGCGGCCGCGCGGTCGAAGGCCAGCCGCGGGTTGGCCTCGAAGAAGTGGAAGTGCGAGGTGACCGAGATCGGCACCCCGGAGGTGTTGTGGACGGGCAGGACGACCGTCTCCTCCATCGGGTCGTAACCGGTGCCCGCGCCGATCAGCGCGCCGCCGGGGGCTTCGTCGCCGAGCGAGCCGGCGCCCTTGAACGGGTCGTTGACCACGGCCAGCCGGGTGCCGTCCTCGAAGACCGCCTCGACCTGGACGACGGTCACCACGTCGGGGACGCCGGGGAGGACGTCGTCGGCGGTCAGGACGGAGCGGCCGGCCTCGATGGCCTCGGCGAGGCGCCGGCCGTCGCGGGCGGCTTCGCAGACGGTGTCCGCGATCAGGGCGTGCGCCTCGGGGACGTTCAGGCGGACGCCCCGGGCGCGGCGGGCGCGGGCCAGCTCGGCTGCTGTGAAGATCAGCAGCCGGTCCCGCTCGGTGGGAGTCAGTCGCACGGTTCCTCGCTCGCGGTCGCCGGTGGGAGGGAGATGGAGTTAGAACGGCGTTCAAACGTCTCGGGCCATTGAACCCGGACCCGGCCGCCCTGTCCAGCGTTGCCCGTCCTGGAGTGTTCGGCTCGCCGGGCGCCGCCATCGGGTCCCCGGCGCCGGTCACGGTCCGGCGTGCGCCCGGCGCGCCTGGTGGCGCGGGGCCCGCGCGGGTTGCGCTGGCGCCCGGAACGGCGGTCGCAGGGCCCGGCGGGAGCGGGCCGGGCGAGCACTTTCGGGTGGCCGGAAGACCTCGAAAATCGGCCGGTACGCTTCGCAAACCTGTCCGGCATCGCCAGTTGGATCACGGGAGCCGTCCCGTGCCCCCTTCACCTCGGGTGATCGCACGCACACTGTTGCAAACGCCGAAAGCTGGGCATGAGGATGATGGTCAGAACGAGGGGGCCACCCGGTCGGCGGGGGGACCGGCTTTGCAGGTCCCGGAATGAGGGCGGGGGCATGTGTTGATGGACGGTCAGTCGCGATTCCCGCGGCAGCGGACGGGTTCGGGGGACGTTTTCCGTCCGAGGGCCCAGGGGGGTACGCCGGGTCTCCCCGGCGCGGCCGGCACCGCCGGTCCCACCGGTGCCGCCGGCCAGACCGGCCAGGCCGGTGCGGCCGGAACGGCCGGCGCGGGGGGTCAGGCGCAGGGGCCCGGCGCCCCGTCACCGGGCTGCGCCCTGCACCGCCGGCTCCAGCTGGCACTCGACCCGGCCGACCTGGTCGCCGTCGGCGCGGTCCGCCACCGGCTGCGCTCCGCGCTCAGCCGCTGGGGGGTGCCCGAGCTGGCCGACACGGCCGAGCTGCTCTCCTCCGAGCTGGTCACCAACGCCCTGCTGCACACCGGCCGGGGCGCGGTCTTCGAGGCGGTGCTCGGGGCCGACCTGCGGTTGCGGATCGAGGTGCAGGACAGCGCCGCCCGGATGCCGGGCCGCCGTCGCGACCCGGACGCGGAGTACGCCACCTCGGGGCGCGGGCTGATGCTGGTCGAGGCGCTGGCCGACGATTGGGGGGTCCAGCTGCGTGGCGACGGCAAGGTCACCTGGTTCGAGCTGGCCACGCCCTAGGGTCGAGCAGCCCCGAGCTCCCGCCGAGCCCCGAGCTCCCGCCGAGCCCCGAGCTCCCGGGGCCGAACCTCGAACCCCGATCCCCGAGCTCCCGTCCCGCGCGCCGGGGCGGACTGGCCGGAAGAGCCGGAATTCAGGCTCGTTCGCCGACGAACCTGGCGCCGGAGGGCCGCCCGGACGGAAGATTTCCGGCCCGTTGCCATTGCCGCTTGGCCGAACATTGGCCAGGATGGTGGGAATGTGTGCCCACGTGCGCGAAGCAGCGGGGAAAGCCCACCTCGACTGACCACCGCAGGTCGGCACCGTCCGATCCAGCACACCCATCACACCGCCACGCGGTCCGGCCGGACGACCGGAGCGGACCCGCCACGGCAGCGGCAGGAGCAGTATGCCCACAGAGCCCGAGTCCCCGGGGCCGGCGCTTCCTCCCGGCTCGTCCACGGCCGGGGCGGGGCGGGTGAGACCCCCTGCCCAGGCGGTGCGCCGGCACGCCCTGCGGTCGGCGCCGGGTCTGGCCGCCGGGCGGCTTGCGCCGATGCTCCCGGGCGGCCTGCCGGTCGCCTCGGGCGACTCCATGCCGGACTGGCTGGAGCCGGCGATGGCCGCCAATGGCATCGGCTCCTTCGACTGGGACATCCGCCGCGACGTCCTGGAGGGCGACCAGCGCGCCTGCACGATCGTCGGCCTGGACGGCGCGGACAAGACCGACTTCGACCGGACCTCGGCCTCCTTCCTGGCCCTGCTGCACCCCGAGGACGCGCCCGTGGTGCGCCGCCGGGTCGAGCGCGCGGTGGCCGAGCTCGGCCAGTGCGGCGCCTACTACCGCACGGTCGGGCCGAACGGGACGATGCGCGCGGTCAGGTTCCGCGGCCGGGTCCTCGCGGACGCCTTCGGCCGCGCCTCCCGGATGGTCGGCTTCGTCTGGGACGCCACCGTCGAGCTGCACAAGCGCGACCGCGCCGACCGGATGGCCCTGCTGCGCGAGGAGCGCTCCCGGTTCATCAAGGAGGCCGCCCGCGCCCTCTCCGAGGCCGTCACCGTGCGCGACGTCGCCCGGGTCTTCACCGAGCTGCCGCTGCCCGGCCTGCCCCCGGACGGCCTGGTGCTGGCCTCCTTCGAGGCCGGCCGGGTGCAGATCCTCGGCGCCACCGGCTACCGGCCGGAGGAGCTCGCCTTCTGGGACCGCTCGGTGCTGCCCCCCGCCCACCCCGCGGCCGAGGCACTGCGCAACCGCGCCCCCGTCTTCATCGCCAGCCGCGAGGAGTACCACGAGCGCCTCCCCGAGGTGTGGACGCCGAACAGCCGCACCGGCCGCTCCTCCTGGGCCTTCCTTCCCCTGGTGGCCAGCGGGCGGGCGATCGGCGTCTGTCTGGTCAGCTTCGACGACGACCGGGAGCTCGACGCCGACGAGCGCACCCTGCTCTCCACCCTGGGCGGCCTGGTCGCGCAGTCGCTGGCCCGGGCCCGCCTGCACGACGCCGAGCACGAGCTGGCGGCCGGTCTGCAGCGGGTGATGCTGCCGCGCACCGTCCCCTCGGTGCCGGGCGTCACCACCGCCGTCCGCTACCTCGCGGCCGGCTCCGGCCTGCAGATCGGCGGTGACTGGTACGACGTGGTGCCGCTGCCCGGCGGGCACGTCGGGTTGGTGATCGGCGACGTCCAGGGGCACGACGTGCACGCGGCCGGGATCATGGGCCAGCTGCGGATCGCGCTGCGCGCCTACGCCGCCGAGGGCCACCCGCCGGCCGCCGTGATGGCCCGGGCCTCGCGCTTCCTCGCCGACCTGGACACCGACCACTTCGCCACCTGCACCTACGCCGAGGTGAACGTCGACTACGGCGTGGTCTACGCCGTCCGGGCCGGCCACCTGGACCCGGTGGTCCGCCGCGCCGACGGCTCCACCACCGTGGTGCCGGTCGCCGGCGGCCTGCCGCTGGGCATCGCCCCGGACGAGGAGTACCGCGTCACCCGGTTCAGCCTGGATCCGGGGGAGACGGTGGTGCTCTGCACCGACGGCCTGGTCGAGGCCCGAGGCATGGACCTCGACGAGGGCGTCGCCCGCCTCGCCGCGGTGCTCTCCCACCCGCTCGCCGCCCGTGACGAGGGCGGCCGCGACCCGCTGGAGGACCTCGCGGACCGGATCGCCTCCCAGGCGGCCGACTCCAGCGAGCGCGAGGACGACATAGCGCTGCTGCTGCTCCGCTGGGACGGACCGGAGGGCGGCCTGGCCGCCCAGCAGCTGCGCCGCCGGATCGGCCAGGCCGACCTCGCCCGGATCGCCGAGGTGCGGGCCGAGCTGCGCGACGCGCTGCGCCGCTGGGGCGTGGCCGAGCTGATCGACACCGCCGAGCTGCTCTCCTCCGAACTGGTCACCAACGCGATCCGGCACACCGACCGGGACGCCATGTTCACCGCCCGGCTCTACCGGGAGGCGGACGGCGACGGCGAGGGCGGCCGGGCCCGGCTGCGGGTCGAGGTGGAGGACGAGTCCGACCTCTGGCCGACGCGCAGGACGCCGGGGGAGCAGGCCTCCTCCGGCCGCGGGCTGATGCTGGTCGAGGCGCTGGCGGACGGCTGGGGCGTGGAGCCGCGCGGCTCGGGCAAGCGGATGTGGTTCGAGCTCACGGCCGCCCCCGCCGCCTGACCGGCCCCGGGGGCCCGGTTCAGCCGAACTGCTGCTCCAGGTCCTTCAGCTTGCGCTCCAGCGAGTCGAGCCGGGGCAGCGCCACGGTGTCCTCCTCCATGGTGAGGTCGACGGTGCGCCGCTCCGGACGGGCCGGCAGCCCCGGCTGCGCCACGGCGCCCTCGGCGGGCACCGGCGGCTCGACGGCGGGCCGCTCCGCCGCCGGGCCGCCGGCTATGGCGGGCTCCTGGCCGGACTCGAGCTGCCGGGTCGCGCCGCGCTGGCGCCAGACGCTGTTCGTGCGGTTGATGGCGCGGATCTCGGCCCGTTCGCGCCGCCCGGCCAGCCTGCGGCGCTCCTTCTCCCGGACCCGCTCCCGTCTGTCCTCGCGGACCTCGTCGACCGCCTCGTCCAGGCTGCGGACGCCCTCCAGGAGCATCAGCGACCAGGCCGCGTAGGTCTCGCGCGGCGCGCGCAGCCAGCGGACGATCCGGATCTGCGGCAGCGGGCGGGGGACCAGCCCCTGCTCCCGCAGCGCGGCCCGGCGGGTCTGCTTGAGCGCGCGGTCGAACAGCACGGCCGCCGAGAGCGACATCCCCGCGAAGAACTGCGGGGCGCCGGCGTGGCCGAAGCCGCGCGGCGCGTGCACCCAGTTGAACCAGGCCGAGGCGCCCGCGAACAGCCACACCAGCAGGCGCGAGCCGAGCGCGGCGTCACCGTGGCTGGCCTCCCGGACGGCGAGGACGGAGCAGAACATCGCCGCGCCGTCGAGGCCGAACGGGACGAGGTACTCCCAGCCCCCGGAGAGGCTGAGGTTCTGCACCCCGAAGCCGACCAGGCCGTGGAACGAGAGCGCGGCCGCGACCGCGGCGCAGCAGAACAGCAGCGTGTACGAGGCCGCGCCGTACAGGGACTCCTTGTGGCGGCGGCGCTCCTCGGAGCGCTCCCAGGAATCCGTGCCGCCCGATCCGGCGGTGCCTCCCCGGCCCCGGGCCAGGGCGACCAGGAGGGCGGTGACCAGCAGCACCGCAATGCCGGTGACGGCCCAACCGAGCGGTATGTCGGACAATTTCATCGCCTGCACCAGCCTCGCTTTCCTGCGTCGTGATGGCGGGGACCATCATGGCGGATGCTCGGCTCTCGAATGGCTGATTCGCCGTCAATGCGCTGAGGAGGGGGATTTCTGATGTGGGAGAAGTCGCATTGTCTGACAATTTAGCGACGGGAATTCGCCGGAATTCCGGGCCCGACGCGTCCGCCCGGGAGCGGAATCCGGTCAACCTCGCGTGACGCGGGGGCAACCACCGCACATCGCCTCGGGGAGGACGGTGTAAAGGAGGCAGCAGCTGGCCCGGGCGCGCTCCGGCAGCGCGGTGTCCGGGCAGGCCGGGGTGGCCGGCCGGGTGGGGGCGCCCGGATGCGCGGGTGCGTCCGGCCGCGCAGGGGCGAAGCCCGCGCCGGGCGTGAACGGCGCGACCGACGGGCGCGGCCCGGTCGGCGCGCCCTCCGGGCACGCCGCGGGCTCCGGTGCGAACAGGGCGGTGAGCTCGGTGCGGGCCCGCTCCTCCTCCCCGAGCAGCCCGCCGACGTACCAGAGGCCCTCCACCGCCGCGTCCGTCGCCATCGCCCAGAGCGTGCGCGGGCCGCGCCGCACCTCCGGGCGGAACGCGGCCAGCACCGGGGTCAGCAAGCCGGCCAGCGCGGTGCGCAGCCCGGCGGCCAGTGCGGGCTCGCCGGTCGCCGGCCGGGCGCCGGGCCGGCCGGCCGCCGGGTCGTCGGACAGGCAGAGGAAGGCACCCGGGCGGGCCGTCAGTTCACCGGTGCGGCGGCGGACGGAGACGTCCCCGGGCGCCAGCAGCGGCACCCGGCGTTCGAGGAACCACGGCAGGGTGAACAGCAGCGAGACGGCCCAGGTGAGCCGGTGCAGGCCGAAGCCGGCCGCCACGTCCGGGCGCAGCGGCCGTCCGTACCGGGTCAGGGCCTGGCGGGCGTCGTGGGCGATCAGTTCGCGCAGCGCCTCCGGGCGGGCGACCAGGTCGGCGCCGGTGAGCCAGCCGTTGCCGGTGCGCGGGGGCGCGTGGTGCACCCGGAGGGCGGGGAACGACTCGCCGAGCCGGTGGTAGCTCGCGGCGCAGGGCCGCGGGGAGCCTGGCGTGGTGGCCGCGGTGGCCGCGGTGGCCGCGGTGGGAACGGTGGGAACGGTGGCCGCGGTGGGAACGGTGGGAACGGTGGCTGAGGTCGGTGCCGGCGCCGCGTCGTGCGCGTCGGGTGCCGGGTCCCGCGGTGTGCGGCCGGGCCGGGTGCTGCTCACGGTCATGGTGCGGGCCCCATCGGGTCGACCGGCGCCCGTACCGGTCCGTCCGGCCCGTCCCGGGTGCGGGTGGCGGGCACCCGTGGCCGGGCCCGACCGGCCGGGGCCTGGCGGAGCCCGGGAACGGCAAGGCGAACCCGGCCGAGGCACTGCTCCCCCCGGCCAGGTTAGCCTCACCTTAGCTGATGGTCCCCCGTGCCTCCCGCCCGATGAGCCCGTCCGGGGGAGCGCCCGGCGTGCGCGCCGCGCCCAGCTGGCGCGCGAGCCAGACCGGAACGCCTCCGAGCGCCTGCACCAGCCGCGCCGCCTCGGCCCGCATCCGGGCGGCCTCGGCCGGAGCGGAGACCTCGGCCAGGGCTGCCAGTGCGGGGGCGACCCCGACCGTGAAGCCGAGCTGTTCGCGCAACCGCAGCGAGGCGTCGAACCCCTCCCTGGCCCGGTCGCGGTCCCCGGCCGCCTGGGCCAGCGCGGCCAGGTGCCGCCAGGTGTAGGAGCGGAGCAGCTCGTCCCCGCGTTCGCCGGCGCCCTCGTGGGCGCGGCGGTAGGCGATCCAGGCCGCAGTCCGGTCGCGCAGCAGGTTCTCCGCGACGAGGCCGCGGCGGAAGTCCAGCAGCGGACGGCCGGGTGCGTCCGGTGGCAGCAGCGCGGAGGTCCGGCCGAGCGCGGCCTGGGCCTCGTCGAGCCGGTCGCGTGCGCCGAGCACGCTGGCGACGTACGCCAGGAACCCGCGGGCGCAGGCGGCGGCCGCGCGCTCCTCCGGCCCGCCGGCCAGAGCCTCGGCCAGGCGCAGCGCCTGCTCCGCGGCGGTCCAGTGGGCGGCGGTGAACAGGCACTGTTCGATGAGGAGTTCGGCCCGGCCGAGGGCGGCGGTCGGATCGCGTTCGGCGGCCGGCCGTAACAGCTCGGCGGCCTCCTGCCAGCACGCCCGGGACCGCAGCCGCCACACGGTGTCCCCCGGCCCCCGGGGCGCCGCCCGCCCGCGCCCGTCCGGTCCGGAGGCGTCCCGCCCGAATCCGTCCTGCCCGCGCCCGTCCTGTCCGGTCCGGCCGTCCGGGTCCCATCCGTGCTCCGACAACGCCACCTCCTTGTGCGCGCCATCCAGCAGGACGCGGACCCCAGGACCGCGCCGTGGCGGCAATTCAACACGGGGGTGAGCTTGTGCACCAGATCACGAGCGCAGGTTGTTGCGCCCGGCGGCGGAATGATCTATGGGTCGGCGGGGCGCCGGCCCCCCGGGGTCAGGACGTCCAGCCGGTCTCCATCAGGGCCTCGGCGGCGCCGTTGGCCGGCTGCGGCACACCGGCCAGGTCCAGGCTGAACAGGGCGACCAGCAGCTGCTCGCCGCGGACCGTGGCCTGGTGGGAGTAGCCGGCCAGGGTGAACATCGCGGCCGCCATCTCCTCGGCGTGCAGGGTCTGCAGCCAGAGGCACTCCACGGACTTCACGTCGGCCGGCTCGGTCCAGGTGTCCACCTGGGCGACCATGCGGCTACCCAGGAGGGTGACGCCGTCACGCTCCTGGGCCTCCGTCAGCTCCAGGTCGTCGAAGCCGAGCCACTCCAGGTAGCGCGCGGCGGTGAACACCGCGTCCTGCGAGGTGCGCACCGGGTGCGGGCGGAACGGCGCCCGCCGGCGCCACGGCGTGGCCGCGGCGCCGGACCCGGCGGGCGGGGCGGGGACGGGCGTGTTCAACGGGTGGGAGGTGTGCGGGCGGGAGGGCTGCGGCCCGGCCGTGCCGAGCGGGGCGGCGGCGCCGAGTTGTCCGGTGGTTCCGCCGCCGAGACGGGTGGTGCGGTCGACCGGCAGCCGGACGGTGGCGCCGCAGTTGCAGGTGAACTCCGGCTGCGGCCACTGGTCGGACCGGCCGCAGTGCGGGCAGCGCATGTTCAGCCAGGAGTCCTCCCAGGAGCGGAACCGCACCTGCACCGGCACACCGCCGCGCAGCAGCGGCACCTTGAGCGAGGCGCCGCACGGGCACGGCAGCGACGGGGGCTCGTACAGGTGCTCGCGGCGGCAGGCGGGGCAGCGGATCGCCCGGGCGCCGGCGGCCGGCCCCGGCCCGTGCGGTGCGGAGTCGCGGCCGGTGAAGTCGTCGGGCAGTCCGGACATCGCGAGCACCGTCCGTTCGAGTCGGGGTGGAAGGACGTGACCCATGCTCCCCGAAACCGGGGAGTAGCGGCGCGGAATGGGGCAATCCTCAGGGACAGATCAGGGGTGTGCGGCCGATTCCTCGCCGGGGAGGAGGAGACCGGGGCACATCGAACGGGGGATCGGGCGCCGGTCGGCCCGTCGTCCGGTTCAACCCGCCGACCAGCGCGCCAGGTCGGTGGGGGTGTCGAGGTCGTCCGGGACGGCGACGTCGGCGCACTCGACCAGCTCGATCTCCTCGGCGTGCGCCGTCAGGAGCGCCCGCGCACCGGAGTCGCCGGTGGCGCCCGCCGCCGCCTCGGCGAAGTGCCGGGCGCCGATCAGCACCGGGTGCCCCCGTCGCCCGTCGTACGCGGCCGCGGCCAGCTCGGCGCCCGCCCGGTGCGCGGCCAGCAACCGGGCCACCGCGGCCGGGGTGACGCCGGGCGTGTCCACCAGCATCACCAGCGCGGCCGAGGCCTCCGGCGGCAGCGCGGCCAGCCCGGCCCGCAGCGAGGATCCCATGCCGCCGGCCCAGTCCGGGTTGGCGACCAGCCGGCAGCCCGGCAGGTGGGCGGTGGAGCGGACCCGGTCGCGGGCGGCGCCCAGCACCACCGTCACCGTCGCGCAGCCGCCGGCCCGGACCACCGCCACGGCGTGCTCCACCAGCGGACGACCTCCGTACCGCAGCAGCGCCTTGGGACGCCCGCCGAGCCGGCGTCCGCCGCCGGCGGCGAGCACGAGGGCGGCCACCGGGGCGGCGCCCGCGGCGGGGGCGGCGGCCGCGCCCCCGGCGGGGGCGTCCGTGGTGGGGGCGGGCCGGTCACTGCTCTGCATGGGCCCAGCCTGCCCGGCCGGTCCGCCCGGCGCAGCCGTACGAAGCCACAGTTGGACGAACGCACAAGGCGAACCCGCAGGTGGCGGCGGGCCCCCGGTGGTTCGGCCGCTGGATCTCCGGGCCGAGTGCCCCTGTACTGAGTCGATGAACACCGCACCGCGCCCGCTGCTGGACCGCTTCGGCAGGGTCCACACCGACCTGCGGGTCTCGCTCACCGACCGCTGCAACCTGCGCTGCACCTACTGCATGCCGGCGGAGGGCCTCGACTGGCTCCCCAAGGCCGAGGTGCTCGGCGACGACGAGGTGGTCCGGCTGGTGCGGATCGCCGTCCGGCGGCTGGGCATCGCCACGGTGCGCCTGACCGGGGGCGAACCGCTGCTGCGGCGCGGCCTGCCGGACCTGGTCGGCCGGATCACCGAGCTCGGCCCCGAGGTCTCGCTGACCACCAACGGCATCGGGCTGGCCCGCACGGCCGCGGCACTCGAGGCGGCCGGGCTCCACCGGGTGAACGTCAGCCTCGACACCCTGCGCCCCGAGCGGTACGCGGAGATCACCCGCCGGGACCGGATCGCCGACGTCTTCGCCGGTCTGGCCGCCGCCCGGGCCGCCGGCCTCGCGCCGGTGAAGGTGAACGCGGTGCCAGTGCGCGGGGTCAACGACGACGAGCTCGTCCCCCTGGTCGAGTTCGCCGCCGAGCACGGCTACCGGATGCGGTTCATCGAGTCCATGCCGCTGGACGCCCAGGGCGCCTGGCACCGGGACCGGATGATCACGGCCGAGGAGATCCTCGACGTGCTCGGTGCCCGGTGGGACCTCGTCCCGGTCGGCCGGCACGGGAACGCCCCCGCCGAGGAGTGGCGGATCGCCGGCACCGACACCGTGATCGGCGTGATCGCCTCCGTCACCCGCCCGTTCTGCGGTGGCTGCGACCGCGTCCGGCTCACCGCCGACGGCCAGCTGCGCAACTGCCTCTTCGCGACGGAGGAATCCGACCTGCGCGCGCTGCTGCGCGGCGGTGCCGACGACGACCGGATCGAGCGGGCCTGGCGCGCCGCCGTCGCCCGCAAGGGCCCCGGTCACGACATCGGCTCGGGCGACTTCGTCCAGCCGGACCGGCCGATGTCGGCGATCGGAGGGTAGGTCCCGGGGACGCCCCGACCCGTCACGGCGGTCGGCTGCGGGTGCAGCGCCGCTCCGCGGGGCGGCCCGTGACGCCGCGCGCCGCCGCACGGCAGGGCGGGGCCGGGCGTCGGGTGCGAGCTTCGGCGCCGGGTGTGAGCTTCGACATGCTCGAACGCACCGGTGCTGCGCCGCCTTGACGCGGTGTGGGGCGGCTGATCTGCTGGTTCGCCGTCAGCCGCCCCCCACTCCGGGAGTCCTCCGTGCCCGCCCGCCGAACCGCGGTGTCCGCCGCCGCCGTCTTCCTGATATCCACCGTGGCGCTGGCCGGTTGCTCCGGCGGCGCCGAGAAGCCCGCCGCGGACGCCGCGGCGCCCGGCGGGAGCGTCGGCACGAACCCGCTGCAGAACCCCGACGGCACCAAGCCCGGCCTGGCGCCGCTGACTTCGCCGGACGACCGGAAGGCCGGCCGCGACCTCATCGCCGGGGTCACCACCGCCGCCGCAGGCCCCAAGGACGGCTACGACCGCAACGAGTTCGGCCCGGCGTGGACCGACAACGTGGACGGCGTGCCGGGCGGCCACAACAACTGTGACACGCGCAACGACCTGTTGGCCCGGGACGGGCGTGCGGTCGAGCGCAAGGACGGCTCGGCCTGCGTGGTGACCGCGATGACCATCCACGACCCGTACACCGGCAAGACCGTCCGGTGGACCAAGCAGCAGGCGTCGAAGATCCAGATCGACCACGTGATGCCGCTCTCCTACGACTGGCAGATGGGCGCCTCCCGGTGGGACAAGGCCAAGCGCGTCCAGATCGCCAACGACCCGCTCAACCTCCTCCCGGCCGACGGATCGCAGAACGCCGCCAAGGGCGACTCGGGCCCGGCCGCCTGGCTGCCGGCCGACCCCGCCATCCGTTGCGCCTACGCGGTCCGCTTCGCCCAGGTCTCCCTGAAGTACCGACTCCCGGTCACCGAGGCCGACAAGAAGGCCATGCTGCAGCAGTGCGACGGGTGATGAAACGTTTCATCAAGGCCGGTTGGGCCCAATGCCGGTACTGTGCACTGCCTGTACCGTCCACTGCCTGTACCGTCCACTGCCCGCCGTGCACTGGCCGTACCGTGCAGTGCCGTTGGGCCCACTGCCGGGCCGCCCGCGGTGCCCGCCGTCGTCCGGCCGCCCGGCAATAAGGATGTGACTGATGTGATAACCGGGTGATATTCGTGTGCGGTGCACTCGATGATCACCCGGTTCTCCCGGGGAGCCCTGCCCGCCGCCGTCGCCGCCGCCCTGCTGGCCGGCTGTTCCGGCTCGGCCGGAACCACCGGCGCGGCCACCGGCACCGCGTCGCCCGCCGCCACCACCGGCACGCCGGGCGCGGCGCCGACCCCGACCGCCACGCCCACCCCGACGCCCAGGCCCACCGGCGAGGCCGACCCGGCGCTCAAGCCGTTCTACGGGCAGCGGATCGCCTGGGCGCCCTGCGCGGACGACCCGGCGACCGACAAGGTGGACGAGTCGACGGTGCAGTGCGGCAAGCTCAGGGTCCCGCTGGACTACGCCGACCCGGCCGGCGACACCCTGGAGGTCGCCGTCGTCCGCGACCCGGCCGTCAAGCAGGACCAGCGGGTCGGCTCCCTGCTGCTCAACCCCGGCGGGCCCGGCGGCTCCGGCGTCGGCATGGTCAAGCGCAACCCCGGGCGGTTCGTGGGCCCGCTCCACGACCGCTTCGACACCATCGGCTTCGACCCGCGCGGCGTCGGCGAGACCACCCCGCTGAACTGCCTCGACGACCGCACCCGGGACGAGTGGAGCACCACCGACGCGCCCGGCGCCGACCACGGCAAGGTCCTGGCCGACGCCTGCCAGGCCAAGTACGGCAAGGTGCTGCCCTTCGTCGGCACCCGCAACACCGCCCGTGACATGGACGTGCTGCGGGCCGCCCTCGGCGACCGGAAGCTCAACTACCTCGGCATGTCCTACGGCACCTACCTCGGCAGCCTCTACGCCGAGGAGTTCCCGGACCGGGTCGGCCGGGTCGTGCTCGACGGTGCGGTCGACCCGTCCGTGCCGCTGGTCCAGCACAACATCGCGCAGTACGCGGCGTTCGAGCGCTCGCTCAAGGCCTTCGCCGCCGACTGCACCGGCAAGAACCCCTGCCCGCTCGGCAAGGACCCGGAGAAGGCCGCCGACAAGCTCGCCGACTTCCTCGACGGCCTCAAGGAGAAGCCGCTGACCGCTGCGAGCGGGCGCAAGCTCACCGCCAACGCGGCCTGGACCGCCGTCATCGACGGTCTCTACGGCGACGAGCAGGGCTGGGAGTCGCTGCGCAACGACATCGGCTCGGCCATGGTCCGGGGCAAGGGCGACGCCCTGCTCGCCCGTGCCGACGACTCCAACCACCGCGACAAGGAAGGCCGTTACTCCGTCTCCGCGGACGCCTACACCGCCATCCACTGTGCCGACGGCGCCACCGACGTGCCGACCGGCGAGGCGCTGCAGGCCGCCTACGCCGAGATGGCCACCAAGGCCCCGCTGCTCACCCGGCACGAGCCCGGCTTCGCGGTGTTCGACCCCGACTGCCGGGCCTGGCCGTTCCGCTCCACCGAGAAGGCGCACCCGATCGTCTCGAAGAGCGACGCCACCATCGTCGTGGTCGGCTCGACCGGCGACGCCGCAACGCCGTACGCCTCGGCCGAGAAGCTCACCGCCCAGCTCGGCAAGGCCGTGCTGCTCACCCGCGAGGGCGAGGGCCACACCGGCTACGGCTGGAGCGCCTGCATCCGGACCGCGGTCGACACCTACCTGGTGGACGGCACGGTACCGGCCGTCGGGACGCGCTGCGCCAGCGACCCGGCGCGGTGACGGCGCGGGCGCGGGCTCGGGCCCGTCGTCGCACCACCGGCGTCCGGGGGGCCTGACGCGCGAGGGGCGCACCGCGGCCGGTGGCCGGGGTGCGCCCCTTCGGTGTGCGACGGGTCAGGAGGAGGGCGGCCGGCTCAGGTCGTAGAAGGTCGAGCCGCCGACCGTCCGGGCGGTGTAGTGGCTCGTCACCCACTCCTCGATCCGGGCGGTCTGCGTCTCCTCGGCACCGCCGCCGGCACCGGCGCCGCCCCCGCGGCGGGAGCCGCCGCCGATGAACCAGTGCACCTTGCCCTCCTTCACGTATTGCTGGAAGGCGCTCAGACTCAGCGACGGGTCGGTGCCGTTGAAGCCGCCGAGGGCCATCACCGGCTCGCCGGAGGCGAGTTGGTAGCTGGCGGCGTTCTGCGAGCCGCTGGTGGCGGCGGCCCAGGTGTAACGGTCGGCGTCCTGCCGCAGGGCGGCGGCGGCCTCGTCGCTCACCTTGGCGCCGTTCAGCAGCCCGCCGAAGCCGCCGGGGCCGCCCGCCCCTTCGAAGGCCCCGCCGTTCTGACCGGTGCCGGGTGCGCCGCCTGGGGCCCGGCCGTCTCGGCCGCCCTGGGGCATCCCGCCACCGCGGCCGTCCTGGGTCCCCTGGCCGTCCTGGGCGTTCGGGAACCCCTGCCCGTTCGCAGCGCCCTGCCCGTTCGCAGTGCTCTGGCCACCCGGGAAACCCGGAGCGCCGGGGCCACCCGGGCCGGGAACGAAGACCCGGCCGTTGACGGGGAACGGCCCGCCGCCCGGCCCGCCCGCGCCGCGCGGACCCCGGCCGCCCGGGCCGGAGGAACCGCCCTGCACCGCCGGACCGGCCGTCACGATCGAGCCCGTGTGCGGCGTTCCGACGGTGTCCACCGCGTACGCCGCCGGGCCCCCGAGCGCCGCCGCCAGGCCCACCAGGCCGACCACGGTCGCGAGCCCGGCCGTCAGCCGCCCGGCCAGCAGCAGCGCCGCGGCCGCGGTCAGCCCGCCGACCAGCACCGCCCAGCGCAGCCAGGGCAGGAAGTCGGCGCTGCGCCCGAGCAGCACGTAGGACCAGACCGCCGTGACGGCCAGCGTGCCCGCCAGCACCGCGGCGTACGGGAGCCGGTGCCGGGCCCGCCAGAGCCCGTCGACACCCATGCCGACCAGCGCTGCGACGGCGGGGGCAAGCGCCACCGTGTAGTACTGGTGGAAGATGCCGGACATGAAGCTGAAGACGAGCGCGGTGCAGACGAGCCAGCCGCCCCAGACCAGGAAGGCCGCACGGGCGGTGTCCGTCCGGGTGTGACGCCGGGTGGCCCAGAGGCCGACCAGCAGGAGGAGCAGCGCGGCTGGCATCAGCCAGGCGATCTGCCCGCCGATGTCACCGTCGAACAGCCGGGTGATCCCGGTCTCGCCCCAGCCGCCCATGCCCCGGCCGGCGCCGGCCGGCGCCTCCATGCCGGCCGGCAGCCGACCGCCGCCGCCCACGCTGCCGGTCTCGTCGCCGTTGAGGCGTCCGATCCCGTTGTAGCCGAAGGTGAGCGAGAGGAAGCTGTTGTCCTGCGAGCCGCCGACGTAGGGCCGCGCCGAGGCCGGCACCAGCTCGACGATCGCCACCCACCAGCCGCCCGCGACCACCATGGCCACTCCGGCGGCGAGCAGTTGGCGCACCCGGCGCCAGAGGCCGGTCGGTGCGGCCACCAGGTAGACCAGTGCGAAGGCGGGCAGCACCAGGAAGGCCTGGAGGGTCTTGGTGAGGAAGGCCAGCCCGAACATCACGCCGGTGAACACCAGCCAGCGGGTGCCCGCCGCCTCGATCGCCCGCACCAGCCCGTACGCGGCCAGGGTCAGCAGCAGGACGAGCAGCGCGTCCGGGTTGTTGAAGCGGAACATCAGCGCCGCCACCGGGGTCAGTGCCAGCGCGGCGCCCGCCAGCAGCCCGCCGAGCGGCGAGAAGCGGCGGCGCACCGTCGCGTACAGGGTGGCCACGGTGGCGACCGCCATCAGCGCCTGCGGGGCCAGTACCGACCAGGAGGAGAGGCCGAAGATCCGGGCGGCGAGCGCCATCGGCCAGAGCGAGAGCGGGGGCTTGTCGACGGTGATGAAGTTGCCGGCGTCGGAGGAGCCGTAGAAGAAGGCCTTCCAGCTCTGGCTGCCGGCCTGGGCGGCGGCCGAGTAGAAGGAGTTGGCCCAGCCGGAGGCGCTCAGGCCCCAGAGGTAGAGGACGGCGGTCGCGGCCAGCAGGGCGAGCAGGGCGGGCCGGACCCAGCGCGGGTCGTCGGCACGGCCCCGCAGGGTGCGGGCCGGGAGGGTGCGCAGTCGGCCGGTCCAGGAGGCCGGTCCCCTGGGGCCGGCGGGCGGCAGCGGGTACTCCGGGAAGAGCGGCCCGCCGGCCGGCTCCCGGTGCTCCGGCGCGGGCTGCGGCACCTCGGGCGGGTGGACCGACGCCTCGGGCCACGGGTCCCCGGCCGGCGGGGTGAAGCTGGTCGTGGTCATGGGCGCTACGCTCGGCCGCCCGGCTGAGAGGAGCGTGAGACGCGGGTATGAGCCGCCTGTGATCTCCCGGGTGGCCCGGGTCTCGGGCCCGCCCCGGGCCGGGCCCGGTGCTGCGGCCGCGCGGGCGGATCGGCAGGCCGACCGGCCTCAGGCGGCCTGCGGCATCGTCAGGTGCTTGCCCAGCCACTCCAGCGCGGGCGGGATCTCCCTGGTCCAGGTGTGGAAGTTGTGGCCGCCGGTGTCCAGGGTGATGGTGGAGAGCTTGGTCGGTGCCTTGAACGCCTTCACCATGTCCTGGGTGGCCGCGTAGTTGTTCTCGTCGTACGCGGTGGCCAGCAGCAGCGAGACGGGCGCGGCCGGCTTGTTCTGCAGCCGCCAGAGCAGGTCGTTCTCCTGCTTCAGCTGCGGGCTGCCGCCGAACAGGTCGCCGGTGGTCTCGTCGATCGGCGCGGTGTAGTAGCCGGACAGCGAGACGGCGGCCCGGTAGGCGTCCGGCTTGCGCAGCGCGAACTTGAGCGCGCAGTAGCCGCCGGTGGAGTTGCCGATCACGGCGCGCGAGCCGGCGTCGGTGCCGATGCGGTACTCGCCGGCGAGCGCCTTCGGCAGGTCGCTGGTGAAGAAGGTCTCCACCTGGGGGCCGTTGGGGACGTCGACGCACTCGGTGTCCCGGTTGCCGACGAGGGTCGGGCGCATCATCACCAGGACGGTGGGCGGCAGCTTCTTCTGCTCGATCGCCTCCAGGGTGGAGGCCGGGTACTGCATCAGCGAGATCAGCTTCTCCGGCGTGCCCGGGTAGCCGGCCAGCACCAGCGCCATCGGGAACTTCTGCTTGGCGTACTCCGGCTGGAAGTACTGCGGCGGCAGGTAGACGAAGCCGTCGGTGCTCAGGCCGGTGGTGGCCCCTTTGACGTCGACCTTGTGGATCAGGCCGACGCGCTCCGGGTTGGAGCCCTGCTGCGCGTAGAACTTCTGCTCGCCGGTGATGGCGACGGCGGCGTTCGGCTGGTGGTCGACCACCGTGCCCGGCCCGCCGTTGGTGCCGAGCAGGTCGGTCCAGGAGCTGTAGAAGCCGAAGTAACCGTTGGCGATCAGGCCCATCGCGACCAGCACCGAGATCTGGGTGGCGAGGAAGGTGCCGATCCGGCCGAGCCAGGCCTTCCAGCTCCGCCCGCCGAATCTCGGCCAGAGCCACATCGTGGCGGCGAAGACGCCGATCGCGACGACGGAGGCGATGATCTGGAGGGGGAGTCCCGTAAGCCTGAGCACGAGCCGATCGTAGTTGACGGTGAGTGCCCCATCGTGCGCCCCCTCTCGCGCCCCGCATATGCTTCCGTACGCCGTCTGTACGCCCTGTTGACCGCGTCCCACCGGCTCGGGATCATGGCGGCGGGGAATGCACGGAGCGTGCAGGAGAGATCACCGGGGGAGCGGATGAGGTCCATCACGAAGGCCGGCCTGGCGGCCGGCACCGCGCTGCTGTTGGCGGCGTGCTCCAGCGGCGGGTCCGGGGGTTCGGACGCCTTCGGCCTGGGGCAGGGGAAGAGCGACCCGGCGACCTCGGCTGCGACCGCGAGCCCGACCGCCACCCGGACGCCCACGCCGACGCCCACGCCGACGCCGACCAAGCCGCCGTACGGCCCGGTCCTGACGGTCCAGATCGACAAGGTGAACGCCGCCCTCGGCAAGCTCAACCCGTCCGCCAGTCTCGACGCCTTCTCCACCTCCGTGGGGGAGGCCGCCACCGCCGTGCGGTCGGCCGCCACCGGCCTGGACTACGCCAACGAGCCCGCCACCGTCACCACCGCCCGGCGCCAGCTGGTGATCGCGCTCAACCAGCTGGCCACCGACCTGGACTCGGCCAAGAGCGGGATCAAGCGCAAGAGCTACTGCACCCCCGGCGCGGCACTCGCGAAGATCGGCCAGTCCGCCGGCCTGAAGGGCATCCCGGCGGCCCTCCAGCAGATGGCCGCCGCCGGGTACCCGACGACGTACAACGCCCCGGAGACGGGCCAGTTGCAGACCCGCTCGCTGGGCAACGGAACGATGGTCCGCGAGGGTCGGCTCAAGGGCGAGGGCGTGCTCAACGTCGACAACGGCGGCAGCTCCGACGCCGTGGTCTCGCTCGCGCAGAACGGCAAGTCGATCCACTCGGTCTACGTCGGCAAGGGCAAGAAGGCGTCCATCGAGGGCGTCGAGGACGGCACCTACGACGTCTACTTCTCCGGCGGCATCGACTGGGACCCGTCGCTCAAGACGTTCACCCAGAGCTGCGACTTCAGTAAGTTCGACGACACCATGGCCTTCGAGACCGGCCGCACCTACACCTCGTGGTCGATCACGCTGCAGCCGACGGTGGGCGGCAACGCGAAGACCAGCGACGTGGACGAGGACACCTTCCCGGAGCCGTAGCCGGGCCCTCGCGGGGACCCGAGGGCCCACGAGGGCCGAGCGCGGGCGGGGCGCCGCCGGTCGGACCGACCGGCGGCGCCCTGCCACCTGTACGGGTGCGGTGGGCGGGTCGCCCACCGGGCCGCCTACAGGTGGTCGGCCAGGGCCGCGTACACCCGGCGCCAGGCGTCGGCGCCGGCCTCCGGGTCGTAGTCGGCCGGGCGGTCGGAGCAGGCGAAGCCGTGGCGGGCGCCGGGGTAGGAGACGAGCTCGTGCGGGACCTCGGCCTCGGCCAGGCGCTGCTCGGCCTGCTGCCACTCCTCGGCCGGGATGATGTGGTCCAGCTCGCCGCAGAACCCCAGCAGGAAGGCGCCGTTGGCGGCGATCCGGTCGGCGGTCTCCAGCGGGGGCGTCGGGCCGACCAGCGGGAACCCGCTGTTGAGCAGCCAGCCCGGGTAGAACACGGCGGCCAGTTCGAAGCGCAGCGCGGTGGCCGCGCGCACCGCGACGTGCCCGCCCATGCTCAGCCCCAGGAAGGCCACACCCCGGCCGCCGGCCTCGGTGCGGGCCGCCGCGAGGGCGGCCGCGGCGTCCGCGACCAGCTCGTCCCGGTCGAGCGCACGCATCAGCACCAGGCCGGACTCGCGCTCCTCCGGCGAGTAACCGAGCGCGGTACGGCGGGCGTTGCGCCAGTAGTAGTCGGGCGCCAGCGCGGCGTATCCGGCGCGGGCCAGGTCCGCGCAGGTCTGCCGGACGTAGTCGTTCACCCCGTACAGCTCCGAGCAGACCACCACGGCGCCACGCACCTGGCCCTCCGGGCGGTGCAGGTACGCCTCGATGCCGCCCGGCTCGCCGAGCGTGATCCACTGACTCATCATCAAATCTCCCGTGCGCAGCCGGTTGTCGGTGCCGGCCGCATCCTACGGGGTCGGTGGGTGGGTGCCGGGCGCCGGGCGCCGGGCGGCCGGCGCCCGGCGCTGACCGCGCGGCCAGTGGCGCGGCGGATCCGGCAGGTTCCTGCACGGGGTGGAAGGTTTCGGCATCTCCCCTGTCCGGTAGGGGTGTTCGTGATGGCGGGGGTGGCGGGCCGCCGTCGTGACGGTGGTGCGCGGGGCGGAATCGAGGGCGCGAGTTCTGTCGGCATGGTTGACCGCATTGAAGTGGTCATGGCACTTTCATGCGGCGCGGGCGTCCGCGACCGGTCGTACGCCCCGCAATCCCCCACAAGGAGAGCCATGTTGAAGAGATTTGCCGCTCTGGCCGGTGCCGGAGCGGTCATCGCAGGTGGCCTGACCCTGGCCGCGACCCCCGCCCAGGCGGTCCAGGCCGGCGACCTGACGTCCACCATCGCACTGAGCAACTGCTCCGCCTCGCTGGTGCGTTACCCCTCCTCGGTCGACACCGACCGGGCGATGATGCTCACCAACGGCCACTGCCTGCCGACCATGCCGGCGTCCGGCGTGGTCATCCAGAACCAGACCGCCAGCCGCAGCGGCACGCTGCTGAACGCCTCCGGCGGCTCGCTCGGCACCGTCCAGGCCGACAAGGTGCTCTACGCCACGATGACCGGCACCGACGTCGCGCTGTACCAGCTGACCGACACCTTCGCGACGATCGGCTCGAAGTACGGCGCGACGGCGCTGACGATCAGTGACACCCACCCGGCCGACGGCTCGGCGATGTTCATACCGTCGTCGTACTGGAAGCAGGTGTGGAACTGCTCGATCAACGGCTTCGTCCCCACGCTGCGCGAGGACGAGTGGACCTGGCACGACTCGATCCGCTACAGCACGGGCTGCAACACCACGCACGGCACGTCCGGTTCGCCGATCGTCGACGCCGCCACCAAGAAGATCGTCGGCATCAACAACACCGGCAACGACGACGGTGCGATGTGCACCCTCAACAACCCGTGCGAGGTGGCCGCCGACGGCACCACCAAGGTCGTCAAGGGCCAGAGCTACGGTGAGCAGACGTACTGGTTCACCACCTGCCTCGGCAACGGCCGCGTGATCGACCTCAACGTCAGCGGCTGCCTGCTCACCAAGCCGGCCGGCAGCGGCGCGGTCTCGGTGACCAACCCGGGCGACCAGACCACCGCGGTCAACGGCTCGGTCAGCCTGCAGATCTCGGCCGGGGGCGGCACCGCCCCGCTCAGCTACTCGGCCACCGGCCTGCCCACCGGTCTGTCGATCAACGCCTCCACCGGCCTGATCTCCGGCACCGCGACCGCGACGGGGACGTACAACGTCACCGTCACGGCCAAGGACGCCGCGAACAAGACCGGGAGCACCAGCTTCACCTGGACGGTCAACGGCGGTGGCGGCACCTGCACCCCGGCTCAGCTGCTGGGCAACGCGGGCTTCGAGTCGGGCGCGGCCACGCCGTGGACGGCCAGCAGCGGTGTGGTCGACAACAGCTCCTCGCAGGCCGCGCACGGCGGGTCCTGGAAGGCCTGGCTGAACGGCTACGGCTCGACCCACACGGACAGCCTCTCCCAGACGGTCACCATCCCGTCCGGCTGCAAGGCCACCCTCAGCTTCTACCTGCACATCGACACCGGTGAGTCCGGCTCGACCGTGTACGACAAGCTGACCGTGACCGTCAACGGCACCACGCTGAAGACCTACTCCAACGTGGACGCCGCCGCCGGCTACCAGCTGCGCACCTTCGACCTGTCGGCCTACGCGGGCCAGTCCGTCACCCTGAAGTTCAACGGCACCGAGGACTCCTCGCTGCAGACGAGCTTCGTGATCGACGACACCTCGATCGCCACCAGCTGACGCACCCGTGGTGAGACCCGCGGCCGCCCGGTCCCGACCGGGCGGCCGCGGCGTGCGTCCGGGCCGTCCTGCGGCGGCCCGCCGGCTCGCCGGTACGCACCCGTGAAAGGATCCTCCCCCACCGCTGCCACATGACGGCGTGTCCACAGCGTTAGAAGGGCATGGACCACTCAACGAGCGCGGAACAGCCGGCCGAGCCGGTGCCGCCCGACTTCCCGGCCTTCGCGGTCTCGCGGGGCCGACACCTGTTGCGCACCGCCTTCCTTCTCACCGGCGGAGACGCCCACCTGGCCGAGGACCTGGTCCAGGAGGCGCTCGGGCGCGTCTTCGTGAAGTGGCGCCGGATATCCCGCCTGGACAACCCGAGCGGGTACGCCCAGACCGTGCTGGTGAACACCTTCCTGTCGTACCGGCGGCGGCGCAGCAGCTCGGAGCGGGTGACCGACACCCTTCCGGACATCGCGGTGGACGGCCCGGACCCGGCGCTGCGGCTCACCCTGCTGCGCGCCCTCGGCGAGCTCCCGGCGCAGGACCGCGCGGTACTCGTGCTGCGGTTCTGGGAGGACCGAAGCGTCGAGGAGACCGCGGCGGCGCTGCGGCTGAGCAGTACGGCCGTGCGTTCGCGCAGCAGCCGGGCGCTGGCCCGGATGCGCGCCACCCTCGGCGAGAGCCTCGGCGACGGCGGGGAGGCCGGGGGCGACAGCGGCGGCACCGGCGGCCTCGCGACAACGGATCCCACTGGCAGGAAGGCGGTGCTCGGTCGTGTCCTTTGAGGACGAATTCGCCCAGGCCCTGCGCGGCGCCGTGGCGCTCGCGCCCGAACCGGGGCTGCACACGCTCGCAGCCGCCGCCGAGCGCCGTGGCCGGCGCCGGCGCAACCAGCGGCGTGCCCTGGTCGCCGGCGGGCTGGCGGCCGCGCTGGTGGTCACCGCGGGTCTCACCACCGTCGTCGGCTGGCCCGGCTCGCACGCGGCACATCCGGCCACCGAGCCGGTCCGCCCGATGACCGCCGAGGAGTCGATCGACCTGTTCACGGCGCTGCTGCCGCAGGGGAAGTCCCGGGTGCTGTTCGCGGCCACGCCCGCCGAGGGCGCACCGAACGGCGATCGGTACCAGACCGGCGGCACGGTCCTGTTCGACGACGGCAAGGGGGAGAGCCTCATCTCCTACACCGTCAGCCGCACCGAGCTCACTCCGGAGGCGGGCGCCGTCTGCATGGACGGCTTCACCATGCCGCAGGAGTCCTGCGAGCGGACCGTCGCCCCCGACGGCTCCGCGCTGGTGGTCGACAAGCTCAAGGACCGCAACACCGACGACCACCGCGAGTGGCGCGCCACCTGGGCGGCGCCGGACGGCCGACAGGTGATGATCACCGAGCACAACGGGCAGCCGGCCACGCCGAACCGGGAGAGCCCGCCGCTCGACGCCGAGCAGCTGCGAGCCCTGGTGACCGCGCCGGCCTGGGAGCGGCTCTTCGACGCCCTGCCGGCGCGGGAGAACGCGCCCAAGCCGCCGACGCCCGAACCTGGTCCGAAGGCGGAGGAGCTGCTGGCGGCGCTCGTCCCGCTGCTCCCCCCGGGCGCCGTGCCGTCCGGGCAGGACGGCCGGAACGGACCGCACCTCACGGTGACGTACGAGGGCCGCACCAGCATGCTCTCGGTGAGCGTCACCGAGCCGGGCGAGCGGGGCATCAGCGACAAGGAGTACGCGGAGTCGGAGGGTTCGGCGGGCCCGCTGGCGGTCCGGGAACGCCGGCCGGACGGCAGCACCGTCGTCACCAACATGTTCGGGAACGGCAAGACGGCGGTCGACCCGATCCTGCACTGGTCGGCGGCGGTCCACTACGCCGACGGCCGGGCCATCGAGATCAACGAGTGGAACGGGGAGAACGGCTACACCTTCCGCCCGGGCACCCCGGCCCTCGGCCTCGACCAGCTCAAGGCCATCGCCACCGCCCCGTCCTGGCGGCGCTGACCGGCAGCCACCACGGTCGTCGTCGCCCGGCACGGGTCACAGGGGAGCCCGTGCCGGGCGGCGCGCGTCCTCGCCTCGCTCAGGCGCCCTTCCGCGGGATGCGGTGCTGCCAGTCGCGGGTGAAGACGGTGGTGCCGGCTTCGAGGGCGGTCAGGTGGGTGTGGGCGAGGAAGTGGGTCGCGGTGCAGCGGAGTTCGGTGCGGGTGTGGATGGTGACGTCCCAGCCGATGGCCGGGCGTTCGAGCCGGACGCTGTGGTCGGTGCGGGCCTGGGCGCTGAGCGGGGCACCGGTGAGGATGCGGTAGGCGGTGACGGTGTGCTCGTCGCGGACCAGGCCGTCGGGGTGGGTGCGGGTGCCGTCGCCGGCGGGCGAGAGCTCGGTGCGCCACTCGTGCCGGCCGATGTCGTGGACGGTGAGGCGTTCCGGGCGGGCGGTGAGCGGTTCGGTGATGTGGAGCGGCGGGGGCAGCGGGAGGGTGGGGGAGGCGAAGCCGACGGGCTCGGCGCCGGAGTCCGCGGCCAGGTGGCGCACCGGGAGCGTGAGGGTGCTGTGCGAGGGGTCGAGGCCGAAGCCGGCGGGCTCGGGGTCCGGCCAGAGCCACGGCCAGTAGGTGGAGGAGAGCGCGAGCCGCAGGCGGTGCCCGGCCGGCACGGTGTGGCCGGTCGCGGCGAGCTCGACGACGGCGTCGGGCGCCGGGTCCCCGGCCGGGGGCGCGGCCAGCGCGCCGCGGGTGACCAGCGCGGACGTGCCGTCCGGGGCGACGTCGCAGAGCCGGGCGACCACCAGGCCGGCGCCTGCCGAGGGGCGCAGCCGCAGCTGCAGGGACGGGACGCCGAGCAGTTCGAGCGGTTCCGGCAGCGGCAGGGAGTCGAAGCACACCGAGCGCCCGTCCTCCTCGCGCTGGTCCGGCGGCAGGTCGGCGGGGCGGCCGAGCGGGACGTACGCACCGGCGTTGAGACCGGTGTGCTGGGGTGAGCGGACCTGGACGTAGCGGTCGTCGGAGGCGGTGCCGGCGGTGCGCAGCGGGCCGTCGAGGCCGTAGTGGATGTCCCGGACGTCGGGGGAGGGCCAGGCCTCCTCGCCGGTCCAGCGGCCGCTGATCCAGCTGCGCAGGACGGGGGTCTTCAGGGCGCCGCTGTCGACGTCCCGGAGCCAGTGGTCCCACCAGCGCAGCGTTTCCGGCAGGACCTCGTCGGGCAGCCCGTGCGGCCAGGGGCCGAGCACGGCGCGGACCGGGACGGGGCCGGAGGAGAGCAGCCCCAGGACGGCGGAGCAGGACGGGTCGCCCCAGCCGGCGACGGCGAAGGTGGGGACGACGGCGGTGCCGGGCGGCTCCCCGGGCGCCGGCTGCCCGGTCGCGGCGGCGAGCCGCTGCGGGAAGGACGGCTCCAGCGACTCCAGCCGCTCGCGCCACATCCGCGCCCAGTCGTCGCCGACGTACTGCGGGTCCGGCGGGCGGGCCGCGTCGGCGAGCCGGGCGGTGGCGCGGACGTGCAGGTCGGCGGCCGGGACGGCGCCGCCGAGGCGGTCGCCGACCTCGGGGCAGGCGGCGACCACGGCGTGGACGGCGTCCGGGGCGCGGGCGGCCAGGAGCAGCGCGGTGCGGCCGGCGGCGCCGGTGCCGAGCAGACCGATCCGGCCGCTGCACCAGGGCTGGGTGGCCAGCCAGGTGAGGACCTCGGCGCCGTCCGCCGAATCGACGGCCGACGGGTCGGCCGGGGCGGGCTCGCCGGTGCCGGCGGGCCGGCCGCCGGAGTTGCCGTGACCGCGGGCGTCGACCCGGAGGCAGGCGTAGCCGTGGCCGGCGTACCAGGGGTGGCGGCGGGCGTCGTCGGTGGCGGTCCAGTCGGTGAGGCGGCCGGCGGAGTACTCCAGCACGGCGGGCACCGGTGCGTCGGTCACCGGGCGCCAGAGCCGCGCGCGGAGCTCGGTGCCGTCGGAGAGGGGGATGCGCAGGTCCTCGCGGGTGGTGCGGAAGGGGTACGAGGGGGTCGGGTGCGACATGGCGGCTCCCAGCGGTCCCGGTCGGCGGGCCCGTGGGGCGGGGTGGCCGGAGCGGCCCCGCGCCGCGGGCGTCAGCATTCCGACCCTAGGGGAGGCGGCGGGCGCTGTCCTGGTGAGCCCGGCCCGGGCCGGGCCCACCAGGACGGCGGGGCCCCGCCGTCAGGCCTTGCTGAGCCACGCCGTGGCGTTCAGCGCCAGGGCGGCGTTGGTGCCGGCCGGGTCGTTCCAGCCGTTGAAGAGGTTGTTGCCCGGCTGCCCGGTGCCGTCGTCGGCCGGGGAGCTGTCGCCCCAGACCGCGACCCGGCCGGAGCCGTAGGTGCTGGTGGCGAAGAAGGCGCCGGTGGTGCCGCTGTAGCCGGTCCGGTAGACGAGGCCCTTGACGTTCGGGTTGTCGGCCGGCTCGAGGGTGAAGGTGGTGCCGGAGCGCAGGATCGAGCCGGTGACGGTGCCGAACGGGCCGTGCAGCACCGGGTCGGCGGCGTCGGCGACGGCGCGCGGGTTGTCGGTGGAGATGTTCTTGACGTCGACCGAGATCCCGAACGGGTCGTCGTCGTCCACGCCGTTGTCGGTGAACAGGTCGTTGATGATCGCGGGGGAGTCCCAGCCGTCGTTGTTGCGGTCGCTCTGGGTGTGGTCCGAGATCAGGAAGAGCCCGCCGCCGTTCTGCACGAAGCGGATCAGCGCGGCCTTCTCGGCGGCGCTGAACCGGATGTTCGGCTCGGGGACCACGAAGGTGTCGAACTTGGCGAGGTCCAGGGCGGCGCCCGTGCCGTAGCTGATGGTGGAGCCGGCCGGGAGGGTCTTGAGGCTGTACTGGCCGGTCTTCTGGAGGGCGACGCCCCAGGCGGAGAGCGCGCCGGTCCAGCTCTTCTCGGTGGTGGGGCTGGCGTTCTGGGCGAGCGGGTCGGGCTGGGCGGTGGAGATGATCCAGTCGGCGTTCCCGGCGGTCTCGCCCTTGCTGTTGTCGAACAGCACCCGGTGGGGGGTGGCGGTCAGGGCGGCGGTGGCCGCGGTGGGGGCGACGCCGGCGGTCGGGGTGGCGGACGCGGTGGGGGCCAGCGTGGTCAGGCCGGCCGCGAACAGGGCCGACGAGGCCAGCGCGGCAGCCGTTCGAGTGCGGTTCATGTGCCGTTCCTCCGTGGGGAGTTGAGGGGGCGGCGCCGAGTATTCGCGCGTAGAGGTCGAGTATCCGCGCGTAGACGGGCGACCGAAAGGCCCTGGAGGTTACGAGCGTTTGTACGGTTCATGACGAGTGCTGCGGGCGTGGTCGCGCGGTGAAGGTGACCGGCTCGTAGTTGCACATGACTTGCAACTACTTCCCTCCTGGGGGAAAGATGGCCCAGCTCGAAAGGCCCAGGAAAGGACGAAACGATGACCGGCCCCCGCTGGCGCGACCGGCTCACCCGTGAGGAATGGATCCGCCTGGCCGGCATGGGGGGATTCATCCTCGCCCTGCACGTGATCGGCTGGTTCACGCTGCTCGCGGTCATCGCGCCCGAGCACTACGACGTGGGCGGCCAGGTCTTCGGGGCGGGCATGGGCCTCACCGCCTACACCCTCGGCATGCGGCACGCCTTCGACGCGGACCACATCGCCGCCATCGACAACACCACCCGCAAGCTGATGGGCCAGGGCAAGCGGCCGCTGTCGGTCGGCTTCTGGTTCTCGCTCGGTCACTCCTCCATCGTCTTCGGCCTCTGCGCCCTGCTCGCCTTCGGCATCAAGTCGCTCGCCGGGCAGCTGGAGGCCGACGACTCCACCCTGCACGAGGCGACCGGCCTGATCGGCGTCACCGTCTCCGGGACGTTCCTGCTCGCGCTCGGCCTGATCAACCTGGGGGCCTTCAACGGCATCCTCAGGGTGTTCCGCAAGATGCGCGAGGGCGAGTTCGACGAGGCCGAGCTGGAGGAGCAGCTGGAGAAGCGCGGCCTGATGAACCGCATCCTGGGGCGGGTGACCAGGGCCGTCACCAAGTCCTGGCACATGTACCCGGTGGGCCTGCTCTTCGGGCTCGGCTTCGACACCGCCACCGAGGTCTCGCTGCTGGTGCTGGCGGGCGGCGCGGCGGCGTTCCAACTGCCCTGGTACGCCCTGCTGGTGCTGCCGGTCCTGTTCGCGGCGGGGATGAGCCTGCTGGACACCATCGACGGCTCGTTCATGAACTTCGCCTACGAGTGGGCGTTCTCCAAGCCGGTCCGCAAGATCTACTACAACCTGACCGTGACCGGGCTCTCCGTGGTGGTCGCCCTCGTCATCGGCTCGATCGAGCTGATCGGCCTGCTCGGCGAGAAGCTGGAGGTCACCAGCGGCCCGGTCGCCTGGATCGGCGAGCTCGACCTCAACTTCGTCGGCTACGCCATCGTCGGCCTCTTCGTGCTCACCTGGGCGGCGGCGATCGCCTACTGGAAGCTCGGCAACGTCGAGGAGAAGTGGTCGGCCGGGCTGGCCGCGGCGGCCGAGAAGGCCGAGTAGCCCGAGCGGGCGGAGTGAGAGAGCGGGCGCAGCCGGCGGAGCGGGCGGAGCGAGAGAACGGGCGCGGCGGGCGGAGCACGCCGAGCAGGCGGAGCGGAGCGGGGCGGGCAACACGAAGCGGCCGGCCCGGGGCGAACCCCGGGCCGGCCTTCCCGTCTCACCTCGGCGGGCCGTCGGCTGCGCCTCAGTACCGCGGGCTGACCCGGTAGATCGGGCGGTCCGGCACCCACCAGTGGCTGGAGCGCCAGATCCCGAAGACGAACTTCACCCCGTGGCTGCCGCGCTTGTTGGCGGCCTTGAGGAACTGCTTGCCGATCCGCTTCATCAGGTAGGACAGCGCCCACAGGACGTAGCCGGCGGCCCGGGCGGCCCAGTGCGGCAGCTTCCGCAGGATCTTGGAGATGCCCTGGCCGATCTTGCCGGAGATGTACAGCAGGGTGCCGATGGTGTTGCCCTCGGACCGGCTGAAGTAGGCGGTCCACTTCTTCCGCCAGGACATCCCGGTCAGGTCGTCCATGGTGATCGGGTCGACCGGGTAGCCGTAGGCGTTCGGCGAGCCCTCCAGCACCGGGTCGGTCTGCAGGAACCGGCCGGTGGTGGCGTCGTAGAGGCGCACGCCCATCAGGGTGAGGCCGGAGAGGCTGTCGGACCCGCGCTGCGAGCCGCCCAGCCAGCCGTACTCGGTCGAGCCGGTGGCGTCGACGACGTTGCCGTACTCGTCGTAGTGGTAGACGGCGAGGTCCTGCGTGCCGTCGGGGGACATCTGGACCGAGACGTCACCGTGCAGGTTGGTCAGCAGCAGGATCGCGCCGCCGTCGGTGCCGGTGGCGGCCGTGAGCTGGCCGGTGAGGTCCTGGACGTGGCGGGTCAGCCGGCCGGCCGCGTCCTGCTGCCAGGCCGGGCTGTCGTTGCCGCCGTCGAAGTGGTTGGTCGACAGGTCGGTGACGGCCCAGGTGCCGTCCGCGCCCTTGGTCTCCGTGGTGCTGACCGCGAGGCGGCCGGAGGCGTCGAGGTCCCAGGTCTTGCGGGTGTCGCCGAGGGTCTCGCTGCGCACCAGGTCGTTGACGTAGTAGCTCAGCTGGGTGCCCTTCGGCAGGGCGGTGGTGCGGCCGTAGGCGTCGTAGACGTAGCCGGCGTCGGTGAGGCGGTCGGCGGTGTCGTAGCCGTGGCTCTCGGACTTGGTGACGGCGTCGGCGGTGGCGGGGTCGCAGTCGTCGGTGACGACGGTGCGGTTGGTCCGGTTGCTGCTCCTGTCGAACGCGTAGGACCGCGTGGCGCACGCCAGACCGGTGCTGTCGGCGGCCCTGACCAGGCGGCCGGTGGAGTCGTAGCCGTAGGTGCTGGTGGTGCTGTTGCCGTCGGACTGGGTCCGGCCGGCCTGCTGCCCGTGGACGGTGTGGTCCGCGTTGTCGGCCAGCAGGACGGTGCCCGCCTGGCTGGTGTAGGTCTTGCCGGTCTGGATGCCCCGGCTGTCGTAGGTGTTGGTCAGGGTGTTGCCGCCCGGCATGGTCTGCGAGACCAGCCGGCCCTCGACGTCGTAGGAGGCGGTGAAGGTGCCCGCCACCGAGTCGGTCAGCGAGGTCGGCAGACCGCGCGGGTCCTTGGCGGTGTCGTAGCCGTAGGTGGTGGTGGACGGCACGGAGTCCGACTTCTTCACCACCCGGTCCAGCCGGTCGTACTCGGTCGTGGTGGTGGCGCCGGCGCCGTCGTCGTAGGAGACCAGACGCCCGAGCCTGTCGTAGCCCTGGGTGATGGTGGCCTTGCCGTTGGCGACGGTGGCCAGCTCGCCGTTGGCGGGGTCGTAGCCGAGCACGGTGTCCGCCACGGCGGTGCCGGTGCCGCCGCTGACCGAGACCTTCACCGGGCGGCCGGCGGCGTCGTAGCTGCGGGTGGTGGTGCGGGTGACGCCGTTGGCGACCTCGGTGACGACCGAGACGTTGCCCCAGCGGTCGTACTGGTAGGTCTTGGTCGGCACCTGCAGCGGGTTGGCGCCGCCGCCGGCGATCGGCGCGGCCGGCCCGGTGGAGCAGACCAGGTCGGCCCACTCCGGGTGGCCGGCGCAGGCGCCGGTGCCGGTGGCGCCGTAGTACGCGGTCACCGTGGTGGCGGCGTCGGAGCCGTTGGAGTTCGGGCGGCTCTGCGAGGTCACCCGGCCGCTGGCGTCGTAGCCGGTGGCGGTGGTGATCTTCAGACCGGCCGGGTCCTGGACGGACTGGGTGGGCAGGCCCTGGGCCCAGTCGTAGGAGGTGGCGGTGGTGCGGGTGTCGGCATCGGCGGTGTAGCCGTCGATCCGGGCGCCGACCGTGCTGGACGTCGCGCGGTCGCTCACCGCGGCCCCGGCCGGGCGGCCCTCGTCGTAGCCGGTCACGGTGTGGGCGCGGGCGGCGACCTCGGCGCCGGCCGTGAGGGCCGGGCTGCTGCCGGAGGCGGCCAGGTCGTGCTCCAGGGTGACCAGCTGCAGCGGATCGTACTGCTCGGTGAGGCGCTTGCCGTCGGCGGAGAAGACCGAGGCCGAGGAGAGCAGCTGGGCGCGGTCGGCGGTCGAGCGGCCGGCGATCCCGAGCGCCTGGAGCTTGGCCAGGCCCTCACCGGTGGTGGCCAGGGCGAGGATGCGGTTCTCCGCGGAGAGGGTCCGCACCGGGCTGCCGTAGGCGTTGTACTCGGTGGTGGTGATGCCGCCGCCGGGGGTGGCGGTGTTGACCTCGCGCCCGGAGGCGTTGGTGTAGGTGAGCGACGCACGGGCGTACGCGGCGGTGCCGAGCGCCTTGCCGTCGTGGCCCGCCGGGACGGCGTCGGGCGGCAGCACCGCGGTGGCGTCGGTCGGGGCATCGGTCTGGCCCCACGCCGCGACGTCGGACGGCGCCAGCGGGTAGGGCGCGTTGGCGCCGCTCAGCGGCACGTCGTAGACCATCGAGGTGGTCGCGGTGCCGTCGGTGACGTCCTTGCTGCCCTGCTTGAGGGTGGGCCGGGAGGCGGCGAGCAGCATGCCGTCACCCGCGGTGGCGGCGTTGCCGGCCTTGCCGTACTCCAGGGTCCACGGCAGCTCGCCGGCCTCGGTCAGGGTGGTGACCCGGCCGGAGGCGTCGTAGGAGTAGGCGGTCTTCAGCGCCGGGCTGATCCGCGGGTCCCAGACCTCGCGCAGCCGGCCCTGGTCGTCGTAGGCGTACTGCGAGACCACGACGGGGGTGGCGGCGGAGGCGCCCGGGTCGGTGGACCAGAGCCGGATCTGCTTCACCTGGCCGGCGGTGTCGCCGAACGCGGACGCGGTGGCGGTGGTGGTGTCGGCGTAGACGTACTCCAGCACCCGGCAGCCGGCGGTGGACGGCACGGCGGCGCAGTTGGCGGACGCGGTCGCCGAGGTGGGCGCGACCACGTACCTGGGGCGGGCCAGGGTCTTGCCGCCGGCCACGACCTTCTCGGAGACCACCGAGGTGGTGGAGTTGTCGCTGGGCAGCGAGGAGCCGGAGGCCTGCCAGGTGGTGGCGGCCGGGTCGACCTTGGCGAAGGTGACCGTGGTGCCGGCGGTGTCCTTCAGGGTGAAGGAACCGCTGAGCGCGCCGGTCAGGGTGAGGTCCTCGGCCCCGGGCTCGGGCTTCCAGCCGCCGGCGCCGGTGGCGGTGAAGCCGACCTCGGAGCCGTCCGCGGAGACCACCGAGAGCGAGGTCGCCGAGGTCTGGCGGACGTAGGAGTAGTCGGCGTCGGTGAGCTCGGCGGTGGTGCCGGAGCTCCACTGCGGGCCGAAGATCGCGGCCTGGCCCTCCTGGGCCGAGCCGTTCAGCGGCCGGCGGGAGGAGAAGGAGCGCTCGGCGCTCAGGCCGAAGCCCTCGGCGTCGGTGGCGGAGAGGCTGAGGTCACCGGTGAGGGTGTTCACCTCGCCCGGGCCGACCTTGGTCTCCGGCGCGGTGCCGGCGTTGCGGTCCACCGTGACGGTGTTCGGCTCCGTGGCGTCGGTGGCGGTGCCGTCGGTGAAGACGGCGCGGACGTCCACCGGGCCGTTCTCGGCCAGGGTGTCGGTGATGTTCCAGTTCAGCGCGGCCGGCTTGCCGCCGGGGGCGGCGAACGGCCAGGCGGCCACCGGCTTGCCGTCGGTGGTGGTGACGTTGGCGACCGGGACGTCCTTCCAGGCGTCGGTCTCGCCGCGGCGGTACTGGTAGCGCACGCCGGTGTAGGTGGAGTTGCCCTCGGCCCGCAGCGAGGTGCGGCGGGCCGGGCGCTCGCCGGCGCCGGGCGCGACCAGTGCCGAGCCCTTGCCCGCGAAGAAGGCGTACGTCCGGTCGGCGGAGACGTTGCCCGCGGCGTCCCGGGTGTGCGCGGTGACGGTGTGGGCGCCCGCCTTGAAGGTGAGTTTGGCCGTGACCGGGGCGCCGGTGGTGGCCGCGGTCACCCAGGCGCCGCCGTCCAGCTTGTACTGCACGTCCTTCACGTCGCCGGTGGGCGGGGTGAAGGTGAAGTTGCCGCTGTAGTCGCCGTTGGCGTCCGGGGCGCCGGCCCACTGGCCGGCCGGGAAGTCCCCGGAGGCGATGGTGGTGGCGCCGGGCGCGGTGGTGTCCACCGTGAAGGTGCGGAAGGCGGACCAGGCGCTGTTCGCCGTGCCGTCCCAGGAACGGGAGCGCCACTTGTAGCTGCCGGCGGGCAGCGCGGTGCCCGGCGTCCAGGTGAAGGTGGAGCCGGAAGCCGCCATGGCCGTGCGGCCCGACTGCAGCGCGGCGGTGCCGTTGGACGCCCAGACCTCGAAGTCCAGCGCGACGTTGCCGCCGTCCGGGTCGGTCGCCTTGGCGGAGAGCGTCGGCGTGGAGTCGCCGGTCAGCGCGGCGTCGGCCGGGGAGACCAGGGTGGAGACACCCGGCGCGGTGTTGAACGTGACCGACAGGTACGGCGTGTTGGAGGACGCGTTGCCGGAGTTGAACTTCTTCCAGCCGTACGGGTCGGTCTCGTCCGTGGCCCGGATGCCCAGGGTGTTGTTGGACTTGCCGTTGGCGGCCCAGGCCTGCACCAGCGAGGTGATGTCGGTGTTCACCCAGCCGTCGTTGCAGGAGCTGGAGTAGCCCTTGGTGGCCGTGGAGGTGGCCCACTTGCGGTTCCAGGTCGGCTGCGCCGTCCACCGGGTGGCGGTGCTCGCCGAGTTGGTGTCCCAGACCTCCCAGCTCTTGGCCGTGCAGGACCAGGAGTGGAAGTTCCACAGGTTGAGCTTGCCGCTGGTGACCTGCTTCCCGGCGATCTGGGCCATCGGGAACTGCAGGAACGAGCGGGCGACCTGGCCGGAGCCGTTGTTGCCCAGCTTCAGCTCGGTCTGCGAGGAGACGTCGGTGGCGTAGCCCTGCTGGACGAAGGTGTCGAAGCCGACGCCGATGTTGACCGCCGGGTCGACGGTGACGGGGTACTTGGTCCTCGGGTCGTTCAGGAACGCCGCGTCCGGGGTGAGCGTGAGGTCGACGGCGTCGCCGTTCTGGGTGACCTTCAGACCGACCGGGGCGGTGTGGGTGCGGTCGCCGCTGCGCTCGTCGACCTGGGCGTCCCACATCATCGGTGCGGGCAGCTGGCCGGCCTCCTGGCCGGTCCTCGGGTCGATGAACGAGACGGAGTTGTCCGCGTTCAGGCGCGCCTGGAGGCCGGCCGCGTCCAGGGTGAGGGTGACGCTGCCGTTGGCGGCCACCGCCGAGCGGTCCTTGAGCTCCAGGAACTGCTCGAAGCCGGTGCGGGTGGACTCGATGACCAGGTCGGTGGCGGTCAGCGCGTCGGCGTACCGGGCCCTGGTGCCGTCGACGGTCGGCGCGGGCAGGGCGCCGCGCCAGGACAGCGACATGCTGGTGCCGTTGCCGTTGTCCACCGAGACCAGCGGGGTGGCGGGGGCCTGGGCGTCGCCCGCGGGGGCGCCGGCGGCCTTGAACTTCGACGCCGCGGCCGCCGGGGTGGCGCCGGCGAGGGCGAGGTTCAGCGGGTGGCCCTTGGCCTTGACGCTGCCGTCCGCCTGCTTGGCCAGATCGACGTCGATCGGCTGCAGCTTGCCGGACTTGTCCTTGTACCGGACCGGGCCGGAGGCCATGTCCAGGGTGGTGGTGCCGTCCGGGTTGATCCAGGTGGTGGTGGACTCGGTGCGTTCGTCGACCACCTCGATCCGGCGGTTCTCCAGCCGGGCCTTGAGGTGGGCGGTGGCGAGGTCCTTGGCCTCGGCCGGGCCGAACGCCCGGGCCGGCTTGGGGGCGGGGGCCTCCGGGGTCACCGCGACGGCCTGACCGGTCGTCATGACGACGGCGGCGGACTCGGCGGCCAGCACCACCGCGAGGGCGACGGCGGTCCTGCTGAGGACGCCGCGTCGGCGGCGTGCGGACGGTACGGGCGGGGCGGCGTCCCCGGCCCGGGGCCGGGGGTCGCCGTTGGGGCGTGACATGGAACTCCTCGACGGTCTGAACGGTGCGGTGGGGTGAGGTACGTGGGCCTTGTCGTGGATATGTCATTAGGCTTCGGAAGGGCGGCCGACGTGAATCGGCCAAGTTTCCGAAGGGGCGGGATCGGTGGAAACCCGTACGGAAGACCGCCTGCTCCCCGCCCGTCGGCGCGGTGGAGGCGGTCGGTGGAGGCGACCGGATGGGTCGGTGGCGATGGCCGGGACGGGTCGGTGGAGACGACCGGGGTGGGCCGGTGGAGATGGCCGGGAGGGCCCGTGGAGGGGCCGGAGCAGGCGGGGGTCAGTCCCAGCCGATGCCCGGGGTTCCGGCCGGTGCGACGTCCCAGCCGATCGGTCCGCGGGCGGGGGTGCCGGCGGGCGGGGTGTCCCAGCCGATGCCCCCGCCGTCCGTGGCGGCGATGGCGACGACGCCCGGGGCGGCGGGCCGGTCGGCGACGGCGGTGGCGACGGCGGGGGCGGCGGGTGCGACGGCGGTGGCGGCGGCGAGTGCGAGGGCGGTGGCGGCGAGCAGACGGACGGTCTCGGGCACGACGGGTCCTGTTCTGTGCGGGGCGGTTCAGCCTCGGTTCAGGGCGGTGGAACGGGTGGTGGAACAGGCGGGGGACGGGTGGTGGAACGGGGGGAGGGTGGAACGGAAGGGTGGCGGTGCGGTGGAGGGGGTGCGCGCAGGGGAGATCCTTCCGGTACGGACGCGTCGGCGGGAGGGGAGGCTGCGGGCAGCATCAGGACAGGCAGGATGCTGCAACCCCCCGAGCGGCTGGTTCGGCGACGCCTGGGAGTGCGGCCGCGCACCCCGGGAGCGAATGGCAGCGCGCGGGGTGCGTGAGTGGCTGGATCGCGCGCCCGGTCCGAGCGCCGACCCCGCGTCAGATCGCGTGACCGGATCATGTCTTGTCGTGTCGCTCCACCCGGCGGCATGATCGGGACCGGCGGACCGATCGGACATTCCCTCACATCCCTCCACGACGATTCAGGGGTCGTTGAAAGTGCTGGAACTGCTGGGGCTGGACTCCGTCGCCGAAGCCGTCTACCGCGAGATGCTGACCGACCCCGAAGGCGGCGTCCCCGAACTCTGCGCCCGCCTCCGGCTCCCCGAGTCCGCCGTCCGCGAGGCCCTGGACCGGCTCGCCGACCTCACCCTGCTGCGCGCGTCCCGGGAGCGCCCCGGCGCGCTCTGGCCGGTCAGCCCGGAGCGCGGGCTGGAGCTGCTGCTGCGCCGGCAGGAGGAGGAACTCGTCAGGCGGCAGCAGGAGTTGGCCGTCTCCAAGGCGGCCGTCGCACGCGCCGTCGCCGAGTACGCGACGCTGCGCACCAGCAGCCTGGTGGACGGTGGCGAGCGGCTGGTCGGCCTGGACGCGATCCAGGCCAAGCTGGAGGTGCTGACCGCCCGGCTCACCGGCGAGTGCCTGGCCGTGATGCCCGGCGGTGCGCAGTCCGCCGCGAGCCTGGCCGCCTCCCGCCCGCTGGACGAGGACGCCCTGGTCCGCGGGGTGACCCTGCGCACCATCTACCAGGACAGCGTCCGCAACGACCCCGAGACCTTCGGGTACGTGCGGTGGATGACCGGCCTCGGCGGCAAGGTGCGCACCGCGCCGGTGCTCCCGCCGCGGATGCTGGTCTTCGACCGCGCCACCGCGGTGGTGCCGATCGACCCGGAGAACACCCGGCTCGGCGCGCTGTGCACCGAGGAGCCGGGGATCGTCGCCTCGCTGGTCGCGCTGTTCGAGCAGACCTGGGAGACGGCCGTCCCGCTCGGGGCGGACCAGCCCGAGGACGCCGGCACCGGCCTGAGCGCCGGCGAGCGCGAGCTGCTGCGGCTGCTCTCCACCGGCCTCACCGACGACGCGGCGGCCAAGCGGCTGGGCGTCTCCGTCCGGACGGTGCGCCGGCAGATGGCGGCGCTGATGGAGCGTCTCGAGGCGGCCAGCCGTTTCGAGGCCGGTCTGAAGGCGGCTCAGCGCGGCTGGTTGTAGGGCCTGATCTGCGGAAATGGGCTGTAACCGGGCAATGGGGCTGTAGTCAAGCTCACAGTGTGGTCTTTCACTCCTGCGGCGGAATCAAAAGTTCACCGCCGGGGTCTTGTCGCGTCATTTTCTACGCGCGTATCTTCTAGCGCTGCGGGGGGCGTTCCGGCTCCCGTGCTGCCTTCTACGCGAGTAGCGCACCATCTGCGCCCAGCTGCACCACCTCTGACCCACCCTCACGGTCCCCCGGTCCCACGCCGGACGGACGTCAAGTGCCACCCCCACCGCCTGCCACGGCCACGCCGGCCGGCAGAACGAAGGAGTCCTGCCCGGTGACCACGCCCTCCGCCTCCCGCCGCCCGCGCCGTGCGCTGCTGCGCACGACCCTCGTCCCGGCCGGCCTGGCTGCCTCGCTGGTGCTCGTCCCGCTGCCGACGGCCTCCGCAGCGACCGCCGCCGGGCCGACCGAGCCCGGCAGCCTGCGCATCCACGACGTCCAGGGCGGCACCCGGATATCGCCGCAGGCCGGCAAGACCGTCACCGGCGTGCCCGGCATCGTCACCGGCGTGCGCGCGTACGGCTCCAAGGGCTTCTGGATCCAGGACCCGAACCCGGACGCCGACCCGGCGACCAGCGAGGGCGTCTTCGTCTTCACCGGCAGCGCGCCGACCGTCAAGGTGGGCGACTCGGTGCTGGTCAGCGGCAAGGTGACGGAGTACTACCCGAACTTCAACGGTGGTTCGCAGTCGCTCACGGAGATCAGCTCCCCGGCCGTCACGGTGCTCTCCTCGGGCAACCCCCTGCCCGCCCCCGTCGTGGTGGACACCCGCAACATCCCGGGCACCTACGCCCCGCGGACCCCGGCCGGCGCCACCACCATCGAGGGCCTGGCGCTGAACCCGGAGAAGTACACCCTGGACTTCTACGAGTCGCTGGAGGGCATGCTCGTCGAGGTCCAGGACGTCCGGGTGATCCAGGCGACCGACAAGTACAACGAGCTCTGGGTCGCCGCCGACAAGCAGGACCAGAAGAGCAGGCGCGGCGGTGTGCTCTACGAGTCCTACGCCGAGCCCAACGTCGGCCGCCTGATGGTGCAGCAGCAGGCGCCGGCCGCCCAGCAGCCGTTCCCGGTCGCCAACGTCGGCGACGTGCTCACCGGCACCACCAGCGGCCCGCTGGACTACAACCAGTTCGGCGGCTACACCCTGGTGGCCGGCACCCTCGGCGCGCTCCAGGACAACCACCTGCAGCGCGAGGTGACCGCCCCGGCCACCGACCGCGAGCTGACCGTCGCGACCTACAACGTCGAGAACCTGGCCCCGGGCAACCCGGACGGCAAGTTCGCCGAGCTGGCCCAGGCCGTCGTCACCAACCTGCGCTCGCCCGACGTCGTCGCCCTGGAGGAGATCCAGGACAACAACGGCGCCAAGAACGACGGCACCGTGGACGCGAGCCAGACCGTGGCCAAGTTCATCGCCGCGATCAAGGCGGCCGGCGGCCCGGCGTACGAGTGGCGCTCGATCGACCCGGAGAACGGCAAGGACGGCGGCGAGCCCGGCGGCAACATCCGCCAGGTGTTCCTGTTCAACCCGCAGCGGGTCTCGTTCACCGACATCCCCGGCGGCAACGCCACCACCGCGGTGGACGTGGCCGGCACCGGCGCCGCCACCGCGCTGACCGCCTCGCCCGGCCGGATCTCCCCGGCCGACGAGGCCTGGGTCAACAGCCGCAAGCCGCTGGTGGGCCAGTTCTCCTTCCGCGGCAAGAAGGTCTTCGTCATCGCCAACCACTTCAACAGCAAGGGTGGCGACCAGGGCATCGACAGCCGGTTCCAGGAGCCGACCCGCAGCTCCGAGGTGCAGCGGATCAAGCAGGCGACCGTCGAGCAGGCCTTCGTGGCCAAGCTGCTGGCCGCCGACAAGGAGGCCAAGGTGGTCTCGCTCGGCGACTTCAACGACTACCAGTTCTCGCCCGCGCTGGCCACGCTCACCAAGGACGGCGTCCTGCGCGACCTGGTGAACGAGCTGCCGGAGAAGGAGCAGTACTCGTACGTCTACCAGGGCAACTCGCAGGTCCTGGACCACATCCTGGTCAGCCCCGAGGTCGGGTACGCCAAGTACGACGTGGTGCACATCAACAGCGAGTTCGCCCAGCAGGCGAGCGACCACGACCCGCAGGTGGTCCGCATCAAGCCGTGACGCCCGTCGGGGCGTGACCGAGGGGGCGGTGACCGGGGTCCGGTCACCGCCCCCTCGGGGTCTTCGGCCGCGGCGCGGCCGCCGCCGGGCTGCGGGCCCGCCCGGCCGCCGCAGGGCCGTCGGAGTCGCCCGGCTACCGCAGCGCCGCGAGCACCGCGTCCGCCATCACCTTCTCGCCGGTCGCGTTCGGGTGGAACGGGACGGCGGGGGAGCCGGGCAGCGCGCCCTCGATCCACCGGTCGTCCGAGCAGACGTCGTGTCCGGCGGTCGGGGCCGCGGTGTCCACGAAGGTGGCGCCGTTGGCGGCGGCGGTGGACTTCAGCATCGCGTTGAGCTCGCCCAGTACGCCGTGCAGGTACGGGACGTCGCCCGGGGCGATCGGCTGGCGGAAGACGCAGGACGCGCCGTCCGCCGGCAGCACGGACGGGTAGCCGACCAGCAGCACCCTGGCGTTCGGGGCCTTGGCGTGGATCCGCTTCAGCACGTCGGCGACCTGCGGCCGGGCCGCCTCGATCCGGTCGGCCAGGTCGTCGTCGCCGTACTGCCAGGACCAGCTGGACCAGTCCCAGTGGCCGTGGTGGAAGACGTCCTTGCAGGGGGTGCCGAGCGGGTTGACCACCGCGCCGGCGATGCAGGTGGCGACGAGGTCGCCGAGCCCGAGGTCGGTGACGCCGAGGTCGTTGCCGCCGATGCCCAGGGTCACCAGGTCGGTGTCGGGGGTGACGGCGTCCAGCTGCGGGTCGTTGACCCGGATGAACGCGTCGTACTGGGCCTGCGTCATCGCCTTCACCTTGGCGGCCGCGCAGGTGACGTCGGTGTAGTTCGCGGCCTGGAGCGCGGCGGCCACCAGGTGGCCGTAGTTGCGGTCCGAGCGCAGGCAGAGGCCGGCCGACTGGCCGGGTACCCCGGCGCCGGCGGCGTAGGAGTCGCCGAGCGCGACGTAGTGGCGCGGCGCGGGGGTGGCGGCCTGCGCGCTGGTGGAGGTCAGCGCGAGCGCGGCGCCCACTGCGGCGGCGCCGAGCAGGGCGGACTTCCGGGAGTTCCGGGGGGTCCGGGAGTTCGGCGAGGAGTTCCGGGCGGGGTGGGGGCCGGGGGCGGTGCCGAGTTTCCGGGCAGGGCGGAGCACGGTTCCTCCTGGGGGAGAGAAACGACGGTGGGTGGGGGTCGTGCCAGCCGCGGCCACAGCTACTCACAGGTAAGTTACTTCCAGGTTTCGTGGGCGTCCATGCCTTCCACCGAAATTTCCGAAATTCCGTCAGATGGTATTTCGAATTTCGCTCCACGGTGTATCGGAGGTATTTCCGGTACGCGGTGGAGCGAAATTGCCCGCGGGTCCGGTTACCGGCCGGTTGACTGGCCGTCGCCGCAGGCCGCAGTATCGGGCGCACGCCGCAGTATCGGGCGCACACCGCACTGCCGGAGCACCGATGGAGGATCCCGCATGGCCCTGGACGCCGACGTCATCGTCATCGGAGCCGGACTCGCGGGGCTCGCCGCGACCGCCGAACTCGCCGACGCCGGACGGAAGGTGATCCTGCTCGACCAGGAGCCCGCGGCCTCGTTCGGCGGCCAGGCGCACTGGTCCTTCGGCGGCCTCTTCCTGGTCGACTCGCCCGAGCAGCGCCGGATGCGGATCCGCGACTCGCACGCGCTCGCCTGGCAGGACTGGCTCGGCACGGCCGGCTTCGACCGCACCGAGGACGCCTGGCCGCGCCGCTGGGCCGAGGCCTACGTCGCCTTCGCCGCCGGCGAGAAGCGGGCCTGGCTGCGGGGGATGGGCGTCCGGTTCTTCCCGGTCGTCGGCTGGGCCGAGCGCGGCGGCCTGCACGCCGACGGCCCCGGCAACTCCGTGCCGCGCTTCCACATCACCTGGGGCACCGGCCCCGGACTGCTCGAACCGTTCGTCCGCCGGGTCCGCGACGCCGCCCGGCGCGGCCTGGTCGACCTGCGCTTCCGTCACCGCGTCACCGGCCTGTCCGCGACGGCCGGGGTCACCGACACGGTGAGCGGCGAACTGCTGGTGCCCAGCCCTGCGGGGCGCGGCGAGGCCAGCTCGCGCGACGTGGCCGGCCACTTCGAGCTGCGCGCCCAGGCCGTGGTCATCACCTCCGGCGGCATCGGCGGCAACCACGACCTCGTCCGCAAGTCCTGGCCGGCCCGGCTCGGCACCCCGCCGGAGCGGCTGCTCTCCGGAGTCCCCGCACACGTGGACGGGCTGATGCTGGGCATCGCCGGCGAGGCCGGGGCCAGCCTGATCAACGGCGACCGGATGTGGCACTACACCGAGGGCATAGAGAACTGGGACCCGATCTGGGCCCGGCACGGCATCCGCATCCTGCCCGGCCCGTCCTCGCTCTGGCTCGACGCGCGCGGCCGCCGGCTGCCCGTCCCGCTCTTCCCCGGCTTCGACACCCTCGGCACCCTGGAGCACATCCGCTCCACCGGGTACGACCACACCTGGTTCGTGCTCAGCCAGAAGATCATCGAGAAGGAGTTCACCCTCTCCGGCTCCGAGCAGAACCCCGACCTCACCGGCCGTTCGGTGCGCGGCGTCCTCGGCCGGGCGCTGCCCGGTGCCCCCGGCCCGGTCCGGGCCCACCTGCGGCACGGGCCGGACTTCGTGGTCGCGAGCAACCTCGGGGACCTCGTCCGCGGGATGAACGCCAAGACCCGCGAGCCGCTGATCGACCCGGACGACCTGCGCCGCACCGTCGAGGCCCGGGACCGGCAGCTGGCCAACCCCTTCGCCAAGGACCTCCAGGTCACCGCGATCCACGGCGCCCGCCGCTACCTGGGCGACAAGCTGATCCGCACCGCGGCGCCGCACCGGATCCTCGACCCGGCCGCCGCCCCGCTGATCGCCGTCCGGCTGGGCATCCTCACCCGCAAGTCGCTCGGCGGGCTGGAGACCGACCTCTCGGCCCGCGTGCTGCGGCCCGGCGGCGAGGTGCTGGAGGGCGTCTACGCGGCGGGCGAGGCGGCCGGCTTCGGCGGCGGCGGGGTGCACGGCTACCGCTCGCTGGAGGGGACGTTCCTCGGCGGCTGCCTGTTCTCCGGGCGGACGGCGGGCCGGGCGGCGGCGGCCGCGACGGCGTAGCGTCCGGCGGGTGCCCGGCGGCGCGCCCCGGTCAGGACGCGTCGCCCAGGGATGGGTCGCCGGGCCGCTCGCCGGGCTGATCGCTCAGGGCCGGTCAGGCTGGTCAGGCTGGTCAGGGCCGCTCAGGGCCGGTCGCTCAGCGCTCGTCGGTCAGGCCGAGGCGCAGGTGGTCGACGTGGTAGACCGCGTGGTCCAGCAGGGCGGCGACGTGGTCGTCGTGCAGGGAGTAGACCACCGAGCGGCCGCGGCGCTCGCCGACGACCAGGCCGAGGTTGCGCAGCAGGCGCAGCTGGTGGGAGCAGGCGGACTGCTCCATGCCGACGGCGTCGGCGAGTTCGGTGGCGGCCCGCGGCCCCTCCCGGAGCTGGGCGAGTATCAGCAGGCGGGAGGGGGTGGCGAGGGCCTGGAGGGTGCTCGCCACCTTGGCCGCGTTGGAGGCGTCCAGGCGCATCTGCGGCACGGCGTTCTCGGCGGCTGCGTGTCCCATGGGGGAATCCTACGGGGCCGGTCCGGGGCCGCCCTTGGCGAATGCTGCAGTGTTATCAACGTATGAAAGCTTGTTCATGTGTTCCTGTATGGTGGCGTCCATGCCCGCCACCCCTGCGTCCAGCGCCCTGCTCACCCGGCCGCCCGCCCCCGCGGCCCCCGTGCCACCGCGACCGCGCCGCACCCGGGTGTCGGCCCTGCCGGAGGCGCGCTGGGCGGCCGCGGCCACCGCCGCCTTCCTGGCCGCGCTCGGCGTCCACCTGCTCGACGGCCCGGGGTGGGTCGCCGCCGCGCTGTACGCCACCGCCTACCTGGCGGGCGGCTGGGAGCCGGCCCTGGCCGGACTGGCAGCCCTGCGCGCGCGCACGCTCGACGTCGACCTGCTGATGGTGGTCGCCGCGCTCGGCGCCGCCGCCATCGGCGAGGTGGTGGACGGCGCCCTGCTGATCGTGATCTTCGCGACCAGCGGCGCCCTGGAGGCGCTCGCCACGGCCCGGACCGCCGACTCCGTCCGCGGCCTGCTCGACCTCGCCCCCGCCACCGCCACCCGGTTGCGCGAGGACGGCGGCGAGGAGAGCGTCCCCACCGCGGAGCTGGCCGTCGGCGACGTCGTGCTGATCCGCCCGGGCGAGCGGGTCGGTGCCGACGGGACGGTCCTGGACGGCGCGAGCGAGGTCGACCAGTCCACCGTCACCGGCGAACCGCTGCCCGCCGCCAAGGCGGTCGGCGACGAGGTGTACGCCGGAACGCTCAACGGCTCCGGCGCGCTGCGGGTCCGGGTCGGCCGGGACGCCGCCGACACCGTGATCGCCCGGATCGTCGCCCTGGTGGCGGAGGCCTCCGGTACCAGGGCACCCACGCAGCTCTTCGTCGAGCGGATCGAGCAGCGCTACGCCGCCGGGCTGGTGGCGGCCACCCTGCTGCTGTTCGCCGTTCCGCTCGTGCTCGGCGCCGAACTGGACGGCGCCCTGCTGCGCGCCATGACCTTCATGATCGTCGCCTCGCCGTGCGCGGTGGTGCTGGCCACCATGCCGCCGCTGCTCTGTGCCATCGCCAACGCCGGCCGGCACGGTGTGCTGGTCAAGTCGGCGGTGGTGATGGAACGCCTCGGGCAGGTCGACGCCGTCGCCCTGGACAAGACCGGCACCCTCACCGAGGGCACGCCCGAGGTCACCGAGCTGCGCCCGCTCGACGGGGTGACGGAGGAGCAGCTGCTCGCCCTCGCGGCCGCCGCCGAGCACGCCTCCGAGCACCCGCTGGGCCGGGCCGTGGTCGCCGCCGCCCGTGGGCGCGGCCTGCCGCTGCCGGCGGCCGAGGGCTTCACCGCCACCCCCGGTGTCGGGGTGCGGGCGCTGGTGGGCGGATCGGTGGTCGCGGTGGGCGCGCCCGGCCCGCACCGATCCCGCGGGCCGGCCGTCGCCGCGGTCACCGAGCTGGAGGAGGCCGGCCGGACCGCGGTCGTGGTGCTGCGCGACGGCGAGCCGGTCGGGGTCCTGGGGCTCGCCGACCGGCCGCGCACGCAGGCTGCCGCCGCGGTTCGCGGTCTGGCCGCCCTGACCGGGCGTCCGCCGGTGCTGCTCACCGGCGACAACCCGCGCGCCGCCGAGCGGCTGGCCCGCGAGGTCGGCCTGACCGACGTCCGGGGCGGGCTGCTGCCGCACGACAAGCTGGCCGCGGTGCGCGACCTCGCCACCGGAGGGCACCGGGTGCTGATGGTCGGTGACGGGGTGAACGACGCGCCCGCACTGGCCGCCGCACACAGCGGCGTCGCGATGGGCCGGGTCGGCGCGGACCTCGCGCTGGAGACCGCCGACGTCGTCGTCGTACGGGACGAACCGGCCGCCGTCCCGGCCGTGGTGGCGCTCTCCCGGCGGGCGCGTCGCCTGGTCGTGCAGAACCTGGTGATCGCCGGGGCCTGCATCGCGGTGCTGGTGGTCTGGGACCTGGCCGGTACGCTGCCGTTGCCGCTCGGCGTCGCCGGGCACGAGGGCTCCACCGTGATCGTCGGCCTCAACGGCCTGCGGTTGCTGCGCGAACGGGCGTGGCGGCGGGCCCTGCCGCACGAGGCCCTGGGCCGGGAGGAGAGCTGAACCGATGAGCCGTCGGAACCGGGACCGTGAGCGGGAGCAGACGCGCGGGCGGGCCGGGGCCGGAGCCCCGGTGACCGTCACCGTCTGCCGCGGCTGCTGCTGCGGCACCCAGGAGAAGCACCCGGGCGTGGACCACGCCGGCCAGTTCGAGCGGCTGCGCGAGGCGGTCGGTTCGGCGGGCACCGTCCGGGCGGTGAAGTGCCTGGACGCGTGCGCGCACTCCAACGTGGTGGTGGTCGGCCCGTCCAGCGAGGGCCGCGCGGCCGGTGGCCGCCCGGTCTGGCTCGGCTGGGTGCTGGAGGACGACATGGTCGGCGAGATAGCCGAGTGGGTGCACGCCGGCGGCCCCGGCCTCGCCGACCCGCCGGGCCTGCTCGACCTCCAGCTGATCAGCGTCTCCCGGCGGGTCCGGGACGGCCTCCCGGGTTGACCGGAGCGGCCTCCCGGGTTGACCGGAGCGGCCGCCCGGGCTGACCGGGGCGGCGCAGGGCCCGCCGCCCGGCCGCCGTCGGACCCGGCCCGGCCGGCGGGCCGGGGCACTACCATTTCCCGGGGCGCCCCGGCTTGGGAGGAATGACGACGTGACCACGGTCTGCCGCATCTGCGCGGGCACCGGCCGCACCGCCGGCCTCAGCTGCCGCACCTGCCAGGGCACCGGCACCACCGAGGTCGGCGGCGGGGGCGGCAACTGCTTCCTCTGCGACGGCACCGGCGTCTACGTGCGCTACCGGGTCGACGCGGCCGGCGCCAAGCACGCCTACCGTGACGAGATCTGCCGCACCTGCGACGGCACCGGCAACCGCGCGGCCTCCACCTGGGACGAGAGCGCCTGACCCGGCGTCCGCGCCACGGGCCCCGCCGTTCCCTCCGGCCGCCGGTCCCGCCCGTCGTCGTACGCGCCCCCGACAGCACGTCAGGGACCCGGCCCCGGGCGATGATCCGGCCGCGACCGGTTCCGAGGGGGCGGCTTTGCCGAGGCATGGTCGAACATTGGCGTTCGACTGACCGGCGCGCCGGGGCTCGTTCACCGTACGTCCGTGTCCGGTCAACTCGCCGGTGGGAGAGTCCCGGCCATGGATATCCCCAACATGGGCGTGCCCGCGAAGCTCGCCGACCGCATGAGCATGGCCGAGCAGCACGAGTACCTGCGGGCCCGCTTCTCCCGCCGCCGGATGCTGCGCGCCGGGGCCGTAGGCGTCGGCGCCCTCGCGGTGGGCGGTGCGCTGGGCGGCGGCACCGCGACCGCCACCCCGGCCTCCCCCGAACTGCTGACCGGCGGCACCGCCGACGGCGTGGACGGCGCGCTGGTCGCCCCGATCGGCCGTCACCTCGCCTTCGGACCCGAGCCGGACACCCAGTTCCGCGTCTCCTGGCAGGTCCCGGCCCCGGTCAAGAAGCCATTCCTGCGCTTCGGAAAGCACCCGTGGGACCTCGGCCACAAGGTCCCGGCCGAGGTGCGCGCCCTGCACACCCCGGCGCTGACCCCGACCGGCCGGCCGGTCGACCAGTACTACCTGCACGTGGCGCTGGAGGACCTCGAGCCCGACACCACGTACTACTACGGCGTCGGCCACCAGGGCTTCGACCCCGCCTCGCAGCAGGCGATCTCCACCCTGAGCACCTTCCGCACCGCCCCCTCGCGCGACCACCGCTGGGGCAAGGTCTACGAGCCGTTCACCTTCACCGCCTTCGGCGACCAGGGCGTCAGCTCCCACGCGGCCGGCAACGACCACGTCATCCTGGCCCAGAACCCGGCCTTCCACCTGCACGCCGGCGACATCTGCTACGCCGACCCGGCGGGCTCCGGCCAGGACTCCGACAAGTCGGTCTACGACGCCCGTACCTGGGACGCCTTCCTGGTGCAGACCGAGACGGTGGCCTCGAAGGTGCCGTGGATGGTCTCCTACGGCAACCACGACATGGAGGCCTGGTACTCGCACAACGGCTACGGCGGCGAGAGCGCCCGCTTCCACCTGCCCGACAACGGCCCCGACCCGCGCACCGTCCCCGGCGTCTACAGCTTCCGGTACAAGAACGTCGGCGTCATCTCCCTGGACGCCAACGACGTCTCCTACGAGATCCCGGCCAACCTGGGCGTCTCGGCGGGCAAGCAGACCAAGTGGCTGCAGCGCACGCTCAAGGACCTGCGCAGCGACGAGACCATCGACTTCATCGTGGTCTTCTTCCACCACTGCGCCTTCTCCACCACCCACCAGCACGCCTCCGAAGGCGGGGTCCGCGAGGCCTGGGTGCCGCTGTTCGAGAAGTACCGGGTCGACCTGGTGATCAACGGTCACAACCACGTCTACGAGCGCACCGACGCGATCCTCGGCAACAAGGTCGCCAAGGCGGTGCCCAGCGGCGCCACCGTCGAGCCGGCCACGGACGGCGTGGTGTACGTGACGGCGGGCGCGGCCGGCCGCAGCCTCTACCGCTTCGACGCCCCGGACACCTACGAGGGCCACGAGAACCGCCTCGACTCGGTGGACACCTACTACTTCGCCAAGGGCGGCGGCAAGGTGACCGAGAAGGTCGAGTGGTCGCGGGTCCGCTACACCGGCTACTCGTTCGTCAAGGTCGACGTGACCCCGGCCCACCTGGGCGCGAAGTCGTCCATGAAGGTGACCGCGCTGGCCGAGGACGGCACGCAGGTGGACCACTACACGATCCTGCGCACGGTCGGCGAGGGCTGGGACGGCGACCGCGACGACGACGGCGAGGGCGGTGGCTGGGGCTGGTAGCCCGCCCCCTGCGGCGATCCCCTGCGGCGATCCCCGCGGGCCCCGGCGCCGAACGCCGAGCAGCGGTTCAGCGCCGGGGCCCGTACATGATCACAGCGACCCCGGCGAGGCAGATCAGCGCCCCGAGGACGTCGTGGCGGGTCGGCCGGAAGCCGTCCACCAGCACGCCCCAGAGCAGCGAGCCCGCGACGAAGACTCCGCCGTAGGCGGCCAGCACCCGGCCGAACTGACTGTCCGGCTGGAGGGCGGCGACGAAGCCGTACCCGCCGAGCGCGACCACTCCCAGCCCGGCCAGCCACCACGGCCGGGACTCGCGCACGCTCTGCCAGATCAGCCAGCAGCCGCCGATCTCGGCGAGGGCGGCGAGGGCGAACAGGGCGGCGGAGCGCAGGACGGTCATGGTCGCCAAGCCTACGGACGACGGCGGCCGCGGAACGTGCCCGGGCCCGCGGTGTCCGCGGGGTCCGGGCGTCGTGTTCCTCGGCGTGTTCCTCGGCGTCGTGTCCCGGGCGCCCTCCGGTGGCCGGCGCCGGGTCAGACCTGGCGGTAGGTGGCGAGGAAGCGCCCGATCCGGTTGATCGCCGTCTCCAGGTCGTCGGCCCGGGGGAGGGTGACGAAACGGAAGTGGTCCGGGCGGGGCCAGTTGAAGCCGGTGCCCTGGACGACGTGGATCTTCTCCCGGAGCAGCAGGTCCAGCACGAACTGCTCGTCGTCGACGATCCGGTGCACCGCCGGGTCGAGCTTGGCGAACGCGTACAGCGCGCCCTTGGGCCTGACGCAGCTGACGCCCGGGATCTCGTTCAGCGCCTTGTACGCGACGTCGCGCTGCTCGGTGAGCCGGCCGCCGGGCAGCACTAGGTCCTGGATGGACTGGTGGCCGCCGAGCGCGGCCTGTACCGCGTACTGGGCCGGGACGTTGGGGCACAGCCGCATGCCGGAGAGCATGGTGAGGCCCTCCAGGTAGTCGGCCGCGTGCTGCTTCGGCCCGGACACGACCAGCCAGCCGCTGCGGAAGCCGGCCACCCGGTAGGACTTGGAGAGGCCGTTGAAGGTGAGGGTGAGCACGTCGTCGGCGAGCGCGGCGAGGCAGTGGTGCTCGGTGCCGTCGTAGAGGATCTTGTCGTAGATCTCGTCGGCCAGGACCATCAGCCCGTGCCGGCGGGCGAGGTCGAGGATGCCCTCCAGCAGTTCCCGCGGATAGACCGCGCCGGTGGGGTTGTTGGGGTTGATGACGACGATGGCCCTGGTCCGGGCGGTGATCTTGGCGGCGATGTCGTCGAGGTCGGGGTACCACTCCGCCTCCTCGTCGCAGACGTAGTGCACCGCCTTGCCGCCGGCCAGCCGGACCACGGCCGTCCAGAGCGGGTAGTCCGGCATCGGGACGAGCACCTCGTCGCCGTCGTCGACCAGCGCGGTGACGGCCATCTGGATCAGCTCGGAGACGCCGTTGCCGAGGAAGACGTCGTTGACGGTGACCCCGGAGACGCCGCGCTGCTGGTAGTACTGCACGACCGCGCGGCGGGCCGGCAGGATGCCGCGGGAGTCGCTGTAGCCGTGCGCGTTGGGGAGGTTGCGGATGATGTCCTGGACGATCTCCTCCGGCGCCTCGAAGCCGAACGTGGCCGGGTTGCCGGTGTTCAGCCGGAGCACGCTGTGCCCGGCCTCCTCCAGCGCGTTGGCCCGGTCGACCACCGGGCCGCGGATCTCGTAGCACACGTCCTTCAACTTGCTGGACTGCCGAAACTCCATCTGCGGCCTCCCGACCGTCGCCCGCCGTCGCTGCTGCGCGCCGACCGGCACGCCGTCCTGGTTGCTTTGTTCTACCAAGCAACCACTTGGAAAGTCCAACCTTTTGGCTATGCTGATCCACATGTCACGCCGAAGCTACGACCAGTACTGCGCCGTTGCCCGCGCCCTGGACGCGGTGGGGGAGCGCTGGAGCCTCCTGATCGTCCGTGAACTCCTCGCCGGTCCGCGCCGCTACACCGACCTGCACGCCGACCTGCCCGGCGTCTCCACCGACATCCTCGCGGCGCGGCTCAAGCAGCTGGAGGGCGAGGGCCTGGTGCTGCGCCGGCGGCTCGAACGGCCGGCCAACGCCACGGTCTACGAGCTCACCGAGCGCGGGGCGGCGCTCCGGCAGGTGATCGAGGCCCTCGGCGCCTGGGGCCTGCCGTCGCTCGGCGAGCAGCGGCCCACCGACGCCGTCCGGGCCCACTGGGTGACCGCCCCGGCCGGCTAGCCGGGGGAGCCGCCGGTCCGTCGGGCCCTGCGCGTACGATCGTCGGGCCATGGAGAACACTGCGGAGAACAGCGCGCGCACCGCGCCCACCAGGTACACCGGCTACGCCAGTTACGTCGCCCTCGGGGACTCCTTCACCGAGGGCATGTGCGACGACGTCCTGCCCGACGGCCAGTTCCGCGGCTGGGCCGACCGGGTCGCCGGGCGGCTCGCCGCCGAGCAGCCCGGCGACGGCTTCCGCTACGCCAACCTCGCCGTCCGCGGCAAGCTCATCGGCCAGATCCACGACGAGCAGCTCGCGCCCGCCGTCGCCATGGGCGCCGAGCTGGTCACCCTGGCCGGCGGGCTCAACGACGTCCTGCGGCCGCGTTGCGACATCGCCCGCGTCGAGGAGCTGCTCGGCCGCTCGGCGACCGCGCTGCGCGCCACCGGCGCCACCGTGGTGCTGTTCACCAGCACCGACCCGACCCGCCGGATGGCGGGCAGTGCGCGGCTGCTGCCGGCCATCCTGCGGATGAAGGCCTTCGTGCACGAGCTCGGCCAGGACCCGGGCGTCGCGGTGGTCGACCTGTTCTCCGCGCCCTGCTTCGACGACCGCCGGCTCTGGGCCGACGACCGCCTGCACCTCTCGCCCGAGGGCCACCGCCGGGTCGCCGAGGCCGTACTGGAGGCGCTCGGCCGCCCGGCCGGCTTCGACTGGCGCGCCCCCCTGCCGGCCGCCGCCCCGCCGAGCCGCGGCGAGAAGCTGGCCGCGGACGCCCGCTGGGTCCGCACCCACCTCGGCCCGTGGATCGGCCGCCGCCTCACCGGCCGCTCCTCCGGTGACGGCCGCCCGCCCAAGCGCCCCGCGCTCGCCCCGTACCCGGGCGCGTGACGCTCGCGCCGGCCGGGGCGAAGAGGTCCGCGGGCGCCGCGAGCCCCTGCCCATCTGCCGACACCCCGGCCCGTCACCGCACCCCCGCGGTGACGGGCCGGCTCGTCCGGGTGGCGGGGGCCGTCAGCCGCGGAAGAGGTTGTGCCCCACGTCGCTCGGCACCTCGTCCTGGTACGGGGTGCTGCCCGGACCGGGGACGTGTTCACCGGGAACCGGCTCGGAGCCCTCGCGGTGCAGCAGCACCACGCCGTCCTCGGACCAGACCTGCCGGTAGCCGTGCGCCAGCAGCAGCTCGATCCGGGCCGCCTGCTCGCGGTCGGTCCTGAACGGGAAGGCCCGCTTGTCGGAGCGGATCAGGACGTACTCGCGCCCGCGCGGCTTCTCGTCCACCAGGACGACGTCGGTCCGTGCGGAGAGCCGGGGCGCGGCCTGGTTGTCGGCCTCGACGCTCGCGCCGTCCGGGATCCGCTCGGCGCCGCGGAGCAGCGCCGCCTCGCTCGGCTTCGGCTGCCAGTAGGCCGGCACGAACAGGTCGGCCGCCCCGAGCGGCAGCGCGGCCGCCACCGTCACGGCGGCCGCCGCCACCCCGAGCCGCAGGGTGCGCCCGCTCGTGTGCCGGCGGCCCAGCACCTCCACCGCCGCGACCAGCAGGATCGGCCAGAGGAACGCGTCGTAGTGGCGGGCGATCGACCAGTGGTTCGGGTTGCTGGACAGCACCCGCTCGGCCAGCAGCGGCACGGCGCACAGGACCGTCGCCGAGCGGAGCGGGAGGGCGAACAGGGTGCCGAAGATCCAGAGCAGCAGCAGCGGCTTCAGCGGGGCGTCGACGAGGGTGGAGACGAGGACGGTCGGGTTCCGGAGGACGTGGCCGAGGGCGTCGCCGCCGTCCGTGCCGAGCGACTGGTAGTTCCAGTAGTAGCCCGGCGCACCGCCCATCGCCGGGATCAGCAGGCCGATCGCGAGGGCCGAGGCGAGCGGCCCGCCGAGCAGCAGGCCGAGTCCCCAGCGGACGGCCTGCCGGCGCCGGCCCGGGTCGCCGTCCCGGCGGCCCCGCAGGATCAGCACCAGCCCGTACGCGCCGACCGCCAGCCCCAGGTCCTCCTTGGTGCAGCAGAGCAGCAGTCCGGCCAGCGCCGCCGTGCCGTAGCGGCGGGCCGTGCCGCGCTCCAGCATCAGCAGGGTGAGCGGGACGGCGAAGGCCACCTCGTGGAACCCGCCGCGCGAGGCCACCAGGAGCGGCCAGCCCAGCCCGTACGCGAGCGCCGCCAGGTCGGCGGCGCGGCGGGCGGTGCGCGGCTCGGCGTCGGCGAAGCAGCGGGCCGCCACCCGGCGGATCAGCGGCACGCCGGCCGCGAAGCAGAGCGCCTGTCCGATGAGCAGGGAGCGCGGGTCGTCCCAGAGCCAGTAGAGCGGCGCCATCAGCGCGATCACCGGGGAGAAGTGGTCGCCGAGGAGCGAGAAGTCCGCCGGGAACTCGTGGTGGAAGCTCTTCAGCGAGGAGACCGGCAGGCCGAAGTGCGCGTAGCCGCGCACGCCCTGGTCGAAGATGCCGAGGTCGAAGCCGCCGAGCTGGAGGGCGGTCCACTGCTGGAAGGCGATGCCGAGGCAGACCGCGAAGCAGAGCAGGGTGAGGGCGGCGGTGCGGGCACGGGGGGAGAGCCGCAGGGCCCCGGCGGGGGCGGGCGGTGTGTCCGCGGTTGCCACGGTGTCGCCGGTGCTCCGAGGACCCGGGACACCCGTCGGATCCTCGATGTCCGGGTACGGCGTCACGTCGTGCCGGGACATGCCTGCTCTCCTCCGGTGGTTCGGTCGATCGGGTCCTGCCGGTACCCCCCCGATCCCGTGCGGACCCGGACGGCACCGGCCGACCACACTAACCGACTGCCGCGACCGGCCCGTCGGTTCCCGCGGCCGGCCGGCCGGCCGGCTCGGCCCCCGGTCCTGCTCCGGCTCCGGGCGGGCGGCCGCTCGGTAGGCTCTACCTCGCACCATCGCGTCGTACGGAGGACAGGAACACAGTGACCGCGCCCGATCCCACGCCCGTCAGCCTGGTGTCCGACTGCGGGAGCTGCTTCGGGCTCTGCTGCGTCGCGCTGCCCTTCGCCGCGGGCGCCGACTTCGCCGTCGACAAGTCGGCCGGCACCCCCTGCCGCAACCTGCAGACCGACTTCACCTGCGGCATCCACGCCCGGCTGCGCGACAGCGGCTTCCAGGGCTGCACGGTGTACGACTGCTTCGGCGCCGGCCAGCGGGTGTCCCAGGTCACCTACGGCGGCCGGAGCTGGCGCGAGGAGCCGCCGGCCGCGTCTCGCATGTTCGAGGTGTTCCCGGTGGTCCGGCAGCTGCACGAGCTGCTCCGCTACCTCACCGAGGCGCTCTCCCTCGCACCCGCCCGCCCGGTCCACCCCGAGCTGCGCCGCGCGCTGGCCGAGACCGACCGGCTCGCCGCCGGCACCCCGGAGGAGATCCTCGCGGTGGACGTGCCCGCGCACCGCCAGACCGTCGCCGAGCTGCTGCTGAAGGCGAGCGAGCTGGTCCGGGCCGGCGTCCCGCGCCGTCGTGAGCACCGGGGCGCCGACCTGTTCGGCGCCCGCCTGCGCGGCGCGGACCTGCGCGGGGCCAACCTGCGCGGGGCCCTGCTGGTCGCGGCCGACCTCGCCGGCGCGGACCTGCGGCTCGCCGACCTGATCGGCGCCGACCTCCGGGACGCGAACGTGGCCGGGGCCGACCTCACCGACGCGCTCTTCCTCACCCAGGCGCAGCTCAACGCGGCCCGGGGCGATGCGACCACGCGCCTCCCGGCCGGCCTGACCCGCCCCGCGCACTGGCCGCGGACGGCCCCGGCCGGCCCGGCGGCGGGCGAGGCCGCAGGGACGCGCGGGAGTACGGGCGCGGGCCGGTCCGGTGGCCGGCGTTCCGGCGGTGGTGCCCAGGGCGGGCGCTCCGGCGGCCGTTCCGGTGGTGGTGCGTCCGGGGACGGCCGCCAGGCCGGCGGCCGGGGGCAGCGCGGGTCCGCCAGCGGCCGCGGACAGGACAGGGACGGGCGAGGGCAGGACAGGGACGGGCGGGGCCGGGACGGGCGCGGCGGGGGCCGCCCGGGCAGGCCCGGCCGCGGCTGAGCCGGTTCTCGGCGGGGCCTGCCGCCGGGGGGGGGGGTCGGCCCGGCCGACCTCCGACGCAGTACACCTAGGCCGAGAGCAGGCGGGCGTGCAGCCGGCCGACCAGCTCCTCGTCGATCCCGAGGGTGCCGGCGGCGTAGGCGCGGACCGATCCGTGGGCGGCCGCCAGGTCGGCGAGCGTGAGCCGGATCACCTGCTCGGGTGCCCGGCCGAACGACGGCCAGCGCAGCGTCCGCCCCGGGTTGGCGGCGTGCCAGTCGGCGACCAGGCGTGCGGTGACCAGCTCGGTGAGCGCGAAGTCGGCCGCGATGTCGTCCTCCGCTACCCCCAGCAGGGCGAGCACCAGGGCGGCGATCAGCCCCGTGCGGTCCTTGCCCGAGGCGCAGTGGAACACCACCGGACGGTCGGCCGCGGCGATCAGCTCCAGGACCTGCCGGATCTCCGCGACGCCGTCGGCGGCCACCTCCGCGAACCGGTCCGCCAGGTAGCGCCAGGGGTCGACGTCCGGGTCGATCTCCGCCTGGTCGTAGGGCCGGTGCTCGATGGACAGGTTGTGGTAGGCCACGCCCTCCAGCTCGGGGATCCGGCCCCTGCGGGCGATCTCCCACGGGTAGCGCAGGTCGATCACGGTCCCGATGCCGAGGGCCCGGAACCGTCCCAGGTCGGCAGGCGTGGCGAGCTTGCCGAGCGAGTCCGACCGGTAGAGCAGGCCCCAGCGGACCGCCCGCCCGCCGGTGCCCTGGTACCCGCCCAGGTCGCGGAAGTTGAACGGGCCGTCGAAGGTCAGATGGCGTGTCATGTTCGCACCCTAGGGGCTACGTTCGATCACCGGACCGGGAGGGGGAAGCCGGACCGGCCGGTTTCCCCTTCCGGCCGGTTTCCCGCTCCGGGGGCTCAGCGCTGTTCGGGTGCGCCCACGACGGCGCCCAGCAGGCCCGGGAAGGCTTCGTCGAACTCCTCCGCGCGCAGTGCGTTCATCCGCGAGGTGCCCACGTAGTACTGCCGGATCAGCCCGGCCTCGCGCAGCACGTGGAAGTGGTGGGTGGCCGTGGACTTGCCGACCGGCAGGTCGATCGCGCCGCAGGCGAGGTCCCGACGCGCGGCGTGCAGTTCACGGACGATCAGCCGGCGGACCGGGTCCACCAGGGCCTCCATGGCCTGCTGGAGTCCGACCGTCCGGACGTCGGGGTGCGGCGGGACGCGGTCCCGGCCGGTCCGTCGTGGCGGTGCCGTCGTCGGCCCGGCCTTCGCCGCCACGGGTGTTGCCGTTCCTGATGTCGCCGCCATCGTCCCGTCGTCCTCCCTGAGTGCCGTCTTCCCGCCGCCATCGTACGGCGCAGGCCGAAGTATGGCGATGGTCAAAGTACGTATGGCGTCGAAGTTTGACAGCGTCCGTACTTTGGGGTTGGGTCGGTACCGCCGGCGCGGTCGCCCGCGCCGCATCTTTCGGTGGGGAAAGGAAGTTGAACGATGGTCAGGACGGTGCTGTTCCACGAGCTGGGCGGGCCCGAGGTGTTGCGGCTGGAGGAGGCCGGGATCGGTGCCCCCGGCCCGGGCGAGCTGCTGATCCGGGTCGACGCCATCGGCCTCAACCGGGCCGAGGTGCTCTTCCGCAGCGGCCGGTACATCGAGCCGGTACGGGAGTTCCCGGCACGGCTCGGCAGCGAGGCCGCCGGGGTGGTCGAGGTGCTCGGCGAGGGTGTCGAGGGGTTCGCCGTCGGCGACGCGGTCAGCGTGGTGCCGGCCTTCTCGATGAACGACCACGCCGTCTACGCCGAGCGCGCGATCGTCCCCGCGCGGGCCGTCCTGCACCGGCCCGAGGGGCTCGACGCGGTCGGCGGCGCAGCGGTCTGGATGCCGTACGTGACCGCGTACGGGGCGCTGGTGGAGGCCGGCCGGCTGCGCGCCGGGGACGCCGTGGTGGTCACCGCCGCGTCCAGCAGCGTGGGCCTGGCGGCCATCCGGATCGCCAACCGGGTCGGCGCGGTGCCGATCGCGACGACCCGTACGGCGGCCAAGCGGGACGCGCTGCTGAAGGCCGGTGCGGCCGAGGTGGTGGTCACGGCGGAGGAGGACGTCGCCGGGCGGGTGTTGGCCCTGACCGGCGGGCGCGGCGCGGAGTTCGTCTTCGACGCGGTCTCCGGCCCGGGGGTGTCGGAGCTGCTGGGAGCGCTCGCCCCGGGCGGCACGCTCTTCGTGTACGGCGAGCTGAGCGGGCGGGAGGCGCCGCTGCCGCCGCTCGCCCTGCTGGCCGGGCGCAGCATCCGCGGCTACACCCTGCACGAGGTCACCCGCGACCGCCGGAGCCTGGCCCGGGCGGAGGCGTTCGTCGCCTCCGGTCTGCGCAGCGGGGCGTTCGCGCCCGTCGTGGACCGGGTGTTCGGGGGGCTGGCGGAGATCGCCGAGGCCCACCGGTACCTGGAGGCCGGTGAGCAGGTCGGCAAGATCGTGGTCACCGTGGACCACTGACGCCCGCAGGGCCCGGTGGCGGTCCCGGCGGGGCGGCCGCGTGGCGGGCCGCCCCGCCCGTGGCGGTGCTCAGACGCTGCGGTCGGCCAGCACCTCGCGGATCACGTGGCGGGCGTTGGCGGCGAGCGCCGGGTCGGTCGAGCGGTAGTAGGGGAGTTGGATCAGCGCGATGGACAGAGCCCAGGCCCGCCCGCGCTCCCAGGCGGCGTCGTCGGCGGCGAGGGCGGCGCGGAAGGCCGGGCGGGCCCCGGCCGGGAGCAGGTTCCACGCGGCGATCAGGTCCACGGTCGGGTCGCCGACCCCCATCGCCCCGAAGTCGAGCACGGCGCTGAGCCGTTGGCCTGCGAGCAGCAGGTTGCCGGGAGCGAGCTCGCCGTGCATCCAGGCCGGTCCGCCGGGGTGCTCCGGGAGGCGGAGTGCCTTCTCCCACAGCGCCGTCGCCGCCGCGGTGTCGATCGTCCCGTGCAGCCGGCCGATCGCCGCCCGGGTGGGCGCGTCCCGCGCGGCCAGCGGCACCCCGCGTGCCGCCGGCGGGCCGTCGGCGGGGTCGACCGCGCGCAGGGCGTTGACGAACCCCGCCAGGTCGCGGGCCAGTTGGAGGGGTGCGGCGAGCGCGCCGACGACCGGGTTGGCGCCGTTGAGCCAGCGCAGCACCGACCACTCCCACGGGTAGCCGGCGCCCGGCCGCCCGGCCGCCAGCGGCACGGGTACGGGCCGTGGCAGGCGCGGCGCGAGCCGTGGCAGCCAGTGCCGTTCGCGTTCGACGCCCGCCGAGGCCCACGCCACCCGGGGCAGCCGGACGGCGAGTTCGGTGCCGAGCCGGAACATGGCGTGGTCCGCCCCGGAGGCGGCGACCGGCGAGAGCGGCAGGCTCCGCCACTGCGGGAACTGGGCGGCCACCAGCCGTCGCACCAGGGCCGCGTCGATGTCCGGTTGGTCGTCGTGCATCCTGACGGCAGCGCACATGCCCGGCACTGTACCGCCGGGATCGCGCCGATCGGCCGGATTTCGAACACCGGGGAGGGTGCCATGGCGGCCAAGTGGGACCGTCGGGTCATGTGGGGGGCGCTCGGCGGTGCGGGGGCGCTGATGGTCGCGGCCGTCACCGGCCGGCTGAACCGCCGGTCGGGCGGGCTCCTGGTCCTGCGGGAGTGGCTTGACCGGCCGTTGCTGTTCGGGATGCTGGTGCTGGCCCTGCTCTTCGTGGCGCTGGTCTCCTCGCGCGGGAAGGTCTGGGCGCGCAGCGCGCTCGGCGCCGTGGTGGTGGCGCTGGCGGTGGGCACGGTGCCGCTCTGGCTCCTGTCCGGCGTCCTCTCGGGCGACCGCCGGACGACCCGCGACGAGGCGGCGCCCGGCCGGCCGGACCGCAGGCTGGTGGTGCAGCAGGACACGGCGGGATTCGGGCCGGACCCGCTCTTCTGGGTCTACCTCGACGAGGGCACGGGCCTCGGCACCCGCCGGTGGGACGTCGCGTACGTCAACGGCGACGCCGACAGCATCAGGGAGCTCGGCTGGACCGCTCCGGACCAGCTCCGCCTGGTGACGGAGCAGGGGACCCATCTGATCCGCATCGCCGGGAACGGCAGGCCGGACCGCACGGTCGAGGACCGGTACTGAGCCGACCGCACGGGTCCCGCCCCGCCGTGGCGGGGCGGGTGCGTCGCCGGCACCTGCCAGAATGCCGGGGTAGGGGAACAGCAACTCTGGAGAAGGTGACCGGCTTCGTGACCACGCCAGTCGAACAGGTGGCCCAGCAGGCGCAGCAGGCGATCGAGCGGAAGATCGCCGAGGAGCTGGGCGTCCGCACGGGCCAGGTGAAGGCGGCCGTCGAGCTGCTGGACGGCGGCGCGACCGTGCCGTTCGTGGCCCGCTACCGCAAGGAGGTCACCGGCTCGCTCGACGACGCGCAGCTGCGCGCCCTGGAGGAGCGGCTGCGCTACCTGCGCGAGTTGGAGGAGCGCCGCACCGCCGTCCTGGAGTCGATCGAGGCGCAGGGCAAGCTGGACGACGCGCTGCGGCAGCGGATCCTCGCGGCCGACTCCAAGGCCCGGCTGGAGGACATCTACCTCCCGTACAAGCCGAAGCGGCGCACCAAGGCGCAGATCGCCCGGGAGGCCGGCCTGGAGCCGCTGGCCGACACCCTGCTCGCCGACCCGACGCAGGACCCGGTCGCGCTGGCCGCCGGCTACCTCAACGAGGCGGTGGCCGACCAGGCCGCCGCGCTGGAGGGGGCACGGGCCATCCTGGTCGAGCGCTTCGGCGAGGACGCGGACCTGGTCGGCTCGCTGCGCGAGCGGATGTGGACGCGGGGCCGGCTGGTCTCCACCGTCCGCGAGGGCAAGGAGCAGGACGGCGCCAAGTTCGCCGACTACTTCGACTTCGCCGAGCCGTTCACCAAGCTCCCCTCGCACCGGATCCTGGCGATGCTGCGCGGCGAGAAGGAGGAGGTGCTCGACCTCGAACTCTCCCCGTACGACGGCGAGGAGGCCGGCGACCTCCCCGGCGAGAACGACTACGAGCAGCGGATCGCGGCCCGCTTCGGCATCGCCGACCACGGGCGCCCGGCCGACAAGTGGCTCGGCGACACCGTCCGCTGGGCCTGGCGCACCCGGGTCCTGGTCCGGCTCGGCATCGACCTGCGCGGCCGGCTGCGCCAGGAGGCCGAGGACGAGGCGGTGCGCGTCTTCGCCGCCAACCTGCGCGCCCTGCTGCTGGCCGCGCCCGCCGGCACCCGCGCCACCATGGGCCTCGACCCGGGCTTCCGCACCGGCGTGAAGGTCGCCGTCGTCGACGCCACCGGCAAGGTGGTGGCCCACGACACGATCTACCCGCACCAGCCCGCCAACAAGTGGGACGCCGCGCTGGCCACCCTGGCCTCGCTGGCGAAGCGGCACGCCGTCGACCTGGTCGCGATCGGCAACGGCACCGCCTCCCGGGAGACGGACAAGCTGGCCGAGGACCTCATCAAGCGCCACCCGGAGCTGAAGCTCACGAAGGCGATGGTCAGCGAGGCCGGCGCCTCAGTCTACTCGGCCTCCGCGTTCGCCTCCCAGGAGCTGCCCGACCTGGACGTGTCGATCCGGGGCGCGGTCTCGATCGCCCGCCGGCTGCAGGACCCGCTGGCCGAGCTGGTCAAGATCGACCCCAAGTCGATCGGCGTCGGCCAGTACCAGCACGACCTGAGCGAGGTGAAGCTCTCCCGCTCGCTCGACGCGGTGGTCGAGGACTGCGTGAACGCGGTCGGCGTGGACGTCAACACCGCCTCCGCGCCACTGCTCACCCGGGTCTCCGGCATCACCGGGACGCTGGCCGACAACATCGTCGCGCACCGCGACGCCAACGGCCCGTTCCGCACCCGCAAGGAGCTCAAGGGCGTCGCCCGGCTCGGCCCGAAGGCCTTCGAGCAGTGCGCGGGCTTCCTGCGCATCCCGGACGGGGACGACCCGCTGGACGCCTCCAGCGTGCACCCGGAGGCGTACCCGGTGGTGCGCCGGATCCTCGCCGCCACCGGCGGGGAGCTGCGGCAGCTGATCGGCAACAGCAGTGCGCTGCGGGCGCTGAGGCCCGGGGACTTCGCCGACGACACGTTCGGCGTCCCGACCGTCACCGACATCCTCGGCGAGCTGGACAAGCCGGGCCGCGACCCGCGCCCGGCGTTCCGCACGGCGACCTTCAAGGAGGGCGTCGACAAGATCGGCGACCTGGAGGTGGGCATGGTGCTGGAGGGCGTGGTCACCAACGTCGCGGCCTTCGGGGCCTTCGTCGACGTGGGCGTCCACCAGGACGGCCTGGTCCACGTCTCGGCGCTGTCGAAGAACTTCGTCAAGGACCCGCGCGAGGTGGTCAAGCCCGGCGACATCGTCACCGTACGGGTGACGCAGGTGGACGTGCCGCGCAAGCGGATCGGGCTGACGCTGCGGCTGGACGACGAGGTCGGGCGCCCGGGCGGGGGCCGCGACCGTTCCGGTGAGCGCGGGGGCGACCGCGGCGGGCGGCAGGCGCGCCCGCCGCGGCAGGACCGGCGCGGCGGCGGCTCGGGCGGCGGCTCGGGCTCGGGCGGTCAGGCCGCGCCGGCCAACAGCGCCATGGCGGACGCGCTGCGCCGGGCCTGGGCGACGTCGCGCTCGCTCATCGATCTGCCGCGGGCGATGACGTAGACGAGCACACCGACCAGCGGGATCAGGATCACCAGGATCAGCCAGCCCGCCTTGCCCCAGCCGCTGAGGTCGTGGCTGCGGAAGATGTCTGTGATGATCTTGAACAGGAGGAAGAACCAGAGGATCCAGAGGAAGAGCTCCAGCATCGTCCAGAAGATGTTCAGCAGCGGGTAGTTGTCCATGACGCTCCTGTCGGTGCGGACTCGCGTTCAAACCCGAGTTCAAACGAGTCTTATCACCGCATATCGGACAGCGCGCTCTGGTGTTCGGCCATCCCGGTGATCTTCGGCACCGCCGGGAATACCGTGCGGGCGGTCCACCGGAGGGTGGCGCGGCCGGCCCCCGCCCGCCGGGGCTGGCCCGCTGCCCGCCGGGGCCGGGCGGGATCAGCCCGCCGCGGCCCGCTGCCGCAGCTCCACCGCCAGCCCGACCAGTTCGCCCCACCACGCGTCGCGGCCGCCCACCAGCAGACGCTGCGCCTCGGCCGGCTCGACCGCCCGTACCTCGACCACCTGCTCGCCGTCGTCCGGGTTGGTCGGGGCGGACTCCACCGCGATCTCCGCCCAGCCCCAGAGCCAGGCCTTCTCGGGGTGCGGCTGCCACGGCCGGTACGGCTCCGGCAGGTCGGTGACACAGCGGTGCGCGCCCAGCCAGGCCGGCTCGCCGAGCAGCCGGGCGCCGGCTTCCTCGCGCAGCTCCCGGACCAGGCACGACTCGATCGACTCGCCGTGCTCCCGGGTGCCGCCCGGCAGGAACCAGTGGTCGCGCTCGTCCCGGCAGAGCACGACGCGCCCCTCGGAGAACCCCACCAGGTGGATGTTGGTGATCAGTTCGTCCGGCGGCAGGGCGAGCGAGAAGACCGCGTCGTAGCGGCCCCAGGACCAGTACTGCGGCGCGTGCAACGCGGGGAACCGTGCGGCGAGTTCGGCCGCTCTGGCGGTGGTCTCGGGTCGGTCGGTGGTGTCGGTCATTCCGTGATCGTAGTCCCGGCCGGGCGGCGCGCGGGGACGGCCGGTCCGGCGAGGGTGAGACCGCCGTCGTCGTGGCTGCGCAGGCGGTGCGGGACCGCGGCCTGCAGCGGGGCGCCGACCCAACTGCCCAGCGAGATCTCGGCGGTGATGCCGGGCCCGAAGCCGGCGATCAGGCCCTGGGCGCCGTCGGCGACCGAGCCCTCCTCGAACAGCCGGGCCAGCGCGTCGAAGACCACCGCGCTGGCGATGTTGCCGCGCTCGGTGAGGGTGGCCCGGCTGAACCGGAAGGCGGCCGGCGCCAACTCCAGGAAGCGGCAGAGGTCGTCCAGGATACGCGGACCGCCGGCGTGCACCACGTAGAAGCCGAGCCCGGAGGCGTTCCAGCCGTGCTCGGCGGCCAGCGTGCGCAGGGCGGGGGCGAGCATCTCCATGGTCCCGGGCACGCGCTTGTCGAGCTGGAAGTGGAAGCCGGTGTCCCTGACGCCGTAGGAGATCCAGTCCTCGGTGTCCGGCACCAGGTGCGAGCCGTTGCGCTCGATCCGTACGCCGGTGCCGCCGCGGCCGCGCACCACGGCTGCGGCGACCGCGTCCCCGAACAGGCCGTTGGAGAGCAGCGAGCCGATGCCGAGGTCGGTCGGCTGGTAGCAGAGCGAGCAGAACTCGCAGGCGACGATCAGCACGTTGGCGCCGGGGTAGGCGCGGCAGAAGTCGTGCGCCCGGTTGACTGCGGCGCCGCCGGCCGCGCAGCCGAGCTGGGCGATCGGCACCTGGCGGGTGTCGGGGCGGAAGCCCATGGTGTTGATCAGCCAGGCCGTCAGCGAGGGCATCATGAAGCCGGTGCAGGACACGTAGACGATCAGGTCGACCTCCCGGGCGGACAGTTCCGCGTACCCGAGGGCGCGCCCGACCACCTCGGGGACGCGGCGCTTGGCCTCCCGCTCGTAGACGGCGTTGCGGGCGGTGAAGCCCGGGTGCCGCAGCGTCTCCTCGACCGGCTGGACCAGGTGCCGGGTAAGCACCCCGGTGTTCTCGATCAGCCTGAGCGCCAGGGGGAGTTGCGGGTGGTCGGCGTGCAGGGTGCGGGCCAGGTCGAGGGTCTGCCCGAGGGTGATGACGTGTTCGGGTACGGCGACGGCGGGTCGGCAGAGTGTTGCCATGGGTGGAGGTCTCCCTGGTGGCCCGCGCCGGTGGGGTGGGCGGCGCGGGCGGTGGCCTACGGGTGCGTCGGGCGGGCGCCGGGACGGCGCGGCGGGGAGGAGGTCACCAGGCGACCGGCAGGGTCCGCGGGTAGCGCCAGATCGAGCCCGTCCGCCAGTCCAGCTCCGCCGGCGGCACGGCGAGCCGCAGCCCCGGGAAGCGCCGCAGCAGCGTGCCGATGGCCACCTGGAGCTCCATCCGGGCCAGGTGGGCGCCGGCGCAGTGGTGGGTGCCGTAGCCGAAGGTCATGTGGGTGGCCGAGCCGCGGTCGAGGTCCAGCTCGTCGGGCCGTTCGAACACCGCCGGGTCGCGGTTGGCGGCCAGGTAGGAGACGTGCACGGCGTCGCCGGCCCGGATCGACACCCCGCCCAGCTCGACGTCCTCGGTGGCGACCCGGGCGATGCCGACGCCCTGCCGGAAGGGGATGAAGCGGAGCAGCTCCTCGATCGCGCGCGGCAGCTCTTCGGGCCGGGCCCGGAGCCCGGCCAGCTGCTCGGGGTGGGTGAGCAGGGTGTAGACGATGTTGCCGATCTGGTAGGTGCTGGTGTCGTGGCCGGTGACCAGCAGCACCATGGCCATGACGGCGAGCTCCTGGTCGTCCAGCAGCTCCCCCTCGTCCCGGGCGGTCGCGAGGGCGCTGATCAGGTCGTCGCCGGGGTCGCGGCGCCGGGCGGCGGTCAGCTCGGTGAAGTAGGCGCGCAGGGCGGCCTTGGCGCGCAGCTGGCCGTCACCGCTGCCGGGGCCCATCGCCATCATCGCGACGGCGTGGCCGCGGAGTTCGGCGCGGTCCTCGCCGGGGATGTCGAGCAGCTCGCAGATCGTGGTCATCGGGAGCCGGCCGGAGAGGTGGTGCACCAGGTCGGCCGGGGCGCCGTGCTCCTCCATGGCATCCAGGTACGCGTCGACGGTGCGCTGCGTCCGCGGGCGCAGCTGCTCGACCTGCCGGTTGGTGAAGCCCTTGGCGACGAGCCGGCGCAGCCGGTGGTGGGCGGGCGGGTCCATCAGGTTGATCGCCTCGGCCTGGGCGATCGGGGCGGGCGTCATCCGGGGCAGGTCGCGGCCGATGCCGGCGGCCCGGCTGAACCGCCGGTCGGTGGTGACGACGCGGACGTCCTCGTAGCGGGTGGCCAGCCAGGCCTCCCCCTCGCCGTGCGGCAGCCGGATCCTGGCGATCCGCTCCTCGGTCAGCAGCCGCTTGAGCAGGGGGTCGAACTCCAGGCCTTCGGTGTGGTCGAAGGGGCAGTCCCACACGGGGGCGGAGGTAGTCACGGGCTGATCCAGGTGGCCGGGGTCGGGTGCCGCCCGGACTTGGTCGGTACGGGCGCGGACGAGGTGATGTTCCCCCGTCCGGCGGTGGAAATCCCGATCGTGGGGATACTTCGCTCGATCGAGCGAGATAGCTGATTGTCTGCCGATATGCCGTCTGCCGGGCGGGAGTTGGCGTGCCGGCCCGGGCGGCGGGCCCGGGGCCGGCCGGGACCGGCGCGGGGCAGGGTCGGGGCCGGCCGGGACCGGCGCGGGGCAGGGTCGGGGGCGGCCGGGACCGGCGCGGGGCGGGGTCGGGGGCGGCGCGGGGCGCGGTCGCTGCCGCACCGGTGCCGGCTGCGGAGCGGTCAGAACCGGCGGGCGCCCGAGCGCGTCCGTCCTGGAGTGATCAAAGCTGTCCTCGGCACGATGCCGATGTTCTGGCCCGGGCTGCTCTGCTCGTTGGTGCCGGCCGCGCTGCTGAACCGGGTGGTCGGGCGGTGGCTGCGCGCACACTGGGCGGTGGCGTTCGTCCTGCTGCTCGCCCTCGGCGGGCTGGTGACGCTGACCCTGCTGCCCGACGCCCGGGGACCGTTCTGGGCCGCCTCCGGCCGGGCCGCGCGCCACTGCGACCTGACCGGCTTCGGCCTCCGGCCGCTGCGCGAGTTCACCACGGTCGACCCCACCAGCCTGGACGTGGCGCTGTACGTCACGATCGGCCTGGCGGCGGTGCTCGCCGGCACCCGGGCCCGGGCCGCCGCGGTCCTGCTGGGCGCGACGGCGCTGCCCTTCGCGGTCGAGGCCGTCCAGTACGCGCTGCCGGGCATCGGCCACGCCTGCACCGCGCAGGACGTGCTGGACAGCCTGCTCGGCCTCGCCCTCGGTGCGGCGGCGGGCCTGCTGAGCGGACCGGCCGCCCGGGCCGGGGTGCGCTCGCTGCGGGCGGGGGAGTTCCCGCCGCGCCCATAGGGGCGCTCTATGAGGTCATAGGGCCACCGCCCCTACTGCCTCCCACCCGGCCGGGATTTGCTTCAACCGTCCGCAGCCCCACGCCACTTTGGAGGAGCGCTCCACCATGTCCCGCCCGATCCGCGTGGCGATCGTCGGTGCCGGCCCCGCCGGCATCTACGCCGCAGACGCCCTGCTGAAGTCCGACGCCGCCGAGGCCCCCGGGGTCTCGATCGACCTCTTCGAGCGGATGCCCGCCCCCTTCGGGCTGATCCGCTACGGCGTGGCGCCCGACCACCCGCGGATCAAGGGCATCGTCAGCGCGCTGCACCAGGTCCTGGACAAGCCGCAGATCCGTCTGTTCGGCAACGTCGACTACCCGGGCGACCTCACCCTGGACGACCTGCACCGGTTCTACGACGCCGTCGTCTTCGCCACCGGCGCCACGGCCGACCGGGCGCTCGACCTGCCCGGCGTCGGGCTGGACGGCTCCCACGGCGCCGCGGAGTTCGTCGCCTGGTACGACGGGCACCCCGACGTCGCCCGGAGCTGGCCGCTGGAGGCGGAGAAGGTCGCGGTGCTGGGCGTCGGCAACGTCGCCCTGGACGTGGCCCGCATCCTGGCCAAGACCGCCGACGAGCTGCTGTCCACCGAGATCCCGCCCAACGTCCACGCCGGCCTGGCCCGCAACCGGGCCCGCGAGGTGCATGTCTTCGGCCGCCGCGGCCCCGCGCAGGCCAGGTTCAGCCCGATGGAGCTGCGCGAGCTCGACCACTCCCCGACCATCGAGGTGGTCGTCTCCCCCGAGGACATCGAGTACGACGCGGGCTCGATCGCCGAGCGCCGGGCCGCCAAGCACGTCGACATGGTCGCCGCCACCCTGGAGAACTGGGCGATCCGCGACGTGGGCGACCGCCCGCACCGGATCCACCTGCACTTCTTCGAGTCGCCGGTCGAGGTGCTCGGTGAGGACGGGCGGGTGGTCGGGCTGCGCACCGAGCGCACCGAGCTCGACGGCACCGGGAACGTCCGGGGCACGGGCCGCTTCACCGACTGGGACGTCCAGGCCGTCTACCGGGCCGTGGGCTACTACTCCGACGAGTTGCCCAAGCTGCCCTTCGACCCGGTCTCCGGCACCGTCCCCAACGAGGCCGGCCGCGTCCTCGCCGCCGACGGCTCCCACCAGAGCGCCACCTACGTCACGGGCTGGATCAAGCGCGGCCCGGTCGGCCTGATCGGCCACACCAAGGGCGACGCCAACGAGACCGTGGCCTGCCTGCTCGCCGACCACGCCGGCGGCCGCCTGCCGGGCGCCGTCGACCCCGATCCCGCAGCGGTCCTCGCCCACCTGCGCGAGCAGGGGGTCCGCCACACCACCTGGGAAGGCTGGCACCGGCTCGACGAGCACGAACGGGCGCTCGGCGCGGCGGAGGGCCGCGAGCGGGTCAAGGTGGTCGAGCGCGAGGACATGCTCCGGGAGAGCGGGGCCTGAGCGAGGCCTGCCCCGGGCCCGAGCGGTGCGTGAGCCACGCGGAGTGCGGCTGACGCGGTGACAACTCCATCCCGGGGCTCCGTTCGTGGCGGTCCCGTGATGACCTGACGACGATTCCGTGACCTTGATCTCGCCCGCCACCGGGTCGAGGACCGATAGCGTCTGCTCCAGGACGCGTGAGGAACGCGGATGTCGCGTCGGGCGTCGAGGGGAGCGTGGACATGCAGCCGCTGGCAGCGGACGATCCGCGGCAGGTGGGCGAGTACCGGTTGCTGCGACAGCTCGGCGCGGGCGGGATGGGCCGGGTCTACCTGGGGCGGACCCCGGGCGGGCGGACGGTGGCCGTCAAGGTGGTCCGCCCCGACCTGGCCGGGGACACCGACTTCCGGGCCCGGTTCCGGCAGGAGGTCGCGGCGGCCGGACGGGTCGGCGGGGCCTGGACGGCACCGGTCCTGGACGCCGACACCGAGAGCACGCACCCCTGGGTGGCCACCGGGTACGTGGCCGGGCCCGCGCTCGCCTCCGCGGTGCCCGAGTTCGGGCCGCTGCCCGAGCCGGCCGTGCGGACCCTGGGCGTCGGCCTGGCCGAGGCGCTCGCTCATGTGCACGGGCTCGGGCTGGTGCACCGCGACGTCAAGCCGTCGAACGTGCTGCTCACCCTGGACGGGCCGCGGCTGATCGACTTCGGCATCACCCGTGCCCTGGACGCCACCACCGCGCTCACCCGGTCCGGCTTCGTCGTCGGCTCGCCCGGCTTCATGTCCCCCGAGCAGGCCGAAGGCCGGCCTGCGGGACCGCCCAGCGACGTGTTCTCGCTCGGCGCGGTGCTCGCGTACGCGGCGACGGGCACGATGCCCTTCGGCTCCGGGGTGAGTGCGGCGGTCCTGCTCTACCGGGTGCTGCACGAGGAACCGGACCTCTCCGGACTGGACGGGACGCTGCACTCCGCCGTGCGGGACTGCCTGGCCAAGGACCCGGCCGCCCGGCCGACGCCGGACCGGCTGCGGGAGCTGCTGGACGGTGACGGCTCGGCCTCGGCCCGGCTGGGCCGCGGGGACTGGCTGCCGGGCGGGCTGGCGGCGGCGGTCGGGCGCAGCGCCGTGCAACTGCTGGACCTGGAGGGGGAAGGGGACGCCGCAGTGAGCGGGGCGGCTGCGGTGGCTGCGGCGACCGAGGCCAGGCAGGCCGGGCCGCCCCCGGCGATGCCGCCCGGCTTCGGGCCGCCGCCCGGAGGACCGTTCGAGCCGACGTCGACGCCGACCCCGTTCCCGCCGACCCCGTTCCCGACCCCACCGCCGACAGACCCGTTCCCGACCGTACCGCCGTCGACGCCGGTCTCGGCGCGGGCCTACGCCATGCAGTCGCGGCGCGGCGGACGGGTCGGCGCGGTGGCGGCCGTGCTGGCCGCCGTGTTGCTGGCCGGCGGCGGACTGCTGCTGTTCCAGGTGCTGAGGGACGAGGACCGGCAGACCGGCGGCTCCGCCGCCGCGTCGTACCCGGCGCGCCCCGCTCCGGGGGTGGGTGCCTCCGGCCCGGCGTCCGCCCCGGCGTCGGGCGGGACGGCGTCCGTCGGCCCGGCGTCGGACAGCCCCGAGCCCACCGACGACGAGTCCGGACCCGCTGTGTCCGCGGCCGACCCGGCGTCGGGCATCATCCCCGCGAAGTTCCTCGGGACGTGGATCGGTGAGCGCCGGACGGCCGGCGGGGACGCCACCACGGTCACCCTCACCATCGGCCAGTCGGCGCCGGGCCGGCAGACGAGCAGGATCCGCACGGAGACGGCCGACGGCGCCACTTGGTGCGAGGCCGTCTGGACGCCCAGCAACGCCGACGAGAGCAAGGTCACCTACACGTCCATGGTGACCAGGGCCTCGGGCGGCGACACGTGCAAGCTCGGCGACATCGGCTTCACCGTGGTCACGGTGCTGCCGGACGGCACCCTCCGCTACAGCATGGATCTGCTCAGGCAGGACCAGTTCATGGTGCTGCGGAAGAAGGGCTGAGTCCGCCGTTCGACTGCGGAACCGGCGGGCCGCCCCGGTCGCGATCCGTCCGCCCCTCGGCCCCGCCCGCCCGGTCAGCCGCCGAAGTTGAGCGCGTAGAGCGAACGCACCAGGTCCGCGGTGACGAAGTCCATCGGGACGGTGCCCAGAACCGGCCGGGCGGACCGGTCCAGGCGGTCGAGGTAGCCGCGCAGCCGGGGCGTGATCGCGTCGGCGGCCTGGCGCGGCCAGAGCCCCCAGCCCGAGCTGGAGGTGAAGGTGAGGAAGAGCCGCTGCGGATCCGTGGCGGCGCGGGCGGCGTCCAGGTGCGCGGAGACCTCGGGCCACTTGCGGGAGTTGAGCTCGAAGATGGTGCCGATGTCGTAGTCGTCCTCGATGTCGGTGTGGGAGCCGCCCCATCTCAGGCCGGGCAGGCCAGAGTTGTCGGCGATCAGGACCACCCGGCCACGGACCTCGCCGAGGCGGGGGATCTCGCCGCCGGTCCAGAACAGGCCCGGCCAGCGCTGCTGGTAGCCGGCGAAGAGCGCGCCGAACTCCGCGTCGGAGACGGTGGAGTACTCCTGCCTGACCCGCATCACGAGGGCCTCGCCGGGGTGGCCGGCGAGGAAGGCCAGGCAGTGGTTGAGCACGTCGCCGAAGAAGATCTTCTGGAAGACCGGTCCGTGGTGGATCGCCAGCACCCCGTCGATCGCCCGGCAGCGGATGTCGAGGAAGCGCACTCCCGCAGCCAACTGGTCGGGCAAGGAGAGGCTCTGGGTCTGGGTCAGGGGGCCGCCGTAGAGCGAGCAGGTGTCGTGGGTGCCCGGGAGGGTGAGCCGGGCCAGGGAGGCCTGCGGGTCGACCGCGGCCAGCCAGTCGCTCGCCGCCGGGACGGCGGCGGCCGCGGCGGGGCGGGCGGTCAGACCCGCGGCGGCGAAGGCGCCCAGCAGGGCGGCGCGGGTGAAGGTGCGGCGGCTCATCGTCGCGGCAGGCGCGGTCAAAGGCACGGCGTGGTACCCCCGTTGGGCGTGGGCGGACGGGAGGGCGAGTGGCATGCTCATTGTCGGCAGGCCGTGCCGGTTTGCCCAGGGGTACGACAGGGGTTGCGACAGAGTGCGGATGAGGGCGGTCGCCCCTGATGTCCCGCAGGTCGTGCACGGGCGGCCGGCCGAATTCCAGGGCCCTGCCCCGGGGCCGGAAACGCCGGGCAGCGAGAAGCGGCTCGATCAATTCCCAGCGGGCACGGAAAGATTCACCGCCCCGCACGACCCATGGATTCCGGGCGCCTCAAAGGTCTCATCCACACCGCCGACCCCCACCCCGCAAAACAGCCGGTAGTGAACCTGGACAGCGTGTATCCGTGGGATTACAGTCGGTCGGGCCTGAGGGGGAAGGCGGGGCAAGAGGGGGCGGCAATCGAGAGCGGCAGGAACGGCGCCGCTTTGCCTTGCCGTGTTCGGGGTTTCCGCGAAGAGCGACTCGTGGAGTCGGCGGGGAACCTGGCGCGGTTCACATGTCTCCGCGTAATCCGGCATCGCGATTTCCGGTTCGACATCGCCCCCCAGGGTTCGAAATTCCACGCCGCAAAGGGCCGCCCCCAACGGCGCGGGGATCCACTCGTCCGCGGTACGCCCGGTCCGAAGAAGAGAGGCCACCATGCCCCTGTCAGCAGCCGACCTCGCAAAGCTCGGAAACACCCCCGTCACGATCCACTCGACGCACTACCCGAATGTGCACCTTCGCCTGGACGGAACCGGTGTGACCGCCTTCACCGGTAGTGGCGGGGGTCGGGTCAACTGTCAGTACGGCGCCGGGTCGTGGACGTCGTTGAGGGTGCGCCCGCAGAGTGACGGGTCGTACGCCTTCGAGTCGGTCGCCTTCCCCAACGTGTTCCTGCGGATGGACGGCGCCGGCGTCCCCGGCACCATGGCGGGTGGCGGGACGGTCAACTGCCAGTTCGGGGCGCACCCCTACGAGATGTTCAGCCTCCTCCCCCAGCCCGACGGTTCGTTCTCCTTCGGGTCGGCGACGGCGTTCCCGAACATCTATCTGCGTATGGTCACCGGTAGCGGCGTGACCGCTGCCACCGGCCCCGGCGGAACGGTGAACTGCCAGATCAACGCCAACGGCGGGGCCGACGAGAAGTTCTTCCTCGACCTGGCCTAGCGGCCCCGCCCGCCGGATGGACTCCGTGCAGGGATTCCCGCGGAATCGGCTGTGAAGCGGGCGCCGGCGATGTGCCCGTAGCCGAGCCGACGGCGGCGATTCACGTTCCCCCCTCCGGCCGTTTCCGGATGCGGATCGGGATCAGGAGCGCGGCGGCGCCCTCCCGGCCAGGCTGGCGAGGCCTTGAGGAGACACCTGCCAGGCTGGCGGGAAGGCGCCGACATCCCGGACATGTCGAACAACGCCCTGAAGTGGCATCAGGTGACGTACGGCTCCGCTCCGGGTCAGGCCGCCCGGACTGCGGATGAACGATCTGTGCCACGACACACCCACCGCGGGCGTCCCGCGGGGGACACGGCATCTCTCCAGAAGCCTCACCGGGCGGTGTGGAATCCCCACAGGCGTGCTGCCTAGGCTCCGCATGCGCACGACGGCGTGCGCGGCGCCGGCGGCGAAGGACGACGACCGGCGGGGCCGGCGAGGGCCCGGCACTCCGGCAGCACGGGAAGATCACATGGACTACTGCGCACCCTGCGGCCGCCACCTCAACGGCGCGCTGGCCTGCCCCGGCTGCGGGACTCCCGCGGCCGCCCCGGAGCAGGCGGTGCCCCCGGCGCCGGAGGGCGGTGCGGCGGGCTCGCGTCCGGCGCCCGCCGAGCCTCGGCCGGTGTCCCCGGCGGCCGAGCACCCCGGCGGGCGTCCCGCGGCCCGGCGCGGCGGGCGACGGGCCGGGCGGCGTCCGGGGCGGCTGGTGGTCTCCGTGGTCGGCCTGGCCGTGATCGGGCTCGGAGCGGCGGCCCTGGCCGCCAACGGCTCGGAGACGGCGCCGTCCGATCCGGGTGCCGGCCGCCCGGCCTCGGCGGAGCCGCCGAGCGGCCCGGCCCCGGGACCGACCACGCCCACCGGCGTGCCGAGTCCGAGCGCGACCACGGCGGCGCCGGCCACCCAGCGCCCCAGTCCCCGCCCGACCACCGCGTCCCGATCGGCCTCGGCCTCGGTCTCGGCCGCGGCGTCCGCCTCCGCCTCGGCCAAGGGTGGCGCATCGGCCGGGCCGGAGACCACCCAGGCACCGGAGCCGGGCGCCCAGGGCTCGGCGTCGCCCTCCCGGCCGGCGCCGAGCACGGCCCCGGTCACCACCCCGCCGCCCTCGACCACCCCGCCCCCCAAGCCCACGCCCACCTGCACGCAGTTCCTGTTCTGGTGTTCCTAGGTCGTCCTTCCGGATCCCGCCGGGCGGCGCGGGCCGGGCGGGATCCGGAAGGGAGGCCTAGATCGGCAGGCCGATCACTCCCCACTCCCTGCGCTCCGCCTCGCCGACCACCTCGGCCCAGCCGCGCACCAGCTCGGCGAACTCCTCGAACCCGGCGATCCACTGCCCCGGCTGCCGCGCCGCGAGCTCCCCGTACGGCACCCGCAGGCCCTCCAGCCCCGGGGCGGCCTCGCACCACCTCCGCCACAACCGCGCCACCGTCTCCGGGCCGCGCACGATCAGCGGGCCGGACCTCCACAGTCCCTCCGCCGAGGGGAACACCCCGGGGTCGACCTGCTCGGCGTCGGCGTCGGCCCGCGGCCCCCACCAGATCAGCCCCTCCAGGAACTCGTCCAGCGCCGCCCGCACCTCGCCCCCGACGGCGCCGCGGGCCTTCTCCCAGCCCTCCGCCGCCCAGAAGTGCGGCTTGTACGAACCGAGCGTGCCCCGGAACTCGTACCGCCCCAGCCAGGACCGCTCCGCCGCGACCGGCCACACCCACCCTTCGACGACGTCGCCGTTTCCGTCGGCGTCGTCGTCCCCGTACGCCGCCTCCTGCACCACCCGCAGCCGGTCCTCCGCGGGCACCTCCGCCAAGCGCGCCCAGTCCACGACCAGGACCGTGATGTCCACACCCATGCGGCGATGCTAGGCGGTCGGGGCCTCGGGGCCCCGGCCCGGGAAGGCGGCCGTCACCAGGCGGCCTCCCGGTAGTCCTTGAGGAATACTCCGGAGACCGGCGCGCCGGCCTCGCCGCGGACGATCGGGTCGTAGACGCGGGCCGCGCCGTCGACGACGTCCAGCGGGGTGCGGAAACCGGCGTCCGCCAGGCGTGCCTTCTTGGGAGCCGGGTTCTCGTCGGTGATCCAGCCGGTGTCGACCGCGCACATGTGCACGCCCCGGGCTGCGAGCTCCGCGGCGCTGGTGCGGGTGAGCATGTTGAGCGCGGCCTTGGCCATGTTGGTGTGCGGGTGGCCGCCGGTCTTGTTGCGGACGGCGAACCGGCCCTCCACCGCGGTGACGTTGACGACGTACCGGCGCGGGTGCGGCGAGGCGAGCAGCAACGGGAGCAGCCGGTCGCAGAGCAGCGCGGGCGCGACGGCGTTGACCAGCTGGGTCTCCAGCACCTCGCTCGGGTCGAGCTCCCCCAGCCGGGCGGACCAGGAGTTCTCGGGCGCGAGGTCGGGCAGCAGTCCGGCCTCGTCGACGGGCCCGGTCCCGGCCGTCAACGGCGCCGGTGGCGCCGCGAGTTCGGTGACGGGCCAGGCCGGGGCGAGCGCGGGCATCGGCCGGAACCCGGGTGCGTGCACCACGGCGGCGGCCTCGCGGGCGGGCAGCGCGGCCTGCTCGCCCGCGGCCAGCCGGGCGTAGGCCCCGGGCGGGCGGCGCAGGGTCTGCGCCGCGTTGTTGACCAGGATGTCCAGCGTCCCTCCGTCGGAGCGGAGCCGCTCGGTGAGGCCGAGCACCTGGCGCGGATCGCGCAGGTCGATGCCGACCACGGTGAGCCGGTCCCACCAGTCCGCGGAGCCCGGCGCGGCGCGGAACCGGCGGACGGTGTCGTGCGGGAACCGGCTGGTGACGAGCAGCTCGGCGCCGTCGCGCAGCATCATCAGGGCGAGCTGGTAGCCGATCTTCACCCGGCCGCCGGTGAGCAGCGCGCGGCGGCCGCGGAGGTCGGTGGCCAGGGCACGCCGGGCGGTGTTGTCGGCCGCGCAGGCGGGACAGAGCATGTGGTAGAACGCGTCCACCCGGTGGTACGGCTGCTTGCAGACGTAGCAGCGGCGGCCCAGTCGGAGCTCGCCGAGGGGCGCGCGGCCGCGCTCGCGGAGCGGGGCGTCCTCGCGCCGGTCGTGGGCACCGGTGGCGGTGGCGGCGAGCAGCGCGGCGTCGGCCTGCCGGGCGTCGTCGACGGCGCTCTGGCGCCGGCGCTTGCGGCTCTCGCGGACGTAGGAGTTCAGCTGCCGTTCGGCGTGCTGCCGGACCGGGCTGTCGGTGGGCATGGCGCGCAGGCGGCCGAGGGTGCGGCCGAACGCGGCCAGCTCCTCGGCGGTGACCTCGTGCGTCATGTCCGAGTCCGTGCTCGGGTCCGTCCCGACCGTCATGTCCGCCCCCTCGTGCGCTGCTGCGGTGGCCCCGACCGGACGCGCGCCGCCGGCCGAGCGCCTGTGGCCCTGTCCGGGCCGAGGCGGCGCGCGGTCGCTCCGCCGCGGGACCGTGGCCTGCCGGGTGGACGCCGTCGCCGCGCGCACCCGGGCAGTGGGCAGGACTGTACCGGCCGCGCCGTAGCAGTGAGATCACATTATCGGCGGGGTGGCCCCCCGGGCGGAGCGGGCAGGGCGCGGAGCGGGGCGGACGGTCGCCGGCCCCCGGCGCCCGGAGGCGGCAGGGTGAACGACGAGCTCCGCCTCCCTGCCCGCGCAGCGGCCGGGTGGCCGCGTCCGTGGACGCCTCGGCGGGGCCGGGGACCCCGCCGCTACGGTGGCGTGATGATCAGCGATCTGCGTATCTGCTTCGCCGGGGACTCCTTCACGCAGGGCGTGGGCGACCCGGAGTTCCGGGGGTGGGTCGGGCGGGTGCTCCAGGCCACCTGCGTACCGGCGGCGGCCCCGTCCGACCTCACCGGCTTCAACCTCGGGATCCGGCGCAACACCTCGGCCGACGTGCTGGCCCGGATCTGGACCGAGGCCGGCTCCCGGTTTCTGCCCGGGGCCGACAACCGGCTGGTGCTCTCGGTCGGCAGCAACGACGCCACGCTCGAGGACGGCCGGCCGCGGGTGGCGGCCGAGCAGAGCCTGGCGAACGTCGCCGCCGTGCTGGACGGCGCCCGCGAACGCGGCGTCGGGGTGCTGCTGGTCGGGCCGCCGCCGGTGGTCGGCCGGGACGTGGAGCACCTCGAACGGCTGCTGGAGCTGGCCAGGGGGCAGGCCGAGCTCTGCGCCGCCCGCGGCGTGCCGTTCGTCGACGTGACCCGGACGCTGGCCGAGGACGCCGAGTGGGTGGCCGAGGCCACCGCGGACGACGGCGCGCACCCGGGCACGGGCGGGTACCGGCGGCTGGCCGGGCTGGTACTGGACGGCGGCTGGCGGGAGTGGCTCGAAGGGGCTCCGGCGGAGCGGACTTGACCTCGAGTGCACTCGAAGGCGGAGGGTGGATCCCGTTGCTCGACAGCGCGGACCCGGCGCACTGGCCGTACCTTCCCGCGCCTTCCGCACCTTCGCCGCGCCTTCCGCGCGTTCCGCCACCCGAACGGAGAACCGTCATGCGCACCACCACATTCGGCAGCCAGGGGCCCGAGATCGGCGCCATCGGTCTCGGCTGCATGGGGATGACCTGGGCCTACGACCTCCGCAACCGTGACGACGAGGCCTCGGTGCGGGTGATCCGGCAGGCGCTGGACCTCGGCGTCACCCTGATCGACACCGCCGACATCTACGGCCCGTACGACAACGAGGAGGTCGTCGGCGCCGCGCTGGCCGGCGCGTACCGGGGGCGGGCGTTCCTGGCCACCAAGGTCGGCCTGGTGCCCGGCACCGGGGGCAGGCGGGCGGACAACGACGGCCGGCCGGAGCACGTCCGGCGTGCGATCGACGAGAGCCTGCGCCGCCTCGGCACCGACCACGTGGACCTCTACCAGCTGCACCGGGTGGACCCGGAGGTGCCGATCGAGGAGACCTGGGGCGCGCTCGCCGAGGCCGTCCGGGCCGGCAAGGCGCGCCGGATCGGGCTCTCCGAGGTGACGGTCGAGCAGATCGAGCGGGCGCAGGCGGTGCACCCGGTGGCCTCGGTCCAGAACGAACTGTCGCTCTGGACCCGGGACTCGCTGGCCGAGGTGCTGCCGTACACCGAGGCGCAGGGGATCGCCTTCCTGCCGTTCTCGCCGCTCGGCCGGGGCTTCCTGACCGGTGGCATCTCCTCGTTCGACGAGCTGCCCGAGGACGACTTCCGGCGGTCGCTGCCGCGCTTCCAGCAGGACGCGCTCAAGGCCAACCTGGCGCTGGTGGCCAAGGTGCAGGAGGTCGCCGCCCGGGTCGGGGCGACGCCCGCCCAGGTGGCGCTGGCCTGGGTGCTGGCGCAGGGCCGGCACGTCGTGCCGATCCCGGGCACCAGGACGCCGCGCTACCTCGCCGACAACGCGGCCGCGGTGGACGTGGTGCTCTCGGCGGCCGACCTGGCCGAGTTGGACGCGCTGCCGGCGCCGACCGGCGACCGCTACTGAGCCGCGGCCGTCGGGGACGGGCGGGGCGGGGCGGAGTGGGCGGGGGAGGGGAGCCGGCACCGGCAACCTGCCGGCGCCGGCCCGCGTCGCCCCTCAGCGCTCCTTGACCCAGATCTGCTGGCGTCCGGTCTCGCCCGGCGCCCGCACGGCCGCGTCGGTGGTGCGGTCGAGCCGGAAGCCGAGCTTGCGCGGCACCGCGGCGCTGGCGCCGTTGGCCTGGTCGCAGTGGATCTCCACCCGTTCGATGCCGGGCAGGGCGAGGGCGGCCGCGGTCAGCGCCTCGGCGGCGGTGGTCGCGATGCCCCGGCCGACGTGCTCGGCGCTCACCCAGTAGCCGATCTCCAGCGCGCCCGGGCCGATCCGGCCGTGCAGGCCGAACGAGCCGATGACGCTGCCGGGCCGGGAGTCCAGGCCGACCAGGTAGATGAAGTCGGTGCCGGCGTCCCAGGCTGCCGAGCCGGCCCGCGCCAGCTCCTCGGTCTGGGCCGGGCTGGGCGCCGCGGCGGCCCACTCCAGCCAGGGGCGCAGGTGCTCCAGGTTGGCCCGGACGGCGGCGTTGAGCGCGGCCGCGTGCGTGACCGAACGCCGGTGCAGGGAGATGCCCCCGGCCAGCTGCAGCAGCTCCGGCGGACGGCCGGGGGAGGCCTCGCCCGGTCTGCGCGTCCACGCCGGGGGACCGCCGGCGCCGGTCCGGGCGGCGTGGCCGGGGACGTTCTCACAGGACCGTGGCGTGGGTCGGCTCATGGCGGCGATTATCGTCGTGGTCCGGTCAAGCGACCACCGGCGAACCGCCGGAGCGCGGGCGCCGCCCCGGGGCGCGTCAGAGGCGAACCAGGACGTCGCCGAGCTCCTTGCGCCGTAGATCGGGGACGCGCGCGCCGTCCGCCGGGTAACCGACCGGGATGACGTAGGCGGCCCGCTCCTCCGCCGGCCGGTCGCAGACCTCGTTGAGGAACTTCATCGGGCTCGGCGTGTGGGTGAGCGTCGCCAGTCCGGCCTGGTGCAGCGACGCGAGCAGCAGGCCGACCGCGATGCCGACCGACTCCTTGGTGTAGTACGGGCGTGGCGAGTTCGGGCCCTTGTGCACCTCGAAGACGACGATCACCGCGGGCGCGTCCTCCAGGAAGGGCTTCTGCCAGTCGGTGCCGATCGGCGCCAGCGCCGCCAGCCACTCCTCGGACGCCCGGTGCGCGTAGAACTCGCGCTCCTCCGCCTCGGCGGCCTCGCGCAGCCGCCGCTTGCGCGCCGGATCGGTGATCACCACGAACCGCCAGGGCTGGACGTGCGCGCCGCTGGGTGCGGTGCCGGCGGTGCGGACCGCCCACTCCAGCACGCCGTCCGGGATCGGCGCCGTCGAGTAGTCGCGAACGGTCCGGCGCTGCGCCATCACGTCGTGGAAGGACCTGCTGCGGGCCTCCGCCTCATGGGCGGGCACCGTCATCGGGCGGTGCGGGACGCTCGGGTACGAGGTGCCGGCCGCTGCTGTGCTGTCAACCATGGCCGACAGCACAGCACATGACGGGCGGTCCGGGAAGAGGTCGAGACCAATTCCGGACCGCCCGTCAGGGTCCCCGGGCGGCCGGGCAGCGCCCGCCGCGGCGGTTCAGCTCTCGTGGACGCGCCCGTCCCGGACTTCGAGCCGCCGGTTGACCGCCACCGTGTCCAGCATCCGCCGGTCGTGCGTGACCAGCAGCAGCGTGCCGGTGTAGGAGGAGAGCGCGGACTCCAACTGCTCGATGGCGGGCAGGTCCAGGTGGTTGGTGGGCTCGTCCAGCACCAGCAGGTTGACCCCGCGGGCCTGGAGCAGCGCCAGCGCGGCCCGGGTGCGCTCGCCGGGCGAGAGGGTGTCGGCCGGGCGCAGCACGTGCGCCGCCTTCAGCCCGAACTTGGCCAGCAGGGTGCGGACCTCCTCCGGCGCGAGCTCCGGCACCGCGGCGGCGAAGGCCTCCACCAGCGGCTCGCCGCCCAGGAAGAGACCCCGCGCCTGGTCGACCTCGCCGACCACCACGCCGGAGCCCAGCACGGCGCTGCCGGCGTCGAGTTCGAGACGCCCGAGCAGCGCGGCCAGCAGGGTGGACTTGCCCGCGCCGTTGCCGCCGGTGATGGCGACCCGGTCGGCCCAGTCGATCTGCAGATCCACCGGGCCGAAGGCGAAGTCCCCGCGCCGGGCGGTGGCCCCGCGCAGGGTCGCGACGACGGCGCCGGAGCGCGGCGCGGTGGCGATCTCCATCCGCAGCTCCCACTCCTTGCGGGGCTCCTCGACCACCTCCAGCCGCTCGATCATCCGCTGGGTCTGCCGGGCCTTGGAGGCCTGCTTCTCGGTGGACTCGGCGCGCATCGCGCGCCCGATCTTGTCGTTGTCACTGGACTTGCGGCGGGCGTTGCGCACGCCGTGCTCCATCCAGCCGCGCTGCATCCGGGCCCGGGCCTCCAGCGAGGCCCTGGTGTCGGCGTACTCCTCGTACTCCTCGCGGGCGTGCCGGCGGGCCACCGCGCGCTCCTCCAGGTACGCCTCGTAGCCGCCGCCGTACAGGTTGACCTGCTGCTGGGCGAGGTCCAGTTCCAGCACCCGGGTGACGGTGCGGGCCAGGAACTCGCGGTCGTGGCTGATCAGCACGGTGCCGGCGCGCAGGCCCTTGACGAAGGCCTCCAGCCGCTCCAGGCCGTCCAGGTCGAGGTCGTTGGTCGGCTCGTCGAGCAGGAAGACGTCGTAGCGGGAGAGCAGCAGCGAGGCCAGGCCGGCCCGGGCGGCCTGGCCACCGGAGAGGGCGGTCATCGGCAGGTCCAGCGAGACCTTCAGCCCGAGCGAGTCGGCGACCTCCTCGGCGCGCTCTTCCAGGTCGGCGCCGCCCAGGTCCAGCCAGCGGTCCAGGCTCGCCGCGTAGGCGTCGTCGGCGCCGGGCCGGCCCTCGACCAGGCCCTCGGTGGCCTCGTCCAGCGCCGCCTGCGCGGCGGCCACGCCGGTCCGGCGGGCCAGGAACTGCCGGACCGACTCGCCCTCGCGGCGCTCCGGCTCCTGCGGCAGGTGACCGATGTTGGCGCTCGCCGGGCTGAGCCGCAGCGAGCCGCCCTCGGGGGTGTCCAGCCCGGCCAGCAGCCGCAGCAGGGTCGACTTGCCGGCGCCGTTCACCCCGACCAGCCCGATCACGTCGCCGGGGGCGACGACCAGGTCCAGACCGGAGAAGAGGGTGCGGTCGCCGTGGCCGGCGCTGAGGTCCTTGACTACGAGTGTGGCGCTCATGATGCCCCCGATTCTAGGAGAGGCGGGCGCGTCGCCGGGAGCGCGGGGACGGCGCGGGGAACGGCGCGGGGGCCGCAGCCGGTCGGCTGCGGCCCCCGCGTCCTCAGGACGTGCCCGGGATCACTTGGCCTTCTTGGAGATGTACTCCAGCGCGTGCTGGGCGACGTCGTCCAGGTACGGGCCGGCCTCCCAGGTGTTGTCGTTGCCCCCGATGGAGGTGTCCGAGACCAGCACCTGCTTGCCGTCCTTCACCGCGAACCAGCCGCCGCCGCTGTCGCCGCCGGTGCCGTTGCAGCCGATGGTGAGCATCGCCGGACGGCTCGGGTCGATGGTGTGGCGGACCGGCTTGCCGGCCTCGCAGCGGTCCAGCTCCATGCCGTCGAAGGGCTTGCCGGCCGGGTAGCCGTAGCTGCTCACGGCGGTGATCTGGTCGCGGGGGGCGTTGAACCAGACCGGCACCGAGCCGCCGACGACCTCCTCCAGCGACTTGTTGCTGCCGTCCGGGTTGGCCACCTTGATGATGCCGAAGTCGTACTGGCTCCAGGCGCCGCCGTACTCCGCGTCGGCCTCGCCCGCCCAGGTGGGGGAGATGATGCCGGCGACCGCGCCCCACTCGCCGTACGGCTCGGCCTGCGCGAGGGAGGCCTGCTTGCCGCCGCTCAGCACACCGCTGCTGTTGAACGCCGGGGCGAAGACGATGTTGGTGTGGGACTTGCCGCCCTTGCCGCCGTGCAGGCAGTGGCTGGCGGTCCAGACCAGGTTGCTCTTGCCGGGGTTGGCCGGGTCGGAGACCACGGTGCCGGAGCAGACGTACTCCTGGTTGCCGTCCTGGAAGAACAGCTTGCCGTTCACGTGGAGGTTCTTGGCGAACGGGTGGGGCAGCGGCTTCATCTCGACCAGCTTCGGCAACGGGTCGTTGCCGTTGTCCGCCGGCGGCTGGGCCGGCGCCGAACCGGTCGGCTGGGCGGTGGGCTGCGCCGAGGGCTGGTTGCCGGGGCCGGGCTTGGACGGCTTGGCCTTCAGGATCTTCTGGAGGTCCCAGTAGCCCTTCACGGCCGGGGTGATCACGTTCTGCTGGGCGAACTTCTCCCAGTCCTCGAACTTCCACTTCTTCAGCTCGTCGAGGCTGGGCAGCTTGATCGGGGCGGCGCCCGGCTTGTCGGTGCTGGTGACGGCGGCGGTGGGAGCCGCGGTCTGGGCCCCGGCCGGGTCGTTGTCCGGCCCGCACGCCGTCGCGACCACCATCGTCAGTGCGACGACCGAGGCGCCCAGCGCGGCACGCGTCGTCCGGGATATCGGTGACATGAGTTCAATTCCCCCTGTGGATGAACGCCGTACGGACCGGAACCGCCCGGGCCCGCAGGTACGGCAGGAGGAGTCTGCCATGCGGATAAAGGCGTCCTTACACCCGGACCGGACTGGAACGCGGCCGTCACCGGATCGGCACGTGATCGGCACGCGAAGCGCGCCGGAAATAACCCGTTGCGGACGCCGGCCGGCCTTCGTAGCGTGATCCCTGCCACCCGCCGGAACAGGAGAAGGCCGTTGCTCTACTGAGGTCCCGAGACACCGCCCCCGCCGCGATGCAGCCCTGCTGACGCAGGCCTGCCGAAGCAGCGGTGCTGCGACAGCGCTGCCCGTGCAGCCCTGCTGTCCCGATGCAGCCCGTTGCCCTGGTGCAGCCCGTTGCCTTGGTGCAGCGCCCCGCTGCGCGCGGTGTGCGAGTGTGCGAGTGCGCGACCTCAGTGGTGAGCCGGCCCGGCACCCGTCCCCGTGACGGCCCGGCCGTCCCCCCAGGCTCCCCGCACTCCCGCGGTGTCTCCCGTGTTGCTCCCCAGACCGCAGGCAACCACCCGGGAGGCCACTCATGGCACAACCCAGCACCTCCGTCCTCTGCACCGACCTCGCCTTCGACTGGCCCGACGGCAGGACCGTCCTGGACGGCTTCCACCTCGCCGTCGGCCCCGGCCGCACCGGCCTGATCGGGCTCAACGGCGCCGGCAAGTCCACCCTGCTGCGCCTGATCGCGGGCGAGCTCACCCCCACCGCCGGCACCGTCAAGGTCGGCGGCGAGCTCGGCTACCTGCCGCAGGGCCTCACCCTCGACACCGGGCTGCGGGTCGACGAGGCGCTCGGCATCCGGGCCGCCCGCGAGGCCCTGCACGCCATCGACTCCGGCGATACCGGCCAGGAGCACTTCGACGCGGTCGGCGACGACTGGGACGTCGAGGAGCGCGCCCGCGCCACCCTCGACCGGCTCGGGCTCCAGCGGCTCGGCCTCGACCGGACCACCGCCGAGCTCTCCGGCGGCGAAGCCGTCCTGCTGCGCCTGGCCGCCCTGCTGATGCGCCGGCCCGACGTGCTGCTGCTCGACGAGCCCACCAACAACCTCGACCGGGCCGCCCGCGAGCGGCTCTACGAGACGGTGGCGGGCTGGCACGGCGTGATGCTGATCGTCAGCCACGACCGCGAGCTGCTCCAGCACGTCGACCAGATCGCCGACCTGAGGGACGGCCAGGTCACCTGGTACGGAGGCAACTTCGCCGAGTACGAGCGCACCCTGGCCGCCCAGCAGGAGACGGCCGAACGGCTGCTGCGCAACGCCGAGGCCGACGTCCAGCGCCAGAAGCGGGACTTGGCCGAGGCCCGGATCCGGCTGGAGCGCAGCGCCAGCTACGGCAAGAAGCGCTCGGTCACCCGCAACGACCCGCACATCTTCGCCGGCAAGCTCAAACGCCAGGGGCAGGAGACGGCCGGCCGGCTCCAGGGCATGCACACCGAGCGGCTGGAGGAGGCGAGGCAGCGGCTCACGGAGGCCGAGGAGGCCGTCCGCGACGACGCCGAGATCCGGATCGACCTGCCCCGTACGGAGGTGCCGGCCGGCCGCACGGTGCTCACCCTGCAGAAGGTCCGGCTGCCCTACGGCACCACCGCCGACCTCGACCTGCGCGGCCCCGAGCGGATCGCCCTGGTCGGCCGCAACGGGGCCGGCAAGACCACCCTGCTGCGCACCATCGCCGGCGAACTCGCCCCGCTGGAGGGCGAGGTGACCACCCCGGTGCCGCTGCGCCACCTGCCGCAGCGGCTCGACCTGCTGGACGACCGGCTCACCGTGGCGGGGAACGTCAAGCTGTTCGCGCCGAACGCGGGGGACAACGCGATCCGGGCCCGGCTGGCCCGCTTCCTGTTCCGCGGCGGCCGGGCGGACCAGCCCGCCGCCACGCTCTCCGGCGGCGAGCGGTTCCGTGCCACCCTGGCCGCCCTGCTGCTGGCCGACCCGCCGCCGCAACTGCTGCTGCTCGACGAGCCGACCAACAACCTCGACCTGGCCAGCGTCCGCCAGCTGACCCAGGCGCTCGCCGCCTACCGGGGCGCGCTGATCGTCGCCAGCCACGACCTGCCGTTCCTGCGCGGCCTGGGGATCACCCGCTGGCTGGAGCTGGACGGCGAACTGCGGGCGGTGGATCCGATGTAGGACGACGGTCGCCGGAGCGTCACCGGCGGGAGACGCCGCCGAGGGGGGACGGGCCGCGGGCGCGCCGAGTCCCTGGGCCAGCCCCCGCCCCCGCCCCGTCCCCGTCCCCGGGCCCGGTCCGGGCCTCGGCCCCGGGGGCGCAGGCGCGCGCCTGCGCCCCCGGAGGGATCGCCGATCCGGCCGGGGGCGCGCAACCCGCCCGGCGCGCTGGTCGGTTGGCGCCGTTCCGGTTCCCCGGGCGGTACCGCTCCAGTACCATCGGCGCCATGCCTGCACTCAACATCGAGTACACGGAGCACGAACTCGCCGCGATCCGGGCGGCGGCCGCCGCCGACGGTAAGAGTGTCAAGGCGTATGTCCACGACCTGAGCGTGCGGGAGCAGCAGCGACGGGACTTCGTCGAGCACGCCGTGGCGTTCTGGACGGCGCACCGGGCGGAGTTCGACGCGGCGTTCCCGGAGGACGCGCCGGCGGCGTGAGCCGGGCGGGCGCGGGGATGCACGGCGGCGGAGGGGTACCGCGGTGACGCTGCTCCACGTCGACCTGCGCTGGCTGCTCGACGTGCAGGAGCAGGCCTCGCCGGAGGACCTGAGCGTCCGGGACTACTCGGCGCTGCAGGCGGCGGTGGCGCGGCACCGGGTCAACACCGCGCAGCTCGGCCACGACGCCGATCCGGCGTGGTGCGCGGCCACGCTGATGCACACGATCGTGCTGCTGCGGCCGCTGCCGGTGCGCAACAACCTCTACGCCTGCATGACCACTGCGGCGTACATGCACGCCGCGAAGGAGGGCATCGACCCGCCGTACGGCGCCCTGGTGGAGCTGGCCCGGGACATCGCCGAGGGGCGGGCGGACGTGTACGCGGCGGCCGACCGGATCCGTTGCTGGCGGATCTGAGGCGGCCGCCGCGACGGACGGTCGGACGACACCGGCCCACGGAGGGTCGGACGACGCCGGAGCGACGGAGGGTCAGGCCGCGGGCTCGGTGCCGGGCTTCGCGGCGGCCGGGCGGAGCCGGCCGGCCACCAGGGTGCCCAGCCGGTCCAGGCCCACCACGGCGGCGGCGAGCACGATGAACTCCACGGTCAACAGCGCGATCTGGCCCCAGACGTAGCCGTAGCCCCGGGTGGTCGGGTCGAAGAAGAAGTACGGGTAGGGCAGCGGGTAGTTCGAGAACAGCGCGTTGCGGGTCAGGACGATCGCCGCGTACCCGAGCGGGAAGGCCAGCCAGAGCGGGATGTCCCGCCAGGCCGAGGCGTTGCGCGGCTTCAGCACCAGCCAGTCGGTGATCACCAGCACCGGTGTGACGTAGTGCAGGAAGAACGACGACCAGTGCTGCAGCCTGTCCGGCCCGTCGAACAGCCCCGGCAGCGGGTTGGCGCCGTGCTCCAGCAGGATGTGCGAGACCAGGCCGGTTATCAGGATGTACAGCGTGGCGGCCCCGCGCAGCCGGGGCGCGGGCGCGTCGACCGTGCCGCGCTCGATCATCCAGTACACCGCACCGATGAAGTAGCCGAGCACGATCACGTTGCTCTGGACGGTGAAGTAGACCAGGCTCGACGTCCCGAGGGTCAGGCCGAGGCCCGCCGAGAGCACGATGCCCGTGCGCCACCAGAGCGCGGGGCTGGTCCGGACTGACATGCGGCCACCAGTTCGGTTCGGGCCGATACGGGAGGTATCGGGCGGTAGACGGGGGAAGGCCGCACTCTACTCGCTGGTATGTCCGAGAAGGAAGAAACGTTCCGGCACACCCGGTCGGGCCCGGGGCCGTCCCCTGCGCCCCGGGCCCGGCCGGCGGAACCTCACCCCCCGCTACCCCGCCCCCGGCACCCCGCCCCCGCTACCCCGCCCCCCGCTACCCCGGCAGCACGAAGCCCGACTCGTACGCGGCGATCACCGCCTGGGTACGGTCCCGGGCGCCGAGCTTGGCCAGCACGCTGGCGACGTGGGTCTTCACCGTCTCCTGGCTGACCACCAGCCGCCCGGCGATCTCGCCGTTGTTCAGCCCGGCGGCCATCAGCCGCAGCACCTGGGCCTCCCGCTCGGTGAGCCGGCCGATCGGGCCCTTCTGCGGGGCGGCGGCGCGCCGCCCGGCCGGGACCTGCCGCAGCGCGAGCTCGCGCACCGCGGCCGGGAAGAGCAGCGAGTCCCCGCGCGCGACGAGCCGCACGGCCTGGACCATCTCCTCCACGCTGGACCGCTTGAGCAGGAACCCCGCGGCACCCGCGCGCAGCGCGTCGTACACGTGGTCGTCGTGCTCGAAGGTGGTCACCACCAGGATCTTCGGCGGCGAGTCCATCCCACCGACCAGTTGCTCGGTGGCGCGGATGCCGTCGATGCCGGGCATCCTCACGTCCATCAGCACCACGTCCGGCCGCAGCGAGCGCACCAGCGGCACGACCTCGGCGCCGTCCGCGGCCTCGCCGACCACGGTCAGATCGGGCTCGGCGTCGATCACCACCCGCAGGCCCATCCGTACGAGCCGCTCGTCGTCCGCGATCACCACCCGCACGGACCCGGCCGCCGACCCCGGGCCGCCCACCGCGGCCCCGCCCGTGGCCGTCACTCCTGCCTGCACCGCTCCCGCGTCCACCGCTCCCGCCTCCACCGCTCTCGTCTCCACTGCTCTCACCCGTCCTGCTTCCGCCTGCGCTGCCGGCACCGGTCCGCGCCCCGCCGCCGAATGCCCGCTCAACCCGCTCCTCCCACCGGCAGCCGGACGGACAGCCGCCAGTCCGCCCCGTCCTCGGTGGGCCCGGCCGTGCACTCGCCGCGCAGCACGGCCGCGCGCTCGCCGATCCCGCGCAGCCCGCGCCCGCCGCCGGGCCGGCTGGGCCGGGCGGTGCCGAGCGGGTTGGTCAGCTCGATCTCCAGCCGCCCCGCGGCCAGCCCCACCCGGAGCCCGGCGGGCGCCGTCGGCCCGGCGTGCCGCAGCACGTTGGTCAGGCCCTCCTGCACGATCCGGTACGCCTCGCGGGAGAACGCGGTGGGCAGCCGGTCCAGGCCGGGCGCGAGGTCGGCATCGACCCGCAGACCGGTGCCGGCCAGCTGGCGCAGCAGGTCGTCGAGCCCGGCCAGAGTGGGGCCGGCGGTCCCGGCGTCGGTCCGGTCCTCCTCGCGCAGCAGGCCGAGTACGGCGTCGAGCTCGGCGACGGCGGCCCGCGCGGTCTCGCCGATCGCCCGCAGCGCCTCCTCCGCGAAGTCCGGGTCGGTGCGCAGCACCCGCGCGGCCGCCGAGGCCTGGATGCCGACGGCGCTGAGTGCGTGGCCGACCGAGTCGTGGAGCTCGCGCGCCAGCCGGTTGCGCTGGGCGAGCACCGCGGCCCGCCGCTCGGCCGCCGCCAGCCGCTCCTCCGGGGTCGGACCGAGCAGCACCGGCGCCCAGCGGGCCAGCAGCGCCCCGAGCCCCGCGCTGACGGCGGTGATCAGCAGCAACAGGGCCAGACCGAGCGCGGGGCCGGGCAGAAAGGCCGGGACGCCGCGGTCCTGCCAGTACCGCAGCGCGTCGTCGATCGGCGGTCCGCCCAGCGGTGAGTAGATGAGCACGACGGCGAACGGCACCCCGGCCAGCGTCATCCCGCTGACCACTCCGCCGAACAGCAGGTGCAGCACGTACCAGGTGGAGGTGCGGCGCCGGGCCGCCCAGGACCGGGCCGGCCCGGTGGAGACCTCCTCGGCCCGCTCCGGGGCGCCGAGCGCCAGGGCGGCCGCGCCCTCCAGCGCCCGGACGGTGGGCACCAGCGCGGTGACGGCGGCCATCGGCAGGGAGAGGGCGAGCGAGGCGAGCTGGAGGAGGACCTGGTGCAGCGGGCCGTTCTCCGGATCGAGCGCCCCGAGCAGGACGACGGAGAGCATCCAGTACGGCATCAGCAGTGCCCCGCCGAGCACCAGGTGCACCCAGCGCAGCCGGGCCCGCCGACCGAGCAGGGCGCCCCCCGCCCGCCGCAGCCAGCGGCGGAGGCCGTGCCGCGGCGGGCCCGGCTCGGGGCCTGGGCCGAGTGCCGTGCCGGGGCCGGTGCCCGTCGCCGCCGCTGCTCCCGTCCCCGCTGCTTCCGTGCCCGCTGCCGTGCCTGTTCCCGCTGCTCCCGTGCCCGCTGCCGTGCCCGTCCCCGCTGCTTCCGTGCCCGCTGCCGTGCCTGTTCCCGCTGCGCCCGCCCCGGTGCTCACCTGGCCGACTCTACGTCAGCTACGGCCGCGGGGAGCGCCGCAGGCCCGGCCGGCGCCACCGCCGCGCCCGCCCCGGCCGGCGCCACCGCCGCCCGCGCGGCGGCCCGCTCGGCCAGGGCGATCGCGCCCGCCGCCAGCACCAGCAGCCCGGCGATCACCTGCGCCGCCTCCACGAGGGGGAGCAGCCCGGGCACCGCCTTCCGCGGATCGGACACGTGGGTGACGGTCCCGAAGGCCACCAACTGCCAGGCGCCCCAGCCGAACAGCGACCCGGCCGCCGTCCACACCACGGCCAGCGGCACTCGCAGTCGCCGCTCCGGCCGGATCCGGAACACCAGCACCAGCAGCGCCGCGGTGGCGGCCACCGCCATGAGGGCGGTCACCAGGTCCATCACCGCCACGCTGCGGCTGCGCTCCTGGACCCAGGCCGCGGGCAGCCCGGCCGTCCCGCCGGCGGACCAGTAGAGCCGGGCCGCGGCCACCCCGAGGGCGAGCAGGCCGGCCCCACAGGCGAAGGTCCGCTGCACGGTGAGCGTGGGCGAATCGGGCAGGTCGCCGATCCGCTCGCGCAACAGGCCGCCCCAGCGTTCCCGGGCGTAGAGCAGGAAGCCGAGGATCAGCGCGACGCCCTGGACGGCGAACCCGCCGTACACCACCGTGAAGACCCAGTCGCTGAGGCCGCCCGGGCCGTCGTCGGCGGCGGACGCGTCGGGGCCGAGCAGCATCGTGCTCAGCAGGATCAGGGGCAGCGCCACCAGGATGGTCCCGAGCAGTCCGGTCGCGACCCACATCGGGAAGGCCAGCAGTCCGGCCGGGACCCGCCGGCCCCAGGGCCGGACGAAGGCGAGGGCGAGCAGCACCGCGACGGCGTCCATGCCGAAGGTCAGCAGGTTGACCAGCCAGAGGTCGTCCATCGCGGTGGTGCCACCGGCCCCCACCGGATGGCCGGTCAGCCAGAGCAGCTTGAGCGTCAGATACGGCACCGTCGCGGCGACGGCCGTGCCGGCCGCCACCGCACGCACCCGGGGGAGGGGACTGTCCGTGGTCATGGGCCCACCCTTGCGTGCAGGGGCCCGCCGCGGCCTCCCCCTGGCTCCCGATCCGCGTCCCCCTGCCGGGGGATCCGCCGGCCCGGGTCTCCTCCCCGGACCCGGACCCCGGCCGGCGCCGCCGCCTGCCCGACGACCGGCCCGGCCACCCGACGCGCGCCCACCCACCCGACACGTGCCCGCCACCCGACGCGCGTCCGCCCCCGGACGACCGGCCCGCCGCCCGGCTACGGGACGATCGGCTCGCAGCCGACGGCCTTGCCCCCGGCGGTGAGGAACTGGCGCCAGAGCTCGTCGCCGTCCGTGAAGACCCCGCGGTCGCCCACGCCTGCACCGCCCCGCCAGTCCAGGTGGAAGTACGTCGGCCTGCCCTGGCAGTCGGCGACCACGTTGTGGCCGGACGCCCCGATCCACTGCGCGCGCCCGTAGGCCGCGGTGCGCGCGTCCTTCGGGTCGAGGCCGGTGGCCCGCGGGTCGGTGGCGATCGCCAAGGAGACGAGCGGGCTGCCGGCGGTCGCGTAGCCGATCTCGCAGGACCACACCGGCGCGAACGCGGTGGTGGCCTGCTGCCGGTAGCCGCCGCCGTCGGCGCCGGGGCCGCGGGTCGGGGCCAGCCCCGGCAGGCCGCAGACCTTGCCGAAGTCGACCGGCTGCGGCGCGGCCGCCGCGGAGAGTCCGGTCGGCGCCGGCAGCTTCCCGGTGCCGCACCCCTTGGCCCTGGCGGCGGTGTCGGCGTAGGCCACCACCAGCTCGGCCAGCTCCTGGCCGCGGTCGCCGTCCGCGGTGTCCCCGCCGAGACCGACCTCGGCGCGCATTCCCCGGGGGCAGCCCTCCGGGAGCAGGGCCCAGGCCCGGGACGGCAGCACGGCCCCGGCCGAACCCCCGGCGAACAGCCGGGCATCCGGTGCCGTCGGCGGTGCGATCTCGTCCGGGTTGACCTGGAGCGCGAACGACGCGGTCCGCTCCGACACCCCGAACAGCCCGGACGAGACCTTCGCCACGCAGGTGGCCGTCCGGTCGTGGGCTCCGGGGGCGTAGCCGTCGCTCTTCTCCTCGCTGATCCGTCCCGGCCCCAGTGCCGCGTGCAGCCGGTCCGCGGTCGCGGCGCCGCCGCAGACCGTGTCCGGCCCGAGCACATTGGTCAGCTTGTACAGCAGCACCCCCGAGACACCGGCCGCGATCGCTACGATCACGGCCGCCGCCCGCAGCCGCAGCCGCCGGGTGGTGAACCCGCGTCGGGTGAGGGCGTCGTCGGCGCACCGCAGGGGTCCGCCGCCCGTCTCGGTCTCCCCGTGCGGCTCGTCCACGTGTTTCCGTTCTCCAGTCACGCTGTCGTCATCCCCTGCCGAGTGCGCCGTTGTAGGTGCGGTCGATCGCGGTCGAGTAGTTCTGCGTGACCTCCTCCATCAGCTGCTGCGGGACGCCGCCGGTCGCGTCCATGTCCTTCTGGGAGAGGCCCGACAGGGCGGCCTTGTACTCGATCATGGCCTTGAGCTGTTCCTCGCCCGCGGAGTAGTTCTTGCTGAGGTCGCCCTGGGCCTTGGTGTCGAGCTCGGCGTTGGCCTTGTTGGCGTAGTCGGCGGTGCCGACGTCGACCAGGCGCTGGGCGATGTCGCCGAACGGGGCGGGGAGGAAGTAGTTCACCGGCGTGCCGTAGATGTGGTAGTCGATCTTCGACTGCCAGTTGTTCTTGAACTTCTCGTCCTCCCGGTGGTCGATCAGGACGTCTCCGCGCACGCCGTCGAGGGCGCCGAGCGCCTGGCCTGCCTCCTGGGTGAAGCCGGCGAACTTCGGGTTCACCCGGCCGGTCGCGTCGGGCTTGAAGTCCTCCGGTCCGTAGGTGTCCATCCGGCGGGCGATCTCCTGGCTCTCCGCGGTGTGGATGACCCGGAAGGCCTCCGGGTCCTCGGCGGCACCGCGGATGGTGCGCAGCAGCTGCTCGCGGCTGAAGGTGAGGCCGTCGGGCTCGGAGCCGCCGCGGATCTCCTTCCCGAGGATCTCGTGCACGTCCGGGGCGTAGTCGGCGATCATGTTGCCGAGCGGGCGGCGCAGGCCGGCGGGCAGGCTGTTCTCGGCGCCGGCCTTGTCGCCGCCCAGGGTGGCGACGGTCTCGTTCATGATCCGGGACATCGCCGCGTCGTGCTGGCGGGGCGGCTGGTTGCCGTGCGGGTCGCGGCCGGTGGCGGCGGCCTCCAGGGCGTCGCCGAAGGCGCCGCGGGAGGTGTTGCGTGCGATGCCGTCGAACTGCTTGTCCTCGTAGCCCTGGTTGGGCCACTTCCGCTCCTTGAGCAGGTAGTCGAGGTTCTTGTTGGCGGCGGGGTCGAGGAACTCCTTGGAGGCCTCCGGGTTGCGGCTCATCGCCCGCATCAGGCCGCCCATCGGATCGCCCTGCTTGTCCGTCACGCCGCTGTAGAGCGGGCCCCAGAGCTCCTCGCCCTTGCGCTTGCTGTTGCGCTCGTAGTCGACGAGGTCGTTGCCGACCTTCTCCAGGAACCCCTTGTCGTAGGTGCCCTTGGCGCCCATCAGCTCGGTCAGCGCCGGGTAGTTGTCGTTGAAGCCGGCGGCCGAACCGCCTGGCTTGCGGGCGGCCTTCAGCAGGTTGTCCTCCCACTCCTTGCCCATCCCGCCGTCCTTGGTGGCGGTGGCGAGGACCTGGGAGAGGTTGCCGTGGATGTCCTGGTAGTCCTTGGCGTTGCGGTCCCCGTGGGACAGATCGCCGTAGACCTTCGCGTACACCAGCAGCGCGTCCGGGCCGGTCTTGTCACCCGCCTTGAGGCCGTTGAGCAGCGTGGTGGAGAAGTCCTTGGAGCCGGAGTTGGCGGCCATCAGGTCCTGCAGCCGCTTGCGCTCCTCGTCGGAGAGGCTGCCGCCCTTGCTCATCAGATCGGTGGCGCGCTTGGCGTCGGCGACGTCGCCGCCCCCGTACGGGTGGGGGTTGAAGGAGGTGGTGCCGGTGCCGACGTCGCCCTGCAGGGCGGTGGAGGCGCGCTGGTCGGCTGCGGCGGCCTTCTCGACGGCCTTGGTCAGCCGGTTGGAGATGGCCTCGGCCTTGCCCTTCATGTCCTCCTGGTACTTGCGCTGGACCTCCTGGTAGTCGGGGTCGTTGCGACCTTCGGAGGACATCGGCGGCCAGCTGACCGCCCCGTCGGCGGCGACGGTGAGCTTCTGTTCGGCCGCGTCGTGGAGCGCCGTGTCGAGGTCCCGGCGGGCGGCGGTGAAGTCCTCGGCGGCGTCCTTGATGATCGCCGCGAGGGCCCGGGCGACACCCGCGGCCTGGGTGAAGTCCGTGTCGATGGTCTGGAGGGTCCGGCCCGCGTCGTCCGCCGCCCCTCCCTGCCAGCCGGCCCGCTGCGGGGTGTTGGTGAGGTCCCGGCCCACCCGGCCGTCGAGCCCGTCGAGGGCCTTGGCCATGTTGGCCCAGGCCTCGGCGGTCTCGGTGACGCCGGAGAAGTCGGCCTCGTGCAGTTCCTGGAAGGACACCATGTCCCTGGATTCCTCTCGCGGTTCGCTGGTCCTCGGTGCTGCTGCGTTCGGCGCTCCCGGCGCCCGCGCGCTCAGTGGCCGAACTGGCCGGCCGTGGAGTGCTCGTTGGCCTGGTAGTTGCGCTGGGTGGCGTCCAACTTGTCGGCCGTGCCGGCGAGCTTGTCGTGCAGCGACTTGCACTGCTGCAGCCAGCGCTCGGTGGAGCCGGTGAGGGCGCCGCCGAAGGCGAAGCCGCGGATCTTCGCGGCCGCGCCGCTCGCGTGCTCGGCGAGGTTGTTGCCGCCCTTGCCGTTGGCGTTGTCCAGGTCGGTGGCGATCTGGCGGGCGATCCCGGCCGAGGCGCCGAGCTCGTACGGGCGGTCCAAGCGGGTGGTGGGCAGGGTCGGGGCCGGGCCGGGGGAGGGGCTCGGGGTCGGGCCGGCCGTGAGGGGCGAGGTGCCCGGGGCC
>NZ_JAKNTA010000001.1:195752-212625 GCF_022288725.1 Kitasatospora sp. A2-31 | reverse complement strand
GCCGAGGTCGCCCGCGACTGGGGCCTGCCGGCCCTGGCCCACCCGCCGGGCGCGCCCGCCGCCGCACCGGGCCCGGCTGCGCGGCCCGCCGCCGGGCCTGCCGCGCCTGCCGCGCCGCCCGCTGCCGGGCCCCTCCGGAACACCCCGCCCGCCCCGCCGTCCCCGGACGCCGCGGCCCGATAAGGCCCGACAAGGAGAGCGCCGTGCAACGCGACATCTACACCGAGGAGCACGAGGACTTCCGGGCGACCGTCCGGGCCTTCCTCGCCAAGGAGGTGCTGCCGCACTACGACCGCTGGGAGCGGGCCGGCATCGTGGACCGCTCGGCCTGGCTCGCGGCCGGCCGGCAGGGCCTGCTCGGGATCGCCGTCCCGGAGGAGTACGGCGGCGGTGGCAGTGCCGACTTCCGCTACGCGGCCGTGCTGGCCGAGGAGTTCGCCCGCGCCGGCGCCGCCGGCCTGGCGATCGGCCTGCACAACGACATCATCGGCCCGTACCTCACCTCGCTCGCCACCGAGGAGCAGAAGCGCCGCTGGCTGCCCGGCTTCTGCAGCGGGGAGCTGGTCACCGCCATCGCGATGACCGAGCCCGGCACCGGCTCCGACCTCCAGGGCATCCGCACCCACGCGGTCGACCGGGGCGACCACTACCTGCTCAACGGCGCCAAGACCTTCATCTCCAACGGCATCCTCTCCGACCTGGTGGTCGTGGTCGCCCGCACCACCCCCGAGGGCGGCGCGCGCGGGCTCAGCCTGCTGGTGGTCGAGCGCGGCATGCCCGGCTTCGAGCGCGGCCGCAACCTCGACAAGATCGGGCAGAAGGCCCAGGACACCGCCGAGCTCTTCTTCGAGGACGTCCGCGTCCCCAAGGAGAACCTGCTCGGCGAGGAGCACCAGGGCTTCGTGTACCTGATGCAGAACCTCGCCCAGGAGCGGCTCACCATCGCCGCCTCCGCGATCGCCGGCGCCGAGCACCTGGTGGAGCTCACCACCGGGTACGTCAAGCAGCGCGAGGCGTTCGGGCGGCCGCTCGCCAAGCTCCAGCACGTCCGCTTCGAGATCGCCGAGCTCGCCACCGAGTGCGCCGTCACCCGCGCCTTCGTGGACCGCTGCATCACCGAGCACAACCGCTACGCGCTCACCCCGGCGGACGCCTCGATGGCCAAGTGGTGGGCCACCGAGCTGCAGAAGCGCACCGCCGACCGCTGCCTCCAGCTCCACGGCGGCTACGGGTACATGGCCGAGTACCCGGTCGCCCGGGCGTTCACCGACGGCCGCATCCAGACCATCTACGGCGGGACCACCGAGATCATGAAGGAGATCGTCGGCCGCTCCCTCCTCGACTGACCGCTCCCGACCCGGCCCCGCCGGCACTCCCCGACCCGGCCCCACCGGCACTCCCACCAGGCCAGGCCCCGAACAACCGGGCCAGACCCCGAAAGGCTCTCCACCGTGACCACCGAAGCGTACGTCTACGACGCGATCCGCACCCCGCGCGGCCGGGGCAAGGCCACCGGCTCGCTGCACGGCACCAAGCCGATCGACCTGGTCGTCGGCCTGATCCACGAACTGCGCCGCCGCTTCCCGGACCTCGACCCGGCCGCGGTGGACGACATCGTGCTCGGCGTGGTCAGCCCGATCGGCGACCAGGGTTCCGACATCGCCCGGGTCGCCGCGATCGCGGCCGGCCTGCCCGACACGGTGGCCGGCGTCCAGGAGAACCGGTTCTGCGCCTCCGGCCTGGAGGCCGTCAACCTGGCCGCCGCCAAGGTCCGTTCGGGTTGGGAGGACCTCATCCTGGCCGGCGGCGTCGAGTCGATGTCCCGGGTGAAGATGGGCTCCGACGGCGGCGCCTGGTTCGCCGACCCGATGACCGCCTACGAGACCCACTTCATCCCGCAGGGCGTCGGCGCCGACCTGATCGCCACCGTCGAGGGCTTCAGCCGCACCGACGTGGACGCCTTCGCCGCCGAGTCCCAGGCCCGCGCCGCCAAGGCCCAGGCGGACGGCCTCTTCGACCGCTCGGTCGTGCCGGTCCTCGACCGCAACGGCCTGGTGGTGCTGGACCGCGACGAGTTCATCCGCCCCGGCACCACCGTGGAGAGCCTGGCCGGCCTCAAGCCCTCCTTCGCCGCCATCGGCGACGCGGGCGGCTTCGACGCCGTCGCCCTGCAGAAGTACCACTGGGTCGAGGAGATCGACCACGTCCACCACGCCGGCAACTCCTCCGGGATCGTGGACGGCGCGGCCCTGGTCGCCATCGGCAACCGCGGGATCGGCGAGCGCTACGGCCTGCGCCCGCGCGCCCGGATCGTCTCCGCGGCGGTGTCCGGCTCCGAGCCCACCATCATGCTGACCGGCCCGGCCCCCGCCACCCGCAAGGCGCTCGCCAAGGCCGGGCTGACGGCCGCCGACATCGACCTGGTCGAGATCAACGAGGCCTTCGCCGCCGTCGTCCTCCGGTTCGTCCGCGAGATGGGCTTCCGGCCCGACCAGGTCAACGTCAACGGCGGCGCGATCGCCCTCGGCCACCCGCTCGGCGCGACCGGCGCGATGATCCTCGGCACCCTGATCGACGAGCTGGAGCGGCGCGACCTGCGGTACGGCCTGGCCACCCTCTGCGTCGGCGGCGGCATGGGCATCGCCACCGTCGTCGAACGCATCTGATCCCGCCCCGGCACCTCCCTCCCCGGCCCCTTCTGGAGACCCGAACCTCATGAGCGACACCACCACCATCCGCTGGGAGCAGGACCAGGACGGCGTGGTCACCCTCGTCCTCGACGACCCCACCCAGTCCGTCAACACCATGAACGAGGCCTTCACGGCCGACTTCGAGGCCACCGTGGAGCGGCTGGCCGGCCTCGGCGACGAGCTGCGGGGCGTGGTCGTCACCTCGGCGAAGAAGACCTTCTTCGCCGGCGGCGACCTGCGGATGCTCTCGGCCGCCCGGCCCGAGGACGCCGCCGCCGTCTTCGAGAAGTCGATGCGGATCAAGCGCGCCCTGCGCACGCTGGAGACCCTCGGCAAGCCCGTGGTCGCCGCCCTCAACGGCAGCGCGCTCGGCGGAGGCCTGGAGATCGCGCTCGCCTGCCACCACCGGATCGCCCTGGACACCCCGGCCAGCCGGATCGGCCTGCCCGAGGTCACCCTCGGCCTGCTGCCGGGCGGCGGCGGCGTGGTCCGCACCGTCCGGCTCTTCGGCATCACCGACGCCCTGCTGAAGGTGCTCCTCCAGGGCCGCCAGTACCGGCCGGCCCAGGCACTCGAGCACGGCCTGGTGCACGAGCTGGTCGACACCCCCGAGGAGCTGACCGCCCGGGCCCGGGCCTGGATCGGGGCCAACCCGACCGCCGTCCAGCCCTGGGACGTCAAGGGCTACCGGATCCCGGGCGGCACCCCGGCCACTCCGGCGTTCGCGGCCAACCTGCCCGCCTTCCCGGCCAACCTGCGCAAGCAGCTGGCCGGCGCCCCCTACCCGGCACCGCGCAACGTGCTCGCGGCCGCGGTGGAGAGCGCCCAGGTCGACGTCGACACCGCGATGGTGATCGAGGCCCGCTACTTCACCGAGCTGGCCTGCGGGCAGACCAGCAAGAACATGATCCAGGCGCTCTTCTTCGACATGCAGGCGGTCAACTCCGGTGCCGGGCGCCCGAAGGAGATCGAGAAGCGGGCGGTCCGCCGGGTCGCCGTGCTCGGCGCCGGGATGATGGGCGCGGGCATCGCCTACACCTGCGCCAGGGCGGGCATCGAGGTGGTGCTCAAGGACGTCACCGCCGAGGCCGCCGAGCGCGGCAAGGCCTACTCCGCCGGGCTGCTGGACAAGGCGGTGGCGCGGGGCCGCTCCACCGAGGCGCAGCGCGACGAACTGCTGGCCCGGATCACCCCCACCGCCGAGCCCGCCGACCTGGCCGGGTGCGACGCGGTGATCGAGGCCGTCTTCGAGAACCCCGAGCTCAAGCAGAAGGTGTTCCAGGAGGTCCAGGGCGTGGTGGCGCCGGACGCGCTGCTCTGCTCCAACACCTCCACCCTGCCGATCGGCCTGCTCGCCGAGGGCGTCGAGCGCACCGCCGACTTCATCGGCCTGCACTTCTTCTCGCCGGTGGACAAGATGCGGCTGGTGGAGATCATCCGCGGCCCGCAGACCGGTGACGAGGCGCTGGCCCGGGCCTTCGACCTGGTCCGCCAGATCGACCGCACCCCGATCGTGGTGAACGACTCCCGGGGCTTCTTCACCTCCCGGGTGATCGGCCAGTTCATCAACGAGGGCGTGGCGATGGTCGGCGAGGGCGTCGACCCGGCCAGCGTCGAGCAGGCCGCCGCCCAGGCCGGCTACCCGGCCAAGGTGCTCTCGCTGCTCGACGAGCTGACGCTCACCCTGCCGCGCAAGATCCGCAACGAGTACCGGCGCGCGGCCGAGTCGGCCGGCGGGACCTGGACCGCCCACCCGGCCGACGCGGTGGTGGACCGGATGGTCGACGAGTTCGGCCGCCCCGGCCGCAGCGGCGGCGCCGGCTTCTACGAGTACGGCGAGGACGGCCGGCGCGGTCGGCTCTGGCCGGGCCTGCGCGAGCACTTCACCCGGTCCGACCTCGACGTCCCGTTCGAGGACCTCAAGGAGCGGATGCTGTTCAGCGAGGCGCTGGACTCGGTCCGCTGCCTGGAGGAGGGGGTGCTGACCTCGGTCGCCGACGGCAACGTCGGCTCCATCCTCGGCATCGGCTTCCCGGCCTGGACCGGCGGCGTCTTCCAGTACGTCAACGGCTACCCGGGTGGCCCGGCCGGCTTCGCGGCCCGCGCCCGCGAGCTCGCCGCCGCCTACGGCGAGCGGTTCGCGCCGCCCGCGATGCTGGAGCGGATCGCCGCCGAGGGGCGGACCTTCAAGGACTGACGTTACGTCGGTCCTCCGGTGTGCTGGGCGAGTCCGTGCCGCGGGCGGCCTCGCCCAGCTCCTCCCGGAGCGAGCGCTGGAACGCCGTCACCAGCGCCTGCGCCACCATCGGCTGGATGTGGCCGGCCAGGTCCTTCATCCGGGCCAGCTCGGCCGGCTCCGGCTCGCTCTCCCGGTAGGGCCGCCACACCGTCTCGCGGAACAGCCGGTGCAGCTCGTGCGCCGTCGCCCGGCTGTGCTCCAGCAGCACGGCCCGCGCCGCCAGCAGCGTCTCCAGCGGGATCGGCACGTCGAGGATCCGCGCCCCGAGCGGCAGCAGCCCCGGGTCCACCCGGAACGCCTCCGGATCCGCCGTGCGTTCCAGGGCGCCCATCGCGGCCAGCCGGTCCAGCTGCTCCTCGGACAGTGCCCGGCCGACCCGCCGCTCCAGCTGGGCGCGGTCCACCGCCTCCGGCGCCTCCGGCGTCCAGGACGCGACCAGCGCCCGGTGGATCGCCAGGTCCATCGGGGTGCTGTCCTGCGGGAGGCGGGCCAGGTAGCGCTCGATGGCCGCCAGGGTGAGCCCCTGGCGCTGCAGCTCCTCGATCAGCCCGAGCCGGTCCAGGTGGGCGGCCCCGTAGAGGCCGACCCGGCGCGGGCCCAGCTCCGGCGGCGGCAGCAGGCCCTTCGTCCCGTAGAAGCGCACCGTGCGGACGGTCACCCCGGCCCGTGCGGCCAGCTCGTCCACGGTGAGCCGGACCTCCGCCGCCACTTCCGACATCCGTGCCGCCCTCCGCGCCCGTCGCACCCGTGCTGTGACAGCAGCAGTGTGACAGTGCGCGGGGACGCCGGTCCACCCGTGGCGGGCGGCCTGCCCGGGGGTGCGGCCGGGTGCGTCAGGGCGTCGACGCCCACTCGTATGACCTGCTCACGACAATTCATCCCCCACCGGGGGTCCGTGCCGGTACGACCGTCATCTAGGCTGGTGACGTGCTCATCCTTGTTCGCCGCCGCCACGTGGACCTGCTCCGCGTGACGAGCATGTCCTGTCGACGCTCTGGCTGAACCTCGCGCCCTCACCCTCATGCGCGGCCCCGCCAGGCCGCGTTCCCCCTCCCGACCCCGGGCACCCGCCGCACCAGGCGCGGCCCCGGCGCCACCGGTCACCACCGGAACCGGTCGGGACGAGACCCAGCGGATGTCACCCATGACGCAGCAGCAGTCCACCTCCAGCACCCCCACCGCCGCGCCGACCGCCTCCCCGGGCACCCTGCCGGTGATCGACCTCTCGCTCGCCGACGGCAGCCCCGACGACCGGCGCCGCCTGCACGACGAGCTGCGGGCCGCGGCCACCGGCGTCGGCTTCTTCCAGCTCGTCGGCCACGGCGTCACCCCGGCCGAGACGGCCGCGCTCACCGACGCGATGCGGGCCTTCTTCGCCCTCCCGGAGGCCGACCGGCTCGCCGTGAGCAACCTCAACTCCCCGCACTACCGCGGCTACACCCGCACCGGCGACGAGCGCACCGGTGGCAGCCAGGACTGGCGCGACCAGCTCGACATCGGTGCCGAGCTGCCCCCGCACGTCCCGGCCGGGGGCGAGCCGCCGTACTGGTGGCTGGAGGGCCCGAACCAGTGGCCCGCGGCGCTGCCGGAGCTGCGGACCGCCGCGCTCGGCTGGATCGACCGCCTCGGCGGCGTCGCCGCGCGGCTGCTGCACGAGCTCCTGGCCGCCATCGGGGCCCGTCCCGACTTCTACGACTACGCCTTCGCCGGCCACCCGCACCTGCGGCTGAAGCTGGTCCGCTACCCGGGCACCGCTCCGGACGGCGCGGGCCAGGGCGTCGGCGCGCACAAGGACTACGGTTTCATCACCCTCCTGCTCCAGGACACCGTCGGCGGCCTCCAGGTGGAGCGCCCCGACGGCGGCTTCCTGGAGGTGCCGCCGATGGAGGGGGCCTTCGTGGTCAACCTCGGCGAGCTGCTGGAGGTCGCCACCGACGGCTACCTCAAGGCCACCAGCCACCGCGTGGTCAGCCCGCCCGGTGCCCGCGAGCGCTTCTCCGTCCCGTTCTTCTACAACCCGCGGCTCGACGCGCACATCGAGCCGCTGGACTTCCCCTTCGCCCACCACGCCCCCGGCGCCACCGAGGACCCGGCCAACCCGCTCTTCGCGGAATTCGGTCTGAACGAGTGGAAGGGCTACACCCGGGCCCACCCCGAGGTCACCCGCCGCCACCACCCCGAGCTGGTCGACTCCGGCTCCCGCTGACGCGCGGCCCCGGCGTCCCGCCGTCCACCGACACCGGCCCGGTGGGCGGCGGGGCACCGTCCGGGCGGGCGGCGGCGCGACCCCGGGAGGGCCGCCCGGCCCGCCGGGGGGTCAGTCCTCGGCCGACCCGCCGGGGCCGCCGAACCAGTCCAGCGACTGTCCGTGCGGGCCGGTCAGGGCCACCGGCTCACCGTCCAGGGCGAGTACGAACACCGTCCGGTCGGCCGGCACCTGCCCGGGACGCAGCCGGCCGGCCACCTCGGGCAGCACGGTGGGCGCCTCGTTGGAGATCCAGTGGCCGGGCAGGGCGCGCACGGTCGTGGCGAACCGCTCCACGCCGTCCGGCTCCAGGTAGCTGAGCACCGCGCTGTGGAACACCACCGGCGTCGCCCCCGCGGGCGCCCGCGCCACGAGGCCGCGGACCGCCTCGTTGAGGTCGCCGCGGACCAGCTCCGGCGGCTCGGCGCGAGCGACCTGGACGGCGCCGCGCAGCCGCTCCAGCCGCCGGGTCTGCTCCGGCCAGACCAGGGACTCCAGCCAGCGCACGTCGTCCTCGTCCCGGACGTCCAGCGGATCGAGATCGATGCCCGCCCGCCAGGCCACCTCCGGCAGCCGGTCCGGGAGCGGCACGGGACCGCTGGTGGCGCAGTCCAGCACCACCGGGCTCCGGGGGTCGCCGAATTCCGCGCCGCCGTCGTACCGGTAGCGGTACCGGTCGGGATGGAGGCAGAGCCCCGCCGACGCGCCCACCTCGATCAGGGCGAGCGGCTGCGGCAGGGCCGCCAGCAGCGGCAGGAGGGTCGCGCAGCGCCCGGGCTCGTTGGTCTGCGTCCGGCGCGCCAGGACCGTGGCGCGGACCCGGTCCCAGTGCCCCGACACCCAGGCGCGGAAAGCCGGGTAGCCGCCGCCGGTCGGCCCGCCGAGGTGGCGGACGGCGCCGAACAGCAGGTTGGGCTGCTGCTTGCCGGCCGGAAGCCCGCCCACCAGCTCCATCAACCCGGCGTCCGCGGAAGCCCGTGCAGCGAGCTCCCGGTAGCTCGGGGAATGCCCCCGGGCCTCCCGTTCCGCGAACGCCGCGTACAGCTCGCGCGCCCCCGGCGCCCCGCCCCCGGTCCCGGTCATGACCACCGCCCCCTCGATCCGTTCGTACCGGACGATTCTGGCACCGCCGTGCCGCGGGCGTGGGGCGATCGGCCGCCCCGGCCGGGCACGTGGCCGCGCGGCGGGCCGGGGTGTCAGTCCTCGGCGGGCGCCTCGGGGCGGGCCTCCGGCCGGGCCGCGGCGTGCGGGAAGGGGCAGCCGGACGGCTTCGGCGCACCGCCGTCCTCGAAGGTGCCCAGGTCGCCGATCCGGTAGCCGTACGGGTAACCGGGGTAGCTGCGGACCTGCCGGCCGTCCCGCGCCAGGTGCGGTCGGCGGCGCGGTGGCAGCAGGCGGACGAGGCGCCCGCGCATCCGCATGCCGGCGCGGACGGCGCGCCGCAGCGCGGCCGGGGGCGCGGGGTAGCCGAAGGCCTCGCGCAGCGGGTCGTCGAGCAGGCAGAGGGAGGAGGTGCGCATCGCGGGGCGCACCGGGGTGGGGTACCAGGAGGCCATCAGGCCGAGGGTGGCGTCCGAGACGTCGCGGCCGCCCTCGTCGAAGCCGAAGTGGGCGCGCTCGTAGTCGTCGAGCAGCCGCTCGAACTCCTCGAAGGTCCCCGGGATGCCGCTCAGGCCCATGTGGCGGCCGAGCTCCCGGTAGTAGTTGGTGGTGGCCCGGACCTCGTGCGGCGAGTAGGGGCGCCAGCCGTAGTCGTCCAGCCAGCGCTTGGGGACCACGACGAAGGTGGCCAGGACGTACAGGAAGTCGTCGTTGGAGATGTCGTAGCGGCGGTGCATCTGGTTCATCCGCCGGATCGCCTCCCGGCCCTGCTCGGAGGCGAAGCCGTGCTCGATCACGGCCTCCAGGATCAGCACCGTGTCGTCGTACCGCTTCTGCGCGCGCAGCGTGAACTCGCCGGTCCGGGCGAGCAGCCGGCCGATGCTGGGCACCGCGTAGGTGCGGTAGAGCGCGAAGCCGAGCGACTGGGTGGTGTCCCAGGGGAACTCGTACCAGCTGCTGATCCGGTAGATCTCGGTGAACTCGGTCTCCGGGTCCAGGCGCTGAATCCGCTTCAGCCAGTCGTATCGCTGCACAGGCCGACCTTAGGGGCAGGTCAGGGGCCGGTCAACGCGGTCCGCAGGGCGCGGCCGGGGGCGGCCGGGACCGGCGAGGGCGGTCGGGCCGGGGCGTCGGTGCGCGGGCGCCGCCGGGATCCCGCTAACTTTCTCGAAGATTCCCCGCCGAGGACGTCGAAATCGCGGGGCGTGCTTCTACCTACCCGTGAGAGGCGCCCCACCGGGTGCCCCCGACGAGACGAGAAGAGGCGCAGGACCATGAAGTACATGCTGCTGATGCAGTTCAGCGAGGCCGGTACCGACTTCCCCCCGATCGACGAGTGGAAGCCCGAGGAGATCGAGGCGCACATCCGCTTCATGAAGGACACCAACACCGAGCTCGCCGCGGCGGGGGAGCTGGTGGACGCCCAGGGGCTGGCGATGCCGGAGACCGCCCGGATCGTCCGGTCGCACAGCGGCGGCGCGCCGGTGGTCACCGAGGGGCCGTTCCCGGAGACCAAGGAGTGGGTGGCCGGCTGGTGGATCGTGGACTGCGACCGGGACGAGCGCGCGGTCGAGATCGCCGCGGCCGTCTCCGCCGCGCCCGGCCCGGGCGGGGCGCCGCTGAACATGCCGATCGAGGTGCGCCAGGTGATGTCGGCGCCGCCCACCGAGCAGTGACCGCACCCGCCGAGCGGATCGACGACCTGCTGCGCGCCCTCGCGCCGCAGGTCGTCGGCGTGCTCACCCGCCGCTACGGGGACTTCGGCACCGCCGAGGACGCCGTCCAGGAGGCGCTGCTGGACGCCGCCCGCCAGTGGCCGGAGGAGGGGCTGCCGCGCAACCCGCGGGGGTGGCTGATCCAGGTCGCGGTGCGCCGGATGACCGAGCAGGTCCGCAGCGAGCAGGCCCGCCGCCGGCGCGAGGACCTCGTGGCCGGGCAGCTGCCGGCCGACCGGCGCACCGCGGCGCCCGCCGACGAGGACGACCCCGCGGGGCGCGACGACACCCTCGCCCTGCTCTTCCTCTGCTGCCACCCCGCCCTCTCGCCCGCCTCGGCGATCGCGCTCACCCTCCGCTCGGTGGGCGGGCTGACCACCGGGGAGATCGCCCGCGCGTTCATGGTCCCGGAGGCGACCATGGGCCAGCGGATCAGCCGGGCCAAGCAGCGGATCAAGTCCTCCGGCGTGCCGTTCCGGATGCCCGACGCCGCCGAGTGGCCGGCCCGACTGGACGCCGTGCTGCACGTCCTCTACCTGATCTTCAACGAGGGCTACGCCGGCAGCGCGGGCCCGGAGCTGCGGCGCGTCGAGCTCTCCCGGGAGGCGATCCGGCTCACCCGCGCCGTCCGCGCCCAGCTCCCCGACGACAGCGAGGTGGCCGGGCTGCTCGCGCTGATGCTGCTCAACGAGGCCCGCGGACCGGCCCGGACCGGCCCGGACGGCGAGCTCGTCCCGCTGGCCGAGCAGGACCGCGGCCGCTGGGACGCCGCCGCGATCGCCGAGGGCGTCGCGTTGATCACGGCCGCCCTGCCGCGCGGACCGGTCGGGCCGTACCAGGTGCAGGCGGCCATCGCGGCCGTCCACGACGAGGCCCCGACCGCGGAGGAGACCGACTGGCCGCAGATCCTCGCCCTGTACGGGGTGCTGGCCCGGATCTCCGACAATCCGCTGATCACCCTGAACCGGGCGGTGGCGACCGCCATGGTGGACGGCCCGGCCGCCGGGCTGGCGCTGCTCGCCGACGTCCCCCCGGGCCTGGCCGACCACCACCGGCTGTACGCGGTCCGCGCCCACCTGCACGAGCTGGCGGGGGAGCGGGAGGCCGCCGTCGCCGACTACCGGGCCGCCGCCCGCCGCACCGCCAGCCTGCCCGAGCGCCACCACCTCAGCCTGCGCGCCGCCCGGCTGACGGCCGCCGCCGGCAGCACCCCGCCGCCCGCCTGACGGCGGCGGGGCCCCGCCCCGCCGCCGGGGGGCTACCGGCCCCGGTGCCGCTCCCGGGCCTGACGCCGGGACAGTTCCCGCCGCTCGCGGGCGGTGTCGGCGGCACGCCGCTTGGCCGCCGCGCGGTTCAGGTGACCGGCCGCCTCGTGCGCCCGCGCCAGCGCCTCCTCGGCCGCGCTGCTCAGCGGCCGGGCCGCCTGCTCCTTCGCGGCCTGCCGGGCGAGCCGCTTGGGGTTCACCGCCCGCTGTCGGGCCCGCCGCTCGACGGCCACCGCGGGTGCGGCGAACGCGGCGTCCAGCAGCCGGCCGAAGTCCCGGCGGACGAAGTCCAGCAACTCCGCGTTGCCGGGTTCGGCGCCGAAGACATGGCGTGCCGCGCGTACTCCGCCGGGTGCTGAGACTTCCAGCACCCCGACCCAGAACGGGTCGTCGAAGAACACGCTGAACGTGCTCGGCATGGTGCGTCCTCCCATGGTCGTGCCACGCCCCGCGCGCGGTTTGCGCGCCGGGAGGAACGCGCCGGACACCCTGGGAGGGAGGTTACTGACCGCCGGCTCGGGGCCGGCGGCGTCCGGACTACCGACCGGACCGTGTTTTCGCGCGCTCGCCCCCGATCGTACGGGCCCCCCACCGGCCGACTCCATACATTTCCCCGCCGCGCAGACGGTCCGCACCTGTAGCGGGGCGGGCGCGGCGCAGAGGTCTTGAACCAGCGGAGTTCTAGTGATCTGACTGAGAGTCGAACAGGGCACTGAGGCCGGCCGGCTTGCCTCCGACTCGGCTGTCGGGCCGGCCCTGCTCTCAGCCCGTCCCCGTTTGGCGTCCGTCCCGGGCGTGGAGGCCCACCACCCAGGCAGTCCCGGCGGAGACCGCCGCCCGGGGGGCGGCACTAGGTCGTTCATGCCCACCGGCAGCGAGGTCTGCGCGCCGCAGCGCGGTTACCGCGCCGAGGACATCGGCTGCGAGGTTGGCGGCGAACGTGTTGGTGTCGCCGACTGCCGATGCCAGTGCGTGCTCCACGGACTCGGCGCGGTCGACGGTGGGCACATGCATCCGCAGCCGGCCGCGGGCTCCTTCCAACGCCGCTCCCACCTGCTGGTACGCGCTTTGGCCGGGTTCGTTCCGTAGCGCCGACGCGGTCGAGCGGTCCATCGTCGTCTGGGCCACCGCGAGCCCGGCGGCCCAGGCGAAGACATGGCGCTCAGCCTGCTGCAGAGACTCTCCGAGGAGGGCACTCAGGCGCGTCACTTCGCGCGCGGTTCCGGCCAGCGAGAGGCGGGATGCCAGCTTCAGACAGTCCTCCAGCTGCGAGTGGAGGCCGACGAGGACGGGGTGGGAGGCAGGTTGCCGGGACCACAGGGAGAGGAGTTCGAGGAGGTCACCGACCGAGCCGGCGATCGGGCACGACCACGGGGCCGGGTCGACCTCCTCGGCGAGCGGCACGGCATGCCAGGGCCGCTCGCCGAGAACCGGCGTACTTTGCGGGGAGTCCGAGAACTCGCCCCAGAAGGTGGTCAAGACCGTTCCGGTCTGGGAGCCGATTGCATACGACAGCACAGTCTGCCGGGCACCGGCGTCAGCTTCGGAGATCAGGTCGAGATTGTCGTTGAGCAGTTGCATCCCGCGGGTGATCACCGGAAGGCCGCACGCAACCGCGGCCTCCAAGCGTTCGGCGATCTCCTCATCATGGTCACCGTGACTCCGGAGCAGCGCGCCGGCGCGAACTACCTGGGCGTCTGCCGACCACTCGTAGCAGTCGACGAGTTGCTTCGCCCAGGAGGCCAGCCGGTCGTCGTAAGTGTCGAGCAGGTAGTAGCCGAGCGCGAGATCGAGCAGGACGGGACGGGACCACGCCCCGATCGAGTCCCCGCCGTCGAGAGCTTCGGCCGCCGCAGCCCCGGCTCCCGACAGGTCGCCCCGGCGCAGGCAGTCGAGCAGTGTCGCGGCGCGCCCCGGCTCGGGTTGCAGACGGTCCCCGGTGACCCAGAGCGGCGTTTCGTCCGGGAGCAGGACGAAACTGGCCGGACCTCCCGTGGGGCTGACCTGGATCAGGTTGGTGGACTTCCCGGGGCCGCCGGTCAGCAGGGTGCCAGTGGCGTGTTGCTGGGCGATGGGCTGGAAGCCCGGTACGAACTCGCCCACCTCAACGTCCCAAGTCCAGCCGGCCGCCCACGGAGTTCCGGGGAACCGTCGCCCGCCCGGTACGGCCGGCGGCCGCAGACGGGGCAGGACGGTGAGCGGCAGTGGTGTCCAGACGCTCCGGCCGTCCGCTTCGGCGTAGCCGTGGAGCCGTTCCCCGCTGGTCAGCCTGCCGCGGACGCTGTAGCCGACCTCTGCGGGCAGCTTCACTCGAACCGGTACTCCGCTCTTCACCACCGCATTGGTCCGCGCGCCTGTCCCGTCGGCGGTGATCTCGGCCGTGCCGACCACCGTGCAGGCATCGACTCCGGGCAGTTCGAGCAGCAGTTCTGGACCGGTCGTCTTGGCGCTCACTTGCTTGGCTCACCCGCCCTTCGGGTTCGAGGGCAGAGCGTCGAACTCGATGGAGGCCGTGGTGTTGGCAGGCTCGATCGACACGGCCTTCAAGGTCACCGGCTCGTGGATCCCGTCATTCCAGTTCGCCGTGATTCTGTACGAGGATGCCTCGGTCTCGGCTTCCCAAACGCCGGGCTGTGGTTGCGGGTGCAGGGCATTGCTCAGGAGGCATTCAAGCTCCCAGTCCGCGTCGGAACGTGCCGAATGGGGACGACATTCGAGGCGGAACGGCACCATCGGGTTGCCCGGGCACCGGCGTAGGAGCGTGTCGCGGCCGTAGTCGCCAGGTGTCTGAGTGAGGTCGTCCCCGGCGCCCAGGTGCGGCCAGAACCAGTCGAGCACCTCGGCCATCCTCGGAGGCAGATCTCTGCTCCGGATCTCCCACGTGTTGTTCTTGGAGGTAGCCCCGAGTCCATCGAGTGTCTTCATCAGCGCGTCCGCGAACCGGGTGACTCTTCTCGCCGGGACTTCGCTCTTGAAACCGTTGGGAGTCGGTCGCAGGACCAGGTTGTTCGGTGTCGTCTCCCGGCGCTTCAGACGGCGTCTGGCTTCCTGGCGGTTGTCGTCGAGCAGATCCTCCGGGCGGATCTCCATGGCGGGGAGCTCATCGGGCTCGTTCGAACAGATGTCGAGGAAGAAGTGCTGGGTCAGGGCGTTGCACGTCTGCATCGACTGCCGGGTCCGGTTGAAGTCGATCACATGGCGCTGCCACTGGTTGATCTGCGCCGCGAAGTCCTCAACCAGCAGGTAGGAGCCGCCCCAGCCGTGCCCGCAGAAATACAGCAACGCTATGTTCCCCGGGTGTTGGTCGCACCTGTCCACCCACTCGCGCCAGGCGGTTCGGACGTTGTCATAGAGGGCCCGCTTCGGCGAGGGTTGAGGCAGATCGGCTGGCCAGCAGTCGGCGGAGTCCGATGACAGGAGGACCTCGATCGTGCCGAGCTTGACGGTGCTCGCGGTCCAGTCCATCTCCATCAGCCGGCGGGCCACATGGATCGCCGAGAGCGGCGCGCAAGTCAGGGGCGATCCAAGCTCTTTGAGTAACTTCCGCCCCGGTGCGCCTTGCGGCGTCGACCTGCCGCAATTCTGGTACACCCCGACGCCGATCACCAGAGCGTGGATGCAGGGGTCGGAGACGCCCGTGATCATGTGGGCAGTCATGTCGTCGCCGCCTTCACGCGCTTCGCCAGCCGGGCGTGGAAGTTGGGCTGCTTGAAGTAGGCCGAGTGCGCCCAGAGCGCTCCGGACTCGTACCGGACGTCCTGGACCCCCTCGAAGACCGGTTCGGCGGAGTAGCTGAGCATGTCACTGCGATCGACCACGTTGATCCAGGTTCGGACGTTCTCACGTGCCGGGACGCGTCCGTGGCCGGGTTTGGGCAGGTCCCTCGGCACACCGGGGAAGGCGGAGAACTCGGCGAACAGACCGGGTTGCGAGCCCACCGTGACCAGGACGTCGATCTGCAACTCCGGGGCGAAATAGCTGGCGATGTCGTAGACGATGTTGCCGCCCATACTGTGAGCCACGACCACCAGCGGTTCCCTGTCCGGGGCCGCGTCGGCGGCCTGCTGCAGGTCGTGGAGCACGATGCTGACGATCTCCCCGGGGCAATCGCGGGTGCCGCGCAGCGTGAGGTACGCGAAGACATCGCCCAGGTAGTCGTGTACGACAGGATCGGTGAGGCGGCGCAGGCCGTCGGCTACCAGTCGAGTGGGACGCGCGCCCAAGGCGCTGTTCATGGTCTCGGCAGCCTCCAGGAGCCGCTTGCGGGCCCCTTCCAACGGGCCTCCGCCGCCCAATGTCTCCAGTTCGGGATCGGAGCGCTGGGCGGTCTCCACGAAGGCCGTGATCAGATCGAGGTCATCGCCCACGTCCTCCCAGAAGAGTTCGTCGGGGTCGTTCTCGCAATACGAGGCCAGCGGGACCGCAAGGGCGGCCAGTTCGTTCAGCTCCTCGCCGTCACAAGCCTCCAGATCGAGTGCGCTGTACAGCAGGTCCACGGCATCCGCAACGCTCTCGCGAGCGGTGTCCAGGACGACGTTCTCCGTCCAACCGGTCGCGGGCGGATCGGCCGCGGCCAGTTCCTGGAGAAGAGACGCCTCCCCCGAGGACCCCAGGTACTCGGCGGCGTCGGGGTGGCATACCCTCCCCCATCTCGGCAGGGCCCCCACCCGTCCCCACCACGGGAAGAGCGGCATCCCCTGCTCGGGGTCGGCGCCGATCGCCGGTAATAGGAAGTCGGCGAAGAAGCGGCGCCGGAACGACGCGTCCAGCTCGAACTGTTGCTCGTCATGGTTGCCCACTCCGTGGACGAAGACGATCGGCATCGGAACCACCGCCTGGGGGTTGCCGGGCCCTCCCTTCGTCTATCTTCCCTCCGGCTCGTGGCCTGTGAACAGCCGGTGGGCGCCCAAACTGAGGGCTGCGTGGTGGTGCCAGTCCGGACGAAGGCGGTCCGCATCGAGGGGATGGGCCGATCACGTTCGAGCGATGAGTCATAACCGGCGCGGTCCCGGGTCGTCACGGCGGATACCAGCCCGCGAAGCTCTCGTCGCCCCTTTCGGCGGCGGAACGGGCGCACCGGCACCCCTCGCTCGAACACGCAGTCCCACCCGCTCAGGCGCCGGTGGGACGAACCTGCCGGTAGCCGAGATGCAGTGAGAACGCGCCTTCGCCGAGGCGCGGCACACGGAGCGTGACGGGTGGGGTGGAGGTGTCGGACTTGAATCTTTGCGAACGGATGTTCGATCCTGGGGGTGTGCCCGTTTTCGAATCCGTTTTCGAATCCACCGCCGAGCGGCAGCCGCTCCGCCCGGTGGTGTCGGCGGCTGCGCTCGGCGGCGGGGAGGGGAGCGGGGGCCGCGGGCTGCTGCCGGTGCTGCCGGCGCTGGGGGAGGTGCTGCCGGAGGGCGGGCTGCGGCGGGGGACGGCGGTGTCCGTCGGGGGCGCGGACCTCGGGCTGCTGCTGGCTCTGGCCGCCGGGGTGCGGGAGTCGGACGGCGGGTGGGCGGCGGCCGTCGGGCTGCCGGAGCTGGGACTGGCCGCGGCCGCCGGGTACGGGCTGGACCTGCGGCGGCTGCTGGTGGCGGACGACCCCGGGCCGCACTGGGCCGAGGTGGTGT
>NZ_JAKNTA010000001.1:184774-195732 GCF_022288725.1 Kitasatospora sp. A2-31 | reverse complement strand
CCCGCCGGTTCGAGCCGGTGGTCGCCGCGGTGGAGGCGTTCACCCCCCGGGTGGAGGTGCTGCGCCCGGGGCTGTGCGCGATCCCGGTGAAGGGGCCGAGCCGGTACTTCGGCGGCGAGGAGGCGTTGGCGGCCAAGGTGCAGGCGGCGGTGGCGGCCGCGCTGGCCCGCCCGCCGGCCGAGCGGTCCGGGAGCGGCCCGGCCGGGGGAGCCGGGCCGGACGCGGGTCCCCAGACCCACCCCGCCGATGCCGAGGCGGGCGCCGCACACCCGGCCGGGTCGACCCCCGCGCGGGCCGACACCGACCGCGGCACCGACCCCGCCCCCACCGCCGGCACCCCCCGGCGCGAGCGCGGCGCGGCGGCGGTCACCCCGTTGCACCCGGCGGACGCCGACCGGGCCGGGGCCCGCCGCCGGGCGGCGGCCGTGGACGAGCTGTTCGCCGCCGCGCCGGCCGCCCGGGACGGCGCGCGCGGCGGGTTCGCCCGCCCCGCCGGGTACCCGCCGCAGGAGCGCCCCGCCGAGTACCCGCCCCCGGCCGCCGGTCCGGCGGCACCCGGAGCGGAACCCGCGACCACCCCGCCCCCCGCCCCGCACGGCCGGGTCGGCGTCGCCGACGGCCTGTTCGCCGCCGTGCTGGCCGCCCGCGCCGGGGTGCTGGTGCCGGCCGGGCGGACGGCGGAGTTCCTCGCGCCCTACCCGGTGGCCGCGCTCGGGGACGAGACGCTGGCGGAACTGCTGGACCGGCTCGGCCTGTCCACCGTCGGGGCGTTCGCCGCGCTGCCCGCCGAGGCGGTCGCGGACCGCTTCGGCCCGACCGGCACGGTCGCCCACCGGCTGGCCCGGGGGCTCCAGCCGCGCCCGCTGGTCCCGCGCACCGAGGGGCCGGACCTCTCCGTCGAGCAGCGCTTCGACCCGCCCGAGCCGCTCGCCGAGCCGCTGGTGTTCGTGGCCCGCACCCTGGCCGAGGAACTGCACCGGCGGCTCGCCGGCGCGGGCCTGACCTGCCAGCGGGTCGCCGTCGAGGTGGCCTGCGCCGACGGGCGGACCGTCTCACGGCTCTGGCGCCACGAGGGCCGGCTGTCGGCGACGGCGCTGGCCGAACGCGTCCGCTGGCAGCTCCAGGCCTGGCAGGGCGCGGGCACGTTCGACACCCCGGCCGGGGCGGAGGACGAGCACGGCGCGGGCGCCGCCCCCCACGGCGCGGGCTTCACCGCCCTGCGCCTCGTCCCCGACGACCTCTCCCCGGACCAGGGGCGGCAGCTGGCGCTCTGGGGGCAGGCGGTCGCGGACGACCGGGTGGAGCGCGCGGTCGCCCGGGTCCAGGCGGTGCTCGGCCACGCCGGGCTGCGCCGGATCGAGCCGGCCGGCGGGCGGGGCCCGGCCGAGCAGGCGGTCCGGGTGCCGTGGGGCGAGCCGTACGACCCGGCGGCCCCGGCCGACGCGCCCTGGCCGGGCCGGCTGCCGGACGTCTGGCCGGCCGTGGTGCACCGCACCCCGGTGCCGGCCGTCGTGCTGGACGCGGAGGGGCTCCCGGTGGTGGTGGACGGCCGGGCGGGGGTGTCGGCCCGGCCCGACCGGGTCGCGCTGCGCGGGCGGGAGCTGGCGGTGGAGGGCTGGACCGGGCCCTGGCCGGCGGTCGAGTACTGGTGGGACCAGGCGCGCGCCCGCCGCCGGGCGCGCTTCCAGGTCACGGTGGCGGACGGCCGGGCGCTGTTGCTCACGGTGGAGGGCGGTGAGTGGTTCGTGGAGGCGGGCTACGACTGACCCGGCAGGCCGCACCAGCGGTGGGGGCAACGGCGGCCGGGGGCAACAGCGGGGGGGGGGCAACAGCGGGGGGGGGGGCAACAGCGGGGGGAGGCAGCGGGGGGAGTCAACAGCAGAGCACGACCGAAGGCACGACCCCCGATGGGCTTCACCAGCCACTCCTCACTCCCCTGGAGCGAACTGCACCGGCGCCTGGCCGGCGGCCGGCCGGGCCCGGCCGGAGGCGAGGTCGTCCCGCTCCGTCGCCGCACGCAGGAGCGGGCGCCCCGCCCCGCCGAGCCGAGCGGCGCCCCGGCCTGGGCCGAGTTGCACGTCCACTCCGCCTTCAGCTTCCTCGACGGTGCCAGCGACCCCGAGGAGCTGGTCGCGGAGGCCGCCCGGCTGGGCGTCGAGACGCTCGCCCTCACCGACCACGACGGCCTCTACGGCGCGGTGCGCTTCGCCGAGGCGGCCCGCGAGGCCGGCATCGGCACGGTGTTCGGCGCCGAACTGACCCTCCGTCACGAGCCGGACCCCGCCCGGCGCCCTCGCCGGGAGACCGAGCACCTGCTGGTCCTGGCCCGCGACCCGGCCGGTTACCGCAGCCTCTCCGCGGCGATCAGCGCCGCCCAACTGGCGGGCGGGGCCAAGGGCCGCCCGGCGTACGACTTCGCGGAGCTGGCGGCCGCGCACCGCGGCCACTGGGCGGTGCTCACCGGCTGCCGCCTGGGCCGGGTGCCGGCCGCCCTCGCCGAGGGCGGCCCCGACGGCCGGCGGACGGCCGAGGACCGGCTGCAGAGCCTCGTCGAGGCGTTCGGCCGGGACAACGTGTACGTCGAGCTGATCGACCAGTGGCTGCCCGGCGACGACCTGCGCAACGACGCCCTCGCCGCCTCCGCCGCCCGGCTCGGCCTGGCCGTGGTCGCCTCCACCAACGCCCACCACGCCGGCCCGGCCCAGGGCCGGCTCGCCCAGAGCCTCGCCGCGCTGCACGAGCGCCGCACGCTCCAGGAGGCGGCGGGCTGGACGCACGCGGCCGGCACTGCGCACCTGCGCTCGGGGCGCGAGATGGCCGGCCGGCTGGCCCGCTTCCCCGGCGTGCGGGAGGCGACCGTCGACCTGGCCCGCGCCTGCGCCTTCGACTTCACCCGGCTGGACCCGGAACTGCCGGGCTACCCCGTTCCGCCCGGGCACACCGAGATCAGCCACCTGCGCGCCCTGGTCGCCGAGCGCGGGCCGGCCCGCTTCGGGTCCGGCAACGGCCCCGCCCGCCGGCAGCTCGCCCGGGAGCTGGACGTCATCGAGGAGCTCGATCTGGCCGGCTACTTCCTGATCGTCCACGACATCGTCGACTTCTGCCGGCAGGAGGACATCTGGTGCCAGGGCCGCGGTTCGGCGGCCAACTCGGCGGTCTGCTACGCGCTCGGGATCACCGCCGTCGACCCGATCCACTACAAGCTGCTGTTCGAACGCTTCCTCTCCACCGCCCGCGACGGACCGCCCGACATCGACCTGGACATCGAGAACCGCCGCCGCGAGGAGGTCATCCAGTACGTCTACCGCCGCTACGGGCGCGAGCACGCCGCCCAGGTCGCCAACGTGATCACCTACCGGCCCCGGCTGGCGCTGCGCGACGCGGCCCGGGTGCTCGGCTACCCGCAGGGGCAGGTGGACGCGTTCAGCCGGCAGGCCGACTTCCGCTCCACCCCCGGGTCGGACGCCGTCATCCCCGCCGACGTCCTCGCCCTGGCCGGCCAACTCCACGGCCTGCCGCGCCACCTGGGCATCCACTCGGGCGGCATGGTGCTCACCCGGGAGCCGATCGGCGAGATGTGCCCCACCGAGTGGGCCCGGATGCCGGGCCGGTCCGTGCTGCAGTGGGACAAGGAGTCGGTGGCCGGCGCCGGGCTGGTCAAGATCGACCTGCTCGGCCTCGGCATGCTCGCCGCACTGCACGACACCTGTGACCTGATCGCCGAACACCACGGCGTGCGGCACACCCTGGCCACCATCCCGGACGACGATCCGGGCGTCTACGCGATGCTGCGGCGGGCCGACACGGTCGGCGTGTTCCAGGTCGAGTCGCGCGCCCAGATGGCCACCCTGCCGCGGCTCAAGCCTGACCACTTCTACGACCTGGTGGTGGAGGTCGCGCTGATCCGCCCGGGTCCGATCCAGGGCGGCTCGGTCCACCCGTACCTGCGGCGCCGGGCCGGGGCGGAGCCGGCCGGCTGCCCGCACCCGCTGATGGAGAACGCGCTCGGCAAGACCCTCGGGGTGCCGCTGTTCCAGGAGCAGATGATGCAACTGGCCATCGACTGTGCCGGGTTCACACCCGCCGAGGCCGACCGGCTGCGCCAGGCGATGGGGTCCAAGCGCTCGCACGAGCGGGTCGCCCGGCTCCGCGACCGGCTGCTGGCCGGCATGGCCGAACGCGGCATCCCCGAGGAGGTGGCCGAGGACGTCTACACCAAGATCGAGGCCTTCTCCCACTACGGCTTCCCGGAGAGCCACGCGATCAGCTTCGCCTACCTGGTGTACGCCAGCGCCTGGCTCAAGTACCACTACCCGGCGGCCTTCACCTGTGCCCTGCTGGCCAACCAGCCGATGGGCTTCTACTCGCCGCTGAGCCTGATCGCGGACGCCCGCCGGCACGGCGTCCGGGTGCGCGGGGTGGACGTCAACGCGAGCGGGCCGCGGCCGACCCTGGAGCCGTACCGGGGCCCGACCCCGAAGCCGCCGCTCACCGCGGGCCGGCCGCAGCCGGCCATCCGGCTCGGTCTGGACACCGTCCGGGGGATCGGCGCCCCGCAGGCCGAGGCGATCGCGGCCGGTCAGCCGTACGCGGACCTGGAGGACTTCGCCCGCCGGACCGGCCTGTCCGCACCGGTGCTGGAAGCCCTCGCCACGGCGGGCGCGTTCGGCTGCTTCGGGCTGGGCCGGCGGCAGGCGCTCTGGGCGGCAGGGGCGTACGCGGGCGTCTCGGCGGCGCTGCTGCCCGGCACCACGCCGGGCACCGAGGCCCCGGAGCTGCCCGGGATGACCCCGGTGGAGGAGACCATCGCCGACCTCTGGGCCACCGGCAGTTCCGCCACCAGCCACCCCGTCCAGCACCTGCGCCCGCACCTGGAGCGCGGCGGGGCGCTGACCGCCGCCCAGCTGCCGGACGTGGCGCCCGGCACCGCCGTGGTGATCGGCGGACTGGTGACGCACCGCCAGCGGCCGCCGACGGCGGGCGGGGTGCTCTTCCTCAGCCTGGAGGACGAGACCGGCCTGATCAACGTGATCTGCAGTCGCCCCGTCTGGGAGTCCCAGCGCCGCACCGCGCTCGACCGGGCCGGCCTGCTGGTCCACGGCCACATCGAGCGCGACCGCGGCGCCACCAACCTGGTCGCCACCCGGCTCAGCCCGCTGCGGCTGGGGATCTGAGGGCGGCGCCGGGGCGCCGTGGCGCCGCCCGGCGATCCGACGGCACCGACGGGTGGGCGAGGCGGCTGAAGGGGCGAGACGGCCGAGGGGGGCCGGCGCGGTGCAGTCGTGGGGGTGCCTGCGCCGCGCCGGGCCTCTCGGGTATTGCATCATTCGCGCCCGAACCCTGCACATCGCCGGAAGGAGTGGTTTGGCCGTCCGGCATGCGGATATGACGAACAATCAGTCGATCCGACGGGTGGGTCCGGCCCCGACCGGCGCGGCCCGGCGGCGCCCCGCTCCGGTCACTGCCCGCCGCCCGCCTGCCGCCCCCGGCCGGGCGCACCCGCGAAGGCCTGCGCGATCGGCAGCCAGGCCGTCGCCGTCCCGCCGGTGGCGGTCAGGGCGAGGTCGTCCAGGTGCCGGCGCTGCGTCACGAGCAGACAGAAGTCCAGCGCCGGGCCGCTCACCCGGTCCGCGGCGTCGGCCGGCCCCCAGGTCCACGATTCGCCGTCCGGAGCGGTCAGTTCCACCCGGATCGGGTCGGTCGGGGCCGGGAGGCCGTGCAGCGAGAAGGCGAACCCCGCCGTCCGCACCCCCAGGTGCGCGACGTGCCGGAGCCGGGCCGTCGGCTCCCGGACCACGCCCAGCGCGTCCGCGACGTCCTGCCCGTGCGCCCAGGTCTCCATCAGCCGGGCGGTGGCCATCGACGGGGCCTTCATCGGCGGCCCGAACCAGGGCAGCCGGGCGTCGCCCGGGGCCGCGGCCAGCGCGGCCGCCAGTCGTTCCCGTCCGGCCCGCCACCGGTCCAGCAGCTTCGCCGGCTCCTCGGCCGCGCCGCGCGCCGCCCCGTCCTCCACCGGGTCGGCGCCCGCGGCCACCAGCTCCCCGAAGACGCGGCCGGACTCCGCCGTGAAGGCCTCGGGGTCGCGGGCGGAGAGCTCCGCCCAGTCGTCGGTCCAGGCCAGGTGGGCGATCTGGTGCGCGATCGTCCACCCGTGGGCGGGGGTGTCCGCGGCCCATCCGGCCGGCTCCAACCCCGCCACCAGGCCGTCCAGCACCGCGCTCTCGGCCCGCAGGTCGTCGAGCAGGCCGGCCAGCACGCCCTGGGCGCCCGGGCCCTTCGGGTCCGTCGTCATCGGCATCCCCTTCACGTCTGTCGTCCGTGTCCGTCGTGGGTCCCGTCCGCGGCGGTCCGCGCCGGTGGCGGCCGGATCGGTCGGAACCCGCCGCGGGTCAGATGTGACTCGCGGGTAACCCGAGCCCGCACCCTACGCCCCGCTCGGCGCCCCCGCCCGGAACTCGGCGGAGGAGGCCGGTCGCGACCCTCGCCACCGGCCGCACCGCGTGTGAGAATCGCGCGATGACCAGGGCTGCGGACACCCCCACCCGTGCGGCCGGCACCCGCGCAGCCGGCCGCCGCGACACCGGTGGCCGTGCCGCCGGCAGCCGTCCCGCCGACGGCCTCGACGGCGACGACCTCGCCCGCCGGGCCGCCGATCTGGTCCGGGACGCGGTGCTCGGCGACCTCGCCCGCCGGGTGGTCGCCGACTGCGGCGCCGACGTCGGCCTGGTCGGCGTGCCCGAGCCGGGACGCCGCGCCCGGGACCCGGAGGGCATGGTCCTGCGGCACTGGGCCGGCACCCGGGCCGACCTGCTGCACGACCTCGCCGTCCCCGCCGGGACCGGTCTGGGCGGCCGGGCGCTGGCCGAGCGCGCCCCCACCTGGGTGCCCGACTACCGGGCCGCCACCACGATCTCGCACCACTACGACGCCGCCGTCACCGCCGAGGACCTCTACGCGATGCTCACCGTTCCGCTGCTGCACGGCGGCGCGGTGCACGGCGTGGTGTACGCCTCGCTGCGCGCGGTCGTCCCGTTCGGGGACGTGCGGATCGCCGCCGTCACCCGACTCGCCGCGGCCGCCACCCGGGCACTGGCCGGGGCGGCGGCCTGGAGCGGCGCGCCGGCCGGAGGCGCGCCGGCCGGAGGGCGGTCGCCGAAAGCCGAGGTGCCGGTGCCGGTGCCGGTCCCGCCGGTCCCGCCGGCCCGGTCGGCAGCGCTGACCAGGCGCGAGCACGAGGTGCTGCGCTGGGCGGCGACCGGCCGGACCAACCCGGAGATCGCCGCCCAACTGGGCCTCACCTGCAACACGGTGACCGGCTACCTGAAGAACGCCATGCACAAGCTCGGCGCCCGCAACCGCACCGAACTCGCGCTGCTGGCCCGTGAGTCCGGGCTGCTGGCGCCGGGCGCCGGGGTCAGTTGACCTTCCGCTCCCGCCCCGCCCAGTAGGGCTCGCGGAGCCGGAACTTCTGCAGCTTGCCGGTGGTGGTCCGCGGCAGCGCGTCCCGGAACTCCACCGAGGTGGGCGACTTGTAGCCGGCCAGCCGCTGCTTGCAGTGCGCGATGAGGTCCGCCTCGGAGACGCCGGCGGCCTCCGGGCCGGGCTTGAGCACCACCAGCGCCTTGACCGTCTCGCCCCACTTCTCGTCCGGGACGCCGATCACCGCCGTCTCGGCGACCGCCGGGTGGTCGTACAGGCAGTCCTCCACCTCGATCGAGGAGACGTTCTCCCCGCCGCTGATGATCACGTCCTTCTTCCGGTCGGAGATGGTCAGGTACCCGTCGACCAGGGTGCCGCCGTCACCGGTGTGGAACCAGCCGTCCCGGATCGCCTCCGCGGTCTCCTGCGGCTGGTTCCAGTAGCCGGACAGCACGACGTTGGAGCGGACCAGCACCTCGCCCTGGCCGTCCACCGCCACCTTGTTGCCGATCGCGGGGGAGCCGGCCTGCACCAGCTTCTCGGCCCGCTCGGCGGGCTCCAGGACGTCCCACTCGGAGCGGCCGCGGTTGACCGTCACCACCGGCGACGTCTCGGTCAGGCCGTAGATCTGCATGAACTCCCAGCCGAGCTCGGCCTCGACGCGCTGCACCACCGAGGTCGGCGGCGGGGCGCCGGCCACGATCATCCGCACCCGGTCCCGGCCGGGGACGGGCCCCTCCCAGTCGGCGGCCGCGTCCAGCACCATCTGGACCACCGCGGGGGCGCCGCACAGGAAGGTCACCCCGTGCCGCTCGACCCGGCGCAGGATCTCGGCGCCGTCCACCTTGCGCAGCACGACGTGCTGCGCGCCCAGCCCGGTGAGCACGAACGGCAGGCCCCAGCCGTTGGCGTGGAACATCGGCAGGGTGTGCAGGTAGACGTCCCGGTCGGTGGCGCCGAAGTGCAGGCCCATCAGCACGGCGTTCAGCCAGATGTTCCGGTGGGTGAGCTGGACGCCCTTGGGACGCGCGGTGGTTCCGCTGGTGTAGTTGATCGTCGCGGTGTCTTCCTCACCGCTCTCGTACCGGCGCGGCGCGTGGTCGAAGTCGTAGAGCAGCGCGTCGCTCTCGGCGCCGAGCACGAACGTGTGCTCGGCCGTCACACCGTCCAACGCCTCGGCGACCTCGGGGTCGATCAGCAGCACGGACGCGCCGCTCTGCTCGACGATGTACGACACCTCCTCGGCCTTGAGCCGGAAGTTCACCGGCACCAGCACCCGGCCGTGCCCGCTCACGCCGAACAGCGAGGTCATCAGCCGGGCCGAGTTGTGCGAGACGATCGCGACCCGTTCGCCCGGCCCGACGCCCAGCCGGTCCAGCCCGGCGGCCTGGGCCCGGGCCAGCTCGGCGACCCGGCGGTAGGTCAGTTCGCCCCAGGACGGGGCGGGCTGGACCGGTTCGTCGACGATGCCGACCCGGTCGCCGTAGACGAGCTCGGCCCGGTCGAGGAAGTCCATCACGGAGAGGGGAATCTGCATGCGCCCACTGTCCTCCGCCCATGCCGCGCTGCACACCCCCGATCGGGGGTGTCACCCGTTCGGTCCGACCGCGCAACTCCGGCGCCGCCCGCGCAACTCCCGGCGCCGGCCGGGTCAACTCCCGGCGCCGGCCGGGGCCGTACCTGCGGTGGGTGCGGCCGTCCCGGTGAGGGCCCGGCCCGCTCCGGCGCCGGCGCGGGCCCGCTCCGCCGCCGCCAGGGCGGCGACCAGCCGGTCCCGGGCCGCGGTCTGCGCCTCGATCCGGCGCTCCAGAACGGCCAGCCGCTCCCGGGCGATCCGCAGCGCGGCGGCGGACGGCGGGGCGGCCAGGACGTCGTGGTCCAGGCAGTCCAGGAACGGCCGGACGTCCTCCAGGGTGAACCCGGCGGCCAGCAGCGCACGGATGTTGCGCACCCGCACCGCCGCCGACTCGTCGTACTCCCGGTAGCCGTTGGCCGCGCGCGAGGAGCCGATCAGCCCGGCCTGCTCGTAGTGGCGCAGCGCCCGGGCCGTGCTCCCCGTCGCCCTCGCCAGCTCGCCGATCAGCACCCCGCCCCGTCCTTCCGCCCCCGTCACCCCACGACGGCGCCGCCGTCGACGGGCAACACTACTCCGGTGACGAACGAGGCCGACGGCGCGGCGAGCCGGGTGACGGCCCAGGCGACCTCGGCGGGCCGGCCGATCCGGCCGAGCGGGGTGTGGACGATCTGCCACTGCCGGACGGCCGCGCGCTGCTCCGGGCCGAGGCCGGAGTGCTCGCCGATCGGCGTGTCGATCGCCCCCGGCGCCACCGCCACCACCCGGACGCCGCGCGGCGCGAGCTCCACCGCCCAGCTGCGGGTGGCCGACTCCAGCGCCGCCTTGCCGGCGGCGTAGACCGAGTTGCCGGGCCAGCCGCGCTGCCCGACCGAGGTGGTGACGTTGACGATGACGCCCCGGCTCGCCTCCAGCGGCGCCAGCGCGGCCTGCCCGAGCAGCAGGGGGGCGGTCAGGTTGGTGGCGAGCAGGGCGTCGATCCCCGCCCGGTCCAGGCCGCCGACGGCGCCGCTGCGGACGATCGCGGCGTTGTTGACCAGGACGTCCAGCCGCCCGTACCGCTCCCCCACCGCCTGCACCACCGCCTCGGGGGCGCCGGGTGCGGTGATGTCCGCGGCCAGCGGGTGGATCCGGTCGGGGTGGGCGTGCGCCGTCTCCGCCAGCGGCTCGGCGCGCCGGCCGACCACCACGACCCGCACCTGCGGGCCCTGCGCGGCGAAGGCGTGTGCGGTGGCCCGTCCGATCCCGGTGCCGGCCCCGGTGACCAGGACGACCCGGGAGACTGCCTCGTGCTCCGTGCTCTCGTTCATGCCGGAAGCCTCCAACCCTGCCGCCAGCGTCAAGGTCAAGCGACAACGAGGTCAAGCGGCAACGAGGGCAAGCGGCAACGAGGGCAAGCGGCAGGGGGGGGGCAAGCGGCAGGGGGGCGACGGCCGGGCACGGCCCGGCGGTACGGCCGGCCCGGACCGGGAACGTGCGCCTCCGCTTGCTGAGCCCGCGGCGAACAGGGCCCGCAGGGGGACTCGGCACCCCCGCCGGACTGTTAGGAAGGTGTCGGACAGACGGTGCCGACGCACCCATTCACGGGGAGAGAACACGCATGAGCGACGAACGGTCCGAGAGCCTGTACGACGCCGTCGGCGGCATCGACGCGCTGCGTCGGCTGAGCAACACCTTCTACGAGGGTGTGCTGGCCGACCCGGTGCTGGCGCCCGTCTTCGCGAACTTCACCACCACCCACATCGAGCACGTCGCCGTCTGGCTGGGCGAGATCTTCGGTGGCCCGGCCCGCTTCACCGACGAGCTCGGCGGCCACCAGTCGCTGCTCCGCTCGCACCTGGGCCTCGCGATCACCGAGGAGCAGCGCGGTCGCTGGATGGAGCTGATGGGCGAGGCGGTCCGGAAGGAGCTGCCCGACGACGAGCTGCTGCGCCGGCGGGTGCTGGAGTACTTCGACTGGGGCACG
>NZ_JAKNTA010000001.1:0-184764 GCF_022288725.1 Kitasatospora sp. A2-31 | reverse complement strand
GCGCCCGTTCCGGGACGAGGACGCGCCCGCGCTGATCGCGATCCACCGCGACGAGACGCTGCGCCGCTTCACCCGGACCCCGGTCACCGACCCGGCCGAGGCCGCCCGCTGGCTCGACCTGCAGCGCCGCGGCTGGGCGGAGGGCCACCGGTACAGCTTCGCCGTCCTGGAACGCCGTGACGGCCGGGACGACGGCCGGGCCGAAGGCTCGGACGACGCCCGAGTCGACGATCGGGCCGACGCCCCGGCCGAGCTGGTCGCCAACGTGGTGCTCAAGCGCGCCGAGCCCGGTGGGCCGGCGGCCGAGGTGGGGTACTGGACGGCCGCCGCCGCCCGCGGCCGGGGCGTGGCCCCGCGCGCGCTGGAGGTGCTCACCGGCTGGGCGTTCGCCGCCTTCGCCGCCGACGGGCTGGTCCGGCTCGATCTGCTGCACCAGGTGGACAACACGGCGTCCTGCCGGGTCGCGGAGAAGACCGGGTACGGCTTCCGGTCCGTGCTCCCGGCCCTGCCGCCGGAGTTCCCGCTGGACGGTCACCTCCACAGCCGCTCCGCATAATCGCTGGACCGGCAGGCGGCGCCGGGCCAGAGTGGCCGGCATGGCTTCTCTTGTACGACACACGACGATCGACTGCGCCGACGCCTACCGCCTGGCGCAGTTCTGGGCCGAGGTGCTGGACGCCAAGGTGAGTGACGACGACAACCCGGGTGACCCGGAGGCGCTGGTGCAGACGGCCGGCGCCGGGCTGCTCTTCATCCAGGTGCCCGAGGGCAAGTCGGTGAAGAACCGCGTCCACCTGGACATCCAGCCGCAGGACCGCACCCGGGACGAGGAGGTCGAACGTCTGCTGGCGCTCGGCGCCACGCTCCACGGTGACCACCGCACCCCGGACGGCAAGGGCTGGGTGACCCTGCTCGACATCGAGGGCAACGAGTTCTGCGTCGAGCGGAGCGAGGCCGAGCGGGCCGCCACCGCCTGAGGCGGCGCTGCCGCCGGCCACCGCCGCCGGCCGCCAGCCCTCGGGCACGGCCGCCCGCCGGGTCCACGAGGCCTTGCGCGGGCGGCCGTTCGGCTCCCCGCCCGGTGTGCCGGAGCAGGACGTCAGCCGGATCGCCGGGCGGGGCGTCCGGGGCGACCGGCCTCCGGCGGCCCGGTGAGGTCGAGCGGCCCGAGCACATCGGCGAGCGCTTCACCTGCTGCGCCGTCCGAGCGATGGGCGTGCCCAGCCGTCGGTCCCGTCCGTCCGGTCCTCAGCCGAGCTGGATCGAGCGCTTGGCCAGTCCCATCCAGAAGCCGTCGATGACGCTGCGCTGGCTGCCCAGGTCGGCCTCGCCGGCGCCGAGGGTGACGAACAGCGGGGCGAAGTGCTCGGTACGCGGATGCGCCAGCCGCCCGGCCGGGGCCTTGCGTTCGAAGTCGAGCAGCGCGTCCAGGTCCTCGGCCTCCAGGGCGCGCCGGCCCCAGTCGTCGAACTCGGCCATCACCGAGCTGACCCGGCCGTCGGAGCTGAGCGCCCGCAGGTTGTGGGTGAAGAAGCCGCTGCCGACGATCAGCACGCCCTCGTCGCGCAGCGGTGCGAGCCGGCGGCCGATCTCCAGCAGCCGCTGCGGGTCGAGCGTGGGCATGGAGACCTGGAGCACCGGGACGTCCGCCGCCGGGAACATCTCCACCAGCGGGACGTACGCGCCGTGGTCGAGGCCGCGGTCGGGGACGTCCTGCACCGGGGCGCCGGGGGCGCGCAGCAGCTTCCGCACCCGCTCGGCGAGTGCGGGCGCGCCGGGGGCGGCGTACTGCACCCGGTAGTAGTGCTCGGGGAAGCCCCAGAAGTCGTAGACCAGCGGCACGGGATCGACCGCGCCGAGGGCGAGCGGCGCCTCCTCCCAGTGCGCCGAGACCACCAGGATCGCCTCGGGCCGGGGCAGGTCGGCCGACCAGGCGGCCAGCTGGCCGGGCCAGATCGGATCGTCGGCGAGCGGCGGCGCGCCGTGGGAGAGGTAGAGGGCGGGCATGCGCTCGGGGGCGGCGGTGCTCATGGCGGCTTCCTCGGCTTCCTTCCGCGGGCGGTTCCGACCCCGGCCGGACCGGCCGCCCCGGGTCAGGTAGTTCAATTTTGAACCTCGACACCTCGACCGTACACCTTCGTTCGAATTTGAACAACAGGAGTAGGCTTTCCGCATGCCCTCCACGCCCCCCGGAAGCGAACCGCGCTGGCTCGACCACGACGAGATGGCCGCCTGGCGGGGCTTCGTCACCGCGAGCAACCTGCTGAACCGCCGGCTGGAGCGCCAGCTCAAGGAGGACTCCGGCCTCTCGCACACCCAGTACGAGGTCCTGGTCCACCTCTCCGCGGCGCCGGCCGGCTCGCTCCGGATGACCGAACTGGCGGAGAAGCTGGTCACTTCCAAGAGCGGCCTCACCTACCAGGTCACCCAGCTGGAGCGGATGGGCCTGGTCGGCCGCCGCTCGTGCCCGAGCGACGTGCGCGGGGTCTTCGCCGAGCTCACCGACGAGGGGCGCGAGGCCCTGCGGCAGGCCGCCCCGGGACACGTCGCGCTGGTGCGCGAGTTGCTGATCGACGTGCTCACCCGGGAGCAGCTGGCCGTCCTGGCGGCGGGCCTCGGCGAGGTCAGTGCCCGGCTGCGGCTGGACGACGGGGCGTAGCCGGGCCGGGGAGCCCGGTCACACCGTGCCGTCCGCCCGGTCGGCACCGTCCCGGCCGTCGGCACCGTCCCGGCCGTCGACGCCGTGCGGGCCGTCGGCACCGTCCCGGCCGTCGACGCCGTGCGGGCCGTCGGGCAGGCTCCGGGGCGCGGGGGCGCCCGCCTCCGCCGCCCGGACCAGCAGCAGCTCCCGCTCCCGGGCGTTGCGGGTCAGCGCCGCCGCCCGCTCGAACTCCGCCCGCGCCTCGTCGGTCCGTCCGAGCCGGGCCAGCAGGTCGCCGCGGACGCTCGGCAGCAGGTGGTACTCCTTCAGGGCCGGCTCCGCGGCCAGTGCGTCCACCAGCTCCAGGGCGGCCGAAGGGCCCTGGGCCATCGAGACGGCCACCGCCCGGTTCAGCTCCACCACCGGGGACGGCGTCAGCGTCATCAACCGCCCGTACAGGGCGGCGATCGTCGCCCAGTCGGTGTCCTCGTAGCGCGCCGCCCGGGCGTGGCAGGCGGCGATCGCGGCCTGCACCGAGTACGGCCCGGTGCCCGCGCGCTGCAGCGCGGCGAATCCGCGCCGGATCAGCAACCGGTCCCAGCGGGCGCGGTTCTGGTCGGCCAGCAGCACCGGCTGCCCGTCCGGGCCGGTCCGCGCGGCGGTCCGGGAGGCCTGGAACTCCAGCAGGGCCGCCAGCCCGTGCGCCTCGGGTTCCTGCGGCACCAGCCCGGTGAGCACCCGGGCCAGCCGCAACGCGTCCTCGCAGAGCGCGGGCCGGAGCAGGTCGTCGCCGGCGGTGGCCGAGTAGCCCTCGTTGAAGATCAGGTAGATGACCTCCAGCACGGAGCAGAGCCGGGCCTCCCGGTCCTCGCCGTACGGAACCTCGAACGGGACGTTCGCCCTGGCGAGCGCGCGCTTCGCCCGGACGATCCGCTGGGCGACGGTCGGTTCGGCGGCGAGGAAGGCACGGGCGATCTCCTGGGTGGTCAGCCCGCCCAGCAGCCGAAGGGTCAGGGCGATCCGGGCGTCGGCCGCCAGCACCGGATGGCAGGCCGTGAAGATCAGCCGCAGCAGGTCGTCGTCGATGTCGTCCGGCTCGACCGGCTCCGGCGGCGGCACGTCCTCCAGCGACCGCCCGACCTCGGCGAGCTTGCGCGCGTACGTCTCGCGGCGGCGGACCAGGTCGATCGCGCGGTGCTTGGCCGTCGTCATCAGCCAGGCGCCCGGCCGGTCCGGCACGCCCTGCTCCGGCCACTGCTCCAGGGCGGCGACCAGGGCGTCCTGGGCCAGCTCCTCGGCGATGCCCACGTCCCGCACGATGCGGGTGACTCCGGCGATGATCCGGGCGGACTCGATCCGGAACACCGCCTCGACCGCCACGGCCGCGTCGCTCTCGCTCACGGCCACTCATCAGAGCAGCTGTCCGGGGGCGAGGCAAACGCGGACGCGGCGGGTCGGGGCGGGGGCGGGGGCGATCGAACCGGATCAGGCGGCGTCAGGGGGTTTCAGGCGGTGCCGGACGGTTTCGGGCGGTCCGGGAACGGCCGGGACGGTTCGGCCCGGGCGGGAGCGTTCCGCGGGGCCGGGCCCGCTCAGGCCTCCGGCGGGGTGGCGGCCTCGTCGATCTGGCGCAGTTCGGCGCCGACCTTCCAGCTTTCCGGGTGGGTCTGCAGGAACCGCTTGGTCCACTCCACCGCCTCGGCCATGTCCTTGCACTGCATGATGGCGTAGCCGCCGACGACCTCCTTGGTCTCGGTGAACGGGCCGTCGGTGAAGCTCAGCTTCCCGCCCTCCCAGGTGATCCTGGTGCCCTCGGAGGTGGGCAGCAGGCCGGCGGTGTCGAGCATGACCCCCGCCTTGGTGATCTCCTCGAACAGTGCGCCCATCCGCTGCTCGAACCCGGGGTCCGCCGCCTGGATGTCGGGGGCGTTCTGCTCGTCGATGCGGATCAGCGACATGAAGCGCGGCATGGTGACTCCTCGGTCCGGAGGCGGGGCCTCTCCCCGCCTCTCACCCCTGCGTCGAACTGGTGGCGGCCGGATCGACAGCCGCGCCGAAATTCTTCCGGGGGATTGCCGGTCGGGCCACCGGGGCGGGCCGGCCCGCCCGACCGCGCCCGGCCCGAGGTTCATTACACGCTGAATTCAGCCACGGCTGTACTGTGGAGTCATGGAACCCACCGTCGAGCCCGCCCGGAATCCCCACCTCCCCGCCGAGGCGCAGGAGGCGGCCATGGAACGGGTCGGCAAGGCCCTTGCCGACACCAGCCGGCGCCGCATCCTGCTCGCCCTTCTCGACGCCCCGCACTACCCGGCCGACCTCGCCGAGGAGCTCGGGCTGACCAGGGCGAACGTCTCCAACCACCTCGCCTGCCTGCGCGACTGCGGCCTGGTCCGCACCGTGCCCGAGGGGCGCCGGACGCGCTACCACCTCGCCGACGACCGCCTCGCCCGCGCCCTGCGGGCGCTGCTCGCCGCGGTGCTGCCGCCCGACCCGGCGGCCGCCCCCGTCCCCGAAGGCCCCGCCCGGGAGGAGTACTGACATGGATGCCGACCGCACCGCCCCGGCTGCCGTCACCGTCAGCGGCGCCTACCGCCGCCGGATGCTGCTGACCGTCGCCGTGACCGGCGGCGTCCTCGTCCTCCAGGTGATCGGCGGCCTGCTCTCCGGCAGCCTCGCGCTGCTCGCCGACTCCGGGCACATGCTGACCGACCTCTCCGGGGTCGCCCTCGCCCTGCTCGCCGTGCAGGTCGCGCAGCGCTCGCCCACCCTGCGCCGCACCTTCGGCCACTACCGCCTGGAGATCCTGGCCGCACTGGTCAACGCGGCCCTGCTGATCGGCGTCTTCGCCTGGGTCGCCTCCCGGGCCGTCCAGCGCTTCGGGCAGCCCGTCGAGGTACAGGGCGGGTTGATGCTGACCGTCGCCCTGATCGGCCTCGCCGCCAACCTCGTCGGGGTCGCCCTGCTGCACGGCGGCAAGGACCGCAGCCTCAACCTGCGCGGCGCCTACCTGGAGGTGCTCGGCGACGCCCTCGGCTCGGTCGCGGCGATCGCGGCCGCGGTCGTCATCCAGCTCACCGGCTGGCAGTACGCGGACCCGATCGCCTCGCTCCTGATCGGCGCGATGATCCTGCCCCGGGCCTACCTGCTGGGCCGGGACGCCCTGCGCGTCCTGCTGGAGGCCACGCCCGAGGACGTCGACCTCGCCGAACTGCGGAGCCACCTCCTCGCCGAGGACGGCGTGCACGAGGTCCACGACCTGCACGCCTGGACGATCACTTCGGGCATGCCCGTCCTCACCGCCCACGTGGTCGCGGACGGTGGTCCGGGCGACCTGCTCGCCCGCCTCCGCGGGTGCGTCGCCGACCACTTCGGCATCGCGCACGCGACACTCCAGTTGGAGCCGGCCGCGGTGCCCGGTCCGGAGTCGCCTGGGCCGGAGTCGCCCGGCCGGGTCCGGTGCGTGCAGCCGGTGCACGCCTGACGGACCGGCACCGCCGGGCGTCCGTGCGGCCCCGGGAGCCCGCGGCTCCCGGGGCCGCGGGCTGTGCGGGCCGGGCATCCCCGCGCCGTGCGCGGCCTGACGGCCCTACCGGGCGAGCCGCACGGCGAGCGCGACGGCCCCCGCCCGGATCCGCTCCTCGCCCAGCTCCGGCAGCAGGGCCGCCACGTGCTCGGCCGCGAGCGCCGCCAGCAGCGCATGGGCGTCGTGCTCGGGGTCCGCCGCGCCGGCCGCGGCGAGCAGGATCGCCGTGTGCCGGTGCCAGAAGCGGTAGGCGCCCACCCGGTAGCGCGCGCCCCGGCTGGCCGTCTCGGACATCCGCACCAGGTCCAGGTGCTCCAGCAGGTAGTCGAGGTAGGCGTCCACGAACGCGGCCAGCCGCTCGGCCGGGGCGGCCCGGTCCGCCGGCTCGCCCGCTCCGCCGTCGGCGGTCCCGCCCGGCCCGAGGGGGGCCGGGCCGCGCAGGATCGCCTCCTGGAGCTTGCGCTCGCGGGCGTCGAGCAGGGCCACGCCCAGGCCCGCCTTGTCGCCGAAGCGGCGGAAGAGCGTGCCCTTGCCGACTCCGGCCGCGGCCGCCACCTGGTCCATCGAGACGGCCTCCACCCCGTGCTCGGCGAACAGCCGGGCGGCGGCCTCCAGTACGGCCGCCCGGTTGCGCGCGGCGTCGGCCCGTTCGCCGGGCGGCGGGGTGCGCAGCAGTTCCAGCGGCACCGCCTCGCCGCCCGCCGGGGGGATTGCAGAAGCGGACCGCGGTCCGTTATCGTCGTGAGCCATAACCGGACTATAGTCCGAATCGACTCCTCAGGAGGCAGCGTCATGACCGCGCTCATCACCCGGGACGAACTGGCGGCGGCGATCGAGGCGGGGTCCGTGACCGTCGTCGACGCGCTCGGGGGCGAGTACTACGCCCAGCAGCACCTGCCCGGCGCCGTCGCGCTGGTGCGGGCCGACGTCGACCGGCTGGCACCCGCCCTGCTCCCGGACCGCGACGCCGCGATCGTCACCTACTGCTCCAACCCGGCCTGCCCCAACAGCGGCCAGGTCGCCGACCGGCTGGTCGCGCTCGGCTACACCGATGTCCGCAAGTACCGCGAGGGCATCGAGGACTGGACCGGTGCCGGGCTGCCCGTCGAGACCGCCTGACCCGCTCCCGGCCGGGGCCGGCGGAACGGGGGTCCGCCGCCCCCGGCCCGGCGGGGGCTCACCCGACCGGTGCTCCGGTCGTTCGCGAAGGCCCCCGGCCGGTGCCGGCCGTCCGCGGGGCGCGTCCGCGGGGTGCGTCCGCGAGGCCCGTCCGGAGCCGGGCAGCGGCCTCCGGTCGGGGCGCGGAAAAGGGTTCGCCGGGCGTTCGCCGCCGTGCCAACATGCCCCATATGGGGACGATTCTGCACGGCGCCCGCGTCACGCTCCGGCCGGCCACCGAGGACGACATCCCGTCGCTCGTGGCGATCCGCTCCACGCCCGAGGTCTACGCCCGCTGGCGGGGCGGCGACGATCTGGCGGACGCCGTCGCCACCGACCTGAAGGAGCCGGACACCGAGACCCTGGTGATCGTCGTGGCCGGCGGGGGGATCGCCGGGGCGATCCAGTGGTACGCCAACAACGACGACGAGTACCGGCACGCGGGCATCGACATCTACCTCGACCCGGCCCACCACGGGCAGGGGCTCGGCACCGACGCCGTCCGCACCCTCGCCCGCCACCTGGTGGCGGACCACCACTACCACCGGCTGATCATCGACCCGGCGGCCGACAACGCGGCGGCGATCCGCTGCTACGAGAAGGTCGGCTTCCGGCCGGTCGGCACCATGCGGCAGTACGAGCGCGGCCCCGACGGCACCTGGCACGACAACCTCCTGATGGACCTCCTCGCCGACGAACTCCGCTGAGGAGCGGCCGGGAGGGCGCGCCCGTCGGGCCGCCGGTCGGGGCGGGCGGCGTCGGTGCCCCGGTGCGTCTTCAGCCGCAGCCGCAGGAGCGGCGGACCACGAGGTGGGCGGGGAAGGTGCGGGCGCCCGCCGGTGCGGGGCCCTCCTCGTCCCTGGCCTTGAGGACCAGGTCGACGGCGGCCCGGGCCATCTCGACCTGCGCGGTCGCGACCGTGGTCAGCGGCGGCCCGGCGATCACGGCCTCCGCGATGTCGTCGAACGCGGCCACCGCGAGGTCCTCCGGGACGCGGATCCCGAGGTCGTCGGCGGCCCGGAGCAGGCCGATCGCCTGGTCGTCCGTCGCGCAGAACACGGCCGACGGCCGGTCGGGGCGGGCCAGCAGCCTGAGCGCCTCGGCGTGGGCGCGGACGCGGTCGAAGGGCGCGTGCGTCAGCCGGCCACCGGTGGGGATGCCGGCGTCGGCCAGGGCGGCGGCCCACCCCGCCGTGCGGCCGGTGACCGGGTCGTTGGGGCTGAGTGCGGCGGTGCCGCCGAAGCAGTGCACCTCGGTGTGCCCGTGCTCCAGCAGGTGGCGCACGGCCTCGCGCGCCCCGCCCTCGTCGTCCGCGACGACGGCCACCCCCGACTCCGTCTCCGCGCGGTGGTGCAGCAGGACGACGGGAGTGCCGTCCGCGGCCTCGACCCCGGCCACCCCGGGGACCGACGGGTCCTGGGTGACCAGGATCAGGCCGTCCACCTGCATGCCGAGGAACGCCCGGATGTAGTGCGCCTCCCGCTCGTCGGCGTAGTCGGAATTGCCGATCAGCAGCAGTCGCCCGCGTTCGGCGGCCGCCTGCTCGACCATGTGCGCCAGGCCGGCGAAGAACGGCTGGCGCGCGTCCGGCACGACCATGCCGATCAGGTTGGTGCGGCGGCGCGCCATCGCCTGGGCCACCCGGTTCGGGCGGTAGCCGAGCTCCTCGACCGCGGCCAGGACGCGCGCCCGCGTGGCGGCCGCGACCGGCCGCGGCCCGTTGTTGATCACATAGCTCACCACGGCGGTCGACGTCCCCGCCGCCCGTGCCACGTCGTCCCGCGTCACCCTCACCATGCCAGCGAGCCTACACACCGGCTCTGACCAGCCGGGTCCGCTTTCCGGGAAGGGGCCGCGGCGCGGGCCCGGGGGCGCCGGCGTCGACCGTCCCGCCCCCGGCCCGCGCGCGGGCCCGGCGTCGGTACGCGTGGTCCGCCGTCACGTCGGCGGAGGCCCGCCTGGCTCTTCCTGCTGCAGGGCCTGCCGTTGGCCCGCCGGCCCGCCGGCCCGCCGGCCCGCCGGCCCGCCGGCCCGCTGGCCCGCCGGCCCGTCGGCGCGTCGGACCGACACGCCGTCACGGCACGCAGTGGACCGTCAGGCGACCACCGCGGCCCGGACGCAGAGCACGTCCGGCAGGTGGGAGATCAGCAGCGACCAGCTCTCGCCCTCGTCGGGGCTGCCGTAGACCTCACCGTTGCGGTTGCCGAAGTAGATGCCGGCCGGGTCGGCGTCGTCGGTGCGCAGGGCGTCGCGCAGCACCACGCCGTAGTGGTCCTCGCCGGGGAGCCCCTTGGCGAGCGGGGTCCAGCTGCCGCCGCCGTCCTCGGTGCGGTAGACCCGGCAGCGGCGGTCCGGCGGGATCCGGTCGCCGGCGCCGCCGAGCGGGAAGAGGTAGGCGGTGTCGGCCTGCCGCGGGTGGGCGGCCACGGCGAAGCCGAAGTCGGCGGGCAGGCCGTCGGTGACGAACTGCCAGCTCGCGCCGGCGTCGTCGCTGCGGTAGACGCCGCCGTGGTTCTGCAGGTAGAGCCGGTCGCGGTTGACGGCGTCACGGGCGATCTTGTGCACGCACTGGCCGAACTCGGGGTACTGGCCCTCCTCGGGGAGGAACTCCGCCCGCAGCCCCCGGTTGGACGGCTCCCAGCTGGCCCCGCCGTCCTTGCTGCGGTAGACGCCGCCGCTGGAGACCGCGACCAGCAGCCGCTCGGGATCGCGGACGTCGGTGAGGATGGTGTGCAGCCCCTGCCCGCCGTAGCCGGCGCCCCATTCCGGGCGCTGCGGGTGGTTCCAGAGCGATTCGACCAGTTCGAAGGTCTCGCCGCCGTCCGTCGAGCGGAAGAGCGCGGCCGGCTCGGTGCCCGCGTAGACCACACCGGGCGCCTCGGGCCCGGCGGGCTGCAGCTGCCAGACGCGGGTGAGCGAGGCGCCGGTGTGCTCCGGGAAGCGGATGGCCGGCTCGGTCGGCTCGAACCAGGTCGCCCCGAGGTCGTCGGAGCGCCAGACCGACGGCCCCCAGTGGCTGCTGTCGGCGCCGACCAGCAACCGGACCCTGCCCTCCCGACGGTCGACGGAGACGGAGTAGACGGCGTTCATCGGGAAGTGCGGCCCGCTGAAGTCCCAGCTCAGCCGGTCGCGACTGCGACCGAGAAAGAGGCCCTTCTCGGTTCCGACGGCCAACAGCACCTCGGTCATGCGACACACCACCTGTCCGGCGAAGACGGCCCCCCCGGGACACCCCCTCCAGGGGACAGTCTCCCGCCGTCCTCCGGGAGGACACTCCTCGCCGCGCCGGTGTCCGCGGAGCCGGGTGCCGGGCCGCCGGACGGGCCGGCTGAGTACCGCCTCGGCACCCGCACCGGCCCTCTCACCCGGCCGCACCCGCACCCGCACCCGCACCCGTACCCGTACCCGCGCCCGGGCGCACCCGCCCGCTCAGCCCCGGCACCCCTCCAGCAGCCGCAGCCAGACCTCGCTGATCGTCGGGTAGGCGGGCACCGCGTGCCAGAGGCGGTCGATCGGCACCTCGCCGACCACGGCGACGGTGGCGGAGTGCAGCAGTTCGGCGACCCCGGGGCCGACGAACGAGGCGCCGACCAGCACCTGCCGGTCCAGGTCGAAGACCACCCGGGCCTTCCCCCGGTAGTCGTCGCCGTAGAGCGAGGCACCGGCGACGGCGCCCAGGTCGTGGTCGACCGTCCTGACCCGAAGCCCGGCCCGCTCGGCGGCGTCCAGCGTCAGGCCGACGGCCGCCACCTCCGGCTCGGTGAAGACCACCTGCGGTGCTCCGGCACTGTCGGCGGACGCGGCGTGCGCGCCCCAGCGCGCGGTGTCCAGCGGGCGCCGCTGGGCGCGCGCCACGATCGCCGCGCCGGTGATCCGGGCCTGGTACTTCCCCTGGTGGGTGAGCAGCGCCCGGTGGTTGACGTCCCCGGCGGCGTACAGCCACTCGCCCTCGACGCCGAGCACGGTGCAGCTGTCGTCCACCTCCAGCCAGCTGCCGGGCTTCAGCCCGACCTGCTCCAGCCCGATGTCCGCGGTCCGCGGGGCCCGGCCGGTCGCGTACAGCACCTCGTCGGCGGCCAGCCGCTCGCCGTCCGCCAGCACCAGGGTGACCTCGCCGCCGCCGCCCGGCCGCTCGACCGCGGTGACCGAGACCCCGAACCGCACGTCCACCCCGGCCGCCCGCAGCCCCTCGGTCACCAGCTCGCCCGCGAACGGCTCCATCCGGGGGAGCAGACCCTCGCCGCGCACCAGCAGCACGACCTCGCTGCCGAGCGCCCGCCAGGCGGTGGCCATCTCGACCCCGACCACCCCGCCGCCCACGACGGCCAGCCGGCCGGGGACGGCGGGCGAGCCGGTCGCCTCCCGGTTGGTCCACGGGCGTGCCTCGGCCAGGCCCGGCACGTCCGGCGGCAGCACCGGGCGGCTGCCGGTGCAGACCGCGACCGCGTACCGGGCGGTGAGCAGCCGCTCGCCGCCGTCCTCGCCCTCGACGGTGACCTTCCGCTCGCCCGCCAGCCGGCCGTGGCCGCGGACCAGTTCGATGCCGGTGTCCCGCAGCCACTTCACCTGGCCGTCGTCCCGCCAGTGCGAGGTGAAGGAGTCGCGCCGGGCCAGCACGGCGGCCGGATCGAGGGCGCCGCCGACCGCCTGGCGGGCACCGGCCACCCCGCGGGCACCGGCCAGCGCGGCCACCGGGCGGAGCAGCGCCTTGCTGGGCATGCACGCCCAGTACGAGCACTCGCCGCCGACCAGTTCGCTCTCCACGATCACCGTCCGCAGCCCGGCGGCGGCGGTCCGGTCGGCCACGTTCTCCCCGGTGGGCCCGGCGCCCACCACGATGACGTCGTACTCCTCGGGCGCGGTCGTCATGCGCGGTCCTCCGTCGTGTCGATGGCCACCCCGGCGCGCAGCGCGAGGGTGACGGGCGTGCGTTCGCAGATGTCGAGCAACCGGGCGCGCTGGTCGTCGTCGAGCGCACCGGTGAGGGCGACCCGGCGGTCGATCCGGCCGTGGCGGCCGTCCGTCTCGTAGCCGAGCCTGACCCGGACGGACTCCAACGACCACTCCTTGCGCTCCGCGTACATGCGCAGGGTGATCGCCGTGCAGGAGCCGAGGGAGGCGAGCAGCAGCGCGAACGGCTCCGGTCCGCTGTCCGAACCGCCGCGCCGCACCGGTTCGTCGGCGGTCAGCGGGTGGGTGCCCGCCTTCACCTCCACGTGGTACGGGGCGGCGGCGGAACTGCCGGTCACGACCGCGGTGGTGACCCGCCGGAACGCCGGCGCGGCCTCGGCTTCGGTGGGCGCCTCGGCGGCGTCCGGGCCGGTCGGGGTGTGGCTCATGGCGGGCTCGCCCTCGCAGGGGGTCGGGATCGGCAGGGTCCGGCGCGCCGCCGGGAGACCGGCCGGCGCCGTGCCCATCCTGCGCCGTCCGTGCCCGTCCGCACAGCCGAACACGCGGACGAGTGCACGGACGGTCAACCGTCGGAGCACGGACGGAACGGCCTCACCGCTGCGGCAGCTCCCCGATCTCCGCCAGCACCGCCGCGGTGTCGCCCGGTCGGGAGAACATCGGCCAGTGCCCGGTGGCCAGCTCGCGCAGCTCCCACTCCGGACCGCCGAGCGCGGCGAAGTACGGGTGCCCGGCGGCGATCAGGGCCCGCACCTGCTCCAGCGGGAAGGAGCACGAGACCAGGGCCTTCGGCAGCGTCTGCCCGCCGCCGGTCAGCCGCAGCGGTTCGGTCACGGCCGCGAACGGGTGCGCGGTCGCCCGCTCGCGGAACCGGGCCAGTGCGGCCTCGTCCATGCCGTCGATGCTGGTGCCGGCCGCGACGAAGTCCTCGAACGAGGGCAACGGCAGCCTGTGGCCGTCCACCACCGACGCCTCCATCTGTGCCCGGTACCCGGGCTCCCAGAGGTCGGCCAGCGCGACGCCGTCGGCGATCGGGCCGCTGTCGACGTAGACGACGCGCCGGATCCGCTCCGGCATCCGGTCGGCGGCGCCGGTCACCGGGACGGCCCCGCCGCTGTGGGCGACCAGGACGACGTCCCAGAGGTCCTCGCGGGTCATCAGGTCGGTCAGATCGGTGATGTGCCGTTCGACGCCGACCTCGGGCCCGGCCTCGCCGGACCGCTCCGCGACACCGGTGAGGCTCACGGCGTGGACGGTGTGCCCGGCGGCGCGCAGCGGCTCGACGACCTCGTCCCACGCCCAGGCGCCGAGCCAGAGTCCGGGGACCAGTACGAAGGTGCTCATGGCAGGTGACTCCTTCTCCGGGCAGCCCTGACCCGGGCCGCCCACCGAGGCGGTGGCGTTGACGTCTCCGACCCTAGGATCGGATCCGGACAGAAGTCGCCCGGATTAGCTGGGGATACCTTGGACCACCCGGTCAGCCGCGTCCTCGCCCTGCTGGAGCTGCTCCAGGCCCGGCCCGGTCTCACCGGAGCCGAGCTGGCCGACCGGCTGGGGGTCGACGAGCGGACCGTCCGCCGCTACGTCGGCCGGCTGGTGGACCTGGGCATCCCGGTCCGGGCCGACCGCGGCCGCTACGGCGGGTACCGGCTGCTGCCCGGGTTCCGGCTGCCGCCGCTGATGCTCACCGGGGACGAGGCCGCGTCGGTCGTGCTCGGGCTGCTGGCGGGGCGGCGGTCCGGCCTGGCGGTGGGCGAGCAGGCCGCCGAGTCGGCGCTCGCCAAGATCCAGCGGGTGCTGCCCCCGCAGCTGCGCGAGCGGGTCGAGGCGGTGGAGCAGACCCTCGGGCTGACCTCGGCGCCGGCGGCCGGTCCGAACCCGGCGGCGGCCGCCCTGTTCGCGCTCGCCGAGGCGGCCCGCCGCCGGCGCCGGGTCCACCTCGCCTACCGGGACCGGCACGGCGTGCCGACCGAGCGCGAGTTCGACCCGTACGGGCTGGTCTTCCACTCGGGCCGCTGGTACACGACCGGGCTGGACCACCGCAGCGGCGAGCAGCGCACGTTCCGGCTGGACCGGATCGGGTCGGCCGAGCTGCGCGAGGCGGCATTCGAGCCGCCGGAGGACTTCGACCCGGTCCAGCGGGTGATGGAGTCGCTGGCCTCGGTGCCGTGGACGCACCAGGTGGAGGTCGTGCTCACCATGACGCCCGCCGAGGCCCGCCATCGCATCCCGCCCGCTGCGGGGACGCTCACCGCGACCGGCGACGGCCGCGTCCTGCTGCGGGCCAGGGCGCAGAACCTCGACGGGGTGGCCCTGATGCTGGCCGGCCTCGGCCATCCGTTCACCGTGGTGCGGCCGGACGCCCTGCGCGACGAGGTGCGCGCCCTGGCCGCCCGGCTCGCGGCGTGGAGCGCGGAGGCTGCGCGGGAGTAGGTCCGAGGAGAGGATCCGCAGGGGCATGGCTGCCGCCGGCTCCGTCGGGCCCTCCGCGCCCCGCCCCCGTCAGAGCACCGCGGGCAGCCGCTCGTCCGGTCCCGCCGGCCGCTCGGCGGAGGCGTCGTCGCGCATCAACCGCTGCGGCCGCCGCACCAGCAGGTAGCCGACGCCCGCCAGGGTCACCAGCCCGGTGCCGAGCAGCGCGGCCCACACCTGGTACCAGGGGGCGCCGGGCGGCGCGAGGACGGTGCGCGGCCAGCAGATGTTGACCACCTCCAGTCCGGTCCACACCACCGCCAGGGCGTTGACCGCGGTGCCGAGCCGCCCGTAGGAGACCGGGCCGCAGGGGCGCCAGCCGGTGCGCAGCCGGGCGAGCAGGGCGGCCAGGCAGAGCAGGAAGAACGGCAGGAAGGTGGCGGCCGTGCCGAAGGTGATCAGGCTGCCCATCGCGGTGGACTCCAGGCCGAGCGGCAGCGCCGCCGCGCTGACCAGGGTGGCCGCGACCAGCCCGCCGATCGGCGCCTGGTGCCGGTTGACCTTGCGGACCTCGGCGGCGAACGGGAAGACGCCGTCCCGGGCGAGCGAGTAGAGGCCGCGGGCGGCGCCGCCCTGCGAGGCCATCAGACAGGCGGTGAAGGAGATCAGGACGACCACCACGAACGGCTTGGCGGCCCAGTCGCCGAAACCGGCGGTGACGGCGGTGGTCACCGGGTCGAGGTCCTCCCCGCGGACCACGGCGGCCGGGTCCGGATGGGCCAGCTCGACGGCGATCGCGTTCAGCACGACCACCGCGCCCACGCTGAGCAGCGCCCACCACATGGCACGCGGCACCTGGCGACCGGCGTCCTTGGTCTCCTCGGCGGTGGAGACGCACGCGTCGAAGCCGATGAAGGCCCAGCCGCCGACGGCGACCACGGCCAGGAAGGCGCCGCCGGTCGAGATCCCCGCGGTCGCGGGCGCGTCCAGCAGGTCGGTGAGCAGGCCGACGCCGTGTGCCCGGAAGAAGAGCAGCAGCGCGAAGCCGACCAGGACCGAGGCCACCGCCTCGGCGGCGATGCCCAGCGAGACGAACCACCGCAGGAGGTTGATCCCGTAGGCGTTGACCAGCGCGCAGAACAGCATGAACACCGCCGAGACCAGCACCAGCTGCGCCGGAGTGGGCGTCAGGCCGAACAGGGCGAAGAACCACGGCGAGGCCAGGTACGCCACGGTGGTGTTGGCGAACATCACCGCGAACTGCCACATCCAGCCGGTCAGCCAGGCGAAGGTCGGCCCGGCCAGGCGCCGGCTCCACTGGTAGGCGCCGCCGGCCAGCGGCCACTGGGAGGCGAGCTCGGAGTAGACGGCCACCACCAGCAGCTGGCCGAGCAGGCAGACCGGGAGCGCCCAGACCCAGGCGCCGCCCGCCACGCCGAGGCCGACCTGACTCACGGCGTAGAGGCCGACCACGGGGGAGACGACGGCGAAGCCCATCGAGATGTTGCCGAGGACGCCGAGGCTGCGCCGCAGCTCCTGGCGGTAGCCGAGGGCGGCCAGCCGGTCGGCGTCGGCTACCGGCGCGGCGCCCGCGGCGGCTACGGGGGTTGCGGTCGGGGAGGTCGGGGGAGCCGGGGAGGTCCGGGCTCTGGAGGGGTTCTCGGTCACGGGGCGTCCACCTTGCCGTCGTCCGGGGCGAGCCCGCACCGGGCCCGACATGGAAAACTAACTTTGTTAGTCCGGGACGGTAGCCCGTCGGCCCGGGGCATCGGAAGAGTCGAAACCGGTCTGTAATAACGTGGGGCGACCGCAGCCGGCAGGGAGGGGCGAACAGCGTGGGACGACCGAGCAGGCCGCTGCTGAGCAGGGAGAGCATCGCCCGGGCCGCCCTCGACACGGTCGACGAGCAGGGAGCGGACGGCCTGACGATGCGGGCCGTCGCGGACCGGCTGGGGGTGAAGGCGGCCTCGCTCTACAACCACGTGAGCGGCAAGGACGAGCTGATCGACGCGCTGGCCGAGCTCGTCAACGCGGAGATCGACCTGGGCCCGCTCGCACCCGCGGCCGGTCCGGACGGCGCGCACGGTCCCGGTGTCGGTTCCGGTTCCGATGGCGGCGCCGGCGCCGACGCCGACGCCGACGCGGGTCGCGCCGGCGGTGCGACGGACCGCGGGAACGACTGGCGGGCCGGTGTCGCCGCCTACGCCCGCGGCTACCGTGCCGCGTTCCTGCGCCACCCCCACACCATCGCGCTGCTCGCCCGCCGCCGGGTCGGGGCCGAACGCCAGCTGCTCGGCTACGACACCCTGCTCGCCGCGCTCGGCCGGGCCGGCCTCACCCCCGCCGACGCCGCCGAGGCCGCCGCCGCGCTCGACTACCTGGTGCTCGGCTCGGCGCTGGAGACCTTCACCGCCGGTTTCGCCCGGCCCGCCGCCGAGTACCGCCCCGGCTACCCGGCCCTGGCCGGCGCGCTGGAGGCGTCCGCCGAGCGCAGCGGGGGGCCGGGCGGGGACGCGCCCGGGCTGGACGAGCGCGGCTTCGAACTCGCGCTGCGACTCCTCCTCGACGGCCTGGCCGCCCGTCCGGCCTGAGGCCGACCGGCTCCGGAGCGCCCCGGCCGGACCGGCCCACCCGAGCCGGCGGCCTCCCGAGTCCGCTGCCGGACCGCCGCCGCCCGCCCGACGGACGGGCCCGGAAACGCCGACTGGCCCGGGCGCGCTGCGCGCCCGGGCCTACCGCCGTCCACGAGTGGTGTCGTCAGGCCTGCGGGGCACCCTTCTGCTCCGCCTCGACCTTGCGCTTCACCTCGGCCATGTCAAGCTTCCGCGCCTGGCCGATCAGGTCCTCGAACGTGGCCTCCGGCAGGGCGCCGGGCTGTGAGAAGACGAGGACGCCCTCACGGATGATCGCCAGCGTGGGGATCGACTGGATGCCGAACGCCGCGGCCAGCTCCTGCTGCGCCTCGGTGTCCACCTTGGCGAAGACGAGGTCGGGGTGGCGCTCCGCAGCCTTCTCGAACACCGGGGCGAACTGCCGGCACGGGCCGCACCACTCCGCCCAGAAGTCGATGAAGACGAAGTCCTTCCCCTCGGTACCGGGGACGATCTCGTCGAAGTTCTCCTTGGTCAGCTCGACCGTGTTGCTCATCTCGCGATTCCTGCCCTTCCGGAGGCGGCGGTCCAGGCCGTGTGCCCGCGACAACCGCCGCCGCCCGCGGGCTATTCCGAAGACGTCCGGCGGCCGGTTGAGCACTCCGCCGGCCCCGTCCGTACAGGAGGGTGTCCGTACACCGCGCGGCCTCCGGAAGGCGCGTCCGCCGGGGCCCTGTCCGACGGGGGAGCACACCATGCACAGCACCAGCCGTACCAGTCGTTCGAATCGCACCGCCCGGATCGGCCGCCCCGGCCGGATCGCCGTCGTCGCCGCGGCCGGGATCGCCGCGGGCGCCCTGGCCGCCGGCTGCGGGTCGTCCGGCTACTCGTCCCCGTCCGGCTCCGGTTCGGGGGCGGCCACCACCGCCCCCGCCGCGCCGAGCGGTACCGGCGGCTCGGGTACCGGGAGCGGTACCGGCACCGTCGCCCTGCAGACCGCCACCGACCCCACCCTCGGCGCCATCGTCACCGACGGCGCGGGCTTCACCGTGTACCGCTTCGACCGGGACACCGCCAACCCGTCGATGTCCGACTGCAACGGCACCTGCGCCTCCACCTGGCCGCCCGTCCCGGCCTCCGGCGGGGCCGCGGTCAAGGGCATCGACAGCAAGCTGGTCGGCACCGTCACCCGGGCCGACGGCAGCAAGCAGCTCACCCTGAACGGCTGGCCGGTCTACCGCTACGCCCCGGACACCAAGCCGGGCGACACGAAGGGGCAGGGTGTCCAGGGCACCTGGTTCGTGCTGACCCCGACCGGCGCCAAGGCGGGCGCGCCCGCGGGCTCCCCGTCGGGCGGCTCGATGTCCGGCACCCCGGGCGGCGGCTACGGCGCCTACTAGGGTGCGTCCGCCGGCCGGACGCGGAGATCTCGACCCGGAGGCAGGGGTGCGCGAAGATGGCGTCGTGACCGAGGAGCAGCCGCACGGCGGTGCGGCCGCACGCGGCGGCGGTGCCCCGGACGAGGACCTCATGCGCGCCCTCTACCGGGACCACGCAGGGCCGCTTTTCGGCTTCGTGCTGCACCTCGTCGCGGGGGACCGCCAGCGCGCCGAGGACGTCGTGCAGGAGACGCTGGTCCGCGCCTGGCGCAACATCCACCGGCTCGACCCGGAGGCCCGCTCGCTGCGGCCCTGGCTGGTGACGGTGGCCCGGCGGATCGTCGTCGACGGCCACCGCAGCCGTCTGGCCCGGCCGGAAGAGGTGGACCCGGCGCCGTTGGAGATGCTGCCCGCGGAGGACGAACTCGACCGCGCGCTGAGGCTGATGACGATCTCCGAGGCGCTCGGCGACCTCTCGGAGGCGCATCGGCAGGTGATCGTCGAGACCTATCTGATGGGCCGCACGGCCAATGAGGCTGCCGCCGTACTCGGCATCCCGGCCGGTACCGTCCGGTCCCGGGTGTTCTACGCGTTGCGCTCGCTCAAGCTGGCGCTGGAGGAACGGGGAGTGACATCGTGACAGCGTCCGAGCCCGGTCCCGGCGGCCCCGAGCGGAAGTCCGGCGGCCCGGAGCGGAAGTCCGGCGGCCCGGAGCGGAAGCCCGCCGTCCCCGGGCGGACGCCCGCGGGCCCGGAGCGGGCCGGCGGCCCCGAGCCCCCCGGGCAGCCGGCCGGCCGCGGGGCCGACCACGTGGACGCCGGCGCCTACGTCCTCGGCCTGCTCGAACCGGAGGAGCGGGCCGCCTTCGCCGCGCACCTGGGGACCTGCCCGGAGTGCGCCGCACAGGTCGCCGAACTCGGTTTCATCGAGCCGCTGTTGGCCGAGTACGCGGCATCCGCCGGGGCCGCCGGGCTCGACCTCGCCGACCCCGCGCCGCAGCCGGACCCGTTGCTGCTGGACCGGCTGGTCGCCGAGGTCGCGGTCGTCCGCCGGCGGGGCCGGGTCCGCCGGCTGGTGCTGGTCGCGGCGGCGGCGGTCATGGTGGTGGCCGGACCGGCCGTCACCGCCGTGGTCGTCGGGGCGGACTCCACTCCCGGCGTGGTCGCCGTCGCCGAGCAGAAGTTCAGCGCCACCGATCCGACCACCGGCGCCAGCGCCACGGTCGGCCTCGGCGGCGCGGCGTGGGGGAGTCGGGTCAGTCTCGAACTCTCCCACGTACCAGGACCGTTGAGCTGCGAGCTGGTGGCCGTCTCGGACACCGGCGCGCGCCAGACCGTCACCACCTGGAGCGTCCCGGCCGCCGGCTACGGCACCGCGGGCGCCCCGGGCGCCGTGCTGCACACCACCGGCGGCACCGGTCTGCAGCCGGGCGAGATCGACCGCTTCGAGGTCCGCACCCTGGACGGCGCCACCGTGCTGGTCACCGTCCCCGCTTACCGGACCTGACCGGGCGGCCTGAGGCCGCAGCCCCGCCGGCCGCACCCGATCGGCGGCGCCGACCGGCCCGCCCGCGCGGACCCACCCGGAGAGGACTGCGGCGACCCGCCCGACCCGCCCGGATCGGGCCGGACCGACGGCCGGCAGGGGCGCCGCTCCGATCGCCGGACGAGCCCACCGGGCCAGCGCCCCGGAGGCGCGGGGGGCTCTGGCCTGGTGTTCCCGCGGGGTGCGGCGCACCCTGGAGGAGTAACCGCTGGAGGTGATCCGCCATGCAGACTCTCGTCGGTTGGCACATCGAGATGGAGTTCCGGGAGGAAGGGGCGCGGACAGCCGCCGCCGCTCTGCTCAGGCTGGGCGACGGGACGGAGCTGCGTGCCCACGGGTACACCAGTCGCCACCCGTCCGACCCGGAACAGCTGCGGGTCGGCGAGGAGATCGCGGCGGCCCGAGCGCTCAACGACCTCGCCTCGCAGCTGCTCACCAAGGCCCACGGCGAGATCCAGGAGGCCAGCCCGATCCCGACCCACCCGTTGACGTGACGGCGGCGGAACGCGGCGGCGCCGCCCGCTCCGCGCCGGTCGTACCGCCCGAGCAGAAGTCCCGGAAGCCGCGGGCGCCGCTGCTCTGCCCGCGCTGCGGGCACGAGCAGCGGGTGGTGCCGGGCGGCCCGCAGCGCGCGGTGCGGGTGGTGCACGTCGGCACCGGCCGGGAGGCGTGCGAGCCGGGCGACCTCGCCAGGGCCCCGGAGGACGGAGCCTGATGCGGCGCGGGGCACCGGTCACCCGGTCCGTCCCGCACCCACCCGCGTGCCCCGTGTCCGTACGGCGGCCGGCGGACGGTGGCCGGCGGACGGTCCGGTCGCGGTTCAACGGTCGGGTGGGGGTTCAGTTCGGGCAGAACGTCGTCGGCGGCGGCCACTCCGGCCCGATCAGCCGCGGTGCCGGCTCGTTGATCGTGATCCGGATGCCGACGGTCCCCGCCAGACCGAGCCGCAGCCGGCTGCGGGCCAGCACGATCAGCGCCGGCATGCCGTACTTGTTGAGCAGTGAGATGCGGTAGCGGGCGGTCGCGTCCGCGTCGCAGACCGCCGCGCGGGCCGGGAACCGGCGGCCGGTGGGGCGGCCATGGGAGTCACAGGGGCCGACCAGGACCCGGGGGTGGCGCCGGATGCGCTCGGCCTCGCCGGAGTGGGTCGTGGTCCAGATGCCGAGGGCGGCGCCGTCGGCGACCACCCAGCTCTGCGACTCCACCCGGCTGCCGTCGTCGCCGAAGGTGGTGAGCAGGAGGTACCTGCTGTCGGCGAGATCGTCGGTGCGGTGGTGCACGAGGTCCTCCCGTTCCACGTCGGGGGCGGTGGGCGGTCGCGGCGCGGCCGCCGGCTGCCGTCGCCGTGCTTCATGCACGGGACGGACTCGCCCGGGTGCCCGTGAGCACCGGCCGGGTGGGTCACTCCATTCTCGTCCACCGGGACCTCCGGTTCGAGGGGGATGCGGCTGCTCGTGGGGCGGCGGCGTCGGGTCCGGTCCCGCGCCCGGGAACGGCGAGCGGCCCGCCCGGGGTCGGGAAAACCGACGGGCCGCTCGCACCCGAGTGGACCCCCGGCCGTCAGTGCACCAGCACCGGGATGTCGTTGCTCTCCGTGGTGCCGGCGCTGGAGGCGGCGACGGTGGTACCGGGGCGCCCGGCGTTGACCAGGACGAAGGCGATCGCCGCGGCCGTCACCAGGATGCCGAACGACCACCAGATCGCGGTCGAGAAGCCGTGCACCATGCCCTGGAACTGCACCGCCTTGGCGGCGGCCGGGCTGGTCGCGGCGCCCGCGTGGGCGGCCAGCCAGGTGGTGGTGGCGCTGGCGGCGATGGTGTTCAGCAGCGCGGTGCCGATGGCGCCGCCGACCTGCTGGGAGGTGTTGACCATGGCGGACGCCACGCCCGCGTCGCGCGGCTGGACGCCGTGCGTGGCCAGGCTCATCGCCGGCATGAACGCGGTACCCATGCCGAGGCCCATCAGGATCAGGCCGGGCAGGATCAGCGCCGGGTACGAGGTGTCCAGGCCGATCTGGGTGAGCAGCAGCATGCCGATCGAGGCGACCAGGAACCCGGGGGCCATCAGGAACCGCGCGGGAACGCGGGTCATCAGCCGGGCGCCGATCTGGGTGGAGCCGGTGATCATGCCGGCCACCATGGGCAGGAAGGCGACGCCGGTGAGCACCGGACTGTAGCCGAGCACGATCTGCAGGTAGTAGGTCAGGAACAGGAAGAGACCGAACATGCCGATCACGGCCAGACCCAGCGACAGGTAGACCCCGCCGCGGTTGCGGTCCAGGACGACGCGCAGCGGCAGCAGCGGCGCCTTCACCTTCCGCTCGACCAGGACGAACGCGGCCAGCAGGACCGCGGCGGCGACGAACAGGCCGATCGTGATGCCGGCGGACCAGCCGTCGGACTCGGCGCGGGTGAAGCCGTAGACCAGGGCGACCAGACCGGTGGTGACCAGCAGCACGCCGGGGACGTCCAGGCGGTTGCGGTTGCGGCCCTCGGCGGGCTCGCGGATCACCAGCACGGCACCGGCCGCGGCGACGATGGCGAAGGGGATGTTGACGAAGAAGGTCCAGCGCCAGTTCATGTACTCGGTCAGCAGACCGCCGAGGATCAGACCGATCGCGCCGCCACCACCGGCGATGGCGCCGTAGATGCCGAACGCCTTGGCGCGCTCCTTTGCCTCGGTGAACATCACGGCCAGCAGCGAGAGCGCGGCCGGCGCGAGCAGGGCGCCGAAGACGCCCTGGAGGGCGCGGGCACCGAGCAGCATGGCGGTGTTGGCGGCGGCACCGCCCAGGGCGGAGGCCAGCGCGAAGCCGGTCAGGCCGACCACGAAGGTCCGCTTGCGGCCCCAGAGGTCCGCCACCCGGCCGCCGAACAGCAGCAGGCCGCCGAAGGCCAGGGCGTAGGCGGTGATCACCCACTGGCGGTTGCCGTCGGTGATGCCGAGGTCCTTCTGGGCCGAGGGCAGCGCGATGTTCACGATGGTGGCGTCGAGGACGACCATCAGTTGCGCGAGGCCGATGAATATCAGTGCCTTCCAGCGCCGCGGATCAGGCTGCGTGGCGGCGGGCAGGGCGTCGGTTTTGGGCATGGGGGTACTCACTTCACGGTGCGGTGCGTGCGCGGTAGGGGCAGTCGGTGTGCAGAGGACCGGCCGCGCGGGGCACGGCGGTCGGGTCATCGGGGCCGGCCGCCGGAGCGGCCGGAGGTCAGTGGTCGGAGTGGAAGTCCTCGAAGGTCGCGGCCCGGCCGGGCAGGACCGACGGCGCCGGTGCCCGCAGCCCGTCCAGGAACAGCTGCAGGTGGCGGTGGACGAACTCGTCCAGGAGCTGGCAGGAGGTGCCCGGGAGGGGGCGGGTGAGCTGGCTGATCGCGATGAACAGGTCGCCGTGGTCGACGTCCGGACGGAGCTCGCCGGCCGCCTTGGCGCGGTCCATCAGCTCCACCACCGCGGTCGTCATCCGCTCGCGGACGCCGACCAGGTCCGGGTCGTGCACGTCGACCCGGTTGGTGAGGATCGGGCACAGGGCCCCGACCTTCTCCTCGACCGTCGCGTGCACGAACCGCTGGAGCGCGTCGAACGGGCTGCCGCCCTCGGCCTGCGCCGCCTCGGCGCCGGCCAGCACGCGGTTCTTGACCAGCAGCGCCACCTCGCGGATCAGCGCGGTGCGGTCCGGGAAGTTCCGGTACAGCGTCGCGTTGCCGACCCCGGCCCGCTTGGCGATCTCGTCCAGCGGCGCGTCCGCGCCGTGCTCGACGAAAGCGTCCCGCGCCGCCATGATGATCCGCTCGCGGTTGCGGGTCGCGTCCGCGCGCAGCTTGGGCGTGCGGGCGGGCTCCGCGGTGCGGACCGGTGTGGTGGCGGCGGTGCTGCTCACTGCGTGCTCCTTCCATCGTACCGGGGAAACTCTCCCCACTTACCGGCGTACCGGGGATGGTGTCCCCGCTTAGGCCTTCGAAGGAGCAAACGGGGAATCCGTCCCCGGAAATTTCGGTCCGGGATGTGACCTGCGTCACATTCCTTTGGGTGGGGGGCGAGAGGGGCCGGTCGGGGGCCCGCGGCCCGGCCCGTCAGACGGTGGCCGGGTGTCGCAGTGGGATCTCGAAGTGGACGGTCTCGACGCCGGGTCCGTGCTCGCCGGTCGGGCGGGCGTCGTGGACCTCCTGCGCGAGGCTGCGCCAGAACACCTCGGCGCCCGGGACGGCGGTGTTGGTGTGCAGGTAGAGCCGCCGGTAGCCGCCCTCGGCGGCGGCGAAGTCGCGGGCCCGGCGCACCAGCTCGCGGGCCAGCCCGTTCCGCCGGTGTCCGGCCCGTACGTACACCCGGACCAGCTGTGCGGTGGTGCCGGACGGGTAGCGCTCCGCGAGCTCGAGCGGATGCGGCGGGTGGGCCGGCCCGGTCGAGTGCAGTGCGGTGGTGGCGACCACCTCGCCCCCGTGCGCGGCGACGAGCAGGGTGTGGCGGGGGTGGTCGAGGTAGTGCCCCTGGAGGTCGACCACGTCGGCGTGCCACTCGGGGACGTACCCGTAGCCGAACTCGCGGTAGAGCGTGTCCAGGATCAGCCGGCGCGCACCCGGCACGTCGCCGGGCCTCGCGGGCCGGATTTCATAAGGGGATTGACGGTGCATCAGCGGACTCCCGAGGGCTGGACGCGGGCGGGTGATCGGAACCCTACATGAAAACGACTTTCATCTGACGCTTCGCCGGGCGGCCGGTCGAGGCGTGTTGAAAATGAAAACGAATGCCGTTACCTTCTCCCTCGGTATGCCGGGCCGGTCTGCCGTGACCGCCGTCGAGAGGGAGAGCCGTGGCGCATCTGCTGGTGATCGAGAGCTGGGTCGGCTCCATGAGCAGGCTGCTGCCCAGGGCACTGGGGGAGGGCGGCCACCGGTTCACCTTCCTCACCCGCGACCTGCACCACTACCTGCGGTCCGCCCCCGCCGGCGGCCCGCACCCGCTGCTCGCCGCCGAGAACGTCCTGACCGCCGACACCAACGACCCGGACACCCTGCTCCCGTACGCCGAACGGATGCACGCGGTGCTCGGCTTCGACGGCGTGCTCTCCTCCTGCGACTACTACCTGCCGACCGTCGCCCGGGTGGCCCGGCGGCTCGGCCTGCCCGGGCCGGCGCCGGAGGCCGTCACCGCCGCCTGCCGCAAGGACCTCGCCCGGCAGGCCCTCGCCGGAGCCGGCGTCCCCGGTCCCGCGTACGCGCTCTGCACCGACCGCGAGCAGGCGGTCGCCGCCGCGCGGGCGCTCGGCTTCCCGCTGGTGGTCAAACCGGTCGACCTGTGCGCCGGGATGCTGGTCCGCGCCGTTGCCGACGAGCGCGAACTGGCCTCCGCGCTGCAGGCGTTGGAGGAGTTCCCGGTCAACGCCCGGGGTCAGCGGCGGGCGTCCGTGGTGCTGCTGGAGGAGCTGCTGACCGGGCCGGAGGTCAGCGTCGAGACGGTCTCCGCCGGCGGCACCGCCCACGTCGTCGGGGTCACCGACAAGAGCGTCGGGGGCGCTCCCGCCTTCATCGAGACCGGCCACATGTTCCCGGCCGCGCTCGATCCGGTCGAGGCGGCGTCGGCGGCCGACACCGCCGTGGCGGCACTCGCGGCGCTCGGCCTCGACCAGGTGGTCGCGCACACCGAGATCAAGCTGACCCCCGCCGGACCCCGGGTGGTCGAGGTCAACCCGCGGCCGGCCGGCAACCGGATCACCGAGCTGGTCCGGCGGGTGACCGGGGTCGACCTCGCCGCCGCCGCGGTCGACGTCGCCCTCGGCCGCCGGCCCGACCTCGCCGTCCGCGCCACCGGCGTCGCCAGCGCCGCGATCGCCTTCCTCGTCCCCGACGGGGAGGAGGCCGGCCCGCTGGTGGGGTTCGACGGCGAGGCCGCCGTCCGGCGCGATCCCGCGGTGGTCGAGCTGGCGCTGGCCGAGCCGGGACGTGAGGTGCGGCCCGCGACCAGCAACAACGAGTACCTCGGGCACGTGATGACGGCGGACGCCGTCGGGGCCGGGGCGCGCCGGGTGGCCGAGCAGCTGGTGGGCGGGCTGGCGGCGCGCTTCGAGTCCGCTGCCGGAGGCGGTGGATCCGACGCGACTGCCGCTGCCGCCCCGGCTGCGGCCCCCGCCGCGGACCGTCCGGACCGGGCCACGGCGGTGCCCGCGTGACCGCGGCCGCTCCGGGCACCGCGGCCCCGTCGGGGCTCGCCGCCGATCCGCGGGCGGTGGGTGCGGCCGGGGCACCGGGCGCCGCCGGGACTGCCGGCGCTGCCGGTTCGGCGCTGGGCCGGATCGTCGCCCAGGCCCGCGCCGGGGCGTACGGGCCCGATCCGGCCGGGCAGCGGATCGCCCTCGCCTTCAGCACCGCCCAGGCCGTCCGGCACCCCGGTCGCGCCTGCGGATACCGCAACGAGGTGCTCAGCCTGCGCCTCGGCGAAGCGGTCGGCTCCTGCGCCGTCGAGCCCGGCGACCTGCCCGCCGACACGCTCGCCGACTGCGTCGGTGCGACCGTGGCCGAACTGCTCGACCACCCGCTCACCCCCGTCCGGGTCGCAGCCCTGGACGCCTACCTGGCGCACTGCCTGCCGCACGGCTGGGCCCACGCCGCCCGCCGGGTCACCGTCCCGGCCGGCGGCTCGCTGGAGAAGTCCCGTACCCGGGCCGGCGCCGTGGTCGGCCTGCTCCCGCTCGCCCGGGTCCGCCGGGTGCTGGTGGTCGGTGTCGTCAACTCGCTCCTGGAGCAGCTCCGTTCGCACGGTGTCGGCTACCTGCCCTGCGACCTCAAGGGCGGCGCCACGGAGTGGGGCGAACCCGTCCACCGGGACGCCCCGGGCCTGCTGGACGCCTGCGACGCGATCCTGGCCTCCGGCATGACGCTCGGCAACGGCACGCTCGACCCGCTGCTCGCCCACGCCCGCGCCACCGGCAAGCCGCTGGTGCTGTTCGCCCAGACGGGCAGCGCCGTGCTGCCCCGGCTGCTCGGCCAGGGGGTGAGCGCCGTGAGCGCCGAGCCCTACCCCTTCTTCTGGCTCGACGGCGGCCCGAGCACGATCCACCTGTACGGCGGCGACGGCCACGGCCCCGCCCGCGCCCCCGGCCGCGACGCAGCCCCGGTGGACGGTGAGGGCCGGTGACCGCACTGCTCACCTCGGCCGCCGTCGGCAACCCCGACCTCCTGCCCCTCCTCGGCCGCACCCCGCTGGCCCGGATCACCACCCCGCTGCCGCACCCGCACCCCGGCTTCTGGGCCAAGCTGGAGTGCCTCGGCGCCGGCGGCATGAAGGCCCGCTCCGCCGTCGCGATGCTCCGCGGCGCCCGCGCCCGCGGCGAACTGCGGCCCGGAGCGACGGTGGTGGAGTCCACCTCGGGCACGCTGGGCATCGGCCTGGCCTTCGCCGGACAGGCCCTCGGCCACCCGGTGGTGCTGATCGGCGACCAGGAACTCGAGCCCTCCATGCGGCAGTTGCTGCACGCCCACGGTGCCCGGCTGGAGCTGGTCGACCGGCCGGCCCGGCACGGCGGCTGGCAGGCCGCCCGGCTGGCCCGGCTGCGCGCGGTGCTCGGCCAACTCCCGGACGCCTACTGGCCCGACCAGTACAACAACCCGGACAACGCGGCCGGCTACCTGGCGATGGCCCAGGAGATCGGGGCCGAACTCGACCACCTGGACGTGCTGGTGTGCAGCGTCGGCACCGGCGGCCACAGCGCCGGGCTCGCCGAGCCGCTGCGGCGGCGGTGGCCGGCCCTGCGGGTCATCGGCGTCGACTCGGTCGGCTCCACCATCTTCGGCCAGCCCGCGCGGCCCCGGCTGATGCGCGGGCTGGGCAGCTCGATCCACCCGCGCAACGTCGCCCACCAGGCCTTCGACGAGATCCACTGGGTCGGCCCCGCCGAGGCGGTCGACGCCTGCCGGCGGCTGGCCCGCGGGGCCTTCGTCAGCGGCGGCTGGAGCACCGGCGCGGTCGCCCTGGTCGCGGCATGGGCGGCCCGGGTCCGGCCCGGCGCCGCCGTGGCCACGGTCTTCCCGGACGGTCCGCACCGCTACCTGGGCACCGTGTACGACGACGGGTTCTGCCGGCGGCACGGCCTGGAGCCGGACCGGGCCGCGCCGCGGCCGATCGAGATCCCGCACCCGGCCGCCGTCGAGGTCACCGGGTGGGCCCGCTGCCGCACCGGCCGCACGGCCCCGGCGCATCCCGCGAGCTGCAGCGCCCGTGCGGACCGCACCGAGCGCACCGAGCGCACCGAGCGCGCCGGCCGGCCCGGCCGGACCACCGACCGACCCGAGGGGGAGCGATGAGGGTCGACGTGCGCACCGTGCGGCTCCGGCTCGCCGAGCCGCTGCGGATCTCCCGCTCGGTGACCACCGAACGCGACGCCGTCCACCTCGCCGTCCGCCACGGCGGGTCGACCGGCCACGGCGAGGCCGTCGCCAGCGCCTACCTGCGGCTGCCCGCCGACCTGATCCGGCGTGCGGCCGACGCGCTCCGCCCGGCTCTGGAGCGCTACCCGGACCCGGAGACCGCCCTGGCCGAAGTCCAGCGCGGCGCCGCGCCGTTCAAGGGGGTGCCGGCCGGTGTGCTGGCGGCTGTGGAGGCCGCCCTGCTCGACCTGGTCGGCAAGCGGGCCGGTGCTCCCGTCCACCAGCTCCTCGGCCGACTCGCCCCGGTGGCCGCCGCCACCGCCCGCACCATCGGCATCGAGCCGCCCGATCGGGCCGCCGTCCTGGCCGCCCGGCTGGCGGCCGCCGGGTTCACCGTCCTCAAGGTCAAGGCCGGTTCGGCCGACCCCGCGGACGACCTCGCCCGGGTGCGGGCCGTCCGGGAGCACGCCCCCGGCGCCCGCCTGCTGCTCGACCCGAACGGCGCCTGGACCGCGGAGCAGGCCCACCGGCTGATCCCCGCCTTCGCCGCCGCCGGCGTCGAGGCCGTCGAACAGCCCATCCCACCCGGCACGCCCGACGTGCTCGCCGCGGTCGCCGGGCGCTCCCCGGTCCCGGTGATCGCCGACGAGGACGCCGTCGACCTCGAGGACGCCTGCCGGCTCGCCGGGCGGGTCCACGGCATCAACCTCAAGCTGGCCAAGTGCGGTGGCGTGCACCAGGTGCTGCGCATCCACGCCGCCCTCCGGGGCAGCGGGACCGAGCTGATGCTCGGCTGTCTCGCCGCCAGCTCGCTCGGCATCGCGCCGGCCGTCCACCTGGCCGACCGAGCCCGCTGGATCGACCTGGACGGGCACCTGCTGCTCGCCCACGACCCGTGGCAGGGCATCGGTGGCACCGACGGCACCGTCCGCACGCCCGACCGGGCCGGCCTGGGCGTCCTGCCGGTACCCGATCCGGCCGTCGATCCGGCCGCAGCGGCCCGCCCCCGGGCGGGCGGAGCGGCGCCCGCCGGCCCCGCCCCGGGCGGGGCGCCGGCGGCGGCCGGCCGGTGAGGGTGCTGCACGCCGTACGGAGCTTCCCGGTGCCCCTGCGGCTGCTGCTGGTCAACCAGCTCGGCGTCAACACCGGCTTCTACCTGCTCGTCCCGTACCTGGCCGGACACCTCACCCACGACCTCGGGCTCTCCGCCCTCGCCGTGGGCGCCGTGCTCGGTCTGCGCACCCTCAGTCAGCAGGGCCTGTTCATCCTCGGCGGCTCGGCCGCCGACCGGCTCGGTGCCCGCCGGGTCATCATCGCCGGCTGCGCGCTGCGGACCGCCGGCTTCGGGCTGTTCGCGCTCGGCGACTCGCTCACCGTGCTGCTCGCCGCCTCGGCGCTCAGCGGGCTGGCCGGCGCGCTGTTCAACCCGGCCGTCCGCACCTACGTCGCGCAGGAGGCCGCCGACCGCAAGGCCGACGCCTTCGCGCTGTTCGCGGTGTTCGCCACCACCGGGGCGCTGGCCGGACCGCTGCTCGGCGCCCTCCTGCTGCTGGTCGACTTCCGGGCCGCCGCGCTCACCGCCGCCGGCGTGTTCGCCGTGCTGACCGCGGCCCAGGCGCTCGTCCTGCCCGAGCGCGCCGTCCCGCCGCCTCCGCGCGGCGTCCTCGCCGGCTGGCGGGAGGCGGCCGCCGACCGGCGGTTCCTGGCCTTCGCGTTCGCCATGGTGGGCCAGTTCGGCATGGAGAGCCAGCTCTACCTCCTGCTGCCCGACGCGGCCCGGCGTGCGACCGGCTGGGCGGGCGCGGTGGGCCTGGTCTTCCTCACCAGCACCCTGGCCAACCTCGCGCTCCAACTGCGCATCACCACCCGGCTCCAGCGGGCGGGCCCGCCCGCCCGCTGGATCGCGCCCGGCCTCGCCGTGGCCGGAACCGGCTTCCTGCTGCCGCTCGCCGCCCCCGGCCTGCCGGGCGTCCTCGGCGGCGTGCTGATGCTCCAACTCGGCCTGATGACCGCCCAGCCCTTCGTCCTGGCGTTGATCCCCGCCTTCGCCCGGGGCGGCCTCACCGGCACGTACTACGGCCTGTACTACGTGGTCTCCGGTGTCGCCGCGGCCCTCGGCAACACGGCGGTCGGCCGCGCCATGGACGGTACCGCCGCCGCGCCCTGGCTGCTCTGCGCGGCCCTCGGACTCGGCTCCGCCACCGCCGTCGCCCGGCTGCACCGCGCCGGGCGGCTCCCCGCCCCCGCCGGCCCACTCCCCAGCGAGGCCCGATGAACGGCCGCAACCTGCTCACCGACACCCCCGAGCTGTACGAACTGCGCTTCCCCGACCCCGGGTTCACCGCCGCGCGATGGGCCGAGTCGGTGCTCCGCGACCACCGCGCCGGGCCCGCCGTGCTCGACCTCGGCTGCGGCACCGGCCGGGACGCCGGCTGGCTGCACCGCACCGCCGGGCGGACCGTCACCGGCCTGGACAGCTCCCCCGCGATGATCGCCCACGCCCGTACCCACCACCCCGGGCCGGACTACCACGTCGCCGACATGCGGGACTTCCGCCTCCCCGGGCGCTTCGACGCCGCCCTCTGCCTGGACAGCGCGCTGCTCCACTGCCACACCAACGACGACCTCGACGCCGTGCTCGGCCGGCTCCGCCGCCACCTGCGCCCCGGTGGCCTGCTGGTCGCCGAGATGCGCAACGGCGCCTTCTTCCTGGGCCGTACCGAACTCCTCGACGCCCCGCGCACCGACACCGTGACCCGCGACGGCACCACCTACACCTCGCACACCACCCTCCGGATCGACCACGCCGCCCAACTCCTGCGCCGCATCCGGATCTGGACCACCGACGACGGCGCCCCGCCGGTCGAGCAGCACTCCGCCTGGCGGCTGCTCTTCCCGCAGGAGCTGCGCCACCTGCTCGCCGCCCACGGCTTCACCGTCCTCGCCCTGTACGACCGGCCCGGCCCGCGGACCGAGCCGCCGTGGACCGACGGTGCCGAGGCGGCCGACACCGCGGAGGACGACCGCCTCCACCTGGTCGCGCGGCTCGGCACCGCCGCCGTGCCCACCCGCGTCGGCCGGCCCCCGGCCCGCGTCACCTCGCGGCTCGCCGAGACGGCGGACGAGGGGGCCTGACCGGACACCCGTCACCGTCCGCGACGGCATCTCCTCCCGGCCGCCCGAGGGGACCTCCGCCCCGGGGGCGCCGCGCGCCGGCCCCCGGGCACGGGCGGCGCGCCCCGACGTCCCCCGCGCGGGCCACGGCGGCTCCGAACGGGCACCGACGCTCCGGCGGAGAGGCGGCGGCGCCGGGGTGTGCCCCGGGCGAAGCCCGGTGGAGTGCGGGCCGCGGCGGCGCGGCCCCGGGCCGTTCCCCGGGACAGGGCCTACGCTGAACTCGCCCGGGCGGCCGGTCGGCCGCGGGAGTCGGGAGGGGCCCGGCGGCCGGGTTCGAGGAGGTGCGCGATGGGCAGCGGCGAGGGTGCCACGGTGCGCTGTGTGGCGGCCGTTCCGTGCTGGGTGAGCCTGATGGCGCACGATCTCGACGCCGCGAAGGCGTTCTACGGCCCGCTGCTGGGCTGGGAGTTCGAGCCCGGGCCGGACCGGTTCGGCCCCTACGTGCACGCGGTGACGGGCGGCGAGGCGGTGGCCGGCCTGGGCGTGGCCGGCAGCGGCTGGGCCATGCCGGTCGCATGGACCAGCTACTTCGGCACCGAGAGCGCCGACGCCGCCGCCGATGCGGTCCGCGAACGCGGGGCGACCCTCGCGGTGGGGCCGCTCTCCTTCGACGCCGGCCGGGTGGCGTTCGCCGCGGACCCGGCGGGGGCGGTCTTCGGCATCTGGGAGGGCCCGCTGGGCCGGGCGCGCCGCCTCGACCTGCCGGGCGCACCGGTCTGGATCGAGCTGCGCACGCCGGACCCGTTCGCGGCGGCGCTCTTCTACGGCGAGGTGTTCCGCTGGGACGGGCGGGACCCGGAGCGGTTCGAGGTGCGCTGGGAGCACGACCGGGTGGTGCTGCGCACCGAGGGCCACAGCGTGGCGGCCCTCGCCCGGGAGCAGTCGGCCGGTCCGGCCGGCATGCCCCCGCACTGGGAGGTGTCGTTCGCGGTACCGGACACCGATGCGGCCCTGGCCCGGGCGGAGGCGCTCGGCGGATCGTCGCTCGGGCCGGCCTTCGACTCCCCGTACGGCCGGGTGGCGCGCCTCCAGGACCCGGAGGGCGGGCGCTTCGCGGTGATCAGCCCCAAGGGCTGAGCGGCCGGGCCCGGGGCGCTCGCGGGCGTCGCGCCCGCAGAACGCCCCCGCAAACGCCCCCGCCGCCGGTCGGGCCCCGGCTCAGCCGCCGGTGTCCGTTCCCGCCTCCGTTCCGGCCGGCGGCCCGGCCTCCGCGACGGCCGCCCGCTCGTTCCGCAGGTGCTCGCCGAGCGCCGCCCGCGAGCCGGCCGGCAGCGCCTTGCGCGCGGCCGGGAACAGCCCCTTCTCCTCCGTCGCCAGGTGCCGGCGGACGGTGTCCGCCAGGCCCTGCAGGAGGGTGCCGAAGGTGGGCTCGTCGGCGCCGAGACCCTGCAGGTCGGAGAGGTACTGGCCGATCGTGAGGTGGTCGTGGATGCACGCGAACACCAGGGCCCCGCCGTCCGGCACGTCGTGCTGGACCACCGGGAAGAGGTGCTCCTCCTCGGCGGCGCAGTGGCTGAACAGCAGGTCGGTCAGCTGATCGACCAGCTCGTTGCGCTGCCGGTCGTCCGTGGACGCGGCCTCGATCCGGGCGAGCAGCTCCGTCACCGCCCGGTGGTCGGCGGTGAACTCGCCGAGGATGTCCGGCCTGCGGCTCATGGCACGCCCGCCTCTCGTCCGGTGGCCCCCCGCCACCTCCAGTATCCGGCGTCGCCGCGCCGAACCGGCGGGCGGCGGGGAATCACCGCTGGTCAGGCCCTTTTCCGGGCGCAGCGCCACCAGCCCGGACGGGCCCGGACACGGCGCGGCACGGCCCTCGGGCCCTGCTCCGGGTCACCCGCGCACCGCGGCCCTGCTGCGTGCCTGCTCAGGGTCGGTCGCGACGCCCGGTGAGGGCGAGCAGCCGGGTCTGCGGCCCCGCGTCCGCGGGAACCGGGACGGGCGGGTCGAACAGTCCGCTGCCGGAGAGGTCCCCGTAGCCGGCGTACTCGCCGAGCGCGTACTCCACCAGAGCGGCCGGAAGCCGCGTACGGCGGCGGATCCCCTCGGCGAGGTCCCAGGTGTGCACGACGGCGTCGGCGGTGAGCTGGTCCAGGTAGTACTGGCCGGAGACGTCACCGAACGAGAGGTGCACGGTCAGCTCGGTCGCGCCGGGCACCTCGAACGCCGTCCGGGCGGCTTCGGCGGCGGCCGTCCACGCGCCGACCGGGTCGGATCCGAGCACGTCGCCGTCGAAGCGGCTGCCGACCTCGGAGATCGTCGAGCCCATGAGCAGCTCGGGCACCCAGAGCTGCTCGGACGTGAGGTGGTTGACCAGGTCGCGGACCGACCAGTCGACGCACGGCGTGGGTGCGTCCCACTGGTCGGGGGCGATCAGCCGGACGCGTTCGCCGAACTCGTGCAGCGCCTCGGCGTACGGCGTGCCGGGTCGTGCGGACCGTCGGTGTTCCCTGCGGTGAGCCATACCTCCACCCTGCCCCGGACTCCCGCCCCGCCGCGACCGCGGCCCCGCCGGTGGCCCCCAGCCCGACCGGGCAACCACCGGACGAAGTTGTTCAAATTCGAACGGCCGGGTACGGTCGAGCTGCGGCCGTTCGAATTTGAACAACCTTGCCGGGTGGCTCGCCGCGCCACCCTCATCCCCTGGACTGACCTCGACCGATGGAGACGCGCATGCCGAGCACCAGCCCGAGCACGACCGCCACCACCGCCACCGCCCGCCCGGACCGGGCTGCCCCCGATGCCGCCGCGACCTCGCCGCACGCCTACGACGCCGGCCTCCTCCTGCTGCGCCTGGTCCTCGGCCTCACCATGGCCGCACACGGCAGTCAGAAGCTGTTCGGCTGGTTCGGCGGCGGCGGCATCGACGGCACCGGTCAGTTCTTCACCATGAGCGGCTACCCGGCCGGTGACGCGATGGCCGTGGTGGCCGGCCTCAGCGAGACGTTCGGCGGGCTCGCCCTCGCCGCCGGCCTGCTGACCCCGCTGGCCGCCGCCGCCATTCTCGGCACCATGGTCAACGCGCTCGCCGTCACCTGGGGCGGCGGGTTCTTCGCGCCCAAGGGCAGCGAGTACGAGTGGCTGCTGACCGCCGGTGCCGCCGCGCTCGCGCTGACCGGGCCCGGCCGCTACGCGGTGGACCGCCACCTGCCCGTGCTGCGCGCACACCGGCTCGTGTACGGCGCGGCCGCCGTCGCGGTCGGTCTGGTGACCGCGGGGGTCGTCCTGCTGCTGCGCAAGTAGCGGGCGGAGGGCGCGCCCGACGGGGCGGCTGCGGCAGGGGAGTGCACCCCTGTCGCGGCCGATCCCTCGGGTGCGGCCGTGAACGCAACGGCCTTTCGTCGCGCGCCCGGAGGGATATCGGGCCGCCTGAAGGCAAGTCACGTCCGAGGGCTTCCCGGCGTCGTGTGATGTGTGTAATGGTACATGTCACACTCCCCACCGTGTGCTCGACGGGGCCGCCCCACGGCCTCGGCGCAACGGTCCTCACTCCCCGTACGGTCGCGCCCCCAACGCGGCCGCCAAGGTTCGGAGGCCCCCACGTGAGAACCGCACGACCCTTTCCGCAACTGGCCGGCATAGCAAGGTTGCTGACGATCGCCATGGCGATGCTGCTGGCGATCGGCCTGTTCGCGCCCCGCAGCCAGGCCGCCCCCGCTCCGGTCCCGCCGCAGCCGGGAGGCGCGGCGACCACCGCCCCCGCCGGCCCCGCGCCGCAGCCCGGCATCGGCGCCGCACCCGAGGACGGCCGCAAGAACCGGCCGGTGCCGGCCAGCGACCGCGCACCGCTCTCGGCTACCGCGCCGACCGAGGAGGGCGGCCGCGCCGCCGTCAAGTCCCTTGGCAGCAGCGCCCCGCCGGCGGTCGGGGCGGCCGCCGCGACCTGCAACGTCGGTGACTTCACCAGCCGTACCGGCGCCGCCCTCGTCCAGCAGATCAAGTCCGCCGAGGTGGGCTGTGTGAACGAGCTCTTCTCGCTCACCGGCACCGACGCCAACAAGGCCTTCCGCGAGGCCCAGATGGTGACCGTGGCCGACGCCCTGCGCGACACGGCGGGCAGCTACCCGGGCAACAACACCACGTCCGCGGAGCAGTTGGTGCTCTACCTGCGCGCGGGCTACTTCGTGCAGTGGTACCACCCGGCCGACGTGGGCCAGTACGGCACCGCGCTGCAGACCTCCAGCCGCGCCGCACTGGACGCCTTCTTCGCCAACCCGCACTCCCGGGACGTCAGTTCGGAGAACGCCGGCACTCTCGGCGAGGCCGTCACCCTGATCGACAGCGCGCAGGAGAACGCCCGCTACCTCTACGTCGTGAAGCGGATGCTGGCCGACTACGACGCCGCCACCCACAACCCGGTCGGCATGGGCAGCGCGCTCAACGGCGTTTTCACCGTGCTGTGGCGCGGCCACCAGCTGCCCGCGTTCGTCAGCGCCGTCCAGGCCGACCCGAGCGTCCTCGACTCGCTGTACGACTTCGCGGTCGCCAACAACGCCCAACTCGGCGGCGACTACACCTACCTGGTCTACAACGGCGCCCGTGAGCTGGGCCGCTTCCTGCAGTACGCCCCGCTGCAGGCCAAGGCCCGCCCGATGGTCAAGGGACTGGCCGACCGGTCCTCGGTGGGCGGCCGCACCGCCTACCAGTGGGCCGCCGCCGCCGAGATGGCGGACGAGTACGACGGCGGCAACTGCTCCTACTACGGCACCTGTGACGCCGCCAACCGGCTCAAGGCGGCCAACCTGACCGTCAGCCACACCTGCAGCCCGAGCATCCGGATCATCGCCCAGGCCCTGGACGCGACTCAGCTGAACACCGCCTGCACCAGCCTGAACGGCCAGGACGCGTACTTCCACACGGTGGCCCGGGACAACGGCCCGGTCGCCGACGACCGCAACACCACCATCGAGGTGGTGGTCTTCCACGGCCGCTTCGACTACGGCGTGTTCGCGGCGATGATCTACGGCATCAACACCAACAACGGCGGCATGTACCTGGAGGGCAACCCGGCCGCGGCCGGCAACCAGCCGCGCTTCCTCGCCTACGAGGCCGAGTGGGTGCGCCCGGACTTCCAGATCTGGAACCTCAACCACGAGTACACCCACTACCTCGACGGCCGCTTCGACATGTACGGCGACTTCAGCGCCGGCACGGCGACGCCGACCGTCTGGTGGGTCGAGGGCTTCGCCGAGTACGTCTCCTACACCTACCGCAAGGTGCCGTACGACGCCGCGATGACCGCGGCCGGACGCCACACCTACACCCTCCGGACCCTGTTCGACACCACCTACGACAACGCCGACTCCGAGCGGATCTACCGCTGGGGCTACCTCGCCGTGCGCTTCATGCTGGAGAAGCACCGCGCGGACATGGACGCGGTGCTCGCCAAGTACCGCGCCGGCGACTGGAACGGCGCCCGCAACCACCTCACCCAGACCGTCGGCACCCGGTACGACGCCGAGTTCGACGCCTGGCTGACCACGTGCGCCGCCGGCACCTGCTCCGGCACCACCCCGCCCGGCAACCAGGCGCCCACGGCGGCCTTCACCACCGCGGTCGGCGAGCTCGCCGTCACCTTCGTCGACCGGTCCACCGACCCGGACGGCAGGATCGCCTCCCGCGCCTGGGACTTCGGTGACGGCACCACGTCCACCGCCGCCAACCCCACCAAGTGGTACTCCACGGCCGGCACCTACACCGTCACCCTCACCGTGACCGACGACAAGGGCGCCACCGCCCGCACCAGCCAGTCCGTCACGGTCGCCCGGCTGCCCGAGTGCTCCGGCGCCGACACCCGGCAGCTGGACCGCAACTGCCGGCGCAGCAACGCGGCGGCGGCCACCGGCAACTACGCCCACTTCTACCTGTACGTCCCGGCCGGGACGAAGCAGCTCAAGGTCAGCAGCACCGGCGGCACCGGCAACGCCGACCTCTACTACAACCCCGGCGGCTGGGCGTACACCGACGCCTACACCGCCAGGTCCACCAACCTGGCGAACAACACCGAGACCCTCACCGTCACCAACCCGCCCACCGGCTACGTCTACTTCAGCCTCTACGCCCAGCAGGGCTTCAGCGGGGTGAACATCAAGGCCGAGTACTGATCCCCCGACCGTCCGCACACCCGCGGCCCCGGCGGAGCGCACCCGCGCCCGCCGGGGCCCCGGCGGGCCGGGCGGGCGCACCGACCCCGGCCGTCAGGCGCCGATCCGCACCAGCGCCAGCGTGATGTTGTCCGGTCCACCCGCCTCGATCGCCGCCTTCCAGAGCTCGAACGCCGCCCGCCCGTCGCCCCCTTCGACGTCCGCGCGGCGGCGGGCCAGCAGTTCGGCCAGCTCCTCCTCCGGGACCGGGTCGGTGAGGCCGTCGCTGCAGACCAGGTAGCGGTCGCCGGCCGCGAGCGGGGCGCTGCGCACGTGCGGTTCGACGAAGGTCGGGCCGAACGACCCGCCGAGGCTCTGGGTGACCATCGTGGTGGTACGGCGCCCGGGCGGCAGGGGCGGGCTGTCGTCCACGCTGACCCGGCGCAGCCCGTCGCCGGCGATCCGGTAGACGCGGCTGTCGCCGACGTTGAAGACCACCGCCCGCTCCGCGAGCAGCACCAGGCCGGCCACCGTCGTCCCCATCGCGGCCAGTTCCGGATCGCCGGCCGCCGCCGCGAACACGGCGCGGTTGCAGGCCTGCAGGGTCTCCCGGACGGCCTCCTCACCGTCCAGGACGGGGCCGGCCGCGGCCAGCTCCCGTGCCACCAGCGCGCTCGCCACCTCGCCGCCGGGGTGCCCGCCGAGGCCGTCCGCCACCGCGACCACGCACGGCACGCCGAGCGGGAACAGCAGGGTCTGCGGATTGGTGGTCACGGTCGCGCAGAGTGTCCACGGCCCGATCGTGAGGCTGTCCTCGTTGCGCTCCCGCACCAGGCCCTCGTGGCTCAGGGCGCTCACCGCGATGTAGGCCGCCATCGGCTCGCCGCCCTTCCGGAGGTCCGGGCCGGCCGTCCTTGCCCTCCCATTGTCGCGCGCCGCAGCTCCGGCGGCCCGCCGTCCGGCCACCCGTGCCCTCCGGCGACTGCCCGGACCGGGCCCGCCCCGGGCAGCCCGCCGGCCGTCGCGGGCACCGCCGCGACGGTGCCCGCGATCGGCCCTTCTCCCTTGCGGCGCGCGGACCTTGATGGCGGGACGGCCCGACCCGTACGCTGGCCGCCGTTCCCGGGGGAGCCGCCGACCGCCCACGCGGGCCGCAGGCGGCGGGCGGCAAGCTTGTGCGCGGAGCCGTGAGCGACGCCCGCCCGTTCCCGCCTCGCCCGGAAGCCGTGCCCTGATGCTCGAAGTCAGCCTGTCCGCCGTGCCGGACCTGCTCCCGTTCTTCCTCGTGTTCGCCCTGCTGCTGGTGCCGCTCGCCCGGTGGCAGGGCGGCCGCCGGAAGCTCCCGCCCGCGGCCACGGTGCTCTGGGCCCTGGGCGGGGCGGGCGTCCTGGCCGTCACCCTGACCCCGATCGCGGGCGCCCACCCGGCGCCGAGCTGCGCGTACGGTCCGGGCGCCTGGCAGGACGCGCTCGGCCCGCAGGGGTCGCTGAACGCCGCGCTCTTCGGGGTGCCCGCCTTCTTCGCCGTCCTGGCCCTGCGCCGCCCCTTCGCGGTGGCCGCCGGCGCGGTGGTGGCCTCCGCCGCGCTGGAGACCGCGCAGGCCCTGCTCCGCACCGGACGGGCCTGCGACGCGGCCGACCTGCTGGCCAACGCGGCCGGCGCGCTGCTGGGCGTCGTGCTGGCGGCCGGCTGGCTGGCGCTGCGCCGGACCGGGCTGCGTTCCCCGCTGCTGCGGGACGCCCTCGGCGGCCTCGGCCTCGGGGCGGCCGGACTGGCGGCGGTCGCGGTGGTGCTGCAGATCGCCGTCCCGGTCCACCGGGACCTCGGCGCCCGGACCTCCGCCGCCGGTGCGGGGTCGGTCCCGGCCGGGGACGGCGGTCTCGCGCTGGCGAGCGCGCTGACCGCCCGGCTGTACGGCCCGCGGGCCCGGGTGCTGACCACGTCCGCGCTCCCGGCGCCGCGCTTCGCGGTCACCACCGACGCGGGCAGCTTCCGGACCGACTGGCCGGCGGGGCGACTGCTCTCCTTCACCGCCTCGCCGGGCGCCGCCGACGGCGTCCCGGGCCCGGACGGCGCGGTGCCGGTCGTGCCGGTCGGATCCGAGGAACAGGTGGCGGCGGGTGCGCGGTTCGCGGCCGAGTGGTTCGCCGACCTGACCGCCTCGGTGGCGCCGACGGTCACCCCGAGCGGGGCCGACGGAGCCTCGCGCACGCTCCGCTACCACCGCACCGGCCCGGACGGCGCGCCACAGGCCCCCGGGGTGGAGATCACCGTGGACGCGGCCGGGCGGGTCACCGCCGCCACCGCGGTCCGCTGAGCGCCCTCCTCCTGCGCGCCCGCCCGCCCACGCCCGCCCACGCACGCCCGGAAGCCCGGGCACCGGCGTGCCGCGCCCGGCCGTGCGCGCGGGGAACAGGGGCTGTGCACGCTCCCGGAATAACCCCGGACCGCCCGGTGCTAAGGTGGTTGAAACTTTGACGATCGGATCCTGAAGCCGGGATTCACCAGGAGTGTGGTGAGCAGCATGCAGTTCGGAATCTTCACCGTCGGCGACGTGACCCCCGACCCCACCACCGGCCGCACCCCGACCGAGCACGAGCGGATCAAGGCGATGGTGGCCATCGCGCGCAAGGCCGAGGAGGTCGGCCTGGACGTCTTCGCGACCGGCGAGCACCACAACCCGCCGTTCGTGCCGTCCTCGCCGACGACCATGCTCGGCTACATCGCCGCGCAGACCGAGCGCATCATCCTCTCCACCTCGACCACGCTGATCACCACCAACGACCCGGTGAAGATCGCCGAGGACTTCGCGATGCTCCAGCACCTCGCCGAGGGCCGGGTGGACGTCATGATGGGCCGCGGCAACACCGGCCCGGTCTACCCGTGGTTCGGCAAGGACATCCGCCAGGGCATCCCGCTCGCCGTGGAGAACTACGCGCTGCTGCACCAGCTGTGGCGCGAGGAGGTCGTCGACTGGTCGGGCCGCTTCCGGACCCCGCTGCAGTCCTTCACCGCCACCCCGCGTCCGCTGGACGGCGTCCCGCCGTTCGTGTGGCACGGCTCGATCCGCAGCCCGGAGATCGCCGAGCAGGCCGCCTACTACGGTGACGGCTTCTTCGCGAACAACATCTTCTGGCCCAAGGAGCACTTCCAGAAGCTGATCGAGCTCTACCGCACGCGCTACGCCCACTACGGTCACGGCACGCCCGAGCAGGCGTACGTCGGCCTGGGCGGGCAGGTCTTCATGCGGAAGAACTCGCAGGACGCGGTGCGCGAGTTCCGGCCGTACTTCGACAACGCTCCGGTGTACGGGCACGGGCCGTCGCTGGAGGAGTTCACCGAGCAGACGCCGCTCACCGTCGGCAGCCCGCAGGAGGTCATCGAGAAGACGCTGACCTTCCGCGAGTCCTTCGGCGACTACCAGCGCCAGCTGTTCCTGATGGACCACGCCGGCCTGCCGCTGAAGACCGTGCTGGAGCAGCTGGACCTGCTCGGCGAGGAGGTCGTGCCGGTGCTGCGCGAGGAGTTCGCCAAGGGGCGGCCGGCCGACGTCCCGGACGGGCCGACGCACGCGGCCCGGGTGGCCGCGGCTGCGGCCCAGGAGCTCGTGGAGGTGTCCGAATGAGCACGTTCAAGCTGGTCGTGGTCAGTGCCGGGCTCAGCAAGCCGTCGTCGACCCGCCTGCTGGCGGACCGGCTCGCCGACGCGACGGTGCGCCGGCTCGGCGGCGCCGCCGAGGTGACGGTGATCGAGCTGCGCGACCTCGCCACCGACATCGCGCACAACTTCGTGACCGGGTTCCCGGGCGCGGCGCTGCGCGGGGCGATCGAGGCGGTGACGCACGCGGACGGCGTGATCGCCGTCACGCCGATCTTCACCGCCTCCTACAGCGGCCTGTTCAAGTCCTTCTTCGACGTCATCGACCACGACGCGCTCGCGGGCAAGCCGGTGCTGATCGCCGCCACCGGCGGCACCCCCCGGCACTCGCTCGCCCTCGAGCACGCCGTCCGGCCGCTCTTCGCCTACCTGCGGTCGGTCGTCGTCCCCACCGCGGTCTACGCGGCCACCGACGACTTCGGCGCGACGGGGGACCGGCACACCGGCGGGCTGGCGGGTCGGATCGACCGGGCGGCGGAGGAGCTGGCGGCGCTGCTGGCCGGGCGCGGCCCGGCCGCCGCGGAGCAGCCGGCGGCCGTGGTGCCGTTCGCCGAGCAGCTGGCGGCCCTGCGGGCCTGAGCGCCCGCGGGCGGTGTGCGGCGCGGCGGCGGCGCGGCGGCGCAGGAGGCACGGAAGGGGCGGGTCGGAAACGGCCCGCCCCTTCGTCATGCCCGCCCGGCGGCCTCGCGCGCGTCGTACGCCGCCCGCGCCGCGCGATCACCCGCCCACGCCCCCGCGATCACCCGCCCGTGCGGCCCGATCACCCGCCCACGCCGCCGCGATCACCCGCCCGTGCGGCCCGAGCGGCCGACCCGTGGCCGCTCGGCGCGCCCGAATGTCCGCTCTGCGGTGTAATCGTACGGATGATCAGATCTCCGCTGCTTCGCTGCGCCCTGCCCTCCCGGGAGTCCTGAGGTGGAGTCCGAGCCCGTCCCGTCCGCGTCCCCCCTGCTGCCCGAGCCCGCCCCGCCGTCCGGCGCGACCGGCGGGCCTGCGCCTGCACCGCCCCCGCAACCGCAGGACGTCCTGACCCCGCTCACCGGCGCCGCCGTCTTCCTGGTGCTGACCATCGACCCCGGGGGCGAGCGGGCGGTCCGCGACCTGCTGCCCGACCTGGCCGGCCTGCGCCGCTCGGTCGGCTTCAGGGCCCCGGACGGCGGGCTGGCCTGCGTCGCCGGGATCGGCTCGGACGCCTGGGACCGGCTCTTCGCCGGCCCCAGGCCTGCCGAGCTCCACCCCTTCCGCGAGCTGGTCGGCCCCCGCCACCGGGCCCCCGCTACGCCGGGCGACCTGTTGCTCCACCTGCGGGCCGCCCGGATGGACCTCTGCTTCGAACTGGCCGGCCTGCTCACCGGGCGGCTCGCCGGCGCCGCCACCGTCGTGGACTCGGCCGAGGGCTTTCGCTACTTCGACAACCGCGACCTGCTCGGCTTCGTCGACGGCACCGAGAACCCCGAGGGCCGGGCGGCCGCGGCGGCCGTGACCGTGGGCGCGGAGGACCCGGCCTTCGCCGGCGGCAGCTACGTCATCGTGCAGAAGTACCTGCACGACCTGGACGCCTGGAACGCCCTCACGGTGGAGCAGCAGGAGCTGGCCGTCGGCCGCACCAAGCTGACCGACGTGGAGCTGCCCGACGCGGTGAAGCCGCCGGACTCGCACGTCGCGCTGACCGGTGTGACCGGCCCGGACGGCGAGGAGCTGCAGATCATGCGCTTCAACATGCCGTTCGGCTCCTTCGCCGAGGGCGGCGAGTTCGGGACGTACTTCATCGGCTACGCCGCCACCCCCGCGGTGACCGAGGAGATGCTGCGCAACATGTTCCTCGGGCGCCCGCCGGGCGGGCACGACCGGTTGCTCGACTTCTCCACGGCCGTCACCGGCTCGCTCTTCCACGTGCCGACCGCCGACTTCCTGGCCGACCCGCCTCCCGCACCGCCGTCCGCGTCCGCGTCCGCGCCCGTGTCCGAGTCCAGGGCCGGAGCCCGGGCCGCGGACGCGCCGACCGGCGCTCCCGCCGAGATCCCCGCCACCGCCTCCGACGGCTCGCTCGCCATCGGCAGTCTGAAGAGGACCCCCGCACGATGAGCAACCTCCACCGCGACCTGGCCCCCGTGTCCGCCGCCGCCTGGGCGGAGATCGAGGAGGAGGCCCGGCAGACCTTCACGCTCCACGTGGCGGGCCGCCGGGTGGTCGACCTGAGCGGCCCCGAGGGCGCCACCCTCGCCGCCGTCGGCACCGGCCACCTGACCCGGATCGACCCGCCCGCCGAGGGCGTCCTCGCGCACGCCCGCGACGCCCGGCCGGTGGTCGAGCTGCGGGTGCCGTTCACCGTGAGCCGCGCGGCCGTCGACGACGTGGAGCGCGGTTCCCGCGACTCCGACTGGCAACCGGTGAAGGACGCGGCGCGCACCCTCGCCCTGGCCGAGGACCGCACGATCTTCGAGGGCTACCCGGCCGCCGCCGTCGAGGGCATCCGCGCCGGTGCGAGCAACCCGCCGATCCCGCTGCCCGACGACGTCCGCGCCTACCCGACCACGGTCAGCCAGGCCCTCACCGCGCTGCGCCTGGCCGGTGTCGGCGGTCCGTACTCGTTGTTGCTCGGCGCCGACGCCTTCACCGCGGTCAGCGAGACCAGCGACCACGGCTACCCCGTGGCCGCCCACATCGCCCGCCTCCTCGACGGCGAGATCATCTGGGCCCCGGCGATCGAGGGCGCCTACCTCCTCTCCGCCCGGGGCGGCGACTTCGAGCTCCTCCTCGGCCAGGACGTCTCGGTCGGCTACCTCTCGCACGACGCCGAGTCGGTCTCCCTCTACCTCCAGGAGTCGCTGACCTTCCGCCTCTACACCGCCGAGGCCGCCGTCGTGCTCGGTGATCGGTGAACGAACGACCGAAGGGTACTGAGTTCCTTTACGCGGGGTACTCAGTACCGTATTGTCTCCGGTAGGCCTCTGACGCCAGTCGAAGAGAGCCGACACGGCATGCCGGTCCAGGTGGCGCCCCGGGCGCGCGGGCAGCGGCCGGACCGGGTTTGGCACTCAGTACCCTCGGCATGACCCGAGGCCCATGGACCAGCGCACCCGTATCAGGAGAACCGCTCATGAGCTTGAGGATCGTTGTCTGTGTGAAGTACGTGCCGGACGCGACGGGTGACCGTCGGTTCGCGGACGACCACACCACCGACCGGGAGGGCGTGGACGGCCTTCTGTCGGAGCTGGACGAGTACGGCGTGGAGCAGGCGCTGCGGATCGCGGAGGCGCACGGCGACGCCGAGGTGACGGTGCTGACGGTCGGGCCGGACGACGCGAAGGACGCGCTGCGCAAGGCGCTGTCGATGGGTGCGGACAAGGCCGTGCACGTGAACGACGACGACATCCACGGCACGGACGTGATCGGGACGTCGGCGATCGTGGCGAAGGCGCTGGAGAAGACCGGGTTCGACCTGGTGGTCGGCGGCATGGCGTCGACGGACGGGTCGATGGGTGTGCTGCCGGCGCTGCTGGCGGAGCGGCTGGGTGTGCCGCAGGTGACGCTGCTGTCGGAGGTGTCGGTCGAGGGCGGTGTGGTCAAGGGCCGGCGCGACGGTGACGCGGCGACGGAGCTGGTGGAGGCTCCGCTGCCGGCGGTGGTCTCGGTGACGGACCAGTCGGGCGAGGCCCGGTACCCGTCGTTCAAGGGGATCATGGCGGCGAAGAAGAAGCCGGTGCAGTCCCTGGACCTGGACGACCTGGGCATCGAGGCGGACGAGGTCGGTCTGGCGGGTGCCTGGACGGCGGTGGAGTCGGTGGCGGCGCGTCCGGCGCGCACCGCGGGCACGGTCGTCAAGGACGAGGGCGAGGGCGGCAAGCAGCTCGCCGCGTTCCTCGCCGACCAGAAGTTCATCTGAGCCGCTCGCCCGAACCCCCCACCCCCAGCCCACAGCGAAGTACGGAGACATTGAGCAATGGCTGAGATTCTCGTCCTGGTGGACCACGCCGACGGCGCGGTCCGCAAGCCGGCCCTGGAGCTGCTGACCCTGGCCCGCCGGATCGGCGAGCCGTCGGCCGTCGTCCTGGGCGCCGGTGCGGCCGCGGCCGACATCGCCGCCAAGGCCGCCGAGTTCGGCGCCGCGAAGGTGTACGTCGCCGACGGCGCCGAGTTCGCCGACCAGCTGGTCGTCCCCAAGGTCGACGCGCTGGCCCAGATCGCCGCGGCCGCCGAGGCCGCCGCGGTGCTGGTCACCTCCTCCGGCGAGGGCAAGGAGGTCGCCGCCCGCGTCGCGCTGCGTCTCGGCTCCGGCATCATCACCGACGCCGTCGACGTCCGCGCCGGCGACCAGGGCCCGGTCGCCACCCAGTCGGTGTTCGCCGCCTCCTACACCGTCGACTCGCGGGTCAGCACCGGCGTGCCCGTCATCACGGTCAAGCCGAACGCCGTCGCCCCCGAGGCCGCCCCGGCGGCCGGCGCGGTCGAGAACGTCACCGTCGCGTTCACCGGCAACGCCGCCAAGGTCACCTCGCGCACCCCGCGCGTCTCCACCGGCCGCCCCGAGCTGACCGAGGCCGCCATCGTGGTCTCCGGCGGCCGCGGCGTCGGTGCCGCCGAGGGCTTCGGCGTGGTCGAGGAGCTCGCCGACGCGCTCGGCGCGGCCGTCGGTGCCTCGCGCGCCGCCGTCGACGCCGGTTGGTACCCGCACACCAACCAGGTCGGCCAGACCGGCAAGCAGGTCTCCCCGCAGCTGTACGTGGCCAACGGCATCTCCGGCGCCATCCAGCACCGGGCCGGCATGCAGACCTCGAAGACCATCGTGGCCGTCAACAAGGACCCCGAGGCCCCGATCTTCGAGCTGGCCGACTACGGCGTGGTCGGCGACCTCTTCGAGGTCCTGCCGCAGCTCACCGGCGAGGTGAAGGCCCGCAAGGCCTGACCGACACGCACGCCGTCCCCGCCGGGGGCGGACGCCGGAGGGCGTGGCACCGGGTACCCGGTGCCACGCCCTCCGGCGTTCCTGCGGCCCGGGGCCTACTCGGCGAAGGCCGCCAGGTGCTGGGTGAAGCCGCCCTGGTTCGGCGGCAGCGGGCGCGGCTCGGCTGGCTGGACCTGCTCCGGCTCGTCCTGCGGCAGCAGCGTCAGCTCCGGCTGGTCGGTGTCGGCGGAGGGCGTGAGCCGGACCCTGGTGCCCACCGGCACGGTGCTGCGCAGCCCGTTGACGATGCACCAGACGTCGAACCCCTCGGCCATCCGGATCAGCGACTTCTGCCGCGCCAGCGGCGTACGGGCCTGCTCCACGGCGCACCGGCGCACGACGCCGGTGCCCTCGCTGCGCTCCAGCCGCAGGTCGGTGGAGCCGCAGGTGGGGCAGAGCAGCCGCTGGAAGGTCGGGTTGCTGCACCAGGCGCAGCGCTGGAAGTACAGCGGAGTGCCCTCGGTGGCGGCGTCGATGGCTGAGTGGACCACGGTGTCATCTCCCTGCGCTCGGACCGGCTTCGGCAGAAAGAGGATAGGGAACTCAGTGCCGCCATGTGAAGGCACTGAGTTCCCTTTTTGCTGCGCCCATGCATAATGAAGGGTACTGAGTACCGTCGTGAAACAGGAGTGCCGATCATGAGCCAGGACTTCGATCTCTTCCGGATCTCCGAGGAGCACGAGATGCTCCGTGAGGCGGTGCGTTCGCTGGCCGAGGCGAAGATCGCTCCGTTCGCGGCGGAGGTGGACGAGCAGGGTCGGTTCCCGCAGGAGGCGTTGGACGCGTTGCAGGGCAATGACCTGCACGCGGTGCACGTGCCGGAGGAGTTCGGTGGTGCGGGGGCGGACGCGCTGGCGACGGTGATCGTGATCGAGGAGGTGGCGCGGGTGTGCGCCTCGTCGTCGTTGATCCCGGCGGTGAACAAGCTGGGTTCGCTGCCGGTGCAGCTGTCGGGGTCGGAGGAGTTGAAGGCGAAGTACCTGGGGGCGCTGGCCCGGGGTGAGGGGATGTTCTCGTACTGCCTGTCGGAGCCGGAGGCGGGTTCGGACGCGGCGGGGATGAAGACCCGGGCGGTGCGGGACGGGGACTTCTGGGTGTTGAACGGGGTGAAGCGGTGGATCACCAATGCCGGGGTGTCGGAGTTCTACACGGTGATGGCGGTGACGGATCCGCAGGCCCGGTCGAGGGGGATCTCGGCGTTCGTGGTGGAGAAGGGCGATGCGGGGGTGTCGTTCGGGGCGCCGGAGAGGAAGTTGGGGATCAAGGGGTCGCCGACGCGTGAGGTGTACTTCGACAACGTGCGGATTCCGGCGGACCGGATGATCGGTGCGGAGGGGACGGGGTTCGCGACGGCGATGCGGACGCTGGACCACACGCGGGTGACGATCGCGGCGCAGGCGTTGGGGATCGCGCAGGGGGCGTTGGACTACGCGAAGGGCTATGTGCGGGAGCGCAAGCAGTTCGGGAAGCCGATCGGGGACTTCCAGGGGGTGCAGTTCATGCTGGCGGACATGGCGATGAAGCTGGAGGCGGCGCGGCAGCTGACGTACGCGGCGGCGGCGAGGTCGCAGCGTTCGGACGGGGACCTGACGTTCTTCGGGGCGGCGGCGAAGTGCTTCGCGTCGGACGCGGCGATGGAGATCACGACGGACGCGGTGCAGTTGCTGGGCGGGTACGGGTACACCCGGGACTACCCGCTGGAGCGGATGATGCGGGACGCGAAGATCACGCAGATCTACGAGGGCACCAACCAGATCCAGCGCATCGTGATGGCCCGCAACCTGCCGTAGGGCGGTACCGCACGCCAGTCCGGCTGTTCGAGGCCGATGCTATGTTCCGGGAATGAGCGAGAAGGAAGAGCAGGACCAGCCCATGAACGACGGGCCGCCGAAGCCGGCGATGCGTGAGGCGCTGGTCGCCGCCGCCTTCGAGCTCTTCCTGGAACGCGGCTTCGAACAGACCACCATCGACGACATCGTCTCCCTGGCCGGGGTCGGCCGGCGCTCCTTCTTCCGGTACTTCCCGGCCAAGGAGGACGTGGTCTTCCCCGACCACGAGCGCAGCCTGGCCGAGATGACCGAGTTCCTGGAGTCCGGCAGCGGCGAGGAGGACCCGGTGCGGCACGCCTGCGGCGCCGCCCGGCTCGTCCTGCGGATGTACGCCGAGCAGCCGTCCTTCTCGGTGCAGCGCTACCGCCTCACCCGCAAGGTGCCCGGCCTGCGCGCGTACGAGCTGTCGGTGGTCTGGCGCTACGAGCACACGCTCGCGCACTACCTGCGCGGCCGGTTCGCCGACCGGCCGGACGGCGCGCTGCGCGCCGACGTGATCGCCGCCGCGGTGGTCTCCGCGCACAACCACGCGCTGCGCACCTGGCTGCGCTCGGGCGGCGAGAGCGACTGGGTCGCCGAGGTGGACACCGCCATGGCCTTCGTCACCGGCACCTGGAGCGACCGGCCCGCCGAGGCCGCACCGGAGACCGGGGCGGCGGACGACGTCGTGGTGCTGGTCGCCAGCCGGCGGGCCCCGCTCTGGCGGATGGTGCAGGGCATCGAGAGCGCCCTGGGCGACACCCGCCGGGTACCCGGGGCGACGCAGGACACCCGGCCCGCCGCGCAGGCCTGACGCCCGGTCCCGCCGGGGCGCGCACCACCGCGTACGCGCGGCTCTCCGGGCGTTCCCGGAGGAGGCCGCCCCTCCCGGCGGCTCACCTCGCAGCCTCGCAGCAGCTCCGTCGGCAGGGCCTGCGGTCCGGTAGGTCCGTTCGGCGGACAGGCGGTGAACATCAGTCGATTCCCGCATGGCCGGGCCCGCCGGTGCGGCATAACGGAGGGGTTCCGCACCACGGAGGGGGCTCCCGGGCCACCGGGGCCCACCGGACCGGCCGAAGGACCTCACCCATGCCCCTGAAGAACTACGGCGTGCTCGCCGCCACCGCCGTCGACCGCCGCCGCGAAGGCGCCACCGACACCCCGCACTACCAGATCCACCTGCGTGACGCGCACGGCACCGACTACCGGGCGGCGGTCAACGTCCAGTCGCAGCAGGCCCCCTCGGACCTGCTCTACGTCGTCGTCGACGACTTCAGACACCCGCTCACCGCGCAGCTCCCGGACGCCGGCAGCGGCTGGACCGACCTCTCCTCGAAGCCGGGCACGGCGAGCCTGGACTTCATCCGCGGCAACCTCTTCGACCCGGCCGCCCTGCGCACCCTGCCGCCCGACCTGCCCGGCGCCGACAACGACCTGGCCGACCTGCTCGACCACTACGTGCAGCGGGCCATCGCCGACCCCGCCGCCGTGTACCTGATCGGCCAGCGCTTCGGCCCCGAGCCGACGGTCCCCGACAAGGTCTTCGGCTTCCTGCCGGGCAACGGCGTCCACGACGTCCACATGAACCAGGGCAACAGCGGCCGCTTCCGCTCCGACGACGGCGTCTTCCAGGACGGCGGTCTGCTGATCCACCTGCCCGCCGAGGACCGCTGGGTCGCGGTCTTCCTCGCCTTCCAGTCCCAGGCGTGGCACACCGACGACGTCACCGGCCACACGCTGCCGGGCACTGCGCCCCGGCCGACCGACCCGACCGGCCAGGACGCCCCGCTGCGCATCGTCGCCGCCGTGGTCAACCCGGTGGGCCCGGCGCCCGAGGACGAGACCGTCACCGTGCTCAACACGTCGGCGGCCCCGGTCGACCTGACCGGCTGGCACCTCGCCGACCGGGCCAAGCACCGGCTCGCGCTGCCCGCCGGCCCGCTGGAGGCCGGCGCCACGCTCGTCGTGCACGGCGGCAACGGCTTCGAACTCGGCAATCACGGCGGGTCGATCACCCTGCTCGATCCCAGCGGCCTCAAGGTCCACGGTGTCGCGTACACCGCCCGCCAGGCGGCCGCCGAGGGGCGGACGATCACCTTCTGAGGGTCCCTCCCCGGCCTGTGGCCGCGCGGCCCGGCCGCCGCGGGTGTCCCTCGTCCGAGTGACACCCGGATTCATCCGCCGCGGCCGGGGCAACCTCGCCCCGTGACCACCTCCACGCCCCGCCGCCGCCGGCGCCGCCGCCCGCCCACCCCGGCCCCGGCCGCCGCCCCCCGCACGGCCGTCGCGCCGTCGCCACCCTCCCGGCAAGCGGTCGCCCCGCCGCCCCGCTGCTGCGACGCCGCCACCACCGAGCACCGCGCCCTCGGCGGCACCGTCATCCGCACCCGCCACCACCGCCCGGCCTGCCCGGTCTGGGCTGCCCGCTGACGCCCCGCCGCCTCCCACGGCGGCGGACCGGTCCCGAGCCACAGCCCCGAGCAGCCGGCAGGGCCGTGCAGGGCCGGGCAGGCCGTGAAAACGACGAATCCCCTCGGCGCTCCTGGGAGCCCCGAGGGGATGTCATCTGTGTCCGAGGGGGGACTTGAACCCCCACGCCCGATAAAGGGCACTAGCACCTCAAGCTAGCGCGTCTGCCATTCCGCCACCCGGACCGGGTGTTGTCTCTTCGGCCTCGTCGGCCGCGCTGACAGATGTAACTGTAGCAAAGATCGGCTTGTGGTCCCAAAACGCCTCCGGGCGGGGGAGCCGGGCCGGTGGCCGGGGGCGGGGTCGATCCGTGGCGGGGGTGTGACCAGCGGGTTTCCCCCGGTTTCCGCAGGATGTGCGGGGTGGATCCGGCCAGGGGGCTGGGGGAGGATGGGCGGACGTGCTCGTACGGCCCGGGTGCAGGTCCCGGGGGTGGCGCGCTGGTGCGTCGGTGCGGGCCAGAGACGAGGAGTGACCGTGAGCGAGCGGAGCGAGTCGACGACGGGGCGGGCTGCGGCGCCGAAGGTGACGGCTGAGTCGGAGGTCGCCGAGATCTGCCGCGATCTGATCCGGATCGACACCAGCAACTACGGCGACGGCTCCGGCCCGGGGGAGCGGAAGGCCGCCGAGTACGTGGCCGAGCAGCTCGCGGAGTTCGGCCTCGAACCGCAGATCTTCGAGTCGGCCAAGGGACGCGCCTCGACCGTGGTCCGGATCGAGGGCGAGGACCGGTCGCGTCCGGGCCTGCTGATCCACGGGCACACCGACGTGGTGCCGGCCAACGCGGCGGACTGGACGTACGACCCGTTCGCCGGGGAGATCGCCGACGGCTGCGTCTGGGGGCGCGGCGCGGTCGACATGAAGGACATGGACGCGATGACGCTGGCCGTCGTCCGCGACCGGCTGCGCACCGGGCGCAAGCCCCCGCGCGACCTGGTGCTGGCCTTCCTGGCGGACGAGGAGGCCGGTGGCACGTTCGGCGCGCGCTTCCTGGTGGACAAGCACCCCGGGCTGTTCGAGGGCGTGACCGAGGCGATCGGCGAGGTCGGCGGCTTCTCCTTCACCGTGAACGACCGGGCCCGGCTCTACCTGATCGAGACGGCCGAGAAGGGCATGCACTGGATGCGGCTCACGGTCGAGGGCCGGGCCGGGCACGGGTCGATGGAGAACGACGACAACGCCATCACCGAGCTGTGCGAGGCGGTCGCCCGGCTCGGGCGCCACCAGTTCCCGCTGCGGATCACCAAGACGGTCCGCGCGTTCCTGGACGAGCTGTCCGACGCCCTCGGCGTCGAGCTCGACCCGGAGAACATGGACGAGACCCTGCGCGTCCTCGGCGGCATCGCCAAGATGATCGGCACCACGCTGCGCAACACCGCCCAGCCGACCATGCTCGGCGCCGGTTACAAGGTCAACGTGATCCCCGGCCAGGCGACCGCGCACGTGGACGGACGCTTCCTGCCCGGCTACGAGGAGGAGTTCCTGGCCGAGCTGGACAGCGTGCTCGGCCCGCGGGTGAAGCGGGAGAGCGTGCACTCGGACAAGGCGATCGAGACCAGCTTCGACGGCGCCCTGGTCGAGGCGATGCAGACCGCGCTGCGGGCCGAGGACCCGATCGCTCGCGCGGTGCCCTACTGCCTCTCCGGGGGGACGGACGCCAAGTCCTTCCAGGACCTCGGCATCCGCTGCTTCGGGTTCGCGCCGCTGCAGCTCCCGCCGGAGCTGGACTTCGCCGGGATGTTCCACGGCGTGGACGAGCGGGTGCCCGTGGACGGGCTGAAGTTCGGCGTCCGGGTGCTGGACCGGTTCATCGACGCCTGCTGAGACGTCGCCCGCGGCCCGCTCCCGGAGTGCCGGGGGCGGGCCGTCCGCATTGTCGGAGCTAATGATTTGGGACGGCGGAACAGAGATCGAGAGAAACGATTCTCCCGGGGATCCAGCTTCGAGCGTATGTGCGCACCTTCACCGTTGCGGGTGAATGGGGAATCCGGTCCGTACCCCGTTTGCCACACCCTCGTTCATTCCTGTGCAGCCCGCCGAACGGGTTGCGTTGTCCATACAGGAGGAATGATGAAGGTCAAGAAGATCGCCGCCGTCACCGCCGTCACCAGTGGTCTGGTGCTGGCCGCCGCCGGTGTCGCGTCCGCTCACGGCGGTGCCGCCGCCGAGGGTGTGGCCGCGGGCTCCCCGGGCGTCGTCGCGGGCAACCAGGTGCAGATCCCCGTGCACATCCCCGTGAACGTCTGCGGCAACACCGTCAGCGTGATCGGCGTGCTGAACCCGGCGTTCGGCAACCACTGCGCCAACTTCTGAGCCGCGCACGAGGCGCGCCGCTCCCCGGGCGCCCGCGGAATCCCGCCGGGCGCCGTTGAGCGCGGGGTTGACCTCCCGGCCGGCTGACCGGCCGGTTGTCGGGTCGACTCGCTTGGCCCCCGGGTGGCGGACGCGCCGCACCGGGGGCGCTTGTCTGTTCGAGGCCGGTCGATGAAGTCGCTCGATCGGGTGAAGCTGGTTCGTTCGGCTCAACCCGGCCGCAGGCGCTTCGTTAAGCCTGTGCACTCAAAGGCCGGGCCAGTTATTCGGAAATTCCGACTTTCGGTAGGTCTTACCTCGTCTCGATACGTCAGGGGAATATATGAGGAATGTAGCCAAGAAGGGGCTCCTCACGGTCGTGGCCACCGGCAGCGTCCTGGCCTCGACCGCCGGCTACGCCCACGCGGGTGCGGAGGCGCAGGGCGGGGCTGCCGGGTCGCCGGGTGTGGCCTCCGGGAACTCGGTGCAGGTGCCGGTCGAGGTGCCGATCAACGCCTGCGGCAACACCGCCGACGTCGTCGGGGTGCTCAATCCGGCCTACGGCAACCGCTGCGCCAACATCGACGGCCGGGCCGGCGGCGGTCACGAGGGCGGTCACGAGGGCGGGCACGGCGGCGGCAAGAGCGCAGCCTCCGGTTCCTCCGCCTCCGGGACGGCGGCCGGTTCGCCGGGCGTGGCCTCCGGCAACAGCGTCCAGGCGCCGGTCCACGTGCCGGTGAACGCCTGCGGCAACTCGGTGAACGTGGTCGGCGTCGGCAACCCGGCCTTCGGGAACACCTGCGCGAACGAGGGCACCCCGGCCCCCAACCCGCCGGGCAAGCCCGCGGACGACTGCCCGGAGGAGCACGGCACCCCCAGCCCGCCGCCGCCCACCCACTCGACCCCGGCCACTCCGACCACGCCGCCGTCGCAGTCCCCCGGCGGTGGTGAGACCACCCCGGGCAACCCGCGGACGGGCGGCCCGTCCACCGCGCCGGCCACCCCGGCGGTCACCCCGAGCAGCCAGGCCGTCCCGGCCGCGGCCCACACCGCGAGCCCCGCGGCGGTCGCGCCGGAGGCCACCGGGAGCCAGCTGGCCTCGACCGGCGCGGGCGGCACCGAGCTGCTCGGTGCGGCCGGCGTCGCCCTGCTGGTCGGAGGCGGCGTCCTGTACCGGCGGGCCCGCGCCGGAGTGCGCTGAGCCGCTGAGGCCGCCCGGGCCGGCTGGAGGAGCCGGCCCGGGCGGCGGTGAACGCCGCGCGCCCGCGGCCGTCGTCTGGTCCGACGGCCGCGGGCGCGCGCGTTCGGCGGGTGCTCAGCGGTCGGTGCGGCCGGGCCGACCTCGACGCCTGCGGCGTGGGGTGAGTGCGGCCCGGGTGGTGGGGGCGAGGCCCGTCACCAGCTCCGCACCTGGCGGATGATCCGGCGGCGCAGCCGCACCGTCCGGCTGCCGTCCGGGAACAGCCTCAGCCGGTCCAGCTCCCAATGCCCGTACTCGGCATGGTCGGTGAGCAGTTGGCGGGCCGCGTTGCGTGAGGTGCCGCGCGGCATGCGCAGCGACTGGTACTCGTACTCCGGCTGCCGGACGGGCTTCGCTGGGGTCAAGACGCTCCTCCTGAAGGACACCTGGAGGCAAGCCTACGGCCTGCCTCCGACAACGGGCCCGGGTATTTTCGGCCGGGCTCGCGCGCCGGCCGCGGCACGGTCCCACCCGCAGCCCGGCCGGAGCGATGACACGGCATCAGATCCGTTTCTCCTGCTGACGGAATACCCGGATCACGGTGCGCCAAGCGGCACCCGGCCGGCCCGGCCGTGCCACCGCGCGGCGGCGGGGGTGCCCGGGGTGCTGACAGGTGCGGGGTGTGCCGAGGGGGCCGTGCGCGGGGCGTGCGCGGGCACAGAACCACCCGGATCGGACATCGGGGCGGAAGTTGCGGTGAAATCGCGGGTGTAGGTGACAACCACTGTGCGTACCGACACCGCGGGGAGATAGCGTCTGCACCATGTCTGATGCCGCGCAGCCCACCCTTGCCGAGGTACGCGCCGCCGCCGAGGCGGTCAAGGCCGCCATCGACCGTCATCTGGAAGCGGTGTCAAGCCCCAGCACGGCGGATGATCCCGCCGTGTTCGCCGCCTACGAGCAGCTCGCGACGGCGGCCATCGCGTACGACCAACTCCTCTACGAGGCCTACGACGAGGTCACCCCCTTCGAGGTGCCCGGAGACGAGGGCCCGGGCGGGTTCCAGGGCCCCGAACAGCCCGAGGCGATCAGCGTGCTGATCCGTCGCGACTACCACGTGGTGGACCCGAAGCGGCTGCGCGCCCAGGCCGAGCGGCTGGACGACTCGCTGACCCCCGGCGGGGGCGAGACCGGCGGCGTGAACGCGGCGATCGGCGTGCTGTTCGGCGAGTACGAACCGGACGAGATCGCCGCCCGGAGCGAGGAGTTCGGTCTGGAGGAGGCGGACTCGACGCTCTGGGTCGCCGCGGCCGAGCCGAGCGAGCCGGGGGAGTGGCTGCCGGAGCCCTTCGAGCACGCCGATCCGCGGCTGCTGATCTGCCGGTTCGACGTCAGCGAGGTCTACGACGACGAGGACCTCGACGACTGAGCGCAGCCCGGGGCGGCGGCGGGACCTCGTCCCGCCGCCGCCCCGCGCCGTTCGCGGCCGCCTCCGAGGCGTTCGGCGGGCAGTGCGCCCGGCGGCCCCGGGGCCGCCGGGCCGCTTCCGCGGGCGCATGGTTTCGGCCGTTCCGCTCCGTGCGAGCGGGGCGCACGCGGCGGCGCGGGAACCCGGGGCCCTCGGCGCCCCGCGGCGGAGGTCAGGGTGCCGCGGCGAAGTCCACGTTCTTGGTCTCGGCGGTCCCGGCGGTGCGCCCGGGCGCCCGCTGGGTGGACCAGTACATGTTGGTGTGCGCGATGACCTGCGCCGGCGCCGGCGCGCCCCAGGCGGTCAGGTCCTCCGTCGTGTGCGCGTCGCTGACCAGCAGCGCGTCGTAACCGCGGGCGAGCGCGCCGTGGAGGGTCGAGCGGACGCAGAAGTCCGTCTGCGCGCCGCAGACGACGAGGCGCCCGGCCCCGAGGGCCGCGAGCTCGGCCTCCAGCGAGGTGGCCTCGAAGGAGTCGCGGAAGAGCTTCTCCACGATCGCCTCCCCCGCGGCGGGCACCAGCTCGGGCACGATCTGCCAGCCGTCGCTGCCGAGGACCAGCTCCTCGTCGGAGTGCCGGACCCAGACGACCGGCACCTGCTCCTGCCGGGCCCGGTCCACCAGGGCGGCGATGTTGGCGACGACGGTGTCGCGCTCGTACGCAGCCGCGACGACGTCGTTCTGCACGTCGATGACGAGCAGGGCCGTGCGGGGCCGGTTCTCCAGAGTGGTCATGCTCTCCCCTTGCCTGGACTTCGCTGGTCTTGCCTGGTCTTGCCTGGCTGCGCTTCGTGCGCCGGGCGGCCCCTGCTCCGGGGGCCCGGGCCGCAGCTTAGGCCTTGTCCGGTCGATCCTGCCGGGAGCCCGACGCCGGGCATCCGCTGCCCCAGCCCTCGGTCGCGGTGCCCCCGTCCGGACACACACCTGAAGCGGGCGAGTACGCCCGGCGCGACGACGATCCGGGCGCACGCCCGCCCGGGCGCGCAGTGGCGGCACCTCCCGGCCGAGGGCTGGGGAGCCGCGCGCCGATCCGACGGGATCGACCGGACACCACCTGGCACCCGGGCGCCGACGGCGGGTCGGGTGGGCTGCCCCGCCGTCGGCGCCCGGGGTGGGACGGGGCAGCCGTCAGTAGGTCTGCGCGGCGTTCTCGGCCAGGATGGCGCGCAGCCGGGTGGTCCGGGGCGGGGCCGGGCGCTCGGCGACGGCCTGCGGCAGGGCCGGTCCGGCGGCGTGGACCACCGAGAGGTGGCGCTCGGCGCGGCCGAACGCGGTGTAGACCCACTGCCGGGTCAGTGCCGCGCCCGCGTCGCCCGGCACCACCACGACGGCGCCCGGCCAGCGGCGACCGACCGCCTGGTGGACGGTCAGCGCCCAGCCGTGTCGCAGCCGGGCGGCCTCGGCGGGCGGGACGGTGCGGCGGGTGCCGTCCGCGTACTCCAGGTGCAGGCCGGCGGCGTCGCCGTCGAGGACGCGCGCCGGGCGAGTGGTGCCGGGGGCCGGCGAGTCCACCACCCGGTCGCCCGGGTCGAAGCCGCCGAAGCGGCCCGGGCCGGGGTTGAGCCGGGCCTTGGCGGCCGCGTTGAGCGCCCGGGTGCCGGCGGCGCCACCGTGGCCGGCGGTGAGCAGCACCACCTGCTCGGCGGGGATGCCGAGCGCGCGCGGGATCGAGTCGGTGAGCAGCTGGATCGCCCGGTGGACGGCCTCGGCGCCGTCCTTGGCGGTCAGGATGACCACCTCCTTGTCCGGCGCCTCGACCGGCTGGAGCTCGCCGATGCCGACGCCCGAGACCAGCTCGCCGATGGGACCGAAGTCCGGGGTCCGGGAGGCGACCGCGGGGCAGACCTTGGCGGTCAGCAGGTCGGCGAAGAACCGGCCGGGGCCGGCGGACCAGAGCTGGCCCGGGTCGCCGCTGAGGACCAGCCGGGTGCCGTCGGCAAGGGATTCCAGCAGGGTCGCGGCCAGCTCGACGTCCAGGAGCGGGGCGTCCAGGACGACCAGCAGGTCCAGCGCGAGCGTGCCGTCCGGGGAGCGCCCTGGGCCGGCCGTACCGGCCAGCAGCTCGGCGACGGTGACGACCTGCAGCGGGCCGTCGGCGAGCGCGGCGAGGCTGTCCCGGCCCTGGTCGGTCCAGGTGGCGGCCCAGGCGCGGAGCCCCAGGCCGGCGGCGGCTCGTACCAGCGCGGCCGGCTCGGCCCGGGCGGCCTCGCCGCCGGTGTGGGTGATCAGGGGGTGCGCGGCGGCGGCCCGGATCAGGGCGGTGGCGGAGGTGGTGGGCGCCGCGGCGGCGGCCGCCTCCCAGGCCGAGGGCCCGGGGTCGGCCGGCGCGGTGGGCTCGGCGCTGTCGGCGGTGGCGGTGCCCTCGGTGGCGCCGGTGTCCACGTCGGCCTCGGCCTCGGCCTCGGCCGTCGCCGTCCCGCCCTCGCTCCCGCCCTCGCTCCCGCCCTCGCTCCCGCCCTCGCTCCCGCCCTCGCTCCCGCTCACGGTCTCGTCCCGGTCCTCGCCGGGGACGAAGGTCGACATCAGCCGGACCAGGCCGTCCGCGAGGCTCTCCTCCGCCAGGGCGAGCCGCTCCAGTGCGAGGACGGTACGGGTCGGCGGCTCGTCCTCGTCGCCGCCCGCCGCGTGGGCCTCGGGGCCGGTGAGCTCCTCCTGGAACGGCATCGCCCGGCCGTCGAGCACGGCGGCCTGCAGGGCCGCGCCGGCGTCGGGCAGGCCGAGGCGGTCGAGACCGGCCGTCACCTCGCCGATCTCGACGGCGGAGTGGCCGCGCAGGGCGGACTGCTCCAGCAGCCACGGCACCAGCGCCTGGGCCCGGCGCTGGTCGCCCGGACCGGCGGCGGGCCCGAGCAGGCCGCGTGCGAAGCCGTCCGCGTGCTCGGGGCGGACGCCGGGCAGGGACAGCACGGCCCACGGGTCCGCGCGCAGCTGTTCGGCGGCGCCGTCGCCGAACGCGGCCACGGCGGCGGGCGCGAGGTCCGTGGGCGCGCCGCCGGCGGCCAGCACCTCGGCGGTGTCCTCGAGCGCCTGCGCGCGCTGCTCGTCGGTCTGGGCCAGGACCGGGGCCGGCCTGGCGGCGGGAGCCGGCGCCGAGGCGCCCGCGTCCCCGGCCGGAGCGTCCTGGCCGCCCGGAGCCCCGTGGTCGGCCTGCGCGCCCGGAGCCTCGGCCTCGGCCGCGCGGTCACCCTCGGGGCTCGGCCGCGGGGACTGCGGCTTCCGCGGTGCCCGGTCGCCGTCCTGCTGTCCGATGGTCCGGATCCGCTCGGCCAGGGCGGCCACCGCGGCGGCCTTCTCGGCGCCGGAGAGAGCGCCGCCGGATCCGCCGCCGGGGGCCCCGGCCGCGTCGGGGGCAGTCGAGTTCTCCTCCGAAGCGCTGTTCTCCGTGGCACTCATCGTTCGCTCCAAGAAAGGTCACTCCACTGCTGGGCGCCGGCCGGCGCCGGTCGCGGGGCAGCCGTGGGCTGCCGGCGCGCCGGGGTGCCGTCGGCATGGTCGGGTCGGTCCGGCCGCTGCGGGCGGCGGCACCGGTCGGTCGGTCGGGCTGGTCGGCCGGGCGGGTCAGGTCACGTCGTGTCCGGTCGTTCTGCCCGGGTCGGTAGTGGTCGGGTCGGGTCGGTCGGGTCGGTCGGGTCGTTCAGGGGCAGATCGGGCACCCGCACCACGGGCCGGCGCGCGCCTACAGCTCGCTCCACCCCTCGTCCGGGTAGCGGTGGACCGGCGCCGAGATGTCGTCGAGCGCACCGCGGATCTCACCCGGAAGGGTAAGCGCCTCCACTGACAGCGCCGCCTGCAGCTGCCCGACCGTCCGCGCCCCGACCAGCGCCGAGGCGACCCCGGGCCGGTCCCGCACCCAGGCGAGTGCCACGGCGAGCGGGCTGCTGGCCAGGCCGTCGGCGGCGGTGGCGACCGCGTCCACGATCCGGCGCGAGCGCTCCCCGAGGTACGGCTGGACGAAGCCGGAGAGGTACGGCGAGGCGCCGCGCGAGTCCTGCGGGACGCCGTGCCGGTACTTCCCGGTGAGCACGCCGCGCCCGAGCGGCGACGAGGCGAGCAGACCCACCCCGGCGTCCCGGGCGGCCGGCAGGGCCTCCCGTTCGATGCCGCGCTGGAGCAGCGAGTACTCCAGCTGCGCGCCGGCCAGCGGCACCCGCCCGTGGTGGGCGCGCTGCCAGGTGGCGGCCTGGGCGAGCTGCCAGCCGCTGTAGTCGCAGACCCCGACGTACCGGGCGCGCCCGGAGGCGACGGCGATGTCCAGGGCGCTGAGGGTCTCCTCGGCCGGGGTCGCCGGGTCGAAGGCGTGCACCTGCCAGAGGTCGACGTAGTCGGTGCCGAGCCGGCGCAGCGAGGCGTCCAGCGCCGCGAGCAGGTGGCCGCGCGAGCCGTCGAAGCGGCGGCCGGACTCCGGGACGCTGCCCGCCTTGGTGGCGATCACCAGCTCGGAGCGGGGGATCAGGCTGTCGGTGAGCCGGGAGAGCAGGTACTCGGCGCCGCCGTCCGCGTACACGTCGGCGGTGTCGACCAGGTTGCCGCCGGCGTCGACGAACTCCTTGAGCTGCTCCGCGGCCTCGTGCTCGTCGGTGTCCCGGCCCCAGGTCATGGTGCCGAGGCCGAGCCGGGAGACCTGCAGCCCGGTACGGCCGAGGTGACGCTTTTCCATCGGACGGGTCCCTTCGCTGGCCGGGACGGCGGGCCGTCGGGGGGACCGGCCCGCCCGGCGAACGCGCAGGTGGGGACAGGCGTCCCCACGTCGGCTGAGCGTAGCGGCCGGGGCCCGGGCTGGTGTGCAGACCCGCAGGACGATCACTGCGCGCCGGGCCACACCTACCGGCCAGTAGCGTGACCGCCGCGAGCACGGCTACCCTCGCGAGCAACCCGACTGGAAGGCATGGCAGATGCGACTCGGTATCAACCTCGGCTACTGGGGACTCGGCATGGACGCCGACAACGTCGCCGTCGCGCAGGAGGCCGACCGGCTCGGCTACTCGGTCTGCTGGGCCGCCGAGGCCTACGGCTCGGACGCCGCCACCGTGCTCTCCTTCGTCGCCGCCCGGACGGAGCGGATCGACGTCGGCTCCGCGATCTTCCAGATCCCGGCCCGGACGCCGGCCATGACCGCGATGACCGCCGCCACCCTGGACACCCTCTCCGGCGGTCGGTTCCGGCTCGGCCTCGGCGTCTCCGGCCCGCAGGTCTCCGAGGGCTGGTACGGGGTGAAGTTCGACAAGCCGCTGGCCCGCACCCGCGAGTACGTGGAGATCATCCGCAAGGCGATGTCGCGCGAGCGGCTGGTCCACGAGGGGGAGCACTGGACCCTGCCGCTGCCGGGAGGTCCGGGCAAGCCGATCAAGCTGACCGTCCACCCGGTGCGCGAGCACATCCCGCTGTACATCGCGGCGATCGGCCCGAAGAACCTGGAGCAGACCGGCGAGATCGCCGACGGCTGGCTGGGCATCTTCTTCTCGCCCGAGCACGCCGCGCTCTCGCTCGACCCGCTGAAGGCCGGCCGGGCGAAGGCCGGGCAGGGCCTGGACGGCTTCGACCTCTGCCCGACCGTGAACATCGCCGTCGGCGAGGACACCAAGGCCGGCGCCGACGCGCTGCGCTCCTACGCGGCGCTCTACATCGGGGGCATGGGCAGCCGGGAGAAGAACTTCTACAACCAGCTCGCCCGGCGGATGGGCTACGAGCAGGCGGCGGACGAGATCCAGGAGAAGTACCTGGCCAAGGACTACGCGGGTGCCGCGGCCGCCGTTCCGCACGACCTGATCGACGCCACCTCGCTGCTCGGCGACACCGCGCGGATCGCCGACCGGATGCAGGCCTACGCCGACGCGGGCGTCACCACGCTCACCCTGGCGCCGGCCGGCTTCACGCTGGAGGAGCGGGTGCTCGCGCTGCGCACCGGCGTCGAGGCCCTGGAGCGCGCCGGGCTCGCCTGACCGGGAGGGACGCCCCGCGGGGCCCGGGCCGTGCGAACGGGGTCCGGCCCCGCGGGGGTTCCGGCCCCGCCGGGCCCGGGCCCGGCGCCGGCCCGGCCCCTACAGCCAGTCGTGGCGCTTGAACACCCGGTGCAGCGCCACGCAGACCAGCACCATCAGCGCCACCGCCGCCGGGTACCCCCATGGCTGGTGCAGCTCCGGCATGTGCTCGAAGTTCATGCCGTACACGCCCGCGATCATGGTCGGTACCGCGGCCAGCGCCGCCCACGCCGAGATCTTCCGCATGTCGTTGTTCTGCTGGACGCTGACCTGTGCCAGGTTGGCGCTCAGGATGTCCGACAGCAGCCGGTCCATGGCGTCCACCTGGTCGTTGGCCCGGGCCAGGTGGTCGGCGACCGCCCGCAGGTACGGCAGCGCCTCGGGGCGGACGAACGGCACGCCGCCGCCCTCCAGCCGCAGCATCGGCTCCAGCAGCGGGCCGGTGGCCCGGCGGACGGCCACCAGCTGGCGCTTGTAGCCGTAGATCCGGCCGGCCGTGTCGCGGCCGACCCGGCCGGGGGCGAACACGTCCGCCTCCAGCTCGTCCAGGTCCGCCTGGAGGCCGACCGCCACGTCCACGTACCCGTCCACGACCGCGTCGCAGACCGCGTGCAGGACGGCGCTCGGCCCGTACTTCAGCACCTCCGGCTGCTGCTCCAGCTCGGTCCGCAGCTCGCCGAGCGGGCTGTCGGCGCCGTGGCGGACCGTCATCACGAAGTCCTCGCCGACGAAGACCATCACCTCGCCGCCGGTCACCGCGTGGCCGCCGGGGTGGTAGCCCAGCGTCTTGAGCGCCACGAACAGCGAGCCCTGGTAGGCCTCCACCTTCGGGCGCTGGTGCGCGCGGACCGCGTCCTCCACCGCCAGCGGGTGCAGGCCGAACTCCCGGCCCACCTGCTCCAGTTCCTCGGCGCTCGGCTCGAAGAGGCCTATCCACACGAAGGAGCCCCGGCCGGCCGCGCGCGCGGCGGCGAGGGCGCCGGCGTGGCCCTCGGGGCACTCGGTCCGGCGGCCGTCGCGGTAGATTGCGCAATGGACGATCACGCGGGCCATTGTGGCCCCTCCGCGGCCGGGACGGCAGGACCTACTCCCGGCCCGGGGCCGGAAGCCGCCACTCCCGGAGGCCCTGAGCCGCCACCCGCGAGGCCCTGAGCCGCCACCCCGGAGGCCGGGGACGGGACCCCGGAGGGCGGGGCAGCACGCCGCCGCCCGGGAGGCCGTAGGCTGGGCCCCATGCCCACCCTGCTGCTCGTCCGCCACGGCCGCTCGACCGCGAACACCGCCGGGATCCTGGCCGGTTGGACGCCCGGGGTGGACCTCGACGACACCGGCCGCGCCCAGGCCGCCGCGCTGGCCGACCGGCTCGCCGGGATCCCGCTGGTCCAGGCCGTGAGCAGCCCCCTGGAGCGCTGCCGGCAGACGCTGGAGCCGCTGCTCGCCGCCCGGCCCGAACTCGGCCCGCCCGCCGGGGACGAGCGCCTCGGCGAGTGCCACTACGGCGACTGGACCGGCCGGCCGCTGGCCGAGCTGGCCAAGGAGCCGCTCTGGCGCACCGTCCAGGACCACGCCGCGGCCGCGGCCTTCCCCGGCGGCGAGTCGCTGCGCGAGCTGAGCCACCGTACGGTGGGCGCGGTCCGCGAGTGGAACGCGAAGATCGCCGCCGAGCACGGCGAGGACGCGGTCTGGATCGCCTGCTCGCACGGCGACGTGATCAAGGCCGTGGTGGCCGATGCGCTGGGCCTGCACCTCGACCACTTCCAGCGGATCAGCGTCGAGCCGTGCTCGGTCACCGCGATCCGCTACACCCCGCAGCGGCCCTTCGTGCTGAGGATGGGCGACACCGGCGATCTCTCCCCGCTCGCCCCGAAGCCGGGCGGCCGCTCCGCCGGGGGCGGCGGTACTCCGGCCGGGGACGCGGTGGTCGGCGGCGCGACCGGCGCGGCCTGAGCGACCCGGCTCGCCCGCCCGGCTCCCCGGCTTCGGCTCCCCGGGCCGGGCCCGAAGGTCGTAGGGTGACTTACGAGCCCCATCGATGCCCGACCCGTCCGATTCCTACCCCGATCGACCACCACGATCGACGATCCGGAGCGAGAAGCGTGCCCCGTCAGGTCTTCTTCTACGACCAGCCCGAACGGTTCGTGGCCGGCACCGTCGGCCAGCCCGGCGCCCGGGCGTTCTACCTGCAGGCCAGCGCCCGGGGGCGGATCACCAGCGTGCTGCTGGAGAAGACCCAGGTCGCCGCGCTCGCCGAGCGGATCGAGGAGGTGCTGGACGAGGCGCTGCGGCGCAGCGGCGGCGACGCGGCCATCCCCGCCACCGCGCCGGCCGACCTGCTGGACACCGCGCCGCTGGACCTGCCCCTGGAACAGGAGTTCCGGGTCGGCACCATGGCGCTGGCGTGGGACAGCATCGACAGCTGCCTGGTGGTCGAGGCCCAGGCGGTGATCGAGGACGAGGACGAGGAGGACGCCGAGTCCGTCTTCGAGGACACCGAGGACGGCCCCGACATGCTGCGGGTGCGGCTGACCGGCGCGATGGCCCGGGTGTTCGCCAAGCGGGCGCTGGACCTGGTCGCCGCGGGCCGCAAGCCCTGCCCGTTCTGCAACCTGCCGCTCGACCCGGAGGGCCACCTGTGCCCGCGCGCGAACGGCTACCGGCGCTGAACACCGAGACCCCGCCGCAGGCGGACCCGGCGGCGGCCGCCGCGCTGGCCGCCGACGCGCCCACCGCGCTGCGCCTGCTGCGCGAGGGGGAGCTGACGGTGCACGGCCGGCTGGCCGACGCCTCCAACGCCGCCCTGTACTGCAGCGTCGCGCTGGACGGCCGGACCGCGCAGGCGGTCTACAAGCCGGTGGCCGGCGAGCGCCCGCTGTGGGACTTCCCGGACGGCACCCTGGCCGGCCGTGAGGTCGCCGCGTACGAGCTCGCCGCCGCCACCGGTTGGGCGCTGGTCCCGCCGACCGTGCTGCGGGACGGCCCGCACGGGCCCGGCATGGTCCAGCTCTGGATCGAGCCCGACCCCGGTGCCGCCCCGCTGCTCGCCCTCCAGGACCCGCAGGGGCCGGAGGAGGGCTGGCTGCCGATCACCCGCGCGGAGGTCGGCGGCGGACGCACCGCGCTGCTGGTGCACCCCGACGACCGGCGGCTGCGGCGGCTGGCCGTGCTGGACGCCGTCCTCAACAACGCCGACCGCAAGGGCGGTCACCTGATCTGCGCCGCCGACGGCCGGATCTACGGCATCGACCACGGGGTCACCTTTAACACCGAGGGCAAGCTGCGCACCCTGCTCTGGGGCTGGGCCGGGCAGCCGCTGCCGGCGGAGGCCCTGGAGATGCTGGCGGGGCTGGCCGGGCGGCTGGCGGCCGACCTCGGCGAGCGGCTCGCGCCGCACCTGACCGCTGCCGAGCTCGCGGCCGCCCGGGAGCGGGTGGCCGAGCTACGCGGCACCGGGCGCCACCCGCTGCCCTCCGAGGACTGGCCGGCCATCCCCTGGCCGCCGATCTGACCCTGCCGATCTGACCCTGCCGATCCCACCCTGCCGATCCGGCCGGCGGGCGAGCCGCCGGCCGGGGGGAGCACCGCCGTCGCGTCCCCGGCCGCCGGCATTGGTCTGGACCTGCGTGGTGCTCCGGCCGCACACTGCTCCGATGGACGAGCGACGGACCACCCCCCACCTGGACCTGCCGCTGCACCGCCTGCAGGTCCCCCTGCCGCACCTGCTGCCCTTCGCGATCGGCAGTTTCGAGGCCATCGGCCCGCTCTCCCGCGCGGGCTTCCCCCACCGGCACTCCTTCTTCGAGATCGTCCACGTCACCGGCGGCCGCGGCGCCCACGTGCTGGACCTGGTCCACCTCCCGCTGCATCCGCCGCAGTTGTGCGTCATCGCACCCGGCCAGGTGCACCACTGGGCCGACGCCGAGGGTCTGACCGGCCGGGTGGTCCTCTTCAACGAGGACTTCCTGCTCGGGCACCCGCAGGACCTCGCCGCCCTGCGTTCGCTGGCCGTCCGGCCGGGGCTGCCGCTCGGCGACCGGGCCGGGCCGATCGGCACCCTGCTGGCCGACATGGAGCACGAGTACCGCAGCTGCGAGCCCGGCTACCCGGGTGTGCTGCGGGCCAGCCTGCACATCCTGATCGTCCGGGCGCTGCGCGCAGCCCTTCCCGGTGCGGACGGCGCGGCGCCCGGACGGTCGGCCGAACTGGCCTCCGCCTTCACCCGCTTGATCGCCGAGCCGGGCCGGGGGTGGCGCTCGGTGGCCTCCTGCGCCCAGGAGTTGGGCGTCTCGCCCGGGCACCTGCAGACCCTGGTCAAGCAGGCGACCGGCCGCACGCCCGGTCGGCTGATCCGCCAGCAGCAGACCCTGGAGGCCAAACGGCTGCTCGCCTGCACCGACCTGACCGTCCGCCAGGTCGCCCGGGAGGCCGGCTTCGGCGACCCGGCGTACTTCTGCCGCTTCTTCCGGCGGGAGACCGGGATGACGCCGGGGGAGTTCCGGGCGGGGGTCGGAGGAAATCACCACGATCCCCGGATCGCGTCCATCGCGGCCGGTCCGGACGCCCCGTAGGTTGACTGCTGGCCGCCGGCGAGCGGTCCGTTCCGCGCGGGCGACCGCCGGCCCGGCCCTTGTCATGCCCCCACCATGACAAGGGCCACCCCCGTCCACCGCACCGTCCGCGCGCCGTGCTCCGCACGGCCCGGCGCGGCGTTCCGCACAGCCCCCACCCCACACCGAAGGAGTCGGCGCATGACCGCGTCCGAAGAGCCCGCCCCCGGGCGGGAGGGCCTGATCGACCGCCGGATCAGCCGCAAGTCCGTCCTCAAGGCCGCCGCGGTGCTCGGCACCGCCCCGCTGCTGATCGGCGGCGGTGTCGCCCTGGCCCGCGACCGGGCCGGCACCGGAGAGGCGCCCGGCCTCACCCCCGCCTGCCACGACGGCGACGGCCCCACCGTCGAGCAGACCGAGGGCCCCTACTTCAAGCCCGACTCCCCGCTGCGGACCTCGCTGGTCACCGACGGCACCCCGGGCACCCGGCTCACCGTCAGCGGCTATGTCTTCGGCCGGGCCTGCCTGCCGATTCCCGGTGTGCTGCTGGACTTCTGGCAGGCCGACGTGAACGGCGCGTACGACAACACCGGCTTCGCCTTCCGCGGCCACCAGTTCACCGACGCCCGGGGCGCCTTCAGCCTCACCACGATCGTCCCCGGCCTCTACCCGGGCCGTACCCGGCACATCCACGTCAAGCTCCAGGCGCCCGGCCGTCCGGTGCTCACCACCCAGCTCTACTTCCCCGGCGAGCCGCGCAACAGCACCGACACCATCTACGACGCGCGGCTGCTGATGAACGTCCGCCAGATCGGCTCGGGGAAGGAGGGCACCTACGACTTCGTGCTGAACGTGCCCCAGACGCCCGGCCCGACCGGCAGCCCCACCGCGACCCCCACCACGACCCCGACCGCCACGCCCACCACCACGCCCACCGCCACGCCGACCGGCCAGCCGGGCGGCACCTGGGCGGCGGGCACGCTCTACACCGCGGGCGACCGCGTCACCTACGCCGGCGTCTCCTACCGGTGCCTCCAGGGGCACACCGCCATCACCGGCTGGGAGCCGCCGAACGTGCCGGCCCTCTGGCAGCGGCTGTAGCGGCTCCGGCCGCGTCCCCGAGGGGGCCGGGCGCCCGGTCGGCGGCAGGGCCGGCCGGGCGCTCATCCGTGTATCTGGCACACCGTCGGGTTATTCCCGAGAGTCGCCAGAAATCCGTCAATGGCCGGTCCTTATCCGTCGGGAACCGATCGGACAACGAATCCGGTCGATCTTGCGCACTGGTTAGGCTTTCAAATGTTCGCAAGGTTAAAGTCGGTCCCATGCATGCCTGGCCCGCCTCCGAGGTTCCCGCCCTGCCTGGTCAGGGGCTCCCCCTTCGTATCTTCGACACCGCAGCGGGCGGTGTCCGGGAGGTCGTGCCGCAGGACGGCACCGCCCGGATCTACGTCTGCGGCATCACCCCCTACGACGCGACCCACATGGGCCACGCCGCCACCTACAACGCCTTCGACCTGGTGCAGCGGGTGTGGAAGGACGCCGGTCACGACGTCCTGTACGTCCAGAACGTCACCGACGTGGACGACCCGCTGCTGGAGCGCGCCGTGGCCACCGGCCAGGACTGGACGGCGCTGGCCGAGCGGGAGACCGCGCTCTTCCGCGAGGACATGACCGCCCTGCGGCTGCTCCCGCCGGCCCACTACATCGGCGCCGTCGAGTCGATCCCGTGGATCGTGCCGCTGGTCCAGAAGCTGCTGGCCGCCGGGGCCGCCTACGAGCTGGACGGCGACATCTACTTCTCGGTCGACGCCGACCCGCGGTTCGGCGCCGTCTCCGGCCTCACCCGCGAGGCCATGCGCCCGGTCTTCGCCGAGCGCGGCGGCGACCCGGACCGCCCCGGCAAGCGCAACCCGCTGGACGCCCTGCTCTGGCTGTCCGCCCGTCCGGGCGAGCCCGCCTGGGACACCGAGCTCGGCCACGGCCGCCCCGGCTGGCACATCGAGTGCGTCGCGATCGCGCTGAAGTTCCTCGGCATGTCCTTCGACATCCAGGGCGGCGGCAGCGACCTCTCGTTCCCGCACCACGAGATGGGCGCCGCGCACGCCCAGGTGGCCACCGGCGACCACCCGTACGCCAAGGCCTACGTGCACGCCGGCATGGTCGGCCTGGACGGGCACAAGATGTCCAAGTCCCGCGGCAACCTGGTCTTCGTCTCCGCGCTGCGTCGCGAGGGCGTCGACCCGGCGGCGATCCGCCTGGCCCTGCTCTCGCACCACTACCGCGAGGACTGGGAGTGGACCAAGGCCACCCTCGACGAGGCCGTCGAGCGGCTCGCCCGCTGGCGGGCCGCGGTCTCCCGGCCGGACGGCCCGCCGGCCGAGGCGGTGCTCGCCGAGGTCCGCGCCGCCCTCGCCGAGGATCTGGACGCGCCCGCCGCGCTGGCCGCGGTGGACGCCTGGGCCGCACGGCAGGAGGCCGGGGGCGGGGAGGACACCGGCGCGCCCGGCCTGGTCTCGCGCACGGTCGACGCGCTGCTCGGCGTCGCGCTCTGACACCGGGTCGCCGCGGACACCCGCACACGACGCCGAAGGGGCGCCGGGACCACTGGTCCTGACGCCCCTTCGGCGTGCTGCTCCGGCACGCGCACTGCTCCGGTGCTCCGGGACTCGGGAACTCCGGGACTCGGGAACTCCGGGAGTCCGGGACACCGCATGGAGGATCACTCCTCCTCGGCGCCCTCCTGGCTCTCCCGCGCGGTCGGCGGCTCCGGCTCGCTCGGCCGCTCGGCCGTGGCGTGCCCGGCCACCGGCTTCTCGCCCGTCGGGCCGACGTTCTCCCGCCGCCGCAGGTACCGCTCGAACTCCCGGGCGATCGCATCGCCCGAGGCCTCCGGCAGCTCCGCCGTGTCCTGCGCCTCCTCCAGCTGCTGGACGTACTCGGCCACCTCGCTGTCCTCGGCGGCCAGCTGGTCCACGCCCAGTTGCCAGGCGCGCGCGTCCTCGCCCAGCTCGCCCGGCGGGATCCGCAGGTCCAGCAGGTCCTCCAGCTTGTTGACCAGCGCCAGCGTCGCCTTCGGGTTCGGCGGCTGCGCGACGTAGTGCGGCACCGCGGCCCAGAGCGTCACGGCCGGGACCCCGGCGTGGGTGCAGGCCTCCTGCAGCACGCCGACGATCCCGGTCGGGCCCTCGTAGCGGCTCTCCTCCAGGTCCAGCCGCCGGGCGAGGTCCGGGTCGGAGGTGACGCCGCTGACCGGCACCGGGCGGCTGTGCGGGGTGTCGCCGAGCAGCGCGCCCAGGATCACCACCAGCTCGACGCCCAGCTCGTGGGCGAAGCCGAGCAGCTCGTTGCAGAACGAGCGCCAGCGCATGCTCGGCTCGATGCCGCGGACCAGGACGACGTCCCGGGTCTTCGGCTCGGTCACCCGGATCACCGAGAGCCGGGTGGTGGGCCAGGTGATCCGGCGGACACCGCCGTCCAGCCACACCGTGGGCCGGTTGACCTGGAAGTCGTAGTAGTCCTCCGCGTCCAGGGCGGCGAACACCTTGCCGCCCCAGGTGTCGTCCAGATGCGCCAGGGCCGCGGAGGCGGCGTCTCCGGCGTCGTTCCAGCCTTCGAAGGCGCAGACCATGACCGGGTCGATCAACTCGGGAACATCTTCCAGCTCGATCACCCAGCGTCTCCCTCCGGTCGGCGGCGGGCCGCACCACGCCCCGGCTGGCCTGCCGGGGCGCCGGCGGTCCGGCTGCCGACTGTCGAACCTCTCGTCTCCCATGGAACGGCTCGCCCCATGGTCCCTACCTGCCCAGCCTACGGGCTTTGAAGCGCCCGGCGGCCGGGCACCGGGACAGTCTGGGGGAGGGCGGCCCGGCGATCCAGCGGTTATCCGGACGCGCTGCGCGACGTGGCCGGCCCCCGCCCCGCGCCGGCCGGGCCCGGCCACGTCGTGCCCGCCCGCCCGGGCGGCGTGATGATGGAGACGGGGCCGGGCGGCGGGCGTGAGGAGCCGGACGGATGAACAGATGGCTGTGGATCGGTGCCGGCGCGGTCGCCGCCGCCTTCGGCACCGCGGTGCTGGCGGCCTCGGCGCTCGGGCGGCGCCTGCCGGTGGAGCACGTCACCGAGGGCGGTCTGGACCTGCCCCAGCCGCCGGGCGCGGTCTGGGACGTGCTGACCGACATCGACCTCTACCCGGCCTGGCGTCCGGGCCTGTCGCACGTCGAGCGGCTGCCCGCGACCGCCGCCGGCCGGTCCCGCTGGCGCGAGTACGACCGCCACGGCCACACCACCTACGAGGTGGTGGAGAGCGAGGCCCCGCACCGCCTGGTCACCGGCATCGCCGACCCGGACCTGCCCTACGGCGGCACCTGGACGTACGTGCTGACGCCGGCCGGCGAGGGGTGCCTGCTCACCGTCACCGAGCGCGGCGAGGTCCGCAAGCCGATCCACCGGGCGGTCGGCCACTACGTCACCGGCGAGGACGCCGCGATCCACCGCTACCTGGGCGCGCTCGCCCACCGCCTCGCCTGAGCGCCGGCCCCGCGCGCGGAAGGCTCAGCGCACCCAGCCGCGCCGGTAGTCCTCCCAGTTCTGCTCGGTCGCGGCGAAGTCCACGTACAGCCCGACGCCGAACCGCTGCCGCCCGAGGTCCTGCCGGCCCAGGCCGAGCCGGATGCCCCGGATCCCGTCCTCGACGGTCTCGGCGTGCCCCCAGTGGCCCCACTCGTCCTCCCAGTAGAACGGCAGGCCCATCAGCAGGTCGACGTCCTCGGGCGTGGCCTCCAGCGCCAGCTCGGTCTGGTAGGCGTTGTAGGCGCCGTAGAAGCCGGCCGTCGGCATGCTGGAGTCGTAGGTCATCAGCGCGATCTGGTCGACCCGGCGCGCGGTCTGCGCGAAGTAGGCCTGGTCCCACCACTTGCCGTGGTCGGTGAGCGCGATCGCGATGTCGTGCTGCCAGGGCAGCGGATCGATCTGCGGGGCGGCGACGGACAGCTGGGCGCCGCGCGCGGCCGTCACCGGGCGGACCTGGTCGAGCAGCGCGAGCCAGCCCTTCGAGCCCGGCCGGATCGGCTCCATGTCGAGGTGCACGCCGTCGAACCCGAGGTCCAGCACCTGGCCGGCCGAGGCGGTGACCCGGTCCCGGGTGGGCGCGTCCTCCAGGTCCAGCGCGTCCTTCTCCGGCTTGACCTCGTCGCCCAGCCAGCCCTGCACCCGGATGCCGGGCAGCACCCGGTGCGCGGTCTCGGTGAACCACCGGGCGCGGGGGTGGACGGCGGGCGGCAGCGAGCCGTCGTGCTCCAGCGGACCGGTGTGGACGTAGAGGTCGCGGACGCCGGTGCCGGCGAGCCGCCGGGCGAGCGCGGCGACGTCGGCGTCACCCTTCCGGCCGTCCACCCAGGCGTGACCCAGCCAGACCGCGTCGCGCCCCCGGGTGCGGGCCTGCGGCGAGGGCTCGCCGACGTACTGCAGCCGCAGTGCGAGCGCCGCCGCGCCCACCGGTGCGACCAGCACGGCGACCGCCACCAGGGCCGCCACCAGGCACTTCCGCCATCGCGACAGCCGGCGCCAGCGGCCGCGCACCGCCCGTAGCGGCCGACCCGCCGCCGTCGTGACCCGCCGTACGCGCGTCCCGAATCCCGCCATGCCTCTGGCTCCCCCCTCATGGCCGAGCGCTCAGGATACGGAATGCCCCACCGGCCCCAGGCCCTGGCCGGATACCCTGGCCACGTGCGTCCCCGACTCAGCGGGTTCGCAAAGCCGACAGCCGTCGCACCCAGGGAGAAGCCCCATGGCCACTGCAGCCGATCCGTCCATCACCCAGCAGAGCCGCGCGAACGCGCTGCGTGAGGCGCTCGCCACCCGCGTGGTGGTGGCCGACGGGGCGATGGGCACCATGCTCCAGGCACAGGACCCGACCCTGGAGGACTTCCAGAACCTGGAGGGCTGCAACGAGGTCCTCAACCTCACCCGGCCCGACATCGTCCGCTCCGTCCACGACGCGTACTTCGCGGTGGGCGTGGACTGCGTGGAGACCAACACCTTCGGCGCCAACTTCTCGGCGCTCGGCGAGTACGACATCTCCGACCGCATCTTCGAGCTCTCCGAGGCCGGCGCCCGGATCGCCCGCGAGGCGGCCGACCGGCACGCCGCCGACGGCCGCACCCGGTGGGTGCTCGGCTCGATCGGCCCCGGCACCAAGCTGCCGACGCTCGGCCACGCCCCGTACGGGACGCTGCGCGACGGCTTCCAGCAGAACGCGGCCGGCCTGATCGCGGGCGGCGCGGACGCGCTGCTGGTGGAGACCAGCCAGGACCTGCTGCAGACCAAGGCCGCGATCCTCGGCTGCAAGCGTGCGCTCGCCGAGGCCGGCCTCGACCTGCCGGTCCTGGTGCAGGTGACCGTGGAGACCACCGGCACCATGCTGCTCGGCTCCGAGATCGGCGCCGCGCTGACGGCGCTGGAGCCGCTCGGCGTCGACTACATCGGCCTGAACTGCGCCACCGGCCCGGCCGAGATGAGCGAGCACCTGCGCTACCTGGCCAAGAACGCCAGGATCGGCCTCTCCTGCATGCCGAACGCGGGCCTGCCGGTGCTGGGCAAGGACGGCGCGCACTACCCGTTGAGCCCGGCCGAGCTGGCGGACGCGCACGACGTCTTCACCCGCGAGTACGGCCTCTCGCTGGTCGGCGGCTGCTGCGGCACCACTCCCGAGCACCTGCGCCAGGTGGTCGAGCGGGTCCAGGGCCGCCCGATCGCCGTCCGCGACCCGCGCCCGGAGCCGGCGGCCGCCTCGCTCTACCAGGCGGTGCCGTTCCGCCAGGACACCTCCTACCTGGCGATCGGCGAGCGCACCAACGCCAACGGTTCGAAGAAGTTCCGCGAGTCGATGCTGGCCGGCGACTGGCAGGCCTGCGTGGAGATCGCCCGCGAGCAGATCCGGGACGGCTCCCACCTGCTGGACCTCTGCGTGGACTACGTCGGCCGCGACGGCGTCGCCGACATGAAGGAGGTCGCCGGCCGGCTGGCCACCGCCTCCACCCTGCCGATCGTCCTGGACTCCACCGAGCCGGACGTGCTGCGGGCCGGGCTGGAGGCGCTCGGCGGCCGGGCGGTGCTCAACTCGGTCAACTACGAGGACGGCAACGCCCCCGACTCCCGCTTCGGCCGGATCGCCTCGCTGGCCCGCGAGCACGGCGCCGGCCTGATCGCGCTGACCATCGACGAGGAGGGCCAGGCCCGCACCGCCGACAAGAAGGTCGAGATCGCCGAGCGGCTGATCGGGGAGCTGACCGCGGACTACGGGATCGACGAGGGCTCGATCCTGGTCGACTGCCTCACCTTCACCCTGGCCACCGGCCAGGAGGAGTCCCGCCGGGACGGCATCGAGACCATCGAGGCGATCCGCGAGCTCAAGCGCCGTCACCCGCACGTGCAGACCACGCTCGGCCTCTCCAACATCTCCTTCGGCCTCAACCCGGCCGCCCGCGTGGTGCTGAACTCGGTCTTCCTGAACGAGTGCGTGGAGGCCGGTCTGGACTCGGCGATCGTGCACGCCTCGAAGATCCTGCCGATCTCGCGCATCCCCGAGGACCAGCGCGAGGCCGCGCTCGACCTGGTCTACGACCGCCGCCGGGACGACTACGACCCGCTGCAGCGCCTGCTGCAGCTGTTCGAGGGCGTGTCCTCGGCCTCGGTCAAGGCGTCCAAGGCGGAGGAGCTGGCGGCGCTGCCGCTGGAGGAGCGGCTGCAGCGCCGGATCATCGACGGCGAGCGGAACGGCCTGGAGGCCGACCTGGAGGAGGCGCTCACCGCGCGCCCGGCGCTGGAGATCATCAACGACACCCTGCTGTCCGGCATGAAGGTGGTCGGCGAGCTGTTCGGCTCCGGCCAGATGCAGCTGCCGTTCGTCCTCCAGTCCGCCGAGGTGATGAAGACCGCGGTGGCCCACCTGGAGCCGCACATGGAGAAGTCCGACGCGGAGGGCAAGGGCACCATCGTGCTGGCCACCGTCAAGGGCGACGTCCACGACATCGGCAAGAACCTGGTCGACATCATCCTGTCCAACAACGGCTACAACGTCGTCAACCTGGGCATCAAGCAGCCGGTCTCGGCGATCCTGGATGCGGCGCAGGAGCACAACGCGGACGTGATCGGCATGTCCGGCCTGCTGGTGAAGTCCACGGTGATCATGAAGGAGAACCTGGAGGAGCTGAACCAGCGCAAGCTGGCGGCCGACTACCCGGTGATCCTCGGCGGCGCCGCGCTCACCCGGGCCTACGTCGAGCAGGACCTGCACGAGATCTACGAGGGCGAGGTCCGCTACGCGCGGGACGCCTTCGAGGGCCTGCGGCTGATGGACGCGCTGATCGCGGTCAAGCGCGGCGTGCCCGGTGCGGCCCTGCCCGAGCTCAAGCAGCGCCGGCACGCCCGGGTGGAGGTCGAGCAGGCGGAGGAGGTCAACCTCGGCCAGATCCGCTCCGACGTGGCGGTCGACAACACCGTGCCGGCCCCGCCGTTCTGGGGCGACCGGATCGTCAAGGGCGTGCCGTTCGCCGACTACGCCTCCTGGCTGGACGAGGACGCGCTGTTCAAGGGCCAGTGGGGGCTGAAGGCCGCCCGCAACGGTGACGGGCCGTCCTACGAGGAGCTGGTGGAGTCGGAGGGCCGGCCGCGGCTGCGGATGTGGCTGGACCGGCTGCAGACCGAGGGCTGGCTGGAGGCGGCCGTGGTCTACGGCTACTACCCGGCCAACTCCAAGGGCGACGACCTGATCGTCTTCCACGAGGACGGCACCGAGCGGACCCGCTTCACCTTCCCGCGCCAGCGCCGCGGGCGCCGGCTCTGCCTGGCGGACTTCTTCCGGCCGGAGGAGTCGGGCGTGCGGGACGTGGTCGGCCTGCAGGTGGTCACCATGGGCAACCGGATCTCCGAGGCGGCCAACGAGCTGTTCGCCAACAACTCCTACCGCGACTACCTGGAGCTGCACGGCCTCTCGGTGCAGCTGGCCGAGGCGCTGGCCGAGTTCTGGCACGCGCGGGTCCGGTACGAGCTGGGCTTCTCCGGCGAGGACCCGCAGGACGTCAAGGACATGTTCGCGCTGAAGTACCGGGGCGCCCGGTTCTCGCTCGGCTACGGGGCCTGCCCGGAGCTGGAGGACCGCGCCAAGATCGCCGAGCTGCTGCGGCCCGAGCGGATCGGCGTGGTGCTCTCCGAGGAGTTCCAGCTGCACCCGGAGCAGTCCACCGACGCGATCGTGATCCACCACCCGGAGGCCAAGTACTTCAACGCGCGGTAGCCCGCACGTCGCGTTCCGTTCGCTCTTTTCGGACGTACGGGGCGTATCCTGGATCATCCTGAACGGGCCGGTCCGCTCACCAGCGGGCCGGCCTGTGCCATCCCCGGGGGCGGTGCCCCGGCCTTACCGCCCCGGGGGAACCGACGGAAGGATCCCGCCATGACCACCATCTCCACCGCCACCCGCGTCCTCGACCACGGCGACGGCCGGGGCCTGCAGGCGGTGCTGCTGGACATGGACGGGACCCTGGTGGACACCGAGGACTTCTGGTGGCAGGCCGAGGCCTCGCTCTTCGCCGAGCTGGGCTACGAGCTGGACGAGAAGGACCGCGCCCAGGTGGTCGGCGGTCCGATGAGCCGGGTGATCGACTACCTGCTCGCGAGGACCGGGGTGGACCTGTCGCCGCCCGACCTCACCGTGCTGATCAACCAGCGCTTCGTGGACCTGCTGGCCGGCGGCGTACCGCTCATGCCGGGCGCCGAGCGGCTGCTCAACACCCTTGCGGCGCACGGCGTCCCGGCCGCGCTGGTGTCGGCGTCGCACCGTCAGATCATCGACATCGTGCTGCAGTCGCTGGGTGCCCACCACTTCGCCTTCAGCGTCGCGGGGGACGAGGTCCCGCGGACCAAGCCGCACCCGGACCCGTACCTGGAGGCGGCGCGCCGGCTGGGCGCCGTGCCGGGCCGCTGCGTGGTGGTGGAGGACGCCCCGACCGGGGTCCGCTCGGCCGAGGCGGCCGGCTGCCCGGTGATCGCGGTGCCCTCGGTGGCGGTGATCGAGCCGGCGCCCGGGCGGCTGGTGCTGCCCTCGCTGGAGCAGGTGGATCTTGAACTGCTCCGCTCGCTGGTCGCCTCGCGAGTGTGATTGTCGTCTCATTGCATGCGGGTGCTACCGACCGGTAGGTGGCCGCGGCCGCCCGTCGTGCCTGGACGCTCGGGGAGAAATCGGGCATTGACCGACAACTCGTCGGATGGCCGAAATCAATTCGGCCTCCCGTGTCCCAACTGTCACCTGCGCGGGTAGCGGTGGTGCGTGTTCGATATGGCACGCTACTCCAGTTCGTTCCCCACCCCGAGCCCTGCCGCCGCCGCCCGGACGGGCAACCCCGTCCTGACTGCGGTCGCACGGCGACCGGTCCGCGCGCGCCCTCCGCACCCCGGAGGCACTTTCGTGTGCGGACCACCCGGCCCATGCCGGACCGCACCCAGAAGGACGCGCCCGTGAAGACTTCAGCTGGACGACTGGCAGCGCTCGGCTGCGCCGGCCTGGTGGCCGCCTCGGTGACGGGCTGCGGCTCGGTCACCGACGCCGTCAAGGGGGACGGCGGCAAGGCGATCACCATGGGCACCACCGCGACCACCGCTGTGCTCGACCCGGCCGGCGCCTACGACTCCGGCGCCTGGCTGGTGCTGCGCAACACCTTCCAGTCGCTGCTGACCTACCCCGCCGCCTCCAGCTCGCCCGTGCCGGACGCCGCGCAGTCCTGCGAGTTCACCGGCGGCGAGGCCACGCTCTACCACTGCACGCTCAAGTCCGGCCTGAAGTTCTCCAACGGTCACCCGCTGACCGCCGCCGACGTGGTGTACTCGATCGAGCGCACCAAGAAGATCAAGGACGACAACGGTCCGGTCGGGCTGCTCGACACGATCAAGTCGGTCGAGGCCAAGGGTGACACGGAGGTGGTCTTCCACCTCGCCCAGCCCGACGCCACCCTCCCGGCCAAGCTGGCCACCCCCGCCGGCGCCATCGTCGACCACCAGGTCTTCCCGGCCGACAAGCTGCTCGGCAACGACAAGCTGGTCGGCTCCGGCCCGTACAAGATCGACTCGATCGAGACCGCGAGCGGCGGCAAGGTCCCCAACAAGATCGCCCTCTCGGCCAACGGCGACTACGCCGGCGACGCCAAGCTGCGGAACAAGAAGTTCACGGTCCGCTACTTCGAGAAGGCCGGTGCGCTGAAGGACGCGCTCGACAAGGGCGAGGTCGACCTCACCGACGACAGCCTGGAGCCCAACACCGCGGCCCAGGTCCGTTCCGACCAGCAGGGCGGCAAGACCGACCTCCAGGTCGTCGAGGGCGACAGCAACGACACCCGCAGCATCGTCTTCAACACCAAGGACGCGACCACCGGCAACGTCGCCGTGCGGCAGGCCGCCGCCCAGCTGGTCGACCGCAAGACGCTCGCCCGCGACGTCTTCGCCCGCACCGTCCAGCCGGTGTACTCGATGGTCCCGGCCGGCGTCACCGGCCACACCACGTCCTTCTTCGACAAGTACGGCGACCAGGACGTCGCCAAGGCCAAGGCGATCCTGGCCGCGGCCAAGGTCCAGACCCCGGTCAAGCTGAGCCTCACCTGGTCCCGCTCGCGCGCCGAGGGCGCCGAGAGCGAGATGCTCAAGAAGCAGCTGGAGGCCGGCGGCCTCTTCCAGGTCACCGTCCAGCACGAGGCGGACTGGGAGGCCTTCAAGAAGGGCTGGACCGACGGCAAGTACCAGGCCTACGTCGTCGGCTGGTTCGCCGACTACCCGGACGCGGACAACTACATCGCGCCGCTGATCGTCGAGGGCGGTTCCTACCACCACGGCTGGGACGACCCCCGGATCAGCCAGAAGCTGGTGCCGGAGGCCCTCAAGCAGGCCGACCGCGGCGCCGCCACCGCGTCCTACAACCAGATCCAGGCCATCGTCGCCGAGAACGTGCCGCTGATCCCGCTGTTCCAGAACAAGGCGTTCTACGCGGCGAAGTCCTACGTCACCGGCGTCGAGGCGACCGTCGACACCACCGGCGTCTTCCGCTTCTGGGAGATCGGCCGCTCCGGCGGCAAGTAGCCGGGACCCTCGGCACGGTGGCCCGTCCGCCCTCCCCGGGTGCAGGGGGAGCGGACGGGCCACCGTCACGTCCGGGGCCGGTAGCCCGTCGGCCCGCTCAGAGCGTCCCGGGGCGGACCAGGCCGCTCTCGTACGCGTAGACCGCCGCCTGCACCCGGTCGCGCAGCTGCAGCTTGGTCAGCACGTGCCCGACGTGCGTCTTGACCGTGGTCTCGCTGACGAACAGCTCCGCCGCGATCTCCGCGTTCGACAGCCCGCGCGCCACCAGCTTCAGCACCTCCAGCTCGCGCTCGGTCAGCGCGTTCAGCGCCTGCGGCGGCGCCTCGTCGCCGGAGGGCAGCTTGGTGGCGTACATGTCGAGCAGTCGGCGGGTGATGCTCGGCGCCAGCATCGCCGCGCCGTCGGCGACCACCCGGATCGCCTGCACCAGCTCCTCGGCCGGGACGTCCTTCAGCAGGAATCCGCTGGCCCCCGCGCGCAGCGCCTCGACCACGTACTCGTCCAGGTCGAAGGTGGTCAGCACCAGCACCTTGGCCGGGCCGTCCCGCCCCGGCCCGGCGATCCGGCGGGTCGCCTCGACCCCGTCCATCCTGGGCATCCGGATGTCCATCAGCACCACGTCGGGCTGCAGCGCCCGGACCTGGTCCAGCGCCTGCTGGCCGTCGCCGGCCTCGCCGACCACCACCAGGTCGGACTCGGCCTCCAGGATCATCCGGAAACCGGTGCGCAGCAGCGGCTGGTCGTCGACCAGCAGCACTCGGATCGTCACCTAGGACTCCTCGCTCATCGGATCCCCCGTGGGATCGTCCTCGTCAGACGTGCGCGCCAGCGGCAGCGGGTACGGCGGGGGAGTGCCGCCGAACTCCGGGCAGCTGGCCCGGTGGTCGCACCAGTCGCAGAGCCGGTTGCGGGTGGCCGGGAAGTCGCCCGTGGCCACCGCCAGGGTGATCCGCTCCCAGAGCGCCTGCAGCTTGCGCTCCACCGCCAGCAGGTCGGCCTCGTCCGGGTCGTAGCTGACCACGTCGCCGCCGCCGCCGAGGTAGACCAGCTGCAGCCGCTTCGGGATCACACCCTTCCACCGCCACACCACCAGCGCGTAGAACTTCATCTGGAACATCGCCTTGCCCTCGAAGTCCCGCGAGGGCGCCCGGCCGGTCTTGTAGTCCACCAGCCGGACCTCGCCGGTCGGGGCGACGTCGACCCGGTCGATGTAGCCGCGCAGCAGCAGGCCCGACCGCAGGGCCGTCTCCACGTAGAGCTCCCGCTCCACCGGGTGCAGCCGGCTCGGGTCCTCCAGCCGGAACCACTGGGCGACCAGCTTCTCGGCGTCGGCCAGCCAGCGGGTGAGCGCCGCACCGTCCGGATCCTCCGGGAAGAGCGCGCCCAGCTCCGGGCGCTCGCCCAGCAGCCGCTCCCACTGCGGGCGCAGCAGGCCCAGCGCCCGCTCCGGCGTCCGCTCCGCCGCCGGGCTGTCGAACAGCCGCTCCAGCACCGCGTGCACCAGGGTGCCCCGGGTCGCCGCCGCGCTCGGCGGCTCCGGCAGACGGTCGATCACCCGCAGCCGGTACAGCAGCGGGCAGGTCAGGAAGTCCCCCGCGCGGGACGGGGACAGGCCGGTCGGGGGCGCCGGCGGCCGGGCCGGGGCCACGGTGGCGCTGCTGGTGTCGGTCTGCTGCATACCCCGACCCTATTGCCCCCGGCTGCCATCCCGCTGACACGGTGCTGCCACCCGTCCGTTCCAGTTGGGTATGAACCCTGCGAGAGGGGCGCGCGCCGCCGGACCGCCCCGATCACGTAGCGTGGGCGAACCGGGGCGCGACGGGGAACCGACGGAAGGGATCACGGTGAGCGACAGCAGGGGGCGGCAGACCTCCGACCAGCCACCGCACGGCGGCGGCTCCCGGCCCGGGCCCCGGCCGCCCGAGGAGCCGGAGCGCCGCGGCGGCATCCTGATGGGCCGCCCGTTCGGCGTCCCGATCTACGTCACGCCCTCGTGGTTCGTCATCGCCGCCCTGATCACCTGGGTGTTCGGGGGCCAGCTCGACCGCGTCCTGCCCGAGCTCGGCGCCACCCGCTACCTGGTCGCGTTCTCCTTCGCGGTCGCCTTCTACGGCTCCGTGCTGGTCCACGAGCTCGCCCACACCCTGGTGGCCCTGCGCTACCGGCTCGGCGTGCGCCGCATCCAGCTGCAGTTCTTCGGAGGCGTGTCGGAGATCGAGAACGAGGCCGAGAGCCCCTGGCGCGAGTTCTGGCTGGCCTTCGTCGGCCCGCTGCTCTCCCTGGTGCTCGGCGGCGTCTTCTACCTCGCCGTCCAGGCCGTCGAGCTCTCCTCCGTGCCCGGGGTGCTGCTGACCGGCCTGATGGTGTCCAACCTCGTCGTCGCCGCCTTCAACCTGCTGCCCGGCCTGCCGCTGGACGGCGGCCGGATGCTGCGCGCCGTCGTCTGGGCCGTCACCGGGCGGCCGATGGCCGGCACGGTGGCCGCCGCCTGGGCGGGCCGGGCCCTGGCCATCGCCGTCCTGATCGGCCTGCCGCTGGTCAGCGCCGCCCGCGGGACCGAGCGCAGCGACACCGACACCCTGGTGGACGCGGTGCTCGCCGCCGTCCTCGCCGCGATCATCTGGAACGGCGCCGGCGGCAGCCTGCGCAACGCCCGGCTCAAGGAGGTGCTGCCCGGCCTGCGGCTGCGCGAGCTCGCCCGGCGCGCCGTCGAGGTCACCGGCGACACCCCCCTCGGCGAGGCCATGCGCCGTGCCCGCGAGGCCGAGGCCGGCGCCCTGGTCGTCGTCGACGGCCGGGGCGAGCCCACCGGCATCGTCCGCGAGTCCGCCGTCCGCGGCGTCCCCGAGCACCGCCGTCCCTGGATCGCCGTCGGTGCCCTGGCCCGCGACCTCGAACCGGGACTGCGGCTCTCCGCCGACCTGGCCGGCGAGGACCTGCTGCGCGCCGTCCGGGCCACCCCGGCCGGCGAGTACCTGGTCGTCGAGGACGACGGGCGGGTCTACGGCGTCGCCGCGCTCACCGACATCGAGCAGCGGCTGACCGCCGCCGTCACCGGCCGGTGATCACCGTGGTCGGGCGGAGCGCACGTTTCCCTTAGGATTGTCCGCATGTCCGAACCGACCGGTGCCACCCGCCGACGCGGGCCCTTCCAGGTCGGGGACCAGGTCCAGCTGACCGACCCGAAGGGCCGCCACTACACGTTCACGCTCCAGGCCGGGAACCAGTTCCACACCCACAAGGGTGCGTTCCCGCACGACGAGCTGATCGGCGCCCCGGAGGGCACGGTCGTGCGCACCACGGGGAACGTCCCGTACCTCGCGCTGCGCCCCCTGCTCCCCGACTACGTCCTGTCCATGCCGCGCGGCGCCGCCGTGATCTACCCCAAGGACGCGGGGCAGATCCTGGCGATGGCCGACATCTTCGCGGGTGCCCGCGTCGTCGAGGCCGGCGTCGGCTCCGGCGCGCTCTCCAGCTACCTGCTGCGCGCCGTCGGCGACACCGGCATGCTGGCCTCCTACGAGCGCCGGCAGGACTTCGCCGACATCGCCAGGGGCAACGTCGAGCGGTACTTCGGCGGGCCGCACCCGGCGTGGAAGCTCACCGTCGGCGACCTCCAGGACAACCTGGTGGAGACCGACGTCGACCGCGTCATCCTCGACATGCTCGCCCCGTGGGAGTGCCTGGACGTCGCCTCCAAGGCGCTCGTCCCCGGCGGCCTGATCTGCTGCTACGTCGCCACCACGACGCAGATGTCCAAGACCGTCGAGGCGCTGCGCGAGCACGGCACCTTCACCGAGCCGCAGGCCTGGGAGACCATGGTCCGCACCTGGCACCTGGAGGGCCTGGCCGTCCGCCCGGACCACCGGATGATCGGCCACACCGGCTTCCTGCTCACCGCCCGTCGCCTCGCCGACGGCGTCGAGCCGCCGCTGCGCCGCCGCCGCCCGGCCAAGGGCGCGTACGGCGAGGACTACGACAACGGCGCGCCCGCGCCCTCGCTGCAGGAGCGCGCCGCGGCCCGGGCCGCCGCCCGCTCGTCCGAGGAACCCGACCTCGGCTGACCGCACGCACGGACAGGGGTGGTACCGCGGGCTTCCGGCCCCGGTACCACCCCTTCGCGTCACCCGCGCACCCGCGCCACCCCGCGGCCGCCCCCCGTGTGGGACGATGCTCGCTCACACCGACCCATGCGCACACCGACCCGCTGGAGGGGACGCCTGGTGGAGACCGCGGTCAAGGCGACGGCCGAGCAGCAGACACCGCAGGAGCGCAGCGGGCCCGGACACGCCCGCACCGCGCCGTGGCACTGGGTCCTCACGATCGCCGGCACCGCCGCCGTGGTCGCCGCCGCATTCGCCGCCGATCCGGCCACCGGCACCCCGGCGCCCGCCCGCCCCACCGTCAAGGCGCTCCCGGCCGCCGCGGCCCCCGATCCGGCCGGGGCGGAACTGCCCCTGGACTGCGGCCCGTTCCCGGTGAAGATATCCGTCAGCTTCGCCGCCGACCTCGGCGACGGGCGGCCCGGCACCGTCGCCGCCGCGCACTGCGCGGCCGAGAACGGCACCCCGCCGGACGCCGTCTACCTGCTCGGCCCCGGCACCGCCGGCCGGCCCGTGGTGCTGGCCACCCTGGTCTCCGAGCGCGAGAACCTCACCGTCAGCCGGCTCGGCCTGCGCAGTGACGGCGTCATCACCGGCCACGCGCAGGGGTATTCCAGCGACGACGTGCCGCGGTTCAGCCCCGACATCTCACTGGACCTCACCTGGACGCGCAGGGGCGGCGGCTGGGACCGCTCCCAGACCGCCGCCCCGGTGACGCTCACCTGAGCCGCCCGCGGCGGGCGCCCGCCCGCCGTCGGCGCTCCGGCGCGCTCCCCGACAGGGGGCGCGCGGGCTACTCGGCGTCGGGCCCGTACACCTCGACCCGGTCCGTGACCCGGCGCACGTGGATGCAGTCGCCGGGGCACTCCTTCGCGGAGTCCACGACGTCCTGAAGCAGCGTCAGCGGCACCGGCGCGGTCTCGCCGGGCTGTTGGCGCAGCTCGTCGTCGGGCCCCTTCACGTAGGCCAGGCCGTCGATGTCCAGCTCGAAGACCTCGGGCGCGTACTGCACGCAGATGCCGTCACCGGTGCACAGGTCCTGGTCGATCCACACCTCGAGCGGCTCGCCCGCCGCCGCTTCCTCGGTCACCGACATGGTCCCCTGCCGTTTCTGTCCCGGGACGCCCCTTCCAGGGCGCAATCCCGCCATCCGTACAACGATCGGATCCGGCGACCCGGTTCCGATCGGATATCGACTCGCTCGACGATACATCTGGTCCGCATTGGCCGGTGCGCGGTGGGTATCCCCCTAGCAGAGGGGAAGCACGCGAGGGCGAAGATCGGACACGCCCGTTCCATCTTTCTTGATCTAGGGGTTTACGGACCCCTGGTCCCAGGTAGGGTCTGGAAGCGTCCAGCTCCCCGGAGGAGGTGAGGACCGTGGCAGCCCACGATGACGACTACAACCGCAGCACCGGCAGGCCCGCTCGTGGTTCCGACGAGGCCGCTCAGGTCTCGTACCTTGAGCAGGAAATCGCCGTTCTGCGCCGCAAGCTCGCCGACTCGCCGCGCAATTCGAGAATCCTCGAAGAGCGGATCGTCGAGCTCCAGACCAACCTGGCCGGCGTGACCGCCCAGAACGAACGGCTCGCCTCCACCCTGCGCGAGGCCCGCGACCAGATCGTGGCCCTCAAGGAGGAAGTGGACCGGCTGGCACAGCCCCCGGCCGGTTTCGGCACCTTCCTCAACCAGAACGAGGACGGCACCGCCGACATCTTCACCGGGGGGCGCAAGCTCCGCGTGAACGTCAGCCCCAACGTCGACCTCGACGAGCTGCGGCGCGGCCAGGAGGTGATGCTCAACGAGGCCCTCAACATCGTGGACGCGATGGCCTTCGAGCGCATCGGCGACATCGTCACCCTCAAGGAGGTCCTGGAGGACGGCGAGCGCGCCCTGGTCATCGGGCACACCGACGAGGAGCGGGTGGTCCGGCTCGCCGAACCGCTGCGCGAGGCCACCATCCGGGCGGGGGACGCCCTGCTGCTGGAGCCCCGCTCCGGCTACGTGTACGAGGTCGTGCCGAAGGCCGAGGTCGAGGAGCTGGTCCTCGAGGAGGTCCCGGACATCGACTACCGCCAGATCGGCGGCCTGAGCAACCAGATCGAACAGATCCGCGACGCGGTCGAGCTGCCCTACCTGCACGCCGACCTCTTCAAGGAGTTCGAGCTCCGCCCGCCCAAGGGCGTGCTGCTCTACGGCCCGCCCGGCTGCGGCAAGACGCTGATCGCCAAGGCGGTGGCCAACTCGCTGGCCAAGAAGGTCGCCGAGGTCACCGGCCGTCCCCAGGGCAAGAGCTACTTCCTCAACATCAAGGGCCCCGAGCTGCTCAACAAGTACGTGGGCGAGACCGAGCGGCAGATCCGCCTGGTCTTCCAGCGGGCCCGGGAGAAGGCCGGCGAGGGCACCCCCGTCATCGTCTTCTTCGACGAGATGGAGTCGCTCTTCCGCACCCGCGGGTCCGGCGTCAGCTCGGACGTGGAGAACACCATCGTCCCCCAGCTGCTCGCCGAGATCGACGGCGTGGAGGGCCTGGAGAACGTCATCGTGATCGGCGCCTCCAACCGCGAGGACATGATCGACCCGGCGATCCTGCGGCCCGGCCGCCTGGACGTCAAGATCAAGATCGAGCGCCCGGACGCCGAGGCCGCGAAGGACATCTTCTCCAAGTACCTCAAGGACACGCTGCCGTTCCACCCGGACGACCTCAAGGAGCACGACGGCTCCGTGGAGACCACGGTGGCGGCGATGATCCAGTCGGTCGTGGAGCGGATGTACTCCGAGACCGAGGAGAACCGCTTCCTGGAGGTCACCTACGCCAACGGTGACAAGGAGGTCCTGTACTTCAAGGACTTCAACTCCGGCGCGATGATCCAGAACATCGTCGACCGCGCCAAGAAGATGGCCATCAAGGACTTCCTCGACCACGGCCAGCGCGGTCTGCGCGTCTCCCACCTGCTCGCCGCCTGCGTGGACGAGTTCAAGGAGAACGAGGACCTGCCGAACACCACCAACCCGGACGACTGGGCCCGCATCTCCGGCAAGAAGGGCGAGCGGATCGTCTTCATCCGCACGCTGGTCACCGGGAAGCAGGGCGCCGAGTCCGGCCGCTCCATCGACACTGTCGCCAACACCGGGCAGTACCTGTAGCGACGCGCTGCGCACGCCGCAGCGCCCCGGGCCGGCAGCGGTCCCCGGAGCAGCACGCACCCGTCCGGCTGTGGCGCCTCGCGGCCCCGCAGCCGGACGGCGCGTCTCGGGGCCCGCGTGTCGGTGCCGCGTTCTAGGCTCGACCCACCGTTCGCGGGCAGACCGCCGGCGTCGGTGTTGTTCAGCGGTACGTCAGCGTGTTCCGTCCGCGGGGGCGGAGCACCGGGCAAGGAGGGCCGCATGACCGTACGGCGCGTGATGGGCATCGAGACCGAGTACGGGATCTCCGTGCCCGGGCACCCCAACGCCAACGCCATGCTCACCTCGTCCCAGATCGTCAACGCCTACGCGGCGGCGATGCACCGGGCTCGGCGGGCCCGCTGGGACTTCGAGGAGGAGAATCCGCTGCGCGACGCCCGGGGCTTCGACCTCGCGCGCGACGTCGCGGACGCCAGCCAGCTGACCGACGAGGACATCGGCCTCGCCAACGTCATCCTGACCAACGGCGCGCGGTTCTACGTCGACCACGCGCACCCCGAGTACAGCTCGCCCGAGGTGACCAACCCGCGCGACGCCGTGCTCTGGGACAAGGCCGGCGAGCGGATCATGGCGGCCGCCGCCCAGCGCGCCCTGGAACTGCCCAACGGGCAGACCATCCACCTCTACAAGAACAACACCGACAACAAGGGCGCCTCCTACGGCACCCACGAGAACTACCTGATGAAGCGGGCGACGCCGTTCGCCGACATCGTCCGCCACCTCACCCCGTTCTTCGTCTCGCGCCAGGTGGTCACCGGCGCCGGCCGGGTCGGCATCGGCCAGGACGGCTCCGCCAACGGCTTCCAGATCAGCCAGCGGGCCGACTACTTCGAGGTCGAGGTCGGCCTGGAGACCACCCTCAAGCGGCCGATCATCAACACCCGCGACGAGCCGCACGCCGACGCCGAGAAGTACCGCCGGCTGCACGTGATCATCGGTGACGCGAACCTCTCCGAGATCTCCACCTACCTGAAGCTGGGCACCACCTCGCTGGTCCTGTCGATGATCGAGGACGCCTTCATCGCCTCCGACCTCGCCGTCGAACAGCCGGTGCGCACCCTGCACCGGGTCTCCCACGACCCGACCCTGAAGCACCTGATCACGCTGCGTAACGGCCGCAAGCTCACCGCAGTCCAGCTGCAGCTGGAGTACTTCGAGCTGGCCCGCAAGTACGTCGAGGACCGCTTCGGCAACGACGCAGACGAGCAGACCGTCGACGTACTGGCCCGCTGGGAGGACGTCCTCGGCAGGCTGGAGCGCGACCCGATGTCGCTCTCCAGGCAGTTGGACTGGATCGCCAAGCGGGAGATCCTGGAGGGCTACCGCAGCCGGGACGCCCTGGAGTGGGACAACTCCCGGCTCCACCTGGTCGACCTCCAGTACAGCGACGTGCGGCCCGAGAAGGGCCTCTACAACCGCCTGGTGGCCCGCGGGCGGTTCGAGCGGCTGCTCACCGAGGAGGAGGTCGAGCGGGCCGTCACCAAGCCCCCGGAGGACACCCGGGCCTACTTCCGCGGGCGCTGCCTGGAGCAGTACGCCGATCACGTCGCCGCGGCCTCCTGGGACTCGGTGATCTTCGACCTGCCGGGCCGGGACTCGCTCCAGCGGGTGCCCACCCTGGAGCCGCTGCGCGGCACCCGCAACCACGTCAAGGAGCTGCTGGACCGCTGCCGCACGGCCGAGGACCTGCTCCGGGTGCTGTCCGGCGGGTAACTTTTCGATCACCATGGGTGAACGTCCGCCGAATGGGAATCATCCGGGGTGTCAGCGGGTGTTGGACAGGAAGCGCCACCGGCAAACCGGAAGCGGGTAGTCGCACCTTGTGTATAGGGTCGGTGCAGCAAGCAGCGACCAAACCGTGCCAGACCGATCGAGCGGGGTGAGGGAAATGGCGAGCAAGGACACCGGCGGCGGCCAGCAGCGGGCGAACCGCTCCTCCGAGGAGGTCGAGGAGCAGGCCGCGGAAGCGCAGAATTCCGACGACCTCAAGGAGCGCCAGGAAAAGCTGAGCGACGACGTCGACGCGGTTCTGGACGAAATCGACGAGGTGCTCGAGTCGAATGCCGAGGATTTCGTGCGGCAGTTTGTCCAGAAGGGCGGCGAGTAGCCCCGTCCCGGGCATTCGGGAATTCGCGGAGGAGACCGCCGGGAGCGGGCGGGCGGCAGGGGCCGTCCGCCCGCCCGGGTCCGGCCCCTACCCCGGTGGACGTTGATCGTCGGGCGGGTAGGGTGCGGGCAGAACGCGCTTCAAGCTACCTGGAAGGAATCGTGTGGAAGCCAACACTCGTGGCACCGGGCGTCTACCGGCTGCCTTCCTGACCCCGGGGTCCTCGTCGTTCCTCGACTTCCTCGCCGAGCACCAGCCGGAGCTCATCCCGGGCCGCCGCGGGCTGCCCGAGGGTGTCGTGGTCGAGGCCCCGCACGGGACGACGATCGTCTCCGCGGTGTTCGACGGCGGCGTGGTCCTCGCGGGTGACCGCCGCGCCACCATGGGCAACGTGATCGCCCAGCGTGACATCGAGAAGGTCTTCCCGGCGGACGAGTACAGCGCCGTCGGCATCGCCGGCACCGCCGGCCTCGCGGTCGAGATGGTGCGGCTGTTCCAGCTGGAACTGGAGCACTACGAGAAGATCGAGGGCACCGTGCTCTCCCTGGAGGGCAAGGCCAACCGCCTCACCACCATGATCCGGGGCAACCTCGGCATGGCGATGCAGGGCCTGGCGGTCGTCCCGCTCTTCGCCGGCTACGACCTGGACCAGGGGCGCGGCCGGATCTTCACCTACGACGTCACCGGCGGCCGCTCCGAGGAGCGCGGGTTCGCCGCCACCGGCTCGGGCTCGGTCTTCGCCCGCGGCTCGCTGAAGAAGCTCTACCGCGACGACCTGACGGCCCAGCAGGCCGCCACCCTGGTCGTCCAGGCGCTCTACGACGCGGCCGACGACGACTCCGCCACCGGCGGACCGGACCTCGCCCGCAAGATCTTCCCGATCGTCTCGCTGATCACCGAGGACGGCTTCCGCCGCCTCACCGAGGCCGAGGTCTCGGAGATCGCGGTCTCCATCACCGACCAGCGCCTCACCCACCCCAACGGCCCGCAGGCCCCGTTGCTCTAGCCACACCTCCCAAGGAAGGGACGACCGCCGGTGTCGACACCGTTCTACGTCTCGCCCCAGCAGGCCATGGCGGACCGCGCGGAGTACGCCCGCAAGGGCATCGCGCGCGGTCGCAGCGTGGTCGTGCTCACCTACGCCGACGGCATCGTCTTCGTCGCCGAGAACACCTCCCGGGCGCTCCACAAGGTCTCCGAGATCTACGACAAGATCGCCTTCGCGGCGGTCGGCCGGTACAACGAGTTCGAGAACCTGCGCATCGGCGGCGTCCGCTACGCCGACCTGCGCGGCTACTCCTACGACCGGGCCGACGTCACCGCCCGGGGCCTGGCCAACGTCTACGCCCAGACGCTCGGCACCATCTTCTCCTCGGTCGGCGAGAAGCCGTACGAGGTGGAGCTGATCGTGGCCGAGGTCGGCCGCACCCCCGACGAGGACCAGATCTACCGGCTCACGCCGGACGGCTCGGTCGTCGACGAGAAGAACCACGTCGTGGTGGGCGGCAACGCCGACTCGATCGGCAACTACCTGGGGCAGCGCCACCGCAGCGGCCTCTCCCTCACCGAGGCGGTCAAGGTCGCCGTGGACTCCCTCGCCCGGGACCCGAACGGCGGCACCCCGCGCACCCTCACCCCCGAACAGCTGGAGGTGGCGGTGCTGGACCGCCAGCGCTTCCAGCAGCGCAAGTTCAAGCGGATCCTGGGCGGCCAGCTCGCCCGGCTGCTCGACGGCGACCAGTCCGCCGAGACGGACGACGAGGAGAAGCCGGCGGCCGCAGGGCCGTCGGACTAGCAGTACCCGGCGAGTCCCGTACGGCGGCGGTCCGCCGGCGTACGGGACTCCGGTGCCCCTGCGGCGGCCGGCACGGCGTCGCGGAGGCGGTTTCGGACAGCTCCCATCTAGGAGGACGCCTCATGGACCGCCGGATCTTCGGGCTGGAGAACGAGTACGGCGTCACCTGCACGTTCCGCGGGCAGCGGCGGCTGTCGCCGGACGAGGTGGCACGGTACCTCTTCCGCCGTGTTGTCTCCTGGGGCCGCAGCAGCAACGTGTTCCTGCGCAACGGTGCCCGGCTCTACCTCGACGTCGGCTCCCACCCCGAGTACGCCACCCCCGAGTGCGACGACGTCGTCGAGCTGGTGACGCACGACAAGGCCGGCGAGCGCATCCTCGAAGGACTCCTGGTGGACGCCGAGCGGCGGCTGCACGAGGAGGGCATCGCGGGGGACGTCTACCTCTTCAAGAACAACACCGACTCGGCCGGCAACTCCTACGGCTGCCACGAGAACTACCTGGTGGCCCGGCACGGCGAGTTCTCCCGGCTGGCGGACGTCCTGATCCCGTTCCTGGTGACCAGGCAGCTGATCTGCGGCGCCGGCAAGGTGCTGCAGACCCCGCGCGGCGCGGTCTACTGCGTCAGCCAGCGCGCCGAGCACATCTGGGAGGGCGTGAGCTCGGCCACCACGCGCTCCCGTCCGATCATCAACACGCGCGATGAGCCGCACGCCGACGCCGAGCGCTACCGCCGGCTGCACGTCATCGTCGGCGACTCCAACATGTCGGAGACCACCACGCTGCTCAAGGTGGGCGCCACCGACCTGGTGCTGCGGCTGATCGAGGCCGGCGTGGTGATGCGCGACCTCACCCTGGAGAACCCGATCCGGGCGATCCGCGAGGTCAGCCACGACCTCACCGGCACCCACCAGGTCCGGCTCGCCAACGGCCGGGAGGCCAGCGCGCTGGACATCCAGGAGGAGTACTTCACCAAGGCGCTGGAGTTCGCCGACCGCAAGGGCATCAACACCGGGACCATCGCCCGGGTGCTGGACCTCTGGGGCCGCACCCTGGAGGCGGTCCGCACCGAGCGGCTCGACGGCGTGGCGGGCGAGATCGACTGGATCATGAAGTACAAGCTCATCGAGCGCTACCGCGAGAAGCACCAGATGAGCATGTCCAACCCGCGGATCGCCCAGATCGACCTCGCGTACCACGACATCCACCGCCGGCGCGGGCTGTTCTACCTGCTCCAGGGCAAGGGCCAGGCGCAGCGGGTGACCACGGACCTGAAGACCTTCGAGGCCAAGTCGATCCCGCCGCAGACCACCCGGGCCCGGCTGCGCGGGGACTTCATCCGCCGGGCGCAGGAGCAGCGCCGGGACTTCACGGTGGACTGGGTCCACCTGAAGCTGAACGACCAGGCCCAGCGGACGGTGCTCTGCAAGGACCCGTTCCGCTCGGTGGACGAGCGGGTGGAGAAGCTGATCGCCGGGATGTGATCCCCGCGGGGCGGTGATCCCAGCGGTCCCGTGATCTTCGTTGGCGCCGGGCCCCGGTGGTGTCTACCGGGGCCCGGCGCCGCCCGGGCATACGCTGTCGGTCGAGTCCGGAGAGCCGACTTCGACCGACAGTTAGGAACGCCGTGCGCCGCACCGCCGGTTTGCTTCTCACCCTGCCCCTGCTCCTGGCGGTCGCCTGCAGCAGCTCCACCAAGGCGACCAGCCCGGCGACACCCACTTCGCCCACCGCGGCCCCCACCGTGCCCTCACCGGTGTCCGAGGCCTCGCCGATGCCGACCGTGTCGGGCGGCGGGTTCGGGAGCAAGGCCACGATCACCATCCCCGACTCACCTCCGAGCGGGCAGTTCGTCGTCAACACCGTGAGCGAGGGCGACCGCTCCACGGTGAACAAGGGCGACTGGGTGACGGTGAACTACACCGCCAAGGACTGGACCACCGGCAAGGATCTGCCGAGCTCCTACGACGCCGGCGGCAAGCCCCAGCTCTATCAGGCGGGCAGCGGCCAGCTGGTGCCGGCGTTCGACCAGAGCGTGCTCGGCAAGAAGGTCGGCAGCCGGCTGCTGGTGGTCGCCCCGCCGGCGGCGGCCTTCGGCGAGCAGGGCAACACCCAGCTCGGCGTCGGCCCGGGGGACACCGTGGTGTTCGTGCTGGACATCATGGAGAGCCTGCCGCCGGACTCCACCCTCTCCGGGACGATGACGCAGCCGCCGCCGACCATGCCGCAGGTGAAGGACAACGGCAAGGCCGCCGTCACCATCACCATCCCGCCCGGCCAGCCCGCGCCGACCGAGCTCCAGCAGGCCGTGCTGATCAAGGGCGAGGGCAAGCAGGTGAAGGCCGGGCAGACCCTGGTCGTGCAGTACACCGGGGTGCTCTGGAGCAACGGCCAGCAGTTCGACTCGTCCTGGAGCCACGGCGGCGCGCAGGCGCTGCAGATCGGCACCGGCAGCGTGATCGAGGGCTGGGACAAGGGCCTGGTGGGCCAGACCGTCGGCAGCCGGGTGGAGCTGGTGGTGCCGCCGGCCCTCGGCTACAAGGACCAGGCGCAGGGCGCGGTGCCGGCCAACTCGACGCTGGTGTTCGTGATCGACATCCTCGAGGCGGTCTAGGACCCGGCGGTCCGGGCCCAGCGGTCCGGGACCCCGGCGCGGCCGGCGTCCCGGCCGCGCCTGGGTCTCCGCGCGGTCCGGGACCCGCAGGGTTGTGACCCGCGCGGTCTAGGAGCGGCGGGTGGGATTCCGTACGCTTGGGCGGGCGCTCGCACACGGAAGCGTCCGCCCTCATCCTGACCTGTCATACTGCCCTCGCACTGTGGTAGGCGTCGCCGGCGTCCGGGTCCCGGGCGGCAGTGCGACAGCACCCCGGCGCCCACCACGCCGGCCGTAGACCTCGAAGACCTCGTGGCGAGATGGATGGGGAGTCATGTCTGAGAATGCGTCGAGCCCGGGCGGGGCCGGCACCGCGAACGGGAACTCCTCCGGGGACCCGGCGGACTCGCGTCCCGGCGGCCCGCTGCCCGGCCACGGCGAGTCGATCGTCGTACCGCCGTCGATCCTGAAGCAGCAGGCCGGTTGGGCGCAGCCCGGCGAGAGCCGGCCGTCGGCGGGCGCGACGAAGACCGAGGACACCCCGCAGATCTTCGCGTCCAACGTGCGCCGCCAGGACACCTCGGAGGCCGGGTACGACGAGAACCCGCCCGGCGTCGGCAAGCTGGGTGTGATCCTCGGCACCGTGCTCACCCTGCTGCTGGTCGGCAGCGGAGTCACCCTGTACCTGGTGAACAAGGACGGCGGCTCGAAGTCCGACACCGCGGCCAAGCCCGACGCGGTGAAGACCGCGCCGGCCACGCCGTCCGCCGAGCCCGTTCCGCCGATCAAGGACAGCGCCAAGGTGCTGCCGACCATCACCGGCGAGTTCGGCAAGAAGGCCGGCATCGAGGTGCCCGGCGAGCAGGCCGACGGCAGCTTCGTGGTGAAGGTCCTCTCCGAGGGCACCGGCCCCAAGGTCGAGAAGAACTCCTGGGCCTCGGTGGACTACACCGCCAAGGACTGGACCACCGGCAAGGACATCCCCAGCTCGTACGACGAGAAGGGCAAGCCGCAGATCTTCCAGGCCGGCACCGACGCGCTGATCCCGGCGCTCGACCAGGCCGTGCTCGGCAAGAAGGCCGGCAGCCGGCTGCTCGTGGTGGCCCCGCCGGCCGCCGCGTTCGGCGCCCAGGGCAACCCGAGCATGTCGATCGGGGCCAAGGACAACCTGGTCTTCGTGATCGACATCCGCAACGCCAACGCGCCCGACGCCGTGGTCAGCGGCACCGTCACCCCGCCGCCCGCGGACTTCCCGCAGGTGAAGGACAACGGCAAGAAGCCGGCCGAGATCACCCCGGTGAAGGGCGCCGCCGAGCCGACCGAGCTCAAGAGCCACGTCCTGATCAAGGGCACCGGCCCCAAGGTCGAGAAGGGCGAGAAGGTCGTCGTCCAGTACACCGGCGCGCTCTTCAAGGACGGCAAGGTCTTCGACTCCTCGCTGAGCAAGGGCCAGGCGTTCTCCTTCCCGGTGGGCGGCGGCCAGGTCATCGCCGGCTGGGACCAGGGCCTGGAGGGCCAGACCGTCGGCAGCCGCGTCGAGCTGGTCATCCCCGCCGCGCTGGCGTACGGCGACAAGGGCCAGGGCGACATCCCGGCCAACTCCACCCTGGTGTTCGTGGTCGACATCCTGGATGCGGGTCAGGGCTGATCCACTTTCGAGGGACAATGGTGCGCGTGTGACCTTCGGGCTCGGCCGCGTGGCCTGAGTCCGGACGGGCGGCGGGCGCCCGTACCGTGGTCCGGGAACGGACCGGGTGCGGGCGCCCGCCGCTTGGTCATGGATGGAACCGAAACCGAGAAGAGGCAGTTGTGAGCAACAAGACGAAGCCGGAGATCGACTTCCCGGGCGGCGACGCCCCGACCGAGCTCCAGATCCGCGACATCGAGGTCGGCACCGGCGAGGAGGCCAAGCCGGGCCAGGTCGTCGAGGTGCACTACGTCGGTGTCACCTTCGAGACCGGCGAGGAGTTCGACGCCAGCTGGAACCGCAACAGCACCTTCAAGTTCCCGCTCGGCGCCGGCCGCGTCATCAAGGGCTGGGACCAGGGCGTCGTCGGCATGAAGGTCGGCGGCCGCCGCGAGCTGGTCATCCCGTCGCACCTGGCGTACGGCGCGCAGTCGCCGTCCCCGCTCATCCCGGCGCACTCGACGCTGATCTTCGTCGTCGACCTGATCGCCGTCTGACCCGGTCCCGACCGGTCGCGAGCGAGGGCCGCACCCCCCTGCCGGGGGTGCGGCCCCACGCGTTTGCGGACTCGGCTTTTGCAGTGCGTACCGCTACCGGTACGGTCGGTCCCGCCGGGTCGGACCACCCGGCGGGCGCACCCCGCGCGCGGCGCGGCACACCGGAAGGGTCAGCGATGGCGATCGCCAAGGCAGAGCGGCTGATGAATCTCGCCCTGTGCCTGATGAACACCAGACGACCGCTCTCCAAGAAGGAGCTGCGGGAGTCCATCGAGGCCTACCGCGAAGCCTGGCAGAGCAGCAGCGAGGACGCCTTCAACCGGATGTTCGAGCGGGACAAGGACGACCTGCGCGAGCTCGGCCTGGTCATCGACGTCGACGAGAACGCCCTGGACGGCGAGCTCGGCTATCTCGCCCGCGCGGACCGCAACCGGCTGCCCGAGATCGCCCTGGACGCCGAGGAGGCCGCCGCGCTCACCCTGGCGGCCCGGGTCTGGCAGCAGGCCAAGATGTCCGGCGCGGCCAGCGGCGCCCTGCAGAAGCTGCGCGCCGCCGGCGTGCCGTTCACCGAGACCGAGGGCCGCACCGCCCTGGAGCCGCGCATCCCCGCCCGCGAGGCCGCGTTCGAGCCGCTGCTCACCGCCGCCCGCGACCGCCGCCCGGTCACCTTCGAGTACCGCAAGGCCGGGGCCGCCGCCGTGGAGCAGCGTTCCGTCGAGCCCTGGGCGCTGGAGTGCTGGCGCGGTCACTGGTACCTGGCCGGCTGGGACCGCGACCGGGGCGACGCCCGCGTCTTCCGGCTCAGCCGGATCACCGGGAAGGTCCGCGCCCGCTCCGGCGCCTTCCTCGGCACCGTCCCCGAGCACGTCGACGTCCGCGCCACCGTGGCCAAGTTCGCCGGCGAGGGCGCCACCGCCACCGCCGCGGTACGGGTCCGCCGGGACGCCGGCTTCCCGCTGCGCACCAAGGCGCTGAGCTCCCGGCGGGTGGACGAGACCTGGGACGAGCTGGAGATCCCCTACGGAAACGGCCTCGGCGCCGACCTCGCCGAGTTCGGCCCGGACGTGCTGGTGCTCGGCCCGGAGGAGCTGCGCGCCGACGTGATCGAGCGGCTGCGCGCGGTCGCCGGCGTGGCGGCGGCGGAAGGGTCCGCCACGGCGGGAGGGCCCGCCACGGCCGACGGGGTCGCTGCGGTTGACGGTGTCGAAGGAGTACGGGCATGAGCAACGCGATCGACCAGACCCGGCGGATGCTGTCGCTGGTCACCTACCTGCGTGAGCGCCCCGGCGCCGAGGTGGCCGAGGTGGCCCGCGCCTTCGGCATCACCGAGCGCGAGCTGATCGCCGATCTCAACGTGCTGCCGATGTGCGGCACCAGCTTCCGCGGCGGCGACCTGCTCGACATCGACACCGACGGCGAGCGGATCTGGTGGCACAACGTCGACGACGTCGCCCAGCCGCTGCGGCTGGCCGCCGACGAGGCGACCGCGCTGCTGGTGGCCGCCCGCGCGGTGGCCGGCCTGCCCGGCCTGCGCGCCGGCGACCGCGAGGCGCTCACCCGCGCCGTCGCCAAGATCGAGAACGCGGCCGGGGACAGTGCCGAGGGCAGCGCCCGGGTCGGCGTCACCTTCGAGGCCGAGAGCCACGTCTTCGCCGACATCGACCGTGCGCTCAGCGAGGGCCGCCGGCTCTGGCTGCGCTACTACTCGCACGGCCGTGGCGGCATGACCGAGCGCGAGGTGGACCCGATCCGGCTGCTCACCGAGGGGCACACCTACCTGGAGGCCTGGTGCCGGACCTCCGAGGACCACCGGATGTTCCGGCTCGACCGGGTCGCCGAGATCAGGGTCCTGGACGTCCCCTCCGACCCGCCGAAGCGCGAGCCGCGCGACCTCTCCGGCGGGCTGGTCAACCCGTCCGCCGACGACCCCGAGGTGGTCGTCGAGGTCACCTCCGGCGGGCGCTGGGTCGCCGAGTACTACACGCACGACCGCGCCGAGGAACTGCCCGACGGCGGCCTGCGGATCACCCTGCGCAGCGCCGATCCCTCCCAGCTGCGCCCGCTGGCCCTGCGGCTGGGCCGGGACGGGCGGATCGTCTCGCCGCCGGAGCTCGCGCAGCAGGCGCGCGCGGCGGCGCAGGAGGCACTGGCGGCCTACGGCGAGCCGCCGGCCGCCGCGGCCGGGCTGGTCTGAGCTCCGTGGAGCCGGGGACCAGGTTCAAGGTGTACTGCTCCGAGTGCCGGGAGAAGGTCGAGCTGCCCGCGGAGGAGTTCCGCCTCACGCTCGGCCGCACTCCCGCGCAGGCGCACTACAGCTTCGGCTGCCCGCTCTGCGGGGCCTCGGTGCGCAAGCCGGCGGGGGAGAAGATCGTCACGGCGCTGACCCGGGCCGGAGTGCGGACGATGCGGCTGGTGCCGGCCGAGGGCTGACGCCCGCCGCGGGGCAGTGGCGGCGGAGCCCGGCTCGATAGGGTGTGGGCATGTCCTGGATGCTCGTCGCCGCCGTCCTGCTCGTCACCGCCGGCCTGATGGTCCTCGGCGTCCTCGCGATCCGGCTCTGGCTGGACGTGCGGGCGCTGGCGAAGGGGGTGGACACCGCCTCGCGCGCGCTGGCCGAGGCGGCCGGCGACCTCGCCGCGGCGGTGCCGCAGCGCTGACCGGCCCATCGGCCCCGCCTGCCGGTCCGGCCCGCCGGCCCCGCCCGGCGTGGCGCCCGGCACATCGGGCGGTCGGGGGTGCCGGGGGCTGCTGCCGGCGGCGTCGGGCGCGTTACGCTCTCAGTCGGCCCTGCACCTTGCGACCGGGGCCGCTGTCCTGTTCGGGCGGCCGTCGTCAGGGCGTTACCCGCCGCGGTTACCATCCCCGCAGCGGGCGGCCCGCCGGTGCCGCCGTGACTGAAGGTGGTCGAGTATGCGGGTCTCGGGGACCGCGATCCTGGTGATCGTGGTGTTTGCCATTGTGCTCTTCGGCGCGAAGCGACTGCCCGAGCTGGCGCGCTCGCTCGGCCAGTCGATGCGGATCCTCAAGAGCGAGGCCAAGGCGATGAAGTCCGACGGCGACGCCGAACCGGCCGCGCCGGCCCGGAGCGCTCCCGCGGTCACGGAGGCCGCGCCGGCGAAGACCATCCAGGCCGCGCCGGGGGCGTCCGCGACCGCCCGGCCGGTGAACGAGCAGGCCGCCGGGGACGCCGGCCGACCGCAGTGAGCGGTGCCCGCCGTACCCGGGAACGGGTGCCGCACGCGACCACGGAGGCCCGTCGACCGGCGGGCCTCGACGCACGAGTTGAGGACCGGGGTTGAGCAAGCTCTCGAAGGCGCCGAAGGCGCCCAAGGATCCTGAGGGGCGGATGGCCCTCGCCGACCACCTGCGGGAACTGCGGAACCGCGTGGTCAAGTCGGTCCTGGTGATCGTGGTGTTCACGATCGTCGCGCTGATCTTCCACAAGCAGATCGAGTCGCTGCTGCTGAAGCCGATTCCGCAGTGCGACCCGGCCGACCCCACGAAGTACGAGGGCCGCTGCGCGCAGGTCTCCACCGTCGGCCTCACCGCCGGTTTCAACTGGATGCTCAAGGTCGCGCTGACGGCCGGCGTGGTCGCCGCCGTGCCGGTCTGGCTCTACCAGCTCTGGGCCTTCGTGGCGCCCGGTCTGCACAGGCACGAGCGCAAGTACACGCTGATCTTCATGGCCTGCGGCGCGCCGCTGTTCCTGGCCGGCGTGGGCTGTGCGTTCCTGGTGATGCCGACCACGGTCGAGGTGCTGATCTCGTTCAGCCCGACCGCCACGACCCCGATCCTGCCGCCCGACGACTACTTCGACATCGCCACCCGGATGGTGCTGGTCTTCGGCCTCGCCTTCGAGTTCCCGCTGCTGCTGGTGATGCTGAACATCGTCGGCATCGTCACCGGGAAGCGGCTGCTCGGCTGGTGGCGCGGCATGGTGATGGCCATCACCGTGTTCGCGGCCTTCGCGACGCCGAGCGCCGACCCGGTCAGCATGCTGGTGCTGGCGGCGCCGATCTGGGCGCTGTACTTCATCGCCGTGGGCATCGCGCTGTTCAACGACAGGCGCAGGGCCCGCCGCAACCCCGATCTCGCGCTGGACGACGAGGAGGCCTCGCACCTGGACCTCTCGGTGCAGCCGGTGAGCGGGCCCGAGGCCGTGGAGGCGTCGTCCGCCCCGGTGGCGAGCGCACCGGTCCCGGCCGCGCGGCACGAGCAGATGGACGACATCACCTGAGCCGCCGTCCGAGAAGCTGAAGCTGAAGCTGAAGCTGAAGCGTCCTGAGGCCCCGGCCCGCCGCACCCCGGTGGGCCGGGGCTTCTGCACGGGTGGGGCCGGCCGCACCCGCCGCGCGCCGGTCCGGCGGGGCGGTCTTGGCAGCCGAGATGGCATGTGACATATTACTGTCGTGTCCAAGCCTCAGAGACCTTCCCTGGATGTCGTCGTGGTCGGCGCCGGAGTGGTCGGTGCCGCCTGCGCCTACTACGCCGCCCGCGCCGGGCTCGCCGTCGCCGTGGTCGACCGCGGACCGGTGGCCGGCGGCACCACCGGCGCCGGCGAGGGCAACCTGCTGGTCTCCGACAAGGAGCCCGGCCCCGAGCTCGACCTCGCGCTGCTCTCCACCCGGCTCTGGCGGGACCTCGCCGAGGAGCTCGGTGAGGCGATGGAGTACGAGCCCAAGGGCGGCCTCGTCGTGGCCGCCACGCCCGCCCGGCAGGACGCGCTGCGCGCCTTCGCCGCCGAACAGGCCGAGGTCGGGGTCGCCGCCGAGGAGATCCCCGGCGAGCGGCTGCACGAGCTGGAGCCGCACCTCGCCCCCGGGCTGGCCGGCGGCTTCCACTACCCGCAGGACGCCCAGGTCCAGCCCGCGCTGGCCGCCGCCCACCTGCTCCGGGCCGCGCGTCGGGCCGGCGCCGAGCTCCACACCGGCGAGACCGTTCGCGAGCTGGTGACGGGCCCGGACGGCGCCGTGCGGGGCGTGGTGACCGACCGGCTGCGGCTGGCCGCGCCGGCCGTGGTCAACGCGGCCGGCACCTGGGGCGGCGAGCTGGCCGCGCTGGCCGGGGTGCACCTGCCGGTGCTGCCGCGGCGCGGATTCGTCCTGGTCACCGAGCCGCTGCCGCGGATCGTCCGGCGCAAGGTCTACGCCGCCGACTACGTCGCGGACGTGGCCAGCGGCTCGGCCGCGCTGCAGACCTCGGCGGTGGTGGAGGGGACGCCCGGCGGTCCGGTGCTGATCGGCGCCAGCCGGGAGCGCGTCGGGTTCGACCGGACGATGTCGGTGGAGGTGCTGCACCGGCTGGCCGCCCAGGCGGCGGCACTGTTCCCGGTGCTCGCCGAGGTCTCCGTGCTGCGCGCCTACCGGGGCTTCCGGCCCTACCTGCCGGACCACCTGCCCGCGATCGGCGCGGACCCGCGGGTGCCCGGGCTGTACCACGCCTGCGGCCACGAGGGCGCGGGCATCGGGCTCGCCCCGGCGACGGGGCTGCTGATCACCGACCAGCTCACCGGCAAGCAGCCAGAGCTGGACCTCGCCCCCTTCCGGGCCGACCGCTTCCCGGCGGCGGCCCCGGCCTGAGCCCTGCGACGTGCGGGAACCCGCTGGGAGGTGCAGACCCTCGGGATGACCGGGCTCGGGCGGAGCGGCCCCGGTCGGGGGCCGGCGCGGCGGGGGCGGCGCGGCGGGGGCGGCCGGAACGATCGAACAGTGGACCCATCGGAATGGAGAACGCGCGGATGAACCCGCCCAATCGGCGCCGGACCCCGGCCGCCCTGGTCGGGGCGGAGCCCGGCCCCGCCCACACCATCGAGTTCGACGGCCGGCCCGTCCCCGCGCTGCCCGGGCAGACCATCGCCGCCGCGCTCTGGGCCGACGGCGTGCTCGCCTGGCGCACCACCCGGGTCGGCGGCAAGCCGCGCGGCGCGTTCTGCGGCATCGGCGTCTGCTTCGACTGCCTGGCCACCGTCGACGGGCGCCCCAACCAGCGCACCTGCCTGCTGCCGGCCGAGCCCGGCACCACCGTCACCACCCAGGAGGGCAACGGCCGTGCCGACCTCGCCGTCTGACGCCCCCCGCCCCGGGGGCCCCGGGTACGACCTCGCCGTGATCGGCGCCGGCCCGGCCGGCCTGGCCGCGGCCGTGACCGCCGCCGACCTCGGCCTGCGCTGCGCCCTGCTCGACGCGGGCGCGCGCACCGGTGGCCAGTTCTACCGCCACCCCGCGCCCGGCCTCGGCGCCGCCCGCCCGGAGCGGCTGCACCACGGGTGGTCCGCCTACACCGGCCTCGCCGACCGGCTCACCGCGCACCGCGCGGCCGGCCGGGTCGACCTGCTCGGCGACCACCAGGTCTGGGCGCTGGAGCGGGAGGGCGACACCGCGTGGGCCGTGCACGCCACCCTGGGACCCGGCGCCGACGACCGGGCGACCGTCCGGGCCGGCGCCGTGCTGCTCGCCACCGGCGCGTACGAGCGTCAGCTGCCGTTCCCCGGCTGGACGCTGCCCGGGGTGGTCACCGCCGGCGGAGCCCAGGCCATGCTCAAGTCCGGGCTGGTCCTGCCCGGCCGCCGGATCGTGGTGGCCGGCAGCGGTCCGCTGCTGCTCGCGGCGGCCTCCTCGCTGGTCACCGCCGGGGCCGAGGTGCCCGCCGTGGTCGAGGCCACCGACTACCTCGGCTACGCCCGGCGCCCGCACGTGCTGGCCGCCGTCCCGGCCAAACTCACCGAGGGCCTCGTGCACGGCACCGCGTTCCTGCGCCACCGCGTCCGGCTGCGCCGCCGCGCCGCGGTCATCGAGGCCCACGGGACCGAACGGGTCACCGCGGTCACCATCGCCAAGCTGGACGCCCGGTGGCGGCCGGTGCCCGGCACCGAGAAGCGGATCGAATGCGACGCGCTCGCGGTCGGCCACGGCCTGCTGCCCCAGATCGAGCTCGCCACCGAGGCCGGCGCCGAGACGGTGGCGGGCCCCGACGGCGCGGTCGCGCTGAAGGTGGACGCCGGGCTGCGCACCACCGTCCCCGGGCTCTGGGCGGCCGGCGAGACCTGCGGGGTCGGCGGCGCCGACCTGGCGATCGCCGAGGGCGAGCTGGCCGCACACGCCGTGGCCGGTGCCGCTCCGCGCGGCTCGGTGCGCCGGCGCCGTGCCCGGCTGCGCGCCTTCGCCGACCTGATGGCGGCCGCCCACCGGCCCGGCCCCGGCTGGACCGGCTGGCTGCGGCCGGACACCGACGTCTGCCGCTGCGAGGAGGTCCCCGCCGCCGCGATCACCGAGGCGGTCGAGGAGCTCGGCGCGGGCGACGCGCGGACGGTCAAGCTGCTCACCCGGGCCGGGATGGGCTGGTGCCAGGGCCGGATGTGCGGCCCGGCGGTGGCCTGCCTCTCCGGCGCCCCGGGGGAGCCCCGGGCGGACAGCCGTCCCCTGTCCTGCCCGGTGCCGCTGGCGCAGCTGGCGGCGGGAGCCGCCGGGCCGGCCGGCGACGGCGCGTGAGCCCGGAGCGGCCGTGAGCCCGCGGTCCCGAAGCCGCGCGGCGGGGACTCTTGTCTCCGCTCGCGCGGTCTAATAAAATGTCACACCTCACCAAGGAGTCACCTGTGTCCCACACCCCGCACGACACCACCCGGCCCTGGCGCGGCATCATGGTCGCCACCACGATCCCGCTGCGCGACGACCTCTCCGTCGACTACGACGCCTACGCCGAGCACGTCCGCTGGCTGATCGACTCGGGCTGCGACGGCGTCGTCCCGAACGGCTCGCTGGGCGAGTACCAGACCCTCACCGCCGAGGAGCGGGCCCGGATCGTCGAGGTCGCGGTCGAGGCCGCGGGCGACGGCTCGCGCGTCATGCCCGGCGTCGCCGCCTACGGCAGCGCCGAGTCCCGCCGCTGGGCCGAGCAGGCCGCGGAGGCCGGCGCCGGCTCCGTCCTGCTGCTGCCGCCGAACGCCTACCGCGCCGACCACGACGCCGTCCGCGCCCACTACGCCGAGGTGGCCAAGGCCGGCGTGCCGATCGTCGCCTACAACAACCCGATCGACACCAAGGTCGACCTCGTCCCCGCGCTGCTCGCCCAGCTGCACGGCGAGGGCTCGATCGTCGCGGTCAAGGAGTTCAGCGGCGACGTCCGCCGGGCCTACGAGATCGCCGAGCTGGCCCCCGGCCTGGACTTGCTGATCGGCGCCGACGACGTGCTGCTGGAGCTGGCGCTGGCCGGCGCGGTCGGCTGGATCGCCGGCTACCCGAACGCGCTGCCGGAGGCGAGCGTCGCCCTCTACCGCGCCGCCGTCGCGCACGAGCTGGAGACGGCGCTGCCGCTCTACAAGGCGCTGCACTCGCTGCTGCGCTGGGACTCCAAGACCGAGTTCGTCCAGGCGATCAAGCTCTCCATGGACATCGCCGGGCGCCGCGGCGGTCCGACCCGGGCGCCGCGCCTGCCGCTCACCCCGGAGATCGAGGCAGCCGTCCGTGCCGCCACCGAGAAGGCGCTCGCCGAGGGTCTCGCGTAGTCCGACCCGACGCCACCGAGGTAAGGCCGGCTGCGGGGGCAGCCGGCCCGGCCCACCACCCACCCCACCCCGATGGGAGCAGTAGCCGCATGCGCAGCCGCCATGTGTTCCATGCCGTCGACTCGCACACCGAGGGCATGCCGACCCGGGTCGTGACCGGCGGGTTCGGAGTCATCCCGGGCGCCACCATGGCCGAGCGCCGGGTGCACTTCCAGCAGCACCTGGACCACTTCCGCACCCTGCTGATGTACGAGCCGCGCGGCCACGCGGCGATGAGCGGCGCGATCCTCCAGCCGCCGACCCGCCCGGACGCCGACTTCGGCGTGCTCTACATCGAGGTGTCCGGCCTGCTGCCCATGTGCGGCCACGGCACGATCGGCGTCGCCACCGTGCTGGTCGAGACCGGCATGGTGCCGGTGGTCGAGCCGGTCACCACCGTCCGGCTGGACACGCCCGCCGGCCTGGTGGTCGCGGACGTCCGGGTCGAGAACGGCGCCGCCACCGCGGTGACCATCCGCAACGTGCCGTCGTACTCGGTCTCGCTGGAGAACAAGATCGAGGTCCCCGGCTACGGCACGATCGGCTACGACCTCGCCTACGGCGGCAACTTCTACGCCATCCTGCCGCTCGCCGAGTTCGGCCTGCCCTTCGAGCGCGAGCGCAAGCAGGAGATCCTCGACGCCGGCCTGGCCCTGATGGACGCCATCAACGCCGGCCCGGACCGGCCGGTGCACCCGGAGAACCCCTCCATCCACAGCTGCCACCACGTCCAGCTGCTCGCCCCCGGCTCCACCGCCGAGCACTCCCGGCACGCGATGGCCATCCACCCCGGCTGGTTCGACCGCTCGCCCTGCGGCACCGGCACGTCGGCCCGGATGGCCCAGCTGCACGCGCGCGGCGAGCTCCCGGTCGGGCAGGACTTCCGCAACGACTCCTTCATCGGGACCACCTTCATCGGCCGCCTGGTCGAGGAGACCGAGGTCGCCGGCCGGCCGGCCGTCGTCCCCACCGTCACCGGACGGGCGTGGATCACCGGCACCGCCCAGTACTTCCTCGACCCGAGCGACCCGTTCCCGGCCGGCTTCCTGCTCTGACACCCACCACCCCCGTTCGAAAACCACCGAAGGGCAGCCCCGCTGTGACGATCCGTTCGTACAACCCCGCCGACCCCACGGACCTCGTCGCCGAGGCGCCCGCCCCCGGCGCCGACGCCGTCCGCGCCGCCGTGGCCCGCGCCCGGGCCGCGCAGCCCGGGTGGCTCGCCTCCGGGGCCGGCGCCCGCTCGGCCGCGCTCACCCGGATCGCCGACGCCGTCGAGGCGCACGCGGACGAGTTGGCCGCCCTGGTCGTCCGCGAGGTCGGCAAGCCGCTCGCCGAGGCGCGCGGCGAGGTGGCCCGGACGGCCGCGATCTGGCGCTACTACGCGCAGGCCCCGTTCGCGGCGTCCGGCGCGGTGCACGAGACCGCGGGCGGACCCGGGCTGCTGCTCACCCGCCGCCGCCCGTACGGGGTGGCCGGGCTGATCACGCCGTGGAACTTCCCGCTGGCGATCCCCACCTGGAAGGCCGCCCCGGCGCTGGCCGTCGGCAACGCGGTGGTGCTCAAGCCGTCCTCGGAGGCGATCGGCTGCGCGCTGCGGCTGGCCGAGCTGGTCGCCGCGGCCGGACTGCCGCAGGACGTGTTCACCGTGCTGCCGGGCGGCGGCGCGGAGGGCGGGGAGCTGGTCTCCAGCGCGGACGTGGTCTCCTTCACCGGCTCCACCGGGGTCGGCCGCCAGGTCGTGCGCACCGCCACCGAACGCGGCACCCCGGTCCAGGCCGAGCTGGGCGGCCTCAACGCCGCGATCGTCCTGCCGGACGCCGACATCGACCAGGCCGCCGCCCACCTGGCCGCCGCGATCGCCGGCTACGCCGGGCAGAAGTGCACCGCCACCAGCCGGGTCGTCGCCGTCGGCGAGGCGTACGAGCCGCTGCGGGCCGCGCTGGTCAAGGCCCTCGGGCAGGTCGACGACACGGCCTGCGGGCCGGTCATCAGCGCCGCCACCCGGGACGAGATCACCGCGGCGGTCGCCTCGGCCCGCGAGGCCGGCGCCGAGGTGCTCGCCGGCGGAGGCACGCCGGACCGGGCCGGCTGGTACCTCGACCCGACCCTGGTCGCCGGCGTACCGGACGACCACCCGCTGCGGCGCGAGGAGTTCTTCGGCCCGATCGCCGTGCTCCACGCCGCCGCCGACCTGGACGAGGCCGTCGCGCTCGCCAACGACACCCCGTACACCCTCTCCGCCTCGATCCACACCAGGGACCTCGACGCGGCGCTCGTCGCGGCCGACCGGCTGGACGCGGGCATGATCCGGGTCAACGCACCCTCCAGCGGCGTCGACTTCCACCTGCCGTTCGGCGGCGCCAAGGGCGCCAGCCACGGCGAGCGCGAGCAGGGCCCGGCCGCCCTGGACTTCTACACCCAGAGCCGCACCGTCACCCTGCTCCCGGCCGGAGGTGCCTGATGCAGGTCCGCACCGTGGACTACCACACCGCGGGCGAGCCGTTCCGGATCGTCCTCGACGGCACGCCGGTGATCCCCGGCGACACCGTCGCCGAGCGCCGGGCGATCGCGATCGGCGCCGGCGGCAGCGCCACCGCGCCCCGGCCGAGCGCGCTGGACCGGGTGCGGCAGCTGCTCACCCGCGAACCGCGCGGGCACGCCGGGATGTACGGCGGGTTCCTGGTGCCCCCGGACGACGACGAGGCGCACCTCGGCGTGCTCTTCTGGCACAAGGACGGCTACTCGACCGCCTGCGGTCACGGGACCATCGCGCTCGGCGCGTGGGCTGTGGACTCCGGGCTCGTCGCGGCCCCGGACGACGGCGTCGCCGGTGTGCGGATCGACGTCCCCTCCGGGCGGGTGACCGCACTGGTGCACCGGACCGCCGGCCGCACCACCGGCGTGACGTTCCGCAACGTGCCGGCCGTCGTCAGCGCGCTCAAGCTGCCGGTGGAGACCTCGCGCGGCACCGTCGAGGTCGCCGTCGCACACGCGGGCGCCTGCTACGCCTCGGTGCCCGCGGCGGCGCTCGGCCTGTCCGTCGAGCCCGGCCGGCTGGCCGAGCTGACGGCGGCGGGCCGGGAGATCCGTGCCGCACTGGAGGACTCGCCGGCCGTCCGGCACCCGCAGGACCCGCTGCTCTCCGGCGTCTACGGCGTCATCCTGTACGACGAGCTGCCCTCCGTCGACGGCGCGCCGAACCAGCGCAACGTCACCGTCTTCGCCGACGGCCAGATCGACCGCTCGCCCTGCGGCTCGGGCACCTCGGCCCGGCTGGCCGTACTCGCCGCGGAGGGGCTGATCGCGCCGGGCGAGGAGCTGCGGCACGAGTCGGTGGTCGGCACGGTCTTCACCGGCCGGGTGCTGCCCGGCGGCGACCCGCTCGCCGCAGGGGTGGTCACCGAGGTGACCGGCACCGCCCACCGCACCGGCGAGCACGGCTTCGTCCTGGACCGGGACGACACGCTGGGAACGGGGTTCCTGCTGTGACCGCAGCGGACTCGGCGACGGCGGAGGCGACCGTCGCGGACGCCGTGGCCGTGGGCGTCGTGACCGCCGGCACCGTGACCGCGGCTGCCGTCGCCGGCCCGCCCGTCGGCGCCCTCACACTGCCCGGCGCGGCCGCTGAGCCGCTCCAGCACGCCGCGCCGGGCGTCGCCGGACTGACCCCGGCGGAGGCCGCCGACGCGATCGAGCGGGTGCTGCGGGAGGGGCTGGACCCGGAGGCCGGACCGGCCCGCTCGGCGATGCCGGTGCCGGCCGGGGAACTGCTGCTGATGCCGGCCTGCTCGGCCGACCACGTCGGCGTGAAGATCGCCGGCGTGGCCCCGGCGAACCCGGCCGCCGGCCTGCCCCGGATCACGGGCAGCTACCTGCTGCTGGACGGGCCGACTCTGCAGCCGGTGGCGCTGCTCGACGGCGCCGCGCTCACCGCGCTGCGCACGCCCGCCGTCACCGCCGTCGCCATGCGCCGGCTGGCCGCGCCCGACGCCGCGCACCTGGTGCTGTTCGGGGCCGGTCCGCAGGCGTACGGGCACCTGGACGCACTGCTCGCCGTCCGGCCGCTGACCCGGGTCACCGTGGTGGCCCGGAGCGCCGCGCCCGCCGAGGCGCTCGCCGACTACGCCCGGGCCCGCGGGCTGGAGGCCGTGGCGGGCGGGCCGGACGCGGTGGCCGACGCCGATCTGGTGGTCTGCTGCACCACCGCCCGAACCCCGCTGTTCGACGGCGCGCTGGTGCCCGACCGCGCCGCCGTGGCGGCGGTCGGCTCGCACGAGCCGGATGCCCGGGAGGTGGACGCGGCGCTGGTCGGCCGGGCCGCGCTGTACGTCGAGGCGCGTGAGCCGGCGCTGCGGGAGGCCGGTGACCTGCTGATGGCCGGCGTGGGGGAGGGGCACGAGCTCTGGAACCTGGCCGAGCTGGTGCGCGGCGAGGCACCGGTGCCGACCGACCGGCCGCGCTTCTTCAAGAGCGTCGGCATGGCCTGGGAGGACCTCGCGGTGGCGGCCGAGACGCACCGGCGCGGGCTTGCCTGAGCCGGGCTTCCGGCTGGACCTCCGGCGTCGGGTGGCTCCCGGCGTCGGGCGGATCCCGGCGCGGGGCGCTGCGGTACCGGACGGATCCGGTGCCGCGGGCCTCGGGTGTCGGAAATCTCCCGGCCGCGGCTAGGTGGGCCGCGGCGGGGCGGTCGCGGCAGGTGGGCCGCGACGGGTCGGGTCCGGTGGTGGTGGGTACGCCACCGGGCCCGGCCGTTGGGAAAGGCGGCGGGGCGGCCGCGGCCCTGGTGTGGGCCTGGCCGCGGTCGTCCGGCCGTCGAGGCACGGGCCCGGGGCGCGAGGTGCGTGCGGGGCCGTAGCTGCGGCCGGCGTGGTGGGAAGGGATCCCCTGCCGTGCCGGCCGCTCCGGCGTTTCCGGGGGGCGGGGGCCGGCCCGGGGTGGCCCCCGGCGGTCGCGGGCGGTCAGGGGTGGCCGGCCCCCCCGGGAGGGCAGGCGGTCAGAGGTAGCCGGCGATGAGGCGGGCCAGGTGCTTGCCGGCCAGGTGCAGCGGTTCCTCGCTGCGGGTGATCTGCGCGGTGAGTTCCGCGCCCTCCAGCGTGTTGACCACGGTGACGGCCAGCTCGCGGGAGTCCTGCGCGCTCAGGCCGGAGGTCCGCAGCCGGTCCTCGACGATGGCGCGCCAGTGCGCGAACGCCTCGCCGACGGCCTGTTCGATGACGGGCGCGCGGCCCACCGTCTCCAGGGCGGTGCTGGTGATCGGGCAGCCGTCCTGCCAGTCGGAGGCGCGCAGTGCCTCGGCGAGGAGCCGGGTGCAGGCGGTGATCGCCTCGGCCGGGTCGTCCGCCGCACCGAGCCCCGCGTGGAGCAACCCGGCGAACTCCTGGTCGCCGTGGCGGATCGCCTCGGCGGCCAGCTCCTGCTTGCCGCCCGGGAAGAAGTGGTAGACGGAGCCGAGCGTGGCCTCCGCCTCGCGCGAGATCTGCTTGATCCCGGTGCCCTCGTACCCCTGGCGCTGCAGCAGCCGGGAGGTGGCCCGGACGATCCGCTCCCGGGTGCCGGTGGTCGTCGTCTTCACCCGCCGAGTCTAGAGCCTGCCGTCCGCGAACTGAATAGAGCGTTCGTTACAGAACCCGTGCTAGCGTGCTTCTGGATAGAGCGTTCGTTCTAGCGGAGGGGGATCCCCGTGTCTTCTGTCGTCATGCCCGCCAAGCAGCCCGTCACCGTGATCGGGCTCGGCCCGATGGGGCGCGCGATGGCCGGCGCCTACCTGGACGCCGGCCACGCCGTCACGGTCTGGAACCGCACCGCGGCCCGCGCCGCCGACCTGGTCGCCCGCGGTGCGGTGCTCGCCCCCGATGTCGCGGCCGCCGTCGCCGCCAACGAGCTGGTCGTGCTCAGCCTCACCGACTACGACGCGGTCTTCGCCGTCCTCGACGCCGCCGGGGCCGCGCTCGCCGGGAGGGTCGTCGTCAACCTGAGCTCGGACACCCCGGAGCGGGCCCGGGAGGCCGCCCGCCGGCTGGCCGGGCTGGGCGCCGTCCACCTCACCGGCGGGGTGCAGTCGCCGCCCTCGGGCATCGGCAGGCCGGAGTCGTCCACCTTCTACAGCGGTCCGGTCGAGGCGTTCCGGCGCCACCGGGAGACGCTGGAGGTGCTGACCGGCGCCGACTACCGCGGCGACGACCCGGGGCTGGCCCAGCTGTACTACCAGATCCAGATGGACCTCTTCTGGACGTCGCTGGTCGGCTACCTGCACGCCACCGCGGTGGCCGAGGCCAACGGCATCTCGGCGGAGGAGTTCCTGCCGTACGCCAGCTCCACGGCCGCCTCGATGCCGGGCTTCCTGGCGTTCTACGCGCCGCGGATCACCGCCGGCTTCCACGAGGGCGACGTCGACCGGGTCGCCATGGGGCTGGCCAGCGTCGAGCACGTCCGGGACACGGTGGAGGCCTCGGGGGTGGACGCCTCGCTGCCGGCGCTGCTGGCCGAGGCGTTCGGCCGCGCAGTGGTCGCCGGGTGCGGCGACTCCAGTGCGACCAGCCTGGTGGGGCTGTTCCGGACCGCCTAGAACCGGCCCTGGCGGGATCTCGGGAACGCGGGGGCTGCCGGCCGTTGCCACGGCCGACGGCCCCTGCGAGCATGGGCTCCCACGGGGCCCCCGCGACGGCTGACGGATCGTCCGGATCACGGAATGTTGCACACTCAACGTAACGTGACATTGTACGCTGGTGTCCTGCAAACCTCCGGAGGAACACCATGGCCGACCTGAAACCCCGCACCCTGATCTCCGTCCAGGAGCGGCTGCGCGACCAGGTCGCCCACGCGCTCCGCGCCGCCCTGATCTCCGGTGAGCTGCGGCCCGGCGTGGTCTACTCCGCTCCGGCCCTCGCCGCCGACTTCGGCGTCTCCGCCACCCCCGTCCGGGAGGCCATGCTCGACCTCGCCCGCGAGGGCCTGGTCGAGGCCGTCCGCAACAAGGGCTTCCGGGTCACCGAGCTGACCGAGCGCGACCTCGACGACTTCACCGAGATCCGCGCGCTGATCGAGGTCCCCACCGTCGGCCGGGTCGCCCGGACCGCCACGGCCGAGCAACTGGAGGCGCTGCGCCCGCAGGCCGAGGCGATCGTCGCGGCCGCCCGCAAGCACGACCTGATCGGTTACCTGGAGGCCGACCGCCAGTTCCACCTCGACCTGCTCGGTCTGGCCGGCAACGCCCGCCTGGTCGAGGTGGTCGGCGACCTGCGCAAGCGCTCCCGCCTGTACGGCCTGAACCGCCTGGACCAGCGTGGTGAGCTGGTCTCCTCCGCGGAGGAGCACCTGGAGCTGCTGGACCTCATGGTGCGCGGCGACGCCGAGGCCGCCGAGGCCTGCATGTCCCGCCACCTCGGTCACGTCCGCTCGCTCTGGGCCGCCGACCAGGAGGCCGAGGAGGAGCGCCCGTCGCTCCGCCTCCGCACCCGGTAGGCCTCCCGACCAGGCGTGATCCACCCGTCCGGGTGAAGGCCGAGGATCAGGCGTCCGGAGACGCCCGGGCCCTACGATGATGCTCTCGACACCGGCAGCAAGGAGGAATTCCATGTCCGCCGCAGCGGTGGAAGAGCCCATGGAGCAGCCGACGCTGCTCGAAGCCGCGGAGCTGATCTCCCACCAGTTCGCCGGGCACCGGGTCGAGATCGTCGGCAGCCAGATCACCGTGACGCCGCCGCCGAACGCTTCGCACGGCAAGTCGCTGAGTCGTCTCATGCGCGTACTGTTCGCCGCGGGCCTCGACGGGGACGAGGTGGAGGTTCTGCAGAACGTCGGCATCTGGCTGCCGGACGGGCCGTCGGACTACGCCGTGCCCGACCTGTCGATCGTGGACGCCGACATCGACGACCACCTGATCGAATACAACTGCTACGACCCCGCGGTCTTCCGCCTCGTGCTGGAGGTGACGTCCTCCAACCTCAGCGACGACCTGAAGAAGAAGCCGTTCGCCTACGCGTCCGCCGGCGTTCCGGTCTACGTGATCGTGGACCGGACGAACCGGCGTGTCATGGTGCTCACCGACCCGCAGGACGGCGAGTACCGCGTGCACGCCGTCCACCACCCGGGGCAGTCCTTCACGCTGCCCGAGTCGATCGGGGCGGCGGTGACGCTCTCGGTGGACGACGTGCTCGCGGCGAAGAAGTAGCTCACCTCGGGGGGCGCGGCTCAGGCCGGCGTCGGGACCGTCAGCCTTCCGTCGTGGACCTCGGCCACCTGGTCGACCGCCCTCAGGTGGGTGCGGTCGTGGGTGACCAGGACCGTCGCGGTCGCGCGCCGGTGGGTCAGCTCGGTGATGAGCTCCAGGACGGCGGCGCCGCGTTCGTGGTCGAGGGCGCTGGTGGGCTCGTCGACCAGGAGCACGGTGGGGTCGTTCATCAGGGCCCGGGCGATGTTGACCCGCTGGCGCTGACCGCCGGAGAGCTGGTGCGGCCGGCGGCCGGCCAGGTCGCGCAGGCCGACGGCGTCCAGCAGCTCCAGGGCGCGGGGGAGGGCGGCGCGCGGGGAGCGGCCGTCCAGGTGGGCCATCACCTGCAGCTGCTCGGCGGCGGTCAGCGAGGGCAGCAGGTTGGCCTGCTGGAAGACGATGCCGATCCGGTGCCGGCGCAGCGCGGTCAGTTCGGCGCGGCCGAGGCCGGCGGTGTCGACGCCGTCCACCACGACCCGGCCGGAGTCCGGGGCGATCAGCGTCGCGGCGACCGCCAGTAGGCTGGACTTGCCGGAGCCGGACGGGCCGACCACCGCGGTGATCGAGCCCTCGGGAACGCTCAGCGAGACCTCGTCCAGGGCGGTCAGCCGGCCGTCGCCGTCCGGGTAGGTGAGGGTGATGCGGTCGAGTTCCAGCGTCATCGGGCGCTCCCCAGGGCGGTCAGCGGGTCGACGGCGGTGATCCGCCGGATGGACAGGGCGGCGCCGACCGCGCCGAGCGCGATCATCACGGCGGCCGGGAGGAGGAGGGTCGGGGCGTCCAGGACGAACGGCACCGCGGAGCCGATCACGGCGCCGGCGCCGACCGCGATCGCGGTGCCGAGCGCGGTGCCCAGCACCAGCAGCAGTACGGCCTGGCCGAGGGCGTCCCGGAGCAGGTAGCGGGTGGAGGCGCCGAGCGCCTTGAGGACGGCGACGTCGCCGCTGCGCTGGATCGTCCAGACGGTGAAGAAGGCGCCGATGACGAGCGCCGAGATGGCGAAGAGGAAACCGCGCATCAGTTGCAGCGAGCCGTTCTCCGAGGTGTAGGAGCCGATCGCCGCGAGCGCGTCGTCACGCGTCCGGGTCTCGGTGCCCAGCCGGGTGTCGGCGGCGCCGAGGTCCGCGCCGGAGGCGCCGGTCAGTGCGATCACGGTGGCGTGCCCGGTGCCGCCCGGGGCGAAGCGCTGCCAGTCGGCGAGGGTGGTCCAGACGACCGGGGTGTGGCTGTACCAGGCGTCGTCCGCCACGGCCGCGACCTGGAGCGGGTGTCCGGCGAGGGTGAACGACGCACCGGGCTGCAGGCCGCCCAGGTGCTCGGCGGCGGTCGCCGAGAGCACCGCCCGGCCGGGGGCGACGGAAGCCCCCTTCGGGGCGAGCCCGGAGCCGTCCGGCACGCCGAACGCGGAGAGCGCGGCGGTGCGCTGCCCGGCGGCCGCCTTGGTGGTGGTGATCCCGAGCGGCTGCGCGGCCGACACCCCCGGGACCTGCGCCCACGCCTGCCACTGCTCGGGCGTGACCTGCGAGTCGGTGAACGAGAGCTGCTGGCCGTCGGCGGGCTTCGAGAAGACCAGGTGGTCGGCGGGGAGCCCGGTGATCGCCGAGATGTTCTGCCGGCCCAGCCCTGCCGTCAGGCCGGACAGCAGGCCGACCAGCACGGTGATCAGCACGATGACGGTCCCCATCAGGGCGAACCGCCCCTTGGCGAACCCCAGGTCCCTCCAGGCGACGAACACGCTGAGCCTCTCCCTCTCCGTTTCCGCTCCGTTGTCGGGCCTTCGCCCCGACGCTCACCACGGTCGCCGAACGAGGGCCCGCCGGGCATCGCCCGCGGGATTGGATCCCCGGCATCGAAGGGAAGAAGCGGAGTTCAACCTTTTGATTGATGCCCGCGGTGCCGCCTGGACCCTAGGCTGGAGGGATGGCGACCGAACGATCCCGTACCACCCCCGTCGCCCGCGTACTCCAGGTCTGCCTGCACCTGCTGGTGGCGGGCCTGCTCGCGCTCGCCGTCGCCCGGGCCGCCGTCGGCCGCGACGGCGACCCCGTCGCCGTGACCGCGGCCGCCACCGCGATGGCCGCCGTCTACGCCGCGGGCCCGCTGGTCGGCTCGGTGCGCCGGTCGCCCCGGGCGGCCGCGCTCTGGCTGGCGCTGCTCGGCGCCACCTGGGTGGGCGTGCTGATCGCCACCCCGGACGGCGTCTGGCTGGCCTTCCCGCTGTACTTCCTGGAGCTGCACCTGCTCGGCCGCCGAGGCGGCCTGGCCGCCGTGGCCCTGACCACGGTCGCGGCGATCGTCGCGTACTCCTGGCACCAGCACACCGTCAGCGTCGCCGCGGCCATCGGCCCGGCGCTCGGCGCGGCCGTCGCCACCGCCACCGTGCTCGGCTACCAGGCGCTCTACCGGGAGAGCGAGGAGCGGCGGCGACTCATCGACGAGCTGACCGCCGCCCGCGCCGACCTCGCCGCGGCGCACCACGCCGCCGGCGTCCTCGCCGAGCGCGAGCGCCTCGCGCGGGAGATCCACGACACCCTCGCGCAGAGCCTCTCCAGCATCCAGCTGCTGCTGCGGGCCGCCCAGCGGGCCCTGCCGGAGCGGACCGAGGCCGCCGCGGACTACGTCGAGCAGGCCCGGCAGGCCGCGCAGGACAACCTCGCCGAGGCCCGGCGGTTCGTCCGTGCGCTCACGCCGCCCGACCTGGAGAGCGACTCGCTGCCGGTGGCGCTGGAACGGCTCTGCGCCACGACCACCGCGCACAGCGGTCTGCCGGTGCGGCTGCACGTCTCCGGTGACCCGGTCGGGCTGCCGGTGCCGCAGGAGGTGGCGCTGCTGCGGATCGCGCAGTCGGCGCTCGGCAACGCCGTCCGGCACGCCGAGGCCTCGCACGCCGAGGTCACGCTCAGCTACATGGAGGGTGAGGTGGCGCTGGACGTGTTCGACGACGGGAAGGGGTTCGATCCGGCGGCGGTGGCCGCGGCAGCCGGGGCGGCGGGCGGCGACGGCGGCTTCGGGCTGCCGTCGATGCGGGCCAGGGCCCGGGCGCTGGGCGGTACCTTCGCCGTGGAGTCCGCGCCCGGGGAGGGAACGGCGCTCGCCGTCCTGCTGCCCCTCGCCCAGGAGGGCGGGCAGCGCGCGGGGGACGGCCGGCGTCCGGGTGCGGCCGGTGTCGGGGGCCGAGGAACGTCCGTGAGCGAGGAAGTGCCCGTGAACGGGGATGCACGTGAGTGAGCGAGTGATCCGCCTGCTGCTGGCCGACGACCACCCGGTGGTCCGGGCCGGGCTGCGCGCCGTCCTGGAGAGCGAGCGGGACTTCGCCGTCGTCGCCGAGGCCGCGACCGCCGAGCGGGCGGTCGAGCTGGTGGCGGAGGCCGAGGTCGACGTCGTGCTGATGGACCTGCAGTTCGGGCCGGCCTCGGCGATGAACGGCGCGCAGGCCACCGCGGCCATCACCGCCCGGCCGGGGGCACCGCGGGTGCTGATCGTCACCACCTACGACACCGACGCGGACACCCTGCCCGCGCTGGAGGCCGGCGCCACCGGGTACCTGCTGAAGGACGCGCCGCCGGAGGAGCTGGCCCGCGCCGTCCGCTCGGCCGCGGCGGGGCGCACGGCGCTCGCGCCCACCGTGGCGGACCGGCTGCTGGAGCGGATGCGCACGCCGGCGGCGGCGCTGAGCGCGCGCGAGACCGAGGTGTTGGGGCTGGTGGCGGACGGGCTCACCAACCAGCAGATCAGCCAGCGGCTGCACCTCAGCCAGGCCACGGTGAAGTCCCACCTGGTGCACGTCTACGCCAAGTTGGGGGTGGACTCGCGCACGGCGGCGGTCCGGGAGGCCCGCGGCCGGGGGCTGATCCGCCGCGGGGGCTGACGGCCGTCCCCGCCGGTCTCCGGCGGTCCCGGCAGTCCGGACGGTCCCCGCGGTCCCCGCCGGTCCCGCACGTCGCCGTGCGGGCCGGCCGTGGGGCCGACGGAGGGTCACGTCGCCCGGGGAGCGCCCCGGTTCGGGCGGGATGCGCACGGACACAGCTCGGTAACGGGTCGCGTCACCTCTTGTGCAGTGCAATTTCACATTACTATGTTACGGGTCACACCGCGGAGCGCCCGACCCCCTGAGGTCGCCTCCCGGTGGGGCCCCGGACCTGCCCCGGGGCGGGACCTCGGCCCTCACTTCGGGCCCCCCACTGCGGAGTTGCACATGACCAGGCGCACCCAGGCCGCCCTCGCGGCGGCCATCGCAGCGACACTCACCCTCGGCCTCGGGGCCTGCGCGAAGGACAAGGACAAGGACGACAGCGCCGACAGCAGCGCGGCGACGTCCACCAGGGGCCCGGGCGCCGACACCGGCACGATCATCGGCGGCACCCCGGTCAAGGGCGGCACTCTGACCGTGCTGACCAACCAGGACTTCGCCCACCTCGACCCCGCCCGCAACTGGGTCGTGCCGCACATGGACTTCGGCACCCGGCTGCTCTACCGCACCCTGACCACCTTCAAGGCCGAGCCGGGCCCGGCGGGCAGCGAGATCGTCCCGGACCTCGCGACCGACCTCGGCAAGTCCTCCGAGGGCGGCAAGGTGTGGACCTTCACCCTCAAGGACGGGCTGAAGTACGAGGACGGCACGCCGATCAAGGCCGCCGACGTCAAGTACAACGTCGAGCGCTCCTTCTCGCCGGACCTCACCGGCGGCCCCGACTACGCGGTCCAGTACCTGGCCGGCGGCGAGAACTACAAGGGGCCGCTGGGCGGCGAGCACCTGGCCTCCATCGAGACCCCGGACGACAGGACCATCGTCTTCCACCTGAAGCGCCCGGTCGCCGAGTTCTCCTACACCGTCACGCTGCCGACCTTCTCGCCGGTGCCGCAGTCCCGCGAGAAGGGCACCCAGTACGACTCCCAGGTCTTCTCCTCGGGCCCGTACAAGATCGAGACCTACGACCGCGGCAAGCAGCTGGTGCTGGTCCGGAACACCAACTGGGACGCCGCGACCGACCCGGTCCGCAAGGCCTACCCGGACAAGATCGTGGTGACCCAGGGCCTCAAGGGCGGCCAGGCCGACGACCGGATCATCGCCAGCAGCGGTGTCGACGCCTCGGCCATCGAGATGCCCTGGATGCAGCACGAGTCCGTCTCCAAGGTGCTGCCCAAGCCGGACGTCAAGGCCCGGATGGCGGCCGAGCGGACCGGCTGTACCGACATGCTGTACCTGAACACCGCCAAGGCCCCCTTCGACGACCCGAAGGTGCGCGAGGCGATGATGTGGGCCGTCGACCGCGAGGCCCAGGTCACCGCCTTCGGCGGGCCGGCGATGGCCGACGTGGCCACCTCCTTCCTGCCGCCGTCGCTGACCGGCGGCGCCAAGGCCGACCCGCTGAAGATCCCCGCCACCGGTGACCCCGCGAAGGCCAAGGAGCTGCTCAAGGCGGCCGGGAAGTCCGACCTCAAGGTCTCGCTCACCGTCTCGCTCGGTGACAAGACCCGCGCCGAGGCGATCCAGCAGTCGCTGGCCAAGTCCGGCGTCCAGGTCACGGTCAACACCGTCGACGCCTCCGCCTTCGCGGACACCGTCGGCGACACCAAGAACGCCCCCGACCTGGTCATCAACGGCTGGTGCCCGGACTACCCGTCCGGCGCCACCTTCCTCCCGTTCCTCTTCGACGGGCGGACCATCAAGGAGAAGGGCAACCAGGGCAACTACAGCCAGTTCCGCGACCAGGCGACCATGGACCGGATGGACCAGATCGCCGCCATGACGGACATCAACGAGGCGAACAAGGCCTGGCAGCAGCTGGACGAGGACCTGCTCAAGAAGGCCCCGGCCGTCCCGCTGATGTGGCAGCGCCGCCCGCTGCTGACCGGCACCAACGTGGCCGGCGCGTTCGGCAACTCCGGTTACGCCGGCATGATCGACATGGCCGTGGTCGGCCTCAAGGACCCCGCGAAGAGCCAGGGCTGAGGAACCGTCCGTCATGAGTACAACGACTGAGCCCGCCGCCGTGGACGGCACGGCGGCGGGCCCCGCGAAGGCCGCCGGTCGCGGTCCCTGGCGGCTGGTCTGGGACCAGCTGTGGGCCAGGGGCTCCGCCCGGTTCGGCCTGATCACCGTCGCCGTGCTGGTCCTGGCGGCCGCCCTGGCCGGCCCGCTGAGCGCGCTCGGCGGCTGGTCCCCCGAGGAGTTCGACAAGCGGGCCATCGACCCGTACCTGGGCGGCCTGCCCCGGGGCGACTTCGGGGGCATCGGGGCCAGGCACTGGCTGGGCGTCGAACCCATCACCGGACGCGACCTGTTCGCGCGGGTGCTGCACGGCGGCCAGGTGTCGCTGCTGATCGCCTTCGCCGCCACCGCGGTGGTCGTCGTCGTCGGCACCCTGGCCGGCATCGCAGCCGGCTACTTCGGGGGCCGCGTCGACACCGTGCTGTCCCGGCTGATGGACCTCACGATGTCCTTCCCCTCGCTGATCTTCATGATCGCGATGATGTCGGTGGCCAAGGACGTCAACCGGATCCTGCTGATGACCTCCGTGATCGGGCTGTTCGGCTGGCCCGGCATCGCCCGCGTGGTACGCGGCCAGACCCTCTCGCTCAAGCACCGCGAGTACGTCGAGGCCGCGAAGGTGGGCGGCGCCCGCTCCTGGCGGATCCTCACCCGGGAAATCCTGCCCAACGTCTCCGGCCCGATCATCGCCTACACCACGCTGCTCATCCCCGGCATGATCGCGACCGAGGCGGCGCTCTCCTACCTCGGCGTCGGCGTCCGCCCGCCCACGGCCTCGTGGGGGCAGATGATCGCCGAGAGCATCGTCCACTACGAGGTCGACCCGACGTACTTCCTCATCCCGACGGTCTTCCTGTTCATCGCCGTGCTCGCCTTCACCCTGCTCGGGGACGCGCTGCGCGACATCCTCGACCCGCGGGGAGGCCGGTCGTGATCCTCTACCTCGGCCGCCGGCTGCTCGGGGTGCTGGGCATCCTGCTGGCCATCTGCGCCATCACCTTCACCATCTTCTACCTGCTGCCGAACGACCCGGCCGGGGCGGCCTGCGGCAAGACCTGCAGCCCCGAACGGCTCGCCGACGTCAAGGCCGCGATGGGCCTGGACAAGCCGGTCTGGGAGCAGTTCGGCACCTACCTGGCCGGCATCTTCGCCGGCCGCGACTACGGCTCCGGGCCCAGCGCCGCCCACTGCGGCTTCCCCTGCCTCGGCTTCTCCTACGAGTACTCGCTGCCGGTCTGGGACCTGCTCGTGGACCGCCTGCCGGTCTCCGTCTCCCTCGCCCTCGGCGCGGCCGTGCTCTGGCTGGTCCTCGGAATCGGCGCCGGCGTCGCCTCGGCGCTGCGCAAGGGCAGCCTCACCGACAAGGCGCTGATGGTGCTCTCCGTCGGCACCGCCTCGCTGCCGGTCTACTTCACCTCGATCATGCTGATCTGGGGCGTGGTGCGGACGCTGGGCTGGCTGCCCTACCCGGCGTACCACGAGTTCACCGACGACCCGTTCGGCTGGGCGTCCAACCTGCTGCTGCCCTGGATCGCGCTGGCCCTGCTGTACGCGGCCCAGTACGCCCGGCAGAGCCGCAACTCGATGATCGAGACGATGGCCGAGCCGTACGTCCGGACCGCCCGGGCCAAGGGCCTGCCCGGCCGCACCGTCACGGTCAAGCACGGGCTGCGCTCCGGCATGACGCCCATCCTCACCATCTTCGGCATCGACCTCGGCGGCCTGCTGGCGGGCGCGGTCATCACCGAGTCCATCTTCGGCCTGCCCGGCGTCGGCCGGCTCTTCTACGACGGGCTGCTCCGCTCCGACCAGCCCGTCATCCTCGGCGTCACCCTGCTCGCGGCCTTCTTCATCGTCGTGGCGAACCTGCTGGTCGACCTGCTCTACGCCGTGGTCGACCCGAGAGTGAGGTACTGATGGCTCTGCTGGAGGTCGACGACCTCAGGGTCGCGTTCGACACCCCGCGCGGTACCGTCCGGGCCGTCGACGGCATCTCCTTCACCGTCGAGGCCGGGCGGACCCTCGGCCTGGTCGGCGAGTCCGGCAGCGGCAAGTCCGTCACGTCGCTCGCCGTCATGGGTCTGCACCGCGGCGCGGCCGTCACCGGATCGATCCGGCTGGCCGGGCAGGAGCTCGTCGGGCTCGGCGAGCGCGAGCTCGGCACCGTCCGCGGCCGGCGGATCGCCATGATCTTCCAGGACCCGCTCTCCAGCCTGCACCCCTTCTACACCGTCGGGGAGCAGATCGCCGAGCACTACCGGGTGCACTTCAGGGCCTCCCGCAAGGCCGGGCGCGAGCGCGCGATCCAGATGCTCGGCGAGGTCGGCATCCCCGAACCCGCCCGCCGCGTCGACGAGTACCCGCACCAGTTCTCCGGCGGCATGCGCCAGCGCGTCATGATCGCCATGGCGCTCGCCTGCGAGCCTGACCTGCTGATCGCCGACGAGCCCACCACCGCCCTCGACGTCACCGTCCAGGCCCAGATCCTGGACCTGATCGCCCGCATCCAGCAGGAGCGCGGCCTCGGCGTCGTCATGATCACCCACGACCTCGGCGTGGTCGCCCGGGTCGCCCACGAGGTGCTGGTGATGTACGGCGGCCGGGCGGCCGAACAGGCTCCCGTCGAGCGGCTGTTCGGCGCCCCCGCGCACCCGTACACGCGCGGGCTGCTGGACTCGCTGCCCCGCCTCGACGACACCGACGACGCCCCGCTGCGCGCCATCCCGGGCAGCCCGCCGTCGTTGATCGCCCCCGCCCCCGGCTGCTCCTTCGCCCCGCGCTGCGCCCGCACCACCGCCGCCAGTGCCGAGGACCACGCCCGCTGCCTGTCCGAGCGCCCGGTGCTCGGCCCGCTCGCCCCCGGCCACCAGGCCGCCTGCCACCTGCCGCTGGTGCCGCAAGGAGCCCGTTCATGACCGCCCCCACGCCTCCGGCCGCCCGTCCGGCCCGGGCCGAACCCCTGCTGTCCGTCCGGGACCTGGTCAAGACCTTTCCCGGCAAGCGGGGCCGCGCCGGCCGGGCCGGCGCCGCGATCCGCGCGGTGGACGGGGTGAGCTTCGACGTCGGCAAGGGCGAGACGCTCGGCCTGGTCGGCGAGTCCGGCTGCGGCAAGTCCACCACCGGACGGATGATCGTCCGGCTGCTCGACCCCACCTCGGGCACCGTCACCTTCGACGGGACCGAGATCGGCGGCCTCTCGCAGGCCGAGCTGCGGCCGCACCGGCGGCACCTGCAGATGGTCTTCCAGGACCCGTACTCCTCGCTCAACCCCCGCCAGACGGTGGCCCGGATCATCTCCGAGCCGCTGCTGATCCAGGGGGCGAGCGCGGCCGACGCGCGCAAGCGGGCCGCCGAGCTGATGGAGCTCGTCGGGCTGATCCCCGAGCACATCGACCGCTACCCGCACGAGTTCTCCGGCGGCCAGGCGCAGCGCATCGGCATCGCCCGCTCGCTGGCCACCTCGCCCCGGCTGGTGATCGCCGACGAGCCGGTCTCCGCGCTGGACGTCTCCATCCAGGCCCAGGTGGTCAACCTGATGGAGCGCCTGCAACAGGAGCTGGGCCTGGCCTACGTGTTCATCGCGCACGACCTCTCGGTGGTCAAGCGGGTCTGCGACCGGGTCGCGGTGATGTACCTCGGCCGGATCGTCGAGATCGGCGCCAAGGAGGAGGTCTACGGCAACCCGGCCCACCCGTACACCCGGGCGCTGCTCTCCGCCGTGCCGCTGCCGGACCCGGCGGCCGAGCGGGCCCGCGAGCGGATCGTGCTGCTCGGCGACCCGCCGAGCCCGGCCAACCCGCCGTCCGGCTGCACCTTCCACCCGCGCTGCCCGAAGGCGCAGGAACTCTGCCGGACGGAGCGGCCGTTGCTGCGGATCACCGGGCCCGGGGCCCGGGAGGCGGCCTGCCACTTCCCCGAGGTCGCCGGGGACGTGACCTGACCCCGCACCACCGGCCGCCGTACCGCTCGCATCCCCCACGTCGGGCGGTACGGCTCCACATCGGGGGCCGCCCTGCGGCGGCTCCCGCTCCGACCCCCGGTCGGGCGCGGCGGGGAGCCTCTTGAGGGCCGCGCCCGACCGGGTTCCACGCGTTCGGCCCGGGTGCCGCGGAGCGCGTCCTCCCGTGGTCGCCCGGGCGGCGCTCCGCGGCCGCTCTTCGACCTCGCGCTCACGTGAAGTCCCACCGTGTCGAGGGGGACCGAGATCTCACCCGTGGCAGCCGCCTCCGCCCGTACGGAGCGCGGCGTCCGCCGTCACGGGGTGGGCTCCGCCGGAGCCCACGGGCGGCCGGCGTGACCCGTTCGTTCTTGCGCCGGTACGCCGCCGCGGCGTCGATCCTCGCCGCGGCGGCGCGCTGTGCGCGGCCGACGTCAACCTCTCCTTCACCGCCGGCGACGCGCCGAAGTGGGTCCACCTCACCGTCGCGGTGCTCGGCGCGGGCGGGACGGCCGAGCCTTCCCCACGCCGTTCGCCAGGTGCCCGGCGATCCGGCGCCGCTGTCCGCCGGCCGGGCCGACGCGGACAGGGCGGCCGGGGCCGCCGCCGGGCTCGACACCGTCCGGCTGATCGCCTTCGCGGTGACCTCGGCCCAGGCCGGCACATCGGCCGGCCCGGCGGCGACGTGCTGGGCCACTCGGCGCGGTCCACGGCCACCGGGAACGCCGCGATCACCCTGCTCGGGTCGGCGGCCGCGGTCCCCGCCGCCCGCCGTTGCGGATGAGCGCGGCAGGCCCCACGCGTGCGGCCGTCCCGGCCCGCGTTGCGGCGCGGGCCGGGACGGCCTGATCGGGGACGGGCCTCAGGAGGCCGGGCCGACGCGGACGGTGGTGATCCGCCCGCCCTGGGTCTCGCGGACCACCTCGATCTTCGTGTTGGTGTCGGGCACCTTCACGCCGAGCTGCGGGGTGGCCGGGTCGCTGTAGACGCCGGTGCGGTCGTTGAAGACCGGGACGGCCGGCTCGCTGCCGATCCGCACCGGGACGCCGCCCTTGTGCAGGGTGAAGGCGGTGGTGGGCTTCAGCGAGAAGACCGCGTCGAAGGTCTGCGCGCGGCCGTTGACCAGCGAGCCGTCGGCGAACCGGATCGGCGTCGGGTGCGCGTCGATCGGCAGGATCAGGCCGCCGCCCGGGTGGTCCTTGGTGTTGTTGTCGCCGTAGCCGGTGTCCCAGAGCCAGACGAGCACGCCCTCCTGGTACGGGTAGTTGTCGACGATGTCCTTCTTGCCGTCGACGCCCGTGTAGCCGAAGTTGTACGGGCCGGTCTTCAGGAAGGCGCCGTAGCCGGCGTACCGGCGGTTCTCCACCAGGTAGGCGCGCGGGTGCTGCTTGACCGCGTTGCGGCCGGTGACGACCGTGAAGCCCGTCGCGGTCCAGCCGTTGGCACCGTCCTCGGCACCGTCGGCGAACAGCTCGGTGCCGCCGGCGGCGATCCGGACGGCGTCGACCAGGACGCCCCGGCCGTGGGTGTTGCCGTCCGAGGTGACGTGGAAGCGCAGCCGGACCTGCTGCCCGGCGTAGCCGTCCAGCGGGATCGACAGCTGCCGGTAGGCGCCAGAAGTTCCGCTCAGCCCCGGCACGTTGGCGGTGGTGTTGCCGATCGGCGCGCCGTCGACGGTGCCGGGCAGCGCCTTCCAGCTCTTGCCCTCGTCGGTGGAGGCCTCGACGGTCAGGAAGTCGTAGTCCTGCTCGATGTCGTACCAGGCGGCGGCGGTCAGCGTCACCGGGCCGGTGACCGTGCGCAGGTCCACCGTGCGGGCCAGGGAGTTGTCCAGGTTGTCACCGGTGTCGCTCCACCAGTGCCGGCCGCCCTGGTAGGGGTCGGCGAGCTCGGTGGTGGTGGTGCCGTCGGGCAGGTGCACCAGCACGGCCTGGGCCTGGTCGGTGTTGTAGCCGCTGACGCCGAGGGCGTGGCTGGAGCGGGTGGCGGCCTGCGCCTCGTCGTAGTTGAGCCAGCCGAACTGCAGCTTGCTCCAGGCGTCGAGGTCACCGGGGTAGCCGCCGGTGGTGTTCCTGCCCTTGCCCAGGTACGAACCGGAGGACATCAGCGACCAGAAGTTGACGCTGTTGTCGCCGCCGGTGGTGCTGTAGAGGTCGGGCAGGCCGAGGTTGTGGCCGAACTCGTGGGCGAACAGGCCGACTCCGCTGTTCTCGCCCGCCTGCACGTAGTCGTAGACGTACAGGCCGGTGTCGCCGACCGGCGCGCCGCCGATCCGGTTGCCCTCCGGGCCGGTCGTGCCGGTCGGGTCCGGGAAGGTCCAGCTGCGGTGCGCCCACAGTGCGTCGGCGCCCTGCGCGCCGCCGCCCCAGGTCTCGTCGACGCCGGCGTGCACCACGACCACGTTGTCGAGGTAGCCGTCGGGCTGGTCGAAGTCGCCGTCCTTGTCGTGGTCGTAGCGGTCGTAGACGTCGTACTGGGCCAGCTCGGCCTTGACGTCGGCGGCCGTGCGGCCCTTGGCGATCTCGCCGTCGTACCAGGCCTTGACGGCGTCCCGGATGAACTCCTGGGCCTGCGTCCAGGCGCCGGAGCCCTGCGGGCCCTTGTTGCTGCCGTACCGCGCCTCGTTGTACGGCACGGTGACCCAGTCGCTGACGGTGCCGTCGAGGTCGTAGCGCCCGGAGGACTGGGTGCGGTAGTAGTTGCGCAGCGAGACCGCGCCGGGGGTGTCGTCGAAGAACATCTGCTGGTAGTAGCCGCGGTCGAAGTCGGGGCTCCACAGCGTGTGGTTGTCGCCCTTGCCGGGCTCGGGGATGGTGTCGTGCCGCGGGCCGGGCGTACCGCCGTAGCGGGGCTGGCCGTTGTACAGCGTGGTGTTGTCCACCTCGTCGCCGAACTGGGCGAGGATGACGAAGACCTTGTCCTTGCGCTGCTGCGCGAGCTGGACGTAGTCGTTGCCGATCTTCACCTTGCCGGGCGCCCGCTTGTCGGCGGTCTTGGCCACGGCGCCCTTGTTGAGCTGTTCGAGGGCCTTGGCGCGGAGCGACTGGCGCTCGCGCTCCTGCGGGGCGAGCGGGCCGGGCGGGGCTTCGGCGCCGCCCTCCTCGGCCGCCTGGGCGGCGATGCTCGACACGGTGACGGGGGACGGGGGAGCGGCCTGGGCGGGGGTGCCGAGGAGGGTGGCCGCTATCGCGCTCGTGGTGAGCGCGGCCGCGAGTGCCGCGGACAGTCTGCGCAACTGACCGGTCCTTTCCGGACGGTGGGTGGTGGTGCGGAGGGACGACCGACGGTCGGGGGAAGCGCAGGTAATATTTCACATGTCATGGTTCACGCGGAAGGGCCGTGCAGCGGGCGCTGCGGCGGTTCGTCAGGGGCCCCCCGGGGCTGATGACGCCCCTCCGGCAGCCGAAGGGGCGCCGCACGGTCCGTGCGGCGCCCCCGGGTTGGCGGTCGGTCAGCCCGCGGTGTACTCGACGGCCACGCTGACCAGGGCCACGGCGCCGAACACCAGCGCCAGGGTGGAGCGGCCCGCGGCGTGCAGGGCCAGTGCACCGATCGCGAAGACCGCCAGCTTGACCACGATCTCCGCGGCCAGCGGCAGCCGGACGGTCGGCCCGCCCGCGGCCAGGAACAGCCCCCAGGTGAGGGCCGCCGCGGCCGGCGCGCCGATGCCGAGCAGCACCCGGATGAGCGGCCCGGATCCGGTCCTGAAACCCCAGTAGCAGAGCGCCGCGAGCAACCCCAGCTCCAGGGCGAAGGCGACCCCGCCGTTGACGGCGGTCAGCGGTGTCCACTGGCGCTCGGCGACCGGCCCGGGTCTGGCGATCTTCATCCTCGAGTCCTCCCCGTCGGGTCGCCGCCCGGGCGGGCGGCGATCACGGCGGGAGTGTCGCAGCCGCCGGCCGCGAACTCAACGGTTCACCCCAGGGCGGCCCGCAGGAAGGCGAGTTCGGCCGTGGCGACCTGCTCCTGGACGCCCCCCGGCGTCATGTGGGTGACGCCGGGCAGCGGCAGCACGCTGTGCGGCCGGCCGGCCCGGGTGAGCGCCTGCGAGAGCAGCAGGGTGTGCGAGGGGTGCACGTTGTCGTCGGCCAGGCCGTGGACCAGCAGCAGCGGGCGGGTCAGGCCGGGTGCGTCGTCCACCAGGCAGTCCGCCGCGTAGCCCTCGGGGTTCTCCTGGGGCAGGCCGAGGTAGCGCTCGGTGTACGCGGTGTCGTAGTGGCGGAAGTCGGTGGGCGGCGCGCCCGCGCAGGCGGCGTGGAAGACGTCCGGGCGGCGCAGCACGGCCAGGGCGGCGAAGTAGCCGCCGTACGACCAACCGCGGACGCCGACCCGTCCGAGGTCGAGGTCGGGGTGGTCCGTGGCGAGCGCGTGCAGCGCGGCCACCTGGTCGTCCAGCGCGACCTGGGAGAACCGCCGGAAGATCGCCCGGGTGAACTCGGGGGAGACGAACGGCGTGCCCCGATTGTCGGTGGTGACCACGGCGAAGCCCTGGTCGGCCCACCACTGGCGGAGCTGCCAGCGGCGCGGCTCGGCGGCCACCGCCTGGTAGCCGGGCCCGCCGTAGACGTCCAGCAGCACCGGCAGCCGGCGGCCGGCCACGTGGTCGCGCGGGTACACCACGGCGGTGGGCAGGGCGAGTTCGGTGACGCGGGCGAACTGCGGCCGTACCGCGAACGGCAGTTCGGCCGAGAGGTCGGTCAGCTCGGCCTCGCCGTGCGGGCCGGTGAGCCGGCGCCGCACGCCGTCCGGGCCGGCGCAGGTGAGCAGCAGCGTCCCGCCGGCGGCGAGTGCGCTGTGGAAGCCGGGCCCGGGGCTCAGCCGCTCGGGTGCGCCGCCGTCCGGGTCGACCAGGTGGACGTGCTGGTCGACCGGGTCGCCCTCGCCGGTCTCGCAGAGCAGCCGGCCGTCCAGCCGGCCCACGACCCGACGGATCTGCAGGCCGGCGGTGTCCAGCGGCTTCCCGTCGAGGGCCAGGCCGCGCGCGTCCGGGGTGTCGTGGACGGTGAGCAGCCGGCCGTCGGCCAGCCGGGCGGGCGTGCCGGGCAGGTCGTCCACCCAGAAGTCGTCGGTCGTGCGGGAGAGTTCGGTGGTCGCGCCGGTGGCCGGGTCGGCCGAGAGCAGCAGGACGCGCTGCTGCAGCCGGTCGGCGACGGTGAGCAGCAACTCGTCCGGGCCGGACCACTCGGCGGCGCAGACGTACGGGAACTCGCCGTCGTCCCAGCGCAGTCGGACCTTGCCGCCGTCCAGGCCGAGCACCCAGAGCTGGACGTCGGCGTTGGGCCCGCCGGCCAGCGGGTACGCGAAGGACTCGGGCTCCTCGCCGGGGTGGGCGGGGTCGGCGAAGTGGCGCAGGGGGAGTGCGGACTCGTCCACCCGGGCGGCCAGCAGCGCGCCGCCGTCCGGCCGCCACCAGTGCCCGCGGGAGCGGCCGAGCTCCTCGGCGGCGGCGAACTCGGCCACGCCCCAGCGGGCGCCGTCGGCGGGGCTGAGTGGCGTCCGGTCCGGGGTGACGTACAGGGCGTCGTCGGCGACGTAGGCGACCCGGTCGCCGGCCGGCGCCGGGCGGGGGTCGAAGGCGGGCCCGGCGACCGGGAGTTCGGTGCAGCCGCCGGTGGCGGTGTCGGCGCGGAAGAGCCGGCCGTCGAGGGCGAACACGGCGACCGCGAGGTCGCCGGTGGCCGCGAAGGAGCCGATGCCGGCGGCGGTGAGCCGGATCCGCTCGCGCAGTCGGCGCTCGACGGCGGGCAGCGCCGCCGGGTCGCCGGTGCGGCCGGGGACGAGCGCGGCCGGATCGGCGACCAGGCGCTCCTCGCCGGTGGCCGCGTCGACCAGGAGGAGGCGGTCGACCGGGTCCTCCGCGCCGGTGGAGCGGAGCAGCAGCAGCCGGGTACCGTCCTCGCCGAGGGTGATCGCGCGCGGGGCTCCGAAGCCGAAGCGGCCCGTACGGGCGCTGAGGGACAGGAAGGGGTCGGTGATGGTCACGGCCCGATGTTCCCGGTGAGACCATGGCCCGACCAGTAGTGGGACATGTGAAATGTCACACATCACCTTGAGGATTGACCCCGGAGGCAGCAGTGACCGAAGCCCCGCACCCCGCCGTCGAACCCCCGGTGCGCCCCGCCGCCGGACTCCCGGTGCACCCCGCCGTCGGACCCACGGTGAACGCCCCCCTCGAACCGCTCGCGGACGCCACGGCGGAACCGCCGGCGCCGCTGCCCGGGACGGCGGAACTGTTCACCCTGGACCGGGAGTCGGTTCACCTCAACCACGGCTCCTACGGCGCGGTGCCGCTGCCCGTCCAGCTGCTGCAGGAGCGGCTCCGGGCCGAACAGGAGCGCGACCCGGACGGGTTCTTCGCCGACCTTCCGGCCCGGGTCGGCGCCGCCCGGACGGCACTCGCGGCCGAGCTGGGCACCGACCCGGCCCTGCTCGCCCTGGTCGCCAACGTCACCGAGGCGGTCGCGGTCGCCCTGGACAGCGTCCCGCTCGCCTCCGGGGACCGGATCCTGGTCACCGACCACGGCTACGGCGCCGTCACCGAGGCCGTGCGCCGCCGTGCCGCGGAGGCCGGCGCGGAGGTGGACACCGTCCGACTGCCGCTCGGCCTGCCGGACGAGGCCGCCGTGACCGAGGCCGTCCTGGCCGCGGTCGGCGGCCGCACGGTGCTCGCCGTGCTCGACCAGATCACCTCTCCCACCGCCCGCCGGATCGCCGGCCCGGTCCTGCTCACGGCCCTGCGCGAGCGCGGCGTGACCACCGTGGTGGACGGCGCCCACGCCCCGGGCATGCTGGCCGAGCCGGTCGAGCCGGCCGCCGACTTCTGGTTTGGCAACCTGCACAAGTGGGCCTTCGCCCCGCGCGCCACCGGGGTGCTCGCCGTCCGACCGGAGTGGGCCGCCCGGGTCCGCCCGCTGGCGCTCTCCTGGGAGCACCACCGCGGCTACCCGGCCTGCGTCGAGTGGCGCGGCACCTGCGACTACACGCCGTGGCTGGCGGCCCCGGCGGGCTTCGAGGTGCTGCGGTCGTTCGGCGCCGACCGGGTGCGGCGGCACAACGAGCGGCTCGCCGGGTACGGGCAGGCGCTGCTCGCCGAGCGGCTCGGCCTGGAGCCGCTGCCGGCCACGCCGGGCGTCTCGATGCGGGCCCTGCGGCTGCCCCGCGGGTGGGGCGAGGAGGAGGTGGCGGCCCCGGCCCTGATGGCGGACGTGTGGCGGCGGCACGCCGTCCGGACGGTGGTGCGGCCCTGGCCGGGTGGCGGGGTGCTGCGGGTCAGCGGGCAGCTCTACAACCGGCCGCGGGACTACGAGCGGCTTGCGACGGGGCTCGCGGAGCTGCTGAAGGAGCGCTGACGGCGCGCCGCACGCTCCGCCGACCGGGCGGGCCGGGCGCGTGTCGCCGCGGTGGCGGCGGGCCGGGTGCCCGAGAGTGGTCCCGCCGCCGCGGCGTCCGGCTGCCCGGGGCCGTCCCCGCACGGGTTCGCGTCCGTCGTGGCTCCCCGCCCGTCGTGACGCCCCACCTGTGGTGGCGCCCCGTCCGTCGAAGCGCCCTGTCGCAGCACCCCACGGAGGTCCCGTGCGTTCCCTTCCCGCCCGGCGGTGGTGCGTGCCGCTGGCCGCGCTCCTCACCGTGCTCTTCGTGGCCGGCCCGGTGGCGGGCCGCCCGAACGCCGGGGCACGGGCCGCCACGGAGCTCGCCGCCGACCTGGACCGGCTGCTCACCGACCGGCGGCTGGCCGGTGCCCAGGTGTCGGTGCAGGTCAACGATGCCGCCACCGGCGAGGTGGTCTACCAGCACGCCGGCGATGCGCTGCTGCTGCCGGCCTCCACCCTCAAGACCGTGACGGCCGCCGCCGCGCTGGAACTGCTCGGCCCGGACCACCGCTTCGCCACCGAGGTGCTGGCCGACGGCCGACGCGGCGGCGACGGCGTCCTGGACGGCGACCTGGTGCTGCGCGGCGGCGGGGACCCGAGCCTGCTGCCGTCCGACCTCGACGAGCTGGCCGGCCAGGTCGCCGCGGCCGGCGTCACCGAGGTCGACGGCGCCGTCCGGGCCGACGCCACCCGTTGGGACGACGTCCGGCTCGGCCCGAACTGGGCCTGGGACGACCAGCCGTACTACTACAGCCCGCAGATCTCGGCGCTGACCCTCACCACCGACACCGACTACGACCCCGGCACTGTCCGGCTGACCGTCACGCCGGCCGCCGTGCCGGGCCGCCCGGCGGCCGTGCGGCTCACCCCCGCCGACGCCCCGGTCCGGCTGACCGGCCGGATCGACACCGGGCCGGGTGGCGGCGCACCGGCCCCGGACGTCACCCGCCGGCTCGGCGGCAACGAGATCGTGCTGGCCGGCAGCGTGCCGGCGGGCGCCGCCCCCACCGACGAGTGGGTCACCGTCGACGATCCGGCCGCGGTGGCCGCCACGGTGTTCGCGGCGGCCCTGCAGCGCCACGGCGTGACGGTGGCCCGGGGCGTGGCGGCCGGCCCTGCCGCGGCGGGCGCCGCCACGCTGGCCCGGCACGAGTCGGCGCCGGTCGGCGAGCTGCTGGTGCCCTTCCTCAAGCTGAGCAACAACGGCATCGCCGAGCACCTGGTGAAGGAGATCGGCCTCGTCCGGGCCGGCTCCGGCAGCTGGTCCGCCGGTCTCGCCGAGGTCGTCGCGTTCCTCTCGCGCAACGGCCTGGACGTGACCGCCGCCCGGCAGAGCGACGGCTCGGGGCTGTCCCGGCACAACCTGATGACCGCCCGCCGGTACGCGGCCCTGCTGGGATTCGCCCGTAGCCGCCCGTGGTTCCGGACCTGGTACGACGCCCTGCCGGTGGCCGGCGACCCGCGCCGGATGGTGGGCGGGACGCTCACCCGCCGGATGGTCGGCACCGCCGCCGAGGGCCGGGTGCACGCGAAGACCGGTTCGATGACCGGGGTGGACGCCCTGACCGGGTACGTCGAGGGCGACGGGCGGACCCTGGCCTTCACCGTGCTGTTCAACAACTTCGCCGGTGAGAGCCCGCGCCCGGTGATCGACGCGCTCGTCGTCCGACTGGCCGGCGGCCCCGCGGTGGCTCCGCCGCCCCCGCCGTCGTCGTCGCCCCTGCGCCCGGCGGTCCGGACCGGTGGGAAGGCGGCCCTGGACTGGACCTGATCGGGCGGCCGGCCCGGATCGGTGACCGGACCCGGTCGCCGATCCGGGCCTGATCGGCTCGCCCGGCCGGCGGGGTCACGGCTGGTCGGCGCCGGCGCGCAGCTCGGCGAGCAGGGTGTTCCGGTCGTCGATCAGCTCGGTGAGGATCCGCCGGGCGGCCCGGAGCAGGTCGGCGACCTCGCCGCCGGCGAGTGCGTACACCACCGTGCTGCCCTCCCGGGTGGCGGTGACGATGCCGGACCGGCGCAGGACGGCGAGCTGCTGGGAGAGGCTGGACGGCTCGATCTCCAGCTCGGCCAGCAGTTCGCGGACCGGCGTCGGTCCGGCCTGTAAGAGCTCCAGTACGCGGATCCGGATCGGGTGGCCGAGCATCCGGAAGAACTCGGCCTTGGCCTGGTACAGCGCGACCCCCACGACGTCCCCTTCCCTGGCGCCCGGTCCGTTCAGATCTCCAGCTTGAGCTCGATCCGCTTCAGCTGGTGCCGGGCCATCGCCAGGTTGGAACGGGTGCGGTTGAGGGCGAGGAAGAGGAAGAGCCCGCGGCCGTTCGGCATGGTGAGGGGCCGGACCAGGTGGTACTGGCTGGTCAGGGTGACCAGGATGTCCTCGATCTCGTTGTCGTGGAGGTTGAGCAGTTCCATCGCCCTCATCTTGGCCCGCACCACGTCGGTGTTGCCGGCCGCCGCCACGTTCAGGTCGAGTTCCCCTCCGTCACCGAGCGTGCCGAGTGCCATGCCGCTGCCGTAGTCGACCAGCGCGACGCCGATCGCGCCGTCGATCGCCATGGCCTCCTTGAGCGAGGTCTCCAGGTTCGCCATCGTCGTCTCCTCCTGTCGTGGCCGCCGAGAGGCCGGCGGCTTCCGTGAGTGGTGGCTTCGGCACCGAATGTAGGGAGAACGCGCGGCGATCCACTGAGCTTGACCGGAGTTGATCAAATCTGCCCGTTTCGCGACTGGTTGAAGATATTTGCAACTATGGATATGAGAGAGAACCGATCCGTTGGCGCGGAAAACGGTGCTATCGATGTCGGTCCTCCCGGGTAACCTCTCGCTGAGATGCGAGATCACACCAACCACACCCGGACGGCGATGAACACCCCTCTGCCCGAGCACCCCGAGGAGCGGGAGCTCAACCCCGCCGAGGCGTACGCGGCCTTCCGCCGCCGGGCCAAGGAGCAGGCCACCGCCCTCTACGGCTTCCAGCAGCTCTACGACTTCCCGCTGGACGAGTTCCAGATGGAGGCCTGCCAGGCGCTGGAGGCGGGCGAGGGCGTGCTGGTCGCCGCTCCGACCGGCTCCGGCAAGACCATCGTCGGCGAGTTCGCCGTCCACCTGGCCCTCCAGTCCGGGCGGAAGTGCTTCTACACCACGCCGATCAAGGCGCTCTCCAACCAGAAGTACGGCGACCTGGTCAAGCGCTACGGCGCCGCCAAGGTCGGCCTGCTGACCGGTGACAACACGGTCAACGGTGACGCGCCCGTGGTGGTGATGACCACCGAGGTGCTGCGCAACATGCTCTACGCGGGCTCCAGCACCCTGAACGGCCTCGGCTACGTGGTCATGGACGAGGTGCACTACCTCGCCGACCGCTTCCGCGGCGCCGTCTGGGAGGAGGTCATCATCCACCTCCCGGAGTCCGTCACCCTGGTCTCGCTCTCCGCCACCGTCTCCAACGCCGAGGAGTTCGGCGACTGGCTGGACACCGTGCGCGGCGGCACCAAGGTGATCGTCTCCGAGCACCGGCCGGTGCCGCTCTGGCAGCACGTGATGGCCGGCAACCGGATGTACGACCTGTTCGCCAACCCCGACCGCGACGGCCGCCCCAAGGACGCCCCGCGCAACCCGGCCAAGTTGGTGAACCCGGAGCTGGTCCGGCTGGCCCGCTCCGAGCTGGACCGCAACCCGCGCGACAGGTTCGGCCGCGGCCGAGGCCGCTCCATGCCCAACGGCCGCCCCGGCCGGGTCTGGACGCCGGGCCGGGTGGACGTCATCGACCGCCTGGACGCCGAGGGCCTGCTGCCCGCGATCACCTTCATCTTCAGCCGGGCCGGCTGCGAGGCCGCCGTCCAGCAGTGCCTCTCCTCCGGCCTGCGGCTCAATAAGGAGGAGGACCGCGCCAAGGTGCGCGCGATCGTCGAGGAGCGCTGCGCCGACATCCCGGACGAGGACCTGCACGTCCTCGGCTACTTCGAGTGGCTCGACGGGCTGGAGCGCGGCATCGCCGCCCACCACGCCGGCATGCTGCCGCGGTTCAAGGAGGTGGTCGAGGAGCTCTTCGTGAAGGGGCTGGTCAAGGCCGTCTTCGCGACCGAGACCCTGGCGCTCGGCATCAACATGCCCGCCCGCTCGGTGGTCATGGAGAAGCTGGTCAAGTGGAACGGCGAGACCCACGCCGACGTCACCCCCGGCGAGTACACCCAGCTCACCGGCCGGGCCGGGCGGCGCGGCATCGACGTCGAGGGCCACGCCGTGGTGCTCTGGCAGCGCGGCCTCGACCCGGAGGCGCTGGCCGGACTGGCCGGAACCCGCACCTACCCGCTGCGGTCCTCGTTCCGGCCGTCGTACAACATGGCCGTCAACCTCGTTTCGCAGTTCGGCCGGCACCGCTCCCGCGAGCTGCTGGAGACGTCGTTCGCGCAGTTCCAGGCCGACCGCTCGGTGGTCGGCATCGCGCGCCAGGTCCAGCGCAACGAGGAGGGGCTGGAGGGGTACCGCGCGTCGATGACCTGCCACCTCGGCGACTTCGACGGGTACATGGAGCTGCGGCGCCGGCTCAAGGACCGCGAGAACGAGCTCGCCCGCGAGGGCACCAGCCAGCGTCGGGCCGCGGCCGTCGAGTCCATCGAGCAGCTCAAGCCGGGCGACGTCATCCACGTCCCCACCGGCAAGTTCGCCGGCCTCGCCCTCGTCCTCGACCCGGGCCTGCCGCCGGTCAGCCGCAACGGCCGGGCCGGCACGCGCCACCCGGACTACCAGGACGGGCCGCGCCCGGTGGTGCTCACCGCCGAGCGGCAGGTCAAGCGGCTCGCCATGATCGACTTCCCCCACCCGGTCGCCGCCATCGAGCGGGTGCGCATCCCGAAGTCCTTCAACCCGCGCAGTCCGCAGTCCCGGCGCGACCTCGCCTCGGCCCTGCGCACCAAGGCCGGGCACCTGGAGCCCGAGCGGTTCCGCCGCGGCCGCGCGGCCGCCGCCGACGACCCGGAGATCACCCGGCTCCGCGCCGAGCTGCGCCAGCACCCGTGCCACGGCTGCGACGAGCGCGAGGACCACGCCCGCTGGGCCGAGCGCTACCACCGCCTGCACCGTGACACCGAGCTGCTGGAGCGCCGGATGCGCTCCCGCACCCACACCATCGCCCGCACCTTCGACCGGGTCTGCGCCCTGCTCACCGACCTCGGGTACCTGCACGGCGACACCGTCACCGACGACGGGAAGCGCCTCGGCCACCTCTACGGCGAGCTCGACCTGCTCGCCTCGGAGTGCATCCGCGAGGGCGTCTGGAACGGCCTGGCCGCGGCCGAACTGGCCGCCTGCGCCTCGGCGCTGGTGTACGAAGCCCGGCAGTCCGACGACGCGGCCGCCCCCCGGGTGCCCGAGGGCAAGGCCAAGGAGGCGCTCGGCCAGATGGTCCGGATCTGGGGCCACCTCGACGCCCTGGAGGAACAGCACCGGATCAACACCGCGGAGGGCGTCGGCCAGCGCGAGCCCGACCTCGGCTTCGCCTGGGTCGCCTACCGCTGGGCACTCGGCCACAACCTGGACCAGGTCCTGCGCGACGCCGACATGCCGGCCGGCGACTTCGTCCGCTGGACCAAGCAGCTGATCGACGTCCTCGGCCAGATCCAGGACGCGGCCGGCGAGGACGCCGAACTGCGCAAGACCGCCCGCAAGGCGATCGACGGCCTGCGCCGCGGCATCATCGCCTACTCCTCCGTAGCCTGACCCCGCGACCCCGAAGGGCCCGTCCCACGAGGACGGGCCCTTCACCGTTCCCGGACCCTCCGGGGGCGGCGGCTCGGGTGTGGGGCTACGCGAAGGGAAGGCCGTGTTCGAGGTACGCGGTCTCGGTACGAGCCCGAGCGACACAGGCAGCATGGACTCGGCGGGCGAGGCGCGGGACGAGGAGTGCGTCGAGCCGGTCGCGGGAGTGGAAGGCGTGCTCGCTGATCTCCATCTGGTCGGGAGCGATCCGGTCGAGTTGCGCAGTCCCGAGGACTCCTCCGTCGAAGACGAAGAGGACCTTGTCCCCCTCGGTGGGGTGGGGCGCCCAGTCGGCCACCAGCAACCGGCCGATCGGCGGCGTGATGCCGAGCTCCTCCTCCACCTCCCGTGCTGCTCCCTCACTCGGGGTCTCGCCCGCGTGCAGGTATCCACCGGGGATCTCCCAGCCAGGCTTGTAGGTCGGCTTCACGAGCAGCACACGGTCGCCCTCGTCGAAGAACAGCACGCCGGCGGCACTGCGTGGCCGTGCCACGACCTCGTCGAACTGGGAGTCGTTCATGGCGACGACTGTAGTCGTCCCGTCCGTAGCCGCCCGTCCCTGTCAGCCGACGATCGCGAGCCGGCGGGCGACGCCGGCAAGGAGGTGGCCCGGTCGGCCTCGCTGCTGCCGGACCCATCCGAGCCAGACGGATGTGGCCGTCATGACCGTCACCGAGAACGCCGCCAACCACATAGCCGCCCACGGCCGGTACTTCCGCGAACACGACGGCATCCGGCTTCAGTACGCCCTGCACGGCCACCTTCCGTACGACCACACGGCAACCCTGCAGCCGCTGCACGACGCGTACCGAGCCACCCGGGCGACCAGGGACGGATTCGAGCAGTGGTTCCTCCCCCTGTTCTCCCTCAGGGCCAAGACCGTGACTCGGGCCGATCAGCTCCCGGCGCTCCTCAAGCACTACATGCGGGCGAACCTGACCAGGCCTGCTACGGCCGACGAGGCCGTCATCGAAGTCGTACGACACTCGGTCTCCGTCGGTGACCCGGAATGGGTCACGATCAAGCAGCCGCTGGCCAATGTGATCGCTGCCCGAGCCCGGAGTGAGGTGGCCCCGCGCAGGGTCAGGGGGAGGTGAGGGTGTGGAGGAGGCGGTCGAGGGAGGTGCCGAGGCCCCAGCGGGTGGAGAGGTCTTCCAGGAGCATCGGGTCGGCGGGCTCGTCGGGGAGGGTGGGGTCGAAGTCGGGCAGGGGCACGTCGTCGGCGACCCGGACGACCTTCGGGGCCACGTCCAGGTAGGCGGAGCCCTCGATGATGTTGCGGCGGCGGGCCGGGGTGAGCTTCGAGCCGATGTCGAGTGCGGCGGCGCGGATGCCGGGCAGGTCGCCGTACTCGTTGATCAGCTGGGCGGCCGTCTTCTCGCCGATGCCCTTGACGCCGGGGAGGCCGTCGCTCGGGTCCCCGCGCAGGGCGGCCATGTCGGCGTACTGGGCGCCGCGCACCCCGTACTTCTCCAGCAGCAGCGCGTCGTCGGTGACCTGCAGGTTGCCCATGCCCTTCACCGGGTAGAGCACGGTGACCCCCCGGGCGTCGTCGACCAGCTGGAAGAGGTCGCGGTCCCCGGTGACGATCTGCACCGGGCCGCTCGCCCGGGCGGTGAGGGTGCCGATCACGTCGTCGGCCTCGTAGCCGGGCGAGCCGACCCGGGCGATGCCCAGCGCGTCGAGCACCTGCTCGATCACCGGTACCTGCGGGGCCAGCGTGTCCGGCACCTCCTCCTCGCCGTCGACGGCCGCCTCGGCGACCCGGTGCGTCTTGTAGGTGGGGATCAGGTCGACCCGCCACTGCGGGCGCCAGTCGGCGTCCATGCAGGCGACCAGCTGGTCGGGCCGGTGGTCGTGGACCAGCCGGGCGATGAAGTCGAGCAGGCCCCGGACGGCGTTGACCGGCTCGCCCTGCGGGGAGCGCAGGGTGTCCGGCACGCCGAAGTAGGCCCGGAAGTAGAGGCTGGCGGAGTCGAGCAGCATCAGTCGCGGTGCGGTCACGAGTCAGATCATGCCGCACCGCGCCGACGGACACCCGGTTCTCAGTGGTCGTGGGGGCCGGCGCGGTGGACGGGGCCGTGGGCGTCGGCGCAGTGGTCGGGGCCGTTGCCGGACGGGGCGGCGAACTCCGGGGCGGTGATCTGCAGCAGGGTGCCCGCCGGGTCCTCACCGACGTGGTCGACCTGCAGGGTGCTGTGGGTGATCCCGTACTCGCCGGCCAGCTTGCGCTGCAGCTCCCGGCGGACGGCGTGGCAGTCGCCGCCCGGGGTCACCAGGATGTGGGCCGACAGCGCCGGCTGGTTCGAGGTGATCTCCCAGATGTGCAGATCGTGGATCTCCTCGACCAGCGGCTGGGCGACCAGCCGGTCCGCCACCTCGTCCGGGTCGATGCCGGCCGGCGCCGCCTCCAGGAAGATCCGCCCGGAGTCGCGGACCAGGCCGATGCCGGCCCTCAGCATCAGCACCACCACGATCAGCGAGGCGATCGCATCGGCCTGGGCGAAGCCGGTGAGCAGGATGATCAGACCGGCCACGGCGGTGGCGATGAACGCGTAGAGGTCGGTCACGACGTGTTGGAACGCGCCCTCCACGTTCAGCGAGCTGCGGTTGGCCCTGGACATGCACCAGGCGGCGGCCAGGTTGACCACGATCCCGACCAGCGCGGTGACCAGCACCAGGGAGCCGGTCACGTCCGGCGGCTCGATCAGCCGGGTGACCGCCTCGTAGGCGAGCCAGGCCGAGAGCACCAGCAGCGTCACCCCGTTGGCCTGGGCGGAGAGGATCTCGGCGCGCTTGAGGCCGTAGGTGTAGCCGCCGCGGGCCGGGCGGGCGGCGAGGCGCATGGCGACCAGCGCCAGCACGATCGAGGCGGCGTCGGTGAGCATGTGTGCGGCGTCGGAGATCAGGGCCAGCGACCGGGCGGCGAAGCCGACCACGCCCTCGCCCGCCATGAACACCACGATCAGCGCGAGCGCGCTCAGCAGCCACCGGCGGTCGGCGTCGGCGGCGACGCCGTGGCTGTGCCCGCCGGGCCCGTGGCCGTGCCCGCCGTGGCTGCCATGCCCGTGGCTGCCATGCCCGTGGCCGCCGCGGCCGTGGCGACTGGGCCCGTGCTGCCGGTCATGCGCATGATCATCGTGCGAGTGCTCGTGCCCGGCCATCGTTGTCCTCTCCTGGACGCGCGGGGGTCTGGACGTACGGGGATCGCGGAAGGGGCGCAACCGCCCCTGCACCCGAAGTGAACCTCAGATCGAAGGAAGATCCAAAGGCTGCACTGGAGACCGTTGTCATTGCCGAAGCGACACCCGGCTCCGGTATCGTCGCGCCGCCGTCGAACTGGGGAGCAGCCGTGGTGGAGCAGCGGGTCGGACTGGGTGAGATCGCCCGCGAGTGGGGCCGGATCGGGCTGCTCGGCTTCGGCGGGCCGCCCGCGCACATCCTGCTGCTGCGCCGGCTCTGCGTGGAGCGGCGCAAGTGGATGGAGCCCGGCGAGTTCGAGGACGGCATCGCGGCGACGAACCTGCTGCCCGGCCCCGCCTCCACCCAGCTGGCGATCTTCACCGCGTGGCGGCTGCGCGGCACCGCCGGCGCGCTGGTCGGCGGCGCCTGCTTCATCTCGCCCGGGCTGGTGCTGATCCTCGCCCTCTCGGTGCTGTTCCTGGCCGGCGACCCGCCGCTCTGGGTGCTCGGCGCGGCGGCGGGTGCGGGCGCGGCCGTTCCGGCGGTCGCCGTGCAGGCCGCGACCTCGCTGGTCCCCGGCAGCTTCGCCCGGGTGGGGCGGGAGCGTACCGCCCGGGCCCGCTGGGTCGGGTACGCGCTGGCCGGTGCGGTCGCCGCGATCCTCACCGGCCCGTGGCTGGTACTGGTCCTGGTCGCGGCCGGGGCGGCCGAGATCGCCGTCCGGGCCCGCGGCCGGCATGCCGCGCTGCCGGCGGCCGCCGCGCTGCCCGCCCTGCCCGTCCTCGGCGGGCTGGGGGCGGTGGCGTGGGTGGCGTTCAAGGTGGGGGCGCTCTCGTACGGGGGCGGCTTCGTGATCATCCCGCTGATGCAGGACGACGCGGTGCACCGCTACCACTGGATGACGGACGGACAGTTCCTCAACGCCGTCGCCCTCGGGCAGGTCACCCCCGGCCCGGTGGTGCACACCGTCGCCGCGGTCGGCTATGCGGCGGCCGGGCTCGGCGGCGGGCTGCTGGCGGCCGCGGTCGCCTTCGCGCCGTCCTTCCTGTTCGTCGTCCTCGGCGCCCGCCACTTCGACCGGCTCCGGGCGAACCAGCGGGTGCAGGACTTCCTCACCGGCGCCGGTCCGGCGGTGGTCGGCGCCATCGCCGGCTCGGCCGTGCCACTCGCCGCCTCGCTGGCGCAGGGCTGGCAGTGGGGCGTGCTGGCCGCCGCCCTGCTCTGGCTGGTCGCGGCCCGCCGTGGCGTCGTGCTCGCCCTGCTCGCGGCCGGCACAGCCGGCGCGATCGCCGCGGTGGCCGGGCTGCCGGTGGCCTGAGGCCGGCCGTGGCCCAGGGCCGGCGGCCGGCCCGCCCGGGTGGACGGCCCGCGCAGGGGCGCCCCGGTGGACGGCCCGCGGGGTCCCGGCCCGCCGGCCGGAGGTCGGGATCAGCCCAGGGCCGCCTCGACCGCCTCCAGCGGGACGGCGCGGGCCGCCGTCGCCGCGCGGACCAGGGCCTGCATGACCCGCAGGTCGTCGCCCTGCTCCGGGTGCCACTGCACCCCGAGGGTGAAGCCGGGCCCCTCCACCGCCTCCACCGTGCCGTCCGGTGCGTGGGCGCTCACCCGCAGGCCCGCGCCGAGCCGGTCCACCGCCTGGTGGTGGAAGGTCGGCACCGTCAGTTCGCTCTCCGGCAGCAGCCCGCCGAGCAGCGTCCCGGGCACCGGCCGCACCACGTGCCGGCCGTAGCTGCCGGGGGTGCCGGCGTGGACGTCCGGGTCGACCACGTCCGGCAGGTGCTGGATCAGCGTGCCGCCGCAGACCACGTTCAGGACCTGCATGCCGCGGCAGATCCCCAGCAACGGGATGCCCGCGGCCAGCGCCGCCCGGATCAGCGCGGACTCCCAGTGGTCCCGCTCCGGGCAGCTCGCGTCGGTCAGCGGGTGCGGCGGCTGTCCGTAGTAGGCCGGGTCGAGGTCCGGCCCGCCCGCGATCACCAGTGCGTCCAGCCGGGCCAGCACCTCGGGCGCGCGCTCCGGGGCGTCCGGCGGCAGCAGCACCGCGATCCCGCCCGAGTCCCGCACGTAGGCGGTGTACCGCTCGGGCACCAGTGCCACCCGGCGGGCACGCCAGTCACTCCAACTCGCGTCCACCTGGTAGGTGCTGACGCCGATGAAAGGCCTGCGATCCATGGCGGGCATTCTCCTCCCGTCCCACCTGATACCCCGTCAATCACGCCTCTCGGCGCGCCACACCCGCCCGCCCTCTTCCGCGCTGTCGGTGGCAGGCCGTACGGTTCGCTGTGACCGCTTGATCTCGCTGCGTGATCGAGGAGGAGGCTCCGCCATGCCCGACGCCACGCCGCCCGACGCCACGCCGCCCGGTGCCGCCGCGCCCGACGACGCCGGCCCGCCGCGGCGCGCACCGCTCACCCTGGACGAGCTCCGCACCCTGGTCGACGCCGGCGAGATCCACACCGTCGCACTCGCCTTCACGGACATGCAGGGGCGGCTCCAGGGCAAGCGCTTCGCCGCCCGGTTCTTCCTCGACGAGGTGGCCGAGCACGGCGCGGAGGCGTGCGACTACCTGCTCGCCGTCGACGTCGACCTCAACACCGTGGACGGCTACGCCCTCTCGTCCTGGCAGACCGGGTACGGCGACTTCGCCATGCGCCCCGACCTCGCCACCCTCCGGCTCACCCCTTGGCAGCCCGGCACCGCCCAGGTCACCGCCGACCTGACCCGGCACGGCGGCCGCCCGGTGGACGCCGCGCCGCGGCAGCTGCTGCGCCGCCAGATCGAGCGCCTCGCCGAGTACGGCTTCGCCGCCGACATCGGCACCGAGCTGGAGTTCCTGGTCTTCCGCGACACCTACGAGCAGGCCTGGTCGGGCGGCTACCGCGGGCTCACCCCGGCCAACCAGTACAACGTCGACTACTCCATGCTCGGCACCGCCCGGGTCGAGCCCCTGCTCTCCCGGATCCGCCTGGAGATGGCCGGCGCCGGCCTGGTCGTGGAGTCGGCCAAGGGGGAGTGCAACCTCGGCCAGCACGAGATCGCCTTCCGCTACGCCGACGCGCTCACCACCTGCGACCAGCACAGCGTCTACAAGACCGGGGCGAAGGAGATCGCCGCCCAGCAGGGCTGCGCGCTCACGTTCATGGCCAAGTACAACGAGCGCGAGGGCAACAGCTGCCACATCCACCTCTCGCTGCGCGACCTGCGGGACCGCTCGGCCGGGCCCCTCGGCACCCCTGCCTTCGCCGACCACGGCGGCCGGATGACCGACACCATGCGGCACTTCCTGGCCGGTCAGCTGGTCGCGCTGCGCGAGTTCAGCCTGCTCTACGCGCCGAACATCAACTCCTACAAGCGCTTCCGCCCCGGCTCCTTCGCGCCGACCGCCGTCGCCTGGGGGCGGGACAACCGCACCTGTGCCTACCGCGTGGTCGGCCGCGGCCCCGGGCTGCGGATGGAGAACCGGATGCCCGGCGGCGACGTCAACCCGTACCTCGCCGTGGCCGGCATGATCGCGGCCGGGCTGCACGGCCTCCAGCAGAAGCTGGAGCTGCCCGCGCCCTGCCTCGGCAACGCCTACGCGGCCGACGAGTACGCCCGGGTGCCCGGCTCCTTGCGCGAGGCCGCCGAGCTCTGGGCCGGGAGCGAGCTGGCGCGCGAGGCCTTCGGCGCCGACGTGGTCGAGCACTACCTGCACACGGCCCGGATCGAGCAGGCCGCGTATGACAGCGCAGTCACCGACTGGGAGCGCTACCGCTCCTTCGAGCGGATGTGAGCCCGGCCGCCGGTCCGCGACCGGGACCGCCGTCACCCGCCGTCACACGCCGTCACACGCCGTCACACGCAGAGCGAGGAGCAGGAGCCGGCCATGACAGAGACGCCCCCGGCCCGGGAGAGGCCCTCGACCCGCGAGAAGGCCCCGGCCCGGGAGCACGGCGGCCCGGTCTGCCGCCGCCTGGTCGGCCGCACCGCCGTGGTCACCGGCGCGGGCAGCGGCATCGGCCTGGCCGCCGCCCGCCGGCTGGCGTCCGAGGGCGCCGAGGTGGTCTGCGCCGACCTCGACGAGACCACCGGCACGGCGGCCGCCGAGGAGGTCGGCGGGCTCTTCGTGCACACCGACGTCACCGACCCGTACATGGTCGAGGCGCTGTTCGACGAGGCCTACGAGACGTACGGCAGTGTGGACGTCGCCTTCAACAACGCCGGCATCTCGCCGCCCGACGACGACTCCATCCTGACCACCGGGCTGGAGGCCTGGAAGCGCGTCCAGGAGGTCAACCTGACCTCGGTCTACCTCTGCTGCAAGGCGGCCCTGCCGTACATGCGCCGGCACGGGCGGGGGTCGATCATCAACACCGCGTCCTTCGTGGCCCGGATGGGCGCGGCCACCTCGCAGATCTCCTACACCGCCTCCAAGGGCGGCGTGCTGGCGATGTCGCGCGAGCTGGGCGTGCAGTTCGCCCGCGAGGGCATCCGGGTCAACGCCCTCTCGCCCGGGCCGGTGGACACCCCGCTGCTGCGGGAGCTGTTCGCCGCGGACCCGGAGCGGGCCGCCCGCCGCCTGGTGCACGTCCCGCTCGGCCGCTTCGCCCGGCCCGAGGAGATCGCCGCCGCGGTCGCGTTCCTCGCCTCCGACGACTCCTCCTTCATCACGGCGAGCGAATTCCTGGTCGACGGCGGCATCTCGGGGGCGTACGTGACACCGCTCCAGGAAGGGCGCTGACGGGGGCGCCCGCGGCTTCTCACCGTAATCTCATGGAGAATGCCGGGAATTGTGGGCTCCGCTGATATCGCGTTTATCCGAGTGCCCTTAGATTCACTGGTGTGAGTGAGCAGATTCCCGCCGGGTGGTACCCGGACCCCAAGGACACCAGCGAGCCGAGACCGCAGCGCTGGTGGGACGGCAAGGGCTGGACGGCCAGCACCCGGCCCGCACCCCTGGACGCCCCGCCGCCGGAGCTTCCGCCGGCGCAGGCTCCGGGGCCGGACGCGACCGGCGAGACCCGGGTGCTGGAGGGGGAGGTGCTGGAGAACGGTCCGACGGTCCGCTACCCCGAGCCGCCCCCGTTCGGCACCGCCTACGGCTCGCCCGTGCCGCCGGCGCCCAAGCAGCGGCGCCGGCCGTCCCGGCTGGTGGTCGCGGCCACCGTGGCCGCCCTGGCCGGGCTGCTCGTCGGCTCCGGCGTCACCTACCTCGCCATGGACGGCCACGGGGAGAAGCGGGCTTCGCGCCGCGCCGCCCCCAAGGCCCCGCCGTACGGCGAGAACGGCCCCTGGGGCGGCCTGCCCGACCTCGGCGGCCCGGACGGCGGCAACGGCGACGGCAACGGCAAGAACGGCGGCGGCAACGGCAACGGGCCGGGCAACGGCGGTCGCGGCAACGGCAGGAACAGCGGCACCGCGGCCGACCTGGTGAACCGGATCACCCTGCCCATCCCGGCCGGCTGGAAGGGCGGCACCACCCAGGACGGCTTCGCCGGGCTCACCGTGGGCTCGTACGAGTGCGAGGGCGGCGGCGACTGCTCGCTCGGCGGCGCCAACACCGGCCGGATCACCGGCGCCGGCACCGACGTCCAGGCGGCCGCCAAGGCCGACATCGAGAAGGCGGCCAAGGCCTCCTACAACGACATCAACTCCCACCAGGAGCTGAAGTCGGAGGCGGTCAAGGTCGACGGCCGGGACGGCTACCTGGTCCGCTGGAAGGTCGACGCGGCCAAGGGCAACGACGGCTACGTGCAGACCGTGGTCTTCCCCTCCGCCGACGGCAAGTCGCTGATCTCCCTGCACCTGGGCTTCGACATCGCCGACAAGGCTCCTGACCTCGCCGTGATGGACACCATCGTCAAGGGCGTGGCCGACTACAAGGGGAAGCTGCCGCCGATCCCCGGTGCCCCCGACGGCCCGGACGGCGGGACGTCGAACACCTGACGCGCTGCTCCGCTCACCTGCGGCGGGCCACCTGGAGCGATTCCGGGTGGCCCGCCGTACGTGTCGCTCCCGCCCCGGCCCCGGGGCAGGCGTGGCGTGCCATTGCGCGGGTGTTCCGGGGCCGGACCGAAACGGGGGTCGGTGCTCGGTCCGGCCCCGGCCTCCGGCGCTCAGGAGTCGCGTCGAACAGCCTCGACGCGACGGCGCCGGAGCACCATGCCGGCCCAGCCCGCGCCGATCGCGGCAGCGCCGGCCAGCAGCAGCGGGCCGGTGGGCGAGCCGCCGCCGACGGCGGCGCTGGCGGTCGGCACCACGGCGCCGGCCGGCTCGTTGGCGTTGCCGCCGTGGCCGTGGTGGGCCACGGTCGACTTGGACAGGCCCGCGGTGATCTGCTCCTCGCTCGGCGCGGCCGGCGCCTGCGCGGCAGGCTCCGGTGCGGCGAGCGCGGCCGCGGCCGGCGCCGCGGCGGGCTGGGCGGCGGAGGCCTTCCCGAAGTCGATGTCCGAGCAGCTGTAGAAGGCCTCGGGGCTGTCGCTGCGCTGCCAGATCGTGTAGAGCAGCTGGCGGCCGGTGCGTTGCGGCAGCGTGCCGGCGTAGGTGTAGTAGCCGTCCGTGGCCGTCCGGGTGACCGGCACCTGGGCGACCGGGGCCGGGTCCAGGTCCGACCACTTCAGTGGCTGGGTCGGGTCCCAGCTCTGCTTGGTGATGTAGACGGTCTGGGTGCCGAGGTGCGGCGCGGTGGTGCGGAACTTGAAGGTGAACGAACCGGCGCTCACCGGGGTCGCCGGCCAGTCGGCGCGGGGGAGGTCGAGCGCCTTGTACTTGTCGCGGTTGGCGGAGCAGAGCTTGCCGTCCGGGATCAGCGCCTGGTGGTGGCCGTCCGCGTTGGCGATGTTGACCTCGTTCCAGTCGTACAGCGGCTGGGTGCCGCTCATCGCCACCAGGTCCTTGCAGATCTGGGACCTGGGGTTCTCCGGCCCTTCGGCGTAGCAGGCCGCGACCCGGCTCACCGGGTTGGTCATGGTGCCGTGGGCGGCGGCGGTGCCGGCGGTGGTGGCCGCCACGGCGAGGACCGCGGCGCCGATCACGCCGACGGACAGGGCACTTCGTTTGATGGACATGGGGTGGGGACTCCTTGGCCGTGTGCCGGGCCGAGAACGTGGGGGACGGGCACGCCTGCCCGGGGGGCCGCCGACCCGGCGCGCGGACCCCGGCCAGAGCGTATGATTGGACTAGACCAGCTGGCAATAGCCGTTCCCGGCGTACTTTCTGACGGACAGTAGCCGTAAGCGCAGCACAAAGGCCTGACGGGAAGCCGGAGTTAGGCTTCCCATCAGGCCTGCTTGAGGTTCCGCCCCGGACAGCCGGGTCAGCGCGACGTCGGCTCCCCCGGACTGACGCCGTTCACGGTGGACTGGTACGCCTGGACCACGAACCCGTGGTGCGTCCCGCCGTTCACGGTGTTGTGCACCACGATGTGCTGCTGCGGCAGATGGTGCCCGAACTCCGTCAGGATCGCGTGGAGTTCGGCCGCAGCGGCCGGGTCCTGCCGGACCAGCCGGCGGATCCGGCCGCGCACCTCGGCGGTGCTGTCCTCGATCACCTCGGCGTCGTCGCCGGCCCGGACCACCTCGACCCGGATCTCCTCCAGCTCGGCGGACACCTCCTCGGCGTTGCGACCCCGTCCGAACAGCGCCGCGAGGCGCGTCCGGACCTGCGTCCAGGCGTCGGTCGCCATCAGCCCGACCACGGTGGTGGCGCCCGACGCCATCACCTGCTGCACGATCTCGCCCTCCACGGCGCCCCCTCACGTTCGTTGCGAAGCCTTCCGTTCACCACGCTAGAGCACCCGGGTGCGGTGGCGGGCGGAAGCGGCGCAGGGACCGGGCCGTCGGGCCGCCGCCGGCGCCGCGGCCTCCGAGGGCCCGGGGACCCGGGGGCCCGAAGCCCCCGAGGCCGTCAGAGGAAGGTCTTCCGCTCGCCCCGGTAGGTCGGGACGGTGCGCACCACCGCGTCGCCCTCGATCAGGTGCAGCTCGGCGAAGCGCTCGCACAGCTCCCCGGCCTTGGCGTGCCGGAACCAGACCCGGTCGCCGATCAGCAGGTCGTCCGCGGCCGAGCCGAGCAGCGGCGTCTGCACCTCACCGGCGCCCTCCATCGGGTCGTAGCGCAGGCCCGGCGGCAGGTACGGCACCGGCGAGCGGTCCTGCCCGGCCGCGCCCGAGGCGGGGTAGCCGCCGCCGAGCACCGTGACCACGCCGACCCCGGGACGGCGCACCACCGGCTGTCCGAAGAGCGCGGCCGGGCGGCCCCGGAACGCCCGGTAGTTGTCGAAGAGCCGGGGCAGGTAGAGACCGGAGCCGGCCGCCACCTCGGTGACCACCCGCTCCGCCGCGGTGGACTCGACGCTGCCGGTGCCCCCGCCGTTGACGAACTCCAGCTCGGCCACCTGCCGCAGCCGGCGCACCACGGCGGCGCGCCGCTCGGCCAGCTCGGCCCTGGCCTTCGCCTGCATCAGCCGGATCATCCGGGAGCGGACCGGCCGGCCGGGCACGTCGTCGCCCACCCCGGCGACGTGGCCCTCGTACGCCATGAGCCCGACCACCCGGAAGCCCCGGCGGCGCTGGACCAGTTCGGCGAAGGCGCCGAGGTCCTCGGGGGTGCGCAGCGGCGAGCGCCGGGCGCCGACCCGCACCCGCCCGCCGAGCAGGTGCAGCGAGGTGTCCAGCTCCAGGCAGACCCGGACCTCCGCGGAGCCGGCCCGGGCCGCGTCGATCAGGTCGAGCTGGGCCGGGTCGTCCAGCAGCACGGTGACGCCGGCCGCGAGCTCCGGGTCGGCGGTGAGTTCGGCGAAGCCGGCCCGGTCGGCCGAGGGGTAGGCGAGCAGGATGTCGCGCAGGCCCGTGCGGGCCAGCCAGATCGACTCGTCCAGCGTGAAGCTCATCACCCCGGCGAAGCCGTCCGTCGCCAGCGCCCGCTCCAGCAGCGCCCGGCAGCGCACCGACTTGCTGGCCACCCGGACCGGCTTGCCGGCCGCGCGGCGCACCAGGTCGGCGGCGTTGGCGTCGAAGGCGGCGAGGTCGACGACGGCCACCGGACCGTCCAGGTGGGCGGTGGCCCGGTCGTACCGGGCGCGGTCGGCCGCCGGCGAGGGGGCGGCGGCGGTACGGGCAGCAGCTTCGAGCATGGCCATGGCCGCAGACTGCCACACCGCACTACCGGTCGGTAAGGCATCGGTCGCCACCTTCTGGGGACCTTCGGTCCGTGTGGCGGCGGCCGGGCGTGGCATAGGGTCGGCCGGGTGGAGCGCAAGAACATTCCCGACCCAGGATTCGCCGGCGACGACGGCACCGCCGACCCGGCACTCGCCGCGGCACTCGACCGCTGGTCGCAGGACCGCGGCGCCGAACCGGAGGTGCTGGCGGCGCTGAGGCCGTCCCGGCTGATGGTCCCGATCGTCGCCGTCCTCGGCGAGGTCGAGGTGGACGAGCACGGGCACAAGCACGAGAAGACCAGCGACATGGCCGTCCCGGTGGTCGAGGCCGCCGACGGCCGTCGCGCCCTGCCGGCCTTCACCTCCCTGGAGACGCTGGCCCGCTGGCGCGCCGACGCCCGCCCGGCGCCGGTGGCCGCCCCGCAGGCCGCGATGGTCGCCTTCTCCGAGCGCGCCGACACCCTGTTGATCGACCCGGCCGGCCCGGTCGCCTACCAGCTGGCCGGCGCCCGGCTGCGGGCGCTGGCGGAGAACCGGCCGTACCTGCCGCTGCTGGCCGATCCCGACGTGCAGGGGGCCGTGCGGGCGCTGCTGGCGGCCGAGCCGCAGGTGGTGGCCGGCCTGCTGGCGCCCTACCAGGACGGCGACGGACTGCTCGCGGTGGTGCTGGACCCGGAGCTGGACCAGGCGGGCCTGCAGGCGGCCGTCCAGCGCGTGGGGCAGGCGGTCGCCGCCGACCCGGTGCTGCGGGTCCGGCTCGACCGGGGACTGAGCCTGGCCGTGCTGCCGGCCGGTGCGCAGCTGCCCGGCGAGCCGCTCTACCGGCGCTGAACGCCCGGGTGGCCCCGCGGATCGCCGATCCGCGGGGGCACCCGGGCGTTCATCGGACGCGCGGAGGCGTCCGGCGCGAGGGGTCCCGGAGGGTTCTCAGGCGTAGACCGGGCCGGTGAACTTCTCGCCCGGGCCGGCGCCCGGCGCGTCCGGGACGAGGGAGGCCTCGCGGAAGGCCAGCTGGAGCGAGCGCAGGCCGTCCCGCAGCGGGGCGGCGTGGAAGTTGCTGATCTCCGGGGCGCCGGCGGTGACCAGCCCGGCCAGCGCGGTGATCAGCTTGCGCGCCTCGTCCAGGTCCTTGTCCGCCTCGCCGCCCTCGGCCAGGCCGCACTTCACGGCGGCGGCGCTCATCAGGTGCACCGCGACGGTGGTGATCACCTCGACGGCCGGGACCTCGGCGATGTCCCGGGTGAGGTCGTCGAAACCGATCGCCTCGTCGTCCGCGGCGGGGTTCTGGGTGGGCTCGCTGCTCAAGGGGGGCTCGTTCCGTCGTGCCGGTGTCCGTACACAGGGAGCGTACAAGGGGGTGAGCGGCGGGGCGGAATGGCGTTCGACCCCGGGGAGCCTGTATGCTTCGAGACTGACCGGCCAGGTGCCTGTGAGGGTGCCCGGCCAGCAAGAGGAGGCTCCACCAAGGAGGCCCGAGAGGGCAACCGCGAAAGTCTCCCACCTGATCGGCCTCGCGGTCGACGGGTCCGGTCCGCGACGGGCGCCCAGCGCCGAGTCGCCCGCAGCACCCCTCACCGGGTGCCGCCCCCGGTTGTGTGGAGCCCCGCTTGTACCGAGCGGGGCTTTTTTCGTGTCGCGGTGCAGGCCGCCGCAGGCAGCGCAGCACGAATGAAGCCCCGCCCAGTGGTCGAGTCCACTACGTGCGACCGCCGTCCGACGGCCGCATCGCAGAAGGTGCAACCGAGGAGGCCCCATCAGCACCGAGCCCCGCATCAACGACCGGATTCGCGTCCCCGAGGTGCGACTCGTCGGTCCCAGCGGCGAGCAGGTCGGCATCGTGCCGCTTGCCAAGGCGCTGGAGCTCGCGCAGGAGTACGACCTCGACCTGGTCGAGGTCGCGGCGACCGCCCGGCCGCCGGTGTGCAAGCTCATGGACTACGGCAAGTTCAAGTACGAGTCGGCCATGAAGGCCCGTGAGGCGCGCAAGAACCAGGCGCACACGGTCATCAAGGAGATGAAGCTCCGGCCGAAGATCGACCCGCACGACTATGACACCAAGAAGGGTCACGTCGTCCGGTTCCTCAAGCAGGGCGACAAGGTCAAGATCACGATCATGTTCCGCGGTCGTGAGCAGTCCCGCCCCGAGCTGGGTTTCCGACTGCTGCAGCGGCTGGCGAACGACGTCCAGGACCTGGGCTTCGTGGAGTCCTCGGCCAAGCAGGACGGCCGGAACATGATCATGGTTCTCGGCCCGCACAAGAAGAAGACCGAGGCGATGGCCGAGGCCCGCGCCGCCGCCGACGCCCGCAAGGCCGAGCGCCAGGGCCGGACCACCGGCCCGGACGCCGCCGAGGAGCCCGCGGCCGAGCAGGCCGTCGAGGCGACGGAGGCCCCCGAGGCCCCGGCCGCCGAGGCCGCCGAGGTCGAGCAGCCGGCCGAGGCCTCCCAGGACGCCTGAGCCCGTACGGGCGAGGGCGGTCCGGGAGACCGGCCACCAAGGTGACGGGGCGTCCTGCCCGGTCATCGCAGATCCATCCTTCACGCCCGCGCGGCGAACACCGCGCGGGCGTGGACGGACCGACGAGGAGATACGGCGAAATGCCGAAGCAGAAGACGCACAGTGGCGCCAGCAAGCGCTTCAAGATCAGTGGCTCTGGCAAGGTGCTGCGCGAGCGCGCCGGCCGCCGCCACCTCCTGGAGCACAAGCCCTCGACGCTGACCCGCAAGCTGGCCGGCACCGTCGAGATGGCCCCCGCCGACGCCAAGAAGATCAAGAAGCTTCTCGGCAAGTGATCGCCCTCCCGCCCGGCGCGAGCCGCGGCGGGGCAGCTGATCCTTCCCGACCCATTCGAATGACGGACCACGTGAAGTAGTCCGTGGTCCTACCCAAGGAGTAATCAAGTGGCACGCGTCAAGCGGGCAGTCAACGCCCACAAGAAGCGCCGGGTCATCCTGGAGCGCGCCAGCGGCTACCGCGGCCAGCGCTCGCGCCTGTACCGCAAGGCCAAGGAGCAGGTCACCCACTCGCTGGTCTACAACTTCAACGACCGCAAGAAGCGCAAGGGCGACTTCCGTCAGCTGTGGATCCAGCGCATCAACGCTGCGGCCCGTGCCAACGGCATCACCTACAACCGCTTCGTGCAGGGTCTGAAGGCCGCGAGCGTCGAGATCGACCGCAAGATGCTGGCCGACCTCGCCGTCAACGACCCGGGTGCCTTCGCCTCCCTGGTCGAGGTGGCGCAGAAGGCGCTGCCGGCCGACGTGAACGCCCCGAAGGCCGCCGCCGACGCCGCCTGATCCACTCCCCGGATCAGTTGATCTGACACGGACCCGCAGGATTGCCTGCGGGTCCGTGTGTTTCCCGCGGCAACCTCCCGGCACTCGGCACCCCGCCACCCGGCTCCCGCCCCCGGCACCCCGCCACCCGGCACCCCGCCCAGAGACGAGACCATGCAGAGCACCGACACCCCCCTGCTCACCTCCCTGCGCTCGCCGCGCGTCGTCGCCGCCCGTCGGCTCGCCAAGCGGAACCAGCGCACCAAGGAGCGCCGCTTCCTCGCCGAGGGCCCGCAGGCCGTCCGCGAGGCCGTCGCCTTCGGGAAGCTGCCGGGCTCGGCCGACCACGCCGTGGTCGAGGTGTACGCCACCCCGGAGGCCGCCGAGCGGCACGCCGGCATCGTGGCCGCCGCCCGGGCCGAGGGGATCGTGGTGCTCACCGCCACCGACGAGGTCATCGCGGAGATCTGCGACACCGTGACCCCGCAGGGCATCGTGGCGCTCTGCCGCTTCATCGACACCCCGTTCGACGAGGTGCTCGAAGCCAGGCCCAAGCTGGTCGCCGTGCTGGCGCACGTCCGCGACCCCGGCAACGCCGGCACCGTGCTGCGCACCGCCGACGCGGCCGGCGCGGACGCCGTGGTGCTCACCGACGCCTCGGTGGACCTCTACAACCCGAAGGCGGTCCGGGCCTCCGTCGGCAGCCTGTTCCACCTCCCGGTCGCCGTCGGCGTCCCGGTCGAGGAGGCCGTCGCCCGGCTGCGCGAGGCCGGGGTACGGGTGCTGGCCGCGGACGGTGCGGGCGAGCGCGACCTCGACCAGGAGCTGGACGAGGGCACCCTCGGCGCGCCCGGCGCCTGGGTGTTCGGTAACGAGGCGTGGGGGCTTCCGGAGGAGACCCGCGCACTCGCCGACGAGGTCGTGCGCGTGCCGATCCACGGACACGCCGAGAGCCTCAACCTGGCCACGGCCGCCGCGGTCTGCCTCTACGCCTCCGCCCGGGCGCAGCGCTCGCCCGGCGGCTGCCGCGCGGCGCGGCCGTAGGCGCGGGTCCCGCGCCGGTCCGGGCGTTCGCGCCCCAGGCCCCAAGGGGCGGCCGGACACGCCCCGGAGGCCCCCGGAAGTCGCGTTCGCCACGCCGTGGGCCCTACTGCGGGGGGCTGCGAGACGCTAGGGTCTGCCTCGGTGGGGGGAAAGACACGGTGGGTAATCGGGGAGGACACCCATGGTCGGCAGCGGGCCAGAGCTCGACCCGGACGACCTGCCGGACGGCCTGGTGGTCGCCGACGGGCTGGGCCGGGTGGTCTGCTTCAACCGCGCCGCCGCGCGGCTGACCGGCATCCGCCCGGCGGCCGTCCTCGGCAGCCGGTTAGCGGACGCGCTGCCGCTGGAGGACCTCGACGGCCGCCGCTGGTGGCAGCTGACCGACCCGTACGGCGGCCTGGCGATCCGCACCAGCCAGCCGGAGCGCAACCTGCTGCTGCCGGGCGGCATCGAGGTGCTGGTGTCCGCGCGGTACGTCCGTCCCTACCCGCAGGGGCCGCTGGAGCGGCTGGTCATCGCGCTGCGCGGCACCGAGGCGCGGCGCCGCACCGAGCGCAGCCACGCCGAGCTGATCGCCACCGTCGCGCACGAGCTGCGCTCGCCGCTCACCAGCGTCAAGGGGTTCACGGCGACGCTGCTGGCCAAGTGGGAGCGGTTCACCGACGGTCAGAAGCGGCTGATGCTGGAGACCGTCGACGCGGACGCCGACCGGGTCACCCGGCTGATCGCCGAGCTGCTGGACATCTCCCGGATCGACGCCGGGCGGCTGGAGCTGCGCAAACAGGTGGTCGACCTCGCGGCGGCGGTGCGCCGGCACGTGGAGCGCACGGTCGCCACCGGCATCCCCGAGGAGCGCTTCGACATCCGGATCGGCGAGCCGCTCACGGTGCTCTGGGCCGACCCGGACAAGGTCGACCAGGTGCTGGCCAACCTGCTGGAAAATGCCGTGCGCCACGGGGAGGGAACTGTCACGATCGAGGTGGCACCGGCCAAGGAGGTCGTCGAGGCACCCGTCTGGGAGCGCTCCGGCACCCCGCCCCGCATCGTGGAAGGCACAGCGGTCACCGTGAGCGACGAAGGAAGCGGCATCCCCGAGGAGTCGATGCCGCGCGTCTTCACCCGCTTCTGGCGGGGCTCCAAGCGCGGCGGCACCGGTCTGGGCCTCTACATCGTCAAGGGCATCGTCGAGGCCCACGGCGGCTCGATCCGCGTCGACCGCGCGCCCGGCGGCGGCGCCCGGTTCCGATTTATCCTGCCCGCCGGGGTGCCCGACTTCATGCTCTGAGCGAGCAGGAACGGCCGGCAGCGCACGCTGCCGAGCCCGGGACCGGCGGGCGGAGCACCGTCCGACCGCCCCCTTGCGGTCTTCCGCAGTCGTCGCCCGACGGGCTTGACGACGGTCGCGCTACGCGCTGCGACTACACTCGACCTTTGGCGTTGCGCAACGCCCTGCGCGGCCGTGCCGCGGACAACCCCCCTGGCCGTCGAGGCGGGGGCTGCCCGTGCCCCGGCCACGCAGGGTGTGACGCGAAAGGCGTTGGCCCCCCTTCACCTGAGCACGGACGAGCAGGAGCACGGGAAAGATAGAGATGTCGGCACCCAACAAGTCGTACGACCCGGTCGAGGTCGAGGCCCTCAAGCCCGAGGCGGTGGAGCAGGCCCGGGACGAGGCGATCGCCGCGTTCGCCGCCGCCGGCTCCCTCGACGAGCTGAAGCAGGCCAAGGTCGCCCACACCGGCGACCGTTCCGCGCTCTCCCTCGCCAACCGCGAGATCGGCGCCCTGCCCCCGCACGCCAAGGCCGCCGCCGGCAAGCTGATCGGCCAGGCCCGCGGCGCCGTCAACCAGGCCCTCGCCAAGCGCCAGGCCGAGCTGGAGGCGGAGCGGGACGCCCGCGTGCTGGTCGAGGAGGCGGTGGACGTCACGCTGCCCTACGACCGCGCACCGCGCGGCGCCCGCCACCCGCTGACCACGCTGGCCGAGCGCATCGAGGACACCTTCGTCGCGATGGGCTACCAGGTCGCCGAGGGCCCCGAGGTCGAGGCCGAGTGGCTGAACTTCGACGCCCTCAACCTGGGCCCGGACCACCCGGCCCGCTCGATGCAGGACACCTTCTTCGTCCAGGCCCCGGACGGCACCGCTGACTCCGGCGTGGTGCTGCGCACCCAGACCTCCCCGGTCCAGGCCCGCACGATGCTCGACCGCGAGCCCCCCGTCTACGTCGTCTGCCCCGGCCGGGTCTACCGGACCGACGAGCTGGACGCCACCCACACCCCGGTCTTCCGGCAGGTCGAGGGCCTGGCCGTGGACGAGGGCATCACCTTCGCCGACCTCAAGGGCACCATCGAGCTGCTGGTCTCCAAGCTGATCGGCGACGGCCTGGAGCTGCGCTGGCGGCCCTCGTACTTCCCGTTCACCGAGCCGAGCGCCGAGATCGACCTGCAGTGCTTCGTCTGCCGCGGCGAGTCCGTCGGCAACCCGGACAAGCCCTGCCGCACCTGCTCCTCGGAGGGCTGGATCGAGCTCGGCGGCTGCGGCGTCGTCAACCCGCGGGTGCTGGTCGCCTGCGGTGTCGACCCCAACCGCTACAGCGGGTTCGCCTTCGGCCTGGGTCTGGAGCGAATCCTGATGAACCGTCACAACGTCGCCGACATGCGCGACATGGTCGAGGGTGACGTCCGCTTCACCCTCCCGTTCGGGATGGAGATCTGATGCGCGTCCCGCTTTCCTGGCTGCGCGAGTACGTCGACCTGCCGGCCGGTGAGACCGGTCGCGACGTGGCCGAGCGCCTGGTGCGCGCCGGCCTGGAGGTCGAGACGGTCGAGCAGCTCGGCGGAGACCTCAAGGGTCCGCTGGTGGTCGGCGAGGTGCTCTCGATCGAGGAGCTGAGTGGCTTCAAGAAGCCGATCCGGCACTGCTTCGTCAACGTCGGCGACGCCAACGGCACCGGCGAGCCGCAGGAGATCGTCTGCGGCGCGACCAACTTCGCCGTCGGCGACAAGGTCGTCGTGGTGCTCCCCGGCGCCGTGCTGCCCGGCCCGTTCCCCATCTCCGCACGGAAGACCTACGGCCAGACCTCGGCCGGCATGATCTGCTCGGCGCGCGAGCTGGGCATGGGCGACGACCACAACGGCATCATCGTGCTCCCGCCCGAGTACGAGCCCGGAACCGACGCGATCGAGCTGCTGCAGCTGGTCGACGAGGTGCTGGACATCGCCGTCACCCCGGACCGCGGCTACTGCCTCTCCATGCGCGGCGTCGCCCGCGAGGCCGCCGCCGCGTACGGGCTGCCGCTGGCCGACCCGGCGCTGCTCGACGTCCCGCCGGCCAACTCCTTCGGCTACCTGGTCAAGGTCAACGACCCGGCCGGCTGCGACCGTTTCGTCGCCCGCACCGTGGTCGGCCTGGACCCGAACGCCAAGTCGCCGATCTGGCTGCAGCGCCGCCTCCAGAAGGCGGGCATCCGCCCGATCTCGCTGGCCGTCGACATCACCAACTACGTGATGCTGGAGGTCGGCCAGCCGCTGCACGCGTACGACAAGCAGCGCGTCGACGGCCCGATCACCGTCCGCCGGGCGGAGGAGGGCGAGACCCTCACCACCCTCGACGGCGTGCAGCGCAAGCTGTCCCCCGAGGACCTGCTGATCTGCGACAACAGCGGCCCGATCGGCCTGGCCGGTGTCATGGGCGGCGCCTCCACCGAGATCCTCGACCCGGCCGCCGGCCCGGGCACCACCGAGGTGATCATCGAGGCGGCGCACTTCGACCCGGTCGTCATCGCCCGCGGCGCCAAGCGGCACAAGCTGCCGTCCGAGGCGTCCAAGCGCTTCGAGCGCGGCGTCGACCCCGAGGCCGCGCGCGCCGCCGCGCAGCGCGCCGTCGACCTGCTCGTGCTGATCGCCGGCGGCACCGCCGAGGCGGGCGTCACCGACATCGCCGCCCCGCACCCGGTGCGCACCATCACCATCGCCGCCGACCTGCCCGACCGGGTGGCCGGCACCGAGTACGGACGCGAGACCGTCACCCGGCGCCTCCAGGAGATCGGCTGCTCGGTCGCGGGCGCCGACGTCCTGGAGGTCACCCCGCCGACCTGGCGCCCCGACCTCACCGACCCGTACGACCTCGCCGAGGAGGTCATCCGGCTGGAGGGCTACGACAACGTCCCCGCCCGGATGCCCACCGTTCCGCCGGGCAAGGGCCTGACCGACGCCCAGCGCACCCACCGCCGGGTGGGCGTGGCGCTGGCCGGCGCCGGCTACGTCGAGGTCAACAACTACCCGTTCGTCGGCGAGGCCGCCTTCGACGGGCTGGGCCTGGAGGCCGACGACCGCCGCCGCCGCACGGTCAAGCTGGTCAACCCGCTGAACGACGAGGAGCCGGCGCTGCGGACCACGCTGCTGCCGGGCCTGCTCGGGGCGCTGCGCCGCAACGTCGGCCGCGGCAACACGGACCTGGCGGTCTTCGAGACCGGCACGGTCTTCCTGCCGAAGGACGAGCTGTCGGTCGCGCCGCGCCCGGCGGTGGACCGGCGGCCGAGCGCCGAGGAGCTGGCCGCGCTGGACGCCGCGCTGCCGCACCAGCCGCGCCGGGTCGCCGTCGCCCTCGCGGGCGAGCGGCTGCCGTCCGGCTGGTGGGGCAAGGGCGCTCAGGCGAGCTGGGCCGACGCCGTCGAGGCCGGCCGGACGGTGGCCCGCGCGGCCGGCGTGGAGCTGACCGTGCGCCAGGGCCAGCTGGCCCCGTGGCACCCGGGCCGCTGCGCCGAGCTGGTGGTGGCCGGCACCGACCGCGTGGTCGGTCACGCCGGTGAGCTGCACCCGCGCGTGGTCAAGGCGCTGGGTCTGCCGGAGCGCACCGCTGCGATGGAGATCGACCTGGACCTGCTCACCGAGGACGGCGCCGAGCGGGTCTCCGGCCCGTCGGTGTCCGCCTTCCCGGTGGCCACCCAGGACGTCGCACTGATCGTGGACGCCGCCGTCCCGGCCGCCCAGGTCGAGGCCGCGCTGAAGGCCGGCGCCGGCGAACTGCTGGAGGACATCCGGCTGTTCGACGTCTTCACCGGTGAGCAGGTCGGCGAGGGCAAGAAGTCGCTGGCGTACGCGCTGCGCTTCCGCGCCGCCGACCGGACGCTGACCGCCGACGAGGCCAGTGGTGCCCGCGAGGCCGCAGTCGCCGAGGCGGTGGCCCGTACGGGCGCGGTGCTGCGCGGCGCCTGACGCAGCCTCCGACACGGCCTCGAAGGGCCCCGACCGGTGAGTCCGGTCGGGGCCTTTCGCATGCCTTAAGGGGCAGACCCCTTGCGCGGGGCTGGGCGTGTTCGCTTCAATCTCGTTAGGAAAGTTTCCTAACACCCCGGCGCCGGGTACCCCCTGCCCGCGTGCCCACGGAAACCACGGAGCGTCAGATGCAACTCAAGCACCGCACCGTCCGCGTCGCCCTGGCGGCCCTGCTGATCGCCGCCCCCACCGCCCTGGCGGCGGCCAACGTCGCGACCGCCGCCCCCGCCCCGGCCGCCGTCCAGGTCAAGGCCGTCGGCCTCGACGACCCGCACAAGAAGGACATCGCGATGCAGCTGGTGTCCAGCGCCGAGAACTCCTCGCTGGACTGGAAGGCCCAGTACAAGTACATCGAGGACATCAAGGACGGCCGCGGCTACACGGCCGGCATCATAGGCTTCTGTTCCGGCACCGGCGACATGCTGGAGCTGGTCGAGCACTACACCGACCTCAAGCCCGGCAACGTCCTGGCCAAGTACCTCCCGGCGCTCCGCAAGGTCAACGGTACCGACTCGCACGCCGGCCTCGGCTCCGCCTTCGAGCGCGACTGGGCCGCCGCCGCCAAGGACGGCGTGTTCCAGAAGGCGCAGGACGACGAGCGCGACCGCGTCTACTTCAACCCGGCGGTCAGCCAGGCCAAGGCCGACGGGCTGCGCGCGCTCGGCCAGTTCGTCTACTACGACGCCATCGTCATGCACGGCCCCGGCAGCAGCTCGGACAGCTTCGGCGGCATCCGCAAGGCGGCCATGAAGAAGGCCAAGACCCCGGCCCAGGGCGGCGACGAGGCCACCTACCTGAAGGCGTTCCTGGAGGCCCGCAAGGTGATCATGAAGCAGGAGGAGGCCCACGCCGACACCAGCCGGGTCGACACCGAGCAGGCGGTCTTCCTGAACGCGAAGAACTTCGACCTCAACCCGCCGCTGAAGTGGAAGGTCTACGGCGACAGTTACGCCATCAACAGCTGAGGCCGGGCGGCCGGCGAAGGGGTGGGAGGGCGCGGGCCCTCCCACCCCTTCGGCATGTGGAGAACGGGACGGCAAGGGCTGGACGCCGAGCTGGGAGGATGTGCACGCTTCCTTCACTCCATAACGAATCGGGCAGAACAGATCTCGAAGAAGCCTTCACTTATTGACGGCGCGGTGTAGTGGCACGGAGACTCCGTCCTCTGCCGTATGACGCGGCGCAGTACAGGAGGCATCACCCACCATGAACAGACCCACCCGTCGAGCGGTCGCCGGCACGGCGGTCGCGCTGTCGCTGGCGCTCACCCTCGCGGCCTGCGGCCAGGACGACGGCGCGCAGAAGCCGTCCGCCGGCGGCAACAAGACCATCGGCCTGCTGCTGCCGGAGAACGCCTCCTCCACCCGGTACGAGGCCTTCGACCGGCCGCTGATCGAGTCCACCGTCACCGGCCTCTGCCCCAAGTGCACGGTCGACTACGCCAACGCGAACGGCAGCGAGACCGCCCAGAAGAGCCAGTTCGACCAGCTGCTGGCCAAGGGCGTCAAGGTGATCCTGCTCGACCCGGTCAACGCCAAGGTCACCGCCCCGTGGGTCGAGGCCGCCGCCGCCAAGGGCGTGCAGGTCGTCGCCTACGACCGGCTCGCCGAGGGCAAGGTCGCGGCGTACGTCTCCTTCGACAACCAGCGCACCGGCGAGCTCCAGGGCCAGGCCCTGCTGGACGCCCTCGGGCCGAAGGCCGCCGCGGCCAACGTGGTGATGATCAACGGCGCCGAGACGGACCCCAACGCCGCGATGTTCAAGGCCGGCGCGCACCGGGCGCTGGACGGGCGGGTCAAGAAGATCGCCTACGAGCAGTCCGGCGAGTGGAAGCCGGAGGTGGCCACCGCGAAGATGAACGAGGCCATCAAGGCCCTCGGCAAGGACGGCATCCAGGCGGTCTACGCGGCCAACGACGGCATGGCCGCCGCGGTCGTCGACGCCCTCAAGGCGGCCGGCCTCAAGAACGTGCCGGTGGGCGGCCAGGACGCGTCCATCGACGCGGTGCGCCGGGTGCTCACCGGCGAGCAGACCTACACGATCTACAAGCCCTACAAGCCCGAGGCCGAAGCGGCGGGCAGCATCGCCGTCCAGCTGCTGGAGGGCATGGACATCAGCTCCTCCGCGAGCTCGCTCACCGAGAGCGGCGGGCAGCGCATCCCCTCGCTGCTGCTGACGCCGATCGTGGTGACCAAGCCGAAGGTCCAGGTGACCGTGGTCGGCGGCGGCCTCTACAAGGCGGCCGACATCTGCACCGCGGAGTACGCGGACGCCTGCGCGGCGGCCGGCGTCAAGTAGCCGCGGCCGGCGCCGCCCGGCCCTGGCCGGTGCCGGCCGCCGGCGTCGAGTGGCCGTGTCCGGTGCCGCGTGGCCGTGCCCGGCGTCGAGTGGCCGTGCCCGGGGCCGCGTGGCCGGTGCCCGGTGCCGCGTGGCCGGTGCCCCTCCCGGTCGATCCGGGAGGGGCGCCGCAGCCGGTCAGGCGCTCGCGGTGTAGTCGTAGAAGCCGCGGCCGGACTTCCGGCCCAGCAGGCCCGCGTCGACCATCCGGGACAGCAGCGGGGGAGCGGCGTACAGCGGCTCCTTGTACTCGTCGTACATCGACTCGGCGATCGACACGATGGTGTCCAGGCCGATCAGGTCGCACAGGCGCAGCGGGCCCATCGGGTGGGCGCAGCCGGCCTCCATGCCCTTGTCGATGTCGGAGGCGGTGGCCACGCCCGACTCGAACATCCGCACCGCCGAGAGCAGGTACGGCACCAGCAGGGCGTTCACCACGAAGCCGGCGCGGTCGCGGGCACGGATCGGCTCCTTGCCCAGCACCTCGGTGGCGAACGCCTCGACCCGCTCGGTGGTGGTGGCCGAGGTGGTCAGGGTGGGGATCACCTCGACCAGCTTCTGCACCGGCGCCGGGTTGAAGAAGTGCAGGCCGACGACCTGCTCCGGGCGCGTGGTGGCGGCGGCCAGCTTCACGATCGGGATCGACGAGGTGTTGGAGGCGAGGATCGCGTCCCGGCGCTCGATCACCTGGTCCAGCGTCTGGAAGATCTGGACCTTGACGTCCTCGCGCTCGGCGACCGCCTCCACGACCAGGTCACGGTCGGCGAAGTCGGCCAGGTCGGTGGTGAAGGTCAGCCGGGCGAGCGCCTCGTCGCGCTGCTCCACGGTCAGCTTGCCCCGCTTGACGGCCGTCTCCAGGGAGTTGGTCACCCGGCTGCGGCCGAACTCCAGGGCCTCCCCGCTGGCCTCCGACACCAGGACGTCCAGCCCGGCCCGGGCGAACACCTCCGCGATGCCCGACCCCATCAGACCGCAGCCGATCACTCCGACGCGCGCGATGTCACTCACTCAGTTGCCCTTCGATGGTGCTGGGGTGTGCGGCCCCAGCGACAGGTGGCCCAGCAAGCTGCTGTTCAGCGGTGGGGAGCACCGGAATCCGGGCACCCGTGAACCGCCTCGACGACGTTACTACTCCGTACCGGCCGGTAGGTCATCCCCTCCCCGGATGGGCCGGACGGGTGAGGCGGCCGTTCCCGCCCGTGCGCCCGGGTCCCGCCCCGCCCCCGGCCGGACAGAATGCGGGACGGCCGCCCGCGGCGGCCGGACGGCAGGCGAAGGGAGCACGGGATGCCGACGGGATCGCTCACGGGACAGGTCGCCCTGGTCACCGGTGCCGGCCGCGGGATCGGGCGGGAGATCGCCATCGGCCTCGCCGCCGAGGGCATGGCCGTCGGCCTTGTCGGCCGTACCCACCAGACCCTCGCCGAGACCCTCCGGGAGTGCGCCCGGCACGGCGCCCGGGGCGTCGCCGTCGCCGCCGACGTCACCCGCCCCGCAGCCGTGCGCGAGGCGGTCCGCGTCGTCCGGCACGACCTCGGCCCGATCGACCTGCTGGTCAACAACGCCGGCCAGGTCGACGCGAGCGAGGCCCCGCTCTGGGAGACCGACGCGAACCAGTGGTGGCAGGTCGTCGAGACCAACCTGCGCGGCCCCTACAACCTGCTGCGCTCCGTCCTGCCCGGCATGGTCGAACGCGGCCGCGGGCGGGTGGTCAACCTCAACTCCGGCTTCGCGCTGCGCCCCGACCCGCACTACACCGCGTACGCCACCTCCAAGGCCGCGCTGCTGCGGCTCTCCGACAACATCGCCGACTCGCTCGCCGAGCACCACGTGGTCGTCCTGGACATCAGCCCGGGTGCCGTCGCCACCGACATGACCGCGGGGATGCCGATGTTCCGCGACATGAAGTCCTGGGGCTCCGTCCCGTACGTGGTCGCGGTCGCCGTCGACGCCGCCCGCGGACGCTTCGACGCGCTGCACGGCCGGTTCATCCACGCCGGGCGGGACAACCTGGAGGAGCTGGTCGGGCGTGCCGAGGGCATCCGCGAGGCGGACGCCCGCACCCTGCGGCTGCGCCCGTACGGGCCGGAGGACCCGATGGGCTGACGGCGGGGGGACGGGCGGGGCGGTACGGGAGCCACGGAGGGAGCCCCGGGTTTCGGGGGCGTCGCGGCAGGCCGGCCGGCGTCAGAGGTCCAGCAGCGCCCGCCGCTCCGCGGGGGTGAGCGAACCGGGCGCGCGCCCGGCCCGCGCGAAGGCGTTCGCCAGCCGCTGCAGCGCCTCGTTGAGCGGCGTCGGAACCCCGTGCAGCCGGCCGAGCAGCACGATCTCGCCGTTGAGGTGGTCCGCCTCGATCGAGCCGGTGCCGCGCGCCAGGCTCTGCCAGGACGAGCTGCCGCTGCGCCCGACCCCCGGCACCGGCCCCATCGTCATCGCCTTCCCGGCCAGCGCGGCCTGCTCCTGCGGGTCGTGGTGCGCGATGCCCGCCGCGGCCAGCACCGCGGCCCCCTCCGCCATCGCCCGGTGGCGCAGGCCGTCGAGCGGGTCGCCCTCGACCGGGCCGGCCACCGCGTCCAGCGCGTTGCCGAGGTTGCCCAGCAGCTTGGTGTGCTTCCAGTCCATCGTGGCGGCGTCGACGGACGCGCTGAACGCGGACGCCGCCAGGTCGGCCGCCACCGCCGCGGCCGTCGCGCCACCGTCGCCCGCGGGGTAGCCGCCGATCCGCAGGACCCCGCTCACCGGCGTCCCGGCGGCGGTGACCAGGCCCGGTTCCACGAACCCCGACGGCAGCCAGACGCACACCGCCAGCACCTGGCGGAAGAGCCGCAGCGCGAGGCGTTCGTTCTCGACCCCGTTCTGCGCGCAGAGCAGCGGCAGCCGCTCGCCGGCCGTGCCGCCGCCGGCCACCGGGCGCGGTGCCCACGCCGCCAGCGCGGCGGCGCTGTCCTGCGTCTTCACGGCCAGCACCAGGGCGTCGTCCTCGCGCAGCGCCACACCCCCGGGGCCGTCCGCCACCGGGACGCGCAGCGTCCGCAGGCCCTCCGGCGTGCCGAACCGCAGACCGTCCTCGCGCAGCGCGGCGAGCTGCGCGCCACGTGCCACCAGGACGACCTCGTGGCCGCCCTCGTGCAGCCGGGCACCGATCGTGCCGCCCACCGCACCCGCCCCGACGATGATGTAGCGCATGGCGGAAGCATGGCACGGCGGCGGGCGCCGGGGCAGGCACTCCCGGGACGCCCGCCGCCCCGCCCCGGCGGCCTGATCGGGGGCCCCGGCGGGGGGTCGCGGGCTCGCGTGAGTCCCGGCCGGGCCGGCGGAGGACCTAGGCCGGCGTGAAGAGCCGGCTGGCCGTGACCGGCTTCAGCCCGGCCTTGGCGAGGCCGTCCAGGATGCCGGGCAGCGCGTCGACCGTGCACTGGTGGCCCATGTGCAGGGCGACCACCGAGCCGCCCTTGGCCGACGTCAGCACCCGGCGCTGCAGCTCCGCGGCGCTCGGGTCGCTGTAGTCGCGCGGGTCGACGTCGAAGGAGAGCACGTGCTCGTAGCCGACCGCCTTGGCCTGCTCTCGCACCATCGGGGTGGCGTACTGGGCGGCGGAGGGGCGGAACCAGCGGCCGATCGAGCCGGTCAGGCGCTGCAGCCGCTCCGCGCACTGGGCGATCTCGGCGCGCGCCTGGTCGGGGCTCATCGCCGAGATGTTCTGGTGGTTCTGGGTGTGGTTGCCCAGCTCGTGGCCGCCGTCCAGGATCCGCCGGGCCATCTGCGGCTGCTGGTCCAGCCAGCTGCCGACGACCATCACGGTCAGCCCGGCGCCGCGCTGCTCGGCGATCTCCAGCAGTGCGGTGGCCAGCTTCGGGTCCCCGCTGCCGTGGACGGTGAGGGCGACGTTCTTGCCGGTGCGCGGACCGTACACGACCTCCAGCGGGGTGCCCGGGGGCAGCGGCGGCAGCACCGGCGGGCTCGGCGGCGCGGCCGTCGCGGCGGCCGCCGCGACGCTCGGCTGCGGATCCGCGGAGGGGGAGGCGGTCGGGGCGGGGGGGGGCGGGCCCTTCGCCGCCCGACCAGGCCGGGTCCACCGCGGCCGGGTCCCCGCCCGCCGGGTCGACGGTGCCGGGGTGCACGGCGAGCGCTCCCGGGTCGGCCCGGCGCGGGCCGGTGCCGCCGCACGCGGCGAGCAGCCCGCCCCCGGCGGTCAGCACGGCGAGCCTGGCGGTGGTGCGCAGCAAGGTGCGGCGGTCGGCGATCATCCGGTCGGCAGTCATCGGCAGCCAGCATAGAGACGGCACAGCTCCGGGGGCGATTCGAGGGCGCGGCCCCCCGGCCGCCCGTCGGCGCGCACACACATCGTGCACACACGCGCGCCCTGCAGCACCGGACAAACCCGAACTACCGCTGTTTCCACGGCAGGCCGTCGGATACGATCACGGCGCGCCGCGTGCTCCGGGGGAATCGGCCGCGGCGGCAGCCGATCCGGCGACGGATTACCGGAAGCGAGTACAGGGGGACGGAACAGGATGCACGAGGACAGCACCGCTTCGGCGGCCACCGGTACGGACATCGGCAGCGACTGGGACTGGGCCAGGGCCGACGACTGGGAGCCGCCGACCGAGCTCGACACCGGGGTTCCGCACACCGCCCGGATGTACGACTACTACCTCGGCGGCAAGGACAACTTCGAGGCCGACCGCAAGGCGGCCGAGGCCGCCATCGCCGCCTACCCCGCGCTGCCGCTGCTGGCCCGCACCAACCGCGAGTTCCTCGGCCGCGCCGTCCAGTACGCGGCCGGCCGGGGCATCCGCCAGTACATCGACATCGGCACCGGGATCCCCTCCGTCGGCTCCACCAGCGAGGTGGCCCGGCGGGCCGTCCCGGACGCCCGGGTCGTCTACGTCGACAACGACCCGATCGTCGCCACCCACGCCCGCGCCCTGCTGGCGAGCCACAAGGCCGGCCACACCTCGGTGGTCGAGGCCGACCTGCGCGACCCGGCCTCGATCCTCGACCACCCCGGCCTGCGCGCCGCCGTCGACCTGGGGCAGCCGGTCGCCCTGATGCTCGTCGCCGTGTTGCACTTCATCCGGGACGAGGACGGCGCCGAGGCGATCGTCCGCACCCTGCGCGACGCGCTCGCGCCCGGCAGCGTGCTGATCCTCTCCCACGGCAGCCCCGACTTCGCCTCGCGCGAGAGCGCGGCCGAGGGTGCCCGGATCTACAGGAGCGCGAGCGCGCCGCTGGTGCTGCGCCCCCGCGCCGCGGTGGAGCCGTTCTTCGGCGACTTCGAGTTCGCGGGACCGGGCCTGGTCCAACTCCCGCTCTGGCGGCCGGAAGCCGGTCACGTCCCCACCACGGACCTGCCCGAGGGCTGGCAGGACGTCTCCGCCTACGCCGGCGTCGCCGTCAAGCGCTGACGGCCTCGCGGCGCGCTCGTCCCGGCAGTGGCCCGCTCGTTGTCCGTGCGGCCGGTGAAGAGGCGCCGGGGCACGGTGAACCGGCCCCGGCGCCTCCCTCCGAGCGCCGGGACCGGGCCGCCCCCGTCCACCCATGACGTTAGCCCCCGCCACTGACAACCGGTCAGCGCCGGGGCGCAGCCGGGGGTGGACACGGGTACGACGGGCGGAAATCGGCGCGACGGCCGGCACGGGCCGGTGTTAGCGTCCGAAGCATGAGACCCCTGAGCGAGAACGAGATCCGCGCCTGCTTCGTCAACTGCTCCAAGGGTGAGGCCCGTCGGCTCAACCTGCCCCGGGGATTCGACCAACTCCCCTGGGATGACCTGGACTTCCTCGGCTGGCGGGACCAGGGCGCGCCCGACCGGGGATACCTGGTGGCCGAGCACCGCGGGGAACTGGTCGGCATCACGCTGCGGGTGCCCTCGGTGCGCCGCAGCCTGCGGATGAGCAACGTCTGCTCGCTCTGCATCTGCACCCACGCCGGCTCCGGCGTCGCGCTGCTGGCCGCCCGCCGCGCGGGCGCGGCCGGGCGCGAGGGGAACACCGTCGGCACCTACGTCTGCGCGGACCTCGCCTGCTCGCTCTACCTGCGCGGGCTGAAGAAGTCCGCGCTGGTCAGCCGGCCCGAGGAGTCGCTGTCGGTCGAGGAGCAGGTCGCCCGTATGACGGGCAACCTGGACGCGTTCCTGGCCAAGGTCCTCACCGACTCCGCGGCCGCTGCCTGAACCGGCCGGGGCTGCGGTCCGGTGGACGTCGCTGGAGGCAGGCAGTGCGGGTGGGCGCCGGCGGTACGGGTGGGCGCCGGCGGTACGGGTGGGCGCCGGCGGCAGGGGTGGGCACCGGCGGCAGGGGTGGGCGCCGGCGGCAGGGGTGGGCACCGGGCCCACCCGTACCCGGCAACGCGCTACGACCGCCGCAGCTGGTCCAGTTCGCGGCGGTCCCGCTTGGTGGGGCGCCCGGCGCCCCGGTCCCGCACGCCGGCGGCCGGCGTCAGCTCGCGCGGCGGCCTGGGCGGGCTGTTGTCGACCAGGCACTCGGCGGCGACCCCGGCCCCGACCCGCTTGCGGATCAGCCGTTTCACCACGACCACCCGCTCGTAGCCCTCCTCGCGGACCCGGACCTCGTCCCCCGGCCTCAGCGCCTGCGCCGGCTTGGCCCGCTCCCCGTTCACCCGCACGTGACCGGCCCGGCAGGCGGCCGCGGCCAGCGCGCGCGTCCTGGCCAGCCGGACCGACCAGATCCAGCTGTCGACCCGGACGCTTCCCTCGTCTTCGACCATCCTCCGAGCCTACCGAGGCGGTTCCCGGCCCACCCGGCCCGGCGCGTACGCCGGGCGCGGACCCGGCCCGCACGCACTCCGGGCCTGCGTGCGGCCTCGGCCGGACAGGGCTCAGCGGGCCGGCGACTCCTGGACCGCCCAGCCGTTGCCGTCGGGATCGTTGAAGAAGACGAACGAGTTCCAGTCCCCGCCGCGCCCGTCCACCCGGGCGCCCGCCTCGAAGTGCTGCACCGGGCTCACCTCGACGCCCCGCGCGACCAGCTCGCCGTGTGCCTTGTCGATGTCCGGCACCACCAGCTGCAGTCCCTTCAAGGAGCCCGGCGGCGCCTCGGTGACCCCGGTCCCCACCACGATCGAGCACCCCGAGCCCGGCGGCGTCAGCTGCACCACCCGGACCCCGTCACGGATCCGGGTGTCGTGGTCCACCGTGAAACCGGTCTGCTCCTCGTAGAACACCTTGGCCCGGTCCACGTCCGAAACCGGCACCACGACGACTTCGAGCTTCCAGTCCATGCCCAGACCCCTTCCGGTCGGTCCCTTCCGGTCGGGCCCCTCCAGTATCGGCCGCCCGGGCGGCCCGCGCCCGGCGGTCGGCTAGCCTGAGATCACGATGAACCGCCTCAGCACGCCCGCCGCCGCCACCCCCTTCACGACCCCGTGGGGCACCTTCGACCTCACCCGCTACCCGGAGGACCCGCGCGAGCGGCTGCGCGCCTGGGACGCCGCCGACGAGTACCTGCTGCGCCACCTCGCCGGCGAGGCCGACAGCGCCGCGGGCGCCGCCACCGACCTCACCGGCCGTACCGTCGCCGTCCTCGGCGACCGCTGGGGCGCCCTCACCACGGCACTCGCCGCCCACGGGCCGATCCAGATCAGCGACTCGCACCTCGGCCGCCGGGCCACCCGCGCCAACCTCGCCCGGGCCGGCGCCGCCCCCGACGCGGCGCGGCTGCTCACCACCCAGGACACCCCGCCCGAGCGCATCGACGTCCTGCTGGTCCGGGTGCCCAAGAGCCTTGCGCTGCTGGAGGACCAGTTGCACCGGCTGGCCCCGGCGCTCCACCCGGGCAGCGTGGTGGTCGGCACCGGCATGGTCACCGAGATCCACACCTCCACGCTCCGGCTCTTCGAGCGCATCCTCGGACCGACCCGCACCTCGCTCGCGGTCCGCAAGGCCCGGCTGATCCTCTGCACGCCCGACCCGGCGCTCGACCCCGGCCCCAACCCCTGGCCGCACACCTACGCCCTCCCCGACGACATCGGCCCGGCCTCCGGGCACCTCGTGGTCAACCACGCCGGCACCTTCTGCGCCGAGCACCTCGACATCGGCACCCGCTTCTTCCTCGGTCACCTGCCGACCGCCGCCCCCGGCGCCCGCGTGGTCGACCTCGGCTGCGGCAACGGCGTGGTCGGCACCGCCACGGCGCTGGCGAGCCCCGGCGCGGAACTGGTCTTCATCGACGAGTCCCACCAGGCGGTGGCCTCGGCCGAGGCCACCTTCCGGGCCAACCTGGGCCCGGACGTGCCGGCCGAGTTCCTCACCGCCGACGCGCTCGCGGAGGGCACCGTCGCCCCCGGCTCGGTGGACCTGGTGCTCAACAACCCGCCGTTCCACTCCCACCAGGCCACCACCGACGCCACGTCGTGGCGGATGTTCACGGGCGCCCGACGCGCCCTGCGCCCGGGCGGGGAGCTCTGGGTGGTCGGCAACCGGCACCTCGGCTACCACGTCAAGCTGCGCCGCCTCTTCGGCAACTGCCGACTCGTGGCCGGAAACCCCAAGTTCGTCGTCCTCAAGGCCGTCAAGCGCTGAGGGCCACCCTCCCCGGTCCTCGGCCCTCGGCCCTCCCCGGCCTCGGCCCTCGGCCCGCCGGGGGCCCGGCAGGTTCTCCGCATACTCCTTGCATGAATGTTCCGTGCTGCGTATATTCATGCCACGACCAAGGAGGACTGCCATGGCATTGCGAGTCGCCGTCGCCGGTGCGAGCGGTTACGCGGGCGGCGAGGTGCTGCGACTGCTGCTCGGCCACCCGGAGGTGGAGATCGGGGCGCTCACGGGCGCCTCGAACGCGGGCACCAGGCTCGGCGCCCTGCAGCCGCACCTGATCCCGCTGGCCGACCGCGTCCTGGAGCCGACCACCCCCGAGGTGCTGGCCGATCACGACGTGGTGTTCCTCGCGCTGCCGCACGGCCAGTCCGCCGCAGTGGCCGAGGCCCTCGGCCAGAACGTGCTGATCGTCGACTGCGGCGCGGACTTCCGGCTCAGGGCCGCCGCCGACTGGGAGCAGTTCTACGGCTCGGCGCACGCCGGGACCTGGCCCTACGGCCTGCCCGAACTGCCCGGCCACCGCACCGCGCTCAAGGGCGTCAACCGGATCGCCGTCCCCGGCTGCTACCCGACCGCCGTCTCGCTCGCCCTCTTCCCGGCCTACGCCGCGCAGCTCGCCGAGCCCGAGGCCGTGATCGTCGCCGCCTCCGGCACCTCCGGCGCCGGCAAGGCCGCCAAGACCCACCTGCTCGGCAGCGAGGTCATGGGCAGCGTCAGCGCCTACGGCGTCGGCGGCGTCCACCGGCACACCCCGGAGATGTCGCAGAACCTCACCCCGCTCGCCGGGGAGCCGGTCACCGTCTCCTTCACCCCCACCCTCGTCCCGATGCCGCGCGGCATCCTCGCCACGTGCTCCGCCAAGGCCCAGCCCGGCGTGACCGGCGAGAGCCTGCGCGCCGCATACGCCGAGGCGTTCGCCGGCGAGCCCTTCGTCCACCTGCTGCCCGAGGGGCACTGGCCGCAGACCAGCAGCGTCTACGGCTCCAACGTCGCCCTCGTCCAGGTCGCCCTGGACGAGACGGCCGGGCGGATCGTGGCGATCAGCGCGATCGACAACCTGGTCAAGGGCACCGCGGGCGGCGCGGTGCAGAGCATGAACATCGCCCTCGGCCTCCCCGAGGAGCTCGGCCTTCCCGTGAACGGAGTCGCACCGTGACCGACGATCAGAACCTCGGAGTGACGGCCGCCAAGGGCTTCCGCGCCGCCGGGATCACCGCGGGGATCAAGGCCTCCGGTACCCCCGACCTCGCGCTGGTCGTCAACGACGGCCCCTCGCTCGCCGCGGCCGGCGTCTTCACCGCCAACCGGGTCAAGGCCGCCCCCGTCCTCTGGTCCGAGCAGGTCCTCAAGGGCGGCCTGGTCTCCGCCGTCGTCCTCAACTCCGGCGGCGCCAACGCCTGCACCGGTCCGCTCGGCTTCCAGGACACCCACGCCACCGCCGAGAAGGTCGCCGAGGAGCTGAAGCTCAACGCCGGCGAGGTCGCCGTCGCCTCCACCGGCCTGATCGGCGTCCGCCTACCGATGGACGTCCTGCTGCCCGGCGTCGCCACCGCCGCCGCCGAGCTCAGCGCCACCGGCGGCGAGGCCGCGGCGATCGCCATCAAGACCACCGACACCGTCCACAAGACCGCCCAGGTCACCAGCCCGGCCGGCTGGACGGTCGGTGGCATGGCCAAGGGCGCCGGCATGCTGGCGCCGAGCCTCGCCACCATGCTGGTCGTCCTCACCACCGACGCCGACCTGGACGCCCCGGCGCTCGACGAGGCCCTGCGCGGCGCCACCCGCACGACCTTCGACCGGATCGACTCCGACGGCTGCATGTCCACCAACGACACGGTGTTGCTGCTCGCCTCCGGCGCCTCCGGGACCGTCCCCGACCGGGCGGAGTTCGACGAGGCCGTCCGCACGGTCTGCGCCGACCTCGCCCGTCAGCTGATCGGCGACGCCGAGGGGGCGAGCAAGGAGATCCGGATCGACGTCACCGACGCCGCCACCGAGGAGGAGGCCGTCGACGTCGCCCGCGTCATCGGCCGCAACAACCTGCTCAAGTGCGCCCTCCACGGGGAGGACCCGAACTGGGGCCGGGTACTGGCCGCCATCGGCACCACCGCCGCCGCGTTCGACCCGAACCGCCTCGACGTGGCCATCAACGGCGTCTGGGTCTGCCGGGACGGCGGAGTGGGGGAGGACCGCGACCTGGTCGACATGACCGGCCGCGAGATCGTCATCACCGCCCGGCTCAACGCCGGCGAGGCCTCCGCGACGCTGTGGACCAACGACCTCACCGCCGACTACGTGCACGAGAACAGCGCCTACTCCACCTGAGCGCGCACTCCACCCGACCGTTCACTCCACCGAGCCGGATCCGACGAGGGACACCCGTGCAGATCGCACCCAAGGGCGAACAGGCCCGCAACAACACCGCGTTGCCCAAGGCCCTGACCCTCATCGAGGCGCTGCCCTGGCTGGAGCGCTTCCACGGCAAGACCGTCGTGATCAAGTTCGGCGGCAACGCCATGGTCGACGAGAGCCTCAAGGCGGCCTTCGCGCAGGACGTGGTCTTCCTGCGCTACGCCGGCCTGCACCCCGTCGTCGTGCACGGCGGCGGCCCGCAGATCAGCGCCCAACTGGACAAGCTGGGCCTGGAGTCCAACTTCACCAACGGTCTGCGGGTCACCACCCCCGAGACCATGGACGTCGTCCGGATGGTGCTGGCCGGCCAGGTCCAGCGCGAGCTGGTCGGCCTGCTCAACGAGCACGGCCCGTTCGCCGTCGGCATGACCGGCGAGGACGCCCACACCATGACCGCGATCAAGCGCTACGCGGTCGTCGACGGCGAGCAGGTCGACATCGGCCTGGTCGGCGACATCGTCAACATCGAGGCCGGCGCCGTGAAGGCGCTCATCGCCGACGGGCGCATCCCGGTGATCTCCTCGATCGCCCGCGGCGCCGACGGCCACGTCTACAACATCAACGCCGACACGGCCGCCTCCGCCCTCGCGGTCGCGCTCGGCGCCGAGATGCTCGTGGTCCTCACCGACGTCGAGGGTCTCTACAAGGACTGGCCGAACTCCGACGACGTGATCAGCCAGCTCAGCGCGGGCGAGCTGGAGGAGCTGCTGCCGGGCCTCGCCAGCGGCATGCTCCCCAAGATGGAGGGCTGCCTGCGCGCCGTCCGCTCCGGCGTCGGCACCGCCCGCGTCCTGGACGGCCGGGTGCAGCACAGCCTGCTGCTGGAGATCTTCACCGACGAGGGCATCGGCACGATGGTCGTGCCGGACGACGAACCGACCGTGACCGGGGGACTCGCATGACATCGAACGACCAGCTCACCGACCGGTGGCAGCACGCCTTCACCGACAACTACGGCACCCCGCGGATCCCCCTGGTCCGCGGTGAGGGCGCGAAGCTGTGGGACGCCGACGGCAGGGAGTACACCGACCTGCTCGGCGGGATCGCCGTCAACGCCCTCGGCACCGCCCACCCGGCCGTCGTCGAGGCCGTCACCCGGCAGATCGCCAGCCTCGGCCACGTCTCCAACCTCTTCATGGCCGAGCCGACCATCGCCCTGGCCGAGCGGCTGATCGCGCTCGCCGGTCGCCCCGGCCGGGTGTTCTTCTGCAACTCCGGCGCCGAGGCCAACGAAGCCGCGTTCAAGATCAGCCGGCGGACCGGCCGCACCCACCTCGTGGCGCTGGAGGGCGGCTTCCACGGCCGGACCATGGGAGCCCTCGCGCTCACCGGCCAGCCCGCCAAGCAGGCCCCGTTCCTGCCGCTGCCCGGCGACGTCACGCACGTCCCGTTCGGCGACGTCGAGGCGCTGCGCACCGCGGTCACCACCGAGACGGCCGCCGTCTTCCTGGAGCCGATCCAGGGCGAGAACGGCGCGGTCCCGCTGCCCGACGGCTACCTGCGGGCCGCCCGCGAGATCACCCGGGCCACCGGCACCCTGCTGGTCCTGGACGAGATCCAGACCGGCATCGGCCGCACCGGCCACTGGTACGCCCACCAGGCCCACGAGGGCGTCGACCCGGACGTGGTCACCCTCGCCAAGGCGCTCGGCGGCGGGCTGCCGATCGGCGCCGTCCTCGCCTTCGGCGAGGCCGCCGACCTGCTCACCCCCGGCCAGCACGGCACCACGTTCGGCGGCAACCCGGTCGTCGCCGCGGCCGCCCTGGCGGTGCTCGACACCATCGAGTCCGAGGGCCTGCTGGAGCACACCCGCAAGCTCGGCGAGCGGCTGCGCAAGGGCATCGAGGCGATCGGCGACCCGCTGGTCTCGCACGTGCGCGGCGCCGGGCTGCTGCTCGGCATCGTGCTCACCGAGCCGGTCTCGGCCGAGGTGCAGGCCGTCGCCCAGCAGGCGGGCTTCCTGGTGAACGCCGCCGTCCCGGACGCCGTGCGGCTCGCCCCGCCGCTGGTGCTCACCGAGCAGGAGGCGGACGCCTTCCTGGCCGCGCTGCCGGACATCCTCCGGACGGTGCGGGAGAACGCCCCGGCCGATGCGATTCGAGCGTAGTCCGGGAGAATAATCACATGACCGTTCCCAACTCCGGCCAGTCCTCCGCCGGCCCGACGCCGCAGGTCCCGCAGACCCGCACCGCGCGCCACCGGCGGATCGTGGACCTGCTCACCCGCCAGCCCGTGCGTTCGCAGAGCCAGCTCGCCAAGCTGCTCGCCGATGACGGACTGGTGGTCACCCAGGCCACCCTCTCCCGGGACCTGGACGAGCTGGGCGCGGTGAAGATCCGCAACCGGGACGGCGCACTGATCTACGCCGTCCCCGCCGAGGGCGGCGACCGCACGCCGCGGGCACCGATGGGGGAGTCGGCCACCGAGGGCCGGATGGCCCGGCTGGCCGGCGAGCTCATGGTCTCCGCCACCGCGTCCGGCAACCTCGTGGTGCTGCGCACCCCGCCGGGTGCGGCGCAGTTCCTCGCCTCGGCGATCGACCAGGCCGAGGTCTTCGAGATCATCGGCACCATCGCCGGCGACGACACCGTGCTGCTGATCAGCCGTGACCCGGTCGGCGGCCAGGCACTCGCCGACCACCTGATGCAACTCGCCCAGGCCAAGGCGCAGTAGCGCCTTCGCCCCGGGTGCTCGTGGCGCCGGGGCCGCGGCGTCGGCCCCGGCCGAGGCGCAAGGAGCAGCAGACCGTACAGACCGTCCCCGCGTGGGCCCGGAACCGGTCCCCTCGGGGGCCGGAGCCGGGCCCACGGCCGTTCCCGCGGCCGTCGCCGGCCCGCTCCGGCGGCCGGAGCGGGCCGGGTTTTGAGATTCATACGGAGTAGTGCATACTTATGCCTATCGCCGTAAGCCTGTTCGCACAGTTGTGAAGGAGAAAGCCGTGACCGAGCGCGTCGTACTCGCCTACTCGGGCGGTCTGGACACGTCCGTCTGCATCGGCTGGATCGCCGAGGAGACGGGCGCCGAGGTCATCGCCGTCGCCGTCGACGTCGGCCAGGGCGGCGAGGACCTGGACGTCATCCGCCAGCGTGCGCTGGACTGCGGTGCCGTCGAGGCCGAGGTCGCGGACGCCCGGGAGGAGTTCGCCGACGAGTACTGCCTCCCGGCCCTCAAGGCCAACGCCCTCTACCAGGGCGAGTACCCCCTGGTGTCCGCCCTGTCCCGGCCGGTCATCGTCAAGCACCTGGTCGCCGCCGCGCAGAAGCACGGCGCCACCACCGTCGCCCACGGCTGCACCGGCAAGGGCAACGACCAGGTCCGCTTCGAGGTCGGCATCAACTCCCTCGCCCCCGGCCTGAAGTGCATCGCCCCGGTCCGCGACTACGCGATGACCCGGGACAAGGCGATCGCCTTCGCCGAGTCCAAGGGCCTGCCGATCGCCACCACCAAGAAGTCGCCGTACTCGATCGACCAGAACGTCTTCGGGCGCGCCGTCGAGACCGGCTTCCTGGAGGACATCTGGAACGCCCCGATCGAGGACGTCTACGAGTACACCCAGGACCCGGCCGTCCCGCGCGAGGCCGACGAGGTGGTCATCACCTTCGAGGCCGGCGTCCCGGTCGCCGTCGACGGCCGCAAGGTCACCGTCCTGCAGGCCATCGAGGAGCTGAACCGGCGGGCCGGTGCCCAGGGCGTCGGCCGCCTCGACATGGTCGAGGACCGGCTGGTCGGCATCAAGTCCCGGGAGATCTACGAGGCCCCCGGCGCGATCGCCCTGATCACCGCCCACCAGGCCCTGGAGAACGTCACCGTCGAGCGCGAACTCGCCCGCTACAAGCGGCAGGTGGAGCAGCGCTGGGCCGAGCTGGTCTACGACGGCCTCTGGTTCTCGCCGCTCAAGCGCGCCCTGGACGGCTTCGTCGAAGAGGCCAACCAGCACGTCTCCGGCGACATCCGGATGGTCCTGCACGGTGGCCGGGCCGTCGTCAACGGCCGCAAGTCGGACCAGTCGCTGTACGACTTCAACCTCGCCACCTACGACACGGGCGACACCTTCGACCAGTCGATGTCCAAGGGCTTCATCGAGATCTTCGGCCTCTCCTCGAAGATCGCCGCCCGGCGCGACCTGGCCTGACCGGTCCGCCCCGGGCCCCGGCCGCACCACCGCCCGGCCGGGGCCCGCCCCCACCACCCCCCTCACGCGCAAGGAGCCCGAGCGATGCCTGCCGACCGGACCGCCGCCAGTAACAGTCCTGAGCTGCGCCTCTGGGGCGCGCGCTTCGCCGACGGCCCGTCCGAGGCGCTGGCCAGGCTCTCCGCGTCGGTGCACTTCGACTGGCGCCTGGCGCCGTACGACATCGCCGGCTCCAAGGCCCACGCCCGCGTCCTGCACCGGGCCGGCCTGCTCGGCGACGCCGAGCTCGACGCCATGCTCGCCGGGCTGGACCAGCTGCTCGCCGACGTCGAGGCCGGCACCTTCACCGGTACCGTCGCCGACGAGGACGTCCACACCGCGCTGGAGCGCGGCCTGCTGGAGCGGCTCGGCGCCGACCTCGGCGGCAAGCTCCGGGCCGGCCGCTCGCGCAACGACCAGATCGCCACGCTGTTCCGGATGTACCTGCGGGACCACGCCAGGATCATCGGCGCCCTGGTCCTGGACCTCCAGCACGCCCTGGTCGGCCTGGCCGAGGCGCACCCCGACACCGCCATGCCGGGCCGCACCCACCTCCAGCACGCCCAGCCGGTCCTCTTCGCCCACCACGTCCTCGCGCACGTGCAGGCCCTCGGCCGGGACGCCGAGCGGCTGCGCCAGTGGGACGCCCGCACCGCCGTCTCGCCGTACGGCTCCGGGGCCCTGGCCGGCTCCTCGCTCGGCCTCGACCCGCAGGCCGTCGCCGCCGACCTCGGCTTCGAGGGCGGCTCGGTCGGCAACTCCATCGACGGCACGGCCTCGCGCGACTTCGTCGCCGAGTTCGCCTTCGTCACCGCCATGATCGGGATCAACCTCTCCCGGATCGCGGAGGAGGTGATCATCTGGAACACCAAGGAGTTCGGCTTCATCACGCTGCACGACGCCTTCTCCACCGGCTCCTCGATCATGCCGCAGAAGAAGAACCCGGACATCGCCGAGCTGGCCCGCGGCAAGTCGGGCCGGCTGATCGGCAACCTGACCGGACTGCTCGCCACCCTCAAGGCGCTGCCGCTGGCCTACAACCGGGACCTCCAGGAGGACAAGGAGCCGGTCTTCGACTCCTGCGACACGCTGGAGGTGCTGCTGCCCGCCTTCACCGGCATGATGGCCACCCTCACCGTGCACCGGGAGCGGCTGGAGGAGCTCGCCCCGGCCGGCTTCTCGCTCGCCACCGACATCGCCGAGTGGCTGGTCAGGCAGGGCGTGCCGTTCCGCGTCGCGCACGAGGTGGCCGGCGCCTGCGTCAAGCTCTGTGAGCAGCAGGGCATCGAGCTCGGCGACCTGACCGACGAGCAGTTCGCCGCCATCTCCGAGCACCTCACGCCCGAGGTGCGGTCGGTGCTCAGCGTCCACGGCGCGATCGCCTCGCGCAACGGGCGCGGCGGCACCGCCCCCTCGGCGGTCGCGGTCCAGCTCGCCGAGGTCAAGGCCGACCTGGCCGTCCAGCAGGAGTGGGTCCGGGGCTGACCCGTCGACAGCACCCGGGGGAGGGGCGCGGCAGACCGATCGCCGCGCCCCTCCCGCGTGCACGCCACCGCCCGCCCGTAACCGGTCCCGCCCGCGCCCGGTCATCCCCGGTATGTGCACCAACCTTCCCTCCGTCCGCTCCGCCGAGGAGGAGGTGTTCGCCGAGCTCCGGCGCCGCCTCGTCCGCGAGGCGGTGGCCGCGCTGCCCGGCCGCTGCCCCGAACTCGTCACGGCCCTCACCGACGACCCGCCGCCCACCTACCGGGAGATCGCCGAACGCCTGGGCATGCCCCGCGGTTCCATCGGACCCACCCGCGCCCGCTGCCTCGCCTGTCTGCGCGTCCTCCTCCACGCCGAGCGCTACGCCTGAGCGCTGCGCCTGGTCCGCTGCGCCTGGTCCGCTGTGCCTGGTCCGCTGTGCCGCAGGCCCGCTCCGGCGCCCGTCCGGCGGGCCCGACGTGACCCCCGCCCGTCAAGCGACGTGACAGCCGCCCGTCGAGCGACGTGACCCTCGCCACGTCCGGCGGTCGAAAGGTTGAGAGCAGCTGACGCGCGGGTAGAGCGCTGGCGAACGTAGCTCCTGACGGCGGAGCGAGCGCTCGGACACCGGGCGTGAACGACGCTGCCGGCCCGTCGGCCCCACCAGGGCCCGGGCGGCTGGTACGTTCGTGCGCCACCCCGGCCAGGGCCGATCCCCGGCCGGGACACCTCCGGCAGGGCATCCGGTGCGACACCCTCACATCCGCGCGCCGGGCACGACGATGGGGAGGCCCCAGCACATGGGCATGAGCGTGATCATCTCGGCGGCCGCCGCCGAGGACGCCGAGCAGATCCTCAAGCTCCAGTACCTCGGCTACCAGGGCGAGGCCGAGCTGTACGGCGACTGGACCCTGGACCCGCTGACGCAGACGCTGGAGAGCCTGCGCGCCGAACTGGCCGAGCAGCAGTTCCTCGTGGCCCGGCTCGGCGACGAGGTGGTCGGCACCGTCCGGGGCCGGATCGGCACCGACGGCGTCGCCCGGATAGGGCGTCTGGTGGTCCACCCCCGGATGCAGCGGCACGGCCTCGGCGGACGCCTGCTGGAGGCGCTGGAGCGCCGTCTCGCCGAGGACGGCCGCCCGGTGACCGCCTTCCGCCTCTTCACCGGCCACCGCAGCCTCGGCAACCTGCGCCTCTACGCCCGGCAGGGCTACCGGCAGACCGCCGTCGAGCAGATCAGCGGGCGGCTCACCCTGGTCCACCTGGAGAAGCCCGTCCCGGCCCCGCTCGCCGCCACCGCCTGACCTCGCGCGGCCGCCCCATCCGGCCCGGCACCGCCACCATCCGGACGCTCCGGAGGCGGTGCCGGGCCGTATCGTTGCAGGTAGGGGCGTTGTGTGTCCGCATTGCGGACAGCGGATGCCAAGAATTGGGCGCAAATACGCCCATCTGATTTACTGGCTCACATGACTGCGACGACGAACTGCACCCCCACCGGCACCATGCCGGCAGGTGAGCGTGCCATGTGTCGTCGAATGTGTCACTGCTGAGGGCCACCGCCTCCCTCCTCGCGCCCCGAAGCGAGACCCCGCCTCCCGCGCCCTGCGTGAGCGCCGCGCCTGCCAGTAGCCCGACCCCCCTCCCCCCGCCTGCCCGTCCCCGGGCCGGTGGCGCTCCCTGACGACCCGTCGGGGCCGCGCCGTCGCGCGGCCCGCCCGTCCGGCGGTGGTGAACGAGGGGTGGCAGGTCCGGATCCCCCCGGCACAACGCCGTCCTCCGGCACAACGCCGTCCTCGCCGTCGACCGCAACCCGGTCCGGCGGCGGCACGCCGCCCGCCCCCGACCAACGGAAACAGCTGTGATCACCACCACGGACCTCACCAAGGTCTACCGCTCCCGCGGCCGCGAGGTGACCGCCCTCGCCGGCGTCGACCTCCACGTCCGACCCGGCGAGGTCTACGGAGTCGTCGGCACCAGCGGTGCCGGCAAGTCCACCCTCATCCGCTGCGTCAACATGCTGGAGCGCCCCAGCTCCGGCACCGTCACGGTGGACGGCGTCGAACTCACCGCGCTCTCCGGCGGCGAGAACCGCGCCGGCCGCGAACTGCGCGAGGCCCGCCGCCGCATCGGCATGGTCTTCCAGCACTTCAACCTGCTGGCCTCCCGCACCGTGCAGGACAACGTCGAGCTCCCGCTGGAGATCATCGGCCTGGACCGCACCGAGCGCCGCCGCAAGGCCGCGGAACTGCTCGACCTCGTCGGCCTCGCCGACAAGGCCCGCAGCTACCCGAGCCAGCTCTCGGGGGGCCAGAAGCAGCGCGTCGGCATCGCCCGCGCCCTCGCCGGCGACCCCAAGGTGCTGCTCTCCGACGAGGCCACCTCCGCGCTCGACCCCGAGACCACGCGCTCCATCCTGAAGCTGCTGCGCGATCTCAACCAGCAGCTCGGCCTCACCGTCCTGCTGATCACCCACGAGATGGACGTCATCAAGTCCGTCTGCGACTCCGCCGCCCTGATGCGCGGCGGCAAGGTGGTCGAGTCCGGCGAGCTCACCGACCTGCTCACCAGGACCGACTCCGAACTGGCCCGCGAGCTCTTCCCGCTCGGCGAGTTCGGCACCGGCCACCCGGGCGCCACCGTGCTGGAGATCACCTTCCAGGGCGACACCTCGGCCCGGCCCTTCGTCTCCCAGCTGGCCCGTACCTACCAGATCGACATCAACATCCTCGGCGCGGCTGTCGAGACCATCGCCGGCCGGACGGTCGGCCGGATGAGGGTCGAGCTTCCCGGCGGCCGTGCGGACAACGTGGTGCCGATCGGCTTCCTGCGCGAGCAGGGCCTGCAGGTGGACGTGATCGAGGCGAACGGCGACGACGAGGCGAGCGGAGCGGCGGCATGACCTGGGACCAGATGCAGACACTGTTGTGGCCCGCCACCTGGGAGACCTTCCAGATGGTCGGCGTCTCCACCCTCGGCAGCGTGCTGTTCGGCCTCCCGCTCGGCATCCTGCTGGTGCTCACCGCCAGGGGCGGCGCACTGGAGAACGTCGTGGTCAACCGGGTGATCGGCGCCGTCGTGAACATCGCGCGCTCGCTGCCGTTCCTGGTCCTGATGGTCGCGCTGTTCTCCTTCACCAAGCTGATCGTCGGCACCTCCCTGGGCTGGCAGGCCGCCACCGTCCCGCTCACCATCGGCGCCATCCCGTTCTTCGCCCGCCTGGTCGAGACCTCCGTGCGCGAGGTCGACGGCGGCCTGATCGAAGCGGTCCGCGCCATGGGCGGCGACACCTGGACGATCGTCCGCAAGACGATGATCCCGGAGGCCCTGCCCGGCCTCACCGCCTCGCTGACCACCACCGTCATCACGCTGATCAGCTACTCCGCGATGGCCGGCACCGTCGGCGGCGGCGGCCTCGGCAACCTCGCCATCACCTACGGCTACCTGCGCTTCGAGACCACCTTCATGTGGGTCATCGTCGCCGAGCTGGCGATCATCGTCACCGCCGTCCAGCTGATCGGCGACTACGCCGTCCGCCGCCTCTCCCACCGCGGCGGCGTCGCCGGCCGCACCCGGCTGCTCCGCGGGCGCCGCACCCGCGCGACGGCCCTCGACGAGGACCTGGTCACCTCCTAGACCTCGGCACCCCCCGGACCTCCCGCGCCCGACCCGGGCCGCGGCTCCCCGCACCACGCAGAAAGGCACTTTTCGTGCGCAACGCCCTGAAGTTCACCAGCGTCCTCGCCACCGCCGGCATCGCCCTCTCCCTGGCCGCCTGCGGCAGCTCCGGCTCGTCCGGCTCCTCCGACCCGAACGCGCCGCTCACCGTCGCCGCCAGCCCCACCCCGCACGGCCAGATCCTCAAGTACGTCAAGGACCACCTGGCGGAGAAGGCCGGCCTCAAGCTCGACATCAAGGAGGTCACCGACTACGTGACCCCCAACACCGCGGTCCAGGACGGCTCGGCCGACGCCAACTACTTCCAGCACGTCCCGTACCTGGAGGACTTCAACAAGAAGCACGGCACGGCCATCGTCTCGGTCGCGCCGGTGCACCTGGAGCCGCTGGGCGTCTACTCCAAGAAGGTCAAGTCCGTCACCGAGATCCCCGACGGCGCCACCATCGGCCTGCCCAACGACGCCACCAACGAGGGCCGCGCGCTCAAGCTGCTCGCCGACAACAAGCTGATCACCCTCAAGGACGGCGCCGGCACCGCGGCCACCCCGGCCGACATCACCGCCAACCCCAAGAACCTCAAGTGGAAGGAGCTGGAGGCCGCCCAGCTGCCCCGCTCCGTCGCCGATCTCGACGCCGCCGTCATCAACGGCAACTACGCGCTCGACTCCGGCCTCAAGCCGGCCACCGACGCGATCGTCCTGGAGAAGGCCGAGGGCAACCCGTACGCCAACATCCTTGCCGTGAAGAAGGGCAAGGAGAACGACCCGCGGGTCAAGAAGCTCGCCGAGCTGCTGCGCTCCGCCGAGGTCAAGAAGTACATCGACGACACCTTCCAGGGCTCCGTCATCCCGGCCTTCTGACCGGGACGCGCGACCCCCGCACGGGCACCCGCACCTCTCGACCGGGCCCCCGCCGCACCTCGGCGGGGGCCCGGTCGGGCAGTATGCACGAGTGACGCCCTGACAGACCGTGTTCTGACGTACCGTCGTCCGGTCCGCGCACCGCGTGACACCGGGGGGACCGGCGAGGCGTACGGTGTGTCCACGACCCGGCGAGGAGAGACGGCATGGCAGCGAGCTTCCCCGAGACCGCCATCAGCACCGAGCGGCTGCTGCTGCGCCCCCTTGCGGAGCACGACGCCCCCGGCCTGGTCGCGATGATGGCCGACGACCTCGTCCTCGCCTGGACCGACCAGCCGCAGCCCTTCACCGAGGCGCACGCGCGAGAGCTCGCCCGCACCCTCGCCCCCGACCACCGGGCGGCCGGCCGCGGCATCGTCTTCGCCGTCGTCGAGCACCTGACCCAGCGTCTGGTCGGCCTCGTCGAACTGCGGAACACCGACTGGCGGCTGCGCTCCACCGAGATCGCCTACGTCACCGCCGCCTGGGCGCGCGGCGAGGGCTACGCGCCGGAGGCCGTCCTCGGCGTCGCCCAGTGGCTCTTCGAGGACCGCGGCTTCCTGCGCCTGGAGATGCGCACCGCCGCCGGCAACACCGCCGCCCAGCAGGTCGCCCAGAAGATCGGCGGCATCAGCGAGGGCGTGCTGCGCAGCGCCTGGATAGTGCGCGGCGAGGCCGGGGAGGCGATCGGCGCGGCGGCCGACCGCCGGACCGGGGGAGAGAGCCGCAGCGACCTCATCCTGTGGAGCCTCCTGCCGGAGGACCTGGAGCAGCCGGCCGACCGGGAGATCGGCTGGCACGGCGACCACCACCGCTACGTCCTGCGCGACTGACGCCGCCCGTCGCGGCTGCAGCCGACGGGCAGCCGGTCCACCGCGCGCGCCGGACCGGGGGCGCCGGGCCTGCGGAGCCACCCGCGCGCCGGCGTGCGCCGGACAGGTGTGCGAGATGTCGGCGTACCGGGGATCACACCCGGTAACCTCTCCACCGGCGCCGAACGCGGGCGCGGCATGTCGGGGCACGAGGCGAGGGAGAGCGGCCGCAGATGGCTGACCGGATCACGGTCATCGGGTGGGACGGCACCCCGCTGACCGAGGCCGCCGGCGCGGCCCTCGCCGCCGCGACCCTGGTGGCCGGAGCGCCCTACCAGCTCAGCGCCCTCCCGGTCCCCGCCGCCGCCGAACGGCTCGTCCTCGGCAACGTCCAGCTCGCCGCCCGGCGGATCGCCGAACACCGCGGCGCCGTCGTCGTCGTGGCCGAGGGCGACCCCGGCTTCTTCGGCGTCGTCCGCACCCTGCGCCGCCCCGAGTACGGCCTCGAACTGGAGGTCCTGCCCGCGGTCTCCTCGGTCGCCGCCGCCTTCGCCCGCGCGGGCATGCCCTGGGAGGACGCCCAGGTGGTCAGCGCACACGGCGGCCGACTGCGCCGCGCGGCCAACATCTGCCGGGCCCACCAGAAGGTCGCCGTGCTCACCGCGCCCGGTGCCGGCCCGAGCGAGCTGGCCCTGATGCTCCGGGGGGTGCACCGCACCTTCGTCGTCTGCGAGGCGCTCGGTACCGATGACGAGGACGTCACCGTCCTCACCTCCGACCGGGTCGCCGACCACGACTGGCGCGACCCCAACGTGGTGCTCGTGATCGGCGGCAACAGCGGCGGCCCGCAGAACGGCGCGGTCTCCGAGGCGGCCGGCTGGCTGGCCGGGCGCCCGGTCGGCTACCCCGGCCCGGAGCGCGGCTGGGCGCTTCCGGCGGAGGCGTACGCGGGCGCCGGGAGCGCGGCGGACGCGCTGGGCGCATCCGACACGCTCCCGGCGCACGTCCGTGCCTTCGTGCTGGCCCGTCTGGGTGCCCGTCCCGGCGACCTGGTCTGGTCGGTCGGCGCCGGCAACGGAGCCCTCGCGGTCGAGGCGGCCCGGTTCGGCGCGGCCGTGGTCGCCGTCGAGGCCGACCGCTCGGCCTGCGCCCGGCTGGCCGTCAACGCCCGCCGCTACGGCGTCGAGGTGGAGACCGTCCACGGCGGCGGCCCGGAGGTGCTCGGCGGCCTGCCGGAGCCGGACGCCGTCGTGGTCGAGGCGGGCGGCCCGGCGGTGGTGCGCGCCGCCCTCGCCCGCCGCCCCGACCGCTTCGTGGCGGTGGCCCGTACGTTCGCCGAGGCGGAGGACGTCCGCCGCGCCATCGCCGAGGCCGGCTACCGGGCGGACGGCGCACTGCTGCAGTCCACGCCCCTGGAGCCCCTGGAGACTGCGACGGCCGAGCCGGCGGGCGCGGGCGCGAGCGCCGGCCTGCGGCTCGGGGCGGGCGCCGCCGGCGTGCTGCTGCTCTGGGGTGAGCAGATCGTGTGAAGGCACGGTGCCGCCGGTGGTGGCCCGCTGGCGAATCCGGTGAGGGTTCGGCCGCCGGACCTGTGGCGGCGGGGCGCCGGGCCCGGTCCGGACGGGGCCCGGGCCGCCGCGAAGCGGTGATCCAGGTCGCATCCGGACACTGATTCGAGAGGCGGCGCCGCCGGGCCGGTAGTGTGGCGTCCGGGACGCAGGCGGCGTCCGGCAGCCCGCCCGATCCGGTCGGTTTGTCGCCTTTCCTGACGCGACGCAACCCCGTCCGGCTCGGAGTGTGGGCGATTCGACGGGCCGCCCGCCGGACCGGGAGAATGCCGTAGGGTCCGGTGCGGTCGTGCCGGTTGCCCCGGCCTGTCGTTGTTTCAGTTGACGCGCCGCCCCGTCGGGCGGTGCGCGGGCCGGGGTGCCGCAGCGCGCCGGAAGGACTTCGGCCGCAGCGCCTCGGCGCGGCGGCCGCGTGTGGTTGAGGGGCGGGCCGGTGCAGGCCCGACCCGTGCGGATGGGCGCTGCGGTCGGTGATCGCGTCGCCGAGGGCGCGGCAGCGGCCTGGAAGGAGCTTTGACATGACCGATGGCGGCCACGTCCCGAACGAGGGACACCCGGAGCACCTGCTCGCCGGGCCCGACCCGCTCGGCGGCCCGGGGGGCGTCGCGGCCGTCGCCCCCGCGCAGGGCGTCGTACCCGTGCAGGGTGCCGCGGTGGACGGCGGCGTGGTCCCGAACCCGGCGATGCCCGATCCGGCGATGCCGAACCCCGCGATGCAGAGCCCCCTGATGCCGAACCCGGGTGTGCCGGACGGCGGCCTGACCGGGGGGGTGCCCTCGCAGGACTTCCAGAGCCACGGCCAGCCGATCGGCGTGCCCGGCCAGTTCGCCCCGGTCCCCGGTGTGCCCGGCGCCGGCGTGCCCGGTGCCCCGGGCGTGGCCGGAGTCGCCGGCGTTCCCGGCGAGGGCTGGGCCGTCGACCCGGGCGCGCCGCGTCCCGCCTTCCACTTCCTCGACCAGCCCGACGACGACCAGCCGGACCTGCTGGACGACGAGGACGACGTCCTGCTGATGCCCGGCCCGCAGGGCTCCTGGGGCGAGCCCGTCGCCGCTCCCGCCGACCAGAGCCCCGAGCAGGGCCTGCCCGGCACCCCGGTCGAGCCGTCCTGGCCGCCGCTGGACCCCCCGGCGCTCGGCGCCGACCAGGCCGCCCAGCCGGTGCCGGGCCAGCCGGTGTCCGGCCAGCCGATGGTCCAGCCCCTCCAGACCCAGGGCCACGGCATCCACGTCCCGGTCCAGCCGCAGGGTCAGGAACCGGTGACGGCGGCTCAGCCGCCGCGCCGCCCGCTGCACGCCGGTCCGCCGATCCCGGACCCGTCGCTGATGACCGGCCAGGTGCCGGTCCGCTCGCTCGCCGACCGCGGTCCCTCGCTGGGCGGCACGCCGGCGCACGGCATCCCGGTCGTCGTCGGCCAGCCTGAGCCGCAGGCCGCCGTGCCCGTGCAGGCCCAGCCGACCCCGGTCGCCCAGCCGGTCCCCGTCGAGCAGCCGGTCCAGGACGCTCCGCAGGCCCCCCAGCCGGTCGACGGCGGGCAGGTCGACGGCGGCCAGGCGGTCGAGGGCGTGCCGGGTGTGCAGCCGGTTGCCGCCGAGGCCGTGCCCGTCGCCGGGTCGCCGGTGGCACCGGAGGCGGTCGTGGCCGCGCCGGGCGCCGCTCCGGTCGTCGACGCGTCGGGCGGCGTGGAGCAGCTCGCGGTGGCCCCGGAGGCCGCCGACGCGCCGGCCGGGCCGGTCGCGGTCGACGTGTCCGCCGCTCCTGTCGAGACCGTCCCCGTCGAGACCGTCCCCGGCGAGCCCGCCGCCGTCGACGCCGCCGTCGAGGCCGTGCCCGGCGACGCCCACGGCGCTCCCGCCGCTGCCGCGGAGGCGGCGCCGGCCGAGCCCGCCGCCCAGGCCGAGCAGCAGGCCGGCCAGGCCGGCCAGCCCCGTCGGATCTCCGCCTTCCTGGCGGCGCCCACCCCGCACGGCCTCCCGCAGGTCGAGGCCACCGAGCCGGTCCGGTCCGGCGAGGACGCGGCTGTGGAGCAGTCCGTGCCCATAGCGCCCGCCGACCAGCACGAGGTCGTGACCGCCGAGGCGGCCCAGCCGGCCGGGGCCGCGCAGGAGGGGCCGTCCGTGCAGTCCGCCCCCGGCGCCGAACCCGTGGCCGAGCCGGTGGACGCTGCGGTCGTGGAGCAGCCCGCGGAGCAGTCCGAGGCCCTGCCGGAGGCCGCCGCCGAGACGGCTGTCGGCACCGGCGAGATGCCGTCCGGCCAGGTCGTCGCCGGCCCGGAGGCCGAGCAGGTCCAGCCGGCTCCGGCCGACGCCGCCACCCCGGCCGCGGAGACCGCGGAGACACCGGAGACCGTCGAGACCATCGAGCCCGCGGGTCAGCCCGAGACACCGGCCGGCGAGGCGGCCGGCGAGCCGGCCGTCGCGCCCGAGCCCACGCCGGCCACCGAGCCCGTCGCCGAGGCCGGGGCCGAGGCCCAGCCCGAGGCCGCCCCGGCGGACCAGGCTCCCGGCACCGGTGCCCCCGTCGAGTCCTCCGTGAACGAGGCCGTCGCCGGCGAGCCTGACAGCGCCGCCGAGGCCGTCGCCGCCGAGGCCGGCCCGGACGCGCCCGCCGAGCAGCCCGCCGCCGAGGAGGCCCCGGGCGAGGAGACCGCGCCCGAGGAGACCGCGCCCGAGGAGCCCGCCGAGCCGCGCGGCCCTGCCGCCGTCGGCTTCGACGACGCCGGCCGCGAGGCCGTCCACCAGGTCATCCGCGAGCGCCGCGACATCCGCAACGGCTTCCGCCCGGACCCGATCCCGCACGAGGTGCTGATCCGCGTCCTGGAGGCCGCCCACACCGCGCCCAGCGTCGGCTTCTCCCAGCCGTGGGACTTCGTGGTGATCCGCTCGGCAAAGACCCGCCGCAAGATGCACGAACTGGCCGAGCGCCAGCGCGAGGCGTACGCGGACACGCTCCCC